>CAVQFK010000001.1:0-332604 GCA_963711755.1 uncultured Actinomycetota bacterium
GTCGTCAGCGTGACATTGGCGAGCCGCACCCCGACATCGCCTGGCAGGACATCCATGAAAGTCGGCACGTCGCGTATCGCATCGCCGCGCGCGATGATATGGCCGGGATCGCACAGGTAGTTACTGCATCGCAGCCAGAAGCCCGGAGCGCTCTGATACGGAAACATGCTCGGCGCCTGGTCTACTCGATACCTGCCCGGCGGGATGAAGGCGGTCACCCAGCCTTCGCCCTGCTCAGGGTCGACGCCGAACATGCCGTTGCTGCCGTAGCTACCTGCCGTCGCCTGGGCCGGCAGGGCAAGGCCTGCCAACGTCAGCAGTGCGCAGCTAGCGAATACTGCCAGGGTGTGGCGGCGGCGCCCGGTGATCACCTCGTTACTGTAACGGCCTGTTCAGGCCGTGTTGGCGGAATCGTTCGCCCATCGCAACAGGTAGCGGTAATACAGTGCCCGCCGTACCGATGCTCCTGGGAGCACGTCCTCAGCGATCCGGCGAATGTCGTCGAAGCCCTCGCTTGGGTCGGTGACCACGACGCCGACGTTGCGAGTCTCCGAATGCACCCAGGATCCGAAGCGGGCGGCCGGCACCACCATTACAGCCCAAAACCAGTCGCGCACAGTCTTGTTCGCTGCGCACCCGACCACTGCTATCTCTCCAGCGGCTGTCAGTAACTCGCGCGCCTTCACCAGAGATGCCCGCAGATCCATGTGATGAAGGCTCGCGACGAACGTGATGAGGTCGAACTTTCGTCCAGTTTGGAAGGTGTCGAACGACTCCCGCGAGACCGTGACGCGCTGGTGGGTTGCCAGCCGGTCGGCGGCACGTTGTATCGCGGCGGCGTCAGGGTCGATGGCCGTCACCGACCGTGACACCGGAGCCAGCCGCTGGGCGAGCAGGCCGTCGCCGCAGCCCACATCCAGCACGTCGCCGCGGTGTCGCGCGCCGATCTCGATCAACCAAGGGTGATAGGCGGTGTTGTGGTTCCAATAGTCGACGTTGGTCCGCGCGGCCATAGAAGACGACTATGCCAGCGCGTCGTTAGGCCGCTGCGCCTTCCGCTTCGTTGTCGGGCTCGTCGGCTGCGGGTTCGGGCTCGTCGACCTCTGGCTGCGCGGTTTCGCTCGGTTCTTGGGTAGCCGAGTTCTCCGGCGTCTCAACCGGTTCCGGGTCGGTGGTGGCGGTGCTTTCCGTGCCTTCCATGTCCATCGACCCCGGCACGGCCTTCTCACTGTCCCGCACCACATTCGTCAGCGGCTTGGTCTCCTCGTCCGCAGGAGCCTCGTCAGCGATGACCGTGGTCGTAGTGGTGGTCTCCAGTTCCGGTTCGGGCTCCGGCTCCGGCGAGATCACAGCTTCCAGCCCCTCTTGGATGGCGCCGGGGATCTTCGCGACGGTGTCAACGATGTCGTTCGGCGACGGAAACAGTCGCGCCGGCCGGTACTGGCTCGGATCGGCGGGAATCGGATTCCCGCCGTAGTAGGCGGAGTCGACGAGAACCTTCAGCAGCGGCTCGGCCAGATCGGCGATGAAGTTGCCGAACGGCACGAAGTCACGAATGAGATTGGCCAGCGGCAGCCCATTGGATGTGTACGTCACGTAGGTGGTGTTGCCGCGCGTGGTGACGTAGGCAGCGACGCGGTCGCCTTCGGGCACGGCGGCACATCGCGCATCAGGGCACGACAGCACGACGTTTTTGTCGGTGATCCCGCACGTGTTCGCGCCGTCGCAGGTCACCGTCGGCTTGCCGTTCACATCGACCGGCAGATCCAGCTCAGCCTGATTCAAGTGCCGGTACAGGTAGCCGACCAGCGAGTTGACCGCGGCAAGGACGTTCCAGACGTCGGCGGGCGCCATCGAGTTGTAGTCGTACTCGTATGCGGTAGCGATGGCGGCCGCGGCGCTCGTCTGGCTCGGCGTTGGAAATGGATTGACCCCGATGAGCGAAAACCAGGGATACCTGGTGCCGAAGCCGCCGTCGGGATTGGCGACGTCGTTGTCGAAAATGAACACCGTGTCCTTGAGGATCGGATCGTTCTGCGCGTCCAGCTGGCGCAAGAGCCAACTCGCGTTCGCGGCGCCCCAGCCGGAGGCCAGGACGGCGTTGCGCTCGCCGGCATTGGCCTGCAGTGCCGCGTTGATGCCTTCGGGGCCGCTGAAGAAGTCGACGTGCACGATGTCCTCGCCGTCGGCGCCGGTGTAGATCGGATCCCGGAACTTGCCCTGGAAGAAGTTCTCGGTACCGCTGCCGTCCGGGTGAGTTGAGCTACCGACGACGATCAGGGCGGCCAGATCGACCAGGGGCGTCGATATCGACGCGGGATGAGTGGCGGCGACGCCGGCGATGCTCGTCGCGACGCCGATAGCAGCGACGCCCATCGCCACCTTCTGCACACGTTTCGGTCTGGACTTGCCCATACCTGGCATCCTCCCCGAGGTCCTGGGTAGCAACGTAACTGTTCAAAGGCCGATCTGGAGATCTTTCGCGGCGGCTACGGCATCGTCGAGCCCGCCGAACACCACCGCGTCGAAGTCGTCCCTGTTCTCGGCCCGCACTACGGCGTTATCCGGGTCGACCAGGAAGCCTTCCTTGCCAACCGATGACAGCGTCGCCCGCATCCCGGCGAGCAGGCCGCGGGCGGCGTCGTTGATCGTGTCGACCCGCGTGACGTCGAGAATCGCCACATCAAACTCGTCTTTTTCACGATCAACCCTGCGCAGCACCTGCTCGGCGCCGGCGAACAACAGGTCACCGTGAAGTTCATAGACACGCACCCGGTCGCAGGCGTCGGAAATGGTCCTGATGGTCGACCGCGACTCCCTTGTGACAGTGAGGAAATGAAGTCCTAGGCGTTGGGACAGGCTGCGGCACACCCGAACACCGCGGACGCTGTTGCCGCGGTTGTCCAACAGCGGGGAGTAGACGCCGATGCCGAGCTGGCCGGGCAGCACGGCGACGATGCCGCCGCCGACGCCGCTCTTGGCGGGCATTCCGACGGCGCTCACCCAGTCACCGGCGGCGTCGTACATGCCGCACGTCACCATCACCGACAGCGTGCGTTGGACGACGACGGTGTCGGTCACCCGTCGCCCGGTCATCGGGTTCACGCCCCCTCGGGCCAAGGTGGCGGCCATCCTGGCCAGGTCGGTCGTGGTGACGTTGAACGAGCACTGCCGGAAGTAGACGTCGAGCACCTCGTCGGGGTCACCATCGAGCACGCCGAAGCTTTGCAGCATGTACGCGATGGCGCGGTTGCGGCTGCCGGTCTTCTTCTCCGAGGCGTATACGTCGGGATCGATGTCGAGCGGGCGGCCGGCGAACGCCGAGTAGAACTCGCGGATGCGGGCGAACCGCTCATCGGGTGTCGCACCGGGGACCAGTGAAACGGCCGCGATGGCGCCTGCGTTGATCATCGGGTTCTTCGGCGTCTTCGTCACCATGTCGACGCTGATCTCGTTGAAGGCCTCGCCCGACGGCTCGACACCAATCCTGGCATCCACCGCCTGCTCACCGATCTGGTCGAGCGCGAGCGCATAGGTGAACGGTTTGGAAATCGATTGAATGGTGAATTCGACTGTGGCATCGCCGGACTCGTAGACGTACCCGTCGGAAAGCGACAGCGACAGCCCAAAACCGGTCGGATCCACGCCGGCCAGCTCGGGAATGTAGGTGGCCAGCTCGCCATCGGCGACGTTCGCTTGCTCGTCTCTGATCTGGTCCAGATATTGCTGCACCAGTTCGGCCACGGCTTGGATTCTAAGCGGCGGCTTGATCCTGCTAGAGGATTCGCAGCGGTGCCGACGGGTCGGGCTAGATTGGCTGCCCGTAGCCGCGAACGAACGTTCGGGCCGGTTGCGCGGCGAGTTCGAGCGCGCTGTCACGGGTGAGGGCTACGTCGTGGTCGAATCGTCGGCAGCAGTTGCGGTCCGGTATCTCGCCGTTTGGTAAATCAGTGCGTCGACGAAGAACACAACCGCTTCGGACGACATGAGTCTGGCGGTGTGGCCGTTGCTGTCGCCGAGAGTCGCTATCTTCTTCGAAGACCTACAATCTTTCTGCGAAGACCTAGAATTGTGAGTGCTATAAGGACTAATACGCTTAGCCTCGGCGCAAATCTTCAGCTAATTTCAATTGTATTAGAGACCTAGTTGCAAGCGAACCTTATCCACCATCGGATCACCTGCCGCTGCCGCCTGTTGCAGCAGGGTCTCAGCCTTAGCAAGGTCCGGAGGCTCGGCGAACACGACCGCAGTTGCGTACCCGAGGTATGCACTGCTATTGCCCTTACCAATCGCCTTCTCGTACAGCTCCACAGCGACATCGAAGTTCTCGATACTCTCGGTGAGTAATAGAGCAGCGTAGTTGACCATTGCTTCGGGATCGCCCATTTCAGAGGCTAGTTCCAGCCAATATCGTGCTTTATCGTCGTCGGGCGGATCCCGGTGCATTGATAGGTAGCCAATTAAGTTCATGGAGTTCGTCCAGCCTTTCTCCGCGGCCTTCTCCAGCCACTGCATTCCCTGATCAAACTCTGGTGGCACGATCAAGGTTGTAAGCAAGCGGCCGAGGTTTCCCATCGCCGTCGTATGCTCCGCTTCCGCGGCCCTTTCAAGCCAGTGCCTTGCTCCTTCGATGTCAGGTTCCGTCTGATCGGCAAGCATCCAACCCAGCGATGCCATGGCCTCGATTTCGCCCCTCTCGGCGGCTTTGGTTAACCAACGAAGTGCACCGGATTCATCTGCTGGCTTCGCTTTTTTCGCGAGTAATTGTGCAAGCGTCAACATGGCGGCGACATCGCCTTGCTCCGCAGCCTTCTCTAACCAGACTCGAGCAGTGTCAATGTCCGGTGGGTCCGCCAGAAACGCGAGTGCATAGCCGAGATCTCGCATCGCTCCGGCATGCTCGGCCTTCGCGGCTTTCGTGAGCCATGGAATCGCTTCATCTGGGTTTGCGGGTCGTTGCTGGACAATGAACAACTGTCCGAGGCCTGCCATCGCATCGATATCACCGGCCTGCGCCGCCTTCGTTAGCCACCTGCGGGCATCCGCAAGATCAACGGGCTCTCGTAGACGAAGTACATCTCCGAGCAAATACATGGCGTGCAGATTTCCAGCTGTAGCCGCGCGGCGAAGCCAATGTTTTCCAGCTTCGACATCAGGTGGATCCTTCTTTGAGATGTTTAGAACCCCAAGGGTGTACATGGCATGGTCGTCGCCTGACTCGACAGGGGCCTCAAGTAGCTGCCGAGCACGTTCTAACTCAGGCGGCTCTGTATCCATGAGCAGCCCCGCTAGATTGATCGCCGCTCGTGTGTCACCCAAGGTCGTGGCAATTTCCAGCCAGTATTTGGCTTTCTCTTGATCGGGAGCGTCAAGTTGGTATTCAAGAAGGTTCGCCAGGTTCACCATTGCCTGCACGTAACCGAGCTTCGCAGCCTTTTCATACCAATAGATCGAATCGTCCAGATCTGGTGGGTCAAGGTCGGACAAAAATTTTGCGAAGTTGTGCATCGCGACGACGTGGCCCGATTTTGCAGCCGCTTCATAGTATCCTCGCGCTTTGGTCGGATTCTTTTGGGGAAGGAGGTCACTGTATATGGTCCCCAGATCGTTATTCGCCTGCACGCTGCCCTTCGCGGCGGCCGTTTCGTAGTAGGTTATGGCTTTTCCCAGGTCGGGCGGATTCAGCAACACCGCGTTGATGAATCCGAGGTTAGTGGCGGCGTCAGTATTCCCGGCATCCGCGGCGATGGCGTTCGCCTTAAGCGCTATTGGAACATTGCGTCGCTGAATAGCCACGACACCCACCGCATACGCCGCGTCCGGTGTCGCCTTCGTTAGACCCGCGTCCCAGAAGTTTTCTGGAATTGCTCGCACATCGTGGGACTGGCCGTCGTCGGCGGCGACGAGGTAATCGAAAGCCCTGTAGCCCCGAATGCCACGGGCATCAAGTAAGTATGGAGCGCTGCAACCGACCGCTCCGGGCAATGGAAGACGGGTGCGTTCGATGGCCTCGTCAATGATCTCCTGGCCAGTCGCCAACTCCGGCCTGGTTTCCATTAGGCGCGCTCGTGCCAGCTCAGAGAGTAGCGGCTGCGGAATCGGGTCAGGTCGACCGATGCGTGCCCAGTCAATTGCCACTTCGAGCACGTATCGCGCTGCGGGAGCTACTTCAGAGACAGCGTCGTACCACACCAAGAGGTTCGAAGCCCCAGCGAGATGTGCGGCCAACCGATGTTGAAGTTCCTGACCGGGATACAGCAGCCCTGCTGCGGCAGTCTCGATTGTTGATTTGCTGGTTGCCGCGAGGTCGATGCTTCTTGCCTGTTCAAGTAGTTGACGATTGTCGCGCTCAAGTTCGTCGTCATCGCCTACAAGAGCGGCTCGACGCTCGGAACGCAAAGTTCCGATAACGGCGGTGTGGGCCGGCCGATTGAATATTTTGTTTAGCAGCGCCGGCGTGAGCGGGTTGGCGTGCACGAGGTACCGGTCGAGGTCATCCAGCCAAACAACGATTGTGTCGTCTGTGGACCGAATGCTCTCGTGCTCCAAAAGCCTGTCGATAGTACCTGGGTAAGGCGAAACTAAAAGAGCATCAGGGAAGTTGCGACGAACGGCTTCGTAGGCAGTTCTGGTCTTGCCCGCCTTGGATGGTCCGACGATGAGCACGAGTTTTCGCTCGCGAAGGATAAAGTCGAGCTGGGCATCGACGTTGTTGTGGTTGCGCGGCAGATACGGATCTCGAGCTCCGTACGTACCGCTGTCCCCGAACGGCGAAATCGTTGCACCGAGAAGGTATGGATCAAGCGACGACGCAGCCGGAAATTCATCGTTAGAAGAATGTTCAACGAGATCGCGGAGCCCCACGGTGCCGCGTGTCTCTACCGACGCAGAGATGGCTTCACTGAGGTCCCTGGATCCCGTGAAAACCGACAGCGTCTGCCGGGCTTCATATGGACCGCTGGACGCCAGGTCGGTGAGCAGATGGTGTTTGACAGTTTCGGCGGAGCGATTGCCGGGCGCGCTGGGGTCGAGAATTGAGAAGTGGTTGCCTGCCAAGGTGGAAGCTCCAGGGAAGGCGCCTTTTGCGGAGGTAGCGGTAACAACTCGGTCAGAGTTTCCGGCGTAGACGTGGAACGGAATAGGGCATTGGAGATCGTCAAGCCCTGTTGCATTGACGATGCGCTGCAACACCGTGCGCTGGGTATCAGCGACCTGTTGGTTCAGTACCGTCAAGTTGGCTGCCTGGGGATGACGTCCGTACCGAAGAGCTTTGCGGAGCGATAGAAGGTATTCCGAACCACTATTGGGACATGCGAGCATCACGATCGCACGGATTCGCGCGAGCTCGCGGGCGCGTCCCTCGTGCAGCATCCAGGTGAGGAACCGTTGCACAATGAGGCGCAACGGGACACACGTGACACCAATGAACAAGGACGCAATCGATACCGTGTGCATTTACTGTCCGGAGACCGACGAGTGCTACTACGTCCGGCCCGATGCGTATGGCACATCGGTCACGCTCCGGATTGCGCCGAGCAAGAACGGCCAGCGGGCAGGTGTGTTCGACGCGGCCGCATTTCGCGAGCTGCCGTGCGCAGTCCGCCGCTGACCTCAGCGGACGTGCCCCGCAGCGGCCGTACAAAGCCACACGGATATCAGTCACGCGCCGTCAGGCAGCGGACTAGCGTGGTGACAGCACAACGTCGTGGGAAGGGGAGCGACCAGCCATGAGCAACGTGCCGGATCTCGACGCGGCCGGTCTTCCGGAAGAACTGAACCCGCTCGACCAGATCCTGCATCGCGGCGAGGCAAACCCACGCACGCGTTCGGGCATCATGACGCTGGAGATCCTCGATTCCACCCCGGACTGGGACCGCTTCCTGGCCAGGTTCGAAAGCGCGTCGCGCAAGGTGCTGCGGCTGCGCCAGAAAGTCGTGATACCCACGCTGCCGACCGCGGCGCCGCGATGGGTGATCGACCCCGACTTCAACCTGGATTTCCACGTGCGGAGGCTGCGCCTGCCCGAACCTGGCACGCTCCGCCAACTGATCGACCTCGCCGAGGTCGCCGCGCAGTCGCCTCTCGACATTTCCCGGCCGCTGTGGACGGTGACGCTCGTCGAGGGCCTTGCCGACGGCCAGGCCGCGGTGATGATGCACCTGAGCCACGCCGTGACCGACGGCGTCGGTGCCGTCGACATGTTCGCGAACATCTACGACCTCGAGCGCGATCCGCCCCAGCAGGACGTCCCGCCGCTGCCCATCCCGCAGGATCTGTCGCCCAACGATCTGATGCGGCAGGGGTTCAACCGGATCCCCAGCACGCTGGTCGGTGGGGTGCGCGGTGCACTGTTCGGCGCCGCGCACGTCGTCGGGGAGTTGATCCGCGATCCCGTCTCGCGGATGGGCGAAGTCGTCGAATACGCCATGTCCGGTGCGCGCGTCGTCGGTCCCGTCGCCCCGCCGTCACCGGTGCTACGCCGCCGCAGCCTCTCGTCGCGCAGTGAGGCAATCGACATCGAGTTCGGCCATCTGCACAAGGCGGCCAAGTCGGCGGGCGGGTCGATCAACGACGCCTACCTGGCCGGTCTGTGCGGTGCCCTGCGCCTCTACCACGAGGCCAAAGGGGTGCCGATCGACGTGCTGTCGATGGCGGTTCCCGTCAACCTGCGGTCGGAGGCGGACCCCGCGGGCGGTAACCGATTCGCCGGGGTAAACCTCGCTGCACCAATCAATCTCACCGATCCCGAGGTGCGCATCAAGAACATCCGCTCCCAGATGACCCGCAAGCGCGAAGAGCGGGCCATCGACATGGTCGGTGCCATCGCCCCGGTGCTGAGCCTGCTTCCCGACTCGGTGCTCGAGTCGGTGGCCGGGTCGATCGTCAACTCCGACGTCCAGGCCAGCAATGTGCCGGTGTACGCAGGCGACACCTTCATCGCGGGAGCGAAGATCCTGCGGCAGTATGGCATTGGGCCGTTGCCCGGGGTGGCGATGATGGTCGTGCTGATCTCCCGCGCCGGCTACTGCACGATCACAACGCGCTACGACCGTGCCGCGATCACGGACACCGACCTGTGGGCGCGCTGCCTGAAGTCGGGGTTCGACGAAGTGCTCGCGCTCGGCGGGGACGGGCGAGCTTCGCCGGCCACGTTTACCGCCGACGCAACGGCAGTGTCACCCAACGGAAGTGCGGCGCAATGACTTCGGGAAACGGACAAGAGGCAGAAAAGCCAATTCGGCGCACCATGCGGCTGCCGGGTTCGGTCGCCGAGATCGAGGCCAGCCCGGAGGGCCCCGAGGTCGGCGCATTCTTCGATCTGGACGGCACGCTGGTCGCCGGGTTCACCGGCGTGATCATGACGCAAGATCGGTTGCGTCGTCGCCAGATGTCCGTCGGCGAGTTCATCGGGATGGTGCAGGCGGGCCTGAACCATCAGCTCGGCCGCTCTGAATTCGAGGACCTCATCGGCAAGGGCGCTCGGATGCTGCGCGGCAACTCGCTAGACGACATCGACGAACTCGCCGAGCGGCTTTTCGTGCAAAAGATCGTCGGCCGCATCTATCCCGAGATGCGCGAGCTCGTCCGCGCGCACATGGCCCGCGGTCACACCGTCGTGCTCAGCTCATCGGCGCTGACAGTGCAAGTCGAACCCGTTGCGCGCTTCCTCGGTATCGAGAACGTGCTGAGCAACAAGTTCGAGACCGACGACGACGGCCTGCTCACCGGTGAAGTGCTCAGGCCGATCATCTGGGGGCCGGGAAAAGCAAGGGCAGTACAGGCTTTCGCCGCCAAGTACACCGTCGACCTTGCGAAAAGTTACTTCTACGCCGACGGCGACGAAGACGTCGCGCTGATGTACCTGGTCGGCAACCCGCGCCCGACGAACCCCGCGGGCAAGCTCGCCGCGGTCGCCGCCAAACGCGGCTGGCCGGTGCTGCGATTCAGCAGCCGCAGCGGGAGCAACCCGGTTTCGCAGTTGCGTACCGTCGCCGGCATCGCCTCGATGATCCCGATCGCCTCCGGTGCCATCGGTCTTGGGCTGTTGACGCGCAACAGGCGAACCGGCGTCAACTTCTTCACTTCCACGTTCGGCCGCACCTTGTTGACCCTCACCGGTGTGAATCTCAACGTGCTGGGCCAGGAGAACCTGACCGTGCAGCGGCCCGCCGTCTTCATCTTCAACCACCGCAACCAGGCCGATCCGATGATCGCGGGAGCGTTGGTCAAGGACAACTTCACCTCCGTCGGCAAGAAGGAACTCGAGAACGACCCCATCGTCGGCACGATGGGCAAGATCATGGATGCCGCGTTCATCGACCGCGACGACCCCAAGAAGGCGATCGAGGGGCTGAAGAAGGTCGAGGAGTTGGCCCGCAAGGGTCTGTCCATCCTGATCGCGCCGGAGGGCACACGGCTGGACACCACTGAGGTCGGTCCCTTCAAGAAGGGGCCCTTCCGCATCGCGATGTCCGCCGGAATCCCGATCGTGCCCATCATCATTCGCAACGCCGAGGTCATCGCCGCGCGCGACTCGAGCACCTTCAACCCCGGCACGGTCGACGTCGTGGTGTACCCGCCGATACCGGTCGAGGACTGGACGCACGACAACCTCGTCGACCGGATCGCCGAGATCCGCCAGCTCTACCTCGACACCCTGATGGACTGGCCGCACGACGAACTGGCCGAGCCTGAGCTGTATACGCGCAAAAAGGCCCCGGCGAAGAAGGCCGCCGCGAAGAAAGCTCCTGCGAAGAAGGCTCCCGCGAAGAAAGCCGCGGCGAAGAAGACCGCCGCGACAAAGACGGCCGCCGCCAAGAAGACGACGGCGACGAAAAGGGCTGGCGGGAAAGGCCGCCCGTGAAGGTCCCCGCCGAGCAGTTCGCGCCCTTCACCACCACCGACGACGCGCTGGTTCTGGCGTCGGTGTCGTCGCCTGCCGAACAGGAGCTGCTCAACGACTGGCTCGAACGCCAGCGGCGCGAACATCCCGACTCCAGGGTCGAGGTGCTGCAACTTCCGGCCGACGACCCGCCGCCGGGAGTGCTTGCCCAGCTCGTTGCCGAACTCGAGGCTGACGAGGACCGGTCGGTCGTTCCGGTGCGGGTGTTCTGGGTGCCAGGCGGCCTGCCGACGCGTTCGAAAGTGGTTGCCTTTCTTTCCGGCCGGGACACCTACCGTCCACCGGAGATGCTGCAGCGCCGCATACTGCGGAAGGACCCGTCGCGGGCCAGGGTTGTCGCCGGGGAGCCCGCGAAGGTGTCGGAACTTCGTCAGCAGTGGGCGGACACCACGGTCGCCGAAAATGCCAGGGAATTCGCCCGATTCGTGATCCGGCGCGCCATCCTGGCGATCGAACGGGTCGAGCTTCGTCTGCTCGGGCCGGAGTACAAATCGCCACGGCTGATCAAACCGGAGCTGCTCGCGTCCGCACGCTTCAACGAGGGCCTCCAACAGATTCCCGGCGCAACGGTGGAGAAGGCCGGGGAGATGCTCGACGAACTCTCCACCGGATGGAGCCGCTTCTCCGTCGACCTGATCCCGTCGTTGGGCCGTGCGATCTTCAGTAGAGGGTTCGACCCCAACGTCGACTACGACCGTGCTGAGGTCGAATCGATGCGGCGCGGACTCGAGCACCATCCTGCGGTGTTGTTGTTCTCGCATCGCTCATACCTCGACGGTGTGATCGTGCCGGTTGCTATGCAGGAGAACCGGTTACCGCCCGTGCACACCTTCGCGGGCATCAATCTCTCGTTCGGCTTCATGGGTCCGCTGATGCGTCACTCCGGCGTCATCTTCCTTCGACGCAAACTCGATGACCCGCTCTACAAGTACGTGTTGCGGCAGTTCGTCGGCTACATCGTCGAAAAGCGGTTCAACCTGTCCTGGTCGATCGAGGGCACCCGGTCGCGCACAGGAAAGATGTTGCCGCCCAAGCTCGGCCTGCTCGCGTACGTCGCCGACGCCTATCTCGACGGCCGCAGCGAGGACATCCTGCTGCAGCCGGTGTCGATCAGTTTCGACCAGTTGCACGAGACCGCCGAGTACGCGGCCTACGCGCGTGGCGGCGAGAAGACGCCCGAGGGTCTGTCCTGGCTGTACAACTTCATCAAGGCGCAGGGCGAGCGCAATTACGGCAAGATCTACGTCCGCTTCCCCGAGGCGGTGTCGATGCGCGAATACCTTGGTGCGCCACACGGTCCGATGACCACCGACGACGCCGCCAAACGTCTTGCGCTGCAGAAGATGGCGTTCGAGGTGTCGTGGCGAATCCTGCGGGCAACACCCGTCAACGCCACCGCTCTGGTATCGGCGCTGCTGCTGACCACGCGCGGGCTCGCTCTGACGCTCGACCAGTTGCATCACACGCTGCAGGACTCGCTGGATTACCTGGAGCGCAAGCAGACTCCGATGACCAACAGTGCGTTGCGGCTACGGACCTCCGAAGGCGTTCGCGCCGCACTCGACGCGCTGTCTAACCGCCATCCCGTGACGTGCGTCGAGGGTGGGCGCGAAACGGTGTGGAGGATCGCGCCAGAGGACGAGCACGAGGCCGCGTTTTACCGCAACACGCTCATCGACGCGTTCCTCGAGACATCCATCGTCGAGTTGGCGCTCGCCTACGCCGCTCGCGCGGAATCCGATCGCCTGGAAGCCTTTTGGGCGCAGGCGATGCGGCTGCGCGATCTGCTCAAATTCGACTTCTACTTCGCCGACTCCTCGGCATTCCGGGAACACTTGGCGGAGGAGATGTCGTGGCAGACGGATTGGGAGTCTCGTGTCTCTGCCGGAGACACCGACGGGCTGCTGCGTGCCAAACGGCCGCTGATCGCGGGCGCCATGTTGCGGCCGTTCTTCGAGGCGTACGAGATCGTGGCCGATGTGTTGCGTGACGCGCCTGCAGAGATCGGCGAGAAGGAGCTGACGAAGCAGGCGCTTGGTCTCGGCAATCAGTACATCGCGCAGAACCGGGTGCGCAGCAACGAGGCGGTGTCGGCCCTGCTGTTCGCGACCGCCCGGCAAGTGGCCGCCGACCAGAAACTGCTGGATTCCGCGGCCGACCTGACTGAACGCCGAAAAGCGTTCCGCGACGAACTGCGCGCCATTCTGCGCGACATGGACACCGTAGGGCAGATTTCTCTTGAGCAGTTCGCCGCCCGCGAGTTCGCGCGCCGCGAACTGCGCAGCCAATCCGGGTAGCACCGGGCACTGATTCCGCACCCCATACGCTGGGGCTATGACGTCTCCCGGCGGGCAGGTCGCGTCCAGTGTGCGCTCCAGCGCGGTGTGGCCGGTGCTCATCGGCGTCGCCGTGCTGGCCGGGGCGACCGCCGCGGGCATCGGCGCCCTGTCGCTTGCCGACGCGCTGACCGCGACGGGCCTGCCGAACCCCGGCCCTGGCACCACCTACGGCCTCCCGTTCGTGCGGGCGGCGGGCGAGATCGCCGCGGTGGTGGCCGCAGGCTCGTTTCTATTCGCGGCGTTTCTGGTGCCGCCGCAAGCCAACGGTGTCCTCGACGCCGGCGGATACCGTGCACTGAGGCTGGGCACCGGCGCATCGGCGGTCTGGACGGTGTGCGCGGCCCTGCTCGTGCCGTTGACGGTGTCGGACGTCTCCGGTCAGCCGCTGCGCGAGCACCTCAATCCGGTCAGCATCTGGTCGGCCGCCAGCCTCGTCGAAATCGCGGGCGCATGGCGCTGGACGGCGATCCTCGCCGCGGCGGTGACCCTCGTCAGCCTTCCCGTGCTGCGCTGGTCGTGGACGCCGGCCCTGCTCGGCGGTGCGCTGATCACGCTGGCTCCGCTCGGTCTGACCGGGCATTCGTCGTCCGGCGGTGCACACGACCTGGCCACCAACAGCCTGCTGATCCACCTCGGGGCCGGTGCGCTGTGGGCCGGCGGCCTATTGGCGCTGCTGGCTCACGCGATGCGCGCGGGGGAGCACGCGGACGTGGCCGCGCGGCGGTTCTCGGCGCTGGCGCTGTGGTGCTTTGTCGCGATGGCCGCCAGCGGTGTGGTCAACGCACTGGTGCGGATCAAGCCGGCCGATCTGGTGCGCACCGAGTACGGCTGGCTGATCGTCGGCAAGGTCGTCGCACTGTGTCTGCTCGGGGTGGTCGGCTGGCTACAGCGCCGCAGCGGGGTGGCGGCGTTGCGGGTCGACCCGCACGCGCGCACACCGCTGATCCGGTTGGCGCTGACCGAGGCGGCGCTGTTCGGCGCGACGTTCGGCATCGCGGTCGGGCTCGGGCGCACACCGCCCCCGCCGCTGCGCGACGAGCCCAGTCCGGTGGAGGTCGCGATCGGCTACGGCTTCGATGGGCCGCCGACCGTGGCGCGGGTGCTGTTCGATTGGCGGTTCGACCTGATTTTCGGCACCGCGGCGATCGTGATGGCCGTGTTGTACCTGGCCGGGGTGCGCCGGCTGCGACGGCGCGGCGACGGCTGGCCGATGGGCCGCACGCTGGCCTGGTTGCTGGGCTGCGCGGCGCTGCTGTTCACGACGTCGTCAGGGCTCGGGCGCTACATGCCTGCGATGTTCTCCATGCACATGGTCGCGCACATGCTGCTGTCGATGCTGGTGCCGATCCTGCTGGTGCTTGGCGGACCGATGACGCTCGCATTGCGGGCCCTGCCGACCGCGGGCCGCGGTGAACCGCCCGGGCCACGGGAATGGCTGCTGGCGGCGCTGCACTCGCGGGTGTCGCGCTTCCTCACCCATCCGATCGTGGCCACCGTGGTGTTCGTCGCGGGTTTCTACGGCCTGTATTTCGGCGGCATCTTCGACGAGGCGGTCAGCAACCACGCCGCCCACGTGCTGATGAACGTGCACTTCCTGCTCAGCGGGTATCTCTTCTACTGGGTGGTCATCGGCATCGATCCGACGCCGCGGCAGCTGCCGCAGCTCGGCAAGCTGGCGATGGTGTTCGCATCGCTGCCGCTGCACGCGTTCTTCGGCGTGGTGCTGATGGGCATGCCGACCGTCCTCGGCGAGCCGTTCTACCGCTCACTGCAGCTGAGTTGGCACACCGACCTGCTCGGTGACCAACGTCTCGGCGGCGGAATCGCCTGGGCCGCAGGCGAAGTGCCGCTCGTCGTGGTGATGATCGCGTTGCTCATCCAGTGGCGGCGCAGCGATCAGCGCACGGCCAAGCGACTCGACAGGGCCGCTGATCGAGACGACGACGCAGACCTGGCCGCCTACAACGCGATGCTGGCCCAACTGGCACGCCGGGAAAACCGGTAACGGCGCTGGCCACTCGGCGGCTAGGTTCATGCATTGATGCCTGACGATTACTTCGGCGACGAGGTCGCTGCAACCTACGACGAAGCGATGGCTGATATGTTCGCCGACAGCGTCGTCGGCCCAACCGTCGGGCTCCTGGCCGACCTGGCCGACGGTGGCAGAGCGCTCGAATTCGGCATTGGCACAGGCCGTATCGCGCTGCCACTCGCGCGGCGCGGCATCGAGGTGCACGGCATCGACCTGTCCGGCGCGATGGTAGAGCGGCTGCGCGCCAAGCCGGGCGGAACAGACGTCGGCGTCACCATCGGCGGCTTCGCCGACACTCGGGTTTCCGGCGAGTTCTCCCTCGCGTACCTGGTGTTCAACACGATTTGCAACCTCACCACGCAAGACGCGCAGGTCGCGTGCTTCGCCAACGCCGCCAAACATCTTCGGCCCGGTGGGAGCTTCGTCATCGAAGTCGGCGTTCCCGCACTGCGCCTGCTGCCGCCGGGGCAGCGAGCTGTGCCCTTCGCGGTGGGCGACGACGACTGGGCGTACGACTTGTACGACTGTGCGACACAGGCAATGAGTTCCAACTACGCCGACGAGCACGGTCTTCGCTCGATCCCGTTCCGCTACGTGTGGCCGTCCGAACTGGACTTGATGGCACGAATCGCCGGCCTGGTGCTCTCGGATCGTTGGGAAGACTGGGACCGCAGACGATTCACACACGAAAGCACGCGACATGTATCGGTGTGGCGGAAGCCGCGCTGACCTATCCACAGGGCGCATTTCATCCACAGGTGGCGGCATCCGTCGGTCGTGCCTGCCGGGCGGCGTCAGGGGTGCGCCGGTAAATGGCTGGGTAGCGGCAGCTCGTCGCAACGCAGAGGAAGGAAATCAACATGTTCGAGACGCCCATCACCGTGGTCGGCAACATCGTCAACGACCCACATGGTCGCCGGGTGGGTGACCAGGAGGTCATGAAGTTTCGGGTCGCCAGCAATTCGCGTCGCCGCACGGCCGACGGCACCTGGGAGGCGGGCAACTCGTTGTTCGTCACCGTCAACTGCTGGGGCAAGTTGGTCACCGGCGTCGGTGCAGCGTTACGCAAGGGCGACCCGGTGATCGTCGTTGGACACGTCTACACCAGCGAGTACGAGGATCGGGACGGCAACCGACGGTCGAACCTCGAGATGCGCGCAACCTCCGTCGGGCCCGATCTGTCGCGGTCCATCGTGCGCATCATCGAGAAGACGAGCTCGCTGAGGGACGCCGCCCCGGCGGCCGACGAGCCCGAATCCGCCGAGACGACCAACGGCGACGAGGCCCCCGACTCGGTAGCTGACGGCGAACGGTTAGCACTGAGCGCTTAGCCCGTCCCGGCCACGCCTACGATGGTCCGCGGGCAATTCGCGAACTTGAGAAAGGCAACACCACGGCATGGCCGAATTCATCTATTCGATGCGGAAGGTCCGCAAGGCGCACGGCGACAAGGTCATCCTTGACGACGTCAGTCTGAACTTCCTTCCAGGCGCGAAGATCGGCGTCGTCGGTCCGAACGGAGCCGGCAAGTCGAGCGTCTTGCGGATCATGGCCGGACTGGACACCCCCAACAACGGCGACGCGCTCCTGCAGCCCGGCGCGACGGTCGGCATCCTGCAGCAGGAGCCACAGCTCAACGAGGCGAAGACCGTGCGCGAGAACGTCGAAGAGGGCGTGGCGATCAAGGGCAAACTCAACCGCTACAACGAGGTCGCCGAGCTGATGGCCACCGACTACTCCGACGAGCTGATGGAGGAGATGGGCCATCTGCAGGAGGAACTCGACGCCGCTGACGCGTGGGACATCGACTCGCAGCTGGAGCAGGCGATGGACGCGCTGCGCTGCCCGCCGCCCGACGAGCCCGTCACGCATCTTTCCGGCGGCGAGCGTCGCCGGGTCGCGCTGTGCAAGCTCCTGCTGTCCAAGCCCGACCTGCTGCTGCTCGACGAGCCGACCAACCACCTCGACGCCGAGAGCGTGTTGTGGCTCGAGCAGCACCTTGCCGACTACAAGGGTGCGATCCTGGCCGTCACCCACGACCGGTACTTCCTCGACAACGTCGCCGAGTGGATTCTCGAACTGGACCGCGGCCGCGCCTACCCGTACGAGGGCAACTACTCGACGTACCTGGAGAAGAAGGCCGAGCGCGTCGCGATCCAGGGCCGCAAGGACGCCAAGCTGCACAAACGGTTGCAGGAGGAACTCGCGTGGGTTCGGTCGGGCGCCAAGGCCCGGCAAGCCAAGAACAAGGCGCGTCTCGGGCGCTACGAGGAGATGGCCGCGGAAGCCGAGAAGACGCGCAAGCTCGACTTCGAGGAGATCCAGATCCCGACCGGACCGCGGCTGGGCAGTGTCGTCGTGGAAGTCGAACACCTCGACAAGGGGTTCGAAGGCCGGACGCTGATCAAGGACCTGTCCTTCACGCTGCCCCGCAACGGCATCGTCGGCGTCATCGGCCCCAACGGCGTCGGCAAGACGACCCTGTTCAAGACCATCGTCGGGCTCGAACAGCCGGACAGTGGCATCGTCAAGGTCGGCGACACCGTCAAGCTCAGCTACGTCGACCAGAGCCGGGCGGGCATCGATCCCAAGAAGACGGTGTGGGAAGTCGTTTCGGACAAGCTGGACTACATCGAGGTCGGGCAGAACGAGATCCCATCCCGGGCCTACGTCTCTGCGTTCGGGTTCAAGGGCCCCGACCAGCAGAAGCCGGCGGGCGTGCTGTCCGGCGGTGAACGCAACCGGCTCAACCTGGCGCTCACCCTCAAGGAGGGCGGCAACCTGATCCTGCTTGACGAGCCCACCAACGACCTCGACGTGGAAACGCTGTCCTCCTTGGAAAACGCGTTGCAGAACTTCCCCGGTTGCGCGGTGGTCATCTCGCACGACCGTTGGTTCCTCGACCGCACCTGCACGCACATCCTCGCGTGGGAGGGCGACGACGACAACGAGGCCAAATGGTTCTGGTTCGAAGGCAACTTCGGGGGCTACGAGGAAAACAAAGTGGAACGACTTGGCATCGATGCGGCCCGTCCGCACCGGGTGACCCACCGCCGGTTGACTCGCGACTAATGTCCCTGCTGCGGGCCACGGAGCCGCTGACTTGTTGAGCTGGCGGCGACATCCAACGACGGAGGTCCGCGCTTACAGATCGAGGAGCGTGGCATGTCGGTGAATCCGGGAGCAATCGGCGGCCAGCACAGGCGTGACACCGGCCCAGCCGAGCTCACCTCCAATTCGATGCAGCGGCTCGCGCGGGCCTACCTCACGACGTACCGGGGACCGCATGGCGATGCCCCAGGGGCGGACTCCGCAGTCACCGGCCCCGTCGACCGCTTGGGAATCGGCCGTTTGGTATCGCCGGCTCTGGTAGACGCGCACCACCGGCTGGGCCAGCGCAGGCACATCGGGGACACCCTGGTTGCGGTGTACCCCGAGGACGATGCGGGTGGATTCGGTCCGGCGCTGCAGATCGTCACCGACAACGCGTCGATGCTGATGGAGTCCGTCACCGTACTGCTGCATCGGCTCGGGATCGCCTACCTCGCGATCATGAACCCGGTGTTCCGGGCGCGCCGCGGACCCAGCGGGGAGCTGCTCGAGGTCGAGCCGGCATCCGATGCCGCCTTCCGCGACGGCATCGACGAGGCGTGGATACACGTGCAGCTCGCCGGTGCCGTCGACGACAAGGCGTTGGCCGAGGCCCGGCGCCTGCTGCCGAGCGTGCTTGCCGACGGCCGCCAGGTGGCACTGGACTCCACGGCGATGAACGTCATGCTGCGCAGCCTGTCCGCCGAACTCGACGGCGACGCCGAGGGCCGGTTTCCCGGCCCCGACCGCAAGGACGTCGCCGCGCTGCTGCGCTGGCTGGCGGACGGCCATTTCGTGTTGCTCGGCTATCAGCGCTGCACCGTCAGCGACGGACGATCGTCCGTCGACCCGTCCAGCCGGCTTGGTGTGCTGCGGCTGCGCGAGGATGTGCTGCCGCAGCTGACCGCCAGCGATGACCTCCTGGTGCTGGCCCAGGCCACCATGCCCAGCTACCTGCGCTACGGCGCCTACCCATACATCGTCGTGGTGCGCGAGCGCTCCCGCGATCCGCGCCAGCCTGCCGCTATCGAGCACCGCTTCGTCGGCCTTTTCACCGTCGCCGCCATGAACGCCAATGTGCTGGAGATACCGCTGATTTCGCGCCGCGTCGACGACGCGATCGCGATGGCACACCGTGACCCCAGCCATCCTGGACAGCTGCTGCTCGACATCATCCAGACCATTCCGCGTTCGGAGCTCTTTGCGCTGTCCGCCAAGGAACTGCTGGACATGGCGATGGCGGTCGTCGACCTCGGCTCGCGACGACGCGCGTTGCTGTTCATGCGCGCCGACCAGCTCGCACACTTCGTCTCGTGCCTGGTGTATCTGCCGCGCGATCGCTACACCACTGCGGTGCGGCTGACCATGCAGGACATCCTGGTCCGCGAGCTTGGCGGCGTCAGTATCGACTACGCGGCGCGGGTCAGCGAATCACCTTGGGCGGTAGTGCATTTCACGGTGCGGCTGCCGGAGGACACCCGTAAGCAGGACATCGACACATCGTCGGAAAACGAATCCCGAATCCAGGACTTGCTCACCGAGGCCGCAAGGACCTGGGGTGACCGCTTGCTTGGCGCGGTGAAGACGGGATCGATCAGCCAGGCCAAGGCCGAGCACTACTCGGGGGCTTTCCCCGAGGAGTTCAAGCAGGCTGTCACGCCGGTGAACGCGATCGGTGACATCGCGATTATCGAAGAGCTGCAGGACGATTCGGTAAGACTGGTACTCGGTGACCGCGGCGCCGACGGGATCGCGCAGCTCACCTGGTACCTGGGTGGCCGTTCGGCGTCGCTGAGTCAACTGCTGCCGATGCTGCAGTCGATGGGCGTGACGGTGCTGGAGGAGCGGCCGTACACCGTGACCCGCCCCGACGGTTTGCCGGTGTGGATCTATCAGTTCAAGGTCTCGCCGCATCCCAGTATCCCGACGCCCCCTGCGGGGCCGGCGCGCGCGCAGATGGCGCAGCGGTTCGCCGACGCGGTGACGGCGATCTGGCATGGCCGCGCCGAGGTGGACCGGTTCAACGAGTTGGTGTTGCGCGCGGGTCTGACCTGGCAGCAGGTGGCCGTGCTGCGCAGCTACGCGAAATACCTTCGGCAGGCGGGTTTTCCGTACAGCCAGTCGCACATCGAGGGCGTCGTCAACGACAACGCCGGCACGGCGCGTTCGCTGGTGGAACTGTTCGAGGCCTTGTTCCGTCCGGCGGGCGACGCGCCCGCCGACGGGTCGGATCGCCGCGATGCGCAGGCCGCAGCGGCTGCGGTCGCGGCCGACATCGACGCCCTGGTCAGTCTCGACACCGACCGCGTGCTGCGTGCGTTCGCGTCGATGATCCAGGCGACGCTGCGCACCAATTACTTTATCGGCCGGCCTGATTCGGCCCGGCAGCAGAACGTGCTGTCGTTCAAGCTCAATCCTGGTTTGATCGACGAGCTGCCGTTGCCGCGGCCCAAGTTCGAGATCTTCGTGTACTCGCCGCGGGTGGAAGGTGTGCACCTGCGGTTCGGGCACGTCGCCCGTGGCGGCCTGCGCTGGTCGGATCGCCGGGAAGACTTCCGCACCGAGATCCTTGGGCTCGTCAAGGCGCAAGCGGTGAAGAACGCGGTCATCGTGCCCGTCGGCGCCAAGGGCGGTTTCGTCCTCAAGCAGCCGCCGGTTCCCACCGGCGACGCCGCGGCCGACCGCGATGCGTTCCGCAACGAGGGCGTGGCCTGCTACAAGCTGTTCATCTCGGGCCTGCTCGACATCACGGACAACGTCGACAAGTCCACGGGCGCGGTCGTCATCCCCGCGGATGTGGTGCGCCGCGACGGCGACGACGCCTACCTGGTGGTGGCGGCCGACAAGGGCACCGCCACGTTCTCGGACATCGCCAACGAAGTGGCCAAGTCCTACGGCTTCTGGCTCGGTGACGCATTCGCCTCGGGCGGATCGGTTGGCTACGACCACAAGGCGATGGGCATCACGGCCAAAGGGGCGTGGGAGTCCGTCAAACGGCACTTCCGTGAGATGGGCGTGGACACCCAGACCGAGGACTTCACCGTCGTCGGCGTCGGTGATATGAGCGGCGACGTGTTCGGCAACGGCATGCTGCTGTCGAAGCACATCCGATTGTTGGCGGCCTTCGACCATCGGCACATCTTCATCGACCCCGATCCCGACGCGGCGACGTCGTGGGAGGAACGCAATCGGCTCTTCGCGTTACCACGGTCCAGCTGGGAGGATTACGACCGCTCGCTGATCAGCGCGGGCGGCGGCGTGTTCAGCCGCGAGCAGAAGTCCATTCCCATCAGCGCGCAGGCGCGGGCCGCGCTGGGCATCGAGGACGGCGTCGACGAGATGACGCCGCCCGCCCTGATGAAGGCGATCCTGAAAGCTCCCGCGGACCTGCTGTGGAACGGCGGCATCGGCACCTACGTCAAGGCGGAGACCGAATCAGACGCCGACGTCGGTGACCGCGCCAACGATCCGGTGCGAGTCAACGGAAACCAGGTGCGCGCCAAGGTGATCGGCGAGGGCGGCAACCTCGGTCTCACGCAGCTGGGCCGCATCGAGTTCAACCTCGTAGGCGGCCGGAGCAACACCGACGCCATGGACAACTCCGCCGGAGTGGACTGCTCGGACCACGAGGTCAACATCAAGATCCTGATCGACTCCCTGGTCACCGCAGGAAAGGTCAATCCCGGCGACCGAACAGACCTGCTGCTGTCGATGACCGACGAGGTCGGCCAGCTCGTGCTCAGGGACAACGTAGATCAGAACGATCTGATGGGGACCAGCCGTGCCAACGCGGCCAGCCTGCTGCCCGTGCACTCGCGAATGATCAAGGACTTCGTCAAGGAGCACGGACTCAACCGTGAACTCGAAGCCCTGCCGTCGGACAAGGAGATCCGGCGGCGCCTCGAAGCTGGAATCGGCTTGACCTCTCCAGAACTCGCCACGCTGATGGCTCACGTCAAGCTGGCGCTCAAGGGTCAGCTGCTCGGCGGAGACCTGCCCGATCAGGATGCGTTCGCCGCCCGGCTGCCCTCCTACTTCCCTGTGAAGCTACGCGATCAGTTCAGCAGCGAGATCCGATCGCACCAGCTGCGCCGCGAGATCGTGTCCACCATGCTGGTCAACGACCTCGTGGACACCAGCGGCATCTCGTACGCCTACCGGATCAGCGAGGACGTCGGTGTCGGGCCGCTCGACGCGGTGCGCAGTTACGTCGCCACCGATGCGATCTTCCGGGTCGGCGAGGTGCTGCGGCAGATCCGCGCCACTGCGGCGCAAGGGGTCTCGGTCGCGGTGTCCGACCGGATGACCCTGGACCTGCGCAGGCTCATCGACCGCGCAGGACGCTGGCTGCTCAACTACCGTCCACAGCCGTTGGCTGTCGGCGCCGAGACCAACAGGTTCGCCGCCAAGGTCGCGGCGCTGACGCCGCGGATGTCGGAGTGGTTGCGTGGCGCCGACGCCGCCATCGTCGCGAAGGAGGCAGGCGAATATGCCGCGCAGGGCGTGCCGGAAAGTCTTGCCTACTCGATCGCCACCGGTCTCTACCAATACAGCCTGCTCGACGTCATCGACATCGCCGACATCGTCGACAGGGAACCGGCCGAGGTCGCAGACACCTACTTCACGCTCATCGACCATCTCGGCACCGACGCCCTGCTGACCGCGGTGTCCCGGCTTGGCCGAAACGACCGCTGGCATTCGTTGGCCCGCTTGGCGATTCGTGACGACATCTACGGATCGCTGCGTGCGCTGTGCTTCGACGTGCTCGCCGTCGGCGAACCGGAGGAGAGCGGCGAGGAGAAGATCGCCGAGTGGGAGACCACCAACACCTCAAGGGTGAACCGTGCGCGCCGCACGCTCAACGAGATCTACGAGAACCAGGAACAAGACCTTGCGACGCTGTCGGTCGCGGCGCGCCAGCTGCGCAGCATGACAAGGACGAGCGGGACGGGGACTACTGGGTGACAACGGGTTTTATCGCCCCGGTGCATGTGCGGTGGTCGGACATCGACATGTACCAGCACATCAACCACGCCACCATGGTCACCATCCTGGAAGAGGCCAGAATCCCTTTTCTGCGTGAGCCTTTCGGTGCCGATATCACGACGATCGGGCTGCTGATCCACGAGGTGAAAATCCTCTACAAGGGTCAGCTGCGGCTGATGGATTCCCCGCTGCAGGTGACGATGTGGTCAAAGCGAGTCCGTGCGGTCGACTTCACGGTGGGCTATGAGGTCCGGCCCGCGCACGCTGTGCCCGACACGAAACCGTCGGTGATCGCCGAGACTCAACTGGCGGCCGTGCACATCGAAGAGCAACGGCTGCAACGTCTTTCGCCGGAGCAACGAGAGTATTTACAACGCTGGCTGCGATGACAGAAGGGGAACGCGGTATCTGGCTCGACGACGCCACTCACCGCGAGGATCTTTCGACGTTCGTGGACAGGGCGTTGCGGCTCGACGATGCCGCAGTCATTCGCTTGAAAGAGCGCGCCGGCGGCTTCGTCGTCGCCTGGGTGAACACCGGTTTCGACGTGCTGGCCAGTAGGGTCATCGGCGGTCGCGTGCGGCCGGGCGACCTGTCCGCCGGCGCCGATGCGCTCGTGGCGGGGCTCACTGCAATGGACCGCAGCGGTTTCGTCGAGCCGGGTTTCGCGATGGACTCTGCATGGCGCGGCGCCTTGCCGCCCGAGACCGGCTTCGTGCACCTCGACGACGTGCCTGCCCGTGCGGTGCTCGAGCTTGCGCAGCGCGGTGTCGCCCTTGCGAAGGAGCATTCCAGCGCGCACGGGCCGCCTGCGTCACTACTGGACCAGGAAGTGGTGGCGGTCAGCTCTGGCGACGCCAGCGTCGGTATCCCGATGCGCTGCGTATTCGCCTTGACCGCAATGGCTTTCCTGCCGCAGTCCACGGCGGCGGGGCACCCGATGGCCCTGGACCCCGAATCCGTGGCCGCCGATGAGATCGTTCGCGTGCGTGTGCTTCCTGCCTGGCTGCGCATCGACGCCAGGTTCGGCTCGGTGTACCGGCGCCGCGGCGACCCCGCGGTGGTACTGCGCTAGCTTTCTTTGCGCGAGCAGACGCAAAGGTGCCTAATTTCGGTGCGAAAAGGGCACTTTTGCGTCTGCTCGCGCAAGAACTAGACCAGCCAGGCAGCGGTGTTCGGCGGGAGCGTGCCGTCAGCCAACTCTCCGCTGGCTAACAGCAGTTCGCCGTCGGGCAACGTCATCGGGCGGCGCCCCGTGTTGAGCGCACACACCAGCCCACCAGCCAACCGGAACACCAGCCCATCGGCGGGCGAGTCCAGCCACTGGATGGCAGCGCCGTCGAACTCGCTTCGGCTGCGACGCAATTCGATTGCGCGGTGAAAGAACGACAGCGTCGAGTCGGTTGCGTCGAGCTGCTTCTGAACGGTCAGCGCGGCCCATTCCCGCGGGAGCGGCAGCCAGGTATCGGGATTGGCGGAGAAGCCGAACGGGGGACTGTCGCCGTCCCACGGCATCGGCACCCGACTGGCGTCGCGGCCGCGCCTCGTGTGTCCGGACCGTTCCCACACCGGGTCGCGAAGCGCCTCGTCGGGCAGGTCGACGTTGGGCAGGCCGAGTTCCTCGCCGTTGTAAAGGAAGACCGCGCCAGGTAGCGCGAGCATCGCCAGCGCCATCGCACGTGCGCGTGTGAGACCGACGGTCCCACCGCCGTAACGGGTCGGTTCGCGGTCGACGTCGTGGTTGGCCAGTGTCCACGTGGGCACCGCACCCACCATCTCGGCGGCGGCCATCGAATTCTCGATCGCTCCGCGGATGTCGGCGGCGTCCCATGTCGCGCGCAGCAATCGGAAGTTGAAGCCGAGGTGCAGTTCGTCGGGTCGTACGTACCGGGAGAACTGCTCGTTGTCGTAGACCCACACTTCGCCGATCGCAACCGCGTCGGGGTAGTCGTCGAACACCCGGCGAATCTGGCGGTGGATCTCGTGAACGCCGTCGTTGTTGAAGCGTGGATCGTCGTCCATGTCGGCAAGGAGCACCTCGGCCCGGATCACCTCCATGTCGGGTAGCCCGGGCGGCTTGGCCATGCCGTGCGCGACGTCGATGCGGAACCCGTCGATCCCGCGCTCCAGCCAGAACCGCAGCGTCTTCTCGAGGTCCTCGAAGACCTCGGGGTTGTCCCAGTTCAGGTCCGGCTGCTCGGCGTCGAACAGATGGAGATACCACTGGCCGGGGTTGCCGTCGGCCTCGGTGACCCGGGTCCACGCCGGGCCACCGAAGATCGACACCCAGTTGTTCGGCGGGTGGATGCCCCCTGGGCCGCTGCCGTCGAGGAAGATGTAGCGTTCGCGCTGGTCGCTGCCCGGGCTCGCCGCGAGCGCCGCCTGAAACCACGGGTGCGCGGAGCTGGTGTGGTTGGGCACCAGGTCCATCGTCACCTTCATGCCCAACCGGTGGGCCCCGTCAACCAGCCGGTCCAGTGCCTCGATGCCGCCGAACAGCGGGTCGACATCGCGCGGGTCGGCCACGTCGTATCCGTTGTCGGCCATCGGCGAGACCATCACCGGGTTCAGCCAGATCGCGTCGACACCGAGTGCCTTGAGGTAGTCCAGCTTGGCCGTCACGCCGTCGAGGTCGCCCACACCGTCGCCGTCGCTGTCCATGAAGGATCGCGGATAGGCCTGGTAAAACAGCGCGTGCGACCACCAGGGTTTCAAATGTGGTCCTGCCATCAGAAGGGTGCGTTGACCATCGAGTGCGCAGCCATCTCCAGGTAGGCGAGCAGTTCCTTGCGGTGCTCGTCGTCCATCGTTTCCGAGTCGATCTCCGCCACGGCGGTGTGCATGCACCGCAGCCAGGCGTCGCGTTCGATGTAGCCGATCACAAACGGCGCGTGCCGCATCCGCAGCCGCGGATGACCGCGCTGGTCAGAATAGGTCCGCGGGCCGCCCCAATACTGCTCGAGGAACATCCGCAGCCGCTCCTCGGCTCCCTCGAAGTCATCCTCGGGGTAGATCGGGCGCAGGATCTCGTCCTCGCGCACCAGCTGGTAGAACCGCGACACGATGGCGTGAAACGTCTGGTGGCCACCCACCGCGTCATAGAACGACTGTGGCTTCTCGACTTGGTCCATTGCCTCCATTGTGGGCCATGTCAATGTTGGCCGTTCTTCGGCGGCTCCTTCGGTGGCTCCTGGCGAATCAACTTCGCCAGCTCATCGCGGTCGGCGACATCCAGCTTGAAGCACGCGCGATAGACGTGGCCCTCCACGGTGCGAATCGAAAGCGTCAGCTGCTCAGCGATCTCTTTGTTGGTCAGCCCGGCGGCGATGAGTTCGGCGATCTCGCGTTCGCGCGCGGTCACCGGCAGCGGCCGTGCGGCAGCCTTGATGGCCGGCGTCGCCGCGCCGCCGCATTGATCGGCAAGCCGCAGCGCGCGGGCCGATGACTCCATGCTCTTGCGACGGTCACCCGCGCTGTCGTGCAGTGTGGCGGCCACCGCCGCGGAATCCGCTGCGGACAGCAGGAATCCCGCCTCCTCGAGTTCCGCGCTGGACGCATCCAGCGCCGCCGGATCGGCTGCTGCGACACCCGCGGCGTGCCGAGCCTGCAGCGCGACGACGCCACCCTGGACCTTATCCTCAAGTGCGGCAAGTCGATTCGCGACGGTGCGGTCGCCGAACCTGGCCGCGTGGTGCAGGGCCTCGGCTTCGACGGCGTACTGTCCTGCGTCATGTGCATCGTCGGCAGCCAGTAGCGCCAACTCGACTGCGCGGCGCTCCATACCCTTTGCCGCCGCGAGCCACGCCTTGGAAATCGTGCGCTGCGGTTCGTGCAACTCCATGGACGGCCCCGTGTGTGCCGCCGCTTCGGTCAGCACCCGTTCGGCATCGTCCTTGCGGCCAAGCGCGGCGTACGCCCTGGCCAGCAGCAGCCGTGCCGGCAACTGCCAGGGCAGCGGAGCCTCCGCGGACCCTGCCGCAACTGCTTGTTCTATCGACGAGATGGCCTCGGGGAAGTTCCCGCGATACGTGGCGACCAGCCCGATCGCGATTTTGGCGATCGCCCACGCAATGAACTGTCCGGCCGAGGAGAAGTTGGCGTACTCGGCTGCCCGCTTGTCGGCAAGGTCCAGCTTGCCGGTGTGCGTCAGGGCGAGCACATCGCAATACCGCACCATCACCCGGATCATGCCGTCGGTGGCGCGTTGTTCCGCGCGGCAGCGGGCGGCGATCGGTTCGAAGTCGTCGCCGCGGCCCGCGGTCGGCATGGCCAGTCCTGCGCTGAACGCGGCGAACTCAATCGCCTGATTCGGGGCGTGCGAATCGGCGAGCACGGCTTCGGCTGCCGCGATGCCTTCCTCAATCTTGTTCTCGTGCACCGCCATTGCCGATGCGATCGCATCCACCACCAGTTTCAGACTCGGATGCTCGACGCCCGCGCACATCAAAGACAAGACTTCGTGGGCCCGTACCACATCGCCCATGGACCAGAACAGGATCGACACCCGGGGGAGACCCCACAGCAGCAGCTGCAGCTCGTCAAGTCCGGAGGGGTCGAACCGCGTCAGTATTTCATCGGCCTGCACCGGGTGGCCCTGCCACAACAGCGCGCGTGACAAGAGTTCACCCGCCTGAAGACCGCCGTCCCGTTCGAACGCCGCGCGTGCGATCCGTTCACCCAGCGGGAGGTTGGACAAGAAGATGGCGTCCTTGGCCGCGCTGATGAGCAGGTCCATTTCGACCGCTTGATCACTCTCGATGGACAACTGCGCCATCCGCAGCCGGGACGCGGCCGAGACCAGCTCACGGTCGCGAAGCACCTGCACGATCCGGCCCCGCAGCCTGCGCGCTGCCGCCTTTCCGAGGCGACTGCGCACGACATCGCCGACGAGCGGGTGGGAAAAGCGGGCGTTGAGCATGACGCCGTCCTCGGCGATCCTGATCAAGCCACGGGTCTCGGCCTTGTCGACGGCATCCTCGCCGGCCAACTCGGTCAGCGCGTCGACATCCAGTGGTTCGCACAGTGCCAGCAGCTTCAGCGCGTTGACGACATCCTCGCCTGCCTGATCCAGCCGGGTTTCCAGCAACGCGGCCAGTCCGGACGGGACGGCAGTGGGCCCGCGTAGCTGCCAGACATCGTTTACCCGGGTCAGGGTGCCCGCGTCGATCGACCCTTCGACCAGGTGGCGCAGGAACAACGGGTTGCCGCCGGAGGAATCCCACATCAGGTCGGCGGACAGTCCTTCGAGCGTTCCGCCGATGACCGACTCGACCAGCGCGACGCTCTGCTGCTTGTTGAACGGCTTTAACTCGAACCGCTGCAGATAACCGTCCTTCCACAGCGATGTCACCGCATCAGGAACCGGTTCACCGCTGCGGACGGTCGCAAGGATGCGGCCGGTCTGCCCGACGGCGATCTGATGCAGCAGTGTCGCGGACAGGTCATCCAGTAGGTGGGCGTCGTCAACACCTAGCACCGTGTTCTCTTGTGCAACAAGAGATTCCCGTGCCGCGGCGAGTAGCGCGGTTGGGTCGCGTGACGTGGATGACCCGACCAGGTGCGCGAACACGCCAAGCGGAATGTTGCGCGACGATTCGGTGGACGCCACCCAGTGCACTTGCGAGCGCAACGACCGCGTCACCGCGCGCGCGAGAGTCGTCTTGCCAACGCCCGCAGCGCCAACCAGCACGACGCCGCTGCTTTCACCGCCGGTAAGGACGGATCGGACCGCACCGAATTCCGATGGACGATCGACTATCTGCCAGCCATGGGCCATGGCCGGAGTGTAATTGGACATTAGTGTCATTTCTGGCTAATCAGATTGACTTAGCGGACCTTTGAGCCGACGGCTTCAGTCCGGAATGTCCGCGGCGACGCGGGGTTCGGTTCGTTCTAGGCCGTTCTTCTCGTGCCGGTACACGCTCGACGCGAGGTAAACGTCCTTCTTGAGTCGGTTGATCGAGCCGAGCGGCCGGTGAGCGTCGATCGAGCGCCACGAGTTGAACTCCAATACGTCGTCGCCGTAGACCATCCGGTCGTCGCTGTACGCGTGCTGGATCGGGTACGTGATCTTCGCCACGCATACGTACGGCGATTCGTCCTCGGACCACAGCACGCTGGCGTCCTCGATCGGCATCCTGTCCTTGTCGGTGCACAGCTGCGCGCGCACCTCGTACTCGGCGCTATTGGTCTTGAAGAAGTCCACGACGGCTTCTGTGTGGGCGCTCGCTGTCTTTTTCACGACCACCGTTTTGAGTGCGACGACGGATGGCGACAGCGGCGCGACGCAGAGCTTGGCCACGTACTTTCCGTATTGCAGGGGGGCAGCGGTGTAGAAGGTCTGGCCCAGGGTGTGTGTGTTGGGTTCGGTGAAAATCAGTGCCTTCCAAGGGAGTTCGATGCCGATCGGCTTGAGGACCTTCTTGGCGCCCCTGAGTCCGAGACTGATCGCCCTCATCCCGATGTCGGGCACGAAGGACAGGGCCCTTGCCAACCGCATTCCGCCCTTCGAGTAGTGCAGGGCGTCCTTGAACGGAAACCGGGGCTCGTTGACGAAGACGAAATCCTGAGTGGTGGCGGTGTCGTCCTTGAGCAGTCGGTTCCCTGGCACGTCGAGAACCTTGATCCCCAAGCCACGTACACCGCGAACCTGATCGCTGCGGCGCGCGCCGGCGGTGGTGGAGAGCCGCGAAACGATGTCGTAGGTGGCCGGGGTCGCGAAGAGGCCCTGCGCCAGGTGCTCGGGAAGGTCGGGAAGCACCGTGAGTTGGCCGCGCAGAATTCCGTGACTCTTGGCGTGCGCGTCGCGGATGCCGTGCTTGTACTTCTTGAACGCCTTCTCGTTGTTCTTGCGTAGCGAGGCGATGATGTTCTCGATCAGCTGCTGCTCGTCGGCCCTGGGGCTCTCCAAATCGGCGCGGTAGGGCACGTAGGTGGGGTTGTTGATCGGCGGTTCAGCCTGCGTCATGGAATAAGTGTCGCGGCCGGGCCCTGGTTCGGCATGAGTATCCGAGTACCTATATCTCAAGCGCCTCGGGTAGTTCACTACCCTTGTGGTTCGTCGAAAGGCGACGCATTGTGGCCTTTGTGCCACGTTCGCGTAACTCCCGATTCGATCCCGGCGACCTTCACGGCTCGGTCATCGCCATTCCTCTGCTGGAACGCATGGGCGAGGCGAAGGCCACGGAAGTGCTTCCGGTGGTGATCGACCTCAACTTCCGGCACCCCTTGGGACTCGACGGCGCGGCGGCCGCGGTCCGCGATTACGTCGATGCGGCAAAAACCAAGTCCAGGCAGCGCAAACGTGAGATCGCGGGCGACCGCTACGGGCAGTACGTCTTCGCGTGGCTGACGGTCGCATCGATTCGCAGGGTCGTTCAACTCGACAGGGACCATCCGCCGGCGGCGATCTACCGAATCTGGCCCGACTTCGAAACCCACGCGCTGATCAACAAGTCCGCTCACACCATCAAGGCCACCGCAGCGCGCACGTCGTTTGCCGCCACCGGAAAAGACATCGTCTGGGCGGTACTCGATTCGGGTATCAAGGCCGACCACCCGCATTTCGAGAAGTACCGCAACCTGGACGTGACCGCGCCGCTCGTGCACCGCGACTTCACCGACCTGTCGGGCAAGACCTTGGCGACCACCGACGGGTACGGCCACGGCACCCACGTGGCGGGGATCATCGCGGGCATAACGAACAACGCGAAGGTGGTGCGGCCCCAGCGCGACGAGCACAACGACGTCACCTACCGCGTCGAGCAGGTCGACGAGATGGCCGGTATTGCGCCGATGTGCAAGCTGGTCAGTTACCGGGTCCTCAATGATCGCGGCGACGGGAATCAGAGCGCGATCATGGCTGCGCTGCATCACATCAACGAGGTCAACGCCAACGGACGCGATCTCAAGATCCACGGCGTGAACCTGTCCGTCGGGTATCCGTTCGATCCGGAATGGTTCGCGTGCGGACAAAGCCCGCTGTGTGTCGAGGTTTCCCGGCTGGTCCGGTCGGGCGTCGTGGTTGTCGTGGCGGCAGGCAACACCGGCTACGGCTACAACAAGGACTTCTCCGAAGAGGATTTCGTCGCCGCGGGACTCGACCTCACCATCAACGATCCCGGCAACGCCCAGGAGGCGATCACGGTCGGGTCCACCCACCGCGACATGCCACACCGATACGGCGTGTCCTACTTCTCGTCGAAGGGCCCCACCGGGGACGGCCGCGCGAAGCCAGACCTGGTCGCCCCTGGTGAGCGGATCCTGTCGTGCGCCGCGGGATCACTTCGGGCCGCCGTGGCGGCCAAACCGGGCGTGCCAGAGACCGTCGACTTCCTGGAATACAGCGGAACCAGCATGGCGGCCCCGCACGTGTCGGGGGCGATCGCGGCGTTTCTCTCGATCCGGCGGGAGTTCATCGGTCAGCCAGAAGAGATCAAACGCATATTCACTTCAACCGCAACCGATCTCGGTCGAGTCCGCGACTTTCAAGGGTCCGGGCTTGTCGACGTCATGCGGGCGATTCAGTCCGTTTAGGAAGGGGCATAACAGCATGTCTGAACTCTCGGGATTCCCTAGCGCAGAGATTGAATTCGACAGGGACGCAAAGGTTATCGGAGGCCTCGACGAGGTTCTCGCCCTCGCCAACGGCGAATGTACGGACGTGATCTTCATGTCGCACGGGTGGAACAACGATGCCCGCGAAGCACGGGAACTCTATAAGCAGTTGGCTGCCTCGATGCGTGAACTGCTGAACCAGGACCGGGTACCTGCGTTGCGGGACCGCAAGATCGCACTGGTCGGCATCATATGGCCGTCGAAGAAGTTCGCCGACGATCAAGGAAATGTTGGCGGCGCCGCTGGTGTGGGGTCGGGTGTCCAGATGGCCGTCGTCACGGACCAGATCAACGACCTTCGAACCCTGTACCCGGACCCTGAATCGCAGCAGACCCTCGACACCCTTGTAGACCTCGTGCCGCAGCTGGAGGATTCCCGGACGGCGCGCAAGAAGTTCGCCGACGAGCTGAGGTCGCTGCTCGATCAGGACGCCGCCGATGACGAGGACGCGTCCAAGGAGTTCTTCGCCGCCGACGGCGGCGAGCTGATGGATGACCTCAAGAAGCCCCTGCTGATGCCGGGCCCACCAGCAGGCGGGACCGGCGCGGGCGGTGCCGCGGGGTTCGGTGATCTGTTGTCAGGGGCGCTCGGCGCGGCGAAGAAGTTGCTGAACTTCACCACTTTCTTCGAGATGAAGGCCAGGGCCGGCGAGATCGGTGCCCGCGGCGTAGCACCGGTCGTCGCGCAGATCAGGCAGTCGCGCCCCGAGCTGAATGTGCACCTGCTCGGCCACAGCTTCGGTGCCCGGCTGGTGTCCGCGGCGGCCAAGCAGCTGCCGCAGGACAGTATCGGCACGGTGAGCCTCCTGCAGGGCGCGTTCTCCCACCACGGGTTCGCGCGCGATTTCGAACCAGGCCAGCACGGTTTCTTCCGGTCGGTGATCGACAACAAGACCGTGCGCGGCCCGGTGGTGATCACCAAGACCGCAAACGACAAGGCGGTCGGATTCGCCTATGCCGTCGCTTCGCGCATTTCGAACGACGCGGCAGCAGGCGTCGGCGACGCAGGGGACAAGTTCGGCGGAATCGGCCGCAACGGGGCCGTGAAAACGACCGAAGCGATCGACGGCGAGCTGCTGGCAGTCGGTGACAAGTACACCTTCAAGCCGCGGGCCCTGCACAACTTGCTGGCGGACAAGTTCATCGCCGATCACTCCGCGGTGAAGGGCGTCCAAGTCGCTTACGCAGTGCTTTCTGCGATCGCCAGCACCTGAAGTCGAGCTGTCAGCCGGGGCTGTCACCCGCTGTTCACTGTACTGACCTGCGAACACGGGCAGAATTGTCGTGCGATTGGCCGCAATCCATGATGGACTGTGTTCTCGGAGGACGTATGGCGCAGCGCAAGAAGAGCCGCAGCCACAGGCACCACCCGGCCGCGGCGGGCTTATCGGGGCCCGCGGTCCCGCATGCTCAGTCGCGCGTCCTGCACAGCGTCGACAGCCATCCGCCCAGTATCAACGACGGCTCCATTTGGGGTCGTCGCCGTGTACTGCTGCTGAACTCCACGTACGAACCGTTGACCGCTCTGCCCATGCGGCGGGCGGTCATCATGCTGATGTGTGGCAAGGCCACCGTCGTGCACGACGATCCCAACGGCCCGATCATTCACTCGGCGTCCAGGTCGATCGTGGTGCCGTCGGTGATCCGGCTGCACTCCTACGTGCGGGTGCCGTACCGGGCCCGTATCCCGATGACACGCGCGGCGCTGATGCACCGCGACCGGTTTCGCTGCGCATACTGCGGGTCCAAGGCGGACACGGTGGATCACGTGGTGCCGCGCAGCCGTGGCGGCGAACATTCCTGGGAGAACTGCGTGGCGGCCTGCTCCACGTGCAACCACCGCAAGGCCGACCGGTTGCTGGTCGAGTTGGGCTGGACGCTGCGGTCGGTGCCGGTGCCACCGAAGGGGCAGCACTGGCGGCTGCTGTCCAGCGTCAAGGAACTCGACCCGGCGTGGGTGCGATACCTGGGTGAGGGCGCGGCGTAGCTACGCCGTGCGTTACGGTTTGCGTCGTGAGCACAGCACTTACCCATGCGCTGTTCGTACTCGTGCCGTTGGGGCTGACGCTGGTCCTTGCCGCGCTGATCTGGCGCCGCAAGGGTCCACACCCTGCGACCTACACACTGTCCGAATCGTGGACGCATGAACCGATCCTGTGGGCGTCCGCCGAACCCGCCGACCATGGCCACGGTGGCCATGGCTCGCACCCATTGACCATAGGAGGCGGCGCCAGTGGCAAGTGGTGAAGTCGCGACGATCGAACCGGCCGTACTGCCGGTCGGTTTCGCCGTAACCTCAAGCGGCCGCATCTCGGGGGTCACTCAGCCCGGCGAAGTGACGGTGACCTACCCCTTCCCGGTGAAGGATCTGGTCGTGCTCGACGACGCGCTGAAATACGGTTCGCGCGCCGCGAAGGCCCGCTTCGCCGTTTACCTCGGCGAACTCGGCGAGGACACCGCCGCGACCGCACGCGAAATCCTTGCGAAGGTGCCCACGCCCGAAAACGCGGTGCTGCTGGCGGTGTCGCCGAACCAGCGCGCGATCGAGGTCGTGTACGGCTCGGACGTCAAGGGCAGGGGCATCGAAGAGGCCGCGCCGCTGGGTGTCTCGGCGGCGGCCGCGTCCTTCAAGGACGGCAAGCTGATGGAAGGTCTCATCAACGGCGTGCGTGCGCTGAGCGCTGGCGTCTCGCCGCGCTGATCCTCCTTCCGCGAGCGTGCGCGGCTGAAATTGGCGACATGAGGTTGCCCGGCCCCGGTTTAGGCTCGAGTGCGATGCATTCGACCGACTCCCCGGGGGATTAATGCTTGTCGATCCTGACATCCTTCGTGCGTTCGCCGCGCAGGTGCAGACGGCTTCGTCAACGATCACCGCCGCCGATGTCGGCACCAAGGTGACGACGGCCGCCGACGGGTTGCCCGGGTCGACGACGCAGTGGGCCTGCCGGCTGGTGGGTGCGCACGTCGCGCAGATCGCAGCCGAGATCGCCAAGAACGTCAACGACATGGGTGTGGCGGTTCGTGGCGCCGGGGACAAGTACGAAGTCACCGACGATGCGCTCGCCGGCAGTTTCGACGGGTTGTTCTGAGTGCTGCCATCGCGTTCCCGGCTCGAATCGTGGAATCCGGGCTCGTTGGTGGGATCGTCTTCCTCGGTTCGGTCTGCCGGAGACGCGGTAGAAGCAGCGGTGCGGGCCATCGAAAAGGCCTGCGGCGACCTGCCCGAACTGCGGGCGTGGGACGGCATCGCTCACGAGGCTGCGCTGGCGATGTTTCAACGCGCCCACAAGGGCATTGCCGAGCTGTCGGACTATGCCAATGCGGTGGCCGACGCACTCAACGGAGGCGCCGAATCGATCGGCAGCGCTCGAATCGCATTGCTGGACAAGGCCATCGACATCGAGCGCGGCCCGTTGTATGTCACCAACGAGTGGGTGGTGTTGATCAGGGAGGCGATGATGTCGGCCGAGAAGGCGGCGGAATTGCAGGCCCTCGCGGAAGCCGAACAGCAGAACATCAACCATTTGTTGGTTGCCGTAGGGCAGGCCGACAGCAACACCGCCTCGAAGGTGCAGGGCGCGGCGAAGAAGTTCGGATTCGTAGCTCCAGGACCGGATTCGCTGGACATCGCGTCCGGTCAGGTACCTGCTCAACCCGGCGACGAGGTGCCCAACCCCTTGACCATCCAGGGCCTGGCGCAGCAGGGCGCGATCCGGGCCGAGGACATGGGAGTGACCGTGCGGGAGGGCACTGAAATCGAAACCGAGGAAGGCGATTTCATCACGACGCTGACCATGCAGGACGGCAGCAAGCAGGTCATCACGGAGTGGAATGCATGGCATATGCCGTCGAAGTTGAACTTCGTCGAGGTCGAGCACTTCGCCAAGGACGGCAGCTTCATCTCGAGAACATCGTCATGGATGGATTCGCCCGCCTACGGTGCATCGGAGGGCACGAAGACGACGTCCGTGACATGGGCCGACAATTCAAACTTGGTGGTCACCGAAACCGCCGACGGTTATCGGACCGCGGGGATCACGACCGCCAACGGTCGTCATGCCCCTCTGCCTCCCGACAATCCGATCCTGACCGGAGCGTTTCCGCAGGTCCTCGGAGGAGCGTTCACTGGCCTGGACGCGCATGTTGGCCGCGGCGGCAGCATCCCGATGTTGACCGCGGAATCCGTTCAGCACGCCGGCACCACGGCCAAGTTCGCCGGTCCGGCTCTGGGTCTTGCCGGTGCCGCGTACAACGTCTTCGCCGCCGAGACCGCCACGCAAGCCTGTGTCGGCGGAATCAGCGGTGTGTTCGCGGTCGGGGGTGACTACGTCGGCGGACAGGCGGGCGTGTGGGCGGCAGGATGGGCCGGCGTGGCGACGGGACCGGCTGCGCCCGTCGCGGTGCCGCTATTCGCCGTTGCCGGTGCACTCGGCGGGCAGTATGCACTCGGCTCGCTGGGCTCCACCATCGGTGAGGCGATCTGCAAATGAAAGCGAGGCTGCCCAATCCCGAAAACTGGCGCGGCAGGCCGGCATTGGCGGCCATCTCAATACTTTTCTGCTTCTGCGCGGCCGCCGTCGGTGGCGTGTGGACCGCGAAGGTCCTGAGCCGAGGCGAATATGCGACCGCTTTCGTGGTTTTTGGCTTCAGCGCCGCATTCCTCTGCATGATGTTGGCCATCGCGATGACCAAGCTCGGTTGGGTCAGCGGCCGCGCGATAGCCGACAACAGCGGCACAGTTGTTTTGTTAGACCGCGTAGTCAGCTTCCTCTACAGCGGGACTGCGATCGTCATCATTCCAACTGGGACCGCCGCCATCATCTTCGGCTTCATGGGAAAGTTGGATATCCCGCTAGGCGGCGACCGGTCTCGTGGCTTCCTCGCGCTGATGGCGGGATTCGCTGTTATCGGCGGAATCAGCATGGTGGCGGCGCTATTCGCGCGCGGCGGGCTCGGCTATGTGCGTTTGACGCCGACCGGATTCGAGATCGCTGAGCTGCGCAAGAGCAGCGGAGGCTCGTGGGCCAATGTCAAAGACGTCAGTGACGAGACGACAGGGCGCACAACGCAACCCATCGAGCTGGTAATGAAGGACGGCTCAACACATGTCATCAACGGAGCCGCGACGTATACGCGGCACGGCATCGCCCTGTACTGGATGGTCCGGCACTACTGGCTGCACCCCGAAGACCGTGCCGAACTCACCGACGAGCGAGCGGTCGAGCGTCTCCGCGCCGAGAACTTCGACGTCGCCGCCTAGTAGTGGATTGCGAGATCAGGCCTGGGCCTCGAGCCAGTCGCCGACCACGGCGAGATCCGCTTCGGTCAACCCCGACCTCGGATCGACACGATGAAGCAAAGCCGACCCTCCGTGATGTGCGCCCACCCATGCGCGATCGATGTCAGAGATCTCGTCATCGACCCAGACGAAGCGACGCCCAGCGGCAGCTGCGACCAGCGCCGCCGTCTTCCAGTGCAGGGTGCCGATCGGATCCTGAAGCGGCGCATCGGGCAGATCAGCCACCGGCAGCGGCGGGAGCCCGAGCAACGGGGCGATCACCTCGTTCGCGTCGTGCATCCAGGCAGTAGCCCAGACCAGATCGCAGCCAAGGGCCAGCAGGCGTCGACCAAACGTGCGGTCCATCAGCGCGAGCCGCGGGTTGCGTTGACTCTGCCATTCCTGCCAATCGACAAGCGCCGCATCGAACTTCGACCCGTCGCTGGGCAACAGCGTGCCATCCACGTCCAGGAACAACAGCGCACGGCCGACCACCACGGCGGAGTCACGAGACCTTAAGGGCCGCACGGATCTCCACGTAGCGCGTGAGGAATCGGCGTTCGTCGAGTCGCTTTCGGCGTAGCCAACTCGTCACCTCGTCATTGCACTTGCTCGTATTGCACGAACCGCAGGCGGGTACGACGTTGTCGACGGTGTACCGACCGCCGCGCGAGATCGCCATGACGCAATCGCGCTGCAACGGTCGATCGGTCGCCCCGCAATAGGCGCAACCGTTCCAGGCGGCCTTGAGCGCTTCCCACTGTTCGGTGCTGAGGTCGTTGACGACGGCCTTGACGCGGCGCTGGCGTCGACGCGCGGCCCGCGCCCGCCGGCTTCGGTTGACCGCCATCGGCTAAGCGTAGGTGCCGCGAGCGACCGCAAAATGTACGCGGAACACGGCGTGTCGGCGTACCAACACGGTCGGTCGCGGTACTAGGGGACTAGCTGACGTCGAATTCCCTGGCCCGCAGGGCACGTTCCACGCCGGCGCGACCCTCGAGCACGAGCCGCCGCAGCGCGGGTGGCACGTCTGGATCTGCGAGGAACTCGTCGGCGGCGTCGAGAGCGGCCTTGCTGATATCCCATGACGGGTACAGCCCGATGACCACCGTCTGCGCGACCTCGCTGGACCGGCGCTGCCACACACCACCGATGGCGGCGAAATACTTGGGCCGCATCGGCGTGAGCAGCTTTTCCTGCCCGGGTCGCACGAACCCGCCGATGATCGACCGCGCGGTGATGTTGGCCAGGGTGTCGTCCTCGATGACCCGCTGCCACGCGGCCTCCTTGACCGCCGCCTGTGGGCGCGCAGCGGCGGCCGCGGCCGCGTACCGCTTCCCGGCGGCCGTCGGATCACGCTTGGCTTCAGCATCGATGAACGGTGTTGGCATGCCGTCGGAGTCGATCTCACCGGCAGCGGCCAGCGCGGTGACGATCCGCCACCGCAGGTCGGTGTCGACGTCGAGGCCGCCAAGCCCCTGTGCGGCCGGGTCGCCGTCCAGCAGGGCTGCCAGCACCGCGACGTGTTGCGTCGACAACACCGAACCGCACAGCGCGTTGACGTACGCCAGCTGATGATCCGACCCGCCTTCTGCACCTCTGGCCAGCTCCAGCAGCCGGTCGGCGAGGGCCGGCCAGCCTTGCGCCCGTGCCCATTCGGGGTCGGCGTACGAGCTCAGCGCCGTCTGCGCCTGCATGAGCAGCCGCTGCAAGACCCCGACCTCGGTTTCGGCATGCACACCGCCGGACACCAGCGCCACGAAGTCGCGGGCCTTCATCTCCGCTTCACGCGTCATCTCCCATGCCGCCGACCACGCCAGCGTGCGGGGGAGCGGCTCGGCGATGTCGGCGATGCGCGTCAACACCGTGTCCAGCGACTCCGCGTCCAGACGCAGCGAGCAGTACGTCAGATCGTCGTCGTTGACCAGGACCAGCTTCCCACGCGAAAGGCCTTGCAATGCGGGAACTTCCGTGGTCTCGCCCTCGACGTCGAGCTCTTCGCGGTGCACCCGGACCAGCTTGCCGCTGCCGTCGTCGTCGTAGATGCCGACGGCCAGCCGGTGCACGCGGGTTTCCCCGGCCCCCGGCTTGGCGCCGCTCTGGTCGATGGCGAACCGGGTGAACCGGCCTTCGGCGTCGACGTCGAAATCGGCGCGCAGCGTATTCAACCCGGTGGTCTTGAGCCACTGCCTGCCCCAGCCGGACAGGTCACGGCCCGAGGCCTTCTCCAGCGCGCCGAGCAGGTCACCGAACGTGGCATTGCCAAATGCGTGGTCGCGGAAGTAATCCCGCAATCCGGCGAGGAATTCCTCGAGCCCGACGTAGGCGACCAGCTGCTTGAGCACGCTGGCGCCCTTGGCGTACGTGATCCCGTCGAAGTTGACCTCGACGGCGGCAAGATCCGGGATGTCGGCGGCCACCGGATGAGTCGACGGCAGCTGGTCCTGCCGGTAGGCCCACGACTTCTCGACGTTGGCGAACGTCGTCCACGCCTCGGTGAACTCGGTCGCCTCGGCCTGGCACAGCACCGACGCGAACGTCGCGAACGATTCGTTGAGCCACAGGTCGTCCCACCACTGCATCGTGACGAGGTCGCCGAACCACATGTGCGCCATCTCGTGCAGCACCGTCTCGGCGCGCCGCTCGTACGACGCCCTGGTTACCTTGCTGCGAAAGACGTAGTCCTCGAGGAAGGTTACTGCTCCGGCGTTCTCCATCGCACCGGCGTTGAACTCGGGGACGAACAGCTGGTCGTACTTGCCGAACGCGTACGGCACGCCAAAGTTCTTGTGGTAGAAGCCGAACCCCTGCTTGGTCTGGGTGAAGAGCCGTTCGTGGTCCATGAACTCTTCCAGCGACTTGCGGCAGTACAAGCCGAGCGGAATGTCGCCGTGTTCGTCGGAATAGGCGTCACTCCAGTGGGCGTACGGCCCGGCGATCAGCGCGACGAGGTAGGTGCTCATTCGCGGTGTGGTGACAAAGGTGTGCGCATGCGCGTCTCCCTCGCCGTGCACGTGTCCGGTGGCGCCGTTCGAGATCACCCGCCAGTTCAGCGGCGCGGTGACCATGATGTCGAAGGTGGCCTTGAGGTCGGGCTGGTCGAAGCATGCGAACATCCGCTTCGCGTCGGCGGTTTCGAACTGCGAGTACAGGTACACCTCGCCGTCGACGGGATCGACGAAGCGGTGCAGGCCCTCTCCGGTGTTGGAGTAGGCGCATTCGGCGTCGATGACCAGGACGTTGTGCTGGGCCAGCCCCGTCAGCGCAATGCCGGTGGATTCGTCGTAGCCCGACACGTCGATGTCACGCCCGTTGAGTGTCGCGCTGCGGACGTTGTCCGCAGCGAGGTCGATGTAGGTGTCCGCGCCGGCGAGCGCGTCGAACTCCACTGTCGTCACCGATCCGAAGGTGCGCTCGCTGGGTCTGCCACCGCCATCGGTGAGGTCCAGTTTGATGCGGTACGAGTCGACGGTGACGAGGGCAGCGCGTTCGACGGCCGCCTCGCGGGTCAGATTGGGAAGTGCCACGCGACCAACCTATCGGCTGGCGCGCGGCGCTACAGTCCCGGTATTCCGGAAAAGCCAGGGATCCCCTGCAGGCCGCCCAGCTGACTCAAGAACGTGCCGTTGCCGAGCGAGGTCATCATCTGCGGGCAGTACATCGAGATGGCGATGCCGGTGAAGAACGCCGCCATGTCCGGGTTGATGCCGTTGTTGGAGACGGTGGAGTAGACCGAGGCCATCGACTTGCCGGGTTCCACCAGCATTGGGCAGATCGACTGTCCGAGCTGCTGGGTGCTTGCCGGATCGTTGTAGCCGATGCCGGCGTTGCTCAGCGCGTTGAGGAAGGTGTTGTCGGGGTTTGGCTCGGCGGAGGCCGGTGCCGCGAGGGTTACCGCCGTCGCGACCCCGACCAAAGTCGCGGTTAGAGTTCGTTTCGCTTTTATCACAGATGCAACACTGGATTACAACAGTCACATTGACAACACGCTTCCGTAACCATTTGCACACTATGCGTGTCCTGTGCCCCGGCTGTTCGAACCTCATGGCAGTGGGAACACGTTTGGTGAGTGCGGAGTTGTGCTGAACGGAATTCCAACCCTCGACCCCGAGAGGACCACCCGACTATGCCTGAGAAGTCAGTCGCCGATTTCTGGTTCGACCCGCTGTGCCCATGGTGCTGGATCACGTCGCGCTGGATCCTCGAAGTCGAGAAGGTCCGCGACATCGAGGTGAAGTTCCACGTCATGAGCCTGGCGGTGTTGAACGAGAACAAGGACATTCCCGAGGAGTACAAAGAAGGCCTCAAGCAGGCGTGGGCTCCCGTGCGGGTGGCGATCGCCGCCGAGCAGGCCAAGGGCCAGGAAATTCTCGCCCCGCTGTACGAGGCGATGGGCACCAGGATCCACAACAAGGGCTATCGAGATTCCGACCCCGATTTCACGAAGGTGATCAAGGAGTCGCTCGAAGAGGTCGGACTCCCCGCCGAACTGGCCGAGGCGGCCACCAGCGACAAATACGACGAAGCGCTGCGCAAGAGCCACCACGAGGGCATGGACAAGGTCGGCGACGACGTCGGCACCCCGACCATCCACATCAACGGGGTGGCGTTCTTCGGGCCGGTGCTGTCCAAGATCCCGCGCGGTGAGGAAGCAGGCAAGCTGTGGGACGCCTCGGTGACGTTCGCGTCCTACCCGCACTTCTGGGAGCTCAAGCGCACCCGCACGGAGTCGCCGAGCTTCGACTGAGGCGCCCCGTCGGCGTCAGGTCGCGTCGAGTTCGTTGATCGCGGCCCGAATCTGGGCCACCCTGGCGGCATCGAGCCCCCACGGGTGGTCCACGCCGACGCGCCGGTCGAGATCCCACAGCAGGCATTCCTCGCCGGGCCTCGCGACCATCGACCATGCGATGACTGTGCGGCGAAGTTGCTCGTGGGCCGGATCGTTGGCGCCCGTGACGTCGGCGGGTGCGCCACCCTCGGGGTGGTGATGAAGAAACTGGCCGTACGCGCGCGTGCAGAACGCGGCATACCGCGCGGTGCACAGAATCAGGCCGTGCCAGGCTTCGTCGACCGCGTGCGACGGCATCCCGATCACCTGCTTGTCGCGCAGCCCGGCCGCGCAGCAGCGCAACCACTGACGCAAGCCGGTCTCGATGAGCTCGCGCGGCTGCCACGGGCACGTCTTGAATACGGCTGGGGGCAATTCGAGGTCGGCCACCGCCGCCGACGCCCGCTCGAGCTGGTCCACGCGCCGACCTAGCACGAATTCACTGTATTCGAGCCGGCGCTACGGCCGCTGATCGACCGCCTGCAGCAGCGGCTGGACCGCCGCGCGCATCGTGTCCGACGGATCGGGCAGGCCGGTCCACCGCATCCACGCGGCGGCGGCCTGGGCGACAAGCATGGCGTCGCCGTTGGCCGCGGTTAGCCCGCGTTCGCGGGCCTGACGCACCAGCTCGGTCTGCGCGGGTATGTAGACGACGTCGAACACCGACGCGTACGGCGCCAGCAGTGCAACGTCGACGACGGGCCCCGGCGAGAGCATGCCCACTGAGGTGGCGTTGACAAACAGATCGGCGTTTCGCAGTCGGTTCTGGGCCACCGGATCGCCGAACTCCATCGGTTCGATGTCGGCGACGTCGGCCATCGTGGCCGCAAGGCGTTGCGGCATAACGACGTCGACGTCCAGCACGGTGAACTGTTTCACTCCACTGGTGGCCAGCCCGTAGGCCGCCGCATGCCCGACGCCCCCCGATCCCGCGACGACGGCCGAGATACCGTCCAGCCGTGCGAGAACGGTTCGCAGCCCGGCAAGGAAACCGACCACGTCGGTGTTGAATCCGACCAGGCGCGCGTCAGGAGTCACAGCGACGCTATTGACGGCGCCGATGCCTTGCGCGGCGGGCTCCACCTCGTCGAGGAGCTCCATCACGAATTGCTTGTGCGGCGCAGTGATCTGAAAGCCTAGCCAGGTGCCATCGCGCGTCTCACGCGCGTACTGCCTGAGCTGAGTTTCATCGACCTCGTGCAGTTCATAGTGGGCATCGACCGAGGCCGCCTCGAAGGCGGCGTTGTGCATCACCTCAGAGTGCCTGCGCTGCAGTGGTTTACCGAATAGGGCGGTCCTAAGCATGGTGGTCCTTCCTACTAATGCCCGCGGAACGCCGGCGGGCGCTTGCCGAGGAATGCCCGCGCGCCCTCGAGCATGTCCTTGGTCGAGAAGACGCGTTCCGAGGCATCGAGTTCGGCCGCCAGACCACAATCCAGCGGTGTTTCCATGGCGTCGTCGATGAGCTGCTTGGCCGCGCTCATCGCCAGCGGTGCCCGCTGCGCAATTTCTTTCGCCAGCTTTCGCGCTACGGCCACTGCCTCACCGTCGGCAACTACCGTCGTCACGAGCCCGTAGTCCTTCGCGGTCTGCGCATCGATGATCGTGCCGAGCATGATCATCTCCTTGGCCCTGGCAGTGCCGATAAGTCGCGGAAGCCGCTGTGTGCCACCGGATCCCGGGATGACGCCGAGCCGCAGCTCCGGCAGACCGAGTTTGGACCGTTCAGAGGCCACCCGTAGGTCGCAGCACATCGCCAGCTCGAGCCCGCCCCCGAGCGCGTGGCCCTCGATCGCCGCGATGGTCGGTACCGACAACCGGGCCAGTTCGCGGTAGACCGCCTTCTCCGCCAGCAGCTTGCCCTCGCCGACTCGGCCGTACAGCGACTCGAACTCGGCGATGTCCGAACCCGCGCAGAACGCCTTCTGGCCGGCGCCGTAGACGATCAGCGACCGCACGGAGGCATCCTTGGAGACCGCGAGCAGCGCTTCGTGCAGTTGACGAGTCAGCTCGGTCGTCACGACGTTGAGCGGGGGATTGTCCAGCACCAGCTCGGCACACTCACCTAACTGCAGATGAACGAGGTCAGCCATGAGAGGCACCACCTTCGGGGAAATCGGCAAGGATTCCCATTGGCCCTTCGGTGAACAGCCGGTCGTCCATCGTCCGTACGGGCTCGCCGATAAGAGGCTCGAACTCCATGTGGCGCAGGATGTCGCGCTCGATGTCAACGCCCGGTGCGATCTCGATCAGCGCCAGCCCGGCGTCGGTGAGCTCGAAGACTGCCCGCTCGGTGATGTACCGAACCGACTGCGCGGTGTCGCGCGCGGTAACCCCGCTGAAGCTGACCTCGCGCACCGCCTCGACGAACTTCGGATTTCTGCCCTCTTGCTCGATGTGTACGGCGCCGCCGTCGATCTGGATGCGCAGCCCTCCCGCGGTGAAGGTGCCGACGAAACACAGCCGTCGGGTGCGGGCGCTGATGTTGATGAATCCGCCAGGGCCGCGCAGCCTGTCGTCGAAGGCGTGGACGTTGACGTTGCCACGGCGGTCGACCTGCGCGAAGGACAGGCTGGCGATGTCGAGGCCACCACCGTCGTAGAAGTCGAACATCGAAGGTTGTTCCAGCCGCGCCTGATAGTTCACGCCGGCGCCGCCGTCGGCGCCGTGGGCCGGGATGCCGCCGAAGATTCCCTGCTCGACGGTCAGTGTGAGCAGATCGGTGATTCCCTCTTCGGAGGCGATGGCGCCGATCTGTTGCGATATTCCGAAGCCGAGGTTGCAGATGTCGCCGGGCCGGAACTCCATCAACGACCGGCGTGCGATCACCTTGCGCGGGTCCAACGGTGACGGCTCGGTCCCGTGTGCGGGGGCGCGCAGCCGGCCGGAGTAGAACGGGGAGAGCCGGGTCGCATACGTCTGCCGTTGATCGGGCGCCGCGACGATGGTGTCGATCAACGCACCGGGGATGCGAACGTCGGCCGGCCGCAACGATCTTCGGCCGACGACATTGGCCACTTGAGCGATCACGCGTCCACCGTTGTTGTGCGCGGCCATCGCCAGCGCCAGCGAGTCGCCAAGGATCGCTTCGTCCTCGAAGGTCAGATTGCCGTCTTCGTCCGCGGTCGACGCGCGGATGATCGCGCAGTCGATCGGCAGCCGATGGTAGAAGAGCCATTCGCGGCCGCCGAGGGTGACGACTTCGACCAGATCCTCGGTGGTCGTCGTGTTCTGTTTGCCGCCGCTGTGTCGCGGATCGACGTAGGTGCCAAGGCCGATGTGGGTGATATGGCCCGGGCGGCCCGCCGCGATGTCCCTGAGCAACGCCGCAAGGACGCCCTGCGGAAACGAATACGCCTCAAGGGCTCCGGCAGCTACCAGTGCGCCGAGTCGAGGCTCGTTGCCGATGTTGCTTCCGATCGTGCGCCTCATCAGGCCAGGCAGCGCCAGCTGGGAGAAACCGACGTCGCCGAAGTCGCCGATGCCGACGACCCGCACCGTGGTGAGGTCGCAGGGTTGGCCTGCCCGTACGAACTCGTCGGCAAGCGCGTCGATCATCGCCTGCGGCACACCATGACCGCCACCGGATCCACCGACCCAAACGGTCGAGCCGTCCTTGATCTGACGCACGGCGTCGAGCGGCGAGCACGTCACGGGATTCACGGCATCAGCCCTCCGCTGTTGGGGCTCAGCGTCTGGCCGAGGAACAGCGCAGACCGCTCTGACAGCAGGAAGATCACGGCGTCGGCGACCTCCGACGGTTCGCCGAACCGCCCGAGTGGCAGCTCGGCTCTGCGCTTGCGCCCGACTTCGCCATGCATGACGGTGCGGCCCATGTCGGTGTTGATCACCCCTGGGGCGACGGCGTTCGCCCTGATGCCTTGCTGTCCGAACTCGCGGGAGATCGACTTCATCAGTGCGATCAGACCAGCTTTGGCTGCCGCATAATGGGCCACGCCCGGCCACCCCACCAGCCCGAGCCGCGATGAGATGCTGACGATGTTTCCAGCGCCTTTTTCGAGCATTCGTGGCAACACGGCCTGGCATGCATGAAACGCGCTGCCCAGGTCGGTGGCGAGCACTGACTCCCAATCCTGCGGCGTCATGTCGAGGAAGGGGCTGTCGGGCATGATCCCGGCGTTGTTGACCAGGCAATCGATTGTGCCCAAATCGGATTCGGTCGCGCGCACGAAGCCGAAGATGTCGTCGCGATCGGTGACGTCGCAACTGTAAGCCTCTGCCCGCCGGCCCATGGCGCGGACGATGTCGACGACCTCGAGCGCGCCCTGCTTGCTGCGGTGATAAGTGATGGCCAGGTCGGCGCCACGGTCGGCGGCGGCGAGCGCGATCGAGCGGCCAAGCCCGCGGCCCGCTCCAGTAACGGCAACCAACTTGCCGCTCAGACCGTCCAGGCTTTGTGTGTCGGCCATCTGCCCTCCCGCTGCCAAATTATGAAAGCGCTTTCAGTTCTGAATTAACATCTCACACCATGACGAATGTTTCAAGTGGGCCATCCGGCCGCACGAGCGTGGTGGATGTGCATGCGCACATACTGCCGAGGGACTTGATCGGGGCACTCAATCGCAGGCGGCGGAACGGGTTTCCCGAACCCCGTTCCGATGGCGCGCTCGCATTCGGCCAGCGGGTGACGCCGGTACCGCCGCGCGATCTCATCGATGTCGACCAGCGGCTGCGCGACATGGATCGAATGGGCGTCGCCATCCAGATCGTTTCACCGTGGGTCGAACTCAGTCCTGACGGATCTGGTTCTGGCGAGTCCGATTTCCTCAGGTTGCTCAACGCGGCGCTCGCTGCCGAGGTGGCGCGACATCCGACGCGACTTCGGGGCTTGGGTCTTGTCAGCCGTCGCGATCCCGAAGAGGCGACGCTGGAGATGATCCGGGTCGCACACACCCGTGGCATGGTCGGCGTCGAGATCACCGCGGGCGGGGAAGGGCCGGCACTGCACAGCAGTTCATGGGACATGTTCTGGTACACCGCATCCGAACTGGGGTGCCTCGTTTTGCTGCATCCCTGGCGCGCGGGATGCCATGCCGGTGTGGAGGTCGCAGGCGTCGGCGATATCGTCGACAACCCCGCCCAGACGTCGGCGACCGTGACGGCGCTGCTTCTCGCGGGCGTCATCCAGCGACATCCCGGCCTGAACCTGTGCCTTGTGCACGGCGGCGGCTCGCTGCCCTACCACCTGGGGCGCCTGATCGCGCTCGGCGAACAGCTGCGGGCAGCGCACGACGTCGGCGCGTCGGTCGCCGCCGGCGTAGAACGCCTGTGGTTTGACTCGCTGACGCACTCGTCCGACGCACTGGCTTTCCTGGTGCGGCAAATGGGGGCGGAGCGGGTGCTGTTGGGCACCGACTACCCGTTTCCCACCGGTGATGCCGAGGGCGTCAGTCGGGTCCGCGGTGCACATGGCCTTACGGCCGATGCAAAGGCGGCGATCCTCGGTGGCAACGCAATACGGCTGATCCGTCGACTTGACACGCTCTGACGGGAAAGCGTATGAAAGCGCTTACAGTTGTTGATGAAACGGAGGCGTGATGGGTGAGCTGCGTGTTGGAATAATCATGAACGGCGTGACCGGTCGAATGGGGACACGTCAGCACCTCGATCGCTCGGTCGCCGCGATCATCAAAGAGGGCGGTATCACCCTCGGTGACGGCCGCATCCTGACCGTTGACCCGATCCTCGTCGGCCGGAATCCGGACAAGCTGCGCTCGCTGGCCTCCAAGTACGGGATCGATCGGTGGACCACGAATCTCGATGAGGCACTGAACAACCCCGATGACACCATCTACTTCGACGCACAGACCACGGATCGCCGCGCCGAAGCAATCCGTGCCGCGATCGCCGCGGGGAAACACATCTTCTGTGAGAAGCCGACCGCGGTCACACTGTCCGAAGCCCTCGAACTCGCGTCGCTGGCGCGCCAGGCAGGCGTCAAGAACGGTGTCGTCCAGGACAAGTTGTTCCTGCCAGGGATCATGAAGCTCAAACGCCTGATCGACGGCGGCTTCTTCGGCGATCTCCTGAGCTTTCGCCTCAACTTCGGATATTGGGTCTTCGAAGGGGATTGGCAGAAGCTCAACAGGCCCTCGTGGAACTACCGCAAGGAAGACGGCGGTGGCCTGATTCTGGACATGTACCCGCACTGGCGGTACTTGATCGACAACACGGTCTCGCCGATCAAGTCGGTCCTCTGCCACGGCGCCATCCACGTTCCGCAGCGCTGGGATGAAGCCGGCACGGCGTACGCCAGCACCGCAGAGGACGCGGCCTATGGGCTGTTCGAGTTGGAGAACGGTGTGGTCGCCCAATTCACCACGTCATGGGCGACCCGTCCCTATCGGGACGAGATCGGCGAGTGGCAGCTGGACGGCACACACGGAAGTGCCATCGCGGGCCTCCGCGATTGCAAGGCCCAGGCGCGGTCCAACACGCCGATGCCGGTGTGGAACCCTGACATTCCCAATCCGATCGACTTCCGCGCCGGGTGGCTCGAGGTTCCCGACAACCAAGAGTTCGTCAACGCGTTCCGCATTCAGTGGGAGATGTTCCTGCGCCACGTCGTCGAAGACGAACCGTTCAGCTGGGACCTGCTGGAGGGCGCCAAAGGGGTCCAGCTGGCCGAACTGGCGCTCCAGTCGTGGCAGGAGCGACGCTGGATCGACGTTCCGGCGCTGTCACTCGAGACCGCACGATGAATCACGCCGCAGCCACCGAACGGCTCAGTATCAATCAGATCTCGGTGCGCTCGTTACCGTTCGACCGTGCAGTGGAGACGTTGGTGCGCGCGGGCGTCGGGTGGATCGGAGCGTGGACCAACTCCGTCGAGAGTTACGGGGTCGCGCGCTCCGCAAAATTGCTGTCCAACAGCGGATTGCGCGTCTCGAGCGTATGTCGCGCCGGCTTCTTCACTGGCAAGAACCCCGACGGCGGGGGACTGGACCGTGAAGCGAACATGCGCGCGGTCGACCTGACCGCTGAGATCGGCGCGGAAACCCTCTATCTCGTGGCCGGTGGAGTCCGCGATGACAAGGACGTCATCGGCTCTCGGCGCGCCGTCGTGGACGGCATCGCGGAATTGGTGCCGTACGCGTCCGCCGCCGGTGTGAAGCTGTCGGTCGAGCCATTGCATCCCTCGATGTGCGCGGACCGTTCCGTCGTCGTCACGCTCAACCAGGCGATCGACATTGCCGAACACTTCGACGAGACCGAGGTCGGGGTGGCCGTCGATTCGTACAACGTGTGGTGGGATCCTGCGCTCGCCGAGGCGCTCGAGCGTGCCGGTAGCCGGATCTTCAGCTATCAGGTGTGTGACTGGCTTGTGCCGCAGCCGCATCCGGTGTTCGGTAGGGGCATCCCTGGCGACGGCGTCATCGACATATGCGCCCTCACGGAGGCGGTGGACGCCACCGGATACCGCGGACCGATCGAAGTAGAGATCTTCAACGAGCGGATCTGGGCCACCGAGGCGCCGCTTGTCGTCGAGTTGATCGTCTCGCGATTCGCCAACAGCGTGCTGGCAGGAACCTGAGCAGTTTCATCGTCGCTTGGCCGACGTGGGCGGCGGTGCGACGCTCGGACCCATCACGGTCTTGCCCGCGATCTGCACGATATGGCGGGGTGAATCCGGCGGCTGCAGTGCCAGCTCCATTGCCGTGCGGCCGATCTCGGTGAGTGGCAAGGACACCGTCGTGATCGGTGGCACGGCGTCGGCAACCGCCGGTATTCCGCCGAACCCGGTGATGGAGATGTCGTCGGGCACGCGGTAGCCGTTGGACAGTGCCCAGGACTGCGCGCCGACGGCCATCACGTCCGATGTCGCGATGAGGCACGTCGGCGCGGTCCGGTTGTTCAACAACGCGGCTGCGCCTGCCGCACCGCCTTCCCGCGAGATGTCGTGGTGCTGCACGGCGCCCGCCGCCAGGCCTAACCCCGCGTCCCGGAGTGCATCCTTGATGCCCTGCAGCCGATCATGAACGGCTGTCAGCCGGCTCGGGCCCGCGATGATACCGAACCTCTTGTGGCCAAAAGCGATAAGCTCCGCAGTCAGATCTCGCATCGCGGCTCGGCTGTCGACCTGCACGGCGTGCCCGATATCGCGGCCATGTGAGATCGACACAATGGATCCGCCGCTGTCCTGATACCTCGTCAGCTCGGTGAGCATCGCCTTGTTGTGCTCACGGCTGCGAAATGAGCTGCCGGCGAGAATCAGGGCGCGAACCCTCTGGGCGATGAGCCGGCGAACGTAGTCGAGTTCGCGTGCGGGGTCGCGATGGCTGCAGACCATGCTGACCAACAGATCATGACGGTCGGCGACCGCGATCACGCCGCTGCTGACGGTGGCGAAGTATGCATCGCTGATGTCGTGCACGACGAGACCGATGTTCGTCGACATGGACGACGCGAGAGCGCGCGCATGCGGATTGGGGCGGTAGCCCAGGTGTGCCGCCGCGGCGGTCACCCGCTCCCGCAGGCCGGCTCGGCCGGCGTAGGTGGGATCGCCCAACACCCGGGACGCGGTCGCGATCGAGACGCCGGCCTTTTCAGCGACATCCTGCAGCCGGACCGGTGTCCCATCGCTCATCACGGCAGCCAGTCTACCGTTTCTGGAAGCGCTTTCTAACGCTGAACCACAAATCGCGACGATTCTGAAACTAGACGTCCACCGCTTTCTTGAACGCCGGGGCGATGAGGCGGCGGATGTTGTCCTCATACAGCAATTTCTGCGTCACCTCATCGAGATCGAGCTTGTCGATCGCGGCGATGATCTCGCGTATGTAGGCCGGGCCGCCTTCCGGATCGAACGGGCAGTCCGAGCCGAACAGGACGTGCTCGGAACCAAAGAAGTCGAGCCCGCACCGCAGCGCAATGCGCGAGCCGGATATCGCGGTGTCCGCGTAGAACATCTGGAAGTAGTCGAGGGGCCGCCGCGGTAGCCGGGTGGCGAGGTCGGTGCCCTCATCGCCGTCCGTGCGGGTGCCGAGTTGGTCGCTCCAGCCCAGCCCGATCCGGCCTTCGAGAAACGGGATCATCGCACCGAGATGATGAGTGATGACCTTGAGGCTCCGGTGGCGTTCGTAGAGGCCGCTGAACACCATCCGCGCCATCGCCACGCTGGTTTCGTACGGCCAGCCGAACGCCCACCAGATCTCGAATTTCGAGGTGGTTTCGGTGGCGTAGTCGGCGAAGCGGGCGTTGCGGGTGGGATGCATCCAAATCGGCAGATCGCGGCGGGCCATCTCGTCGAAGATCGGCAGGAATTCGGGATCGTCAAGCGGGCGCCCATTGACGTTCGTGAAGACCTGCACGCCGACCGCACCCAGTTCGTCGACGGCATAGTCGATTTCGGCCATGCACGCCTCGACGTTGTTCATCGGCAGTGATGCCACGAACCACGGGAATCGGTGCGGATGCTGCTCGACGAGGTCGCGCATCGTTTCGTTGGCCAGCCGGGCCAGCCCCGGTGACTCCTCGGGACCCGTGAGGATCTCGATCGGTGGCGACGACAGTGTCAGGATCTGCTGGAAACCGTCTCCGAACGTGGCCATCATGTCCAGCCGCGACGGCACGTCGTGCAGGGCGGGAAGTTCCAGCCAGCGTTTCATCGCACCGGGGTCGGTGACGTGCCGTTGCATCTCCTTGAAGTAGGCAGGGGGCAGGATGTGGCTGTAGACGTCGATCTTCTTCACTACTCTCACTCTCTTGAGGTTTTGGGAAGCCAGGCGGTGAGCCTGCGGTCCACTGCTTGCACGAGCCCCACCGCGGCGACGGCCACGGCGATGATCACCAGAAGGACGGCCAGCACACTGGCGCCGTCGAACCGCCCGCCGGCTTCCGTGACAACCTGACCCAGTCCGACGACGGCGATGAACATCTCGCCGTTGATCATGCCCGTTACCGCGCGCCCGGCGCCCAACCGAACGCCTGCCATGATCATCGGCGTTGCCGCCGGAATGATGATGCGCCACAGGATCTGCGACTCGGTAGCGCCGTAGGACCGGCCCATCTCGACCAGGAAATTCGGCACGCCACGGATCGCATCGGCAGTGTTGATGATCATGATGAACAGCGAGTACATCACCACCACGGCCAGGATGGAGCCGCGTCCGTCGCCAAGAATCGAGAAGAAGATGGGCGCAAAGACAAGCGCGGGTGCGGTGAGCAACGCGTAGACGTAAATGCCCAGCGCCGCTTCCACTTTCGGATAGCGGCCCATCAGCACACCGAGGCCAAGGCCGAACACCAGCGACAGCCCGAACCCGACGACGAGATTGATGAGGCTGGACCACAACGGTGCGATGATCAGCCCCGACCTGACCATCTCGGCAAGCCGGGCCAGGACCGTCGTCAGTGGCGGGAAGAAGGAGACGTTGACGACACGGCCGACCACTTCCCACAGCAGAGCACCGGCAAGCAGACTCACCAGGCTGGGTGGCACGTGCGCCACCCGACGAAGGGCACGCCCCATCTTCGAGGTGTGCGCGCTTATCGGGGTGACCGCCTCACTGCGTCGTTGCACCAGACTTGTCACGCCGTCGCCGCCGCGGTGTGGGTGCGATGCTCTTCGTGCATCTCACGCAGCCGATCCCAAAGGTGTGCAGTGATTTCCACGTACTCCTTGGACCGCTCGAGGCCGCCGATATCGCTCGATCGTGGCCGTTGCAGCGGAACGTCGACGATCTCGGCGATGCGGCCGGGCCGTGCACTCATCAGCACCACGCGGTCCCCGAGCAATACCGCCTCCTCCATGCTGTGCGTGATGAACATGACCGTTACCCGTGTCTGCTCCCAGATTTGCAGCAACTCTTCCTGCAGCAGCCGGCGCGTCTGCTCGTCAACGGCACCGAACGGTTCGTCCATCAGCAGGATCTGCGGCTCGACCGCCAACGCCCGAGCGATGCCGACACGTTGCTGCATGCCGCCCGAGAGTTCGTTGGGCCGTTTGGTTTCGAAGCCGCCGAGCCCGACCATGTCGATCAGTTCGGCGGCCCTCTTCTTGCGCTCGGCCTTCGACACGCCACGCAGCTGCAGGCCGAACGCGACGTTCTCGACGACCGTCGCCCACGGCAGCAGTGCGAAGTTCTGGAACACCATCGCGCGCTCGGGTCCAGGGCCGCGGACCGGCGCGCCGTTGATGGTGATGTCGCCGCTGTTCCAGGACAGCAGGCCGGCGACGGTCTTGAGCAGCGTGGTCTTGCCGCACCCACTCGGGCCAAGAATGGTGAGGAACTCGTTGTCTTCGACGGTCAGATCAACACCCGACAACGCATTGACCACGCTGCCGTCCTGACCGACGAAGCTCTTGGAGAGATTACTGATTTCGATCATCACGCTGTCGCTTTCGTTCGGACTTTGCGGTTGCCCTGCTGGCGGGGAACCCAAGGGGTGAAGCGTCGTTCGAGCCAACCCACCACGGTGATCAGGATGAGCGCTTCGGCAACGATCACGATGATCACGGCGTAAAGGCTTGCCGCCTGGAACATCCCGCGGTACTGGAGTATCAGACGTCCGAGTGCAACGGACACCATGAGCAGTTCGACGATCACCATTCCCGTGACCGCCCGCCCGAGCCCGAGCCGCACACCGGTCATGATCGCGGGCAACGCGCCGGGTATCAGGATTCGACGCCAGATGGTCGCCTCGGACGCTCCGAAGGACCGCGCCATCTGGATCAAGTTGGGATCGACCTGGCGCACGCCGACGCGGGCGTTCACGATGACCATGACGATCGCGAAGACGGTCACCAGGATGACCCGCGATGCCAAGCCGAACCCGACGGACATGATGAGCAGCGGAATGATCGCCGCCATCGGGGTGACCAACAGGATGTTCAGGTACACGTTCGTGTACTTCTCGGCGGTGGGAAACCGGCCGAGAAGGACGCCGACCGGCACCCCGACCACAACCGAGATCAGAAACCCGAGCACCAGCGCCTGGTTGCTCACATACAGCGCCGACCACAGCGTCGAACTGCCGAGCAGTTCCACCAACGCGACCGCGGTGTTGGGCACCGTCGGGATCAGCAGGCCCCCCGAGAATTCGGCGTAGACCTGCCAGATCGCCAGGAAAATCAGCAGCGTGATCATCCGGTAGGGCCACGCGGACGACACCACGGTGCTGGCGACCCGGGCCATTGGACTACGTGTGACGGTGGTTGCTTGCTCTTCTGGACCGGTATGCCAGCGACGTGCCACTCGTTCAGTCCTTGGCCTTGTCGGAGAAGCTCAGATCTGCGGCGTCCGCGGCCGTGAGGCCCTCCTTGATCACGCCTGCCTCCACGAAGAAATCGATTGTCTTCTGCATGTTCTCAGTGTCGAGGGCGGTCGCGTCGAAGAGGCGCTTCTGCACGAATTCATCGGCGGTCTGCTTCAGGCTTTCGTCCGCGCTCTCGGGGAGGTACTTCTGCACCAGTTCGACGAGATATGCGGGATTTTCGTTGATCTTCGCGTGCTCGGCGGCGAGCGCATCGACGAACTCCTGGGCCGCTGCGGAGTTGTCGGTCAGGAACTCGGAGTTGGCGTAGACGGTCTGCGGGTGCACGTCGCCCATCTCCTTGGAGAAATCGACGATCGGGGGCGCGAGCGGGTTGCCCTGTCCGGCAAGCGTCGCGACATCGGCGATCTCGAGAGCCGTCGCGGCGATCTCACCCTGCTGAAGCGCCTGGGCGCGGACGTCGGACCCGCCGATGACCAGATACTCCGGTTCGCCCTTTGTGCAGTTCTTCTTCACCCAGTCGCGGACCATGGCGGTGGCGACCGCACCCTCGCTGAAGATTCCGACGGGCTTGCCGACCAGGTCATCGCAGGTCTTGATGCCTTCCTGCCCGTAGAAGGCCCACTGGTTGGCAACGACATCGGCGATCACCTTGATCGGCGCGCCCTGCTGATTGGCGATCAGCGCGGGGCTGGTCGCCTCCGCCGAGATCGCGTACTCGCCTTTGGCCAGGCCCTCGATCGCTAGTTCGGGTTCGGCCAGTTCCACCTGTTTGATGTCGTAGCCGTTGCCGCGCATGGTGTCGAGCGCCGCAAGGATCGGCACGGCGGTGAAGTCCGGTTCGGTGACAGCGACGGTGAACGACTTCTCGGAAGCGCCGCCGCCTCCGCCACCTCCGCTGCCGGTACACCCGGCGAGCACCAGCGCGGCCCCCGCGACGGCAACCGTCACTGAGATTCCGTCAAACCGGGTATGCCGTTCAGTGCTCGATCGTGAAACCATCGCGGTATCCTCTCCTCGGGAAAGCCCTTTCCGAGAAAGGTAAGAGCCGATGTGACCTACGTCAAGTCTTTGGCCGCAGCGAGTGTTGTCAACCGGCCGGGTGTCGTGATGCGTCAGCCTTCTCACGGAACGTCCGTCCTTGTGCTAAACATGCGATCCTCGGAGGGAGTGCCATGAGGGCCGACCGACCCGTGACCCTTGACGACGTCGCTCGTCACGCCGGCGTCTCGCTGGCCACTGCATCGCGGGCGCTGAATGGCAGTGAGCGCAAGGTACGCAAGGATCTCGAAGAGCGCGTGCTCGCTTCGGCCGCCGTGTTGAACTACACGCCAAATGCCCAGGCGCAGGCCGTGGCTCGGGGCCGCACGGATGTCATCGGGCTCGTCGTGCACGACATCGCGGACCCGTACTTCTCGAGCATCGCCGCCGGCGTGATCGAGGCGGCCGACGCGGAGGGTCTGCTTGTCACCCTTGCCAGCACGGGCCGTAGCGCAGAGCGCGAGATCCAGCACGTGGCGAACCTGCGTGCGCAGCGCGCACGGGCAGTGATTCTGGTCGGCAGCCGCGACACGGAGACGTCGCGACGGGGGCCGCTCGGGCGCGAGATCGCCGCCTTCGAAAATGGCAGTGGCCGAGTGGTGCTCGTCAGTCAGAACCGTCTGGACACCGACACCATCGTGATGGAGAACCAGGCCGGGGCGCAGGCACTCGCGTCCGAACTTGCCGGGCTCGGGTACCGTCACCATGGGGTGCTGGCCGGACCGTCGACCCTGCTTGCGGCGGCCGATCGGGTCACCGGCTACCGTAGAGGCCTGACCGCCGCGGGCCTGAAAATCTCCGAAGACCGGGTCATCCAAGGCGAATTCACCCGCGACGGCGGATACCACGCCGTCGAGCAGCTAATCGATCGCCTGGACCGAATCGACTGTATTTTCGCCGTCAACGACGTGATGGGTGTCGGCGCGATGGCGGCGCTGCGTGACCACGGATACTCGGTGCCCCATGACGTCGCGCTGGCAGGCTTCGACGACATCGCCACCCTGCGCGACGTATCCCCGCGCCTTACCACCGTGCGCATGCCGCTCACCGAAATCGGCGCGCAAGCGGTGAAACTTGTGTTGCAACCCGCCGCGCCCCAGCCTCGCGTGCGCCGGGTAAAGGGACACGTCGTGCTGCGTGAGAGCACTCCCGGTGTAGCGCGGCCCCCCGAGCGCTGACTCCCGAATCGACGCCGAGATGTTCTTGCGAACGATTGGGAAAGCGCTTACCCTGGCGACGTGCCGAGCGAGGGAGCGCCATGACAACCGACACGATTCGCATCATCATGAACGGCGTCACCGGACGGATGGGATACCGGCAACATCTGGTCCGGTCCATCCTGGCGATCCGCGACGAGGGCGGGCTGACGCTCGATGACGGGCGGCGGGTTCAGGTCGAGCCGATCCTGGTAGGACGAAACGCTGAGAAGCTCGCCGCGCTGGCCGGCCGCCACGACGTCGACACGTACACGACCGAACTCGACGAAGCACTGGCCGATCCGACGGCGACGGTGTACTTCGATGCGCAGGTGACGACCCAGCGGCAGAAGGCGATCCTCAAGGCGCTCTCGGTTGGCAAGCACGTCTACACCGAGAAACCGCTCGCGGAGTCAGTCGAGGAGGGCCGAGAACTCGCTGACGCGGCGCGGGCGGCGGGCACCACGGCCGGCGTCGTGCACGACAAGATCTACCTGCCGGGGCTGATCAAGCTCAAGCGACTGATCGACTCCGGCTTCTTCGGCCGAATCCTCTCTGTGCGTGGTGAATTCGGCTACTGGGTGTTCGAGGGCGACCTCATCGCCTCGCAGCGGCCGAGTTGGAATTACCGGGCGCAAGACGGCGGCGGCATGGTGCTGGACATGTTCTGCCACTGGAACTACGTGTTCGAGCATCTGTTCGGCCGCGTCGATTCGGTCATCGCCAAGGCGGTGACACACGTTCCGACCCGCTGGGACGAGACGCACCGGCCGTACGCGGCGACCGCTGACGATGCGGCGTACGCCATCTTCGAGATCGGCGACATCGTCGTGCAGATGAACTCTTCGTGGGCCGTTCGGGTGGACCGCAAAGAACTGGTGGAGTTTCAGGTCGACGGAACGCACGGCTCGGCGGTGGCTGGCCTGTTCGGTTGCCGCATTCAGCCCCGTGTCCGCACCCCGATGCCGGTGTGGAATCCCGACGTCCCAACAGATCACGATTTTCGGGCCGACTGGGACGAAATCCCGGACAATCAGGTGTTCCGCAACGGTTTTCGCGCCCAGTGGGAGCAGTTCCTTGCCGACGTCGACGCGCGGCGCCAACACACCTACGACTTCATGTCGGCAGTGCGCGGCTTGCAACTGGCAGAGGCCGGGCTGCAGTCGTCGGCACAAGGGCGACGGATCGAACTTGGAGGTCATTCGGCGTGATCGCACCAACCACCACTGATTCGATCGCACTGCCCGCGGCGGGGGGAGCCTGGCGAACCGTCCGGCTTTCAGCGCAAGGGGAGTGGGTCGAGCACCCGGGCGGGTTCGCTGACCGCGAAGTGTTCGCCGCAGCGCACGTGGCCGCGGACCCGTTGGGCGACAACGTACCTGGGGCGCCGGCGAGCATTGACTGGGACGCCACATTGGCGTTTCGGCGCGACCTCTTCCGTTACGGTTTCGGTGTTGCCGAGGCAATGGACACCGCACAGCGAAACATGGGGTTGGACTGGGCGGCGGTTCAGCAGCTCGTTCGCCGCAGCGCTGACCAGGCCGCCGCCTGCGGGGCACGAATCGCATCCGGTGCGGGTACCGACCACCGCAGCGCGCTCGAATCGGTGGCCGACGTCGTCGACGCCTATAGCGATCAGGTGGCCTTCGTCGAATCGACCGGCTCGGAAGTCATCCTGATGGCGTCGCGTCAATTGGCCGCCATCGCCACGGGCCCCGACGACTACCTCCATGTCTACGGCCGCATCCTCGAGCAGGTGAGCAGGCCTGTCATCCTGCATTGGCTCGGCGACGTGTTCGACCCCCAGCTGCGCGGCTACTGGGGCGATACCGACATCGCCGCGGCCACCGAGACGTTCCTTTCGCTCATCGGTCAGCACCAAGGCAAGGTCGACGGGGTCAAGGTCTCCTTGCTCTCTGCCGAGCACGAAATCTCGTTGCGGCGCCGATTGCCAAGCGGTGTCCGGCTCTACACCGGCGACGACTTCAACTATCCCGAGCTGATTCGCGGTGACGGCAACCACCATTCCGACGCCCTGCTCGGCGCGTTTGCCGCTGTGGCCCCCGCCGCATCGACGGCACTGGCCGCGCTCGACAACGGCGACCTGGAGGCCTACGACAAGGTGATGGCGCCGACCCTGCCGTTGTCGCGTCATCTCTTCGAGACCCCGACCTATCACTACAAGGCCGGGATCGCGTTCCTTGCCTGGCTCAACGGACAGCAACCGGGCTATTCGATGGTGGCAGGCCTGCAATCGGCTCGTGGCCCGCTGCACCTGTCCACCCTGTTCGAGCTGGCCAACGAGGCGCGACTGTTGCGTGACCCCGACCTTGCCGCCGCGCGGATGACCGCGTGGCTGGAAGTTCAAGGGCTGCAACGGTGATCGACCTGCCCGCCGAGTCGGCGGCCGGATTGAAGGCGCGAGATCCTCGCCTCGCGCGGCTGTCGCTGAATCAGCGGACCACCGCGGAGTGGGACCTGCGTTCGGCCATCGACGGATGTGTGAAGGCGGGCGTGCCCGCGATCGGAGTGTGGCGCGAGCCGGTCGTCGAGGTCGGCCTCGCCACGGCAGTGAGCTGGCTGCTGGACGCCGGCCTTCGTGTCTCGTCGCTGTGCCGGGGTGGTTTCTTCACCGCCGTCGACGCTGCCGCCCGCCGCGCCGCTCACGACGAAAACCTGCGTGCGCTTGACGAATCGGCTGCGCTGGCCGCACCGACCCTGGTCCTGGTGGCAGGCGGGCTTCCCGATGGGGACCGCGACATCGCAGGCGCGCGAGAGCGAGCGGCAGCGGCCATCGCGGCGTTGGTCTACGAGGCGCAGGCGCGCGGCGTCCGCCTGGGAATCGAACCCATGCATCCGATTTTCGCCGCCGATCGCGGCGTGATCTCGACGTTGCGGCAGGCGCTCGACATCGCCGAGCAGTTCCCGGCCGAGCACGTCGGGGTGGTCGTCGATACTTTCCATTTGTGGTGGGAGCCGGACATTCTCGAGCAGATCGCGAGGGCCGGATCGCGCATCGTGGCCTACCAGATCGCCGATTGGATCACGCCGCTTCCGCCCGATGCGCTGCTGTCCCGGGGCATGATCGGCGACGGGCACATCGATTTCGCGTCATTGACCGCCGCGGTGGCCGCCACCGGGTACCGGGGAGATGTGGAGGTCGAGATCTTCAACGCCGACATCTGGTCGTCTCCCGGCGACGAGGTGGTGGCGACGATGGTCGGTCGCTATGTCGAGCTCGTACATCCGTACCTCACCCCGGCGCGGCGCCGCTGACATGCGCGTCCTTGTCGACTCGTCGATTCGGCCCGACTTGGCGATGTGGGCGTGGCAGCGTGACGCGCTGTGTCGAGGTCTGCCGTCGGACGTTTTCTTCCCGCCGGACAACGAGCGAGGCGGCTCGAAGCGACGCCGCGAAGACCATGCCAAAAGGATCTGCCTGGCGTGTCCGGTCCTCGAGGTCTGTCGCAGCCATGCCCTCGACGTCGGCGAACCGTACGGCGTCTGGGGTGCGATGACGCCCGCGGAGCGTCAGGCCGGCTCCCACACACGGTTGGAGCGCACCGTGTCCAGCCGGTAGTCGGTGACGCGGATGTCGAACAACCGCGCGCCCAGATCGCGTGCGCACGACAGTGGATCGCTGGGATCGCGGACGATCTCGCCGCGGCTGTTGCCATTGCCGACCACGACGCCGACGAGCTCTTGCCCGAGGTAGCGGGTGAGCTCTTGGAACTGGGCGATGACGCCCTGGGTTGCGCCGAGGTAGCTCTCCTCGCAGGAGATCAGCACGCCGACCTTCTTGGTCATGATTCCGTCGACGACCAGATCCTGCTGGGGCGCGCTGTTGGCGGTGTAGCAGAACAGCCGGTCGAACACCGTCTTCAGCCGGCCCGGCATGCCGTAGAAGTACAGCGGCATCGCGAAGATGATGCCGTCAGCGGGCAGCATGTGGTTGATCAGCAGCTCTTCGTAGCGGTCGTCGAGCGAGCAGCGCCCGTCCTCGACGCGGCGGCAGTGCCTGCAGTTGCCCAACATGCGCTCGACGTACTCGTCGAGGAACACGTGCTCGACTTCGTGACCGGCCGAGCGGGCGCCGTCGATGGCGCAACGCGCAAGGACATGCGAGTTGCCATCGTCACGCGGGCTGGCACTGATTACGAGCGTCTTCATGGTGTCCTCCGTATGCTAAAAGCTTTTTCCTGCTGCGGGCTGTAATGCGGTAATGGTCGAGTTTTGGTGTTCAGGCCGCCTGTTTACGCAACGTCGATCGGCGAATATTTAGTTCGGTCGGGATCGTGACGGTCGTGGCGGACGGTTCGTCGCCTTCGAAGAGACCGATGAGCAGCAAGACGGCCTGCGCTCCGATCGTCCTCGGGTTGCAGAACACGCCGGATACTTCCGGTGTGGTCAGGTTGAACGTGCTGCTGTCGACACAACTGCAGAGGCCGAGGTCGTCGGGGACCCGCACGCCGAGGGTCGCCGCCTCGTGCAACAGGTCCAGCGCGATGTCGTCCGAACCGGCGTAGATCGCATCCGGCGGTTCTGCCGCGTCGAGCAGTTGCCGCAGAGCCGCTTTCGCGGACTTGTCCGATCCCGTCTCGACCCATTGAACGGGCACACCGCGTTTGGTCGCCCACTGTTGGTAGCCGTCGACGACATCGCGCGTGTAGGACCGGGCCCGGTCGGTGATCACCGCCGCGGGTCTGCGATAGCCCTGCTCCCACATGTGCTCGAACGCCGAGATGGCCGCCGCGCGGTGGTCGTTGTCCACGACGTACGCGCGGCGCCGCCTGCCCGCCGTCCGTCCCGCCGTGACGACCGGATGGGTCGCGGTCCATTGCGGATTCAACAACCCCTCGTCGCCATGCGGGTCAACGATGATCGCTCCGTCGACCGCGAACGCGCTGATTGTCGTCGGTCCGACCCCCGGCGGGGTGAGGACCAGCGCGTAACCGTTGCGGTCGGCCTCGTCGGACGCCCCGTTGAGCACCTCGAGGAAGTACTCGGAGTTCGGGATCAGCATGGTCGACTTGCTGGTGGAGTCGAAGGGAGCGACCTGGATCGCGATGGTCCTGCTGCGATTGGTTACCAGCTGCTGGGCATGAACGTTGGCCCGGTAGCCCAGCTCGGCGGCGACGTTGAGCACCCGCTGCCTGGTCTTCTCGCCGATGCGGCCTTGATTGCTAAGCGCATGAGAGACGGTCGTCAACGAGACCCCGGCAGCGGCCGCGACATCGCGAATCGTGACCGCCACGTCCACCTCCCTCGCCAGACTGGCCTCCATGATGTCAGATTCGGCGACCAGCATCGGTTAGCGCAATCCGCCAGCGGGACCGAACAGTTCCTGCGGCTCGCCGAAAGCGCGCAGCGCCAACGGGTACACGACGGCGGCGACCAGCCCCGCGACGAGGAAGCCGAGGTCAAGCCCGCCGAACAGCTCGGCGCCCGGCGAGGTGAACCAGCCGTTGTTGGTGAACAACAGTCCAGCGGCGAACGACAGCGCCCAGGCTCCGACGGCGACCGCATTGAGTCCACCTTTGAACCAATAGATTCCGCCCTTCTGGCCGCGGTTGAACACCTGAAGGTCCTCGGTGTCGTAATAGCCGCGACGATGGAAGTGGCCGATCGTGATGATGACGATCCACGGAACCGACGAGCAGGCCAGCAGCGCCAGGAACACCGCAACGCCGTTGGCCAGCGCCGAATAGAAGTGTCCGATATAGACAAGCGTTGTTGCGATGGCGCAGGCCACCAGCGTCGCCTGAACTCGGTTGAGCCGCGGGATGATCGCCGAAGTGTCAAGGCCCGTGCCGTACGTGTTGATGACGGCCTGCGCGGTGCCGGAAGCCAGGCCGACATAGATCAGCGCGGGCACGAACCATGCCGGCGCGGCGTTGATCAGCGCCAGCACGTAGGACGTTTCGGCATCCGGTGTCGCCGTGGAGAACAGCACGGTCGCGGTGAACACGCCCCACATGATCGGACCGCCGAGGCCGAACATGCCGCCGAGGAACATCGCCCGCAGGATCGATCCGTCGGGATGCAGTCGCGGCGAGATGTGCCGGGTCCAGTCGCCGGCGTATGGCCCGTACGAAGCCACCGTGGAAGCGACCAGCAACGCGGACAGCATCCACGCCGCATGGACCGAACCCAGTGCGTACGAACCGGTTCCGGGATAGCCCGGGTCGAAGTCGCGGCCGTAGACGATCAGCCCGACGATAAGGCAGGCGCCCGCGGTCGGGATCATGAATTTCTGGCAGAGCACCATGCTGGAATGCCCGAGCACGGACACGACGGTCACCACGATGGCGAGCACGGCGTAGGCGAGCAGCCGCACCGGCTCGGTGTCTTCGAGTCCGAAGAACCGGGTGAGCGCGCCGGCGAGCGCGTCGCCGCCGGTCCAGATGCTCAGCGCCGCGAACGCCACCGACGCCGTCGCCTCGAGGACCGAGCCGATCAGCCGGCCGGCCACCCCGAAGAAGGCCCCGCTGGACACGGGGTTGTTGGTGCCGGTGCGGGGGCCGAGCAGCCCGGTCGGTGCCAGCAGCGCGGCCCCGACGGCCGACCCGACGACCACCGCGGACGCGGCCTGCCACCAGCTCAGGCCGAAGCTGATCGGGAACCAGCCGAGCACGATGATGCTGAACGTCAGCGATCCTCCGAACAGGATGCTGCTGAGGTTTCGCGGCGACGACTTGCGCTCCTCCTCGGGGATGAAGTCGATGCCGTATTGCTCGATGCGGCCCGCGCGGTCCTTCTGACCGGCGAGCAGCAGTTGCTCGGTTGGCGTGCCGAGTGTTGCGTCATCTGGGCGGTGAAGACTCATGTCGGTGCTCCCTACTTTGCGCCAACGAGCCAGCGAAATGGTTCGAGATGGCGATTGTCGGTGGTGAACAGGGTTTCTGGATGCCACTGCAGCCCGAAGAGGCCTGGGCCCTCGACTGCCTCGATGATTCCGTCGTCAGCCCACGCCGTGGCGATGAGTTCGTTGCCGACGTCTCGGATCGCCTGATGATGGTGCGAGTTGATCTCCGTGAGACCGGCGAGCGCGCGATCCGCACACGATCCGACTTCTGTCTTGATGCCGTGCCGCAGGGTGGCGTAGCCGCGGTCGTGGTTCTCGTCGAAGTGTCCGAGGTGGCCCTCGGCGGGGAGGTCCTGAATCAGGGTGCCTCCCGTTGCGACGACGAGAAGTTGTGCACCGCGGCAGATTCCGAGTACGCGCTTCTGGTGGGCGCGCGCCGTTCGAAGGGCGAGCAGTTCCATGCGGTCCCTTCGCCGATCCACCGCGTCCAGCGTGGTTCGCGTCGACTCCCCGTATTCGGCGGGATGAACATCGCCTCCGCCGGACAAGAGGAGCGCATCGACGCGTCGGACCGCCTCGTCGATCTGATCGGGTTCGCCGAGCGGAGTGGGCAGCAGGACCGGGGTGCCCCCCGCGGCCAGCACGGATGCGACGTATGCGCCGACGACGGGCGGTTTCTCCGCGGCGCCGACGGTGATTCCGACCACGCTCATAGGTTGAGCAGGTAGGTGTCGCGCTCGGCATCGCTGACCTCGGCATGGCTGCGTTGCCATTCGCCGCGCTTCATCTCGGCGTAGTCCTTGACGAACGACTCATGGAACACGGTGTGGACCAAGGGATCCGACTCGAACGCTTCGACGGCGTCGATCAACGACCTTGGCAGCACGTCCCTGCTGTCGTCGGTGTAGGACACCACATCTTCCGGCTGGCCGGGATCGATGCCGTCGCGAATGCCTTCCAGGCCCGCGGCGAGCATGAACGCTGCGGTCAGGTAGGTGTTCGCGGCCGCGTCGACGCTCCGGTTCTCGATCGCAGGGCGGTTGTCTGGCAGGCGCAGCATGCACGATCGGTTGTTGTGCCCGTAGCTGATCCGCGTCGGCGCCCACGAGAAGTTGCCGTCGGCCAGCTTCGGTACCAACCTGCGGTAGGAGTTCGTTATCGGGTTGGACAGCGCGGCAAGGGCTTTCGCATGCTTGAGCACACCACCCGCGAAGTTCAGGGCCTCCTTGCGCCATGCCGTCTTTCCCGCACCGTTCTTGAAGACGTTCTCCCCGGTGTGGCGGTCTTCCAGGCTCATGTTGAAATGGGCGCCCGATCCCCACAGCTCCGCGTACGGCTTGGGCATGAACGTGGCGACCAGCCCGGTTTCCTTCGCCGACTGCTTGACCAGGGTGCGGAACAACGTCATGCGATCAGCCGACGCGAGCACCTCGGCGTGGGCGAAGTCGAACTCGTACTGACCTTCCCCGCCCTCGGCGTCGAAGCTGAACAGCCCGAAGTCGAGTTCGGCCATGTAGCTGGTGACCCGATCGAGGAACGGCATCGCGTCGAGGGTGACCTCCAAGTCGTAGGCCGGCGTCGGCTGTACCGCGCCACTGCGGGCGATGGGATCGAGTCGGCCGCTGCCGATGGATTCGGGCCGAAATGCGTAGAATTCCGGCTCGATGCCGAGCTGGCAGACGTAGCCCATCTCGGCCGCCTCGACGACTTGGCGTTTGAGCGCGGATCGCGGGCACAGCGCGAACGGTTCACGTCCGCCCTGGTACATGTCGGCGACCATCCAGGCGAACCGACGGTCCCACGGCAGGATCTTCAGCGTCGCCGGGTCGGGCATGCCGACAACCTCGTCCTCGACCGGATTCATCCGGCCGATGCCGCCCATGCCGCGCGGGGTGTAGCGCTCCGAGCCCGCAAGCAGGTTCGGAAGATGGTCGATGGGAACGACTTTCGACTTTGGACGACCGAGGACATCGATCCAGCAGCCGACCGCGTACTGCACGCCTCGACCGGTGAGCTCCTCGGCCAGCTTCGTGTGCTGCTCCGACAACGGGGTGACGGTATCCACTGTTATTGCACTCCTTCTTGGTTGACACTCGGGTTGGTGATACGGCGAAGAGCAGCGCTGGCCGCCGCGAACGGTTCGTGTGCGGCCCTGGCCAGTCCGGCGCCGATCTGGCCACCGCCGGCACCGGCAATGCCGATGTCCATCACCGGCGTGATCCCGGAGTCGGCAACGGCGTGCACGTCGATGCCTGTCGGCGTGCCGCGGAAGTCGGCGAAGGGAATGCGGAACAACCGGCTCTCGGCGTGGGTGATGCGATACATCTGGTCGTTCGCCGCGATCATCCTGCCGACGCCGCCCTGGTAGTCCTGCAGGGTGAACGCCGCGGTCTGTGCGAAGGCGCCGAGACCGCACACCTCGGTGATGATGCTTTCGCCGCCCATGAACTGGGCGTCGTCGATCTGGCTGCCCTCGATCAATCGGTAGTGCTCGAAGTGGGGGAGCGGACCGGTGAACCACTGGTCACCAAGTCCCGACACCTGGATGCCAAACTGCTTGCAGGACATGGCCATCGACGTGACGATCGACGATCCTGGCACGCCGGACATTCGCTTGGCCATGATCTTCGACGCAGCCATGGCGGGCCGCAGAAAGAAATAGTCGCCCGACGTCAGGTACCGGACCAGTTCTTCGGCAGGACCCGTGCCTGATGCGATCGCCGGGACGATGTCGCGCAGAAACAACAGGGACGCAGCGGTATTGCGGCTGTGCAGTTCGTCGCCCTGCCGCAATGCGCGCTGCATGATCGGCAGAAGGGGGATCCCGCCGCGTTCGCGGATAGCGGCCCCCAGCGCCGGACCGATCACGTCGGCAAGGAATCGTAGGTTGCCGTCGACGTCGGCATTCCAGACGCCGTAGTTGAGGCGGGCCGGTGTCTCGCCCTCGAACAACGTGCAGAACGCGCGCGCTCCGGTATGCCGGTCCTCGACGACGAGGACCGGCATCGATGCGGAGGTGACACCCGCGAGGGATCCGACGCAGCCGTAGTCCTGACAACCGGCCACCGTTACTGCGCCGCTGTCCAGTGCGGCTTGGGCTGCTGCGGCGTCGGGAGCCAGCCCTTCGTACTCGACGCTGCCCAGAATCGCGGTGCGCTGCCCACCGCTGTATTCCGACCACGGCATCGTCGGTCCCGACGTCAGCACCACGTTGGCCCGCATCCCCGGTATCGCGTCGATCGCGGGTCGCACGTCGATGAGTACGGGCTCGGCCGTGAAGAGGCGTTCGACCGCGGAGGCGTTGGCTGCCTCGGTGTCGGGCGGTGCTAGTAGCTCAGTTGGCGGATTGGGCATGTGAACCTCTCTGCTAAAACCTTTTGGCAATCTGTCTGTCGATGTGACCAGGTTGATAAAACGTTTTGGCAATGATGCAACTCACACCGCGGGATGTCAAGAACGATGTGGCACGACGGCGAATTGTTTCCGGCGCGTTTACTCCGGTTGCGAGACGGTGCCGCGGGGCTGAGGGTATGTCGGTGACACTGACCGAGCCCACCGTGCAGACCGACGGCACCTACCGCGATCGCATCGTCGCGGTGGAACCCGGCGGCAACGAGTTCATCGCCGAGGCCGACCGCCATGGGCGGCCGCGCCAGTTGTTCTGGACGTGGACCTCGCCGAACCTCGAGTTCGCGACGATCTTCGTCGGGGTGCTGGCGGTCGCAGCGTATGGCATGACGTTCTGGCAGGCGGTCGCGGGCATCGTGATCGGCACCGGCTTGGGCGCCATCGCGCACTACTTCCTGTCGGCTCGCGGGCCGCTGCACGGTGTGCCGCAGATGGTGCTGGGACGACTTGCCTTCGGGTTCAAGGGAAATGCCGTACCGGCGGTGCTGATGTCGGTCACCGCGGGCGTCGGCTGGTTCGCCACCAACAGCGTCAGCGGCGCGTACGCGCTCGCCACGCTGTTCGGCATCGGCCCGCTGCTCGGACTCGTGATCATCGTGCTGCTGCAGACCGGCCTGGCGTTCTTCGGGCACAACCTGGTGCACGCTTTCGAGCGGTGGACCTTCCCGGTGCTGGCCGTGATCTTCGCGATCACGTCGATCGCAATCCTGGCGAAAGCGGAACTCGGTGCGCCCGCGGTGGAGGGCGGCGTCGGCGGAATGGGCGGCTTCCTGCTCACCATCGGCACCGCGTTCGGCTACGCCGCCGGCTGGACGCCGTACGCCGCGGACTACACGCGGTATCTGCCGAGCACCGTGTCGACCGCTCGCACCGGCCTGTTCGCGTCGGCGGGGTTGTTCCTGTCCTGTGTCGTGCTCGAGGTCGTCGGAGCGGCGTCGGTGAGCATCGGCGGCGACTCGTTGGGCAACCCGACAGCGGCGTTCACCAGCGAGCTCGCCTCGCCGCTGGCCAAGGCGACGCTGTTGGCCATCGCCATCGGCGCCATCGCGGCGAACTCGATCAATGTCTATTCCGGCGCAATGGCTTTTGTGACCATCGGTGTCAAGTTGCCTGCCCACATCGCCAGGGCGTTGGTCACGGTGTTCTTTGGCGTCGCCGGCTTCCTGGTCGCGTGGTGGGCACTGCCCGACGCCGCGCACAGCTACGAGGCGTTCCTGCTGATCATCGCGTACTGGGTCGGGCCGTGGCTGGGTGTGGTGTTCGCCGACCAGTACCTGCGCCGCGGTCAAGCCGTCGCCGGCTTCCTTTACGACCGCGGGTATTCGAACTGGAATGGCTTGCTGTCCTTCGTGATCGGACTGGTCGCGTCCGTGCTGTTGTTCTCCAATCAGCAGCTGTTCGTCGGCGTGGTGGCCGAGGCACTGCCAGGGCTTGGCGATATCACATTCTTCGTCGGATTCGCGCTCGCCGGCGTCGCGTACTTGGTTCTGTGCCGGTCGAAGATCGAAGCGGAACGGACAGCCGTCTAACCGATGGGTCCCGCCGAGATGTTCGAGGTGGCCTACGGCGAAGCCCGAAAAGGCTTGGCGGAGGGCGGCATTCCAATCGGTGCGGCGCTGTTCACCGCCGACGGCGTGCTGCTCGGCAGCGGCCACAACCGGCGGGTTCAAGACGACGACCCATCGTTACACGCCGAAACCGATGCGTTCCGCGCCGCCGGCCGCCAACGTGACTACCGTGCCACGGTCATGGTGACGACTCTGTCGCCATGCTGGTACTGCAGTGGACTGGTCCGCCAGTTCAACATCGGTGCGGTCGTGATAGGGGAGAGCCGCACGTTCACCGGTGGACACGATTGGCTGGCCGAGCACGGCGTATCGGTGACGATCCTCGACGACGAGCGGAGTGTGACGATGATGGCCGACTTCATCGCCGCAAACCCGCTGCTGTGGAACGAAGACATTGGAGTATCGGATTGATTGCGACAGTTGATATTTCGCATTGGCGCGAGGGCGGCGCGACAGCCGACAAGGTGGCCGCCGCCATTGATGAGGGTCTGCAGCGCGCCGGTTTCATCCTGGTCACCGGACATGGTGTCGATCCGGCCCTGGCCCGCGACGTGCGTGCCGCCGCCCGTGCCTTCTTCGCACAGCCGGACGAGGTCAAACGGCGCTACTCGGTGTCTGTCGGCGGCCACGGCTGGCTTGCCCCAGGGGCCGAGGCCAACGCGTACGCGGAGGGCACCGAGACTCCGCCCGACTTGAAGGAGAGCTACAGCCTTGGCGCCGAGACCGCGACCGGCGACCCCGAGGTCGACCGGATCTGGTTCGCGCCGAATGTGTGGCCGGCCGAGGCGCCGTTACTGCAGCCGTTGGTCACCGAATACACCACCGCCGTGCGACGGCTTGCCGACGATCTTCTCGCCCTGTTCGCCTATGCGCTGGGCCTGCCCGAGAACCCGTTCGCTTCGTTGGCCAACAAGCCCACGTGGACAATGAACATCAACCACTACCCGCCGGTGAGCGTGGTCGGCGAGCCCGAGCCCGGACAGTTCCGCATCGGACCGCACACCGACTTCGGCACGGTGACGATCCTGGATCGCGAGCCGGGCGCAGGCGGTCTGCAGGTGTACTCCGACGCCGACGGCTGGACCGACGCGCCGTACGACCCGGACGCGCTGACCGTGAACATCGGCGATCTGCTCGAGTACTGGAGCGGGCGGCGGTGGCCGTCGGGGCGGCATCGGGTGCTGCCGCCGCAACCGCACGCGCCCGAAGAAGATCTGGTCTCGCTCATCTACTTCTACGAGGCCAACCACGACGCGGTGGTCACGCCGCTCGCGCCGCCGATCGGGCGGGTGTCGGGGCTGGAGCCCGTCACGTCGTCGGCCTTCATCAAGGAGCGGCTGGACGCCATCACCGTTGGGTGAGGAGGTTCTCAGTCGAAGACGCTTGAGTATGCGTTGAGCGCCGGCTGGCCGCCGAGGTGGGCGTAGAGGACGGTGGAGTCGTTGGGGATCTCCCCGGAGCTGACGAGGTCGATGAGGCCAGCCATTGACTTTCCCTCGTATACGGGGTCGATGATCATGCCCTCGAGCGAGCCGCAGAGCCTGATCGCTTCGACGGTCGATTTGACCGGGATCCCGTAGTAGTCGCCGGCCCAGCCTCCGAGGACGGTGATCTCATCGTCGCGCAGGTCGCGGCCGAGCTCAATGAGTTCCGCCGTGTGACGGGCTATTCGGGCGACCTGGTCACGGGTCTTGTCGAGCGTTGCGGATGCATCTATGCCGAGCACCCGGCGCGGGCGGTCGTCGGCGACTTCCTGCAGCGCTGCGAAGCCGGCGATCATGCCTGCGTGCGTCGAGCCGGTCACCGTGCACACGACGATGGTGTCGAAAAAGACGCCCAACTGCTTCTCCTGCTCGGCGACCTCGAACGCCCAGTTGGCGAAGCCGAGTCCGCCGAGCGGGTGCTCGGAGGCGCCAGCGGGGATGCCGTACGGCTTCCCGCCAGCCTCCTCTACCTCACGCAGCGCGTCCTCCCAGGAATTGCGGATGCCGATATCGAAGCCGGCCGGGTCGAGCCGCACGTCGGCGCCCATGATGCGCGAAAGGAGGATGTTGCCGACCTTGTCGTTCACTGGATCGTCCCAATCGACCCACTTCTCCTGGACGAGGTGGCACTTCAGGCCGAGTTTGGCCGCGACGGCGGCGACCTGGCGGGTGTGGTTTGACTGGACACCGCCGATCGAGACCAACGTGTCGGCTCCATTGGCGAGTGCGTCGGGGACCAGGTACTCAAGCTTGCGGACTTTGTTGCCACCGAAGGCGAGCCCTGAGTTGCAGTCCTCGCGTTTGGCCCAGACGGTCGCTCCAGCCAGGTGCTGTGTGAGTCGGTCCAGCTCGTGGATGGGGCTCGGCCCGAAGGTGAGTGGGTAGCGCGGGAAGTCGTGCAGCTTCATCGTGGCCTCCTTCGGCCTTGGATCGGTATCTCGCCGCCTCCGCAGCGGCATTGCCGGCTTCGCAAATGTCCTCGGGCGTCTGCCAGAATGACCGCCATGCGCGTCTACCTCGGCTCTGACCACGCGGGCTTCGAACTCAAGCAGGCCGTCATCGAGCACCTTCGCACGACCGGGCACGAGCCTATCGACTGCGGGGCCTACACGTACGACGCCGAGGACGACTACCCGGCGTTCTGCATCGCAGCGGCGGAGCGGACCGTTGCCGACCCGGACAGCCTCGGCATCGTGATCGGCGGCTCGGGCAACGGCGAGCAGATCGCCGCGAACAAGGTTCCCGGGGTGCGCTGCGCCCTGGCCTGGAGCGTCGAGACGGCCACGTTGGCCCGCCAGCACAACAATGCTCAAGTGATGGGAATCGGCGGCCGCATGCACACCGTCGAGCAAGCACTGGAGATCATCGACGCATTCTTGAGTGCCGAGTGGTCGAAAGCCGAACGGCACCAACGCCGTATCGACATTCTTGCCGAGTACGAGAAGACTCACGTCGCGCCACCCGTTCCCGGCGCACCGGCCTAGGAATGCCAGAAGGCCACACGCTGCACCGGCTGGCGCGGCTACACCAGCGCCGGTTCGGTCGCGCCCCGGTGATGGTGTCCAGCCCGCAGGGCAGATTCGCCGACGGCGCCGCCGCGATCAACGGCAGGATCCTGAAGAAGGCCAGCGCCTGGGGCAAGCACCTCTTCCATCACTACGAGGGCGGCAGGGCCGTGCATGTGCACCTGGGGCTCTACGGCACGTTCACCGAGGTCCCGATTCCCATGCCGCTTCCGGTCGGTCAGGTGCGGATGCGGATGATCGGCGCCGAGTACGGCACCGACCTGCGCGGTCCGACTGTGTGCGAAATCATCGAGGAACCCGAGATCGCGGACGTGGTAGCCAAACTCGGGCCGGACCCGCTGCGCAAGGACGCCGACGGCGGCCTGGCATGGGCGCGAATTCGTAAGTCGCGCAGGCCGATCGGCGCACTGCTGATGGATCAGACGGTGATAGCAGGCATCGGAAACGTCTACCGCAATGAGCTCCTGTACCGGCACCGCATTGACCCGTACCGGCCGGGCACGCACATCGACGAAGCCGAATTCTTCGCGATGTGGACCGATCTGGTCGAGCTGATGAAGGTTGGGTTGCGGCGGGGCAAGATCATCGTCATGCGCCCAGAGCACGACCACGGCGCGCCGTCATACGCAACAGGGCGTCCGCGTACTTACGTCTACCGCCGTGCCACCGAGCCATGCCGGGTATGTGGCACCGCTATCCGCACCGCAGAACTCGAGGGGCGCAACCTGTTCTGGTGCCCGAACTGCCAGAAGTAGTGCGTTACATCGGCGTCGTTGGTTCCGGCGCCGACGGCGCGAACGGGTTGGCCTTGGCGACCGGCAGTGGGAAGAGATGGTCGGTTGCTGTGCCGTCGGGGCTGTCATACAAGCCGATGGTGTAGACACCCGCGGCCTGAACAACCATTGGAAGGTTGCGGGTCATGACCCAGAACTTCACGGGCACACCAGGTTTGTCCGGCCAGTGCCAGGCGCACTCCAGGGTGCTTATTCGTTCCCGTTCCGGCGACGTCGCAACGATGTAGCGGCGTGGGTCATAGTCCGATCCGCCCTTGGTGTAGGCGGCGAGGACCACCGGGATCGCAATTTGCGCGGGAAAGCTTGCGACCGTGCAGCTGGTGAGTGGAAAGCCGTCCGCCGTTACTCCGCCTGCTTCGTCAAGGACGGCCCGAAGTGATGGCGCGAATGCCACGACATGCATGTTCGTTATTGCTCCTTCTGGTAGACGAGCCAGCGCATTTCGATCGGACTGGTCGCACGGTCGACATCGAACACGTCCAGGCCACTGACCCAATCGGCGTACCAGCTGGTCGGTGGCCACCCGCCTTCGGGCAGATGCGCCTTCTCGTACTCGTAGACCGAGTCGTCGGCGACCAGCTCCAACGGTAATTGTGCTGCAGCAGTTGCTATCTCGGGCCGCGAGAAGATGCTCGTGTACGTCTGCTGGCCGAGTTCACGTGCTGCGTGGTCAGGTGTGTAACCCTGGCGCCCGACGAAGGCGTTGAACACCAACCGTCCGCCACGGGCCAGAGAGCGGGCGGCGAGTTCGAACAGGCCACGCAATTGCTGCGTCGTCCGGAAGTCGGAAACCACTTCCGAGAGGAGAATCAGCTGATAGTCCTGCCGTAGCTCATCTGAGGCGGCGAAGATGTCGCGCTGGATGACGCGCACGTCGAGCGATTCCCGTTCGGCGTCGGAACGGATCATGTCGGCGAACCGCGGGCTCAGCTCGACCACGTCGACCGGGTGGCCACGTCGTGCCAGGGCCAAGGCGTTGCGGCCGGTTCCCGCGCCGATGTCGAGCACGCGATGCGTCGGGGGATCGGTGGCTTCATTCGCAAGGCTCCACACCCGAGCATCCGGTTCGGAACCGAACAGCGGCGGTTCGCGGGTGCTTATCCAATTCTCGTAGGCGCCCTCCACCGTCCACCATTGCGCCTTGACGTGGTAGTTCAATGTCGTACCGACCGGGGCGTTGTAGGTGATGACGATCGTCGAACGTGGGGAGGCTGCGAACGCCTCCGCCAGCTGGCCCTCGAGCACTTTTCTGACATGGGTGAGCTGCTCGGCCGAGAATCGTCGACCGACAGCCTCGAAGAGGGTCGCGCACATCTTGACGTATTCGTCCAACATGCCGGGCACGGCAGGCAGCGTGATTTCCCCCGCAACCACCGATCGGCGATGCAGGCGCCGGGCCATGGATTCGCGGAGCGCGAGCGTCGGATCGAGCGGGCGGCGCGGCAGGTTATCCACAGACTCGTTGTACACGTCGGAGCCAGATCTGGCGGGAGATCGCACCAATGGCTGTGAATCTATTGCGCAAGAACCGCTTTGGGATGACCGACCGCACGGGAGGAAGGCCTTCGAAGTCAACCGGCTCGCGACTTGTCGCGTCCGAACTGCCAGATGTGTGCCGAACCGCGACAATCGGCGGGTGGAACTGATCCTCGTTGTCGTGGGCGCCATCATGGTCACTGCCATCGCGCATCGGCGCGGGCTCGAACCCGCCCTGATCATCGTCGTCATAGGCGGCGTGGTGTCGTTCTTCCCCGATTTCGAGCCGCCCGAACTGGACTCGCACATCTTGTTGACTGTGGTGCTGCCGCCACTGCTCTATTCGGCGGCACTCAACTTCTCGTTCCCGACCTTCCTGCGCAACATTCGCCCGATCCTGGGCCTCGGAGTCGGGTTGGTTGTCGTCACTGCGGCGGCAGTAGCGGCGGTCTCGTCATGGTTGGTCTTCGTGCCGTTGACGTTCGCAACGGCGTTGGTGCTCGGCGCGATCGTGGCACCTCCAGACGCCGTCACCGCCGTCGCGGTAGGACGAAAACTGGGACTGCCCAAGCGCGTAATGGCGATCCTGACGGGAGAGAGCCTGATCAACGACGCCGCCGCGCTGACGTTGTTCTCCATCGCCGTCGCCCAGGTCGCCGGCAGCCACACATTCATCGAGAACCCGTTCCTGCTGTTCGGTTACAGCGCGGTGGTCGGGCCATTGGTGGGCGCGGCGCTCGGGTACGTGACGTTGTGGATCCGCAAGCGGTTGGCCAACCCCGGCCTTGAAACGGTGCAGGGCCTCGTGGTGCCGTTCGCGGCGTTCATCGCCGCTGAGGAGGTCCACGCGTCCGGGGTGCTGGCCGTGGTGGTCGCCGGATTCGTCGTCGGCAACGGAACGCTGGTGGCGGGTTACCAGACCCGACTGCAGGAGCGGTACGTGTGGAATTCGGTCGACGTGCTGCTCGAGGCGTTCGTGTTCGCCTACATCGGGCTGCATCTGAGGTTCGTGCTCGAGGACCTTCGCGAAGCGCACGAGTCGCTGGTGCAGGTCGCGGTGGCGTCGACGGTCGTGCTGTTGATCGTGTTGGTCGTTCGGCCGCTCTCGGTGTTCCTGATGTTCGGCAGGAGCAAGCTGTCGCGGCACGTGGAGGCAAGGCTGAGCGTGCCGGTGCCGGTCGGTGGCCGAGGCGCGCTTGGCACCAAGGAGCGTCGAAAGCCGATGGCACGGTGGCGAACGCTGATCGACCGCCGTTCCCTGAGCTGGCAGGAGAACGTCGTCGTGTCCTGGACGGGCATGCGGGGGGTGGTGACGCTGGCTGCTGCGGCGGCCATTCCCGTGACTACGGTCGACGGTGACCCCTTTCCGGAGCGGGCCACCATTCAGGCGATCGCCTTCGTCGTCAGTGTCGGCACATTGCTGATCCAGGGGTGGACGCTGCCGCCGCTGATTCGTCGTCTGCGCTTGTCACGATTCTCCGACGACCACGTTGCCGATCGCGAGGAGGAGCTCAAGGCCGAGCGTGTGGTGCACGACGCGGCCGACGAGGTATTGGCTGCGTTCCGCGCGAATCCGCCGGAGGGGATGGATCCGCGGACGCTGGCCGAGATCCGTGCAACCGTCGCCCGGCACTCCCAAGACGCCGATGAAATGCCCGACCCAGAGGCGCACACCAAACGCGCAGCGGTGTTCGCGGGGCTGTACCGCGACGTGCTTGCGGCGCAGCGCAGCGCGCTGATTGCCGAACGCGACGCCGGCGACATCGAGGACGAGGCCGCGCGGGCCATGCTGGAGCGACTCGACCTTCAGGAGGCCGGTGTGTCAGCGCGTCTGGAGAGCCGGCTCTGACAGCTGTGGGCTAGAAGCCGCCGAAGTCTCCGCCGAAGTCGCCGCCGCCGAAATCGCCACCGCCCCAGTCTCCGCCGCCGGAATCCCAGCCGCCACCGTCGCCGCCGCCGTAATCGCCGCCAGAGTCACCACCGCCGCCGTCGCCATAATCCCCGCCGTCGGCGCCAGCATCACCGCCCTCGCCGTGACCGCTTTCGAATGCCGCGGCGTCGTAGCCGACGCCACCCATGCCGGAGAACAAGGCGCTGAACAGGAACATCGAGCCCACACCCCAGGCGCCCGCGACCAACGCCGGCTTCCACCACGGTTCGGAGTACCAGCCGGCGGGCACCGGACGCCCGGCGACGCGGCCGCCGGGGTAGTAGTTCGGTGTGTTCTGCGACGGTGTCGGCGAAGCTTCGATCTCGCGGCCTTCAAACTCCACGCGCCGGTCTTCGGTGACCGAACCCGCCGAGCGTTGGCCGGCCAGCGTCTCGAGCTCCGGCCCGGGATCCATGCCCATCGCGGTCCGCGCAGCGCGAACGTAGTAGAGCCCTTCGATCGCGCTTTCCTTGGCCAGCAACGCCTGTTTGGCGGTGGTGGCCTGATCGATCGCGGACGAGGCGGCGGTGTAGCGCTCGGACGCGTCGGCCATGGCCTGCTTCGAGGCGTCGTCGGTGCCGGTCAGGTTGAGCACTTGGCCGCCGAGGCGTTCGATGACGCGACGGGCGTCCGCCTTGGCGTCGGCGAGCGTGGTGGCGGTGCGGTTGCCCGAAGCGCGCGACGAACTCCAGACGGCCAAGCCGATCGCGGCAACAACCAGAATGATGAGCACGACCAAAAGGCTGTTCATGGCGTCCAGCATACGGACAGGAAAGAGCGGCAACCGGTCCGTGAATTACTGGCAGCGCTGCGCCCTCAACGCGCGCAGAACTTGTCAGAGGGTCTCGGTAGACTCGCACACATGTTCGATACGCTGGCGGTGATCGACTCCGACGCCGATGAGGCGACGCTGGTCGAGGGCATCGCCGCGCTCGAACACCTCAAGTCCGTGGCCGCGGCCGGGCAGGTCAGGCTCACCGCGGCTTTGGATCAGAAGCGTCGTGCCCGCGAGGCAGCCCAGGGTGTGCCCGCGGCCAAGCGGGGCCGCGGTCTTGCCAGTGAGATCGCGTTGGCCCGTCACGATTCCCCGAACTGCGGTGGCCGGCATCTGGGTTTTGCCCGGGCCCTGATGTACGAGATGCCCTACACGCTGGCTGCTTTGGAGGCCGGGGTGCTCTCGGAGTGGCGGGCCACCCTGATCGTTCGTGAGTCGGCCTGCCTGAGCGTCGAAGACCGCGGCACCCTCGATGAACGGATGTGCGCGGATCAATCCGAGCTGGCAGGCAAGGGTGATAAGGGCATCGAAGTAAAGGCCAAAGCCATTGCCTATGAACTGGACCCGCAGGCCGTCGTCGATCGCGCGGTGCGCGCTGAGCGTGAACGCACGGTGACCATCCGTCCCGCGCCGGACACCATGAGCTATGTGACGCTGTTGCTGCCGATGGTCAAAGGTGTGTCGGTGTACGCCGCGCTCAAGGGTGCCGCGGACACCACGTTCGACGGTCGGGGGCGCGGTCAGGTGATGGCCGACACCGCCTATGAGCGGATCACCGGCCACCCAGCCGAGGTGCCGACCCCGATCGCGGTGAACCTGGTGCTGACCGATGAGACCCTGCTCGGTGGGGCGAGCACCCCTGCGCATGTGCCGGGGTACGGGCCGGTGCCCGCAGCTATCGCGTGCCGGCTGGCCGCCGAGGCGGTCGCCGATGAGCGGTCCAAGGCCACCCTGCGTCGGCTCTACCGGCACCCGAAAACCGGTGCGTTGGTGGCGATGGAATCGCGGGCGCGGCTGTTCCCGTCGGCTCTGGCGCGGTTCATCGCGTTCCGCGACGACACGTGTCGAACCCCGTATTGCGATGCCCCGATCCGGCACACCGACCACGCCACCCCCCACGCCCGCGGCGGTGCCACCACCGCCGCCAACGGCCTTGGCACGTGTGAGGCCTGCAACTACGCCAAGGAAGCACCCGGCTGGCGCGTGCACACCATCGAGGCCCAAGGTCGGCGGCACACCGCCGAATACATCACGCCCACCGGCGCACACCACCATTCACACGCACCGCCCCTGCTCAATGACGTCGTCGTCTTCACCCCGAGCGCGGTCGAAACCCGAATCGCCCATCACCTCGCAGGGCTACCCGCCGCCTAGTCGCGGATCACGCCCAGCGCGGAGTAGACGGCGGTGGACAGCACCACGCTGCGGGGGTCGGCGTTGCACTTGGTGGCGTCGAAATTGTTCATCACGTACGCGTAGCCGATCCGGTGCTCGAGATCGACGAATGCGAACGAGCCGCCCGAGCCGCCGTGGCCGAACGTCTTGAGGTTCGGGCCTGCGATGCCGCGCTGGTTGAGCATGTAGCCAAGGCCCCAACCGTGATCGGCCACCCGCGCGCCGAGCACGACGTCGGTGTCGAAGCCGCCCTGGGACACGCGGGCCAGGTCCATGTGGTCGCGCGACAGCAGCTTCTCCTGCGCCAGTGCGTTGTAGAAGGTGGCCATGCCGAGGGCGCTGACATGCGCGTTGGTGGCCGGAAATTCGGCTCGGCGCCATTGCGCGAGTTCGTTTGAGCCGAGTTCGTCGTCGGGCACGAAGCCCATCGCCACAGACAGCCCGGCCATCGGATGCTCGGCAAGCGAGGCGGGGTGGCCGGGTGCGTCGCCGTCGGCGAGCACGTCGCGAATGTGCGGTTTGTTCACCATCTCGGCGCACCGGCGGTGCTCGGATACCGGCAGGCCGATGTGCACGTCGATGCCGAGCGGCTCGGCGATCTCGGTGCGCAGATACTGCCCGATGGTGCGGCCCGTGACGCGGCGGACCAGCTCGCCAAGGATGAAGCCGAACGTCACCATGTGGTAGCCCTGCGCGGTGCCCGGTGCCCACCACGGCGCTGACGCGGCGATGTGGCTGCACACCCGGTCCCAGTCGGCGGCCTCTGACCAATGCAGTCGGGTGCGCGGCCCGATCACCCCGGAGCGGTGGCCCATCACCATCGCTACGGTGATGTCGCCCTTGCCGGCCTGGCCGAACTCTGGCCAGTAGTCGGCGACGCGCGCGTTGAGGTCGATCTCGCCGCGGTCGGCCAGAAGATGCACGCAGGTACTGGTGAGCCCCTTGGATCCGGAGAAAATGCTGGCCAGCGTGTCTTCCCGCCATGGCCGGTGGCCTGCCGCATCCGCGGAGCCGCCCCACAGGTTGACGACCAGATCGCCCTCCACCCACACCGCGACGGCGGCGCCGATGTCGTCGCGCTCGGTGAAGTTGCCGAGGAAAGCGTCGCGGACGGTGTCGAATTCCGGGGCGCACGAACCGTTGATCGTGACTGCGGGGTGGTCTTTCAACCATCCTCCTGTCAGCGACGCCCTCATCGGAGCGGCGAAGGAAGCGGATCTCGGTTAACGCAAGTGTCAGGCTTCAACAGTACGTTCAGGGTGGCTGGCACACGACTGCGAGAGGGACTCGGTACGGCGACGGTTTGGTCGCCGGGCGGCCACGGCGGTCCGCGATGAACCGTCGGGTCAGACGGTGATCGACGAGGCAACCGCGGCGTAGTTCACCGTGTAGCTGGTGTTGGCGCCTGGGGTGACGATGACGTGGGTTTGCGTCCCACCGTCGGACCAGCTGCCGAAAGCGAGTTGCTGACCCCCAACGGTCTGCGGCGAGATGGCGCCGATGGTGCGATGCACGCCCACCACCGCCAGCTCGGTATAGGTTCCGGTACGGGGGATCCCGTCGAGGGTGTATCGCGCGTTCGGATTGTTGGCGCCGAAGGTTAGTGTGACCAGGTTCGGCCTGACATCCTTCTCCACCGTTGTCGCGAGACCGCTGCTGTCGGTGACCGTGAGAATGACCTTGTAGTACGTGTTGGCGAGCTGGTCGTACTCGGTGGGGATGGTGATGCTGAGCTCAGGGCCGACGACGTTGTTGAGGAACGGATGCTTGTGGTCGGCGTGGTGGAACTCAACCGTCCACGAGAACGCACTATCGGGCAGCGTGCCGTCCTGGGCATCGGACCCGGTCGCAGTGAAATCGATGGTGTCGCCGGCGTTGTAATTGTAGTTGCCGGTGACCGTTTCGAAGTCGGCGTCGGGAGGAGTGCTGCCGACGACGATCCGCTGGGTTGCACTATTCGTCTTCTCGCCGTCACTGACTGTCAGGGTGACGTTGTATGGGCTGACGCCGCTGCCGGCGTTGGTGAAGGTCACGGTCGGGTTCGCCTGAGTGGAGATCTGCCCGTTTCCGAAGTTCCAGTGGTAGGTCAGCGCATCGCCATCAGGGTCGCTGGATCCGGCAGCCGAGAAGTCGACCACCAAAGAGGAGCCTTCACCGGAAGTCGCTGACGCCTCAATGACCGCGCTCGGCGAGCGGTTACCGCCCGAAGGCGCGATCACCGACAGCGTGCCAGGATAGATGTTCAGCTGATAGATGTCGCCGTTGGGCGCCTGGGTCAGCTTGACTACCGCACCGGCGCCGGTGTCGAACATCCGCTCGCCGATCAAGCTCGAATATTGGTCGTCGAACGTGAGTTCCTTGATCCAGCCCAGTGAGTAGTCGGCGATGAGGACTTTCTTCTGGCCGGCCGGGACGGACCCGTGATCGTAAACCATGACCGATGTGATGGATCCGGCGTTCGTGGGCACAGTGTGCCGATACGCGTACAGAGGGTCGACGAAACCGCTTCCGGGAACCGGACCTTCGGCATCGGGCCAGCCGTAGTTGGCGCCGGGTTGCACGAGGTTGAGCTCTTCCCAGCTAGCTTCGCCGACGTCGCCGGCCAGCAATGCGCCGGTTTGTGCGTCGAAGGTGAAGCGGAACGGATTGCGTAATCCGTACGCGTAGATCCGCTGCGTTATCTCGTTGTCGCTCTCGATGAACGGGTTACCGTCTGCCGCAGTACCGTCGCGGTTCAGACGCAGGATCTTGCCGTGGATATTCGTGAGATTCTGAGAGTTGTCGCTCGGGGTGGTGTTGTTGCCGACCGCCCAGTACAGATACTGACCGGTCGGATCGAATTCGAGTTCGCCGCCATGGTGGAACTCGTTGGCCTGCTCCGTCGATCGGAGCAGTTCCGTCTCACCGGTGAGCGTGTTCCCCGACATGACAAAGCTCGACAGCTGGTCGAAGTTCTGGGCGTTGGTGTAGGCGACGTAAAGAGTCTGGTAGCCGACTTTGGTGGAATCCCAGAAGTTGGGGTCGACCTCGATTCCGATAAGCCCGCGTTCTCCGTCTGCGGTGACCACATTCACTCGACCTAAGGTGGTCAGCGTCCCGTTTTCCACGTCATATGCCTTGATGGCTCCGGACTTTTCCGTGATCAGGATTTGGTGGATATGGTCGGGATCATCTTGGGCCATGATGTATTCGAAGTCCGTGGGCTCGTTGAGACCTGAGACAAGGACGGTGCGGTCGAACTCGGCCGGGAGCTCGGTCGAGCCGCCGCACTCCGCCAGGAACTGCACGAACATCGTGGAGATTTGGCGGCCCGCAGGCGAGTTGCCGATGTCGACGACCCAGTCAGTGACTGCCACGCCGACCTGATGGACCAACTGTCCCAGCGGGGAGCGATTGAATGCGGCCACCGCATAGTCGACCTGCCGCCGGGTCCACGCCAGCACCGACCATATGATCGCGTTCTGTGCCGGACTTGCCGGACCAGGTGATGTCGCCGGGGTTATGACGCCTGCGAGAAGATTCTGCACCGTATTGATCACGCCGCAGACGCACGTGATGACGGTCGTCTTGATCTGCTGCACGACTTCGTCAGGCGTCGGCAGATTCAGCGCAGTCCCAATTTGCTTGCCCCACAGTTCAAGTGGATTGTCCGTGGTCTGGGCTGCAACTGCCGCGGCGGGCTCATCGGACTGCAGTGACAGGATGACGGTCGCCGCGTCCCCTGCCTGAGCATCCATGACGTTTGTGGCTAAGACCCGTTCTGCGGATTGCTCTTCGGTGTTCGCGATCGGTATGGCAGACACCGTGTGGTCGGAGAGACTTGTCGCGGTCGGTGTCGCTGGTGGCAGCTCGGTGGCGCCGCCGTCGGTCGATTCCTGCGATTCAGCGAGAAGGTCGTCATCCTCGTCGGCGCCCGGTTGCCCGGCGGCCGGGTCGAGATCAGGGGTGTCGGCCGTCTCCTGCGGATCCTCCTCGACAACCTCGTCGTCGGCGTCATCTGCCTCGTCGGCGCCGGCGTCGCCATCGGTATCAGCGCCGGTGGCGCCGTCGACATCGTCAGTTCCCGCGTCATCGGCGTCATTGGCCGCGTCCGGGTTGGCGCCTCCCGACCCGACGGACGTATCGGGATCCGAATCGTCGTCGGACGACGCCGAGTTGGTCGACCCCGTCGACCCGCTCGAGTTCGAGTTCGAGGACGAGGTATCCGACTTCGACGAGCTTGCGCTGGCCGATGTGTCGGTGCTGTCGGCCGAGGCCACTCCGGGGCTGGTCGCGACCGCGCCGAAAACACCGAGCGCGACGGCGAGTGTGCCGACACGCCCCACGTACTTGGCATACGTGTCGACAACGCCGCATTGCGCGAAGGACCGGCCTGATGGGGAAGCGGTGATGGTCTTTCTCAGCCTGAGTTGCGGCCTCATATTTCTGACGAGGGCGCCATTACGGCTCAAAGAGAGTGCGGTCACTCGAGCAACCCCGAAGTCGGGCGGAGACGCCAGGCTCGGCGTCGAGTTCACTATCACATGAAACCTGCGACCTCGTTAGCGAAGCGACTGGGTTCTCGAGTCAGCACAGCGGGACACGTCGGCCGGCACTGACCCGCCGCGCGGCGCTACTCCTTCGAGTAGTCCGTGCTCAACCACCGCGTCGGTCGCATCCGGAACATGACCGCAGTCGGGGTCAGATTCTCGTCGGTGTACTTCCCACCTTCCGCCTCTCCGAGGTAGCGCACAGCGATCCGGCGGGCGTCCGCGTCGACCGCGGGCGCAATGCTCGTGACGTCGCCTTCGGCCGTGACGTACTTGTAGGGCGGCTGTTCGTCTTGGACGGTGATCGCGAACCTGCCGGCCGAGCGAATCAGGGTGTCTTTCACCGAGCCCGCTTCGGTCCAGATCGATACCTCGCCGCCGGGCTCGTACCAGTACCAGATGGGCACCGACAGCGGTGCACGATCCGGTCGTTCGACGGCGATCACGCCGACGTGGAGATCGGCTAGATACTGTTCCCGCTCTGCGCTGCTCATTTTGGCCACGACCGAGCCAACCCACGAGCTCGGGGCGGTATTCCACCCTCTGCGCTGGTCCTGTTTGGAGCGGGCGACGGGAATCGAACCCGCGTAGCTAGTTTGGAAGACTAGGGCTCTACCATTGAGCTACGCCCGCGTGTGCAGCACCAGCAGACTGTACCGGCGTGGGCTGAATCAAATCCAATTAAGGGCATCGCGTGGTCAGGCCGTAGTATCGCCGTGGTCACGGTGCAGCGCTGAGCTGCCCACCGGGGTGTAGCGCAGCTTGGTAGCGCATCCGCTTTGGGAGCGGAAGGCCGCAGGTTCAAATCCTGTCACCCCGACTCCGGACGCATATCACTAGAGACACAAGGAGCACGAGCGTGAAGAGCACCGTCGAGAAGTTGAGCCCGACCCGGGTTCGAATCAACGTGGAGGTGCCCTTCACCGAGCTCGAACCGGATTTCGACCGGGCGTTCAAGGAGCTGGCCAAGCAAATCCGGCTGCCCGGCTTCCGGCCGGGCAAGGCGCCGCGCAAGCTGCTCGAGGCCCGCATCGGCCGCGGCGCCGTGCTCGAGCAGGTCGTCAACGACGCGCTGCCGGGCCGCTACAGCGAAGCCGTCACCTCCTCCGAGATCCAGCCGCTCGGCCAGCCCGAGATCGAGATCACCAAGCTCGAGGACAACGAAGAGCTCGTCTTCACCGCCGAGGTCGACATCCGGCCCGAGATCGAGCTGCCCGACCTCGAGGCGCTGAAGTTCACCGTCGACCCGATCGAGGTGACCGACGAGGAGGTCGACTCCGAGCTGCAGTCGCTGCGCGCCCGGTTCGGCACCCTGACCGGCGTCGAGCGGGCGGCGGAAAAGGGCGATTTCGTCTCCATCGATCTGTCCGCCACCGTCGACGGCGAGGATGTGCCCGAGGCCAATACCGAGGGTTTGTCCCATGAGGTCGGTTCCGGCCAGCTGATCGAGGGCCTCGACGACGCGATCATCGGGCTCAAGGAGGGGGAGAGCCGCGTCTTCACCACCACGCTGGCCGCCGGTGACCGGGCCGGCCAGGAGGCGCAGGTGACCGTCACGGTCAAGTCGGTCAAGGAGCGCGAGCTGCCCGAGCCCGACGACGAATTCGCGCAACTGGCAAGCGAATTCGACACCATCGACGAGCTGCGCGCCAGCCTCACCGAACAGGTGAACCGGGTCAAGCGCGTCCAGCAGGCCGAGCAGATCCGCGACAAGGCCCTTGAGGAGCTGCTCGAGCAGGTCGAGGTGCCGCTGCCGGAGAAGATCGTCGAGGCACAGGTCAACGACACCCTGCACAACGCAATTCACAGCCTCGAGCACGACGAGGAGAAGTTCGCCGAAGCGCTGACCGAACAGGGCAGCAGCCGCGAGGAGTTCGACAAGGACAACCGCACCAACGCGGAGAAGGCCGTCAAGACCCAGCTGCTGATGGACGCCGTAGCCGACAAGCTCGACATCCAGGTCGGCCAGAACGACCTCACCGAGCGTCTCGTGCTGATGTCGCGTCAGTACGGGCTCGAGCCGCAGCAGCTGCTCGGCTACCTGCAGGAGAACAACCAGCTGCCTGCGATGTTCGCCGACGTGCGGCGCGGCCTGACGGTGGCCGCAGTGGTGCACGGCGCCACCGTCACCGACACCGACGGCAACGTGATCGACACCACGGAGTTCTTCGGACCGTCCAGCGAACAGCAGGACGAAGCAGCAGCTGAAGACGCAACCGAAGAGGCAACCGCCGACGCCAAGTGACGCTCTGAGCGAACGGGCGCCGTCCAGGGAGTGCGCGACGCCGCGGGTTGGTTAGTGTCAATTGGTGACGGACACTCGCGTCCCAAAGTTTTGAGAAGAAAGCAGGTATCCAGTCGTGACTGATATGCGTGGCGCATCGGCGGGACTCAACCTTGTCGACTCGGTGTATGAGCGACTGCTGTCCGAGCGCATCATCTTCCTGGGCTCGCAGGTGGACGACGACATCGCGAACAAGCTGTGCGCCCAGATTCTGCTGCTGTCGGCCGAGGACCCCACCAAGGACATCCACCTCTACATCAACTCGCCCGGCGGCTCGATCAGCGCAGGCATGGCCGTCTACGACACGATGGTGCTGGCCCCGTGCGACGTCGCCACCTACGCGATGGGTATGGCGGCATCGATGGGCGAGTTCCTGCTCGCCGCGGGCACCAAGGGGAAGCGCTACGCGCTCCCGCACGCCCGCATTCTGATGCACCAGCCGCTCGGCGGCATCACCGGCGGCGCGGCTGACATCGCGATCCAGGCCGAGCAGTTCGCGGTCATCAAGAAGGAAATGTTCCGACTGAACGCGGAGTTCACCGGGCAGACCCTCGAGCGCATCGAGGCCGACTCCGACCGCGACCGCTGGTTCACCGCGCAGGAAGCTCTCGAATACGGCTTCGTCGACCACATCATCACCAGTGCCTCAGTTAACGGCGCAGGACCGGGAGCAGGACTAGACAAATGACCGATCACTTGCATCCTCAGGCCGACCCCCGCCTGCAGCCGCAGGCTCGCTACATCCTGCCGTCGTTCATCGAGCACTCGAGCTTCGGCGTCAAGGAGTCCAACCCGTACAACAAGCTGTTCGAGGAACGGATCATCTTCCTCGGCGTGCAGGTCGACGACGCGTCGGCGAACGACATCATGGCCCAGTTGCTGGTGCTCGAGTCGCTCGATCCCGACCGCGACATCACGATGTACATCAACTCGCCTGGTGGCTCGTTCACCAGCCTGATGGCGATCTACGACACTATGCAGTACGTGCGCGCCGACATCCAGACCGTGTGCCTGGGTCAGGCCGCGTCGGCCGCCGCGGTGCTGTTGGCCGCGGGCACCCCCGGTAAGCGCCTGGCGCTGCCGAACGCCCGAATCCTGATCCACCAGCCAGCGCTCTCCGGCGTCATCCAAGGCCAGTTCTCCGATCTGGAGATCCAGGCCAAGGAGATCGAGCGGATGCGGACGCTGATGGAGACGACGCTGGCCCACCACACAGGCAAGGACGCGGCGCAGATCCGCAAGGACACCGACCGCGACAAGATCCTGACGGCCGAGGAGGCCAAGGAGTACGGCGTGATCGACACGGTGCTGGAGTACCGCAAGCTCTCGGCTCAGAACGCCTAGGTCTCAGCCCATGGCGGCGATCTTTGCCGCGAGGTGGTCGATCACGTGTCCGTGTTCGGCACGCGGGCTGAACATGACCAACTCTGCGTCGTCAACCACACGCACGGTATGGCCGGCAGGCCAGTAGTAGAGGTCCCCTCCGCGGCAGGTCTCCTCATTGCCGTCGGCATAAGTCACGACGATCTCGCCCTCTAGCACGTAGCCCCAGTGCGGTGCCTGGCACAGGTCACCGGCCAGGCCCTGCAGTAGCGGCGCGATGTCGGTACCGGCGCCGAGGCTGAAGTATTCAGCGCTGAGTACGCCGTCCGCCGTTCCGAAATCCGCCGACTGTCGTGCCGTGGCGCCTGGAGCATCGAGCTTGACGGGGATGTCGTTCTTCGCGATTCGCATGGCGTGTCCTCACTTGTGGATGTTGCTCGACTAGCGTTGCCCTCCACGGTTGCCACCGTGCGGCATTCGCATTTTCGGCGACGGGCGGATGGTCGGCCTAACCGACACCGCCGCGAGGCGCGAGCGGGACGGTGGGCTGCGGTGCCCCCGCCGTCGGATCGTCTGACACGCCTGCGCCACCGGTCGCCACGGGCGGGCGTGGCTGGCCCGTCGGATTGGTGTTCCCAGGCACGTTCTCTGCCTCTGCCGGTGGCGACACGCACTTCCTTGTTCCGCCGTCGTTGACGAAATCACCACCGGACCTGGCGCAGCATCCCGCGATGTAGTCGTACAGCTTGTAGCGGTCCTCAAAGCTGTAGTTGGGCATCTGGGCCATGCAACTGTCGTACACACCGACATCCCACACTCTCTCGGCGTTGGCGACGGCCGGAGCGGCGAGGGCGAAGGCGACGGCCAGCGCCGGGCCTGCCAGGTAGCGGATAACAGCTGTAGTCGTGATTCTCATGATGACTCCTTGTCGGGTTTGCTGCTTCAACCTGATAGGCGTGACAACGGCTGTCACACTGTGACAATGAGCCAACTCGCCGAGGCGAACATGGCGGTGGAACGGGGTGATTGGCCGGGCGCCGTGGCGTTGCTGGAAGGAGACGACTCTCCTGAGGCCAGCCAAGTCATCGCGCATGCACGCTATGCCGGCGGCGAGTTCGAAGCCGCCGTCGCCACGTGGGAAGCACTTCACGATCGGCAATTGGCGGCGGGCGATCGGATCACTGCCGCCTGGGCTGCCGCAAACGTGGCGATTCATCTGCTCGTCGACACCGGTCTGATGGCACCTGTGCGCGCGTGGATCGCGCGCGCCGAGCGGCTACTCGAGGGTGAGGAGTTGGCGCCGCCGCACGCGATGCTGGCGATGATTCGGACGTACGAGCGCTTCTTCGGCGGCGATCCCGAGGGCGCGCGTACGGCGGCCGCAACCGCGATCGAACTCGGCGAACAGCTCGATGTGATGCCCGCCGTCATCCTCGGTCGGGTGGCGACCGCGCGCCTCCGTATCAGCGACGGCGCAGTCAGCGAAGGCCTTGCGGTGCTCGACGATGTGGCTTTGAGACTGATGTCCGGGGCCGTCGACCCGATGACCACCGGCATCATGTACTGCGAGCTCATCTGTGCCGCGCAGAGCTTGTTGGCCTACGACCGCGCGCGCGAGTGGACTGCCGTGATGGAGCACTGGCGGCATGGCAACGCATTTGGCGGAGTTCACGGGCGCTGTCGGGTGCACCGCGCCGAGTTGCTGCGCATCAGTGGGCCAGGACCGGCGGCCGAGGACGAGGCGATGGCCGCATGCGACGAGCTCCGCCCCTGGATGCGTCGCGAATTCGGTTGGCCCTTGGTCGAACTCGGCAACATCCGGCTCCGGTTAGGGGATCTCGACGGCGCCGAGGAGGCCTACCTGGAAGCGCATCGGCGCGCGTGGTCGCCGGTACCGGGAATGGCGCTTCTGCGGATGGAGCAGGGTGAGCTGGCCGCCGCGGCGGAATTGATCGCCGACGCCGTCGACAATCCGCCACCGTTGCCCTGGAAGGAACGCCCGCCGTTCGGCGACCTGCAGCTGGTTCCTCTGCTCGACGCACAGGCGGAGATCGCCGAGGCATGTCGCGACGCCGACACCGCCGCTGTTGCGGCAAACCGTCTCCGCGAGATCGCCGAGCGACATCCGAGCCTCGGGCTGAGTGCCGCCGCCGCACTCGCCATCGCCCGCGCGCATCTGCTGCGGTGTGAGTACTCATCGGCGATCGAGGCGGCGAGCGCGGCCGTGCGGGGGTGGTGTGAGCTGGATGCCCCTTTCGAGGCGGCGGTGGCCCGCGTCGTCCTCGGCCGTGCGCGGGCCGGGGCCGGAAATCACGCCGCGAGCCTGCTCGATCTGCATGCCGCCCACGACGAATTCGCCGCGTTCGGCGCGGTGCGACGCACGGGCCAGGTGGCGGCCCTGCTCCCCGACCGCGCCCCCGCTGCGCCCGTTACCGGACAGTCCGAATCGACAATGACCGCAGGCATGGCGCGCCGCGGTGACCTGTGGCACCTGAACTTCCGGGGAACCACGACGGTCCTCGCCGACCTCAAGGGCCTGCGCTACCTTGCCGTGCTGGTGGCCGAACCGGGTCGCGAGCACCGAGCAGTCGACTTGTGCGGGGGACACGACATCGCCGACCCGATTCCCGTCATCGACGACGCAGCGCGGCACGCCTATCGACGCCGACTGGTCGAGGTCGAGCAGGACATCGCCGAGGCGGAGGCCGACAACGACGCCGGACGCGTCGAACGTGCCCGCTGCGACCGCGAGTTCCTCATTGCCGAACTGAGTGGCGCCGTAGGCCTGGGTGGGCGGCTGCGTGGCACCGGGGGTGCAGCCGAGCGCGCACGCACCAGCGTCACTCGCTCACTTCGCTATGCGCTTGCCCGCCTGACCGAACAGAACTCGAATCTGGGCGAACACCTGAGCCGCACGATACGTACGGGCAGTTGTTGCAGCTATGAGCCCGATCCCGTCGCCCCGATCACGTGGAGCGTCGACGGGCCAAGCTGATCAGCACGGTATCGTGGACACAGCGAACAGGGCCAGTTTGCCGAGGCCGGTACTCTCGGTCCTATAACGGCGGCGACACGCCAGGGACACGGTGGCGCGTTCCGGGGGGCCATAGGGCGAGTCAGACGATATGTTCTGCGGAACACAGATGAATACCACCGACGCGATTCGGCTTTATCGGTCGCACCGCGCCGGAACAAGCGGGTAGCGTCGGGATCGACACCCATCAGGGCCCCGATACAACCTGATCGACCGACTGTGAACAGGAAGTAGGACCTCACCACCATGGCGCGTATTGGAGACGGCGGTGACCTGCTGAAGTGCTCATTCTGCGGGAAGAGTCAAAAGCAGGTCAAGAAGCTCATCGCGGGCCCTGGGGTCTACATCTGCGACGAATGCATCGACCTGTGCAACGAGATCATCGAAGAGGAACTCGCTGACGCCGACGACGTAAAACTCGACGAGCTGCCCAAGCCGGCCGAAATCCGCGATTTCCTCGAGGGCTATGTCATTGGCCAAGACACCGCCAAGCGCACGCTGGCCGTGGCCGTCTACAACCACTACAAGCGGATCCAAGCCAGCGAGAAGATGCGCGATTCGCGCGCCGAGCCCGTGGAGCTGTCCAAGTCCAACATCTTGATGCTCGGACCCACCGGCTGCGGCAAGACCTATCTCGCCCAGACGCTGGCCAAGATGCTCAACGTGCCATTCGCGATCGCCGACGCGACCGCGCTGACGGAAGCCGGCTACGTCGGCGAGGACGTCGAGAACATTTTGCTCAAGCTGATCCAGGCCGCCGACTATGACGTCAAGCGCGCCGAGACCGGCATCATCTACATCGACGAGGTCGACAAGATCGCCCGCAAGAGCGAGAACCCGTCGATCACCCGCGACGTCTCCGGTGAGGGAGTCCAGCAGGCTCTGCTGAAGATCCTGGAAGGCACCCAGGCGTCGGTGCCCCCGCAGGGCGGCCGCAAGCATCCGCATCAGGAGTTCATCCAGATCGACACCACCAACGTGCTGTTCATCGTCGCGGGTGCGTTCGCCGGTTTGGAGAAGATCGTCTCCGATCGCGTCGGCAAGCGTGGGCTGGGATTCGGCGCCGAGGTGCACTCGAAGGCCGAGATCGACACCCAGGATCACTTCGCCGAGGTCATGCCAGAGGATCTGATCAAGTTCGGGTTGATTCCGGAGTTCATCGGCCGCCTGCCGGTTGTCGCCTCGGTGACGAACCTGGACAAGGAGTCGCTGGTTCAGATTCTGTCCGCACCGAAGAACGCGTTGGTCAAGCAGTACACGCGGTTGTTCGAGATGGACGGTGTGGAACTGGAGTTCACCGAAGAGGCGCTGGAGTCCATCGCGGATCAGGCGATCCACCGTGGCACCGGTGCCCGCGGGTTGCGCGCCATCATGGAAGAAGTGTTGCTGCCGGTGATGTACGACATCCCCAGCCGCGACGACGTCGCCAAGGTCGTGGTGACCAAGGAGACGGTCGAAGACAACGTGCTTCCGACGATCGTGCCCCGCAAGCCTTCTCGCCCCGAACGCCGCGACAAGAGCGCTTAAGTACTCAGCGGCACTGCCGTTTCAAACGCCTGCCGTGAGTAGGCCCTCGACGCTTGAGCCGTCGTTCGGGACCGCAGCGGCCATCATCGTCGCATGCGCCTGGTCCGGATCAGTGGCCGGCGGAACGACCAGCAGAAGGATTCTCCCGCGGCTGACGCCGAGGATCTCGAGCGTGTTGATCGGCTGATGCCGGTATCCGTCGAGCCGGACCATGCGTTCGCCGACCATGGCCTTCCTTGGTGCTGTTGACCATTCGCCGAGGTTGTACAACACCCGCTCGATTGGGCCGAGCCGAACCGACAGCACAGCAAGCAGATCTGGAAGTTCCTTCGTAAGGTCGTCGCTCCATGGCCACCATGCGCCGTCGACATATCCGGTTCGTTCGGCTTTGGGCTTCGAGCGGAGGTGCGGAATCGGCGACGACACAAACTCTGAGTGGTCACCTGCGAAGTGCCGCCGATAGGCCATATACGCTACGCGGCGCGACCAAAGACCGTGCCAAGCCGGCGAAGCAGGTGCCGCCTCCGGCGCTCTTGCAGCGCGGTGCGCAGTCCACGACGCATGGAAACGGGAGCCGTTCCGGGTGTCGTCGCGGTGTCGTCGGCGAACATCCGTTCCGATGAGGTTTCCGGTGCGTCGTCGGACGTGGCGGTCAGGAACCGGTCCGGGAGCGCGAGCTTGTGAATTGTGCGAAATGCGAGCAGATACTGGCTCACCAGCGGACCGGTCGTGTACGGCAGGTCGAACTTGTCGCACACGGCACGCACCCGCTCCGCGATCTGGGGCAGCCGGTTGGCCGGCAGATCGGGGAACAGGTGATGCTCGATCTGATAGCACAGGTGTCCGGACAGGAATGCCAGCACCCGCCCGGCATCGAAGTTCGCGCTGCCGAGCATCTGCCGCAGATACCACTCGGATTTTCTCTCGTTTTCCAGCACGGCCGGATCGAATTTCTCTGCGCCGTCAGGGAAATGGCCGCAGAAAATCACGACATACGCCCATACGTTCCTGAGCACGTTCGCGCCCGCGTTGGCGGCTAACGTTCGCCGCCACCGACGCCCGCCGAGCGCGGGCAGAATCACGTAGTCCTTGGCCACCTGCCGGGAAATCTTGCGGACCAGTGCCTTGCTTTCGGCTTTCTTCCCAGCTTCCGACGCTGCCCGGTCCTGGCCGGCATACAAGCCGTGCAGGGCGATTCCCCATTCGAAACCGGCTGCCAGCAAGACGTTTCGCAACGGCGATAGCAGATAGTCGGGCTTCCACTTTTGATCGCGAGTCACCCTCAGCACGCCGAACCCGATGTCGTCATCCATGCCGAGGATGTTGCTGAACACATGGTGCGTGTAGTTGTGCGAATAACGCCACTGCGATGAGAGCCCGGCCATATCCCACTCCCACGTGCTCGAGTGGATCTCCGGGTCGTTCATCCAATCCCATTGCCCGTGGCCAACATTGTGGCCGATCTCCATGTTCTCGATGCTTTTGGCCGTCGCGAGCGCAATCGTGCCAAGGAGCCAGGTCGCCTTCGATCGACTCCGGTGGATAACTATGCGCGCGGCTACGTCCAGCGTCCGTTGCAGAAAGATTGTTCGGCGTATATACGTCGCATCGCTCGCGCCCAGCGCATCTTCGACGTCGTTGCGGACGGCATCGAATTCGCGCCCCAAAGCTTCGAGGTCTTCTTCGGAAAGATGCGCATAGGCCGACACTCGGCTGATCGCCACTATCCGTCCCATCCGTGGACCGCACGTTTTTCCGGGTATCCACGATCTCGGCGACAATAAAGTCCACCGGATTCGCCGGCGGACTACCGCGGGCCGGGCGGCCCGGGCTGGAACGTCGCTTCTTCGATCAGTCTACGGACGTCTTGAGGATCAGGTTGGCCGAAGCGATCGCGATCTGGTCGGAGATGAAGATCGCCCTCGCCTGATCACGGTCGGCTGACATGCGGACGACGGCGAACTGGACGGCGTCCGCGTCGGGATGACGGTCTTGCTGCATCACGGTGTCGAGCAATGAGGCACGCTTCTGCGGGTCTAAGAGGGGTTCAGGCTGCGTCAGCAGCCGCCGATCGCCCGCGGTCAACCCGAAATGCGCCTCGCGCCACCCGTCCCAGCCGCAGGGACGACGCTCCCGCCACACCAGGCGCGCCTCGTCGGGGTCAAATGCGAGCAGGCCACTCAGCGAGCTGACCAGGCACCAGATCAGGAAAGCCGCGATCGCGACGAACTGCAGTTCGTAAACCATGGCCCGAGACTTCAGCGAAGGCCGGCGCTACACACGAGTAGTCGACTACGCGTTTTTGTCATGGCCTGCCCACCGCGGTGCACTCGCTGATCACCTCGTCGACCAGCGTCGCGATCTCGGCAACGCCGTCGCGGCGGGCAAACGCGGCCTCGAGGAGACGCGCATTGCGCAAGTAGCTGCGGTCGTTGAGCACCTCGCGCACCGCGGCGCGCACCGCGCCCGCGGTCGGCGTGCCGGTTCGCAGGTTGATGCCCGCCCCTGTCCATGCCACGCGCGCGGCGACCTCCGGTTTGTCCTCGGTGTTGCCGGCAACCACCATCGGTACACCGATCGCCAGCGCGCGTTGGACCGCGCCGTAGCCGCCGTTGGTGACCATCACATCGACTTTGGGCAGCAGCAGGTCGTGCGGGATGTATTCGGCGACAAAGGTATTCGGCGGCAACGGCCCCTTGAGCTGGGAGACGTCACGCCCACCGGTGGTGGCCACGACGATGACGTCTTCGCCGCCGAGCGCGTCGATGGTCGGCTCGAGGAGCCTGCGGAGATCGGCGTTGTCGATGGTGCCCTGAGTGACGTGGACGACGGGCCGGTCCCCGTCGAGTTGTGACCACCACGACGGGCGACGAAAGCCCCGCGACGGCCCGGGGTGTACCGCACCGACGTAGCGGACGTTCGACGGAAGGTCGCTGCGTGGATAGTCGAATTCGGGAACCGTGGGGCAGATGTAGCGGTCGGCGAGCACCCCGGAATCCAAGATGAACGTTGGCAGCGCGCGGCAGTTCAGCTGGTCGAGCAGGTGGTTGGCGGCGTTCTGCGATTCGCGCAGCAAAACTTTCTGCGACAAGACGTTCAGCGCGCGGTTGCGCAGCCGCCCCAGTGTGGTCGCCGAGGGCGCCATCCCCATGCCGCCCGGCGCGGTGTCGCGGCTGCTGACCATCAACGGCGTCGGGGTGTAGGTCAACACCGGCGGTCGTTTCGCGCGATCGCCGAGCAGAAACGGCAGGATGCCGAAGAAGCCCGAGTCGGCGATGATCGCGTCGAACTGCGTCTGTGCCAGCAGCTGCGACAGGGCAGCCGCCTGGTACGGCATCGGCTTGACGAAGACGCTGACGATGTCGAAGTTGATCCGCTTGATGCCCGAGGTCTCGGCCCTGCCGGGCAGGTCGATGTCGAGGCGGGTCGGGTCGAAGTCGGCCTCGGCGGGTATCGCCCGCGGAGAGGCCCCGACGGCGCGGATCTTGGCGGCGTGGCCTGCCGAACTGAGCACGGTGACGCGGTCGCCGCGGTCGACCAGCCCTCGCGCGACGTTCAAAAGGGGACCGATGTGGCCGGCAGGGGACAGCGCGGCGATGAGGATCTCTGGCATGGCTCGACTCTCGGCGAGCGCCGGCGGCCAAGCTTGGAGGTTTCGTGGAGATCGGGTGGAGATTGCAGGCAGGGCTAGCGTTTGATGCGGTCGGGCCTGGTGTAGACGTTCATCGAATCGCCCCGCAGGAACGCCACCAGGGTGAGTCCGGACTGGCTGGCCAGATCGACGGCGAGCGAGGACGGCGCCGACACCGCGGCAAGCACGGGGATGCCGGCCATCACGGCCTTCTGGGTGAGTTCGAACGAGGCTCGTCCGCTGACCAGTAGCACGGTGGCTGTCAGCGGTATCCGGTCCTGCTCCAGCGCCCACCCGATGACCTTGTCGACAGCGTTGTGCCTGCCGATGTCCTCGCGCACGACCAGCGTGGTGCCGTCGATGTCGAACAGCGCCGCGCCGTGCAGTCCGCCGGTGCTGGCGAACACCTTCTGGGCCTCACGGAGCCGATCAGGCATCGCCGACAGCGTGTCCGCCGCGACCATCGACGGGTCGTCGCCGGGACCGTGTCGGCTGATCAACCGCACCGCATCGAGCGAGGCCTTGCCGCAGACTCCGCACGACGAGGTGGTGTAGAAGTTGCGGGTGACATCAACGTCCGGCATCTTCACGCCGGGGGCGAGCGTCACGTCAAGCACGTTGTAGGTGTTGACATTGTCCGGGCCCGCGCCCTTGCAGTACCGCACGGTGAGCACGTCGTCGCGGCAGCCGATGACGCCCTCGGTGAGCAGAAAGCCCTGCGCCAGTTCGACGTCGGAGCCCGGTGTGCGCATGGTGACGGTGAGGGGGGTGCCGTTGAGGCGGATCTCCAGCGGCTCTTCGACGACGAGGGTCTCGGGCCGCGCGACCGTGTCCTCGGCGGTCAGATGCTGCACGCGACGCCGTGCGGTCACCCGCCCCATGCTGGCTCCAATCTGACCACGATGGCCTTCGAGACGGGGGTATTGGATTTGGCTGCAACGTGATCCAGCGGTACTAGCGAATTGGTTTCGGGATAGTAGGCCGCCGCGTTGCCTTGCGGTGTCGAGTAGGGGACGACCATGAAGTCCTTGGCGCGGCGCTCCTGCACGTGCCCGTCATCTCCTGCGAACTCGGACACCAAGTCCACCCTGGCACCGTCCTGCAGGCCGAATCTCTCGATGTCCGCGGGGTTCACGAACACGACGCGACGACCACCCTTGACGCCGCGGTAGCGGTCATCGAGGCCGTAGATGGTGGTGTTGTACTGGTCGTGGCTGCGCAAGGTCTGCAGCACCAGGCGGCCTTCGGGCACCTGCACCCACTCCAACGGGTTGACCGAGAAGTTGGCTTTGCCTGTGCTGGTGGGAAAGTCGCGTGAATCGCGCGGTCCGTGGGGTAGCTGGAAGCCGTCGGGCTGGCGCACCTTGCGGTTGTAGTCGTCGCAGCCCGGTACCACGTCCGCTATCGCGTCGCGGATGGTGTCGTAGTCGCTGTTGAACTGCTCCCACGGCACGGGGTGGCCGGGCCCAAGCAGGACGCGCGCCAGCTGGCAGACCATCGCGACCTCGCTGCGCACCTCGTCGCCGGGCGGGTGCAGGCTGCCGCGTGACAGGTGCACCATCGACATCGAATCCTCTACCGACACCTGTTGTTTGGCGCCGTTCTGGACATCGCGGTCGGTGCGGCCCAGCGATGGAAGTATCAATGCTGTTGCGCCGTGCACAACATGGCTGCGATTGAGTTTCGTGGACACCTGCACCGTCAGTGAGCAGTTGCGCAGCGCGGCCTCGGTCACCGCGGTATCCGGCGTTGCCATCGCGAAGTTGCCGCCCATGCCCATGAACACCTTGGCAGTCCCGTCGCGCATCGAGCGGATGGCGTCGACGGTGTCGACGCCGTGCTCGCGGGGGCTGACGATGCCGAAGCGGGTGTCCAGGGCGGCGAGAAACTCCTCGGGCATCTTCTCCCAGATGCCCATCGTCCGATCGCCCTGAACGTTGGAATGCCCACGCACAGGGCACAACCCAGCACCAGGCTTGCCGATCATGCCGCGCATCAGCAACAGGTTGGTGATCTCAGAGATCATCGGTACGGCGTGCCGGTGCTGCGTCAAGCCCATCGCCCAACACGCCACAGTGCGCTCGGACGCGATCATCATTTTCGCCACACGGTCGAGCTGCGAGCGGTCGATGCCGGTGGCCTCCAGCACTGTGTCGATGTCGACCGCGCGGGTATGCGCCTCGTACTCGGCGTAGTTCGCGCAGTGCTTGGCGATGAATTCACGGTCGATCACGGTGCCCGGCGCGCGGTCGTCGGCCTCCAGGAGCAGCCGCGCGAGCCCCGCGAACAGCGCCATGTCGCCGCCAAGACGGATCTGAACGAACTCGTCTGCGATCGGGACGCCGTGTCCGACGACGCCGTGCACCTTCTGCGGATCCTTGAACCGGATCAGGCCCGCCTCGGGCAGCGGGTTAACCGCAATGATCTTGGCACCGTTGGCCTTGGCCTTCTCCAGTGTCGACAGCATCCTGGGATGGTTGGTGCCCGGATTCTGCCCGCAGATCAGGATGAGATCTGCATTGGTGACATCGTCGACCGTGACTGACCCCTTGCCGATTCCGATCGCCTCGATCAGCGCGTGCCCCGACGACTCGTGGCACATGTTGCTGCAGTCGGGCAGGTTGTTGGTGCCAAAGCTACGGACCATCAACTGGTACAGGAACGCCGCCTCATTGCTGGTCCGCCCGGACGTGTAGAACAGGGCCTCGTTCGGGTTGTCCAGCGCGCGCAGTTCGTCGGCGATCAAGCGGTATGCGTCATCCCAGCCGATCGGCCGGTAGTGGTCGTCTCCGGGGCGCAGCACCATCGGGTGCGTCAGCCTGCCCTGTTGGGACAGCCAGTACTCCGGCTTGGCATCGAGGTCGGCGATCGAATGGCGTGCGAAGAACTCCGGGGTGACGACGCGCTTGGTGGCCTCTTCGGCGACGGCCTTGGCGCCGTTCTCGCAGAACTCGGCGAACTTGCGGCCGCCGTGCTCCTCGGGCCACGCGCAGCCAGGGCAGTCGAATCCGTGCCGTTGGTTCAGCCGAACCAGCGAGGCCGCGGTGCGCCACGGCCCCATGGACGTCAGTCCTCGCTGCAGCGATACCAACACCGCTTTGACGCCGGCGGCCTCATGCTCAGGGCCGGTGGTGATGACCGAATGCTCGTCGTAGGCGACATCGTTGTCGTGAGTAACGCCGCGTCCTCGGCGTAGCCGTAAAGCCATAGCACCACCCTAGGCCTCTACGCTTGGCGTCGTGACCACGCGTGTAGGGACTCTGGCGTCCATATCGATTGACTGTCCGGACACGGATGCCCTTGCGGTTTTCTATCGAAACCTGTTGGACCTCGAGGAGGCTTTCGCCACTCCCGACCGCGGGGTCATCTGTCTGGCCGGCGCAGGCCCGATGCTGACCCTGATGCGCGTCGAGGAGTACGTCGCCCCGTCGTGGCCGGCTGGGCCGCAGCACCAACAGATGCACCTCGACCTCGCCGTTGACGATCTGGATTCGGCTGTGGCAGCCGCCATCGCGCTGGGCGCACGCGAGTCCGAGCATCAGCCCGCGCCCGACCAATGGCGGGTTCTGATCGACCCGATCGGCCATCCGTTCTGTCTGAGCACCGTTCGCCCGGACTGACAGATTTTGTCGGTGACACGCCCGTAACAAGTTTGCTATCGAAGTTTCCTAGGGTTGGCCGGTCAACGTTCGCAAAGGGTGCGAACGATCGCAGCGATAGGAACTCCATTGAGCGGAAACGCAGTGCGCCTGCAGGCGATCAACAATGTCGAGGCGTACGTGCCACCGGCCATCAGCTTCGACCCCACCGAGGCGCCTGGCGAGATCTTCGGCGCGAACGTCTTCACCAAGGCCGAGATGCAATTGCGGTTGCCGAAGTCGGTGTACAAGTCCGTGGTCGCGACCATCGAGAAGGGCGCAACGCTCGACCCGGCGGTCGCCGATTCGGTCGCGTCGGTGATGAAGGACTGGGCGCTGTCGAAGGGGGCAACGCACTACGCGCACGTCTTTTACCCGATGACGGGGCTGACCGCGGAGAAGCACGACAGCTTCCTGGAGCCCGTCTCCGACGGCCAGACGCTGGCGGAGTTCGCCGGCAAGACCCTGATCCAGGGTGAACCCGACGCCTCCAGCTTCCCGTCCGGCGGCCTGCGCAGCACCTTCGAGGCACGCGGCTACACCGGGTGGGACGTCACCAGCCCGGCCTACATCCTGGAGAACCCGAACGGCAACACGTTGTGTATCCCGACGGTGTTCGTGTCGATGACCGGTGAGGCGCTGGACTTCAAGACGCCGCTGCTGCGCAGCCAGCAGGCGATGGGCACGCACGCCGAACGGATACTCAAGCTGTTCGGCCACGACGACGTCGCGAAGATCGTCGCGTTCTGCGGACCCGAGCAGGAGTACTTCCTGGTCGACCGGCACTTCTTCCTGGCCCGTCCCGACCTGGTGAACGCGGGTCGCACCCTGTTCGGCGCGAAGCCCCCGAAGGGACAGGAGTTCGACGACCACTACTTCGGCGCCATCCCCGAGCGGGTGCTCGGCTTCATGATGGACACCGAGCGTGAGCTGTTCAAACTCGGCATCCCCGCCAAGACCCGGCACAACGAGGTCGCGCCGGGCCAGTTCGAGATCGCGCCGATGTTCGAGCGCGGCAACATCGCCTCTGATCACCAGCAGCTGCTGATGACCGTGTTCAAGACGATCGCCAAGAAGCACGGCATGGAATGCCTCTTCCACGAGAAGCCGTTCGCAGGCGTCAACGGGTCGGGCAAGCACGTCAACTTCTCCCTGGGCAACGCCGAGTTGGGGTCCCTGCTGGTACCCGGCGACACGCCCCACGAGAACGCGCAGTTCCTGGTGTTCTGCGCCGCGGTGATCCGCGCCGTCCACAAATATGCCGGGTTGCTCAGAGTGTCGGTGGCCTCTGCCACCAACGACCACCGCCTCGGCGCCAACGAGGCACCGCCCGCGATCATCTCGATCTTCCTTGGCGACCAGCTGGCCGACGTGTTCGAGCAGATCGCCAAGGGCGCGGCCACCTCGTCAAAAGGCAAGGGCAGCATGATCATCGGTGTCGACACCCTGCCGGTGTTGCCAACCGATCCCGGCGACCGCAATCGCACCAGCCCGTTCGCCTTTACCGGCAACCGGTTCGAGTTCCGCGCCCCAGGCTCGGGCCAGACGGTGGCGGTGCCGATGATCATGCTCAACACGATCATGGCCGAGGCGCTGGATTACATGGCGACCATTCTGGAGGAAGCCGTTGCGGACGGCCAGGACTTCGACGAGGCCGTCCAGAAGCTGTTGACCGACATCATCACCGAGCACGGTGCGGTGGTCTTCAACGGTGACGGATACTCCGACAACTGGCAGATCGAGGCCGCCGAGCGCGGCCTGCCGAACCTGAAGACCACGCTGGACGCGCTGCCCGAGCTGATCAAACCCGAGTCCATCGAGTTATTCGAGAAGTACAGCGTGTTCAGCGATCGCGAGCTGCAGAGCCGCTACGAGGTGCGTCTCGAGATGTACACGCTGACGGTCGGTGTCGAGGCCAAACTGGCGCTGGAACTCGGGTCGACGGTGATCCTGCCCGCCGCGATCCGCTACCAGACTGAGTTGGCGCTGAACGTCGCGACGCTCAAGAAGGCGGGGGTGGAGCCGGATCGGACCACGCTTGAGACCGTCAGCACTCAGATCTCGGAGCTGACCGCCGCGCTGGCGGCGTTGAAGGCGGGCCTTGCCGAACACGGTGGGGACTCCGCCTTCGAAGAGGCCGCACACGCCCAGAGCCTGCTGCCGAAGATGGAGGCGGTTCGCGTAGCCGCCGACACGCTGGAAGGCATTGTGGCCGATGACCTCTGGCCGCTGCCCACCTATCAGGAGATGCTGTACATCCTGTAGAGACGTCGTCGGGTGTGGGGGTCACGACCCGAGCCACTCGGGCTGGTAACCCGCAGCCCCCACACTCGACGATCCCAATCACCCGCGACTGGTCAGAGCACCGTCAGCGCCGACTCTGCGGCCAGCTTCACGGCTTGTGCCACCGGCAGCTTTCGGAACGTCGCGGACAGGATCTCGACGCCCCACGGACCGTCGAACCCCTTGTCTCGCAGCAGGCTCACCAGTGCGGGAAGGTCGAAGCATCCTTCACCGCAAAGTAGCCGGCGCTCGACGGTGTCCTCGAACAGTGTGCCGACGACGTGGGAAGCAGCGTCGTCGAGTTCGACACCGAAGATCATGTCGGGTGTCAGCGCGTCACGGAGCTCCTCGATCCGGGTGCCGGCCCTGAACACATGCCAGGCATCCACGAGCAGCCCGACGGCGGGGTGGTCGGTGGTCGCGATGATCTCGGCTCCCATCGGGACGGTGGCGATGATCGAGAACGGCATCGTCTCGATGGCCACCCTGGTGCCGCGGTCGGCCGCTTGGGTCGCGAGCTCGCGCAGCGGGCCGATCAACGACTCCGGATGCGTTGTCGGAGGGCCTAGTTCGGAGCCGATCTTGATGAATGTGGGTGCAAGCACTTCGGCGGCCTCGAACAACAGATCGCGAACGTGGTGGGTGTTGCCTTCCTCGCCGCGGGGGATCCACCACCGCTCGATGAGTTCGATCTCCACATGATGGAGCCCTGCACCGGCGATCATGTCGCGCAACTCTGCGAACCCGATCGACGCGCGGATGGCGGCCAGGTCGTCGGCGATCAGCCCGAGGCCGTGGTAGCCCGCGTCGGCCACCGCGGCAACGCGTTCTGCGATCGGCACGGGGCTGGTCGCAGGCACGCGCATCGGCGACGTGTCGCCCGCGCTGGTCCACGCCGTCGCCACCAACTGGGGTGCCCGGCGCATGGTCCTATTTCCGGTATTTCGATACGTAGTCGCTCATGGTGGACAGTTGGTAACGCGCGACGTCGTTGGCGTTTTCGTCTTCGGCAAAAACGGATGACACCATGACGGTGTCGGTTCGGTCGTAGAAGCCGATTTCGCCGAGCCCGCTGAAGAATTCGTCCCAGTCGACGTCGCCGTCGCCGATCTTGAGGTGCTGGTGCACGCGCGCCGGGTTACCGGGCGGGTTGGTGATGTAGCGCAGACCATGGCTGCGACGGTGATCCATGGTGTCGGCGACGTGCACGAGGCGCAGCTTGTCCCCGGCGGCGCGGATGATCTCGGCCATGTTGCCGCCCATGTGGAAAGCGTGGCAGGCGACGAAAACAAAACCGACGTTCGGCGAGTTCAGACCGCGGATGATGCGCAGCGCCTCCATCCCGTCCTCGACGAAATCGTCTGGGTGCGGGTCGATTCGGACGTCGATGCCCTCGCGCTCGAAAATCGGCAGCAACTCTTCCATCGAGCGGAAGAACGCCCGTTCGGATTCTTCGGCGCGTTCGGGGCGCCCGGAGAACTCGGTGTTGATGACGTTGACGCCGAGGTCGACGGTGATTTGAATGACGCGCTTCCAGTTGCGAACCGCGGCCTCGCGGGCATCCTCGTCGGGGCCGGACCAGCGCAGCACCGGCAGCACCGACGCGATCCCGACGCCCGCGTCTGCGCACGCCTTGCGGAACTGGGCGACAAGTTCGTCGTCGGCGCGCGGGTGGTTGAAGAACGGGATGAAGTCGCGATGCGGCGTCAGCTGCAGGTGCTCGTAGCCCAAATCCACGACGACGCGCGGGAAGTCGAGCAGGGTATGGTCGTGGTGGAACGGCGTGGGATCCAGGGCGATCTTCATCAGACGCTAACCCGCTCGGCGAGTTCAACATTGACGCGTTCGCCGGTCTCCAGCGACCGCACACCCGCTTCGCACACCGCCGCGGCGGCATAGCCGTCCCACGCGGTCGGCCCGTCGACATTGACGCCGGACCTGACGGCGTCGACCCATCGCTGCACTTCGATGTCATAGGCAATCCCGAACCGTTCCCGGAAGCCCGGCGTGATCCGGCCACCCCAGGTTCCCGGGGCTGACTTGCGGACCAACCCGAGATCGAGACCGATTGTGGCGCTGCCAAGTTCACCGACGACCTCGGTGCGCACCTCATAGCCGACGCCGGTGGTGACGAACACCTCGACGTCGACGTGCCTGCCGCTGACCGTCTGGAAGATCGCGATCTGCGGGTCCCGCAACCCTCGCGGTGCACCCCGATTCGGCATCGGCTTGATGATCTGCACCGAGGCGATCTCCTCGTCAAGCAGGAAGCGCGTCACGTCGACCTCGTGCACCAGCGAGTCCCTGACCATCATCGCGGAGTCGAAACCCGGCGGCACCGCGGCGTTGCGGTGAACGCAGTGCATGACCAGCGGCTGACCCAGCTCGCCACCGTCGATGAGTGCCTTCAGCTGTTGGTACTCGGGATCGAAGCGACGCATGAAGCCGACCTGAATCAAGGGCGTGCCCAGCGCCGCCTCTCGGCGCGCCACCTCGAGAGAGGATGCCGAATCCGTGGTCAGCGGCTTCTCGCACAGCACGGGCTTGCCTTGTTCGAGGCACGCCAGCAGCTGCTTTTCATGCGTCGGGCCCGGTGTGGCGAGCAGTATCGCGTCGACATCGTCGTCGGCGATGGCGTCGAACGGGTCATTGGCCACGCGGGTTCCTGGGACCGCGGCGGCAACTTCTGCCGCCTTCTCCGGCATGTAGTCGTTGACGACGGCGACCTGTGCGCCACTGATACGGCTGGTGATTCGTGCGACGTGGTCGGCGCCCATCATGCCGACACCCAGCACAGCAATACGCAGATCTGACATAGTCTTTGGGCTCCTAGAACTTGACCGACGGCACGCCGCACGATCCGAGGTAGCGGCGGGTGCGCTGCGCGATCGGCAGCGGCTGGTCGGGATCACATGGGTACATGTCCTGCTCGACGATCGCGAACACGTCGATACCGAGCTTTTCGATCGCGGCCAGCAGCGGCGGCATCTCTGGGATGCCCCTCGGCGGTTCGGTCATCGCACCGAGCTTGACCGCCTCGCCGAACGGCAGGTCCTCGGCCTCGACCTTGGCCCGCACTTCCGGGTCGACCTGCTTGAGGTGCAGGTACCCGATCCGTTCCGGTGCACGCTCGATGATCGCGAGATTGTCACCGCCGCAATAGCTGATGTGGCCGGTATCGAGGCACAGGTTCACGAATTCGGAGTCCGTACCGTCCAAGAACCGGTAGACGTTTTCTTCCGTATCGACGTGGCTGTCCGCGTGCGGGTGGTATTGCGCTCGCACACCGTACTTTTCGAACATCGCCTTGCCGAGATCGTTCATGCCGCCGGACTTCTTGCGCCACTGCTCGGCGGTGAGGCTGCGGTCCTCGAGCACCTGGCCGGTGGATGGGTCGCGCCACATCTCGGGAATGACCACGACATGCTTACCGCCGACTGCGGCAGTCAGCTTAGCCACGTCCTCGATCTGCTTCCAAACGGCGTCCCACGAATTGTCTTGATGCAGATGCTCGAACACCGTTCCTGCCGAGAGCTTCAGGTTGCGCGACGCGAGTTCGTCGGACAACTTCTGCGGGTCGGTGGGGAGATAGCCGTACGGGCCCAATTCAATCCACTGATAGCCAGACTCGGCCACCTCGTCAAGAAAACGGGTGTACGGCGTCTGATTTGGATCATCGGGGAACCACACGCCCCAGGAATCGGGTGCGGAGCCGACGCGAATTGTGCTCATTCTGATGGCCTTACGAATGGGCGCTGAACCTTCTTCCATTCGGCATATGTCTCGTACGCCGATTGGGTGGATTCCAGCGTGGAGGTCTGGCTTACCGGTACGTCCCACCAGGATTCACTATCCGGTGCGTACACCCGTGGGTCCGTTTCGACGTGGATGACGGTGGTGTGCTCGTTGGCCTTGGCCACCTTTACCGCGTCGGCGAACTCGGCGGCGGTCGCCACCTTGATCACCTCGGCACCGAGGCTGGCCGCGTTGGCGGCGAGGTCGACGGGCAGCTTGTCGCCCTGCAGGCGACCCGAGTCGTCGCGGTAGCGGTAAGCAGTGCCGAAACGCTGGGAGCCCAACGATTCCGAGAGGGACCCGATCGAGGCGAAACCGTGGTTCTGCACGAGCACGACGATGACCTTCACGCCCTCTTGAACCGCGGTGACCAGTTCGGTGGCCATCATCAGGTACGACCCGTCGCCGACCATGATGAAGACGTCGCGGTCGGGGCTGGCCATCCTGATGCCGATGCCGCCGGCCACCTCGTAGCCCATACACGAGTAGCCGTATTCGACGTGATAGCCCTTGCGGTCGCGGGTACGCCACATCTTGTGCAGGTCGCCCGGCATCGATCCGGCCGCGCACACCACCACATCGCGCGGCTCGGACAGGGTGTTCGTCAGCCCGATCACCTGGCTCTGGTTGAGGTTGCCGCCGTCGCCGTCGACTCGGTACGCGGCCGAAACGGTGTCGTCCCACGCCTTGGCGAGCTCGGTTGCCCGGGTGCGATATTCGTTGCTCACCGAGAACTCGGTCAACGTGGCAGTCAGTGCTTCGATTGCCTCGCGGGCGTCCGCGACCGCCGACAGCCCACCCTGCTTGACGGCGTCGAACGACGCCACGTTGATGTTGACGAACCGCACGCCCTGGTCGTTGAAGGCCGTCCGCGATGCGCTGGTGAAATCGCTGTAGCGGGTGCCTATTCCGATCACCACATCGGCTTCGGCCGCGAGCGCATTGGCTGCGGTGGTACCGGTTGAGCCGACGGCGCCGACCGACTGCGGGTGGTCGTAGGGGAGCGAGCCCTTACCGGCCTGCGTCTCGGACACCGGGATGCCGGTCCGTTCGGCGAACGCGGCGAGCGCATCGGTGGCGCCGGAGTAAATGACGCCGCCGCCCGCCACGATCAACGGACGCTGTGCGGACCGGATGACCTCGGCCGCCCTGGCGATGACGGATCGCTCCGGAACCGGCCTTGCGATGTGCCAGGTGCGTTCGGCGAACAGGGATTGCGGCCAGTCGTGCGCCTCGGCCTGCACGTCCTGAGGTAAGGCCACCGTCGCTGCCCCTGTTTCAACGGGGTCGGTGAGCACGCGCATCGCACCAAGAAGCGCCGAGGGCAGCTGTTCGGGGCGCCATACCCTGTCAAAAAAGCGGGACAACGGTTTGAACGCGTCGTTGACGGTGATCTCACCGTCATGAGGCAGTTCGAGTTGCTGCAACACCGGCGCGCTGGCGCGGGTGGCGAAGGTGTCCGATGCCAGCAGCAGCACCGGCAGCCGGTTGATGGTGGCCAGCGCGGCGCCGGTGAGCATGTTCGTTGACCCCGGGCCGATGCTTGCGGTGACGGCCCACGCCTGCAGCCGATCCTTCTGCCGCGCGTAAGCCGCAGCGGTGTGTACCATCGCCTGTTCGTTGCGGCCCAACACATATCGCAGCTTGGGCTCGCTCCCGTCGATCTCGGCCTGCAGCAGCGCCTGGCCGATGCCTGCCACGTTGCCGTGGCCGAAGATGCCGAAGCAGCCTGCGAAGAACTTTGTGCGTTCGCTGTCGCGTTCGACGTACTGGTTGGCAAGGAACCGAATGGTGGCCTGGGCCACGGTGAGCCGCACCGTCGGTTCATCGTCGGGGGATTTGAAGATGGATGCCTTGGAGACCACGTCACACTCCTCGTGAACGCAGGGGGAGCCGGGGGTCGACGTCCTGGCCTTCCCAGGATTCGCGCAGCCAGGCGTGTTCGGGGTCGTCGACGATCTTCCAGGCGCGCTCGTCGCCCGGTCCGGCCATGACGTTCAGGTAGTACATGTGATAGCCGGGGGCAGCTACCGATGGCCCGTGGTAACCGTGTGGCACCAGGACGACATCGCCGCTGCGCACCTCCTCGAGCACCTCGATCGGGCGCTCGGGTGTGCCGTACACGCGGTGGTAGCCGAACCCGCGGGAATCTCCTGGGCCTGAGTCGATCTCGAAGTAGTAGATCTCTTCGAGCTGCGACTCGACCGGCGAGTTCTCATCGTGCTTGTGCGCGGGATAACTCGACCAGTTACCGCCGGGTGTGATCACCTCGCAGGCGATCAGCGAGTCCGCTTCGAAAACTCCCGCGGTGCCGAAGTTGTGGACCTGGCGGCTGCAGTTGCCGGTGCCGCGCAATTCGACGGCGACGTCGGCGGCAGCGACGCGGCGGTTCGGCAGCGCTCGCTTGGCGCGGGCGCCGCAGATCGCGATGCGTCCCTGACCGCGCAGGGCGTAGGCGTTGTTGACGCCGAGATAGACCATGTCGGCAGGGCCGTCGAAAACCGAGGCGCGGGGCGATAATTCAAACTCGACGCCGTCGCAGAGAACGGTTCCGCTGCCGGAAAGCGGCAGAATCATCACCTCGGTGTCGCCGGTGTTCAGCGCAAGCTCGGCGGGCGAATCCAGCTGCACCACTTGAAGACTGGACTCGGTCCAGCCCGCCGACTCGGGAGTGACGTCGACGGTGAATGGGAGAGTAGCGCTCCGCGCGGGAATGTAGAACTTGCTGTGCATCCTCACCTCACCATCGATACGGCGGTGGCGACCGCCGAGCTGACATCGTCGTCCGGGGGGTAGAGCAAGGTGCGACCGACGATGAGGCCACGCACCGACGGCAGCGTGAGCGCCTTCTCCCAACTGGCGAATGCCTCGTCAGGATCGGCGGGATCACCACCAAGCAGCAGGGTCGGCAACGTGGTCGACTCCATCACGCGGTCCATCTCCTCGACCACCGGCAGCTTCATCCATGTGTACGCCGATGTGGAGCCGAGACCCTGCGCGATGTGCACCGACTTGATCACCGCATCGGGGCCTAGGTCGTTGCGGACCTTGCCGTCGACGCGGGTCGACATGAACGGCTCGACCATGGCGATGAGCCCGTACGAGGCCAGCTCGTCGACCGCCCGTGCACACGCCTCGAGGGTGGCAACCGAGCCCGGATCGTCGAGGTCGATGCGGCACAACATCTTTCCGCCGTTCAGCTTCGCCGCGCCCGTCGCCCACGCGGTGGTTGCGGTCATCCGATCGTCCAGCTCGAAGCTCGCGCCGGCAAGGCCACCGCGATTCATCGACGAGAACACCACCTTGTCCTCGAGGGCACCGAGGAGTAGCAGGTCGTCGAGGATGTCGGCGGTGGCCAACACGCCGTCGACGCCAGGATCGGCAAGCGCCGCGCGCAGCCGGTCGAGCAGATCGGTGCGGCTGTTCATCGCCGTCGGCCGCGATCCCACCGAAAGCGCACCGCGCGCGGGGTGGTCGGCGGCGACGATCATCAGCCTGCCGTTGCCGCGCGTCGTCGGCCGGGTGGTGCGGTTCTGCCACGCTGCCGCAATGGCTCCCGGCTCGGTCGCACGCAGGTCGGTGACGGCGGCGTAGTCCTTGCAAAGAGGCTCAGACATTGACGGCCTCCACGGCGGACTGTTCGGCGAGCGCGGTCACCTCGGCGGCCGTCGGCATTGCCGTCGAGCACTCGAGCCGTGATGCCACGATGGCACCGGCGGCGTTGGCGTAGCGCAGCGTCTTCTCCAGCGGCCAGCCGTGCAGGAGGCCGTGACACAGGCTGCCGCCGAACGCGTCGCCTGCACCGAGGCCGTTGACGACGTCGACGTCGTTGGGCGCCACCATCACATGCGAATGCCGCGTCTTACCGAGCACACCGCGCGGGCCCTGCTTGACGATGGCCAACTCGACACCGAGGTCCAGCAGCGCGTCGGCGGCCTTCTGCGGGTTGGACTCTCCGACGGCGATCTCGCACTCTTCGCGGTTTCCGACGGCAACGGTGACGTGGCGCAGTGCTTTCTGCACCTGCTCGGTGGCGGCAGCGGGCGATTCCCAGAACATCGGCCGGTAGTCAAGGTCGAGCACGGTGAACGGCTTACGCTCGCGCGCTTCCCACGCCGCGAAATGTGCGCTGCGGCTTGGCTCTTCGGACAGCCCGGTGACCGTCGACCAGTACAACCTGGCGTCGCGGACGGCGTCGGCGTCGATGTCGTCGGCGCGGACCTGCAGATCGGGCGCGCTGGGCCGTCGGTAGAAGTACAGCGGAAAGTTGTCCGGTGGAAAGATCTCGCAGAACGTGACGGGGGTCGGGTACTCGCCGTGCGTCGTGACGTAACGGTTTTCGACGCCGAGGTCGGCGAGTTCCCGGCGGACGAAGGTGCCGAACGGGTCGTCGCCCACGCCGGAGATCAAGGCCGCGCGGTTGCCCAGCCGTGCCGCGGCCACCGTCACGTTCGCGGCGCTGCCGCCAAGGAACTTGCCGAAAGTCGTGACATCCTCCAGCCCGACACCGATCTGCAGGGGATAGATGTCGACGCCGCAGCGCCCGATGGCCAGGACGTCAAAGGGCTGTGTCGTACTCAAAGTCGGCCTTCCAAGAAGTAGGTGATGGCTCGTATCGAGAGTGCCCCGCGTCACTCCGTGCTGTCAATACTTTGTCCTGACATTCTATCTTTTGATCATGCGATGTTAGGATGCAGCTACTGTTCATCTGGTCCCGCACGAGATCGGAGACGCCGTGCCCCTGACGGTGGAGCTCGACAGATCCAGCCCTGTTCCTCTCTACTATCAGCTCGCCCAGGCGATCGAGGCCGCGATCCGCGACGGCGATCTCGCGCCCGGCGATCGCTTCGAAAACGAACTGGCGCTGGCAAAGCGGCTGACGTTGTCGCGGCCGACCACCAGACGCGCAATTCAGGAACTCGTTGACAAGGGTTTGCTGGTGCGAAAGCGGGGAGTTGGCACGCAAGTGGTGCAAAATCCCGTTCACCGTCGCGTCGAGTTGACGAGCCTGTTCGATGATCTGGCCCGGGCGGGCCAGGAACCCACCACGCAGTTGTTGGACTATCGCGTCGGGCCGCCGGACGAAGAGGTGGCGCGGGAACTGAGCCTGGCTGCGGACCGCGAAGTGGTGTCGATATACCGGCTGCGATGCGCCAACGGCGAACCGCTCGCGGTGATGACCAATCATCTGCCCGCCGAGATCGCACCGGATGCGGGCGAGTTGGAGGAAAACGGGCTGTATCAGTCGCTGCGGGCGCGCGGTGTTCACATTCGGCTGGCGCGTCAGCGCATCGGTGCGCGAGGTGCGACCCGCTCGGAGGCTCGGCTGCTCGACGAGAAACCCAACGCGCCCTTGCTGACCATGTCGCGAACCGCGTTCGACGACTCCGGTAGCGCGGTCGAGTTCGGCACCCACTGCTACCGAGCTTCGCGCTACTACTTCGACACCACGCTGGTCGACCGCTAACACGGCGACGATCCACGGGGCGCGCCGGTCGTGCCGCGCACGACGAGCTTGGGTTCCAGGACGACGTCGGCAACCCCGCTCTGCCGTTCCTCCAGCATCGTGGTGACCAGTTGGACGGCGTGCCTTGCCAACGCCGCGGCATCCTGGTGGACGGTGGTCAGGTCGATGCGCGGGTTGTCCGACAGATGGCTGTCGTCATAGCCGATCAGCGAAAGTTCGCCTGGCACATCCACTCCCGCCCGGGTGAACACATCGAGCAGACCCAGTGCGCACCGGTCGTTGCCGGCGAGCACCGCGGTGGGCAGCGACGGTCCGGCAAGCATCGAACGTGCCGCGGTTGCACCGGCCTCCTCGTTGTGCGCACCGGCAATCACGTTGGCGCACTTAGCGAGTCCGTGGCTGCGCATGGCTGCACGGTAGGCCCGGCGTCGATCGGCCGATCCGGGATCGGTGCCGCCGTCGACATGGTGAATGTCGCGGTGACCGAGCTCGACGAGATAACTCACCGCTTGCCGAATCCCCTTCGCATCGTCGGTGCGCACGGTCGCGAGGTTGTCAGCCGCAGATGCGATGCGCCGTCCGACGACCACAACGGGAACTCGCTCGGCCAACCTGACCAGGTCGGCGACATCCGATTTGGGTCCGAGCAGAATCAGTCCTTCGCACCGGTGGCTGAGTAGCGCCTCAACCGGCACCGACTCGGCGCGATCGGGAAGGGCCGCCGACAACAGCACCTCGTAACCGATGCTTTCGGCGGCGGGGTAGATGTCGGTGACCAGTTCGGCCTGGAAGAGCTGGCGAACGTCGGTAAGGACACCCAGCGTTCGGCTGCGTCCCCGCGCCAGTAGTCGAGCGGCCGAATCGGGGCGGTAGCCAATTTCTTCCGCAACTGCCAGCACACGCTGCCGGGTCTCGTCACTGGCTCCCGGCTTGCCGTCGAGGATGAAAGACACCAGCGTGCGCGACACCCCGGCTCGATGGGCGACATCGGCCATTGTCGGCCGGCGCGAGGCCCGCTCTTCACCTGCTGGCGTGGGCACCACCATGTGCTCCTTTGGTGTGACGGTTGACACAGTCCGCGTCGGCCTCCATAGTAGACCTAACGCGCGTTACTAACGCGCTTTAGTCCGCAGAATTCTGGAGGCGTCGACGATGAAGCTGGGCGTATACACCGCGGTTCTGCACGACCGGCCGCTGCGGGAAGCGCTGACGGTGATCAGGTCGTTGGGCTTGGTGGGCGCCGAGATCAACGCCGGTGGTTTCCTGCCGACGCCACACCTTCCCGTCGAGGGGCTGTTGACGCGACGCGTCGATCCTGAGGCCTACCTCGAGCCGTTCGTCGAGACCGGTGTTGAACTCACGGGGCTGAACGTCAACGGCAACCCGCTGCATGCCGACCCCGAGGTAGGACCCGAGGACGCCGAGGATCTTCGCCGCGCGATCAGGGTCGCGGCCATGCTCGGTGTCCGGCGGGTGGTGACGATGTCGGGCCTACCGGCGGGCCATCAGGACGGTCGTTGGCCCGCGTGGCACGTAAATCCTTGGGACAGCGGCTATCTCGACTCGCTTGAATATCAGTGGGACGTGGCTGTGCCGTTCTGGCGAGAGATCGACGCAATGGCCCGCGATCACGAGGTCAAGGTATGCATCGAGATGCACCCGCAGAACCTGGTATTCAACCCTCCAACACTCCAGCGGCTGGTGGACAAGATCCATGCGACGCACGTCGGCGCTGAGATGGACCCTAGCCACTTGTTCTGGCAGGGCATCGACCCGATAGCCGCGATCGACTACCTGGGCGACTTGGTGTTCCATGCCGCCGCAAAGGACACCCGAATCAACCCGGCGTGCGCCGTCTATGGCGTGCTCGACGACCGATTCACCCGGATACCGCCAAGCGAACAGCCGACGGGTCTCGGCGGGCGGCACACCATTACTCGGTGGCCCCAAGACTCCAGCTGGGACTTCGTCGCCGTCGGCCGCGGCCACGACGTCGACTTTTGGTCGAGGTTCCTGGCCGCGCTGGGTCGTATCGATCCCGACATCGCGGTCAACATCGAACACGAGGACGCCGAGCTCGGCCAGTTGGAAGGCCTTGAAGTCGCCGCGTCAACTCTCCAAGCCGCGAGCGCCGCCGCCGCTTTACCCGTCTGATACCGACCCAACAAGGAGTCCCGACCTCTCATGACGTCAACGACCGAACCCGGCGCGTCGTCCGGACGCTTCCTCACCAAGCTGACCGTGATAGCCACCCTCGGCGGGTTGCTCTTCGGCTACGACACCGGTGTCATCTCCGGTGCCCTGCTGTACATGAAGGACGACCTCCATCTGAGCTCATTTGCCGAAGCGACGGTCGTGAGCTCGTTGCTGTTCCCCGGCGCTGCCCTCGGCGCGCTGTTCGGTGGTCGCATCGCGGACCGGATCGGGCGCAAGCGCACCCTGCTGCTGTGTGCGTGCGTGTTTCTGGTCGGCGCGCTGGGATGTGCACTCGCACCCACTGTCGAGATCATGGTGGCCGCCCGCATCATTCTTGGCTTCGGTGTTGGCGCGGCCTCGGTGACGTGCCCGCTGTATCTCGCGGAGATGGCACCGCCGCAGCGTCGCGGACGAATGGTGACGATCAACGAGCTGATGATCGTCACCGGTCAGATGCTGGCCTTCGCGATGAACGCCCTGCTGGATCACCTGATTCACGATCCGCACGTGTGGCGCATCATGTTGGCGGTCGCCGCTGTCCCGGCCGTCGCACTGCTGCTCGGCATGATGGTGCTGCCGGATTCGCCGCGCTGGTACGGCCTCAAAGGCCGACTGCCCGAGGCACGCCGCGTCCTTGGATTGAGCTTGGACGCGCGTGAGGCCAAGGTGGAGTTCGACGCGATCGTCGAACACGCCGAGCGCACCTTGACCACCAAGAGCACCCCCTTCTCGGTGATCCGCGACGTCCCGTGGATCCGGCGGGTGGTGCTGATCGGCTGCGGCCTGGCGATCGTGCAGCAGGCCACCGGCATCAACACGGTGAACTATTACGCGCCAACGATTCTGGAGCAGAGCGGCCTTGGCGTCAGCGCATCGTTGATCGCCACCATCGCCGTCGGTGTCACGTCGGTCGTGACCACAATTATCGGCATCATTCTTCTTGGCTTTGTCGGCAGGCGCACGATGCTGCTGATCGGCTTCGCAGGCGTCGCGGCTTCGCAGCTCGCGCTGGCCATGACCTTCATGATGCCCCAGTCAACGCTGCGCAGCTACGTGATCCTCGGCTGCATGGTGGTGTTCGTCGCGTTTGTGCAGATGTTCATCGGGACGTGCGTGTGGCTGCTGCTCTCGGAGATCTTCCCGCTGAGCATCCGCGGCTTCGCAATGGGCATCGCCGTGTTCGTGTTGTGGTGCACCAACGCGCTGATCTCGTTCCTGTTCCCCGTGTTGAACTCGGCGTTGGGGTCCACAGGAACATTCGGCCTTTTCGTGGCGGTCAACGTCGTGTCGTGGTTGTTCGTGCGCAAGTTCGTGCCGGAGACCAAGGGCACCACCCTCGAGGAACTGGAAGACCGCTTCGAAGCCCAGGGCGTCGAGCGGGCGGCCGCTGCCGTCTAACCCCTTCAGCGCGAGCAGACGCAAAACTGCCCTATTTCGCCATGAAATGGGCAGTTTTGCGTCTGCTCGCCGGATTAGGTGAACGCGCCGCGGAAGGCTTCCAGGGCGGCGACGCTGTCGCCGGACGCCCAGGCTTCCATCCCGACGGTCCCGGCAAAGCCGATGTCGCGCAATGCCTTCGCAATCGCCGGGTAGTTGATCTCGCCCGTTCCCGGCTCACAGCGACCTGGCACGTCGGCCACCTGGATCTCGCCGATCGCGTCGCCGCAGCGGCGGACCAGTTCGATCAGGTTCCCCTCGCCGATCTGGGCGTGGTAGAGGTCCAGCATCATCTTCACGTTGGGATGTCCGACGGCTTCGACGAGGGCGAGCGTGTCCTTGGCTCGCGCCAGCGGGACGCCGGGATGATCGACGATCGTGTTCAGGTTTTCCACGCAGAACGTCACGCCCGCCGCCGCGCCGAGTGCGCCGATGCGCTCGAGTGTGCGCAGCGCGGTCAGCCACATCTCCCCGGTCGGCCGGTAGCGGGGGCGGGCCGCATTACCGTCGACCAGTTCGGCGGTGTGCAGGTTCAGGCGCGAAACACCGAGTGTCTCAGCGGCTTTGATGGACAGTTCGGCTGTGCGCACGACTTCGTCGGCGTTCTGCGGGTCGACGAGGTCGCCGTGAAGGTAGCCGGTCATCGACGTGAATCGGGCGCCGGTGGCGGCCAGGGCTGCCAGGTCCTTGTCGTGCCAGCTCCAGATCTCGACCGCGAATCCCAGGTCATGAATGCGTCGCACGCGATCGACAATCGGCAGGTCGGTGAAGACCATCTCGGCGCAGACCGCGAGTTGAAGGTCACTCATCGCAGCACCGCGTTCAGAACAACCGGCGCCGCGGTCTGCACCGACTCGCGTGCGGCCAAGGCGATCTCAAGCGCGACCCGCGCGTCGGCGCCGGTCACCGATGGTTCGATGCCGGCGTGCACACAGTCGACGAAGTGGGCGAACTGCGCCACGTACGCGTCCGCGAACAACTCGACGTTGGCCCGGCCCGCGTTGTCGGGTGCGCGCCCGGCCTGCAACACACCCGCCGAGCCGAACACCTCGCCGCGGATGTCGTAGCCGTAGACGGCCTGGAAGCTGGCCTCAGCGATCGCGAATGCGCCGTTGTCGAAACGGATCTGCACCACAGCGGTGTCCAGGAAACCATTGTCGGTGAATTGCGGATGGATCAGCGCGTCGGCCTGCGCGTACACCTGCGTCACTCGGGCGCCCGGATTGAGCCAGCACAGCGTGTCGAAGTCGTGGATCAACGTCTCGTTGAAGATCGTCCACGGCTTCACCCGGGCGGCAACATCCGCAGAGATCCCCGGGTCACGGGTGAGCGACCGCAGCAGTTGAGGTGTCCCGATCGCGCCGTCGACTATTCGGGCCTGCATGTCGACGAAGTCACGCTCGAAACGGCGATTGAAGCCGACCTGCAGCGCAACCCCCGCAGTGTTCGCGGCATCGATGGCACGGTCGGCGTCTTCCAGCGTCAGCGCCATCGGCTTCTCACAGAACACGTGCTTGCCGGATTGCGCCGCCGCGACGACCAGGTCGGCATGGGTGGCGGCCGGCGAACAGATGGCGACCGCGTCGATGGACCGATCCGCGATCAAATCGAGTGGGTCGCTGTATGTCCGCGGTGCCGAAAGCCGCTCGGCTGCGGCCGGATCGGGATCGGCAACGGCGGCCAGGTGGGCGCCCGGCAAGCGGCGGGCCAGCGTCTCGGCGTGGAAGCTGCCGATCCAGCCGGCGCCGATGAGTCCGAAGGACAGCGGGATAGGCATCGGTGACTCCGATCGTGACTAGAACGTTCTAGTAACGTTAGGTGGTGTCGCTGGTTTGCGTCAATAGAACGTTCTAGGCTGGCTGTGTGCAGCGCAGACCGACGCTCGAGGACGTGGCCGAACGCGCAGGCGTATCTCGGGCACTCGTGTCGATCGTGATGCGTGACGTTGCGGGTGCCAGCGAGCAGACACGCGCGCGCGTGCGCCGGGCAGCCGACGACATCGGATACCGACCCGACCCGCGGGCCCGCCGGCTACGTCAGCACCGGACCAGGCTCATCGGGGTGACGTTCACTGCGGGGCAGGAGTTCCACGCCGACCTCGTCGATGGCGTCTATGTCGCCGCCGATGAGCTCGGCTACGACGTGGTGCTCAGCGGGGTCACGCAGCACCGCGACGAGCCGCGCGCTCTGCGGACGCTCATCGACGATCGATGCGAGGGCCTGGTGCTGATCGGGCCGGAGATGCCGACACGCGAGCTCACGGATCTCGCGGCACGGGTGCCGGTGGTGGTCGTTGCCCGCCGGGTTGGGGGGGTCGACGCCGTGCGTAGCGACGACGTCGCCGGCGCCGTCATGGGCATGGACCACCTGGTCGGCCTGGGGCATCGCCGGATTGTCTATCTCGACGGCGGCCGTGCACCTGGCGCGGCCGAGCGACGCCGCGGCTACCGTCGGGCCATTCGTGCGGCAGAGCTACCCGAGCTGACGCGCGCGGGCGGCCTCACCGAACGCGAGGGCGCCGCCGCAGCAGCTGCCATGCTCGAGTCGAAAACATTGCCCAGCGCTGTTTTTGCATTCAACGACCGTTGCGCGGTCGGCACGATGGATGTACTGATTCGAGCAGGAGTGGCCGTCCCGCAACGGGTGTCGGTGCTTGGCTTTGACGACAGTCCGCTGGCAGGCTTGGCGCACATCGATCTCACGACGATCCGCCAGGACTCCGCAGGCCTTGCGCGGGCCGCGGTGCTGCGGCTGGTGACCCGCCTCGACGACGTTTCGGTGGACGGTGGCGCGATGGACATCACTCGTGAGCCCACCTTGGTTGTCCGCGGCTCGACGGCGCCCCCGGTTGACTGATCTGCGTCGATTCCTTCGAATGTATGACCTGCAGTCCTAATGTCAGGACAAAGTATTGACTTTCTGGTGTGAGCCGTATTACATCGAGCCATGAGGGGCGTGTCACACCGCGCTCGAGAGCAAGGAGAAACAATGAGGTTCAATCGGCTCGCTGCGATCGCCGGGGCGGGCGCGCTCGTTTTGGGAATCGCGTCATGTTCCGGCACCGGGGGCAAACCCGAGGAATCGAACGGCGGCGGCGGGGGAGGGGGATCCGTCGACACCCCGCGGATGACCATCGCGATGATCACCCACGAAGTGCCTGGCGACTCGTTCTGGGATCTGATCCGCAAGGGCGCCGAGGCCGCGGCCAAGAAGGACAACATCGAGCTGCGCTACTCCAACGACGCCGAGGCGCCCAACCAGGCCAACCTCGTGCAGACCGCCGTCGACAGCGACGTTAAGGGCATCGCCGTGACGTTGGCCAAGCCCGACGCGATGAAGGCCGCCGTCCAGGCCGCCGAAGCCAAGGGGATTCCCGTGGTCGCGTTCAACGCGGGCCAGGATGCCATGGCAGGCCATGGGCGTCACGGAGTACTTCGGTCAGGACGGCTACGTCGCGGGCCAGGGCGCGGGCGACCGGCTGAAGACCGAGGGCGCCAAGAAGGTCATCTGCGTGATCCAGGAGCAGGGCCATGTTGACCTCGAAGCCCGATGCGCAGGCCTGAAGAACACCTTCCCCGCTACCGAGAACCTCAACGTCAACGGCAAGGACATGCCGTCGGTGGAGTCGACGATTACCGCGAAGCTGCAACAGGATCCAAGCATCGACTACGTCGTGACGCTCGGCGCACCGTTCGCGTTGACCGCCGTGCAGTCGGCCAAGAACGCAGGCAGCTCCGCCAAGATCGGCACGTTCGACACCAACGCCGCGCTCGTCGACGCGATCAAGGCCGGCGACGTCCAGTGGGCCGTCGACCAGCAGCCGTTCCTGCAGGGCTACCTTGCCGTCGACTCGCTGTGGCTCTACCTCACCAACGGAAACATCATCGGTGGCGGCAAGCCGGTTCTGACCGGACCCTCGTTCATCGACAAGTCGAACATCGACGCGGTGGCCGAGTACGCGAAGAACGGGACGCGCTGATGAGTACAGGGGTCGATCTATCCGAACGCAAAGTCGTCCACGACGAACGGGTCAAGGAACGAAACCGCGTTCAGCGCTTGCTGATTCGTCCCGAGATGGGCGCACTGATCGGTGCGGTCGCGATCTTCATCTTCTTCTTTGTCGTCGCGCCGCCGTTCCGCACCCCAGAGGCGCTTGCCACCGTGCTGTATGGGAGCTCGACGATCGGGATCATGGCGTGCGCGGTGGCGCTGCTGATGATCGGTGGCGAGTTCGACCTGTCCGCGGGTGTTGCGGTCACGACGGGCTCGCTCGGCGCTTCGATGCTGGCCTACAACTTGCACCTGAACTTGTGGCTGGGCGCGGCGCTGGCGCTCGTCCTCTCATTGTCGATCGGTTTCTTCAACGGGTACTTGGTGATGAGAACCAAGATCCCAAGCTTCTTGATCACCCTGGGCACGTTATTGATGCTGACCGGCGCCAACATCGCTGTGACCAAACTGATTTCGGGGACGGTCGCAACGCCGAGCGTGAGCGACATGGCGGGCTGGGACTCGGCGAAGGCGGTGTTCGCGTCGAACGTGCCGGTGTTCGGCGTGCAGGTGCGAATCACCGTGTTGTGGTGGTTGCTGTTCACCATCGTGGCGACGTACGTGTTGTTCAAGACGCGGGTCGGTAACTGGATCTTCGCCGTCGGCGGCGACGAGGAAAGTGCCCGTGCGGTCGGTGTTCCGGTGACCAAGGTGAAGATCGGTCTGTTCATGTTGGTCGGATTCGCGGCCTGGTTCTCCGGGATGCATCTGCTGTTCTCGTTCAACACGGTGCAGTCCGGTCAGGGTCTGAGCAACGAGTTCATCTACATCATCGCCGCGGTGATCGGCGGCTGCCTACTGACGGGTGGATACGGCACCGCGATCGGCGCTGCGATCGGCGCGTTCATCTTCGGCATGGTGCAACAGGGCATCGTGTATGCCGGTTGGGAACCCGACTGGTTCAAGTTCTTCATGGGCGTGATGCTGCTGTTCGCGGTCATTGCCAACAACGCCTTCCGTAACTACGCCGCGAAGAGGTGACGTCGTGACCACAACAGTGGAACGTCCGGAGCATGACGCCCCATCGGGCGGCAAGGTGCCACTGGTCGAATTACGCAATATCGGTAAGTCGTACGGCAATATCACTGCGCTGAAGGATATTTCGCTTCGGGTACATGCCGGGGAAGTGACCGGCATCCTTGGTGACAACGGTGCAGGAAAGTCGACGCTGATCAAGATCATCGCCGGGTATCACCCGCAGACCGACGGTGACCTTCTTGTCGACGGAGAGTCGACGAAGTTCAGTTCACCGAAGGATGCGCTGGCGAAAGGTATTGCGACGGTGTACCAGAACCTCGCCGTCGTGCCGTTGATGCCGGTGTGGCGAAACTTCTTTCTCGGCCAGGAGATCCGCAAGAAGGTCTTCCCATTTCCGTTGGATTCCAACGCGATGCGGGCCACCACGCTGACCGAGTTGTCAAAGATGGGCATCGATCTGCCCGACGTCGACGTTCCCATCGGATCGTTGTCCGGGGGCCAGAAGCAGTGCGTCGCGATCGCGCGGGCGGTGTTCTTCGGTGCGCGCGTGCTGATCCTCGATGAGCCGACGGCTGCATTGGGTGTCAAGCAGTCTGGTGTGGTGCTCAAGTACATCACCGCCGCCAAGGAGGCCGGCTTCGGCGTCGTGTTCATCACGCACAATCCGCATCACGCGCATATGGTGGGCGACCACTTCGTGCTGCTGAATCGCGGTCTGCAGAAACTCGACTGCACGTACGACGAGATCGACCTCGAGCATTTGACCCAGCAGATGGCTGGCGGCGACGAACTCGAGGCGCTTTCGCACGAATTACGTGGCGGCAAGAGCACTTAACCGGCGGGGTGTGATGAATTTCCTCAGCGTCCGCGAGCTGAACTTTTGGTGGTGCCGGGATCGGCCCTGAAGTGCGGATATGGACCACGCGGATACGGAGGTTTGTATCGCAGTTTGGCGCCAATTCACCTGACCTACACGGTTCCGTAGCACGTCAAAGCGGCTGCCGGTCAGGCGAAGACCGCACAATGGACGTGTGCTTCCTTGAACGCGAGCCAACGCTCACACGCCGGTCTGGCGTGACCCCTGTCGGTGGGATGGCGCGCGCACCGCAACCTGTTGATGCTGCGGCTGCGCTGGCACGAACGCCGAGAAGCGCCCGCGCAGCCTCGCCAGCCCTAGCGCAGGCCACGGCCGCCGCCCGATACGCGGCCAGATGAAGTGTGCACCAACGTGTCTCGGGGTCAGTACACCTAGCTCACGCGGTCTTTGAACTTGTAATAGGCGCCGGCGAAGGGCAGGAACCATGGCGGTCCGAAGTGTCCCGGGATGCGACGGAACTCGAAGTCGCCCCAGATGTTCGCCTCGGGGACGCCGGACATGTACTCGGCCATCTGGCGCCCCATGTAGGTAGCCATTTGGACTCCGTGCCCGGCGTATCCCATGGCGTAGTAGACGCCATCGTGTTGGCCGGCGTGGACCAGCCGGTCGAGGCTCATGTCGACCTGACCTCCCCAGCAATAGTCGATGCGGGCGTCGGCCAGCTGGGGGAAGGTGCGCACCATGGCGTCCCGCAGGAGCCTGCCGCTCTTTTCGTCCGATTGCGGGTTGGACATCGCGAACCGCGCTCGGCCGCCGAAGAGCAGGCGGTTGTCGGGTGTGAGGCGGAAGTAGTTCAGTAGGTTCTTGGAGTCCGAGGCCATCCGTCGGGTAGGCAGAAGGTCGTCGCACACGCGTGCGTCGAGTGGCTCGGTGGCGATGATGAAGCTGCCGACCGGAGCGATCCGGACCTGGTGCCACGAAAACGGCCGGCGGGTGTACGCGCCCGTTGCCAAAAGGACCTGCTCTGCGCGCATCTGACCCCGAGGGGTTTCGAGCTCGTGGCCGGAGCCGATCTTGGTCAGCCTCCGTACGGGCGCCTGCTCGTGGATCGTCACGCCGGCGCGCTCGGCTGCCTCGCCTAGGCCGCGGATGTACTTGCCTACGTGGAGACCGGCGCTCTTCGACTCGACCATTGCGCCGTGGAAGGCGTCCGAGCCGATCTCGCGACGCAGCTCGGTCTTCGGGACCAGCTGTGCCTCCACTCCCAGGTGTGTGGTCAACAGTTCGTGGGTTTTCTCGAATGCCTGGTAGTGCGCCGGTTTTGACGCGAGATTGAGCTTGCCGGCGCGTGCGAAGTTGCAGTCGATGTGTTCGTCGATCACCAACTTCTCGATGAGGTCGATCGCCTCGGTGTAGGCGCCGTACAGCCGCACCGCGGTGTCGAAACCCAGCTTGGCCACCGCGTCCCTGATGCCGATCGACATGCCGGTGGTCGCCATGCCACCGTTGCGGCCTGAGGCACCGAACCCAACGGTGTTCTGCTCGAAGAGATCGACCTTTGCTCCACGGCGGGCCAAATGCAGCGCCGCCACCACACCGGTCAGGCCACCACCGATCACGGCCACCCCGGTGCGTCCTTCCACGCTGGTCGTTGACCGCTCGAGGCAACCCTTCGGCGCGGTGTCGAGCCAATAAGACGAGAACTTCATTTCGTACTCCTCACGGGGAAGACCGGCCTCCCAGATGGTTGACAGTTCCCGACTATAGTCATATGGTCGACCATCGACAACCTACCATCGACCATCTGGAGAATCTCATGGCACTCGACATCAAGCCGAAGTTCGTCACGTTCGACATGAACGGAACGCTGATCCACTTCCGTATCAATGACGCGATCCGTCGGGCGCTGGGCGACCGCCTCCCGGCCGAGATCGCCGACGACTTTCTGCGGGCTTGCAGCGCGTACCGCATCGACGAGTGCATGGGCGACTACAAGCCGTTCCACCAGATCGTCGGTCATTCTTTGGAACGAACCATGTGCAGATTCGGCCTGGAGTACCGCGATGAAGACGCTCGGGCGGTGTACGACGAGATCCCCACGTGGCAGCCGTACCCCGGTGTCACGGAGGCACTGAACCGCCTGGCTGAGGCCTACCCCCTGGTGATCGTGACGAACAGCGACGACGCGTTTGCGTCGCGTCTGATGGAGAATCTCCAAGCCCCGTTCGAGGTATTGATCACCGCCGAGCAGATGGGCATCTACAAGCCGCGTCTCAGTGCGTTCGAGTACATGCTGGATGAGCTCGGCGCGGCACCCGACGAGATCGTGCACGTCTCCGCGAGTCCGAAGTACGACCACCGTTCTGCGGCCGTTATGGGCATCAAGCACAAGGTGTACATGGACCGGGGCTTCGAGGCGGACGAGCCATGGCTCGGCTACGAGCGGATTACCGACATCGCCGACCTGCCCGTCGTTCTTGGACTTCCGCGTCTCTGACAGGACGCTCGTCCGCTGGCTCGGCCAGGACTTCGTCCGAAGTCCAACTCCTTTCCTTCGGCTATTGAAAGGGTGAAATGAGTTCTTCTCTTGAACCCGCCTGGGGCGCCACTGGCGACTCTGCGTTTATCGAAGCCGTCGCATCGGAGAGTGGACTCCTGGCAGAGCAGTCTCAGCTCGCCGACTCGACTCTCTCGAAGCTTCTCGAACAGTCCTACGGTCTGAAGGGCGCGCTCGTCCGCATTCCCACCGAGAAGGACGAGACGTTCCGCTTGCGTGACGGAGAAGGAACCTATCTGGTGAAGCTGTCCTCACCCGATGAGGATCCGGCGATCGTCGGACTTCAGACGGCATGCATGGAGCATTTGGAGCGGACCGCTCCTGGACTTCCGGTCCAGCGTGTTGTCAGGAGCGGTGGCGGAGATCCGCAAGTTCTCATCCCGGCCGGCGAAGGGCCCAATGTTCGGGTGCTTCGGGTGATGCGCTTCATGCCAGGAGATCTGCTGGCCAATCACGACGCGTCGGCTGGTCAGCTTCAGGTCGTGGGCTCAAGCTGCGCACGCCTGGGCCTGGCTTTGCAGGACTTCGATCATCCTCGTGCCGACCGTCTGCTTCTCTGGGACCTCAAGCACTTTCACCGGATGCGGCCGCTTCTTGACTACGTCGATGACAAGCAAAATCGCGCCATGGCCGAAGACATTTTCGATCAGTTCGACGAGACGGTCGTTCCGCTTCTCGGCACCCTTACCTCTCAGGTCGTCCACGGAGATTTCAGTCCGTTCAATGTCATTGTCGCCCCGAGCAGGCCGGACTACGTGACCGGGATCATCGACTTCGGCGATGTCGTGCGGACCGCGGTGATTTTCGACATCAGCGTAACCATGGCCAACCTCCTGGGAGCAGACCCAGGCAGCCCATGGGAGCACGCATTTCACGTGATGGATGGCTATCGGAGCATCCGTCCGCTACCCGGCCACGAGCTTGAAGCCCTGATGGTGTCGGCGCCTGCCCGCCTCCTCCTGCGGGCCCTGATAACGCAATGGCGGGCAAGTCAATTGCCTCAACGGCGCGATTATCTGCTGTCCCACTCAAGGCCGGACTGGGACCGGCTCGCCGCCATAGCCGGAGCCCCCGCACCAAGAACTGCGTCTCACATTCCGCACCCGACTAACAAGCCTTTAAGGAGAAACCATGGATGCGTCCCAAATCCGGAAGCCATCCAGAGCCATGATCAATGGCTTTGATCCCAACCGCCTCAGTGAGCTTCCCGACCAGATGCAGAAGAACATCCGGCGCAGGGACACGAGCCTCGGGCCCGGGTACCGGTTGTTCTATGACACCCCCGTGGAGGTAGTACGCGGCAAGGGCGTCACGTTGTTCGACCGGGACGGAAATGAGTATCTCGACGTTTACAACAACGTTCCCTCGGTCGGTCACGCCCACCCGCGCGTCATAGCGGCTGTCCACGAACAAATGCAGACGCTGAACACCAACACCCGTTACATCCAGGAATCCATCCTTGATTACTCGGAGCAGCTCCTCTCCACGTTTCCCGCCGAGCTCGGCCATGTCATGTTCACGTGCACGGGTTCGGAGGCCAATGACCTCGCCATGCGCGTCGCGAAATATGCGACGGGACAACAGGGCATCATCGTCACCTCCGGCGCGTACCACGGCCTCACCACCGAGGTGGCGTCCTTCTCGCCGTCCTTGGGCGTGGGTGTGCCCCTTGGTGCGAACGTTCGGGTCATTGACGCGCCGGACGCCCTGCGCCATTCGTCGGATCAGCGGTCTCTGGAGGATCACCTGCGGGCCCAGGTCCGCGCCGCCGTAGCCGACCTGCAGCGACACGGTATCGGAGTGGCCGCCTTCATCGCCGACAGCATCTTCTCCTCCGACGGGGTCTTCGACGGCCCGGCGGGCTTCCTTCGCCCGATCATGGAGGAAATCCATGCCGTCGGCGGCCTGTACATCGCGGATGAAGTACAGCCGGGCTTCGGCCGCACCGGTGAGCAATGGTGGGGCTTCCAGCGGCACGGGATCGTCCCTGACATCGTGACGATGGGCAAGCCCATGGGTAACGGCATCCCGATCTCTGCAGCCGTCTTCAAGCCCGAACTACTTGTCGAGTTCGGGAAGAACATCCGCTACTTCAACACCTTCGGCGGGAATTCCGTGGCGATAGCCGCTGCGCAGGCCGTCCTGGACGTGATCCGCGAGGAATCGCTCATGGAAAATGCCCTCAAGGTCGGCTCGAAAATTCAAACCGAGCTGCGGCAACTCACTCAAGATCTGGATCAGGTTGCCGAAGTGCGGGGAAGCGGCCTGTTCATAGGAATCGACCTCGTGACCGACCGCTCAACGCTGACTCCTGACGGGAATCTAGCCGCCGGCATCGTGAACAGGCTACGCGCACAACGGATTCTGATTTCGGCGTGCGGAGCCCAGGGAAACGTCCTGAAACTCCGCCCCCCTTTGCCGTTCTCCATGAATGATGCTGATCGCCTGATCGATGCGATGGACGGCATCTGCCAAGAACTGCGCCAAGGCGCAGCATGAAACCGGTCGCTGCAAATGCTGAACCCGACTTCTTGGGCCGGGGGACTCGCATCCAACGAGAGTAGGCGTCAAGCGCGATCGGCCGCCTATGGCGGCACAAGTACGGAACTCGAGTACTGAACAAGCTCGCTCACTCTCCGAATTACCCCCAGCTGAACCCATTTGAAGGGAACCACCATGAAGACCAGAAACATGACTGCCGCAGCGGGGCTTGCCGTCCTGCTGGCCCTCACCGCCTGTGGCGGCACGGCAACCGGCACTCAAGAGACGGATATACCAAAGACACAGAACACGGCAGACATCTCCGAGGGTGTCAAGGCGGATGAGGCCGCGGTTGCACTTCTGCCGCAGTCCTACAAGGACAAGGGCGAATTGAGCGTTGCCATGGACCTGTCCAGCCCGCCGACCACGTTCCTCGCCGAGGACAGCGTCACGCCGATCGGCGTGAATCCGGACATCGCCCGCCTGGTGGCCAAGAAGCTGGGGCTGAAGCTGAAATTCGTGAACACGACGTTCGACACGATCATTCCCGGCATCGACGGCGGCCGCTACGACTTCACCGCCACCACCATGTCCGCCACGCCCGAGCGGCTGAAGGTTCTGGACATGATCGACTACCTCAAGGGCGGCTCTTCGGTGGCGGTAGCCGCAGGCAACCCGCTCAATCTGACCAACGACACGCTGTGCGGCAGGAACATCGCCGTGGTCAAGGGCTCCACACAGCAACTGAAGCACCTGCCGAACATCTCGGAGTGGACCTGCACCTCGCAGGGCAAGCCGGCCATCAATGGCGTCACGCTGCCCAACGTCCAGGAGGCCCTGACGCAGCTGCACTCCAAGCGGGTGGACGGCGTATTCCAGGACGCCGGCGCTCTGGCATGGGCGCAGGTCCAGCAGCCCAACCTTTTCGCTGTCCTGGAGCCGAGGATGGACACCCGTACGAACACCAATGTCGCCGTTGGTCTGAAGAAGGGGTCACCTTTGACACCGGCGCTGCAGACGGCCCTCCAGTCCGTTCTGGAATCCCCGGAATACAAGAAGTCGCTGGACTACTGGGGCCTGTCAGAATCAGCTATTGCTAAAGCCGCGATCCGTTAAAGCCGGCGAGTGCGCGAATGCGCCGGTCTCTAACGACAAACGCCGACACAACGCGGCCACTTCCTGGGGTGTCCTTGATCCTCGGCAGCTCCAGCCACCCGGTATGGTCGACAAACGACCACGAGAGGCGGCGTGATGGACCACAAGTTCGGAGGGCTGGAACGGACGACGACCCCGGAGGGCGTCTACCGGGTGCTGCGGGCGGCGATTCTCGACGGGACCGTCCCTCCCGGTGGGCAACTGCGCGAGAGAGACATCGCGACGGATCTCGGCGTCAGCCGGTCACCCCTTCGCGAGGCGCTGACAAGGCTCGAGGAGGAGGGTCTGATCGTGAAGATCCCCTTCCGCGGTGCGTTCGTCATCGAGGTGAGCGCTCACGAAGTCGCTGAGATCGCCTCGATCCGGTTGCTTGTCGAGCCATACGCCGGGGAACTCGCTCACGAAGCTCTGCGGGGACCCGAGAGGCCAAGGTTGACGAAGACGGTCGAGGAGCTTCGGCAGGCGACGGATACGAACGACATCCCGGCCAGCATCGATGCGCACCTGCAGTTCCACCGGCTCTTCTACGACTACTCGGGACACGGCGTTCTGCGCGGGCTTTGGAACGGTTGGGAGACCAAGCTGCGCCTGTACCTCGCGGTCGATCATCGCTCGTACACCGACCTACACGACATCGCTGTCGAACACGAGCGACTGGCTGCAGTCGCTCTGGAGGGCGACACGGAAGCGTTCCGGAGGGAACTGGCACAGCATTTCCAATCAGCACTGCGAGGTCAGACAGACGACCCGGGAAACGGGCACGTCGCCCAGGTGTGAGTGCAGACGCCTCCCGGCGAGCTGAAGCAGTCTATTGACAAATATATGCTCTGGCGTATGGTCGACAATCGACACGCGACCACGAAACGAATGCGGGGAACAGATGACCGGGATTCAGACCCAGAGCGGTTCGGCCACGGAACGGCTCCAGGCCCTCGATCTGGATCTGCCCGCCGTTGGTACGAGCTCGAAGTATGTGAACCACCAGACGATCGGCTCCAGTGTTTACGTGGCGGGTCAGCTGCCCTACAAGGACGGCGAGCTACTGGGCCAGGGGATCCTGGGCCGAGACGTCGATCTCGAGACCGCCAGGGGGCTGGCGCGCCATGCCGCACTGAACGTGCTCGCTGTGGCCGCGGATGCGGTTGGCGGCTTGGACCAGGTCCGGGTTGTGCAGATGCTGGTCTTCGTGGCCAGTACGCCCGAGTTCGGTCAGCAGTCGGACGTCGCCGATGCGGCCAGCGAGCTGCTCGTCGACGTGCTTGGCGAAAATGGGCGGCACGCCCGGACGGCCATCGGTGTCGCCAGTTTGCCGCGGAACAGTCCGGTCGAGATCCAAATGGTCTGCACCGCGGTATAGGACGACGGACAGTCGAGGAGTGCAGCGTGCACCGGCATCAAGATGTACTCAGCCGCCTGGTCGACCGGGTGGACACCCCGGCCCCCATCGTGCTGGCCGACGTCATGCAGCGGAACATCGACCGGATGCAAGGCTTCGCCGCCGAACACAACCTCGACATGCGGCCACACGTCAAGACGCACAAGTGCCTCGAGGTCGGTCGACGCCAGGTCGAGGCAGGGGCGGTCGGGATCACCGCCGGCACCGTCGGTGAGGCGGAGGTCTTCGCCGCGGCCGGCTTCGACGACATCTTTCTCGCCTACCCGATCTGGCCGTCGGGTACCAAGGGCGGCCGGATCCGCCATTTAGCGCAGACCGTCCGGATGCGCGTGGGGGTGGATAACGTCGCGGCCATCGAGGCTCTCGCCGACGCGATGGGTGACGAACCGGACCGTCTCCAGGTGGTGGTCGAAATCGACTGTGGCGCCGGCCGATCCGGAGCGCCGCCGGCGGCCGCGGGTGACCTCGCCGTTGCGGCCCGCAACTGTGGGCTGGTACCTGTCGGCGTCTACACCTATCCGGGACATGGCTGCTTCGGTCCGGGATCCCGTGAGCCGGCGGCGCACGACCAGCACACCGCGCTCACCGCCGCCGTGCGCAGCTTTGGCGCCGTCGGGGTCACCGCCGAGGTGGTCAGTGCTGGCTCGACACCCACGGTCGCCTTCTCCACGAGCAACGTGATCACTGAGATCCGCCCTGGCGAGTATGTCTTCTGCGATCTGAACAACGCCCGGCTCGGCGCATGTGAGGAGGATCAGATCGCGCTGTTCGTCGCCGCCACCGTGGTCAGCGACTGGGTCCCCGACCAGGTCATCCTCGACGTGGGCACCAAGGCCCTCGGCCGCGAGGGCAGCCCCGAACTGGGGTACGGCGGCATCGCCGGGAAGCAGGCGGTCCTCGCCAGGCTCAACGAATACCACGGGTTTGCCGCCGTGCCCGCCGGCGAATCGCGTCCGAGCGTCGGCACGGTGGTTCCGGTCGTGCCCAACCATGTATGCCCTGTCGTGAACAGCTTCGACGAGCTGATCGTGACCGACATCGAAGGCACGATGCTGCAGCGCTGGCCCGTGGCCGCCCGTGGACTTCTCAACTGACCCCCCAACCAACAGGAGAACCTGAAATGAGACTCGAGAAGGCCACCGCGCTGGTGACCGGCGCCAACAGCGGAATCGGCCAGGCGGTGAGCTCCCACTTCCGCCGCGAGGGCGCACGGCTGCTGCTGACCGGTCGTCGGGATCGGATAGACACCGCGGAGCCCGACGACCTGTACGTCCCTGGGGACCTCAACGATGAGGCGTTCGTCGCAAGCTTGGCCAGGCACGCCGCCGACACCTTCGGTTCCGTCGACGTGGTCGTACTCAACCACGGCCTGCAGGCCAGCGGTCCGCTCACCGAGATGACCTACGATGACGCGAGGAATGTGCTCCACAGCAATCTGCTCAGCGCGTTCTTGGTGATGAAACACTTTGCGCCGCTGATGCCTTCGTCTGGAGGCTCATTCGTCTGTGTCGGCTCGCGGCTCGGCATTGTCGGCAAGCCGGACGAAGTGCTGTACTCCGCGGCCAAGGGCGGCCTGATCATGCTTGCCAAGGGCGCGGCGATCGAGTGGGCCCCGCGCAACATCCGGGTCAACGTGGTCGCTCCCGGCCTGACCGCGACCCCGATCATCGAGGCGTCTTTCCAACGCAGGTCCGACCCTGAGGCGTACCGCCATGAGCGCGAATCCCAGATCCCGCTTCAGCGCCTCGCCACGCCCGAGGAAGTCGCCGACGCTGTCCTGTTCCTCGCGTCGTCCGAGTCGTCGTACATCACGGGAGCGGTCATTCCGGTTGATGGCGGGTACACCGCTTTCTGAACGCCCGGCTGCGCACTACGACCGGGGTTTCACTCAATGGCCCCTATAAGTGCGGGCGTTTCGCCCGTTGGGCCGAGCGTCGCGCGGTTGTCGGAACCGGGTCGAGGCGGTGAAATCACGATCGGCACAACAGGTTAGCCGCTTTGAACGCTCAGCCGCAAGACGCTGGAGGTCGTAGTGAGGCGAGGCGCTGCCATTCAGAGTGGGCGTGCGCGTTGGCGGTTACAGCAGATCTGAGGCGGTCAGCCCGGCCCGCAGGGCCTCGTACTCGGCGTCGTCGAGAGCAAGTAGCGGTGATCTCACTGCTCTGTTCTGAATTACACCGCGCAACTGCAAGGCGCCTTTGGCTGTGGTCGCACCGTAGTTCGGGACACCCATCATGGCGCGCAAGGCCGGCTGCAGACGGGCGTTGATCGCCTGCGCAGTTGCGAGGTTTCCAGAAAGGAACGCTTCTATCATGGCGCGAAGTTCGTTACCTGCCACATGGCCGACAACGGAAACAACACCGCATGCCCCGTATGCCAGAAACCCCAAGTTGAGACTGTCGTCGCCGGAATAGACCGCGTAACCCAATTCGCGCAGCATTATCGTCTGGGTTGGGTCCCCTGCTGCATCCTTCACCGCGACCACGGCCGGCCAGTCGGCCATCACCTCAAACGTCGGGGACGTGAGCTTGGTGCCCGAGCGGCTGGGAATGTCGTAGAGCATGACAGGAACATCGACTGCTTCAACCACGTACCGAATGTGCTGCAGAATTCCAGCCTGACTCGGCTTGTTGTAGTACGGCGTGACCACAAGTAGCCCGTCCGCGCCATGGTCTGCAGCTTGGCGTGCCAACTCGAGTGTGTGCCGGGTGTCATTTGTTCCGACCCCCGCAACGATTTTCGCGCGGTCGCCCACTGCCTCCTTGACCACCCTCAAGATCCGACCGTCTTCGGCGGTGGTGGTCGTGGCCGATTCGCCGGTTGTCCCGGACACTACGAGTCCGTCGTGTCCGTTATCGATCAAATGCGTGGCGATCCGGGCTGTGGCCTCCTCATCGACCTCGCCATCCACAGTGAATGCTGTCGCCATTGCGGTAAGCACGCGTCCGAACGGTGCGGGCGGCGCCGAATAGTTGGTCATCGCCTCAGCGTAGAAGCGCGGAGGGCCGAGATCCCGTTCGAAACGCAAAAACAGCATGTCGAACTGCCCAATGTTCGTATGTTTGTCCTGCATCCAACTTCGAAGAGGTCGCCATGTGCGCCGAGTTCGATGTCAGACGACTGCGATTGCGCGACAATATGTTTCACCGAATCCACTGATGTGCCTTCGTCATGGCAGTTGACTGGGATGTGGTCCAGTCTGCGGCCCCGGGCGCCGTCCATCCACAGCTACACCCGGAACCGCGGTTTAGTGCGGTGGAACGGAGTTACCATGACGGATGTGCACTAGGCCGTATCGACCGATATGAGCCCCTCGACGCGGATCGGGCCGGCATGGGTAGGCACGCGCCGATTGGCCGCCACGGCGAGGACGTCGCCCAGCCGGTGGCCGCGGCGACCGCGGCGTATTCGGTTGTCTTCACAAACTCTGAACAATGCCGCGGTCACAGCTCATACCAGCGCATACACGCCAAACATCAGCAATCCGGATCTGCGGCTGCGGTACCAGACGCGATGAAATCGCAACCGACACAACAGGGTTAGCCGCGTTAGCGTTATAGAGGCTCGACCGGGTCCGCTTGGTTCTGCTGCATTGCGTTCAGGTCGTCGACGGCCTTGCGCATGTGATTGCTGACGGCCCGCTGAAGTCCTTCGTTGTCGCGACGTCCGAGCACGTCCAGGATCTCCTGGTGCTCCCGCACCAGAACATCCACTCGAGGGTAGGAAACCCGGAGATGGTGAATACACATTCTGGTTTCGGCCGCGAGAGTGTCGTAAATCCGCATCAAACGTGAATTGTGAGAGCCGGCTACGAAGGTCGTATGGAATTGCATGTCGAGCCGGGAGATCTCCTGCCAATCCGACGATTCCTGATTTGCCATCTCGGCGACGATTTCCTTTAACGATTGCCAGGTGCGATCGATCTGGCCGTCCCCTGCGGTCACGAGGATCTCTGCGGAGGCCTTTTCGACAGCCTCCCGCACCGCGTAGATCTCCCGTATGTCGGCAATCGTCAGCTCCTTCACGAAGACACCGCGGTTACGCAGACTGACGAGGAGCCCCTCCTGGGTCAATCGCTGCAGTGCTTCGCGGACTGGGCCCCTGGACGTGCTCAACTGATCGGCCAAGACGGATTCATTGATCTGCTGACCTGGAAGGAAGATCCCTTGGATGATCTGCTCCCGCAGGTGATCGGCAATCAATTGTGCCGTCGGTCGTCCCTCCAATTGGATGAGACCATCCGCCATCGCCATCAGAGCTCCCTACCTCCTCATGGTGTCGGCGCAAAGGGGTCTAGCAGGCCAACGCGGCATATTTGTACTCGAGAAACTCGTCGATGCCGACCTTACCGCCCTCGCGTCCCAGCCCCGATTGCTTGACGCCCCCGAACGGGGCCGCTGGGTTCGACACGAGACCTGTATTGAGGCCGACCATGCCAACTTCCAGCGCTGAAGCGAAACGCATTGCCTTATCCACACTTTCGGTGAAGACATATCCGACAAGTCCCCAGTCTGTGTCGTTTGCGAGGCGGACTGCGTCGTCCTCGCTGTCGAAGGGTGTGATCGCCGCGACCGGGCCGAAGATCTCGGTTCGCATGAGTTCGGCATCGAGGGGAACGTCCGTGAGGACGGTGGGGTTGTAGAAGTACCCGGGTCCGTCGGGGCGGCTTCCGCCGGTGAGGATGCGGGCACCCTTGGCGACGGCGTCGGCAACCAAGGCCTCGACCTTGTCGAGGCCTGCCTGTTCGATTAGGGGACCGACCTCCGTCCCTTCCAGTGCGCCATTGCCGACCTGCAGTTCGGACATTCTCTTGCCGAGCTTCTCGGCGAATTCGTCAGCGAGTGAACGGTGTACGAAGATGCGGTTCGCCGCCGTGCAGGCTTCACCCATGTTCCGCATCTTCGCTTGCATGGCTCCGTCGACGGCCCGCTCCACGTCTGCGTCTGACAGGACGATGAAGGGTGCGTTGCCTCCCAGTTCCATGGAGGAGCGCATGACGTTCTCCGCCGCCTGACGCAACAGGATCTTGCCGACCCCCGTGGAACCCGTGAAGCTGATCTTGCGCGCGACGCCACTGCTCATCCACGGCTCCACCACGTCGGCGGCACTGGATGTGGTCACGACGTTGAGGACCCCGTCGGGTAGGCCCGCCTGCTGGAAGATGTCCACCAAAGCCAGTGCCGTCAGTGGTGTGAGGTCGGCCGGCTTGAATACCATCGTGCACCCCGCCGCAACCGCCGGCGCGATCTTGCGGGCGGCCATTGCGAGTGGGAAGTTCCACGGTGTCACCAAAACACAGGGCCCGACAGGTTCTTTGGTGATCAGGATTCGGGTGTTGCCGTCTACCGATGTGGTTTGGTCCCCGCCGATACGGACGGCCTCTTCGGAGAACCAACGGAGGAAATCGGCGCCGTACGCCACTTCGTCCTTTGCTTCGGCGAGGGGTTTACCCATCTCGGCGGTCATGATGGCGGCCAAGCGGTCGGTGCTCGCAATGACGAGGTCGAACGCGGCCCGCAGGATGTCCGCGCGCTCGCGCGGCGTGGATTTGCTCCACGTCGCCTGCGCGCGACCGGCTGCTTCGATGGCCGCGATGGCGTCTTCGGGTCCGCCGTCGGCCACTTCGGCAATGACTTCGTGTGTCGCCGGGTTTTCCACGGTGAAAGTGGCTGCGCCGGTGGCCTTGCGCCAGACACCGTCGATGAACAGGTCCGTGTGGAGAGTGGTGGGGTCAAAAGAATGGCTCATGTGACGCTTTCTGTGATCGAGGGGGAGGATGTCGAGATAGTGGCCGTCTTCAGCGCCTGCGCGAACCTGGTTAAGCCGCTTCGGATTTCATCGCTGCTGACATTGAGCGCTGGGATGATGCGGATGACGTTGCCGTACGGACCGCACGTGAGCAGCAGGAGTTCGGCGTCGATGGCGGCCTGTTGAACCGCGAGCGCCGTCGCAGCGTCGGGTGCGTTGTCCGCAGTGGTGAATTCGACGGCCTGCATCAATCCGCGGCCGCGGACGTTCCCGATTCCGGCGAACTCGGTCCTGAGATTGTCCAGCCCCGCGCGGAGCTCCTCGCCCCGAATCTGGGCATTGGACACGAGGTTTTCGCGCTCGATGACTCCCAGCGTCGCCACGCCGGCGGCAGCGGCGACGGCGTTTCCTCCGTACGTACCGCCTTGGGAGCCTGGCCATGCCTTGGACATCAGTTCCGTTGAGGCGGCGATCGCGGAGATGGGGAACCCGCTGGCCAGTCCTTTCGCGGTAATGACGATGTCCGGGCGGATCCCGGCCCAGTCATGCCCCCAGAACTTGCCCGTGCGACCCACACCCGCCTGGACCTCATCGACGATGAACACGATGCCGTGCCGATCGGCACGTTCGCGCAAGCCTTGAAGAAAGGCGACAGGAGTAGGGATGTAGCCGCCATCGCCGAGGACGGGTTCGATGATGAAGCCGGCGGTATCGCTGGGGGCGCTGACGCTCTGCAAGAGGTGATCGAGTTCCTTCAGTGCGAAGGCGACTGCAGTGTCTTCATCCCAGCCATACCGGAAGGAGTGGGGGAAGGGGGCGATATGCACTCCACCCATCAGTGGCGAGAATCCGGAGCGGAACTTGGTGCCGGCCGTGGTCAGCGAGGCCGCACCCACTGTCCTGCCGTGGAACCCGCCGTTGAACGAGATGATGTTGGGTCGTCCCGTCGCCATGCGCGCCAGGCGGACCGAGGCTTCGACTGCTTCGGAGCCGGAGGTGGCGTAGAAGACACTGTCGATCCCCGTGGGCAGGAATTCGCCCAGTTTGGCGGTGAGTTCGAGCAAGGGTTTGTGCATCACCGTCGTGTACTGGGCATGAACGATCTTGCCGACCTGTTCGCGGGCCGCGGCGACGACGTCGGGATGGCAATGGCCGGTGCTCGTGACGCCGATTCCGGTGGTGAAGTCGAGGTACTTCTTGCCGTCGGTCGCGTAAATCCAGCTACCGGCCGCGTAGTCGACGACGACCGGGGTGGCCTGCTTGAGGACGGGGCTGAGAGTTGCCATGGCTTTGTGTGGTCCTACTAACTGTCGATTGTCAACAATTGCCTCTTGCAACGTCGCGGGATACTCCACGCCGCGCCTCACTAACTCCGCGCACTGACGGCGATCGGCGCACCGTCGCTTGAGTTCGGTGGCCGAAACCGTTGGGGCCGTACGAAATCGAGCCTTTCAAAGGAATGCGTGCCCAGGGTCTCCTTCGCGGCGATCTCACCGAAGCCGGTAGCCATCTTGAAACCCGCGCCGGAAAATCCGGTGGCGCAGTAGATTCTGCTGTTCTCTCGCAGGTGGCCGAGTAGGGGGTTCCTGTCCGGCGTGAAGAGGTCCGGGAATGCGTCGGAGCGGACAATGTTGGGGATAAGGCCGGGGAAGAACTCGGTGACGGTCTCGGTGGTTTCCGCGATCTCCGCCGCGGTCAGTTCCCTGGGCACTGCGTCGGCTCCTGAGATTGGCCCTCCGCGACCGTCCAGGGTTGCCTTGACGGTCACCCCGTCGACGCTTGGAGCCCCGTACATGGAGCGATCTCCGGAGATTCGGATGAAGATGGGGAATCGGTCCGGCGCGAACTCGGCTGCGTCCCGCGCGACGAACCACGACAGGTAGTTCCGCCACGTCTCCGTTACCGCCTTCAGGTAATCGGGCATGAGGCGCTGGGACCACCCGCCTGAGGCGATGATGACATTCTCGAAAATCCACGAACCGGACCCGGAGGTGACGACCACGCCGTCGTCGGTTTCCCGGATTTCGTCGATTGGAGTGTTGGTGAGAACCGTTGCACCGTTCGCCTGTGCGGCCTCCACGGCAGCGGTGACGGCCCGGTCGGTCCGCAGGACACCGGCGTGCGGGTCGAACACCGCACTGTCATCTGGGCGGAGACGGTGTTGCGGATACCGCTCGGCCATCGCTTCGCGGCTCAGTAGCTCATGGTCTGCGCCGGTCAACCGCGTCGTTTCCAGTAGCGGCTCAAGATACTGGCCGCCCGTGGTGCCTATCGAAAGTCCGCCGCAGCGCGTCAGAATGTGCTGACCCGAGTCGGCCTCGAGTTCGGCCCAGAGGCGGCGGGAGCGCTGGAGGAGGGGGTAGTAGTTTGGCGTTCCCCGGTACAGCATGCGGAACAGGCGTGTGTCACCGCCGACGGCGCTGCGGGCATGGCCCGGAGTTTGTGCCTCGAAGCCGACCACCGAGTCCGACAAGCGGCACGCCTGCCACAATGCCATGCTTCCGATGCTGCCCAAGCCGATGACCGCAAGTCTTCCGTCCATCGTCAGAGCACCTGCTTCAGGAAATCCTGGGTCCGGCGTTCCTTCGGGTTGGCAATGACCTCGCGGGCATCACCGCGTTCGACGATGCAGCCCTCGTCCATGAACAGCAGGGAGTCCGCCACCTCCCGCGCGAAACCGATCTCGTGGGTGACCACAACCATGGTCATGCCCTTCTGGGCCAGGTCCTTCATGACGGCGAGGACTTCGCCGACCTTTTCTGGATCCAGGGCGCTGGTCGGCTCGTCGAACAGCATGATCTGCGGATCCATGGCCAACGCCCGTGCGATGGCCACGCGTTGCTGCTGCCCACCGGACAGCTGCGCGGGGTAGTGGCTGCCGAAACCGCTCAGGCCCACGCTGGCCAACAGCTGTTGCGCCTGCTGGGCTGCCTGCTTCTTGTCACCGCCCTTCACCAGCACGGGGCCGGCCATAATGTTCTCCTGGGCGGTCATGTTCGGAAACAGGTTGAACTGCTGGAAAACGATGCCCACTTTGGTGCGCTGTTGGGCGAGGCGTTTGCGGCTCACCGCATGGAACGCCTTGTCCGTCTCGTAGAAGCCGAAGTCTTCTCCGTTGACCTTCAACACCCCGAGATCAACGGTCTCCAGGCCGTTGACGCAGCGCAGCAGAGTCGATTTTCCCGAACCGCTTGGACCGATGATGCAACTGATCTCACCGCTGGCGATATCGATGTCGATGTCCTGCAGAACTGTCTTGGCGCCAAAGGATTTACGGATTCCTCGGCCGTGGATCGTACCGTCGCAGTTCATCGGGCACCTTCCTGGTCTGTCGCAACAAGCTTTGCTTTTCGGGGAAGCCGCGAAGCTGAACGGGAGTATTTCTTCTCGAGCTGGGATTGTGGATAGCTCAGCAGGAGGGTCATCGCGAGGTACCACAGGCTGGCAACGATGAGGAGAGGAATGGTCTCGTAGGTGCGGGCGTAGATCAGTTGGGCGCTCTGGAGCAGTTCCGCGACACCCAACACGCTGACGAGGGACGTCTCCTTGAACATTCCGATGACCTGGTTTCCCGTTGCCGGAATGATCGAGGGCATCGCCTGGGGAATGATGATCTTGCGCATCTTCATGGCGCCGCTCATCCCCAGTGAGTCGGCGGCCTCGATCTGCCCCTTGCCGACGGAGGAGAACCCGCCGCGGATGATCTCCGCCATGTACGCCGCTTCATTGAGCGTCAGGCCGATGATCGCGGCCAGGATGGGGGTGATCAGGGCATTGATGTCGATGTTCACGCCGGCGATGGACAGATTCGGGTACAGCGCGGCGATGTTGAACCAGAAGATCAACTGGACCAGCACCGGGGTGCCACGAAACATCGTGATGTATACCCCCGCCGTCGCGGCAACCGGTTTGATGCTCGACGACCGCATGATCGCAAGAACCAGACCCAGCAGGGTGCCGAGGACCATGCTGACCACCGTCAAGACGATCGTCAGGACCAGCCCGCGCAGGATCGATTCATGGGTGAAGTACTTGGCGACCACATCCCACTGGAAGTTGGGATTGGTCATTACGGACGTGAGGATGCCAAGGGCGAGCAGGATGCACACCGCCCACGCCGCGTACTCGAACCCGCTCCTGCGCCGGAGCCTCGGTTTGAGGGCTGGGTCCATCCCGTTCATCGCAGGCTCACTTCCTTGAGTAGTCAGTTGCACCATGGTGTTTCCCTAGTTGAGCTTCGCGTCGGTGATGGCCCCATCGGTCAGACCCCAGGTCTCGAGTGACTTCTGGTATTCGGGGCTGTCGAGGATGGACTGAACGGCTGCTTGCACGGCGGGAGTCAGTGGCGACCCCTTGTTGAGGGCGACGGAGACGACGTGTTCTGTGCGCGTATCGACCTGGGGGCTGAGGACTTCGATGGCCTTGGGCTGCTGCGTTTCTGCCCATACCAGGGCGGGGGTGTCGTAGAAGACGCCGTCGACCCGCTTGGAGGCCAGCTGGGTCAGTGCTTCCTGGACGTTGGGCAGGGTGATGCCGTTGATCGCCGGCTTGCCCGCCGATGTGCACGTCCACTCGGAGATGTTGGGCAGGTGCTTGAGTTGTGCGTTCGAGCCCTTCGTCACGGCAATGTTCTTGCCGCACAGGTTGTCATTGCTCAGTTCAAGCGGGTTGCCGGCGGCAACGGCCACGGACAAACCGCCGTTGAAGTAGTCGATCATGTCCAGGACCTTGAGCCGCTCGGGCGTGGGGGACATTGAGGTGGCGGTGAAGTCGTATCGGCCACCCTCGAGGCCCGGAATGATGGTGTCGAAACTGGTATTGACGAATTTGAGTTTGAGTCCCAGCTTCTTGGCCACGAGACGGGCGATGTCGGGGTTCAGGCCGATCGGAGTGGTGTTGTCATCGGCGAGGAAGGTGGTCGGCGGATAGTGGAGATCCATCGCCACCGACAGCTCGCCCTTGTCCTGGTATGCGGCAGGCAACAGTGCGATTGCGGCGGGGTCCGGCTGAACGCCCTCGGAGATATCGGCCGTATTTGACGTCTTACTCCCTATGTCCGCGTTGTTGGCGGTGGTGTCGGCGGTGCTGCACGCGCTCAGGGCGATCAGGAGTGCAACGCCAGCCGCTGCGGCCTGGAATTTTGTTGTTGTCTTCATTGGGATTCCTTCGAATGGCTAGCTGAAGATGGCCCGCGGCAAGCAGAGCGGGTTCGTCGGGCTTCTCGGATCAACCAATCCACCCACCCCCACAGGTAGAACGCCGACAGTCAGCAGTAACGCTGACCACTGTCGACTACCTGGGGTGTTGTGCGTCACACGACGATACTATCCAATTGTTGACAATTGAGCAAGTCCGGGTCTAGGGTCTGTGGGCAGACAGCGGAAGTTGTGTGGAGCGGGGCACCGCCCGAGGCGACACGCGTTCCTTCCCTGACCAGTGGCGGTTCCCGACCGGGCCACTGCCTCCTTCGAGCGAACGGATCATGATGGGAAACAAGACCTTCCGACCGGAGTACGTCTCCTTCGACTGCTACGGCACGCTGATCAACTGGGACACGGATGCCACCACGCGCCGGCTGTTGGCGGGTCGTCTGCCTGACGAGCAATGGCCCGTGTTCAAGAAGGTGTTCCGCGGGTACCGGTACGACGAGGTCTGCGGCGACTACAAGCCCTACGAGCAGATCCTTCAGAATTCCTTTGACCGGGTGTGCAAGCGGTGGGGCATCGGGCCGACCGAAGGCGCCGGCGCCCAACTCGCCGAGACGGTCCGCGGTTTTGGTGCCCACGAGGACGTGCTGACCCCGCTGAAGCTCATGGGCGACAACTACAAGCTGGTGATCCTGTCCAACGCCGACGACAGCTTCCTGGACGTCAGCGTTCCGCGGCTCGGTGCGGAGTTCCACGCCGTCTACACCGCCGAGCAGGCCCAGGCCTACAAGCCGCGCTACCAGGCGTTCGAGTACATGCTCGACACGCTGAACGCCCAGCCCGAGGACTTCCTGCACGTCTCCAGCCACACCCGCTACGACCCGATGCCGATGCACGACATGGGCTTTCGCAACCTGGTGCTACTGGACCGCGGCTATGACCCCGTCACCGAGGGCTACGACTACACCACAGTCCAGTCCCTGGACGAGGTCAACAAACTCCTCGGTCTGTAGATCCACGAGCAAAGGCGGCGGTCGATCGTGAAACTCATCCCCTATTGGCAAGACACTGCTGAACCGTCTGGCGATTACCGCCGTACACCGGTGCCCGAACGGGTCGACGTCGCGATCATCGGCGCGGGGTTCACGGGGCTCACGGCAGCCATCGAGTTCGCCAAACAAGGCGCCAGTGTTGCTGTCCTTGAACGACATACGGTGGGTTGGGGAGCATCCGGTCGCAACGGTGGGATGGCGACCACGGGACTGGCGATCAGCTTCAACGCCGCGGTAAAGCGATATGGCGGCGCCCGCGCTGTGGAAATGTTCCGGGAATACAACGACGCCATCGACACCATCGAGAAGTTGGTGAGTAACTATGGCATCGACTGCGACTTTCAGCGGTTCGGGAAACTCTCACTGGCCTTTCGTCCCTCCCACTACGAAGGAATGCTGAAGTCGCAGGAGCAACTGGCTTCGTTAGCCGGTTACGACGTCATCACCATCCCGAAGTCGGACATCCACAGCGAAATCGGGTCCGACTTCTATCACGGCGCAATGCTTGATCCGCTCGGTGCCGGGCTGCACGTCGGCAAGTTCGCGCATGGCTTGGCCGGGGCGGCCGTGGCTGCAGGAGCCGTGGTCTGCGAGAACGCGGCGGTAACCGAACTGCACAAGGTCTCGGGCACCGTGCACGATGTGCGCACCACCCGCGGCGTCGTCCGGGCGGAGCAGGTGCTCGTGGCCACCAGCGGCTACACGGGCGCCGTGACGCCCTGGCTGCAGCGGCGGGTGATTCCGGTGGGCAGCTTCATCATCGTCACCGAACCGCTGCCGGACGAGGTGGTCAACCGCATCCTGCCGAACCGGCGCATGGCTTCGGACAGCAAGATGCTGACCTACTACTTCCGCATCACCCCGGACAACCGGCTGCTGTTCGGCGGCCGTGCCCGCTTCGCACTCTCCAGCCCGGACTCGGATGTCAAGAGCGGCAAGATTTTACGCGAGGCCATGCTCGAACTGTTCCCCTATCTTTCGACCGCAAAGGTCGATTACACGTGGGGCGGACTGGTCGATCTCTCGATGGACCAGATGGTGCACGCCGGCCTCCATGACGGACTGTTCTATTCCCTGTGCTACAGCGGCCACGGTGTGCAGATGGCGGCCCACATGGGCAAGAACATGGTCCGCTATATGGGTGGCGAAAAAACCGCGAACGTCTGGGAAGGGCTGAAGAATCCCCCAGTCCCAGGCCATTTCGGCCCGCCGTGGTTCCTGCCGATCATCGGCGGCGCCGCGAAGATCATCGACCGCATCAAGTAGGCAAGGCAGGAATTCATGCTCGCATGCACAGGCGTTGTTGACGCGCGTCCGCAACCAGACGTCATCCGGTCGGAGTTCGCCAGTCTTCCTGGAGGGGCTTTCTTTGAAGGCCAATGGCAGTCCGCTGACATGACGGTGGACGTACGCGATCCTGAAGACGGCTGCCTCCTCGGGCAGGTGTGCAGCTCGACGTCCCAGGACGTTCGCCGGGCTATCGCGCACATCCACCGCGACCTTCAACTCACGCCATGGCCGCTGCGCGCCCGTCGGCAGGCACTGGAGAAGGCGACTCGGCTTTTGGATGAGCAGTCTGCCCGCTTCGCCAACATCATCGCCGCGGAAAGCAGCAAGACCATCGCCGAGGCGGAGCGCGAGGTCAGCCGTTGCATCGAGACTCTGCGTCTTTCGGCGGCTTCGTCCAGTGAGCTGTCCGGATCGACCCTCGACTTCGATGACAGCACCGCGGCGGGCAACAAGATCGGCTGGTACAGCCGGAAACCGGTGGGAATCGTCGCGGCGATCACGCCATTCAACGATCCGCTGAACCTGGTGGCGCACAAGCTGGGCCCAGCCCTCATCGCCGGAAATGGTGTGGTGCTCAAGCCCTCCGAGCGGACTCCATTGACTGGGCTGGCCCTGGTTGAGCTGTTGCTCGAAGCCGGAGTTCCGTCAGGACGGATGGCGGCGATCGTGACGGGTCCGGGTGTAGCCGAAGCGCTCGTGACCGACGACCAGATCGACCTCATCTCCTTCACCGGCGGCCCCCGGACTGCGGAACGCATTGCCGCCGTTGCCGGTGGCAAGAAGATCCTGTCCGAACTCGGCGGCAACAATGCCACGATCGTCTGCGCCGACGCCGACCCGATCGACGCGGCCGACGCGATTGTCGCCGGCGCCTTCGGGGTGGCGGGCCAGAACTGTCTCTCGGTTCAACGAGTTTATGTGCATACCAAGCTCTTCGAGCGGGTTGTCCGACACGTCGCCTGTGGTACGCGGGCGCTGCGAACAGGGCCGAAGTTCGACCGCCGGACGGATGTCGGTCCGCTTATTTCTGAGGCGGAGGCTCGGCGAGTCGAGGAATGGGTGGCCGAGGCCACAGCGGCCGGTGCAACGGTGCACGCCGGAGGTGAGCGGCGCGGCGCCTTCTATGAACCCACCGTCCTTACCGATGTGCCGGTGAATTGTCGGTTGATCCGCGAGGAAGTGTTCGGGCCGGTGGTTACTATCATGCCGTTCGTCGAGGTCGCGGACGCCGTTCATGCTGCCAACGACTCCGAGTACGGCCTGCAAGCGGGTGTCTTCACGCAGTCCGTGGATCTTGCGCTGGCCATCGCTGAACACCTGCATGTGGGCGCCGTGGTCATCAACGAGACCAGTGACGTCCGAATCGATTCCATGCCCTTCGGCGGTTTCAAGAAGTCCGGTGCCGGCCGTGAAGGGGTGCGGTACGCGGTCCACGAAATGACCGAACCCAAGAACACCATTGTCAACCTCCGGCAATCGGGTGCACTTCAGCAATTTTCGGACGGCATGCCAATGCCGACAACATCATGAGCACGCACAGAATCGCCGTAATACCCGGTGACGGCATCGGGCAGGAAGTCGTTCCGGCGGGTATCGCCTGCCTCGAGCGGATCGCGGAAATCTATTCCCTTGACCTGGAATTCACATACTTCGACTGGGGATCTGAGCGCTATGTCCAGCACGGGAGGATGATGCCCGTTGACGGCCTGGAGCAGCTCGCTGAACACGACGCGATCTACTTGGGTGCAGTGGGGTCACCTGACGTCCCGGACACCGAATCGCTGTGGGGACTGTTGATCCCCATTCGCCGGGAATTCCAGCAGTACGTCAATCTTCGGCCGGTCAAGACGCTTGACGGTGTCACCTCGCCCCTTGCTGCCAAGCACCCCATCGACTTCCTCATCGTTCGAGAAAACAACGAAGGTGAGTATTCGGAAGTCGGCGGCCGGATGTACCGCGGGCTGCCGCACGAAAGTGCCGTGCAGGAAACCATTTTCACGCGACTGGGAGTGTCGCGGGTTACGCGCTACGCCGCCGGTCTAGCGGCTTCCCGCCGGGGACTATTGACGTCCGCCACCAAGAGCAACGGAATCGTGCACACCATGCCGTTCTGGGATGAAGTCGTGGAGGAAACGGCGCGCCTCTGCCCCGATGTGGTCCTCACGAGCGAACTCGTGGACGCCCTCGCGGCACATTTTGTGCTCAAGCCCTGGACCTTCGATGTGGTTGTCGCTTCCAATCTGTTCGGCGATATCCTCTCGGATCTCGGAAGCGCCGTCACCGGCTCCATCGGGTTGGCGCCTAGCGCAAACCTGAACCCGGAGCGCGACTTCCCGTCACTGTTCGAGCCCGTTCACGGGTCGGCTCCGGACATTGCGGGAAAGGGCCTGGCGAACCCGGTGGGGCAGATCTGGTCGGGCGCCATGATGCTCGAGCACCTCGGCCACACCGAGGCCGCGCGGCACCTGCAGTCCGCGTTCGAGTCGGCTCTGCGCGACGGCTTCGGCACCCGCGACGTCGGCGGAACGTCGTCCACAAGGGAATTCACGTCCGCGGTCCTGGCTGCGATCGATGCCCTTGTCCCTGCAACGAGCACCCCACACCAACACATCGCGACCTGAGAGCAGTGGCACACATGAATGCACCGTCCCTTTTACAAGCCAGCGGAAGTCGGATAGAAACAGACTTCATTGGCGCCCGGGAAGTTCCGGCCGCCGCTTACTGGGGGATCCAGACGCTCCGCGCGGTTGAGAACTTTTCGATCACCGGTACGGACATCTCCTCGTATCCGTTGCTCGTCACGGCGCTCGCGCAGGTCAAGCACGCAGCGGTGCTGGCCAACTTCGACCTGGGCTTGATTGATCAGGTGAAAAAAGACGCAATCGTGCACGCCTGCCAGGACATCGAAAACGGCCTGCTGCTGGACCAATTCGTGGTTGATGTCATTCAGGGCGGCGCCGGAACGTCGACGAATATGAATGCCAACGAGGTCATCGCGAACCGCGCCCTGGAGATCCTCGGGTTCGACAAGGGTGAGTACTCGATGATTCACCCTAACGGCGACGTGAATATGGGGCAGTCGACCAACGACGTATATCCCACCGCGATCCGGATCGCGACCGTCAAAGGCACGCAACAGTTGTTGGCCGCCATGGCCCATCTTCGCCAGGCACTAGTGCGCAAGGCGCTTGAATTCGACGATGTGGTGAAAGTCGGCAGAACCCAACTGCAGGACGCCGTGCCGATGACTCTCGGCCAGGAATTCAGCACTTACGCCGTGATGGTCCACGAGGACGAACGCCGGATCCGCGAAGTCCTGGTTCACTTGCACGAGATCAATCTCGGCGCTACCGCCATCGGCACCGGCCTCAACACCGACCCAGGCTACGCATCTGCAGCCTGCGCTCACCTTCGGGAGATCACCGGGCTGCCGCTGGTGACGGCAAGCAACCTCGTGGAAGCAACCCAGGACTGCGGCGCCTTCGTGCTGTTCTCGGGGATGCTCAAACGAGTCGCAGTAAAGCTGTCGAAGACCTGTAATGACTTGCGGCTGTTGTCCTCTGGACCCAGGGCAGGTTTCGCCGAGATCAACCTGCCCCCACGGCAGGCGGGATCGAGCATCATGCCCGGAAAGGTCAACCCGGTCATTCCGGAAGTGGTCAACCAGGTGGCGTTCGAGGTCATCGGCAACGACCTCACTGTCACCATGGCAGCCGAGGCCGGGCAGCTGCAGCTGAACGCCTTTGAACCGATCATTGCGCGTGCACTTTTCGCCAGCCTGAGCTCGCTCACCGCAGCCTGCACCAGTTTGGCCGACCATTGCATCGACGGGATCACCGCCAACAAGGGGTTTCTGCGTTCCCAGGTCGAAGACAGCATCGGAATCGTCACCGTGCTCAACCCGCTGATCGGCTACGACGCGGCAACCTCAATTGCGCGACTGGCCCTGTCCAGCGGTCGAAGCGTCACCTCGCTGGTGCTCGAGAGTGGTCTGCTCACCTCCGGTGAGCTCGATGCGATCCTGCGCCCAGAGCGCCTGGCGCACCCGCAGTCGCGGACAGAAAGACTGACAGACGCAGCGACGGCTCACAGTGAATGAACCACGTCGACGCTGACCAACCTGGCGAGGAAGTCTGCGGGCACTTCGGTCCAGTCGGGGCGCCAGCGACCATTCTGTTGGTCCTCGTGTAGGGCGCGCAGCATCGCGACGACGTACGGGCCGCCGTCGGGGAGGTAGCGCAGCGATCCGATCTGCGCGCACTGCGCAGCGATGGTCGCCAGCACTGCCTTGGCCTCATCGACCCGACCGGCAGCGGCGCGGCAAGCAACCAAAAGCCGTCGCGCCCGTAACAGGGCCTGCGGCCGCTGCACCTCGGCCAGCCGGTCCACCCACTCCTGCGCCCATCGGCCCGCCAGTTCCACGTTAGCGGAGTCCTTTTCGGCGAGGAGCAGCCGAATCGCAGACGCCTCTTCATGCTGGACGGTGATCTCGTCGATCTCGTCCATCGGACGCCGACGATTTTGGTAGGACGTGACGGGTACGGCACCTAACTCCGGGTTTGCTGGCAGACCGAGTCGGATCCGCTCGTTCTCGGCGAGCGCGCGAAGACGCTTCAGCGACAACGCCCGTGCGATCCGGGCGCCTTCGTTGAGCCGTTGCACCGCCTCATCCCGGTCGCCCAACAATGCTTTGATGCGTGCCCCGGTCACGTATCGCGCGATCTTGAAGTCGACGGGGCCGCCCTCGGGGCCCAGTTTGTAGCCTTCGTCCAGCAGCTGTTCGGCTTCGTCGAGAATGCCACGATCGTAAAGTAATTCGCCGAGCAGCGAACTCGCCAAGCGGGCGGTGTACGAGTGACTTCCACCGGACTGTTTGGCCAGTCTCAGGGCCTTGCGAAAGCACTGCTCGGTGGTCCTCAAGTCGAGCAGCAGCCGGGTCGCGAGCCCGGTGAAGCACAACCCGTGAATGGGATTGAACGAATCCCGGCCGCGCTCAAAATAACTGGATGCCCAGGCCTGTAGGCGGGTGACCTCGTTGAGATCGCACCGGTAGGCGGCGGCGAAGGTGGCGAGGTTGGCCGCCTTGCCGGCCACGAACGGGCGGACGCTGTCCGCACGGGCCAGGCACGGCGCAACGTGTTCGTCGATGCCCTCGAGGTGGTCGGCGCGCAATGCGCTGAGGCCCCGCACTACGTCCGCCTCGGCGCGCACGTCGGCGATCTCATCGGTACTGAGACCGGATTCCGCCAACGTGGATTCCACCAGGGTCAGCGCTTGGCTGGTGGCTTCGACGCGGTGCAGCAGGATATTCGCCCAGGCCAGGGCGAGTTGCAGCCGTGGATGGGTCTTCACGATCGTCGGTGGGAGTTTGTCCATCCAGCCGATCAACGTCGACATCTGCGAGTGCGCGAACATGTAGAGTCCGTCGTTCTCGACGATCTCGACTGCCCTTTGCTCGTCACCTGCCGCCAGCGCGTGATCGACTGCGTCACTGATTAATCGGTGCCTGGCGAACCAGTCTGAGGCGATGCGATGCAGCTCCGCGACACGATCCGGCTGATCACGCTCGAGCCTGTGCCGGAGGAACTCGGCGAACAGGTGGTGGAATCTGAACCATTGATTGTCGATGCGGTTCAAGAACAGATCGTGCTCTTCGACCTCTTCGAGAACCTCCTGCGCCCGTGCGACCCCGGAGAGCGCTGCGGCGAGATCCCCGCAGATTCGGTCGGTGATAGAGGTGGCCAGTAGGAAGTCCAGCATCGCCGGTTCCAGTGTGTCGAGCACGTTCTCGGCGAGGAACTCACTGATCGCGTGGTGGCGACCGGTCATGGAGCTGATCAGCTGAGAAGGTTCATCGCAGGTGCGCAGGGACAACGACGCGAGCTGAAGCGCCGCTACCCAGCCGTCGGTGACCGTGGTGAGGTCTTCGATTTCGGTGTGATCGAGGGCGAGCCCGCGCAGCCCGACGAGAAATTGCTCCGATTCATCGGTTTCGAATCGCATTGCGGTGGAGTCGATCTCGACCAGTTCGTCCTGCATCCGCAGGCGATTCAGCGGCAGACCGCTCTGGCTGCGACTCGTGACCACAACCTTCAGCGCGGGGCACAGGTTGTCCAACAGATAGCGCAGCGCCTCTATCGTGGGTTTGTTGGTGACCGCGTGCCAGTCGTCGATCACTAGCGTCAATGGGTCGCCGCTCGCATGAATCTCGTTGATCAGCGAGGTGAGGACGTAACGCTCGGACTCGTCCCCACGCTCCTCGAGCACCTCGGTGAGTTCGGTGGCGAGCGTTGGCCTGACGGCGCGAATGGCCTCGATCAGATGGGATAGGAACCAAACCAGGTTGTTGTCGTCGTTGTCGACGGTCAGCCATGCGACCGTCACACCTTCGGCAGTCAGCAGGTCGCACCATTGTGAGGCAAGGGTGCTCTTGCCGAAACCGGTCGGCCCGTGGATCACGGTCAGCTTCCTGGACCGGCCGGCGCGCATCTGCTCGATCAAGCGGTCACGCCGTACCAAGGCCCGGCCCGGCGAGGGCGGGCGGAATCTGGTGGCCGGGGCCGGCGGGGTGACCAACGACCGTGCCCGGTACAGGCTCGGCATCGGCTCGACGATGGGCCCGGAATCGGTGCCGACGTCCGGGGTCGCAAGTGGGACCGGGATGTCGTCGGCCGGCATGCCGTGCCGGTGCTGTGTCTCGCGCAACATCTCGCCGAATTCGACGGCCGTCGCCGGTCGGTCGCATGGATCACGAGACATCGCCCGCCCGATCACTTCGCAGAAGTCAGTTGGAAGGCCCGACGAACGCAGGTCTGGCATCGGACGGTCAGTGATCCGAAGGAACTGGGCGACCACCTGCTCACCCTTGCGGCGCTCGTAGACCGCATGCCCGGTTCCGGCGGAGAACAGGGTCGACGCGAGGCTGTACACGTCGGACGTCGCCTGCGATGGGTGGCCCTGCAGTACCTCGGGAGCGGTGTAGGCCGGAGACCCGGTGATGGTCCCTTTGGTCGTTTCGAAGCCACCCCTGATTCGGGCGATACCGAAGTCGGTGAGCTGCGGTTCGCCGTACTCGGTGAGCAGAATGTTCGCAGGTTTGACGTCGCGATGCAGGATCCCGCGCTGGTGCGCCGTCTCCAAAGCACCGGCCATCTTCACACCGACGTGTAGGGCGTCTCGCCAACCGAGCGCTCCGACGTGCTGGATCCTGGCGCCCAGGGAACCGCGCGGGTGGTACTGCATGACGAGGTACGGGCGCCCAGTGGCGGTGGCGCCGACGTGAAACATGCTGACGATGTGTGGGTGTCCGGACAGCTTTCCCATCACGACCTGCTCGCGGAAGAATCGCTCGAGGTTGTCCGGGTCGAGATCGGCGGTGAGGACCTTCACCGCCACCGTTCTATCCAGCGCGGGCTGCACGCAGCGGTACACGACTCCGAAGCCGCCGCGTCCGATCTCCTCAGGATCCGCGAATCCGGCAGCGACCAGTTCAGCCGGTATCCCGGGGGAATCGTCGGGCTGTGTCGGCAGCGGGTCGACTTCAGGCATCGGGTCTGCCTCGGTACACGTCGCTGTCACGGCGGCGCACCGTGACCGTCAGCCGAGCATAGTCCGCTAACAGCCAGCGCTGCGTCGTTACCGCCGTCTCATGGTGTGATCTCGCCCGCGGCGACCGGCCGACACGCGGTGGCTCAGTCGTAGACAATGCAACGATTGAGCATCATGGGCTAAAGTCGTCCTCATGGCAACGGTGCACGATTTCACGCTGCGCCGGTCCAGTACGGCTCAGCAGGTTGCCGATGGGCTGGCAGAGGCGATCATGCGCGGGGAACTGGCTCCTGGCTCGCCCATCAAAGAGAGCGTGCTGGCGACGTCACTGGGTATCTCACGGAACACCGTCCGCGAGGCGGTGCGGATTCTCGATGTGGGCGGCATGGTGCGCTACACGCTGCACCATGGTTTCGCCGTCGTCGACCCGACAAAGGACGACCTTCTCGAGCTCTATCGCGCAAGGCTGGCGTTGGAAAGCGCGGCCGTTCGCGTACCCCGTACGCCCGAAGAACTCGCCCCCGTGCGGGCTGCCCTCGACGCGCTGATGCGGGCGTATGAGACCAAGGACGCCGTCGAGATCGCCGCGCGCGACCTTGACTTCCACGCCGCGCTCGTCGGAATGCTCAACAGCAAACGAATCGATGCCTTCTATGCGCAGTTGGTCAAGGAGTTGCGGTACCTGCTGAGAGTGCTCTTCGTGGAGCGGGAGATCGAAATGGAGCCCGCCGTCGTCGAGGAGCACCAGAAGATCATGACGGCAATTGAAAGCGGAGACCCCTCCCACGCGGTCGACGTTCTCACCGAGGTGATCACGGACAATGCCGAAACGGTGCTGGCAATCTTCGCCGCCCGCAATTCCGAACGAGAGTAGCTGCCCGATATTTTCGGGTGCGTACCTCGGCAGCTGGTCGAGCAGTTGCCTCGGTGGATCTCCAGACCTCGGGGGACCGCGCCGCAATCCCCTAGCGCGGCGACATTCCCGCCGCACGATAGGCGGCGTCGACGTAGGCCATGTTCTCCACGGCATCGGCGGTGCCGAATGGCAAGGGCGCGCCGTTCAACACGTGTTCGCCGAACGCCTCCAGCTGGTACGTGTACGACGGACGGGTGCCCAACCGCTCGACCGTCGGTCCTTCCGGTGTCCGGATCGTGAGCCGATCGTCGTCCTGTGGCTTGACGAAGTTGTGCACCAGCACGTCTCCCTTGGTGCCGACAATGCGCAGCGTGAACGCGTAGTGGTCGGCCACCATCGAGTTGGTGCTCAGGCCCGTCGCGCCGCCGGGAAACGCGACGTCGACGTCGCACCATGCATCGACGCCAGGGCTGCGCTGCTCGGCGTGCGCCCGGATGACCGACGGCCTGCCCAGCTGTCGCATCACGTGCAGGCCGTAGCAGCCCAGGTCCATCAGCGCGCCGCCGGCCAGCTTGAGTGACCATCTCGGGTCGTCGGCCTCCGGTGCGGGCATCGCCATCCGCGCCTCGACATGGACCAGCTCACCAAGCGTGCCGTCGCCTGCCAGCTCGAGCGCGCGCCGGGTCGCCGGATGGAACAGGTAGTGGAAGCCCTCCAACACCGTGATTTCCGCCGCATCGGCGGCCTCGGCAACCCGTTGCGCCTCTTGGCGATTGCGGGCGAACGGCTTCTCGGTCAGCACGGGCTTGCCGGCGGCGATGGCAGCCAGATTCCATGGCGCATGAAACGCGTTCGCCAGCGGGTTGTAGACGACGTCTACCTCGGGATCGCTGATCACGTCGGCATACGACGTCAAAACCCTTTCCACGCCGTGCTTTTGAGCGAAGTCCTTGGCGCGCTGCGGATCCCGCGCGGCGACCGCGACCAGCCGGTACCCCAGGTCCCTGGCGGGCCCGACGATGGCGAGCTCGGCGATACGGGACGCCCCGAGGACGCCGATCCGCAGGGTCATGCCCGAACGACGCGGCATACGTCATTCATGAAAGCCACGCTGCTCCTGACGTCGCGCACCGGCCCCTCATCGGCCGGGGCGCCGTCGAGAATGGTGTCCTGTTCCATGACGAACCAGCCGTCGTATCCGTTGTTGCGCAGCGCGGTCACGATCCCTGCGATGTCCACGTCACCCGATCCGAGCGGCGTGTACATGCCCTGGCGTACGGCCTCGGTGTACGACAATTCGCCGACCTGGACCCTGGCGGCCAGTGCTTCGTCGACGTCCTTCAGATGGGCGTGCGCGATTCGGTCAGGCACCTCGCGGGCAAGCCGCAGCGGATCTGTCCCGCCGATCATCAGGTGGCCCGTATCCAGACACAACCTGATGTCCGATCCGTTCAGCACGCGGTCGACGTCGTCGCGGGTTTCCACCATCGTGCCGACGTGCGGATGCAGCACGGCGAGCACGCCGCGGGTCGCGGCCGCCTCGGCCAGCAGGTCCAGGTTGGCCAGCAGCGTGACCCATTGACCGTCGTCGAGCGTCGGCCGCGAGTCATAGCCGTCGCTGCCCGTCGCCGCCGCGAGCACGAGAACCTTTGCCCCGCAGGCGACCAGGGCATCGAGCGGCGGTGCGACATCGGTCATAACGTCGTGGCTGTCTTCATGCAGGAGCACCGGTGCGAAGGTGCCGACACAGCTGAGTGCGTACGACTCCAGCAGTGCGGTCAGCTCGCCGGGATCGGACGGCAGGAAGCCCTCTGGCCCCAATTCCGTCGCGGACAGCCCGACGTCGCGCATCTCGGCGAGCACGCGGTCAGGGGCGAGCTGGTGGCCCCATCCTGGCACCTCGCAAACCCCCCACGAGATGGGTGCGCCCGCGATTTTCATCGTGACCTCACTTCCTGTATCCGAACCGGAACACCTCGCTGCAACGACTCGGTGGCCGCTTCGGCCAGCCATGCGACCTCGACCGCGTCGGCCACCGTGCACGCCGGCGCGGCGTTGCCCTTGACCACGTCGACGAAGGCTGCCAGCTCGGCACGGAACGCGTCGGTGAAGCGGTCCATGAAGAAGTGGTGCGCAGGCCCAGCGGGAAAGTCGTTGGCGGGATCCATATTTCGCACAGGGACGCCCTGGTCCCAACCCGCGACAACGGTGTCGTGGAAGCCGTGCACCTCGAGCCTGCAGTCGTAGCCGTGGCCGTTGTAGCGCGCGGCGGACACCACCCCGAGCGTGCCCTGGTCGAACTTCACCAGAACCGCGGCGGTGTCGACATCACCGAATTCGGCGAACTGCGGGTCACCCTGCACGCTGCCGGTGGCGTACACCTCGACCGCCTGCTGTCCGGTGATCCAGCGGATGACGTCGAAATCGTGGACCGCGCAGTCGCGGAAGATGCCTCCCGACCCCGCGATGTACTCCATCGGGGGCGGCGCGGGATCCATCGTGGTGCTGCGCACCGTGTGCAGCGGCCCCAGCGAGCCGTCCTCGACCGCACGCTTGGCGGCGGCGAACGCGGCGTCGAACCGCCGCTGGTATCCCACCTGAACGGCAACCCCGGAGCGGGTGATCGCCTCGGCCACCCTGGCGCTTTCGGCGGCCGTCGCGGCGATGGGCTTCTCACAGAACGTGGGCAATCCGCGTGCGACGGCGGCCAGCGTCAGCTCGGCGTGCGCGGGGGTCGCGGCCGACACCACGACGCCGTCGACGCCCGAGTCCAATAGCGCCTCGACCGAATCCGCAGGCTTGGCACCATGTTTGGCGGCGACGGCCGCGACCACGTCTGGCCGTTCATCGGCGACGATGAGCCCGTCGACGCCATCGAGCGCGCTGAGGGTTTCGGTGTGGAAGGCGCCGATACGCCCCAGCCCGATTACACCGAGTGTGGTCATGGAACTCTCCGTTCGTTCTGATCGCGCAGCGCGACCTCGAGTTGTTCTGGGCTGTTGTTGTCGGCCAAGGCGGCCAGCACGGTGTCGACCTGGCTGGGCGGGGCCAAACTGCCGATGGGTTGATCGCTGTCGAGATTGGTGGGGAACGCGTACCCCTCGGCGGTGGCCACCACCGCGTTGACGAGATCCTGCTGCGGGTGGCCCGCCGCCTTCATCTCGCGCAGTGCCGGATAGATCGCACGCACCATCGCCGTGCGGTCTACCGTCTCCATGGCCCTGCCGAAGGGCGAGGAGATTTGCAGCAGATTCGCGATCCGACGGATTTGCGAGTTTCCCGACGAGATGTTGGACCCCGCACCGTGATACAGCGCCGGATTGAAGAACACGGCATCGCCCTTGCGCAGTGGCAGTTGCACGTGATGCTCGGCGAAGAAGTCCACGAACTCGGGCCGGTTGAACGCGATGTAGCCGCCGGCGAAGCGCTGCGAGTGCGGCAGCAGCATGGTCGGGCCGCTTTCGGTCGGCATATCGCAGTGGGCCACCGCGCCCTGCAGTGTCAGCACCGGCGATGTGCGATGCAGGTGCGCCGGATACTCCGCAAGGTGCTCGTCCGGCACGAAGCCCAGGTGATAGTCGCGATGCGGAACCTGTGCTGTTCCACCGGGGTTGACGACGTTCACCTGTGAGGTGACCTGATAGCGCGGGCCGAGCCAGGCCTGGCAGACGACAGCGAGCGCGTCGTTGGCGTAGTACTCGGCGAATACCTGCGGCGCGTGCAGCGCCAGCTTCTGCGCGGCGTTCCAGATGCGGTCGTTGGCACCCGGCTTGCCGAAGTGGTCACCGGCGGCCGTTCCCGCGGCGCGCTGCGCGGCGATGATGTCGAAGAATGCCTCGCTGGCGCGGTCCACAATGTCGCCAGCGAACGCGCCCTCGAAGACGACGACGCCGGGCCCGTCGGCCAGCGCCCGAATCAGCTCGCTCTGCAGCGCGCGCCGATCCGGCCTGCGAATCGCTTCGGCCGAATAGATCAGGACGTTGCTTCGCACGTCGGAAGCCAGCGGATAGTCCGCAGGCTCTGTATCGCGCAGCACCTGCGCGCGAAAGTCGTCCAGCCGGCAATCGGACTCGCCGATCCACGGCTCGTATGTCGTGCTCACGGCTGCGCCCATGCCCGTTAGTCTTGCTGTGACAGCGACCGCATTCAACGCCAAAAAGCCATCAAAAACCCCTCATTGACTTCGCCGAGCAGACAAGAGACCCCGTGCCGCACCGCTACAAGGTTCGCGAGATCGCGCAGCAGTCCGGCCTCAGCGAGGCCACCGTCGACCGTGTCCTCAACGAGCGGCCAGGGGTGCGGGAGAACACCAAGGCCGAGGTGTTGCAGGCGATCGCGGACCTGGACAAGCAGCGGGCCCAACTGCGCCTGAACGGCCGCCGCTATCTGATCGACGTGGTCATGCAGACCCCGCAACGGTTCTCCGACGCGTTCCGGGCCGCGGTCGAGGCCGAACTGCCCGCGTTCGCACCCGCCATGCTGCGGGCCCGCTTCCACCTGTGGGAAAAGGGTTCGACAGCGCAGATGGTCGACACGCTGGCCCGCATTCGCGGAAGCCACGGCGTGATCCTCAAGGCGCAGGACGAACCCGTGGTCGCCGAGGCCGTCGAGCACCTCGTCGAGGCAGGGGTTCCGGTGGTGACCTATACGACCGACGTCCCGGGCAGCCCGCGCTGCGGATACGTCGGCATCGACAATCACGGCGCAGGGGTGACGGCCGCATATCTGATGAATCAATGGCTGGGACCGTCGCCGTCAGATGTGCTGATCACGCTGTCCCGTACGGCGTTTCGTGGCGAGGGGGAGCGCGAGGTGGGCTTCCGAACGGCGCTGCGCGGCTCTGGCCGCTCGATCGTAGAAGTCAGCGACAGCGACGGTATCGACGCGACCAATGAGCGGCTGGTACTCGAGGCGCTCGAGGGGCATCCCGGTGTGGAGGCCGTCTACTCGGTCGGTGGCGGCAATACCGCCACCGTCGCCGCCTTCGACAAGTTGGGACGGGCGTGCAAGGTGTTCGTCGCGCACGATCTGGACGCGGACAACCGGCGGCTGCTGCGCGAAGGCCGCATCTCGGTGGTGCTGCACAACGATCTGCGGGCCGACGCGCGGCTGGCGATGCGGCTGATCCTGCAGGAGCGCGGCGCGTTGCCTGTCGAGCCTGCCCGGTCGGTGCCGATCCAGGTCATCACCCCGTACAACCTGCCCGCGTAGTGCTAGTCGGCTGCTACTGATCGGTAACAATTTCCTTAGGAATCGCATTCTCGGCGGCGTGACGAAAACCACACTTTTGTCTCATCGGGTTTGCCTCGACGGATGCTGAGCTGTGCGTTCAACCAACCGACACCCGCTCGTCGCGCGCGCGTCTGGTATAGGCCTACCTAAGAGAAGTGGTTTAATCGGTACTGGCAGTGACATCAAAACTCATGTGAACGTCCACTGGCGGCGCGTCGGTCTGACCGCGACTCGGAGGACTTCGCTCATAACTTTCGAAAGGCAGGCGCGTGGGGGCCATCGACAACGCGGTCAGTCCCGGAACTTCAGGCCCTCGGCAGAAGCTCGAAAAGGTCGTCATCCGATTCGCCGGTGACTCCGGTGACGGTATGCAGCTCACTGGTGACCGGTTCACCTCCGAGGCCGCCCTGTTCGGTAATGACCTTGCGACGCAACCGAACTACCCTGCCGAGATCCGCGCACCCCAGGGCACGCTGCCCGGTGTCTCGTCCTTCCAGATCCAGATCGCCGACTATGACATCCTGACCGCGGGCGATCGGCCCGACGTGCTCGTCGCGATGAACCCGGCCGCGCTCAAGGCCAACGTGTCCGATCTGCCGCGAGGCGGACTGATCATCGCCAACTCGGACGAGTTCACCAAGCGGAATCTGGCCAAGGTGGGCTACGAGGCCAACCCGCTGGAGACCGACGAGCTGTCCGACTTCGTGGTGCAGGCCATCCCGATGACCACGCTGACGCTTGGCGCGGTCGAGTCCATCGGCGCGACCAAGAAGGACGGCCAACGCGCCAAGAACATGTTCGCGCTCGGGCTGCTGTCGTGGATGTACGGGCGAGAGCTGGAGCACAGCGAGGCGTTCATCCGTGAAAAGTTCGCCCGCAAGCCCGAAATCGCCGAGGCCAATGTGCTGGCGCTGAAGGCCGGCTGGAACTACGGCGAGACCACCGAGGCGTTCGGCACCACCTACGAGGTGTCGCCTGCGAAGCTAAAAGAGGGCGAGTACCGGCAGATCTCCGGTAACACCGCACTCGCCTACGGCCTCGTCACCGCGGGCCATCTCGGCGATCTCCAGGTGGTGCTCGGGACGTATCCGATCACGCCGGCGTCGGACATCCTGCACGAGCTGTCCAAGCACAAGAATTTCAACGTGCTCACCTTCCAGGCCGAGGATGAGATCGCCGGTATCGGCGCCGCGATCGGCGCGTCCTACGGCGGTGCCCTCGGCGTCACCAGCACCTCCGGCCCCGGCATCTCGCTGAAGTCCGAGGCCATGGGTCTTGCCGTGATGACCGAGCTTCCGCTGATCGTCATCGACGTGCAGCGCGGCGGGCCGTCGACCGGCCTGCCGACCAAGACCGAGCAGGCCGACCTGCTGCAGGTGCTGTACGGGCGCAACGGCGAGTCACCTGTCGCCGTGCTGGCGCCGCGCTCACCGTCGGACTGCTTCGACGTGGCCGTGGAGGCCGTACGCATCGCGATCGCGTATCACACGCCGGTGATCATTCTGTCCGACGGCGCGATCGCCAACGGCTCTGAGCCGTGGCGCATTCCGGATGTCAGCACCTACGCGCCGATCGAGCACACGTTCGCCAAAACCGGCGAGCCGTTCCAGCCGTACGCCCGCGATCCGGAGACCCTGGCGCGCCAGTTCGCGATTCCCGGCACGCCGGGGCTCGAGCACCGCATCGGCGGCCTCGAAGCGGCCAACGGCTCCGGCAACATCTCGTACGAACCGAAGAACCACGACCTGATGGTGCGGCTGCGCAAGGCCAAGATCGACGGCATCACGGTGCCCGACCTCGAGGTCGACGATCCCAGCGGGGAAGCGGAACTGTTGTTGCTCGGCTGGGGCAGCTCATACGGCCCCATCGGTGAGGCGTGCCGGCGCGCGCGCCGCAAGGGCATCAATGTCGCGCACGCGCACATTCGCCACCTCAGCCCGTTCCCGGCCAATCTCGGCGATGTCCTGGCGCGCTACCCGAATGTGGTGCTGCCCGAGATGAACCTGGGACAGCTCGCGCTGTTGCTGCGCGGCAAGTTCCTGGTCGACGTGCAGTCGGTGACCAAGGTGGAAGGCATGGCTTTCTTGGCCGACGAGGTCGAGGGCATCATCGATGCCGCCCTGGATGGAACACTGGGCGAAAAGGAAATTGACAAGGCCAAGTTCGCGCGGCTGGCGGCGGCCACCGTCGAAACTGGCATGGGAGCTAACGCATGACTGACGTGATCGGTGCCGATCTGGGTCTGACCCCGCTGTCCAAGACCAGCGGAGTGCCCACGACCGACCAACCGCAAAAGGGCAAGGACTTCACCAGCGACCAGGAGGTCCGTTGGTGCCCAGGGTGCGGTGACTACGTCATCCTCAACACGATCCGCAACTTCCTGCCGGAACTCGGCCTGCGCCGCGAGAACATCGCGTTCGTCAGCGGTATCGGATGCTCGAGCCGCTTCCCGTACTACCTGGAGACCTACGGCTTCCACTCGATTCACGGCCGCGCTCCCACCATCGCCACCGGGCTGGCGCTGGCGCGCCAGGATCTGTCGGTTTGGGTCGTCACCGGCGACGGCGATGCGCTGTCGATCGGCGGCAACCACCTGATCCACGCGCTGCGACGCAACATCAACCTCACGATCCTGCTGTTCAACAACCGGATCTACGGGCTCACCAAGGGGCAGTACTCGCCGACGTCCGAGGTTGGCAAGGTCACCAAGTCGACCCCGATGGGGTCGCTGGATTACCCGTTCAACCCGGTGTCGCTGGCGCTTGGCGCCGAGGCGACGTTCGTCGGTCGCGCGTTGGACTCCGATCGCAAGGGCCTCTCGGAGGTGCTCAGGGGTGCGGCTGCCCACCGTGGCGCCGCACTGGTCGAGATCATGCAGGACTGCCCGATCTTCAACGACGGCTCCTTCGACGCGCTGCGCAAGGAAGGCGCCGAGGAACGACTGATCAACGTCGTGCACGGTGAGCCGATCACGTTCGGCGCCGACGCGGAGTACTGCGTGGTCAAGTCCGGATTCGGGCTGGAGGTCGCCAAGACCGCCGACGTCTCCGCCGACGAGATCGTCGTGCACAACGCGCAGATCGATGACCCGGCCTACGCGTTCGCGCTGTCGAGGCTCTCGGAGCAGAACCTCGAGCACATGGTGATGGGAATCTTCCGTCAGGTCAGCAGGCCCACGTACGACGACGCGGCCCGCCAGCAGCTGGTCACCGCACGCGATGCCAAGCCACACGACACGACCGCGCTGCAATCGCTGCTGCGCGGTAAAGACACCTGGACTGTCGACTAACGTCACCGGCGTGACAACTTCAATTCCGCTGGCCGCCGTCGTGCTGGCGGGTGGGGCGTCGCGGCGGATGGGCCGCGACAAGGCCACCGTGATTTTCGAAGGACCCACGGGGTCCAAGACTCTGGTCGAGCACGCGGTCGCCGTGGTGAGCCCGCGATGTTCGCCGGTGTTCGTGATCGCCGCGCCGGGACAGCCCCTTCCGAGCCTGCAGGCCGAGGTGCTGCGCGACGAGGTGCGGGGTGTCGGACCGCTGCTTGCCACCGGCCGTGGCCTTCGCGCCGCCGCCGAGGCGGGAGCGGAACTGGCCTTCGTATGCGCGGTCGACATGCCGCTGCTGAGCGCCGACTTGATCGACGAACTCGCAGGCCCCGCTGTGCGCCTTGGCGCCGACATCGTGCTGCCATGGGACGGGCGCGATCATTACCTGGCTGGGATCTATCGAACGGCGCTTGCCGACCACGTGGACGGCCTGGTCGCCGCGGGGGAGCGCAGCATGCGAGCGTTGGTGGACACGGTCGACGCACAACGCATCGTGATGCCCGAGCAGGCGTCGTTGACCAACGTCAACACCGCAGCCGACCTCAGCGCCGCAATTCCGCCGCGAATTCGTTAGCAAATTCGGTTATAACAATTGGCGAAATTCGCCATTTACCTGGCGCTATTCCCTGCAGTCAATTGTGCATGAATTACCTCGTGATAAACCACGCCTAGTCGGGGTACGCGGTCGCTGAACGCGGCGCCGTCATGCGCGATTCGGCAGCTGAAACAGCGTGCAGATCAAGCTTTTTGGGGCCAGTCAATCGATGACGTGCACCAATTCGATCACGATCTTTGCGGGACTTTGGATCTCAAGCAGTGCTTGACGTTGAACGCCATCCGGCGGTCAACGCGCTGAACAGCCCGAACAGCGCCATCTCGTTGTGCCCCTGGCTGTATCACCTGCAGATCGCTGGTCGGACGGCTGTCGTTGTGACGTCCAAAGATACTGTCGTACAGTAGTTTTCGGACTGGGACAACCGAATCATCGCAAGAGCCCTGCCCGAAGAGGCTTGCCGCCCAGAGGGGCGAGGTTTCCATGAAAGTGTCGATTCCACAAGTGGTTTCGGCACGAACGCGTCCTTCGCGGCCCCGTCCAGCCGTCAGCGAACCCTCATGTGAAAGATGGGGCGCAAGAGGCTCTGACCAGCGACTTATGCACGGGCAGGGCACCTTTCGGGCTCGCGCACGTCGCGTAAACCTCAAATTCGTGTGTCCTGGCTCACAAAATCATGGTGATATGGCTCACGGCGACACGCCGGGCCAAGCGATTCCGCGCCCGCGTCAAACTTGCAGCTGACCTGCGCGTACCAATCGAATGCCGGGCCGTGATCTTCTCGTGATCTGTCCGCGACACGCCCATCACGCAATATGACTATTCCCGTCGGGCTTTGTACCGTCCAATCGGCTTCATAGGGAGCAAATAATTTCAAAACCACGAACCTGCGTGTGAGTGGGGCTGCGGGAGGCGGATCGCCTGCTGCGGCCGCCGGGCTTCATGTCCCGGCGAGGCATTCCGCCTTCCCCTGTCGCGTCTGACCGAGACGTCGCGACCCAACTCTGCCGCCTGTGTACAGGCACTGCGCCCGCGCCCACGCGCGGGTGTTGCTGGCGCGCGCTTGGCGAAAGGAACGAAGTGAAGAACATCCGCAAGACGTTTGGTCTGGCCACCATTGCCGGTGCGCTTGCTGTGGCACCGATCGCGCTGGCCGGCACCGCCAATGCGGACGGCGTCAACTGGGACGCCGTCGCGGCCTGCGAGTCCGGCGGCAACTGGGCGATTAACACGGGTAACGGCTACTACGGCGGCCTGCAGTTCACCATGGGCACCTGGCGCTCCAATGGCGGAGCTGGCTCGCCGCACAACGCCAGCCGCGAAGAGCAGATTCGCGTCGCTGAAAACGTCCTGAAATCTCAGGGCATCGGCGCGTGGCCGAGCTGCGGTCGGCGCGGCTAGGAACGCGAAAACTGACTTCGAGGCGGTGCCGGGCAATGTTGCCCGGTGCCGCCTCAACTTTCTCAGAAGGCTCTTACGCCAGATAAGTAACTACTAAAACTTTTGACGCTCCCGTAACGCGTGATGTTCATCACCCGAAACATCAGATAGCCGCATCGGAGAGCGCACTACATCTTCACTGCGGGCCTTGTGTCAAACGGTCGGGGAAGGACCGCAGTAATGAATATTCGTAAGGCAGTTACCAAGGGCCTACTGGCAACCGCTATCTCCGGGGCGCTCGCGATCGTCCCGATGGCCCTTTCGACGGGCACCGCCAACGCGGACTCCGTGAACTGGGATGCCATCGCCCAGTGTGAGTCGGGTGGAAACTGGGGCACCAATACCGGCAACGGCCACTTCGGTGGCCTGCAGTTCAAGCCGGCCACCTGGTCCTCCAACGGCGGCGCTGGCAGCCCGGCGACGGCGTCGCGCGCCGAGCAGATCCGGGTGGCCGAGAACGTGCTGCGCACGCAGGGGCTCAAGGCGTGGCCCAAGTGCGGCCCCCGCGGTGCGACACCCGCGGTGTGGAACAACACCGGGATGCCCGCCGCGCCCGTTATGCCTGCCGCGACCTCCGGATGCGCCGCGATGCCCACCAGCGGGCTGCTGGGCTTCATCAACCCGCGTCAGATGTGCAGCGCGCTGCTCAGCCCGCTGGGTACGTTCTGACCTCATTGCCCTGCGGGTCGACGAGGAAGCCGGCGTCCTCCCGCACCGTCCATTGCCAGCGGTTGGGGACCACACGCTCGTCGGCCACCCGGACGAACTTCCAGATCAGCCCCTCCCACCCGGAGGAGCCATAGAGCCAGCGCGGTGTGCCGTCGGGGCCGTCGCGGACCTCGGCGCCGACCAACCGGGCCCACCACACCGCGAGTTCTTCCGGTCGAGCGCTGTCCGTGCACACGGCGAAGGCTCGCGCGGGTGAGCGGTCGTCGTACTTCGGGTCTCCGAACGCGCAGAACTCGTTGCCTTCCACGTCGGCGAGCGTCACCCACGCCGAATGTTCGGCAAGCACACGGGCGCCGAGATCCAGCAGCGGCGCGATATCGCAGACGTACACGTCAAGATGGACTCGGTTCTTGACCGTCTTGGGGCGGTCCTGCGGGCGGAACGAGAGAAGCGCCCGTTGCGCAGGCACGCCGAGCGCCGCCGCCCAGAACGCCTCGGCGGCCGCCGGGTCGACGGCGTCGACGACGAGTGGCCCGAGCCTCACGGCAGCACGAACGCCGAGCGCGAGGCCAGCGCGGTCAGGTGCCGCGTGACGAGTGCCTCCGGGCCGAGCACGGTGGCGCGGCTGATGAGGCCGCTGAGGACGGCGGGGCGCAGGTTCACGATGCGGCCGATCAACGCCGACTCGCGTACCAGCGCCCGCACGCGGGGGCGGCGGAAGGCCGCGAACCGGGCGAACGCGGTCGCGACGTCGCCGGCCCCGTCGACGAACCGGGCCAGAATCGCGGCGTCCTCAATGCCCTGACACCCGCCCTGTCCCAGATGCGGACGCATCGGGTGGGCCGCGTCGCCGACTACCAACACCGGTCCACGCGACCAATGCCGGGCTTGATCGCGGTCATAGAGGTCGTTGCGCAACACGGCGTCGGGGTCCGTCGCGGCCAGCACGGTGGGGATGGGTTCGGCCCATGAGCCGAACGTGGCTTTCAGATACGCCAGCTCGCCCTGTGGTGCGGTCTGTCCTTCTGGTGCGCGTTGGGTGGCGAACCAGTAGGTGTGGTCGGTTCCCAGCGGAACGTGGCCGAACTCGATGCCGGGGCCCATGACCTCACCGGCGAATTCCGCGTGGATGGCGTGCTCGGCCACACCCCGCCACGCGGTGTAGCCGACATACCTGTCGGTGAGGGCGCCGTTGAGGTGGCGTGCCACCACCGAGCGGGTGCCGTCCGCGCCGATCACGGCATCGGCCTCGCGAGCCGACGAGTCCGACAGTCTCACCCGCGCGCCGTCGGCGGTGGTGATGAGTTCTGTCGCGGAAAGCCCCCGCTGCACCGTGTTGGCGCGGAGTGCGTCGGTCAGCACTGTTGTCAACGCGGATCGGCGAATCACGACCAGCGGCTCACCGAGCGCTGTGACCAGCCGATCGTGGGCAGGATGGCGCAGCCAGGTGCCGTCGCGCCAGCGCAGCGCGCCCGCGGTCACCCTGCCGCCGGCATTGCGTACCGCGTCGCCAAGACCGATTTCGTCGAGGGCGGCCAGCGCGTTGGGCCAGATGCTGATGCCCGCCCCGGACGAGGTGTCGGTGCGCTCTTCGATGACGGTCACGTCGTGGCCGCGGCGCTGTAAGGCAACTGCGGTCGCGAGGCCGGAAATGCCCGCCCCGATTACCAGCATCTGTCGCGCCATCCGTCGAACGTTAGCGCGACGGCTGGCGCGAACTACAGATCGAAGATCAACAGCGTGCTGGTGGCCGTCGCGACGACGGCTCCGCTCGCGTCGGTCACCACGCCTTCGGCGAAGCCAACCCGCGAGCCGGATTTCACCACTGTGCCGGTGGCAGTGAGAACACCGCTGGACAGCCGGACGGCCTTCAGATAATTCACCTTGATCTCGACCGACGTGTAGCCCTTGCCCTGCGGCAGCGTGCTGTGGACGGCGCAGCCGGTCACGGAGTCCAGCAGCGTGCAGACCAGCCCGCCGTGGATGGCGCCGATCGGGTTGTACGCGGACTCGTCGGGCTGGCAGGTGAACACCACCCGGCCGGGCTCGGCGGACACGACGCCGAACTGGAGCAGCCCGGAGATCGGTGCCGGCGGCAGTTCGCCGTCGATCATCGCCTGCAGGTAGTCGACGCCCGCCATGGAAAGGCCCTTGTCGGTGCCGGGACCGGGGTCGTGCCACGTCACGGTGCGCGAGCGCGGCTCGCCCCAGTCGTTGGTGCCGGCCGGCTTCGTCAGTTCGAGGGTCATCGGGATTCCTTTAGTTGGGCAAAGGGGCGGTACCTGTCGTGGCGATCGGGGTCGTCGGGCATGACGGCGTGCACCTTGCCCCACGTCAGCAGCGCGTCGAGTACTGGAATGAGCGCCCTTCCGGATTCGGTGAGCCGATATTCGTAACGCACAGGAGCGCTTTGGTACGGCGCACGGGCGATGACGCCCGCACTCTCCAGGGCCTTGAGGCGCGCCGCGATGCGGTCGCGCGGCGCGCCGGTGCCCCGCACGATGTCGCTGAAGTGGGTCGCCCCGAGGGCGATCTCTCTGACAACGAGCAGAGCCCAGCGTTCGCCGACGAGATCCAGCGCCGCGGCGATCGGGCAGGGCCGCCCCGGAAGGCTGGCCAAGGGCATGACCGACATGGCGACCAGCCTGCCAGCGGTGAGTTTGAAAATCAAACTCAGTCAGTCCTAGGACTGGCCCATGCCTCCGGAGACGAACAGTTCGGTGCCCGTGACATAGCCGGCGTCGGTGGAGGCGAGGAAGAGTGCGGCCTTGGCGATCTCGCTGGGTTGACCAAGGCGGCCGACGGTCGTAAGCGACGCGAGGTAGCCACGTGTTTCCGGAGAAAGCTCTTGCAGCGCCGGTGTGTCGATCGGGCCGGGGTGAAGCACGTTGACGCGGATGCCCCGTTCGGCCAGTTCGGCACTCCACACCCTGGCGAATGATCGAAGCGCAGCCTTGCTGGCCGCGTAGACGGAGGACCCGGGCATTGCCTTCTCCGCGGCGGCCGATCCATTGAGGATGATGGAACCCCCTTCGGTCATCAGTTGGGCTGCTCGCTGTGCGGCGAACAGCGTGCCGCGCACGTTGAGGTCAAAGATCTGGTCGAAGCTGGTCGGCGTCACCGCCAGCAGGGGCTCCCCGAGTGTGCCGACACCGGCACTGGCGTAGAAGATGTCGAGCCGCCCCGTCTCGGCGGCGATGGTGGCGAAGAGCTTCTCGGTGTCCGCCAGGTTGGCAGCGTCGGCGTTGATCGAGCGCAGTCGCACGCCGAGGCGGCGCACAGCGTCGTCAAGGAGCGGCTGACGGCGGCCGGTGATGAAAACCATGGCACCCTCGGCCACGAACAGCTCGGCTGTGGCCAGCGCCATTCCCGATGAGCCCCCCGTGATCAGCGCGACCTTTCCGTCAAGTCTTCCTGGCATGTGGTTCTCCCTTTCCTTCAATTACCTCTGCACAGTAACAGATGCGTGCGCACGCATTTGCAAAAGAACGCACGCGATCCTGCTAGGATTCGCCACCATGGAGGCGCCCCGGACGACGTCAGAGGCCATCTCTCAACCGGAGCAGGACGGTTGGTTCGGGCTGCTTTACGCCCAGGCCGCAATGCGGTCTCGGATCGAGGCCGTGCTGATGGATCGCCACCGACTTTCGTTCAGCGCCTTCGAGATCCTGTGCCGCCTCAAAGATCTTGAACCCCAGCCAGTCCGGTCCGTGGCGAGCGAATTGGTTACCGTCAGCCCGACGAGGGCATCGCGGCTGATCCAGGACCTGATCGACGCCGGCCACCTGATGCGCGGCGCAAACCAAGACGACGGCCGGATCTCCTTGATCAGCCTGACCGAAGAGGGACGCGCTTACATCCAGACTGTGGCAGGGACCTTCGAGGAATCAGTCAAGAAATTCTTCGTCGACCCACTCGACGCGGAGGACATCGCGGCACTTGGCCGAATCTGGCAGAAGTTACAAGCCGCTGAAGGCTCACCGGGTGCTACGAACAGGACATGACCACGTCGACGCCCTTCGAAAACCTCGACGACTACCTCGCGCTGCCCCGCGTTTCCGGCCTCGCCGTCTCGCCCGACGGGTCGCGAGTGGTGACGACCGTCGCCGAACTCAACGACAAGCGCACCGAATTCATCACTGCCATTTGGGAAGTCGACCCGGCTGGCCGACAGCCCGCCCGCAGGCTGACCCGCGGCGCCAAGGGGGAGTCGTCGCCGGTTTTCACCTGGAACGGTGATGTCTTGTTCATTGCGGTCAGGCCAACCGACGACGACGACAAGCCGCCCGCCGCGTTGTGGCGATTGCCCGCCGCCGGCGGCGAGGCGGTCGAGGAACTGGCACTGCCCGGTGGTGTCGCCGATGTGCGCACCGCGCGCAGCGCACCGACCACCGTGGTCGCCGCCAACCTGCTGCGGTCGGCGCCGGACATCGCCGAGGACAAACGGCTGCGGACGCTGCGCAAGGACGCCAAGGTGTCGGCGGTCCTGCATACCGGCTATCCGGTGCGGTATTGGGATCACGACCTCGGCCCCGATCAGCCGCATCTGCTGGACGCCGACGGACCACGGGACCTGACACCGCAACCTGGCGACGGTTTGCGCGAGGCCGATTTCGACGTCAGCCCCGACGGCAGCTTCGTGGTGACGTCCTGGCACGGCCCCGCTCCCGGCGCGGCGATCCGCAGCACGCTGGTGCGCATCGACGTGGCCACCGGCGAGCGCGCCACGATCGCGGACGACCCCGACGCCGACCTCGAATTCCCGGCGATCTCGCCCGACGGGATGTCGGTGGTGTTCACCCGCGAGACGATCCCCACACCCGAAAAGGCTCCGCGAATCACCCTGTGCCATATGCGTTTCGGAGATCGGTTCACCGAGGTGGCCCTCGATTGGGATCGCTGGCCGACGTCGGTGACCTGGTCGATCGACGGCTCGACGCTGATCGTTACCGCAGACGAGAACGGGCGCGGCCCGGTTTTCACCGTCGACGTGTCCACCGGCGGGGTCACCCGGGTAACCGACGACGACTTCACCTACTCCGACGTTCACGCGGCACCGGACGGCGTGATCTTCGCGATGCGCAGTTCATACGCCATCCCTGCGCACCCGGTGCGCATCGATGCCGACCGCACCGTCACGCAGCTGCCGGTCGTCGAATCGCCCGCGCTGCCCGGCACCTTGACCGAGGTGACCGCGACGGCACAGGACGGGCAGCCGGTCCGATCGTGGCTGGCTCTTCCGGCGAGCGGCGACCCCGCCCCACTATTGCTGTGGGTCCACGGCGGACCGCTGGCCAGCTGGAACTCCTGGCACTGGAGATGGAATCCGTGGCTGCTCGTCGCCAAGGGGTACGCGGTGCTGCTTCCCGACCCGGCGCTGTCCACCGGATACGGCCAGGATTTCATCCAGCGCGGCTGGGGCGCATGGGGTTTCGAGCCGTACACCGATCTCATCGCGGCCACCGACGCGGCGTGCGCGCATCCAGGTGTCGACGAGACGCGCACCGCGGTGATGGGCGGCTCGTTCGGCGGCTACATGGCGAACTGGATCGCCGGTCACACCGACCGGTTCGACGCGATCGTCACGCACGCCAGCCTGTGGGCCCTTGACCAGTTCGGGCCGACGACAGACGGTGCGTACTGGTGGGCGCGCGAGATGACCCTCGAGATGACCGAGCGGAACTCGCCACACGGCTTCGTCGGGCAGATCAACACTCCGATGCTGGTGATCCACGGAGACAAGGACTACCGCGTGCCGATCGGCGAGGCGCTGCGCCTGTGGTACGAGCTGCTGACCGAGTCGCGTCTGCCAGCCGCGAACGACGGCAGCAGCCCGCACCAATTCCTTTACTTTCCCTCGGAGAACCACTGGGTGCTCAACCCTGCGCACGCCAAGATCTGGTACCAGGTGGTGATCGCCTTCCTGGCCCGCAACGTGCTCGGACAGGACGCCGAACTGCCGGAGACGCTGGGGTAGCGTCGGGCCGATGGGCGCAGAGCAGCGTGAACTCGACATAGTCTTGTACGGCGCGACGGGCTTCGCGGGCAAGCTCACCGCCGAGTACCTGGCCAAGGCCGCCGGCGACGCCCGCGTCGCGCTCGCGGGCCGGTCACACGACAAACTGCTCGCGGTGCGCGACAGCCTCGGCGAGGCCGCGCAGTCCTGGGAGCTGATCGCCGCCGACGCCTCACAACCGTCGACCCTGAACGCGATGGCGGCACGCACCCAAGTGGTGGTCACCACCGTCGGCCCGTACACCCGCTACGGATTGCCGTTGGTGGCCGCGTGCGCCGCAGCGGGTACCGACTACGCCGACCTGACCGGCGAGTCGATGTTCATTCGCGAAAGCATCGACCTCTATCACAAGCAGGCGATGGACACCGGTGCCCGCATCGTCCACTCATGCGGATTCGATTCCATCCCTTCGGATCTCAGCGTCTTCGCGTTGCATCGCCGCGCCGCAGAAGACCAGGCGGGCGAGCTGGGCGACACCAACCTGGTGGTGCGGTCGTTTGCCGGTGGGGTCTCGGGGGGCACGGTCGCATCGATGATGGAGGTCATGCGCACGGCGTCAACCGACTCGGAGGCCAGACGGCTGATGAACGACCCGTACACGTTGACGCCCGACCGTGCCGCAGAACCGGAACTGGGCGGACAGCCAGACCTACGTTGGCGTCGTGGCCGCGACATCGCGCCCGAGCTCGACGGATACTGGGTCGGGCCGTTCGTCATGGCGGCGGTGAACACCCGAATTGTCCGGCGTAGCAACGCATTACTTGACTACGCGTACGGCAGGCGGTTGGAATACGCCGAGCAGATGAGCATGGGCCGCTCGTTCGCCGCACCGGTGGTCGCGGCGATGGCGGCCGGCGGCAACGCCGCCACAATGGCTCTCGGGACCCGCTACTTCGACCGGTTGCCGCAGGGCATCGTTGAACGCATCGCACCGAAGCCGGGCACCGGTCCAAGCGAACGCGCTCGCGAACAAGGCCATTACACGGTCGAGACGTATACGACCACCACGACCGGCGCACGCTATCGAGCCACCATGTCGCAGAAGGGCGATCCGGGATACAAGGCCACCTCGGTGCTGCTCGGGGAGAGCGGCTTGACCCTTGCCATGGACCGCGACCGGCTTTCGGACCTGCGCGGCGTGTTGACCCCTGCAGCGGCGATGGGCGACGCCTTGATCACCCGATTCCCCGCTGCCGGTGTGTCATTGGCGACCACCCGACTGAATTAAATCGGGCGTCGCCGAACACCTGTGCACCAAGATCAGGTGCACTAGGGTCGTTAGCGAACATCCCAGCAACGAAGGTGGTCAGGTAATGGCTGGTCTCGACGATCTCTTCGCGGAGATCCCCGTACAGGACATCGCGAGCAAGCTCGGTGCGGATGAAGGGGAGGTGAACAACGCGATTCGCACGCTGGTGCCGGCATTGGTCGGTGGGTTGGCAGAGAACGTCCAGGCCAACGAGATCGACTCCAGCGAACTCGAGTCCGCGGTCAACCATCAAGCCAAGAGCGGCCTGCTCGACGGCGGGGTCAGCGTCGACCAGGTCGACGCCAAGCAGGGCGACCAGTACGTCGCGAAGATCTTCGGCGGCAACGACAGCAACGCGGTCGCCTCCGCACTGGCAGGAACGGGCGCAGGCGGCGGCGATCTGATCAAGAAACTGCTGCCGATCCTGGCGCCGATCGTGCTGGCCTACATCGGCAAGCAGTTCGCCCAGAAAAGTGCGGCACCGGCCGAGACGCAGGCACAGGCGGCACCCGGCGGCGGCGGACTCGGCGAGGTGCTCGGCAGCATCCTTGGCGGCGCCGGCGGTGGCGGTGGGAACAATCCGCTCGGCAGCATCCTTGGCAGTGTGCTCGGCGGCGGCGGCGGCGGTCAGAGCAACCCCATCGGGGAGATTCTCGGCGGCCTGCTCGGCGGCAAGAAGTAACCCGCCCCAGACTGCCCTGGCTGTCTCCCTAGAATTGCGGGGTGACCGCCAGCCCCGAGCCTGCAGCTGACGCCCTGCCCAAGTCCTGGGATCCGGGCGCGGTGGAGGCCGACCTGTATCAGGGCTGGGTGGACGCCGGCTACTTCAAGGCGGACGCGTCGAGTCCTAAGCCCGCATATTCGATCGTGCTGCCACCGCCCAACGTCACCGGCAGCCTGCACATGGGGCATGCGCTCGACCACACGCTGATGGACGCGCTGACCCGGCGCAAGCGCATGCAGGGCCATGAAGTGCTGTGGTTGCCCGGCATGGACCACGCGGGCATCGCCACCCAGACGGTGGTCGAGAAGCAGCTCGCCGTCGACGGCAAAACCAAAGAAGACTTCGGTCGCGAGCTGTTCATCGACAAGGTCTGGGATTGGAAGCACGATTCCGGCGGCACCATCGCAGCCCAGATGCGCAGACTCGGCGACGGCGTCGACTGGACCCGCGACCGGTTCACCATGGACGACGGGTTGTCGCGGGCGGTGCGAACGATTTTCAAGCGACTGTTCGACGCCGGGCTGATCTACCGCGCCGAGCGGCTGGTCAACTGGTCACCCGTGCTGCAGACCGCCGTCTCCGACCTCGAGGTGAAGTACGAGGAGGTCGAGGGCGAACTGGTGTCGTTCCGGTACGGCTCGCTGGACGACGCCGAACCGCACATCGTGGTGGCCACCACCCGCCTGGAGACGATGCTCGGTGACACCGCGATCGCGGTGCATCCCGACGACGAGCGCTACCGACACTTGGTCGGCAAGACCTTGCCTCACCCGTTCCTGGACCGGGAGATCGTCATTGTCGCCGACGCGCACGTCGACCCCGAATTCGGCACCGGCGCGGTCAAAGTCACCCCCGCCCACGACCCGAACGACTTCGAGATCGGGCTTCGGCACAGCCTGCCGATGCCGACGATGCTGGACACCAAGGCCCGGATCACCGATACCGGAACGGTTTTCGACGGCCTCGACCGATTCGAAGCCCGCGTCAAGGTGCGCGAGGCGCTGGCCGAGCAGGGGCGCATCGTCGCCGAGAAGCGGCCGTACCTGCACAGCGTCGGACACTCCGAGCGCAGCGGTGAGGTCATCGAGCCGCGGCTTTCGCTGCAGTGGTGGGTCAAGGTCGAGTCGCTGGCCAAACATGCCGGCGACGCGGTTCGTAACGGCGACACCCTGATTCACCCGCCCAGCCTGGAGCCCCGCTGGTTCGCCTGGGTCGACAACATGCATGACTGGTGCATTTCCCGCCAGCTGTGGTGGGGCCATCGCATCCCGATCTGGCACGGCCCCAACGGTGAGACGGTGTGCGTCGGCCCGGACGAAAGCCCGCCGGACGGCTGGGAGCAGGACCCTGACGTGCTGGACACGTGGTTCTCCTCGGCATTGTGGCCGTTCTCCACCCTCGGCTGGCCCGACCGCTCGCCCGACCTGACCAAGTTCTATCCGACCTCGGTCCTGGTCACCGGCTACGACATCCTGTTCTTCTGGGTCGCACGCATGATGATGTTCGGCACGTTCGTCGCCGACGATCCCGCGATCACCATCGACGGCCAACGTGCTGCTCCGGTGCCGTTCCGAAACGTGTTCCTGCACGGGCTGATCCGCGACGAGTTCGGTCGCAAGATGAGCAAGTCGCGCGGCAACGGGATCGATCCGCTGGACTGGGTCGAGGCCTTCGGTGCGGACGCACTGCGGTTCACCCTGGCCCGCGGCGCCAGCCCAGGCGGTGACCTGTCCATCGGTGAGGACCACGCCCGCGCCTCGCGCAACTTCGCCACCAAACTGTTCAACGCCACCCGGTTCGCGCTGATGAACGGCACCAGCCCGGCGCCACTGCCCGATGTCGCCGAGCTGACCGATGCCGATCGCTGGATTCTGGGGCGGATGGAAGAGGTTCGCGCCGAGGTGGATTCGGCGTTGGACAGCTACGAGTTCAGCCGCGCATGCGAATCGCTGTACCACTTCGCATGGGACGAGTTCTGCGACTGGTACCTCGAGCTCGCTAAAGTGCAACTTGCAGAAGGTATTTCGCATACCACCGCAGTTCTTGCTGCTGTCCTGGACACGCTGCTCAAGCTGCTACACCCGGTCATGCCATTCGTCACCGAGGTGCTGTGGAAACAACTGACCGGTGGTGAGTCGCTGGTCATCGCCGACTGGCCTGCGGCCTCGGGCTATGCACTGGATTCGATTGCGGCGCAACGCGTCGCCGATATGCAGAAGCTGATCACCGAGGTGCGCAGGTTCCGTAGCGATCAGGGCCTCAACGACCGCCAGAAGGTTCCTGCGCGGCTGTCCGGCGTCGAGACCGCCGACATACAGCAGCAGCTCCCTGCGGTCACCTCGTTGGCGTGGCTGACCGGGGCGGCCGACGGCTTCAACCCGTCGGCTGCGGTCGAAGTGCGGCTGTCGCGCGGCACGGTGGTGGTCGAACTCGACACGTCGGGCACGGTCGACGTCGCGGCAGAGCGGCGCAGGCTGGACAAGGATCTCGCGACGGCGCAAAAGGAATTGACCAGCACCACAGGCAAGCTCGGTAACGACGCCTTCCTTGCCAAGGCGCCCGCGGACGTGGTCGACAAGATCCGCATCCGCCAGCAACTGGCCCGCGAAGAGGTCGACCGGATCTCGGCGAGGTTGGCCAGCCTCACATGACGGAGCCCGTCCCCACCCCGGACGAGATCGCATCGCTGCTTCAGGTCGAGCATCTGCTCGACCAACGCTGGCCGGAAACCAAGCTCGAGCCGAGCACCGCCCGCATCTCCGCGCTGATGGAGATGCTCGGCTCGCCCCAGCTCGGCTACCCGTCGATTCACATCGCGGGCACCAACGGCAAGACGTCGGTGGCGCGCATGGTCGATGCGCTGATGACCGCCTTCAGCCGTCGTACCGGACGCACCACCAGCCCGCACCTGCAGTCCGCGGTGGAGCGCATCTCGATCGACGGCAGGCCGATCAGTCCTGCGCGGTACGTGGAGACGTACCAAGAGATCGAGCCGTTCGTGCAGCTCGTCGACCAGCAGTCGGAAGAAGCGGGTGGCCCCGCGATGAGCAAGTTCGAAGTGGTCACCGCAATGGCGTTCGCCGCGTTCGCCGACGCCCCCGTCGACGTGGCGGTCGTCGAGGTCGGGCTCGGCGGTCGATGGGACGCCACCAATGTCGTCAACGCACCCGTCGCCGTGATCACCCCGATCGGCGTGGACCATGCCGAGTATCTCGGCGACACGATCGCCGAGATCGCCGCCGAAAAGGCGGGCATCATCACCAAACAGGATGACGACCTGGTGCCTACCGATACCGTCACGGTGATCGCGCGTCAGGTACCCGAGGCAATGGAAGTGCTTCTGGCGCAGACGGTTCGCGCCGATGCCGCGGTGGCGCGCGAAGACTCCGAGTTCGCCGTGCTCGGCCGCCAGGTCGCCGTCGGCGGTCAGCTGTTGGAACTGCAGGGCCTCGGCGGCCTGTACTCCGAGATCTTCCTACCCCTACATGGCGAGCATCAGGCGCACAACGCCGTGGTCGCGCTGGCGGCGGTGGAGGCCTTCTTCGGCGCCGGCGCGGATCGTCAGCTCGACATTGAAACGGTGCGCGCAGGATTCGCCGCCGCGACAAGCCCCGGCCGGCTGGAACGAATGCGAACGGCGCCAACGGTGTTCATCGACGCCGCGCACAATCCGGCGGGTGCCGCCGCGCTGGCACACGCACTGGCCGAGGAGTTCGACTTCCGTACGCTCATCGGCGTCGTGTCGGTCATGGCCGACAAGGACGTCGACGGAATCCTGGCCGCACTCGAACCGGCATTCGACCAGATCGTGGTGACCCACAACGGTTCTCCGCGCGCGCTCGACGTGGACGCGCTCGCACTGCGCGCCGAGGAGCGATTCGCTCCCGAGCGGGTGATCACCGCGGCCACCCTGCCCGATGCCATCGAGATGGCCACCGCGCTCGTGGAGGGCGATGAGGGAGAAAGCTACGGCGGCAGCGGGATTGTGATCACCGGCTCGGTTGTCACTGCGGGCGCGGCGCGGACGCTGTTCGCAAGGGATCCCGAGTGACCGAGCAGCCGCCGCCTCCCGACCCATGGAAGAGCTTCCGGGGGGTCATGGCAGGCACCCTGATCCTTGAAGCCATCGTGGTCCTGCTCGCGCTGCCGGTGGTCGCGCGCGCCGACGGCGGCCTCACCGCATTTCGCGGCGGCTTTCTGATCGGGTTCGCCGTCGTGCTGTTGCTGCTGGCGGGTGTGCAGGGCAGGCCGTGGGCGATCTGGGTGAACCTGGCGATGCAGTTCGTGCTGATCGCCGGCTTCGTCGTGGACGGCGCGGTCGGATTCATCGGCGGAGTCTTCCTCGCCGTGTGGGGACTCATCGCCTACCTGCGCGCCGAGGTGCTGCGCAGGCAGAAACGCGGACTCCTTCCTGGGCAGCAGCCGCAGTCCGATTAGGCTGACCTCCGTGACTGAGCCGACTGAGCGAACCCTCGTGTTGATCAAGCCCGACGGCGTCGAACGACGACTGGTCGGGGAGATCCTCAGCCGAATCGAAAGCAAGGGCCTGACGTTCGCGGCGCTGGAACTCAAAGACGTCAGTGACGACCTGGCCCGCAGGCACTACGCCGAACATGAGGACAAGCCGTTCTTCGGGTCCCTGCTCGAATTCATCACCTCGGGGCCCGTCGTGGCGGCCATTGTCCAGGGCCCGCGCGCCGTTGCCGCGTTCCGCCAGATCGCCGGAGGGACGGATCCCGTCGAGAAGGCCGTGCCCGGCACAATCCGCGGTGACCTGGCACTTATCACTCAGGACAACCTCGTGCACGGCTCCGATTCGCCCGAGTCGGCCGCCCGCGAGATCGAGCTCTGGTTCCCCGGCCTTTAGCCAGCTCGCGCCGCCTCGTCGGGATGCGGCCCGTGATGTGGGATACTGACTTCGGGTAGCCGGCCGTAAACCAGGGTCGGACACCCGGATGAAGACTTAGACGTGCGCGACCATCGTCACCCACGATGCGGCGCCGACCGTCCAGCCATCATTCGCAATAGGCACCGAGATGGTTCCGCACATGGGCCGCTCGGGGCGAGACCATAACAAGCTCGGGTGCACCTGGCCCGGGTCCATAGCGGAAGTCCTCGCGTGGCCGCGTCTAAACCTGACGCGCCCGGGGGCTTAGAGGAGACTACGTGGCCGACGATGCCCCTACCCAAGACCTTTCCACAGAGAGCCAACGCGACGAGGACGCGCCCGCCAGCGGCGGAGAACCCCAGCCTGAGAAGCTGAGGGTGCACTCGCTGGCGAGGGTGCTCGGCACCACCAGCAAGCGCGTGCTCGATGCACTGGCCGCGTTCGATGGTCGCCCCCGCAGCGCGCACTCCAGCGTCGACAACGTCGAAGCCGAGCGCGTGCGTGAAGCGCTGGCCGCCGGCGCCGAGGAACCCGCCGGCCCCGAGAGTGTCACCGACGAGCCTGCCGGTGACGAGCCGGCCGTCGAGGATGCCGCCGAGGATTCTGCCGATGGCGATGAGCCGGAATCGCGACTGATCCTCGAGACGCCGAGCGCGAACCCGCCGCCAGCCGACTACCTGCCGCTCTTCGTAGCGCCGCAGCCGATCGAGTACCAACGGCCCGTCAGCGACGACGACGAGGACGACGAAGACACCGATACCGACACCGACGACGACGGCGCGGACTCCGACGATGATCAGTCCGAGCGTCCCGGCAGGCGCCGTCGCCGCGGGCGCCGCGGGCGTGGCCGGGGGCGTGGCGAGCAGAACGGTGACGACCAGGACGGCGACTCCGACGGGCAGGCCGACGAATCCAGCAGCGAGCGGGATTCCGCTGACGAGTCCGATGAGTCCGACGACGACTCCGGCGACGAGGACGGCAGCGGCGCCAACCGCCGTCGCCGCCGTCGCCGTCGCCGCAAGTCCGCCTCGGGCGACGACAACGAAAATGGCACCGCCCCTGACGATCCGCCGAATACCGTGGTGCACGAGCGGGCGCCGCGGTCCGGCAAGTCGAAGGACAAGTCCGCAAGGGATCAAGACAACGGCGAGATTCAGGGCATCAGCGGCTCGACGCGCCTCGAAGCCAAGCGGCAACGTCGTCGCGATGGCCGCGATGCCGGCAGGCGCCGTCCGCCCATCCTGAGCGAAGCGGAGTTTCTGGCCAGGCGTGAGGCCGTCGAGCGGACGATGATCGTGCGCGACAAGGTGCGCACCGAGCCGCCGCACGAAGGCGCGCGATACACCCAGATCGCCGTGATGGAAGACGGCGTGGTCGTCGAGCACTTTGTTACGTCGGCAGCCTCAGCCTCGCTGGTCGGCAACATCTACCTCGGCATCGTGCAGAACGTGCTGCCGTCCATGGAGGCGGCGTTCGTTGACATCGGCCGTGGCCGCAACGGTGTGCTGTACGCCGGCGAGGTGAACTGGGAGGCCGCCGGCCTCGGCGGAGCCCAGCGCAAGATCGAGCAGGCCCTCAAGCCCGGCGACTATGTCGTCGTGCAGGTCAGCAAGGATCCGGTCGGGCACAAGGGCGCCCGGCTCACCACCCAGGTGTCGCTGGCCGGTCGTTATTTGGTCTATGTTCCCGGCGCATCGTCGACCGGTATCAGCCGCAAGCTGCCGGACACCGAGCGGCAGCGGCTCAAGGAGATCCTGCGCGAAGTGGTGCCCGCCGACGCCGGCGTGATCATTCGCACCGCGTCCGAGGGTGTCAAGGAAGAGGACATCCGCACCGACGTCAACCGGCTGCAGGAACGCTGGGGTTTGATCGAGACCAAGGCCACCGAGACCAAGGCGAAGGCCGCGGGGGCGGCCGTGGCTCTCTACGAAGAACCCGACGTGCTGGTCAAGGTCATCCGCGACCTGTTCAACGAGGACTTCTCCGGACTGATCGTCTCGGGTGAGGATGCCTGGAACACCATCAACGAGTACGTGAATTCCGTTGCACCCGAGCTGGTTCCGCGGATGACGAAGTACGAACCGGGCAACCCCGACGCGCCGGACGTGTTCGCCGTGCATCGCATCGACGAGCAGCTGACCAAGGCCTTGGACCGCAAGGTGTGGCTGCCGTCAGGCGGCACGCTGGTGATCGACCGCACCGAGGCGATGACCGTCGTGGACGTCAACACCGGCAAGTTCACCGGCTCGGGCGGCAACCTGGAACAGACCGTCACCCGCAACAACCTCGAGGCGGCCGAGGAGATCGTGCGCCAACTGCGGCTGCGCGACATCGGCGGCATCGTCGTCATCGACTTCATCGACATGGTGCTCGAGTCCAACCGCGACCTGGTGCTGCGTCGCCTGACCGAGGCGCTGGCCCGCGACCGGACCCGCCATCAGGTGTCCGAGGTGACGTCGCTCGGGTTGGTGCAGCTGACCAGAAAGCGGCTGGGCACGGGTCTGATCGAGGCGTTCTCGACGCAATGCCCGCACTGCGCGGGGCGCGGGATCCTGTTGCACGGCGATCCCGTCGACACCATTGCAGCGACGGCCCGCAAGTCCGAGTCCGGCGGCCGTCGCGGCAAGCGCGGTAAGCGCGGCGCCAAGCCCGAGGAAGAAGTCCCTGTCGCCAAGGTGCCGACGCATCACGTCGGCGAGCATCCGATGTTCAAGGCGATGGCCGCGGCAAACGGGCGCCACGAAGGCGAGGACGGCGAAGAGGGCGACATGCCCGCCGAGGACGTCGCCGAACTCGATCCAGACACCATCCGCGAGGCCGTTGTCGAGGGCGCCGACGAAGAACTCGAGGACGAGGACTTCGACGAGTCGGACGAGGACGAGACCGATGACGACGAGTCCGATGAGGAGGACTCGGACGAAGATGAGATCGACCTTGACGCCGATGAAGAGGACGACGAGGACGACGACATCGAGGTCATCAACGGCGAGGACTCCGAGGACTCCGACGAGGACGAAGACGATGATGACGAGGACGTCGACTCCGACGAAGACGACGAAGACTCCGATGACGAAGACTCAGACGACGACGATGACTTCGAGGACGACGAGGAGTCTGCACCGGTAGCCGCCCCTGGCGGGCGGCACCGTAGGCGCGCGGCCGCGCGTCCGGCGGGACCACCGGTGCACGGGAGCTGATTAATGGCCTTCAGCGATGAGGAAGTGGCCTACCTGCGCTCTCAACCCATCGCCCGACTGGCCACCGTTGACCGCTTCGGCCAACCCGACGTCGTTCCCGTTTCGTTCGAAGTCGACGACGACTCCAACATCTGGGTGGGCGGGGTCGGCGCCGAAGTCGCCAGGACCCGCAAGTTCCGCAACATCGGTTCGGGCGGCGCCAAGGTGTCGCTGGTGGTCGACGACCTGCAGTCGATGGAGCCTTTTGTGGCCCGTGCACTGCGGGTTTATGGGCTCGCTCATCCGCCGGTCGAACGGGTCGGCATGGTCGGACCCGGGCTGTACAGCCGCATCACGCCAACGGTGTCGTGGAGCTGGAACCTGGCAGGTGAGCCCGCCGGTGACCAGTGGTATCCGGCCCGTCGCACCGTGCACAACGCGTGACCTGCGGTGATTTGACCCTCGCGGCACGCCTCAAGTACCCTTGAGCGGTTGTCGCCAGGCCACGGTCGGCGACAATCGAAGACCTCGGAAACCCAGACATGCGCAGCCGCGAGTAGCGCGCTGTCAACAGCACGACGTAGGAGTTGAGTAGCACGATGGCGACATACGCAATCGTCAAGACGGGCGGCAAGCAGTACAAGGTCGCCGTCGGAGACGTGGTCAAGGTCGAGAAGCTCGACACTGAGCCCGGCTCCAACGTCTCGTTGCCGGTCGCCCTCGTCGTCGACGGCGCAACGGTCACCAGCGCAGCGAAAGACCTGGAGAAGGTCGCTGTCACCGGCGAGGTGCTCGAGCACACCAAGGGTCCCAAGATCCGCATCCACAAGTTCAAGAACAAGACCGGCTACCACAAGCGGCAGGGCCATCGTCAGCAGCTGACGGTCCTCAAAGTCACCGGCATCAAGTAGGAGGCGTTCACATGGCACACAAGAAGGGCGCTTCCAGCTCACGTAACGGTCGCGACTCCAACGCCCAGCGGCTTGGCGTCAAGCGATTCGGCGGCCAGGTCGTCAAGGCCGGCGAGATCCTCGTCCGCCAGCGCGGCACCCACTTCCACCCCGGCGTGAACGTCGGACGTGGCGGCGACGACACGCTGTTCGCGACGGCCCCCGGCGCCGTCGAGTTCGGCACCAAGCGTGGTCGCAAGACCGTCAACGTCGTGCGACCGTCGGCTCCGTCGGAGGCCTAGTTCCGCCGTCGAGATCGACGTTTTGGCGCTACGCTCTCGCACTTTTGCGCCCAAACGTTCATTTCGGCGAGGAAAGGAACCCCGATGCCGCGCTTCGTAGACCGCGTCGTCATTCACGCGCGGGCGGGCAACGGCGGTAGAGGCTGCGCCTCGGTGCACCGCGAGAAGTTCAAACCACTCGGCGGTCCCGACGGCGGCAACGGCGGGCGCGGCGGCAGCATCGTGCTCGTCGTCGACCCGCAGGTGCACACACTGCTGGACCTCCATTTCCATCCTCATATCGACGCCCCGTCGGGCAAGCAGGGCGCGGGCTCCAACCGTGACGGCGCGGCAGGCTCCGACCTCGAGGTCAGGGTTCCCGACGGCACTGTCGTGCTCGACGAGAAGGGCCGGATGCTCGCCGATTTGGTCGGGGCGGGCACCCGCTTCGAAGCGGCCGCGGGCGGCCGAGGCGGACTCGGCAACGCGGCGCTGGCTTCGCGGGCCCGCAGGGCGCCCGGATTCGCGCTTCTCGGTGAAAAGGGCGAGGTCCGCGACCTCACTCTGGAACTCAAGACCGTCGCCGACATCGGCCTGGTCGGGTTCCCTTCGGCAGGTAAGTCGTCGCTGGTGTCGGCCATCTCGGCGGCCAAGCCGAAGATCGCCGACTATCCGTTCACGACGTTGGTGCCCAATCTGGGGGTGGTGTCGGCGGGGGAGCACACCTTCACCGTCGCCGACGTCCCCGGCCTCATTCCCGGCGCATCCGAAGGCCGCGGTCTTGGCCTGGACTTCCTTCGCCACATCGAGCGATGCGCGGTGCTGGTACATGTCGTCGACTGCGCGACTCTCGAGCCCGGCCGGGACCCGGTCTCTGACATCGAGGCGCTGGAAGCCGAGCTGGCCGCCTATACGCCGACGCTGCAAGGCGATTCGACGTTGGGCGACCTGGCCGAACGGCCCCGCGCGGTGGTGCTGAACAAGATCGACGTGCCCGATGCGCGTGAGCTGGCCGATTTCGTCCGCGAGGAGATCGCCAGGAGGTTCGGCTGGCCCACACACGAGGTGTCAGCGGTTTCGCGTGAAGGGTTGCGGCCGTTGACGTTCGCGCTGTGGGACATGGTTTCGGCGTATCGTGCGGCACAGCCCGAGGTCGTGCCGCGCCGCCCGGTCATCCGCCCCATCCCGGTGAACGAGAGCGGCTTCACCGTCAGCTCCGATGGCCAGGGCGGATTCGTCGTTCGCGGCACGCGACCCGAACGGTGGATCGTCCAAACCGATTTCGACAACGACGAGGCCGTCGGCTATCTCGGTGATCGGCTGGCCCGTCTCGGCGTCGAAGACGAACTGCTGCGCCTCGGCGCGAAGCCCGGCTGCGCAGTGACCATCGGGGACATGACCTTTGACTGGGAGCCGCAGACACCGGCAGGCGTCGACACGCTGCTGTCAGGCCGCGGTACCGATGTGCGGCTCGAGCAGACGGATCGGGTCGGGGCCGCGGATCGCAAAGCCGCCCGTCGTGAGCGGCGCCGCAAGGGCGAGGAGTCCGAGGAGTAATGAGCCTGCATCGTGACGCCATTCGCACCGCCCGCAGTGTGGTCGTGAAGGTCGGCACGACCGCGCTGACCACGCCGTCCGGGGTATTCGACACCAGCAGGCTCGCGGTGCTCGCCGAGGCGATCGAAGGCCGGATGAAGGCGGGCTCGGACGTGGTGATCGTGTCGTCGGGTGCGATCGCCGCGGGGATGGAACCGCTCAAACTGACCAAGCGGCCCGCCGACCTGGCCACCAAGCAGGCCGCGGCCAGCGTCGGCCAGGTGGCGCTGGTCAACTCGTGGAGTACCGCGTTCGCACGCTACAGCCGGACGGTCGGCCAGGTGCTGTTGACGGCGCACGACATCTCGATGCGCGTGCAGCACACCAATGCACAGCGCACGCTGGACCGGCTGCGCGCGTTGCACGCGGTGGCGATCGTCAACGAGAACGACACCGTGGCCACCAACGAGATCCGGTTCGGCGACAACGACCGGTTATCCGCGTTGGTGGCCCATTTGGTTGGCGCCGACGCGCTGGTGCTGCTGTCCGATATCGACGGGCTGTACGACTCGGACCCTCGAAAAGGCAACGCGTGCTTCATTCCCGAGGTCGACGGGCCATCGGATCTGGACGGCGTGGTCGCGGGCCGCGGCAGCCACCTCGGCACCGGCGGGATGGCGTCCAAGCTGTCGTCGGCGCTGCTGGCCGCCGACGCAGGCGTTCCTGTGCTGCTCGCCGCGGCCTCGGATGCGGCGACCGCGCTGGCCGATGCGTCGGTGGGGACCGTGTTTGCGCCACGGCCCGAACGCATGTCGGCGCGCAAGTTCTGGGTCCGCTACGCCGCAGAGGTATCGGGCGCGTTGATACTCGACGACGGCGCGGTGCGCGCGGTTGTGCGGCAACGACGTTCGCTACTGCCCGCGGGCATCACCGCGCTGTCTGGCCGGTTCTACGGCGGTGACGTCGTCGAGTTGCGTGCCCAGGACGCAACGATGGTGGCTCGCGGCGTTGTCGCTTACGACCACGCCGAACTGGCGAACATGCTGGGCCGCTCGACATCGGACCTGCCGGCCGAAATGCGCCGCCCCGCCGTGCATGCCGACGATCTGGTCGCCGTCTAAGCCCAAATCACGGAGGGCAGTTCATCGGCCAACAGGGCCAGCATCGGTGAGCAGCCCGCGTCGACTTTCACCGTCGCGAGGTCGTCGCCACGAGTGTTGCCACGGTTGATGATTGCCACCGGAATGCCCAGTGCGGCCGCGTGCTTGACGAACCGAAACCCCGAGAAAACCGTAAGCGACGAGCCGGCCACCAGCAGCACTTCAGCCTGATCGACCAGCGAATAGGCTTGCTGTACACGGTCCTTCGGCACGCTCTCGCCGAAGTAGACGATGTCGGGTTTGAGCATGCCGCCGCAAATCTGACAGTCGATGATCCGAAACATCGTTGTGTCGCCGACGACAGCGTCCGCGTCAGGGGCTACCGCGATCCCCCCGACGGACTCCGCGCGTTCGGCGAAACCGGGGTTCGCGGCTTCGAGCTGGTCGGCCAGTACGGCGCGCGACATCGAATGCCCGCAGTCCAGGCAGACCACCTGCGCGTAGGTGCCGTGCAGGTTGATCACCGACTGGCTGCCCGCCTTGGTGTGCAGCAGGTCGACGTTCTGCGTGATCACCCCGGTGACCACACCGGCGTGCTCGAGCGCCGCGAGGGCCCGATGGCCGGCGTTGGGCAGTGTGTCGTCCATGTGCCGCCAGCCGACGTGGTTGCGCGCCCAGTACCGCTGCCGGAACACCGCGTCGGACGTGAACTGACGGATGGTCATCGGATTGCTGGGCGGAGAGTCGGGCCCGCGGTAGTCGGGAATCCCCGAATCCGTGGACATCCCCGCGCCGGTGAGCACCGCGACGCGCCGCCCGTGCAGCAGGGCGACGAGTTCAGGTGCTTCCATAACTACGAGGGTACGGGGGCCTCCGACGACTCATTCTGGTCGTGGGCCTCCTCGGCCTCTACCTCGTCGTCCGAGTCCTCGTCGTCGTCCGAGTCGTCGTCGTCATCATCGTCGTCGTCTTCGAGCAGCACGGTCTCGATGATCTCGATGTGCTTTTCGGCGGGCTCGTCGTCACCGAGCGGCACCGAGATCGTCAGGATGCCCCTGTCGTAGATGGCGTGGATCTCGTCTTCGTCGGCACCCGCAGGCAGCGTCACCGTCCGCTCGAACGATCCGTACGAGAATTCAGAGCGCCCATCCGAGTCGCTGGTCTGGCTTCGGTCGGCCTTGATCGTCAGCTGGCCGTCCAGCACCGTGATCTCGACGTCCTCGATCGGATCAACGCCCGGCAGTTCGGCGCGCAGTTCGTAGATCCCGTCCTTGGTCTCTTCCTCAACCCGGATCAGGCTGGCGTCGAACAACGGCCGGAGGCTCGCGAACGTCGGCAGCCCGTTGAAGAGTTCAGCGAGCTCGGGCAGCAACGGTCGCGACTGACGTTGAACGGCAAGCTTGTTCACGATTTCCTCCAGGGGATCATGGCGCTAAGGGGACGTGACACGACGATGCGCCCCGCAGGGAAAATCGCAGGATCGGGCGTGGTGCGGGTGGGCGAACTGCAGGCCAACACGAGGCCAAGTGGCTTCAGGAACCCCGCGCGAGTTCGCCGTGAGCGAGGCGCCGCACCACGTCGGTCAGTACGTCGAGGCCGGCGAGCATGTTCGCGTCGAGGGTGTGCTCGCGCTCGTTGTGAGAGACCCCCTCCACCGACGGAACGAACAGCATGACGGTCGGCACGATCTTCTTCATGTTGGTCGAGTCGTGGCCGGCGACCGTCAGGATCTCGTCGTGGGAGTATCCGAGCCGCTCCGCGGAGGAACGCGCGAGTTCGACGCCCTCCGGCTGGTAGGGATTGACGCCCCACTCATGGGAAAGGGTCTGGTGAATGGTCACCTTAGCGATCCTTTCGATCTCGGCGAAGCGGTCACGCAGCAGTCGGTTCGCCTCGGCGAGGACGTGTTCGTCTGCGCAGCGCAAGTCCAGAAGTAGGCGCGTACTCGAGGCAACCACCACAGGGGAGTTGGGGTAGACGTCGAGTTGACCGACCGCGGTGTGCAGGACGCCTGGGAACCGGTCGGCGAGTTCGCGTGCGAAGACGACGAGCAACGCCGCGCCGTAGAGCGCGTCGCGCCGGTCTTCCATCACCGTCGCGCCGGAATGCGCCTGGTCGCCCTCGACGGTGACCACGTACTTTTTCGCCGCCCAACTGGCGGTAACGAGACCGATCGCGGTGCCGGCGTTCTCGAGCAGGCGGCCCTGTTCGATGTGGATCTCGGCGCAGAACGCCGCTCGCGGACCGTCGCTGTCGTCGATGAATCCGGTCGGGGCCAGCGCCTCGGCCACCGACACCCCGTCCTTGTCGGTCACGGCCAGCGCGGTTTCGGGCTCTAGCACTCCGGTGTACACGCTGCTGCCCATCATCGATGGCACGAAGCGTGACCCCTCTTCGTTGAACCAGTTCACCACCGCGACGTTGTATTGCGGGCGCTTACCGCTTTCGGGCCACTCCTTGGACAGGACGAACGCGGCGTGTGCGGCGGCAAGCACTCCGTACGCGCCGTCGTACTTCCCCGCGGTCGGTTGGGAGTCCATGTGCGAACCGACCACCACGTACGGGGCGCCGGGGTTCAGGTCCAGAAGGCCGAACTGATTGCCGATTCGGTCATATTGCACTCGAAGCCCATGGGCGGTAAGAAGTTCGGCGAACCAGCGGCGCTGCTCGATGTCGGCCTCACCGGCGGCCTGGCGGTCGACGCCACCGGTAGGCGTGGCACCGAATTCGCTCATCGTCGCGAAGTCGCGCAGGAACGCGGCGGCCTGCTCGGGCGTGACGGCGGTACCGGACGAGATTGTTTCGGAAGTCATGTGTAGTCCTTGAGGTGGTCAGGAATCGGTCGCGGGTGCGCGGACGGCGGGATCTTGGCGGAGGTGCAGTACGGCGGGCAGGGCGCTGGCTCGTGCCCGTCGGTACGCGTCGCGAAAGTCGCGCGCGTGCTCGACGGTCTCGCCATATGCGCCGAAAGATCTGGCGAATGCGGCGAAGTCTGGATTGGTCAGGTGCGTGCCGGACGGACGGCCGGGATAGTTCGCCTCCTGGTGTTCGCGAATCGTCGCGTAGACCCCGTTGTCGACGACGACCGCGATCAGTGGCGCGCGGTAACCGACGGCGGTTGCGATCTCTTGGCCGTTCATCAGGAAACAACCGTCGCCGGCTATCGACACAACCTCACGTCCTGGGAACACCAGCGACGCTGCGACCGCCGCGGGGATACCCATGCCCATGGCGCCGTTGCGCGGGGCGACAAGCGTTGCCGGCCTGCGGTGTTCGAGATACCGCGCCGGCCAGATGGCGTGATTGCCGGCACCGAAGGTGAGGATCGCGTCTTCGGTCAACTCCTCGCGCAGCACCGCCATGACCGCGGTCAGGTCGACGTACGGCCCGTCGTTCGCGAGCCCGTCTGCCGACGGCGTCGAGTAGCGCACGAACGCATCGCGGGCCGCGGCGTACCTCGCAGCGTCATACGTTCGCCCGAACTCGGCGGGCAGGTGACGCACGAGGCCGGCCGGGTCGGTGGCGATGAACTGGTCGAGACGACCGGAGTGACCGAAAGGTTCGCCGGCCAGTGCGACCACGGTCTCAGCATTCTGCGCCAATGTGTAGCCGTCGCTGAGCACGTCGGTGCGCGCGGCCCCGACGAACACGACGAGATCTGACTCGTCGAATAATCGTGCGAGCGCGTCACTTCGGCCGTAGCCGAGTGAGCCGACGTATGAGCCGGGGCTTCCGTGCGGCACCGCGTCGTAGGCGCGAAAGTCGGAGGCCACCGGAATCCGGTGCCGGGCGGCCCAGTCGGCGAGATCGCGTCCTGCCTCAGCTGGCCAATCCTCACCACCGACGACGATGATCGGACGCTCACTGCGGCACAGCCGCCGGCCGAGCTCGGCAATCGCGGCGGTTCCCGCTTCGGCGCGCACGACCGCCGCGGGGTCGATGACGTCGGCGTCGTCCGCCGAGCGCCGGATGATGTCCTCCGGCAGCCCGATCACCACTGGCCCTGGTCGTCCGCTCGTCGCGATCCGGACCGCATCGGCGACCACCCGCGCCGCGGAGACCGGATCGTCAAGGGTAACCACGTGTTTGGCGGTGCTGCCGAACCAGCCGACAAGGTTGAACTCCTGGAAGGCCTCCCTGCCGCGGTCGGGAACGGCGATGAGTCCGACGAAAAGAATCATCGGCGTAGCGTCCTGCCAAGCCGTGTGGACGGCGATGAAGGCGTTGGCGGCGCCAGGTCCCCGCGTCACCATCGCGACACCGGGCCGCCCGGTCAGCCGGCCCTCAGCGACGGCCATGAACGCAGCGCCGCCCTCGTGACGGGCCACCACGGTGGTGATCGACGAGCCGTAAAGGCCGTCCAGCACATCGAGGTAGGACTCACCGGGAACTCCGTAGACCCGGGTCACGCCTTCCCGCTCGAGTTGGGCGACGAGCAGATGCCCTGCCGAGCGGGTTCGGACCTCGGCGCCATGAGACGCGGGGGCCACGGGATCAGTGGTTGTGTCGAGAGACATGGGCGAATCGATTCAGGTCGTTGGTGATTGGAGGGCGAGGACGGCGCTCGTCGTGCTCAGTCATCCGACTTCTCCTTTACCAGTGCGACACAGTCGATTTCCAGCGCGACGTCCCACAGCTCCACACACACCGTGGTGCGAGCGGGTAGGTGCTCGCCGAACCAGGCGGAGTAGATGCGGTTGTACGGATCCAGTTGATCGCGGTCGGTGAGGTACCCGTTGACCTTCACGACCTGATCGAGGCCGCTTCCCACGGACTCAAGGAGGGCGCGCAGGGTACCGAGCGTCGCTTCGAGTTGTGACTCGAAGTCTGCAGGGACACTGCCGTCGGCGCGAACCGGGAGCTGGCCTGAGGTGTACACGAACCCGTCGGCGACGACCGCCTGCGAGAACGCTCCGACCGGTTCACGGAGACCGTCGACCGTCCGCACCCTCCGGATCGTCATCGGGCGACCGCCGCCTCGGCGGGCTCGTTGGCGACGTCGACGCGGTCGATGTTCATCAGGCGGCCCTCGGTGAGCAGCAGCAGGGCGACGAGTGACACCAGCGCAGCGCCCGCGACGTACCAGCCGATCGAGGAGCTCTGCCCGGTCGCCTCGAACAGCGCGACCGTCACCGCAGGGGTGAGCGCGGAGCCAAGCAGGCCCGAGAGCATGTAGGCCACCGACAGTCCCGAGTAGCGAATCTTGGATCCGAAGAGTTCGGCAAGGAACGTCGCGATCGGACCGTAGTTCGCCGAGAACGCGGTCATCATGGCGGCATATGCGACGAAGACGAGCGTTACGGAGCCGGTGTCAAGAAGCCAGAAGAACGGTACGGCCAGCACGGCCTCGGCGATGATGCCGCCGGCGATCACCTTTTTCCTGCCGACCCGGTCGGAGAGGCGCCCGAAGAACGGGATCGCGAAGAGCGCCACGACGCAGGCGACGAGCACCGCCCACAGCATCAGGCTCTTGGAGTGCGCCAGTTCTTTGGTGCCGTAGTTCACGCCCGACGCGACGAGCAGGGTGAACGTCGAACCTGTCGACAGCGTCGCGATGCCGCCCAGCAGGACCTGCTTCCAATAGCGCCGCATCAGATAGGCAAACGGCAGCTTGGCCTTGGCGCCGATCTCGCGCACCTGCTGAAAGCTCGGGGTCTCTTCGAGGTTGAGGCGAATGTAGATACCGACGGCGACGAGTAACGCCGAGGCAAGGAACGGGATCCGCCAGCCCCAAGTCACAAGGGCCTCCTCGGAGACGGCGGCGGTGACGATGAGGAATGCGAGATTGGCGATCAGTGTTCCTGCGGGTACGCCGACCTGCACCATCGAGCCGTACCAGCCGCGCTTGCGAGCCGGCGCGTGTTCGACCGTCATCAGCACCGCCCCGCCCCATTCACCGCCGAGAGCGAGGCCCTGGGTGACGCGCAAGAAGAGCAGGATGAACGGCGCGGCGACGCCGATGGTCGCGAATGAGGGCAGAAGGCCGATTGCGAAGGTCGCCACGCCCATCGTGATCAGCGAAACGAGCAGCATCGATTTACGGCCGAGCCGATCGCCGAAGTGGCCGAAAAGCACCGCACCGATGATGCGGGCGAGGTACGCCGCGGCAAAGGTGAGGAAAGACAAGATCGTGCCGACCGCAGGACTGAGGTTGGGAAAGAAGACCTTGTCGAAGACCAGCGCGGACGCCGTCGCGAAGAGGAAAAGGTCGTACCACTCGACGGTCGTGCCGATCACGCTCGCGAACGCGATCTTCCTCATCTTGGCCCGATCGAGGCGGCCGGAACGCACGTCGGGCGCTCCGTCGGTTTGGGTGGTCATATCGGTTACTCCATAGGGGTAGGGATCAAGCTGATCGCGTGAGCAGCGGGCTATGCGGCTTGCCACAATTTTCGCGAGATGGGCCGTGCGTCACAATCGGCATTTGCACACGTTTTGCTGGGTCGGCTGTGCAAATGCACAGGGCAGCCATCGTCTTTCATGAGCGATAGCTAGGCTGAAGCCATGTCGACTGTTCACGAAGCCAATACGTGGGCAAAGCTTCTGGAACGCCTCTCCGCCGATCGCTCGACGCTGGTCGAAGACTTTCTGGCGCGACTCACCAGCACTCATTTGTACGACGGATACGACCTCGCCCAGGAGGACCTCCGCCGGGCAGCCACCGACACCATCGAGATGCTGATCCTGCAGATCGGTGGCATGCCGTTGCCCACTCACTTGAAGAACCTCCCCGCCAGGCTCGGTGAGCGCCGGGCCCGTCAGGGGGTAGCCCGGGAAGTGCTTCTCGAGGCGGTGCGCCTCGATTTCCGGGTGTTGTGGTCGGGGCTGTTGCGAGCGAACGGCGATCAGCCCGCTGACATTCTTGTCCTGCACACCGAGGACGTGCTCACCGCCGTCGAGCGCTACATCAGCGAAGTCCAGTCCGCGTATCTGGACGAGCTGGCCGCGCTCAACCGGGATTCCCGAGTGGAGATCTCCCGCGCGTTCTCGCGGCTTCTGGCAGCAGGTGAGGACGTCGCGGCCGTTGCGAACGAAGTGGCTTCGGTCTTGAGGTTTCGCGCTGACGCCGAGTTCGAAGTCATCTGCGTGACGGTGTCGGATGCGGAACGTGCCCGTCGCGCGATTGCTGCCGATGAGAACGGCCGCCATTTCATCAGCTGGGACTTCGACGATGGCACCACCTTTGTGCGCGAGCGGATCTCGGGAATAAGGTCGACTTCGGCGTTCGGGAACATCCCCGGCGGATTCGTCGAAACTCGACGCGGGCTTCAAAATATCCCTGGCGCAATCGAACTCGCGCGGTCGGTCGCGCGGCACGCCGGCGAGCTGAACTCCGGCCTTTTGACCGATGCCGACGTGTGGCCCTGCATTGTCCGTGAGCGGATCGGCCCGTTCCTGCCGGGATTGAGCAACGACGCGGTCGCCGCCATCGACGAACTGCCGCAACAAGATCGGGACCGACTGGTCGACACTGTGCTGCAGTTCTGCACGAACGGGTCGATCAAGGAAACCGCGGAAACCCTGTTCTGTCATCGCAACACGATCGTGAACCGTCTTCTGCGGTTCCAGGACCTGACGGGACTCGAGGTGACGATTCCGGCGGACGCCGCGCGAGCACTGATCGCCATCGGGTCGGCGCTGCCCTCCCGCACACCCAGCTCGTCAATCTAGGCAGTTGGCCGCCGTTGCGATCTCGGCGCTCATGTTGCGTTCCATCATTTTCAGCGCGGCGTCGGCCAGCTCCGCGTCGATGTGCGCGACTGCGTCGCGCGGCACAACGACGGCGTGGTGACGGACGTATGCGTCCAGTGCGGTGTACAGGACGCACTGTTCGGTGACCTGACCGGTGAGAACCAGACGCTTTGTCCCGAGCCGGCCGAGGAGATAGTCCAGTGCAGTGGCGTAGAAGGCGCTGTGCCGAACCTTGGTGAGGAAGCGGCTGTCCTTGTCCGGCACGATCGGTTTGACCAAATCGGGCCGCTGGCCCTCGAGTGCCGACCCGACGATGTCGTCGTGATCGGCGGCAAAATCGCCGTAGTTGTCGTTGACGTAGATGATGTCTACATCGTCACGTTTTCGTGCCTTGGCGATCAGCCCCGCCAACGGATCGACGATGTCTTCCACGCTGGTTACCAGCGATTCGGCGTCCTCATGCCGGTACGCGTTGAGCATGTCGATGACCAGCACCGCGGTGTCACTCATGGGCACCTGCATACCCCGCTGCAGTTTCGGGCAACATTGAGTCATGGATTTCTTTTCGGCCTACCGCCAGGGGTTCGCGCGGGTGGCCGCCTGCACCCACCACACGACCCTCGCCGACCCCGCGGCGAACGCCGAGTCGGTGCTGCGCATGGCCAGGTCCTGCCACGACGACAACGTCGCGCTCGCGGTCTTTCCAGAGCTCACCCTGTCCGGTTATTCGATCGAGGACATCCTGCTGCAGGACACGCTGCTGGACGCCGTCGAGGACGCGGTGCTCGACATCGCCGAGGCATCCACCGAGCTGATGCCGGTGCTGGTGGTCGGCGCACCGCTGCGGTATGCGAACCGGATCTACAACACCGCCGTCGTGATTCATCGCGGCCGGGTGCTCGGCGTCGCGCCGAAGTCGTACCTGCCGACGTACCGGGAGTTCTACGAGCGGCGCCAGATGGCCCCTGGCGACGACGTGCGCGGCGCGATCCGGATGGGTGATGCCGACGTCCCGTTCGGTCCGGATCTGTTGTTCACCGCGACCGATCTGCCGGGTTTCGTGCTGCACGTCGAGATCTGCGAGGACATGTTCGTTCCCGTGCCGCCGAGCGCGCAGGCCGCGTTGGCGGGGGCGACGGTGCTGGCCAACTTGTCGGGCAGCCCGATCACCATCGGGCGGGCCGAGGATCGCTGCCTGCTTGCCAGGTCGGCGTCGTCGCGCTGTCTGGCCGCCTACGTCTACGCCGCGGCGGGCGAGGGCGAGTCCACCACCGATCTGGCGTGGGACGGCCAGACGATGGTGTGGGAGAACGGCGTGTGTCTGGCCCAGTCCGAGCGATTCCCCAAGGGCGAGAGACGCTCAACGGCTGACGTGGATCTGGACTTGCTGCGCTCGGAGCGGCTGCGCATGGGCACCTTCGACGACAATCGCCGCCACCACGGGATCACCGCGGAGTCATTCCGGCGGGTGGAGTTTGCGCTCGATCCGCCGTCAGGGGACATCGGCTTGCTACGCGAGATCGAGCGGTTCCCGTTTGTGCCTTCGGATGAGGCTCGGCTGCAACAGGATTGCTATGAGGCCTACAACATCCAGGTGGCCGGCCTCGAGCAGCGGCTGCGCGCACTGAACTATCCGAAGGTGGTGCTGGGACTTTCCGGCGGACTGGACTCCACGCACGCCCTGATCGTCGCCGCTCGCGCGATGGACAGGGAAGAGCGTCCGCGCAGCGACATTCTGGCGTTCACCCTGCCGGGTTTCGCGACCGGTGAGCGGACGAAGGGCAACGCCGCCCGGCTGGCCGAGGCACTGGGCATCACCTTCGAGACGATCGACATCACCTCGACGGCCAAGCTGATGCTGACCGAGATCGATCACCCGTTCTCGCGCGGTGAAGAGGTCTACGACGTCACCTTCGAGAACGTGCAGGCCGGTTTGCGCACCGACTACCTGTTCCGGCTGGCCAATCAGCGCGGCGGAATCGTGCTCGGCACAGGGGATCTGTCCGAGTTGGCGCTCGGCTGGTCGACGTACGGCGTCGGCGACCAGATGTCGCACTACAACGTCAACGGTGGCGTGCCCAAGACGCTTATTCAGCACCTGATCCGCTGGGTCATCTCGTCGCACGAGTTTGACGATGCGGTGAACGAGGTGCTGCAATCGGTGCTCGACACCGAGATCACCCCTGAGCTTGTCCCGACCGGCGAAGACGAGGAGATCCAGAGCAGCGAAGCCAAGGTCGGACCGTATGTGCTACAGGATTTTTCGCTGTTCCAGGTGTTACGGTACGGTTTCCGGCCGTCGAAGGTCGCCTTCCTTGCCTGGCACGCGTGGAGCGACGCTGAGCGTGGCGACTGGCCGTCGGGGTACCCCGAGGACAAGAGGCCTGCCTACTCCCTCAAGGAGATTCGGCATTGGCTGCAGGTCTTCGTGCAGCGGTTCTACTCATTCAGCCAATTCAAACGCTCTGCGTTGCCGAACGGTCCCAAGGTGTCACACGGTGGATCGCTTTCACCGCGCGGTGATTGGCGTGCACCGTCGGACATGTCTGCCCGCATCTGGCTCGACGAGATCGAACGCGAAGTTCCCGAGGACTAGCGCGACTAGCGGGTCCTTGCGTACCCCGCGTAGCCGAACGCCGCGCCGCCGAGCACCCCGACCGTCGACCACCACCAATGGCCCGTCGTCGCGGCCACGGTGACGCCGATGATCAGACCGATGATCAGGGGCATCCAGAGCCAGCTTGCCTCTTGCTTGCTGTTCATCCGCTTACGTGCCATCTAACCCACGCTATCGCGTCGGGGTCAGCGAAGGAGTCCCACCCCGGGCGCGAATCGGCCCACGCTGGCGAGGTATTCGCGGTAGGCGTCAGCGTGCACCGTCAGCAAATAGGGCTCTTCGACCACGCGGACCTGAAGCTCGATCGTGATCACCAATAGGGCGAAACCCACGATGGCCACCAGATTCGGTGTCACCAAGGCGATCCCGACGCCGAACACCATCATCGCGGTGAAGATCGGGTTGCGTACCCAGCTGAACACGCCGCTACGGACCAGCGTCGTGGTCTCGCTGCGGTCCACCCCGATGCGCCACGAATCTCCCATATCGAGCTGGGCATAGACCGTCGCGGCGATGCCCGCCGCCGCAATCACGATGCCCGCAATCTGGAGCCACGCGATGTCGAGGACCGCCAATGGGGACACCACGCCGACCAGTTGCAGGGTCGGCGCGAAGACTGCCGCCGCCATCGAAACGATGAAACCCACTCCGGCAAGCCATTCGATCGAACCGGGCCGGCCGCTGATACCGCGAAATCCTGTCGACCCAGTGCGGCGTCGCTGTTCCCAGCTGCGCCAACCGAATCCGAGCGCGGCGAAGACGGTGAAGAGCACGAGCGCGACAATTGGCATCGCAACTCCTTTCATGAGCAACAAGGGTCGCCCCGCCACGCATTGAGGCCCTCGCGCGCCGCGATGACGGCGATCGCCAGCGCGGCAAGGGGATCCGCCCACGACCACCCGAACAACGCGTTGAGCGTGAGGCCCACCAGTAGGGCCGCCGACAGGTACGTGCACAACAAGGTCTGCTTGGAGTCGGCCACCGCCGACAACGAGCCGAGCTCGCGGCCCGCCCGTCGTTGGGCCAGCGACAGCACGGGCATCACAACCAGGCTTGCCGCGGCAAGCGCGATCCCGATCGGTGAGGGTCGGGCTTCGCCCATGCCCAGCAGCGACAGCACCGCGTCCACCGAAACGTAAGCCGCGAGCGCGAAGAACGAGAACGCGATGAACCGCAGCGCCGCCTTTTCCCGCGTCTCGGGATCTTTGGCCGAGAACTGCCACGCCACTGCGGCGGCCGAGGACACCTCGATCGCCGAATCCAGGCCGAAGCCGATCAGCGCAGACGACGACACCCGGGTGCCTTCGGCGAGCGCGATCGCCGCCTCGACCACGTTGTAGGCGATGGTCGCGGCGACGAACAGCCGTATGCGGCGCGTCAGAACGCCGCGGCGGGCGGAGTCAAGGGGAGCGGACATCAGCAGCAGTCGTCTGACTCGGCTGCCGGGCAGCACGCCGGGTCGACCGCCAGCACGAGGCCAAGCAGATCGCCGAGTGCGTGGGCGATGCGCTGGTCGGCGAGTTCATAGCGGCTGCGCCGACCCTCGGGTTGCGCGACGACCAGGCCGCAGCCACGCAAACACGCCAGGTGATTGGACAGGATCTGCCGCGACACCCCGATCTTGTCGGCCAGGTCCGACGGATAGCCGGGGCCGTCCCGCAATGTCAGCAGGATTTCGGCGCGGGTGGCGTCCGACAGCGCGTACCCGAACCGTGACAGGGCGTCGCTGTATGTAACCGTCTGCATGACGCAGACAGTACAGCAGATTCTGTATTCAGGAAAGACTGAACTAACTTGGTCAAGATCGCGCGATCGGGTCAACGGACTTCGGTCAGTCGTTAGGCTCCTCGGTGTCAGGGCTGCATCGATGATCGGGGGAGCCCACCATGGACAACCGTTCGTACCAGCGGGCCAGCGAAGAGGCCCGCGAGCAGGAAATTGAAGAAGACGCCCGCCGGCTCCGCGATTTCGACACATTCGCGAAGTTCTCCGAGAGCGACCTGAAGCGTCTGGTCCGGGCAGCACACCGCACCTCTACATCAGGACCCTGGCCGCTGATTCGCGAGCAGACTCCGTCGGACGCCTGCTACATCCTGCTCAGCGGGGAGGTGGGCGTTTACGTCGGCCACGAGCGCATTGCCCTGGTGGGGCCCGGTGAGGTAATCGGCGAGTCCGCGCTGCGCCGCGGGAAGCTGCGTAACGCGACGGTGACGACGACCGGGCGCTCCGAGGTGTTGCACATCGCGCGCGACGATCTCGAAAGGTTGCTTCACGAGGTGCCCGCCCTGCGCGAGACCATGGACGCGACGATGGCGCGCCACGTACTCCAAGCGGCGGCCGAGGAAAGCTAGAGCCGCCCGTCGATCCTCAGGTCGGGATGCACCCAGCCGGGTGAGCGCCGCTCCTTGAACGCGCGGAAACCCTCGAGAGCTTCCGGCGCGGAGTAGCTGGCCTGCATGCCGATTCGGTCGAACAGGCCGAGGTAGTTGTCCAGGCTGGACTTCACCACGCTGCGGGCGCCCGGTGCCGTGCGGCAGCACTGGCCGAGCACCTCGCGCGCGTCGTCGAGCAGTTCGTCGTGGCGGGCCACCCGCGCGACCATGCCCCACTCCAGCGCCTCGGCCGCGGACAGGGTCCGTCCGGTGAACATCAAGTCACGGGTGCGCACCGGTCCGATCAGGCGCGCCAGCATCTGGCTGTAGTAGGTGTCGGCAATGCCGCGCAGCAGCTCGGGCACCCGAAATGTCGCCTTCTCGCTGACCACCGCCATATCGCTGCACAGCGCGATCTGCAGGCCGCCGCCCTGGCACAGCCCGTTGACGGCGGACACCACCGGCTTGACGGACTGGCGCAGCGTCTCGAACGGGCGTGACGTCCATGCCGAGTGCGGACCCGAACGTCAGCCAGTTGTCCGAGCCGTCGCCGCCGCCCATGTCGCCGCCGGGGGCGAAGACATCGCCGGTGCCGGTGATCAGCAGACCGGCGAGATCCGGGTCGGCGTCGACATGGCGAACCGCGTACCTGATGCCGAAGTACATGGCGGGTGTCATCGCGTTGCGGGCTTGCGGGCGGTCCAGCGTGCACACACCGAACGGACCTTCCCGTGTGAAGCGCAGGTATGGCGTGCCGAGCCAGTCGCCATCGGGTGGGCGAGGCGTGCTGGTCGTCGTCATGGCTGTCGGTCCCGAGCCTTTCCGTTGGAAACGGCGTCATCGATGGCCTCCGCGTACGGCGCGCAGTCGCCGGCCCCCGGTACCAGGGTCGAAAGGGCACCCGCCGCGCACGCCCGACGCAGCGCGTCCTCGTGACCTTGGAGCCATCCCGCGGCGAGCACACCGGCGAACACATCGCCGGCGCCCGTGGTGTCGATCGCCTCGACGGGCGGCGACGGCACGTCGAATCGTTCGTCGGCGCCGAGATAGCTCGCACCGCGTGCGCCCCTGGTGATCACGAGATGTGGTACCGGCCAATGCCACTCGCGGGCCTCGGTCTCGTTGACCACGACCACGTCGGCCAGCTCGGACAGCGCAAGCAGATTGTGCGGTTCGGCGCCCGAGGGTGAGGCGTTGATGATGACCACCGCGCCCGCGGCGCGCGCCACCCGCGCTGCGGCGACGGCGGTGGAGATCGGGATCTCCAGCTGCAGCAGCACCACCTCGCTCTCGGCGATGACCGCGCGGACGTCGGCGGAGTTCACGCTCAGATGGGCATTGGCGCCCGGCGCCACCACGATGGTGTTCTCCGCGGCGGAGTCGACGACGAGGACGGCCGAACCGCTCGGCCCCGGCACGTCGACTACGCCGTCGAGCCCCACCTCGTTGGCGCGCAGGTGCGCACGCAATTGCTCGGCGGCCGAATCCGTACCGAGCGCCGCGACGAGTTGCACCGACGCGCCCGCCCTGGCCGCGGCGACGGCTTGATTGCCGCCCTTGCCTCCCGGTGACAACGACAATGACGACGCGAGAACCGTCTGGCCCGGCCGCGGCAATGCGTTGACTGTGAAGGTGAGGTCGGCGTTGATACTGCCCACTACGCAGACCCGCGCCGCCATAACCATCAAAAGTAGACCAGCCCGCCTACCTGACACGTGTCGAACGCACCGGAGGTGTTCGATACGCTGGGTTGATGAGTCTGCAGGCACCGCCGGTTGCCGACTTGCGTCAGCAGGTCCACGACGCCGCTCGCCGGGCCCGTGGCGCGGCCCGCACGCTGGCCACGCTGAGCACCGAGACCAAAGACCGTGCCCTGCATGCGGCCGCCGACGCACTGCTCGCCCGCACGCACGAGATTCTGGCTGCCAACGCCGAGGACCTCGACGTGGCGCGTGCGGCAGGCACGCCGGCCGCGATGCTGGACCGGCTCGCGCTGAACCCCCAGCGCGTCGACGGCATCGCGCACGGGCTGCGCCAGGTGGCAGGCCTGCCCGATCCCATCGGTGACGTCTTGCGCGGTCGCACCCTGCCCAACGGCCTCGAACTGCGCCAGCAGCGGGTTCCGCTCGGCGTGGTGGGAATTGTCTACGAGGGCAGGCCCAACGTCACGGTCGACGCCTTCGGGTTGACGCTCAAGTCCGGCAATGCGGTGTTGTTGCGCGGCAGCTCGTCGGCGGTCCGCTCGAATGCCGCGCTGGTGTTCGCATTACGCGCCGCGCTCGCCGCCGAGGGTCTCGAGCCGGACGCGGTGCAGTTGCTGCCGTGCGACGACCGTGCCAGCGTGACCCACCTGATCCAGGCTCGTGGCCTTGTCGACGTCGTCATCCCGCGCGGCGGCGCCGGCTTGATCGACGCTGTGGTCCGCGATGCGCAAGTGCCTACCATCGAGACCGGAGTGGGCAATTGTCATGTGTACGTTCATGAATCGGCAGACCTCGACGTCGCCGAGCAGATCCTGCTGAACGCCAAGACGCGACGGCCCAGCGTGTGCAATGCGGCCGAGTCGCTGCTGATCGACGCCGCGATCGCCGACCGCGCGCTGCCCAGGCTCACCAAGGCGCTGCAGGATGCCGGGGTGACGGTGCACGCCGATCCCTCCGAAGAGGAGCTGCGCACCGAGTTCCTTTCCATGGACATCGCGCTGGCAGTGGTCGACGGCCTCGACGCCGCGATCGCACATGTCAACGAGTACGGCACCGGGCACACCGAAGCCATCGTGACAACGGATCTTGCTGCGGCACAACGATTCACCCAACAGGTGGACGCCGCGGCGGTAATGGTCAACGCATCCACCGCGTTCACCGACGGCGAGCAGTTCGGTTTCGGCGCTGAGATCGGCATCTCCACACAGAAGCTGCACGCACGCGGGCCGATGGGCCTGCCAGAACTGACGTCGACCAAGTGGATTGTGTGGGGAAACGGCCACACCCGCCCGTCCTAACAGGAGTTTATGTGAGCGTCCCCGCACGCCAGGCGCCGATGTTCGCCGACATCGACGATGTCGCACGGCGATTGGCCGAAACCGGCTATCTGCCCGACACCGCAACGGCCACAGCGGTCTTCCTCGCCGACCGGCTTGGCAAGCCGCTGTTGGTGGAAGGTCCCGCAGGTGTCGGCAAGACCGAACTGGCCCGAGCGGTCGCGCAGGCCACCGGTTCTGGTCTGGTTCGGCTGCAATGCTACGAGGGCGTCGACGAGGCCCGCGCACTCTACGAGTGGAACCACGCCAAGCAGATCCTGCGCATCCAGGCCGGCTCCGGCGACTGGGACCAGACCAAAACCGACGTGTTCAGCGAGGAGTTCCTGCTGACACGCCCGCTGCTGACCGCGATCCGGCGCACCGAGCCGACCGTGCTGCTGATCGACGAGACCGACAAGGCGGACATCGAGATCGAGGGCCTGCTGTTGGAGGTGCTGTCCGACTTCGCAGTGACCGTACCCGAATTGGGCACCATCACCGCCGAGCGTGCGCCGTTCGTCCTGCTGACCTCCAATGCCACCCGCGAGCTTTCCGAGGCGCTCAAGCGCCGATGCCTGTTCCTGCACATCGACTTTCCCGACCCGGAATTGGAACGGCGCATCCTGCTGTCGCGGGTGCCGGAGCTGCCTGAGCACCTGGCCGAGGAGCTCGTCCGCATCATCGGCGTGCTGCGCGGCATGCAGCTCAAGAAACTGCCCTCGGTGGCCGAAACCATCGACTGGGCGCGCACCGTGCTGGCACTTGGCCTCGACACCATCAGTGACGCGACGATCGCGGCCACCCTCGGTGTCGTGCTCAAGCACCAATCGGACCAGACCAAGGCCTCCGGCGAGCTAAGGCTGAATTGATGGGGCTGTACTGATGGCCGTCCGCCGCACCCGCCCGCCACAGCCGTTGGCGCCGCACGGAATTCCCGGCCACTTGGTCGAGTTCGTCGAAGCGCTGCGCGGGCAGGGGATTTCGGTCGGGCCGTCGGAAACGGTGGACGCCGGCCGGGTGATGTCGGTGCTGGGACTCGGCGACCGGGAGGTGCTGCGCGAGGGGATCGCCTGCGCGGTGCTGCGCCGACCGGATCATCGCGACACCTTCGACGCGATGTTCGACCTGTGGTTCCCCGCGGCGCTGGGCGCCAAGACGGTGTTGCTCGACGACGAGGACGCCGATCCCGACGACCAGGGCCTGCCACCCGAGGACATCGAGGCGATCCGCGCCGCGCTGGTCGACTTGCTCTCGGAGAACGCCGATCTGGCCAACCTGGACGAGCGGATGGCGGCGATGATCGCCCAGATCGTCGAGGCGTACGGCCGCTACAGCTCCAGCCGCGGGCCGTCCTACTCGTCGTATCAGGCGCTCAAGGCGATGAACCTGGATGACCTCGAGGGCAGGCTGCTTGCCGGCCTGCTCGCACCATACGGTGACGAGCCAACCCCCACCCAGGAGCAGATCGCTAAAGCGCTTGCGGCTCAACGCATCGCCCAGCTGCGCAAGATGGTGGAGGGTGAGACCAAGCGTCGCACCGCCGAACAACTCGGCCGCGACCACGTGCAGATGTACGGCGTCCCGCAATTGGCCGAGAACGTCGAGTTCCTTCGGGCATCGGGCGAGCAGCTGCGCCAGATGCGCCGTGTGGTGGCGCCGCTGGCCCGCACGTTGGCCACCAGGCTGGCCGCGCGGCGGCGGCGGTCACGCTCCGGCGAGATCGACATGCGCAAGACGCTTCGCAAGTCGATGTCCACCGGAGGCGTGCCGATCGACGTCGTGCTCAAGAAACCGCACCCGGCACGGCCCGAGCTGGTGGTGCTGTGCGACGTGTCGGGTTCGGTGGCGGGCTTCAGTCACTTCACGCTGATGTTGGTGCACGCGCTGCGTCAGCAGTTCTCCCGCGTTCGCGTCTTCGCGTTCATCGACACCACCGACGAGGTCACCGAACTGTTCGGACCCGACGCGGACCTCGCTGTCGCCGTGCAGCGCATCACCCGCGAGGCGGGTGTCTACACCCGTGACGGGCACTCCGACTACGGCAACGCATTCGTGTCGTTCATGGACAACTGGCCAAATGTGCTCTCGCCGCGCAGTTCTCTGTTGGTTCTCGGTGACGGCCGCAACAATTACCGCAATCCCGAGACCGGCCTGCTGGCCCATTTGGTCAACGCCAGCAGGCACGCGCATTGGCTGAACCCCGAGCCCAAACACCTGTGGGGTAGTGGCGACTCCGCGGTGCCTCGCTATCAAGAGGTCATCACCATGCATGAATGCCGGTCGGCCAAGCAGCTAGCCTCGGTGATCGACCAGCTCCTGCCGGTCTAGTTCTCTGCCGAACGTGGATTACCGTCACGCTTTTGAGCGCAAAAGCGTGACGGTAATCCACGTTCGGCGCTAGGAAAGGGCGATGGTGATGTCGCCGCCGGAGGGGTCGGCGTCGGACACCAGCGACCACGGTGCCCGGTACACCCTGCCCGGCGCGGCGGGCCACACCGTCCGGCTGCTGCCGATCACGCGGCCGTCCTGCACCGCCCGCAGCTTGGGCAGCCTGCGGTACTCGTCGACCCAGAACAACAGGTCGCCACGCGCAGCGGTGCCACCCCCTGGCGAAACAAGCTGTGGGGCAACCCATCGCAGCGGTGCGGCAGCCCGAATGCGAACGCCGTGAGTGGGTTCGCCGGGATGGTGCAGCCAACGATGCACCGCGGTCACCACATGGCGTCCGTCCAAGGCTGCCCCGTCGGCGGTGTCGACCGGATGCAGCAGGTTGCCAACGGCGAACACCCCGGGGCTGCTGGTCCGCAGACCGGCGTCCACCACCGGCCCGCGCGTCGCGGGGTCCATGGCCAGGCCGCCGGTGCGGGCCAGTTCGTTGTCGGGAATCCAGTCGCCGGTGAACACCACGGTGTCGCAGTCGATCGTCGTCCGTGAACCGCTGTCGATGTGTTCGACCACAGCGCTGCGCACGCGGTCCTTACCGTGGATGCCAACCAGCCGGCTGCGTGTGTAGACCGGGCCGTCCATCAGCACACGTCCGGGGAGCCGAAACGCCGCGTACGCCTCCGCGTGCGGATAGCCGCTGACCATTGCGACAGTGGCGCAACCGGATTCGCGCAGTGTCAACACCGCCGACCAGCTGACCAACTCGGCACCGACGATCAACGCGCGGGACCCCACCCGCGCCTTGCGCAGATGCACGAGGTTCTGCAACTGCCCGGTGGTGTACACCCCGGCGGGCCGGTCGCCTGGCACGAGTCGGGCGGGACGTGGTCGCTCCCGCGCACCGGTCGCCAACACCACCGCGTCGGCGGTGACGGTCCGGACTCCGCGCGGCGACGTGATCCGTAACGCGCGTTCACCGGCCCAGCCCGTGACCATCGCCTCGGTCTCCAGCACCGCGCCGGCATCCTGCGCCCCAGCGGTGAGCCGCCTGGCGTAGGCCGGACCAGAGATGAAGCGCTTGAGATCGCGCATGCCGTAGCCGAGATGGTCGCTGTGGCGGGGGATTCCACCCGTTTCGGCTTCACGCTCGATGACAAGGACGTCCCCGCCGGCACTGGGCGCCAGCGCCGCCGCCGCGGTCAGCCCGGCCGGTCCACCTCCGACGACCGCCACGGCCACATGCTGTTCGGTCATGGGGCTTCACCGCGCGCATCAAGCAACGCCTGGGTGTGCGCACCGCAGTAGAAACCCTGGCACCGGCCGTTCATCACCCTGGTGCGCCGCCGAAGGCCGTCGAGATCGGAAGGCGGAACGGGGGACTGGAACGCGTCGCGTATCTCGCCGGCGGTGACCCGCTCGCAAAAGCACACGATGCGGCCGTACTCGGGATCGGCGGCGATCCGATCGACGTCTTGATAGGGGCGCACACCGGCCTCGCCGAGGTTCGGCATCCGCGGCGGCGCGGGCAGAGCCGTGCGCTCGTGGACATCCAGTCCGGCATCCGCAAGCAAACCCAGAACGTGCTCGGCGATCGCCATACCCGATGTCAGCCCGGTGGACCGGATTCCGCCGACCAACACATACCGCGCGCCGGCATCGACGTCGATCAGGTAGTCGTCGCGGTCGATCGCCGCCCGCAAACCCGCGTACGTTGCGGTGATCTCGTCGTCGAAAAGTGCGGGCATCAGCGCGCGGCCCTTGGACACGAGAAACTCGAAGCCTTCTTCGGAAGTGCCGGTGGCGGTGCGATCTTCAAGGTTCTCCGACGTCGGCCCCACCATCACGTTGCCGTAGATGGTCGGGCTGACCAACACGCCCTTACCCCGCGACGACGGCACCGCTAGCACGATGCACGGCACCATCGGCCTGCTCAGCTTGTCGAACACCAGCAGCTCGCCGCGCCGCGGAGTGACCGTGAACCGGTGATGGCCGAACACGCCGTCGAGGTGATCTGCGCCAAGGCCAGCCGCGTTGATGATCCAGCGGCCGCTGACGTCACCTGCGGTCGTTTGCAGTGTCGTGTAATCGCTTTCGGGAACGGCACCGGTGACCCGCGCGCCGCACAGCAGACGTGCGCCACGCGCCACCGCATCGGTGGCCAGCGCCAGGTTCGTGGTCCAGGTGCAGATGATCGCCTCGCCGGGCACCGTCAATCCGGCAAGCACGCCGGGGCCGAGATCGGGCACCCGCCGGTACACCTCGTCGGCGGTGACGATCTCGCACCCGAGGTAGCCGTTACGCTCGGCCTTGTCTTTGAGCAGTGGCAGCGTGTCGTGTTCCTCGTCGGTCCATGCCACCAGCAGAGCGCCGGTGCGCTCGACGGGAATCCCCGTCTGCTCCGCGTAGGTGCCCAGTATCTCGTACCCGCGCGCCACCAGTTGTGACTCGAGCGTTCCTGGCGTGGCGTCGAACCCGGTGTGCAGCAACGCGGTATTGGCCTTGCTGGTGCCGTCGCCGACGTCGTTGCGCGCTTCGACGATGGTGACAGACAGAGGTGGTACCCGCCAATGTGCGTGCGATCGCGCTGCCAACGATTCCGCCACCGACCACGATCACGTCGTAGACGCCGCTCATGGAGTCGTTGTCTCCCTCTGTGCCAGAACCGATTCCGCGGCCCGCCGCCAGCGCGCGAGGTACTCGGCGGCACGGTCGGCAGACCAGGTGGGTTCGTAGGTGTGCTGTGGCGTCCAGTCGCCAACCGCTTCGGACGCATCGAGGCCGGGGTCGATGGCCATCCGCGCGCAGGCGGCGGCGCCCAGCGCGGTGGCGTGCAGCGACGGGTAGACGTCGACGGGGATGCAGGCGAGGTCCGCCTGGGCCTGCATCAGCACGGCGGAGCGGGTGAGGCCACCGTCCACCCGCAGCCTCGTCAGTGGCTGACCCAGATCGGTGGCGACGAGGTCGACCAGCGCGGCCACCTGAGCGGCGATGCCCTCGAGTAATGCCCGCACGAGGTGCCCGCGCCCGCTGGACAGCGTCATCCCGCTGAACGACGCGGTGGCCGCCGAATCCCACCACGGCGCCGCCAGCCCGGCGAGGGCAGGTACGCACAGCACGCCGTCACTGGAATCGGCTGCGACAGTGTCGAGTTGATCGGCGGCGGGAACCAGTCCCAGGTCGATGGCCCACCGCACGGCCGAGGCCGCCGTATAGACCTGACCGTCGACGCAGTAGGACGTGTGCTCGCGCAGCCGCCACGCCACCGACGTGGTCAGGCCGGCGGTGGACCTCGCCGGGTTGTCGCCCAACTGAGCGAGCAGGAACGCACCGGTGCCGAAGGTGCACTTGGCGGACCCGGGTGTCAGGCAGCTTTCGGCAAGCAGCGCGGCCTGCTGGTCGACGATAAGCCCTGCTACCGGAATGCTCGGCCCGAAAACGTCTGTGGTGCCCACGATGTCGTCGCTGCCGACGATCTCGGGTAGCGCTTCGTCCACAAGGCCGAACAGGCCGAGCAACTCCTCGTCCCACGCGACCGAGTCCAGCGAGGTCACCAACGATCGGCTGGCCGTCGACGCGTCGGTGACGAACGCGCCACACAATCGATTGACCAGCCAGCTGTCCGTAGTGGTGACGACGCCTTCGCGAGTCAGGTTGGCCCGGATCCACGCCATCTTGGGCGCCGAGAAGTACGGGTCGAGGACCAGGCCGGTGCGCTGCGCGATGGCGTCGGCGGATCCCGACAGTGCCGCGCAGATCGACTCCGCGCGCCTGTCCTGCCAGACCAAAGCGGAGGTCAGCGGGCGACCGCTGGAGGGATCCCACGCCAGTACCGTTTCGCCCTGGTTCGCCAGGGCGACGGCGGACACCGAAACGCCTGCACCGGACAGGGCTTGGCGACCGGCGGTGACGACGGAGTCGAACAACGCCTCGGGATCCTGCTCGACGGCGCCGCCCGCCGAGTAGGTCGGTCGCAGCTCGACTTCGGCGATCGAAACGACCCGTCCGGTGTCGTCGACGACGATCGCCTTGGTGCCCGAAGTGCCCTGGTCGATGGCCAGAACATGCGTCATTGCTTGTCGGCCGCCGCTTCACGATGTAGTTCGGCGTCGATCGAATGCATATCGGGCATCGACAATCCCTGTCGGCCACGCGTGGCCAACAGGTAGCCGAGATACGCGGCGCCGATCACAACCATCACGATGACGTATGCCCACGCCTGCTTGAAACTCGAGTCCCTGAACAGCGCCAGTTCGAACACCAGCCACACCACGGCGACCACGAGTATCGGGACCTCCCACCCGCCTAGGTTGAACTTGTCGCTCACCGGCAGGGACTTGCGTTTGATCAGGTAGAGCGTCACCGTCGAGGCGTACATCACGGCGGGAAGCAGTGTCGCGGCGCCGAACAACGTGAACAACGCCGTCTCGGAGTGCGAGAAGATCGCCAGGATCAGTTCGGCGAGAACGACATACAGCACCGTGGCCTTCAACGGTGTGTGGAACCGAGGCGAAATCTGGTTCCACTGCTGCCAACCGGGGAAACGTTCGTCCCGCGACATCGCCCACGTCAGCCGCACGCCGGTGATCATGATCACCAGCCCGCAGGCGAAGATGGCGAGCACGACCATCAGGAGCAGCAAGGTGGCCACCGCCGAACCCAGGGTCTTGTCGATGACGTCGGCGATCGGAGTGCCCGATTCGGCCAGCGCGACCGGATCGCCGGCGGCCAGCGTCACGGCGACGATGAAGATGAAGCCGAGCACACCGGAGGCGAGCACGGCCTGCCACATCGCCCGCGGCACCACGCGTTCGGGGTCGTTGGTCTCCTCGGCGAGGTTGGCCGCCGACTCGAAGCCGACGATGGTGAAGGCGCCGAGCAGGAACCCGAGCATCCATGGGCCCGCGGTGGTCCAGTCACCGAAACTCCAGAAGCCTTCCGGCGGCACGGCGCCCTTGCTCCACAGGTTCGAGAAATCCATGTCCCCCCGCACGGCGGCCACGACAAGCAATAGCACCGTCAGCACGACCATGCCGACGAGTTCGAGGGAAACGAAGGCGTTGTTCACCCGCTCCGCCCACGGTGTCGAGAACCCCACCAGCAGCGCCTGGATCAACAGCACGACCGCGGTCACCACCCACGCAATCGTCGCGGTGCCTTCGTAGTTCAGCAGCACCGGGAAGATCGTCGACGCGATGGTGTAGTCCACCGCGACCACCACGATCGCCAGGAAGGTGAACGAGATCCAGCCGAGGAACCAGCCAAGCAACGGGTTCGCAAGCCGCGACATCCATTGGTAGTGGTAGCCCGTCACGGGGATTCGCGCGGCCAGAGCGCCGAGGACGAACGCCACCGCGAGTTGACCGATGACCGCGATGGGCCACGTCCAGATTCCGACCGGACCCGACGAGTTCAGCACCGCCCCGTAGGTGGTGAAGATGCCGGTGGCGATGGAGACGAACGCGAACGCCACGGCGAACGACGCGAACCGGCCGGTGCGCCGTTCGAGGGCCTGTTTGTAGCCGAACTTGGCGAGGTCAGCAGCGTCGCCGCCGACCGTGGGATCCGAACCGGACATGATTCCTCCAGTGGTATAGACCATGCGGTTGAGCCAAAGTATGGATGTGAGCCAGATCATCGTCAAGCGCGATCACGAAGTGTTTACAAACTGATGGCATAGACCAGCTGGTTGGCGAACGCCGCTACGCTGCATTCATGCCAGCCGCCGCGCGAAACGAGCCGCCGCGCTATATCGCGATCGCGGCCGTGGTGCGCGATCGCATAGCCACTGAACAGCTGGGACCTCATACATTGCTGCCCTCCGAAAGGGAGCTGGCAGAGCAGCACGGGGTCAGCAGGATGACCGCGCGCCAGGCCCTCTCACTGCTGGAGAGTGAAGGGGTGGTCTACCGCAAGCCGCCTCGTGGCACGTTCGTCGCCGAACCGCGGGTGCGGTTCCACATCGGCAGCTTCTCCGAGGAGGTGTCGCGTCTTGGCCGCCGCCCCGCTGCCCGCCTGCTGTGGGCCGAACACCAGCACCCGACGCCGGCCGTGCGCATGGCGCTCAGCCTCGATGAGGGGGCGATGGTCAACGTCTTCCACCGATTGCGGACCGTCGACGATGTGCCGTTCGCGCTGGAGACGACGTTCCTGCCGGCAGATCTGACCCCCGGCATCCTCGACGTGCGGGAGGACGGCTCGCTGTGGGCGGTGCTCCGGAGCCGCTACGGGATCGACCTGGCACGGTCGAGCGCGGTGCTGGAATCGATCGTCCTCGACGACGCCTCCGGTGCGCAGTTGGGGGTGCGGGCCGGTTCGGCAGGCACGCTGCTCACTCGCCGCACCGAGGACGCCGCCGGCCGTTGTGTGGAATACGCCCGCGACGTCTATCGGGCCGATCGGGCGTCGTTCGAGGTTTCCGAACTGCTCGGCGCGCACCGGCTGTCGCCGGTCTGAGCCGTCGGTGCCGCTGCCGTAAGCTGGCTATTCGTGCAATCTCGACGCAGGCTCGGCGTGATGGGTGGGACCTTCGATCCCATCCACAACGGCCACCTGGTTGCGGCCAGCGAGGTCGCCGATCTGTTCGAGCTGGACGAGGTGGTGTTCGTTCCTACGGGGCAGCCCTGGCAGAAGCACCACCGCGACGTGACGGCCGCAGAGGACCGCTATCTGATGACGGTGATCGCCACCGCGTCCAACCCGAGGTTCTCGGTGAGCAGGGTGGACGTCGACCGCCGCGGCCCCACCTACACCAAGGACACCCTGCGCGACCTGCACGCACTCAACCCCGACGCCGACCTCTACTTCATCACCGGCGCCGACGCGCTTGCGTCGATCTTGTCGTGGCAGAACTGGGAGGAGATGTTCTCCATCGCCAAGTTCGTCGGCGTCAGCCGCCCCGGCTACGACCTGGACGACAAACACATCGCCGCCGCGATGGAGGAACTGCCCACCGACGCGCTGCGGCTGGTCGAGGTGCCCGCGCTGGCCATCTCCTCGACCGACTGCCGCACGCGCGCCGAGGTGGGCAGGCCCATCTGGTACCTGGTGCCCGACGGCGTCGTGCAGTACGTGTCCAAACGCAACCTCTATCCAGCGCACCCGTTGGCGACCCAAGGGAGCAGCCATTGACCGCCTCCGACGAATCGATCCGGATGGCGACGGTGGCCGCACGGGCCGCCGCGTCCAAGCTCGCAGAAGATGTCGTGGTCATCGACGTGTCCGGGCAGCTGGTCATCACCGACTGTTTCGTGATCGCGTCGGCGTCCAACGAGCGGCAGGTGAACGCCATCGTCGATGAAGTCGAAGAGAAGATGCGCGTCGGGGGTTACAAGCCGGCCCGCCGCGAAGGCGCCCGCGAGGGCCGGTGGACGCTGCTCGACTTCGTCGACATCGTGGTGCACATCCAGCATCAGGACGAGCGCAATTTCTACGCCCTTGACCGCTTGTGGCGCGACTGCCCGGTGCTGTCGGTCGAGCTGGAGCCCGGGGAGTCCTCGGTATGAGGATCCGCTGCCTTGTCATGCTGCGGCACGGGCAGACCGAGTACAACGCGGGCAGCCGAATGCAGGGCCAGCTCGACACCGAGCTGAGCGACCTGGGCCGCGAGCAGGCTGCGGCGGCCGCGGAAATACTGGCCAAGCGGCAACCGCTGCTCATCGTGTCCTCGGACTTGCAGCGGGCGCTGGACACCGCGATCGCACTCGGCGAGCGGTCCGGGCTGCCGGTGCTGGTCGACGAGCGGCTGCGCGAAACGCATCTCGGTGACTGGCAGGGCATGACCCATCTCGAGGTTGACGCGGTGGCGCCGGGTGCCAGGTTGGCGTGGCGGGACAACGCCCGGTGGGCGCCGCACGGCGGGGAAAGCCGGGTCGACGTCGCCGCGCGCAGCATGCCGCTGGTGGCCGAACTGATTGCCCAACAAGGCGAATGGGGTCTGGACGAGCCGGATCGGCCGATGGTGCTTGTCGCGCACGGCGGCCTGATCGCCGCTTTGACGGCCGCACTGCTGGGTCTGCCTGTCGACAACTGGCCGGTCCTCGGCGGCATGGGTAACGCCAGTTGGGTGCAGCTGTCCGGGCATAGCGAGAACGACGCCGCGCCCGAGGATGTCCGCTGGCGGCTCGACGTGTGGAACGCCTCGGCTCAGGTCTCCAACGATGTCCTCTGACAAGCCAGCACTTCTGGTCTTCTGCGACTCGCTGTCCTACTACGGACCGGCGGGTGGTCTGCCCTCCGACGATCCGCGGATCTGGCCGAATATCGTTGCCAGTCAACTCGGTTGGGACCTGGAACTGATCGGCCGCATCGGGTGGACCTGCCGCGACGTGTGGTGGGCGGCAACCCAGGATCCGCGGTCGTGGGCGGCGCTGCCGCGCGCGGGCGCGGTGGTCTTCGCGACCGGCGGCATGGACTCGCTGCCATCGCCGATTCCGACCGCGCTGCGCGAGCTGATTCGCTACGTGCGGCCACCGTGGCTGCGGCGGTGGGTGCGCGACGGATACGGCTGGGTCCAGCCGCGGTTCTCGCCGATCTCGCGGGCGGCACTGCCGCCGCATCTGACGGCGGAGTATCTCGAAATGACCAGGAACGCGATTGATTTCAACCGTCCCGGTATCCCGATCGTGGCCTCGCTGCCCGCGGTGCACATCGCGCCGACGTACGGGAAGGCACACCATGGGCGCGAAGGCACCGCGAAGGCGATCACCGATTGGGCCGAGCAGCACGATGTTCCACTGATCGACCAGAAGGCGGCGGTCGGCGAGTACATCATGAGCGGGCGGGGTAACCCCGACGGCATCCACTGGAACTTCGAGGCGCACCAGGCCGTGGCCGACTTGACGCTCAAGGCCCTCGCCGAGGCGGGCGTCCCATGCCCGTAGTGGTCGTGACCGACTCATCGTCACGACTGTCGCCAGATGACCTGAAACAGTACGACATCCGCCAGGTGCCGCTGCATATTCTCATCGACGGTATCGACCTGCGTGAAGGTGTCGACGAGCTTCCTTACGACATCCACGAGTTGGCCCGCACCACCACTGCCGGCGCGACGCCCGTCGAGCTCGCCGAAACCTACCGCCAGGCGTTGCAGGACAGCAACGGCGACGGTGTGGTCGCTGTGCACATCTCGGCCCCGTTGTCGAGCACGTTCAGCTCGGCGATTGCACTGACTCGCGAGTTCGGGCCTTCGGTGCGCGTGGTCAATTCGCGGTCGGTCGCCATGGGTGTCGGCTTCGTCGCGCTCGAGGCGGCGAAGGCCGCCGCGGCTGGCGCGGACCTGAATACCGTTGAGGAGATTGCCCGTTCGGCCGTCACGCGCGGACACGTGTTCGTGGTCGTTCATCGGCTGGACAACCTGCGCCGCAGCGGCCGGATACGCACGACGGCATCATGGCTGGGCACCGCGTTATCGCTCAAGCCGCTGCTGTGCCTCGATGTCGACGGCCGGCTGATACTCGATCAGCGGATCAGGACGGTGAGCAAGGCGCACGCCGCAATGGTCGATCGCGTCGCGGAAGTTATCGGCGACAACAGGGCCGCAATCGCGGTGCACCACGTCGACAATCACGACGCCGCCGATGAGATCGGCGCGGCGCTGACGCAGCGCCTTCCTCAGATCGAATCCCTGACGGTCGCGGATATGGGGCCGGTGCTCGCGATTCACGTCGGTGGCGGTGCGGTCGGGGTCGTGGTCCAAACCGCTTAGGATCACCGCTGCTTCTTGAATTTGCTGTGAACCCTCAGCTAAAGAGATATTGTTGGCCCCGTCAATAGTGGCATTACTGGCGGGGGGACCGACTTCATGAGCGACATCGATACGACCTCGGAATTGACCGAGCCTGAGGAGACCGAGCCTGAGGAGGACGCCGACTCCGACGACGAGATGACCGAGAGCACGGTCGAGGTTTCTTCGGACACCATGCGAATCCTGGGAGAAACGCTCGCGGACACGCATGGTCCGGCGACAACAGCCCAATCGCGCACTATCCACTTGCGTGACCGCAACCTGGTGAGGCATTCCGGCGTCGCCGTGTGCCGGCTGACAAAGCCGGTGTTGACGGTGACTCGGATGACAACCCCGGGAACGGGAGTGCCTTACCTATTCTTCTCGTTCCGGTACGAGGTGACGACGCTGGGATACAGCGCCCCCCGGGGCATTTCGCAAAGGATGGAGTTCTGGAACCGCGACGGCGGAACGATCTTCCAGTGGGGATTCGATGCTCAACAGCAAGCCCTGCGTTGCGGCGACGACCGCCGTGAGGAGTCGTTTATCTGGCGGTGGTCTCAGGACGTCGACTGGTTCGACCTGTGGCGCAGATGCCGTTGGACACATCATCGCTGGACGGTGGCACCCTGCTGACGACGTCGTGACACGACTGGTCACACTGCTCAAATCGCGGCGCGGCCGGTGACCGGCGGCAGGTCCTTCAGCGTCACGATGCCAGGGGGAGCTGCGACCACCGCTGGGACCGCGTTGGTGACCGGCAGCGCGGTGTAGATCATGCCCAAGCCCATGAAGCCGGGTTCGGTCCAATCCTTGGGTGGCAGGCAGTGCAGCACGGTGCGCATGTTGGGCAGGCCGAACACCTGGATGACGTGGCCGTGTTCGAGCGGCTTGGGCGGGGTGACATGGTCACCCATGGTCCAGTTGAAACCGACGCTGACGACGTTGCGGTCGCCGGCCCAGCCACGGTGATAGCCGTAGACACCCGCCACCGTGTCCTTGGGGATCTGCATGAAGCCAAGGTCGGTGTCACCGGTGGCGGTCGTGAACGTGACGTCGAAGGTCATCTTGTCGAGCTTGGCGCCGATCGCGTCGGCCATCATCGCGGCCGACTCGGCGAACACCTCGCTCTCACGCCGGACATTATCGGCAAGGCCGGGGGTGTCGGGGTCTTGGGAGAATCCCATCGCTGTCTGGGTGCCCGCTGACTCGTATGTCGAGCAGTCGACGGACTCGGTGATGCGGATCTCGTCGACGCGCTCGCACGATCCGGAAAGCACCATGCCGACCATATTCGTCATGCCAGGGTGTGCTCCGCTGCCGAAGATCGTCGAATTGCCCTTCTCACAAGCCTTTCGGATGCGCTCGAGGTCCTCGGGCGACTGCTTGCCGCCGGTGATCCACGCGGCGCTGGAGCACACGTTGATCCCCGCTTCGAGCAAGCGGGTCAGCTCGTCGATGTTGGGCCACAGCGGGTTGTAGCAACACGCATCGGGCTTCAGCGCGATCAACACGTCGATATCATTGGTGGCCGTCACGCCGGTGGGTTCGGGCCACCCGGACAGCTCCGCGGCGTCGACGCCGACCTTGTCAGCCCCGTGCGCATAGACCCCGACCAGCTCCATGTCGTCGCGCCCGATGATCGCGTGCAGCGACCGCCGCCCGATGTTGCCGGTAGTCCACTGAATCACGCGTAGGGGTCGGTCAACGGTGCTCATGCGCAGAATCTACATGTGCGTGCCGCCGTCGACGCGGACCTCTGTTCCTGTGACGAAATAGGCGTCATTCGAGCCGAGCATCGCGACGACGGCGGCGACCGCGTCGGGTTTGGCGAAGATCCCGCCGCCGTCGACGGGCAGCACCGGGGTGATCTTGCCGAACAGCGAGTAGTCCGCGTCGTCCGGCAGTCCCGGTCCGATGCTCTGCTTGGATTCGCCTGTGCCGTCGGTCATTCCAGACGAGATCGAGCCCGGTTGAACCGAATTGAACCGGATCTTCTCCTTCGCGAACTCCAGGGCGAGCGCGTGCGTCATCGCTTGCACCCCGGCCTTGGACGCGGCGTACGCGGACATGTACGGGTGGGCGAAGCCCGCGGAGGTGGAGCTGAAATTCACCACGGAGGGATCGTTGCCATTGCGCAACGTCGGGATGGCCTCCCGGATCACCAGGAAGGTGCCGACGAGGTTGATCCGCAACACCTTCTCGAAGTCGGCAACGGTCGTCTGTTCGAAATGAGCCGACCGCAGGATCCCGGCCACGTTGACAAGGGTGTCCAGGCCACCAAGGGCCTTTACCGCATCCGCGACACCGTTGCGTACCGACTGCTCAGAGCCGACGTCCATGACAACAGTGGTGAGCCGGTCACCATGACGCTCGGCCTTCGCGACGGTGTCCTTCAGGCCCGACTCGCTGATATCGGCGGCGACAACCAAGCCGCCTTCGGCCAGGATTCGCAGCACTGTCGCCTGCCCGATGCCAGAACCACCGCCCGTAATCAGCACACGACGGTCGCTGTATCGCTGAAGAGATGTCATAGGGCAGATCCTCCTGTGTCTTTCGCCGCCATGTCGAGGGCCGCGAGATGACTGAACAACATGGATGCTCCGATCGGATTACCGCCGCCGGGGTAGGCGGTTCCGCTGACCGCGGCCATGGTGTTGCCCGCCGCATACAGCCCACCGATCGGGTTGCCGTCGGAGTCGAGCACGCGCGCGTGCGTATCGGTGACGAGTCCGCCCTTGGTGCCCAAGTCGGAAAGGCCGAATGCGGCGGCATGAAACGGAGCCGCGTCGATCGGCACCATCGGTGACCGGCCGCCCGAGAAGGCACGGTCGTAGGCCTCGTCACCCCTGCCGAAGTCCCCGTCGACACCGGCGGCGACCAACTTGTTGAACCGCTGCACCGTCGCCACCAGGTTGTCGGCGTCCACGCCGATTCTCGCCGCCAACTCGGGCAGAGACTCGGCGGTATGCCACAGACCCGCACCGACGTACTGTTCGGACTCGACCATCGAGACGTTGGTGGCCTTCACCGGCGGAACCAGACCCTCGCGGTCGTCGTAGACCATCCAGAACGGCAATGTCATTGCGCCGGAACTCATCTGCTCGATGATGGCTTTGCCGATCCGGTCGTACGGTGCCGACTCGTTGACGAACCGCTTACCGGCCTGATCGACGAAGATCCCGCCGGTGAACCACAGCGAGAACGCGGAGCGCCCGTCGGGATGGGTGAACCCAGGGGACCACCACGCCTGATCCATCAGGTCGGTCGCGGCGCCGACTGCCATGCCTGCCTGCAGGGCCAGTCCCGTGTTGCCTGGTGCGCCCATCGTGTCCCTGGCATCGCCGGGCACACCGAAGCGCTCGCGCAGGGCGGGGTTGTTCTCGAAACCCCCCGCGGCGAGCAGTACACCGGCACGGGCACGGATTGCGACGCGTCGGCCGTGCTCCTCGATGACGGCACCGACGACTCCCTCGTTGGAGGTGACCAACTCGACCAGTGGGCTGTCGGTGTGCAGCGAGGCGTGGGGATATGCGGTGATCGCCGACAGCAGCCTGCCAATCAGGGCCCGCCCGCCGATGAGGTACTTGGGCACTTCGGCGCCGAGTCGTTCGGAGTCCAACGGTCCGCGCACCTTGTCCGCCAGCTCGCCGAGGCGTTGCGCGGCAAGCGGTTTCATCACGGTGTGGCGCAGGCCGTCCAGGCGTGCGTGCGGCAATGTGCCGAAGTAATCCGGCCATGGAAGTACGTCGAATTCGAAGTGATCGTCTTGTTCTAGGTAGGCGATCAGCTCGCTGCCCCCATACACGTAGGCGCGCTGCAGCTCAACGGGCGTGCGGTCGCCGACCACGGCGTGAAAGTAGGCAAACGCGGCTTCGAGGGTGTCGTCGCTTCCTGCCCGCCGCAACACCGGGTTGCATGGGAACCACATCCCGCCGCCGCCGGAGTACGCCGTGGTGCCCCCGAACTGGTCGCTCGCCTCGACGACTTTGACGGAAAGACCCTCGCGGGCGGCGGTGTATGCGCCGACCAGCCCGCCGCCGGATCCGGCGACGATGACGTCGGTTTCGTCGTCCCATGTCGTCAAGGCCGAGACTCCCTCGGATGGATGAACACGCCCTCAGCCTGAACGGTGACGCCTTCGGCGTCAGCGATATGGCCGACTGCGAATGTCTTGGTGCCGTCGATCCGGTCGACGTGGGCCTGCGCGCGCAGCGGCGTGCTCAGGGGTGTGCCGCGGAGGTACCGCAGGGTCAGCGTGCCGGTGTAGGCCGGCTTGCCCGGCTGATGCGCCGTGGCGCCGAGGACGTGGTCGAGGATCAACGCGCAAACACCTCCGTGGACGTGCCCCGGCGGTCCCTCGTAGGCGGCGCCGAGCACGAAGTCCGCGTATACGGTGCCGTCGGCACCCTCGGCAACGACGAGGGGAGGCGCGACCGGATTGCGTCGGCCGATGACGACATTGCCCAATGCCAAGCTCTGACCGTCGGCGGACTGTTGCACTCCGAACGACCCGGGCAGCAGTGAAGCACTCAGTTGTTCTGTTGCCCAGTCGATCTTGTCTGACACCGTGGCGAGAGTCTGGACATCGACCTGGGTGCGGATGGTTGCGTCGATGAGCCGGCGCACCGACTGCGCGAGCCGGTCGTTCACGCGAATCCGCCGTATCCGCCGCGATAGAACAACAGGGGACGGCGCCCTTCGGAGGCGCGCAGGCTGGTCACATGGGCGACGACGATGGTGTGATCACCAGCGCCGTGCTCGAACTCGAGATCCGCCTCGATCGTGGCAAGCGCACCGCGAAGTATTGGCGCGCCGTTGCTGCCCCGGCGCCAACCGACGCTGGCGAACTTGTCACCGCCCGCGCGGGCGAACTGCGCGCACAGCTCGTGTTGGTCGTCGGAAAGGACGTTGATGCACAGTCGGCCGGTCGCACGGATGGCCGGCCAGCTGGACGAGGTGTGAGCCGGGCAGAACGACACATACGGCGGGTCGAGCGATACAGACGTCACCGATTGGCACGCGAATCCTACCGGGCGGTCGCCATCGTGACCGGTGATCACGGCGACGCCCGTGCAGAAATGGCCGAGCACGGTCCGCATGGTCACCGCACTTGGCGCGTCGAGTCGTTGGACGGTCATCCCTGCAGCGTGCGTGTCGGCACCGAGCTGCCGCAACATCGCGTCCCGGCCAGTGGTAAGTGACGCTCACCGCTGTGACCTGTGTTGTTAATCTGACCAAGTGGGAGATAGCGATCAGCCGGGCAAGCCGAATCTGGCTGCGACCAGCTGGGCGCTATTGGGCATGCTGTCGTACGAGCATGAACTTTCGGGTTATGACATCCGGAAGTGGAGCGAGTGGAGCATGCAGTTCTTCTACGGAAGTCCGGCCCACAGCCAGATCTACTCCGAGCTGAAGAAGCTCGAAACGCTCGGCTTGGTGACCTCGCGTGTGGAGGACAGCGGCACCCGCAATCGGCGGCTGTACAAGATCACTCAAGCGGGACTGGATGCGGCCACCCGCTGGGCGAACGAGGCGCCCGTCGACTCGCCGACGTTGAAGCATGGCCCACTTCTGCGGGTGACTCTCGGGCATCTGACCAACCCGGCCAGGCTGAAGGAGATCCTCCAAGAACACGTGACCTATGCCGACCAGATGCAGCGCAAGGCAGCGAAGGATGCCAAGTGGGCAGGCGCGGATCCGTCGTGGGCATATGCGCGCGTCGCACTGCAATGGGCCGATCGTTACTACGCCAACGAGCGGGAGCTCGCCTTGAAGATGATCAAAGACCTCGACGAGGCGGAGGACGTGTTCCCCCGGGCCGGGGACGGCGATACAAAGATTCCTTGGCCGCCACCGGAATTCTGGTACGAGATCGAAAAGAAGGCCGACGCCGACGACTGACTACGGTGCGGCCGCGTGTTGCGCGGCGATGTAGCCGTAGACCAACCCCTGCGCGATCGTCGCGCCCGCACCAGGGATATGTGGTTCCCGAACGCGTTGGCCGCGCTATTGCCGATCGCATACAAACCCTCGATGGCGCTTCCGTTTTCGCGGAGTACCCGCGCGCAGCCGTCGGCTCGAAGACCCCCGCAGGTCCCGAGGTCGCTGAGCGTCATCTTCACCGCGTAGAACGGTCCTTTGTCGAGCGCACGCAGATTCGGATTCGGGCCGATCGTGGGATCCCCGTAGTAGCGGTCGTACGCGCTATGCCCGCGGTGGAAATCGGAATCCTCTCCGGTGCCGGACATCTCGTTGAATCGGGACACGGTGGACAGGAACGCAGAGGCGGGCACTCGCATCATGCCGGCCAGTTCCGCCAGATCGTCGGACCGGCGGGCGATGCCGGCGTCGTACCACGTCTGCGGGATACGCATGCGCGGAAACAGGTTCGCCGCAAAGACATAACTATTGCGATACTGCTGATCGAAGATGATCCACATGGACTCGACGGGATTTCCCGAGCGTTCCCGCTCGAGCACAGACTGTCCGAACGACATGTAGTCCGTGGCCTCGTTGGTGAACCGGTTGCCCGTCTGGTCGATGATCAGCGAGCCCGGGAGCGACCGCTCGGCCAGCATCACCAGCGGATCCGCTCCCGGCAGCGGTGCAACGGCGGGAAACCACCACGCCTGGTCCATGAGATCGATTCCGGCGCCTGCGTCTTGGGCGATCCGGATGCCGTCGCCGGTGTTGGTCTCGGCGCCAAGACTCGCGTGCTCGCCGAGCGATTCGGATTGAAACTTCCACCGCATGTCCATGCTGTGGTCGAAACCGCCGGCAGCCAGGACCACACCGCGCCGCGCGCTGACCGTGATCTCACGTCCGCCGTGTTCGACGACGGCGCCGGTGACCCTGTTGTCATCGGTTATCAACCGCACCAACGGGGTCTGCGTCCAGATACCGATGCCGGCGCGCAGGCAGCCGGCGAACAAACCCGCGGCAAGCGCCTGCCCGCCAGCGACATAATGCCTACCCAACACGAGGCCGCCTACGCCCTGGCCCAGCCGCTTGACGACCAGCGGCAGCCCCTTGCGAGGCACCCGCGCCATCAAGTTCATCCACCGGTAGTCGGCGCCGGTGGTCGGCATCGGAATCGACGCTTTCATCACGCCGGGACGCAGTCGCGACCGGTAGCCACCGAGCACGGATGTGTTGAACGGCTTGCATTCGCACGTCCGTCCCGAAGCTGCCCCGCCAGGCTGCTCGGGGTGGTAGTCGCTGTAATCACGAGCCCAGATGAACCGCATCGGTGTGGTGCGCCGCAGCATCTCGACCGTCTCGCTCAAATGCGCAAGGAACTCGGCGGACCGCTGCGGCGGCGCGGTGCCGGCCACTACGGCCTCGAGGTAGGCGGTCGCACGCGGCAGCGTGTCGCCGGCCTTGTTCTCCTCGAGGATCGGGCTCGCAGGTAACCACAGTGCGCCGCCGGATCGGGCAGTCGACCCGCCGACGTATTCCGACTTCTCAACGATCAGCACCGTCATGCCGCGCTCGGCCGCCGCAAGTGCCGCGGCCATACCGGTGCCCGAGCCGACAACGAGCAGATCCACGGTGGTGTCGTCGACCGGCAGGCCGGCAGGGATGGTCGAGGGAGCAGGCTTCACGGCCTCGACAGTAAGTCCAAGAATCGGCCGCGCAGCTGTTTTTCCCTGCCAGCGGGACGATCGGCTCCAAATCCGGGTCCACGGTTGTAGAACAGGGTCATGACGTTGCAGTCAGATTCCGATGAGATTCGGCAGATCGAGGCCGAAGCAGCACCGACTAGATTCGCCCGCGGCTGGCATTGCCTCGGGCTGACCAGGGATTTCGGCGACGGCCAGCCCCACGCCGTGAATGCGTTCGGCCAGAAGCTGGTGGTATTTCGGAGTGGGGACGGCCGCATCAACGTCCTCGACGGCTATTGCCGTCACATGGGCGGTGACCTCTCCCAGGGCGAGGTGAAGGGCGACGAAATCGCGTGTCCGTTCCACGATTGGCGGTGGGGTGGCGACGGGCGGTGCAAGAAGGTGCCCTACAGCAAGCGGGTGCCAAGGCTGGCCCGCACCGCGACATGGACCACGCTGGAGCAGGACGGGATGCTGTTCGTGTGGAATGACCCCGAGCGCAACCCGCCGCCGCCCGAAGTGGCCATTCCTCGGATCGAGGGTGCCACCAGTGACGAGTGGACCGACTGGCATTGGTACACCACCGTCGTCAACATCAACTGTCGCGAGATCATCGACAACGTCGTCGATATGGCGCACTTCTTCTACATCCACGGATCGCTGCCCACACACTTCAAGAACATCTTCGAAGGACATGTCGCAACGCAGTACATGAACGGCGCGGGGCGCCCGGACATCGGCGACCCGGGGGAGACGCAGATGCTCGGAACCACTTCGGTGGCATCGTATTTCGGACCGTCGTTCATGATTGACGACCTGACCTATCACTACCCGGACGTCGATCACAAAACGATTCTGATCAATTGCCACTACCCGATCGACGCGCATTCCTTTGTGCTGCAGTACGGCATCATCGTGAAGAAGTCGGACGCACTGCCGGGCGATCTGGCGTTGGAGACCGCGATCGGTCTTGGGGATTTCGTCAAGATGGGTTTCGAGCAGGACGTCGAGATCTGGAAGAACAAGGCGCGCATCGACAATCCACTGCTATGTGAGGAGGACGGCCCCGTCTACCAGCTTCGCCGGTGGTACGAGCAGTTTTACGTCGACGTGGCCGATGTGGCGCCAGACATGGTCGACCGTTTCGAATACGAGCTCGACACCACAAGTCCGCACGAGGAATGGATGAAGGTGGTCAACGCCAACCTCGCCGCGAGGACTGCCGCGGGAACCACCTGATGACCGTCCGGCCCGACAACCGTTACGCCGACTCGCCGATGGTGCCGGTGGCCTGCCGGCGCTGCGGAGCGTGCGTGCTGGCCCGCAAGAGCAGTTGGAATCAGACCAGCGTGCAGTGGAATGCCGCGGCGTCGGCGCAGTGCGACGAGCGCCGCGACGCCGAGAACCTGGCTCCTTACTCGGCGCTCGGGCTGTTCCTGGCCTGTTCGGCGCTGAGCGACTCGATCATCGACGCGGTGCGTCACGGCGATCTTCCGGTGGTCGACGAATCGGTGCCGGTGACGACGTAGCGTCGTACGCGTGACGCACAGTGTGCCGCCGGTGGCGGTCGTGACGGGGGCGAGCCGCGGCGCCGGGCGGGGTATCGCCGCGGCGCTCGCTGCCGATGGGTGGCGCGTGTATCTGACCGGCCGAACGGTGACCGACCCCGGCGACGGCGGAATTGCCGTCACTGTCGATCACCGCGACGACGCCGCGGTCGCCGGCCTGTTCGAACGAGTCGCGCACGAAAGTGGGCGGCTGGATTTGTTGGTCAACAACGCCGCGGCTATCCATGACGATTTGACGAATCCAAAGCCGTTCTGGGAGAAGCCACTCGAGCTCGCCGATGTGCTCGACGTTGGTCTGCGCTCCGCTTATGTGGCGACGTGGCATGCCGCGCCGCTGATGGTGCGACAGGGCCGCGGATTGATCGCGTGCACGTCGTCTCCCGGATCCGTGTGCTACATGCACGGCCCGGCGTACGGCGCGCAGAAAGCGGGTGTGGACAAGCTGACCGCCGACATGGCCGTCGACTTCCGCGACACCGGGGTCACCACCATCTCGATCTGGATGGGCATTCTGCTCACTGAACGGTTCCGCAGCGCGTTCGTCGGGCATCCCGAGGCGCTCGCGAGGACCGCCATGCACGCCGAAACACCAGAATTCACTGGCCATTTGATCAATGCGCTGTACAACGATCCCAACCTCGTCGAGTTGTCCGGGCACACCGTGATCGCTGCGGAACTCGCCCAGCGCTACGGCATCACCGACGAGGACGGCCGGCAGCCGCCGTCGCACCGGGAGATGTTGGGTGCGCCGCGGGAGCCGAGCACGGTGATCGTGCGCTGAGCGTCACGAAGGTTGGAGAATGTCGATGTCTCCGATGGCGATCTGGACGTCGAAGTGACGGTGAATGATTCGCCATCCGTCGGCTGTCCGCACGTGTCGATCGCGGTATACGCCTATCGCCTCGTAAGGGGTTAGATCAGCACGCTCGCCAGCCCCGACGTGCAGCACGCGCGCCTTGGTCGAGGCGTCCGTTGAGTGTGACACCGTAGATGCCGATGGCTTCTGGATGAAATACGCCGTTCAGGCCCAACCAGTTTCGTGTGTCAAGACACGTCGCATACGTGTTGAGAACATCGATGATCGCTTGACGCTCGGCGCAAGCGCAGGCCATCGGGCTCACGCCTCAGGCCAGCTGGAAGGCGCTCAGAGGAGCCTCTTCTGGATAGGTTGCTGGTCCGCCGAGGTCGTATGCGGCGTTGAGCGCGCCGATGAAGGCTGGATCATGCAGCGGCTCGGCAGGCACATCGAGCTTGACGCCCTTCTTGTGGACATCGTCGACGAGCATGTCGATGGCGCCGTCGATGGTCAGGTCGTCGGAGCCGTCCATGTTCTTTCGCAGTTCGTCGTAATCGGAGAACACCTCGGCCGACCAGTGCACCAGGAACCTGAGTTCGTCGGTGTGGTGTCGTGCGATCACATCATCGCCGTTCATCAGCAGCCAGCCGTCGCGGTCGTCGGGATCGCCGGTGAACACCGTGTCGAACGCCAGCCCTGCGGGAGTCTGCTGCTCGAGTGGGCCGTTGGCTTCGCCGCGGTGCACCATCATCTCGTTCTGCACGACGACGCCGCGGTTGTAGACCGGCGGCAGGAGGCGCTGTGGTGCCTGGAGCGGGCCGTCAGGCCAGTAAGTGAAGCCGCTGCCTTCGTCGAGTGAGAACCAGGTGATGACCTGAGCCATCTTGATCAGATAGTCCGTGAACAGCCCCGATTTGCCCATCACGCTGCACAACCAGGTCGGCGCATTCTCGTGGCGGACGCCCCGGAAGCTCGGCGAATCCAAATGGCCGGGGTCGCGATTCGCACACGGCCCGTTGATGTTGAAGAGCATCATCTCCGGCTTGGCGTATTCGGCGCTCCAATAGCTCTTGGCGTGTTCGAGGAACTCTGCGTTGTAGAAGCAGTCATGAAGCTCGGGGTACAGCACCGTCCCGTAGTTGGCGAGGTAGCCGCGGAATGTCGGCGTGAGAAAGAGATCCAACGACGGTGTGAAACCTTCGGGAAATGCACCACTCATCGTGGCCATCAACTCATCCGCGGACGCGAAGTGCTGGGCGATGATCAGCTTCCACGGGCCGTTGTCACGGACCACATCGAGCAGTCGGTGGCGTTGATCCTCGGTGTACACGTTGTCGACTTCCCTTGGCGGCGCAGCCGGCCGCAGGACACTGGAAAGCTCCATCTGCCGCTCTTCGGTGAGCATCACGTCTCCTATGGTTCGTCTACCGTTTTATCGATTTTGCTGGTGTGATCGGCCCCGTAGAACTCGTCTGTCCGGTCATCGGGACGCTAAAACGGCAGCGGGTTGGCGAATTTCGCTCGCAAGAGGCCGCCGATCTCGGCGATTGCCAGCCTGCCCCGCGCGGTGGCTTCGGAGCGCATCAGGAAGCCGTGGTACATGCCGGGGTAGCGGGTTAGGGTCGTCTGCACCCCCGCGTCGCGGAGGCGCGTGGCGTAGCGCTCACCCCAGTCGCGAATCGGATCGCATTCGCCGGTCACGATGATCGCTGGTGGTAGCCCGGAAAGATCGGTGGCGTAGGCGGGAACCCGGTAGGAGTCGTGCGGCGCGCCTGCACCGCTGTCGGCGAGGTCGTGCATGTAGTTGATGTCGTCGATGGAGAGCATCGGTGCGTCGGCCAGCGCCGTGATCGACGGTGCGGCCATGTCGCGATCGAGGCCGGGGTACAGCAGCACCTGGCAGCAGATTCTGGGTCCGTCGTGATCGCGGGCAGCCAAAGCGACGGCGGCGGCAAGCGAGCCGCCCGCGCTGTCACCGACAACCGCAAGCCGGGATGGGTCAACGCCCAGTCGATCGGCGTTGTCGGCGACCCACGCGCTTGCCGAGTAGGCATCGTCGAACTGCGCGGGCGGTGGATTCTCGGGAGCGAGCCGGTAGTCCACGGAGACCACGGTCGCGTTCGACTCGGCCGCAAGCGTTCTCGCGAGCGGCTCGAACGAATGGTTGGAGCCCATCACCATGCCGCCGCCGTGGAGGTAGATCAGCACAGGCTGGCAGGACGCCGACGACGGGCGGTAGATCCGGATCGTAATCCGGCCGGCGGGGCCCCAAATGGCGCAGTCCTCGATAGTCGCCATCGAGGGCATGTAGTCGGGGTGTGGCACGGACTCGACCGCTTCCCGCACGGCCATCAATCCGCGCTGTCGCATGGGAGGGATCTCGCCGAACGAGGCGACCCGCGCGGCGGCGTCGGGGTCAAGCTTCATTGGTGTGCAGGGTCGAAGCGTTGGCCTCTCAATGTAGGCGGCCGTTGGGCGACAAGGGTTTCGGCGCGCTCGGCCATCGCGGACCCGACGTACTCCGGCTGGGTCAGCAGATAGAACCGCCCTTTCGCGGCCTGCTCGAAGACGACCTCGGCGGCTTCCACCGGATCCATCGCCTCGGCCTTGATGTCGAGCATGGCGTCGCGCTGGGACTCAGCAGCCTTCACGTCGCCGTCGCTGACCCCGCCAGCGGACTCGAAGATGCTCGATACCACCGCGCCGGGAAGCACTGCCTGCACATGGATGTGATCGTGGCCGGCGTGCTGAACTTCCAACCGCAGGCATTCGGTGAGCGCGAGAACGGCGTGCTTGCTCATGATGTACGGGGTCTGCAGAGGAACGACGGCTACACCGCCGATCGATGACAAGTTCCACACCCAGGCCTCGGTATCCGCGTTAATCATCTTGGGCAGGAACGCACGAACGCCGTGAAAGACCCCGCTGATGTTGATGTCGACCACGCGGTTCCAATTCTCGACCGGCGTATCCCACAGATACCCGAACTGCTCTACACCGGCGTTGTTGACGAGCAGTCGCACCGGTCCGATGTCGCGATAGGTCCGTTCGGCCAGAAGGTGCACGGCCTCGGGATCGCGGACATCGCAAACGGTGTCGACAGCGACGGCGCCAGCCGCGGTGAGCTCTTCTCGAAGCGCCGCAACTGCTTTGGCGTCGACGTCGGCGAGCACCACCGTCATCCCGAGCCGGGCGGCATGACGGGCCAGGCCCGCACCGATACCCGCCCCGGCTCCCGTGATGACGGCCACGCCGCCGCCGAACGTGCCGCGGGCGGTCATGACACGGCGGAGGCGCTGCTGTGCTCGGCGAAAGGGATCGAATCCTCGGCGTCTAAAACCACCGTCATGGAGGTGAACACGAGACCGTCGTCCGCCCGGCGGATCGCCACGTCGACGACACCGCTGGACACGTCGAAGGGGATGTTGTTGGTGATCTGGTTGACGTACAGGTAGAAGCGGACCTTCGTGACGTTCCCGTCGACACCCGTCCGGAAGATGTTGGTCGCGTGGTGCCGCAGCGGGTACGGGTTCTCGTTGCGGTGCTGTGTCAGCCACGCCAGAGTCTCGGCGCCGCCGTGCAATTCCGCCGCGAGCAGGTCCTCAAACGGACAGTTGCCGGAATCCGAGCGGCTCAGGTACTCCATCTCGTCGCCGATCCGGAGTCTCAGCTCGTCAAAGTGGCCCTGGTCGTAGTGATACCAGAACCCGGCGATGAACTCCTGAACTTCGGACAGCGTGATGTCGTTGCTCATGGAGCCAGTGAACCGCCGCAAAGAACCCCACGGCACCGTTGCGTCCGGTCAGTGGAACACATTCTGTTCAGTGCCGAAGCGGGTGCGTAGCTCGCGTTTCAGTAGCTTGCCGCTCGGGTTCTTCGGCAACGCGTCGACGAAGAAGACCTGCTTGGGTGTCTTGTACCCGGCCAGGTGGGTGCGACAGTGGCTCACCAACTCGTCGGCGGTCAGGGTGGCGCCGTCGCGAGCGACCACGGCCGCCACCACAGCCTCGACCCACACCGGATGGGGGATTCCGAACACAGCCACCTCCTGTACGGCGGGGTGCCTGTAGAACACCTCTTCGACCTCGCGGCTTGCGACGTTCTCGCCACCGGTCTTGATCATGTCCTTCTTGCGGTCCACGACATGCAGGAGCCCGAACTCGTCGTAATAACCGAGGTCTCCTGAATGAAACCACCCGGCGCGGAACGCTTCAGCGGTGCGCGCGGGATCGTCGAGGTAACCGAGCATCAGGTGCGGACCACGGTGGGCGATCTCGCCGATGGCACCATGTGGCGCGGGCGTATCGGTGTGGTCGAGGATCGCGGTCTCGACGTTGATGGCGGGCCGCCCTGCTGCGCCTGCGTGGTTGCGCTGCTCAGCGGGACCCAGCGCGCTGGCCAACGGCGCCATCTCGGTCTGTCCGTAGAAGTTCCACAACTGCAGGTGGGGCAGCCGCTCGCGGATCTCGCGAAGGATCTCGGTGGGCATCGCGGACGCGCCGTAATAGCCCTTGCGCAGGCTGGACAGATCGACCTGGTCGAACAGCGGAGACCGTAACAAGGCGATCCAGATCGTCGGTGGCGCAAAGTAATTGGTCACGCTGTGTAGCTCAATGCCGCGGAGGATCACCTCCGGATCCGGCCGAGGAACAATGACGCTCGTTGCGCCGAGATAGATGTCGGTGGCAAGGAAGTTGTCCAGCTGTGCGCAGTGGTAGAGCGGCATCGAGTGGATTTCGACGTCGTCGACCGACTTCGATCCGGCCACAATGGTGCTGACGTAGTTCGACATCAGGCTACGGCTGGAGTGCATCACGCCCTTGGGGCGGGACTCGGTGCCGCTGGTGTACATCAGTCGCAACAACTGGTCGTCAGCGATCTCGAGGTCCGGCGGGGGAGTCGTGGTGGTGAGCCACAGTGCGAAGTCATCCCAGCCGTACGGTGCGCGTTGCGCGTCGCGGGTCAACGCGACCTTGGTGATCACCGCCCCGCCATGGGTCATCGCCCGCTCTGCCGTTGTGATCAGATCGTGTTCGACGACGAATCCCTGTACCCGGCTGTGCCCGAGGATGAAGGCGATCTCTTCGGCGGTCAACATGAAGTTGATCGGCACGAGCACGACCGCTGCTCGAGCGGTCGCGAATGCCAGCACCGCGTACTGCCAGCAGTTGCGCGCCAGTAGTGCAATCCGGTCGCCGGGTGCAAAGCCGTTGTTCCGCAACGCTGCCGCAGCGCGGTCTACGAGGCCGTCGAATTCGGCGAACGTCAGCGTGAGATCGCCGTCGATGATCGCGACCTTGTCGGGGTATCTGCGTGCCGAGCGTCGGGGGATGTCGCCAAGGGTGTGGCTACGCACCTGCATGTCGATATTCCTTCATGGTTTCGGTACGAGATTCAGGTCCCGCCCGATGATTTCGCGCATGATCTCGGAGGTACCGCCGTATACCCGGGTGACGCGGGCGTCGATCGCGGACCGGCCGATGGGGTATTCGCGCATGTAACCGTAACCGCCGAAGAGCTGTTGGCAGGAATCGAGGCAGCGAAACTCCGTCTCGGTCGCCCACAGTTTGGCCTTGGCGGCATCGGCGGGTGTAAGCCGCCCGGCGTTGAGCTCGATCACACACCGATCGACGAACGCCTCGGCCACCGATACCTCAGTGGCTACATCGGCGAGCGCGAAGCGGGTGTTCTGCAGGGCGCCGATGGGCTTGCCGAACGCGGTGCGCTCACGCACGTAGTCGACCGTCCAGCGCAGCGCCGCGCGCACACGTCCGAGGCTTCCCACGGCGATCTGCATGCGTTCCTGCGGAAGGTTTCTCATCATGTAGTCGAATCCGCGTCCCACCTCGCCCAGCACATTCTCCTTGGGCACCTTAAGGTCAGTGAACACCAGCTCGGACGTGTCCTGGCAGTGCAGTCCCAGCTTGTCGAGATTTCGGCCGCGCTCGAAACCGGACATACCCCGTTCGAGCACCATCAGTGTCAGCCCGCGGTGACGGTCGGGAGAGGTTCGCACTGCGGTGATGACCAGGTCGGCGTTCTGCCCGTTGGTGATGAAAGTCTTGGCGCCATTGACCACGAAGTGGTCGCCGGCGTCGACGGCGGAGGTGCGGATACCGGCGATATCGGATCCGGCTCCCGGCTCGGTCATGCCGATTGCCGCGATCAGGTCGCCGCTAACGAAGCCGGGCAGCCAGCGGGCCTGTTGTTCGGGTGTGGTCAGGTCGGCCAGGTAGGGCAGGCAGATGTCGTTGTGGACCGCGAAGCTCAGGCCGACCGCACCGCAGTCGGCGTCCATGAACGCTTCGATAAGGATCTGGTTGTAGCGGAAGTCGCGCGCACCGACGCCGCCGAAGCGTTCGTCGACCGCGAATCCCAGTAGCCCGATCGCGCCGGCTCTCGCGAACAGCTCGCGAGGGATGATGCCGTCATCGTCCCAATCCGCGATGTGGGGCGCGACTTCCTTGACCGCGAAATCGCCTGCCAGCTCGGCGAAGGCGCGGTGGTCGGCGTCGTAATGCACCCGTTGCATGCCCGAAGCCTAGGCATGAACGCGGGCTGCAAAGGACACGTGTCCCGCTGAGTAGACAGGGCAGTCCGCATCGGCCGTGGCTGCCTCGATACTCGGTTGTTGTGACGACTGAAGCTGAACTGCGGGCACATCTGCGCCAGGCCGATCCAGGTGTGCTTGTGGCGGTGCTGGCTCAACTCAGCGGTGACGAGTCCGTGGTCGATCGGTTTGGGCCGGCGATATCACACGTGCCTGATCCGCCGGAGCGCGCGGGTGTCACCGACCCTGATACGGCCTCGGCCATCGTCGAAGCAGTCATCGATGCGCTCGCCGCGCCACGAGCGGCGGGATCGCGCACCGCAGATGACCCCGGACTGTTCAGGCGCGTGCTGCCGACGGCCCTCGGCTCCGACGTCGATGACGAGTTCGTTCCGCTCTTACTCGAGCAGGGCGGTTTCCAGCGGGCGCAGCCGATGCTGCCGCGCACGGCGCCCATTCCGGAAACGATGACAGTGGCCATCATTGGCGCGGGCCTCGCCGGCATCATCGCGGCGCTCGCCGCCGCCGACGCGGGCGTCGGCTACGAGATCTTCGAACGCAACGACGAAGTCGGCGGCACGTGGCTGACGACGACCTATCCGGGCATTGGTGTCGATACGCCTGCGGCGTACTACTCGCTGTCGCGCGAGGTGAACCCGGACTGGTCGAGTTACTACCCGCAGGGAGGTGAATATCAGAGCTACCTCGTGTCGCTGGCCGACAAGTACGGGTTGCGCGAGCACGCCCGGTTCCGCACCGAAGTGGAGGCCCTGTGGTGGGACGAGGATCGCCGGCAGTGGCAGATCCACTCGCTTGACCGCGACGGCAATCGCGACGTCAGCTACGCCAGTGTCGTTATCACCGCTGCCGGCTATCTCAACCGGCCGCGCTGGCCGGATCTGCAGGGGCGGGACACGTTCGCGGGCACCAGCATTCACTCCGCACAGTGGGATCCGTCGCTGGATCTCACGGGTAAACGGGTGGCGATCATCGGGGCCGGTTGCACCGCTGTGCAGATCGTCGACACTTGTGTTGATGATGTCGAGCACCTGACCGTGTTTCAGCGCCAGCCGCACTGGGTCGCGCCGCGCAAGCGGTTGACCGACGACGTGCCCGAACATCGCCGCTATCTCGGCACCCATCTGCCGTATTACGCGAACTGGCACCGGCTGAAGTCCTACTGGGCCACCGCCGACAACAACTACCCGGTCATCTTGCGGGATCCCGAGTGGGCGAAGGACCACCTGTCGATCTCGCCTGCCAACGACGTGCTGTTGCAGATGTGCCTGGAGTACATCGACCGGACATTCGGCGCCGGAACGGAATTGGCGAAAAAGGTAACTCCGGATTTCGCGCCGTATGGCAAGCGCATCATCCGCGATCCAGGCGGCTACTACGCGGCGCTGACAAGAGAGCACGTCGACGTGGAGGCCAGTGAGCCTGCAGAAGTCAACGCGAAAGGCATTGTCACCCAGGATGGCCGGCAGATCGACCTCGACGTCATCATCTACGCGACCGGCTACCACCTTGACTTCCTGTCGACGATGGACATTCGTGGCCGCGGCGGTAAGAAGTTGGCCGACGAATGGGGAGACAGCCCGCGCTCCTATCGTGGGGGCACAGTTCCGGGATTTCCGAACCTGTTCATCAACTCCGCCCCGAACTACAGCCCGGGTCACGGTGCGGGCGCGAACTTCTCGATGGAGGTGATGGCGCACTACATCATCGAGTGCCTGCAGCTGATGGCGCTGCGCGACGCCACCACCATGGAGGTGACACGGCAGGCCTACGAGGATTACGTCGCCGGCATCGACGAAGCGATGAGCCGCACCGTGTGGTGCCACACGCCGAACGCGCACACCTACTACAGGTCCGGTTCGGGCCGCGTGGTCGTGGCGACTCCATACCGGTTGGTGGACATCTGGCAGCAGCACCGGGCGCCGGCCGAAGAGGACTTTATCCTGCAATGAGTAAAAAGCTGGCCGGCAGAACGGCTTTGGTCACCGGCAGCAGCCGAGGCATCGGACGCGCGATCGCCCAGCGGCTGGCCGCGGAGGGCGCCACCGTCGCGGTCACCGCGCGGAGGTATGAACCCTCGCTGTCTGTCCGCGGTGGTTCGGCTTCGGCGCTGCCGGGCACCATCGCCGAAACGATCGAACTCATCGAGACGGCCGGCGGAACGGCGTGGGGAGTCGCGGCCGACCTGGAGGACGCCGCGCAGCGTGACAGCCTCGTCGACGAGGTGCTCGACCGGACGGGACGCATCGACATCCTGGTCAACAACGCGGGTTTCGCCGACTACTCGGTGATCGAGGACATGACGATGGAAACGTTTGACCGCACGCTCGAGCACTATTTACGCACGCCGTTCGCGCTCACGAAGGCGGCGGTACCGCACATGCGCAAGCAGGGGGCAGGCTGGATCGTCAACATCGGATCGGTGACCGGGATAGCGCCGGTACGGCCGTATCGGGACTACAACAAGACCTCCGGCGACGTCATCTATGCCTCGATCAAAGCCGCTCTGCATCGCTTCACTCAGGGCGTCGCAGCCGAGTTGCTCGATTCCAATATCGCGGTCAACTGTGTGGGTCCGTCGACAGCGATCCGCACTCCTGGTGCGTCTCAATTGATTCCGGATACGTTCCCCACCGAGCCTGTGGAGTATCTCGCCGAGACCGTGCTGGCGATGTGCCACCGTCCCGCCGCCGAGCGCACCGGATTGGTCGCGTTCAGCCTGCACTATCCGTGGTCGCAGAAGCTGCCGGTGCACAGCCTCGACGGGGCCTCGGTGCTGCCGCCCCTGGAACCGCCGGCGACGGCCAACCCGAACATTCTGCCTGCTGGGGTCTAGCCTAAAATCGCAGTGTCGCAACGGCAGAAGCTGTGGCACACCCGGTCTCGCACGATCACGTCGGGGCATTCGGGGTCGAACCAGCGGTCGACGACGGCCCAGTGGATAGGGTGCATCAGGTAGCGGCCCATCAGCCCGTCGACGTCGGTGAACTCCTGCTCGAAGACGTGCGTCCAGTCCGACGTCCCCACCGGCTCGTCGACGCGGCTCAGCTGCCATGCGGTGATGGTGTTGACATAGCGCGGCATCGAGCGCAGGTCGTCCTCGAAGCGGGCGACGATGTGGCTGGCGGTGCTGGGCTGCACGCGCAGCAGCAGCACGCGATACACGGTGCCGGACTCGGCACCGCCAGGAGAAGCGCCGCCCGAATAACACGCCCCGTTGACTCGGGTGATCGCAGGGTCGGTCAGTGACGCCACGAAATCTGTTTCAGCGGACCGCCATTGGTCCTCGGTGTCGAAGCGCAGGTGCACCAGGAGATCTCCGCCGTTGCGGACACCCGGCAGGGTCGGCTCGACGAGTTGGTGTCGCGCCCTTGTGGCGGTCGCTCCTGCGCGCACAGCGGCAAGCACGCGGTCGCGATCGACTTCGTCGACGTCGAGCAACCGAGTGACGCTATACATCGCAGAGTCCATCGACATCGTCAGCGGCCGCCGCCACGCTTCGCGTCCGTTCTTCCACCAGTTCGCCGATGCCTTCCCACCACAGCCCGAGGCTGGGGTCCGGCCGGCCTTTCCACGTCATCTGCCACCACGCCTGCGCACTGGGCAGCGACCAGGTGATGGTCACCGTGTTGGCTTGATCGTCGAACCAGATCGGCGGGCTGACCAGGATGTCTCGCAACGTCATTCCGCGCTCGCGCGCACCGGGGGCGTACTCGGCGAGGTAGGTGTCGACAAACATCTTGGCGCGCCCCGGCCGGGTGACGACGCGGTCGATGACGTAGATCGTCATAGTCGCCCGGTCAGGAACGAGTGAAAGCCCGGCGTGACGTCCACCCGAAGCCGAGACAGCTTGCGGGAGCTGATGAGCCACCTGCCATCGACCTTCCGGTACTCCTCGTGATAGTGACCGTAGCCGTGCAGACGCTCCTCGGTGTCACCGTTGGACCACCACAGCCTGTCCTCCATCGCCCACACGCCGCGTGCCGTGGTGTCAGAGGTCAATTCGATTTCGGGCGTATGGCCGTGATGCACGGAGGTGATGGACACCGGTCCGTCGAGGAACGCCCGGATGGTCGCCGCGAGTTTTTCGCGCCCGACGACGACGTTCGCACCGTTACCCGGCAGTCCGCGCCACGTGTCGCTCACCACGTCCTCAGTGTGGTAATCGCCGTAGCGGTCCCAGTCTTTGGTGTCCATGCAGCGGAGTCGTGCGGCGAACAGCTTCTTGATCTCTTCGATGTCGTTCATCGGCGACATTGTCCGCCTCACACGGGAGCGGTGGCCAGGAGCCGGGACAACTCGTCGCAGGTTTCCGCGCGAGCACGGTGAGCGATGTCGAGCATCGGCATCGTCATGAATCCGTGGACGCCGCCCTCGTAGAGGAGCCGGGTCGTCGTGACCCCCGCTGTTTGCAGCGCATCACCGTAGGAGCTGGCATCGTCGCGTAGCGGGTCGTGCCCTGCGGTGACGATGACGGCCGGTGGCAACCCGGTCAACTCTGCATAAAGCGGTGAGGCGTAAGGATGTTGGCGGTCCACGACAGACGGCACGTACTGATCCCAATACCACTGCAGCGCGGGCCTTGGGTTGTAAAAGCCCTCGCCGAACATGCGGTACGAGTCGGTGTCGAAGTCCGCGGCGATCATCGGGTAGAGCAGCAACTGGGCCGCCAGCGTCGGTGCACCGCGATCGCGCGCCATCACCGCAGTCGCGGCCGCGAGGTTCCCGCCTGCGCTGTCACCGCCGACGACAACACGAAAGGCATCACCGCCGAGCGCATCCACGTTGCGTGCTGCCCACTGCGTCACAGCGAACACATCCTCGGCGGCCGCCGGCCATCGATTCTCCGGCGCCAATCGGTAGTCGACCGAAACCACAACGGCGGGAATCAGGTTCGCAAAGCTACGACACAGCCCGTCATGGCTGTCGAGATCGCAGAACACGAACCCGCCGCCGTGGGCGTACACCACGGTCGGCACAGGACCCGACGTCGAGGCTGGCCGGTAGATGCGCACCGCGATGTCGCCCGCGGGTCCGTGGATCGATGCGTCACGGACCTCGCCGACTTCCTCGGGCGAAGCCGGGGTCACGAAGCGCGAACGAATCACCGACCGGGCTTGCGCACCGGTCATCGTGTGCACAGGAGGAAACCCCGCGTCCAGCGCCTCGATGATTCCGGCGATCTGCGGATCCAGGTTCATGCGTACTGCAGCTCCCGCGTAGGGGCCGGGCGCAGCGCAGGCCCGCCACGCAACGGCCGCACCTGCTGCAGTGTCGGTGCGACCAACTGCGGGCCGTTCTCGACGTTGCGCCAGATACCCATCGCCGTCATCCGGACCGGGGCGACAAGGCGCTGGTCGAACATCATCCTGCCCATCGGGCCGCACACCGACACCGCCGCGACGGCTTGCCCGGGACCGCCGATCGGTGCTGCGACACAACCGAATCCGGGCAACGTCTCCTCGCGGTCGAACGCCATCCCGTGGGTGCGGACCTTGTCCAGTTCGGCGGAAAGTTGTGCCGGAGAGCCGATCGAGTACTTGGTCTTGCGGCTGGACAGGTCAATGGAATCGGTCTGCTCGGTATACGCCAGCATGGCCTTGCCGACGGCGGCGCAGTGTGCAGGCTGGCGTCCGCCGACACGGGTGGGGATGGCCGCGATCATCCGGTCACCGATCTTCTCCAGATACATGACGTCGGCGCCGTCGAGGACGGCGAGGTGAACGACCAAACCGGTGGCGCGGTGCAGATCGTGCAGCATCGGGATCGCCGCGCGGTGCAGGCGGTCCTGGTGCACGGCAAGCGAGCCGAGTTCGACCAGCCGCATGCCGAGCTCGTAGTCACGCCCGTCGCGGCGCAGCCACCGCAGCTTCACCAACCGCTCGAGCATGCGGTGTGCCGAGGATCGGGGCAGGCCGGTGCGCCGCACGATCTGGGCCAGCGTCAGCCTGCCGGGGCCGTCGAAGGCGTCCAACACCAGCGACACCCTGTCGATGACGGCGCTCGGGGTGGTGGGTTCGACGGTCACGCTCATGACGGCTCCTTGCGACGGCTGTATATGACTAATAGTCATATGACTGTTAGGCACTATAGCGCTGTGGCTGCCGTCACACAAGGAGGCGAAAGTCAGTTCTTGGCGGCGGCGCGGCCTGCGCGTCGGCCGTAGAAGCTGCCGTCGCCAAGGGAGATTCCGCTGGCATAGCCCCACGCCGCCACGCCCGCGGTGCAGCGCCCCGCCGCATACAAGCCGGGGATCGGCGCACCACTGACGTGCAGCACCTCGGAGTCCAAGGAGGTCATCAGCCCGCCGAGCGTGAAACCAGCGCAACTGCCGCGCAAATCGATCGCACCGACGGGTGTGCCGATCGGCTTTAACCATTCGGGTTTCTTGTGCAGCAACGGATCCTCGCCGCGCGCGGCGGCGTCGTTGTAGGCGGCGACGGTGGCCTGCAGTGACCCGGCGGGTAGGCCGATCTCGCCTTCGAGCTCGGCAACGCTCTCGCAGACCCACGTCGCTGGCCGTTTGAGGAAGGGCGTCGCGGAGGTCGCCGCCATGGCCTCGTCTTGCGCATCGCCGTCGATGATCAGGTAGGCGGTGTCGTCCTGGTGGTACAGCGTGAGCTGGCCGATCCGCCCGGAGTAGGTGTCTTCGGGGACGTACCGCTGGCCGCGCCCGTTGACGAGGATGCCGCGGACGGTCTGCTGGGGATCGATCAGAAACGCCACCTCGGTGGCGTCCATGTGGGCGAGGTCCGCGCCGACGGCCTGCGCCATCCGGATGCCCTGCCCGTCGTGCTGTTCGATCGACGCGGCGGGACGCCCGACGAGCCGCGGCGCGTACTGAGCCAGCATTGCGTCGTTGTACGCGAAGCTGCCCGCGGAAAGGACAACCCCTCGCCGCGCGCGAATCGCGAGCGGCTTGCCGTACTGGCGGGCGATGAGCCCGGCGATGCGGCCGTCGGACTGGACCACCAACGACGACGCATGGACGTCGTAGACCGCCCGCACGCCCAAGGACGTGGCGGTGTCGACCAGTGGCTTCATCAGCATGTAGCCGGCACTCGCCTCGCCAGCCTTTTTGTTGGCCATCTGCGGAATGTGACCGCGCGGAGCGGGTTTCGCGATGGTGTTGAACGGGAACGCGTTCTCGCCGCCGGTGAACATCAGGCCTTGATCACCCGGCGGCTCCCAGCCCGGTTCGCCCCAGAACTCCGGCTTGAACGGCACGCCGCACTTCACCAGCCAGTCGAAATGATCAACGCTTCCTGCGCAGTAGTCGCCGACTCGGTTCGCATCGGCGCCCGGCCCCATCGCCACGTTGAGAAACGCGGCCATGTTGTCGACGGAATCGTCGAAACCGCAGGCCTTTTGCAGCGGGGTACCGCCGCCGAGGTAGATGAATCCGCCCGCCATCGCGGCCGCCCCACCCCAGCCGCCGGTGCGCTCGACGACGAGGACGTCGGTGCCTGCCGACGCGGCCTCGACCGCCGCGGCGGCGCCCGCGATGCCGTAACCCACGATGACGACGTCGGCTTCGTGGTCCCAGTCCTTGATCTCCTCGGCAGGGGTGGGGCAGATGTCCGCGTTCATCGCTATGGCCGCATCGCCGCGGGGAGGTCGCTCACCCACTGGTGGCCCCAATAGCTGTCGGCAGTGATTTCCTCAGCGGTGTAGTGGTTTTCGTCCACACGCATGCCCTCGGTGCCGAACTCGATGTCCCAGTCGCCAGGCGCCCGCACGTAGAACGACACCATCTTGTCGTTGGTATGGCGGCCCAGTGTCGACGACAGCTGGAAGCCTTCTGCGTTGACCCGGTCCAGCGCCTGCCCGACCGCGTCGAGGCTGTCGACCTCCACCATGACGTGCACGACGCCGGGTGCATCCTGATTCATCGCCGGACAGATCGCGAGGCTGTGGTGACGTTCGTTGATGCCGAGGAACCGAACCCGCACCGGACCGAACTCTTCAGGGGCAGGCACCCGGAACGCACCGCGCGAGCGGAAGCCCAGGACCCGCGTGTAGAAGTCGAACAGCCCGTTCGGGTCGGTCGCGGGCACCACCACGTGACCCAGTCCCTGATCGCCGGTGACGAATCGCGCACCGAAAGGGGTGACGACGGGGCTGTGGTTGAGCACCGCGCCGTGAAACACCTCGAGCGTCGTGCCCGCGGGGTCGTCGAACGCGATGACTTCCTCGACCCGGCGCTCGTCGGCTTCGACCCGTGACAGCTCCTTGAAAGGCACGCCGGCCGCGTCCAACGTGGCCTTCACCCGTTCCAGCGCGGCATGATCGCGCACTTCCCATCCCACGGAGATGACCCGGTCGACCTCACCCGGCACGACTACGATTCGGGCCGCCCGCTCGTCCATCCGCAGGTACAGCGCCGAGGGATCGGGGCCGGTTCCTTCGGCGAAACCCAGGACGCCGAAAGCGAAATGACGCCACCGTTCGATGTCGCTGGCCGCGACGGTGAGGTAGCCAAGGCTCTTGATGTCAGTCATCAGATCAACGCCCGCAGCGGGCCCTGCGGATCGACGCCGAACGAGCTCAAGGCCGACGCGTGAAACGCGGTGCCCGGCACGTGGATTGCGTGTGCGAGGCCCGCGTGCGCATCACGCCAATACCGTTGCAGCGGTTTGTCCATGCGCAACGCATTGCCGCCGGAGCGGGAGAAGATCTGGTCGACGGCCATCACCGCGCGCCAGACCGCGCGCACCTGGGTCCGGCGGCCCGCGGCACGGTCGGCGAACGAGACTTCTGCCCCGGACTCGACGATGTCGTAGATGCGGTCCACGTTGGCCAGCAGTTCCTGGCGGGCGGCATTGATGTCGGCGGCGGCCTCACCGATCGCGTACATGACGTACGGGTCGTCCTTGATTGCGGTGCCGCTGGCGCCGACGCGCTCCCGTTGGTAGTCCAGGTGCGCGGCCAGTGCACCCTCGGCAATCCCGATGACGGCCGACGAGATGCCCAACGGAAACATCGTCGACCACGGCATCAGGTACAGCGGCTTGGTCATCCCCGCCTTGCGCTGGGCGGTGCCGTCCATCACCTCGGAGGCGTCCATCACCCGGTAGTCCGGAACGAATGCATCGCGCACGATGACGTCCTTGGAACCGGTTCCCCTCAGCCCGACCACATTCCAGGAATCCTCGACGATCTCGTAATCCTTGCGCGGCAGGATCATGTGCAGCATCTGGGGCGGCATGACGGGCTTGCCGTCGGCGTCGCCCAGCATCGCGCCAAGGAAGATCCAGTCGCAGGCGTCGGTGCCGGAGCTGAACTGCCATCGGCCGTTGAAGAGGTAGCCGCCGTCGACCGGCTTGGCCACCCCCTGCGGCGCGTACGGCGAAGCCATCCAGGTGTCGTGGTCGGGCCCAAGGACCTCCTCCGTCGCCCGTGGGTCGGCGTAAGCCAACTGGTAGGGATGCACGCCGACGACGCCGCAGATCCATCCCGCCGCCGGGTCCAGCGCGGCGACCGCCATGACAGTCTCCGCGAACTCCCGGGGGTGCACCTCGAAGCCGCTGTACTTCTCGGGCGCCAACAGCCTGATGGCACCGACGGACTTGAGGTTCTTGACCGTCTCGTCGGGCAGCTGGCCGAGCCGCTCGGCTTCGGGTGCCTGCTCGCGCAGCTGGTCGGCGATCTCCGTCACCTTGTCGAGTACTCGGTCGGTCATGCGTGCTGTCCTAACTGTGTGGGCTGATTCATGGTCTACCGCAGGTGCGGGCGGCGCCGCAGGCATTCCCGGTCATCGGGAAGCTGTCCCCGCGAGCGGGGGACGAGGCCTACCGTGTCGACCATGACCCTTGATGCCGTGGTCGTCGGCGCCGGATTCGCCGGGCTGTATGCGTTGCATAAGCTTCGCTCGCAAGGGCTGTCGGTGCGCGTCTTCGAGACCGCCCCGGACGTCGGCGGCACCTGGTACTTCAACCGTTATCCCGGCGCTCGCTGCGATGTCGAGAGCATCGACTACTGCTACTCGTTCTCCGACGAACTGCAGCAGGAATGGGACTGGACCGAGAAGTACGCCACGCAGGCCGAGATCCTGCGATACCTCAACTGGGTCACCGACAAACTGGACTTGCGAAGGGACATCACGTTCAACACGGCGGTGACCTCTGCGGTGCTCGATGAGCGGACGCTGCACTGGACCGTGACCACCGGTAGCGGCGAGGTGGTCACCGCGCGGTTCTGTCTGATGGCCACCGGACCCTTGTCGGCGGCGATCACGCCCAACTTCGAAGGCCTCGAGACATTCGGCGGCGAGGTCTACCACACCGCCCACTGGCCGCATGACGGCGTCGACTTCACCGGCAAGCGGGTCGCGGTCATCGGCACGGGATCCTCAGGTATCCAATCGATCCCCGTCATCGCCGAGCAGACCGCGCAGCTGTACGTCTTCCAGCGCACGCCCAACTTCAGCGTCCCCGCCGGGAACAAGCCACTGACGCCGCAGGAGATGGACGAGATCAAGAAGAACTACGACGAACGCCGACGGCTGTCGTGGCGCAGCGGCGGCGGCTCACCACACATCGCGCACCCCAAGATGACAATGGAGGCGTCGCCCGAGGAACGCCGAGACGCGTTCGAGAAGCGTTGGCAACTGGGCGGTGTGCTGTTCTCCAAGACATTCCCCGACCAGTTGAGCGATCCGGCGGCCAACGACGAAGCCAGGAGGTTCTACGACGAGAAGGTCCGTGCGCTGATCGACGATCCTGAGGTCGCCGACCTGCTGATTCCAGACGACCACCCGATCGGCACCAAGCGGATCTGTACCGACAGCAACTACTTCCAGACCTTCAACAGATCCGATGTCGAGCTGATCAGTGTACGCAAGACACCGATCGAGTCGATCGACACCACAGGCATCAACACCACCGACGCGCATTACGACATCGACATGATCGTGCTCGCAACGGGATTCGATGCGATGACGGGGGCGCTGTCCAAAATCGACATCGTCGGCCGCCGCGGAGAGGTCCTGCGAGAGCACTGGAAGCACGGCCCACGCACCTACCTGGGTTTGGGCGTCGACGGGTTCCCGAACCTGTTCATCATTTCGGGACCGGGGGCGCCCGCGGTGCTCGCGAACATGGTGCTGCACGCAGAGGCGCACGTGAATTGGATCGCCGACTGCATCAACTACGTCGACGAGCACGGCTACACGGCCATCGAGGCCAGCGCGGATGCGGTGGATCGGTGGATCGCCGAACTTGCGACGCGGGCCGATGCCACGCTGTTTCCCAAGGCCAACTCCTGGTACGTCGGTGCCAATGTGCCCGGCAAGCCGCGGGTGTTCATGTTGTTCGTGGGTGGATTCGCTGTCTACAACGACATCTGCGCGCAGGTCGCCGCGGCCGGCTACCCGGGCTTTGACCTGATCAGGGCGTCGTGATGTCCGGTCTGCTCGACAAGGTGGTGCTGGTCACCGGCGCGGCCGGCGGCATGGGGCGCACCCATTGCGAGCGTTTCGCCGACGAAGGCGCCGACGTGATCGCACTGGACATTACGGCCGCTGCCGATGAATTACACGACACCGCAACACAAGTGGAGAAACGCGGTAGGCACTGCGTGACAGGTCTGGCCGATGTCACGGACCTCGAAAACTTGACGGGCGTCGTCGATGCCGGGGTAGCCCAACTCGGACGGCTGGACGTCATCGTGGCCAACGCGGGCATCTACACCGCGGGTGCGCCGGCCTGGGAGGTGACCGACGACCTCTGGCATCACACACTCGACGTCAACCTGACCGGCGTGTGGCACACGGTCAAGGCAGGGTTGCCGCACCTGCCCGACGCGGGCGGGTCAATCGTCGTCATCAGTTCCACCAACGGATTACGCGGAGTGGCGAACTCCGCGCCCTACACGGCGAGCAAGCACGCGGTGGTGGGTTTGGCACGGACATTGGCCAACGAACTCGGCGGGCGGCGAATCAGGGTCAACACCGTCCATCCCGGCGCGGTGGGCACCCCGATGATCCTCAACGCGACGACGTTCAAGCAGCTACGCCCCGATCTCACCGAGCCGACCGCCGACGACGCCGCGGCGGCGTTGATGACGCGCAACCTGCTCCCGGTGCCGTGGGTCGACCCCGTCGACATCAGCAATGCCGTGGTGTTCCTGGCGTCCGACGAGGCCCGCTACATCACGGGGACCCAGCTGGTTGTCGATGCGGGCCTGACACAGAAGGTTTGATGATGGGACGATTGCACGGAAAGGTCGCCCTGATCACCGGTGCGGCACGGGGAATCGGGCGCGCACAGGCGGTGCGATTCGCCGAGGAAGGCGCCGACATCATCGCGCTTGACGTCTGCGGCCCGATCGACACCGTGATCACTCCGCCCGCGACGCCGGACGACCTGGACGAGACGGTGCGGTTGGTGACCGAAGCAGGCGGCCGGATCGTCGCCGACATCGTCGATGTGCGCGATACCGACGGGATGCAGACCGCGACGAATCGCGGTGTGGACCTGCTCGGGGGACTCGACATCGTCTGCGCGACCGCGGGCATCACGTCACGGGCGTTGGTCGCCGACCTTCACGAGAACGCCTGGAAGACAATGATCGACGTCAATCTGAGCGGCGTATGGCGCACGTGCCGCGCATCGGCTCCGCACCTGATCGAACGGGGCGCGGGGTCGATGATTCTGACGAGTTCCATCGCCGGCCTGCGCGGGTTGGTCGGGGTGGCGCACTACACCGCCGCCAAGCACGGCGTCGTCGGGCTGATGCGCAGTCTGGCCAACGAGCTTGCGCCGCACAATGTCCGGGTCAACACCGTGCATCCGACCAACGTCGACACGCCGATGATCCAGAACGACGATGTCCGTCGCGCGTTTCGCCCCGACCTCGACGTCGTCACGCGCGAGCAGTTTGCCGAGGTCGCCCGGCCGATGAACATGCTTGCGATCCCATGGGTGGAGCCGGTCGACGTGGCAAACGCCTGCCTGTTCCTGGCCTCCGACGAGGCCCGTTACATCACCGCGGTCACCCTGCCCGTCGACGCGGGCAGCACACAACGCTGAATCACCGTTCGTCGCGGGTCAGGAACGCCAGCACCGTGCTTTCGAAGGCATCCTTGGCTTCGATCATCGCCCAGTGCCCGCAGTTGGGGAACACATGCAGTTCGGCATTGGGGATGGTGCGCATCGGGATCAGCGCCATGTCGAGCGGGCTGACCCGGTCATCGCGCCCCCACGTCAGCAGCGTGGCCGCCTTGACCTTGTGCATCACGGCCCACGGCATCGGGGCATCGGAGGCCCGCATGGCGGCCATCATCTGCTCGAACGCGGTCTTGCCGTACATGCGGCGGGCGCTCTCCAGGGTTGACGGCTCAGTGGCAAGGGCCCAGCGCTCCTCAACGAGCTCGTCGGTCACCAGTGCCTGGTCGTACACCATCGAGTTCAACCATGCGACGAGTCGCTGGCGACTGGGGTTCTCGGTGAATTCCTGAAGCAGCCTGATGCCTTCGCTGGGGCCCGGGCTGAACACGTTCGTTCCTATGCCGCCGATGGTGACCAAGCGGCGCACCTTGCTCGGATGCCGGATCGCGTAGTTGATGCCGACACCGCCGCCCATCGAATTGCCGATGATGTGCACCGATTCGAGGCCGAGCGCATCGACGAACGTGCCGACGGCTCCCTGCGCGGCGATCATCGGGTGACCGCCGAAGTCGTCGCTGACACCGAAGCCGGGGAACTCCAGAATCAGGCAGCGGAAGTGCTCGGCGAAGGTGCCGAGAACGCCGCGGAAATTCCGCCATCCCGTGACGCCGGGGCCCGAGCCGTGCAGAAACAGCAGTGGGGCACCATCGCCGGCCTCGTGATAGCGCAGCGCACCTGCATCGGTGGAAACCTGTCGAGATGTGCCGTCGTAGGTCAGATCCACAGCCATAGATTGCCATGGCGGTGTTCGGATTCCGCGGGCAATTCCGGTCAGTGGGCGAGTACTGATGGCGCATTTGGCCTTTCACGACGAAGAGGCACCCCCTGTGGGGGTGCCTCTTGCGTTTTGAGCGGTGTTACTTGACGTCTACGTAGACCGTCTCCGAGGTAACGGTGGTGTTGACCGAGCCGCCACCACGCGAATCCGTGGTCTCGTGCGTCTGGCCCGGCCGGACGGCAACGACAGTCGCCTGATCCAGAGGGGTGTCGCCGACGCGGTTGACGATCACGTTGTAGCCCTGCTGTTGAAGGCTGGTAATGGTGTCTTGAGCGTTGCCCGGACCGGAAGGAGCGGCAACGGCCGATGAGGCCAGGCCGATAACCGCGGCGGCCAGTCCGCCTGCAAGTACAGTGGCGTATCCGAACTTCTTCATGGGGTGCCTTCTTCTTTCGTATCTGGCTTCGAGCCGTCGCTCGAGTGTCTGTTCGGACGCTGCGTCTGACCTTTCAAACCAACGGCTGAACCCTTTAATTCCGTTGGCAGCATTTGATTGACGATTGGCAGGAAAACCCCTATGAGGCACTACTGGTAAGCCGTAGTGCCCGGTGTCACAATCGGATCTATGAGGCCCGCTGGGCCACAGAGCCGCTGCGGGTTAATCCGTCGAGGAGAAACACCATGAGCGTCCTCTACACCCTGTCTATCGCCGCGGCCGCCGCACTCGGCGTGCTCTGGCTGGGGCTACGAAACATCCGCGTGATCAAGCAGTTCGAACGGGGCGTCGTGTACCGGTTCGGGCGGGTGCAGAACCGGGTCAGGCAACCCGGACTGACGATGCTCATTCCGATCGCGGACCGCCTGCAGAAGGTCAACATGCAGATCATCACGATGCCCGTGCCCGCCCAGGACGGCATCACCCGCGACAACGTGACGGTGCGCGTCGACGCCGTCATCTACTTCAACGTCGAGGATCCGGTGCGCGCGGCCGTCGACGTACAGGACTACATGTCGGCCGTCGGGCAGGTCGCCCAGACCTCGCTGCGATCGATCATCGGTAAGAGCAACCTCGACGACCTGCTGTCCAACCGCGAGCGGTTGAACCAGGGCCTCGAGTTGCTGATCGACAGCCCCGCGCTGGGCTGGGGCATCCACATCGACCGCGTAGAGATCAAGGACGTCGTGCTGCCCGATTCGATGAAGCGCTCGATCGCCCGCCAGGCCGAGGCCGAACGCGAGCGAAGGGCCCGCGTCATCACCGCCGACGGCGAGCTGCAGGCGTCGGAAAAGCTCGCTCAGGCCGGCGGGGTGATGTCCGCACAACCCGCCGCGCTCCAGCTGCGCCTATTGCAAACCGTTCTCGAGGTCGCGGCCGAGAAGAACTCGACGCTCGTGCTGCCGTTCCCCGTCGAGCTGCTGCGGTTCCTCGAGCGCGCGACGCCAACGTCCAACGCGGAGGGGCCCGAGCTGACCGCGCCGAAGGTGCCCGACGATGCCCGCGGCATCACGCTCGAGAAACCGCTGACCGGCACCGGATAAAGGCGGCATGATCGGGGCATGCCCGTAGACGCCGAAGCCGTCGGCCGCTGGTTCGACGAGTACTTCGACATCTTCGGGGCGTGTGCCCGCGGTGATCGGGAGATGTCCGCGCTGCTGGGCTGTTACGGCGTCCCGCTGATCGTCAGCAGTGACGACGGTGTCATCTCGCTCATGACTGACGACGAGGCCGCGGCGGTGGTTCAAAGCCTGATCGACGGCCTGCGGACCATGGGTTATCACCACACCGTGGTGTTGCATCCCGAGGTGACTGTGCTCAATTCGACGTCGGCCCTCTACCGCTGCACATTGTCGCGCCGTAACGACGGTGACGCCGAGATCGGCTGCCCGGCCATCACCTACCTGGTGACCGACGACGTGGCAGGCCTGCGGATCGTGTTGTTGGCCGCCCAAGGCCAGTAATCGCTGTGTAGCGATTTGAACCGTTCCGCATGGTCGGCCGTGTCTTGTGTGGATACCCGCGAAACACAACCGCATGGGGGTAGGTATGCGTGCGACTATTCGTGCGTCCGTCGTCACCGGCGTTGCCATCGCAGGGATCAGCGCCCTTGTCGCGGCACCATCGGCGCCGCCCCCGCAGCCTTCGTCGCCTCGGACCGTGGTCCGCGAGGTTCAGCTGACTGCTGCGCCCGCGCTTGGCGCGATCCCCCTGGCATTCATCCGCAATCAGTTTCAGTACTGCAGCCTGATCTGCCCGTACGCCGTGCAGGGCGCGTTGACCGTGCCGATCGCCGCCGCGCAGGCTCCGGCGACCTTCCTTGGCTCGTTCGCGACGGCGGGCTCGCTGTTCAAGGCGATTGGCGCCGCAGCAGCGTCGGTCACCGGTCCGGCCAACGATGCCGTGACACCGCTGATCAACAACGACGTGTTCTTGGTGGTTCCGAAGGCATTCCACGCGCTCGACGTCGCCGTCGTCGAGGCGTTCAACGTCGGTGCGGCGCTGCTGTCGCCGGGTCAACTCGTCGCGGCGGTCGAGAACGCGCGCACCAACATCCTCGCGGCCCTCAATCAGCCGGTGGGCCCGCCGACAACGCCGACCGGCGCCAGGAACATATTCCAGGTGGTGGCCGTCTCGGCGATTGATGTCTTCACGGCTATCGCGTTCCAGGCCGGTGAACTTTTGCTGGCGGGTGTCGTGCAAACCGCGGACGCCGCGGCGCAGGAGTTGGCGCAATCCGGAGACCCCGTGGCCGCCCTTGCCGCTGGTGCCGCGCGGGCGGGCACGGTCATCAACCAGTCGGCTGGAATTGTCTCTTCCGCGGTCGACACCGCCGTGACGAACATCCGCAACTCGGTCAACGATCCATTCCCTTCGACCACTGCGCCAGCGGCCACCAGCACCGTCGCGGCCACGAGCGAGGAGGAGGAGAAGCCCGAGACGGATACGCCCACCGAAAAGCGAAGCGACAAAGAGGATCCGGATACTCCGGATACTCCGGATACTCCGGATGCGCAGGCCCAGCCCGAGGCGGACAAGCGGTCCGAGGAGAAGCCGAAGGCCGAGGTAAAGGACGAGCCGAAGGATGAGGCGAAGGGCGACAAGGACGAGCCGAAGAGCGATAAGGACAGCGGCGGGTCGTCGAGCGGCCAGTTGTGACACGCGTTTTCCGCTGCGGCGTGCGATAAGTGGCCACTCGACGCTGCTGCTGCTAGTCGTCTCGCTCGCAACTACATCGGGGGCTATCCATCCACGGTTTCAGGCTTAAGGGGTTGCTTGACCGCACATTCTGCGGGCAATCAACCTGCTAAGTGGACTCGGTCGTCTGCGGCAGCGACAACGCAACGCCGAGGGCCGCGAAGAACACCACGAACAGCGGTCCGCCGACGTAGAAATTCATTGCGCCGCCTGGTGATATGAAACTCCCCGGCGGGCCGATGATCGTGATCGTCTCGATCAACTGCTGAACCGCGAACACCGCGGCCAGGATGCCCAGCCATCGTGGGAAGCGACCGGCGTTGGACGCCAACAAGATTGGCACCGCGACCATGATATCGGCGGCGGTCATGATCGGTCCCCACATGGCGACGATGTCCGCGATGGTGCGTGCGGTCGCCGATCCGAGTTGGTCCGGGTGAAGCGCGAGCCCCGACATGATCCACATCGCGATGCTCGTTTCGGCAAGCACCAATGCGGAGCCGATGGTGAACACGTAACCCTCTGGCCCCGAGAGTCTGTCGCGGGCACAGCCGAGCACCACGACCAGCGCCAAACACCCGAAGGTCACCAGTAGCGCCTGCACGCGTATCGCGTCCGAATGCTCGTTCACGTGCGAGACGATGTCGTAACCGGGCTTGTCGATACCGGGCAGCGTGGGAACCATCAGCAGGCCTGCGGCGAACAGGACCGCGAACGTGATGCCAGCGATCATCGGGATACGACGATCCATAGCAAATCATCGTAGACGGCTATCCACAGACGCGATTTGATCCACAGGCCCTTCGGCGCGTCGTCGCACCCGCCCGCCACCGTCGGGCGGCACCCCTAATTTCAGAGACATGCGAACCGAACTGCCTGCGGACCGTCTGCATCGTCGACTCGGCGCGGAAGCAGAACCCGAGCCAGAGCCCGAAGTCGAGGACGAGCGTCCCGACACGTCGTTGTCGCGATGGCTCCCCGACGGCACGTCCGGCGGGTCGGCGAGCTGGCTTGCGTCCGTGCGTGCCGATCCAGGTCGTGCCGGTGTCATCGCGCTCGCCGCGGTGGGTGTCATCGCGGTGCTGGTGACGGTGTTCACCTTGATGCGTGACGACCGTCCACCCGTGGCTTCGGCCAAACTGCCACCGGTGCAGATGGTTTCGTCGGCCAGTCCGACGCCGGGCGCCGCGCCGAAGCCGGAAGGGCCGGTGGTGGTCAGCGTCGTCGGACTCGTACACACGCCGGGATTGGTCACCCTGAACCCGGGCGCACGGATCGCCGACGCGCTGAGCGCCGCGGGTGGTGCGCTCGACGGTGCCGACCTGATCGGGCTGAACATGGCCCGCCGCGTCACAGACGGCGAACAGATCATCGTCGGAATCGCTGGTCCCCCGGGGGAGCCGGCCGCGATGGGAAGTTCCATCGCCGCCGAGCCGGGCCCGCCCGAGGGAGTGCCGCCACCCAGTGGAAATGCCTCGGCGCCCGGCGGTTTGGTTGATCTGAACTCCGCGACCGTTGAGCAACTCGACGCGCTGCCCGGAATAGGGCCGGTGACCGCCGCCGCGATCGTCGCCTGGCGCGACGCCAACGGGCGCTTCGCCAGCGTTGATCAACTCGGGGATGTCGATGGCATCGGGCCTGCGCGGCTGGAGAAGCTGCGTGACCTCGTGCATGCGTGACTTCGCTGGATGCGGTCGAGTCCCGGCTCGACCTGCGACTGGTGCCCGCTGCGTTGGCCAGTTGGGCGGTGACGGCGGCGGGCATCCTGTGGCAGTCATGGTGTTCGATCGCGGCGCTCACCGCGGTGGTAGTGCTCACGGCCGCCGCGGGGTGGTGGAGTAGTGGCCGCCGCGACGGTGAGCCCGACGTACGGGCGCTTCGCGCCGGCGTGGTGGCCGTGGCCGTCGTCGGTGCCGGCTTCGCCTTCGCGATCGGACTGCGCGTTGAGGAGTTGCGCCATCATCCGATCGTCGATCGCTACGGCACGGTCGCCACCGTCATCGTTACGCCAAGCGAAAGTCCACGTTCACTCGGCGGTGGGCGGATGATGTTCCGTGGCACGCTGCAAGCATTGGACGGCAGTGAAACATCTGGCCGGGCAGTGGTTTTCGCTTCAGCGAAGTTCGCAGACGCGGCGGCGGGCAGGCCGGTCGGCTTCCGCGCCCGCGTCGGGCCGCCGACTCGACGTGACCTGACCGTCGCCGTGCTGTCAGCGACGGGCGAGCCGGCATTCGGCGAGGCGGCACCGATTCAGCGGGCGGCACATGGCATCCGGACGCGTTTCGCCGATTCGGCGCGCACGGTGCTGCCCGTGGATCAGGCGGCGATGCTACCCGCACTGGTCTTGGGCGACACCTCGACGGTGACAGGACAAACCACCGCGGAGTTTCGTGCGGCCGGGCTGACGCACCTGACCGCGGTGTCGGGCGCCAACGTGACCATCGTGTGCGGGGCAGTGTTGTTCAGCGCCGCACTGGTCGGCCCGCGCATGGCGGTCGCGCTCGCTGCGGTCGCCCTGTTGGCCTTCGTCATCGTGGTCCAGCCGTCCGCGAGCGTGCTGCGTGCCGCGGTCATGGGCGGCATCACGCTGCTCGCGGTGGTGTCGCACCGCCGCAGGCAGGCCATCCCGGTGCTGTCGGCCAGCGTGCTCCTGTTGATGATCGCTGCGCCCGAGCTCGCCGTCGACGCCGGCTTCGCGCTGTCGGTCGCGGCCACCGCTGCGCTGGTCGTCGTCGCGCCGGTGTGGTCGCGCCGCCTTGCCGGGCGTGGCTGGCCCAAACCGCTCGCCGACGCGGTGAGCGTCGCGGTCGCCGCGCAGCTCGTGACCGCGCCCCTGGTGGCCGGGATATCCGGCACGTTCAGTGTCGTATCGGTCGCCGCCAACCTGGTCGTCGCCGCGGTGATCCCGCCCATCACCGTGGTTGGCACCGCGGCGGCCGCGTTGTGTCCGCTGTGGCCGTCCGGCGCCGAATTGCTCATCCGGTTCACCGGACCCGAGCTGTGGTGGCTGCTGCGCGTTGCGCATTGGAGCGCGGGCATCACCGGCGCGTCCATACCTGTCCCTTCGGGATTGCTCGGCGTCGTCACCGTGGCCGCCGCTGGTGTCGCGGCGGTCGTGTCGTGGCGCTGGCGCTGGGTCCGCATCGGGACATTCGGTGCGGTGGTGTGTCTGCTCGCGTGGACGGTGGCCGGTCTGTCAGGCGGGCATGAAACGATCGTCGCGTGACTCAACAGGTTCCGGCGCTTCATCTGGTGCTCGGGGACGAAGAGCTGCTTGTCGAGCGCGCGGTCTCCTCGGTCTTGCGGGCGGCTCGCAAGCAGGCCGGCACCGACGACGTCCCGGTCGACCGCATGCGCGCGGGGGAGGTGAGCACCAGCGAGCTCGCCGAACTGCTGAGCCCGTCGCTGTTCGCCGACGAACGCGTGGTGGTGCTGGAATCGGCCGCCGAGGCCGGCAAGGACGCCGTCACCCTGATCGCGACCGCCGCCGCCGATCTGCCGCCGGGCACCATGCTGGTCGTCGTGCACTCCGGCGGAGGACGCGCCAAGGCGCTGGCCGACCAGCTGAAGAAGCTCGGCGCCGAGGTCCATCCGTGCGCCAAGATCACCAAGGCCGCCGAGCGCGCCGACTTCGTCAAGGGCGAGTTTCGTGCGCTGCGCGTAAAGGTCGGCGACGATGCGATCACCGCTGTGCTCGACGCGGTCGGCTCGGATATTCGCGAGCTTGCTGCGGTCTGCTCGCAATTGGTCGCCGATACCGACGGCAAGCTCGACGCGGCGGCCGTGCGCCGTTATCACTCGGGCAAGGCCGAGGTGAAGGGATTCGATATCGCGGACAAGGCCGTCGTCGGCGATGTCGCGGGCGCCGCCGAGGCGTTGCGCTGGGCGATGATGAGCGGCGAGCCGCAGGTCGTGCTCGCCGACGCGCTGGCCGAGGCCGTGCACAGCATCGCGCGCGTCGGGCCGTTATCCGGCGACCCGTACCGGCTGGCGGCCGAGCTCGGCATGCCGCCGTGGCGGGTGCAGAAGGCGCAGAAGCAGGCGCGACGGTGGTCGCGGGCGTCGGTGGCCGAGGCGATGCGACTGGTCGCCGCGCTCAATGCGGACGTGAAGGGAGCGGCCGCTGACGCGGACTACGCGTTGGAGGCGGCGGTGCGAAAGGTCGCCGAACTAGCGGCAGACGGGTAGGCGCTCAGATCTTGTTGAGAGCGGAGGCCAGCGCCGACTTGCGATTGGCGGCCTGGTTCTTGTGGATCACGCCCTTGCTGGCGGCCTTGTCCAGCTTGCGGCTGGTCGAGGCCAGCAACTCGGCAGCCTTGTCCTTGTCGCCGGCGTCGATGGCCTCACGGAATCCACGGACCGCCGTGTGCAGCGACGACTTCTCCGACTTGTTGCGGAGTCTGCGGCGCTCGTTGGTCTTGATCCGCTTTTCCTGCGACTTGATGTTGGCCACGCGTGTATTCCTTCGTAAATCTCGTCTGGGTTACTTAAGCCTGTGTGAGGCGCCCGGCACGCGGGCAGCGAGTGTTCAGGGTACCAGTGGGGCGCCAAATCCCCCAAAGTGACGCCCACTGGCCTGCCGAAACGGCTGCCACCGTTGAACGGCGAAAACTCCGCGAGTAATGCAGCATGGCATGGATGAGCCTGCGCACCCTGCCGACCGAGACCGCACGCCCGTCGCGCAGGAACTCGAAACCGTCCAAACGGTACGAGGGCGTCTTCGACGGCTACAACAAGCTGGGCACCTACTCCCAGGCGTTTGATGAGATGTTCGACGGCCAGGGCAACGTGCGTGGACCGTACAAGGGCATCTACTCCGAGCTTGCTCCCTCGGATGCCTCCGAGCTGCAGTCCCGGGCAGACGCGCTGAGCCGCGCGTTCGTCGACCAGGGCATCACGTTTTCGCTGTCCGGTCAGGAACGCCCTTTCCCGCTCGACCTCGTGCCGCGGGTGATCTCAGCGGCGGAGTGGACGCGCCTCGAGCGCGGCATCACGCAGCGGGTCAAGGCCCTCGAGCATTACCTCGACGACATCTACGGCGAACAGGAGATCCTGCGCGACGGCGTCATCCCGCGCCGGCTGGTCACCTCCTGCGAGCACTTTCACCGCGAAGCCGTGGGCATCGTGCCGCCCAACGGGGTGCGCATCCACGTCGCGGGCATCGACCTGATTCGCGACGCCAAGGGCGACTTCCGGGTGCTCGAGGACAACCTGCGCTCCCCGTCAGGGGTTTCATACGTGATGGAGAACCGGCGCACGATGGCGCGCGTCTTTCCCAACCTGTTCGCCACCAACCGGGTGCGGGCGGTCGGTGACTACTCGTCGCATCTGTTGCGCGCGCTGCGCAACGCGGCGGCAAACAACGTCGCCGACCCGACGGTCGTAGTGCTCACACCCGGGGTCTACAACTCGGCATATTTCGAGCACTCGCTGCTCGCCCGTCAGATGGGCGTCGAACTCGTCGAGGGCCGCGACCTTTTCTGCCGCGACAACGCGGTCTATATGCGCACCACTGAGGGCGAGCGGCAGGTCGACGTCATCTACCGCCGGATCGACGATGCCTACCTCGACCCCATGCAGTTCCGGCCGGATTCGGTGCTCGGTGTGGCCGGCCTGCTCAACGCCGCCCGCGCAGGCAACGTCGTCATCTCCAGCGCGGTAGGCAACGGCGTTGGCGACGACAAGCTGGTCTACACCTACGTCCCGACGATCATCGAGTACTACCTCGGCGAGAAGCCACTGCTGGCCAACGTCGACACCTTCCGCTGCTGGCTCGACGAAGAACGCACCGAGGTGCTCGACCGGATCGACGAATTGGTGATCAAACCCGTCGAGGGTTCCGGCGGCTACGGCATCGTGTTCGGCCCTGACGCGTCGGAGAAGGAGCTGGCCACGATCACCAAGAAGGTCCGCAACGACCCGCGCGGGTGGATCGCACAGCCGGTGATGCAGCTGTCCACGGTGCCGACCCAGATCGGCGACAACCTGGCGCCGCGCCACGTGGATCTGCGGCCGTTCGCCGTCAACGACGGCAACGACGTGTGGGTGCTGCCCGGTGGGCTGACCCGTGTCGCACTTCCAGAAGGCTCACTGGTGGTCAACTCGAGTCAGGGTGGCGGCTCCAAGGACACCTGGGTGCTGGCGTCGCGGGCGTCGGTGGCCGATCGGGAGCTGGCCGCAGCCGAGGTGGTGCGCTCGCTTCCCAAAGCGCCAACGGACGAGAACGGTAGCGAAGGGGCCTCTCAGCAGCAGCAACAACAGCAGGCGCAGGTGCAGCGGCCGACGAACGGCTCCCAACAGAACCAGCAGCAACAACAACAGCAGGCGAAAAGGAGCCAATGATGTTGGCGCGCAACGCCGAATCGCTGTACTGGATCGGCCGCTATGTCGAGCGTGCCGACGATACCGCCCGGATCCTCGATGTGACGGTGCACCAACTACTCGAGGATTCCAGCGTCGACCCGGACCAGGCGTCGAGGACCCTACTGAAGGTGCTTGGCATCGAACCGACTGACGCACCACTTGACGTGTGGTCCCTGACCAACCTTGTGGCGTACAGCAGCGACACCAAGGGTGGTTGCTCGATCGTCGAGTCGATCTCGGCTGCACGCGAAAATGCCCGTGGTGCACGGGAAGTCACGTCCACCGAGATATGGGAGTGCCTGAACACCACCTACAACGCGCTGGCCGAGCGGGAACGCGCCGCCAAACGTCTTGGCCCACACGAGTTCCTGTCCTTCGTCGAAGGCCGGGCGGCGATGTTCGCGGGTCTGGCGGACTCGACGCTGAGCCGCGACGACGGCTATCGGTTCATGGTGCTCGGCCGTGCGATCGAACGAGTCGACATGACCGTGCGGCTGTTGTTGTCCCGCGTCGGCGACAGCGCAACCTCGCCGGCCTGGGTCACCCTGCTGCGGTCCGCGGGTGCCCACGACAGTTACCTGCGCACGTACCGGGGCGCACTCGACGCGGGCCGGGTGGTCGAATTCATGCTGCTGGACCGGCTTTTCCCGCGGTCGATCTTTTACTCGCTGCGTCTGGCCGAGCACAGCCTCGACGAGCTGATGAACCGTCCGCACGACCGGCTTGGCTCGACGGCGGAGGCGCAGCGGCTGCTCGGTCGCGCGCGCAGCGAGCTGGAGTTTCTCCGGCCTGGCGTGTTGCTGGAATCCCTGGAACAACGCCTCGGCGGCCTGCAGAAGACCTGCTCCGACGTTGGAGAAGCGTTGTCGCTGCAGTATTTTCACTCCGCTCCGTGGGTGGCGTGGCACGACGCGGGCCACAACGGCGCGCTGGTCATCGAAGAGGGAGAGGTCTGATATGTGGCGACTGCGAGTCGTGCATTCGACGGGCTACGCCTACAAGTCGCCGGTGACCGCTTCCTTCAACGAGGCCCGGCTGACCCCGCGATCGGATTCCAGGCAGAACGTCATCCTCAACCGCATCGAAACGGTGCCCGCCACAAGGTCATACCGCTACGTCGACTACTGGGGTACCGCGGTGACCGCCTTCGACCTGCATGCACCGCACACCGAACTGGAGGTCACCTCGTCGTCGGTCGTCGAAACCGACCGCGGCGAGATGCCCAAAGAGAAAGTCAGCTGGGACGATCTGGCTTCCGATGCGGTGATCGACCGGTTCGACGAGATGATCAGCCCGACCGGTTACACGCCGCACAGCAGCCGAATCCGGCGCGTTGGGCAGCGCATCGCCAAGTATCACGACCCTCACGAGGCGGTCATCGCCGCGGCGAACTGGGTGCACAGCGAGCTGGAGTACGTGCCGGGCACCACGGGCGTGCACTCGTCAGGACTCGATGCCCATCGTGAGGGCAAGGGCGTCTGCCAGGACTTCGCGCATCTGACGCTGATCCTGTTGCGCAGCATGGGCATTCCGGCGCGCTACGTTTCGGGGTATCTGCATCCCAACAAGAAGGCCAAAGTCTCCGACACCATCGACGGGCAGAGCCATGCCTGGGTGCAGGCGTGGACCGGTGGCTGGTGGAACTACGACCCCACCAACGACGTCGACATCAACGAGCAGTACATCAGCGTCGGCGTCGGACGTGACTACGCCGACGTCTCACCGCTCAAGGGCATCTACTCCGGTGAAGGCTCGACCGACCTGGACGTCGTCGTGGAGATCACCCGGCTCGCTTAGCTTGGTTACCTCTTGGCGCACACTCCGGGGTGAACCTCCACCCGGTGCAGATCGTCGCCGAGCTCGATCTGCCGGTCGAACACCGATGCCGCCAGTGCGCGCCAGTCGTCTTCCTGGCCGGGCGCGATGGCAGGCACGTAATGCGTGAGGATGAGGATGCCGACGCCCGCCCTCGCGGCCGTCTCGGCGGCCTGCTCAACCGATGAGTGGTAGTCGAGGATGTCCCGGATCCGCTGCATCGGCATCGCCTCGACCAGATCCTTGCGAATCACGGTGTGCACCAACGCACCCGCTCCTTCAGCCAGCGTGTCGAGACTGGCGCACGGCACCGTGTCACCGGCCAGCACCACCGATGCGCCGCCGTGTTCCACCCGGAATCCGATGGTCGGGGTCACCGGTCGGTGATCGGTGGGAGCGGCGCGGATCAGCACGCCGTCGCGCTCCCACACCACGCCTTCGGTGTACTCGTGGACTTCGACCGGCGGCGGCGCGGTGAGGTCGGCGTGGTGGGCGATCCGGTAGCCGATGTCGAAACCGAACGCCTTGAGCGTGGCGTCGACCACCTCGGCCGTGCCAGGGGGCCCGATGATCGGCAGCGGGGGAGCGTCGGGGGTGAATGTGGTGACCCAGCGGGTGATGATCAGGTCGCCAAGGTCGGCGATGTGATCGCTGTGCAGGTGTGTGAGCAGGAGCGCGGTCAGCCCGTTTGCGCCCGCGCCCGCCGCGGTCATGCGCTGCTGAACGCCTCGCCCGCAATCGATCAGAAACATCTGCCCGCCGGCACGCACCAGGGTCGACGGTCCGGCGCGGTTGGCGTCGGGAATCGGACTGCCGGTGCCGAGCAGGGTGACCTCAATCATGGTGTCATTCCTACCGCTTTCGGGCACGTCGCAAGGTGAAACCTTCGTTTCAATACAGTATTGGCACGGGACCCGAAAAACGCACGTAGTGACGTTGATTGTCCCGCCAGATCCCTCGCCAAGGTTTCAATAGGTCATTTACGGCAAGGAAACGGGCCTGCAACAGACCGGCTCTAGCGTCGGGTCATGACATTCGACTACTCCCGGTTGACGGCGACCTGTGCCGTCGAGTCGCCCGACAAGGCGGTCACGCTGCCGCCGGAGGCCTACGGCAGTGACGAGCTGTATGCCGCCGAGGTCGATCAGATCTTCAAGCGGGGCTGGGTGCCGTTGTGCCGCGTCGAGCAGGTGTCAACGCCCGGCAGTTACTACAGCATCGACATCCTTGGCACCCCGCTCGTGGTGACTCGTGACCGGCACTCCGAGATCCGGGTGCTGTCGCGCAACTGCACCCACCGCTGGATGGAAGTCTGCAGCGGGGCGGGAGAAGCCAACGTGCTGCAGTGCCCGTATCACCTGTGGTCGTTCGGCCTCGACGGACATCTGGCCGGCGCGCCCGAGATGAAGAAGTCGACCGGTTTCGACCGGAATGACCATCCGCTCAAGAGATTCCGACACGAGGTGTGGAAGGGCTTCGTGATGGTGAACTTCGACGGCAAGGCCGAGTCGCTCGCGCACCAGTACGCGGCACTCGATCCGATCGTCGACGCGTACGACCTGGAGAACTACCAGACCGTCGAGCAGACCGACTGGGGGGTCTGCGACTGGGACTGGAAGATCATGGTGGACAACTTCATGGAGTGCTACCACCACATAGGTCCACACCGCGGGTCGCTGGAGGACCGGTTCCCTGCGTCCTTGAGTTCCACCGGTGAGGTCGGCGACTACTTCACCACGATGTGGTCACAGCAGAAAGAGGGCTATCCCGTCGATCCGCCGTTCCTCACCCCCGGCGCCGACACGCTGAGCCCGGAGCACCATCAGAAATCACTGATCTTCATCGCTTATCCGCTGCTGCAGATCGCGATGGGCCCCGCGTACATGTACTGGCTCAAGACACTTCCGCTCGGCGCTGGCAAGATCGAATTGCAACTCGACATCTGCATGTCGCCGGCGTCGCTGGCCGCGCCCAACGTCGAGGAGCGCCGCAGCGAGCTGGTGAAGTTGATCTGCGACATCCATCGAGAGGATCTCGACGTCTGCGCCGCGGTACAGCGCGCAGTCAAGTCGGGTGTCACGAGCACCGGCAGGCTGTCCCATCTCGAGCGTCCGCTGTGGGAATTCTACCGCTACCTCGGACGCGAGCTCGGAATCATCAATCCCACAACCACTCTCGCATCGACAGGATGACACCCAGATGACCGCAACCCTGAACGGACAGACCGGCGTCGCGTCGAGCGCGCGCGACGTCGCCGACGACCTGGCGGCCAAGGGCGTCAAGTACGCCGCGATCAGCTTCGTCGACATGCACGGCAAACCGAAATGCAAGATGGTGCCACTCGGCCATCTCACTCAGGCGGCGCTCGGCTCGGAGATGTTCACCGGCGCGGCGCTGGACGGGGTGCCGCAGGACGTCAACGACGACGAGGTCGCGCCGCACCCTGACCTGGACCATCCGATTGTGATGCCGTTCAACCGCGAAGTCGCCTGGTTCCCAGGCGATCTGTGGATCGCAGACACCCCGTTCGAGGCCTGCAGCAGGCAGATCCTCAAGCGCGTGACCGCCGACGCGGCCTCCCTGGGCTACACGTTCAACCTTGGTATCGAGACCGAGTTCTTTCTGCTGACCGACACCGAAACACCGGCGCCGGCCAGTCCCGACGACACTCTCGACAAGCCGTGCTACGACCTGCGCACGATGCTGCACAACTACCCTGTGGTCGACGAGATCGTGTCCGCGATGAACGAACTGGGCTGGGACGTCTACTCCTTCGACCACGAGGACGGTAACGGTCAATTCGAGACCGACTTCACCTACACCGACGTGGTGTCCATGTCGGACCGGCTGGTGTTCTTCCGGATGATGGTCGGCGAGATCGCCCGCAAACACGGCCTGTTCGCGTCGTGGATGCCCAAGCCGTTCGCCGACCGGACCGGCAGCGGCGCGCACTACAACATGTCGCTTGCCGACGAGGCAGGGACAAATCTCTTTGCCGCCGTCAATGATCCGCGCGGCTGCGGCCTGTCGGCGCTGGGATACCAGTTCATCGCAGGGGTGCTGCGGCACGCGGACGCCATCTGCGCGGTCATCGCGCCGACGGTGAACAGCTACAAGCGGTTGGTCAAGCAGGGCAGCATGTCCGGCCTGACCTGGGCACCAGTATTCGCCTGCTACGGCGACAACAACCGCACCAACATGCTGCGCATCCCTCGGGGCGGTGGGCGGGTCGAATGCCGGGCCGCCGACGCCGCCAACAACCCCTACCTCGGCGGTGCGCTCATGTTGGCCGCCGGGCTGGAAGGGATTCGCGAGGGACTCGATCCCGGTGAGCCGAACCGTGACAACCTCTACCGGCTCACGGACGCAGACCTGCACGAACGCGGCATCGGCTGGCTGCCACGGTCACTGGGCGAGGCGATCGATGCGCTCGAAGCCGATCCGCTGGTCCGCAAGGTGTTCGGTGACGCCATGTTCGACTCGTTCGTCAGCGAAAAGCGCGCCGAGTGGGACGGTTACACCGCCCACGTGTCGGCATGGGAAACCGAACGCTATCTCAGGTTTTGGTGATCATGACTCACCTGTGGGAGGAGCTGACGTCGGCGCAGCTGGCGGACCGCCTTGACGGCGACCCCGAGTGCGTGGCGCTGATCCCGGTCGGTGCGACCGAACAACACGGCCCGCACCTGCCGGTGGGCACCGACACCATCATCGCGACGGCGCTCGCCGATGCCGCGGCGGGGGAAGTCGCTGTGGTGCTGCCGCCACTTGCCTTCGGCGCCAGCTTCTTTCACGGCACCCGGTTGGCCGGCACCGTCGCGTTCTCGGGCGAGGAGGCAGCCGCGGCGGCCGGCCTGGTCGCCGAAGCGTGCGTGGACTCGGGTTTCCGTAGGGTGCTGTTCGTCAACGGACACGTCGGGAACGCGGCCGCGCTGTGGATCGCCTGCGACAGGTTCCGGCGCGACTTTCCCGACCTGCGCATCGGCGTCATGCAGTGGTGGGACCTGACGCCCGAGATCGCTGGGCGCGCCACCGAGGATGCCGCTGACTGGCATGCCAACGCCGCGGAGACCTCGCTGATGCTGGTGCTGCGGCCCGAACTCGTCGACACCGACAGGATGTGCGACGCCGACGATCCCGACCGGACGGAGGGCTCCGTCTTCCGCTACGCCGTTCAGCACGTGTCCACCAACGGGGTCACCGGATACCCCTCGCGCGCGTCGAAGTCGATGGGCCTGGAGCTGTGGCGCGACGTGGTTGCCGCCGCACGCGATGTCGTCGAGCGCGCGCACACCGAGAAGCCGCCGCTTGGCTAAGATCCACGCCATCGGACGACCGCGCAACAACGCCGCCACCGCGCCGACGACGTCACCACGAGCCGACATCGTCAACGCGGCGACCAAGCTGTTCTCCGAAAAGGGCTATGCCCAAACGACCATGAGCGACATCGCACGCGCCTCAGGTCTCCAGCAGTCGTCGCTGTACTACTGGTTCCGCAACAAGGAACAGCTGCTTGGTGAGACGCTGCTGGTGAACCGGGCACCTCTGAAGTTCATCGCGGAGGTCGGCGCCGGCTCCGGCTCGCCCGCGGTCAAGCTGTACCGACTGTTGCGGTTCGACACCATGCAGCTGGCGATGTCCCCGATCGACTTCAACGAAATCCAGCGCATCGCGCACGACCAGCGCGCCGAGTTCCACCAGTTCTGGACGGATTACGAACGGCTGAAGAATTGGGTCGTCGACCTCATCGGTGCCGCGATCAGCGAGGGCAAGTTCATCGACTGCGACCGGGAAGAGACCGCGGGCCTGCTGCTGAACTTCGACGAGGGCGCCCAGAAGCGCACGCGCCTGCACACCGACAAGGGTGACCGCGTCGAGGAGGCGATCCGCGTCGGTGAGCAGGTCGCGATCATCGCGGTGCGCGGACTTCTCAAACGACCCAGCGAGATCGCCAGGATCAGCGCACAGGCCGCCCAGTTTGAAGACGCCGCGGTCGCCATCAGGGTGAGCGAGCCGCAGCCGGGTCGGTAAGGTTCGTGCGCGTGACCCCGAGCGCAAACATCAAATCTGTAAACGTTCGCCTGGCTGAGGAACTGGGCGTCGGCGAGGCTCAAGTCGTTTCTGCCGTTCGGCTCCTCGACGAGGGCGCGACCGTTCCGTTCATCGCCAGGTACCGCAAGGAAGTCACTGGAAGCCTCGATGACGGCCAGTTGCGGACGCTCGAGGAGCGCCTGGGATATCTGCGGGAGCTCGACCAGCGTCGCGCCGCCGTGCTGGCCTCCATCGAGGAGCAGGGCAAGCTGACCGACGAGTTGCGGGCCGCACTGATGGCCGCGGACACCAAGGCACGTGTCGAGGACATCTACCTTCCGTACAAACCCAAGCGGCGCACGAAAGCGCAGATTGCCCGTGAGGCTGGTCTGGAGCCGCTGATCGACCGACTTCTCGCGAACCCGACGCTTGTGCCCGAGGAGGTGGCCGCGAAGTTTCTCAACGAGAGCGTTGCCGATGTCGCCGCAGCACTGGACGGCGCGCGACACATCCTCGCCGAGCGGGCGGCCGAAGACGCCGAGCTCGTCGGCGCCGTCCGCGAGAAGTTCTGGAAAAATGGCTCGTTGCGGACAGCGCCGTGGCCAGGAGCCGCGAAAAGCGATGCAGCACAGAAGTTCCGCGACTATTTCGAGTTCGCCGAGGCGCTGGAGAAGATGCCATCGCATCGAGTGCTGGCGGTGATGCGCGGCGAGAAAGAAGAAGCACTCGCCCTCACCTTCGACGGCGGTGATGACGAGGGGTATCAAGCCATGATCGCTCGTGCTCTGGGCATCAATGCCGTTCCGGTTGCCGCAGCGACCCCGTGGCTGGCGGCCGCCGTGCAGTGGGCGTGGCGCACCAAGTTGATGGTTTCTGCGGGGATCGACGCCCGCATCCGGCTGCGGCAACGCGCCGAGAGGGACGCCGTGGCGGTGTTTGCCACGAACCTCAAAGACCTCTTGCTCGCCGCACCTGCGGGGGCGCGCACAACCCTCGGCCTGGATCCCGGTTACCGGACGGGTGTCAAGGTGGCCGTCGTGGACGGCACCGGCAAGGTCGTCGACACCTGTGCGATCTTCCCGCATCAACCGCAACGGCAATGGGATTCGGCCAAGGCGACCCTGGCGGCGCTCGTCGCTCGCCACCGCGTCGAGCTGATCGCCGTCGGCAACGGGACGGCCTCACGCGAGACCGACGCCCTCGCTGCCGAGCTCATCAGTGACATCCGGGACGCAGGCAGCGATGCGCCGGCCAAGGCAATGGTGAGCGAAGCGGGCGCGTCGGTCTACTCTGCATCGGCGTATGCGGCGCGGGAGCTGCCAAGCCTCGACGTCACCTTGCGCGGTGCGGTGTCGATTGCCCGGCGACTGCAGGATCCGCTGGCCGAACTGGTCAAGATCGAGCCGAAGTCGATCGGAGTCGGCCAGTATCAGCACGACGTGACACCCGGGACGCTGGCACGCAGCCTCGAAGCGGTGGTCGAGGACGCGGTGAACGCGGTGGGTGTCGACCTGAATACGGCGTCGGTCCCGCTGCTGGCGCAAGTGTCCGGCGTTTCGGAATCCTTGGCCGAGGCCATCGTCGCGCACCGCGACCAGGCCGGGCCGTATCGCAATCGGCGCGCTCTGCTGGGCGTTGCACGCCTGGGCCCCAAGGCATTCGAACAATGTGCGGGCTTCCTACGGATCCGTGGCGGCGACGATCCCCTCGATTCGTCCGGCGTTCACCCCGAGGCATACCCGGTGGTCCGGCGCATCCTGGATCGCTCAGGGGTCACCCTGACCGAACTCATCGGCAATGAGCGGTCCTTGCGGTCACTTCGGCCCGCCGACTTCGCCGACGATCGGTTCGGTGTCCCCACCGTCACCGACATCCTGGCCGAACTCGAAAAGCCGGGACGCGATCCACGGCCTGCCTTCACCACCGCCACCTTCGCCGCCGGCGTGGAGAAGGTGGCGGATCTGAAGCCGGGCATGGTCCTCGAAGGTGTGGTGACCAACGTCGCCGCGTTCGGCGCGTTCGTCGACGTGGGTGTGCATCAGGACGGACTGGTGCACGTTTCGGCGATGGCTGATCGCTTCATTTCGGACCCGCACGAGGTGGTGCGGTCGGGGCAGGTGGTGCGCGTCAAGGTGATGGACGTCGACACCGAGCGCCAGCGGATCGGACTCACTCTGCGCCTCAACGACACGCCAGAGCATGACCGGGCCAAGCGCACCGAGCGCGCTGATACGTCCCGTCGCGAAGGCGGCAACCGCGGCCGGGGTGGTGAAGGTCGAAAGCCCAACCGCGCCAGTAATTCTGGTCGCCGCGAAGCTAGCCCACCAACGGGATCGATGGCTCAGGCGCTGCGCGAAGCGGGCTTCGGCAAGAAGTAACTGCCGCTATTCGCGACCGGCCGAAATCCAGGTCTGGTCCTGGTAGCGGGGCCCGGACACCGCGGCCCCCGCGGTGTCGAGTGCGTCCAGTTGCTCGGGGGTGAGCGTGACCGACAGCGAACCCAGGTTCTCCTCGATGCGGGACGCGCGTCGGGTACCGGGGATCGGCGTCGACGCCACGCCGAGCGCTTCGGCGCGATACCGCAGCCACGCCAGCGCGACCTGCGCCGCTGTCGCGCCCTGCTCGGCCGCGACGGCCTTGACGACCTCCACGACGGCGAGGTTCGCATCGAGCGCGTCGCCGCTGAACCTTGGCATGGTCTTGCGGAAGTCGGTTGGCGACGACAGATCCGCTGCCGACTGCACCGTCCCGGTCAGGAAGCCGCGCCCGAGCGGTGAATACGGCACGAAACCGACGCCGAGCTCGGCGGCCGCGGGCACCACATTGCGCTCGACGTCGCGGCTCCAGATCGACCATTCGCTCTGCACGGCGGCGATCGGATGGACCGCGACGGCGGCCTGCAGTTCGTCGGCGGTCACCTCGGACAACCCGAGGTGGCGCACCTTGCCCGCGGCGACCAGTTCGGCCATCACGCCGACCGTCTCCTCGATCGGCACGTTCACGTCGCGGCGATGCATGTAGTACAGGTCGACGGTGTCGGTCTGCAACCGCTGCAGACTCTCGTCGATGCACTCGCGAATGTAGGCGGCGTCGTTGCGGACACCGATGCGCCCTGCCGCGCGGTCTGCGGGGTTGCCGCTGATACCGAACTTCGTTGCGAGAGTCACTTCGTCGCGCCGGTCGGCGAGCAGCTTGGCGATGAGCCGCTCGTTGTCGCCGCCGCCGTAGATGTTGGCGGTGTCGATGAACGTCACACCGAGGTCAACGGCCCGATTCAGGGTCGCCAGCGATTCGGTGTCGTCGACCTCGCCATACACCGGAGTCAGGGCCATCGCTCCGAAACCGATTGCGCTGACCGTTAATTCGTCACCCAGCTGGACCGCGGGCACGGAGTTCGCGCTTGTCATTATCGTTCTCCTTCGAGTCGGCTCAGTGGAAGATCTCGGGCTCGACAAGATCTGGGGCCATGTTCCAAGGCTAGGAGTTGAAGTGCACTCCAACGCAACCTCTAAGGTGGCGGGCAGAATCTGCGCTGGTCGTGACGCTCTTGCAACCCGATTCCCTTCCGCGCAGCGCGTGTCCGTCCTAGCCTGGGGTGAAGTGGATCACGAGCGGAGGCATCGATGCGGATCGCGGACGTCTTGAGAAGCAAGGGCGCGGCGGTGGCGACCATCACGCCGGAGACGTCGGTCTCCGGGCTGCTGACCGAGCTCACCGTGCACAACATCGGCGCGATGGTGGTGGTGTCGCCCGACGGGGTCGTCGGCATCGTCTCCGAGCGTGATGTCGTGCGCAAACTGCATGAACTCGGCCCTGAGCTGCTGCGGCGGCCGGTCTCGGAGATCATGACCACGATGGTGGCGACCTGTACACCCCAAGACTCCATCGACCATCTCAGCGCGCTGATGACCGAGAAGCGGGTCCGGCATATCCCCGTGGTGGTGGACGGCCGGCTGGCGGGGATCGTCAGTATCGGCGACGTGGTGAAACTGCGGATGGAGGAGCTCGAGGCCCAGCAGGAGCAGCTGCAGGCCTACATCACCCAGGGTCGCTGAGTGGCAGTTGACGTCCGTCCGCCCCGAAAAACCGAGGTGCGGACGCTGGCTCGTACCCTGGGCCGGGCGTTTTACGACGACCCCGTCATGCAATGGCTGTTGCCCGGCGACACCCGCCGCGCCAAGGGCCTGCCCCGGCTCTTCGGGGCGATGACCCGCCACCACTTCCTTGCCGGCGGTGGCGCCGAAGTTGCACTTGGGTCCGGCGAGATCGGCGCTGCCGCGCTATGGGACCCACCCGGCAGGTGGAAGCACTCACCGCGCGAGGAATTCAAGATGATGCCGGGCTTCTTGCTCGCGATGGGCGGTCGAACCGCACGCGGCAGGCAGATCGCCGAGCTGATGCACAAGCAGCACCCCGAGGAGCCGCACTGGTACCTGGCCGTGATCGGCAGTGATCCGAGCGTGCGAGGTGGCGGTTTCGGCCAGGCGCTGATGCGGTCCAGGCTCGACCGGGTCGACGCCGAACACGCGCCGGCCTACCTGGAGTCCAGCAAGTCCGACAACATCGCCTACTACGAGAGGTTCGGCTTCGAGGTCACCGGTGAGATCACGCTGCCGGACGGCGGGCCGACGATGTGGCCCATGTGGCGGTCGCCCCGCTAGCTCCAGGAGTATTCGGCGCGCAGCCGCGCGGCGACCACCTCGAACACCTCGCGCTCCAGGATCGCGCCCTCGCGACGGATGCCTTCTTCTGGCACGTCCAGCACCCGGTCCAGCCGCACCCAGCTGGCCCGGCTCTCGTAGTCCCAGCCTCCGCTGCCGATGCCCACCCAATTCGGGTCTTCGCGGTGGTGGTCCTGGCTGGACAGCATCAGCCCGAGCAGGGTGGACCGGTCACGGCCAACCACCAGCACCGGGCGGTCCTTGCCGCGCGTCGGGTCGTCCTCGTAGACCACCCAGGTCCAGACGATCTCACCGGGATCTGCCCGACCGTCCAGATCGGGTGCGTACACGAGGGTGCGCGCCCGCTGGGCGGTGGGAACGAAATTCTGGCTGACCGGACGGCCTGCGGTGATGGCACGGGCATCGTCGTCGGTGGTGCCGCTGACCGCGTCCAATCCGAACCGAAGCCCCTGCGCAAGGCCGCGTTGTAGGGTGTCGGACTGCTGCAGTTGGCGGATGAACTTCGGCGCCTCGTTGAACACCAGATTCTCCGCGAAGCGCTGAAATGTCTTCCACGGCGGAGCCATGTTTGCAGCATATGTGACGGTGACTTCTCCGCGATTGTGACCGAAGGGTCAGTGCTGGATACCCTGGAGTCGCACAATGTGCCCCCGAAGCCCCGTCCGACCAGGAGATTCCCATCAGCAGTTTGGCCGACCAGACCTTCACCGCGCCGGCGCAGATTCGGAACTTCTGCATCATCGCCCATATCGACCACGGCAAGTCGACGCTGGCCGACCGCATGCTGCAACTCACCGGCGTGGTCGCCGACCGGGATATGCGGGCCCAGTACCTGGACCGGATGGACATCGAGCGTGAGCGCGGCATCACCATCAAGGCGCAGAACGTGCGGCTCCCGTGGAATGTCGACGGCACGGACTATGTCCTGCACCTGATCGACACCCCCGGCCACGTCGACTTCACCTACGAGGTGTCACGGGCGCTGGAGGCGTGCGAGGGCGCGGTGCTGCTGGTCGACGCCGCACAAGGCATCGAGGCCCAAACTCTGGCGAACCTCTACCTGGCACTGGACCGCGACCTGCACATCATCCCGGTGCTCAACAAGATCGATCTTCCCGCCGCCGATCCGGACCGCTACGCCGCCGAGATCGCCCACATCGTCGGCTGCGAACCGACCGACGTGCTGCGGGTGTCCGGAAAGACCGGCGAGGGCGTCACCGAGCTCCTCGACCACGTCGTTCGTGAGATTCCTGCGCCACAGGGTGATTCCGATGCGCCTGCGCGGGCGATGATCTTCGACTCGGTCTACGACATCTATCGCGGCGTCGTGACCTACGTCCGGGTGGTCGACGGCAAGATCTTGCCGCGCGAGCGGATCAAGATGATGTCGACAGGGGCCACCCACGAGCTACTTGAAGTCGGCATCGTCTCGCCGGAGCCGAAACCGGCTGCGGGCCTTGGGGTCGGGGAGGTCGGCTACCTCATCACCGGTGTGAAGGATGTCCGTCAGTCGAAGGTCGGCGACACCGTGACCGCCGCGCGGCACGGCGCCACGGATCCGCTGACCGGCTACCGCGAACCCAAGCCGATGGTCTACTCCGGGTTGTATCCGGTCGACGGATCCGACTATCCGGATCTCCGCGACGCGCTGGAGCGGCTTCAGCTCAACGACGCCGCGCTGCAGTGGGAGCCCGAGACGTCGGTGGCGCTTGGCTTCGGGTTCCGGTGTGGGTTCCTTGGCCTGCTGCACATGGAGATCACCCGCGAGCGACTGGAGCGCGAGTTCGATCTCGATTTGATCTCGACGTCACCCAACGTCGTCTACCGGGTAATCGAAGAGGGGACAGCACCCGGTGATCCAGGAAAGGTCGTCACCAACCCGTCGGACTGGCCCGAAGGCAAGATGCGCGAGGTGTACGAACCGGTGGTCAAGACCACCATCATCGCGCCGAGTGAGTTCATCGGCACGATCATGGAGCTGTGCCAGTCCCGTCGCGGTGAACTCGGCGGGATGGACTACCTCTCGCCGGAGCGGGTGGAGCTGCGTTACACAATGCCGTTGGGCGAGATCATCTTTGACTTCTTCGACATGTTGAAGTCGCGCACCCGCGGTTACGCGAGCCTCGACTACGAGGAGGCCGGCGAGCAGGAAGCCGATCTGGTCAAGGTCGACATTCTCCTTCAGGGCGAGGCCGTCGACGCGTTCTCCGCGATCGTGCACAGGGACTCGGCGTACGCCTACGGCAACAAGATGACGACCAAACTCAAGGAGCTGATCCCTCGCCAGCAGTTCGAAGTTCCGGTGCAGGCGGCCATCGGTTCCAAGATCATTGCTCGCGAAAACATCCGCGCGATGCGCAAAGACGTGCTATCGAAGTGTTACGGCGGTGACATCACGCGTAAGCGCAAGCTGCTGGAGAAGCAGAAGGAAGGCAAGAAACGGATGAAGACGATCGGACGCGTCGAGGTGCCGCAGGAGGCATTTGTCGCCGCCCTTTCGTCGGACTCCGCGGCCGCCGACAAGGCCAAGAAATAGGTATCGATGCGTCCACCACGAATGGCGATGGCCGCGGTGGGCGCATGTGTTGTACTCGCGGGCTGTTCGACGCCGGTTGACGGCGCTCCCGAGGTCCGCATCGTCGAAGCAGTCAAGCCGTCCCTAACGCTGCCTGCCGAGCAGGCGCTGCCGACCCTCGACGAACTCGCCGTCACTCTTGGCGTCGGCGGATTCCTCGGTCAACTCGTCAAGGGGCACGCCGACATGCTGCTGCAGAGTGTCGGCCAAGCAGAGGCGACACCGATCGACTGCGTCAGCACCACCTACCGGTTGCAGAAGGTGGTCTACCAGGCGAGTCCGGTGAGCGATGTGGCCAGCCAATCGTGGGCGGGCGGCGACGCCAGCGGCCCGTCGGTGTCCGGGTTCTTCGGTGTGGTCAAGTTCGCGACTCCCGATGCCGCACAGGCCTTCTTCGCCGCATCCGCCGACAAGTGGCGACGGTGCAATGGGCAGACGATGGTGCTGCACCGGCCCGAACACGGTGCCGACGGATCGAGCAGGATCAGCGACGTCCTCGTCGAACCCACGGTCGTGTCGGCCGTCGTGATGAACGACGGCGGGCAGACAATTCAGCGCGCGCTCGGGGTGGCCTCGGACTGCATTGTGGACGTGGAGATTACGGACATGGCCGGCGACGGCGCGCGGGGTGCTGCCGGCGTCGCGAATCTGATGCTGCAGAAGATCGGCGTGTCCTGACTTCTCCAAACCCGTGCAGCGACGGGGACCAATCGCGTTGCGATCCTCCGCTTTGCCTGTCGTTCCGCCACAATGGCTGAGTGATCATCACGGCAAGAGGTTTGCGGGCGGGTGCCATCGGCGGTGTGCTGGCTGCGGCGGTTCTGTTGTCGGGATGTGTGAGCAACATTTCGGGCAACGCGGTGCGGGCCCAGAACGCCGGTCCCATCGACGTGCCGCCGCTCGACGAGTCGAAGCTCGACGACGTACTGCTGTCCATCGGCGAGCTCAACGGAATCCTGGGCTCCACGCAGATGCAGATCACCGTCGAGCTGGAGGAGATGAGCGACCACTCCACGGAGGTGTCGGATCCCGACTGCCTTGGTGCCATCTACGGCGCCGAGGAGCCGGTGTACGACGGCACGGGATGGACCGCGATGCGTGACCAGGTCGCCCGCGAGCCCGACGAGGACAACGACCATTGGGTCGAGCAGACCGTCGTGCTCTACCCGGCGGCGGAGAATGCGCAGAAGTTCTTCGACGACTCCAAGTCCGCGTGGGAAAACTGTGGCGGCAGCGCGATTTCGGTCGACGATTCCGACGCGAGTTACCTGTGGCAGCTTGACGACGTCGCCGCCACGGACACGCTGATCACCCAATTCTCGACGCAGGAGGACGCCGACGGGTGGGCCTGTGAGCATGCCCTTGCGGTGGTTTCCAATCTCACGGTCGAGACGTGGGCCTGCGGTTACTCCATCACCGACGAGGCGGCCACGATCGCCAACGAGATCGTCGCGAACGCTTCGAAAAAGTAGGTTCGCTCACTCGTCACGCGATGCTGATCGCGCCAGGGCCGGGTACCGCTCCGATGTCGCGCGCGCCAAGGTCGGCGTGGCCGGCACCGCAAATCAGCTGCGCGGTCACCGGTTCTCCGCAATCGCGATGGAAAAGCTCTACCGGCGGCCCGGTGCCGTCCGCGGTCCACCGATCGCCCCATTGCATGAGTGCCACCACGGCGGGGAACAGCTCACGCCCCTTGTCCGAAAGTCGGTACTCGTGACGACTTCGTCCCTTGTCGACCTGGTAGGCCACCCGTTCCAGTAGTCCGTTCTCGACTAGCGTCTTCAGTCGTGTGGCGAGCAGGTTTCTCGCACAGCCCAATGCCGAATGGAAATCGTCGAACCGGCGCACGCCGTAAAACGCCTCGCGCAGGATCAGCAATGTCCACTTCTCGCCGACCACACCGAGCGTGCGGGCGATCGAACAGTTTTCGGCGCTGTAGCGGAATCGGTCGGCGTGCATGAGCCGATGATATCTGGGTTGACAATCAAAACCCAGCGATCTAGGTTTTGTAAATAAACTCAGCTCAGCCAATGGAGGTTGACCCATGCCCATGCTCGACGCATACATCCCGGCCGGTGCACTGTCACAGGAAGCCGAACAGCAGTTGATGTCGGAGTTGACCGATCTGTTGCTCAAGCATGAGGGCGCCGATCCGGCCGATCCGCGGGCTCGCGGGCTGGCCTGGGTGTTTTTGCACCGCCCCGTCGACGTCTACGTCGCGGGTGAGAAAGCCACCGAACCGCGGTATCGAATCATCGCTTCGGTACCCGAGGGCCAATTCGACGATGAGCGACGGGCCGCCATGGTCCGTGAGGTGACCGAGGCGGTACTGCGTGCCGAGGGCGGGGCCCATCCATCCGATACGAACCGGGTATGGGTGTTTCCTACCGAGGTCCCTGACGGAACGTGGGGCGGCGGCGGTCGTATCAACACCCTTGGCGACATCGTCGGCTATGTGGTCGAAGATCCCGAGAAGGGCCGCGCATACGCCGAGCGCCGGTTGGCCAAGCGCAGGGCTGCTCGCCTAGCTGGCTAAGTTGTGCTCTCGGCGGATTTGACCCACACGGAATGAACCGCGGGACAGTAGCTTCCATGCGGTGACACGCGAAGTTCACTTACTGACGTTCGGCAACACCCGGTCGGCGGGGCCGTGGCGCCAACCTGAAATCGACAACAGCACGAGCGGTGTGCGCCGCAGGCTCATCGACCACGCCAAAACCGCCGAGGCGGGCACCTTCGACGCGGTGTTCTTCGCCGATGGCTTGAACTACGGACCGCCTGCGACCTGGGCGTACAAGACCACCGAGGATTTCGAGCCCCTCACCACGGCCGCGGCGCTGTCATCGGTCACCGATCACATCGGTCTTGTCGTCACCGGATCTGCGACGCTGCAGCAGCCGTATCATCTTGCACGCCAGCTTCTTTCGCTGGACCACCTCAGCGGTGGGCGGGCCGGCTGGAATCTGGTGACGAGCTTCGCGCAGGCGGCGGCCGACAACTTTAGCGCCAAAGGTGTCGTCGAGCACGACGAGCGGTACCGCATTGCCGAGGAGGCCATCGACGTGGTCAAGGGGCTATTGGACTCTTGGGGAGACGACACCGTCGTCGAGGACCGACATACCGGGAACTTCAACGATGTCACCAAGATTCGCGTGCCGTCGTGGAACTTGACGCCTTGTTTGATCTTGAATGTGTAGGTCAGACCGTCCGGCGAGATCGTCCAGGAATCGGCAAGCCACGGCACCACGTGCCGTCGGGCCGCTCAGAGACCAGGGAGTCGAGGTACTGCCGCGCGACGTACGTTTGCGGCATATCGCCCAGATTGTGCGGGTCGAGGAGCTCGGCTCGCGGTCGGTGCCGTAGACGATCGAACCGCCGCTGACCGGCGAACCGGCGGGACCCGAGGAAGTCGGCGTCTCGTTAGAGCCGCAGCCGGCGAGCAGGAGGATGCCGGCAAGTGCGCAGGCGCACGAAGATTGGACGCGGTCGAGGGCGAGGCGGGGATAAGGCATCGCTGGCTGTCTTTCGGTTGATCCGGAGCAGCCGAGCGGTCATGGCAGGGTGGTGCTCTGGGGCGTAATTCATCAAGAATGACTGCGTCACAATGCCGGAAAGATTTTCGTCGCGATAGCCATCAAATCGGCGCGATTCTTTTGTTGTTCAATGCCTTCAGCGTCCGGCCACCAGATTCGGTGGGCGTTCGCCGCTGGCGAAGACCTCGATCTGACGCATGGCAACGACCCAGGCTCCGGCGGTGCTGCCGGCCACGTGCGGGGTCAGCAGGAGGCCAGGCGCCGACCACAGCGGATGGCCGGCCGGTAGCGGTTCGGGATCGGTGACATCGAGGGCGATGCATGCGCCGCGCATGGTGTGCTCGGTGAAGGTGGGCATGGCGTCGGTGAACACCGGGCGTCGGTACTTGGTTACGAACACCAGGTGGGCGTGCAGCAGCGACACGCTGTGCCGGGCTCGGCGGTAGGTCGCTGTTGTCAGTGTCCACCTCTACGGTTGCGTTGTGGGTAGCGCTCACCGGATGGTGCCGACACCGGCCGGGGAGCCGGTGGGTGACTCGCGTGCGCGTAAGCGGCCGAAGGGTGCACCCACCCATGTGCGGTCGTGGCCGTTGCGGCCGACTCCTGGGCAGTGCCGCGAGATTGGGATCCGGTTTTTCACCGGGGTGCGGGTGTATAACGCGGTATTGGGCGAGTTCATCGCACGTAGCCGGGCGGTGAAGGCTGATCCGGCGTGGCATGCGGCACGGGAACTGCCCCAGCGCACGGCCAGCGAGCACACGCAGCGGCGGGCGACGTTTCGGGCGGTGGAGGCCGCGCACGGGTTCACGGTTGATGGGGCGCAGTCGTTTGCTTCGTCGCTGCGCCGGTCCTGGGTGCGTGAACACTTGCCGGCGCAGGAGACTCAGAATCTGGGGGCGCGGGCGTTTGATGCGGTGCGCCAGTGGCATCTCGGTCGGAAGGGTAAGCCGCGGTTCAAATCGACCACGCGTGGGTTGCATTCGCTGGCGGCCAAGGACGGCAACGGTGCGGTGCGGCCGAAAACCGATGCGGCTGGGCGGTTGATCGGGTTGCAGTGGGGCGCCGGGTTCGTGATCGCGATCGCGGCGCGCGCCCGGAGGGGTCGCCGAGGCCGCGAGCAGGGGACCGAACTCGCCCAGATTGAGGCGTTGATCGCGGCCGGGAAAGTGTTGTCGACGCGGATTGTGCGCACGGTGATCAACGGCCGCGATACCTACCGGATGCAGCTGGTCTGTGATGGACGCCCGACTCGGCGGCATCCGGCCGGCGACGCACGGGTGTCCTTCGATCTCGGCCCGTCTCAGGTCGCGGTGGCCGTCGAGCGTGTCGACGGGAGCTGGTCGGGCTGGGTGGAGCCGTTGGCCGATGCCATCGGCTTGGACGCGATGCGGCTACGTCGGGCGCAGCGGCATCTGGATCGTGAGCACCGCGCCGGCTCGCCGGATTGTTTCACCACCGATGGCACCCACAAGACAGGCCGGTGCGGGTGGAAACGCTCACGCGCCGCGCAGCGGACCACGATCCGGGTGGCCGAGGTCCATCGCCGACTGGCCGCCCACCGGTTTACGCTGCACGGGGGCGCTGGGCAACCGCTTGCTGAGCCACGGCACTGATATCGGCTGTGAGCGACTCGATTATGTGTCGTGGCAGAAGAACTTTCCGCGCAGTGTGCGCGATAGGGCACCGGGGTTGCTGGTGGAGATGATGCGCCGCAAGGCTGAAAGCGCCGGCGGTCAGCAGCTCTACGAATACAACCCACACAGCACCGCCCTGTCGCAAACGTGTCTGTGCGGGACGAAAAAGAAGAAACCGCTTTCGCAACGAGTGCACCGCTGCGAGTGCGGAATCACAGAGGATCGCGACCTGTTTTTCGGCCTACCTCGGACTGCACGTCCGCACCCAGGCCGATGGGGTCGATCGCCTGGACTTGCCGTCAGCCCGCCAGGGCTGGCTGCATCATCACGACATTGATGAGCCGCCGAAGTCCAGCCGTAGTGCACAAGCACACAAGCGGCAAGGCCGCAGACATCCGCCCACGCGGAGGTCCGTGGCGCGCATCAAAGCAAGGCGTAAAGCCAAAAGCGTGATGCGACAGAGCCGTTCGGCGCGAACCTTCACTGCCAACCAGCCCACGGCGATAGCTGCATGAATCCTCGCACTTCAGTGCGGGGAGGACGTCAAAACCACCGTGCCATCGCCGCCCGCCCCGCCAGCCAGCAGCTTGGCTAGGAATTCAGCGTCGATGACGTGACGGGTCGACGCATCTCCAGGCAGCATGGCGACCACCACGTCGGCTTGAGGCAGCAGCGCATCGATATCGGTCAGCGCGTGGACGCCCGGCCTGGCCCGCTGCCCGACCAGCGTCACCTCGGCCTCGAACGGGGCGAACCTGGCGCCGATGGCCGCGGCGTTCTCGAAGCCAACGACGACTATCGTCGTGTCGAGGTGCTCGGGTGGCCACGGGGCACCAGGCTCATACAGGACAACGTTCACATTGGCAGGGGTGGCCATCGTCCCGAAGTCAAGACCTTGTGGGACAAGGACTTTCAGCGCTCGCGTGTAGCCCACGCGCTTACCGGCGTCCGCGGATTCTTCTCGCCGGCCTCGACTGCGATCGAAAGCTTGTTCTCGGGGGGAGCCACCGGGCAGGTCGCATAGTCGGTGAATGAGCACGGCAGGTTCGCCGCTCGGTTGAAGTCGAGGAGCACCCTGCCATCGGAATCCGGTCCGTTGATCGGAAGTGACCGGCAGGCAGGGTATGTCGTCACGCCGCTGGTCGCATCGGTGAACAGCGCGTGCAACGTGCCGTCCGGTCGCCCGAACGCAACCAATTGCAAAGCGGCGCCTGACAATTCGAAGTCGACCACGCCAACAGCGTTGTGGTGATGCTCGAGCCCCTCGACGACAGCGCCCGTCGTGATCTTCTTTGACTGCTCGTATGGCGTGAACGTGCCTGTCACGTGCCATTGTTCGCTGGGCGGGTACACCGGAATGCCCCGGTAAGTCTGCAGGTGCGGCGACTTCGGATCGTGCACCCGCAACGCCACCGAGCCGGTGCGACGGATGACCTCGATACGGCGTTCGCCGTCATCAACAAGGAGCCCCGGCGCTCCCTCGACCGGTTCGAGCCGTTCGGTGCCCTCGATCCCTTCGACGTATACCGCACCGGCATCCGCTCGCCAACGGCCGGGCAGGTCGCCGACGGTCTCGAATTCGTCGGTGAGCCAGTACAAGTCCGTCAGGCTGACCCAGCCGAGCGGGTCGCCGAAATAACGTTCCCGCTCACTGTGCCACTCGTCCCAGGCTGCCTCGAAGGTCGATTGTGCGGTGTCTCCGATAGAGGTCATGGTTCTCACTTTCTCGGACCATGGGCAGTGTTCATTGAGACGAACCGGGTCCGCAGCCCATTCATTCCCTACGGCCGCAGGATGTCGGCAGGGGATACGGTTTCGACGAATGCGCGCGCCGCGGCGGCCAGTTTCCTGTCCGCGGTGGCCAACGCGTCCGCCTGCAGCTGGGTCAGTGCGATGTACTCGGCCTGGTAGGTGTCCGGCCAGTTCAGCTTGGCAGCTATTCGCCACGCGTGGCCCTGCAGTACTCGGTCGCCGAGGAGCCGGATCCGCAGCCCACGGATATCGTCGAGAACCTTGCGGCCGGCCCGTTCATCGATCTCGCCGCGGCGCACCGATCCGTACACGAGGGCGAGCACCTGTGAGCGCAGCAGCGTGGGAGCCGCAAGGCTGTGCTCCGGTGGAATGGTCGCTCCGTCAGCGGCGAGGGCGATGGCCACCGGTGCGTCGATGACGAAAGTTGTCATGCCAGTACCTTCGCATTGACCGCGGGCGTTCCTACATTGGCGCGTTGGCTGGCACGAACACCCCGGAGCTGTCGGCTTCCTCCTCGGCCCGGATGACGTGTACGACGGCGTTGATCAGCGCCAGGTGGGTGAACGCCTGCGGGAAGTTGCCAAGATGCCGTCCGGTGCGCGGCTCGATCTCTTCGGCGTAGAGATGCAGCGGGCTGGCGAAGGACAGCAGTCGCTCGCACAGATGCTTCGCCCGGTGGATCTCGCCGATCTCGACGAGCGCCGACACCAACCAGAACGAGCAGATGGTGAACGTGCCTTCCTCACCTGACAATCCGTCGTCGGTCTCCTCGACGCGGTAGCGCAGCACCAGCCCGTCCTCGGTGAGCTCGTCGGCGATCGCCAGCACGGTGGCCCGGATCCTCGGGTCGTCCGGCGGCAGGAACCGGGTCAGCACCGCCAACAGCAGCGAGGCGTCCAGTGCGTCGTCGCCGTAGCGCTGGGTCAGCACGCCGCGGGCGTCGACGCCGTTGGCAAGGATGTCGGCCTTGATCTCTTCGGCGATGGCCCGCCATTGCTGGGCGTAGGACTTCTCGCCTTGCAGCTCGGCCAGTTTGGACCCGCGGTCCAGCGCGACCCAGCACATGATCTTGCTCGACGTGAAGTGCTGCGGCTCGCCGCGCACCTCCCAGATGCCGCGGTCCGGTTCGCGCCAGTGCTTGATGGCCTCCTCGACCTGTTGTTTGAGCACCGGCCACAGCGTGTCCGAGATCTGCTCGCGCGATTTGGCGTGCAGGTACACCGAATCCAGCATCGTGCCCCAGATGTCGTGCTGCATCTGGTTGTAGGCGCCATTGCCGATCCGCACCGGGCGTGCGTTGTCGTAGCCGGAGAGGTGGTGCAGCTCCTCCTCGACGAGGCTGCGTTCGCCGCCGACGGCGTACATCACCTGCAGCGGGTGGCGCTCACCGTTATTGGCGCCGGACACGTCGGCGATGAACGCGAAGAAGTCGTCGGCCTCACGGTCGAGTCCCAGCGTGTACAGGCCCCACAGGGCAAACGTCGAGTCGCGCACCCACGCATAGCGATAGTCCCAATTTCGTTCGCCCTGAGGGGTTTCCGGCAGCGACGTCGTCGGCGCGGCGAGCAGGGCTCCCGTCGGCGAGTAGGTGAGTCCCTTCAATGTCAGCGCGCTGCGCTGGAGGTAGGCGCGCCACGGATGGTCGGGGAAGTCGCCGATGTTGATCCACTGCCGCCAGGATTCGCTGGTCCGCCACATCTTGTCGGCGGCTTCGTCGTACGTCTGCGGCGCGGGGTGCTTGGACCAGGAAAGCGCGACGAACACGTTGTCGCCCTCGGTCAGCCGGGTGCGGGCCCGCGCTTCGCGCCCCTCGAGTCCGATGCGCAGGTTGGTGGTCAGCCGCAGCGTCGGATGGCTGTCCGGGTTCTTGTTCGCCCGTGCGATCGCCTCGCCGTACGCCTGCGCGGAGTACTCCCAGGTGGCGTTGTTGCGGTGGTAATCGAACGACGGCTCGCAGCTCATCACCAACTCGACGGTGCCGCTCACACATCGCACGGTGCGCAACAGGATGTGCTCGGCGTCCCAGTCCATCGGGGTGCGCCGGTGGGTGCGCGAGCGCGTCTCGATGTCGTGCCACGGTCCCATCACCAGCGTGTCGCGCACGATCACCCAGCCGGTGTGGGTCTGCCAGGTGGTCTCCAGGATCAGGCTGCCAGGCAGGTAGCGGCGAGCGGCGGGTACGGACACGCCGTACGGCCCGAGCCGGAAGTGCCCGGCAGCGCGATCCAGAATGGCCCCGAACACGCTGGGGGAGTCGGGGCGGGGCACGCACAGCCATTCCACCGAGCCTGCCGACGAGATCAGGCAGGTGTTCTCGCAGTCAGAAAGAAACGCGTAGTCGGCGATCGGGGGGAACGGGTTCCGCAACGCTCCGCTTGGGGCATACGGCACCGGGGCCGTCACAGTGAACGGGGCTTCGTGCCTTGGCTCAGGCGCCCCGTCGGATTCCTCGGTGTGTTGCAGGACCATGCGCACATCATCGACTGCCGGTGCACTCGCCGTCTACTCAAGCGGAGGCGTGTCCTGCGGGGATAGCACTCTGCAACTCTATTGGCCTAATATCTACGTATGAATGCAGATATGCCTGATCGGCCTCGGATCAACGAGGAGCAGGCGGCCTTGATCGTTGAGGTCTTTCGGATGCTCGCCGACATCACGCGCGTGCAGGTGCTCTGGGCGCTGGTCGATCAAGAACTGTCGGTCAACGACCTGGCCGAGCACGTGGGAAAGCCTGCACCGTCGGTGTCGCAACACCTCGCGAAGCTGCGCATGGCGCGCCTCGTCCGAACCCGCAGGGCCGGCACGACGATCTACTACAGCCTCGAGAACGAGCACATCAGGCAACTCGTGACCGACGCGGTGTTCAACGCGGAGCACGCTGGCCCTGGTATTCCACACCACCATCGCACCGATGACACCGTGCGCCGAGTGGGAGGTGCGCAATGACACACGCCCACCACACCCACGCTCATCCGCACGATGACCACCGCCACGACCGTCCACGCGGGCTGCGCGGTGCCATCAAGGAGATTTTCGCACCGCACAGCCATGACGCCTCCGGCAGCGTGGACAACGCCCTCGAGGCCAGCGCCATCGGTATCCGCGCGGTGAAGATCAGCTTGGTCGCCCTCGGTCTCACCGCGCTGGTGCAGGTGGTCATCGTGGTCGTCTCGGGGTCAATTGCACTGGCGGCGGACACCATCCACAACTTCTCGGACGCCTTGACCGCGGTTCCTTTGTGGATCGCATTCGCTCTCGGAACACGCTCGGCGACAAGGCGTTACACCTATGGATTCGGGCGTGCGGAGGATCTCGCCGGGCTGTTCGTGGTGGCCATGATCGCACTGTCAGCGATCATCGCCGGCTATGAAGCGATCATGCGATTGATTCACCCGATGGCAATCCAACATGTGGGCTGGGTCGCGGCAGCGGGGCTTGTCGGATTCATCGGCAACGAATTGGTCGCCTTGTACCGCATCCGGGTCGGCCGTCAGATCGGCTCGGCCGCGCTGGTCGCCGATGGTTTGCACGCAAGAACCGACGGGTTCACCTCTCTGGCAGTGCTTTTCAGTGCAGGTGGTGTCGCGCTCGGCTTCCCGCTTGCCGATCCGATCATCGGCCTCGTCATTACCGTGGCGATTCTCGCAGTGCTTCGTACCGCTGCCAGGGATGTGTTTCGCCGTCTGATGGACGGTGTCGACCCGGAGATTGTCGACGCCGCCGAAGAGTCATTGGCGCGACGACCCGGGGTAAGGGCGGTGCACAGCATCAGGATTCGGTGGATTGGCCACCGGCTGCACGCGGATGCCGAGCTCGATGTGGACCCCTCCACCGACCTCGCCGACGCACACCGAATCGCACACGACGCCGAACATGAATTGATCCATGCAGTCCCGAAGCTCAGCACCGCGTTGATACACGCGTATCCCGCTCATCTGAACTAGTTGGGGTCAAACCGTGGCGTCGCGACCGGCGGTGCGCCAGGCGCGGTCGCCCAGTAGGCGCAGGCCGTTCAAGGCCACCAGGATGGTCGATCCTTCGTGGCCTGCGACGCCGAGGGGGAGCGGCAACTCTCCGATTAGGTCCCAGACAACGAGAACGGTGATGACGGAGGCCGCGATGGCCAGGTTGGCGATCACGATGCGCCGAGCCCGTCGTGCCAGGCTGACGACGGTGGGGATGGGGCTGAGTTCGTCGCGGATGGTGACCACGTCCGCGGTGTCCAACGTCAGGTCGGCACCCGAACGGCCCATCGCCACCGAGGTGTCGGCGACGGCCATCGCCGGTGCGTCGTTGACGCCGTCGCCGACGACGAGGACGCGATGATTCTCGGCCTGGAGCCGCCGGACGGCGTCCACTTTCTGGTCAGGCAGCAAGCCCGCCCGAACGTCGTCGATGCCAACCTCGTCCGCAAGCCGCGCGGCCGCTTGGGCGTTGTCGCCCGTGAGCAGGACGGGCGAGCGCGAGGTCAATGCGCCGATGCGGCGCACCGCATCGGCGGCGTCGGCGCGGACGCGGTCCTGAAATCCGAGGATCCCGACTGGCTCGCCGTCGACGACGACGACCGCCGCGGTGGCGCCGCTGCTTTCGATTTCGGCCAGCGTCGGTAGCGGTCCGCCAGAATACGCGGCGGGACTGAGTACCTCGACGACCCGACCACCGACGGTCGCGGTTACACCACGGCCGGGTAGCGCCCGAAAGTCATGGGCGTCGACGATGGCGATGCCGCGCTCGCGGGCGGCGGTAACCACCGCGCGCCCCAGGGTGTGCTCACTGAATTGTTCTGCCGCGGCGGCCATTTCGAGTACTTCCTCGTCGGATGCGCTGTTCTGCGATTGGATGATCGACAGCTGCGGTGTGCCGCACGTCAACGTGCCCGTCTTGTCCACAGCGACCACAGTGGTGCCGGCCAATCGTTCCATGGCAACCGCCGACTTCACCAGCACGCCATGGCGACTCGCATTGGCGATCGCCGACAACAACGGTGGCATGGTGGCCAGCACTATGGCGCATGGGGAAGCCACGATCATGAACGTCATCGCCCGCAACAGGGTCGACTGCAGATCCGCGCCGAGCATCATCGGCACGGCGAACAATGCCAGCGTCGCGATGACCACCACCACGGAGTAGCGCTGTTCGACCTTCTCGATGAACAGCTGCGTCTTGGCCTTGGTGGCGGACGCATCCGCAACCATCGCGACAATGCGTGCCACCACTGTCTGCGACGGATCCCGGGTTACTTTGGCGCGCAACGCTCCTGAGCCGTTGAGTGTGCCTGCGAAAACTTCGTCGCCGACGCTCTTCACGGCCGGCAGTGGCTCTCCCGTGATCGATGACTGGTCGACCTCCGACGATCCGGCGACCACGATCGCGTCGGCCGAGATCCGCTCACCGGGCCGGATGGCCACCTGATCGCCGACGTGCAACGCACTGGCGGCGACGCTCCGCTCACGCCCGTCGCCGTCGATGACCACCGCACGGTCCGGCGCGAGGTCCAGCAGGCTTCGCACGGAGTCCTCGGTCCGCCTTGTCGCTACGTCCTCGAGGGCGCCGGACGTCGCAAAGATGACGATCAACAGGGCGCCGTCAAAGATTTGACCGATCGATGCCGCGCCGATCGCAGCGACGATCATCAGCAAGTCGACGTCGAGCGTCCCGGCCCGCAGCGCCCGCAAGCCCGCCAGGGCCGAGGCCCAGCCGCCGGTGAGATAGCACGCCAGATACAAGGCCCACCACACCATCTCGGGTGCATCAGCGATGTGCGCGACAAGTCCGGCGAGAAAAAGCGTCAGGGCGGTGAGCGCCCACCGCACCGATGCCACCGACCACAGCCAGTGGTGCCGGGAGCGCGCTGCGACGCGTCGAGTGGATGGCGAAGCGGTCGTCTGGGTCGTCATCACATATAAATGTATACATGTAGAGCTCTACATGTGTCACGTCTACGTTCCCCGCTCGTGCTTGAATGGCCTGATGGGACACGGGGTCGAAGGTCGCGCGACGCCACAGGCCGCCCTCGATTCGTCCTCGGCCGCGAAGGTCGCGGAGACGTTACAGGCGCTTGCGTCGCCGAATCGGCTGCTCATACTGACGCGCCTGCGCCAGTCGCCGTGCACCGTGACCGACCTGTCGGTGGCCGTGGGCATGGAGCAACCCGCGGTCTCGCACCAACTGCGTCTGCTACGGACGCTGGGCCTGGTGTCCGGCGACCGGACCGGCCGCAACATCGTCTACCGCCTCTACGACAACCATGTTGCGCAACTCCTGGACGAGGCGATCTATCACATCGAGCACCTTCGCCTCGGCGCCCGCGACGACACTGCCTGAACGCGCGCCCGGTCGGCTCGAATACCCTGGCCGGATGGGCGGTTTCCTGAACTGGTGGGACGGCGTCGAGCTGTGGCTCTCCGGCCTGCCGTTCGTCGCGCAGACCGCGGTGGTGATACCGGTGGTGTTGCTGCTCGCGTACGGAGCCGCCATATTGCTCGACGGCGCCCTTGGGAACGGGATTCGGTTGCTGCGCCGGGCTCGGCACCTGGACGAGGAGGGTCAGTGAGCGGGTTGCCACGGTCTCGGGTGACGTTAGTGCTGGTCCTGTTGGTGCTTCTGGTCATCGTCATGTGGCTGCTAACTCGTTAAATCGGCTAAGGCCATACCGGGCAGTGTGCACGGACTCTGTTATTCTTCGCGCCATGTACGCAGCGACCGGCAGTACCGAGGGCCACATCTTGGCTCTCATTGCCGTGGGTAATTGCGCTGTTGCAGACGTTCACTGTTGTCGCTGACCCCATACCCGTCCGCGGTTCGGTGTCGGTTCCCCTGTGCTCAGGTGCTGATCCTTGCAGTAGCCGTCGTGACGGGACTCCGTCCGTCAGTCCGCAAGCATGGAAAGGTCACCAATGATCACGCTTCGAAAGTCCTGGCGTCATGCCGCGGTGCTGGCCACCACCGCGACCCTGCTCACGGCGTGCGGCGGTGGATCCAGCGACGTCGCAGGGCAAGACGCCCCCGCGGGGGACGCATCGACAACGCTGACGGTCGTCGCCTACGCCGTGCCCGAACCCGGCTGGAGCAAGATCATCCCCGCCTTCGCCGCCACCGAAGAGGGCAAGGGCATCGCCGTCACCACCTCATACGGCGCCTCGGGCGACCAGTCGCGCGCCGTCGTGGACGGCAAGCCGGCCGACCTCGTCAACTTCTCGGTCGAGCCCGATATAACGCGCCTGGTCAAGGCCGACAAGGTGGCCAAGGGCTGGGATGCCGACGCCACCAAGGGTGTCCCGTTCGGCTCGGTGGTATCGCTGGTGGTCCGCGAGGGCAACCCGAAGAACATCAACGATTGGGATGACCTGCTGCAGCCGGGTCTCGAGGTCGTCAGTCCCAGCCCGTTGAGTTCCGGTTCGGCCAAGTGGAATCTGTTGGCGCCGTACGCGGCCAAGAGCAACGGCGGTAAGGACGCGCAGGCCGGGCTGGACTTCGTCAACAAGCTCGTCACCGAACACATCAAGACGCGGCCGGCGTCCGGGCGCGAGGCCACCGACCTGTTCCTGCAGGGCACCGGTGACGTGCTGCTCAGCTATGAGAACGAGGCGATCAACGTCGAACGGCAGGGAAAGCCGGTCGAGCACATCAATCCGCCGCAAACGTTCAAGATCGAAAACCCCGTAGCGGTGGTGTCGTCGTCACAACACGCGGATCAGGCCAACGCGCTGAAGAACTTCCTGTACACCGCCGAGGGCCAAAAGATCTGGGCGGAGGCGGGTTTCCGGCCGGTGGACCCCGCGGTTGCGCTCGATTTCGCCGATGACTTCCCGACGCCGGAGAAGCTGTGGACGATTGCCGACCTCGGTGGCTGGAGCGCCGTGGATCCGGCATTGTTTGATAAGGACAACGGCACGATCACCAAGATCTACAAGCAGGCGACTGGATGACAGCTGCTTTGAACCCAGAGACGGCTCGGCCGGAGCTATCCGGTGACACCGGGCCGTCTCGGGGTTTCTTCAAGACCCGATACGGCAGCACCAGGCTGCGGGTCGGCGTCGCCACGACGTGGCTGTCGGTGATCGTATTGCTGCCGCTCGCCGCCATCGTGTGGCAGTCCGCCGGCGGCGGCTGGTCGGCGTTCTGGCAGGCCATCACCTCCAACGGCGCCCTGGAGTCGTTCCGTGTCACGCTGACGGTCTCGGTGGTGGTGGCGGTGATCAACCTGTTCTTCGGCTTGATGGTCGCCTGGGTGCTGACGCGAGACGAGTTCCCGGGTAAGCGTTACATCGACGCGATCATCGACCTGCCGTTCGCACTGCCGACGATCGTGGCCAGCCTGGTGATGTTGGCACTGTACGGCCCCAACAGTCCGGTCGGCATCTCCCTTCAGCAAACGATCTGGGGCATCGGCATCGCGCTCGCGTTCGTCACGTTGCCGTTCGTGGTTCGTTCGGTGCAGCCGGTGCTGCTGGAACTCGACCGGGAGGTGGAGGAGGCCGCGGCTTCGCTTGGCGCGGACAATTTCACCATCTTCAGGCTGGTGATCCTGCCGGCGCTGTTGCCGTCCCTGCTGTCAGGAGCGGGACTGGCCTTTTCCCGCGCGATCGGTGAGTACGGCTCCGTCGTCTTGATCGGCGGAGCGGTGCCTGGCGAGACGGAGGTCTCGTCGCAGTACATTCGCCAGCTGATCGAATTCGACGACCGAACCGGGGCGGCGGCCGTTTCCATTGTCCTGCTGCTGATCTCGTTCGTCCTCCTGTTCATTCTGCGCACCATCGGTTCGCGCGCGGCCAAGCGCGAGGAGCTGGCCGAGTGAACCTTTCGCCTGCCACGCGCTATTTACTCCGATTCCTGGCGCTCGGGTACTTGCTCGTGTTGCTTGTCGTGCCCGTCGGACTGATTTTGTGGCGCACGTTTGCCCCCGGCGTCGGCGAGTTCGTCGAGTCCATCACCACCCCGGCGGCGATCTCGGCTCTGCAGCTTTCCCTGTTGGTGGTGGCAATCGTGGTGCCGCTCAATGTGGTTTTCGGCGTACCGACCGCGTTGGTGTTGGCCCGCAACAAGTTCCGCGGCAAGAGCATGCTGCAGGCCGTCATCGACCTGCCGTTCGCGGTGTCACCTGTGGTCGTGGGTGTGGCGCTCATCCTGCTGTGGGGTTCGGCCGGCGTGTTCGGATTCGTCGAGAACGACTTCGGGCTGAAGATCATCTTCGGATTCCCCGGAATCGTGCTCGCCAGTATTTTCGTGACGATCCCCTACGTCATCCGCGAGGTCGAACCGGTGCTGCACGAACTGGGCACCGACCAGGAGGAGGCCGCCTCCACGCTGGGATCAACGACGTGGCAGACCTTCTGGCTGATCACCCTGCCGTCCATCAAATGGGGCCTGATGTACGGCGTCGTATTGACCGTCGCGCGCACCCTCGGCGAATACGGCGCGGTGATCATGGTGTCATCGAACCTGCCGGGCATATCCCAGACCCTGACACTGCTGGTGTCCGACCGTCACGCCCGTGGCGCGGAGTACGGGGCGTACGCCATCTCGACACTGCTGATGGCGGTGGCTGTCGTCGTCCTGATCGCCCAGGTGATCCTCGACGCCCGCCGCCAGAAGACCGACAAATAGGCCACCGAGGAGACGTGACATGACGAACGCGATCACCGTGCGGGCGGCGAACAAGCACTATGGCGACTTCGCAGCCCTCGACAACGTCGACTTCGACGTGCCCTCAGGGTCGCTGACCGCTCTGCTGGGCCCCAGTGGCTCGGGTAAGTCGACGCTGCTGCGCGCCATCGCGGGCCTTGATCAGCCCGACACCGGCACCATTACCATCAACGGACACGACGTCACCGGCGTGCCGCCACAGCGACGCGGCATCGGCTTCGTATTTCAGCACTACGCCGCCTTCAAGCATCTGACTGTGCGCGACAACGTCGGGTTCGGATTGAAAATCCGCAAGAAGTCGAAGGCCGAAATCACGGAGAAGGTCGACAACCTCCTCGAAGTCGTTGGGCTCGCAGGATTTCAGGGTCGCTATCCCAACCAGCTTTCGGGCGGCCAGCGCCAGCGCATGGCGTTGGCCCGCGCGCTCGCGGTCGACCCTCAGGTGCTGCTGCTCGACGAGCCGTTCGGCGCGTTGGACGCCAAAGTCCGCGAGGACCTACGGGCATGGCTGCGCCGTCTGCACGACGAGGTGCATGTCACCACCGTGCTGGTCACCCATGATCAGGCGGAAGCGCTCGACGTCGCCGATCGGATCGCGGTGCTCAACAAGGGTCGCATCGAGCAGATCGGCTCTCCGACGGAGGTTTACGACGCACCTGCCAACGCGTTCGTGATGTCGTTTCTTGGAGCGGTGTCCTCGCTCAACGGGAGCCTGGTCCGGCCGCACGATATTCGCGTCGGCCGCAACCCCGACATGGCGATCGCGTCCAGTGACGACTCGGTTCAGGCCACGGGCGTGCTGCGGGCCACCATCGATCGAATTGTCATGTTGGGCTTTGAAGTTCGCGTCGAGCTGACCAGCGCGGCGGACCAGACGCCGTTCACCGCGCAGATCACCCGTGGCGACGCAGAAGCGCTCGGGCTCAAGGAAGGCGACACGGTTTACGTCCGCGCCACCCGGGTTCCTCCACTTCCCGGCGGCACCGAGATCCCGAAGGCCGACGATGCCGACGAGGACGAGGCGCTGACGAAGGCCTGAGCGCGGTTACGCGGCGGCCAGGTCCTCTGCGGCAACGGCGTCGAAGCGGTCCAGCACCGTGGCCGCGACGAGATTGTGCGAGCCAAGCGGCTCGACCATCGAAATACCCTGCGCGGCAGCGAAGTCCGCGACCCGGTCGGTGATGCGTCCGTGCGCAAGGAACCACGGAGCTATCACCACGCGGTCGGCGCCATTGGCGCGTAGTTCAGCGGCGGCGTCGGCGATCCGAGGATGCGGGCCGGTGGCGAACGCGACCTCGGCACCTGCCCAGCGCGTCCCCATCCGCAGCGTGCGTGCCACCGTCGAGGTTCGCGCGTTGGCCGCTTCGTTGGACGAGCCCACCGCGACGACGAGCACGCCGAGGCCGTCGTCGTCCGGCGAAACTCCGCCCTCGGCCAGCCGTAGCCTCAGCACGGAGAGCAGCGCGGGATCCTCACCGAGCACGCCGGCCTGCTCGACCACCGCCCCCGACTCCTCGATCATGGCCGGGATATCGCTCCTGGCGTGAAAGGCGTCGGCGAGAAGAAACGGGACAACGACGCCGTTGCCCGGCACGCCGGCCAATACGTCGCAAAGGCTCGGTGTGCTCTGCTCGAGGAACGCGGCGCGGACGTCGAGCCATGGCCGCAGCCGGCGAATCCGGCCCGCGACGGCATGGGTCACCGCCGCCGAACGCGGGTCGGCGCTGCCATGGGCGGCCAAAATCAGCGTCAAGATGCGTGCAACCCGCATTCGGTCTTCGACTGACCAGCCCAGCGGCCGCTGCGCGGGTCGGCGCCCTCAACCGGCTTGGCCGTGCACGGTGCGCAGCCGATCGACGGATAGCCTTCGAACACAAGGGGATTGACGAGCACATCGTTGGCGTCGATGTAGTCCTGCATGTCCTCGTCGGACCACGCCGCCAGCGGGTTGATCTTCACCAACCCGAACGCCTTGTCCCAGCTGATAAGCGGCGCATTGGCCCGCGTTGGCGCTTCGACCCTGCGAATACCCGTCACCCACGCGGAGTAGCCGCGCAGCGCTTTGGACAGCGGCTCGACCTTGCGCATCCGGCAGCACTCGTTCGGTTCGCGCGCGAACAGATCCTTGCCGTACAGCTCGTCCTGTTTGGCCACCGAGTTCTCGGGGGTGGCATTCACGACGTTGATGTCGTAAACGGCCTCGACGGCGTCGCGGGTGCCGATGGTCTCGACGAAGTGATAGCCGGTGTCCAGGAACAACACGTCGACGCCGGGGCGGACTTTCGCGGCGAGATCCACCAGCACCGCGTCCTGCATATTGGAGGCCACGATGTAGTTGCCGCCGAAGTTCTCGTCGGTCCACCGCAACAGGTCGTCGGCGTTGGCGCCGTCGAGTTCGGCCGCGCCGCGTTCCGCCAGCGTGATCAGGTCCGTCTCGGTCATCACTTCAGTCATCGCAAATCCGCCTCGTCTGCTCGTACTGCCCACGTAGCGAAACGCTCACCCTGCTCGCGTTGTTTCACGAAGTTGCGAACAACTCTGTCGATGTAGTCGCCCAGCTCGGTGGACAGCACTTTGTGCTGGCGCAGTTTGCGACCGAATCCGCTGTCCAGGCCCAGGCTGCCGCCAAGGTGCACCTGGAAGCCCTCGACTGGATCACCGCCTGTGTCTTCGCTGACCATCTGGCCCTTGAACCCGATGTCGGCCACCTGGATGCGGGCGCACGAGTTCGGGCAGCCGTTGATGTTGATGGTGATCGGCACGTCGAGCTGGGCGTTGATGTCCTCGAGCCGCTGCTCCAGCTCGGGCACCAGCACCTGGGACCGCTTGCGGGTCTCGGCGAAGGACAGCTTGCAGAACTCGATGCCCGTGCACGCCATGAGGTTGCGGCGCCAATGCGACGGCTGCGACGGCAGTCCGAGCGCGTCGAGCCCGTCGCGCAGCTGGTCGAGCTTGTCGTCGGGCACATCCAGCACGATCAGCTTCTGGTACGGCGTGAACCGGATGCGGTCACTGCCCACCGCCTCGGCGAGGTCGGCCACCTTGCTCAGGATGGTGCCGGACACCCGGCCCGCGATCGGCGCGACGCCGACGGCGTTGAGGCCGTTCTTGAGCTTCTGCACGCCGATGTGGTCGATCGGTCGGACCACCGGGTCGGGTGCGGGACCGTCGATAAGCTTGCGCCCGAGGTACTCGTCTTCGAGGACCTGACGGAACTTTTCTACGCCCCAGTCCTTGATCAGGAACTTCAGCCTCGCCTTGGCCCGCAGTCGTCGGTAGCCGTAGTCACGGAACACCGAGACGACGCCCTCCCAGACGTCGGGCACCTCGTCGAGCGGCACCCAGGCGCCGACGCGCTGACCCAGCATCGGGTTCGTCGAAAGCCCGCCGCCGACCCACAGGTCGAAGCCGGGACCGTGCTCGGGGTGCTCGACACCGATGAACGCGACGTCGTTGGTTTCGTGCACGACGTCCTGCAGGCCCGAGATAGCGGTCTTGAACTTGCGCGGCAGGTTCGAGTACTCCGGCTTGCCGATGTAACGCCGCACGATCTCGTCGATGGCCGAGGTGCCGTCGATGACCTCGTCGAGCGACTCCCCGGCCAGCGGTGAACCGAGCACCACACGCGGGCAGTCGCCGCACGCCTCGGTGGTCTTGAGCCCGACCGCGTCGAGACGCCGCCAGATCTCCGGCATGTCCTCGACCTGGATCCAGTGGTACTGGACGTTCTCGCGGTCCGAGATGTCCGCGGTGTCGCGCGCGAACTCGGTGGAGATCTCGCCGAGCGTGCGCAGCGCGGCCGTCGACAGCGCGCCGCCGTCGCAGCGGACCCGCAACATGAAGAAGGAGTCCTCGAGCATGTCGGTGTTCTCGTCACCGGTCCATGTGCCGTCGTAGCCGGGCTTGCGCTGCGTGTACAGCCCCCACCAGCGCATCCGGCCGCGCAGGTCCTGCTTGTCGATGCTTTCGAAGCCGTTGACGGCGTAGATGTTCTCGATGCGCTCGCGCACGTTGAGCGGGTTGTCGTCCTTCTTGACCTGCTCGTTGGGGTTGAGTGGCTCGCGGTAGCCGAGCTTCCACTGGCCTTCGCCACGTGGGCGCTTGACGGGCTTTGCAGTGGTCATGTGGTTTGGCTCCTCTGTGGAGCCGGATCGCGCGCTGTCACCGGGGGGCTGTCCGGCGGCGCAGATCCGGCGGCCAGCTGAAAGTACAGGTGGGCAGGTCAGCGCATTAAGGCAGACAACAACAGGTACAAACGCGCTTGAAGTCGACGTGCCGCCGGGCTACCAGCGAGATGCGCTGGGGGAAGCGGGCGGCAATCACGTCACCAATTGTGCCACGGACTCCGACTACTGCCCTAACCGGGCGAGATTTGCGCTCGCGGTGAGTAAAAGTCCGCTCTGGGACACTGGCGTCATGACCGTTCGAGCCGCGCCCGTGCAGCTGCCCAGTGTGGCCGCCACGTCGGGCCGAGCGTTCGGCATCTATATCCATGTGCCGTTCTGCGCCACGCGGTGCGGCTATTGCGACTTCAACACCTACACGCCCGCCGAGCTGGGCGGCGCGAACCCTGGCGAATGGCTGGTGGCACTGCGCGCCGAGCTGGCCATGGCGGCCGGGCGGCTGGGCGCGCCGCAGGTCGACACCGTCTTCGTCGGCGGCGGCACCCCGTCGCTGCTCGGCGGCCACGGGCTGGCGGAGGTGCTCGATGCGGTCCGTGAGCACTTTCCGTTGGCGCCCGACGCCGAAGTCACCACAGAAGCCAACCCCGAGTCGACGTCGGCACGCCTGTTCGAGCAGCTGCGTGCGGCGGGGTTCACCCGCGTCTCGCTTGGTATGCAGTCCGTCACACCGCACGTCCTTGCGGTGCTGGACAGGGTCCATTCGCCAGGCCGGGCGCTCGACGCGGCGCGCGAAGCCCGTGCCGCCGGCCTCGAGCACGTCAACCTGGACCTGATCTATGGCACGCCTGGCGAATCCGACGACGATCTGCGGCGCTCGGTGGACGCCGCCGTCCAGGCGGGGGTCGACCACGTGTCGGCGTACGCCCTGATCGTCGAGGACGGCACCGCGCTGGCACGCCGGGTGCGGCGTGGGGAGATCGCGGCGCCCGACGACGATGTCCTTGCGCGGCGCTATGAACTGCTCGACGCGCGGCTGTCGTCGGCGGGCTTCGACTGGTACGAGGTTTCCAACTGGAGCCGTCCGGGCGGTGAGTGCAGGCACAACGTCGGCTATTGGGACGGCGGTCAGTGGTGGGGCGCGGGGCCCGGCGCGCACGGGTACGTCGGCGCGACCCGCTGGTGGAATGTCAAGCACCCCAACGCGTATGCGCAATCACTGCGCGAAGGGTCGTTGCCGGTGGCCGACTTCGAGGTGCTCGATGCGCCGACGATGCACACCGAGGACGTGATGCTGCGGCTGCGGATGCGCACCGGTCTTCCGGTCGCGGTGCTGAGCAAGGGGGAACGCGCGCGTGGCGAGACGCTGATCTCCGAGGGACTGGTCGTGCGCACCGCCGACCGTCTGGTGCTCACCGACCGCGGCAGGCTTCTTGCCGACGCCGCGGTCCGCACGCTCCTCGACTAGTGCCGCGAGCAGACGCAGAATCGCGCAAAATGTGCCTGCGGAGTGCGATTCTGTGTCTGCTCGCCGGTTTGAATTGAACGTATCGGGGTGTCGCCGCGTTGTGATCATCGATGAACGCGGAAGAAGGCAGAGGATGCGCGGTGCATGAGTCATGAACGAGCCTGACCAGGCCGCGCTGCTGCGTGCCGTCCACGATGAGCACGCCCAGACGCTTTTGCGCTACGTGCTCCGGCTGACCAGAGGTGACATGCCGTTCGCCGAGGACGTGGTGCAGGAGTCGCTGCTGCGGTTGTGGAAGAAGCCCGAGGTGCTCCAGCAGCCGACGGACAACGTGCGTGCCTGGCTGTTCACCGTCGCACGCAACCTGGTGATCGACGACCGGCGCAGCGCCCGCTACACCCGCGAACTTCAGACCGAATACCTTCCAGAGCGGCCATCGCCCGATGCGATCGGCCCGGCCTTCGACAAGTGGATCCTCTCCGACGCATTGCAGTCGCTGAGCCCAGACCATCGCACCGCGATCGTGCGCGCCTACTATCTCGGCCAAACCGTGGCCGATATCGCCGCCCAGGAACAGGTTCCGGAGGGCACCGTCAAGTCCCGACTTCATTACGCGCTACGCGCGTTGCGAATTGCCTTGCAGGAAAGGGGGGTTGTCCGGTGATGAACCAGAGACCCGACGACGACCTTGCCGAGTGGGACGCCGCCTACGTCCTCGGCGCGCTGAGCCTCGACGAGCGCCGAACCTACGAGGGCTACCTGGCGGCCAACCCCGCGCGGGCCGCGGAGCTCACCGAGCTGGCGGGGATGCCAGGCATTCTCAACGCCCTCAGCCGCGACGAAGCCGTCGCGCTGACCGATCTGGCAGGCGCCGCGCCCGTCGACACCACCGGCGACAACGTCGCGTCACTTGCGCAGGCGGCGGCCAAGCGGCAGCGAAAGTCCCGACGCAACTTCCTCGCCGGTGCGGTCGCATCTGCGGCAGCGCTGTTGATCGCGGGCGGCGTGGTGGGAGCCACGGTCATTCCACGGTCGCCGGCCCCGGTGGAGACAGTCGCGCTGCAGCCGATGCAGCCAACGCCGCGCGAAGGTCTCACGGCGCAGCTCGCGGTGACCGAGAAGAAGTGGGGCACCGAGCTGAACTGGGCGTGCGAGTACACCAAGGATTGGTCACGCAACGTCGAGAGCTACGACCTGGTGGTCACGACCCGCGACGGGAAGCAAATGGCCGTCGGATCCTGGAAGCCCGCCGGGGACGAGGCGGCGGGGCTGTCGGCCGCCACGAGCATCCCGACCGCGCAGATCCGCTCGATCGACATCCGGGTGACCGGAACCGAGGAGCCGCTAGCTATCACCACGCTGCGGTAACGCCCGCCAGTTGACGTGATCGGCGCCACCGTCGGTGGCCGCCTCGTAGCCCCCCGATCCGGGTTTCGCTATGCCAAAATTGCCGACATGACGTGTGGGTTCTTAGGCAAGGCTAGCCAGACTTCGATGCGTCCCGGACTCCGCTGAAGTGGCCGCCGAGGGCACTTCGACCGATCAGCCGACCCCCGAACCGATCGCGATCGTCGGCATCGGCTGCCGACTGGCGGGCGGCGTCAGCGATCCCGCGCAGTTCTGGACCTTCCTGACCGAGGGCCGCAACGACGTGACCGAGGTGCCCGCGCAGCGCTGGGAGCCCTACCTGCGCAGGGACCCGCGCAACGCGGCGGTGCTGAAAGAGACCACGCGGTGGGGAAGTTTCCTCGACGACCTGGCCGGCTTCGACGCCGAGTTCTTCGGCGTATCCCCGCGCGAGGCGGAGTTGATGGACCCCCAGCAGCGGCTGGCACTCGAGGTCAGCTGGGAAGCACTCGAGCACGCCGGCGTGCCACCACGATCGCTGGCGGGCACCGACACCGCCGTGCTGATGGGCGTGAACTCCGACGACTACGGCAAGTTGATCATGGAGGATCTGCCCGGCATCGAGGCGTGGACCGGGATCGGCACATCGCTGTGCGGCATAGCCAACCGGGTGTCGCACCTGCTTGACCTTCGCGGCCCGAGTGTCGCGCTTGACGCCGCATGCGCCGCGTCGCTGGTCGCCGTGCACCAGGCGTGCCAGATGCTGCGTGCGGGAGAGGCCTCCCTCGCGTTGGCTGGCGGGGTCAGCGCGTTGATCGGCCCCGGTCTGACCCGGGTGCTCGACGAAGCAGGCGCGACCGCACCGGACGGCCGGTGCAAGACATTCGACGCGAACGCCGACGGCTACGGGCGAGGCGAAGGCGCAGGCGTGGTGGTGCTCAAACGCCTCGGCGATGCGGTGCGCGACGGTGATCGCGTGCTCGCGGTCGTACGCGGCGGGGCGGTGGCACAAGACGGCAAAACCGTCGGCATCATGTCGCCGAACGGCGACGCGCAGGCCGCCATGTTCCTGCGGGCATGCGAGTCCGCGCGCGTCGCACCCGCCAGCATCGGCTTCATCGAGGCGCACGGCACCGGCACACCGACCGGTGACCCCACCGAGGTACGGGCGCTTGGCTCCGTCTACGGCGTCGGAAGGCCCGCGGACGCGCCATGCCCGATCGGGTCGGTGAAGCCCAACTTCGGCCATCTCGAGGGCGGCGCTGGTGTAGTCGGTCTTATCAAGGCGGCGCTGGCGTTGCACCACGAGGCGATCCCTCCGACCTCGGGCGTGCGTACGCTCAACCCCGCGATCGACTGGGCGAACAGCGGATTGCGGGTGCCCACCGAGGTCGAGCCGTGGCACCGGACCGAGGGCACGCCCCGGCGCGCGGCCGTCTGCAGCTACGGCTATGGCGGCACCATCGCGCACGTCCTGATCGAGGAGGCGCCCCACCGGGCGCTGTCTCTCGCCGAAACACCGCCTGTCGCAACGCCTTCGGTGATACCGGTCTCGGCGCGATCGGCCGCCCGGCTGCGCACGCAGGCCCAGGCGCTCGCGGATCACCTGCGCGGCGGCGACGAATCGATCGACCGGATCGCTGCGACGTCATGGCTGCGCCGTTCGCACGAACCGGTCCGTGCCGCGGTGGTGGCCGAGGACGTCGACGGTGTGGCGGCCGCGTTGGACAATTTCGCGAACGACGTGCCGGACCCCTCGGTGGTGACCGGCACCGTGCTGCCGGAGGCATCCGACGGCGCGGTGTGGGTCTTCTCCGGCCACGGATCGCACTGGGCGGGCATGGGCGGGCAGCTGCTGGCTGAACCGGTTTTCTCGGCGGTGACCGATGCGATCGACCCGGTGTTCCTGGCGGAGTTGGGATTCTCCGCACGCGAGGCGTTCACGACCGGCGAGCTCGGCGGCACCGACAGAGTGCAGGCCCTGACGTTCGCGATGCAGGTCGGACTCGCCGCGGTGTTGCGTGACCGCGGGGTGACACCGGCCGCGGTGATCGGTCACTCCGTCGGTGAGGTCGCCGCCTGCGTGACCGCGGGCGTGTTCGACCTGACGGTGGGCGCTGCCGTGGCGTGCTTCCGGGCGCGTGGCTTCCGGTCGGTGATGGGCCACGGGGCGATGGCCCTGGTGCGGCTGCCGTTCGCGGAGGCCGATCGACGGCTGCGCGGGCGGACCGATGTGGTCGCCGCGATCAGCGCCTCACCAGAGTCGACCGTGATATCCGGTGACATCGGCGCCGTCGACGACGTCTGCCAGAGCTGGACGGACCAGGGCGTGATGGTGCGTCGGGTGAACACCGACGTGGCGTTCCACAGCCCGGCGATGGATGCCCTCACCGGTGAGCTCGGGCGTCTCATCGCAGACCTTCCGCTATCGCGTATCGCTGAGATTCCCTTGTACACAACGGCATTGGCTGACCCACGTTCGGCGGCGCGCCGTGATCACAACTACTGGATGGCGAACCTGCGTGACCAGGTGCGCTTCGCCGAGGCGGTCGGCGCGGCCGCCGAGGACGGTCACCGGCTGTTCCTGGAGGTCTCCGCGCACCCGGTGGTGTCGCATTCGATCGTCGAGACGCTGCTGCACGCGGGGCACGACAAGCACGCCGTCGTTCCGCTGCTGCGACGTGACAAGCCCGAATTGCACGCGGTCGCCACCGCGGTCGCCAATCTTCACTGCCACGGCGCGCCCGTCGCCCATGCGATGAGCGCCGCGTCATGGGCCGACGATCTGCCGGTCACGCAATGGCAGCACCGCCACTTCTGGCGCACACCGACGCCACCGCCAGGGGGTCGCGGGGTGCACGACGTCGAGAGTCACACCCTGCTCGGTGGCCGAATGGAGGTGACGGGCGCCGTCACGTCGAGGATGTGGCAGACGCGCCTGGACCTGGACAGCAGGCCGTACCCGGGAAACCATCCCGTGCAGGGTACCGAAATCGTCCCTGCGGCAGTCATTCTCAACACGTTTCTCAATGCGGCAGCCGAGCTGAACACCCGCTCCGCGCGCACCGGTACCGACCTCGTCGACGTCCGGATGCGTACCCCTGTGGTGCCTGGCCGCGCCCGCGACGTCCAGGTGGTGCTGCAGGACCGCGGGCTGACCTTGTCCACCCGCTTGGTGGAGGACGACGAATCCGCAGAGGATGGCGGATGGTTGACCAACAGCTGCGCGGTCGCGGCGGCCGACGACGACATCGAGGATCTGCTGCGGCAGGTGCTCGACGAGAACGCCGCCCGCGAGCGCTGCGGTGAGCAACTCCCGTCCAATCACGTCGTAGACACCCTGGCGACGCTGGGAGTGGCCGCGATGGGATTCGACTGGGAGATAATGGATTTGCGCCGGGGTGACGGTGAACTGCTGGCCAAGGTCGCCGCCAATGGCGACAAGTCCGAGCCGGCCACCTGGGCATCGCTGCTGGACGCCGCCACGTCGGCGGCCTCGACGGTGTTCGGTGGCCCGACGCGGCTGCGGATGCCTGCCCGCATCGAACGGGTGGCCGTGCACGGTCGTCCGCCCGCGGTGGCGTTGTTGGCTGTCCGGCGTCGCCAAGGGACGACGACAACCGATGTGGTGATCGCCGAGGAATCCGGTTCGGTGCTCGCCTCGCTCACCGGGATGGCATTCGAGGAGCTGGAAAACCCTGCGGGCAGCGATCTTTCGCGGATGCTGCACCACGTGGCGTGGAGTCCCGTGCAGTGGCGCGAACATGACCGTCCTTCAGCGGTGATGCTCGTCGGCGGCGACGCGGAAACCGGGGCGTTCGTGACCCGCGACCTCGCGGCGGCCGGGGTGCCGTATGCGACATGTGTTGACCCGAAGGACATCGCCGCCACCGCGGCCGAACTGGACCGCGACGCGGTCGTGCTGGTGCTGCCGCGCCTGCATGACTCACCACAGAAGTCGGTCGACCTCGTGATGCGCACTTTGCGGCATCTGCTCGACAGGGGCGCGAAGGCGCGGATGTGGGTGCTAACCCAGCGGGTGCACGAAGGCGCCAACGTGGTCCACGCACCGCTGTGGGGGTTGGCCAGAGTGGCCGCCGCCGAGCATCCCGAGATCTGGGGTGGCGTGCTCGACGTGGCCGACGCGCGGCTCCCGGTCGGCGCACTCGCGTCGTTGCGCGGTCAGCCGGTGGTGGTCATGCGCGACGGCACCCCAAGAGTGGCGCGCCTGGCCCACGCGGGCCGCGGGGCGAGCACGCCGATGCAGTGTTCGGCGGGCGGTACGTACCTGATCACCGGCGGCACGGGTGTGCTCGGCCTGCGGATGGCGCAGCGGCTGGCCGACATCGGCGCGCGACGGCTGGTGTTGTTGTCCCGGTCCGGCATGCCAGAGCGGTCCAGCTGGCGAGATGCGGGGGAGTCCGAGCTGGTCCGCACCGTCGAGGCGCTCGAGGAGCGCGGCGTGTCCGTGCACGTCGTGGCGATGGACATCGGCGCGCCCGGCGCCGCCGACGTGCTGCGAGCGGCGCTGCGCGATCTACCACCCGTGCGTGGCGTGATCCACGCGGCGGGCATGGAAGCCGGTGCGCTGCTTGTCAATACCACCGACAAGGACATCGCCACGGCTATGCACCCGAAGGTCGACGGGACGTTGACCCTGCACGAGGTCTTCCCGCCGGAGCAATTGGATTGGATGGTGCTGTTCTCGTCCTGCGGCTACCTTGCTGGTTTTCCTGGACAGGGTGCGTACGCCTGCGCCAACTCCTTCCTCGACGTGATGGCCCGGCATCGCCGTGGCCTCGGCGACCGGACCGTGAGTGTCGCATGGACGGCGTGGCGTGGCCTCGGGATGGGGTCGACATCCGGCTTCGTCGCAGCGCAGCTCGACGCGCTCGGCATGGGCACTATTGCCGCCGACGAAGCGGTAAGGGCGCTGGACTTGGCGATGCGCGACGGTCACCCGAATGTGGTTGTGCTGCCTGTGCTTCCGGCGGCCGCCGCGGTGCCGATGCTCGCCGACGTGGCACCGGCGGAGTCCGACGACTCCGGGCAGGCGGAGTCGCTACTGGGATCGCTGGCCGGCGACGGCGCAGAGCCCGACCCCGAGCGGGTGGCCCAGCATGTCGCCGCCGCCGTCGCGGCGCAGATCGGATTGCCGCAGGACGACGTGGATACCGGTCTGCCCCTGGTGGAGATCGGGGTCGACTCGATCATGACCGTCGGTCTGCTGCGCACGCTCGAAAAGCAGACCGGACTGTCGCTGCCGCCGACCCTGTTATGGGAGTATCCGACGGCAGCGGCGGTGTCCGAACGGATCGTCGAGTTGCTTTCCCTGTCAGACGTTTCAGCCGAGCCCCAACAGGTCGAGGTGTCCTGACTCGGGTCAGCTCACCAGCTGCGCGACGACCTTCTTCTTGTCCACCTTGCCGACCGCGGTCTTTGGCAGCGTCGGCATCGGTGCGAGCACGTCCGGCCGGGAGTGCGAGGAAACGCCGCGCTGGTCGAGGAACGCGTTGAGTTCGGTGAGCGAGATCGGCGCGCCGCTGAAGACGACTGCTGCACAGATCTTTTCGCCAAGGTATTCGTCGGGCAGAGCAACGGCCGCCGCGGCGTATATCGCAGGATGGGCGAACAGATGCTCCTCGAGATCTGACGCCGACACCGTCTCGCCGCCGCGGTGGATCACGTCCTTGATGCGGCCCGTGACCTCGACATAGCCGGCCCGCGGACCGTCGGCGAAAATGCGCACCCGATCGCCGGTGCGGTAGAAGCCATCGGGGCTGAACGATCGGGCGTTGGCCTCGTCGGCGCGGTAGTACCCGTTGAGCGTGTACGGCCCGCGCACCAGCAGCTCGCCTTCCTCGCCCGGTGCGACATCCGCGCCGGTCTCGTCGACCACCCGCATCTCGTCGTGAGGCGACATCGGACGGCCCTGCGTGTTGACCACGACGTCGACGGGATCGCCGAGACGAGTGAAGTTCAGCATTCCCTCTGCCATGCCGAAGATTTGCGAGAGCCCGGGCGTCAGGCCGTCCAGGATGAATCGAGCTTCCTCCGGTGTCATCCGGGACCCGCCCACCTGAACGAGTCGCAGCGTTGTCGGCAGCACCGGTTCCCACTCGCATGCCTGCGTCCACACCTTCGCAAGCGCATTGACGAGTCCGGTGACGGTGATCTTGTGGCGGTCGATTAACGGGAACGCCGATTCCGGGCTGGGATCGGCGGTGAACACCGTAGGGGCGCCGACGGTCATCGAGCCAAGTAGGCCCGGGCAGGCCAGCGGAAAGTTGTGGCCCGCGGGCAGCGCGACGAGATACGCGTCGTCACCGGTGAGTTCGCAAGCCCGCGCGCACGCGGTGGCGTTGTACACGTAGTCGTCGTGGGTACGGGCGATCAGCTTGGGTAGCCCGGTGGTGCCGCCGGATACCAGCAGCAGTGCAGGCCGGTCCGGGTCGACGGGTCCACGCTCGGGTGTGGGTCCGTCGAAATCGGCCAGCTGCGACCATGATTGGAAGTGACCGGGGTCGCCGTCGACGAAAACGTGGCTCAGCCGCGGATTGTCGTTAACCAGGGCCTGCGCAAGGTCCCGGTAGTCGAATCCCGCGACGTTGTCGCGAACGACGAGGCCGACGGCGCCACTGACCTCGGCGAAGTGACTGAGTTCGGCCGACCGGTGGCCAGGCAGGCACATCACCGGCACCGCCCCCGCGCGCAACAGCGCGAACAGTGCGACCGCGAACTCGCAGGAGTTGGGCAGCTGCAGCAGCACCCGGTCACCGGGGGCGATTCCGCGATCGGCCAGTGCCGCGCCGATCCGGTCGGCCCGCGCGTCCAGTTCGGCGAACGTGTAGGTGACGTCGGGGTCGATCACCGCGGTCTTGTCCGGCCACCGGGCCGCGGCGTCGCCGAGGATCGAATCGAGCGCGCGACCTGTCCAGTAGCCCGCTCGGCGGTACTCGTCGGCACGGTCGGCCGGGAAGGGCACGAAACCCGTCTCCAGGTCGGCAATGTCGCTGCGGCCCGCCTCGAAACCGGTGCTCATAGTGGATGTCGCCCCTGTCGGGTAGGTGTGTTCGGTGCCTCGAATATAAGGTAGCCTCCACCAGGTTAGTTAGGGCAGCCTGTACTAATTTGGAGGGGCAGAAGTGGGTGTTGCGGCGACGAGTTCCGAGTCGGTCCGCCAGGAGGTCGCCGAGCTTCTCGGCGTCAGCCCCGACGCTGTCGACCCGGATGCCGACCTGATCGCGTCCGGCCTCGATTCGATCCGAATGATGTCGCTGTCGGGGCGGTGGCGTAAGCAGGGCATCGATGTAGGCTTCGCCGCACTTGCGGAAAATCCCACGGTTGCCGCATGGTCGGCGTTGGTGGCCGAACGATCCAGCGACGTCGAGAGCCGCCCCGCCACCCAGACCGATGCCGGCGATGCCGGCGATCCGTTCCCGCTCGGGCCCATGCAGCACGCGATGTGGGTGGGCCGCAATGCCGATCAACAGCTCGGCGGTGTGGCCGCCCACCTGTACGTGGAGTTCGACGGCGAACGGGTGGACCCCGACCGGTTGCGCGAAGCGGCGGCGAAATTGGCTGCCCGCCATGCGATGTTGCGAGTCGAGATCCTGCCCGACGGCACCCAGCGCATCGGTGATCGCGGGCTGCCCGTGACGGTTTACGATCTGCGTGAACTGAATGCCGACGCGGCCGATGAGCGGTTGGAAGCTATTCGCCATGAGAAGTCGCATCAGCTTCTCGACGTCGACGTGCTGGAACTGAGCCTGTCATTGCGCCCCGACGGCAGGACCCGTCTGCACGTCGACATGGACATGCAGGCCGCCGACGCGGTGAGCTACCGCAAGTTCATGGCCGACCTCGCGGTGTTCTACCGCGGGGGGCACCTACCCGAGCTGGAATACAGCTACCGCGAGTACCGCGCCGCGATCACCGCAACAGATGCCGGGCCGACCGAAGAAGACCTGCAATGGTGGGCCGAACGCGTCCCCGAGCTCCCCGAACCGCCTGCGCTGCCGCTGGTTCCGGCCTCAGAACAGGCTGACCCCCGGCGCAGCATCCGGCTCTGGCACATCTTCGATGTCCCGACGCGTGACGCACTCTTCGCTGCGGCGCACCGCCGTGGCCTCACGCCCGCGATGGCTGTCGCCGCCTCGTATTCCAACGCGCTCGCGAAGTGGTCGACCAACTCACGGTTCCTGCTCAACCTGCCGATGTTCGGTCGTGAGCCGTTCCACGCCGACGTCGAGAAACTGGTGGGATGCTTCACTTCCTCGCTGATGCTCGACATCGACCTGTCCCAATCGAACACCCCTGCGGGACGGACCCGCGCGGTGCAGGAAACGTTGCACAGCACCGCAAATCACTCCAGTTACTCGGGTCTTTCGGTGCTGCGGGATCTTGGCCGCCACCGCGGCAACCAGACACTGGCTCCGATCGTGTACACCAGCGCGCTCGGGCTCGGCGACCTGTTCGCCGGTGAGGTGACGGACCAGTTCGGCGTGCCGGTCTGGACGATTTCCCAAGGGCCGCAAGTGCTTATCGATGCGCAGGCGACGCCGTTGGCGAATGGGCTGATGATCAATTGGGACGTGCAGGGTCGACGCGTTCCGGCCCGGTGTCGCCGACGCGATGTTCGCCTATCACCTTGCCGAGCTGTCCAGGCTCGCCGCCGACGACTCCGCATGGGAGACTCCGGATCCACCTGCGGTTCCTGAGGCTGCCCGCGCCATCCGCGATGCGGCGAACTGCACCACCGCGGCGCCCAGTGGGGAGGCCCTGCACGACGGGTTCTTCCGCAACGCGCAGGCCACCCCCGACGCATCTGCGGTGTTGCACAGCGGCGGCAGTCTGTCGTACGGCGAACTGCGCACGCAGGCGCTGGCGGTGGCCGCCGCGTTGCGCGAAAACGGCGTCGGGCTCGGCGATCTCGTTGCGTTGATCGGACCCAAGTGCGCCGAGCAGATTCCGGCCGTGCTCGGCATCCTCGCCGTCGGTAGCGCGTACCTGCCCATCGGGGCCGATCAGCCCGCCGAGCGGACCGCGCGCATTCTCGAGTCGAGTGGCGTGGCCGCGGTATTGACCTGTGGCGAGGGTGCGTCCGTTAAGACCGCGGTGCCGACCATCACCGTCGCCGACGCGATACGGCACGACGCGTGCGATGCGCCCGATCCTGTCGACCCATCCGCATTGGCGTACGTGTTGTTCACCTCGGGCTCGACCGGCGAACCCAAGGGTGTCGAGTTGACCCACGACGCGGTGATGAACACCGTCGAGTTCGTCAACGGCCACTACGGCATCGGACCGTCGGACCGCAGCCTGGCATTGGCCTCGCTGGAGGCCGACATGTCGGTGCTGGAGATCTTCGCGATCCTGCGGGCCGGCGGCGCGGTGGTGGTGGTCGACGAGCAGCAGCGGCGTGACCCCGATACCTGGGCGGCGCTGATCCAACAGCACTCGGTGACATTCCTGAACTGGATGCCCGGCTGGCTGGACATGCTGCTCGAGGTGGGCGGTACCCGGCTGTCGAGCCTGCGGGTGGTTCTCCTCGGCGGCGACTGGGTGCGGCCTGAACTCATTCGCGGGCTTCGTAAATCGGCGCCGGGAGTGCGAGCGGCGGGCCTCGGCGGCGCGACCGAGACCGCTGTGCACGGCACGATCTGCGAGGTCGACGACCCGCCAAGGAATTGGACGTCGGTGCCGTTCGGCACGCCGTTCCCGAACAACGAGTGCCGCGTGGTGGCCGCCGACGGGTCCGACTGCCCGGACTGGGTGCCAGGGGAGCTGTGGTTCTCCGGTCGCGGCATCGCGCGCGGTTACCGTGGGCGGCCGGACCTGACCGCAGAGAAGTTCGTCGAGTACGACGGGCGAACCTGGTATCGCACAGGCGATCTCGTGCGGTACCAACCCGACGGGACTCTGGAGTTCGTCGGCCGGATCGACCATCGCGCCAAGATCAGCGGGTACCGGATCGAACTCGGTGAGGTCGAGGCCGCGCTCAAGCGGGTCCCTGGCGTGGACGCGGCCGTGGCCGCCGTCATCGGCGGTGACGTGCTGGCGGCGCTGGTGCGCGTCGAGGATTCCGGTGTCGATTCGCGCACCGTCTTGGCCGCGCTGGCCGACATGGTTCCCGCGCACATGATTCCCAAAGTCATCGTGGCGACCGATCGGATACCGTTCTCCGTCGCGGGAAAGATTGACCGCAAGGCGGTCGCGCGGCAGTTGGCTGACGCCGAAGTGCCCGCCGCACACGCCTATCGGGCCCCGTCCACCCCGCTGGAGTCGGCGTTGTGCGCGATCGTCGGCGAGGTGCTCGGTACCACCAACGTTGGGGTGGACGACGACTTCTTCTCCCTCGGTGGTGATTCCGTGCTGGCCACCCAGGTCATTGCCAGGGTTCGGGACTGGCTGGATACACCGACGGTGTTGGTCACCGACATGTTCGCCGCACGATGCGTTTCTGGGTTGGCGGACCGGCTCCTGCGCCGCGAATCGGGCAGTGAGCGGCTCGACACCGTCGCCGAGGTCTATCTGGAGATCGCCGAAATGGACAGCGCCGACGTGCTTTCCGCGCTCGATGCGACGTCGGCGCCGAACTAGCCGGATTCGGAGTCGGTCGGTTTCTCGATGAAGTCGGCGAGGATGCGGCTGACCAGCGACTCGATCGTCGATTCGATCGACGCGGCCAGCGTGGCCGTCACCGAGGCCACCGCTTGGGTGCGGAACCGCACCAGCATCGTGATCAGTTCGGCGACCTCGGTGTCGGCGGGCAACCCTTCTCCTGGCTTGATGTAGGCGCCGACGTGTTCGGCCCCTGCCTGCACGAGCAGCCTGCTGATCTCGTCAATGTGGGGCACCACCTGCTCGTGCAGGTCGATCAGCGTGTCGTAGCCGATGCCATAGGTGCGGATCTCGTTGAACGCTTCGATCAGCTTCGGCCGCATGACGGTGACGGTGTCGTTCTCGACCCGCAGAAGTTGGCGCTCGACAAGGCGATCGAAAGCCTTCGGGTCATCGACGAGGCGTTCGGCGTCGGCCCGCGTCATCGTCGCCGGTTTCTCGGCGGCCCACGTGCCGATCAGCGCGGTCTCCAGGCCAAGCACGTCGCCGAGATTCTTGCCTTCCTCCCATGCGCTGAGCATCTCGTGGACGTGGGCGATGTTGTAGCCGCGGTCCAGCATCGAGGTGATCAACCGCAGCCGGGTCAGGTGGGTGTCGTTGAACACGGCGATGCGGCCGATCCGCAGCGGCGGCGGCAACAGCCCACGGTCCCGGTACACCCTGATGTTCCGCGTCGTGGTGCCCGCGATCCTGGCCAGGTCGTCGATCCGGTATTCGCCTGAGACCTCGGCGCCCGGTGGATGACGAACGGCGGCGTCGAACAGCTGGGCCACCGCAGATTCGAGGACGTCGCGGCCCTGGCGGCGCACGCGGTGAGGCGCACGCCGCAAGTTCGCCAGTACCGAGGCGATCGGCCCGACCGGTGGACGCGGCCGCTCGGTGGCCATCACGCCGACGAGAGCGCGACGATGCGGGTCTTGGCGTCGCGTTCGACCGCTTCGTAATCGGAGAACCGGAAATCCTGCATCTGGCGAAGATACTGCGTGGCGAACCCTGGGTACATCGACGCGTTGAATCCGTCCTCGGTGAGGTACCAACTGCGGCAGCCCGACATCCACGTGGTGTTCGCAAGGCGTCGCTGGATCCGGTCGTTGTAGCGCCGCTGCACGTCCGCACGCACGTCGAGATAGCGCAGATCGTTGTCGAGGATCGTGGTGATGCCGTTCACGGCGTAGGTGATCTGGCCCTCCACGTAGACCAGCAGCGAATTGTGGCCCGGCCCCGAGTTCGGCCCCGTCATGAAGAAGAGGTTGGGGTACCCGTGCGCGCTGGCGCTCTTGTAGGCCTGGGCGCCCTTCTGCCATTCGGTGGCAAGGGACCGGCCGCCGACGCCGGTGATGGGATAGGGCGGACCGGTGAGGTGCACGTCGTAGCCGGTGGCGAACACGATGCAGTCCAGGTGATGCTCGATGCCGTCGCAGGTGCGGATGCCGACCGGGCTGACGGTGGCGATGGGCCAGTCGATGAGCTTGCAGTTGTCCCGCTGCAGCGCGGGGTAGTAGTCGCTGGATACCAGCATCCGCTTGCAACCCGGCGTGAAGTCGGGGGTGAGCTGGCGCCGTAACCACGGGTCGCGCACCGCCATTCGCAGATGCGCCTTGCCAAGCCGCGCCACCAGAGAACTCAGTGGGGTCTTCCACACCAGAGCGGTGGCGCTGGCCTCATGTCCCCAGAACAACGCTTGGCGGGCGAGCTGCTGGGTGGCGGGCAGGCGCGCGAACAACGCCTGCGCCAGTGGGGGAGTGGGGGCGTCGAGGCGCGGCAGCACCCAGCCGGGCGTGCGCTGGAACACCTTGACCGCGGCGGCGGTCTTGACCAGTTCCGGCACGATCTGAACGGCGCTGGCGCCGGTGCCGATGACCGCCACCCGTTTACCGGTGAAGTCGTAGTCGTGATCCCAGTTGGCGCTGTGGATCTTGTGGCCGCGGTAGCTGTCGAGGCCGCGGATGTCGGGGAACCGGTGGTCGGGGAGCGGCCCCGACGCCAGGACCACGGTGCGGGCGCGAAAGCGTTTGCGGGAATTGGTGGTAACGGTCCAGACGCCGTCCTTCTCGTCGAAACTCAGGCCGGTGACCTCCACACCGAACCGGATGAAGCGGCGCACGTCGAAGCGGTCGGCCATGTCCTCGATGTGCTGGCGGATTTCGCCTGCGGGGGAGTAGGCGCGGGACCAGGTCGGGTTCTTGACGAACGAGAAGGAGTACAGCAGCGATGGAACATCGCATGCCGCACCGGGATACGTATTATCGCGCCAGGTCCCACCGACGCGGTCGCTGCGCTCGAGGATGACGATGTCGTCGACACCGGCCTGCGCCAGTTTGATCGCGGTGCCCAGCCCGGTGAAACCGGCGCCCACGATCAGCGTGGAATGGGTGTGAGTGGGCACAACAGGCTCCTTACGCCGCAGGCTTGTGGGTGAGTTCCTTGAACCAGCTGGGGATCGGTTTGAGCAGTGGCCTTGGGTAGAAGTCGGAGAGCATCACCATCGAGTTGGCGAGCAGGTGGTACGGATGGCGCGGGTTGACCACCATGCGGGAGTGCAGCTTGAGGACCTGGTAGGTGGGCACCCGCCAGGTCTGTTCGCCGCGTTCACCGAGGGTCTTGAAGCGCTTCATCGCGCTTCGGAGTCGTTCGGGGTCCAGCCCCATCTCGGTGATCTCGTTGAGCGCCCGGTTCAGCAGCGGCACGTACATCAGGGCGCCGATGATCAACGCGGGAGAGGCGATGTTGCCGACGAAGTCGATGGCCAGCTTGCGCGCGGTGGCATGCCCGATCATGTCGAGCACCTCGAAATCGACCACCAGGTGCCGGGATTCGTCGTTGTTGATCTTCTCGAAGACCTGGTGGCAGACGGGATCCTTGACCTCGTCGAGCAGGAACTTCAGCAGCGCACCGTCGAGGGCCACCTCGAGCATCGGGATGACGGTGCCAAGGATCGACAGCGACATGTCGTCGGAATACTTGTCGAGCCATTCGATCGCGAGCCGGATGTTGACGTTCGGCTCTGGCATCTCGTCGCCGTCGATCATGCCCCACCGTTTCATCAGGGCCAGCTCGGCGTTGGCGTGCCGCTGCTCCTCGGCATGGAAGTAGCGGTAGATCTCGGCGAGTGTCGGGGTGGGCGCCTTCTTGGCCATCGCCGCGAACCCGCGCGCGCCGATGTTCTCGATCCAGCACAGGTCGGCCATGAAAGCCTTGAGCTTGGGCCGGAATTCGTCGCTGATCGTCTCGGCGCCCTGCGCGTCCCAGTCGATATCGGCCAGCGCCCACTGCCGATCCTTGATCTTGTCCAGCATGACGTCCATGTCGATGGCCATGACTTCTCCTTCTACTGGGGCCCGAAGCGCGCGGCGAGGCCGAGCGTGCGGGTATAGGTTTCCGGTACGAAACGCTTGATGTTCCAGCCGATCTTGGCGTCGAGCTGAGGCATGCAGTACAGACCGCCGCGGTCGTGGGTATCCAGGCACGTGCGCGCGACCTTCTCGGACGACACCCCGGTCCAGCGCATCAGCCTGTTCGCAAAGTCGGTGGACGCTGCGGTGATTCGGCCTGCGTCAACGATGTTCGTCTTCACGAAGGTCGGGCAGAGCACGGTGACGGACACACCCGAACCGCTGAGTTCGGCGGCGATGGTCTCAGAAAGGCTCAGCACGCCCGCCTTGCTCACGTTGTACGCGGCCATGCCGGGTGCTGCGCCGAACGCGGCCGCCGACGCGACGTTGATGATGCCCCTCGGTTGTTTCGAGGGGCCCGCCTCGCGCAGGATCGGTGCGAAGACGTGGCATCCGTGGATCGGCCCCCACAGGTTCACGCCGAGCGTCCACGACCAGTCGTCGAGCGAGAAGTCGCCGACGTCCGCACCGCCCGCGCCGACGCCCGCATTGTTGATCACCAGCGTTGGTGCGTTGCCGAACCAGGATTGCGATTGCGTGGCCAGCTCGCGCACCTCGTCGATGTTCGACACGTCGCACCGCACGGCGACCGCATGGCCGCCTTGGTCGATGATGGCGTCGACGGTCAGCTGGGCGGTGGCGGCGTCGATGTCGCTGCAGACAACACGTCCACCGCGGCGGGCGAGTTCGACGGCGAACGCCGCCCCGATACCACTGCCAGCGCCGGTGACCACCGCGTCCGCGCGATGGGTGCGTTTGGGCGACATACCGAACATTGCTATCCGGTCCTTTCTTCGGCAAAGGTGTTGATGCTCAGCGTCTCTGCGATGAACGAGGCGACATGCGACATCGCCTGTGCGGCTTCGGGGGCAAGGCGTGGCAGCGCCTGGAACACGTGCACCTGATCGGGCCAGACCTGCAGTTCGCAGATGCCGCCTGCGGAGCGGATGTCGGCGGCGAGCCGGTGCGCGTCGGCGGCGAGCATCTCGGTGCCGCCGGCCTGGATCAGCGTTGACGGCAAGGCCCGGCCGGCGGAGCGGATCGCCGGGTCACGGCGAAGTCGTTCCCGTGCGGCCGCAGTCGAGAACGTGAGATCGATGAGCGGGGAGAACAGCACCAGAGCGGCGGGATGCGGGATGTCGTTCTGCAGCAAGAGGTCGACGGCGAGGTGACCGCCCGCGGAATCACCGGCTATCACCATGTTTTCGGCGGGGTGCGTCTGCAGGAGCCAGTCCCAGCCGGTGCGCACGTCGCCGGCGGCGGTGGGGAAGCGGTGGCGCGGAGCGAGGCGGTAGTCGATGCAGAACACCGGAAGACCGGTCATTCTCGAGAGCCAGGCGGTCAACCGGCGATGGGTGCGCGGCGAACACAACGCATATCCACTGCCGTGCAGGAAGTAGATGGCCGCGTCGGCGCGATCGGCCTGCGGCGCCCGGACCCATTCGCCCCGCAGCCTGCGACCGTCGGGTAACACGGTGTCGACCTGTTCGACGGACACGCCCGACGTCGACGGTCCGCATGTCGCCATGACGGTTGCCACGATCTGGCGGGACAGCCACAAGCCCCAAGACTTCTCCGGCGACAGCACCGCGCTGATCTGTCGCAGGGTCATCGCGCTCGCCGTCGCCGCAGCACGTGAGCGCAGCGATCCTCGTGTCGGCACCATCGGCTCCACAGCTGGAGTCAACAACAAATGGTGACATTAGTCAATGACAACATTTGCTGTTGCCAGTGAGCTACTGGTGTTCGATCTTCACGGCCCGCTACGGTCGGCGCATGGCTTTCGATCCTGGCGCCGTCGGCCGCGCGTTCTCCGAGCATCGCTTCGACGAGGCCCTCGGCCACCTCGCCAAGGATGTGCGCTGGACGATCGTGGGCTACATGGTGCTCGAGGGCGCCGACGCCGTCCGCAGGACGTGCGGCGAGACGCTGGAAAGCCTGGCCGATACGACCACCACGTACGACCGGTGTGTGGTGGCCGCGGGCACCGACGCCGTCGCCGTCGACACCTTCGCGCGCTACCACGGACCCAGTGGCATCACCGCGGTCGCCAGCTGCGACATCTACGAGTTCACCGGCAAAGAGATCACCGCCATCACGTCCTACGCGGTCGAGGTCGACCCGCAGGATGCCGGGTCGCAACCGTGATGTCGTAATCACGCCAGCGGTCGATGCGGTCGACATGGTCGACTGCGGGTGTGGATCAGACTCAAGTCGCGTTGGCCGCCAATACTTCTCACCCGCCGTCGTTACGGGCGTGGCTGTGTGTGGTCTCGGTCATGATGGGCATATTCGTCATCGTCACCGCGGAGATCCTGCCCATCGGGCTTCTGCTGCCGATCGCGTCGACGTTCGACGTTTCCGAGGGGACGGCCGGGCTGATGATGACGCTGCCGGGTCTGGTCGCAGCGGTCGCGGCGCCAGTCATGACGGTGTGGACGGCTCGGATAGACCGGCGCGCAATGCTCTTCGCGTGGATGGCGGTGCTGGCCGCATCGAACTTCATCTGCGCGTTCGCCCAACAGTACTGGCTGATTCTGGTGGCGCGGGTGCTGGTGGGGCTGGTGATCGGCGGATTCTGGTCGATCGGCGCTGGTCTTGGTGCCCGGCTGGTCTCAGAACGTCACGTGCCACGAGCGACATCGGTGATCTTCGTGGCGGTGCCACTCGGCTCGGTCATCGGGGTGCCGGCGGGCACCTTCATCGCCGATCTGATGGGGTGGCGGGCGGCATTCATCCTCCTTGGCGTCTTGACCCTCGTAGTGATGGTCGCGCTGTTGACGTTGTTGCCCGCATTGCCCGCCGTTCACGTCACCCGGCTCAGCGTACTGCGAAGTCTGTTGCGGCAGCGCAATGTTCGGGTGGGCATGATCGCAACCTTCTTCATCGTGCTCGCGCACTTCGGCACCTACACGTACGTGACTCCGATGCTGGAACACGTCGCGCATCTTGGCCTCGCGCTCATCAGCTCCCTGCTTCTCGCGTACGGCGCCGCGGGCATCATCGGAAACTTCGCGGTCGGCCTCACCATGAACCGCTGGCTTGGGCAGAGCTTCGGCGGTGCCGCGCTCCTGATCGCCTTCGCGACTGTGATGCTGCCCCTCACCGGCCACTGGGCACTGGCGGCGCTGCTGCTCTTGGTCTGGGGAGTTGGATACGGCGCGGTGCCTGCCTGCTCACAGACGTGGATCGCGCGCTCGGCGCCGAATGCGACCGAGGCCGCAACGGTGCTCTTCACCTCCGTGTTTCAAGCCACGATCGGGATCGGTGCGTTGGCAGGAGGCGCCGTGGTGGACGCAACGTCGGTGTCGACGGTGATGGTGTGCGGATCGGTGTTCGCAGTGCTCGGCGCCGCGGTGATTTTCGGACACGTAGCGAACGTGGCCCGGCAACCGGCGAGTAGGGTAGGCAAGCCTAACCCCTAGTCCTGGAGGGTGCATGACCGCTGTGCAAGAGCCTGCCGACGCGGCCAAGCGCGCCGCCACCTACGACAAGCTCGCGCTCCAGCAGCTGCTCGCCCCGACGCGCTCCCGCTCGTCACGCGCCCAGCGCTATCAGTTGCTGGCATCGGCGGCCACCATCGTGCCGTTCATCGGCATCGTCGAGCTCGGTCGCGAGCTGCTCGCCGCCGGGCCGGTCAACACGTCGCGGGTCTGGATCATCGTCGCCGTCGTGATCGTCGCCCTGCTGGTGCGCACGCTGGCCAGCGGCGCGGCGCTGACGATCACCCACTTCGCGGATGTGGACCTGCAACGTTCGCTGCGCCTGCGGATAGTGGAAAAGCTGGGCAGGCTGCCGCTCGGCTGGTTCAGCGCCACGTCGTCGGGTGAGGTGCAAAAGGCCGTTCAGAACGACGTCGGTGAGTTGCACTTCCTGGTGGCGCATTCGGCGGTGGAGAACACCGGCGCGCTGGCCACTCCCGTGTTCGGGCTGGCGTACTGCTTCTATCTCGACTGGCGCCTCGGGCTGCTCGCGCTCGGCACCGTGCCGCTTTACATCGGCGTATACGTATGGCTGGGGCGCGACACCCGGGTCCAGATGGAGCGAATGAACCAGGGCGTCGAACGGATCAGCGCCACCATCGTCGAGTTCATCGCCGGAGTGTCGGTGGTCAAGACCTTCGGCGAAGCGGGCAAGGCGCACAAACGATTCGCCGATGCCGCAGACGATTTCAACGACGGATTCGCCGAGTGGGTGGGGCCGCTGGTCCGCGTCAAGGCCGCGTCGTCGATCTTCATCGACACGCCGGTGCTGTTGCTGGCCAACCTTGCCGGCGGCTACTGGTTCGTTTCGAGCGGGTGGGTGAGTCCGATCGAGGTGCTGGGATCCACGCTGGTCGCGGTGACCATTCCGGCCGCGATTCTGACCGTCGGATACTCCACCCATATCCGTAGGCAGGCCGCCGCGGCTGCGGGGCGGCTGCAGCGACTGCTCGACACACCGAATCTGCCGATCGCCGCCAACCCGCAAGTACCGCGAGGTAATTCGGTGGAATTCGACGCCGTAGCGTTTAACTACGACGGCGAACACACGGTACTGCACGACATTTCACTCACTCTCCCGCATGGCACGATCACCGCGCTGGTCGGCCCGTCGGGCAGTGGGAAGTCCACGCTGGCCACCCTGGTCCCGCGCTTTCACGACGTCACCGCGGGAGCCGTCCGCATCGGTGATGTCGACGTGCGCGAGATCGCCACTTCCGAGCTGTACCGCCATGTCGGGTTCGTGCTGCAGGACGTGCAACTGCTCGGCATGAGCGTCGCCGACAACATCCGGCTCGGCAGGGCCGACGCCACCACCGAGGAGGTTGTCGCTGCCGCGGAGGCGGCGTACATCCATGATCGAATTCTGCAGCTGCCCAACGGATATGACTCCGTCGTCGGTGAAGACGCGCACTTCTCTGGTGGCGAGGCGCAGCGCGTCAGCATCGCGCGGGCGGTGCTCGCCGACACCCCGATACTGGTGCTCGACGAGGCCACCGCGTTCGCAGATCCCGACTCGGAGGCCCAGATCCAGGAGGCCCTTTCGCGGCTGATCGTCGGGCGCACCGTGCTGGTCATCGCGCACCGGCTGGGCTCGATCGTCTCCGCGGACAACATCGTGGTGCTGAGCCAGGGACGCATCGTCGAGCAGGGCCGACATCAGGAACTGCTGGACACCGGCAATCAGTACTCCCGCATGTGGCAGAGCTACACGGCCGGTCATGCCAAGGAATGGGAGGTGGCACGGTGATTCGGGGCTTTCTGCAAATCCTCGGTCCGCAGCGTGGGCAGATGTACATCTATCTGGCCATGGTGACGGTGTACGGCCTGCTGCACGGCGTGGTGATGTTGCTTCTGGTGCCGGTCACGGTGTCGCTGTTCGACGGCGACTTCAGCGCCGCGGCGCGGTGGCTGGGGCTGATGGCCGCCGCCGTCGTCATCGCGTCGGTGGCCAACTACGTGCAGGCCAAGTCGGCGATCCGGATGGCACTGACCACAATGCGCCTGCTTCACCACCGCCTCGGTGATCACATGGTGACGCTGCCGCTCGGCTGGTTCAACCGCGAGACCGTCGGCCAGGTATCCCAAATCGCGGTCAAGGGCACGGTTTTCGTCGGAACCAGCGGTGGCAATCTGCTCACGCCGCTGGTGGCCAACACGCTCAGCGCCGCGACGGTGGTCACCGGTCTGTTGTTCTTCGACTGGCGCATCGGGATCGTCGCGCTGGTCGGCGGTGCGTTGCTGGTGGTCGTCGGCCGGTTTGCCTCGCGGTTGATCGCGTCGGCGGAGGTGCGCACACATGACGCCGCCACCGAGGTCAACAACCGGGTGATCGAGTTCGCGCGGTACCAGCCGGTGTTGCGGGCGTTCGGTCGCAGCGGCGCCGACTTCGAACCGCTAGGTGACGCGCTGGCAACTCAGCACCGTGCCGGTCGCCAGGCACTCTGGCAGTCGGTGGCCGGTCTGATGCTCAACGGGGTTGCGGTGCAGGCGGTTTTCTCCGTCCTGATCGCCGCGGGGGCATGGATCGCGGTGGGTTCAGATACCAATCCGATCACGCTGGTGGCCATCCTCGGACTCGCCGCCCGGTTCGCCTCGCCGCTGTCCACCCTCGCCGAGCTCGGCTCGGCGATGCGACTGGCGGCAGCGGAGCTTCGGCGCATCACGTCGATCCTCGACACCCCCTCGCTGCCGGAGCCGGCAACGCCGAATCCCAGGTCGGCGCAGGGCAGGGTCGAGTTCGACCATGTCGGATTCGGATACACGGACCGTAAGGTGTTGTCGGACATCAGTTTCGTCGCCGAGGCCGGAACCATGACGGCGTTGGTCGGCCCGTCAGGATCGGGAAAATCCACCGTCACGAAACTGGTCGCCCGCTTCTATGACGTCGACTCGGGAGTCGTCAGGGTGGGCGGCATCGACGTGCGCGATCAGCTCACCGCCGACCTGATGGCCCAGCTGTCCCTGGTTTTCCAGGACGTCTACCTGTTCGACGACACGCTGTGGGAGAACATCCGCATCGGGAGGCCGGACGCCGCCGACGAGCACATCGTCGAGGCGGCGCGGACCGCGGGGTTGTTGCCCGTCGTCGAGCGGCTCCCTGGCGGATGGCAGACCAGGGTGGGTGAGGGTGGCTCATTGCTGTCCGGTGGCGAGCGCCAACGGGTGTCGATCGCCCGCGCGTTGATCAAGAACGCGCCCATCGTCCTTTTCGACGAAGCCACGAGCGCGCTGGACCCGGAGAACGAGCATCACATCGCCGAGTCGATCCGGACTCTGTCGCAGTCGAGCACCGTCATCGTCATCGCGCACAAACTGTCGACGGTGACGGCGGCCGACAACATCGTCGTGCTGTCGGGTGACGGCAACGTGGAAGACCAAGGCCCCCATGCGCAGCTGATGGAGCGAGGGGGCCAGTACGCGCAGTTCTGGAACCAGCGCGTCGCTGCCACCGGGTGGACGATGGCCCATAGCGAGTAGGACGTTCGCGCAGGTAAAACGCCATTCGTCCGGCAGGAGCAGTGCCAGAGGTCACCCTTTTGCACCCCGGACGTAGCCGTGATCGGGGCCCTGAATTAGGGTAACCTCACCTACTTAGGACAGCCTGTGCTAAATCATACGGAGGAACTATGGGGTTTGCTGCTGCGGATTCGCAGGCCATCCGCGGGGGTCGAGTCTCGTGACGATGATTAACCAGCAGGGCGAACTGACCTTCAAACCCTGGATCAAACGCACGCCAGGGCAGCGCTCCGGGGGCGCAACGCTGGTTTTCCCCCATGCCGGCGGCGCGGCAGCGGCATATCGCTCGTTCGCAACGGCGTTGTCCGCCAACGGTGCTGACGCTTTTGTCATGCAGTACCCGCAGCGCGCGGATCGGCTGACGCATCCCGCCCCTCAGACCGTCGAGGAGTTGGCCACCGAGCTGTTCGAGGCAGGCGACTGGAGCGGGCTCGGCCCGCTGCGGCTGTTCGGTCACTGCATGGGCGCAGTGATCGCGTTCGAGTTCGCCCGCATCGCCGAACGCCACGGCGTCGATGTTCGTGAGCTCTGGGTGTCGGCCAGCCAGGCGCCCTGCACGATCGCGGCGTCACCGCGGCTTCCGACCGCCGCCGCCGAGGTGGTCGCCGACATGGTCGACCTGGGCGGCACCGATCCGCGGCTGCTGGCCGACGAGGATTTCGTCGAGCTTCTCGTGCAGGCCGTTCGCGCCGACTACGACGCGTTCAACCGATACGAATGTGGCCCCGATGTGCGGATCCGCGCCGAGGTCCACGTTCTCGGCGGGAGCCACGACCATCGGGTCGACCGGCAGATGCTGCAGGGCTGGGAGGTCCACACCGAGAGTGCATTCACCTTGCTGATGTTCGACGGCGGGCACTTCTTCCTCAACGAACACACCAAGGCCGTCGCGGAGCTGATCAATGGCAGTTGATGACGTCGACGATCCGATCGTCATCGTCGGCATGGCGATTGAGGCACCAGGGGGCGTCGACAGCGCCGAGGGGTATTGGAAGCTGCTGTCCGAACAGCGCGAAGCGCTTAGTCCGTTCCCGACTGACCGCGGCTGGGGCGTGCGCGACCTGCTGGACGGGTCGCGGCGCGACGGGTTCAAACAGATTCACGACCTCGGCGGATTCCTCTGTAACGCAGGGACATTCGACCCCGCGTTTTTTGGGATCTCCCCGCGCGAGGCCACCGCGATGGATCCCCAGCAGCGGGTCGCGCTGCGAGTCGCGTGGCGCGCGTTGGAGAACACCGGCATCAACCCCGACGACCTGTCCGGTCACGATGTCGGCTGTTACGTCGGCGCTTCAGTCAACGGGTATGGACCCGACATGGCCGAATACTCCAGCCATAGCGGCCATTTGATCACCGGCACCGCACTTGGCGTGATCTCCGGGCGCATCGCCTACACGCTCGGCCTTGCCGGGCCCGCGCTCACCGTCGACTCGTCGTGCGCCTCGGCGCTGGCCGCCTTCCATGTCGCCGTGCAGTCAGTGCGGGCGGGGGACTGCGACATGGCGTTGGCAGGCGGGGTCTGCGTGATGGGCTCACCCGGTTTCTTCGTCGAATTCTCCAAACAGCATGCGCTGTCCGACGACGGACACTGCCGCCCGTACAGCGCACATGCCAGCGGCACGGTGTGGGCCGAAGGTGCGGCGATATTCGTCCTGCAGCGCAAATCGGCAGCCCTGCGCGACGGACACCGGGTGCTCGCCGAGGTGCGCGCTAGTGGCCTGAACCAGGATGGCCGCACCACCGGGTTGACCGCACCGAGCGGGCCCGCACAGGCGCGGCTGTTCGGCCGCGCCATCGAGGCGGCAGGCGTCCGGCCCGACGACGTCGGCATGATCGAGGGTCACGGTACCGGAACCAAGCTCGGTGACCGCACGGAACTTCAGTCGTTGGCGCAGACGTACGGCGCGACCGCGCCGGGACGCGGGGCACTGCTCGGGTCCGTCAAGTCCAATGTCGGTCACGCTCAGGCCGCGGCTGGCGCACTCGGTCTGGCCAAGGTGCTGGTGTCAGCCGAGCACGGGGCCGTTCCCGCCAGCCTTCACACCGATCGGGCAAGCGGCGAAATCGATTGGGACAGCCAAGGGTTACGGCTGGCGTCCACGCTCACACCCTGGCCGGCCGTCGACGGGCAACGCCTTGCCGCGGTGTCCGCATTCGGTATGAGCGGCACCAACGCCCATACGATCGTGTCGATGCCCGACAGTCCAGACGATAGGGCGGCGTAGTGCCATTGAGTAGGTTTCCCGACGGGCGCGTGCCCGTACTGCTGTCCGCCCACGCCGAGGAACTGCTCGCCGCCGACGCGCAGGCGATCATTCGCTTCCTGGACCGTGAGCCCGACCTCCACGCGGTCGCCGCGACACTATTGCGCACCCGACGGCAACGTCGCCATCGCGCGGTGGTGCGCGTCGCTGACATACGTGAACTTGCCGACGGGTTGCGGGCGCTTGCGATGGGCGAGGACCATCCACTGGTGACGCGCTCATCGGAAACATCCACGCCGCAAACGGCTTTCGTGTTTCCCGGCCAGGGTAATCAATGGCCGACGATGGGCGCAGACGCGTACCGGCAGCTGTCGGTGTATCGGGCCGAGGTGGACAAGTGCGCCGACGCGTTCGTCGCCGCCGGCGCCGAATCGCCGCTAACGTACCTGGTCGACAACCTCGAGCCCGGCGCGAGCTCGCAGATCCAAATACAGGCAGCGCAGTTCACCCACGCCGCCGGGCTCGCACAGGTCTGGCGATCGTGCGGCATCGAGCCCGGGATCACGGTCGGTCATAGCCTCGGCGAGGTCGCCGCCGCCTATACCGCCGAAGCGATCACGCTTGCAGACGGCGTCGCGGTGGTGATCGCACGCGCAAAGGTCGTCGACGCGTTGCCCGGTCACTACGGGATGGCGGTTCTTGGCATCTCCGCCGACGAGGCCGAAAAGCTGATCGCGAAAACCTCGGGATGGCTGGAGCTCTCGGTCGTCAACGCCAACACGTCGGTCGTGGTGTCCGGCGACCGCGACGCGATCGCGACCATGGTGACAGCCGCCGAGGAACAAGGCATGTTCGCCCGCGAGATCGCGGTCAACTTTCCTGCCCACACCAGCGCACTCGACGCGCTGCACTCCGAGCTGCGCACCCTGCTGCCCCGGGGACAATTCACCGATGCCGCCGTGCAATTCATCGGTTCGGTCACCGGGGACGTGGTGGCACCGGGCACCGACTTCGCCGACTACTGGTATCGAAACCTGCGCAACACCGTCCGCTTCGACCGCGCCGTCGCGGCCGCCCTGCGCCACGGCGCGGGTTCGTTCGTCGAGTTGTCCGCGCATCCGGCGCTACTGTTCGCACTCGGTGACATCCTTGGCGACGGCGAAGGTGAGTCGCCGCTGGCCGTCGGTTCGGGCCGCCGCGACGAGCAGCTCGTCGACGTGCTGTCCGCTAACATCGCTGCCGCCGCCGTGACGGACCCCGGCTACCGCTGGGCCGACCTCGTCGAAGACCATTGCCCGCCGCTGCGCGGTTTCCCGAACGCGCCGATGCGCGCCGTGCACCTATGGGCCACACCCGAACCGTTGCCGCCCGTACCCGGGCTGATGGTCGCCGACGAAAGATGGGAGCCATCAGTCGAATCCGTCAAACGCATCAGCGTGCGCAGCGTCGCGGTAGTGGACCTGGGCGCGCCGACCGGGCCACTGGCGGATCAGCTGCGCAGTGCCGTCGAGGTGCACGCCGGTGTACAGCCGGCCCGAGCGCGCGACGCCGACATGATCATCGCGATCGCCCCGGTGCTTGACCATCCAGACATCGAGCAAGCCGCCAAAGAGATCTCCCGGCTGATCGGCGCCGGGCTGTTCGACTACGTGGACACCGTCGGCCCCAACTGCGCCGACGTTTGGCTCATCACGGTTGGGGGAGAGCATGTCCGGGCCGACGAACCGGTGGCCTTGCCCGCACAGGCCGCCCTGGCGGCCATGCACCGCAGCGTCGGCTTCGAACACGCCGATCAATCGTTCCGGCATCTGGACCTGTCCTCGTGGGAGATCGACGACACCACCGCGACAGCCGTCATCGACACCCTTCTCGGCGATGCCAAGGAAGCGGCACTTCGCGACGACGCCTCCGGGCCAATGCGTTACGTCCGCTCCCTGTCCGACGTCGACGCGCCGCCGCCGCCGTGGCAACTAGAGGGCCTGCTCGACAACGTCGTGATCACCGGTGGCAGCGGGGCGGTCGGGCTGCATTACGCCCGGTACCTGGCCGACCAAGGGGCGCGCCGGCTTGTGCTGCTCAGCCGCAGCGGTGTCGACCCCGCCACGGTCGCGGAGCTGGCAGGTAGACGTGGCGCGGAGGTGCTGGCCCCGCAGTGCGATCTGACGTCGGCCGAGGCTGTGTGTGCCGCCGCCACGCAGCATGCAGGCGACGGCGCATCGCTGGTCGTACACACCGCCGCGGCGGCGACCTTCGCGGTCCACCACGCGCTCAGCCCAGAGGAGTTCGCCCGGACTGTCGCCGCCAAGGTCAGCGGGTTGGCCCGGCTCACCGAGTTGTGGCCGCTGCGGCCGGACACGCGAATCCTGGTGTGCTCCTCGGTATCCGGGGTGTGGGGTGGGCGCAGGGCCGTCGCGTACTCGGCGGCCAACCGGATGCTCGACGTGATGGCGGGCCAGCTGCGCGCCAAGGGGCAGCATTGTGTGGCCGTTCGCTGGGGACCCTGGCAGGCGCTGCCTGGACACATCGGCATCGCCGACGCCGACATGGTGGCGCAGATGAGACGGTCCGGGCTTCTTCCGATGGCGCCCGACATCGCCATCGAGGCCAGCCTGCGGGACCACCCGGGCGATCCCTTGATCCTGGCCGCCGATCGCAATCGGCTGCGCACGGCCTTCGAGAGCCGCGACGCACACGGGGCCGAACGCAGCGCGACGACAACACCAATCGACATCATCGCGCTGGTTCGTGCCGAACTGGCCGCGGCGCTGAATCTCGGCGACGCCGCCGCGGTCGACCTGGACACCTCACTGCTCGACCTTGGTGTCGACTCGTTGCTCGCGCTCGACCTACGCAAGCGGCTGCGCAAGGCCACCGGCAAGTCGGTACCGCTTGCCGCCCTGCTCGGCGGCATCACCGGCGGCGAACTCATCGCCAGCCTCGACGACCAAGAACGATCAGAGAAGGTGGAAACCACGCGTGACTGACACCGCTGACATCCGCGAAGACCTGGACAGGCATCGGCTCGAACTGCTGCGCCGCAAGCTCTCCGAGCGAGGGCTACGGTCGAGTGCACAACCGCGAACCGAATCGGTCGTCACCGGATTGTCCGACGGGCAGCGCCGCATGTGGTTCGTCGAGATGGCCGACCCCACCGGCGCGATACTCAACATCTCCCTTTCGTATCGCATCGCAGGCGAGTTGGACGTGGCGCGGCTGCACGATGCCGTCGATGCCGTCGCGCGGCGCCACGACGTCTTGCGCACCACCTACTCCGCGGATGCTGACGGTGAGCCGCACCTGACCGTTCACGACGAGTTGATGCCGCGATGGTCCGAACACGACCTGTCCGACCTCTCGGATCATGCTCGCCAACTGCGCCTCGAGGTGCTTGCGCAGCGCGAGTTCGGCGCGCCGTTCGACCTGGCCGCCGACGCACCGCTGCGGATCACCGTCGTCCGCACCGGCCGCGACGAGCATGTGATGTTGTTGGTTGCCCATCACATCGCATGGGACGACGGCTGCTGGCAGGTGTTCTTCGCGGATCTGACGCACGCGTATCGCGGTGAGCACCTCAAGCCGGCCGCTTCGCCGCCTGCGCAGGCCGTGTCCGCATTGGACGGCGATCTCGACTACTGGCGCTCGGTGCTCGCCGATCCGCCCGAACCGTTGGAACTGCCAGGACCCAACGGTTCTGCGGTGCCGACGAACTGGCGGTCGCAACGCACCACGCTGGCCCTCTCCGAGCAGACCGCGGATCGGGCGGCGGCGCTGGCCAAGGAATCCGGCGCGACACCGTACATGGTGCTGCTCGCCGCCTTCGGCGCACTGATGCATCGCTACACCCACGCCGACGACTTCCTTGTCGCCGCACCGGTACTCAACCGGGGTGCCGGGCTCGAGGACGTGATCGGCTACTACGGCAACACGGTGGCGCTGCGCCTGCGTCCGCAGCCTCGACAGACGTTCCGCGAGCTGGTCGCGCATGCGCGCGACACCGCCGTGGGTGCTTTCGCGCATCAGCAGATCAACCTCGACCGAGTGGTCCGCGAGCTCAACCCCGACCGCCGTCACGGCGTTGAGCGGATGACCAGGGTGACCTTCGGGGCGCGAGGAGCCGACGGCGATGGCTTCAATCCACCGGGCCTCACCTGCGAGCGTGCCGAGCTGCGCGGCCAGTTCACCCAGCTGCCATTGGGTTTCATGGTCGAGTTCGACGCTCCAGAAGCCGCGGTCGTGGTGGAGGCCGAATACCTCGTCGAGGTGCTCGACGAACCGCTGGTCAATCAGCTGCTTGCGCACTACGGCGTGCTGCTGGACGATGCGCTGCTCAATCCCGACCGGCCGATCGGCGAGCTCGACGTGATGGGCCCTGCGGACGCGGACTGGCTGCGCCGGGTATCGGCCGGTGAGGAATTCAGCACCGAGGCAACGACGTTGGCGGCCCTCGTCGAGGCACAGGTTGCCCGCACCCCCGACGGGGTGGCCATGGTCTATGAAGGACGCAACTACACCTATCGGGAGGTCAACGAGTCGGCGAATCGGTTCGCGCACTGGCTGATCGAGCAGGGCATCGGGGCGGAGGACCGCGTCGCGGTGCTGCTGGACCGTTCGCCGGAGCTGGTGATCACGGCGCTGGGGGTGATGAAGGCCGGCGCGGTGTACCTGCCCGTCGATCCCACCTACCCCGAGGACCGGCTGAACTTCATCCTGTCCGATTCCGAGCCGAAACTGGTGCTGCGCGAAGCGGTCGGTGATTTGGACCGCTACGCCGTCGCGAACCCCACCGACGGCGACCGGGTCCGCCCGCTGCACCCGGAGAGCACCGCGTACCTGATCTACACCTCGGGGTCGACCGGGTTACCCAAGGGCGTGCCGGTTCCGCACCGGCCGGTCGCGGAGTACTTCGTCTGGTTCAAGGGCGATTACCAAATCGACCACACCGAGCGACTGCTTCAGGTTGCCTCACCGAGCTTCGACGTGTCGATCGGCGAGATCTTCGGCATGCTGGCTTGCGGTGGGCGGCTGGTGATCCCTCGCCCTGACGGTCTGCGCGACATCGGTTATCTCACCGACCTGCTGCACGACGAGGGCATCACCTCGATGCACTTCGTGCCGTCGCTGCTCGGTCTGTTCCTCTCGCTGCCCGGCGTGAACCAGTGGCGGACCCTGCAACGGGTGCCGATCGGCGGGGAGGCGCTTCCCGGCGAGCTCGCCGACAAGTTCCTCGCCACCTTCGATTCGCTGCTGCACAACTTCTACGGCCCTACCGAGACGGTGATCAATGCGAGCCGCTACAAGGTCGAGGGCAAGCAGGGCACCCGCATCGTGCCGATCGGTACGCCGAAGATCAACACGCAGATTCATCTGCTCGACGACGCCATGAGGCCGGTGCCGGTGGGCGTCATCGGTGAAATCTATATCGGTGGAACACATGTCGCGCACGGCTACCACCGCAGGCATGGCCTGACCGCCGAACGGTTCGTCGCCGATCCGTTCACCCCAGGGGGCCGGCTGTACCGTTCGGGTGACCTCGCCCGCCGCAACGCGGACGGCGATGTCGAGTTCGTCGGGCGCGCGGACGAACAGGTCAAGATCCGCGGTTTCCGGATCGAACTCGGTGAAGTCGCCGCCGCGATCTCCGTCGACCCCAGCGTTGGCCAAGCGGTCGTGGTCGTCACCGAGCTGCCGAATCTCGGCAAGAGCCTCGTTGGCTATCTGACCCCAGCCGACGTGGCAGAGGACGTCGACATCGAGCGTGTCCGTAATCGGGTGGCCGCCGCGCTGCCGGAGTACATGACGCCCGCCGCCTACATGGTGATCGATGAGATCCCGATCACCTCGCACGGCAAGATCGACCGTACGGCGCTGCCGGAGCCCGACCTTAATGCTCGGGCCGGCTCCGGCGCTGACTACCGCGAGCCCGCCGAGGGCACCGAAAGGCGCGTAGCGGACCTGTTCGCCGAGCTGCTCGGCCGCGATCGGGTTGGTGCGGACGACTCGTTCTTCGACCTCGGCGGCCACTCGCTGCTCGCCACCAAACTGGTTGCGGCCGTGCGGTCGCAGTTCAACGTCGACATCGGTGTGCGGGAGGTCTTCGAGCTGGGCACGGTGGCCAAGGTGGCCGAACGCGTCGATTCGACGTCGGCCATCGACTCCAACCGGCCGCGGCTGGTTGCCATCCCGCACGACGGGCCGCTGCAGATGTCCGCGTCGCAGCTTCGGATGTGGTTCCAGTACCGCATCGACGGACCCGGACCCGTCAACAATATCCCGTTCGCCGCCAGGATCACCGGACCATGCGATGTCGACGCGTTTATGGCTGCGGTGCGCGACGTCGTCGCCCGCCATGAGGTACTGCGCACGACGTACCGCGAAATCGACGGTATACCACACCAAATCGTCAACGATGCCGGCGAGGTTGCAGTGCGAAGGGCACGCGGTGACGACGAGTCCTGGCTGCAGGGCGAACTCGCCAAGGAACGGCGGCACATCTTCGACCTCGAGCGTGACCTGCCGATCCGGGCGGCGGTGCTGTCGACCGGCGAAACGCATGTGGTGTCGCTGGTGGTGCATCACATCGCCGCCGACCACTGGTCTGCCATGGTGTTGTTCACCGACCTGTTGGCCGCATACCGGGCCAGGCACGACGACCAGGCGCCCAAGCTCGCCCCGCTGCCGGTGCAGTATGCCGACTACGCCGCGTGGCAGGCGGCGCTGCTCGCCGACACCGACGGACCCGTGGTTGCGCAGCGTGACTTCTGGCGTGAGCAGCTGGCCGGCCTGCCGCAGGACCCGGGCCTGCACTCCGATTTCGCCAGGCCGCCGGTGTTGAGCGGGCAGGGGGATGCCGTCGAGTTCACCGTCGACAGCGCCACCCGCGCCAAGTTCGCGCGCCTGAGCCAGGACCTCGGTGTCACCGAGTTCATGCTGTTGCAGTCCGCGGTGGCCGTCGCACTGCACAAGGCCGGTGAGGGGCCGGACATCCCGCTCGGCACACCCGTGGCCGGCAGGACCGAGGCCGAACTCGACGCGCTGATCGGGTTCTTCATCAACATCGTGGTGCTGCGCAACGACCTCGGTGGCAACCCCACTCTTCGTGACCTGCTGCTGCGGGCCCGTGACACCGCCCTGGCCGCGTACGCGCACCAGGACCTTCCTTTCGACCAGGTGGTCGACGCGGTACGGCCGGTGCGATCGTTGTCCCGCAACCCGCTTTTCGGGGTCGTGGTGCACGTGCGCGAAGCGCTGCCCGCAGACCGTGTCATCGAGGGGGGGTCCGAAGGCAAGACCACGTTCACGGCGCTCGAGCCACCCTTCGATGTCGCGCACGCAGATCTGTCGGTGAACTTCTTCGCCACCGGCGACGGGTACCGCGGCCACGTCATCTACCGGACCGACCTGTACCAGCGCGCCACCGCCGAGCGGCTGGTGCGTTGGCTTACCCGGGTGCTCGCCGCGTTCGCCGACGATCCCGATCAGAGACTGCGGGACGTCCAGATCGCCGGCCGCGACGAACGTCGACAGGTGCAGGACTTCGCAGCGGCCGCCGGTGTCAGCGTGCTCGACCACTGGCGTGATGCCGTGTCGGTGGGTGTCATCGGCGACGAGTACCAGCACTACGTCGACGAGGAGACGCGCAAACTTCGTCCCACCGGTAAGCGCGCCCGCTGGACCGAGGACGGCCGGCTGGAGTACGTCGACGTGCCGGCAGCGCCGCGTCCTTCGGTATCGGCGGGCCCGTCCGAACCTGCCCGCACCCCAACGGAACAGACGTTGGCGGCCATCCTCGCCGACATGCTCGAGTTGCCTGAAGTCGGCAGGCACGACGACTTCTTCAGCCTGGGTGGCGACAGCATCCTTGCCGTGCAGCTGGCCGCGAGGGCCCGCGATGCCGGGGTCGCGCTGACTGCCCGCATGGTGTTCGAGCACCCGGCCATCTCCGAACTTGCCGAGGTCCTCGACGGTGCGGACGGCGCAACAGAACCCGGCGACGTCCACCATGCGCCGATGACCGCATCGGGGTTGTCGGCGGATGAGCTTGCCGCCGTTGCCGCTTCGTGGATGCCATCGCAAGACGGTGCCCGGTGACCGCGACAGAGACCGCGGTCTCCATCGAGGATGTGCTGGCGCTCAGCCCGCTGCAGCAGGGGTTGTTCTCACTCTCGCAGCTGACCGACAGCGAGAGCGGCGTCGACCCGTACGTGATCGCGATGGCCGCGGACATCACGGGCCCTGTCGACGCGGACCTGCTAGGCCGTTGCGCGGCGGCGTTGTTGGCTCGCCACCCCAACCTGCGGGCGAGCTTCATCTCCACCAGCGTCGCCGGTGGCCGAAGCAAGCCGGTGCAGGTCATCCCCAACCGTGTCCAGGTGCCGTGGCGGCACATCACCGCAACCGCCGACGAGGTCGAGGCGCTCGACGCCGACGAGCGCCTGCGTCCGTTCGACTTGGCGCGCGGACCGGCGATCCGCTTCCTTCTCGTCGAATTGTCAAGCGAACATTGGCGTCTGGTGGTCGTCGCGCATCACATCATCATCGACGGCTGGTCGCTGCCGCTGTTCGTCGGCGAGCTCATCACGCTGTACCGATCCGGCGGTGACGCCGACGCCTTGCCGCCACCGCCGAGGCCGTACCGGGACTACATCGGTTGGCTGGCCGGCCGCGACCCGGAAACCAGCCGCGCGCTGTGGCGCGAACACTTCTCCGGCCTTGACGGTCCGACGCTCCTGACACCGGCGCTGACGGTGGGTGAGCCGCCGCTCGGGCAGCCGCGGCGCACGGAGCTGAACCTGGACAGTCCCGCCACCGGCCGGCTGGCCGAAGGCGCGAGGGCACGCGGTGTCACGGTGAACACGCTGGTTCAAATGGCTTGGGCGACATTGCTGTCGGCGTTCACCGACCGCAGCGATGTGGTGTTCGGCGTGACGGTGTCGGGCCGGCCCAGTGAGCTCGCCGGAGTCGAGACCATGGTCGGACTGTTCATCAACACGGTGCCGCTGCGGGTACGGCTCGATCCCGCGGAAACAGTCGGTGCGCAAAGTCTTGCCGTCCAGCGCGGGGCCGCAAAGCTGCGCGACCACAGCTACCTGGCCCACTCCGAGGTGCGTTCGCTGGCAGGCATCGGCGAAATGTTCGACACCCTGCTGGTCTACGAGAACTTCCCGCCAGGCGGACTGGTCGGCAGCGGAGAGTTCACCGCCAACGGCGCGACCTTCCGGCCCGCAGCGCTGGAAAGCCTTGCGCACTTTCCGGTGACCATCGCCGCACACATGATCGACGACCGACTGACCGTGCTGGTCGAGGTGATCGACCGCGCGCTCGGGCTGATGACGCCGGAATCGCTCGGCCAGCGCCTGCTGGCCACCATACAGGGCCTGATCACACACTGGGACAGTCCGCTTCGCGACGTTCCGATACTGCTCGACGGTGAGGCGGTCTCCGTGCGTGTCGCGGAGGCCCCCGCAGGCGCCGGCGGTTGCGTACACACCAGGTTCACCGAGATCGCCGGCACCAAGCTGGCCTCGACCGCGTTGACGTGGCCAGGCGGTGAACTGACATACCGCGAGCTGGACGAGGCGGCCGACAGGCTCGCCGCGGCACTCGTCGCGCGGGGAGTGCGCACCGAAAACCCGGTGGCCATCAACCTTTCCCGCGGACCCGGCTACGTGATCGCCATGCTGGGTGTGCTGAAGGCGGGCGGCATGATCGTGCCGCTGGACCCTGCGATGCCGTCCGAACGCGTCGCGGACATCCTGCACCAGTCCGGGGCGACGGTCGTCGTCGACAACGCGTTCGTCAACACTGCCGACGCAGAATCACACGACGACTTCCGGCCCGTGACCGCACATCCCGGACAGGCCGCGTACGTGGTGTTCACCTCCGGCACAACGGGTAAGCCGAAGGGCGTCATCGGCACACATCACGCGCTACTGGCCTACGCCGAGGACCATGCGCGAAACATCCTGCGGCCTGCGGCGACCCGGCTGAGTCACCCTCTGCACGTGGCGCACGCGTGGTCGTTCACGTTCGACGCCGCCTGGCAGCCGCTTGCCGCGCTGCTCGACGGGCATCGGGTGCACATCGTCGACGACGACGTTCAGCGCGACGCCGAGGCATTGGTCGAGACCATCGCCAGATACGGCATCGACCTGATCGACACCACCCCGTCGATGTTTGCGCAACTCCATGCGGTCGGCCTGCTGGCGACCGTGCCGCTCGGCGTGCTGGCGCTCGGCGGAGAGGCTGTCGGCATCCCGGCATGGAATCTGATCCGCGACGAATGCGCGCGCACCGGCATGACGGCCTACAACTGTTACGGTCCAACCGAAACCACCGTCGAGGCCATCGTCGCACCCATCGCCGAATACGCACATCCGACGATAGGGCGACCGACAGGACCGACCCGCGCCTACGTGCTGGACTCCTGGATGCGGCCGGTGCCCGACGGGGTGTCCGGCGAGTTGTACCTCGCCGGTGACCAGCTGACCCGCGGCTACCTCGGCAGACAGGAGGAGACGGCGCGCCGGTTCGTCGCCGACCCGTTCAATTGTGGCCAGCGGATGTACCGAACCGGTGACATGGTGCGCCGCGGACCGGACGGGGGGTTGCAGTTCCTCGGCCGCACCGACGCCCAGGTCAAGATTCGCGGGTTCCGCGTCGAACCGGGGGAGATCTCGGCGGTACTGCACAGCCATCCTGCGGTTCGGCACGCCCATGTTGCGGTGTGCCAGCACGCAAGTGGTCCGCGGTTGACCGCATTCGTGGCGGCTGAGCCTGCGCCCGCCGTGCCCGAGCTGCGCGCCATGCTCGCAAAACGGTTGCCGCGCTACATGGTTCCGCATCGCATCGTCGTCGTGGACGAGATGCCGCTGACATCGCACGGCAAGGTCGACGAGTCCGCGCTGGCCGCACTGCCCGCCGCGGTGGACCTAGCCGTGGCGCTGCCTGAGACGCCGACCGAAACAGCGCTCGCCGAATTGCTCGGTGAGATCCTGGACGCCGAGCAGGTAGACGTCGACGCGGACTTCCTGCGGCTCGGCCTCGACAGCATCGTCGCGCTGTCGGTGGTGCAGGCCGCGCGCAGGCGCGGCATCGCGCTTCGGGCGCGGCTGATGATCGAGTGCGGCACCATCCGTGAACTCGGTGCCGCGATCGACAGCGAATCGGTGGGTTTCGGAGCCGTGGAGGACGAGGACGACGGGCCAATCACGTTGTTGTCCAACGCTCGTTGGCTGTACGAGCACGGGGAGCCGAGGCGGTTGGCGCAGACCGATGCCATCCGGCTGCCCGACGGCATCACCACCGAGCAGGTGCGGATGCTGTTGCAGACCGTCGTGGACGGCCACGAGGTGCTGCGCAGCCGGTTGGACCGCGACGCGATGACGCTCGTCCAACACGACGCGACCGTGAACATCACGGAGGCGGCGGTCACGGGGGAGCTCGCCGATGTCGTCACAGCACAGTCGCGTCAGTCGCTGGACCGGCTCGATCCCGAGCGCGGTGTGCTGCTTGACGCGGTCTGGCTGCGCGAGGCCGGCGTACTGCTGTTGACGGCGCATGTGCTCGCCGTGGACCCATGGTCATGGCGCATCGTCCTTGGCGAACTCGATGCTGGCCTGCATGCGCTCGCCGAGGGCCGAGAGCCGACACCGGTGCGCGAGCACACCAGCTACCGGCGGTGGTCCAGGTTGCTGGTCGAGCGGGCCGAACGGCTCGACTCCTGTGAGTACTGGGTCGCTCAACTCGCCGGGGAGGACCCCGAATTGGGTGCGCGGCGGATCCGACCGCAGACCGACCGCGCACGCGATGTGGCCGTCACTCTGTCGGTCACCGATCCCGAGGTGTCTGCCACGCTGCTCGCCGGGGACCAGCCGATCACACATCTGCTGGCCGCCGCGGCAGCGCGGATGGTCAATCGGTGGCGGTTGCGCCGCAACCAGTCCCGGCCTGCACCGCTACTGGCGCTGGAGACGCACGGCAGGGCCGACACCGTCACCGCCGACGCCGACACCTCCGACACCGTCGGGTTGCTCAGCACCGTGTACCCGCTGCGGGTGCCATCGGCCGACGCGCGCAGCATCGGCGAAGCGATCGAGGCCATCCCCGGTGACGGCATCGACTACGGGCTGTTGCGCTACCTGCGCGCGGACACCGCCGAACGGCTGCGCACCCACCACGAGCCGCAGCTCCTGCTGAACTTCCTTGGCCGCATCGACTACGGCGTCAGCGGCGAAGGGCTGCAGCTGGATCGCACACTGCTGTCCGGCGTTTCGGCGCTGCCCGAGCCCGAGGTGGCGATGCGCTTCGAGCTGACTATCAACGCGTTGGTGCTCACCGAGGGTGATGCGCCCGTACTGGCGACACAATGGCGTGCCCTGCCCGACATCCTGACAGAAACGGATATAGCTGTGCTGCAATCGATGTGGCAGGACGCACTGCGGGAGGTCGCTTCGTGAGCACCCTCGCCGTCGTCGGTGCCGGAGCCAAGGCCGTGGCCGTGGCCGCCAAGGCGGCCGAACTGCGCGATATGGGTGTCGACGTTCCCGACGTCGTTTCGATCGAACGCACGGAGTGGCCGCCAACTGGCAGGCCATCGGCGGCTGGACCGATGGGCAGCACCGCCTCGGCACCGGCCCCGAGAAGGACGTCGGCTTCCCGTATCGGTCGTCGCTCGTACCGCGCCGCAACGCCGAACTCGACGAACGGATGACCCGGCACAGCTGGCAGGCATATCTGATCGGCACCGGCCAGTTCGCAGAATGGGTGGACCGCGGCAGGCCCGCTCCGACGCACCGAAGGTGGAGCCAGTACCTGCGCTGGGTGGCTGAAAACGTCGGCATGAGCGTGATTCCCGGCGAGGTGGGCAGCATTTCGGTCGCCAATGACGCAGGCGGTCAACGATGGGCGCTGCACACGCCCGAGCGCACCGTGCACGCCGACGCGGTGATGATCACCGGGCCTGGGCAGGCCGAACGGTCGATCCTGCCTGGCGATCCGCGGGTGCTGTCCATCTCGCAGTTCTGGCAGCAAGCCGCCCAACAAGAGCTCATCGTGGCCGAGCGGGTCGTGGTGATCGGTGGCGGCGAAACCGCCGCGTCGATGCTCAACGAGCTGTTCCGCCACCGGGTTTCGACCATCACCGTCATCTCGCCGCAAGTCACGCTGTTCACCCGCGGTGAAGGCTTCTTCGAGAACACGCTGTTCTCCGATCCCACGGGCTGGTCCAGCCTGACCCTCGCCGAGCGGCGAGACGCGCTCGCGCGCACCGATCGCGGTGTGTTCTCGGCGCGGGTGCAGGACGCGTTGCTTGCCGACGATCGCATCCGGCACCTCCGGGGACGGGTCGCGCACGCGGTGGCGCTCGACGATCGAATTCGGTTGACGCTGAGCACAAACCGCGGCGGTGAACGTCTTGAGACGGTGCACGGTTTCGACCTGGTGATCGACGGCTCGGGTGCGGACGCGTTGTGGTTCGTTCCGCTGCTCGGGCAGGACGCCAGGGATCTCATCGAGCTGGGGCTCGGTGGCCCGCTCACCGGCGAAACGCTGTTCGAGTCCATCGGCCACGACCTCGCGGTCACCGGCGTGACGCCGAAGTTGTTCCTGCCCGGCCTGTCCGGGCTCACCCAGGGGCCCGGCTTCCCCAACCTGTCCTGCCTCGGGCTGTTGTCCGACCGAATTCTCGGCGCGAACCTCGCCGACCCATCGATGAGGAGACTCGATGAGCACCAATCCGTTCGATGACGACAACGGCACGTTCTATGTGCTCGTCAACGACGAGGACCAGCACAGCCTGTGGCCGACGTTCGTCGACGTCCCCGCCGGCTGGCGGGTGGTCTTCGGCGAGAGCACCCGTGCCGACTGCCTTGCCTACGTCGAGGAGAACTGGACCGACCTGCGCCCGCGCAGCCTGCGCGAGGCGATGGCCTAGACAGGCCGCCTCGTAAACCGGTCACTACCGGTGGCCGCCACCGCCGCCGCCGTGCCCGCCGAAGCCTCCGCCGTGACCGCCGTTCCCGAAGCCGCCCAGCAGAAAGCCGTCGTATCCATAGGGGTCGTAATTGACAACCGGAGGCGAGGCGTAGATCTGGACATTGCCGGGCGATTGGCACTCGGTGCCCGAGCCGCTGTCGATACAGGACTGCTGACCCGGAGTGGGTGTGGCCGCAGCGGCGATCGGCGCCGCGGTGATCGCCAGCGCGGCGGCCCCCGCGGCCAGCGCCGCGGTGAGGTATTTGGGATTGATTCGCATGATGGTGTCCTTTGATGGCTGTCGTGGATCTGGCACGTTCCAGACTTGTCCGTTGGCGACGCTGTGTCGTCGCCGCTGCCACCCAACTCAAGCTTCCCGCTGGCAGGAAAGACCGGTGGATGTCACCACTGATGACAAATCCCGCCGCGACTGCAAACCTGGTGTTATGACTGGCAGGGACGGTTTCCACCCCGACTTGGCGACGACCGCCGCCCATGGCGACGCCCGCACGCGGGTGCACCACGTCAAGGCCTCAGAGCTGAGTTCGGCAACGGCCCAGAGCGAGGGGATGCGCCGGTTCGCCGCGATCAGCGGAGCGTCGGTCGGATCGGAGAAGCTCTGGATGGGCGAGACTCGGGTCGCGCCAGAGACGGCATCGGACAACCACCATCACGGTGACTCCGAGACGGCGATATTCGTGCAGAGCGGGAACCCCGAGTTCGTATTCCACGATGGCGTCGCGGAAGTGCGGATCGCGACGGCGCCGGGTGACTACGTTTTCGTCCCGCCATACGTTCCGCATCGAGAAGAGAATCCGGACCCCGATCATCCTGCGGTGGTCGTGATCGCGCGCAGCACGCAAGAGGCGATCGTCGTCAACATTCCTGAGCTGTATGCAATCTCGGAGAAGCCGGACGAAGCCGCACAACGATGACCGCGCCGGCTCTATGTTGGTTGCCGTGCGATCACCACGGCCAACCCTGATCGCAGCGGCCGTGCTGTGGATCGTGGCCGCACTGGTCTTCGTGCTTTTCGAATGGCTCGCCGCCGCGGCCGTGCTGCCGTCATACAGCTACGCCCACGGCTACATCAGCGACCTTGGGGTACCCGCATGGTCACCGAGGGCGGCGTTGATGAATACGGCGTTCTGGGTCCAAGGCCTGGGCTTCCTTGCCGGCGCTGTGCTGCTGGTACGGGCGTGCGGCGGAGGCCTGCTGTTCATCCCGCTTGCGCTGGCCACCGCCGCAGGCAACCTCCTGGTTGCCATCGCGCACGGTGGTTCGGCGCTTGTCGAGAGCGGACACGCCTGGCTGCATGTGCTCGGCGCGATTCTTGCCATTGTGGGAGGCAATACCGCGATCCTGGCCGGCTCGCCCATCGCGGCGAAGGCCGTCAGGCTGACCGGATATCGCGTGCTGTCCTTCGTGATCGCGATCCTCGGATTAGCCAGCCTGGCGATGCTGAGCATCTCCGCGACGACCGGTCTGCCTCCCGGACTCATCGAGCGTGCAAGCGTGTACACGATCCTGGCCTGGCAGGCACTGACCGGGCTGGTTCTTCTCGTGAGGCCGCGGCGCGCAGATTAGACCTGCTGCGAGAGTGGCATGTCCATGTCGAACACCCGGGCATGCAGCACGGTTCGATTCCGCAAGGCCGCCCGCACGGCGCGGTGCAGCCCGTCCTCCAGATAGACGATGCCCTTCCACCTCACTGCGTGCGGGAACAGGTCGCCATAGAACGTCGAATCCTCCGAAAGCAACCGGTCGAGCGCCAGCACCGTGGTGGTCATCACCAACTCGTCGAGGCGAATCTGGCGGGGCGGGATTTGCGCCCATTGTCGATGTGACAGTCCGTGTTCGGGGTATGGCCTACCGTCGCGGACACCCTTGAAGATCATCGGGCAAACGTCCCCCGAGTGTTCCCCCCGAGCATTCGTGTCATCCTGCAAAGGATAAGCGCAACGGGCCGGTGCGCGACATGAACAACGGCCGCCGCGGTATCGACGCTGCTGATGACCGTAAAATGAACGCCAACGGGACTGAAGAGGTAGGTGAACACATGGGTAGTGCCGAGGACCGTCGCTTCGAGGTGCTGCGCGCCATCGTCGCCGACTTCGTGGCCACCAAGGAGCCGATCGGCTCCAAGTCGCTTGTCGAGCGGCACAATCTCGGTGTCTCCAGCGCGACCGTGCGCAACGATATGGCGGTTCTGGAGGCCGAGGGCTACATCGCCCAACCGCACACCAGCTCGGGCCGGGTACCCACCGAGAAGGGCTACCGCGAGTTCGTCGACCGGCTCGACGAGATCAAGCCGCTGTCCTCGGCCGAGCGCGGCGCGATCCTGACCTTCCTGGAGTCCGGTGTCGACCTCGACGACGTGCTACGCCGCGCGGTGCGGTTGTTGGCGCAGCTGACCCGCCAGGTGGCGGTCGTTCAGTACCCGACGCTGTCCACGTCCAGCGTGCGGCATCTGGAGGTGGTGGCACTGACACCGGCCCGGCTGCTTTTCGTCGTGATCACCGACTCCGGGCGTGTGGACCAGCGGATCGTCGAGCTTGGAGACGCCATCGACGACCATGAGCTGGCCAAGCTGCGGGACACGCTGGGCCAGGCGCTGGAGGGCAAGCCGCTGAGCGCCGCATCGGTGGCGGTTTCGGACCTGGCGACCAATCTGAACGGCCAGGGCGGCCTTGCCGATGCCATCGGGCGATCCGCGACGGTGTTGGTGGAGTCGCTGGTCGAGCACAGCGAGGAGCGCCTACTGCTGGGCGGTACCGCTAACCTGACCCGTAACACCGCAGATTTCGGCGGTTCACTGCGACCGGTCCTGGAAGCACTCGAGGAGCAGGTGGTGGTGCTGCGGCTGCTCGCGGCGCAGCAACAGGCAGGCAAGGTCACCGTGCGCATCGGCCATGAGACGGAGGCCGAGGAGATGGTGGGCACCTCCGTGGTCAGCACCACCTACGGAAGTTCGGGCAAAGTGTATGGCGGCATGGGTGTACTGGGACCCACCCGAATGGACTATCCGGGAACTATCGCTAATGTCGCTGCGGTTGCTCTTTATATAGGTGAAGTCTTAGGTAGCCGGTAGTCCGGCTTGGAACAGGCAGGCAAGGTCAGGCGTGGCACGCGATTATTACGGGCTGCTCGGCGTGAGCAACGGCGCGAGTGATACGGAGATCAAGCGCGCGTATCGCAAGCTTGCCCGCGAACTGCATCCGGACGTCAACCCCGATGAGGCCGCTCAGGCCCGGTTCAAGGAGATCAGCGCCGCGTACGAGGTGCTGAGTGACCCCGAGAAGCGTCGCATCGTCGACCTCGGTGGCGATCCGCTGGAGTCCGCGGCGGCCGCAGGCAACGGCTTCAGTGGCTTCGGCGGGCTCGGCGATGTTTTCGAGGCGTTCTTCGGTGGTGGGACGACGACCCGTGGACCGATCGGCCGGGTGCGACCTGGCTCGGATTCGCTGCTTCGGATGCGCCTTGACCTGGCCGAATGCGCGACCGGCGTGACCAAGCAGGTGACCGTGGACACCGCGGTGCTGTGCGACCTGTGTCAGGGCAAGGGCACCAACGGCAAGTCCGTGCCCGTCGCCTGCGACACGTGCGGTGGCCGCGGTGAGATCCAGACCGTCCAGCGCTCGCTGCTGGGCCAGGTGATGACGTCCCGGCCGTGCCCGGTCTGCGGTGGGGTGGGCGAGGTCATCCCCGACCCGTGCCACCGCTGCGGCGGCGACGGCCGGATCCGCGCACGCCGCGAGATCAGCGTCAAGATCCCCGCGGGTGTCGGTGACGGGATGCGGGTGCGACTGGCCGCGCAGGGCGAGGTCGGCCCCGGTGGCGGACCCGCAGGTGACCTCTACGTCGAGGTGCACGAGAAGCCCCACGAGATCTTCGTCCGCGACAGCGACGATCTGCACTGCACCATCTCGGTGCCGATGGTGGACGCCGCGCTCGGCACGACGGTCACCGTCGACGCGATCCTCGACGGCCCGACCGAGATCACCATCCCGGCAGGCACGCAGCCCGGCTCGGTCACCACGCTGCGCGGACACGGCATGCCGCACCTGCGCTCCGGGGTGCGAGGTGACCTGCACGCGCACATCGACGTCGTGGTGCCGTCCCGGCTGGACCATGACGACATCGAACTGCTGCGGCAGCTGAAGGAAAAGCGCACCCGCGATACCGCCGAGGTGCGCTCGACGCACTCCACCGCGACCAGTGGCGGGCTGTTCTCCCGGCTGCGCGAAACCTTCACTGGCCGTTAAGGATTCATGTCCGACGGGCTTTTCTACGTCGACGCGTTGCCTTCGGTCGGTGAGATCGCGGTGCTCGACGGCGACGAGGGTTTCCACGCCGCCAACGTCCGGCGGATCCGTCCCGGCGAGCGGCTCGACCTGAGCGACGGCGCAGGGACGCTGGCGCACTGCGTCATCGAAGAGGTCGGCAAGGGCAGGCTGTCGGCGCGCGTGCTGGACCGACGAAGCGTCCCGGCACCCGCTCCACCGGTCACCGTGGTGCAGGCACTGCCGAAGTCGGACCGCTCGGAGCTGGCCATCGAGCTGGCCACCGAGGCCGGCGCGGACGGGTTCGTCCCATGGCAGGCCGCGCGCTGTGTGGCCAGGTGGGAGGGGGCGACACGGATCGACAAGGGCCTTCGCCGCTGGGCCGCGGTGGCGCGGTCGGCTGCCAGACAATCGCGGCGTGCGCGCATTCCTTCTGTCACCGGACCGGTGTCGACGGCCGAGTTGGTCAGGCGGATAGGCGACGACGTGGCGGCGGGGGCGGTGGTGCTCGCGCTGCACGAGTCCGCTCAGGTCCGGCTGACCGAATTGCCGGTGAAGCAAGCCGATTCGCTGGTGCTGATCGTCGGGCCCGAAGGTGGAATCACCGACGACGAGATCGCCGCGTTGACCGAAGCCGGCGCGACGGCGGTGAGGTTGGGTCCGACGGTGCTGCGGACGTCGACCGCTGCGGCCGTCGCGCTGGGCGCGCTCGGGGTCCTGACAGCGCGATGGGACGGTTAACCATTGGGATGGGTCGGCTCCCGGCGGTAAACTAGGCGTTCTACAGCGACAACCCGGTACAGAACCAGTGAAAGAGGCAGAAAACCCCACGTGACACCCCGCGAGACGAACGCTGACTCGGACGGATCGGTTCGCAGCAGCATCAATGTTCCGCCTGACCACGTCGTGGGCCTGCTGGGTTCCGCCGACGAGAATCTGCGCGCCCTCGAGCACATCCTTGCTGCCGATATTCATGTGCGCGGCAACGCGCTCACCTTGTCCGGCGAACCAGCCGACGTCGCGCTTGCCGAGCGCGTGGTCTCCGAACTCATCGCGATCGTTGCCGGCGGTCAAACACTGACACCGGACGCGGTGCGGCACAGCGTCGCCATGCTGACCGGCACCGGCAACGAGTCGCCCGCCGAGGTGCTCACGCTCGACATTCTGTCGCGGCGCGGAAAGACGATTCGGCCCAAGACGCTGAACCAGAAGCGCTACGTCGACGCCATCGACAAGCACACGATCGTCTTCGGTATCGGCCCGGCAGGCACCGGCAAGACCTATTTGGCAATGGCCAAGGCGGTCAACGCATTACAGACCAAACAGGTCACCAGGATCATCCTGACCCGGCCGGCCGTGGAGGCCGGTGAACGCCTTGGCTTCCTGCCGGGCACGCTCAGCGAGAAGATCGACCCCTACCTGCGGCCACTATACGACGCATTGCACGACATGATGGATCCCGAGTTGATCCCAAAGTTGATGAGTGCCGGGGTAATTGAGGTCGCGCCGCTGGCGTACATGCGGGGCCGGGCGCAACCCCTGTTCACGAAGGTGTTGACGCCCACCGGGTTCCAGCCGATCGGTGAACTGACGGTCGGCGACTCCGTGATCGGCTCGGATGGACGTCCGACGGAAGTTCTGGGGGTGTATCCACAGGGCTTCAAGGATATCTACCGAGTACACACGCAGGACGGCTCATCGACTCTTGCGTCCGGAGACCACCTTTGGTCAGTTCACACTCGGGATGACCGGCGTCGCGGGAAGCCCGCTCGCGTGTTGCAAACAAAGGAGATGATCGGCAATCTCCGCGCTGCCCACTATCACCGGTACGAGTTGCCGCTTTTGAGTGCACCCGTGAGCTTCGAGACGCGACCAGTGCCGCTCGATCCATACGCGCTCGGCCTGCTGCTTGGCGATGGATGCTTCTCTTGCCCCGCGACACCTACGTTCGCAACTGCGGACCCCGAACTAGCCGAGGCTCTTGGCCAGCTCATCCCCGGGGTTGAATTGCGGCGGAAGACCAACGTGGACTACGTGCTGAACCGGATCAGACGTCCCGGCGAGGTCATCACCATTGAGAACCCAGTCACGGGCGCCATGCGGCGCCTGGGGCTCGCCGGCAAGAAGTCGAACAACAAGTTCGTCCCAGAGGACTACCTTTTCAATTCACCCGGCGTCCGGCTGGCAGTTCTCCAAGGGCTTTTCGACACCGACGGCGGTCCGGTCACCCAGCAGGGCCGGACGTGCCGCGTCCAGTACACGACGGTTTCCGATCGACTCCGCGACGACGTCACCTTCCTGGTCCAATCACTCGGCGGCGTCGTCTACACGCGAACGAGGAAAGCCGAAGGACGCAAGCCGGGATTGGCACGTGGTCGAGAAGTGCATCACCGGTCGGACGCGCATATCCTCGACATCCGCTTGCCCGAAGGTGTCGTGCCGTTCCGGCTGGCTCGCAAGGTCGCGAAGTACGACGCCACGGGCGGCGGTCGGCCGATGAGGTTCATCGAGCGCATCGAACCGGCTGGCACTGAGGAAGCTGTGTGCATCCAGGTCGCGGCAGCGGATTCGCTGTATGTCACCGAGGATTTCCTCCTCACACACAACACACTCAACGATGCGTTCATCATCCTCGACGAGGCCCAGAACACCTCCGCCGAGCAGATGAAGATGTTCCTGACCCGCCTGGGCTTCGGCTCGAAAGTCGTTGTCACCGGCGATATCACGCAGGTGGACCTGCCTGGTGCCACCAAGTCGGGTCTGCGCGCGGCGATGCAGATTCTGGACGGCATCGACGACATCCATTTCGCCGAACTCACCAGCGCCGATGTCGTGCGGCACCGCCTGGTCGCCGAGATCGTCGACGCCTACGCGAAATTCGAGGAGCCCGGGTTGACGAACCGGGCTCAGCGGCGTGCCACCGGCACCCGGCCGCGACGGTAGCGCGACATGAGTATCGAGGTCGCCAACGAGTCGGGCATCGACGTGTCCGAAGACGAACTGATCAGCGTCGCCCGGTTCGTCATCGGCAAAATGAAAGTCAATCCCGCCGCCGAGCTGTCGATGCTTCTGCTCGACACCTCAGCGATGGCCGACCTGCACATGCGCTGGATGGACCTGCCCGGCCCGACGGACGTGATGAGCTTCCCGATGGACGAGCTCGAGCCCGGTGGCCGCCCAGATGCCGCCGAGCCGGGCCCCTCGATGCTCGGCGACATCGTGCTCTGTCCGGAGTTCGCCGCCACCCAGGCCACCGCCGCCGGACACACACTCGGTCAGGAGCTCGCGCTGCTGACGGTGCACGGAGTCCTGCATCTGCTCGGGTACGACCACGCCGAGCCGGATGAGGAAAAGGAGATGTTCACCCTGCAGCGCCAACTGCTCGAGGAGTGGGTGGCCGATCAGGTCGACGCCTACCATCAGGACCGCCAATCGGAGAAGGATCGGCGGCTGCTGGACAAGTCGCGATTCTTCGACGTCCCGTGAGCGGCATAGCGCAGCTGGTCGTCGCGATCGCGCTGGTCGGTTTCGGCGGGTTGTTCGCCGCGATCGACGCCTCGCTGAGCACCGTCTCGATGGCCAGGGTCGAGGAGCTGGTCCGCGACGAACGTCCCGGCGCGATCCGGCTGTCCCGGGTAATGGGCGAACGCCCCCGCTACATCAACCTCATTGTGCTGCTTCGCATCATGTGCGAGGTCGGCGCGACCGTGCTGCTTGCCGCGTACCTGGATGGGCATCTCGGCGTGACGTGGGGGCTGTTCGTTGCCGCGGCAATCATGGTGGTGGTCAGCTTCGTGGCCATCGGTGTCGGCCCGCGCACCCTCGGCAGGCAGCACGCGTACACGATCGCGTTGCTGGCCGCTCTTCCGCTGCAGGCACTTTCGGTGCTGCTCACCCCGATCAGCCGGCTGCTGGTCTTGATCGGCAACGCGCTGACACCGGGCCGCGGCTTCCGCAACGGCCCGTTCGCCTCCGAAATCGAGTTGCGTGAGGTCGTCGACCTTGCGCAGCAGCGCGGCGTGGTGGCCGACGACGAACGCCGGATGATCCAGTCGGTCTTCGAACTCGGTGACACGCCGGCCCGCGAGGTCATGGTGCCGCGCACCGAGATGGTGTGGATCGAATCTGATAAAACGGCCGGTCAAGCCACGTCATTAGCGGTGCGCAGCGGGCATTCACGTATCCCGGTGATCGGGGAGAACGTCGACGACGTCATCGGCGTGGTCTACCTGAAAGACCTTGTGCAGAAAACCTATTACTCGACGAACGGCGGGCGGGACACCAGGGTGTCCGAGGTGATGCGCCCCGCGGTGTTCGTGCCCGACTCCAAACCACTGGACGCGCTGCTGCGCGAGATGCAGCGTGACCGCGTCCACATGGTGTTGCTCGTCGACGAATACGGTGCGATCGCGGGTCTGGTGACGATCGAGGACGTGCTGGAGGAGATCGTCGGCGAGATCGCCGACGAGTACGACACCGACGAGGTCGCCCCCGTGGAAGAGCTGGGCGACAAGCAGTATCGGGTGTCGGCGCGGCTGCCGATCGAGGATCTTGGCGAGCTCTACGACATCGAATTCGACGAGGACCTGGACATCGACACCGTCGGCGGGCTGGTGGCGCTGGAATTGGGCCGTGTCCCGTTGCCCGGCGCCGAGGTGACCTGGGACGGGCTACGGCTGCGCGCCGAAGGCGGTCCCGATCACCGCGGCCGGGTGCGGGTCGGCACCGTTCTGGTCAGTCCGACCGAGCCGCAGGAGCGAAATGACTGAACTGGATGCCGAGGACGCCAAGCTGGTCGTGCTGGCCCGCGGTGCGATGGGCCGGGCCGAGGCGAGCAGCGGCGCGGCGGTGCGCGACGCCGACGGCCGCACCTACGCGGGGGCACCCGTCGCGCTCAATGCGCTTGCGCTGACCGCGCTTCAGGCCGCTGTGGCCGCAGCCGTGTCGAGCGGCGCGTCCGGCATCGAGGCCGCGGTGCTGGTGGGCGGATCGGCCGACGACGACGGTGTCGCCGCGGTGCGCGAGCTGTCGGGTGACGCCACGATCATCGTCACCGACCGCGCGGGCGCCGTGCAATGACTGAAAATTTGCTCCTCGCGTGCGCGAAACCGAGTTCCGTTCCGGATTCGTCTGTTTCGTGGGTCGCCCGAACACCGGCAAGTCGACGCTGACCAACGCGCTCGTCGGCACCAAGGTGGCGATCACGTCGAACCGGCCACAGACCACCCGGCACACCATCCGCGGCATCGTGCATCGCGAGAACTTTCAGATCATCCTGGTCGACACCCCCGGGCTGCACCGGCCGCGCACGCTGCTTGGCCAGCGCCTCAACGATCTGGTGAAGGACACCTACTCCGAGATGGATGTCATCGGGTGGTGCATTCCCGCCGACGAGAAGATCGGGCCGGGGGACCGGTGGATCCACGAACAGATCCGGACGGTCGCGCCGAACACCACGCTGGTCGTCGTGGTGACCAAGATCGACAAGGTGTCCAGGGATCAGGTTGCCGCCCAACTGATGGCGGTGAGCGAGCTCGTCGGTCCCGATGCGGAAATCGTCCCGGTGTCCGCGACCACCGGTGAGCAGCTCGACGTGCTGACCGACGTGCTCGCCGCCCGCTTGCCGCCCGGCCCGGCGTTCTACCCCGACGGCGAGCTGACCGATGAGCCAGAGGAAGTCCTGATGGCCGAGTTGATTCGCGAGGCCGCGCTCGAGGGCGTGCGCGATGAATTACCGCACTCGCTTGCGGTGGTCATCGACGAGGTCGAACCGCGCGAGGGCCGCGACGACCTGATCGACGTGCACGCGATCCTCTACGTCGAGCGCGACAGCCAGAAGGGCATCGTGATCGGCAAGGGCGGCGCCCGACTTCGCGAAGTGGGCACCGCCGCTCGCACTCAGATCGAGAAGCTACTCGGCACCAAGGTCTACCTCGACCTGCGCGTCAAGATCGCCAAGAACTGGCAGCGCGACCCCAAACAACTTGGGCGGCTGGGGTTTTAGCTCACAGGTGTGCGACGCAGTGCGCTCCGTCCCCGGGCGCTTCTTCTGCCACCACCGTGTTGTCGACCGTGATGCGGCACCCCTGGCTACCGGACTTGGTGACGACGACGACCTGGAGCAGCGATACTTCCGGGCCGATTGCCGTGGTCTGGTGGAACGGCGCAGTGGTGCCCTCGGGGACACGACCGAACGGATCCAGGTCGATCGAGTACACGGTGCCTGACCCCGTGACCTCGAAGAGGACGCTGCGCAACTGCGCGGATGCCGGCGGTGGGGCCTCGTTGGCGGCCACCCGCGATGCGGCCGCGCCATTGTCGGCCAGCACCTGGGCGCGGAAATCGGGTGTCACGCAGATGGTGTCGCCGTTGAACGCCTCCCGCCAGACATAGCCCTGCGAGCAGGACTGCGGTCCGGACCCGGCGCTGGGGTCTTTGTTGGCCCCTGGCGTCGAGTTCTGCTGGGCGATCATTGCGCGCATGTCCGGCGTGACGCAAACCGTGTCGCCGTTGCGGGCTTCGCGCCAGACGAAACCGGAGATGCACGTGTCCGGCTGGGCTACTGCGGGTGCCGGCACAGTGGCGACAACGGCGGCGAGTGCCAATGCCGGAGCCGCGACAGACCTCAGCAAGGGAGGCTGCCCATAATCGGAAGTTCGAACCCGCACAACGGGTTTTGCGCCGGCGGCGCAGCAGGCGCAGGCTGGCTGGTCTGCTTGCGTGATGCCGCGG
>CAVQFK010000002.1:0-480272 GCA_963711755.1 uncultured Actinomycetota bacterium
CAGGTTGACCTCTTGCGCCTTGACGACGAAGTAGACGTCCTGGCCGGGGGCGAGATCGAGATCGGCGGCGGCCGCGGCGGTGATGTCGGCGGAGAGCCCGGTGCTGCCGTCGGGTTGATCGGCACCTCGGATGCGCACCGTGTTCCCGTTGATGTCCAATTCGGCGATGGTCGCGCGGATGACGTTGCGCGGGCTCGCATGCGGCGGGTCGAGGTGAACCGAAACCGCCGCGGGCTGGAACAACGCCACCGCCGACGTGTTCACCTCCGCGTCGCCGCTCCCAGAAACTGTTGCACCCCAGGATGTTCGGATCACCCCGGGCTCGACAACAACTCCTGAGATCAGATTCACCCCGGCGATGCGGGCCGCGAACTCACTGCGCGGGGCCGTCAGGACCTCGCGGACCGGACCGCGCTCCACGATTCGCCCACCCTCGACGATGACCACCTTGTTGGCCACGGCCAGCGCGTCGAGCAGGTCGTGGGTGACGATCACCGCGGTGCGGCGGTCAGCACGAAGGATGGTTCGCAGCAACCCTCGCACCGCCGGCGCCGCGGAAACGTCGAGCGCCGACATGGGTTCGTCGAGCAGGAGAACCCGCGGTTCGGCGGCAAGAGCTCTGGCGACCGCGACGCGCTGCGCCTGGCCGCCGGACAGCTGGGCCGGTCGCCGGTCGGCGAGATGCACTGCGTCCACCGCCTCGAGCCACCGGCGGGCGACGGCGCGCGCACTCGAGCGGCTGCTGCCCTTGCACCTTGGTGCATAGCCGACATTGGCGACGACGCTCATGTGCGGAAACAGCAGCGCCTGCTGAGCGAGCATCGCGACGCCTCGGGCATGCGGAGGGACGAACACGCCTGTGGCGGTGTCGGTGACCACCGTGTCCCCGAGCTCGATCCTGCCGTCGTCGGGGCGCAGCAGCCCTGCGATGAGCGACAGCAGCGTCGACTTCCCTGCGCCGTTGGGCCCCAGCACGGCCAGCACGTCTCCGTCGTCCAGCGTGAGGTCGAACTCCGCGTCGCGCTGCTGGACGCTCGCCTGAACAGTCAGCCGGCTCATATCGGACCTGCCAGACGCCGGGACGCCGAGGCGATCACGATGACGGCGGCGACCACGATCAGCAGCAGCGAAAGTGCCACGGCGGCATCGGGATCCGTCTCGCGTTGCAGGTAGATCTCGAGGGGCAGCGTTCGCGTCACCCCCTGCAACGAGCCGGCGAACGTCAGCGTGGCGCCGAATTCACCGAGCGAGCGGGCGAAGGCCAGGACCGCTCCCGACATCAAACCGGGAATCACCAGCGGCACCGTCACCGTACGCAGCACCGTCGTCGGCCGCGCGCCGAGCGTGGCCGCGATGCTCTCGTATTGGTTACCGGCAGAACGCAAGGCGCCTTCCAGGCTGACGACCAGAAACGGCAGCGACACGAACGACTGCGCGAGCACCACCGCGGTCGTCGAGAACGCGATCCTGATACCCAGGACTTCCAGATGCTGGCCCAGCAGGCCCTGCCTGCCGAACGTGTACAGCAGCGCGATGCCGCCGACGACCGGGGGCAGCACGAGCGGAAGCAGCACCAGCGCGCGCAGAATCGACTGGCCGGGGAAACTGCCGCGTGCAAGGACCATCGCCATCGGCACGCCGATCACCACACACACGACGGTGCTTGCCGTGGCCGTCTTCAGGCTCAAAAGCAATGCCGCACGCGACGATTCAGACGTGACGAGAGGTATGAAGTGAGCCCAGTCGATCTTGAGCAGGATCGCGACCAGCGGGACGATCACAAACAGCGCCCCGACCGCCGCGGGCAGGTAGATCCAGGCCGGCAGACCGACCTGAATTACGCCACCTGCCCGCCGTCGCGCCATCACGGAGCGGCGAAACCCGCTTCAGATAGCACCTTTTGACCTTCGGGTCCGGTGACGAAGTCGACGAACGTCTGCGCGGTGTCCGCGTTCGCCGAATCCTTGAGCACCGCGATCGGGTACGTGTTGATCGCACCGCTGGACTCGGGGAACGGGATCGCGGTGACCTTGTCGCCCGCGCCCTTCGCGTCGGTCACATAGACCAGGCCCGCATCGGCCTGGCCCGAGGTGATCTTGCCGAGTACGTCCGTCACCGCGGACTCTTCACTGACCGGTGCGAGCGTCACGCCGGTGGCTTTCTCGACCTTCTCGGTCGCGGCGCCGCAGGGCACCTGCGGCGCGCACACCACCACCGAGGTACCTGGCTTGGCCAGATCCGCAAACGAGGCAATGCTTTTCGGGTTCCCCGGCGGCGTGACGATTGTCAGCGTGTTCGTCGCGAAGTCCACGGGCGCGCGTGCCACCAAGCCAGCGTCGACCGCCTTGGTCATGTTGTTCGTGTCGGCGGAGGCGAAAACGTCCGCTGGTGCGCCCTGCGTGAGCTGGGTGACCAGATCGGACGAACCGGCGAAGTTGAAGGTCACGGTGGTGCCGGGATTCTGCTCGTGAAGCTTCGTGCCCAACTCGGTGAAGGTCGCCTTCAGCGATGCCGCGGCGAACACCGTGATCTCGTCGGCCGCCGCGGCCGGTGTCGTCTCGGAACTGGAGCAGCCCGCGACAAGTGCGGCGGCACCGAGCGCCGCCACGGCGAAACGGAGCGGGCGCTTCACGAACTTCCGCCCGGAGTCTCGACGATGACTGTCGTTGCCTTGACGACCGCGACGGCCAACTTGCCCGGCTCCAGCCCCAGTTCCGCGGCCGATCCGCTGCTCATCAGCGACACGACCGTGAACGGACCGCACTGCATCTGCACCTCGGCCATCACCCCATCTGCGGTGACTTGGGTGACGAGACCGACGAAGCGGTTGCGCGCGGAACTCGCGATCCCAAGCGGATCATGCGGTGGCGCCGCATGCTCACGCGCGAACGCGGCAAGAACCTCGCCGGCGATGACTTTGCGCCCGGCCTCGTCCTTTTCCGCGGCGAGGCTGCCGCTGTCGATCCACCGCCGCACGGTGTCGTCGCTGACACCGAGCAGGGCTGCAGCGTCCTTGATCCGAATGGACGACATCGATCGCTCCCTCGTGGCTCGGTACGTCGCACGACCCGCGCATGCGGCGCTAACAGCCTATTAGAAGCGGTATATGCGGTGCAAAGGTACTTACACTTCCGCATCCGTGCCCATCGAGCGACCTAGGGGATTGGGTCGAACCGGAAGATTGGCATGGTGTCCGCCAGCGCCTCGAACTCCTCCGGCGTGCCGTCGCTGACCACGCCCGCACCGCGGAGAAAGCCAATCCAACCCGGCACTTCTACCGGCAGCCGGCGCAGCATCGGTCGCTGTTCGGCTTCGGGGAGCTCGACCATCCGGACCTGTTCGGTGCGACGTCCGCGGCGCAGCGTGGCCTGACCGGCGGCGCGTGCATTGGCGACCCAATCCGCGCCAGGCACGCCTGCCACGTATTGCTTGCCGTCGACGACCATCGGCGTCACGGGTGTCGAGCGCGGCTTGCCCGATTTGCGCCCCGGCACCGTCAGCACCACCGGACCCTTATCGCCGAAGCCCAGTCCGAGTCGCGACGCCACGACCAGGACTTTGTTGCCGGGTTTGATGTACCACGGCAGTTTCATGCGTGCCTCCCAATAAGTTGAACTTGATCCTCAAGTTATCGATGCCAGCCTAGCGGTATCTTGAGGGGTGGTGTCAACTTAGTTGGGAGGTACGGGTGACCGAACCACGCGCTCTTCGCGCCGATGCCCGTCGCAACGTGGAGAAACTGCTGGCCGCTGCGCGCGCGGTGTTCTGCGAGCGGGGACTGGGCGCGCCACTGGACGCCGTCGCCGCCCGTGCCGGTGTCAGCATCGGCACGCTGTACAACCGATTCCCCACGCGTGAAGCCCTCATCGACGCGGCCCTGCCGGAGTTGGTTGCGTGCGAAATGGCCGCTGTGGCCGACCATGCGCTGGCCGAGGCGACGCCGTGGCGCCGGTTCGCCGCCTACCTCGAAGGCATGTGCGCCTCGCAGACCGGCGACCAGGCGATCAGCGACGTCATCGCCGGGTCGCCGCACATCTCGGCGGCGCTCAGCGCGGTCTGTGAGGAGACGTTCACCCTTGGCGCACGGCTGGTCGCCGAGGCGCAGGCCGATGGCTCGCTTCGCGCGGACGTCACCCTCGACGACGTGTTCATCGCCTATTGGCTCAACGCTCGGCTCGGTGAGCACGCCGGACCCGAGGCGGACGCCGCATCGCGCCGTCACATCGCCATCGTGCTCGACGGGTTGCGTGCGGATGCGGCCACGCCGCTACCGTCGAACCCTGCCCACGTCGCCGCGGCGGTGCGCCATCTCCTTGAAACGTAACTCCGCCACGCGTAGTCCTACTCATGCCGAACGATCAGCGACCCGGCATGCTGAACCCATGCTGGAAACCAAGTCGACATCGGCCGTGCAAGAGGTTGCCGAGAACACCGCGCCCGACCGCGACCGCGCCGTCGACGTCGCGCGGCTCGCAGCACTGGTGGTCGTCATGTTCGGACACTGCGCGCTGCTGCTGGCCACCATCGACACCGGCGGCCTGCGCATCGGAAACCTGCTCGGCGAGGTGCCTGCGATCACCCCGATCACGTGGGTCGTGCAGGTCATGCCACTGTTCTTCCTCGCAGGAGGCGCTGCGGGCGCGTACGGCTGGCACCCCGGCACACCGTGGGGCAGTTGGCTTTTCACCAGGGCGCAGCGACTGTGCCGACCCGTGTTCTGGTATCTCGCGGCATGGACCGTAGGCGTCCTCGTCGCGCGGATGATCCTCGGAGCGGAGTCCGCCGCGGCGCTCGGCCGTGAATCCGTCGCGCTCCTATGGTTTATCGGTGTTTACCTCGTGGTGCTCGCCTTCGTCCCGGCGCTGACGCGGATCACCACGGGCCGCGCCGTCGCCGCCGTGCTCGCCGGCCTCCTTGCCGCTACCGCGGCGGTCGACGCGATTCGCTTCGCCGTCGGCATGCCGATGTCGGGTGTGGCCAACTTCCTCATCGTCTGGCTCATCCCGGTGACGATCGGCGTCGCCTATGCGCGCCGACTGATCAGTACCCGCGCCGCGGTCGGCGCGGCCGCAGTCGCCCTCGCCGCGCAGGTAGCGCTCGCTGTCGCCGGGATCTACGAGGTGTCGTTGGTGGTGACCGGCATGGAGCAGATGTCCAACGTGTCGCCACCCACGATGTTGCTTGCGCTGCAGTGCATGTGGATGTCCTTCTTGTTCGTGGCGGCCGCAGGCGCGATCCGGCGGTGGGCGGCGCGGCCTCGCGTGTGGTACGTCGTGGCGGTCGGCAATGGGGGAGCGATGACGCTCTATCTCTGGCACATCCCCGCCATTGCCGTGGCCACCTTCGCGCTGCACGCGGTCGGGCTCGACGCGTACGACGTTGACGCGCCCGGATTCTGGGCCCACCTGGCGCTGCGGGCGGTGGTGTTCACGGTCGTCATGGCGGCAGCATTCTGGCTGCTGTCACCGCTCGAGCATCGCAGGCTGCCGTGGTGGGACGCGCCGGCTGGCGCGACCGGCGCCCGATCGACCGTCGCAGGTGCGCTGGTGTGCATTGCGGGTGTCGCAGTCGTGCTGCTGGCCAAGAACGGGCTCAGCGGTGCGGACGGCTGGACGGCCCTTGGCTGCTTTCTCGCCGCCGCCGCGGCAGCACGGGTGAGTGCCGGTCGCAGGCAAACCGCGTAGTTACTGCCTCAGCAGCTTCCCTGTTGAGGCGGGCCTGGCACGGACAATCTGTGGCCACCAGAACCACTTACCAAGCAGCGCCGCGATCGAGGGTGTCATGAACGCCCGAATCACCAAGGTGTCGAACAGAAGACCAAGCCCGATCGTGCTGCCGACTTGAGCGACCACGACCAGCGAGCTCACCACCATCGACATCATCGTTAGCGCGAAGACCAATCCGGCTGCGGTGACGACGGATCCGGTGCCACCCATCGCTCGGATGATGCCGGTGTTGATGCCCGCGGGGATCTCCTCCTTGAGTCGGGCGACCAACAACAGGTTGTAGTCCGCGCCAACCGCCAACAGGATGATGACCGCCATCGCCATCACCATGAAGTGCAGCGGCATGCCAAGGATGTGCTGCCAAACCAGCACCGAAAGGCCGAAGGATGCGCCGAGCGAAAGGACAACGGTGCCGACAATGACCGCTGATGCGACGACGCTGCGCGTGATGAGCAGCATGATGATGAAAATCAGTGCCAGTGCTGAGATTCCGGCGATCAGTAGATCCCAGTTGTTCCCATCCCGCATGTCCTTGTATGCCGATGCGGTGCCACCGACGTAGACCTTCGATCCCTCGAGCGGCGTGCCTTTGATGGCTTCTTTCGCGGCGAGCTTGATGGCGTCGATGCGGTCGATACCAGCAGGGCTGAGCGGGTCGTCTTCGTGATTGATCATGAAGCGGACCGCGTGACCGTCCGGCGAGATGAAACTTTCCATGCCGCGCTTGAATTCTTCGTTGTCGAAGATGTCGGGTGGCAGATAGAAGGTGTCGTCGTTCCAGGCGTCGTTGAACGCGTCGCCCATGGCCGACTGATTCTCGGACATCGCGGCCTGCTGATCCTGCATTCCCTTCTGAGTGGAATGCTGGCTGAGCATCATCGACCGCATCGTCTTCATGGTCTCGATGTTCTCGGGCATGATCGCGATGAGCTGCGGCATGATGGCGTCGAGTTGCTGTAGGTCCGGAACCAGCCGCTGGAACTGGTCGGTCATGGTGTCGACGCCGTCGAGGGAATCGAAGAGCGACCGCATCGACCAACAGACCGGGATGTTGTAGCAATGCGGTTCCCAGTACAGATAGTTGCGGAGCGGCCGGGCGAAGTCGTCGAAATTGGAAATATGATCGCGTAATTCGGCAATGTCGACCGCCATGTCGCCGGTCTTGGTAACCATGCTGTGCGTCGTGGCGCTCATCTCTTCCATCAACGCGATCATCTTGTTCATCGTGTCGACGTTCGTCTGCATCTCGTCGGCTTGCGCCAGCATGTTGGCCGTCAGGTCTTGGGTGTACTTGCGGTTCATGTCCTGCATGGCGCCGCTCATGCTCAGCTGGGCCGGAATGGTGCTGAACTCAATGGGTTTACCGCTGGGACGGGTGATCGCCTGGACCCGCCCGATTCCCGGCACCCGGAAGATCGCCTTGGCGACCTTGTCGATCACCAGGAAATCCGCAGCATTGCGCAAGTCGTGGTCGCTCTCTATGAGCACCAATTCGGGGTTCATCCGCGCGGCAGGGAAATGTCGTTCAGCCGCGATGTATCCGGAGTTCGCGGGCAGATCGGCGGGGATGTAATCGCGGTCGTTGTAGTTGGGCTGGTAACCCGGTAGGGCGAGCAGTCCGACCAGCGACAGCGCGATCGTGGCCAGCAGTATCGGGCCCGGCCACCGGACCACCGCCGCACCCAATCGCCGCCAGCCACGAATTCGCATGGCGCGCTTGGGCTCCAGAAGCCCGAAGCGGCTCGCGATGGTGATCATCGCGGGCCCCATGGTCAGCGCGACCAACACCGTGACGACCATGCCAACGGCCAGGGGGACACCCAAGGATTGGAAGTAGGGCAGCCGGGTGAATGAAAGGCAAAACGTCGCACCGGCGATCGTCATGCCCGAGCCAAGCACCACGTGGGCGGTGCCGCGAAACATCGTGTAGTAGGCCGATTCCCGGTCCTCGCCGACCGTCCGCGCTTCCTGATAGCGCCCGACGAGGAAGATCGCATAGTCGGTCGCGGCGGCGATCCCCAGCGTGACCAGAAGATTGGTCGCAAAGGTCGAAAGCCCGATCAGCTCGTGATAGCCGAGGAACGCCACCACGCCCCGGGCCGCCGACAGCCCGAGGAACACCATGACGAGCGTCAACAGCACCGTGACAATCGACCGGTACACCAGGAGCAGCATCAGAATGATCACGCCGAACGTGGCGAACTCGATGGCGCGGACGCTTTCGTCGCCGGCGATCTGCTGATCGGCCGCCAGTGCCGAGGGTCCGGTCACGAAGACCTTGACGCCGTCGGGCGGTGAAAGCCCGGAAACAATCTTTTGGACCGCCGCCACCGATTCGTTGGCGAGGGCTTCACCCTGATTGCCCGCGAGATACACCTGCACATACGACGCTTTTCCGTCGGCGCTCTGCGCTCCTGCCTCGGTGAGCGGATCGCCCCAGAAGTCCTGAACGTGTTCGACGTACTTGGTGTCGGCTTCGAGCCTGTCGACCAGCTCGTTGTAGTACCGGTGTGCTTCGTCGCCAAGGGGCTGGTCGCCCTCCAGCACGATCATGGCCGAACTGTCGGACTTGTATTCGTCGAAGACCTCACCGGTGCGCATCGCGGCGATCACCGACGGCGCCTCTTTGGGGCTCATCGACACCGATCGCATCTGACCGACGACCTCGAGTTGCGGCACAGTGAGGTTCATCAGGACGACAAGTGCGACCCAGCCGACGATGATCGGGATCGCGAGCCGGCGAATCCACTTCGCCAATGCGCTTCTGCGGGTCTGATCTACGGCGGGGGCCGGTTCGATGGTCGGCGCGCTCACAACGTAGCCGCCCAGATACGGCGCCCCGACTCAACACAGCTGGGCACCTTGGCGGAACTCCTCCCTACAGTATTAAGTCCGCCTTAGTATTACCAGATCACGACGCCGCCCGGCCACCTACAGCCGGCTCGCAGCGAAGACCGCGGCCTGGTCAACCATTCCCGACTGCACATACGCGCCGTGGGCGCCCCAGTCCCTGCCCCCTTCAAAGCAGATCGGATCGTTCGGGACGCACAGGTCGATGGTCTTGGCGGCGTACATCGGGCCGATTCCCGAGATAGGTCCAGGGGACAGCGAGTCCGCAAAGCTGCTTCGGGGGCCACCGAAGATGGCTGCAGCGGCGACGTGATCGGCGACGCCAGCGGGCATGGCATTGGTCGCGAGATCGACAACGGCGGCGCCTTGGGAGTATCCGCCGAGCACCATCTTGGTGTTCGGGCAGTTCGCCGCGGTCGACTGGATGTGGCTGCTCGCATCGTCACGACCGGCGGGCGCGCTGTTGACGAAGTCCCTGGTGGCGGGGTAGTTGACCGGGTACACCCCGACAGAACGCCCACCGAGCTGCGAGCGGAGGGAGTCGACGAACACCTGCCCGATGCGGCCGACGCCCGCCGGTTCGGTGGTGCCGCGTGCGAACACGACCTCGACGTCGGGACATGGGGCGGCCGCGGCGGCGGGGATGCTCGTCAATGCGATCTGCAGTGCCCCGCCCGTCACCACCACCGCGCCGGCGATCCGCACGGCAGCTGAGCTCATCGAAGTCATGCTGATATGTCGCTCGACGATCCCGTTGTGTGACAGCCGGGCCAGCCTGGTCAGAACTTGCCAGCGGCGAACGACGCGGCCTCGCCGACCATCCCGTTCACGCCGTACAGCGCGTGCGCAATGGAGGGCCCCCCGACGGGAGCGCCGTTGCAGATCGTGTCATCGGCAGCGCACAGGTCGATGGTCTTGTCCGCGTACAGCGGCCCGATCACCACCGGCGGCGCGCCGACGTCGCGCAGGAACTGTTCGGAAGGTTTTCCGAACAACGCGACGGCGGCGACATGGTCAGCCACCTCGGGCGGCATCGGGTTGGGGACGAACGGAAGGAACTCCGGAGGAATCCCCGGCGGGATGGACGCCGAGGTGACGAACCCGGCCACCGCCCCGCCCTGGGAGAATCCGCCGAGCACGATCCGGGTGTTGGGACAGTTCGCCGCGGTGGCCTCGACGTGGGTTCCCGCATCCCTGATCCCCTGGACGAACGAGGTGGCGAATCCGATCCGGTCGCCGAAATCGGAACTGGCCGCGTAGTTCACTGGGTAGACCGCGACCGACTTCCCACCGGCCTGCGCGCGCACCGCGTCGACGAACGCCTGGCCCACGCCGCCGACACCCGGTGGCTCCGCGGTTCCGCGGGCAAAGACCACCTCGACGTCGGGACAGGGCTGGGCAAAGGCCGACGGCATGGGGGCGGCCATCACCACCGCCCCGGCCGTTACTGCCGCAGCACCGAATACGCGAGCGACGTGGAGTGCACTCAGGCCGAATCCCATGTTTTGATCCTCTCTACACCGGCACCCAGGCGGCGCCGATCCAAATACCCCACTGCTGGTGGCCCGGATCCCAGACCGGCCTCTTGTCCTGCGGCGCCCACAGCGGGGTTGGGGGCGGGGGTGGCACCGTCGGAGGTGCCCACGGCGGCGCCCACGGGGGCGGCGCCGCGTACCACGGCGGGGGAGGAATGGGCCGTCCTACCGTTGCGGGTGGACCGGGCGGTGGAGGCGTGCATTCGTTCGTTGCCGGGTTCCACGACCAAAGTGCTTGGCATGGTGCGGAATTCGCCTCGGGCGCCGCGAACGTCATGGCAGCGATGGACATCGATCCCATCACGCCCAAGGTCGCGAGGCGGGCAATGCGTTCCCTCATGCCATGACCTTTCCCAACGAAACCACCCGGCTTCGAGCAGCCTTGGCGAGGTGGATACCCCACCGAGCCGCGAGCGAAGCATTTCGGGCGTTGCTCCATTGAACCGCACCAAATAAATCGCCGACGCGCCTTTGGCCGGGGGTGCGCGGTGCTTGTCCGGTGTCAGAATCAGATTCGTGAAATACGGGCACGGCTGGCAGCCGGCGGCGGTCGATTGGTCGTCGACGCGGGGCCGCATCCTGCTCGAGGCGTCATTGTTGTTCGCTCAGCGCGGGTACTTTGGCACCTCGACCCGGGATATCGCCGAGGCGGTGAAAATCCGGCAGCCGTCCTTGTTCCATCACTTCGGGGCCAAACACGAGATCTTCCGGACACTGATCGAGCTGGACCTTGGTCCGTCGATCGACCGGATCCGCCGTCGCATCGACGAGAACTTCACGTGGGCCGAGAAACTGCACGTCGTCGTGGCGTGTGATGTCCGTGAAGCGCTTGTGCAGCCGTTCGACGCCAGGGGCCTGTACCAGGACGCGGTGCTCGGCCTTGACGAGTTCGCGGCCGAGCGCAAAGGGATCGCGCTGTTCCACGAACTCGTCGAGCACGTGATCATCCGCGGCCAGCAGGCCGGTGAGTTCGCCGAATCGGAGCCCAGCTTTGTGCAGCGTGCCATCAACGGTGTGCTGTTCGAGACGCTGCGCGAGCAGGGCGGACCGGCCGGGCCGATCCGTGAGGCGCGACCGCTGCAGGCAGCGGACTTCGTCGTGCGATCGCTGCTGCTGGATCAGGCCAGGCTCGAGGGCATCCGCATCGCCACGCTGGGCCGCCTCGATGACCGTGAGGCGACGTCGGCGCACTGAGACCGCGCTTCGCGGGCCATGTAGCGCGATCGACACATAAAGAAATCCGTTTGGAACACTTCGGGCCTATCGTTCGATAGTCTGCTACCTATCGCTCGATAGCCTGGAGGAAAGACCGATGAGAAAAGCCCTCGTCAGTGCCACAACCGCCGCCGCAAGTATCGCGCTCGCCTTGTCCGGCTGTTCGTCGTCGTCCGAATCGGAACCCACTAGTGGGCCGGCCAAAGTGGCGCCGCCTGCGATCCTTCAGGCCGGAACCTTGAAGGTCTGCGCGCCCAACGACGGAGCGCCCCCGAGCGTGTACCACGACGCCAGCGGCACCCTGGTGGGCAGCGAGGTGGATCTTGCCAATGCGCTCGCCGCCAAGCTCGGTTTACAACCGCAGATGGTCCAGTCCGGCTTTGCGGCAGTCATCCCGACGTTGCAGGCCCGGCAGTGCGACGTGATCATGGCGACGCTCTACATCAAGCCGGAACGCGAGCAGGTGGTCGACTTCGTGCCCTACCTCTACTCGGGTACCGCCGTCGCGGTGTCGAAGGAACATCCCGCCGCCATCACCGGTATGGATGACAGCCTGTGTGGCAAGAAGGTGATGGTCGCGGTCGGAACGACGGCAGAGGCGCTCTCGCAGGAACAGTCCGAAAAGTGCACGGCCGCAGGCAAACAACCCGTCGACATCAACCGAAACAGCCAGGCTGCGGTCTCGATTCAACAGGTGCAGAACGGGCAGATGGACGCCTACCTCGACACCGCCGAGACGATCGGGTACTACATCACCAAGACGGGCGCGCAGATCCAGTTCGCCGGCGAGCCGTTCGGCACCATCAAGATTGGCGCTGCCACGCTCAAGGGAAACACCGAGCTGCACAACGCGATTCAGCAGGCGTTTGACGAAATAATCAGCGACGGCACCTACGCCGACGTTCTCGGGCAATGGGGTCAGACCGACCTCAGCATCCAGAAGTGACCGGACGGGGCTGACATGCGTTTCGACTGGCCGTTCTTCTGGAACAGCCTGTTTACCCCTAGCGGCCCGTTCCTGGACGGACTTGTGCTCACCATCGTGATCTCAGTGGTGGCCATGGTCCTGGCGTTGATCGTCGGGTTTGTCATCGCACTGATGCGGCGCTCCCGCTTCACCGGGTTGCGTTGGTTCGCGAGCGTCTACATCTGGGTTATCCGCGGCACACCACTGTTGGTGCAGCTTGTGCTGATCTATACCGGGTTGGCCGCGGCGGGGCTCTACCAGTTCCAGGATGTCTCGATTCTCGGCCTTTCCGTCAAGGCCGCCGTGCAAGCAGCAATCGTTGCCCTGATGATCAACGAGAGTGCCTACATCTCCGAAATCGTCCGCGCCGGGCTGGATTCCATTCCGCGCGGGCAATTTGAGGCTGCAGCATCGCTGGGGATGCGGCCGAGCAAGGTGATGCGCTGGATCATTGCGCCGCAGGCGCTGCGGGTGATGGTCCCGCCGCTCGGTAACTCTTTCAACGGCCTGATGAAGACGACTTCGGTCCTCAGCGTGATCGGGGTCAGCGAACTCTTCCTTGTGGCCCAGTCGATCAGCTCCGCGACATTCCACACCTTCGAGATCTTCGTCGTCGCGGCGATCTACTACCTCGCGCTGACGACGATCTGGACCGTCATTCAGGCCGACATCGAGAATCGCCTCTCGCGCATGCTCGGCATCGAGCAACCGGTCCGAATAACGCAACGGCTCCTCGGAGCCCGGCGAGGTACTGCCGCAACATTGCAGCCGCACGGATAACCAGACAGGAGATCATCGTGAGCGCGACCCCTGAAGTCGAGACGCCGATCGTTCAGGTGCAAAGCGTCTCGTGCACCCTCGGCGACCGCCTGGTGCTCGATGATGTCTCGCTCGACGTCATGCGCGGTGAGGTCGTGGTTATCATCGGCCCGTCGGGGGCCGGGAAGACCACGCTGCTGCGGTCGTTGAACAACCTCGAGCAGATCGACAGTGGTGAAATCTTGATCAGCGGTGTGCCTATCGGCCACCGCGATACGGCCACGCGGCAGCGAGTCAGTACCGGTGAGCTGGCGCGACGCCGTCGCGAAATCGGCTTTGTGTTCCAGCATTTCAACCTGTTCCCCCATATGACCGCGGTGGAGAACGTATGGAATGCGCCGGTGCGGGTGCTGGGCGTGCCCAAGGACAAAGCCCGTCAAGACGCACTTGCCTTACTCGAACGGGTCGGATTGGCAGATAAGGCGGAGTCGCGCCCCAGCCAGCTATCCGGCGGTCAGCAGCAGCGAGTAGCGATCGCCCGTGCGCTGGCGATGCGGCCGAAGGTGATGCTGTTCGACGAGCCAACCAGCGCGCTGGACGTCGAAATGGTCGGGGAGGTACTGGAAGTCATGCGTGAGCTCGCCCGCGACCACATGACGATGGTGGTGGTCAGTCACGAGATTCGCTTCGCGCGAGAGGTTGCCGACCGGATCATCGTGATGGATGCCGGACGCATCATCGAGGACGCGCCGCCGGATCAGTTGTTCGCCAACCCACGTCAGGAACGGACGAAAGCCTTCCTGTCGACCATTCATTAATTGACACGACCTCAGGAGCATTTTCACGGTGTCCAACTCGACCTCGCCGACCTCGTTCACGGGAGCGCTTGCCACCCCGCATGCGCTTGCGACCAAGGCCGGAATGCGCGCCTACCGCGACGGTGGCAGTGCGATCGATGCGGCGATCGCCGCGGCCGCGGTACTGACCGTGGTGTACCCGCACAACGTCGCACTCGGCGGTGATCTCATCGCCATCGTTCGCACCCCGGACGGCGACGTCCGGTGTGTCAACGCCTCCGGATGGGCCGCGAACGGAGTCGATGCGGCCGTGTTGCGTTCCCGACACGGTCGATCGCTTCCCGTGCGCGGCGTCGACACCGTCACCGTGCCTGGTGGGGTGCGAGGCTGGGAAGCGTTGCGCCGGTTCGGGGCCCGGCTGTCGTGGGACCGCACACTGCAGGCGGCACAGGAAGCGGCCGCCGGTGCGCCGGTCGCACAGTCTCTTGCGACGAATATCGTCGACCCCGAGAATGCCGACCTGCTCGGCACCGATGACTTCGACCGCATCTTTTGTCCAAGCGGGCGACCATTGCAGGTGGGTGAGGAACTCAAGCAGCCGGCGTTGGCGCTGACATTCGGCACGCTGAGCGAAAAAGGGCCCGACGCGTTCTACGAAGGGGAGCTTGCGGACCGGATGGTGACCTTCCTGCGCTCGCTCGGGTCATCGTTTACCGCAGAAGATTTCGCCGAATTCCAGCCCGAGATCACCGACCCGATCGCCGTTGACTTCGGTGAACTCACCGTGATGACCAGCCCGCCCAACACGCACGGGTTCCTCTTGTTGCGGGCCTTGCGAGCCGTCGAGGAGCTCGGCATCACCGACCCGCTTGGCGACGGGATCGGGCACCTCATGCGGATCTTCCACCGGGGCAATGAATTGCGGGCTCGCGCATTGGCCGACCCCCGGCATGCGGCGGTTGACGTGGACGCGCTCGTGAACGACGACCTCGGCGGCCTTTGCGATCCCGGCGCCGTGAGCCCTGAACCCGTGCCGGTGCCCCATGGGGACACCGTCGGCATCGCCGCCGCGGACAATGATGGCTATGCGGTGTCATTGATCCAGAGCGTCTATCACTCGTTCGGGTCGGGCCTGATCGACCCGGAGACCGGGATCCTGTTTCACAATCGCGGCACCTGCTTGTCGTTGGACGACGCATCGGTGAATGTGATCGCGCCTCGCAAGCGCCCCGCCCACACCCTGATGCCTGCGATGACGACGCAGAACGGGGCGGTGCGCCATGTGCTGTCGACGATGGGCGGCCAGGGGCAGCCCCAGATCATCGCGCAGTTGCTGTTGCGCGCGATGGCGGGGGAGGGCGCGGAGTCCGTGGTGGCCGCACCGCGCGCGATCGTCGGATATCAATCCGACGGAAGCACTGCGGACACGGTGTCGGCAGAGGCCGACCTTGCCGCGGCGGCTCGAGAGTCGCTTGGGCGCAGCGGACTGTCGATCGTCGGGGTACCCCCGCACACAGAAGGACTCGGGCAGGCCAACGTGGTCTTCACCGGTTCGGACGGGTCGATGACCGCGGCCTCTGATCCGCGCTCGGACGGGGCCGCGATCGTCGCGCACTACCCACGGCACCGAAATTAACTAACGCGATGATAAGCCATTGATTAATTAGGCAAACCTAACTCACTCGCCGACGGGTTTACTCTGCGAGTAACGCCGCAGGTTGAACACGCGATAAAAGCTCCATCTGCATGACGTGCCGCGCTGAGCAAACTATGCTCGGTTAGCCACGACGAAAGTGGGGGGCTGCCGGTGGATACCGTGCTGGGAGTGTCGATCACGTCGACCGGTGTGGGCTGGGTCCTGGCCGACGGTTCTGCGGATGACGACGCCACCCTCGACCACGACGCATTCGATGTCGAGGCAGGCGATACATCCCAGCACGCGGTGGCCGTGCGCGGTGCACAAGCGATCGCCGCCGCCACCGGTAACGAGATCCGCTCGATCGGCGTGACATACACCCACGACGCCGAGCCCGCGGCCAGGCAACTGCTGCAATCTCTGCGGGAATCGGGGTACGACAACCTCGTCGAGGTGCGGCTGCCGCAAGCGGCCAAGGCATGGGTGCAGGGGATCGGCCGCGAACTCGGATACCAGAGTGCTGCGGTGTGTGTCGTCGAACCCGCGGCGGTGACGTTGTTGACCGTCGATGCCGTTGGCGCGGTGCAGATCGACGTCACGCAGTCCCGCGACAGTGCCACCGCCGACGGCCTCGGCCACTGGCTGAGCGAGGTATTGAACGGGGACCGCCGCGAGCCCGACAGCCTGCTCCTGCTCGGCTCGCGCAGTGACCGCGACCAGCTCACCGACCCGCTGGACGAGGCCCTGCCCATGCCCGTCATCAGCACCGCAGAAGCTCAGCTCGTGCTGGCCCGCGGCGCCGCGCTGGCCCTTGCCATTGACACCGTAGCCACCAGCGTCGTCGAACCCGAGGTGGAAGACGACGAGATTCCCGGCAAGGCCAAGGCGCCACGCGGCACATCCTGGATCTCGTCGCACACCCGGATGATCGCGACTATCGCTACGGGCGCTCTGGTGGTTGTCGCGATTGGCTTCCTCGCCGTGCTTCCTCGACTTCTCGCCGAGGAATACCCCTCGCCGACGGATAGCCCAGCGGGGGCCGCCGTATCAACTCCCACGCGCGCACCCGTGTCCGCGCCACCGGCCAGTGCGTACCGCATTCCGCTACCCACCGCACCGCCGCCACCGGTTCATCCGCTGGTCGCTGAACCTCCACTGGCCCCGCCGATCCCGGTGCCCGAAGTGGAGGTGATCGAGGACGTGCCCGCCAGCCCTGAAATCGTGGAGCAGGTCGCCGTCGTCAACGAACCGGAGGCACCGCCGGCGCCCGTTGCAGTCGTGCCGGAACCGGTCGTCGCGGCGGCGGTTGCGCCAGGCCCGGAGGCGCTGCCTCCTGCGCCACCACCACCGCCACCGCCGAACCAGGCTCCGTCCGTATTGAGCCCGTTCTTCGGCGCGCTGCCCTGACGGTTCGCTACCAGGTCCAGACGCCGGGGTCGTTGGGCGGGTAGCCCGCGCAGATGTCGGTGCCGTGCGCGGCAACGCCCTTGTTGTTGAAGAACAGCTTGGCCCAGTTGCCCCAGCGGGTGGCCACCTGCTCGTAGTACACGTTGGTCGCGGTGTTCTCCGAATACTGACGGCGCGCCGCGTAATCCAGTGAGAAGAACCAGTAGATCCGGTCGCGCGCGCTCTGCTGCACATCGGCGGGCCGGTTCTTGTAGTCGGTCATGTACCGCTCGTAATAGACCGGGTCGGTGTCGCGCACCGCGGCCATGTACTGATCGACGGTGCAGGTGGTCTTCAGGATCCGGTTGGGGATCGGGTAGTCGTCGGTGGCGTCGGCGGACGCAACCGCGGGAAAGAGCATCGCCGCACACCCTGCCACGGCCATCGCCATGCTTGCTTTGCGTAACACGTTGTCCTCTTTACTGTTGCGCGGCTTGGTCCAGAATCGGCATCTTGTCGGGGCAGTAGCTGCGCAGCGCGGCGCCAAGGAACTGATAGGCCTGCTCGGTGGTGGTGTCCTTGGCCAGATTCCGGTGCACGAACACCGCGGCCTTGTTGGCGTCGTTGTCCAGACCGTTGTTGATCCGCTTACAGGCGAGCTTGCCGATCCACGCGTTGTAGTCCTTGCCGTTGTAGATGCCGTAGATGTGCAACTCGTTGTTGAAATCGGTATCCACATCGGCGTGCGCAGGCGCCGCCAACACCAACCCCGCTGCGACAAGCGCAGTTCCGATCAATGTCCGCTTCATGGGTGTACTCCTTCTGCCGGATCCGTCTGCAACCGTGCGGGTTTGGGCCACGGGGCAGGGACGGGCCTGGCACGTACTCGTTGCGGCCACCAGAACCACTTGCCCATCAACGCCGCGATAGCTGGCGTCATGAATGCCCGGACCACCAGGGTGTCGAACAGCAGACCAAGGCCGATGGTCGTGCCGACCTGCCCGATGACGGTCAGGTCGCTGACCGACATCGACATCATGGTGAACGCGAACACCAGCCCGGCGGCCGTCACCACCGAGCCACTGCCACCCATCGCGCGAATGATCCCGGTGTTGATGCCGGCATGTATCTCTTCTTTGAGCCGGGACACCAACAGCAGGTTGTAGTCGGCGCCCACCGCCAACAGGATGATGACCGACATCGCCATCACCATCCAGTGCAGCTCGATGCCGAGGATGTGCTGCCAGAACAACACCGAAAGGCCGAACGAGGCGCCGAGACTCAACACGACCGTGCCGACGATCACCGCGGACGCGACCACACTTCTGGTGATGATCAACATGATGATGAAAATCAGGCAGAGCGAGGCGATAGCCGCGATCAACAGGTCATAGATGTTGCCGTCGGCCATGTCCTTGAAAGTTGCGGCCGATCCCGCGAGGTAGACCTTCGACCCTTCCAGGGGTGTGCCCTTGATGGCTTCCTTGGCTGCCTGCTTGATGTCCTCGATCTTCTCGATGCCCTCTTCAGTCAACGGATCACCGTCGTGGCTGATGATGAAGCGCACCGACTTGCCGTCCGGCGAGACGAAGTTCTTCAAGCCGCGCTTGAAATCTTCGTTGTCGAAGACTTCGGGTGGCAGGTAGAACGAGTCGTCGTTCATCGAGGCGTCGAACGCCTCGCCCATGGCGCTGGAGTCCTCCTGCATCGCCGACATCTGGTCCTGCATGCCCTTTTGCGTCGAATACATGTTGAGCATCATGGATTTCATGGTCTTCATGGTCGAGATCATCTCGGGCATCAGCGCGACCATCTGAGGCATGAGTGAGTCCAGGCGCTCCATATCCGGCAGCAGTTGCTGGATGTCGTCGGTCATCGTGTCGATACCGTCGAGGGTGTCGAAAACCGACCGAAACGCAAAGCAGATCGGGATGTTAAAGCACTTCGGTTCCCAATAGAAGTAGTTGCGGATCGGACGGAAGAAGTCGTCGAAATCAGCGATGTGGTCCCGTAATTCGGCCACATCGACGGTCATGTCCTTCATCTTGCCGACCATCGAGTGAGTGACCGCCGCCATCTGCGCGGTCAACGAGGACATCTTCTCCATGCTGTCGATGGTCGTCTGCATGTCGTTGGCCTGCTTGAGCATGTTGGCCGTGAGGTCCTGGTTGTACTTCTCGGTCATCTTCTGGGTGGTGCCCTGCATGCTGATCTGGAACGGGATCGAGGTGTGCTCGATCGGCTTGCCGTCGGGCCTCGTGATCGCCTGCACGCGTGAGATTCCTGGCACCCTGAACACGGCCTTGGCGATCTTGTCGATGACCAAGAAGTCGGCGGAGTTGCGCAGGTCGTGATCGCTCTCGATCAACAACAGTTCCGGGTTCATCCTGGCCTGCGAGAAATGCCGATCCGCGGCCGCATATCCCTCGTTGGCCGGTATGTCCTGGGGCATGTACAGGCGGTCGTTGTAACTGGTCTTGTAGCCGGGCAACGTCAGAAGGCCGACCAACGACAGCGCGATAGTGGCGACCAGGATGGCGGCTGGCCAGCGAACCACCGCGGCGCCGATCTTGCGCCATCCGCGCACCCGCATCTGGCGCTTGGGTTCGAGCGTCTTGCCGAACCGAGTGGCCACCGTGATGATCGCGGGGCCCAGCGTGAGTGCGGCGACCACGCCGACGACCATGCCGATGGCTAGCGGGACACCAAGCGTCTGGAAGTAGGGAAGCCTGGTGAAACTGAGGCAGAAGGTGGCGCCGGCGATGGTGAGGCCCGAGCCCAACACCACGTGCGCCGTTCCGTGGAACATCGTGTAGTACGCGGATTCTCGATCCTCACCGAGACCTCGGGCCTCCTGATATCGGCCCGTCAGGAATATCGCGTAATCGGTTGCGGCAGCGATAGCCAAGGTCACCAGAAGGTTGGTCGCGAAGGTCGAGAGTCCGATGATCTCGTGGTACCCGAGGAATGCCACCACGCCGCGGGCCGCGGCCAACTGCAGCACGACCATCACGATGGTCAGCACCACCGTGACGATCGAGCGGTAGACGAGCAAGAGCATGATGATGATCACGCTGAAGGTGACGAATTCGATCGTCCGCATGCTGTTGTCGCCTGCGATGTGCTGATCGGCCATCAGGGCCGCAGGCCCGGTGACATAGGCCGTCACCCCAGGCGGCGGCTGTAGCTCGTCGATCATCTTCCGGACGGATTCCACCGACTCGTTGGCCAGCGACTCGCCCTGGTTGCCTGCCAGGTACACCTGGACGTACGCCGCCTTGCCGTCGTTGCTCTGTGAGCCCGATGCGGTCAGTGGGTCGCTCCAGAAGTCCTGGACGTGCTGGACGTGCTTGGTGTCGGCTTCGAGCTTGGCGACCATCTCGTCGTAGAACTTGTGGGCTGCGTCGCCGAGTGGTTCCTGGCCCTCGAGCACGATCATGGCTGCGCTGTCGGAATCGGATTCCTGGAATACCTGGCCGACGCGCTTCATCGCGATCATCGACGGCGCGTCATCCGGGCTCATCGAAACCGCGCGCATCTGCCCGACTGTTTCCAGCTGCGGCACAACGGTATTGAGGACGCCGATCAGAACTACCCAGGCGATGATGATCGGTATCGCGAGTGTGCGGATGGTCCGCGGAATGAACGAGCGAGCGGCGTGCCGTGCTGGCGGGAAGGCGTCTGTCGGCGCGTCGTGGGTCGGCGCGCTCATGCCGACTTCACGAAGCAGTAGGTCAGGGCGTTCACGCCGGTTGCGGTCCTCTCGTCCTTCACTTCGTCATCGACGGTGATGCGACAAGTTACGGAACTGCCGTCACCCTGAGCGACGATGTTGGGCGCCGCGGACGGAGCGGTGGTCTGCAGCGTCAACGACCACGGGATCGCGGCGCCGTCAAGACGTTGGGGCTTCGCGTCAAGATCAAGGTAGTTGATGTTGGCGTAGGTGCCCGTGCCGAAGATCTCGTACTTCACGACCTTGGGATCGAACGGTTCGGGATCGTCAGCGAAGACCTTCGGCGTGGTGATGATGCCCTCCGCGCCGAAGAAGGTCCGAATCCGCGCGACAGTGAATCCAGCGATGGCCACCACGATGACGATGAGCAGGGGAATCCATATGCGCTTGGCGATGCTGATCACTGCGAGAATCTCCCCCGACCTCTGCCACCCATATGTATGCGCCCTCTAGTCGTGTGCTCGTCGCTGCGTTCAGCCAACCGTAACTTAGCCCGTATAAGTTCTCACCTGCCATAGATTAGCTCAAGTGATCGTGGGGCTGCTCACTACCTTGTGACCTGTGCGACCTGGGTCACCACCTGGCCCGTCCCGGGCTCGCTGACGGCATCTCCCGGCGACCCTTGACGGCCGTCAACGGTGCTGCTAGACATTTCCCGAGCGCAATGCTGAGCGATCGCTCAACAAGCACTGAGAGAACTAGCGGGTAGTTATGACGATCGCGAGCCCCGTGTACTACGACCCGTACGACGTCGACATCACCGCGAATCCGTATCCGACCTATGCGCGGCTACGCGAGGAAGCACCGATCTACCACAACGAGCGCCACGGCTTCTGGGCGCTGTCGCGGCACGCCGACGTCGAGAAGGCGCTGTCGGACTGGGAGACCTTCTCCAACAGCCGCAGCGACATCCTCGAACTCGTCAATTCGGACTTCGACATGCCCAAAGGCGTGATGATGTTCGAGGATCCGCCCACCCACACGATGCTGCGCGGGTTGATGTCCAGGGTGTTCACCCCGCGCCGGATGGCCGAGATCGAAGATCAGATCCGGCGATTCTGCGTCAATTGCCTAGACCCGCACGTGGGTTCGGACGGGTTCGACATCATCGCCGAGCTCGCCTCGATGATGCCGATGCGCGTCATCGGCATGCTGCTCGGCATTCCCGAGTCTGAACAGGTCTCGGTGCGCGATGCCAACGACGCGAGCCTGCGCACCAAACCCGGCGCACCGATGAAGGTGGTCACCCCCGACGCCATCGCCGACGGCCGGGTATACGCCGACTACGTCGAATGGCGCTCAAGGAACCCGTCCGACGACCTGATGACCGCACTGCTGAACGTCGAGTTCACCGACGAGCTCGGCCAAATACGCAAGCTGACGCGCAAAGAGGTGCTGCACTACACGCAGGTGGTCGCCGGGGCAGGGAACGAAACCACAGGGCGGCTCATCGGGTGGCTCGCCAAGGTGCTCGCCGAACACCCTGATCAGCGCCGCCAGGTGGTCGAGGACAGGTCGCTGCTGTTGCGTGCGGTCGATGAAACGCTGCGATTCGAGCCGACGGGTCCGCACGTCGCCCGTTACCTCGCCAGGGACTTCGACTGCTACGGAGTGACGGTGCCCGCGGGCAGTGCGATGTTGCTGCTGTTCGGAGCGGCCAACCGGGACCCGCGCCGATACACCGACCCCGACACTTTCGACATCGGTAGGGACAACATCAGCCACCTGACCTTCGGCAAGGGCCTGCACTACTGCCTCGGCGCGAACCTTGCCCGGCTCGAGGGGCGGGTCGCCCTCGATGAACTGCTCAATCGCTGGCCGCATTGGGACATCGACTACGGCAGCGCGCAGCTGGCGCCGACGTCGACCGTTCGCGGGTGGGAGCGGTTGAGGATCGTCGTGACCTGACGAAAAGCACTGTTTGAGACGGTCGGTATTGGGGCAAGCTTGGCGCATGAACAAGATCATTCGTCGTTCGATGGTTATGGCGGCAGCAGCGGCCCCGATCGCTGCGATGTCGATCGCGATGTCGGGTACCAGCTCGGCGCAGCCCCTGAATTGCCCGCCGGGACAGTGGTGGGATCCGGGCAGCAACAGTTGCAAGAACTCGGTGCCGCTGGCGTGCGCACCGGGCGAGTACTGGAACCCGCTGTCTAATTTGTGCCGTCCGCTGGGCCAGGTCTAGCCCGCGGGCGGCGGTCAAAGCGCCCCGTCGATATTGCTATTTTTGCTAAGATAGGCAATCGTTCGCCGACTATAGATCCCTCACCGCCGAGGCAGAACGGTTAGCAGATTGACCGATATCGACTGGACGCCGCTTCCGGTGCCATTGGCGGTCCAGCACGTGGACCGCATCCCGAAGCAGCGCTACTACGACGCCGACTTCTACGCGGCCGAGGCGGAGCGGTTCTGGCCGCGCGTATGGCAGATGGCGTGCCGGCTCGAGGAGATCCCCAAGGCCGGCGACTTCGTGGAGTACGAGATCCTCGACCAGTCGATCATCGTCGTGCGTCTCGATGACGCGGAACCGATCAAGTCCGCGCCTACTACAACTCGTGCCGCCATCGCGGCATGAAGCTTGTTGAGGGCCACGGGACCCGCCGCAGCTTCGTCTGTCCGTTCCACGGCTGGTGCTGGGGCATCGACGGCAAGAACACGTTTGTGCTGCGCTCCGCGGCGTTCGACGAAAGCAACCTGTGCACAGACGATCTGAGCCTCGTCCCAGTGAAGTGCGAATTGTGGGGCGGGTGTGCGTGGATCAATCTCGACGACGACGGGCCCCCGTTGCGGGACTGCATCGAGCCGTTCGCCTCCAAGCACGACGAGTGGAATGTGGCTGCGCTGCGGACGGAGTGGTGGAAGTCGTGCCGTCTTCCGGTGAACTGGAAGCTGGCGACGGCAGCCTTCATGGAGGGCTACCACGTCCCGCAAACCCACCCGCAACTGCTGCCGTCGGCATTCAGCCCGGACTCACCGACAGTGCATCCGGTGGTTCAGGCCAGCCTGTACTTCATGCGCACGCTCGGATCGGGCATGGGAGGGATGACCCACGAAAACGACATCATGATCGCCGAAGGGTTGCAGGACATCTCGTTGCCGGATGACCCTGCCGAGGCGATGGCGGGCTGGCGCGGCGCGGTCAACGACGCAGTGACGAAATGGCACCGCGGGCGCGGTTGCGACTTCCCCGACCTGAACGACCTCGACCGTCGCCGCGTCATCGATCCGATCGGTTTCTGCTTCCCGCACTACTTCATCCTGCCGCAATACAGCAGCGCCTCGTCGTACCGAATCCGCCCGCTTGGTCCCGAAGAAACGCTGTTCGAGGTGTGGTCGCTGACCCGCTACCCGAATGATCAATCACCTGGGAAGCCCACCCCGCCCGAGCCGCTGGCACCCGACGACCCGAGTTGGCCGATGATTCCTGCCCAGGATTTCTCGAATCTGCCGCGTCAGCAGAAGGGGTTGCACGCCAAGGGTTTCGAGTACATGCGGCTCTCGAATCAAATCGAAGGGCTCATCTCGAACTTCGAGCGCGTCATCGACGGATTCCTTGCCGGCCTGCCCAATGAGCGACTCGTGCCCGCGATTCAGAAGACGAACACCACCATCGACGTGCCCGTCGCCGATCTCGGCCTTTCAGAAAAGACTCCGACATGGTGAAGTGGGACAAGTCCGTCGATCTTCTCATCGCAGGGAGCGGCGGCGGCGGAATGGCCGCTGCGCTGGCGGCCCTCGACTCGGGAATCGAGCCGCTGGTCGTCGAGAAGCAGGGCCTGGTCGGCGGGGCCACGGGAATGTCGGGCGGCATGGTCTGGCTGCCGAACAACCCGCTGATGGTCGCCGACGGCATACCCGATTCACACGAGGATGGTCTGGCGTACTTCGACGACGTCGTCGGCGACATCGGTGCGGCTTCTTCGCCGGAGCGCCGCGACATGTTCCTCACTGCCGGTTACGAGATGATCGACTTTCTCGTCGGCAAGGGCGTCCGTCTTGTGCGATGTCCCGGGTACACCGACTACTACCCGAATCACAAGGGCGGCAACGCAGCCGGACGTTCGGTCGAGGGAATCCCGTACGATGCGGCGCCGCTAGGGGACTGGAGCGCCAAACTCCAGCGGATGGACAAGAATTGGAACCGCGGCTTCGTGGTGATGACCAGCGAACTGCGCTCGGTGCAGTATTTCAACCGCTCGCCGCGAGCGTTCGCCGTGGCCATGCGCGTGTTCCTGCGCACCCGCGCGGCGCGCCTCCGTGGCCGCGACGTCCTCACCAACGGCGCCTCACTCATCGGTCAGATGCTCAAGGTGCTGATCGACTTGGCCGGCGAGCCGCCCATCTGGACGAACACCTCGATGGACGATCTGATTGTCGAGGACGGCAAGGTGATCGGTGCCCGAGTGACCCGAGACGGCACTGCGCTGAACGTCGAAGCCCGCAAAGGCGTGTTGCTCGCCGCGGGCGGTTTCAGCCGCAACGCCGAGATGCGCCGCCAGTACAGCGGAGACCAGCCCAACGAAGGCAAGTGGTCGCTCTCGAACGCCGGCGACACCGGTGAAGTGCTTCAGACGGCGATTCGGCTAGGTGCTCAGACAGATCTTCTGGATGAGGCCTGGTGGCTCCCATCGGTTTTCGTCGCCGACCCCCGCGCCCGTGCCGTCGGCCAGGCGCGGCAGCGACCAGGGGCCATCTATGTCGACGGGACAGGCAAGCGATTCTGCAACGAGTCGAACTCCTATGTCGAAGTCGGCAAGGCGATGTACGCCAACAAAGCGGTGCCGTGCTGGCAGGTGTTCGACGAGGGCTATGTCCGGCGCTACGTGTCGGGCGCGAATCCGCTGCAGAAGCGTCGGCTGCCGGAAGCGGTGATCGAGACGGGCGCCATCGTGCGGGGTTACAGTATCGCCGAGCTGGCACGCCAGATCGACGTCCCCGCGCAAGCTTTGGAGCAGACCGTCGGCCGCTTCAACGAGTTCGCGGCCAAGGGCCTTGATCCCGATTTCGGGCGCGGCCAGTCGGCGTACAACGTCTGCCTCGGCGATCCTGGGCATAAACCCAACGCCGCGCTGGGGCCGGTCGATCGTGCGCCGTTCTACGCCGCCCGGGTGTTCCCTGCCGACGTCGGCACGTGTGGGGGAGTGATCACCGACGAGCACGCGCAGGTCCTCGATGAGAATGACTCGGTGATCGAAGGGCTTTATGCGACAGGCAATATCACCGCGACGGTGATGGGCCGCAACTATCTGGGTGCGGGCGGCAGCATCGCCTACACGATGGTGTTCGGCTACGTCGCCGCGCGCCACGCCGCCGGCAGCTAGGAAGGTTCCCCGCCCTCGACGAAATCTCTTGGCTTCAGGCCGGATTGCATGAGCTCGGCCCGCCGGGCCTGAACGTCTGAAGCCGCCCCGACCATGTTCGTCAGGATGTGACTGACCTGCAGGTGCACCCGCATCCCCATCAGCTCGTACGCCCGCTTGACGTTGCTCTTCACCGCCATCAAGGTGGTCAACGGGATCTGGCCGATCTTGCGGGCCATCTCCTCGACCGTTTCCTCGAGGTCGTCGCGCGCAACGACCTTGTTGAGCAGCCCCCACTCGAGTGCCTCCTGCGCCGACAGTGTCGGCGCCAGCAACAGCCAGTCCATGGTGCGATGCCAGTTCATCAGCAGCCATGGCTCGATCATCGTGTGACCGCCTGGTTCGCCGAGGCTCTGCGCGAGCGGCATCTGAAAGTGCGCGTCCTCGGATGCGACGCAGAAATCGGTGAGCAGGCCCAGGTAGATCCCGCCGCCCATGCAGTATCCGTGGATCTGCGAGATGGTCGGCTTCGGAAACTCCCACAGGTACAGCGTCGGCCACAGAAACAGGTCCGCGGTGCCCTTGTAGAGGTCCTCGAACGTGTCGCCGAAGTCCGGGTACGGGTTCTCGTCGGGACCCCACCGGGCCACGTGCCCGCCGCAGAAGCCCTTGCCGTTGGCCTTGAGGATGACGACCTTGATCTCTTTGTCGCGGTCGGCCTCGTGCAGGCAGGCGTCGACTTCCTGCACCAGAGTCGCATCTTTGGTGTTGGCCTTGTCGGGGCGGTTGAGGATGATCCGCGCGATCGGCGGTTCACGTTCGTAGATCACGGATTCGAGGGTGCGTCGCTCCATGTTGGTCGCCTCTCCTAGAGGATCGCGCCGCTGTCCTTGGCCGCCGAGATGTCATCCCAATCGAGGTCGAGTTCCAGCAGGATCTCCTCGGTGTGCTGACCGTGTTCGGGAGCACGCGCGGCCGTCGGCGGGGTCTCGTTGAATTGCACTGGCGCCGCGACGATTTGGTATTCGTTGCCTTGATCGTCGACGTTGCTGACGACATATCCGTTCGGCCGCACCTGCGGATCGTTCAGGGTTTCCTTCGGAGTCGCCAGCGCGGCCCATACGCCCGGCTCGTCGGCAAGCACCTTGCGCCAATGTTCGAGGTCCTCGCTCGCAAGCCGCTCGCCGACCAGTCCGCACGCCTCGGTGGCATTGGCGATCAGATTGCTCGACGGCACGAACCGCTCGTCGGTTGCCAGCTCCGGAAGGCCGATCCGCTCACAGAAACCGGCCCAGAACCGATCCGGCTGCAGGAAAACCATCTGGAGCCATCGGCCGTCGCGCGTCTTGTAGCGGTTGACAAGTGGGTTGATCGCGAGGCCCGGCGGAGCGCCAGGGATGCCGTCGATGTCGAAGAGATCGGCGACCGCGATGGACGGGGCGATGGTCCACATCGCTTGAGCCAGAAGCGATGAATCGACGATCGACGGCTCACCCGTGCGCTCCCGATGGAACAGTGCGGCGCACACGCCACCCGCGAGCGTGATCCCGCCCTGCAGATCGCCGAACCCTGGCCCCTGGACCGCAGGCGTCTCGGTGCCGAACGGCGTCATGGTGTACGACACCCCGCCCCTCGACAGGTAGGTGGCCGCGTCGAATCCGCCCTTGTCACGGTCGGGCCCGCGAACTCCGGTGCCCGTGCCGCGGGCGATGATGATGTTCGGATTGAACGAGCGGACGTCGTCGACCGTCAGCCGGGCGCGCTCCAGCGGCGCAGGCAGCCAATTGGTCAGGAACACGTCCGCGGTGGCCAGCAGGCGACCGAAGTACTCGCGGCCGGTGTCGGACTTGATGTCGATGGCGATGCTGCGCTTACCGCGATTGCCGATCTCGAGGATGAAATCGACGTGCGCCCGCGCCGCGTCCTTGGTGAAACCGCCGATGACGAGCGCTCGGCCAGGATCACCGCCCTTGACGTCCTCCACTTTGATGACATCGGCACCCCAATCCGCCAGTGCCGCACCGGCCGACGGCACATACGTCCACGAAGCCAGCTCGACGACCCGCACGCCATGCAGAATTCCCGTCATTGCACGTCCTTTCGATCCCCACCGGTCGCAAGCAGCGCGCCAACCTCTTCGAGATACCGGTCGGACCCGCCGAGGAAAGCGCTCCAGCCAAGCAGGCGCTTGAGATAGAGGTGGGCATCGTGCTCCCAGGTGTAACCGATGCCGCCGAAGACTTGGATCGCGATGTCGCCGACACCTGCCAGCCGTCCCGCGAACGACTTGGCGCGCGCCGCGGCCAGATGGTGTTCGGCCGCATCCGCCGCGTCCGCCGCCCACAGCGCGTGCATGACGCCACTGCGTGCCAGCTCGACCGTCTCGTACATGTCGACGCACAGGTGCTGGACGGCCTGAAAGCTCCCGATGGGCTGGTCGAATTGCCTTCGCGCCTTGGCGTATTCGATGGCGAGGTTCATCACCGCCTGCGCGGTGCCGACAGCATCGGCGGCGTACACGGTCAGCACATCGTCGACGACCGCCTCGATGACCGCCGCCGATGCCGAAGCGAGGCGCCGCGCAGGCGCATCGTCCAGCACTACATCGAACAGTTTGCGCGTCGGGTCGACATGCTCCCGCGGCGTCGCGGCCACCGTCGCGGCGTCGACGGCGAACAATCCCGTTCCCTTGTCACCGTCGGCGAGGATCAGCAGCACGTCGGCCGCGGCGGCGTCCGGCAGCGCAGCGACCTCACCGCGCAGCACCACGTCGTCGCCTGTGTCCACCGCGACTGGGCGGGTGCCGCCGAGCGGGCCCACGGTGGCGATCGTCGAACCGTCGGCGATGCCTGTCAGCAGTTCGGCGGCATCGGCGCCGGTCCGCGTGAGCGCGCGCGTCGCCGCCACCGCGCTGGACAACCATGGCCCCGGGTGCAGGGCGCTGCCGAGTTCCTCGGCCACCACACCGGCGTCGACCATCGTCATGCCCGCGCCGCCGAACGCCTCGGGAACCAGAACGCCCACGGCTCCGAGCGCGGCCAGGCCATGCCAGATCTCGCCGGTCGTCCCGGACGGACTGTCCAGCATCGGCCGCACATGCGCTGACACACTTGCCTTTTCGGACAGATAGCGGCGCACCGTCTCACGAAGCGCCACCTGCTCGTCGGTCAGCTCGAGGTTCATCGGCGCGGCAGACCTAACACTCGCACTGCGGTCACGCCCTTGTTGACCTGGGTGGTGCCGCCTGCGATGGTGAGCGCGCGTGAGGACAGCCTGCGGTCGGTCCATCGATCCTTCACGCACCGCGGGCCGAGCAGGTCGAACGCCAACTCGGCAAGCTGCTGCCCCGTCTCGGCCCACACGCTCTTGGCCAGGCTCGCCGAGCCGAGCGCGTCACCGCCGTGCAGCGTCGCCGAGATCGATCGCTTGCACAACAGCTCGAGGTAGCAGATGCGCACCTCGACCTCGCCAAGCCGCCGCAATGTCGCCGGATCCTCAAGCACCGGGCGGCCGTCGACCTGATGGTCGGCTAGATCGGCCACCAGGTCCTCCAACTGCACCTGCATCTGCGCGTAGAGGCGCGCGGCCCCGGCCCGCTCGTGGCTCAGGGTGGTGGTGGCGACCCCCCACCCGCCGTTCAGCGGGCCAAGCACCGCGTCGTCGGGCACCCGCACGTCGTCGAAGAACACCTCGGCGAAATCCGCTTCCCCATTGAGCGCGACCAGCGGCCGTACCTCGATGCCGGGCAACGTCATGTCGACGATCAGGCACGAGATGCCCTTGTGCTTGGGCCCGTCGGGGTCGGTCCGCACATACAGCTGGCACCAGTCGGCGTGGTGTCCGAGCGAGGTCCAGATCTTCTGCCCGTTGACCACGAACTGCGCCCCATCGCGCACCGCGCGGGTCCGCAGCGACGCGAGGTCGGATCCCGCCTCCGGCTCGGACATGCCCTGACACCAGATGTCGTCCGCGCGCACCATCCGGGGCAGTAGGCCGCGCTGCTGCTCGGCGGTGCCGTACTGCATGATGGCCGGCGCGATGTTGTTGATGCCGATCACGTTGAGCGGCATTGGCGCTCGCGCACGAGTGGTTTCCTCCGCGTACGCGAGCTGCTCGAGCACGGTTGCGCCGCGACCACCGTACTCTGCAGGCCAGGAGACCGCCCCCCATCCCGCGTCGGCCAAAGTCGCGTCCCATGCGCGAAGCGTCTCGAACGCCAGCGGGTCGCGGCCCCGGTGGCGCCCGGCGGCCTTCACCTCATCGGTCAGGTTCGCGGCCAACCACGCCCGCAGTTCCTTGCGGAACTGTTCCACCTCCGCCGGGTAAGAGAAGTCCACGGTGTCCTGTCAGGATCGGGCCGATTGGTTTCTTTTCTATTTTAGGTAGTATAGCCAATCTAGGGGTTAGAGTTAGCTGCAATGTTGGTTCACAACTTCGTGGGCGGTCACTGAATGGTTCAGCGGTCAGCCGTGGTAGGTGTCGGCTACTCGAAGATCCTGCGGGATAAGGGCATTGACGGGCGGCCGCTGGCCGTTGAGGCCTCCCGAGCCGCGATCGCCGACGCCGGTCTGGCCGTCAGCGACGTCGACGCGGTGTTCGAATACGCCGGCGACGAGCAGGCCATGGATATTGCCCGGATGGTCGGGATCGACAACATCTCGGTATACAGCGACTACACACCGCGCGGGCCGTCCGGTCTGGCCGCCGCGCTCGGCGCGCACATGGCGGTGGTGTCCGGTGCATGCGAGGTGGCGCTGTGCGTGCGGTCGGTGACGCGCGAATGGGGCCAGATGAGCGGACGCGCTCTGCCCAAGGCGTCGGGTCCGTGGCAGTGGGAGTTTCCCTACGGAGTCGCCGGCGGGATCATCCCGATCATGGGCATGAAGAAGCAGCGCCGGATGGAAACTCTCGGCACGAAAGAAGAGGCCTACGCCCGGATTTCGTTGAACGGACGGGCCTGGTCCTCGCTCAACGAACGCGCCGTCATGCGCGACATGTTGACCATGGACGACTACTACAACTCCCGATTCGTCTCCGAACCGCTTCGGCTGCACGACTGCGACTACCCGGTGACCGGTGCATGCGCCGTTGTCATCACCACCGCAGAGCGGGCGGCCGACGCGCCGAAACGGCCCGTATGGATCGACTCGATCGCGATGGGAATGGGGTGGAAGCCCGACTTCACCTACAGCGACGACTTCCTTTTCGGCGGCACCCAGCAGTGCGCTTCCACTATGTGGAAGCGCTCGTCGGTCACCCCTGTCGATGTGGACGTCGCCGAGCTCTACGACGGCTTCACCCACATCGCGATGGCGTGGGTGGAGGCGATGGGCCTGTGCGGCGTAGGGGAGTTCGGCGACTGGGTGGACGGCGGCGCGACCATTGGCCCCGGCGGTTCGCTACCGCTGAACACCAGTGGCGGCCAGCTCGCGGAGGGGCGGCTGCACGGGCTGGGCTTTCTGGCAGAGGGTGTGGCGCAGCTGCGCGGTGAGTGTGGGCCGCGTCAGGTTCCCGATGCGCAGGTCGCGGTGGTCGCTAACGGTTTCGGGCCCCAGTGCGGGTCGTGTGTGTTGACGGTGTGAGAAGGGGCCGGCCATGGGCAGGGTATCGGGCAAGGTAGCGCTGATCAGCGGCGCGGCACGCGGTCAGGGGCGTTCGCACGCGCGGATGCTCGCCGCGGAAGGCGCCGACATCATCGCCGTGGACTTGTGCGCGGACATCGAGACCAACGAGTACCCGCTTGCGCGTCCCGAGGATCTCGACGAGACAGCGCGGCTGGTGGAGAAGGAAGGCCAGCGCGCGATCACCGAGATCGCCGACGTCCGCGACCGTGCGGCGCTGTCAGCCGCGATCGACCGCGGGGTGGCCGAGCTCGGCCAGCTCGACATCGTGGTCGCCAATGCCGGCATCTGCCCGATGAGCGCGGGCCTTCCGCCACAGGCGTTCGTCGATGCGGTCGACGTGGACCTCGTCGGCGTCATGAATCTCATCCACGCCAGCATGAAGCACCTGCACGCGGGTGCGTCGATCATCGCGACGGGTTCGGTGGCGGCCTTCATGGCGACGGCGGTCAACACCAGCGGCATGGACGGCGGACCCGGCGGGGCGGGGTACGCGTTCGCCAAACAGGTCGTCGCGCACTACGTCAACGACCTCGCCAGAACCCTTGCGCCCGAGCAGATCCGGGTGAACGCGGTCCACCCGACGAACGTCAACACCGACATGCTGCACAGCCCGCCGATGTACAAGGCGTTCCGGCCGGACCTGCCCAATCCCACCCGTGAGGATGCCGAGCTGGTGTTCCCGGTGATCCAGGGCATGCCGATCCCGTACGTCGAACCCGAGGACATCAGCGAAGCCGTGCTGTTCCTGGCCAGCGACGCTGCGCGCTACGTCACCGGCCAGCAACTGCGGGTCGATGCGGGGGGCTTCCTGAAGATCAAGCCGTGGTCGGGGCCGTAGGGCGCCAAGAGGAGAAGTGACATGCCCAAGGGAATCATCTACGTAGAGACCATGCCGGCGTCGCCGGACAGGGAGGCCGAGTACCACAAGTGGTACAACGACACGCATCTGGAGCAGATCCTGTCGGTGGATGGGATCGTCTCGGCCCGCCGGTTCGCACCGACAAGCGGCGATGGTCCCTTCGTCGCGATCTACGAGCTCGACTGCGACGACCTCGACGCGGCAGCGCGGCAGATGGGCGGACTGGCGCTGACGGGCCTCGACAACATCGCCATGGACCCCAAGCCCATTCCGCACGTGTTCCGCGAGATCGGATCGCTCGGGCCGTGACGCCTTCGGCAGAGGTCCAGCGGCGCATCTACGCGCTGATGGTGTTGATGAAGGCGGCCGACGACCGGCTGTCCAAGGGCATCAGCACCGGTGAGTTCATGTGCGTGTACTGGCCGTCTCGCGGTCAGGAGGCCATCGCCGCCGCGATGGGCGTCTCACTGCGCGTTGACGACCAGCTGGTGACGACCTATCGCGGCTTGCACGATCTGATCGGCAAAGGCGTTCCGCTGGAAGAGATTTATGGGGAGATGATGGGCCGCACCGTCGGCGCCGCCCGCGGCAAGGGCGGCACCATGCACATCGCCAACCCCGACAAGGGCGTCATGCTGTCGACCGGGATCGTCGGCGCAGGGCCGCCGGTCGCTGTCGGGCTGGCGATGTCGGCCAAACGCAAGGGGATCGATCGCGTCACGGTGGTCAGCTTCGGCGACGGCGCCACCAACACCGGGTCCTTCCACGAGGCGGCCAACATGGCCGCGCTGTGGGATCTGCCGGTCGTCTTCGTGTGCCAGAACAACATGTACGCCGAGATGACGCCGACGACGGACACGATGAAACTCGAGCACGTCGCCGAGCGCGCCGCCGGCTACGGCATGCCTGGAGTTCGCGTCGACGGCAACGATCCGCTGGCCGTTGCGGCGGTGCTCGACGAGGCGGTGGCAAGGGCGCGCCGCGGCGACGGCCCCACCTTCATCGAATGCGAGACGTTCCGGTTCCGCGGCCACTATTTCGGCGACCGGATGCCGTACATCCCCAAGGATCAACTGGAGGCCGCCATGGCCGCTGACCCCGTGCCGCGGTTCCGCAAGCACCTCATCGACACCGGAGTCTGCTCCGACGATGAGCTCAGCCGCATCGCCGAAGGAGCGCTGACCGAGGTCGAGATCGCCCTGAAAACAGTGATGAGCGCCGACGTCCCGTCCGCCGAGGAACTCGACAAGGACGTGTACGCGACGCCGATCGCGTATCCGGTCTGAGGAATACATGGACGAGAAGGAAATGACGATGCGCGAGGCGCTGAACCTCGCGCTCGACCACGCGCTGGCGGCCGACGAGCGAGTGTTTCTGCTTGGCGAGGACATCGCCGATCCTGGCGCATCGGGTCCCACCGCGGGGTTGTCGACCAAGTACGGCCATGATCGGGTGCTCGACACGCCGATCTCGGAAGCTGCGATCGTCGGCGCTGCTATCGGCGCGGCGATCGACGGCATGCTGCCGGTCGCCGAGATCATGATCATGGACTTCATCGGCATCGCCGCCGACCAGCTGATCAACAACGCGGCCAAGCTGCGCTTCATGACCGCTGGCCGGACGACGGCCCCGATCACGGTTCGCACTCAGGTGTACGGCGGGCTGGCCACCGGCGCCACGCATTCGCAGACGCTCGAGGCGTGGTTCATGCACATTCCCGGGATGAAGGTCATCGTTCCGTCCACACCGCGAGACGGTAAGGGACTGCTGACGTCGGCGATCTTCGACGAGGATCCCTGTCTGTTCGTCGAGACGATTCGCCTGCAGGGCCGAAAAGGTTCGGTGCCAACCGATCCCGGGTTCAAGATCCCACTTGGTGTGGCCGACGTCAAGCGGCCCGGTACCGACGTCACGCTCATCAGCTACGGCCGCAGCGTGCACGACGCATTGGCGGCGGCGGTCACGCTGGAAGAGCAGGCGGTGAGCGCCGAGGTCGTCGATCTGCGCACGCTGGTGCCCCTCGACGTTGAGACGATCGTCGAGTCGGTCCGCCGCACGCGGCGGGCCGTCGTCGTGCACGACGCGGTCCAATTCGCAGGGCCAGGTGCCGAAATCGTCGCGATCCTGCAGTCCGAACTGTTCGGCGAGCTCGTCGCACCCGTCGAGCGCGTCGGGGCGCGGTTCGTCCCGACGCCGGCCGCCCCCGCGCTCGAGGCGCAGATCTACCCGTCGCCCACCCGCATCGTCGAGGCCGCGCAGCGAACGTTCGCCCAAGCGGGAGCGCATGGCTGACTTCATCATTCGTATCCCACGGGTCTCGGTGGCCGTCTCCGAAGCCGAGCTCGTCGAGTTGCTTGTCCAGGACGGCCAGCACGTCGAGGAGGGCACACCGATCTACGTGATCGCTACGGAAAAGGTGGAACAGGAGATCGAGGCCGGCGCCACGGGCACCGTCCAATGGACCGGCGAAGTCGGCACCACATACGACATCGGCGTCGAGATCGGCGTCATCGAGTCATAGGAGAGGGAATGGACCTTAACGAGACCCGCGAACGGATCATTTTCGAAAAGCAAGGCCCCATCGCGAAAATCACGCTCAACTGGCCCGAGAAGGCCAATGCCCAGGACCAGAAGCAGGTCGAGGAGATCGACGACGCGCTGCGGGACGCGGACCGCGACTACGACATCAAGGTCCTTGTCCTGAAGGCCAACGGGAAGGGCTTCTGCTCCGGTCACGCGATCGGCAACAACTCGGTGGACTATCCGGAGTTCGTCGAGGGCTTCAAAGCCACTGGCACGCCGTGGAAGCCGCAGACCGATCTGTTCGTCAAGCCGATCCTGAACCTGTGGGAGTTCTCCAAGCCGACGATCGCCGCGATCAACGGCTACTGCGTCGGCGGCGGCACCCACTACGGGCTCATCACCGACATCGTGATCGCGGCCGACGATGCCTACTTCTCCTATCCGCCGCTCCAGGGGTTCGGGATGCCCTCGGGGGAGTGCTCGATCGAGCCGTGGGTCTTCATGAACTGGCGCCGCGCGGCCTATTACCTGTTCACCGCGCAGGTTATCGACGCGCAGAAGGCATTGGAGGTCGGGCTTGTCAACGAGGTGGTCCCGCTCGGCGAACTCAACGATCGCGTCGACGCCATCGCCCGCCACATCGCCCAGGCCCCGCTGACGACACTGCTTGCGACGAAGGCAAACCTGAAGCGGGCATGGGAACTGATGGGCATGCGGGTGCACTGGCAGAGCTCCAACGACCTCGTTGCGCTCGCGTCGCTCAGCTCGGACGTGCAGGCCCTGATTCAGCGGGTGTTCGCGGACAAGATCCTGCCGTCTGAGATGGCGGAGCGGCAGGCCGCCGCGTCCAAGGATGGCGCAGCGGCGACCTAGGTCTGCAGTGAACATCGCCGACCACGCCGCCGACTCACCAGCCCTGATCGTGGCCGATGGCGGCATCGTCTCGTACGGCGAGCTGTACGCCAGGAGTCAACGGGTGGCTGCACTGCTTCACGATGCGGGGCTGCGGCGCGGCGACGGCGTCGCGCTGGTGCTGCCGAACCGGCAGGAGTTCCTCGAAATCACTTGGGGCTGCCAGCTTTCCGGGCTGTACTACAGCGCGATCAACACGCACTTCACGGCGGACGAGGTCGCCTACGTCATCGAAGACTCCGAAGCCAAGGCCGTGTTCGTCGAAGCCGGCGGTGAGATCCGCGTCAGCGCGGGAGGGGAGCGCTCGTACGAGGAGGCGCTCGCCGCAGCCGGTGACCCGCCACCGGTGTCCGACGGCTCGGAGATGCTCTACTCGTCCGGCACCACCGGACGACCCAAAGCGGTCCGGCGGCCACTTCCGACGGACGGTGACGGCTCATGGGCGCAGAAGGTGCTGGAGATGGCGCTGCGCAGGCGCTACGGGATGACGGAGGCGAGCGTCTACCTGTCGCCAGCGCCGCTGTACCACGCCGCAGGGGTCAACTACACGATGGCGGTCAATCGCGTTGGCGCGGCATCGATCCTGATGAGCCGCTTCGACGCCGAGGACACCCTGCGCCTGATCGAGACGCACCGGGTCACACACGCGCAGTTCGTGCCGACGATGTTCGTGCGGATGCTCAAGCTACCCGAGGCGGTGCGCCGCTCCTATGACGTTTCGAGCCTGACCTGCGTGATCCACGCCGCCGCACCGTGTCCGGTGGACGTCAAGCACCAGATGATGGCGTGGTTCGGTCCCATCATCCACGAGTACTACGGGGGCACAGAAGGTTTCGCGGGGTCGACGATCGATCCCGACGAGTGGCTGGCCCACCCCGGTTCGATCGGCAAGCCGTTCAGCCCCGTGCACGTCGTCGGTGACGACGGCGAAGAACTCGGCGTCGGGCAGTCCGGCGAGCTCTACTTCGAAGGCGGGCCGGACTTCGAGTATTTCAAGGACCCCGGGAAAACCGCGTCGGTGTCCAATGACCGCGGGTGGCGATCACTGGGGGACATGGGCTACCGCGACGAGGACGGCTACGTGTACCTGACGGACCGGTCGACGTTCATGATCGTGTCGGGCGGGGTGAACATCTACCCGCAGGAGGCGGAGAACCTTCTGGTGATGCACCCCAAGCTCGTCGACGCCGCGGTGTTCGGGGTGCCCAACGACGAGTTCGGCGAGGAGGTCAAGGCCGTCGTGCAACCGTGCGACGGCGTCGAGGCAGGACCCGAGCTCGAGGCCGACCTGATCGAGTACTGTCGCTCACACCTTGCCGCCTACAAGTGTCCGCGCACAGTCGATTTCGATCACGAGCTGCCTCGCGACCCCAACGGCAAGCTCTACAAGCGGCGCATCCGCGAGCGCTACTGGCAGGGCCGGACGTCACGCATCCTGTAGCGGGTGCCGCGCGCCTCACGCTCCCACAGCTCACCATCGCCGGCGGTCGGACCCTGTCCGGCCAACTCGCGCTTGAGCACCTTGTGCGTCGCGGTGGTCGGCAGGTCGGCGGCGGTGCGGACATAGCGCGGCCATGCTTTGGGCGAAAGATCGGGCTGGGCCGCAAGAAACGATTCGAACTCGTCAGGAGCGAGCGCGCAGCCCTTGTTGAGCACGACCGCCGCCATGATCTGATCGCCGACGGTTTCGTCGGGCACGCCGTAGACCGCCACCCGGTTGATGGCGGGGGAGCGGGACAGGATGCGCTCGATCGGCGCCGCCGCCATGTTCTCGCCGTCGACCCGCAGCCAGTCGCCGCTGCGGCCGGCCAGATAGAGCCAGCCATCCTCGTCGCAGTACGCCAGGTCGCCCGACCAGTACATGCCGTGGCGCATGCGCGCCGCGGTCGCTTCCTGAGCGTGGTAGTACCCGCTGAAGAAGCCGCCGCCCGTCGTATTGACCAACTCACCGACGGCTTCTTCGGCGTTGATCAGCGCACCGTGTTCGTCGAAACGGGCAGCAGGACACTCTGTGACGGTGTCCGCGTTGTAGACCGCGACACCCGGATACCCCTTGCCCAGTGAGCCTTTCGGTGTGTCTGATTCCTTGATGATGATGACAGCGTTCTCCGTCGACCCGAAACTGTCCCATGCTTGGCAGCCGAAGCGGCGGCCGAACTCCTCGATATCGCGGTCGGATGCCTCGTTGCCGACCGCGATCCGCAGCGAGTTGTCGATGTCGTCGGGCTGTTCGGGAGTTGCGAGTATGTACGCCAACGGTTTTCCGACATAGTTCATATACCTGGCGCCCGATCGGCGGATGTCGTCGAGAAACCGGGACGCGGAGAAGGTTGCGGGCGCCATCGCCGCGCCGGTGGCAAGGGCCACCGCCCAGCCGGCCAGCACCGCGTTGGAATGGAACAGCGGCATCGACAGGTAGCAGATGTCATCGATGGTGAGGCCGTAGCGTGCCACCACGGCCTCACCACACATGCGCACCATGAAGTGCGACACCTGCACGGGTTTGGGGTCACCGCTGGTGCCAGACGTGAAGATCAGCATGAACGTGTCCAGCGGGCCGGCTTCGCTGTACGGCGTCAGCGCACCCGCGGAATCGACGCGACGCTGCCAGTCGTCACCCGATGCGTCGAGCACCCGGACGTCACCGAGGTCCACGCCGTCGAGCAGATGGCGGTGGTCGGCATCGGTGACGACAATCTGGCAATCGGCCCGCCGGATATCCGCCGCAAGGGCGTCGCCCCTTCGGGTGGTGTTGATCCCGCACAGCACATACCCGCCGAGACCGGCGGCCGCCATCTGACTCAGGAACTCGGGCGAATTTCCGAGTAGCACGCCCACGTGCATGGGGCGATCCCTGTCGGCGAGGGCGAGCAGTGCGGCGGCACGCGCTTCTGCGCCGCGCACATGGTCGCGCCACGTCTGCCGTTCATCGCCAAAGCGCACCGCAACGGCGTCGGATGATGCGCGCTCGCGGAGCAATTGCTGGATGGTGTCGCTAGTCGAGCGTGAAATCGATGACACCACGGATGATTTCGCCATTGAGCTGGTCCCGATAGCCTTCGTTGATGTCATCGAGCCGATAGCGCCGGGTGATCATCTCATCGAGTTGTAACAGACCAGCCTCGTAGAGCCTGGCGAACCGCACGACGTCGACCCTCGGATTGCACGACCCGTACACCGTGCCGACCAGGCTCTTGTTCCACAGGATGAACTCTTGCAGGTTCATCGCCACCGAACTCGTGGTCTGCTTGGTCATCCCGGTGAGCACGCACGTTCCGCCCTTGCGCGTGAGGCTCAGCGCCGCCTGCACGTCCTCGCCGGAGATGAGAGCCGGCGAGACGACGACGCTGTCGGCCATCACACCGCGGGTGAGATCCCGTAGCACGGCCGCGGCTTCATCGGTGTCGGCGGCCACATGGGTAGCGCCGAACTGCAACGCCGACTTCTGCTTGAACTCGACCGGATCCACCGCGATGATCTGTGCCGCACCGTTGATTCGGGCGCCCTGGATGGCCGCCGTGCCGATGCCGCCGACGCCGATGACGACGACCGTGTCGCCGGTTTGGACGTTGGCCCGGTTCTCCGCGGAGCCGTATCCGGTCGGAACCGCGCACGACAGGAGGGCGATCGGGACCAGCGGCAGGTGCGGATCGACCTTGACTATCGAATCCGTCGACACCACAGTGTGTTTCGCGAACGCGCCGACCTTCGACAGATGGCCCAGCTGGCCGCCGTCCATGGTGTGATGACGGAAGGTTCCGTCTGTCGGCATCCCGGGAATCATCACCTGCGCGCCCATGTCGCAGATGTACTCCATCCCTGAGTTGCACCACCTGCACCGGCCGCAGACCGCGACGAACGATGTCACGACGTGGTCGCCCGGCGCGAACTCTGTCACGCCATCACCCACCTCGATGACCACCCCCGAGCCTTCGTGCCCGCCGATCATCGGGAACATCGAGGGCAGGCCGTACGCCGCCATCACCTCGTTCGACGCGGACATATCGCCGTTTCGAATGTGTTCGTCGGAGTGGCACAGCCCGGCGGCGGCCATCTCGACGAGCACCTCGCCCGCACGTGGCGGGTCGAGTTCGAAGTCTTCGACCGACCACGGCCCGCCGACATCGTGCAAAATCGCCGCGCGGCTTCTCATGAGACGGATCTGAAGGTCACCGGGAGGTGCTTGGGCGACCGGAACGGCATCCCCGCGATCTTGGTGTCGTCGTCGGGCACCAGTTCAATGTCGGTCACGCGGTCGAACAGGCTGTTGAGCATCGCTCGCGTTTCGACCCGCGCCAGGTGCATGCCGAGGCAGCTGTGAATGCCGCCCGCGAACGAGATGTGCGCGCGGCGCGGTCGATGGATGTCGAATACCTCGGGGTCGGTCCACCGCAAGTCGTCGCGATTGGCCGCACCCATACAGAGGTTCACCTGCGCGCCCTTGGGAATCGTCTTACCGTGCATCTCCACATCGCGGGTGGTGTTGCGCGCCACCAAAACCAACGGGGTCTCGTATCGAATCCCTTCCTCGATCGCCGCCGGTATGAGGTCGCGATCCCGCTGCACCGACTCGAGTTGGTCGGGATGTGTGAGCAGGAGCGCCAACAGGTTGCTCGAGGACCGATACGTGGTCTCGAGGCCGGCGGGCAGAAGCAACCGGAGAAACGAGATGATCGCCTCGTCGGTGAGCTTCTCACCGTCGATCTCGGCCGCGACCAGATCGCCGATGACGTCATCGGTCGGCTTGCTGCGGCGCTGGTCTACCTGCTCTTGAAAGTAGGTGCCCAGTTCCACGGACGCCGTCAGGCCGGCTTCGATGTTCTCGGTGATCGAGATCAGTTGCAGCGACAACCGCCGGAACATCTCCAGGTCCTCTTGGGGCAGGCCCAGCAACGCTGCGGTGACCCTGGTGGGGAACTCGAACGTCACGGCCTTGACCAAGTCGACTTCGCCGTCATCCTTGAACTCGTCGACCAACTGATCGCAGATCGGGTCGATCACCTCGGGCTCCCACTGCGCGAGCGCACTTTGCTTGAACGCCTTGCTCACCAGGCTGCGGTGGTCGTGATGCTGCTTGCCGTGCATGCCGAGGATCGTCGGTCCGAAGACCAAGCCGATCGTCTTGTTGTACATCTCCGACCCGAACACCTCGTCCTCGCGGAACGCGGCGAAGACGCTCTCGAAGTCGAACAATGTCCAATTTTCGGGATTTTTGAGCTCCGGAGGCATGAGGTCGCTCTCCATGAGCGTGCCGCGCCACACCGGTGCGGTTCTGCGCATGTGCGCGAAGTAGGCGTAGGGATCGGTCGCCAGGTCCGGGGCGTTCGACTGTTCGTGCGAATCGGTGCTGATCGTCACACATGCCTCCCCGGCAGAGGGCTAGCCGCTCTTTCGCCCTATCTTTACTATTTTAGGTATTCTAGGTCAAGGCAAACGAAGGGACACGATGCTGCGCCGACCGGTCTGTGCGATCGAAGACCTGCCGCCTGGTTCGATGAAGCTTGTGCAGGCCGGGAAGTTCGGCGTCGGGGTGTACAACATCGACGGCTCGCTGTACGCGATCGCGAACTACTGCTCACACGAGGGAGCGCCGCTGTGCGCGGGCTATGTCAGAGGCACCACCGAGTTCGCCCCTGAGATGCCCGACCAGATCCGTCATGTCCGTGAGGGCCAGATCGCGCGATGCCCTTGGCATCAATGGGAATTCGACATCACCACTGGGGCCAATCTCGCCGACCCCCGCAAGCGCGTGCGCACCTACGAGGTCGACGTCACCGACGGGCAGGTGTATCTCACCGCATGAGCCCCGTCATCGACGCCAATGTGCAGCCGCACTTCCGCTACAACGCCGAGATCCGGCGCTACTTGTCGGCTGCGCATAAGCTGCGCTCGATTCCGGACGTCGAGCAGCAGTGGTACCAGGCGCCGGGCGGCGATTATCGCCAGGATTTGTACGGCGATCAGTACCCGGGCTCGGATCCCGGCACCGTAGCCAGGCATCTGTTCGACGAGGGCGGGGTCGACCTGGCGATCCTCAACCCGCTCACGCGCGGCAACATCGCCGACTATCTGCTGAACAGCCGCCTGTGCGCCGCGATCAACGACTGGCTGCTGGATCGCTGGCTGGAGCCCGACGCCACCGGCGGATTCCTCGGCACGATCCGGGTCAACCCCGAGGACGTCAAGGGCGCTGTCGCGGAGATCGAACGGCTTGCCGATCATCCGAAGATGGTTCAGGTCGGGGTGCCCCTGCAATCGCGAGAGCCCTACGGCAAGCCGATGTTCGAGCCGATCTGGGAAGCCGCCGCCGCGCACGGGCTACCGGTGGCGGTGCACATCAACGGCGGCAACGGTGTCGATCACGCGCCGACGTTCGCGGGCCACGCCTTCACCTATCCCGGGTACGCCGCATTCATGCCGCTGAACTCGTTCGTACATCTGGCCACGCTGATCATCGAGGGCATGTTCGGACGGCACCGGAACCTGAAGTTCATCTTCGCCGACGGCGGCTACGACATCCTCACCCCGCTGATGTGGCGGCTCGACACCTTCTGGATGTCGATGCGCGACCAAACCCCGTGGGTGGACCGCTATCCCAGTGAATACCTGCCCGACCACGTACGGTTCTGCTCATCGGCCCTCGACGGGCCCACCGACGACAGCGACGCCGAGCGCTGGCTGAATTACACGGACAAGGCGGATCTGCTCATGTACGGCTCGAGCTATCCGCATTGGTCGACGTCGGGCCCTGACTCCGTCGTCGCGGGGCTCAACGACGTTCAGAGAGAAAAAGTGCTGTGGCGCAACGCAAGCGAGCTGTACGGCGTTGCGACGCACGTGGAAGGGAGTCGGTCATGACGACCGTCGAGGCCAGGGAACGCGACGCCGTCGACCAGGACATCGCGGTGACGATCGTCGACACCGACGTCCACCCGCTGCCGGTGTCGGCCGAGGTACTCAAGTCGTACGCACCCGCGGAATGGAAGGACCGGCTGTGGCCGACGGGTAACGCGGTTTCGCCGGTGCCGCACTTCTATGACACCCCGGACTCGTACAAGACGATGTCGTTGCGTGTTGACGCCAGCCCGCCGGGCGGCGGCGTCGCGGGTAGTGATCCCGATTTCGCCGCCAAACAACTGCTTGTCGACGCGGGCGTGAGCATCGCACTGCTGGAACCGATGTGCGACGCGCAGCTGCCTGGCGCCGAGCACGTCCTCAAGGCCACCCACAACGACTGGCTGGCCGACGTGTGGCTCGGCGAGAACAACTGGCACGGGCGGTGGCGCGGCGCGATCAGCGTCACCGCACAGGATCCCGAGGAGGCCGCACGGGAGATCGAGCGCTGGGCGGGCCATCCCTATATGGCCGAAGTCCTGATCACGCCGCAGACCCGTGGTATCCCGTTCGGCAGCCCGCATTTCGATTCGTTGTACAAAGCCGCTGCGCGCCATCGCCTTCCGGTCGCCACCCACCTGATGGGGCAGACGCCGTTCGAGCTCATCCCGATCTATCCGGTCGGCAACCCCGCGCACTGGCACGACTTCTTCGCATCGTGGCCACTGCTGTACGTGTCCCACCTGATGAGCCTGGTGTTCGACGGCGCATTCGACCGGCATCCCCAGCTGAGGGTGGTGTTCGTCGAGGGCGGCTTCACGTGGGCGATGCCGGTGATGTGGCGGATGGACCGAATCTGGGAGCAGCGCAAGGCAGACCTGCCCCATGTGCGCCGCAGGCCGTCGGAATACATCCGCGACCACGTGCGATTCACCACGCAGCCGCTGGAGGACGTCAACGTCGGCGTGTACCGGGAGTACCTGGAGATGATGGACCTCGGCGACAACCTGATGTTCTCCACCGACTATCCGCACTGGAGCTACGACTCGCCGGATTGGGCGATCAAGCGGTTTCCCCCCGAGCAGCGTGAGCGGATCATGCGCGGCAACGCCACCGCCCTTTACGACCTGCCCTCCACGGTCAAGGCGCTGCCGGGTGAACAGCCGACAACCGTTTGAGGTATCCGATCTCGTCCAGGAATACGACAAGTGTTGGTCGAGCCTGGATTTCGTTGCGCTGGCCGATCTTTGGGTGCGCGACGACCCACAACCGATCTATGTCGGCGACGAGTATGCGGCGCCACTGATCGGCACCGACGAACTCGACCGGCACTGGGCCCGTGTTGCGGGCCGGCTGAAGTCGGCGTCGATGGTGTCGACCCTTCACGAGTCCGACGTTGTCGACGACACCGTCGTGCGTGCGCTACTGCTCAGCCGCTGGCGATTGAGGGGCAGAGAAGCCGATGTCGAACACACCGGCACCAGCTGGATCACGTGGCTGCTGGTGCGGCGCGGTGAGCGATACCGGATCTTCCACCAGATGGAGTCTGCGGTGTACCTGTCCGAGCACGAAGGAGAATGATGGAGCTCAACGTTCGTCCCGTTCCGATTCCCGACCCGGTCACCCAGTTCTATTGGGATAGCGCCAAAGCGGGCAAGCTCGCGATCCAGGGTTTCGAAGGCACCGACATCCTGCAGCATCCGCCGAGCCCGGTCCCCGAAGTTCGGGGCGGTGCGGTCGGTACCCCCGTCGCCGTCGAGGTCAGCGGTCGCGGGACCCTGTTCGCATTCACGATCCTGCGACAGCCGTTCCACCCGGGTTTTGTCGATGCGGTGCCGATGATCATCGGCCTTACCGAACTCGACGACGCCCCCGGCGTGCGGATACTGACCAACATCGTCGAAGCGGAACCCGACGAACTGCGCTGCGGGTTGCCGATGGAGGTGGTGTTCGAGCAACGAGAAGAGTTCGCGCTGCCGCAGTTTCGGCCCCGCCGTTGATGCGATTTCGGCGCGCGCACCGGCGCTGACCGCTGGTTAGCGCGCCGAAATCACTGCTTGGGGACCACCGGTGCACGCGCAGCAGGCCCGCGCGTGACGGCGTGCAGCCTGATCTCCGGCACGTCGACGGACGGGTCAACGGTGTCCAGCCACGCCACCGCCTCGGCGACGTCGGCGGCCCGGATCGCGTACATCTCGAACGGCACATCGGTCAGCATCTCGGTCTCGACCGGGCCAGGCGTGACGATGTGGACGTTGATGCCGTCGCGGTCGACCTCCTGAGCAAGCGCAAGCGCGAACGCGTTCATGCCCGCCTTCGACGCTGAGTATGCGGTGCGCGCCCGCATCGGCTCGTGGGCCGCCGACGACGAGATGAACACGAAGCGTGAGCCCGGCTTCATCCTCGGCAGCGCCGCCGAGGTGACGACGAAGCACGAGTCAAGGTTGGCCGACATCGTCGCCCGCCATTGGTCGAAAGTCTGCTTGCGCGCATAGGTTCCGCCGAGAATCCCTGCCGCATGGACCAGCAAGTCGATCGTGCCCGCCGCCTGTACCGCGGGCTCGAACTGGTCGGGATGCGCCGCGTCGGCGACGACATACCGTGCGCCCATCTCCGCAGCCGCAGCGCGAAGAGGTTCCTCGCGACGTGCGGTCAGCACCACGTCATAGCCGAGCTCGACGAGCTTGTTACCGCAGGCCTTGCCGATCCCGCCGCTGCCGCCGGTGATCAATGCTGTTCGCACGGCGCACCTTTCAGCGCTGGCGTCGGGCCAATGCCTGCGGCGACAACGCCACGATCCGCTGCTCGGGATCGGCTGCGAGGAAGAACGTCTGGGTATCGGCGAGATGCCGGGCGGACAATTTGCGGGCGCGCTCGGCGTCGCCGGCCTCTATCGCGTCGGTGATCTTGTTGTGGATCGACAGCGCGATCCGCCTGCTGCTCATCGCCGGATACTCGCCGCGAGCGGCGGTCTCGTTGGCCCACCACTGCAGGTGGCTGCTCCACAGCGTTTCCAGGCTGCCGACGACCGCGATCATGGTGCTGTTTCCGCAGCCGCGGACGATCTCGTCGTGGAACTGGCCACCGATCTCGGTGAACCGGGCGCCGTCCTCGACATGCTCGGCCATCGACGCGTTGAGTTCCTTGAGCTTGGGGATCAGCGTCTCGCCCCGGTCCGCGCGCCTGGCCGCGAGCGCCGCGCACATCGGGTCGAGTTCCTGAAGCGCCGCGCCGAGGTCGGCAAGGGGCACATAGTCGCTCTGCAGCAGCAGGCCGAGCATGTACGCCGCGCTGGCCTTGGCGGGCGCGTGCACCACCGCGCCACCCCGGTTGCCGCGCCGGACCGACAGTAGCCCTTCGGTTTCGAGGATCCGCAACGCTTCCCGCAAGGACACCAGGCTGACGTTGAACTGCTCGACGAGGATTTCCTGCCGGGGGAGCAGGTCGCCGTCGGAGAGTTCCCCGTCGATGATCTGCCTGCGGAGTTCGTCGGCAACAATCTCGGCTGTCCTGCGCGCCGACAGCCGGCGTCGTGCCTCGGGGCCAATTCCCAAAGTTGTCATGTTGTCGCAATCTTAACAGTGATAGTGCTTCTACCTGGGGTCTACGTAGCCGCTATCCATCAAAAGTAACTAAGATGACAAAGAAACAAGGGAGGTCATGCGCGTGGGTGACGGTGCGCCTACCCCGCTGAGTGATCTGCGCGTCGTCGAGGTCAGTGATCGGATCGCCGGCAGCTATTGCGGCAAGCTCCTGGTCGACGCGGGTGCCGACGTGGTCAAGGTGGAGCCGGAAGGCGGCGACCCGCTGCGACGCTTCTCTGCCTCCGGCGCCGCCCCGTCAAGCGGGGCCGACTCGCCGTTGTTCAGCTATCTCAACGCCGGAAAACGCAGCGTGACAACCGGTTCGGAGACACTTCTGGCCCGCGCAGATATCATCGTCGTCACCGCCAGCAGGGCCGCGGCGATCACGCGTGGTATCGACCCGCAACGGCTGCTCGGGGTCGCGCCGCATTGCATCGTCGTGACCATCTCCGATTTCGGCTGGACGGGTCCGTGGGCGCAGCGCCCGGCCACGGAGTTCACCCTGCAGGCGTGGTCAGGATTGACGGGTTTCCGCGGAGATCCCGCAGGCCCGCCGATCTCCATCGGCGGCGAGCTGGGGGAGTACATGGGCGGCGCGTTCGCCGCCTTCGGCGCCATTGCCCTGCGCAGGAGGGTCCGCGCCGGAGGGCCTGGCGGGCACCTCGACCTGTCGATGCTCGAGGCGATCACGTTGATGCAGAGCGGGGAGTGGCTGCACTCGCAGTTGCTCGCGGTGCCGCCGATCAAGCGGTCCGTCGAGGTGCCGTCGATCGAGCCCGCCAAGGACGGCTACGTCGGCATCAGCATGGTCACCGGCCAGCAATGGCTCGACTTCGCCGCCATGGTGGACTGCCCGGAATTCACCGAGATTCCCGAGCTGCGGTTCCAGCTGGGACGGTGGGCCCACCGCGACTGGATCCGCGAGCGCATCGGGCCATGGATGCGCGAGCGCACCGTCGACGAGATCGTCGAGCTGGGTCAGCTGTTCCGGTTGCCCGTGGCTCCGCTTGGCAACGGTTCGACGATCCCGCACATGAACCACATGCGTGAGCGTGGCGTTTACATCGACAACCCCGCGGGTTTTCGACAGCCACGAGCCCCGTGGCTGATGTCGGTCGCGGCGCCGGCCGCGGTGCGAAAGGCCCCAGAGCTGGGCGACGCAGACGGCGAAACCCTCTGGGAGCAAAGGCAACTCCCGAATCCCACGCCATCGCACCAGCTGCCACTGGCGGGTGTCCGCGTCGTCGACCTCACCGCGTTCTGGGCCGGGCCTGCGGCGACGCACTCGCTGGCCGCCTTCGGGGCGGACGTGATCAAGGTCGAGTCGATCCAGCGCCCGGACGGCATCCGCTACTCCGGCGGAATGCGCACGGACGTCGACGACTGGTGGGAGTACGGCTGGGTCTTCCACGCGATGAACACCAACAAGCGGTCGGTGACACTCGACCTGGCGTCCGACGACGGCGTCCGGCTCTTCAAGACTCTGGTGAGCCAGGCCGACGTGGTGATCGAGAACTTCTCGCCGCGGGTGCTCGACCAGTTCGGCCTCGACGCCGACGGGCTCCTCCAACTCAAGCCAGGGCTGGTGGTGGTGCGGATGCCGGCCTTCGGGTTGACCGGACCGTGGCGCGACCGGGTCGGCTTCGCCCCCACGATGGAGCAGATCGCCGGCCTGGCCTGGATGACCGGGATGCCCGACGGGCCTCCGATCGCGCCCCGCGGCGCCTGCGACCCGCTCGCGGGCGCCCATGCGGCGTTCGCACTTCTGCTGGCGCTGGAATTCGCCGAGCAGACCGGGCGCGGTCAGCTTGTCGAGGTGCCGATGATCGAGAGCGTGTTGAACGTGACGGCCACGCAGACAATCGAATTCGAAGTCTTCGGGACGGTCCTGGCACGGCAGGGCAATCGGGGCCACACCGACGCGCATCAGGACCTGTATCGCTGCGCGGGTGATGACAACTGGATCGCGCTCAGCGTGCGCACAGCGGACCAGCGCACGTCCCTTGCTGAGATTGTGGGCGGGCAGGACATCGAGGACTGGTTCGCCACCCAGGATCTGGACACCGTTGTGGAAAGACTTGCCGGTGCGGGGATTCCGGTGGCGGCCGTCGTCTCCCCGTCGCTGGTTACGGAGAATCCGCAGCTTCAGGATCGCGGCTTCTTCGAGCGCCTGCACCATCCGAGCACGGGAGCGGGCCTGTACCCGTGTCCGCCGTTCGCCCGGCTCGACGGCACCGACAACTGGCTGTTCCGCACCCCGCCGACGTTGGGTCAGCACAATGCCGAGGTGCTGTCCGAGTTATGCGGGGTGAGCGCCGACGAACTCGAGCGCCTTGCCGAGGAGGGCGTCATCGGCACCCGGCCAAAAGGCTTGTAACTAACGCGGAGTCAGCGAGATCGCCATCGCGTCGTAGACGGACATGTTGTTCGCCATGTCCGGGTGCGAGACCGTTGGCGGGCCAAGGCTGATGTCGTCGGCGCGCAGGAGCAGCTCGTCGAGCACGGCACGGATCTCGGCGCGGGCCAGCATCGCGCCGAGGCAATGATGCGGCCCACCCCCGCCGAATGCGACGTGCAAGTTCTCCGTGCGGCCGATGTCGAACGTGAACGGGTCGGCGAAGACCTCTTCGTCGCGGTTGGCCGAGCGCAGCATCGCCACCACACGATCACCCTTCGGGATCGTGACGCCGTCCATCTCCACATCGACCTTCGTGCTGCGCGTCCAGAACGCGACCGGCGTCGACCAGCGCAGCACCTCCTCGACCGCGCGCGGCCGGATCGCCTCGTCGGCGCGATACCGATCGATCTCCCCAGGGTTCGCCACGAACGCCTGAAGTCCCGCGGCCAGTGCGTTCTTCGTGGTGTCGCTGCCCGCCAACGCGAGCACGAAGAAAAAGATCTCCAGCTCGTTGGCCGGTATCGACAGCTGCTCGCCGTTCTCGTCGGTGACCACCGCCGACGTCAGCGTGCTCCAGATGTCATCGGCCGGGTTGCGCCGCTTCTCCGCGGTGAGTTCGAGCGCGTACGTGAAGATATTGCCGAACAATTCGAGCTGTTCCTGCTCGGTCAAGTCCGCCTCGGGCGAGTTCAGTTTCAGGATGCGGTCCAGGGTGTCGAAGATCTGCGGACGATCCTCGTCGGGGATGCCGATGATGTCGCCGATGACCGACATCGGGAGCACGTCCGCGACATCGTCGATCCAGTCGCCGCCGCCCGCCGCGAGCAGGCGGTCGATCATGGCCGTGGCCCTCGCGCGGATGCCGTCCTCGAGCTTGCCGATGGCCTTCGGGGTGAAGGCGTGGGACATCACCCTGCGCCGCTTGGTCAGCACGGGCGGATCCATGTTGATGATGGTGGGGAACGAGCCGATGGGGCCGATGCCCTGGATCAGGGGCCCGTCGACGGCGGTGAACGATTCGGTGTCCCGGTGAATGCGCTGCGAATGCCGGTGCTTGGTGGTGATCCAGAAGTCGCGCTTGACGGTCTTGGCCACCCCGTCGGTCAGCTCGTGGTGAAAGATCGGTCGCGCGCGGCGCAGTTCGGTGAACAGATCATCGGGAAAACCGTTCCGCCACAAGGCGGAATCCGACAAATCGACCGGTGTCGCGGTTGTCACGCGTCCCCCTCGTTCCGTTATCCTTGACCCAGAATGCCTAAAATAGTAAAAATAGGCAACGGAGAGGGAGACGGCAGTGACGGATACGGCCCCTGACCCAGCCATCGATCCGTCGGAGCGCGAATTCGGACCCAGCGGCATCAGCCTGTCGACATACCGCTTTCCGACCGGGTGGTTCATTGTCGGGTTCGCCTCAGAACTCGCCCCTGGCCAGGTCAAACGCGCCCACTACTTCGGCGAGGAGCTGGTGATTTTCCGGACGCAGTCCGGGCAGATCAACGTGCTCGATGCCTACTGCCAGCACTTGGGCGCGAACATGGGTGTGGGCGGGACGGTGGAGGGCGAACACATCGTCTGCCCGTGGCACGGCTGGCATTGGAACGGCGACGGCACCAACGCGCTGATCCCGTACAGCAAGATCGGGTGCAAGCAGAACGTCCGGGTCCGCACGTACCACAGCGCGGAGTGGTACGGCTTCATCCTGGTGTGGCACGAGCGGCATGGCCGCGCACCGTATTGGCAACCGCCGGTGCTGCCCGAACTGGAGACCAACGAGTACTACCCGCTGCATCCGCACACCCGGATGGTGAACCGCGTCAAAGTGCACGCGCAGATGATCATCGAGAACGCGGCCGACCCGTACCACGTGCAGTACGTGCACAAGGCGGCCAACCCCGCCAACACCGCCTCGTTCGAGGTCAGCGGCTACCATCTGCACGCCACTGTGAACGCGAATTTCGGTGGGGGACGGGCGAAGACGTGGCTGACGCCCAACGGACCGGTCGACGCCAAGATCATCTACGACAACTACTCGCTGGGGCTGGGTGTCGTGCGTTTCCCCTCCGAGCTGGTGGCGACCGTGCAGGTGACCGGCCAGACCCCGGTGGACGAGGACTACACCGACTACTTCTATACACAGGCGTCGATCCGCGAACCCGGTGACGCCGCAGACCGGCCGACCGGCCGGGCCGAGAAGTTCCTCCAGCTGCAACAGGAAGTCATCAAGCAGGACTTCTTCACCTGGGAGAACATGAAGTACCTGGAGAAGCCCAACCTGGCGCCAGAAGAAGCGCGAGACTATGCGGCGCTGCGCCGGTGGGCACACCGATTCTATCCGGGCACCGAGGCGTCGCCGGACGACTTCGGGTACACCGCCGACGGCACACCCGATCCGGCGGCTGCGAGGGTGTGATGCCCGCAGGCCGATACACCGTGCCCGCAGTGCTTGACCGGCGCGCCGAGGAGTTCGGCGACCGGGTGATGATGTCGATCGCAGGCACCCCCGTGACGTTCGCGCAGATGCGTGACCGATCGTGCGCCGCAGCCAACGTGCTCGCAGAGCTCGGGGTTCAGCGGGGCGAGACGGTCGCGTTGTTCACCGGCACGTGTCCCGAGTGGGTGTACTTCTGGCTGGGCGCGGCACGGATCGGCGCGATCACCGCAGCGGTCAACGGGGCGAGCAAGGGCGACTATCTGCTGCACGCATTGCGGCTGTCGCGGGCAGCCGTTGTCATCACCGACAAGGAACGGCATCCGCGGCTCGACGATGTCGCCGACGGTGTCCTCACACTGAGATCCACTCTCGTCCAAGGTGATTCGCTGGCCCAGCGACTGGCGGCCGCGTCGACTAGCCCGCCTGCGGTCGCACCGCTCGAGGAGCACGAGGTCGGCGCGCTGTTCTTCACCTCGGGTACCACCGGGCCTTCGAAGGCGGTGGCCACCACGTGGGGCTACCTGTTCGGTGCGGCGGCCGCAGTGGCGGCCTCGTGGGAGTTCGGTGCCGGCGACGTGCTGTGGACCGCGATGCCGCTGTTTCATCTCAGCGCCGCGCCCACCGTGTTGGCGCCGATGCTCGTCGGTGGGACCAGCGTGCTGGCGGCGGAGTTCCACCCCACCGAGGTGTGGGACGAGATACGGGCGTTCGGCGCGGCCGGCTTCGCGGGGGCAGGCGCGATGGTGTCGATGCTGTGGAATCAGCCCGCCCATCCGAGCGACGCCGAGCTGCCGATCCGGTTCCTGTCGGCGGCGCCGATTCCCGCGGACATGTACCGCGACATCGAACTCCGCTACGGCTGCCGCATCGTGACGATGTACGGGATGACCGAGGCCTTCCCGATCGCGTACAAGGCGGCGTCCGACGAGGGCGTGCCGGGAACCGCGGGACGGGTCAACCCGGCGTTCGAAGTACGCATCGTCGATCCCCACGGAAAGCCCGTACCAGAGGGTATGGTTGGGGAGATCGCCTGCCGGGCGCGGACGCCACATGCGATGAGCGAGGGGTATGTGTCGTCGGCGTCCGGCGGGCTCTTGTTACAGGTCGACCCCCACCCGGAATGGTTTCGTACCGGCGATCTCGGGATGTTGGATCACGACCAGAATCTGACCTATGTGGACCGGGTGAAGGACTCGCTGCGCAGACGCGGCGAGAACGTGTCGTCGGTCGAGGTCGAGCAGACCGTGACGCGCCATCCCGCGGTGCTCGAAGCGGCCGCTGTCGGCATCCCGAGTGAACTCGGAGAAGACGACATCCTCGTGGTCGTCACGCTCCGCGAGGGAGCGGCACTGGACTATCCCGAGCTGCTGGATTTCTGCGCGGCACGCATGCCGTACTTCTGCGTGCCGCGGTATCTGGAAGTGCTCGACGAGATCCCGAAGAACATCATCGGGCGCGTCCGCAAGGACCTGCTGCGCAGCAGGGGACTGGCGGCCGACGCCTGGGACCGCGAAGCCAACGGCTACGTGCTGAGCCGCTAAGGAAAGAAGGACTCATGAGCTTGTCCTACCAACAGCAGTACGTGCTGGACGGCCTTGCGGGACGCGCAGCGATCCTCAACGTGACCGCACGCCACAACCGCGCATACTCCGATGGCGACCTCGCCGGCTGGATCACGACGTTCCGCCACTCCGGAGCGTCATACACGCGCGCAGGAGAGACGTTCGACGACCTTCGCGGCGCCTTCGACGGCGGCGAGGGTCGGCGACTGGTGACCGTCGACAACGAGATCACCGTCGACGGCGTCGATGCCACCCAGCGGTGCATCGCGCTACTGTCTCTGCGACAACGAGTTACGGGCCACCGGCACCTTCTCCGATCGGCTGATCTACGAGCGGGGCGGCTGGTACTTCACGTCGCGCGAACTCGAGTGGGACGTGGTGCCGCGGGTGAGTGCGCAGCCGGTGTGAGCGCCCCGATCAGCTACGAGTTCGCGTACGGCACGTATCAGGACGCGTTGCGCATGGTCGGCATGCGCACCGAGCCGAGACACGCAGGCACCGCAGTGAGCGCCGCCAGGATCCAGCACTTCGCATCGCTGGTGCGCGACGCCAACCCGGCGTATTGGGACGCCGACTTCGCCGAGCGCACCTGGGGTGGCCTGGTCGCACCACCGGCGGTGTTGACCGGGCTGCTGATGCCTCCGCCGTGGGTTCCCACCGGCCAGCGGCCGACGGCGTCGATCGCGATCCGGGTTCCGTTGCCGGGCAGCGCAATCATCAACGCCTCCAATGAGGCCGAGTACCTGGCGCCGATCCTGGAAGGCGACCGGCTCAGTGTGGTCGAGGAGGTCGCGTCGGTGTCGCAGGAGAAGACATCGCGCCTCGGGGTCGGGCACTTCATCGAGACACTCGAAACGTATTGCCGGGCCGATGAAACAGTGGTCGCCACGATCCGCAATACGTTGTTCCGTTACACCCCGGTGGACGCATGACGTGGGACGAGGTCATCGCGCCTTTCGACCTTCCCGAGACGGTCGACGAGATCAGCTACGAGCGGGTGGTGATGAACGCCGGCGCGACATGGGACTACGTGCCATGGCATTTCGATCCCGTGTACGCCCAAAGTCATGGGCAGCGGAGCATTTTCGTCAACACCATGCACCTCGCGGGTTTCGTGGACAGGATCGCCGCACAATGGGCGGGCCCGTACAGCCGGGTGGTGCGGCGCAAGGTCACCCTGCTCGGCTCGATCTACGCGGGCGATGCGATGGTCGGCCGCGGGCGCGTCGTCGACAAACGGCGCGAAGGCTCGCGGTATCTGGTCGATCTGGAGATCGCGATCTACAACCAGCACGATGAGCTGTGCTGCCCTGCGGAGGTCACCATCGAGATGGTCTCCAATGGTTAGGACGTGAGATCCGGCAGCTTGCCCGCGCTTACCGTCGACTGCAGCTCGACGTACTCGGATAGTCCCTCTGCGCCGAACTCGCGTCCGATGCCGGATTGCTTGAAGCCGCCGAACGGAGCGGTGGTGTCGAGCGTGTACATGTTGATTCCGTAAGTGCCGGTTCGAACTTCGGCTGCGATCTCCAACCCGTGGGCGACGTCGGCGGTCCACACCGACCCGCCGAGCCCGTACTCGCTGTCGTTCGCGATGCGGACCGCGTCGGCTTCGTCCGAGTACTTGAGCACCGTCAACACCGGGCCGAAGATCTCCTCACGGGCGATCTTCATGTCGTTCGTCGCGTCCGTGAACAAGGTGGGCCGGACGTACCAGCCGCGATCGCGCGGTTTGTCGGTGCCGCCCAGCACGACTCGCGCGCCCTCGTCGATGCCGGCCTGGATGTAGCCCTTGACCCGGTGCTGTTGGCGTTGTGCGACAAGCGGCCCGATGTCGGTGGCGTCGTCGGCGGGATCACCCATTTGCAGGCCGCTCATCATCTCGGCGAGCGCGTCGACGATCTCGTCGTGGCGGCGTGCACTGACCAGGATCCGGGTTTGCGCCACACACGCCTGCCCGTTGTTCATCAGGCTGGCCATCTTCAAATGCTGGACGGTGTTTGCGATGTCGGCGTCGTCGAGAATGATTGCGGCCGACTTGCCGCCCAGCTCAAGGCTGACGCGCTTGAGTTGTTCGCCACACAGCGCCGCGATGCGCCTGCCCGTCGCCGACGAACCGGTGAACGAGATCTTGTCGACTCCAGGGTGGCGCACCAGGGCTTCCCCCGTCTCCCGCCCGCCGGGAACGATCGACACCACGCCCTCGGGCAGGTCGATCTCCTCCAGCATCTCGGCCAACCACATGGCGTCCAAAGGAGTTTCGGGCGCGGGCTTCACGACGACCGTGCAGCCCGCGATGAGCGCGGGGATCATCTTCGGCATGATGAGGAACTGCGGCACGTTCCACGGCACGATCGCGCCGACCACACCGACCGGTGCGCGACGCACATGGACCTCGCCGAACAGCCCGGGGCGCCTTTCCACCCATGGGAAGTCGCGTGCCGTCGCCAGGTTCAGGTGCATCTGTGCGAGGGCCCCGACACCCTGTCCGAGCCTGCTGAAGGTCTTCGGCGAGCCCATCTCGGCGGTAATGAGGTCCGCGATGGCGTCGGTCTCCGCGGTGTAGAGCGCGGTGAGCTTCTCGATCTTCTCCATCCGCTCGCCGACGGACAGGCGCGGCCATGGTCCCTCGTCGAATGCTTTGCGTGCGGCTCTCACCGCCTTGTCGACGTCCTCGGTGGACGCCTCTGGCGTCTCGCCGATCGGCTCCTCGGTGTGCGGCGAAATGACCGAAAGCCGTTGTGTGGTCGACGGTCTCTGCCACCGGCCACCGATGAACAGCTCGTCGTAGTTGAGCGATCTCACGCTGTCGCCTCCTCGTAGGAATGCCGCGCCCATGCGCGGAACTCGTTGATCGCGTTTTCGCCGCTGGCCAGTTGCGGCCGGTCGCGGTAGATCTTGGCTTCCCAGATCGGGATGTCCTGTTCGATCTGTTTGCAGAAGTCTCGCGCGAAGCCGAGACCCATCCGCGACATCTCCCCGCTCTGCTGGTCGAGCTGCACGAAGAAGGTGTACCGCGCATCGACGAACTCGCCGTCGATCGGTGTGACGGTGAGCAGCGTGCACGATCGGCCCAACCCGCGATGGCGCACCACATCCAGGCCCATTCCGTACAACTCGGAGTCAACGGCGCCCGACACCGGCCCACGCGGCGTCTGAAACGTCACCTCGGCGACCGCCTTCAGGCGATGGCCGTCGGTCGTGAGCTCGAGGTCGCCGAAACCCGACACGCCGTGGACGGTCGCGAAATGGGCGATGTCGACCGTGTTTTCGCAGACCTCTTGCGGATGCGAGCGGAATTTCCAGTGAGCGGATTCTGGCGCGTAGAAAGTAAAAGCGGCGTCGTCGCTCTCTGGGATCTTGGGCAGCTCCCACTCCGGTTCGGTCGACTCGGCCGAGTACCAGACGAAGATGACACCCGCACGCTCGACCGCCGGCCAAGCCCGCAGCCGCGCGGTCCGGCTCACCGACTTGGCGTACGGAATCTCGACATTGTGGCCCGCGCCGTCGAACCGCCAACCGTGGAACGGGCACACGATGCAGTCGTCCGTGACGGAGCCGCCGACCGCGATGTCCGCACCGAGATGTGGGCAGTACGCGTCGAGCACGTACGGCGTGCCGGAACTGCCCCGGTAGCAGATCAGCCGCCTGCCGAAATAGTGCAGACCGATCACCTGGCCGGTGTCGACCTCACGGCTGTAGGCGACCTGGAACCAACCCTTGGGGTACGCCGCGAACGGGAACCGCGCTCCGTTGTGATCAGTCACGGCGTCACCGCCCGTCGCCTCTAAAGTTGCTATTGCTGCTAACATAGCAAAAAAGCAAGTCGGTGGGCAGACTGGAGTGGCCGCTGTGGGCGATGACTGGTCGCGGTATCCGTTCGAGCTCGTGCCTGGTGACCCGCAGTTCCGCTTTCCCGCCGCCGAGGCGAATCATCAGGACTGCGAATCGGATACCTGGTTTGTGGCGGGGGAGTTGACCGGCGACAGCGGCCGCAATTTCGCCTTTCTGACGATCTTCAACAAGAACCGCCCCGGCCAGTCGATCGTCGCCGACTTCTATACGTTCGCCTTGTTCGACATCGACAGCGGGACGTACGCGACGTACACGGACTACGACATGCCGTCAGCCAACCGGCATTCCGGTGCAGACCCGAAACTGTCCGTTGCGAACGACCACCTCGACATGACCTACGAGAGTCAAGCGGGCACCGCTGTCTGGCGGACCAGTCGTGACGAACGGGACGAACTGGTGCCGTACACCTACGACGTCGAACTCGTCGGCACCGACCAGGAGGGTCAGAGCATGCGCCTGGACCTGCATGTGACGCCGTCGAGGGCGCCAGTGCCATTGGGGGCGTCGGCGTACAACGGCAAGATCGAGTGCTTCGGCCAAGCCGGCACGTACTCCTACTTCCAGACCCGGATGGCGATGACAGGCACGCTGCGGTGGGGGGCCATGGAGGAAATCGTCACCGGGGCCATGGGACATGTCGACAGGCAATGGTTCCCGCTTATCGCCAATAGCGGTGGAGCGGACGGTAATCTACGTTCCCGGTCGCATGAATGGCGCACCATCAACCTGAACAACGGCATCGACTTGAGCATCTGGCGACAATTCGATAGGGCGAACGGCAATGCGCTGCAGCCCTTTTCGGGTGCGACGACGTGTTCTCCGGACTCGGATCCCGAGTTCGCCGACGATATCGAGGTCGAGGTCGCAAGCTACGTGCGGTGGCCCGAGTCGGTGCGGACCCTGGTCCCGCCGCCGGCCGAGGCGCGGTACATGCCCGACCGGCATCGCCTCACCTCGCGCCAGCTCGACCTGGACCTGACCGGAGAACCGCTGGTGGCGGCGCCTGCGCATGCGCTGCCGATCGAATACATGGAGGGCCCGTATCACTACCGCGGCTCATTTCGAGGTCAGCCGGTGAGCGGGTTTGCGTTCTACGAGCGCTCGCTCGCGTTGTATCGGGACTGGGAGTTGGCTGATATCGCTGAGTCCCAAGTCTGATGGCGGTGTTGTAGTCCCGGCTCGTTGCGTCCGAACACCAGATTCTCGCGCACACCCGACGCCAAATTGGCCTGCAGGCGTTCGACCAGCGCGTAGTCCTCGTCGCGCACCGTGGAATGCGCATAGTCGAAGACCGCCGCCGCGCCCGCCGCAACCGACTCGTCGGACACGTCCAGCGGCGTCGAGTTTTGGTGCACGGTGATCGACCGCCCGGGCACGTCCGCCGGATAGATGCGGAACAGCTCGCCGTTGGCGATGGTCGCCGACAGCACGATGTTGGGGAACAGCGCGTAGATGACCACCATGTTCTGCAGCGGTTCCCATTGCTCCTCGGGAACATCCTCGAGGTCGAGTATCCCGTTGAGAGGGAACACCAGCCGGTGATGCTGGCCGAACGAATCGAACACCGTGCAGTTGCTTCTCGCGATCGTCGCGAACGTGGCCTTGTGCACCGTCGCGAAGTGATAGTTCTCGGCGAACGTATCGATCGCCAGCTTCCAGTTGATCGGACAATCGAGCACCTTTTCGCCAAGCGGTGCCCAGTGCCCAATGCCCCACGAGTCCAGCTCGTCGGCCAGCGGGCCCAGGTGCGAAGGGATATCGAGGGTGCCGTTGCGATCGAGCGAAATCCACAGGAATCCTGCGCACTCGGTGGCCGGCAGCTCCGTCAATCGCCCTTGACCAGAACTGGTTTCGGGAAAGCCCTCTTTGCCGGGCACTCCGACCAGGTTGCCATCGAGGTCGTAGGTCCACGAGTGATACGGACATGCGAGCCGGCGGGCGCTCCCGCAATCCGACACGATCTGCGACTGGCGGTGCAGGCATACGTTGTCGAATGCGCGCACCTTGCCGTCGGAGCCGCGGGTCAGCAGGATCGAGCGGCCCATCACCGTCTTGGTGCAGTAGGTGCCCGGCTTGGGCAGCTCGGACACATAGCCGACGAGTTGGGGGCTGGCCATCAGCATCGCGGTGTCCTGCGCGTGGCGCGATGCCGAGGTGTAGGAATCCGCAGCAACGGTGTACTCGGATGCATTGAGATCGGTGGTCTTGTCCCGCGCGAGCTTGACCGCGCGGCGCGTGAGGTCGATGAGCAGGTCGCGATCCATGTCGCCATTATTGTTGTTTTTATAATGATTGTCACGAGCGCCAGGGTCAGCAACCGTCAATCGTGCAAAAAACGCTGGTGATGAACATCGCTGGCGTATGGTCGCTAAAGCCAGGTCGGGGCCTAGGTGCACGGCTGATGGAGGGGCAGCGATGGCGTTCGGTTCAAGGAAGTCGGGCGGCTGGTTGACACGGCTTGCGGTCGCGGCCGTCGCCGCGTCGGCATTGCCCGGATTGGTCGGTGTCGCAGGCGGTTCCGCGACGGCGATGGCGTACTCGAGTGTGCCGGTCGAGCAACTCGAGGTGCCGTCGCAGGGGATGGGCAGAAACATTCGCGTCGAATTCACCGGCGGTGGCCCGAATTCGCATGCGCTGTACCTGCTCGACAGCATGGAGGCGGGCGATGACTTCAACGGCTGGGACATCAACACCCAGGCCTTCGACTGGTACCAGGATTCGGGCCTTTCGGTCGTCATGCCCGTCGGCGGCAAGTCGAGTTTTTACAGCGACTGGTACGGGCCCGCGGCCGGCAACGGCCAGACCTACACCTACAAATGGGAGACGTTCCTGACCCAGGAGCTGCCCGCATGGCTGGCCGCCAACAAGGAAGTGGCGCCGACCGGCAACGCGGCGGTGGGGTTCTCGATGGGCGGCTCGTCGGCGGTGGTTCTTGCCGCCCACCACCCGCAGGAGTTCATTTACGCGGCATCCATTTCGGGCTTTATGAACCTCTCCGCGGACCCCGGGCAGGTCGGGATCGCGATGATGTGGAACGGCGGCTTCAGCCGGGAGGCGATGTGGGGTCCGCCCGGTGACCCGGCCTGGGCCCGCAACGATCCCACCGTTCAGGCCGGCAGGCTCGCCGCCAACGGCACCCGCCTATGGATCTATTGCGGGGACGGCACCCCGACCGATCCGGCGTTGGCAAGCCCGGATGCGCCCATCGGCGGGCTCGGCTTCCTCGAGGGAATGGCGATCGACTCCAACCATGCGTTCGCCGACGCCTACATCGCCGCGGGCGGGAACAACGCGGTATTCAATTTCCCTGGCGGCATCCACAGTTGGGGTCACGCGGGCCAGCAGCTGCAACAGATGAAGCCCGATATCCAACGGACGCTTGGCGCGTCGCCCACCGCCCAGTGAGCTGGTGGCTCGTCAGCGCGCAGCGGACCCTCACCGAGGACATCTCGGCCGCGCCCGATCAGGTCCGCGACTTCTATGTGGACCTGAACAACATCAAGCGTGTCCATCCGCTGGTGGTCGCGGTACGCAGCACAGGCCGAGACGAGAACGCTGACGGGTACGTGCAGACCTATCGGGTGCAGGACCGGATCCCGTTGGGGCCGTTCACCTTACGGACAAGCTATGTGGCGAGGCTGCAGGTGCCGGTGGTGGGTGACGTGGTGGCAGAGGCGCGGCAGTTCCCGCAGGTGCGTCTGAACAGCACCGTGACGTTCGATCACACCGAGACAGGCACCCGCATCGTCGAGCGCATTCGGGTGCAGGCTCCCCGGCCGCTGGCAGGCGTGACGGCCCGCGAGGCGACCAAGGCGCACATCGCGATGCTGTCGGGGATCCGGCGCATCTTCAACGAGGGCTAGGCCCGGGGTCAGAGCGAGTCGTCGGTCTCGGGGGCGGATTCGGGGGCTGATTCACTGGCGTCCAGCACGCTGACGGCGATGCCGTACGGCAGGAACCGAACCTTGCGGGTGGGATCGGTGTTGCTCTTGTTCGCTCTCAGCGCATCCAGTTCGGTCGGGTAAACCTGTTCGATGTGGGCGCCGCCGTCGTCGTCGACGGTGAAGATGGCCCACACTCCGTCGCCCGTCTCGCCGGTCGTCTCCGGTTCGGTCCTGGTCCGCGTCGATCGGGTGAACTCGTCGAACAGAGAGGCCCAGCCAGCACGTTCGCCGGAAGTGGTGAAGTACCGGCTGACACCGTCGAGCGCGTCGCGCAGCCCCTCGCCGGCATCGCGGACGACGCGATCGAACTCCTCGGGATCGAACCCGAAAGGCCCGTTACTGCTCATTGCGGTTCCTCCTCACGCCCTGCACCGCAGCATTGCGGTAATCACAGTGTGCCTGCGAGCGGCGAAGTAGTCGACCGAGGCAACGTGGTAGTAGTAGGAGACCATATGACCTTCTCCCGCGCCGACGTGCTGGCCGCCGCCAAGAGTTCTCTCGCGGCGGCAGGCGCCCGCGACCGCGAAGGCTGGGTGGGGCTCTTCGCATCTGGCGGGCGCGTCGAGGACCCCGTCGGCTCCCAACCACACCGGGGGCGGATGGCGATCGGGCGGTTTTACGACACCTTCATCGGCCCCCGTGAAATCGGGGTCAGCCCGGACGTCGACATCGTGGTCTCCTCGACGGTGATCCGGGACGTGACCCTCGAGGTCGGCATGTCGTCGAAGCTGACTCTGCGCATCCCCGCGTACCTTCGCTACGACCTGCAGCACGACATCGACGGCCTGAAAATCACTGCGCTCTATGCATTTTGGGAACTCCCAGCGATGGTTGGCCAGTTTGCGCGCGGTGGTCCGCGTTCGGTACCTGCGGGACTGCTCCTTTCGAAGGGCCTGCTGACCAACCAGGGCCTCCTTGGCACGTTGGGATTTCTCAGCGGGTTTCGCGGCGCAGGCGCCAATGGCAAGCGGCGCTTTGCCGAGTTCGTGTCCGACGCGCTGGCGGGCGACGAGGTCGCGGTGCGGCGGGCGCTGTCGAAAAAAGCGCGCATCACGGCCGGTGACGAGGTCCCATTGAGCACCAGCGAGCTACTGACGCGCATCGCGGGCTCGCGCCCTCACAAGCTGATTGGTGCCGGTTTTCACATGGTCGTCGGACTGAATCGGGACGGGCATCGCGACGTGCTCGCCGCTGAAGTCTCCGCGAAGCCGTTTGCGATCAAAAGGATTCGTTACTTCAGCGATCACGGCTGACCAGGTTTCGCACCCATGGGACTGGGCACTCGCCAGGTATGCGACAGACACAGAAGATCGCCATTCTCGGCGTATTCGTGGCGGCGGTGGTGGCCGCAGCGCTGGTAAAACCCACGGTGGGTCAGCTGAGCGCCCTGTCCGGCGTCTGGCTGGGCGCGGCGATCATGGGTCTACCGACCGTGGCGGTGCTGGTGGCCACCGGCTACCGCCATTACGGGCCAGCGCGAAGCGTCGCCGTTGCGGTGCCGATCGCCCTGATCACCCTCGTCGTGACGTGGGTGGTGTTCGTTTACGCGTTCGCCTCGGCACTGAGCGGGTCGGTCACCGGCCCCGTCATGACCATCGTGATCTTCGGCGTCCCTGCGGTGACCGTGGTCGTCCTTGGCCTGCTGGCGCTGAAGCTCGTCCCTGGCCGTCCCACCGCGGATCGCCGCCATCTCGATTCGGCCTCGTTGCACCGGCCGGGAGGGCGGACGTGAGACGGTATCAACACCATGCACGCCGATGACTACCTGACGTACGAACAGTTTGGCCGCAAGTTCTTCGAGGTCGCCGTGACCGAGGAACGTGTCGGTGGGGCGATCGCCTCCATCGCCGGCGACGAATTCGAGATGGGTCCAATTGCGCAGGGGCCGGGCAAGTTCGCCAAGGTGACGGCCAAGGTCAGGATCATGGAGCCGCGGGTGACGAGGCAGCTCGGCGAGACGATCACCTTCGACATCCGGATACCGCTGGAGATCGACTTGGTCGTCGACCTGCGGATCGATCGGCCGAAGTTCATGGTGTTCGGGGAAATCTCGCTGCGCGCCATCGCCAGGGCTGCCGAGCCGCTTCTGCTCATCCTCGATTTCGAGAAACCACGGCCCGCCGATATCGCCATCCACGTCACGTCCCAGTCGTTGCGCGCCGAGGTGGTTCGGATCATCGGCGGCATCGACGCCGAGATCAAACGGTTCATCGCCGCCCACGTCGCGGGTGAAATCGACAGCCCGGCCTCGAAGAAGGCCAAGGTCATCGACGTGGCGACCAGCATCGACGGCGCATGGACCGGTGTCTGAGGAGGAGCTACTTCTCCAGCGTGAACTGGTTGACGTCGATGTATCCGATGCGGAACATCTCGGCGCAGCCGGTCAAATACTTCATGTAGCGCTCGTAAACCGCTTCGGACTGGATCGCGATCGCCTCGTCCTTGTGGGCCTCGAGCGCCGCGGCCCACAGATCGAGCGTCCTGGCGTAGTGCGGTTGCAGCGACTGCACCCGGGTCACGGTGAATCCACCCGCCGTCGCGCGCTCCTCGACCATCGGTATCGACGGCAGCCGGCCGCCTGGGAAGATCTCGGTGAGGATGAACTTCAGGAATCGTGCGAACTGGAACGACAACGGCATACCGCGCTCGGCCATCTCCTTGGGGTGTAGCCCAGTGATGGTGTGCAGCAACATGGTTCCGTCGTCGGGCAGTGAATCGTTGGCCATCGCGAAGTAGGCGTCATAGCGGTCGTGGCCGAAGTGCTCGAACGCGCCGATGGAGACAATTCGGTCGACGGGCTCGTCGAACTGTTCCCAGCCCTGCAGAAGCACCCGCTTGGTGCGCGGACTGGCCGACTGGGCAAAGAGCTTCTCGACATGGGCCCGCTGGTTCTCGCTCAGCGTCAGGCCGATGACGTTGACGTCGTACTGCTCGATCGCGCGCATCATCGTCGAACCCCAGCCACAGCCGACGTCGAGCAGCGTCATGCCGGGCTGCAGCCCGAGTTTGCCGAGCGCCAGGTCGACCTTGGCCCGCTGGGCCTCTTCGAGGGTCATGTCGTCGCGCTCGAAGTAGGCGCAGCTGTAGGTCTGCGAGGGGTCAAGGAACAGCGCGAAGAACTCGTCGGACAGGTCGTAGTGCGCCTGCACGTCTTCGAAGTGGGGCTTCAGGCCATTGGAGTCCTGCGGCGGCTTTGACATCGCAACAGCGTACGATTCCCGGATGCAGCAAAGAAATGCCCTGGTCGTTGCCATGTCCGCTGGACTGCTCGCCGCCTCCGCGTTGCTGGCGGCCCCGGCGCAGGCAGAGCCGGTCGACGACGCATTTATCGCGGCACTTGGCGAGGCTGGGGTGGGCGCCGTTGATCCGGCCAATGCCGTGGCCCTTGGGCAATCGATCTGCCCGATGCTGGCAGAGCCCGGTCAAACGGCCGCGGACGCCGCGGCCAAGGTGGCCGATGTCGGTGGCATGTCGCTCGGTCCCGCCACGATGTTCACCGGCATCGCGATATCGATGTTCTGCCCGTCGGTGGTGTCGTCGATCGGAAGCGGCGCGTCGCCCATACCGCTGCCGTTCCTCGGCTTCTAAACGTCCCGCACGGCGGTTCGCACAACAGTGGTGCGACCCAGCGATATGAATCGGCATTCGAGATCCTCGAAACCTCTTGTGTCACAGCAGTTTCAGGGGTGTCGCGGTCAGCGACAACCTCTCATAGAACTTTATGGAAACGCACTGCCAAGTTCTTAGAGTTCGCACATATGTTCGAGTAATGGGAGCGGAAGCGGTGCAGGCCACGGTCGCCGCGCTGCGCGCCGCCTATGACCAGTTGGCCGCCCTGCCGATTGATGCGCTCACCACCGCCGAGGTGGTCGGGGTGCTCGATGACCTGGAAACCCTCACCTGCCAGCTGCCCGCGCAGAGCCACCGCATGCTGGCCCGCTTGCAGACCGAGACGACGGCTAAGGAGATGGGCGCCAAGTCGTGGAAGGACGTGCTGACGGTCCGGTGGCGCATCTCCTCCTCTGAGGCGACCCGTCGCCTCGAGGAGGCTGCGCTAGCTGGGGCCACGGCGCACCCTGACCGGAGCACCGCTCGAACCGGTGCTGCCGTGCACCGCGCTCGCCCAAGCGCACGGGTTGATCAACGGTGAACACGTCAAAGTGGTGCGCGAAACGATGACCCATCTGCCCGCCGGGGTGGACGCGGTGACCCGCAGCCAGATTGAGGCGGATCTGGCGCGCACCGCGATCAGAGTGGGGCCCAAGGAACTCAAGAACAACGCCGACCGCACCCTGTTTCTGCTCGATCAGGACGGACCCGAACCCGACGAGACCGAACGCGAGCGCCGGCGCGGGCTGTGGAAAGGGCCCCAAGGCCGCGACAAGGTGATCCCGATCAAAGCCAACCTGACCCCCGAAGCGTGGGCGACCTGGGAGCCGATCTTGGCCAAGTGGGCCGCACCCGGAATGTGCAACCCGGCCGACGAGCACCCCTGCTATTCAGGGACTCCGACCCAAGCCCAGATCGACAACGATCACCGCACCCTGGCCCAGCGCCAGCACGACGCACTCGTGGCGGTCGGGCGCAGTGTGCTGGCAAGCGGTGAGCTCGGCCAGCACAACGGGCTGACCACCACGATCATCATCCGTACCACCCTGCAGGATTTGGAGCACCGCGCCGGGGTCGGGGTCACCGGCGGGGGCACCGTGATGCCAATCAGCGACGTCATCGCGATGGCCGCGCACGCCACCCACTATCTGGCGGTGTTCGACAAGGCCACCGGGTCCGCACTGGATTGTTCCGCGCCCGCCGCACCGCCTCTGCGGCGCAGCGGATCATGCTCATCGCCCGCGACGGGGGCTGCACCAAACCCGGGTGCACGGTGCCCGCCTACGGCACCCAGGTGCACCACGCCGCGCGTGATTGGGCCGACGGCGGGCTGACCAACATCGATGAGCTGGGTTTGGCGTGTCCACCGGATAACCGGATGGTCGAACCCGGCGGCTGGAGCACCCGCATCAACAACGACACCGACGTCGAATGGATCCCACCGCCGCACCTGGACACCGGCCAAGCCCGCGTCAACAACTACCACCGACCCGAACGACTCTTCCGACCACCCGAAGACGAACCGACCACCGACCAACACGACCAACCCGGCGGGCCGGAACCCAACGCGGCGTGAGGCTTACGTGATCGGGTCGTTGCCGATAAAGGCGCCTCCGTCTCCCCAATTCAGCGGCCTCCCAAGCTTTCGCGCGGCTACTCGTCCCGCACGGCGGTGAACACGTACTGATCCAACAGCGACAGGGGATGGCCTGCGGCGGGCAGCGTCGACGCAACCGACTCTGCCTCGACGACGACCTCACGCCGCGTGCGTCGCCGAGGTCGTGCGCATCTTCGAAGCAGATGGGTTCGATTTTCGGTTCCCCGCATGGCTTTTCATGGCCGTCCGAGCGAACTGTTCTGATGCCTGCGGCAGGGGGTCGTTCAGGCGGCCAAACTCTCGAGGCGCGGCCGTTTGGGACTGCGACCGTCGCCGGCCGAGCGTCCGCGGGTGTAGCGCCACAGCCACGGCACCAACATGTTGTGCGTCCATAGCAGCTGCGAATAGGCGAGCGTGCGCAGCGTCGTCCGTCCGCCGTTGCCGCCCATGTGCGCCCAGTCATGGTTACTGCCGGGCAGGCCGAGTGCCTCGGCGGCCGCGGCGGCGAACAGCGTGTGTCCCTTGGGCGAACCATGCACCCGATCGGTGCTCCACGTGTCCGGCTCGGTCATCGACGGCGCGTCGTAGAGGTCGACGAGCCGGAAGCCGTGTCGATCGGCGGCCGTCCGGATCGCCTCATTGATGCGCACCACCCGTGATGCCAGCACCCTGCCGATGGGCAGGATCTTGGCGATATCCGGGAACGTCGTCGTCACGATGGTCGCCCCGGAGCCGGCAAGGAGCCTGTTGAGCTCGTCGAGTTCGGCCAGGGCGCCGTCGAAGAACGGTCCCGGCCTCGTCACGTCGTTCATCCCGATGCACACGGTGATCAGATCGGGGCGCATCGCCAGTGCGGCAGGAAGCTGTTCGTCGATGACGTCGATGATCCGTTTCCCGCGCACCGCAAGGTTGGCGTAGGTGAGACCGGGGTAGTGCGAGTCGACGATCTCAGCGAGCCGATCGGCGAATCCGACGAGCCCGACCGTATCGTCGCCATCCCAGAGTCCCTCGGTCTGGCTGTCGCCAAGCGCGACATATCGGCTGTACGGCACAACGGCGACTTTAGAACAGCCGCGTCAGCCGGGTCAGGTTCAGCGGAACGCCGACCACGCTGAGCTGATTGATGATGCTCTCAAGGCGCTGGCGCGGGACATCCATCTGCCATTCGGACACGGTGCCCGACAAGCGCACGAGTTCGGGCCCGAAGCTGATCCCGGTGAGCGTCAGGCCGTGCGGCAGCTCCGGAAGCCGCACCGGGTAGGCCGGGGTTCGCGCAGGCAGCGTCCACCGTGAGCGGCGGATGACGAGGCCGCGCGGTTTGAGCCACAGCGTCGAGCCGTCGAGGCGGGCATCGACCTCGAGGTGGCCGAGCAACGGCCGTCGCGCCAACCGCAGCCGGGCGACCCCGTCGGGCCCGACCCGGCCTGATAAGCGTGGGGCTGCCCACACGAAGAGGTCGTCGAGGATGGGTGTCGGTACCTCGAGCGTCAACTCCACCGGTGCGGCAACCAGCATCGGCGGTGCGGTCGGCCGCATGTGCACGTTGTGCAACACGGCGGTGGCGCGGTCGAAGTGATTGCCGTTCCAACGGATATCCCGTGCGGCTAGGCGAACATCGTTGAGTTGGCCAACCGACAGCCCGCGCACGTCGAGCCGGGAGTCGAACTCGGTGACCGTCAGCGTGAGATCGCCGTCGTCGAGTTGGATGGCAAGCTTGCGGCCAACCACCAAGCGGCGCACGGTCATGAACAACGTCCGATATGCCGCCGCTGCGCCGCTACTGACCGGCGCCATCGCCGCCGACGACCACAGCGAGGTCAACATGTCGATCGGCCGGAAGGGGTCGAATCGGCGCAACGGTCGCGGACGCGTCATGGCAGCCACCATCCTCCCATGCCACTTCTGGCAACATAGCGGCGTGTTCGGACCGGAAGCCCCGATGAGGCGGGTGCTGGACCCCCTGCTGGTCGGGCTACTGGCCGCGGCCGTAAGCCTGGCCGGTGCCGGCCGGCCATCCTTCTGGTACGACGAGGCCGCGACCATCTCGGCGTCATACAGTCGCTCGCTCGACCAGTTATGGCAGATGCTCGGCAATGTCGACGCCGTGCACGGGCTGTACTACGTGCTCATGCACGGCTGGTTCACGATCGTTCCGCCGACGGAGTTCTGGTCCCGCGCGCCAAGCGGTCTGGCGGTTGGGGGAGCCGCGGCCGGGGTGGTGGTCCTCGGCAGAGCGTTCTCGTCCCGCACCGTCGCGGTGAGTGCCGGGGTCATCTGCGGGATATTGCCGAGGGCGACGTGGGCAGGGATCGAAGCACGGCCGTACGCGTTGTCGATGTTGGCCGCCGTGTGGCTGACCGTGCTGTTCGTGTACGCCGTACGCCGTGACAACGGCTGGCTCTGGGCGTCGTACGGGGCCGTCCTTGCGGCGTCGATTCTGCTCGACGTGTATCTGGCGTTGATGATGTTGGCACACGCCGCTTTTCTTTGCGTCTACCGGGACAGCCGAACGGTCCTTGTGCGGTTTGCCATCACGTCAGTCGTAGCGGGCGGTGCGGTGACGCCATTCGTCATGCAGACCGTCGGCCAAGCGCACCAGATCATCTGGGTCTCACCGGTTGGGCGCCGGACGATCGAAGACGTGGCTGTTCAGCAGTACTTCGAGAGAAGCCCGCTGTTCATGCTCGTCTCGGCGGTCATCGTCGCGGCGGCTATTGTCTTGTGGCGCTTCACGTCCGCGCAGTTTGTGCAGGCCGACCGGCAACTGATGGCGGTGGCGATCGCATGGCTGGTGATACCCACCGCACTGATCCTCGGGTGGTCGGCGCTGATTCACCCGATCTACACGCCCCGCTACCTGTGCTACACCGCGCCCGCGATCGCGCTGGTTCTCGGCGTCTGCATCGGCGCATTGGCGCTCACCCAGTGGGCGGCTACCGCCATCGTGAGTGCTCTTGCCCTCGCTGCTGCTCCGAATTACCTTCTCACCCAACGTAGTCCGTACGCCAAATACGACATGGACTACAGCCAGGTGGCCGACCTGATCACTGCGAAGGCCGCGCCTGGTGACTGTCTGCTGGTGAACGACACGGTGACGTTCATGCCCGCTCCCATGCGCCCCCTGCTGGCGGCGCGTCCCGACGCCTACCGGAAACTGGCCGACATCAGCCTGTGGCAACGCGCGACCGACCGAAACGATGTCTTCGACACCAACCTCATACCGGAGGCCAGCGCGGGCCCGTTGGGCGTCTGCCGCGTCGTGTGGATCATCACCCAAGCCGACCCGGCAATGCCTGCACACGAACAGAACCCGCTCATGCCGCCCGGCCCGCTATTCGGCGGCACCCCCGCCTTCGCGGTTCCCCGCGATCTGGGCTACCGACTGCTGGAGCGCTGGCAGTTCAATCTGGTTCAGGTCATCAAGGCGACGCGATGAGCGCCAGAATGCGCTACCAGACGCGGATGTAGTCGACGAGCATCGCCGCTGGGAACTGGCCAAGCGCGGGATCACCACCGCCGGGTCCACCGACCGCAAGCGTGAACATCGGCTGCATCCAGTAGCCGGGGTTGTTGAACGGCCACCGCCAGTCGTCGGGCCGACCCGATACCTGGATCGGCTTCGGCGGCACGCTGAAGTACGGCTCTGCACCGTCGACGTAATCGCGCCAGAACTTGAAACCGTCCAGGTCCCAACGCATCCGCCAGGTGTGCCACGCGCCGTCGACCAGACCGGGGATCGACTTTCCCTCCCAGGTCTTGCCGTTGGATGCCGCGTGGACCGTTGTCCCTGGAGCCCACTGCCCGTTGCCGTACCACTCGAAAACATCGACCTCGCCGTCCGGCAGCGGATCCTCGTTCACCGCCCAGAACGCCGGCCAGCAGCCGGTGGTCAGGCAGTCGAGCTTGATTCGCGCTTCCCAGGTGGTGTTGATCATGCCGCGCCAGTTGCCCCGCAGCTTCCCGCTGTTGTAGGTGCCGAAGTCATTGGTGGCACGCAGGACGAGGTTGGAGTTGCCGTCGAGGAAGACGTTGCTCCGATCGTTGCGGTAAATCCCCTGGACAGGTGGGTATACCTCGTCCTGCCAGGTCTGCACCGTCCACTTTGCCGGATCGGGTCCAGCACCCAGCGGGCCGTCGAACTCGTCCTGGAAAATGTAGGCAGGCGCCTGGCCGCTTGGCGGCTGGGCCTGGGCTTTCGGCAGGGGGACCGCGGCCGCCAAGAGGCCCATCCCCGCCATCATCATCATGTTTCGACGATCCATCTGAGGCACAGGTGAACCGTAATAGTCCAAGCGGCAAATCGCGTGTTCTTTCTCGGCGCGTCTTTCTTTTACGCTGGTCATCGTGCCAAAACTCAGTGCGGGTCTGCTGCTGTACCGGTTCGTCACCGACGGCATCGAGGTGCTGCTCGTTCATCCAGGCGGCCCGTTCTGGGCCCGCAAGGACGACGGAGCATGGTCGATTCCGAAGGGTGAATACACCGACGGCGACGACCCGTGGGCCGTCGCGCAGCGGGAGTTCGGTGAAGAACTCGGCAAGGCGCCACCCGAGGGCCAGCGCACCGACCTGGGCGCGGTCAAGCAGCCGGGCGGCAAGGTCGTCACGGCGTTCGCCGTGCACGGCGACCTCGACCTCAACGGAACGTTCAGCAATACCTTCACGTTGGAGTGGCCGAAGGGATCGGGGAACGTCAGGGAGTATCCCGAAGTCGACCGCGCCGGTTGGTTTCCCGTCGCAGAGGCGAGGTCCAAGCTGCTGAAGGGTCAACTGCCGCTTCTCGACCGCCTTGTTGTCGAAGTCGGCGAACCGGGCGGGTCTCGATAGCGTTGATGGTCAGCGCGCGCCCATGTATCCGCCAGCCCGCAGGCGTGCGCAGATACTCGTCGTCGTAGCGCAGGTGCCACACCAGGTCACTGGCTTGTCCATCTGAGACGGTCCAGTGATGAGCGATGCATGTGATTCGGCCCAGCGCGTAGCCGGCATCCTCGCCTGCGGCGTACACCTCGCCGACGATCGCGTGCTCGGTCCTTTCGACGGCGGCAAGTGCGGCCATCGCGGATCGGACGCCGTCGCGGCCGTGGTGATGGCGCACCGGCTCCAGCGATCGGGGTGGGTCGGGCAGCCGTAATTCGGCTGTCTCGGTAAATAATTCGGCAACGTTGTCGAACCGGCGGTCGTCGACCGCTGACGCGTAGAGATGAACCAGGTCGGTCAGTGCCAGCCGGTCGGACACGTTCAGGCTCACGGTGTCAGTGCCAGCCGCTGCGCACATGCGGACAACACGTCACGTGCCTCGGACAGGTCGGCGGTCGGCGGCATCGCCAGCACCACCCTGTCGGCTCCGAGCGCAGCGAGTTTGGCCGCGCGGTCCGTATCGATCTTGGCGACGAGGTGACCGAGCGAGATCTCCAGCGTCTCGGGGTCGCGCCCGAATTGGATTGCCTCGTCGCGCATTACCGTGATCAATTTGGTCAGCTCCGTCCCGCCGACACCGAGCGGCTGGAAGCCGTCACCGAGTCGGCCGGCGCGACGCGCGGCAGCGATGCTGTGCCCACCGATGTGAATCGGCACGCGGGACACCGGCTTCGGGTAGCACATGGCGTTGTCGAAGCCGAAGAACTCACCGTGAAAGCTCGCGCCGCCCGGCCGGTCAGCGAACAGCAGCCGCATCACGTCGAGCTGCTCGTCGGCGCGTCGGCCGCGGCTCGAGAACTCCGCACCGCATGCCTCGATCTCCTCCTTGAGCCATCCCATGCCGACGCACAGCCGAAATCGGCCGCTGGACAAGGTGTCTAGTGTGGCGACCCGCTTGGCCAGCACCACCGGATGGTGGTTCGGCAGCACCAGCACGCCGGTGGCAAGCCCAAGTCGTTCGGTGTGGCCGGCCAGAAACGCCAGCAGGTCGAGCGGATCGGGAACCGGACAATCCGCGGGCAGCTCGACGCGCCCGGACGCGTCGTACGGGTAGATGCTGCTGTACTCCGACATCAACACCGTGTGCTCCACGACGACGATCGATTCGAACCCGCACGCCTCGACGTGCCGTGCGAAGGCGGCCATCCATGCCGGATCGGCGGTGACCCCGGCTGCGACGGGTGCGATGACGGCGAATTTCATGGCAGCGGCGGCAGGCCGTTGCTCGCGCGGATGTCCCTGCGGCATTCACGCCGGGTCTGGCCCGTCTGCTGCATACACACCCGCACAGGGGATTCCTCCGCGATCGGCAACGGTTCGTCCGTCGGCTCGGTTGTGACTGTGGGACTTGGGATATCGCCCTGGTTGAGTGACCAGATCGACGCGCCGGTGGTCTGCAACGTCGAGCAGTATGCCGTCGAACCTGCGGCGGTGGTCCCTGTGCTGCCCACCGGTGCGCAGTCGGCGCCGATCACCACCGTGGCGGCAGCAGGCTGCGGAGACGGGGGCGGCTCCGGCGGTGGGGGCAGCGGCGTGATCCTTGAGGTAGTTGCGGTCGGAGACTGCGCGGTCGGCGTTGCTTCTGGCCGGTCGGCGCGGCGAAACTCGAAGACCGCCACGGTGATCGCCGCCACCAACAGGATCGCAAGGATGGCGGGCACGAGCACCCCGGCCCGCAGCAGCGACCGCCGCTGCGGCTGCTGCGTCGTGGCGGTGGGGGACAGGTGCGTCGCGCCATCGTCCGATGCCGCATTGTCAACGCGGTGTCCGAGTGCCCGCGCGAAGTCGGCGCACCGCTCGAAGCGCTCGTTCGGGTTCTTCGCCAGCGCCTTGGCCAGCACCGGGTCGATCGCGGCAAGTTCCTGGCGTTTGTCGCCGACGGCCGGTGGCGGCGCCGAGAGATGCTGGCTGATCACGACGGCGGGATTCGAGTGCTGGAACGGTGGCGAACCCGTCAACAGATGAAACGCGGTGGCCGCCAACGCGTATTGGTCGGCGCGGCCGTCCAGTTGCTGACCCATCAGTTGCTCCGGTGCCGCATAGGACACCGTGCCGACGGTCATGTTCGTCGCCGTCAAGCCGCTGACATCGTCCGCCCAGCGCGCGATCCCGAAGTCCGCCAATAGGATTCGCTCGTCACTGGATTCAGGGTTGGCGAGCAGGATGTTGGCCGGCTTGACGTCGCGGTGCAATAGGTTGCGTTCGTGCGCATAATCCAGAGCTTCGGCAACGGCGGCAATGACCTTGGCGACCTCGGATTTGGGCATGCCGTCGGGAAATCGCTCTCGAAGCAGTCGGGCGGCATCGGTGCCCTCGACGTAGTCCATCGAGATCCAGAGCTGGCCGTCGTACTCGCCGCGGTCGTGCACACCCACGATGTGCGGCTGCCACAGGGTGGCGGCAATGTCGGCCTCCCTGTTGAACCGTTCCCGGTACTCCCTGTCGGCCGACACCGAGGCGGGCAGCACCTTGAGTGCGTCGCGCCGCGGCAGCCGTGGGTGTTGCGCCAGGTAGACCTCGCCCATGCCACCGGTGCCGAGCAGCCGGACGATGGTGTATCCCGCGAACGTCGCACCATCGGCCAACGGCATGGCCGAATAGTACGAGACGCCGCTACAGGTCGAGCGTGAGATGCGAGCCCTCGGCCGCGCGCGAGACGCAGATCAGCATCATGCCGCTGTCGCGTTCGGGGTCCGTGAGCAGAGTGTCGCGATGCTCGACGGCCCCGTCGCGAAGACCGAGCACCCGCGTGCGGCAGGTCCCGCAAAATCCTTGCTGGCACGAATACGGCGGATGCACACCGGCCCGCTTCAGAGCCGTCAACAGGGTTTCGTCGGCGCCCACCTGCACCGTGTCTGCGGCCGAGGCGACCGCGACGGTGAACTCCTTGCCGTCGACGACGGGCGGCGCTGCGAACCGCTCGAAGTGCAGCTCGACGTTGTCGCGACCGGCAAGCTGCGTGCGGATCGCGGTCAGCATCGGGGCAGGCCCGCAGGCGTAGACCGCGGTACCGTCCAGGCAGTCGCCAAGCAGCTCGGTGGCGGTCGGCAGGCCGTCGGCGTCGTCGGTGCGGACCTCGATGTGGTGCCCGAATTGGCCCATCTCGTCCACGAACGGCAGGCTGTCGCGGCTGCGCCCGGCATAGACCATCGACCAGTCGACCCCGAGCCGCTGCGCCATCGCGAGCATCGGCAGGATCGGCGTGATGCCGATACCGCCAGCGATGAACCGGAAGCGCTGCATCGGCGAACCGTAGCCCGGCACGGTCAGCGGGAACGCATTGCGCGGTCCGTGTGTGGTGATGGTGTCGCCGTTCGTGAGGCCGTGCATCTCGATGGAACCACCGCCCCCATCGGGGATGCGCCGCACCGCGATTCGATACCGATCATCCGAAGTCGGGTCGCCGCACAGGGAGTACTGCCGAACCAGCCCACTCGGCAGGTGCACGTCGATGTGGGACCCCGGATGCCACCGGGGAAGGGGCTTGCCGTCATCGGCGGCGAACGTCAGTGCCACCACGTTCTCGTCGTGGGCCACCACCTGCCGCTCGGCGACACGCAGCACCCGCGTTCGGTCCAGTTCGGCGGGGGGACTGACCCGACGGGTGACGCCCGCCACGCGATCCATCCCAGCGATCACCGCCCCCGCGAACCCCATCATCAGGTCAGGGCGCTCCTGCCGGAGCGGGTTGCGTGGCAGTTGGCGATAGCGCGCCCGAAGCCCCATCAAAGGTGCGCGGCCCTGGCCGCGGGCGAGGTGGCCAGATAGGCGACGGCCTGCGCGGTGGAGCCCATGTCGTCCGGTGTGTACCCGGGCCGGAAGTACGTCAGGGTTTGGGCGCCGAACAGCGTGCGGAACTTGGGCAGCAGCCCGAGCCCGGAGTCACGCATTCGCAGGCGCTGCATTCTCCACCACCCGATGTCGTTGTTCGGGTCGGATTTGAGCAGGTACCAGGTGCCACGCTGGAAGAAGACGAATATCGCCGTGGCGGCAATGGCCATGGCCCTGATGCGGTCGGGGTAGCTGTCGTGGAAGTAGATCGCGACGTCGTGCGCGACGCTGCGGTGCTCGACTTCCTCGCTGCCGTGCCAGCGGAACAGGTCGACCATGGTCGGGTCGGCGCCGTGCTCGTCCCAGCTGGAGTTGAGCGCGAAGTCGCCGAGCACCGCCGTGTAGTGCTCGATCGCCGCGATCAGCCACAGCCGTTCACACAGGTTGCTCATCTGACGCTTGGGATTGGTGGAAGTCGTTGGCGCCAAGACCTTTTCGAAGATGTAGTGGACCAGGTCGAGCATCGGCGCCGGGTCGACCCCGTTGCCGACGAGAAAGTCACGAATCACATCGTCGTGGGCGGCGGCGTGGGTGGCCTCCTGCCCGATGAAACCCCTGATGTCCTCGGCCAGCTTGGGGTCCTTCACCAGCGGCAAAGCCTCGTTGTACGTCTTGACAAACCAGTGCTCGGCCGCGGGCAGCACGACATTGAAGAGGTTGATCATCGTCGACCCGACGGGATGCCCGGGAATCCACTCCAGCGGGGTCTCGGACAGCTCGAAGTGCACTTTGCGTGCCTGGATCTGCACGGGACCCGGGTCGATTTCCTGTGTGAAACGGCGCGGTCGCAGCATTGCGGGCTCCTCCCTGAGGTGGCGTCTGGGAAGGAGTCTACGAGAAATAGGTGGGAACGCTGGTACCGGGTAGCTCGAGGAGGCCCGCGTTTCCGCGTTTTAGGCGGGCGGCGGGGTGCCGGCGCCAGGGGCGCCCGCGATCGGCACGATCGGCGTCGGCGTCACCGTGGTGACACCGTTGGAGCCAACGGTGGGCCCTCCGCCGGAGCCGTTGAACTCGCCTGCGGCCTCAGCGGCTTCCTGCGTGCAGTCCAGCGTGAGGTACATCCGGCCACCGGACGTCACCTTCTGCTGGTTCACGATGCACTGGGACTGCGGCATGTCGCTGCCGTGCGCGCCGCCGAAGAAGGCCTTGACGTTCTGCGACTTGAGGATCTGCAGCGCCTTGCCGTACGGCTCGCCGACCACGTTTATCGAGCTGTTCTGCGGGCTGGGCTGGCTGGTGGCCACACCAGCACTGATCAGGGCAACCGAGCCGGCGGCGAATACCCCAGCTCCAAGCACAGTAAGCGTCTTCACGCGGCCCCTCCTGTCGTCGGTGCGCTGCGAACATATCGCAGACGTGACGAATGTGAAACCGGAGACAAGCCGCTTTTCGTTACACCGGGGGCTGGACCACCGCTTTCATCGCGGCTGCCAGTGCGGCCGCCCTCGGGTCGACGAACACGTCCTCGACCAGAAGTTGGTGGCCGTCAGGACCGCCGAGCGGAACCCGCCAGTTCGGATACTCGTCGGTGGTGCCCGGCTGGTTCTGGGTGCGCAGCTCGCCGACGGCGTCCGCCAGTGACAACGCCAGCAGCTTGGACGGTGTGCGGCCGAGATATTTATGGAGCGCCAGCACGACCTCGTCGACGTTTGCGTCGTCGTCCAGCAGCCACACCCTGTGCAGTTCCTCCAGCCATGCGGCCTGCTGCTTGCGGTCGGAGGCAAGCTCTTGCTCGGCGGGCCGGGTGAGCAGCCCGAGCTTCTCGCGCAGCCGCACGTGCTCGCCCGCCAGGTAACCCGCGGTCGGCGGCAGGTCGTGCGTGGTCACCGCGGACAGGCAGTACTCACGCCATCGCTCGGCGGGCAGCGGGCCGCCGTCTCCGTCGCGGTCCAGCTCGAACCACAGGATCGAGGTACCGAACAGGTCGCGCTCGCGCAGATAGTCCCGCGCCCACGGCTCGACGGTGCCAAGGTCCTCGCCGACGACGACGGCACCTGCCCTGTGCGCTTCCAGCGCGACGATGCCGATCATCGCCTCGTGGTCGTAGCGCACGTAGGTGCCCTCGGTCGGCGGTGCCCCCTTTGGTATCCACCACAGCCGGAACAACCCGATGATGTGGTCGATGCGCACGCCGCCTGCATGTCGAAGCACGGAGTTGACGAGCGCGCGAAACGGCTCGTACGCCTGTTCCACCAATTGGTCGGGCCGCCACGGCGGCTGCGACCAGTCCTGGCCGAGCTGATTGAACTCATCGGGCGGCGCGCCCGCCGAGACGCCGAGGGCCAGCACGTCCTGCAGCGCCCACGCGTCTGCGCCGTTGGGATCAACGCCGACCGCGAGATCGTGCATGATGCCGAGCTTCATTCCGGCCGCCACGGCGGTGGCCTGCGCTGCGGTCAGCTGATCGTCGAGCTGCCACTGCAGCCAGCGATAAAAGTCGACGGCGTCGGCGTGCTTGGCGGCGAACTTCGCGACGGCCATGTTCTGCGGATGCTGCAGATCCTCGGGCCACTCGTGCCAGTCGCCGCCGTACTCCTCGGCGAGCGCACACCAGGTGGCGAAGTCGTCGAGGCTGTGTCCCTCCCGCGCGCGGTACGCGGCGTACGCAAGCTCACGGCCCGCGGATCGCTCCGCGTGATAGACGCTCGCCAGTGCCGAGCGTTTGGCCTTCCACACCGCGTCCCTGTCGATCCGCTTGGCGCGGTCGGCGCCGGCCTGAATTTCCTTCTGCGCCTTGCGGAGGGTTCCTCGCGGTTTGGCATAGGCGAATTCGGGTATCGCCTCCGGCCGCAGGTACAGGGGGTTGACGAAGCGGCGCGAGGTCGGCAGATAGGGCGATGGCTCCATCGGCTCTGTCGGTGCGGCCGCGTGCAGCGGGTTGACCAGAATGAAACCCGCACCGTGCTGCGCGGCGGACCACACCGCGAGGTCGGTCAGGTCGGTCAAATCGCCGATGCCCCATGATCGCTGTGAGCGCACGCTGTAGAGCTGGGTGGCCAGCCCCCATGCGCGGCTCGGCCCCAGCCGTGCTGGCAGCTCCAGTGACGCGGGGGAGACGATGACCAGCGTGCGGGTGTCGGACGAGCCGACCTGAAGGTGCAGTTCGTGATAGCCAAGCGGAAGGTCGCCCGGCAGTTCGAAGGTGGCCTCGCCGATCAGCCGACCGTCCAAATCAAAAGGGGGCCTGTTGTTCTCGAGCTGACGCAGTCCGGTGCGAACGCTGCCGTCCTCCAGTCGCAGCCACAGGCCGACGGACTCGCCGTGGGTGACGTGGACCCAGAACGCCGTCGCAGCGCCGGACCTGCCGACGATCGTCGGTGGCAGCGGACGTGCCCAGTAGTCGCGGTCGTATGCGGCGAGTGCGGCGATGCGCTCGTCCTCGGTGGCGGCTGGCACGCCGAGGGCGTCGAGCACGGCGATCAGCGTCGAGTCGACGACGCCCGAGTGCTTGCCGGTCCAGTCCACGTACTCGGTTGCAACGCCATGAAGGCGCGCCAACTCGACCAGCGAGCCAGGCAGGTCAGTCATCCCGCCCATCTTGCCCGGTTCTAGTCGACATCGCGGATCAACAGGTCGTCCCAGGTGTCCCTGCGAACCACCAGCCGGGCGTTTCCGTTGCGCGCGAAGACCACCGGCACCCTGCGGGCCCCGTTGTACTGGTTGGACATCGTGTAGCAGTACGCCCCGGTGACCGGCACCGCCAGCAGGTCACCGACCGCTGGATCCCGCAGGCCGATCCCGTCGACCAGCTGGTCGCCCGATTCGCAATGCCTGCCAACGACACTGACCAGTTCGCCGCCGCCGACCCTGTCGACCATCGTCGCCTCGAACCGCTGCCCCGTCAGCGACACCTCGAGGTTGTCGCCCATTCCGCCGTCTACCGCAACGTGGGTGATGACACCGCGCTTGATCGTCGTGACGCGGTACACCGTGCACGCGCTGTTGGCGACCATGCTGCGGCCGGGTTCGACGATGATGCGGCAGCCCTGCGGCAGTAAGTCGCGCGCCTGGGTGACCATCGCGTCCGCGTAGTCGTCGAGGCTCGGTGGGTGCTCTTCGTAGGTGTAGCGCACGCCGAGGCCGCCGCCGAGGTCGTAGACCTCGAAAGTGCCGAGCTTGGCGATGGGTTCGACCGCGGCGGCGAGCTGTTCGACATTGAGCAGCTGCGAGCCGACGTGGGTATGCACACCGTCGAGACGCATCTTGGCGCTGCGTTCGATGCGAGCGATCGCGTCGCGGGCGTCGTCGGGCATCAGCCCGAACTTGGAGCCGGCGTGCCCCGTCGCCTGCGACGCGTGGGTGGAGGCCTCGACACCGGGGATGACACGGACAAGGCATGGCTGCTGACGGCCCGCCGGCACGATGCGCTCCAGCCGGTCGATGTCGTCGAAGTTGTCGACGACCACGAGCCCGACGCCGCGCTCGACCGCAAGTTCGAGTTCCTCGTCGGACTTGGCGTTGCCGTGCAGGACCAGGTTGGCCGGATCGGCACCTGCCTTGATCGCGGTCAGGATCTCGCCGCCGCCCGCGACATCGAGATTCAGGCCCTCTTCGACCATCACTCGTTGAACAGCGGTGCACGGGAACGACTTTGATGCGAACGCCACATCGCAGCGCTGCCATCGGCTGCGGAATGCGGCGAGATAATCGCGGGCCCGCTGACGCAGGGCTTCCTCGGAGACGACGATGGCCGGGGTGCCGAACTGCTCGGCCACGTCGTCGAGCCGGCAGCCACCGATCATCAGCGTGCCATCGCCGTCGAGGCGGGTTGCTGGCGGGAAGAGGCCGACCAATTCGTCGGCGCTCACCTCTGTGGGGACGGTCATCGACTCAGCGTGCCACTCACTCGACGCACGTGAACTCACTGCGAAAAAGTCTGCGAAATTCGCATGCTAACCTGTCTGTAATGATCGATACAGAGATGCCGCTTACCAAGAAACAGCAGCAGGGGGCGCAGTCCCGCGAGCTGATCCTCGACGCGACAGAACGCCTGATGGCCACCCGTGGCTATGCGGCGACATCGATCAGCGACATCCGCAAGGCCTGCGGGCTGCCGCCGAGTTCGATCTATTGGCACTTCGGCTCCAAGGAGGGCGTGCTGGCTGCCGTGATGGAGCGCGGCGCGGACCGGTTCTTCGCGGCGATCCCGACCGGGGACACCGTCGAGAAGCAGTTGGCACAAACGGCGCGACTGCAGGCCGATCACCCGGACTTCCTGCGGCTGTTCTACATGCTGTCGCTGGAACGCAGGGTGGACCCAGTGGTGGCCGAGGTGGTGCGGCGGGTCCGCGACACTGCAATCGAGCGGTTCCGCGCCGGCATCGGCCAACTGCTACCGGTCGAGACATCGCCGGTGAAGGCTGACCGCGTCCTTGACGAACTGACCGCGGTCGCTGTCGCGCTCTCCGACGGCATCTTCTTCGCCGAGCACCTAGAAGCCGACGCGACCGACGTCGAACGGATGTACCGGCGGCTGTACCAGACGGTCGCCGCCCTGATGCCGATTCTGTTGGAGGAGAAGTGAATACAAAAGCCGCCGTCATCACGGGTGCGAGTGCGGGCCTTGGCCGCGAATGTGCACGCGCAGTGCTGTCCAACGACGCCGCCTGGCATGTGGTGCTCGCGGTACGTGATGGTGCCCGCGGCGCCGACGCCGTTGCCGAGCTAGGGGCACCGGACCGATGCACGGTGCTCGAGATGGATCTCGCATCGCTGCGGTCCGTGCGTGACTTCGTGCAGCGCCTGCGGGACACCGACGTTCCGCCGGTGCACGCCCTCGTGTGCAACGCCGGAGTGCAGGTGGTCTCGGGGACCGAGAAAACCGAAGACGGAGTGGAGATGACGTTCGGGGTCAACCACCTCGGCCACTTCGCCCTTGTGCAGGGGATGCTCGACCAGTTGGCGCGCCCGGCGCGCGTCGTCGTTGTCAGCAGCGGCACACATGATCCGGACAAGTTCACCGGAATGCCCTCACCGAACTACACCAGAGCGGAGGAGCTCGCCGATCCGGCGGCCCTCACCGATCCGTCCGAGGGCCGACGTCGCTACACCACATCCAAGCTCTGCAACGTGCTGTTCACGTATGAACTCGACCGGCGTCTCGGCCATGGCGAAAAAGGCGTGACAGTCACCGCGTTCGATCCCGGCTTGATGCCCGGCTCCGGCCTTGCCCGCGACTACTCGCCGGCGGGCCGCTTGGCGTGGCGTTACCTGTTCCCCGCCCTGCGAGTGCTTCCGGGCGTCAACAGCACCCGCACGTCGGGCCGCCACCTCGCCGGACTGGCCGTCGACAAGCGGTTCGACGGCGTCACCGGAGAGTATTTCGCCGGCGGCAAGTCGATCCGGTCGTCGGCCGACTCCTACGACCTCGATAAGGCGCGCGACCTGTGGCAGGCCAGCGAACAGCTGGTCATGCAGGCATCCTGAGCATCAGCGTGACGACGATGGCCGCAGCGAAACCCGCAACAGCCCAACCCAACACGAGCACCTCGGTCCCGGGTGCCGGCACGACCCCGGCCCGGGCGTTGGTCTTTCGTCCGCGCACCCTGCCGAGCCATACGACGAGCAACGCGAGCACCACGGCAAGCACCGCGAGCAGGCCGCGCGCCACGTTTAGTGGTCCTCCCTCCCGCAACAGGGGGATAGCGCCACCGACGAGGAAGCCCAGAGCGCTTCGCTCCCAAGACAACTGGGTCCGTTCCGCCTGCAGTCCGGGCTTAGGCTGTTGAGGACGCATATCGTCGGCCGTTCTATGGCTGGACGATGAGCACGACGAGTACGAGGATCGCCGCCGCCAAAATGGCAGCCCCGAGGATGAAGGGCATCCGGCTCGGTGGCAGGTCGGCGCCGTTGCGCATGGCAGCTTGAACTTGCTGCCAGCGTCGGATCGACAGTACGGCTAGCGCGCCGCCTCCGGTGGTCAGCAGCAACCCGAGTCCGTGGCGCACACCGGGGATGCTGAACGCCGGGACGAGTTGGACCACGGCAACGCCACCGGCGATCAAGGCCAGCGCGGTGCGGATCCACGCCAGAAAGGTGCGCTCATTGGCCAGCGTGAAGCGGTAGTCGGGCTCCTCCTCGTTCCCCACCGGTTCGGATTGCGGTGCCGGGTCGGCTGCGTTCATGCGCCATATCCTTCCGGATTGGCCGCCGCGCATATGGGTAACGTCTCCGATCATGGCGCCTGAACCGCTCGACGTGGCGGAGGCGCGGAACCGCAGGGCCCGGATCGCGACCGCGGCGCTGTTCTTGACCAACGGTGCGCTGTTCGCCAACCTGCTGCCGCGGTACCCCGAAATCAAGTCGGACCTGGGGCTGTCGAATGCGGAGTACGGCGCGGCCATCGCTGCGTACTCGGCGGGAGCGCTGGTCGCCGGCCTCGCCGCGGCCACCCTGATTCGCCGCTATCGCTCGTCACGGGTGGCGGTGGCAGGAACGCTCGGTATCGCGACGTTCGTGTTGGTGGCCGGGGTGGCGGGCACACCGCTTGTGCTCGCGGCGGCGCTGCTCGTCGCGGGCGCCTGCGACGCGATCACCGACGTCGCGCAGAACGCCCATGCGCTGCGGGTGCAGAGGAACTACGGCCGGTCGATCATCAACTCATTTCACGCGGTGTGGGCGGTCGGCGCGATCCTCGGCGGGTTGATGGGTGCCGGCGCGATAGCGCTAAACATGCCACGCGCAACGCATTTGGCGATTGCTGCGGCGGTGTTCAGCACAATCGTCCTCGTCGCGTACCCGTACTTGCTGCGCGGCCACGACCATGACGACCACCCGTCAGAGTGGACCCCCGACGGGGCGGGCGCAGGAACGGCGGTCTACGCGACCCTGGTGGCGCTGGTTTTCATCGCGACAGCGGGGGCAACGGTGGAGGACGCGGGCAGTTCGTGGGCCACGCTGTACCTGCGTGACAGTCTTGACGCGCCGGGGCCGGTCGCGGCGTTTGGCTACGTCGCACTCGTCGGGTCCATGTTCGTCGGGCGGTTGGTCGGCGACCGGCTCGTCGACCGCTTCGGTGAGCGCGTGGTGACCAGGACGGGTGGCCTCATCACAGCGGCCGGAATGGGTGCTGCGCTGGCGTTTCCCAGCGTTCCAGGCACGATCGCCGGGTTCGCAGCCGCTGGTCTCGGCGTTGCCACCCTGATACCCGCCGCCATGCACGGCGCCGATCAGCTTCCCGGCATCCGGCCAGGCACCGGGCTGACGGTGGTGACCTGGCTGATGCGCATCGGGTTCTTCGGCGCACCGCTGATCGTCGGCGTCATCGCCGACGCGACCAGTCTGCGTGTCGGGCTACTTTCCGTCCCGGTCGCGGGCGTGGTGGTGACCGTGTTGGCAGGCGCGCTCAGCGCACGGCGCCGGCCAACTCGATCGTGAGCACCCCTGCCACGATCAGGGCGATGCCGAGGCCCATGATCCACGTCAGCGGTTCGGTGAAAAGGAATCGCGCGAGGACGGCGACAAGCGCGACACCGCACGCCGTCCAGATGCCGTAGGCGATGCCGACCGGCATACCCCACGACAGTGACAGCCACAGCAGGTAGAACGACACGAGATAGCCCAAGGCGACGGGCACGAACCACGCCTTCTTGCGGAACCCGTCGGACGCGCGCAGCGACAGTGTCGCAACAACTTCGACGGCGATGGCGCCCGCGAGGGCCAGCCACATCACGACGCGGCGCGCTTCGCCGCTTGCTGCGAACCGAACTCCACCAGCAGCACGCCCGCGATGATCAGCCCGATTCCCATCACAATCGACCAGGTGAACGGATCGCCGAAGATCGCGGCGGCCAGCACGGCCGTCGCCGCGGTGCCCGACGCACCCCAGACGCCGTATGCGACGCCAATGGGCATGCCTATCCGCAGCACCAGTGTCAGCAGCACGAACGATCCGACGTAGCCAGCTACGACGACCGCCAGCCACGCCGAATGGTCTTGGGAGGCCCGCAAAGACAGCGTTGCCGCGACCTCGACCGCGATAGCCGCAATCAGCAGCGCCCACTTCCGCACGCCACCAAACTATCCGACGAGGCGCTCGGCTCACGATGTTGCTCGCGGGTAGCCTGGTGAGGTTGTGTCCGATCAGCTCAAGGAGATTTCTGCGTGACGGCGGAGGCGAACACCCGGCGGGTGGCCGACGAGAGGCCCGTCGTCGACACCACCAACGGCCCGGTCCGCGGCGTCGACAACGGGACAGTCAAGGCCTGGAAGGGGATTCGGTATGCCGCCGCGCCCGTCGGCGCGCTGCGCTGGCGGGCGCCAGAGGCGCCTGCGCGCTGGTCGGAGCCTGCCGACGCGAGCAAGGTGGGACCGGTTTGCCCGCAGCCCACCGACCCGAGGATCCCAATCGATCTCGGTGCGCCGCAGGGTGAGGACTGCCTGACGCTGAACGTGTGGGCTTCGTCGGACACCGAAGCCGGTGACAACAAGCCGGTCATGGTGTGGGTTCACGGCGGCGCCTACATCCTCGGGTCGTCGGCACAGTCGCTGTACCACGGTGGGGCGCTGGCCGGCAGCGGACAGGCGGTGATCGTCACCATCAACTACCGCCTCGGCGCGCTGGGCTTCCTGGACCTGTCGTCGTTCGGCGCCGGGTTCGACACCAACCTCGGGCTGCGCGATGTGCTGTCCGCGCTGGGCTGGGTGCGTGACAACATCGCCGCATTCGGGGGAGACCCCGGCCGGGTCACGCTGTTCGGCGAATCGGCTGGCGGCGGCGTGGTCACCACGCTGCTGGCCAGCCCGGCGGCAGCGGGACTCTTCTCCGCAGCGATCGCACAGAGCTCGCCTGCCACCTCGATCTATGACAGCGCGCGGGCAGGGCGCGTCGGCGAACAGTTTCTCGACAAGCTCGGCGTCGAACCCGGCGAGGTCAGCCGCCTGCCTGAGGTGCCGATCGCGGCCGTCCTGGCCGCCTCCAAGCAGATCTTCGACGAAATCCCGGTCCGGGCGCCTGGCACGCTGGCGTTCGTCCCCATCGTCGACGGCGACGTCGTGCCCGACTATCCCGTCAAAATGGCCCGCGCCGGCCGGACGAATCCGGTCCCGCTGATCATCGGCACCAACAAGCACGAGGCCGCGCTGTTCCGGTGGATGAAGTCGCCGCTGATGCCGATCACCCCCGAGGCCATCAAGGCGATGTTCGCCGAAATCGCCGCCGAGCAGCCGAGCCTGCAGATCCCGAGCGAGGCGCAGATCGGAGCCGCGTACCGCGGCCGCGCCAAGATGCGCGGGATGGGGGTGGCGCGCGACATCGGATTCCGCATGCCCTCGATCTGGTTCGCCGAGGGCCATCGCGACGTAGCGCCGGTGTACTTGTATCGCTTTGACTTCTCGACCCCGATGCTGCGACTGCTGCGTCTCGGTGCAGCGCATGCCACCGAATTGCCGTACGTGTGGGGCAATCTGGTTGCCGGGCCGAGGGATCCGACGTTCAAGCTCGGCGGGCTCAAGGCGGGCAGGACGGTGTCGTCGCGTATCAGGACCCGGTGGCTGAACTTCGCCGTCGACGGCAACCCGGTGGGTCCGGCGGGGGATCCGAGGTGGCGGCCGTACCGCAAGGACGACCGCGCCACGCTGGTGATCGACGCCCAGGACAGGGTGGTCGAGGACCTGGATCACGATGTGCGCACGGCATGGGGTGATGAGGTGCTGCACTTCCGGTAGGTCGTAAACTTTGCCACCGGAGGTGTCATCGTGGACTGGTCAGGGGTGTTTTCCGCGGTATTGCCGCCCCTGATGCACGACCCGGTGACGTTCGCCATCCCGTTCTTTCTGGTGCTGCTGATCATCGAGTGGGCCGCGGCCCGCAAGCTGGCGCACACCGAGGCGGAGCGCGCGCCTGCGGGCGCATACCTGGCGCCCGACGCGTGGGCCAGCATCTGGATGGGGCTGGTGTCGGTCGGAACCAGTGGGGTGCTCAACTTCGCGGCCCTGCTCGGATACGCCGCGCTCTATGTGTACGTCGCGCCGTGGCAACTGCCCTCGAACGCGTGGTACACGTGGGTGATCGCCATCGTGGGCGTCGACCTGCTGTACTACGCCTACCACCGGATGGCTCACCGGGTCCGGCTGATCTGGGCAACGCATCAAGCGCATCACTCCAGTCAGTACTTCAACTTCGCCACCGCCCTGCGGCAGAAGTGGAACATCAGCGGCGACGTCGTCCTGCGCGCACTGCTGCCGCTGTTCGGCGTTCCGCCGTGGATGGTGTTCGCCAGCTTCTCGATCAACCTCATCTATCAGTTCTGGATCCACACCGAGCGCATCGGAAAGCTTTGGCGGCCCATCGAATTCATCTTCAACACGCCGTCGCATCACCGGGTGCACCACGGTATGGACCAGCAGTATCTTGACAAGAATTACGGTGGCATCTTCATCCTGTGGGACCGGCTTTTCGGCAGTTTCACGGCCGAAACCGTACGTCCCAACTACGGATTGACCAAGCAGGTCGACACCTACAACATCTGGACATTGCAGACCCACGAGTACGTGGCGATCGCCCGCGACGTGCGCAGGGCGACGCGGTGGCGCGACAGGTTCGGATACACGTTCGGCCCGCCCGGCTGGGAGCCCGCGGCGGAGCGTGCAGTTGTCGAGGAATCGGCGGGACTTCGCACGTAGGCCGACACGTGATGGCGTAGTGTCCGCGGGTGTGGAGACGGTGTTTGATGCCGGCGTCGATCCCGGTCTGATCGAACGATCGCTTGGGACAAGCACGTTCGGGTCGATGTGGCTGGATATCCAAAGGCCCGACTATCCGCCGCTGACCGGATCGGTCACCGGCGACTTGGTGGTGGTCGGTGGCGGCTACGCGGGTCTGTGGACCGCATTGCATGCCGCCCAGCGCAATCCGGATCGTCGGATCATCCTGATCGAAGCCAACCGAATCGGGTGGGCCGCGTCCGGCCGAAACGGCGGATTCGTCGACGCCAGCCTGACCCACGGCTCGGAGAATGGAAAAACGCGCTGGCCCAGGGAAATCGAGACCCTCGACGCGATGGGTATCGAGAACCTCGACGGCATGCAGGCCGACATCGAGCAGCTGGGCCTTGACGCCGAATGGCAACGTACCGGCATGCTGTCGGTTGCCACCGAACCGCATCAGGTCCAATGGCTGGCCGACGCTGCCGCACAGGGCGAGGGGCGGCTGCTAGACCTGCGGGAGGTGCGCGACGAGGTTCGTTCGCCGACTTACCTCGCCGGCCTACTCAACACCGAAACGACCGCGATCGTGCATCCGGCGAAGCTGGCGTTCGAGCTGGCCCGCGCCTGCCAGGAGGCCGGTGTGCGCATCTACGAGCACGCGGAGGCCACGGGGTTGGACTCCGGCGGCGCGGCCCTTCGCATCGACACCGGCGGGGCGATCATCACGTGCAGGCAGGCGGTGCTCGCCACGAACGTGTTCGGGAGTCTGCTGCGCCGCAACCGGCTGCACACCGTGCCGGTCTACGACTATGTGCTGGCAACCGAGCCGCTGACCGACGCCCAGCTCGACAGTATCGGCTGGCGCGGCAGACAGGGAATTGGCGACTGCGCCAACCAGTTTCACTACTATCGCCTGACGATGGACAACCGCATCGTGTGGGGCGGTTACGACGCCGTATACCACTTCGGCCGCAAGGTCAACGCCGCATACGAGGATCGGCCTTCGACCTATCGGCGGCTGGCCGCACACTTCTTCATCACGTTCCCGCAACTCGAGGACGTCAACTTCTCGCATCGTTGGGCGGGTGCCATCGACACCAACACCCGGTTCTGCGCGCACTGGGGTCTGGCCCGCGACGGCCGGGTCGCCTACGTCAACGGGTTCACCGGCCTTGGCGTCGGTGCGGCGCGCTTCGCCGCGGATGTGTGTTTGGACCTCTTGGAGGGCAAGCCGACGCCGCGCACCGAACTGGAAATGGTGCGCAAGCGGCCGTTGCCGTTTCCGCCAGAGCCGCTGGCCAGCGTCGGTATCCAGGCCACGCGATGGTCGCTGGATCGCGCCGACCACTCCGCAGGACGGCGCAACTTGTTCTTGCGAACGTTGGATGCGGCGGGCCTGGGGTTCGATTCCTGATCTGTATTGCCCACCGCGACAGCCAAGATCAGTAAGCTCAGCCGTGCTCACCGGTGAAAGGGAAACGACGTGACGGACAGATTGCTCAAGGGGGAGAAGCTCGAGCGTGGCCAGGCGTTGACTTCACGCAACGGCGCGTACACGTTGACGCTGCAGGACGACGGCAACCTCGTGCTCGCGGCGCAGGGTGCGGCGGTGTGGGCGACGGGCACCAACGGTCAGGGCGCCGAGCATCTCGACGTGCAGGAGGACGGCAACTGCGTTCTCTACACGCCGGACAAGCCGGTGTGGCATACCGATACCAAGGGCGCCAAGGACGTCCGGCTGCTGTTGCAGGACGACCGCAACCTCGTGCTGTATGGATTCGACGGTCCGGCGTGGGCGTCCGACACCCAGACCGACGAAGCGCCACCATCACCACCACCGGCCGCGGAATCCGCAGAGCCGCAAGTGGTTCCGGCTGCGGTCGAGGAGACGGCACCGGCTCCGGCTCCTGAGCCAGCCGCTCCGCCGCCCCCACCGCCACCACCGCCGCCTCCTGCGCCGCGCACCCACACCGTCGTGTCCGGGGACACGCTGTGGGCTATCGCCGAGCGCTTCTACGGCGACGGCAGCAAGTACCAGCGGATCGCCGATGCCAGCGGAATCTCCAACCCCGACCTGATACATCCCGGGCAGGTGCTCACGATTCCCTAACCGCCTGCCTTGCGCAGCCGACTGTAGAACCACCAGGGCCGCGCGGGCGCGCCGTTGGCGTGGTCGACCGCGGCGACCAACGTGTCGAGCAGGCATGGATCGTGCCTGCGGCCGTCCAGTTCACACAGCTTGCGATACAACTCGTCGCCCGTCTTGCCGCGTAGGTCGTCCTGTCGCTCGATGCCAAGGCGCATCAGCATTTTGGCGACGGCCGGTCCGATGTTGGGAAGCGCACGTAGGTCGTTCTCGCTCATACCTCGTTCCTACCGAACCGATTCTGATCAGTCTTGAACGAATCGGTCAGGACCTCGGCGAGAAGTTCCACTTGCTCGAGATCGGCGGAACACGGCAGCAGCACGACGTCGTCGCACCCCACCTCGGTGAGGCGCCGCAGTTCGTCGCGGATACGCTCGCGGCTCGTCAGGGCGTCGCCACGGACGTCAGCAAAGTAGTCGGATCCGTAATAGTGCATGAGGTAGTCGTCGGCGATCTCCTCGGCACTGTCGCCAAGCGAGAAGTACCGCTCGACCACAATGCGTGGCTGCCCGTGGCGGCCGGCCTCTTTCCAGGCGTTGCGCGCCGATGCGATGCCGTCCTCGAGCACCGGCATGCCGAACGACGGCGCCACCCAGCCGTCGCCGTACGCTGCCCCACGCGAAAACGAAGCAGGCACGAGCCCGCCGATGAGCACCCTCGGACGCCCCGTTGGCAGCGCCGGCATCGGACCAGAGGCGCCGCGGATGGCGCCCGACCAGACTTGCCGCATCGCGATGAGGGTGGCGTCGAACGTCGCGCCGCGAGCCGAGAGCGGGGCGTCACTCGCTGCGTAGTCCTCCGGCCAGCCGCCCAATGCCAGCCCGACAGTGAGGCGGCCGCCGCAGAGTTGGTCGACCGATGCGATCTGCTTCGCCAGCACGATCGGGTTTCGTCGATAGCCGACATTCAGCACGGTGGTCAGCAATTCGATCCGTTCCGTGCACGCCGCGGCTGCCGCGAGCGCCACGAGCGGGTCGAGATTGTCGTAGACCAAGCGATCGATGACGCCAAGTGAGGTGAATCCGGCACGTTCGCTCGCGGTGGCCCACGGTCCGATCACGGTTGCGTCGACGCCGGGCACGGCGGCGGGCAGGCCCATTCCGACTTTCATGTGGACAATCCTGGAAGTCGACAGGGCCGACGTCTTGAACAATTCGGACATCGTGGTAGCAAATGCTTGCCGATCGCCACCGGCGGGGAACCTCCAACCCTTTCCTGATCCGTTCCGGACCGGTGCTGACTCCTCCGTAACTGAGCGACGAACCGCTTTGGGGCCGAACGAGAGTGGGCCATCAACCGTTCGCCAGACGTTTGAATTGCTGCGAGCTGAACGCCTGACCCGCAACTGCGAGGTAAGTAGGCTCGGCTGTGTCGTTTTCAACCTTTCGAGAAAGGGGTATCGGCCGTGTCAGACACATTGACCGAGGGTCAGAAGCTTGAAAAGGGGGGTTCGTTGACCTCCAGCAACGGGGCGTACACCTTGACGCTGCAGGACGACGGGAACCTGGTGCTGGCGGTGCGCGGCGAAGCAGTGTGGTCGACCGGCACCAACGGCCAGGATGTGCAACGGGCCGAGGTGCAGAACGACGGCAACTTCGTCCTCTACACATCGGATAAGCCGGTGTGGCACAGCGATACCAAGGGCGCCAAGGACGTGAAGCTCGTCCTGCAGGACGACCGCAACCTCGTGTTGTACGCCGCGAAGGGAGTGGCGTGGTCCTCGAAGACCGAAACGTCAGAACCGCCCCCGCCGCCGCCTGTGGAGGAGGCCCCGGCGCCCGAGGTCGAGGCTGCCGCGGTCTCCGAGACGGCTCCTGCGCCCGAACCAGAAGCCGCGCCCGCACCACCACCACCACCACCACCGCCGCCCCCGCCGCCGGCCCCACGGACCTACACGGTGGTCTCCGGGGACACGCTGTGGGCGATCTCGGAGCGCTTCTACGGTGACGGCGCCAAGTATCAGGTGATCGCCGATGCCAGCGGGGTTTCGAATCCCGACCTGATTCATCCGGGCCAGGTGCTGACGATTCCCTGACTGCACGCGACGATGGCCCGGCCCGAAAGGCCCGGGCCATCATTGCGTTACCGGGAAGACCGCAACCGGGCACATGCTCCGCCGCGGGTGCGGTAAGGCCGTTGCTTCGTGGATTTGGGAGCAATCGGATTTGTCTGTAACGTCGCCGCGGCTGGGTGCGATGGGCAATGTGAGATACCAACGTCGAGCTGTTGCTGTGCCCCCGCGGCGATACCCGATCCGATCGCTTGGGTACAGCATTCCGCAACACACCGGTAGCCTGGACACCCTTAACTCCCAAGGATCGGAGGCGATTGTGCGCCGACGATGGTTGCGTTTGGTCGTTGCCGCGTTCACCCCGATCGCCGCGCTGACCCTGCCGTCGGGAACCGCCCAGGCCGATCCCAATGTGCTGGTCTACCCGGGCATGGAGATCATTCAGGGCACCAACGTCTGCACACTCGGTTACGTCGACCCGCAGGCGCGCGTCGCCTTCACTGCAGGGCATTGCCGAGGCGACGGGATGGTGCGCGACAACGCGGGCAACGTCGTCGGTAATCAAGCGCTGTTCCGCGACAACACCCCCGACGGCACGACAATCGACACAAATCACCAGATCGCCGACTGGGAGGCGATCAGCCTTGCCCCGGATGTACAGGTCAACAACGTCCTGCCGGGCGGACGGCCGCTGGTCTCGGACCCAGGCATCGTTCCGACACCGGGCCTGGCGATCTGCCACTTCGGCGTGGTCACGTCGGAGAGCTGCGGGACGATCCAGGCGGTGTACAACGGCTGGTTCACCATGGCCAACGGCGTGGTGAGTCAGAAGGGCGACTCCGGCGGGCCGGTCTACGTTCTCACCCCGGACGGCAGGGCCGCGATCATCGGGATGTTTAACAGCACGTGGGGGCAGTACCCGGCCGCGGTGAGTTGGCAGGTCGCAAGCAAGCAGGCCAGTGAAGATGTCATCTCCGCCGCGTCAGGCAGCCTCGGGGCTCCGGCGGCGCCCTGATCAAGGCGTGAACCTCTCGGCTATTTAACCGATTGGTGCACTTTCGCTTGGCGCCGACAGGGCGCAAGATCTAGTTGGATCTGCGAGAGCCCAATGAATCGCGAAGAACTCTTCGACTCGATCGTGGCGGCACGCCCCGACCGTGAGGACACGGTGTACCTCGAACGGCGGGGCGACTCGTACAACTGGCGAATCGTGCCCACGCAGAGCGTCGTCAGGCATCATCGTCCGATGACGGACCCCGACGTGTGGATGTCGTTATCGGCCGCGTGGCCGGCAGACCCGGAGATGATGCGGGCGTTCTTCGACGATCTGCTCGCCGAGCTCGAATCGATGGCCGACCGGACCGACCGCTGCCGTTGGCCACTCGATGACCCCTGGCCACATTCCCACTGAATCGGGTTGGCGTCATGGAATTCGGGATTGACCCAGAGGAGCGCGCAAGGTTCAAGCGCTGCCGTCGGCAATGGGATTTCGCGTCGCCACACCGGCGTAACCTCGAACCGGTCGAATCCGGCAGCGCGGAACTACCCGCCGCGCTCAAGGATGCCCTCGCGGTCTACTACTACCCGGGCACCTGGGACTGGCAGCCTGAGCTCAAGCAATCGCTGGTTCACAAGGCGCTCGAACGGTCGCTGAGCGGTGACGCCCTGCAGGCGGGCACGGCGTTGTTGGACTGTTACGACGCCTGGGCCAACACCGTCGACGACTTCGCGCCCGTCAAGATCGGCCATGACGTGCAGTGCCTGGTCAATGATCCCCGCGATCCTGACCGTGCCCTGTTGACTCCCAACGGATTTGGCGTTCGCTATACATGCCGAGTCGACCTGCTCGCCGTCGATTCGCATGACGAGTACTGGGTCGTCAGCCATCAGATCGTTCCGGATTGGCTCGATGCCGCGGCGGCCCTTCGCGACGAAGCCGCGCTAGCGGCATGTTGGGCGTGGGAGCAGGACTACATGGGCATGGAGATCGCGGGCACGATCCACAACGAGGTGCGCATCGGCGGACCACTCGACCTGCCGACGGGGGCGGCCGACGAGATTCGCGTGGCGCAACACGAGCCCAGCGGCGGCGGACGGTCGATACCTCAGCACCGACGGGCGGCGGCGATGGCATCGAGGGCGCACAACGCAGCCCGCGTCGACCACGTCGCCGCTGGCGTCCTGCACCGGACACGCATCCGTCGAACCCGAGACGAGATCAGCGCGGCCGGTGCGCAGATCGCCGCCGAGGCCCTCGAGATGACGAACAACCCCGCGATCTACCCGACTCCGGCGCCGCACTGTGACGTTTGCGCTTTCGCCGCACCGTGTTTGGCGCTGTTCGCGGGATCGGACCCGCAGCCGATGCTCAGCAAGCAGTTCCGGGAACGTCCCGCGGACGCCGTGCCCGCGCCGAGGCTGGGCCAATCGACGTGGGGGTTCGGCAGAGGCGCCGCACCGCCACAGTGGTCCGAGTAATTGTAGCGTTGACTTATATAAGCGGGTACTTTAACTTAGGAGTGTGCACGCGTTCGACGTCCTGGGGGAGCCAGTGCGGCGCCGCATTCTGGAACTCCTTGCCGACGGTGAGATGTCGGCAGGTGACATCGCCGCGGCCATCCAGGATGAGTTCTCGATTAGCCAGCCGGCGGTTTCGCAGCATCTGAAAGTTTTGCGGGACAATGGTTTCGCTACGGTACGCCCCGACGGCCAGCGGCGGCTGTACGCGGTGGATGGCAGGGCATTGCAGGATGTCGACCAGTGGCTCAATGGATTCCGCCGATTCTGGGTACCACATCTGGATGCGCTGGCAACCGAGATCGCCAGGGGCAAGAGGCAACGACGAAGGGATGCATGATGATTGAGGTCGACCATCAGATCAACGAAGTGCGGCGAACGGTAGGCGGCCGGGTGCTTGAAGCGGGCGAAGCGCGCGTGGTCACCCTCAGCCAGTCGTACGCGACCGACGCAGAGGATTTGTGGGACGCCTGTACCAACATTGAACGCATCCCGCGCTGGTTCCTGCCGATCACCGGCGACCTGCAGGCCGGCGGACAGTACCAACTCGAGGGCAACGCCAACGGCACCATCTTGACCTGCGACCCGCCCCGCGAATTCACCGCGACATGGGAGTACGGCGGCGGTGTCAGCTGGATCGAGGTCAGGGTCACTCACGAAGGCCGCGATCGAGCACGCGTCGAACTGGAGCACATCGCCCACGTCGAAGAGCACTGGGAACAGTTCGGCCCTGGCGCGGTCGGCATCGGATGGGACCTCGGCCTTGTCGGACTGGCCATCCATTTGTCCACCGGAGAGGCGCTCGATCCCGCGTTCGGGCAGCAGTGGGTCACCACCGACGACGGCCGCCGGTTCATGCAACTCTCGAGTGAGGCCTGGTTCGAGGCCAATGTCGCCGGTGGCGCCGACCGGGCTTCGGCACGCGAAGCGGCCGATCGTTGCGCGCAGGCGTACCTGGCAGAGGCATAACTAGAACACGTTCTAGCTTCCTTGGCCCGCCGGAGATATTCTCAAGGCGATGCCAGACCAGACACCTGTCCAGACAGCATGGGTTACCCAAGACCTCGATGCCACCGAAAAGGCGCTCACCTCCTTGTTGGGCGCCAAGAAGTGGATCAGGATGCCCGGTATTCACTTTGCCCCCGATACGTGCACATTTCGGGGGCAGCCCGCCGATTTCGTCGCCGACATCTCACTGAGCTACGCGGGTGAGATGCAGCTCGAAGTCATCGCGCCCGTCTCGGGCGACAGCATTTACACCGAGTTCCTGGACCGCACCGGCGCCGGGCTGCACCACATCTGCGTCGAGGTAGCCAGCACCGAAGCATTCGATGTCGCGCTGCGCGATGCCGAGCGGGCAGGCGCTCCCGTCGTCCAGCAGGGTCTGATGCCCGGCGGCATGCGGTTCGCCTACGTCTCGGCCGAGCAGGCCGGCGTGCCCTACATCGAGATCGCGCATGTTCCGGATGAGATCCGGGCCTTCTACGACTACGTGAAACAGGAGCAACAGTGACGACCGAGATCCCCGAAACCGTCAACGCCGCGACCGTGACGTCATGGTCCGACGAGGTCGACGTGGTGATCATCGGCTTCGGGATCGCCGGTGGATGTGCGGCCGTCAGCGCCGCGGCCGCCGGCGCGAAGGTGTTGGTGCTCGAACGCGCGGCCGCCGCCGGCGGCACGACCTCGATGGCGGGCGGGCACTTCTACCTCGGCGGCGGCACGGCCGTGCAGCAGGCCACGGGTCACGCCGATGACCCGGAGGAGATGTACAAGTATCTGGTCGCGGTGTCGCGCGAACCCGAGCACGACAAGATCCGCGCGTACTGCGAGGGCAGCGTCGAGCACTTCAACTGGCTGGAGGACTTGGGTTTTCAGTTCGAGCGCAGCTACTACCCGGAGAAGGCGGTCATCCAGCCGAACACCGAAGGGCTGATGTTCACCGGCAACGAGAAGGTGTGGCCGTTCAAGGACCAGGCCGTTCCTGCGCCGCGCGGACACAAGGTGCCGGTGCCCGGCGACACGGGCGGCGCCAGCATGGTGATCGACCTGCTGCTCAAGCGCGCCGACGAGCTCGGCGTGCAGATGCGCTATGAGACAGGAGCAACGGGGCTCATCGAGGACGATGGCGCGGTCGTCGGCGTGACGTGGAAACAGTTCAACGACACCGGCGCGATCAAGGCCAAGGCGGTGGTGATCGCCGCGGGCGGCTTCGTGATGAACCCCGACATGGTGGCCAGCTATACCCCGAAGCTGGCCGAGAAGCCGTTCGTGCTCGGCAACACCTACGACGATGGTCTCGGGATCAGGCTCGGAGTGTCGGCAGGCGGCGCCACCAAGCACATGGACGAGGTTTTCATCACCGCCCCCGCGTATCCGCCGTCGATCTTGTTGACCGGCATTATCGTGAACAAACTCGGCCAGCGATTCGTCACCGAGGACTCATATCACTCGCGCACATCGGGTTTCGTGATGGATCAGCCCGACAGCGCAGCGTTCCTGATCGTCGACGAGGCGCATATGAAGCGGCCCGAGTTTCCGCTGATCCAGTTCATCGACGGCTGGGAAACAGTCGAGGAAATGGAAGGGGCCCTTGGCATTCCGGAGGGCAACCTCGTCGCGACGTTGAACCGGTACAACGAATATGCCGCCCGCGGTGAGGATCCCGACTTCCACAAACAGCCGGAGTTCCTTGCACCGCAGGACAACGGACCATGGGGCGCGTTCGACCTGACGCTCGGCAAGGCGATGTACTCGGGCTTCACCGTCGGTGGGCTGGCCACCACCGTGGACGGCCAGGTCTTGGGCGAGGATGGCAACGCCGTGCCGGGTTTGTACGCGGCCGGTGCGTGCGCGTCGAACATCGCGCAGGACGGCAAGGGCTACGCGAGCGGTACGCAGCTCGGCGAGGGTTCGTTCTTCGGCAGGCGCGCAGGCGCCCACGCGGCGCAAAGTTAGCCGTCGGTCGCCCGGCGAAGGTGACGCGGAGTTTCGACCCCTGCCGACAAGCGCGATGAGCGCGAAACAATTAACTACGAAGTTAAAACAATCTAGATCGACCCAAGCCGAGCGGCTAACCGCAGAACCTGTGTTTTTGCTGGGTACCCGCTGTACAGTGAAGAAGATTCGACTTTATGGGTATCCCGGTTCGGCGCCCGCATCCTCGGAGTTTCGACGTCACGTCAACTTGGCCGCCATAACACCGACGACCGCCGGACCCGAGCCCAGGAGACGGCGTCATGCCCTCTATGAACCGCCCCACAATCCGCACCCGTGCCGCTTCATGCCTGGCCGCAGCCGCCCTCATGGCGGGTGTCGCCCTCGCCGCACAACCCATTGCGGGTGCGACGCCACGAGGATTTTCCAACTGCGCCAGTTCGAGTACGGCGATCGGCACTTTCGCGAAATGCTGCGCCGATTTCGGTGGAACCGTAGTGACAGTGCCGGCAACGAATGATTCCTCCGCACACAATACGTGCACATTTCCTCCTCAGCCCGCTGCGCAGGAGGGAAGCGCACCGCCTCGACCCGAGGTTGTGACCCAGGTGGTGCCACCGCCGGCGGCACAAGAGGGGCCCGGTCCAGTGATCACACCCATCCCCATGGCGCCCAACAGCGGACGGGGATAGCGCCGGCCCCGTGTGCGTCGAACATCGCGGTGAGGGTTCGTTCTTCTGCAGGCGCGCAGGCGAACACGCCGCTCGGGTCTAGGCGTCCTCGAGGAAGACTGTGTCGTATCGGCCGTAGAGCTCGGTCCATTCATCTCGTTGCGGCGCACCGCCGGTGCGGTCGATGATCTCTGCGAGCTCGCGAAAGTACTCCGCGAACCGCGCCGGTGCGAACGTGCCGACGATGCGCCCCTGTCCGTGGCCGGCGTTACGGAACGTGTGCGGCCTGCCGCGCGGGATGTACAGGAACGCACCGGGCTCCGCGGTCACAATCTCGGTGCCGAAGGTGAATTCGAATGTGCCGTCAACCACATAGAACGTCTCGTCGTGGCCGTAATGGATGTGTTGCGGCGGCCCAGTGACACCCGGTTGCGAGACGTACTCGTAGAAGCACAGTGCGTCGCCGGTGTCGGCGCCGTCGATCTTGAGCCTCATTTGGCTGTCACCAAGAAATCGCAGTCGCTCACCGCCATCAGGCTCGAGCAGTAGGTAGGCGTCCACACTCAGGTTGTCGTCGATAGTCATGTCGCGAGTATTCGGGGAGCGGTCGTCGGGGCGCATCCCCGAACTCGGCCAACCTGGATCAGCGGTTGGCGCTCGCGGTGATGATCGCTGCGAGCTCCATGCGGGTGACTCCGAGCTTGGTGTAGATGCGCTTGAGATGCGACTCGACCGTGTGGCGTGACAGGTGAAGAGCATCGGCGATCGCCTGGTTGGCCATGCCTTGCGCAACGCATTCCGCGACCCGCAATTCGGCCGGCGTCAGCGAGCTCAGCGGATCACCGACAACGCCGGTCGAGCGCAGAACGCCATCCGCATGAAGCGTCGTACCGACGAGAAACTGTTCAACCTCGCGTACGACTGCGGCCGCGTCTCCCACATACGGCAGATGGTCGTCCCCCTCGACGACGACGAGACGAGCATCCGGGATCGCCGCAGCGAGGTGCTCGCCATTGCACAGCGGAACGAAGCGATCGCCTTCGCGGTGCAATACGAGTGTCGGCGCCTGTACCCGAGGCATGTGCGAGCGCGCATCGTTGCCGATGTTGGCCCGGAACAGCGCAAGGGCCGCGCCGGGAGTTGCCGCCATCCGCTCGAATCGCGCCATCCCTGCGCGCGCTCGATCAGCCTGGCGGTGCCGCCACAGCGTCGGAGCGAGGTGTTCCAGGGAATCGCCTGTACCCCAACGCGTCTCGATTACGTCTTCGAGCCAGCGAATCCTCGATTCGGCTTCGTACCCGCACGGAAAGTCCGGGCTGCCGGTTACCTTGCCGGCATGGCTCGCGAACAACACAAGTTTCTCCACGCGATCGGGGTGTTTGGCCGCGAACATGGCCGCCATCGTTCCGCCCTCGGAGTATCCGAAGAGCGATGCGCGTTGGACGTCCGCCGCGTCGAGCACGGCGCGGATGTCATCCATCCTCTGCTCCAACGACATTGAGTGCAGTGCCCTGTCGGACATCCCGCTGCCGCGCTTGTCGAACCGAATCAGTCGGGTGAATGACGCCAGTGCCTCGTAGAAACTTCGAGACAGCCCGTTTTCCAGTTCTAGCTCGAGATGCGACACCCAGCCCGGGACATAGACGAGGTCGACAGGCCCGTCACCCATGACCTGGAAGGCGATGTGGAACTCGCCACTTCGCGCGTAACGTGTTTCCGACATCGGACCTCCGACGTCAGGCTAACGCAGCGAACTACACTCCCACCGGCTCTTCGCCGACCCGGCCCAGCCGCCATCCGCCGCCGCCGAGCAGCTCGAGGCGCCGGTCGTGGTGCTGCTCCACGGTGCCGCGATGGCTGACACTGACCACGATGCACTCGGGCAGCTCTGTGCGCAGCGACCGGTAGAGCGAGAACTCCTGCCCCTCGTCCAGCGCCGAGGTCGACTCGTCGAGGAACACCACCCGGGGTTTGGCCAGCAGCACGCGGGCGAACGCGATCCGCTGTTGCTCGCCGGGGGAGAGCACCTTCGCCCAGTCGGCGACCTCGTCGAGCCTGCCGACCAGGTGGCCCAACGCGACCGTGTCCAAACAGACTTCTATTGCGGCGTCGGCGAACTCGCCTGAGGCGGCGGGATACGAGACGACCGATCGCAGATCCCCGAGCGGTACGTACGGCATCTGCGACAAGAACATGGTGTCGTCGTCGGGACGCCGCAGCGTACCCGAGGTGAACGGCCACAGCTGCGCAAGGCTACGCAGCAAGGTGGTCTTGCCCGAGCCGGAACTGCCGGTGATCACCAGCGAATCGCCCGGATTCAGGCGCATGTCCAGCGGGTCGATGAGTCGAACGCCCGCTGGCGTACGTACCTCGACATCGTCCAGCTCCACCGAACCGTCGATGCTCGCCACCGCGGTCAATGACGGTAGATCCCTTGCGGTTTCGTTGGCGGTGAGCAGTCCGTCGAGGCGGATGATGGCCGCCCGGTAGCTGGCGAAGGCGTCGTAGACCGCGCGGAAGAAGGCCAGCGAGTCGTGCACGTTGAGGAACGCGCTCGATGATTGCGTGACGTCGCCAAGCTGGATCTCACCGTTGAACAACCGGGGCGCCTGCACGACCGTCGGCAGCGGGCTGACGATCTGGTTCATCGACTTGTTCCAGCCAAGGAATGCGATGCTCCTCCGGACGAAGGCCCGATAGTTGGTGATGATTGCCGTGAATCTCGTTAGCAGCTGCCCTCGTTCGGCGCGTTCGCCTTTGTAGAAGCCGACCGCCTCGCCCGCGTCGCGCAGTCGCACCAGCGCATAGCGGAATGCGGCGTTGGTGAGCTCGTTGCGGAAGGACAGCCGGATCAGCGGGCGGCCGATCCAGAACGCGACGACTGTCGTGAAGAACACGTACAGCAGCGCCATCCAGAACAGTGCCTTGGGCACGGTGACACCGAACATCGTCAGTGGTCCGGCGAGGCCCCACAGGATCGGGGTGAATGCGACCACGTTGACGATGGCAAAGACCGTGCCGAAAACCAGCGTTTGAGATGTGCCAACGGTCGGCGTGTTGGTTTCGGGACCGGTACCGGTGGTGAAGATGTCGATGTCCTGCTGGATGCGCTGGTCCGGATTGTCGATGGGATCGCCGACGAACCGCCCCCGGTAGTACGCGTCGCCGTCGAGCCAATCACCGGTGAGCCGGTGCGTGAGCCACACCCGCCACCGGATGATGAACCGCTGCATCAGATAGGTGTCGAGCAGACTGCGCACGATATTGGCAACGGCCAGGCCGGCGTAGATCAGCATTGCCAGCCAAAAGCTGCTTATCGCAGCGTCTTTCACCGACCCCTCGCCCTCGAAGGCCGCCTGAAGCGCCGAGAACTGATCGTTGGACTGGTAGCTGAACAGCACGCCGAGTCGCACGTCGATCATTACCGACAGCAGCAGCACACCAACGAGCGCCCACGCCGGAATGCTTTCGCGGCCCTTGAAATAGTCGCCGGTGACGCGCCAGAACTGCCGTCCCCATGTGGTGAAGCGGGCCAGCAGGGCAAGCACCACCACCATGCTGACCGCGCCGATCGCCCAGGCCTTTGCCACCCACAGCGCAGACGTGATCAGCTCGTCGCCCCAGTTCAAGGAGGGCGTGAACGTTTCCATGCCCGGGAAGCTACCCGGGCTGCGTTACACCAGAGTGGGTTTCGGCTCTCCGCCGCTGACTCGCCCGAGCCGCCATTCGCCGTCGCCGAGCAGTTCGAGCTCGTGGGTGTGATGCTGCTCGACGGTGGAGCGGTGGCTCACGCTGACCAGAATGGTGTCCGGCAGCTCCGTGCGAACCAGGTTGTAGAGCAGGAACTCCAGACCTTCATCGAGCGCGGACGTGGACTCGTCGAGGAACACCACCTTGGGTTTGGTGAGCAGGATGCGGGCGAACGCGATTCGCTGTTGCTCACCGGGGGAGAGCACCTTGGCCCAGTCCAGCACCTCATCGAGCCGGTCGCCGACATGCGGCAGCGCCACCTTCGTCAGGGTGCTGCGCAGAGTGTCGTCGTCGATGCTGCCTTCCTTGCCCGGGTAGGTCACCACGGCGCGCAAGTCACCCAGCGGCACGTACGGCATCTGGGATAGGAACATCGTCTCGTTGGGCCCGCACGGCCGCGTCAGGGTGCCCGACGTGAACGGCCACAGTTCGGCGAGGCTGCGCAACAGCGTCGTCTTGCCGCTGCCCGACGGGCCTTTGATCACCAAGGTGTCGCCGATTTCCAGACGCATGTCGAGCGGCTTGATGAGCTGCTGGCCGTCAGGTGTGCGGACCTCGACATCGTCGAGCTCAACCGTGCCGTCGACACACGGCGTCGTCGTCAGTTCCGGCAGTGCCCTGGCCTCTTCGTTGGCGATCACGAGGCCGTGCAGACGAATGATCGCGGCCTGGTATCCGGCGAACTGGTCGTAAGCGTTACGGAAGAACGAAAGCCCGTCCTGAATGCTGCCGAACGCCGACGCGGTCTGGGTCATTGCGCCGAGGGTGATCTCGCCTGAGTAAAACCGAGGGAACTGCAGCAAATATGGCAGCGGGACGATGGTTTGGCTGACCGAGAGGTTCCAACCGTAGAACCCGACCATCCGGTTGAGGTACCGCTTGTAGTTGGAGACGACGGGCGCGAAGAGCCGCCGCAGCCCCGTGCGCTCGGCGAGCTCGCCGCGGTAGAAGGCCACCGCCTCCGACGAATCGCGCAGTCGCACCAGCGCGTAGCGGAACGCGGCGTTGAACTTCTCGTTGTTGAACGACAGCCAGATAATCGGCCTGCCGATCCAGAACGCGATGATCGTCGCGATGACGACGTAACCGATCCCGATCACGAACATCGCCTTCGGGAGCTCGATACCGAGAACTGGGACCGTCAGCGGGCCCGAGAGGTTCCACAGGATCATCGTGAAGGACAGCATCGAGACGATGGCCGAGACGGCGCCGAACAGCAGGGTGGAGCTGGTCGTCATGTTCGGCGTATTGGGCAATGGGCCGTTGCCTGCGGTGAAGATGTCGATGTCGGCCTGGATCCGCTGATCGGGGTTGTCGATCGTGTCGTCGATGAACCGGGCCCGGTAGTAGGCCTTTCCGTCGAGCCAGTCCCCGGTGAGCCGATCGGTCAGCCACGCGCGCCACGCCAACATGAATCGCTGCACGATGAACAGATCGAGCATGATCCGTGCGACGTGCAGGACGGCCATGATGCAGAAGACGAGCATCGAGAAGTAAAAGCCGTCCTTGCCGGAGACCTTCATCGCCTCGTCCTCGTTGGCGATGCCCGCCGCGATGACCTGGAAGCTGGTCATCATGTCGTTGCCCTGAAAGCTGAAGAGCACGTCGAGCCGCACACCCGCGATCACCGACAGCAGTAGCGCGCCCAGCCACAGCCACACCTTGGGGGCCGTCGGGCCGGTGAAGTAATCGCCGGTGATGCGCCAGAACTGCCTGCCCCAGGCGGTGAACCTGCAAATCAGGACAAGGACGACGAACGTACACACCGCCGCGATCGCCCACGACCGGGCGATCCACACCAGCGATTCCCAAAACTCGCTGCCCCAGTCCAGCGTCGGGGCGAACATTCCCTCTTCCACCCCGGCAACCTACCTCGCTCTGTCACTGCCAGCTGTCTAACCGCTGGTCGTGAGTCGATCGAGTCGCCATTCTCCGGCACCGCGCAGTTCCAGGTGGCGGCCGTGGAACGGTTGAACCGTGGCGCGGTGACTCACGCTGACCAGAATGGTCTTGGGGAGTTCGGCGCGAAGCAGCTCGTACAGCATCAGCTCGAGACCCTCGTCCATCGCCGAGGTCGACTCATCGAGGAAGACCGCACGCGGCTTACTCAGCAGGATGCGGGCGAACACGATCCGCTGCTGCTCGCCGACGGACAGGATGTGCGCCCAGTCCTTGACGTCGTTGATGCGGATGACCAACTGGGAGAGGGCGACCTTGATCAGGGCCTGTTGGATCTCGCGGTCGTCGACGGCGCCCTCCTCGTGGGGATACGACACCACGGACCGGAGGTCGCCGAGGGGGATGTAGGGCAGTTGCGGCACGAACATCGTGTCCTTCCGCGTGCCTGGCAGCTCGACGCTGCCCGATACGAAGGGCCACAGCCCCGCCAGGCTCTGCAGCAGAACGGTCTTGCCGATGCCGGAGGGTCCGGTGATCAGCAGCGCGTCACCGGGTTCGAGCCGCAGGTCGAGTGAGTTCACCAGGTATTCGCCGTCCGGCGTACGGACTTCGACGCCGTCCACCTCCAGCGCACCGTCCGCCGACGTGGCGGTTTGCACCGCCGTGAAGGCGCGGGCGCGCGAATTCTCCTGCAGCATCCCGTCCAAGCGAATGACCGCTGCCCGATAGCTTGCGAACTCGTCGTAGGCATTGCGGAAGAACGACAGTGAGTCGTGGATCTGACCGAACGCGGTGGCGGACTGCATGACGTCGCCGAACGAGATCTGTCCGGAGAAAAGCCGTGGCGCCTGAACGAGATACGGCAACGGGTTGATCACCTGGCTCATCGACAGGTTCCATCCGATGAACATCACCATCCGGTCCAGCCAGTTGCGGTAGTTGTCCATCACCGAGGTGAGCCGGCCCTTGAGGACTTTGCTTTCGGCGTTCTCCCCCCGGTACAGGCCGATCGCAGCGCTGGCATCCCGCACCCGGATCAGCGCGTAGCGGAAGCCCGCGTTGCGCAGCTCGTTGAGGAAGCTCAGCCGGATGAGAGGGCGCCCGATGATGAACGCGACGATGGTGGCGGTGAGCACGTAGACGAGGACGATGACGAACAATGCCCGGTGCAGCGTGACGCCGCCGATGGTCAGCGGCCCGGAAAGGTGCCACAGGATGGCCCCGAACGAGAACACCGACAGCAGGGCCTCGACGGCGCCGAACAGCAAGGTGTGACCAGAGCCGTACGCCGGGTTGTTCGGCTGGCCGCCGACGCCGGTCGTGAACACGTCGATGTCCTGCTGGATGCGTTGGTCCGGGTTGTCGATCGGCTCACGCGCGAACTGGCGGCGAAAGTACGCGAAGTCGCCGAGCCAATCGTCAACGAAGCGGCGGCTCAACCAGATTCGCCACCGCATGATGAACCGCTGCGTCAGGTACAGGTCGAGGAGCAGGCGGGCGACGTAGCACGTGGCGAGCACGGCGAACACCACCATGATCGTCCAGAATTCGCGCTCGCCCGCCTCCACGTCGGTGAAGGAGATCTGCAGCGACGAGAACAAGTCGTTGATCTGGTAGCTCAGCAGGACGCTGAGCCGGACCGAGATGACGGTCGACAGCAGCAGCAGCGCCACCATCGCCCACACCGGCAGGCTCTGCCTGCCCTTGAAGTAGTCGCCGGTGATGCGCCAAAACTGGCGGCCCCATTCGGTCGTCCGCCCGATGACGATGAGCACCACGAGGACGCTCGGCGCAGTGATCGCGAACATCTGCAGGATCCACAGTATGGAGGGGACGAGCTCGTTGCTCCAGTCGACGGTCGGCCTCAGAGTCGCGGTGTTCATCCGGCGACGCCTCCCTCGGGTATCAAGCCAACCTGCGGCGAAGCTACCCCAGCACCAGCGTGCTCGCGGCCGACGCGCCTATGCGAATGTCCCTTTCAGGTGGGTCGCGAGGCCGTCCACGTCGATTCCCTGCGCCCCAAACCCCAGGTAGCCGTCGGGCCGCACGACGTACACCGAGGATCCGGACGCGGAGTATGCCTTGGCGAATTCGCCAAGGCTGTCGCGCACCAACGGCAACACGGTGCTGGCCACATCGGCGCCGGGGGCGGCGATCAGATAAACGTCCACGTGGCCGTGCGCAGCGGCGACGGCATTGTCGGCGGCCTGTTCGAAGGCGTCAACGTCGGCGGCGCCCGCCGCGTCATCGGCGTACAGCAGCATGGTGTGCGCACGCCTGCCGAGCAGCGAGTACAGCCGCAGCGGCCCGGTCACCGCGTCGCGGGTCAGGCCCGTCGCGTCGGGCGCCCGCGCACCCGCGCCCTCGGCGACGATCGGGCTGTCCGCGTAGTCGATGAGCAGTTGGGCCTCGCGGCGCATGACGTACGCGACATCGGTCGAGTCGGCGCCGATGCCCTCGCGCGCACTACGGACCGTCCTGCCGACAACCTCCTCACCGACCGGCCGCCGTTCGGCGTCGTAGCTGTCCAGTAGCCAAGGCGCGGCGTGGCCCGCGACCGCGAGTGCCACCTTCCACGCCAGGTTGTGGGCGTCCTGGATGCCGGTGTTCATGCCCTGAGCACCTGTCGGTGGGTGGATGTGGGCGGCGTCGCCCGCGACGAACACCCTGCCGCGCCCGTAGGCATCGACGATGCGGTGGCTGATCCGAAACACCGACGACCACCGCAGGTTGCGTGCGGTCGTCGGCTTCGGCGACAACCGGTCGAGCACCGCCTGCAGGTGGTGCAATTCAGGCTTGCGTTCGCCCTCGAAGCCGTGCGCAATCCCGTCTGCCGGGCCGGCGGCAACGAGGTCGTCGGGAACGAGCATCGACATCCGGTAGCGGCCGCGACCGGGCAGCGGGATGCACACCAGCAGATCGTCGGTCTTCCCTTCGATCTGGTGCATCGCGCGGATGCCATAGCCCGCCGGCAGCGACCAGTCCACCTCGACGTCGCCGAGCATGTACTGCTCCTCGAACGCCGCGCCCTCGAAGGTCAGCCCCAGCCCCTTGCGGACCGCACTGTGGGCACCGTCGGCGCCGATGAGATAGCCGGCGCGCACCGTCGTCTGCTCGCCGCGCGCGTCGGCCAGCGTGACGGTCACCCCGTCGGCGTCCTGCTCGAAGCCCGCGAGCCGCACACCCCGCTCGACGGTGATCCCGCGCATGGCGAGTTCGTCGCGCAGAATCCGCTCGGTCGCGTACTGCGGGATCGCGATGAAGCCGAACGGCACGTCATCGGGCAACTTCAGATCGAGCTGTGAAACTCGCTCACCGTTGACATATACGAGCTGGCCACGCATCGGGATCGCCGCATCGAGGATGTTGCGCAATATGCCCATGCCCTCGAACACCTCGAGCGTGCGCGGTTGTACGCCAACGGCTTTCGCGTACTGCGGCGGTTCGAGCAGCGGGTCGACGATTCGGCAGTCGACGCCGTGGCGAGTCAGTTCGATGGCGGCGGTCATTCCGATGGGGCCTGCGCCGGCAATGAGGACTTGGGTTTCGGTGGTGTCGGGCACGGCTGATTATGCTTCGCCCATGAGCATCGACGCTCCGGATCCCTCAACAGTGAACGCGGGACATCTGATCGCCAGGCGGCTGCGCGCCAGCGGCATCGACACGATCTTCACGCTCTCGGGTGGGCATCTGTTCTCCATCTACGACGGCTGCCGCGCCGAGAACATCCGGCTCATCGACACCCGGCACGAGCAGACCGCGGCGTTCGCGGCAGAAGGCTGGTCGAAGGTGACAAGGGTGCCCGGTGTCGCGGCGCTGACCGCGGGCCCCGGCGTCACCAACGGGATGAGCGCGATGGCCGCCGCGCAGCAGAACCAGTCGCCGCTGCTGGTGCTCGGCGGCCGCGCACCGGCGCTGCGCTGGGGGCAGGGCTCCCTTCAGGAGATCGACCATGTGCCGTTCGTGGCGCCGCTGACCCGGTTCGCGGCGACGGCGCAGTCCCCTGGCGAGGTGGGGCGGCTGATCGACGACGCACTGGTGGCCACGGTCGGGGCGCCGTCGGGGGTGTCATTCGTCGACTTTCCGATGGACCACGTCTTCAGCGAGACGCACGACGACGGCGCTCCCGGCGCGCTGACGAGGGCAACCGCACCGGTGCAGCCGGACGGCGATGCGTTGGGCGCCGCGATCCGTCTGCTGTCGCGGGCACAGCGGCCGGTGATCATGGCGGGCACCAACGTGTGGTGGGGCCACGCCGAAATCGCGCTGCTCGAACTCGCTGAGGCGCTGCGGATACCGGTGCTGATGAATGGGATGGCACGCGGAACCGTGCCGGCAGACAACCAGCTGGCGTTCTCGCGGGCGCGCTCAAAAGCGTTGGGGGAAGCTGACGTTGCGCTGGTGATCGGAGTGCCGATGGACTTCCGGCTCGGCTTCGGCGGCGTGTTCGGCACCGACACCACGCTCATCGTCGCCGATCGCGTCCAACCCGACCGGCCGCATCCCCGCGCGGTGGCGGCGGGGCTGTACGGCGACCTGACGACGATCCTGTCGGCGCTCGCTGGCGCGACGGCGGCCGACCACGAGACCTGGATCGGGGAGTTGCGGGCCGTCGAGACGGCGGCGCGGGCGGCCGAAGCCGCCGAACTTGCCGACGACCGCACACCGATGCACCCGATGCGCGTGTACGCCGAGGTGACCGCGCTGCTGGACCGCGACGCGATCGTGGTCGTCGACGCGGGCGACTTCGGCTCATACGCCGGGCGCGTCATCGACAGCTACGTGCCTGGGGCGTGGCTGGACAGCGGACCGTTCGGCTGCCTTGGCTCGGGACCGGGTTACGCGCTGGCCGCCAAGCTTGCGCGCCCGGACCGCCAGGTCGTGCTGCTGCAGGGCGACGGCGCGTTCGGGTTCTCCGGCATGGAGTGGGATACGTTGGTGCGCCACGGAGTTCACGTGGTTTCGGTCATCGGCAACAACGGGATCTGGGCGCTCGAGAAGCACCCCATGGAGATGCTGTACGGCTATTCGGTGGTGGCCGAGCTACGGCCAGGCACCCGGTACGACGAGGTGGTCGCCGCGCTCGGCGGACACGGCGAGCTGGTTTCGACGCCTGCTGAGCTGCGGCCCGCGCTGGAAAGGGCGTTCTCGGCGGGACTGCCCGCGGTGGTGAACACGCTGACCGATCCGGCCGTGGCGTACCCCCGCAGGTCAAACCTGGCCTGACGGGGCGACGAAAATCACTGGACCCGTGCGGCATTGGCGCCCATGCTTAAGCCATGGAGGTGCGATTCCACGAGTCTGCAGAGGAGTTCCGCGCGGTCGCGGAACCCTTCTATGGCCGTGACCCGGTCGGGCACACCATCGAGCTGACCGTGCTGCGCGGAGCGCTGCCCGACGACTCGCTGCTGCTGACCGTTTGGGAGAACTCGGAAATCGTCGGGGCGGCGCTGCAGACCCCGCCATACCCATTGGCGTGCAATGGTATTCCCGCTCGCATTGCGGCAGTTGTGGCCGCAGAAGTGGCGACGATGCGCCCTGACCTGACCGGTGTCCGCGGCGCCGGCAGGAGCGCCGTCGCCTACGCCGATGCCTGGCGTGCAATCACCGGGCGCCTCGGCAGCGTGACAGCCGAAGAGCGGCTCTACCGGTTGGGCACGCTCGCACCGCCATCGGGTGTGGACGGGGTTTCCCGCACAGCAAGCGATGACGATCGCGCCGTGCTGGTGGACTGGGTCGAGCAGTTTTTCGTCGAGACGTTCAGTCATTCGCGCGACAACCAGGCAGGGCAGGAGTTCATCCGCACCGCACAGGACAAGGGCGACCAGTTCCTCCTCTGGATCGTCGACGGTCTGCCGGTCAGCATGGCCATGCTGCGGGCGCCCGCTGCACGGGTATCGAGGATCGGACCGGTATTCACGCCGGTGGACCGTCGGGGTCACGGCTACGGCTCGGCGATCACCGCCGCTGCGGCCGCCCTTGCCCGAAGTCGGGGCGTTGACGACGTGGTGCTTTTCGCCGACCTGGCCAACCCGACGTCCAACGGGATCTACCAGAAGATCGGCTTCGAGCCCGCCGCCGACAACGTCCGCTTCGAATTCGCCACTGTCGTCTAGCCGGGTGGAAGGGCCGGGTGTTGCCGCCGCGTACCGTGACTGTGTGGCGAAGACGAAATCCCGCACCTCAGGTCGTGTCACCAATCGATTCTGGAAGCTGCTCGGCGCCAGCACCGACAGGGATCAGGCGCGCTCGACGTCGCAGGTGGAAGCGGCGGCGAACTTCGACGAGAAGGCGGCCGACCTCAACGACGAACAGCTGCGCAAGGCGGCACAGCTGCTGAACCTCAAGGCCATGGCCGAGGCCGATGACATCCCGCAGTTCCTGGCGATCGCCAGGGAGGCCGCGGAACGGACGACTGACCTTCGTCCTTTCGATGTTCAGCTGCAGGGTGCGCTGAGGATGCTGGCAGGCGACGTCGTCGAGATGGCAACGGGTGAGGGCAAGACGCTGGCGGGCGCCATCGCGGCGGCCGGCTACGCCATCGGCAGGCGCAACGTGCACGTCATCACGATCAACGACTACCTGGCCCGGCGCGACGCCGAATGGATGAGCCCGCTGATCGAAGCCCTCGGCCTCACGGTCGGCTGGATCACCGCCGAGTCGACCGCAGCGGAACGCCGCGATGCGTACAAGGCCGACATCACGTACGCCTCGGTCAACGAGATCGGGTTCGACGTGCTGCGCGACCAACTGGTCACCGACGTCAAGGACCTGGTGTCGCCCAATCCCGACGTGGCGCTCATCGACGAGGCCGATTCGGTGCTCGTCGACGAGGCGCTGGTGCCGCTGGTGCTGGCGGGCACCAGCCACCGGGAAACCCCGAAGGTCGAAATCATCAGGCTGGTAGGCGAACTCGTCGCCGGCAAGGATTACGACACCGACGCCGACGGCCGCAACGTGCACCTGACCGAATCGGGTGCCCAGAAGCTCGAAGCCAAGTTGGGCGACATCGACCTGTACTCCGAGGATCACGTCGGCACCACCTTGACCGAGGTCAACGTCGCGCTGCACGCGCACGTGCTGCTGCAGCGCGATGTGCACTACATCGTGCGCGACGACGCGGTCCACCTCATCAACTCCTCGCGCGGCCGCATCGCCCAGCTGCAGCGTTGGCCGGACGGGCTGCAGGCCGCCGTCGAGGCCAAGGAGGGCATCGAAACCACCGAGACCGGCGAGGTGCTGGACACCATCACCGTGCAGGCGCTGATCAACAGGTACCCGACGGTGTGCGGCATGACCGGCACCGCGCTGGCCGCCGGCGAGCAGCTGCGCCAGTTCTACAAGCTCGGCGTGTCACCAATTCCGCCGAATACTCCCAACATTCGCGAAGACGAGTCCGACAGGGTGTACATCACCGCGGCCGCAAAGAACGAGGCGATCGTCGAGCACATCGCCGAGGTGCACGCGACCGGGCAGCCGGTGCTGGTTGGCACCCGCGACGTCGCCGAGTCCGAGGAACTGCACGAGCGGCTGGTCAAACACGGTGTCCCGGCAGTGGTGCTCAACGCGAAGAACGACGCGGAGGAAGCCGCGGTCATCGCCGAGGCGGGCACGCTGAGAACGGTCACGGTGTCCACCCAGATGGCAGGCCGCGGCACCGACATCCGGCTCGGCGGCTCCGACGAGGCCGACCACGACGAGGTCGCAGAACTGGGCGGGCTGCACGTCATCGGCACCGGACGGCATCACACCGAGCGGCTGGACAACCAGCTGCGCGGCCGCGCAGGACGCCAGGGCGATCCCGGTTCGACGGTGTTCTTCTCCAGCTGGGAAGACGATGTGGTCGTGCACCATCTGGAACACAACAAGCTTCCGATGGAGTCCGACGACGACGGCAAGATCATCAGCCCCAAGGCGGCCAGCCTGCTCGACCACGCGCAGCGCATCGCCGAGGGTCGGCTGCTCGACGTGCACGCCAACACGTGGCGTTACAACCACCTGATCGCCCAGCAGCGGGCGATCCTCGTCGAGCGGCGTAACACGCTGCTGCGCATGCCGACGGCTCGCGAAGAACTCGAGGAGCTCTCGCCCAAGCGCTATGAGGAGTTGGTCGACGAGGTCGGCGAGGAGAAGCTGGAGAAGATCTGCCGGCTGATCATGCTGTACCACCTCGACCGCGGCTGGGCCGATCACCTGGCGTTCCTCGCCGACATTCGGGAGAGCATCCACCTGCGCGCGCTCGGCAGGCAGAACCCGCTCGACGAGTTCCACCGGATGGCCGTCGACGCGTTCGCCTCACTCGCCGCCGACGCCATCGAAGCCGCCCAGCAGACCTTCGAGACCGCCGCATCGATCGAGGACGAGCCGGGAGTGGACTTGTCCAAACTGGCGCGCCCGACGTCGACGTGGACGTACATGGTGCATGACAATCCGCTGGCAGACGACACGATGTCCGCGCTGAGTCTGCCGGGGGTGTTCCGCTAGGTTTACGCCATGGGGCAGCCGCCTGCGGGGGATGTGCGGAATCGGGTGCTGACGGTGCCCAACGCGCTGAGCGTGCTGCGCCTGGTGCTGGTTCCGGTCTTCCTGTACCTGCTGCTCGTCGCGCACGCCGACGCGTGGGCGGTCGGTGTGCTGATGTTCAGTGGGTTCTCCGACTGGGCGGACGGCAAGATCGCCCGACTGGTGGCCAACCAGTCGTCGCGGCTGGGGGAGCTGCTCGACCCCGCCGTCGACCGGATCTATATGATCGTCGTCCCGGTGGCGATGGCAATCGACGGGTCGGTGCCGTGGTGGATTGTGCTGACGCTGGTCGGCCGCGACGCCGTGTTGGCCGCGACGCTGCCGATCCTGCGCAGCCGAGGGCTCTCCGCGCTGCCCGTCACCTACATCGGAAAGGCCGCCACCTTCGCGCTGATGTCCGGGCTGCCGCTGATCCTGCTCGGCCAGTTCAACGGGCTGTGGAGCCGCGTGATCCTGGCCTGCGGATGGGCGTTCCTGACCTGGGGGCTGGCGATGTACCTGTGGTCCGGTGTGCTGTATCTGATCCAGGTGGCCATGGTGGCGCGGCGAATGCCCAAGGTGTCCAAGCGATGAGCATGCTCGGCGGCTACGACCCCGACGCCGGGCGTAACGCCCACGGTGCGGACAAACCGACGCTGATCCCGGTGCCGTCGCTACTGCGTTCGCTGCTGTCCGACCACCTCGATCCCGGTTACGCCGCGGCGGCCAAGGCGAAGGCGGAAGGCAGGCGCCGAACGTGGTGGCAGGCGTGGGCATGGCAGGTCGGCGGCGCGCTGCTGATCGCCGCGGTGATCGCAGGCGCGGTCGCTCAGGCCCGCTCGACGGCGCCGGGGGTGCGGGAAAGCCAGCAGGTGCTCGCGGGCAGTGTGCGATCGGCCGAGGCCGCCTCCAACGACGTCGCCGCCAGGCGTGACGCATTGATCGGTCAGGTGGACGCCGAGCGGCGGAGCCGTCTTGAAGGTGACGAACGCGGCCAGCAGTTGCTGGCGGAACTCGACGTGGCGAACTTCGCTGCCGCGGCCACCCCGGTGATCGGACCGGGCATCACCGTCACGGTGACCGACCCTGGGTTGTCCGAGGATCTGTCCGACGTGTCCAAGCAGCGCGTGGAGGGCAGCCAGCAGGTGATCCTCGACCGCGATCTGCAGCTGGTGGTGAATTCGCTGTGGGTCAGTGGCGCCGAGGCGATCTCGGTCGGCGGTGTGCGCATCGGACCAAACGTGACGATCCGGCAGGCGGGCGGCGGCATCCTGGTCGACAATCAACCGATCAGCAGCCCGTACGTCATCCTCGCGGTCGGACCACCCCACGCGATGCAGGATGTCTTCGATCGCAGCTCGGGTCTGCAGCGGCTGCGGCTGTTGGAGACCTCGTACGGTGTCGGGGTCAGCGTGAGCGCGGGCGACGGTCTCGCCGTGCCCGCGGGTTCAGTTCGAGATATCAACTTCGCCAAGCAGATTGGGTCTTGATGGTCGGAATTGCCGCGCTTGTCATCGGGATTGTGCTCGGCCTGGTGTTCCACCCCAGCGTGCCCGAGTACGTCCAGCCGTACCTGCCGATCGCGGTGGTCGCCGCGCTTGACGCGGTGTTCGGCGGATTGCGGGCCTACCTGGAGCGCATCTTCGATTCGAAGGTGTTCGTGGTGTCGTTCGTGTTCAACGTGCTGGTGGCCGCGCTCATCGTGTGGGTGGGGGATCAGCTCGGGGTCGGCACCCAGCTGTCCACCGCGATCATCGTTGTGCTCGGCATTCGAATCTTCGGCAACGCAGCAGCGTTGCGGCGCAGACTGTTCGGCGCATAAGGCAATGACCGACGAGCACCCGCCCCAACACGCCGCCGAGCCCGAACAGCACGGCCGCCACGAACTGCCGCCCGACGAGCCGACGCCGGAGATCGGCGAGCTGCACGGCGGCGGTGTCTCCGGCGTGATGCGCGGCGGCCGCTCGCAAATCGCGTTCGGTGCGTTGGCGGTGGTGCTGTGCTTGATACTGGGGATCGCCATCGTCACGCAGGTGCGGCAAACCGAGTCCGGTGACTCGTTGGAGACGGCCCGTCCTGCGGACCTCCTGGTGTTGCTGGACTCACTGCAGCAGCGCGAGGCCGCACTGAACACCGAAGTGACCGATCTGCAGCGGACGTTGACGCAGCTGCAGGCCTCGGGCAGCAGCGATGCGGCCGCGATCGAGAACGCGCAGGCCCGGCTGGCAGCGCTGTCGATTTTGATCGGCACGGTGCCCGCGACAGGCCCAGGTGTGACGCTCACCATCGAGGACACCGCACCAGGGGTGCCTGCTGAGGCGATTCTCGACGTCATCAACGAGCTACGCAATGCCGGCGCAGAAGCGATGGAGATCCGTGGGGGGACATCCGCCGTTCGGGTCGGGGTCGATACCTGGGTGGTCGGGGCGCCCGGCGCGCTGGTCGTCGACAATGCCACCCTGAACCCGCCGTATTCGGTTCTGGCCATTGGTGATCCACCGACGCTTGCCGCGGCGATGAACATTCCCGGCGGGGCGATGGACAGCGTCGAGCGCGTCGGCGGCACGATGGTGGTACAACAGTCCGACCGGGTGGACGTGACCGCCTTGCGGCAACCGAAACCACGCCAATACGCTCAGCCAGTCAAGTGAGATCAGCCGCAGTTCGCCGGAGAACATAGGAGCGCCGTGAGCGAAATCCCAGCCGACCTGTCCTACACCGAGGAGCACGAGTGGGTGCAGCGCACCGGCGATGACACCGTCCGCGTCGGCGTCACCGACTACGCCCAGTCGGCGCTTGGCGACGTGGTGTTCGTTCAGCTGCCCGACGTCGGCGCCGAGCTGACCGCAGGCGAGTCGTTCGGTGAGGTCGAGTCGACCAAGTCCGTCTCGGATCTTTACGCGCCCGTCAGCGCGAAAGTCGTTGCGGTCAACGGTGATCTGGAGGGCAACCCACAGCTGGTCAACTCCGATCCGTACGGCGGCGGCTGGCTCGTCGACCTCCAGGTCGATGCGGGGTCGCTGGACGCCGCGCTCGGCGGGTTGCTTGACGCCGATGGATACCGCGCCGCCGTGACGGAATGACGAGTTGTTAGGGTTTCGAACACCGGATAGCAAGTAAGGGCGGATCCGGCGGTGGTGGACCCAACGAGGTCCACTGCGCGGTACGGTCGACACCAGAAGAATTGCGGCTGGACGACCGGCCAGATTTCGCCACAGCAGCCAGTGAGGAGCAGCGCGTGACGGACAAGGACAACGACCAGACGTCTGATGAAGTCACTGTGGAAACGACATCCGTTTTCCGCGCCGACTTCCTCAACGAACTGGATGCCCCAGCCTCGGCGGGCGCCGAGGGCGCCGTCACCGGCGTTGAGGGACTCCCGGTGGGGTCGGCGCTTCTCGTCGTCAAGCGCGGGCCTAACGCAGGCTCGCGGTTCCTGCTCGATCAGCCCACCACGTCGGCGGGTCGGCATCCTGACAGCGATATCTTCCTCGACGACGTCACGGTCAGCCGCCGTCACGCGGAGTTCCGGCTGGAGGGCGGCGAGTTCCAGGTCGTCGACGTCGGCAGCCTGAATGGCACCTATGTCAATCGCGAGCCCGTCGATTCCGCGGTGCTCGCCAACGGTGACGAAGTCCAGATCGGCAAGTTCCGCCTCGTGTTTCTCACCGGCCCCAAGGGCGACGACGACAGCGGTCCGGGCAGTTAAGTGACCGCGATGAGCGCTCGCGCGAAGAGCTGATGACACAGCCCGACGTTCAGTCGTCTCCCGGGATGTCGATCGGAGCGGTCCTCGATCTGCTCCGAGGCGACTTCCCGGATGTGACCATCTCCAAGATTCGGTTCCTCGAAGCCGAAGGGCTGGTCACACCGGAGCGCACGTCGTCGGGCTATCGACGGTTCACCGCCTATGACTGCGCGCGGCTAAGGTTCATCCTGACCGCGCAGCGCGACCAGTATCTGCCGTTGAAGGTCATCAAGGCCCAGCTGGACGCCCAGCCCGACGGCGAGTTGCCCCATTCCGGATCCGCTTACGGCGTACCGCGTTTGGTGCCCGTCGATGCGCGAGCGGATGAGGGTGCCGTTGCGGCCGCGCAGGTCCGGTTGAGCCGCGAGGACCTGCTCGCCCGTTCTGGCGTCGATGACGAATTGCTGACCGCTTTGGTCAAGGCGGGTGTGATCACCACGGGTCCTGCCGGCTTCTTCGACGAGCACGCGGTGGTGATCGCCCAGTGCGCCAGTGCGCTGGCCGACTACGGTGTGGAACCCCGCCACCTGCGCGCATTCCGCTCAGCGGCCGATCGCCAGTCCGATCTGATCGCTCAGATCGCCGGGCCGGTGGTCAAAGCGGGCAATCCAGGCGCAAGGGACCGCGCCGACGATCTGGCCCGCGAGGTCGCCGCGCTGGCAATCACGCTGCACACGTCACTGATCAAGTCGGCTGTGCGCGACGTTCTGGATCGCTGAGGATTAGACTCGCTATAGACGGCTTCATGGTGCGGAGGGCAGACACAGATGGGTGAGGTGCGTGTGGTCGGCATTCGCGTGGAGCAGCCCCAGAACCAACCGGTGCTGTTACTGCGGGAAGCCAACGGTGACCGCTACCTGCCGATCTGGATCGGCCAGCCGGAGGCACAGGCGATCGCGTTCGAGCAGCAGGGCCTCGAACCGGCCCGGCCGCTGACCCACGACCTGATCCGAGATCTCATTGCCGCTCTTGGCCATTCGCTCAAGGAGGTCCGCATCGTCGACCTCCAGGAAGGCACCTTCTACGCGGATCTGATTTTCGACCGTGACATCAAGGTGTCGGCAAGGCCATCGGATTCGGTGGCCATTGCATTGCGGGTCGGGGTGCCGATCTACGTCGAGGAAGCAGTGCTGGCCGAGGCCGGCCTGCTGATTCCTGACGAGAACGACGACGAGGCCTCGGGTGCCGTCCGCGAGGACGAGGTGGAGAAGTTCAAGGAGTTTCTCGACAGCGTGTCGCCCGACGATTTCAAGGCGACCTGAGGGCCCAAGCCCAGGGCTGCGAAGGGATTTTGTCACGGATACGTCTCGTCGCCCTCGACACGCGGCGCGCGTTTCCGACAAGAGTGAATTGGGCAGCCATACTTTGATGGCGACGAGCAGTCATGGCTCGGCGGGAAGCGTATGCTCGACACATTCGAGCTTCGGCAAACGTGCACCTATGCAGGTCACGGACGCGGGTTCGATCGGCGAGAGGATTCGAGAGTGGGAGACACGCCACGTCAAGAGCAGCTGGATCTGTCCTCCGGTAGCGCACCTACCGAATCGGTCACAGCAGCTCCCAGCGAACCCGTGCAGGCGGGTCTTTTCCCCGATGACTCGGTGCCTGACGAGCTCGTTGGCTATCGCGGTCCCAGTGCCTGCCAAATCGCCGGCATTACCTACCGTCAGCTGGACTACTGGGCACGGACTTCGCTTGTCGTACCGTCCATCCGCAGCGCGGCCGGTTCTGGCAGCCAGCGGCTGTACTCATTCAAGGACATCCTTGTCCTCAAGATCGTCAAGCGACTTCTCGATACCGGTATCTCGCTGCACAACATCCGCGTCGCCGTCGACCACCTGCGCCAGCGCGGAGTTCGCGATCTGGCCAACATCACGCTGTTCTCCGATGGCACAACGGTGTACGAATGCACCTCGGCCGAGGAAGTGGTGGACCTGCTGCAGGGCGGGCAAGGGGTGTTCGGCATCGCGGTATCCGGCGCCATGCGTGAACTGACCGGCACGATCGCCGATTTCCCTGGCGAGCGCGCCGACGGCGGTGAGTCGATCGCCTCGCCCGAGGACGAGTTGGCTTCGCGTCGTAAGCACCGCGACCGCAAGATTGGCTAACTACCGGTAGAATCGACCGCGCATCGCCCTTGTGCGGGAGAGTTCCGTGGCCGCCAGCTACGGACGCCGAAGGAGCAACACCTCTCCGTCAACCTCTCAGGCACCCAGGACCGCGCAAGGCCCCGATGCCTCTGGAGACGCCCTGGCCCGGGTTGACGACTGAGGGAGAGGAACCCAGCGGTTCCGCCCTGACGCCCGGGAGTACACGCAAGTGTTCGATCACAATCAGCCCAACTTCGCAGACCGCCACATCGGTCCCGACGCCGACGCCGTCGCGACGATGCTCAAGACCATCGGTGTGGGATCTCTCGACGAACTCGCCGACAAGGCGCTTCCGACAGGCATCCTCGATGCACTCTCCGCCGACGGCATCGCCCCAGGGCTGGACATCCTTCCACAGGCCGCCTCCGAGGAGGAGGCGCTGGCACAGTTGCGTGAGCTGGCCGACACCAACACCGTCGCGGTGTCGATGATCGGGCAGGGTTACTTCGACACACTGACGCCACCGGTGTTGCGCCGCAACATCCTTGAGAATCCCGCCTGGTACACCGCGTACACGCCGTATCAGCCCGAGATCAGCCAGGGCCGGCTCGAGGCGCTGCTGAACTTCCAGACCATGGTCGCCGACCTCACCGGCCTGGAGGTGGCCAATGCGTCGATGCTCGATGAGGGCACCGCGGCGGCCGAGGCGATGACGTTGATGCACCGGGCAGTACGCGGCCCGTCGAACCGGCTTGCCGTAGATACCGACGTGTACCGGCAGACCGCCGCCGTGCTCGCCACCCGCGCCGCGCCGCTTGGCATCGAGATCGTGACAACCGATCTGCGCAAGGGGTTGCCTGACGGCGACTTCTTCGGCGTGATCACGCAGCTGCCCGGCGCAAGCGGACGTGTCAATGACTGGACCGACTTGGTGAACCGAGCACATGAGCGTGGCGCACTTGTCGCGGTCGGCGCGGATCTGCTGGCGCTCACCCTGATCACCCCGCCAGGAGACATCGGTGCCGACGTAGCCTTTGGAACCACCCAAAGATTCGGTGTGCCAATGGGATTCGGCGGACCACACGCCGGTTACCTGGCCGTGCACGCCAAGCACGCCAGGCAGCTGCCCGGCCGGCTCGTCGGGGTGTCACTCGATGCGGACGGCGCGCCCGCGTACCGCCTTTCGCTGCAGACCAGGGAGCAGCACATCCGGCGCGACAAGGCGACCAGCAACATCTGCACCGCGCAGGTGCTGCTGGCCGTGATCGCCGCCATGTACGCGAGCTACCACGGCGCCGACGGGCTCGCGGGCATAGCGCAGCGTGTGCACCGACGTGCCGAGAAAATCGCGGGTGCACTCGGCGATGCATTGGTCCATGACAAGTTCTTCGACACCGTGCTCGCCCGAGTTCCCGGCCGCGCCGACGAGGTGATCGCGGCGGCCAAGGCCAAGGGCATCAACCTGTGGCGCGTCGACGACGACCATGTGTCGGTCTCCGTCGACGAGGCCACCACCGACGAGCACGTGACGGCGGTGGTCGAGGCCTTCGGGGCCGCCCCGGCGACATCCAACGGAAGCCCGGCGTCCGCCGAGCCGCTCCGCTCGGACATCGCCACCCGCACGTCGGAGTTCCTGACACATCCGGCGTTCACGCGATACCGCACCGAGACCGAGATGATGCGGTATCTGCGGTCGTTGGCCGACAAGGATATTGCGTTGGACCGCAGCATGATTCCGCTCGGATCGTGCACAATGAAGCTCAACGCCGCCGCCGAGATGGAGCCGATCACCTGGCCGGAGTTCGCGCGCCAGCATCCGTTCTCACCGGTCGGCGACACGCCGGGCCTGCGCAAGCTGATCGCGGATCTCGAGGCATGGCTGTCGGGGATCACCGGATACGACGCGGTGTCGTTGCAACCCAACGCGGGCTCGCAGGGGGAGTACGCCGGGCTGCTCGCCATCGCGGCCTATCACGCCGAGCGCGGCGAAACCGATCGAAATGTATGCCTCATCCCGTCCAGCGCGCACGGCACCAATGCCGCTTCGGCGGCGCTCGTCGGCATGCGGGTCGTCGTGGTTGCGTGCCGCGCCAACGGCGACGTGGATCTCGACGATCTGCGCGCCAAGGTGATCGAGCACGCGGATCGGTTGTCCGCGTTGATGATTACCTATCCGTCTACCCACGGTGTGTACGAGCACGACATCGCGGACATCTGCGCGGCGGTGCACGACGTCGGTGGTCAGGTCTACGTCGACGGCGCCAACCTCAACGCGCTCGTCGGCCTGGCCCGGCCTGGTCGCTTCGGCGGTGACGTCAGCCACCTCAATCTGCACAAGACGTTCTGCATTCCACACGGCGGCGGCGGACCCGGCGTCGGGCCGGTCGCGGTGCGTGCGCATTTGGCGCCCTACCTGCCGGGGCATCCGCTTGCCGACGAACTTTCCGACGAGCACACGGTGTCGGCAGCGCCGTATGGATCGGCCTCGATCCTGCCGATCACCTGGGCCTACATCAGAATGATGGGTGCGGCTGGCCTGCGTGCCGCGTCGCTGACCGCGATCGCGTCGGCCAACTACATCGCCCGTCGCCTCGACGAGTACTACCCGGTGCTGTACACGGGGGAGAACGGCATGGTCGCCCACGAGTGCATCCTCGATTTGCGCGGCATCACCAAGGACACCGGCGTCACCGTCGATGATGTGGCAAAACGCTTGGCGGACTATGGTTTCCACGCGCCCACCATGAGCTTTCCGGTGGCTGGCACGTTGATGGTCGAGCCGACCGAAAGCGAAAGCCTGGCCGAGGTGGACGCGTTCTGCGAGGCGATGATTGCGATCCGCGCCGAGATCGACAAGGTCGGGGCGGGTACCTGGCCCGCTGAGGACAACCCGCTGCGGGCTGCACCGCATACCGCCGAGTCCCTGCTGGTCGCCGAGTGGGACCATCCGTACTCCCGCGAGCAGGCGGCCTATCCTCTGGGTAAGGGATTTCGGCCCAAGGTGTGGCCGCCGGTGCGCCGCATCGACGGTGCCTACGGTGACCGCAATCTGGTGTGCTCATGTCCACCCGTGGAGGCTTTTGCGTGATGTCACGAACGTCAGTCGTCGTAGCGATGATCGTCGCGGGCTGGTGCGCATCGGCGGGCGTAGCGCACGCCGAGCCGGAGCCCGCGCCGCCCCCACCTGCGCCCAAGACCACGATCGACGCCGACGGCACCTACGCCGTCGGAACCGACATCGTGCCTGGCACATACGCGAGCGCAGGACCCATCACCGATGGCGCCTGCTATTGGAAACGGGCCAACGGCGCCGATCTCCTCGACAACGCGCTGACCAAGAAGCCACAGGTGGTGGTGATCCAACCCACCGACACGTCGTTCACGACCAACGACTGCCAGCCCTGGCAGAAGACCGACGTCCCGCCCCCAGCGCAGCCCGGACCTGGCGATCTACTCGGCCAGCTGGGCGCCTTCGTCGGTAGCGGAATCCTGTCCCCGCCTGCGCCGCCGGGCTAAGCCAGCTCGAAAGACGGGTAGAAGATCACCTGGTCCACCGTGATCTCGTCGGGGTCGGGGAGCAGGTTCGCCGCGGCGACCATCTTCACCAGGGTGAGCGTGCGGTCAACGCCGCCGTCGCCGTAGTTCTGATTCGCCAGGTCCCATAGCGTGTCCCCGACGACCACCCGTTGGCGCCGGTTCAGCAACGGCCGGGCAAGCACCTGGCCCGGCTGCGGGTCGGTGCTGTCCATGTCGTTGGCTACCGAGATGACGGGCCACAGGCCGGGCTCGCCGTACCAGCGTTCGGCAAGTACCGACCACGTCTCACCGTCGACGACCGTGTGATGGCCCGCATTCGCCAGATCGGGGATGAGCAGCCACTCGCCGACGACCAGATCCCGCTGTCCTGCGTGGTTGGCTACCTCGATGACCGGCGCCTTGAGCTCGTCGTTGTAGTAGTGCGTGGCCAGCTTGCGTGCGGTGTCGCCCGCCGCGACCTGGTGCCGGTATGTCACGTACGGGATCTCCAGCTCCTGGCCGACGACGAGGTGGTCGGGATTGGACAGGTAGTTGATCTCGACGAGTACGCGGAGCAGGCGCCCGTCGCCGTAGAACCACTGTGCCAATCGCCACAGGCTGTCGCCTTCTTGAATCTGGTATTTCCCGCCCATTGGTGTACCTCCAGTGCCGTTGGGGCTGCTTATCGCCCCGGTCGGGACGTTGAGCCAAGTGTCGGCACTGCGACGGGTTTGGTCACGGGTAGTGCACTACTCGATTTCTGGTGCGCTAGCTACCTTCGATCAGGTGGGGCCTTCTGGGTTCATCGGGGTGACCAGCCCGGCTGCGTGAAATTCACGCGGGGACTCTCGGGCGATTCGCCCTCGATATTGCGCTGCACGATGTCATCGAGGCTCTTCGTCGCGCTGATCACCGCCAAACCCGCTTCCGAGAACGTTTCCTCGTTGAAGTTGCGCGGTGCGAGCAGCGGGTTGGTAAGTGCCTGCGAGAACGCATCAACGGCAACCATTGTCGCCATCAGCGTCGGAAGTATCGCGTTCTCCCGCACATCCTCAGCAAACAACCCGACATACAGCTCGACGTGGTCGGGTTTCTTGTAGATGTTCTGCAGGGCCTCGGCCACTTCGCGCTTTGACGAGATGTCCTCGAATGTCTTGAGTTTGGGATATCCGCAGAGCGACCGGTAGGCGTTGAACGAAGCGAGCTTCGTTTCGCGCCCGATGTTGATGGTCTTCTCCTCGGTGCTGAGCAGGCACGGGTCGGTGTTGAACAAGCCGACCGCGTTGCACTTCTGCTTGGATGCCTCATCGAACAGGGCAGCCAGTCCGGTGTTGATCACCACGTCGGTGTCCCACATGACTCCGTCGATGCTTCGCATCTCGTCGGCCAGGCGCACCTGGCTGGGGATCATGGTATGCCAGCGGTACAGTAGGTTGAACTCGACCGACATCCAATTCTCTTGGTACCACTTCTCTTTGACGCCCATGCCCGGCTCGACGAAGAACTTGAACCGGACCGGCGTGATGTGGTTGATGTAGTCCTCGATGACCACCTTCAGCAGCACCACGGTCAGCGTGCTTCTGGTTGCGTCGAACACACGGTCATCATTGAACTCAGGGTTATCCGCAGCGATCAGTCCTGCGATGCGATTGTGTTCGCGCAGGAACAGCGTGCTCATCATCGTCAAGCCGTAGTGGAGATTTCCCCGCGGAATGCCAAGCGCGAACAGCTTTTTGCGTTGCCAGTCCTCGAACGTCTTGACGGGAACTCCGGTCTTGCGGTCTTCTCCCGGCAGGTCGGGGTATTCGTTGCTGCCAGGAAAGACGATCTCGAGCTTCTTGAATTCCTCCTTCGCGTCGCCGTTCTCGTCGAAGTAGTAAGGCGGAAACTCCCGCCCATCACGGAGCTGGCACTTCAACCGCCCTTTCGCGGTTTCACTACACTCCCGCAGCATCCTCGTGACTTGGACCGTCTGTCCGTACAGTTGGCTGAGGTCGATTTCGTGGGTCGAGGTATTCCTTCGACAGTCCTCGGGATCGGTCCGCAGGAACCCGTCGACGAACCACTGTGCGAAGTGCGGAAAAAGCAGCGTCGACTTCGGGGAGGGCCTGTCACCGACCGTGGAGCGTTCGAACAGCGCTGCGGTGTCCGAAAGTTCGGGCAGCTGCCTCTGCAGCCCAGGATCGGGCCGCAGATGGCGTGCACTCCACGACCGATCGGCAAGCGCGGGCCACGAGCGATAGTCGCTGTACGTGCTCATCCTCAGGGGCCGCGTCGGCATCGTGTAGACCATGCTGTTGATGAGCCGCTTGTTGAAAACCCGACGCAGCCTCGGGCTGCTGTTGACGTAATCCCATAGCCGGGGCAGACCGGTGGTGAACCAGATCCGCGCGCCGTTCTTGAGCCCGTTTTTTCGCCAGAACCCCCTGTTCACGGGTTTGACGATAAGGCAAATCAGCCAAGCATGGAGGCGATCGCGGAGCTCAGCTCCGGCGACGCGGACGTCGACAGATTCTGGTAGCTGCCGCCGCTGGCCTGCGCGATGGCTTCCCAGGTGGCGCGATCCGAGTCCGAACCGAAATCAATCACGTTGACGGCGACCGGCTTAGCTGGATCGAACGCGCCGCCGATGTACTGTTCAAGGCCGGATCCGTCAAGAGACCGGTCGGAATGCGGCCCCGTGGTGATGACGAAGACCGAATTACTTTGGCCTTGACGGTAATTCGCCATTGCTTCGGTGTAGATCAGGCGCAGCGTGGTGAACGACACCGCGCCGCCACTTGACGCCGACTGTGAGTTCAACGCAGAGGTCAACACCGCCGAACGGGGCTGGCCGTTCAGCGGATCCGATAGCGGACCGATGCCCACCTCGGACCTGCCCTCTGTTCCGTCGAACGTCCACAGCCCCACCGCGGAGTTCTGCGGCAACGCCTGCAACCGCGCGTTCAGCGCGTCAACAACGTTGGCCAACCGGGTCTGTCCACCCTCTTCGTTGTTCATCGACTGGTCGAGCATGACGGTGACCGCGGGGTTGCCGACGGGCGCGGTCAGCGCGTTGGCCAGGGTGGCGCGCATCGCGTTGTCGCCGACGGACAGCGGCGCCGACACCGGCGCGAAACTGGTGACGTCGCTTTGCGGTGGGGTGCCGCCCTCGGTGCGGAATCCGGCCTTGGCGAACTCGGCGAGCTGCTCGGGTTTGCGCATGAACCGGGCGAACTCGCTGGCGGCGCTGACCTGCTCCTGCGACAGCCAGTTGCCGCTGAGCAGGACGGTCGGATAGTCGGCGATGGCCGTCGGCCCCGGCGGCAGCCACGATGCGATGACGTTGCCGGCATCGGGCAGCGACGCCGCCCGCGCGAAGAGCTGCTGCTCCGTGGTGACGACCGCGTGCACGGGTGCGGCGGCCGGATCGGTGGCGTCCAGCAGCGCGTCCAGCGCGGTTGATGCCTTGTTGTCGGCCAGCTTCGGCTGGCCTGCCATCAACGTGTTGACGGCGCCTGCTCCTGCGCTGGCCGGTTGGCCAGTGGGCGCCGCCGCCGCCGCGACAGCCTCGGCGGCCAGGTACGACGCGTCGCTGTCACCGCGCAGCGGCAGCGACAGCCGCAGCGAGCCCCAGCCGGGCAGGTTCAGATCGTTCAGTGCGGCGGGGTTTGTCTGCAGCGAGGGCACCGTGCCCCAATTCTGCTGGGCCAACGCGTCTTTGAGCTGCGGACGGATCGCGAGCAGAACGGGCGAGGTCACCAGCGAGCGGCTGTCGCTGATGGTCGAAGCGCCAGAGGATGCCTCCAGCCTGGCCGCCGAGACGGAGCTCGCTGGGATCCACAGCGCGGGCCGCTCGCCGAGGTCGGCAGGCCAGTTACCGATGAAACCGTTGACGACCTGGTCTGGCTCGGCCGGCTTGACGCCAACCTTGACGCACCGGTCGCCAACCGGGGCGGCCGTCTCGTTGTACCTGTCGGCCAGCGTCTGGACCTGATCGGAGATCGACGGATCGGCGACGACCGCGACAGCGACTTCGCCCGCTACGCAGCGCGCGGCCGCGGCATCGCTGCGGCTGGACAGCGCGTCACCGAAGAAACGCCAAAGGATGACGGCGCCGACCACCACGACCACGGTGACGAGGGCCGCGATAACGCCGAGGCTGATGCCGCGCCGGCCGGTGGCCACTGCGCGGTGGCTGCCGGTCCATTCGCCGCCGTCCCACTCACCGCCGTGCTGCGGCCCGGAGCGGGATGGCGTTTGCGGCGGCGGTGGTGATGCCGCGCTGTGAAACCCTGGCAGGGGATAGTCGGGGTCTTGCGCGCTCGGCTGGCCGTATTGCGGCTCCTCGTAATCGAATTCGCCGTACTCGGGTTCGCCGTGATCCGGCTCGGGGTAGCCGGGCCGGACGTAATCCGTTTCGTCGTAGCCGAGGTCCGGATACTCGGTACGGCCGTACTCGTGCTCGCCGTACCCCGGCCCGTAGTCGGGCTCGTCGGCTCCCGCATGGCCGAACCGCTCGGTCTGAGGTTCCTGAGAGTCCTCGGGCTCCTCGTCGCCGGTCGGCTCGTCGGGATCGGGAATGCTATGCCTGCCCATCCCCGCCTCTGTGCTCGATGGGTCCGGAGGTCACGTCGTCGCCTTGTACTCGCGGCGGCGTCGATGCAGGATCGGCTCGGTGTAACCGTTGGGCTGCTCACCGCCGGACAGGATCAACTCCTGGGCAGCCTGGAACGCAATGTTGCCGTCGGGATCGTCGGCCATCGGCCGAAAGTCCGGATCCTTCTCGTTCTGCGTGTCCACCACGGCGGCCATCCGACGCAGGCTGGACTTCACGTCCTCTTCGGTGATCACGCCGTGCTTGAGCCAGTTGGCCAGCAGCTGGCTGGAGATTCGCAGGGTGGCGCGGTCCTCCATCAGCGCGACGTCGTGGATGTCGGGCACCTTCGAGCAGCCGACGCCCGCGTCGATCCAGCGCACCACGTAGCCGAGGATGGACTGGCAGTTGTTGTCGACCTCTTCGCGGATCTCCTCGGGCGCCCACGCCAGTTCCTTGGCCAGCGGGATGGTCAACAGCTGGTCAATGTTGGTGCGCCGGTTGCCCTGTAGCTCCTCGTGCACCGCGTACACGTCGACCTGGTGGTAGTGCATGGCGTGCAGGGTGGCCGCCGTCGGCGACGGCACCCACGCGGTGGTGGCACCCGCCTTGGGCTGGCCGATCTTCTGCTCGACCATGTCGGCCATCAGTTCGGTCATCGCCCACATGCCCTTGCCGATCTGTGCGCGGCCGGAGAATCCGGCGGCCAGGCCGATGTCGACGTTCTGGTCTTCGTATGCCGCGATCCACTGGGTGCCCTTCATCGCGCCCTTGCGGATCATCGGTCCGGCCTCCATCGACGTGTGGATCTCGTCGCCGGTGCGATCGAGGAACCCGGTGTTGATGAAGACGACGCGATCGGCCGCGGCCTTGATGGCCGCCTTGAGGTTGAGGGTGGTGCGGCGTTCCTCGTCCATGATGCCGACCTTGATGGTGTTCTGCGGCAGGCCGAGCACGTCCTCCACCCGGCTGAACAGCTCGCAGGTGAACGCGACCTCGTCGGGGCCGTGCATCTTCGGCTTGACGATGTAGATCGAACCGGTGCGGCTGTTGACCAGCGGGCCGTTCCCGTCGCCCTCCTTGAGCCCGTGCGCGGCGATCAGGCTGGTGAACAGGGCGTCCTGGATGCCCTCGAACACCTCATTACCGTCCGCGTCCACAATTGCGTCGTTGGTCATCAAGTGCCCGACGTTGCGCACGAACATCAGGCTGCGACCCGGCAGGGTCAACTCGCCGCCGTCAGGCGTGGAGTAGGTGCGGTCCTGATTGAGCACGCGGGTGAACGTGCTGCCGCCCTTGGCGACCTCCTCGGAGAGATCGCCCCGGTTCAGGCCGAGCCAGTTGCGGTAGCCGAGCACCTTGTCGTCGGCGTCGACCGCGGCGACCGAGTCCTCGAAATCCATGATCGTGGTGATCGCGGATTCCAGCACGACGTCCTTGATGCCGGCGGCGTCCGTCGAGCCGACGGGGGACTCCGGGTCGACGAGGATCTCGATGTGCAGGCCGTTGTTGGCAAGCAGCACGGACCAGGTGGGAGAGCCGAGCTCACCGGTGTAGCCGACGAACTGCTCCGGTGCGGCCAGTCCGGTCGACAGCCCGTCACCGAGTTCGATGAGCAGCTGACCATCGTCGATCTTGAGGCCGGTGGCATCGGTCCACACACCGCTGGCCAGCGGTGTGGCTTCGTCGAGGAAGTGCCGCGCGTAGGCGATGACCTTGTCGCCGCGGATCTTGTTGTAGCTGGTGCCCTTCTCGGCGCCGTCGTCCTCCGAGATCACGTCGGTGCCGTACAGCGCGTCGTACAGCGAACCCCATCGGGCGTTGGCCGCGTTCAGTGCGAACCGCGCGTTCAGGATCGGCACCACCAGCTGCGGGCCCGCCGTGGTGGTGATCTCGTCGTCGACGCCGGCGGTGGTGATCGTGAAATCGTCGGGCTCTGGGAGCAGGTAGCCGATTTCCATCAGGAACTGCTTGTACGCGTCCGCGTCGAGCGGTTCGATGACGCGGTGGCGGTGCCACTTGTCGACCTGCGCCTGAAGGTCGTCGCGCCGGGCCAGCAAGTCCTGATTCTGCGGAGTCAGATCGGTGACGACTTTGTCGACACCCGCCCAGAAGCTGTCGGGGTCGATATCGGTGCCCGGCAACGCCTCGTTCGTGATGAAGTCGTACAACGCCTGAGCCACGCGCAGGTTCCCCACCGTCACGCGATCGGTCATGATTCCTCCCTTGAGCTGTCGATCCAGCTTACCCATGCGTAAGTGCGGTTATTCGGGGCGGACTCCGCCCTATGCGCGGCCCGCCGCGGTCCTGAGCAGCGCGTCACACCGGTCGGCCAGGGTGCGCCGCAACGGCGCGGCCCGATCAGCAACGCTCTGCTGGGCCCGAACGTACTCGGCGCGACCGGCAGGTGTTTCGATCGCGATCGGCTCGAATTCGTAGTCGCGCAGATCATAGGGGCTGGCTCGCATGTCGAGTGCACGGGCATCGGCAGCCAACTCGAGGCAATCCATGACCAGCCCGGATTCCACGAGCGGCCCCAACTTGAACGCCCACTTGTAGCAATCCATCGCCGCGTGAATACAGCCCGGTTGCTCGGTCGCGACCTGGGTGTCCCGGCTCAGCGTCTCGGCGTTGCGCGTCACCGCCGGTGGCGTGAAGAACCGATACGCGTCAAAATGGCTGCACCGCAGCGGCATTGACTCCACCACGGCGTTGGTGCCTGCAGTGCCGAGCCGCAGCGGGACCTCCCCGTGCCGCACGGCCGGTGCCCGGTACACCATCGCCCACTCGTGCAGCCCGAAGCAGTTCAGCCGGGCCGGGCGCGAGGCCGTGGCGCTCAGCAGCCCGGCGATGAACCGCACCGTTTCGGCGCGCGCAGACAGGTAGGCATGCGTCACGGTCACCCCGTCGGGCTCGGATCCGTAACCGCCGCGTTCGAGGTAGCGCCTCCAATCCCCGCCGGTCAGCGCCACGCCGAAGCCGGGATGCCAGACCCGCAGCTGGCGAGGGCGAAGGCTGTAGTAGGTGAACAGGAAATCCCACACCGGGTGGGATCTTCCCTGCGGTGCCCGGTGTGTCCGCAGGAACCTCTCGGCGCGCTCGCCGTGTGCCTGCGCGCGACGAGTCCACTCCGGCGCGTCGAGCACCGTGTCAACCACGGGGTGTCCCGTCGCGCACCGTGCCAACCACATCCTCGACGAGGTCCTCCAGCGCGACCATGGCCGAGACGATGCCGTCGGTCGTCACAAGCGCCAGGTGCGCATTGTTGCGCCGCAACTCCGACAGCGCATCGGGCAACGGCAGCGACTCGGCCAGCTCGGGCAGAGGACGCACCATTGCCCTGTCGACGACGGCGTCGGGATCGTCGACGAACGCGAGCACGTCCTTGATGTGCACATAGCCAACGAAGCGTCCTGCCGAGTCGACGACGGGGAACCGGGAGTAGCCGGTATCGGCCAGCGCGCGCTGGATGGCGGCAACGGTGGGGCCCTTACCTTCGCCGGCGACGGGGACGGCGCGGACTTCGCTCAGCGGCACCGCGACGTCGCCGACCACCCGGTTGCGGATCTGCAGGGCCCGCGACAGCCGATTGTGTTCATCGGGGTCGAGCAGGCCCTCCGAGAGCGACTCGGCGATCATCTCCGACAATTCGACGCTCGAAACCGTGTTCTCCAGTTCGGTTTTCGCCTGGATGCCCACGCTGCGCAGCACCATGTGCGCACACCAGTCGTACACCGCGATAACCGGCCGCGCGATCCGCACCCAGAGCAGGTACGCCGGGACGAGAAGCATCGCCGCCGACTCCGGGCCCGCTATCGCGATGTTCTTCGGCACCATCTCGCCGAGCAGTACGTGCAACACCACGACGATGGTGATCGCGATCAGGAACGAGACGGTGTGCAGCAGCGCATCCGAGATGCCGAGCAGACCGAACGGCGTCTCGAGCAGGTGCGCGACGGCGGGTTCGCCGACCCGGCCCAGCAGGATCGAGCAGATCGTGATTCCCAGCTGCGCGCCCGCGAGCATCACCGGCAGGTTCTCCCCGGCCCGGATCACCGTCACCGCGGTGTGCTTGCCCTGCTCGGCCAGGGCCTCCAACCGGTCGCGGCGTGCCGAGATGAGGGCGAACTCCGCGGCGACGAAGAACGCGTTCGCGCCGAGCAGCAGCACGGTCAGCAGCACGCCGAACAAGTCACCCATCGCTGCCGCCTTCATCGTCGGCGGCTTGTCCCAGCTCGGAGAGTTCCAGCAGATCGATCCTGCGGCCGTCCATCCGGACCACGGTGCCCAGCCAGCGAATCGGGTTCTCGAGCGAGACGTCGGGATCGAATGCGCGCAGCACGACGGTCTCACCGGGTTCTGGAATATGGCCGAGCTCCTGCAACACCAGACCGCCGATGGTCTCGTAGTCCCCTTCCGGGGCACGGAATCCGGTGGCCCCCGCGACCTCATCGATGCGCAGCAGCCCCGAAACCTGCCAGTTGCCCCCGGACTGCACCACGTCAGGGGGTTCGACATCGTGTTCGTCGCGGACGTCGCCGACGATCTCTTCGATCAGGTCCTCGACGGTGACCATGCCTGCCGTGCCGCCGTACTCGTCGACGACGAGCGCGGTCTGCAGTCCGTCCGCACGCAGCCGCGCCATCACGTCGTCGCCGTCCAGCGTGGACGGCACCTTGGCGACGGGCTTGGCCAGCTCGGCGAGCCGGGTTTTGACGCGCTCACCGGGCGGAATCGCGAAGACCTGCTTGACGTGCACTAATCCGATCGTCTCGTCGAGGTCACCGTCCACGATGGGAAAGCGCGAGTAACCGCTCTTGATGGCCGCGGCCACCAGATCGGCGACGGTGTCGTCGGCCTCGAGCACTTCGATCTTGGAGCGCGGCGTCATCAGTTCCTCTGCGGTTCGCGACCCGAACTGAAGCGAGCGGTCCACCAACGTCGCGGTGACCGGGTCCAGCGATCCGCGGCGCGCCGAATTGCGTACCAGCGAGCCAAGTTCCTGCGGCGAGCGGGCCGACCGCAGTTCCTCGGCCGGTTCGATGCCCAGGCGGCGCAGGATCATGTTGGCGGTGCCGTTGGTGAGCCGGATCAGCGGGGTGAACAGGGCGGAGAACAGCACCTGGGGGCCGGCAACGGCACGCGCTGTGCGCAGCGAGTGGGCGACCGCCAGGTACTGGGGGACCAGCTCGCCGAAGACCATCGACACCGACGTGGCGATCAGCAGCGCGAGCACCAGAGCCGAGCCGTCGGCAATGCCTGGGGGGAGTGCCATCGCCGAGAACGCCGGCTCGAGCAGGCGGGCGATGAGCGGCTCGGCCAGGTATCCCGTGATCAGCGTGGTCACCGAGATGCCCACCTGCGCGCCCGACAGCTGGAAAGACAGTGTCCGGTGCGCGCGCTGAACGATCTTGTCGCGCCTGCCACCGCTGCGTGCGTTGGCGTCGACCGTGCTGCGTTCGAGCGCGGTCAGGGAGAACTCGGCGGCGACGAACACCGCGGTGCCCGCGGTGAGCAATACGAAGGCCAGCACGGCGAGCACCGTGAGCGTGGCGCTCATCGTGTGCTCGCGGGGTAGTGGTCGCCGGGCCCGGTGCCCGGCTGACTAGAAGAGGGCTCGGCGTCGGACTGCTCGTCCGAGGGCCGCTCTGCCCGGAAGCCGACGGCCTCCACGGGTGCCTGCGGCACGGGTGCCCTTTCGAGTAGACGGCAAGACAAGAAATCTATGTTAGCTCGTCACGCTCTCCGAGCAGGACTCACCAGCCGCTGGGGAGCGGGTGGCCCTCGGCGAAACCCGCGGCCGACTGCACCCCGAGCACCACCTTTTCGTGCAGTTCGGCGATGGTCGCGGCGCCGACATACGTGCAGGTGCTGCGCACGCCGGAGGTGATGTGGTCGAGCAGATCCTCTACTCCGCCGCGCGAGGGGTCCAGTCCCATCCTCGACGTGGAGATGCCCTCCTCGAACAACGTCTTGCGGGCTTGGTCGAACGGGTTGTCGGTGGCGGTCCGCGCGGCCACCGCGCGCTTGCTCGCCATGCCGTAGCTCTCCTTGTACGGCTGATCCTCCCTGTCGCGCATCAGGTCGCCGGGCGACTCGTAGGTGCCTGCGAACCAGGAGCCGATCATCACGTTGGACGCCCCTGCGGCCAGCGCGAGTGCGACATCACGGGGATGGCGGACACCACCGTCGGCCCATATGTGGGCGCCGAGTTGTCTTGCCGCCACAGCACATTCGACCACCGCCGAGAATTGCGGGCGCCCGACGCCGGTCATCATCCGTGTTGTGCACATGGCGCCGGGCCCGACGCCGACCTTGACGATCGACGCGCCGGCGGAGATCAGGTCGCGGGTGCCCTCGGCGGACACCACGTTTCCAGCGGCCACCGGCAGCCCGAGATCGAGTGAGGACACCGCCTTGATCGCGTCGAGCATCTTGACCTGGTGACCGTGCGCGGTGTCGATCACCAGCAGATCGACGCCTGCCTCGGCCAATGCGCGCGCCTTGGCGCCGACGTCGCCGTTGATGCCCACCGCCGCCGCGATACGCAGCCGGCCGTGGCTGTCGACGGCGGGCGTGTAGATGCCGGCGCGGATCGCGCTGGTGCGGGTGAGCACGCCGGCCAGCGTGCCGTCGGGTTCTGTCATCACCGCGACGTCGACCGGTGCGTGTTCGAGCAGGTCGAATACCTTGCGCGGCTCGGTGCCCGCTGGCGCGCTGACGAAATCGGTCACCGCGATGTCACGCACCCTGGTGAACCGGTCCACCCCGACGCAGTTGGCCTCGGTGACCAGACCGATCGGGCGGCCCTCGAACACCACGACCGCGGCGCCGTGCGCTCGTTTATGGATCAGAGCCGTCGCGTCCGACACCGAGTCATCGGGCATCAAGGTGACCGGGGTGTCGACCACCAGGTCGCGGCTCTTGACGAAATCGACCGTGTCCTTGACTGCGGTGATCGGAAGATCTTGCGGAAGCACGACAATGCCGCCTCGCCTGGCCACCGTCTCGGCCATCCGGCGCCCGGCCACCGCGGTCATGTTGGCCACCACCACGGGGATCGTGGTGCCCGACCCGTCGAACGTCGAAAGGTCGACGTCGAACCGCGACTGGATGTCCGAACGTCCAGGGACGATGAAGACGTCGTTGTAGGTCAGGTCGTACGGCGGCGAGTGGCCTTCGAGAAATCTCACTGCATCCAGCTTAGGCCTCGACTTCGCTGCGGTCCCCGCTCCAGAGCGTGTGGAACTTCGCATCGTGGTCGGCGTCGATGCGGCCGTAGGTGTGCGCGCCGAAGAAGTCGCGCAGGCCCTGGGTCAGCGCCGCGGGTAGCCGCTCGGTGCGCAGCGCGTCGTAGTAGGACAGGGCCGAGGAGAAGCCGGGGATCGGGATGCCGAGCTGCGTCGCGGTGACGACCACGCGACGCCAGCTGTCGATCGCGTTCTCCACCGCGCTGCGGAAGTAAGGCGCGGTGATCAGCGTCGGCAGATTCGGGTCCTCGTCGAAGGCCTCCTTGATCCGGTTCAGGAACTTCGCGCGGATGATGCAGCCACCCCGCCAGATGGTGGCCAGATCGCCGGGAGTGATGCCCCAGTCGTATTCGGCGCTGCCCGCCTGGATCTGGTTGAAGCCCTGCGCATATGCCACGATCTTCGATGCGTACAGCGCCTGGCTCACGTCGTCGATGAATTTTGCGGCGTCGCTTGGCTTTTCGCCGAGATCTCCCGATGCCAGGCCCGTCGTTGCGCGGCGTTGCGCGACCGAACCCGAAAGGGCGCGGGCGAAAACCGCCTCGGCGATTCCGGTGACAGGCACGCCGAGGTCGAGCGCGGACTTCACCGTCCAGCGGCCGGTGCCCTTCTGCTCGGCCTCGTCGAGGATCAGGTCGACGAGCGGTTTGCCGGTCTTGGCGTCGATCTGACGCAGCACCTCCGCGGTGATCTCGACCAGGTAGCTGTCCAGGTCGCCCTTGTTCCACTCGGTGAACACGTCGGCGATCTGCGGGGCGGTCAGGCCGAGGCCGTCGCGCAGCAGCTGATACGCCTCGCCGATGAGCTGCATGTCGGAGTACTCGATGCCGTTGTGCACCATCTTCACGAAGTGGCCCGACCCGTCGGGTCCGATGTGCGTGCAGCACGGCACCCCGTCGACATGTGCGGAGATCTCTTCGAGCAGCGGGCCGAGTGACTTGTACGACTCGGCCGGTCCGCCCGGCATGATCGACGGGCCGTTCAGCGCGCCCTCCTCCCCGCCGGAGATGCCTGCGCCGACGAAGTGCAGGCCGCGGTCCCGGATCGCCTTCTCGCGGCGGATGGTGTCGGTGTACAGCGCGTTTCCGCCGTCGATGATGATGTCGCCCTCTTCCATCGCATCGGCGAGTTCGTTGATGACGGCGTCGGTCGGGTCGCCGGCCTTGACCATGATCAGAACCCGGCGTGGTTTCTCAAGCGCGGCAAGGAATTCTCCGATGGTCTCGCTGCGGACGAACTTGCCTTCGGATCCGTGTTCAGCGAGCAGTGCGTCGGTCTTGGCGACGGAGCGGTTGTGCAGCGCGACGGTGTAACCGTGGTGCGCGAAGTTGCGCGCGATGTTGGATCCCATCACGGCCAGGCCGGTGACCCCGATCTGAGCGGTGCCGTCGGTGGTCTTATCAGAGTCGCTCATACGGGCAGCCTTTCGTTTTTGGTTGTGCAGAAACGGCTTTACTACAGCGAAATGCCTATGCGGTGAACAAGCGATGCAATTCGGTGAGCCACGGCACCGCCAGCGCGATGGTCGGTACGACGAGCACCGCGGTGGCGGTGAGATAGGCGGTCACCGCCAGCGGGATGCTGTTGGGCTCCCCGCCGAGGCGGCGCACGCGCAGCAGGGTGGTCGGACCGCCGGCGGCGAGGGCGCCCGACGGGGTGCGCCCGGATGCGCAGGCGACCAGCGCGCGGGCCAGGGGAGTCGGGCCCGCCGCTCGAACGGCTGCGTCGTCGGCGAGCATTTCGATGAGCAAGCGGACGGCGTCAAGGGCGCTCGCGCTGCGGACAAACCGGGGAAAGGCCGCGTGCACGGCGGTGAACATCTCGAGGACCAGATCGTGACGGGCCCGCAGGTGCGCCCGCTCGTGGGTGAGGATGGCGGCGATCTCGCTGTCGGACAGTGTGCTCAGCGTCCCTTCGCTGACCACCACGCGGCTGCGGACGCCAGGCAGGCAATAGGCCAGAGGCTGTTCCACATCGAGGATGCGCAAGCCACTGGCCCCGGTACACACCGCGGGTGGAACGGTGCCATGCGAGGTGTCGAGCAGGTCGACCATCATCCGATGGTGTGCGCGGCGGCGGCGGGTGGCGATCGCGACCTGCACCACCGCGACCATCAGTCGGGCGCCGATGAGCAGCGTGATCGCGAAGACGATCACGTAGACGATCCACAGCGGCCAGCCGAGAACCTCGATCTCACTGGTGAAGGTGGCGGTCGGCCTGCCATCGGGACCAGGCACGAACAGCCTGCTCGCGATGGCAATTCCGGCGCTGAAGGCAGAGAGGACGGCGGCCAGCGCGACGGCCTGCCACAGCACGATCGCGGCCCGCGGCGCACGCATCGGCCAGGTCGCCCGCGCAAGCACTGCCGGCACCGGCCCTGACAGCAGCAGGGCGACGATGGTGAAGGCCAGCGCGGACACGCTGTAAGTCTCTCTCAGCCGGTGCCCGGATCGCCAGCGGGCGGGGTTATCCGGTGTTTACTCTCCAATTCGGCAAGCGCTCGGCGAAGCGCTGCCGCTTCGTCAGCGCCAACACGCTCGACGAAGTGCACGAGAGCAGCCTCCCGGCTGCCAGAGTCCGAGACCTGATCCAGAGCGTCGACCATCAGTCCGGCCACCAGCTCGTCGCGACCGTGCATCGGCGCGTAGCGGTGGGCACGGTCGTCGCGATGCTGCACGACGAGATTCTTCTTGGCCAGCCGCTGCAGCACGGTCATGATCGTGGTGTAGGCCAGGTCGCGTCGCTCCGACAGCGCCTCGTGCACTTGGCGCACGGTCTGCGGCTCACCGGAGGACCAGAGGTGGTCCATCACGGCGCGCTCCAGCTCTCCCAGACGCGTCATCTTGGCCATGTCTCGTTCATCTCCTACATGCTCGAATCCAGGGTACTACGCCGTTACTACCGCGTGTCGTATCCAACTCGGGGGAACATCTTCGCTGCGGCTTCGGTGCGGCGACGGAATGTTCCTGCCATGGTCACCGGCCCTTCCCGCCCCCTTGTGAGTCCAGTCACAGGGGGTAGATCCACTGCCGCGGCGTCAGACTATAGTAAGGCTAACCTAACTCACTATCGGGAGGTGCCATGACAGTTCTGGTCGACGACCCGCTCATCGCGGGCATGGCGATCAGGCGGACTCTGCCACTGCATGAGTCCAGTCGACGACTGCGTGAGCTGTATCGCGAATGTCCGCGTGTGTACGGCGTTGCGGTGATGGGCGATCTGTCACGCAGGCGGTGGTGGCCGTTGGCCGAGGTGATCACGACAGACCGGCTGCAGGCGATGTTCGATCTCGCGGCCGAGGAAACGGACAGTCGCGCCGCGGTCACCCAACAGTTGGCGGCCACACTCGCGCACGTTGTCGTTGGTCGCGTCGTCCCGCTGGTCGTGCTCGAGGGACGAGCCTGGGATACCGGCCTTGAGAACCTGTGGGTGCACGTGGACTCCGAGGGAGCAATCGACTGGGTGGGCGTGGTCGATCCGACACTTCGTGCGCTGCCGGACGATCCGTACTTCGGCAGTCGCAGGGGCCTGCGCATGGGGCGCTCTGCGCGGGACGGCATCGTCGCGCTGCCCAACGAAGCCGCGCTGACGACGTGGGTTGCGCACCGCAGCCACCGCGCGCTGCACCCATTGTTCGCAAAGCTGGCCGAAGTCAGCGGCGGCGCGATGTCGGTCGCCTCGATGTGGCACATCGTCGGCGGCGCCGTCGTGAGTGCGGCCACCCAGGTGCCGCTGCTGGCCGGCTCGAGCGAGGTGAACAGCATGCGCCGCGGCCAGGCGGTGCTGGACGCGTTGGTCGGCTTCGGCCTGCCGGTCAGGGGACCCATCAGGATGACGACAGGGAAGGGCTTGCTTAATTAGGGCAGCCTTGCCTATCCTGTGGGTCGTACAGAACGTGTACTAACGGACCGAGCCGGAGTCCTGAGGGCTGCAGAGACCCCCGGTCCACACGAAGGACGGGCCCCACACAATGTGTGGGGCCCGTCCGCATGTCTGGGTTACTTGTCGACGTCGCCGCCGTTGTCGGCCCAATCGCTGAACGCACCGAGGTCGTAGACCTCTCCGTAGCCGAGTTCCTTGAGGGCTTGCCCGGCAAGTGCAGAGCGCCCGCCCGACCCGCAGTACCGGATGACCGTCTTGTCCTTGGCGAAATTCGCGTCGTGGTACGGGGATTCGGGGTCGGCGCGAAACTCGAGCATGCCTCGTGGAACGTGGACAGCGCCCGCCACCTTGCCGCTCTTTTCCACCTCGGGCGCGTCCCGCGCGTCCACCAGGAGAACACCTTCGGCGCCGATCTTTTTTACCCGACACACAGCGGGCCATCCGCAACGTGTAAACACAGTTGCGTGACGACGCAAGTACCTTCGGGCCTCGGCGATGGATTCGACACCGAGCTCGGTCTCACCTACCTCGAGGTCACCCCCGACGGCGGGCGCGCACGGCTGGACATCCACGACAAGCTCTTGCAGCCGTGGGGCATCGTGCACGGCGGGGTGTACTGCTCCATCGTCGAGAGCCTCGCCAGCGTCTCCGCGCACGTCTGGTTGTCCGCGAACGGCGGTGGCACCGTTGTCGGCGTCAACAACAACACCGACTTCTTGCGCGCCATCTCGTCGGGCACGGTCACCGCGGAGTCGACGCCGATCCATCGCGGCAGGCGCCAGCAGTTGTGGCTCATCACGATCACCGACGACAACGACCGCCTCGTTGCCCGCGGGCAGGTTCGACTACAGAACATTTCGGCTGAGTAAACGAACGCTGCTGACTGCCGCGGTCCGTGGCAGTATCGCGCACTATGCGTTTAACGCCGCATGAACAGGACCGGCTGCTGATTTCGTATGCCGCCGAGTTGGCGCGCCGCAGGCAGACCCGCGGTCTGTTGCTGAACCACCCCGAGGCGGTCGCAATCATCACCGACCATCTCCTTGAGGGGGCAAGGGACGGTCGAACGGTGGCCGAGTTGATGGTCAGCGGTCGTGAGGTGCTTGGCCGCGCCGACGTCATGGAGGGGGTACCCGAGATGCTCTACGACGTCCAGGTGGAGGCCACCTTCCCCGACGGCACCAAACTCGTCACAGTCCACGATCCGATCCGATGATCCCAGGTGAAATCGTCTACGGCGACGGCGATATCGCGATCAATCCCGGTGCGCAACGACTCCAGATGGAGATCGTCAACACCGGCGACCGTCCGGTTCAGGTCGGCAGTCATGTGCACCTCCCACAGGCGAACGCGGCGCTGAGCTTTGACCGCGCCGCGGCTCACGGCCACCGCCTCGATGTTCCCGCTGGCACGGCGGTGCGCTTCGAACCCGGTGTCAACCAACATGTTTCCCTCGTTCCGCTCGGCGGGTCACGCGAGGTCCACGGGTTGACCCTGACGCCGCCCGGACGATTGGATGCCTCGTGACCGAGCTGACGCGCGCCAGATACGCGGCGCTGTTCGGGCCGACGACGGGGGACCGGATCCGGCTCGCCGATACCGATCTGTTCGTCGAGATCACCGAAGACCGCAGCGGCGGGCCCGGCCTCGCGGGCGACGAAGCGGTCTTCGGCGGCGGCAAGGTGCTGCGCGAGTCGATGGGGCAGTCGCGGGCCACCCGCGCGGACGGCGCGCCCGACACCATCATCACCGGTGTCGTGATCATCGACTACTGGGGAATCATCAAGGCCGACATCGGCATTCGCGATGGCCGGATCGCCGCCATCGGCAAGGCGGGCAACCCCGACATCATGTCCGGCGTGCATCCGGACCTTGTTGTCGGCCCGTCGACCGAGGTCATCTCCGGCAACGGCCGCATCCTGACCGCGGGTGCCATCGACTGTCACGTCCACCTGATCTGTCCGCAGATCATGGAGGAGGCGCTGGGTGGCGGAATCACCACGATCGTCGCAGGGGGTACAGGACCCGCCGAGGGCAGCAAGGCCACCACCGTCACGCCAGGCGCATGGCACTTGGCCCGCATGCTCGAGGCATTGGATACCTGGCCGCTCAACGTCGCGCTGCTCGGCAAGGGGAACACGGTCAGCGCCGAATCCATGTGGGAGCAACTACGCGCCGGCGCAGCGGGATTCAAACTGCACGAGGACTGGGGCACCACCCCCGCGGCCATCGACGCTTGCCTTACCGTCGCCGAGGCGGCGGGAGTGCAGGTGAATCTTCACTCCGACACGCTGAACGAGGCCGGCTTCGTCGAGGACACCCTTGCGGCGATCAACGGTCGCGCGATCCACGCCTATCACACCGAGGGGGCGGGCGGCGGGCACGCGCCCGACATCATCACCGTGGTGAATCACGCTCACGTGCTGCCCAGTTCGACCAACCCCACACGGCCGCATACGGTCAACACCCTCGACGAACACCTCGACATGCTGATGGTCTGCCACCACCTCAACCCCAGCATTCCCGAGGACCTCGCGTTCGCCGAAAGTCGAATCAGGCCATCGACGATCGCGGCAGAGGATCTGCTGCACGACATCGGAGCCATCTCGATGATCGGCAGTGACGCGCAGGCGATGGGTCGCATCGGCGAGGTCGTCATCCGCACGTGGCAGACCGCGCATGTGATGAAACGCCGGCGCGGTGCATTGCCAGGAGACACCACAGCGGACAACAACCGCGCGCGCCGGTACGTCGCGAAATACACCATCTGTCCTGCCGTCGCGCACGGCCTCGACGACGAGATCGGTTCGGTCGAGGTCGGCAAGCTCGCCGACCTCGTGCTGTGGGAGCCGGCGTTCTTCGGGGTGCGCCCGCACGCGGTGATCAAGGGCGGCATGATCGCCTGGGCCGCAATGGGAGACGCGAACGCCTCGATTCCGACCCCGCAGCCGGTGCTTCCGCGGCCGATGTTCGGCGCCGCGCCTGCGGCAGCCGCGGCCACCTCGGTGCACTTCGTATCCCCGCAGGCGATCGAGGACGGGCTTGCCGACCGGCTCGCGGTGAACCGCCGCCTGCTCGGCGTCAAGGATGTGCGCAGAATCGGCAAGGCTGATATGCCGCTCAACGACGCCTTGCCACACATCGAGGTGGACCCTGACACCTTCACGGTGCGCATCGACGGTGATGTGTGGCACGAGCAGCCCGCCACCGAATTGCCCATGGCGCAACGCTATTTCCTCTTCTAGGGTCCCGTTCAGATGACCGGCTTGGCGACGCTGCTCACGATGGCCGACTCGCGCCTGCCGACCGGAGGCCACGTGCATTCCGGCGGCGTCGAGGAGGCGGTCACCAGTGGGCTCGTGGTCGACGTCGCGACGTTGCGGGCGTACTTGCGCCGCCGCATCCGCACGCACGGGCTGGTGACGTCATCGGTCGCCGTCGCGGTGCATACCGGCACCCTTTCGATCATCGATGCGGACCGCGAGACCGACGCGCGCACACCGGCTCCCGCCGCAAGGCAGGCCTCCCGGGCTCAGGGCCGCGGGCTGGCCAGGCTGGCCCGCCGAGTGTGGCCCGATCACGATTGGCAGCGGATCGGAACCACGCCCCATCTCGCCGTGGCCGCCGGCGCAGTCGGTATGGCCAGCGGCCTGACACCCGAGCAGACGGCGTTGTCGGTGGTGTACACGACGATGACCGGTTCCGCGACTGCCGCACAGCGGCTGCTGGCCCTAGACCCCGCCGACGTCGCGGCGCTGACGTTCGAACTGTCCGCGTTGTGCGATCAGACCGCCGCCGAAGCCGGCAAGGAACTGGCCGACCTGTCCGACCCACTGCTCGACGTGCTTGCCCAGCGACATAGCGAGCGCGAGCGTCCTCTATTCGTCTCCTGAAAGGAGCACCATGCCACCACATTTCATCGATGGCGAGCCACACAGCCATGCCGAACGCCCGAGACGGGTACGGCAGCCGGGGGAGCCGTTGCGCATCGGTGTCGGCGGTCCCGTCGGCTCCGGCAAGACCGCATTGGTGGCGGCGCTGTGCAGACAGCTGCGCGACGAGCTGTCCATTGCGGTGCTGACCAACGACATCTACACCACCGAGGACGCCGACTTCCTGCGCCGCCACGCGGTGCTGCCCACCGAGCGCATCGCCGCGGTGCAGACCGGCGGCTGTCCGCACACCGCGATCCGCGACGACATCACCGCCAACCTTGACGCCATCGACGATCTCATCGCAGCCAACGACACGCTCGACCTGATCCTGGTGGAGTCCGGTGGTGACAACCTGACAGCCACCTTCTCTTCTGGCCTTGTCGATGCGCAGATCTTCGTCATCGACGTCGCCGGTGGCGACAAGGTGCCGCGCAAGGGCGGGCCAGGGGTGACCTACTCGGATCTGTTGGTGGTCAACAAGACCGACCTGGCGCCGCTGGTGGGTGCTGACCTCGAGGTGATGCGCCGCGACGCCGCGGCGGTGCGCGGTGAACGGCCGACGGCGCTGATCTCGCTGACCGACGATCCGGCCGCTACTGCGGTGCTGGCATGGGTGCGCGAACAGCTGCGGGTGCTGGTGCCTTGAGGTCCGACGTTCTCATCGTCGCCAGCAGCGACCGCGCACCACGCATCGAACATTCGGGCGGGCTGGCCGCGCGCCGCACCGAACCCGACACGGTGCACCTGGTGTCGGCCGCGGCGACCCCGCTCGGCGGCGATTCGATTCACGTCCGGATCGTCGTGGAACCGGGTGCGCGACTACGCCTGCGCAGTGCGGCGGCCACGGTGACGCTGCCGGGTTCTGCCACCCTCGAGTCCCATGCGATATGGACCCTAGAGGTGGCCGGTGAGCTTGACGTCGACCCGCAACCAACGGTCGTCGCGGCCAATGCACGCCACTTCACGACGACACGGCTGGAGTTGGCCGGCACCGGCCGCATCCGGCTACGCGAGCGCATCCAGATCGGCAGAACCGATGAGCGGCAAGGGTTTTGGTCTGGCGCACTGCACGCCGACGTGGATGGCTCGCCACTGCTGCGGCATCGCATCGAGCTCGGCAAGGGGTCGGTGGCCGACGACGAACTCGGTGTGCCGCTCGCGTGCATCAGCGAATTGCATTATCCCGACAGCGATGTCGACACCGCAGGCACTCCGCTGACGCTCGCAGGCGGCGGCTGTCTTTCGACGTGGCAGGGCCAGCGGCTCTAACTGGCCGCCTTCTCCGTCTCCTGCACCGACGCCGCGATCTCCTCGAGCTCTTCGATTCTGGTGCGGGCGTAGGCCTGCTGCTCGGTGATGGTCAGATTCCCACGCGCGGTGGACAGGAAGGTCACCGTCCAGGACAGCAGCGTGGTGATCTTGCGACGGAAGCCGACCAGATACACCAGGTGCAGCACCAGCCATGCCAGCCAGGCGATGAACCCGCCGAACTCCAGCGGGCCGATCTTGGCGACCGCCGAGAACCGCGACACCGTCGCCATCGATCCCTTGTCGAAGTACTGGAACGGCTCACGGTCCGCCGGGTTGGCGCCCTTCAGCTCGGCCTTGATCGCCTTGGCGACGTACTTACCGCCCTGGATGGCGCCCTGCGCCATACCGGGCACGCCCTCGACCGCCGCCATGTCGCCGACCACGAACACGTTCGGGTGCCCGGGTACGGAAAGGTCGGGAAGCACCTTGACGCGTCCCGCCCTGTCGACTTCCACATCGCACTGCGCGGCGAGGTCGCGGCCAAGGGGACTGGCCGACACACCGGCCGACCACACCTTGGTCGCCGACTCGATGCGGCGAATGGTGCCGTCGGAGTCCTTGACGGTGATGCCGTTGCGGTCCACGTCGGTGACCATGGCGCCGAGTTGGATCTCGACGCCCATCTTCTCGAGCCGGGCCTGCGCCTTCTTGCCGAGCTTCTCGCCCATCGGCGCCAGGACCGCGGGCAGGGCATCGAGCAGGATCACCCGCGCGGTGGTCGAATCGATGTGCCGGAACGCGCCTTTGAGCGTGTGGTCGGCGAGTTCAGCGATCTGCCCGGCCATTTCGACACCCGTCGGGCCTGCGCCGACGACGGTGAACGTCAGCAGCTTCTCCCGACGGGCCGGATCGCTGGAGCGCTCGGCCTGCTCGAACGCCCCAATAATCCGGGCCCGCAGCTCCAGCGCGTCGTCGATCGACTTCATGCCGGGTGCCCATTCGGCGAAATGGTCGTTGCCGAAGTACGACTGGCCGGCGCCCGCGGCGATGATCAGGCTGTCGTAGGGCGTGACGTACGTGTGCCCGAGCAACTCCGAGGTGACGGTTTTGCTCGCGAGGTCGACATGGGTGGCTTCGCCAAGCAACACCTGGGCGTTCTTCTGCTTGCGCAGGATCATCCGGGTCGGCGGCGCGATCTCACCGGACGGGATGATCCCTGTCGCCACCTGGTACAGCAGCGGCTGGAACAGGTGGTGGGTGGTCTTGGCGATCATCTTGATGTCGACGTCGGCACGCTTCAGCGTCTTGGTGGCGGTCAGCCCGCCGAACCCCGATCCGATGATGACGACTTTGTGCCGGTCAGATGCACTGGCTCCGGGGTTGCTCATTTTCGGGCTCCTGAAGGGCTACACGTGCAGTTTCTCTGCCCTCAACGGTAGTCGCCGGAACCTGCGATATGCGCCACGTTCGCTGTGTTATATCCCACGCCAACGCTGCGATTACCCCGTTGTGAGCGGCTTGAGTATTTCACCTACGGCCGTGACGCCGCCCGGCTGGTACCCGTTAAGGCTCGTCACCGGGCTGATGATGACGCCGTCGACGCCCGCGTCAAGGACCTTGGTCTTGATCTGCTCGGCCACCTGCTCGGGACTGCCGAAGACCGCCTGCTGCTTGAAATCGTCCGGGATCACGTCCGCCGTGACGTTCTCGTCGATGATCGCGACGACCAGCATGCTGGTCTCCAGCGTCGCGGGATCCCTGCCGATCTCCTCGCAGCGTTCCTTGAGCACCGCCAGCTTGCGGGGCAGCTCGTCGAACCCGGCGATGATGTTGAGGTGGTCGAAATGCCGCGCGGCCAACGGAATCGTCTTCTTCTCACCGCTGCCGCCGATCATCAGCGGGATGTGGTCGCGGAAGCGTGGCTCGGCCATCGCCTCCTTGGTCTTGTAGTACTTGCCGTCGACCGTCGGCCGCTCACCCTTGAGCATCGGCAGGATGATCTGCAGCGCCTCGTCGAGCTTGTTGAAACGGTCGGTGAACGTGCCGAACTCGAACCCGAGGCTGTCGTGTTCGAGTTCGAACCAGCCGGTGCCGATACCGAGGATCGCGCGGCCACCGCTGACCACGTCGAGCGTGGTGATCGCCTTGGCCAGCAGGGTCGGGTTGCGATAGGTATTGCCGGTGACCAGCGTGCCCAGCTGGACGTTCTTGGTCGCCGTCGCGAGCCCACCGAGCGCGGTGTACGCCTCGAGCATCGGTTGATCGGGCGTGCCAAGGCCGGGCAGTTGGTAGAAGTGGTCCATCACAAAGACCGAGTCGTAGCCGGCGGCGTCCGCTTCCTGCGCCTGCGCGATGACAGTGGGGAAGATTTCGGCGACACCGGTGCCGTAGGAGAAGTTGGGGATCTGAAGTCCGAGTCGAATCGTCACGCCGTTCACGTAACCACAGTTAAGCGGGGCCGTCACCCCGTTTAGCTCTTGGCGAACCGGGGAATATCAGCCGAAGTTAGCCAGCGCACCCTGGCTGACGTGCAGCGTTTGGCCCGTGATGTGGCGGGCGGGCGGCGTGGTCAGGAACAGCGCCAGCCGGGTGATCTCGTCGGCGACCGACGGTGGGGTGCGAGACAGTCCTTCGTAACCGGGCTCGGTGGACAGGCCCGACGCGACGGCGTTCACCGTGATGCCCCGAACACCGAAATGCGTGGCCTGTCCGGCGGTCCAGTCGGAAATCGCCGCCTTGATCCCCGCCTCTGCGCCGCCTTCGCGCGGGTTCTCCGGAACGACGGTGACGATCGAGCCGCCCGAGCGCAGGTGATCACCGACGACCTGAACGGTGAGCACCGCGGCGAGCAGGGTTGCGTCCAACGAGTTGCGCCATGCCGCGGCCAGGTCGGACAGCGTGTAGGTGCGCGGGTCCTTGGCGTCCCAGCGCGGGGCGGGCACGTTGATGATGGTGTCCAGGTGATGGGGGAACTGGCTCCTGGCCTCTTCGAGACTGGCGGGATCGGTGTTGTCGAACACGATCGCGTCGACGTCCAACTCCTTGGCAGCTACCTCGAGATCATCCCGGCGGGCGCCGGCGATTACGACCTTGTGGCCCTCGTCGCGGAAACCCGCCGCGATGGTGCGTCCCAGATCGGTGTCGCCGCCGGTAACCAGCACGTCCATCACAAGGACCTCCTCCGTGTTCAACGCTGAACCCCAGCGAGTGTGCGCGCAATGTTACTGGACAGTAGCTAGGCCGCGAAACCCGGCACGCGGACGAGACGGCTACATATCGGCGTCAATCGCCGCACGTTTCGATTCCGTGCGCCGAGCAGTACAGCAACCGGGCAAGTAACGGCGACGCATCTCGTCACGAAACACCGACTGAATCCACCGAAAAGCCATGCGGTGGACGCGGTTCGACCGGCCCGCGCAACGCGCGGGGACCTTGTCGTGCCAGCAATTCGGCGCAGCGATCGCATCCACGGGATTCCGGATCTACAGCAATCTTTCAGACATGCACTTTGTAAGCAACTCGCACTTGCGTCACGGCGGTAACACGGTAGTTTCTTCCCCATGGATCAGCCGGACGCGATACCTGAACACCGCAAGGGCCTGCCGAAGACGCTGGCGATCGCGGCGCTGACCGGGGCCACCGCGTTGGCGCTCGCGCTACCCAATCTGGCCAACGCCCAGCCCGAGCCCACCCCACCACCGCCGCCACCGCCGTCGGGCAACACCTTCTTGCAGGGGCCACCGCCTCCTCCAGGCGCTCCGCCGCCGCCTCCTGGCGTGCCGGCGCCACCGCCCCCCGCCCCTGCGCCCGGACCCCAATGCGCCGCCTCCGCCGCCTGCGGACCCCAATGCGCCGCCCCCGCCGCCTGCACCCGAGCCGGGCCGCGTCGACAACGCCGCGGGCGGTCTGAGCTACGTGGTGCCCGCAGGCTGGAAAGTGTCTGACGCCACCCAGTTGTCATACGGCCAGGCGCTTTTGACGAAGATTCCGCCGGAGGGTGCCCAGCCGCCGAACGATACGAGCGTTCTGCTCGGCCGGCTCGACCTCAAGCTGTTCGCCGGCGCCGAAGCCGACAACACCAAAGCGGCCCAACGTCTTTCGTCGGATATGGGCGAGTTCTTCATGCCGTTCCCCGGTACTCGCGTCAACCAGGAAACCGTGCCGCTCAATGCCAACGGCATGACGGGTGTCGCCTCGTACTACGAGGTGAAGTTCACCGATGCCAACAAGCCCAACGGACAAATCTGGGCCGGCGTGATCGGGGCACCGACCCCGGCAGGTACGCCGCGTGGTCAGCGGGCGCCTGAACGGTGGTTCGTCGTGTGGCTCGGCACCGCGACCAATCCCGTGCCCAAGGGCGAGGCAGTCACGCTCGCTCAGTCCATCCGGCCGTGGGCACCCCCACCGCCGCCGCCTCCGCCGGACCCGAACGCCCCGCCACCGCCGCCGGATCCCAATGCGCCACCGCCGGATCCGAATGCACCGCCGCCACGGCCGGCGGTCGGCGTACCGGTTCCAGTGGCGCCGGAGAACGCGCCCGGAATGGTTCCGCCTGCCTGAGAGACGGTCACGTGTTAGGCGTCAGGGCCCGACGTAGGGCACCTGGCCTGCGGTCAGATTGTTGACATTGAGCAGGTAGCAGTTGGTGCCACCGAAGCCCATCGCACCGGCGGTCACACAGCGCTGAAAGGTGCCGTCACCCGCGATCGGTCCGTCGCAGGTGGTGCCGCCGCCCCACGGTGTCCAGCCTCCTTGACAGCCGGCGTTCGCGGGGAAGGCCAGCGCGATGCCGCCGGCTGCAAGCAGGCCAACAGTCAGTGCAACAACGGTTTTCATTTCTTCACCCCTTCTTCGTAGCGGGTGCGGGCAGAAGCGCAAACCAGCGCTCGATGACCCTGAACCGGGTATCGCCTCGGTCCGCGTCGGCGCATGCCCATCACCTCCGCTGGCGGTGCGCCCGGCGTCGGCCGCGACTCACAGAGGCCACGGCACGCCGTGATATCTGCCAGGTTATGCCACTGCGGCGGATGACGAATCAGGGTTTTCCCCATATTTGTCGGATCCGCGCCGACGTCCCAATGGCGCCGATTCGTTACGTTCAGCGGGTATATGTGAGGTGTGGTCCAGCGGTCGCGCTGGGCTTGGCCAGGGATAGGCAGGAGATCTCAATGGACATGATTGCGGCGACCGAATTCCTTGCCCGATCCAGCACGCTCACGAACGTCGGCTGGATCGGCTACATCGTCATCGGAGCTATCGCCGGATGGATCGCGGGAAAGCTCGTCAAGGGCGGCGGTTCGGGCATCCTGATGAATATCGTGATCGGCATCGTCGGCGCGCTTGTCGGTGGCTTCCTGCTCAGCTTCTTCTTGGACACCGCGGCAGGCGGCTGGTGGTTCACCCTCTTCACCGCGATCCTCGGCTCGGTGATCCTGCTTTGGCTCGTGGGCATGTTCCGCAAGACGAAGGTCTAGCCTGCGGGGTGATGGCCACCCCGACAATGAGTGCGTGGCGGGTTCGTCGGCCGGGGCCGATGGACTCCCAGCCGTTGGAACGCGTCGCCGTCGATGTTCCTGCGCCCGCTGCGGGAGAGCTTCTTGTCGCCGTGCACGCATGTGGCGTGTGCCGCACGGACCTCCACGTGACCGAGGGTGACCTGCCCGTCCACCGGCACGGGGTGATCCCCGGCCACGAAGTGGTCGGGGAGGTCATCGAGACGGGTCCCGACGCAGGCGAGGAGTTCGCGGTCGGTGATCGAGTGGGGATCGCGTGGCTGCGCCACACCTGCGGCCAGTGCACGTTCTGCGTCCGCGGCCAGGAGAATCTGTGTCCCGAATCGCGCTACACGGGCTGGGATGCGGACGGCGGATACGCTGAATTCGCAACCGTCCCAGCCGCTTTCGCGCATCACCTGCCGGCAGGGTATTCACCTAGCGCGCTGGCACCGCTGTTGTGCGCCGGGATCATCGGTTACCGCGCCCTCATGCGGGCCGAGCTGCCCGCCGGTGGACGGTTGGGCATCTATGGGTTCGGCGGCAGTGCGCATCTCACCGCTCAAGTGGCGTTGACACAGGGCGCAGAGCTACACGTCATGACCCGCGGTGCGAAAGCCAGAGAGCTGGCCCTGTCGCTGGGTGCGGCGTCGGCTCAAGGCGCAACGGACCGCCCTCCGGTCGCGCTTGACGCCGCAATCCTGTTCGCACCCGTCGGCGATCTTGTGCTGCCCGCGCTCGAGGCACTCGACCGCGGCGGCACGCTGGCGATCGCAGGCATTCACCTCACCGATATTCCGGCGATGAACTATCAACGCCACCTCTTTCAGGAACGCCAGGTGCGGTCGGTGACGTCGAACACGCGACACGACGCCCGCGAGTTCCTCGCTTTCGCCGGACGCCATCGCCTGGACGTGACGAGCCCCGAATACCCAATGAGCCGCGCGGGCGATGCGCTGAGCGACCTCAGCGCGGGACGCATCGCCGGCGCAGCCGTGTTGTTGGTGTAACGCCTCACAGCGCCGCAAGTGCGGCACCGAGCCGACCCCTGAGGTCACCGTGGCCAAACCGGTACAGCGGACCGCATCCGTCGGCCAGCAGCACGCGCAAGCGCGCCATCCCGCGGGCACTGACCGGCTGCGGCGAGTGCAGCCGCAGGGTCACCGTGTCGATCAGGTCTTCGGCGTCGATGATGTTCGTCGGATTCAGCGGCACCCGAGAGGTCAACGGACTGGACCCGGATCGAGCTTCGCGCATGGTGTTTCGCAACGACCGGGCGATGGCTTCACGTTCGGCGATAGTCGTCAATCGCATCTGGTGAACAGCGAGCGCGCTGCCCTCGCAAGGCGGTACCCCGACGGCGAGCTGCCGGTCGAAGTGACCGGTCCGCAGTAGCGCCGTCAGCCGCGCGGCCAGCGAAAAACGCGGAGCCGCGTCCCTGTGAATTGCCTGATGGGTTGTTGAAAGAAATGCCGGCGAAATTTTGTTGTTCGGCATGGTTTCCTACCTTTTGCCTGCGAATCGGCTTTGAATTCTCGTGACTATCAAAAACGTTACACCGGTCATGCATGACTAGTCAAGTTGATATACCGGTCACGCACGGCGTAGCCTCGTGCCATGACACCGAGGCCTGTGCAGTGGCTCGGCGACGCGGAATCCAAGCCGGCGCCGGAACCGCTCTTACGGATTCAGGCACTGGTCAACACGGTCGAGTTGCCCGAGGGGCCCGATCGGCTGGCCGATGTCCATGACGCCCGCGCGTGGTTGGTCGACAACGGCATACTGGCTCCGACCGCAGACTTGACCGTTGCCGATCTCGATCTGGCCCGGGGTTTTCGCGAGGCGCTGCGCGCCATGTTGGTGCACAACTCCGGCGGCCCGGCGCCCAGCGATGAGGCGATGTCTGCGCTGCGGCTGGCCGCGGCACAAGGAACGGCCCGTGCTCACTGTGGCGACGCAGGGGAGGTGCGCCTGAGCGCGACCGGCGACACAGTTTCCGAGCGGCTTGTCGAACTGATCCTTGTCATGCGCGACGCCCAACGGGACGGCAGCTGGGCGCGACTCAAGGCCTGCGCGAACGACGAATGCCATTGGGCGTTCTACGACCGGTCGCGCAACCACGGCGGCACCTGGTGCGAGATGTCCAGCTGTGGCAACAAACTCAAGAACCGGGAGTTCCGCGCGCGACGACGCAAGTCCGCCCACTGACCCGGGAAGTCAGGTCGACAGGTGCCACACCAGCGCGGCGGCCAGCGCACCCAATCCGTTCAACGACCAGTGCAGCGCGATCGGAGCCAGCAGGCTGCCGCTGCGCCGGCGCAACTCGGTGAAGACAAACCCGGCCACCGCCGTTGCCGCCACCGCCAGCACCACACCGGCGACGGTGCCAAGTAGTCCGCCGCCGAACAGCCGGGTGAACCCGACATTGCTGCTGGTGAGACCGAACGAGGTGGCGATGTGCCAGAGACCGAACAGCAGCGATCCCGCTGCCGCGACACCGCGGAATCCCCACGCCCGATTGAGTGCGCCGTGCAGCACCCCGCGGAACGCCAACTCCTCGGGAATCACCGTTTGCAGCGGAATGATGATCATCGATGCGATCAGGGCGCCGGAGATCGTCGCGTAGTTGTTGTTCATGAACATCGGCCGCGTCCACGGCAACAGCGCGCCGATGGCGATCACCAACATCACCAGCCCGACTGCGGCCAGTGCGTAGCCGGCACCCGACCTCCAGTGCTCGCGGCCCAGTCCGAGTTCGGCCCAGCCAAGGCCATGGGAGCGCACCAGCAGCAACAATCCGACCGCGGCGGCCGGCACGGTCGCAATGCTTGCCAACGGCGTGGTGAAATGCGCGATGAGGTTGGTCAGGGCCAGCACGACGACAACGACTGCGATGTCGGCGTACACGCGGAAGTGATGCAGTGCGGAGAGCTGCTCGACCAGCGGGTGCGGTTGCTCGGCTACCACGGCTTGGTCGGACACGACAACCGAGTCTACGGGAGCGTCACGACCGCGTGTCCTGGGACAACGACGGCGCCTGGTAGTGGGAATCCCAAGTCCAGTTCGTGATCTGCGGGTCATCCTCGCCGTGCTCGCGGGTGTAGCGGCGCGCCGCGAGCCGGGCGTCGAGCATGTGCTGGCGCAGGATCGCGGCGCGGTTGGCCAGCCCGTCGACCCGGTCGATGACGTCGACAACCAGGTGGAATCGGTCCAAATCGTTGAGCATCACCATGTCGAACGGTGTCGTCGTGGTGCCCCGCTCCTTGAACCCGCGCACGTGCAACCCGGCGTGATTGGTCCGGCGGTAGGTCAGCCGGTGAATCAGCCAGGGGTAACCGTGGTAGGCGAAGATGACCGGTTTATCGGTGGTAAACAGCGAATCGAACTCGTGGTCCGACAAGCCGTGCGGATGTTCGGTGTCGGGTTGCAGGCGCATCATGTCGACGACGTTGATGACCCGCACGGCGAGATCGGGCAATTCGCGGCGCAGGATGTCGGCGGCGGCGAGGGTTTCCAGTGTCGGGATATCACCGGCGCAGGCCAGGACCACGTCGGGCTCGCCGGTGGCGTTGCTGGCCCACTCCCAGATTCCAAGGCCGCGAGTGCAATGCGCGATCGCGGCGTCCATATCCAAATAGGTCAGCGCGGGCTGCTTGCCTGCCACGATCACGTTGACGTAATGCCGACTGCGCAAGCAATGGTCGGCAACCGACAGCAGCGTGTTGGCATCGGGCGGTAGGTACACCCGTACCACTTCGGGCCGCTTGTTGGCGACGTGGTCGATGAAGCCGGGATCCTGATGCGAAGCACCGTTGTGATCCTGACGCCAAACATGCGATGTCAGAAGATAATTCAGCGAAGCGATAGGCCGCCGCCACGGCAGCTGGGAGCTGCTGGACAACCACTTGGCGTGCTGATTGAGCATCGAGTCGACGATGTGCACGAATGCCTCGTAGCAGTTGAACAAACCGTGGCGCCCTGTCAGCAGGTAACCCTCGAGCCAGCCCTGGCACAGATGCTCGGAGAGCACCTCCATCACCCGCCCGTCGGACCCCAGGTTCTCGTCGTCGGGACCCGTCGTGGCAAGCCACGCCTTGTCGGTCGACTCGAACACCGCGGACAGCCGGTTCGACGCGGTCTCGTCGGGCCCCATCAACCGGAACCGGTCGCGGTTGCGGTTGATCACGTCGCGCAAGTAGGTGCCAAGCACCTTGGTCGCCTCGGCGGTGTCGGTCGCCGGCTCGTGCACGGCGACGGCATAGTCACCGAACGTGGGCAGGTCCAGATCCCGCAGCAGCAACCCACCGTTGGCATGCGGGTTCGCGCTCATCCGATGCTGCCCGGTGGGGCTCAGCTCGCTCAGGTGCTGCCGCAGCGCCCCATCGTCGTCGAAAAGCTCCTCGGGAGCGTAGCTCCGTAGCCAGGCCTCGAGCTTGGCCATGTGCTCGGGATTGGTGTGCGTCTCGGACAACGGAACTTGGTGCGACCGCCAGGTGCCTTCGACCTTATTGCCGTCCACCTCCTTTGGGCCGGTCCAGCCCTTCGGGGTGCGCAGGATGATCATCGGCCACAGCGGCCTGCCCTTCTCGCCGTCCAGCCGCGCGGCCCGCTGGATCGCCGCGATCTGGTCGAAAGCATCGTCCATCGCGGTAGCAAGCTGCTGGTGCACGTTGGCCGGGTCTTCACCGGACACCGTGATGGGCCGGTATCCGTAGCCGTAGAGCAGCGATTCGAGTTCCTCGTGCGGGATGCGGTCCAGCACCGTCGGGTTGGCGATCTTGTATCCGTTGAGATGCAGGATCGGCAACACTGCACCGTCGGTGACTGGGTTGAGAAACTTGTTGGAATGCCAGCTCGCCGCGAGCGGCCCTGTCTCGGCCTCGCCGTCACCGACCACGCACGCGACGACAAGGTCAGGGTTGTCGAACGCCGCGCCGTAGGCGTGCACCAACGCGTAGCCGAGTTCACCGCCCTCATGGATCGAGCCGGGCGTCTCCGCGGCGACGTGGCTGGGAATACCTCCGGGAAAGGAGAACTGGCGGAACAGCTTTCGCATCCCATCCGCATTCTGTGCGATGCCGGTGTACACCTCGCTGTAGGTGCCCTCCAGATACGCGTTCGCCACCAGTCCTGGCCCGCCGTGGCCGGGGCCGGTGATGTAGATGACGCTGACGTCGCGCTCACGGATGAGGCGGTTCAGATGGGCGTAGATCAGGTTGAGACCGGGGGTGGTGCCCCAGTGCCCGAGCAATCGGGGCTTGATGTGCTCGGCCGCCAACGGTTCTTTCAGCAGCGGGTTGTCCAAGAGATAGATCTGTCCGACGGACAGGTAGTTCGCGGCGCGCCAGTAGGCGTCGAGCAGTTCGAGCTCGTTGTCGGACAGGGTCGAGGACAGCGCCTGAGCGGTCATTTCGGTCCATCATCGTCTCGACGGGTGAACATTGCGTGAGGACCTTGTACCCGATAGCCCAGGGGTTAAGCACTAGCCTGACGGTCGTGCTGGGATTCGCGGTACCGCAATTCGGCAAGGCCGCCTATGACGATCTCGCACGCTTCGCATCGACTGCCGAGCAGCTCGGGACCGACAGTCTCTGGGTAGGGGACCGGCTCCTGGCCGCCGTGCATCCCGTGGCGGGTTACGCGGGCTCGGACACCTTCCCCGACGAGTTCCGCACCAATCTGGATCCGTTCGTAGCGTTGACGGTCGCCGCGACGGCGACCACTACGGCGCGGCTCGGCAGCAACGTGCTCGTCGCCCCGTGGTATCCGCCTGTCCAGCTGGCCCGTCAGCTGACCAGCATCGACGTGATCAGTGATGGCCGGCTGCTGCCCGGGCTCGGTATCGGCTGGTCGCCGGACGAGTTCCGAGCCGCGGGAGCTCCGTTTCGCCGCCGCGGCGCCCAGCTCGAGGAGACATTGGATGTCCTGGAAGCGCTGTGGACCACCAACCCGGTGAAGCACGAGGGTGAGCGTTGGTCCGTCCCGGAATCGTGGGTCGATCTCAGGCCGGTGCAGCGACCGCGTCCACCGATCTACTTGGGGGCGTTCACATCGCCGGGTTTGAAACGGGTCGGGGAGCGGGCCGACGGCTGGATGGCGGTGGTGCAGGTGCCCGGCCGCCGGCACCACGTCGAGGTGCTGAAGTGGCAACGCTCGGTCATCGACGAAGCGGCCCGCGCCGCGGGCCGCAATCCAGAGGCGGTCCACACATATGTTCGTGTCAACGTCGCCGCGGGCAGCGGGGTCGAACAGGTCGCAGACACCCTGCGGATACTCACCGACAACGGCTACCCCGACGCGTTCGTCGACCTGATGTTCGTGGTGTCCGGAACCGACGCCCACCTCGAGTGGGTGGAACGGCTGCTGGCACGGTGAGCGGGCTTCTCGCGACGTTGCGGGTACTTGACCTCGGGGATGCGAACTCCGACGGGGTCGGGCGGCTGTTGGCCGACCTCGGTGCCGACGTCCTGAAAATCGAACCGCCCGGCGGAAGCGTGGCTCGCGACGCACTACCGACAGTGACCGGCGTCAGCATTGCGTTCGCTCTGCAGAACGCCAACAAACGCAGCGTCGTGCTCGACCCGGCCGTCGATGACGATCGCCGACGGCTCATCGAGTTGGCCGGTGCGGCCGACATCTTGATCGACAGTGCAGATGGCTTGGCGGCGTTCGGAACCTCGTGTGCGGCGCTGACCGAGCAGTTCGACCATCTGGTCGCGGTGTCGGTCACCGACTTCGGCACGGCAGGTCCGTACTCGTCGTGGCGTGCCACCGACCCGGTTCTGTACGCGTTGTCCACTGCGCTGTCGCGTACCGGCCCGACGTCGGGAACACCGGTGCTGCCGCCATCCGGCGTCGCCTCGGCAACAGCCGCGGTGCAGGCAGCCTGGGCGGCACTGGCCGCCTACTACCGCCGGTTACGTTCCGGCCGAGGCGATTTCATCGACTTCTCCCGCTATGAGGCCGTCTTGCAATCCCTCGACCCGCCCTACGGTACCGAGGGTCAGGCTGTCGCCGGGGTGAAGCGGTCCACCGAACTGTGGCGAGGCCGGCCGCGAAATCAGAACATCTACCCGATCTTCCGTTGCCGGGACGGCTTCGTCCGGATTTGCCTGCTTTCGCCGCGGCAATGGCGCGGCATGAGGGCGTGGCTCGGCGAGCCAGAGCAGTTCGCCGACCCCAAATACGACACGATCGCCGCGCGATATGCGCAGTCCCGAGAACTCAACGCCGTCATCGCCGACCTGTTCGCCGCTGCGACGATGGCAGCGTTGGTCGCCGAAGGGCAGGAGCGCGGCGTACCGATCGCCGCTGTGCTGACCCCCACAGAAGCGATGTCGTCGCAGCACTTCCAGGCAATCGGGGCGTTGACAGAGGCCGAGTTCGCCCCGGGAGCCGATATCGCCGTGCCCGTCGGCCCATTCGTTGTCGACGGTCAGCATGCGGGTTACGGGCGTCCCGCACCACGCGCGGGCGTCGACGAACCCGCATGGGCCACTGAGCGATCCGCCGCGCCATCCGCCGTCGACGCCACACCGCCGCAACGACCGTTCGACGGCATGCGCATCCTCGATCTCGGTGTCATCGTCGCAGGCGGCGAGCTTGGTCGGCTATTCGCCGACCTGGGCGCCGAGGTCATCAAGATCGAGAGCGCGGCATATCCCGACGGGCTGCGCCAGACACCGCCTGGCCAAATCATGAGCAGATCGTGGGCGTTGTCGCACCGCAACGAGTCCAGCCTTGGCCTTGATCTGCGCCATCCGGAAGGCGCTGAGATCTTCGGCCGTCTCGTCGCGGAAGCCGATGCGGTGTTCGCAAACTTCAAGCCGGGAACGCTTGCCGCACTGGGCTTTCCCTACGAGAAACTGCGGGACCTGAACCCGCGCATTGTGCTGGCCGAAAGCAGCGCGTTCGGCGCAACCGGCCCGTGGAGCACACGCATGGGATACGGCCCGCTGGTGCGCGCCACCACAGGCGTGACGTGGCTGTGGGCGTCTGGGAACGCCGGCGAAAGCAGCTTCTACGACGCCACCACGGTCTTCCCCGATCACGTCGTTGGCAGAATCACCGCCGTGGGGGCGCTGGCGTCGATCATCCACCGCGATCGCACGGGAAGCGGTGCGCATGTGCACATTTCGCAGGCAGAGGCTGCAGTGAACCAATTGGCCACCGCCTACGTCGCCGAGGCCGCCCACAACGCGCTGTTGCCCGTCGTCGACGACGTCGCAGTGCACGGCGTGTATCAGTGTGCCGGTGAGGACGAATGGTGCGTCATTTCCTTGTGCGGCGACGACGAACACACCGCCCTCAAGGCGGTGATCGGCGACGCCGACGTATCCGAGTGGACGAGCACGCGGGACAAGACTGCCGTCGCGCATCTGTTACAAGACGCGGGTGTGCCTGCCGCGCCGATGTACCGAGCTGCCGATGTGCTGGCCGATCCACAGGTCATGTTCCGAAAGGTGTTCACCGACATGGTGCATCCGTTGATCGATGTGCCGATGCCCGCCGAGACGGGGCCGGCGCCGTTCACGAACATCCCGCCCGCCGAGTTTCGGCCCGCACCGATGCCGGGCCAGCACACCGGCGAGATCTGTCACAAGGTGCTGGCCATGTCGAGCGAGGAGATCGACGGGCTGATCGCCGAAGGCGTCCTGTTCACCCACGAGCGGAGGCCATCATGAGTGCCATCGACCCCACCACGCCGGTCCTGATCGGATACGGCCAGGTGAACCAGCACGACGACCGTCCAGGCGTGGAACCCGTCGACCTGATGGCGGCGGCGGCCAGGGCAGCCGCGGATCCGCGCGTGCTCGAGGCCGTCGATTCGGTTCGCATCGTCAACGTGTTGTCCTGGCGCTACCGGGATCCGGGTCTGCTGCTGGCACAGCGCCTTCGCGCGAAGAACGCCGCGACGCGCTACACCGGCATCGGCGGAAACGTACCGCAGTCGCTGGTCAATCAGGCCTGCCTGGACATCCAGGCGGGCCGCTCCGACGTTGTGTTGATCGCCGGTGCCGAAACCTGGCGTACCCGAACGCGATTGCGCGCGAGCGGCGCCAAGCCCGACTGGACGAGTCAAGCCGAATCTGTTCCGATGGCGGACGGTGCCGACGAAGGTGTGCCGATGGCAGGGCCGGCCGAGATCCGAATTCACCTGGACAGGCCGGCCTACGTATATCCGATGTTCGAGCAGGCGGTGCGCATCGCGGCCGGCGAGTCCCCAGATGAGCACCGCCGCCGCATCGGTGAGCTGTGGTCCCAGTTCAGCGGGGTGGCCGCGAAGAATCCGCACGCGTGGAGCCGCGAACCGATAGCGCCCCAGCAGATTTGGCAATCCAGCCCGCGCAACCGGATGATCAGCTGGCCCTACACCAAGCTGATGAACTCCAACAACATGGTCGATCAGGGGGCGGCGCTGGTACTCACCTCCGCAGGCAAGGCGACCTACCTCCAGATCCCTTCGGACCGATGGGTTTTCCCGTACGCCGGAACCGATTCCCACGACACTTACGCCATCAGCGAGCGAGCCGAGTTCTATCGGTCGCCTGCGATCAGGATCGCGGGCAGGCGTGCGCTGGAACTCGCAGGCACCGGCCTCGACGACATCGAACTGATCGACATCTACTCGTGCTTCCCGTCCGCAGTGCAGGTGGCCGCCAACGAACTCGGGCTGCCGGTCGGCGATCCCGCCCGTCCACTCACTGTCACCGGTGGGCTGACGTTCGCGGGCGGACCCTGGAACAACTACGTGACCCATTCGATCGCCACAATGGCCGAAAGATTGGTCGCCAATCCGGGCCGATGCGGATTCATCACCGCCAACGGCGGCTATCTCACCAAGCACAGCTTCGGTATCTACGGCACCGAGCCACCCGCGCATGAATTCCGTTGGGAGGACGTGCAGTCCATCGTCGATCGCGAACCCACCCGCGATGTGGTGGCGGAGTGGAGCGGGGTCGGGACGGTCGAGGCATGGACGACGCCGTTCGACAGGAGCGGAGCGCCCGAGAAGGCCTTCCTCGCCGTGCGAACGCCGGACGACGCACGCGCGCTCGCGGTCATCAACGACCCTGCGGAAGCCGCGGCTACGGTCCGCGACGACATTGCGGGCGCCAAGGTGCAGGTCAACCCCGATGGAACCGCCGCGCTGCAGTGACGCCGGGCTAGTTCGATCACTGAAACCGCTTGTGTAACAGCAGTTTCAGGGGGTTTTGCAGGCAGCGACAACCTCTCATGGAACTTTAGGGAAATACGACGTGAGTTCTTAGAGTTCGCACATATGTTCGAGTGATGGGAGCGGGAGCGGTGCAGGCCACGGTGGCCGCGCTGCGCGCCGCCTACGACCAGTTGGCCGCCCTGCCGATTGATGCGCTGACCAAGTCCGAGTTGGTCGGGGTGCTCGATGAACTGGAAACCCTCACCTGTCAGCTGCCTGCGCAGAGTCACCGCATGCTGGCCCGCTTGCAGACCGAGACGACGGCTAGGGAGATGGGCGCCAAGTCGTGGAAGGACGTGCTGGGGATCCGGTGGCGCATCTCGCCAACCGAAGCCGGCGCGTCGGCTCGACGGAGGCCGCCGAGTTGGGGCCGCGCCGCACGCTGACCGGTGAGCCGCTGGAGCCGGTGTTGGCGTGCACCGCGATCGCCCAGGCGCATGGGTTGATCAACGGTGAGCACGTCAAGGTGGTGCGCGAGACGATGAAGCACCTTCCCGCCGCGGTGGACGCGGTGACCCGCGCGCAGATTGAAGCGGATCTGGCGCGCACCGCGATCAGCGTGGGCCCTAAGGAACTCAAGGACAACGCCGACCGCACCTTGTTTCTGCTCGATCAGGACGGACCCGAACCCGACGAGACCGAACGGGAACGCCGGCGCGGGCTGTGGAAAGGCCCGCAGGGCCGGGACAAGGTGATCCCGATTAAAGCGAATCTGACCCCCGAGGCGTGGGCGACCTGGGAGCCGATCTTGGCCAAGTGGGCCGCACCCGGGATGTGCAACCCGGCTGATGAGTTCCCGTGTGTGTCGGGGACGCCGACTCAGGCGCAGATCGACAACGATCACCGCACTCTGGCCCAGCGCCAGCACGACGCACTCGTGGCGGTCGGGCGCAGTGTGCTGGCAAGCGGTGAGCTGGGCCAGCACAACGGGCTGACCACCACGATCATCGTGCGCACCACCCTGCAGGATTTGGAGCACCGCGCCGGGGTCGGGGTGTCCGGCGGGGGCACGGTGATTCCGATCAGCGACGTCATCGCGATGGCCGCGCACGCCACCCATTATCTGGCGGTGTTCGACAAGGCCACCGGGTCGGCGCTGGATCTGTTCCGTGCCCGCCGCGCCGCCTCTGCGGCGCAGCGGATCATGCTCATCGCCCGCGACGGGGGCTGCACCAAACCCGGATGCACCGTGCCCGCCTACGGCAGCCAGGTGCACCACGCCGCGCGCGATTGGGCCGATGGCGGGCTGACCAACATCGATGAGCTCGGTTTGGCGTGCCCACCGGACAACCGGATGGTCGAACCCGGCGGCTGGGTCACCCGGATCAACGACGACACCGATGTCGAATGGATCCCACCGGCGCACCTGGACACCGGTCAAGCCCGCGTCAACAACTACCACCGACCCGAACGACTCTTCCGACCACCCGATGACGAACCGACCACCGACCAACCTGACCAACACGACCAACCCGGCGGGCCAGAACCCAACGCCGCCTGAGGCTTACGTGACGGGCTCGGCCAGATCGGCCAGCAGACCGTCCACCCGCTGATGCACCACCGTCGTCGTGCCGGGGCCGACGATGGCGTGTACCCGTCCGGCTTCCACTGCGGCGATCGCCGCCTCGGCGACCGCCGCAGGCTTCATCGCACCATCGGGCATCGCGCCGCCTCCGGTGGCGGCGGCGCCCTGCGGCACCAGTGCGGCCGAATTCGCGCCGATCGCGGTGTCCACCATTCCGGGACACAACACGGTCGCACCCAAACCTGCTGACACCGAGCGTAATTCGACGTTCAACGTTTCGGTCAATCCGACGACCGCGTGCATCGTCGCGTTGTACGGAGCCAATGTCGGTAGTGGCATCAATCCGCCGGCCGACGCGGTGTTCAGGAAGTGGCCGTAACCCTGGGCGATGAACAGCGGAGCGAACGTCCGAATGCCGTGGACGACGCCCATCAGCTTCACGTCGATCAGCCACCGCCAGGTCTCCAGTTGCTGCTCCCAGACCGGCGACTGCTCGCAGACGACGCCTGCGTTGTTGCAGACCAGGTCGACCCGTCCGAACCGCTCGAGGGTTTCGTCGGCGAGTGCGTCCACGTCGGCATCGACGCTGACGTCGGCCCGCACCCCGGCGGCGCGCCCCGAGTGCCCGGACAGCGCGTCGACGGCAACGGGGATCGCATGCTCGCGGATGTCGGCGATCATCACGTCCACGCCCCGCCGCACCAACACATCGGCGAGCGCGAAGCCGATCCCGCTGGTGCCGCCGGTCACCACAGCGACCTGACCCGGCTCGATCTGCATGAAGTTCGTCTCGACGGATGACAACGGGAAGGAGTTCTCTCCTTCCCACTCTCAACTTATAGCGCACAGGGGGGCTTGCGGCAAGACCCGGGTCATGCCGCAAAATCGCTGGCCGAAGCCAGAACTCACGAAATTGGGGGTTGCGAAGTGCGTGTGTTGTTGTCGACGTGGGGATCGCGCGGGGACGTCGAACCGCTGTTGGGATTCGCGATGGCAGTGCGGGAACTCGGCGGCCAGGTGCGGATGTGCGCGCCGCCGGATTTCGCTGACCTGCTGGCCGGCGTCGACGTCCCGATGGTCCCTGCGGGCAAGTCGGTACGCGATCAGGTGCACGGCGTGCAGGGCAGCAAGCCATTGACACCCGCCGATGCACCGCGGGTAGCGGCGGAATTGGTCGCCGCGCAGTTCGAGACCGTCGCCGCGGCAGCCGACGGATGTGACGCGCTGGTGGCGTCGGGCCTGATGCCGGCAGGCGCGCGGACGGTGGCCGAGGTGCGGGGGATTCCGTACGCGTGCGTGGCGTTCATGCCGGGCGTTCTGCCGTCGCCGCATCAGACGCCGCTGTCGCGGCCGGGCAAGCCGTTTCCACCAGGCGAGACCGACAACCGAGTGCTGTGGCGCATCGACGCCGAGCGGGTGCAGGCGCTCTATGGCGCACCGCTCAACGCCCATCGGTCGGCGATGGGGCTGCCGCCGGTGGACAACATCCGGGACCACGTTCACACCGACCGGCCGTGGCTGGCGGCGGACCCGACGCTGGCGCCGTGGCCCGGCTCGCCGGATCTCGACGTCGTGCAAACCGGTGCCTGGATCCGTTTCGACGACCGCCCGCTGCCCGCCGACCTGGTCGCGTTTCTGGACGCAGGCGCGCCGCCGGTGTACGTGGGGTTCAGCAGCGTGCGCGCCCCTGAGGATGTCGCCCGCGTCGCCATCGAGGCGATCCGGGCTCAGGGCCGTCGCGCGCTGATCTCCCGCGGCTGGGCCGACCTGGCGCTGATCGACGACCGGGACGACTGTTTCATCGTGGGGGAAGTCAACCACCAGGCACTGTTTCCCCGAGTGGCCGCCGTCGTGCATCACGGCGGTGCGGGCACCACGACGACGGCCGCTCGCGCGGGCGCGCCCCAAGTGGTGGTGCCGCAGATAGCGGACCAGCCGTACTGGGCGGGCCGGGTGACGAAGCTGGGCATCGGGGTGGGGCACGACGGTCCGACTCCGACCACCGAGTCCCTCTCCGCTGCGCTTCAGGCGGCCTTGTCGCCGGAAACGCGTGCACGAGCCACCGCTATCGCAGGCACCATCCGAACCGATGGCGCGATGGTGGCCGCGAAGCTGCTGCTCGATGAGCTCAACGGCTAGGGCGCAGTGGCGGGCACATCGGTGTACTGGGGCGTGTAGCCCTCCGCCGAGAAGGTGAAGCCCTTACCGCTCTTTTCGCTAAGGCAGGACACCCCGGACTCTTGCACGTTGCAGCGGAACCCGGCCGCGGCCAGGATCCTGTTGAACTGCAAGGTATTCGCGGGGCCTGGATCAAGCCAGAACTCCGGTTGTTCGAGCGCGACGAAGCGCGGTTCGCGCTCGCGCTCGACGACTATCGCATTGACGTCGTCGGGCTCGTCAGTGATGCCGAGGCCGGATTGCCAGCTGCTTGCGGACTGGCAACCGGCCTTGACGCGGGGCAGTATCGCGCAACTCCATTTGCCGCTCGGTGTGGCGAAGTAGTAACCGGCGGCACCGTTCACGTGCGCGACGTAGTCGAACGCGTCGACGAGGTGGGCGTTGCTGGGCGGAGGCGACGGCGCGGGGACGGGCAGGGGCGCTTGGGTGTGCGCGGGTGGCTCACCAGTGTTGACGACGGTAGGCGCCGAGCATCCGGTGGCAAAGACGGCGGCCGCTACCACCGCCGAAGTCGCAGTTTTGACACGCATTTGCACCACCTAGCGTGCCGGAACCGGATTTGGGCGGATCAGCTGGGGTCGGCGAGGCGGTCAGGATCGACCGGTTCGCGGGACCGGATCAGCGCTTTGATGTCGTCGAGACCTTCCCAGATGTTGACGTTCATCCCTGCAAGTACCCGGTTGTCGCCGTCGAGCCAGAACGCGGTGAACTCGCGGCCGTCCACGTCACCGCGGTAGACGACGCGGTCGTAGTCCGGCGCGTGCCCGACGTACTCCATCCCGAGGTCGTACTGGTCGGTGAAGAAGTAGGGGAGTTCGGTGTATTCGCCGGGCCTGCCCAGCATTGAGGCGGCGGCGACAGCGGGTTGATTGAGTGCGTTGGCCCAGTGCTCGGTGCGGATACGGACGCCGAACAGGGGGTGTTCTGCGGCGGCGATGTCGCCGACGGCGAAGATGTCCGGATCGCTGGTCCGAAGCGAGGCGTCGACCAGGACGCCGCCGTCCCCGGTGGCCAGGCCGGCTTGCTCGGCAAGCGCGGTGTTGGGTGCGGCACCGACGGCCACGAGCACGTGGTCGGCGTGAACGATGGTGCCGTCGCCGAGTTTCAATCCGGTGGCCTTGCCGCCGGAGGTGGTGATCTCGTCGACCGTGGCGCCCAAGCGCAGGTCGACACCGTGATCGCGGTGTAGCCGGGCGAACACCTCACCGAGTTCCTTACCGAGCGAGGCCTGCAGCGGCACATCGGCCGCCTCGACGACGGTGACGGTCGCACCCCGCTCACGAGCGCCAGCAGCTACCTCCAGGCCGATCCACCCGGCGCCGACGACTGCGAGCGACGAACCTTCGACGAGTGACGATTTCAGCGTTTCGGCATCGTCGATGGTCCGCAGGTAGTGCACATTTGCGGCGTCTGCACCGGGGATCGGCGGCCGGCGCGACCGCGAGCCGGTGGCCAGCAGCAGTTTGTCGTAATGCACGGTGCTGCCGTCGGGCAACGAGAGCGTGTGTGCGCCGGGGTCGATTGCCTGTACCTCGGTGCCCAGCTGAAGTTCGATGTGATGGTCGCGAAACCAGGCCGAAGGGTTGGTGGTGAAGTCGCCGAGTTCCTTCTTGCCTGCCAGAAACTCCTTTGACAGTGGCGGGCGTTCGTAAGGAAGATGGTCCTCGGCGGCAAAGAGAACGACGTGACCGTCGAAATCCTTGTCGCGCAATGCTTCTGCTGCCTTTGCGCCGGCGAGGCCGCCGCCGATGATGGCGAAAGTGGACGACGTTGTCATGTCAACTGAGCGTACTCGCTAGTTCGCAGTAGCCAAGAGTTCCTTGAGCTTTCGGGCGTTGTGGATGGCATGACCGCCAAGATCGTTGTTGAAATAGACCAGCACGCGGCGACCCTCGGCAACCCATTTGTGCACGCGGTCAGCCCACGTCTGCAGCTCGTCATCCGGATAGGACCCGTGATACATCGAGTCCTGCGAGGGTCCATGCATCCGCACGTACACCAGATCGGCGGTGGCGCGCGGAATCGTTGCCACTTTGGCGCCGCTCATCACGACGTAAGCCGCACCATGTCGCTCGAGGATCGCGTAGACCGCCGGGTCGTCCCACGACCGATGCCGCAGCTCCATTGCCACCGGAATCCAGTCCGGCATCACCGAGAGGAAGTGCTCGAGCCGGGCGTCGTCGCGCTCCAGGTCGGGATGCACCTGAACCAGCAGCGCCTCCCGCCGATCGCCGAGCGCCGTCCAGCACCGCTCGAAACGTTCGACCCACGGCTCCGGGGAGCCCAGCCGGCGATAGTGGGTCAGCCCACGGTGCGCTTTCACCGCCATTGTGAAGCCCTCCGGCAGCCGCCGCTGCCAGGCGGCGAAAGTGTCGTCCTTGGGCCAGCGGTAAAAGCTGGCGTTCAGCTCGACGGTGTCGAATTCCTCGACGTAACGTGCCAGCCGCTTCGACACCGGCAGCCCGGGTGGGTACAGCACGTCGGTCCAGTGGTCATAGGACCATCCCGAGGTCCCGATCCGGATCATTCCTGCTGCAACACCTTGTCGCGCAGGTTGTCGTCGAGCGAAACCCGCACCAGCGCTGCGGCCAGTTTTGCGTTGCCGCGTGGCGCGAAGGCACTCAGCTTGTGAGCGTCCGCGGGCAGGCCGAGATCACGTGCGGCCGCGAGAGCGCGGTCGTCGAAATGCGGTCGCGTCCACGTCCAGACATCCTGGATCTCGCGAAGGAAGATGTCGGCACCGGTGTCACCAATTCCCTTGAACTGCTTGAGGCGACGGGCGGCGGCCGCCACATCTTTGTGGCTTCGCTCGGCGAGCCGGCGGAGATCGCCACTGTAGTCATCGCGAACAGCGGCCGCTATGTCGACGAGCCGCGTGGCCGAGCTCTCGTCGTAGCGGACGTAGTGCGCCCGGCCGAAGGCGTCGATCATGTCTGACCTCTTGGCGTCCAGGACGGCAGCGGGCGTCCGCAAGCCGATTCGAAACAGCTCACCGCCGGCCCGCGTCGCGATCGCCGCATCGATCGGCTTGCTGGCCAACATGCACAACGTCAGCAGCTGAAACAGCGGCATCGGCTTGTCCTGCAACCGGATGCCGGCCTCGTCGGCGTAGCTGGTTCCTGCCTGCTTGAGCAGGCGTTGCACCAGCCGATCGCGCTGCGCTGTCTCCATCCCGGCTGGCGTACCCGCGCTATTTGGGCGGCAAACGCTTCGCGTAGTCGACGCCACGGGTGACCCATGGCTGCAGCTGGCGTTTTGTCCGCACGCCGTCGTCCGACACGCGCAGCCAGCCCCGGGTCTCGCGGCCGGCCATCACCATCGGCTGGACGTGCTCGCGCGTCAGCAGCTTTTCGGTCTCGTCCGGCGGCACCCGCACCATCAGGCCGCCCTGGCCGCTGACGGCCACCGACATGTTGCCGTTGATAAGGAACGCCAGCCCGCCGAACATCCGCTTCTCCTCGACGCCACGTTCGGAGGCGATGAGCTCCCGAATGCGGTGGGCGAGGTCTTCGTCATAGGCCATCCGCCGACGCTAGCGCGGACCCCCGACAGCCGGCGTCCAACCCAGCTTGGGCCCAAGCTTCTCGGCTATATCGGTGACGATTTGTTCGTAGTCGTCCTTGTCGAAGGTGAACGGCAACGCGAAGGCGACTTCGTTGGCGCGCTGGAATCCGGCGTGCGCGTACAACGCGTCGGCGAGTTCGTCGGACGTGCCGACGTAATCGGGGGAGAAGAGCATGCCGCGCGGGCCCTGGGGTGTCTTGGTCCGCTCAAAACGGCCGGCGGCGTAGGCGCGGTACTTGTCGATCTGTGTCCTCGACGCGGAATCGGTCGGGATGACCACCAGACCGTGGCACACCCGCGCGGTGTCGGGATGCGGATGATGGGCACGGAACGCGTCGATGTGTTCGGCCTGGATGGTGGCGAAGTCGCGCGACTCGGTGCCTTCGATACTGACGACAGAGCTGGTGAGGTAGTTGATGCCCTGCTGGCCGGCCCATATCGCCGACGAGCGCCCACCGCCGTACCAGATTCGCTCGGCCAGCCCCGCAGAGTGCGGCTGAACACGACGGGAGAACTGCTCGATGCCTCTGGTGCCCTCAAAGTCGCTCACCGGGTCACCGCGCACGCACTCGAGTAGCCGCATCACGCGGTCCTTCGAAAAGTTCTCCAGCTCATGGCTTTCCGGGTAAAGCTTGGTCTTGAAATGCTCGTACAGCATCGGCACACCGACCGACACGCCGGGATTGATGCGCCCGCCGGACAGGATGTCGACGGTCGCGAGGTCCTCGGCAAGGCGAAGCGGATTCTCCAGGCCGAGCGGTATCACTGCGGTGCCCAGCTCGATACGGCTGGTGCGCTGCGTGGCCGCCGCCAGCATCGCGATCGGTGACGATATGCCCGGCTGGAAATGCCGGTGACGCAGCCAGACGCTGTCGAAGCCGAGCGCCTCGGCGCGCTCGACCATCGACAGCGTCTCCTCATGCCCGGGTCCCGGATCGGATTCGTCAAACCGCCCGATGGTCAGGAACCCGAGCTTGCGCAACGGCTTTCCGCGCTGAGGCATCGATCAGGCGGCCGCGGTGGTCGCGGCAGCGCCTGATTCGGAGGCCGGTTCCAGCGCCTGCGCGATGATGTCCGCCACGTCCGTCATCGGCTTGACTTCCAGCGCTTCGAGCACGTCCGCCGGGACGTCGTCCAAGTCGGCCTCGTTGCGCTGCGGGATGAAAACCGTTGACAGACCTGCCCGTTGCGCGGCCAGCAGCTTCTGCTTGACCCCACCGATTGGCAACACCCTGCCGTTCAACGTGACCTCGCCAGTCATGCCGACATCCGAACGCACCTGACGTCCGGTGGCCATCGAGACCAGCGCGGTCACCATCGTCACGCCTGCCGACGGACCGTCCTTGGGCACCGCGCCCGCAGGCACGTGCACGTGGATCCGACGGTCCAGCGCCTTCGGGTCGACGCCGAGTTCAGCCGCGTGCGACCGCACATAGGAGAGCGCGATCTGCGCCGACTCCTTCATCACGTCGCCGAGTTGACCGGTCAACTGCAGACCCGACTCGCCATCGGTCGCTCCAGCCTCGATGTAGAGGACGTCGCCGCCAAGCCCCGTCACGGCCAGGCCGGTGGCAACGCCTGGCACCGCCGTACGCTCTGCCGACTCGGGCACGAAGCGTGGCCGGCCCAGGTACTCAACGAGATCCGGCTCATCGATGGTCAACGCGGTTGGGTCTGCTGCCAGCCTGGTGGTGGCCTTACGCAGCGCCTTGGCCAGTAGCCGCTCGAACTGGCGGACACCCGGTTCGCGGGTGTAATCCGCCGCGATCTTGCGTAGCGCGGCCTCGGTCACCGTCACCTCTTCGACCGTCAGCGCCGCCCGGTCCCGCTGACGCGGCAGCAGGAAGTCGCGGGCGATGGCGACCTTGTCGTCCTCGGTGTAGCCATCGATGGTCACCAGCTCCATCCGGTCCAGTAGCGCCGATGGGATGTTCTCGATGACGTTGGCCGTCGCCAGGAACACCACATCGGACAAGTCCAGATCCAGATCGAGGTAGTGGTCGCGGAACGTATGGTTCTGCGCCGGATCGAGCACCTCCAGCAGAGCCGCCGAAGGGTCACCACGGTAGTCGGAGCCCACCTTGTCGATCTCATCAAGCAGCACAACGGGATTCATCGATCCCGCTTCGCCGATTGCCCGCACGACACGGCCGGGCAGTGCGCCGACGTACGTCCGCCGGTGGCCGCGGATCTCGGCTTCGTCCCTGACGCCGCCCAACGCGACGCGCACGAACTTGCGGCCCAACGCACGAGCCACACTCTCGCCGAGCGACGTCTTGCCCACACCGGGAGGACCGGCAAGCACCATCACCGCGCCCGAACCCCGGCCGCCCACGACCGCCATCCCACGCTGAGCGCGGCGCGCCCGCACGGCGAGGTATTCAACGATGCGGTCCTTGACGTCCTCGAGCCCATGGTGGTCCGCGTCGAGAATTTCGCGTGCAGACTTCAGGTCCGTGGAGTCCTCGGTCCTGGTGTTCCACGGCAGCTCCAGCACCGTGTCCAACCAGGTGCGGATCCAGCCGCCCTCCGGGCTCTGCTCGCTGGACCGCTCCAGCTTGCCGACCTCGCGCAGCGCCGCTTCACGCACCTTCTCGGGCAGCTCGGCTGCCTCGATGCGGGTGCGGTAATCGTCAGACCCATCCGGCTCACCCTCGCCCAGTTCCTTGCGGATGGCGGCCAGTTGCTGGCGCAGCAGGAATTCCTTCTGCGTCTTCTCCATGCCTTCGCGCACGTCTTCGGCGATCTTGTCGTTGACCTCCACCTCGGCGAGGTGGTCGCTGGTCCAGTCGATGAGGACGTGGAGCCGCTCGCCAACGTCGGGGGTTTCCAGCAGCTGACGCTTCTGCACCTGAGTCAGGTGCGAGGCGTACCCGGCCATGTCGGCCAGCGCCGACGGGTCGGTCAGCTGGTTGACGAAATCGACGATCTGCCATGCCTCGCGCCGCTGCAGCATTGCCAGCAGCAGCTTCTTGTACTCGGCCGCCTGAGCGCGGATCTCGTCCGTTGGTTCTGGTTCGGTGACCTCGGTCACCTCGACCCACAGCGCGGTACCCGGGCCGTTGGCGCCTGCGCCGATATGCGCACGACTCGTCCCGCGTACCACCGCGGCGGTTCCACTGCCGCCGGCGACGCGGCCGACCTGCACGATCGAGGCCAGCACGCCGTAGGACGGATAGCGGTCGTCCAGGCGGGGCGCAATCAGCAGCTCGCCGGACTCGCTCGCCCGCGCGGCGTCGATCGCGACGCGTGCGGCGTCGTCGAGCTCGATCGGGACCACCATTCCCGGCAGCACGGTCGTGTCACTGGTGAAAAAGACGGGCACAACACGCGCCTCATTGGCTTCAGCCATGACTCCTCCAAAGTTCAGTCGAATCGACTCAACCCTGGGGGTGGCGGGTTTGTTCCCCGCCGCGATTGCGTTCACTCTGCGCGTACGGCGGGGACGTCTTCGCGAGATCTACACCAGGGCTGCGGATCGGACTCGAATCACGACCCTGGTGTAGATCTCGCGAAATGGCCCGACACCTGAAAGTCCGCGCCCCAACGCCCAAGACAAAAGGCAGGGAGCCTGCCGTTCGGGGGTGACGGCAGGCTCCCTGGTTAGTGGGTGGTCGTTAGGCGGAGGCCTGTGCCCCCAGCACCCGTTGGACATCCGGCAACATCTGCTGCAGCTGCTGACCCCAGTAGCCCCACTGATGCGTGCCGTTCGGCGGGAAGTTGAACACCCCGTTGGTACCGCCGGCCGCGATGTAGTTGTCGCGGAACGTGACGTTGGTCCGCAACGTGAACCCTTCGAGGAACTGCGCGGCCATCAGGTTGCCACCCGAGCTCGGGCCATCGAGCTCCGACGGGGTGCCGGTGCCGCAGTAGATCCACAGCCGGGTGTTGTTAGCGACCAGCTGAGCCATGTTGAGCATCGGGTCGTTGCGCTTCCATGCCGGATCCGACGACGGACCCCACATGCTCTCGGCGTTGTAGCCACCCGCGTCGTTCATCGCCAGCCCGATCAGCATCGGCCACCAGCCCTCAGACGGGTTCAAGAAACCCGAAAGGGAAGCGGCGTAGATGAACTTCTGCGGGTAATAGATCGAGTACGTCAGCGCGGTACTGCCTGCCATCGAAAGGCCGACCACCGCGTTGCCGTTCTGCGACACACCCTTATTGGCCTCTAGCCACGCGGGCAGTTCCTGCGTCAGGAACGTCTCCCACTTATAGGTGTAGTCCTGGCCGTTGCCCCGCGACGGTTGATACCAGTCGGTGTAGAAACTGGACATGCCGCCGACGGGCATCACGACCGACAGACCCGACTGGTAGTACCACTCGAACGCCGGCGTGTTGATGTCCCAGCCGTTGAAATCGTCCTGCGCGCGCAGACCGTCAAGCAGATAGACCGCATGCGGACCGCCGCCCTGGAACTGAATCTTGATGTTGCGGTTCATCGACGCCGATGGCACATCCAGATACTCGACTGGCAGACCCGGCCGGGAGAACGCATTAGCAGTCGCCGAACCCCCGACGAAGCCGATCAGCCCGGGCAGCATCACCGCCGCAGCGGCGCTCACAGCCAACCGACGCAACAGCATTTTCCCTTTGCCCCGAAACCTCTCACTGAACTTCATAACGGCAACCAACCCACCTTTCATCGCTTGCCACAAAGCAATTGCCGTCTCTGTGCGTGCCCCAGTGAACACGCATCGAGCGCCGATTCACGTGGGCAACACGGTGTCGCGATATCGCGGTTGGCTAACGATTCCGACTCGGCACGGACTCAGGAACCCGCGATCCATGCCGTGACCTGTGGGATTGGAGTTACGCATGTGACTAACTGCTGGACGGCGACACGCCGCGCCCGAACTGGTGCAACTGTGTCACGTGCCGTGGCGTCAGTTCCGCTAGCGAGGTCACCCCGAGCAGCCGCATTGTGCGGCTGACCTGCTCAGATAGGATCCCAATGGCACGGTCGACACCGGCCTCGCCGCCTGCCATCAGCCCGTAGAGGTAGGCGCGGCCGACGAGGGTGAACCGCGCGCCGAGCGCGATTGCCGCCACGACGTCCGCGCCGGACATGATGCCGGTGTCCAGCAAAATCTCGGTTGAACCGCCGAGCTCACGCGCAACGAGCGGCAACAAGTGGAATGGCACCGGCGCCCGATCGAGCTGACGGCCACCGTGGTTGGACAGCACAATGCCGTCGACGCCGAGATCCACCACTGCCTTCGCGTCGTCAAGGGTCTGAATTCCCTTGACCACCAGCTTGTTCGGCCACTGCGACTTGATCCAGGCCAGGTCGTCGAACGTGACAGTCGGATCGAACATGGTGTCCAGGTACTCGGCAACCGTTCCGGCCCAACGGTCCAGCGACGCGAACGACAGCGGCTCGGTGGTCAGCAGGTCGAACCACCAGCGCGGATGTGGCACCGCGTCAAGGACTGTTCGCACGGTCAACGCCGGCGGTATCGACATGCCATTGCGGGTGTCGCGAAGCCGTGCACCCGCGACCGGGACGTCGACCGTCACCAGCAGCGTGTCGTAGCCTGCGCTCGCTGCGCGTTCGACAAGGGCCATCGACCGATCTCGGTCCTTCCACATGTATAACTGAAACCAGTTGCGTCCGTGTGGATTAGCAGCCTTGACGTCCTCGATCGATGTCGTCCCCAGGGTCGAAAGAGAAAACGGGATCCCCGCGCGGGCCGCAGCGTGCGCGCCTGCGATCTCACCCTCGGTCTGCATGAGTCGGGTAAAACCGGTCGGCGCTATGCCGAAAGGCAGCGCCACGCGGTCGCCGAGTACGTCGGCTGCGGTATCGATTTTGGCGACGTCACGCAGAATCGTCGGGTGAAACTCGATGTCGCGGAACGCCCGCCGGGCCCGCGCCAGCGACAGCTCCTCCTCGGCGGCGCCGTCGGTGTAATCGAATGCCGCTTTGGGCGTGCGGCGCTTGGCAATTCGGCGCAAGTCTTCGATGGTCAGCGCCGACTCCAGTCGGCGTTTCACCGGACTCAGCTGCGGCCTGCGGAACTGCAGCAACGGCGCCAGTTCGCTGGGCCGGGGTACGCGTCTCTTCATGTGTTCACCGACTAGTCGTTTGCTGCGGCCAACGCCCGTCTGAGACTCTGCCTTCGCTCCTCGATGGCGCGGCCGATGTCCTGCAGCAGGAGCGGCTTACGCTCGACCAATTCCTCGATGTATACGCGGTCGATCTGCAATACGGTCACCTCTTCGAGTGCATAGGCGGACGCGGTGACGGCTTCCCTGGTGAGCGCGGTCTGCCCGAGAAAGTCACCCTCTTCGAGGGTACGCACGGGGATGATCGCGCCGTCGTCTCCGCTTGCGACCAGTCGGGCCCGGCCATTGACCAGGAACATCATCCGCTTTGGTACCTGGCCCGCGAACTGGAGGTACTCGTCGGTGCCGTACCGGGTGAGCTTCGCACGGGGCACCAGCGCCTGTTGTTCGTCAGCGGTCAACCGCAGGGTCGGCGCGATGATCCGCAGCGACGCTTCAAGCCGCTCAGGGGTGGCGAACTCGTCCTCTGCCTCGTCGAGATGCAGGTCGGCCCGGCGCGCGGCGTACCAGACCCACCGTAGGAACAGCGTTTTGGCTGCGAAGTCGTCTGCCGGTGTGCGTACAGGTATCCCCGTGCTGTACTGCAGGGCGCCCGTGCGAACGCTAGATGGTGCCGCTTCGGCCCGGAGCTGGGGCAGCATCGCAGCGACGCGGTTCAGCATCGCGATGACATCATCGGGCGGGTCATCGACAGAAAACACCGTGGGCACAGACAGATTGTGCGTACCAGCCGGCCTGCTGAAGTTGGTGAACGACGCGGCCGCCAGTACCGAGTTCGGCATGATCAACAGGCCGCTACCGGTGTCGATATGCGTTGCACGCCAGTTGACTTCGACGACCCGTCCGCGCGCGGTCGTTGTCTCGATCCAGTCACCGAGCTGGAATGGCTGCTCGAAAAGCACGAGCAGGCCCGAGATGATCTGGCCGACGGAGTTCTGCAGCGCAAGGCCGAGCACGATCGAGGTGACGCCGAGCGCAGTGAAGAGCCGGCCGACGTCGGCCCCCCAGATGAAGGAGAACATCAGCCCGACGCCGATGGCGATGATTGCGAAACGGGCCACGTCCAGGAAGATCGAGGGAATCCGCTTGCGCCAGCTGCCTTCCGGTGCGCCCTGGAACAGCGTCGCGTTCAAGCCGGACAGCAGCAGGACCAACACCACGAAGCCGAAAACGGTCGAGACGATTCGTACCGGTGTGGCCTCGGCCGAGACCTGGGTCGCCTTTACCAGCAGCAGAAGCAGCACGCCGAGCGGCAGGATGTAGTTGCGCAGCAGGTACACCGGCCGGGCCAGCGCGCTGCGCCTGCGCAGCAACGCGTTGTGCAGTTCGGTGAGGACAACGAGCGCGAGTGGGAAGCCCACGGCGATGCCGACCGCCCACAAGAACCATGACGTGTCGAACACGCTGGTCATGGCTGCTGATCCAACCGGAAGATCGGCTCCGTGTCGTCACCGGCACCGACTTCGCCTGCGGGAGCGAACTGCCGAGAATCCCGCATCACGTCGTAGACCCTTGCCGTGACATAGATGCCCGGTTGTGGTGATCCGCTCTGCACCTGGTTGGCGATGTCGACCGCCGACCCCCACATGTCATAGGCGAGGCTGGACCTGCCGACAAGGCCGCTCGTCACGGTGCCTGTGTCGATTCCTGCTCGCAACTCCAGGTCGTTGTCGGACTCGCTGTTGTAGCGTTCGATAATGCGCTGCATTTCGATGGCGAAATCGACTGTGCGGCGCACGTTGTCGATGCGCGGGACGCTCAATCCGCAGCTGGCGAGATAGCCGTTGTGCAACGTACGGATCCGCTCAACGCCGAGAGTTTCCGCAGCGGCGTCGAATTGGCGGACCAGCTTGTTGACGATGGCCAACTGCTCGTCCGACGTCAGCATCGAGACCAGCTCGTCCATGCCGACGATGTCGGCGAAGATCACCGTCACGTTCTGGTGGTCCTGGGCGATCGTCTCTTCGCCCTCTCGGTAGCGCTGCACCACGGGTTCGGGCATCAACGACAGCAGCAAGCGGTCGTTCTCCCTCCGTTGTTCGGTGAGCAGCTCCTCTTTGATGGCCAGATTTCGGCTCATCTCGTTGAACGCGACTGTGAGATCGCCGAATTCGTCACGAGACTGCACGGGCAGCGACACGCCGTACTCGCCCGAACTGATCCGCTGGGCACCCGACTCGAGCCGTCGGATGGGCCTGACGAACAGACGTGCCAGCAGCATCGCCGCGATGCAGACCACAAAGATGATCACCGTCGTCGACAGCACCAAGGTGCGGGTGAATGACGAGACCGGTGCGAAGGCCTCGGATGTGTCGATTTTGGCGACGACGGCCCAGTGCAGGCCCTTGACGTCGACCGGCGCGTAGGCCTGCAGCGTCTCGTGACCCAGGTAGTCGTCGGCGACCAGGGTGCCGCGCTGTCCTTGTTGGGCCAGCCGTGTGGCTTCGGTCGCGACCGGTTGCACAAGGGTGGTCCCGCCTTGCTGGATCGATTCCTGGGCGACATCGGGCGGAGTGCCGGCCTCTATGACGTCGCGCTTGAATGCTTCCGGGTTCTCGAGGAACAGGCGGGAATCCGAGCGCATCAGATCGTCGGGACCGACGATGAACGTCTCACCGGTCGTGCCCATCCCGGACTCTTCCCACTGCTTGTCCATCGTCATCAGCCGGTTGATCTTCGAGATCGGGAACTGGAGTGCGAGCACTCCCTGAACGCGGCCCTGCTCGCCGACCGGCGACACCATCCAGGCGGTCGGCTCGTCAGCGGGCTGGTAATCGCTGAAGTCGGTGGTGGCGACATAGTCGACGGCGTTGGATGTGAGGGCCTTGTCGTAGGCCTCGGTCAGATCGCCGCCGCGGTACGGCCCGGTGAGGATGTTGGTGCCGAGGTCGACGCCTTTGTAGGCGCTGTAGACCACGTTGCCCCTGGTGTCGAGGAGCAGCGCGTCCTCGAACTCGAATCGGGTCACGATCTGACGGAAGAAGTCGTTGAACCGGGCGTTGGCAGCCGACCAGGCGCTGCCGTCGTTGGCGTCGTCGAACTTGATCGCCAAGTCCCAATCGGTGAATGGCGTCGTGTAGTAGGCCTGCAGATATTTTTGGGCGTTCGAGGTCGGCAGCAGGGCGTCGACGTTGACGTCGTCGCCGCTCTGGGAGTCTTGCGTGGTGAAGACCTCGTTGTAGTACTTGCCGATCGCCTGCTGCTGGGCGGGGGTGATGGTGGCGTTGTTCAGTTGGTCGAAGCCCGCTGTATATGCCTGGATGGCCTCGGTGGCCGTCGACCCGCGCGAATAGACGACGAGCGAATTCTGTAAGTCACCAATCTCCGCCTGCAATTGGCGGGTCTGGGACTCGCGAATCTCGGTCAACCGGTCGAACGCCGATGCCCGCAGTGAACTCTGCCCGGAGTGATATCCGATAAAGCCGACGACAGCGGCCGACAGGATGCTGGTCAGTAACAGCATCACCAGCAGCTTGGACTGGATGCTGATCCGCGACAGCACGCGGCGGCGCAGACTTCGGGGTTTGGGCGTCGGCTCCGGCCCGCTCGATGTTTCCGGCTCGGTCGTTGTCGTCATTGAATTTCGAACATTAGCTCGCAACACTTGTTAACGACATGGCTGTGGAGAAATCGTTGCCATCCGATGGCGCAGATCCGTTCGACCTGCGGCGGTTTGCCGACGCGCAGGACCGCGTTTATGACACCGTGCTCGCCGAACTTTCCGCGGGCGCGAAACGCAGCCATTGGATCTGGTTTGTGTTCCCTCAGCTGCGCGGCCTCGGCCACAGCGCAACCGCGCAGCGGTATGGAATTTCGTCGCTCGACGAAGCGCGGGCCTACCTGGCGCACCCCACCCTCGGACCTCGGCTGCGCGAATGCGCGCGTTTGGTCAGTCAGATCGACGACCGGTCGGCAGGGGACATCTTCGGTTCGCCCGACGATCTCAAGGTCCACTCGTCGATGACGCTGTTCGCGCGGGCGACTGACGACAACGCCGACTTCCGTGCGGTGCTGGACAAGTTCTACGACGGCACCGAGGACGCGCTCACGGTCGAGCGGTTGGCTCGAGGATGAGCCAACCGTGTGGCTCGATTTGGGCCTGATTCACGACATCCTGCGGCGGCGCGCCTGAGCCCGCCACAATCTTGCCCGCACCGAAACCCAGGTCGGGCAGCGAAAGCGTGAGCGCCTCGTCGTCGACATTGAGCGCGACCACCAGCGCATCGGTCCCGTTGCTGGTCTGGTAGACGTATTGGCGGTTGGCAAGTTGCAGTGGCGAGGTTCGCGCGGTGTGTAGCCACGGATGCCGTCGACGCAGCCCGATCAGGTACCGATGCAGCCGGAAGACATCCTGGCCGAGCTCATCGACTCCCATTAGGGGAGAGGTGAATTCGGGCCGTACGGCGTCGTCACCGCCGAACCGCTCCTCCTTGACGCCGCGGTAGGCGGACTCGTCGCCCGCGTACACGCTTGGCGTGCCGGCGGTGGTCAGCAGGATGACGAGCGCATGCTCGAGGTGGCGGGTGTTTTCCAGGCGGCTGGCAATCCGGGTCACGTCGTGATTGCCGACGAAGGTCATCGGGACGAACGCGTCAAGAAACTCGTTGTGCCGCACCAGAGCCCAGTCGAGCTCGTGGAAGTTGCCGTCGTTGATGCTGCTCCAGATCGCCTTCCACAGTTCGTACTGCGTCACCGAGTCGAAGCCCGCGTCGCGAACGTGGGCCTGGTAATCGCCATGAATGACCTCCCCGACGAACCACGCGTCGGGAACCGCGTCTCGCACGCGGGGGAGTACCTGGGACCAGAACCGGTCGGGAACTGCGTAAGCGGCGTCGAGTCGCCAGCCGTCCGCTCCGCGGTGCAGCCAATGGGTCATCACGTCCACGGTGTAGGCGACAACGTCGGGATTGTCGTGGTCGAGCGCGATCAGCTCACCGTGTCCCTCGAACGTGTCGACATCGTTGCCGCGCCTGCGGAACCACTCCGATCGCGCGAAGTCGGTGCCGACATGGTTGAAGACGCCGTCGAGCAGCACGCGCAGACCGCGGCGGTGCGCCTCGTCGATCAGGTGGTCGAAGTCGGCGTCGTCGCCGAGGCGTGGGTCTATGCGGTAGTGGTCGGTGGTGTCGTAGCCGTGCGTGCGCGAGTCGAAGATCGGCCCCAGCGCGACACCCGACGCGCCGAGTTCGATGGCGTGGTCGAACCATTCGACGATCCGACGCAGCCGGTGCTCGTCCGCCGTCGGGGCAGGGTCGGCGGGATATGCACCGACAAAGCCCAGCGGGTAGACCTGCCACCAGATCGCGTGGGCGACCCACCCGGGTTCTGTCACGGCCGGAACTTCGCTTCGTACAGGGCCTTCATGGGATCGGCGAACTCGAGCGCCGGACCGTCGACCTCGACGCGCGGGGCCACCGTGGTGATCGGCAGCGGCGCCACCGGTGGCGGTGGTGCGCCCCACTCGGCGAGCCACTGGGTCAGCTGTTCGGTCGAGGCGGCGTAGACGATGCGGCCAAGGCCCACCCAGGCGTGGCCCGCCGAGCACATCGCGCAGTGCTCGCCGGAGGTGTACACCGTCGCGGCGGCGCGCTCGCCAGGAGAAAGATTGTCGACGGCCCATCGCACGATCGCGAATTCCGGGTGCCGGGTGTGGTTGCCGTCTTTGACGCGGTTGCGGTCTTCGAAGCGTGTCCTGCCGTCGGCGTCGACAAGGATTGAGCCGAACGGCTCGTCGCCGTCGTCGAGAGCCTCCTGCGCAAGCTCAACGCAGCGACCGAGACGCTCGAGGTCCTCGTCGTTGATCGCCACGAGTGGTGAGTTTACGCAGCCGGCCGTCTCAGCCCTCGGCGACCTCGAGCCGGCACGCGCAGGACGCCACGATCGGCACGTCGGCTCTGGCCCTCATCAGATCGAGCTGCTGACCGATGATTGCGGCCTCGTCGTGGCGGCCGAGCCGTTGCAGGCATTCGTGATAGCCGTGCAGGCTCCATACGTTGTTGGGATGCTGGCACGCTCGGCTCAGCGTGGGATCCAGGCCAAGGTCGGCGGCGTACACCACCGCAGCCTCCTCGACACGGCCCTGCTCGAGCAACAACGCACCATAGGCGTGCCGGGTCGGGCTCATCCATCCCCAGGGTTCGTCGTATGGGAGCGAGTCGTCGCGTTCGATCGCCTGTCTCAGATGGGCAAAGGCGCTTTCGAATTGCCCTTCACGGTAGGCGATTTCACCGTCGAGCATCTCGGAGGCGATTCCCATGATGTCCCGCACCGTGTTGTTGAACAGGTATCGAGTGTCCGGTATGCGCGCGTAGGCCGCGGCGAACGCCTCCCGCTCGGCGTGCGCTTGCGCCAGCTGGCCTCTTGCAGCGTGGGCGATTCCGCGGCCGTAATGAATCGTGGCCGCGGTGCTGCAGTACAGGTCGAGATCGTCCGGCAGCGGCTGCGCGATCAACTCGTCCCACCTGCCGAATCGGACCAGAACGTGGATCCGCAGCGGCACAAAGGCTTCCAGCCAGTCCGCCATCGGTGGGGACTCGATGGCGAGCAACTCCGCGGTGAGCTGACCGGTGAGCTCATCCGCGGCGGCGAGCGCGGCTCTCGAATTGCCTTCGAACATCGCAGAATAGACCACGAAATGGAGATTGTGCGCGCGGTAGAGCGAGTAGAAGTTCAGCGGCCCCTCGCGGTCGACGAACTGTTGATCCGCTTGCGCCGCGGTCAGATTCGCCACCACCGAGCTGCGGTAGTCGCCGCACAACACATCGATATGGCTGGGCATGTGTACGAGATGGCCGGCATCAGGAACTAAGGTGCGTAGAAGGTCCGCGGCTGGTAGTGCGTCCTGCGGCGTTGCCGACATCTCCATGGTGTGCAGATAGAGGTGCAGGATCATCGGGTGTTCGCGCCCGGCCGGGGTGGCCAGCGCATCGTCGAGGATTCGCTTGGCCTCGACCACACGCGATCCCGGTGCCGGGTCGCCGGTTCTGATGTCCCACAGCGCCCACGCCGTGACGTTGACAAGTGCGTCGGCGGCCAGCGCCTGCACGTCGACGTCGTCGGGATACGCCACGGCAAGCGCCGTCATGGCGTCGGCGTACGCGGCGCCGCCGGCCGCCAGTGCGTCGGCGTCATCCGGGTCATCGGTGGGGAAGCGGGTTTGCAGCGCCCCGATCAGCCCCTGCTCGAGCGCGGAGGCGCGGCCGCCCGCGGCGAGCCCGAGTTCCATGCGCGCCCTGGCCAGCGACGCGGCAAGGTCGACGGGATCGAAGGCCTCCCAGGCCTTGTTGTAGTTGGGCCCGATCGAGTAGGCGATGCCCCAGCGCGCGATCGCGAGATCGGGATCGAGCTCCAGTGCCCGGTCAAAGCACCGGATGGCTTCTTCGTGGTTGAAGGCGTAGGCCCAGACCATCCCGCGGTCAAACCACACCTGCGACTGCGGCGACGGAGTCTCAATCGGCCGGCGATAGGACCCCAGGTCGTAATACGGCTCGGGCTCGCCCCGCAGCGCCGGGGAGGAAACGCTCATAGGGGGCACGATAATTCAGCTGGGCGGTGACGGTGGCGACTATGGCGAGCAGACAGCCGGCCGCACCCCAGATCCCCAGCGTGACTAGCGGTGTCTGTGCGCCGTTGCCGCCGAAATACGCGACACTGCGCAACAGCGAGACCCCTGAGCCCTGCGGCACGATTCCCGTGAAGGTCGAGTAGAAGCCCGAAAGCAGCGGCCTGCCCACCGGACCGGCGGCTGCGGCGTTACCGATGACGACAAGGAACAGCGTCAGCGCCAACGACGCGACCGTGCCGAATGCCGCGGCGGCCCCGGTGACGGCGCCGCCGACGGCCATGGCGTAGAGCCACAGCACGCCGAACACCTGCCAGGTATGGCCGGTCAGCGCGCCAAGAATCACGTCGACGTAAAGGGTCACGCCCGCGCCAAGCAGCGCCGAGTAGCCGGCAAGGGTCATGGTGCGCAACGCCAGTGTCACCGGCCTGCGCACGGTTCCCATGAATCGGCCGACAACGGTTGCGCCGACGGTCGCGCCGATGGAGATGAAGATGATCGCGTAGAACTCGACCGTCCCGGATGGATCTCCGGCCGACGGTGGCGCGACGTCCTCGACGGAAGCGGTGAGCCCGGCCTTGGCCGCGATGGTCCGGCCCACTGTCTCTGCCGCGGCGGCGACGCTGCGTCCACCGCCGCCTGCGGTGTAGATCGTCATCTCGCCGTTCGGCGCGACGACGAACGCGGCATCGGATGTGCGCTCATAGACCTGCTGGCGGGCCGCGGCCGCGTCGCCGACTTCGTTGACCGCCAGCGAATCCTGTGCCCGTATCCCGTCGATGACCTGTTGCGGTGCAGCGACGGCGACATCCATGTGGTGCAGCGTCGGCTGGGCGAACGCGCCGGAATAACTTGCGATCATCGCAACGACGACGAGCATGAGCCCGACCATTGACAACGCAACGTTGCGGACGGCGGCGCGATCGTGCTGCGGGTGCTGATCGGGGGTGCGGTGCTTACCCATGGTGAAGACCTTTCGGATGTGCGGGCAGGCCTAGTAAGGCGTTGACGGTGTCGAGTGCGGTGGTGACCCGGCCGCGCAGGTCGGTCGAGTCAGGGTCTTCCATCCAGGACCGCAGCACCTCCATGAACCCGCCGACCAGAAATCGGGTGACCGCGTCCGGCGTGAGGCCGGCGATCGGTGACACCACAGGCATAGCCAGCGTGGCGATCTCTTCGCAAGGAGCCAGCAGTTCGGCCCGGAAGGCCGTCACGACGCGCTGGACCACCGCGCTCGGCACGACGTTGCGGTACATCGATCGGCGCTCGGCGGCGAAGTCGAACAACCGCAGGATGCGGGCACGCGCGTCGCCGCCACCGATGTCGGCGGTCGCGGCGGCGAACGCGGCCGTGAAGGCCGTTGCGACGGCGTCGTCGCGGTCACGGAAGTGCTGATAGAAGACCTGCCGGCTGACCTCGGCGCGGGCCACGATGTCGCCGACCGTCATGTGGTCGACTGGGCGCTCGTGGACAAGCGCGAACGCCGCCTCCCGCAGCCGGGTACGGACCCGCTCGGCGCGGGGATCGGCGCTGTTCGCTCGTGCAGCCATGTAAGCAGCGTAAATCACTTCGTAGACAGGTGACCACGAAAAGTTAGGTAATCTAAGGCAGCTTCGTACCCAGGTGTGACGGCCGCTACCTCAGATGGTGTGCAGTACGGCCGTCGCGCCCGCCAATGCGATGCCGATCACGGCAGGGGCTGTGTCCACGACGCTGTCGGAGGCGCGAATGTGGAAGGCCAGAGCGCCGATCGACAGCAACGCCAGGCCGATCGCTGCGGCGATTCCGATCGGTGACCACATCAGACCGACGAGCACGCCCGCGACGCCTGCGAGTTCGCACGCGCCGATCAGCCGCCACTGCAACGGCTTGACCCCGAGGTGGTCGCGGACGGCCAGCGACTGCGAGACGCCGAGCAGTTTGATGCTTGCCGCGAACGTGAACAAGGCAGCCAGGAGGATTGTCACGACAACGGTGGCAGTGTCCATCACCAGGACGCTAGAACCTTGTCCGCCCAGCAGACGCAGACTCGCACAAATGAACTTCCCAGAGCGCGATTCTGCGTCTGTTCGGCGTAACGGCGCTTAACGTGCACGCGTGCTCCAGATAATTCTCAACTACGTCGGCATAGCGGTGTTCGCGGCGTCGGGCGCGACAGTCGGTGTTCGCAAAGGTTTCGACCTTTTCGGAATCGCGACGCTGGGGGTGCTCACGGGGGTGGGCGGGGGCGTGCTGCGCGATCTGCTGCTCGACCGGCCGCCCTATTCAATCCAGCACTGGCCCAACATCACGGTCGCATTGCTCGCCGTCGCGATCGCCACACCATTCGCCCATCTTGTGTTGCGGATGAACAGGGCCGTGTTGGTCCTCGACGCAATCGGAATGGGGTTCTTCGCGACCTCGGGCGCGGCCATCGCGGTCGACGAAGGGGCCAGCTGGTTCGCGGCGGCCATCATCGGCATGCTCACCGCGATCGCCGGCGGCATGCTGCGTGACGTGATCGCCCGCGAGGTCCCGTATGTCATGGGCCCGGACGATCTGTACGCGATTCCGGCGCTGCTCGGCGCCGTAACCTACGTTGCGATCGACTACTTCGGGCCGCAGTGGGTGGGCGTAGCGGTCGGCAGCGCTCTTGCAACGCTCCTTCGGCTGGCAGCGCTGGCGTTCCATTGGCGGTTACCTACCGGCCCACAGGAATTGATCACGCCCGACCCGTAGTCAGTGGCCCGCGACCACCTCGGACTCGTCGCTGTCGATCGGATCCTTGGCGCCGGGCAGGAACGAGAAAGCTGCGCACACCACCCCGAAGAACAGGTATCCGAGTGCCACTTCGGGATTGGCCGCCCATGCTACTTCGGGTGCGTGGATCAGCCCGATGAACGACAACACGGCGCCGACAGCCGATGCGATCGCCGCATGGAGGAACTTCTTGTCAAGGATGAACGTCACCATCGCGCCGAGGATCAGCCCGACCAGCACCGCGCCCTCGCCGAGCGTTTTAAGGCCCTCGTACACAACGCCTGCGCCGTTGAGCGCCTCGATGCCCACCTGCGCCGCCGACGTGCCCGCGGCGTTCAACGCGTTGTCGATGAGACCGTGCGCCCACTGAGCGAGGTTGGGCAGGATTGCCGCGACGACCGCGATCGCATGCAAACGCGGAACCGCCTGAAACGCCTGCGCACCGATCAAGAGCCCGATGTACAGCAGGATCGGCACGATGGCGGGCACCGGTAGCAAGGCGTCGAGTACGCCGAAAAAGCCTAGAAAGCACAGAATTCCGATCACCACGCCGCTGGCAAGCGAGTAGCCTGCCCGCCCACCCGCGTCCTTCCACCCGGGGTGCCCGATGTACACCGCGGGAGGAAACGGCGAACCGAACGCCGACCCGATCACCGCTCCTGCGCCGTCGGCCAACAGCACACTGCGCAGGTTGAAGTTGTCGCCTGCGGCCGCGGCGCTCTCGACATTGCTCATCGCTTCGGTGAAGTTGTACACGCCCAACGGAATCGCGGTGCCCAACAGCGGCGCCAGGTCCGAAAGGCCCTTGAGAAGCATGTCGATCCGCAGGTCCGGTATTCCGATCGCAATATCCGAAACCGCCTGTCCGACATCGGGTGCGGACATGAAGCCGCCGATCCAACCGATCGCGGTGCCGACCAGCAATGCGGCCAGCCCGACGGGAATGTTGAACGGCAACTTCACATTGGTGAAGAAGCCGATCAGAATGATGGCCAGCACCGGCAGCCCGATCCAGGCCGCTTCCCACATCTGCGCGGCGGGCCGCATCGAGATGAATGTGATGGAGATGCCCGCAAGGGTGCCGAGCATCGCCGCACGCGGGGTGAGCTTGCGGATGTAGGGCCCGACGAACGCGCCGATCATCACGATCACGCCGATGAGAAACGCCCAGGCCAGGCCCGCCTGCCACGCCTGAATCGGGTCGTCGGTGTTGAGATACACCGGCAGCATGACCACGAAGATGACGATGAACATGTGCGGCACGCTCGGCCCGTACGGCAGTGCGGTGACGTCGGTTCGGTTCTCCCGCCGCGCCAGTCGCCGCGCCAGGAACGTGTAGTAGAGATTGCCGAGGATCAGTGCGACGCCGAGGGCGGGCAGCACCGTGCCAAGCACATCGCCCGCCGGGACTGCGATCACGCCGATCATCAGGCCGGTCAGCGTCAGGACATTGACAAGGATGTTGAAGCCGAGCCCGAAGAACGCGTTCAGATCACCGCGTGTCCACCACGGTATCGACAACGTCTTGGGCGGTTCGATAGGGGGATCGCTGACTTCGGTGCTCATGGGGCGGGTCCTTTCAGGCGGCGGTGCTGGTGAGTGCGAGCAGTGCGGGGATGACCGCGCCGGTGTCGGCGACCCAGCCGAAGATGCCGCCCTGGGCCTTGATCATTTCCAGGCCGATGCGCTGGAACTCCGGGAAATACGAACCCACGCAGTCGGATACGACCAGGCACTCGTAGCCGCGGTCGTTGGCCTCCCTTGTGGTCGTATGCACGCAGACCTCTGTGGTGACGCCGGTGATCAGCAGTTGAGTGATCCCCGCGGCGGTCAGCACGTCCTGCAGCGACGTGGCGTAGAAGGCGCCCTTGCCGGGTTTGTCGATGACGACTTCACCGTCGATCGGGGCCAGTTCGTCGACGATGTCGTGCCCGTATTCACCGCGAATGAGGATGCGGCCGTACTTGCCGTCGTCGCCGATACGTTTCGAAGGAGCACCGCGATTGAGCTTGGCCGGTGGGCAGTCCGACAGATCGGGCTCGTGGCCCTCGCGCGTATGGATCACCATGATTCCCGCTGATCGGGCCGCCTCGATCAGGGCGGCCAGCGGCGGTACGACCTTGACCAACTGTCCAACGTCATTGCCGAGGCTTTCGCCAAAACCGCCAGGCAGCAGGAAGTCCCGCTGCATGTCGATGACGATCAGCGCCGTCCGGCCGGGCAGAACGCGAAACGGCGTCGGGTCGGCGGGCATGATGACCGGATCGTTCATGGCACATGCTCCTTTGAGGTAGTCGAAACGGCGATTGGGTCCAGCGACGGCGACCGTGGTTCGTCCAGAATTTGCGCGGCCAGATGTAACACGGTGTCGTCGGTCAGCGCCGGGCCCAACAGCATTGCGCTACAGGGCCGCCCGTCGGCGGTGCGCCCGAGCGGCACCGCGACGCCCAGCAGGTCGAGCAGGTTTCCGAAGTGGGTGTAGTGGCCGAGCATGGTGTTGCAGTCGATGGGTGCGGCAAGCACCTCGTCGACGGTGAACGTGGTGCCGATCGTCGGCACCACCAGCACGTCCATCCGCTCCCAGAGTCGGCTCACCTGTGCCTTGAGTTCCTGCAGTCGTTGCAGCGCGGCGAACGCGTCCACGGCGGTGTACTTCTGACCGCCGCGAAGAATCTCGCGTACCACGGGATGGATCGAGTCCGGTTGATCCGCAAGGAAATCACCGAACTCGACCAGTCGTTCGGCCACCCACGGGCCCTGATAGAGCAGTGCCCCCGCGGCAAGGAACAGCTCCAGCGACACGTCGACGACGGTGGTCTTGCGGGTCAATCCCTCACGAAAAGACAAGTGTGCGCGGCGCATCTCGTCGTCGCCGAAGAACTCCAGCTCGCCGGCGGCAGGCAGGCCGACTCGGATCGAGGCGCCGTTGTGGCGTGGCCCTCGGTCGCGCGACCAGGAGTCGTTGTCATCGCGCGATGCCATCACGTCGAAGACGCGGTCGACGTCGTCGATGCAGCCCGCCATCACGCTGATGCAATCCAGCGATTTGCACGCGGGCACCAGGCCGACGGTGCTGATCAGGCCGCGCGACGGTTTGAACCCCACCACACCGTTGAGTGCCGCAGGCACCCGCCCCGAGCCTGCGGTGTCGGTGGCCACCGCGAACGGCACCTGGCCCAGCGCGACGGCCAGCGCCGAGCCCGAACTCGAACCGCCGGAGATCAGTCCTTCGCCGAATACGCTGCGGGGGATCGGGTATGGCGTGCGGGTGCCGTTGAGCCCGGTGGCGAACTGGTCGAGATTGGTCTTGCCGACGTACAACGCGCCGGCGTCGAGCAGGCGCTGAACCACCGGCGCGGTCGTCGACGGCACGTACGCGTAGTCGGGGCAGGACAGCGTGGTCGGCACGCCTGAAACGTCGATGCTGTCCTTGACGCCGAACGGTATGCCGTAGAGCGGCAGAGTCCGCGCGCCGGGAGTCTTCTCGATCTCCTCCGCGGCGGCGAGGAGCTGATCCCGCCGAACCGTTGCCAGCCACGTGCCGTCATCACCGCGAGCCGCGATGGCGTCCGCGACACGGGCCGCGGTCTTGGTCGGGGAACCGGTCCCTGCGGCATGCGACGCCAGCATCTCTGCCACCGACGGCCCGATCGACGGTCCGCGCAGTTCATCAGCCATGTCTGTCGATTGTCGACAGAATGATGGCGATCTCGGGTCGCCCGTGTGTCGTTTGTGTTAGGGCTGCGGTTCGATGTCCAGATAGTCGAGATGGCCGTGTTCGGCAAGGGCGGCGAGCACAACCACAGGATCATTGGTCTGCAGGGCGGACAGAATCGCCTGGTGCCGCCTGATGCCGTCGCCAGCCTGGTTCCGACGGGCCTCTTCGCGCATATTCATCGCCATCGGCAGTTGCAATTTGAGCAGTATGGGCTCGAGCGCGATATCCAGTTGCCTGTTGCCTGCCAGCTGGACCACTGCCGCATGGAACAACCGATGCGCGTCGTCGCGCGCCAGATCATCTGTGGCAGTGTGCATCCCATCCAGTGCGGCGCAGACCGGCGCAAGGGTGGCGCCAGGGTCGGCGAGCGGCAGTGCGCTTTCGATGGCGTGGCGTTCGAGCACATGGCGAAGCGCGAAGAGTTGCAGGATGTCCGAGGACGACCATTCCGCAACACGTGTGCCACGCCTGGGGAGATGCTCGACGAGCCCCTGCTGCGCCAGCAGCCGCAGTGCCTCCCGCAGTGGCGCCCGGCTGATGCCGAAGTCCCCGCAGACTTGCTCCTCGACGATCTTCTCGCCGGGCCCAAGCTCACCGCTCAGGATCGCGTCGCGGATGCGATGCGCGGCGACTTCGACCAGTGTCGCGGGCATCTCGTGCCTGGAGCGGTGCAGCCTCGGGGCGGCCATGGCGGACAATGGTAGGAACTTTCGCGGCGGCGCGCTTCGTTGAGCCCGCGTGCCTACCGCCATGACGACTCTGCCGAGCCTTTCCGAACAAGCCGAGCGACTGATCGAACTCGGCGTCCACCACATGGCCGGGCTACCGGTCGAGCAGTTGCAGAACATGCCGCATCGGCCGGGGTCACTGCTGGTCATCCACCCCGATCTGGTGCCAGCGTCGGCGTTGGCACCGCTGCTGCGAATCAACGGCAAACCGGGTTTCGTGGTGACCGATATGGCCGATGTCGACGAGTTCGCCCCGATTGGATCGGTCACGGTCCCCGATGCGCAGATCTATCTGGTCGGCGATCTCGACCGCGGCGACGCGATGGCCAACTGGAGCCCGGATGAGGCCCTGCCCGCAATCACTGACGCGGGCCGCACGCCGCTCACGCTCGTCGAGGGCCTGCACTGGCTGCTGCAGCGGCCGGACGTCCTGCAGCGTGGCAAGTGCTTCATGACGATCGCATCCCGTCGCCACAAAGCCGACGGCTCACTCGACACCAGAACGCCTGCGGTGTGGATCAGTAACGGCACCGGTCGCGACGGCGTCGCCAATCGCAATGCGCCAAAGGTCGGCTGGTGCTGGGCGGGCAACCGGCACACCTGGCTCGGGTTCGCCTCGGCCGACGGACGTTTCACCGTCGACGGGTGACGTTCAGCCGCGGCGGGGCCGCACCCCGTGCGCGGCGTCGGCGAACGGCAGCACGGTAGCCAGCCAGTCGTCCGGCTCGGAGGAGAACACGACGTGGCCGGTGGGCAGCGCCTCGAACCGGGACCCGGGGATCGCGGCCCTGACCGCCTCGCCCCAGCGTCGCGGAGCGGTCAGATCCTTGACGCCCCAGGTGATCAGGACGGGCACGGTGATCTCGGCGGCGCGCGCCCGTAGGTCATGCCCGGGCTCGGCGAAGCTCTTCCACAATGCGGCGGCCGTGCGCGCCCCTTCTGCCGTTTTGACCCGCGCCGCCACCCTGGTGACGACCGCCTTGTCGGTCGGGTTGTTGGCACGCATGTATGCGCGCACGAGCACCGGGAACAGGGTCTTCAACACCGCGGGGCGGCCCATCGCGGCACAGACCAGCCTGGTGAGCGCGCTGGGCGGAGCGAAGCCGCCGGTGTTGACAAGGACAAGGCCTGCGACTCGCTGCGGACGCTCCAGCGCCAGCCGGCAGGCCGCGTAGCCGCCGACCGAATTTCCCACGACAACGACGTCGTTCAGGTCCAGCAGGTCCGCGAACTCCACCAGCACCTCGCCGAACTGCACCGCGCTCAAAGGTGTTGCGGGCGGCGGAGACTCGCCATGGCCCGGCCAGTCCAGTGCCAGCACGCGGCGACCTGCCGCCAGCGCGCCGTGCACCGGCGCGAAGTCGGTGCGGTCGTGCAGGGTGGCGTGCAGCAGCATGATGAGCGGGCCGGAGCCTTCGTCGGTATACGAAACCGTTCCGAGTGAGGTGTCGAGTGTCGGCATCGGAGCCCCTTTTCATTGACCGGTCGGTCGGTCAATTACACTAGCGGACATGCAAGTGGCGAACAAGCGCCTCGCGGCCGCACAACAGACCCGGGCGAATCTGATCGAGACGGGCCTGGTGCTCGCCGAGGAGTTGGGCCTCGAGGGCCTCAGCGTCAACGCCCTTGTCGCGGCGGCCGGCGTATCGAAAGGGACGTTCTTTCACCACTTTCCCGATCGGGTGTCCTACCTGGTGGCGTTGCACCGACGCTTCCACGATGTGCTGTTCGACGAGGTGATGGCGGTGATCTACGAGATGACGCCTGGGGTGGACCGCCTCACCGCGGCGGCCACCACCTACCTGGACGGATGCCTGCGCGACCGCGGCGTGAAGGCGCTCCTGCTCGAGGCACGGGGGCATTTGCCGATCGCGGACGAGGTGACCCGCCGCAACAAGATGAACGTGGACGTCGTCGCGGACGACTTCGAGGCGCTCGGCTCCGGTCATCCCCGCGCGGCGGCGCGACTGTGGATCGCTGCCACAGCGGAATGCGCGCTGATGGAACTCGAATTGGGGCGGCGTGACCGCGAGGCCCGCGCTGCGCTCAGTGACCTGGCGACTCGACACACAAGCTAGAACGTGTTCTAGTGCAAGTGTGCTGGAGTTCACCCACATCGGCGACGTCTCCTCGGAAGAGGTGCAACGGATGCGCGCCGTTTATCAACCGCTCGCCGAGTCGGTCCGCGAGCTGATCGACGCGACGATCCGCACCGAGGTCGACGCCGAAAGCGTCGCCGCCGTCAGGGCCGAGATCGACGCGGCGACCGCAAAGCTGCGGTCACAGCAGACCGATGGCCCGTTCGGCGTGCAGTACACCACCGGCGGTGACCGGATGGCGTGGGGAAACCCCGTCATCGGCATTCGCAACCCAATCGCTCCGCCGCTGACGATCCTGCGCGACGCCGACGGCCGGGTCTGGACCGACTTTCACCTCGGCGCGGCGTACGAGGGTCCGCCTGGTCACGTACATGGGGGAGTCGCAGCGTTGGTGCTTGACCACATCCTCGGCGAAGGGGCGACCGACGGGCTGAGCCCGCGGTTCACCGGCACCATCACCATGCGTTATCTGCGCACCACGCGCCTTGGCCAGTTGCACGCCGAGGCCAAGATCACCAGGACCGAAGGGGTGAAGACCTACGTCTCTGGACACCTCGCCGATGACGAGGGCATCACTGTCGAGGCCGAAGGTGTGTTCATCCAACCGAAGTGGGCGCGCGGCTGAGCTACTGCTTGGCCATCGCAATGTTGAGCCGATCTTCCGGCGTGATCAGGTAATCGTGGCTGTCGTCACCGATATCGATTTGCACCCAGTCGATTTCACCAGTGAACTTATTGCCGGTCGGGCCGTAGTCCGGTGACGCCGGTGAGCCGGTATCGCAGCCCACGTCGCAGGCTTCGTCGGCGGAGAACGCCATCGGTTGGGTCCGCTCGACGCGTCCGGTGCCAACGTCCTTGCCGTCGTAGTACAGCGTCACGGCACCGCCCAGCCCCAATCCACCTCCGTCATAGGCGAATTCCATCCGAACCTGATGCTTTCCTGCGGGAATCTTCTTCGTTGCCTCGACCATGTAGTACTCGATGCCGAAGAAGTTGTAGCAATATTTGAGCTTTCCTTCGTGCGCGTAGAGCGTCCAGCCGCCGACGCTGCCGCCCTGGGTGGCGATCACACCGTTGACAACCCCCTTCGGCACGGTGACATTGGCGGTCACCGAATGCGACTTGTTCTTGATGTTCAGCACGCAGTTCTCGCTGACCCGCATCCCGGAGAACAACAGCTGGCTATTGCCGCGAATCAGTTGAGGCCGCCCGGCGATGTCAGGATTGAAGCGCTCAAATGAGCGATCATCGAGCGGTACGACGTTGTATTTGACCGCCTCGATGAGCCAGAGCCGTTGCAGTTCGGCGAGTTTCGCGGGATTCTCGGCTGCCAAGTTGCGTGCCTGCGTCCAGTCGTCGGGGCCGTAGAGCTCCCAGACGTCGTCATCAAGGGGCGGCTGGTCGGCAAGCCACGGGGTGCGGTGCTTGGTGACCGCCGTCCACCCATCCAAGTAGAGCCCTCGATTGCCGAACATCTCGAAATACTGGACAGTGTGGGCATCTGGGGCGGCACCGTCGCACAGCGTTCCGATCATGCTGACGCCCTCGATGGGCGCTTGCTGGATTCCGTTGACCGAGATCGGCGCGGGCAAACCCGCCGCCTCGAGGATCGTGGGCGCGACGTCGATGACATGATGGAACTGGTTCCGGGACACGCCCTTGTCGGAGAAGCCATTCGGCCAGTGCACGATGGTGCCGTTGCGCGTGCCACCCCAATGTGACGCCACCTGTTTGGTCCACTGGTACGGGGTGCACAATGCGTGCGCCCACCCGACGGCGTAATGGTTATAGGCGTCGGGAGTACCGAAATCGTCGATCTTGGACAGCAGGAACTCGGTGGTTTCGACCCCGGCCAGTCCGTTGAGCGTGCACATCTCGTTGAAGCAGCCGTTCGGCGTGCCTTCCGCGGAAGCGCCGTTGTCGCCGATGATGTAATAGACGAGCGTGTCGTCCAGCACACCGAGGTCGCCTATCGCGTCGATCAGCCGCCCGACCTCATGGTCGGTCTGCTCGAGGAAGCCGGCATAGATCTCCATCTGCCTTGCCAGCACCGGCTTCAGTTCCGCCGGCATGTCGTCCCAGCCGGGAATCTCGTCGTGCCGTGCGGTGAGCTCGGCATCCTTTGGGATGACACCGACTTTCTTCTGCCGCGCGAAGATCTTCTCGCGCAGCACATCCCAGCCGTCGTCGAACTTGCCTTTGTACTTGTCGGACCACACCTTGGGCACGTGATGTGGCGCGTGCGTGGCGCCGGGAGCGTAGTACATGAAGAACGGCTTGTCGGGACTCAGCACCTTCTGCTGGCGCACCCAGGTGATCGCGCGATCGGTGAGGTCCTCGGTCAGGGTGTAACCCTCCTCTGGCGACTTCTCCGGTTCGACGGGCGCGGTGCCTTCGTAAAGACCGGGATAGTACTGATTGGCCTCGCCGCCGATGAACCCGTAGAAGTGCTCGAAACCCGACCCGGTGGGCCATTGCGAGAATGGGCCGACAGGGGAGACCTCCCACACCGGTACCTCGTGGCACTTGCCGAACTGGCTCGTCGAGTATCCGTTGAGCCGCAACGTCTCTGCGATGGGCGCCTTGTCCTTGGGTCGCACGCTGCTGTACCCCGGCGCCGCGGTCGCGATCTCGGTGATGCCGCCCATGCCGACCGAGTGGTGGTTGCGACCCGTCAGCAGCGCTTGCCGGGTGGGTGAACACAGTGCGGTGGTGTGGAAGCGGTTCAATTTGAGACCGTTCGCCGCAAGGCGTTCGGCCACCGGGGTCTTGCAGGGCCCGCCGAACGCTGAGGACGCGGCGAAGCCGACATCGTCGATCAGCACGATCAGCACGTTCGGCGCACCCTCCGGCGGGCGCAGCATCGTGATCGGCGGATAGGTCGTCCTCGGATCCTTGGCGTCGTAGGTTGTCAGACCAACGTGTTGGGGATCAGGAATCGGCAGCGTCTCCCGCCCTACGGGTGCTGTGCGCGAAACGGGAGCCGTCTTCGCTGACGGCGTATTGGCCGGCTTGGCCGGCGCCTTCTTGGCAGCCGTCTTCTTCGTCGGCTTAGGGCTTTTCGGCGTTTTCGCCATGGTCAACCTTCTGCTAAAGCGGCCATGGGGGTCAGAGCGCCCACAGCTTACGCTGCCGTAAATTGCCATGTGATAGTTCGCTGAATCAGGCCGAGGAGGCTTCGCGCGGCGCGGCGATGTCGGAAAGGCTGCGCGTGATCGTCGCCAATTCGGAGACCAGCACGCGTGCGGCTCCGTTGTCCGCGGCCAATTGCGCGCCGCGCTCTCGCACCTGCTGGTTCGCCGCGGTGAGCGCGACGACATCGACGGTCCACGGGGTGGCCGGGGTGGGTGGCGAGCCGCGTAGCGCATCGATGTAGTCGTCGACGGCCGCGACGAATTCGGGGGACAGCGCCGTCGACGGCGTACTGGGCAGACTGCCCTCCATGGAGGTGCAACTGCTCGTGACGACGTTCAGTGCCGCCCGGTAGGACCGCAGCCATCGACGAAGCTCAAGCGAATCCAGCCGAGTGGCGCCGGTGGCCGCTTCGAACGCCGCGCGTGCCCGGTAGGCTCGCTGCCATGCCGCTGACAGCGTGTCGGCGGGATGGTCGATCTCGTGCACAAAGGCCTTGACCACCGTTGCGGCGTAATCGATTTCAGTTTTCAACAATTCCCCCGCGCGCTGCCGGAGCCGGATCAGCGCGTCGTCGGGCAGCACCACATGGGCGACGAGTGCCAATCCGCCGCCGAGGACGACCGCGAACAGGCGGTCCTCGATGGTCGCCCCCGTCGCAGCGGAGTCGATATCGAGCAGGAACACGATCGACGCGGCCAGAGCCGCGCTGACGGCGACGTAACCGAATCTGGTCGTCGCATACGTCACCGCGACAAACGCCGCCGCGACGACGACCGCTGCCGAACCCGTCGGCTGCCAGATCATCGTCAGCAGCGAAGAAGCAATGATGCCCGCAGCGATGCCCGCGATACGCCCGACGCAACGCGTGTAGGTGTGCGCCGTTTCTGGGCGCAGCACGATCAGGACAGTCAACGCGATCCAATAGCCGTGAGACACACCGGCGAATCTCGCAGCGGCGATACCGAGCGCGACGGTCGACGACAGCCGCACGGCGTGCCGCAGCACCGGCGACGTCCAGGTCAGGTGGCCGCGAATCGCCGTCGCCGCCGCACCGAACGACCCGACGAAATCGGGTGCGTGCATCTCGCCGAACCGGACCGTCAACGCCTCATGGAGCTGTTGTGAGAACCGTTGCGCAACGGTTGATTCCGGCTCGATCACGGCGGCTACCGCCGTGTCGACGCGCTCAAGGGCGTGCTCGGCATCTCGTCGCGCGGTATGACTGTGGTCCGCGATCGCATCCAGGAACTCGGCGGCGGCGGTCAGCATCTGCGAAACCGCTTCGCCGCCGGCACCGCCTCGCAATGCGCTCAATGTCGCGGTGATCCGCTCGGGTAGCCGGTAACCCCCGTGGTACGCCTTCGGCCGCCGGGTGGCCTGACTGTCGACGAAGGCCTCCCGAAGCGACGTCAACGGGGCCACATCCACCGGGGCATCGCGGTCGGCGGCGACACCTCTGGCGTCCGAGGCCAGCGCCCGGTAGGCCTTCGTCAACGCGTCGCGCTGCACGCGCCAGCGCTGCGGCGGCAATACCGCCACCAGCGCGGCCTGAACGCAACCCGCCCCGATGGTCAGCGCCGTCGGCACCACCACGCCCCACAGCGTCGGCGCCTCGGGAGGCGCGATCACCAACAACGCACTTGCGGCCGCGGCGACCAGGCCCGCGTTGCCGCCGAGCGCCCACTGCAGGCCCGCCGCGAAACACCACAGCCCGACCGCGGCGATGAACACGAAGTCGTACGGCGACGTCAATGCGCCGAGGAACACCGCGGCGCCCATCTGCATCGACACCACAATGACGAGCGGCACGCGTCCGCCGGGACTGTCCTGCAACGCGATGGCGCCTGCGATCGTCGCAGCACCCGCCGCCCACACCGCCGACGGCGGGGAGTGCCAGTACAGCGCGACCGCAGCCACCGCCAGCACCCCGAGCAGGCTGCGAGCCACCGCGCCGACGTCGGGAGTGTTCAGCCTCAGGGCATCCATCGCCCGGCTGCCCTCGATCACCCGCCTATTCTCACTCCAACAAGGCCACCGATTGGTGCAGCACACGCGTCGAAATGCGCAGCGATTGTGATCGGTCTGGCGAGACCGACGGCGCCTCATGCCCTGTTCGCTGCCTAGTGACTTTGCCCAGTACAACGGCGCCATCGTCAAAACCTTTGCGCGACAGCACATACACGCCGCACCCCCGCGTGCGATGACATCGGTGACACGGTAAGCGATTTCGCTGTATTCATCGGGTTTCGGCGATAGAGTCAGCAGCCGGATGATCTCTCCCTGTGGTTTGCCGGGCCTCGCCAGAAGACGAAGGGACCTTTCATGAGCACAGCCGCCGAGCGCGCAGCACAACTAGATCTGGTGACCCGGCTGAAGTCCTCGTTTCCTGAACTTCCCAACGCCCCGACGCCCGACATGCTCGACCACGAGCGCATCACCGCCTATCTGAAACCCGTCCACGACGTGGGCGGCGAGCCGGACGCGCCGATGAAGTACGAGAACAAGCAGTACGAGCTGTGGGAACACATGACCTATGTGATCTGCGAGGTGCTCGGCTGGCGCGGCATCTGGTTGTCGGAGGAGCGTCGCCGGATGGGCAACGTCGATGTGGGGCGGACCGAGTATCTCGGGCTGCCCTATTACGGTCGCTGGCTGCTGGCCGTCGCACGCATCCTGGTCGAGAAGCACCACATCGGCCTGACGGAGTTGAGCGAGCGCATGGCCGAGGTCCAGGAGCGCTACGCGGGCGGACTCGACGGGAAGACACTCCAGGCCCAACCGAAGTCCGAAGGCGACGGATCGCAAGTCAAACGGAACAACCATGCCGAGGAAGCCGACGGCAAGGGCGATCCGCAGTGCTACGCCGGCCAGGCCGCGACGGCGAAGTTCAAGGTCGGCGACCCGGTGGTGGTGCGTGAACTTCCGGTGATCTTCTACACCCGCACGCCCGAATACGTACGCGGCGCGACGGGCGAAATCGAGGCCGTCGCCTATGAGAGCCCGGCCGCTGAAGACGAGACATGGGATCGTCCCGCGCGACCGGAATGGTTCTACGTCGTGAAGTTCAACATGGCGCAGCTGTGGTACGGCTACACCGGAACGGCCGACGACGTCATCTCGACCGAGATACCCGAACACTGGCTCGAAGCCGCCAAATAGGCTGCGCGGAAAGGAATTGCATGACCGAGCACGACCATGACCATGACCACGAGCGCACCGTCGCGCCGATGGTCGATGAGATCACCGACTTCGAGGTCTTGGAGATAGCGCTGCGCGAGCTGTGCATCGAGAAGGGCATCTTCACCGCCGAAGAACACCGGCTGATGACCGAGTTCGCCGAGCAGATCGGCCCGACTCCCGCCGCGCACTTGGTCGCCAAGGCATGGCTCGATCCGGACTTCAAAGAACTCGCCCTCGCCGAACCGATGACCGCGAGTAAGGAAGTCGGTGTCGATTGGCTGCACCCCACCGGGTGGGGCACGCCGAGCGACTTCACCGCGTTCCAGATCCTTGCCGATACGCCGACGGTGCACAACGTGATCGTGTGCGCACTGTGTTCGTGTTACCCGCGGCCGATCCTCGGCAACTCACCAGAGTGGTACCGCACACCCAACTACCGGCGGCGCCTGGTCCGCTGGCCACGTCAGGTGCTTGCCGAGTTCGGGCTTTATCTGCCCGATGAAATCACGGTCCACGTACAGGATTCCAACCAGAAGCACCGCTTCATGGTGATGCCGATGCGGCCCGAGGGCACCGACGGCTGGACCGAAGACCAGCTGGTGGAAATCATCACGCGGGACTGCCTGATCGGTGTGGCGCTGCCAAAGGCAGGAGTGACCACGAACATGATCACCGACACCCGCCCTGCCATCCATCCTGGAAACGCCGGATGACCGAACGCATCGAGGCCTTACAGGAGATCGTCGAGCGCGACCAAGTCTGGCCGCGGATGGCCGCGAAGTGGGGCGTCGAAAACTCCGTGCCGCCGTGGAAGACAAGCCTGGACGGCATGTGCGACGCGCTCGACCACGCGGCCTGTGACGTGGACATCCCCAACTTCAAGGAACGCCGCGACGAGGAAGACGAATTGACGGCAACGGTCTACTCGGACCTGCCGTACCCGGAGAACCAGTTGGTTTCGCTGGCACACTCGCTGGTCGCCCGCGGCGTCATCGACGAAGCGGAACTCAAGGAGCGCTTGGCGAGTATCCGCAAGAGGCTCGAGGCCTGAGCACCACGACGCGCTAGGTTCGCATCGTGGAGAAAGTCATCATCACCCTCCGGGCACCCGATGTGGACGAACGATGGTGCGCGCGGATGCGCGCTCAAGTCGCCGCGGACCTGCTCGATCTGGATCTGCCGGGTTTGGCGATCAACCTGCGGGACGACGTGGTGCGCGGCTCGCTGATGACCTTGACGACGCTGGACCCGCCGGTGGTCGGCTTCGTCAGCCTGTGGGTGCAGCAGTCCTACGGCGATCAGGCCAAGGCGGCCAGGACGATCCTCGAGAACGAGTGCGACGACGTGGCCGCGTACCTGGTGACCGAGTCCACGCCGCTACCGCCACCGGATACGGTGCCGGGGCAGCGAACCGCAGGCTTTGCCAACGTTGCCCTTCTTCGAAGGCCGGAGGACTTGGATGAGGCCACGTGGCTGAGCCGCTGGCATATCGACCACACACCGGTGGCGATCGCTACGCAGTCCACCTTCGGTTACATCCAGAACGCGGTGGTGCGCCCGCTGACGCCGGGAGCGCCGACGATCGCCGCGATCGTCGAGGAACTCTTCCCCGAAGAGGGGATGGCCGATCTGCATGCGTTCTTCGGCGCCGCCGATGACGACGACCTGCGCGACCGGATGGAGCGCATGATCGCCAGCACCGCGGCATTCGGCGCGAATCGCGATGTCGACACGGTGCCGACGAGCCGGTATGTCTTCCGAACGCCTTTCGGCGTCAACCACCCTCGCCGTACGGTGAGCCGATGACCACGCTCGCTGATGCCTTCGGGCTCGCGGCGGCCGAAAGCGGCCTCGCGGTGGTGTCGACGCTGCGCGCCGACGGCACCATCCAGGCTTCACTTGTCAACGCCGGCGTGCTGCCACATCCGGACAGCGCCGAGCCGGTACTGGGTTTCGTCACCTACGGCAAGGTCAAACTGGCGAACCTGCGCGCGCGTCCGCAGTTGGCCGTGACGTTCCGCAACGGTTGGCAGTGGGCGACTGTCGAGGGCAACGCGGAGCTCGCGGGGCCCGACGATTCGCAACCCTGGCTCACCGGCGCCGACCAGTTGCGGCTGCTGCTGCGTGAGGTGTTTACCGCCGCCGGTGGGACCCACGACGACTGGGACGCCTACGACCAGGTGATGGCCGAACAGCGACGCGCCGTCGTGCTGGTCGCACCCACTCGGGTCTACAGCAACGGCTAGCGCTTACGCTGCTGGCGTGACGGGGATTCTGCAGATCAGCGACGACAACCGGGTACGCACGCTCACGCTCAACCGGCCCGACGTCCTCAACGCGTTCGACGAGGCGCTCTACCACCAAACGGCGATCGCGTTGCGTGAGGCGGCCTCGGACACCGAGGTCGCGGTCGTATTGATCACCGGCGCGGGGCGGGCGTTCAGTGCGGGAAATGACCTCAACGAGATGCAGAGGCGCATCACCGATCCCACGTTCAACGACCAGGGCAGTCACTTCTCGACGATGATCGATGCCCTCGCCGACTTTCCCAAGCCGCTGATCTGCGCCGTCAACGGTGTCGGAGTGGGCATCGGCGCAACGATTCTCGGCTACGCCGATCTGGTGTTCATGTCGTCGACGGCACGACTGAAGACACCGTTCACCAGCCTGGGCGTCGCGCCGGAGGCGGCGTCGTCGTATCTGTTGCCGCGCTTGATGGGTCGGCAGAACGCGGCATGGCTACTGATGTCATCGGAGTGGGTCGACGCGCCCGAGGCGCACCGCATGGGCCTGGTGTGGAAGGTGTGCGAGCCGGATGATCTGCTTACCGAAGCTCGCCGACACGCCGAAATCCTTGCCTCCCGGCCGATTCCGAGCCTGATGGCGGTGAAACAGACGATGATCGAACCAACCCGCGCTGAGGTCGCCGCCGCCACCAAAAGGGAGATCGAGCACTTCGCCGTCCTGCTGGGAGCGGCAGCCAATGCCGAGGCTCTTGCCGCATTCGCCGATAAGCGCGGACCCGAGTAACCGCACCTACGTGACGCGACTGGCGTGGGTCGACAGGGCCAAGGGCATTGCCATACTCTTGGTCGTTCTGCATCACGTCATCCAGTTCTCGGCCGAATTGCAGTGGGCGAGCGAGACTGTCATCTACTGGAACACGATGCTGCAGACGTTTCGGATGCCCCTTTTCTTCGCGATGTCGGGGCTGTTCTTTCACCGGGCCGCTTCGGCGCCCTGGCGCTGGCTGATGGTGAATCGCGTTCTGCCGTTCCTCTACCTGTATGGGATCTGGACCGCGATATGGAACGCCGTGTTCGAAATGGCACCGATAGCGAACATCAATTTCGGGTTACGGCATATAGCCGCCCTGGTCACGGACCCCGGCGTCGGCCCGTGGTACATCTTCGCGCTGGTACTCTATTTCATTGCGGCAAAGGCACTTTCGCCACTACCAGTGTGGAGTCAGCTCGCGCTCATCGCCGCGGTATCGGTACCCGTCGCCACTCACCTCGTCGAGTTGCCATGGGCTTGGCAATTCATCAGCATGTACGGCCTGGCGTTCTTCGCGGGAATGCATGGCCAGCGCCTGCTCATGCGACTGGCCGACCGCACGACCTGGGTAACTGTGTTGATCGCCGGGGGAGTGTGGGGCGTCGGCACGGTGGGCGTGTACCTGCTGGCGTGGCCGTTCGGCACGTACCTGTTCATTCCGCTCTGCGCGGCAGGGATTGCCCTTGGCGTTTCGCTTGCCGCCCTTGCGAACCGGGCCACCGTTCTGGCTTGGTTCGGCAGACGCACGCTGCCGATCTATCTCCTGCACCAGCCGTTGATCGGCGCCGTCTATTCGATCGACGTCGTGCGGTCGTTGCCCGGTTCCGGGTGGGTGGTGGCCGCTGCCCTGCTGTGTACCTGGTCGGCGGTGGTGGTGGCGTCGATCGGCATCTGGCGCGTCGGCAGAATCATCCCCGGGCTCTTCGTCGCGCCGTGGTACGGCGCAGGCAATGCGACGATGTCCCGGGCTTCGGCTAACGCGCCGCAGTACTCGACGGACAGCCGTTCACCTGGTGATGGGCCTCGATGATCGCCCGCAAGGTGCGGCGGCACCGGCCGCAGTCGCCGCCTGCGCCGCACGCCTCGGCGATCTGCTTGGACGTCGTAGCACCGTTAGCCACGACCTCGTTGACGTCGTGGCTGGTGACTCCCGTGCACAGGCAGACAAACATGGCCGTCAGCTCGGCTCGTCGATCGACATGAGGTGGGCGAACCTGCCGACGAACTGCGCCGGATAGGGGCCAAGCCCGGCCGTCGTCATCCATTCGGCCGCCGCGTCGGGATGGTCGATCCACTGGCGGGCGGCGTCCTCGTCCTCGATCTCCTGCAGGATCATCACTTCGCGCCCGTCATCGAGTGCCTGGTACACCCAGATCTTTCTGACCCCGCCGCGCTTGAACCGCTCGAGACCGTCGTGCACCTTGACCATCAGCGCCGATACGTCGTCGACCGACGCCATCACACCGACGATGACCCTGCCCACATGCTCCTCGGGCGACGGAGGGTAAAGATCGATCTTCTCGACGACTTCACCGCCGAAAATCGGCGGGATATCGTCCGCTCCGGAGATGTTGAACCATTCGAATATTTCGGGTGACCGCAAAACGTCGCGAATCGATTTGGCATGGCGAATACCGATTGTCACCAGCACCCGTCGGGGTTCCCAAATGGACGTGTAGAGGACGACGTGGTGCGCGCCGATAGAGGACAATCCATCGCAATGTTTCTTGAGCCATTGCCACATCCGGTCGACGTCGTCGACGCGAAAATCACAGGCGAAAATAAGTGAGTGCAAATCATATTCACCCATTCTTATTCCTACCCGTCGAGTCCCGCCTGCCTTCTTGTTAGCGCAGTCTATCCTTACTTAGCGTAGGCAGTCCAGACCAGGTGCCTGATCTGCGTTCCGCGCCCGTGCGATAGTTGAACGCCACGCCGAAAACAGCCCTCTCTCAAGCCCAAAGGTGCGCTCCTGCGCAATTTGGGTACTAGATTGGAGGTGCACGGCAAACAGCGATGCTTGACCAGCCCTCAAGTTGCTTAGGAGCGACCATGCAAGGCGATCCGGACGTTCTAAAATTGCTCAACGAGCAGTTGACGAGCGAACTCACTGCGATTAATCAGTATTTCCTGCATTCCAAAATGCAAGACAACTGGGGATTCACCGAGCTCGCCGAACACACGCGTAAAGAATCGTTCGAAGAAATGGTTCACGCGGAGGAAATCACCGATCGAATTCTGATCTTGGATGGCCTGCCAAACTATCAGCGGCTGTTTTCCCTGAGGGTCGGCCAGACCCTGCGCGAGCAGTTTGAAGCGGACCTCGCGATCGAATACGAAGTCGTCGCCCGGTTGCGACCGGGAATCATCATGTGCCGCGAAAAGGAGGACGCCACCAGCGCCAACCTCCTGGAGAAGATCCTGGCCGACGAGGAGCTTCACATCGACTACCTCGAGACCCAGCTCGAGCTGATGGGCAAGCTCGGCGAGGAGCTCTACTCCGCGCAGTGCGTCTCGCGTCCGCCCTCGTAACCCGCACACCAGGGCGCCTGGGGTAACTTTTGTAGCCTGGCTAACGATATGTCTCCAGAGGCGGTTAGAGTCGGCCGCCGAAGGAAGGCAGGCATGACGAGGACGGCAGCCACAGCAACTGCCGCGGATCCGGAATCCAGGGGCGCGCTGATCAGCCCGCAGCGGCGCAATTTCATCTTCATCGCGGTGCTGCTCGGAATGCTGTTGGCCGCCCTGGACCAGACCATCGTCGCGACGGCGTTGCCGACGGTGGTCGCCGACCTTGGCGGCGCCGGTCACCAATCCTGGGTGGTGACCAGTTACCTGCTGGCCTCGACGATCGTCACCGCGATCGTCGGCAAGCTGGGCGACCTCTTCGGCCGCAAGGCGGTCTTCTGCGTCGCGGTGGTGTTCTTCCTCGTCGGTTCCGTGTTGTGCGGAATGTCGGGGTCGATGACCATGCTGGTGGCGTCGCGCGCGCTGCAGGGCATCGGTGGTGGAGCGATCATGGTGACGGCTACCGCGCTGATCGGTGAGGTCATCCCGCTGCGAGACAGGGGCCGCTATCAAGGCGCGCTTGGGGCGGTCTTCGGCGTCACGACGGTGGTCGGTCCACTGCTGGGCGGCTTCTTCACCGACCACCTGAGCTGGCGCTGGGCGTTCTGGGTCAACGTGCCCATCGCGGTCGTCGTGTTCTTCGTCGCGGCGGCGACCATCCCTGCGCTCGGCAAGGCGACCCGCCCCGCCATCGACTACGCAGGCATCGTGCTCGTCGGCCTCGGCGCCTCAGGTTTGACACTGGCCACCAGCTGGGGCGGCAGCACCTATCCATGGGCTTCGCCGATGATCATCGGCCTTTTCGTCGGGTCCGTGCTGGCACTTGCCGCGTTCGTGTGGGTGGAAAGCCAAGCGGGCGAACCTATCCTGCCGATCCGGCTGTTCCGCAGCCCGGTGTTTTCGGTCTGCTGTGTGCTGTCCTTCATCGTCGGTTTCGCGATGCTCGGGGCGTTGACATTCCTGCCGACGTTCATGCAATTCGTCGACGGGGTCTCCGCGACGGTGTCCGGCCTGCGAACCCTGCCCATGGTCGCGGGCCTGCTGCTCACCTCGATGGGCAGCGGCGTCTTGGTCAGCAGGACCGGTCGTTACAAGATCTTTCCGGTGGTCGGGACGGCCGTGATGGCCGTGGGGTTCGTTCTGCTGTCCCGGATGGACGCCGGCACACCGCTGCTCGCTCAGTCGCTCTACCTGTTCATCCTCGGTACCGGGATCGGCCTGTGCATGCAGGTGCTCATCCTGATCGTGCAGAACACCTCGAGTTTCGACGATCTCGGTGTATCGACGTCCGGCGTCACGTTCTTTCGGACCATCGGAAGTTCTTTCGGCGCCGCAATTTTCGGATCGTTGTTCGCCAACTTCCTCGATGCCCGGATCGGGGCGGCGCTCGCTGCCAGCGGCGCACCTCCCGCGGCCGCCCAATCGCCACAGGTGTTGCATCAACTTCCGCCTGAGATCGCCGCGCCGATCGTCAACGCCTACGCCGATTCACTCGGCATGGTCTTTCTGTGTGCGGCGCCGGTGGCGGTCGTCGGGTTCATTGTCGCGTGGCTGCTCAAGGAGGTACCGCTACGCGAGATGGACGCGACCGCCACGGTCGACTTGGGCGACGGATTCGGCATGCCGTGCACGGAGTCGCCGGACAAGGTGCTCGAGATGACGATCGGCCGGTTGATGCGCAGCTCGCCGGAGATCCGCCTGCGCAGCATCGCCGGGCAGGCGGGCTGCGAACCCGACGTCGCCCTGCTCTGGGCCCTGCTACAGATCTACCGCCAGAGCCAGGTGTTCGGATCGGCGCGACTGACCGACATCGCCGAACGCCTTCGGGTGCCGCGTGAGGTTGTCGAGTCGACCTTCGACCGCCTGGTCGAACGGGGCTACGCGCTGCGCACCGGCGACCAACTCTGGCTCACCCAGGTCGGCGCCAGGCAAGTCGACTGCGCTTCGACCGCGCTCGTCAGCCGGATCATCGACAAGCTCGCGACAACACCCGGCTTTGACGGTCGCCCGGACCGCGAGCAGGTGGAGGCGGCGCTGGAACGCATCGCCCACCGCGTGCTCGTGCAACGCGACTGGGACGACGACCGGACGCCGCAGGTCACCGCCCGCTGACACAGAAAACTAGAACGTGTTCCACTTTTGTCTTTTCGGGCGTACGATGCGGCCATGAGTCGAATTGGACCTTTCGCCGACGACGACGCCGCCGCATGGGTGGTGAAGTCACCCGATATCGGGGTCGCCATGGCCGGTTTCGTTGACGCGGTCTACAACAAGAACCGCCTGTCGATGCGCGTGCGCGAATTGGCCCGCATGGTCATCGCGCTCGACAACGAATGCGTGGTGTGCCAGAACACCCGCGACGGCGAGGGTATCGCCGCGGGCGTCGACGAGGACCTCTATGACCACGCCGCGCAATGGCGGACGTGGCCCGGGTACAGCGCGCAGGAGCGCATCGCCGCCGAGTTCGCCGAACGCTTCGCCAATGACCACACCGGTCTGCGGGACGACGAGGACTTCTGGGCCCGCTGCAGCGAGCAGTTCGACGACGAACTGCTGACCGACCTGACCCTGTCGTGTGCGATGTGGTTGGGCATGGGCAGGATGCTTCGCACCCTCGACATCGGTCAAGCCTGCAAGATCACCCTCTAGTTCGCGCCGTCACAGCGCAGAATGGCTGCTGTGACATCTCGGTCAGCCAAGCCCCTCGCCGCAGCCGCAATCGCGCAACTCGAGTCCGACGGGGTTGCCACGCTGATCGGCACGGTCGTGAACCCGGCCGGCCTCACGCACGCCAAAACGGTGCCGCTGCGCCGGATGGGCACGTTCGCCGATCCCGGCCTCGGCGCGAGCCCGGTCTGGCACGTGTTTGCCATCGATCAGGTTGGCGTCGTCCGCGGTGACGATATCGGGGTGGTCGGTGATCAGCGCGTCCGCATCGACTTGAGCGGCCTGCGCATTCTCGGCGACGGATTGGCCTGGGCGCCTGGCGCTTTCTTCAACCAGGACGGTTCGCCGGACCCGTATTGCAGCCGCGGCGCGTTGAACCGCGTGCAGCAACGGTTGTCCGATGCAGGCATCGACACCGTGGTCGGTCATGAGATGGAGTTCGTCCTGGTCGGGCCGGACGGAAGTGCGCTGCCTTCGCATCTGTGGGCGCAATACGGTTTGGCCGGGGTGCTGGAGTTCGAAGGCTTCGTGCGGGATGTGACCAACGCGGCGACCGGTTCCGGCGTCGCCATCGAACAATTCCATCCCGAGTACGGCGTGAACCAGTTCGAGATCTCGCTGTCTCCACAGTCACCGGTGGCCGCCGCCGACCAGTTGGTGCTGATGCGCATCATCATCGGCCGGGTGGCAAGGCGGTGCGGCGTGCGCGTAAGCCTGTCCCCGGTGCCTTTCGCGGGCAGTGTCGGATCCGGTTCACATCAACACTTTTCGATGACGCGCGGCGAGACCGCGATCTTCTCCGGCGGTGCGGGCGTCGCCGGGATGACGTCGGACGGCGAGTCGGCGGTGGCTGGCCTGCTTGCCGGCCTGCCAGAGGCGCAGGGCGTCCTGTGCGGCTCGGTCGTGTCCGGACTGCGCATGCAGCCGGGGTTCTGGTCGGGCGCCCATGTCTGCTGGGGCACCGAGAACCGCGAAGCCGCGGTGCGATTCCTGATCGGCGGGCCAAGCAATCCGCTCGGTGCGAACATCGAAGTGAAGGTCATCGACCCCTCGGCCAATCCATACCTGGCGTCCGCCGCGATTCTCGGCCTGGCCCTCGATGGCATCGAGCGCAAGCTGCCGCTACCGCCCGAGATCACCGTCGACCCCGCCACGTTGACCGACGAGCAGCGGCGGCAGGCCGGCATTGTGCAGCTGCCGTCGAGTCAGACCGAAGCGCTCGACGCGCTTGACCAATCCTCGCTGCTGCGTGGAATTCTCGGGAACGAGGTGGTCGACGCCGTCTTGGCGGTGCGCAGATACGAGCACGAGAACTACGGCGAGCTGCCGCCGGACCAGCTCGCCGACAAGTTCCGGCTGGCCTGGAGCGTGTAGATCTCAAGGTGGTCACGGCGCCGCGCGCCCAAGCGGGTAGGTGCCGGGTCGACTGTTAGCTTGCCGGTGACGATCTACCAGAAAGGCTTCACCGGTGTTGGCGACGCTTGTTGACAGGACATCTCGCAACTGGCGGCGATGGGTGGTTGCCGCCGTCACGGCGATGCTGCTACCCGGCCTGGTGGGTGTTGCGGGGCTCACCGCGACCGCGGCCGCCTACTCGCGTGAGGGCCTGCCGGTCGAACAGCTGGACGTGCCGTCACCCTCGATGGGCCGCAACATCCGCGTCCAATTCCAGGGCGGTGGCCCGCACGCGGTGTTCCTGCTCGACGGCTTGCGCGCCCAGGAGGACGCCAGCGGCTGGGACATCAACACCCCGGCGTTCGAATGGTTCTACCAGTCCGGCCTTTCGGTGGTCATGCCCGTTGGCGGACAGTCCAGCTTCTACAGCGACTGGTATCAGCCCGCGGCCGGTAGCGCGGGCACCACCACATACAAGTGGGAAACATTCCTGACGCAGGAACTGCCGGCCTGGCTGGCGGCGAACAGGGCCATCGCCCCGACAGGCAACGCGGTTGTCGGACTTTCGATGTCCGGCGGCGCCGCACTGACATTGGCGACCTGGCATCCGGCACAGTTCATCTTCGCCGGCTCGCTCTCGGGTTATCTGAACCCGTCAAACGGGTTGTGGCCCACGATGATCGGCTTCGCGATGAAGGATGCCGGCGGCTACAACGCCACGGCCATGTGGGGGCAGACGAGCGATCCCGCCTGGCGGCGCAATGACCCGACGGTCAACATTCCCATCCTGGTGGCCAACAACACCGCGGTCTGGGTCTACTGCGGCAACGGGAGATCGTCGGACCTCGATGCCGGCGGCGATTTCGGCACGCTGTACAGCGCGCAATTCCTTGAGAACATCACGGTCAGCAGCAACAAGGAGTTCCAGCAGAAGTATCTCGCCGCGGGTGGGCGCAACGCGGTGTTCAACTTCCCTCCCAACGGCACCCACAGCTGGGGTTACTGGGGTTCGCAGCTTCAGGCGATGAAGCCCGACCTGCAGCGGGTGCTCGGCGCCGTGCCTCCGCCGCCCTAGCGCTCACACCAGGCCGGTGGCGTCGAACACCCACGACATGTCGGCGTTCGCGAAGTCGGCCATCCAGCTGGGTGGCGCGTGGTTGGCCAGCGCACCCATATCCCAGTAGTCCTTCCACAGCGTGATCTTGCCGTTCGCCACTCGGTGCACGGTGACGAAATGCAACACCGCGGACTCGCCTGTGGCCCAATGCCATTCCTCGTGGTGCTCGTACATCACGTCGGCACCGTCATCGAGCATCAAGCCGGTGAAGTTCTGATAGGAGGCCAACGGCTCGAGGCCGATCTTGAGCCGCTTGACGATGTCGCCCGGACCGCGCGCGGCCGCCGTCGGACCGACTGGCATGTCGAGGTAGATGCAGTCGTCCGAGAGGAACGTCTGCAACGTGTCCCAGTCGCGGTCGGACAATGCCTGCCACATACCTAGGACCGTTTCCTTAGCTGACACTTGCCAACTCCGCTTCAGGTGCGGACAGCGCGGGAGCCTTGTGCGCGGCACGCAGGAACCGGCCGGTTCGCTGCTTGCCGACCAGGTCGGTCGGCTGTCCCTCGGCGAACACCAAGCGGCCGCCGACGAATACCGCGTTCACGGTGCCGTCGTTGCGGTTGACCATGCGGGAAAGACCGCCGTACTGCTCGACGGTGTCCTCGGCGTAATCGTCCAGCGTCGAATCGAGCCGGGCGGGGTCGACGACCACGAGGTCGGCCCGGTCGCCGATGCGCAGGTGGCCGGCGTCGATGCGATACCAGTCGGCCAGTTCACCGGTGAGCCGGTGCACCGCCTGCTCGACGGTCATGAACGGCTTCCCGTCGTTCTCGGCAGCCACGACATGTCGCAGCAGCCGCAAGCCCATGTTGTAGAACGCCATGTTGCGAAGGTGCGCGCCCGCATCGGAGAAACCCATCTGTATGCCTGGGTCGCGGGCCAGTTTCTTGAGCACGTCGGGCCTGTGGTTGGAAATCGTTGTGCGCCAGCGCAACGCCTTGCCGTGCTCGAGTACGAGGTCAAGGAAGGCGTCGACAGGGTGCAGACCACCGCGGTCCTTGCCGACCTCGCCGAACGACTTGCCGATGAGCGACGTGTCGGGGCACGCGACGATATCGGCGTCGAAGAAGTCGCGATGCCAGACGCGCACGCCGAACTTGCTCTCGTACTGCTTGCGGAACTCTCGGCGGTACGACTCGTCCCGCAGCATCTCGTTGCGCTCCATCTCGTCGCGCAGGTGCAGTGCCGCGGCGCCGGCACCGAACTCCTCGAAGATCACCAGGTCGATGCCGTCGGCGTAGACCTCGAACGGAACCGGAAGGTGCTGCCAGCGGAAGTTGCCGCCGAGGCGGTTGACGAACCGTGCGACCGGTCCCATCATCTTGACGGCGTACGGATTCGACTTCACGTCGGCGGCCGACAACAGGCTCGTCTTGAGCGGGTTGCGGAAGATACCGAGCGACTGCGCCACCTGCGAGCCGAGGTTGAGCGGGTTCTCGATGTCGGGTCCGGACTGCAAGACTCGTCCTGTCCGCCGCAGCATCGACTTCAGGCGCCGTAGCTCGCGGGGCTTGGCGTAGGTGGACGGCAGGGTCCGTGACCGGCAGATGTCACCGTCTAGCTTGTCGAAAAGCAGCTGTTGCGAGGACATTCCGACGAAGCCCGCCGTGAGCGCCTCGTCGAGCCACTTTTCCATCTGAGCCTGCTCGCTCTTGGTCGGGCGTTGACGCTTCTGGGTCGCGCGATCCAAACCCATGACCGCAGCGCGCATATCGGAATGGCCGATGAACGCTGCCAGGTTCGGCCCAAGAGGACGGGCCTCGAGCGCCTGGATGTACTCATCGCAGTTGGTCCAGGTCTTGTGCTCGTCGACGGCGCCGATGACGTGTTCGCGTGGGATCGCCTCGACGCGGCCGAATATGTCGCCCGCATCGACACCGCCGACGTGGACCGTCGACAGTGAGCAGGACCCGAGCATCACGGTGGTCACGCCGTGGCGCAGCGATTCCGACAGCGACGGGCCGTTGAGCACCTCGACGTCGTAGTGCGTGTGGATGTCGAGCATGCCGGGCAACACCCACTTGCCGGTCGCGTCGATCACCTGCGGGCAGTCCGTCTCGTCGAGGTCGTGCGGCGTGATCGTCACGACGTGGCCGCCGCGGATTCCAAGGTTTCGCACCGCGGATGGGGCGCCTGTGCCGTCGAACCAGCGGCCGTTGCGGATGATCGTGTCGTAGCTCACCAGGTCATAGAACAGTCCGCCACAGCGAGTGTCAACGAAATCCGTGAACAGATTTGAAGAAATGTCTACTCGACCTACCGTGCGGGTCCTGACGTGCGGTTATCAGGAACCCCATCCGTCCGGCTGACGGCCGTCGATGTCGGTGAAGCCGTATTCTCGCGCCAGGTCTGCCGAGCTGACCGACTGTTGATTCCACCGGGCGCGAGCGTCGTCGGCGGCGATCGCGACGATGCCACGCCCGACGTATCGCGGCGTCTCGGATGCGGCGAACGGCGGCGGTGCGGTGAAGTGGCCGTCGGCCCGATTCGAGTCGAGCGCGGTGAACCAGTTGTCTTCGGTCACGCCGTAGTTGTCGAGCATCATCTCCGAGCGCAACCAGCCCGGCGTCACGGAAACGGCGGCGGCTCCGTAGGTCTGCAGTTCGTGGCCGTGGCTGTAGGCGAGCCGGTTCACCGCAATCTTGGCAAGATCGTAGAAGACCGACAGCCGGTAGTTGTCGGCGTTGTATTCCGTTGTCCCGTCGGTGATCTCCACCAACAGCCCACCCGGGCGCGTGACGAGGAGCGGCAAAAGGCAATGCGAGGTGATCAGATGGGTATCGATGCCGAGCCGAAGGATGCGCAGCCCGTCGGCGAGATCGTGTTCCCACATGGGCCGATTCCATGTCGGGGGCGGGCCCTTGAGAATCTCCGCACCCCAGATGTCGTTGACCAGAATGTCGATGGTGCCGTGCTCGCTGCGCAGCCGGTCGGCCAGCGCCTGAACCTGCTCGACGTCGAGATGGTCGACCTGGATGGGAATGCCGGTGCCGCCGAGTTGGGTAACCAGTTCCGCTGACTCTTCGATGGTTTCCGGGCGGTCATAGTCGGACTGCGCGTTGCCCGAGATGCTGCTGCGACCGGTACAGATCACCGTCGCACCGGCCTCGCCGAGCGCCGCGGCGATACCCCGCCCCGCGCCTCGGGTGGCGCCGGCGACCACAGCAACGCGGTCACGAAGGGCATCTGGGTCCGGTGTCCAGTCCATTCGGCGAGTATTGCGTGCCGTCGTGATTCTCAACGGCGATTCACCATGCAGGCGCATACTCGCGGGGGTGACACCTTTACAGCGCTACATCGCCGAAGAGATCGCCACCGACCACGTCGACGGCCTGCTGTCCAGACGCGAAGCTCTGCGCCGCCTCGCCCTGCTGGGCATCGGCACCGCGGCGGCCACCGCGCTGATCGCCGCATGCAGCGAGGAGAAGCCCACCGCCGAAGCACCTGTCACCTCGAGTGAGCCCGCCACCGCCAGCGCACCGCCGCCAGGATCCCAAGCTGCCCTGCCCACCACGCCGATCACCTGGGCGGGGCCGCAAGGCGAGCTGCAGGCGGCATGGGCAGAAGCACCGAACGCACGCGGCGGCGTCCTGGTGATCCACGAGAACAAGGGTCTCAACGACTGGACACGGTCGGTGGCGGGCCGGTTCGCTGGTATCGGCTACTCAGCCCTTGCCATCGACCTGCTGTCTGGCCAGGGTGGGACGGCCAAGTTCGCCGACCCGGCCGAGGCCACTGCCGCATTGGGCAACATTCCGCCCGAGCAATCGGTGGCGAACCTGAAGTCCGGCATCGGCGAGCTTGCCCGGCGCGTTGCAGGCAAGAAGGTCGCGGCTGTCGGGTTCTGCATGGGCGGCGGCTTCGTCTGGCGATTGCTGGCTGCCGGCACTCCCGAGCTGGCCGCCGCGGTTCCGTTCTACGGGCCGACGCCAGATAACCCTGACTTCGCAGGCTCCAAAGACGTTGCGGTGCTCGGCTTTTACGGCGCACTCGATCAGCGCGTCAATGCGACCGAACCCGTTGCCAAGGCTGCCCTCGAGAAGGCCGGGCTGGTTCACGAGCTGGTCACCGAACCCGACGCCAACCACGCGTTCTTCAACGACACCAACCCAGACCGCTACAACGCCACCGCAGCGGACGACGCGTGGCAACGCGTGCAGGGCTGGTTCACCCAACACCTGGGCTAGCTTCTGCGCGCGACCACGGATCGGAGCGGCCTCGCCGCGCTGTGGACGATGGGCATTCAATCGAATGTGCGGTGTCGTACGAGACACGCCGGCGACGCGTACGAATCCTCACAATCATGGCTGTCCAGCTCGGCGGGTCGCCCGCGACCAGCGCGCACGCGCTGTTTTCGAGCAGACGCAGAATTGCATTGCCCAGGCCCCGATCGCGGTGTTAACGGGGTGTTCAAGTGCGGGTTGATGTCGCGTTGTTGACCGCACACGCGTCCAGGTCAGATTCACCTCATGCGGGTTGTTCAAGTCGCGAACTTCTACGGCCCGCGCTCGGGGGGCCTGCGAACTGCGGTAGATCGCCTGGGCGCGGAGTACTGCGCCAGGGGGCACGACGTATTCCTCGTTGTCCCAGGCCGGGACTCCGAGTGGCATCAGCTGCCCTCAGGCGTGATTCGTATTTCATTGCCTGCCAGGCTGATTCCATTCACCGGCGGCTATCGTGCGGTGCTGCCGGGCCCGGTGACATCGCTGCTGAAACAACTCGCACCCGACGCGCTCGAGGTGTCGGACCGGTTGACGCTGCGTTCCCTCGGCGGCTGGGGCCGGCGGCACGACGTCGCGACCGTGATGATTTCCCATGAACGGCTCGATCGCCTTGTCGGACAGATCCTTCCCGCGTCAGCCGCGCGATCCATCGCAGACGCGGCCAACCGCAGGACCGCGGCGAGCTACGACGCCATCGTCTGTACGACGGCGTTCGCCCGCGAAGAGTTCGACCGGATCCACGCCCCCAACGTGGTCACGGTGCCGCTTGGCGTCGACCTCGATCAGTTTCATCCGCGCCGCCACTCGGTGTCGGTGCGTCAGCGTTGGGCCCAGCCAGAGCAGACGCTGCTGGTGCACTGCGGGCGCCTTTCCGTGGAGAAACATGCACATCGCAGTATCGACACCGTTGCCGCGCTGCGGGATTCGGGCGTCGACGCCCGACTCGTCGTGGTAGGCGAGGGACCGCTGCGGGCACGGCTCGAACGGCAGGCCGCCCGCCTTCCCGTCGACTTCACCGGCTACATCGGCTGCCGCGACACCATCGCAACGATCCTGGCCAGCGCCGACGTCGCACTGGCCCCCGGTCCGCATGAGACGTTCGGGCTGGCGGCCCTCGAAGCGCTGGCCAGCGGCACACCCGCCGTGGTGTCGCGTACGTCGGCCCTCGCGGAGATCCTCACCGCAGACAGCGGGGCCGCAGCGGACAACGACCCCGACGCGATCGCCCGCGCGGTCTCATCGATCATCAGTCGCCCGGAACATCTGCGGCGCAACAGCGCCCGTCGTCGCGCCGAGGAGTTCACCTGGCCGCGGTCGGCCACCGGCATGCTCAACGCACTTGGCGCGGTTTAACGACTCGTCCATTCGCCCCCGTTGACGGCGAATGTTTGACCGGTGATTTGGCGCGCGCCGGGCGAGGCGAGGAAGGCGACCGCTGCGGCGATGTCAGCGGGCTTACCAGCGCGTTTGGTCATCGCGGCAGCGATAAGCGAGTCTTTGCGTTCGTCGGTGAGCTTGTCTCGGAAGAACTCCGTATCGGCGATATAACCGGGTGAGACAACGTTGGCGGTGATGCCCCGATCGCCGACCTGACGAGCCAAGTCGACGTTCCACGACGCGACGGCCGCTTTAGCCGCCCCATACGATCCAGCACCTTTGTCTGCAGCGATGGAACCGATCGTGATTACGGCCGAGCCGTTTGGCATCGCAGGGAGCAGCGCCGTGGTCATCAACACCGCGGTGATCACATTGCTGTCCAGGTTCTGCCGCCATGCATCGGCGACGTCACCCAGCTGCCGCGGACTCGCTCCGTCGAAGTCGGTGTTGCCGCCAGCGTTGTTGACCAACACATCGACGGGCCCGATGGTTTCGGCCATTGCGGCGGTTTGTTCGGCGTCGGTCCCATCGAGTGTGATTGCGCGGACGGAGTTCCCCATCGCTTTTGCTGCCTTCGCGAGAACATCGGCTCGACGCCCTGTGATGACGACATCGCACCCTTCTGAAACGAATTGGGCGGCAATAGCCCGACCAATCCCGGTGCCACCACCGGTGACGACAACAGTGCGCATTCCTGAACCTCCTGTTATGTTTAGACCTAAACGAGGGTAGCAGGAGGGGCAGTGGCGGATGCAACGTCCAGTGACCAGGTTGATGCAATCGCCGCGGCCTGGCAACGCGAATTGCCAGGCCTGCCAGTCAGTTCGATAGGGATCGTCACTCGTGTGTGGCACATCGCGAAACTGCTTGGCGATGATCGGGCGCGCTTACTGCGCGCCCACCGCGCCGATGCTGCGACACTCGACCTGCTCTCAACCCTGCGGCGCCGCGGCAAGCCGTATCGGATGACCACGCGCGAGCTGGCTGCTGCCTCTCTCATTACCGCCGGCGCGATCACGCAACGTGTAGACCGGGCAGCAGCGCAAGGGTTGGTCAGGCGCGAGGGTCGCCGAGACTCTCGAACCGTCGACATAGAACTCACCCCGCTCGGACACGCGACCGTAGATGATCTCGTTGCCGCCGTGCTGACACGCGAATGTGAACTACTTGCCGGCCTCTCCGAAGACCAACAGCGCGACCTCACGCACACATTGAGGCTGCTGCTCGGGCACCTTTCTGTCCTGCTCGGCGCAGAAGGACAGCGGCCCGGCCATGTCGGGCACCCGCACGGCTAGGTTGTCCGGATGGATGGTCTCGCATCAGTTCCAGCCGACATGGAGCGCGCGAGAAGTCTGTGGTTCGCTCTTCTTCTGACGCTGGCCAACGGATTCCTGGACGCCTACACGTATCTGGCGCGCGGGGGAGTGTTCGCCAACGTCCAGACCGCCAACGTGATCTTCTTCGCCACCAACGGATCAGCAGGCAAATGGACGGCGGCCCTTGCCCACCTGTGGCCGCTGCTCGCATTCATCGCCGGTGTCGCGTTGGCCTCGCACATCAAGTCCGGACGCATCGAGCGGCTGGTGAAGCACCCGCTGCGCTGGACGATGGCAATCCAGGCGACTGTGCTGGCGGTCATCGGATTCGTCCCGGCGTCGGTCCCGCACAGCTATGTCACCGTGCCCATCAGCTTTCTGGCTGCCGTGCAGATCGGCCTGTTTCGCAACGTCGGCGAACTCGTCTATCTGCCAGTCGCCACGACCGGCAATCTGATGCGAGTCGTCGAAGCGGGGTACGACGGCTTCGTCGCCAAGCAGTCCTCGGCGCGACGGTCGTTCGGTGTGTACGGCTCACTGACCGCCGCGTTCGCGTGCGGTGCCTTCGCAGGCGCGGTCGCGAGCCTGGCTTGGGGGGTTCATGCGATCTGGCTGCCTGCCGGCTTTCTGGCGGTCACGCTGATTCTGTTCATCATCGATGAGCGACACCTGCGGTGAACTAGCATCAGCGGAGTGATCAGGTCGCTGATGGTTGTGGCCGCCGCGGCGGGGATGTGCTTCGCGGGAAGCTCCGGCGTGGCCGGCGCCGAGCCCGACGCGCCAGAGGCGTGCGCCTACACGCTGTCGCCGCCGCACGTGGTCCAGCTGTCGGGGACGAACGTCGTGACCGCGACGTTGTCTGCGGCCGGTTGCGATCAGTCCAACGTCTCCCTCACGGTGGCATGCGTGCAGTTGCAAGGCAGCAGCGGCCACGAGCAATGCGACCAAGGGGAGGGGATCATCCCCGCCCAGATCTACTACCAGCCGTATCGGCCGGGTGCGACCTACGTAGCGACCGGCAGGGGCTGCGCGGTGAAAGGGAATCCGCCGCAGCCGATCTGTGAGACGACTGGACCAGTCACGGCGACGCTGTAGCCGCTAACGCCGGGCGCGTGGGCGCCTGCCCAACGGCTACTTCTGAGTCCCCCATACGGCGAAAGTCGTCCTGTTTGAACTCTTTCGGTTCGATAATCGTGTTGTTGTGCGAGGCGCAAACGATGGGGGAGCACGATGAAGAAGTTCTGTCTGTTCGCAGCGGCACTGAGCCTGGCCTTGACCCTTGCGACGGCGTGCGGCGAATCGAGTACGACCAGCCAGGAACAGGACACCGGGACCGCGACGACGACCGGAAGCGCGACGACGACCGCGCAGGCCACCGCGACGACGACGGAGGCGGCGACCCGAACCCGCGGGCGCTGCGACGATCACCATCGCCGACATGAGTTTCGGCGAACCGGTCACGGTGCCCGCGGGTGCGCAGATCACGATCAAGAACGACGATTCGGCCGAGCACTCGGTGACGTCGCAGACCGCCGGTCAGTTCGACGTCCATGTCGACGGCAGTCAGCAGGGCACGCTGACGGCGCCGACCGAACCCGGCGAGTACGCGTTCTACTGCATCTATCACCCTTCGATGAAGGGCACGCTGATCGTCACGTAGTGGAGAACCGCTCCCACGCAGACTGGCGCGTCATGCTCAATGCCGCACCGATGCGAGCCCAGGAGACACCGCGGTCGCGCAGTTCGTGAACGCGATCGCGCAAGCCCGCTTCAATGTCGGCCGCCGATGCTGCAATCTGCGGGATACGTTGCAGGAGTTCATCATCCGACAACGATGCCCATTCGGGAAGCGACGGCGACTCGACAGGACTGTCCTCGGCGAGAATGCCAACGCACAGATTGACGCACCCATCGCAGATGTACACGCCGGGCCCGGCGATGAGCTTGGCGACCTCCGTGTGTTCCTTACCGCAGAACGTACACCGCAATGTCAGGCGTTCCTTGACGTTCATGATGTCAGGCTATACCTGACGCCCTCGGCTGCCAAGCATTCGGTTTAAACGCCGCCGCCGAAGGGCATCCCGCTCAATTAGCGGGTTCGTCAAATCACAGTGACCAACCGACAGACATCTAAGGAGCCGACATGGACAACACCATGATCTGGATCATCGTCGCCGTCGGGGCGATTGTCGTCATCGGCGTGATTGCGCTGCTGGCTCGCAATGCGCGCAACCGGCGGCGCCACGTACACGCTGAGCACCTTCGCGAAGAGATCGACCACGAATCGCACCGCGTCGCGAAACGCGAAGCGCTCGCCGAAGAGACCGCGGCCAAGGCGCGCGCCGCCAAGGCCGAAGCCGAGGCGAAGGCCGCAGAGGCGGCCAGGCTTCAGGAGACCGCGGCAACCCATCACGAGGCCGTCACCAGCTCACGCCAGGATCTCGATGCCCGGCGCGAGCACGCCGACGCCATCGACCCCAAGGCCAGCAGGGCAGAGGAGTTGCAGCCTGACGCGCCGTCGCCTGGCAAGCAGCGCCAGTGACAGCGCCTGCGGTGCTGTTCGACGTCGACGGCACCCTCGTCGACTCGAACTACCTTCATGTGCACGCCTGGGCACGGGCGTTCGCCGACGAAGGTGTGAGCGTCGAGGCGTGGCGGATACACCGGGCCATCGGCATGGATGGTTCGACACTCGTCGCGACCCTCGCCGAACGCGCCGACGACCAGGCCCGAACGCGGCTCAAGGATCTCCATTCGCGCTACTACAAGGAGACAACTGCGCTGCTGCGGCGCCTGCCCGGCGTGCGTGAATTGTTGGAACGCATCGAAGCGCTCGGCCTGCAAGTCGTTCTGGCAACCTCCGCGCCAGATGACGAGCTGTCGATTCTGCGCGAAGTGCTGGCGTGCGACGACCTGGTGTCAGCCGTGACGTCGTCCGCCGATGTGGACACCGCCAAGCCGCAACCGGAAATCATTCAGGTGGCACTCGACCGCGCGGGCGTGGACACCGGCCACGCCGTTTTCGTCGGCGACGCGGTGTGGGACATGGAGGCCTGCAAGCGAGCAGGCGTTCCGACCATCGCACTGCTCAGCGGCGGAATCTCCCGGGGTGAGCTCGAAAAGGCAGGCGCTAAAGCAGTTTTCGAGAATGCTCTCGATCTGTGCCAGCACCTCGACGACACACCGATCGCTGCGCTATGTCCCGATCAGTTGAGTAACCAGGTATCGCGATAGCCACTTCTCATAGCGCTTATGTGACCATCCGCGGACCCGGACCATCCGATCGAACAGCACTGGGTCAGTGGCCAACCAGACCAGATCGACCGCGTCGGTGTAGGTGACGCCACTGGTCAGTGCGCCAAGGTCACGAACGCGATCGACGATCCTGCGGGCGTCGTCGACTCGGTGCCGCTGCCCGTGTTCGACCAGCTCGCGCGCCGCGGGGTCCACCCCTGCGGCGACATCGAGGGCTTGGGCCAGACCCACGGAGCGACTGCTGATCGCCACGATCGCGCGCGCGCATCCGCTGAGCAACGCACTTGCATCGTCCGCTGCCAAGGCGTGGCGCATCTCCTCGCGGTCTACCACCGCCACCGGCCGGTCGTCGCCCGCGACAGCCCAGTCCAGCGCCATCTTGAGTAAATCGAGCTTGGCGCCAACGGCGGTGAACACCGTCTTGCGGCTGACGCCTGCGGCTTCGGCGACCGCATCGATGGTCGTGGCTCCGTAGCCGTCCTCGACGAAGAGCCGGGACGCCGCCGCCACGATGGCCCGCCGCGTCTCCTGCGCCTGGGCCGCCCGCAGCTCGGAACGATAGTCGCGCTTGACAGCGGCAGCCATTCTAGGTAACTCTTGGTGTATTCATTACACTCAAGACTACCTTAAAACGGGGGAAATGTGCGAGCCGTCATCGTCGGGGCGGGGCCGACCGGCCTGTTCACCGCGATCGGGTTGGCCAGGCGCGGACACGACGTGTGGGTGGTCGACCGCGACGCAGGCCCACCGGCCGCCGGTGGGCCATGGCGGCGCAGGGGAGTCATGCAGTTCCAGCATGCCCATACCTTCCGCAGGCAGGTCGTCGACGCCGTGGCGGCCGAAATGCCCGACGTCCTTGAGGATCTGACCGCGGCGGGGGCAACGGTCGCGACACTGCCGGACCACCGGCCGGTTGCGCTGTTGTGCCGGCGGAGCCTGTTCGAGCAAGTGCTCCGCCGCGCGGCAGAGGCCCAGCAGGGAATCGCGCTCATCACCGGTCACGTCGACACGCTGGTGCAGGAGCGTGGCCGCGCCGCGGGCGTCACGGTGGACGGCGGCACCGTCAACGGTGACGTGATCATCGACGCATCCGGGCGGGCCAGTAGGTTCACCGGCGACGTACGTCCGCCCGCGCAGGGCGGGGACTGCGGCGCGGTGTACGTCACGCGCCAGTACCGGCTGCGCCGTGAGGCAGCGCCAGGGCCGGTGAATTCACCGATCGGTTTGTCGTTCGGACTCTCGGGCTACCTCGCCATCGCGTTCGTTCACGACGGCGGCCACTTCTCGATCACGTTCACCCACGACGGCAGCGACACCCGGCTGAGACGACTGCGGCACGACGAGGTGTTCGACGACGCCGTGCGCGCCATCCCATGTTTGGCGGACTGGATCGAACCGGCACGGTCGCAACCGATCTCGGCCGCCCTGCCCGGCGGGCGCCTGTACAACACCTACCGAGGTCAACTCGACGAGGCGGGCCGGCCGGTGCTGCCCGGTTTGATCGCGGTCGGAGACGCGGTGTGCACCACCACCCCGCTGGCCGGAAGGGGAGTGGCGCTGGCGCTGATGCAGGCGCGCGAGCTGATCCGCACGCTCGACCAGCATCGGGCCGATATCGACTGCGCCACAATCGAATTCGACCGTTGGTGCGATGATCACATTCGGCCATGGTTCGACGACCATCGGGACGTCGATGCCGATCGCATGCGCCGATGGGCGGGAGGGGACGTCGACCTGCACCGTCGGCTGCCGTCGGACCTCATCGTCGCAGCCGCCGAGGCGGACCCGGCACTGCGGGACATCGTCGGCCCCTATGCCTCAATGGATGCATTGCCGGCGAGCCTCGCACCAGCCGAGCCCCGCGCCCGGGCGTTGTTCGCAGCGGGCTGGCGGCCCTCCATTCCGGCAGGCCCGACCCGTGACGAGCTCAGCGCGGTGGTGTCCAGGACACCGGTAGCCGCTTGATGCCGTGAATGAACGCCGACTGCAGCCGATCGGGTTCCTCGGTCGCCGAGATGTCCGGTATCTGGCGGTGTAGCTCCTCGAAAGCGACGGTGATCTCCCTGCGGGCCAGGTTCGCGCCGAGGCAGAAGTGTGCGCCGCCGCCACCGAAGCCGACATGCGGATTGGGGTGCCTGCGCACGTCGAACATCCACGGGTTCTCGAACTTGGCCTCGTCGCGGTTGGCGGAGCCGTACCACAGTGTGAGTTTGTCACCGGCGGCGATCTGCATGCCGTTCAGCTCCATGTCGCAGGTCGCGGTGCGTCGCATGTACACCACCGGTGACGCCCAGCGCACGATCTCCTCGACCGCCGTCGGCGCGATCTCGTCATAGCTGTCCCACCACGCGTCGCGCTGCTCGGGGTAACGGCTCAGCGCCAGTACACCCTGGCTGATCGCATTGCGGGTGGTCTCGTTGCCCGCGACCACCAGCAGGATGAAGAACGACGCTACCTCGGCGGAGGTCAGTCGTTCGCCGTCGACCTCGGCCTGCACCAGGGCGGTCGTCAGGTCGTCGCCGGGGCGGGCGCGGCGGTCCTCCGCCATGGCGCTCGCGTAGGCGCCGATGTCCATCGACACCTTGAAGAACTCATCGAAGTCCGTAGCGATATCGGGGTCCCCGAAACCGAGGATCACGTTGGTCCAGTGGAAGATTCGCAGATGGTCCTCGTCGGGGATGCCCATCATGTCGCAGATGATCTGCAGGGGAAACGGACCGGAGAACTCGGTGACCAGTTCGCCGGTGCCGTCCGGGTGGTCGGCGATCATCGCCGCCACGAGCCGCCGGGCGCGGTCGCGCACCGAATCCTCGATGAGTGCGAGCACGCGGGGGGTGAATGCACTGCGGACGATGTTGCGCAGCCGGGTGTGCCGAGGGTCGTCCATTGAGATCATGGAACCGAAGTACTCGGCGAGTTCTGGATTCTGGTCGCCGATCGTGATGCCCTGCGCCGAACTGAACATGTCCGGATGACGGCTGGCGTAGAACACGTCGTCGTAGCGGGTGAGCGCCCAATGGCCGGCCGCCGCGGAGAAGCCCTCGGCGACGAACGACGGGTGAAACGAGACGGGCGCCTCCCTGCGCAGCGTGGCGAAGGTGCCGTCCCGGATGTCGTCGTCGAGACCCCAGAAGTCCCACGAACCGAGGTTGATCTCTGACAGCGGCACCTCAGGGGGAGGGGTCCCGTTCACCCGAGTCGCAATACCCACCCGCCCGAGGGTAGGCCGTTCTTCCGCCGAGCAGACGCAAAAGTGACCAAAACCGGGCCATTTCAGGCACTTTTGCGTCTGCTCGCGAGGGGTCCGTGGTAGCACCTAGAGGTGCGTAACCCACATGCCGGACAACCGTTTACGACGCCGGATCACGACATCGCCGAGGCGCTGCTCGACGTCAGCATCCCGACGTTGATGTTGTCGCTGGTCCACATGTCGGGGGATGCCGAGCTGATCCGCGGTGAGCTCAAGCCCGCCGGGCTGTTCCTCAACGAGGTACAGGGCTACATGTCCGAGGAGGACAAGGCCGCGGCGCGCAAGATCGCGCTGGAGGTGATCGCCGACTACCGCGACCGCGGGTGCCCGGAACCGGAGCCGATCGGCGGCGAGCTCCTGCAGGAGATGATGCAGTGGCTGGTCTGCGAGCCGGTGCCAGGGGAGTACGTGCCAATGCTTCTCGAGGAAATGGAGCTCGACGGGCGGGACGCCCGCGCGGCACGCGCCACCCCTGCCAACTTTCCGGTGGTCGTCATCGGCTGCGGCGAGTCGGGGCTGCTGGCTGGGATCCGGCTCAAGGAGGCGGGTATCCCGTTCACGATCCTGGAGAAGAACGCAGGCGTCGGCGGAACATGGTGGCAGAACACCTATCCCGGCGCTCGGGTCGACGTGGGCAATCACTTCTATTGCTACAGCTTCGAGCCGACGGATCAGTGGACGCACTACTTCGCCGAGCAGCCCGAGTTGCAGTCCTACTTCCAGGGCGTGATGGACCGCCATGACGTCGGCGAGCATGTGCGCTTCGGTACCGAGGTCACCGAGGCCGCATGGGATGACGCCACCGGCACCTGGACGGTCGCGGCCCGTGGCCATGACGGGGGGATGACGACGCTGACGGCCAGGGCCCTGATCAGCGCTGTCGGCCAGCTCAACCGCCCGCACGTGCCGGCCATCGACGGGCAGGACACCTTCACCGGGCCCGCGTTTCACTCCGCCGACTGGGACCACTCGGTGGACCTGCGCGGCAAGCGGGTGGCGATGATCGGCGCCGGCGCCAGCGGCTTCCAGATCGCACCGGCCATCGCCGAGGACGTCGACCGATTGACCGTCTTTCAGCGCACCGCGCAGTGGATGTTCCCGAATCCCAACTACCACGCCGAAGTCGGCCCCGGCGTGCAGTGGGCGCTGCGACACCTGCCGTTCTACGGCAGGTGGTACCGGTTCCTGCTGTTCTGGCCCGGCTGCGACAAGGGCCTGGCGGCGGCCCGCGTCGACGCCGACTACCCCGACCAGCAGAAGGCCGTCAGCGAGATCAACGAGATCACCCGGCTCATGTTCACCGAGTGGATCAGCAGCCAGGTCGGCGACGACGCCGACCTGCTGGCCAAGGTGGTGCCCGACTACCCGGCAACCGGCAAGCGCACCCTGCAGGACAACGGCAGCTGGCTGAAAACACTGACCCGGGAGAACGTCGAGCTGGTGCGAACAAGCATCCACCGGATCGAATCCGGCGCGGTGGTGGCCGAGGACGGCAAACGTTATCCGGCCGACGTCATCGTTTACGCCACCGGATTTCACGCGACGAAGTTGTTGTGGCCGATGACGATTCGCGGCCGCAACGGGGAGACACTCAGCGAAAGATGGGGCGAGCGCCCGACGGCCTACCTCGGCATCACAATTCCCGGCTACCCGAACTTCTTCTGCATGTACGGCCCCGGCACCAATCTTGCCAGCGGTGGGAGCCTGATCTTTCATTCGGAATGCCAAATGCGCTACATCACAGAGTGTTTGGAACTGCTCATCGCCGGGGGACATGAGTCGATGGAGCCGACCGACGAGAAGACCACCGACTGGACCGAACGAACTCAGGCCGAGATGCGCACCATGGTGTGGTCGCAACCCTCGATCAAGCATTCGTTCTACAAGAACAAGTTCGGCGAGGTGTACGGCCTGAGCCCGTGGCGGTTGGTCGACTACTGGACGTGGACCCGCGAACCTGACCCCAGCGACTTCGTATTCCGTTAAGCCAGTTCCCAATTCATGTTCTTGGCGAATGTATTGGCGTCGTCGGAGATCGTGCCGAGTTCGTGGCAGCGCTGAATGTACGCCTGAATCATCATCAGAAAATTCATCGGATTGTAGGCGTCCTCTTCGTAGCTCCACTTGTCATCACCGGCGTAGTGCAGAACCGTGATGACCTCCGCCCCATGGACACTGCCGTCACCGGGATCTTTCATGGTGTTCACGTTCTTGAAGATGACCCAGCCCTTCTCGACATCGATCGAGTACCACGGCACCGGATAAACGGGCATCTCGTTACCAGGAAAGATGTTCATCTGCGAAACGATCCAGTCGCGGATCGCGTCGCGGCCTTTCATGTCACCCAACGCGTGCTCATGGTAGGTCGCATCCTCGGTGAACACGTTGGCGTAGCCGGCCCAGTCCCACGTCTTGCCGACCTCGACCACCTTCTCCTGGTAGCGAGCCCACGCCTCTTCGAGTTCCTCGCGTGACCACTGTCCCATTACGCCAGTTCCCATTTCATGTTCTTGGCGAATGCCTTGGCGTCGTCGGAGATCGTACCCAGCTTGTGGCAGCGCTGGATGTACTCCTGGACCATCGGCATGAAGTTCATCGGGTTGTAGGCGTCCTCTTCGTTGCTCCACTGCCCACCACCGCCGTACCGCAGGATGGTGATGCACGGCGCTTCGTGGATGCTGCCGTCACCGGGATCCTTCATCCGGTTCATGATCTCGCTGAACACCCAACCCTTTTCGAGGTCGATCGAGTACCACGTCACGGGATAGAACGGCATCTCGCTGCCGGGAAACACGTTCATGGTCGAGGCGATCCACTCGCTGATCTGCTGGCGGCCCGCCATCTTTCCGTAGAGGTGTTCGGTGTAGGTCGCGTCCTCGGTGAAGAGCTCGCCGTACCGGGACCAATCCCACGACTTACCGATTTCGACCACCAGATCCTGGTGACGCTGGAACGTCTCCTCGATCTCTTCGCGTGAGAACTGGCCCATTGGCGACTCCTTCGTTCGCTGGTGAAACTAGAACCTGTTCTACCAAACCGCACGGCATGCCGGAGCCGATTCAGGACACCGTCAGGGTGCGCATCCGCGGCCAGATCTCGTCCCACGACTGCCGTTGTCCCGTCAGCAAATACGCGTGCAGGTCGTCGCCGATGTCGCCGACGGTGCGGACGGAAGTGAAGTACGGCCGCAACTGGTCGGCGTCGGGGCCGACGTACAGCACGGTGTCATGGCCGGCCGACGGCGGCGCGAAGTACCCGTAGCTGCGGTTGGTGCTGTACGCCTCTGGCAGGTGGTAGCGCTTCGAGTACCCGTCCATGTAGGCGGCGACGATGTAGGAATTGCTCATTACGACGGTCCGCTCGCGCTGGTCGGCAGGCAACGCGTGATAGGCATCCGCGGTTCGCCGCGCGATCTGCTCGCCGACGTCGGAGCGCACGATCGACGCGGACAGGATCAGTACCCCGATGGCAAGCGCCGCACTGAGCAGAAAGACGGGCCACACCAACCACCGCCGCCGCGTCGGGTCCGACTCGCGGCGCCTCTGCATGCCCAAACAGCCGGCCGCCACCATCGGCGCGTACAGCCCGACCACGTAGTAGGGACGACCCGCGGTGGCCAAAAACAGTAGGTACAACACGACGAACGCAACCCCGAGGAAGCGGTATTCACGAAGCTCATCGCGGCGGAACAGCAGCCACAGGCCATAGATCATAAGTGCGACACCGGCGACACCCGCGAACACGATCAGCTGCACCGCGATGCCGGAACGCCCGCCGTAGAGCGCCTCTGCCTCGCCCGCGACCACCGGCGCCATCCGCAGCTGCGGCCAATCGTGCATGTATTGCCACACCAACGTCGGTGCCGCCAGCGCTGCGCCGATACCGGCCCCCACCCACAGCAGCGGCCGCCGCAACAACGCGCGCGGACCGACCGCGGCCACCGCCACGACCAACACCAGACACAGAAGCAGGACCTGAAACTTCGTCAGCGCGGCTACCCCGGCGACGACGCCGAGGACCAGCAGCAGGCGGTCGTCGCGAAGCCGAACCCACCGGACCAGCAACCAGATCAGCAGCAGCCACTGCACCGGTTCGAGGGTGTAAGGAGTCAGCCAGTGACCGGCGAGCGTGGTCCACAGCGCGGTGGCTTGCGCCGCCGCGGTCAAGCCCTGCGCGCGACGATCGCATCCGAGCTCACGGGCGATGAGACCGGCGACCACGACGGCGCCCGCGGTCGCGAGCACCGCAGGCAAACGCAGCGCAACGAGTGAGCCGGGGGCGATCGCGTCCATCAACGCCGCCAGCGCGGGCGCCATCGGCGGCTGATCGGCCGAGCCCCATTCGAGGTGGTAACGACCGATGGCCAGCATGTAGACCTCGTCGAACCAGTACCCACCGAATGCGCTTGCAGCGCAGTGCAAAAGAGCGACGACGCCGGCGATCGGCAGCACCACGCCCGCGGCGAACGGGGCGATATGCCTTCCTGTTGCCGTATCCAGCTGGGCCATGGTCACGCGCGCCCACGTTACTGTCGGGTTATGGCACTGGCGATCGACCCTCAGGTGCTCGCGGAACTTGCCCCACTTCTGGCGGCCGTCGGCGAAGTCGAGCAGCCACCGATCGGCGACGTGCAGGCGCGAAGAATCAACGGCCACCGGATGTTCGACCACGTGGCCGCCAAACGCACACCGGCGCCAGGCGTGCTGGTCGAGCGCCACACGGTGCCCGCCGCCGACGGCACACCGCTCGACGCCCGCTGGTACCACCTGCCGGCGGCCCCTGGCAGCGCCGTTCTGTATCTGCACGGCGGAGGCATGATCTTCGGCCTCGAGCACATCGGTGCGATGTACGACGTCGCGGTGCGCGACTACGTCGCGAACTCCGGCGTGCCGATGCTCGTCGTCGACTACCGAGTCGCGCCCGAGCATCCGCACCCTACGCCCGTCGAGGACTGCTACGCCGCATTGCACTGGCTCGCCGGGAACGCCTCCGCGCTCGGCGCCGATCCCGCCCGGATAGCGGTGATGGGCGACAGCGCGGGCGGCGGGTTGGCAGCCGGTGTTTGCCTGATGGCACGTGACCGCGGCGGCCCGGCGGTCGCCCAGCAGGTGCTGATCTACCCGATGCTCGACGACCGCACGACGACACCCGATCCGCACCTGCTTCCGTTCTTGACCTGGACGTACGACGACAACATCACCGGATGGGGCGCGCTACTTGGTGACAGCGCAGGGACGGACCGGGTGTCGCAGTACGCGGCGCCGGCGCGGGCGGACGATCTCACCCGGCTCCCTCCGACCTACCTCGACACCGGTGACCTCGACATCTTCCGCGATGAGGACATCGCCTACGCACGGCGCCTCGCGGATGCTGGGGTGCCGACCGAACTGCACCTGCACCCGGGCTGTCCGCACGCGTTCGAAGGATTGGCCAGCGGGGCCGACGTTTCCCGCAGGGCAATCAACGATCGGATACGCCGCCTGCGCACCATGTAGCCACCGCAAAACAACGCCGGTATCGGCCATGTTTTGCCCGCGATTCGATTGCCCGCCAACGGTATACATCTTGTAACGGCCCCCGCCGCCGATGGCGATATACACGGTGTTAGCTAGGGAATGAGTAGCGAGCCCAGCGTCGGATTTGACGTCGGGTCCGCAGGATTAGGGAGTTAATTGATGAGGCTGGCGAAGGTTGCGTCCGCCGCCATGATTGTCGGTGCTCTTGGATTTGGTGTCGTGGCGCCAGGAGGGGCGGTGGCCTCTGCCACCCCCGCCGCGCCTGTACCACTCAAGCCGGGCCATGGCGGCGACGATTGGTGCAAACCGTGGTGCGACAACGGCAATGGCAACGGCAATGGCCGCGGCAACGGACCGGACTTCAAGCGCGGAGACTTCGGTTTCGACAAGGGCCCGTGGTGGGCGAACAACAGACACGAATGGTGGGACGACAACAAGGGCCCGCCGCCGTGGGGCTGGGGTCCGCCGCCGCCGTATCAGTGGGCTGGCGGTCCGCCGCGGCCGTTCAACTACTGGGGCTACGACGTCAATCCGGTATGGGATGACGGTTTCCGGCAGTGGGGCATCTGGCTGTTTGGGCTGTGGATTCCGATCTTCGGAATCGGCTTCGGCTAAGCGCCGTCCGCCTCGACGACGGCCTTGATCCGCTCGAGCGTCTTGCGCATGTCCCGGATGTTTCGCCGGCGTCGCAGTTGACCACCCAACAGCCCGAAGAGCTGCATCGGCAATGAGTCGTCGGTTCGGAACGACTCGGTGACGTCGGTGCCGCCCTCGGTCGGCGTCAGCCGGTAGTGCCAGTTGTTGACGGCCTTGTCGCCGAGCAACACCGCGAAGCCGAACTCGCGTCCCGGCTCGCAGGCGGTGACCTTGCACGTCGTCCAGTAGACCGGCCCGATCTCGTTGCGCTTGACGTGCCCGCGGAACTTCACGCCGAGGGCGGGGCCGGTGGCACCGTCAAGCCATTCGGCCTCCATCACCTCAGGGGAGAACTTGCCGGTGTTGCGGACATCGGCGATCAGCTCCCAGATGGTGTCCGCAGGAGCCGCCATCGACACTGTCACCGAACCGTCCATGGTGGACATCCTCCCTTAGGGCTCGGCCGACTCGTCCTCGGGCAGGTCATGGCGGACGACGCGGATCCGGCCGTGGGCCAAACAGGTCGCATAGCCGTGGTGCTTGCCATAGAGCTGCCATGCGGTGTGCTGATCGTCGCTGTGGGCGTGTATCTCGTGCCCGTCCGAGAACCGCAGGTGCAGACTGCCGTCCTCGTCCCAACTGGCATGGCTGCAGGTCGATCCCGCGAAGTCGAACAGCGGTTGCTCCTCGCCTCTGACCGCCTTGGGGTCGATGAGCACCGCCTCTTCAACGTCGCTTCCGGTGGCGGGCAGCGTCAGGTAGAACGGCACGGAGATGACGAGTTCGTTGTCGTCCAGGCTCAGCACCAGACCGTCGCGAAACATGATCCGCTGGACGAGGCATCCCCGGATCCACGGTTCCGTCATTTTCTCACTTTGGCCTCTGCCGAAAGCGCGCACAAGGGGCCGGGACGGGGTTTTCCGTAGCATTGACCAGTGGCCAGCAGGTGCGCGTGAAGATTCGGTTCGGCGTCGGACTTGGCGCCGATACCGGGCCGGAACAGCTTTCGGCGATCGTCGACCACCTTGAGGCGACCGGCGTTGATTCGCTGTGGCTCTCCGAACTCGTGTACTCAAGGGCGGTCGATCCCTTCATCGGCATGGCTCATGCGCTGTCAAGGACGACCAATCTGAAGGTCGGCACCTCGGTCGCGGTTCTTCCTGGCCGCCATCCCGTTCTGGTCGCCAAGCAGCTGGCGTCATTGGCGGGCCTTGCGCCCAAACGAGTGCTGCCCGTGTTCGGTCTGCGCTCGGCGATTCCCGCGGAACGTGAGCTGTTCGTGGTACCAGACGGAGAGCGCGCCGCCATCTTCGACGAGTCGCTGTCGATGCTGAGATCCGTTCTGGCGCAGGATGATATCCCGTACGAGGGCGACTACTTCGCACTCAGCGCCGAAGGCGTCGCCGCAGTCACCGCGATGCGTCCGACGAAGCCGCTCGATATCTGGCTCGGCGGGTCCGTACCCGCGGCATTTCGCCGGATCGGACAACTCGGCGACGGATGGCTCGGCAGCTTTGTCACCCCGGACGAGGCCCGCCGCGGCCGGGAGCAGATCCAGCAGGCCGCCGCCGACGCGGGCCGCGAGATCGAAGCCGACCATTTCGGCATCAACCTCGCCGTCGGCGACGGCAAGCTGCCGTCACATTTGCCTGCAGTGATCAAGAGCCGCAGGCCCGACCTGGAGCCTGCCGATCTGTTCGCTGCCGACTGGCCCCAACTTCACGATCAGCTCGACGCCTACCTGGCGGCTGGGCTGACCAAGTTCGTCATCCGCCCCATCGGCAACCAACCCATCGATGCGTTCGTCGATCGGTTTGTGGCGGAGCTGGTTCCGCGGCAGAACTGACCGGCGTGGCCCCGCGGGGGAGGACGGTGAACTCGGCGCGCCACGCCATCGTGTTTAGGAGTGTGAGGCTACGGCCATTCACCCGGTGCGGTTTGAGCTAAGGGGAGCGCGATGGGTATTCGGTTCTTACGCACGATCAGGTCTTTCGTCTTCGGCATGGTGGCCGCCGGGCTCGTGCTCGTCCTTGTGAGTCCGCCGACGGCGCTCGCCGACGATCGCTTGGGTTTCAGCGGGACGACGCTGACCGGAGCGCCGTTCAACGGGTCGAGCCTGGTGGGCAAGCCGGCCGTGCTGTGGTTCTGGACGCCGTGGTGCCCGTTCTGCAACGCAGAGGCGCCCAGCGTCAGCCAGGTCGCGGCCGCGAACCCCGACGTGACCTTCGTCGGCGTCGCGGCCCGCTCCGATGTGCCCGCGATGCAGAACTTCGTGTCGAAGTACAACCTCAACTTCACGAACCTCAACGACGCCGACGGGTCGATCTGGGCCCGCTACAACGTCCCGTGGCAGCCCGCGTACGTGTTCTATCGCGCCGACGGCTCATCGTCATTCGTGAACAATCCGACGTCGGCCATGGCGCAGCAGGAGCTGTCCGATCGGGTGGCGGCGCTGACCTAGTCGCTGCACCCGATGGATCAGGACGCGGTGGGCTTGGCGTTCGGCGCCGGCCTTGTCGCGGCGCTGAACCCGTGCGGCTTCGCGATGCTGCCTGCGTATCTGGCGCTGGTGGTGCGCGGCGAGGGGACTGGTGCGGGTGCCGCGTTGGGCCGGGCGCTTGCGGCGACGGCGGCGATGGCGGCGGGCTTCGCCACGGTGTTCGGCGCCTTCGGGCTGCTGACGGTCTCGGCGGCCGCTACGGTGCAACGCTATCTACCGTTCGCCACCATCGTGATCGGCATAGTCCTTGCAGTCCTTGGTATTTGGCTACTGCTGGGACGGGAGCTGAGCGCGCGGATGATCCGCAAATCGCAGTGGGCTCCGACCGCGCGGCTTGGTTCGATGTTCGGCTATGGCATCAGCTACGCCGTCGCGTCGCTGTCGTGCACGATCGCGCCATTCTTAGCGGTCACCGGCGCTGGCCTTCGCAGCGATTCGGTCCTGCATGCGCTGATGGTCTATCTCGCCTACGCGGCCGGGTTCACTCTGGTGGTCGGTGTGCTCGCGGTCGGGGCGGCATTGTCGAGCGCGGCCGTTGCCGACCGGTTGCGCCGAATCATCCCGTACGTCAACCGAATCAGCGGACTCTTGCTTTTGGCGGTCGGCCTCTACGTCGCTTACTACGGTCTCTACGAGGTCCGGCTGTTCACCGCCAACGGCAGTCCCGACGACTCGGTGATCGCCGCGGCAGGCCGCCTGCAGGGCACGATCGCGGGCTGGGTCCATCGGCACGGGGCATGGCCCTGGTTGGTGGTGCTGGCGCTGTTACTCGTGGCCGCGGCGTGGTTGACAAAAGCTAGCGCCAACGCGAGATGTCGCCCTTCAGATCGGGCCACGGCGGGCGACGAACCATAGCGACGCCGGCGAGCGTCGCCGACACAAGCCCGACGAATATGCCCATCATGGCGACCCGTTCGCCGTCGACAGCGGCGCTCCACCTGACGTTGCCGTCCTTGACCACGAAGACGCCGATGGGTTTGGCCCGCGTCCCGCGCACCTTGGCGACGGTAATCACCGTTGCGCCGTCGGCGGTTTCGTATGGTTCCCCGTACACGCGCGACGGGTCGGCATCGGGCACAACCGTGCCGACGGCGTCGTGGGCCTCTCGCAGGTTCATCCACCCTCTCTACTACACCGCAGTACGCAAAGGAGTAACTCGTGGTCATCGTGGCAGGACACCTCGTCGTCGACCCCACTCAGCGCGACGACTACCTATCCGGATGCGTCGACGTGGTGCGCCAGGCCCGCCGCGCGCCCGGCTGCCTGGACTTCTCGCTGTCGGCGGACATCATCGATCCCGGCCGGATCAACATCTTCGAGCGGTGGGAATCGCAGGGTGCCGTCGAGACGTTCCGTGGCACTGGCACCAGCGATGAGCAGGGCGCGGCGATCGTGGCTGCGGCGATCGCGGAGTACTACGTGTCGGCCGAGCGAAACCTCAGCTGACGCCGTTTCACGGGCGACGACTACCGGTCCCGCGCCCTCTCGTCCGCCGCCTCTTGCTCGGTGACGACCACAGCGTCCGGGCCCGGAAACACTGTGGCGACGTGGTCGCTGCCCAGCCATCGCACCACGTATGGCGGCGAACCATCGGCAGAGCGGACTTCGGTGATCACACCCCGCTGATCATGCCGTTCGACGGTGGTCCCTTTGATCTCGAGGAAGTCGCCCACTTTGGCCTTCATCGTCCGCTCCTCACGCTGCTGCCTCGGCCCTTCGAGAACTCTCGCCCTCAGCCCGATTGTCCTCTTGTCGCGCTACGCATCGAGGTGTAACTACCGGTTCGTCGCTGACGATTAACCCGTTATCGGGTCGGGATGACCGGATGAAGGACTATGAACACTTCTCACCAGGCAATCAAGAAATGGGTTCGCCGGTTCTCGGCGGCAATGGTCGCGGCAGCGGTGCTGCCCGGCTTGATCGGAGTCACAGCAGGCACACCTGTCGCAAGCGCGGCGGTCGAAGTTCTTTCCGTGCCGTCGCCGTCGATGGGTCGCGACATCACCGTCCAATTCCAGGGCGGCGGCCCCCATGCGGTCTATCTGCTCGACGGCCTACGGGCGCGCGACGACCGAAACGGCTGGGACATCGAGACGGGCGCGTTCGGATTGTTCGATGGCTCCGGGCTATCGGTGGTCATGCCCGTCGGCGGCATGTCCAGCTTCTACACCGACTGGTATCGCCCAGCGGTTGGCAACGGCCAGACACAGACCTACAAATGGGAAACGTTCCTGACGTCGGAGCTGCCGGCGTGGCTGTCGGCGAACAAGGGCGTCAGTCCGAGTGGCAACGCCGTGGTTGGCCTTTCGATGTCGGGCAGCGCTGCGCTGATTCTGGCGGCCTACCATCCGGGGCAGTTCGTCTACGCCGGCGCCCTATCGGGATTCCTTAACCTCTCCGCGGGCCTGTGGCCGGTGCTGGTCGGTATCGCGATGGCCGACGCGGGCGGGTTCAACGCACTCGACATGTGGGGCGCCTACGGCGGCGGCGCGTGGCAGCGCAACGATCCCACGCTGCAGATTGGCAGTCTGGTCGCCAACGGCACCCGCATCTGGGTGTACAGCGGCAACGGCAACCCCACAGACCTGGACGCCGGGCTTGGCAACGCGCAGATCCCCGCACAGTTCCTCGAGGGCCTGACGATCCGCACCAACAAGGACTTCCAGGCCGACTATCAGGCCGCGGGCGGCAGGAACGGCGTGTTCAACTTCCCGGCCAACGGCACGCACAGCTGGGGCTACTGGGGAGGCCAGCTGCAGGCGATGAAACCCGACATCCAGCGGGTGCTGGGGGCGGCGCCGACGGCCTAGCCCTCACAGGTCCATCGACCAGTACTCGCCGACGAGATCGTGGCCGAAGCTACGGTGCTTCTCGCGACGATCACGCTGAAAACCGGCACGCTCGTAGATGCGGCGTGCGGCGACGAGCACGTCGTTGGTCCAGAGCATGATCCGCGAGTAGCCCGATCGCTTGGCGAATCGCAGGCACTCGTCAACCAGTCGGGTGCCGACGCCGAATCCGCGCGCCGACGGCTCGACAAGGAGCAGGCGCAGTTGCGCGGTGCCAGCGGTGTCTGACGCGGTGCAGAACACACAACCGACCCGTTCGCCGTCCAGCTCGGCGATCCACGCCGCTTCGCGGTTGCTGTCGCTTCGCTCGGCGAAGTCGGCGACGACGCGCACGACGAGGGCCTCGAAGCTTGCATCCCAGCCGTGGTCGGCGGCATAGCGGGCGCCATGCCGCTCGACGACCCACCCGAGGTCACCCGGCCCGGGCGCGCGGATGACCAGAAGGGGCCGGCGCGGTGGACCGTCGAGCAGCCCGCGGATCCGGCCCATCGCCGCGACCAGCTGCGAGCGTTGCGTCTCGTCTAGAGGCGCGAGCAACGCGTCAATCGCGGCCACCTGCATCCGGTCGAGGTCCGCGAAAGCTGCCCGGCCGTCCGCCGTGAGCGCCACCACCTGTCGACGGCCGTCGGAAGCCGACTGCCCCCGCGTCACCAACCCAGACGCGGTGAACCCCGAGAGGATGCGGCTGAGGTATCCGGCGTCGAGACCGAGTTCGTGACGTAGCTCAGAAACCGCGACATCCCCGCGATGGGCCAACTCGAACAGCACCCGCGCCTCGGCGAGTCCGAACGGCGAACCTGCCAGGTCCGGTCGCAACAGGCCGAGAACACGTGTGTAGAAGCGGTTGAATCCGCGCACATCGTCGACGACGTTGGCCATAGTTGACATCGTCAATTAGTTACTTGACGATGTCAACTACTTAATTTGCACGAACGTCGGCGTGACCCGGTTTTGCCAGGCCGAGGCGAGCAAGCGTCATTGTGTTATTAACCGGTCACAGCTTCTCTTGGAAACTGTGCGTAAACTTCCCACGACGGGGGAAGGCTCTCGAACAGCGAGGAGCCTTCGGACCAGACCAATAACCTAAACGTCAAAGGCTTTCACCTTGCCAGAAACCACGAGCGACACCCAGGACCTCGAGCCGCACTTCGAGAACGTGCAGTCGCATTACGACCTGTCCGACGAGTTCTTCCGGCTCTTTCTGGACCGCACGCAGACGTACAGCTGCGCCTACTTCGAACGCGACGACATGACGCTCGAAGAAGCCCAGATCGCCAAGATCGATCTGTCGCTCGGAAAGCTGGATCTGAAGCCTGGGATGACGCTGCTCGACATCGGCTGCGGCTGGGGCGCGACGCTCAACCGTGCTCTGGAGAAGTACGACGTGAACGTCATCGGCCTCACGTTGAGCGAGAACCAGAAGGCGCACGTCGAGAAGGTGTTCGCCGCATCGCCAAGCACGCGCACCAAACGGGTGTTGCTGCAGGGTTGGGAGCAGTTCGACGAGCCGGTTGACCGCATTGTCTCGATCGGCGCATTCGAGCACTTCGGCCGCGACCGCTACGACGACTTCTTCAAGAAGGCCTACGCCGTGCTACCCGCCGATGGGGTGATGATGGTGCACACCATCATCAAGCCCGAGGACGAGGAGTTCGTGGCTCAGGGCCTGAAGCTGACCATGCGGATCGTCCGATTCTCGAAGTTCATCATGGACGAGATCTTCCCCGGCGGTGACCTGCCGAAGCCCTCCCAGCTCGAGGGCCACGCCGCCGAGGCCGGTTTCCGGCTCACGCGCGCGCAGCGGCTGCGCCTGCATTACGCCAAAACCCTGGACATCTGGGCCGAGGCCCTCGAGTCCCGCAAGGACGAGGCCCTCGCGATCCAGTCGCAAGAGGTTTACGACCGGTACATGAAGTACCTGACGGGGTGCGCCGACCTTTTCCGCGAGGGCTACACCGACATCTGCCAGTTCACGCTCGTCAAGAGCTAGGTGATTTTGGTCGCCGAAACCGCCGCGACCGCATCGATCACGGCATTTGGCTTGTCAAGCGACACAAACGTTCTCGCGTCGGGCACTTCGATCAACGTGGAGTTGGGGAACAGTGCCGCCAGCCGCCTGCCCAGTGCAGGTGTGAAGGCGCGGTCGCGCTGACCCCAGACGAGGGTGACCGGCTTGGTGAAGCGGGGCAGTCGCGTCGAGGTGTCCGTCAGGTCGGTCTTGGCGACATTTCGCAGCAGCCTTGCGAGGTCACGGCGGATCCGCACATCGTTGCGGGCGGGATCCAGCCACGAGTCCGTCAGTTGCGGGTCGGGATGAACCAGCAGCCCGAAGCCAAGCGGGGAATGGCGCAGCGCTTTGAGTCGCATCTGCTCGAACAGCACCTTGATCGTGATCGGCCCGCGCAGGAGCGCGAACACCAGGGTGAACGGGAACGGCGGAAACTTGTCGAATGCATCGCAGTTGGTCAGTACCAGCCGGCCGACGTGCTCAGGAGAGGCGTCTACCAGCAACTGGCACAGCCCGCCGCCCGTGTCGTTGCCAACCAGCGTGGCATCCGAAAGGCCGAGGGCATCGATGAAGTCGCGGACCATGGTCGCCACGCCAACCGGCGACAGGTCGGCTCCGTCGTTCACGGGAATGGTGTGCGAGCCGAGCGGCCAGTTCGGCAAGTAGCAGCGAAAACCCTGCCGCGCGAGGCCTTCGGCCACCCGCGTCCACAGGCGGTTGTCGACGAGGATGCCGTGCACGAACACCACGGGCGGATGCGCCGAGTCCTCGGGACCCAACACGTCGTAGTCGATCGTCGCCTGCTCCAGCGCAACCTGTGGCATGTTCGCTATCCTTCCGTTGAGACTTACAAACACTTAGTATGGAAGTTACGTGCAGCCTGTATGAAAGTCAATGATGTGTTGAACGCCGAACCCGCGCCGCGGCGCACCCAGGCCGAGCGCACGGCTGCCACCCGGGCGCTGCTGGTCGGTGCTGCGCGAAAGCTGTTTGCCGACAAGGGCTTTGCTGACGTCTCCACCGAGGCGATCGTCAAGGCTGCCGGTGTGACGCGCGGAGCCCTGTATCACCAGTTCGACGACAAGGCAGGGCTGTTCGCGGCCGTATACGAGGACGTCGAGCGCGATCTGGTAGCCGACATCGCCCAGCAGATCATGGTGGCCGAGCCGCCGGATCCGCTGGAGGCCATGCGGGCGGGGGCCCGGTTGTTCCTCGATCTGTGCTCGGCACCCGACGTGCAGCAGATCGTCCTCATCGATGCCCCTGCCGTGCTGGGCTGGGATCAATGGCGCGCGGTTGGAATGAAGTACGGCCTCGGGGTGATCGAGGGCATGCTCACACACGCCATCGCCGAGGGCGTGGTGGCCGAACAACCAGTGCGCCCGACCGCCCATGTGCTCCTCGGCGCCCTCGACGAGGCCGCGTTGTTCGTGTCGCGGGCAAGTGATCGCGATCAGGCGCGCCGCGAGATGGACGCCGTCTGCGACCGGTTGATCAACGGCATCGCAGGCCGCTAGCCCAGCGCGGTGTTCGAAATCTCCTCGCCACGACTGCGATTCGCCAGCACCAGCGTTAGCGCACTGGCACCACACAGCAGCGCTCCCGCAACGAACACCCATTCGTAGCCGCCGAAGGCGCTGGCGGCGATCCCGGCAAGCAGTGGACCCACCGCACGCGCGCCGACGACGAAAGCACCGAGCACGCCGTTGATGCGCGGATAGTTCGCGGGGCCGTAATACTCGGGCACCAGAGTGCCGCGCAGCAGTGCCTCTAGGCCGAAGCCGAGACCGAACAGCACAACGAACACCACGAGCAGCCCGGTAGCCACCGGCCCTGTTCCGTTCGCAAACAACAGCAATGAGATCGCCACTCCCTGGCCCACGAAGATCAACGCGGTGATCCGGTGCTGGGGTAGCCGTGCTCGCAAGGCGGTCACCAACAGCCGGCCGCCAACCTGGAACACCCCTACGCCGCCCGCGGCGAGTGCCGCGAATGTCAACGAGTAGCCGTGATCGGTCAAATACGCGACCAGCACCACGCTGACGGCGAACTTGGCACCGGTACTCATCACCAGGCACAGCGTGATCCACCGGAACGACCGGCTGCGCAGCACATCTGCGGTGCGACCGACGGCGTGCCGGGCGTCGGGGCGCGGAGGTTGCGACGCGCCGTCAGGGTGCAGGCCAAGGTCCGCCGGCCTGCGCCGCACCAGCAGAGCGTGTACCGGCAACCCGATCAGGGCAGCGATCGCCGCGAGTATCAGCAGCGCATCGCGCCAGCCGAGCCAGGTGACCAGTCCGGCGGTCAGCGGCACGAACACCGCGCTGGCGAGCCCGCCGAACACCGTCAGCACCAACACCGCGCCCGGCCGGTGCCGATCGAACCAGGCCGCGGTAACCGCGAAGACGGGTTCGTACAGGGTGGTGGCCATCGCGAGACCGCCGATTGCGAAGACGCAGAAGAACATTGGCACCGAGTCGACGGTCGACCACAGCACAAGCATGGCGACGGTGGCCACCGTGCCAACGGTCATCACACCGCGCGCCCCGTGGGCCTGCAACACCTGTCCTACCGGGATGGCAAGAATTCCGGAGATGACGACTCCGGTCGCGTACGCCGCGTTGAGCGCGGCCATCGACCAGCCGAGCTCAGCACGCATCGGCACGACGAGCACCGAGAACGCGTAGATCAGGACGCCCCAAGACACCAGCTCGGTCACCCCGAGCCCGCTGACCATCAGCCAGCCGTAGAACGGACGGGCTCGCCGGGCCCTCATCGGCCTGCCAGGCTCCGTTGCAACAGGAGCGTGTCCAGCCATCGGCCGTGTTTGTATCCGACCGCGCTGAGCCGGCCGGCGTCGACGAACCCTCGATTGCGGTGCAGCGCAAGGGAGGCCGCCCCGTCGGCATCGACGATGACGGCGATCACCTCACGAACCCCTGATCGCGCGCAGTCCTCGAGCAGCGCCCCAAGCAACCGGCCGCCGACGCCGCGACCGAGGGCGTGCGGTGCGACGTAAACGGAGTCCTCGACGGTGTGCCGGTAGGCGGGTCTGGTCTTCCACGGCGTGCAGTACGCGTATCCGGCGACCTCGCCGTCGAGAATGGCTGTCAAAAAAGGCAATCCGTGACTGGCAACATTCTGCAATCGTTGCAGCCATTCGGACGGATCAGGTGACGTCAACTCGAAGGTGGCGACACCGGTGCGCACGTAATGGGCGTAGATCTCGTCGATCGCTTCGAGGTCGTCCGGCGAGGTGGGACGGATGACGATATCCGCGGAGGACACGCGACTATTTCGCTATAGAGGACAGATTCACTACTATAGTATACGTGGATCTTGAATCGTTGGGTGAACGGGTGCAAACGCTGCGCAGCGATCGTGGGCTGACCCTGCGGGAACTGGCCGATCGGTCCGATGTCAGCGTCAGCATGCTGTCGTCGGTGGAGCGCGGTGAGAAGGCGCCGACGGTGGTGGTGCTCGACCGAATCGCGGGCGGGCTGGACGTCACGCTGGCCAGCCTGGTCGCCGAACCCGACGTCGAGCGGGTCATCGTGCGCAGGGCGGCAGGCCAGGACCAGATCGACGAGCCCGGCGGCTGGCAGCGCACGATCCTGACGCCGGTCGTCCCCGGCGTGAACTTCGAGTGGATTCGCAGCACGTTGCCACCCGGCTGTGATGCCGGCGCCTTTCCCGCGTACGCGGCGGGTTCACACGAGTTCGTTGTCGTTGCGTCGGGAACGTTGACACTGACCGTCGGCGAGCGCGAATTGACTTTGTCGGCAGGCGATTCGGTGTACTTCGCCGCTGACGCCCCGCACGGTTACGCGAACCGTGGCCAGACGCGGTGCATGTACCACGTGGCCGCGTTGATCATGCGGCCCCGCGCCCCGGGAACCGGCAGGATGCGCCGCTAGCGGCGGCCTCAGCAGGCGACCGGATGCGATTCGCAGTAGGGAGTGGCGCCTGGGAAGCGGTAGCGATGGTCGGCGACCCAGCGATACACCGCTTCTTGGAGCGACCGGATACCTGGCACGCGATAGATCATCAGCGGGAGTCGGGTACCGAGCGCCACGGACACCGCGGCGTTGGCCGCCTCGGCGCCGCTGAACACCGCGCCCGACGAATCCAGCCAGCGCACCGATTCCAGAAGCTCCGACGGCGAGATGCCCAGCCGGTCGGCCGCCCCCGCGCCCTGCAGCGGCTCGGTGTGTAGCTCACCGGTCCGGTTCAACTTCAGCAGTAGACCCCGCGACCTGGTACACATCCCGCAGGCTCCGTCGAAGAACAATGTTCCGGACATAACTCCATTGTTCACCCGGGCGCGAGGTCGGCAACAGCCTGTTGGGCCGAAATCACAGAGGTGAGCCGCAACACGGTTTCACCGGCGTACAGCGCTGCACGGTCGACCGTGGAATCGGGCATTCCCACCGTCGGGGCGACCGGGGAGAACACGGGCAAGCGCGGTCCCTGCAGGCGCACAAGAGGCGCTTGGGCTTGGTCGGGGAGTTTGGCCAGTATCGCACTGCCTGCGTTGATCATCCGCGGTGCGAGCCTGGCGCGGCCGTCGTCCTGACACCACCGCCGGGTGGCGGCATTGGCAACGACGCGATGCGGAGCGGGCCAGCCGAGTCCGAACAGCGTCGTGCGAAACGTCTTGTCGGCAGCCAGAATCCGGCGCTGGTACTCCGGATGGGCACGCGCTTCATGCGTCAAGAGGAAGCGCGTCCCCGCGACAACACCGTCGGCACCGGCCGCCAGCGCCGCGCGGGTGTCCTGCGCGTTCGCGATGCCGCCCGCGAGTAGCACCGGCCGATCACCGGCCGCCTCGATGGCTCGGGGCAGAAACGTCAACGCCGTAGTGTCACCGGCGATGTGGCCGCCCGCCTCACATCCCTGGGCGATCAGCCCGTCGGCACCCCAATCGATCGCTTGCCGGGCCCCACTGTCGGTGCCGACCATGACGAACACCATCACCCCGCCTCCGGTGAGCCGTGTGATCATGGCGCGATCGATGCCAAAGGCCATGACCGCGACGTCGATTCGCTCTTCGACGCACACGTCGACATGTGCGCGTCGGACGAAGGGCATCAGCAAGTTCACCGCGACGGCACGGCCGGCCGCACCGTCGCGCACATTACGGATCGCTACGCGCAGCGCGGCCGCGGGCGCCAGTCCGAGCGTGCCCAAACCTCCCGCCGCGGCGACAGCCGTGGCCAACTCGTGGGCGGCCAGCCCACCGCCCATGCCGGCCTGGGCGACAGGAACATCGAGCCGGAGCCGGTCAAGCAGGTCCATGTTTCTAGCGGGCCGGCGGACCGGGTTTGGCGTTGGCGGCATCGCGCCTGCGGGCGGCCATCCCGGCGAGCGCCTCGAAGACCACGCGGTGCGCCGCGTTGACGGTGAGTTCGGCGTGGTCGTAGGCGGGCGATACCTCGACCACGTCGACGCCGGCGACGTCGTGCTCGTAGCAGAGTTGCCGCACCATGCGCAGCAGGTCCGCGCTGGTGATACCGCCCGGCTCCGGCGTTCCGGTGCCCGGCGCGTGAGCAGGGTCAAGCACATCGATGTCGACCGAGACATACAGCTTGTCGGCCTTGGCCAGCGCTTCGGCGACCGCGTCACGCATGACGTCCTTGAAGCCGCGTTCCCAGATCTCCTGCATGGTGTGCCAGGTCATCTTCTGCTCGAGCATCCACTCGAAGGTGTCCTGCGGCGGCCAATAGCCGCGCAGGCCCACCTGGACGAAATGCGACCCAGGCACCGCGCCGGACTCGATGAGGCGCCGCATCGGGGTGCCGTGGCTGGCCAGGTTGCCCTCGATCTCGTCGGCGGTGTCGGCGTGGGCGTCGAAGTGCACGATGCCGACATTGCCGTAGCCGTGCACATCGGCCACGGCGGTGGCCGCCGGCCAGGTGATCGAATGGTCACCGCCAAGGATCACCGGCACGATGCCGCGCGACGCGAGGGTGTGCACGCGCTCGCGGATGTTGGCGTGGGACACCTCGGTCTGGCCGTGCGGGCAGTACGCGTCGCCGAAGTCGACGACCTCGAGCCAGTCGAAGATCTCCAGACCCAGGTCAAGGTGATAGGTGCCGGGTTCGTATGCGGTGGCGCGGATGGCGCGGGGACCGAATCGGGCACCGGGCCGATTGGTTGTCGCGATGTCGAACGGGGCCCCGACGATCGCCACATCGGGCCGCCACGCCTCGAGTTGCTCGACTTCGGTGAGGAAAGGACGGTGCCCGAACGACACGACTCCGGCATAGGCCAGGTCGAGTTGCTCGGCCATGCCCGGCGGAAGGTCCCGTTTGTGATCATGATCGTGGCCCATTTGACGACCGTACCGCTCAGCGCCGCAACGGATTGCCTAACGCTTCGCGCAGCTCGTCGGGAATCGGACGCTTGGCCCAGTCTTCTGAGGACACCACCACGTAGACGTTGTGGCCGCGGACGGCGGCCTGCTCGGCGACATCGTCGTTCTGACGCAGCACGCTGAAATCGAGTGTGAAGCTCGTCGAGCCGATTCGCTGGCAAGCCACCGCAACCCGCACGGAGTCACGCCAGCGAACCGGGGCCAGGAAATCGATCTCAGAGTGCACGACCTGAATGTCGTGCCCACTGTCGATCAAGCCCGGATACGTCACCCCGAGGTGGTCGAGGAAGCCAGTGCATGCCTCGTCGAACCAGGTGAGGTAGTGGCCGTTGAACACCACACCCTGCTGGTCGATTTCCGCGTATCTCGGCACGATGGGGAACGAGAACGATGTCACGGCCTCACAGTAATGTCCGGTTCATGCCCGACATCGAAGCGCTGCGCGCGCTGACGCCCGGATGTTCGCAGCGCACACATTTGAACAATGCCGGCGCGGCGCTGATGAGCACGCCGACCATCACGGCGATGACCGACTATCTGCACCGTGAAGCATTAATCGGAGGTTACGAGGCCGAAGACGAAGCGGCAGAGCGGATCGCGGCGGTCTACGACTCGCTCGCGACGCTCCTTGGCGCGTTGCCGACGCAGATCGCGCTGTTCGACAACTCGACGCACGCGTGGAACGCCGCGTTCTACTCGGTGCCGCTGCGCGCGGGTGACCGAATCCTCACGGGGCGCAACGAATACGGCAGCAGTGTGCTGGCCTACCTGCAGGTCGCCCAGCGCACCGGTGCCGAACTTGTCGTCGTCCCCAACGACGACACCGGCCAGATCGACGTGGACGCGCTCGCCAATCTCATCGACGACCGCACCAAACTCATCGGCATCACGTGGGTGCCCACCTCGGGAGGATTGGTGAACCCGGCAACTGAGGTGGGCCGGCTCGCGCGCGAAGCCGATGTGCTCTATCTGCTCGACGCCACCCAGACCGCAGGCCAGCTCCCGATCGACGTGGCGGCGATCGGCTGCGACATGCTCACCGGCACCGGCCGTAAGTTCTTGCGCGGCCCACGGGGGACCGGCTTCCTGTACGCCGGTGAGCGCGCCATCGATCGACTCGAGCCGTACGTCGCCGAGATCCAGTCCGCCACTTGGGATGGCGCGCGCTCGTTCACGTGGGTGGACGGCGCTCAGCGGTTCGAGACGTGGGAGAACAGCTACGTCAATGTGCTTGGTCTTGGCGCCGCGGTCCGTCAGGCGCTCGACCTCGGAGTCGACTGGATCGGCGCCTGCAGCGCAGCTCTCGGAGCACGCCTGCGCGACGGGCTGGCGCAGATCGACGGCGTGACGGTGCACGATCTTGGCCGCCAGCAGTGCGCGATCGTCACGGCGCGCATCGCTGGCGTGGACACCGCCGCTGCGGCCGCCGAGTTGTCGCGGCAGGGCATCAACGTCAGCACCACGGTCGCCGAACACAATCAGCTCGACACCGAGGTCCGCGACGTGCACCCGATGCTGCGGTTATCGCCTCATTACTTCAACACAGACGCCGAGATCGACAGGGCGGTCGACGCGATTGCAGGCCTGGCCGCCGATCGCAACTAATTTGCTGAGACCGCGTCGGCGGTGCTCAGGACACCGCGGAACGGCGCATCACGTGGTGGCAGCGAGCGCTGCGATGGGTGGCGTGGCTGACGTTCCTCGGCCTGGCAATCTGGAACTCCGGCAGCGTCTACTTTTCGCCGATGGAGTGGCTGGCCCTTTTCACAGCCATCGGGACCAGCATCTGCGCTTGTGGGACCGAAGTACGAACTGAGGGATCCAACCCACCTGCTTGGGGCATTCGTATCCCGAACCAGTTGGGGATTGGTGCTATTCAGGGCGATCCTGACCGTGGGTGGGGTCGCGGGGGCCGGTGCGGCGATCTACGACGTCGCCACAGGACGCGCCACCGTCGGCGAGGTATTCAAGGACATCGGCATCTTCATCGAGGGCTGGATCGTCGAGCTGATCTTCCGCCTCTATGACGCCGAACTCGAAAACACCCATGCTATGCGCTGTTCATCTTGCTGTTGCCCGGCCTGCTGCTGTTGTGGTTCAACCTCGTCCCACTGTTGAACCGCGGCAGCGAATTCAGGTCCACCCTGACGGGTCGGTCAGCGTGCGCAGAGGCCAGGGCTGGGAACCACTGATGGAGTACCAGTATTCGACGGTGGTAGCCGACGGCATCACGATCAATTTCACGCCACCTCCCGACGGCCCACCCGCCGTCACGCTGCCGCAGTATCGCGTGTTCTCCCGCGAATACGGGGCACGGCTCGACGGCAAGGTCAGCGCCGAGTTCTTCGGGCGACTCCTTGCCGGCCGCTGGCAGCAGGTTCACCGCCCGACGCAAGTGAAGGTTCTGCATGGGCCAGACTTGATCCGTGCAGATGGTGACGATCGACGACATATCGACGGCCGCAGAGCTGATCCGGCCATACATAGTGCGGACCCCCCTTGTCCCCGCGGGTTGGGCCGACGAGGACCGTCCGCTGTGGATCAAGCCCGAGAGCCTGCAATCAATCGGGGCGTTCAAGGTCCGCGGCGCGTTCAACGCCATCGGACACCTCGACGAATCGGTCCGCACCAGGGGAGTGGTCGCCTATTCGAGCGGGAATCACGCCCAGGCGGTGGCCTACGCGGCGGCGGTTTACGGCGTGCCCGCCCATATCGTGATGCCCGAGGAGACACCGAACATCAAGGTGGCCGCGACCCGCAACCACGGCGCCGAGGTGGTGCTGTGCGGGGCCGGGCAGCGCGAAAAGGTGGCCGCCGAAGTCGTCGAGCAGACCGGAGGCGTGCTGGTGCCGCCGTTCGACCACCCGGACATCATCGCCGGGCAGGGCACTATCGGCCTCGAGATCGCCGAGGACCTGCCCGCGGTGGAGAACGTACTTGTCCCGGTCAGCGGTGGCGGCCTTGCCTCCGGCATCGGCACGGCAATCAAGGCACTGTGCCCACAGGCGCGCGTCTTCGGCGTGGAACCAGAGCTCGCGGCGGACACCGCCGAGGCCTTGCGACGGGGTCATCGCGTCGATTGGTCGATCGAGGACCGGAACCGCACGATCGCCGACGGGTTGCGGTCACAGCCGTCCGACTTGACCTTCGCGCATCTGCAGAAGGTGCTTGACGGTGTTATCACGGTGTCGGAGAACGAGATTCGCGATGCGGTGCGTGAACTGGCACATAAGGCTCACCTGGTCAGCGAACCCAGCGGCGCGGTTGCGCTTGCCGCCTACCGCCAGGGGTCGACACCAACGGGTCGAACGGTGATGATCCTGTCCGGTGGCAACATCGAACCCAAACTGCTGCAAGAGATTCTGGCCGGGTAGGTCAGCTCGCGATCGCGGGCATCACCAACGGCACCGACACGATGCAGCTGTCGTGAATCGAGTGCATCCAGGCGTCCTGCTCGGCAGCGGCCTTGAGATAGCGGCGCCGCCCGGCCCAGCCGCAGGTGCAGACGGCGGCGCTGCGGGCGAAGCCATATTCGTGGACCGCGACGACGCCAAGCGCGACCGAGTCTGGTTCCGGAAAATTGCCGGCCTCAACAATTAACGCCACTGACATTGGTCAGCCTTCCCTACGTCGACCCGACCTCACTGTCACATCAGACGCGCGTGCGTGCGATCTGGTTCCCATGCTGACGCTGATTGATGCGCAATTCGATGTCGGCCAGGTCACGACTTGGCCACGTAGCTTTAGTGGACGCCTTCCATCAGGCGGCTGATCCACGGCGCGATCGCGAATGTGACGATGCCGGCGAGAATCGCTACCCCACCGATGATTCCGAAGTACGCAAACTCGTGCGCCGAGTCGTAGTAACCGGCCAGCACTCCGGACATCGAGGTGCCGAGGCCGACCGAGAAGAAGTACAGGGCCATCATCTGGGCCCGAAACGCTTCCGGTGCAAGCTTTGTCGTGACAGACAGGCCGATCGGCGAGATCAGCAGTTCAGAGATTGCGAACATTGCCATGATGAAGACCACGAGAAGCGCGGGTACCGCCCTGCCCGTCGTGCCAGACGTCGGCAGGAACAGCAGGAACGCCAGCCCCATTCCGATTACGCCATAGGCGAACTTGCGCGGAGTGCTCGGGGCCCGATTGCCCAGCTTGGTCCACATGGCCGCGAAAAGCGGTGACAGCGTGATGATCCAGATTGGTTCGATAGAGCCGATCCAGTTCGACGGTGCGGTCCAGCCGAAGATCGACCAGTTCATCCGCTCGTCGGAATAGACCGCGAGGACGGTGAAGGTCTGCTGAAACAGCGACCAGAACACGGCATTGGCGATGAACAGCGGTATGAATGCCCGCACCCGGGTGCGTTCGACCGCTGCCACCTTCGAGCTGGTGAGCATCACGGCGAAGTAGGCGATCGACGCGACGACGATCACGCCCGTCGTCACCTGGGACAGGTTGGCCAACTTGACCACTCCCGTCATGAATACCACCGTGATCACCGCAACGACGGCAACCAGCACGCCGACAACCCATCCAATGGCACTGCGCGGCAACGGGTTCGGCACTGTACGGCCATGCGCACCCAGGTTGCGGCGGAACGCGACGTACTGTGCCAGTCCCAGCGCCATGCCGACCGCGGCGGCCCCGAACCCGTAGTGGAATCCGACACGGCTCTGCAGAAGGCCGGTGACCAACGGACCGATGAAGGCGCCGAGGTTGATCCCAAGGTAGAAGAGGGTGAAACCACCGTCACAGCGGGCGTCGTCCTTGTCGTAGAGCGTGCCGAGCAGGGACGACGCGTTGGCCTTCAGCGCGCCCGAACCCAGCGCCACCAGCACAAGGCCGACGGCCACGCCGGCGAGACCGGGCACGATCGCAAGCGCTAGGTGGCCGAGCATCACCACCACGCCGCCGTACAGCACCGTGCGTTCCATGCCGAGCAACCGGTCCGCGATCCAGCCGCCAAGCACGGTGGACAGGTAGACCAGCCCGCCGTAGGCGCCGACGATGCCAGTGGCGGTGGTCTTCGGCAGTTCCAGTCCGCCGTCGGTGACCGAGTAATAGAGGTAGTAGCCGAGGATGGTGAGCATTCCGTAGAAGGAGAACCGCTCCCACAGCTCGACTCCGAAAAGATTGACGAGGCCGACCGGATGGCCGAACACGGTGCGTTCGGCGGGCCGGTCCTCCGTTTGTCCTATTGCAGCCATGCGGTCACCCTGCCAGCGGGTCACTTTCTCTGTGGCCGATAGCTCCGCAAAAATGCTGGGCAAATCTTTAGCTGCCCGGCGTGCAGGAGTTTCATGGGGCCCAGCACATTTCGCTTTGCGGACATCGTGGCAGACCATCCGCCAATGGCTATGCCAGCCGAGCCGGCATCACAGCGCACAGGTAGGGTCTCCGGAGATACGTGGACGTCCGGAAGGTGCGTGAGTGGACGCCGTACTCGGCTTGTCGGTGACACCATCCGCCGTGGGTCTTGTCCTTGTCGAGGGACAGGACGCCGACGGCGCCACTATGGACCGCGATGCATTCGAGGTCCGCCCCCGTCGCCAGTCCAGTGCGCAGCACACCTGCGAGCAGGCCGCCGCCGCTGTGATGCGCACCGAAGCGATCGCAGCCGCCCGCGGCCACCGGCTGCACTCCATCGGCGTGACGTGGAGCGACGACGCCGACACCGAGGCATCCCTGCTTCTTCGATCGTTGTCGGACTCGGGCTTCGACAATGTGGTGCCGATTCGGCTGCCTGAGGCGACCGAGGCGCTCGCGTGGGGAATCGCGGAGGTCATCGGATACGAAACCACCGCGGTGTGTGTCATCGAACCCGAGACGGTCATCGCGCTCATCGTCCATAGCGGCGAGGGTGCCGTTCAGACGGCGGTCAACCACACGATCGACAGCGACGAGCATCTGATCCGATGGCTGAGCACCGTGTTCACCCGGGCGGATTGGCAGCCGGAGGCGTTGGTCGTCGTCGGTTCCGGCGGCGATCTCGAGGCGCTCATGCCGCGGCTCGAGGTCGCCCTTTCGGTCCCCGTCTTCGCGCCCGCGGAGGCTGAACTCGCGTTGGCTCGGGGTGCGGCGCTGGCGTCGGCACACAACACCGAGCTCGGGTTCGCAGACGACCCGCAGGCCGCCGGGCAGCACCGTCGTGAGGACGGCCGCAGGTCGCTTGGTCAGAAGGGGCCGCTGGTCCTGCTGGTCGCCGGCGTGCTGACCTTCGTGGTTTCCGTGTCCGCCGCGGTCAGCCTGCAATTGGCGCCGAAGAAGGAGCCTCGACAGCAGGAGCCGCGCCCCGCGGCCAACTCATCGCCAGAGACGCCTGCCGCGTACACCCACCCGCCTGCGTTTCCGCCGCCGGTGGCGATCCCGGCGCCCCTTGTCGAGGAGCCCTTGGCGCCCCCACCGGAGGCACCGCCCGTCGAGGTCGCGCCGCCGCCGGTCGAGGCGCTACCCGAGGCTCCTGCTCTCGTTTCCGACACGCCACCGGCCGACGTTCCCGTCCCCGTCGAGGGGGCACCGCTGCCGCCACCGCCGTTGCAGATGGCGCCGCCGCCGCCGGTGGTGCCCGAGCCCGAGCGGCCCGGCATCCTGCAAAGGATCAGGGATCGGTTAGGCCGCGACGACGACACCGTCCAGCCTGCCGAGACTCTGCCGCCCGGGCCGCCTGTACCAGTCGAGCCGCCGCCGCTGCTGCCGCCTCCGTGAAATAGGTAGCGACACCGCATATCCTCGCCATCGTGAGTGATGCTGGCGCGCCGTCTGTCCCGCAGACGCTCCGGGTGGTGCTTCGAGTCGCGGTTGTGGTGGCCGTGGTGGCGGCATTGATCACCGTCGAAGCGACCTCGCGCTCAGGGGTGTTGTGGCGGATGATCACGTTCACCTATCAGGCCAGCGTGCTCGCCGCGGCGTACTACCTCTGGACGCTCGTCTGGCCGCGGGCGGACGCCCGTATCGGACTGCGTGGCGCTGTGGTCCTTTACGTGGTGATCGCCGGCGTCGTCTGGAATCTGTTCCTGACGGAGTACAGCATGGGCTACACGGGCGCGAACATCCTGCTGCACGTCGTCGTCCCCGTGCTTGCGCTGACTGACTGGCTGGTGGTCGGCCGCGGCCAAGGCCAGGTCCATTGGTGGCAGCCGGTCGCCTGGCTGCTGTATCCCGCGGCGTATCTGGCGCTGGCGCTGGCCGTCCTCAACAACATGGGCAGGCGCGCGCCGTATTACTTCCTCGATCCGAACTCTGTTGGGGTCCCCGCCGTCGTCCTCAACGTGTGTGTGCTCGCCGCGTGCGTGCTCGGGCTCGGCTACGCGTTGCTGGCGGTCAACCGCCTCGCGACACGGGCCGCCATTGATGCGCCCTGAAACGTTCTGAACTGCGCGTTCGATATGCGGTTGTAGCGGGTGGCCCGACCACCGACGACATGCGCAGGCGCGTGCGGACTTGCGGTTACCGGGCCAATCGGTGCTGACGAACTAGGATGAAAGTGTGCTGAACGCCCAACTTCGGAGGATGCAAGCCGTGCGTAGAGCTGTTCGATATGTGCTTGCCGTCGTGGGCATTGCGGCGGTCACCGCGACGGGATCGATCGCCACGACCTCGGCGGCCGTGCCAACGCCGACCGACGTCGTCAGCATTGCGCCTGCGGCGGGCGAAACGGTCGGCGTCGCGCAACCGGTGACGGTGACGTTCGCCGCGCCGATCACCAATCGCTCCGCGGCAGAGCAGACCGTCGCGTTCACGTCTGCAGCCACCCCCAAAGGATCTTTCACCTGGCTCAATAACCGTGTTCTGCAATGGAATCCGGACGGATTCTGGCCCGCGCACTCGCCGATAACGGTGTCGGCAGGCGGCTTCACGACCGGCTTCCAGACGGGCGCCTCGGTGGTGAGTGTCGCCGACATCGATGCCCACACCTTTACCGTCAGCATCGACGGTCAGGTGGTGCGCGAGATGCCCGCTTCGTTGGGCAAGTCCAAGTTCCCGACCCCCAAGGGCACGTTCACCGCCCTCGAGAAGCAGCGCAACGTCACGTTCGACTCGCGCACGATCGGTATTCCTCTCAGCGATCCGGAGGGCTACCTGATCAAGGGGGAGTACGGCGTTCGCGTCACATGGGGCGGTGTCTACGTGCACTCGGCGCCGTGGTCGGTCGGCTCACAGGGCTACGCGAACGTCAGCCATGGCTGCATCAACCTGAGTCCCGAGAACGCCGCCTGGTACTTCGACACCGTCAGCCTCGGAGATCCGATCATCGTTGTGGCGTAGTCACGCCGGCTGTGGCTCGCCGTGCAGGTTCTTCGCGGTCGGCGACGTGGCCGTGGTGGCCGGATCGGGATAGGTGCCGAGCACCCGGTCGGCGGTACCTGAGCTGGTGACCGTGAACCAGTAATGCTCATTCTTGTAATGGTGGTTCCTATGGTTGCGCCAGATCGCCCGGTAGACACGGGTTTTGGGCTTGTAGTCACTGTGGATCAGATAGTGGGTCCACTCGTAGGCCAATCCGAGAGCGGCGATGAATACCAGGTAGGTCAAACCCATGCCGAGTCGCGGGAAGGCCAGCAGCGCAACGGCGACGGTGAGCGGTAGCACCCACAACACCAGCGATTTCCACGGGATGAAGATCAGCGGAATGCTGCGTGGATCGACATGGTGGGCGCGATGCTCACGCGAGAGCAGCGGGTCGATGGTCAGCTTGCCGAGATGCTTTGGCCGCCAATGCAGGATGAACACGTGGATGATCCACTCGAAGAGCGGAAATAGGGCCAGCATCACGACGGGCACCGCGGCATCGGTGAGCTGCCAGTCGCCGACGATGATCCGTGCGGTCAGCGCCGCGACCAGGACGGTGCCAATCATCCAGGGGGAGGGGTGTTTAGCGAACTCGCGCACGGCATCGATAAGGGTGAACACCTTTCGCCCGTTGCGCGCCGGTGCGGTGGTCATCGTTGATCCTCCAGGTTGTCGATGACGGCAAGCAGTGCCGTCGTTGCAGGTTCGAGAAGCTGGTGCGCGGCTTGCCTCGCCGTTGCCGGCTCGCCGGCGACGATCGCGTCGGCCAGGTTGCGATAGGCCTCGGGCCTGCCGACTTCGTCGGCCATCACGGCCGCCAGGGCGCCCAGCGCGGGCTCGTAGGTGGCGCGAAGTGTGTTGTACATCAACCGAAATGCGATGGAATCCGCGCCGTCGACGACGTGATCCCAGAAAGCGAGCGCATGGCGCTGCTTTTCGACGGGATCGTCGTCGGCCGCGAGCTGTTGCAGCGCGTCATTGAGCAGTGCGGCCAGCTCCGGTCGCCCGCGTTCGGCGGCCAGCTCGGCGACTTTGGGCCCGTTATGCAGCCGGGTCTCCAGGATGCTGCGGACCACCGAGAAGTCGAGTTCGCCTGCGCGGATGAGAAGCCGAGGCAGCAAGTCCAGCCCGGCGTGCCGCCGAAAATCGCGGACGGTCGTTGCATCGCCCTGACGCACCTCGACAAGACCGGCCGCGGTCAGCCGCTTGAGCGCTTCGCGGACGGCGGGGCGTGACACCCCGAGCACCTCGGCAAGCCGGCGCTCGCTGGGCAGCGCTTCCCCGGGTTGCATGTCCCCGCTGAGGACCTCGGTGACGATCTGCTCGAAGACATCCTCGGGCACGGATCGCCGATTCACCGGTTGCAGGGCCATGCGGCCAGCATGCCAGCCCGACTGGCCAGAGGTCAAGTGGTCTTACCAGTGCTCACTAACCCGCGGCGAGCTGGGCCTTCATCGCATCGGCGAGGGCGAGCGTCGCGGCCAGCGGGCGCACCATGACGGTCAACTCGGTGATCAAACCGTCGTCATCGAGCCGGATGAAGTCGCATCCTTCCAGCAGTTTGTCCCCAACCCTGGCCTCGAAGACCAGGGCGTGGTCGCGCGCGTCGTCGGCACCGATCTCGCGGACGTACCGGAAGTCCTCGAACACCTTCAAGACGGCGCCAAGGATCAGCCGCAGCGCCTCGCGGCCCTGGTATGGCTTGAACACGACGGGGCTTTTGAACACCACGTCTTCATGAAGGAGCGCCACTGCGGCTTCGAGGTCACGGGCTTCGATCGCGCGCCGGAACGGGTGCACGTCAGCAGTTCGCTTCGATCCTGAACGTCGTGGTGACGGCGTTACTGGGGTTGTCGGTGAACGAGCCGTCCGCGGATCCGTCGATCGTGTACTTACCGCCGGTGGCGGTCACTTTCGCGTCACCGATGTTGCCGTTCCAGTAGCTGCCCGTGAAGCCGCCGAAGTCGCGGAAGTCGACCGACTGCGCCGTCACCGTGTCGCCGGTGTCGATCACTGCCTTGAAATTCTTCGCTTCGTCCGTGGTCTCGATGGTCCACGCCCACCCCGTTTGCGAACAGCGGACCGCGTGCGGGCCGCCCGTGCTCTGGCCGTCGATGGTGACCTTGGCGGTGGTGCCGCCCAGCGCCGATGGCGGTGACGAGCAGCCTGCCACGCCGACGAGAAGCACGGCCGCGGTCACCGCGGCGAGTCGGTTGTCCATGCCGCCAGACTCTATTGGTGTTTGCGCCCGCCCACGTGCATTTCAGCGCAGCGCCGCCGCCGTCGCCTCGTCGGCGGGCAGGAACGCCTCGATGGACAACTCGGCGGCGGTGAGGTCAAGCGCGGTGCCGAAGGTCGTCACGGTCGAGAGGAATGTCAGCAACTGACCCTGCGGCGTGAAGAGTTCCAGCGGAACCGCGACGCCGCCGAGATCGTGGATCTCCTCGAAACCGCCTGCGTACGATTCGATCTCGGACAGAAGTGCCGACAGGTCGCTCGAGCCGCTGACGGCCGCCTCCCGACGCAACCGTTCGATCAAATGGTGACGCCACTGCGGCAGGTTGTTGATGCGCGGCGCCAGACCGTCGGGGTGCAGGGCGATGCGCAGCGCGTTGGGCCGCTCGAGCAGATGCGGCGCGACGCCCTCGAGAAGCACGCCGGCACCGGAGTTGGCCAGCACGATCTGCCAGCCCCTGTCGACCACGACACAGGGAAAGGGGTTGTAGGCGTTGAGAACTCGTTCGACCCCATCGCGCACCGCCGTCATGTTGGGATCGTCGAGCGGTCGTTCCCCGTAGACGGGAGCCAGACCGGCCGCCAGCAGCAGGTGGTTCTGTTCGCGCAGGGGTACGTCGAGGACCGCGGCCAGTCGCAACACCATCGCCCGGCTCGGCGTCGATCGCCCCGTCTCGATGAAGCTGACGTGACGCGCCGAGACGTCGGCCTCGATCGCCAGGTCCAGTTGGGAAAGGCGGCGGCGCTGCCGCCACTCCCGCATCAGTGCGCCGAACGCCGGGGCCCGCACATCCACAGCTGTCATAGCCCGAGTCTTGCGCACCGCCGCGTTCGGGACCACTACGTCTCAGGTAATTGCGGCCCTTACCTGCCTCGGGGCACGGTTGAGGACATGAACAAGCAGACGATTCCAGGGATGCCAGGGTGGCTGCGCTTCGTGCTGATCTCCGACCGCGCGGGTTCCGCGTGGTACATCGGATGCGGCTTCTTCTTTGCACCGGTGCTCGTGGTGCTGTCGCCGTGGCCGACGGTGACCGCCGTGCTGTGGGTGGTCATCGGCGTCTTCGGCCTGTGGCTCGGGCTGCTCGGCATCGCGATGGCCACCGGGCTGGCGATGGTGCTGCGGACCGGCGCCGAAATACCCGAGGAGTATTGGCGCTCGATCATCGACTACCCGAGTGCTAGCGCGACGCCCCGGTGTAATCCACCTGCCAGTGTTTGATCCCGTTGAGCCAGCCTGACCGCAGCCGCTCGGGCTTGGAGATCGGTGTCAGGTTCGGCATCTCGTCGGCGATCGCGTTGAAGATCAGGTCGATGGTCATCCTGGCCAGGTTCGCGCCGATGCAGTAGTGCGCACCAGTGCCGCCAAATCCCACGTGCGGGTTGGGATCCCGCAGAATGTTGAACGCATAGGGGTCATCGAACACTTCCTCGTCGAAGTTCGCCGAACGGTAGAAGATAACCACCCGGTCGTCCTTCTTGATCTGCACGCCGCCCAGTTCGGTGTCCTCTAATGCGGTGCGCTGGAACGAGGTGACCGGCGTTGCCCAGCGGACGATCTCGTCGGCGGCCGTTGCCGGGCGCTCCCGCTTGAAAAGCTCCCACTGGTCCGGGAATTCGGTGAAGGCCATCATGCCCTGCGTGATGGAGTTGCGGGTGGTCTCGTTGCCCGCGACCGCCAGAATGATCACGAAGAAGCCGAACTCGTCGTCGGTCAGCTTGTGCCCCTCGACGTCGGCCTGCACCAGCTTGGTGACAAGGTCGTCGCCAGGGTTCTTGCCGCGCTCCGCGGCCATCTGCATGCCGTACATGATCAGCTCGACGGACGCTGCCGTCGGGTCGTTCCTCGCGTACTCGGGGTCCTGATCGCCGACCAACTGGTTCGACCAGTGGAACAGCTTCTTACGGTCCTCCTGGGGCACACCCATCAGCCCCGCGATCGCCTGTAGCGGAAGCTCGGCCGACACCTGTTCGACGAAGTCACCGGAGCCCACCGCAGCGGCCTCCTTGGCGATGTTGCGCGCCCTCACGCGGAGCTCCTCGCGCAACGACTCGATGGCGCGGGGCGTGAACGCTCGCGAGATGATCTTGCGCAGGTGCGTGTGATGCGGGGCGTCCTGGTTGAGCAGCACGACCTTGCCCGCCTCCAGTGAGTCGGGTTCGGCCTCGTCGCGGTACCGCGGCAACGCCGTCTTCTTATTGCTGGAGAACACGTCGCTGCGCCGGGACACCTCCTTGACGTCCTTGTGCTTGGTCACCACCCAATAGCCGGAGTCACCGAACGCGAGGTTGCCCCTCTCTTGTTCCTGCCACCAGATCGGAGCCACCTTCCGCATGTGGGCGAGCTCGTCGATGGGCAACCGTTCGGCGTACATGTCGGGGTCGGTGAAGTCGAATCCGGGCGGGAGATTGGGCGTCGGCATCTGGAATTCCTCAAGCATCCTTTATGACGTTGTCTAGTGGCCGTACCGCATTGCTACACCACAGTTGAGGCCCGGTGCGGCAGGTTCCGGAAAGTACAGGAAACTCCGAAGTGAAACGTGTTACCGCCCCGCAAACGAAATTGACTCCTTGGCCACACGCGGCTCACATGTAACAATTTTGCTACCCAGACGGAAGCATCCAGTAGCACCGCCACACGCGGTGACCGGAAGGGGGCATTGGTGAGGATCGACATCCGAGCGATGGCGCTGTCCGCGGCCATCGGCGCGCTAGGCGCGACTGCCGCGGTGACACTCGCGGCGCCGGCGTTGGCTCAGCCGCTGATACCCGTCCCACCGCCACCACCGCCTCCACCGGCGCAGGTGCAGGCCGCTGGCGATCCCGCTGCGCCTCCGGCGGCCCCTTCGGAGGTGCCACACCTGGCCAGCCCCGAGAACCTGCCCCCGGGAACTGTTGATGATCCGAGCGGGCCGACCCAACCACGCCTGACCTATCTGCGCGAGCTTTGGCATGCCATGCAGACCCAGGAGGTCAGCGGAGGCGACGCGCTGCTCCTGCTCACCCAGCGCGGGATGGACGCCAATTCCGCGCCACCCCCTGGCATGCCCGCGGGCCCGCAAGCGCCTCTGCCGCCAGCGCCTGCGCCAGTGCCTCCACCGGCGCCGGCGCCCTAGGCCGTTCCTGAGGTCAGTCGTCGGCCGGCTTGGTCGAGGATGTGCCGCACCATCCGGACATGAGCCGGCTCGATCATTGCCCACACCGCGCGGGCGAGTAGGTTGCCGTGGCGCACGAGGCTTGCGAACAACAACGTATCGCCGTCCTTGCTGAACATCAGCTCCCCTGGCATCCCGATGCGGGAGTCGGCACCGAGCAGGATGAAGTCCGGCGTGTTCTGGCGCACCGGCCATCCGAGCACCGAGTGCGGTGGCGAGTCCTTGCTGACCTTCAGCCCAATCGACGACCACCCGGACAGCAGCTGGGTCCGGATGGCCAGCGGGGCACCCTCGAGGACCTCGCGGGCGCACTGTTCGGCAGTGACCTGTGCCGCGCCGATGTCGACGAGAAACGTGTCCGCATAGTCGATCCGGGTCAACGTGCTGCGCTCGCGCACAGATGCAGGGACGTCCACTTGTCGGACCCGGCCCGCGGACCCGATGGCGTCGCCGCTCATCGCTGGGCTCCCTGCACGGGCTGCCGCCACGCCCTTCCGATGTCCCGCAGCATCAATGGGTAGACGGCTAGATGACGGAAGGGCGCGATGGCCAACATGTACAGCGACCCGGCCACGCCGTTCGCCTTGACGAGAACGGCCATCTGACCGCGATAGCCCGCTTCGCCGTCGGAAACCCAGCTCACGTGCAGCACGCCGTGCATGGTCTGGTTAGCGATCTCAAGCGCGAACTCGTCGGCGGTGAGGTACAGCGGCGAGAAGCCGCCCTCATCGAGGGTGAAACCGGTGGCGCTGTCGGCTAAATCAGCGGGCAGCCGCTCACGCAAGGACGGCACCCGCACACCGAGGCCGGTGTCGGGACGGTCGAGACCGAGCAGGCGCCCGAGCGCGAACCGGATCGCGAACAGGCTCTGCACCACGAACGAGGATCGCCCGGGGTCGTAGTCCGCCATGAGTCGCACCAGCCTGCCAAAGTCGTCTCGCCCGCCCGGTGTCGGAAGCGCCCACACGTCCAGGACCCGAAAGTCCTTTGCAATTTCATGGATTCGCCATGGCCGCGAGGTGTGTTCTGCGGTGTTCAATGGCCCAGAATCAAACATACAGTACTGTATGCTTGACGGCGACGTGCCGTCAAGCCCGCGAAATGGAGAGACGATGGTCGCTCAGACCCGCACACCGAAGAGCGTGTGGATCGATGCCGGGTTGCAGGCGCTTGCGTCGGGCGGACCCGACGCCGTGCGGGTGGAGCTGATCGCCGGACAGCTCGGTGTCACCCGGGGTGGTTTCTACTGGCACTTTCCCAACCGGGGGGCATATCTCGAGGAGCTGCTGGACACGTGGGAACATCGAAGCACCGATGAAACGCTCGAACGCGTCGAGCAGGAGGGCGGCGACGCCCGCGACAAGGTGCGCAGGGCCGGCATGCTCACCTTCTCCAAGGAACTGCTCCCGATCGACCTTGCGATCCGTGACTGGGCGCGGCGTGACCGGTCGGTGGCCAAACGTCTACGCCGGGTGGACAACCGGCGCATGGACTACCTGCGCGCGTTGATAGGCACGTTCGTCGACGACGCCGACGACGTCGAAGCCCGCGGCATGCTCGCCTTTTCCCTGGCGATCGGTAGTCATTTCATCGCCGCCGATCACGGCACGCGCAGCCGCAAGCGGGTGCTCGAGAAGGCGACTCAGCGGTTGCTGGCGTGATGGGCGAACGCGTCAGCTGCTGCCAGGTCGAACTCGCCGTGGTCGCTGCCGAGGCCCTGGGCAACCAAAGCCGCTGCCGCGCAACCTAACCGGGCCGAGGCGGCCATGTCGCGCCCCAGCCCGACGCCGCGAAGGAATCCCGCCGAGAACGCGTCACCGCATCCCGTGGTGTCGACGACGTCGACCGCATACGCAGGCACCTCGATCGTCTGATCGGCGGTGACCACCAGCGCACCCTCGGCGCCGCGCGTCGCGGCCACGCATGTCACGCCCTGCGCGATCAGGTCGCGACAGCCCTGCTCGAGCGTGGCGGCACCGGTGAGGCCGACAACCTGCTCGTCGTTGGGCAGCAGGTAGTCCAGATGGCGGAGTGCGGGCGCGATCCACGCCAGCACGCCGGGATCACCAGGGGTGAGGATGTCGGCGGATGTCGCGACGCCTGCCGACTTCGCGCGGGAGAGAATCTCCGCGGCCGCTTCGCCGCCCATCAATTCCGGTCCACCGACGTGCAAGTGCGTGGCACGGGCGATCTCGTCGTGTGGCGCGTCGGCTGGCCCGTAGGTGAGGTTCGCGCCAGGCACGTGGAACGCGGGCCTGCTGCCGTCGGGACGGATCGGAAGGACCGATGTCGACGTCTGCACGCCGTCGCGGCGCAGCAACAGCGAGGTGTCGACGCCGTACCGCTGCAGCATGGTCAGGAACAAATCGCCGATCGGGTCGGCACCGATGGCACCGGCGTTGCGCACCGTGGCCCCGAGCTTGGCCAGCGTCAGCGCGGTGCCTCCCGCAGCGCCTGCAGGGCTGAACCGGATCTGCTCGACGAGGGCGACGCCCTGGCCATCGGGGATCGCCTCGGCCGGACGCAGCTGGACGTCGAACACGTGCGCACCAAGGCAGATCACCGTCTGGGTCATCGGCCCGGCCGATCGTTGCGCACGGCGCTGAAGGCCACCGTGACGACGTCCGCGACCTTCATCGCGCCCATCAGCATCGCGTAGGGCTTGACGCCGAATTCCGTCTGACGCACGTCGGATTCGGCCGACATTCGCCAAGTCCCGCCGAGATCTTCCACGCGAAGTTCGACGGCGCACGCGCGGCTCGTGCCGTGGATGTCCAACGTGCCGCTCAGCCGGTAGCCGTCGTCAGTCTGCGTGATCTCGTCGGACGCGAAGCTGATCTTCGGAAACTGCTCGGCGTGCAGCGATTTCAGGGCGTGCGACCGCGCCAGGGACTTCTCCGGTCCCGAAAGGCCCATCAACCCGCCCTCGCCATGGGACACCTCGAGCCCGTCCACGTCGACGGTCAGGTGCGCTGCCACGGGTTGGTTGTCGGCCCACCGCACAGTGGCGTCCCACGAGTTCATCAGCAGGGTCAGGCGGTGCCCCATTTTCGCGGCCCTGCCGGCGACACCGGTGCGAACGAGCAGTTCCCCGTCGGACTGTTTGAGCTTCCACTCCGTGTCGGACACGGGCCAGACTGTACCCATACTCGGTGCCAGCCAGAAGGAGAGACCAATGCTCGAGGCTCGCAGTGTGGCCACCCGCCTTCCCGCCAAGGATCTGAACCGCGCCAGGGCGTTTTACGCCGACAAGCTCGGGCTCGAGCCCGCCGAAGAACGGCCCGGCGGCCTGCTCTACCGATGCGCGGGTGGCGAGTTCGCGTTGTTCGAATCCGCCGGCGCCTCATCGGGGACGTTCACCCAGATGGGGTGGACCGTCGACGACATCGGTGCAACAGCCGCCGAGTTACGCAGCCGCGGCGTCGTTTTCGAGGAATACGACATTCCCGGCCTGACCACCGTTGACGGTATCGCCGAAATAGCAGGCAACTATCCGAGCAAGGGGTCCGGCGAGAGAGCGGTGTGGTTCCGCGACAGCGACGGCAACGTGCTGGGTATCGGGCAGCCGATTCCCTGAGTTAGGTGGCGGCGAGCGCGACCGGCACCGCTTCGATCCTGGCCGGCACATGCTTGTGCCACGGGGTGCCCGCGTAGGCGTCGCGCCAGTCGCTCGACGTCAGCGCGTTGGGCGCAACCCCGGGCGTCTGGGCCGTGCCGTCGGCGTCGGTGTAATCGAGACCGAAGCCATTGGGCAACGAGGCGTGCCCTGGCAGCATCGCCTCGCTGATCTCGATGCTGGCCTCGGCGCTGCCCGCAGCGGTGGTGATGCGCGCGCGCCCGCCGTCGGTAAGGCCAAGTGCCTCGGCATCCTCGACGCTGACCCGCAGCGCGCCATCGGAATCGCGCTTGCGCCACGACGGGTCGCGCAGAATGTCGTTGGCGGTGTAGGCCCGACGCTCGCCCGCGGCGAGCACGATCGGATACTCCGGGCTTGTCAGCCCGGGTCGCGCGTCGGTGAGCGCGCGTATCTCCTCGAGCATTTCGGGCATCTCCAACGCGATCTTGTGATCGGCGTGGGTGATCAGGTCGAAGTCGTCCTCATACTCGTGGGCCGTGAACGTGACTCCCGAGCGACTGGACAGGACCGCGTCGAACAGCGCATTGCCGTCCGCGTGGCCGGCGCGGCGTACCGCATCCGGATAGGTCATCGCAGCCTTCTGCGCCAGGCCCCACAATGCTGCCGCACCCGAAAGACCTTCTGGCAGAGTCGGTCCCAGCGTCTCGTACAGCACGAACGGCAGCACCTTGCCGAGCATCGGAGTGGCGCCCACTGCCTGCAGAAACGCCTGGGTGAACGCTTCACGGCTGTCAAGTGCGGCGCGGCGCAGCGGCTCGAGGTCGGCGTCGTCGACGACGCCGAGCGCGCGCACCAACCGGGCCCAGATCTCGGGCTCTGGCAGCGTGCCCTCCAGCGGCTCCATCAGCCGATGGCGGAGGTGAAAATCGTTGTGCGGGAACTCGAGATTGAAGAATGTGGCTTCGGCCTTCTCGAACTGAGTAGCCGCGGGCAGCACGTAGTGCGCAAGCCGGGCGGTTTCGGTCATCGCGACGTCGATGACCACCATCAGCTCGAGTGATTCGAAGGCCGCTCGGCAGGCCGCGGAATCGGCAAGCGAGTGTGCGGGGTTGCTGCTCTCGACGATCATCGCCCGGAAGCGATCGGGATGATCGGTCAATATCTCTTGGGGCACAACGTTGCTCGGCACCAAGCCACCGACGATGGGAGCGCCGGTGACGGGCGTGCGTCCGACCTCGGACGTGTGGCGGAACAGCGGCCCGAACGAGGAGTGCAGGTGCTGGCCGCCGCGCTTGGCGAAGTTGCCGGTGAGGATCCACAGCAGCTTGTTCAGATACGAGCACAGTGTGCTGTTCGGTGCCTGCTGGATGCCAAGGTCCTCGAACACCGCCACGCTGTCCGCGGCCGCAATCCTGCGCGCGGCGGCGCGCAGCAGTTCCTCGTCGACGCCGCAGCGCTGCGCGTAGTCGCCGACCGGCACATCGCGCAGTACCGCGCGCACCGGGTCGACGCCCTTGACGTGTTCGGCAAGGAACGACTCGTCGCACAGGTCTTCCTGCACGAGCACGGCGGCCAACAGCGCCAGGCACCACGCGTCGGATCCCGGTCGCACCCGGAGGTGGAAATCGGCGAGTTTGGCGGTGTCGGTGATCACCGGGTCGATGACGATCATCGAGCGGGCGGGATCTTTGGCGATCTCGTTGAGCACCACCCGCGCGCGGGGGAAACTCTGGGACATCCAGGGGTTCTTGCCGATGAACACCGAGACCTCGGCATGCGCGAATTCGCCCCTGGTGTGCCCGCCGTAGAGATGCGCGTCGACCCACGCCTCGCCGGTTTTCTCCTGCGCCAGCGCATTGGACCGGTAGTACGAGCCGAGGGCCTTGAGGAAGGCGCCGCTGTAGGCGCCACCGAGGTGGTTACCCTGCCCGCCGCCACCGTAGTAGAAGATCTTGTCCCCGCCGTGGGCGTCGGCGATGCGCTTGAAGCCGCCGGCGATCTCGGAAATCGCGGTGTCCCAATCGATTTCCTCGTAGGTACCATCGGGCCTGCGGCGCATCGGCGTCGTCAGGCGGCCCTGGTTGTTCTGGTAGTGATCCAGGCGCAGGGCCTTGTTGCACGTATAGCCCTGCGAGGCAGGGTGGTCCTTGTCGCCGCGGATCTTGGTGAGGTTGCGTCCGTCGAGTTGCACGACGATGCCGCAGTTGCACTCACACAAGATGCACGCGGTGGATTGCCAGTCATTCATGGCGGGATTTCCTTTCCGACGTCTCGGCCTGCATGAGGGCACGCAGCTGGCCGTGGACGATGTCGAGTGGCTTGACGTCGCGTGAGGCGCGAGCGACGACGATGGCGCCCTCGATCGCGGTGGTCGTCAGCATCGCCAGCTCGTCGGCGCGCTGCGCGGACACGCCGTCGGCGATCAGCCGCTGGGCGATGAGAACGTTCCATCGGGCGAAGACCGCGGCCGCGCGGTCGATTACCGCTGCCGCTTGGTCCCGTTTGGCGGGATCGCCCGCCTCGACGGCCACGGCGACGACAGGACATCCGGCCCGATAGTCGGTGCGGATCAGCTGTTTGCGGTAGCCGGCGACAAGGCCGTCGAGGACGTCGAGGCCGGATGCGCCGGCGCCGATCTTCTCTGCGATGTACTCGCCTGCGTAATCGATTGCCTCACAGAGAAGTTGAGTGCGGCCACCGGGGAAGTAGTGGTACGCCGAGCCGCGAGGCGCTCCGCTGTGTTCGAGGACGTCGGCGATCGCGGTGGGGTGCGCGCCCCGTTCGCGGATCAAGAGCGCTGCGGACATCACCATCCGTTCGCGGGGGCTGGCCATACCGGTATCGGATCCCTTCACCAGGCGAGCTATGTATGTCACCTTACATAGCGATGGCGCGCCGCCCTAGCCCCGGACCCGTTTGTCCAGGTCTAGTCGTCCTTGCCCAGCCTCGGGGGACCGGCACGCACCCGGTCATTCATCTGATCGATCGGCCACGAGCCTTCCCACTGCCAGCCGTACGCCCACGGGCTGACGTCTTCGAGCCACCACGTGGCGCCCGCATCGGCCTGCTCTCGCACGACCGCTGTATCGCCGTCGATGTCGGTGTGGCCGGCCACAACGACGTCGAAAGGCCGGTTGCCGCCGCGTCTTTCACCTATGAAGGCGACAACCTCGCGAACCTGATCCGGCGTCAGCGAGTTGACCATGCCTGCGCCCCGCGCAACGGGCACGACGCCATCCCACCGGGCGGCGCGGCGAAACGGCGGCTTGCTCGGCCAGGTGCCTGCGACCCAGATGGGCACCCGCGGCCGTTGCACCGGTGGAGGGAGGAACGGCGCCGGCATGGGTTCAGGGTTGTCGGGCCCGCCGTCGCCGCGGAATGAGTAGAACCGCCCGTCGTGGCGCACCGGTTCGCCGCTCCACAGCTTGGCCAAGAGATCCAGACCTTCGTCGAGCATCGCGCCGCGCGTGCGCGGGTCGGTCTCTTCGCCCAGGTAGTCCCACTCCCACGGGCCGGCACCGATTCCAACGCCGAGGATGACCCGCCCATTGGAAAGGTGGTCCAGTGAGATGACCTCGCGGGCCAGCTTGGTGGGCCTGCGGCGCGGCACGGGTGTGACGAGCGGCCCGATGCGGATCCGCTCGGTGGCGAACGCGATCGCCGAAAGGGCCACCCACGGGTCGACGGTCGGGGTTGGCCAGATCACCGTGTGGTCCCACACGAAGAAGCCATCCCAGCCCGCGTGCTCGGCGTCGCGAGCCAGCGTCGCCAGGACGCGCGGATCGAAGTAGTCGCCGAAGTTGGGGACGGTCAGCCCGAAGCGCACGCCGCGACGATACGTCGCGGGTCCGACAGTTTTTAGACGGAAGCGGCCTCGTTGAGTTCGTTGAGGGTGTTGGTGGCTTCGAGGTATTCCTGCACCCAACGCTCGATCACCGCTGCGGATTTCTCCACCTTGGTGAATTGACCGACAACCTGTCCGATCGGGTTGAACGCGACGTCGACGCTCTCGTTCGGGTACTTGTGCGTGGCGGCCACCGCCATCCCGGACACCATGTATTGCAACGGCATTCCGAGCGGCTTCGGGTTGTCCGGATTCTCCCAGGCCTCGGTCCAGTCGTTTTTCAGCATGCGAGCGGGCTTTCCGGTGAACGACCGGCTGCGCACCGTGTCGCGGCTGGACGCCTTGGCGTACGCGGCGTGCTGGACTTCGGTGTGTTCGGATTCCTCGACCATCACCCATTGCGAACCGGTCCATGCCCCCTGCGCACCGAGGGCAAGTGCGGCGGCAATCTGCTGGCCGCTGCCGATACCACCGGCAGCGAGCACGGGAACGGGCGCGACCTCCTTGACGACCTGCGGCCACAGCACGATCGAGCCGACCTCGCCGCAGTGCCCGCCGGCCTCGCCGCCTTGGGCGATGATGATGTCGACGCCGGCGTCGGCGTGCTTGCGAGCCTGCGAGGGCGAGCCGCACAGCGCGGCGACCTTGCGGCCCTCGTCGTGGATGTGCTTGATCATGTCCGCGGGCGGGGTGCCGAGCGCGTTCGCGATCAGCGTGCACTTGGGGTGCTGCAGCGCCACCTCGACCTGCGGTGTCGCGGTCGCCTCGGTCCAGCCGAGCAGTTGCAGCGCGTCGTCGTCGCTGTGCTCGACCGGAACGCCGTGGTCGGCGAGGATCTTCTTGGCGAAATCGATGTGTTCCTGGGGGACGAGGTCATTCAGCGTCTTCTTGAGCACCTCCGGCGTCAGGTCGGTGGCGTCCATGCCCTCGTACTTGTTCGGGATGACGATGTCCACGCCGTAGGGATGGTCGCCGATGTTCTCGTCAATCCAGTTCAGCTCGATCTCGAGTTGTTCCGGCGTGAAGCCGACCGCCCCGAGCACGCCGAAGCCACCGGCCTTGCTCACGGCGACGACGACGTCGCGGCAGTGTGTGAAGGCGAAGATCGGAAACTCGATATTGAGCTCGTCGCAGATGGGGGTGTGCATGCCTGCTCCTCGGGTGGGGCGCTCGCCGAACTGAAACGTGTTCTAGTTTAGCCCATACACCCGCAAGCATCCGCTACTCGGGTCGCAGGGCCTGTACGAACGAGACCTCGTTGCCATCGGGATCCGCGACATCGACGATCTTGACCATGTCTACGACGACCAATAATTCACCCGGTGTGATGCCCGCGGCATTCAGTTCCGTGATCTGAGCATCGAGGTCGTCGACACCGAAGCGCACCGCGGACCGGCCCGCGCGTTCGGAGTCCTCGACGACCTGCAACCACGCGGTGTCGGTGATCTGCCATTCGGCGACATTGTCGACCGGCTCGAGGTCCGGGTCGCGACCGATGAGCCCGCGATACCAGGACAGCGCGGAAGCGAAGTCGCGGGTAGCGACAACCGCGGCAATGTCATTGAGTTTCCCGGGCACGGCTAGGCCTCGTTCTCGAGCGACTGGTCCAGCACGTACACCGCGTTGCCGTGCGGATCTTCGAACCCGCCCCACCACCCACCGGGGATCTGGAGGGGTTCGAGCCAGACGGTCAGCTCATCTCGTCGTTGGTCGATCCATCGACGGGCGTCGTCGACGACGATGATCGGCCCAGGCCGGCCGACGCGCTCGGGGTCGACGTCGACCATCAGCTGGACGTCCACGCCGGGCATGGTCAGCGTCACCGTGTGGTCGCCTTCGCGCCACTTTTCCGTCCAGCCGAGCGTGTCCCGGTAGAAGGCAAGGGCGGGCGCAAGTTCGGGAACGGGCAGGTAGAAGAACTCGACGGTAGCCATACCGAGAACATAATTGATTTATGGGATCAACACAACCGGTTATGATGCCGGTATGCCGGAGTGGATTCCATCCGAGAGCTCGTCGAAGGGACGGTTAGTTCTGCGCGCCCTCGACGTGTTCAGTTCCGACGCGTTCGACGACGTCAATGTGGTCGCGTTGTGCGCTGCCGCCAAGGTCACCACCGGCACGCTCTACCACCACTTCGGCACCAAGTTGGGGCTGTACGAAGTCGTTCGCCTCGAGGTCGAGCGACGGACCGTCGACCGGATCGCGGGCGCGCTGGCCGCCCGCGCGGACGATCCGCCCGCGGTCGCGGTGCGTGCCGCCCTACTCGTGGGGTTCGACTACGTCGTCGACACCGGTCGCGCGCGCCTGATTGGCGCAGCGGTGCCGCAGGGGCGCGACGATTTGCTCGAAGCCGCGGTGCGTTCGACGCTGGACCCGCACGGTGCCGGCGCGCGGGTGTGGCTCGCCGCGTGGCGGGCGGCGCTCATGTGCACGCTCGACGGCTTCAGCACCGACGATGCACGCTCGGCGCTGGCGCGATTGCGCCTCGACGGCAACTAGGCGGCGACCATCCGCACCACGAGGAACGCGACCATGCACCCGAGGCACACGGTGTGATCCCGAAAGATGGCCCGCGCCAGGCGCGTCTGCTCTGCCGGTCCGCCGACGCGGTTGCCGAGCCGAACCGCATTCGGCACCGTTCGCAGCAGCGCCAGCAACACCGCGAATCCGGACAGGACCGCCGACGCAATGATCGACCAGCCGGCGTCGTTGCCCCGCACGGCCTGAAAACCCAAGGCGCCCAACAAGACAATCATGACCAGTGCGATCAGGTAACTCATCGGCCGCGACGTCGTCGTCGCGCGGTGGTAGTACGACGCGATCGATGCCAGCACAGAATCGGGCAGCTCGACCCGCTCGCCGTGGCGGAGAACCTGAACGTCGAAGATGAGGTCCAGCCACAGCACGGCGAGCAGGAACCCGCCGCATGCCGTCAGCAGCAGGGCCGCGGGGTCCACCGGACCGTCATCCCGACTGTGCTTCGGCCAGAACGGGAAACGCCGATGCGTCGCCGCGGTCGAACAACCGCTCGTAGGCCTCGAGCGTGCGCGCCGAGGCTAAGTCGAGGTGGCCCAGTACGGCACACGCGAACTGGACGGGGGATTGCGGGCCGGCGGTGATCAGGCCGTTGTCGACAACGGCGCGCTCGTCGACGTACCTGTCGCCGCCGCGGTATCCCGTCGTGGCCAGATACATGGCGGCGGCGACGAACGGCTGCCCACCGCCGGTGTCCCAGATGTCCGCGCCGGGCAGGATCAGCAGATCGCTGTCGGCCGGATCGAGTTCGTCGATCAGCGCGTCGGGCAGCATCCGCACGCCGCCCATCGTGGTGATCGGGTCACGCGACTCGGCCACCGCGATGATGTCGAACTTCACGCCGGTGAACCGGCCCGAGCGCAACTCGGCCAGCAGGTGCCCGACCTCCCAATCGGCGAGCGTGTCGTAGAGGCCGAGGTGCGCAATCCTGTTGCGATCAGACATTTGTCGGCAGTCTAGCTAGCCGGCGGCGCGAACTGGCCGAGGTGATACGAACTGCCCGCGTACTCCTTTGAACCAATCACTCGTGACAGGGGAGTGCGCACCGAACCGCCACGGGCCACCATCGCTGCGACCGCATCGAGGTCGAACTCGGGTCGCCAGCCCAGGGCATCGCGCGCCTTGGCATTGACGTACACGCGGTCCAGCCGGCCCGGGAAGCGCCACCCCCGCTGAGCCCACACCGTGGCGGCACGTGGCGCGCGGCGGGCGAATACCGCGGCCGCGTCGGTCCGAAGTTCGGCCAGGTCGTCCTCGAGAAACGGGGTGGTCGCGGAGATGACGTAGCGCGCGAACCCGATCTCGGCCGTCCGCTCCGCCGCCAGCAGGTGAGCAGACACGACATCCTCGAGCGCCACGCGCCGGTAGGCGTACTCGTCGGCTTTGACGTTCTCGTCGCTGCGGCCTTCCTGGGTATCGGGCGCGTCGTCGGACTCGGGAAAGAATCGCGACGTCCGCAGCACAACACAATTCAGGCCGTCATTGCGGTGCGCGAGCTGGCACAGGTCCTCGGCGGCCGCCTTGGTGACCCCGTAGATGTTCTTCGGCACCGACACCACCGTCTCGTCGACCCAGGCGGCCGGCTCGCCAGGAGCCGGTATCAGCGCATCGCCGAAAACCGTTGTGGACGAGGTCATTACGAACGCCACAACGCCGGCGCCGGCCGCCGCTTCCAGCAACGCCAGCGTGCCGCTGATGTTCGTGTCGACGAACGCCTGGCGCGGCAGAAACGCCACCTGCGGCTTATGCAGGGTGGCCGCGTGCATCACGACGTCGACCCCTGCCATCGCCGCACGCACGAGCCGCGCATCGGCCACCGACCCGACGACGTGCGTCCACTCCGACGGCCGCACGTCAAGGCCGACCGCGTCGACGCCCCGGTCGGACAGCGCCCGCATGAGCGCCTCCCCGAGGTGGCCCGAACTGCCGGTGACCAAAACCCGCCTCATGGCATCGACTCTGCCATGGACGTCGAGTCAATTCCGGCGCAGCAGACGGGCCGCCCTTCGGCGACGCACCGCGGGCAGGCGCAGCACCGGCCAGTCGTGTTCGACCGCCATTGCGGCGAGGCCGGGACGGGGGTTGACCGGCCGGGGATGCCCGACCAGCTTCATCAACGCCGCATCCTCGTTGCCGTCGGCATAGAAGTAACTGCGTTGCAGGTCAACGTGATTGTCGTCGCAGAACTGCTGAACGGCGTCCGCCTTCTTCGTACCCCAGATGACGGGCCGGGTGATCCTGCCGGTGAGCAGGCCATGGTCGTCGACATCGAAGTGGTTGCACAGCACGTGGTTGATCTCCAGGAACCGCGCCACTGGTTCGGCGTGGATGGTCAGCGCCGAACTGCTCAGCACCACCGTGTGCCCCCGCTGCTGATGTGCGCGCACGAGTTCGTGCATGTACGGAAAGACCCACGTCGCAACGCGTTCGACGAACAACCGCTCGCCGATCACGTCGAGTTCGGCCAGTGATTCCCCTCGCAGGTAGCCCGCGGCTCGTGTCAGGAGTCGCGCAAACTGCACCCGGCCGAACCGGTACCGCATCGAGGCCTCCATGACGCCGAGCACTTCACCGATCCGCGCTTGTCTACGGCGGATGCGGTCGCTCGCGTGGGCGGTCGCGGTGAACCCGTCGACCAGCGTGCCGTCGAGATCGAAGAACGCGCCCACCTGCGGCCCTTCCGGGCTCGCGCCGATCTCCGCGATCGATTCCGGAGGCGTCGGCGGCAAGGTCACAATGATCAGCCTATCTAGCTGGCGTACAAGCCTTTCCTGGTGACCAGGGGCATGTCCAATGTTGTCCTGATCCCCGGCGGTGCAGCCACCACGCCTGGAATGGCGTTCACGATCCGGCCTGCGGCGGCGAGGATGGCCGCGTAGTTGTGGTCGCCGTTGCTGCTCGTCGGGCAGATGTCCATGGTGTAGGACGGTTCGCCGGTGATCTCGACGCGATACGACCCACCGCCCTTGGCGGGCTGCGCCCAATCCGGTCTCAGATCGCCGCGCAAACGGGTGACGTGCTCGACGACGATCACCGGCTTGCCCTTGACCATGCCCTCGATCACGAAGCGCACGGCCGCGACGGTGCCCTTGCGGATAGCGCCGACGGCGACCTCGAAGTCCTCCGGTGCCGGTTCTTGTTCGACCGCATCCTTGATCTCGTCGACCTCAATGCCGAGGCCCGCGGCCATCTGCCGGATCGCGGTGCCCCAGGCGATGCTCAGCACCCCCGGCTGGTAGAGCATCGGCAGGTCGCCGATTTCATTGCCGAAGCCCATCACGTCGAACATCACCGTCGCGCCGTCGTACGAGGCGTAGTCGGCGATCTCCATGGTGCGCACCTGCTCGATGCTCTGGCACGTTCCCGCCAGCGCGAGCGGCAGCAGATCCGTGACGAACCCAGGGTCGACGCCGGTCATGAAGACCGTCGAATCGCCTTCTCGCGCAGCATCTTCAATGCGCTGAATGTACTTGTCGGGGATGACACCCCACGGATACTGCAGCACCCCCAGCCCTGACCCGACAACGTCGATGCCCGCTGCGAGGATCGTGCGCACGTCGGCCATCGCCTGGGGCAACCGGACGTCACCCATCGCGGTGTACACGATGCACTCGGGTTTGGCGGCAATGATCGCGTCGAGGTCGTTGATCGCCGCGACGCCGGTCGTCACGTCGAGCCCGGCCAGCTCGCCGGCGTCCTTGCCCACCTTGGCATCGGACGACACCCACACCCCGGCCAACTCGAAGCGTGTGTCGTTGATCAACTGCTGTAGCGCGAGGGCGCCGCAGTTACCGGTACCGATGAGCGCGACGCGGATCGCCATCTGGATTCCTTCCCCGACAAACTGGAACAGGTTCTACTTGTAGCACGACTGCACGGTAATCTGACCCCTCATGGGACGCGTGGACGGAAAAGTTGCACTCATCAGCGGCGGGTCACAAGGCATGGGTGCAGCCGATGCCCGGGCACTTGTAGCCGAGGGCGCCAAGGTGGTCATCGGCGACATCCTCGATGACAAGGGCAAAGCTTTGGCCGACGAGATCGGCGAGGCCGCGCGCTACGTCCATCTCGACGTCACGCAGGCCGACGACTGGGATGCCGCCGTCGCGACCGCGATCAGCGAGTTCGGCAAGCTGAACGTTCTGGTCAACAACGCGGGAACGGTGGCGCTCGGCCAGATCGGCTCGTTCGACATGGCGAAATGGCAGAAGGTCATCGACGTCAACCTGACGGGCACCTTCCTCGGCATGCAGGCGTCGGTCGAAGCGATGAAGGCCGACGGCGGCGGCTCCATCATCAACATCTCCTCGATCGAGGGGTTGCGCGGCGCAATCATGGTGCACCCGTACGTGGCGTCCAAATGGGCGGTGCGCGGGCTGAGCAAGTCGGCGGCGCTGGAGCTCGGCCAGTTCAACATCCGGGTGAACTCGGTACACCCTGGCTTCATTCGCACCCCGATGACCAAACACTTCCCCGACAACATGTTGCGGATTCCGTTGGGCCGGCCAGGCCAGCCCGAGGAGGTCGCGACCTTCATCGTCTTCCTGGCCAGTGACGAATCGCGATACGCAACCGGCGCCGAGTTCGTCATGGACGGCGGACTCGTCAACGACGTACCCCATAAGTGAGCTGCGCGTAACGCACTGATCCGGCTCGGGCCGATGCAAGACTTCAGTCATGCACGAGGTCGACCAGAACACCGAGAACATGGTCCGCAGCGTCCTTGCGTACGCCGAGAACCGATTGCGGATGAATCCCGTACCGCTCGACAAGGGTGTGCTTTCGGCTGACGAGCTGTACGAGCGCCTCGACGGCGTGATTCGCGAGACCCCACGTCTGCCAGACGAGGTGCTCGGTGTGTACACGTCGGTGATCGCACCGAGCGTGATCTCCGCGGACAGCCCACGCTTTCTCGGATTCATCCCCGCCGCACCGACGAAAGCCAGCCTGGCGTTCGACATGTTGGTGTCCTGCGCGTCGATCCAGGGCATCTCGTGGCTGGAGGCGTCCGGGGCGATCGCGGCGGAAAACAGCGTGTTGCGGGTAATCGCGCACGAAGCCGGGCTGCCGACAACGTCGGGAGGGTGCTTCGTATCGGGTGGTTCGGCGGGCAACCTGTCGGCCCTGGCCGTTGCCAGGGAGACGGCCAAGAGCCGTGGAGCCAAGGGCCGGCTGCGAGTGGTGGTCGGCTCGGACGCGCATTCGTCGATCGTCAACACGTTGCGGATGCTCGAGATGGATGCGGTGGTCGTCGACACGCCCGACCATCGGCTCACCGCAGACACCGTTCGTGACGCGGTCCCGAGCGACGCTCCGAACATCGCCGCGGTGGTCTGCACATCCGGGACGACAAACGCCGGCATCATCGACGACTTGGCAGGCATCGGCGCGATAGCGCGGGAGCGAGGCTGGTGGTTCCACGTCGACGGCGCCTACGGAGGATCGGGCATCTTCGCGCGCTCGCTGCGGCCGAAGTACAACGGCCTGGAGCAGGCCGACTCGTTCATCCTCGATCCGCACAAGTGGCTCTTCACGCCGTTCGACTGCTGCGCGCTGCTGTACCGCGATCCGGAACTGGCCAGGGCCACCCACACCCAGGACGCGTCGTACCTCGACGTCATCCACACCTCGGAGGGTGAGTGGAATCCGTCCGACTACGCCTATCAGCTGACGCGACGGGCGCGGGGCCTTCCGCTCTGGTTCTCACTCGCGGTGTACGGGCTGGAGGCCTACCGCCAGGCGATCGAGGTCGCTCCCGCCCTTGCCCGCCAGACCGCCGAGCTGATCAAGGCCGCGCCGCAGTTGGAGCTGATCCGGGAGCCGGACCTCGGCGTGGTGCTGTTCCGCAGGCTCGGATGGAAGCCCGAGGACTACGACTCCTGGGCCCAGCGGCTGCACGAGGACCAGGTGGCGTTCATCCCGCCAACCAAATGGGAAGGCGAGACCGTCGGCCGGTTCGCCTTCCTTCATCCCCAAACCGGCCTGGAACTGGTGCGCGAGGTGCTGGCCCGCACCGAATAAAGCGGTGAAAACCCTTGCAACGGTAGGGTGACCCGGTGCACCGTCGTCGGCACATCGTGCTGCGAATCGTCGTCTCTTTGGCGTTGGTGTTCCTCCTGTGCGCGGCGGACTTCCCGGACTTTGCCCGCCCTGGCCCGCCGCCGGAACAGATCGAGCTGGGGCAGGGCTGGGCCCTGGCGTCCGCACGAGATCTCGGGGCGGACGGGGCCAGCGTGTCCCGGCCGGATGTCACGGCGTCGGGCTGGCACACGATCAACCGAATGCCGTCCACCGTCCTGCAGGCCCTACAAGCCGACGGCACCTACCCGGATCTGTACGTCGGTACCAATCTGCTCGACAAAGTTCCGCAGGATCTCTACAAGCAGGATTGGTGGTATCGCACCTCGTTCAGCGCGCCCGCCGGCCACACGACGTATGTGCTGGAGTTCCCAGGAATCAATTACCGCGCCGAGATCTGGCTCAACGGCCATCTGGTCGCCGACAGCCAACGGATCGTCGGCATGCTCGCGGCGCACGAAGTCGACGTATCACCGTGGGTCAACCGCGGCGGATCCAACACCCTAGCCGTCAAGATCACGCCGGAGCAGGCGCTCCAGGACGTCAACGGCGTTGAGCTGGCGGACAGTTGGTACGACTGGATCAACTGGAAGTATCTGGGCTACCAGGGTCCCGGCAAGAATCCGGCGAACGGCAATTCGTTTGTGGCCGACCGCAATGCCGGAATCTGGAAACCGGTTTATCTGAGGGTCTCCGGTGCGGTGGTGATCGGCTCATCGACGGTGAACACCGAACTGCCGCTGCCGCGCACGGATTCGGCGAAGCTGACCATCTACAGCAGCCTGCGCAATGCCTCGGCTCAGCAGGTTCGCGGCGTGCTGCGGGCCACCATCACACGCGACGGCAAACATCCCGTGCGGATCGAGCGACCTGTCACGCTCGCCGCCGGTGAACAGCGTGAGATCAGCTTCACCCCAGACGATTTCGCGCAGCTGAGCCTGCAAAACCCCGACCTCTGGTGGCCCTACACGATGGGCGAGCCCAACCTCTACGATCTCGACCTGCAGTTTCGGCAGTACAACCGCGAAACCGACGGCAGCCATCTGCGGTTCGGCATCCGCACCGTTACCCAGCACCGCGATCAGGACAACCAGTTCCCAGAACTCGGCAGTGGCGGCAGCTTCTATCTGACGGTCAACGGCAGACCGTTTCTGGTGCGCGGCGCCGCGTACGCACCCGATCTCCTGTTCGCCGACGACCCGGCCCGCGACGAGGCTGTCTTGGAGTACGTCAAAGACCTGGGCCTGAACATGATTCGCTTCGAGGGCAAGTTCCCTCCAGAGCGCATCGCGGAGAGAGCCGACGAGCTTGGCATCCCGCTGATGTACGGGTGGATGTGCTGCAACCAGTGGGAGAAGTGGCCCCAGTGGGACGACGAGGACAACCGCGTCGCTCAGGACAGTCTGCGCTCGCAGGTCCAGATGCTTCGCTCTCATGCGTCGGCATTCGTGTGGGCCAACGGCAGCGACGGCAAGCCGCCACCAGGTGTGCTCGACCGCTATCACGCCAGCCTTTCCGACCTGCACTGGCAGAACGCCGTCGTGGACACCGTGTCGTCGATGACCAGAGACGCTGCCGGAGAACGCGTTTGGGACGGCATCCACATGGCCGGCCCGTACAGCTGGCGCCCGCCCAGCTACTGGTTCAGCGGACGTTATGCCGCTACTCGCGGGGCCAACGCCGAACAGGGCGACAACGAGCACATCCCGCCATTTGCGAGCCTGGAGAAGTTCATCCCCGCCGACAAGCTCTGGCCCATCAACGACGCATGGTTCTTCCATGCCGGCTCGAACGCGAAAAACTCGGCGCTGACCAGCATCCGGCGCGCCGTCGATCGGCGCTACGGCGCGTCGGCCGGGGCGGAGGAGTTCGCGCGCAAAGCGCAAGTGGCGCACTACGAATCGACGCGGGCCCAGTTCGAGGCGTTCGCCGCGAACGGCTGGGACACCCACAAGATGACGATCTACTGGATGCTGAACAACCATTGGCCGTCGTTCTTCGGGCATCTCTTCGACTACTACCTGCGTCCCGGGGGGGCGTATTTCGGCGCCAAGAAGGGCCTGCGGCCGTTGTCTGTCGTTTTCGACTCCTATGCCACCGGCCAGCACGACCAGGCCAATATCACCGTGGTCAACCAAACCCCCGGCGATCAGCAGGATCTGCGCGTGCGTGTGCGCGTCTACGACCTGCAGGGCAGGGTGCGCGAGGATCGCAGCGCCGAGCACGTCGACGTGGCATCCGGGGGAGCGGCGAGGGTCATGACACTGCCCCGTGTCGCAAGGGATTCCAGGGTGTTCTTCGTGCGCGCCCAAGTGTTCGACCGGGCGGGCAAGGTCGTCACCGAAAACGTCTACTGGCAGTCACAGCAGCTCGACGACGTCGGCGATCCGCGCAACGATGCCGCGTTCGAACTCAAGCAGACGAGTTGGGCCGACATGACGGCGCTGAACTACATGGCCAAAGTGCCGCTGCAAGTCAGCGCCCACCGGATGCCCGGCGATCGGGTCGCGATACGCCTGCACAACGCGTCGAAGCAGGTCGGGTTTTTCGAGCGGGCCGAGATCATGGCGACGCGCGATGGCGATGAGATTCTGCCGATCGTGTACAGCGACAACTACGTGACCGTCTTCCCCGGCGAGACGGTGACGCTCGAAGGTGTGGTTCCGGCACAGGGCGAGGACGCGAATTGGGCGAGGGTGACGGGATACAACACCCCACCCGTGGTGGTGCCGGTCTCCTAAGCCAAAGCAGTCGGGCTCCGGAGAAACTTTCCCCTTGAGGAAACCAACGGATGGCGATAGTTTGCTTAGAGGCAAACTATCTACTCCTGGAGGCGGCTTTGCGACTGGTGCTGATGTCATTCCTGTCTTTGGACGGCGTTTATCAAGGTCCAGGCGCGCCCGACGAAGACCAATCCGACGGGTTTGATCGCGGCGGCTGGCTGGTGCCATTCGCCGACACGAGGTTCGAAGAGATTGCCGACGAATGGACCGCGACAGCGACTGGTTTCCTGTTCGGGCGTCGCACCTACGAAGCCTTTTCGTCCGTCTGGCCGACAATCACCGACCCGACCGATTCGAACGCCGCGCGGCTCAACGGCCTTCCCAAGTTCGTCGTCACCAGCACCCAGATCGATACGCCGTGGGGTCCCGTCACCGTCATCGGCGACGAAGTGGAAGCACGACTGACGTCGATGAAACTCCACCAGGGCGGGGAACTTCAGATCCACGGAAGTGGAACACTCGGGCGGTCGCTGCTCGTTATGGGCCTCGTCGACGAGTTGCGCATTGTCACCGCACCAGTCGTTGTTGGTCAGGGACACAAGCTCTTTGGCGGTACCGGCATTTCGATTGGGTTCGAATTGCTGTCGCAGGATCAGACCCCGTCCGGCCTGACGATCACCCGCTTTGGCTACACGGGCGATGCTGCGACGGGCGAATACAAGCGCGGCAAAACCAATGTCGCCAGCTAGCGCACTCCGGCAAGCGGACAGTCTCGACGCCATCTTCCTGGCGCTGGCCGATCCGACCCGCCGCGCGGTGATCGGCCGACTTGGCCGGGGCCCGGCCAGTGTCACCGAGCTTGCCCGTCCCTTCGACATCGGACTGCCTTCGTTCCTCAAGCACATCCGATGCCTCGAAGACACTGGCATGATCCGCACCACGAAAACGGGGCGCACCCGGACCTGCACGATCGAGAGTTCCGGACTGGCGCAGGCAGAACACTGGCTCACCAAACAGCGCGCGATATGGGAGGGACGCACAGACAGGCTCGAAGCATTCGTGATCGAGGAACAGGCACGGGAGGTGGCCGACCGTGGAAAACACTGAATTGGATCTCGAGACGTCGCGCATCATTCGGGCGCCAAGGCAGCGCGTCTGGAACGCGTGGGTGGACCCGGCGCGACTGTCCCAGTGGTGGATTCCGCGCCCCGCGCTGTGCAGGGTGACCGCGCTCGACCTACGTCCCGGTGGAGCCTTCGTCACCGAAATGAGTGAGGACGGCGGGCCTTTCGGACCGCATCTGTCGGCATGCTTTCTCGACATCGTCCCGCAAGAACGCATCGTTTTCACCGACGCCCTGACCGGGGGCTGGCGACCCGCAACGGAGGGTTTCATGACGGCCGTCATCACTTTCGGCGACCATCCGGACGGTACGGCCTATTCGGCGCTCGCCATGCACAAGGATCGGTCCGACCGCGACAGGCACGAGCACCTCGGATTCCACGAGGGCTGGGCCACCGTCGCCGCTCAGCTCGCCGAACTGGTGGAGGCGCCGGCCGGCTGACGGCGGTGCGTAATGTCGTACCCCGTGAGCGCACGCGCGGGCATCGTCGTCACCGGCACAGAGGTCCTCACCGGACGCGTGCAAGACCGCAACGGTCCATGGGTCGCGGATCGACTTCTCGAACTGGGCGTCGAACTCGCCCACATCACGATCTGCGGTGACCGCCCGCACGACATCGAGGCGCAGCTTCGCTTCATGGCCGACGAAGGTGTCGACCTGATCGTCACCAGCGGCGGTCTGGGGCCGACGGCCGACGACATGACGGTCGCGACGGTGGCGCGGTTCTGCGGCCGCGAGCTCGTGCTCGACGAGGAGCTCGAGGCCAGGATCGACGACATCCTCAAACGGTTGATGGCGCGCTTCGACAACGTGGACTTCGAGGCGGTACGCGCGGCCAACCGCAAGCAGGCGCTGATCCCTGCTGGTGCGCACGTCATCAACCCGGTCGGCACCGCGCCGGGAGTCGTCGTCCCCGGCAAGCCGACCGTTGTCGTGTTGCCGGGCCCGCCGCGCGAGCTGCAGCCGATGTGGCCGCTGGCGCTCGAAACCGCCGCGGTACAAGAGGCGATCGCCGGCCGTACCACCTACCGGCAGGGGATGGTCCGGATGTTCGGCCTGCCCGAGTCGGGCCTGGCTGACACGCTGCGCGAGGCCGACCAGCAAATCGCCGGCTTCGAGCGCCTTGAGATCACCACGTGTCTGCGCCGCGGTGAGATCGAGATGGTGACGCGCTACGAGCCCGATGCCGCGGGCAGCTACGCCGATCTGATGGCGCTGCTGCGTGATCGCCACTCACAGCAGATCTTCTCCGAAGACGTTGCCACAGTTGACGATCAGGTCGCGGCGCTGCTGGCCGGACGCAGGATTGCGACGGCCGAATCCTGCACAGCGGGTCTGCTCGCGGCGAGGTTGACGGAGCGGCCGGGTTCGTCGGACTACGTCGCGGGTGGAGTGGTGGCCTATGCCAACGAAGCCAAGGCCGAACTTCTCGGGGTCGATACCGCACTACTCGTGACGCATGGCGCGGTGTCCGAACCGGTGGCCGAGGCGATGGCCGACGGAGCCCTGCGTCGCTTCGGCGCCGACACCGCGGTCGCGATCACCGGGATCGCAGGACCGGGTGGCGGCACCGAGGACAAACCGGTCGGCACGGTCTGCTTCAGCGTGAAGCTCGACGACGGTGAGGCGGTCACCCGCACCCTGCTGCTGCCGGGCAACCGGTCCGACATCCGCGAGCGGTCGACGACCGTCGCGATGCATATGCTGCGGCGGGCGTTCGGCGCTCAGTAGATGACCTGCGAGTTGCTCAGGCCGCCGTGTTCGCACGTGATCGTGACATTCCACGTCGTGCCTGTCGGGATGCCGGGGAACCACAGCGTGCTCTCCTGACCGTTGTTCAAATGGAACGGGACTTTGTACGCGGGCAGTGGCTTGATGCCGCCCCCGACGGGCACGGCGGTGTACTCGCACCAGCCCCACGCGCCCGTCGACTGGACGTGCATGGTCACGCCGAGGGGGTCGCTGTCCGGCCATGCCCAGGCGGTCGCGGCCTGCGCCGTTCCCGCGCCGAGGAACATCGCCGCCGGTGCAGCGACGGTCGCTGCCGCGAGGCCGACTGCCGTGAGGAGTTTCTTGCGGTCGTGAGTGCTCATGATGTGCTCCCTTTATCGTGATCGCCGCCCCCATCGGGCCGCTCTCATGAGTAGGAGCAATCCGGCCGCGCGGGTCTGACACTTTTATGCGACGAACACCGCTGTAACGTCTCTCGCCGGAGCCACACAGGAGGAAGACAATGACGACGAACGACGAGCGGGAGGCACTGTCCGAGTTCGCCGTGCAGACCGGGTGGGACCGAAGGAACGCCGACCGCACCGACTACTACACGCGCGCACCGGTGCGTGTGCACGTCATCTGGCAGGGAAACAGCGCGATCAGCGGCGGTGCGCTCTACCACGACGACATCATGATGGCCTACACGCGGGAGCTGGCCACGGTCCAAGGCTGGCTGCGGCGATAGCCCTCAGCGCAGCGCCGACTTCGCCGCGGCCAGGTTGTCGGCCCCGAGCACCAAGCGGGTGTTGGTCGCCAGGTAGGCGGTGGTCAGGTTGACGTTCGCGTTCCCGAGTCTGCGAGCGACCTCACCCAGCGCGCCGGGCCGGTCCTCCACGTCGAGAACGATCACCTCTTCCTCCGAGGCGATCGTGACACCGGCCTCCCTCAGCGCTTCGAATGCGGGCGTCGCGTCGTCCACCAGGATGTGAACCTCTGCTCGGCCACCGCCGCTGGTGACCGCGCACAGTCCGGCGATGTTGGCGCCTGCCTTGCCGAGCACGTCGCCGACCCTGGCCAACTCGCCGGGCTGGTCATCGAGGTAGAGCGTCAGATCGGTCGCCATGACGAGCGCTCCTTTCGTGCCACCCCCACCGTATCGGGCGCCAACGAAAATCGGGTGCGCTCAGACATACCTTGTGGCACTGTCGAATTCTGTGCTCGCCTCATCGCTGAACCTGCGGACCGCCACCGACGCCGACTGGCAGGCGATGGCGCTGTTGGGTGCCACCAGTTTCGGTGGGTTCGTGCATCCGGATTCGATGACGGCCTGGCGATCGGCGATGCCCGACAACAGCACCGTGGTCGCGTGCGACGGACGCGACATCGTCGGCATGGCGCACTACCTGGATCTGCAACTGACCGTGCCCGGCGGTGCGGTCCTGCCTACCGCGGGCATCACCTGGGTGGCGGTCTCGCCAACGCACCGCCGACGTGGGGTGCTGCGTGCGATGTACACCGAACTGCACGAACGCATCGCCGACAAGCGCTATCCGATCGCCGCTCTGACCGCGAGCGAGGGCGGCATCTACGGCCGATTCGGCTACGGCCCCGCGACGATCGAGCGCGAGCTGACCATCGACCGCCGCGTCGCCGAGTTTCATGTCGACGTGCCCGACCCGGGCGGTGTCCGGTCGGTAAGGCCTGCCGAGGAGCGAGACGAGATCTGCATGCTCTATGACCGCTGGCGGCGCGAGACGCCCGGCGGACTCTTCCGGTCGCAGGCACTCTGGGACGACGTGTTCGCCGACCACGAGAAAAATCGCTCCGGCGGGTCGGAGTGGTTCGCGTTTCTGCACCCCGACGGCTACGTCTTGTATCGGATGCACGGCGACGGGCAGTCGGTGGCTCGCGTCGACGACGTCACGGCGACGACCCCCGAGGCACACGTCGCATTGTGGCGCGCGCTGCTCGGGCTCGACCTTCGGGAGAAGGTCATCTACAAGACGTATCCCGAGGACCCGTTGCCATACCTGCTGACCGATGCGCGGGCGGCGGCCACCACCGCCGTCGAGGACGATCTCTGGCTACGCATCATGGACATCCCCGCTGCGCTCGAGGCGCGCCGCTACCAAGGCGAGCTATCGGCCGTGCTCGAAGTCGTGGACGGATTCCGCAGTGACGGAGGCCGTTTCGCGCTGCAGATCCGCGACGGCCAGGCTCAGTGCACGCCGACCGATGCGCCTGCTGACATTCGGATGAATCTCGATGTGCTCGGCAGCCTGTATCTTGGCGCGCATCGCCCTTCGGTGTTCGTTCATTCACATCGGTTGCACAGCAAGGACCCTGGGCTGATACAGCGCCTGGGTGCGGCGTTCGCAAGCGATGTGCCCGCCGAACTCGGCTACGGATTCTAAAGCGGCGATCACTTGTCGCCGTAGCGATCCCACACTTCGACCATCGTGCCGAGGATCTCCTCCGCACGCCCCAGCCCGGCGAGATGGCTCTCACCCGGTAGGTGGTACAGCTCGGCATCGGGCAGCCGGGCCACCACATGCTGCCCATGCGCGAACGGGACGATGTGGTCGTGGTCGCCGTGCCACCACCGGACCGGGATCTTGACCTCGTCGAGCCGGAAGCCCCAGTCGCGGGCGAACACGACGACGTCGGAGAAAGGGGCGGCGATCTGCTTGCGGCTGCCGTTGAGCAAGTCGTCGAGGAACATCGCCTTGATCTCCGGCCTCGCCAGCAGCAGGCGGTCGGCCTCGGGGGACACCCGGCCGTACAGGTCGGCGACCGGCGATGCGATTGGCCGAATCAGCCGGATGAGTGCGGTCGCGACAAATCCGATCGGACCGCCCGCCACCTGCAGCAGCGGCGCCACCCGCACCCCGAGGCCGCCCATCACGCCTCCGGAGATGGCGTCGGAGCCGATCGTCGGAGCGACGCCGCCGATGACGCCGGCGGCGACCACACGATCCGGCATCGCCGCCGCGCACGCGAGCGCGTAGGGACCGCCACCGGACAGGCCGATCACGATCATGTTGTCGATCCCGAGCGTGTCGGCCATGGTGCGCAGGTCATCGGCGAAGGCGATCGCTGCGTCGTATTGATGAGGCGTCGACGAGCCGATGCCTGGCCGGTCTATGCCGATCAGCCGGATGCCGGACTTTTCGGCGTAGATGCGGGCCTCCATCGGGATCTGGCGCCTGGCGCCAGGGGTGCCGTGCAACCAGAAGATGGCGCGTCCCTGCGGGTCACCGAACTCGGCGAAGCCGATCTGGCGGTCCTCGCCGACGGCGATATTGCCTTCCAGCTTCGGGCGTGCGATCGAGACAACCATGGCCAAAGTGTCGCATGGGGTACGAAGCTTAAAAAAAGTGTCCGTCCGGGGCGTCCTTGTCCCTCCTATAGACATGACTCATCCGACGGCCAGTTGCCTCCGAATACCGAGCATGTCTCGACGCGCGGCTCGGCCCAGCACGATGTATCGAGTCAGTGATCGCCTACATGGGCGCACGGTCCAGGTGCCGGCCCAGGAGATAGCGCGCACCGTCTCCGGGTGGTTGGCGGAACTGGGCGTTCGTAGCCCATTGGTCGAGGATCTTGCACGTGCGGCGCACGCCGGTGACTGGCCCGCCGCATACACGCTCGGTGAGTACCTATCCGTCGACGTCACAGCCGCGGCATGACGATCACGCTGCGCCTGCTACTCCGTGCTGAACAAGTACGACCCGACGGTGGTCAGGCGATCGCCGGTGCCCTCGTCGTACATCAGGGCGCGGACCGCCACAGCCCCGCCCGGCCCGACCATCGGCTCGGCTTCGACCCGGAACGGGCCGACCTTGCCGCGGGCGAGGAACATGACGTGCGAGGACACACCTTGGATGCGATCGGTGCCCGCGGTGGCCGCGGCGCTGTCCGCCGCGGCGGTTTCGAGGATGACGAACTGCGGGCCGATGTGCAGGGCGGCGTCGGGTGAGGCGACCTCGACGGCGAGTTCGGGCAGCGCCCAACGCCCGTCGGGCCTGCGGTGGCCGCCGAACACCCGCCACAGCGCAGGCAGGTCGGGGGAGTCGGGCACCTCGATGGGGTTGGCCTCCATCCGCTCGAGCCCTCCAGGTGGTGTGCCGATGCTGATGCCCTGGCCCTGGGTCAGCGCCAGCACCCGGTCCGGCCGGTCTGCGTCGACGATCTTGCTGCGGCTGTAGCCCATCTGCCTGCCGCGCTTGAGTTCCTCCGACACCATCTCGATGCGGCGAACGTCGCGGCCGGGGTCCAGGATCTGGCAGGAGTGGATGACCGGGTTGGGCACCGCTTCCAGATCCGACATGTGACCGCCCTCCGGGGAGGCGATGCCAAGCACGGCAAGCAGCAGCCCGCCCGTCGGGTTGCGCATGTCTCGTCGCAGCGTGACGGTGTTGTCCTCCGGGCCCAGGTCCATCGACGCGTAGCTTCGACCGATGTAGCGGTAGCTCAGCAGTCCGCCCCAGCGCGCGCGAAGCTCCGCCGCGTAGGCGTCCGGCGAATCGGTCAGCTCACGGATGTCACGCACCATGGCGGCGACATTACATAGTCGGCCGCCGCTGTAACCATGGCTCGGCGACCTCGAGTTGCGCGGCGAGCTGGAGCAGGATGGTCTCGTCGGGCGCCATCAACTGCACACCGATCGGCAGGCCTTGCGACGTGACCCCGAGGGGCAGCGAGATCGCCGCCCAGCCAGTCACATTCGCAAGCGATGTCCATCCGGTGGTCGCGAACTCGACGTCGAAGAACGCCCGGGTGGTGCCGCGGGGCTGGTCAAGCAGGCCATACGGCGGCGGGGGAGTCAACAGTGTGGGCACCAGCAGCACGTCGTGCGCGGCCATTCCCGCGGCGAAGCGGCGCGTCTGGGCGTGAACCGCGCCGATGGCCTCTGCATAGGCGACGCCGCTGGTGGCGAAGCCCTCGCGGACCATCACCCAGGTGCTCGGCTCGAACTCGTCCTCGCTCGGCTCACGCCCGAGGTGCTGGGTTGCCATCGCATGCAGTTGCGCGTTGCTGACGGTGTGCAGCACGGCGATCGCGTCCGCGACGGCGTCCGCGTCGACGCTCGGCGTGCCGGGTTCGACATGGTGGCCGATACCCTCGAGCGCGCGGCCCGTTCCCTCCACTGCCGCAACCACTTCGGGATCCGTGGTCGGACCAGGAAATGGCGAGGCGGTGGCCACCAAGATTCGCTGGGCCGGCACCGGTTGCGTAATCGCCTGCAGGAACGGCATTTTCGGTGCCGGAGCGGTATAGGGGTCACCAGGGGCGCTGCCGGTGACGGCGTCGAGCATGGCCGCGCTGTCGCGGACCGTCCTGGTCAGCGCGTGTTCGTTGACCAGGCCTTCGAGGCCGTGGCCGGCGCCAGGCGCGAACGAGGTGCGCCCGCGGCGCGGCTTGAGCCCGACGAGCCCGCAGCACGATGCGGGGACACGGATCGAACCGGTGCCGTCCCCGCCGGACGCCGCGGGAACGATGCCTGCCGCCACAGCCGCGGCCGATCCGCCGCTGGACCCGCCTGGGGTGATCGTGGGCGACCACGGGTTGACGGTGGGGCCGAACAGCGACGGCTCGGTGGTGCAATGGTTGCCCCACTCGGGGGTATTCGTCTTGCCGAAGATCACCAGGCCGGCGTCGAGATAGCGCTCGACGATCCACGCCGACTCGGCCGCGACGTGTGTGCGCAGTGCGCGCGAGCCCATCGCCTCGGGCGCCCCGGCCAGCGACGCGCCCAGGTCCTTGAGTAGAAACGGCACCCCGGCAAGCGGACCCGCGCCTGGAGTGCGCAGCACCCCTGAGGTGTCGAGTGCGGTCGCCTGCGCCCGCGCACGATCGAACAGGTCCGCGATGACGGCGTTCAACTGGCGGGCCGCCTCGAGCCTGGCGATCGCCGCCTCAAGAAGTTCTGCCGCCAACACCTCACCGGAGGCGACCAATTCGGCCTGTCCTATCGCGTCGACACTGGCGAGTTCGACCATCGGAGTCGCGTCCATCACACGGATCTTTCAATGCCCTTGGGTCTACGGCAACCGGTGCGTGCGCAGCCGTCGTAACGTCGCCCCCATGACGACCTGGAAAGAGTTCGCAGAATCCGCGCCACGCATCGCCGCGATCTTTCACCGCCGGTACGCGGCGACGGGAAACCTGTGCATGCTGGCGACAATTCGGTCCGATGGCTTTCCGCGGATCAGCCCGATCGAGCCGCAGATCTTCGAGGACGACCTCTTGATCGTCGGAATGCCGAACACGCTGAAGTTTCGCGACCTCGGCCGCGATCCACGCTTTTGCCTACATACCGCCACCGTCGACACGCACGTGTCCGAGGGTGACGTGAAGTTGTGGGGGACCGTCGACGACATCACCGACAAGGACGTTCATCAGCGGTTCGCAACCGCGCTCTTCGAAACGAGCGGGATGGACCTGCGCGGACAGACGTTCGATCACCTCTATGCCGCGCAGCTGACCGGTGCGTCGTCTATCGAGTCTGGCGGTGATCACCTGGACATCACGATCTGGCACCCGGGTGAGCAGGAGCGGGTGGTCCGCAAGAGCGACTGAGCGCGGCGGCAGCCGATCGTCAAACGGCGCCTCGGCTGGGCTGGTAATGCAGAGCCACTGCCCCCGACCGGAACTCGTGGCGCCCAACGAGCTTCAAGTCGAGCCGCTCGCGCAGGCCGGCGAACAACTTCGGCCCATGGCCAACCAGAGTGGGCTGCACGACGATCTCGTACTCATCGATCAATCCCAGATCCGCCAAGGCCAGCGGGAGGGTCACGCCACTGACGGACAGGCCTTGGCCGGGCTCCTGCTTGAGCCGCTGCACGGCTTCCTTCAGGTCACCCTGCACAAGCTCCGCGTTCCAGTCGACATGGTCCAGGGTGCTCGACACGACGTACTTCTTTGTCCGGTCTATCGTCTCGGCGAAGGGGATCATCCAATCGTCCATCCAGTCGGGCCAGGTTCCGCTCGCAGGCGGCCGCCACGCCGCCTCCATCATTTGATAGATCACCCGGCCATAGAGCAGGGCATCGGCGCGTTGAAGCTCGGCCGCCCAATAGCGATGCTGCTCCTCGTCGGGGATGCCCACCTCGTGATCGCAGCAGCCGTCGAGGGTCACGTTGATCGAGTATCGGAGCGGTCTCATCGGTTGCTCTCCCTTGCTGCGATCGCGGGTACCTTGCGCATCTAGGTCAGACCTGCGCCGCCGCCATTTCTCATCGGATGCGGGTTCAGCCGTATCTCTCGTTCAGTTCCTCCATCGACGTCGAACCGTCGAGAACCTCATCGAGCGCCGACGTCATGTTCGGGCAGTCGCGCGCAGGATGTTCGTGCTGACAATTCAAGGCGTGGGTGAGGAACGTCTGCGCCCCCTTGGCCTGCTTGATCAGGTCGTCGAGGACAGCGATCTGGTCGCGAACCGTGTCGCGCCATTGTTGGTCCGGTGCGTCGAGGATCGCGGCCGCGGTGTCCAGCGGGATGCCGAGACGGTGTGCGATCTTGATGAACGCCAGCCGGCGTAGCTCGTCGCGGCCGTAGAGGCGCTGCCCCGACTGGCGCGTGCGCACCGGCACCAGGCCCCGCTCGTCGTAGTAGCGCAGGGCCGAGGTATTCAGGCCCAGCAGGGCCGCGGCCTCCCCGATGGGGATAAGGGTCATATCGCCAGTTTGGCCCAAGTTGTCGATCGCGATGCCGCTCAGTCGTCACCACCTCGAGGACACAGCGCAATCAGTAAGCAAAAATGGAAGGACCGACCATGACCAAACAACTCGACCGCGGCTTCACCGCACCCCTTCGCAAGAGCGACAGCAAGGGCGGATGGACGTACGTCGTGATGCCGGATTCGGCTAGCTACTTCGGTACCCGTGGCCTGGTCAAGGTGCGCGGCACCATCGATGGACACCCGTTCGCGAGCTCCTTCATGGCGCTGGGCGACGGCACCCACAAACTGCCGGTGAAGGCCGACCTGCGTCGCCTCATCGGTAAGGAAGCGGGCGAAGAGGTGACGGTGCACCTCGAAGAACGGATCGTCTAGGAGCTGTTGTGGCGGGGTGACCTGCCCATCTCGTAGCCGCTGGGGAACGACGCCTCGATCACCCGAATCTGATCGTTGGCCTTGGACTCGAGCTCCAGAATGACGCAGCCCCCGCCGAGGACCTTGGATTCCAGAACGATGTAATGCTGGCCGCCACCGTTGACGTCGGTGATCGGATCCCCCGAGCGCAATGCCTCGACGGGCACCATCTCGGAGACCTGCGAATGGTGTGTTTCCACGCTGGCAACGGTAGGCCAAGACATTGGGGCACGGGGTCGGTTTCGACCCGAGTGTCACGCGCCGACGGCCATCGCGTAGCCGACGCCGCCGAGGACCACCGCCATTGAGCAGAGCACAAGGGTGGCAACGGCGAACGGCCATCCGGGCTTTCGCCGAATGAGCCGGACCACCGTCACCACCAAGCCCAAGACGCCGATGACGAATGCGATGAACAGCGCCGTCCCGACCGCGGTGACGGCTCCTTCGGCGCTGCAGCTCTCGGGCGGGCAGTGATCAAGGAAGGCCAGCGAGAACAACCCGAACACCGCGGCGACCGCACCAAGCAGGACGGTGAATGTGAGGGCAGTAATCGAAACCGCAAGGTCGCCTCCGGAGACCGGCGGCTTCGGCGGCGTGTAGGGCGGATAGCTGGGTTGGCCCATGTCGCGCGATGGTATCGCCTGCCAATCCCTTTGAGCCGAAGGCGGCGATTGAACTTTGCGGATTCCTGCCGCCGCCCGACCACGATGAACCATCATGGCGCCAGCGGTTCACGCGCCAGGGGGTTTTGATGGACAGCACCATGCAGGATTTTCCGTTGACCGTAACGGCCATAATGCGCCACGGCGTGGCCTGGAAATCCGAACGCAAGGTCATCACGGCGACGCCCGACGGCTACCGCGAGATCAGTTTCGGTGAGCTCGGGGCCCGCGTCGCCCGGCTCGCGAACGGCCTCCGCGGCCTCGGCGTCGACAACGGCCAGCGCGTCGCCACGTTCATGTGGAACAACCAGGAGCACCTGGAGGCCTACTTCGCGGTGCCCTGCATGGGGGCGGTGCTGCACACGTTGAACATCCGGCTGGCGGGCGAGCAGATCGCCTTCATCGCCAATCAGGCGGAGGATCGCGTTGTGCTGGTGGACATGTCGCTGGCGCCACTGCTCGCCGAGATCCTGCCACAATTGACCACGGTGCAGACCGTCATCGCTGTCGGCCAAGGCGATTTGGAGCCACTGACCGACTCGGGCAAGACGGTGATTCGCTACGACGAGCTGCTCGACGGTCAGCCAATCGAGTTCGATTGGCCCGATCTCGACGAGAAGTGCGCGGCCGCAATGTGTTACACCAGCGGTACCACGGGTAATCCGAAAGGCGTCGCGTACAGCCACCGCTCGAGTTACCTGCATTCGATGGCGGTGTGTTCGGCCAACGCCGTTGGGCTTGCCGACGGCGACCGTGTGCTGCCAATCGTGCCGATGTTCCACGCCAACGCCTGGGGCATGCCTTACGCGGCGATGATGGCGGGCGCCGACATGCTGATGCCGGACCGCTTTCTGCAAGCCCCGCGACTGGTCGAGATGATCGAACAGCACCGTCCCACGATCGCCGCCGCCGTCCCGACGATCTGGAACGATGTCCTGCAGTTTCTGCAGGCTAATCCAGGCCGAGACATCTCGTCGCTGCGTCTCGTTCCGTGCGGCGGTTCGGCTGTCCCGCTGGGAATGATGAAGGAGTTCGAGCAGCGCTACGGGGTTCACATTCGCCAGGGCTGGGGGATGACGGAGACCTCTCCGCTGGCCGCACTGGCGACACCGCTGCCGGATGTGAACGACGAGGAGCACTGGATCCTGCGCAGCACGGCGGGCAGGGTGCTGTTCGGCGTTGAGCTGCGACTGGTCGACGACGAAGGCAATGTGCTGCCCAGCGATGGTAAAGCCGTGGGCGAGATAGAGATTCGCGGGCCATGGATCACTGGGTCCTACTATCAGAACGCTGACCCTTCGAAGTTCGACGACGGCTGGCTGCGCACCGGCGACGTCGGCCGCATCGACCCGCGGGGCTACATCACGCTCACCGACCGGGCCAAGGATGTGATCAAGTCCGGCGGAGAGTGGATCTCGTCGGTCGAACTGGAACTCTGCCTCATGGACCATCCGGCCGTGCTGGAGGCCGCAGTCGTCGCGGTGCCTGACGAGCGTTGGCAGGAGCGCCCATTGGCCGCTGTCGTCGTCAAGGGCGATGCCTCAACCACTCCAGAGGAACTGCGGAAGTATCTGTGCGACAAGGTCGCCCGATTCTGGCTGCCTGAGCGGTGGACATTCATCGACGAAGTGCCCAAGACGAGCGTCGGCAAGTTCGACAAGAAGCTCATCCGCTCCCGCTACTCGGGCGGTGAGTACAGCATCGTCGAGTGCCGGGACTGACTCCTAACGGTCAGCGGTCATGGCCCATCGAATGCCACCGACGAGCGCGCGGCCGGTCATCCGGATGACGGTCGCCTCGATCGGCGGAAAGTAGGGCAGCAGCAACGGCATTCGCGCCCACGCGGGCAGCATCGCCACCGACGTTGCGGCAAGCAGGCCATAGGGTGCGCGCGCGGCGATGGGCAGCGGGGGAGTCAGCAGCAGAAAGCGGGCCGCCTCACGCGCGGCCGGTGTGCCCGCCAACTCGGGCCGGAATCCCTCGATGCGCTCGGCCAGTTCCCGCTCCGTGCGGGGTGGGTCCGGCACCCCGAGCGCGGCCGCGACGCGGGCGGTGTCGGCGACGTAGCCGTCCCTGCCGCTCTGGTCGAGCGGCGACGCACCGTAGAGGCGATGCGCGAGCAGAAAGCTGTCGACTTCGGCGATGTGCACCCACTCCAGCAGGTGGGGATCTGCGGCGTGGTAGCGCCTGCCGTCGGGGGCCGTCCCACGCACGCGCTGGTGAATTCCCCGCACCTTGTCGACCGCGCGCCGTGCGTCGGCCTCAGGGCCGAACGTCGTGACGGCAAGAAAGGTGCTGGTTCGTTGCAGCCGGCCCCACGGGTCGCCGCGATAGTCGGAATGCTGCGCGACGCCCGCCATCGCCAGTGGATGCAGCGACTGCAGGAGCAGGGCGCGCAGCCCACCGACAAACATCGAGGCGTCCGAATGGACAAGGCGAATCGGGCGATCCTCGGTGAACCAGCGCGGTCCCGGCGTTTCGTGGATGCGCGCTCGATTGGCTGCGCCCTGCGGTCCGGCAACCATCCCGAACAAGCGGCGCCCGAGTTGCTCGCGCACGCCGCCCAGATCCGGCAACACCGTCATGCGCCCACGGTACGGGCAGCTCACCCCGGCCGCCAAACAACCTCGATCAGCTAATTATCGTCCTGGTGCGCTTCGCCATTTTGACGCCCCAGTAATACCGCCATTACGCACCTCTGCAGCGCGAAGAGATTCCATAATGCGGTTGGGATCGGGCGTTCGAGCAAACAGATGGGCGGTGAGAGATGCGCCAGCTGACACGCCTTGCGACCGCCGCGATCGCGGTCGTCGTTGCGACGCCGGCAGCTGTGTTGACGATGGGTGCTGGGACGGCCGGGGCGGACACGTTGATGTCGTTCGCGCAAATGTTCCGGCGCTGCGACTTCAGCACCAACACCTTCACAGGACCGACCGGGATGGCGCGGGCCTTCGCGGTCGTCCGCACGGGGTCGAGCGAAGTTGTCGCGGATGTCGACATCGCGACGGCGATTCCATTCACCCGGTACGACGTCCGGCTGATCCAGATGCCTCGCCCGTCATCGGCGCCGTGCAATGCGGGCGATCCGGGCGTCGATGCGAGCGCGTTGGTCACCGATGCGGCGGGTGCGGCACGCACGACCGTCCGCGGCACCGTCGAGACGAGTGCCACAGGCGTGTGGATTTTCATCAGTCGACCGTCCGCCTTCCGGCAGGCGCCTGCGGAGTTCTATACGACCGACTTCATCGCAGACGTCTAGTCCGGCCCTCGGTATTCGAGCATGCGTTCCTGCTTGACGACCATCGCGCCGGCGGTGACAAGGAGTTCGGAAGGAGAGACCGCGTAGGTGGCGCTGGCGGTCCGCGCCAGGAACCCGCGGGTCGGCGTAGTTTCTGCGGCGGTTCGCAATATCGCGTTATCGCTCAATCGGACGCCGAGGTATTCATACCGACCGTTGTCGCCAGCACAGATCACCACCACCGATCGTTCGGTGCGGCCGATCGCAGCAGCGGTTTGTTTACCGTCGCACCGTGCATCCGAATTCACGAATCCCTTGTCGTCGGTGGCGAACAGGTCCCGAGGTTCGCTCGCCGTTGTAGGGCCGGCCGGTTCGCTGGGCACGGGCTGGATCGGCACGGCGGTGGTCACCGATGGAGACTGCCCGGCTTCCGCGACGGGCTCGGGAGCTTCCTCGATCAACTTCACCGCAAGGCCGATAGAGAGGACGAAAGCCGCCAGTAGGGCCGCTATCGTCGCGCGCCCCGTTCGGTTGCCAAGGTGATTCCAGCGACGTGAAGATTGCTTGCGATGCCGGCCCCCGGTCTGGGCCTGACGTGACGTAGTCGCTTGGATTACCAAGGTAGCTCCCGTCATTGGGCGTCATACAGTTGTGGAGTGGAACGCGTTCCTATTCTGCACGACACCAATTCGGGGCCGAATCGTGCTGGCGCCTTGATGATTCAGGCAGGCACGACGACGGTGAGGTTGTTGCCACGACGTTCCACATGCAGGCCGGCGCGGCGAGCGACCGTTGCGACCGAAGCCGCGTCATCAGGTTCGGCTCTTGTGGTGGCCAAGGCCCTGGCGAGCCTGCCCTTGTGCGCCTTGTTGAAATGGCTGACCACCGTGCGCGTGCCGTCGGAGTGTTCGGCGAGCACTTCGACGTGGACAGCGTCGGGCAGCCGTCCTAGTGCCGCGTACGAACCCGACCGCAGATCGACGACGAGCTCGCGCTGTGCCAGCTCGGCCAGCACCGGTTCCAGCAGCGGGCGCCATCGCGACGCGAGGGTCGGCTGGCCAGGAAGCTTCGACGTTGCGGAGAGCCGGTAGGCGGGAACGAGATCGTCGGCGCGCAGGAGCCCGAACAACGCGGAGCCGATCGCGAGCCGGCCACTAGCCCGCGCTCCTGGGGCGCCGCGCAGCGAGCCCACATCTAACGCGTCATACAGCACCCCGGTGTAGCGGCTGATGGCGGGAAGTGTCGGCGATTCGCGGAGCGCGGCGTTGCGCTGGATCTCGGCGTCCTGCGACGCCGAGATTCCGAGTGCCCGCCGACAGGCTGGGCTGTCGGCAGCCAGCTCGACGAGTTCGTCGACCAAGGTGGCCCGCAACGACCCCAGCTCGGGGGAGCCGAGTCCGTCCAGGCGCAACGGCGGGCCGTCGCCGCCGACTCGCTTGGTCTCCGAAGGGGGCAATAGGACGATCACGCCAGGGACGCTAGCTCAGCGGCCCCAGCGGTGGCCGTCAGGCAGGCACGCCGATGGGTGCTGGCGGCGCTGGCGGCGGCGGCGCGAACGGATCGGCCGGCGGCGGAGGCGGCGGCGCGAACGGGTCGGCAGGGGGAGGCGGCGGCGGGGCCAGCGGATCCATAGGCGGGGGCGGCGGCGGTGGCGCGAACGGATCGACCGGCGGAGGCGGCGGCGCCATCGGCGGCGCCTGCCCTGCCATCAGCACGACAGGCGCATCGGGCGCCATCGGCTGCTCGGGCGGCACAGGAAGAAACATGTGATGGGTGAATTGCTTTTGGTAGGCACCACCGCCGCCGACCTTCACGCCGCCACTCTCGCCGGAAGACACCGGAGTGCCGTCCGGCAGCGTGGCAGCGGTGTGACCGCGGTTCCAGCCGACGACCAGTGCGCCGGGCTGTGTGCCGTATTGAAAGCCTCGTGCGCGCAGGGCGCTCTCGATATTGCCGGTGTTGAACCGATCCCCGTAGACCGGTCGTCCGGTGGCAGCGTTGGTCACCCATGAGACCAGGCCCGAACAATCCGTTCCCGCAGGAGAATCCCCGCCGGAGATGTACGGCGTGCCCGACACTGAGTTCACAAGCGTCAGTAACGTGGCGATAGCAAACATGCGGCCGGACGTTAACAGAGTCTTTTGTAACCCACCAAAATCTGTGACCCCCTTCACAATCCAAAGAACCTATTAGGTATTTCACGTAATCCCTTGCCTAAGGACGCCATTCGCAAATGGCCACATAGTGTCGACTTTTCACATCATCGACTCATTTTGGCAAAGGCCAAAATTCAACTACGCCGGATGATCAGAGATTGCGCGCGGAATGAAATGCCTTGACTATCAACGGTTTAGCGCACGACTGCAGCGAGACGTGGGTGCTGCGCTCAGCCTTGAGCCAGCAGCAGCGGCACTCGCTGCTCCGCGCTTGTGAGCGAGCCGTGGTGGCCGATCAGCGACGATTCCAACGGCTCTACCGTGCGACGCACCATCGCGGCTGACCTGCGGGCCGCTGCAACAACATCGCCGATGCGGCTGTGAGCCTCGTCACTGACCCGTTCGCCGAACCAACCGGCGGCAATTGCCTCTTCGCGGGACACCACCCACGCCCGGTCTGCCAGCGTTTCCCGCCATGCTGCGAGCACCGAGTGCTCAGCACCGTCGGCGACATAGACGTGCCGGGCCCGCGGCTCCCCGCCGATGGCCTGTACCCCGTCGACCAGGGCCTCGCAGTCGTCAATGTCCACGATCTCGGTTGATTCGACGGCGACCATGCCGTGGTCGGCCACCACGGCAAGGAGGCCTCCCGACGGCAGACCACTGACGATGGACTCCACCAGCCGATCGACCTGTCGCAACTGCATCCGCCATGCATCCGATCCCGGGCCATAGAGGTGCCCCAGCAGGTCCAGCTCGCCGTGATAGCCGTAACAGAAACCGCGGCCGACGACGGCCTCACGCACCGATGCGGCCAGGTCACCGAGGGATTGCACCCCGACGTACCGCCCGCCGCGCAACACAGCGCGCGTCAGGCCAGAGCCGGTGAACTCCGCGCCGGAGATGACGCTCACCGCGATACCCGCCGAAACCGCCCGCTCGAATGTGGTCGGCATCGGCTGCACCTGCTCGGGCGGAACGGAGTCGCGCAGGTCGTCGCCCCATGGGTGGGGGCGCCACCGCAGCGCATTGATCACACCAGTGCCCGGCAGCCGAAAGCAGTACCCGACGAGGCCGTGCTCGCCCGACCGGCGGCCCGTGCCGATCGCGGCAAGTCCGGCCGCCGTGGTGGACGGGAACCCGACCTGCAGCGGCTGGCTGCGCAGCGCGGAGAGCACGGGCGCGTCTGCGGCGTATTCAGCCAGCAGTTCGGCGCCGAGGCCGTCGATCATCAGCACGCACGCCCCCGCGATGTCCCCTGGCATTGAAATCGGGCCTTCGAAGTCCGCCGCACCCATCGCGGACAGCACGGAAGGCACCACGTCGGCCAGGTGCGGGACCTCCGGATCCGGCTGCGGCAAGTCCACACACGGAGCCTGCCATACCGCGATACGTTGACATGCAGCCAAATAGCTGCATATGGTGGGACGTGCAGTCAGACAGCTGCATGAGACGGATATGGCGGACATGGATGAGGTGTTCAAGGCGCTGGCGGATCCAAGCCGGCGCCTGCTGCTCGACAGCCTCAATGCGCGCAACGGCCAGAGCCTCGGAGAGTTGTGCGCCCGGCTGTCGATGGCGCGGCAGTCGGTCAGCAAGCACCTGGCGATTCTCGAGGCGGCCGACCTGATCACCACCGTGTGGCGGGGTCGGCAGAAGTTGCACTACCTCAACGCCGCGCCGATCAACGCCATAGCCGATCGCTGGATCACTCAATACGACCGTGCGCGGGTGCAGACACTCGCGGATCTGAAAACAGCATTGGAGACCCAACCCATGAGCGGAAGCCCCGACTTTGTCTACACCACCTATATCCGCACCACGCCAGAGCGACTCTGGCAGGCCATCACGGACCCGGCCTTCTCGCGCCGCTACATGGGCCACGGGATGGCGTCGGACTGGGAAAAAGGCTCCACCTATATATGGGAGGACGACGCGGTGTCGATCGCGCACCCCGAACAGGTCATCCTCGAGTCGGATCCATACCGCAGGCTGGCGTTCACGTTCCACACCTTCGTGCCCGAGCTCACCGCGGTGGGACTCAGCGAGGACACCATTGCCAAGGCTGCGGCCGAGCAGCGCTCCAAGGTGTCGTTCGACATCGAGCCGGCCGATGACGGTCAGGTCAAACTGACCGTCATCCACGGCGACTTCGGCCCGGAAAGCACTGTGCGAGAGCTTATCTCGGGCGGCTGGCCGTGGAAGCTGTCCGGCCTCAAAACCGGGCTGGAGCAATCGTGACAGGCGTGCCGGCGATTGTCGACCATGCGACATGGCAAGCGGAGATCGACGCGCTGCGCACCCGCGAGAAGGCGCACACACGCGAAGGCGACGCGATCGCCGCGGCCCGGCGACGGCTACCCATGGTGGAGGTCGAGGCCTCCACGATGCTGATCGGTCCCGACGGGCGCGTCACGCTCCTCGACGCGTTCGAGGGTCGTCAGCAGTTGATCGCCTATTACTTCATGTGGCACGACGGTCACCCAGCGCCCGACCAGTGCGAAGGCTGCACGTGGTGCACCACGCACGTCGCGGAGCTGTCCTACCTGCATTCCCGCGACATCACCTACGCGGTGCTCTGCCAAGGGCCCTACGACGAAAGTGCCCGTTACCGCGAGTTCATGGGTTGGGACATGCCGTGGTATTCGGCGCAGGACTCTCTCGACACGCTGCTTGCCGGACGCCAGATCGGTGTGATGCACCTGGTGTGCTACCTGCGGCAAGGCGATCGGGTCTACGAAACCTACTGGACCAACTACCGCGGCGTAGAGGCGATGGATTACAGCTTCGCACTCATGGACCTCACCGTGTACGGACGCCAGGAGCAGTGGGAGGACTCGCCGCCCGGCTGGCCAATACGGCCAATCGCGAATGCGAGCGAACGAGTACGGAGAAACGGACGTCCCATCGCCCAGTGGTCGCGCCTTGAAGCCGGACGTTCCGACGACCTCACCGCCACAAGAGATGTGGAGACACCATGATGAATACGCCCCCCGTCGTATCGGCTCAGGAGTGGGAGGCCGCCCGCGAGGCGATGCTCGTTAAGGAAAAGGAGGTGCAGCGTGCACGTGATGCGCTGGCGGCGCAGCGCCGACGGTTCCCGTGGCTGGCGGTCGAGAAGGACTACGTGTTCGACGGCCCCGACGGCAAGGCGAGTCTGCTGGAGCTGTTCGGTGGGCGCCGTCAACTGCTGGTGTATCGCGCGTTCATCGAGCCCGGCACGGGGGACTGGCCCGAACACGGTTGTGTGGGTTGCTCATTGATGGCCGACCACATCGGCAACCTTGCCCATCTCAACTCCCGCGACACCACGTTCGTCTACGCCTCTCGGGCCTCGCAGGCTGAACTCGGCCGGATGAAAGCGAAGATGGGCTGGGACCACATCCCGTGGTACACGATGCTCCCCACAGAGGGCAGTGCCTTCGACGAGGACTTCGGCTGCGATAAGTGGCACGCCACCAACGCGTTCATCCGTGACGACGATGACAACATCTTTCGCACCTACGTCATCAACGGTCGCGGCGATGAGATCTTCGTCAACACCTGGAGCTTGCTCGACGTGACCGCGCTCGGACGCCAGGAGAATTGGGAGGACTCACCGGAGGGCTACCCGCAGAGCCCACCCTACGAGTGGTGGGCCTGGCACGACAGCTATGAACAGCACGTGCCGTCACGGTGGTTCGGCGAACCGGACCCTAATGATCCCAGCGACCAACGGCCCCCGCGCGCGGAATCCTGAAGCGGCTCAGTCAGTTTGCGCAGAAACACTGGCCAGTGCCTGGTCCACGATCTCGGCCCAGCGGCCGGCGTCGACCGATTCGATCGCGGCCTCGCCGCCGAAGGCACTGGAGACGACGACGTCGGGCGTCTCGGCCCGAAGCAGCTCGACGCTGGCCGCCAACTGGCCGGCGTCGCCGCGACCGGGGACCAGGAACGTCGTCCAGGTGCCGTCACCGGCCGGGAATATCGTGTCGCCGGTGAACAGCACCCTCGTCCCGTTGCCGAGCGTCACGAGATAGCAGCTGCTGCCTGTCGAATGGCCCGGTGTGGGAATCACTTCCACATCATTGGTGTCCACATGCCTGCGAGCGTCCACTGGTACGTCGACGTGCGCGTGCTGCTCGATGGATTCCAGCTCAGCTGCGGGCGCATGTAACCGCGATCCGAAGCGGCCTGCGATCCGGGCCAGATTGGGGCCCGCCTCATCGAGGTGAGACAGGTACTGGGCGGCGACGCCACCGAGCCCGTCGATGTCATCGAAGTCGGCGTCGGTGGCGGGACAGTAGAACAGCACGTTGCCGGTCGGACGCCGCCAGAGATACGCGTGGGTGGTCAGCCCTGGCACAGGGGAGTCGGTACGCGTTTGGTACAGCTCGTCGCTGACCTGCGTGACGGTTTTTGGCATGAGGGAAGTCTGCTTCCTCAATAACACTTGAGGTCAAGCGCGTTGACGCTGGCGAACTGATCGACTCCATGCAGTCTTCGGCGAGTACGATCACCACATGGCGGGGGAACAGGACGATTCCGGACGGTTCGACTATTTATTCGAACCGCTCGACAATGACTTGGCAAACACTCAAGACATCGCCGTTCCAACCGTCGAGCAAGCCGACGCGGACGAAAGGCGATCGCGCACGGCGGCGACCAGGATCGGCATCGCGGCGGTCGTCGTTGCGATGATCGCGGTCGCGATCGCCACCGTGTTATTACTTCTGCAGCGGCCGCACCCCGCAAGTCGCCTCGACGCTCCGACGAGCACCACGCCTTCCGTCGAGCCGATCGCGACAACCGAACCCGTCTTCCAGGCGCCGCCACCCGTCACCGCATCCAGCATCGAACCTCCGCCTCCGATTGCGGTCGTCGTGCCGCAGCCACACGTGCAACCGCAACCCCAACCGGCGCCGACGACGTCGGCCGCCGCGAGAGAACCCACGCCGCCGTCACCCACGATGCGTGCGCCGATAAGCGTTGAACCAGAACCACATCCGCCGTTTCCGAACCAGAACGCGCCGAGCGGAAATGACGACCAAGGCGGCGGGCTCCTCGGCGGACTTTTCTAGGGACGCCTCAGTTTGCACGCCTCTACCACATGGGTGTGACATGAATCGTGTTGAGCGCGGGGGTTATTCACAGTGCGTGATTCATCCTCAGATCGGGTGGGTGGGCTGGTCGGAACGTGGTGAGCGGCGAACAATCGAAGATGTGTACGACAGTGATGCGGTGTTGGTGGAGTCGATCTCGGCGTGCGCGCGCGCCGAGGCGGCCACCGCGGGCCGGCGCCTGGCCGCGATCGCCGAGCTCGCGTCGCGGCGTTGTGGCACCGAGCTGGCCCGGTCGCGCGAACGATGGGCGTGCGATGCGTGGGACAGCTGTGCGGCCGAGGTCGCCGCCGAACTCACGATCTCGCATCGGACGGCCTCGGGGTTGATGCATCAGGGACTGGACCTGCGGGACCGGTTCCCGGCGGTGGGGGCGCTGCTAGCTTCGGGTGCGATCACGGTGCGGGTCGCCACGACGGTGACCTGGCGCGGCCAGCTGATCGAGGACCCCGAGTTGTTGGCGCGGGTGGACGCCGATATCGCCGAGGCCGCGACCCGGTTCGGCACCCTGTCCGAGAAGAAGCTCACCGACGCCATCGACACCCGCATCGGCCGACACGATCCTGATGCGGTGCGCCGCTTCCACGCCGCGGCCAAAGGTTTGGATGTGCGGTTCGGCAAGCCCGACGATGAGACCGGGACCCGGTCGATCTACGGGCTGATCAAGATCAGCGACGCCGAGTTGCTCGACCGCCGCGCCGAGGTGCTGGCCCGCTCGGTATGCGCCGATGATCCGCGCACCCACGGCGAACGGCGCACCGAAGCGTTGGGCATCATCGCGGTCAACGGCGAGGTGTTGCCGTGCCGGTGCGGAAACCCGGACTGCCCAGCCACCGGCAAGGACCCGCGCGCCGAGCACCTCGTCATCCACGTCATCACCAACAACCCCGACGACCAGGGCGACCAGGATGGGCCGGAGGACGACGACGGGCCCGACGACAGTGGGCCTGACGATGGTGCTGGGCCCGACGGGCCTGGGAGCACGCCGGTGCCGTGCCCGTCCGCGACGGTGATCGCCGGCGGCGGGGTGATCCCCGCACCGCTGCTGACCGAACTACGCGCGATGGGCGCGATAATCGCGCCGGTGCTCAACCCGATAGATCTGACGACAGTGCCTGGGTATCGGTTCAGCACCGCTCAGCAGCGGTTCGTGCGCACCCGCGACCTCACCTGCTGCTTCCCAGGCTGCAATCGCCCCGCCGAATACTGCGATGTGGACCATACGATCCCGTACGCCGCGCGCGGGTTGACCCATCCGGGGAACCTCAAATGCCTATGCCGAAAACACCACCTACTCAAAACCTTCTGGATCGGACCCGGCGGATGGAGCGATGAACAACTCGCCGATGGGACCGTCGTGTGGACCACCCCCACCGGACGACGAAAACACGTACCGCCCGGCAGTCGGGTGCTGTTCCCCGACTGGAACACCACCACCCCCACACCCACCACCCCGGTACAAACAGGCCCACCCACCCCCGGGCATGAACTCACCATGCCGCTACGCGTCCGCACCCGCGCCCAACAACACCGCAAAGACATCACCGCCGAACGCGAACGCAACCAGCAAGCCGACCTCGCCAACCCACCACCGTACTGACAAGCCAACGGCGACCACTACCGTCGCGCGTACCGCTCCACGAACCTGCGCAAAATAGTCGGCGGATGTTCGATATTTCGTTGTTGTGCAGCTCTTTTCAGCGTGTCAGCCGATTCGGGCGCGAAGTAGCCGTAGGTCTTGTAGACGTCGATCCGCGTGCAAATGCCGTCGACATCCAGTTCCGGATGGAACTGCGTCGCATAGGTGTTGCTGCCCACCCGGAATGCCTGAACCGGACAGTCAGGCGATGACGCGAGGCAGACCGCATCAGCGGGCAACGTGGTTGCCGCCTCCTTGTGCCCACCGTATGCGTCGAAGACATCGGGCAGATCCGCGAACAGCGGATCGTTGCGACCCGCGGGGGTCAGTGTGATCGTCACGGCACCGACCGGCTCGCTATAGGTGCGATCGACGGTGGCACCGACAACCGCGCCGAGCGTGCCAACGCCGTAACAGCATCCGAGGAACGGAAAGTCTTCGTCGGCGACCCGACCGATAAGCTCCAGCAGTTCGTTTTCGACGCGTTGCTGCGTCGCGGACTTCTCCTGCGCAGGGTCGCTGACGTTGTAGGGACCGCCGCCAAGAATTATGCCGGACCATTCGGCGAGATCGATCTGTCCTAACAGGCTGTGGGTCAGGCGGATACGGTGCAGTCCGCTCATGTCGAGGCCGGCGAAGCGCATCATCGCCTGATACTCGTCGTCGGCAGCCTCATCCTCGGCGCGGATAGACAGCAGCAGAAACGGGGCGTGGCCGGGCTCTGTTGGCATGGTGTTTCGTTCCTGGGGACGACAGTTGCGCCAAATGTATCGACAGTTTTGCCCAGCGGTCGATAGGCAACCGGTGCGCGCGCCGGGCGTCGTTTGCCGGGGAAAGCCGGCGCATTGCCGGGCAGGAACCTCACAGGTTTCGCAGATGCGCATTCGGTCCGCGGCGCTGATACTCTGCCAACGCTGCCGGCTGCCAGGTCTCCAAATGCGGACCGCCCGGCCAGTGACGCGAGTAATACGAAACAGCAAGAGTCCATACGAAAAGAGCGTTGTGCGCGGCGGAGAAATCAAGGCCCTGACGGGACTTCGCTTCGTCGCCGCCGCATGGGTGGTGCTGTTTCACTTCCGGCCGATGCTGCGCGAGGCTTCGCCAGGATTGTTCGACGCGCTCGCGCCGGTGCTCAACTGCGGCGCGCAGGGCGTCGACCTGTTCTTCATCCTCAGCGGGTTCGTACTCACCTGGAACTACCTCGACCGGATGGGTCCGTCGTTCTCGGCACGCGACAGCCTGCACTTCCTGTGGCTGCGGCTGGCCCGGGTCTGGCCGGTCTACCTGGTCACTTTGCACCTCGCCGCGCTGTGGATCATTTTCACGCTGTACGTCGGCCACGTGCCGTCCAAAGCCGTCGACCAGCTCACCGCCGTCAGCTACGTCCGCCAGCTCCTGCTGGTTCAGCTGTGGTTTCAGCCCTACTTCGACGGGTCGAGCTGGGACGGGCCTGCGTGGTCGATCAGCGCGGAATGGCTGGCCTACCTGTTATTCGCCCCGCTCGTCCTGGTGATTTTCCGGATCTCGCATGCGACGAGGGCGCGCAGCTTGATGTGGCTGGCGGTGGCCGCCTCGTTACCGCCGGTGTTGTTGCTGTTGTCCAGTGGCCAGTTCTACACACCGTGGAGCTGGCTGCCGCGCATCGTCATGCAGTTCACCGCCGGTGCCCTCGTCGCGGCCGCCGTCGGCAGGCTGCGGCCGAGCGACCGAGCCCGCCGGTGCGCAGGCTACGTGTCGGTGCTGTTGATCGGTGCCATCGTCGGCCTGATGTACGTCCTCGACGCGCATCCGCTGCCCGACGTCACCGACAGCGGGGGATTGGTCGACGTGTTGTTCGTGCCGCTGGTGATGACGCTGGCGATCGGCACCGGCAGCCTGCCTCGCGTGCTGTCCACCCGGCCGATGATCTTCGGCGGGCAAGTCTCGTTTTGCCTGTACATGGTCCATGAGCTGGTGCACACCGTCTGGGGGTGGTCGGCTGAACAGTTCGGGCTCACGCTGGCGGGCCCCGCAGGCAAGTTCGTGGTCCTCGGCCTGCTCGCGATCGCCCTGGGCGCCGCGGTCCTGCTCTTCCACGTCGTCGAGGAGCCTGCCCGGCGATGGATGCGCAAGATGATGGAGGCCAGGCGCCCGGTGCCGGCCGCACGGGTGCACCGCCCTGACAAACCGGTGAACGGCAAGCTGCATCAGATCGACGGGGACCTGGAAGCCGGTTCGAAGGCGATGTCGGCGCGCGCGGGCTGACGGCCTGAAGCAGAATGCTCCTGGTTGCTCTCATAAGCTCTCCGTAATCGCAGTGCGGGACACGCGATTCCGTTGACAAGTGGAGGTCGCAGTGATTCGTCCGGCCGCGTTCGCATTCGCGTTGGCCCTGCTGTTGAGCGCCGCGGGTCACCAAGCCGTACCCCGCTACGAGACGCTGAGCCTGGAATCTCCTGTGGATCACATCGCGGTGATCGGCGACTCGTACACGACCGGCACCAAGGAGGGCGGCCTCGGTGCTGCGACATGGACCTCGCGCGCGTGGCAACAGCTCGCTCGTCAAGGAGTGCAGGTCACCGCCGATGTCGCATCGGAGGGCCGCGCCGGCTACGGCGTGCGGGGCGACCACAACAGCCTCTTCGTGGATCTGACCGCGCGAGCGGTCAAGCCCGACGATGTGTTGGTGGTGTTCTTCGGCTCGCGTAACGACCAAGGCGTCGATCCGGTCTCGCTGTGGACCATGGCCAACACCAACTTCGACCTGGCGCGCCGCACCGCCCCTGGGGCGCGATTGCTGGTGATCGGGCCGCCATGGCCGACCGCAGACGTGCCCGAGTCGGTGTTGCGGATTCGCGACATCCTCGGTGCCGCGGCCCGCACGGCCGGAGCGACGTTCGTCGATCCGCTCGCCGAAGGCTGGTTCGTCGGGCAGCCCGAATTGATCGGCGCGGACGGCGTTCACCCCACCGACGCAGGGCACGCGTACATGGCCGACAAGATTGCACCGCTGATCCGCGCGCAATTGCCCGAGCGCTACTAATAGGCTTACTGCCGATGTCAGAACCCAAACGCGGCCAAGCCCTGCTGTTCGACGCGCTGAAGACCAAGGGCACCGCCTTCACCCACGCCGAGCGCGTCGAGGCAGGGCTGCTTGGCCTGCTCCCGATCGCCGAGAAGACCCTTGAGCAGCAAGTCGACCACTGCTGGCGCGAATTCTCCACTCGCCGTGAGGGTCTCGACAAGCACATCTACCTGCGCGCGTTGCAGGACCGCAACGAGACGCTGTTCTACCGGGTGCTGCGCGAGCACATCGTCGAGACGATGCCGATCGTCTACACCCCGACGGTCGGTGAGGCCTGCCAGCGGTTCAGCGAGATCTACCGGCGGCCACGGGGGCTCTTCGTGGCCTATCCGCACCGCGATCAGCTCCGCGACGTGCTGCGCAACCGACCCGAACGCGACGTCGACGTGATCGTGGTGACGGATGGGCAACGCATCCTCGGGCTCGGTGACCAGGGCATCGGCGGGATGGGGATCCCCATCGGCAAGCTCTCGCTGTACAGCCTCATCGGCGGCATCGACCCGGCCCGCACGCTTCCGATCGTGCTGGACGTGGGCACCGACAACGTCGAACTTCTCGAAGACCCGCACTACCTCGGTTGGCGGCACCGGCGGATCGGGGACGACGAGTATTACTCGTTCATCGACGACTTCGTCGCCGCCGTACGCGACGAACTTCCCGACGTGCTCCTGCAGTGGGAGGACTTCGCCACCGCACATGCGCTGCCGATCCTCGAGCGCTACCGCGACAAGCTGCTGACCTTCAATGACGACATCCAGGGCACAGCGGCCGTGGCCCTCGGCGCGTTGTACGGCGCGACGAAGGTCGCGGGCCGTCCGCTGTCGCAGCAACAGGTCGTGATGCTCGGCGCGGGATCGGCAGGCATCGGCGTCCTCGACATGGTGCATCGCGAGATGATGGCGCAGGGACTTTCCGAGCAGGACGCGTGCTCGCGCATCTGGGTCGTCGACATCCAGGGATTGCTCACCGACGACCGAACGGACCTATCCGAGGGGCAGCGGCGGTTCGCTCAGCCCGCGAGTCGCGTCGCGGGCTGGGGTCAGTCCGGCCCCGCACAGCTGGCCGATGTCGTGCACCACGTCGACGTCGGCGTCCTTCTCGGGCTCTCCACCGCGGCAGGCGCGTTCACCGAGGAGATCGTGCGCGAACTCGCGGCCAAGACCGAGCGGCCCATCATCTTTCCGCTGTCCAACCCGACAAGCCGCGCCGAGGCGCATCCTGCCGAGCTCGACGCGTGGACCGAAGGGCGTGCGCTGATCGCGACGGGGTCGCCGTTCGCGCCGCTGCAGCGCGACGGCGTGGAACGGCCAATCGCCCAGTGCAACAACGTGTACATCTTCCCCGCGATGGGTCTCGCCGTCACGGCGGCGCAGGCCACCCGGGTCACCGACGACATGATGCGGGTCGCCGCGGCCACCCTCGGCGAGGCCTCACCCGCCTTGACCGACCCCAACCTGCCCTTGTTGCCCGCCTGGTCCGATGTGCCGGACGTCGCGGTCACCATCGCTCACGCCGTGGCCGTGCAGGCCGTCGCGGACGGCGTTGCGCCGCAGCGTAGCGATGCGGAACTGAGCGAGCGGATCGCGCAGGTGCGCTGGACACCCGAATACCGCGACGCGTCAACCTGATGAAGCGAGCCTTTACTCGTTCTTGACCGCCTGTTGAATCGCCTAACTGACGATGGCGACGTGACTACTCTTCAACAGGTGGAGCTGGGGGTTTTGGGACCTCTGCAGGTCCGGCAGTATGGCCTGCCGGTCGCCATCCCTGGCGCCAAACCGCGGGCCATCCTCACGATGCTCGGGCTGCATGGCGGCTCGGTCGTGTCGGCCGACACGCTGTTGGAACTCCTCTGGGGCGATGATCCGCCGCGCACCGCGGCCAAGGCTCTGCAGACGCACATTTCCTCGCTGCGTCGCGCCCTTGGCGACGGCTTCGTGTTGACGGAAGGCACCGGCTGGACCCTGAGCACCACCGAGATCGATGCCACCCGCTACAAGTCGGCCGCCAAGATGGGCCGCGAGGCCTTCGCGTCCGGGGATGTCAGTCAGGCGGTGGTCCGCTTCGACGAGGCTCGGAATCTCTGGCGTGGCACCCCCGAACTGCCCGATGGCGCACGTGGGAAGTCAGAGAAAACGCGTTGGATCGAAGGCCACGCCGCCTTGGTCGAAGAGCGGGCCGATGCGCTGCTCGCGACGGGTCGCGCCGCGGAGATCATCGGCGAACTGGAGGCCGCGATTGCGGATGCACCGCTGCGCGAGAGACGTTGGTGCCAGCTGATGCTCGCGCTCTACCGCGCAGGCAGACAAGGTGAGGCCCTCGGCGCGTACCAACGTGCTCGGTCGCTCCTCGCCACCGAGCTGGGCGTCGATCCGGGACCTGATCTTCGCCGGCTCGAGGCCGCGATCGTCGCGCAGGACGATGCGCTGGAAATCCCTGTTTCACAACAGTTTTCGTCGGTAACCCGCGCGGTGACCTTCCTGCTCACCGACATCGAGGGGTCGACGGCGGCATGGGAGGCAGACGCCGACGCGATGGCGGTGGCGCTTGCGAGGCACGACGAGATCGTCGAACAGGTCGTCACATCGCGCGGAGGGCGGCTCGTCAAGACGCGCGGCGAGGGCGACGCGACTTTCTCGGTGTTCGACCGGCCGTCCGCGGCGGCCGCCGCCGCCATCGAGTTGCAAGAAGCGATCCGTCACGAGCCATGGGCGCTGGTCGAGCCCATGCGTATCCGCGTGGCGCTGCACACCGGCGAGGTAGAGCTTCGCGACGGCGACTACTTCGGTCGGGCGGTGAACCGCGCCGCGCGGCTGCGGTCGCTGGCGACCGGAGGCCAAATACTGTGTTCAGGCGCGACAGCCGAACTCGTCATCGACACGCTCGCCGAGGATGTCCTGCTGACCGACCTCGGGATGCGGCAGCTGAAAAACCTCGCACGACCGGAGCACGTCTTCGAGCTTCGTTTGGAGACCGCCGACGATTCCGCCACACCCCTAGCCGATGCGCCCATAGAGCGACCCAGCCTTCCCGCTGTTCTCGCCGGTCCGGGGCCGTTCGTCGGGCGTGGCCACGAGCTCGCGCAACTTCTCTCCGCATGGCAGACCACGCTCGCGGCCGGCACAAACGCCATGCTGATCGCCGGCGAGCCAGGAGTTGGCAAAACGCGCCTGGCCGGCGAATGGTCCCGGCAGGCATACGAGCAAGGCGCCGTCGTCCTGTACGGCCGCTGCGACGAGGACCTCGGCGCCCCGTATCAGCCATTCGCGGAGGCGCTGCGCGCGCTGGTGCCCTGTCTCGATGCCAGCCGTGCTGCGCGGAGCTGCGCGGCATTGAGGCCCTACTTCCCCTGGTCCCCGGACTCAGCGATGTCACTGCCGGATCTCGCCGCCCTCCCCGCGCCGACCCGGATACCGAACGCTACGCACTTTTCGATGCCGTCGTTGCGTTGTTCGGAAGTCGCCTCAAGCGAGCGCGCCGATCGTGCTGATTCTCGATGACCTGCATTGGGCGGCCAAGCCCACTCTGCTGCTGTTGCGCCATCTCCTGCGCTTCGGCGAGCATGCCCGCGTCCAGATCCTCGGTACGTACCGCAGCACCGACCTCGACCGCTCACACCCGCTGGCGGCGATGCTCGCCGACCTTCACCGCGACGGCTCCTCGCATCGTCTCCAGCTCAGCGGACTCGACGAGGACGACGTCAGCGCGTACGTCGCCGAAGCGGGCTATGACGACGAAGAACTGGCACGTGCATTGGCGTCGGTCACGGGTGGCAATCCGTTCTTCCTCATCGAGGCCCTGCGCCACGTGGACGAAAGCGGCGGCCGCTGGGACCCGAGCACCCTGCCGCAGGGGGTTCGGGAAGCCGTGAGCCGCAGACTTTCTCGGCTTCCGGCGGAGACGAACAAGGCCCTTGCGGCCGCGGCGGTCGTCGGCAGCCGCTTTGCCGTCGACTTAGTTGAGCGCGTTGTCGAGCAGGACCTCGTCGACGCCTTCGACGAAGCATGCAAGGCGGGCATCGTCATCGAGGAGCCTGGCGGTCGTTACCGGTTCAACCACGCCATCGTCCGGCAGTCGCTGCTCGCCGAGCTGGCCTCCGTGCGACGCATGCGGCTGCACCAGCGCATCGCCGCGACACTGGAATCCGAGCCAGCCGCCGACGAGGAATTGCTGGCCGAATTGGCCTACCACTACTTCGAATGTGCGTGGGCGGGAAATGCGGCCAAGGCCGTCGAGTACTGCCGACGTGCCGCGGACCAGGCGACGGCACGCCTGGCGTACGAAGGCGCGGCCGATCTCTACGACAAGGCACTGCACGCACTCGAGGAGATTGACGACGAGTTGCCCGACCGCGACGACCAGCAGGCGGAGCTGCTGGTCGCTCGCTGTGAGGCGCTGCTCGCCGCGAGTGACGTGGTTTCGGCGACGGGTGCGGTCTCGCAATTGCAAGAAGCCGCAAGCGATTCCGCCCGTCTCGCGGCCTGGGGCACGTGTTTCACGGCCAGCTTTCGATGCTCACCGATCCTGAGCGCCTTGACGAGATCGAATCCGCGCTGGGCGCTGCCGCCGAGAAGCTAGCCGCATTGGAGGACGCCGCGGGGGAGGCCAAGGCCCATACCGTCCGGGCCGAATGCCTGGCCCGCCTCGGGCGGATCGGCGATTGCGAAACCGCTTTGGACCAGGCTCTGACTGCGGCGCGGACGAGCGCGTGAACACCGCCGCGTGAACGCCGTGCTGGCGAGACGCGCCACTTGCCGCGCTGTGGGGCCCAAACCCGGTGCCGCGTGCAGGCGGGCGGTGTCTCGATGTCATCCGGTTGCTCCGCATCACAACCGGATCACCGGTCGTGGAGGCAACATCGACGAGGTGCCAGGGCGTACTGGACGCGTTTCGCGGACGTGCGGCCGCTGGCCGTGCCCTGATCGACTCCGCCAGACGCACACTCACCGAGCTCGGCATGCGGCACGCTCTACTCCAGGTTGATCAATTCGCGGGCATCGTCGAGTTGGTTGCCGACGATCCTGCGGCCGCCGAGCCGCATTTGAGACGTGCCTACAACGGATTTCATCGTATGGGACATCGACGCCGACACGGCCGAGACCGCCGCGTTGCTGGCACGAGTTTGTCTTGCGCTCGACAGAGACGGTGAGGCCGACGAATTATGCACGGAGAGTGAGCGTCTCGCGGGCCATGCGTTGAAGCCGTCGATCGCCTGGCGCAATGTTCGGGCGCAGCTGCTGGCGCGCGGCGGCGCTCATGGTGAGGCGCGGGAGGTAGCCGAGGAAGCCGTAACTTTGGCGGGGCGCACCGATGCCTTGGTCGATCATGGGGATGCCTGCCTGACGCTGGCTACGGTCTTGGCCGCCGCCGGCGACACAGCGGGAGCACGGGTCGCCGCGGATAAGGCCGTCGAACTGTACGAGCTGAAAGGCGCTGCGGCACTTGCGGAAAAGGCGCGCGGCATTGTCGGCGCCGAACCTCCGGCTGCCCCGGCTGCGCCCGAACTGCCGCGAGTCGGGCTGGACAACGCCTGCGTACAAGTGGGCGAACGCGTAACGGACGCTGTCAACCGCGAGGCCTGGGAAGAATTCGAGCGGCTATTTGCGCCGGTAGTCTTGGCCGAGAGTCGCCGGACGATCGTCGGGCGTGCGCTGGCCGACATCCGATCCGACGACTGGGCACGTGAGCAAAGGCGCTATCTCGAGGCGGGCGGCGTGCGGCTCTCTCAGGTGGTTATCGCCGTGCGAGGTGAGCGCTTGGCTCTCGCTCGAATGATGGTGGGCAGTGCCGACGCGAGCGCTGGAGCGCCGCAGGACGAATTCCTTCAGATATATGGCATCGACGACGCGGGCCGCATCGCTCTGCAGGTATGGTTCGATAACGACGACATCGACTCCGCCATTGGTGAACTCGATGCTGCGCATGCACGGTTCCAAGAGCAACAGCCGCGGGCTCCGCTCGAGAACGCCGCTAGTCGCGGCATCGACCGCTACGTTGCGCTCTTCGCCGAGGGCCGCTGGGATGAGATTGGCATGCTGCTCGCCGAAGACGTAAGGATTGATGACCGTCGGCAGGGTCTCCGCGGAGAGAGCAACGGACGGGCCGCCGCGGTCGCCGAGGCACGAACGATCGCCGCGTTGGGCGTGAACAGGATCATCTCGAAGCCGGTAGCACTTCGCGGCGATCGCCTATGTCTCAGCTACTTGAGCGTCGAGGCCAGCGACAATCCAGTCGACGCGTTCCACTTCGACGCGCTCTCGCTCGTAGAAATGGATACCGACGGATTGTTCGTCGGCAGAACGAACTTCGACCCCGAGGATCTCGATGCCGCCATCGAGGAGTTGGACGCCCGGTACGTCGCAGGAGAGGCGGCACCCCACGCACACACCTGGTCGGTGATCGCCAAGGGCTACGCCGCATTCAACCGGCGCGAACTCCTGGCGACCACGCCGGAATGGGAAAGCGTTGACCATCGTCGCGGAGCCGGTTTCGCGCCTGGCGAGATGATCGCGTACCTCAAGGCGGCATGGGCCGACTCGCCTGACACCAAGATCTACATCGCGGCGGTGCATCGACTGAGCGACCTCGGAGGGGTCGTCACACATGTCGCGCATGGGATCTCGCAGGAGGGGTTCGACGCGGAGTGGCGGGACATTCACGTTCTGACGGTCGATGGCGAAATGGTCAGTCGGAGCGAGCTATTCGATGAGGCAAGTCTCGACGCCGCGCTGGCGAGGTTCGAAGAGCTGCGCCCGCACGCCCGACGGCTAGAGAACACGGCAAGCCGCACGTACGAACGCCTGCAGGAGTGCTATGCGGCCCGCGACTGGGACGCGATTTCCGATATGGTCGCCGACGACGTTTCGAATGACGACCGTCGTCGGGTCGTGAATGCAGGCCTCCAACACGGCCGGGATGCCGTAATCGCCGAAATCTCGGCAATCGCTGACGTCGGAATTACGAACTGGACGTGGGAGACCGTCGCGACTCGCGGGGAGCGACTCGTTCTAAATCGTGCTCGCGCATCTCAGGGTGAGCGACCGGAGGCGTTCCGCACCGATGTCCTCGACATTGTCGAGACCGACGCCGACGGACAGCTTGTGACGCGCGTCGTGTTCGACCCAGACGACATCGATGCAGCTTTCGAGGAACTCGACGCGCGGTACCTTGCCGGCGAAGCGGACGCGTACCGGAACACGTGGTCGGTCATTGCGCAGGCCTACGCGTCGATCAGCCGACACGAGCCGCCGCCGCTCACGCCGGACTGCGTAAACATCGACCATCGCCGCACGGCGGCAGCTATCGCCCCCGGCGACCTGATCGCATACATCCGCTCCGGGCGGGAACTCGGCGACGTCGTCCGACCGCGTATGGAGGTTGTGCACCGGCTCACCAATCGCGGAGCGGTGATCACCTATGCGGCGCACGGGACGTCGCCAACGGGCTTCGAGGCCGAGTGGCGCGAGATCAGTTTTTCGGTGGTGGACGGCGATCTGATCAACCGCGTCGAAATCTTCGACGAGACCGATCTCGACGCCGCGCTCGCGAGGTTCGAGGAACTTAGCCGTCCGGCGCTGCGACTGGAAAACGCCGCAAGCCAAGTCTGGGAACGCTTGAACGCGAACTTCTCGTCCGGTGATTGGGCGGCGATGTCACAAGTAGTGGCGCAGAACATGCTCGACGACGATCGTCGACGCACGGTGAACGGCGGCGTCCGGCGCGGTAGGGACATCCAAATCGCCAACGGTCAAGCCGTCGCGGAGACCGGCGCTGACAAGATGACGTCGACCGTCATCGCGATCCGCGGCGAGCGCCTCGCGCTGTGTCGTTCGTCATTCTTCGTACGAGATCAGCAGCCTGAGACATTCCGCATCGAATTTCTCAGCGTCATCGAAATCGACGTCGACGAGCAGTTGGTGGCCCACGTCGCATTCGATCTCGACGACATTGACGCTGCTTTCGTCGAACTCGACTCCCGGTACCTCGCCGGCGAGGCGGCGGCCTACGCGCATACGTGGTCGGTGATGTCAGGGGCCTTCGTCGCGCTAAACCGTCGCGAGGTTCCCCCGACGACGACTGACTGGGTGAACATCGACCACCGACGTGCGATCGCCTTTGCGCACGGCCAAGCGATCCCGAACCTCCGTGCCTGGTGGGACCTTGCAGGCGGCACCAAGGTGTACATCGCAAGGGTGCATCAGCTGAGTCACGTTGGAGCGATTTTCAACTGGGCGGCGTACGGCACATCGGAACAGGGCTTCGATGCCGAGTGGCGAGGGACCAACATCCTCACGTTCGACGGCAGCAAGATCAGCCGCTGTGAGCTATTCGACGAGGTCGACATCGAAGCTGCGCTCGCGCGGTTCGACGAAATCAGCAGACCGGTGCCGCAACTGGAAAACGCGGCGAGCCGGGTGGCCGACCGCCTTCGGACGTCGTTCGCGGCCCGCGACTGGTACGCAATCGCTGAGTTATTGGCCGACAACATGTCCAGTGAGGACCGCCGTCGCGTGGTTGGCGGCGGTCTGAGAAACGGTCGTGATGAAGAGATCGCGAACATGCGCGCGATGGCTGACCTTGAGGCGACGCATATCGAATCAACTGCCCTTGCAACGCGTGGCGCACACCTTGTACTTCATCGCCTCCGCGTCTCGGACGACAATGAGCGCTCCGAGGGGTCCTTGCTGAGCATCATCGAGGTTGACGCCGATAGCCGAGTCGTGGGGCACGTCGCGTTCGACCTCGACAACGTCGACGCTGCCTTCGTCGAGCTCGATTCCCGTTACTCCGCAGGCGAAGCGGCGACCTACGCGCAAACGTGGTCGGTCATCGCGGAGTCCTACGCCGCGATCAGGCGGCACGAGCTGCCGCCGATCACGCCGGACTGCGTGACCATCGACCATCGCTGCGCGGTGTCGTTCGAACCCGGCGACCTGATCGCGTACATCCGCTCCGGGCGGGAACTCGGCGACGAATTCCAGCCGCGCATCGAAGTTGTGCATCGACTCACCAATCGCGGAGCGGTGATCACCTACGCAGCGCGTGGCACGTCGTCAGATGGCTTCGAAGCCGAGTGGCGCGAGATCAGCCTTTCGATGGTCGACGGCGATCTGGTCGACCGATGCGAAATCTTCGACGAGACCGACCTCGACGCCGCGCTCGCGAGGTTCGACGAACTCAGTCGACCAGCGCCGCAGCCGGCGAACGCGGCAAGCCGCGTTTACGCGCGCATGTGGACGTGTTTCGCGGCCCGCGACTGGGCCGCGATGGCGGAGCTGTTCGCCGCAGACCTTGTTGGGGACGATCGCCGGCGCGTCGTGAATGCCGGGATCAGACGCGGCCGGGATGCAGGTATTGCCGACATGCGGGCGATCGCTGAAGTCGTGACCGATGAAATAACCTGGACTGCGATTGCTGCCCGCGGTGAGCGCTTGATCCTCTGTCGCCCCCACTCGCCAACATTTCAGTCCGAAGTGCTCAACATCGCCGAGATCGACGCCGACGAACGGATACGCGCGGTCGTCGTATTCGATCCCGACGACATCGACGTCGCGTTCGCCGAACTCGATTCCCGTTACGCCGCAGGCGAAGCGGCCGCCCACGCGCACACATGGTCGGTCATCGCGCAAGGGTTTGACGCGGTAAATCGCCGCGAAATCCCCGCGACGACATCCGACTTTATCGACATCGACCATCGCCAGGTTGCAGGAATTGGATCTGGCGATCTAAGGGCGTACCTGAGTGCCGCATTCGACGATTTAGTGGACAACCGCTTGTACGTCGAATCCGTCCATCGACTGACGGGCCTAGGAGCGGTCGTCACCCACGTGGCGAAGGGCACCTCACAAGACGGACTCGACGTCGAGTGGCGCCTAATCGACGCCTTAACGATCGATGGCGACCTGATCAACCGTTGTGAGATGTTCGACGAGACGGACCTCGACGTCGCGCTCGCGAGGTTTGACGAACTCAGTCGGCCGCCGCCGGCGGCTGGAAAACGCGGCAAGCCAAGTAGCTCGAGCGATTTCTGGAACACTTCGCGGCCCGCGACTGGGGGCGATAGCGGAGCTATTGGCCGACGGCTATTCGCTCGACGATCGCCGGCGGGTCGTGAACGCTGGGGTCCGTACATGGTCGAGATGCCGCGATCGCAAGACAGCGGTCAGCGGCCGATGTCGGGCTGTGACGAATCTGACGTCGGCCGTCATTGCGACCCGGGGGCGCCGGCTTGGTCTCAGGTATCTTCGCGCCTTGGGCCACGACCCGGAGGCGAGCCAACTCGATGTCGTACTATCGTCGAGATCGACACCGACGAACGGATCGCGGCGGGCGTCGTATTTGACCCCGAAGAGATCGACGCCGCATTCGCCGAGCTCGATGCCCGGTACCTCGCCGGGGAAGCAGCCGCCCACGCGTACACGTGGTCGGCCGTCGCGGGGGCCTTGCCGCAGTCAACAGGCACGAAATACCCGATTCGACGCCGCGACTGGGTGAACATCGATCACCGTCGAGCGAACGGTTCGCGCCCGGCGACCTGACCGCATACATCCGTGCCACGTGGGACCTCACACCGGATGTCAGGGCCTACATCGAAGCCGTGCATCGGCTGAGCAACCTTGGAGCGGTCTGTGACCCACGCAGTCGAGAGGGACTTCGCAAGAGGGTTTCGAGGCCGAGTGGCGCGGAAATCTGCCTTGTCGACCGTCGAAGGCGACCTGATCAAGCCGAATCGAGATTTTCGACGAGGAGGACCTCGACGCCGCGCTCGCGAAATTCGACGAACTGGATCGGCCGAACCCGCGGCTGGAGAACGCGGCAAGCCAAGCGTACGAGCGCTTCAAGGCGTACTTTGCGGCCCGCGACTGGGACGCCTGGCCGAGATCATTGGCCGACGACGTATACAGCGAGGACCGCCGTCGGGTCGTGAATGCCGGTGTCCAGCAGCAAGGCCGGGACGCCGAGATCGCCGAACATGCGAGTCTCGCCGAGGTCGATCGAGACCATCAAGTCGGAAGTCATTGCGAGCGCGGGCAGCGTCTGGTCCTGAGTCGTGTTCGGGCTGCAGTCCATGGCTTACCCGAGGATTCGTCACCGATTGCTCGACCTGATCGAGGTAGACTGCGGACGGACAGGTCGTCACACGTGTCGCGCTCGACCCCGACGACATCGACGCCGCCTTCACGGAACTCGATGCCCGGTACCTGGCCGGTGAAGCGGCCGCCCACGCGCACACGTGGTCGCTCATTGTGCGGAACTACGCTGCGTTCAACCGTCACGAATTCCCTTCGGCCGCGCCCGACTGGGTGACAATCGATCACCGCCGAGGGGCATCATTCAAGCCAGGTGAATTAACCGCATACATCCACGCCACGTGGGACATCGCTCCCGACACCTCGACCTACATCGAGGCCGTGCATCGGGTCAACGATATGGGAGCGGTTTTCACCCAAGTCTCAAAGGGAACCTCGCAGCAGGGGTTCGAGGCTGAGTGGCGTGAGATTTGTCTGCTGACGGCCGACGGCGAAACATTCAGCGGATGCGAGCTTTTCGACGAGACGGACCTCGACACCGCGCTGGCTAGGTTCGACGAACTCGAGCCGACCGACGCGGCGGCTTGAAAACGCGGCAAGCCGAATGTACGTCCGCTTCAACGCGTACCTCGCGACTCGCGACTGGGACGCCATGGCGGAGATGATCGCCGACGATGTGTGCGATGACGATCGTCGTCGGGTGGTCAGCGGCGGCATCCAACGCGGCCGGGATGCCCAGATCGCGAACTTGCGCGCCGTCGTCGACGTCGGTGTCAAGAACATCGAGCTAGTCGTCATCGCCACGCGCGGGGAGCGCCTCGCGCTCACTCGTGCCCGTGTATCGGGCGGCGACCAGCAGGACGAGGCGTTCGGCCTCGAGATGCTCAGCATCATCGAAATCGACACCGACGACCGGTTCGCGGCGGCCATCTCGTTCGACCTCGACGACATGGAGGCTGCGTTCGCGGAGCTCGACGCCCGGTACCTGGCCGGTGAAGCGGCCGCCCACGCGCACACATGGTCGCTCGTCGCACAGGCCTACGCCGCGTTCAATCGACACGAGCATTCTCGGACCTCGCCGGACTGGGTGAACATCGACCACCGGCGAGGGATAGCGTCCGCGCCCGGCGACATGCTCGCGAACGTCGGTGCCCTATGGGAGGTTGCGCCGGACATCAGCACTCACATTGAGGCCGTTCATCGGCTGAGCAGCCAGGGAGCAATCTTTACCCACACCGAGAGTGGCACTTCGCCAGAGGGCTTCGAAGCCGAATGGCGCACGGTCGCCCTTCTGGCTATCCAGGGTGACGCGATCAAGCGCTGCGAGTTGTTCGACGAGGCAGACCTCGACGCCGCGCTCACCCAAGGTTCGACGAACTCAGCGCACCCACGCCGACAACTCGAAAACGCGGCGACCCGCACGTGGGCGCTTCTCGCCGACGCGTTCAACCGCCGCGACGTGGACGCTTTCGTCGAGCTCACCAGTCCGGACGGCACTTTCGACGACCGGCGGAAGGGCCTTCGCGACTCACAGGACGCGTCGATGCGTCGCCGGGTTACGCAAACGCTTTTCGAATATCCCCTGAGCTGGCGTATGGACCTTGAGCATGTCGCTATCAGGGGATCGAAGCTCAGCCTGAGCCGACAAACTCTGCGCGACAGCGATGAGGCCGGCCAACCGATCACGCTCGAGGTCTTGGTGCTCACCGAATGCAGTGACGACAACCTCGCGCGCAACGTGGTGCTGTTCGATCCCGACGACATCGACGACGCGATGGCAGAGCTCACCGCTCGCTGGATCGCATCTGGTCAGGAACTCAGCCAGAAAACCTGACCAACCTCGAATCAGGATGCGGCGGTCGCGATTCGATCAGCTACATCGGCCGCGGTATCCAGTGTCTGCGGATCGTCGCCCGGCAAGTAGCGGTCGTTGTCCGAGTCGTAGGCCGCACCGGCGATGGCGCCGTGATCGGTGTCGAGTTCGGCAACCTCGACGGGCCACCCGGCCCTCCGCAGTGTCGTGGCGAACGCGTGGCTTGCCGTGACCGGCACGGCGTCGTCGGCCACACCGTGCAGCAAGATGAACGGCGCCCCCTCGCGACCAGACAGATCACTGGGTAGCTGCTCGCCGGAGATCGGATCACGGACCATAAAGGCGCCGGCCAGGCATACGGTGCGGGAAAACCGGACTCCAAGCCGGCCCGCATGCACGGTCGCACCCGCGGCCGCGACGCCGCCGAGCGACCAACCGACGAGCACCATTTCATCGGGGTTGGCGCTGCTCTTCCGCGCGAATTCGAGGGATCGCAGCAGATCGGCACGGCCTCGGTCGTCGGCGTGCGAATTCCAGTCGGGCACGACCACGGCGAGACCATGGTCGGCAACCCGCCTCGCAAGCGGCCCCATCGTCACCCGAGCATTGGCCTGCGCCCCATGCCACATCAGAATCATCGGCTGCGTCACGTCACCAAAGACGTCGGCCATTCGACCTGATGCATATTCGATCGTCCGCATGCGCCAGGAGTTCCCGAGCCGATCGAACTTATGCACCCCGGCCTAGCACAGCGCCCCGCGAGTAAAAGACTCGCGGGGCGCCGTCGTTGCTACTTCAGTTGATCAGGCCAGGTCGAACCGGTCGTTGTTCATGACCTTGACCCACGCCGCGACGAAGTCCTCGACGAACTTCTGCTTGTTGTCGTCCTGAGCGTAGTGCTCGGCCAGCGCCCGCAGCTGCGAGTTCGAACCGAAGACCAGGTCATTGGCCGTGGCCGTCCATTTGGTCTGGCCCGTTGCGCGGTCCACACCTTCGTAGACGTTCTCGGCAGTCCCCGACTTCCACTGCGTGCTCATGTCGAGCAGGTTGACGAAGAAGTCGTTGGTCAGCACACCCGGCTTGTCGGTGAAGACGCCGTGCTTGCTGCCGCCGTGGTTGACGTTGAGTGCACGCAGCCCACCGACCAGCGCCGTCAGTTCCGGTGCCGTCACGCCCAGCAAGATGGCCTTCTCCATCAGCAGCTGCTCCAGCGGAGCCTTCTCGCCCGGACGCACGAAGTTGCGGCATCCGTCCCACCGCGGCTCGAGGACCGCGAACGACTCCACATCGGTGCTCTCCTGCGTCGCGTCGGTGCGACCCGGCGCGAAGTGGACGTCGATCTCGAAGCCGGCGTCCTTGGCCGCCTTCTCAATCGCCGCCGAACCGCCCAGCACGATCAGGTCGGCCAACGACACGTTCTTGCCCCCAGCGCCGTTGAATTCCTGCTGGATCTTCTCGAGCACCGGAAGCACCTTGGCCAACTCGGACGGCTCGTTGGCCTCCCAGTTCTTCTGCGGCTCAAGGCGAATCCGGGCTCCGTTGGCACCACCGCGCTTGTCGGTGCTGCGGAAGCTGGCCGCCGACGACCATGCCGTCTTGACCAGCTGCTGCACGGTCAGCCCGGAGTCGAGCACCTTGGCCTTCAGCGCCTTGATGTCGGCTTCGTCGATCAGTTCGCCCTCGAACGCAGGAACCGGGTCCTGCCACAGCTGCGGCTCGGCGATCCACGGGCCGACATAGCGGCTGATCGGACCCATGTCGCGGTGCAGCAGCTTGTACCAGGCCTTGCCGAAAGCCTCGTTGAGCTCCTCCGGGTGGTCGAGCCAGCGGCGGGTGATGGCGCCGAACTCCGGATCCTCGCGCATCGAGACATCGGTGACCAACATCGTCGGCTTACGGTTCGGACCACCGAACGGATCAGGGATGATCGCTTCGGCGTCCTTGGCCTCGAACTGCCACGCGCCCGCCGGGCTCTTGGTCAACTCCCACTCGTGGCCGTAGAGAATCTCGAGGTATCGGTTGCTCCACTCCGTGGGCTTGTCCGTCCAGACCACCTCGAGCCCGCTGGTTACCGAGTCGCCCGCCTTGCCCGAGCCGAAGGGGCACTTCCAGCCGAGGCCCTGCTGCTCGATCGGAGCGCCCTCGGGCTCGGGGCCCATGCCGTCGTCCGGGCCGGCACCGTGGGTCTTGCCCAGCGTGTGGCCACCGACGATCAGCGCGGCCGTCTCCTCTACGTTCATGGCCATCCGGCCGAAGGTCTCCTTGATGTCGATCGCCGCGGCGATCGGATCCGGCTTGCCTTCGGGGCCTTCGGGATTGACGTAGATCAAGCCCATGGTGGTCGCACCGTACGGTTCGGCGAGATCCCGCTCACCGGAGTAGCGCTTGTCGGTGCCGAGCCACTCGTCTTCCTCGCCGAAGAGGATCTCGACGGGCTCCCAGACGTCGGGCCGGCCGAAGCCGAAGCCGAAAGTCTCGAAGCCAGCCGACTCCAGTGACACGTTGCCGGCGAAAACCAGCAGATCGGCCCAGGAGATCTTGTTGCCGTACTTCTGCTTCACCGGCCACAGCAGACGACGGGCCTTGTCCAGGTTGGCGTTGTCCGGCCAGCTGTTGAGCGGCGCGAAGCGCTGCATGCCCTCGCCGCCGCCGCCGCGGCCGTCGTGGATGCGATAGGTACCAGCGGCATGCCAGCTCATGCGGATGAACAGGCCGGCGTAGCTGCCGTAGTCGGCGGGCCACCAATCCTGTGACGTGGTGATGACCGACAGCACATCAGCCTTGAGAGCCTCGGGGTCGAGCTTGGCGAACTCCTCGGCGTAGTTGAAATCAGCGCCGTATGGGTTGGAGAACGACCCGCGCGCGTGCAGCTTCGACACGTCGACCTGGTCGGGCCACCAGTCCTGGTTGGTCCGGGGCGCGTGCGCCTTGGGCTTCGGCGAATCGATTACCGGATTTTCACTCTCACTTCCGCTGCTCGCCGTGGGCTTCTCGGGTGTCGGCGGCTTGGCGTCAGGTGAATCAGACACAACATTCCTTCCGGGGATGGGTTGAGATGGGCTGTGATCACGGATGTGATCGCGAAGCTTGGGCTGCAGAGCAGTCGGGGCACAGGCCCCAATAGATGACCTCTGCCTCGTCGATCGCGAAGCCGGCCAACGAGCCATCGTCATCCGAGGCGGTCAGGCACGGCGCCTCGCCGACGGCGCAGTCAACGTCCGCAATGACCCCGCACGACCGGCACACGACGTGATGGTGGTTGTCAGCGACTCGCGACTCGTACCTGGCCACCGAGCCTGACGGCTGGATCCGTCGCACCAGGCCCACCGCCGACAGTGCGCTGAGCACGTCATACACCGCTTGCCGGGACACCTCGGGCAGGTCGGCCCGAACGGCGCTGAAGATCGTCTCGGTATCGGCGTGCGGGTTGGCGTGCACCGCATCCATCACCGCAACGCGGGGGCGGGTTACGCGCAGCTCGGCAGCACGCAGCTGCTCGGCGTAATCCGATGTCGAGGGCACGCCGACAAAACTACTCCTTTTCTGGACTGAGTCAAGACTTGGCGTGGGGTGTGTTGTCGCGGCAACAGAAGGATGGGGGCAGAGGGGTGGCTTGAAAGATATTGCAGCACAATCTATTAGCCGGTGCAGCGCAATATCTCAACGCTGGGGACATTTCATCGACACAGCGCTCAACTCCGCCAAACGCCAGCAAAGTCCGCCCGTGACGTCGTGGAGCTAGCATTGAGGGATGACCGAGAGCAGAGCTCGTCGGGATTTGGACTTCGATTACGTGATGGACGACCCCGACGACAATAACGGCTGGTACGGCCAGGCGCAGGCCGGCGATGCCACCGTGATGCACGAGGTCGACGAGCTCGAACGCGACGATCCGCTGGCAACCTGGCAGGACGATCCCGACACCGATCGGTGGTATGTGCCCGCGCAAGAAGCCGAGATGGTCTCGGCGCCTGAAGCCGATGACGTCGACCCGCGCCATGACGATGCATTCGACACGAGCGACGCGTACGACAAGGTGTGGGACGAACCGCGCGAGGCCCGGTGGGACCGGCTGTACGCGCCGCGCAACGGCCGAAACGGCTCACCCCGCATCGGCGAATGGACGTTCGCCGTGTCCAGGCCGGAGCCCTGGTACCACAACAAACGGCTCAGGACCGGCCTCATCGCGGCGGCCGCGGTGGCGGTCGCTGTGCCGCTGGTTGTCCTGGTGGTGCGCAGCATCGCGACCGGCGCCGAGGAATCCACGCCCGTGCCATCGAAATCGCCGACCAGCGCCCAGCCGGCCCCGACCAGCGCCCCACCGGCCCTCTCCACCCAGCGGCCGTTGCCACCGCCGCCTCCTCCGCCACCGCCACCCCCGCCGCCGCCGCCTGCCGAGCAGGACGCTCCCCGGCAGTACTACCCGCAGCCACGTCAGTCATCGCCCGACCAATCTGACAAGCCCGAGATCGGGGTGACGCGCACGCCCGTGACCCGGGCACCGATCAGCGCCACACCACCGCCACCGCCGAAACCGGACCGCAACTCTTCGACCCCAGGGGATGCGCCCGGGGGCGGTTGGGGCTGGTGACCCATTAGCCGCGGTCCCATACGCGTGTTCGCGGCGGTTGCAGTGGCCCTCGTCAGGCAGGATGACCCTATGGACGGTCGATCGGTCGCGCCGCACCCGGTGCACTTGGATCTGCGAGTCCAATAGTGGCGCCCAAAGATCTTGTGTACTGGATCATGCGACTGCCCTTGCGGATGCTGTCGTTGCGCACCATCGTCATCGTCTCCGCGCTGTCGGTGGTCATTCTTGTTGTCACCCTTGGTGTTTGGGTTTGGGTCGGCATCACCAACGATCAATACAGTCAGCTCGACCGGCGCCTGGATTCGGTCAGCAGCCTCGGCGATTTCAGCCCATGGCTCAATGACCCGTTGCGGACGAACGGCGACCAGCCCCTGCCGGAAGGCGGAGTAGTGCGCACCGCACGCATCGGCGGTACCGCTGTATCCGTGCCCCCCGATATCGTGCTGCCACGGCTGGACAACGGCTACGCCGATACCTCCATCAACGGCGTCGAGTATCGGGTCCGCACGTTTAGCGCCGGTCCCGCGACAATTGCGCTCGGTGCGCCGCTGGCCGAGACCCAAAGCCGTATCGATGCGCTGCACCGGCGGGTGCTGTTGATATGCGGCGGTGTCATCGGCGGCACGATTCTGGTCGGCTGGGTGATCTCGCTGATCATGGTCAACCCATTCCGGCTGCTGGCCCACCAGGCCCGTGCCATCAACGCTCAGTCCAAACCCGATGACGTCAAGGTGCGCGGGGTATGGGAGGCCATGGAAATCTCCGAAGCGGTCGAAGGCATGCTCGCCCGCATCGGTACCGAGCAGCAGCGCACACGCGCGGCGCTGGAGTCTGCTCGCGACTTCGCCGCGGTGGCTTCGCACGAACTCCGCACACCACTCACCGCGATGCGTACCAACCTCGAGGTGCTGTCCACCCTCGAGATGCCTGCCGAGCAGCGAAAGGAGTTGGTCGGCGATGTGATGCGGACGCAGACCCGGATCGAGGCGATGCTGACGGCGCTCGAGCGGCTCGCGCAGGGCCAGCTATCGACGACCGACGACTTCGTTCCTGTCGATATCACCGAGCTAATGGACCGCGCCGCTCACGATGCAATGCGCAGCTACCCGAATCTGACGGTGTCGCTGTCGCCGTCGCCGACCGTCCTGATGGTGGGGCAGCCTGCGGGGTTGCGTCTGGTCATCGACAATGCCGTCGCCAATGCCGTCAAGCACGGCGCCGCTACCGAAATCCGGCTCAGCGCAGTCAGTTCCGCCGCCGGCGTCGAGATCACCGTCGACGACAACGGCACGGGCGTGCCGGAGCAGGAACGCACCGAGGTCTTCGAGCGATTCTCGCGCGGGTCGACCGCATCGCGCTCGGGCTCGGGTCTTGGACTGGCATTGGTAGCACAGCAGGCCGAATTACACGGTGGCACAGCCTCACTCGAGGCCAGCCCGTTGGGTGGCGCACGATTGCTGCTGCGCCTGCCTGCTCCTCGTCAGTCGGCACAGATCACCTTTGATTGATTCCAAGCCGATTCGGCGCCCACTGTGGAGTTGAGTCACGCGAAATCGCCGAGAGCGTGCGGGTAATCCACGTTCGGCGAAGAGAGGAGCAAGGCCATGTACCTGATCACCGGCGCGGGCGGCGGAACTGGTGGCGTGAGCCGGCTGGTGATCGAGCAGCTACGGGGCCGAGGGGAGCGGGTGCGTGCGCTGGTTCACCGCGACGATGACCGGGCCGCCCCACTGCGGGAGCTGGGCGCGCAGGTCGTGGTCGGCGACCTGACCGACCCGCAGGACGTCCTCGACGCGATGACCGGCGCGGACCGGATGTTCTTCTCCATGAGCGTCAGTGCGGACTACCTGCAGGCGACGGCGGTCGTGGCCGCCGTGGCAAGGGAGTACGGGCGGCTGGAGACGATCGTGAACATGTCGCAGTTGACCGTTTCGCAGATGACACTGACGAGCCGCGATCAGTCTCGCCAGCATCGCTTGCACTGGCTTGCCGAGCACGTGTTGAACTGGTCGGGATTGCCTGTCGTGCACGTGCGGCCGACGGCGTTTCTGGACAATCCGATCTTCACCCGGCTTGCCGTCCCGCCGCTGCGAGAACGAAATGTGTTGGCGCTGCCGTTCGGATCGGGCCGGACCTCACCGATCGCCGCCAGCGACGTCGCCCGCGTCGTCTCAACCGTGCTGCTAAATCCGGCCGCCCATATCGGCGCCGTGTACGAACTGACCGGCCCGGTAAGCCTGGACGTGCACGGGTTGGCCGCCGAGTATGGGCGCGCCCTGCACCGGCCGATCAGCGGCGAGGACATCCCGCATGACGCATGGGTCCAGACTGTCCTCACGCCGCTCGGGCTGCCTGCGCACGTTGAGCAACACCTGGCGACGATGGCGCTCATGCACCGCGCGGGACGTTACGAACGCGCCACCGATGACGTCGAGAAGCTCACGGGCCGACCGGCTTTGACCGTCGAGCAGTACGTCGCCGCACGCCCCGAGCTGTTCACCTGACGCGCTCTAGTCAACCTTGCTGATCAACCGCTTCAGCGCTTCGCGGTCGGGGGCGAGTAGTTCGTCGATGCGGGGCTGGTTCACGTCGCCGACGATGATCTCGCCGACTTCCTGGTAGACGTCGCTGAAGATGCCGTGAGACTTCATCTTGTCGGTCTGATAGATGTTGTCCTCGGTCGGGGTCACGTAATACACAATCTCGGCCTTGAAGCGATGAATCAACCAGACGTGGATCAAGTCCATCAGGCGCTTCTTGCGCAGTTTCTCGGCGAACGTGTTCTGGTCGCGCACCGTGAGAATGCTGCGGCCGTGCCGGTCCTTGATCGGATCGACCACGACGTTGGCCAACGGATCGTCACCGTCGCCGTAGATGCCCAGATCGAGCACATCCGACCCCGCGCGCCGGGGCCGCAACTGGACGCGCAGCTTCTCGCCAAGCTGGTAGTGCTCGCTCCACATCGCGAGCCACTCCTCGAGCAGCTTCTTCGGCACCTCGGTTTGCACCAGGTGCTGATGTTGCGTTGAGCCCTCGCCCATGGACTTGGTGGTCGCGGTGCGCCCTGACGAGGCGGCCAACGCGGCATCGCTGCGCGGCCCGCCGACCAGGGTTTGCGGTGTGCGATAAGGAGATTCGACCAGGCGCATCTTGCGCTGCAGCCGAGCGAGCGCCAGCATGCCCTCCTGCCGAAGCGAGGTGGCGAACTCCTCGCAGGCGACGCCGTCGACCTGATGGCCGCCGTAGGTGATGAAGTTGAAGACGAAGCCCATCTTGCCGAGTTCCTCAGGGAAGGCCCGCATCTCGTCGTCCGTCATGCCGGTGGTATCCCAGTTGAACGACGGCGAGAGGTTGTAGGCCAGCATCTTATCGGGGAACTCGGCGTGGATCGCGTCGGCGAACTGCCGCGCATCGGCCAGGTCGGCGGTCTTGGTCTCCATCCAGAGGATGTCGGCGAACGGCGCCGCGGCCAGCGACTTGGCGATGGCGTACGGAATGCCGCCACGGATCTGGAAGTAGCCCTCCGGCGTCTTCGCCCGCTCGCAGTCCCACGCGACGTCTGCGCCCAATTCCTTGGCCTTCTCCCGCGCCGAGTACAGCGATGCCCGCGCAGCGAACTTCCGCCAATCCGCGGCGCTCATGCCGGCCGGCTCACCCTCCCGCTCGCGGAAGTCGAGCAGATCTCCGACGGCCTCGCCGTAGGTCTGCAGGCCGGCGTCGACCTGCCAGACGTCGACGAACTGCGACTCGACCTTGTCGAAGAGGCCGTCGACGGTGTCCTCTGCGCCGTCCTGCCACGCCTTGGCGGCCTCGGCGATCGCGCCCTGGATCCCGTGGCGCGCCAGCCACGCGTTCGCGGCGGCGTATTCGCCGTCAGGAAGCGCGTAGAGAAGATGCCCATTGAGTTCGGTGACTCCGGCGTCGTAGAAGCTGCGCACCATGGCCAGGAAGCAGGCCTTGTACGACGGAATCTTGAGGTTGGTGGCGCCGAGGAGGAACGGCTGGTCGCGCTCGTCGGCGCGGCTGTCGAGCAGATTGGCGGCCTCGGCATCCGTGCGTGCCACGATGATGCCGGGCACCCGCATGATGTCCAACTGGAAGCGGGCGGTGTTGAGGCGCTTGATCTGTTCGTCCGAGGGGACAAGAACCTTGCCGCCCTGGTGACCGCATTTCTTGGTGCCGGGGCGCTGATCCTCGATGTGATAGCCCGGAACGCCGGACTCGACGAAGCGGCGAATCAGGTTGCGGACGTGGGGATCTCCGCCGTGACCGGTGTCGGCGTCAGCGATGATGAACGGCCGGTAGTCGTACGCGGGCGTCGCGGCGCGTTGCTCGTCGGTCATCCGCAGGCGTAGATACTGCTGGTTGCGGTCTGCGGTGAGAAGCGCGCGCACCAGGCCCGCCGCCTCATCGGGCACCTGGCTCAGTGGGTAGCTCGCCAGGTCAGGCCCGGGATCCTCGCTGATGGAGCCCTTCGCCGACGTCGCCCAGCCGCCGAGATAGATACCCTCGATGCCCATGCGCTTCATCACCACGGCCTGCCCCGGCGAGTACGGGCCGAAGGTGGTGATGCTCTTGCGCTGGGCGAACAACTCGCGCAGGCGTGGATAGAACGCCTCGGCGGCGTCCCGCGCCACGGTGTAGTCCGAGGGGATCGTGCCGCGCTGCTCTACGACCTGACGGGCGGAGTAGAGGCGAATGATGCCGTCGAACCGTGGACTGTCGAAGTACCGCTGCGTGGCGGCGACATCCTGCTCGAAAGGTGTCTGGGGCGCGGCATCCGCTTCGATGATGGCCATAAATTCACAGTACGGCGCACCTAGCACCGGCACGGGCGAATCAGTCGGTCGCCTTGCGCCATGGCGCGAACGGGTTTGGCGCCTCGCGAAGGGCCGACCGCAGCTGCGGGAAGTGGCGCAGCAGAACCGAGGTCATGCCGTTCTCAACAACCCATCGGTATCCGGCGGGGCTGTACACCTCCTCGTTGAAATCGTCGGTGAGAAACCGGTCGCTGTTGAGCCGCCGCGTTGCCATCAGAACGAAGATGCGAAACGCGGTGTCACTGAAGCCGAAGCCTTTTGGCTGCTTCTCGGCGAACATGCCGACGATGGTGTCGACGTCTTCGATGTCGCCGTACAGCTCCCGAAGGGTGTCCTGCATCGCCGTGTCGTCGGTCAGGTCGGCGAAGTCGTTCACCGGTTTGAGGTGCAGCAGGCGACGAAACTCGTTGTAGCGCGGCACGCCGAGTTCACGGGTCCGCAGGATGTCGGTGGCCGCGAGGTCGCTGTAGCGGCCGTCGGGCCGCAGGAATTCCTGCAGCTGCCTCGGGAAGTTCTGCAGCACGATCGCGCCGGGATGCGACGTGCCGAAGCTGTAGAACATGTTGACCAGATCCGCTTCGGCCAGCACCGCCTTACCCGCAGGGCCGCTCAGATCGCGCAGCGTAAAGCTGTCCTGGACCTCGTCGGTCTGCCAGTCCCTGATCTCGTAGTCGTCGGGAATGAGCGGGTGCATGCGGTAGACGATCGAGAACTCCTCGGTCAGCGAGTACGGCACACCGAAATGGTCCGCCGAGCCACCGGTGATCCCGCTGATCGCGTCGCTGGAGCTGATGCGGCCGACGGCATCGCGGATCTTCTGACCCGCGAGCCCGTACCAGTTGGCGCGCAGCGCGGCCACGGTGGTGGGGTGGCTGAGGATGCCTGGCGTCCACTCCACCGTGTGGATCTTGGCGATCAGCGCGGAGATGACCAGGCGGGCACGTTGGAAAAGTTCTTCGTCGTCCCAATGCGGGTTCTCCGCGGCGAGGGCGTCGCAAATGCTGTTGTGCTCGAGGCAGAACAGCACCCCCATCAGCGCCAGCCCGGTCCAAAAGCCGGGTACCTGGGCGGGGTCGATGCTGGCGTCGATGTCGGGGTCGGTGAGCACCGCGGGCAGGCGGCCCGACACTTTGAGCTTGCCGCCGTTGCCCGACCGCAGGAACTTCTGCTGTGCCAGCGAGTCACCGTAGATGACGGAGCCGTCCCACCACGCGGAGTGCTCATTGACGAACGCCGGCGGGAACGACATGTCGTCGGTACCCGTCGGATCGGCGATGGTCGCGGGGATGACCAGTTCGGGCTCCGGCCACCTGTCGTCGGGTTCAAGGGGAGGCTTGAATGCGCGCGTGAAATCCCCGTGGCCATGGCCGATCCAGTCTTTGACCATGAACTGAATCCAGGTGGCGGCCAAGGTGTTCAGCTTCGTGGCCGGAATGAACTCGTTGCGTGTCATCACCCGGCGGCTAACGGTGCGGGGGTTGGGTGTCATCAAGCGGTCGCCGGTTTCCGGCCACGCTTTGTCGAGCGGGATGTTGCGGCCGAACCGGGCGCCGGCCATGCCCATGCGTGGCTCTGACAAGTCGTTGTATGTCCCGTCGGGTGTGCGTGCGGTGAGTACGGCGCTCGTGTACGGATCGACGGGGGGCAGGTTCTGCGAGGGGGCCACATTCGTGTCGTGAAGGTTGTGTAGGCGCAGCTTGTCGCGCAACCCGACCAGCACCAGCACGCCGAGCGTCTTGGGCAGCTTGTCCCAGCCGATGCGATGGTCGATCGCCTGCGCGGCGGCCATGAACCCGCGATGCAAAAAGCCTGGTTTGGGTTGCTTCAGTTTTGTTGTGGCCGTGGATCGTTCGGCGGTCGACATGGGTACTCCTAGGGCTGTGACGGTGAAGAGAGCGACTGTGCGCGCCGCAGGAAGACATTGAGCAGGACGGCCAGTACGACGTTGACGGCCGATGCCGCGACCGCGATCCTCGCGCCGCGTGCCGGCAGCTCGCCGCGTTTGAGCACCAGCACCGCCGCGGCCGTGTCGGCTCCGTGGATCAGCGGTGCCTGCCGGACAACAGGGTCGTTCGGATCGTCATCGGCGCGCAGCAGACCGATCCCGAGCAGTACGGTGCGCACGCCGAACAGGCGCAACCCGTACCCAAGGCCGGGGCTGGTTGCCGTCTGCACACCGAGGCGACCGCCGAGCACATCCGGCGCGAACAGCGCCATCGCGCCATTGACGAGGCGAATCAGCCCCAGTGCGATGCGAGTGATCCGCCCGGCCCTGCTGCTGGATGAAGTCATCTGATGCGCACCCGACCTTTGGTATCTGCTGACATGCCCAGTGTTCTGCCGATGGGGGCAGATGGCGTGAGTAGTCGACTACCTGTCCGTTTGCTCGCAACCTACTCGACAGTTGCTGCCGCGCGTGCAACAAATGGAGTCCTCCAGGAACGCGCCGGTCGCGATGACACACTCAATGGCATGTCAGCAGAACTCGTGCGTAGCGGCCGGCTGTTCCCGGGCGCGCCGTATGCCTACGCCGCGACCGTCCCCGAGACCGGCCTGATCGTCACCGCAGGGGCGTGTCCACTCGACGAACAAGGCGTAGTGGTCGCACCGGGCGACATCGCCGCGCAGATGCGCCAGGCCGTCGGCAACCTGCGGATTGCGTTGGAGGAGTGCGGCGCCGGGCTGCACGACGTCCTCAAGACAACCGTGTATGTGGCCAGCAATAAGCAGGAGGATCTCGTCGCCGCGTGGAACGAGGTCGCCGCCGGCTTCGGCGAGCATGACCCGCCGAGCACCCTGGTTGGTGTGACCGTCCTCGGGTACCCGGATCAACTCGTCGAGATAGAGGCCATCGCCGTCGGCGCGCAGCGCTGATGAGCCTTCGAGCCACCCTGGGTCGGCGCAGGCCGGCCGGCCTTGGCAGACTGTGGGCATGGCACAGATAACCCTGCGTGGAAATGCGATCAGCACCGTCGGCGAGCTCCCGAGCGTCGGATCGTCGGCCCCAGCGTTCGCGCTGACGGGCACCGATCTCGGTGCGGTCAGTAGCGAGCAATTCCGCGATAAGCCAGTGCTGTTGAACATCTTCCCGTCGGTGGACACCCCGGTGTGCGCGATGAGCGTGCGGACGTTCAACGAGCGCGCGGCAGGCAAAGGCGTCTCGGTGTTGTGTGTGTCGAAGGATTTGCCCTTCGCGCAGAAGCGATTCTGTGGCGCAGAGGGTATCGAGAACGTGACGACGGCATCGGCATTCCGCGACAGCTTCGGCGAGGACTACGGCGTCACCATCGCCGACGGGCCGATGGCAGGGCTGCTGGCACGCGCCGTTGTGGTGATCGGCGCCGACGGCAACGTCGCCTATGCCGAACTGGTTCCGGAAATCGCCACCGAGCCCGATTACGACGCGGCACTGGCGGCGTTGAACGCGTCGGCCTAGTTCCGCGCGTTTCTCGGCAGCATTCGAATTGTGACCGACTCGCTATAGGCAATTGATCCGGCAATGGATCACCGTTGCGTCACAGTCCGGCATCTCATTGACCTTGTGCTACACGGCAATTAGGCCGCCCGCATAATTGTGTTGTACAAGTGGTTCTTGTGACTGCGGTTCGTCGCCGTCGTGAGAACCATGTGGGTCAGAGAAAGTTGAAAATCGAATGAATCGCCTTTATGCCGTCGTTATCGGTATCGCCATGTTGGTAGTAGCGCCCGGCGTGGCGTCCGCTGCCCCTTATCCTCGGCCGGCGGCCAACCAGCAGGCGATCGACAGTGTGATCACGCGGGCGCTGTCCCAGCGCGGCGTGCCCTTCTCGTACGGAGGCGGCAACGCCGCGGGGCCAAGCAGAGGCAGTGGCACTTCTGAGAACGTCGCAGGCTTGGACCCGGCGGGCAATGTCGTCGGATTGGACCCAGCGCTGAGCACTGTCGGCTTCGACGCCTCGGGCTTGATGGTGTACGCGTTCGCAGCCGTGGCCAAGCTGCCCCGTTCGTCGGGCGCGCAGTACCAGGTCAGCCAGAAGGTCACGCCGGATCAAGCCCTGCCTGGCGATCTGATCTTCTACGGTCCCGAGGGCAACGACAGCGTCGCGCTGTTCGTCGGCAATGGGCAAATGGTGGAGACCACCGACCAGGGTGTCGCGTTGTCGCCGGTGCGGACCAACAACATGACCCCCTACTTGGGCCGCATCATCGCGTGACGGTGCCGCGTGGCCGAAATAGCTTGTTGAGCAACAGGATTACGGCCAGGGCGGCGGCGACGAGCAACGCCCCCACCCACGGCAGCGCCCACAATCCCGCGGTTTGAAGTAGCCCTGCGCCGATTGCCGCGCCGCCTGCGATGCCCGCATTCGCGGTCGCGTTGATCCATGCGCCGGCAAGCTCGGGTGACACCGCATGCGTGCGGACTGCCAGCGCCTGATACATCGTCGGCAGACCCCCGAACGCGCCATTCCACAGAGCTGTCGCGACGAGGACCGCCACCAGCGCCGTCCCGCTGCTGGCGAGTAGCACGAGCGCTCCCGCGACGACCGCCAGTACAACCACCGCCGTGCGCCGCGGATACCGATCGACATGGCGACCGACGGACCACACGCCAAGGAGTCCGCAAGCACCGACTCCCAGCAGAATCGGGCCGACGAACTCCGCGCGGACCCCGCTGGCCAGGAGCGACACACTGATGAACGTGTACACAGTGAACTGACCAAGGAAACCCAACATGTTCGACGTGGCAACCCCGGCGAGCTCACCCCGGCGGCTCCGATCGAAACCGCGTGCCGTGCGGTCGTGGCTCACCCTCGGCAGCGCCACACGGACGAGCACGAACGTGAGAACCGACAATGCGGCCAGAATCGCGAACGCCGCCCGCCACCCGACAGCGGTGCCCAACGACGTCGACAGCGGCACTCCGAGAACGAAACCGGCCGAGGCACCACCGGCGACCAGCGCCAGCGCACGGCCGACATCTGCCCGCCGGACCAGGCGGGGGGTGTAACCGATGACCAGCGAGAAGAACAGCGCATGGGTTATGCCGCCGACCGTGCGTCCGGCCGCGACGACGGCGAACACCGGCGCGGCGGCCACGAGCGCATTGCTCAACGCGTAACCGAGGAGCGTCGCCAAGATCAGGGGCTTGCGGGCGAATCGGGAGGTGGCGACGGTCAGCGGTACCGCGAGCGCGGCCACCATCACGGCATACAAGCTGACCAACAGGCCGGTGACCGAATCGGGCACCGAGAACGTCGCGCCGATCGCCGGTAGCAGCCCGACCGGCAACATCTCGGTGGTCACCGCAAGACACGACGCCAGCCCAAGCGACAGCAGGCCCGGGAGGCTCTGACGAAGCCCTTGGGCGGGGGCACGATCGGCGGTCAAGGTCACGATTTGACAATATACTCGGTCACCGAGCTTATTCAAATGGAATACTGACCGCCGATGGCACAGGATCCACGGCAACCCGCACAGGTGCGGTGGTTGGGCGCCGCACAACTCGTCGACGTGGTCCGTTCCGAGCCGGGCATCACGCGCGCGGCCGCCGCGCAACGTCTCGGCCTCGGCACGGGTGGGGCGGCCGAACTGGTGGCGCGGCTGCGGCGGGCGCGGCTGCTCGACGAAAGTCCTGCACCGGTGCAGGGACGCGGAAGGCCCACGACGGTGCTGTGCCCCCACGCCGACGGGCCACTGGTTCTCGCGGCCGACTTGCGGGCGGGGGACTGGCGGCTCGCGCTGGCGGGCCTCGACGGCGTGCCACAGGTGGTGGCCCATGGCGCTTACGCCGGTGCGGATTTGGAACTCGTTCTGTCACGGCTGGCCGACGCGATCGGTGCGGCCTATCGGCGGAAGGCTAAGCGGGTCAGGACCATAGCGGTTTCGGTTGCCGGACCCATCAGCGGCGCGAGGGTGGGACAGTTCCCGTCCCGAGGCTGGAATGACGTCGATCTCTCGGTGCTGACCGCCAGGATTCCGTATCACGCAGGAGTTCACCTGGTGGTCGGGAACGACGCCACACTGGCCGGATTGGCCGAGGCGCGTACCGGCGCCGCGCGGGGCGCTGCGACCGCCCTGCACCTGATCGTGGCGGTCGGCATGGGCGGCACGCTGGTGGTGAACGGTGACCCCGTCACCGGTTCGCAAGGCGCCGCAGGCGAATACGGCCACATCCCGTTCGCCGATCCGGCCATGGTCTGTCGATGCGGTGCGCGCGGCTGTTGGGACCTGACCGTCGACGGACGCGCGTTGGCGCGGCACCGCGGCGATCCGCCTCCAGACGATCCGGTCGGCTATGTACACACCCTCCTTGGTCGTACACCTCGGGACGCAAAGACACGCAAGGCTTTTGAGGCCGTTGCCGCGTCCCTGGGTCGCGGCATCGGGGGACTGGTGAACCTGCACGACCCCGACGTCGTGACCCTTGGCGGCCTGGCTGCTCCGCTAAGAGGCGTCGCTCCTGAGGTCTTCGATACCGCTTATCGCGACGGACTGATGTCTTTTCGCAAACCTTCTCCGCCGCCGGTGCGTGACGGCACGCATGGCGAGGACGGGCCGCTGCACGGTGCCGTCGCACTGGCGCTTGACGATGTCACCACCGCCGCAGGACTAGCCGATTGGGCTGCGCGGCAATAGCGCCGCTGGTCGGCTAGCTGCGGGGGAGCAGTGAGATCTTCTGCCAGATCTTGTTGGAGAGCTCGGTAGTCAGAGTCTCGATCGTGGAGATGGTCTCGAGCACAACCCCATCCGTGCTGTGCTCTGCACATAACGCGGCGGTCTTCGCCGTCAGGCTCAGCATCTCCGAGCAGTAGTTCAAGTAGTGATACATCTGGTCGGCGTCCAGGCCATGCCGAGCACTCTCTGCGGTCGGCACGTAGGTCGGACTGACCTGCTCGGGATCCTTGGACAGCTGGTGCATATCGATGACGTGGGCCAGCGAGCGCAGCCGGTGCAGCAGCCGCAGCAGCGCCCTTCGCTCGAGGCGTTCAGGCATTGCCCAGAGAAACAGCACCGCGATGGCCGCGAACACCAGTTCGTTGACAACGCTCTCGATCAACGGAACCCAATCGGCGGTATGCGCAAGCCCTTCGATGACAGCCGAACGCAAGCTGAAGACCAGCGCGAACAGCGTGGCCGCCACGATCGTGATGCCTGCGGCACGGGCGGCGAGCGTTGTGCGCCGCAGACGGACGTGGGATTCCCCGGCCTCGGTCTGCACCCGGTCGACCAGCTGGCCGAGGTCACGCACCGCCTTGGTCAGTCCCCGCTCGCCGAAGCGGGCATGAATGCGGCGTTCGAGCTGCGCCACGGTGGTGCCGACGTGGTCAGCGGCAAGCTGGATCTCGTCCCCGGCCGGGCTGGTTTGGGCCACGTCACGACTGTAGGGGTGTGAACCACCGACCAGCTAGAGCCGACGGACCGCGTGGTTCGGAGCGCGAGCGCGACGGTAACGTGACGCCCATGCCTGAGCCGTCCATCCTTATCGTGCTGCGCGAGCGCGCCGGCCTTGCAGTCCGTTGGCATTTCACCGGTTCCGACGCTTAGGCGGTCGATCGAAGCCGAATCATCATGTGGATCACCGTCCTGGTGATGGCCATCGCCATGAGCCTTGAACCGTTTCGAATCGGTATGACGACCGTGATGCTCAACAGGCCAAGACCGGTATTGCAATTGCTGGCATTTCTGAGCGGCGGTTTCGTGATGGGAACCACCGTGGGTCTGGTGGTGCTGTTCCTCTTCAGGCCCCGGATTTTGGGATCGGCGCACTTCAGCCTTCCCAAAGTGCAGATCGCGATCGGCGTGCTCACCCTGCTGGTCGCCGGCATCGTCGGCACCAAAGTGTTGTCGGGCCGGTTCAGCCGCGTCCATGCGGGGACGCGGACGCGGACCCGCAAACTGCTGAACGGCCGGTCGCTGTGGGTGGCCGGAACCGCCGGCCTGGGAATCGCCCTGCCGTCCATCGACTATCTGGCGGTACTGGCCGTCATCCTTGCCTCCGGTGCCACGGCGGCGACGCAAGTTGGAGCGCTGCTGATGTTCAACGTCGTGGCCTTCGCGCTCGTGGAGATCCCGCTTGTCGGTTACCTGGCGGCACCGGAACGGACGCGCGCGCTGATGGGCGCGCTGCAGGGCTGGCTTCAGTCGCGCAGTCCCCGCGCGGTTGCGGCACTGTTGGCCGGGTTGGGCTGCACGCTGCTCGTCGTGGGGTTTTCCGGTCTCTGACGGCGCCGTGACCGCTATTACTTGGGCGGATTGTTCAGCACGTACTGCAGGCCCGCGAGGAGCTGCGAGACGGGATCGGCTCCGCCGCCAAAGGCGGCCTGCGTGGCCGGTGCGGTGACTTCCGCCGGGTCGTAGCCATTCACCGGATCCACCGTGATCGGCGCGGTCGACGGATCATCGTTGCGGGAGTATCCCGAGTCCACCATCGGCTGTAGCACCGCGTCGAGCCGATTCAGCGTGGCCTCGTCCACCCCGGCGTACTTGAACGGCAGGACCAGGGGGAGGTGCTCTTCGGGAATCATGAACGTCGTCGTCTTCGCGCCGCGCGAGTTGACGGTCGTCCTGATGTTCTGGGGCGGCACCATGCTTGGGTTGGTGAACGCGACGGCGGTGTGACCGGTGGCGAGTCCGACGATCGCGTTGGCGACGGAGATCCAGTTGTCCGACCGGTCCGGCCAGTCGGCGATGCTGTCGTAGGCGGAGACGAAATGGTATGTGTCGTACTGACTCTCGAACGGCGGTGGAATGCGGTAGTCGAGCGACGGGACGACGCTGCCCACCGGAAACATCTGCGTCAGGAAGCTCTCACCGAAGGCGTGGCGTGCCACGGGGTCGCCGTACATGGCGAAGCTCAGCTGATCCGGCGGCGGGGCAGCGGGGTCGTAGGCAAGCTTGGCCTGGACGTCGTTGAGCACCATCGCGCCCTCGGACAGCCCGATCGCGGTGCCTCGGCCACCCGCACGGATCGCATTGATGACATTGGGCGTTCCGACGTCGACCGACTCGCCGACGCTGGGCCCGTCGATACCGATCCCAGGAAAGGAATCATCGAGTCGCCCGATGCCGGGGAACAACCGTTCCAGGGTGTGACCCTGGACCTGGCCGGCGGGGTAGTCGACGATCTGCCGGTCCAGCCCTGGGAACCATTCCGCTCCCGTGCGCATGATGTATTCGTCGTACGGGATGCCGAGAACGTGCGCACCCCCGAGGGCGTACGCCTTGCCAGGAGTGCCCAGTGGCGGCGGGCCGCCGCTCGGGTTGCCAGGGGGTGGCGGGGCCGGCGTGGTGTCCGCCGACGCGACCCCAAAGCCGAAACAGCTTGTCGCACCGACGGTTACCAGCGCAGTGACAGATGCGAACAGTTTCTGCATCTCCGGCTACCGCCCCTCGACTTCGCGTCTATCTGTGAACCCGACCCTACTACGCATACCTGAGCACCCTCAGGCGTCCAACCGGGTGAAGAGATCCTGCCGGTACTGCTCGACGCAGGCGGCCCGCCGGATCTTGCCGCTCGTCGTCGTCGGGATCGACCCGGGCGATACCAGGACGAGATCCCCCACGTTCAGGCCGTGCGCGTTGGATATCGCCGAGGTGACATCGCTCTTGACTTCGGTGAGCCAGCGCATCGCGTCCCCGTTGGTGTCGGCGCGTTCCTTGAGCTCGATGACAGTGACCAAATTCTCGGTGCTGTTCACCGGAACCGATATCGCCGCGACCCGGCCGCGGGTGATCTCGTGGACCGTCGCCTCGATGTCCTCGGGATGGTGATTACGACCGCGGATGATGACCAGGTCCTTGATGCGGCCGACGATGAAAAGTTCGCCCTCGTAGATGAAGCCGAGGTCGCCGGTGCGCAGCCACGGCCCGTCGGGCGTGCCAGGCGATGGGTCGACGAGCGTTGCGCCGAAGCAGCGCTGCTCCTCCGGCGGCCTGCTCCAGTAGCCGGCCGCGACATTGTCACCGTGCACCCAGATCTCGCCGACCACGTCCTGCGGGCATTGCCGGTTGGTGTCGACGTCGACGATCCGCACCATGGGTGACTGCAGCACGTCGTACTTGACCAGCGCCGTGCCCTTCCCGGCTGCGCACGGCACGACACGGCCCGCGCCCAGCTCGGCGACATCGAAATGAGCCGCCGGCGTCGATTCACTCCAGGTGCCGGCGGCCACGAAGACCGTCGCCTCGGCCAGCCCGTACGACGGGCGCAGCATGTGGTCCCGAAAATTGAAGTGCGCGAACCGATCCGCGAAGCGTGCCAGAGTGGCCGGCTCGACGCGTTCAGCGCCGTTGATGATACCAATCATCCCACCGAGGTCGAGTCCGGCAAGGTCATTGTCGGTGGTCTTACGGGCGGCCAGGTCAAACGCGAAGTTGGGCGCGGCCGAAAAAGCACGAGGATTCTGCGCCAGCGCGCGTACCCATCGTGCCGGCTTCTCCAAGAACGCAACCGGGCTGGTCAACACGCCTGGATGGCCGCTCAGGATGGGTGCGCAGACACCCAGCACCAAACCCATGTCGTGGTAGAAGGGCAACCACGACACGAACGTGGCATCAGCGGGGGATCGCAGGTTCGCACTCGCGAAGTACGGGCGCATCAGCTGCTCGAAATTCGACTGCAGGTTGCGGTGCGAGATCATGACACCGGTCGGCAGCCGCGTCGAACCCGAGCTGTACTGCAAGTACGCGATGCTCGGCAGTTCGACCAGCTCAAGGTTGGTTCCGCCCTCAGCATCCAGATTCAGCGAGTCGATCTCGACGATCTTCGGCGCCGTATCCAACTGTGATTGATCGACGTAATCGCCGACATCTTCGGCCGCCGCGGACGTCGTGAGCACAACCGAGGGCTTCGTATCGGCGAGAACGGCATCGACCCGGTCATGATTCGAGCCGCGATGAGGCAACGGGAGAGGCACCGCGACGAGTCCAGCCTGCATGGATCCCAGAAACGCCAGGATGTAATCGAGGCCCTGCGGCGCCAGGATCAGTGCCCGATCGCCGACGGACCCATGAAGGCGGATCTCCCGCGCCACATTCATTGTGCGGCGGGATAATTGGGACCAGGTGAGGCTCTCGGAATCACCCGCCGGGTCGTCGACGTAGTCGGTGAAGGTGAACGCCACCTCGCCTGGGCGCATGCTGGCACGTCCGTGCAGCATCGAGAGAATTGATGACTGGGGCGTAGGTGTCACTCCACCGCTCCGTTTCGACGTTTTAGATACATCACGTGTCCGCGCTAACCGGTTCGCGGCGAGGGGGAGCGGCCACTCGTGACGGCCACCAATTCGCCTGCCCCACCAACGCAGCGATGGCGGGCACCGTGATGGTCCGCACCACGAAGGTATCCAACAGAATTCCGACGCCGATCACGAATCCACCCTGGATGACGATGCCGATGCTGGAAAACAGAAGACCGGCCATCGAGGCGGCAAAGATCAGCCCGGCCGCCGTGATCACACCGCCCGTCGAACTCAGGGTGCGAATGATCCCGTAACGGATGCTGCGCGGAGATTCGTCGCGCATTCGCGACACGAAGAGCATGTTGTAATCGGCGCCCACCGCGACCAGCACCACGAACGCCAATGGTGGCACGCTCCAATGCAATTGCTGTCCGAGGATGAACTGGAACATCAGCACGCCGATCCCGATTGCCGCGAAGTACGAAAGCACGACAGAACCGACGAGATAAAGAGGTGCGACGATCGAACGCAACAGCACCATCAAAGTCAACAGCACGATAATGAGGGTCGCGACGATGATGAATCGGATGTCGCGCTCGTAATAGTCACGCGTGTCCCTCAACGCGGCGGGGAATCCGCCCATCGATATCGATGCATCGGCAAGAGTGGTATTGGGCTGGGCACCCCTTGCGATGTCACTCATCGTGTTGACCTGATCCATCGCCTCAGGGCTGAACGGATTGAGTTTGGTTTGCACCAGATAACGCACTGAGTGGCCGTCCGGCGAGATGAAGGCCGCGGACGCCTTCTTGAAATCCGCCAGCCCCAGCACCTCGGGTGGGATGTTGAATCCCGCCATCGACGGGTCCGCGGCGTCGCTGCGCATGGCCAACAGGAACGATGAGGCCTGGGTGAGGCCGTCGGCCATCACCTTGATCTGCTCGACGAGCTGATCCACACCGCCGGCCACTTCCCGGCTTCCGCCTGCCAGCCGGTCGGCGCCCTGCTTGATCTGGGCCAGGCTCGACTCCGGGCCGCCGGGTCGGTCCAGCCCTGCGGCTTTGGCCGCCTTGGAGACGCTCGCCAGCGCACCGTTCAGCTTGTTCACCGTCGCGGTGAGCGATTCGGTGTCGCTGGAACCCTGCAACTGGCGCGCGGCCTCGTTGAAATCGTCGAGAGCTCCCGCGTCCCTCGCCGCAGCGAACCGCTCGAACTGGTTGCGGGTGTCGGTGCACGACGGATCTGCGTTGCAGACGGGGTTGCCCTGGAGCGCCGTCAGGACGGGGCCGATCCACCCGAACATGTCCCTGACGTTCGCGAAGTTGATACCCATCGCGTTACCGAGGCGGTTGGCGGCCTTGACGAGTTTGGCGGCCGCCTCCACGTCCCGCACCAGCTTGTCGCCGCCCTCGTTGGCCTTCATCGAGGAGAACGCGTCGAGCAGGCCTTGAATGCTTGGCGCCATCTGGTTGACCTGTGCGCGCACGTCGCCGAGGCTGTCGGCCAGCGTGCTGGCCCCGGCTGCCAGTTTGTTGAGGTCGCCGGTGCGTTCATCGATCTGGGCGGAGCCCGCAGCGAGCCGGTCGCCGACGATGCCCGCCTGGAACGTGGCCCGGAACTCCGAAGGCACCTGGCCAAGCGGTCTGGTGATGCCACTGACCAGAGCAACATCCGGCATTTGGGCGATACGCGAAGCCATCTGCTCCAGGTCCGCAAGGGCCTGCGGCGAGCGCAGGTCCCGCGGTGACTGAACAAGGATGTATTGGGGGATGGACTGGCTGATGGGGAAATGCCGTTCCATCGCGGCGTACCCGACCGAACTCGGCGCCGACGCCGCCACCGCCTTGCGATCGTCATAGTTGAAGCGCGCAAAGGCCGCACAGCTGGCCAGCAGGATCAGCACCAGCACACTGGCGACCAGGTGTGGCACCGGCCTGCGCACGATGCGGATGCCGGACCGTCTCCAGAACCGCGCAGTCAGTTCGCGTCGCGGCTTGACCCAGCCACGCGGCCCGGCGAGCACCAGTATCGCGGGCAGCAGCGTCACGCCGGCCAGATAGGCAACGCCGATGCCGATCGCCGACGACACTCCGACCGTCCTGAACACTCCCATCTTCGCGAAGCTCATGACGAGGAAGGTGATGCCCACGGTGAGGGCAGATGCGGTGATGACCTTCCCGATCGAGATCATCGCCGCCTTGACCGCGTGGTCGTAGTCGGCACCCGTCCGGAGATAGTCGTGATAGCGGCTGATGAGGAAGACCGCGTAGTCCGTCCCGGCACCGGCCAGGATCGCGCTCAGAAAAATGATGGACTGGTTCGAGACGCCCGAGCCGGTCAGGTGGGAATAGCCGGCCACCAACCCTTGCGCGATGACCACCGACGATCCGATCGTCACCAACGGCAGCAGCATGGTGACCAAGCTGCGGTACACCAGCAGGAGCACCAAGAGGACAAGGACGGCGATCGCGATCTCGATCGGCAGGCGATCCTGTTGACCCGCGTCGGTCAGGTCCGCGACGGTGGCCGCGGGACCGGTGACGTGGACGGTGAGCGATGCACCGTCGGGGCCGTCGTTTGAAGGGACATTGTGTTTGACGATGTCGGCGACGCGATTGAAGGACTCATAGGCACGCGGCGTGCCCAACTCGCCATCGAGGCTGACCGGCAGCACCCAGGTCGTCTTGTCCTCGCTGGTCAGGAACTGTCGCAGCTGTGGCGTGCTGACGAAATCCTGCACCGATACGACGTCGGTGACGTCGTCGCGTACCGCGTCGACCACCTTGCGGTACGTGGCTTCGTCGGCGGGCTCGAGCCCGGTTTCGTTGATAAAGGCAACGACGAGGAGGTTGTCCGAGCCCGCCTCGTCAAACGCCTCGGTCATCTTTTGAGCGGCGATACTCGACGGTGCATCGCTTGGCAGGATGACGAGCGGATGCTTCTCGGCCATCTGGCCAAGCGACGGGAACGTCAGCGGCAGGGCGACCGCCACCGCGATCCAAACCCCGATCACCGCCCAGGGCCATCGCACCACAAGATCGGCTAGCCGTCGCATCAGGCCACGCGTCCCCAGTGCCCGCTGTCAGCAACCCGTGCGGACACCGACTTCATCGCCAGCATGTAGCGGGTGACCGATTTCCTGGCAACCGGGTTGTCGGGATGCATGATCGCCATGACCGTGCCCTCCCCGTACCGGAATATGTAGATGGTCAGCTGATACGAATACCGGCCGTCAGGGTAGATCCCGATATTGTCCGCAAGGCCCATGTCGGCTGCTGCGAGGATCGCGTTGAGGGGAGCGGCGCCGCCGTGGAAGAAGTTCGACACCGGGAAGTTCGGCCGGGGCCAATTCAGCCACGGGGCCAATTCCAATACCCGGTAATACGGCACCTTTGCCATGTCCAGGCTCGAATCGAAAGAAGCTTGCGCTGCCCACGCCGCATCGCTGAACGACGTCGCCGCTATCGGGACGGTGATCGGGATCAAGCCGGTAAACCAACCCTGCGTCATGAAATTATCGCCGGCCGAGCGGGAATCCCTCGGGGTAAGGCCGTGATATGTGAGAGCACCCGTGAACTCGTGCTCCACCAGGCCGAGACACGCGAACACGCCGCCGACGAACCGCGCGCCTGCCGCCGCGCAAGCTGATTCGAAGCGCTCGGTCTGTGCTGGGTCCATCAGGATCTCAGAGGTCATTTGACTGGTCGTCGACTCGGTCGGGTTGCCAAGCGGAAGCGGGAAGTCGGGAAAGCCACCACCGTTGTTGTCGGCGAAATCGATCCACGCCTGCACCCCTGGCGAATCCATCGTCAATTCTGAGGTGTACTCGCGCTCGCGGACGCAGAACTCGTCGAAGCTGCCGGCGTCGGGCAACGTGAGGGCCCGACCGCCGCCGCTCAACGCCGAATACATTCCGTTGGCTTCCATCATCGTGGTGCCGATCAACGTCGCGTCCCCGTGGACGTGATCCATGGCGGCGAAGAAGGTGAAGTGGCTCTCGTTCTGGATTATCCCGAAAGTGAAGCAGCCCCACTCCAATGGAGTCGGGATGGCGACGACGTGAGCGCGTATTTCGTCGACCGTCATGGTGCCCTGATCGACCGGCACGAATTCAATGTCAGCCGGATCGGTGATGGCGTGCCGGATGAACTCCCCATTGTCGGTCTGTTCGAACCAACTGCGAAATGTGTCGTGCCGACGCAGGTATGCGTTGACGGCGTGATCCATGGCAGAAATGTCGCACTGGCCGGCCATCTCACAGGCTGCGATGATTTGCCGGGAAAAGTTCTGTCCCGCAGCTGTCCGTTCGCTGTAATTACGAAGATGTTGGGTCTGCATATAACTGACCGGTACCGAGCTGACCGCCGCTTGGCGCGCCCTTTCCTGAGCCGCGGGCGTCGGATGCCATGACGTAACCGAGCCCGGATTCAATGACCATTCATCAAGTGCGCCAACCGTAATTTTCCCGATGCGCAAAACTTGATCCTCTCTGGACTCCCCGCTAGGGCCGGTTCCGGGACCGGCATCACTGGTGGATCAACATACCCGCGGTGCGGCCGCAGTCGCCCATCGCAGGCCCAACCCCGGGCAGCGGCGCCGCACATGCCACGGATGCACATGCAATAGTGTCAATCAGTTGCTCGTCAGGCGCCGCAGATGTGCCGCTGAGTCACGTTCCCGCCAATGCAAGGAGGAATACTGCATGGGATCCGCCGAACGTCCGTTCGAGCCGGCCCCGCGTTTTGCGATCGTAGGCTATGCGGCCCGTTTCCCGGGCGCCCAGGACGCCGATGGGTTCTGGGCCGTTCTGCGCGAGGGCCGCGACGCGATATCGGAGGTGCCTGCGGACCGCTGGAGTGCCGACGACTTCTTCGACCCGGAGCCAGGGACGCCCGGCAAGGTCGTGACCCGTCGTGCCGGTTTCGTCGATGACGTGACCGGATTCGACGCGCCGTTCTTCGGCATGTCCACCCGCGAGGTCCGGCTGATGGACCCGCAGCATCGGATCCTGCTCGAGACGGCCTGGCGCGCGGTGGAGCATTCAGGCACGGCGCCAACAGCTTTGGCCAACACCAACACCGGCGTGTTCGTGGGTTTGGCCACCCACGACTACCTGGGAATGGCATCCGACGAGCTGACCTACCCCGAGATCGAGGCCTACTTGGCCATCGGGACATCCAACGCCGCTGCGGCGGGGCGGATCAGCTATCGCCTGGGACTGCAAGGTCCCGCGGTCGCCGTCGACACAGCGTGCAGCTCGTCGCTGGTGGCGATCCATCAGGCGTGCCAAGCGCTGCAGTTGGGAGAATGTGACCTCGCGCTGGCCGGCGGCGCGAATGTGCTGCTGAGCCCGGCGACCATGATCACTTTCTCCAGCGCGCAGATGCTCGCTCCTGACGGCAGGTGCAAGACATTCGACGCGGCAGCGGACGGCTATGTGCGCGGCGAGGGTTGCGGCGTGATCGTCGTCAAGCGCATCGAGGACGCGATTCGCGACGGTGACCGGATTCGGGCCGTTATCCGCGGAAGTGCGGTCAATCAGGACGGCGCGTCGGGAGGTTTGACCGTGCCGAACGGCGTTGCTCAGCAACGGGTCATCGCCGACGCACTGAAGCGCGCTCACCTCCAACCCAGCGACGTCGGATACCTGGAAGCCCACGGCACCGGCACCTCGCTCGGCGACCCGATCGAGGCCCAGGCGGCAAGTGCGGCATACGGCGCCGGACGCGAACCCGGCAGGCCGCTATTGATCGGCTCGGCCAAGACGAACATTGGACACCTGGAAGCGGCCGCGGGGATCGCGGGCGTCATCAAGGTCATCCTTTCGCTCGAGCACGAGATGCTGCCCAAGCATCTCCACTTCGAGAACCCGTCGCCGCACATCCCATGGGATCGGCTCGCAGTGGAGGTCGTGAAAGAGGCCATCCCATGGGAGCGCAATGGCCGGCCCCGTATCGCGGGAGTCAGCTCTTTCGGATTCGCCGGGACCAACGCTCACGTCATCCTCGAAGAGGCTCCCGAGCAAGCTGCACCACTTCCAGATGCGCAGCCCGCGGACGCGCGGTTCAGCGTTCTTCCGCTCTCGGCCAAGACGCCCGCCGCATTGGTGCAGGTCGCCGACCAATACCGCAGCTGGTTGAACGAACACCCGGAGGCCAGCCTGGCGGACGTGTGCTTCACCGCCGGGGTGGGGCGAGCACATCTGGAGCACCGGGCCGCGCTGGTGGTCAACTCGAGAGAATCCGCCGTCGAACTACTCGGTGCGCTAGCCGACGACCGCCCCGCACCCGGTTTGGTACGCGGGGAATCCCATGACACACCGAAGACGGCGTGGCTGTTCACCGGTCAAGGCAGCCAGTACCCAGGCATGGCCAGCGAGTTGTTCGACACCGAGCCAGTGTTCGCCCAAACGCTGAAACGTTGCGCGGCCGCCGTCGCGGATGGTCTCGAAAAGCCTTTGCTGGACGTGATTTTCGATGTCGACAGCCCGGACGCCGAAGCGACACTGCGGCAGACCTCCTACGCACAGCCCGCGTTGTTCGCGGTGGAGATGGGCCTGGCCCGCCTTTGGCAGTCGTGGGGCTTCGAGCCAGACGTGGTGCTGGGCCACAGCGTCGGCCAGTACTCAGCGGCATGCGTGGCCGGAGTGTTCAGTCTCGAGGACGGCGCGCGGCTGATGGCCGAACGCGGCCGCCTCTTCGGCAGTCTGCCTGCAGGTGGCCGGATGGTCGCGGTGTTCACCGCCGCCGACCGTGTCGAGAGCCTGACCGACGAGTTCCCGAGCCTTTCGGTCGCCGCCTACAACGGCGCCAACACCGTATTGTCCGGACCTGCACAGGATCTGGAGAAGGCGGTGGCTGCGCTGACGGCCGACGGTGTCCGGTGTGACTGGCTGGACACCAGCCACGCGTTCCACTCGGCGCTGCTGGACCCGATCCTCGACGAGTTCGAGTCGTATGCGGAGCAGTTCAATTTCAATACGCCACAACGGATTCTCATAGACAACCGCACCGGCGTCGCGCTCGGCAGGAGTGTGAAGCTCGATGGCGGCTATTGGCGCCGTCACGCGCGCCAGCCGGTGGAATTCGCCAAGAGCGTGCGCACGCTCGCCGATCTGAACTGCAAACTGTTGCTCGAGATCGGTCCGCGGCCTGTGCTGACCGCAACCGCTCTTGGCGCATGGCCCGACCCTGCCACCGCACCACGGGTGCTCACGTCCCTACGCAGCACCACCAACGATCACCGGCAGATCACCGAAGCCGCTGCCGACGCGTACGTCCTTGGCCACGTGCCCGCATTCGCCGCTTTCAGGCAGGCGCACGCGCGAAAGCTCGACCTGCCCACCTATCCGTTCGAGCGCCGCGAGTACTGGTTCCGGGACAACAGAGACAAGGATTGGCACTCCGCACCACAGCACCTTGCCGCGCGTACCCAGGCCGTCCGTCTTCTCGAGGACGGCCGGATCGAGGAACTCGCGACACTGCTCGACGGCACGAGTGGCGATCATCAGACCCTCAGTGTGCTGACCAAGCTTGCGGCACAACACAACCAGCAACGTACGACCCAGTCGATCACGGATGACCGATACGAAATCCGCTGGGAAAAAGCCACTGCTCCACTCTCCGGCGCTGAGGCCGGTGGGGGATCCGCCTGGATCCTCATCGGCGACGCCACCGATGCCGTGAAGCCTTTGGTCGACGTGCTGACCGCACGCGGCCACCGGCCCCGGATCCTCGCGTTGCCGGTGTCCGACGCGGACGAGGAAAAGCTTGCAGACGCGTTGCGCTCTGCGGCAGTGGACGATCCGGCACTGCGTATCGTGCACATCGCGGCCCTCGACTCCGAGACCACACCCTCGATGCGGTCGTTGTTGCGGATGCAACACAGGAACCTTGGCGGAACACGGCGGCTCTTCCGCGCTGCGATTGCCGCAGAACTGCGCAGGCCCATCTGGGTAGTGACCCGTGGCGCACAGCGAGTCACCGACGCGGACACCGTGTCGCCGGTGCAGAGCTGCCTGTGGGGATTCGGTCGCGCCGCAGCGCTGGAGCTCCCGCAAGTCTGGGGCGGACTGGCAGACTTGTCAGAGGGCAGGGAAAACGACTCCGACGAATGGTCTCGGTTCATCGACCGGATCACCGCACCGTCCGATTCTGCCGTCAGGGAAGACCAGATCGCGCTGCGCGATCATGTGGCCTACGTCCCCCGGCTGGTGCGGCGGACCGAGGAGCCGAGCGGCGCACCGCTGCAAATACGCTCTGACGCAACGTATCTGGTCACCGGAGGCCTGGGTTCGATCGGACTCGAGATTGCCGGCCACCTGGCCGCGCACGGCGCCAGGCATCTGGTGCTGACCAGCCGACGCGCGCCAAGCGATGCCGCGCAGCAGCGCATCGATGTACTGGGCGAACAGCACGGCTGTGAAGTCCGAATCGTCACTGCCGATGTCGCCGACGCGCATGACGTGTCACGCCTGCTGACCACGGTGCAGGCCGAGCTACCGCCGCTAGCAGGCATCGTCCACGCGGCAGGTGAAATCGGCACCACTCCGCTGAGCAACCTGGACGACACCGAACTGGACCGGGTCTTTGCCGGGAAGGTCTGGGGCGCTTGGCATCTCAGCGAGGCAGCTGCCGAACTGAAGCTGGATTTCTTCCTCAGCACCTCCTCGATCGCCGCGGTGTGGGGTGGGTACGGTCAAACCGCCTACGGTGCGGCAAACGCCTTCCTCGACGGGCTGGCCTGGCGCCTGCGCGAGCAGGGCATCCCTGGGATCAGCGTCAATTTCGGTCCATGGTCGGCGGGAATGGCCGACGCGGAGTCTCGGGCGCGACTGGATCAGCGCGGGGTCCGGACGTTGTCGCCTACCGATGCCCTTGCCGGTCTGGCCGATGTCGTGGCCGCTTCGCTGAATGGACCGCCGCAAGGAATCGTGGCCCGGATCGATTGGGCTCGTTTCCTGCCGCTCTACCAGCAGGCGGGCAGACGGGCATTCCTTGCCGAGTTGGAGCCTGAGGCGCCCGATGTCGCGGCTGTGACGCCGTCCGGGACAACACAACTGGTCCAGCGACTCACCAACGCTCCCGTGCAGCAGCGCAAGAAGCTTGTGACCGATTACCTGCGCGACGCGGTAGCCGAGGTGACCCGTGTCGATGCCGCGGAGATCCGCGAGGACACCGGGTTCTTCGACCTCGGCATGGATTCGTTGATGGCAGTCGAACTGCGGCGCCGCATCGAACAAGGAGTGGCCAAGGAGATACCGGTCACCCTGGTGATGGATCATCCCCGTCTTACCGACGCGGCGGACTATCTGCTCGACGATGTGCTCGGCCTCGCCGAACGGGTATCCGCGCCCGCGCCGACGGCAGTGGCGACGACGCGCACGGACGAACCGATCGCCATCGTCGCGGTGTCCTGCCGCTTCCCAGGCGCGCCGGATCCGGAGGCTTTCTGGGAGGTGCTCGCCGGCGGAGTCGATGCCATCCGGGAAGTCCCGGAGGACCGGTTCGACATCGACGAGTTCTACGACCCGGATCCGGAGACTCCCGGCAAGACCTACACGCGTTTCGGCGGATTCCTCGACGGAATCGACGGATTCGATCCCGAATTCTTCGGCATCTCGCCGCGCGAAGCCCTCTGGATCGAGCCGCAGCAGCGGCTGATGCTCGAAACGGCATGGGAGGGTCTCGAAAGGGCCGGGTATTCGCCGGCCACCTTGCGCGGCAGCCGGACCGGCATCTTCGCCGGCGTGGCCGCCAACGAGTACGCGCATCTGCTGTCGTCGGAGTCCGTCGACAAAATCGAGCCCTACTTCATCACCGGCAATGCGCTCAACGCCATTTCGGGTCGAGTTGCCTTCGCGCTCGGACTCGAAGGGCCGGCGATGGCGGTCGACACCGCATGCAGCTCGGCCCTGGTCGCCGTGCATCAGGCCGTCCAGGCATTGCACTCCGGCGACTGCGACTTGGCGTTGGCCGGCGGAGTCAACGTCTTGCTGAGTCCGGTGACAGTCATCGCCGCATCCCGCGCCAGGATGCTTTCACCCGTCGGCCGATGCAAGACCTTCGACGCCTCCGCCGACGGCTACGTGCGCAGTGAAGGCTGCGGAATTCTCGTGCTCAAGCGGCTCAGCGACGCCCAGCGCGACGGCGACCGGATCTGCGCAGTCATTTCGAGCAGCGCAGTCAACCAGGACGGCGCTTCGAGTGGTTTGACGGTGCCCAACGGTGGTGCCCAGCAACGGCTCATCTCCACGGCGCTGGCCCGCGCCGGTCTGACGGGCGGGGATGTCGACTACCTCGAGGCGCACGGAACGGGTACCCCGCTGGGTGATCCGATCGAGGTACAGGCGGCCGCGGCCGCCTACGGCGCCTCGCGTTCCGCGGACCGCCCGTTGCTGATGGGATCGGTCAAGTCCAACATCGGCCACACCGAATCGGCCTCGGGGGCAGCAGGTCTGATCAAAGTCGTGTTGTCGCTGCAACACGAGATGCTGCCGAAGAGCCTGCACTTCGACACGCCGTCACCGCACATACCGTGGGACTCGCTGCCGGTGCGGGTCGTCGACAAGGCGGTGCCATGGCAGGCCAACGGCAGGCCGCGGCGCGCAGGCGTGAGTTCGTTCGGGTTCACCGGCACGAACGCACACGTGCTGATCGAGGAGGCGCCGCCACAGTCGGCGCAAAGCATCGAGCCCACCCAGGAGCCGGACACTGACGAGCAGCCGTTCGACGTCCTTGCGCTCTCCGCGCGGACACCAGAAGCGCTGTCGGCGTTGGCACTGCGTTATGAAGCTTGGCTGACCGCTCATCCGGACGTCGACCTCGCCGACGTCTGCCGCACCGCCGGGACGGGCCGTTCGCACTTCGAGCAGCGGGCCGCATTGGTCGTGGATTCGGTCCAGGGTGCGCGCGAGGGCCTCGCCGAGTTGGCCGAGAACCGGCTGCGACCCGGCGTCGTACGCGGCGAGCACACGCACCGCCCGACGACGGCCTGGTTGTTCACCGGTCAGGGCAGCCAGTATCCGGGTATGGCGCGTGAATTGTTCGACACCGAACCGGTTTTCGCCGAAACCGTGACACGTTGCGCGGACGCGGTCGGTGACATGTTGCCGCGCCCGTTGCTCGAGGTGATGTTCGCCGCCGACCGCGAAATCGCACAAACGCTGCGGCACACGTCGTATGCGCAACCGGCGCTGTTCGCCGTCGAAATGGGCCTTGCCCGGCTTTGGCAGTCGTGGGGCATCGAGCCCGACGTGGTGCTCGGGCACAGCGTGGGCCAGTACGCAGCGGCATGTGTGGCCGGCGTCTTCAGCATCGAGGATGGCTCACGGCTGATGGTCGAGCGCGGCCGGCTGTTCGGCAGCCTGCCAGAAGGCGGGCGAATGGTGGCGGTGTTCACCGACGCCAAGCACGTCGAGGAACTCGCTGGCGAGTTTCCCCGCGTATCGGTCGGCGCCTACAACGGGCCCAACACGGTGCTTTCGGGTCCTGGTGAGGATCTGGAACAGATCGTTGCCAGATTCGGTGACGAGGGGATCCGCTGCACCTGGCTGGAAACCAGCCACGCCTTCCACTCGGAGTTGCTGGATCCGGTGCTTGGTGAATTCGAGTCGTACGCAGCGCAGTTCGAGTTCGCCGTCCCGACGTTGCCGTTGGTCTGCAACCGCACCGGCGCCGTGCTCACGGCCCAAACCCCGATCGACGCTCAGTACTGGCGGCGGCACTCCCGTCAGCCGGTGCAATTCGCCGAAAGCGTGCGCACCGTGGCCGCGCTGGGATGCTCGATTCTGATGGAACTAGGCCCGCAACCGGTGCTGACCGGTGCCGCGGTACAGGTCTGGCCGGAACACCTGGCCGCACCGCGGGCGATCGTCTCACTGCGAAAAGGCGTTGGCGACCGGCGCCAGATCGCCGACGCGCTGGCCGCGGCCTACGTCGGCGGCCACCAACTTGATTTCGCCGCACTGCATCAACAGGCGCGGCACGCACTCGAGCTGCCGACCTATCCATTCCAACGGCGCCGCTTCTGGCCCAAGACGTCGAACATCGCGATTGACGGCCCAGCCGTATCCGGAATCCTGGGTAGCGCAAAGGATCTCGCGTCCGGCGATACCGTCTACACCAGCAGGTTGTCGGTCAAGTCTCAGCCTTGGCTTTCCGACCACGTCATCTATGGCACCGTGGTTGTTCCAGGGGCGACGTATGCAGCGATGGCGTTGGCCGCCGTCGGTCCGCCCGCACGGGTGAAGGACGTCTTCTTCTACGAGCCGATCATCCTGCCCGAGAAAAGCTCTCGCGAGGTGCAGCTCACGTTGCATTCCCTCGACGACGGCAGCGGTTCGACCTTCAAGGTGCACAGCCGCGCGTACGGGGAACGCGGTGCCGAGTGGTCATTGAACGCAGAAGGCACCGTGGTCACCGGCGCCGACGAGCAGGCACCCGAGCAGGTCGATCCCGTCGACGCGGCCATCGAGCGGCTCGACCGCATGCGTCCGCAGGATCTGTTCGAGACCTTCGCCGACCTGGAGCTGGCTTGGGGTCCGAACTGGTCGGGATCCCTGAAGTCATTGTGGCTCGGCGAGGGTGAGGCAATCGGCGACATCATCGTCGGCGAGGAACTCGCCGAACATCTCGGGACCGAGCCGATGCACCCCGTGCTGATGGACCTGTGCACAGGAGTCGCCTTCCCGGCGTTCCCTGCGCTTCTCGCGGCCGAACAGGGCGTGCACGACCTGTTCCTGCCGTTGCGATACGGGCAGGTGATGCTGCGGGAGAAGATGCCACGGCGGTTCTACTGCCGCGCGACGTGGCACGAAGGCGCCCTCGACGGCGAAACCCAGGTCTTCGATATCGATTTCGTCGACCGGGACGGCCGCCAGCTGGGTGGGATTCGCGAGTTCACTGTGAAGCGCGCGCCCCGCGAGGCGCTGTTGCGCGGTCTCGGCGGCGACGCCACCCGGCTGCTGTACACCCTCGGCTGGCACGAGGTTCCGCCGCCGGCGCCCAGCGACGACCCAATCGCGAACGGCACCTGGCTGATTGCGGGATTCGACGAACTGGCCGCCGAGGTGCCTGGCTGCATCTCGTTCGACCGCACGACCGATCCGACGCTGTTGGGACAGCTGTTGGCCGAGGCTCACCAGCGCGGTCTGCCGTTCTCCGGTGTCGTCTGGCGCAGCAAGGCACCGAGCGCAGGGGAGTCCAGCGCAGAGATTGCCACAAGGCTCGAGACCGAGATCGAGCACCTGCTCAGCGCCGTGCACACCGTGCAGGGTGGCTCACAAAATGGCGGCGTGAAACTTCCGAATGGCCTATGGATCACCACTGAGCGGGCCGTGGCCACCGAATCCGGCGAACCGGTCGACCCTGTGCAGGCGGCGATGTGGGGATTCGGGCGCACCACGATCAACGAGGAACCGGGGCTGGGTCTCAAACTTGTTGATTGCGACGGATCGCAGGAGGCTGTGACCGCGCTTGCCGGTCTACTGGCCACGCCGGTAGACGAGCCGGAACTGGCGGTGCGACAAGGAAAGCTGCTGGCCTCACGGTTGTTGCCATGGGCGCGCAGCGGTCATCTCACGGTGCCGCGCGGGGGCGATTACGTCCTGGCGCCGACCGAACGCGGCGCGATCGACAATCTGCGGCTAACCGAGAAGGACGTGGCGCCGCCGGACGAGGGCTACGTGCAGGTTCGGGTGGAGGCCGCCGGGCTCAACTTCCGCGATGTGCTCAACGTCCTGGGGCTCTACCCGGGCGACCCGGGACCGATCGGCGGGGACTTCGCCGGCGTCGTCACCGGGTTGGGTGAGGGTGTCGACGGAGTCGAGGTGGGTCAGCGCGTCTACGGCTCCATGCAGGGTGCGTTCTCGAGTCGATTCAACGTGCCCGCCCAGTTCCTGGCGCCGATCCCGGACGGGGTGAGCACGGTGGAAGCCGCGACGATTCCCGCTGCGGCGCTGACGGTTCGGCTGTCGTTCGACTGGGCGCAGCTGAAGCCCGGCGACAAGGTGCTGATCCACGCGGCCAGTGGTGGTGTCGGCCTGGCCGCGGTTCAGATGGCGCAGCAGTGCGGTGCCACGGTCTTCGCCACGGCAAGCACGTACAAACGCGCGACGCTGCGCAAGCTGGGTGTGGAGTATGTCTACGACTCGCGCACTACGGATTTCGCCGATCAGATCCTGGCGGACACCAATGGCGCAGGCGTGGACGTGGTGCTCAACTCCCTGACCAGCGAGGGGTTCATCGAGGCGACGCTACGAGCCACCGCCAAGAACGGCCGCTTCGCCGAGATCGCCAAGCGCGACATCTGGTCAGCCGAGCGGATGGCCGAGTCCCGATCCGACATCGCCTACGAGATCGTCGCGTTGGACACGGTGATGTTCACCGAACCCGATCGTATTCGCGGCTTGCTGACCGAAGTGTCGGAGGGACTGGCCAACGGCGAGTGGACACCACTGCCCGCCGAGATCTACCCACTCACCGAGGCGAGGGCCGCGTTCCGCCGGATGCAGCAGGCAAGGCACATCGGGAAGATCGTGTGCCAGATACCGAACCCGCTGCAGCCCCGGGCGGATCGGAGCTACCTGATCACGGGCGGCCTCGGCGCGATCGGCCTGCACACGGCGTCGTATCTCGCCCAACTCGGAGCCGGTGACGTCGTGCTGACCAGCAGGCGCGCACCCGACGCCGCCGCACAGCAGGTGATCGACGACATCACCGAGCGCTACAAGTGCCGCATCCACGTCTTCGCGGCCGACGTCGGCGTCGAGTCCGAGGTCCAAAAGCTGCTGGAGCGGATCCGCGCGGAGTTGCCGCCGCTCGCCGGTGTGGCGCATCTGGCCGGCGTGCTGGACGATGCGCTGCTGTCACAGCAGAACGTGGGACGGTTCCGAACGACGTTGGCGCCCAAAGCATTCGGCGCCTGCCACTTGGACCGCTTGACCAGGGACGACGATCTGGACTTCTTCATCGTGTCCTCGTCGGTGTCCAGCCTGTTCGGTTCACCCGGCCAGGCGAACTACGCGACCGCCAATGCATTGCTAGACGGGCTGGTCGCGCAGAGAAGGGCGCAAGGCTTGCCGGCCACGGGCGTGAACTTCGGCCCATGGGGCCAAGGTGGCATGGCATCTTCGGACGCGGCGAGCGCCAATATCGGTGCGCAGGGCCTGGTTCCGCTGGAACCCTCCGCAGCGCTCGGCGCACTGGCTGAGGTCGTCGCCAACGGCACCGGCCAGGCAACCGTCATCAAGGCCAACTGGCAGCGTGCCGCGAAAGTGCTTGGCAGTTCGCGTCCACCGATCCTCGATCTCGTGTTGCCCAGTGCCGTCGGAGAAATCACCGGTGACAGTGAACTTCTCAAGCAGCTGCAGGAGATACCGGTGCCGCAGCGCGCCGGATTCGTGACCGAGTTCCTTCAGCGCGAAGTGCAGAACTTCCTGCGACTCGCGCAACCGCCCGCCGCCACCAGTCGGTTCCTGGACCTAGGCACGGATTCACTCATGGCGATCGAACTCCGCAACCGCCTGCACAGTCAGTTCGGCGGTGCGTTCACGATCAACGCGACCGCGGTATTCGACTATCCGACCATCGGAGGGCTCGCCGAGTATCTCGTTGGTCAGTTGCCCGATGCGCAATCGCCCCCGGAGGAGGCGCAACCCGTCCAATAGGGTCCAGCTATGAGCAGCCAGGTGGCGGATACGTCGACCGACACGCGGTCAAGGGTGAGGGCGTGGGCGCTGTGGGATTTCGGCGCAACGGGTTTGAACGCGATCGTCATCACCTTCGTCTTCGCTGTCTACCTCACCGAGCAGGTCGGGTCGGACCTGCCAGGTTCGACCACACCTGCGAGCTGGCTGGGCCGGGTGCTGATGATCGCGGGTCTGTGCGTCGCGCTGCTGGCACCGGCGACCGGAGTCTGGGTCGACGGTCCGCATCGCCGCCGCACGGCGCTCGCGGTGCTCACCGGCGTTGTCGTCGCGCTGACGTCGGCGATGAGCCTGATCCGGGCCGACTACCACTACCTGTGGGTGGGACTGGTCCTGCTGGCATGTACCGCGGCGTGCAGCGACCTGGCGACGGTGCCGTATAACGCGATGCTGAGCCAGATTTCGACGGCGGACAACCGGGGCAGAATCTCCGGGCTCGGATCGGCTTCGGGATATCTCGGCAGCGTGCTGTTGCTGCTGATCCTCTACATCGGCTTTATCCAAGGCGACGGCGATACCCGCGGCCTACTGGGCCTTGCGGCCGCGGACGGCCAGCATGTGCGAGCGGCGATGCTGCTCACCGCGGCGTGGTTCGCACTGTTCGCCCTGCCGGTCCTGGTCTCTCGGCGCATACCGGACACCGTGGACCGTCGATCAAGCGTCGGGTTCATCGGCGCGTATCGCGCGCTGTGGCGTGAGGTGGCCGGCGAATGGCGGCGCGACCACAACGTCGTCTACTACTTGTTGGCCAGCGCGGTGTTCAGAGACGGGCTGACAGGGATTTTCGCGTTCGGCGCGGTACTTGGTGTCACGGTGTACGGCGTCTCGCAGGCCGATGTGCTGATCTTCGGTGTGTGCGCGTGCATTGTCGCGGCGATCGGCGCGGTGGTGGGTGGTCGGCTCGACGACAGGGTGGGCTCCAAACCCGTCATCGTCGGTTCGCTGGCCGCCCTGGTCATCACCGGACTCGTAATGCTGGTTCTCTCCGGTGTGCTTGCGTTCTGGATCTGCGGACTGCTGCTGTGCCTGTTCGTCGGTCCGACGCTGGCTTCGGCGCGGGCCCTGATGCTTCGGATGTCCGCCGAGGGCAAGGAAGGCGTCGCTTTCGGGCTTTACACGACCGCAGGGCGCGCCGCGTCGTTCCTGGCTCCGCTGATGTTCTTCACCTTCATCGACATCTTCGGCACCGACCGGGCCGGAATGGGCGGACTGTGTGTGGTGCTGGCCGCGGGTCTGGTGGCGATGCTCGCGGTGCGTGTCACCCCGACGAGTCGCTAGCCGCCGCTGGCGGTAATCCGGCGGCGCACATAGGATTTGAGCTCCGCTGAGAGCGCATCTGCCGCCAACAACTGCGGAAGCAGGTCGCGCTCTGACATTCGGGCACGAAACACCAGGTCGATCGTGACATCGTGACCGGGACTGTGGTCAATTGAGATCGTGTCGCCGGCGCGCACCGATCCCGGCGAGATAACCCGAAGGTAGGCACCGGGTTTCGCCGCGGCCGTGAAGGTTTTGATCCAACCGTCCAACTCGAGGAACGCCGAGAAGGTCCGGCATGGTGTTCTCGGTGCCGATACTTCGAGCACCAGGCCGTCGGTCCCGACGCGCCAGCGTTCGCCGATCCGCGCGCGCGTGACCTCGACGCCCGACGTGGTGAGGTTCTCACCGAACATGCCGTTGGTCAGCAAGCGACCAAGTTGCTGTTCCCATTGGTCGAGGTCCTCTCGCGCATACGCGTAGACGGCCTGATCGTCACCACCGTGAAGTTTCTGGTTGCCGATCGTGTCGCCGACCAGTCCACTGCCGAGGCCACCGCGCATCGGCCCCGGTGCCCTGACCATGACCGCCCCGGAGGCCTCGACCTTGTCGATACCGGTCGACCTCGACGGCGCGTCAGGATTCGCACGGACACGAGCCACGTTGACAGACACCACATATGCCACCAGTGCAGGGTACGTGGGACACGGATCGTCAGCCCGTCGTCCAGCTTCTCAGTTTCTCCGGGTTGCGTACTGCCCAGATGCGCTTGATCCGATCGCCTGCGATGTCGAACGCGAAAACCGTCACGGTGACGCCGTCCACCTGAGCCACCAAACCGGGCTGACCGTTTACCGTGCGCTCGACGAGTGTCATGCCAGGTGCACCGCTGGCGATGTCCACGTAGGCACGTGCGACTTGCTCACCACCTTCGATCGGTTTCAGGTGGGCCTTGGCCAGGCCACCGCTGTCGGCGGTCGCCGTGGCATCGGGATCGAGCAGCCCGACGAGCGCGTTGATGTCCTTGGCCTCCCATGCACGCTTGAAATCCTTGACGATGTCGGCCTGCTCGCTGGTCGGAGGCTGCACTGTCTGCGATGCGCGGATGCGGCGGCGCGCCGAGGCGGCCAGCTGACGGCATGCCGCCGGCGTCCGGCCGACGATCTCGGCCACGTCAGCGAAGGGGTAGCGGAACACGTCGTGGAGGATGAATGCGACGCGCTCGGCCGGGGTCATCGATTCGAGCACGACCAGGAAGGCCATGTTGATCGACTCGTCGAGGGTGACGCGGTCGGCGGGGTCGGCGGAGGCGGTCGACTTTGCGCTGATCCACTCCGTAGGCGCAGGCACCGGCTCCGGGATCCAGTCGCCCACATAGCGCTCCCGTCGGGCCCGTGCCGAACCGAGTATGTCGAGGCAGATGCGGCTGGCCACCGTCGTCAGCCAGCCGCCGGGGGACTCGATGGCCTGCTGCTCCTGCCCGGACATCGCGTACCAGCGGGCGTACGTCTCTTGGACGACATCCTCGGCATCGGCCACCGAACCGAGCATTCGATACGTCAGGTTCATCAGCTGGCGCCGCTCGCGGACGATCGCGGTCAGTCCTGGATCATCTCCCGGTTCGAAATGGGTGCTCATCCTGTTGCCAGCCTCCTCGGTCGCCTCTATTCCCGCTAGTTCGACGAGATAGCACGGCGAAATGTGAGGTCGGCGCGGCGCCTGACATTTCTGGCCGCTGCTTCGTCGTACTGATGAGAGAACACAAGCAACAAGGAGATCATCATGGACGCTCGACTCGACATCTTCGACAACGCACCGGCGATGAAGGTCGTCAAGCATTTCGTCTCGGCCAACGCGACCCTGGCTGCCTCGGGTCTGCCGCAAGCAACCCAGGAGCTGGTGAAAATACGCGCCAGCCAGATCAACGGCTGCGGTTTCTGCCTCGACATGCACACCAAGGACGCCGCGAAGGCGGGGGAGAGCGCGCTGCGGCTCAATCTGGTGGCCGCGTGGCGGGAGGCCACGGTGTTCACCGAGGCCGAGCGCGCCGCGCTGGAACTCACGGAGCAGGGCACACGTCTGGCCGACGGCGCCGGTGTCACCGATGACGCCTGGGCCAACGCAGCCAAGCACTACGACGATGACCAGCTCATCGCGCTGGTCTCCCAGATCGCCCTCATCAACTCTTTCAACAGGCTGAACGTCATCCTCAAGCGGCCGGCGGGCGACTACCAGCCCGGTCAGTTCGGGTAGACCGGGTGAGCCGGCGTCGGTCAGCCTTCCGGGTAGAAGACGAAAAGTGTGCAGCCGGTGGTCGTCTGGGGAATGTGCCAGGACCCGGCGGGCGCGTGAATGAACGATCCCGCCGGGTAGTCCCTTACGCCGTCGTTGAACGTGCCTGCGACGACGTAGACCTCCTCCGGGCCGGGCTCGTGCACGTCGATGCCTTCCCAGCAGCTACCCGGATCCATCTCGAGCACGTGCGCCGACGCGCCGTTGTCGCCTTTCCACAGGGATCGCAGCCTGATCCCGGGGAACAGGTCACGCGTTGGTGCGCTGGTTACCGCGGACCAGGTGTAGCCGGGCGCGTCCGGCCCCGTACGTGTCTCCGTCATATCTCCATGCTTGACCAGGCCGCCATGCACAACCAGTGTCAGAAAAGACACTAAAAGGTACTATCTCGCCATGATCGAGAGCACTGCGCGTCCGCACCGCGTGGTCGCGCTGGTGCAGGCGCCGCAGGGTCCGTTCGAACTCGGTTGCGTGGTGGAGGTTTTCGGTGTTCACCGGCCATCGATACCGGCCCGCTACGAGCTGACGGTCTGCACCGAGAACCCTGGGGAGGTAGCCACCACCTCTGGGTTCAATCTGTCTGTGGCAGAAGGACTCTCGGCTCTGGAGTCGGCCGACACGATCATCCTTCCCGGATGGCGACCGGCGGACGCGCCCGTCTCTACTGCCGTTCGGCGTGCCCTGCGGCAGGCACACAAACGTGGGGCCAGGCTGGCCACGATATGCGCCGGTGCGTTCGCCCTGGCCCAAACCGGGCTGCTCGACGGTCGACGTGCGACTACGCACTGGGCCGGGGCCGCGGACCTGCAGGCCCGCTTCCCGCACGTCCAGGTCGATCCCGACGTGCTGTACGTCGACCATGGAGACGTCGCCACCAGCGCCGGCGCCGGCGCCGGTATCGACCTCTGCCTGCACCTGGTGCGCAACGACCACGGAGCCGCCTATGCGGCCCAGGTCGCCCGTCATATGGTGATGCCGCCACATCGTGAAGGCGGACAGGCTCAATACGCGACGCCGCCGGCTGTACCCTCGCCGGCGCCCTCGCTCGCCGAGCTGCTCGCTTGGGTCGGCCACCGACTCGGCGACCCGATCACCCTGGACGACATGGCGATTCGCCTGCACGTCTCGTCACGCACCCTTATTCGTCGGTTCGCCGAGCAGCTGGGGACCAGCCCGGGACAATGGCTCCTCGTCCAACGAATCAACGCCGCAAGAACCTTGCTGGAGGAGACCGACCTGCCGGTGGACGTCATCGCCTCCCGCGTCGGGCTCGCATCCGCCAACAACCTGCGGCGCCGATTCCACGCCGCGGTGCAGACGACGCCTGCGGCCTACCGTCGCGCGTTTCGGCAACGCCACGGAACGCGTTGAGCGTCAACGGTTGTACGGCTCCTCCTGCACCCAGTTGAAGCCGCGTTCGACGAGCGGGAACGAGGACGGGTCCATGCGGGTGAACCATGCGTGGATCCGGTGTCCCGCGTAGTCCTCGCCGTCGATCACGATCCGCTCCGTGCTGCCGGCATCGGGCCACCAGTAGGTCAGCCGAATGCTCGTCGGCGTCTCTTCGTACGAGCCCAGCTCGATTCGGTTACCGAGGTCGATGAAGTGTCTGGCCGGGTCAATGGTGCCGCCGAACACCTCGAACGAGTCGTCCATATGCTGCACGGTCACCATCACCGGATCAGACATCAGGAATGGACGGTCGAATATCACTCGGCGCCAACGGAGTTCGTCGGTGAGCAGTGGATCGCGCCGATACCCCTCTGCGGAGAAGCCCTCCACCTGCCAGATGCCGTAGAGGTTCGGCGTCGGGCGGGTGAACTGTTGCCACCCCTGCCCTCCGAACGCGGCCAGCAGCACCAGGCCGACACATACCTGCGCGACCACGGCGATCCGGGTGGCGCGACGGTTTCTGAACAACGGTGCGAATTGGGTGGCCGGAACAGCACGGTCGGTGAACAGCACCATGAACAGCCGGCGCGCGTGCGGCGCAAGCAGGAACAGGCTCAACAACAGCAACTGGGACGACACCGACTTGAGGCGGATGTCATAGGTCATGTTGAGGATGAACACCTGCGTGAGGTCGAACGCGCACACCAGTGCGCCTGCGGCCGCCGTCCTTGGGACGAGAAGCAGCAGGCCGCCAAGCACTTCCGCGGCGCCCAGCAGCACTTGATAGACGGGGGAGATGCCGACCTGCGCCCACAGTGCGCCCGTTGGGCTGAAGTTGCCGTACGGCTCCACCAGGCGATTGAGCACGAACGGCATCTGCGTCGGGATCACCTTCGCCATGCCGAAATAGAACATCGCCGTGGCAAGGATGAGCCGCAGGACGGTCCACACCCACGTGTGCAGCCGGTCGTAACGACGGCGCCGGTCAAGCACTGTCCAGATCACCGTTGCCACCGTCGCCAGCACCACGATGCAGTAGATCGCCACCCACTGGAAGGCACTGTCGCTACCGACCTGGGTGCTCTGCACGTGCAGACCGAGTAGATGCGTGCCGATCCACTCGATCGGCGGACGCATCGCGTGGATCATGCCGCGCATCGCCGACCACGGCCCGTCGATACCGACACCCGCCAAGATGACCGGGACGAGGCCGACCGCGAGCGCCAATCCGAACGCGCCGAAATAGCAGGTGCCGAACCGGAAGGCGATCATCGTGGTAGCGCCCCACGGCGGCTTCGGCGCCGCGGGTTCGGCCGTTTCGGTCGCCGCGGTAGCTGTCATCACCCCATAGTCCGGGCTGGACGGTCCACACTCAAGTCGCTAAGCCTGGTCGGAGCGCATTGCCCATCATCTACTACGTAACGTAGTATTCGCAAAGGTGCCATACCGAACAGAATCGGAGATGCGCAATGAAGTGGAGTTTCGCCCAGATCGGGCTGCTGATCATCTCGATCCTTCACGTCATCCAGGCGGTGGTCGGCTTCATCGCTGAACCAAGCTTCGCCGTTGGCCCCGACGCCCCGACCGTCCAGGTGTTCGGGATGGACTACAACGGCTGGCATGCGGTCGCGGGTCTCGCGCTCTTCGGGCCCGGCCTGGTGTTCGCGATGCGCAAGTCGTGGGCGGTGCTCTACCTATTGCTGGCCGCGGTCGCCGGAGCGCTGCCGGGCATCTGGGCCTTCTTCTCCCATCAGGTCGCCTACGTCTTCACCTTCCCCAACAACGTCACCGATGCAGTCGTGCACCTGGTGACCGCCGCGGTAATGATCGCGGTGGCCGCGATTCAGATCCGCATCGACGGCGGCCTCAAGAACTCGCTCGCCGATCTCCGCAAGGCGCCGCCGTTGAAGCGATGAGTTGCGCCGGCTGGCAGGGTCAAAGCTTTGTCCGTCTACGACCGAGGAGATACACGTGGTCCAGCTGCTCAGAGTTCAGAACTTCAACGTCTCGCAGGACGGTTTCGGTGCGGGTCTGAACCAGAGTCTCGACCGGCCGTTCGGTGACGCTGACCCCGGCGACATGTTCGCGTGGGCGGGCGCCACGGCGAGCTGGCCCAACCGCACCGACCCCGGCGGGACACGCGGCCTCGACGACTACTTCACACGGGACTTCGCCCGCAATATCGGCGCGGAAATCATGGGACGCAACAAGTTCGGCCCGCAACGCGGCCCGTGGCGCGACCACGAATGGCAGGGCTGGTGGGGCGCGGAACCTCCCTTTCGGACCCCGGTGTTCGTCATGACTCACCACGAGCGCCCGTCGTTCACGTTGTCTGACACCACGTTCCACTTCGTCAACGGTGACCCGGCCGCTGTCCTCGAGCGTGCCAAGGAGGCCGCCGACGGCAAAGATGTCCGACTCGGAGGCGGGGCCACGACCGTCCGGCAGTTCCTCGATGCCGACCTCGTCGACACTCTTCATGTCGCGGTGTCCTCGGTCAGGCTCGGAGCCGGATCGCGCCTGTGGGAGTCGCCCGACGAGCTTGACGACCGGTTCCACCACGAAGTGGTGCCCAGCCCCAGCGGCGTCACGCACCACCTGTTCTGGCGGCGATAAAACCAGATAGAGTGGGTTCAATGGTTACTTTCGTCGAGCCCACTGCACGCCCCCCGTGGCAGGACGCGCATTTCATCGGCGGCCACCCCGTGCTGGACCTGACCAACACCGTTTTTCATCGATCGCACCCGGTGCAAGACAACGAACTGTTGAAGTCACCGGCAGATGTGCTCTCGTGGTGCCGATCCGTGGGACTGTTCAAGACCGCACCGCCGTTGACCGACGCGGCAGCGCGCAAGCTGGTCGCCGACGTCCAAGAAGTACGCGAGCACGCGTGGTCGGTCTTCAGCGCGGTGTCGCGCGGCGAGGCGGTGCCCACCGAGGCCTTCGGGTCGCTGCTGGAACGCGCCGGGGCGGGCGTACGCGCTCGCCATGTGTCGCGCATCGACGCCGCATTCGACGACTGGGCCGCCAATTGGAAAGCGGCAGGGGCGATTCCCACCGCGCTGTCGATGTTGGCCGTGCACGCCTTGTTCACGCTGCCGCCCGACAGGATCAGGGCCTGCGGCCGGTGCGGCTGGTTGTTCCTCGACTCGTCACGGGGCGGGCGCAGGCGGTGGTGCAGCATGACTACCTGCGGCAACCGTGAAAAAGCGAGCCGCCACCGCAGAGGCGAGCCAGTCAACGGCTGACCGCTATCCGCTGCGAAGGGATCGGCGCATGATCGGGCGATCGTCACGCGGGCGCGCGACTTCACGGAATCCGGCGTCGAGGAAGGCGCTTGCGATGCCTGTCATGGCGGTGTCCGAACCGGCGCGCCTGCCGTCACGAGGTTCGATGGGGTAGCCCTCGGCGATCGTGTATCCGTTGTCGGCTACGTACTCACAGACGGCGTCGAGAATCGCCGGCAGCAGTCCCGAGCCGCGGTGCTTCTTCTGCACGAGGATGCACGTGATCGCGCAGACCGGTTTGTCATCGATACTCGCCAGCAGGGGCGAGCGCTCCAGCCTCGGGAACGAGGCGCGCTCGCCAAGCGAGCACCAAGCCACCGGCGTCGTGTCGCGGTACACGACAACACCGGGAGCCGACTTCCCGGCGGCGAGTTTCTTCATCGACCGTTTGTTCCCATCGCCCTTTGCCGCCATGAATTCGTCGATCGAGAGGCGCCAGTGCATGCACCAGCAGCCGCGGGAGCCTCCGTTCTTGCCGAAGACATCTTCGAAGTCGTCCCAGGTGGCTTTGGACAGTTCGCGAACCGTCAGCGCGTCCATCGCTCGCTCCTCGAGTAACCATATACTAGAGTGTTATAGGTTACTTTACCGATGTCGCCGCGGCGGTGCAAGCGACGGCAGATATGGGTATGCACCTCCGGACTGACAGTGGAGGAGCGCTAATGGGAACACCAACGGCTCGTTCGGCCGGCGGGTGGGAGGTAATTGCCGCCCGGCCCTACGATCGCGGCAACGCCGCCGAGGGAGTCGATGAGACCGTGCTCGTTCACGGAACCGAGGAGGAGTCCCGCCGCGTGTATGACGATCAGGTCGCATCCGCGTCCGACCGCGGATATCAATCACTGCGGCTGCGCTGCGACGGCAAGGACGTGGACTGCTGGCCGCCGGCAACCGGCTGGACCTCGTAACACCACATCACGTTCGTCGCGCGGCACGGCGGTGCGAGCGCAGCCCACAAAATGCGTTGCGCGACAGGGCGGTGCGCGATTAGCGTTCGGCCAATGCCACATTATTGAGTCCCGGACACTGATCGCACACCCCTGCGGTACCTATGGTGGCTGGCTCGTCGCTCATCCACACGGCTGGTGTACGCGATGTTGTTGGGTGTCCTACAGATGATTCCACTGGCCCTGCTGCCGCTGGCCATCGGCAAGGCGATCGACGAGGGCATCTCGCCGCGTGATTTCGACGGACTGCTCAAGTGGGTAGCGGTCATTCTGATGCTGGGCGTCATGCTGGCGGTGAGCACGTTGCTGGCGACTCGCGCCGGGGACAGGTTGTGGCTTTTCTGCGCAGGTCTGACTCAGCGCACAGTGATGCGGCACGCGACGGCGCTGGGCGCGGACCTGCCCCGGCAGATCAAGAGCGGGGAGATCGTCGCTGTCGGCGCGGCCGATATCTACAGCATCGCATCGCTGATGGAGACCGTCGGCCGGCTGACTGGTTCCGTCGTCGCGTTCGCCGTGGTTGCGGTCATCGTCGTCGGCCAGAGTCCGATACTGGGAATTGCTGTGCTCGTAGGTATTCCGATCGCCACGTTGGGCTTCACCCCGCTGTTGCGGCCGCTACAGGTGCGCCTCGAAGCACACCGAGAGCAAGTCGGCGAGGCCACCGCCGTGGCCGCCGACATCGTCTCCGGACTGCGGATCCTGCGGGGGATCGGCGGCGAGCGCCAGTTTCACGGTCATTTCGTCGCGGCCAGCCAGCGAGTGCGGGTCGCCGGGGTCGCCGCCAGCAGGGTCGACGCGGGACTCGGCGCGCTCGGGGTCTTGCTGCCGGGCCTCGTCGTGGCATTGGTGACGTGGTTGGCCGCCCGGCTCGCCGTGGACGGCGAGATCAGCATTGGTGAGCTGGTGGCCGTCTACGGTGTGTCCGCGTTTTTGAGCCTGCCGGTCAGCGTCGCGGGGGAGGCGGTGCACAGCTTCAACGCATCACGGGTGGCCGCCGGCCGCGCGTGTGCGATCTTGAAGCTCAAGCCGACCTTGAGCTCGCCCCACAATCCTGTTCCGCTTCCGGCTCAACCGTTCGGATTGCTCGATGCGACAACCGGAATCAGTTGTGCGCCCGGTAAGTTGACGGTGATCTCCGGCTCGCCAGCGTTGGCCGACAGGCTGGGCCGGTATGTCGACGCGCCAGTGTTCGCCGGTGACGTGCCGCTGCGGAACGTCGATCTGGAGGAGATCCGTCGCCGAATCCTGGTGTCGCACAATCTCGATACCTTGTTCTCGGGTCGGTTGGCCGACGAGATAGACATGGGCAACGCGGTTGATCTGACAACCGCGTTGTGGACGGCAGACGCCAAGGACATCGTCGACTCCCTTGAACACGGCATCGACGAGCACTTGGTCGAACGAGGCCGAACCCTCTCCGGCGGGCAGCGCCAACGCATGACGTTGGCTCGCGCGTTGAGCTTCGACGCGGACGTTCTTATTCTCGACGAGCCCACGTCTGCGGTAGACGCGCACACCGAAGCCCGAATCGTGCAACGAGTTAGGGAGTTGCGGCGGGGCAGGACCACCATCGTCATGAGTGACAGCCCGCTGTGGCAGGGCGCGGCAGATCAGGTATACCCACGATGAGCACGACACTTCCGCTCGCAGACCACCACGACGTCCGGCGCTGGGTGCTGTCGGTCGTCGGCGAGAACCGACGCGAGTTCGCCGCCATGATGGCGTTATTCGGCTTGGCGACCATCGTCGGACTGGCCGGACCCCAACTCCTCGGCCGCCTGGTCGATGCGGTGTCCGAAGGTACCGCGCATTACAGCGTCGACGTCATCGCGCTGGCGTTCGTCGGCGTGGTGGGACTGCAGGCAGTCCTGCAGGGCGCGGCCGGCATCAGAGCCGGAGTGTTCGGCGAAAGGCTGTTGGCCGATGCTCGCGAGGGCATCGTCGGTCGTTCTGTACGACTGCCTCTGTCGGTGGTCGAGTCTGCAGGCACCGGAGACCTGTTGAGCCGAGCGACTTCTGATGTCGACAAGCTCGACGAAGGCTTGCGTCAGGCGGCGCCGGAAATCCTGATCGCCTCCATCACGGTGGCGCTGACCGCAGTGGCGATGTTCGTGACGTCCCCGGTTGTCGCACTGGGCGTGCTGACCGCCATCCCGCTGGTGTGGGCGTTCAACAGGTGGTATCGGCCACGGATCGTGCCGCAGTATCAGCATGCGCTGGCCAACTGGGCGAAACTGCATTCGCTCACCCATGAGACCGCCGAGGGCGGCCGCACCGTCGAAGCATTGCGGCTGCGGCACAAACGCGTTGCGGACAACGACACCGCGCTCGATGCAGCCATCGGCCGCGAGTGGGAGTGCACCAAGTTGTTCTCGGTGTTCCTGGCGGGGCTGAACATTGCCTACCTGCTGCCGATCGCGGCGATCCTGCTGATCGGCGGGGCGGCATACACCAGCGGTGTTGCCGGGCTCGGACAGATCACCGCTGTGGTGCTGTATGCCCGTGCGATGGCAGATCCGCTCGAGGAGGTGTTGAGCTGGCTTGACGAGCTGCAGGTTGGCGCCGCGGCGTTGCGGCGAATCCTTGGGGTGCAACGAGTTCCTCCCGACGTCGGCGGCACCGCTGCATCGGCCGGTCGGCGAATCCAGCTACGCGGCGTCCGATTTGCCTACCAGACAGGCCGGGACGTGCTGACCGACATCGACCTCGATATCGCCGAGGGTGAACGCGTGGTCGTCGTCGGACCGTCAGGTGCGGGCAAGTCAACGCTGGGCCGGCTTCTCGCCGGCATCAACGCCCCGGACGAGGGGGAGGTGCTCATCGGTGGGGCGGAAGTCAGCCAGCTGCCGCTAGAGCAACGGCGCAAGGAGATCGTGCTCGTCACTCAAGAGCAGCACGTATTCACCGCGACATTGCGCGAGAATTTGACGCTACCGAGACAGGCCAGCGACGCCGAGTTGTGGGACGCGCTGCAACGGGTAAACGCCGACGGCTGGGCAGCTGGTCTTGCTGACGGCCTCGACACGAAGCTCGGATCCGGTGGTGAGGCAGTGGCTCCCGCGGTTTCACAGCAGCTGGCCCTGGCCAGGCTGCTGCTGGCCGATCCTCACACCTTGATCCTGGACGAGGCCACATCGCTGCTGGACTCCTCGGCGGCGCGCGACCTCGAAGAATCATTGTCATCGGTCCTCAAGGGGCGCACCGTGATTGCGATCGCGCACCAGTTGACGGCCGCACGAGATGCGGACCGGATCGCTGTCATGGACGGCGGCCGGATCATCGAACTGGGAAGCCACGATGAGCTGATGGCGGACAACGGCTCGTACGCCAGCTTGGTTGCGGCCGCAGAGTCGGCGTGACACGCGACGCCGAAATCTACTTGCAACCAATCGCCGTCGTGGTGCAGCATTTTCCCATGGCAGTGCTCGGATAGCTCTGCACGAGAACCGAATTGGGTGAGACGCACACGAGCAGGGGTGAATTTGCTACATGTCCTGGCGCAAAGGTGACCGAGTCACCTCGCAAAGGCAGATCGAAGGCATGAACGTTCCAGAGGTGCCAGCGGGCATCGACGGAACAGTTGTCAAGACAACGCTGTTGGGTAGACCGAAGCAGGTCCGGTTTGCTCTCCAGACCGCGTGGGGGCCAAAGCGCTTCGTGGTGTCGGTGCAGCGCGGAGATGTCGGTTAGCGGCTGCCTCGCTCGCGATGCTTGCAGCCCGGCCAGCAGCACGGCCGGCGCTGGCCTTCCTCCAGCTCTTCCTGGGTCCGGCGGATACGGCGCTCCCGAGTCACCTCTTGCTTGGCATCTTCGACCCAGCAGATGAACTCGTTGCGCGCCAACGGCGTGATGTCCTTCCATGCGGCGAGCGCAGAATCGTTGCCGATCAGCGCCTTGCGCAGGTCTGGGGGCAGCTTATGCACGACTCCGCCCGGCACTCGCTCACTGCTCATGGAGCGAGGCTAACCCGCTAGATCGCAAGTAGACATCCCGAATTTACTTCGCCGGATACGATCACCGCGTGTTTCGGATCGATGGACTGGACAACGAAAGCATCGTCGTCGACGGCAACTGGGTGGAGAAGCTCCGATCCGGCTCGTCGCGCGGCCGCAACCCCGCCGATCAATACGCCGGGACTCAGATCATCACAGACGACGAATACGCGACGAAACGGCAGGAGATCGTGTCTCAGCTTTGAAGCCCGCGCGGTGTTAGCCGCCGCCGGTGTTGATGTTCGACGTCAGCGGAATGAAGCCGCCGTTCTTCCACACGCCCCAGCGCCCACCCCACATCGAGGTCCATACGACGGGTTCGCCGTTCCAGAATTCGGCGGTCTTCTTTGGTGCGTTGGGTGGCGGCACTTCGCCCAGGACGGGGGCCGGCGGCGGCGGGGCGGGCTGGGCGCTCGCCATCGACGCGCCAAGGCCGAGCGACGCTGCGGTGACCCCGCCCACGATGACGACGGCACTCAGAGTGGTCTTGATCAAGGTCATGAGCACGACTCCAGCGTTGAGAATTGATGCTTAGCGGATATAACCACCTTACGGGATGGCCGAAACCCTCGGGCACCCTCGTCATTTTCGCCGCTCCAATGGCGTCGATCGGGCAGTCAGGTAGGGGTGCGACAGGATCAGCGCCAGCACCGCAACCACCACGAGGACATACAGCGGAAGAAGATGTTCGAACGTGGTGTAGCCGATGGCGAGGTGGATCAGCAGTGGGGGAGCAGCGCCGACGGCGCAGCCGATCAACAGCGACCACCAGACCCAGCGATCGCCGCGCCGCCAACCCCACAGACTGATCAATAGGACCGCCAACCCGCCGCCCATCAGCGCGCCGCCGAATCCGGCGCGATCGTGTGCGATGAACGGCAACAACGGCGGGTGCGCAGACTCGAAGGTTCCGGCCTCGATGCCCAGGAACCCCAAATCCGTTGGGACGAAGACTGACGTCAGCCCGACCGTCGAGATGACTGCTCCGGCAACAAACAAGCCGCCGCCGATTCCGATCATCAGCAGCTGACCCCACAACGCCCGCCTGCGTTGGGATTCCGGGCCCTCGGGCAGGCTGTGCCAGCGCGGCGTCGAGGGTTTGTGCCATACGGCGAACACAAACATCGGAAAAAGGACGATTACGACAAGGGTGTGCAGGGGTTCGATGAAACCGGTGACGAGAAAGTAGAAGTACGTGGGAAAGCTGACCGCACCCGAGATCAGCAGAGCGTTGCGCGCCCACCCGTGACCTTGCCTGATGCCGCCCCACGCAAGTCCGATGTAGAGCGTTCCTATCCCGATCATGTTGCCGGCCATCGTGATCCGGTCATGTTGCAGGAAGCCCACCAAGTGGTGATTTATCGCGTGCAGATCGTCGACAGACACGCCGAGATAGTCGCGGTCGTACCACAACAGCACGGGGCCGAGTGCGATCGCGGCCGCACCTAGGCCCGCGACGATCATGCCGATACCGACGAGGACGCCCCAGAACCACGCCGGCCATCGGCGCGGGTCGCGTGGCACATCTCGAAGCCCAGGTGTCGGCGATGTCGGCGTGGCGGCCTCGATCACCCGGTTGAACCAGCCCGGACCCGCTGCAAGCAGGACGCTGGGCGTGCACAACACGGTGGTGCCCGGCTCGGCGAGCGACGCCAACGCGGTTTCGATCTCGGGATCGGTGAGGCGCACCGCATCCGGTGACGGCCCGACCGTCACCGTGTCGACGTAGGGCGCTACGGCATCGACGAGATCGGGGTCATCCACGTAGGCAGTCACCGGACAGGTGCGGTCGGCTGTGGCCGATCGCAGTGTTGCGACATCGTCGCGGTGCACCGGTCCGACCTCGATGACGCTGGCCCCTTGCACGGGCAGCGTCACAATCGCGTCCCGTGCGACGACGACGGGAACGGACGCTCCGAAGCGGCCCTTCCATTGCGGCGGAACTGCAGGGATGGTCGAAAAGCCAAGGGATCCAACGAGAACCTCCGGCCGAACGGATAACCACTGACAGCAGCCGCAGGGCAAAGATCTGGGTACGACGCTCACCAAGGGCGGCGGAGGCGATCGGACGCAGCGGGTGATATGTCCAATCTGGCACTCGCCGATTGTCACACGGGGTCCTCAGTCCGCGGCGATGCCAGGCGAGCGGCTGAGGATGAGATCAGAGGCGCGGGCCATTACCTCGTCCCGGGTGCGGCCGAGGTGGTCAGCGGCGAGGAAGTGTCCGCCGATGGCCGCGCAGAAGGCGAGCAGGCTGCGGGCCTCGACCTCGTCGGGGTCGGGGCAGATCGTGCTGATGGCGTCGCGCAGCAGCTGCATGCGCCGGTTGTCCACGCGGCGAAGGCGTTTGGCGACGGCCAGGTCGCGGCGGGCCCAGTCGCGAATGGCCAGATCGATGGGCAGCAGGCGCTCGCTGGAGAAGGTCAGCCGCCCGGCCAGCCGAACCTGGTCCAACACGTCGCCGTGCTCGTGCTTGACGCGGCCGATGACATCGTCGACGGATTCGCGCTCCCAGACGTGCAGCATCTCGGTCAGAAGCGCGTCGCGGTCGGCGAAGTAGCCGTAGAACCCGCCCTTGGTCACGCCGAGCGCCTTGGCAAGGGCCTCGATGCGCACGGCGTCTACGCCGCCGTCAGCCAGCACCCGCAGCCCTTCCTCGACCCATGTTTCGCGCGGTGTGCGCAAGACGCCCATGTTGTGATCCACCCCACCGTTCAGATCTGTTGTACGGACCCGTATAACTGCTTAGGCTGCGGTTATACGCTACCGTACAACGCAGGGAGCAATGCCGATGATCAAGTGGGCCGGCTGGCTGATCGTGCTTTTCGGAGCCGCGCACACCTTGGGCGCGCTGACGGTGTTGGGTGCCGCACGCCACGCCGGGACGTGGTTCAGCGGGGGACTGTGGCGCGACGATCTCGCCGATATGAGTCCGGCCAACAGCGCGCTCTGGTTGTCCCTGGACAGCTTCGGCGTGCCACTCATCGTGGTGGGCCTGGTCGTGCTGTGGCTCGACCACCATGGCATCACGCCACCGCCGTTCATCGCGTGGGTGCTGGGGGCATGGACAGTGCTCGACGCTGTCATCCTCGCGCTCACGCCCTGGCCGATCATGCTGGTCGCGGTCGGCCTACTGCTGGCCGGTGCTCGTCGCACGGCGCGTCGCGACAACATACGCAGCGCCGCCGCGAATCTGGCCTGATCGCCCGGCAGCTCAGCTCGACGCGTCGAGGATCTTGATCGCGAAGATGAGCGTGTCGCCCGGCTGGATTCCGGCACCGGGCTGACCCTCGGGATACCCATCGGCAGACGTCACCGCGACACCAACCGTTGACCCGACCGTCTGTCCCGCGATGGCCTTCTGGAAGCCCGCGACGACGCCATCGAGTGGGAATTCAACCGGGGCACCGCGTTCGTAGCTGCTGTCGAACACGGTCCCGTCACGCCCGTTGACGCCCATGTAGCAGACGGACACCGTCGCCGTGTCTGCTACGACCGGCCCGTCGCCAGGCTTGAGCGTGTGCACCTGGGTCTCAGTGACGCTGAACGGGGCGGTCACGTTGACGAGCGGCGCCGCAGCATCCGTTGATCCGATGACCGAAACATTCCCGGTCGTCCCGGGAAGCGTCCACTCGGGTGTGCCGCCGGTCGCCGGCGCCGCCGTCGGGCAGCCACTCAACGGCGTTGCCGGTTCAGTGACGGAGGATGTCGCCACTTCGGCGACGGACGGCGACGTAGCTGACGAAGGCTCCGTGGTGTCGGAGCCGCATGCGGCCAGCGTCATCACCAGCGACGCGGCACAGGCCATAAGCCCGACGGAAGTAGTCACACGAGGGAAGTTCATGGCCGCCACGCTACAGCCGCGTTGCCCGGCGCCTTCCTGTAGTGCCCGGCTGCGGGGGACTGCCGCTGGCTCGGTGTAGTACCAGAGGTACCCATCGGCCCGAAGTCCGTTGCCAGCGGCAGAATTACATCGCCCCGGATCGCGCCGGATACGATGCGCACTGCAACCCAACGGCTCGGATCGAAGGACCGCTATGACCAGCCTGTGCGATCTGTCTGCAACCGAGCAGTCGGCGTTGATCAAGAACGGCGAACTGTCCGCGCGTGAACTGCTCGCCGCGTCGCTCGCCCGGATCGAGGCGACCAATGGCCAGGTGAACGCCATCGTGACGCTCAATCCCGAGGCAGCCGAAGCAGCGGCGCACGCCGCCGACAAGGCGTTCGCCGCGGGGCGGCTGCTGGGACCGTTGCACGGGCTCACCCTTGGGGTGAAGGACCTGCACGCAACCGCCGGGATGCGCACCACGTTCGGCTCACCCGCGCTGGCGGACTTCGTTCCGGACGCGGACGAATTGGTCGTGGCCAGGGTGCGGGCGGCAGGTGCGGTGATTGTCGGCAAGACGAACACCCCGGAGTTCGGGGCCGGGTCGCACACGTTCAACACCGTATTTGGATTGACCCGCAATCCTTTTGCGCTCACCCGGTCCGCGGGTGGCTCCAGCGGAGGGTCCGCCGCGGCGTTGGCCTGCGGGATGGTGTCCCTCGCTGATGGCAGCGACATGGGTGGTTCGTTACGCAATCCCGCGTCGTTCTGCAATGTCGTCGGGCATCGGCCGACGCCCGGTCGGGTTCCCACCTGGCCGAGCCAGGACCCGTGGTTCACGCTGGCGGTTCAGGGTCCAATGGGCCGAACGGTAGGCGATGCCGCGCTGCTCTTGTCGGCTCAGGCGGGCCCTGATCCGCGGGCGATGCTATCGCTGCCTGAACCTGGATCGATGTTCACCGCTGCCGCGTTTCCCGCCCGGCTCGACGGCCTGCGGATCGCGGTATCTCCCGACCTGGGCGCGGCGGTCGTCGTTGATCCTGAAGTCGCGGCGATGGTGGAGGCGCAGATCGCGACGCTCACCGATCTCGGCGCCACGGTGACACGCGCCAGCCTGGACTTCACCGGCGCGGACGAAGTGTTTTCCGCGCTTCGGGGACTGAACTATGCGCAGCTCTTCGGCCAACTCGTCGACCAGTCGCCCGAGCTGGTCAAGCAGGCGATTCAGTTCAACGTCGCGCAGGGGCGCGCGTTGACCGGGTCCGACGTCGCCCGGGCTCATGCGTTGCGGGGCGCGATCTACACCCGCGTGCTGGCATTCTTCGGCGATTACGACGCACTGGTGCTACCCGCCTGCCAGGTGCTGCCCTTCGACGCCGACCTCGAGTACCCGGACACCATCGCCGGCGTTGCCATGGAGAACTATCTGGCGTGGATGAAGGCCGCGTACTTCGTGTCGATCACCGAATGTCCGGCGACCGCGGTGCCGGTCGGGTTCTCCAGGGACGGCCTGCCGATCGGCGTTCAGGTGGTCGCCCCTCCGCGCGACGACCTGCGCGCACTGACCGTCGCGCATTGCCTCGAACAGGCCACCGGCGCGGGTCAGCGGCGCCCAGAAATTCTCGTCTGACGTCTGCGAAACCTTTCGCCCCGTAGGCATCAAGGACAATGTGTCGTAGGCTCTTGCGCGGAGGCAGTGCCTCCTGACAGGCCTGGGATGCGGCGTTGACGCCAGCCCACCGTGCCACGCTCCGCGCGCAATCCGCGCGGCGAGCGGATCGAAAACCTTCTCCTACCCGATCGCACCCTGGCGTCGGGCGTTTCGTCAACCACACCACAGAAAGAGTGAAAGCCCATGAGTACCAACCTCATTACCAACGGTACCGAGCGGTCGATCATCGAGAACTTGCTCGACCACAATCGCGAAGCGCTCATCGAGACCGTACGCGGCTTGTCTGATACCGATGCCCGCCGACGGCTCGTTGCGTCGCTGACCACGCCGATCTCATTGCTCAAGCATGCGGCTGCCGCGGAACGGATCTGGTTCCAACGGTTCTGGGCGGGACTCGAGGAATCCGAATGCGATGGATACTCGCGCCGCGACGAGGGCACCTTCGCCGTCGCCGACGACGAATCGCTGGCGGACGTGATTGCCGAGTTCGAGCGCGCAAGCCAACGGTCGCGGGTGATCGCGTCCGGCTTCGACCTCGACGACACCAAGGACAATCCCCGCGAGGGAACCGTCAGCATGCGATGGACCCTGCTTCTCATGATCCAAGAGTTCGCCAGACACGCCGGTCACGGCGACATCCTCCGCGAGCAGATCGACAAGCCCTTACTGCGACAGCCGAACCCGTGAAACTTCGACACCTGGGCGTCAATCGAAGACTCAGTGAGCTGTGGGATAGATGTACGTCTCACTTCTAAAGTTGTTGGGATCCAAGTACTTCGACGCTCGATGGGCCCCTGATCGGGAGCGAGCGGTGCAACATCAGATTTCATTTCCCCGGCGAAAGCGCCTTACGGCGAAGTGACGCCGGGAGTTAGTGCCCGCGCCGGGTTCGCGACGGTGATCGCGTGAAACTCGTCCGGTGTCACGCCAGCTGCAAGAAGGCGCCGCCGGAATTCGTCCGCGATGAACGAGAAGCCGGTACCCCCGAACGCGGCCAAATGCGTTCGTAGGCACACGTCGTGGGACAGCAGGATACGATCCGTATGTCCTGCGTCGATCATGTTGGTCACGTAACCAACTCGCTGGTCCAGGTCGTACTCGCCGAGTGCGTGCGCCAAAGTGTCGAACTGAACGTACGCGCCACGTCGAGCCAGTTCCAAGTGATAACGCTTGCCGTCCTGCTGAAGCAGGTCGCAGTGGCCGATGATCACCGATCCAGGATCCACGCCCTCGTGTTCGAAGACATCGAGTTGGATGTGTCCCACCTCCCAACGCGCGGCGTGCGTGGTGATCGGTAGTCCAGTGGCACGACTCGCTCTTGCCGCAGCGCGCAACGACCGCTCCTCACGAGCCGAGAGGTAGTCGCGGTTACAGCCGACCTCACCGATGATCCCCGGGCGTATACCGGTGTCGCCGACGCCGTGTTCTATCTCCCGAATTAGCTGTACGGCAATCGCGTCCGCATCGTTGGCATCAATCCACTGTTCATCGAGGAACGGGTCACGGTAGTACCCGCACCCCATCACGATGTGCACCCCGGTGGCCGCTGCGACTTCCCGCAACTTCATTGGGTCGCGTCCAATTCCGACGCTGGTACAGTCCACGATCGTGCCGCCCCCGGCCGCGGCGAATCGGCGTACCTCCTCGGTGAGCAAGTCGACCTCGTGCAGAAGTCCGATGCCGCGGAACTCGCGCACCAAATCGATGAAGAGATGCTCGTGGGTGAGGACGAGACCGAGGTCGTCGACCGACACTGCACCGGCAACTGTGTTCACTAGAGGCGGTGTCATGATCGCAACTCAGCGAGGTCGATAAGCAATCGCTTCGTACATTCGATGGCCAACCCGAGGTTGTGCAGGCTCATGCTCTCATTCGGCGCGTGAATGGCGTCATCTGGTAGGAAGAATCCTGAAATAACCGCCGGCATTCGTTCACGCGCAAAGGTATTCATGATCGGCAGCGTCCCACCTTGTCGCACCAGCATGGTCGGCGTCCCTGAGACCTTTTCGAACGCCCGAGCTGCGATCTGCACCGCCGGATCCTCTGTGCCGAAGACCGCCGGATCTGTGACCGCCGTCAGCGCGAACTCCAGCTCCACTCCGGCGGGTGTGGCGGCTCGCAGCAGCGCCTCGAGAGCGTGAGCGATCTCAGCGCTGCGCTGACCCTGTACGGTTCGCACACTCAGGCGCGCGGTCGCACATTCGGGAACCGCCATGCGGAAATCTTCGGTGTCACCGCCGAAGATGGTGTTGACCTCCAAAGCAGTCCGTGTGCCCGTCAGTTCATGAAAGGTCACCCCGGTGTCTTGAAACGGGAGCCGACCGCCGACCTGTCGGATCTCCTCCGCCGTGGGCGGTAGCGTCTGCCAGGAGGCGATTTCCGCGGCGGTAGCAGGCTCAGCGCCTGCGCGCAGCGGCTCAGGCAACAATCCGTCGGGCCCAGGAAGGACCGACTGAAGCATGGTCGTGAGCACGTGTATCGCGTTCGTCGTAACCCCGCCGTACACCCCCGAATGGACCGCACGTTCCGCGGTGCGCACAGTCACTTCTGCCTTGACCATGCCGCGGCACGACAAAGTGATGGTCGGACGATCTTCGCCGACCATCGAGGAGTCCATGGCGACGGCACAGTCCGCGCCCCTCGTGTCCTGCTCCAGCCAGCTCATCGCCGAGCTCTCGCCAGACTCCTCATCGCCTTCGAACACGAACCGGACGTTGACGTTCAGGCGGTTCTCGGCGCGCAATGCGGCTGCGGCGGCGCTCATCGCCAGGAGATTTCCTTTGTCGTCGGCCGCACCACGAGCCCACACACGTCCATCCTGGACCACCGGCGCGAATGGAGGCGTGGACCAGAGCTCGATGTTGCCGGGCCCTTGCACATCGAAATGACCGTATAACAGCACGGTGGGAGCAGGCTGCATCGTTTGCGCTGCCATCTCTCCGACTACGAGCGGCCGACCATTTATTTCGATGATTTCGACGTGATCGGCGTGGGGTAACCACCATTCGGTGAGCCATCGTGCGGCCCGGCGGATGGCGTCATCGTCGGGTTGCCCGGTCGACACTGACGGGATCCGAAGAAACTCCAGCAGGTCGTCGAGAAATTCTGCAGGAAGCGCGAATTCAGTCAGTGATGGGTTCATGGTTCTCCTACCGGTGAATGTCGTTTGGCCTTAGGCAATAGGTTGTCGGCGCCTGCTTCTCGACGCGGCGTCCCAGCTGCCGACCACAAGCCAGGCCTATGACGCCGAGCCCGGCGAGCATCGCCGCGGCCGGCCACATGCTGCCGGCCGCCAGGGAAGTGAGCGATGCTACCAGCGTTGGGACGAAACCCGTTACTACGGTGGGTATTTCGCGTCCCAGAGCCACATTTGTGGTGCGGATGTCCGCGGGAAACAGTTCTGGCAGCCAGGCGCCAAGAGATGCGGTGAGCAGCTGATATGCCACGCTGTACATCAGGATGTACGTGACCACGATCAGCACGATGTTCCCCGTGCCGATGAGAAGGAACGCCGGTACTGCGAGCACGACGGTGAGTCCCGAGCCGACCAGGTAGAGCGGTCGTCGCCCCCATCTGTCCAGTGCCCGCCCGATCAGTAACGTTCCGCCGATTGACAGGGTGGTGGCAATGAGCAGGCTCATCGACGCACCCGTGGTCGACACGCCACTGGCGACGATGAACGTGAGAAACGACAGCTGAACGATGTTGCCGCTGCCGTTGTCGGCGACGCGCGCACCCATGGCGAGCAGGAGCGTGCGGGTGTCGTATCGTGCCGCGTGGCCGATCGAGGTGTTGGAGCGGCGTGAAGAACGTTGCAAGGCAGTGAATTCGGGAGTCTCGCTGACCCTCATCCTGATGTAGAAGCCGACGGCCATGACGAGGCCGCCGCACAAGAACGGGATCCGCCATCCCCATGATTCAAACGCGGGCTCGGGCAGCAATGACACCAGCGCAAGCGCAGCGCTGGCAAGGGCAACCCCGCCCGCGACGGCCGCAAAGGTCCAGCTGGTATAGAAGCCGCGTTTGCCCGGCGGAGCGAACTCGGAGGCGGCAACCGACGCGCTGGTCTGTTCAGCACCCGCACCGAGGCCCTGACAGACCCGCAGAGCGATCAGCAGAAGCGGCGCCGTGACTCCGACATCGGCGTATGTCGGTAGCACCCCGACGCCCAGGGTCGCGACGCCCATCAAGGTCAGAGTGATCACAAGTACTGGTCTGCGCCCGATCCGGTCGCCGAGATGGCCGAAGAACACGGCGCCGATGGGCCGAACCACGAACGCCACACCGAATGTCGCCAAACTCAGCGCCGTGCCGAGTGCCGGATTCTCAGAAGGAAAGAACAGCCGGTTCAGGATCAGCGCCGACGAAAGCCCGTAAAGCGCGTAGTCGTAGAACTCCATCGCACTGCCGATCGCCGCAGCGGCCGCACCGCGCCGTCTTACCCGGGCGTCTGCGTCCACCGTCATCGCGTCGTTTCCTCTGTCGGCATCGTCGTCTGTGCAGACCGCACGCAGCGGCCGCGGCCTCCCGCCCGTGCCGCTACGAGGATGTCAGGGCGTCCCATCTGCCCTCCCTTGAACACCACGGAAAGGCCATCAACCACGTGATCATCGGAGACCACGGTGGTGAAGGGTGCACCGGGGTCCAGAGGCGAACGAAAATCAATCCGAGTGACCCCGAGGAGGGTGGCGACCTCGCCTGATGTGTCTCCTCCGCAAATCACGAGGCGACGAAGGCGGCTCCCCGCGAGCGTGGCGCGGCCGACTCGAGCCAGCTGTTCACTGATGGGCGCCACGGGCGGTCGGTCGACCCGGCGTTCGGTGCACACGATGATGGACGCGCCCGCACGGGCCGCGTCGATGGCGGCTTCTTGCGCCGCGTGCCAACTCGAAAGTGAGGTCACATCCACGGTGAACCTAGCGAATCCGGCGGCGGCGGCGACATCGAGCTGCTGTTCTGTGGTTGGCGAGCAGCTGGCGGAGAGCACGAGTGTCTGCTGATCTCCCGGCGGCCGTTCCGGCGTTGGCGCGCCGCCTCGCCGGCCCGCTCCGGCGAGAACGGCCCAGCTAGCACCGCTTGACCCGATAACGAAGCGGGTACCGTCACCGGCGGTCACTGCGCGTCCGACGGCGCTGAGGTCGTCGGTCGTCAACGTGTCATAAACGATTGCATCGACGTCGCAGCTTTCGTACCGACCGGCACGCAATTCCTCAAGGTCTACATTCCTGCACTCAAGACCGGCGAGTGTGTGCAGGTGGCGGCCAATGTCGGCCTCGCCCATCGGAGTACGTGGATGCGTGGCCATCGTCGGGTGCCGGTCAAGGCGATAGACGGTGGCGTCGGCGCCTGCGGCCGCGAAGAGATTGCCGAACACTACGTAGCGACCCAGCTGCGGCATCCCGATGATTACCGGAACCGACCGACAGCCAGTGATTTCCTGTCCGCAGCGCAACGCAAGGCCGATGTTGCCCACCTCAGGCGCAGAGTCGAAGGTTGAACACACCTTGTACTGCAGCACACGTGGCTGCAGGCGCAGCAACGCTCTCATCGCCGCTGAAACTTCGCGCTGCAGCTCATCATTCGGCATGGATCTGCTCAGTCCGGCGACACCGATCGCCTCCACGTCGGCCGGAACGTCTTCAGGTGCAGGTGCTTTGAGGTACACCGAGGTGCGTACCCCGAAACCCGCAAGCACGTTCATCACGTCCGATGCGCCGGTGAAGTCATCGGCGTAGAAGGCAAGCAATGGTTTGGTCACAGCACGCGCTCCGCCTCGGCGTCGGCGTAGGCGGTGTGAAATGCGCGCACACCCTCGGCCGGTCCGTCGGGGTGCGCCATGATTCCGCCACCAGCCAGCATGAGGAAGTCGGTACCGCCGGTGGCTCGCAGTGTCAGCCCGACGTGCTCAGGCGTCTGCGCGGAGGACAGCACCGGCAGGCCCCGGCTCTCCTCAGATGCGTTGAGCGGTCGTGACACTGCCTCGAAGGCCCGCAGAACTGCGCTGTCTTCCTCGTAGAACTTGCTGCGCAGCCCGCCGATGTGGACCTGGTCCGCCCCGCAGTGCCGCCACAGCTGCTGCCAGACGGTAAACGAGACACCGAACCGTGCACCGCGGTCGTGTACAGCCCACCCGGCACGGTGGGCGTGAATGGGCACGTCGCTGTGGCGGCGCAGCCAACTCAAGGCGGGCAAACCCACCGCGGGTACGACCACCATGGCGATATCGCATGCGTCGCGGCCGAGCAGGTCCAGTCGCCATTTCATGTCCTCGATGTCACCGGTGATGTTGAACGCGTAAGGCATTCGCCGCCCGGTGAGAGCTGCTGCTTCGTCAAGGGCGCGGGTTGTTTGACGGTGCCGGTCAACGAACGGCGAGTGCGGCGAATTAGCCTGCAACTCATCGTCTTTGAGAAAGTCGAGGCCCGCCGCAGCCAGCTTCCTGGCCAGCTCGCTACTGGCATCAGGGGACAGGCCGACGCTTGGCTTGACGATCGAGCCGAACATGGGGCGATCGCTCACCTGCAAGACACGTCGTGAACCTGCGATGCCGAACTGGGGCCCTGGATAGGGCGCGGTGATCGCCTTGGGGAGATCGAGATCTTCCAATAGCAGCGCGGCCGGACCGGCGAGCTCGAATATGTTGCCGGCGACTGTGGCCAGGACCTGCGGCAGGCTAGCGCCGACATTGACCGCGGGCACCGTGATGCGCATGGTCCACGGGGTGCCAGGAACGCACAGTCGGCGCGCTGCAGTGTCCGGCGCGGGGCGCAGGTCGATGACTCGGGCCCGGTGGCGTGCGGACAGCTCGGGAGTCTCACCGGGCACCGGCCGGAATGTTCCGCTGGACATCTCGCCGGCGATGGCGTGTGCCGCCGCGGTCGGGTCGTCAGCGGTGACCATCAAATATCGAGCGGTGATCTCCCCGAGTTCGGTGGCGTTGACGTCACTGCTCATGCGCGCACACCCAGTCGATCCAGGCAAAAGCCGCCTCGCGCACGGTCATTCCCGCTTGCACCCCTTGGGTTTCGGCGGCGTGGTTGGCCCGGGTGATCGTGCCGGATTCCCAGTGGTCGCGGGCATCGCCGATGCGGGCGCTGGTGTGGCCGATCACGGCAGCGGGCCGGTTACTCCTATCAAGCATGTCCAACGAGGCGACCCCTGCGTCTTCCTTGCCGACACCGGCATCGTTGAACAGGACCAGGCCTAGCGCGTGTTCCAGCGCGAATTCGCCTGAGCTGCTTCCTCCGTGGCTGGCGCTGACGACAACTCGGCCCGCGTCGCTCGCATCGGCCTTGGTGATCGAATCCGCGATGACGACGGGTACACCGCGGTGCGTGACAACGATCTCCTTCAACATGCGACATCCCCTTTATTCAGTGGTTGAATCTGTGGGTTCCTGGTGGAGGCGGTCGACGAACTCGCCGACCGCCGCAGCCCGATCGGCCAAGCTGGCCTGATCGGCGACCACATTGATCAGGTCGGCGCCCCAGGAATGTGCTCGGCCGGCGGCGGCGGTGTTGGTCGTGTGCACACCCCACCGGGTCCCGGCGCCACGGCACGTATCCGCGACGTGGTGCACCGCGGCTTCGATGACGGGGTCGGTGATACTTCCTGGCGCAGCGGCTCCCAACGCCAGCCCCAGATCCCATGGGCCGACATAGATGCCGTCGAGCCCGGGTGTGGCGGCGATTGCCGCAACAGCGTCCAGTCCGGCCAGCGTCTCGATCTGCGCGATGCAAACTGGGTCACCTCGGAAGCGTCCTTGCGGCCCGTACGACCGGTTCCCGGACGGCGGGTAGTAACACGCGGCGACGGCCTCTTCTGCCTGCTTCGCCGAGTCGACTTGCGGCACGATCACGCCGTGTACACCGGCGTCCAGAACTCGTCCGATATGAGCGGGGTCGCCGGAGGCGATGCGGACCATCGGCGCGACGCCTTGTTGTTCTAGGGCGGACACGATGTGGGCCAACGCCGAAACGTCGGCGTCACCATGCTGCAGGTCGACAACCACGGCGTCGACCTGCATCGTCGCGAAGTCCCATGTGCGGGCGACAGTGGCCAGGTGGCACCAGGCCAGCAGTGCCGGTCGTCCGGTCGGCAGTGCGCGCTGGCCGCTGCCGCCGGGATCACGCTGAAACGAACTCATGGCTCACCTGGCTGATCGATTCGGTCAGTGCGTCGACCAGAAGGTCGATCTCGGCACTAGTGATCACGAACGGCGGGCTGATCTGGACATGGTCACCGCCCAACCCATGGTTGGCGCCGGGCAGTCCGGCGCGCACGATCACGCCGTGCTGATTCTGGCAGCGAGCCGCGACCCGTTTGGCGAACTGGAAATCGGCCGGATAGGGCTCTCTGCTGTGACGGTCAGCGACCAGCTCGACACCCATCAACAAACCTCGGCTCCGCACGTCACCAATCGCGGGGATGTCGGCAGCAGCGCGGGTCACCCGTTGGTGCAGGAGGTGACCGGAATCGCGGGCTCGGGTGACAAGGTCGTCGCGACAGATGATTTCGAGCACCTTGGATCCGACGGCAGCTGCCGACGGCAGCCCTGAGTAGGTGAAGCCATGGTTGAAGCGGCCGGTCCCGCGGCGCAGCGGCTCGATGACGCGGGGAGTGGTCAACACCGCACCCAGTGCGGCATACCCACTGCCCAAGCCCTTTCCGAGCGTCACGATGTCCGGTATCACGCCCCAGTGCTGGATGGCCAAGGGCACACCTGTGCGTCCCATGCCGGTCAGCACTTCGTCGGCGATGAACAAGATGCCGTACTTGTCGCAGATGTCTCTGACAATCGCGTAGTAGTCGTCGACGGGCGCGACACCAGTAACGGTCGTGCCGATCACCGGTTCAGCGATGAAGGCGGCGATGGTCGTCGGACCCTCGCGCAGAATCGTCCGCTCTAACTCGGTGGCGCAGAACGTGTTGCACTGCGGATAGGTGAGGTTGAACGGGCACCTGTAGCAATAGGGGGCGGGTATTCGAGGCACCGCGAACAAGTAGGGATCGAATGGTTCCCGCCAACTGGTGCGCCCCGACAGGGACAGCATGCCTGTGGTGACGCCGTGGTACGACTGCCAGCGTGCGATGACCTTGTGCCGGGTCGGCTCGCCGCGTTCGACGTGGTACTGCCGCGCCAGCTTCAGTGCTGTTTCGTTGGCCTCTGATCCGCCCGAGACCAGATAGGCGGAGCTGAAGGGAGCACCGGCGAAGTCCACGAGTTCAGCGGCGAACCGTTCACTCCACGGTGCGGTGAATCCGTCGCCGTAGACGAAGACGGGGCTTTCTTCGGCAAGCACCTCATAGATCTCACTGACGCCATGGCCGATGCTGACGACGGCCGCACCCGCGACCGCGTCGAGGTAGCGCCTGCCCTCCGTGTCGTGCAGCCATACGCCGTGCCCGCCGGTGATCGAGAGAGGCGAGTTGAGCAGGTCGCGGTGCAGCTGACGGGGAGTGTCGATGGTCGGCAGGTGCGCGCTCACGGATTGCCTCCTTGCAGAAGGTGGGGGAGCCATAGGGTGACCGCGGGCACGTAGGTGATCAGGCCGAGAAGCGCGACCAGCAGGCCCAGCATCGGCAGCGTGCTCTTGAAGGCATCCCACAGCGGCACCCGGGCCACGCTTGAGGTAATGAACAGCGACAAACACAGGGGCGGGTGCAGCAGACCCAGCATCAGGTTGAAAACGACGATGAGCCCGAATTGGATTGGGTCGACGCCGATTTGGGCCATCAGGGGCAGCAGTATTGGAACGAAAATGATGGTCGCCGGAGTGGAGTCAAGGAACGCTCCTGCGATGAGGAGCATCAAATTGACGAAGAGCAGGAGCAGGAACTTGTTGTGTGTGACGCCGAGTAGCAGGTTCGGAAGCTGGTCCGGGACGTCGTTGATCACATAGAGGTACGCCAGGACTGCGCTGGCGCCGACCACGACCATGATGTTGCTGGCCAGCACCGACGAGCTGGCAAGTTTGCCTGGTAACTCGCGAAGGCGCAGTTCTCGGTGCGCCACGAGGCCCACCAATAATGCGAATATCACCAGGATTGCCCCGAGTTCGGTGACCGTGAAGACGCCGCCGACTGTGCCGAGAACGATCAGCACCGGGGTGACGAATGTCCATAGTCCTGCCCGCGCGGCGATCAGTCGCTCACCGCGGGAGGCGCGAGCGAGCCCGGGCATGTTGTCTTTGACGACACGAAATCGGACGTAACAGACCAAGGCAACGCCGATGAGGAGACCAGGGACGTACCCGGCGATGAACAAGTCCAGGATCGAGGTCTGCGCCACGATGCCGTAGACGACCAGCGCGATGCTTGGCGGGATGATGGGGCCCGCGATGCTCGACGCCGCGGCAAGGGCGGCCGAGAAGTCGCGTCGATAACCAGTTTTCGCCATCGCCGGGATCAGGACGTTGGAGGTGGCTGCGGCGTCGGCGACCGCCGAACCCGAGATTCCTGACATGAAGATGTTGGTCGCAACGACGCTGTAGGCCAGCGAGCCGCGGCGATGACCGAACAGCGAGTTGAAGAAATTCACCCCTCGAGTCGTGATACCACCGGCGGTCATGAGGTCACCGGCGAGCAGGAAGAACGGGATCGCAAGCAGAGGAAAGGCGCTCATTCCCTCGACCATCTTCTGCGGGACGAGGAACATCGGGACGTCGCTGGACAGCGCGATACCAACGACGCAGGCGGACACCAGACTGATGCCCAGCGGCACCGAGAAGATCGACAGAGTCAGGATGAGCGCGGCGGTGACATAGAAGACCGTCATCGCGCCGCCCGCCGCACTGCCATCTCCATCAAGCAGGACAGCTGAACGGCGACGATGATCAGACACGTCAACCCTGCCGCCGGCGCCGCGGCATACATCGCCCAGCCGGGCAGCCCCAACGCCGCGCTGCGAGTGCCGGCGACATTCACCAAAACGACTCGCCCCCAATCGAAGAGCACCCAACACACATAGGCGGTGATTACACCGCTGCACATCGCCAGCACCAGCCGGGGACGGCCAGACAGCCGGTTGGCCAAGACCGGCAGGCTGAGCAAGAGCTGCCGTTGGGTCAGATACACCAGCCCGAGGAAGCACATCCACACGAAGGCATGAAGAGACAGGTCCTCCGCCCACACCAACGGCCGCCCCTGCACATACCGCGAATAGACCGAAAGGCTCACCACGACAACGATCACGGCCAGCAGCAGCGCGGCGACTCCTCTTGCCGCGGCCCCGATGCCGTCGCAGACGCGCAGAGCGAATCGATTTGCCTTGCATCGCGGCGCTAGCACCACCGTGACCGACTCAGCGGCTAGGGCGGTATCGGCCGGATCGGGTCCGGGTGCTGGGTCCGAGGATTCGCCGACCGGCGAAACTGAAGCGCTCCAGCCGATTTGATTCGGACCAACAGGAGAAGGTGCATCGACAGCCGCAGTTGGGTGAACGCCTGGCCCGCTCATGACAGGGCCCGAATCGAGTCGACGTACGGACGCAGCTGGGCACCCGGGTCATAGGTGGCCACCCTGGCTCGGAAGGGCGCCAGATCAGGACGGGTGATCGTCACCCCTGCGCGGGTCAGTTCGGCAAGGATCTCGCTCTCGGTCTTTTGTGTGTAGGAACGGTAGAAGTTGGCGCTGTCAGCCGCCGCGTCGTTGATCGCCGTTTGCAGTGACTGGTCCATTTGATCGAGTCGGCCACCGTTGAACATGAAACCCATGGTTTCGGCCATGTGGTCGGTGATCGCGATGTGCTTGGCCACCTCGAAAAATTTCTGGCTGTTGATACCGATGAGCGAGTTCTCCACACCGGTAACGACGTGCTGTTGCAACGCACCGTAGGTCTCGCTGAAGGGCAACGGCGTCGGGCTCGCGCCCAACGCCTCAAAGGCGTTGACGTAGGCCGGAATCGCAGGCACGCGAAGCTTCAGTCCTTGTAGGCCGTCGATGTTGTCCAGCGGCGCCTGGGTGGCGAGCTGCCGAAATCCGCGAAAGGCGGGGCCGACGAACCGAATGCCGGTGTCCTTCGCCACCTGGTCAAGCAGTCTTTTACCGATCTCGCCGCTCCAGACCGCGGAGAACTCGTCCACGTCACGGTAGAGGTAGGGCACGGCCTCGATGCCTGCGACTTCCGAGCCCGTGGCCAACGTGCCGATGCTCTCGTAGAGGCAGTCGATCGTGCCCGCTTTGATTTGTTGGATGACGGAGGCATAGTCGCCAAGCTGACTGTCGGGGTAGACCTTCACCGTGAGTCGGTCGTTGCTCTTCTGCGCCAGCGTCTTGGCGAAAGCCTCGACCGCCTGGTAGTCCCCGCTGTCGCGTGGTGAGCTGATAGCGCACTTCAGCTCCGTCTTGCCAGATGCGGTGCCGCCGCTTTCAACTTGAGCGCAACCGCTGGCCAGCAGCAGAGCGCTGACGATGGCCGGGGCCAGTTTTCTCCAGCGGCGACCAGGAACCGGCTTCCGACGCGAGCTGTTCAGCATTGAATTCTCCTAGTGGGCCAGATGATTGCCCGAAGGTAAGCCTCGCGTGTGGCGATTGTCAATAATTAATTATTGCGTACTCTTGAGAGGCGCAGTACGCTCGGGATGCCGCATCAGCTGGCCATTGGTCCGCGCACGGAAGGGATGGGATGTCGCAATCCAGCCTTGATCATCGAGGGCTCGACGCCCAGGTCGCCGACGTGGTCCGCGAGCGAATCCTCGCGGGGACGTTGCGGGCCGGCGAGCATCTCGTCGAGTCCGCCTTGGCGGCCGAACTCAGCGTCAGTCAGGGCACAATCCGCGCGGGACTTCGACTTCTGCACCCGCAGGGGCTCGTCGAAACACGGCCCAACAGGGGCGTTTTCGTGGCAACCCTGTCACCAGAGGACGTCGTCGAGGTCTACTCGTTGCGCAACGCCCTCGAAGGCATGGCTGCGCGACTGGCCACCGAACGCCTCACTGACGCAGGTCGCGCCGAACTTGCGGACGCACTCGCCCAACTGCGCAAGTCGATCGACGACGGCGACGCCGGTGCCGCGCTACAGGGCGACTGGCACATCCACGAGCTGATCGTGCGACTGTCCGGGCATCGCAGGCTTAAGGACGTCCACGCGTCGTACCTCGGCCAGACCGCTCTGTTCATGAATATGACCAAGCCACTCCACAATGACCTAGAAGAGATCTACGCGCTGCACGCGCCGCTTGTGGAAGCGATCTTGTCTGGAGATGCCGTCAAGGCCGAAGAACTCGCACGCAATCACAACACCGAGGACGGGGAACGGTTGCACGTCCTCATGACTCGTCCCACCGATGATTCCCGTACCTAGTAGTCAAGGAGCGACGAAAGTGCAGCCACGGATGCTGATTTGGAAAGGCGAGGACCAGTGGCTCAGCGAGTCAACGACTGTCACCGAGGCGGGCACGTGGCTGCACGCGCGCGGCACTCAGTTCGGCGCGGATCCGATCCCGTATCGCGTCGACTATGAGCTAGTCACCCAACGTGATTGGGTCACTCAGCGGTTATCGGTGACGGCGCGGGGCGACGGATGGACGCGGTCGCTCGAACTGCTCCATGACGGGACGGGCAACTGGACGTGCAGCACGGACCGAGTGGGTGCGGATGAATTGCCCGAGCCCGGTGGCGATGTTGACGCTCTAACCGATGCCCTCGATTGCGACTTGGGCCGTTGCCCGCTCACGAACACCATGCCGGTGCGCCGACACAACCTGCATCGGTCCCCGGGTGAGCGCGACTTCACCATGGCTTGGGTGTCGGTGCCGGATCTCCGGCTAAAGGCGGCACGACAGCGCTACGAGCATGTCCGCCGCGATCAAGCGGGCGCTGTCGTCCGCTACATCGGGGAGCATCGCGCGTTCGTCGGTGAACTCGAGCTGGATTCGGACGCGTTCGTACTCCACTATCCTGCGCTCGCGCGGCGCGTCGGTGCACTTACCGCTCCAGCGCGGTAGCAGCTCCCTTGAGGTCGCGATCCCGAGGCCCGCGCGAAACCGTGTCGCGCGGGCCCAGGGTTTAAGGCACAATCGCCGACTCTTCGAAGAAGAGCGTCTGAGCGTCTGCGTCGAGCGTGGCGGCGACTCCCAGCGGAATCGTCAAGCTGTGTTCGCCGTGCCCAATTGGCAGTCCGTACAGTGCCGGCACACCTAGGTCACGCAGGTAGTAGTCGAGTACCTGCTCGAGCGTCTTCGTCGCCGCCCACTTGCGCTTCTCTTCGGTCCAATCGCAGTTGACGAACAGCCCCAGTGCGAGTCCACGGACCGAAGCCAGCTTGCCTGCGTGCCCGAGCTGGTCCAAGATGCCGTCGACCTGCCACGGCGGATTGCCCTCGTCCTCGAAGAACAGGATTGCGTCGTCGGTGTCGATCTCGAACGGCGTGCCCAGACTCGCACGCAACTCGTACACGTCGCCACCGATAAGGGTTGCCGTGGCCCGGCCACGGCCGAGCACGCGAATGTACGGAAACTCGGGCGCTCGGGGGAGAGGTCCGGCGCCGCCGTGAGTCAGCACATCGAGTAGTCGAGTGCCCGTGGCCTCGGATCTGCTTGTCGCCACCCGTACCGCGCCAGGCCCGTAAAACGTGACAAGCCCTGCGTACTGGAGCATGGCAACTTGCACCGACGTGATGTCAGACATGCCGAGAAATGGTTTGGGATTCGCTGCGATGACGCTGAAATCGAGCAGCGGGATGAGTTGAGCTGAGCCGTATCCCCCCTGCGTCACATGGATCGCATCGACATCGGGATCGGCGAACATGGACATCAGGTCTTCCGCTCGCGCTTCGGCCGGCCCGGCCAGGTAGTAGTCCTTGGCGAAGATGTTCTTCCCGAGTTTCGTGCGATAACCACGTTCCTGCCACCACTGCGCACCCCGATGAACCAGTGAGTCTTCGGCCGGGCTGGCGGGGGCGACGATCCCCACCGTGCCGCCGGGGCGAAGCCGATGTGGCTTGACGAGCTTCGATGGCCGTTCCGACATGGCGAACTCCTCAGAGACTGCGTAAGTGGACAGATCCATAATAATTTATAGTTAGGTATTGACGATCCACTTGTGATCTGGCTTACTAAAACCGCTCACCGAGCGACCCGCCCGTCCACGAACGACGCCCCAAGGAGCGAGATGAAATTCCTCCGCGAGATGGTTGTCGGCGCCTTGGCCGCGACCGTCGTCGTCGGCTGTAGCAGCGCCGATCGCGAAGCCGATAACTCTGCATCGGCCGGCGCAGGCCCGACGTACAGCGTCGAGGCGGCCTACAGTGCCGACGCGAATGCCAAACTCCCCGCCACGATCCGCGACTCCGGAATCCTCCGGGTGGTCACCACCAGCAATTTTCCGCCGTTCGCTTCGCAGGAAGGCAACGGGCCGCTCGTCGGCCTCGCAGTCGACCTGTCCAAGGCGCTGGGCAGCGTGCTGGGCGTTGAGGTCAAGCTCGATGCCGTACCCAGCGTCAATGCATTCATTCCTGGACTGCAATCGGATCGCTGGGATACCGCGGTCAGCCCGATGGCCGACACCATCGAACGGCAGAAGCAGCTGGACTTCATCGATTACTACGTCGGCGGCAGCACCTTGGTGTTCTCGAAGGAGAATCCGGAGAACATCACAAACCTCGACAGCATCTGCGGCAAGCCGATCGCCATCGCACAAGGCAGCTCGCAAGTCGGACTGCTCACCACCCAGGATGAGCAATGCAAAGCCAAAGGCGAGCCCGCAACCGAGGCGGTGACGTTGCCGGACAACGCCGCATGCTTGCTTGCCGTGCGAAGCGGTAAAGCTGCGGCGGCGTTTCTCGGCGAGGAACCAATCGCCGTGTACGTCAAGTCTTCTGACGACTTGGCGCGTGACCCCAACAGCTACGCCACCAGCATCTCCGGAATAGCGGTGCTCAAGGGAAACGACCAGCTTCGTGACGCCATTCAGCTTGCCCTCCAACAACTGATGGACTCCGGGCTCTACAAGCAGATCATCGAAGGTTGGGGCCTACCGAACGGCACGGTGCCGAAGGCGGTCATCAACACGGGCACGATCTAGCGAGGCCGTGACATGTCTGACACAACCCACATCCTCGATGAGGACCGACCCGCGGCCTTTGCGCCTCCGGGCAATGAGGAGGCTTCGAAACCGTCGATGAAGGTGATCAGAAGGCATCACCCCGTCCGCGCGGCTGCCACCGCCGCTCTCATCGCGTGTATCGCGCTGGTGATCGCGAACGTCGCCAACTCGCCAGCATTGGACTACGGCGCGATAGGGCAGTACTTGTTCGATCCGGAAATCATCCGAGGATTGCGCACGACGGTGTTCCTCTCCGTGGTGTCGATGGCGATAGCGATTGCCCTCGGTGTCGTCCTTGCACTGATGCAGCGCAGCGATGGGCACGCGTTCCGTGGAATCGCCAATGTCTACGTCTGGGTGTTCAGGGGCACTCCGCAGATAGTCCAGCTGGTGATGTGGTTCAACCTTGGCGTCATCTTCAAGACGATGAGCCTGACCATTCCCGGTGGGCCGACCCTGTTTTCGGTCCCCACCAACACCGTCATGAGCGGCTTCGTTGCCGCGCTGCTCGGTTTCTCCCTCAACGAAGCGGCCTACATGGCGGAGATCATCAGAGGTGGATTACTGGCAGTCGATCCGGGACAGACCGAGGCAGCCCTTTCCCTCGGCATGCGACGACTCGCGGTCATGCGCCGAGTCGTCCTGCCGCAGGCGACGCGAGTGATCCTGCCCGCGGCCGGCAACGAATTCATCACCTTGCTCAAGGCCACGTCGTTGGTCTCGGTGATCGCCGGCGGCGACCTGTTGACAAATGCGCAGGCTATCTACGCCAAGAACTTCTTGATCCTGGAACTGCTCACGGTGGTCAGCATCTGGTATCTCATCCTCACGACTCTCGCGACGATCGGACAACGCGCTCTGGAAAGGCATTTCGCCCGAGGCGTACAACCGAGCCGCGGTATGGGCCGGTTGCCGCGCGCGTTCTCGCCTCCGTGGAGGCGGGCATGAGTCCACTGCTCGAGTTAACGGAGATCCGCAAGAGCTACGGCTCGACTTCGGTGATCAAGGGGATATCCCTGATCGTCGACCGCGGGCAGGTCACCTGCCTCATCGGACCATCAGGATCCGGAAAGAGCACCCTGCTGCGCTGCATCAACCACCTTGAAACCGTCGACTCCGGACAAGTCCTCATTGATGGTGTCATGGTGGGCTATGAGCCGGTTCACGGCCGATTCAAAGAGCTCAAAGAGAAATACGTTGCAGCGCAGCGATCTTCGATCGGGATGGTGTTTCAGCGGTTCAACCTGTTCCCGCACCGCACCGCGGCAGAGAACGTGGCCGCAGGCCCCATGTGGGTAAAGCGAACGCCACGGGATGCCGCGCTGGCCCGAGCGCATGAATTGCTCGATCGTGTCGGCTTGTCGGACCGGGCGAGCTACTACCCCGGTCAGCTCAGTGGTGGGCAGCAACAGCGAGTCGCTATCGCCCGCGCCTTGGCGATGGATCCGAAACTGCTGCTGTTCGACGAGCCCACGTCGGCACTCGATCCCGAGCTCGTCGGCGAAGTATTGGAAGTGATGCGCGGGCTCGCCGAACAAGGCATGACGATGCTGATCGTCACACACGAGATTGGCTTTGCCCGCGATGTGGCCGACGATGTGTTGTTCATCGACGACGGAATGGCGGTAGAGCATGGTCCGGCGCGCGAGGTTATCGACAATCCCGCGCATGAACGGACGCGTGCGTTTCTCGGCGGTGCCCTCCGCGGATCGGATTCGAACCAACCAAACATAAAGATGGAATAGGTGATTCAGGAGAGCCGCCTCGGTGGGCGGAAAAATGGTTGGACCGGATTCGGTTCGGGTTGATAGCGTGCGCCAGACCCGTGACAACACGCCAGGAGGTGAGACCCATGAACGCAGTAACCATGTGGGTGCTCCCACTCGTGTTCACGGTCGAGCGATAGACGTAGGTGTCGCCGGGAGCGCCTGAAACACGGCAATCCGAAAGGCAACACCATGCAATTCTCCTCTGAGACATCGTCGAACGGTGTCATCGAACGTCATTTCATTCTCGATGAGATCACCGGCGTGCTCTGGTCGCCCACATCCGGAACCGTCGGCTCACCGCTGCTGCTGGCAGGGCACAGCGGCGGCATGCACAAGAAGGCGCCGGGACTGGTCGCCAGTGCACTGCACAACGTCACCAATTACGGCTTCACCGTCGCCGCGATCGACGCACCCGGACACGGTGATCGGCCGAGAAACCTTCGGGATCAACAGTGGGCCGAAGCCATCCATCAGGCCCTGGCCGCAGGTGAGCCGATCGCTGCGATCGTCATCGACTACACCACGTCACTGGCCCAGCGTGCGGTGCCCGAATGGCAGGCGACCCTGGACGCCCTGCAGGCGCTGCCCGAGATCGGCGCCGAAGCGCCGATCGGCTACGGGGGCGTGTCGTTGGGTGTGGTGACCGGGCTGATGTTGACCGCGGTCGAATCCCGAATCACCGCCCTGAGCCTCGGCGGAGTTTTCGTGGACGACGCGCTGATCGAGGCGGCACGAAGAATCACCGTCCCCGTCGAGTACCAAATTCCATGGCACGACAAGGAATTCGACCGCACCGCCGGGATCGCGTTGTTCGACGCCTTCGCCTCGAAAGAGAAAACACTGCACGCCTACTCGGGTAGGCACTACCCAGTGCCCGAATACGAGCGCGACAGCTCGGCTCGGTTCTTCGCCCGGCACCTCGGCCGCCGACACGGCTCCGATCTGGCGTGAACAGCTTCGATTGGCGAAGCCGTAGCGCGAGGAGCTCTCGGACCGTTTGACGCTCATTCCAGCCGGGTATACCTTCCCTGTATCGCAAATATATCTAAGGTGTACCCATGGTGAACGGCGCGACCAAGACCGACCAGGCCTATGCCGCGCTGCGAAAAGCGATCGTCGTGGGAGACCTCCCGGAGGATCTGCCCTTAGAGGACGCTGTGCTCGGCGAGCGCTTCGGTTTCGGTCGTACACCGTTGCGCGAGGCCATAAAACGCCTGTCGGACGAGCAGTTCATCAACTATCCGCCGCATCGGACGCCGTACGTGCGCGGCATTCGGGTGATGGAGTTGGCCCGGTTGTATGAGGCCCGGCACCTGCTGGAGGAGCCGGTCGCGCGTCAGGCTGCGCAGCGAGCCAGCGCGACGCAGATCGCGGAGCTAGAGCAGATCTGCATCCAGATCGACGCTGCGATCGAGCGAGACGACGTGTACGAGAGCGTCGAGCTTGACCATTATTTCCATCTGTCCGTGGCACGCGCCACGGACAACCGGTTTCTCAGTGAAGCCGTCGATCGATTGAACTGCGGATCCCTCCGTCTGTGGTACCTGGCGCACTCCCGCCTTGGCATGGAACACGTGAACGACGACCATCGTGACCTTCACACGGCCATCAAGAGCCGCGATGCCGACAAGGCAGTCCACATCATGGCACGCCATATCAACACGTCATACCAGCGCCAGATCGAACAACAGCAGCTCGAGATGCGACTGCTGACCCAAGGCATGGAACAAGGAGAGGCAAACCGATGAACAAGAACCTTCTCGTCGCGGCAACCCTCGGGGCGATGGTGGCGGTTGCCGGCTGTGGCGGCGGAACCGTCGCCGACGACAGTCCCGACTCGGGATCCATTGTGGTTCAGGGGTATTCCGGCATCTTTCAGGACAACTTTCAGAAGGCCGTCATTGATCCCTTCCAGGAGAAATTCCCAAACATCAAGGTGGAGTATCGGGGTGTCGGCACCTCGGCAGACAACCTCGCATCACTTCGAAGTGAGAAGAGCAGTCCGACCATCGACGTATCGATCATGGACCTATCGGTCTCGGACACCGCGAACAAGACAGACCTGCTCCAACCGCTGGATCCGGCCAAGGTCCCCAATATGAAGGACATCGACGAGCGCGGGCAGGTCGACGGCAACTTCGGTCCCGCCATCACGTTCGACAGCCTGGTGCTCATCTACAACGACAAGGTCAATCCCGCACCGACCCAGTGGCAAAGTCTCTGGGATCCAAAGTACAAGGGCCGTGTAATCGTCCCGTCCCACCCGGACATTCAGGGAACCGGCTTGATGCTCATCGAGAACGCGAAAGCCGGCGCCGACTACACCGAGTCCGTCGAACCTGGTGTGGCGCGGCTTCAGGAACTGGCGCCCAGTGTGCAGACCTGGGACCCTCAGCCCGACCAATACACCCTCGTCCAGTCCGGCACCGCCGACCTTGCGATTGCCTGGAACGCGCGGGCTCAGTTCTACGCCGACGAGAGTAAGGGCGCGATGAAAGTCGCGATCCCCGACGACCAGACGATCTTCCAGATCAACACGATCAACCTGGTGAAGAACGCGCCATCTCCCGAGGCAGCGCAAACCTTCATCAACTACGCGCTGGATCCCCAGACCCAGTCGAATTTCACCGAGACCATGTACTACGCGCCTACCAACACCAAGGCGCAACCCGCCCCTGAGGCGCTCAAACGCACATCGGCCGATCCGGAGAAGATCGACAACGTACTCGACGTCGACTGGACCGCTGTCGCGACGAACCGCGAGGACTGGACGCAGGTCTGGCGTCGGCAGATCCTCGCGGGAGGATGAGGGGGCAGGCGCATGAGCGACGCCTATCTGCAACTCACGGACATCGTCAAGCGCTACCCCGGCACAGACCGGCCAGCCGTTTCCCAACTCTCCATCGGCGTCAAAAGGGGTGAGTTCATCTCCCTGCTTGGCCCCTCGGGCTGTGGCAAGACCACCGCGCTTCGCCTTGTTGCGGGTCTCATCGAACCCTCCAGCGGTCGGATCGACTTGGACGGCAAGGAGTTAACCCACACGCCCGTCCACCAGCGGGGGATGGGCTTGGTGTTCCAGAACTACGCACTCTTTCCCCACCTCGACGTGGAGGAGAACATTGCGTTCGGCTTGAACATGCGCAAAATCTCCAAAAGCGACGTCAAGAGGCGGGTCGGGGAAGTGCTCGATCTCGTCCAGCTCGGTCATCTCAAGAAGCGACGGATCAAGCAGCTGTCGGGTGGTCAGCAGCAGCGCGTGGCGTTGGCCCGGGCACTGGTCGTCGAGCCAAAGGTGCTGCTGTTGGACGAGCCCCTTTCCAATCTCGACGCGAAACTTCGGGACACCATGCGTGACGAGATCCGCTCGATCCAGCAGAAGATCGGGATTACCACTGTCTTCGTGACGCACGACCAAGACGAAGCACTCGCGACATCCGACCGGATCGCAGTGATGTCAGAGGGGAACATCGAACAGGTCGGTACGCCGGAAGAGATCTATGAGCACCCGGCAAACCCGTTCGTTGCAAACTTCATCGGTCGCGCGAACATTTTCGAAGGCACCATCACCGAGACCAGCCAAGGCGTCGCCACAGTACAGCTCGAAAAGTTGGGTGCGATGACGGCAGTCGATGACCACCGGCAGCTCGGTCCAGGAAAACTCATGGTCCGGCCGCACCGGATGGAACTTGAACAATGCGAGCCGCCCCACGCGCACGGTCAGATCGAGTCGATGGTCTACGTCGGCGACTCCGTCGAATACACCGTCCAACTGGGCAGCCGAACTGCCAGCATCCAGTCGGTCTCCACCGGTGATCCCCACCTGAAGCCCGGAACGCCCGTGCGCATCTCATGGCGGACAACGGATGCCGTTGTGCTGAAGGAGAAGTCGGGCTGATGACCGTCACTATTGAGAAGGGACCCGCCGAGGGGATAGACGCCCCAAAGGTAAAGCCCAAACGGCGAATATCCGGAAGCGTTCTCGCGCTGACGATCCCGGGCGTGCTCGGTCTGCTCGTGTCGTTCGTCCTGCCCTTGATCTACCTGTTTCGAATGAGCCTCAACACCGGCGACTCGTCGGGCGTAATCGAGAACACCATCTCGTTGGACTCCTACGCCCAGTTCCTCACTGACGGCTATTACTGGGCGATGGCCTGGGATACGCTAGTGCTGGGGTTGGTCGTGACCTTCTTCACGATCCTCGTGTCGTATCCCATCGCCCTGTTTCTCGTGCGGACGGAATCACGGTTCAAGGGCGTGCTTGTCGCCTTGGCCATCGCGCCCCTGCTTACGAGTTCCGTCGTGCGCACATACGGGTGGATAGTCCTGCTCGGCAACCAGGGAGTGGTGAACCAGACGCTTCTTTTCACAGGGCTGACGGACCGGCCACTTGCCCTGATCAATAACAGTGTGGGCGTGTACATCTCATTGGTTGAGATAATGATGCCCTACATGATCCTCGCGCTGCTGGCGGGCTTCGGTCGGTTCAGCACGGAGCTAGAACATGCCGCAGCCAGTCTTGGCGCCAATCGATGGAAAGTCTTCTGGCGGGTCGTCTGGCCGCTGAGCATGCCAGGGGTCCTCACAGGGGCGTTGCTCGTCTTCGTCCTGACCATTAGCTCCTTCATCACCCCACGCCTGGTCGGTGGCGGCAAGGTGTTCCTGCTTGCCACCGAGATCTATGACCAGGCCACGGCAACACTCAACTGGCCCTTCGCCGCTGCGATCTCCTTCATCTTGCTCGCCCTTTTCGGGATGGTGATCGTGGTCTACCAGCGCGCCCTGCGACGTATCGAAGCGCAATAGGGGACGGTGACATGCGATCAACTTTTCGAGGCTGGCCAAACCGAATCCTGGTAACCGTCCTCTATCTCTTCCTCTTGGCACCCATCCTTGTGGTGTTGGGCATTTCATTCGACAGTCAATCGAATATGGCCTTCCCGCCAAAGGGATTCAGCCTGCAGTGGTATGAGAGGTTGGCGCAGAACCAGGAGTTCATCACCGGGTTCAAGGTCAGCCTCATCACCGCGGGCGGGGTGGCAGCGCTGGCACTGCTTGTCGGCGTGCCGGTCGCATTGGCCATCACCCGTTACGATTTCCGCGGCAGGGACGCCCTGTCGGGGTTCTTCCTTTCGCCTCTACTGGTGCCGGCCATCGTGCTCGGGTTGGCGCTGCTACTCGTCCTTGCGCCTCTTCGAGTCACCGGCACCTACGCGGGCTTGATCATCGCGCACTTGTCCATCACGGTCCCGTACGTCATCCGGACCACGTCGATGAGCCTGCTCACGCTCAATCGCTCGTGTGAGGAGGCGGCGAGGACGCTCGGTGCTTCTGCGTGGACAACGTTCCGTCGTGTCACGCTTCCGTTGATTGCCCCCGGCGTGCTGGCCGGTGCAGTGATCGCCTTCCTGATCTCCTTCGACGAAGCCGTCATATCGCTTTTCGTCGTCGGACCGCGGGCAACGACCCTGCCCGTGGAGATCTTCCATTACGTCGAAACCCGAACCGATCCACAGATTGCCGCGCTTTCCGTCGTCCTCATCGCGATAAGCATCGTGTTTGTCGTGATCATCGAACGAGTGATGGGGCTACGGCGGGTGCTTCGATGACCGAAAAGATAAACAACTCACAGAAATCGGTGCTTCATGTTCATGCGTAACCCTTCCGCGCCCTCTATTGATGGCGAGGTCGTGGAGGCTCTCTCCCAGGTGTGCACGTCCACCCTCGGCCACCTTCGGGATTACGGCTTCCCTCGCGGACTCGTTCCCAATATGCGGCCGCTGAAGTTCGTGGGAGTCGCGGTCACAGTTCGACTTCCGCATCTCGACTCGACGGCGCTTCACGTGGCCGCGGACGACCTGCGTCCCGGCGACGTGCTCGTCGTTGAGCAGAGCGGTGACGAACAGCGCTCCTGCTTTGGCGGCCTCGTCTCGTTCACGGCGAAGACGCGGGGTGCCGTCGGAGCGGTGATCGACGGACAGATCAACGATATCGACGAGATGACTGGCTACGGTTTCCCCGCCTTCTCGCGGGGGATTGCCGCGCACACGACACGCATTGCCGGCGTCGAGGGGAGCATCAACGTTCCCGTGTCAGTGGGTGGGGTGGTCGTGCTGCCGGGCGATGTGATCTTCGCCGACTCCGACGGGGTCGCCGTCCTCAAGCCAGACGAAGCCCTCGACATCGCGAGGCTTCTCAAATCGAAGGAAGACGCCGAGATTCCCGCACGGCGAGCCATCGCCGATGGAGGACGAATCTCCGACATCTCAGGTGCCGCCAAGCTCTTCTCCGAGTCAACCCGCACTGAAAGGTGATGCCCAACATGTCTATCCGAGTGAGCGTCGCGCAATTCGGCGCCACCGTCGACAAAGTCAAGAACCTGTCCGAGGTTCAGCGCCTCATCTCAGAGGCGGGCGAGGCGGGCGCCGAACTGGTCGTGCTCCCCGAGAACTCCATGTACTCCAATCCTGATGCAACGGCTGATATCTCGGCTGAACGGGAATCCCTCGACGGACCCTTCGCGGCGGGCGTGGCGCAGTCGGCCAAGGAACACAACATTGCCGTCATCGTAGGAATGACGGAAGTTCTCGACGACTCCCACAAGGCGTCCAACACGGTCGTCGCGTTCGGCCCGGACGGTGAACGAATCGGCTTTTACCGCAAGGTGCATCTCTACGATGCGTTCGGATACAAGGAGTCGGACCGAGTCCAAGCCGCCAATTTCGATCCACTGACGATCAGGCTTGGGGGACTGACCTTCGGCATCATGACGTGTTATGACCTGCGTTTTCCGGAGTTGTCACGAGCGCTCATTGACGCTGGCAGCGATGTGTTGGTCATTCCAGCGGCCTGGGTCGTCGGGCCGGCCAAGGAGGATCACTGGATCACCCTGTCCCGCGCGCGGGCCATCGAGAACACCGCGTACGCCATCGTGTGTGGACAAACGGGCCCTGAGTGCACCGGGCAAAGCATGGTCATCGACCCGATGGGCGTAGTGGCCGCCTCGGCTGGCGAGGCTCCGGGCGTAGCGGTCACCACCATTTCACGCGAACGCATCGAGTCCGTCCGACTCAAGAATCCGAGCCTGGCAAACCGACGCTTCAGCGTTGCTCCCATCTAGACGGAGCGGTTGGTATTTTCACAGCCGCTCATCCACATCAGGCCTTCACGTAGCCGCGCGCCTCGACGATCCGGCCGTCGCGGATGCGGATGAGGTTCACGCCTCGGACGCGGTCGTTCTCACCGTTTCCCCACCGCAGAAGCCACGGTTGGACTGCGAGATCTCCGTGGATCTCGGCTGCCTCCGGCGTGAACTCGAGAGCGCGGTCCGCGGCGAGTTCGGACCATCTGGCCAGACAGGCTCGACCTCCCTCACGGCGCATTCCGTCCGGGGCCGGGCTCGTGTCCTCGATGACGCGGTCGTCTGCGACCACATCGTCTAGGAGCGTCGGATCGTGGAGGCGGAATGCTTCGTTGTAGCAGTCCAGGACCTCGCGGGTGGTGCGGGCTTTCATCATGCCGCCGTCGTGGCTGGTTGTCGTCATGGCTAACCTCCCAAGTAAATAGATAGAACGGTCGGTCGGCCGCCGCGCAGTGGAGATCTGTGACGCTCGGGCTACCGTGTGCGGGCTGAGGCCCGCGTTGGCGAGCAGGCGGGCGAGGTCGGGTGAGCGTGCCTCGGCTACGAGACGAGCACATCGACCAAGACGGGCCGGCGATCCGCTTTTATGGCCTTTACCGCGCGTGCAAGCGCGGACTCTAGTTCGCTCCAATCTGTAATCGGCCCAATGCCTTCCACGCCCTGCGAGGTTGCCAGACTCGCGAAGTCGATGTTGGGATCCTTGAGATCGATTCCTACTTCGGCATGCTCGAGCGGCCGGCCGCGCTTCCTGGCCGTGAGCGCCTGATGCATGTGGTCCTGACCGTATTGTCGGTTGTTGACCACCACTGTCAGAATTGGCAGCTCGTACTTCGCTGCGGTCCAGAGCCCTGAAGCGGCGTACATGAGGTCTCCATCGTTCTGAAGATTCACGATGAGTGTGTCGTCGCCTCTGTGTGCCAGCGCTGCTCCGATCGACAGGCCGATGCCATACCCGAGCCCACCACCCACATTGCGACCGAGGTGTGCGTTGAACCGTTCGAGCGACCACTCAGACCTGACCGCTCCTCGTAGTCCGTTTGCGACTTGCCAGGGGCCGGAAGCGTCGACCGCGTTGAAGACGGCTGCGCTCAGGTCACGCTTGGAGATTGCGCCGCCGGCCGGCGCGCGGCGGCGAGCGGGCATGCGGACAGCAGCGGCACGCAGCAGATCGCGGCGATCCGCGCACTCCGCGGCACGATCGGCTGCAAGCTCGGCGAGTTGCGGGAGTACTACCGAGGTGTCAGCGATCAGTTCCTCAACCGAGCTTGGCGTCGGGCTGCTGTGATCCATAAACCCACGCAGCATAAGTTGATTCGTGCTGATGTGAATCACGTCGGCGTGTGGATTAGTCAGGGTGGTATGCCCGTGGGATTCGTGGTCGACCTCACTGATTCCGAAATTGACGTCTCGAATATCGAGTGCAAGAACGACATCGGCATTTTGAAGAAGCGTCTTCCTGTGCTCTGTAGCGTCGGCCCAGTGACCAGTAGGGAAGTTGAGCCGTGCGCCGAGGTCCACAACCGGGACAGCCAGCGATTCGGCCAGGCGCACGAGACTGTCGTAGGCCTCGGGTGTTCGGCCCGTGGCGTCGGCGATGATAACCGGGTTGCTCGCCGCGACGAGCTTGTCCACGATTCGCTCCAATGTGGCGTTCGGCACGGTAAAGGACGTGCTGAGACGGGCGTTCGGGAGCGTCTCCTGACGCGCAGTCAGTTCGCTGGTCGTCTCGGCTTCCTGAAGCAGGACGTCCACCGAGACGTAGCACGGTCCTTGAGGCGCTGTAGTGGCGATCCTTGCGGCCCGTACGAGGCTGTCCTGTAATGCAGCGAGGCTTGCCGGTTCGTCGTCCCACTTCAAAAAGTTCCGCGCAACCAGGGCCTGCGATCTCGCACTGTGCATCCAGTCGATCCACGGCCGCCGCATCGCTGCGTCCGCAGGGCCGGATCCCCCGACGATAATGACCGGAACTTGGTCGGCCCAGGCGTTGAAGATGCCCATCGCACCGTTCTGGATGCCCACCAGATTGTGGATGAACACGGCCATCGGCTTCCCCGCCGACCGGGCATAGCCTTCGGCGATCGCAACTGCGGTGTTCTCATGAAGCGCCAGAATCAACTGGGGGTCACCGGCACTGACGAGGGACTCGTGAAGCCCCCGAAACGAGGCACCGGGATTCATGGCCACGTAGTCGATCCCGATTCGTCTGAGCGTATCGATGACAAGATCGCTCCCATACTTCAATTCTGGACTCATGCTCTCCAATCGTGGTCGGAACATTTTTGTAAGAACTCGACGTCAAATCAATGCATGACCGCGCCGCCGTCGACCACCAAGGTCTGGCCCGTGATGAAGTCGCTGTCGCGAGATAAGAAGAAGCTCACTGCTCCGACGAGGTCGGCCGGCACCTGCACGCGCGGTAGCGCCCGGTCGGCGATACGGGCCTGGCGGAGTTTGATTGCCGATTCGTCTGGGGACTCCTCGCTCAGCGTGTTTCCCGGCGCCACGCAGTTCACGGTCACGCCCAAGGGGCCGACCTCGCGGGCCAAGGTCTTCGTCAACCCGAGAATCGCCGCCTTCGAAGACACGTAATGGATTCGGCTGGCAGAGCCTTTCAGGGCCGTCCCGGAACTGATGTTGACAATCTTGCCGTAGCCGTTTTCCTTCATACTCACCAGTGCCGCGCGCGACATCTGCCAAGTTCCGCGGACGTTGACCCTCAGCATGAGATCCCATTCATCCAACGGGATATCGTCATAGGGTGCGCGCGACATCGGCACCACCGAGAACACCGCGGCGTTGTTGACAAGACCTGCTATCGCACCGAACTTGTCGATGGTCGCCTCAATGAGGCTAGTGATGTCCTGCTCGTCGGAGATATCCGCGCGGCAGGCCAGCGCCCTACCGCCACTGCCGACCAGTTCCTTGGCCTTGGCCTCAGCCGCAGCACCGTCCAGGTCGGCGATCACCACATTCCAACCGTCGCTGACGAGTCGGTTGGCGTAAGCCGCACCGATTCCGTGTGCCGCGCCGGTGATGATTACCGTTGGTCTCCCCGCTCCCGCACCGGTTCGGTTACGCGGTACTTCGCTTTGGCGCATGTCCTGTTCCCGCACCTGCCTTTCGTTGATACTCAGAGGGTTACGGTCACCGACTGCTCGCGTCCGTAGCTCAAGAGCTCGTCGATCGAGCTCTCCTTGCCGATCCCACTGGTCTTGAATCCGCCAAACGGCGCACCGGCCGGACGTTTTCCGGTCCCGTTGACCGAGATGTAACCCGACTCGATCCTGCGTGCCGTGCGCAGAGCAGTGGAAATGTCTCGGGTCCAGACATTCCCGGTCAGGCCGACTTCGAGACTGTTCACTTCGGCGATCATCTGCTCGTAGTCGCGCCAGCGCAGCACGGTGACGACCGGGCCGAAGATTTCTTCACGCGCGATGCGCATGCTCATCTTCACGTCTGCAAACACCGTTGGCTCAAGGAAGAAGCCGACCGCGAAGCCCGACGGGCGGCCACCTCCGTACACGAGATGGGCACCTTCATCGACGCCCGCCGCGATCAACGCCGTCACCTTTTCGTAGTGCTCCCGAAATGCGATGGGGCCCATGTCGGTGTCGGGCTCCAACGGGTCTCCAACGCGCAATCGACTCAGTTCGTCGGCCAGTGCGGCGACGAACTCGTCGTAGACGTCTTCGTGTACGAACACCCGCGACGCAGACCCGCAGGACTGACCCATCACACTGACAAAGTTCATCGCAGCCACAGATGCCGCAGCTGCCTTCATCACGTCCACGTCCGGGAAGACGATCATCGGATTCTTCCCGCCGAGTTCGAGACTGACATGCTTGATCGTCGCCGCCCCGGCCTGCGCGATTCTTGCGCCCGTCGCGACACTGCCGGTGAACGCCACCCGCGGAACCTCCGGATGGCTGACCAAGGCTTCCCCGGCGCGCCGACCGGTGCCCGTGATCAGATTGAACACACCGGCGGGGAACACATCCCGGACCAATTCCGCCAACCGCAACGCCGAAAGCGATGTCTGCTCACCCGGCTTGGCCACGACCGGACATCCCGCCGCCAGCGCCGAGGCGACCTTGCCGGCGATGAACTTGATGGGGTGATTGAACGGGACGATCCTGGCGGCGACCGCATAGGGAACGAACTCGGTGTAGGTCAGGGCGCCGGGGCCACTTGGGAATGTCCGGCCTTTGGTTTCTCCGGCCAGACCTGCGAAGTATCGAATTTCAGCGGCCGCGCTCAGGACATCGGCACGCATGCTCTTCACCGGTAGACCCGCATCCACGGCGTCGAGTGCCGCCAGTTCGTCAGCATGGTCGACGAGCACATCGGCGTACGAGTTCAAACCAGACGCGCGCTTGGACGGTGATGTCTCGCTCCATCCGGTGGAGGCATGTCGCGCAGACCGCACGGCACGGTCGACGTCCTCGACTGTCGCGTCAGGGATCTCTCCGATCTGCTGTTCTGTCGCCGGATTGATCGACGGCAGCGTGGCCGAATCCGATGCCTTGACAATCTCGCCATCAATCAACATGCCGCGAAACGGAATTCGTGATCGTTCCTCGTCGTGCATTCGTAGCCATCCTTCCGATCTATCAGCGCTCACAGCAGGCGGTGAGGACGCGTGAGCGGTCATTCGATCTGACAGCGTCTGCTCCAGGGGCGACGAAGTGGCTGTCGTCACTTCGAAAGGACGATCCCATCCGATCGACTGTTGACATAAACATGAGGCCGCTTTTTCGCGTGAAAGTGCGAGGCCTTCGATGTCGTATTGAGGCCATGTCCTGCCCTTCCCGTCGCCGTGTGGCGCTGGCATTTCGACCAGTAACTACGCCTGACCGCCAGCGTCGGTGACGCTCTTGTAGAGGTCGTTCCACTTCTGCGAGTTGTTGAGCAGCTCCTCCTCGGGAACTGAGATGGTTTGCACACCGGCGAGCGGGTCGTCGGCAGTCAGGAACGCTCCAATGCGGTTTGCGCCGACGATTGCCTTCTGACCGTCGGTGAGCAGGAAGTCCATGAAGAGCATCGCCATGGCCGGATGCCTGGCGGACTTCATCAGTCCAGCACCGTTGGGCCGCAACACAACCGGCTGCACTGGCTTGCCGTACTGCTTCCAGCTGACCTGTGCTCCGTTCTCCGCGGCCTTGTCGACGGTGTGCGAGTAAATCGATGCCGCCACATCGAACTGGCCGGCGGCGAGCAGTTCACCCATCACCGTATGGCCCTGGACGATCTTCGAATTCGCGGCCAGCTGGTGGAAGAGGTTCATGATGTCGTCGTCTGACATCCCGTGAGACTGGTAGTACTTGTACATGGCGGTGAACCAGTCGACGTTGCCGAGCTCCAACGCGACGCGGCCCTTCCACTGCGGTCCGGCGAGGTCTTTCAGCGACTGCGGCTCCGTTCCTGCGGGGACCTTGTTGGTGTTCCAGCCCATCACGAATGCGTTGAAGCGATTCGCGGTCCACCCGTCCTTGCGGCCCTCAGGGCGGACCTTGTCGCGCAACGCGCCCTCGTACGGGTAGAGCAATTGCTGCTGCCACATGGCGTTGAGTTCGCCGGCGTTGGTATCGATGAGGTCGGCGCCTTGATAGTTGGAGCCGGCCTCCTGCAGGACGCGCTGCAGCACCGTCTCAGAGTTGGCGCGGTACGTCTCGACGTGCAGTCCGTACTTGTCCTGGAACGCCTTGACGATGTCGTCCATGTCGGTGTTGGAGGTGTACAGGGAGAGGGTGCCTTCCTTCTTGGCGAGATCGAGCAGTGACTTCGTGCGCTCGTCGCCGGACAAGCCGTTGATCTGCTCATAGACCTGTTGAGCCTGCGTGGCACCGGGTTTTGGCGTGCCGGCGGTCGGACTTCCGCCGCAGGCCGCGATCAGCAACGCCAGGGTTGCGACCACGTAGGTGGCCAGATGCTTCCTCATGGGTTACTCCTCAGCACATCAATGTGAATGGACTAACACTTTGACCAACAGGTGATTTCTACCACAATCGACTCTGAACGGAAAGTCACTTCGTCGCTGGATTGATCGACGGCACCGTGGACGAGTCCGAAGCCTTGACAATCCCACCATCAATCAACTTGCCGCGGAAGGGAATTCGTGGCCTAGGGGGCTCGCCGAGCCACACCGCTACTATCCAGCTTTGCCGCTGAACGGCTGGCGAGCAGTGGGGTTTGTCCGGAGTGATTCATCTGATGAACACGGCGAGCTTTACTGGTAACCCTGCATATTCGTTTCCTGCATATCCCATTTGTTGCCGGGCGAAGCTGAGCTCGTCTTCAGTCGGCAGGTGGGCCGATGCGCGGATATCGCACTCAACGGAGACCTGGTGCGATCGGCGAGTTCGCCAGGGTAGACCGTAGACTCGGCACCGGCTGACTCTATGGAAGAGACTGCGAGATGCCCGAGAACCTCACGCGCGTCCTCCTCGCCGCACATCGCAGGGCTGGCACGCTCGAACCCGGCGCCGATCTTGTCGTCGACGTCGACCAGGTTCTCATCGAGGACGCCACCGGCTCCATGTGCGCCATGCAGTTCGAGGCGCTCGGGGTCGACCGGGTCGCGGTGCCGCTCGCCGTCCTCTACGTCGATCACAACGTGCTGCAGATCGACGAACGCAACATGGCCGAACACCATTACTTGCGCTCGTTCTGCCGCCGCTATGGCGTGCGCTACTCACCGCCCGGAAACGGCATCTCGCACTACGTGCATCTGGAGCGGTTCGCCCGGCCCGGCGCGCTACTCGTCGGCGCCGATTCACACTCGACGATGGCCGGTGCCGTTGGGATGTTCGCGACCGGCGCCGGCGGCCTCGACGTCGCCGTCGCGATGGCCGGCCACGGCTACCAGCTTGGCGCGCCGCGCGTCGTCGAGGTCGCGCTGTCGGGACGACTGCCCGACTGGGTGGAGGCCAAGGACATCATCCTGGAACTGCTGCGCCGACATGGAGTGCGCGGCGGCACGGGCGCGGTCTTCGAGTTCACCGGCGAAGGCGTGGCCACACTGTCGGTCACCGAACGCGCCACGATCTGCAACATGATCGTCGAGACAGGCGCGACAGGTGCGGTGTTCCCAAGCGACGAGCGGGTGCGCGAGTGGCTGACCGCCCAACAGCGCGCTGACGAGTGGATCGAGTTGCACGCCGAGGACGGCGCCGGCTACGACGAGCGCGAAGAGATCGACCTCGCCGCACTGCAGCCGCTCATCGCGGTGCCGCAATCGCCCGGCAACGTCGTCACGGTCGCCGATGTCGCCGGCACGCGGGCGGTTCAGGTGTGCATCGGCTCCTCGGTGAACTCCTCGTACGACGACCTCGCCACGGTGGCCGCCGTCCTCGCCGACAGATCGGTGCACCCCGACGTCGCCGTCACGGTCACCCCAGGGTCGCGGCAGATCCTCGACACGATCGGGCGCAGCGGCGTCTACCGTCAGCTCGTGACGGCCGGTGCCCGCATGCTGGAGCCGGTCTGCGGGCCCTGTATTGGCATCGGGCAGGCCCCGATCAACGGCGAGGCGTCGGTACGAACGTTCAACCGAAACTTCCCCGGCCGCAGCGGCACCGCCGAGGACCGCGTGTACTTGTGCTCGCCATCGACAGCAGCAGCCACCGCGCTCACCGGGGCGATCACCGACCCACGCACCCTCGGAGCGCCGCCGCCCGTCACGCCGCCCGCCGAGGCTGACCCGTCGATCGTGGACCGTCACATCGCCCACCCCCTGCCGCCCGAGGAGGCTCGCACCTCTGAGGTTGTCCGCGGGCCGACGCTCATCGCCCCACCGCTGCCCGGACCGTGCCCTGAACGTGTCGAGGGGCGCGTCGCGATCGTCGTCGGCGACGACGTCTCGACCGGCGACATGGCTCCTGACGGGGCGATCGGCATGTCGTTCTGGTCGGACATCGAGGCCTGCGCCCGCTACCTATTCCGGCGGATCGATCCCGACTTCCATTCCCGGATCACCGAGTGGGGCGGCGGCATCGTCGTCGGCGGGCACAACTACGGCCAGGGCTCGTCGCGCGAGCAGGCCGCGCTGGCGCCCCTGCACCTCGGTGTGCCCATGGTGGTCGCGGCGAGTTTCGCGCGCATCCATCGGCGCAACCTCATCGCGCAGGGAATCGTCCCGATGCTGTTCGTGGACGACGCGGAGCGCGGGCGGGTCGGCGTCGGGGACCGGTGGCAGGTGGACGGGGTACGCGAAGCGGTGCTCTCGGGCGGCGAAGAGCTCACCGCGCAGGTCGACGGCGGCGAGCCGGTCCGGCTGCGGCTGGAACTCAGCGCGGGCGAACGGGAGACCCTTGCCGCTGGGGGACTGCTCCGGCAGCTCCGCGGGCAGGCGTAGGCACGCACCGAAGCGGGTAACCGACCGGAGCACCTGCACCCCCAGCGCCATCGCCGACCCTTGAGGGGGAGCCATGAGCCCCGAGATTCTCTCGATCATCGTCCTGGTTCTGCTGTTCGTGATCGCCACGACGCTGCCGGTCAACCTCGGGGCCCTGGCCCTTGCTGCCGCCTTCTTCGTCGGCACCATGGCCGTGGGGCTCTCCGTCGACGAGATCATCCTCGGTGTCCCCGGCGACGGCGAGATATCAGGTGGCTTTCCCGGCGATCTATTCGTGTTGCTCGTTGGATTGACCTACCTGTTCGCATTGGCTCAGAACAACGGCACCGTCGATCTTCTGGTGCAGTGGTGCATGCGCCTGGTCCGCGGACGGCTCGCGGCCGTGCCGTGGATCTTCTTCTTCCTCACGTTGCTTCTGTCGTCGATCGGCGCATTGTTCGCGGTGGCGATCGTGGCCCCGCTGGCCATGCCCTTCGCCCGCCGGTATGGGGTCAATCTCCTGCTGATGGGCATGATGGTCGTCCACGGCGCGCTCGGCGGCGCGTTCTCGCCGATCAGCGTGTACGGCGCGTTCGTCAACGAGACGATGGTCAACGAGGGCCTGCCCAGCAGCCCGACGACGCTGTTCCTTACTCCGATGGTGATCAACATCGTGGTGGCAGTCGGGATCTATCTACTGCTCGGCGGGCGTCAGTTGGTCGGGGAGCGGGTCGCCGTCACCGCCGACGACGCCGAAAGCGACCAGCGGGTGAGTCACGACGGCCCTGGCGCCGCGAGTGCACCGGGCATGGCGAGCACCAGCTCACAACGTTCATCCGTGGACGCCCCCGAGCGAGTGGCGGTCGGCTACGAGCAGGTTCTGACCCTTGTCGGGTTGGTGGTCCTTGCAGTCGGGTCGGTGGCCTTCGAGCTCGACGTCGGATTCCTGGCGATCGCGATCGCCGTCGTACTGCGATTGGCCGCGCCAAAGCGCAAGGACGCCATCGGCCAAATCAGTTGGTCGACGGTCCTTCTCATCTGCGGTGTGATCACCTACGTTGGCGTGCTGCAGGCGGCCGGCACCGTCGATTACGTCAGCGAACGGATCATCGCCATCGGCGCGGCACTCGTGGTGGCGCTGTTGCTCTGCTACCTCGGCGGCGTGCTTTCGGCGTTCGCCTCGTCGGTGGGCATCCTCGGAGTCGCGATTCCGCTCGCGGTGCCGTTCCTGCAGCAGGGGGAGGTGAGCCCGATCGGAATGGTGGCGGCCCTGGCAGTGGCGACCACGATCGTCGACGTGAGTCCGTTCTCCACCAACGGCGCCCTGATTCTGGCCAACGCCCCGGCGGATATCGACAGGGACCGCTTCTATCGCCAGATGCTCGCGTACGCCGCGGTTGTCGTCGCCGTCGGACCGCTACTCGCGTGGCTGCTGCTCGTGGTGCCGGGCTGGCTGTAGAGGCCGGCGGAAAGGTTAGAACGTCGGGCTGCACCAGTGGCCGAGCGGTGCGTTGCAGAGCCTGCTTGAGATGCCTGCTGCGTCAAAGGCCGCACGTGTGTCCGCGGGCCCCTGAGTGAAATGTCGCCAACCGTCTTGATGGGCGACCACCACATGGGGTGAACCAAGGACCTCCGCCGCGGCGGCCGCCCGCTCGGCGGTGAGGCTCAGCGGACGTCCACCAAACTTGGTGGGGACGGAGGCAGACCCGGCGAAAAGGACGGCGCAGTCGACTTGCCGGAAACGCTCCCGGATCTCACGAACGATCTCAAGGGACGCGTTGTCTCCACTGATGTAGGTGGTGGGGCTGCCCGCTGCCTCGATGACGAATCCGACGACCTCACAGTTGACAAAGCCTTCGTCGTTGAGTTCGCCATCGGCGGGACCGTGCTGGGCAGGCACCCCGGTGACTTGAAGATTCCCGTCGGGAGAGGTCCACGTCGTCCAGGGGTCGAGCGGCACCGACGGTGGGCCGAGGCGGGTGACCGCGGTTCCCGTGGTGAGCACCACGGGGGCGCTCAGGGCGAAGGTCCGGCCGGCGGCATCGAGGTTGTCGGGATGCGAATCATGGCTGACGAGTGCAACTTCGACCTCACCGACCGCCGACTCGTCGACGGCTGGTCCGGCGAGCTTCTCGAGGTATCCGTAGTTGGTGGGGGGATCGAAAGTGGGGTCGCAGATGAGCCGCTGACCGCCTATGTCGACCACTGTGCTCGGCCCACCAAGAACCGCAACACCGAAGGGAACTCGTTCGGGTGTGATGATGCTGTGTTCACAGGTGGACATGGCGAAGATCCTTGCTGATGAACGATCCGATGAAAAGGAGCGCGCCGCCCGCGACGAGAATGACCAGGGGGGTGAAGTCGTAGCTCATGGTGGTTCCGAGCCACAACATGTAGTACGGGTAGAAGGCGGGCAGGACGCTAGGCAGGCTGTAGGCGATGCCGTATCCGGACGAGCGCACTTCGGTCGGGAACATTTCCATGATGTAGGCGGTGATCATTGCGAAGACGACCAGCCCACCGACGATTGCCATTGCGGCCCCGGCGATTACGACTGCGGAGCTCGTGTGGTTATCGATCGCCACCGCGAAGGCGATGGGACCGGGCACGACGTTGAACAGGGCGATGGTCATGAAGACGCGGCGTCTGCCATAGCGTTGTCCAGCGGCGCCGATCAACGGAAAGAGGGCAATAGCCACGACCGCAGACACGAGCACTGTCGCGTTCACGATCCCGGTTGCCGTGCCGAGTCGCTTGAAATGGCTGGAGAAGACGCCGATGGTGCCATCGAGGATGAGCCAGGCACCCGTTGAGGTGATAGATGCCACCGCAAAATTGCGGAGGTTGGCACCTGAGAATAGGGCCCGCAGGGGATTTCCGACGTTCGATGTTTTGGCCCAAAGTTCAGATTCGGGAACCGATCTCAGGTAGTGCACGAACACCATCGCGGAGATCACGAAACCGATGCCGAAGGGGATACGCCAGCCCCACACGCTGTACGCAGAGTCGGCATCCCCAGCAGGCAGCACCCACAGAATCCCGATCGTCAGCAGCGTCATGAACCCAAGGGCAGCGGGATAACCGATGTTGAGCAGTGCCCCGTAGAGTCCTCGGCGGTGGCGAGGTGCGTACTCCATCGCCAACGGGTTGGCCGCGGTGTATTCGCCGCCGAGGAATATCCCGTCGATAAGTCGCAGGAAGATCAGCGCCCCGGCCGCCCACCACCCCGCAGTTGCATAGCCAGGGAGCAGGGCGATGAGCCCGGTGCAGATCGTGAAGCCGCCAGCTACCCATACCGTGGTCTTGCGCCGTCCCACGCGATCGCCGAGGATCCCGAAAATGATGGATCCCAGGGGCCGGCCGATGAGGGAGACCGCGAAGATCATCGCCGTCAGGGTTGCCGCTTCGGTCTTGGATGCATCGGCAGGCATGAAGAACGCGATCGCGGGCGCCAGGGCGATGACCGGAAGGTACACGTCGTACATATCGACGAAGAATCCAGCGATGGCCGCGCGCAACGCTTTACGGCCTTTCGCTCGGTACTCGGGGTCGTTGGTGCGCTGAGTCTCGAGGTCGGTCGTGTCGGTTCCCCGGACGGCGGTCTCAGAAAACATCTGTGGGTACCTCGTCCCGGCTCGAGATGGCTGCCTCGGTCCGCGGCCATGCGCGCTCCGAGTCCAACGATGTGTTTTCGGTCATCGTGATGGGAGGTCGCCGCGTCTTGTCGACGCGAAGATCGAAAATGTCGAAACGGTTGTATGTGCCGACGATGTCGTGTGCGCGCTTGAGCACGATCTCCTCGTGAAGGTCGACCGTGGCGGTGACAATGCCTTCCTCGCCTTCTGGCGGGCGGGCGATGATGTCGCCGCGGGGACCAACCACCATCGATACGGTGGGAGTGGCCCTCAGTAGACGGTCGATCCGCTCGTCACCCTTGGCGACGGCGTCGATGGCCGATTGGTCCAGCGCGGTGGCGGCCACGACGGTGAACACCTTTCCTTCGAAACTGTGTGCGGCACTGCGTAATCGGATACTTTCCGCCAGGTCGTACTCGGGGGTATCGGTACGTTGGTCGAAGGGCCAGGCGGGAGGGTAGGTGGCGATGTGGAGCCGTTCGCCCTGAGCTAGCAGTGTGTATCTCGCCAACGTGTTGGTGTTCTCACCGCAGATCAGTGCCCCCAGGAACCAGCCATCGAGGTCGACTGGCTCGAGGTGGTAGGCGTCGCCATGGGACCAGGTGAGTCGTTCATGCCAGGTGCCGACGAGTTTGCGCCGGTGGTTCACCAGGTTGCCGCGACGGTCAAAGATCAAGTTGGAATTGAAGATCTGTCCGACGCTGTGGCTGGCGCGTTCGTTGACGCCGACGGAGAGCACCACGCCGTGGCGCGCCGCGACGCGTCCGAGTCGTTGGGCATGGGGTCCGGGAACCGTGATAGCCGACTCGAAGAGTCGTAGGTGCAACTCGTGCTGGTCCACTGGAGCCAGAACAGCGCCCCAGATCGGGAACCCGGATACAAAGGTTTCTCCGAACACGACGAGCTCGGCTCCTTGTGCTGCGGCATCGGCCACCAAGGATTCGAGCTTGTCGAGCGTTTTGTCTCTGTCGAGAAACACGGGTGCCGCCTGGACGGCAGCTACCCGCACTACGGGCAGGCGGTCATTCGTCATGTGGGTTACGTCCTTGTTAAAAGTGTCGGAAAGATGCGACGCTCTTTGACAGTGATGATCTGGCTATTTATGGACGATAGGGACACAGTTCACAGCCGGTCAACGGAGAGAGTGTCGACGGTTTTCGACAACAGTCGGGAGGCTGAAAGATGTGGCAGGAACTCGTGGAGGCTGGGCTCGATCCCAAGGATGCGCACTTCTACCTTGCGGTTCTGCGGCGGGGACGCGCGACAGTTGCGGAGGCGGCACGTGAGGCAAACGTCAGTCGCACCGGCGGCTATGACATCGCGCGACGACTACAGGATCGTGGACTGTTGGCTCGAGTCGAATCCGAGCCAGGCGAGCGTGGGGATCTGCGTAGCCAGAGCCATCTCGTGGCCAGCGACCCGATCCAGCTGTTGCAGGAGTGGGCTAATCGAAGGCGGGTGCTGGATGACGTTGTGCCCCAACTGCGTGCACTGTTCTCCGAAAGCCGCGCCCGCCCGAAGGTGCGCTACCTCGAAGGTGCTGCCGGAATCCGATCCGCGCTATTCGAAACGTTGGGCTGGACCTCACCGATCTGTGGAATTCTCTCGATGAGGGATCTGATGACCGTGCCCGGCGAGGCAGCAATGGGGGAGTACATCGCAGGTCGCCGCGAGCGGGAGTTGGTGTTACGCGTTATCCGGACCCGAGATCACGATTGGCCCGGCGGATGGCTCACCAGTGCAAGGGATTTCCGGATCGTTAAGCATGCACCTGTTGCCTACGAGTTCACCATGACCGAGATCATCGGGACACATGAAGTGGTGTCGCTGTCCTCTGCGAGGGAAACGTTCGCGATGGTGATCGAGAGTCAAGAGTATGCCGAAATGCAGCGCAACTTTTTCGAGGTGCTGTGGTCGGTGAGCGCGGATGCGGCAATTGAGGGGAGCAAGTCGGCGGCCAGAAAATAGGTTGGTCGGGTCAGCTCAGGTTGATAGCCCGTCCGCCGCCAACAACTGATCATCTCGCCATCTCACCTACAGGCAACGGGCGTACGGTCGTACGGTCGTCCCACCCATCTCAGAGGAAGCGGGATGAAGTGGAACAGTGGACTCATTTTTCAGTCGTCGTCGAAAACGAGTGTCTCTGGCGGGTCACATTCAACAACCCGCCGATCAATTTGGTGACGCCGGAAATCCTCGTCGAGCTGCCCGAGTTGATCGATCAGATGGCAACGGCGAGTGAGCTGCGGGTCGTGCTGTTCGAGTCGGCCAATCCGGACTACTTCTTGAACCACTACGACACGTCTCGCGTGGCGGAGACTCCTAAGGGCCTTGGGGTGACCGGGTTCCCGCTGGTGATCGACACCAGCACGCGCCTCTCGCGCTTGCCTGTGGTGTCGATCGCCAAAGTTCGGGGCCGGGTCCGCGGAATCGGCAGTGAGCTCATCCAGGCGATGGACATGCGTTTTGCCAGCGAACGGGCGCTCTTCGGCCAGCCTGAAACCGCTAGCGGAAACCTGCCCGGTGGGGGTGGCTTAGAGCACCTTCCTCGTTTGATGGGCCGGGCCCGGGCCTTGGAAGTCGCGCTGTCCAGCGACGACTACTCGGGCGAACTGGCTGAGCGGTACGGGTGGGTCAACCGCACTGTCGCCGACAAGGACCTCGACGCTTTGGTGGAGACACTGGCTCGCCGGATCGCCTCATACGACAAGGAGTCCATTGCGGCAGTCAAGCAGCAGATCAACCGATACACGTTGCCGTCGCCGGAGGACATGATGTCCTCCCTTGAGATCTATCTGGCCTCCTTTGACTGGCCGGGCTCCAAACGCAGACTCGCGGCCGCGCTGGCCGCTGGACGCAATCAGCCTGGTGACTATGAGATGCGACTCGGTTTCCACTTGGGCCAGCCCCTAGGGGAAGAGTAGGCGTGATTCAGCTGGTGACAGCCAAAAGCGAAAGATGTTGGAGCGCACCGCTATAACCGCAAAAGGTAGAGGTGACCCCCATTCGATCCGCCGTATTTCCTCCCGATAACCAGTAGCCCAACGACGGAAACGTAGGAATTGCGCACGAACGGGGATTGAGGCGACCATCGATGCCGTCACACACTGTTCGCTGGAAGCAGCCTTCCCGGGTGGCACGGTCCGGCTGCGCTACGAGGCGAAACACGACTGACCGGATATCAACAGCAACACCTGAATGTGCGTCAGCGATGAAACACCGAGGGGGAGCGGGATGCGCTGGTCGGCGCGTCCGCCCGGGTGTTGCAGTTCGTAAAATCGGGTCGTGACTGACGAACTTGATGAGGGGCCGTTCTTTCACGGCACGAAGGCAGAGCTGCGACCAGGGTTCTGGCGCAGTGTTCGTCGGTGAGCTTACGCATACCAGGTCCAGACCGAGCAGTTCGATGACGCCTGCTCATTCGATCTCCGAGTGGGCGAGCGGTTGCACAGAGCGGCGACGTTCGCGCTTACAGGGGACGGCAGGTCCTGAGGTAGCTAAGAAACGATGCCTGCAGGCCAGTCACGTGCGTTTCGTGCAAGATCTCGCTGGTGACCGCTTCGCTGCGTCCGGTGAGGCGGTGAAGGACGGTGGCCGTGTTCTTCGCGAGGCTTTGGTAGATGGCCAGGTCTCCGAGAAGCTCTCGGTCGTTGAAGGTCACGTGGAGCTTGGCACGCTGGCTGCCACCCATCTCGTCGAGTTGGGTGAAGATCTGACTGTCTTCTGCGACGACGCCGGGACTGCCCGCTCCGATGCTCTCGAACAGGGTGGCGCCGGTGAGCCAGGTGTAGAGGCTGAAAAGTCCGCCGTAGGAGTAGCCGAAAAGGCCGTGACCGCTTGTGGCAGTGCCATAGTCGCGTTCGATCCGCGGGTGCAGTTCCGCGGTAAGGAAACTCAGGAATACGTCTGCGTGCGTGTCGCGTAATTCGGCGAGGTAGGCGTCGGCTTCCTCGCGTGTCCTCGCGCCCGCTTGCAACCCCATCTCCAGGGCATCGATGAGCTCCTTGGCGATAGGCTCGCCGGGTGGCACGAAGTCTCTGTTGCGCAGCCGATCCCAGTCCTGCGCTTCCTCGCCCGCGTAGCCAACGCTGACTTGGATGTAGGGCTGGATCCGCTGCATCGGGTCCATCTGGGTGACGATGAGCGGAGCGGTAAGGCCCACAGCCCAGTTCCCGTCGAGCACATACACGACGGGCGCTCGCGTCGCGGCGCGGTTGTAGCCCGGTGGCGTGGTAACCCAGACGCCGTAGTCATGCCCACCGCTGGAACGCATCTCGAAATAGTCGGTGTCGGCGAGACAGCCTTGCCACATGGAGCTCATCGAAGGTCCTTCACAACGCGGCCGGCCTCGCAGCACGGCGCCCTCAGCGGTTCTTATCCATTGGAAAATTCTTATCCAATGGATAAGCTGTGGGAGTGATCCTGTCAAGCGCGGAACGCAGAGGCGACGCACGCGACCGTCTGCTGGGTCGGCTTTTCGACGCCTTCGGGGAGGACCTTCCCTCGCCGGAGATGTCGCTGCGTGAGGTTGCCGCTCGGGCAGAGACCAGCCACGCCCTGCTGCGGTACCACTTCGGGTCACTCTCGGGCGTCTTGGCGGCCATGCTCACGGTGCAGCGAGCTCGTGACAACGAGGCGCTTTTCAAGACCGCACAGCAGGGCACCTTTGACGACCTCGTCGTGGCGATTTGGCGGGCCTACACCCGCCCGAAGCAGCTGACGCGTGCCCGCGGCTTTTTTCACGTCGTAGGACTCGCCGCGTACAGCCCGGGGGACTTTCGTGAGTTCATCGATTCGCTCGATGACCTGACCACGATGCTGGCCTCGCTAGCGGAAAGCGAAGGGCACGACACCAAGGAAGCACTAAGCATGGCCACCGTTGCCATTGCCGCGATTCGTGGCCTGCTCTTGCAAGAGGTTCTGACTTCAGCAGTTCACTCGCAGGATGCGGTCGACTTGATTCTGCGCATGAGCAAAGGCGGAGATAACCGCCGGGTTCAATGAGACCGGACAGTTATCGCCGGGTGAAAGCGGTTGCTACACCATTACTTTCGAGCGTAACTGGTCACGTCTCACCCGTTGTCCCGCCATGTGAGCACCTCCTTGAGAGACGAGAGGTCGTAACCGTCGTCGGAGGTGAGTTCGGTCTGGAACAACGTGACTCCCGCCTCGCGGAAGGCATCGGCGCTGTCGGCGTTCTCCCACAGCGTCGAGCGTTCGATATCGGCGCCGTTGCGCCCGACCGTCGCTGCCAACTCATCGACGCGGTCGCTGGCCCTGCGGAAGGCATCGAGGTCCTGGAACGCGTGCCAGATGTCGGCGTGCCGGGCAACGGCGGGCAGCGAGCGCTTGGGGCCTGTGCCGCCGATGAGGATCGGTAGCTTGCGCACGGGTGGCGGAATCAGTGCAGCGAGCCGGTTCTCGATGCGGATCAAGCTGTCGTCGAACAGATCGAAGCGGGAGCCGAAGGTGCCGAAGTCGTAACCGTAAGTGGTGTAGTCCTTTTCGTACCATCCTGCGCCGAGGCCGAGGATGAGCCGGCCGCCGCTGATGTGGTCGACGGTGCGCGCCATGTCAGCGAGCAGGTCCGCGTTGCGGTAACCGACGCCGGTGACAAGTAGCCCGATCTCGGCGTGCGACGTGATCTCACCCCACGACGCGAGCGCGGTCCACCCCTCGAAGTTGGCGACGTCGGGCTGCTCGTCGAACATGACGGGTTTGCCGTCGACGATGCCCTTCATCGCCGGGCGGTGGAAGTGGTCGTAGCCGAAGATCACGTCGACGCCGAGGCCGTCGGCGGCCAGGACGGCCTCGCGCCACGTGCGGTAATCGGGCGTGCCGCCAGGCTGGATCTGCACGGCGACGCGGACGGGACGGGTCATGGATGCTCCTGAGTCGGGGAGAGAGCGACTCTTGAGCCAAGTTCACCGCCGCGGAGTTTATTCCGGATCGGCACGTCGATGTTGCTGCAGTACCGCCGCTTATCCCAGGATCGCTCGCGCTGCGCGTTCTGCGATCAGCATGACCGGCGCGTTGGTGTTCCCGGAAGTGATGGTGGGCATCGCCGAAGCATCAACCACTCGAAGGCCTGCGACGCGGTACACGCGACAATCGGTGTCGAGCACCGTCGCGGCCGACCGCGGCAGACCGCGTGCGTCAAAGGCTCCCATCGCGCAGGTGCCCACCGGATGAAAGATGGTGGTACCGAGCTCACGGGCCGCCTGCTGCAGGTCTTCGTCGCTCACCAGTTCCGGGCCGGGAAGCATTTCTTCTGGGCAGTAGCGGGCCAGGGGCTGCGCCGCCATGATCTGCCGGGTCATCCGGAGGCCGCGCACGGCGATTTCACGATCGGCGTCAGTGGACAGGTAGTTGCAGGAGACCTTCGGATAGGTCAGCGGATCTGCGCCGGCTATGCGCACATGACCCCGCGAGCTGGGTCGCAGATTGCAGACTGAGGGAGTGATCGCTCCGAAAGGATGCAGCGGTTCGCCGAACTTGGCCAACGACAGGGGCTGCACATGCCACTCCAGATCGGGACTGGCCAGTGCAGGATCGCTTTTGGCGAAAGCTCCCAGCGTGGAGGGCGGCATGGTCATCGGTCCTGAGCGCAGCAACAGGTACTGAAGTCCCATGCCTGCACGGGTAATCCAATTGCGGTACAGCGTGTTGACGGTCCGGACGCCCCGCACCCGGTAGACCGTTCGCAGCTGAAGGTGGTCCTGGAGGTTTTCACCCACGCCCGGCAGATCGACGGACACCGGCACCTGATGCCGAGCGAGCAGCCCGGCAGGGCCCAGACCCGACGCCTGCATGAGCTGCGGCGACCCAATCGCTCCGGCGCTCAGGATCACCTCCCGGTGGGCCTGGACGTCGATTATCTGGCCGTCTTTGAGCAGTCGCACGCCGGTGGCGCGGCGCTGAGCTGTGGTCCAGGCACCGCGACGCTGATCTTCGTGGACCTGGTCGTCCATCAGCAGCCGCAAGGCCTGGGCGTGGGTGTAGACGGTGAGATTTGGTCGGTGGGCGACGGGATGCAGGAAAGCATCGGCCATCGACCAGCGACGGCCACGCCGTTGGTTGACATGAAAATACGCACTGCCGGCGTTCTCTCCGCGGTTGAACTCGTCGATCGGGGCAATGCCCACCTGGGCAGCGGCGGCCTGCCAGGCGTCCAAGATCTTCCAACGCACCCGCGGCCGCTCGACAGCGATCTCACCACCGGCGCCATGCCACTCGTCGGCGCCGCCGAAGTAGTCTTCCAGCTCTTTGTAGATCGCCAGGGTCTCGCCGGAGCCGTCTTGGCCACCCCAACGCCATCGCTCGTCACCGGTGGCCTGGGCCCATAGTTCGTAATCGCTGGCTTGTCCGCGCATATGGATCATGGCGTTGATCGACGATGAGCCGCCGATCACCCGGCCGCGCGCGTAGTGGATGCTGCGGCCGGCCAGTCCTGGGTCGGGCTCGGTCGTGAAGCACCAGTCGGTGCGGGGGTTTGCGATGGTGTACAGGTAGCCCACCGGGATCTTGATCCAGAACCAGTCGTCTTTGCCGCCGGCCTCGATCAAGAGCACTCGGTGATCAGGGTTGGCGCTGAGCCGGTTGGCGAGCAGGCAGCCCGCACTGCCTGCTCCCACGATGATGAAGTCGAAGTCAGCGACGGGGCTCATTTCCGGCTCGTTCCTCCAGGGCGTCACATGCGAGTCCTAGTGTGGACGACCGCACGGCACGCGCACGTACCTATGCGTGCTCGCTGACCGTGTCGTCTTCGTTGGGGGAGATTAAGACAGCGTCAAGCGGATCCGGGAGTAGCCCCAGAAACCGCGCCGCCCAGTCGGGATCGTGTCTGCCGCGCGGGGGTCCGCACCTGGCGGTTCATTCGTTAGCGCGCTTCCTGCCTCCGTCAAGTGGCTACCGGACAAGGGGGACTCCGACAATACCCGTACTACGGGGATCTCCTTGGCGTCCGGAATACCGCCTAGCTTGCGATGAGAGGTTGTCCGACCAACAAGAAAGGCGACACGTGGTAAACAGCCAATTCGCAACGCATTCAGAGCTTTTCGATCTGAGTGGTAAGCGCGGCCTCGTCACCGGTGGCACAAGGGGCATCGGGATGATGATCGCCCGCGGGCTTCTCCAGGCGGGCGCCCGCGTGGTCATCAGCTCACGCAACGCGGAGGCGTGCGCTCAGGCGCAGGAACAGCTGTCCGAATACGGCGACGTCTGGGCGGTCCCCGCCGATCTGTCCCGGCACGAGGAGTGTGACCGCCTCGCTCACCTCGTCACGGCCGACTCTGGAAGTCTCGACATCCTCGTCAACAATGCGGGCGCAATGTGGGACGAGCCGTTGGCGACATTCCCGGACGAAGCCTGGGACACGGTCATCGACCTCAACCTGAAGTCGCCGTTTTGGCTGGTGCAGGCGCTGCTACCGGCACTGCGCAAGGCTGGGACCGCCGACGATCCCGCGCGGATCATCAACATCGGCAGCATCGCCGCAATACACATCCCTGCGCGGCCGAACTACTCGTACTCCAGCAGTAAGGCTGCGCTGCATCAACTCACCAGAGTGCTCGCCAAAGAACTTGGCCCGCAGCACATCACGGTGAACGCAGTGGCGCCGGGACCGTTCCCGTCGACGATGATGGCTGCAACCCTCGACGAGTTCGGCGAGGCGATCGCGGCGTCGGCCCCGCTGCGCCGGATCGGCCGCGACGACGACATGGCGGGTGTCGCCGTGTTCCTGGCCAGCCGTGCAGGCGCTTACCTAACGGGCACCATCGTCCCCGTCGACGGAGGGATCGCCACCACCGCGTGATGATTGGCGACAACATCGACGCGATGCCGGGCCACGCCGACGCTTCAGGGTATTGGCGGTACCTCCCTTCACCTACGGTGCGGGCCTACGGTAAGTGGATGGACGCCATGCTTGATCTGCGCACCGAGATCCAAGAATTTCTGAGGTCGCGTCGCGCCCGCATCGCACCTGAGATGGCTGGCCTGCCCGCCTACGGTGGCAATCGTCGGGTCAAGGGTCTGCGTCGAGAGGAGGTAGCGCTACTCGCCGGGATATCGGTCGAGTATTACGTTCGCATTGAGCGCGGCAGTCTGGCTGGCACCTCGGAGGGCGTGCTCGACGCGCTAGCCACGGCCTTACAGTTCAACGAAGCGGAGCGCGATCACCTGTTCCATCTTGCACGCCAGTCCGGGGCGGCCGGTAGTCGACGGCACCGCAAACCTGCCGCGACGGTGCGTCCCGCCCTGCAAGAGGTGCTGGACGCAATTACCGGTGCGCCGGCGTTGATCCGCAATGGTCGCCACGACGTGCTCGCCATGAATCACCTTGGTCGCGCGCTGTATTCACCGGTGCTGGCCGACCCGCGACGGCCCGCCAACACAGCGCGGTTCGTGTACTTACATCCCCGCGAGGCCGAGACAGTTCTTCGTCGACTACGACCAGGCGGCGAGAAATGCGGCCGCGATGTTGCGTATGGAAGTGGGCCGCAATCCCCACGACGAGGAACTCATCGCCTTGGTGGGCGAACTGTCAACGTGCAGTGAGCTATTCCGGCGGCATTGGGCATCTCAGAACGTGCGGGTACACGGACACGGGAGCAAGTGTGTGAACCATCCGGTGGTGGGCCGGCTCGAGCTGAACTTTGAGTCCATGGATCTGCCCACCGACCCTGGCCTGCAGTTGAACGTCTACACCGCACCGGCGGGAGGGCCCGCCGCCGACAATCTGGCACTGCTGGCGTCGTGGGCCAGCCTGGAGACGTTGGCGACCGAGCTTCATGCACCCGGCGGATAGCCCACCCTTCAGCCCGTCCGCGTCAGGGACCGCATTGCTGGAACTATTCGTTCGCCAATCGCGGCCGACGGCGTCAACCTATGGAGTTGCCGTTTGCGCGGGCGTTCGCGTGCTGGAAACAGGAGACGATCCGCCATCGCATTTGTCTACAATTCGTCTACACTGGGTCCATGGCAGCAGAAACCACAACTGTCCGAGTCCGCCGACCAGATTCTGAGCGGCTCCAATCTTTGGCCAAAGCTCGTCAAATCGCCGTCGTCGACGTCGTGCACGCAGCTATCGACGCCTTAGAACGCCAGGAGTTCCTGCGGGGACTTAACGCGGACTACCAGCGCCTGCGTAACAACCCAGATCTGTGGGAGCGGCACCTTGCCGAGCGCCATGAGTGGGACGCCCTGGCTTGATCTGGCGAGGCGAGGTGTACTACGTCGATCTCGGCCAACCAGTCGGCCACGAGCCAGCCTTTCGACGCCCGGCGGTAGTGGTGTCAGTCGACGTTCTCAACAACGGACCGGGCGGCCTGGTGGTCGTTGTCCCGATCACGACTGCTCGTTACGGCTTGCGAAGCCATGTCGAACTTGAGTCAGAGGGCAGCGGGCTGGACCACACGTCCTATGCTCGCTGCGACCAACTGCGAGTGGTCTCCGTTGAACGATTGTCATCTCGCCAGGGAATGATCGGCCCCGACCAGACTGGGGCCATTGACCAAGCGCTGCGCTTTGTGCTCGATCTGTGACGCCCGGCTGCGCAAGCGAGTGGCGCCCGGCTCAGCTGTACCGCGCTACAAGCGCGCCGCCGATCGACGCGAGGTGGTCGCGCACGCCCTGCGGGCCGGTGACTTCGAGCCATTCGGTGAGCCCGGCAAGTTCGACTGCGAAGGTGTACTCGTCGTGGCCGCGGATCACGATCTCGATCCGACCGTCGGGCGTGGAACCGCCAACTTCGAGGCGGCTCCCGAGCGACATCCGGAGCAGGCCGAGCCCGTCGGGAGCGCATATGGCCTGGGCCTCGAGGGGGGTGCGCTTTCGGTCGATCTCGTCGGCGATCTCGCGCCAGCTCTCGGCAAGGTCGAATCCGTCGGGTCGTTGGACGGGATCGTCGGTCAACTCGAGCGACGAGACACGGTCGATCCGGAAGGTTCGTCGACCGGCCTCCGTATTGGAGACCAGGTACCACGTCGAGCCCTTGGCGACGATGCCCAGCGGGTGCACGGTCCGCTCGGTCTCCAAACCCTTACGGTCGACGTAGCCGAGTCGTACCTGGACACCGCGGATCACCGCCTCTTGAAGTTGGTCGAGAAACCGGGGTGGTCGGGGCTCGAGCTGGCTGGATCCCCAGTGTCGTGGGTCTACGACGACTGATGTCGCGGCTGCCTCGGCCTGCTCCCGGAAGGGCTCGGGCAGCGCGCGCACGAGCTTGCGCAGCGCGGCCTTCACGCCCGGAGTTGCCGTCGAGGCGGGTCCGGCCACCAGAAACAGCGCGCGAGCCTCGCTCGCCGTCAGCCCTGAGAGGTCGGTGCGAGCGCCGCCCAAGAGGCGCCACCCACCCCCTCGGCCCTGCATGGAGTACACGGGCACCCCGGCGACGCTCAACGCTTCGAGGTCGCGGCGGGCAGTGCGCTCGGATACCTCCAATTCCAGGGCGACCTCCGATGCTGTGACCTGCTCGCGCTGTTGCAGCAGAAGGAGGATGCCTATCAGCCGGTCGGCTCGCACCCAACCACACTTCCACATCAAACCGGTCACCAGATGACCGGTTTAGGTCGGCACAATGGCGCCATGATCACACCGACCAGTTCCACCACGGACCGCCTCAAGGATCCCCGGCCAATCCTCGACCGTGCGATCGCCACCGGCGGGGTCGTCATTGCCGGCGTCCGGCCAGAGCGACTCACCGACCCGACGCCATGCACAGACATGAACGTGCAAGCGCTGCTCGCCCACCTCGTCGGCGTGCTTGACCGAGTTGCTGCGCTCGGCAACGGCGAAGATCCCTTCGCGGTGACCGAGACCGCTGTCTCCGACGATCGCTGGCCCGATGCGTGGAGGAAGTCAGGGAGACGAGCCACGGATGCCTGGAGCGACGACGCCGTGCTCGAACGACCCATGGCACTGCCGTGGATCGAAGGCAGCGGCGCCGAGGTGCTGGCGTCCTACTTCTCCGAACTGACCGTCCACACGTGGGACCTTGCGACGGCGACCGGTCAGCAGCCCGACTGGGACGACACGGTCGTCGTCGCGGCGCTCGAGGCACGCCATTTCCTCCCGGCCGAGAACCGCCGAGCTCTCTACGAGGAGATCTCGGCCGCGATGGGCCTCGACGAGGTCCGCGTCCCGTTCGCCGAGGCCATTCCGATCCCCGACGACGCCCCCGCCATCGACCGCCTCGTCGCCTGGAACGGCCGGGATCCGCTCCGCAGAGCTTGACGGTACGGACAGACCTGGCTCGACATCGCGGCTGTCCCGCGGGACCGGCGGGGAGAAACGTCACCTGTCGGGGACGAAATGCGTAAATCGTTGGGACACAGCATGGAACCGTGCTTTCTGGTCACCCGCCATATTCGATTCCGCCGTATTTCTCCTGATTCAAGCCGCAACTCAAGCGCGCCAGGGAAGGCTGGAGCCATGATCTTCATAGTCGCGACGGGCCATCGTGAGCGATGTCCGAGACGGTCCCGGATGCACGTGTTCCGGTTGCTGCAGGACTACACCGGGTTGTCGACATTTAGGCGCGACTGGGGTTGCCGGTGTCTGCTAAGCGTTGCTCATGCCGATCCAGTGACTGTCTTACAAAACGTCGTACACTGTTGTTATGGCTGACACGATTACCTTCCGACCGGACGAAGACACAGCGAAGGCGCTGGAGGTTCTGACAAAAGATGGCACGCCGGTATCCACGGCCGTTCGGACCGCCCTCATCGATGCCGCACGACGGAAGGCCGGCGCGGCGATTCGCGCCGAGGCGGAAAGGCTTGCCGAAGACGAGTCCGATCGCGCTGAGGCCATGCAGGTGCTGCGCGATATGGAGACGCTACGTGCGTGGTGAGGTCTTTCAGTTGCATGCCCCGCGGGGGAGCCGCGGTCACGAACAGTCCGGTTCGCGCTACGCCGTCGTCGTCCAGTCAGACCAACTGCCCCTGTCGACCTGGCTGGTTGCGCCAACGTCTACGTCGGCACGTGCCGCCAGCTTTCGTCCCGAGGTTGAAATCGGCGGCGTGAATACCAGGGTGCTTGCCGAGCAGGCCGCGGCGATCGACCCGGGCCGGCTTGGTAAGCGCGTCGGGTTCCTCAGCTTCAGGGAGATGCGCCGCGTTGACGCGGCACTGCGCATCGTCCTCGATCTCTGAGCGCTGCACCGCCACATCGAATGAAAACAATTGGAGTGCAACGCGATACGGCGCGATTTACGCGCAACTCGCCGGTTCGTTGGCGACCGTATTCCTCATAACACAGCACCGTGTCGGTCGACACGGGGGTAGGAACGTCAAGCCGGTTGGGGACCACCAGGACGGCTTGAATTGTGCCCAAATGCTGCGTGAGGTTAGACCCCGGTTCGATTTCGGCGCGACGATGCTCTGTGCGCCGAGGTTGATACCACCGGCGGTGGCCCGGGGTGTGCCCCTGCCGTCGCCCCAAAATTGGTGCACGGAAGGACTGTGTCGGCGACTTAGCCTTGGATCATGGGTGAGGGGACAGCCGACGGAGCACTACAACGGGCTTACCAAGCGATGATATCCGCCGATGTCGGCCCCTTCCTGCGGACGCGCGGCTTCGACGCATCCGGCTCCAGCTTCGAGCGGGAACGGGGACGGCTCTATGACATGATCAACTTCCAGGACGACTGGCATAACGGCACCATGTCGTGGCATGGATTCTTCATCAACGTGGGCATCGGATCGGCTGAGATCGACACCGCGTGCCCCGGATACGACCGAGTGGGGCATCCCCTCAAAGGTTCATTACTGCAACATCGTTGGGAACATTTGGTACCCGATCTGCCGTACGAGGTGCGGTTCGACCATCGCACCGACATGCGGCAACTCGCCGCCGCGCTCTGCGACGGCTTTGATCTGGCGCTGGCTGAGATAGAACGGATCAGTACTACTAAGCAGTTGGTGCGATACGCAGTCAACAACAACTTGCTGATCGAATACGACAAGACCTGCCGATACCTGGCCGCAATCGACGATATCGACACGCTAACGGAATACGTCACGACGTTGCACAATTGCTTCGGCCGTCAAGACCGTTGGTCGATCTTCGACCGTAGCATCAGCATGGCTGTAGGGCGCTGGGCGTGGGTGCTGCGGGAGCGGGGAGTGCTTGACCCGAACTGAAATCTTTGGTGCCACAAGGTAAAACCGAGGAAATTACTGGTCAGGCTCTCCGATGCGACGGCGCGAATGTCCGCTTCGGTCGAAAGTAAGCAGATAGTTCCTCCGGCGACGGACCGCAACAGGGGACCAGTAAGACCATCGTCACGGCTGCTCTATCGAAGCGGACGAAGATCCAACTGTCTCATCGAGCAGATCTAACACCGCCTGCCACGCCCGTGTCGCGTGCAAAGCGTGATGTTCTACACCGGGCACGGTGGCCATGACGTGGGTGGTGCCTCCGGTTAATGAGCCGTCAGGTTGCATCGGAGCGGCCCAGAAAGCGTGCTTGGCTCCGCCGTAAACGTTTACGCGCCAGTCAACTCCGGCGTCCTGAAGCGCGCCGGTGAACGTGAACAGTTGGCCTGGGGTGCAGAGTGGGTCTTCGGAGCCTGTGCATAGCAAGAAGGCTCCGCCCACGTTCATCCAATCCTCGGTGCGGGCGGCTGGCAAGCCCGGATGGATCGCGGCGAGTGCCTTGAATGGCACTCCCGCGCTGGCAAGTTCCAGCACGATTCGGCCACCGGCACCGTATCCGAGCGCTGCGAGCCGGTTGTGGTCGGCGCCGGGCACAGCGAGGAGAACGTCGAGCGCAGCACGGCCAATGGCGTGCATGCGGGCGGGGTCAGCCATCAGTGGCATGACCCGAGCCAGCATCGCTTGCGGGTCACCGAAGAACGTCCGGCCAGCGTGGTAATCCATCGCGAGGGCGATGTAGCCGTGCTTGGCGAGGTCGTCGGCGCGGCTGCGTTGATAGTCATCGAGACCGATTCCGTCATGTCCGATGAGCACTGACGGCCAGGGACCCTTGCCGTCAGGCCGCGCCAAGTGAGCGACCATCGTCAGTCCGTCGACGTCGTAGGTGACTTCGCGCGTGACGACCATGTGATCACGTTAGCCAGGGATTGGCACTTTAGTTACCACGTTCGCCCTAAGCTGACCGACCGGTAGGGGCCCACGGTCGCGGCCCAACCTGAGAACTCGTTTGATTGCCCACCCTGATCACAACGACGTCACCGCTGCGGACGTCGCAGCTTTTCGCCTTCGGCGATGCGCTGGAGTACTGCGCCCATGACTGCGCAACGACGTCGGTTCGCGGGCGCCTCCGCGAGGTTTACTGGTAACCCGCCATATTCGATTCCGCCGTATTCATCCGGTTGCGGAGTGCCTGATCGGGCGAGTTAGGGCGGGGGAGAAGCGCGGCAGGCGTTCGGTCTGCGGGCTGGCGCTGGCACCGTCGCGTTGAATGCGGCGCGCTGGGATGGTTGCTGGGAACCGGGCGTCTTCGCCCGCAGGGCTCAGCGGGCGTGTGTATATAGCTTTTCGTGACGGCATAGGCGCCCTACCCTCGGGGCGACTCGTAGAACGTTGGCCCCGCGGGGCCGAAGGAAAACAGAAAAATCGCCCTGCCGACAACTAGCGATGCGAATGCATCAGATTCGCCTGGGCGCTTACTGATTCACTTGGCGGCCGATCCACCAGCGCCGCCGGCCACATCGGGATTGCGGATGTAGAGCCCGGCGATCGTTTGGTCGTCACGGAAGGTGATGCGAGCGACGAATTCACCAGCCTCGAAGCTCAATGGCGTGTTGGTAATCGTGAGTGAGGTCGCCCGCGCGGGCGACGTCAGTGTCTCCGTGGCCCTCGTAGGCCCCAGCCAACCCCGCGATCTGGGGCCACGGCGCGGCAAGCTCTTCCTCGCTCAGCTGGTCGTGCATCGTGGCATCGAAGCGAGCCCTGACCTCGGCCCACCGGGCATGAGCGAGATCATCGATGACCGTCCTGGCCAGCTCTGCGGCCTCAGGAAGTGGAACTTACTGCTGTTTGAGGATCAGTTGGCGTCGCCGTAACGGCTGATCTTCGCCCCGGGTATCACCCGAGTGGACGATCGTCCGTGCAAGGCCCCACTGACGGTGCCGCTGATCGTCAGGTCCCCGCCATGGTTTGTGACGTCACCCATACACATTCCGCGGAGTTTGGCCCTGGCCCCCGGCTCTATAACGAGCCCGCCCACCATGCCGAATATGTAGGCATAACCGCCTGACTCGACTGTGAGCGTGCCTGCGATGTAGGCCACCCGCCACGAGCTTTCCGCCGCTCGTCGCCCGAACACTGCCTTGCGGTCTTGCCGAACTTAACGCGGACGCCCGACACCACCGTTGACATGATGGAATGATACTGCGCACCAGCGGATGTGCGGATCGTGGTGCGCACCGACACGGGCGTCGGTGACGGCAACTACAACGGGCTGCCCATGCCGTTCACGGCCTACCGCGGCTGCCACCATCATCGTCGATGACCATGCCGTGATCGCCGCCCTGCGCCTTCAACCCACAGTCGGTGCGACCCATGACGTCGCGGGTTTGCCGCGGTGAGCTCCCGACCAACCGGGATAGGCTTCAACGATGACGAATCGCTACGCGTCCGTACTGGCCGCCGCCGTCATCGCGGTCGCGGCGACCGGCTGCACCGGCACCGAAGGCAAGCCCATAGCCGAGTCGACTTCCGCGCCTTCTGAAGTCGCGACCAGCACGGCACCGTCGCTGAGTTCGACCGCGGCCACGGCACCGGAACCCGCGCCCGCCACTCCCACCGGGCAACCCATCGGCACCGCGACCATGAGAGTCAGCGGTGCGGAACAAGCGACCATCCGGTTCCAAATCAACGGTGGCGCAGAGCAAATCGAGCCGAACGCGGCACTACCATGGGAGATGCAGTACCCCGTCTACAACGAGATTCAGACCTCGGTCACCGCCGATGCTGGCGACGTCGCACTCACGTGCAGCATCATCATGGACGGCCAGTTGGCGGCTTTCAAGACCGAACCCCGCCCCACTTGCAGTTTCGCTTACTACTAGCAGCATGACACCACCAGCATTTCATGGAAAGCGAGATCCATGAGATCTCGCGCGTGTGGCGTCCCCTCCGTTGGGGGAGTGAGTCGATTGGACACCCACGATCGATGACAGCGCCATCTGGTCACCGCTGCGACCGGAGGACAATGGGCCGCATAGCTCGTATTCGCCACGCTGGGAACAACTAACGGAGACCGGAAGGTCCTAGTTTCGGCATGTTCAACCCGTGGTGGGCCGGTCCAGAAACGTCAGACGAAACTTGCCAATCTGGATCTCGTCGCCGTTGACCAGCACCGAGGAGTGGACCGGTTCATGATTGACGTAAGTGTTGTTGAGGCTGTCGAGGTCGACGAGCAGGAACTGTCCGTTCTCCAGTCGAATCTCGACGTGGTGGCGGCTGACGGTGGCGTCGTCGAGGAAGATGTCGCTGTCTGGATGCCGTCCCGCAGATGTGACGGGTTGATCGAGTAGGAACCGGGAACCGGCGTTGGGGCCGCGCATCACCAGTAGCAGCGCCGAGTGGCTCGGCGGGCCTTCCGCGGCCGAACCACGCGGTTCAACACCTTCGGCGGCCGGAGCGTCCAACTCGCCGAGAAGGTGAAGGGGAAACGCGTAGGTGGTGTCCCCGGTGCGTTCGGCCGGTGGCTGGCCATCGCCGCTGCGACTCATTTGTTGTCCTTGGCCGTCGGGCGCCGTGGCAGGGCCAAAGCCCTCGCGGAGCGCTTCTCGGAAATTACCGCGCCGGCCCGCGCGCTGTCGTCGCTTTGCCGTTTTGCCCGAAGACCCCCGGCGCACCGCCGCTCCGGCCGCGAGAATTTTGTATGCAATCCCTTCGATCGCCAGATCTGATGCGATAACCGCCAAGCTCGCTGGCGAGGGCACTCGGGTGCCGCGTGATTCATCTGATGAACATGGCGTAGTTAACTTGACATAATGTAGCTTATCGGCGTTTGTCAATGCGCGGAGATTCGAGTGAAAGAGCTTGCACTCCTGACTAATTGTGTCCGATTTGTCGTTTTGCCGTATGACCTCCGACTTTCACTAACTCGCCGACCGGCGCACTGAGTCTTCGATCGTGCACTACTAAATTGCGCGGCTTGTGACGCTTCCTAGCTTGTTGTGCGATCTGCTTACAAGCCAAGGCCGCAGAACACGCGCTCGCTACCGCGCTCTCGCGCCCACCCCCCTCGCGTGCTTTTTCGTCACTGTGACGTATTGGCACTGCGGGGTCAGGTACTCAACTGCCACATCCGTCGAACCTACTCTGCCGAATCAGCTTCCCAAACAGCGATCCGCATCTGGTAATTCGGCGCTGGTTCATACCATGGTTGTTCGTTGTCGGCGGTTGGTTGCACATCTTGCGACGACCTTAAGTTGTTCTGCGTTGGTGCGTAAGTGGAAACCTCACGCGTAGCCCTTTTGTCACTGTGACGCTTATCCCCTTGGCGTCCCTCGTGGCTGCGAGCAACGGCTGATTCGGCAATTCGAACTAGCCGGTGCGAGTGTCCGATCCGGGAAAGATGAGAGTAATCCGGAAGACGTGAGAGTCGCGACTGCCTAGTGGGTATCGGCAACGCGCTAGCCACACCAATTGCGCGAGACAGTGCCGACCGGCCCCGTATCGGCATCATCGGTTTTGGCCGGAACCTGCACCCTGCGTCACACTCATGCGGAAGATGGCGTTCCGTCTGTAAAGGTCGCAAGCGTTTGCCGGCGGCGGTCGACGACCACCCGCGTTACGTCAGGCCGGCCGTAGTGGCCGGCGGGGTCGAAATTCTGACGCTCGCGACGAACCTGACCGTGATCAAGCGTTGCGATCGTCAGACCCTCCTTTCTGTCTATCGGTTCGACGACCCAGCTTCCGTCGGGGCCGGCGATGCACGTTCCTCCGGTGCTGATTTGCTCGCCACTTGCTTTCCTCATGATCTCCGCCCCCGGCATGCCGTCCGGAATGTCGTCCCGGCGAAGCACGCCCGACACTGAGATCACATAGGAGCGCGACTCGAGTGCGATGAAGCGCGTGATGTCCGCGGTGTCGTAGAGGTCTCCGGGCCATAGCGCCACGTGGAGATCTTCGCCCTGCGCGTACAGCGCTGTTCGCGACAGCGGCATCCAGTTCTCCCAGCAGTTGAGTGTGCCGAAAGTGAACGGCCCTAGCTTGTGTGTGACTAGCCCGTGCCCGTCGCCGTTGGCCCAACTCAGGCGCTCTTCGTATGTGGGCGTCAACTTCCGATGCACCGAAGCGATTTCGCCGAGCGCGTTGACGGTGACCGCAGAGCAGTAAATGCTGTGCCCCCCGCGGTCTCCTGGCCGTTCAGCGACACCGAGCACAAGCGAGACGCCGTTTCGTCGAGCAGCGTCGCGCACACCGTCGAGGTGGCCGGCCTCGATGTCGACGGCTTCCCGCATATAGAGCGAATGAATGTCCCTCTGCAGGTCGGAATTGAATTTGGCCCCGTCCGTGCGTGCCAGCCAGAACGGATAGCCGGGTACCACTGTTTCACCGAAGGCTATGAGTTCGCACCCGTTTGCGCCGGCTTCGTCGATGTACCCCTCGACCTTGGCGAGTGTCGCTTCACGGTCCAGGAACACGGGTGCCATCTGCACGGCGCCAACGACTTTCGTCTGATTTGCATCGGCCATCGTGTTACCTCTCGTTCGTTCCCCGGTAGTTGACGGGGTAAGGCATCATTCGGCGACCACGGCGTCCGCGGCGTAGAGGGCGAGCCTGCGCGTGGCGGTCGCGCTGTGCGCGGCCATCCCCTGAGTCCGAGATGATTTGAACGGCTTGTGCCAGGGCCGGCGTGGCCTCCCGAGTAACACGCTGGTAGGTGAGCGGCTTGAGATACCGCGAGACCGACAGACCGGCGCTGTGCTTTGCGCCGCCCGCAGTAGGAAGCACGTGATTGGTGCCCGCCATGCCCTTGTCGGAGTACGCGACCGTGCTCCAAGTGCCGAGGAATATCGACCCGTAGTTCTGCAACCGACTGTGGTACCAGTCATCGTCTGCGGTGATGATTTCGAGGTGCTCCGGCGCGAGGTCGTCCATGAGCAGGGCGGCGGTCTCGCGGTCGTCGGCGACCGTCACCACCCCATAATCCTTCCAGGCGGGGCCGGCGATCGGCTCGGTTGCCAGAACCTTCAGCTGATGTTCCACCGCGGTAATCACAGCGCGCCCGTGTTCTTCGAAGTGGTCACTAGCGCAGCCGGAGAATTCGTGCCGTGCTCGGCCTGGCCGAGCAAGTCGGCGGCGACGATTTCGGGGTCGGCGGTCTCGTCGGAGAGTACGGCCACTTCCAAGGGGCCAGCGAGCAAGTCGATGGCCACGGTGCCGAATAACTGACGTTTCGCCTCAGCGACATAGGCGTTGCCCGCACCGACGAGCATGTCGACGGGGAGCTCTCCGAGTAGCCAAATGCCATGGCGGCGAGGGCCTGCACTCCGCCAAGCACGAAGACGCGGTCAACACCCGAGAGGTGAGCTGCATACAGGACGGCGTCATTCGCGCCTCCGCGCGGCTGGGGCGGCGTGCAGGCAAGCACGGTGGACACACCGGCCGTCTTCGCCACGCCCACCGTCATGAAGGCGGACGCGGTCAGCGGAAAACGGCCCGCGGGTAGGTACGCGCCCACGCGGGCCACCGGAACGTAGCGGGTCCCCGTGACCAGCCCCGGACACAACTCGGTCTCGAACCCGACGAGATGGGAACGCTGTTCGCGGGCAAACGCCAGGGTGCGCTCGGACCCCAGCTCGATGGCCTCGCGGAGGCCCCGCGGAAGACGGTCGCCACTCGAGGCGACGTGATCGGAAGAGAGTTCGAAGTCTCGGCGATTGTCGTTGTCGAGTGCACGGCTGTAGGCGCGCACCGCATCAAGCCCTTTGCCCTCGATCTCGCGCAGCATTGTGCTGACGGTATCGATGACGGCAGGGTCTCGCTGGGCCGCCGGGGCGTCGACGAGGGGGCGTTTGAGGTGCTGGAATCTGCCCTGCATCCGTTCAAGGACAGGAGTGGAGTAACGCATGACCTCACCGTAAGGACATTTCTCCTGTAGTACTAGCCAGTAATTTTCGACAGAAGCGATAGGTTTTCCCTATGCAATGTCAACCCGCCCCGTCAAGGACGGAAGAAGCGGTGACGATCGACCGCATCGGCACGCGCCGCTCCTTCCATGGGCAGTGAGGAAACGCTGCGATGATCGCGGTTGAACGGACATGCGCGGTTCGCCCAGACGAGGATCTTGTTTGCCTGCGCACTATGGGCTGAGCCCGACCCAGGGCTTAAGATCGCTGCACCTGATCAACAGTTTGCGATACTCCTACGTGCGAAAGTCCGGTCTGAGCCTGCGGGCCGTCGTCGTGCGACTCGGTCGTGGGCTTGTTGACGACGGTTGAAATGCCGGCCAGTCGCGACGGTTGAAAAGTAGGCCACCCAATCAGATTGGATGGGTGATCTCCTTGGAAGACTGGGCCTTGATCCGGCATCTTCACTGCAGCGAGGGTTTGTCGCAGCGGGCCATCGCGCGGCAACTCGGCATTGCGCGTGACACCGTGGCCGGTGCGCTGGCCAGTGATGGGCCACCGAAGTACGAGCGGGCCTCGTCGCCGTCGGCGATCGACGCCGTGGAGCCCCGGATCCGGGCGTTGTTGTCGGTCTATCCCCGGATGTCGGCGACGGTGCTCGCCGAGCGGGTCGGCTGGACGGGTTCGATCTCGTGGTTCCGGGAGCGGGTCCGGGCGATCCGCCCGGAATACCTGCCCGCCGATCCGGTCGACCGCCTCGAGCATCCACCGGGACGAGTCATCCAGTGCGACCTGTGGTTCCCCGCACCCAAGATTCCGGTCGGGTTCGGTCAGGAAGCGATGCTGCCGGTGCTGGTGATGGTGGCCGCGTTCTCCCGGTTCATCGCCGCGGTGATGCTGCCCTCGCGCCAGACGATGGATCTGGTGGCCGGGATGTGGCAGCTGCTCTCGGGCAGCTTCGCCGCGATACCGCATGAGTTGTGGTGGGACAACGAGGCCGGGATCGGACGCCGGGGTCGGTTGACCGATCCGGTCACCGCCCTGGTGGGCACGCTGGGTTCGCGGCTGGTGCAACTCAAACCCTATGACCCCGAATCCAAGGGCATTGTGGAGCGAGCCAACCGGTATCTGGAGACCTCGTTCCTGCCGGGGCGTAGTTTCGCTTCTCCGCAAGACTTCAATGATCAACTGGAGCAATGGCTTCCGATCGCTAACGCGCGCCGGGTGCGGGTGCTGGATGGTCGACCGGTCGACTTCCTCGACCCTGACCGAGCCCAGATGCTAACCCTGCCACCCGTACCGCCGGTGGTCGAGACGGTGACTTCGGTGCGGCTGGGACGCGACTACTACGTGCGGGTAGCCGGCAACGACTACTCCGTGGATCCGAATGCGATCGGCCAACTCGTCGACGTGACCAGCACCCTGACTCAGGTGACGGTGAGCCGGGCGGGGCGCCTGCTGGCGACTCATGACCGCTGTTGGGCGGCGCGACAAACCCTCACCGACCCCGCCCACGTTGCCGCCGCCGCGGCGTTGCGTCACCAGTTCCAAGCCGGCCCGCCGTCGGTGGTCGGTGATCAGCTGGTGCGCGACCTGGCCGACTACGACCGTGCTTTCGGTGTCGACTTCACCACTGCCGCAGCCACTTCCGATGGCGAGGTGGCCTGAGCATGGCCGAGGATCCGATGAAGGCCGTCCTGCATTACGCGCAAGCGCTCAAAGCGCCACGCATCCGCGAGTCGGCCGCCCGACTGGCCGAGCAAGCCCGCGAAGCCAGCTGGACTCACGAAGAGTATCTCGCGGCGGTGCTCTCACGGGAGGTCGCCGCGCGTGAAGCCTCCGGTGCGGCGACCCGTATCCGCTCCGCTGGGTTTCCGACCCGCAAGTCGTTGGAGGACTTCAACTTCGATCACCAACCCGCCCTCAACCGGGACATGATCGCCCACCTGGGCACCGGCGCGTTCCTGGCTAAGACCCGCAACATTGTCCTGTTGGGGCCGCCGGGCACCGGCAAGACCCACCTGGCCATCGGGTTGGCCATCAAAGCCGCCCAGACCGGGCACCGCATCGCGTTCGCCACCGCGGTGGACTGGGTCGCTCGACTCAAGGCCGCCCACAACGCTGGGCGGCTCCCTGCCGAGCTGGTCAAGCTGCGCCGGATCGGATTGCTCGTCGTCGACGAGGTCGGCTACATCCCGTTCGAGCAGGACGCCGCGAACCTGTTCTTCCAACTGGTCTCCAGCCGCTACGAACACGCCTCGCTGATCCTGACGTCGAACCTGCCCTTCGCCCGCTGGGGCGACGTGTTCGGCGACCAAGTCGTCGCCGCGGCGATGATCGACCGCATCGTCCACCACGCCGACGTCCTGACCCTCAAAGGATCCAGCTACCGACTCAAGGACACCGGAATCGACACCTTGCCCTCCGCCAGAGCCGACAACACGGCACAATAACCACGACCACGTGGCCTACTTTTCACCGTCGCTTCTGGCCTAGTTTTCGACCGTCGTCAACAGGGCTCGACGATTTCGCGTGAGCTACGACGCAACTTGGTCGCTGGGCGCGGGTATCGACCCTTAAATGCTCAACGTCGCGCCACCGTGCGCCGAGCACGTCATCATCGGCGCCGGGTCGAGACCGACGTCACCTCGGCACCATGGTCGCCGAGATTTTGCTTCGGCGGTGGAGCCCGCAACCGATCAGCGGCCACCTGCGCCACCGCTTTCCCGACGCCCCGACGATTGTCAGGTCCGGTAGAAAAGTTGAGCAGGTAGTTCCCCGGAGCAGGCTGCTTAGGATTCGACCGGATCTGACACCCTTCGGAATTAGTCAAGTTCCGCATGTTCGTGCGGTATCCCTATCTCGATACGTGTTTGAGCGGCGTGAGATGAGTCGGATGAGTCAGTCTGTTGAACGAGGTCGCTCTAGTCGACGAAGGATGCTGCCACGTACTGGACAGACGGAGATTAGGTCCTTTGACCTTCGGTGCCATGTCCGGAAAAAAGAACTCTTTCGGGCCTGCTATGGGTGCGAGCCGACTGGAGGAGAGAACGCCGTCATTGAGCAGCCGTGGGGAGGTCGGCAGACGGCATCGCGGAAGTTGCACACCGTCAGCGTTCCTCGGCCCCGATCCTACGAGGGGATGACCTCGTCACGATTCGATGCAGCGTCAACGTCATTCGACGGGGCGGACGCTGAGGCGTCACGTACCCCGGTCGCGAGAGCGTACTTCGGCCCCGCCTCCGAACGGGCGATGCGCCCCCGAAGGACAAGTAGCCACCAGACGCCGGCCACCGCCATTGTCAGAACAAAAACGACTGCATTGGCCCGAAAGGCGGGGAGCAACAGCAGCGCTGACATCACCGATCCGAACACAACTAAGCCCAAGATGTAGATCGGCAACCGGAACCGGCCGAGGTGGAAGATTGCCACGATACCAGCGGGAATGCGTTTGCGCGCGTTGGCCACCAGCAGCCCAGCAGTTGTAAGGAGATACACGCTGAAGAATACGAGAGCCGACATTCCGATGATGTACGCGAATGTTTGCTCGTTGGCGAGCGCCGAGAGTAGGAGCACCAGTAGAGACCAGTCCGGTGACCAAGACCGCTGAGCGTCGGCACCTTATGCTACTATCGAAACCTGACGCAGCAGTTGCGATCCGGGAAGCATGTTGTTTTTGCCGAGGGCATACGACCAGGCGGGTGGCGACGAGCATGATCGCCAGCACGCCACGAGGATGGGCGAAGAACACCAACGCGATCACCAGTTTGGAGAACCAGGGGGATACCTGCTGCGCGAAAAGATAGGCGATCGGCGAAGCGCTGTCGGTTAGCGTTGCCGGGTCCTTGATCACCAGCAAAAAGACGATGTACATGAAGAATTCGATCGCCGACGCCACGCCGAGTGCCAGAAACATCGTGCGCGGGATGGTGCGGCGGGCGTGCTGGGTATCCTCGGCGATGTGGGCAGCCGCCTAGATCGTCCAGCAATCCGAAGATGCAGCCGAGAGCTTGCCGATGAACCACACGGACGACATAAGGCGACGTCGACGCGTCCGCGGCACCGGTGGAGAAGAGGGAAATCGATGCCCTGGTGTTCCTCTGAGACGAAGAAAGCGACGACAGCGATGAACGCAGTCGCTCCAATCGGTATACCACCAATTCCAAGGCAACACCGGCGTTGTTGAGCATGGTTGCGAGTTTCACGCCGTACACGTTGATGAGCACGCACAGCAGAACGATCGCGATGGCGATGGCGATCTGTACCGGGGTGGTCATCTCGACGCCCAACAGGCCGCCGATGTACCCGGCCATTAAGAAGGCGACCCCGGTGAATCCACTGATGAATCCGAAGGCGCCGGAGTATCGGGTGAACCACCCGAGGCTCCGATGAACGAGCCGGCTCGTCCACTGATATGCGTAGCCGGCTAGTGGGAGCTTGCCTAGCAGATCGGCTGCGATCAAGGCCCAGACGAAGAAGACACCGACCGCGATGGGAAACGTCCACACGAAGGCTGGGCCAGCCGTACTCAGCCCGAATCCGAACCACAAAGTACCGCCGTGGTGGCGCTGATCACCGAAAACCCCAGGAAGAACGACGAGACTCCCCCCACTGATCGACTCAATTTCTGGGTGTATCGCGGCTCGCCGAGTTGGCGGTCCTCCTCCGTGCTGTCCATTGCGAATCCTCCTGTGCCGCAAGTCACGATCTGGCTTGGGCCGAGCCTACGAAGCCATGCCGCAAGAGGACAACCTTGTGAATACTGGCTGACTGCTATCGTGTTTGACTATGGCACTATCGCTGATCCAACTGCGTGTATTCGTCACATTGAGCGCAGTGCGGCTTATTCACCGCCGCGGCCAAGGAACTGCACATGTCGCAGCCAACGGTCTCAGAGACGATTAGACGAATCGAGGAGCAATACGGCACTCCGTTGTTCATGCGGGGCGCGAGAAGCTGACCCTGACGACCCCCGGCGAGGAGTTGCTGCCTCTGGCCGAGCAGACGTTGGCGTCCGCGGACGGCGCGGACCGGGCATTGAAGGCAGTCACCGGGCTGGAAAGCGGCGTCGCATCTTTCGGACTGTTGCGCAATGCGGAAATTTTACGCGATGGCGGATCTGCTGACGTCGTTCCACACCCGCTACCCGAACGTTCGCCTTCGAGTCATTGGCGTGAACTCTGCCGATGTCGCGGACCTCGTTCGCGACGGCGTTCTTGAAGACCGGTTGGTGGTGCTACCCGGTGGACAGACGCGAACTGTCCGTCACGCCCCTCCTCAAAGACGAGGTCGTTTACGCAACGGCGTACCCATGGCGCACCGAGCCCGTCTCCGTTGAGGACATGGCCGCTGCAAAGTTAATCCTGTACGACGCGCACGCCGGCTGGCGCGATCCCACCCGCCGGCAACTGGCTGAACGGGCACTACTCAAGGGACTCACGCTGACTCCACTGATCGAGGTCGAACAAGTCGACACCGCCCTGGACCTCGTCGCAGCGGGAGCGGGCGAAACCTTTGTGTCGCGCGCGGTCACGAAATCTCAGATCGCGCCCCCCGGCCTCAGATACCTGCCGTTGGAAGAGCCCCTGTACGACACCGTCGCTCTGATACAGAAGCAGTCGTCGACGCTGTCCCCCGCGACGAGGGAACTCGCCCGGCTCGCGAGAGATACTCTGGCGGCTTTCCGCACAGGTCAGCCGGAAAGCCGTCCTGCGAGTCGCTGAGGCCGGCGCGCGTTTACACCTCGCCGAGATGGACATCCACGGCACCACGGTGCGCATCCGAGGGACCGACCAGGCCGACGGCAGCACCGGGCTCGCCGCGGACGTCACCGCCGATGCTGTCGCCGACCTCGCAACCGGCCAAAACGTGTTCTTCGCGGTCAAGGCCCAAGAGGTGGAGCTGCATGCGGCACTAGCGCAGAGATCCTGAGCTAACGGTGCGCTAGGTGACGTAATGCCTACGGCTGGTCGGGCCGGACCACATGGGGTCGTCCGCGACTAGTTGGGTGCTCCAAGGTCACAGGATCGCCGCGCTCCCAACAGTTCTGGGTCGGACAGCCGATTCGGTGTCGGCCATCATGTGTCGACCTAGACTTTCCAGCCCGTTTTGCGTCGGGCGGTCACCATTCCGTTGCTCACCTGTCGGATAGGAAACTCTATCCCTGTCACGGGTGGAATCTGGCTTCCCAACTATTACGGCACCACGACTTGATCACGACAATTTCCCTGAGGCACTCGGAAAGCCCGGGCAATCACCGAAAGGTCCTCTACCATGACGCATTCGATTCCCACCTTCGTCCTCGCCGCTGCCACAATTGCGGTCGGTGCGGTGGTGACTCTCGCTGCTGCACCTGCCGCCGTCGCTGACGACGTTTACGGTCCGTGGGAACAAACAGAGAACTCGGATTACGACGAGCAAAAGCCCAGTAGCGGCGACTCACACGAAGACGAGTACGACGACGAGTACGGCGAGCAACGGCCGAAGGGCAATCCGAATCAACCCGACAATTCACTGGAAGACGCCCATCAGGCTGACATCGAGTACTGGGAGGGTGTGGCCCGTGCCGAAGAGCTCGCCCAATCCATCGATCGTGATGCCAGCATCGGAAACGACGCGGCCGCTCGCGCCGTCGGATCTGTCGATCGTGATGCCAGCGTCACAGCGGACGCGGCCGCTCGCGCCGTGGGATCTGTCGATCGTGATGCCAGCATCGCGGGTTGGCTCGACCCCGATGACTTTGACCGAGTGGACAGCGTCGACATAGGGCCGCCACAGCTGTTCGCGCAATAGCTACTGACGAAATCTTGGACACGTCCCCCCTCTCGGCCAGCCTCACCCCCGCTTTACACCGTCAATACATCACTGTGACGAATTGGCCTGTGGCGCAGACTGATTGACACAGCGCCTCACGGAAATCTGCGCCTGCCGCTGCGGAACTGCTGCGAGTTGCGTTGCACCACAACGGTTAATAAACCGCGAACTCACGACATGCATGACAGCGGTTACACCGCTAGCCCGTCACGCTGCCCGTCCCCAGGATGCCGAACGGCAGTGCCGCCCGGGGTTCGTCGACTTCCTGCGACGCGAGCGCACTGTCCAGCAGGAAACGCAGGATGAAGTCGTGCGATGTGGCGAGGTGTTTGCGAGTCAGGTCGGCGGCAGCGATGGCATCGCCGCGGCTGACCGCGTCATAGATCTGGCGATGCTCTTCGTGGAGATGCGCCATGTCGCCGAACACTCCCACATGTAAATAAAGGTAACGATCGGTCAATCTGCGCAATTGTTCGGTGATGTGGATCATGGTCGGTCGGTTGGCCTGGGTGTACACCAGCGCGTGGAAGCGCGTGTTGAGTTCCAACCACTTGGTGGGAGGTGGCCCAGCCTCCATGCTCTCGAGTACAGCCGACATCTGGGTGAGTTCCGCCCGTCCCACGTTCGGCACGGCTATCCGCGTCAACGGAGGCTCGACCGCCTCGCGCAGCTCGTACAGCTCCTGCAGTTCGGCGACCGACAGGCGACGCACGACCGCCGTCGTGGCGCTGATGTCTACCAACCCCTCGCTCGCCAGCGCTTGAAGCGCGTCGCGTGCGGGCATGCGGCTGACGCCGTATTCGGTGGCGATCTGCTGCTGAGAAAGACGCGTGCCTGGGCGGAGATCTCCGTTCAGCAACCGCTGCCGTAGCGCTTGGGCGACCCGTCCGGCCGCTGACTCACCCGCCATGTCCCCTCTCTCGCTGGATTGCCATCAAGTCCATGGCAAACCGAGTGTATCCAACCACCGCCGTATCCCTTGCCGTCGTGATCGAAACGAGATAGCGTCTGCCGTATACCAAAATGGTATACGAAAATTAGTATCAGTATACGAAGAGGCGATTGATGACCTTGACCACCCAGTTCGGCGCCGACACAGAATCGCGAGATCGCTTCCCGACCGGCCTGCTGATCGCCGGCCGTGAGGTGGCTGGGCGTGCAGAGCCCATATCGGTGGTCAACCCGGCGACCGGTGAGGTCATCACCGAGGTAGCCGGCGCAAGCGAACAGGACATCGACGACGCCGTCACCGCCGCCCACGAGGCCTTCCGCTCCCCCGCGTGGCGGACCATGTCGATCCACGACCGCGCACGGTTGATCAACCGGTTCGCCGACGGAATCGAGTCGCACATGGCCGAGCTGTACGAACTCGAGACGATGAACAACGGACGGCCGATCACCGAGACCAAAGCCCAGATCACCAGGCTCGCTGAGTGGTATCGCTACAACGCGGCACTGCTGTTGGCCGACCGCACTTCCGTGGTTCCACTCAGCGGCGACTATCACGCATATACGAGCCGATTCCCACTCGGCGTCGTCGGCATCCTTTCGTCGTTCAACCACCCCCTGATGATTGCCTCGAAGAGCCTCGCCCCGGCGCTGGCGACCGGGAACACGGTAGTGCTCAAGCCGTCTGAGCAGACTCCCCTGACTGCGCTCATGCTTGGTCGAATCGCTTGCGAGGCAGGCATTCCCGATGGCGTACTGAACGTCGTGCCCGGACTCGGACCTACCGCCGGCGCCGCGCTCACAGAGCACCCACTCGTCAGGAAGGCCGTTTTCACCGGCGGCACCGAGCCCGGACGTGCCATTGCGGTCGCCACCGCGAAGCGGTTCGCCAAGGCGACACTGGAGCTGGGCGGCAAGTCGCCGGTGCTGATATTCGACGACACGCCAGTTGATGTCGCAGCACGCGGCGCAGCGTTCGGCGGGTTCATCGGCGCCGGCCAGACGTGCATCGCGGGAAGCAGGCTACTGATCCAGCGAACCATCTACGACGATGTCGTGGCAGAGCTGTCAGAGGTCGCGGCATCGATCCGCGTGGGTGATCCCGCACTGGCCACAACTCAACTGGGACCGGTCATCTCGAGCCGCGCTCGACAAAGGATCCTCGGCTACGTCGATACCGCGCTGCGCGAAGGCGCCCGGCTGGCGGCAGGAGGACATGCGGCCGACGTACCCGAACTTCCGGGCGGCTTCTTTGTCGAACCGACGGTCATCGCCGACGTTACCAATGACATGCGCATCGCGCGTGAGGAGATCTTCGGCCCGGTGGTTGTTGCGATTCCGTTCGAAGACGAGGCCGATGCCGTTGCGCTGGCGAATGATTCGGACTTCGGGTTGGGCTCGTCGATCTGGACCCGCAACGTTGCCCGCGCGCACCGCGTGGCCGCCCAGTTGGAGACTGGCATGGTCTGGGTCAACGATCATCACCGGCTCGACCCGTCGTCTCCCTGGGGCGGCGTGCGCGACAGCGGGATTGGGCGGGAGGGCGGCTGGGAGTCTTTCCACGACTTCACTCACGTCCGCGCGGTCACGGTCCGGACCGCGCCCGACGATGTCGACTGGTATGGGGGCATCGCGACGGATCGGCTCAATTGACATGGCGGAACTAGGGGTCGAATTCTGTTCCGACGGCGTCCTCGAGGTTGTCATCGACCGTCCTCCGGACAACCTGCTCACCGTCGAGCTGTGCCGCGAACTCACTGAACTGCTTACAAATCCGCCTGCGGGAGCCCACATCCTACGGCTCCGTACGCACGGAGAGGTGTTCTGTCGTGGCAGAGAACGAGCCGGAGCAGATCCGGGCGATCTCGTCGCGGAGACGCGCACGCTGGTCGGCTTGCACCAAGCACTCAAGAAGAGTCCGCTCGTTACCGTCGCCGAAGTTCAAGGCGATGCAGCGGGTTTCGGAGTCGGGGTGCTGGCCGCTTGCGATGTCGCCGTGGCCGTCGCTGACGCCCGGTTCTACTTTCCTGAGGTGGGAATCAATCTGGCACCGGCGCTCGTACTGGCGTGGCTGCCACGTGTTATAGGTGAACGAAACGCGTTCTGGCTCACCGCTACCGGCGAATACATCACCGCCGCGCGCGCCTTGGAACTCGGGCTGATCAACGAGGTCGTCGCGGACCCGAACGAGCTGACCAAAGCAGTTGGCGAACGGGTGGCCGCCCTTCGCGGCCGCAATCCCCGCATCCACGCCGAAATCAAAGACATGCTGCGAGCGTTCCGCTCGCTGGACGAGGACCAAGCACTCGAACTCAGCATCGACCGGTTGGTCGTTGGCGCGCTGCGTCGCGGCGAAGCCGTTGCCACGCATCAACAGTCCTGACAAATCTGGCAAAGGAGCCGAAAAATGACCGCTGCGACCGACGCCCCTGGGGTACCTTGGCACCGCGATATCAGCCGGTATCAGTGGTCGGTGCTACTGGCAACCACGTTGGGCTGGGCGCTCGACGGATTCGATTACAGCCTGTTCACCCAAGTCGCCGGCCCTGCGGTCGCTGAACTCCTTGGCCACCCATCCACATTTCATTCCGGCCTGGCCGTGACGATCTTCCTTGCCGGCTGGGCGGTGGGCGCGATCCTCTTTGGGGTGGTGGCCGACTACGTCGGCCGAGTCCGCGTGCTGATCACCGGTGTGCTGCTGTACTCGGTGTTCACCGCGTTGGCCGTGGTGGTGACCAACTACGGAGAGTTCATCGCGTTTCGGTTCATCGCGGGAATCGGTTCGGGCGTAGAGCTTCCGATCGGAGCGGCGCTTGTCGCCGAGGCATGGTCCAGCAGCCGACACCGCGCCAAGGCCAGCGGCGTGATGATGTCTGGATTGGCCCTCGGGGCGTTGCTCGCCGCGGTTGTCTACAGCTTCGTCGGCCAGCTCGGCTGGCGGTGGACCATGGCCTTCGGCCTGCTGCCTGCGCTGCTGGTGATTTACATCCGGCGCACAGTGCACGAGCCGGCCTCAATGGTCGAGGTGAAGGCAAGTCGCCGTATGCGTAAGGCACAGCGCGCCGCGGGCGCGGCCAAGATCGACATGGACCGATTCGTCCTTGCGCGTCTCTTCACCAAGCCGCTGCTGCCGACGACCGTCGCGTGCACCCTCATCTGTATCGGCGCGCTCTTCGCCTTTTGGGGCGTTACCACCTGGACACCCCAGAACATCCGCGTGATCGTGGCCAATGAAGGGGTCACCGACGGCGGCGTGGTGACGGCGGTCGCCTGGGGAACGGCGATGTTGAACATGGGCGGTGCGATCGGTTATGCGAGTTGGGGTTTCATCGCTGACAAGATCGGCAGGAAGAACGCGTATGTGATGAGCATCCTGATCGGCCTCGGCGCCATCTGCGTGCTGTATCCGTTCGCCGACAGCTACGTGATGTACCTGTGCCTGCTTCCGGTCGTTGGATTCGGTGTGTTCGGCACGATCGGCGGCAACGCGGTGTACTTCCCGGAACTGTTCGGGCCGTCTGTGCGGGCGTCGGCGATGGCGGTCACCAACAGCATCGGCCGGTTCTTCACGGCCGCCGGGCCACTCTTCGCCGGCGCAATCGCCACGGGATGGTTCGGCGGCAGTATCGCGATGGCAACCACGGTGGTGTCCGCGTTGATCGTGATCGCATTCGTCGGGCTGGCGTTCCTACCGGAAACTCACGGCCAGTTCGTCCATGGCGAGGCCCCCATTGCGGCTGCCGGTGACGCCGAGCCTGTGATCGACCACGGGCACGACGACAGGGTTCTTAGGCCCGCATCGGATGACGGACTTGGGAAGTCGCCCCTTTCGAAGCCGTAGTGCCCTACGCGCAGCACACCCCCACGACGTCCCTATCTGGTTGAACCGCGTCCGTGAGTGCTCGGGTCGTTTTCTGCGTCCGCCACTGATAGTAACCGTATTCTGTATGTTTAACAGTTATCACAGGTGGTAACCGCTATAGCAACAGTATCCGGTTGCCGGATGCTCCCGTCCGACGAGAAAGGGAGGAAGACGAAATGCAATCCATCGCTACAAGACCCGCCACGAGACGGTCGATGTCCAGGGCTTGAGCATCTTCTATCGACATGCTGGAGACCCCGCGATGCCGGCGATCCTGCTGCTGCACGGCTATCCGAATTCGTCTTACGCGTACCGCAACCTCATCGAGCCGTTATCCGAAACCGCCTATGTCGTGGCGCCGGACCTGCCCGGTTCCGGCTTCTCCTCCGCACCCTCCGCCGATGATTACGACTACTCGTTCGAGAACCTCGCCGACACGATCGACGCGTTCCTCGCCGCGCTGGATGTCGAAAGGTTCTTCCTGTATGTCACCGATTTCGGCACACCAGTGGGCTATTACCTCGCAACGCGCCGGCCCGACCGGATCCGGGGCCTGATCGTTCAGAACGGCAACGCCCATGACGAGGGACTGGGGCCGGACTGGGACGCACCCGAAGGCGTTCTTTGCCGATCCCACCGAGGCCAACAGGGCCAAGCTGACCGAGTGGATGAATTTCGAGACAACCCGATACCAGTACGTCGGCAATCAGCCGGACCGCCTGGCGTGTCTCTACCCTCCAGAGAGCTGGCATCTCGACTGGGAGCGCCTGTCGCGGCCAGGCATCACCGACATCCAATTCAAGATCTTCTCCGACTACGGCTCACACATTGCGCGTTTCCCGACCATCCGGGCCTACCACTCCGAGCACCAGCCGCCGTGCCTTCTGCTTTGGGGCAGGCACGACCCCTTCTTTGATCTCGACGAGATCATGGCATACAGCCGAGTCCTCGACTCGCTGGAAATCCACGTCTTCGAAGGCGCACACCAGCTTTTGGAGACCCATCACCGAGAATGCGCGGCGCTTGTGACTCGCTTTATGCTCGATATGGATGCCGGGCGCGATTAGCGACCACCTCCGGCCCTTGTCGCACAACATCGTTCAGCACTCATAGGCCCTGTTCAACTCGGTCCACATGATGCGTAGGCTGGCATCGTGACGTTGAACGCCGATGACCTGCTACTCCGGTCGTTGGGGAACAACGACCCAACTGCACATATCGCGATCGCCAGCCAACTCCTCGACGATGGTGCTGACCCGGCGGCCGAGGACACGGACCTGACCACGCTGCACGTGCTATTGGGCCAGGGTATCCATGACTTCGAGGCTGAGGCCCCGCTGCTCAAGCGGCTGCTCGACGGCGGCGCCGACATCAACAAGGTGATCAAGAAGTTCGGCACCCCATTGGAGACGCTCGCCGCACAGTTCAAGTTCAGCGATGACACGCTGGCGCCGCTATACGACGTCTTATTCGAGCGCGATGAACTCAACCTCTTGCAGACGAGCCTGCACGACCGGTCGGTTTTGGCGAACGTGCAGAAGTGGGCGCCGCGTCGCGCGGCGCTGATCGCTCGTATGGACGACTACCTCCGGGATCGATAGCGCCTATCCCCTGTAACGGATTTGCTTGGCGCGCAGGGTTTTCGAGTACGCGCGTGAAAGTGCAAGGATTCAGCGTCGGGCGAAGTCTGGCGCTTGCTCGGGTCGGGGGCCCACGGCGATCAGGCGCGCGGGTATCCGCAACAACCATTGGGGCGCACGCGACGCCCGACGCAGCAGGCCCCAGGGCGGGCGGACCGTGATCCTGCCCGACAGCAGCGCGCGGAGGCCGACATGCAACACGCGCTGCATCGTCTGGAGGATCACCGCGGGTCGCTGCCGGCGCTGCTGAACGCGGGCCAGGTCGGCGGTGGTCAGCCGGTGTTCACGCAACGGCGCCGCGAGCAGCCGCGCCGCGGCGACGGCGTCCTGGATGGCCAGGTTGATCCCGACCCCGCCGGCCGGCGACATCGCATGGGCGGCATCGCCGATGCACAGCAGCCCTTCGGTGTACCAGCGCTGCAACCGATCCAACCGGACGTCGAGGACGAACACCTCGTCCATTGAGGCGATCGCCTCGACGCGGTCGGCCAGGTCCGGCCGCAACGCGGCGACTCGGGCGCGCAAGGCTTCGACGCCTTCGGCGCGGCGGCGTGCGTCGGATCCCTTGGGTATCGGGTACGCGAGCTGGTAGTAGTCCTCGCGGGTCAACGCCAGCAGGATCTCGCCGCGGCCGAACGCCGGTGCCGCGCCCGCGATCTCACCGTCCTCGTCGGGATGTCGCGGTAGCCGGAACCACCACACATCGAAGGGCACGCGGTAGTCCCTGGCGGGCAAGCCGCTGGCGTTTCGCAGGACGGAGGCGCGGCCGTCACAGGCCACCGTCAGGTCGGCGTGGATCTCACCGGCGCCGTCGGGGCCTCGGTACTGCACACCGATCACCCGGTCGCCTGTGACGACGAGGCCCGTCGCCTCGGTGCGCATGCGCAGCGTGAACGTCGGCTCCCGCCCGGCCGCCTCGGCGAGCAGGTTCAACAGATCCCACTGCGGCACCATCGCCACGTAGTTGTAGGGCGCCGGCAGCGCCGCAAAGATATCGATAGGCACGCGTTGCGAATCCGTACCTGGCAGCAACAGGCCGGTCAATCTGCTCTGCGGTAGTTTTCGGAACTCCGCGCCAAGGCCGAGCTCGTCCAGCAGCCTCACTGTCGACGCATGCACGGTGTCCCCGCGGAAATCCCGTAGAAAATCGGCGTGCTTCTCCAGCACTGTCACCGTGATCCCCGCCCGCGCCAGCAGCAGCCCGGCCATCATCCCCGCCGGGCCACCGCCCGCGATCACCACCGAGGTCGACTCGCCTGCACCGTCCCCCGAATCCAGGGCACCCATAGGCACCAACGCTATAACAGCAAACTACGGACAGTTTGGCCGCGGTGTTGCATCGTTGTCATATGACGAGCCCTAAGGTTCCGAGCCCGAAAGATATCAAGGCCGCCGCGCAGGCCGCGGCGGAGACAGCGCAGGCGGTCGCCACCGGGGCGATGCGCATCCCGCCCGCGTCGTTACAACTCGCGAGTCAATTACCGGATCTGATAGAGAATCTGGCGACGGCCACCGAGCGCCTCAACGCGGCCATCGACCGCGCCGAACGCTACCTCGCGCTGGCCGATCCGATGATCCGAACGATGGATGCGATCCTGCCTCAACTCGAAGCGCTTGTCGCAACCGGAAACGACGTATACAACGCCGTAGCGTCCGTCCCAGGCGTCTCCACCCTGAGTCGGCTAGCCACTCGAAGTTCAGGCCCTCCACCGACCAAGAAACCGCCGAGGGGCAGAGCCGCGCCAAAGAATGCCTGATCCACGTCAACGGCGGTGATTGACGGCCAACATCTATCGTCGGGGGCATGCCCGTAAACACGTTCGAAGTCGTCGAGGCCTCCATCGCCGACCTCCGAAACGCGCTCGCAACGGGCCCGTTGAGCGCGGTCGGCCTGGTGACTCGCTATCTCGCGCGCATCGAGGCCTACGACCGCAACGGCATCTGCCTCAACTCCGTCGTCGTCTTGAACCCCGAGGCGCTCGCCGAATCCGAGGCGTCCGACGCGCGCCGGGCCCGCGGCGAGCTGCTCGGCCCGCTCGACGGCATCCCCTACACCGCTAAGGACAGCTACCTGGTGCGCGGACTCACCGCTGCGGCGGGATCGCCGGCGTTCAAGAACCTCGTCGCGCAGCGCGACGCGTTCACGATCGAGCGCCTGCGCGCTGCCGGTGCGATCTGCCTCGGGCTCACCAATATGCCGCCGATGGCGAACGGCGGCATGCAGCGCGGCGTATACGGTCGCGCCGAAAGCCCTTACAACGCAGACTATCTGACGTCGGCGTTCGGCTCGGGCTCGTCAAACGGTTCTGGCACCGCGACCGCGGCGAGCTTCGCGGCCTTCGGGCTCGGTGAGGAGACGTGGTCCAGCGGGCGAGCACCCGCGTCGAACAACGGCCTTTGCGCGTACACGCCGTCACGTGGGGTGATCTCAACGCGCGGCAACTGGCCCCTCGTGCCGACGATGGACGTCGTTGTGCCCCACACCCGCACGATGGCCGACCTGCTCGAGGTACTCGATGTGGTGATCGCCGACGATCCAGAAACCAGAGGGGACTTCTGGCGGGCGCAGCCATGGATCGAGCTGCCGCGCGCCTCCACGGTGCGGCCGACGTCCTATCGTGCGCTCGCACCCAGCGATGTCGGCACGGCGCGAAAAGCGCTCGCCGGAAAGCGTTTCGGCGTCCCGCGCATGTACGTAAACGCCGATCCTGACGCCGGTACCGCCGAGCACCCCGGCGTCGGCGGGGCGACCGGGCAGCCCATCGAGACACGCGTATCCATCATCGACCTTTGGGACGCGGCCAGCACAGACCTCGAGGCGGCAGGCGCGGAACTCGTGCTCGTCGACTTCCCCGCGGTCACGAACTACGAGGGCGACCGGCCCGGCGCGCCGACGATTGGGACGCGCGGTCTGGTGAGCCCCGAGTATCTGCATCGGGAGATCGTCGACCTTTCCGCGTGGGCGTGGGACGACTTCTTGCGCGCGAACGGCGACCCGGAGCTCGATCGCCTCGCCGAGGTGGACGGCGCGTTGATCTTCCCGCACCCCGTGGGGGCGCTGCGCGACCGGTACGACGGCTTCGACGACCACATCGCGGCGTATCCCGCGCATGTGCGCGAGCACCCAGTGGAACGGTTGACCGACATCCCGCACCTCGCCGATGGCCTTCGCGGACTGGAAGAGACCCGCCGCATCGACCTCGAGGAATGGATGGACCGCCTCGGCCTGGACGCGCTCGTGTTTCCCGCCGTCGCTGACGTCGGCAAGGCCGACATGGACGTCGACGAGGCATCCGCGGATCTCGGCTGGCGCAACGGCGTGTGGGTGGCCAACGGCAATCTCGTGCCGCGGCACCTCGGTATCCCGACGGTGACGGTTCCACTGGGCACGATGCGCGACATCGGCATGCCGGTGGGGCTGACCTTCGCCGGGCGCGCCTACGACGACACCGCGCTGCTCGCGTTAGCCGCGGCATTCGAGGCGACCGGAAATCGGCGTACCGCGCCGCCCCGAACGCCTCGGCTAGTGTCCAAACATGGCCCGGAGCCCACATCGAAGTGATAAACCGCCGCCCGCTGCCGGCGGCACTGAACGAGACGTTCTGCTCGGCTTCCTCGACTACCTACGCGAGTCCGTGACGGGGAAACTTCACGGGGCGCCCGAACCACAGGTCCGCACTCCCGGGGTCGAGTCGGGTACGAACCTTCTCGGCCTCCTCAATCATTTGATCAACGTCGAGCGGTTCATGTTTCTCGGCGAGCAGGTCGCTGACTGGCCGGCGACTTTTCACGCTTCCCCGGACAGCACGGTGAAGTCGCTGACCGACGAATACCGAAGCGTCACAACCAAGGCCAACAACGCCATCACCGCGTGCACCGATCTCGAATCACCCTGCGCCCGGCCAATGCGACAAGGCACACCGCCATCGATGCGGTGGGCACTCACTCACATGATTGAAGAGACCGCTCGCCACGCCGGACATATGGACATACTGCGCGAGCTCATCGACGGGGCCACCGGCCGCTGACAGGAAAGGGGCGGGCGCGCTCGAGCTGTGCGGACAAGCTCAACAGTGTCGTTTCGTCGCCGAGGCGGCCGACAAGTTGCACACTGATCGGCAGGTTGTCGTCGGCCAGCCCGACGGGCACGGCTGCCGCGGGGTTTCCGGCGACGTTCCACAGCGACGTATAGGCGGCCATCGGCCGGGACTGAAACATCTGTCTCAGCGGTCCGCGGGCATCGAGGACGCCGACTCTGCATGGTCGGTGCGGCACTGTCGGTGTCAGCAGAACGTCGATGCGGTCGAAGACGCGGTTGGCATGTGCGGCGACTTGCTCCCTTTTCTGCAGCGACTTCGCCAGCACTTCTGGACTGACCCACGAACCCATGCGGTACATCCTTTGCGTGCGTTGCTCCAGTAGTTCGAAATGCTCGACCCCGTCTGCCACCTCTCTGATGCCTGCGAGAAGCTCCGGCACGAAGACGGCAGCCGAATCGGGCAGCCGCGGACCAACTTCGACGACGTCATGGCCCAGATCGGCGAGCAACCGCGCTGTCTCCTCGACCGCGCGCACATGGTCGCGGGCAACCCGAGGCCACATCCGCCGCACGCGTGTTGACCAGCCGACCCGCAACCGACCTGGTTCGCTTTCTGCGGCGGCGACGAAGGACATCGGCGGTTCGGGGTGGGTATACCGATCCCCCGCGGTGTTGCCACGGATGACGTCGCCCACCAATGCGGTGTCGAGAACCGTCCTGCCCATCGGTCCGATGGTCACCAGGCCCGACCACATTGCCGGCCGCGGGGAGGAGGTCACCCGCCCGCGGCTGGGCTTGAGTCCATAGACACCGCAGCACGCCGCGGGGATTCGGATCGATCCGCCTCCGTCGCTGGCGAGTGCGACGGGCACCATGCCCGACGCGACCGCGACTGCGCTTCCGCCGCTCGATCCTCCCGCCGTGCGGGTGGGATCCCACGGGTTGCGAGTGATCCCGCCGTGAACCGACTCGGTGTGCGGCCACAGGCCTAACTCCGGCATCCGGGTCTTGCCGATCACGATCGCGCCCGCCTGACGTAGACGGTGAACCACCATGCAATCAGCCGAAGCTGGGGTGCTGTTACCCCGACCGCCGTGGGTGGTGACACAGCCAGCGACGTCCAGCCCGTCCTTGACGGCAATGGGCACGCCGTGCAGCGGACCGGGCGGGTCGCCGGCTGCCATCGCCGCGTCCAGTCCGGCTGCATCTTTGGTCGCCTGGTCGGCGAGCACCACAGAAAACGCATTGAGAGCGGGATCAAGCAATGCGATGCGCGACAAGCACTCCCGCACGGTTTCCGTCGCCGTGGTCTGCCGCGCCGCCATCCGCCGAACCAATTCGACGGCAGATGTGTCATCGGACGTCGTATCGTCCCAGTTCATTCCTGAAGACAATCACACATGCGCCGAGACTGAGGTCATGCAGGGAAAGTTCGAGTAAGGGCCTGCACAAGCTCAGTTTCGGCGCGTCCGTATCGCCTGGCCTAGTTGGTCAGTCGAATCCGCAGGTTGTCGCCATTGGTGTCGATCAGCCGCATCCTGACCGTGCGGGCCGCAGAGGATCCGATGCCGATGCACGAATCGAACGCTTGCTGGTAGACGTACACCGGACCCCGATCACCGGTCCAGGTCTTGCCGCTTGCGGACTCCGCGTAGTAGGCGGCGTAGCGGTTGTTGGTGCGCAACGCGAAAGCCGTTGCACCCGCCTCGATTCGCCACCACCCCCGCGTCCCCCACTTGCCGTACGACGCGCAGCCGTCCGGCGAGTGGAACATCACCGCCACCCACACTGTGGAGTTGGTTTCGTTGGTGAACCGGATCTCGCTCATTTCGCATCCTTTCGCGCGGCGCGAATGCTGTCCGAAAACGACGCAGGAGGCTCACCGGAGGCCAGCGGTGGCAACACCTCGTCGCTGGCGCCTTCCGCACGGGTCTCGTAGTCGCCGGACTCGACGACGCCGGGAGCGTGCTCCTCGGTCGCGTCGTCCTCATAGGTCACCGGGTGATCGAACGGACCGGTCGCATCGGGTCCCGCAACCACCGGATCGGGTTGTTGTGCCATGATGTTGAACCTCTCTCTTCTGAATTCATTTGGATAGCAGTGCAATTCACTGTGTGCGGTTTTGTCAGCGACCTATCACATTGACAAGATCAGAGAACTTGAGCCGCGGGGATGCATTGAATACACCGTGGAACACCGCCGCAGTGTTCAGTTGACGATGATGAAGTTGAATCGGTACGTCAGAGGATTCCCACTCCATGCGACGTTGTACCGAACAAACACCGTGCTGTCGTTCTGCGGAGCAACGTTCAGGATCTGCATATGAGCGGATCCGATGAACGGCGCGCCGTCGGGACCGAGTTCGCAGATCGAGACCGCGATCTGGCTCATCCGGTTGATCTCGACGCCGGGCCAGCCAATGTTGAAGATGTTGACGCCGCGCCCCACTCGGTCGTTGATTGCCCAGAACGTGGAGCTCGCTGTGCCGCCCCCGTTGAACCTCACGCCAATGGCGTCGGTGACTTCGGCTTTGTCCGTCACTTTGACAACAGCAGACTGGCCAGGCAGTGGGTAGTCGATCGCTTGTGGTTCGGTCGTGAGCAGTTCAGTCATGACCGTCTCCTTCCGAGTGAAAGATTGATTCGATGCTTTGCAGTCGGAAGTCTGTCGATCGCCCGGATTGATGTCGCGAGTAGACCACTACCTGGTTTTGGGGCCATCTGCCGATCCCCGGCCCGAGTAAGCGGACCATTTTGCATGCCGCGGCGATCCTGAAACTTCGCTCTGGCTACGCGATTACGTAAGAATTCCTGCTGCGCAGGCCTGAACCGGTACTGACTGAATTAGCCGTCAATCCGGCGTGACAGTCAAGACCACGGGTGCATGGCATAGTGCAGGATGGCTGGGAGGGCCGCCACCGACGAAAGGACAGCCACGTCTGATCGAGCTGACCACGTCCCGGTGCTGTGTCCTGCCCCGTTGCGGATTGGTGATGAAGTCCGCCTCGTATCGCCGGCAAGCCCACCCGATCTGGACGGAGTTCGTCAGACCCAGCGCACCCTCGAGAGCTGGGGACTCAAAGTAAGTCTGGGCCACAACGTCTTTCGACGGTATGGATACCTGGCCGGCACCGACGAGGAACGCTTGTCCGATCTGAACAGCGCCCTTCGCGATACGTCGGTCCGGGCGATCGTCGCGACGCGCGGCGGCAAAGGCGCGTACCGTATCGCCGACCAATTGGACTTCGTCGCTGCTCGAACCGACCCGAAATTCCTGGTCGGCTTCAGTGACATCACCATTCTCCATATGAGCCTGTGGAGACACAGCAGAGTCGTCGGGCTCCACGGCGCGCTCTATACCGACGAAACATCCGGCGCCGAACCATATCTCAGAGGCGATTCTCTGCGCGCGGCCCTCATGACGCCGGGGCCAACGACGATCACAGCCCGCGCGGAGGAACCGACGTCCCAACTCACGACCAGCGGGGTGGTCCGCGGCCCCCTCCTCGGCGGCAATCTGGATATGGTCGCAGCCGGTGCAGGCTGGGCACTCCCCGATCTCCGCGGAGCAATCCTGTTCCTCGAAGCTGTCGATCTGTACCTCGGACAGGTGGACCGGCAGCTGACGATGCTCCGCAAGGAGGTCATCTGGACGGCATCAAAGGTGTTGCTATCGGCCAGTTCACGAACTTCAAGCCGAGCAAGGGAATCACCATCGTCAGCCTGTTGAATGACCACCTTTCGCCGCTGGGCGTACCGGTTCTCGGGGGGTTGCCGCTGGGCCACGGCAACCGCCCCGCAACGGTGCCGCTGGGAGCGACGGCGACGCTGGACACCGCGGCTCGCGCCCTGACCGTCGATTGACTACAGCTTTAACCGCGCCGCTACGGCGTACACATTTGTCGACGCTTTGCTCAAGCTGGGCAGTGAGTGTTCGAATCCCGAGCTGTCACACTGGCGTCCGTGCGCAAGACAATTCGGGCGTTCATCCGAGACGCTATCGCGCAGTAGCCGACTTCCTGCGCGGCTTTCCGGCGCCGACGTATTCCGCGAGGTGCTTGCCGGTCAACGTGGAACGGTCGGCGACCAGATCGGTGGGGCTGCCCTCGAAGACGATCCGGCCGCCGTCGTGGCCCGCGCCGGGGCCGAGGTCGATGATCCAGTCGGCGTGCGCCATGACCGCCTGGTGATGCTCGATGACGATGACCGACTTGCCGGAGTCGACAAGCCTGTCGAGCAGGGCAAGTAGCTGCTCGACGTCGGCGAGATGCAGACCCGAGGTCGGCTCATCGAGAACGTAGACGTCGCCCTTGTCCCCCATGCGGGTGGCGAGCTTGAGCCGCTGCCGCTCGCCACCGGACAGCGTGGTCAGCGGCTGGCCGAGTGACAGATAGCCCAGGCCCACGTCGGCGAGCCTGCCGAGGATGGCATGTGCCGCCGGTGTGCGCGCCTCGCCGTCGTCGAAGTACTCCAGTGCATCGGTCACCGACATCGCGAAGACGTCGGCGATGTTCCGGCCACCGAGCGTGTACTCCAGCACCGAGGCCTGGAATCGCCTCCCCTCGCACTCCTCACAGACCGACTCGACGGTCGCCATCACACCCAGCTCGGTGAAGATGACACCGGCACCGTTGCAGGTCGGGCAGGCGCCCTCGGAATTGGCCGAGAACAGCGCCGGCTTAACGCCATTGGCCTTCGCGAACGCCTTACGGATCGGATCGAGCAGTCCGGTGTAGGTCGCTGGGTTGCTTCGGCGCGAACCGCGGATCGCGCCTTGGTCGATCACCACGACGCCGTCGCGGCCGGCGACCGAGCCGCCGATCAACGAACTCTTGCCGGAACCGGCGACACCGGTGATTACGCAGAGCACGCCGAGCGGGATGTCGACGTCCACCTTCTGGAGGTTGTGCGTGGATGCGCCCCGGATCTCCAGCGCCCCGGTCGATGCACGCACCGCTTCCTTCAGCGAGGCCCGGTCGTCGAGATGCCGGCCGGTTATGGTCTTGCTGCCCCGCAACCCATCGACGGAGCCCTCGAAGACCACCTGGCCGCCGTCACTACCCGCGCCGGGGCCGAGGTCGACGACGTGGTCGGCGATCGCGATCACTTCCGGCTTGTGCTCCACGACAAGGACGGTGTTGCCCTTGTCGCGCAGTTGCAGCAGAAGATCGTTCATACGCGCGATGTCGTGCGGATGCAGCCCCACCGTCGGTTCGTCGAAGACATAAGTGACATCGGTAAGCGCCGATCCGAGATGACGAATCATCTTGACCCGCTGCGCTTCACCGCCCGACAGCGTCCCAGCCGGGCGTTCGAGAGACAGGTAGCCCAACCCGATGTCGACGAACGAGTCGATGGTGTGCTGCAACGACGCGAGCAGCGGGGCAACCGACTTCTCCTTGAGCCCGCCGATCCATTCGGAGAGGTCGCTGATCTGCATCGCATAGACGTCGGCGATGCTCTTGCCCTTGATCTTCGATGATCTGGCCGTATCGGAGAGCCGGGTCCCGTCGCAGTCGGGGCACGTCGTGAACGTCACCGCCCGCTCCACGAACGCGCGGATGTGGGGCTGCATCGCCTCGACATCCTTGGCCAGGAACGACTTCTTGATCTGCGGGATCAGACCGAGATAGGTCAGGTTGACGCCGTCGATCTTGAGCTTGGTCGCCTCCTTGTACAACAGGGCGTCCAGTTCCTTCTCGGTGAACTTGCTGATGGGCTTGTCTGGGTCAAAGAAGCCGCAGCCGTTGAAGATTCGCCCATACCAGCCCTCCATGGAAAAGCCGGGGATGGTGAGCGCACCCTCGTTGAGCGACTTGCTGTCGTCGTACAGCGCGGTCAGGTCGATGTCGTTGACGGACCCGCGGCCCTCGCAGCGCGCACACATGCCACCGACGATGTTGAAGTCGCGGCGCTCCTTCACGGTCCTGCCGCCCTTTTCAAGCGTGACCGCACCGGCTCCGCTGATCGAGGCGACGTTGAACGAAAACGCCTGCGGCGAGCCGATGTGCGGCTTGCCGAGCCGGCTGAACAGAATGCGCAACATCGCACCCGTGTCGGTGGCGGTACCGACAGTGGAGCGCGGGTCGGCACCCATCCGCTCCTGATCCACGATGATCGCCGTCGTCAGGCCCTCCAGTACGTCGACCTCCGGCCGGGCCAGCGACGGCATGAACCCCTGGACGAACGCGCTGTAGGTCTCGTTGATCAGCCGCTGCGACTCGGCGGCGATCGTGTCGAATACCAGCGAGCTCTTGCCCGAGCCGGAAACGCCGGTGAACACCGTCAGCCGGCGTTTCGGCAGCTCGACGTCGATGTCCTTGAGATTGTTCTCGCGCGCACCGTGCACGCGGATCAGATCGTGGCTGTCGGCGACCTGTTTGGCCTTACTCACAACGTCTCCATCTCATTCGTCGTCCGACAACTGGCGCGGCTAGCGGATTTCTTGGATACGGACCGTGTTGCCCGCCGGATCGCGGAAGGCGCAGTCGCGGGAGCCCCACGGCTGGTCGAGGGGCTCCTGCATGACCTCGGCGCCGCTGGCCTGCACCTTCTCGAACACGCCGTCGACGTCGCTGGTGGCCAGCATGATGCTGGCGTAGGTGCCCTTGGCCATCATCTCGGCGATGATGCGGCGCTCGTCGTCGGTGATGCCGGGGTCGGCGGCCGGCGGTGTCAAGACGATGTTCATGTCGGGCCGGCCGGCGGGACCGAGGGTGATCCAGCGCATGTCTTCGTAGCCGACGTCCTTGCGGACCTCGAAGCCCAGAGCGTCGCGATAGAACGCCAGGGACTCTTCCGGGTCGGTATGCGGGAGGAAACTTGCGTTGATGCTGATGTCCATGGCGATCACGCTAACTGCGGCGCGGACACCGATGCTTCTCGATTCCTGATCGGTCTGGTCACCTGTTTGGCCACGCACGGCGGTATGCCCGCCGTCGCGTCCGCTTCCTGATTCCGGTACGTGCTTGGCGGGACACCGACGAGCTCGGTGAACCGCGTGCTGAACGTGCCAAGCGATTGGCAGCCGACCGCAAAACAGACCTCGGTCACGGACAGCTCGCCACGGCGCAGCAGCGCCATCGCGCGTTCGATGCGCCGCGTCATCAGATAGGAATACGGCGACTCTCCGTAGGCGAGCTTGAACTGGCGGGACAGATGGCCTGCCGACATGTTGACGCCCCTGGCCAGCGCCTCGACGTCCAACGGCTGGGCGTACTCGCGGTCCATCCTGTCGCGGACGCGGCGCAGCAGCACCAGGTCGCGCTGGCGCTCGGCGGAGATGGGACCGCTTGCCACAACAAGATGGTGCCACGCCGCATTCGAGTTGTCGGCAGCGGATACGCGTGTTGTACACCCGGTTACCAACGGGTGACTACCCCAATGCAGGGTCCGAAGTACGACAGGATCGGCTGCATGGCCGACGTCGATTTCTCGTTGCTGGACCTGCCGCGGAAAACGCCGCGCCGCGATTCCGTCGCGTATCTACGGGCCGCGATTGCGTGGCACTTCGGGGCGGACACCGGCTCCCCATACTGGCTGCGCACGGCGAAGGACCTGGACTTCGACCCGCTCACCGACGTCACCACGTTCACTGATCTGCGACTGTTCCCCAATCTCGTCGACGAGTTGCGCGGTGCGCCGGCCGAAGACCTGATCCCACGCGGTTACGGAACACCACCGCCGCTGCCGCAGATATTCGAATCCGGCGGCACCACAGGCGCACCCAAACGGACCGTCCAACTGCCGGACTGGATCGCGCAAACCGTGCAGTGGCACGTCGAGGATTTCGGGGCGGGCGGATTCGTGTCGGGGCGTGGGCTGCTGAGCCTGATGCCTGGCGGCCCGCACGGGGTCGGCTACTTCTCACGCTTGGTCTCCGAGCGGCTGGGTTCCATCTTTTACCCCGTCGACCTCGATCCGCGGTGGGTGAAGAAACTGGTCGCCCGCGGTGCTGGCACGGAGGTAGCCGCGTACGTCGAGCACGTGATCGAGCAAGCCAAATTCATTCTGCAGAGCCAAGATATCGGCAATCTGCACGCCACTCCTCCACTGCTGGAGGCCATCGCACGGAAGGACGACGTTGTCGAGTTGGTCAACAGGACCGTCCGCTACATCCTGCTCAGCGGCGCTCACGTCGACCTCGATACTCTCGATCTCCTTCGCGAGATCTTCCCGGGCGCAACCATCACGATGGCGTTCGGCAGCACCATGATTCTGTCCCAGGCCGTCACCAGGACAACCGACGACGATTCGTTCGTCTTCGACCCTCGCTCGCCGTATGTCGTGTTCTGGGTGATCGATCCGATCACCGGTGAACAGGTGCCGTACGGCGAGCGCGGTCAGGTCGTGATGAACCACATCAGCAAGGGCATGTTCATCCCCAACAACCTTGAACGCGATACCGCCATCCGAATCCAAGGGCCCGACGGCCAAGTCGGCGACTCGGTCAGCGAGGTCGCACCGCTGGCCACTTTCGAGGGTGAGGCCGTCATCGAGGGCGTGTACTGATGTCCCCCGCCCAAGAACTAAGCGCCACAGCAGATCTGGTCGCGATCGATGCGCTGGGCCCGACCGGCGCGTACCGGACTCGCAATCGGGAGGTCATCACGGACACCTCCGGTGTCCCCGTGGCTGAGCTGAGCATCGTTCCTGCCCTGTATGTGGCCCGCACCATCAACACACAGCGCAAACTGCGGCCGCTGCCCACCGCGCAGCGCACCGCCGCGCTTGCCGAGGCCGCCGATATCTTCGTCAATGCGGAGCTTGCCGGGCTGGACTTCGACACCTATGTCGAGCTCGCCAGTCGGGTCTCGGGGTTGCCGATCGCCGTGACCCGCTTGACAAGTCGGGGCGTGGCAGCCGCGACGGCGACCGCGATCGATGCGGTGCGGCCGGCACAACCGAGCGGAGCAGCGCTCGACTGGCGCGACGAGAACATCCGCACCGGCGGCTCGGTGTGGGCGCGTCGGGGCGACGTGTTCGCCGTGCACGCGTCGGGCAACACACCCGGCGTCCACGGTGCGTGGCCGCAGGCACTCGCGCTGGGATACCGTGTCGCAGTTCGCCCGTCCAGACGCGAGCCGTTCACCGGGCACCGGCTGATTCTTGCGTTGCGGGAGGCGGGATTTCGTCCCGAAGACGCGGTGTACCTGCCAACCGACTATGGCGGCGCGGACGAGATCGTGCGCGCCGCCGACCTTTCCATGGTCTACGGCGGCCAGGACGTCGTGGACAAGTACGCCAACGACGCAACAGTGCTTACGAATGGACCGGGCCGCACGAAGATCCTGATCACCGCCGAACAGGACTGGCGGGACTACCTCGACGTGATCGTCGACTCGATCAGTGGCCAAGGCGGAATGGCATGCGTCAACGCCACCGCCGTGCTCTACGAGGGGGATCCCGCCCCGCTGGCCCACGCGATCGCCGAGCGTCTCTCGACGATCCCTCCGCTGCCGAACTCGGACGACCGGGCCATCCTGCCCACTCAGCCGCTCGACAAGGCGCATGCACTCGCGAACTATCTGGCGACCAGGGCGGTCGGGTCCACCCCTGTGCTCGGCGCCGGCCAGGTGGTCGCCGATCTCGGCACCGGCTACGCAGCGCTGCGTCCGGCCGTGCACCTGCTGGCGGGGCCCGACCCGGACAAACTCAACGTCGAACTGGCCTTCCCGTGCGTATGGGTGTCACCGTGGTCGCGTGTCGACGGCCTCGTCCCGCTGCGGCATTCGTTGGTGCTCAACGCGATTACCTCGGACGACGATCTGATCGACGACCTGATCGGCGAGCCGACCATCTCCAATGTGTATACCGGCCGCCACCCCACGCATCGCACGACTCCGCAGGTCCCGCACGACGGATTCCTTGCCGACTTCCTGATGCGCAACAAGGGCTTCATCCCAGCCTGATGTCGGGCACCACGGCGCGCACCCCCTCGGCCGTGGCCCCCAATGCCGTCGACAGCTGCCACGCGACTTCCCGCACCCGGGTACCGATCTTGTCAACGCGTTCCGCGTTCATCCTGACCTCGGGCACCGACGCGCCCAGTGCCCCGACGACCTTCTGGGTATGGTCGAACACGGGCGCCGCGACAGCGTAAATCCCCACGGTGCGTTGCCCTTTGGAGTCGGCGTACCCACGAAGGCGGGCCGCCTCGAGCTCGCGGTCGATTTCGCCGCGATCGACGATGGTGGCCGTCGTGATCGGCGTTATCGGTTTGGCGAGGTGACGCTCGAGTTCATCCGCAGGCATTCCAGACATGATCGCCTTGCCGGGCCCGCCGTAGGCGAGCCTGATCGGCACCCCGATGTCGGTGTAGGTCCTGCGAAGTTCCTGATGGCTCTCTACCTGGGCCGCCACAATTCGGTGATCGCCGTGCACTTCGTGCCAGCCGATCGTTTCGTCGAACTCGTCGCGCAGGTCGGTCATGAATGGCAGCGCGGCCTCCCGGAAGGTGCGCGGCATCGCACCGGAATTGGCCAGTTGCAACAGCAGCGGACCCAGCCCGTACCGCTTGGTTCCCGTCTGGCGAACCAAGTGGTTCTCCTGCATGGCGCCGAGTAGCCGATGGACCGTACTGGTGGACAACCCGGTCGAGCGCGCCAATTCGCTGATACCCAATTCGGGTTTGCGGCCGTCGAAGCAGCGCAGGATTGCGACCGCCCGATCGATTGACTGAACGCCGTTGCGACGTCGCACTTCCATCACACTTTCATCGGCATTCACGCCGCTCCCCTTCATTTGCACAGTGACCCACGCCGCCGACGGTTCTTGACGTGACGCCGATCACCGTCTTAGGCTTCCTGCAGAGCGTAACACGTATCCCACAATGCGGGAAGGCTACATGCAACCTCTTACCGGCTTCCGGGTCCTCGACCTGACGCGATTCCTCTCTGGCCCGTACTGCACGATGGTTCTCGCCGAGCTCGGCGCGGACGTCATCAAGATCGAGCAGCCAGGCACCGGCGACGATTCGCGCCGAATGGCCCCCAAGGTCAACGGCGAGAGTTATCCGTTCGCAATGCCCAACCGCAGCAAGCGATCCGTCGCCCTTGACCTGAAGTCCGAGCGCGGTCGCGAGCTCTTTCACCAACTGGGCGCGAGCGCGAATCTGGTGATCGAGAACTTCCGTCCGGGCGTCACCCGGCGGCTCGGCATCGACTACGACGCCATGCGCGAGGTTCGCGATGACATCATCTACTGCTCCATCAGTGGATTCGGCCAGACCGGGCCCTACCGCGACCGGCCAGGATTCGACATCATGGCCCAAGGCATCGGCGGCTTCCTGCGGATGACCGGCCAGCCCGACGGCAAACCCACCAAGGTCGGCATCGCGATCAACGACATCGCCGCGGGCGCAACGGCAATTTACTCGATCCTTGCCGCCGAACTTGCCCGGCGGGCCACCGGTGCAGGGCAGTACATCGACATCTCACTCGTCGACGCCGGTCTGGCATGGACGGTGTGGGAGTCCGGTGCGTACTTCGGCAGCGGCGAGACACCGGCGCCGACAGGAACCAGGCACCGCCGCTCAACGCCGTATCAGGCGTACCGCACCTCGGACGGATTCGTCACGATCGGCGCCAACACCGAGCGCCTGTGGACCCGCCTGGTCAACGACGTGCTCAAGCGACCCGACTGGGCAGACGATCCGCGCTTCGTCGACCTGACCGCCCGCATGGCCCACATCGACGAACTCGAGGTTGAAATCGAGGCCATCACAACGACATTGCCGACCAGTGCATGGATGGATCGGCTCGATTCCGCCGGGGTGCCCGGCGGGCCGGTGCTCACCTACGACGAGGCGCTTGACGACCCGCACGTGCTGGAGCGCGGCATGGTCGTCGACGTCGAGCATCCGATCATCGGGCCGATGAAGACCATCGCTCCGCCGACACACTTCTCGAACCTCGAGTTCAGCGTCCGGTCGCCGGCACCGTGGCTCGGTCAGCACACCGCATCGGTCCTTTCCGAGTTGGGCGTCGACGGCGACGAACTCGACCGACTGTTCACCGAAGGCACGTTGTACGACGCGCACCCCGAACTGCAGGGAGGACACCGATGAGTGACGACATCTTGGTCGAACGCGAGGACAGCATCGCCACCGTCGTGCTCAACAAGCCGGCCACCCATAACGCGATCTCGCTGAGCATGTATCAGCGCATCCCCGAGGTGTTCGACGCGCTCGATGCGGACCCGGCGGTGAAGGTGGTCGTCGTGCGTGGCGCGGGCACCCGCAGTTTCGCATCAGGTGCGGACATCAGCGAGTTCGAGGAAGTTCGTGGAAACGGCTCGGCCGCAAAGGCATACAACGAACACGTCGCCAACGCCGAGCACGCGGTCGAGCGGTTCACCAAACCGGTGATCGCGATGGTGCACGGATACTGCATCGGTGGCGGCTGCGGCCTTGCCCTCGCTTGCGACCTGCGCTTCGCCGACGAGCGGTCCCGCTTCGGGATCACCCCGGCCAAGCTCGGCCTGGTCTACAGCCTGGAATCCACCAAGCGGCTCGTCGACATCGTCGGCCCGTCCCGTGCGAAATGGATCCTGTTTTCCGGGCAGCACGTATACGCCGACGTCGCGCTTCGCCTCGGGCTGATCGACGAACTCGTTCCCGCCGACGACCTCGAGAAGCACACCTACGAGTTCGCCCGACTGATCACGACGCGCGCCCAGTTCAGCGTCCGGTCATCGAAGCGGATCGTTGACCTCGTCCTTGCCGGACAGACCGCCGACGACGACGTCACGACCGACATCCGCAATTCGTCGTTCGACACCGAGGACTACGCCGAAGGCGTCCGGTCGTTCCTCGAGAAGCGATCGCCGAGGTTCACGTGGTCATGACTACCACCGATTCCTCGAACACGACCGCGGACCCGGTTCGGGCCGCACAACGCGCCGCCGAGGCCGCCGAGCCCGCGTTCGGCCGCTACTTCCTCATCCATTTCCTCGGCCTCTCGATCGCCTACGACGACGATGAGCAAACCTGCACGGTCACACTGCCTTTCGCGCCGCACCTATGCAACGCAAGCGGCGCCATGCACGGAGGCGTGCTGTCCACCGCGCTGGACATCTCCATGGGCCACACCTGCAATCGCTACCTCTCCGCAGGCGCGACCATCCAGATGGAAATGCGCTTCCTGCGCCCCATCACCACTGACGCGGTGTGCACCGGCAGGATGCTGCGTCCTGGCAAGCGCATCGTTGCGCTCGAGTCGCGGATGGTGGACGACCAAGGACGACTCGCCGCCGTCGCTTCCGGTTCGTGGTTCAGGCACGACACCACCTAATCCCCCACCACTGACACGAGGAGAACACCATGCGACTGAACAGCACCCTTGCCGCGGTGGCCACCGTCGCCGCCGTCACCCTTTCCGCCTGTGGATCCGGCGGCACCGACGCGGGCTCCGCCGAGGACTATCCGTCCCAGGACATGACGTGGACGGTCGCGTTCGGACCGGGCGGCGGAAGTGACCTGATGTCGCGCACGCTCGTTCAGGTCGTCCAGGACGAGAAGCTCTATCCAGGAAACATCACCGTCGAGAACCGCGAAGGAGGCAGCGGGGCGACCGGCTGGGGCTACCTGTTGTCCCAAAAAGGCAGCCCGTACAACATCTCCGCCACGTCGGGCTCGTTCCTCACGACACCCCTTCAGGCCGACCCCGGTTGGACATACAAGGACTTCACCCACGTCGGCCTGCTCGCCACCGACGACGCACTGTTGCTCGTCGACGGCAAGAGCAACATCAAGACCTTCGAGGACTGGGTCAGCTTCGCCAAGGGGAAGGGCAAGGTCGTCGTCGGTGGCATCGGCACCGTCAACGTCGACTTCATCCTGCATTCGCTGATCGCCGAGCACGCCGGCTATGAGATCGAGTACGTGCCGTACAACGAAGAGGGACAGGTGCAGACCTCACTGTTGTCCGGCGCGCTTGACGCGATGGTGTCCAACCCCGGGAACATCCTGGGACAGGTCGAATCCGGCGACATGACGCCCGTCCTGTTCACTGGCAACCAGCGACTCGCGGCGTTGCCCGACGTGCCCACCGGCAAGGACAAGGGCATGAACGATCTGCCGTCGATGCCGCGCGGTGTCATCTTGCCGCCCGGCGCCCCCGACTACGCGCGGGACTGGTGGATCACCACGATGAAGCAGGTTGTCGAGTCCCCACAGTGGAAGGCCTACCTCGCCGACAACTACCTCACCGAGAACGTCAAGTGGGGCCCTGACTTCACCACCTACCTCGAAACGACCTCTGCCGAGTTCGAGTCCACTCTGAAGGAACAAGGAGCGCTGTGACAGCGACGGCTCCCCACCCGACCGTGTCGGCGCCTGCCTCCGGCCGAAAGGTGAACTGGCCCAAGCTGACCTTCCTGGGTGTGCTGCTCCTCGTGTTCGCCGTCTACACCGAGATGGCGATGGGGATGGAGTGGCGCACCCAGGCCGGCCGGATCGGTCCCGGCTTCTTCCCGCGGATTCTCGGCTGCGCTGCGATCGCCGTCACCATCATCGCCGCCGTGCGCGAGATCCTGTCGCGGCCGGGGAGCGAGACGGTCGATGCGGTAGAGGCCGCGGAGGAGGCCGCCGAACCCGACTCGGCCGCCACCCGCTGGCACTGGCCGCGTTCATCGCGGCGGCCGCGGCGTTCGTCGTGTTGTTCGGCGTGCTCGGCGCTGCCCTTGCAGGGGTTCTCTTCCTGGGCGTGACCCTGTGGTTTCTCGACCCCGAACACCATGTCCGCGCGGTGATCATCGCGGTTGCCGTCCCCGTCCTCCTGTACCTGGCGTTTCAGACCGGCCTCAATGCCGGTCTGCCGCAAGGCATCCTGCCGATTGGCTAGAGGAGCACCATGAGTGACTTGATGACCGGACTCGCCACACTGCTGACGCTGCAGAACATCCTGCTGCTCGTCGGTGGGGTGTTGATCGGCATGATCGTCGGTGTCATCCCCGGCGTCGGGCCATCGGCCGGGCTGGCGATACTGCTGCCCGTGACGTTCGGGCTCGACCCGACGGGCGCGATCGTGATGCTCGCCGCCGTCTACTACGGCGCGATGTACGGCGGGACCATCACGTCCGTGCTCATCAACACACCCGGTGAATCCGCGACAGTGGCAAGCACTTTCGACGGATATCCACTGGCGAAACAGGGGCGGGCCGGACCGGCGCTGGTGATGGCGGCCGTCGGCTCGTTCGTCGCGGGCACCATCGGTGCCGTGCTGCTGTCCTTCGCCGCACCCATCACCGCCGATTTCGCACGGACCTTCGGCCCGCCCGAGTACTTCCTTGTCGTCGTCGCAGGCCTGCTCACCGTCATCGTGATCCTTCGCGGCAACAAGCTGCTCGGCGCGCTGTCCGCGCTCATCGGGTTCGCGATCGGCACCGTGGGCATCGACATCGGCGGCGGCGGCCAGCGCTACACCTTCGGCTCCGTCGACCTGATCAACGGCGTCGACTTCATTCCTGTCGCCATTGGGCTGTTCGCCGTCGGCGAGGTCCTGCACACCCTCTGGCGGGGAGGCCACCTCGAACAGCTCGCCTTCTTCGGGGTGTCTGCGCGCAGCCGCGGATTCTGGCCGAACCGCAAGGACATTCGCGAGTCCGTCGGGCCCACGCTGCGCGGTTCGTTCCTGGGCTTCGGTGTCGGCTGCACACCGGGCGCAGGCGCCACCATCGCATCGTTGATGTCGTACAACGTCGAGAAATCCGTATCGCGCACGCCGGAGAAGTTCGGCAAGGGCGCGATGGCGGGACTCGTCGGGCCGGAGTCGGCCAACAACGCCGCATCATCGGGCGCCATGGTTCCACTGCTGACGCTGGGTATCCCGGGCGGCGGTGCGACTGCGGTCCTGCTTGGCGCGTTCCTCATCTGGGGCCTGCAGCCCGGCCCGCTGCTCATGGAGCAGAACCCCGAGTTCGCGTGGGGATTGATCGCGAGCATGTATCTCGGCAACGTCATGTTGTTGTTGGTCAACATCTTCTGCATCCCGGCGTTCGCCAGCATCGCGCGGATTCCGTTCCGGATCCTCGGGCCGATCATCATCGTGCTGTGTGTCATTGGCACCTTTGCCGTCAACAAGAGCCTTCTCGACATCCAGATCATGTTGGCATGCGGGGTCCTCGGGTTCTTCATGCGCCAGTACGGCTTCTCCCCCGCCGCACTCGTCATCGCCCTGGTCCTCGGTCCCCTCGCCGAGGAGACCCTTCGCCAGACGATGGTGATCTCCGGCGGTAACATCGGCGTGTTCGTCGAGCGCGGCACGTCGCTGGGGATCCTCGTCTTCATCGTGTTCCTTCTCACCATTCCGCTGCTCGCCAATCCGGTGCGGCGAGCGACTCAGCGTGCGCTGCAAGTCGTCTCGTCCCGACGCCGCGCTGACGAGCTGGAACACGTCGGATGAACATCGGCTCACTGCTGCTGACCGCCGCAGCGGCGATCGTCGGCGCCGCCATCGCAACACTGCTGCACCTGCCTGCGGCACCGCTGCTCGGCGCGATGGTAGGCGTCGCGCTGGTCAACATTTTCACCTCGTCGGCGTTCGACTTCGGTTCCGCAGGCCGGTGGATCGTGTACGCCTGCCTCGGCTGGCTTCTCGGGATCGGCGTCAACACCGAGACGTTGAACCAACTGAAAACCGCGTTCGTCCCGATCGTGGTGACCGTCGTCGCGTTCCTTGTGTTCGGGCTCGCGGCGGCGTGGCTGCTGTGGAAGTTCACCTCGTTCGACTCGCTGACCGCGCTGCTCGCCACCGCGCCGGGCGGCATCGCGCAGATGGGTGCGCTGTCGGCGGGCGCAGGTGCCAACGTTCCGATTGTGCTGACCGTGCACGTTTTACGCATCACCTCGGTGATCGTGCTGATGACGGTCGGCCTCAGACTGATGGGAGGGCGCGCGTGACCGCACGTCGACCGCTGGCCGATCTCCGTGTGGTCGATCTGAGCCGCGCGCTGGCGGGCCCCTACGCGACCATGATGATGGCCGACGCCGGCGCGGACGTCGTGAAGGTCGAACCGCCCGCGGGTGACGACAGCCGAGGCTGGCTGCCCTATGTCTCCCGCAACGGCCACCGCGAGTCGGCCTATTACATGAGCGCCAACCGCAACAAGCGATCCGTGGTGCTCGATCTCAAATCCGCCGACGGTGCCGACCGGCTCCGGTGGCTCGCCGCACAGGCCGATGTGCTCGTCGAGAACTACCGTCCTGGTGTGCTTGAGCGGCTCGGCCTCGGACTCGACACGCTGCGGGCCCTCAACCCGAGGCTGATCACGCTGTCCATCACCGGCTTCGGCCGCGGCGGCCCCGACGGCAAGCGGCCGGGATTCGACCAGATCGTTCAGGCCGAGGCCGGGCTGATGACGCTCACCGGGGTCCCCGGCGGTTCCCCTCAGCGCGTCGGCATCCCGATCGCCGACATCCTGGCGGGGCTGTTCGGCGCGTTCGGCGTGATGTCCGCGCTCCGCGCCCGCGAACACACCGGACACGGCCAGCACGTCGAAACCTCCCTTCTGGCAGCGGTTGTCGGCGTCCACGTCTTCCACGGCGTCGGCTGGCTCGGCGCAGGCGTCGAGCCGGTGTTGACCGGCAACCGGCATCCGTCGATCGCCCCCTACGGGGTGTTCGGCTGCGCGGACGCCGATATCGTCATCGCCGTGGCCAATGACTCGCTGTGGCGCCGGTTCGCGCCGATCGTGGGACTCGATCCCCAGCGCGCCGATATCGCCACCAACGACGCGCGGGTGGCCAGGGCCGATGCGTTGCAGAAGGAAATCGATGCCCTGCTTTCCGACCGACCCGCCGCCCAGGTACTCCGGGCCCTGCATGATGCAGGTGTGCCCGCAGGAAGGATTCGGACGGTTCCCGAGGTCTATGACTGGCAACAGGTCCGCGAATCGATGGTGCTGACCTTGCCCCATCCGACGCTCGGCGATCTCGAGGTGCCGGGATCGCCGCTGCAGCTGTCCGATGGCGGCGAACCGCGTCGCGAGGCGCCCCCGGCGCTGGGCGCCGACCAAGACGAGGTGTTCGCCGGCTACGTACCGGCAAGGGGCGGTCGATGACCGACCGGGTTGCCGTTGTCGGCGGCGGCATCGTCGGCGTCGCGGTCGCCCGCGAGATCCTGCGGAGACGGCCGACCGCCGAGGTGACGCTGTTCGAGAAGGAGGACCGGCTCGCCTCGCACCAGACCGGGCGCAACAGCGGGGTCGTGCATGCGGGCCTGTATTACCAGCCCGGCTCGATCAAGGCCGTGCTGTGCCGCCGTGGAGTCGGGCTTTTGGAGGAGTTCTGCGCCGAACGCGGAATCCGCCGGATCGCCTGCGGCAAGGTCCTTGTCGCGCTCGACGACGTCGAGCGCGCGCGTCTCGACGACATCTTGCAGAAGTCGTTGGCCAATGGCGTCCCCGGCGTCCGCATCATCGGGCCCGAGGAGTTGCGCGAGCTCGAACCGCACGTGCGCGGTGTCGCCGCGCTGCACTCGCCGACCACTTCCATCGTGAACTTCGCGGAGGTGACACACGCCCTTGCCGCCGACGCGGCCGCCGCGGGGGCGAAGATCGTGCTCGGACACGAGGTCGTCGGGCTGCGTGCCGCAGGCGCCGAGGTGGTGATCGCCGCGCGCGCAGAAGGCGGCATCGCTGAGAGTGCCTTCGACCACGCCGTCGTCTGCGGTGGGCTGCAAAGCGACCGGCTTGCCGAGCTGGCCGGCGACGGTCCCGAGCCGGTCATCATGCCGTTCCGCGGCGAGTATTACGCGCTCAAGCCCGAGCGGCGCACCCTGGTCAACGGCCTCGTTTATCCGGTGCCCGACCCCCGCTACCCCTTCCTCGGCGTCCACGTCACGCCCCGCGTGGACGGCGAAGTCCTCATCGGGCCCAACGCCGTGCTGGCACTGGCCCGCGAGGGCTACACCTGGCGCACCATCTCCGTACCGGACCTGGTCGAAGTCGCCCGCGCACCGGCGTTCTGGCGCTTCGCGCGCAAGCACTGGCGTACCGGCATCATGGAGATGTACGGGTCGCTGAGCAAACGGCGCTTCGTCGCGGCCGCCCGCGCCTACGTGCCCGAGCTCACCGACGACGACGTCGTACCGGGCACCGCCGGCATCCGCGCCCAGGCACTCGACGCTGACGGCGGGCTTGTCGACGATTTCCGGATCAGTATCCGCGACCGGATCGTCGTGCTCCGAAACGCCCCGTCTCCGGCGGCCACGTCCGCGCTCGCCATCGCAGAACACATCGTCACCACGATCGAATCCCCGAGGTAGCTACTGTGAATAGTCCTCTTCCGCAAGGTCTTTGGGGCGTGCTGGCCACTCCGTTCGACGACGACCTCAGCGTCGACCTCCCATCGCTTCGCAACGAGGTGGCCTCGTTCGCCGAAGACGGTTGTGACGGACTCGTCGCACTCGGTGTCTTCGGTGAGGCGGCGTCGCTGCACGCCGACGAGGCCGACGCGGTGGCAGGCACGGTGGCGTCGTCGACCGACCTGCCGTATGTGTTGGGACTCTCCGAACGCGAGCCCGAAACCGTCATCGCGCAGGCCCAGCGACTGCTCGCGGCGGTGTCGCGCCCTCCCGTCGCCTTGATGGCACAGATCGGCGACGCCGATCCCGCGGTCGCCGCCGCCTCGCTGCGGCGCCTGTATGAGGCCACCGAGATCGGCATCCTGGTCCAGGATTATCCGGTCGTCTCGGGTGTCACCGTCACCGATGAACAGGTCGTCGCGATCGTGGCGGCGTGCCCCTTTGTGGTCGGCGTGAAGTCCGAGACTCCGCCCACCTCCGTTGCGATCGCCCATCTCGCGCCTCGTGTGCACGTCCCTGTGTTCGGCGGTCTCGGCGGAGTCGGGCTTCTCGACGAATTGGAGGCGGGGTCGGCGGGCGCGATGACCGGCTTCAGCCACCCGGCGGCGCTGGCCGCGATGTTGCGGGCGCATCGACATGGCGGGTTCGGCGCGGCCCGTGCGGCATGGGCACCGTGGCTGCCGCTGGCCAACTTCGAGGGACAGCTCCGGGTCGGCCTGGCGATTCGCAAGGAGCTGCTGCGGCGGCGCGGGGTGATCGCGTGCGCTCGGGTGCGACGACCCGCCCTGCCGCTGCCTGCGACGCTGGTGCCAATACTGGACAACCATCTCGCCGCCGTGCCCGCCGACGTCTCACACTAAAAGGAGCTGTTCGACAATGGATCTCGGTATTTCTGGACGTACCGCGCTGGTTTTCGGCGCGAGCGGTGGGCTTGGCGGCGCGATCGCGGTGCGGCTCGCCGAGGAGGGCGTGAACGTCGCGGCCGCAGGACGGTCCGCCGACGCGCTCGCCGCCACCGTATCCCAGGTCGAGGCGGCAGGCGCCAAGGCGGTGCCGCTCATCTGGGACCTGAGTGAGCTCGACGTGATCGAGGCCAACATCGCGGAAGTCGAACGCACGCTTGGCCCGATCGGCATCCTGGTCAACAACACCGGTGGGCCGCCGCCGACGCCGGTCGCGGGGCAGGACACCGGGACGTGGCGCACCAGCTTCGAGTCGATGGTGCTCGCGGTCATCGCGATCACCGACCGCGTACTGCCAGGGATGAAGGAACGGGGCTGGGGGCGCATCCTGACCTCCACGTCGTCGGGTGCGCTGGCCCCCATCCCGAACCTCGGCATCTCCAACACGCTGCGCGCGAGCCTTCATGCTTGGTCCAAAACCCTTGCCGACGAGGTGGGCCGTGACGGGGTGACATCCAACGTCATCGTTCCGGGCCGGATCGCAACGGGCAGAACGCGTTTCCTAGACGAACGCAAGGCGGACCGCGAAGACCGGCCGGTCGAGGACGTCATGCGGGACAGTGCGGCCTCGATGGCGCTTGGGCGCTACGGGCGGCCCGAGGAGTACGCGGACGTCGCGGCATTCCTGTGCAGTGAACGGGCGTCCTACGTGACCGGATCTGTCGTGCGCGTCGACGGCGGACTCGTGCGCGGCGTCTAGCCAATATACGAAGGAGATTCATGCGGATTCGCACTGTTCACCTCGGCGACGAGCAAGTTGCCTGTGTCGCACTGCCCGACGGACGGCTGGCGCGCGCAGACCGGGTGCTCGGGGGCGCACCGTCAGACCTGTTGTCGCTCTTGGAAACCGGACAATTGGATGCATTGGCCAAGATGGTCGAAGCCGGCGTCGACGACGAGCAGTGTGTCGACCCGGATTCCGCTGTCCTCGCGCCGTGGACCAGGGCGCGCAAGATACTCGGAATCGGACTCAACTACGGTGCGCACGCGGGCGACCTCGGCGAACGGGCGCCCCGCACCTCGCCCGCATCGTTCCTCAAGGGCGACCATACGATCGTTGGCCCAGGAGAACCCATTGTCGTGCCGAAGGGGATAGGCAAAGTCACTTCGGAAGCCGAACTCGGTCTCGTGATCGGACGCACGTGCTACCGGGTCGACGTCGACGAGGCGATGTCGTACGTGGCAGGTGTGGTGCCCGTGCTCGACCAGACCGCGGAAGCGGTCCTGATGGAGAATCCGCGTTACCTCACGCGGGTGAAGAACTATCCCACGTTCTTCTCGTTCGGGCCCGATCTGATCACGCTCGACGAGGTACTCGCCCACGGACCGCTGGAGGACCTGCGAGTCGCGACCGTGCACAACGGCGCGGTGGCTCGCAAGGACACCGTGTCGGGCATGACGTTCTCCCCCGCCGAACTGCTGAGCTTCCACAGCCAGGTGATGCCGTTTCATCCCGGGGACATCCTGTCGACCGGTACGCCTGGGGCCGTGGCGATCTCGCCAGGCGATGTGGTGTGTTGCGAACTCGGTGATGAGTTTGCATCGCTGAGCAACCCGGTGCGCTAGCGGCTATTCGAGGTTGAGGCCGCGCGGCGAGAACGGATTCTTGGTGAAGTCGATCTGCGCGGCGGGATTGGCGACCGCCGTCACGATCCCGGTCCCGAAGCCGCCTTGGTGGTCGAACAACGTGGCGGTGCCAACGGAGACCCCATCGGTCGCAAAGTGCGAATCACCCTGGATGCCGATCCACTCGTCGAGGGGCAACCGCGACAACGCAACCGTGAGATCCCCGTTGATGTACCCGATCCCCTCGGTGCCGAGATTGGTCACCAGACTGGTCGACTCTGCGAGCATCGCCGCTCGAACGAACGACGAGTTCTTCTCCCCCGCAACAACATTGATTCCGTCGTTGTAAACACGCTTGCGCGAGTCGTTCTGGTGATCTGCGGGTGACCGGGTCCAACCCTTCTCGTCACTCCCGATGTACGGCAACACCGTGCCATCGGGATCCGGCGCTTCCGGGAAAGATGCCGGTGCCGTCCACTCACGGCCGGGCGGCGCTGCCGAGCGGCGGTACTGCACCAGAGTCGCCCGCGCGACAGCGCGGCCGTCCTGCACCACATCGCATTGCGCGCTGCGCACCCGCCTTCCATCGCGGACAATCCGCACGTCGATGGTCGTCAGCACTCCGCGCGCAGCTCGAAATAAGTCGGTGGTCAGCCGGGCCGGCATGAAGTCGGGTGATCCACAATGGTTTTCGAGGGCCCGGGCCACCAATCCCACTACCGCCGGACCGTTCAGATGATCGTCGCCCCAGTGGCTCTGAGCGAACTGCGTAGGCACGAACCCACCGCCCTCGGTCAGCGTGAAGTGCGCCAGGTCGTTTGCCATTTTCGCATCCTCGCACAGCCTTTTCGGCGACCGACGATGAGTCCCTACGTGTTGCGTCCGCCGTTGACGCCGAGGATCTGACCGGTGATGTAGCCGGCCTCCTCCGAGATCAGGAACGCACATGCGGCCGCGATGTCTTCGGGCTTGCCCATACGACGGACCGGGGTGGCCTCAATGGTCGCCTGGACATCGCCCAGTACGCCCCTTGCTTCGGCCTTGCGCAGCATCGGGGTGTCAATGAAGCCCGGCGGCACAGCGTTGACGGTGATACCCGCCGGGCCGTACTCGAGTGCGAGGGACTTGGTCAGCCCGTTGACGGCCGACTTGGCGGCCACATAGTGCGACATGTACGGCGTTCCCGAGTGTGTGCTCGACGACGAGATGTTGACGATGCGACCCCAGCCGGCCTCGACCATGTCGGGCAGCACCGCCTGAACACAGTGGAAGACGCCATTGAGGTTGACGTCGACCACACGTTGCCATTCGTCAAATGTGATGTCGCTGAACCGCTTGAACCCGTCCAGCCCGGCGGCATTGACCAGGATGGCCACCGGGCCCAGTTGCTCGCGGACGGCCGACAGTGCGGTGTCGACCTGTGCCCGATCGGTCACGTCGGCCGTCAGCGCGAACTCCTCGTCGGACGGCGTCAAATCGATTGTCGCCACGTGGTATCCGTCGGCCCGCAGCCGTTCGACGACCGCCCTACCGATTCCCGAGCCGCCTCCCGTTACGACGGCGGTTTTCATCGTGTTCCTTCCTGACGCCGAGGCGTACGCGAGCCCAACGTGCGTTGGCTTTACGATCGTAAAGTACGTCACTGGTCGTTCGTAAGCAACGGGCTGAATCAGCTAATTGCTGGACCCTCTTCTGCTGCGGACTGCTCGCCTGCGTCCGCGGTATCGCGGCGGCGCTCGCGCAGCACGAACGCGGCAACGGCGAGTACGAGGACGACCGCGCCAAGGACACCGATCTCCACGACCGCCCGCGCGAAGGGGGCACCCTTTTCCAACAATGTGGCCGCCTCCACGGACAGCACCACAATTTCCTTGATACCGGCCAAGATGCCGACGATGAGGAAGGGCTCCGCGACGATCTCGTGGGAGCGAAGGCACGACCGCACGGCGTACAGCAATTCGACGAAGATGAAGATCAGCAGCAGGCCGTCCAAGACCTCCAGCATCACGGTCTTGGCCGGCGCGTCTCTCAGCCGCAGCATGGTGTTGAACTGGGAAACCAGCAGCGCTCCCGACCCGGCGACGAGCACGACAGCGATGCCCCAATACACCGCGTCCTCGATGAAAAGCAGAACGCGATCGGCAAAGCGTTGACGGTCTTCTTCGTCCTCTTCGTTCTCTTCGTCCGACTGCTTCTGCTTCTCCACGGCCACGGCTCAGATCACCGATTCAGCTGCCAGATGCGGGTGGACAGCAGCGTCGCGAAGGCACACCACAGCGGGTAGAGGCCCAGCACAGCCGCCGACGAACCGCGGGCGTCGACCGAGCGCCGGGTGAGATCGGCGCTGCTCGCCGTCAGCACGGCCGCGGAGATCGCGGCGGCGCCAAGGCGGCGGCGACTGAAGAACAGCCACGTCCAACTCGCATTGAGAAGCAGATTCGCGGACAGCAGTGCGACGTAAACGCGCGCCTGCTCCGGTTTGCGGTCGGCAAGGTCATCGATCGTCGACGCCGAGACCGCCGCGATGTCGGCGTACAGGAGGGGCCACACGATTCCGAACGCCTGCTTTGGTGGCTGAAACGACGGCTTACGGAGCCGCGCGTACCAGGTCGATTCGGCGGGGCGGCTGGCCAGCCCGCCCACGGTCGCGGTTGCGAGAACCGCGCCAACGGTCTTGACCAGGGTCGATGACGGCATCCCCTTATTTACCCCAATGTCGATGTCACGAATCTCGCCGCTGCATGCGTCTGGTGTGTATCCACCGTCAAACGATGCGAAAGGCAGCACGATGAACGAGATTCTGATTCTCGGCGCCGGGTACACGGGCATGGCCGCGACCATGGCACTTGCCGGCCGTCTGAAGGGCCGCGACGACGTCCACATCACGCTGGTCAACCAGCAGACCAGGTTCACCGAGCGGCTCCGGCTGCATCAAACCGCGTCCGGTCAGGACCTGGCCGACCTGCAGATCCCCGAGCAACTGGCCGGTACCGGCGTCGACTTCGTCCAAGGCTGGGTGACGGGCCTGGACGCCGACGCCATGACCGTGCGCATCGACGACGCGTCCACTCTGCGATACGACACCCTGGTCTACGCGCTGGGCAGCGTCGCCGATACCGCCACCGTGCCGGGCGTCGACGAGTTCGCCTACACGTTGAACAGCGCACAGGATGCGACGCTGCTGGCCGACCACCTGGGACACCTGTCGGACGGGGCCGTCGTGGTGGCAGGCGGAGGCCTCACCGGTGTGGAGTCGGCAGCCGAGATCGCCGAGCAGCACCCAGAACTCGACGTCACGCTGCTGAGCAGGCAGGCGCCGGGATCGATGATGGGCGAGGCGGCGCGGACGCGACTGCTCGCCGGCCTGGAACGGCTGGGGGTGACGGTGCGCGCAGGCGTGGACATCGTCAAGGTGATGTCCGACGGCGTCGCGCTCGACAACGGCGAGGTCGTCGCCGCGCAGGCGGTGCTGTGGACGACAGGTGTGCGCGTCTCCCCGATCGCTGCGGCCGCGGGGCTCGCCGTCGACGACCGCGGGCGGATCGTCACCGACGGGTCTCTGCGTTCGGTATCGCATACGAACGTCTACGCGGTCGGCGATGCGGCCGCGATCCACCAGGGTTACGGCGTCATGCACGGCACCTGCCAGAGCGGGATCCCGAGCGCACTGCACGCCGCGGCGTCGATCGCGCGGGAGCTGAATGGCAAGCAGCCCAAGGCCTTCCGCTTCGGGTACGTCCACCAACCGGTGAGCCTTGGCCGCAACGACGCGGTCATCCAATTCACCCGAGCCGACGACAGCCCTGGCCGGTTCTACCTGGCCGGCAGGTTCGCAACCGCGTACAAAGAAGCGGTGAGCTCCAGCCCGTGGACGACGTACCGCCTGATCAAGGCGCTTCCCGCGCTTGGCGCGGCGACATGGCGCCGGGGCGGCCGGTCGACGAGATGAATGCCGACCAGCAGACCTTCGCCGATCACCGGCCCCTGTTGTTCTCGGTCGCCTACCGCATCCTCGGCTCGGCCGCGGACGCCGAGGACGTCGTGCAGGACGCGTGGTTCAAATGGTCGGCGGACGATCGCTCGCAGGTCCTTGACCCCAAGGCTTATCTCGCCAGGATCGTGTCGAACCTGTCGATGGATCGGCTGCGGTCGACCCGTCATCAACGCGAAACCTATGTGGGCCCATGGCTTCCCGAACCGATCCTCACCGCGGACGACGCGGCCGATACCGTGACCAACGCCGAGTCGGTGTCGATAGCGATGCTGGTCGTGCTGGAGACGCTGAGCCCGCTCGAGCGTGCGGTGTTCGTGCTCAAGGAGGTGTTCGACTTCAGCTACGCCGAGATCGGTGAGGCCGTCGAGCGGTCGGAGTCCGCGGTGCGCCAAGCGGCGCACCGGGCCCGTGAGCACGTCCAGGCGCGGCGGCCACGTTTCGAGGCGGACCGCGACAAGAAGCGCAAAGCCACCGAGCGGTTCTTCGCCGCCACTATCGGGGGCGACATCAACGATCTCATGGAGTTGCTCGCACCAGAGGTCACGCTGTGGACCGACGGCGGTGGCAAAGTCCGCCAGGCGATGCGCCCAGTCATCGGCGCGGCGAATGTCGCCAGGTGGATCGCGGGCAATGTCCAGCGGCCCTACGAGGGTGTCGAAATCGCTGCTATGACAGCCGAAGTCGTCGACATCAACGGCGGACCCGGCATCGTGATGAGCGGCGCCGGTCGCGTCATCGCCACCATCACCGTCGACCTCGACGCCGACGGGCGCATCGTGACCGTGCACAACGTGGCGAACCCGGACAAGCTGCACGCGGTCGCCGACGGGATAAAAAAACAACTCTAAAGGGAGGCCCCGGCCCGCTAGCGTGTCGTGATGACCACACAATGGCGGTTCCGCACCGGCGGCGCAGCGGACCTCGATCTCGTCGGGCCGCTGTGGGTGGCGGTTCATCACCGGCACGCCGAGACCATGCCGCAACTCGCGCCGTACGTCAGCGACGACGAAACCTGGCGCATCCGGCGGTCGTTGTACGAGGAGTTATTGGCCAAACCAGACACGCTGCTGTTGATCGCGGAGGTCGACGACGCCGTGATCGGCTATGGGCTTGCACACGTTCTGCCGTTGCATGAGACCTGGATCCCAGACACTTGGACCACGGGCTCGCGGATCGGCGAGATCGAATCTCTCAGTGTGCTTCCGCAGTATCGCGGCGGCGGCCTCGGCTCTGAACTGCTACGCCTGCTCGAAGAGCACCTGACCGCGCAGGGCGTCGACGACCTGATTCTTGGCGTGCTGGCAGGCAACGACGACGCGATCCGCCTCTATGAGCGCCAGGGGTACCGGCCGACGTGGCTTTACTTGTCCCGGTTTCGGGGTAGACAGTGAGCGGTGTGATTGTGAGCGAAACTGAGTGATACTGCGCGGAAGTGAGCGGTGCTGGGGTGCGTTGTTGTCGGTGGCGGATGCCAGGATGTTGGTAACAGACTTCCGATCCGGCCAGCGTGACACCATTACGCTGGCTGCGAACGGCAGGCGTGGTCTCGGACTGACGATCAGGCAGTGGCCGGCAGGACCCCGCCCCGGACAGTGGACCGTGGCGGGCACACCACCGGACAGGCTTGAGCGCCACCTTCACCACGATGGCAGGCACGGCAGTTCCGGCCCACCGGCCGCACACGATGCGCACCGGTTCACCGGAGAACACCCGCCCGCCGCGGCCAAGACCGTTCGGGCCGCAACGAGCGGGACTCACTCCTGCTCACTCAGCAGGAACGGTAGATAGTGGCTGGACATCGGGAGGGGCCACTCGCATGGGTGAGTTGAAGTATTCGGAGCTGCACGGCGATCGTGTCGCCTACCAGGATGTCGGCAGCGGCGACGAAGCCTTGTTGCTGATTCATGGAATGGCAGGGAGTTCGGAGACGTGGCGCGCGGTGATCCCGCAGCTGTCCCGGAAGTACCGCGTGATCGCACCCGACCTGTTGGGGCACGGAAAGTCCGACAAGCCCCGGGGTGACTATTCACTTGGCGCATTCGCGGTGTGGCTGCGAGACCTGCTCGACGAGGTCGGAGTATCGCGTGCGACGGTCGTGGGACAGTCGCTCGGCGGTGGCGTAGCCATGCAGTTCGTCTACCAGCACCCCGACTACTGCCAGCGGCTGATTCTCATCAGCAGCGGCGGCCTCGGTCCCGACGTCGGCTGGACCCTTCGGCTGCTTTCGGCTCCTGGGGCCGAGTTCATCCTGCCGGTCATCGCGCCGCGCCCGGTGCTGACCGCGGGCAACAAGCTGCGGTCATGGTTTTCGGCGGCCGGGCTTCAGTCACCCCGTGGTGCGGAGATGTGGAGCGCCTATTCATCGCTGTCTGATGGACAGACGCGGCAGGCTTTTCTACGGACGCTGCGCTCGGTGGTGGACCACCGCGGGCAGGCCGTGAGCGCGCTGAATCGGCTGCATCTGACGTCCGAACTGCCCACCATGATCATTTGGGGCGATCAGGACGGGATCATCCCGGTCGAGCATGGCTATGCCGTGCACGAGGCGCGGCCGGGAAGCCGGCTCGAGGTGCTCGAAGGAGTCGGGCATTTTCCGCACGTCGAACGGCCCAGCGAGGTTGTCGACCTGATCGACAACTTCGTCAACACCACCAGTGGTCAGTACAACACTGAGGCGAGGAACGCGCCGCGCGGCTCCTGATACAGGCCGATCGTCATCAGGTTCATCATGCTCACCACCTGAAGCCGATGCCCCAGGCACCAGCGCAGCAGGTCGGTGTTGCGCAGGGGCACCAGGAATCCCGGGCCGCCGAACTCCTCAGCCGCTCCGATCAGGGCTGCGAGATCGTCGTTCGTTTCGGCGACCGAGTGCCCGAACAGGGCGATGGCCGTGGTGTATCCGGTGATTCGCCCAAGCCGCTTGACCACCCTCGCGGTACCCTGGGTGACCGCGTCTCGGAGTTCGCCTCCGCGATCGTGACCGTGCACTTTGGTGCAGAGCGCATTGCAGACCTGGATGTCCGCCTCGGTCGCTGTACGCACGGTGTAGCCAGAAAGCTGGAGCGCCAACGGATTTCCCTGTACTACAGCGAAGGGCTCGCGAATATCGAACCCGAGCTTGGCGTATAAGCTCATCGAGCGGTTGTGGTACGCCGCTTGCAACAGCCGCACTCCCGGTGCTCCACGCTGCGCGGTCCGGTCCAGCACCGCGTTCATGAGCATGCGGCCGACCCTGCGGTCCTGCACCGGAGGATCAACCGTTATCGGTCCCAGCCCGAAGATCGGCGACCGCTCGTCGAGAAAGTTACTGCCGACGACCCTGCCGTTCTGCTCAGCGACAACGCTGAAGAATCCGGGATGGGCTATGAGCCCCGACAACAGGCCGGCCGCGATCTCGACCGACGGGAAGTCGGGCGGAAATCCGTGACGGGTGGCGATCGCCGCGAACGCGTCATGGCAGATGCGCCCGCATTCGTGTGAATCGGCCGGCCCCGCTGGCCGCACCGTCAGCTCCATGTCAGCCTCCCCCCTGCCACGTCGGACGCTACGCCTGCGACGGCTCAGTCGGCCACGTTCCCGCGCATCCCCACCAGGCGATAGCCCCCGTAGAGCGCTGCCGCCACGAGGAAGTTCACGAAGTACGCGATGTCGGCGCCGTGCCAGGCCCGCGAAACCGGCCCCTCGATAGAGCGAGGTGTGCATGAACGGGATCGCCGCGGCATACGCGACCACGAAGACGACCACCGCGGCGACGGCGTCGCGGCGGTCGGTGTGTTCCTTGGCCGGGTTGATGGTGTTCCGGCCACGGGTGCGGATCGACCAGTCGATCACCACCACGGCGACGAACGCCGGGATCCAATAACTCACCAGCAGGAGCACATCGGTGAACCGCGTCGCCGTGTCCGCGGCGTGCAGCCACAGAATCAAGCCGAATGCCAGCACGGTGACGATCACCGCCGATACCGGCCTGCGCACCCGCACCCCGATCGTCTGCAACGCCAGTGACCCGCTGTAGTCGTTCATCACCCCGGAACCGATCGACGCCACCGCGATCACCAGCAACGCCAGGGCCCCCAGCACCCCGCCACCCATCACCGAGCGCACGCCTTCTGCGGTGTGCTCTCCGATGGCGCCCGCTGCGGCGATGCCGATGCCCTGAACAAAGGTGTACGCCAACACGATTCCCGCGAAGGTGTACGCGAAGACCCTGGCGCGCGGCGAGGTCGCAGGCAGGTACCGGCTGAAGTCGGCGGCGTAGGTCGCCCACGACACCGCCAGGCTGAACGCGATGGTCACCTCGAGGACGAAGGCACCGGCGAGGTCGGCACCGTGAAGGCTTGCGGGCGCGACGATTTCGTGCCCGCCGACGAGTTTGACCGCGAACACCACGAACGTGATGAACAGCACCACCGTCAGGACCGCCTGCAGCCGGTGGATCAGCTCATAGCCGAAGAACCCGACGACGCCCTGCACACCAAGCACGATCAGAACCGCCACCCAGAACGGGATATCGAGAAGCACCGCGAGGGCTTCGCCGCCGAACAGCCCCACCAGAGCATCCCATGCGATCGACGACAGCCATTGGAGGGCGGCGGGCAACACCACCCCGCCGCCGAAAGCCATCCGCGAGTTCGGCAGCTGACCGGCGCCGGTGCGCGGTCCCCACGTCGACAAGTAGCCCACCACAAGGGAACCCAGCACGGTGCCGATCACCATCGCGAGCAGTCCCAGCCAGAAGCCCAGCCCGAGCACGATCGCGAGGGTCCCGGTGAAGACGCCCGTCATGTTCACCTGCGGCGCGAACCACACGGTGAACAGCCGGGCAGGCGACCCGTACCGCTGATCCTCGGCGATGGGTGCGATCCCATGGGTCTCGACCGAAAGATCGCCGGCACCGGCCGGGCGGTGGCCGCTGAACGTCGCGTCGGTCAGTGCACTGGAGACGGTCTCGGGGACGGGTGACATGTGCTCATTCGAACACAGCGGCACCGAAGCCTGTCGGCCCCCACGGGCAGTATGTGCACCGGTACAGAGAATCCAGCCGCGCAGAGGAGGCCAGATGGCCACGATCCGGAAAGAAGTACAGATTCAGGCGTCGCCTCAACGCGTTTGGGACGCCCTGCGCGATGTCGGCGCGCTACACACGCGCCTGGCTCCCGGCTTCGTGGTGGATACCCGAGTCGAGGGCAACGCACGCGTCGTGACGTTCGGGAACGGCCTGGTCGTGCGTGAAGACATCGTGTCGGTCGACGATGGCGCGTGCCGGGTTGCCTGGGCCATCATCGACCAGCAATTCCGGCACTACAACGGCGCGGCACAGGTCGTCGCGAATAGCGACGGCAGCTCGGGCTTTTCCTGGACGGCCGACCTGCTGCCCGACGAGGCAGCCGGGGACGTCGAGGCGATGATCGAAGCCGGCATCGCTGTCATCAAGACGACGATGGAGGGCTCCGCGCGATAGGACTTCCCTCAGGGCTTCACCCCGAGGACCGACCACACCGCACCGCGGCCCGCACCGCGCCCTTCGACACGGACGTCGTCGAAACCCGCGGTGCGGCACTGCGCGGCGAAGGACTCGGCCTGCTGCTGGGTCCATCCGTGGCTGTCGAGACCGGTCGCGCCATCGGCGGCTTGACGCTCGATCGCAAGCACCCGCCCTCCCGGGGCCAGCACTCGGTGGGCCTCGGCGAGTCCCTTGGTGACGTCCCTCCAGTGGTGCACCGTCGCCAGGGACCACACCACGGTGGCTTCGCCCGTCGGGACCGGCAGGCTCTCCGCGGTGCCCTCGAACCAGTCGACGCGGTCGGACCTGCGCGTCACCGCACGAGCCACCCCCAACATGACCGATGCGGGGTCGATGCCCGTTGCTCGCGCCCCTCTACGAGCGGCCGCCCTGACGGCAACGCCTGGGCCACAACCGATGTCGACGACCCGGTCGGTTGCCGAAACGGATGCGATTTCGAGCGCCAACCGTGCGTTCGCCCGTCCCATCGCCAGAAAGACCGCGGCGCAGAGCAACCCGCCCGCACCGGCGAAGCCCGGATGGTCGGCGTGATGATTGACCGTTACCTGCGAGGTGTTCATGGGCCAACCTTGCCGCTTCAAGTCGGCTTGAAGTCAACCCGCCGAGCAGAATGACTCAGGTGACCACCACCCACACCGCCGACGGCCGGCCGCGGGCACGCGGACTGGGAATCGCATTGCCCGGCCAGCCCGGACCCCTGAACGCCATCACCGATGTCAGCGGCATCGAAGTCGGCGTGACGACCTTGATCAGTGGCGACGGCCCGCTGATCGTCGGCGATGGTCCGGTGCGCACCGGCGTCACCGCGATCCTGCCGCGGGGTCGGGCCGGTGTCGGCCTGCCCTGCGCTGCTGGCTGGTACGCGCTCAACGGCAACGGCGAGATGACCGGCACCACATGGATCGATGAGGCCGGGTCGTTCAATCTGCCGATCGTGCTGTCGAATACGCATGCGATCGGCGCCTGCCACACGGGCGTCGTCAGCTGGGTAAACCGCGTCGCCCCGCGGCTCGCGCGGCAATGGGTGTTGCCGGTGTGCGCGGAGACATGGGACGGCTACCTCAACGACATCAACGGTGGCCACGTCAGGCCCGAACATGTCGAATCAGCTCTCGACGCCGCAGTAACCGGCCCGGTCGCCGAGGGTTCGGTCGGCGGCGGAACCGGAATGAACTGCTACGACTACAAGGGCGGGAACGGCACCGCGTCGCGACTGGTCCGGTACGGCCAACGCGCCTTCACCGTCGCCGCCTTCGTGCAGGCCAACTTCGGTTCGCGCGCCGAATTAAGCGTTGCCGGAAGACATGTCGGACCCTCGCTGCTCGACGACAACCCGCTCGAGAGCGACTGGTTCGAGGCCGACCTCGGTTTCAAGCCACCTGCCGGCGCCGGTTCGGTCATCGCGATCATCGCCACGGACGCTCCTCTGTTGCCCGCCCAATGCAAAGCGCTGGCGCGGCGGGTGCCGTTTGGGCTTGCCCGCACCGGCACCACGGGCAGCCACTTCTCCGGCGACATCTTCCTTGCGTTCTCCACCGCGGACGTGCCAGGGCTGGCAAGCACGTTTCCCTTCGGCCCGGTCGGCGGCGATGGCCAGGCCGAATTCGGCACCATGAGCTTCGTCCCCTGGGGCCGGATGGACGACCTCTACACCGCGGTCGTGCAGTCTGTGGAGGAAGCGATTCTCAACAGTTTGATCGTCAACGACGACATGGTCGGCCGCGACGGACACCGCTCCCCACGGCTCCCGCACGACCGGCTCGTGACGTTGTTGGCCGCAGGGACATAATCGAAGAACTGAAGATGTGCTAATTGATCGGAGCGGGCCGTGGTCGAGACCGACGCGACACGGTCTGCTGCCCCCGGCGATGCGCGGCTTCGCCGGCCGCGGCTGCTCGTCGCGGGCCTCAGCGTAGTGGTGCTGACCGTCGCGGTCCTGCAGACGGCGGTGGTGCCCGTCCTCGGCATCATCGCCGACCAGCTCGACGCGTCGACCGTCGCGGTCAGCTGGGCGGTCACCGCGAACCTGCTCGCCGCCGCGGCAGCGACTCCTCTGATAGGCCGGTTGGCCGACCTGCACAGCAAGAAGCGGGTGTTGCTGTGGGTGCTCGCCGTCGTGCTGGTCGGCTCACTGCTCGCGGCGGTCACCTCGTCGCTGGCCTTGTTGATCGTGGCTCGGGTATTGCAGGCCGCATCGTTCGCGCTGTACCCGATCGGCATCGCCATCCTGCGCGAGGAGTTGGCGCCGGATCGGATGGTGTCCGCGATGTCGGTGCTGTCCGGCACGCTTGGCTTCGGCGGTGGCACCGGCCTGGTGGTGGTCGGGCTGCTGATGAGCGGGGACGCGGGGTATCACCGCGTCTTCTGGCTGACGACCGGATTCACGATCGTCGTCATCGCGATCGTGGTGGCCGTCGTGCCCTCGCGCCCGCGCAGCTCGACGGGAACCATCGACTGGCTCGGCGCCGCCGGTCTGGCCGTGGGATTGTCGGCGATCCTGTTGGCGATCACGCAGGGCAACACGTGGGGCTGGGCTTCGCCGGCCACGCTCGGCTGCGCGGTGGGCGGCGTTGTGGTCGTGACCGGCTGGTGGTGGTGGGAAAGACGGGCCAAACAGCCGCTGGTGTCGACGCAGATGCTCACCCGGCGGGCCATTCTGTTCACCAACTTGGCGACGGTGTTCGTCGGGATGGGGCTGTACTTCGCGTTCCTGGGCCTGACGCAATTCGTCCAAATTCCGCGTGAGAGAGCGGGATACGGCTTCTCGGCGACCGTCCTGGAAGCCAGCGTGGTCTACTTGCTTCCCGGCGCCGTCACCGGGTTTGTCATCGCATTGGTCAGCGGCCGGTTCATCGACCGCTACGGCGCGAGACCGGTTCTGGTGGTCGCGGCGATCTCGGGTATCGCCGGCTTCCTGTTCATCGCGCTTGCACACTCGGCTGCCTGGCAGGTCATCGTGGCCGGCATTCTGGCCAACGGATACATCGCCCTTGGCTACGGCGCGCTGCCCGCGCTCATTGTCAGCGAGGTCGACGAGGGTGAAACCGGCGTGGCCACGAGCATGAACGCGATCGCCAGAACCATCGGGGGCTCGACCGCGGCCGCGATGGTCGCGGTGCTGATCGGCAGCCCGGCTCCGGGTGTCCCGCCGCCGGAAAGCGGGTTCGTCGCGATCTTCCTCGGCGGGGCGGTGACCGCGGCGCTTGCGATGGTGCTGATCGCGGTGACCCGTCCGCGGACGCGACGTATCGAATCCGTCGAGGCGAGGTACGAATCGCGTGCCATGAACCATGAGTGGGGTTAGCGCAACGCCGCGAGCTTCTCCACCGACTTACGCACGTCAGACTCCAGAACCTTGGCGACCAGGTTGCCGACGCGGGTGTTCAGCAGGCCGCCGGTAAGGTCGGCGACGACCTGGAAGACGGAGCCGGAGGCGACATTGGACGAAGGTCCTGGGCGTATCTCCTTCACGCAGAGGCGAAGGGCGATGCAGATCGCCGGCCTGCCCCTGCCGACCAACTCGATTTCCTTGGGCTCGTCGTAGCGGGTCACCCGCCAGTGGATGACGTTGCGGAAACCCTTCACCTTGATCTGCGACGACACGCAGGTGCCGACCTCGACCCGGGAAGGAACCTCGCTGCGCCAGCCGCCGAAGATCGTCAGCCATTCGTCGAAACGACGCAGGTCCGACGCGAGCGCCCACGCGTGTTCCGGACTCAGATCCGACGACACCGCCACGTCAACCGTTGCCATGTCCTAATCACTACCCGGCGATGCGGGCCGGGTAAACGACGTCGCGGGTTTCCAGGACCCGCCGCGCGCTTGGCTGCCAGACTGACTAGGCACGCTCCACACGCAGCCGGCTGACATGGTCCGACGGTGGAAGACTGCGTGCTATTCAGCGGATTTTCTCGGTCGATGGCACACCCCACGAAGGATTCCATTGTGGAAATGTAAATTCGTTGCGGAATCGCTTGCGAAGGACCGCGCAATCCGCGATTGTTTATCCACAGCTTCGAGGCTGTATCCACCAGGAGGATCCGCCCTGACCGGCACACACACCTCCGCTGTAGATCAGACAGCGGGACCAGACGGGACCACCCGCCCCAAGGGCGGTCCGGTCATTGAAATCGATCACGTCACCAAACGCTTCGGCGAGTACGTCGCCGTGACCGAGGCTGACTTCACCATCGCGTCGGGCGAGTTCTTCTCGATGCTCGGCCCGTCCGGCTGCGGCAAGACGACGACGCTGCGGATGATCGCCGGGTTCGAGACCCCCACCGAGGGTGCGATCCGGCTCGAAGGCGCTGACGTATCGCGTGTGCCACCGCACAAGCGCAACGTCAACACGGTGTTCCAGCACTACGCGCTGTTTCCGCACATGACGGTGTGGGACAACGTCGCCTACGGACCTCGCAGCAAGAAGAAGGACAAGGCCCAAGTCCGCAAGCGCGTCAACGAGCTGCTGGAGATCGTGCGTTTGACCGACTTCGCGCAGCGCAGGCCCGCCCAGCTCTCCGGCGGCCAGCAGCAGCGTGTCGCCCTCGCCAGGGCGCTGGTGAACTACCCCAGTGCACTGCTGCTCGACGAACCGCTCGGCGCGCTGGATCTCAAGCTGCGCCAGGTGATGCAGTTCGAGCTCAAGCGCATCCAGCGCGAGGTCGGGATCACGTTCATCTACGTGACCCACGACCAAGAAGAGGCGCTGACGATGAGCGACCGGATCGCGGTGATGAACGCAGGCAACGTCGACCAGATCGGCACGCCGACCGAGATCTATGACCGGCCCTCGACGGTGTTCGTTGCCAGCTTCATCGGTCAGGCGAACCTGTGGGCAGGCAGGCAGACCGGACGAGCGAACCGGGATTTCGTCGAAGTCGACGTCCTCGGAACGACTTTGAAGGCCCGCCCCGGTGAAACCACGATCGAACCGGGCGGCCAGGCCACGTTGATGGTGCGCCCGGAGCGGGTTCGGGTCTCGATGGACGCCCCCACCGGCGACGTCGCGACAGTGCGGGCCACCGTACGAGACCTAACCTTCCAGGGACCGTTGGTGCGGCTGTCGCTGGCCGCCCCCGACGACTCGACGATCCTGGCCCACATCGGACCCGAGCAGGACCTGCCGATGCTGCGCCCCGGCGACGAGGTCCACGTCTGCTGGGCACCCGACGCCTCGCTGGTGCTTCCCGCTGCCGACATCCCGACCACCGAGGATCTCGAGGAGATGCTCGACGACTCGTAGGTAGCCCGCTACCACGCCCTCTTTCAAATCCACGAAAGGCACTTATCGCCATGCCCTCCAAGAACATTGAAGCGATTGATCTCAACTTGGCCGCCCGACTCGCGACCAACCGGACGTCGCGCCGACGATTCATCGGCCGTGGCGCCGCGGCCGCCGCGGCGCTCGCACTCGGGCCGGCCGTCCTTGCCGCATGCGGCAGCTCGGACAGCGGCAGTTCCGGTGACGCGACCGCCACGCAGGACAGCGGACCGGCAAGCGGCACACTGCGCATCTCGAACTGGCCGTTGTACATGGCCGACGGTTTCGTCGCCGGGTTCCAGACCGCTTCCGGTCTGACCGTTGACTACAAGGAAGACTTCAACGACAACGAAGAGTGGTTCGCCAAGGTCAAGGAACCGCTCTCACGCAAGCAGGACATCGGCTCCGACCTTGCGGTGCCGACGACCTTCATGGCCACCCGCCTCCACAGCCTCGGGTGGCTCAACGACATCAGTGACGCTGGCTGGTCCAACAAGAAGAATCTGCGGCCCGACCTGCTCGAGGCCAGTGTCGATCCCGACCGCAAGTTCAGCGCGCCGTACATGTCTGGCCTTGTCGGCCTGGCCTACAACCGCGCCGCCACCGGTCGGGACATCACCAAAATCGACGACCTGTGGGATCCCGCGTTCAAGGGCAAGGTCAGCCTGTTCTCCGATGCGCAGGACGCGCTCGGCATGATCATGCTTTCGCAGGGCGCCTCGCCAGGCGACCCGAACACCCAAAGTGTGCAGAAGGCGATCGACCTGGTTCGCGAACACAAGGATCAGGGCCAGATCCGGCGCTTCACCGGCAACGACTACGCCGACGATCTCGCCGCGGGCAATGTGGCCATCGCACAGGCGTATTCGGGTGACGTGGTTCAGCTCCAGGCCGACAATCCCGACCTGCAGTTCGTCGTCCCGGAGTCCGGCGCGACGACCTTCGTCGACACCATGGTGATCCCGTACACCACGCAGAATCAGAAGGCGGCCGAGGCCTGGATCAACTATGTCTACGACCGGGCGAACTACGCCAAGCTGGTGGCGTTCGTTCAATACGTTCCTGTGCTCTCGGATATGACCGACGAACTCAACAAGATCGATCCTGCGCTTGCGAGCAACCCGTTGATCAACCCGTCGAAGGAGACCCTCGACAAGTCCAAGGGTTGGGCGGCGCTCACCGACGAGCAGACGCAGGAATACAACACCGCCTACGCCGCGGTCACCGGCGCTTAGCCGATGGCCGGTGTCGCCACCAGCGGTCGGCAGCGCAGCAAGATCGCTCCCTATTTGATGATCCTGCCTGCGCTGGCGTACCTCGCCGTGTTCTTCGTGGTGCCGTTCTTCTCGCTGGCACGCACGTCGCTGTCATCGGCCGGCGGCTCGGTGTATCTGCCGACGCTGACGTTCACGTGGGACTTCGGCAACTACCTCGAGGCGTTCAGCCGGTATCAGGACCAGATCTTGCGTTCGTTCATCTACGCCATCGCCGCCACGGTGCTGTGCATGCTGCTGGCGTTCCCGCTGGCGTACGTGATCGCGTTCAAAGCCGGCCGGTACAAGAACCTGATCCTGGGCTTGGTGATCCTGCCGTTCTTCGTGACATTTCTTATCCGCACCATCGCGTGGAAAACGATTCTCGCCGATGACGGTTGGGTGGTAAGTGCGCTGGGCACGGTCGGGCTGCTTCCCAGCGACGGACGATTGCTTTCGACAAGTTGGGCGGTGATCGGCGGGCTCACCTACAACTGGATCATCTTCATGATCCTGCCGTTGTACGTGAGCCTGGAGAAGATCGACCCTCGACTGATCGAGGCTTCGAAGGACCTGTACTCGTCGAACGTCCGCAGTTTCACCAAGGTGATTCTGCCGCTGTCGATTCCGGGCCTGCTGGCCGGCAGCCTTCTGGTGTTCATCCCCGCGGCGGGCGACTTCATCAACGCCGAATATCTCGGCAGCACGCAGACGACGATGATCGGCAACGTCATCCAGCAGCAGTTCCTTGTCGTCAAGGACTATCCGGCGGCGGCGGCGCTGAGCATGGTGCTGATGCTGTTCATCCTGGCCGGGGTGTTGCTCTACACCAGGGCGCTGGGCACGGAGGACCTGGTATGACCGCCACCGATCCCCTGCAGGCCGCCGCGGTGCCGACCGCGATCGGCCCGGCTTCTGAAGCCAAGACCGTTAAGGGCAACCCGAAATGGGGCGATCTGCTGCTGCGGATCGTCGCGGGTCTGGTACTGCTGTACCTGTTCTTGCCGATCCTTGTGATTGTGCTGTTCTCGTTCAACGACCCGCAGGGCAAGTTCAACTACACGTGGCAGGGTTTCACGTTCAAGAACTGGGCCGACCCGTTCAAGTACCCGGCTCTCACCGACGCGATGAAGCTGAGCATCAACGTCGCCGCGGTGTCCACCGCGGTCGCGCTGGTGCTGGGATCGCTGGTCGCCATCGCGCTGGTGCGCCAGCGCTGGCGTGGCCAGCGCGCCGTGGACACCTTCCTCATTCTGCCGCTCACAGCGCCAGAGGTGGTGATGGGAGCCGCGCTGCTGGTGCTCTTCCTCGACATCGGCTGGGCCGCGGGATACACGACAATCGTGTTGGCACACATAGCGTTTGAGGTCAGCTTTATCGCGATGACAGTGCGGGCGCGGGTGCGCGGGTTCGACTGGACGCTGGAGGACGCCTCGATGGACCTCGGCGCCAGCCCGGCCAGGACATTCTTCAAGGTGACACTGCCGTTGATCATCCCGGGCATCGTGGCTGCGGGCATGTTGTCGTTCGCATTGTCCCTCGACGACTTCATCATCACGTACTTCGTCAGCGGGTCGTCGGTGACCTACCCGCTGTTCGTCAACGCGGCGGTGAAGGCAGCGGTGCCGCCACAGATCAATGTGCTCGCGACGGCGATTCTGGTGGTGAGCCTGCTCCTGCTGGCAGTGGGAACGCTGTACCGGCGCAAGCGTATTGCGAGTTAGCTCAACGCGACGGTGACCGACACGCGACCCGTCGCGTCGCGGTTGGCGACGGCGTGCGCGATGCGATCTCTGCCGTCGAGTCCGAGCACCGTGATCGGGCCGCCGTCGCCGAGGAAGTTGCGCCACCACGTCTTGGCATCGGGAGCCATCACGCCAATGACGATGTCACTGCCGGATCGCCGGTAGCCGACCGGTAGTTCGACGGTTTTGCCCGTGCGGCGGCCGACGTAACGGATCTTGACCAGGCCACGGCCGACGATGCGGCCGAGCACCGGTGCGTCGAGGAGCGCGACGGCCACCCGGTTCACCAAAGGCACGAACGGGGACTCGGACAGTCGAGATGACATTGCTTCTCCTAAATTTCGCCAAACAGGCGAGCTAACAACCGACTTCAGCGGGTACCGGCGCGGCTCTGGCGCCGCTTCGGGCCGCTCCGATTCCTGCGGCTACGACGAAACAGATGCCGACCACGCCGCCAGGACCCGGCACCTGGTGCAGCACGATCAGGCCGACGATCATCGCGAACGCGGGCTCCAGGCTCATCAGCGTGCCGAAGGCGGCGGTGGTCAGCCTGCGCAGCGCAAGAAGCTCGAGCGCGAACGGCACGACGGGCAGCAGAATCGCGAGACCGATTCCGATGAGCAGGATTTCGGGTGTCATCCGGGAGAACACCATCGGGCCGACGGCGATGGTGGCCACCAGACCGGCAACGGGCATCGACACCGCCAGGCCGTTGATGCCTGCGACCTCATCGCCGACGCGCTGGGTGAGCAGAATGTAGATGGCCCAACAGACAGCGGCGCCGAGGGCGAACAGCACGCCGACGGGGTCCACCCCGCCGGCCCACGGTTCGGTGAGCAACACGACGCCGACGGCGGCGAGGCCGGGCCAGACGAATCGGTTGCGGCCCTTGCCGTGCGCCACCGCGACACCGAGCGGGCCAAGGAACTCCAGCGCACTGGCCGTGCCGAGCGGGATCCTGTCGAGCGCCGCCATGAACAGCATCGTGACGGCCGCCGTGACGACACCGAGCAATACGCACATCAGAAAGCTCGACCGCGTGAACGCGACCGGGCGCGGCCGGACGATGACCAGCAAGAGGATGCCCGCCCACGCCAACCGCAACCATGCCGCACCCTCGACGCCGATCTGGTCGATGAGCGTGACAGCGACCGCCAGGCCCAGCTGCACACACAGCATGGAGCCCATTGCCATGAACGCGCCGTTGCGCGCCTGGTTCGCCATCACTCCTGCATTGAACGGGAGAATTACCGTTCACGTCCACGTGATTTTCCTGGACATACCGTTCATGAATCATGAACGGTATGTCAGGCGTAAATCATGGGGTTAGCTGGAGGCGGGGCT
>CAVQFK010000003.1:0-255465 GCA_963711755.1 uncultured Actinomycetota bacterium
GTTCTAGGCTGAAGTGGTCATGTACATCCCGCACAAGTTCGCGCTGACCGAAGACGAGACCAAGGCCGCACTGTCCGAGGTGGACTTCGCGGTGCTGGTCAGCCATGACGAGGCGGGCATGCTGGTCACGCCGCTGCCGCTGCTCTACGACGGGCACTCGCTGATCGGCCACGTCGCAAGGGCCAATCCGCACTGGCGTGCGACGGCGAGCGAGTCGGTGGCCATCTTCACCGGTCCGCACGCCTACATCTCACCCAGCTTCTACGCCACCAAAGCCGAAACCGGCAAGGTCGTGCCGACCTGGAACTACGACGTGCTCAACGTCTACGGCCAACTGGTCGCCCACGACGACCCCGAATGGGTGCTCAACCTCGTCACCACGCTGACCAATCGCCACGAGTCCGGCCGCGCCGCGCCATGGCAGGTCACCGATGCGCCGGAGACCTACACCCGCGCACAGCTCAAGGCGATCGTCGGCGTCGAACTCGTCATCTCGAAAGTCGAAGGCAAGGCCAAGATGTCGCAGAACCAGCCCGAACGGAACCGGGCGGGCGTCGTCGCGGGCCTCAACGAATCCGGCGCGCCGGCCGATCAGGTCGTCGCCGACCGCGTCGATTCTCTCGGCAACACGAACGCGAACGGCCGCGGGTAGCCGAGCCCGGTCAGCCGCGCACGGCGCACCGCGTCCACCTCCACCGTGCGCACCTCACCCGACGACGGTTCGTAGCACAGCAGCTCCTGGCCGTCCGCGTCCACGATCAGCACCCAATGCCGGGGGATGAACCGTCCGACGAGCATCGCCACGGGCCAGCGGGAGCCGACGGCGGACCTCACATCCGACAACTCGTCGCGCCTACCGCGAAACCGTCGCCACCGATACCGCACACCCTCGGCGGCACTGTAAGCGTTGAGCGCGCGGACCAGGCCCCTCGGCGTCATGCCGAGTCGCTTCGGCCAGATCTTGTTCACCTCGGCGTGCACCCTGGCCTGCTCGTCGGCGCCGTGCGTCTCCGATCCGAGCAACGCGGCCAGGTAGTCCGCGTCCAGCAGCGCACCGGCGACCACCGCGACGGTCGGACCACACGTCACACCGTCGCGCTGCCGAAGGCGCAGCGCTGCGAGTTTCATTCGATACCCACGCTAGTGGGTACTCGTTCCTCCATGACCTTCGACCTCACCCCGACGGCCGCCCAGCACGACCTGGTCAAGCGGACACACGAGTTCGCCGAGGACGTCGTTCGCCCCGTTGCCGCCGAGTACGACCAACGCCAGGAGTTCCCGTGGCCGGTGTTAGAGGAAGCGGCCGAGCGAGGTTTCTACAGTCCGCTGTTCTACCGCGACCTCATCGGCGACCCGACCGGTCTTTCGCTACCGATGTTCATGGAGGAGCTGTTCTGGGGCTGCGCGGGCATCGGCCTCGCCGTGGTGATGCCTGCGCTGGCGCTCTCCGCGATCGGTCAGGCCGCATCACCAGAACAGATGCTGCAGTGGGCACCCGAATGTTTCGGCACGCCAGGCGATCTCAAGCTCGCCGCCCTCGCCATCTCCGAACCCGAGGGCGGCAGCGACGTCCGTAACCTGCGCACCAGCGCCCGCCGCGACGGTGACGACTGGATCATCGACGGCCATAAGATGTGGATCGGCAACGGTGGCATCGCCAACGTTCACGTCGTCAACGCCGTCGTCGACCAGGAACTCGGCCACCGAGGCCAGGCCCTCTTCATCGTGCCGGGCGGCACGCCGGGCCTCGATATGGTCCGCAAGCTCGACAAGCTCGGCTGCCGCGCCTCACACACCGCCGAGCTGAAGTTCAACGGCGTTCGCGTGCCGGCCGATCACCTGCTCGGCGGCGACGAGAAGCTCGAGCACAAGCTGGCCAAGGCCCGCGAGGCGGTACAGGGCGCACAGCACTCCGGCTCCGCCACGATGGGCACCTTCGAGCAGACCAGGCCGATGGTCGCCGCGCAGGCACTCGGAATCGCCAGGGCTGCACTGGAATACGCCACCGAGTACGCCAACCGGCGCGAGGCGTTCGGCGGTCCGATCATCGACAACCAGGGCATCGCGTTCCCGCTCGCCGATCTCGCGACCGAAATCGACGGCGCTCGGCTGCTGACCTGGCGGGCGTCGTGGATGGCCGCCACCGGTGTGCAGTTCGAGCGTGGCGAGGGGTCGATGTCCAAGCTGGCCGCCAGCGAGGTCGCGGTCCGAACCACCGAACGTGCGATTCAGACGATGGGCGGCTGGGGTTACGTCAAGGACCATCCGGTGGAGAAGTGGTATCGGGATGCCAAGCTGTACACCATCTTCGAGGGCACCAGCGAGATCCAGCGCATCGTGATCTCCAACGCGCTCGGCGCCGCGGACGGCAAGCCGCCGCTGCACATCGAACTCGAACCCTCCGGCGGGACGCTGAACCGGATGTTCGGCCGCGGCACGCCGCTGCGCACGCAGGTTGCCAACGCCGCCCTGAACGCGAAGGACCACATGCCAAGTCCGATAATGCGCTTAGCAATGAACGTGTTGCGTCCGCCCCGCAAGTGAGAGGGTCCGCGAATGGGCGTCAGGATGATGGATCTGCTCATCGGCAATCTCGAGGCCCTGCGATACGAACCCACCGCGAAACGGGTGCGGGTATCCGCCGGCGGTGAACCGGTCGCCGACACCTGCGAGGCCAGGCTGGTGTGGGAGCACCGCCGTGTCGTCCCGACGTATGCCGTGCCGATTGCAGCCGTGACGGCACAACTGGTCCCGGCCGGCGCCGACTCCGACCCCCACTCATGCGCGGGCACCTCGTTCGACGTCATCGCCGGCGACCAGGCGCGCACCGGGGCAGCGTTTCGGCCCGACGACCCGGACCTCGCCGACTACGCCATCCTCGACTTCCCCGCATTCGAATGGCGCGAGGAGGACGAACCGATCATCGGCCACCCCCACGACCCGTTCAGCCGCATCGAGGTCCTGCGCAGCAGCCGCCACGTCCGCGTGGAGCTGGACGGACAGCTGCTTGCCGAATCGACACGGCCGATGCTGCTGTTCGAGACGCTGCTGCCGGTGCGGTTCTATCTGCCTCGCGAAGACGTCGTCGTCCCGCTCGAACCCAGCCAGACGACGACCTACTGCCCGTACAAGGGCCACGCGTCCTACGACTCGATACCCGAAGGACCGCGCGACGTGGCGTGGACGTATCACGAACCGCTGCACGACGCCGAACCCGTCCGCGATCGGATCTGCTTCTTCGACGAGCGCGTCGACGTGTTCGTCGACGGCCAGCGGCGCGACCGGCCGGTCACCCCGTGGACAACGAATAGTGTTCGATAACAAGCGAATCAGAAGCTGAGCGGGTAACCCCCGCTGACCTTCAGCGTCTCGCCGGTGATGAACGACGCCTCGGTCGAGCACAGGTAGAGCATCGCCGAAACCACGTCGGCCATGGTGCCGAGCCGGTTGACCAGCTGGCGCTGATTCACGAACTCGTCGATCAGTGGTCGGGGCAGGTCGGCCAACGCGTTCTCCGTGTTCATCAACCCTGGTGCGATCGCATTGACCCTGATGCGGTCCGGCGCCAGCTCGGTGGCGAACGCGACGGTCAGACCGCGAACGGTCAGCTTGGACACCGCGTACGGCGTGGTGCTCAGATAGCCGGCCATCGACGAGATGTTCAGCACCACGCCGCCGCCGCGCTTGCGCATCGAATCCCTGCACGCCAGCGTCACATTGATCACACCAATCACGTTGACGTCGAACAGGTTGCGGATGTCCTCGCGCGCCAGTTCCCCGAACGGCTTGTTGTACTTCATCAGGTGCAGACCGGCGTTGTTGATCACGATGTCGATACCGCCAAAGCGGTCGGTCGTCGTCGCGACCGCGGCATCCACCTGGTCAGCATCTGCGACATCGCACGCGACGGCTATGGCCGCCCCACCAGACGAAACCAGTTCGGCGGCAGTTTCTTCGGCCGCATCGACGTCGACGTCGGCCAGCGCCACGCTGGCCCCCTCGGCAACCAGCGCACGCCCGAACGCCCGACCGAACCCGACGGCGCCGCCGGTGATGAAAGCGGTGCTCCCTGAGAACTTCATGCATCCATCCTGGCCCGAGGTTTGATCGTCCCTTGAATGGGCACGCCTTTGACAAACGACGCAGCCAGGAGGGGCCGATGCGAGCAGTCACGTGGCAGGGACGACGGAAGGTGTCTGTCGACACCGTGCCCGATCCCGCAATCAAGGAACCGACCGACGCGATCATCCGCGTCACCAGCACCAACATCTGTGGCTCAGACCTGCATCTCTACGAGGTGCTCGGCGCGTTCATGAGCCAGGGCGACATTCTCGGCCACGAAGCGATGGGAGTGGTCGAAGAAGTAGGCACAGCGGTCGACACTTTGAAACCCGGCGACCGAGTGGTGATCCCGTTCAACATCTCCTGCGGACAGTGCTTCATGTGCGACCACGGGCTCCAGAGTCAATGCGAGACGACCCAGAACCGCGATCAGGGCACCGGCGCCGCCCTGTTCGGTTACTCGAAGCTCTACGGCGAAGTCGCCGGCGGTCAGGCCGAGTACCTGCGCGTGCCGCAGGCTCAGTACACGCATATCAAGGTGCCCGACGACGGACCCGACGAACGGTACGTCTTTCTGTCCGACGTGCTGCCGACCGCCTGGCAGGCCCTGGAGTACGCCGACGTGCCCGACGGCGGGACGCTGCTCGTGCTGGGGCTTGGCCCCATCGGGTCGATGGTCTGCCGCATCGCGTCACACCGCAAGAACTGCCGGGTCATCGGCGTCGACCTCGTTGACGAACGGCTGAGGCTGGCCCTCGACTACTGCACTGATGTCATCGACCTGCGCAAGGACGAGGCACAGGACATCGTGATGAGCCACACGGATGGCAGAGGCGCCGATTCAGTGATCGACGCGGTCGGGATGGAGGCCCACGGATCGCCGGTTGCCGAAGCGGCCCAGACCGCCAGTGGCTTCCTGCCCTCGCCGGTGGGCCGCGTCGTGATGAAGCACGCCGGGGTGGACCGACTCGCCGCGTTGAACTCGGCGATCTCGCTGGTGCGCCGCGGCGGCACCATCTCGCTGTCGGGCGTGTACGGCGGTGCCGCCGATCCGATCAACATGATGACGTTGTTCGACAAGCAGATTCAGCTGCGGATGGGTCAGGCCAACGTCAAGCGCTGGGTACCGGACATCATGCCGCTGCTCACCGACGAGGATCCCCTCGGCGTCGAGCAGTTCGCCACCCACCGGCTTCCGCTGAGCTCGGCGCCTGACGCCTACGAGACGTTCCAGAAGAAGCAGGACGGCATGGTGAAGGTGGTGCTCACGCCCTGACGGATGACGCCGCCGATGCCTCGCTCGAGACCTTCCGCGTCGCGGTTACCTAACGCATTACCCGATACCCCTGGTTTCAGGTGGGGCGATTCTGGCAACATTACCGGCGAGTAAGAAGTTCCTTTGAGACTCAGCGGGCGGGGCAGATGACGGGTACATCGGAGATTTCATATATCGCGGCGGCCGATGAGGGCGGCGGTGCCGCGCTCGGTGAGGTCATCGGCATGTCGGTGGCGGGGCTTGTGGTCGGGGTGGTGCTGGTGTGGGTCGGCTACCTGCACCGGGCACGCAAGATCACCTGGCTGAACAGCCTGGCGGAGTGGGCAGGACGTAAGTTCAAGCGGCCGCCGTGGGTGGCGCTGCCGATGGCGTTGTTCATCGCGACGCTGATCTGCGCGCTGTTCGGCTTCATCTGGGACGTCAGCTTGCACATCGGCGACGGCCGCGACTCGGGGCCGCTGGCGAACCCCGCGCACTACTTCATCCTCTTCGGCCTGTTCCTGTTGTTCGTCGCCGGATGCATGGCGTGTGTGCTGCCCTACGAAAAGCCCGGAGCGTCGGCCGTCCGCATCACCCGCAACTGGTATGCCCCGGTCGGCGGGTTGTTGATGGCCGGATGTGGTCTTTACGCGCTTCTTGGTTTCCCGCTCGATGACGTCTGGCACCGCATCTTCGGCCAGGACGTCACGTTGTGGGGGCCGACGCACCTGATGATGATCGGCGGTGCGGGCTTCGCCACCCTCTCCGCAATCATGCTCAATCTCGAGGGACTCAAGGCGATGGGTGACGATGCGCCGACCGGCGGCGTCTTCATCAAGTTCATCCAGTATCTGGGATTCGGCGGCATCCTCGTCGGCCTTTCCGTCTACCAGATCGAGTTCGACTTCGGCGTCGCGCAGTTCCGTCAGGTGTTCGAGCCGATGCTGATCGCCGCCGCGGCATCGTTCGGTCTGGTGGCGGCCCGCCTCATGCTGGGTCGCGGCGCAGCCATCATCGCCGCGCTACTGGCCATCCTGCTGCGGGGCGGCGTCGCGCTCCTCGTCGGTCCGGTTTTCGGCGCGCCGATCAACTGGTTCGCCCTCTACCTCGGCCCCGCGATAGTCGTCGAGCTGATCGGCCTGAGCCCACTGGTCAAGCGGCCCATCATCTTCGGGCTCGTCAGCGGCCTCGGCGTGGCCACCATCGGGCTCTGGCTGGAATCGCTGTGGATCGGTGCGGTCTACCACTATCCGTGGCCGACCAGTATCTGGCCCGAGGCATTGGCCATGGCGATTCCCGTCGCGATCCTCGTCGGCGGCTGCGGCGCGATGTTCGGACAGGTGATGTCCGGCCAGCGGCTGCCTCGCCGGGCGATCGGCATCGGGCTGGTGGTGTTGGCTGTGGTCGCCATCGGCGGCGCCACGGCGAACGGATTGCGCTATGACGTCCCCGAAAGCGCCAGCGCCACAATCGCTCTCACCGAGGCGCCAGCCGAAGGTGATCAGCGGATGGCAACGGCTGACGTGCAGATCACGCCAGCGAACCTGGTCAGCGACGATCCCAACTGGGTGTCGGTGCTGGGATGGCAGGGCGGTGTCGAAAACGATCGCGGAATCTTCGTCGACCGATTGGAGAGGGTCGGCCCCGGCCATTACCGGTCGACACAACCCATGCCGGTGTCCGGGTCGTGGAAGACGTTGTTGCGGGTGCACGACGGCAGAACCCTTGCGGCCGTGCCGATCTACCTCGCCGGTGATCCCGGCATCGGTGCCGCCGAAGTGCCTGCCGAAGCGTCCACGACTCGGCCGTTCGTCGCCGAGATCACCATCCTGCAACGCGAACGCAATCCGGACATCCCCGAAGTGCTCTGGTTGATCGGCTGCCTGATCGTGCTCGGTTGCACGCTGATTCTGATCGCCGGCCTCACCTGGGGCGCAGGCCGCATCAACAGGAGCGAACCCACGGAAAGCAAGGCCGAACTGCAACCGTCCGCGCAGGCATGACGGCGCCGCCAGACATCGTCGTACTCGCCGACCACTCGGTGCTGCTTGCGATACCCGCCTTCGCGCCGGCCATCCTGGTGGTCGGGGTGGTGGTGTACATCGCGATGCGGGACCGACGCAGGAAGTCGTCCCCTGAAGATGAAACCGCGGGCTCCTCGGGCCAAGATGGGACCCCGTGACAACAACACGAACCCTCATGGCTTTGGCAGCGGCAGCACTCATCACGGCCGGGTGCGGTGGATCGGAAAGTACAGAAACCACGGAGGCCACGTCGGCCAGCCCGTCCGCATCGACCGTCAGCCCTTCGGATATGTCCAACGAGCAGGCGCCGCCCACCCGACTCGAAATCGAAGTCACGATCAAGGGCGGCACCGTCACGCCGACCAACGAGCAACTGCAGGCCGCGGTCTCCGAGCAGATCATCATCAGGGTGAACAGCGACGTCGCTGACGAGTTGCACGTGCATTCCAACCCCGAGCACACCTTCAAGATCGAGGCCAAGCCGGCCCAGACGTTCCAGTTCACCGCGGAGGTGCCAGGTCAGGTGGCCGTCGAGCTGCACCAGCTGAACAAGACCATCGCCACCATCGCTGTGCAGTGAGCGCCGATCGGTCCGTCGCCGTGCTGGCCCATGGCCTCGGCGGCTCGACCGATCTCCCGATCCCGTTCACCTATGCGCTCATTGGCGCGGCGTGGGCGCTGACGTTCACCTTCGCCGTCGTCGCGCTGGCGTGGCGGCGGCCGCGGTTCGACCGGGACAAGCCGGGCCTGCCGTTGCCGGGGTGGATCACCACGGTGATCGACGCTCGTGGCACCCGGTGGGTGGTGGCGATCGCGGCGCTGCTGTTCGCGGTCTGGGTGGGGGTGGTCGCGTTCTTCGGACCGCAGGATGCGGCCAATCCCCTGCCAGGGGTGTTCTACGTGCTGCTGTGGGTCGGCCTGGTGGCGCTGTCACTCGCAGTCGGGCCGGTTTGGCGCGCGATCTCGCCGGTGCGCACCGTGTACCGGTTGCTCGGCACGCGGTCGCCGGTCCGCACCTATCCCGAATCGTGGGGGTACTGGCCGGCGGTGCTCGGCCTGTTCGCGTTCGTATGGCTGGAGCTGGCCAGCCCCGACCCCGGATCGCTTGGCGCCATTCGAATTTGGCTGCTGATCTATCTGGCGGTGACGCTCGCGGGCGCGTTGTGGTGCGGTGAGCGCTGGTGTGCACGCGCCGACCCGTTCGAGGTGTACAGCATGGTCGCGTCGCGGCTCTCACCGCTGCGCCGCAACCCCGACGCCCGTATCGCGATCGGCAACCCGTTCGATCACCTGCTGTCGCTTCCGGTGCGGCCCGGCACCGTCGCGCTGCTTGCGGTTCTGCTGGGATCGACGGCGTTCGACAGCTTTTCGGCGATGCCGCAGTGGCGCGACTTCGTCGATGCGCACACGTCGTCCACCGTCACCGCGACGTTGGTGCGCACCGGCGGGCTTGCGGTGTTCGCGCTGGCGGTCGCGGCCACGTTCTGGCTCGCCGCGCGCGCCACCGGCGGCGTCGAGGCGCAAGCGCGCCGCGAGTTGCCCGGGGCGATGGCGCATTCGCTGATCCCGATCGTCATCGGCTACGTGTTCGCCCACTACCTCACCTATCTCATCGAGCGCGGTCAGCAGACCGTCATCGCGCTGTTCGGCCTCGACGCGGACGTGAACTACGTGCTCTCGATGCACCCGCCGGTGCTGGCCACCATCAAGGTCGGCTGCGTGGTGGCAGGGCACGTCGCCGGCGTCATCGCCGCGCACGACCGCGCGCTGCGGCTGCTGCCCGCAGGCCATCAGCTGACCGGTCAGTTGGCGATGATGCTGGTGATGGTCGGCTATACGTTCACCGGGTTGTATCTCCTGTTCGGCGGCTAACGTTGACCACATGCGCGCGCTCATCATCGTCGACGTCCAGAACGACTTCTGTGAGGGCGGTTCCCTCGCAGTGACAGGGGGCTCGGCCGTCGCCAGCGGCATCACCGAACTGCTTGCCGGCCAACCCGATTACGCACACGTGGTGGCCACCAAGGACTTCCACATCGACCCCGGCGAGCACTTCTCCGACACTCCCGACTATCAGGCGTCCTGGCCGAGGCACTGTGTGGCAGGGACGCCGGGCGCGGAGTTTCATCCCCTTTTCGACCAGGGCGCCGTCGAAGCGGTGTTCGCCAAGGGCCACCATTCGGCGGCCTACAGCGGGTTCGAAGGCATCGACGACGCGGGCACACCACTCGCCGATTGGCTGCGCGACCGCGGTGTCGACGAGGTCGACGTCGTCGGCATCGCCACCGACTACTGCGTGAAGGCCACCGCCGCGGACGCCGCCAGAGAAGGCTTTACCACCAGGGTCCTGCTCGACCTGACCGCAGGCGTCGCGCCAGAGTCGTCGACGAAGGCCGTCGAGGATCTGCGCGCCGCCGGCGTCGAGGTCAGCTAGCGCGCACCTCGCGAGCCGCGGCGACCATGTTCCGCAGTGACGCATTGACCTCGTCGGGTTTACGCGTCTTGAGGCCGCAGTCGGGGTTGACCCACAACCGCTCCGCAGGCACCGCGCGCAGCGCTGCCCGCAGCGACTCGGCCATCTCCTTGGTGCTTGGCACCCGAGGGGAATGGATGTCGTAGACGCCTGGCCCGACACTGTTGGAGAACCCGATCGCGTTGAGGTCGTCGAGCACCTCCATGTGCGAACGCGCCGCCTCGATCGAGGTGACGTCCGCGTCCAGGTCGGCGATGGCGCCGATGACTTCGCCGAACTCCGAATAGCACAGGTGCGTGTGGATTTGGGTGGCGTCGCTGACCCCGGACGTCGCGAGCCGGAATGCGTTGACGGCCCACTGCAGATACGCCTCTTTCTCCTTGGCGCGCAGCGGCAACAGCTCGCGCAACGCCGGCTCGTCCACCTGAATGATCGCGATTCCCGCCGCCTGCAGATCGACGGCCTCGTCGCGGATCGCGAGCGCGATCTGGTTCGCGGTGTCGGCCAACGGTTGGTCGTCGCGCACGAAGGACCACGCCAGGATCGTGACGGGGCCGGTCAGCATGCCCTTGACCGGCTTGTCGGTCAGCGACTGTGCGTAGGTGGCCCATGGCACCGTCATCGGGTGCGGGCGCCCGACGTCGCCGTACAGGATCGGCGGGCGCACGCAGCGCGTCCCGTACGACTGGACCCAGCCGTTCTGCGTTGCGAAGAAGCCGTCGAGCTGTTCGGCGAAGTACTGCACCATGTCGTTGCGTTCCGGTTCACCGTGCACAAGGACGTCGATCTCAAGCTCGTCCTGGAGCTTGATGACGTCGGCGATCTCGGACTTCATCCGGCGCTCGTACTCAGCCTGCTCGATCTCGCCCGACCGCAACGCCGCACGCGCCTTGCGGATCGCCGGGGTCTGCGGATACGACCCGAGCGTGGTGGTCGGCAGCGCAGGCAGGTGCAGCCGGGCCTGCTGGCTGTCCCGCCTGGCAGCGGCCGGTCCGCGACGCACCCCGGTGGCCAGCACCGTGTCGAGCCTGGCCCGGATGTCTCCGTTGCGCAGCCGGGGGTCGGACTTGCGCGACGCGATCGCGTCCGATGAGCGCTGGATCTCGGCGGCGATGCTCTCCCGCCCGTCCCGCAAACCCTTTGCCAGCGTTGCCACTTCGGCGACCTTCTCGGTGCCGAACGCCAGCCAGCTGCGCAGCGTGTCGTCGAGGTCGGTTTCGGGGTCCAGTGAGTACGGCACATGCAACGTCGAGCACGACGTCGACACCGCAACGCCACCGGCGCAGCCATGCAGTGTCTTCAACGTGCTCAGCGCGGCTTCCAGATCGGTGGCCCAGATATTGCGGCCGTCCACGATGCCCGCCACCAGCAGCTTGTCCGCAAGCTCGGGCACCGCGGCCACCGCCTGTTCACCGCCTGCCACCAGGTCGATACCGATGGCCTCGACGGGGGTGCGGGCAAGGGCGGGCAGCGCACCGTCAAGAGCGCCGAAGTAGGTCGCCACGAAAATCGCAGGCCGGTGCGCGATCTCGCCGAGGGCGCCGTAGACGCGCGCAGCAAGTTCCGCCGCGTCGTCGACACTGTCGGTGACAAGGACGGGCTCGTCGATCTGCACCCATCCAGCGCCCGCACCGGCCAGCAACCCGAGTAGCTCGGCGTACAGCGGCAACAGCTCGTCGATCCGTTCGATGGGTGCACCCGCACCGTCGACCGCCTTGCTCAACGCCAGGAATGTGATCGGTCCGACGACCACCGGGCGGGCCGAAATGCCTTGCTTCTTGGCCTCTTCCAGCTCGCCGAGCACCTTGGCGGGATTCAGCGCGAACGTCGTGGCTGGACCGATCTCAGGAACGATGTAGTGGTAGTTGGTGTCGAACCACTTGGTCATCTCCAGCGGGGCGATCTCGTCGGTGCCACGTGCGGCGGCGAAGTAGCGGTCCACTTCGTCCTCGATGCCTGCCACCCTTGGCGGCAGCGCGCCAAGCATCACCGCACTGTCCAGGATCTGGTCGTAGTAGGAGAACGTGTTGACCGGGATCGAGTCCAAGCCTGCGGCGTGCAGCTGGGCGCGTGTCGACGCGCGGATGTCGGCGGCGACGGCCTCGAGTTCGGGGCCTTGGATCCGGCCCGACCAGTAGCCCTCGATGGCTCGTTTGAGTTCGCGGTTCGGCCCGATACGTGGCGAGCCCAGGATCGTGGCGGAAAACGGGGTGTTGGTGATGGTCACAGCGGCGTCCTTCATACGTGACGGGATGGCCACCGCCAGTGGACGTCAAACCGAGCGCTTATCACGCTTCGGCCATCCGCCCTTTCCACGAGGCGATGGGCCACCGGACGCGGCGCATCCGGTACACCTGGCAGGTCTTCGGACTTACAGGCCCACACGTTCACAACGCGTACCTACTAGCCGTCGCTTCCCAGCCACAGCTCTCGCTGCGCACCAGTGCCGTTGACGGCGGTCGTTCCTGCATACCGCTGCGGGACAGTCCCGGATTCTCACCGGGTTCCCTCTCGCCACGCACCTGAACTCGGCGCGTCGCTCGATGCCTGCACCAACGATCGATACCGGCAGACCAGCTGCAAGGTGCAGATTACCGCTCTGCCAGCACCGAACGCGACTGCCCTCTACTAGCCCTTGTAGTAGCGGTGGCGGTATGGTTCGGCGGTGAGCTCCCCCGCGTCGCGCGCACGCCGCGTTGCCGGTGCGCTGGTCGGGGTGTGCTCGGCGTCGCTCACGGCGGTGGCCCACACCGCGGCGGGCGGCAGCCTTCCTGTCGGCGCCCCGTTGGCGAGCTTGCTCATCGTTTCGGTGGCGGTCGGCGCGACCGCTGGCGCGATCACGGCGACCCAGCAGTACTACGCACGGATCGCTGCGCTGATGGCCGCGTTGTGCGGCGGGCAGCTACTCGGGCATCTGACATTGAGCGTGGCTGCGGGCCATCACGGTGTCGGCATGGTGCCTTCGACGTCGATGCTCGTCATGCATGTGATCGCCGCAGCCATCCTCGGGCTGCTGATCGGCCTCGTCGAGCATGTGTACGTGGTGTGCGAGTCGGTGCTGTGCTGGCTGCGGCTATTCGCTGTCAACCGCTGCGGGCCAGCGACCAGGCTGCCGCGCACGCGCACCACTTCCGTTGTGGTGCAGTCGGTTCTGCTGCGCAGCGGACTCGGTATGCGGGCTCCGCCGCAGGGCACAGCTCTCGGCGTTTAACGCCGTTCTGTACTCATCTCCCGGCATCACCGTTGTCAGTTGACACGGTGTGCCTGATTGCTGAAAAGCCTCGCGCGCATGTCCATACCGACTCTGGAAGACCCTTCATGACCACCAAATCTGACGACTTACTCGACCCTGTTTCCGCCAGACCCCACGGCGTCGCGGCATTGCTGCGCCGCCTGCATTTCTATGCAGGCATCTTCGTGGGGCCCTTCATCCTCATCGCCGCCGTGACCGGCCTGCTGTACACGCTGGTTCCGCAGCTCGACAACCTGGTCTACCGCCACGAACTGACGGTCGACCACGCCGGTGAACAACGGCTGCCGCTGGCCCAGCAGCTCGACGCCGTTCGCGCCGCACACCCGCAGGGCGCTGTGGAGAGCATCCGCCCACCGAGCACGCCGACCGAAACGACCCAGGTGACCCTTGCGGTCGACGACGTCCCACCGGACTACGCGCGCACGGTGTTCGTCGACCCGTACACCGCCGAGGTGCGCGGGGCGCTGACCACGTACGGCCAGTGGCTGCCGCTGCGGGCATGGTTCGACGAACTGCACCGAAACTTGCACCTTGGTGCCATCGGCCGCAACTACAGCGAGCTGGCCGCGAGTTGGCTGTGGATCACCGCGCTTGCCGGCCTATGGCTATGGATCGCTCATCGGCGCCAGACCGGAAAGCTGCGCCGCGTCGCATCTCCGGACCGCGATGTCAGCGGCAGGCGGCGCACACTGTCGTGGCACGGCGCGGTCGGGGTGTGGATCGTGGTGGCGCTCTTGGGCTTATCGGTCACGGGCATCACCTGGTCGCGTTACGGCGGTCAATCGGTGAACACGTTGCAGGAGCACCTCAACACAACGGCGCCGTCGGTCGATACCGCCATGGCAGGACATTCCCACCACGGATCGGTCACCACGACAGGCAGCGACGGGTTCCTGCGCGGGGCCGATACGGCGCTGCAGTCCGCGCAGCAGGCCGGGCTGTCGGGACCGATGTGGATGTACCCACCCGCGGCCGACGGCGAGGGCTGGCTGGTCGCCGAAAAGAAGCGGGACTGGCCGACGCGCTACGACGCCGTCGCGGTCGACCCGGACACCGGCACGATCACCGATCGGGTGAACTTCGCCGACTGGCCGTTCCTTGCCAAGCTCACGAACTGGGCGATCGACGCGCACATGGGTGTGCTGTTCGGTATCGGTAACCAGATTCTGTTGGCGCTGACCGCCATTGGGCTGATCCTTGTCGTGGTGCGCGGCTATCGGATGTGGTGGCAACGCAGGCCGACCCGCGGATCGACGTGGGCGATGGGCCGACCGCCGCTGCGCGGCGCGATCCGCAACATGCCACCGGTCATCGCAGTGGCAATCGTGGCCGCCGCGGTCGCGATCGGCTGGTTCCTGCCGCTGTTCGGGTTGAGCCTGCTTGCGTTCCTTGTCGTCGACACGGCCATCTGGGCGGTCAAGCGATGAGCCGCCTGATCATTGCGGCTGTGCTGTTCTGCACCGTCCTGAGCGGATGCTCGGCAGAGGCCGCACCCGCGCAGGCGGCCAGGGTCATCTCGGTGCACGACGCCTGGGTCAAGGCCGCGAATCACGGCATGACCGCCGCGTTCGCCCACCTGCGCAACGACAGCGACCAGCAGGCCCGGATCCTGTCGGCGACCACACCCGTTGCGCAAAGGGTGGAGTTGCACGAAGTGGTGCCTGACGGCTCAGGGACAATGAAGATGCAACCGAAGCAGGGCGGATTCGCGATTGCGGCCAACGGCGACGTGGAGTTGGCGCCGGGTGCTGATCATCTGATGCTGATGGATCTGACGACGAAGTTGATGCCCGGCTCGGACGTCGAGATCACGGTGACGTTCGATGACGGTTCGACGCTGCCGATCACCGCTTCGGTCCGCGACTTCCCAGGCGCGGACGAACATTACGACCCCGGTGCTCATGGATAAGGCGCGCGGATTCAGCAGGCGGCGGCTTCTCGGTGCGGGAGCCGCCGCCGCGGGGGTGGCGGGGGTGGCGCTGACGGCCGGCGCAGGTACCCGCGATCCGACCGAGCCGTTCTACGGCGTGCACCAGTCGGGCGTCGGAACCCCGCCACAGGCCTACGCGACGTTCATCGCGCTGGACCTGAATCGGGATCGCGCAAACCCGAGAACGCTTGCGGCGGTGATGAAGCTGTGGACCGAGGACGCCTCGCGCCTGACGCAAGGACGCCCCGCGCTCGCCGACACCGAGCCCGAGCTGGCCGCCGAGCCGTCGCGGTTGACCGTCACCGTCGGATGGGGTCCGGAATTGTTCGACGTCATCGGGTTGGCCGGAGCGCGGCCGCCATCAGTGAAACCGTTGCCGCCATTCAGCATTGACCGCCTCCAATCGCAGTGGTGCGGAGGGCATCTGCTGCTGCAGGTGTGCGCCGACAGCTTGCTGACCGTAAGCCATGCGTGCCGGGTGCTGACCAAAAACGTGAAGTCGATGGCCACAGTGCGATGGATCCAGCGCGGCTACCGAAACCGGCGCAACCTCATGGGCCAGGTCGACGGCACCGTGAACCTCGACAATGCAGGTGCGCTCGACCGCTACGTCTGGGACAGCGCGGGCGGCACGACGATCGTTCTTCGCCGCATCCGCGCGGAGATGGATGCGTGGGACAAGGTCGACCGCAAGACCAAGGAGCTGGTCGTCGGCCGGACCCTGGACACGGGTGCACCGCTGACCGGTCGGCGCGAAGCTGACGAACCCGATTTCGCCGCACAAATCAACGGCATCAAGGTGATTCCCGAGAATGCCCACATCGCCCTTGCCCATCGCCGAGCCGGCGGGGAGCAGTTCCTGCGTCGCCCATACAACTACGACGACACCAACTGCGGGCTCATCTTCGCGTCCTACCAACGAGATCCGGTCACCCAGTTCGTGCCGGTCCAGCGGCGCCTCGCCGACGCAGATGCCCTCAACCCGTGGATCACCCCGATCGGTTCGGCCGTCTTCGGGATCCTGCCCGGGGTGCAGCAAGGCGAATACCTCGGCCAGGCCCTGCTCGGCGTGCCCTAAGCGGTCGGGTCCCGGGGTCTGCCCGTCCACACCGGCGGGCGCCGCCGCAGGAACGCCCGCACACCTTCCCTGGAGTCGTCGTGACCCATGACCGCACGGTGGATGTCGGTCTCGCGATCACCGACGGCTGCGCGGTCGAGGCCGAATGAGTCCCACAGCAACCGCTTGCTGGCCGCGACGGACATCGGCGCGGTGTTCTCCGCGATATCGTTGGCGACCTCCAGCGCGGCGGGGACAACGTCGTCGGCGTCGAGGACTCGGCTGCCAAGACCGAGCTGCACGGCCCGATGCCCGTCGAAAGTGGCTCCTGTCAAAAGAATTTCGGCGGCGTTGGAGATTCCGACAAGTCGCGGAAGGATCCAGTGCGAGTACGCGTCGCCGACCACGCCCCTGCGTACCTGGACGACGCCGTACTGTGCGTCGGCGGCGAAGAACCGGATGTCGCATTGCAGGGCCAGCGTCAGGCCCAGCCCGAGCGCGTGCCCGTTGACCGCGGCGATCACCGGCTTGGCAACAGTCCACGCGGGCACGTCGATGCCCGCCGCGCTGAAGCCGGGGCCCGGCTCGGCGAAGGTGTGCTCACCGTCGGCCAGGTCGGCGCCCGCGCAGAATGCGGGCGGGGTGCCGGTCAGCACGACGGCGCGGATCCCGTCGTCGCGGTCGCAGAACCGATAGGCGTCGGCCAGCTCCTCTCGCATCCCGTCGCCGACGGCGTTGCGCTGCCGCGGCCGGTTGAGCGTGACGGTGGCCACACCGCCGTCGACCGTGAGCAGCAAGGTTCGGTACTGCGGCATGCGTGTGATGCTGCCGCATTGGCCACAACGTAATGTCGCCTTAGTGAATAACCCCGCCACCCCGTTGGAGATCTGGCCCGGCAAGGCATACCCGCTTGGCGCGACCTACGACGGATCCGGTACGAATTTCGCGGTCTTCAGCGAGGCCGCGGACCGTGTCGAGCTGTGCCTGTTCGACAACGGCACCGAGACAAGGGTGACGCTGCCCGAGGTCGACGGGTTCGTATGGCACGGCTTCATCCCCAACATCGAACCGGGTCAGCGGTACGGCTACCGCGTGCACGGCCCCTACGATCCGCGGGCGGGCCAGCGGTGCAACCCGAACAAGTTGTTGCTCGACCCCTACGCCAAGGCGATCGACGGCACGTTCGACTGGAACCAGTCCCTGTTCGGTTACAACTTCGGCGACCCTGACAGCCGCAACGACGAGGACTCGGCGGCCAGCATGGCCAAGTCGGTCGTCATCAACCCGTTCTTCGACTGGGGCGTCGACCGTCCGCCCGGCCACGAATACGCCGACACGGTCATCTACGAGGCACACGTCAAGGGGCTCACTCAGACCCATCCCGGCATCCCCGAACAGGTCCGCGGCACGTACGCCGCCGTCGCCCACCCGGTGATCATCGAGCACCTGAAGTCACTGGGGGTCAACGCAATCGAGTTGATGCCGGTGCACCACTTCGTCAACGACTCGACTCTCATCGAAAAGGGTCTGAGCAACTACTGGGGCTACAACACCATCGGATTTTTGGCGCCCGACCCCAAGTACAGCAGCAGCGCCACCCCCGGCGGACAGGTCCAGGAGTTCAAGGCGATGGTCCGCGCCCTGCACGAGGCCGACATCGAGGTCATCCTCGACGTGGTCTACAACCACACCGCCGAAGGCAACCACCTCGGGCCCACCCTGTCGATGCGGGGCATCGACAACGCCGCGTACTACCGCCTTGTCGACAACGACAAGCGGTACTACATGGACTACACCGGCACCGGCAACAGCCTCAACGTCGGTCATCCGCACTCGCTGCAGCTGATCATGGACTCGCTGCGGTACTGGGTGACCGAGATGCACGTAGACGGGTTCCGCTTCGATCTGGCCTCGACACTGGCCCGCGAGTTCTACGACGTCGACCGCCTGTCGGCCTTTTTCGAACTCGTGCAACAGGATCCGACGGTCAGCCAGGTCAAGTTGATCGCCGAACCGTGGGACGTCGGACCCGGCGGATATCAGGTCGGCAACTTTCCGCCGCAGTGGACCGAATGGAACGGCAAGTATCGCGACACCGTCCGCGACTATTGGCGCGGCGAAGCGGCCACCCTCGACGAGTTCGCGTATCGGCTGACCGGCTCCGCCGATCTTTACGAGCGCACGGCGCGCAGGCCCGTCGCATCGATCAACTTCGTCACCGCCCATGACGGGTTTACCCTGCGCGACATGGTGTCCTACAACGAGAAACACAACGAGGACAACAAAGAGGACAACCGCGACGGCGAGAGCCACAACAGATCGTGGAACTGCGGGGCGGAGGGGCCGACGGACGATAAGGAGATCAACGCGCTTCGCGCCCGCCAGCAACGCAATTTCCTTGCCACACTGCTGCTTTCACAGGGCGTGCCGATGATCTCGCACGGTGACGAGCTCGGTCGCACCCAACAGGGCAACAACAACGTCTACTGCCAGGACAACGAGCTGTCCTGGATCGACTGGGCCAACGCCGATCAGGATCTGATCGAGTTCGCCAGGACGGTGTCGGCGCTGCGGACCGCACATCCGGTGTTTCGGCGGCGACGGTTCTTTTCAGGTCGCCCGGTGCGGCAACGCGGCACGCCTGGCACGCCCGACATCGCGTGGTTCGCGCCGGACGGAACAGAGATGACCGGCGAAGACTGGGAAAGCGGGTTCGCCAAGTCGGTGGCCGTGTACCTGAACGGGCAGGGCATACCCGATCTCGATGTGCGCGGTCAGCGGGTCACCGACGACTCTTTCGTGCTGTGCTTCAACGCGCATCACGAGCCGATCGACTTCGCGCTGCCAAGCGACGAATTCGGTAAGGAATGGGTGCCGGTCATCTACACCGCGGCCGAGAGCGACGACGAGAGCGAGTCGCACGACGCCGGCGGGGAGGTCACCGTGGCCGCACGCTCGGTGATGGTGCTGCGCGCCACCGAGTAACGGTGGGTTACTCGACGACGTCGAAGAACGAGTCGCCGTCTTCTGGCGTGCCGTCGATCTGGCCCTGCTCGCGCCCGTGCTGCTGGGGGTCGATGCGGTCCAATTCGTCCTGAGGGGTGAGCACGATGGACCCTGGCGGGTCGGCGTCGGACGGGTCGACGTCGGCGGCGGTGACGTCGGGTACCTCCTCGGACAGTCGCTCGTCGAGCGATTCGTCGTCCTTGGCCTCGATCCACTCCTGCGGCGGGTCGACCACCTCGTCACCGTCGTCGTTGCGCACCTCGTCCGAGTCGAGCTGTTCGGCGGGCTCAAGGGGATTGTCATCGAACTCATCTCCGGCCATGTCGCGGTGTTGCCCGACGCCCCGCGCGGTTAAACCATCCCGTCTACATTGACCGCCAAGTACGACACGCGCGAGTCCAACTTCAACCACCTCGAGTTCGTCGGCACCGCGAGCCGCTGCTGACCTTCCCCGACGGCTCGTCGGCCGCGTTCGAATGCGGCAAGCGCAACGACGACTGCAGGGCCGTGTGCCTGGCAATCGCGGCGGGAGCGGGCGAGCTGACCTTCGAATCTGCCGAGGCCACGGTCGTTGGACCCCGGATTCACCGATTGGGACCCCGATGACATCGACACCTGGGACGAGCGAATCGTGATGGTTGCCGATGACGAAGACTTTGTGCCGAGTGGCAGCGTGAGTGGATGGTTGACAACGGTCGGGCATAACCTCAGAAGCGTTGCGCGCCATGATTCTTACCGATTGACCTGCGCCCTCCGTACCAGGTCGTATGGTACGGTTTACCGCTGTAGCAACCGTGGCCGCTGCGCTGGCACCCGAGTTTTCTCAACTGTGCCGCCGGCCGGGCGGGCCGGAGTAGGAGCCGAAGAGCGGCGGCGCCCTACCTGGCGGCCACGGTTGCCGCCTTCTTGCCGGTACCCCTACCTGACGGCAATCAAACATTCCTTTGCCATCTTTTGGCTGTCGATTATTTTCGCGAGGGTTATTTCCACTGGTCGGCGCGCACCGTATGCTGCCCATCATGGCACCGGCCCGTGGTGCTGGCCGCCGATTGTCGGCCGACGACTGGATTCATGCCGGATTCGCTCTGCTGGCGGATACCGGTCCGAACACGCTGCGAATCGACCGGCTCTGCGCCCGTCTCAACGTCACCAAGGGCAGCTTTTACTGGCACTTCACCGACATCGGGTCCTACCGCGCCGCGCTCGTCAACGCATGGGGCAGCCTCGATGACCAACGCCGTCGTCCGTTCGAGAACATGCCTGACGCAACGCCGCGTGCACGCTTGGCGGTGATGATGCAGACATTCATCGACCCAGAACACTGGGCGCGCGAGCGAGCCATGCGGGTGTGGGCGCTAACCGACGGATCAGTGCTGGCCAGTGTCCAGCGAAGCGACCGTCGCGTGTTCGGGGCGGTACACCAGGCGTTCGTGGATTACGGCTTCGAGCCGGAGGATGCGGGGCTGCGCTCCGCGCTGACCTTCGCAGCGGGCGTTGGCCTGCTGCACGGAGCCGGCCTGACCAGCGATGCACCCCCGGAGCTTCGGGACGGGTTTCTGGACTTCATCCTGCGCCCTTAGTGGGTTCCAGCCCGGTCTTGCGGTCGAGGTACTGCAACAGGTCATGCGCGGCCAGCTCGACATCCTTGTGCCGCCACTCGGACGCCCGGTACACGCAGGCGATCAGGCCCGTCCGATGAACCCGCCGCAGATCGCCGTATACGAACGCGTACCGCGCCTTGGTGTCGTCGTTGGCGCCCTCGGTCAGCCCGAGATGCCACTGGGCGTACTCGTCCCAGGAGTGCGATTCGAGATAGTCGTTCTGCGCATCGGCGCGGGGCTGCACCTCACCCCAGTCACTGTCGAGCACGTACTGGCGGGCATCGATCAGGTTGCGCGCCTTGGCCACCGCGGCTTCGTTGAGCAGATAGGACGCCATGGCCCATTGTCCGTCAGACGCGCGGTTGCTGTCGCCTGCTTGCCGAGATCAAGTACCCGACCACGCCGATCACCACCGCAGCCAGGATCACTCCAACGGCGACCAACCAGATCCGCATTAGTATCCAACCACGTTCTACCGCAACGGTTTCCGTCACCGATGACTGCGCGGTCAGTTCGACGGGCAGTGGGCCGTTCGCCAGCGTGCTCGCCAGCCCGCGAGCCTGCCCTTCGGTGAAGTCGCCGGTGATCATCGCGTGTCCGTCTGAGATGACCTGTTTGATCCGCGGCGCGGAGTCGACGGACGCGTCGACGGTGATGGCGGCCTCTTGAGCGTCGTTGGCAGCGGTGTAGGCGGCGAGCTTCTGCATGGCGACGTCGTCGAAGGACAGCTCGACCGCATACTCACCGCGTTGCCTGTCGGGTACCGCGGTGGCGGACTCGACTGCCGAACTGTTGAGCAGGGATTCGCCGAGCAGATACACCGCGTCGCCGTCACTCGAGCAGGTGATCAGGGGCAGCTCGGGATCGTCATTGCCGGCCAGCGCGTCGTCGTCGCCGCACCTGCTCGCCTGAAACTGCAGCGCGAGGAGCTGAATCTGCTGGTCGGTGCTCTGGCGTAGCTGCTTCTCGTCGGCGATGTGCTGCGCGATGTCCTCGCTCGGCGGCTGTGGCGGAGTGGACGGCGCCGCAGGCGCGGAGTTCGCGGCTATCGCATGGATCACCGGGCGCACGTACAGCTGGCCCCGACGTCCGATGTCGCGCGCCGCGTCGCCGTCGCCGGGCACCGTGACGGTCAGGACGTCGTCGGCGACAACCACCTGGTCCCCCGAAACGCCGAGCGTCGCCACCCGCTGGCCGACGATCTCGCCGGCTTCATCGAGTGCCTCATCGGGTGCCGGCGACCCGTCCGAAGTTTGCGCGCTGAACGTGACGACGGTGCGCTCCTGCTGGATGTCGCCCGCCCATTGCTCCCGCATCAGAAACGCCGCAACCCCGTAGGCCGCGACCAGCACTGCCAGTACGCAGACCAGCAGATACCGTGCGGCTCGGGGGGGCATGGGAACACTGTAGGCGTTTGCCGGTCGCTGTCTTCTAGGAAGCGACGCGGCTGTTTCTGATGGCCCGCACCGAGTCAGCCAGGGTCCACACCGAGATGCCAAGCAGGGCGATGTCTTTCATCAGGAACCCGCCGTCGAGCGAGAGCGCGGGGAAACCGCCCTCAGAAGCCACGAAGGCGCTGGGGGTGGTGAACAGGAAGCTGATCGTCGCACCGAACAACGCGATCGCCAGCAGGCTGCCGAACACCGACGCCCTGGGCCACCACGGCTTGAGGACCAGGAGCACCGCTGCGGTGATTTCGAAAACGCCGAGCAGCGCAGAGAACGTGTAGACGGAGAAGATCTCGTAGAGCCAGCTCATCAGCGGGCTTTCGGACACCAGCGGCTGCACGCCTTCGGCTTCGTAGGCCATGAACTTCAGGCCGCCGTACCAAAACAGCACGATGGCAAGGCCGTAACGTACGGCAAGGCCGCCGACGGCATCGAGGGTGTTCTGGCCGATGGAGGTGATCGTTTTTGTGGTCATGTCGACGTAGTGCCGCGCGCGGCCGCAACCGTTACGCCACGGCGACCCTTTCGCGTTGCATGGCCTCGGTCGCGGCCCGTTCACCGGAGCGCACTGCCCCGTCCACCCATCCGCACATGATCGCCGAACTCTCGGTGCCCGCCCAGTGGATACGCCCGCACGGCTCGCGCAGCGCCGGGCCGAATTCGGTGAGCACACCGGTGGGTGCGTGGCTGAGCATGCCCCCACCCGAGTAGCGCTCGGTGGTCCAGCACTGCTCGATGTATTCGACCGGCGACGCGGCCTTGTCACCGAAGCGGCCGACGAGCTCGGCAAGGATGGTCCGCCTGCGCTCGGCCTCGTCGAGCCGACCGATCTGCCGCGCGATCGGCCCCTCAACGATCACGCAGAGCACGCCGGGCCGCGGGGCGTCGGTGGAGGCATCGATGGTGACTGTCGCCGGCGACCCTGGCGCGGCCGACTGACCGGACAACCCGTCGGCACGCCAGAACGGCTCGTCATAGACGATGTTGATCTTGTAGATCGCCCCGCTGGGCATGCGCTGATGCAGGAACGATCGATCGACGGGAAGCATTGGCTCATAAAGGATTTGGCTCGCGATCGCGATCGGCACCGCGACGATGACGCGGCGGGCCCGCACGGTCATATCGTCTGAGCGGACGGTCACGCCGTCGTCGTCCGCCTCGATCCGGCGCACCGGCTGCCCCAGATGCAGCGCGTCGCCGAGTTCGGCGGCCATCGGCGCATACACCGCGCCCATGCCGCCGACGATCCTGGAGTCCTGCGCGCCGTCCCTGACGCCGAGCAGGAAGCCCGGCCCACCGCCGGAGGCCATCTGATAGAGCACGAACAGCATCGAGACTTCCGAAGCGGCCGACGTGTAGCAACCGGCCAGCGCGGTCTCCAACAGATCGTGCGCGGCCTTGGACACCGTGTTGCTGCTCAGCCACTTCGCGAGGGTGATCTGGTCCCACTTCTCGGCGTTCTTGGCTTCCCACGGCGCCTCGAGCGGAATCGACTTCGACATCTGCCCGAGTTCGAGGAAAACGGCGCCCAGATTGGCCGACACCCACGGGCTCATCGTCAACGGAATCGTGCCGGAGTAGCGGTGCTGCTTACCGTCGACAATCATCATTGATTTGCCATCGCAGTACTGCTTGTAGCTCGGCACGCCGAACTCCGTCATCAGCGCCTTGATTCGATCCTGACCGGGCCCCACCCACGCCCCGCCGCGATCGATCCACACGCCATCGTCCCTGACCTCGGTAAATGTCCTGCCGCCAACCCGGTCACGGGCCTCCAACAGCGCCACCGACTCCCCCGCTTGCATCAACCGCATGGCGGCCGTGAGCCCGGCGAAGCCTGCCCCAACCACGCAATAATTGACGTCAGTCATAATTGCTATGGTCCGCCGTGCACCCAGCGGACGCTGGGTTTTGTTACTTTCAGCTGGCAAATACCGATACACGTCTCAATGGGACTTGTCGGGCTTGCCCTAGATAGGGGACGAATGCGTACTTTCTACAAGTCCGTCGGCGCACTGCTGGCGGTCGTGGTGCTGTCGGTGACGCTGACCAATGTGCTGTATCCGTCCTCGAAGGCCCGCGGCTACCCGGTGATCGAGGCCGCCGCCATCGGATCGATCGGCTTTGCCGACTCCGACATGTGGGGCTACGGACCCGACGACGTCAACCGGGCGATGGACCTGATGGTCGACACCGGCGTACAAAGCGTGCGCATCCTCATGCCGTGGGCCGGTGTTCAGCCCGATCCGGACACGTGGAACTGGGGCCAGGTCGACCTGATGGTCAACGCCGCCAACTCAAGGGGCCTTGGCGTGCTCGGCATCCTCAACTCCTCACCTGGTTGGGCGGCCGTGCCAGGCACGCTGCAATTCGCGGGCCCGCCGACGAACATGACCACCTACGGCGACTACGCGGCCGCGGTGGCGAGCCGCTACGCGGGCCGGGTGCAGGCCTACGAGATCTGGAACGAACCGAACTCGATCATGTTCTGGGCGACAGGAGCCCAGGGCCCCGACGCCGCGCTCTACACGCAGATGCTCAAGACGGCCTACCCCCGCATCAAGGCCGCCGATCCGGGTGCCACCGTCGTCGGCGGTGTGTTGGGCTGGGTGGTGTCGTTCGGATCGCTGACAGTGGACCCAGTGGTGTTCCTGCAGCGGATGTACGACGCCGGCGCGGCGGGCAGCATGGATGCGCTGTCGTTCCACCCGTACCACTACGGCATGAAGTTCTCCGCGGGCCGCGGCGTGCCCGACTCGCCGATGACCCAGCTGGAGGCCATGCGCGGGCTGATGGCGGCCAACGGTGATGGCGGCAAGAAGATCTGGGCCACCGAATACGGCGAACCCACTTCGTCGGTGGACGATGCGACGCAGGCCGACTACCTCCGCGACTTCATCACCACGTGGCGGTCGCTGCCCTACACCGGTCCCGCGTTCATCTACACGCTTCGCGACAGGAACACCGGCAGCAGCAGCGATCACGACACCCTCGGCGTGTACCGCACCGACTGGACACCCAAGCCGGCTCAGCAGGTCATCGCCTCGTTGAGCTGAGCGCGCTCAGCTCACGATCCGGTCGATCGACTTGAGCGGGATCGGCAGCCAGCTCGGCCGGTGCCGCGCCTCGTAGGCGGCCTCGTACACCGCTTTGTCCAACTCGTATGCCGCGAGCAGGTGTCCGGAGTCCCTAGGGTCGGCGCCGGCCACCGCCGCATAGCCTTCGCAGAACGATGCGCTGTTGCGGTCCACCCATTCCCGCGCCCGCGCGGCGAGCTGGCGATCGCGATCGTCGGCCCCTGAGTCCGAGGCCTGCTCCATGATGCGTTGGTAGGCAGCGTATTCGAACGACCGCAGCACACCCGCGACGTCCCGCAGCGGCGAATCCGGCCGTCGCCGTTCGTCCAGCGGGTGTCCCGGCTCGCCCTCGAAGTCGATCAGCAGCCACGTCTCAGGCGTGCGCAGCACCTGGCCGAGGTGCAGATCGCCATGGATCCGCTGCACGGTGATCGTCTCCTCGGCGAGCTTGCGGTAGCGCTCCTCGATCAGCGGAACGTACTGCTGCAGTTCGGGTACCGCCGTCGCCGCCGATGTCAGCCGGTCGAGCACCGCGTCGGCACCGAACACGGTGACGGACGTGCCAAGGTGCTCCGCGAGCGCGGCGTGCACCGAAGCGACCGCCTCACCGAGCCGGTACGACTCCCCCGCGAAATCGCCACCGACCTCGTCGGCGTACAGGTCGCCCTCGGCGAACAGATCTCGGGTGCTGGCCATGGCCATGTCCCAGCCCTCCGCGGAGTTGCCCGCGAACTCGGTGACCATGCCAAGCGCGTACGGTTCGCCGCCGAGCGACGTTTCGTAGGAACCCAGGAGTCGCGCCACGTGCGGGTTGTTCGCACGGGCCAGCACCCTGTTCAGTTCGATGTCCGGATTGATGCCCGGCGTCACGCGGCGGAACACCTTGAACACGGCCATTTCTTCGAAGATCACGCTGGTGTTGCTCTGCTCCGCGCTGGACACCCGAGGCGCGGCATCAAGCGGCAACTCGATATCGGGTTCCCGCGTGAAGCGCACATCACCCACCGTCGCCGACGAATCGACCAGTGACAGAAGGTATTTCGCGTCGGCGGGGTTGTACAGCGCGTCGTACGCGGTGCGGTCGCCGTCCGCGCCGATGGTGGCGACCGTGCTGTACTCCTCTATCGGCCCGGTATCCCAGCGCACGATCACCTGATAACACTCAGCCGACCCGTCGGTGTAGGACACCTCCAGCAAGATGAGGTCGAGGTCGTCTCGCAGTGAAACGACGACCCTCGGTTGCGCAGACGTCAGCTCACGGCTGCGGCCGGCATACCAGCGCTGCTGCGGTAACCATTCGTCAAACGGCAGGTTCATGGCTGCTCTCCAGACTCTGGGCTCGGCGCCCGTAGCTGAAACCAATAGAAGCCGTGACCGGGCAGGGTCAGCAGGTAGGGCAGCTGGCCAACTGGGGGGAACTCAACGTATCCGGTCATCTCGACCGGGGTGTACCCGTTGTAGTGCTGCAAATTCAGCTCGATGGGCTGCGGAAATCGCGAAAGGTTGTTCACGCACATCACGACATCGCCGTCGGCTTCGCGCACGTACGCGAGCACCGAAGGGTTCGACCCGCCCAGCTCGCGGAAGGACCCGACCGCGAACGCGTCGTGCCTGCGCCGCACGGCGAGCATGGTGCGGGTCCAGTTCAGCAGCGAGGTATTGCTGTCCCGCTGGGCCTCCACGTTCACCGATTGGTAGCCGTAGATCGGGTCCTGGTTGGGCGGCAGGTACAGCCGGCCGGGGTTGGCGGTGGAGAAGCCCGCGTTGCGGTCGGGCGTCCACTGCATCGGGGTGCGCACACCGTCGCGGTCGCCGAGCCAGATGATGTCGCCCATGCCGATCTCGTCGCCGTAGTAGAGCACTGGCGAACCCGGCAGCGACAGCAGCAGCGCGGTGAACAACTCGATCTGGTTGCGGTCGTTCTCCAGCAGCGGCGCCAGCCGCCTGCGGATGCCGACGTTGGCCTTCATCCGCGGGTCCTTTGCGTACTCGGAGTACATGTAATCGCGCTCTTCGTCGGTGACCATCTCGAGCGTCAACTCGTCGTGGTTGCGAAGGAAGATGCCCCATTGCGCCAAGTCGGGAATGTCGGGCGTCTGCGCGAGGATCTCGCTGATCGGGAACCGCGACTCGCGGCGCACCGCCATGAAGATGCGCGGCATCAGCGGGAAGTGGAACGCCATGTGGCATTCGTCGCCGCCGGTGTCCGCATCGCCGAAGTACTCGACGACGTCGGCCGGCCACTGGTTCGCCTCGGCAAGCAGCACCCGGCCGGGGAACTCGTCGTCGATCACTTTGCGGCAGTGCTTGAGGAACGCGTGGGTCTCCGGCAGGTTCTCGCAGTTGGTGCCCTCGCGCTCGAACAGGTACGGCACCGCGTCCAGCCGGAAGCCGTCGATGCCGATGTCCAGCCAGAACCGCAGCACGTCGATCATCGCGTTCTGCACGGACGGGTTGTCGTAGTTCAGGTCGGGCTGATGAGAGAAGAACCGGTGCCAGTAGAACTGCTTGCGCACGGGGTCGAACGTCCAGTTCGACTCCTCGGTGTCGACGAAGATGATCCGCGCGTCGTTGTATTTCTGGCTGGTATCGCTCCAGACGTAGTAGTCGCCGTAGGGCCCGTCCGGATTGCGCCTGGACTCCTGGAACCACTCGTGGGAGTCGGACGTGTGGTTCATGACGAGGTCGGTGATCACCCGGATACCGCGCCGGTGCGCGGCGTCCAGCAGCGCCACGAAATCGTCGACCGTGCCGAACTCCGGAAGCACCCGGTAGAAGTCGCGGATGTCGTAGCCGCCGTCGCGTAGGGGCGAGTCGTAGAACGGCGGAAGCCAAAGACAATCCACGCCAAGCCACTTGAGGTAGTCGAGCTGCTCGGTCAGCCCGCGCAGGTCGCCAGAGCCGTCGGAGTTGGAGTCGTAGAACGCGCGGACAAGCACCTCGTAGAAGACCGCATGCTTGAACCACGTGCGGTCCTCGGGCAGCGTGCGCGCATGACCGAAGTCGTCGGCAGTCGGATGTTCGACCACACCGCCTTCGACGTGGCTGCCTTCCGCCGGGTCGTAGTCGGGGTCATCTCCTGCACCGGTTTGATCCATACGGCCTTCAACCTACCCACGTCGGCGGAAAATGAATCGGCGCATTCGGAGTCCGAAAGTAACGGTTGAATCCATCGTCGGGACGGGTTACCGTTTCGGCGTCCAAGGTCAGTGTCGCCGGTGGACCCTCGCGCCGTCGCTGGCAATGTTTTCGACTATTGAAGAATCGAGTGGCTGTGGCAGATTCGGCCCCGAATGATGGTGAAGCTCCAGTTATCGTCGGCTTGTCCGATGCGGCGATGCACATGTACGCCGCCGCCATCGACGCCCTCCCCGACCCCCACGATCCCGAGTTCGCCGACCGCGCAGGGGTCATCCTGGCGGGGATGCGCAAACTGCAGGGGTCGCTGTCCGACGCCGCTGGCCGCAGCAGGGTCACGCCGTCGGTGATCGTCGCGCTCAGCGGTGTGCGGCATCGCTACGACGAGCTGATGGAATCCGCCTCCAACGGCCCTGGTGCCACGCTGGGGCAGCGGCTCTACATCGCACGGGGGCGCGCCAAGCTGTCGACGAAGGAAGCGGCCAACGGCGTCGGCCTTCGCAAGGATCTCATCGAGGCGGTCGAGGCCGAAGAGCCCGTGACCGAAGATGAGGCCAGCAAAATCAAGGATCTCATCGCCGCGCTCGGCGGCTGACGTCCTCCTGACCGGGCGCCTACTGCAGGAAGCGCTCGGCGCCCGAGGTACGGATGAACCGGATGCTATTGGCCTGCCGGTACCCGATGACCCCTCCGCCGAAGGTGAGGAACATCAGCCCGGCCACACCTGGCAACGCAACGGCGGCGAGCTGAGCGGTCGTCGGGTTGCTCAGGTACCGCGAGTAACCCACCCGGGTGGCCTGCCCGCTCATCGGTGTCATGGTCGCCTTCGCGGCGTCCATCTTCGGTGACACCGAACCGCGGATCACCGGGGCGCGTGCGCCGGCAGCCGCGCCGGCGTTCGATGCGACGGGCGGAACGGCGGCCGCGGCGCCCAACGGTGCGGCGGGTGACACGCCGGGGATCGGGATCGCAGGCGCGACCACGAGGGGGAGCTGGAATACCGACGGCGCCCCGGTCTCGGCGGCCATCGGATCGAGGCCACCACCGCCGCCGCCAGTGACGTCGAGAACCGGCGCCTCCTGTTGGGTACGGAACGACGGCGTAGGCGTCGGCTCAGGCGCCGGCTGGGAAAAGCTGCTCAGGAAGCCGTCGATGCTCGGCACCGGCACGTCGACGGTGCCGAAGAACATCTCAGGGGTGGGCCAGCCGGCCGCGGTGACTTCCTCCGGGCTCGGCAGCCGGAGCACAGGGATCGACAATGAGTGCTTGAACTTGGGCCAGCCGCCGAATCCGGCCGCAGGCTTCTTTTCCTCTTCTACCGCGGGCTTCTTGTCGTCAACTTCTCGGCCATTGCCGACCGTGCTTGGCGGGGGCTCGTTCTCCGACTTGGATTCGCCGCCACCCTCGGCGCCGCCGGAATTGTCGTCGGCACTGGTAGGCGCCGATGCGCCGTCGACGCCCGCGCTGCTGGATTCGTCGGGCTCGGCGATCGCTATCCCTGCTCCGGCGCCACTGAGCAGCACCGCGGTTGCAAGCGCGCCGGCACACGCGATAGAACGCAATGCCGACGTGGTCACAATCGTCACCCTCCCCGATTCAAAGGTTGCTCGCCAGAGCCAATTATGCGCGCAATTCTCGCATATTCACCACGAATAGTTACTAAGAAATTTTTGCTGGAATTCCGACGTAATCAACGGATGCGTCAGTTTGCATCGCCGGCCCGGCAACCTCGTGGCATTTCGGTAGGGTGCCCAGGTGGTGTCCCGCGATCACGGCGACCCGGGCGATGCCCCGTCGACCGCACCCCCGTTAACCGATGTGGCGAATTCCGTTCAATCCTCGGCCGCAGAACAAGCGCGCACAATTGCCGCGTCGACCAATGTCGGCACACTTGCAACTCTGAGCGCCGATGGTTCGCCGTGGGCCTCGTTCGTGACCTATGGGCTGCTCGGTGGCGCGCCGGTGCTGTGTGTCTCCAACATGGCCGAGCACGGCCGCAACCTGACCGCCGATACGCGGGCGAGCATCGCGATCGTCGCGCCCACCACGAATACCGACCCCCTCGCCAGCGGGCGGGTAACGCTCGCGGGCGTCGTCGAGCACCCAGAAGGCGACGAACGCATCGCCGCCCGCGATGCACACCTCGCCGCCGTCGCCGCGGCGAAGTACTACATCGACTACAGCGACTTCTCGCTGTGGGTGCTGCGGGTGGCGCGGGTGCGCTGGGTCGGCGGCTACGGCCGGATGGACTCCGCGACGGGTGAGGCGTACGCGGGCGCCGAACCCGACCCGGTGCAGCCGAATGCGGCGGGGGCGATCGATCACCTCAATGCCGACCACGCCGAGTCCCTCGTCGAGATGGCCAAGGCGCTGGGCGGCTACCCGGACGCCACCGCGGCCACCTGCACCGGCGCTGACCGCTACGGCCTGGATCTGCGGGTCATCACCGACCGGGGCATGGCGTATACCCGCGTCGGCTACGCCGCTCCGATCGACTCCATCGACGAATTGCGTTCGGCCACGGTGCAGCTGGTGCGCCTGGCCCGCCAAGGCTGAAATACGATTCGGAGTTATGTCTGCTGCGGCTTCATCCTCACCCCGTCCCGCCACCTGGCAAGCCGCCTTCGACCTCATCCGCACCCGCGGGCACGAGCATCGCGACGAACCGTTCAAGTTGGCCAGCGGCCAACTCAGCCACGACTACATCGACGGCAAGTACGCCGTCGACACCGGCGAACGGCTCGCGATCGTCAGCCATGCCATCGCGGATCTGGCCTCGCTTCATGGCATCGAGTTCGATGCGATCGGCGGCCTCACCATGGGCGCCGACCCGCTGGCGCATGGCGTCGCCATGGTCACAGGCAAGGCGTGGTTCTCGGTCCGCAAGGAGCAGAAGCAGCGCGGCCACGAGGGCTGGATCGAAGGCACCCGGCTCGAAGCGGGAACGCGGGTGCTGCTTGTCGACGATGTGATCAGCACGGGCGGGTCCACCGAGAAAGCGTTCGACCGGGTGACGGCGCTTGGCGCGGTCGTCACCGGCGTCATCCCGATGGTCGACCGCGGCGACGTCGCCGCCAAGCGCTTCGCGGCGCGCAATGTGCCGTTCGTCGCGCTGGTCACCTACCGCGATCTCGGCATCGAACCGGTCAAGGACGTCTAGTTCTTCGCCGAACGTGGATTACCCGCACGCTTTTTGGTGATTTCGCGTGCGGGTAATCCACGTTCGTCCCTAGATGAGGTCGTTGAGTCGGGCGTCGAGGCGGACTTCGGCCCACTGGGGCCAGCCCGCGGCGCGCATCGCCTCTTGGACCCGCGCGAGGAAGACCTGCGGCCGGTATCGCAGAATGTCGCGGCTGACGCGAATGATCACCCAGCCCTGGGCTGCCAAATCGGCGAGTCGATCGATGTCGTGGGCTTGAATGTCCGGGTTGGTCCAGTGCTGCGGCCCGTCGTATTCGATGCCGACCTTCCACTCCTGAAAGCCCATGTCGACGCGGCCGATGAAGTCACCGAATTCGTTGCAGACCACGATCTGCGTCTGCGGCCGGGGAAACCCCGCGGCGATCAACAGCAGTCGCGTGCGGGTCTCCTGCGGGGACTCCGCGCCACCATCCATCAGATCGGCGACGCGCCGCAACTGGACGATGCCGCGAACTCCGCGGTGTCGTTCGGCGATGCATCCGACGTCGACCGCCTTGAGTCCGGTGGCGTTCGCCAGTGCGTCGACGCGAATGATCGCGGTGGTCAACGTGTCTCGCCGACCGAGATCGAATGCCGTACGGGCGGCGGTCGTCACCGGCATTCCGTCGATCGTCGTGACCTCCTCATCACAGAGTTGGTAGCGGTGGATCACGATGCCCTCGGGCGGGCGCGCCTCGGTGCGAATCAGTTCCGCGGGCAGTTCGTGATCGATCCACGACGACCCGTGCATCGCGGCGGCCGATAACCCGGCCAGAGTGGGCTCGCGTCTTGCCCACAACCACGCGGCCATCGCTCGCCGCACCGGCGTGAGTTCCACGTCGTTTGGCAGGTAGACGTTGCGGTAGACCATCGTGTGCTTGGCCAGCGCGCGACGGCTGACCGCGCCCGCGGCCAGCGCTTCGGTTCCGATGAACGGCAATTGGTTATCCATGCGCCGACCTTCGGTGCGCGTGCAGACGCGATCCGGGTCAGCGGAACATCGCACCCCCGGCCCTGTGGATGAACGCGCGCTTGGGGATGCCGAACGTGGATTACCGGCACGCATTTTGGCGATTTCGCGTGCGGGTAATCCACGTTCGGCGTGAGGGGCTGGCGTAAGTATTGGCTTCTCCCGCGTCAAGACCACGTCAAGACTGGTGAACTTTGCCCCAGGTGGGCGCACCGTGGCGATATGACCTTGCTGGACTTTCTGCCGTCGTTGCACCGCGCGGCCACGCCCCGAATAGACCCGGCGATCTGGCCGTCCACGGCGACCGTCGATGAGCTGGGCCGGCTGTGCGTCGCGAACGTGGCGCTGCCGGAGATCGCCGACGAATTCCGGACCCCCACCTACGTTCTCGACGAGACTGACTTTCGGCGCAGGCTGAAGCACTACCGCACAATGCTGCGCGACGCCGAAATCGTGTATGCCGCCAAATCACTGCTGACGACCGACGTCGCGCGCTGGGTGGCCGACGAAGGGGCAGGACTCGACGTCAGTTCTGGCGGCGAACTGGCGATCGCGCTGGCCGCGGGCTTCGACCCTGCGCGAATCGTCATGCACGGCAACGCCAAGACCGTCGACGAGCTGCGCGACGCGGCCGCCGTCGGGGTCGGCCGCATCGTCGTGGATTCGTCGATGGAGATCGCCTTCCTGGCCTGCGAGGTGAGCAGACCGCAGAAGGTGCTGATCCGGGTCACCCCCGACATCGACATCGGCGGCCATGCCGCGGTCACGACAGGGGTCAACGATCAGAAGTTCGGCTTCGCGCTGGCCGACGATCGCGCCGCCGATGTTGCCAAACGCATTCTGCACCAACCACTTCTGAACCTTGTCGGACTGCATTGCCATATCGGTTCACAGATCACCGATCCGATGTTGTTCGGCGAAGCGATCCACCGGATGATCTCCGCGATGGCCGACATCAGGGCAAGGCACGGCGTGCTCCTGCACGAACTCAACATCGGCGGCGGGCACGCAGTGCCCTACGTCAGCGGCGATCCCGAGCTCGACCTCGCCGAGCTGGCCAACGTCATCGACGACGCGCTTGATTTGGCGTGCGCGACCGAACGATTCCCCCGTCCGCGTCTGGTTGTCGAGCCGGGACGCGCCATCAGTGCCCGCGCCGGGGTGACGCTGTACCGGGTCGTTTCGGTGAAGTCGCAGCCGGGCGGGCGCACGTTCGTCTCGGTGGACGGCGGCATGTCAGACAACCCGCGCGTCGCGCTATACGGTGCGAAATACACTGTGGCGCTGGCTAACCGACACGTGCTGGGCCCGACGAACGTGGTAACCATCGCCGGAAGGCATTGCGAAGCCGGCGACGAGATCGCCCGCGATGTCGAGTTGCCCGCCGACATCCATCCCGGCGATCTGCTGGCGGTCGCGTGCACAGGTGCGTACCAGCACAGCATGGCGTCCAACTACAACATGGTGGGCCGTCCGCCGATCGTTGCCGTCCGGCGCGGCCAGTTGACCGAGATCGTGCGCCGCGAGACGACCGCCGATCTCCTTGCCCGCGACCGCGGATGGTCAGGCGGTGTCGCGCGGTACGATTAGGACGCCGCTCGGTTCGACGCCAACTGTCACCGCGTCGCCTGGCGTGAATGCCCTTGCCGCCGAGCTGCCCATCTGGGCGCTGATCACCACACCGTCAGCCAGCGTGACGTACACCCTGGAGATCGGCCCGAGGAACGCCACCGAGCTGATGGTCGAGGTGCCCGCTGCGTCGGCGGCGACGGTGACCGATTCCGGCCGCACCATCGCCAGGCCGTCACCATCGGTGATCGACCCGTCGAGCGCGGGCACCGAGACCCCGAGTACATGGGCGCGTCCACCCGAAACCTGTGCCGACACTTTGTTGTTCAGTCCGACGAACTCCGCGACGAACGGCGTCGCGGGGTTGGCGTACAAGTCGGCGGGCGCCGCGAGTTGTTCGAGCTTGCCCTGGCTCATCACCCCGACCCGGTCGGCGACGGCCAGCGCCTCCTCCTGGTCGTGGGTGACGAACAATGTCGTGGTGCCGATCTCGAGCTGCACCCGGCGGATCTCGTCGCGAAGCTGCGCGCGCACCTTGGCGTCCAGCGCCGACAGCGGTTCGTCGAGCAGCAGCACCCGCGGTGCGATGGCCAGCGCGCGTGCCAGCGCGACGCGCTGCTGCTGACCGCCTGACAGCTCGGTGGCGTACTTGTGCTTGTGCGCGGACAGTCCGACCAGGTCGAGCATGTCCGCGGCGCGAGAGGTGCGCTCCGCCTTGGCTTTACCGCGCATCTTGAGCCCGAACGCGATGTTGTCTAGCACGGTCAGGTGCGGGAAAAGGCTGTACGCCTGGAACACCATGCCCATGTCGCGCTTGTTGGCTGGCACCTTGCTGACGTCCTGCCCGCCGACCGAAACGGTGCCGGAGGTGGCCTCGTCGAGTCCGGCAAGGATGCGAAGGGCCGTCGTCTTGCCGCAGCCCGACGGGCCGAGCAGTGCCACCAGCTCACCCGGTTCCATCCGCAGGGTGAGGCCGTCGAGCGCCTTGACGGTGCCGTAGACCCGGGTCAGGTCGCTGAGTTCCACGGCGACTCCGGCATTCGAGCTCATTTGGGCGCTCCAGGTTGTGCGGTGGGGGTGGGTGCGGGGACGGCGGGGTCCGCGGCGATGGTTCGCCTGCGCCCACGCGTCACCATCGAAAGGATCAGCAGCAGAGCGAATCCGAACAGCAGCACGGCCAGCGAGGCGGCCACCGACGTCGGCCCGTCGCTCTTGCCGATCTGAACGATCTGCACCTGCAATGTCTGGTAGCCGCTCAGCGACGCGATGGTGTACTCGCCGAGGACCACCGCGATCGAGATGAACGAGGCCGAAAGGATGCCCGACCAGATGTTGGGCACCACCACCCGCAGGATCGTGGTCGTCCAGCCGGCACCAAGCGAGCGCGCCGCCTCGGCGAGCGTCTTCAAATCGATCGACGACAGCGCGGCATCGATCGCGCGGTACGCGAACGGCAGCACCACCACTACGTAGACGAACGTCAGGGTCAGCGCGGACTCGCCGAAGAAATACGTCACCCACAGGTACACATTGCGCAACCCGACCACGATTACCAGTGCCGGGATGGTCAGCGGTAGCAGGCACAGAAACTCGACCAAGCCCTTGGCCCACGGTGTCCGCAGCCGCACCCAGATCATCGTCGGCACAAGGACCACCAGCATCGCCACGACCGTGAGCACCGCAAGCGATAGCGAGATCACGATCGCCTGATACAGCGCCTCGTCGGCGACCAGGTTCGTCCACGCCTGCAGGGTCCGCCCGCCCGCGATGAGGTTGCGGGTGGAGAAGTCGGCCATGGCGTACAGCGGGAACAGGAAGAACAGCCCGAACGCCACCCACAGGGCTACGCGAAAGACGTTGCCGCCCAATGTTGTGCGTCTCATCGCAGCCACCTCGCGGTGCGCCGCACCAGCGCATTGTAGGCCACCATCACCAGTGCGACGACGACGATCATCTCGAGCGCCAGCGCGTAGGCGAACCCCGACTGGCCGAGCACCACCTCACTGGTGAGCGCGGACCTGATCAGCAGCGGCACGATCGGGCTGCCCTGGCTGACCAACGCGGCGGCGGTGGCGTAGGCGGCAAAGGCGTTGGCGAACAACAACAGTGCCGAGCCGAGGAATGCGGGCGTCAGCAACGGCAGGCCGACCTCGCGCCAGTACTGCCATGTCGACGCGCCGAGGCTGACCGCAGCCTCGCGCCATTGCTCGCGCAGACCCTCGAGCGCGGGCACGAACACGATGACCATGAGCGGGATCTGGAAATAGGTGTAGACCAGGATCAGCCCGGTCAGGCTGTACAGCCAGCCCGAGCCCGCCAGGTTGAAGCCGAACGCCTGCTGAACCCACAGCGTCAGCACCCCGTTCAGGCCAACGGTGGCCAGGAACGCGAATGCCAGTGCGACGCCACCGAATTGGGCCAGCACGCTGCACAGCGAGATCACCGCACGGCGCACCATCGATGACGGCGGGCTACTCACGATCAGCCAGGCCAGCACCGCGCCGAGCAGTGCACCGAGGAGCGCCGTGATCCCCGAGAGCAGCACGCTCTTCCACAACGCGCTCAACGCTGTTTCCGAGAACAACGCACCGATTCGCGCGAACGAGAACACCCCGTCGACGTACACCGCGCTGACCAGGACCGTCACCGTGGGGACGATCAGGAAGATCACCACGACGGCGAAAAACGGCAACAGGGGCAACGCATCCCGGACCCAGTGGATCCGTCGGTTATTACCCGCCATTCGGGTCGTCAGCCGATCGCTTTGGCCCAGTTGCTCGCCAGATACTCGGAGGCCTTCTTGTTCTGCGTCTCGGACACGATCACCGGCTCGCCGCTGACCGGGGGCAACGCATCCCATGCCGCCTTGTCGATGGTGCCTGCCTTCTGCATCGACTCCGCGCGCACCGGCCTGGCCCCGCCACCGAGGTACAGGTTCTGCCCCTCGTCGCTGTACAGGAACTCCTGCCACAGCCTGGCTGCCGCCGGGTGCGGCGCGTCTTTGTTGACCGCCTGGAAGTAGTAGCCCGCGACGGCGGGGCCTGGCGGAACGACCACCGTCCACGTCGGCAGTTTCTTGGTCTCGGCGGCGTTGAGGTAATCCCAGTCGATGACGACCGGGGTCTGGCCGGACTCCACCGTTGCAGGCGTCGGGTCGACGGGAAGGAAGTTGCCTGCGTCCTTCAGTTTGGTGAAGAACTCGACACCTGGCGCGATGTCGTCGGCGGATCCGCCCTGCGACAGCGCGATCATCATGACGCCGGAGAATGCCGCACCGGCCTGCGTCGGGTCACCGTTGAGCGCGACCTTGCCCTGGTATTCGGGCTTGAGCAGATCATTGACAGCGGCGACCGGCGGCACCTTGGACGAATCGAAGCCGATGGACATGTAGCCGCCGTAATCGTTGACCCAGGTTCCTTCGGGATCCTTGAACTGGCTGGGGATGTCGTCGAACGTGGCCACCTTGTACGGCGCGAACATCGAGGTGTTGGCCAGCGCCACCGACTGGCCGAGGTCGAACACGTCCGGTGCGCTGCTCTTGCCCTTCTGCTGGGTGGCCGCGTTGATCTCATCCTGGCTGGCCGCGTCGGGCTGGGCCGAGTTGACCTTGATGTCGTACTTTTCGGAAAACGCCTTGATGATCTCGCCGTAGTTGGCCCAATCCGGCGGCAGCGCAATGACGTTCAGCTCGCCTTCCTTCTTGGCGGCCTCGACGAGACCCTCGATACCGCCGAAATCCGCTGCCGAGGTGGCCTCGCTGGCTTTCACGCCTGACTCGGTCGCCTCGCCGGCGTTCTCCTTCTCGGGTGGGGCGCATGCGACCAGTGCGGAAAGAAGAAGAACAGATGTGGCCGAGGCCAGCACCTTGGGCAGCTGCCGGGATTTCGTCATTGCCGAACCTTCCGATGAAAAAGAGGCGGTGCGGTGGCGCAGCGGTTACGGCGCCGAGTCCCCGCGGTGAATGAATCCAACAAGGCGACCGAACCCTATCGTGGCGACGCAGATGGCGCAGGCGTTGAGCCCGACTCGCAGCCGGTATCCAGGCGGCCGCACATACGCCCTGGTACCGGCAGTAACATCGCTGTGTGGCTGAACGCGAAGCCCAGGGGGACTTCGACTACCTCTTCGACGATCCCGCCGATCCGGCGGACATCGACGAGGTGACCGGCGATGCGCATGCGCCCGAAGGCCTCGACGACGACCAGTGGGACGAACCGGACGGCAACTTCTGGGACCGGGATGCGCAGCTGACCGACGACGGCCAGTTCGACGCGTTCAACACCAACACGTGGTACTTCCGCCCTGCCCCGACGCCCTGGTACCGCACCAAGCAGGCGATGACCGCGCTGATCGCCGCCGCTGCGGCGATGGCCGCGATCGTGGTGTCGGTTGTGCTGCTGGCGTTCCGTGCTCCCGACAACTCCGATGACGCGACCACCACCACGGTGACCCCGACCGCGCCGACCAGCGCCCCGCGCGCCACGGCGTCCAGCGAGGCGCCGCCACCGCCGCCCCCGCCACCGCCGGAGACGTCGGCCGCTTCGGTCAACCCCGCCCAGGAGGGCAACTATCCGAGGACGCGCCAACGGGAGACCAAGGCGCCGGAGATCGGGGTGACCCGTACGCCGGTCACCCGGTCACCGATCAGCGTGGCACCCCAGCCTCGGCAGCCGCGCAATTAGGCGGCGTACTCGTCGGCCCACAGCTCGTCGATCGCGCGCAGTGCACCGGTGAGACTCTCGGCGGCCAGCGGCCGCAGGTCGGCCATCGCGGGATTGACGTCGGCCATGGTGAGTTCGGCGGTGATGATCCGCGGCGCCAGGCCCGTGAGCGAGACGGAGTGGGGCAGCCATGCCTGTGCGTGGTCCCAGCCTTCCCTCGGGGTACCTGGGCCGTATCCGCCACCGCGGCTGGACAGCGCGATGAAGTCGGTGTCACCCAGCAGGCCTTCGCCGGTTTCGGCGTCGATCGACAGGCCCTTCGCCACGATGTGGTCGACCCACGCCTTGACGGTGCTCGGCGGGCCGAAGTTGTACAGCGGAAGGCCGAGCAGGATCGTGTCGGCACGCTGAATCTCGGCGATCAGCTTGACGCTCAGCGCAGCACCGGTTTCGGGCGTGAAGTGCGGAATCGGGTCGGCGGCGAGGTCACGGTAGGTGACGGTGCCGTCGGGGTGAGCGGCGCGCCAGCGCTCGGCGGCGCGGGCGGTCAGGCGCCGGCTCACCGACTGGTCGCCATTTACCGAGGAGTCGATGTGGAGCAGGTGTGCCATCAGTAGTCCTCCATAGATAGTTGGTGATATGCAAACTATCTATACCAGATTGATCGTCTGTGTATTCCCGTAGGCTGGCAAACGTGGACCTATCTGCGCCGTTGCTCGTGCACCTGGCGCGGCGCATGCAGACCGACGCGGATGCCGAGCTCGTGTCGTCGGGGCTGCGCGCGCGCCACGTCATCGCGCTGACGCTGCTCCGGGACCACGGCGAACAGAACCAGTCCGACCTGGCCGCGACGCTCGGGCTGGATCCCACCAACGTGGTGGCGCTGCTCAATGAGCTGGAGGCCGACGAACTCATCGAACGACGCCGCTCGCCTGCGGACCGGCGCCGCCACACCGTGTCATTGACCGCCGCGGGTCTGAGCCGGCTGACCGAAGCCGAGCATCTCCTTGCCGACGTCGAGCGGCGGGTGCTCTCGTCGCTGAGCGCGGACGAGCAGGCGACCTTCTACAAGCTGCTTGCCCGAGCGACGACAAGCCCGACATGCAGCGAGGCGATCGAAACGTCGCGCCTCTGCATGGAGGCCGAGGCGGGGAATACCCTGGAGTGATGGCCGAATTCGACGCCGCGGCCATGTTCGCGGAATCTCGGGTGGCAATGCTGGCCACGTCCGGTCCAGACGGTGTGCCGCATATCGTGCCGGTCGTCTTCGCGGTGCACGACGACATGGTGTACACCGCCGTCGATGCCAAACGTAAGTCGACGAAGCGACTGCGCAGGCTGGCCAACATCGAAGCCAACCCACAGGTGAGCCTCCTGGTCGACCACTATGAGGACGACTGGGATGCGTTGTGGTGGGTGCGCGCCGATGGCCTCGCCGCGATCCATTACAGCGGCGACCAGATGGCCGCCGGCTACTCGCTGCTGCGCCGTAAATACGTTCAGTACCAACGGATTGCGCTGGACGGCCCCGTCGTCACCATCGACGTGCAACGGTGGTCGTCATGGCAGGCGTGAACGACGGCTCGTCACGGCAGCAGCCGCTGCTGGTGCTTGGCAAGATCACCGAGATTCTCGACGCGTTCACCCTCTCGCGGCCGTCGATGACGCTCGGTGAGATCGGCCAGGCCACGGGCCTGCCGACGTCCACGGTGCAGCGGCTGGTGAGCAACATGGTGGCTCAGCGACTGCTGGACAGGGTCGGCGATCAGATCCGCATCGGCGCCAGAATGGCCTATTGGGCGGCGACCGCCGTCAAGGATCTCGACGTGCTTGCGGTGATCAACCCTGTACTCAAGGAGATTCGCGACAAGACCGGGGAGACCGCCTGCTTCTTCAAGGTGGAGCAGACGTTCCGGGTGTGCGTCGCGATCGCCGAGACACACCACGCCCTGCGCCGAGACATGTACGTGGGCAAAGTGATTCCGCTGCACGCCGGATCGGCGTCCCGGGTACTGCTGGCATGGAACCCTGATCTGGCCGAGCGAATTCTCGCGTCACCGCTCGAGCCGTTGACCGACGGCACGGTCACCAGTCCCGACGAGCTGCGCACGGTGGTCGCACAGGCCAGGGCCGACGGCTACGCGATCACCGCTGGCGAGCGTGAGGATTCGGCGTCGGGGCTGTCAGCGCCCGTATTCGATTCTGCCGCAGACATCGTCGGCGCGATCACGATCAGCGGTCCGACCATCAGGATGCCGCTTGCGCAGTGTGAGGCGTGGGTGGATCTGCTCGTCGGCTACGCGGAACAGGTCACCCGCACCATCGGCGGGCGAATACCGCACTAGTCGCTGATCACCCAGTCGAAGGCCGTGGCCTTGGACCGCGCGCCCTGCACGGTTCGTGACCGATTCGGCTCGCCGAGTTCGGCGAGCATCTTCTCGGTGACGTCCACCATCGAGGCCAGCGTGCTCGGACTGAACCAGTCCGGCCTCGTCGCGAACAGCAGATCCTCGCTGGACGTGTTGCCGCTGGCGCCCGGCGCGAACGGGCAGCCGCCAAGTCCGCCGAGCGAACCGTCGACCATGGCTGCACCGGCGTCGATGGCGGCAAGGCTGTTGGCCACCCCCATCCCCCACGTGTCGTGACCGTGAAAAACGATGCGGCGCTGCGGTGTCCGCGTCGCGATGGCGGTGACCAAATCGGACACCTGGGTGGGGATGGCCTGACCGATGGTGTCACAGACCACGATGTCGTCGGCACCGTCGGTGCGCGGGTCGTTGGCGATACCGAGCACCCGCTCGGGGTCGGTGAGCCCCTCGAACGGACAGGTGAACGCGGTGGCGATGCACAGCTGTATCGAGCCGCCCACCTCCCGTGCGATCTGGATGGCGTCGGGCATCGCGGCCACGCTGTCCTCTGCGGTGCGCCCGATGTTGGCCTTGTTGTGCGAATCCGATGCGGACAAGCAGTACTGGAAGTGGCGGGCGCCTGCGGCTGCGGCCTTCTCGACGTGGCGCGGCGTGGCCACCCAGATCCAGCACCGGTCGAGTTCGGCAGGTGTCAGTGCCTCGATCACGTCGAGGGTGTCGGCGAGCGGAGGGACGAGGTCTCCACGGGCCATCGAGCCGGCTTCGAGCGCAGGGACGCCGAGCGCCAACAGTTTTCGTGCGATCTCGACCTTGCGTTCGGTTGGCATCAGCTTGGCCGTCAGCTGAAGGCCGTCGCGCAGTGTGACGTCGCGCAGAATCATGCCACCTCTCCAATCTGGTCGTCGCTCATGCCAAGGACCGACCTCAGCACTTCGGCGGTGTGCTCCCCCAGGTCGGGTCCGACATTGCGGATCGGCAGGGACTCCCCGCCGATCACGGGGACGATGCCGGGGAACCCAACCGTCTGTGGCTCTGCACCGCCGGTGTCAACGTCGAAGTGCTGGACCATGTTTCGGGCGGCATACTGCTCGTCGGCGCAGATGTCGGCCGCGGTGTAGATAGGCCCGCTCGGCACGCCGGCCGCGTCGAGGATCTTCAGCGCCTCGTCGCGGTCGTGCTGAATCGACCATTCCCCGATCGCCGCGTCGAGCTCGTCGCGGCGCCGCCAGCGCCCTGCGTTGGTCTGCAGTTCGGGATCTGCGCCGAGGTCGGGCCTGCCGATCGTGGCCATGTAGCGCTGGAAGATCGCGTCGCCGTTACCCGCGACGATGATGCTGGTGCCGTCGGCACACGGGTAGGCGTTGCTCGGCGCGATCCCCTCCATCCGGCCGCCGAGGCGCTCGCGGCTGACCCCGTAGGCGAGATAGTCGGGCACCAGCGACTCCATCACCGAAAGCACCGACTCGTTGAGCGCGACGTCGATAACACGCTGCGCGATCGGCACTTTCGTGCGTTCACGTTGGAACAAGGCCATCATGGTGCCGAATGCGGCGTAGATGCCCGCGATCGAGTCGCCGATCGAAACGCCAACCCGTACCGGAGGCCGGTCGGGGTCGCCTACCAGTTCGCGCAGGCCGCCGAACGCCTCGGCGACGGCGGCGAATCCGGGACGCTGCGCCATCGGCCCGGTCTGCCCGAACCCGGAGATGCGGGTGATGACGAGGCCGGGGTTGACGCCGTCGAGCACCTCGGGCCCAAGGCCCCACTTCTCGAGCGTGCCCGGCCGGAAGTTCTCTAGCAGCACGTCGCAATGCCGCAGCAGGTCGAGCACGATCCCGCGACCGCGCTCCGTTTTCAGGTCGAGCACGATGGACTTCTTGTTGCGGTTGATCGTGCGGTACAGCATCGACGTATCGCCGTCGTAGAGCCGCCAGTTGCGCAGCTCGTCGCCGGTGACGGGCCGCTCGACCTTGATCACCTCGGCGCCGAAGTCGGCGAGCATCCGGCCCGCGGTGGGGGCGGCGATGTAGTTGCCGAGTTCCAGTACCCGGATGCCTGCGAGTGGCCGAATGGTGTTGTCGTTCACGGGTTTCCTCATTAGATCAGAGCAGCGCGCTCATCGGCAGGATGAGCAGAATGGCCACCACGGACGCCACGGACACACCGACCGTGACGGTCTTCAACGTGCCGCGGGTCGATTGGCCAAGCAGGGACTGCAGTAGCCAGAAGGTATTGCTGGTGACGTGCACGGCGAACAGCGAGCCCGCGCCCGCGGCCAGCGCGATCAACACCGGATCGAGGCCGATCAGCGGTGCGACGGGCGCGAGGATGCCCGCCGAGGTGATCGCGGAGATGGTCACCGAGCCGACCGCGATGTGCAGCACGGCGGCGATCGCCCAGACCATCAGCAGCGGCGCCGCGGTGCTGGCGGTGAAGTACTCGCCGAGGATGTCGCCGAGACCGGTGGCCTTAATGGTGGCTGCCAGTGAACCGCCGACGCCGGTGAGGATCAGGATCTGCCCGCTCTCCTTGAAGCCGGTGGCGATCGCATGCTGGATCGCCTGCGCGCCAAGCGCATAGCGGCCGACGAAACTCGTTCCCACCAAACCGATCAGCAGCGCAATCACCGGCGACGATACGAACTTCACGATCGGGTTGTCGATCTCGGCCGCATCGAGGATCGCGCCGGTGGCGATCAGCGCCAGCGAGGTGAGTAGCGGTGCGAACAGCAGGAGCAGCGGCGTCTTGACGCGGGTCGGGGTGGTGGCGACCTTCGTCGCGACACCGCCACCGCCGGAGGCATCGGATTCCTTGTCGGTCTCGTCGAGCAGTTCGGGGTCCGCACCGAGGAACTCCTGCTCGTCGCGCTCCTCGTTCCACCATCCGTGGTTGAACAGGAAGGACATGATCGCCACCGAGATGGCCACGGTGGGGATCACCAGCAGCACACCGAACAGCAGCATCTTGCCGAGCGGCACGCCGAGCAGGCCGGCCAGTGCCAGCGCGCCGACGCCGGGGACGGTCAGCACGATGCCGCACTCGAGGCCGATCGCCATGGCCGCGGCCATCCGGCCGACGCCGTTGCGGCCGATCTTCTTGGCAAGGGTGCGGGCCAGCGGAGCGGAGATGACGAGCAGTACGTCGAGGAAGATCGACTGAAGGAAGGTGGCGATGGTCAGCGACATCGCATAGGGCATGCGCTTGGCGCCGAAGACCTTCAGCAGCGTCTCGACCAACCGCTGAATGGCCCCGGTCTGCTGCAGTATCGCGCCCATCAACACGCCGAACGCGATGAGCAGGCCGACCTCGGCCATGATTTCGCCGAAGCCGGTGGTGATGGATTCGATGGTCTTCTCCACGCCCAGCCCGGTGGCCAGGCCCAGGTACGCCGAGCCGATGACGAGCGATACCACCGGGTTGAACTTGAACCGCACGATCATCACGACGACGGCGAGGATGGCCACCGCGGTGTTGGCGATGATTCCGATCTCTGACATAGGCCTGATCCGTTTCGCAGGGGTGTGACGCCGGACACGTCATCTACTCACATTATGAGCATGCACCCGCGATGTAAGTCAAGCCTGCGATGCTTTAACCACGTCAGCCCGCGGCGGGCACCTTGTCGAGGAAGCCCAGCACCGTCCGGATCCTGCCGTCGTCATCGGTCACCGCGACGTCGAACCCGACGATCGGCGCTGGCGCGCCTGCGGGCCCGAGCTCCCAACCGAACCGGGCCTGGTTGTGATGACCGTCGACCGGACCGGCCAACGTGAACACGAAGCCCGGGAACTGTTCCTGCGCGGCACCGATCATCGACGCGATCGCCTCACGGCCTTCGGCGACGGCCAGCGGGTCCACGTAGCGGGCGTCCTCGGTATAGAGCTCATCGACGGCCGCGCGGCGGGCGGCCGCGTCGGTCTGGTTCCAGGCGTCGATGTAGCGCTGTGCGATTTTTGCGTAATCGGTCATGGCACCACCCTCACCGGACGTCGGGCCGCTGTCGATTACATTTGGGGTAAGCGCAACGTCACGTGCACCACGTGCTCGGTCGACCTGACGCCGGCGTAGTCGAATGTCAGCCCGTGCACGCCGTCGAAGACGCGCTCACCCGCGCCGAGCACGATCGGCACGATGTGCAGCCGCAGTTCCTCCACCGCGCCGAGCGCGAGGTACTGGTTCAGGGTGGTCGCCCCGCCCGCGATCGAAATCCGGGAATCGCCCGCCGCTTCCTTCGCCGCAGCCAGCGCCGCCTCGGGCCCTTCGGTCACGAAAATGAATGTCGTGCCACCGTCCATCTCGATCGGATCGTGGGGATAGTGGGTGAGCACGAACGTCGGCGCGCGGTACGGCGGCTCCGGCCCCCACCACCCTTTCCATTCGCGATCCCATTCCCCTCGGACGGGCCCGAACATGTTGCGCCCCATGATGTAGGCGCCCGCCCCGAGGATCGCGTCGACCTCGGCGCGGCTCTGGTCGCCGTGTTCGAACATCCACGTGCTTATCTTGTCGTGCAGCAGCTCACCCTCGCCTTCGCCGAATGGCTGCTCCTCCGACTGGTTCGGGCCGGCCGCGTAGCCGTCGAGCGATACTGCGATGTCTGCGGTGACTGTGGTCATGTACCTACAGACCGCATCCGCGGCCGAAACTCATCGAATCCCTTGTGCTCGGAGTCGGTTCGGAGAATTGTGGATTAACAGCAGCAGTGGGCGGCAAGGTCGCCGCTCAGAAGGGAACGTCATGGCTGACAAGACGTCAACTTCCCAGGCCGGAGCCGCCCCCACCGCGGACAGTCCGGCCGCCATCCGCAACGTGGTGCTGGTGGGCCCATCGGGTGGCGGCAAAACGACACTCGTCGAGGCCCTTCTCGTCGCCTCCGGTGTGCTCACCAGACCCGGCTCGGTGGTCGACGGCACCACTGTGTGCGATTCCGATGAGGCGGAGATCGCCGCGCAGCGCTCGGTCGGGCTGGCGCTGGCGTCGCTGCTGCACGACGGGATCAAGGTCAACCTGATCGACACTCCCGGCTACGCCGACTTCGTCGGCGAGCTGCGGGCGGGACTGCGGGCCGCGGACTGCGCGCTGTTCGTGATCCCCGCCAACGAAGGTGTCGACGAGCTGACCAAGACGCTGTGGATGGAGTGCAGCCAGGTCGGGATGCCGCGCGCGGTGGTGATCACCAAGCTCGACCACGCGCGCGCCAACTACGACAGCGCGCTTGCCGAGGCGCAGCGGGCGTTCGGCGACAAGGTGCTGCCGCTGTATATCCCCGCCGACTCGCCATGCACCGGGCTGATCGGCCTGCTGTCGCAGACGCACTACGAGTACGCCGACGGTAAGCGCACCGGCACCCATGAGCCCGACCCGTCGTACGCCGACGCGATCACCGAACTGCGCGGCACGGTGATCGAGGGAATCATCGAGGAGTCCGAGGACGAGACGCTGATGGAGCGCTACCTCGGCGGCGAGGAGATCGACCAGTCGGTGCTGATCGACGACCTCGAGAAGGCGGTCGCCAGGGCGTCGTTCTTCCCGGTGCTCCCGGTGTGCAGCAGCACCGGTGTCGGCACCCTCGAGTTGCTCGAGATCGCCACCAGCGGCTTCCCCGCCCCTGTCGAGCATCCGATGCCCGAGGTCTTCACCCCCCAGGGCGGGACCCGCAACGGCGTGGCCTGCGATCCGAGCGGGCCGCTGCTTGCCGAGGTGGTGAAGACGACGTCGGATCCGTACGTCGGCAGAGTCAGCCTGGTCCGGGTGTTTTCCGGGACGATAAGGCCCGACGCGACGGTCCACGTGTCGGGCCATTTCGCATCATTTTTCGGTTCTTCGGAGCACAACGGATCCGCCACCAGCCATGCCGATCACGACGAAGACGAGCGCATCGGCACGCTGTCGTTCCCGCTCGGCAAGCAGCAGCGGCCCGCGCCGACAGTGGTGGCAGGCGACATCTGCGCCATCGGCAGGCTGAGCCGCGCCGAGACCGGCGACACGCTCTCGGACAAGTCCGAACCCCTCGTGCTCAAGCCGTGGACCATGCCAGAGCCGCTGCTGCCGATCGCGGTGCAGCCGCGGGCCAAGACCGACGAGGACAAGCTGTCGGTCGGTTTGCAGCGGCTGGCGGCAGAGGATCCGACGCTGCGAATCGAGCAGAACCCGGAGACTCATCAGATTGTGTTGTGGTGCATGGGCGAGGCCCATTCCGGCGTCGTCCTCGACGCGCTCTCGCGCCGGTACGGCGTTGCGGTGGACACCGTCGAACTACGAGTACCGCTACGAGAAACGTTCGGCGGCAAGGCAACCGGCAAGGGCCGGCACGTCAAGCAGTCCGGCGGGCACGGCCAGTACGCGGTCTGCGACATCACCGTGGAGCCGCTGCCGGAGGGTTCGGGGTTCCAGTTCGTCGACAAGGTGGTCGGCGGTGCGGTGCCGCGCAACTTCATCCCGAGCGTGGCGAAGGGCGTCCGCGCCCAGATGGAAAAGGGTGTCGGCGCGGGCTATCCGATGGTCGACATCCGGGTCACCCTCTTCGACGGCAAGTCGCACAGCGTGGACTCGTCGGACTACGCGTTCCAGATGGCGGGCGGACTGGCACTGCGCGAGGCGGCCGCGGCGACCAAGGTGAACCTGCTCGAACCCGTCGACATGGTGTCGGTGCTGGTGCCCGACGACCTCGTCGGCACGGTGATGGGCGATCTCGCGAGCAGGCGCGGCCGCGTGCTTGGCACCGAAAAGGTCGGCGAGGACCGCACGATGGTGAAGGCCGAGATTCCAGAAGTCGAACTGACCCGGTACGCGATCGACCTGCGCTCGCTGTCGCATGGCGCCGGCTCGTTCACCCGCTCGTTCGCACGCTACGAGCCGATGCCGGAATCGGCTGCGTCCAAGGTGAAGGCCGCCGTCTAGGACGACTCGATTCCGAGCGCGAGTCGGAGCTGGCGCGCCCACCAAAGCACTTGAGCGGTCGAGTCATTCACTGCGGCGCCGGCGAGGCCGGCGCTTCGCCTGAAGGCGCTTCCATATAGGGCCTCCGTTGCCATCGCTTGGTGCAGGGCCGCGACTGCGAGCCGCGTGTCGTCGACAGAGCTGCCGCGTGGCCGAAGTTGGTGCAGGGCATCTACCACGGGATCGAGCATGCCGCCGCCTCGGTCGCGCCATCCCGCCGCGTGCAGCGCCACAGCAAGCTCGCCGTAGCCGCGCCGGTACAACGCCTCGAGGGACTCGACTAGTTCGAGCAGGTCTGCCCCGTGATCCAGCCACGCTGCGAGGACGTCCTGGAGCGCGGCACGGAGCTGGCGTCCGCCGTGCCGGAGTAGCTCGGCGAGCAGTTTGTCTCGATTGCCGAAATGGTGCGAAACGCCGGCATCTGTCATACCCACCCGCGCTGCCACCGCGCGCACTTGCACGGCGGCGACGCCTCCCTCGGTGAGCAGCCGCGCTGCCTCGTCGAGGATCAACCGCCGAGCCTCGTCCGGCGGCCTTCGTGTCCTCGGGAGCGTCATCCTCGGCATCTTACCTTGACACGCCAAGGCTATCTCCATAGTCTACCTTGACACATCAAGGTATGGAGGATCCAATGCTCGACCTCAACACACTTCCGGCCGCAGAGCTCGTCCCCTTGTTCCGAGGGACGTGGCGGATGGCGGAGTACCGCACGGTGGGCACGACGCCGGCCGGAACGCGAATGATCATCGAAATGCCGGAGGGCCGCATCGAGGGCGATCGGCTTCAGGGCAGGGTCGTGGGGGCGACGACAGCCGACTGGTTTCTGATCGGACCGGACGGTACCGGCACGATCGACGTTCGCGGTTCCCTCGAGACCGACGATGGAGCGGCAATCTATATGCACGGGACCGGGCGGTGCGACATGCGCGGCGGGGTCGGCGCGGCCGGGGTGCTTTACGGCGCACCGATTTTCGAAACCGGCGACGAGCGGTACGCCTGGCTCAACCGGGTCCAAGCCGTGTTCCGCGGCGTGGTCGGCGAGGACGGCATGTTCTACGACGAGTATTTCGAGCTGCGGTGACGATGCCGGTCGCGAGCGCGCTATGGGGGTTAACCGTAATCGCCGGTTCGGGTTTACCGTCACCAGCTTGGAGGCCAGCCAGGCAGACTGGGCCAATGCACTGCACAAGACTTGAACCGTGTTCGGGGACAAGAAGTTTGCAGAGGCGGAGTTGACAGCACGGTTCGAGCGGGACGCGGTACCGCTGCTCGACGGACTATACCGGCAGGCGTTCAAATTGACGCGCGATCACGCAGATGCCGAAGACCTGATTCAAGACACCGCGGCGAAGGCGTTCGTCGGGTTTCACACCTACCGCGACGGCACCAACCTCGGTGGCTGGCTGTACCGGATCTTGCTCAACAGCCACATCACCAACTACCGCAAACGCCAGCGGACTCCGGCCTATCTGCTGACCGAGGAGATCACCGATGGTCAGATGGCGGCCCAGGCCAGGCATTCCGCCAGCGGCCTCCGGTCCGCGGAGGATCAGGTGCTGGCCTCGCTCGGGGACACCGACGTTGCCCTGGCAATGCGCGCGCTACCCGAGAAGTTGCGCACCGCGGTGTATTACGCCGACATCGAGGGTCTGCGGTGCAAGGAGATCGCCGAACTCACCGACGTCCCGCTCGGGACGGTGATGTCGCGGGTGCACCGTGGCCGGCGACGGCTGCGACTCGCGCTGACCGGTGTCGCAGAAGAGCGTGGCTACCACCGCAGCGACGAGCTCACCGTGGCGGGTCGCCGCGCCAGCTGAAGCTGTTCACGTATTTGCCCATGTCCAAAGCGATTTGGAGGTTCGCGCCGGACGGCTTGCCGATTCCGGAGTCCGGGCCGAACTGATGGAACGGGCCGACCGCTGCGGCCACCAGTGCAAGGTCGTTCTTCACCGCCACCATCACGATCACGCGCATCCTCAGATAGCTGCTGTTGGCGCCCTGCGGCCAGCAGTCGGCGACCTTGCCGTACCCGGTGTGGTACCCGACCATTGCATTGGGGATCTCATAGGCGGTGCGGGTGTCCGGGAAGGTCTCGTTGACCAGCGCCGTCGCGATGTCCTGTGGAGACCGGTTGGCCGCAGGCTGGCTGAACAACTGAAGCGTGCCGCCGTCGCCGCCAAGGAAATCCGCTGTCACCCCATTGGGTTTCGTGGTGATCCGGTACGCGGTGCCCTCCGCGGGATACGACACCGAGAACGTCCCGTCGGCGGCGGTGAAGCGCGGATTGATCTCGACCGGCGTACCCGTCGGCGGCCGCCCACAGTCCGGCGGGCACATGTAGCGCACCGGCGGCTTGGCGATCAACGCCGAAACCCCGACCAACGTCGCCGCGATCACCGCGATCGCAAGGACCCACGTCAACACCAACCCGGTACGCGACGTGCGACGCACAGGAGGGGCGGCATACTGCCCCGCAGGCACCGCGTAACCCGGGAAGAAGTCAGGTGCTGGATTGGTCACGGCCCCTCCGGCTCCGCCTGGCTACGCACCGGCCGGGCCTCGCGCCGGGCCTTTCTCGACGACCGCGACGACGCGCGCGTTGCCACCCCGCAGGCCGGACAGAACGCCATATCGGGCACGACGTGTCCGCAGTGCGCGCACAGCAGCGGCTCATCGGACTGGATCTCGTCGTGCGCTTCATGCAGCAAGGCCAGGTGCAGACCGATCCGCAGTAAGAGCAACGCGACCATGGCCAAGACCAAGTACAGAACCAGCATCAGCAGCTGCGGAAAATGCGCGACGTCGATCAGGCCCAGCGACACGTACACCACCAGCACGGCGGCGGCGAACAGCACCAGCATCAGACGGACGACGCCGGGGTGCTGATGCTCCTTGCTCGGCGGCCTGCGGAACCACAGCGCCGCGCCGACCAACCCGCCCGCCGCCATGGCCGTCAACGGCACCGCAAATCCCCTGATGCCCGCCTCGACCATCAGGCTCTCCATCGGCCGCTTGCTCACCACGCCGGTGCCGAATTGCGGGGCCAACCGCGTCAGTGTCGCCGCGGCGGTGAACGAGAGTGCACCGAGCGCGCCAATCACGAAGCCGTCGAGCGCTTCTCGCGACGGCGGCCGCAACAGCCGCACGATCACCGCGGGCATCAACATCAGGATCACCCCGCCAAGCGGGATGCCGATGCCGTCGCGAAGCATTCTGGCGCCGACGACCCCGCTGCCAAGCGCGATGCCGTAGGAACGCGCCACCGCCGCGCCGGTCAGCAGCACCCAGCCGACGGCCAGCCCGATGCCGAGCGCCACGGTGAGCACCAAGATGACGGACGGGTAGTCGCGGAATGCGTCGGTCTCGCGCAGGTAGATGATGAACAGGAAAGGCAGGCCCAGCGCGGAGACCGTGACCAGCGCCGCGGGTAGGCGCAGGAACGTGAAGGCGATCAACGCCACCAGCACCGCAGCAAGCCCCAGCCGGAACGCGGTCCTCGACCGTGTCGGCAGTTGGGGGAACAGCGAACTCGTGAGCGCGGGCAGCAGCAGGTGTTCGCCCCGCGCGGCGCCGTAGTCACTGATGCGCAACCATTCGGGGCCATCCCCCGGCCGCGAGGTCAGGTGACAACCGCACAGCCCGCAGAATTCGCCTGCGGGAACGTCGGTCTGACAGATCCGGCACTCCATCACCGGAACGGTCTCGTCGGCTTCGGGCCCGGTACTCATGGTGCCGTCCTCTGGAAGATGAGCAAGTTGCGGACCAGGTTGTCGACGTCGGGAGTGCCGAGCCCGGTCGCCATGTCATAGCCGGGGCCCGCGTCGGCCACCGCGTTACCGCCAAGGGTGACGTCGCGGAACGCGGGCAGCGGCGCCCCTTCGGCGATGCGGTACAGCAGCGGGTTGAGGTCGCCGATCAACCGCCCGCCGTTCGATGTCAGGTACTGGTTCATGATCGCGGCAAGCCCGGCCCAGATCGGGGCCGACTGCGACGTGCCGCCGCCGACCACCTGCTGGCCCTTGAAGATGATCTGCACCCCGGTGAACGGGTCGGCCACGGCCGAGACGTCAGGGGTCAGCCTGCGGTTGGGGTCCTGATCGGGCAGCACCCCCCGCTGCCACTCGGGCCGCTCGAAGAGTGCGGAAACGCCACCGCCGGTGCCGATGGACAGCGGCACGTCGAACCACGCCTGCTCGGAAAGCCAGACGCCCTTCGCATCGGTCGACAGCGTGGTGCCGCCGACGTCGACCATCTCGGGCAGCGACGCGACCGAATCCAGCCCGATATCGGAGTTTCCCGGCGGGGACGACCAGTCGTCGCCGCCTTTGCACTCGAGGCCGGCAAGGTCGCCGCTGGCGTTGAACGCTGTGGTGCCGTGTGTCAGCGCCGTCGCAAGGGCCGACCGGACCGGCGCCAGGTCCGCGGCGGTGAGCAGTTTGTCGCAACCCCATCCGATCGAGAAGCTCCACACCGCGCCGGGAAAGTCCGCATCGGCCGAGGCGAACATCTGCCCGATCTTCTCGAAGGTGCCGTCTCCTTCGACCGTCGGCCGTGCGTTGATCACGACCTTGCGCGCGTCGGGCGCAATCGCGTGGGCGACTTCCAGGTCCATCGTGGTCTCGCCGCGGGGCGGCGCGGGCTGCCCGCCGACGACGGTCGGGGTGAACTGCGGCAGTCCGTAGGTGGAGGCGAACTGGTCGAGGTCGGCCTGCTCGAAGCCGTCGAACGCGAAGAACACGATCGTCGTGCCCTTGCCGGTAAACCCGCCGGCCGCAAGGCGGTCGGCGTTGTACGTGCTCAGCAGCGCGGCCGGGGTGAGGCCCTTGTCAGGCACATCGGCTGGAATGAAGTCGGGACGCGACATGTGGTGCGGCACGTAGCCGAGGATCCTGCCGAGCTCGGCGACCTCGGTGCGCACCTGGTCGGGCACCGCGGGCTGTTGCGGCGACGCGTAGAACACCTGGCCCTTCTGGCCCCGGTAGTCATGCACGTCCACGCCGAACGCGCTGGACACCCGTTCCGCCGCGCCTTCGACGATGGCCCAATCCTCACCGACGGACCACCGCACCGCCAAGCCGTTGTCGCGCGCCCAGCCGTACAGCGCGTCGGGCCGGCCCGACTCGTGCAGCATCGCCGTCAACTGGGTGTCTGGGCGGTGCGAAGGACCGAGATCGGCCGAACTGGCCAACAGGTACGAGTACGGTCCGCCGATCGCGCCCGCGTTTGACAGCACGGCGGCGGGACGAAGGTCGGAGACAAGCACCAACACCCCGGCCGCGATCAACGCGAGCGCACCAACATGCCGTGCAGCCACGGACGCCAGAGTACGTCCGAGTGAGCCCGGCGTGCTGCTAGTTATCGCCAGGTGGCGCCGTCGGCGCCGGCGGAGCGATCACTGTCGGTGAGAACGGGTTCGGCTGACCGGGATCGAGGCGCGGGGCCTTCTCGGTCGGCTCGACCGGCGGCGCCGTCGTAGTCGTCGTCGTGGTGGTCGTCGTGGTTTCCTCGGGTGCGGGCTCTTCCTCCTGCGCACAAGCGCTCAGCACGCCCATGGCGATAACCGCGCCCAAACCGGCGGTAGCAGCGAGACGGCGAGCCCTTCGGCCTGACCTCATTTTCCAGTCCTATCTGTCCCGACGAATTCCAGCTGCCTTCAAGATCGCCGCTGGCCATCGGAACTCTAATCGAATGTCACAGCAAGTGCAGAGTGTTCACAAAGCCGTTATCCGTTACACATCGTCAACCGGGCCCGCTCCCGCGGCGGCGTGCGTACGGGCGATCGTCGGCTCCGGGTACCCGGCGTCGTCCACCGCCCTTCGCACCGCGCCGCTGACGACGTCGACCCGGTCGGCGGGCACGAGCGCGATCACACATCCACCGAACCCGCCTCCCGTCATCCTGGCGCCGAGCGCGCCTGCGCGCACCGCGGTGTCGGCGATCAGATCGATGTGATCGGTGGTGATCTCGAAGTCGTCGCGCATAGAGGCCTGCGATGCGGTCAGCAGCCGTCCCACCGCAGCGAAGTCGGAACCTTGAAGCGCGGCAACCACTTCGATCACCCTCTGGTTGTCGGTCAGGATGTGCCGCGCACGGCGCGCGTCGACGGGGTCGCTGACCGCGCCAAGGACACCGACGCCACTGTCCTGCACCTCACGCAGCGAGCCGACGCCGAGGTCGGCCGCCGCCCGTTCGCATGACGCCCGCCGCGACGCGTACTCGCCGCCCGCATGCCGGTGTGGTGCGCGGGAATTGATGAGCAACAACGCGATTCCCGCCGCGTCGGGGTCGAACACCACCGGCCGCACCGACGACACCAGAAAGTCGATCAACAACGCCCGCCGCGGCTCTCCGCACAGCGAGGCCAGCTGATCCATCATTCCCGTCGGCGCTCCGACGTAGTCGTTCTCGGCGCGTTGCGCGATGCGGGCCGACTCGATGCGGTCCAGCCCAAGGCCGGTGGCGCTGGTGAGCGCGCCGAGAACAGCGCATTCCAGTGCCGCCGACGACGAAACACCCGAGCCCATCTCGACGTCGCTGGAAATCGACATGGTTCCGCCGACCACGCGGTGACCGACTTCTCGCAACGACCACACCATGCCGGCCACATAGGCGGCCCAGCCGGACACGTCGCCGGGGGAAGTGCCGAGTCCGATCGTGACCTCGCCGCCCTCGCGATCGCTGCGCACGGTGAGCGCCGCGCTCTCGTCGGGATCGAACGTCACGGCCGTGCGTTCGGGCAGTGCGATCGGCAACGCGAAGCCCAGGTTGTAGTCGGTGTGCTCGCCGATCAGATTGATCCGGCCGGGCGCCTCATATCGAATCGGGTTCCCCACCTACAGCCCCCGAAGGAGCTGAGCGACGCTTTCGGGCGCGACGTCGCTGATGAACACGTCCATCGCGGACTCGGAGCCCGCGAGGAACTTCAGCTTGGTGGCGCTGCGGCGCACGGACATCAGCTCGACGTGGAAGTAGCCCTCGCGCTGGCGGTCGGTGTCCGCGTACTGGTGCAGCGCCGAGATGTACGGCAGCGCAGTCGGGTACATGCGGTCGAACTTGCCGAGCACATCGAGGTAGATCCGCGCGAAGTCGGCCATCTCGGCGTCGGTGAGTTCAATCAGGTTGTGCACGAACCGGTTCGGATAGATGTGGACCTCGACGGGCCAGCGCGCGGCGAACGGCACGAACGCGGTGAACAGCTCGGAGCTGGCGACGATGCGGCTGCCGTCGGCCACCTCGTGCGCGAGGATGTCGGCGAACAGGTTTCGACCCGTACGCCGCGCATGTGCGCTCGCCTGGCCGAGCATGACCGCGGCACGCGGCGGCAGAAACGGATAGCCGTAGATCTGACCGTGCGGATGGGTCAGTGTCACGCCGATCTCCTCGCCGCGGTTCTCGAAGCAGAACACATGCTCGATTCCTGGGCGCGCCATCAGATCCGCGGTGCGATGGCGCCATGCCTCGGCTACCAGACGGGCGTGCGGCAATTCGAGTTCGGCGAACGAGCCGGTGTGGTGACTGGAGAAGCAGATGACCTCGCAACGGCCGTGACCGGGCGCCGCAAGGAACTGCTCACCGTCGACCGGCGGCAGAGCGAACGATGCGCTATCCGCACCGGACAGGCTCGGGAAACGGTTCTCGAAAACCGCGACGTCGTAGTCGGGCGCCGGTATCTCACTGGTCACCCCGGTCGGTCCGGGGCACAGCGGGCACTGATCGGGCGGGGGCTTGTATGTCCGGTCCTGGCGCAGCGCGGCGATGATCACCCACTGACCCGTCTGCCGGTCAAACCGCAACTGGGACTGGCGATCTGGCCGTTCACCGAGCGGGCGCCTATCGGCGACCGGTGAAGGGGTGCGGCCGGGCAACGAGAAGAAAAGCAGGTCGCGTCCGTCGGCCAGCTCCCAGCGGATCGGGTTCATGGCCGGCCCACCGTTGCGATCGCAAGCGTGCCGACCTGTGCGGTGAGCACTGCCCTGTCCTCGACGGCCAGCCCGTTGTCGACGATCAGCGTGTGCACCTCAGAGAGTCGCGCGAACACATTGGTGCCGACTTCGCGGTACTTGGTGTGATCGGCCAGCACGACAAGCTGTGCACCGATTCCGATCAGCGTTCGATTCGTTTGGGCCTCTGCGATATTCGGTGTCGTCAAGCCGGCCTCCGGATCCAGCCCGTGCACGCCGAGATAGCTGGCGTCGACCCGAAAGGATGCGATGGCGGCGTCGGCGATCGGTCCGACGAGGGCATCGGACGGGGTGCGAACACCGCCGGACAGGTAGACCTGCGGCGCGTCGGCGGCATCGGATTCGGGGTCGGTCAGCACCGCGAAGACGCTGAACGAGTTCGTCACCACCGTGATCGAGGACCGACGGCGCAGCCTGCGGGCGAGCTCGGTGGTGGTGGTGCCCGCGCTGATCGCAATCGTCATGCCGTCCTCGACGGACGCCGCCGCGACGGAGGCGATGGCCGCCTTCTCGGCACGCTGCTGGGCCGCCTTCACCGAGGACCCCGGTTCCTCGCCGCGGTTGTGCCTCGGCACGGCGCCGCCGTGCACCTTGCGCAGCAGGTTCTGGGCATCGAGGGCGTCGAGGTCACGGCGCACGGTCATCTCGGACACGTCGAGATCGGCCGCGAGGTCGGCCACGCGCACCGCGCCGCCCGCATGAAGTGCCCGCAAGATCGCGTCGCGCCGTTCCGCGGCCAGCATCGCCGGAGACGCCTCCCTTCATCCTCGAAACGAACAATATCCAACAATTCTGGGCGAATCCTGCCACAAACGAACCTCTGGCTGTTACTTTCTGCGTTATTCCGTTAGAACATGTGCTGATGCCCATGTTCGCTCCAGTGAAGGAGTGATCCCGACGACCACCACACTGGCAGCCGAGAACGTGCTGCGACTCAATGTCGGCTGGCTCGACTACGTCCTTGTGGCGATCTATTTCGTCTTCGTCCTCGGCATCGGGTTCATCGCCCGAAGTCAGATCTCGACCAGCCTGGACTTCTTCCTGTCCGGGCGGCGGCTCCCGGCATGGGTGACCGGCCTGGCGTTCATCTCGGCCAACCTTGGCGCCATCGAGATCATGGGCATGGCTGCCAACGGCGCCCAGGTCGGGCTTTCGACTTTTCACTACTACTGGATCGGCGCCGTGCCCGCGATGCTGTTCCTCGGCGTGGTGATGATGCCGTTCTACTACGGCTCGAAAGTTCGTAGCGTTCCCGAGTTCATGCGGCGGCGCTTCGGCCCCGGCGCGCACCTTGTCAACGCCATCAGCTTCGCGACGGCCCAGGTCCTCATCGCAGGCGTCAACCTGTTCCTGCTGGCGACCGTGATCAACGCGCTCGTCGGCTGGCCGCGCTGGCTGTCGCTGATCGTCGCGGCCGTGGTGGTGCTCAGCTACATCACGCTCGGCGGGCTTTCGGCCGCGATCTACAACGAGGTGCTGCAGTTCTTCGTCATCCTTGCGGCGCTCGTCCCGCTGACCATCTTCGGCCTGATCCGCGTCGGCGGCTGGGAAGGCATGAAGGCCAAGATGGTTGACACCATGTCCGACGGTGCGGTCACCGCGACGGTGAACGAACAGATAACGACATGGCCGGGCCAAGCGCTGTCCGGTTTCGACAGCCCGGTGTGGTCGGTGATCGGCATAGTGTTCGGGCTCGGCTTCGTGCTGTCGTTCGGCTACTGGACCACCAACTTCGTCGAGGTGCAGCGCGCCATGGCGTCGAATTCGATTTCCTCGGCCCGTCGTTCGCCGATCATCGCGGCGTTCCCGAAGATGTTCATCCCGTTCGTGATCATCGTGCCGGGCATGATCGCCGCCGCCGCGATCGGTGACATGATCCGGCTGAAGACCACCGGCGAAGGCGACATCACCTACAACGACGCGATGCTGCTGATGATCCGCGAAATTCTGCCGAACGGGTTACTCGGGGTGGCGATCGCAGGCCTGCTCGCGTCGTTCATGGCAGGCATGGCCGCCAACATCTCCGCGTTCAATACCGTTTTCAGCTACGACATTTGGCAGCAGTACATCGTCAAGGAGCGGCCGGATTCCTACTACATTCTGGTCGGCAGGATCGCGACGCTCGCCGCGACCGTGCTGGCGATCTTCACCGCGCTTATCGCGGCGGGCTACTCCAACCTGATGGACTACCTGCAGACGCTGTTCGGCTTCTTCAACGCACCACTGTTCGCGACGTTCATCCTCGGCATGTTCTGGAAGCGGATGACCGCAACGGCCGGCTGGATGGGCTTGGTCGCCGGAACCCTTTCCGCTGTCTTCGTTTTCCTGCTCGGCGAGACCGGCGTGCTGAACCTGCCGGGGCAGGGTGTGCCCTTCCTCGCGGCGTCGGCGGCGTTCGTTGTCGACATCATCGTGAGTATCGCGGTCAGCATGGTGACCGCACCCAAGCCGGCGGGGTCATTGGTCGGTCTGGTCTACTCCGAAACATCCAAGGACATCTTCCATGACCCGGACAGCGCCGGAAAAGCCTGGTACTACAAGCCCGTTCCGCTCGCTGCGGTGGCACTTGCGCTGACCGCCATCCTCAACATCATCTTCCACTGACCGGGAGTCCCCATGGCAAGCAAACTGACTCAACTTTTCGACATCCGCAACGTCATCGGTGCGCTGATGGGCATCTACGGCGTCATCCTGACCATCGCCGGCTTCGCACCCGTCCTGCTGCGCGAACGAGAGAAGGGCGCGAGCGACAATCCGGTGGATCTCTACTTCGGCACAGAAGCCAATTGGTGGGTCGGACTCGCCCTCATCGGCGTCGCCGCAGTGTTCTTCGCGTGGGCGGCGCTGCGTCCGGTGCCGGTGGAACCGACGCCCGCTACCGACGACTCGCCATAGTGGCTTCGAGTTCCTCTTCGTAGGCGCCCTCGTCGCGGCCGAGCGCGATGGTGGCCGCCGCCATCGCGGCGATGGCGACGGTCAGTGCCACCGCCTGTAGCCCGTTGACGGTGAGGTGCTCGCCAAGCACGACGGCGCCGAGCATCACCGCGATGACCGGCTCGAGCACCAGCATGGTCGGCACCGAAGTCTGCAGCGAGCCGGCATGGAAGGACGACTGCTGCAGGATCACCGCGACAATGCCAAGCACCACAAGCAAATACAGCACCGGCGTGGTGAGCACATAACGCAGTCCCTCATGCACCAGCAGGTGCATCACCAGCTTCGTCAACACGGCAACCACACCGAACAAGACGCCGACGGCAACGGCAAGAAGCACAGCGCGCTTCCAGCCCGCGGTTCGAACGGCCACGATCACACACGCCGTGACCGCAGCGGTGCAGACCAGAGCGACCAGCGCCGAGGACGGCAGCGACGCCTCGTAGTCGCCGGGGCGGGTCTTGGCCAACACGACGAACACGGCAAGGGCGAGGGTCAGCAGCAGTGCCCATGCCCATTCGCCGCGGGTAACGCTGCGGTGTGCAAGGCGTGCGCTCATGGGCAGCGCGAAGAGCAACGCGGACACCAGTATCGGCTGCACAAGCAGCAGGGATCCGTTCGCCAGCGCCAGCGCCTGGAACACATACCCTGCGACGGCGGCGGCGGTGCCCGCCCACCACAGCGGCCTGCGAATCAACGTCAGCACCATGACACTGCTCACACCGTGCTCGGCGGGAACGTCCACCGTCGCGCGTTGACGCACGACAATGCCGATCGCGAGGAACAACGCCGCGAGCAGCGCTAGCAGCACCGTCAGACCCTGGCCTACCAAAGCGTGCTCAACCCCTTCCAGGCCATGGCCATCACACCCACAAGAACAGCACATTTGGCGACGGCACGCCTACTCGGTGGTTTTGACACGCGACAAGTGGGCATATACGTCGGCATGAGCGTGCGACGGTTGATTTTGCTGGTTGGTGCGATCGCGTTGATCGCGGGGGTGATCGCGCTGATGCTGCCGGTGTCGGTACCCGGCCCGGAGGGCCAAAGCGTCGGATGCGGGAACGGCATCGCCGCGGACACGTCGGCTGCCAGTCAGGCCGACAACAGCAACCCGGTGAACCTGCCGATCATCAACGAGATCGTGCCGCACACCGACCTGGTGGCCCAATGCGACTCGGCGGTGTCCTCCCGGCGAGCATGGGCGATTCCGCTGGCCGTGGTCGGCCTGGTGGTCGCCGCCGGCTCGTTCTTCGTCGGAGGCAGGGCGTCCAGCGCGCGGGCCGGATAGCGGCTAGCTGGCTTCGCGGCCCTCGACGAGGTGCAGGCGTGGCCGCTCCTGCGTCGGTGCGATCTTGTCGTTGACCCGCTCGACGACCGAGTCGACCCGGTTGACCGCCCGGTCGCACAGCCCGCGGACCCGCTCCCCGGCGGCGTCGACGTCGTCGGCCGCACTGAGCAGGTACGCACGGAGGTTAACGCGCAGCCGGTCACCGGCCCTGCGCGCCCTGCGGCGCACTCGGTCGTCGATCTCGACGGTGACGTAGGGCAACACCTGAAGTTTCATCTCGCCCCTCCCCTTCGTGGATGCCTGCGCTCACCTTACTGGCCGGACTTGGCCTCCTTGGCTTCCTTGGCCTCCTTGAGGGCCGCCCGACCTGCCGGGCTGGCCGCGGAGTTGCCGGACTTGGTGGCCGTTGCCACGGCGGCGTTGCAGTTCAGGTTCACAAGGACGGTGTCGGTGACGGGTGCGAAGTCGTCCCCCTTGAGCCATGGCGCGGCTTCGGAGCTCGTCACGACGCAGTTGTCGTCCGAAAGCCCGTCGCCCGCGCGCGTCGTGATCACGGCCTTCTTGCCCGCCTTGCTGATCGCCTCGGACGCGTCGGCGTAGGTCTGACCGGTGTAGTCGTCGGCGGCGGCGGCCACGCCGCTTCCGAGAAATGCCATGGATACCGCCGTCGCCCCGAGGGCCGCCGCGTAGACGCTCAGCTTCTTCATAGCGACTGGACATTAGGCCGCCGAACTGCGAAGACGCTGGGAAGACGCCTGGGCGCTTCCTGGAAAGTGACGGCTAACTGGACCGGGCGGTCTGGTCAGGGAGGTCAAGCGCCAGGTGATAGCCGATTCTCCGCGTTGACTGAGCCATTTTCTGGACGATATAGTTCACTTACACCACTAGATAGGACGTGAAAATGAGGTCAGGCCTTACGGGTCGCCGGCTCGCTGCTACCGCAGGTCTCGCGGCGATAGTTTCCATGGGCATCTTGAGTGCCTGTGCGCAGGAGGAAAAGGCGCCGGAAACTCCCACTGAAACCACCACAACCACCACGACGACCACCACCGCGCCGCCGGTTGAGCCGACGGAGAAGGCTCCGCGCCTCGATCCCGGCCAGCCGAACCCGTTCTCCCCGACGGTGCACGCACCGCCTGCGCCGACGGCCCCTCCCGGCGACAACTAGTCCGCCGAGTCCAACCCGTCTCCAACCCGTCTCCGCCCGGTCATCCCACCGACTGGGCGGAGACGGCGTATGACGCGACGTGGCCGATGGCCATGTTCAGCGCGGCCTGCATGAGTCGGGGGTCGCGCCCCGTCTGCGACAGCAGATAGCCGCCTTCCACGGCGGCAAGCAAACCCGTTGCGAGCGCTTTGATGTCGGTGTCGGAACGAAGCACGCCGCCGTCGCGCATCCGCTCGAGCGCGGCACCGAGCAGGCCTCTCCATTCGGTGAAGTGCTCGGCGAGTGAGGCGCGCGCCCTGTCGTCCGTATCGGACAATTCGGCTGCGAGAGAACCGAGTTCGCAGCCCCACAATCCGCGCCGCAGCGCACACCGCTGAACCATAGCGTCGCGCCACTGGTACAGCCCGCGGAACGAATCCACCTTCTCGAGCCGCAGCCGCTGCCACGAAAGGATCTCGTCGGCGCGCAGCGTGATGACCTCGTAAACCAGCTCCGATTTGTCTTCGAAGTGTTGGTAGAACTGGGATTTGCTTGTCGCACTGGCGGCCAGCACGTCGTCGATCGTGGTCGCCGCCACCCCTTGCACGTGCATCAGCTCGGCGGCAGCGAGCACAATCCTGGTGCGTGTGGCTGCGCCTCTTGACGTCAGTTTCGGCCGCGATGCGGGGCTCTCGGGCGGCACAGTCTCACTGTAACTGGAACAAATAGTCCGAAGCGAGCTTCGGCGGCTGTGCTCGTGATGAGTTCGGGCGCTCGGTGCGGTCTATTGATACATGGACACGCCTGGAATCGTCACACCGCAGGGTTGGGAAGCCGCTCGCCAAGAGCTGCTGGTCAAAGAGAAGGAACTCATCAGGGCTCGCGATGCGCTGGCCGCCGAGCGGCGCAGGATGCCACGGATGGCCGTCGAAACGGACTACCTGTTCGGTGGACAGCACGGTCCTGCTGGCTTAGGTGATCTATTCGAAGGCAGGCGCCAGCTGATCGTCTACCGGTTCTTCTTCCAACCCGATGTCGACGGCTGGCCCGATCGTGGCTGTCCCGGTTGCTCGTTGCTCGCCGACCAGGTCGCCCACCCGGCTCACCTGAACGCCCGCGACACCACGCTGGTGTTTGTGTCGCGGGCGCCGCAGGAGAGCATCGAGCGGCTCAAGAAGGACATGGGCTGGGACAACATCCCCTGGTACACGCTCACCGACGACTTCGATGCGGACTTCGGCGTCGACGAATGGCACGGCACCAACGTCTTCCTGCGCTCAACCGATGAGACTGGCGACCGGATCTTTCGCACCTACTTCGTGCACGACAGGGGTGACGAGGCGATGGGTGGCACGTGGGCATACCTCGACATCACCCCGTTCGGTCGGCAGGAGGACTGGGAGGACTCGCCGCAGGGCTATCCGCAGGAGCCGCCGTACCAGTGGTGGCGGCGGCACGACGAGTACCAGGCCCGCCCCAAAACGGGCGAATGACCAGCACGTAGGCCACCACTACCGCCAGCGGTGCCACTACCGGCAGCCACGGCACCTGCAGCGGCAGCGAGGCGGCACCGAGAGCCGCCGCCGTGAACGCGACCGCACCAACCACTGTCGGCGCGGTCGCAGCGGCGGCGTGCCGGAGCACCAGGTACCCGGCCGCCGCGAGGCCCGACACCGCCACGAGCATGGCCGGTGCGTCGGCGACGACGATCACCGCTGCCGTGCAGACGACGGCGAGTGTTGCCGCAGGCCGAAAGACCGTGCCCGCCAACACCGCAGCCGCGGCGACGCCCGCGGGCAGCAGCGCTGCCACATCCGCAGCGACGACGGCGGCGGCGACCATCACGAAGCCGAACGCGGCCGAAAGGACCCGGGCTTGTGCGGCTGCGGTCATGTCATCGCCGCCTTGAGGCCCGGCGACGGTGATCGGGCACCAGATGCATCGCCTGATCCAGGGTGGCGTCGCCGCGCCACGACACCACGTCGACACCGATGGTGCCCATGTCCCTGTACATGAACGAGCGCTGCATCGACCACATCCTTGCGACCAGGTCGTCACGCACGTCGGAGAAGGGTGCGCCTTCCAGCACGTCGACGGCGACCACGGTGTGACCGCGCCTGCGCAGGTCGATCAGCGCCAACGCGAACTCGGTGTCAAGGAGCGTAGAGAACGCGATGACGATGGCGCCCGGCGGAAGCGCGGCGCGGGGCGCCAACGTGCCGGTGAGGTTCTCGTACTCGTCGCCCGCGGCAAGCACGGCGTCGAGCACCCGGTAGAACTGCCGCCGGCCGATGTCCGCACCGAGCCAGCGCGGCCTGCGGTCCCCGAGTGCGACGATGCCAGCTCGATCACCGCTGCGCAGCGCGCTCTGGATGACCTGCATCGCGCCGCGCACCGTCCGGTCGGCGGCCGCGGTCGCAGGGCCCGGCGGCTGGGGATAGTTGTCGATCAGCACCACCACGTCGGCGGCCCGATCTGTCAACCGCTCGGTGACGTGCAGGCTGCCGCGCCGCGCGCTCACCGGCCAGTTGACGGTGCGTAGCTGATCGCCCGGCACATAGCGACGGACGTCGGCGTATTCGACGCCGGGGCCGATGTGCCTGGTGAGGTGGGTGCCAAGGCGGTCCAGCAGCTCGGTCCGCGGGATCGACGTCGACTGCGGCGGCGCGATGGGGAACACGAATACCTCGGCGGCGTCGACGGTTGCCGTTCCGGTCAGGAGCCCGCCCCGCGCATCGACATTCACGTTGGCGCGAATGGGATAGCGGCCCCAGCGGCCGGCCGCCACCGTCACGGTTTGACGGGCGGGAGGTGCCTCGGTGACCGTTTCGATCGACATGCCCTCCAGGGTGGAGACCGTGAGACCTGTTGTCACGTAATCGGATCCGGCGGCGCACCAGAGGCTCAGCTGGGTCTGCTCGCCTTCGAAGCACCGGTGGATTCCGGGATGCGCGTGTACACGGACCTCCGGCGTCGGCCGCTGCCAGCCGATCGAGCAGAGCACACCGATCAGCGGCGCGGCGAACACCACGAGTTGCCACTGCGCCCCGATCAGTGCGACCGCGAGCGCGACTGCTGCGCACGTGGCGATCGACAGTGTCAATGCCGATGGGCGCCAGGACAACTCGGCCGGCGCGTGCCGCTCGTCGATCACGATATCCTCACGTCTTGGTACGCGGAACCGGCATGCGCCGCAGCAGCTCCTCGACGACGTCGGCGCCGGCCACCCGCCGGACCCACATCTCCGGTCGAAGGCTGATGCGGTGCGCCATCGTCGCGACGGCAAGGGATTTGACGTCCTCGGGTACCACGTAGTCCCTGCCGAGCAGCAGTGCGCGGGCGCGGGCCAGTTGCACCAGATCGAGCTCGGCTCGCGGGCTCGCGCCGACCGCGACCTGCGGATGCTGGCGGCTCGCGGTCGCCAGCGACACCACGTACCGCAGCACGTCTTCGTGCACAGTCACCTGCTCGACCGACTCCCGCATCGCGAGCAGATCATGCGCGTCGACGACTTGGTGCACGGTCGGTTCGGCCGAGCCGCGGTCGAGGCGGCGGCGCAGCATCGACGCTTCCTCGGGCTCGGAAAGGTATTTGAGCTCGAGCCTGATCGCGAACCGGTCCAATTGGGCCTCGGGCAGCGGGTAGGTGCCCTCGTACTCGATCGGGTTGTCGGTGGCCAGCACGATGAACGGACCCGGCAGCTTGTGGGTGACACCGTCGATGCTCACCTGACCCTCGGCCATCGACTCCAGCAGCGCCGCCTGGGTTTTCGGCGGCGTCCGGTTGATTTCGTCGGCAAGGAGCAGATTGGTGAAGATCGGCCCGGCCCGGAACTCGAAGCGGCCGGACTGCATGTCGTACACGGTCGAGCCGAGCAGATCGGCTGGCAGCAGGTCGGGGGTGAACTGCACCCGCTTGAACTCCAGTCCCAGCGCCGCGGCGAAGGAGCGCGCGATCAGTGTCTTGCCGAGGCCTGGCAGATCCTCGATGAGTACATGCCCGCCCGCGAGCACGGTCGTCAGGATGAGGGTGAGGGCAGCGCGCTTGCCGACCACCACCGTGGCGATCTCGTCAAGCACCGCCTCGCATTGCGCGGCAGTCGTCGTGACCGACATCGGACTCATACCCGCTCCATCCGTTGCAGTATGTCCGCGAGTGCCGCGCGACCGGGGCCAGGCTCTTCGCCGCCGGTGCGCGAAACATTCTGCGGGTCAACCCATGTCCACAGTTCCTCGCCGAAGAGCATCTGCCCGGTCGCGTGGAACGCCGCGGCGTTTCTCGCGCGCCGCTGCCCGGTGGCCAGCTCGAACTGCCGCGCCAGCATGGGACGCAGGTGCCGGTCCCAGTCCCTTCGCGTGGATTCGGAACGGCTGATCAGCGTCTCGGTGCGCGATAGCCAGCGACGCAACGACGCTGCGGGATCGTCGGCCCGGTCCGCGCCATCGGTGGGCGCGGCCTCGCGGGACAACAGCCAGCGCAACGCCAGGAACACGACGGCGACGACCAGGCCCGCCGCGATGAGGAACAGCTCGGGGTCGAGCACCATGATCGCGACCAGCTCGACGATGATCACCACGCAAACACCCGCAGCGACATGCTTTTTCACGCCATGCTCCTCAGCTCGGTGAGCACCAGCCGCAGGATGCCCACCGCCACGTCGCGGTGCCCCTCGTTCATCACGTGCGGGCTGAACCGTGCCTCCTCGAACAGCTCGACGAGCTGTGTCGCGCTGTCGGCGTGCAGGGCATGGTGCTCGACAGCGCGGGCAAGCACCTCGGTCGGGGTGTCGCAATCCTGTGGAACGGCGTTGGGTACCCGCGTGAGCTCGCTTTCCATCGCCGCATAGCACGCGATGATGGCCTCCCGTGGCTCGCGGCGCAGGTCCCCGATCTCAGCCAAGCCGAGTTCTGCTGCGCGAGCGAGGGATTCACTGGCAGCCATCGGCGCCGTGCCCTCGGAGGCGTCCGCGTCGAACGGGTACGATGTCGCGCTGCGCCGCTGCCGCCGCGATGCGATCACCGTGCCGACGATGACGAGCACCATCAGGATCAGCATCGGCGCGACGAGGTATCCAAAGATGTTGGTACCCACATCTTCTGGCGGCGGATCCGGCAGCGGTTGGGTGTCGTCGGCGGCGGGTGGCGCGCTCGTCCGGTCCGGTCCTTTCGCGGGCACACGGGCGGGCCGATCGGCGGGTGCGAAGGCGCCGACCCGCATCAGCAGCAGGATCAGCACCAGCCACCCGATGAGCAGGCCGAGGGCGATCAGCGAGAACCGCCACGTCGGTCTGCCCCCAGGCCCGTCGGGGCTCGCGGGTAACTCCCCTCTGGTGGTGGGCCTGGCCCTGCGATCGCGCAACCGGGTGATGATGGCGAAGCCGATGACCGCAACGGCCGCGGTGAGCAGCACGACGTCGGCGATCAGTGCCAGCGGGCTGTTCGATGGCCTGCTGGGCTCGGTGGCGTCCTCGCTGCCCGGGAGGTATCCGCGAAGCGCGATGGCCGCGAGGACCAGCAGCGCGATCACCGCGATCGCGCGCCGTGTCGACCTGTCGATCCCGGCCATCGCTATACGGCCATCCTGGCACGCTCGTGCTCAGCCGGAACTCAGATTCGGCGACTACTTTGGTGCGGTGACCACAACGCTTCTAGGCACGCCCGTCGCCGCCGCGCTCGACCGGATGTACACCGCGTCGAACGAACAGTTCGCCCAGTTGCGCGAACGAGGTGGCGACTTCTCCCGCCTGGCCAAGGCGAGCGCCCAGGAACGCGCGGACGCGTTCAGCGATTTCTACCTGCCGGTGTCACCGGAGGCCGGCAGGCTGCTCTATTCGCTGGTGCGGGCGACGCGGCCGGGCACGATCGTCGAGTTCGGCATGTCGTTGGGGATCTCCGCCTTGCATCTGGCTTCGGCCGTGCGCGACAACGGCAGCGGCAGGCTGGTGACCACCGAGTTGAGCGCTGCGAAGGTGGCGACGGCGAAGGAGACGTTCGCCGAGACCGGTCTTGACGACGTCATCACCGTGCTGGAGGGTGACGCACTCACGACGCTTGCGGATCTGGACGGCCCGGTGGATTTCGTGCTGCTGGACGGCTGGAAAGAGATGTACCTGCCGGTGATCAAGCTGCTCGAACCGCGCCTCACGCCGGGTGCACTGGTCGTCGCCGACAACACGTCGATGGAGGACACCGTGCCCTACCTGGACTACGTGCGCGAGCCAGGCAACGGCTACGTCAGCGTGAACTTCCTGGCCAGGGACAGCGACAGCATGGAAATCAGCTGCCGCGCAATCACTTAGCGATCGCGCGCAGCTTGGCTTTGGCGTCCTTTACCAGGTTCGCGGCGTCGCGGCTGGCCTGCTTGGCCGCGTCGTAGGCGTCCTCGGCCGCGGTCAGCCCGCGTTCGGCTTCGGCTAGCCGCCTGCTGGCGTCCTGCTGACGCAGCCGGGCCGTCGCAAGGTCGGACTGAAGTTCGGACAGCGCATCGTCGGCCTCGGCCTTGGCCCGCTCGGCGGCCGCGAGGTCGGCGCGGGCTTTCACCCGTTTGTCGTCGCGCGGCTGTTCCTTGACGGGCTTCGCAGGCTCTGGTTTCGCCTGCATCGGCTTTTCGCGCCGGGTGGTGGTGAAAACCATTGCGGTGTCACCGAAATCGCCGAAACCGGACCAGCGTTCGGCCTTGGCGAGGCGGCCGAGCCGGGCCGCGACATCGGGATCGGCGACCGCCGCCTGCAGCGTGCCGATGACATCGTCGCGCAATGCGGCGGTCGGATCGGCCAGTGACGCTTCGGAGAAGCCGGCCTTGGCAAGCTGGTCGACGAGCCGGCGCTGCTCGGTGGACAACCCACGGATGCGCTCGCCGTCCATTTCGGTGTGGGCAGCGCGCAGCCGCTCACGAAGGTCGTCGATGCGCTCCTTGACGGTCTTGTCACGCACCGCAAGCCGGTTCACCACCCATGCCGCGGTGGTGGGTTTGCGCATCGCGCCGATTCGCTTGGCGGCGTCCGCGTCGCCACGTTGCTTGGCGGCCGCGGCGAGCTTGGTGCGCAGTGCGGTGAATTCCTCGGGCTTGGCGGCGAAGAGTTCGTCGAGCTCGGCGTCGGCCATCACGCCATGATCCCCTGCCCGTGGGTGCGGAGCCAGTGCGCGGTCAACTGGCGGTAGGCCTGCTGGCCGATGCTGCCTGCCCGCCCGTCGAAGACGTGGTCGGCGTAGGGCACCGAGACGAGCCCGACGTCGACGCCCGCTGCCCGCGCCTGTTCGGTGAAGCGGTACGTGCTCGCCGTCGGCACCAGATGGTCGGCCTCGCCGAGGATGATCAGCGTCGGCGGTGCCGCGCCGCTGATGTACGTGGCCGACGAGATTGCGGCGTATCGCTGCGGAAACTGCTGCGGCGAGCCACCGGTGTAGGCACCCGCCATATCGCGTGCCGTGCCGCCGAACGCGGGGTCGTCGTTGTTGTAGAACCCCGCAGGGTCCACCACCGGGTAGAGCGCCGACACCGCGCCGACGGCGGGCACCCGGCCGCCGCACGACGAGGGCAGCGCGCCGGTCGCGGCCAGGTAGGCGGTGTTGATGGCGAGGTTTCCGCCTGCGGAGTCGCCGGACATCGAAAGCCGCCGCGGGTCACCGCCGTAGCGTTGCGCGTTGGCGGCCACCCAGGTCAGTGCGCAGCCGATCTGACTCTGCGTCACGTCCCAGAGATGACGGTCGGCCGTGGAGAGTGTGTAGTCGATGCTGATGGTCAGCCAGCCCTGTTCGGCGAACCACCGGAGATCGGCGCTGTGCGCAGTGCGGTCGCCTGCGACCCAGCCGCCGCCGTGGACGAAGACCAGCACGGGTGCGCTGCCCTGTGCCGACGCCCCAGGGGGCAGGTAGACGCTCAGCCCGAGCGGCTTACCGTCGAACGTGGTGTACGCCGCCTCCGCGTCGGGCGCCGATTCCCTTGCCCCGATGCCGAACGTGTCGATGAGATCGATGTCGGCGCCCGCGTGTTCGACGGCGGCGGTCATCCGGGCGGTGATGACCGAGGCGCCCGCTATGGTCACCACCGCAAGGACGATCAGCGCAGCGGTATACGCGCGCCTGCGCCGTCCGAGCAGCGCCAGCGCGGCCCCCGCCAGCACCGCGACCATCAGCCACGGCACATACCAGGGGACGAACGCGGTGACCAGGCCGACGTACGGCACCCCGTGCATTGCCGTGCCGAGCACACCGAGTGCTGGCACCACGATCAGCAGCGTCGCCGCGGACAGCGAAACGACCGATATAGCGCGCTCCCGTGTTGATCGCTGCACCGGCGAATTGTCGTCTGTGGGGCCGAATGGGAGCAAACGGGCACGCCCTCGGCAATGATCTTGACGTGCAGACGAAATCGGGGGCAGGTGCGCCAACCCTGCGTGTCGCAATAGTGATCTCGGCACTTGGCATCGTCTTCGGTGACATCGGCACCAGCCCGATCTACACGATCCAGACGGTCTTCAACCCAAGTGATCCCCACCCCGTGCCGCTCTCCGACACGCATGTGTACGGCATCGTGTCACTGATCTTCTGGTCGGTGATGACCATCGTCACCCTGACCTACGTCACTCTCGTGATGCGCGCCGACAACGACGGCGAGGGCGGCATCATGGCGCTGATCACGCTGCTGCGGCGGTGGCACTCCGGGAGGCACCGCAGGACCGCGATGACCCTGGCGGCGGTGGGCTTGTTCGGCGCGGCGCTGTTCTTCGGCGACAGCATGATCACCCCGGCGATCTCGGTGCTCTCGTCGGTCGAGGGGCTCAAGGTGATCGATCCCGACTTCGAGGATTTCGTGGTGCCGATCACCGCGGTGATCATCGTCGGGCTGTTCGCGGTGCAGCGACACGGCACGGCAGCCGTCGGCCGCTTCTTCGGGCCGGTGATGATCGTGTGGTTCGTGGCCATCGGCGCGTGCGGCGTCAATGGCGTCGTCGACAACCCGGAGATCCTGCGTGCGCTTTCGCCGACCTACGCCCTGACGTTCATGGCCGGACACTTCCACATCGCCTTCTTCGCCCTCGCCGCGGTGGTGCTCTCGGTCACTGGCGCCGAGGCGCTCTACGCCGATATGGGGCACTTCGGTCGCCGCGCCATCACCTACGGCTGGCTCGGCCTCGTCTTGCCCGCCTGCACACTGAGTTATTTCGGTCAGGGTGCGCTGGTGCTGCGCGACGAATCCGCTGTCGCCGCACCTTTCTTTCTGCTCACCCCGGAATGGGCGCGAATCCCCATGGTGCTGTTGGCAACTGCGGCGACGGTGATCGCGTCTCAGGCGGTGATCACCGGCGCGTTCTCGGTGGCGTCGCAGGCCGCCAGGCTGGGTTACCTGCCGCGGCTGCGGATCGAACACACCTCAGCGGCGACCATCGGCCAGATCTATGTGCCGTGGATCAACGGGGCGCTGATGGTCGCGGTGCTGATCCTGGTGTTCGCGTTCCGCAGCTCCGCCGCACTCGCTTACGCGTTCGGGATGGCGGTGACGGGCACGATCACGATCACCACGCTGCTGTTCTTCTACTACGCGCATACCCGGTGGCGCTGGCCGCTGGTGCCGGTGCTCATCGGCGGTGGCCTGCTGCTGCTGGTCGACCTGATGTTCTTCGCGGCGAACCTCACCAAGCTGGTGCACGGCGCGTGGCTGCCGCTGCTCATCGGTGTCGCCACCTTCACGGTGATGACGACGTGGCAGCGCGGCCGTCGAATCGTCACTGCGGCACGGTCGAAGGCCGAGGGGCCGCTGCCCGAGTTCGTCGACGGGCTTGTGCACCGCGATCCGCCGCTGATTCGCATCCCCGGCACGGCGATATTCCTCAACCGCGGCAAGGAAACCGCGCCGTTGGCGATGCGTGCCGTCGTCGAGCACAATCACGTGCTTGCTGAGCACGTCGTGATCCTGTCCGTCGAAACCGAGACGGTGCCAAGGATTCCCGACGACGAACGGATGACGCACGACGATCTCGGCTACGCGAGCGACGGAATCATCCATGTCGAGGCCCGTTTCGGATACATGGAACACCCCGATGTGCCACGGGCGCTCGCGCTACTCGAATCCGCCGATACCGAAGGTCCGATCGACCTCGCAGGAGCGTCGTACTTCCTATCCAAACTCGAACTCTGTGCGGGCGACGCACCGTCGATGGCGCCGTGGCGCAAGCGGCTGTTCATCGCGACGGCGCACATCACCGCCGATGCGGCCGCACATTTTCGATTGCCGCTGGAGCGCACCGTGATCGTCGGCTCGCGCATCGAGGTCTGAGGCTCCTCAAGCCCCTCGATGGCGCCGCATCGGTTCACGCCCGGGAGGCTGAGCCGGCGGATCCAACATGGGCTTGCGTGGTTGCACCGCAACGGTTGTCGGCCCATCGCAGGTCAGATCCAGTGGCTCGCCGGCGTGACGGATCGTCAATTTGCCTGCGGGTCCGTCCCGCAGAGTGTAGGTGACTTCGGCATGGGTGGCGTCGATGGTCAGTCGAAAGTCCTTCCACCGCAACCGGAACCGCATGCAGGAGATGCCGTCGGGCAGCTGCGGGTCAAGCGCCAGCACCCCCTCGTCGTCGCGCAGCCCACCGAAGCCGGCGACCAGCGCGATCCAGGTCCCCGCCAGCGACGCCATGTGCAGGCCGTTGCGGGTGTTGTGGTGCAGGTCGCGCAGGTCGATGAGGGCGGCCTCGAAGGTGTAGTCGTGTGCGAGTTCGAGATGGCCGACGTCGGCGCACATCACCGCCTGCGTGCACGCCGACAGCGACGAATCCCGCGTGGTGCGCCGCTCGTAGTAGTCGACGTTGCGCGCCTTCTGCTCCGGTGTGAACGCGTGGCTCTGCCAGTGCATCGCCAGCACCAAGTCCGCCTGCTTGACCACCTGGGCCGGATAGAGCCGCACATACGCCTCGTTGAGCAGCAGCGGGTACACCGTGTTCTCCGCGAAATCCCACTCACGCAGTGTGGTGAAGCCCTCGCATTGCGGGTGCACGCCGAGTTCTTCGTCGTAGGGAATGTGCGCGGCGTCGCCCGCATAGCGCCAGGCCGCGGTCTCCTCCGTGCTGACACCCATCGCATGCGCGGCCTCCGGGTGGCGGGTACACGCCGCGGCGGCGGTGCGGAGGTTGTGCGCCGCCATCAGATTCGTGAACACGTTGTCGCGCACCACCGCCGTGTACTCGTCGGGGCCGGTGACGCCGTCGAGGTGCCACACCCCGTGCCGGTCGTGATGTCCGATAGACATCCACAGGCGTGCGGTGTCGACGAGCACCGCCAGCCCGCAGTCCTCCTCGAGCGACTGGTCGCCCGTCACGATCCGATACCGCTCGAACGCCATTGCGATGTCGGCGTTGACGTGCCATGCCGCCGTGCCTGCCGGCCAGTATGCCGAGCATTCCTCGCCGCGGATGGTGCGCCACGGAAAGCTCGCACCTGCCAGGTCGAGTTCGGCGGCTCGCGCACGCGCCAGGTCGAGTGTCGACGCCCGCCAGCGCAGCGCGTCGGCGGCGGCGCGGGGCGCGGTGTACGTCAGCACGGGTAGGACGAATCCTTCGGTGTCCCAGAAGGCATGGCCGTCGTACCCGGTGCCGGTGAGCCCCTTGCCCGGAATCGCCCGCCGCTCGGCGCGGGCGCTGGCCTGCAGTACGTGAAACAGGCCGAACCGCACGGCCTGCTGGCAGACCGGATCGCCTTCGACCTCGACGTCGGCGCTGTCCCAGAACTCGTCGAGGTACTCGCGCTGGCATTCCAGCAGCCCCTGGAAGCCGGTGTAACGCGCGCTCGCGATGGCCGCGGCGGCCTGGTCGCGCAGCGCGGGTCGGGACCGCAGACTCGACCATCCGTAGGCCAGAAACTTCACAATGCGCAGCTGCTGGCCGGGGCGCAGGCCGCAGATCACCGTCGTGCGCGCCAAGTCCTCGCGCGCCTCCGTCGACACCTCGACGCGGCCGGGCACCTCGACGACGTGGTCCATCGCGGCGGCCATCATCAAGCCGCTGGCACGGGTCCGGTGCACGAGAAGGGCGCCCTGGTCCGTCGACTCGTGCGCAACGGCTTGAAGAGGATTGCGCAGCACCGCGGCGACGCGCGGGTCCTCGGACGGTTCCGGTTGGTCCTCATTGGCGACGAGCTCCGATTGCACCGTGACACGGGTGAACTCGCCGACCGCCTCGACGACGTACTCGATCGCCGCCACACTGCGCTGGGTCAGCGAAACCAACCGCGTGGACCGCACCTTCACCTGCTTGCCGGCGGGCGAAGCCCAATGTGCGGTGCGCACCAACGTTCCCGCGCGGAGATCCAAAGTTCTTTCGTGCGACAGTAATTCGCCGTACCGGACGTCGAATGGCTCGTCGTCGACCAGCAGTCGCACGATCTTACCGTTGGTGACGTCGACGACTGACTGGCCGTCTTCGGGGTAGCCAAACCCCGCCTCGGCGTAGGGCAGCGGGCGAATCTCGTAGAACGAGTTGAGATACGTGCCAGGCAATCCGTGCGGTTCGCCTTCGTCGAGATTTCCACGCACCCCGAGGTGGCCGTTGGAAAGGGCGAACAACGATTCGGACTGCGCGAGCAGACTCACATCGAGCGACGTCTCGCGCACCTGCCACGGCTCGACGGGAAAGGCGTCGTTGGAGAGCATCACGCTGACAGCAGCTCCGCGAGATCGGTCACCACGATGTCGGCGCCGTTGCGCAGCAAGGCCTCTGACTGTCCGACGCGGTCGACACCGATGACCACGCCGAAGTTTCCTGCGCGACCCGCCGCCACACCTGACAGCGCGTCCTCGAACACGGCGGCCTCTTGCGGTTTCACGTCGAGCAGTTGCGCTGCGCGCAGGAACGAGTCGGGCGCCGGCTTGCCCGCGATGTGCTCCTCGCGCATCGTCACACCGTCCACCCGGTGCTGAACGAATTCGGCCAGCTCGGTGATCTCGAGTACTTCCCGGGTGTTCGCGCTCGACGACACGACGGCGCGACCGAGACCGGCTTCGGCGCTCGCTCTCAGGTAACGGCGCGAACCCTCGAAAACCTTGACGCCGTCTTCACGCATCGTTCGATGGAACAGTTCGTTCTTGCGGTCGCCGAGGTCGTGCACCGCCTCCTCCGGCAGCTCGATGTCGCGGCTGGCAAGGAACGACCGCACGCCGTCTTCGCGCTTCTTGCCGTCCACGTATGTCAGGTAATCCGCATCGATGTCGAACGGGCGGAAAGGCTGTTCATGATCGCGTAGGTACTCGTCGAACATCGTCTTCCACGCGCGCCGGTGCACGCTGGCGGTGTCGGTGAGCACGCCGTCGAGATCGAAAAGACACGCACGCACCCCATCGGGCAATCCGAGCTGGGCGGCCTCCATTTCGGGAGACTACCCACCCGCCGCCGAAATTCAACGGCGAAAGACCACCCACCGCATCGCGCTGTACATGAACACCGCTTCGCACCCGCCCGCGGCGATCCTGGCCACGTGGTACTCGACACCAAGCGCGGCAAGGACGGTCGACACGCCGAGGATGAAGGCCAGGTAGTTCACAACCACCACCACGACGTACACCGCGAGCTGCGGCCCTACCGGGGCGTGCGACTGGAAGTTCATCGTGCGGTTCAGGAAGTAGCTCAGTGCGAACGCGCACGCATAGCCCACCGTCACCGCGATCGGCAGCGGTGTGCCCAAACCGCTGTGCAGGGCGGTGAGGATCACCAGGTCGACCAAGAACGTGAAGCTGTTGATCAGAACGAAGCCCAGGAAAGTCGGCGCGACAACAGCATTCAGGCCGAACGGCAGCCGGGCGGTGATATCGACGCAGAATCGGTGAAACCGCTCGACCCGCCCGGTATCGGATTCCACGCGCACATGTCAACGCTGACATGGTCAGGTATCCAAACCGTGAGCACCGGGCAAACGTCCGGCGGCGAGCCGCTTCTGGTCAGGGCCAGCCGAAGAGGGCGCGCAGATCGTATGTGCGCCACCAGATCAGCAGCACGAAGACCACAAGGACGGCCCCGGTCGCGCCCCACTGGACCAGCGCGCGATTGGGGCGCGGTGCGTAGACGTAGGCCGCTGCGATCCCGGCGCCGGTGACCAGCCCACCGATGTGCCCCTGCCAGCTGATGTTCTGCGAGCTGATCAACGGGATCACGAAGGTGAAGGCGAGGTTGAGCGCGATGAGCCCGATGACCCATCGCACATCGAGGTTCAGCCGCTTGCCGATCACGAACGTCGCACCGAAGAGTCCGAACACCGCACCCGATGCGCCCGCCGTCGCGGCTCCCAGGTCCGAGAGCAGATAGACCAGCACCGACCCGCCCAGCGCGCTCATGGCATACAGTGCGCCGTACCGCAGCCTGCCAAGAGCCGCCTCCAACGGCGGGCCGATGACCCAGAGCGCCCACATGTTGAACAGCAAGTGCGTCATCCCGTAATGCAGGAACGCCGAGGTCAACAGGCGGTACAACTGCCCCTCGGCCACCGAGGGCGAGTGCAGGACCAGCTCGCTCTGCAGCTGGGGCGAGACGTTCTGCAGGACGAACATGATCACGCACGCTGCGATCAGCGCGTAGGTGACGACAGGTTTGTCCCCGGCCTGGCGGCCGCCGAACCGGGTGCGCGGCTGCCGGACGGACTTGGCGCCGATATTGACGCACTCAGCGCACTGGTGACCGACCGCGGCGTCACGCATGCAGTCACCGCAGATGTAGCGATTGCAGCGGGTGCACCGCACGTACGTCTGACGGTCCGGGTGCCGGTAACAGGTCGGTGCCGCCGTGCCGGGGGCGTTCGGGACGCTCACAGCACTCCGAACAGTTCGATCCAGTTGCCGTCGGGATCGGCGAGGAACAGCCAACCCATACCGGGCACCGGCGCGAACTCGGTCAACGGCTCGACGGTGTCGTACTCCGACGCTTCGATGGCGTCGGCCAGTTCGCGCAGGTTCTTCACACCGACGGTGAAGTACCGGACGCCGGCCTGCGCGCGTCCGCCACCCGGCGCCGCAGGCATCGGTGGCGGGGCGTTGTACGTGACCAGTTTGAGCACACCACCGCCAAGGGTGTACCTACGCTGCGAGCCGCCGTCGAACTCCACCACGCCCTGGAGCTCGAGGCCGAGGAACCCTTCGTAGAAGGCCACCATCGCGTCGAGGTTCGTTGTCACGACACCCACTTCGATGCCGGGCGTGAGCAGATCGAGCTTCATCCTCACTAACCTACTGGCCCGTAACAATAACGATTCGGTGACCGTGTAAATCACGATCAATTAAGACATACCGCCGAATTCTGAGAGCCTTTCAAGATCTCGGCGGCATTCTGTTCGACGGCTTACCGAATCCGCGGTTATTGGGGTGCACATCACCCCGAGAAGATGTAACGCCGGGCCACCGCCGTTCGCGGCGCCCTGCAGCGCGGATTCGCCACCGTACGTAATGGGTACCTTGGGTTTCGGGCGGGGGACAGCGCCCATTCGCGATGTAAAGGAAAAACAAATCATGAAATTCAGTGGTATCACTGCGCGCCGGACCGCTACCGGCCTGTGCGCAGGTCTACTCGGGGGTCTGGCCGCGGCAACGATCGCTGCACCGGCCGCTTCGGCTGCGCCCAACTGCAGCGCCGACAACGTGGCGGGCACCGTCAGTTCCGTGACGGGCTCGGCGCGCTCGTATCTGGCCGCCCATCCCGGCGCCAACCAGGCGGTCACGGCCGCGATGGGCCAGCCGCGTCCTGCGGCCGAAGCCAGCCTGCGCGGCTACTTCAACGCCAATCCGCAGGAGTACTACGACCTGCGCGGCATCCTCGCGCCGATCGGTGACGTGCAGAGCCAGTGCAACGTGTCGGTGCTGCCGCCGGATCTGGCGTCGGCCTACTCCACGTTCATGGCCGGCTGATCCCTTCAGTACAAAGAACCCGCCGCTGCAGCCCGTGCTGCGGCGGCGGGTTTTTGGTTCGCCGTACCCTGACGAACGTGGTCGACCTCCATCCCGACGTCGCGCTCCTTGCTCCCCTGCTTGGCACGTGGGCAGGTCATGGCGCAGGCGAGTATCCGACCATCGCGCCGTTCGGCTACACCGAGGAGATCACCTTCGGTCACGTCGGAAAGCCGTTCCTGAGCTACGTGCAACGAACGAAATCCAGCGACGACGGCAGGCCGCTGCACGCGGAAAGCGGCTACGTTCGCGTGCCGACGCCGGGACGGGTCGAATGGGTGCTCGCGCATCCGACCGGCGTTACCGAAATCGCCGAGGGTGAGCTGTCGGTCAGTGGATCGTCGATTGACATGGACGTGCACGCCACGACGATCGGCCGCACCGCATCGGCTAAAGACGTTACGGCGCTGAGTCGTTCGATACACGTCAAGGGCGACGAGCTCACCTACACGCTGCTCATGGGAGCCGTCGGCCAGCCCCTCCAGCACCACCTTGCCGCGACCCTGCACAGGAAGCAGACATGACGGCCGACGGCAGAATCCGGGTGCCTGCCGACCTCGACGCGGTCACCGCTGTTGGCGAAGAAGACCACTCCGGCGTGGACGCCAGGTCCGTCGAGCGGATCTGGCAGGCAGCGCGGCATTGGTATCAAGCAGGCATGCACCCTGCCATCCAGGTGTGCCTGCGGCACAACGGGAAAGTCGTGCTGAACCGGGCGATCGGACACGGCTGGGGTAACGCGCCGACCGATCCGCCCGACGCCGAAAAGATCCCCGTCACGACCGAAACGCCGTTCTGCGTGTACTCCGCGGCAAAGGCGATCACCACCACCGTCGTGCACATGCTCGCCGAGCGCGGCACCTTCTCGCTCGACGACAGGGTCTGCGACTATCTTCCCGGCTACACCAGCCACGGCAAGGATCGCACCACGATCCGCCACGTGATGACGCACAGCGCGGGCGTGCCGTTCGCGACCGGGCCGAAGCCGGACCTCAAACGGATGGACGACAGCGATTACGCCCGCGAGATGCTCGGCAACCTCAAGCCGATCTACCGGCCCGGGTTGGTGCACATCTACCATGCGCTCACCTGGGGTCCGCTGGTGCGCGAGATCGTGTCGGCCGCCACCGGACGCAGCATCCGCGACGTCCTTGCCGAGGGGATACTCGACCCGCTCGGCTTTCGATGGACGAATTACGGTGTTGCGCAAGATGATCTGCCGCTGGTGGCGCCCAGCCATGTGACCGGCAAGCCGTTGCCTGCGCCGATCGCCGCGGCGTTCCGCACGGCCGTCGGCGGAACCCCGAACCAGATCATCCCGTTCAGCAACACGCACCAGTTCCTCACCGGTGTGGTTCCGTCGTCCAACACCGTTTCGACCGCATTCGAACTGTCCCGGTTCGCCGAAATCCTGCGCCGCGGAGGACAACTCGACGGGGTGCGCGTGCTGCAACCGGAGACTCTGCGCGCAGCGACCAAGCAGGCCCGTCGCCTGCGCCCTGACCTGGCCATGGGGCTGATGCCGCTGCGCTGGGGCACCGGATACATGCTCGGGTCGGACCGCTTCGGCCCGTTCGGGCGCAATGCACCGGCGGCGTTCGGCCATACCGGTTTGGTCGACATCGCAGTGTGGGCCGACCCGTCCCGTGATCTTGCGGCCGGAGTAGTCAGCAGCGGCAAGCCCGGCAGGAATCCCGAGGGAAAGCGTTACCCCGCGCTGCTCGACCGCATCACCGCAGAAATCCCCCGCGCCGGCTGAGCGTCACGCGTCGATGCGCACCCGGAACATCGACGGCCAGTTCTTGCCGGTCAGCAGGAACTCCTGGCCCTCGATGTGTGCGATGCCTGCGAGCACCTGGCCGCTCGTCCTGGCTTCCTGGCTGCCTTGACTCCACAGCCCCGAGCCGTCGACCACCGCTGTCACCGCACCAGACGCGGGGTCGATCCGGACGATGGTGTCGGTCGGCCAGACGTTGGCCCACACCTGCCCGTCCACACATTCGAGTTCGTTAAGCCCCACCAGCGGCTGACCGTCGCGGGTGACGCTGACGGCGCCGGTCTCGGCCAGGGTCGCCGGGTCGAGGAGCCGAAGCCGATTGGTGCCTTCGCTGCTGATCAGCCGGTTGCCGTCGTTGCAGAGGCCCCAGCCCTCGGGGGCGTACGGCACCTCACGCAGCGGTGTGAGGGTCCGCTTGTCCCACTCGACGCCGACGCCGTCCCGATACGTCAGCTCCCAGATGCGGTCACCGACGACGGTGATGCCCTCCCCGAAGTACCTGTCGGGGATCGGAACAGCGCGCCGCACCGCGCCGGTGACGGGGTCGAGTTCGCGCAGCTGCGATTCGCCTGCCAGCCCGGTGCCCTCGTACAACGTCGATCCGTCGAGTTCGAGGCCTTCGGTGTAGGCGGCGGTGTCGTGCGGAAACACGGCGAGCACCACGGGGGTGATCACGGGGACTGGTTGGGCGTTGGCGGTCGGTGCGGCGCTGACGGACGCCGCGGCAAGCAGGATCGCAGTCACGATTCGTATCCGCATACCTGCGTTCTACCGCATACAGGTGTGAGCCCAGTCCTCCCGGGTAACGATGGGTAGCCGCTAGTATTTGTCGACGGTCGCCTCCGGGCGTACGAACACCTCGGAGGTGACTATGACCAGCCCCACCAGCTGCGCCATCGAGCAGCGCAGCGTAGGTGAGATCACGGTCGTTTCGGTGACGGGCACCGTGGACATGCTCACGGCCCCTCAGCTCGAACAGGCGATCGGGGCGGCCGCTAAGAATTCCCCCGCCGCCGTCGTCGTGGACCTGAGTGCGGTGGAGTTCCTGGCATCGGCAGGCATGGGCGTCCTGGTGGCGGCACATGGCGACCTCAGCCCGGCGGTGAAATTCGTCGTGGTCGCCGACGGGCCCGCCACCAGCCGGCCGCTCAAACTCGTCGGCATCGCCGACGTCGTCGACCTCTACGCCACGCTCGACGAAGCGCTCGGCGCGTTGGCGACATAAAACAAGCCGCAACCGGGTAGCCAGCAGGCGAGATGAGAAACGCAGGGCAGCCAGGCTGCAACGCAAGCTTCGCAAAGACGGACGTCGCCGCGGCGCCGGAACTCGCGGCGCAGCTTCGCCGCGAGTTCTCCGATTGGCTGCGGGGGCATTTCACCCTCGACCCGACGAAGGCCAGTGACGTGGTGCTTGCCGTCAACGAGGCGATGGCCAACGCCGCCGAGTTCGCCTACGTGGCTGCACAGGCGCCAGGGGTCATGCACGTGCGGGCCGACTATGACGGCGATGCGGCCGTACTCACCGTCACCGTCACCGACGAGGGCGCGTGGCGGACCACCGATCCGCAGACCAAGGGGCACCGCCGCGGCCGCGGCATTCCGCTGATTCACGCGCTCACCGACCGGGCCACCTTCGACTCGACACCCACCGGCACCGAAGTGTGCCTGCAGTGGGATCAGATCTTCGAGATTCCGACCGCTGTGCCCGCCGAGACCGGCGCTCAGAACTGCGGGAGCCGGACCACCTGAACGAAGAACTCGTCGATCTGCCGCACAGCACTCATGAACTGGTCCAGGTCGACGGGTTTGGTGACATAGGCGTTGGCGTGCAGCTGGTAGCTGCGCACGATGTCTTCCTCAGCCGAAGACGTCGTTAGCACGACAACCGGGATGTGGCACAGGTCGGGATCGGATTTGATCTTCTCGAGCAACTGCCTGCCGTCGTACTTCGGCAGGTTCAGGTCGAGCAGGATCAGGTCCGGCCTCGGCGCGTCCTCGTAGGCGCCCCGCCGGTACAGGAAGTCCAGCCCCTCCTCGCCATCGTGTGCGACATAGAGGTTGTTGTTGATCTTGTTGTGTTCGAACGCTTCCCGAGTGATGAGTTCGTCTCCGGGATCGTCCTCGACTAGCAGGACGGCAACCGCTCGGCCTTCGGACCGAGTCATTTCAGTCATGCTGTTCCCTCCAGTTGGGGTACGGGGATCTCATTGGGCGCGGTGGTGGGCGTGATAGGCAGGGTGAAGAAGAACCGGGTGCCGCTCGTGTAATCCGTGTCGATCCAGATGGACCCGCCGTGGTGCTCGACGATCTTCTTGCACAGCGCGAGGCCGATGCCTGTACCGCCGTATACGTCGCGGCCGTGCAGCCGCTGGAAGATGACGAAGACCTTGTCGACGAACTCCTTGGCGATGCCGATGCCGTTGTCCGACGTGCTGAACACCCAGGTCTCGGCGTGCTCACCGGAGCCGGCCTGGTAGTCGATGACGATCCGGGGCGGCACCCCTTCGCGACCGAACTTGACCGCGTTGCCGATGAGGTTCTGCCAGATCATCCCCAGCAGGGTCGGGTCCCCGTCGACATGGGGAAGTGGCTGGGCCGGGCGCTCGATCTCGGCACCGGACTCCTCGATCAAGGTAGCCAGATTGCTGAGCGCGGTGTCCAACACCTCGTTGAGGTCGACCTCGGTGTGCGTGGCGTTGAGCCGCCCGACGCGAGAGAAGGTGAGCAGGTCGTTGATCAGGACCTGCATCCGTTTGGCGCCGTCCACCGCGAAGCCGATGTATTCGATCCCGCGCTCGTCGAGTTGATCCCCATACCGCTTCTCCAGCAGTTGGCAGAAGGCGGTGACCTTTCGCAAGGGCTCCTGTAGGTCGTGCGACGCGACGTAGGCGAACTGCTCGAGTTCGGCGTTCGACCGCCTGAGCTCGTCGGCCTGTTCGTCCAGCGTCTCGCGGGCCGACCGCGACGCATCGAGCTCGTCGACGATCCGCTGTCGCATGTCCTCGACGTCAACGGCGATGGAGCGGATGTCCTTGGGCCCGCGCGGAATGATTCGCTCTGAGAAGTTTCCCTCGGTGATTCGCCTGCATGCCGCCGCGAGCGCGGCCAGTGGACGGTTGACGGCGTTGCGCACCACCACCGCGAGCAGGATCGCCATGACGAAGAAGAACACCACTATCGCGCCGAGCACCCTGTCGCGCCAGGCACGTACCTGCTCGAGGTCATCGACGCCCGCCTGCCGCGTCTGCGCAAGATGTTGATTCTGGTCGTCGAAAAGTGCTCGCAACCGGTCGAATTCGGCCCTGCCACGATCCGCGGTGTCTCTGTCCACGACCGCGGGGCGCTCGGGTGTGACGCTGGCTATAAGCGGCTCGGCGAAGGTGGTTCGCCATGCGGCTGCGGCTCGCTCGATCGTGTCCAGGTCATCGGTCAGCTCATCGCGTCCAGACAGGTAGCGCCGAATATCTTCTGCTGCAGTCGCTTCCGTGCGCTGGCCGTCGTAATACGGGGTAAGGAACTGTCGGTCGGCGGCGATCGCGTAGCCGCGGACCGCCGTTTCCTGATCACGCAGCGCGGCCTGCAATTGGTAGGCGGCCACGCGTGCGGGCGCAATGTCGTCGATCAGGTCGCGCGAGACGTCGTCGGTGCGGTTCATCAACACCGCGCCCACCCCCGCGCCGGTCAGAACCAGTGCACCCATCACCGACAGCACCAGGATCTGCCAACCCTGCACGGTGAGTTTCATCGAGGCGAGCGCTCCACGCGGATGACCGCGATGTCGTCGGTGTGGCCGCCACGTGTCCGTGCCCGGCTCTCCGCCTCACCGATCAGCTTGTCGACGAACGCAGGGCCAGGCAGGGCGGCGAGCGCGCGAGCCATCTCGAGCAACCCGTCTTCGCCGAGCCGTTCGTGACCGCGGCCGGAGTGGCCCTCGAACAGTCCGTCGGTGAGCAACAGCAGGCCGTGCCCCTCGGGCAGCTGCAACTGGTTGACCGGCCACTCCTTGGCGCCGAGGCCGAGCGCGGGTCCCGCGGCGGGCTCCAGCCACTCGACGCTGGTGCGTGTGTGCACCAACATGCCGGGATGCCCCGCTCGCACGACGTTGAAGTGCCCACTGTCTGGTGCAAGCGCCACGCTGACCAGCGTCGCGAAAATGCCTTTACTCGGTCGCTCGGTCGAAAGGATCCGATCGAGCTGACGCATCCTCTCGTTGCCACGAAGACCGGCGAACGTCAGCGCCCGCCAGCCGATGCGCAGGGCGACCCCGAGGGCGGCCTCGTCGGGCCCGTGGCCTGCGACATCGCCGATCATCACGTGGACGGTGCGGTCAGGCGTCTGGACGACGTCGAAGAAGTCCCCACCGACCAGGGCGTCCTGCCTGCTCGGCCGTGACCGGGAGACGATGTCGACTCCCGGGTTCTCCAGCAGCAGCGGCGAGGGCAGCAGCCCGCGTTCCATTCGGGCGTTCTCTTGGGCGCGTAGGCGGCTGGCGTGCAGGGCGACGGCGGTCAGCTCCGCGCGCTTGCGCTCGATGGAGTACACCACCGCCCTTCGCAGCATCTCCGGATCGACCCGGCCCTTGACCAGGTAATCCTGTGCGCCGGATGCGACCGCGGAGACGCCGAAATGCTCGTCGTTCAGCCCCGTGAGCACGATGATCGGGATGGTCGCGTCGAGCTTGCCGAGGCGGTGCAGGGCGTCGGTCCCGTTCGCATCGGGCAGGTTCAAGTCGAGCAACACGCAGTCGGGCCTGCCTTCGGCCAACCTGGCTTCGGCGTCCGATAAGGACTTTGCCCAGGAGAAGCCGATGTCGGCGGCGGCGTCCGTGATCAGCTCTTCGACCAACACCGCGTCGGCGCGATCGTCCTCGACAAGGAGCAGCGACAGCCGGTGTTCGGCGGCGCGGTCAGAGCTGGGGCGGAGAGCAGACAAGTACTGGCGGTCTACTGGCGCGCGCATCGGTAATCACGTCCTTCATCTAGCGACGTCACCCTGGTCGCGCTGACCGTCTGCTTTAGTGACAACGAGTCGAGAATACCGAGTCACTCGGGCAGCCCGCTGGGTGCGGGCCAACACCGGTCAGTTGATCTTTTCTCCGTAGACGCGGTCGACGTTCAATGCCATGAGGACCCTGCGGTCGGAGACCATCACCGACCGGTACTCGTCCCAGTCCGGGTGCTCACCTGCCGCGTTGCGGTAATAGTCGACGAGCGCCTCGACCTCGGGACCGTTGGGGTCGGTGCCCGGGCCGGTCAGTGTCACCGCGCCCTCGGCGGTGGCCCAGGCCCAGCCGTCGGCGCTGGTCACCTCGAGCGCGGCCCGCGGGTCCCTGCGCAGGTTGGCGGTCTTGGCCCTGCCCTCGGTGATGGACACGTAGATGACGCCGACGTCCCGGTCGTAGAACGGCGTGACCGGCGACAGCTGGGGCAGTCCGTTCGATTTGATGGTGGCAAGGACGCCGATCTGGCTGTCGGCGAGCAGGGCGTGGGGATCGAAGGCCGTCATAGAGTGGGCAACTTCCGACGGTGTCGCGGCTATTCCGTGCGCAGCTGCGCGGCGAGCTCGCGGAGATCAGGTGCGACGATGCTCGGCTGCGGCAAGCCGTCGGCGACCAGCGGAGCGTTTCCGGGCCTCGTGATCAGCGCGGCGTCCAACCCGGCGCACTGGGCGCCGATGGTGTCCCAGACATGGGCGGCGACCATCATGGCTTCGCCGGGCTCGACCGCGAGCTCCTCGCATACGTAGTGGTAGACCGCAGCGGCGGGTTTGAACGTGCGGCGGGCATCGACACTGAATTGCCGCTCGAAGAAGCCGGCGAGACCGGCGTGCTCCAACGGGCTAGGGCCGTTCGGGTTGGGCGGCGAGTTGGTCAGTGTGACAAGCCGGAAGCCGTTGTCGCGCAACGTGGTGAGGCCTTCGGCGACGTCGGGGTGCGCGGGCATCGTCAGCATCGCGTCTTTCACCCGATCCAGGTCCGTGGCGTCGATGTCGGCACCGTGAATGTCGGCGAGCATCTGCAGGACCGACTGCCCCAGGGTGAAGAAGTCGACGTAGCACCGGGATGTCGCGGCGGTCATCGAGTACATGACGAGCTGGCCGAACCAGTCGCGCAGGGCACGAGGGTAGCCGAGAAGCTCCTCGAAAAGCGGTGCCAACGCGTCGACGTCGATGAGCGTCTCGTTGACGTCGAATACCAGGACGGGCGGCGCCTTTGTCATCTTCTGATTATCGGCACGAAAGAGGGGCACCCGCTGTGGATGCCCCTCTTGTTGTCGTGATGCGCTGATCAGTTGATGCCGCGAGTGCGAACCGACGTGTCGACCTGCGGCACGTTCACCTGCTGCTGGATGTCGTGGATCCACTCGTGGTGGACGCGGTCCGTGGGGAACGGGGTCGCGGGGGCGGCCTGGGCCGGTGCTGCGAAGCCGAGGACGGCGGCGGCCAGTCCGGTGGCGGCGATGGTGGCAAATCCGAACTTCTTCATTTTGGTGCCTTCCTTCGTTTCTGTCTTTGGACGCTATGTCTGCCGGTTTGGTGTTTCTTCGTTCCGGTATGACAGCTCAAACATGCAGTTCAGAGGTTTAATTCCGATGGCAGAAATTGATCGGCGGTTGGCAGCAATGCACCCATTTCGGCGTGGCTGCGGTCACACTTCAGTTACTCATCCGGGCGTTCTCGACCAGTGGCCACTTATGCCACGCCAGTCATCCGCACCCGTGACATAACTGGCCGCTCGGCGCGACTAGCGTGGTTGGTGTGCCGAGGCGAATCCGGGGAGCGGTCGTCCTACCGCCCGATGCCCCTGCCGCCGTGGCCACGGTCGTCATCGAGCTGCGCGATGTCACCTATGTCGATACGCGCGCACCCGTCGTCACCAGCATCGCGCTGCCCTCCGTCGAGGTGCGCCCGCACGCACGCATCCCTTTCGACATGCCCGCTCCGGAAGCGCAAGCCGGTCAACAACTTTCACTCGAATGCCACGTCGACATCACCGGCGGCGCTGCGCTCGCCGCCGGTGACCTCGTGACGACTCAGTCCGTTCCCGTGCCCCCAGCAGGAGACGCGAGCGTGGATGTGCCGGTCAGCCTCGTCTGAGCCCTATCCCCAGCGCACCTCGTAGATGCGATTGTCGGTGCCGCGGTAGGTGACGTGCTGTCGCCCGTTCTCGGTGAAGCCCACTGGGCTGTCGGCGGCCAACGGCGCCCCTGCGAACGCGGTCAGGTCGCTGTAGCCCGGCGCTGCACCGGGAAACCACCAGATCTCGTGCAACTTGCCGTCGGCTGAGCGGTAGACGACGTGCTTGGTGTTCTCCGGGCCGACGTAGTACGCGGACACGTTGCCTGCCGCGGCCGGAGCGCCTGCGGCCGCGGTCAGGTCCCACCCCGACACCGGGGCGACACCGGTCCAGTACAGCTCGTAGATGTGCCCGTTGCCCGCGCGGTAGTAGATCTGATGCGTGTCGTTGTGCGCGGTGTAGTACGCGGCGGGATCGCTGGCCGCCGTGGGTGTGCCTGCCGTGCCTGACAGATCATCGAGCCCGCTCGGACCGTTGTTCCAATAGACCGAGAGTATTCGGCCGTTGGTGGCCCGGTAGGCGACGATGTTGAACCCGCCGCCGCTGTATGCCGCCGGATTGCCGACCGCACGCGGTGCCCCGATGGCCCCAGTGAGGTTGCCGCCGTATGAAACTGGAGCGACGCCGAACCAATTCATTTCGTGCAGATGCCCGTCGCCGCCGCGGTACACGACGTGATGGCCGTCGGTTGCGGCGTCGTAGTAACCGACGGGGTCGCCGGACGCCTTCGGTGCGCCCGCGGTCCCGCCGAGGTTGTCGTGGCCGACGGCGCCCGTCGACCAGTACAGGCTGCGCACGGTACCGTCGCCGCCGCGAAACAGCAGAATCTCGGTGTTGCGAGCCGTGTCGACGTAGGCGAACGGGTGGCCCGAAGCCGTCGGGGCATTCGCGTTGGCGGTGAGATTCGTTGTGCCGGTGCCGCCTTGGCCGTCGCGCCACAGTTCGTGCAGGCGCCCCGACGTGTCGCGGTAGGCGATGTTGTGCACATTCATCCCTGGGATCACACAGGCCGTTGGCCTGCTGCCCGCGGGCGGTGTGCCGAATTCGGCAGTGCGGTCGACCAGCCGTCCCGCGCGCGGGTACAGGGCCGCGACGGCGGCCATGTCGCCTGCGGACAATCCGTTGCGCTGCCCCAGCGTCACCCCTGGCGGCAGCGGCATGGTCGGCACGATCGTGGGCTGGCCGTTGTTCGAGAACGCGGTCCCGCCGTAGTGCATGATCGAGCCGTAGTCATAGGCCCCGATGTCATCGCCGTCCGAGACGTGCTGATTGAAATTGTGGCGGGCGTCCTGGTCGATGTTCTGCCAGTTGATCGTCACGAAGTTGTCGCGGTCTTCGCGGCTCTGTTCATGCCACAGCCCCACCGCGTGCCCGATCTCGTGCATCGTGTTGCCGGTCGTGCAGCCCGGTCCGAGGCTGACGTTCTGGCTACTTCCGCGCTTACCTACTGCGGCAGAACATGCGGTCGCGGGGCGGAACCGGACGAAGCTCGGGTAGTGGCTGGCGTTGGCCGAGGTGCGGCGAACGAACCGCAGTTTGGTGTTGGCGTGCCAGTGCGCGATCGCGTCGGTGACGCGGCTCTGGTTGGTCAGCGCGGGATCGATCTCGAACGGCACCGTCGCATGGGGCCAGCGGAACTTCTCGCCGGTGATGCCGATGCCTTCGACGTGCAGCCCTTCGACCTCGTCGATGGTGCCCAGCACGATGTCGCCCTCGAAGATGGCAAGGCCGCCGACATTGGCGTATTGCAGTTTCTTGTCGGTAAAGGTGGCGCCGGATACTTCTGCCGTGCCCGCTACCGGGCCCGAGTTGTACTCGCACGAACGCTCTTTGGACATTGTTCCTCCCCTGATTTGGATGAGCGTCAAGGGTGCGGGCGGTGGCACGGCCGGGGCACGAGTAGGGCTCTACTCGAATTTGGGCGGGGAATCGTGGGCAAACGAGTAGAGGGGCCAAATCTGTCACACCCGGATGGCATGATCGCAAGTATGTTCGATGAGTCGGATGTGGGTCTGCTTGAGGTGATGGGTGAGGCCACGCGTGATGAGTCGACGTCGATTGCGTTGCGGTTGTTGGCGGTGGGTGAGTTGTTATCGCGCCGGGCGGTGGAGTGGGTGGAGCGGGGTTTGTGGTGCACTGATCCCACGGCGGCGGTGGCTGCGGAGATTTCGGCGGTGCAGAACATCAGCCATGCCCGCGCGGTCGGTCAGATCTCCTATGGGCGCACTCTGCGGGAGCGGTTGCCGAATGTGGCCAGGGTGTTTGTGCGCGGGACGATTGATATGCGGATGGTGTTGACGATCATCGGACGCACCGAGAACGTCGAAGACACCGTGATCGCACAGTTGGATGAGGCGATCGCGCGCCATTGTGAGAAGTGGATGAAGCTGTCCAAGGACAAGCTGCGGGATCGGGTCGATCACTGGGTGGCCAAGTTCGATCCGGCTGGGGTGCGGGTGGCGCCGGTGGTCGATGAGGGCCGCTATGTCGAGGTGTCCCCGGGTGCTACTGCGGGGATGGCGTTTTTCTCCGGGCATGTGCGCGCCGAGGATGGCGCGGCGCTCGATCAGGGGTTGGATGCGATCGCTGCCACGGTGTGTGAACACGATCCGCGTACCCACGCCCAGCGGCGCGCCGATGCGTGCGGTCCGCTGGGCCGGCGCGAAGCCTTCCTGGCGTGTTTGTGCGGCCGTGAGGACTGCACCGCAGGCACCGAACGCACGACCGCGGCGACGGCGGTGATTCACGTGCTGGCCGAACAAGCCACCGTGGATGGCACCAGTGATAACCCGGGGTATCTGCGCGGCTTCGGGATCATGCCCGCCGAGAGTGTGCGCAGGGTCGCGAAGATCGCCAAACTCAAGCCGATCACGGTGCCGTCCGGGGCGGATCCGGGGTATCGGCCGTCGGCAGCCTGCACGGAGTTTGTCCAGTGGCGCGATCTGACGTGCCGCTGGCCCGGCTGCGATAAGCCGGCCGAGATGTCCGATATCGATCACACCGTGCCATGGCCGGCGGGTCCGACGCATGGGTCGAACAACAAGTGCTACTGCCGTATCCACCATCTGATCAAGACCTTTGGTGGTTGGTGCGATCAACAACTCCCCGACGGCACCATCATCCTGACTGCACCGACCGGGCTGGTGTACCGCACCGAACCCCACGGGGCGGCGATGTTCCCCACCCTGGGTCGAGTCCGACCGGGGCGTTGAACCTGCCCGAGACGGCTCCCTCTGATGAGGGGGATCGGTCGGTGAGGATGCCCAAACGCAAACAGACCCGCGACGACGACCGCCGCGACCGCATCAACGCCGAACGCCGCGAACGCACCGAACTCATCGCCGAAGAAGAACGCCAACGCCAAGCCTGGCTCGCAGCCAACTACCAACCACCACCGTTCTAGAAATTTCGCACTACCCGCACCATCGCGCCAATGAAGACTGCGATGAAGGCGAGCAATGCCACGCATCCAATCTCGAACCACGGACTATGCAATTCGCCGAGCAACATCACGGCAATGGGTAGGACGAGCCAGCCGAGCAGGAAGATCACCACTGCGCCGCGCTTGCTCTTCGATCGCGGCTCAAGCTCATCGTCGGAGGGCGGTTGGGCCATGGTTTTGGATGCTAACGCAGTTACGAAAGCGTCAAAACTTGTTTCGCGCCCATATGGAGAGTGGGACATGCCACCATCGACGAATGACTAGTTGGGTGACGAAAACAGTTGTGGTTGCGGCACTCATCGGCGTCGCGGGTGTGACCGTTCCGGCGAACGCACAGCCCACCGGCCCGGAAGATCCCTCCTGCGCGGCGACGCCCGAACTAGCCGAATGCCTTGGCAGCCCGTATGACTCCATCAGCCCCACCGGTCCGTCGGATACGCAATGCATCAGCATGCCCAGCGACCCGGTCTGCGCCGGTGGGCCGTACGGGATTCCGTCTGCACCGCCACCGCCGCCACCGCCTCCGCCGGTAATTGCGCCACCGCCACCACCTCCGCCGGTTATTGCGCCACCGCCGCCTGTGGCCCCAATAGCGCCGCCACCCATGGCACCTATCGCCCCGCCGCCGATGGCGACGGCCTAGTCGCGCACGCCTCGGTAGATACCCCGCCGGACGATCCACGGCATCAGCACGCGGTCGATCGACCACGCCGGGAAGCGGAAAGCGCGGCCGTTGGGCGCGAAGACCTCCAGGCCGTCGGACTGGATACCGACTATGGAACCCCAGCGCCGTTTGGCCGGCCGGAAGCTGCGCAGGGATCGACCCTCGAACTCGGCACGCACGTTGAGGGCGACGAGGCCGTCGGCCCGATTGCGCGCCGAGCTTCGCAGCGGATCCGTCGCAGCGACGTCGCCGACCGCGAAGACACCCGGGTGATCGGGCACGCGCAACTGTGGTGTCACCCTGACAAAGCCGTGCTGGTCGAGGACTTCCGCAGGCAGCCAGTCGGTGTTCGGTTGCACCCGCCCTATCGCCCACAGCACGGCATCGGCCGACGACGGCGCCTGGCCCGTGCTCCACTGCACCGGCTCGCCGGTGATCTCGTCGCACGCGAATCCGTCGGGCAGCACCGCGCGGTGGCCGGAATGCACCGCCACACCAAACTCGTTGAGCCGCTGCCGAATCCGCGACCATGTACGCGGATGGTGTTGAGGCAGGCCGCGATCGCCAGGGAAATACAGCTCCACCCGCTTGGCGGGCCAGGTGATCGCGATGTTGGCGGCGCTACTGACCGCCGCGGCACCTCCGCCCACCACGATCACCGACTCGGCGGCCGCCAACCGGTCATGTGCCGCTTGCAAACCCGCGCCGATCTCCTCGGTTGACTGCAGGCCCGGACGGCGCCAGAACCCGTTGGTGACACCCGTCGAGATGATGAGCGCGTCGTAGGGCTCCGCCAACGGCGAGCCGTCATCGCGCTGAACGAGAACCTTTCGCGCGGCCAGGTCGACGCCGGTCAGTGCGCCGTGGACGGTTCGGACCCGGTCGAGGCCGTGGAACCTGTCGAACGAAATCCAATTGTCCCTGGCCCAGTCGCTCGGCCGGGAGATCCGAAGCCCGAGTTCCTGTCCGCTGACCAACGCGGGTTTGGCCGAGATGCCGACGACGTCGGCGTGCTTCGCGAGCTTTATCGCGGTGAGAACACCGCTGTCGCCGAGTCCGGCAATGACGACGCGCTTTCGGCCCACAGCGGGCAGACTAGCGCGCGCCTCACAGCTGGATTGCATCGATTGCCCGATAGATGCGCTGTTCGCTCACCGGGCGGGGGGTGCCGAGCTGCTGGGCCCACAGACTCACCCGCAGCTCCTCGATCATCCACGCGATGTCACGGACATCGGCGGCGGCCGCCCTGGCAGGCGAAAGCGCTTGCCGCAGTTCGCCATAGGCGGCCTGCACGGCCCGCACCTGATCCATCCGGTCGCGGTCGGCGTTGATGCCGTGCGGCAGTCGGTCCAGGCGCCGCGCGATCGCGATGAGGTAGCGCGCAAGATCGGCCAGATTCGCCGCACCTGCGGCGGTGACAAAGCCGGCGGGTACCAGCCCGGCCAGCTGCGTGCGAATATCGGCGATCGACTCGGCCTGCGCGGACGACGGCGAGGCGGGCAACCCGAGCTCGACGTCGTGAGCGGCGGCCAGCACCTTCTCGACCCGTGCGACGACGTCCAGCGTGGTCGGCACCAGCGCATCGGCCACCTTGTCGCGCAGCGCCGTGAACTCGGCCCGCGTCCACACCGGCCCTGGCGCCACCACGGCCGTCGCCGCGTCGGCGCAATCCTCTATCAACGCGCTCAGCGAGCCATCCGGATTCGTGCCGAGAACCAGGCGGGTGCGCGGATCGAGCGCACGCTCGACGGCCTTGACCGGCGATGGCACCGACAGCCTCAGCAGCCTCCGCGTACCCGGGCCCATGGCGGCGTCCTGCTCGGCCTGTGTGGCGAACACGCGCAGATCGACCGCCGCGCCCACATCGACCAGCGCCGGGAACCCCCTGACGGTGCCCCGCTCGACACTGCGCGGCAGCTCGTCGATGTCCTCGGGCCAGGTTCGCAGCCCACTGCGTTCCAGCTCGCCAGCGACCGCATCCGCGACGGCCTGCCTGGTCCGTCCAGAGAGCTGCTGCTGCAGCACATCCAGGTCCTTGCCGCGGGCCACCTCCTTACCGTCAGCAGATTCGACGGCGAACGTCACCCGCAGGTGGGCAGGCAACTTGTCGAGGTCGAAAGCGTCGATCGGCACCAGGATGCCGCTGCGCCGCCGTAACTCGCGCTGCAAGCCCTCGAGCAGCGGTTCGCGGTCGGGGTCAAGTGAACCGAGCACCGCGCGGGCGGTATCTGGCGCCGGAACGAAGTTGCGGCGCAACTCCTTTGGCAGCGAGCGGATCAGCGCGGTGACCAGTTCCTCGCGAAAGGCCGGTACCTGCCAAGCGAATTCGTCACCACCCAGTCGCGCCAGCACCTCGACCGGCACATGCACGGTGACGCCGTCGTCCACCGCACCCGGCTCGAAGCGATAGGTCAGCGGCAGCGATAGGTCACCGGCCCGCCAGCTGTCGGGCTGCTCGCCGTCCGCGTCGTTGCGCAGCAGATCGTCGCGGCCCAGTGTCAGCAGCTCAGGAGTCTTGTGCCGCTGCTTCTTCCACCAACCGTCGAAGTGCAGGACCGACACGATGTCGGCGGGTACGCGCGCGTCGTAGAAGGCGTAGATCTCGTCGTCGCCGACCAGCAGGTCGCGGCGGCGCGCGCGCTCTTCCAGATCGGCCAATTCCTCACGCAGCCGGGTGTTGTCACGGAAGAAGTGGTGCCGGGTCTGCCAGTCACCCTCGACAAGCGCATGACGGATGAACAACTCGCGGGCCAGATCCGGCTCGATCTGCGCGTAGTTCACCTTGCGACGCGGCACGAGCGGCAGGCCGTACAGCGTCACCCGTTCGAAGGCCATCACCGCGCCACGCTGGGCCTCCCAGTGCGGCTCACTGTAGGTGCGCTGCACCAGGTGCCCTGCGACCCGTTCCACCTCCTCCGGTGCAACGCGCGCGGCGATCCGTCCGTACAGCCTGCTGGTTTCGACGAGGTCGGCGACGACGATCCAGCGCGGCGGGCGCTTGGTGAGGACCGAGCCAGGCGCCAGCACGAACTTCGCGTTGCGCGCACCGGCATACTCCCGCGAATCGCCTTCTCGCAGACCGATATGCGAAAGCAAACCGGCCGTCAACGCCGCGTGCACCCGCGCAGGGTCGGCGGGAGAATCTTGCTCGCGGATGCCCATATCCCGTGCGATGCTGCGCAGCTGGCCGGTCAGGTCCTGCCATTCGCGGATGCGCAGATAGTGGAGGAACTCTGCACGGCACATCCGGCGAAATGAGCTGCCCGAGCGCTCTTTTCGCTGCTCGCCAAGGTAGCGCCAGAGGTTCAGGTAGGACACGAAATCGGAGTGCTCGTCGGCGAACCTGGCGTGCTTCTGCCGCGCAGCCTCCTCACGGTCCGCCGGCCGTTCACGCGGGTCGGGGATGGACAGCGCCGCGGCGAGCACGAGCATTTCGCGGACGCAACCCTCGACGTCGGCCTGCAGGATCATCCGGCCGATGCGCGGGTCGAGCGGCAGCTGCGCGAGGCGGCGTCCGACGTCGGTGATCGCGCCGCCGTCATCGAAGGCGCTGAGTTCCTGCAGCAGCTGCACCCCGTCGCGGATGCTGCGCTTGTCCGGCGGGTCGAGAAACGGGAAACTCTCCACCTCTCCGAGTTGCAGCGCGGCCATCTGCAGGATGACCGCGGCGAGGTTGGTCCGCAGGATCTCGGGGTCGGTGTAGCGCGGCCGCGACGCGAAATCGTCCTCGGAGTACAGCCGGATGCACACGCCCGGCGCGGTGCGCCCCGAGCGACCGGCCCGCTGCGCGGCCGAGGCCTGCGATATCGGCTCGATCGGCAGCCGCTGCACCTTGGTCCTGCGGCTGTACCGCGAGATGCGCGCGGTGCCGGGGTCCACGACATAGCGGATACCTGGCACCGTCAGCGACGTCTCGGCGACGTTGGTGGCGAGCACGACTCGCCGGCCGGTGTGCGGTGCGAAGACGCGCTGTTGCTCGGCCGTCGGCAGCCGCGCGTACAGCGGCAGCACCTCGGTGTGATTGCCGACAATGCCGCTCAAAGCTTCACCAGTGTCACGGATTTCCCGCTCACCCGAAAGGAACACCAGCACATCGCCCGGCGGCTCGGCCTCCAGTTCGGCGATCGCATCGATGATCGCCTCGGTCTGGTCGCGCATCTCGGTGCGCACGACCTCGTGGTCGGGGTCGTCAGGGTCGTCGCCTTCAGCGCTCGGCACCGGGACTTCCAATGGGCGGTACCGGATCTCGACGGGATACGTGCGTCCCGACACCTCGACGATCGGCGCGCCACCGAAGTGAGCGGCGAACCGCTCTGGCTCGATGGTCGCCGATGTGACGATCACCTTGAGGTCGGGCCGGCGCGGCAACAACTCCCGCAGGTACCCGAGTAGGAAGTCGATGTTGAGGCTGCGCTCGTGCGCTTCGTCGAGGATGAGGGTGTCGTAGCGCAGCAGGCGACGGTCGCGCTGCATCTCGGCGAGCAGGATGCCGTCGGTCATCAGCTTGATCATGGTGCGGTCGCTGACCTGATCGGTGAAGCGCACGGTGTAGCCGACCGTCTCGCCAAGCGGCGTGCCGATCTCGTCGGCGATGCGCTGCGCGACGGTGCGCGCGGCCAGCCTTCGCGGCTGGGTGTGTCCGATGGTGCCGCGGATACCGCGCCCGAGTTCCAGGCAGATCTTGGGCAGCTGGGTCGTCTTGCCGGAGCCGGTCTCGCCGGCGATCACGACCACCTGATTGTCGTTGATGGTCTTGGCGATCTCGTCGCGCAGCGCGCTGACCGGCAGATCGGGATAGGTGATCGCGGGGACCGCGGCGGTGCGGGTCGCGATCAGCGCCTCCGCCGCGGTGAGCTGCGTGGCGATCTGCTGCAGCTTCTCAGCGCTGACGGGGCCGCGAAGATTCTTCATGCGGCGGCCGAGGCGGGCGGCGTCGCGGATGGTCAGGCCGTCGAGCCGTTGCCGCATCTGCGTGATCGACGGTTCGGACACTCGCGCAAGGATAGCTATCGTGGCCAGATGAGCAACGCTGCCGATGCCGAGCGGGTCTCCGAACTCGCCCGCCAGGTCGTCACCGACCACGACCCGAAGGCGGTGCCGATCCCCGAATTTCTCGGCGCATGCTTCGACGCCGGCCTTTCCTGGGTGCACTTCCCCGAAGGCCTTGGCGGACTGGGTGTTTCGCGCGGGCTCCAATCGGTCGCCGACGGCATACTTCAGGGCGCTGGTGGGCCCGTGCCGCTGGCGTTGAACCCGATGGGTTACGGGATGGCCGCGCCGACGGTGATCGAGCACGCGCAGACCGACGAGGTGAAGCGGCGGTTGCTCCGTCCGCTGGCGACCACCGAGGACATCTGGTGCCAATTGTTCTCCGAACCGGGTGCAGGCTCCGACCTGGCCGGGCTGGCCACGTCGGCCGTCCCCGACGGCGAGGACTGGGTGATCAACGGGCAGAAGGTCTGGACCAGCCTCGCGCACCGGGCACGCTGGGGACTCCTTCTGGCCCGCACCAACCCTGAAGTCGCCAAACACAAAGGGCTCACGTACTTCGTTCTCGACATGCACGCGGCGGGCGTGGAGACCCGCCCGCTGCGCCAGCTCACCGGCCACGCCGAGTTCAACGAGGTCTACATGACCGACGCGCGCATCCCCGATGCGTACCGGCTCGGTGGAGTCGGCGACGGATGGCGGGTTGCGATGACCACCTTGATGAACGAGCGCAGCGCACTGGGCGCCAGCGGCAATCGCCGCGGGGCCGGCACGATTGCCGACGCCGTCTCGCTGTGGGCGTCACGCCCAGACCTGCAGACCCCGGTACTGCGCGACAGGCTCACCCAGCTGTGGCTGCGCGCCGAGGCGCAACGACTGACCTCCGAGCGGTCCAGGGCAATGGCGACCGTCGGCGGCCCAGGTCCCGAAGGCTCGATCGGCAAACTGGTCGGCGCCGAGCTGAATCAGCACATCTACCAGTTCTGCATGGATCTGCTTGGGCCGGAAGGGATTCTGTATCACAGCTACGCCTTACGGGTAGAGGACCGGGAAGACACGGACTGGCGCGGCCCGCTGCAGCAGCGGTTCCTGCGCAGCCGCGCCAACACCATCGAGGGCGGTACCTCGGACGTGATGCGCAACATTCTCGGTGAGCGAGTGCTGGGGTTGCCAGGCGATCTGCGTGCCGATGCCGGCATGCCATGGAAGGAGATCCCCCGTGGCTGAGTTCACGTTCACCGACGAGCAGGCGCAGTTGCGCAGCGCGGTCCGAAAGTTCTGCACCGAGAACTTCGACGAGCAGACGGTGCGCACGCTGATGGAGTCCGATCCGCCGTTCGACGCCAAGGTCTGGCATCGGCTGGGTGCCGAGCTCGGGGTCCTCGGGTTGTCCGTGCCCGAAGCGGACGGCGGAGCGGGTGGCAGTCTCGTCGACCAGGCCATCGCCGTCGAGGAGCTGGGCGCGTCGCTCGCGTGCGGACCGGTGTTCGGGACCGTGTTCCTTGCCATCCCTGCGCTGGTCGCGGCCTCGGCGGGACCGGTGCGCGACGATCTGCTTGCCGAGCTCGTCGAGGGCCGCCGCACCGCAGCCTTCGTCCCGTCGGCGGACACCGTCACCGCGACGGGCGACCGCCTTTCCGGAACGGCCGAGCGCGTGGTCGACGCCGGCGCCGCGGACGATCTGCTTGTCGCGGCCCAGGGGCCCGACTGGGTCGGCCTTTATGCGGTCGACGCAACAGGGCCGGGCGTGACGCGCACGCCACTGGTCACCATCGACCTGACCCGGCCTCAGGCCACCGTCCAATTCGACGACGCACCCGCGCGGCTTGTCGCAGGGCCCACCGATGGCGAGCGCGTCATTTCCCATGCGTTGCAAGTGGGTTCGGCGCTGCTAGCGGCCGAGCAGGTCGGCGCCGCGCAGCACCTGCTCGACCTGGCCGTGCAGTACGCCAAGGAGCGGCTGCAGTTCGGGCGACCTATCGGATCGTTCCAGGCCGTCAAGCACCGGCTGGCGGACATGCTCGTCGACCTGGAGCACGCCCGCTCGACGGCTTACCACGCGGTGTGGGCGCTGACGGACGGCTCCGACGACCCCGAACTCGCCGCGAGCATCGCGCAGGCGACGTGTTCTGCGGCGTTCAGCCGCGTCGCGCGCGACACCATCGGAGTGCTCGGCGGAATCGGGTTCACGTGGGAACACCAGGCGCACTTGTACTTCAAGCGGGCGACCACCGACGCGGCACTGCTTGGCACCGCCGAGCAGCATCGCGATCGGGTGGCGTCGCTGGTGCTCGACACCGCGGCGGCAGAGCGGGCCCCGCGGATCGCGACCGGGCGTTAACGCTCGTCTGGCGACCAGTACGCGAGCATTTCGGCGAACGTCTCGAACGCCGGGGTGGACACGCCGTAGGTCGCCTCGAAGTGCACGCTCAGCGGGAACCCGAGCTCGGCGACCCCGTCGATCACCCGCTTGTAGAGGTCGACCGTCAGCTGCCGCTTGCGGGCCGGCTCGGTCTCGGCCAGCTCCCTGACGAACGCCTGCTCATCGGCGACGGTGGCGTTGCCGGGGTCCTGGATCAGCCAGTCGATCAGCCCGACCTTGGTCTCCATCTTCGGGACGAACCCGAACGACAACAGGATCTCGGGCCGATGGTCGGTCTTCTCGGCGAACTCGGTGAGGAAGTCGACGATCGTGTCCGAGTACAGCAGCTGGGTCATGCCGTAGGTGGCGCCCTTGTCGCACTTGAAGTTGAAGCGGCCGTGTTCGCCCTCGCGGGTGGGGATCAGGATCGCGCCGCGGTTGGGCACCACGCCGTCGTAAAGGGAAAGAGCATCGGTGGGCGCGACGCCGCTGCCCTCGCCGTCGCTCATGGTGCGCGGTACGCCGACGAACGCGATGCCGTCGAACCCGGCCGCGTTCAGGTCGGTCAGGCGCCGTCGCAGCGCCGATTCATCCAGGAACGCGGTGACCTGCGTGCACAGTCCGTTCACGCTCGGTAACTGCGGCTTGATGATCTGCCAGAAGTCGAGGACGTCCATCTTCGGCTTCATCTCGATGGGCCGATCGTCGTCCTCTTCGATCATCCCGGGGATCATCACGTGCCGGATCCGCCCGTCGAGGCCGGTTTCCGCCGAACACCGCAGTACCTTCTGCGCGTCTTCCAGCGCCTGCTCGCGTCCGCGATCCACGTTCGGCGGCACGAGTTCGAGCGCGATGGTGTTGAGCGTCACGCGAGTTTGCTCCTGTTCGGACGACTGCTCCCCGCAGCGGCAGGTCGACGATGACCGCGCATGTGCATACTTCTGATGCATCACCATACCGACCTGAGCTACCTCCGTAGTCTGGGTGGGGTGAGCGTTGTGCCCGCCTCAACCGTCGTCGTCGACGATCGCTTTGCCCGCACGTTGCCAGAGCTGGCAGTTAGCTGGCAGGCGGAGACCGTCGAGAAGCCCCGGCTGCTCGTGCTCAACGAGCCGCTGGCCACCGAGTTGGGTCTGGATGCGCAATGGCTGCGGAGTCCCGACGGGCTGCGTTTCCTGGTCGGCAATGTCGTGCCAGCCGGTGCCAGCCCCGTCGCGCAGGGCTACGCGGGCCATCAGTTCGGCGGCTACGTTCCACGCCTCGGCGACGGGCGTGCGCTTCTGGTCGGTGAGCTGACGGACACCGAAAGACGCCTGCGCGATCTGCACCTGAAGGGCTCGGGACGCACCCCGTTCGCGCGCGGCGGGGACGGCCTCGCCGCGATCGGCCCGATGTTGCGCGAGTACGTCATCAGCGAAGCGATGTACGCGCTTGGCATTCCCACCACTCGTTCGCTGGCGGTGCTGGCCACCGGCCGTCAGGTCCAGCGGGAGATCCCGCTTCCCGGCGCGGTCCTGGCCAGGGTCGCCAGCAGCCACCTGCGCGTCGGCAGCTTCCAGTACGCCGCCGCGTCCGGTGATCTCGGACTACTGAGACGTCTCGCCGACCACGCCATCGCCAGGCACTACCCCACCGCCGCACAGGCCGAGCGTCCCTACCTCGCGCTGTTCGAGGCCGTCATCGCCGCCCAGGCATCTTTGGTGGCGCAGTGGATGCTCGTCGGATTCGTCCACGGCGTGATGAACACCGACAACATGACGATCTCCGGGGAGACCATCGACTACGGGCCGTGTGCGTTCATCGACACCTACGACCCGGCCACGGTGTTCAGCTCGATCGACCAATGGGGCCGCTACGCGTTCGGCAACCAGCCTGCGGTGGCCACCTGGAATCTCGCCAGGTTCGCCGAGACCCTGCTGCCGCTCATGTCCGAGGACCCCGAGCAGGCGGTCGCGCAGGCCACGGAGTCCCTCGGCGGCTTCCGTACGCACTACGACGCCACATGGTCCGCGGGCATGCGGGCCAAGCTGGGCCTGCCCGACAAGGAGGCCATGCCATTGGCCGAGGAACTGCTTGCGCTGCTCGAGCAGAGCCACGTCGACTACACGTCGTTCTTCCGCGCTCTCGGCCTGGCCGCCCGCGGCGACGCTGAGCCCGCGCGTGGACTGTTCGTCGACCTCGCCGCGTTCGACCGTTGGCTGGCCCGCTGGCGCGCGCTTGGCCCCGACGCCGGTGTGATGGACCGGGTCAACCCGGTGTACATCCCCCGCAACCATCTCGTCGAGGAAGCCCTTACCGCCGCGACGGCCGACGACCTGGCACCGCTTCATGAGCTCATGACGGCCGTCACCGCGCCGTACGACGAGCGCGACGGCCTGCAGCGTTACGCCGAACCCGCGCCGGGCGACTTCGGCACGTACCGAACCTTCTGCGGGACTTAATCAGCCATCGCGCCCTCACTCGCGGGCGTACCGTGACCCGGTGAGCGTCAACAGCGTCCGGCTCGGCCCGCAAGATCTGATGTTCATCTACGGCGAGACGCCGAGCTCGAAAATGCATGTCGCTGGGCTGTTGCCGTTCACGCCTCCCGAGGGGGCGACGGCCGATTACCTGCGACAGATGGTCGATGAGGCCCGCAGGCAGGAGATCGTCGCGCCGTGGAACCGCAAGCTGGCCCATCCACGTCTGCAATACAGTCCCCTGCACAGCTGGGTGGTCGACGACGACTTCGACTTCGACTACCACGTCCGGCGCTCCGCACTGGCCAGCCCAGGCGACGAACGCGAACTCGGCATTCTGGTCTCGCGGCTGCACAGCAATCACCTCGATCTGACCCGCCCGCCGTGGGAGATCCACGTCATCGAGGGCCTCGAAGGCGGCCGCTTCGCGCTCTACCTGAAGATCCACCACGCCCTCGTGGACGGGTACAGCGCGATGAGAATGCTGGCGCGCAGCATGTCGACCGACCCGAACAGCACGGACACCAGGATGCTGTTCAACATGCCGACGCCGGTCCCCGAGCGTGCCGACACCCCCGCGGGCCCGTCCAATCCGTTGGCCGCGGGACTGCGCACGCTGAGCAATATCGGCTCATCGGTGGTCGGTGGCGTCAGTTCGACCGTCGACCTTGCCAACGCGTTGGTGAAGACCCAGTTGCGCCGCGACGGCGACAACGCGCAGATCGCCGGTTCGGTGCAGGCGCCGCACAGCATCCTCAACGCCAGGATCAGCCGGAACCGGCGCTTTGCCACCCAGCAGTACGAGTTCACCCGGCTCAAGGCGATCGGCTCGCAGCACGGCGCGACGCTCAACGACGTCGCGCTGGCCATCATCGGTGGCGGGTTGCGGCAGTTCCTTACCGAACTCGACGAGCTACCCGATCGGTCGCTGATCGCATTCCTGCCTGTCAACGTCCGCCCGAAGGGCGACGAGGGCGGCGGTAACGCGGTGGGTGCGATTCTGGCCACGATGGGCACCGACATCGACGACCCCGTCGAGCGGCTCAAGGTGATCACCGCATCGACCGGGGCCGCCAAGGCCCAGCTGCAGACCATGTCAACCGCGGCGATCATCGCCTACAGCGCCGCCCTGCTTGCCCCGGCGGGCGCGCAGATCGCAGGCGCCCTCACCGGTGTGCAGCCGCCGTGGCCGTACACGTTCAACCTGTGCGTGTCCAATGTGCCTGGGCCGCGAGAACCGTTGTACTTCAACGGCTCTCGCCTGGAGGCCACCTATCCGGTCTCCATCCCGATCCACGGGATGGCGCTGAACATCACACTGCAGAGCTACGCCGACACGCTGAACTTCGGCTTCGTCGGGTGCCGCGACAGGCTGCCGCACCTGCAGCGCCTCGCGGTCTACACCGGCGACGCGCTCGACGAACTCGAGAAGGCCTCAATCGGCTAATGGAAAGCTGCGACGTCTGCATCGTTGGCGCCGGAATCGCCGGACTCAACGCGCTGTTCGTCGCGAGCCGGTACCTGACCCGCGATCAGAAGATCGTTCTGATCGACCGCCGCGAACACGCGGGCGGCATGTGGGTCGACACCTACTCGTTATGTGCGACTGCACCAACCGCATCCGATGTTCACCGCGGGGAACATCGCGTGGACCCTAGGCCAGCGTCCCGCCTACCTGGCGACCAAGGGCGAAGTGCTCGACCATTTCGAGCACTGCATGCGCGTCATCAAAGAGCGGGTGCGTGTCGACGAGCACTTCGGCTGGACGATGGAGTCCGACGAAGAGACCGACGGGATCGTGCGGGTCACTTGCCGAGCGGCGGACGGTAAGCAACTGGTCGTCGAGACCAAGCGACTGATCAAGGCCTACGGCTTCCGGGTCCAGCCCAACGATCCGCTCGAATTGTCAAGCAGCCGCGTCCATTCGGTGTCGCCGGACTACTGCGATATGCGCGGTGACGACATCCGGGCCAGCGACTCCCCGGTCTGGATCATCGGCGGCGGCAAGACCGCGATGGACACCGCGCACTGCGTGATCACCGAGTACCCCGGCCGTGAGGTGAACCTCGTGGCCGGGTCGGGCACCTTCTTCACCAGCCGCGAGCGTCTGCTGCCAACGGGGGCGCAGCGGTGGTACCGCAGCAAGATGTTCAGGGGCCTGGGGATGGAGACGGCCCGTCGCTTCGACGGGACCAACGAGGCCGAGGTCGAGGACTGGTACCGATCCACGTACGGCACGTGGCTGACCCCGCAGACCGGCAACTTCGTGCTGGGTGTGTTGTCCGACGCCGAGAACCGAACCATCGCCGCCGGATTGAACGACGTGATCATGGATCACACCACCGATGTCGTCGACAGCAACGGCGGGACCGAGATGGTGTTTCGCAGCGGCGCGACCAAGGCGGTGCAGCCTGGCAGCTGGATCGTGAACTGCACGGGCTATCTCATGCAGCAGGACCACCCGTACGAACCCTACGTATCGCCGAGCGGTGCGGTGGTCTCGATCGAAGCGCGTTCTGCCACACTGCATTTGAGCTCATACATGGGTTACTTCCTGACCCACCTGCTGTTCATGGACAAGATCACCGACATACCGCTCGACGCGCTCGACGCGCAGGAGCTGCGGGCGAAGTGCCGCACCGCGGGCCCCTACACCCTCATGTCGCTGGTCCAGTACAACCTCAGCCTCGTCTCTGACCAGGTCCCTGCCAAGGTGTTTCTGGAGTGCGGGCTGGACACCGTGGCGCGGCGGTTCGACGTCAGGTGCGCACCGCTGATCCGATGAGCAGGCCGGCGAAAGGCACCGCAGCCAGGATCGTGCTCAGCGTGATGCTGCCGCCGGTGACCAGGGTGAAGTTGGACAGCACCAACCACAGGCTGGCCAGCAGCCCGAGACACGCAAGCGCGGGCGCAATGCCGGTCTGCCAGACGCGCCCGTTGGCATTCTCGCGGTGCCGGAGGAAGTAGACCAGCACGGCCACCGACGTCGTCAACATCAAGAGCACCATGCCGACCGTGGCCACGCCCGCCATCGACCCGAAAACGCCGACCAACGGATCGACCCCGAACACCGCGAGGATCAGCACGATCACCGCCGCGGTCACGGTCTGCACCACAGACGAGAACGCGGGCGAGTTGTGCGTGGCGTGCACGGTGCCGAGCCGGCGGGGCAGCAATCCCTTTCCGGCAAGGACGAATTGGTACCGGGCGATCACGTTGTGGAAGGACAGCACGCAGGCGAACAGGCTTGTCAGCAGCAGCACGTTGACGACGTCGCGCCCGACCCGGCCCAACGTGTCGTCGGTGGTGTCGAGCAGCATGTTGCCTTCACCTGCCAGGGTGCGCTGCGCGACCTCGGTGACCTGGTCGGGTCCGATCGCGACGACGAACGCCCAGCAGGTCAGCGCATAGAAGCCGCCGATGATCAGCACCGCGGCGTACGTGGCCCGTGGAATGGTGCGCTCGGGATCGCGCGCCTCGTCACGGAACACCGCGGTTGCCTCGAACCCGATGAACCCGGTGAGGGCGAACAGGACTGCGATGCCGAGGGTGCCCTGGGTGAACACGTCGGGCTGGAAGGAGGCAAGGGTGAGGCCCGAGGGCCCAGGGCTGGCGACGATCACCAGGTCGAGGATCAGCACGATGCCGATCTCGAGCACGAGTGCAACGCCGAGCACCTTTGCGCTCAGCTCGATGTGCCGGTAGCCGAGCAGAGCGACGATGGCCAGGATAACGAACGAGTAGACGGGCCAAGGAATTTCCGGGCCGCCGTAGAAGGCCACGGTGTCGCCGATCGCCCAGCCGATGTAACCGTAGATGCCGACCTGGATGGCCGTGTAGGCGATGAGCGCGACCGCCGCGATGCCGGTGCCGATGCGCTTGCCGAGTCCGACGGTGACGTAGGAGAAGAACGCGCCGGCCTCTGGCACGTACGGCGTCATGGTCACGAAGCCGATGCTGAAGACCAGCAGCACGAGCGCGGCGATGAGGAATCCGACGGGCGCGCCCGCGCCGTTGCCAAGCCCCATGGCCAGTGGCATGTTGCCGCCGATCACGGTCAGTGGCGCCGCGGCGGCCACCACCATGAAGACGACGCCGACGGTGCCGAGGTGCCCGCTGAGGTGTTGGCTCCTTGTCGCGGTGGCGTTCTCGGTCATGAGTACTCCTTCATTGCCTTGCCCAACAGTGTGTGGTCGATGGCGTGTGCGGTAAGGCCGTTGCGTCCGGTCAGCGTCGTTGCGGCAACCATGGCGTTGACGATGGCCTCTTCGGTGGCCTCGATCGTCAGGTCGAACAGCCTCGTCATCAGTTGCGGTGCAACCATTCTCAGCGCTATCTCCGGCTCTTCGGCCTTAGGATCCTCGTCCCATGCATAGGGCGGGATGCCCCGGTTGCCTGTCGCGAACGCGAGCATCAGGTCGCCGCTGTACTGCTCACCGGTGCCGCCGACCCGTGCGACGCCGAGGGCCGCGCGCTGCGCGAGCCGGGTGCACTGGTGGGGCAGCAGCGGGGCGTCGGTGGCGACGACGACGATGATCGAGCCCGACCCGGATTCGTAGCGGGTCGGCGTTTCCGGCAGGGGTACGTCGTCGGGTCCGATCAGCTCGCCGACGGGGATCCCGTTCACCCGAAGCCGTTCTCGCCGTCCGTGGTTGGCCTGCACCAGGACGCCGACGGTGTATTGGCCCTTCGCGGTGTCGGTGACACGCGAGGAGGTGCCGATGCCCGCCTTGAAGCCGTGGCAGATCATGCCCGTTCCGCCGCCGACGTTGCCTTCGGCGACGGGACCGCCGCTGGCGGCCGCCAGCGCGTCATGAACATGGGTGGGCCGCACGTGATGCCCGTTGATGTCGTTGAGCAGCCCGTCGTAGGTCTCGCCGACCACCGGCAGCGACCAATAGAGCCCGTCGCCGCGCTCCCGCACCTGGGCCTCGACGAGGGCGTCACGAACCACGCCGACGCTGTGGGTGTTGGTCAGCCCGATCGCGGTGGTCAGCTCGCCGGACTCGCGGATCCACTCCAGCCCGGTGAGTTCGCCACTGCCGTTGAGCCGGTGGGCGCCTGCGAAGACCGGTTCTGTCCAGATGTTGTGGTGCGGGACGACCACGGTCACCCCGGTGTGCACGGCGGGTGGGCCGGTCTCGTCGATCGTGACGTGCCCGACGCGCACTCCTCCGACGTCGGTGATGGCGTTTTCCCGGCCGGTGGGGTGCCGGCCGATCACGACGCCGAGATCTCTAGCTCGCATGTGTTATCCGTGGTAGATGTTTTTTTCCGTGCAGGAAAAGAATGCACCTCCGGTGGATGTCGCGCAAGAGGACGGACAGAAAAGAGATGATGAAGCGGTGGCACGGCCCAATCGACAAACGCAGCGACGAGCGGAAATCCTCGATGCGGCCATCGGCCTGATCGAGCGTCACGACCTTGCCACGCTGCGGGTCACCGACGTCGCCGCCGAACTCGGTCTGACCGCCAACGCCGTGCGCTACTACTTCAAGGACATGCACCAACTGCTTTCGGAGTTGGCGCAGCGCTCCGATGTCCGCTTCTACGATGACCGGCTCGCCATCGTCGAGCGCACCGACGACGTTCGCGAGCAGCTGGCCCTCACCATCGCCGCCGGACTGCCGACCGGCCCGGAAGATGCTGAGTGGCGGGCGATCTGGCGAGCTGTGCTCGCTGCGGGATTCGAACTCGACCAACGCAGCGACGTGCAGCACATCTATCACCGCCAGGTGAAGCTGTACACGCGGATATTGTCCGCGGGCGCGGCGGCAGGGGAGTTCACCCTGAGGTCGCCCGCCAAGGACGTGGCGATGACGCTGATGTCGATGGAGGACTACCTCGGATACCGCATCGTGGCGCGCGATCCCGACCTCAGCCGGCCGATCGCGCTGCGGCTGATGCGGGAGTACGCCGAGCTGGCCACGGGTGCGCGGCTACCGAGGACGGTGTGAGCGCCTAGACCCCGACGTCGCTGCCGCGGCGCACCTCGAGCACCAGCATCGCCACGTGCAGTGAGGCCATCGATTCGGCGTCGGCGAGGTCGACGCCAAGCCGCGCTTCGATGGCCGACAGACGCTTGTACAGCGACGGCCTGCTGATGTGCAGCTGCGCGGCCAATGCGGCCTTGTTGCCCGCCAACCGGAGATATTCGCGAAGGATGGCCAGATCCGATGGGGTGCCGGCATTCTCGGTCGTCAGCAGCGCCTTGAGTTCGGTTTCCGCGAACGCCTGGACCCTGGGATCGCTCTGCAGCAGGGAAATGAGCCCGCGCAGCCGCACGTCGGAGGCCCGGTAGAACGGCCGCGGCTCGGCGCGCATGGCCAGCGCCACCTCCGCGACGTGCGCCGCGTCGCCGAGGCCGTGGACCGCGTCGGTGACGAGTTCGTAGGCTTCGCCGACCGCGAGGACGCAGCGCTGCCCGCCGTCGATGCGCGCGACCTCGCGCGACACACCGGTGCCCAACGAGCTCAAAACCTTGTCTGAGGCCGCGCTCAGCGACACCACCGCTCCGACCTCGCCGTCGCCCCGCACGGCGAACAATCCGGTGTGGCCCAACGCATTCACGGTGTGGGCCACCGCGTCAAGGAGCGCGATGTTGCGGCGCTGACCGGCGACGGGGTCCGACCTGACCGCCGCGCTGCGCGTGCGTACCACCACAGGGACGTACCGCGATGCCCTACGAAGGCCCAAAGCATGTGCACGAGCGGCGATTTCCCGCTCATCGCTCATCCGGCTGCGCAGTACGTCATCGATGAGTCCGCTCTGCGCCTGTTGATGCAGACCGGATCGGTCTCGCTCGATCATCCGGTCCAGCGCCAGCGCGGACGAGGCCCGCTCGAGCACCATTTTGGCGCGCGCGGGGTCGCCGGGAACGCGCGGGACGATCAGCCTGCCCCATTCCTCGCCGCGAGGTCCGACGGCCGTCATGGCCCAGCCTTCGTCCGCGCGCCTCGAGCGTCGCTCCCAGTCGTTCAGGAGTGCCGCCGTCGTTTCCGGGCCGGGCGCGACCGCGAGCGCCTGGTGCGCAAGGTCTTCCAGCACGACCGGCTCGTCGAGCATGAGGGCTGCGGCTCCGACGATGCCGGTGGCCGAAACCCGCCTCATGCTCAGGTCGGTGAACGTCTCGTGCACGCGACGGTCGAAGGCGACCTCTTCGAACTGTTCGGACACGATCCGCCGGTGCACCTCCTCGGTCACCTGGACGAATTTGATCTCGCGGTGCAGCACGACAAGCGCCACGTTCAGGCTCTCGGCGAGCGGTGCTACCGATCTGGCCACGGAGACCCCGGCGGCCACTTCGATGACGGCCCCGAGTGCGCCCGCATCGGCGAGGCCCCGCAGGTACCGTTCCGGCGATTCCCGCAGCGCCGCGCCGGTGGTCAGGACCAGCTCGCCGCCCTGCAGCAGGGCCGAAAGATCCGCCACGTCACCGACGTGGAGCCAGCGGATCGGCTCGTCCCACCGACGCGCGCTGAGCACCTCGGGCCTGCCGGCCTGCACCACCGGCAAACCGATCACCTGGGCGACTGTCACGGGCATTTACACACTGTAAACGCTGATGCGGTATCGCAGGCATTGTGTAGTCCCCGAATGGGGTATATAGACCGCACACTCGATGTATGCCGGAAACTATTCCCCACTGGATCAACAACGCACCGTTCGAAGGCCCGTCGGGTGCGACCGCCCCGGTGACCAACCCTGCAACGGGTGTGGTCACCGGTGAAGTGTCGTTGGGCAGCGTCGCCGATGCGCAGGCGGTGATCGATGCGGCCGCGGCTGCGTTCCCGGCCTGGCGCGACACCTCGCTCGCTAAGCGCACCCAGGTGCTGTTCGCGTTTCGTGAGTTGCTCAACGAGCGCAAGGGTGAGCTGGCCGCGATCATCACCAGCGAGCACGGCAAGGTACTCTCCGACGCCCTGGGGGAGGTCAGCCGCGGCCAGGAAGTCGTCGAATTCGCTTGCGGTATCCCACATCTGCTCAAGGGTGGATTCACCGAGAACGCCTCGACCAACGTCGACGTCTACTCCATCCGCCAGCCCCTCGGCCCGGTGGGCATCATCAGCCCGTTCAACTTCCCCGCCATGGTGCCGATGTGGTTCTTCCCCATCGCAATCGCCACCGGCAACACCGTTGTCCTCAAACCCAGTGAAAAAGACCCCAGCGCGGCGCTGTGGATGGCCGAACTATGGGCCGAAGCGGGCCTGCCGCCCGGGGTGTTCAACGTCCTGCACGGCGACAAGACCGCCGTCGACGAACTGCTCACCAACCCCAAGATCAAGTCGATCAGCTTCGTGGGCTCCACCCCGATCGCCCAGTACGTGTACGCCACCGGCACCGCGGCCGGTAAGCGAGTGCAGGCCCTCGGTGGGGCCAAGAACCACGCGGTGATCCTGCCCGATGCGGACCTGGATCTGGCCGCCGACGCGATGGTCAACGCCGGCTTCGGCTCGGCAGGCGAGCGCTGCATGGCGATCAGCGCGTGCGTGGCCGTCGGTCCGATCGCCGACGACCTGGTCGCCAAGATCACCGAACGCACCCAGGGCATCAAGACCGGCGACGGCACGCGCGACTCCGACATGGGTCCGCTGGTCACCCGCGCGCACCGCGACAAGGTGGCCTCCTACATCGACGCCGGCGAGAGCGACGGCGCCAAGATCGTCGTCGACGGCCGCACCGTCACGGCTGATGGTGGCGCCGAAGGCTTCTGGCTGGGCCCGACCCTGATCGATCACGTCACGCCCGAGATGAGCGTCTACACCGACGAGATCTTCGGCCCCGTGCTCTCGGTGCTGCGCGTCGAGACCTACGACGAAGCGCTCGAGCTGATCAACGCCAACCCGTACGGCAACGGCACCGCGATCTTCACCAACGACGGGGGTGCCGCGCGGCGCTTCCAGAACGAGGTCGAGGTCGGCATGGTCGGGATCAACGTGCCGATCCCGGTGCCGATGGCGTACTACAGCTTCGGCGGCTGGAAGAACTCACTGTTCGGCGACACCCACGCCCACGGCACAGAAGGCGTGCACTTCTTCACCCGCGCCAAAGCCATCACCAGCCGGTGGCTGGATCCCAGCCACGGCGGCATCAACCTGGGCTTCCCCGAAAACAAGTAGAGAATGACACTTATGACACTGGCACCCGCCACCGACGTTCTCCCCAACGGGCTCACAGTCGACGAGGCCCGGCAACAGGCCGCTCGCACCTATGAGCTCGACAGGGCGCACGTGTTCCATTCGTGGTCGGCCCAGGCCGAGATCGCGCCGATGACGATCGTGGCCGCCGAGGGGTCACACGTCTGGGACGGCGACGGAAATCGCTTGCTGGACTTCTCTTCTCAACTGGTGTTCACCAACATCGGCCACCAGCACCCCAAGGTGGTGGCGGCAATTCAGGAGCAGGCCGCCAAACTATGCACGGTCGCACCGCAACACGCGAACGACGCCCGCTCGGAGGCCGCGCGGCTGATCGCCGAGCGCACACCTGGCGAGCTGAACCGGGTGTTCTTCACCAACGGCGGCGCCGACGCCAACGAGCACGCCGTGCGCATGGCGCGCCTGCACACCGGCAGGCGCAAGGTGTTGACGCGGTACCGCTCGTACCACGGGGGTACGGACACCGCGATCAACATGACCGGCGATCCGCGCCGGTGGCCCAACGACTATGGCGACAGCGGCGTCGTGCACTTCTTCGGCCCCTTCCTCTACCGCTCGCACTTCAACTCGACGACGGAAGCCGAAGAGACGACGCGTGCGTTGGCCCACCTCGACGAGGTGATCCGCCTCGAAGGGCCGTCGACCATCGCGGCGATCGCGCTGGAGTCCGTGCCAGGCACCGCGGGCATCATGGTGCCGCCCCCCGGATACCTGGCCGGGGTGCGCGAAATATGCGACCGGTACGGCATCGTGTTCATCGCCGACGAGGTGATGGCGGGCTTCGGGCGCACCGGAAAGTGGTTTGCCATCGAGCATTTCGACGTCGCACCGGATCTTTTGACGTTCGCAAAGGGCGTCACCTCCGGCTACGTCCCTCTCGGCGGCGTGGCGATCAGCCCGGCCATCTACGAGACGTTCGCGCACCGCGCCTACCCAGGCGGCCTGACGTACTCGGGTCATCCGCTGGCCTGCGCGGCGGCCGTGGCGACCATCAACACGATGGCTGACGAGGGCATCGTCGAGAACGCGGCGCGCATCGGCGAGGCCGTGATCGGACCGGCCCTTGCCGAGATCGCCGCACGCCACCGCAGCGTCGGCGAGGTCCGCGGGCAAGGGGTGTTCTGGGCCGTCGAGCTCGTCGCCGACCAGGTGACCCGGGAACCGTTGGCGCCGTACGGCGGAACCAGCGCGGCGTTGGCCGCGGTGATCGGTGCGTGCAAGCAGGGCGGCATGCTGCCGTTCGCGAACTTCAACCGCATCCACGTCGTCCCGCCGTGCACCGTCACCGAGCAGGAGGCGCGTGAGGGCCTAGCGATTCTCGACAAGGCTCTGGACGTCGCCGACGCTCACGTGTAGTGCTGCGGGCTGCAGCCACGTCGCGACGTTGCGCACGTAGTCCTTGAAGATCTCCAGACGCGACGGATCGGCCTTGATCTCGGTGCCCGGCGGCTCGGAGACGAACGAGGGCGCCCCGCAATCGAGATCCCAGTTGTAGTCGGCGAAATGGTGGAACGTCGACTCGGCGACCGCGCGGCCCATCGGTCGGCCGTTGGGTGCCAGCTCGCCGTCCAGCACCACCGCCAGGTTGAAGCGGCGGCCGGTCACCGTGCTCCTGCCCTGCGCCAGTGCGGTGGCGAATGGGCCGTCCGCCGACACCGACCCTTCGTGCGGGTGGGCGGGGAACCATTCGATTCGCCCGCTGTCCGACCTCGCGGTGCGCAGCAGCTCGTGCACCGGTTCGGTGGCGAGGACCGGTTGGTAGTCGCCGTTGGCGCCGGAGTGGAAGTTGGGCCACGAGATGGTCGGGGTGTCCTGGTCATCGCGCATCGCATCGGGGTCGATGTTCTTGTCGTGGAACTGGTTGGCGAGGCCGACCGATCCGAGCTCACACAGACAGCTGCCCAAGTTCTCGTGGTCGCGGGCGGTGAGCACCCCGCCACCGTTCTCCCGGAACCTCATGATCGCGTCGATGTCGGCGGCGCTGAGGCCGTCACCCACGTCGACGGCCATCAGCCACAACTGGTCGTAGTCGAGTTCGTCGAGCCGGCTGAGGACCGGGTCGTCGCCGCCCCGATTTGCCCGGTCGTGGGCGGTGACTTCGTGGCCAGCTGCCCTCAGCTCGTCGGCGAGCAGCGAAAAGCGGGCGACCTCCCAGTCGTCGTGGTTAGCCTGGATCGTCGTCTGCAGCAATATCTTTGACATCGAATAATCCTTAGGATTCGGCTGGAACGCGAAGATGCTGACGTGCGGCCAACTCGTCGTCGTCGACGAGGACGAGCATCGGCTTGCCTGGCTCGCAGAGCATCGTGACGGTGAAGCGGACCCTCGTGTCGTCGCGGTTGTTGCCGTCCGAGTAGTGGATGACGTCGCCACCCGGCTCCCAGAACGCTTCGCCCGCCCGAATGACCCGTGGCGGTTCGCCTTCGAGTTCGAACAGCATCTCGCCTTCCAGCACATAGCCGAAGGCGGGTCCGCTCGGGTGCCGGTGCGGCGGGGCGCCCGCACTGCCCGGCGGGTAGTCGATGACCACCGTCATCGCATGTGCCCCTTCCGGAATGAACGGCGGCTGCACTTCCTGCAAGACGGTCAGCGCGCTCTCCCATGAGGGGTCGTAGTTCTTCGACATCGGTCATTCCTCCTTAAATGGCACTGCCGCCGCCGTCGACGTGCAGTGTCGATCCGGTGATGAAGCTCGAGCGGGGCGAGGCGAGAAAGAGGACGGCGTCCGCAATCTCCTCGGGTTTGGCGGTGCGTCCCAACGGCAGGGCGCGACCGAGTTCCTCGTTGGTTTCACCCCACTCCGCCTCGACGCCTTCGGTTTTGGTGGGACCGGGTGCGACGCTATTGACCCGGACTCCACGGGAACCGAACTCGGCGGCCCAGGTTCGGGTGAACGATTCGAGGGCAGCCTTGGAGGCGCTGTACGCGCCGGCGCCGGGGACGCCCTTCGAAGCGACCATCGTGGTGACGTTGATGATGCTGCCGTGTCCCCGTTCGAGCATGCCGGGTGCCAGGCCTGCGGCCAGAAAGTAGCTGCCGCGGACGTTCGTGTTGAAGGTCGTCTCGAAGGCGGCGATCTCCTGGTCGACGGTCAGCGCCGCAGGAAAGCTGGCGGCGTTGTTGACCAGAACATCGACGCTGCCGGCCTGTTGGACAAGCGATTTCACCGATTCGGCGTCAGAAAGGTCTGCCTGGACGAAGCGCACACTGCCGTCGATTCCTGCGGCAGCGGCCTTGCCGCGTTCCGCATCGCGACCGGTGATGATCACCGAGGCGCCTTCGTGTGCCATCAGCTTCGCGCATGCCAGGCCGATGCCCGCGGTGCCTCCGGTGACCAACACTGTCTTGTATGCCAATTCCATTGTTTTCTCCTGTATTACGCGATCTTTGGTTCGGCTGAGTCGGCGAGCGCAACGCGCAGCCGCTTGCGTCCGCGCGACGCCCTCGACATCACGGTGCCCATCGGCAGGTTGAGGATCACGGCGGTTTCCGCGTAGGTGTAGCCCTGGACGTCGGCGAAGTACACCGCGGTCCTGAAGCCTTCGGGCAGGCTATTCATCGCTGCTTTGACCTCGCCGGCCGGCATCGCATCGAGGACCTCGGACTCGGCCGATGCGGCGCGGACAACGCTGTCCCACTCGGCGAGTTCGTCGACAGGGACCTCCGACGGCCTGCTCTGCCGAGCCCGGTAGGTGCTGATCCACCGGTTGTGCAGGATCCGGAACAGCCACGCCTTGAGGTTGGTGCCGTCCTGAAAGGTGTGAAAGCCCACATATGCGTTCAGCAATGCGTCTTGCAGCAGATCTTCCGCGTCGGCGTCGCAGCGGGTCAGCCGCCGCGCTCCTCTTGCGAGGACATCGAGCAACGGCTGCACCTCACTGGCGAAGCGCGACGAGAGATCTGACTCGGGGATGGGAGTGGTAGTCATGGCTAGCGGACCGGAGTAGCTGCGTTGTCGACAAGCCAGTCTTCGAATCGGGTGTCGAACAGCGTTGCCGTGTCGGCGGGGACCAGGGTGTGATCGTCGAGCACCACACCGGAGTAGCGGGCTTGCGGATCCGTGACGACGCTGCGGGTGTCGTCCTGCGCGCGGAGCCGGGCACGGACGAGATCGTCCAGCTGGTACCGGGCGGGTCCGCCGACCTCGAGGATGCCGCCGACTGGCTCGCCGACTGCGGTGCGGGCGACGGCGGTGGCGACGTCATCGGCGGCCATGGGTTGAATCTGTGCCGACGAGACGCGCACGGTGTCACCGTCGGCCGCGAGATCGGCGATGCCGCGGACGAACTCGAAGAACTGGGTGGCGCGCACGATCGAGAACGGAATCGCCCCTTCGGTGATGAGCTGTTCCTGGGCGGCCTTGGCGCGGAAGTAGCCGCTGTCCTGCAGCCGGTCGGTGCCGACGACGGACAGTGCGACGAGGTGAGAAACCCCGGCCGTCTCCGCCGCGCGCAGCACGTTGCGGGTGGCGGTGGTGAAGAAGTCCATGGCGGGCTCATCGTCGAAGGACGGGGAGTTGGAAACGTCGATGACCACCTGCGCATTGGCCAGTGCTTCTGCCAGACCTTCTCCGGTGAGGGTGTTGACTCCGGTGTTCGGCGCGGCGGCGATCACCTCGTGACCGTGGTCGGTGAGCTTGGCGACGACCTTCGAACCGATGAGCCCCGTGCCACCGATGACTACGACCTTCATGATGAACCTCCAGTTGATGTGGTTGTCCACATCAGATTCGCGCGCACGGGGGCGAAGCGAACCCTTGGAAGTCCGTAGTCAGTGGCCTCTACTCCGTAGTGAACCGTTAATACGGTGGTGGGTTGTCGAGGTCGTGTTGGTGGTTGCGTTTGCGTTCGGTAGTGATGTTTTGCGGTGTTGTTGGGTGCGGGTGCGCGCGCGGAGCGGCATGGTCAGTTCGCGGCCCGGGGTGCGCGGGGGTGCCCATTGCGGGGTGGCCGGTGTTGGGGTGGTGGTGTTCCAGTCGGGGAACAGCACCCGACTGCCCGGGGGCACGTGTTTTCGTCGTCCGGCCGGGGTGATCCACACGACGGTGCCGTCAGGGAGTTGTTCATCGCTCCACCCACCGCGCCCGACCCAAAATGTTTTGAGTAGATGGTGCTTTCGGCATAAACATTTGAGGTTCCCCGGATGGGTCAACCCGCCGGCGGCGTGCGGGACCGTATGGTCCAGATCGCAATACACCGCGGGGCGATCGCACCCCGGGAAGCAGCACGTGATGTCACGGGTGCGCACGAACCGCTGCAGGGCGGTGCTGGGCCGATACCCGGGCACCGCGGTCAGGTCCACCGGGTTGAGGACCGGTGCGATCATCGCGCCCATCGCCCGTAGTTCGGCCAGCAGCGGTGCGGGGATCACCCCGCCGCCGGCGATCACCGCGGTGGACGGGCACGGCACCGGCGGGCGCGCAGGCGCGCCGACCTGGCCACCCGCTGGCCCAGCACTGTCGTCGGGACCACTGTCGTCGGGACCGTTGTCGTCGGGACCACTGTCGTCGGGACCGTTGTCGTCGGGGTCCTCGCCGGGGTGGTTGGTGATGACGTGGATGACGAGGTGCTCGGCGCGCGGGTCCTTGCCCCCGGTGGCGGGGCAGTCAGATCGACCGCACCGGCACGGCAGCCGATCGCCGTTGACCGCGATGATGCCCAACGCTTCGGTGCGCCGCTCGCCCTGGGTACGCGGATCATCCGGACACACCGAGCGGGCCAACGCCTCGGCGCGGCGGTCGAGCAACTCGGCGTCGCTGATCTTGACCAGCCCGTAGATCGACCGGGTCCCGGTCTCATCATCGGGCTTGCCGAACCGCACATCCAACCCCTTGGCCGCGCTGTGGAAACGGCGCACCGCATCGGGGTCATATCTGTAGATGCAGTTGTCGATGGCGTCGTTGAGTTTCTGCTCGGACAGGGTGCCGAACCGGGTCGCGGCCTCGGCGATATCGGCGTCCACCCGGGCCAACAGGTCCGCGTCCTCGATCAGTGCACCGCGCCAGGTCACCGTCGTGGCCACCCGCACCGTCATCGCACCCGAAGCTAGCAGCGCCCCCACCGCCGGGAACCGGTCCCGCAGATCGAGGCCCTGATGCATCAACCCCGAGGCCGTCCGGTGCGAGATCGTGAGTTCGGCGGCGACTTCGGCCGCGCAGCTGTCCCACGCATCGCACGCCCATCGTTCGCGCGAGCGGGCCAGCTCGGTGCCGCAGCGCCGGGTCGCCAGCTCGGCGATCGCGGCCAAACGCTTGCCTGCGGTGGCGGCCTCGGTGCGCGCGCACGCCGAGATCGACTCCACCAACGCCGCGTCACTGTCGTACACATCTTCGATTGTTCGCCGCTCACCACGTTCCGACTAGCCCGCCCACCCGATCTGTGGATGAATCACGCACTGTGAATAACCCCGGCGCTCAACACGATTCATGTCACACCCCTGTGCTAAAGGCGTGCCGTCCCGCTAATCGCCGACGAAGGTGACCAACTCGTCGAGCGGCGCCCGCTCGTTATGGACGAAGTCGACAGTGGTGTCCTCATACCCGATCGACATGCCGCAGAAGAGCATGAGCTCGTCGGGGGGTGACACGATCTCGTCGACGGTCTTGCGGACCTGCGACCACGCCATCTGCGGGCAGCTGTGCAAACCTTCAGCGCGCAGCAGCAGCATGACGGTCTGCAGGTACATCCCGAGGTCGGACCATTGAGGCAGGCCCAGGCCGCGGTCGACATAACAGAACAGCGCGGCGGGTGCGCCGAAGCAGTCCCAGTTCGCGATGGCGGCCCTCATCCGAGCCTCTGTGTCCCCACGTTCGACGCCGAGTGCGCGGTAACGGTCCCTACCGAATGCGGCGCGGCGCTCTCCGTATGGGGACCGCATGTCGGGCGGGTACATCACGTACTCCCGCTCATCCCACGGGTCGCCCGTCGCCACGCGCTCAGTGGCGAGCTTCTTGAGTCGCGCCAGCGGTTCGCCGGTCACCACATAGATGTTCCACGGCTGGATGTTCGATCCGGACGGCGCGTTACCAGCGGCGGTCAGCACGCGCTCCAGCACCTCTCTCGGGACGGGCTGGTCGGTGAATCCACGGACGGCCCGTCGGCTCTCGACTGCTTCATAAACGTCCATGCATTCAGCCTGACGGTTGTCACACGCAAGCGAACCCTTGAAAGTTCGTGGTCGGGATGACTAGGTGGTCACCGATCCGTTCTGGCTGATATGAGCACCGTTGAACAGCAGATCGCAACCTCTGTGCTTGTCATCGGGAGCGGCGGGGCCGGGCTGCGCGCGGCGATCGAGCTGGCGGAGTTGGGAACCGACGTCCTTCTCGTCGGCAAGCGGCCGAAGTCCGATGCGCACACCACGTTGGCGGCCGGCGGTATCAATGCGGCGTTGGCCACCATGGACGCAGAGGACTCGTGGCAGCAGCACGCGGCCGACACACTCACCGAGAGCTATCTGCTTGCCGACCCTGCAACGGTGCAGGTGGTGACGGAGGGTGCGGCGGAATCGATTCGGGATCTGGAGCGCTACGGCATGGCCTTCGCCCGCGAACAGGACGGGCGGATCTCGCAACGCTTCTTCGGCGCACACACGTACCGCCGCACGGCGTTCGCAGGCGACTACACCGGCCTGGAACTGCAGCGCACGCTCATCAACAGGACAGCACAGCTCGGCATACCGATTCTCGACGAGGTCTACATCACCAGACTTCTCGTCCGCGACAACGTGATCTTCGGTGCTTACGGCTTCAACGTACTTAACGGCACCCGCTACACGATCCATGCCGACGCGGTCATCCTCGCCGCGGGCGGGCACACCCGGATCTGGCGGCGGACGTCGTCCCGCCGCGACGAAAACACCGGCGACTCTTTCCGTTTGGCGCTCGAAGCTGGCGGGCGGATACGCGATCCCGAGCTTGTCCAATTCCATCCGTCCGGGCTGATCGAACCCGAAGACTCCGCAGGCACTCTGGTGTCCGAGGCGGCCCGCGGTGAGGGCGGAATCCTGCGCAACGACCTCGGCGAACGCTTCATGAAACGCTATGACCCCGAGCGGATGGAACTGTCCACCAGGGACAGGGTCGCGCTGGCCGCCTTCACCGAAATCAAGGAGGGCCGCGGCACCCCGCGCGGTGGGGTGTGGCTGGACGTCTCGCACCTGCCGCGGACGCAGATCATGGAGCGCCTGCCGCGCGTCTATCAGACCCTGATGGATCTGCAGCTGCTCGACATCACCACCTCCCCCATCGAGATCGCTCCGACGGCGCACTACTCGATGGGCGGGGTCTGGGTTCGCCCCGAGGATCACCGCACCGACGTGGAGGGTCTGTACGCGATCGGTGAGGCATCGAGCGGACTGCACGGAGCCAACCGGCTCGGCGGGAACTCCCTGATCGAGCTGCTGGTCTATGGCAAGATCACCGGCAGGGCCGCCGCCACCTACTCGGCTCAGCTCAACGCTCAACAACGCTCTGCCGCTGCGGTTTCCGCTGCCCGCAGCGAGGTCGACGAGATCCTGTCCACCGATGGTCCCGAGAACGTCCGCTTCCTGCAACGGGCGCTGCGCAACACCATGACCGAGCACGCCGGGGTGGTACGGGACGAGGCCGGACTACTCAACGGGCTGAGCGCGCTCGCGGAGATCGAAGAGCGGCTGACGCACCTTGGCGTGCACCCGGATATCGCGGGGTTCTACGACCTTGCCCACGCATTCGACCTCAAGGCCAGCGCCATCGCGGCGCGGGCCACGCTCGAGGCCGCACTGGAACGGCGCGAGACACGCGGCTGCCACAATCGATCCGACTACCCCCACCTCGACGAAGCCCTCAACGTCAACCTGGTGTGGTCAGGACCCGGCCGTATCGCACGCGAAGCCATTACCGCTATCCCACTTGATATTTCGGCCCGGATGCGGGAGGTATCAAGTCAGGGCAAGCTCGTCGAATAGACCTAGCCGGCCCACGCCACCGTGCGCAGCTGCCTTCGCGAGGTGATGCCAAGCTTGACGAAGACCTTGCGCAGATGCCACTCGACGGTGTGCGCGCTGATGAACAGCTGCGCGCCGATCTCCTGATTCGTCAGCCCGTCGGCGGCAAGGCGGGCGATCTGTTCCTCCTGGGCGGTCAGCTCATCACCAGAGCCGACCTGCTGCTTGCGCACCTTCTCCCCGGTTGCGATCAGCTCCCGGCGCGCCCGTTCGGTGAAACCCTGTGCGCCCGTTCGGGTGAACATCTCCATGGCCATGTTGAGCTGCTTACGCGCGTCGCTTCGGCGCTTCATGCGACGCAGCCATTCGCCGTACGCCAGTCGGGTACGCGCGAGGAAAAGGTCCATGCGGGCGCGCTCGAGACGTTCGATGGCCTCGGTGAACAAGCCGTCGGCGAGTTCGTTGGTGGCGATCCGGGCCCGCGAGGCCGCCACCACGCCCCGGCCAAACTCGGTTCCGCTGGCGCCCGCTCTTGCGTCGTACAGCTCGAGAGCCGAGGCGGCGGCGTCAATGTCGCCCACATGAGCCGCGGCTTCGATCAGTTCGAACAGGCACGCACCGAAGATGCCGAGGTCCTCGTACTCGCAGCATTCACGCGCGGCCGCGAAGGCCTCGTCATAGCGACCGAGCCCGTTGAGCAGCACGGCTGCGGTGTACTTGGTCAGTCCGACCAATCGGCCTTCCCCCTTGGCGGTGCCCTCCGCGGCGGCCTCCTGCATCATGTCGAGTGCGGATGCGACCCCCCGCCACGCCGCGAGGTTCAACGAATGGTACTTCCTCGGCATGTTGCCCATCGAAGCGGTGATCGCCTCCACCTCTTCGAGAAGCCTTGCCGCCATGGATAGTTCGCCCATGTACACATGAACACCGGCTCGATAGGTGAGCGCTGGTGGCAGCATGGCCAGTGCACCCGTGTCGCGAGCGCGCCGAACCATATCGATGGCGATGTGCTTGAGGACCGCGTCGTCCCACAGTTCATGCGCCCCGGATTCCTGCGCGATGGGGAAGGGCCAGTACTGGGCGGGGCCCTCGTCGTTCTGCGCGTTGCTGTTCCAAAGCTCCAGAGCGGAGCGGATGTGTTCGGAGCCGGCTCCCGGCCCGTCAAGGATGCGACTTGTCATGCCGCTCAACAGGAAATCGATCGGGCGACGCAGTTCACCTACCCGATTGACTGCGGTGCGACCGACGTGCGCCACCTCCTCAAGCCTGTCCGGCTCGTTCAGCCGGCCCGCGTACATGGCCGCCGCAAGCGCCTCGAGGTGGGTTTCTCGAGCCAGGTCGTCGTCAAGCCCGTCGAGACCCTTTGCGGCGCTGAGCAATTGCGCTGCGGCCTCGGTCGTCTTGACCGCCCCTGGTGCGCCGCCACGACTGCGGACGAACTCCATCTGAGCGCGCATCCTTGCCACTTGGGCTCGTTGCAGCTCCGAAAGCGGCGCCATCTCGGCGATCGCAAGCAGCTCGTACGCCGCCTCTGGCGCCGCCGCTTCGCGTTTGGCGTGCGCGGCGGCGATCGCCCTTGACCCGCGCAGTGCGGGGTCCAGCGTCAGTGCGGTCGCGCGCTCGAGGAAGGCTGCCGCGGCCGCCACCCCGCCCCTGCTCTGGGCCCGGCCCGCCGAGGCTTCCAGCTCGTCGGCCACCTCCTCGTCGGGTCCCGCCGCGGCGAGCGCGGCGTGCCATGCCCTGCGGTCGGGGTCCGACTGCGGATCGGTGGCGTCGGCCAACGCCCGGTGCACCGCCCTGCGGTCACCGAGCTCCGCCGCGCGGTAGGCGGCCGAGCGCATCAACGGGTGGTGGAATCGCATGCGCGGTCCGAACTCGATCAGTCCCGCAGCCTCGGCAGGCGCCAGCGCGTCGACCGCAATACCCAAGCCCGCCGCAGCCCGCAAGAACAGCGCGGCATCGCCCACCGGCTCGGCGGCTGCGACGAGCAACAACCGCTGGGTGTCGGCAGGCAGCGAATTGACACGTTGCATGAAGCCCTCTTCGATCGCCGCCGACGACGAGCGCTTACCCGAAATCCAGAACCCGCCGGCAAGCTCCGTCGCCGAGACGCTTCGCGGCACCTCGACGATGGCCAGCGGGATGCCGCGCGTCTCCGCGACGATGCGGTCGCGCACCCGCGGGTCGATCCCGCCCAGCATCACCGATTCGAGTAGCTCGCGGGCGTCCCCGTCAGAGAGTCCTTCGATGAGCAGTTCCGGCAGGCCTGCCAGCACGTCGGGGCGATCGCGCACCGCGAAGACCAACGCGACGGGCTCGGCCAGCAGGCGCCTGGCGACGAAGCCGAGGGTCTGCACCGACACCTCGTCGAGCCACTGCGCGTCGTCGACGATGCACAGCAGGGGCTGGTCGTCGGCGGCGGCCGCCAGCAGGCTCAATACGGCCAAACCGACCAGAAAGCGGTCGGGGGTCGGGCCGATTCCGCGACCGAAGGCGACGTTGAGGGCTTCGCGCTGCGGTTCTGGCAATCCGTCGACATGAGCCATCAGCGGCGCGCACAGCTGCTGCAGGCCCGCGAAGGCCAACTCCATGTCGGACTGGACACCTGCCACCTGCACGCACCGGAACGCCGACGCCTGCTCCGCGACGTACTGCAGTAGTGCCGACTTGCCGACACCGGCTTCTCCGCGGAGCACCAGCACCTGACAGTTGCCCGATTGGGCGGTCGATATCAGGGTCCCAAGCGTCTCGCATTCGCTTGCACGCCCGCGTAGACGGCTCGACATTCACACCACCGCGTCTGATTCCTGTGGACCGATCTTGATCCTAGCGGTCGTGCCAAATGTCGGCCCGGTGACGGACCCGTCGTGACTACGCCTTGGCAGCCGCTTCGAGAATCCAATCCTCGAAGCGGGTGTCGAAGAGGGTCGCGCCGTCGCCGGGGACGAGCGTGCGTTCTTCGAGCTTGATGCCCCAGTACTGGGCAGTGGGGTCCGCGACGACCTCGCGGCCATCACCGCGGGCGGTCAGCGCCGTCCGGATGAGGTCGGGAAGCAGAAACGCCTCTGGCCCACCGATTTCGGTGATGCCGTTCACCGGGTCACCGACTGCGGCAATGGCAACGCCTTCTGCGACGTCGGTGGCGGCCATCGGCTGGAAGTAGGCCGGTGGCATCCGCACGGTGTCGTCGACGGTGGCGGAGTCGGCGAGGGTCTTGAGGAATTCGAAGAACTGCGTCGCATGGACGATGGTGTAGGGGATCGGGCCCGCGCTGATGAGTGTTTCCTGCGCCAGCTTGGCCGCGAAGTACTCGCTCTGCGGGGCCAGGCGATCGGTGCCGACGACCGACAGCGCCACGTGGTGCCCGACTCCGGCCTCGGCCTCCGCCTTGAGCAGGTTGGTGGTCGCAGTGTTGAAGAATTCCAGCGCCGCGCCGTCAAGCGTCGGCGAGTTCGACACGTCGACGACCACCTGGGCGCCCGCCATCACTGTGGACAGCCCCTCTCCCGTCACGGTGTTGACACCGGTCGATGGTGCCGCGGCGATGGCGTCATGTCCATGTTCGGTCAAGGTGTGCACCAGCTTTGAACCCACGAGGCCGGTGCCTCCGATAACGACGATCTTCATGATTAGCCTTTCTCGGTCGTACTTCCTGACGCCCAGAACGGGCGGCGGACCGCGAACTCATCCCGGCGCGAGGCGATTCTCTGGGGAACGGGCAGGATTGCGGTCGACATGACCGATGGCCACGAAGCCTCCTCGCCTGCGCGCTGGCCGCACATCGTGCGGCTGGCGGTCTTCGCGGCCTTCCTGCTCGGGCTGTTCTATCTGGTCGCCGTCACGCGCATCGTCGATGTAGAGGATGTCCGGCGCACAGTGGCGGCGACGGGGCCGGTTGCGCCCTTGATCTACGTCGTGGTGTCAGCGGTGCTCGGCGCGATCTTCGTGCCAGGCCCGCTCCTCGCGGCGGGAAGCGGTGTGCTGTTCGGGCCTGTGCTCGGCACGTTCGTGACGTTGGGATCTGCGGTCGGCACCGCGGTCATCACCAGCCTGCTCGGCAGGCGGGCAGGCAGGGACAGCGCACGTGCGCTGCTCGGGCCGCAGCGCGCCGACCGCCTCGACGCGCTGATCGACAGGGGTGGGCTGTGGGCGGTCGTCGGGCAGCGCTTCGTGCCGGGCATCTCCGATGCGATGGCCTCCTATGCCTTCGGGGCGTTCGGAGTTCCGTTGTGGCAGATGGCCGCTGGCGCGTTTATCGGGTCTGCGCCGCGCGCATTCGTCTATACCGCGCTTGGCGCATCGATCGGAGACCTTTCGGCGCCGTTGGCCTACGCGGCGATCGCCGTATGGTGCGTGACCGCGATCATCGGCGCGTTCGTCGCGCGGCATGGGTATCGCCGGTGGCGCGGCCATCGAGCCGCCTGAAGAATTTCTGTCCCAAAAGTGTCCGCCGAACGGGCACCGGTGACTCCTACCTGTGACAGCAGCCGTGATCACCGAACAGGAGCAGATGAATGGACATCAAGATCGCCAACACGAAGTTCGGCTTGATAGTCGGTACTGCGTTGGTCGGCGCGGCGGCACCTGCGTTGCTGTTGCTCGGTGCAGGCAACGCCCAGGCTCTGCCCGACGTTGCTGAACGCGGCGCAGTCAGCTGCGGCATGTTTGATCCGCAACCCGAACCGCCGGGGTTCGGAGACCCGGGTAGCCGCATTGGGCTCGGAGGTCCCGATACTCTGCCGCCGGTACGAGGGTTCAACCCGCAACCAGATCCGCCGAGCGTCGACGCGACCGTGGGGTCATAGTGCGAAACGTACGTATTGCGCAGGCCGGATCGAGTATGTCCGCGCTCTTGTTTATCCCCAGCTGAACTGTTCGAATAGCAGAGCCATCTTTGTGATGGGAAGCACACTCATGACGGCCGCACCCAACTGGGACGTTCTAGGCCCAGCCGAGACCGACGCGGAACTAGCCCGCGCCGCCATTGCCGGCGACCGTGAAGCGTTCGCAGGGATATATGACCGCTACGCCGACCGCCTTCACGACTTCTGCGTGGGAATGCTGCGCGACGGGGACGCCGCCGCCGATTGTGTCCAGGACACGTTCTGCACCGCGGCGACCAGGCTGCCGCAGCTACGAGAAGCGGACAAACTGCGTCCGTGGCTGTACTCGATCGCCCGAAATGAGGCGCTGCGGCGCATCCGCGAACAACGCCGCGAAACACCGTCTGACGAATTGCCCGACACCGAGTCTCATGACGCAGGCCCGGACACCATGGCCGCACGGACCGAGCTCGCGGATCTGATCGCCGAAGCCGCCGGTGGGCTGTCCGACCGCGACCGCACAGTGCTCGAGTTGACCTACCGCCACGGCTTGGATGGCGCCGACCTCGCCGATGCCCTCGGAGTCAGCCCCGCCAACGCTACGAAGTTGGTCTACCGGCTGCGTGAGACCGTGGAACGTTCTCTTGGGGCACTGCTGGTCTCGCGCCGCGCTCGCAACACCGGCGCGGGGTGCCCCGAGCTGGCCGCAGTCCTCGATGGGTGGGACGGACGGTTCAGCATCCTGATGCGCAAACGCATCGCCCGCCACATCGAGTCCTGCCCAACCTGCGATGAGGAGCGACACCAACTCGTCAGTCCTGTCGCGCTGCTCGGCGCTGCGCCGCTGTTCATCCCCGCACCTGCATGGCTGCGCGAAAGCACCCTGCGCCAGGTTGAACTCACTCCAAAGACCGCCCCGATCGAGCACGTCGACGACGCCGACGGCAGACGCACGCGCCGGACGATTTTGGCGATCGCGTTGTTCGCCGCAACCGTGATCGCGTCGCTGGGCCTCACCATTGCCTGGATGCAGGGCAAGACCACCTCCGTCGTCCCCGCCGACGTCACCGAGACCTCGACCCAACCCGCCAGCGTCATCCCAAGCGGCAAGCCGAACCCAACCGCGACCAGTCAGATACCGGCTCCGCAGGTCCTGCCGCCGGCAACGACTACTACGACGGCGCCGCCAACCGCGGAGACTTCGCCGGCGCCAATTCCTGTGTTCACCGGGCCGGTGCCGAGATTCGAGCCGGATCAACCCGTTTCCGAGCCGTCGGATCCGCCAACCCCGCGCGTGTCGGAGCCGCCAACACCGCGGACTCGGTCGTCTTCCGACCCGTCTGGCACGTCACCGCCGCGCGTCATAATTTCGCGGCCTCCGACAGCGATTGTGGGAGTCCCGACAGGGGATCCTGACCCTCCGAGACGGACCGCGACTCGGCGGTCGACGGGTGACCAGCGAGGCTGACTAGCACTCGCTGGTTCGCGGCTCGCCCCTTGAAAAAAGTGTCCGCCAATCGGTCGGTGACGGCTCTTACCGATGAATGCGGCAATCGGTCGCACGCATCGACAGGAGCACATCATGCCCACGATTCACACCAGCATGCTCGCCGCCGCCTTGGCCGCAGGCATGATCGCCGCGCCGAGTAACAGCGCAGTCGCTGCGACTCCATCCGCGACGGGCACAACTGCGGCACAGCACATGTCGACGATGCCGGCCCTGGCTGCGGTCGTCACACCGAACAGCTTGTACGCGGCGACGGCAGCACCACCCGTCGTGGTGCTCGGACCGAACGGCAGCATGGCCCTCCCCGACGGCTACTTCGTTGCTGCAGCGTCAACGGGTTCGAGCGATGTCGGCGCGGTGGTGTCGAATCCGAGCCTGTCTTTTGCACCCACCACTCTTGCCAGAACGACGTCATCGTCCAGTGGTGGCGGCGCAGTGACGACCCCGACGGGCTTCGCGATGCCCAATCTGGCCAGCGGCCCAACGAGTTTCGGTTTGTTCTCGCCAACTGGCGCATTCCTCGGTCTGATCGGGCCGGGTGGCCTGTTGATCGGTGACGGCGTGCTGCCGGGCCAGCACGGCGGTTGGCTCATCGGCAACGGCGCCGACGGCGGCCCCGGCCAAGACGGCGGCAACGCCGGCCTCTTCGGCAACGGCGGCGACGGCGGAACCGGCGTCAACGATTTCCCCGGTCCAGGTGAAGGCAACGCCAACGGCGGTGCGGGCGGCAACGGCGGCAACGGCGGGTTGTTCATCGGCAACGGCGGCGACGGTGGCGACGGCGGCCTTGCCGAACCCGACGACGACGACGGCGACTCTACCGGCGGTGCGGGCGGTGACGGTGGCAATGCCTTTGGTTTCGGCAGCGGCGGCGACGGCGGTGACGGTGGCTCGGGCAACAACCAGGCTTTCGGCGATGGCACCGGCGGCGACGGCGGCGACGGCGGCGACGGCGGCGCCCTGTCCGGCGACGGCGGTGTCGGCGGTGAGGGTGGCTGGGGCAATACCGTCGGCGGCGCCTCTGACGGCGGTGATGGCGGCGACGGCGGCGACACCGTTAACGGCGACGCAGGCGCAGGCGGTCATGGCGGCAGCGCGAACTACGCGACGGATGATGCCACCGGCGGTAACGGCGGCGCAGGCGGAAACGCCGTTAACGGCGACGCCGGAGCGGGCGGCGACGGCGGCACTGCAGACAGTTTCAATTTCGCGCTGGGCGGCGCTGGCGGCCCCGGCGGGAGCACCCAAACAGGCGACGCCGGCGACGGCGGCGACGGCGGCGACGCCGTCTCGGCCTTCGACCTCGCGTTCGGCGGCGCCGGCGGTGGCGGTGGCAGTGCCGAAACAGGAAGCGGCGGCGATGGCGGCGATGGCGGCCACGCGAACGGCAAGTTCGAGTGGGAAAACGAAGGCGACGCAGCCGGCGGCAAGGGTGGCAGCGGCGGTGACGGCGGCGGTGACGGGGGCACCGGCGGCACCGGAGGCAACGGCGGCAACGCCCAAAGCGACAACGGTGACTTTGCATTCGGCGGCAACGGCGGCGACGGCGGCAACAGTGGTACCGGCGCTACCGGTGGTGCTGGAGGTTCCGGCGGCGACGGTGATGCCGACAGTGGCTCCGGGGCGGGCGGCGACGGCGGCAACGGTGGCTCCGGGTCCCCCGGTGGTCCAGGGGGTCCTGGCGGCCAGGGCAGCACGAGCGACGGCGACTCCGGTAGCTCTGGCAGCGACGGCTAACGAGGCGAACCCGCGCGTCATCAGCGTGCCCTGCCGGCGGTTGGTCAATTCCCTTCATCGGCAACGCCTTTGCGAATATTCGTTCTGGTCCTGAAGAAAGTGTCCGGCAGGCGACTGGTGGCCCCTCTTACCCGTAGATCGCCTATCGCGATGGATCACCTATCGCGTCGAATGAGAGGAAACGGTCATGGGGTATGCACGGTATATCGGTCGCGTTGGAGCGTTGGCTGCCGCGCTGGGTGTGGCGGCGGTGGTGGCCAATACGCCCGGGGTGGCGCTGGCCGATGATCTCGGTTCGAATGCGCCATCGTCGGATTCGTCGTCGCAGTCGTCGTCGGATGGGGCGCCGTCGGAGCCCGGCCCGGCGAACCAACCCACGTCGGATCCTTCGACACCGACTGATCCCTCGGAGGTCGCGAGTCCACCGGAGCAGACGTCGCCATCGCAGACAACGACGACGGTCGATACCGGACCCGTGACGATCGTCCGTAGTTCGGGTGGTGCGCTGACTTCCTCGCCGGATAGCGAAACCTCCGAACCCGAGGTACCGGCCCCGGCCGAACAGCTACCCGAACCCGCGCCGACAGAAGAGCCGCAGGTAGTGCAGGAGCCTGAGGATCCACAGCAGACGAAAACTGCTGAGCCGGAACCGGATTCATCACCACCAGTTGCAGTCAACCTGAATATCGTCGACTCCGCCACTGTCGAAGCGATGGACGTGCCTGCCGCAACGCAGGTCTCAGCTTCTCAAGACATCGTTGAGTACCAGACCACGGCGACGACGGCCGTCGCCGAGCCACCCGCCGTGGCGGCGAAACCCGATCAGATGACCATCGCTGTCGAGCAGCCAACCACGGCACCGATTTCCGAGCCGCTGGCGCCGCTGAACGGGGTGGTCTCCGCGCTGACCGTGCTCTTCGTCGACCCACTTCTGGGCAACGGTCCGGCCACGCCCGCCGAGCCGCCGGTCCTGTGGGCCGTGATGGCCTTTGCCCGCAACCAGTTCAATCAGATGAGTTCCCTTGCACCGGTGAGTGGGTGTGCCTGCGCCAGCGGATTGGTCCTGGCGCAGTGGGGAACTGCGACGTGTCAAGCCGACGGCATCGGCTCGTTCGCCTTCGTGCTGGGCGACAACAGCTCGGCGACGGCCACCGGCGCCTTCAGCACGGCGTTTGTGTTGGGCAACAACAGCATCGCCCACACTGCCGACGGCGACTTCAACACGGCTTTGGTCATCGGTGACGGGGGGCTGGCGAAGGTCGGCGTCGCCGGCGACCCGAACGACTTCAACACCGCGATCGCGTTTTTCGGTGGGCAAGCGTTCGCCGGCACCAACGGCAATGAAAACGACGGCAACACCGCAATCGCGATCGGCCTTGGCAGCGCAGCCCGCGCCGGTAACGACGGAGACGAGAACGACCACAACCTCGCCATCGCCCTCGGGCCCGGATCCGAGTCGGTGGCCGGCGGGTTCTGGGACGACGGCTTCAATACCTTCGACCCCGACAACAACGACCACAACACCGCCGTCGCCATCGCCGGTGCGGTGGCGCTCGCTGGCGTCAACGGCTTCGACAACTCTGCCAACACCGCGTTGTCGACAGGGTCGAATGCGTTCGCGGCAGCGGCCCCCAGGGACAACGACAACGACGGCAACGTCGCATACGCCCATGGGGTGAACGCCGCAGCCCTTGCCGGGGGGTTCGGTGCCGGGGTGGAGGGTTTCAACAACGACGGCAACTTTGCCGCCGCGATAGGACAAGACAGTGGCGCCGTCGCCGGGCTGGGTTGCCCAGCCGTCTGCGGCGGAGGAAACAACACCGGCAATGCCGCGTTGGCGTGGGGCGCCAAGGCCAGTGCCGAAGCGGGATTCAACGGCGATGACAGTGACGGCAACACCGCCCTGGCCGTGGGGACCGCTGCGCACGCTAGGGCCGGCGCGTGCGCAGGCTGCGAGAACAACGACGACAACTCCGCGACGGCCCTCGGCGCCAACTCGGTCGCATGGGCGGTCTGGGGTTACGCGGGGGTGCAACCGGACAACAGCAGCGGCAATTCCGCGGTGGCGATCAACGGCGCCCGGGCAGAAGCGGCCAACTGGGGCGACGACAACGACGACAACAGCGCGTTGGCCGTCGGCGCCGGTTCCAGCGCGCTGGCCGGAGGCTACGACGCGTCAAGTGCTGGCAACAACACCACCGGCAACACCGCGACCGCCGTCAACGGCGGAGTGGCGCGGGCTGGTGCCGACGGCAACGGCAACGACGACAACACCGCCTTCGCGGACGGGCCCGGCAGCCTGGCGTCGGCAGGCAGCGACGCCAACAATCTCGACGGCTACGTGGCTAGCGCCACCGCCGGGGTTCCGGTCATCACGCCATGACAGTTCCTGCGCACTCCGCGGACGTTCAATGCTCCGAAAAACTGTCCGCAATGCGATGGTTCGACGCTCTTACTAAGGACAGCGGCACATTCGGGGCCGTTGCAAAAAATGCGAAGGAGGAAGCTCCATGGCCAGTGTCAGTTTCAGCCACGTCGGCTTCATCAAATCGATCAATCCTGGCGTTACCCAGCACTATCACTGGAACAACGCTGACGACCAACGAGTGTGGGCGTTCAGCGTCGACGCCATCGTTCCGAACAGCGTCGTGATTCCCGGATCGACGGCCTGCGTTGAGATCACCCGCGTCGAGTACCGCGAGATCTACAACAACGCCGGCGACCGGGAGAAGGAGATCCACTACTGGATCAAGAACACCGGCACCGTCAAGGCGGACTACGCCCTCCATATGGCCACGATCAGAGAGTGAGGTAACAGCAATGAAAGTTCTTGTGCTATCCGACAACGCGGGAAATATCGAATCGATTGTGCTCCCACATCCGGAGTTTCCCGGCGAACTGCACATGGAAGTTGAGGGCGGGCCGGCGGCCCGTGCGCTCGACGTGGACGAACGCGAGATCCGTCGCGAGGACCTGCTCGGCGAGAAGGGCGACGAAGCGGAGGCACGCGCCCTTCAGAAACTCCGTGAGCTCCTCTAGTTGGGATCGGTAGCCGCCCGCACGGCATCTACTGACACCATGAACACCAACCATCTACGCACCGCAGGCGTCGGCGTAATCGTCGGCGCCGCAGTGCCTGCCATGCTTTTCCTCGGCGCGGCCACCTCGCAGGCGGCGCCCGACGTCGGTGACCGGCCCAGCATCGTGGGATTCGACCCGCAGCCAGAGCCGCCTGCCTACGGCGATCCGCACAAGCCGGGGTCGATCCGCGGCTTCGATCCGCAGCCCGATCCTCCCGGCGTCAAGATATCGGTGAAGTTCGGTCAGTGACCCCGCATCAGAACGGGCTGCTGTTCGACTGCCACTTGGCCTCTTCGGGGCGGGGTCCGAAGCGGCGCGCGTAGTCCTCGTGAATGTGGGCGTCCCTCTTGCGCTTGATCACGTCGACGAGGTTCGGGTCAATTCCGTGCTGCGCCAACCGATGCCGGCGCCACACCTTGTTCAGCGCCAGCGCCATGAGCAGTGCCCAGATATAGATGGGTGCCGTCATTTCGAAGCGCACGTAGAGCGAGGCGGGCAGCAACCACAAGGGGGCGAGGACCAGAAGTGGCGGAATCGCCATCCGGACCATATGTCTGCGCACTGCGCCTTGTGCTGCGAGATCTTCCGCAACCCAACGTTGCATCGAGTCGGGCAGGCGTCGGCCGTACGCGTACGCGATGTACTGCAGCGGTGTTGGTTTGGCTGCGGTCATGGCGGTCTCCTCTGGCGGGTCTAAGTGAGGGCGCCTGCCGCAAGGGCGGCGGCGTTGATGCGGGTCAGCACTCGACGTAGTTCGTCGAGTTCGGCGATGTCGACGCCGAGCCGGGCGACCACAGCCGGAGGGATCTGAAGTGCGCGGTCGCGCAGCGCACGCCCCTCATCGGTGAGCGCGATATGCGTCGAGCGCTCGTCGGCGGTGCTTCGTGTGCGGGCGATGAAGCCCAGCGCGTCGAGTCGTTTGAGCATCGGCGACAACGTGGCCGAGTCCAACTGCAATGCGGTGGCGATCTGCTTCACCGACAGCGGGGAACCGCTCTTCGTCTTCTCGTGGTCCCACAGCGCGAGCATCACCAGGTATTGCGGATGCGTCAGGTTCAGTGGATCGAGCAGCGGACGGTACACCGACAGCACCGCCCGGTTGGTGATCGCCAGCGCGAAACACACCTGCTGTTCGAGAGCCAGCGGGTCGATGTCTGCCGTGGTCGGTGAGGACATGATTTGATCGTACCCTAACTATTAGGGTACTAGCTAAGTTAGTCCGGTCACACCAGTAGCGTGGGCGCCATGAAGTACGTAGAGGTTGACGGCGTCGGCCGGGTCAGCCGGATCGGGCTGGGCACCTGGCAGTTCGGCTCGCGTGAATGGGGCTACGGAGACGCGTACGCGTCGGGCGCGGCCCGGGACATCGTGCATCGCTCGCTAGCCCTTGGGGTCACGATGTTCGATACCGCGGAGGTGTACGGACTCGGTAAGAGCGAGCGCATCCTCGGCGAGGCGCTCGGCGATGCGCGCACCGAAGTCGCGGTGGCCAGCAAGGTCTTTCCGGTGGCTCCGTTCCCCGCGGTGGTCAAGCAACGTGCCCGCGCCAGCGCCAGGCGGCTGCAACTGAGCAGCATCCCGCTGTACCAGATTCACCAGGCGAACCCCCTGGTGCCCGATTCGGTGATCATGCCGGGCATGCGTGAGTTGCTCGACAGGCGGTGAGATCGGCGCGGCTGGTGTCTCGAACTATTCGCTTGCTCGGTGGCAGAAAGCGGACGCGGCGCTCGGGCGGCCGGTGATCAGCAATCAGGTGCAGTTCTCCCTGGCTCAGCCGCGCGCCCTTGACGATCTCGTCCCGTTCGCAGAACGCGAAAACCGGATCGTCATTGCCTACAGCCCGCTTGCGCAGGGCCTGCTCGGCGGAAAGTACGGACTCGACAACCGGCCGGGCGGCGTTCGGTCGACGAACCCGCTGTTCGGCACGGAGAACCTGCGACGTATCGAGCCGCTGCTGCAGACGCTGCGCGACGTCGCCGCCGAGGTCGGCGCCAAGCCCGCTCAGGTGGCGCTGGCCTGGCTGATCAGCCTGCCGGGCGTGGTCGCGATTCCCGGCGCGTCCAGCGTCGAGCAACTCGAATTCAACGTCGCCGCCGCCGACATCGAGCTGAGCACCCAGGCTCGCGACGCGCTCACCAGTGCGGCACGCGAGTTCCGGCCGGTGTCCACCGGACGATTCATCGCCGACCTGGTCCGCGAGAAGGTCCGCAAGTAAAGGCCCTAGGCCTCGCTCTGCAACGACAGCACGGTGATGTCCGGCGGCGCGCCGATCCGCACCGGCGGACCCCAGAACCCCGCGCCCCTCGTGACGTACAGCTGGGTGTCGTCCACTGCGGACAACCCCGCGAGCGACGGCTGCGCGAGCCGCACGATGTAGTGGAACGGCCACATCTGGCCGCCGTGGGTGTGCCCGGACAACTGCAAGTCCACCCCGCGGGCGGCGGCCTGCTCGACAAGAACCGGTTGGTGTGCGAGCAGGATCGTCGGCCTCGACGGATCTCGTCCGGACAGGGCACGGTCGAAATCCGGTGCGTCCGAATGCTCTTCACCGGCGATATCGTTGACCCCGGCCAGGTCGAACGCCGCGGCGCCACGCCGGATCGCGGTGTTCTCGTTGCGCAGCGGCTGCACACCGAGCCGCTCCAGCTCACGCAGCCAGGAGAGCGGATCGTCGACGAAGTACTCGTGGTTGCCGGTGACGAAGAAGGTACCCTCCCGGGAGTGCAAGTCCCGCAACGGTTCTGCGGCCGGGCCGAGTTCCTCGACCGTTCCGTCCACGACGTCGCCGACGATCGCCACGAGGTCCGGCGCCGCGTCGTTGATCATCCCGACGATCCGCTCGGTGTGGGCGCGCCCCGTGAGCGGGCCGAGGTGGATGTCCGATACCACCGCGATCCGAAATCCGTTGAACGCCGGATCGAGCTTGCGCAGCCGCACCGGTACCTGCAGCAGGTCGGGCGGGCCCAGCGCGGTGGCGGCACCGACACCCACCAGACCGACCGACGCCGCCCCCGCGGCAACAGCACTGGCCCTTGCGATGAACACCCGCCGGTTCAACGCCGGCGCCGCCGCGGGCTCCTGCTCGTCGGGCGGCGCCGGCGGCTTGCGCTTTGTGAAGCGCTGCCACGCGAACCGGACCGGTTCCAGCACAACCAATATCAGGAACAGGTAGACGGCAAGACCGAACCAGAGGTAGCCCGGCCACACATACCAGCCCGATTCGGCCAGCCCAAGGAGGCGCGGTCCCATCAGCGTCGCGACGAGCAACATCGCAAGTGCGATCAGGATCACCGTGAGAATCCATCGGGTGCGTCCCGGCCGGGTCGTGTCCTTGACCAACCGCTTCCAGAGATACAGGTGTATCAGCCCAAGGACCGCGCTGAGACCAACGATGAACATGCCACACAGTACCGGCGCTACTGCTTGGCGATGGGTTGGCCGGTGCCGACCGTGATGAGGTCCTTGATGCTCTCGTTGATGTAGAACTCCCATCCTCGCGAGCACGCGCCGTAGCACTCGACGGTTGGCCGCAGGCCTTCGTGGGTGAACTTCAGACGGGTGCCATCCGGCGTGCGGTCGATGTCGAAGATCACCTGAGTGCCGGTCCATTCGGTGTGGTTCTCGACGAAGTCCAACCGGCTGTCGATGACCAGCCACACCACCCGCTTGGCTGGGGTGACTTCGGTGAGGCGGAATCTGCACCAGTGCTCGACGTAGTCGGTGAAGGTGAATTCGTCTCCGACAGCGGCGGATTCGCCCTCAAGGCCTTCGTGCCACCATCCGCGGACGTTCGTGACGGCGTCGAAGACCTCCTCGGGGGACTGCGGCACCACGATCTCGATGGTCAAACTGTTGTCACTCATTGTTGTTACTTCCTCTCTTGTTGGGTTGGAGGTTCGAGACGACTTGTGGCCAACGCGACGGGAATGGCGACGACGGCGATCGCGAGGCCAGTGAGCACCGCCGCAGACGTGGTGAAAGCACCGAGTGCGATGCCACCGGCGAAGGAGCCGAACGCGATGCCAAGGTTGATCGCGGAGGCGGGCAGCGATTGCGCCAGCTGACTTCCGGGACCGGCCAGCGCGACGACGCGGTATTGCAGCGACGGACCCAGCCCCATCGAGAAGATGCCGAGGGCCAGCAGCAGTAACCCCACGAGGTACGGGTTGCTGCCGAAGAGGTAGAGCGCGGCCAATGAAACCGATGCGCCGACGGACCCCATGACCAGGGTGCGTGCGGCATTCCAGTCGGCAAACCGGCCGCCGCCGAAGGAGCCCACCGCCGCGGCGACGCCGTAGATCAGCAGGTAGATGCTGACCAACCCGGCCGAGATCCCGGTGACCTCCTGCAGGAACGGCACGACGTAGGTCAGCGCCGCGAACGTCGACCCGAACACCAGCGCGCACAGCACCAGCACCGCGAGTACACGTGGGGCGAAGGCATACCGCGCCTGGTCGCCGACACCACCGCCGGTGCTTGGCACCGAAGGAACTACCGCCACCGTGGCGATGAGCGCGAGGACGAGAAGCGCGACGATCACGGTGTATGAGCCGCGCCAGCCGAGGGCTTGGCCCAGAAGTGTGCCAAGTGGCACACCGATCGCGGCGGAGACCGCGACACCGGAGATGACCACCGCGAGGGCCCGCCCGGCGCGCGCGGCCGGGACCACGGCGATGCCCACCGCGAATGCGGTGGCGTCGAATAGACCAGCGAACGCGCCTGTGAGGGTCCGCGCCACAAGGGTGATGTCATAGCTGGTGCTCACGGCGACGATGAGATTGCAGGCGATCGACAACGCGAGCGTGCCGCACAGAACCGTGCGCTTGTTCAGCCTGATCGTCAGTGCGGTCAGGACCGGACCGCCGATGGCCAGTCCAAGTGCGTAACCGGTCACCAAGGCGCCCGCGGTCGAGACGGAGACGCTCAAGTCCTCGGCGACCAGGTCCAGCACCCCGACGACGAGCAGTTCAGACGTGCCCATGACGAAGGCGCCCACGAAGAGCATGGCCAGGACGAGCGAGGCGCCGCGAGACGCCACGGCCGCTTGCTGAGTGCTCACGAGATTTCCCTTCTGTTCGGTGGCTTTGCTTCACCGACGAAGGAGGACGGCCGAGATGGACATCGGCCGAACGAAAAGATTTTTCTTACAGGTCGTGAAGGCGTTCGGCCAGGTAACGGCGCTCAGCCTCGGTCGGCGCGAGCCTGCGGGCTTCCTCGTAGGCCGCTTTGGCCTCGACGGCACGGCCTGCGCGCCGCAGCAGGTCGGCACGCGCGGCGGGGAGCAGGTGGTATCCGTCGAGCCGGCCGGACGCCGCGATCTCGTCGACGAGGGCCAGCCCCGCCGGGATGCCGTCGGCCATGGCGACCGCGACGGCTCGGTTGAGGTCCACGATCGGAGACGGCGCCAGCCGGGCGAGCTCGGTGTACAGGACGGCGATCTGTGGCCAGTCGGTGCTCGCGACGTCGGGCGCGGTCGCGTGGCAGGCGGCTATCGCGGCCTGCAGCTGATACGGCCCGGCGCGTCGCATCGCCAGCGTCTGATCGAGCGTCTCGGTTCCCTCGGAGATCAGTGTCCGGTCCCACCGCGAACGGTCCTGGTTCTCCAGCGTGACCAGCACCCCGTCGTCGGTCCGCGTCGGCCGCCGCGCCTCGTGCAACAGCATCAGCGCGAGCAGCCCGCGCGGCTCGGGCTCCTGCGGCATCAGACTAATCAGGACCCGGGCCAGCCGGATGGCCTCGGCCGTCAGGGCGCGGGGTCCGTCCTGTTCGTCGTAGCCCTGGTTGAAGATCAGGTAGAGCACCGCGAGCACAGCGGCGAGTCGCTGCGGCATCAGCTCGGCGGGTGGGACCCGGTACGGGATGCCGGCCTCCCGGATCTTGCGCTTGGCGCGGACCAGGCGTTTGGCCATCGCGGGTTCGGCGGCCAGGAATGCGCGCGCAATCTCGGCGGTGGACAGGCCGGCCAGCGTCCGTAGCGTGAGCGCGACCCTGGCCGGAAACGGCAGCGCCGGATGGCAGCAGGTGAAGATCAGCCGCAGGCGCTCATCCGGGATCTCCTCCGCAGGCGGCGCGTCGGGCTCCTGAGTCACGACGAGTTCGCGGAGCTTGGCGGAACCGGCCGCGTCCCTGCGCAATCGGTCGATTGCCCGGTTGCGGGCCGTCGTGGTGAGCCACGCGCCAGGGCGATTCGGGACGCCGTCGCGCGGCCAGGTCGCCAGCGCGGCGGCGAACGAATCCTGCGCGCAGTCCTCGGCCAGGTCCCAATCCCCGGTCAGCCCGATCAGGGTCGCGACTACCTGGCCCCACTCATCGCGATACGCCGAAGCTACGGCCGTGCGGATGTCGTCGGGTGCGGTCATTCCCAGACCGGGCGGATCTCGACACCACCCCGGCGCGCGTACACGTGGCCGGCCGCGATCTCGATCGCCTCGTCCAGGTTCGCGCACTCCAGGATGACGACGCCCCCGACGAAGTCCTTGGTCTCGGCGTATGGCCCGTCCGATATCAGGGTCTCGCCGTCGCGGACCCGGACGGTGGTCGCGTCCACCACGGGACGCAAGCGCTCACCGGCGAGCTCGGTGCCACGTCGCTCCAGGTCCGCCTCCCAGGCCTGATGTGCCGGGTCCGCGGCCAGCTCCTCGTTGGTTGGCGCGTTGTTCTCGTCGTCGCAGATCAGCAGCACGTACTTCATGTGGCCGAGGCTGCCAGTGCGTCGTCCAAGATGTCCAGCCCCGCATCGAGTTCCGCCTCGGCGATCGTCAGGGGTGGGGCGATCCGGAAGATTCCGCCCATGCCGGGCAGCTGGACGATGTTCATGTGCAACCCACGCTCGAGGCACTCGGCGGTGACCATCGCGCCGAGGGCGTCCGCGGGGGCCTTGCTGGTCTTGTCGGAAACCAGTTCGACCCCTTGCAACAAGCCGCGGCCGCGAATGTCCCCGACCTGCTCGTAGCGATCGCGCATGCCGGCCAGCCGCTGCCCGAGCTTTCGGCCAAGGCGGTCGGCCCGCTCGACGAGCTTGTCCCGCTCGACGACGGTCAGCACGGTCGACGCGACGGCCGCGGCAAGGGGATCCGACACATGGGTGGTGAAGAACAGGAAACCTCGGTCATGGCAGACGGATTCGATCTCCTCGCTGGTGACCACGGCGGCCACCGGCAGACCCGCGCCGAGGGTCTTGGACAGCGTGAGCAGGTCCGGCACGATTCCGTCCGGTTCGAAGGCGTACATCGTCCCGGTGCGCCCGATCCCGGTCTGCGCCTCGTCGACGATCAGCAGCATGCCGCGCTCGTCGCACATCTCCTTGAGCCTGCGCAGGTACCCCGGCGGAGGCTCGATGATCCCGCCTGACGACAGGATCGGCTCGACGAGGCACGCGGCCAGGCTGCCCGAGGACTGCGCGTCGACGATCGCGAACCCGTACGACAACTCGGACTCCCAGTCGTACGTCCCGTCGGGGTGACGAAACGGCGACCGGTAGGCATTCGGCGTTGGCAGCGTCAGATTGCCGGGCATGGGCGGCCCATAACCTCGCCGGCCGGCGCTGAACGTCGCCGAGGCCGCACCCGACGTCATCCCGTGCCAGGACCGGTCAAATGAAACAACCTCGTACTTACCGGTGTAGAGCTTGGCCATCTTGATGGCCGCCTCGTTGGACTCCGCGCCGGTACTCAACAGCAGAACCTTGTCAAGGGGCGCCGGCAGCGTCGCGGCGAGCGTTTTGGCGAGGTCCACCACAGGGACACTGAGCATTCCGCTGTACAGATGGTCAAGCGTGGCCACCGCTTCCGACACCGTGGCGACGATGTCCGGATGCGCGTGTCCGAGCACGGCGCTCATCTGTCCGGACGTGAAGTCCAGGATTGCGGTGTCGTTCTCGTCATAGACATAGCTTCCGTTGGCCCGCTTGATGATTCGCGGGACGAACGCGGCTCCGTAGCGGACCACGTGCTGCTCGGCGTCGCGCCAGAACTGCGCAGTGTTCAACGTGTGTTCCTCTCGCCGGTCGACGCGGCCTCCTGCTGCCGCCCGCCCAGGTGCCTGGCCAGGAAGCGGTCGACCGCGTGGTACATGTCTATCTGATTCTCGGGGTTGAGGAACCCGTGCCCCTCGTCTTCCTTGACCATGTACTCGACCTCGACCCCCCGAGCGTGCAGCGCCTCGACAAGGTTGTCGGATTCGGCCTGCACAACGCGAGAGTCGTTGGCTCCCTGGACCACCATCAGCGGTGTGCGGATTTGGTCCACCTTGGTGATCGGTGAGCGTGCCAGCATGGCGGCCTCCTGCTCCGGGTCAGAAGGATCACCGACGAACAGATGCCAGTTGTTGGCCAGGAACGGTCTTGCGGTCGCGGGTAGCGTCCGCATGAAGTTCGCGAGGCTCGAGATCCCGACGTAGTCGATGGCCGCGGCGAACACATCAGGGGTGAAGGTGACGCCGACCAGCGTGGCGTAGCCCCCGTAGGAGCCGCCGAAGATCGCGACGCGGTCGCGGTCGGCGTATCCCTCCTTGACGGCCCAGTCCACGGCGTCGATCAGGTCGTCGTGCATCTTGCCGGCGAACTCACCGATGGCGGCCTTGAGGAAGGCCTTGCCGAAGCCGGTCGAACCGCGGAAGTTGACCTGTAGCACCGCATAACCGCGATTGGCCAGGAGCTGTACGTCCGGGTGGAAGCCCCAGGCGTCGCGCGCCCATGGCCCGCCGTGCACCAGTAGCACCATCGGCAAGCCGACCGGCTCGACACCGACTGGCAGCGTCAAATAGGAAGGGAGACTGAGGCCGTCGCGCGATGTGATGGTGACCGGGGTGACCGGGGCCAGCGTCGCGGGATTCAGATGCGGATAGGGCCGGAACAACAACCGGCTCTCCCCTGTCGAGTGGTCATAGAAGTAAGTGACGTCGGGGTCGCGGTCGTGGCTGAAGCTGGCGACCCAACGCTGCTCGCTGTTGTCGGAGGAGACGGCGGCCAGATCCCCGTCGGACAGCTTGGTCAGGTTCTCCAGTACCGCGGCGAAATGGGGATCAAGTGCATGGATCACCTGGCGCTCGCCGTTGTAGCGGGCCCCGATCAAATCGCCGGTGCGCTGACTGAAGATCAGTGCCGGCGGGACGCCGAGCTGCCCGCCGAGTTCGAGCGACGGGTGGCTGTCGACGTCGGTCTGCTCGCCGGTGGCCACGTCGAGCCGCACCAGCCGAGTTCTGTCGCTGTCCTGGTTGGAGCCCAGCCAGATTCCGGTGCCGTCCGGGGTGATGTCCATCGGCAGGATGCCCATTGGATAGTCGGTGCCGTCGAAGGTCGCGATGGACCGCAATGTGTTTGTCGCCGTGTCCCATTGCGAGATTTCGATGTCACCGTCGGCGGTCAGGTTTGAGGTGAACAGATCACCGTTGCGACTGCACAGCCAGCCGAAGACATTGCCGGGATTCTCCACGAGCATGGTGAGCTCGCCGGTGGCGATGTCGAGTTCGTAGATGTCCAACAGCTCGATCTTGCGGCTGTTGAGCTCGATGATCGCCTTGCCTGGGCGATCGGCGGGTAGGTGGAAGATCGCCTTCGCGCCGGGGAAGGGCGTCATGTTGACCACAGGCGCATCCGGATTGTCCAGGTCGACGCGGTACACGTGCCAGTTCTCGTCGCCCCCGCTGTCCTGCATGTAGAGCAACCACCGCGAATCGTAGGTCCAGCTGTAGATGTACACGCTGCGGGTGTCGTCGGCGGTGACACACCGCGCGTCACCGCTGTCGATCCCCTGTACCCACACGTTGAGGCGGTTCTTCCAGGGCGCCAGGTAGGCGAGCCGTGTTCCGTCAGGCGAGATTTTCGCCACGGTGCGGACGGGTGAATCGAAAAGGTCCTCGACGGTGATGATTTCGGGCAGGGCCATGATCAAGTCCTTTCGGGGTGTTGAGCGCGCTTATTCAACGGGCTCACCTGTTTGGTGGCTCGCAAGTTGTATTCGGTTGTGGTTATTGAGATTTGGCTAGGGCATCACCGGTCCACCGAGCCTGCCGTTGGTGGCCTCCCGGATCGCCCGGTCCATCAGCGTGAGCGCCTCGGCCTGGGTGATCGCCTTGCCGTCGACGATGACCGCCCTGCTGACGTCCTCGTCGACGACGCGGAACGCTCCCGTCGTGGCGGCAGCGCAGAGCCGGACCGTGAGGTCGTCTTCTGGCAGATGCAGCCGGTCGGCGATCATCGGGATGAAACCCTGTTCCATCTGGTCGTGCACCATCAGGTACGCCGTGCGCAAGGCCGGCTCCGATGACGACATGGTGGCGATCCGCATCGCACTGACCTCGTCCTTGATGTCCTGCGGTGACAGCGGATGCGTAATGCTGTCTGCGGCAAGGTGTTCCGCGAGCGACAGGTCGTGAGGCCACCGATTCCAGATGCCGACGAAGCGGTCCGCTGACGCCGCAAGTACCGGCTCGACACAGCTCTCCTTCGATCGGAAGTAGCGCCAGATCGTGCGGGTCGATAGTCCTGCAGCGGCAGCGATGTCGTCGCCGCTGGTCCCGGGGACTCCTCGTTCCCAGAACAGGACGCACGCGTGTCGTGAGACGGCCAAGCGCGCCTCGGCACGCTTGGGACCCGCGACGCGAACGTTCGTGTCGGTGATGTGCGGCCCGCCTCTCAGATCGGGGTGTCACTAAGTGACAGAACCGATAGTGTCACTAAGTGACAGCCGCGTCAAGCAGGCGACGTCGTGCGGAACCGGTCCCGGTAGGCCTTTGGTGAGACGCCGAGTTCGTTGACGAAGACCCGTCGTAGCGTTTCGGCGCTGCCAAAGCCGGCAAGGCGGGCGGTTTCTGACACGCTGCGTCCGTCGTCGAGTGCGGCGCGTGCCGCATCGATCCGGACCATCTCCACGTACCGCGCCGGCGTGGTCCCCAATTCGGCTTGAAACAGCCGGGTCAGCTGCCGGGTGCTTACCGATGCTTGCGCGGCAAGGCTTTTCACGCTGTGGTCGGCGCCAGGGTCGGCGGCGATGCCGTCGACGACCGCGCGCAGCGCCGACTGCGGCGGCGGATCGGCCTCGACAAGCACCGAGAACTGCGATTGGCCCCCAGCGCGTTTGAGGTAGACCACCAATGAGCGGGCCACGTCCCGGACGAGTTCCGCGCCATAGTCGTCTTCGACGAGAGCCAGCGCCAGGTCGATGCCTGCGGACACCCCCGCGGAGGTGAAGATCTGCCCGTCACGAACGAAGATCGCATCGGATTCGACCGACACATCGGGGAAGGCGCGGGCCAGTAGTCGGGCGTGCCGCCAATGCGTGGTGGCCCTGCGACCGTCGAGCAGGCCGGCCTGAGCCAGGATGAACGACCCGGTGCAGATCGAGGCCAGGCGCCGAGTCCTGGACGGAACAGCCCGCACCGCGTCGACGAGCGCCGGGTCAATCGGCCGACCGATGAGGCCGTCGCCGCCCGCGACCAGCACGGTGTCGACGGACTCGATGGACGCGATGCGCTCGGTGACGGCGAAGCCGGTGCCGATCGAGGTCGTGACATCGCGACCGTCCACCGATGCGATCCTGAGTTGGTAGTTGGCGCCGAACCGGTTGGCTTCGGCGAAGACCTCTGCCGGCCCTGCCGCGTCCAACAATTTCACGCCGTCGAAGACGACGATCACCACCACACGCGGCCGCGGATACGTCTGCGCCACAAAACCAGTGTGTCGCATTTTGTGTGAAACGTGGCAGATCTGCCATACCCGGCCCGAATGCCAGCGGCAGAGACTGGCCACATGACTACCACATCCCCCGACACGATCGCCGACATCGTCATACCCGACACCGCGCTGGTGCGCGACGTCACCGAGCTGATCCGCGACACCGAAGACGACCTGCTGTTCCACCACTCGCGCAGGGTGTTTCTGTTCGGCGCGTTGCAGGGTCGTCGCCGGGGACTGCGACCGGATCTGGAATTGCTCTACGTCGGTGCGATGTTCCATGACATCGGCCTGACCGAGGCCTACCGCACGTCGCAACTGCGTTTCGAGGTCGACGGGGCCAACGCGGCCCGTGACTTTCTGCTACAGCGCGGCGTCGATGATGCGGCCGCCAGGAAGGTGTGGCTGAGCATCGCGCTGCACACCACCCCGGGGGTGCCGGAGTTCTTGGAGCCCGAGATCGCTTTGGTCACAGCCGGTGTGGAGACCGACGTGCTTGGCATCGACCGCGACAAGCTGCCCGCAGAGGTGCTCGACGCCGTCACCGCCGCGCACCCCCGGCCCAACTTCAAGAACCGCATCTTGCAGGCATTCACCGACGGCAACGTGCACCGGCCGCGCACCACCTTCGGCAACGTCAACGCCGATGTGCTGGCCCGCTACGACGACTCGTTCGTGCGGGAGGACTTCGTCGACATCATCCTGAACAACAGCTGGCCCGAATAGGACCCGTTAGAGGTCGGGCGGAAACTCGACCGGGTAGGGCTCGGCGAAGTCGGCCGACCTGCTGACCGCTGACCATTTGCGGTCTTCTGCAAGGCGTTCTTGGTCGAGGCGTATCGAGCCATCAGTCGCGTTCACGCCAAGCGGCAGATTGCGGGGAATGTCGCGGCGCTTCGCGACCTGCACGAGTATTTCCGCCGCGCGGTCCGGGTCCCCTGCCGCAACGCCGCTGCCCTCCCCACGCCAGGTGACTATCCCGGCGTACTCCGCGGGTACGGGCCGGATGGTCATCGACGAGCCTGCCCAGTCGGTGCGGAAACCGCTCGGTTCGACGACCATCACTTTGATGCCGAACGGCGCGGTCTCGGTGCGCAGCACGCGGCTGAATCCGTCGATCGCGAACTTGGCCGCCTGGTACGAAGCGATGCCGGGAGAGCCGCCGACGCGGCCGCCCATCGACGAGAACTGCATGATCAAACCGCCCCCTTGTGCTCGCAGCACGGGGATGGCCGCCTTCGAGACGTTGTAGACACCCCAGAAGTTTGACTCGAACTGGTCGCGGAAGTCGTCGTCATCTCCGGTCTCGATGGGCGAGACGTTGGCGTAGCCCGCGTTGTTGACGATGATGTCGAGCCGGCCGAACCGCTGGCGCGCCTCGTTGATCGCCCTCCAGGCGGCGGCCGCGTCGGTCACATCCAGGGCCAGCGCTTGACAGCGATCCGGGTACGCGGCGATCAGGTCGTCCAGTTGCTCTGGTCGGCGTGCGGTGGCAGCGACTCGATCGCCCGCCTCGAGCGCGGCCCGCGCCAGCGCCCGCCCGAAGCCGCGGGACGAACCGGTGATGAACCATGTCTGCGTCATAAAGTTAGTAAAACACCGTTGCGTTAATAGTGCAACCGCGTTGCGCTAAGATCGGTCGATGGAGTCCTCGGATTTTCAGCGGGCCCGCAGTCCAGAGGCCAAGCGACAGCGCGAAGACGCGATCCTGACCGCAGCGCGGGCGCTCGGCACCGAGCGAGGTATTCGACAGATCACGCTCACCGATATCGCCGACGCGGTCGGCATGCACAAGTCGGCGATGCTGCGCTATTTCGAGACGCGGGAGGAGATCTTCCTGCGCCTGACCGCCGAGGGCTGGCAGGAATGGTCGGCGGCGCTGCGCGCGAAGCTGGAGAGGGGTCGCGGCTCTGCGGAGACGGTGGCGGCCGCGTTCTCCACGACGCTGGCCGCCCGCGGCATGTTCTGCGACCTACTCGCCCAGGCACCGCTCAACCTGGAACGGAACGTGTCCCTGGAGGCGGTGCGCGCGTTCAAGCTCGTCACCCACCACGAAGTCGACGCCATCGTCGAGATCATGCAACGGCTTCTGCCCGGCTTCACCGAACGGGACTGCATCGACGTGATCGGCACCGCGACCTCACTGTCGGGCGCGTTCTGGCAAATGGCCAACCCACCCCCGGAAATTGCTGCGCTGTACCGCAGTGACAAGCGGATGTCGCACGCGGTCTTCGAGATCGAACCGCGCGTACGCCGGGTGCTCACGGCGATGCTCAAAGGAATGATGCTCTAGCGCTTAGAAAGTCGACAGCGGGCCGCCGGTTGCCTTCTCCAGGCAGTAGAGCCTGGCCGGGTCGGAGTAGGCCAGGGGTGTGGTATCCGTGGGGCAGCGGGATTCGTCCATCTCGCCGTCGATGCGCTCGCGCACCTTGATCGCGCCAGTGGTCGAACTTGCCCGGGCCGGCGCGCCTGCACACGCTTCGTGAGTCATGGTCTTCTCCGAAAGATCCATTAGATAGCACTCGCCCTGTCTCAGATTGAGCGCGAAGCACAGTTGTTCCGTGTTGGCCTTCTCGAGGTAGAAATAGACCCCGTCCTCGACGCGTTCACCATCCGGGCATTTCCCCTGCTCGGCCTCGCCTGCGAACTGGTATACGGCGTCGATGTTCGCACAGTCGGCGGGCCGCAGGATAAGCGCTGCGTAGTCGTCACTCGATACGCATTGACCCACAGCCAGTTTCGGGATCTGGTGCTTCACGACCGCCACGATCATGGCCGCCGCCAAGACGACGCCGATCACTGCCGCCAGCCCGCCCAGGACCCACCAGACCCTATTACGCTTCGGGCGGACGGGCGGCACCCACGGCGGTGGCGGATACCATTGCGCCCCACCAACATTGGGTGGGTATTGGGGCGCAGGCCACCCACCGGGCGGCGGTGTCGACCACGGACCTCGCTGCGGAGGTGGCTGAGTCATACTCCCTGCCCGGTCTCGGTGGGACGCGCTTGGCGTAATTATCCCCTCATGTACCCGCACCGGTGACGGGACGGCGAAAATCGGTTGCGTGCCCCACCACCCTCGCGCATACAGTGCAGGCATGGTTGTCGACGCTCGCATGACGCCCACCGCGTCCTAGCTGTCTCGCCCCGCACCCGCCGTAATCTGCCCGGCGGGTGATCCGGCTTTTTCTTTGCCCGACAACACATTCCAGGATCCGACATGTCTAGTTCAATGTTCCGAAAAAAGTCCCGAGCTAACGTGCGCGCACATCGCGCGCGATGGCGGTCGAAGATCGCTCTGCCGCAGCTGACCCGATGTGACAACCCCGACTGCGGGCAAATCAAACCGCGTCACATCGCGTGTCCTGCCTGCGGCCGCTATCGAGGGCGTCAGGTGTTGCGAGCGCGCAAGCGCTGAACTGGGCTTAGCGGATCGTCCCCTCTCCCGCGATCAGCGGCAGGTCCAGCGGGGTGACCCACCCTGGCTTCAGCGCGTTGACGGCGGGCACCGCGTTCAATGCGCGTAGACCGGTGGCAAGGCAGCCGGCGGTGGCGGCGTCACGGCCGCTGCCGTCGGTGAATCGGAACGCGGTCTCCTGCGTGATGGACGGCGAGCCCTCGATCTCGACCCGGTACACGTCGTTGTCGTTGCCTGCGGGCCAGTGCGGCGCCGCGTCGAGACCGATGCGGTTGACGTGCTCGAGCTGGATTCTGGTCTGCCCGCGGTAGACACCGTTGATGGTGAATCTGATCGCTGCGACGTTTCCGGGTCCGATCACACCCTTGGCGCTGTTCCTCGGCACGTCGGTGACCCACTTATCCCACGTGGTGGTGATCTCGTCGAGCTCGATGCCCACCGCATTGGCGATCATCGGAACCGTTGCACCCCAAGCCATTATGAGGATGTCGGGGATCTCCAGCATGGCCTTGAACTCCGGCGGCCGACCGATTCCCATCTCCTCTTCGTAATCACCCGCGTAATCGGTGTAGTCGAGAAGTTCACTGGCACGCACCGATTTCACCTCGCCGCACAGTCCCATCAGCGTCATGGGAAACAGGTCGTTAGCGAAGCCCGGATCGACGCCGGTGGTGAAGCACGATGCCCCACCTTCCTGGCAGGCGGCCTCAATCGGTTCCGTCCATGCGGCTGGGTTCTGTTTCATCGCGGGCCACACCCACGGGGTCATCGCCGTCGAGCAGACATCGATGCCCGCCCGCAGGAAGCCGCCGATCACCCGGATGTTCTCGTCCGCGTGAGCACCCGTAGGTCCGTAGTGCACCACCGCATCCGGCCGCAACGCGATCAGAGCCTCGAGGTCGTCGGTGGCCGTGATCCCGGTGCGCTCGATCCCGCAGATGTCGCCCGCGTCGCGCCCGACCTTGTCGGGATTACTGACCCCGACGCCCACCAGCTCGAACTTGGGGTGCGGCATGATCTCGGCAATCACCATCTTGCCGACGACCCCGGTGCCCCAGACAACAATTCGCTTACTCATCGTGATAGCTCCCCAGCGTTGACTTGCAGGTGTTGTCCGGTGACCGCCTTGGATAGGTCGGAGAGAAAGAACGCCACCGTGTCCGCGACCTCGCCGTCTTCTGCCATCCTGCGCAGCGGGAATCGCCCGGTGATGCCCTCGAGCACCTCCTCGGGGGACACGCCGTCCGACTGCGCCTTGTAGTCGACGTACATCTTCACCGGCGGGCCCCACATCCAGGACGGCACAACCATGTTGACGCGAATGTTGTCGACGCCGAGTTCGTCGGCAAGGTAATAGGTCGCGGTCAGCAGCGCGCCCTTGGTCGACGCGTAGCCGGCTTGGGACAACGACGGTTTGAACATCGACTGTGAGCCGATCAGCACCACCGAGCCGCCACCCGCCGCCTTGAGATGCTGATGCAACGCGCGCACCACGTTGTAGGCGCCAAGCACGTTGGTTTCGTGGGCCTTACGCCAGTCATCGGGTTTCATGTCATGCAGTCCGCCCCAGGCCTTCTCGTACGCGGCGACCTGCACCAGTCCGTGAACCGCTCCGAATCGGCTTGCCGCAGCGGCCGCGAGTTCTTCGCACGAGGCGGGGTCGGTGATGTCGGTGGGTACGGCCGCGACACGCTGGCCATCCGGGTCGAGGTCGGCAGCGATCGACTTCAGCTTGTCGTGGCTGCGCGCGGCAATAACCACCCGCGCGCCCTGTCTGAGCGCACGCGCCGCACATTCCCTGCCGAGGCCGTCGCCGACCCCGGTCACCACGATCGTCTTGTTCTCGAGAATCACGGCACCGAGTCTGACATATTTGACAGCCCGTGTTCAAGCAGTAAAGTCACGAGCATATGAGTGGTGAGACCGCACAGCGCGAGCGCATCCTTGCTGCCGCCATCCGGTGCGTGGAAACCGTTGGCGCGCCACGGGCGAGTACCTCGCTGATCGCCAGGACGGCGGGGGTGTCACGGCCGACGCTTTATGCGTATTTCGCAAACCGCGACGAACTGGTCGACTTGGCGGCGCAGCAGGCAATACGCCGGGTAGTCGGCCGGATGCAGGAGCATTGCCGCGAGTACGAGAGCGCGAGCGAGCGCGCGGTCGAAGCCTTGATCTACGCCGTGTACGACCTGCGCAACGAGCCCGCGATGGACACGCACTTCGCGATCGAAGATGTCATCCGGGGACCGCTGAGCCGCGATGAGCTCTGGTTCGCCCGCCAGGCGTTGGAACCTGTCGCCGAACTGTCGCAGGCACTGCGCGCGACCATGGACGACGCTGCTGAGCTCTACGCGCGCATGTTGATCTCACTGCTGATTCGCGAGCCGATGGAGGCACGCACCAGAAAAGAGGACAGTGCGTTTTTGCGTCGTTGGTGGCCTCGTGCCCTCGGCGTCGTGGGCCAGTAGCCGATCCCCTATTTTCTGTCGACATGCTCGGGACGTACACCGAGGCCGATGAAACGACCGACAAGGTAGCGCAGCGCCGGCAGCAGACGGAACAAGCGGACTACCGGAGGAACGTGAGTGGTGGTGTCGTCGGACAGGTTTCGGGGATACAGGTCGCGCAAGATCGCTGTCTGGAAGCCCTGGGTGATACGCGCCGGAAGCTCGCGTCGGCGCTGAACCCGCCGCGCGTCACGGTCAGAGGGCACCCCGACAGCCAGGATCGGCCCCAGCCGATTCGCCGTCGCGACGGCATCCTGGATGGCGAGGTTGATGCCGACCCCGCCGGCCGGTGACATCGCATGCGCCGCGTCGCCGATGCACAAGAGTCCGGGCTGATGCCAGCGAGGCAATCGGTCCACCCGAACGGTCAACTGCTGCACAGCGTCCCAGTTGTCGATCCGTCCGACCCGGTCGCACAGGCTTGGCGCCAATGCGGCGATGCGGTCCTGCAACGCGGACAGCCCGGCTTGACGTAACTCGCCATACGCCTCGGTGGGGATGGCGTACGCGAGCTGCCAGTAGTCACCGCGATTGATGGACACGAGCACGCCGCGGCCACCTTGGAAGAACGGCACGTCGTCGTCGGGGCGTCTCGGGAGCTGGAACCAAAGCACGTCCAGGGGAGCGGATTTCGCGATGGGCCGCATACTCGCTGCGGTGCGCGCGGTGGAGTGCCTGCCGTCAGCGGCGACCACGAAGTCCGCCAGGATCTCGATGTCGCCGTCGGCACTGCTGGCGAGAATGCCTGTCACCCGGTTATTTTCGATGACCAGATCGGTCATCTCGGTGCTTCGCATCAGGTGGAAGCTGGGCAGCGTCGACCCCTTGTCTGCGAGGAAGTCCAGGAAATCCCACTGCGGAACGAACGCGATGAATGGGTGATGCACCTTTAGCTTGCGGAAGTCGGCGAACGTGACCGCGGATCCGCCCATTCTGACCGTGACGTCGGACATGCGGGTGTGCGGTAGGTTGAGAAACTCGTCGGCCCAGCCGAGCTCATGCATCAGCTCGAGGGTGGACGGATGGATCGTGTCACCGCGGAAGTCCCGCAGGAAATCGGGATGCTTTTCCACCACAATCACTTTGACGCCCTGGCGGGCCAGAAGGATGCCGGCCATCATGCCTGCAGGGCCGCCGCCGATTACGCAGCACTGTGCGGATTCCATCACCATTTGACTCGACGCTCCTATTCGCGGATGAGACCGTTCAGAATCAGGTGCACAAGGTCGTCAGGCTCCACGCGCTGGCCCGTCTTGTGCCCGATCGCCACCGCGGCGAACAATGTCCGGGCGGCGATCTCGACGAGTTCGGGATCGATCTCGCCAACCGCGGCGCGCGACGTCAGGTAGGTCTCGAGAAGATTCTGGCCCGCGGCCACAAACTCCTGCATCGCCCCGCCTGCGGTGGCGTTGGCGTGGCTCATCGCGAAGAACACCGACACCAAGTCGGCGTTGGCGGCGAGCATCCGATCGAAGGCCCGCACCATCTCCGGCAGCACCACAGCCACGGGTTCGTCTGCTCGCTCGGTGAGCATCGCACGCAGTTGGGGCGTGAACCCGCGCTCGGTGAGAACGACAGCGACCAACGCCTCTTTGCTGCTGAAGTAGTGATAGAGCAGGCCGGGTGTCACCGATGCGGCCTTGGCGATGTCCTTGATGGATGTTCCGTCGACGCCCTTGGCCGCAAAGACCGTCAGAGCGGCGTCGATGAACTGCTCCCGCCGTCGCTGAGCCTGCTCCTGCCGGGTCACGGGGCTAGCGTATCGTTGATTAAACGAACAATCAACGAAAGTTCTGGGCTTACCCCGATCGACGAAGGAGCGGAATCACCTCTGTTGCGACGTGTTCGAATTCGCTCATGCGCTCCGGCGGGGGCAGTTCGAAGATGAACTCCGTCATGCCGATGGCGGTGAACCGCTCGACGACTTCCTCCAGAGACACGTCGTTGTTCCAGAAGTCCCACGGTCCGAAGGGCGTGAACGAGCGCCGCACCGACTTGGGGTCGCGCCCGGCCGCCCTGCACAGATCGTCGAGCTTCACGTTCTGCCGCGCGGTGGTTGTCAGGATCTCATCGGGGTCATCGACGATCGGGCCGATGGTGTTCCAGACGTCGGCGCGCTCGGCGGTCACCCGCAGCACCGTGGGTGACTGGCCGCCAGTTATCAGTGTCGGGCGAGGGCGTTGCACGGCACCGGGGACCGTCGCCACATCGCGCGCCTGCAGCCACTCGCCCGGGTAAGTGAACGGCTCACCTCGCCCGCGCAAGATGCCGTCGAGGATGGCGACGTAGTCGGCGAATCGGCCCGCACGCTCCTTCGGCGGCCACGGCTCTTCACCGACAGCGTGGTGGTCCCAATCGAAGAGTCCCGCACCGATACCGAGATCTAGACGCCCACCGGAAAGGTGATCGACGGTCAGCGCCTGACGCGCCAGCGTGGCGGCGGGGCGCAAGATGGGATTGCTGACCAGCGTGCCGATCCGGATGCGCTCGGTGGCGGCCGCAGCCAACGGCAGCACGCTCCAGCCGTCGAACCACGGCTTGCCGCGGTCGCGAAGGTCCGAACTGTGATCGGGCACGACCACCTGATCGAAGCCCAAGTCCTCCATCCACCGGAACTGGCGGGGCAGATCGAGAAGCGCCCCGTCGGGATAGAGCATCACACCGAACTTCAGCGCCGTGCGTTCCTGTTCGCCGTCTGACGGCTGGACTGTCGGCGTCGCGAGCGACATCGTCGGGGGTTCCTCCTGTTGGCGTGAGACTCCTGTGTGGTCAACACTATGGAGCACCGCCGACGCCGCAAGTACCCACTTTTTGGTGCGCTACTTACCAAAAGGTAAGAATTGATGCACGGGTGCAGCACTGGAAGTTGTTGAGGGCAAATGGAAGTCGCTACTGCGACTCGATATCGTCGACCCGATGTCCGACCTGCCGCTCCGTCACTCCTGCCGAGGCCTGCTGGTCCACGGTGATCGGGTTCTGCTCGCCCAGCACCGCATCGGCGACGGCGACACGGTGTGGGTCGGACCTGGTGGTGGGATCGAGGAGGGCGAGAACCTCCTGCAGGCGCTGACCCGCGAGCTGCACGAGGAGGTCGGCCTGGTGATCACCGCTGACCACGCGCCCCGGCTCGTGTGGATCCAGACCGTCGACTTTCCTGAGATGCAGGACCTTGGTTATGCAGGCGTCCGCAATCACTACTTCGTCGTCCACACCGAGGCCTTCGATCCGATCAGCGGCGTCCCTGCGAGCGCGGCGGGCCACCCTGACGGCGAGGGGATCCTCGACCAGCGCTGGTGGACCCTTGCCGAGATCGAGTCGGCCCATGCGCTGGGCGTGCTGTTCTCCCCGCGAGCTCTGCCGACTCTCTTGCGCGCCTTGCTAACCGATGGCCCGCCCGAGACGCCGATCGCGATCGGGCTCTAGTTATCCGTCGCCGTGTCCGAGCGCTCATCCAGGTACGACTTTCAAGCCGAAAACCGTACGCCAATGTGCTCACCGGTCCGGGCTAAACAATTTGGAGAGACTTGATGCGCTGGGTACCAGATCGGGCAAGCTCGGCGCACTTCAAACCGTTCCACACCCGGGTACTTGTGACCCAGGGACTCGACTACGAAACCGAGTGCGTCATAGAAGGCAATCGACATCTCGTCGGTCTCTGCCACTAGCGGTAGGCGATGGCCCGTGGTTTCGTCGACTGCGGCGAGTAGCCGGGTCCCGATCCCTTGCCGCCTCACAGATTCCGCTGTCGCGATGTGCAGGACAGTGACCTCAGAACCGCCGACGGCATATCCGACGACGCCCACGATCTGTTCATCGAGCACAGCTACGAGTAGCGCTGCCGCGGGGTTGTGCCGATACCGGTGAACGGCCGCGTCGAGTCGCTTGCCGCGGTCGCCTACTGCGCTGGCCAATAGGTCGATGATCTCGGCACCGTCATCGACCGCCCCTGTGCGAACCTGCACCGTCGGCACATTCGCAACGTAACCAATTCATGACTCCCCCGCGACAACTGATGGCCTGGAGAGCGTCTCGGGGTCCATCATGATTGCTATACGACAGGTGGGTTTCGATGCTTGATGAGTCGTCATCACCGACGTCGCGTCCGTCGGGGAGAACGCGCGTCCGATTGCTGGTTGTTGGCGCCGCGGTCGCCGGAGCGATAGTCATGGTCATCGCGATCGTCGTGAACATCGCACTAGTCCGATCACTGGCAGACCGGCTACCGCGTGAACGGGCAGCGGTGAGCCTGGGTAGTCCGCTGCCCCCGGGCGACGAGTGGGCATCGATCAACCGGGTGCGCCAGTGGCCGGCTGACTGGGTTGCCGCGGTGTGCGAGCCGCCGGTGTACGAACTGCGAACCCCATACGAGCGAATGCCCCATGCGACCGCGCTCGCGATCTGTGAGGCACGAGTTCAGCCGAATGGTGAGTATCTCAACATCACGATTGCGCGCTTCCCTTCAGAACTGCCCATGCAGGTCGACCTCGTTAACGATGGCTATAAGTGGTATGCGTTCGCATTCGACCGCGGCCAGCTCCAGGCCTTCGCTACCTTCTCCGACGTTAGGGTTACCGATCCGGAAACCGGCATGGGTGAGTCGCCAGTGCTGCAACCATTGGAGCAGTTCGGTTTCAACATCTACTCAGGTCCCGGACCGTGAGCAGATGACGACGGCGCGCCGGATTGGCAAATGGCATGTGCCTGTGGATGGCGCCTTAGCACCATTTTCGGCTATCCAACTAAGGGCCACCGGCTCCAACAGGTCCGCCGGCGCCGCTTCCGCCGCCATCGCCGCTTGGCGGCGGCACCGGTGGCGTAGCAATCACCGTGGGGCTGAACGACATCGGCGGCTTGGACGGCAGAACCCGTGGCGATAATGGCGGCTCCTCCTGAGGCGCCTCGGACGGCGGAACCCACTGCGGCGGAACGACAACCGGTGGTGCGACGTCCGCCGGTGGCGGCGACGGCGCGAAAGTCTGCACAGGCGTTTCCGGCTGCTGCGCTTGGCTTCGCGGTGTGGGGTTGATCGGCGCGGGTGTCTGGACAGTGGGCTCAGGCAATGTTTCGTCCGCCTCGGTCGGGATGATCGAGATGGGCGACCGGTTCATCCAGGACAGCAGGAGCCCGGCACAGGCACCGAGCACGGCGATCAACACTGCGGCCAACAACATTCGTGCGCGACGCCGTGAGCCTGCGCTCGCTCGGTCGATGGCGCTGCCGTGGGAGGTGAGTTGGACGTCGCTGAGGGTCCTTTCCCGCAGCCATTGCGGCGCGGGAACGAAAATCGGTGCGGCGCCGAGCAATGCAGCTGGGCTGACCAATCGGCGGCGTTCCTCGTCGCACGTCCGGCACGATTCGATGTGGCGCGAAACGCGTTTGCGCATGAGCACGGTGAACTGCCCGTCCCAGCCCGCGAGGATCTCACGCAGCTCCGCGCATGCGCCAGGGGTGTTCGCGGCGCGGCGGGACACCAGCAGCGCGCCGAGGGAACGTTCGATGGTCCGCCGCAGCCTGTGCACCATCGTGTTGGCGTTGGTGTGGCTGACCCCGAGCGCATCGGCCAGCTCGCTGCCGTCCATGCCGTGACGAAAGGTCAAGTCGAGAAGTGCGCGGTCGCGGTCCGACAACCCACCGGCGACCTCGGCGATCAGGTCCGCGAGCTCGGTGCGGGCGGACAGGGTGTCGGGGCCGGCGTCATCTGACTGGACGTCGGGCAGTTCCTCCGCCGGAGTCTCGCGGCGACGTTCCCGAAGCCGGCGCAATGCTTCGTTGCGGGCCACCGAATACAGCCACGGGCGCAGCTTGTCCGGCTCCCGCAACTGATGCAGCCGGGTCGCGGCGACACAGAACGTCTCCTGGACGCAGTCGGCCGCCGCGTCGTAATCACGCAGCATTCCCACGCAGAAGTCGTAGAGGCGGTCCGCGTAGCGGTCATAGATCTGGGCGAACGCGGATTTGTCGCCTGCCATCGAGCCAGACACCAGTTCCGCGTCGGTGCGCGCGTCAATGGTGTCCCAGTTGGGTTCTGCGGTCATTGCTCCCTACCCGGCAGGTCTCACTATTGGAGCAGGTCGCAGGGCCGCAGGCAAGGCCCGGGGGTTTGCCTAGGCTCACGCATCAGGCCGTGGCGGCACCATCTGAAACCCCGACACGATCGTGTCGGCCTCACGCTTGTACGTGGAGTTGTCTGGCTTTATGCCGACCACAACCTGGGCCCAATAGACGTTGCCTTCGTGCTGGGTGACCACGTGCAATCCGGTGACAGTGCGGCCAGGAAGCGATCCCTCGCTGGTGTGCACCCTGGCGGGCTGACCGCATACCGTGGTCGCGGTCGTCACGTAGTTCGTCCTCATGTCGTTCGCGTCGAGCACCGTGATCATCTCAGTCTTCAGGTCGTCGAGGATCGTCTGCATATCCCCGTCGGCGGGTTCGGGCAATATGCCGAGGCTGACAGTGACGATGTTTTGGGGAGCCGACGAATCGCTGCCTAGCAGGGCGAATCGGGTGATGTCGTTGTCGAACTCGGTGCTGCGTTCCCAGCCGGGCGGCTGTGGAATGCGCATCTGAGGTTCGGTATCGCTGGTCGGGATGTCCTGCATCGGGGCGTCGACCTGCTTGCATGCGTCCGGATTGCCGACCGCGGCAGCGGAATTCTCGGTCGGCGCCTCTTCGCCGGTGCAGGCGGCCAGTGACACGCACAGCGCCAGCACCGCGGCGGCGCGAATGGCCGCTCGCCTCACATCGTTCGATGTGACCACAGTCGCTTCGTCCTCTCGGGTCACGCCGGTTGGTTGCCGGTAACAGAATTGAACGGCGCTCACACGCCCCTCCGTTCAACTTCTGCAGAAAAGTCGTCGAAAAAGTGTCATCGAGGACGGGGGTGGCTGCTCTTACCTGTGAGCGCGGCTCAGCCAGGGCCGCCGCAAGGCGAAGGAGCATCCCATGAACACCACCCCCACCCGCAAGAAGAAGGTAGTCAGGACAGCCATCCTCGCAGCGGTGCTGGCCGGATCCGTGGCTGCGTGTACGAACGTCACTCCTGGCACCGTCGTGATGGCTGACCTAGGCCCCTGCGCCGGTGTCGGTGCCCCGATGGTGGAAATCCCGACCAGCGGCGCCGAACCGCAGATGCGCATTCCCGAGCCGGAGGGTTGGGAGCGCAGCGCCGAGGTCGAGAGCGTGGACGGGACCATCCGATTCGCCATTGCAAACAGCGGCAATGGGCCAATTCACCACACCACCGCCGTCATGGTCGAGCGTGTGCCTGATGCCGCCCCTCAGACGATCTTCGACGACTTCGAGACCCACCTGGCGCGGATGCTCGGTGAAGAAGGCATGCCGACCGACCTGACGACGACTGCGGGCACCGTATGCGGGTTGCCGTCGACGACCATCACCTACGGGGCGCCCGCCGAACAGGCCACCAACCTGCTGGTGGTGACCGAGTCCGGTAGCGACACCTACCTCGTCGCGGTCGTTCAGACCACCGTGCCTGGCGACGCGAAGTACGAGCACGATGCCGAGACGATCCTCACGGGGCTCGAGGTGCTGCCGCAAACGGAAACGGCGGCCTAACCGCGGTGATGTGCAGGCCAAAATTCGTGCACCGAGCTGTGCGCAGGTATCGCGTGAGTGTCCAACGGCTGCAATCACATTGGGGACTCACCAGGATGCCGGAGCACCGGGCCCCGCACATAGAACCGCACCTCCTTGCTAACACCGGCACCTCACACCAGCCAACGTCGGTGACGGCGCAGGTAGATAAGGACGAAAGTTTTCAAAACTCTTTGAACCCCGGCCTGGCCCTACGCCGCTGAACCGGCTGACAAAACGCGCAGTGTCGCAGCGTTGTTCGCGGCGGCGGCTCTCGCAACCGTGATCGGCGCAGCGCCGAGTGCTGTCGCGGCAAGCGCACGTACATGTTCCGACGGGGGCGGCTCCACCATCTGCCAAAGCCCAGGCAATGCCGAGGTCCACACGGAACAACCGCGAGTTGAGCCGCGGATTTACGGTTCGTACTCGTCGCCCCTGTCCTTCTTGTTCAATTAGGTCCGAGCGTTGCGGGGCGGCGCTGGGTGAGCTTCGCTGGCCCGATCACTGCCGACTTGTGCGCGCGACGATAGGGCGAATGTGAGCGGCGCGTGCTCGTGAGTGCGATTGACGGACGCCAATTGATAGCAGCCATGCCTCAGCCCATCGCGCCCGTGACCCATGGCGTGATCTCTAGCCAGGACACCCAGACAGCCATCTGGTTCCTGGGTGCGCTGTCCCAGCTGCGCCTCAGCGGCGAGCAGACCGGCGGCGCCTTCTCCTTAGCTGACAACCTCGCCCGGCGCGGCAACGCCAGTCCCGTCCATATTTACAACCATGAGGACGAGACCTTTGTCGTGCTTGACGGCGACCTGCGGGTGATGGTCGGCGACGACGAGCACGCCGCCGGACCCGGAACGGTCGCGGTGCTGCCGAAGGGAATTCGCCACGCGTACGTCGTCACCTCAGCCACCGCACGTTTTCTCACACTGCACAACCCCGGCGGATTCGAGCACTTCGCAGCCGAGGTCGGTGAGCCCGCCCAGACACTCACTCTGCCCCCCGAACCCGCCATACCGCCGAACCTTGCCGCACTTACCGAGACAGCGGCTCGCCACGGCATCACCATCCTCGCCCCGCCGCTCGCACCTTAGGCCAGCGCGTCAACGCGATGCGGAAATACGGTTGGCGTGGAGAGCCGCCGACGGGCCCTCCGCCAACACCTCAGAGTCCAGCAGCACCCGGAAGCGCCCGCAGATGCAGCGCTGGTAGCGGACGGGCCCCAGCGAAGTTGAATGTTCGGACGAGGTTTGAAACCTGCACACTGTCACCGCTCGACTCCTTCGCGGGGAATTGCCTCGCTCTCTACACCGTTCGACATGTCGGTGACCACATCCATCCCATGTTTCTGGGATTCAGTCCCCCCCGGCTCGGCGGTGGTCGTGTGGCTCTCCGAACCAGGTGATGAGTGCGGCGCGCAGCGATTCCCGAATTGCTGGATCTGGCCGTGCTGTGTCGGTGGCCCAGGCGACGTAGCAGTCCGGGCGCAACAGCAGGGCGCACGCGGGCGAGTCGCGCGCGGTACCGGTGACCGTGTCGACGCGGTCCCGCCACCCATCGACTTCGTTTGCGTAGCAGGCGTTTTCCGTGAAGTCGAGTAGCAGTGGCCGGGCGGTCCTGGTCAGCTCCGCCAGCCGCAGCGTGCCGCAACCGGTGTCGAGGACCAGGTCCGGGGCCCAGCGGCCGACGAGCGGGGAGGCATCGGCCACGCCCATGTCGTAGTGAACGTCAGCGCCGGCCAGCAGGTCCGCGATGTAGGCGACGGTGTGCACGTCGCCGACGAGCTCGGTGAACAGTTCCCGCAGCGCGGTGACCTCGGCACCGGGTGCGAGCAAGGCCAGCTGTGCCTGGGTGTGCATGGCCGCCCGGCGCGCGACCGGACGCCGCTCGGCGGTGTAGGTCTCCAGCAGGCGTCGCGGCGCCCAGCCGCGTATCGACGCCGCGAGTTTCCAACCGACGTTGATCGCATCCTGCAGGCCCACGTTGAGTCCCGGTCCGCCGAGCACGAATTGAACGTGGGCGGCATCGCCCACCAACAACAGGCGGTCATTGCAGAAACGGTTGGCCAGACGGGTATTGACACCGGTCGAGCGGGTGAGCCGATGCGCCGGCGGCTGCAGGGGCAGGTCGGCGCCCAGCACTCGACGGACGCTCTCGCGGAACTCGCCAAGGGTGAGCGGAAGCGAATCGTCGATGCCGTCGGCCATCCACTCAACGGTGACCATCAGCGGAAGACGTGACGGTAGGTTCCCGAAGGCAAAGAACCCGGTGTCGGTGCGTTGTTGCGTGTACGGCGGGATGTGACCATACCCAGGCACATTCAGCCCACCGGCGGCGGTGTCGACCAGGTCGGCGGGCACCGCACCCTCGACGGTGCGCAACACCACGTCGTCGTTTGTCGCGCCGGGAAAACCGATACCGGCCAACCGGCGGGTAGTGCTGCGGCCACCGTCGGCCCCCACGAGGTAGCGACAGCGCATCTCATAGCGGCCCTGGGGACCGTTGACGTCGATGATCACCTCATCGGCGTGTTGTGACAGACCCGTGAGCTCATGACCCCGGCGCACTGCCACCCCCAACTCGGCGGCACGCTCGTCCAACACGTGCTGAATGCGCGGCTGCGGCACCGGCAGAAGATAGAGAGGGTTGTCGTCGAGGGTGACCAGATCCAGAGGCAGTGCGCCGAAGAAGAACGTCGGGGCCGGCTGGGGAAACGCGGAATCCCCGGTCAGCCGCTGATAAAGGCCTCGCCGGTCGAGCATCCGGACCACCTGACCGACCAACCCGTTCGCACGGATCTCGTCGGGGGGCTGCGCGAGCCGTTCCAGCACAACCGGACGCACCCCGGCCAAGCTCAGCTCGCAGGCCAGCATCAACCCGGTCGGCCCACCTCCGACGATCACCACATCCGAAACCACGATCCCTCCTCGGTTCATGGTTGATTCCGTTTCGTGAGCGTTTTCGTACCTCTCGGCACCATGCGACAGGTCGGCGACGGCATCGATCCCATATCTCTGGGAGTTCATTTCCTCGATACTGAACCCGCGCTCCCTCTGAACCGTTGTCGAAGACGTGGCTGCTGTGAGGCGGGCCCGCGCCCGCGATGAGATCGTCCGGATCGTCCACCGCACGACCGGGGTGCATGTCTTCGCCCAGGAAGTGAAGCGGGTCCTCGAGCGAGCGGTCGGGTTCGACGCGGTCGGTCTGCTGACTGTCGATCCCGCGACCCTGCTCCCCACCAGCCATTTTCTCGAAGGCCGTGTCGAACTCAGTAACGGCGTCTATCAGGAATTGTCGTCGCGGTTCATCGAAATCGAGCTGCGGGAGCCGGACTTCAACAAGTTTCGTGCCATGGCTCGACAGGGTCGCCGCGCCGCGAGTCTCAGCGAGGCGACACAGGGTGATCTCGAACAGAGCATCCGCTATCGCGAGCTCCGCCGACCACTTGGATACGACGACGAGCTTCGCGTCGTGTGCTCCGATTCCATCGGGGCCTGGGGCGACCTGATCCTGGCACGGGAGTCAGGGCGCCCCCGTTTCGGACCCTCGGAGGTCGGCTTCCTGGCATCGCTCGCTCCACTCTTGGCCGAGGGCCTGCGGCGCGCCGCCGTCCTCGATGAGGTGGCGACTGGCGACCAGCGCGAGACCGGCGTCGTCGTACTCGCGCCGGACAATTCCGTCGAGTCGGCTACCGCGGGAGCCGAGCACTGGCTCGCCGATCTCGCCGCGGGTGACACGCCGGGCGCGGACTTGCCGTTTGCCGTGCTTGCCGTGACAGCACGGGCTCGGCGCATCGCCAGCGATCATCAGAGTGATCCCGACCGGGAGCCTCGGTCCGACACCTTCGCCCGCGCGCGCGTTCACACCATCAAAGGGAATTGGGTCACCTTGCGAGGGTCGGTTCTGGGCGACGGTTCGGACTCCTCGGTCGCGGTGTTAATGGAAGGGTCCCACCCGGCGGAGCTGGCACCGCTGATCGCCGACGCATACGGGCTCACCGACCGCGAACGACGCGTCACCGAACTCGTCGCACAAGGCTTTTCAACCAACGACATCGGTCAGCGACTGCACCTGTCCGCTTACACCATCCAAGACCACCTGAAGTCGATCTTCGACAAGACCGGCACCGGCTCACGCGGCGAACTCGTCGCCCGCCTGTTCTTCGACCATTACACGCCGCGCCTACAAACCACTGAGCCGCACCCGGATTGAATTGGTGAGTCGCTTGGTCTGCATCAGACAGCCACCGCGCCGTGGAGTGCTGTGGCTACGGCGATCTCTGTCCCAGAATCCTGGGCTCAGGTCCGGCGGAGCGACCCAGGAATCTGGGATGGACCGACGCGGACCTCGCGGCGGAAGCTGGACGCCACCGCATCACCGGGAGGAACCCTCATGCCCACGACCACGTCCACCTCAGCCGATATCGGTACCAACGGTGCAAGGCGCGCGATCGCCCACGACGGCTGTTTACCGGTAGGTGCCCGATGAGCAAACCGCTGAGCCCAACAACTCCGGAGCCGGCAGAGCAACTGACGCCGGACGCGATCATGCAGCTGGGCCTGGGATTCTGGGGCTCGAAGACGCTACTGAGCGCGGTCGAGCTGGGGTTGTACACGGTGATCAGCGAGTCTGGCCCGCTGGACGCAGAGGAGCTACGCGGGCGCCTCGGCCTTCATCCGCGGAGCGCGAGAGACTTCCTCGACGCCCTAGTCGCGCTCGGAATGCTCGCGCGTGACAACGGTCGATACTCGAACACTGCGGCGACCGACCTCTTCCTGGACTCGGCGAAGTCCAGCTACATCGGCGGAATGTTGGAAATGGCCAACGCTCGCCTATATCCGTTCTGGGGATCGCTGACGGAGGCGCTGCGGACCGGGGAGCCACAGAACGAAGCGAAAAGCGGAGACGACTTCTTCGCAACGCTCTACGCCGACCCCGAACGGCTGGCCCAATTCGCCCGCGGGATGACCGGGCTTAGCGCCGCCGCGGGCGGAGCGATCGCAGCCAAGTTTCCTTGGCGCGACTACGGCAGCGTGATCGACATTGGCTGCTCCGAGGGTGCCGTTGCGGTCGCGATCACGCTCGCACACGAGCACTTGACCGGCGGCGGCTTCGACCTACCTCCAGTGCAGCCGATCTTCGACGCTTATGCAGCCAGGTCCGGGGTCGCCGACCGCCTCAGCTTTACACCCGGCGACTTTTTTACCGATCCGTTGCCGCGCGCTGACGTGCTCATCATGGGCCACATCCTTCATGACTGGAACCTAGACGAGAAGCGCATGCTCCTAGAAAAGGCCTACGCCGCGTTGCCCGACGGCGGTTCGCTCATCGTCTATGACGCGATCATCGACGACGACCGGCGCGAGAACGCATTTGGACTCCTGATGAGTCTCAACATGTTGATCGAGGGGCTTGGCTTCGATTACACAGGCGCGGACTGCCGCGCCTGGATGGCCGAAACGGGTTTCAGCGAAACGTATGTCGAACACTTGGTAGGTCCGGACTCGATGGTGGTCGGAATCAAGTAAGTGCAGCCGAATGACATGACGTTGGCGGGCGTGGCGTGCACAACGCAAGGCGCGGAGGTGAGCGTCACCGCCAAGTTCTGCACCCAGTGCGGTGCGAGGCCGGCGGCGACACCTACCTGGTCGTGGTCGTCCAGACGGTCGAACCGGAGCAAAATTTGTGTACGAAGTGGTGCGCGCCGCCGCTTAGGGTCGATCTACGGGTGGCGCGGCTACCCGGCGCGTTCAGAAGGGGCACAACACCATGCACAGAGGCCGACGGACCGTCCGTGTTTTCGCGACCGCAGTGGTGGCCGGAGCAATGCTGGGGGCAGCGGCCTCGCCGGCGGCCGCCTGGCCCTTGCCCTTGACCTCCGACGACATCAACTACCTCAACGCTGTTCGCGGCAACTTTCCCGGTAACGACGACCAGCTCCTACTGGCAGGCAAGCAGGCATGCCGACTGCTCTACACCGGCCAGCCCGCATCAGGCGTCATCGGTTCAACCGCGGCTCAGTACGGCGCGAGCCCCGATCAGGCCGCCGGGCTCGTGAACGCCGCGCGCGGCACGATGTGCACGCAGGCGCCCGGATAACTCAGCCGTCTGGTGGCGAGCATCAGGGTGGTGACGGTCGGTGTCTACGGCTTCGATGCGGAGTCCTTCCTGCAGCGACTTCGGGACGCCAACGTCCTTCTGCTGCTCGACGTCCGCCAGCGCCGCGGTGTCCGCGGACCCGAGTACGCCTGGGCGAACTCCCGCCGCCTGCAGTCAGCCCTCGCCGAGGCCGGGATCGCCTACGAGCACCACCCCGAACTCGCCCCCACCACCGAACTGCGCCACCTTCAGTACGCCGAGGATGACCGCCAAGGGGTCGGCAAGCGCTCGCGTCACGAACTCGCCGCCGAGTACACCCGCCGCTACACCACCGAGATCCTCGACCACGCCGACCTCGTGCCGATCGTGTCGGCCCTGCCGCGCAGTGGGACCGCGGCTCTGCTCTGTGTCGAGCGCGACGCGCAGGCCTGCCACCGCTCGTTGATCGCCCAGCGGCTGAGTGAGCGGCACCACGTCACGATCAAGCACCTGCTCCCGGTGTGACATGACCATCGTCAACCAGCCACGAGCGATCGAGCCGGATGTTCTGCAACATCCGCCGGTCATGCGTCACCAGCAACAGTGCGCCGTCATAGGTTTCGAGCGCCTGCTCGAGCTGCTCGATGGCGGCGAGATCGAGATGATTGGTCGGCTCATCGAGAACCAGCACGTTCGTGCCACGGGCCTGCAGCAACGCAAGGCCGGCGCGAGTTCGCTCGCCGGGTGAGAGCGCGTCGACCGAGCGTTCCACATGGTCGGCGCCAAGCCCGAACTTCGCAAGAAGGGTTCGCACATCGGCGGTCGGCCATGACGGCACAAGCTGCTCGAAGCGATCGACGAGCCGGCCAGGACCGGTGAAATCTGCTCGCGCCTGGTCGATTTCGCCAATAGCGACGTTGGCGCCCAGGCTTGCGCGGCCCTCGTCCGGCCGACGGCGACCGAGCAGCAGACGCAACAACGTCGACTTTCCCGCCCCATTGGGGCCGGTGATACCGATCCGCTCGCCGGCATCGACTTGTAACGACACCGGCCCCAGGACGAATTCACCTTGCCGCACAACGGCATTGTCCAGTGTCGCGACGACCGCACTCGATCGCGGCGCGGCTCCGATGGTGAACTCGAGTGTCCACTCTTTGCGCGGTTCGGCGACCTCCTCGAGGCGGGCGATCCGGCTCTCCATCTGGCGGACTTTCTGAGCCTGCTTCTCGCTGGACTCGGTGGCCGCGCGTCGCCGGTTCTTGTCGTTGTCCGGAGCTTTGCGCATCGCGTTCCTGACACCTTGACTGGACCATTCCCGCTGAGTGCGTGCGCGCGCCACGAGGTCGGCCTTCTTGTCGGCGAACTCTTCGTATTCTTCGCGCCGGTGTCGGCGGCCGACCTCCCGCTCTTCGAGGTAACTCTCGTATCCGCCCCCGAACACGGTGGTGGTGTTCTGGGCCAGATCCAGTTCCAGGACCCGGGTCACGGTGCGGGCCAAGAACTCTCGGTCGTGGCTCACCAGCACCACACCACCACGAAGATCAGTGACGAACTGCTCGAGGCGGGCAAGCCCGTCGAGGTCGAGATCATTGGTCGGCTCATCGAGCAGGACGATGTCGAATCGCGACAGCACCAGTGCCGCCAATCCCACCCGCGCCGCCTGCCCGCCAGACAAGGCACTCATCAGGCTCGACTCCGGCCGCACCGCATCGTGGTCGAGCCCGAGGTCGGCCAACACCGCAGGCAGCCGCTCGTCGAGGTCCGCCGCACCGGTAGCGAGCCAGTGATCCAGCGCCGCAGAGTAGGCGAGAGCAGGATCCGCCTGCGCGGTGCTCTGATCCGGTTCTGCCAGAGCCGCTGCCGCTGCTTCCATGGCCAGCGTCGCTTCGGTGCACCCCGTCCTGCGCGCGATGTACGCGGCCACGGTTTCCCCGGGTACTCGCTCATGCTCCTGCGGCAGCCAGCCGACGAACGCGTCGGCAGGCGCGATGCTGACCGTGCCATCAAGCGGGTCGAGATCCCCGGCCAGGATCCGCAGCAGTGTGCTCTTGCCTGCGCCATTGGCGCCGACGACTCCGATCACATCGCCCGGCGCAACGGTGACGTCGACGCTCTCGAAGAGAGTGCGATGGGCGAATCCGCCTGCCACGCTCTTCGCGACGAGCGTTGCGGTCATGGGGTCAGCCCGCGTTGCGGGCCAGCTCGATGGCGTACGAATTGACGAAAGTGCCCGCAGGCGGATGGCCATTGCATGAACCGTCGGATTCGCCGGGACGTTTGACCCACAGGTAGGCGTCGGCGTGCGGGCCTGCGGTATCCGCGGTGGGCGGGGTGCCCAGCGCCCTGCCGCTGGGGTTGCACCAGTCGAGCGGGGAGTCCGGCGCGGGTCCTGCGCCGTTGCGCGACGTGTCGATGACGTAGTTTTTCCCGTTCGTGAGCCCGGAAATCGCCTCGCCGTAACCGATTTCGTCCTCGGTGGTGAAGAAGTTCGCGGTGTTGAGGCTGAAACCCCGCGCGTTGCCAACACCGGCCTGATTCAGCCTGCCCGCCATTTCTTCGGCACTGTGCCAGCGCAAGTGGCCGGCGTCGACGTACACGGCGGTGCCCGGGTTGCGGCTCAACGTGTCGACGGCGTAGCGGATCAAGTCGAAACGTTCCTGGCGCTGGTCACCCGACAGGCAGTCGGCCATCGCGAGCGCGTCGGGTTCGAGGACGACCGCCGCCCGCGCGGGGCCAATGTCCGCAGCGATGCCGTCGATCCAGCCGCGGTACGCGTCGCCCGAACCGATACCACCCGCGGCGTAACTGCCGCAGTCGCGGTGTGGGATTCCGTAGATCGAGAAAACCGGGATGGCGCCGGCGGCCGCGGCGTCACCGGCGTACTTCGCGACCGTCGACGCTGACGAGCCAGGGACGATCCAGTACGCCTGCGAGGTGTTGGCGACGGCGGTCAACTCCGGACTCGGCGGATCGGCGCTCTGCGCGGCGCGCATGGCCGCCGACGTGGGGTTGACGTAGAACGGGGCTCCTGCCAACGGGTTGCCTTCAGAGGCCAGGCGCACCTCCGGTGCCGCGACAAGACCAAAAGCGGCGACGGCCGCAACCGTCAAGAAGGGGGCGAACCATCGCGCGACTGCATCAGCAGCTGAGGACATCACCCCAGGAAAATTAGTGCTCCGCGGCGTTGAGCGCCAATCACCGACGGCTCGTGACGCTGTCCTTGGGAAAGTGGGGACGCAGAGCGGCGGCCAGCACGCGGTCGAGCGTCCGGTCGGGCAGGAGCCGAACCATGCGGGTGATCAGCGCGGCGTCGCGGCCCACGGTGTAGCGGGTGCGCGGCTTTCGCGCCACCACTGCCTTGGCGATCACCTTGGCGGCGGCCTCGGCAGGCAGGCCCGAGTTGGTGGACGACACCGCCTGCGCGGTGACGGCACGCACCAGCGGGCCATAGCGCCGACTCTGCTCGTGCGTCATTGCCGACACCAGCCCATCGGCCGTGGCGATCGCCCTGCCGAGCATTTCCGTTCGCACGGCGCCCGGTTCGACGACGACCACCTGGACACCGGACGGAGCGAGTTCACGTCGCAGGGAGTCACTGACCGCTTCGAGCGCGAACTTCGTGCCCGCGTAAGGACCGTAGGTGGCCATCGCGACCTTGCCGCCGACGGAGCTGATGTTGACCACCCGGCCCCTGCTGCGGATCAGGGCGGGCAGGAGTGCCTGGATGACGGCGACCTGGCCGAAGAGGTTGACCTCGAACATGTTTCGCCACTCGTCGATCGCAAAGACCTCGATCGGTACGTTGGCCTGGATCGCGGCGTTGTTCACCAGCGCCCGCACCGGGGTTCCCTTGGGGTACCCGTGCACCCGGGCGGTGAGCGCCTCTATGTGGTCCGCGTTGGTGATGTCGATGATCAGCGGTTCGATTCCTGGCCCCCGGATTGCGTCGGCGTCCCGGTCGCGCCGGACACCAGCGAGGACATGGAACCCCCGACGGGCCAGTTCACGTGCCGTGGCCGCGCCGATTCCGGTGGACGCACCGGTCACGATCGCCAGCTCACCGATTTCAGTTGACACCGTCATCTCAACGAAGGTACTCGTTCAGATGACGGTGTCAACATAAACTCGGCCACCATGAGCCGCGCCGAGTCTGCCGCCGCCACCCGCCGCGCGCTGCTCGACGACGCAGCAGCGCTGCTCGACAGCGGAGGTCCCGACACAGTGACCCTGCGCGAGGTCGGCGCACGTGCGGGAGTGAGCCGCGGTGCGCCCTACCGGCACTTCGCCAACAAGGAGAGCCTGCTGACGGCCGTGGCCGCCGAGGGCTGGGAGCGCGTCGGCGACGAGATGCACACACTGCAGACAGACTCGCGACTTTCACCCGATGACAGGCTGCGCGCGGCGCTCCTTGTCCTGCTCACCGTCAGCCGCAGGCAGCCACACCTGTACCAACTGATGTTCAGCGCACCCGCAGGCGACCCGACCGCGGTGGTCCGGGCCGCGCAACGCGGTTGCGACGAATTCCTCGCGATTGTCACCTCGGTCGTCGGTGAACGAAATTCCCAGCGCTACAGCGCGATCCTGCTGACCGGCGCCCATGGCGCCGCAGGCCTCGGCTCGAGCGGTCTCCTACGCACCGACAAATGGCGTACCACACCAGAGGAACTCATCGACGCCTTCATCGCGACGGTCGTAGCGGCCGATCGTCCCAGCTGACCGTCACGGCAACTTGCGAGCGATTTCCCCCGCGGCCGCAATCACTTGTGCGCCAGCGTGTTCGAGGTTCTCGGGTGTCAACCGGTGGGTCAGGAAGCTGATGCTGAGCGCGTACCGGGACGGTCCGCCGTTCGCGGTCGGCACGGCGGCAGCCACGCAGGTGAGTTCCTCAGCGGCCTCCTCCCTGTCGACCGCGAAGCCTTGCTCACGGATCTCCTTGATTTCGGCGGCCATCTTCTTCATCGACGTGATCGTGTGCGGTGTCAACTCCGGCAGGCCCGCGGACGCCACGATCTCGCGCCAGACGCTGTCGGGCATGCTTGCCAAGAGCGCCTTGCCCAATGCCGAAGCGTGCCAGGGATCGGTCTGTCCCACGTCGCTCACCTTCTTCACCGCGCGACGGCCCTCGACGACCTCCAACAGCACCACGCTGCGCTCCTTGTGGACTGCGAAGTTCACCGTTTCGTTGAACTCCAACACCAGTCGCTCCATGGTGGGCAATATCGCTTCGGACGGCACCTGACCAGAAAAAGCGCGTTGCCCAAGGCGGAAGATCTCCCAGCCGAGGCGGTACTGCGCTGAGTTGAACCGCTCGATGTATCCGAGCGAAACCAGACTGTTCAAGTACCGCAGCACGGTTGCCTCGTTGAGGCTTGTGCGCCTTGCTATTTCAGTGAGATTCGGGGATTCGGCTGCTGCGACCGCGTCCAGGATTCGGGCGGTGCGCTCGACGCCGATCAGGTTTGAGCCCTTCTCCGGTGGCGCATCGGTTTTCACCCAGTGAAGGTTACCAGTGCCCAGTGATGGACCCCGACAGCGCCAACGCGCGCCTGGCTTCCTGTTGACACATGACCACCCGTCTCCTACATTTCATCTAGCGCAGTTGAATATCATTCAGTGAAATATGACGAACAGGTTCGACACTGTCCGCCCCCGAAGGAGACGCGATGTCCACCGCAGCCGAGAGCCGTTCGTCGAAGATTGATGGAGCCAGCGTGCTGGCTTCGCAAGGCTTCTTGCCTGCCGACGACTACGCCCTCACCCCGACCACGAAGGCTTTCGACGACGGCGGCAAATACCGGTTGGAAATCTCTGGTGTCGAACGTCTTTCGACCCTGGAGGCCCTGCTGGACGAGTCGGACAAGCAAGGCGTCTTCGTGCACCGCATCATCGCCTTCGGCGGCGGCACCACCTTGCTGAGTACCGGGGAACTTCGCGACGTGGCCGCCCTCGCCGCGGAGAACGACATCGAACTGATCGCCGTTCCTGGCCCCCGAACCGGATGGGACCTCGGACGACAGGCTCTGAGCAGCGAGGGCCAGAGCGCCGGTCGACGCGTGCGTGGTCTCGACAACATCCGGTACCTACTCGACGACTACCTGCGGATGTTCTCCACTGGCATCCGCGGGGCACTCGTTTGGGACGAGGGCGTTCTCGACATCTTGAACAAGGCCCGTGATGCGGGGCAGATCCCCGCCGACGTGAAATTCAAGATCTCGGTATACGCAGGCCACGCCAATCCGGCGGCCATCAAGATTCTGCAAGATCTGGGCGCCGACAGCGTCAACCCCGTCGGCGACTTGAGCCGGCCGATGCTCGCCGCCATCCGGCGGTCAGTCGACTTGCCGCTCGACGTCTGGGCCGAGACTTTCGAGTCTTTCGGTGGGATGAACCGGCTATGGGAAGCCGGCGACATCGCCCGCGTCGCCGGCCCGGTCTACTTCAAGATCGAGCCCGGCGAGTCCGAAGCCGTCATGTACAACGGCTGGGTCCGGCCCGAGTTCCACGAAGAACTCGTTCGTCACAAGGTGCGCCACGCCGCCATTCTCAATGAGCTGGTCCTCACCAGCGCCCCCGATGTGGCGGTATCACCGCGGCCGCACTCCGCCGCGCACGCCCTTACGAGGAGGTGACGCTCCTGCCGGGCAGGAGGACGAAAGGTTGGCCCACCACGGATCGTTAACCGCTCCAATTCACGAGAGATGAACGACTATGGAGAACGTCACTCAGTCCCTGCAGCCACCGCGCCGGCCGATAGAGACGCCGCCCTCACCACCAGCCGGCGGTTCGCCGCCCGGCCGGCGGCGCAACCACGGGCTCAAGGAGAACAGCCTCGGCGTACCGAGCATCTTCTTCTACATCATCGCGGCCGCGTCGCCGCTGACGGTCGTGGTGGCGCTGTATCCGATAATCATCGGCGCCGGCAACGGGATCGGCATGCCCGGTGCGTTCGTGATCGCGGCGGTCGTCCTGATGATCTTCGCGGTCGGCTATGTGGCGATGAGCCGCCACGTAACCAATGCCGGTGCCTTCTACGCGTATGTCACGCTCGGACTCGGCCGCATCGCCGGACTCGGCTCGGCCTCTCTGGCGATCTTCGCCTACAACGCGATTCAGGCCGGCCTGTACGGCGGGTTCGGCTACTACGCAGCCGAACTGCTCAATCCGAGACTTGGCCTCGAAATCCCTTGGTGGGCTTATGCGTTCACCGGCCTGGTGCTGTGTTTCGGCCTCGGGGTACAGGGAGTGCACTCCGGAGCCAAGGTGCTCGGTGTGTTCATGACGCTGGAAGTCACGATGATCACGGTGCTCAGCATCTTCAGCCTGTTCGGCGACAACGTGCCGGTATCGGACTTCTCACTCCAACCGTTCAGCCCCAGCGTTGTTCTCGGCGGGGCGCTTGGCGTTGCGCTGATGTTCGCCCACGCGTCGTTCATCGGCTTCGAAGGGTCGGCGATCTACGGCGAGGAAGCGCGGGACCCCGCACGGACCATTCCCCGCGCGACGTACCTGTCCATCGCGTTCATGGGCGTTCTTTACGCGGTGTCGGGCTGGCTCATCATGAATGCGCTCGGCCTTGACAAGGTCGTCGCGATCGCCAACGAAACCGGTGGGAACTTCATCTTCGTTGCGAGCGACACGATCATCGGGCACAACATCTCGTTGCTCTTCCAGATCCTGATCGTCACCGCAACGTTCGCGGCCATCGTCACCTTTCACAACAACGTCGCCCGATACATGTTCTCGCTCGGGCGCCAGGGGCTGGTGTGGACGCCGCTCGGCTGGACGCTGCGAAGCCGCCAGACGCCGTGGGTCGCCTCGGCCGTGCAAAGCGCGATGGTCGGCATCGTCATCGCGGTGTTCGCGTTCTTCGGTCAGGATCCCTTCGCGACGTTGTTCACGTGGGCGACGGGCATCGGCACCATCGGCGTGATCTTCTCGCAGCTCGTTGCCGGGGTGGCGATCTTCGTCTTCTTCCGCAGGTCGGACGTCGACAAGCGCAAGTGGAACACCGTCGTCGCGCCGCTGCTTGCCATAATCGGCCTCGCCGGTTTCTTCGTGCTGACCCTGAACAGCCTGGACGTGCTCTTGGGCGTGCACGGTGCAACGGCGGTGCTGATGCTCTCGCTGGTGTTCGTCGCGCTCCTGGCAGGCATGTCTTATGGCGTCTACCTGCGCTTCGCGGAGCCTGCGAAGTACGCACTCGTCGGCCACGCCCTCAATGAACGAGAGCTGGCCGAGCCGGCGCCCGAAGCGGTGTAAGCCAGCCTCGCTGAAACCCGGCACGTGTGCGATCCGTTAGGTACGTTTGTACGCATCGATACGTACAAACGTTCCTAACAGAAGGGTGAGCGATGCCAGCCGCTCAGCGACGCGCACGTCGTCACGATCCGGACAGAAAGGAGCGCATCGTGGAATCCGCGCTCGCGGTGCTCGCCCGCGACGGCGTCGCAGGCATCACCCACCGCGCGATCGGCGAAGTCGCAGACGTCCCCCTCGGTTCGATCACGTATCACTTCGCGACGCTCGACGACATCGTCCAACTCGCGTTCCAGACGCATGTCGACAAGCTGGCCAGCCGCTTCGAGGCTCGACTGGCGTCGTGTGGCCGGGAGGCAGATCTAATCGAATGCATCGTCTTGGCGATCACCGACGACCTCGCCGCGCATCCGAACGAGCTGGCCGTTACCTACGAACTGTACGGCGACGCGGTGCGCAGGGCTGACAACAAACGCATCACCCAGGAATGGATGGAGCGAGCGGAAGACGCCCTGGCTCAACACTTCGACCGTGCCACCGCACGCCTGATCGACGTCGTGATCGAAGGCCTGATGGTGCACATGTCCATTGCCCAACAACCGATTCCGAAGGATGCGGTGCGCGCACTCCTGACCACGGCCGCCAACGCCGGCAACACCGTTCACTGAATAGCCCCCTGAAAACACCATTAAGGAGTGACCATGACCTTCCACAGCAAGATGTTCATCGATGGCAGCTGGGCCGACGCCTCCGACGGCGCGGTCGATCAGGTATCGGCCCCGGCAACCGGCGAGGCGTTCGCCGAAATCGCCCATGGCACAGTGCAAGACGTCGACCGCGCTGTCGCTGCCGCCCACGCCGCATTCCAGGAATGGGCCAGGACCCCGGTCGGCGAGCGCGCCCGCGCCTTCCTCAAACTCGCCGATCGGATTGAAGACGACCAGCGCACACTGGCCGAGATCGAATCGCGGAACGTGGGCAAGCCCATCAGCCTGGCACTCGAGGAGATGGAGATGATCCCCGACCATCTCCGGTTCTTCGCCGGCGGCGCCCGCACCATGGAAGGTCGCGCGGCCATGGAGTTCGTCCGGGGCAAGACCAGCATCATCCGCCGTGATCCGCTCGGCGTCGTGGGGTCGGTTGCGCCGTGGAACTACCCGCTGCTGATGGCGATCTGGAAGATCTCGCCTGCACTATTGAGCGGGAACACCTTGGTGCTCAAGCCTTCTGAGCACACGCCGTTCTCCGTCCTGCGACTCGCCGAACTCGCGGCGGATCTGTTTCCTGCCGGCGTGTTCAACGTCGTCACCGGCGACGGCGAAGACGTCGGCGCACGACTGGTCTCTCATCCCAAAGTACGGATGTCCTCGTTGACCGGTTCGGTCGACACCGGACGCGCGTTGATGCACGCCGCCGCCGACTCCAATCTCAAGCGGCTCCACCTCGAACTCGGCGGAAAGGCGCCGGTGCTGGTGTACGCCGACGCCGACGTGTCGTTCGCCGTCGACAAGATCATGGAGGGCGCGTTCTGCAACTCCGGCCAGGACTGTATGGCCGCATCGCGGATTTACGCACACCATGCAGTGCACGACGACCTGGTGTCGGGGCTGGAGAAGGCGGTCAAGGAGCTCAACCTCGGGGACATCGCCGACGAGAACACGGCGATGGGACCGGTGATCACGGCGGCCCATCGGGATCGGGTGGAGGGCTTCGTGGCCCGTGCGAAAGCGACGGGCCACACCGAGCTCATCCAGGGCGACAACCCTGCCACCGGGTTCTACACAGCCCCGACGGTAGTCGTCGGGGCCCAACAGGGCGACGAGATCGTGAGCACCGAAGTGTTCGGACCGGTCACCTCCGTGACCAGATTCGGTGACAACGACGACGTCATCGCGTGGGCGAACGACACCGAGTATGGCCTTGCCGCTTCGGTATTCACCAAGGACATCTCGCGGGCGATGACCGCGTCGGGCGAGCTCCAGTTCGGCACGGTGTGGATCAACGATCATCTGCCCGTCACTCCCGAAATGCCCCACGGCGGGTTCAAACAATCGGGCAACGGCAACGACATGTCCGTCTACGCGCTCGAGGAGTACACCGAGATCAAGCACGTGATGATCAACCACGAGAGCGCCTGACATGGTTGTGAGCGCCGTGAACACGTTCCGGCTGCGGCCCGGGGTCACGACCGCCGAGTTCGAGACCTTCTCGCGCGAACTCGATCGGCCGATATGCCTGTCCTTCGACGTCGTGCTCGGCTTCGAGGTCTTCCTGGTCGATCAGGACGATTCCGCCGGCGTGGACGTCGTCGAGATCATGACCGTCACGTCATGGCCGGAGTGGGAACGAGTGCGGGACAGTGCCGCCGAACTGAGGCCCGTCGTCGAGCGGTTCGACGAACTGGTCGAACCCGGCAGCGTCTCCACGCTTCTGACCCGCAACTCGCCTCTGCCTCAGGAGATCTGACATGCCGACAACACCGGAGTACGACGCCATCGTCATCGGCGCGGGCCACAACGGTCTAGTGACCGCGAACTACCTGGCACGCGCAGGAAAGCGGGTGCTGGTGCTCGAGGCCCGCTCCGTCGTCGGCGGCGCCTGCGTGACAGAGGAGTTGATCCCTGGCACGAAGTGGTCGTCGTGCGCGTTCATCGCCGGGCTGCTGCGGCCGGAGATCATCGAGGAGCTGGAACTGAAGAGATTCGGCTTGGATCTGTATCAGGGTGACGCCCTCTCGTTCACTCTCTTCCGCGACGGCACCGCGTTCACGATGTGGAAGGAGACCGACCGCACACTTCGCGAGATCGAGAAGCTCAACAAGGACGACGCCCAGTCCTTCCTCGACTTCGGGGTCCGGCTGCAACGATTCGCCGGACTGGTCACCCCGTATCTGCTCACGGCTCCCCCACAACGTTCCGAGGTCCTGGCCGCCTTCGAAGCCGCGGGCGAACAAACGCTTTTCGATGAGTTCACGTTGCTCTCCGTTCGTGATCTGCTCGACAGGTACTTCGAGGACGAGCGACTCAAGAGCATGCTCACCTTCTTCGGGATGGTGTCGATCTTCGGTGGGCCGTCCTCACCGGGGACGGCCTATACGTACGGCCATCACTCCTGGGGCGAATTCAACGGCAACTTTGGGCAGTTCGGCCTGGCCCGGGGTGGGATGGGAGCAATTACCGAAGCGCTGGCGGCGGGCGCACGCCACTACGGCGCAACGATCCGCACGTCGACTCCCGTCGCCAACGTGGTCGTCGAGCGGGGTGTGGCCACCGGGGTGCGCCTCGCGGATGGCTCGGTCATCACGGCCAGCCAGGTCTTCTCCAACGCCGACCCGAAACGCTCGCTCCTGCAACTGATCGAACCCGGTGTACTCCCCAACCGACTCGTCCACGACGTGCAGAACATCGACACCCGCGGCTCGATGGCCAGGATCCATCTATTGATCGACGAACTGCCGCAGTACCTTCCGTTCCAGGACGCGACCGCAGGGCCGCAGCACCACGGGCACCAGCTGCTCGGGCCCAGCCGCGAGGCCTTCGAGGAGGCGTTCGAAGCGCAACGCCGCGGGACCTTCCCGAGCACGTTCGTCATCGAGGCTGTCACGCAATCCGTCACGGACGACTCGTTGGCGCCCGAAGGACTGCACACGATGACGCTCGGGATTCAGCAACTTCCCTCCGAACTCATCGGCACCACCTGGGCAGCGGAGAAGGAGAAGTGGGCCGATCTGGTCCTCGAGGACTTGTTCACCTACGCCCCGAACCTGCGTGACCACATCCTCGACCGGGTGATCATCACGCCCGACGACCTGCACAACGAGTACCTGATCACCGACGGAAACATCTTTCACGGCAGCATGATGCTGGACCAGCTGTTCGGGGCGCGTCCCATTCCGGAGTTGGCGAATTACCGCACACCGGTGGGCAATTACTATCTGTGCGGCTCCGGCACCCACCCCGGCGGCGGCGTAATGGGAGCCAACGGGCACAACGCCGCCAAGGTCGCCCTCGACGATGCCGCAGGTATCACTGCACCCGCGACTGCCGCAGGCGGTCGTAAACCACCGTGGCAGCAGCAATTGGTTGGCGCGCTGATGTCCACCAAACCCGGTCGCTGGCTGGGCTACAAGGCTGCTCGCCAGCCCGCAATGCGCAAGATCACCGCGTACGCGGCCCGCGTCCGATGACACCGCCGTCAGGCCTGCGAAGTGCGAAATGGTTTGCGGGTCAAGATGTTCCCGGGTTCGTTCACCGATCGGCGATGCGCGCCTCCGGCTTCTCCCGCCTGGCGTTCGAGGGACGGCCCATCGTCGGGATCTGCAACTCCTGGTCGGAAGTCGTCAACTGCAACATGCACTTTCGCGGATTGGCCGACTCGGTGCGCCGGGGCGTGCTCGCGGCCGGCGGGTTCCCGCTCGAGTTTCCCACCATATCGCTCGGCGAGCAGCTGATGAAGCCGACCACGATGCTTTTCCGCAACCTCATGGCGATGGACGTGGAAGAGTCCATCCGCGCGTATCCCTTTGACGCCGTCGTCCTGCTCGGTGGATGCGACAAGACGGTGCCCGCGCAGCTGATGGGGGCCGCCAGCGCCGACGTGCCCGCGATCGTGTTGACCGGCGGACCGGCTTCACCGGCGGTCTTCGACGGTAAGCAGCTCGGCGTCGGAACAGACCTCTGGGAGTACATCGACGCCGTCAGGGCCGGCCGGATGTCGATGGCCGACTACGAGCGTCTGGAGGCCGCCGCGGGACCATCGCAAGGGCACTGCCCCGAGATGGGGACGGCCTCCACGATGGCCACCCTGGTTGAAGGCCTTGGCATGGCGCTGCCAGGTACGGCGGCAGTGCCCGCGATGGACTCGCGCAGACTCCAGGTGGCCGAGGAATGTGGAGCGCGCGCCGTCGGATTGGCCACCGAGCAGCTCCGACCTTCACACGTGCTGACCCGCGAGGCATTCGACAACGCGATCACGCTGATGTTGGCGGTAGGCGGGTCGACCAATGCGGTGGTGCATCTACTGGCCATCGCCGGTCGCGTCGGAGTTCCGTTGTCGCTGGACCGTTTTCACGAACTGTCGGCGCGCACGCCGCTTGTGGTCAACGTGCGGCCGGCCGGCGTGCATCTCGTCGAGCAGGTCTTTCACGCCGGGGGGATACCGGCGGTGATGAAATCCGTTGAGGCGCTGCTGCACACCGATGCCCTCACAGTCACCGGCAAGACGGTCGCCGACAATCTGCCGCCCGCCCCCGCCACCGACATATCGGTCATCGCCCCGCTGAGCGCGCCGTTCCAGCCGCCGCAGGGCCTCGCGGTGTTACGCGGCAACCTGGCGCCCAACGGTGCGGTGATCAAATGCAGCGCGGCCAGCCCGGAGCTCCTAGTCCATCAAGGACCCGCGGTCGTCTTCGACAACATGCAGGACATGATGAAGCGGTTCGACGATCCCGACCTCGACGTGACGCCGGATTCCGTCCTCGTCCTGCGGTCCGCAGGACCACGCGGCGCCCCTGGCATGCCCGAGTGGGGCCAGCTGCCCATACCGAGCAAGCTGCTCAAGCAAGGTGTCACGGACATGGTCCGCATCTCTGACGCCCGGATGAGTGGAACCGCCTATGGGACTTGCGTTTTGCATGTCAGCCCGGAATCCGCGGCGGGCGGCCCGCTGGCCTTGGTGCGCGACGGCGATGTCATCGCACTCGACGCACCAGCGGGCAAACTCGAGGTGCTGCTCACAGATGACGAACTATCGGCGCGGCGAAATGAGTCGCAACCGTCATCGCCGAAGCCCCAGACCCGTGGCTATGCCGCGTTGTACATCGAGCGTGTCCTACAAGCAGACCGAGGATGCGATTTCGACTTCCTGGTCGGACGCTCGCAATGCCCCGCCGATGAACCCGACGCGATCTTCGAGGGCTGGGTCGGCGGCTGGTAATCCATCCGCGGTTTCAGGCTCAACGGGTTGATCGCCCGCAGAATATCGCAGGTAATCAACCAGCTAAGCGGACTCGATCCGATCATTCAGATAAGGCGCCAACCCGAACCTCTCGACGAGCGTCAGCCAATCCGTCCCCGAAGCTTCGTAATCAGCACGGGCACGTTCGGTCGGCACGTTGTCAGGCCACGAAAAGCGTTTGTCCAAGCCTGAGACGGTGTCGCGACAGCTGATAGTCAGTGGTGGCATCCCAGGAACGGCCACCCGCATGCCAACCGCCGAGGACCAGTAGTCGGTCATCACATTGCCGATGAGGGTTCCGAGGGTCGGAAGGAACATGTGCCATTGCGGCGGCCGGAAGACCACCGGTGTCGCGGTTATCTGCGCAGGCGACACCGAAGCGACGATGACATTGGTAGTCGGGTCTATCACCCGGATCGAATCTGCCCCCACATCAATGGCAAGCCGAGGCCGGCTGAGTGATTGCATGAACTGCTGCCGTTTTCGGTATGCCAAGGGCCCGATCTCCTGAACCAACAGTGGGTTGGTGAACAGCAGGCAGCGACCGGGTTCGGCCGGCGCCTGCGGTCGTATCTCCACCCCGTTTCGGCGGCCGACCATCGCGAGAATTTCCGCGAAGTCGGCGGCCGGCAAGTGGGCGTCGACGTCCACCTCAAGGCCGTAGCCCACGTCCGGCGCGTCGAGCCGAGTCCCGGCGGCAAGGCGATGATCTCGTCCGCCGAGAACGAATCGGCGCTGACCGCAGTGCAGGTGCAGCGCTGTACCCATCGTCATGCCGCCGGTCTGCCCCCAGGTGCCCAGCTTCGCGCCGTTGAAGGAATAGACCTCGCCCGCCCGCGTATTGACAGTCAGGCCGTCGTGGGTGGCGGAGATGAGGATCTTTCGGCGCCGCGACCACCAATACCAGGCGCCGGCACCGCCGAAGAGAACAGCAAGGCCGACGGGTTGGATGCTTCGCGCGACGTTTTCGGCGACATCTGGCGGGAGTACCGCCTGCATTCCAACGAACAAGACGCCGAGCCCGATCGCGATCGCGATCGATACGGCCAGCATGATGCCGTAGGACTTGCTGGAGGCCATTTTGGAACCCCAGAACGGGGGTTGTGCCACGAACTGGCGTGACGTGGCCGGTGTGTGGTTGACGTTCATCGCCATGGAGCGAAACTAGGTCCGCGGTGGCGGGCCGGTTGGGGTAAGCGACTACTCCAATACCCGGTAGGTCGGCTACGGCACGGTGAGGTAACCGGCGCAGCGGGGCGACAATGTCCGCGCGTTAGTGTCTGTTGGTCTGCCTCAGCGAACAGGCCGATAGGAAAGTTGAGCACAAACATGTCTGCACCGGCAGAAGCGTCGCCGCTCGAAGCGCGGGTCGGCCACTACTACCAGATGGACGGCACCTACCTCGTCGGCCGCGAGAAGTTGCGCGAGTACGCCCGCGCGGTCCAGGACTACCACCCCGCACACTGGGACGTCGCCGCCGCCGCGGAACTGGGTTATTCAGACCTGGTGGCACCGTTGACGTTCACGTCGACCCCCGGCATGACCTGCAATCGCCACATGTTCGAGCAGGTGGTCGTCGGTTACGACACGTACATGCAGACCGAGGAAGTCTTCGAGCAGCACCGCCCGATCGTGGCGGGCGACGAACTGCACGTCGACGTCGAACTGACATCGGTGCGCAGGATCGCAGGCAGAGACCTGATCACCGTGACCAACACCTTCACCGACGCGGCCGGCGAGCGGGTCCACACCCTGCACACCACCGTCGTCGGTGTGACCGCCGAGGACCTCAATCCCGAGATCAAGACCGCCGTGCACAACGCGATGATGCACGACGTGGACATCTTCGGGATCGGCGAAACCGCGTACGAGAAGACGGTGCGCCCGCAGGGCGAGATCCGGATCGCCGATGGTGGCGCCCGCACGCCGGGGACGCCGTCCTTCGACAATCTGAAGGTCGGCGACGAGTTGCCGGTGCACCACACCCGGCTGTCCCGCGGCGACCTGGTGAACTATGCGGGCGTGGCCGGCGACGCCAACCCCATCCACTGGGACGAGGACATCGCCAAGCTGGCCGGGCTGCCCGATGTGATCGCCCACGGAATGCTCACCATGGGGCTAGGCGCCGGATTCGCCTCCGCCTGGCACGGCGATCCCGGTGCGGTCACCCGCTATGCGATACGCCTGTCGGCGCCGGCGATCGTGTCCGCCGCCGAAGGCGCCGACATCGAGTTCAGCGGTCGAATCAAGTCGCTGGACCCGGCGACGCGCACCGGTGTCGTCATCGTCGCCGCCAAGTCCGGTGGTCGGAAGATCTTCGGCCTTGCCACGTTGGACGTCCGCTTCAGCTGACCTGGCGGAGGTCACATCTGGTAGCGACTCACGGTCTCTGGCCGGATAACGAGGCGAACCCAGTCTTCGGCCAGCATGTCGGCGAGGTCCGTGGCCCGGTCCGGCTCGTTCAGATCCCAGTAGCGAGCAGCGAGGCGGGCGCACAGGTCGTGTGCCCCGTCATGTTCCACGGTCGCGCTGCCCGCGACCGACACCCACCGCTCACGTTCACCGACTGGCGCGGCGACGACGATCGAGGCACGAGGGTCGCGGCGCAGGCGCCGCACTTTCACAGTGTTTGGGCCGGTGAACAATTGGACTGCGCCCTCTCCGGTGACCTCGAACCACACCGGACGCGGCTGGGGCGGAGTTGGACCCGCCGCCACGGATACGAACCCGTACAGCGGGCGTTGGAGAAACTCCAGATCCTCGGCGGTCAACGAATTGGCGTCGGTGCTCACGAGTGTTCATCGTATCCGCGCGCTAGATGACCCCCGGCGTGCCGGGAGGGCTCATCGAGCCGTCGATGTTCGGCATCATCGACGGGGCCGGTATCCCGCCTATCGCCGCGTTGTCGCCCGGTATCCCGTCGTCCACCGGCGACTGGAACGCCCCTCCGCCGCAGAGCGGATGCCGCCACCCCAACCAGTCGCACGCCGGATCCTGCTGAACGAAGGACGGAACGAGGGGAACGGGAACGGACGGGCCTGCCCCGGCGGGCGCTGCGTTTGCCGCGACGGTCGCACCCATCACGGCTACTCCTGCGATTCCTGCCGCCACCGCCGTCCTGGCCAGCGCGCCGCGCACTCCCGAAACCCTCATCTTTTCGCTCCTTTATGCGGACTCAAACCGGTCGCTTTGACGTTTGCCGCGTTCGAATCTTCGCAGCCAATCGAGGCCGGTAGGGCCGATTGGATTTTCGTCGCACGGGTCAAATACGACGGGTCACAAAATGCCCGTGCAGACGCCCTTCTTCGGTGGCCCAGGCGATGTAGCAGTGACGGTGCCGACGCGAAATCGTTCGCGGTGAACATCTACCGCAGCATTAGGAGCTCTCACGGTTCCACTGCGCCACCCCGGACCAGTCACCGAACTTTGGCACCTGTTCCCAGTTGATGTCGAGTGGCACATCTGAGCGCGAGATGACCTCTTCGGTTCCGGCGATCGAGTCGGCGATAGTTTCGTGAACAATGCCAGCCTCGTTGTACGTCAGGGTGGTGATCCTGGTGGCGGTGTCGAGGTCACCGATGGCATCTTCGGGGTACTCCCAGAGGATGATCTGCTCAAGGAACAGGGTTTTGGCGTCGACCCGGGTGAACGAGTACTTGAGATTGCGGCGAAGCTTCTCATCGAGAAACCAGGTACCCAGAAAGTCGAGTGACCAGTTCGGCTCGATGAGGGCATCCGGTCTCCGCTGATCGCCGAGCACCACCATGTAGGGCCGCCCTTGGCCGTCGCGGCGCCGGGCCACCGCCTCGCTGATCAAGCCGCCGGGTCGATGTTCTCTGCCGTGCCAACGCTCGCAGAACACGGTCTCCGGCTTGGCGTTTGCGGTCATCACACCCCAAGCGCGGCGTAGGTGTCGTGGTCGATCATCGCCATGCCGAAGCGTGCGTACGTCGCGGTGTTCACCTCGGCCGGCTGCCACTGGTCCAGGTTGCACAGCCAGCCCAGGAAGCCGTGGACCGTCGCCCTGCGGTAGTCGCTCCACGCCTCGTCCAGTCCGGGAGCGGATACACCGAACGTCGCGAGCACCTTCAGGTAGTGGCCCAACAGGTCGCGCTCATGGGTCCGCCGGTCGGGCACGTCGAGCGCGGAGACGAGGAAGTAATTCACGTCGTGCACCCAATGCCCGACCGCGACGGTCTGCCAGTCGAGGAAACCGACGTCCCCGTTGGGCTCGATGTAGGCGTTGCCGATGTGTGCGTCACCGTGAACCACGCAGGGAGCGTCGCGCTGCACCCAGACCTGATATGCCGCGTACGCCGCGCGAAGCCGGTCCGGCTCGTGCAGGACGACCGGTGCGGCGAAACCGCGTGGTGCAGCGAACCTCTCGGGCAACGTGGCGTAAAAGTCCTGCAAGATCGGCTCGGTTGATTCGGACAGCAGCGGCTCTACCCCGAGCTTTCGCGGACGGCCGTCGCCCCACGATTGACCGTGCAGAGCCGCGAGAGCGTCGAGGCCGGCGCTGGCGCGCTTGACGTTCAGCGGCCTCGTCGCGCGCGCGAACTTGACACCGCGCGCCTGGAGATCCTCCATTGCGACGATGCCTTGGACGGGGTCAGTCTGCGTGAGGCCGAAATAGCTCGCCGGGCACGCCAACTCGTAGAGCGGTGCGACGTCGTTGAAGAAGCGGACTTCGGCGCTGTAAAGGCCCATACCGCCGAGGTATTCGCGATAGTCGCCGAAGCCGCCCTTGACACACATCTGGTCCGGAAGGCCTTCGTGACGGGTGTGTGGGTCATAGGACAGCAGGACGCGGACCTTGGTGGCTGTGCCGTCAATGATCTGCACCGGCTCGACCTCAGTGACCACCACGTCGGGGTAGCGGCTGTGGAGCGCCGCGCTAAGCCACCCGGCCGTGACGTCCTCCACGGTGAGCGGGAGCGGATGGGAACGCCTCGTCACGGCTCGACTCCTTTGCTGCGGTCGCCTCGCTGTCCACACCGTCCGCCAGGTCGGCGACCGCGTCCATCCCAGATTTCTGGGGTCCGGTACGGTCGAAGAAGTGGCCGCCGCCAGGCGGGCCCGCGCCCGCGATGACATCGTCCGGCTCGTGCACCACACGACCGGTGTGGATCGCTTCGCCCGAGACGCGATGCGGGCCATTGAGCGAGCGCTTCCGTTCGACGCGGCGGGCATGCTGACCGTCGATCCTGCGACGCTGCTCCCTACCGCCCTCGCAGGCGTCAGCAACGGCGTCGATCTCGATGTGTCACCGCGGTTTATCGAGATAGAGGTCCGCGAACCGGACTACAACAAGTTCAGCGTCCTGGCTCGACACGGTCGCCGCGCCGCAAGTCTGAGCGTGGCCACCCGTGGCGATCTCGAAAGGAGCACCCGCTATCGCGAGCTCTGCCGACCGCTCGGGTTCGGCGACGAGATGCGGGTGGTGTGCTCAGACTCGACCGGCGCCTGGGGGGATGTGATCCTGGCGCGTGAGTCCAGGCGACGCCGTTTCAACGCGTCGGAGGTCAGCTTCATCGGGTCGCTCGCTCCGCTGCTGGCCGACGGGCTCCGCCGCGCCGCCATCCTTGGTCAGGCGGCGACAAGCGCCCAGCGTGCGACCGGCATCGTGATCCTCGCCGCGGACAACTCCATCGAGTCGGCCACCCCAGGAGCTGACCGTCTGCTCGCTGAATTCGCCGCCGGTGACTCACCCGGTACGGACTTGCCCGTTGTGGTAGTGGCCGTCGCAGCGCAGGCGCGAAACATCGTCAACGATTACCGGGCTGGGTCTAGCACGTTCGCCCGGGCGCGTGTTCGCACTACACAAGGGAATTGGATCATCGTGCGAGGTTCCGTTCTCGGCGATGGTCCAGACTCCTCGGTCGCCGTGTTGATGGAACCGGCCCACGCGCCCGAGCTCGCGCCTCTGATCGCCGACGCGTACGGGCTTACCGAGCGCGAACGACGCGTGACCGAGCTGGCAGCAAAGGGGCTGTCTACCAACGACATCGGGCAGCGACTTCATCTGTCCGCCTACACCGTCCAAGACCATCTGAAGTCGATCTTCGACAAGACGGGCACCGGCTCGCGAGGTGAACTCGTCGCCCGCCTGTTCTTCGACCACTACGCACCGCGTCTAGAAAGGGGATCGCAGCCATGACACGCAGACCGCTATTTAGCCCCAGCAGGCGAAATCGCACACCGGCCGCGGTTCGATCTTTAATGCCACCAGCATGTTGTCGTCCATGATGATCGTGCAGGTGAGCGCGGCGTCCCCGCCGTCGGCAGCGACCTCCGATTCAAGTTGCTCGTAGACGGGATACGACTTTTCCCACGGCAGCGTCACATTGGTCTCGGTCTGCCTACGACGAATCCGGCGGACGCCCTGACGGAAATTTTGCGAACGAGAACAACTTGGCCCTTTACGATCGATTCGTATCGACTGTCAAAACGCCGAAAGGCACGACGGTATGAACACTATTGCGCGGATCCCGATGAGCGTGGCGAGGGCCGTCGCGACGCTGGTGACCGCCCTTGCCACGGTCATGTCGCTCGCCACCCCCGGTTTGCAATGGGTGCCCGCCGCGACCACTGTCATGATCGGTGGGCTCAACCAGCCCACGCTCAGTGACGGCGAGATGGCTGCGGTGCTCAACGGCCGCTACGCCGGCGACACGCTTGTGAGCGCCGAGTATCCGGCGCAGGCATGGCCGTTCACCGGCCTGACCTCGCTCACGGTCGGCCAGTCGGTGGATGTGGGCATCGGGAATCTCGAGGCAGCTATCCGCGAAACGAATCCTGCGGTGGTAGTGGGCATTTCAGAGGGGTCGCTGGTCCTCGACGAGGTGCAGCGCCGACTGGCCGCAACCCCGGATGCGCCGCAGCCGGAGGAGATCGAGTTCGTGACGATCGCCGGCCTCAACCGGGGGAACGGCCTGTTCACCTTGTTTCGCGGGTTGTTCATTCCCATTTTCAACTACACGCCCCAGCCGGAGCCGGTGACGCCGTACCACACCACCGTGATCATGAAGGAATTCGACGGCTGGGCCGACTTTCCCGATCGACCGTGGAACCTGCTGTCGGCGTTGAATGCCATAGCTGGATCGGGTGTTATCCCTGGCTTCCCCTCCGAACACAACGCCACCATCAACACTGACCTGTCTCAGGTGCCGGACAGCAATGTCACCACGACCACCAACTCGGCGGGCGGCATCACTACGAGGTACCTCGTGCCCACACCCGACCTTCCGCTGTTGCGACCGCTGGGCGATCTAGGGTTTCCCGCGGCAGTCGTCGACGCGCTCAATGCACTGCTGAAGCCGATAGTGGACGCGGGCTACAGCCGCAACGACCCTCAGCCGACTATCGAGTCCGCCGACACCAACCGAGCATCCGCTCTCACACAGAGCACTACTGAGCCGTCGACGTCAGACACTCGAAAGGTCACTCTCACTTCGGCATCCGCTGATACTGATCACTCGCCGGCCGATTCTGACAAAGCTCGCCGCGACGCGAACGCCAAGGTAGGCGCAGACACAGACACAGACGCAGAGAAGAAGGCGGCCGGCGACGAGTCCGGGAAAGAGCCTCGCGCCACTGACAGCACTTCCGACACCGGCGTCGGACCGGATCGCGATTCGGAGGACAAGCAAGACGCGCGGGACGCGAACGACGCCGCTGCCGCGTGAAGCTCAGCTCTGGGTGCACCATGGAGAAATGGCGATCACACGCATCACAACCGTGTTGAGCGCGCTGATACTCGGCGCAGCAATCATCACCGGTAGTGGACCGTTGGCACCTCCAGCGCTGGCCGAAGGCTTCAGCTATCAACCGTTATGGCCGTTCGCTACGCAGGATGAGGCCGACCGCTGGCTGCGGGACGGCGCCGGCGTCGCGGACGAGCCATGGCATGCGGACCCGAAAGCCACGGCGCTGTTCTTCGCCAAGGACTATTTGGGGTTCGCCGAGATCGACCGGACCACCACCGTCACCGAGGAGGTCGACGAAGCCTGGGTCGGTGTCGGCTACGCATCGCCCAACGGCGAGTCCAACACCGCGGCAACGATCCACCTGGCCCGCTTCGGCACCGCCCCGAACGCTCCGTGGGAAGTGGTCGGCAGCCGCGACGACGCGCTCACCCTCTCCACACCCCGGTACGGCAGCACCGTCGGAACGGTGATCGAGGCCGGCGGCACTATCACCGGGGTGGACGAGAGCCTGCACCTGCAGGTCCGCCAGAGCACCCAGGGGAACGCACTCGGGGATTACTGTTGCGTTCCGGCCGGCGGCGAGTCCCGGCCATGGTCCGCCAAGTTCAGCACTCTGCCGGCACAACCGGGTGCGCTCACGTTGGTGGTGTGGACCGGTGGGCACGTCGCCAACGTCGAAAAATTCTCAGTCACCGGTCTTCGTGCGGCGTAGCGAAATTCTTCAGTGGGATCGACAAGACCTACAGGTCGGAGCTTTCCCGCCATAGGTCGATACCGGAATCTGAAGCGTAACGGTCAATCTCGCTCAGTTCCTCGGGCGTGAATTCGAGGTTGTCGAGCGCACCGAGGTTTTCCTTCAGTTGCGCGACGCTGGATGCGCCGACCAGGGTGGATGCGACGGCCGGGTCGCGGAGCACCCAGGCGAGTGCCAGTTGCGCCAGCGACTGGTCGCGCTGCTTGGCGATTGCGGCAAGTCCCTGCAGCCGCTCGTGCACTTTGTCGGTCACCAGCTCGTCGTCAAAGGTCGGCCGCTCGGTAGCGCGAGCGATGTCGGCAGCTGGCTTGTCCAGATAGCGGTTTGTGAGCAGGCCCTGGGCGAGTGCGGTAAAGGCGATGGCACCCATGCCGGCGTTGTTGAGCTCGGTGATGAGATCACCCTCGATCCAGCGGTTCAGCATCGAGTACGACGGCTGGTGTATCACCAGCGGGGTGCCGAGCCGCTGCGCGATCGCCGCTGCCTCGGCCGTCTTCGTGGCCGAGTACGACGAGATGCCAACGTAGCGGGCCTTGCCCACCCGCACCGCGGTATCGAGTGCACCGATGGTCTCTTCGAGCGGCGTCTTCGGATCGATGCGGTGCGAGTAGAAGATGTCGACGTAATCGAGTCCAAGCCGGTCAAGCGACTCGTCGAGGCTTGCGAGCAGGTAGGTGCGGCCACCGAGCTGACCGTAGGGACCGGGCCACATATCCCATCCCGCCTTGGTGGAGATGATGAGCTCGTTGCGATACGGCTTGAAATCCCGTCGCAGCATTCGGCCGAAGTTCTCCTCCGCGGAGCCGTAGGGCGGGCCGTAGTTGTTCGCGAGATCGAAGTGCGTGATGCCGCGATCGAAGGCGTAGCGGAGCACTTCGCGCTGAGTGTCGAACGGACGGTTGTCGCCGAAGTTGTACCAAAGGCCGAGTGAGATCGCAGGCAACAGCAGACCGGAGGTTCCCACGCGGCGGAAGGGCATTTCGTCGTAGCGGGTCCGTGCTGCTACCCAGGGGTCGTGGGTAAAGGGAACGTCGGCAACAACGAGGTCTTCGTTCATGACGTTCATCGTAGGTGGGCATCGATCAGGGTCGGTCGGTGTGGCCGACCCGATTTCTTGTATGCCTTTGCTAGCGCTGATCCTGATTCCACTGAGCAGCGAGGTACGCGACGACGTCCACCTCGACGAGAATGCCTGGGAGTCTTGACCCTACCGTTGTCCGGACCGGAAACGGGCGACTAAAGAATTGTCGGTAGGCCTTTTCGAACCCGCTGAAGTCTGCAGCCAAATTCTCGAGATGCGCGGTCACCTTGACGACGCGCGACATATCAACACCTGCTGCTTGAAGGACCGCGCGCACGTTGAGAAGTGCCTGCTCCGTCTGCTCCTCGACCGTCGCGCCGACGACCTCACCGCTTTCTGGGTGATGTGGGCCAAATCCGGCTGTGTAGAGAAAGTCGCCGGCCCGCCGACCTTGCGAGTAGGTGAACTTGGGCGTTGGCGCGTCGGCGGTCACCACTTCCTGCTGCGGTGTCATCTAATTGTCCTTCCGATAGCGAATTACGGTGGCTAGAGGTGTGCGAATCGATGTGGTGGTCGGTAGACCTTTCTACGGTCATGTAGGCAAGATCATCACAAGCCATACAGCGGCAGGGGCGGCTGCCACAACGATTGCCCCGTAGATCATCAGTTGACGGAAAAACGCGTCACGGTCGACGTTTTGCGCATTGGCGAGGACCAGTGCGCCGTTGGTCGAGAATGGGCTCACATCAACCACGGTCGCCGCAACGGCCAGTGCGGCGACCATCTGGACTGGATCAATGGATCCCGCAAGCAAGAACGGTACGGCCAGCGGAATAAGTGCACCAAGGACACCAACCGATGAAGCGAATGCGGAGACAATCGCGCCGATGTAGCACAGCACTAGAGCAGCGAGCAGTGGAACGCCGATGCCGGTGACTGCGTTGCCAGCGTAATCAATCGTTCCCAATCTCTGCAGAACCCCGATGTAGGTGAGGACACCGCAGATCAGCAAGACTGTTGGCCAGGTGACGTGAGCGACTGCCTCCTTGGCGCTCGTTGGCCAGACGATGCTGAGCAGTACCGCCAGCGTGATCGCCGTGAGTCCTACGTCGAGATCGAGAATCAACGCGCAGGCGACCAGGACGAGAATGCTTGCAACTGTTGCCATTACGGGGCGGGTGACCTGCGGTGGCATGCTCGGTTCTGTGGAGTCGCCAGCCGTTCCCGTTGACTGACCGCGCACGCCGGGATTCCGGTCTGGTGCAGCACCAGCCGTCGCGTATTGCACGGTCTTGACTTTGGCTAGCTTGGGGCCACCGCACATCACGAACACGATGACCGCGATCGCGAGGTTGATGATCAAGCTAGCTATGAAGATGGTGAATTCGTTGCCCGGTAAGCCCTCTCGGGTGACGACGCTGTTGACAACCGTGCCGTAGACACTGATGGGCGAAAACCCGCCCGCCTGGGCGCCGTGAATCACCATGGCTCCCATGAGCAGGGGGCTGATCTGAGAACGTGCCGCGAAGCTAAGGGCGATCGGGGCAACGATCGCTACGGCGGCCGGACTGACGGCTCCAATGGCCGTGAGAGCCCCGGTGACTGCAAACATGATCCATGGGACGAGGACGACGCGGCCGCCGACCATTCGGATCGCTCCATGAACAAGCCAGTCAATCGTGCCATTCGCGCGAGCGATGGCGAATAGGAATGTGACACCGACCAGTACTACGAACAATTCGCTAGGGAAGCCGGCCAAGATAGCTTTGGTGTCGAAGTCGCCCACCAGTGTGCCCACACTGAAGGCGGCCGCGAAGGCTACCGCCCCCATATTGATTGACCGGGTGATAGCTATGACGAAGACGACGATGAGGACGAGTATCGAGACGAGTTCGGCGGACAACCTAGCACTCCTTGTGAGTCGGAACTCGGAGCAAATGACTCATGGCAGGCCGCCTTTCGCGACCAAGTTGCGAGCGGACAGCACGTAGCCGGCGCCACTGCAGCGATTGTCATCGTCTGCGACGAGACTGCACCACCGTCTGTCTGTGGGTAAGGCGATGAGGGCGGCACTCATCGTGGTCAACGACCAGAAGCGTACGGCGAGTGCTGTTTTCGCGAAATTGGACTCTGGGAGAGACACCGGCGCTGCTGCAGTTGCGAAGACAGCACGGTCATGCCGTGCAGTGCGAGTGCCGGTGAGGCCGCGATATCGGGGCGGTCCGCGGTCATGGCTGGATCTCCTCCGACTCACGCGTTCGGCAATCCGTTGGGCAGCATTTCGCGTTCGAAAGACTCCCGCCCTGAGGTGTCGAAGCGCGAGCACAACTCTTGCACTTCATCTTTGAGTAGCACTATCTGGGACAGGCCGACGAGGTCTCCGTTGATTCTGATGGGCGAGACGGTGACTAGAATGGTGGTCTTACCGTACGGCCGGGCGACGTAGCGCACCGGTTCGACGCGGCCGTCCACAAACAGCTGCATCATGGCGTTCCACCGCGGGTTGGTGACGGCGCGATGGTGGCGCTCGCGCACGTCGTGTCCAAGGTATTCCGGCTTACGGTCGAGATGGTCGCATGCCCACTTGTTGTAGTAGAGAACTGCGCCGTGGCGGTCGACGATGGTGACTCCGACACCGGCCTGCTCGAGGATGCGGTCGGCCCATTCACTTAACGCCCAGTCAACAACGATGCGGTTCTCGGCGACCTCGGTGTAGTCGGGATGGGTTGTCATGAGATTCCTTCGGCTCGGCGATGGACTGCGTAATCCGTAGGGGCCAGGCTGTGCCCTGCCCGAAAGCTTCGTCCCGCGTTGCCAGGTACACAATGCGCCTTTTCGGCAGTAAGCCTTCGGCGTAGGCTAAGTCTCCCTACTGCCCGTTGGAGCGCTCGCTGAGGTTGTCATGGCATACGACTTGACCGACTTGCAGCTGTTTCTGCACGTCGTGGATCAGGGCAGCATCACGGGGGGCGCGGAGCGAACTCATCTGTCGTTGGCCTCCGCCAGCGCCCGAATCAGCGCGATGGAGAAGGCGCTGGGCGCGCCGCTACTGTCCCGTCATCGGCGCGGTGTCGCGCCTTCCCCTACGGGCTGGGTGCTGGTGGCTCACGCGCGCGCCATCGTCGCCCAGGTGGGCCGTATGAGAAGTGAATTGACGCGCTATTCCGACGGTCTGCGCGCCACCTTGCTCGTGTTGGCCAACACCTCGGCGACCGAAACGCTGATGCCCGCGGCGATGGCGCATTTCTTGACCATCCATCCGGACGTTGACATTGACTTGCAGGAGCGGCCAAGTCACGACATCGTCGTGGCGATCACCGATGGCAGAGTTGAGCTCGGGATCATCGCCGACACCGCCGACACTGGCAGCCTTGAGTGCGCGACGCTGCGAGACGACTACTTGGTAGTCGTCGCGCCGAGGGAGCATGCGCTCGCACATCGAGACAGCGTGGCCTTCAGCGCATGCCTCGACCACCCGTTCTTGGGACTCGCAGAGGGAAATCCGCTCCAAGAACATCTCAGTGGGCAGACCCAGCCGCTGGGCATGCGGCCTCGGTATCGTGCACACCTGCCGAGCATGGAGGCGATCGTCGCCGCGGTCGTCGCGGGCGTGGGCATCGCTGTCGTGCCTGCCCTGGCGCCGGCCCTTTTGGCTCACCGCGCTGAGCTCTCGGTGATTCCACTGACCAATAGTTGGGCGCATCGCCGCCTGCTGCTGTGCTGCCGGGACCGGTCGGTGCTGTCCGCCTCTGCAGCCGCACTGGCGGCAACCTTGACAACGGTCGCGCAGTAGACACGGCCGCGCCGTTGGACGCTATCCGACCGAGCGGCGATCGGGATTGCCAAACGCCGAAGGCGTCAGTGTGCCGATGGCCGACGGCGGGCGACGATGCAGTGGTGGAGGCGCTCGACGGACAGCGTGTAACCGCGGCAGTGGGATCTTGGGCGCCTAGATGCTTTACCGAATCTCACGTGGTGATCCGCAGTTCGGCACCCGGGTGCGAACTGAGTGTGACGACCACCGTGCCGCCACCGGTCTCGAACGTGGTGTTGGCGTAACCGATGAAGCCGTAGTGCCCGTCGATCGTCGATACCGCGGTGATGTCACTGCTTCCGGACGCGGCGGTGTCGAGATTCGTCCAAGCGGCTGCCACAGTAAGCGCACAGGAACCGTCGTAGATGCCGGCGTCGTAGTGAATCGCAACGCGGACACCATTCTCCACACGATCGTCGACCTGCACGGGCGTCACCTGCGCCTCGGCGCTCACGCTGCCGCCACACGTCGGGGATGCCACCACCGGAACTCGACCAAGTTGCGCGAAGGCTTCGGCGTGCGCCGGTGACACCCACAACCAGGGCGCAACCAGTGCGACGGCGAGCGCGCCGGCAGCACGGAATGGAGTCATGCCTCTGTTATCGACGGCGACGGCGGCCGCGTTAGCGCGAGTAGTTGCACCGTGACACACAGCCCACCGGCGGGGCGGGGCGTGAGGGTGAGGCTTCCGTCGTGCGCCTTGGTGATGCTGTTGACGATTGCCAGGCCGAGGCCGACGCCTGCGTGGTCAGTTCGGATGCGTTCGGCGCCGCGCTGAAACGGTTCGACGAGCGTGCCGACCATTTCTGGGGACAGGATCGCGCCGGTGTTCTCGACAGTGAGCATCACTGTCTCGGGCGCAACGCAGGTGGTGACGCAGACGGTGCCGTGTTCCGGCAGGTTGTGGACGATCGCGTTGTGCACGAGGTTCGTCGTCATCTGCAGCAGCAGCGCGGGCGAGCCGATGGTCGGGGCGATCTCCCCGGAAACCTCGATCGTGACGCCATGTTTCTCTGCGAGGGGCAAGAGCGTTTCGGTGGCGTCTTCGGCGACCAGGGACAGGTCGACGTGTTCTCGGGTGAAGGACCGCTGGTCGGCGCGGCTGAGCAGCAGCAGTGCTTCGGTGAGGTCGATCGCGCGGGTGTTGACGGCGTGCAGGCGGTTGAGCAGTTCGCCGGTGTCACGGCTGTGATCATTGCGGGCCACGTCGAGAAGCGTCTGCGTGATTGCCAGCGGCGTGCGCAGTTCGTGGGAGGCGTTGGCTGCGAATCTCTGTTGTTCGGCGACGTGCTCTTCGAGCCGTCCGAGCATCGCGTCGAAGGCGTCGGCGAGTTCGCGGAACTCGTCCTTGCGACCGGGTAGCCGGATCCGGTGTGAGAGTGAGACATTCGCGGCCATGCGAGTGGCGTCGGTGATGCGCGTCAACGGCGCGAGCATCCGGCCGGCGAGCAGCCACCCGCCCGCGAGACCGAACACCAGCAGGAACGCCAACACGGCGGCCGCCCGTGGAGCAAAAACGCGCAGCAGCCTGGACCGGATGGGAAATACACCATCAGTGAACGGGACATCGGTGCTGCCAGGGATGATCATCATCCGGTCGGGGACGTAACGCAGAAGGAACACCCACACGGCGGCCAGCAGCAAGGAACCGGCGAGCATGAGGAACCCGGCGTAGCTGAGGGTGAGTTTGAGGCGAACGCTCAAACCAGGGGCTCTATCCACGGTCTCCTCCGGCGTCTGCTTCTGTGCTGATGCGATAGCCGACACCGGACTCGGTGGCGATGATCCAGGGTTGGCCGAGCCGTTTACGAAGGGCTGAGACCGTGATGCGCACTGCATTGGTGAACGGGTCGGCGTTCTCGTCCCACGCTCGTTCCAAAAGCTCTTCGGCGCTGACGACACCGCCTTCGGCAGCGACGAGAATTTCGAGCACGGCGAACTGTTTTCGGGTGAGCGCAACATAGCGGCCGTCGCGGTAGACCTCGCGGCGGAACGGATCCAGTCGCAAGCCTGCGATCTCTCGCACCGGTGGTCTGTGGTTGGCGCGTCTGCGGTCGAGCGCCCGCAACCGGAGCACGAGCTCTCTGAGCTGGAACGGCTTGGTGAGGTAGTCGTCGGCGCCGAGCTCGAACCCGGAGGCCTTGTCGTCGAGCCGGTCGGCGGCAGTCAGCATCAGGATGGGCATGCCGCCCCCGGACGAGACGATGTGCTCGGCGACCTGATCACCGGAGGGGCCGGGGATGTCGCGGTCGAGGACCGCAATGTCGTAGGCGTTGATGCTCAACAGTTCCAGCGCGGTGTCACCGTCCCTGGCGATGTCTGACGCGATCGCCTCAAGGCGCAGGCCGTCGCGGATGGCGTCTGCCAGGTACGGCTCGTCTTCGACAACCAGAACACGCATGCTGGCGATGCTAACCATCCGGTGTATATCGTCAGCGTCTCGAAAACCGAATACGTGCTGGCAACACGACGGTGCGTTGGCTGTAGCCATGACCTACAACGAAAGCAGATCACGCTCGCTCGTTACCCTTGCCATGGCCGCCTTGATCGGCTCGGGCTGTTTGGCCTTGGCTGCCCAGGCCGGCGCCGACCCGGCGAAGTATTCGGAGTGCATGCGCTCAAACGGGGTCACGGATTTCCCGGACCCGGATGCGCAGGGCCACATCGCCTATCGCGGAATCTCGGTGCCAAAGGCTGTCTGGGTGAAGGCCGTCGGCGCGTGTGAAGACCTGGCACCGCCGGAGTGGTCGGGCGACAGACAGCGGACTCCCGAGCAGCAGAGCGCTGCACTCGAATTCGCGCAGTGCATGCGCGACAACGGGGTGCCCGCTTTTCCCGACCCCGCGACCGCACGTGACCCCCTCATCGACACGACGAAGATGCCGGGTGAGCCGAGCGCTCGAAGTATTCCCGGGTTCGAGGCCGCCCAGGACGCGTGCCGTGACTTCTTCAGTGCGGCGCTCCCGGGGCCTGCCCAGTGATGCGCGCCGCCCTTGTCGTCGTCGGCGCCGCGCTGTTAGGTGTCCTCGTTCTCCAGTCGCTGACATCCCAATCATCCTGGGCCACACCGTCCGTCGAGATCAATCCCGGCGATCACCATGGCCCAGACGGTGTGACGGTCTTCGATGACGAAGTTCCGGCTGTGGCCAACCTGAACCCCGACCTGCTCGGCGCTCTGCGCCAAGCGACTACCGATGCTGCCGGCGATGGGGCCGAGTTCGTCGTCACCAGTGGCTGGCGTTCCCCCGCGCATCAGGAACAACTACTGCGTGAGGCCATCTCGGCAGTACGGCTCGGAATCCGAAGCCGCCCGATGGGTCGCCACGCCCAACACGTCTGCTCACGTTTCGGGGGACGCGGTCGACATCGGGCCGTCCGATGCCACGGCGTGGCTGTCCTCGTACGGCGCCAAGTACGGCCTGTGCCAGATCTACAGCAATGAACCCTGGCACTACGAACTACGCTCTGACGCAGGCGTTTACGGTTGCCAGCCGCTGTTTGCCGACCCCACACAGGACCCGAGGATGCAGGAGTGACCAGCACGCTCCTCGGGCGGATCTGTTTCCGATTCTGCGTCGTCTATTTCGGCTTGTACTGTCTGCTCTCCATGACGATCCCGTTCGCGCTGCTCGGTGTCCTCGGTAAATGGGTTCGCAGCCACGGCGGGCCGTGGGTGGTGTCCATGACCGACGCTGTCACCGGTTGGGCGGGTAGAACGTTTTTCGGAGTCGACGCGGTGCTGCACCAGAACTCCGGCGCAGGAGACCAGACGGCCGTCTGGGTGTTGGTGTTCTGCATCCTGGTCGTCGCGGTGGTGGCCACCACGGTGTGGACCGCCGTCGACCGTCGCGCCTCCTACCCTCGGTTACAGGCGTGGTTCACGCTGGCCCTGCGGCTGGGTCTTGGCGGGCAGATGGTCGCGTTCGGTGTCGCCAAGCTGATCCCCACCCAGATGCCCGGCCCCACGCTGGCACAGCTGTTACAGCCGTACGGCACCTTCAGTCCCATGTCGGTGCTGTGGCTGCAGGTCGGCAGCTCTTATCCGTATGAGATGGCGCTGGGCGCGGTGGAAGTCGCCGCCGGGTTGTTGCTGTTCGTGCCCAGGACCGCGGTGCTGGGCGCCACAGTGAGTCTGGCGAGCATGGCTCAAGTGCTCCTGATGAACATGACGTTCGACATACCGGTAAAGCTGCTTTCGTTGCACCTGCTGTTGATGAGCCTGGTCCTGCTCGCCCCGTACCTTCGGCGACTGGCCAATGTCTTTGTGCTGCAACGCCCGTGCGAGCCATTGACACAGCCCAGGCTGTTCGCCGAGGACCGGAAGAACCGCGTCGCAGCCGGGCTTCAGGTGGCCATCGGCATGTGGGTGGCTCTGAGCGGCGGGTATGACCGCTGGGTGGTCTGGCAAGAGCAGTACAGTCCCAGCAGCCCCAAGTCCGAGCTGTACGGAATCTGGGACGTGCGGGACTTCACCATCGACGGCCAGTTGGTGCCCCCGCTGTTGATCGACGAGAATCGCTGGCAGCGGCTTGTTTTCGATGCTCCAGCGGCTGCTACGTATCAACGGATGGACGGTGAACTGGTGCCGGCGCACGCCGACTTCCTTGCCGACGGAGAGCTGGAACTCACCGCGGTGGCGGATGCGACCGGCGGGACCGAGCGGCCGTTCGCGACCCTGTCTTATGAGCGACCGGCCGCGGACCGGCTGTCACTGCGAGGGAGACTCCATGACCGCGCGGTGGTAATCGGCCTGGAACGGGTCGATCTGAACAGCTTCACCTTGCGCAGCCGCGGATTCCATTGGGTGCAGGACTACCCGTACCTCCGTTAGCTTATTGGGTGGCGAGCAACCCACTCTGGCGAAGCTTGTCCGCGACGGCCGGATGCTGCACATAGAACTCGTCGGAGATTCCGATCACCCGGTCCCGCCAGCGGGCCACCTCCTGGTCCGGCAGCACCCGGTAGGTGCCACCGTCGGCGACGGCCTTGTCGACCACGGTCTGGTCGTCCTCTGCCATCTGCACCCACTGCTCGGTCATGTCAACACCGGCCGCGGCGACCGCCTCCCGTTGATCGGCAGGCAGCTGGTCAAACCAATCCTTGTTCGCGACAAGGGCGTAGCTGATGTACATCAGTCCCGGAATTTGCACGGCATGCGGAGCGGTATCGAAAACCTGTGTCGTCCAGCCGCCCGGTGAGGTGAACACTCCGTCGACCTCGCCGCGCGCCATCCTCTCCTTGATCTCTGGGATCGGTATCGCCACGGGCTCGGCGCCAAGGCGCTGCATCGTCTGTTCGTAGATCCCGGTGCCGGCCACGCGGATCCTGCGGTCGGCGAGATCCTCGACCCGGTTGACGTCCTCTTGGGGGAACGCGAAGAGCTGATCGGCACCACGCATGTAGCCCAGGAACTCCACCCCGTGCGGGCGGACGAGTTCGGCCTGCACGTCGAAGACCGCAGTGCGATTGCGCCCGTCGGCCATCATGGCGTCGTCGAACGCGAACGGCAGGTTCATGAAGCCGGTTTCGGACTCCATGCCCTCCACGTGCGTCATATTCACCAGGGCCAGCTCTGCGGCACCGGATTGAACGGCGTCGAGCGACGCGCGTCCTGCCAACACCTCGCCGTTGGGATTGATCTCGACCGCAAGCTGCCCATCGGTCGACGCGCCGACCGTCTCGGAGAACTCGTCGAAGTACGGGAGTCTTGGGTGGCCCGATGGAATGTCGTGAACGAGCCTGGCGCTCACCACCGACGGCGACTGTTCGGTGGTGGCACTCTCCGCCGAATCATTGGGCGGACTACCACATGCACTGGCGATGACCGCGAGCACGGTTGCGCCACCAGCGAAACCACGGCGCACCGCGGTGCGGCCTGGTGATCGTTTCGAATTGAACCTCATTGTCCATCCCTTCTGGAAGTGGGCGCGTCGTGCGCCCGTCACGATGTCGTCCGCAGCGCAGCCCGGCGCAACTTGCCGACTTCCGTCCGTGGAAGCTCGGCGACGAAATCCACCACTCGCGGGGCGGCGTAACGCCCGACATGCTGAGTAACAAGGCTTTTGAGCTCATCGGAGACGGCCGCTGCATCTCGCTCGCCTTCTGTCCGAACGACTACAGCTCGTAAGACGTTGCCGTACTGAGCATGTGAATGAGCCACCGCGGCGGCTTCGGCAACATCCGGATGCTGCAACAGTGCATTCTCCACCTCCACGGGACTGATGTTGTGGCCCGAAGCGATGATCATGTCGTCGTCGCGGCCCAACACCTGCCAACGTCCGTCCTCGTCACGGACCGCGAGGTCTTCTGTCAGAAAGACCTCGCCGCGCCACCTTTGCGCCCACAGTGCCGGGGCGTTCTCGTATGTGCGCGACATCTGGTGCCGGGGCCGCCGCACGGCGATCAGGCCGGGCTCTCCAGGGTCGACCGGGTCACCATCGCGGTTCGCCAGGAACACATCGAAACCCGGTATCGTCGCCGCGATCGTCGCCGCATGCGGTGCGGCTCCCGCCTCGTCGGTATCGCCAAGCAGCATGCCAACCTCTGACAAGCCGTAGCCGTTGCGTACCGCCGGCGCCCCAGTGGCTGCCCATGCGCTCGCCACCGCTTCGGTCAATGGTTCTCCGGCCGCGGCGACCACACGTAAGGAGGCCGGAGTCCCTTCCTGAGCACAAGTCTGGGTCCACCGCCGCAATGCCGCGGGGGCGGTGGTTACGACGGTGGCGTTCTCTTCGCGGATGACACGTTGCCATGCCTCTGGCACGAAGGCGCCGGAGTACATGACCCGCGGAACTCCAAGGGCCATCACAGCCGCACCGGTGGTATAGAGCCCGAACGCCCAGGCGGGGTCGGACGTCGAAAAGACGACGCCGCCACGGTCGAGGCCCAGCACGCTGAGGGCGTACGGCATCACCGAGAGAAACGCCCCGTGCGTCATCGCGCAGGCTTTTGGTGTTCCCGAGGTGCCACTGGTGAAGAGCAGAGTTGCGGTGTCGTCCAGCCGAGTTGGTACGGCGGCGTCGACGGCAGCGTCGTCCAGTTCCGACCAGAATGACTTGTCGCCGGGTTGGCATTGGGCATTGTTTCCGGTCACGAAGATCGTCGCGTCCCGATCGAACTTCGTCTGCGCGTCGGCCAGGGTGTCCCGGTATTTCGGGTCGACGACCACTGCCCGGGCGCCAGCGGCATTCACGCGGAAGGCGATGGGTTCGGCCCCGAATCCCCCGAAGAGTGGCACGTACACCAGCCCCGATCGCCAGGCGGCGAGAGCGGTGATCCAGCTCTCCACTTGCCGCGAAAGCAGCCCGGCGACGCGGTCCCCCGGCCGCAGACCGGCGCGTGCGAATACACTTGCCGCCCTTGCGGCTTCGCGATCCAATTGGCGATATGTCCACCGATCAGCCGACCCGTCCTCGTGCCGGATCGTCAGCGCCAGCCGACCGGGCACATTCGCGTAGCGGGTGCACGCCTCGTGAGCGGTGTTGAAGTTATCGCCGAAAGGATTGCGGTCCAGCCGGGACTCGATGGCTGCCCATGTCATCAGTGGCTCACTTTCGCGGTTGCCGAGAGCGACAGCACCGCAATGGTCACTAGACACGCGGCGGCGATGTACGCCGCGAGTGCCCATTGGCCCTCGGTGGCAGAGGCCAGTGCGGTGGCGACGAACGGTGCCGGTGCGCTGAACACCACCCCACCGCCCTGGTAGGCGACGGACGCACCGGTATAGCGGACGTCGGCGGGGAAAAGACTCGCCACATAGGCGGCGACCGCCGAATATGTCACCGCATGGCCAATCGTGACGATCAGGAACATCGCCAGCAAAACTGCCCAGCCGCTGCCAGTTTGCAGTAGCCAGAAGAACGGGTAGGCGATGACGGCCATATAGGCGGAGCCGTAGATCAGCATCTTGCGCGGGCCGACCCGGTCGGCGATTATCGACGCGTACGGGACGGTGAATATGTCGAGCACGCATGCCGCCAGCAGACTGAGCAGGATCGTCTGTCGCGAAAGCCCGAGTTCTTTAGGCCCGTAGGACAATACGAATACGGTGACCAGATAGAAGGGCACCAGCGAGGCCGCCTGGGTGAGAAGTCCGACGCCGAACGCGCGCTTCTCGTACTTGAAGACGTTCACGATGGGCCGCTCGACGATCTGGTCGTTACGCCGAACATTCTCGAACTCGGGCGATTCCGACATTTTGAATCGGACGTATATGCCGACCGCCAATAGCCCAGCACTGGCCAGGAACGGAATTCGCCAGCCCCACGCCATCATCTGTTCTTCGGGAAGGCGTTCGATGATGAGAAAAGCGAGTGTGGCGAGCACCAGCCCGGCAGGGACACCCGCCTGCGGGAAGCTGCCGTAGAACGCCCGTTTCCTGGCGGGTGCGTGTTCCACCGCCATCAGCACCGCGCCGCCCCATTCGCCGCCCACCGCGAATCCCTGCAGTAACCGTGCGAGCACCAGCAATATCGGTGCGGCGACTCCGATCTGGTCGTAGGTCGGGATGAGGCCGATCATGACCGTGGCGGACCCCATGAGCAACAACGAGAAGACCAACATCTTCTTGCGCCCAATCCGGTCACCGAAATGGCCGAAGACGATGGCACCGGCGGGCCGGGAAACGAAGGCGACACCAAAGGTGGCGAATGCGGCCAAGGTTCCGGACAGCGGGCTCAGCGTCGGGAAGAACGCGACTCCGAACACCAGGGCCGCTGCGGTCCCGAAGATGAAGAAGTCGTACCACTCAATCGCGGTTCCGACGAAGCTCGCGAACGCGACCTTGGCCGGCCGGGATGAGCCGACCTTGGCGTCGTCAGTGACTGTCACATCGATCTCCCTTGGTGGTTCGGTACCCCGCAAGTGTTGTGGTGCCTGTCACATCTCTAGCACGCGTCAGCGCAGAGCGCAAGAGGTCTTGTATCGATCGGTACAACGCTGACCGCCGAGGTGATCGCACCATTCATTGCTGTTGTACTGGGATTTTGGTCACATCGTAGACTTTGATCGGACCGACCGGTACATTCTGTCAGCGTGCATCATGATGAGGGAACGCCGCGGGTGGCGCTGGTTTCCGGCGGCTCGCGGGGAATCGGAGCGGCAATCACCGCGACTTTGGCGCAGCGCGGCGTGCGCGTCGGCTGCACGTATCGGCATCAACGCGACGGCGCAGAGAAATTAGCCGCCGACGCCCCGGACCTTGTGCTGCCCGTGCATTTTGATCTCGGCGACGAGGATTCCGCGACGTCCGCGGTGGACAGTGTGCTGTCCGAATGGGGACGGCTCGATGCCGTCATTCTCAACGCCGGGCAATGGGCCGGCGGGCGACTCACCGAAACCGATCCGGGGTCATGGTGGCAGGTCGTCGACAGCAACCTCCGTGGCACGGTTGCGCTGGCACGAGCGGCCCTTCCCCATCTGGCGCAAGGTATTTCGCCGAGCGTCGTGCTGGTCTCGTCCGTCGTCGGCATCATCGGGCACGCCGGGGACACCGCTTATGCAAGCGCCAAAGCCGCGATGATCGGTTTCGGGCGGTCGCTGGCCAAGGAGGTGGCCAGGGACCGGATCCGAGTCAACATCCTGGCGCCCGGCTTCGTCGAAACGGACATGACCGACGCGGTGCCGATCGCCGCACGCAAGCGGATCGAGGCCGCGACGGTCCTAAACCGATTCGGAACGGTCGACGAAATAGCCAAAGCGGCAGTCTTTTTGAGCGAGGACGCCACCTTCTGCACTGGAAGCGTACTCACCGCCGACGGCGGCTGGTCACTCTGATTACCACCTACACAAGGAGTCGAACGATATGACGGCAACCCTCGATCATTCGGTCGGATTACCCGAAGCCCAGTACCGCGCCCTGCGAGAGCGGATCGTCGATGCCATCTGGTCTGAGCTCGATCCACTCGAAGAGCGCATTGAGAACGAGGAAAGGATTCCGAACGAGATCGTCCTGCCCATCCTGGAAAGGATCGGGGCGTTCGGCCTACTCGTCCCACGAGAGTATGGCGGCAGCGGGCTTTCGATCGCCCAGTACCTTCCGATCATCACCGAGTTCGCCAAAGTTCAAGGCGGGATTCGGGTGATCGTCCACGTCCACAACTCATTTGCCCACGCCATCTCCGAAATCGCCAACGACGAGCAGAAGGCGCAGGTGTTGTTCGGTGCGGCGACGGGTCACAACTCGGTGGCGTTCGCGCTCACCGAACCCGGCCACGGCACCGGAGCCGACCTCGGGTCGACCGCCGTCCGCTCCGGCGACGACTACGTCATCAACGGCGAAAAGTGGTTGATCACCAACTCCGACATCGCAACCCACTTCATCGTCTTCGCCAAGACAGACGCCACCGCGGTATCGGCGTTTCTGGTCCCCCGCGACAGCGAAGGCCTGTGGATCGAACCACTGCCAGAAACCATGGGATGCAAGGGCGGTGAGCACGGCCACATCACGCTGTCCTCGGTTCGCGTTCCGTCGTCGGCGTTGATCGGAGCCGAAGGGCAAGGAAACGAACACCTCGAACGCGCGCTCGAGATCAGCCGGGTCTTCATCGCCGCGAGTTCACTGGGCACCTCCGAACGGGCACTCGAACTGTCGGTCGAGTACGCCAAGGACCGGGTGACGTTCGGCAAGCCGATCGGTAGTCGGCAGGCGATTCAGCGCTACCTCGCGGAGATGTCGACGGATGTCTATGCATTGCGCGGCATACTGGCCGACGCCGCGCAGAAATGGGATGCGGGTCGCCGCATCCCGGCCGAGGCGAGCATGTGCAAGTTGTTCGGCCTCGAAGCCGTCGGCCGGGTGACCGACCGGGCGCTGCTCATCCATGGCGGCATCGGCTATACGCGGACACATCCGATCGAACGTCTGTACCGGGACGCACGCCTGAACTGGCTGGAGGAAGGCACGCCCACCATCCAGTACATGGTGTCAGCGGGGCAGTTGCTCTCCGGGTACACGTTCGCTGATGCCTTCGACACCCGGAGCCCGTGATGCGGCATCCAGCTGCCACCGTCATACGCTCGCTGAACGGCGCCGCGGAGGCAGACGGGAGAACCAGGGCGATGAGCACGAAGTACGAGTCCAACCGGGATGAGATCCTGCGTATCTCCGCTGAGTTGTTCGCGAAATCGGGATACCACGGCACCGGGATGGCAGATCTGGGCGTCGCCGTTGGGCTCGGCCGCGGCGCGCTGTACCACTACATCGGCAGTAAAGAAGCGATCCTCTACGAGATCAGCAGCCGACAGGTCGCCCAGATGAACGCGCTCGCCGACGAACTCGCACTGACCGAGCGAGATCCCGAGAAACGGCTACGCGGCCTGGCGCGAGCACTGATGCGCAACATCGCCGAACATCGCGCCGAATGGACGGTGTTCTTCCGCGAGTACCACGCGCTGACCGGTGAGCGACGGGACAAGGTCATCGCCGCGCGCGAGCGGTACGAAGCCCATTGGCGCGCGGCCTTGGACCAGGCCGTGCGCGATGGTCAGTTCCATCCGCTACCGCCGCTGATGGTGAAGGGCCTGCTCGGAATGTTCAACTACAGCTATCTGTGGCTGACCACGGACGGCACTCGCAGTCCTGAGCAGATCGCCGACGATTTCCTCGACACCGTCATCGTCGGGATGAGCGCACCGCCGGTCAAGGACAGCTGACCACCTGTACGTTCTCATCGTTTGACTGTCTACCTACTAGTAGGTAGGTTGATCTCTATGAGTGGTGCCACCGCGACCTCGGACGAGATCATCCGCTGCGCTCGCACTCTGATCGTCGCCGGTGGCTACAACGGCTTCAGTTATGCCGACGTCGCTAATGTCGTCGGAATTCGCAAGGCGAGCATCCACCACCATTTCCCCACCAAAGTCGATCTGGTCCGCACGCTTCTGCAGCGGTATCGCGAAGAGTTCGACGCGGGAGTTGCCGCAATCGACGAACGTTTCCCCGATCCGATGGAGCGGCTTCGTGCCTACATCGGCTTCTGGGAGGGCTGCATCGGCGACCCAACAACTGCGTTCTGCGTCTGCGCTCTGCTTGCGAGCGAGATGCCGCTGCTCCCAACGGAATTAGCGCAGGAATTGAGGGGTTACTTTCAAGCGCTGTCGGCCTGGTTGGCGTCGGTTCTCGAGAACGGTGCGGAGCAGGGCAGCCTCGTGTTGAACGGCACCGCGCATGCCGAGGCCGAGGCGTTCATGGCCACGGTGCACGGTGCCATGCTGTCGGCTCGCGCCTACGGCCACACCGAAGTGTTCGGCGTCATCACACACAGCTTGCTGAAAAGACTCGCGGTCGATTTGTAGGTCAGGCCGCACAAAAAATACGCATCACGCGCCGAAACGCTTCGGCCGCTCGCCGTCGTGTGCGTCCAAGAAACAGGAGAAATGTATGACGCAGAATCTCGTCACGAGGCCCGTTCCGTCCGAGGCCAACAGGTGGCTGAAATCCTATTACTTCACCCGCGCCGCATTCTCGGTCGCCTGGGTGACTGCCGCATTCACGCTAGCTCACAGCATGTCCGGCATCGTCGGCGCTCTACTGTTGATCTACCCGGCCTGGGATGCCGCTGCCAATCTCGTCGATGCACAACGCAACGGCGGAGTAATGCGCAACCCCACTCAACTTCTCAACGCTGTCGTCAGTGCGGTGACCACAGCCGCGGTCGGCATCGCATTAACGGTGAGCATGAACGCTGTGCTTGGCGTGTTCGGAGTGTGGGCAACTTTGTCAGGCCTACTGCAGCTCGCGACGGGCATCCGCCGCCGGAAGGGCTCCGGTGCGCAGTGGCCGATGATCCTCAGCGGCGCCCAGTCCACGTTGGTCGGCATCATGTTTGTCTACCAAGCGAATTCGGCGGAGATACCCAACATCACCGCCATCGCTCCCTACGCGGCGTTCGGCGCCTTCTACTTCCTCGCCGCGGCCCTGTGGCTGACCGTGTCCGAGGCGCGACGCCGCTAAGATCTGCATTTGCGTTCGAGCGCGCTCTAATTCCTACGATCGTCACTATGACCGACACAGTCGAAAATTCCGCATCGAATCGTCGAAACTTGCTGACCAAGGGAGTGTTGCTCGGAGCCGGTGCCGTCGTGGGCTCGGTGGCAACAGCCACCGTCGCATCGTCCGCGGAACCCGACCGGTACACGCGTGGAATGAACGCCCTGCGTGGCATTTCCGGTGAACGCGGCCCTCAGGTCGTCGCGTCCCTCAACGACATCGCACCGGATCTCGGCCGGTACATCGTCGAATTCGCCTTCGGCGACGTCTATCTCAGGCCGGGGCTGGATGCGCCGCAGCGGCAGCTGGTGACTGTCGCCGCGCTGGCCGCGCAGGGTGATACCGCGCCGCAGTTGGATTTCCATATCGACGCCGCGCTGCAGGTCGGTGTGACTCCGGTCGAGATCGTCGAGGCACTCATCCATCTGGTGCCGTTCACCGGGTTTCCCCGGGCGCTCAACGCGATGACCGTTGCCAGAAGGGTATTCACCGACACCGGAACGACATTCACCCCACCAGTGCAGAACGATGACAGCGACCGCTACGACCGCGGGGCGCGCAAATTGGTGGAGATCGACGGACAGCACGGCCTGGACGTAGTCGCATCGCTGCGGGACATCTCTCCGGATCTGGGGCGTTATATCGTCGAATTCGCCTTTGGTGACGTGTACAACCGTCCCTGGCTCAGCCCACAACAGCGGCAACTCGTCACCATCGGCGCACTCACCGCGTTCGGCGACACCGCACCACAGCTACGCGTCCACATCGGCGCCGCACTCAATGTCGGTCTCCACCGGTCCCATGTCATCGAAGCGCTCATCCACCTCGTCTCTTACACGGGATTCCCGCGAGTGCTCAACGCGATCACGGTCGCGCGGGACGTCTTCGCACAACATGGTTGACTTCGAGTGCGCTCCAACTCGTACCATCGGGTCTATGTCCCACAGCGATGCGCGAACCATCTCGGAAACAGCCGCCATCACGGGGCTGAGCGCGCACACGTTGCGCTACTACGAACGAATCGGCTTGTTGGATACGGTTCCGCGCGGGCCGGATGGGCGCCGTCGATTCCAGAAAGCCGACCTCGCCTGGCTCGGCTTCCTGACCCGGTTGCGCACCACCGGAATGTCGATTCGAGGAATGCAACAATTCGCCGAACTCCGCAGGATCGGCGACTCCACCGCACCGGAACGGCTGGAACTCCTGCGCGAACATCGAGACATCGTGCGCCACAGGATCTCCGAGCTCATTGATTGCGTGCACGCACTTGACGCCAAGATCGCACACTACGAAGCGATGACCACTCCGGCGTCGCCGGTAAGGCCGGCCGCGAACTCGATCGCCTAAGCGACGGACGCCAACTCCTCGAAATAGCTCTTCATCGCTGGGTAGTAGGACCCGAAGTCCGGCAACTCGGCTCCCTCACGGGCGGCGACGAGCATGTCGAGGTAGTACTCCCAGCCGGGCCCGATCTGGCTGACGCCGTCGGCGCTCTCGAGATGTTGGACCATCCGTAGCTCGGTGACACCAACCGATTCGGTAAGCAGAAGTTCCAGGCGCCACACCCCGGCATCGTCGATCATCGAGACTGCAAGCTTGTTGGGCGGGTCGCAAGCGTCAATGTGCATATCGCACCAGATGGGCGTGTCCTCGAATGCCATCTGGACTTCGATGGTGGAACCCGGCGCACCCTCGCCTCGCCAGGGACCGAACCAGCGTGCGGTGCGCTCCGGTTCGGTGACGCTGGCCCACACGTCCTCGGCTGGTGCGCGAAACGTCCGAGTGAAGACGAGATCGTAGCCCGTCGCGGTGGTGAAGAGTCGTGCGCTCGGTCGTGGGTTCATGCAGTGCTGTCCTTCCTGAAATTCGTTGCTTGGCCACGGCGTTCGCGGCGTGTTCGGTAGACCTCGGTCTCGAGCGCGTCGAGCCGGCCCTGCCAACCGGGCACCTCGGCGAACTGGGCCAGCCACTCGGTGAGCGGGATCAACCGGTCAGGCACGAGGGTGTAGAGCCGTTGCCGACCCACGAGCTCGTCGCGCACCAATCCGCTGTCCCGGAGCACCCGTAGGTGCCGGCTGACTGCGGGTCGGCTGATGGGAAATCCCCTGGCAATGTCGCCGGCCGAAAGCTGACCGTGGCGCAGTCCGGCCAGGATGTCCCGGCGAACTGGGTCTGCGATTGCCGCGGCTATCCTGTCCACCTTTAAAGCGTAACCGATAGGTTACGCGTTCTTGGCGGCGGGGTCCGCGGCGCTGAGGGCGGTACTCGGACTTCTGTGCCGACCGTTGGCTTTGGCAGGGCCGCTCTCGCCGAACCGACGATTCGTCGTTGAGGCGGCGTAGTCGGCGGACCTCCGGCACCTTCGCCCCCGTGAATGTCGACAGATGCAGCTGTTGCGCACCATCGGCATGTCCATTCGAGGAATGCAACAATTCGCCGAACTCCGCAGAATCTCCGAGCTTATTGATTGCGTGCACGCACTCGACGCCAAGATCGCACACTACGAAGCGATGACCACTCCGGCGTCAACTCCGCACGGCGCTTCGGAGCGCTCTGAGCGAGCGCTGTCGGGATGAGACAACCTCACAGCGGTGGGTTTAGCTGTTGTTCCGGTAGACCGTTGGGGTCACACCGACGCGTTGTTTGAACGTGGTGGCGAAGTGGCTTGGGTTCGAGAACCCGACGGTGACACTGATTTCGGTGATACTGGCGGTCGTCGCCGATAGAAGCGTCTTTGCCCTCGCAATGCGCTGTTCAATCAGGTACTGGTGCGGCGTGGTCTCGAACGCCGCTGCGAAGGCGGACAGGAATCTGCTGGCTGTCATGTCCACAGCGGCCGCCAGTTCGTCGAGATCGATGCGGTTATCCAGCTCGGAATGCAGGTAATCGATCACGACCTGCTGGGCACGCTCATCGAGGAAACGTTCCACATTGTCGAGATGTGCAGTTCTGGGTTGCGCGGGGTAGTGCTCAGCGATATGCAGCTGCAGCGTCTGGGCCAGTGACTGACGAAACAGAGTTGCCGCTGCGCCGTCCTGGCTGATCTGGCCTGCGAGCCGTTCGACCAATCGGTGCAGCAGTGTGTCTTGGTAACCAACTCGGGGTGACAGTCCGCGGTCGCCGAAAACCGATGTGGGCACTACGATTTCGCAGAATCCGACCGTGGCACCTTGGGCCAGGGCCGCATACCGATGCTCGGCGGGAATAACCCACACGTCGCCAACGCGGGGCAGGCACTGACCTGAAGGGCCGTGTTGGAACTCGATTTCCATGGAGGTGAGATCGCCGCGCCGATGAATGACGAAGATGTGATGGGGCTCTTCGAAACACCAGTCAGTGGGCGCGGTTACCGTTTCGGCAACGAAACGGAAGTCCAGGCCCTGAAGCCGCATGGCCCGCGCGGCCACGACAGCGCGGTCGCTGCGCTCACGTTGCCCGTTCCAGACCTGCATCCGACCGCCCTACTGCGAACTTTTCGAAAGTCACCGATTCTTCGAAGGTATCCACCAATTGCGCCACGATATCCTCGCCGCCGCAAATCAACGAAAGAGGACGATGACCGACAACACCATCACCAGCAAAAATATTCTGATCGCGGGCGGGGCAAAGAACCTGGGCGGACTGATCTCCCGCGACCTCGCAGCACAAGGAGCGCGTGCTGTCGCTGTGCACTACAACAGCGAATCCACCCGCGCCGCAGCCGAAGAAACTGCTTCAGCTATCGAAGCAGCGGGCGCGAGCGCACATCTGTTGCAAGCCGACCTTACCGACGCAGCAACGGTGAAGAAGCTGTTCGCCGACGCTCATAGCGCGATGGGGTCGATCGACATCGCGATCAATACCACCGGCATGGTCATCAAGAAGCCGTTGCTGGAGATCACCGAAGTGGACTACGAGAAGATCTTCGCGATCAACGCGAAGACCGCCTTCTTCTTCATCCAACAAGCCGGCGAACATCTCTCCGAACGAGGGAAGCTGGTAACGCTGGTGACCTCGCTGCTGTCGGCCTACACCGGCTTGTACTCGATCTACGCCGGCTCCAAAGCACCAGTGGAGCATTTCACCCGTGCGGCATCCAAAGAGTTCGGAAATCGCGGGATCTCAGTCACCGCCGTGGCACCTGGCCCGATGGAGACGCCGTTCTTTTACGGCCAAGAGTCCAAGGAATCCGCAGAGTACAACCAGAACGCCGCAGACCTGTCGAAGTTCACCGAAACCGGTCTGACCGACCCGAAAGACATTGTGCCGCTGGTGCGGTTCCTCGTCAGCGACGGATGGTGGATCACCGGACAGACCATCCTCGCCAACGGCGGCTACACCACCCGCTAAGGAGCCGTTCGTTCCGCAGGGCTAGTGGTGCGGACGGCCGTGTGGTCACAACGTCCCAATAATTCACTACAACGGAAGACGTCGATGCCCCCCTCGCTGACCCCAGCGATACGAACCCTCATCGAAGCCGCCAATCACGGTGACACCGACGCGTTCCTCGGTGCCTTCACGCCGCACCAAGGAGTCGTCGACGACTGGGGACGAAAGTTCCACGGACCGCACGATATCCGGCGCTGGAGTGATGCCGAGTTCATCGGAAAGAGTGTGACGTTGAAGGTAATTCACTAAGGTCACCGAAATGCGCATCACCGCCTGACGGATTGGACGGCGATGAGCTCGCCTCAGAGTTGATCGTCGTGGAATGCTGCTATCGTCCCGTCACTTGGAGGTGTCCGCTTCTCGAATGGCGGCCGTCGCGTTGCACAGCAAGCGGTTCGGACGGGCCACCTCATGACTGGAGCGATGAGTTTCGCCGCGGTTTCCCGTCTGTATCCACACACCCGATCAACCGCACTCGAGGAGCAGATTATGACCGCCACTTACACGTTCGACGTCTTTTCCAGCCTCGACGGCTACGGCAGCGTCAGCGGGGGCGACTGGGGCGGCTACTGGGGCAAGCAAGGCCCGGAACTGCTCGATCACCGTCTCGCCTTGTACGAGGCGGAGCAGCGGATGGTTTTGGGGGCAAACACCTATCGTGCGTTCGTGCAGATACTGGCCTCAGGCGCCGAGGAATCGGTGCACGACCCATGGGTCACCCGGATGAGGAACCTGCCGGCAACGGTGGTGTCGAGCACCCTGGCTGAACCTCTCGACTGGCCGGATGCGACCGTCGTGAGCGGTGACGCCGTCGACGTGGTCGCCCGGCTCAAGCAGGAGTCCGAGGTGCCGTTGCGCTCCCACGGCAGCCTGTCGATGAACCGCGCGCTGATGGCCGCCGGCCTGGTAGACCGCGTCCAGGTGACGCTTTTCCCTGTGATCACCGGTCAGACCGGTGATGACCCGATCTTCCAGGATGCAGCCGACTTCGATCTTGAGCTGATCGACAGCCGGACGCTCGACGGCCACATCCAAGAGCTCATCTACCGGCCCACTCTGCATGCCTGAGTGCGGCAAAGCTCCATAGGTCCGCCGCGAACGTGATCGCCGTTTACTCCCCCGATCGAACATAACCCTCAGAACAAGAGTGACAGTTATATTGACAGTTTCTCCCACAATCTAAACACTGAGATCTCGGGACCCGAACTTCGAATATTGATGAGAGGCAACTGCATGCCAGCGATCGGTACCGGCGCCGTCGACACCCGCGCCCTCGCGACCGTGATGCAAGATGACCTCGCCTCGCCCGCGTCATCGTGGGTAACTGGCACGATCCTAAATGTTGACGGCGGATCCAGCGTCCATGCTGTACAGATTCCCGTCCCACCCCTCGAACCAGCGACAACGAGGTGAGCGTGCCCGTCACACAGGGGGAAGCCGGCCAGACCGCATCGATTCCGCTGCGCGAACGGCAGCGTATAGCGCTACGCGCCGAGATCCAGCAGGCCGCCCTGCGCTTGTTCGCTGCCAACGGTTTCGACAACGTCACCACCGAAGCGATCGCGGAAGAGGTCGGCATTTCGCCGAGCACCTTCTTCCGGCACGTACCGAACAAGGAACACCTGCTGCTCGGGGCGACCCAGCGCGGACGAGAGCAGATCGTCGCCAACTTTCACGCACGCCCGCAGGACGAGGACGTCGCCGACTCCCTGGCAGCGGCCATCCTCGCGCGCACCTCACAGTTCGTGAACGACGACGAGACACTCGAACTTTGGCGTCGTGCGATGGCCTCGGCGCCTGCGGAATTGCGGCGAGCCTCCCTGCTCAGTCGCGAGGACTGCGACGAACTCATCGCCGCGGTCGCATCCCGCTTGGGCAACGCGGATATCGCGGCTGACATGCGGGCCGGAGTACTGGTGCGCGCCGCGGTCGCCGCGGTCGAATACGCCTACGAGTGGTGGCTCGCCTACGGCCAGCGCGAGTCCCTGCACGCCCTCACCGAGCAAGCACTGCAGCAGGCCACCCGCGGGCTCGCCGGCCCAATCCCCCCTGTCCGACGACGTCGTCGGCGGTGACGGAGGCCGAATCGACTACGTACTGCGCATTTTTCAAGCTTCCCGGACGCCACCGTAGATTCCGCGGCGGACGACCCACGGCAGCAGTACCCGGTGAATGACCCACGCCGGAATCTGGATCACGCGACCGTCAGGAGCGAAGAACATGAGACCGTCTTCCTGGACGCCAAGTACCGATCCCCAACGGGATCTGGAGGCCCGGTAGTTCTTGAGCGGCCTGCCGGCCAGGTGAGCGCGAATATTGTGTGCCAGCAGGCGATCCGCGCGGTTGCGGGCCGAGGAACGTAACGGGTCCGTCGCTGCGACGTCTCCGATGGCGAATACCTCTGGGCGAGCGCATGTTTGCAGAGTGGAATCGACCTCCACGAAGCCGTGCTCATCGAGCAGCGAGTCGGGCAGCCAGCCGGTGTTGGGCCGGACCTGGCCGACCGCCCACACGACAGCATCCGCCTCACCGGGTTGCTGCCCGGTGCTCCATTGCACCGGCTGATGGGTGATCTCGTCGCACGCGAAACCGTCCGGTACGACTGCACGGTGCTGTGGATGAAGTCCGACTCCGAGTCCGACCAGGCGGCTGCGCACGCGCTCCCAGGCCTGAGGATGATGCTGGAGGAGGGCTCGTTCTCCAGGGAAGTAGACGTCAATCGTTTTGTGCGGCCACCGGATTCGTAGGTTGGCTGCGACGCTGACTGCCGCGGCTCCCCCGCCGATCACGATCACCGATGTCGCGTCAGCAATTCTCTGGTGTTGGATGTGGATCGCGGCGTCGACCTCGTCCCGCGACTGCAGATCGGGCTTGCGCCAGAAGCCGTTTGTCACGCCTGTGGAGACCACCAGCACGTCGTACGCCTCGACGGCGACGCTGCCGTCAGAGCGGCTGACAGCGACCTTTCGCGCATCGAGATCCAGGCCTGTCAACAACCCGTGCACCCGGCGTACACCGTCGAGCCTTCGATAGCGCCCGAAGGCGATGCGGTTGTCGCGGGCCCAGTCATCCGGCCGTGCCAACCTCACCCCGAGTTCCTGCCCGCTGACGAGTTCGGGTTTAGCCGAGATCCCGACCACCTCGACATGCCGCGAGAGGTGGATCGCAACAAGGAGTCCGATGTCACCCAATCCTGCGACGACAACCCTTTTCATTCCGTCATTAACACGTCACTGGAGGGGCGTAGCCGCGGCACGGGGACATCCATCGCCGGTCGCTCGCAACCGCCGTCGACGTGCAGCAACTTACCTGTCACCCACGCTGACGCCGGCGACGCTAGATACAGTGTGGCGCAGGCGATGTCCCTCGGTGTTCCCGGCCGACCCATCGGGGTGTTAGCTTCGAACTGGGCACGCAACTCGTCGCTGGTGAGAACGACTTCGAGGCCCTGGGTGGCAACTCCGCCGACGACGATCCCGTTCACGCGTACCAATGGTGCGAACTCGCCGGCGAGGTTGCGTGTCATCTGATTCAGCGCGGCCTTGCCCGCGCCGTATGCCGCGAACGAGTTCATCACCATGTCGGACGCCCGCGACGAGATGTTGACGATTGATCCGCTGCCCGCGGTGTCGACCATCGCCTGAGCGCCGAGCTGGCACATCAGGAACGGCGCAGTGACATTGAACTTCATCGCCATTTCGAAGAACCGCTCCGAGGTCGCCATCGCGGGTCGTGGCCCGGTGCCGCCCGCGTTGTTGACGAGTATGTCGAGACGGCCATAGTGCTCGACCGCGGAATCGATCAGCCTGCGCCGTTCCTCGTCCACGAGGACATCGGCGACAACGGCGAGAGCGCTCCCGCCGGCGTCCTCGATGCGAGCGACGACCTCATCGAGATCGGCCTTAGTGCGCGCACCGACCACCACACTGGCTCCGGCCTCGGCCAGGCCCAGCGCGATTCCTCGGCCGATCCCCTGCCCGGCGCCGGTGATAATCGCGACGCGGCCGTCGAGGCTGAACTCGTCGAGGATCACTTACTGCGGCCCAGTCCGAACTGCGGTGCTGCTCGGCCGGCCAACAAGGGCAGATCGAGGTAGGTCTTGATGCCCGGTTCGGCGGCAACGACGTAGGGGATTGCGCTCACACAGTGGTTGGCTGTGACCACGATGCCGGGGTTGCGAACCAGCCCCTCCTCGATGGTGTCGGGTTGCAAGCCCTTGAACGTGAGCAACACGTCGGGTTCACCACTGATCTCGACCTCGAACCGCTCCCCCTCAGGCCCGAAACTCCATGCCGGATCGAAGTGCTCCTCCCCCATGAACCAGTTGACGCTTGCGGTCACGACCGGCGTCCCATCCACCAGAGCGCGCCAGTGAAACTTCCGGGCGGCGACCTGGCCCGGCTCGATGACGCCGACCGGGGTGTCGATCGGCTCGGTGGCCACGGCAATCTCCTGCACCGTCTCCAGCTCGGGATCGGCGTCGAAACCCATCTCCGTCACGATCATCCGGACCGAGGCCTTGAAGCCTGCCGCGAGCAAGTCGACGATCGGTCCAGCCATCGCTTCTTCGGGCGACACGCCGAACCCCATGATGTGGCGCACCACGTCAGGCGCGTTGTAGGTGCGGATGTCGCTGAACTCCTCCGACCGCACGTGGGTGACCCCCGCGGTCAGAGCCGAGACCATGAGCGGGAAGCGCTCGGTGATTCCGCCGGGGTGAATCCCGGTGCCGTGCAATGTACTTCCGCCTTCGGTGCAGGCGCCGGTGATGGCCTTGCAATTCTCGAGATCGGGGTAGACCCACCCCACGGGTGTGACCACGTTCTTGCCCGAGCGAAGGAGTGCAACCACCTCGTCCTCGTTGGGCAGGAGTGGACTGTAGACCACGCAGTCGGCGTCGAGAGCGAGTATGTCGTCCATGCTCGTCGTTGCCCTGACACCGATCGGGTCGACGCCGATGAGCTCGCCGATGTCCTTGCCGTGTTTGGACTCTGAGTGCACCCATGCGCCCACCAACTCGAGGTCGGGATGGGCCAACACTCCCTCGATCGCTGCCTTACCCACGCCACCTGTCGCCCACTGCACCACTCGAATCGCCATGGTCACCATTCAAGTGGTGGGTGAGAGTCACTGTCAAGATTAGAGTTACTACCAACTTTGGTCAACGCAAGGATTCAAGGTGACACCAGGCGCGGCGGGGTGATGTTTCGGTCAGGGTGTGGCCCCGGGACCGACATCCCCGCACCGGGCACCCAGGCAGACTCGACGATCAGCTCACCCACCTCGGCGATGTTCAACACATCCAGCTCGTAGTCGAACAGGCCATCGCCTGCATGGTGCAGCAGCGAGAACGCCGGGGCTTGATACGCGGAACCGTCGGCGCGAGTCCCTGGCAAGCGATTCCACCAATAGGTGACCAGGCGATCGCCGTCGACCATGGTCCACTCCTCCGGGAAGCTCCATCCCTCGAATCCGGCCATCGAGTGGTCGAGGTACCGAGTGATCTCGTCACGACCCTGCACCCGGCCCCATGCCGGGTCGATGAAGACCGCATCCTCGGTGAACCACTTGCCGATCGTCGACCAGGGTTCGTCCCCCGCCACACATCGCTCGCGCTGTGCGACGTATCGGCGATACGACTCCAACGCCTGTGTCTCGCGCTCGTTCAGTTTTGCCATCGTTGTCCTTTGCGTTGCATACCAATGTGTTCGACTAGGCGAAGAATGAACCGCCACCGTCTACCGAGATCGTGCAACCGGTGATGAACGTGGCGTCCGGCCCGGCCAGGAAGACGGCGGCACGGCCTACATCGGCCTCAACGTCCGCCGTCCGCGGAATAGATAACTGCCGATAGAGGGCCTCGAGTTTTCCTGGCTGCCTGGCGAGGTCTGCCTCGGCGCTCGGGCTGAGCGCGAACGGAACGAGAGCGTTGACCGTGATGCCGTAACGGCCCCATTCGCGAGCCGCGGCGCGAGTCAGTCCGCCGACAGCGGCTTTGGCCGCGACATAGGCGCCGTAACCCGGCATCGATTGATTCTCGGTGCCCGACCGCAGGTTGATGACCCGACCACCGTCCTGGAGATGGGGAAAGCAGGCCCGCATGAACCAGAACGATGCGAACGGCCCACTGGCGAAGGAGATCAGGAACTGCTCGTCGTCGAGGTCTTGCAGGGGAATGCCGACTATGGCGTCGACCGCGTTGTTCACCAGGATGTCTACAGTGCCGGTGGCCTCGACCACTGCTGCCACGCAGGCGTTGACCTCCTCCGAGTTCCGTACATCGCAGAGGCGGTGCAGCGCTTTTCCTCCCACACCATCGATGAGAACTACTGTCTCTGCGGCTGTTTCGCCGTTCCGGTCGACGACGGCGATGACGGCGCCCTCTCGCGCAAAAGCCAGCGCGATGCCACGGCCGACTCCTTGCCCGGCACCGGTGACAAGTGCAACCTTGCCGTCGAGAACGCCCATGGCAAGAACGTACCCATGGTGACAGTGAGTATCAAGATTAAAGGTTGAGTCATTTGTCTAGTGACTTTCAGCAGCGGTCGATGATCGTTTGGCTGTGAGCAGCGGTGCAGTGGCCTGCGCCTGCTCGAACCAAGTGACTTCGATCTTCGCTGGCTCGCTCGCTCCGTTCATCAGCACGTGGCTGCTCAAGTCATATGGCGGATGGGTTCCGATCGCCTGCTACCTCTCAGTTGCCGCGCTGGTCTCAACCGTCGCGGTCGCATTCCTTACCGAGACAAAGGGTATCGACCTCACCAGCCTCGACCGCGACAGCGAAGACAGGTCACCGGCCGGCGTCGCGTGATCCCGTCAGCTGACTTCGGTGCGAGTTCGACGATCCGAAGGTTTGCGGCCATGGAGCACTTTTAACGCTGAAGTGGCCGCTGCACGCCCAGCGCATGCAGCACGGTGTCGACGACCAGGTTGAGGAATTCGGGTGTGGTGTTCTGTCGTCGCCCGCAGATCCGCCAAAAGATCGGGCCTGCCATCAAGTCCAGCGCGTACTCGACGTCTATGTCGGCAGCCAATTCCCCGCGGCGCCTTGCCTCTTCGAGCACAGCGTGGCCGTACTCGCGGCGCGTGACGCCCAGGCGTGCAGTGAGGGCGTCGGCCAGGTCGCCATTGCGTTTAGCTTCTGCGAGCAAGTCAGGCATGATCCTCGACATCCTGGATTCGCCGAGCCAGTCGTCCACGCTGCGGATGATGTCGACCACGTCGGTGACCAAGTCGCCGGAGCTCAGGGTTTCCCGCACAGGAAGGCTGATGCTGGCCACTGCGTCCAAGACCATGTCCTGCTTGGTGGGCCACCGGCGGTAAAGCGCCGCCTTTCCCGCACGCGCACGCCGAGCCACCCCGTCCATGGAGAGCTTGCCGTAGCCGACGTCGGCCAACTCGTCGAGCACTGCGGCGATGATCCCATCGGTAACTTCCGCCCTGAGAGTGGACTTGAAAAGCGCTCGGCACCCGTCCCCTCAGCCATGGCCGCACTCTAGCAACGCGCCTACCTCCTCCAATTCCGCTGGATCGACGGTGGACATGGGCGGGTCCTGCGCAGCCGCAACGACGTTTGGGAGTACGTGAAGGGCTACAACTCACAGATCCGCCTGGACGAGGTCGTCGAACATCGGCGTCACCACACGCTTGATCCCGACGTGGTGATCCTCGAATTCTCGGTGCAGGGCGCCGCGTTGCAGACCGGCAACGACTACCGCATGAATTACGTCTCCGTGATCACGGTGGCGCCTGATGGCATTGCGCACTTCCGCGACTACTGGAACTCGCTGGCGGCCGCTTCGGCACTCGGCGGCGTCGACACCCTGATGGCGGAATTCGGCAACGCCCCAAATAGTTAACGCCCACTGAAGAAAGACCAACTAGGAGGAAGCCATGCCCGAAGTCGAGTTCTTCGCAACGCCCGGCTACGGCGAAACCATGCTGAAGAACCGCAACTACAGCCAAGCCGTCAAGATCGGCGATCGCGTCGAGATTTCGGGCCAGGGTGGTTGGGATGACGAACTCAACTTTCCCGAGTCGCTAGAAGACGAGATCGTCCGTGCGTTCGACAACGTCGAACGCACCCTTGCGACCGCGGGTGCCGGATGGCCCGACGTGGTTGCCGTGTACTCGTATCACATTCCGGACGCGCTGGACTCCATCGGCGAATCGCACAATCGGGTCATGATCGAGCAGTTCCGAAAGCGGATGGGTGACCGAGCACCCCTTTGGACCGAGACCGGAGTGACGGCCCTCGGCGCGCCGAGGATGCGGATCGAGATCCGCGTCGTTGCGATCGTGAACGAGTGAACTGAGCAGCTGCGTGGTCTGTGGTTTGAGTTAGCGGTCGATCATCGCCATCTGCGCTTCGTTGTGGTGGTCGCCGGCGGGTGGGGTGAGGTTGTTCAGCTTCTCGAGCTGCTCGCCGCTGAGTACGATGCCGTCGGCAGCCACGTTCTCCTCCAGTCGGCTCACACGCTTGGTGCCGGGGATCGGTGCGATGTCATCACCCTTGGTGAGCAGCCAGGCGATCGCAATCTGAGCCGGTGTGGCGCCCGCTTCTGCGGCGATTGTCTGCACCTCGTCGGCGATCTGCAGATTGCGGTCGAAGTTCTCACCCATGAAGCGGGGACTGGTCTTGCGCCAGTCGTCGTCGTCGAGATCGTCCATCGATCGGATGGCGCCGGTGAGGAAGCCGTGTCCGAGAGGCGAATACGGCACGAAGCCGATGCCGAGTTCGCGCAGCACCGGAAGCACCGCGGGCTCGGGGTCACGTGTCCACAGCGAGTACTCCGACTGCAGAGCGGTGATCGGATGGACCGCGTGGGCGCGGCGGATCGTGTTCGCCCCGGCTTCAGACAGACCCAGGTGGCGCACCTTTCCTTCCGCGACCAACTCCGCCATCGCGGCAACGGTGTCCTCGATCGGCGTGTTGGGATCGACCCGATGCTGGTAGTACAGATCGATGTAATCGGTACCCAGGCGCCGCAGCGAACCCTCCACAGCGGTGCGGATATTGGCCGGGCTGCTGTCCAAGTTTCCTGGTCCGCCACCGGTGTGCGACACCATGCCGAACTTCGTGGCCACCACAACCCCGTCACGCCGACCCTTGAGCGCCTGGCCGACCAGTTCCTCGTTGATGTACGGGCCGTAAATCTCGGCCGTGTCGATGAACGTGACACCGAGGTCGAGGGCGCGGTGAATGGTGCGGATCGATTCCGCGTCGTTGGCTCCGGCGCCCGTGTACCCGAAGGACATACCCATGGCGCCCAGGCCAATTCGGGAGACGTCGAGATTTCCTAGCTTCACATGCTTCACGGTTTGGTTCTCCTTGCTGATCGGTGCTGAATCTTCGCCGTTTCACTGATCTTGATCCTCACTCCTCGCGTCGGCTGCGGTAGCTGGAAGACGCCGAAGCCGAGCACCGGTATGTCGACGCCGCTGTTGAGGGTGAAGGTCAGAACGTTCATGTGATCGACGCTAGGCGTCCGTGTTGGCACCTGGGAGTGCCTGATCAGCGGGGTACCGGCAGTACCTCCCAGCGGTCGACGGGGGTGCCTACGGTGGAGGCATGACGACGATGGACCCGCGCAGCGAGGTCCGTGAGTTCTTGAGTTCACGGCGTGCGCGCATCACCCCTGAGCAGGCGGGGCTGCCGGCGTACGGCGGCAACCGCCGAGTCAAGGGCCTGCGCCGTGAAGAGGTCGCGATGCTGGCCGGGGTGTCGGTCGACTACTACGTGCGCATGGAACGCGGCAATTTGGCCGGAGCATCGGAGAGCGTGCTGGACAGCCTTGCCTCGGCGCTGCGACTCGACGAGGCGGAGCGCGAGCACCTCTATGCCCTCGCCAGGGAGTCCGGCGCAGGAGGCGTCCGTCGTAAGCGCAGGACGCCGGGGACTGTTCGACCGGCCCTACAACAGGTTCTCGATGCCATCACCGACGCACCCGCCTGGATCCGCAACGGGCGTCACGACGTGCTCGCGATGAACCAGTTGGCCCGCGCGCTCTATGCCCCTGTGCTTGCCGACCCGCGTCGGCCGGCGAACACCACGCGGTTCGTATACCTGAACCGTGAGGTCGCCGAGGAGTTCTTCGTCGACTACCCCCAGATCGTCCGCGACGCGGCCGCGATGCTTCGCCTTGAGGCCGGTCAGAATCCACACGACGAGGACCTGATCGCCTTGGTCGGTGAATTATCCACGCGCAGTGAGCTTTTCCGGAAGCAGTGGGCATCCCAGGATGTACGCTTTCACCGGTCCGGCCGAAAGCGGTTGCGGCACCCCGTCGTCGGTCAGCTCGATCTGGACTTCGAGGCGATGCAGCTTCCCTCCGAGCCTGGCCTTCAGCTCAACATCTACACCGCGCCCGCGAACACGCCGACCGCCGATGGGCTCAAGCTTCTGGCTTCGTGGGCGGCCAGCCAGAACAACCTCCCCACCGAACGGGCCGCAGCAGCAAGCACGCCCAGCCAGGAGTAGGTCCGTTCCGGCCGTGAACGACTGAACTGAGCAGCGGCGCAATGCGGTTCGAGGCACAGCGCCTACGGCCTATTCCGGTTTGTCGAATCGCTGGCGTTGCTGAACCCCATATGCGGCTGCCTTGACGGCCTCGTCATCCTCCATCCCCGATCCGAGGGCACCGCCCAAGGTTGCGACCGCGGCCACCAGCCGGGCCATCATCAATAAGGTTGAGAGGCTGACGGGGTGGCCGATGTTGTCAGCGAGGATTGGCGGCGGAAGCGTCCACTCGTATTGCACCACAATGCAATTGACAGTTATCTGGTTTGAATCTGGCCGCCGTCGACGATGAGGTTGCTGGCGGTGATCCATGCGGCCCGGTCGGAGGCAAGAAATGCGATGGCTTCGGCGATGTCGGACGCTTCGCCTTGTCGGCCGAGCGGGATCGCGATACCACCGGCCTCCGGGCTGTCGGCTCCCCCGGCGTCGATGATCGCTCGTCGAACGGCATCGGCACCCGGGGAGACGACGTTGCCGGGGGTGAGCGTGTTGACTCGCACGCCACGCGGTCCAGCTTCTGCCGCTAGACCTGTGGTGTAGGTGGCCAAAGCCGCTTTGGCGCTGGCGTAGTGCAACATCGACGAGGGTGGGCTCAATGTCACTGCCGAGGACACGTTGATGACCGCGCCTTTGCCGCGGGCGTACATCGCGGGTAGCAGCGCGGCGTTGAGTCGGACGGCGGCCAAAAAGTTGATGTTGAGATCTTTGATCCATTCGGCGTCGTCTATCTCGAGCACGCCGCCTGGATACGGCGTCGATGCGCCGGCGTTGTTGACGATGATGTCGATGTCGCCGAGGATCTCCAGAGCTCGTCGAGCTAGTTGACCGACACCGTCGGGAGTGGCGACGTCGGCGACGACGTATTCGGCGCCCGAAGGCAGCGAGTCCGGTTGGGAGCGGCCGGAGGTGACGACGCGGGCGCCCCCTTTGACGAACCGATTCACGGTGGCTGCGCCAATTCCCTTGCTGCCGCCGGTGATGACGGCGGTCCTGCCGGCGAGGTCGCTGATGGCTGCGGTGGGTACTTCTGGAGCGATGACTGGCGTATTCACGAAACACTTCCTTTGGGGTTGAGAGGCAGCGGTGGTCAGTCCTGTCTGAGGGCGTGCAGCGCTGACAGTGGTCCACCACCGACCTGCATCAGCCGGCCGCCGCTGCGCAATGCTCCGACGTCGACCGGGGCGAAACCCAAACCGTCGGCCAACTCGTGAAAGGTGTCCTTCGCCGCGGCGTCATCGCCGGCGTAGAACAGGACTTGGCGCCCGGCCGGGTGGCGTGGGTCGGGTGCAATGTACTTGGCGTGCAGCGTGTTGAACGCCTTGATGACGCGGGCCCCCGGCGCGAAGGTGGCCACCCATTCGCTCCCGGTCTGATCCCCGAGGTCGGCTACCTCGACGGGGTCTAGTCGTGCGAACTGATTGGTGCAGTCGACCAGGACGCGACCGTCCCACGGCGGCAGGTCGGCCAAGGCGGCCGGGATGTCCGGCCACATCACCGTGAGAAACACCATGTCAGCCTGCGCGGCCTGCGAAACCGTTCCCGCTGAGGCCAACGGCCCGAGGTGGGAAACGACCCCATCCAACGTCGACGGACCTCGACTGTTGCTCAGCATCACGCGATGACCGGCCGTTACCAGATGACGCGCGAGGGCCTGGGCAATGGTGCCGGCGCCAATGGTTCCAAAATTCATCAACTGTTCGATCTCCCGAGATTTTTGATGACGTCCATCATCTTTGCGTAATGCTGTCATGCGTCATCAATAAGCGTCAAGCCGGTTGTCCGACGTCTCGGGTGCGCTAACATGTGCTTTGATGACGAACATCATCGATTGACTCAATTGCGTCCGCCGGGAGGGAGTTTCAGTTGCCTCGTATATCACGAGAGCAGAAAGAGCTGAACCGCGAACGCATCGTGGCCGCTGCCGGTCAAGGCTTTAGGGCCCGCGGTATCGACGGAGTGGGCATCGACGAGCTGATGAAGACGGCCGGGATGACCCACGGCGGGTTCTACAACCACTTCTCATCCAAGGAAGACCTCGCCTTGGAGGTCCTCAACCAGGGCTTCACCGCCTCCCTGGCCACCGTCGACGCCATGATCGGCGCCCACCCCCGCTCCAGCCGAGGAGCGCTGAACGCGATCATCGACAGCTACCTGAGCACCGATCACCGCGACGACCCCGAACACGGATGCGCTTCGGCCGCCCTGGCTGCCGACGCCGGACGGCACGGTATCCACGCCCAAGAGGAGTACCTGCGCGGATTGCAGGGTTACCTCGCTGCCTTCACCGACCTACTTCGGGACAGCGCGAGGCAGAAAGACGTGAAACTCGATCCACGCAGGGCGCGCGAGCAGGCCATCGCGCTTTTCAGCCAGATGGTCGGCGCGCAGCTCATCGCCCGCGCTATCGCCCATGCTGATCCCGACCTGTCCGATGAAGTCCTTACCTCGAACAACAAAGAACTCAAACGCCGTTGACCTCGATCGAGATCCGCTCCACCACCAACGAGGTCCACTCGGCGGAAGTCGCGCCGATCTCAGGAAAATACTTCGCGAAAGCGCATGCGCAAGCGCTTGCGTGGCCTCTAAGCTGCTGCACATCGCGCGGCGCGGCCGGCGTCGCATCGGGACAAGGGAGTCCACATGTTCGCAAGGCGCAGCAGAAGTACGGTCACGGTCGGAGCGGTCCTCATGGCAGGCTCGCTGGTTCTCGGTCTGACCGGCTGCGGCGGATCGGATACGGACAGCGTCAAGGTCGGATTGATCACCAAGACCGATTCGAACCCGTTCTTCGTGAAGTTGCGTGAGGCCGCCCAGGCGCAGGCCGACAAGGATGGCGCCGAGCTGATCGCGCTGGCAGGTGCGTTCGACGGTGACAACGAGGGCCAGGTCTCGGCCATCGAGAACATGGTCGGCCAGGGCGTCAAGGGCATCCTGATCACCCCGAACTCCTCCACCGGAGTGCTCGACGCCATCAAGAAGGCGCGCGACGCCGGCGTCGTCGTCATCGCGCTCGACACCGCGACCGACCCCGAAGATGCCGTCGACGCAACGTTCGCCACCGACAACAAGGCGGCAGGCGTCAGCCAGGGCAAGTGGGTGAAGGCCGCACTCGCCGGTAAGCCGCCGCAGGTCGTGATGCTCGACGGAACTCCGGGTGGAACCGTTGACACCTTCCGTCATGACGGATTCCTCGAGGGCTTCGGCATCACGAACGACTCGCCGGAGATCGTCGGCCGGGAGAACACCAACGGCGACCAGACCAAGGCGCAGACCGCCATGGAGAACATCCTCCAGCGCGCTCCGAGCATCAACGCGCTTTACACCATCAACGAGCCGGCGGCCGCCGGTGCGTACCAGGCGATCCAATCCGCGAACCGCACTGCGCAGATCACCATCGGATCGATCGACGGCAGCTGCACCGGCGTCGCGGACGTGAAGTCCGGGAAGATCGGCGCCACGGTCATGCAGTTCCCGGCGAAGATGGCCGAGCAAGGCGTGCAGGCCGTGGTCAAGTTCGCCAAGGACGGCACCAAGCCCAGCGGTTTCAACGACACCGGCTCGGAGCTCATCACGGACAAACCGGTCCCCGGACTCGCGTCGAAGGACACCGCCTGGGGCGAACAGAACTGCTGGGGCACAGCTAGTTCATGACCACTGACGCTCCCGCGACAGCGACGCCATCGGTCTCGAGCCGGCTCAACGTAGGCCACCTGCTGCGTGAGCCGTTGCTCGGTCCGCTGGTGGCGCTGGTCATCGCCATCATCATCTTCAGCGCGGTCTCGAATTCGTTCCTCAATCCGCAGAACGTGTCGCTGATCCTGCAACAGTCGGTGGTCGTCGGCATTCTCGCCGTGGGCCAGACGCTGATCATCCTCACCTCCGGCATCGATCTCTCGATCGGCGCGGTCGCCGTCTTCGGGACCATCGTGATGGCGCAGAGCGCGGGCGCCAACGGGCCGGTCATGGCTCTCGGGTCGACGCTGCTGGTGTGCGTGGTGTTCGGTGCGATCAACGGCGGGCTCGTCACGGCGCTCCGATTGCCACCGTTCATCGTCACGCTGGGGACGTTCACCGCGATACAGGCGGCCACCCGCCTGCTCGCGGGCTCAGAGACCTACCGGGTGCAGCCGGGGCCGCTCACCTTCCTGGGTACGTCCTTTCGCGTTGGGTCGTTCTCGACGACGTACGGCGTGGTCGTGATGCTCCTGGTCTACCTGGTGACGTGGTACGCGCTGTCCCAAACCGCTTGGGGCAAGCACGTTTACGCGGTCGGTGGTAACCCACAGGCGTCGAACCTGTCGGGCATCAAGTCCGGGCGGGTGCTGTTGTCCGTCTACATCACGACGGGTGTGATCGCAGCCGTCGCCGCGTGGGCTGCTCTCGGCCGAATCCCGAATGCCGACCCGAACGCGTACCAGAACGCCAATCTCGAGTCGATCACCGCGGTGGTGATCGGCGGAACCAGTTTGTTCGGCGGGCGCGGCGGCGTCGGCGGCACACTGGTCGGCACGTTGATCGTCGGCGTTCTACGCAACGGTCTCACCCAGGCCGGCGTCGACAATCTCTATCAGAACATCGCGACCGGAGTCCTCGTGATCGTCGCGGTGGCAGTGGATCAGTTCGCGCGCAGGAGGTCACAATGAGCAGCGCACCCGTTCTCGAGGCGCGCGGGCTCGTCAAGAAGTACGGCCACGTCACGGCGATCAACGGTGCCGACTTCGAGCTCCGCGAAGGCGAGGTCCTCGCCGTCATCGGAGACAACGGCGCCGGAAAGACCAGTCTCATCAAGGCCTTGGCGGGCGCGGTGATTCCGGACGCGGGTGAGATCCTGATGAACGGAACACCCGTGTCGTTCAAGAACACCCGCGACGCCAGGGCCGCCGGAATCGAGACGGTGTACCAGGACCTCGCGGTAGTACAGGCGCTCGACATCGCGTCGAACCTGTATCTCGGACGCGAGGTGCGGCGAAAAGGCGTTGCGGGCAGTCTGTTCCGCCGTCTCGACATGCCGAGAATGCGCGAGGAGGCGTCGCAGCATCTCGCGGACCTGAAGATCGGCATCAAGTCCGTGAACCAGGCCGTCGAGACGTTGTCCGGCGGGCAGCGTCAGGGTGTCGCGGTGGCGCGGGCCGCCGCGTTCGGCCGGGGCGTGATCATCATGGACGAGCCGACTGCCGCTCTCGGCGTGCGAGAGTCGGGACAGGTCATCGACCTCATCCGGTCGATCCGCGATCGCGGCATTCCCGTGGTGCTCATCAGCCACGACATGCCGCACGTGTTCGAGGTGGCCGACCGGATTCACATCCACCGGCTCGGGCAACGCGCCGGTGTCGTCGATCCGAAGAAGCGCTCGATGTCCGAAGTGGTGGCACTCATGACCGGTGCGGAGGAGCCGACCGATGAGGAACGCGCCGGTCTCTAAAAAGACCCCGGTCGGGGTCTTCGTCGGGTTGGCGACCCTGGACGTGATCCACCGCATCGCGAAAGCGCCTGCCGTGAACCAGAAGATCACGTCGACCGCCCAGTTCGTCGCTGCGGGCGGACCCGCCGCGAACGCGGCCGTCACCTTCGCGGCACTGGGCGGCGACGCGACCCTTGTGACCGCCCTCGGCGACGATCCGGTCGCCGACTTGATCCGAGCCGACCTCGCCGAGTACGGCGTCAGCGTCGTCGACGCGGCGACGGGCACCACCCGGGCAGTACCGGTCTCCGCCGTGTCGGTCGTCGAATCGACGGGTGACCGATCGGTGATCTCCCTCGACGCCGTGAACTCCGACGCGTCGCCACCGGGAGACCTCGCTGACCTCGTGGCGGATGCCGACGTGGTGCTCGTCGACGGTCACCACCCGCTGCTCGCCGGTGCCGCCGTTCGGCTTACGGCAGCACGGGACACCACGCTCGTCGTCGACGCCGGCCGGTGGAAGCCGGTGATGAGCGACATCATTCCGTACGCGACGGACATGGTGTGCTCCAACGACTTCCGGATCCCGGGCGCCGACGACGGGAACTCGACCGCCGCGGCGCTGGTCCGCAGCGGTGTGCGCACCGTCGTCACCACGCACGGCGGCGATCCCGTCGAATGGTGGTCGGCTGGCGAGTCTGGGTCCGTTCCCGTGCAGCCGGTGGTGGTCGTCGACACGCTGGGCGCCGGCGATGCCTTCCACGGCGCGTACTCGTACTTCTCGACGCAGATCGAGAGCGGTGTCGCCGAGCGCATCGATCGCTCGGCCCGCGTTGCGGCACTGCGGTGTTCGGTGGTCGGTCCGCGGTCATGGCTTAGCAAGCTCCACATCGAACAGACCTGAAAGCGAGATCGGTGAGCATCGAGCAAGACGTGCAGGACGCCACACTGGACCAGTTGGTCGAGTCGGCGATGGCGCTCGTCGTTCCCGGCGAACGCCGCATTCTCGGTCTCACCGGCGCTCCGGGAGCTGGGAAGTCCACCGTCGCTGAGCAACTCGTCACCGCGCTAGGCCCGGACACCGCCGTCCTCGTCCCCATGGACGGCTTTCATCTGGCCAACGAAGTCTTGATCGACTTGGGACGCCGGGACCGCAAGGGTGCGCACGACACTTTCGACGACGGCGGATACGCACGGCTGATCGCAACCCTTCGGGCACAGCGGGTAGATGATCCGGTCGTGTACGCGCCCCGGTTCCGGCGCGAGATCGAAGAGTCGATCGGCTCGTCCATTCCCGTCCCGCCCACGGTGCCGCTGGTCGTCACCGAGGGCAACTACCTTCTACTGGAATTCGATGCGTGGCCTGCGGCACGGTCCAGTATCGACGAGGTGTGGTTCCTGGCGCCCGACACCGACGTTCGCCACGCTCGGCTGCTGCGCCGACACGAGGCGTACGGGAAGTCGCCGGAGGACGCGGCGTTGTGGGCCCTCGGGCCCGACGAGCGCAACGCCCAACTGATCGAGTCGACCGCAGGTCGCGCGGACAGAATCGTGCGGCTCCGGTGACCACGATGGGCGACGTCGCCCGCATCGCCGGCGTCTCTGCGTCCACGGTCTCACACGTGCTCAACCGCACGCGCAAGGTCGATACCGCCACGCGCTTGCGCGTCGAAGCGGCCATCGAGGAGACCGGGTACCGACGCAACGTCGTCGCACGGTCACTGGCGGCCGGGCGCACGCACACGGTCGGTCTCTCCATCTCCGCGTTGACGAATCCGTACTTCGGAAGCCTGGTTCACGCCGTGGAACGGGCGCTGTCGGACGCCGGGTACGTGCTGATCGTCGGAGATTCCCACGACGACGTGGAGTCGGAGAAACGCGTCACCGACTCACTTCTGGACCGGCAGGTCGACGGCATGATCGTGGCGCCCGCGGCCGGCTCCGAGCGGATCACGCTCCCGGTAATCACCCGCACGGGAACACCTCTGGTTCTGATCGACCGCGGTGTCGACGACCTCGATTGCGATCAGGTCGGGCCGGAGAACCTCTCGTCGGCACGGTCGCTGACCGAGCACCTGCTCGACCTCGGGCATCGCCGAATCGCCGCCGTACGCGGCCTTGCCGGGATCTCCTCCACCACTGAGAGATTCGATGGTTACCTCGCGGCGCTCGCAGGCCGCGGTATCGCCGTCGACGTCGCTCTGGTCCTCGACGGCGAATCCAACACGAACGTGGCGGAGCGCGAGGTACACGCTCTGATGTCGGGTGAGAACCGCCCCACTGCGCTGGTGTCCTTGAACAACTCCATGACCATCGGAACACTCAAAGCGCTGCGCAGTCTCGGCTTGACCATTCCGGCCGACGTGGCACTCGTCTGTTACGACGACTTCGAATGGGCGGACCTCTTCGAACCCAAGCTCACCGTGGCGGCACAGGACGTCGAGACGATCGGCGCTACCGCCGTCGAAATGCTTCTGGGTCGTATTCGGCGAGAGGGTGGTGCGCCGCAACGAATTCGGGTGCCGACGACGTTCCACCACCGCAATTCGTGCGGATGCACTTCCTAGCGGCGTGGTGTCGTGGTGATGTGCACGTGGTCGTAGTGCCCGTAACCCGATCCTGCCGGACCGCTCGGCGTGTAGTACGTGCCGCGCCAGATCACATCCTGTAGCCCGAATCGGGCCGCATTGGCCATCGCGAACGCGAGAATCTCGTCTCCGAGTGCGATGCCCTCGGGGCTTTCGGGATTGGGAATCATGATGTCGATCGCCAGTCCGTTCGGATGCCACGGCTTCGAGTCCGGCCGCACACCGTCGATGTCGGCAATCTGGGGGAACCTTTGGCTGACTGCGCGGGCGGCCACGATGGTGTTGGGCTGAAGTCCGGCCTCGTACGCGACGCCGACGGGCAACGCCTCCGGGATCTCCACGGCAGCCGCAGGGGGAGGGACAGCGGCGGCGGGCGGTGGTGGCATCGCATTGAGCAGGGGGTCGGCCGGAGCGGGCACACTCTGCGGAGGCGGCGGTGCGTTATCGACGATCGCCTGCTGAGCGGGTGTCAACGCTGCGTACTGAGCTTCCGCGGCGGCGATCTGACGCAGCAGTTCACTCAGTTTCTTTTGCAGGTCTGCGCGTACCGCAGCAGACCGCTCCGCGGCGGCGCGGGCGTCAGCAGCCGATGTCTCTGAGGCTTTGGCGGCGGCTGCTGCGCGCTCACGCGCTGCGTGAAAGGCCTTCATCCGACCGGCCGTCTCAGCGACGACTATCCGCTGCAGGGACAGCTGGTCGATCAGCTGTTGCGGGGAGCCTGCGGTCAACACCGCCGCCATCTGACCGGTGCGGCCGCTGACGTACGTCATCGCCGCCACCTTGTCGGCTGCGGCCTGATTGGAGGCCAGCTCGGAATTCGCGGCGTCGAGGGCTACCAGCTCGGCGCGAAGGCGGTCTTCGGCCGCGTTCTGGGCGGCTCGCTTGTCGTCTACATCGCGTTGGGCGGCGGTGACAGCTTGACGAGTCTGCAACGCCTGTTGGGACAACTCATCGAGCCTGGCCAGCGCGTCGGCCGACGGGTCCGCGTTGACGTCGCCCGCTATCGACATGACTAGCACCAGGATTCCGACAGCAAACCCGCACACCGTTCGCCGAAAAGAGTGGCGCACCCGACTCATTCGGATTGTCACGATCCTTCGTTGCAGGCCCCCCGGCAGCATGTGTCTCGGCAAGGGTAGGAACTGGCATCGACAATGTCTACTCGGCCGTGAGAAGTTCCCAGGGCTGCATGCCGAGGAGACGAGCAAGATGCCTCTGCATCCGGACGCCGGACAGCAGCGGGCGCCACCAGATGGTCACCTCGGCGATCTTGCCGTCCGCGTCGAGCAGGATGTAGTCCATCCCGTCGACCACGGTGTCTTCGATCTGCAGCCGGAAGTAGGCGGCGTGGTGCGTCTCGCCGCTGAGCACTTCTTTGTAGGTGAGGTCGGTCGCCACCGTGCCGACCGTCCGCATGGCCTCCAGGACTGCGTTGCGGCCGATGAGTGGCTCATCGCCGAGCGGGCCGTACAGCACCACGTCGTCGGCGAGGATTCCGGCAAGGGCGTTTTTGTCGGCGCCGCCGTGCATGCAGTCGACAAAGAATTCCACGGCGTCGCGGTGCGGGGCGAACGTGGTCATAGTTACTCCTCCTGTCTTGTTGTCGCTCACTTAGATCACTGTGGTGCCGCCGTCGACCACCAGCTCCTGGCCATTGACATAGCTCGAGTCGTCGGAGGCGAGGAACAACGCGGCCGACGCGATCTCCTCGGGTTGGCCCATCGCTCGCCGCGGGATCACGGACTCGAACTGCGCCTTCATCTCCTCGTCCATCACCTCTTCCAACATCGGCGAGGCGACCTGGCCAGGGGTCAGCACGTTCACCCGGATCTTCCTGTCCCTCAACTCGGACACCCACACCCGCGCGTAGGCGGGCAGCACGGCCTTGCTTCCCGCGTACACACTCCAATTCGGGTAGCCCCGCAGCGATGCGTTCGACCCGGTCATGAAGATCGAGCCGCCATCGTTGAACAGCGGCAGCGCCTTCTGGACCGTGAACAGCGTGCCGCGCGCGTTCAGCCAGAAGGCGTCATGGAAGTCCTCCTCGGTGATCTCACCGAGCTTGGCCTGCCTGCCCACTCCGGCGCTTGCCCACAACACGTCGATCGCGCCCTTCTCCTGTCTGACCGTGTCGAACAAGCGGTCCAGATCGTTGAGGTCGGCCGAATCACCCTGCACGCCGGTCACATTCCGCCCGATCAGTTCGACGGCCTGGTCCACCGCGTCCTGCCGTCGGCCCGAGATGAAGACATGAGCTCCTTGTTCAACGAATAATTTGGCACCGGCCAGCGCCATCCCACTTGTCGCGCCGGTGATCACCGCGACCTTGCCGTCAAGCTTTCCCACGATTACTCCATTCAGTGATTACTTGACCTGCAAACTCGTGCATCTGGTCAAGGCTGGCGAACATTGCGAAGGCATCGACGATTCCCTCATCGGCACCTGATTCGGCTAAGCGCTCGAGCTTGCCGACAACCGAGTCGACGGACGTGCCCGGTTCGAGGTTGATCCGCATCGCCGTCTTCAGCGCGTCGGGATCGCGGCCGGCGTCCTGCGCCGCACGGCGCGCAATCGACCACAGTTGGTCAGAGACCTCGGCCTGCAGCCCCTCGACCCCGAGCCAGCCGGTACCGCTGCGGCCGACACGGCGCATCGCGGCCTCGCTGACACCGCCGATCCAGACGGGCGGACCGCCAGCCTGGACCGGGCGCAGGTCGGCGTGCACCGGAGGCAGCGAGAAGAACTCGCTGTCCCAGGACACCGGGGTGGTCGTCCACCACTCGTGCAGGAACGCCAGCAGGTCATCGAGCATCTGCCCGCGCCGGCGCCAGTCCGCGCCGCGGGCGATGTCATGTTCGTCCTTCATCCACCCGATTCCCACGCCCACGTCAAGGCGACCCTCGCTGAGGACGTCGAGCGTGGTCAGCAACCGGGCCAGGTGCACCGGCTCGTAATAGAACGTGCTGAGTGTGCTGGCATTCAGCCGTACCCTTGTGGTCGCCGTCGCGGCGACCGTCCACAGCAGCACCGGATCGAGATAACGGGTCATCTCGGCGGGTATGGCTGCTCTTTGCCCGGATAGACGCTGTGCATATCGACCGGCGTTACCAGGCGATCGCCGACCCACAGCGTGTCGTAGCCCAGGTCCTCGAGTTCGCGGCAGAACGTGCTCAGACCAGCGGCGCTGGTGATAGCGGGCCCGACTATCGGAAGGGCAAAACCGAGCTTCATTGCGAAAGTCCTCCTTTCATTGATCCATCAACCATTGCCTTGGTGCGGCTCAGCCGGTTAGGCAGCGCCGAGGGCGAAGTCGAAGTTCCCCACCCCGTGGCGGGCGAGGCCCATCACGACCAGCCCCGTTCCTTCCAGCCAGTGCGCCATGTTCAAGCCGCCGACGTCTAGCGGGCGCAGCTTGAGGCTCTCGATGAACTCCGCGACGCCGGCCTTGGCACGCGCGTCGTCGCCGGCGATGAAAACGTCGAGCGGGCGGCCCTGGGCCAGGACAACACCGAAGATGGTGTTAAATGCCTTGACCACGCTGGCGCTGGCCGGGGCCGCCTTGGCAACTTCCTGCGCGATCGACGTGTCATCGGGGATTGCCAGCCCGTCGGCCGTGGCGTTGAAGGGGTTGCTGATGTCGACGATGACCTTGCCCGCGAGGGCGTCTCCGTACTGGGTGACGACCGGGACGACATTGGCGTACAACAGGGCCACGATGACGATGTCCCCGGTCGGGGCGGCGCCGAACTCTCCCGTCGTGGCGCCTGCGCCGAGAGCCTTGGCCAGGTCAGCAGCCTTGGACTGATCGCGGCCGATGACCTCGACGGTGTTGCCGCCCGCTACCGCCAGCGCGCCGATGCTGCGGGCCATGTTTCCGGTGCCGATGATGCTGATGCTGCTCACGAGGTGTCCTCTCTTGACTTACGATGAAAAAGGTTGACTCGTCCACCTTAAGTTGTATTGGTTGATGCGTCAACTAACTTAGGAAGGTGGAGACCGATGGACCCGACCTGGCTGAACCCTCGTGAAGACCGCGCGTGGCGGGCCTTCATGCACGCGCATCATCAGCTCGTCGTGCACCTAAACCGCGGCCTGCAGGAATCGGGCCTGTCCGGCGCCGACTACGAGATCCTGGCGGTGCTCTCGGCTCTCGACGGGGACCGCATGGCCGCCCACGAGCTGTGCACCACACTGGGTTGGGAGAAAAGCCGAGTCTCCCACCAGGTTCGGCGCATGCAGAAGGACGGGCTGATCAACCGCGAGCCCAATCCCGACGACGCCCGCAGCACCATGGTCCGCCTGCTGCCGGCCGGCCGCGCCGCCATCGAGAAGGCGGCGCCCAGGCATGTCGCGGACGTCCGCAGGAACTTCATCGACCTGCTCACCCCGGCTGAGCTCGACATGCTCGCCGCCCTCAACGAACGCGTCCTGCGCCACCTGGCAGAGACGACGACTCCTTCGGCCGAAGATGAACCCTCATAGCTGCAAGAGTCCGCGTTTCGGGTCTCGACGCATCGACCTTGCTGATCGTGTTTATTCGGCTCAGGAGGGGGCACGGGTATCCGTGTCGGACGATGGCTACTTGAACAACACCTGAAGAAACGCCTGCTATCCAGAAGCCAACCATGTAGACCGAGAACCGGAGGACACGAGTTGAACGTCCGAAAGAGTCTGTTTCTCCTAGCCACTTACCTGGCCACGGCACTCGTATTCGCAGCGGGTGCACCAGCAGAACCACGGCCGACGATCCCTGGCGCCGATGCCGCCATCGCCAAGGCCGAAAGCATCCTCGGGACAGACCAATTCGGGCGGTACGGATGTGAAGCTCTGGTGGCCTACGCATTCGGTGTGCCGCAAGATAAATACGGTTGGGACGGCGCTTCTGAGACCATGTATCAAACGCTCCTCGAACAAGGGGAGATCCACACCGACATGAACCCCCCGCGTGGGGCACTTGTCTTCAGCAGAGGGCCTTTCGGTCCCCATATCGACATCGCCCGCGGGGATGGGACCTACGTATCCGGCGGCGTTCAAGGGTTATCACGGGGATACGGCGATGGCAGCAACATCCAAATTCTGCCCAGTCCCAATGTGGCGCGCGACTGGACCTACCGGGGCTGGAGTCTGGGCTACCCGAAGTAAGTCACCTCGCACCTCCAAGGCGATCCACGGAGCAGGCGTACGCCACGGAATGAACACGGCGACTTAGTATTTGCCGTTCTCGTTTGTCCATTCGCTTATCGCAGGGATCGTCTCGACGATGTCTCGAGAGAGTCGGCGGACTACTTCGCCGACTCCCTCGACCGTGTTCTCACGACTGGCTGGTGACGCACTTCAAAGTGCCTTTTGTAAGCCCTCGATATCTCACTCATGATGGTGTTACGCACTACTAGTGAGGTGAGCAAGATGGTTGAGCAGCCAATGCAATCCGACGGGTCGCGGGTCGTCATCGAGGTTTGGTCCGACCTGGGCTGCCCGTGGTGCTACGTCGGAAAGCACCGACTCCAGGCCGCGATCGCGCAGCGCCCGGACGCAGGTCGGTTCGAGATCGTAATACGGTCCTTCGAGCTGGACCCGGGCGCACCGCGGGAGCCAGAGAGAAACGAGGAGAGCTTCATCCGTGCGCACGGCGGCACCGCCGCCGACGTCCTCCAGGCCGAGCGCCAGATGCAGGCGATCGCACGCAAGGAGGGGCTCGAGTTCTCTCTGGACCGTCTGAACGCCAACACATTCGACCTGCACCGCGTGGTCCAGTACGCCAACGACCAGGGTCGCGGGTTCGAGTTCTTCTCGGACATCCAGGACGGCTTCTTCGCCGGCACCCTCAGCCCCTACGCCCCGGACACACTCGCAGGCGTCGCGGAGACAGTCGGGCTGGACGGGCAGCGAGTCCGCGAGATCCTCGCGAGCAACGAGTACGCCAACCGCGTGCGCGCCGACCGGACCGAGGGCCTGGATCTGGGCGCGGCCGGCGTCCCGTTCGTTGTCCTCGACCGCCGGGTGGCCGCGCCGGGCGCCCAGAAGGTCCTTGTATACGGCCAGTTGTTGGAGCAAGTAGCGGGGCCCGTGCCGAGTGAGCGTGTGTCATGAACAAGGCGAAGGACGGCCTCGCGATCGTGGCGACCCCCTCGACGGCTCAGCCTGCCGACGCGCCGACCGGGGCCTTGCCTCGGCCGACTCCTGTGAGTTCGCTGGCCGCGCGGTTGCTCGCGATCTCACTGTGGTGGGCCGCGGCCCAACCGGCCATCGCCGTCACCGCATTCATCAGGGACCGGCCAAGATCCGTCAGCTCGTACTCCACTCGCGGCGGAACCTCGGCGTACGCGGTCCGCGTGATCAGTCCATCTCGCTCGAGGTTCTTGAGCGTCTGGGTCAGCATCCGCTGCGAGATCCCGGGAACGCTCGCCTGTAGTTCGGAGTAGCGCAGCAGCCCCCCGCCGAGCGTGCTGATGATCAACACGGTCCACTTGTCGCCGATCCGGTCGAGCACCTCGCGGATGAACGCGCTCTCTTCGGGCCATGCCTGACACGGCCCGCTGATCCTCGTCGGTGTCACCATCTCGTCCGCCTCCCGTTGGCAGTCACCAAAATACAGGCCTCTCAGTCCGTTACCACACAAGCAGTAAGTAGCAGTCCAGTTCGAAAGGAAACACACCATGCCCACAATCGCCATCGTCGGAGCCGGATCCGGACTCGGCCTGTCCATCGCCAAGACATTCGGGGACAACGGATTCTCTGTCGCGCTCGTCTCCCGTAACCAGGAGAAACTCGACACCCTCGCCGCTGAGCTCAACGAGGCCGGGATCGAGGCCGCCGGCTTGGCCGCCGACGTCATGAACCCGGACTCGGTCGCCGCCGCCTTCGACCGGATCAAGGAGCGCTTCGGAGCCGTAGACGTCCTGGAGTACTCGCCCGCCCCGCACACCCCCGTCCCTGGCCTGAGCAATCCAGCCCCGCTGCAGGCGAGCAGAGCCAACATCCAGCCGCAGATCGACTACTACCTCTACGGCGGGATCGCAGCCACCGAGCAGGTGCTGCCCACCATGATCGAGCGCGGCAGCGGCACCATCCTTTACACCACCGGGGGCACTTCCAAGGACCCTCTTTCCGGGCCCGCCGAGTTCACCACGACCACCATCGGCAGTGGTGCGCTGCGCAGCTACGCGTTGAAGCTGCACCAGGCGACCGCGGACACCGGCGTGTACGTCGCGCACGTCCCGATCTTCGCCTGGATCGGCACCGGCGGGCCGGAGACCCAGCCCGAAACCATCGCTCAGCACTACTGGACCGCCCACACCATCCGTGACGGAGCTGAGCAGCCCTACGTCGCCCTGTGACAGGGCGAACAACGGTCGGCTCGCGCAGGCCTGCGCACTGTCGGCGACGTGGTCGCCGACCTAGAACTGCTTGCGGCGTCCAATCCCGAAGCCGCCGAAGCGATCCGCGCACAATTCGACAACCGAGTCGAATGACGTAAGGACAGGAATCTTGAGGGCAGCCGAGGCTAACGCTAATAAGCCAACACGATTCACCGGCCGGGTGGTGCTGGTGACTGGCGCATCCAGAGGAATTGGCGCGGCGGTCGCGCACAAGCTCGCCGCACCCGATACGCACGTCATTGTCAACTACCGCGAAAAGGTCAAGCGGGCCCGTGCTGTGGTCGAAGACATCATTGCCTGCGGAGGAAATGCCTCGTTGGCTGGCGCGGATTTATCGGATGAACGAGCCGCTACCGCAATGATGCGCGAGGTCGCAGACACCCTCAAACGGGTGGATGTCCTCATTCTCAACGCTTCTGGCGGCTTGGAGCTCGGCGCCGACGCCGGATATGCGATGCGGATCAATCGCGATGCGCAGGTACGGTTGGCCCGGCTGGCACTGCCTTTGATGCCCAGCGGCGGACGTATCGTATTCGTCACCAGCCATCAGGCCCACTTTCACGGCCTCAAGCCCGTTCCCCCCGAGTACCTTCCGATCGCCGCAAGCAAGCGCGCTGGCGAGGATGCGTTAAGAGGGAGACAAGCCGAGCTCGACGCCCGTGGCATCACGTTGACGGTGGTATCGGGAGACATGATCGACGGGACGATCATCGTGCGCCTCTTAGAGCGCCGCGACCCAGATGCCGTGGCGGCCCGGCGCCTCCACGGAAATCTGCCGACAGTCGAGGAATTCGCTTCGGCCGTCGCCACCGCGGCCGTCGGCACCGCTCACAATGGCACTATCTACATCGGCGGCCAGGACTATCTGACTGTGAGCAACGCTAGTGTGCGGCCAGCCGACTAGCCGGGCAAGGCCTAGGGCCGAACGGGCCTCGCCGCCGCCCCATGCCAGATCTGAGCCACCACACGCTGACCGTCGGCTACACCCCAACAGATAATCCTGTTTCCGTCGAACCAATTGACCCATCCGATCACCGTGGGGCACAGTCAGATACACCCGAAGGGGTCTACAGATAAGGGTGCGACGGTTTCCGGAGGGAGTTTTCGCTGGGTAACAGCCCGCCGTAGAAGCCGGCCATCAGGTCTGCGCGGCATCACGGGCATCGGTTTTCACTCGGTCTACATAACGTGATTCTTGGTCTCCGAGAGCTTGATCGTGCATACCAGGCTCAACACCGCCAGGACGGACAGCATGACACCGATCGCGCCGGATCCGAACGCGTCCGTCAGCGGCGCCGCCACCAGGGGTGGTATCGCGCCACCGAGGATCGCTGCGAGGTTGTACGCGAGCCCTGCGCCGGTGTAGCGGTACCGGGTTGCGAAGAGTTCGGGAAGGAGCGCGCCTGTCGGTCCGTAGGCAATGCCCATGATCAGCAGCGTTCCTGTGATTCCCAGTCCGAAAGCGACAGTCGATCCGGTGTCGAGTAGCGGGAAGAGCACCAGGGCCCACGCGATCGCCAGGGCACAGGACGCCATGATCACCTTGCGGCGTCCGATGCGATCGGAGTACAGCCCTGAGACGATCGTGGTGGCCGCCAGTACCACCGCACCGAGAATGCCTGTGGCGAGGACGAACGGGCGGGAGAAATCGAGTGCCTTGGTTCCGTAGCTGATCAGATACGCGGTGCCCATGTAGAAGAAGGAGAACACCGTCGCCAAAGATCCTGAAGCCCAGAGTATCTCGGCGCGCTGCTCGCTCCAGGCGTCGACGAAGGGCAGCCCTTCGGGCTTCTTGGCGGCGAGCGTCGCATCGCGAGCCGCGGCGAACACCGGCGTCTCCTCGATGTTGACTCGAACGTACAAGCCCACGCCGATCATCACGACTGAGAACAGGAAGGGAATGCGCCAGCCGTAGTCGAGGAACGCCTGGTTCGTATCGCCCATGACGGCTCCGGTGGCCAGGAATGTCGCGCAGGACAGGATGAACGCGAACGATGGGCCCAGTTGGGGGAAGATCGCGTACAGACCGCGCTTGGCCGGTGGTGCGTACTCGGCCGCCAGCAAGGTGGCACCGGCCCACTCCCCGCCCACCGCGAATCCCTGGCAGAACCGCAGAAGGACGAGAATGATCGGGGCCGCGACGCCGATGGTCGAGCTGCCCGGAACGAGGCCGATGAGCAGCGTCGAGACTCCCATCAGCATGAGCGTTGATACCAGAGTCTTCTTGCGACCCAACCGATCTCCGTAGTATCCGAACAGCATTCCGCCGACCGGGCGGGCAAAGAACGCGACAGCGAACGTCGCGAACGAGGCGACAATGGATGCGGTGGCGCCCAGAGCGGGAAAGAACACCGTCGGGAAGACGAGTGCGGCGGCGGTTCCGTAGATGAAGAAGTCGTAGTACTCGACCGTCGTTCCGATCGAACTGGCGAATGCGACGCGTCTGAGCGTCTTCTCGTCTGGCGCGGCGGTCGAGTGCTGACCGGAGTTCGCGGTCGTGGCCGGTTCCGTGCTCATGGTTCCTCCAAGGAGCGGACCGATCGGCCCTGGGCTGTCACATCACTTGTCGCTGATCATCGATAGAGGCGAAGGCGTGTACTGCCGTCATCCTCGCCGCGCACAGACACACCCGGGGGCGGCTGGGTCAGCGCGCGTCAGCGGCGGTGAACGCGGCGTCGACGGCGTCGGCCAAGGCGCCCACCGACGGGAACTCGAGGTTGTAGCTCCACTCACCGGACGGCTCCGGTGTGGCCCCGCGGCCCTGCCGGTCGTGACGGCGGTTGATCCAGACGGATGGCAGTCCCTCCCGCTTCGCGGGAACGTGGTCGTGGAAGAGGCTTTGGGCCACATGGAGTAACTCACTGCGCTCGACACCGAGTGAGGGCAGGACGGCGTCAAGGGCTCGAAAGTGATTGGAGGCCGGCTTGTAGGCGCCGACGTCCTCGGCGGTGATGATGGCAGCGAAGTCACCACCGAGTCGTCTGTTGCTGCCGGCGAACCCGTCTCGGTGCACGTTCGACACGATGATCAGTTGGTAGTGCTTGGCAAGGCGGGCCAGGCCGCCGGCCGAGTCGGCAAAGGCCGGCCAATCGGGAACCGAGCCGCCCAGGCGTTGCGCCCACTCGTCGCTGACCGGGCGGCCAAGAGTGTCGCCGGTGCGACGGAAGGCGTCGGCCAGAATGTCCGGGTAGAGGGCTGCGGGGGTGTCGTGCTGGGCGGCCGCCTCGTTGTCGGAGTAGGCCAGCAGGAGCTCGTCGTCGCTGAGATCGAGTTTCTGTTCGTAGCCCCACGCCGCAAGAACCTTGGCGATGCCGACCTCCCAGTCGATGAGGGTGCCATAGCAGTCGAAGCTCAACGCCTTGAATGCGGTCAGGTCGAGATCTGTGACGGTCATCGATGCGCTCCTGTCGTTTGTTGTGACGGTTCAGACGGTGGTGGATAGCGGAACTGATGTGGACCAGCGGTCGAGCACGCCGTCATGAGTCCGGTGCGGCGGCGGCCGCGGCGACGATGGCCGACCTTCGAGCAGCGTCGGCGTGAGCATGGTCCTCCAGCGCTCGTAGCTGTTCGTTCTTGACCGATGCGGCGAGCAGGACTGCGGCAAGGAGCATTAGTCCGGCTATGACGTAGAAGCCGGCGTATTGATCGCCCGTCCAGTCGCTCATGGCCCCGATGAGGAAGGGACTGACGAAGCCCGCGAGGTTTCCGAACGAGTTGATCATCGCGATTCCCACCACCGCGGTGGCGCCGGTGAGGAAATAGGCCTGCAGTGACCAGAACGGCCCAAGGAGTGCGTAAACGGCCGCGATGATAATCGCCAGGAAGGCAACGGCGACAAGGGAATCCGCGAAGGAGCCGATGGCGACCAGTGCTACTGCGCACAGGAGCGTGGGAGCGATGGTGTGCCATCGTCGCTCGCGGTGCCTGTCCGAACTCCGACTCCACAGGATCATGGCTACCGCGCCCAGCACGTACGTGCCGGCGGTGAGCAGGCCAACGTTGGTGGCGCTCCGATAGTCGTCCAGCCGTTGAATGATGAGTGGGGTCCAGAATCCGAGCCCGTACTCCCCCATCTCGATGGCGAAGTAGATGACGATGAGGATCCAGATCTTTGGATTCAAGATCGTCTGTCGGGACAGGTACTTCTCGCTCTTTGCCGGTTTCAACGCCGCTTCGGCAGCAAGCGATGTCTCCAGCCACTCCTTCTGGGGGCCGTTCAACCACTTGACGTCTCTGATCCGATCGGGCAGGACGAATAAGCACGCAATTCCGCCGATCATGCTCGGAATGCCCTCGAGGATGAATAGCCAGCGCCAGCTCGGCAGGCCGAACCAGTACGCGTTGTCGATGATCCAGCCCGAGATTGGTGCGCCGATCATGTACGAGATCGGGATGGCGAGCATGAACATCGCAGCGGCTTTGGCGGCGTCGCGACCCAGATACCACCGCGACAGATACAAGATGACGCCGGGAAAAAATCCGGCTTCAGCGATCCCAAGTAGAAAGCGGGCGATGTATAGCTGCTCGACGTTCTGCACGAAACCCGTGCAGACGATCACGATGCCCCAGGTCACGAGGATGCGCGCGATCCACTTCCGTGCGCCGAATCGATCCAACAGAATGTTGGACGGAACCTCGAAGATGAAGTACGCGAGGAAGAAGATGCCGGCGACCAGTCCGAACGCGGCATCGGAGATGCCGAGATCGACATTCATGGTCAGAGCTGCGTAACCGAGATTGGATCGACCGAGATAGGCCAGGACGTAGAAGACGATCAGGACTGGCATGAGGTGACGGGTCACGCTGCGGTGAGTGCTGTCACCCAACGCTCCCCGCCAATTTGTGTCGTAAGCGGTCGATCTGGTTGTGGTCATTGCGGTTTGCCCTCCTTGACGAAACGCATCCGAGCCCGTGTCGCGCGAGGCACAGGATGGCGGTTGTTCGACGAAAAGCGTTGACCCACAGGTGTTTACGTAAGGTCAACTTGCCAGTTCGCGCCGGTGGCACGCTGACGGCAGAGCTGGCGGATCGACGGGTTCGCGCAAGGTACACAGCACTCGTCGGGCCGCTTTGCGGATATGAGGGCCTGATCGGCCCTGTAGTAGTGCTACCGAGTGGCGTTATGCCGACTGTCGGTCGTCATCTCCTGCTGTCATGGGTCGCTTCCCATCCCGATCGAGGACCGGTTCTCGTCGATGTGACTGATGATCACTGCACCGAGCAGTTCCGCGTCGCGCTGTTCGAGTGCCTCGATGATGGGCTCGTGCGAGACGGCGACGGAGCCCGACTGCGCCCACGTGGTGTCGCCGATGGCCAGGTACATCCGGATCTGGCCCGCGATCGCACGCCAGGTGCGGCCGATGACCACAGAGGGAGCGATGTCCAGAAACCGTTCGTGGAACTGGTAATCGAGTTCAACGACTTCGACGATGTCCTGCGCGCGCTCGGCCTCAGACATTTGGGTCATCAGCGATCGGAGGTCGGCGAGGTCATCGCGCGACACAGCCAGAACGATGTCCTTCAGGTTGAGCGTCTCGAGTGTCTCGCGTACGGCCAACGCGTTGCGCGCCTCGCGGGCAGACAGCTGGTGTACCCGGACACCCTTCTGCGGCTCGCTTGAAACCAGACCCTCCTGCTCAAGCTGTCTCAGCGCCTCTCGCACCGGTCCTCGGGAGAGATTGAGGTCTCGCGCCAGCTTGACTTCGTTGAGCCGGATCCCGGGCGCATAGACACGACCGAGGATCGCGCGCCGGATCTCCTGTGCAGCAGACTCATACAGCAACCGTGGTTTGATCTGGCGCATGTTGGATGCCGAAGTATCCATGACATCACCCGATCTCAGGTTGTGCAGTGAGGACCGCGCCGTAGCAGGCCTCGCTCGCCTGCCGCGCGTATCGAGCGAGGACACCGCGACCGGTTTCAGCGTACGGTTCGCGCTGGGCGATCTGCCGTTGCGCCAGTTCTTCGTCGGACACCTCGACATCGAGTCGTCCGGCATTGAGGTCCATGGAGATGATGTCACCATCCTGCAGTCGGGCGATGGGGCCGCCGGAGGCTGCTTCGGGGCACACGTACCCTATCGCTGCACCATGGGAGGCTCCCGAGAAGCGTCCATCGGTGACCAGCGCCACCGTATCGGCGAGCCCCATGCCGACGACGGCGGCTGTGGCGCCTAACATCTCACGGAATCCAGGGCCGCCACGGGGGCCCTCGTTGCGAATCACGACGACGTCACCGGGGCTGATTTGGCCACCGTGAATGGCGACGATGGCCTTCTCCTCGTCCTCGAAGACTCGCGCCGGCCCGCGGTGCTGATGTAGCGCTTTCGGAACGCCGCCGATCTTGACGATCGAACCGAGCGGAGCCAGGTTGCCGAACAGCACGCGCAGCCCGCCGGTCGGGGACACGGGCTGATCGACTGGTGCGATGACGCCGCCAAGAGGTTGGGGCATGGGAACCTCGATCGGGGCGATGCGCGGGTTGTCTTCGAGATGGTCGTGGAGTTGCTCGAGCACAGCCTGCACTCCACCCCCGCGATGGAACTCCGGCAGCGAGATCTCACCGGACGGACGCAACGGCACGAGTGTTGGAGTGGACAGGGCTAGCTCGTCGAACTCTCTCCAGGTGAAGGCGACACCCGCCTCGTGTGCGATTGCGGGGAGGTGCAGCGAGATGTTCGTCGACCCGCACACCGCCAAGGCCACCCGTGCGGCGTTGCGGATGGCGCAGTCGGTGACGATGCGCTTGATGGTCAAGCCCTGTTCGATGAGCGCTGTGATTGCGACACCGCTGTCGTAGGCGAGTCGGAGCTGCTCGGCCGAACCCGCCACCACGGTCGAAACTCCTGGCAGTGAGAGGCCCATTGCCTCAGCGCATATCGCCATGGTGTTTCCCGTGTATGCGCTGGCGCCTCCGCCAGGGCCAGGCATCTGCGCATATTCGAGTTGGCTGAGTTCGTCCTCGGTGATCTTTCCGCTGTGAAACTCGCCAATCGCCTCGAATACGGTCTCCCAGGACAGCTCGCGCCCGCCGATCCTGCCGGTTTCGGTTGTGCCCGTGTAGACGTAAACCGTCGGAAGGTCCACCCGAAGGCTTCCCATGATCATCGCCGGGGTGATCTTGTCGCCGCCAGCGATCAAGACGGCCGCGTCGAAGGCATGCGCCTGGAGCATGATCTCAACGGAGTCAGCGACCGTCTCCCTCGACGGCAGCACGTAGCGCATACCGTCGGACGCCTCACTCAGCACGTCGGTTGCGTGAATGACGTTGAACTCCATTGGCGTAGCGCCACCCGCGGTGATGCCATCCTTGACTCGCTTGGAGACCACGTCCAGGTACACGTTCTCGTTGGCGATCTCGTTCCACGCATTCACCACCGCCACCAGCGGCCGACGAAGCTCTGCAGATGTACGACCGGTCCCGTACAGCCACGAACGGGCGAAGGCGCGGTCAGGGCCGTGGTAGCGGAGTTCACTCAGGCGAGGCGATGTCATGTGACGCACGCTACAATCACGAAATGTAAAATGTCAACATTTTTCATTCATCGGTCTTGAGAACGTGTCGCTGCGCATTGCCCCGGGCGACCTTGGTTTTGTCCTCGGCACTGAGGGGGGCGTCGCGCAGGAAGTCGCGCGTTAGTTGAACCTGCGGTTCTCCTCCGAACGGATCGTCTGAGGCGAACAGCACTCGGTCGACGCCGACGGTGGCGATCGCATCTGTCAGCATGCGGTGGCTGTAGATGCCACCGGCGGTGACCAATACGTTGCCGGTGACGCATTCCGCCACGGATCGGTCGAGGCCGGCCGGGGTGCTGAGGACATTCGCCCGTTCGACGAACGGAACGAGCATCTCGCCCCAATGCCCGAGCATGAGTTGGAGGTTCGGGTGGCGGTCGAACGTGCCGGCGAGGATCAGCCGCAGCGCTGCGATGCCTACTTCGGCGTGCCAGCCCCACCCTCCTGAGGCCAACAGGGTGTCCACTTTGGCGCCGAAGCCGCTGAAGTGGACGTCGCGCACCGCCCGTGGCGGAAACTGCGGGTGTAGGTAGATCGGCACCTCGAACGTGTCGGCGACCTCGAAGATCGCTCGGAACGTCTCGTGGTCGAGGTAGCGGTCGCCGGTCCGTGGGAAGAGCATCGCGCCGACCATCCCCAGCTGAGTGACACAGCGCTCGAACTCCTGGACTGCCGCCTCGGGATCGGAGATGGGCAGCGTGGCGAACGCGCCGTAGCGGTCCGGGTGTGCAGACACCGCGCCGGCAAGGAAGTCGTTGGCGTCGCGCGCCAGCGGCATCGCCTCCGACGGCTTGAGTGGCTGAGTCCCAGGCGCGGAGATCGACAGAACCGCAACGTCGATTCCGGAAGCGTTCATCCGCTCGAGTCGGCGGTCACCGACGTCACGGAGCTGCTCGTCGGCCGCGGGCCAGCCGTCGGCGATCATGTGCACCGTGTCGTCTGTGCCGTCCTTGAGCAAAGCGTCCCGAAGTTCGGCCGTCCAGGCGTGCTCCTCCACTCCCACCATCCTCGGGTCCTCAGAGGGCGTCACTTGGACTCGACTCGCCCGAGTGCGTCGGGGTCGGCGGCCAGAGCCTGCTGCGCGGCCTGCCAGCTGGCGTCCTCGACGCCGAGAGCGTGTCGCAGGTAAGCCCAGGTGAGCTGCTGGATAACGGCAACTCGGGCGGGGTTCTCATCAGTTGTCTCCGCCACTTCGTAGCCGGAGATTCCGCCGAGTGAGTGCTCCGCCCCGAACAGCGTCAGCAGGCTTTCAGCTCCAGGACTCAAGAAATACGGGTCAGTGCACCAGTCCGGGCCACGCGCGGTCAGCGGAAGGTCGTCATGGTCGCCCGCGATCACCAGCGAAGGCGTGACCATCTCGCTGAAGCTCGGATTCATGAACGGGAAGTGCTCCGCGGCGAACGGCGTCAGGTCAGCTCCGCCCGTACCGGCCGTGGCCAGCAACACGCCCGCCTTCACCCGGGAGTCGGACAGGTCCGCCCCCGGTGTGCCGTCCGGGTCCAAGACGCGCAGGCCGAGGAGGCTGGCCGCCGACTGGCCGCCGAAGGAGTGGCCAGCCACCGCGATACGGCTGCGATCAAGCCGCCCGCCCAGACCCGGCACGGCTGCCTCCACGCGATCAAGCTGGTCCAGGATGCGGGTGAGGTCTCCCACCCGGCTGCGCCAAATGTCGGGAACGCGGGGATCGTCGGGAGGGACGCTGACGAACCGGGAATCCAGATGGGTGGGCTGGACGACCACGAAGCCGTGGGCCGCCCAAAAGTCGGTCAACGGACCGTAGCCCTCCAACGAGGAGCCGTGGCCGTGCGAGAAGACGATGACCGGCAAATCGCGTCCGGTGGCGGGCGCCGATACCCGCACGCGCAGATCCTCGCCACGACCCGGCGCGGTTAGCACGACGGGCTTGACCGAGACGACGAGCGCCGCCACACCCGGGTCGACCACCGTGGGCATTACGAAGGGGCGGTAGGACTCCGGGATCTCGTGGGTCGTCTTTTGCCCTGGCCCAGCACCGGGCGTTTCGGTGGTTTGCGCAGTTGATTGCGTCACGGCGCGATCCTCCTGTGATGGTAAATTCGCACTAACGAGTAAGTGGGACGGTGTCCCGGATGACGATATGGGACACCGTCCCGTTTCGCAAAGGTGGAGGAAAGGGACGGGTGTCATGACGGACGGCGATGGCACGCGGACAGCCGCGACGCGGCCGAAACGGGCGGACGCACGACGTAACGAGACGGCCCTGCTCGAAGCCGCCAGTGCGGTTTTCGTGCGTTCGGGCGTCGAAGCCCCGATCCGCGACATCGCCGCTCAGGCCGGCGTCGGGACCGCCACGATCTACCGTCACTTCCCCACCCGCGCAGATCTCATCCTTGCGGTCTACGGCCACCAGGTCGACGCGCTGACCGAGGCCGGCCCAGCCCTTCTGGCCAGCAGCGCAGACCGCCATACCGCGCTGCAGCGATGGTTCGAGCTGTTCGTCGACTTCCTGGTGACTAAGCACGGACTTGCCACGGTGCTGCAGTCCGACGATCCCTGCTTCGACCCGCTGCACTCCTACTTCATCGAGCGCATCGTCCCCGTGTGCGCCCAACTGCTGCTGGCCGCGGCCAGCGCCGGCGAAATCCGCGCCGATCAAGACCCCCACGAACTCATGCGCGGCGTCGCCAGCCTCTGTGCCGGCGCCAGCACCGACACTCTCCACTGCTACGACGCACGCCGACTGGTCAGCATCCTCATCGCTGGTCTAAGCCGTCCCACTTGACATGACGCACGCCGGAGGCTTGGTCCTCGTCCGGGAGCAGCCCGACGAGCCGCCTCGAATCGTTCCACAACGTCAACGCGCGCTGCTCGTCGTAGGAAACCGTCGAGGACCGCACCTTGGACAATGCCCCCTCCTGGGCTTGGAAATATCCGCCCGATCCGGCCGCGTATCGGGTCTCGATGGCGAGGTCGGCCAGCGCCGCTCCGGAGAACGCGACCGTCGAGGTCGTGGTGCCGATGCGCTTGGACACCCAGTGGAACAGCGAGGTCGTGGCCAGCCACTGCACCGCTCGGGGCATTTCGCGCAGGAAACCCGTCTCGGGGACCGATCCAGGGTCGTACGCGATGGACGCGACCGAGCTGCCGGCACGGTCGAGGCGGCGCCCGAGTTCGTAGGCATACATGACGGTGCACAGCTTTGAGGTCGAGTAGCGCTTGCCCGCCGACAACGGCTTCGCTCCGTTCCGTCCGTCGTTCGCGAGCGCGACGGCGTTCGGCTCCACGGCTTTGCCGACCATCTTGCCGTCCACGGTGTCGGGATCGTGGGTCCCGCTGGCCGTGAACACCATTCGGCCGTCCGCCGTCATCATGGGGAGGAGTAGTTCGGTGAGCAGGAAAGGGCCGAGACAGTTCGTCGCGAACGTCAGCTCGTAGCCGTCCGGGCTATATCGCACTTCGCCGTCGAAGCGACCCCCCGCATTACTGAGCACCGCGTTCAGCTGCTCGATCTCCCCGCGCTCGATCATTGCGTTACACGTGGCGGCGGCGTTGCGTACAGAGGCGAGCGAGGAGGTGTCGAGTTCGATTGTGGCCACGGTGATGTCGCTGACCGCGCGGAGTTCCTCGGCGACGGACTGCATGCGTGACGGGCTGCGACCGGCGAGGATGATGTTGACCCCGCGGGCGGCGAGCTGCCGGGAACATTCGAGGCCGATGCCGGAATGACCGCCGGTGATGAATACGGTCGTCACAGCGCCACCTTGCTCGACGACGATGCGGACGGGGCGTGTCCTTCAGCGCGAAGGATCTGGGCGGTGTAAGGGCTGAGTTCGATCGGGTCGGGGTCGCCCACTATGACGGTGCCCCCGAGGTAGGCCAGGTGCTGACCAAAGACGTAATTGGGTTCCATGGCGAAACTCATTCCGGAAACGAGCTTGAGGTCGGCACCGATGGTGGGGTGGTCAGGCTCGGGCGGGTAGGCCTCGGCGCCGGGGATGTGGTTCGGGGCGTCTGCGGGGAAGCCACTGAGCACGATCGCGGGGTTGAGCGCGTGCAGGGACGGTCCGAACTCCCACCCGTCAGCGGCACCCAACACTTCGCGCATGGCGTCGACAACGTCACCGAAAGTCCGGCCGGGGCGCAGCGCGGCCAGGCCGGCGTCATAGGTGGCGCGCGCGACCTTCGCCGCGCGCAGCAGCTCTGGGTGCGGTTCGCCGATCGTGATCGTGACCTGATGTTGGGTGTGTCGTCCGCCCGCGTTGGAGAACACTTCGGCGCAAACGACGTCACCCTCGGCCAGGACGCGAGGCGCCTGAGGGCGGTAGCTCCATGACGGCAACGCCCGAGCCAGCGGGTCGGGCCCGGAGTAGAGATGCATGGCGGCCGGGGTGGTGCCGCGAGCGTATCCGGCAGCCATGCCCGCGGCGTAGACCTCGCTTTCTAGGACGCCGGCACCCGCGGTGGCCACCATCGCGGCCACCATGGCGTCGCCGATGCCGGCTGCGTGGCGAACGACGGCGATCTCTTCGGTGCTCAGCGGCATCATCAAACGTGCCAGCGTTTGGGCCACGGTTATGAACTCCGCGCTCGGGAATTTATCCAGGATGGTTTTCCACAGCCGGTAGGGAACGACACCCTCGGGGTGCCACGGCGCATAGGGTTCCAGGCCGATGACGCCGATCGCCGCCGTCGTAAGCCCTAGTGCCTCCAGCGTTTCGGTGATCGCCGCGGAGTCACGGGAGGCTCGGATGTTCTTGGGCGGTATCCAGTTGGTGTCGCCTCGGCGGCTGCCTTCGAGGTAGTCGCGCCAGAACATTTCCATCGGCAACAGCGAGAGTGGGTCGCCGTCGCGGGGAAAGAGCACTGTCGTACCCGCCCGAGCGTTGGTGAACCAGGTGTCATACGCGAACGGCGCGGGACCGGCATCTTCATGTTCGCCGAAGACCAGCAGCGCATCGAGGCCTTCGCTGTGCATGAAGTCGCGGGCCAGGTTCCATCGGCGGTCACGCTCGGCGATCGAGTAGGTCGGCGCTGGGGGGATGCTTGCGGTGGTCATGTCGCTCTCTTTCACTACGTCGGATGCGAACCACGATGGCGCGGCGGCCGGATTCCATCCAGAGACCCCGCAGGCTAGGAGTGGCGGTACCAGGACAGCGGGCACCGAGCTGAGGAGACTGGAGCCATGGACCGCGCCGAACTCGCCCACGTGCTCAAAGCCGCGCGGGCGCGCATTGCCCCCGAAGAGGTAGGCCTTCCGGCGGGTCCTAGGAGACGGGTCGTCGGTCTGCGCCGTGAGGAGGTCGCACACCTTGCCGGGCTGAGCGTGGACTACGTGGTCCGCCTCGAACAGGGCCGCGGACCACGACCGTCGATCCAAGTGCTCACCGCGTTGACGCGGGCGCTGCGTCTGGATAACGACGGACGCGATCAGGTGTTCCGGCTGGCCGGAAGCGCACCGCCGCTTCCCGGCCGGGTCGAGATGTCGGTCCGGGCCAGTGTGCTAAGGCTGCTGCAACGTATGACCGACCTGCCCGCGCTCGTGTTATCGGCCAAAGGTGATGTGCTGGTGCAAAACCCAATGGCGTGCGCCCTCATCGGCGACCTCACCAGCTGGCCGCAGGGACAACGCAACCTCTTCTGGCAGCGGTTCCTCGGCACCGGCGACACCCGCGTGAGTCTGAGCCCCGAAGAAGCCGAGGCAACCGAGCAGCACGCAGTCGGTTCGCTCCGCACCGCGCTCTCTCGCCACCCCGAAGATCCAGACCTACGCGCCCTGATCGACGAGCTGATCGCGGGAAGCCCACGATTTCAACGCATGTGGCATGCGGGAACCTTCACCCCGTGGCGGTCGACGCATAAGACGATCGACCATCCTGATTTCGGGCGCCTGATCTTGGACTGCGACACCCTGCTGCTGCCCGACACCGACCAATCAATGATTGTCTACTCCGCCGCAGCCGGTACTCGTGAAGCCTCGGCACTCGACATGATGCGCGTCACCGGCACCGAGCGAATGGCCCTACGCTGACCCAGCTGTCATGTCCCAGTGGACATCGAGTGGACATCCGTACCTTCGATGGCCTCAAATCTCGCTCCGCCACTGAACGTTTCGTCGCCGCAGCGGGAGTCTGCGCTAGAGCGTCAGCCCGACGGTGAACAGCCGCCACAACACCAACGTGTTCTCTGCGGCGTCCCATCGTCGCGATGCAGCGTGGCGTTGCCGGGCTCCGCGGGATTCCATACGCATAACCACCCTGCCAAGCACATCCACAGCTGAAGGAGCCAGGGCCAGCTGGCTCGTACCCTGTACGGGTCGGCTTCACAGATCGCCGTGAGGTGGGTAACGAGGTCGTGCATCTCACTCCAATTGACCCCGGCCCAGGGGCGGTAGTCGTGCCCGTAGCCACTGCGCGCTGGCGGCATTGGCATGGCATCGTGTCGGTGTGGTCGAGACCGGGGCTGGGCGGCGTGGTCGCACACAGCGTGGTCAGAGCAGAGCGAGCACGACGGGCCCCTGCCCTCCAGTACTGCGCTTTCGGTGCTCGACCATGTCGCGGCACGGATCACCGAGTTGCCGCTGAGCGGTCCACGCATCGCCATCGACGGTCCTGACGGTGCAGGCAAGACCCACTTCGCCGACTGGCTCGCCGCCGTGTTGCACAGCCAGTATCACCGTCACGTCGTGCGCGTGGGTATCGATCACTTCCACAACACGCGGGAACTGCGCTACCGGCAACGACGGCATTCACGGCAGGGAGTCTGGGAAGACTGCTACAACTACAACCGATTTCGCAGCGACGTCCTGGAGCCCTTCGCACCGGCCGGCTCATGGCGGTATCGGCGCGCCAGCTACAGCCATGAAACCGATGAAGTGTTGTACCCGGACTTCGAAACCGCCGATCCTGCAGCAATACTCGTCGTTGACGGCATTTTCCTACACCGCGCCGAACTCAACTCTGCAGTCGGTTGCACAGGTGCAGCGCTGATGCAGCCGAACGATTGCGAGGATCTCGGTCGCCGCGTACCAGCGGTGGGGTGACGGGGCTGAATCGCGCCGGCGGGTTGTCCAAACAGTGTCGGGCTCGATGCGTATCCAGGTCACTGGCATGTGGAACCATCCCTCCATGAGCACGACGGGAACCGAGCCGGACACGTCTCGGCCGAATCATCGGGTCAAGTACTTGGTGGCCGTAGCCGTATGCATCACCGTCGCGATCGCCGCGGTGATCGCGGTAACCGTCGATGCGCCGGGGCGGATCAGCCGGGCAGTGAGTGGCACCCCGCTCGAGAACCTGTTCTCCTCGCAGCGGCTGGAGTCGGAACTGGACGTGGTGCGCGCCCGGCTCGGCGACCTGCCGATGCGGCGAGTGGACGTGACGACCAACCTGATCTCGGTCGAGGCCGTCGCCGCCGACGGTCAGCTTCACAAGTCCTGGGTCCGCGACGGCGAGGTGGAGGACGTGGACTCGATCGCCGACCTGCCCGCGGGCGAGATCCAACTGGTCTCCTACCTTTTCCGCCAGAAGCAGCCGCTGTCGGTTGCCGTATGGATCCGTCACGACCCGGTGAGCTCGGTGCTGCACTTCGACCCGCGGGGCGGCTCCACCGTGGTGCGCGAGGAGTCGATCGAGACTGACGAGCACACCTCATCGTTCGGCGGCTGCTGGTGTTGACGAGACGGTGGCTGGAGCGGCGCTGCTTCATCTCCGCGGGCTGCATGGTCGAGGTTGACGCGGAGCCGCGGCAGGTTCCGTCGCCTTCATGGCACAATAAGTCGAGGACCACTCGAGCCACGTAGGCCAGCCGTATTCGGTGTAGCGGCGGTGCCGCGGCATCGTCGATCCTGCAGCGGCTCGGGCGCGTTCAGACCCGCGAGATCGGATCGCCAAGGTTGATGGTGCCTTCGGTGACGACTGCGAAGTACGCGCCCGCGCAGGGCAGTCGCCCCAAACCGAAGGAATCGACGAGATTCTCCGTCGCCGGGGTGCGCAATGCGTGGACGGCGCGACCGAGGTCACCGTGTTCGAGCGTGGGTATCACGCATCGCGGCGTGGCGCCCATTCCTTTCAACCGCGCGGTACCGACAGCGAAAGTCTTCTCAGCCCAGTCATTCTCGGTGTACGCCGGATAGCCGGGGGGCGTGACCACGACGATGTTGGGCCGGTAGCGCTCAGCTTCGGTGCCGATCCGCTGCAGCGTCGCTGTGGTGATCGCGTGTAGCGGTGCGAGATCCACGAAGGAATCGCCCGGCGTCGCCTCGCCCAGCTCGAGCAGCGGAGCGTCCACCACGGCGTCCAGTCCGCGATCGAGCACCTGCTCGGGGTCGGCGCGTTCCAGGCTCGCGCCCGCGGGGCGCCGGGTGGCCACCCGGACCGGTCGCGAGACCAACGCGGAGAGGGCGTCGTCGAAACCGTCCTGCCCCGGCCGCACCTCGGTGCCGTCGGGCAGGCGGACTCGCACATGTTCACCCTCGATGCTCGCGGTGCATTTCAGGAGCTGGCGCCACAGACGCGCCTGTTTGGCGCTGGCCACCCGCCCGGTCTCGCCGTCAATCAGGGCCAGCCGGCGATCTCCCTCGACGCCGTCGTAGCCGACGGTCATGGTGGTCACCGCCTCACCGAGCATCGATTTGACGGGATAGCGGTGCAGACTTCCCACGTGCAGTTGGTCACCGGCGGTCATAGTCGAACGATACGTACCACCGAGCAATCTTGCCGACCGCCCTTGGCGCCGATTCTCCTAGCCATACGACCGAGATAGGCGTCAGCAGTGGTGATTTCGACACGGGACAAGACCCGTATACGGATCAGTGACCCAGCTGAAGATTCCGTGCAGGAGATCGCCGGGTGGCGCTGTTTGCCTCGGGGTGAGGTGGTATCCCGCGTGGTCACGTGTAGCGGTTCGAGCACGGACGATCTTCCCGGGGACCGTCTAGACGAGTGGAACGGGGTCGGTGGATGGTCGAGCCAGGTCTTGTCGTGCGTCGCTCTACGTCGGTTCGAGCCCAATCTCGCGGCCGTCGCGGGCACCCAGCTACTGGACGACTGTGGCAGTCGCGTGACATGAGTATCAGTCTTGTGAGCTAGCACGCAACACGATCTCCGATGTAGTGCTTGGATCGTTGGACGGACCTCAGTTCCAGGAGTGCCATGGCCGATCTGTACACGCGGGTGCTCATCGACGTGTCTTACGCGGCCGGCTCTGCCGGATACTCGGGGGCCGGCGATGAGGTCCTGACGCTCCTTCAGGAGGGCACGCACCACGAGGCTGCGGCACTGCTGGCGTGGGATCGCTTGCAGATGCGACATCGACCGATCGCCAGTGCGGGCTATCGCGCTGAGACTGTCGAACAACTTGGCGACCGGTACGTGGCCTCGGAAGAGAACCGCGTGGTGGAGGCGGCGTCCGGGCCGGTGCGGATAGATGACCTGCCGCGGTACCGAGAAACCCCCATGTTTCGCGAGGTGCTGGCTCCGGCGGGATTCCAGGACGGGATGACGAGCCGTTTGTATCGCGACGACGGATCGTATGCGGGAATGCTTCACGTGTCGGCGGCGGATGCCGGCACGTTCGACCATCGAGCGAGGGATCTCGTCGCCGCGCTGGGCACGGTGATGTCGCGGTTGACTGTCGTCAAGCGCCCACCCGCGTTGTTGCCCCCAGCTCCCGAAGGTGCCTCGGTTGGCGTGGTCGACCAGTTCGGAGGGGTCCAGCCGGTCGACGGCTTGCAACTTCCCCTTGCGATGGCGGACCAACGCTTTCAAGCGGTTGTTGCCCGCTTCTTGCGGTCGTCGAGCCCGGCTGCGGTCGGTTTGTGGCGAACTGGTCAACACTGGGCGTCGGTGATGCTGACGCGTGTCGTCGACCAAGGCTTGCACGCGGCCACACTGGTGCAAGAAACCCCAGTTGAGCCGATACCGTACGGGCTGTCGAACAGAGAACTCGACATTCTGGCCGGAATGGCGTCCGGACACACCAACCGGCAGATCGCGGCGTTCCGGTCTATTTCGGTGCGGACAGTGACGTCGCACGTGGAGAGCATCCTGAGGAAGATGGACACTGGCTCCCGGGCGACCGCCGTCGTTACCGCCGCACGGGAAGGACTGCTTCGCCTGGACTGCGCTCAGGCGATGATCTGATCCAGAGCATCCTTCATCATGAATCGCTTCAAGACGTTGTGGGTGATCCTCGCGACGTTGTTGTCGTATCCGTTGTGGGACAGAGCAGCGGTCCAAGCGATCGAGCCGACGGAGAAGAAACCGCCGCCGCCGTCGAGTGCGCCGAAAACGATGTCGGACCGAACGTAGGGATGTTCGCTGCCGCCCAGCCCGGGCAGGCTTTCATAGACCTCCTCGGCGGCGACCAAGTACGCATCGGTGAATTCTCCGGAGGTGGCGAGCAGAAGGGCACCTGGTGGTGATCCGAGCGCTGGGTCGTAGCAATCGATTTCGGCTCCGGCCGCGCCGCCGCCCATGATGCCGAAGTCACCGATGACTTCATCGTGTTCGAGTCCGTCGAACACGAACGTTGCCCGAGGATCGCGACTGTCTTCGAGTCGTACGTAGTGGGTGGATCGGTCGAAGCCTTGGGCCGCGAATCCGACGCCAGTGAGCCGCTGCGGGGCTTTTCCCTTATTCCGCCACAGCCCAGCCATTTCACCTGAGGTGGCGTGTCGTCGTTCACCGTAGGCGGTTTGGTGGGGTCGGGTGCCCGCTGCGGATCGGCGGAGCTCCATCAAGTATGGCTGGTCCGGTACGAACGAGGCGGTAGCGAAGAACCCGTTGCCGCCCAGATACATCAGACGTCCACCGCGCGCGGTGTACCGGTCGAGTGCATCTATTTCGCGGCGCGTGACGTATTCGGGGTGTGCACCAGTGATCACCACTTTGTAGTCCGCGAGCAGTTCGTAACCGCCCATGTCCAGTGCCTCGTCGGTGATGACGTCGAACTCGCACTCGAGAGTGTCGAGCCAATGGACGATGCACAGGTCTGCGGGCAGACCCCAGACGCCGTTGCTTTGAAACCACGCACGGTGTTTGGGTTGCAGGGTGATGATCGGCTTGCGGACGCTACCGAACACGACCCCGCTGCCGTCATTGTGAATCTCATAGCAGGATCGGCCGAATTCGGGGTGATCCTGCAGGTCGAGATCTTCTTGCCCGAGAATCGGAGTGTGGCTGACGATGACCTCTGCGCCGTCGGCTTCGAATGCGATGCGATCGTTGGCATAGGCGAGGTATGTAGCGGTGGAAAGCAGCAGAGCCACCTCTTTTTTGCGGCTCCCAGGCCCGATGAGGAAGGGAATGTAGTGTTCAGTCTCGTCGCCGACCAGGCGGGCGGCGTAAACGCCGCTGGGAAGGTCTTCGGGGACCTCGAACGTGAACGCGACGGGCCATTCGGCATCGGTGATGTCGTCGTCGTGGAAGTGGATCGCATCGAATTCGTCGGGGACGGAACGGAAGTCCTCCGAGAGCCCCGCGTAGTGCGGACCGGTCACGGCTCGCATCGGTGCGTTGTAACACCGGCCGTGCAGTCGGTTGTCCGATAGATCGACGACATCCCACAACAGGAGTCCGTCGTCACGATCGGAGTGGCCGAAGTGCCAGCGAGCGAGCAGTTCTGCGCCGTTTCCGTTGAGCGGGTCGCCCCCGCGGGTGATGCTCAGCTCGCCGATCTTTCCGTTGAACGGTGCTGCCGCGAGCCATCTTTCGCCATCGCGGCGGGCGAGCGCCCCGATCCGGAACGGATGAGCGCTGCGGTCGAGGTTTCGCGCACCCGCAGGTGCCGCGGCATCATCGACGTCGATTTGCGCTGCCTGGCTGGAGACCCGATTCATGCAGTTCTCGATGGGGGTTTGCGTCAAGTGGACGTCGCCGTCGCTTCCCTGGAAGCGTAGATCGATGCGGTACCAGTGGTTGGCGAGTATTGCACTTGAGGTCGACAGCGACCTCGGCTGTCCGTAGTCACCCCACAGCACAGTGGGGATTCCCTCGTCTAGTACCAGCGCGTAGCCTCTCGCGGTCGCTTCGTCCCATGTGCCACAGATTGTTTGGCGCTGATTCGTCAGGCCGATCGAGTTCTGCGTCACGTGATATGCGCCGATGCTCTCATTCCGTTCGGTCAGCGGGAGCGTTGCATAGACGTACACGCTGATCGCCATGTCCGACGGTTGCGCCAACACCGAACCAGGGTCGTCGATTTCCACGAACGAGCCGGGCTGACAGACGTGGTGTTCGCCGGTGTAGCTTCCGGCGAAGCCGGCTTCGGGCACCTCGTACTCGACGAATCCAGGCCCGGCCGACCCGGTGAAGCCGTGACTCAACCGCACCAGCGACGCGTCGTACGTCGGTGGTCCCTCGCTGCTGACGTGGAAGGTCAGCGCTTCACCTGGGCGGGCGTACAGGCGGTCGGTGTATCCGAATATCTTGCTGGGGTGCGGTTCCATAATCCAACCTGCCTGTTCAGCCGTTACTGACGAATTGCACTCGGCGCCTGCGCAATACAGTGCGCGCAGCAGCGACGTAGTCATCGAAGGATTCGCCCTCAATAAGCAGGTTTCCTGGTGCACCGATGGCGATTCGGCCGATCGCCCATGGCCCGTCGGCGCCACGTGCGAGGAGGATGTCCTTGCCGGTGATGGGCAGGCTACGAAGGTATCGAAGCACCCGTGCCGTGCGGTCGGTGTGCGGCCCGAACGGGTTCGTATCCAGTTCCTCGGCAACCGATTCGGTGTATAGAGCTGTTATACGGTCACGGATTCGACAGGCGTGGAGGTGCGCCAACTCGCCTGTGCGATCTGATGCGGTGCGCGCCGTCGCCGAACTCATCTCAACGCTCCTGATCAGTGATGGTCGTGGGCGCGACGTGGGATGCGCCGGTCATCGCAGGTGATTCGACCGAGGTGCCGTCGAGGTCGGATTGCGCCAATGACCGGCCGGTCACGCGGAAGTACACGGCGATCAGGACTCCGATCGCCAGCCAGATAAGCCCTACGCCTTTGGCGTTGTCGCTGGCACTCCATAGCGCGTAGATCAGCACGGCTGCGCCGAGGATTGGCGAGACCCAGTGCACGAAAATCTTCCGGCTCTTCATGCGCGCTCCGAAATGCACCAGCACGCTGATGTGAAGCAGGATGTAGGCGGTCAGGGCGCCGAAGGTGACGAGGCTCGTGAGCAGTGCAGGGTTCTCGACTCCGAAGATGCCGACGATGAGCGACAGCACGGTGATGAAGATCATTGCGTTGGCAGGTGCTTTGGTATTCGAGTTCACCTTGGCCAGGATCTTTGGCAGCTGGCGGTCGCGAGCCATGCTGAACACCAGACGTGACGACGTTGCGTTGGACGCCACGATGTTGGCGAACAACGCTATGAGCGCGGCAGTAAGAGTGACGACGACCTGGAACCAGTGCGCCATGACCTGACCGGTGAGGTTGTAGAAGGCGTTGTTGGTGTCATCGCCGTCGGCGAACACGGTACCGGCGGGGACGAAGATCGCGGCGATGTAAACCTGAATGACGAAAAGCGCCGTCACCATCCACAGCACGATCATGGTGGCCTTCGAAACTGTCTTTCCGCCTCCTCTGGCCTCCTCGTTGAGCGTCGAGATGGCGTCGAAGCCGATGAAGCTCAGGGCTGCGATGGGGATGGCTCCAAAGACGAGCGACCAGGAGAACGTTTCGGCGCGAAATATCGGATCGAGGGAGAAATGGCCCTTGCCCTGGGCAACAGCTACCAGTGCCCATCCGACGAACACGGCCAGGACCAGAAGTTGGATGACCAGGAAGATCTTGTTCATCGCTGCGGTAAAGGTGATGCCCCGCAGGTTGATCGCGGCTGTGATGACGATAAAGACGACGATCCAGACCCATGCCGGCAAGGTGGGGACCAGGGATGTCATTGCCGACGCTGCGAATACCGCCAGCAAAGCGGGCAGGAGTAAGTAGTCGAGCAGAATCGCCCAGCCGGACAAGAAGCCAATGAACTGATTGATTCCGTACCGGACATAGGAGTACACCGAGCCAGCTATCGGGAAGCTCAACGCCATCTCCCGGTAGCTCAGCGCGCTGAATACCATGGCGATTGCGGCCACGATGTACACCAAGGCAACCGCGCCCGACGAAAAGTTGTACACGATGCCAAAGACGGCGATAGGCGCGATCGGGACCATGTAGATGAGTCCGTAGATCACCACATCGGCCAAACTCATAGACCGCTTCAACTCAGGTTGGTACCCAAGTTTTTCGAGCTCCGCATTTGCCGAATAAGTGGTGTCGTCGACCGCGTTCATGGGTCGGGCCTTCCGGTGAGTGAGGTGATTTCCAAAGGCTTGCGGCTTCCGGAAACCGCGCCGAGCGAATAGAGCAGGCAGGACACCTGTTCCGCGGGCCGGCGGCTGTGTCGACTCAGGACTAGGCGGTGAACCCAAGGTAGCCAGCACATGACTTGCCAACAATCGGTACTTTTACCGATGCGCCGCTCCGACGCGACGAGAGCCTTCATCTATTGCTATCGCGACGATCGAGCCCCACTGCCCTCGGCGCGCAACCTCTGTTGACGACGGTTGAAAACCCGGCCAGTCGCGACGGTTGAAAAGTAGGCCACCCAATCAGATTGGATGGGTGATCTCCTTGGAAGACTGGGCCTTGATCCGGCATCTTCACTGCAGCGAGGGTTTGTCGCAGCGGGCCATCGCGCGGCAACTCGGCATTGCGCGTGACACCGTGGCCGGTGCGCTGGCCAGCGATGGGCCACCGAAGTACGAGCGGGCCTCGTCGCCGTCGGCGATCGACGCCGTGGAGCCCCGGATTCGGGCCTTGTTGTCGACGTATCCCCAGCTGCCGGCGACGGTGCTCGCCGAGCGGGTCGGCTGGACGGGTTCGATCTCGTGGTTCCGGGAGCGGGTCCGCGCGATCCGCCCGGAATACCTGCCCGCCGATCCGGTCGACCGCCTCGAGCATCCACCGGGCCGGGTCGTCCAGTGCGACCTGTGGTTCCCCGCACCCAAGATCGCGGTCGGGTTCGGTCAGGAAGCGATGCTGCCGGTGCTGGTGATGGTGGCCGCGTTCTCCCGGTTCATCGCCGCGGTGATGCTGCCCTCGCGCCAGACCATGGACCTGGTGGCCGGGATGTGGCAGCTGCTCTCGAGCAGCTTCGCCGCGATACCGCATGAGTTGTGGTGGGACAACGAGGCCGGGATCGGACGCCGGGGTCGGTTGACCGATCCGGTCACCGCGCTGATGGGCACGCTGGGTTCGCGGCTGGTGCAACTCAAACCCTATGACCCCGAATCCAAGGGGATGGTGGAGCGAGCCAACCGGTATCTGGAGACCTCATTCCTGCCGGGGCGTAGTTTCGCTTCTCCGCAAGACTTCAATGATCAACTGGAGCAATGGCTTCCGGTCGCGAACGCGCGCCGGGTGCGGGTGCTGGATGGTCGACCGGTCGACTTCCTCGACCCTGACCGAGCCCAGATGCTAACCCTGCCACCCGTACCGCCGGTGGTCGAGACGGTGACTTCGGTGCGGCTGGGACGCGACTACTACGTGCGGGTGGCCGGCAACGACTACTCCGTCGACCCGAATGCGATCGGCCAACTCGTCGACGTGACCAGCACCCTGACTCAGGTGACGGTGAGCCGAGCGGGGCGCCTGCTGGCGGCTCATGACCGCTGCTGGGCGGCGCGACAAACCCTCACCGACCCCACCCACGTCGCCGCCGCCGCGGCGTTGCGTCACCAGTTCCAAGCCGGCCCGCCGTCGGTGGTCGGTGATCAGCTGGTGCGCGACCTGGCCGACTACGACCGTGCTTTCGGTGTCGACTTCACCACTGCCGCAGCCACTTCCGATGGCGAGGTGGCCTGAGCATGGCCGAGGATCCGATGAAGGCCGTCCTCCATTACGCGCAAGCGCTCAAAGCGCCACGCATCCGCGAGTCGGCCGCCCGACTGGCCGAGCAAGCCCGCGAAGCCAGCTGGACTCACGAAGAGTATCTCGCGGCGGTGCTCTCACGGGAGGTCGCCGCACGTGAAGCCTCCGGTGCGGCGACCCGCATCCGCTCCGCTGGGTTTCCGACCCGCAAGTCGTTGGAGGACTTCAACTTCGATCACCAACCCGCCCTCAACCGGGACATGATCGCCCACCTGGGCACCGGCGCGTTCCTGGCTAAGTCCCGCAACATTGTCCTGCTCGGGCCGCCGGGCACCGGCAAGACCCACCTGGCCATCGGGTTGGCCATCAAAGCCGCCCAGACCGGGCACCGCATCGCCTTCGCCACCGCGGTGGACTGGGTCGCTCGACTCAAGGCCGCCCACAACGCCGGGCGGCTCCCTGCCGAGCTGGTCAAGCTGCGCCGGATCGGATTGCTCGTCGTCGACGAGGTCGGCTACATCCCGTTCGAGCAGGACGCCGCGAACCTGTTCTTCCAACTGGTCTCCAGCCGCTACGAACATGCCTCGCTGATCCTGACGTCGAACCTGCCCTTCGCCCGCTGGGGCGACGTGTTCGGCGACCAAGTCGTCGCCGCGGCGATGATCGACCGCATCGTGCACCACGCCGACGTCCTGACCCTCAAAGGATCCAGCTACCGACTCAAGGACACCGGAATCGACACCTTGCCCTCCGCCAGAGCCGACAACACGGCACAATAACCACGACCACGTGGCCTACTTTTCACCGTCGCTTCTGGCCTAGTTTTCGACCGTCG
>CAVQFK010000004.1:0-426559 GCA_963711755.1 uncultured Actinomycetota bacterium
TCGTGTTGGCCTTGCCGGTTGCCGTCGGCATCGTCATGTTCAAGTGGCTCTATGACCTGAGCGCGCTCGAGGCGCGACTTCAGCCCACTACTCACCGGCGTCATCGCTGCCGAGGTATTCATCATCGGCTTCATCCTGAGCGGCACTGCGGCAGACTTCAAGGAGGCCGAGCGGCTTTCCGGCGAGCTGGCCGCGACCCTGGAGCTGATCGGCGACGAGTGCCTGATCGTGGACGCCGAGCTCCATCTGCCGGAAGCTCGTCAGTGCCTCTCGCTGCTGGCAGAGATCAGCGAGTTCGTACGCCTGTGGTTGCTGCATGACACAGATCTCGACGAGGTCATCGCCGAGCTGCGGCGGGTTTCAACCCACTCTTATTCACGGTGTTCGCCCCGAAGATCCAGCCCGGCTTCACGACCCGGCTGAAGTCCGAGCAAGGCGACCTACGCGGAAGCTGCTGATCCGGATCGATACGATGCGGCGCACATCGTACGTCTCGGCCGGGTATCTCATCGCCGAAGTGACTGCCCTGCTGATTATGGTCCTGCTGATGATCACGGAGATCGGACCGCTCGCGCCCACGATCCTCGTGGTCGGCGTGATCACGTACCTGCTTGTGTACATGCTGGCGTTGATCCGCGACCTGGACAACCCGTTCGAGTACCGGGCCGGGCTGCCCGGTCCGGCCGATGTGGATCTCAGTGTTCTCGAGCGTTCTGAAGCTCGGCTTCGCTCCTTGGCATCGACGACCCGCAGTGCTTGAACTCTTGCGCTGATGAGTCAAATTTCGACAGCGAGTTCACCGCCGGTGACGAGCAACGGCGATGATTGACTCATGATGGGCCCCTGGTGGTGTCGCCTGCGGGGACACCGGATAGAGCGCACGGAAAGACGCGGCATAGAGCGCACTCATAAGACGGCCGTCTGTATCACCTGCGGACGATTGTGGGATGTCAGCCCGCCGAGCGGATTCCAAGACTCGGGGGCAGGCTGATGGCGCTGGGGGCTTCGAGGTCTAGCTTTGTGCGGCCGAATTCGCGGCCTGCTGGGCATCGGCCAGGCTGGCGGCGACGTCGCGGCGGCCGAGGAACATCTCGTCGAAATACGGCTTGATGGCGTCGAATCCGGCGGCAAAGCCCGTACCGCCCGGCGCCTGGATGCGCGGCCCGTTGAGCACCTTGAAGAACGGGCTGACATCTACGCCGCGCGACGCCCAGTACTTGTGGTACACCGGCTGGGCTGCCAGCACCGCGGGAATCGCGGCGCCGCGGACACCGAGATACGCATTGCCGCGCGGACTGGCCATCCAGGCGAGCACTTGCCGTACCGCCTCGGGGTGCTCGGTGGCGGAATTGCCAGCGGCCGCAATGCCGTTGGTGACGCTGACCCTGCCCTTGGGGCCGACGGGAAGCATCACCACACCCCATCGGAAGGGGGCCTGATCGGCGACCGCGGCCAGGTTGTACGTGCCCGACTGAAACAGCGCCATCTTGCCCTGCAGGAACTGGTTGCGCGAAAAATCGCCGTTGTCGTTGGTCGCCGACGCCGGCGGCGCGACATGATCGGTGTTGATTAGCCGCACCAGGTACTCAAACGCCTCTGCCGACTGCGGATTGTCGAACGCGAACCGGTCGCCGACGGAGAACACCCCGCCTGCCGAGCCGATGTAGTTCAAGTAGATGCCCTGCAGGTCGTTGGCCGCGTTGTAGCCCCATTGCCGAATTCGCCCTTGGTCGAATCCCGGTGTGGCGGCGGTGCGTCCGTCGGCGTCGACGGTGAGCCGGGCGAGCACGGACCGCAGCGTGTCGTCGTCGCCGTTGGACCAGCGCAGAGAGAGCAGTTCCCGCAGCGCGACGCCCCCGGCGTCGAGCAGGTCGGCGTTGAAGTACAGCGCGATACCGGCATCGGTCAGCTGCGGCACACCCGACAGCACCCCATCGCGGGTGAACTGGCTGACCACCGACGGATCCCAGGCCGCCGACGCGGTGGGGCCCAACGTCTTAGCGACGTCCATCAACCGACCGCTGTCGGCGTAGCCGGCGAAGTACGCGTTGGACAGCCAGAAGATGTCGTCGGCGCCACCGCCCGCGACGTCGGTGCGCAGGGTGTCGAAGTAGGTGGAGTAGGCGACGACGTTGACCCGCACCTCGATGTCGGGGTGCTCGCGGGTGAACTCGTCGAACGACTCGCGGTACGCGGTGGCGACCTGCTCGTCCCACAACCGCACGGTGACCACGGTTCTGCCGCTGGGTTCGGCAACGCGGCCCAACAGCACCGCAGCGACGAGCAGCACGGCCATCGCCAAGGCCAACCCGGCGGCCGCCAATGTCGAACGCCGCAGCCTCATTTAAGCCCCGTCACCACGATCGAGCGGACGATGTGCCTGCCGAGCACGGCGAACAACACGATCAGCGGCACGATCGCCACCGTCGTGGCGGCCATCACCAGCGTCCACTGCGCGTTGTAACGCGACTGCAGGCCCGCCGTCGCCACCGTCAGCACCTGCCATTCGCTGCCGCTGGTGATCACCAACGGCCACATGAAATTATTCCACTGCGAAACCACGGTGATCAGCGCCAGCGTCACCAGGATCGGCTTGCTCGCGGGCACCACCACGTGCAGCAGGACGTCCAGTGTGTTGGCGCCGTCGATGCGGGCGGCGTTGATCAGGTCGGCGGGGATGGCCCGAAAGTGCTCGCGCAGCAGGAAGATCGCGTACGGCGAGCCGAACATGAACGGCAACACCAGCGCCCAGAAGGTGTTGCGCAGACCGGCTTCGGCCATCATCAGATACAGCGGCACCACCGTGACCGTCGCCGGCACCATCAGCGTGGCGATGTAGCACCAGAACAACGCGTCGCGGCCAGGGAACCGCAGGCGGGCGAACGCATACGCCGCAAGCACCGAGAACGTCAGCTGCCCAAGCAGAATCACGGCGGTCATCAGCGCCGTCACCGCCAACGCACGCCCGAATCCCGCGTCGGCCAGCCCGATGTAGTTCTCAAGGGTCGGCGGGCTCGGCAGTGACAGCGGCGATTCGGTGTTGAATTGGCGCGCCGAAGTGAACGACGTCAACAGCCCCAGCGCAAAGGGTGTCAAGGTGATCAGGGCGGCCAGGGCCAGGCCGGGATATACGACCGTGGCCGAGGCGACCCGGCTAGGTGAGGTCATATGTGATCCGCCGCCGGAAGTACAAATGCTGCACGATCGTCACGCCGACCAGCAGCACGAACAACACCATCGCCATCACCGCGGCCCGTCCGACCGCCGCGGCGCCGAACGCCTCGGAGTAGATCCGGTGCGCCACCAGATCGGTCCTGCCCTGGGGGCCGCCTGCGGTCAACGCGTACACGGTGTCGAATACCTGCGCGGCGCTGACGATCCCGGTGACCAGCACGAAGAACAGCGTCGGGCGCAGCATCGGCAACGTGATGCGACGAAACCGCTGCCATGCGGTCGCGCCGTCGGTGCGCGCGGCGTTCTGGATGTCCTCGGGGATGGCCAGGATGCCCGCCAGGAAGAAGAGCGCCACGTAGCCGACGTTCGTCCAGACCACGACGGCGGAGACGACCGGCAGCGCCAACCCCGGATCGGTGAGCCACTCGACGTCCCGTTCGAGGAGCGTGCTGAGCGCACCGTCAGTGGGCGCGAGGATCCAGCGCCACAGCACCGCGATGGCCAGCGGGGCACAGATCCACGGCAACACATAGAGCGTGCGGAAGAACCCGGTGCCCGGCAGCCCGCGGGCCAGCATGACGGCCGCGACAAGACCGAGCAGCGTTTGCGCAGGCACCACCATCGCGATGAACAGCAGCGTCACCACCAGCGACATGCCGAAGGATCGATCGGTGAGCACCGATTGCCAATTGTCCAGTCCGACATACCGAATCGGCCCCAGCAGATCCCAGCGGTGCAGGGACAGCCACAGCACCACCAGCATCGGCAACAGCAGGAAGGTGACCACCCCGAACAGACTGGGCGCGAGCAACGCATATCCCAGCGCGGTCGAGCGGACACGCCGGAAGGCCACCGAGTCATTAAACCGGGCCGGCGATCGGCCTACTACGGTAGGAGGCGTGACAGCGCCCCGACGAGTCGACGCCGACTTTCTCGGGCTGCCGCGCCACGAATTAGCCGACGCGGCGCTGACCGCCGCCACCACCGCCGGGGCCACGTACGCGGACCTGCGGATACACCGCATCACGACGGAGATCGTGCAGCTGCGCGACGGTGAACTGGAGACGTCCGTCGTCAACCGCGAGATCGGGCTGGCGGTGCGCGTGATCGTCGACGGCACGTGGGGCTTCGCCTCGCACGCCGAACTTGACCCGGCCGTGGCGGCCGACACCGCGCGCCGTGCCGTGAAGGTGGCCACCACGCTGGCGCCGCTGAACGCGGAGCGCATCGAGCTGGCCCCCGAACCGGTCTACCGCGATGTCAGCTGGGTGTCGGATTACCGGGTGGACCCGTTCGAGGTGTCCGCGGCGGAGAAGATCGCGGTGCTCGACGAGTACTCCGGGCGGCTGCTGGCCGCCGACGGCGTCGATCACGCCTCGGCTCTGCTGAACGCGGTGAAGGAACAGACGTTCTACGCGGACACGTTCGGCTCGTCGGTCACCCAGCAGCGGGTGCGGGTGATGCCGATGCTGGAGGCGGTGACGGTGGACGCCGCCGCGGGCGCGTTCGAGACGATGCGCACGCTGGCGCCGCCGACCGCAAGGGGCTGGGAAGCCGTCGCGGGCGACGACGTGTGGAACTGGTCCGAGGAGCTGGCCCAGCTGCCGTCGCTGCTGGCCGAAAAGGCCAAGGCCCCCAGCGTGACGGCGGGCCCGACCGATCTGGTGATCGACCCGTCCAACCTGTGGCTCACGATCCACGAATCGATCGGGCACGCCACCGAATACGACCGCGCGATCGGCTACGAGGCCGCCTACGCGGGCACCTCGTTCGCAACGCCCGACAAACTGGGCACCATGCGATACGGCTCGCCGGTGATGAACGTCACCGCCGACAGGACCGTCGAATACGGTTTGGCCACCATCGGTTTCGACGACGAGGGGGTGCGCGCCCAGAGCTGGGATCTGGTGCGCGACGGAGTCTTCGTCGGCTACCAGCTGGACCGGGTGTTCGCGCCGCGGCTGGGTGTGGCGCGGTCCAACGGCTGCTCATATGCGGACTCACCACACCACGTGCCGATCCAGCGGATGGCCAACGTCTCGCTGCAGCCCGGCACCGACGACCTGAGCACCGAAGACCTCATCGCCCGCGTCGGCGACGGCATCTACATCGTCGGCGACAAATCGTGGTCAATCGACATGCAGCGCTACAACTTCCAGTTCACCGGTCAGCGGTTCTTCCGCATCCGCGACGGCAGGCTGGACGGCCAGCTGCGCGACGTCGCCTATCAGGCCACCACGACCGACTTTTGGGGCTCGATGGAAGCCGTTGGCGGGCCGTCGACGTGGCGCCTTGGCGGCGCGTTCAACTGCGGCAAGGCGCAGCCGGGGCAGGTCGCCGCGGTCAGTCACGGCTGCCCGTCGGCGTTGTTCCGCGGTGTCAACGTGCTCAACACCCGGACCGAGGCGGGGCGGTAGCGGAGTGATCAGCGCACAACAGGTCATCGATAGCGTGCTGGCCGAAGCCAGGCGATTGGGCAGGGTCGACGAAACGGTCGTGTTGGTCACCGATCGTTCCGATGCCGCGCTGCGCTGGGCCGGCAATTCGATGACCACCAACGGTGAATCGACGAGCCGCCATACGACGGTGATTTCGATTGTGCGCCAAGGACATAAGGCGCAAGTCGGTTCGGTGCGCTCGGCGGAGGTCGATCCCTCGACCATCGCCGATCTCGTCGCCGCGTCCCAGCAGGCCGCGCTTTCCGCGCCAGAGGCACGGGACAGCGCACCGTCGCTGCCGGGTGCGGGGGCGCCTGCGGACTGGGATGCGCCGGTGCCTGCGACCAGCTCCGAGGTGTTCACGGGGTTGGCGGGCAGCCTGGCCGGCCGCGGGTTCCGAGGGCCTGACCAGTTGTACGGATATGCGCGACACGTGCTGGAGACGACGTTCGTTGCGACGTCGAACGGGCTGCTGCGGCGCTACACGCAGCCGACGGGTTCGGTGGAGATCAACGCCAAGCGTGACGGTGCGAGTGCGTGGGTAGGCATCGGCACGCCCGACTTCGTCGATGTGCCAAGCGATTCGATGCTCGAGCAGCTTTCGACGCGACTGGCGTGGGCGCAGCGCAGCGTCGAGCTTCCCGCAGGCAGGTACGAGACGATCATGCCGCCGTCGACGGTGGCGGACATGATGATCTACCTGTCGTGGTCGATGGACGGCAGGGGAGCGCATGAGGGTCGCAGCGCGCTGTCGGCGCCGGGCGGTGGCACACGGGTGGGCGAGAAACTCACCGACCTGCCGTTGACGCTGTACTCCGACGCGGACGCGCACGGGTTGGCGTGCACACCGTTCGTCGCCGTGCCGAGTTCGTCGGAGCAGGTGTCGATCTTCGACAACGGCATGGACATCGACAGGGTCGACTGGATCCGCGACGGCACGATCAACGCGCTGGCGTACGGGCGGGCGGCGGCCGCCGAGTTCGGCGAGCCCGTGGCGGTGCCTGCCGACAATCTGCTCATGACGGGCGGGTCGGCGAGCCTGGCCGACATGATCGCGAGCACCGAGCGGGGCCTGCTGCTGACGACGCTGTGGTACATCCGCACGGTCGATCCGATCGTGCTGCTGCTGACGGGACTGACCCGCGACGGCGTCTACCTGGTCGAAGACGGCGAGGTGACCGCGGCGGTCAACAACTTCCGGTTCAACGAGAGTCCGCTGGACCTGCTGCGCCGGGCCACCGAGGCGGGCCTCAGCGAGATCACGTTGCCGCGCGAATGGGGCGATTGGGCGACCAGGGCCGCGATGCCGACGCTGCGGATACCGGACTTTCATATGTCGTCGGTCAGCCAGGCGCAATAATCCTTGCGTGGGTGATAAAACTCAGGCCGAGCGGCTGGCCGGGCTGGTGGCGTTGTCCTCTGGCGATGGGCGCCTTGACACGCTGATCCGGCTGACGTGCTCGAGGACGTTGTCGCTGGCTCCGCTGCCGATGGAAGTCGACCTGATCGACGGGACCGCCGAGCGGGAGGCTGTGGTGGCGGCGTTCGCCGAGCAGTTCGCCATCGACGTGTCGGGGATCGGCGACAATCAGCGAAAGCAGTTGCTGTCCGCGTTGGGCGACAATGCTTTTCGGACGGTGGTGACGATCTTCATCGCCGACTATGTGCCGCGGGTGTGGGCGGGGTTCGAGGCGCTCGGGATGGGCAGGCCGCGCAACGGAGACGTCGCGTGGGATCACGACACCGATCCCATCGATGCGCTGCTGAACGGATTCGTGCCTGCGGTGGCACTCCAGCAGGCGTTGGACCCGGTGACGACGGAGGTGGTCCGGCTGCGGGGTGCGGCGCAGCACAACTGCCGGTTGTGCAAGTCGCTGCGGGAAGGCCACGCGCTGGATGCCGGCGGGAACGAGGATTTGTATGAGCAGATCGAGAAGTACGAGTCCGCGCCCGATCTGACCGATGCCCACAAGGCGGCGCTGCGGTACGTCGACGCGCTGATCTGGTCGCCGGCCAAGATCGCGCCGGAGGTGGCCGCCGGTGTGCACAAACACTTTTCGGAAGATCAGAGTGTCGAGCTGACGTTGGATGTCATGCGCAACGCGTGCAACAAGATCGCGGTGTCGCTGGCCGCCGATAAGCCACGGGTCGAGCAGGGCACCGAGCGGTACGAGATCGGGGCGGACGGACAACCCGTCTACAGCTGACCGATGAGTGTTGCCGCCCGGGAGTTCACGGCGTACGGCCCGTCGTATTGGGGCGCGATCGTGGTGTTCGTTGTCGGGGCCGTGCTGCTGGTGTGGGTGGGGCGCAGGCAGACCGACGCGCAGGCCCGAAGGCTCGGGCGCATTCTCGGGGCGGTGACCGCGGTCGTCTATGTCGGCATGTTCGTCTACACGCTGATTCCGCCGTCGATTCACTGGTCGGTACCGCTGCGGCTGACGGATCTGGCCACGGTCACCGGGGCGTACGCGTTGTGGTCGCAGCGGCAGTGGGCGTATGTGCTGACGTATTACTGGGGGCTGGTGCTGAGCTCGCAGGCGTTGATCTCACCGGTGCTGGAGAGCCCGGACTTCCCGCACTACGAGTTCCTGGTGTTCTGGGGGATTCACCTGGTGGTCGTGTGGGCGGCGATCTACCTGACGTGGGGGCGGGGAATGCGGCCGGATTGGCGCAGTTTCCGGTTCGTGGTCGTGGTCACGGCGGTGTGGGCGGCGGTGACGTTCACGTTCAACAGCATCGCCGGCACGAACTACGGCTTCCTGAACAGAAAACCCGTCACCGCGAGCCTGCTGGACGTGTTGGGGCCGTGGCCGGTGTACATCTTCACCGCGGCCGCGTTGATCGTGATGGTGTGGGCCCTGATGACCTGGCCGTGGGCGCATGCGACCATAGGTGCCGCGCGATCGCGCCGGGGGCGGTAGCTCAGTCGGTTAGAGCCGTGGACTCATAATCCATTGGTCGCGGGTTCGAGCCCCGCCCGCCCCACAACAGAGGCTATTTTTCAGCTTTCATCGTCGCGATCGCCGACGGTGGCGGCGTCAGATGACGGTGAACGAGTCGACCGTGAGAAGGAAGCCCCGCGATCCGGACCCGTCGGCCGAGGTGCAGGTCAGTCCGTCGACAGCCGACGTGCAGGTGACCGTGCGTCCCGGCGACAGTTCGGCGGTCACCGACTGTCCGTAGTCCAACGTGTGCGGCGAGTCGAACCCCTCCCCCTGGATGATGGTCGCGCACGGTTGCGGCCGGTCCCCGAAGAAGCCGAATCGCCGCGTGTGGCCCTGCTCCAAGCCGGGGTAGAACCCGCACAGCGCACTGTCGGCGACGGTGAGCGAATCCCCATCCCCCTCGAACTGGCAGGCCAGCGACTCGTCCCCGACGCGGCACTGGATCTGACGGCCCGGTGTTGCGAACGAGTGGTAGTACTCGTTCTCGACGAAATCCGTGAGTGGCCGTGACACGGCGGGTGCGCTCGACGTGCGCGCGGTCTCCGACGTGGTGCTCGACGTCGATGACTCGCCGGTGCCGTCAGCAGGGGGTTCGGAGGACGCGCGGGAACACGCCGCGGTGCTGGCGAGGACGGCCATCGCCACGGCCGTCGTTGCACGACGTGTGCTCGTCTTCATCGCTGCTCCTTTGGGGGTCGGATCAGGGAGTCAGCTGGACTGGCCGACGTAGAAGCGATTGCCGTCGAGGTCTCGAAAACTGAACATGAGTGGTGCCGTTTCCCAGTCGAGGATATCGCCCACCTCGAGTCCCTTTGCGGCAAGCGCAGTGTGGGCGGCGCGGGCGTCGGACGTGATGAGCCGAATTCCCGTGTCGATCCCCGTCGGAAGCTGGTCCCCGGTAGCGACGAGTGCGAGCGACGGGCCACCGGACGACGGTGCCAGTTCGATCCAGCGGAAGCCGGGCCGCAGATGCGCGTCCATCGTGGTGGTAAAGCCCATGCCCTCGAAGAGAGCCTTCGACTGATCCTGATCGCTGACGGGCACGGCGACGCACTGCAGCCCGGTGAAGAGTTCGTCTGTCATGTGGGTGGTGACCGGAATGCAGACGAAAACTCATCGCGTCGGTTGATCGATGCTGCAGAACCGGTCGCGCTGGCCCACGAAAAGGCCATGCGGATGTCGAGCGACGAAACCTGGAGCCGATGATGGGAATCGAACTCGCTTAGTCGTTAGTCGCGGGTTCGAGCCTCGCCCGCCCCAATTCAAGCCCCGTCTCCGGCGGAGGGAGCCAGCTGGCGCTATTCGGCCCCAAGGCCCTGCAGGTGTTCCTTGTCGCGACGTTGCATCCCTTCGGTTTCGATGATGATGCGTCGGGCGGTTTGGAGGCCGGACTCGATCGCCCCGTCGATGAACCCTGCCCATCCGCGGGCGTAGTCCGACCCGGCAAGCCGGACCCGTCGGGTCGTGTCGGCTGCGGCGTGGGCGACCGCGTCGAGTTGATGGGTTGCCAGCATCGGCCACGTCTCGCGGGAGAGTGGGTCCGCGGTCCAATCGTGCGCGTCGACGGCGACAACCTCGAGATCGGGTCGCCATTTGCGCAATTCGGCTTCCACGGCGCGCGGGTCGTTGAGATCGATCACTCCGGACCGAGGTCCGAACGCAACGATCAAGCTATCGCCGTCGAACGCGTACTCGTACTGCACGAAATTCAACGCCGCCCGGCTGTCGGCGAGTGCAGCGAACTTGCCGACATCGCCCTTGACTCGGATCCATACCTTCACACCGGTGGACGCCTGGCCCTCGGCGGCGACGGCATCCAATCCGTGGCCCAAGCTTGGGCTCACGGTGAGGCTTGCGAGAACGTTGAGTGGAACGGTGATGACGACGTGTCCTGCGTGCAGGGTGGTGCCGTCGGCGCAGGTTATGGTGACGCCGTCGCCGGTTTCGTCGATGTTGGTGACGGTGGTGTTCAGGCGAATGTCGGTGCCGGCGGCATCGGCGGCGATGGCGTCGACGAGCGATCGGGTCCCGCGCGCGAACTTGTATGTGGCGCAGGCCTCGAACATCAATTTCCAGTCACCGCCCGCGAGGGCGCACCAGCGCAGTGCCTGCGTGTAGCCGCCGCGCGCCGGATCTCCGCTGAAGTTCAACGCCCACATTCCGTCCAGCAGTGTCCGAGCCTCGACGTCCAGGTCGAGTTCGGCGATCTTCTCCGCAATGCTGACCTGATCCAGGGCCTTGACCCGGTCGGACAGCGGGAAGTAATCGTATGGCTGGGGCATGACCTCGCGCGAGGCGGCGAGCACCTTGGTCATCGGACCGTCCAAAAGGTCCAGCATTGCCTCGGCCGTATCGGTCAAGACCTCGTCACCGACGCGCCAGTAGGCCGTGTCGAGGTCGGGGCTGGCGATCAGGTCGAGGCCGTAGCGCGTGACTTCTGCCCATACGTGAGGCTGGATCCAGTGGACCCACGTACCGCCCATGTCGAGTTCTCGACCCAGTGTGGTGTCGCGGGTCCAGGTGCGGCCGCCCAACCGGTCTCGTGCCTCCAGGAGTGTGGTGCGCACTCCCCGTTGCCTTAGTTCTCGGGCGGTGGTGACGCCGGCGAAGCCGCCCCCGACGATGACGACGTCCGTGTCGAACTCTCGCATCTCGAAACCCTTTTCGCCCGTGCGCTCAGTCGGTCGGGTAGGCCGTGTCGGCCAGCACGGTGAAACGGCTGTCGAAGGGCAGGTGCACAGGTGCGAGAGTCGGCCCATCCCAACAGAACATGCGGCCGATCGATCGCTGGTGCTGGAGGTCGATCACGAGAATGGACTCCACTGGCATGACAGTTTCGCTCCAATGAAGGATGACGATGCCGTCGGCGAGTTCGAACACCTGGATGGGGTCGACATCCGCGAGCCCCGCCTCGCCGCCCTTGACGCAGTGCCACACGAACGTGCCGGCGTTGAGATAGATGTGCTCGTAGTGCTCAGTGGGGCTGTAGCGGTAGTAGATTCGCTTGCCGACGAGTTCCTTGGACGGAGGCCGCGCTTCGATGACCCCGGTGCCGGCGACCCGACCGTTGATGATGTCGGTGCGCATACGGATCGCGCCGTTGCGATCCACGAAGGATGAGTCGGCGACGGTAACCTTCCCGTCGTTGCGATCGATCACCATCGACACGTCGCTCGCGTTGACGCCGTCACCCTTGACGAAGTCGACGAAGAAGATGTCGGGACGGACCTCCACCGCTCGATAGGGGTGGGTGCCCGTCATTCCGACCCCATCGCCTGCGGTGATCGTCCAGGTGACCTGACCCGCGTCGAATCGATGCGTGATCTCCCAGCCGTTCTCGAAGCCGATCTCGATATCGGGTCCCTCCAGCGCGGTACTCGCCGGGAGGCTGGGTTCGCCGAACCCGTCGATCATGGTGGTGACGTCCGGCCATTCGTGCTGGGGAACGTAGCCCTGCTCTGCTGTGTTCATTTGGGTTCTCCTCGTGGTGATTGATGGTGCAGTGCACTTCACCGGGTTGCAGGCACCGGCTGGCGGGCGGCTGGGACAGCGTGCGTGGTTGGCGGCGTGGCTCACAACCAGAACTAAGCAGTTGCTTAAATCACATTTAAGCAACTGCTTAGTTCTATGTCAAGACTTGCGTCGATCTGCCTTGCCCGTGCCTATGCTGAGGGCGTGAAGCCGGTGTCTAGAAGGCTCAGCTACGGCGAGGGCAGAGAAGCCCTCCTTCAAGCCGCGGTACGAGTGGTCGCCGAGAAAGGCTTGCGAGGTCTCACGTTTCGTGCCGTGGCCGAGGAGGCCGGGGTCAACAACACGCTGATCGTGCATCACTTCGGATCTCGGGACAAAATGCTGGCGGCCGCGTTCGAGTGGAGCGTGGACCGCTCCATCGCCGGCGCCGACCTGTCGGAGTACGCGAGTGAGACAGCGGCGTTCCGCAATGCGTTGATCGAGAACGTGCTGTCCGAACCAGAATCCGCGGCATTCCAGTACGAGATGATCCTCGAAGCCAGGAGACGCCCGGAACTGCAGCCCGCCGTGCGAGAGTTGTACCGCAAGTACGTCGACAGAATCGCGGCCGGTCGGCTCCGCGATGGCGAACCGGTGAACGAGGGCCTGAACCTGGCACTGTTCGCAGCGCTCGACGGCCTCATGCTGCAATACGTCGGCGGTTCCATCACTGTCGATCAAGTCGCCGACGCCATCGACTCATTGGCGGCCGCCGTGAACGGCGTTGGTGCCGCAGTAGCGGACTGACGAGAGCTGGTCCGGCGTTCACGCCGGTCGGGTCAGCGCGCGGTGAAGTCCAGTGTTCCGAGGGCGGACCGTACGTGGACGCCGTGGTCGACGATGAGTGCGGCGCCGTTGGTGGGGAAGCTCAGCGGTGACGCGAGGAAGAGCACGTGGTGGGCCACGTCGTGCGCGGACAGCACCGGCATGCCCGTCGCCGCGAACCCGTAGGGGCGGTCTAGGTCGGCGCGGGACATCGGGGTGTCGACGATCCCTGGACACAGGGCGTTGACCCGTACTGGTGGGTGGTCGACGGAGAGCGCCTTGGCCAGCATGACCAAGGCGCCTTTCGACGCGCTGTAGGGAGCCATGCCTTCGAAGGCGATCACGGCGGAGTCAGATGCGAGGAACACCACCGTGCCGACGGCGCTTTCCGCCAGGCGGGTGATGGAGTGTTTGGCGAGCAGGAAGTTGCCACGAACGTTGACCGCTTGGACGCTGTCCCATTCCGCAACGCTGATGTCGACGACGCGCTTGCCCACCGGGCCGGATATGCCGGCGCACCCGCAGACGGTGTCAATGTCACCGAATACGTCAACTGCGCGCTGGATGGCGTTCTTGACGTCGGACTCGTCAGTGATGTCGGCGCTCACGAATTCAACAGCGCGGCCGTGGTTTCGGTGTTCATCGGCGACCGCTTGGCCTGCGGGATCGCGGTCGATGATGACGACTTTGGCGCCTTCGGCAGTGAAGGCGTCGACGCAGGCGCGGCCGATTCCGGAGGCGCCGCCCGTCACCACGGCGACGCGACCGTCGAGCAGCATGTCCATGCGGGTCATACCTCGCCGACGGGGACGGCGGTGGTGACCGTCAAGTGCTCGGTGAAGGCGACGGTGCCGGGGTCGACAGCGTGGAGGCCACCGTCTACGGGGAGCACGGCGGCGTTGACATAGGACGCGGATGGGGACAGCAGCCACGCGATGGTGGCGGCAACCTCGGCCGCGTGCGCCGGCCTTGGCAGCGGCGAGAGGGCGGTGGCCAACTGGTAGGCCTCCTCACTGTTGAGGCCCCGCTGGCGGCCCAGCTCGACCATCTCCTCGTCGGCCATCTCCGTGCGCGTCCACCCGGGACATACGACGTTCGCGCGCAATCCCTTTGGTCCGTAGTCGACAGCCACGGACTGCACGAGCATCGAGAACGCTGCCTTGGAGGCGTTGTAAGCCGCATTCCCGACCGAGGCACGCAACCCGCTCAACGACGACACGCCGACCACGGAGCCCTTGGCGGCGACCAGATGGGGGAGGGCGTGGTGCAGCAGGCGAAACGGCGCGGTGAGATTGGTGTCCACCGTCGCCGCCCAATCCTGCTCTGACAGTTCGCCGACCGGCCCCGGCCGGCTGATGCCTGCGTTGAGCACAACCGCGTCGAGCCGTCCGAAGCGGTCCACGGCGCCGTCGACCAGGCCGCGGACTGCGTGCGGATCCGTCACGTCGACGGCGGTGGCGTGAATCGAGGCCTTGGTGGCGACCCGTTGCAGCGCTTCAAGGCGCCGACCGCAGATGATGACCGTCCAACCTTGGGCACTCAGGCTCTCGGCGGATGCCGCGCCGATCCCGCTGCCACCGCCGGTGACGAGTACGATTCTGGCGGTTGGGTTTTCGCTACTCGTCGACATGGTCTTCGTCCTCGTGAAGTGGTGGGCGGAGGCTTAGACGAGCGCGGCCTGATAGTCGACCCCGGGTCGAATGACGGCCCACGCGTAGCCCGCGGCGGCGAACACCGGAATCAGGATCAGCAGCCACTGGGCGATGCCACCCTGGCCGCCCAGCAGGACGTCGTAGTTGGTGATCGCCAGGTAGGCGACGTACCCGAATCCGGCGATCGACAGGCCGGGTCCGATTACCGTTACCCAGGGGCTCTTCTCGAGTTTGGTTCTGGCGAAGAACGCCATCACCGCCACCGAGGTCAGGATGAGGATGGCGATCAGCGCCACGGTTCCCAGCGACAGCAGCCAACTGAACGTGACCGCGATGGGGTCCGCCCCGGCGAGCTGGAAGCCCGCGAGGACGACGGCCAGCAGCGCGCCGACACAGAGCGCGGCAACGGTGGGGGTGCCCGATGTGCGGGTTGCGGTTCCCAGGCGTGCAGGCAGGACGTGCGCGCGACCCAGGGCGTAGACGTAACGAGCGAACATGTTCTGGAATCCGATGAGCATCGCGATGAAGCTGGTCACCACCAAGACCTCCATCGTGGTGCTCAGCCAAGCCCCTACTTCCTTCTCCGTGATGGCGAATACGAAACCGGCGGGATCGGCGGTGGCGGCGGCCTGCACGGACTCGTTTCCTGCGGCGTTGCCGAGCGCCCACGTGGTGAGCGCGTAGAACCCGCCGATGAACGCGATCGATCCGTAGACCGCACGGGGGATCGTCCGACGGGGGTCCTTGGCTTCTTCTGAGAACACCACCGTCGCCTCGAATCCGGTGAAGCACGCGAAGGCGAACAGGAACGCGACGCCAAGGCCGGGTCCGAGGAGATCGGAGGGGTTGAAGGCCGTCAACGAGTTGCCCGACGCTCCGCCCCCGCCGACGATGATCGCGACGTCGAGCACGACGAAGGCGGCGATCTCCAGTGCCACCAAGATTCCCAGCACCTTGAGGCTGAGGTCGACGCCCAACATCACCAGACCGGTCACCGCAACGAGTGCGACGAAGAGAATCACCCAGGAAGGAAGGTTGACGCCGAGCTTGTCGGCGATCAGTGACTGGGCGAAGACCGAGAACTGCGACCACAGTGCCGACTGCAAGGTGCCGTAGAACAAGATCGCCAGCGCGGCCCCGGCGGTGGCGGCCCGCGCGCCAAGGCCTTGGGCGATGTAGGCGACGAAACCGCCGGCGTTGGTGATGTGGCGGCTCATCGCCACGTAACCAATGGAGAACACCGCAAACAGCAGTGCCGCCAACAAATACACGAACGGCGCCGTGGCCCCTTGAGCGGAGAACACGATCGGTGACGCGCCCACCAGGGCCGCCATGGGTGCCACCGCGGCGACGACGAAGAAGATGATCGCACCGGCCCCGAGGTGACCGGGCCGCAGGCCGGCCCGATCGGAGGTCGACGGTGAGAGTGGCTGAGCGCCAACACTTTCGTTGAACGATGATGCTTCAAGGTTGGACATTGAGGACTCCAAGGTGAGGGTAGGGGGATGTGTGTCCGAACTCGGGGCGTCAGCCGCTGATCACCTGCGGCACCGAGACGCCCTTGAGTCCTTCGACGCCGAATTCGAGTCCGTAGCCCGACTTCTTCACGCCGCCAAAGGGAATCATGGGGTGGACGCGACTGTGGGAGTTGATCCACACGGTGCCGGCTTGCAGGCGGGCAGCCACCGCGCGGGCGGACTGCGTGTCCCGGGACCACACGGAGGCGCCCAGGCCGACGTCCAGGCCGTTGGCCATCGCGATTGCGTGGTCGACGTCGTCGTATCGGATGATGGGGAGCGCGGGGCCGAACTGCTCCTCGGTGACCAGCGGATTGTCGTTGTCGATGTCGGCGACCAGCGTCGTCGGGTAGAAATTGCCGACGGCGTGGTGGTCGGGGTCACCGCCGAGCAACATCGTTGCACCGGCGTCGCGGGCGGCGTCGACCAATTTGGACACGATGTCGTATTGTTGCCGATTCTGCAGCGGCCCAAGAACGTTGGCCTCGTCGAGGCCGCGGCCCATTGGCATCGCCTTGGCGACGTCGACGAGCGCGGCGCATACGTCGTCGTAGACGTCGGCGTGCACGTACAGACGTTTCAGTGCCGCACACGTCTGGCCGGTGTTGATGAACGCACCCCAGAACAAGTCCTCGGCGATGGCGCGTGGGTCGACGTCGGCTAGGACGATGCCGGCATCGTTGCCGCCGAGTTCCAAGGTGAGACGCTTCACCGTGTCCGCGGAGGTCTTGATGATGGCCTGGCCGGTCGCGGTGGACCCGGTGAACATCAGCTTTCCGATGTCGGGGTGGCTGGACAACCGGGCGCCGAGGTCGCCCTTGCCGGCCAAGGCCTGCAACACATCTGCGGGCAGCGTGCCGTTGATGACGCCGACCAGGGCCAGAACGCTCAACGAGCGTGTACTCCGAGGGCTTGACGACGACGGTGTTGCCCATTCGCAGCGCGGGCGCGATCTGCCAGATGGTGATCATCATCGGCCAGTTCCACGGGCCGATCGCCCCGACGACACCGACGGGCCGGTAGTGCAGTTCGGCGTAACCGCTGTCGTCGTCGACGAGCACCTCACCGGGGAGGGCGGTAACGGCGGTCGCCCGCAGCCAGTCGGCACACGCCCCGACTTCGAAGCGCGCGTTGGGTCCGTTGAGCGGCTTGCCCTGTTCACGGGACAGCAGTTCGGCCAGCGGTTCGGCCGCTGCGTCGATCGCGTCGGCGGCGCGCAGCAGGAGGGAGACCCGCTCCTCGTCCGTTCGGGCGGCCCAGGCGCCCTGTGCGTCGCGCGCTTTGGCGATGGCAGCATCGAGTTCCTCGACGGTGTGGAATCGCACCCGTCCGACGACCTCGCCGGTGGCGGGATCATTGATCTGATCACCGGCGGCGTCGGTGACGCCCTTGAGCAGGGATTCGTACGTGGTGGTCATGGTGTGTCCTTCGTTGTGCCGTAACCGATTCGGTTGAGTCAGTCGAAGACGTCAATAGCTTTCGCGATGTCCGTTGCCATCGGCTGAGGCGAACTGTTCGGCGAGTGCCTCGGATCCGCGCGCGAGTAGCGCAACGTCGGCACCGACGAGCACGAACGACGCGCCGGCGCTCACGTAGTGCCGCGCCTGCTCGGGAACGAAGGCGTTGACACCGATGAACTTCTCGGTCGGCAGCACGTCGGCGAACGCCTGTTCCACGCGGGCGACGACGTCGGGGTGGGTCTGTTGTCCCAGAAGCCCCAGGGAGGCGGCCAGATCCGAGGGGCCGAGGAAGACGCCGTCGATGCCGGGTGTTTCGGCGATGGCCCGTGCGTTGTCGACGCCCTCGGCGGTTTCGATCTGTACGAACACCGAGACATGTTTGGCACCGTCGAGCAGGTAGCCCTCGACGCGGTTCCAGCGGGCAGAGCGGGCCAGCGCGCTGCCAACGCCGCGAATGCCGACGGGTGGATACTGCGCGGCGGCAGCGACGTGCCGGGCCTGTTCAGCCGTCGAGACCATCGGCACGAGAATGGTCTGCGCGCCGAGGTCGAGTACCTGCTTGATGGCGACGGCATCGCCCGAGGGCACCCGGACCACGGGTGTCGTCGCGTATCCGGATACCGCATGAAGCTGGGCGACAACCGATTCCAGTCCGTTGGGCGCGTGTTCCATGTCGATGAGCACCCAGTCCAGTCCCGAACCGGCCATGATCTCCGCCGACGTCGGTGAGCCCATGCAAACCCATCCGCCGTAGAGAGCGCGGTCGGCATTGGCTAGCGCATCGCGCAGGGTGCCGTTCAGACGAAGCGACACGAGATCGTCCCCATCGGTCCGTAGTCGGCGAGCACGGTGTCGCCCTTATGCACCCACATGGGGCGGGTGAACGATCCTGCGAGCACCACTTCTCCCGCTTCCAGTCGGTCGTCGTGCTGGGCCAGTTTGTTGGCCAGCCACGCCACGCCGGCCGCGGGGTGATTGAGTACGGCAGCAGCGACACCGGACTCCTCGATCGTCTCGTTGCGGTAGAGCAACGCCGCCACCCATCGCAAGTCGACGTCACCGACCCGGGTTGGATTGCCCCCGTGGACAATTCCGCCCATGGCGGCGTTGTCGCTGATGGTGTCGACGATGGTTCGTCCCGCCATCTCGATGCGGGAGCTGAGGATCTCCAGCGCGGGCACGACGTACTCGGTTGCGCGCAGGACGTCGAAGATCGTGGCGTTGGGACCGTCGACCGGAGCGCCAAGGACAAAGGCCAGTTCGACTTCGATGCGCACGTTGGAGAATCGACCGTGGTCGATGACTGCACCATTGTCGAAGACCATGTCGTCGAAGATCGCGCCGTAGTCGGGTTCGGTGATGCCGGTCGCGGCTTGCATCACCTTGCTGGTCAACCCGATCTTGCGGCCGACGAGACGACGGCCGGCGGCCAGACCGCGGCGGCGCCACTCGTTCTGCACGGCGTAGGAATCCTCGACGGTCATGCCGGGGTGGCGCGTCGTCAGCAGCGGCACCGTGGTTCGGTCACGCTCGGCGGCCGCCAATTCGTCGGCGATGGCCGTGATGGTCTCGGCGGATAGCATCAATTCTCCTCGAAAGTCGTTGTCAGAGCTGGGCGCCGAGCTTGTACTCGCCCTTCTTCCAGTCGGGCATGTCCTCGTCGCTGGGGCGGGTGTAGGAGAAGCCGTCCGCGCCGATGGTGACGTCCATTTCGCGGGCATCTGTTCGAGCCATGACCGGTTGCGGATTGCCGTCGAGGTCCAGCACGATCGAGGCGTCGGTGTACCAGCTGGGAACCACTGGAGTGCCCCACCAGTCCCGGCGCTGGTTGTCGTGCACGTCCCAGGTGACGACCGGGTTGTCCGGGTCGCCGGTGTAGTAGTCCTGGGTGTAGATCTCCACGCGGTGACCGTCGGGGTCGCGCACGTAGAGGTAGAACGCGTTGGAAACCCCGTGGCGGCCAGGGCCGCGCTCGATGCGGTCCGACATCCGAAGCGCGCCCATCTTGTCGCAGATCGCGATGATGTTGTGCTTCTCGTGGGTGGCGAATGCGACGTGATGCATCCGGGGCCCATCGCCGCCGGTCATCGCGGTGTCGTGCACGGTTGGCTTGCGCCGCATCCATGCGGCGTAGACGGTGCCCTCCTCGTCTTGGATGTCCTCGGTCACGCGGAAGCCGAGGTCTTCCATGTACGCGACGGCCTTGGGCACGTCGGGAGTGACCTGATTGAAGTGGTCCAGGCGCACCAGCGCCCCCGGGGTGTACAGGTCATAGCGCCATGCGAGGCGTTCGACGTGATCGACGTCGTAGAAGAACTCGTAGGGGAAGCCCAGGGGGTCCTCCACGCGCACCGAATCGCCGATACCGTTGGTGAAGCCCTCGGCGCGACGCTCCACGCGGCATCCCAGTTCGGTGTAGAAGGCGACGGCCTTGTCGAGATCTTCTGGCGTGCGCACGCGGTAGGAGAACGCGGCCACTCCGGCGACCGGTCCCTTGCGCAGCACCAGGTTGTGATGGATGAACTCCTCGAGGGACCGCAAGTAGACGGTGTTTTCGTCCTCCTCGGTGACGTACAGGTCCAGGACGTCAACGTAGAAATTGCGTGACCGGGCGAGATCGGTCACGACCAATTCCATGTACGCGCAACGCAATACGTCTGGTGGGGGAGAGGTTGGCGTGGCAATGACGGCGGGCTCGGGGGAGTCCGGGGTAATGGTGGTCATGGTGCTGTCCTTCGATGTGGTCGGGAGTGGCGCTGGTCAGGTTGGGTCTCAATGACTTTCGTGACCCTGCTTGCCGAAGGTGGGGTTGTGCACCTTGCCGAGCGTGATGTGGACGGCTTGCTGGTCTGTGTAGAAGTCGATGGACCGGTAGCCGCCCTCGTGTCCGAGCCCGGAGGCCTTGACCCCGCCGAATGGCGTCCGCAGATCACGGACGTTGTTGGAGTTCAGCCACACCATTCCGGCTTCGACGGCCTGGGAGAAGTTGTGCGCCCGCTTGAGGTCGTTGGTCCAGACGTAGGCGGCGAGCCCATACTTCGTGTCGTTGGCCAGCGCGAGGGCCTCCTCGTCGGTGTCGAATGGGGTGATCGCCACGACCGGGCCGAAGATCTCCTCCTGGAAGATCCTTGCGTCGGGCGCGACGTCGGCAAAGACGGTGGGAGCGACGAAGTTTCCGCCGGGGAAGCCGTCGGGACGGCCGCCGCCGGCGACGAGCCGAGCTTCTGTCTTGCCGATCTCGACGTAACTCATCACCTTGTCGTAGTGCTCGGGGTGAACGAGGGCGCCGACCTCGGTCTTCGGGTCGTGCGGGTACCCGACGACCACCCGCTTGGCCTGCTCGGCGTAGCGCGAGACGAACTCGTCGTAGATCGGGCGTTCGACCAGGATGCGGCTCCCTGCGGTGCACCTTTCGCCGTTGAGGGAGAACACGCCGAAGATCGTCGCGTCGATGGCGGCGTCGAGGTCGGCGTCGGCGAACACGATCGCGGGGCTCTTGCCGCCGAGTTCCATGGATAGCCCTTTGAGGAACGGTGCGGCGTTTCCGAAGATCAGCTGGCCGGTGCTGCTTTCGCCGGTGAACGAAATCAGGGGCACGTCAGGGTGTTTCACCAGTGCGTCGCCGGCGTCCTCGCCGAGTCCGTTGACGAGGTTGAACACGCCCTTCGGTAGCCCCGCCTCCTCGAAGATCCCCGCCCACAACGATGCGGACAGCGGCGTGAACTCGGCGGGCTTGAGCACGACGGTGTTTCCGGTGGCCAACGCGGGTCCCAGCTTCCAGGACTCCAGCATGAAAGGCGTGTTCCACGGCGTGATCAGACCGGCCACGCCGATGGGCTTGCGGTTGACGTAATTGATCTGACGGCCCGGCACCTTGTAGGTGTCATCGGCCTGAGCGACGATGAGATCGGCGAAGAAGCGGAAGTTCTCCGCCGCTCGACGAGCTTGGCCGAGTGCCTGGGTGATTGGCAGACCGGAGTCGAAGGACTCCAGTTCGGCCAGCCGAGCGTCGCGCGACTCCACGATGTCGGCGATGCGGTGCAGAATGCGGGAGCGTTCGCGCGGCAACATCCGGGGCCACGGGCCGTCGGTGAAGGCGGCGCGGGCCGCGGCGACCGCACGCGCGATATCTGCCTTCTTGCCGGCGGCGGCCGCGACGTAGGTCTCGTTGGAAACCGGGTCCAGAACGTCAAAGGTATCGCCGTCCAGCGAGTCGACGAATGCGCCGCCGATGTAGTGCTGCAGTCGGTTCGGTAGTTCGGCCGGTACGTAACGCGCGGCTGCCGTGGTGGCGGTGTCTGTCATCGTTGCTCCAATTCCAGGTATCTAGGCCGGAAGACCAAAGGTTTCGCCGGGGTGCTCGTGAGCCAGGTAGGCGTCGAGGGTGGCGGTGCGGTGGCGTCGGGCGGCGTCTTCGATCTCCGAGAGTGGTGCGCCGGCTTCGATGAGGCCGACGATGGCGTCGTGCTCGCACACCGATTCGTGGGCGCGGCCGGGAACGAACGAGAAGGTGGAGGAGCGCAGGTGTCCTAGCCGGGCCCACTCGGCCTGCACCAGGGTGACCATGCGGGCATTGACGCACTTGGTGAACAACACCGAGTGGAATTCCTGGTTGAGGGTGGTGAAAAGGAGCGGGTCGAAGTGATCGAGGGTGGCGATCATGCGTTCGTTGATCGCCCGGGCCTGCTGCAGGTCGTCCGCGGTGAGTCGGCGAGCAGCCAGGGCGGTCGCGGCGCCCTCGAGGACGCTCAGGGCCACCATGCTGTCTCGGTATTGCGCCTCGTCGACCATCGCGACCTGGGCACCCACGTTGTGCTCGAACGTCACGAAACCTTCGGCTTCGAGCTGGCGGATCGCCTCGCGTACGGGCACCACGCTCATGTCGAGTTCCTTGGCGATCGCACCGAGCACCAGCCGGTAGCCGGCGGTGTACTCGTTGCGGGCGATGCGCTCCTTGATCCACTGGTAGGCCTGTTGCGACTTACTCTGCCGCACTGGGCCGTTCACTGATTCTGGCGCCATTGAACGAACCTCTGCTTCCATTCGGCGTTCGGCGGAAAGAGCCCGTCGATGGGATGGCCGGCGGCGACCTGTTCGGCGATCCAACCGTCTTGGATCTCCTGCTCGAGGGCTGCGTCGGCGATCTCGTCTGCCATCGAGGGTGGGATGACGATGACGCCGTCCCCATCGCCGACGATGACGTCCCCCGGTTGCACGGTGGCCCCGCCGCAGGCGATGGTGAGGTCGAAGTCCCACGGCACATGCCGCCGGCCGAGCACGGCGGGATGGGTGCCGGCGGCGAATACGGGTAGACCGATGGCGACCACCGCGTCGTGGTCGCGCACACCGCCGTCGGTGACGACGCCTGCGGCTCCGCGTGCCTTGGCGCGCAGCGCAAGGATGTCGCCCAGCGTGCCCGAACCGGTCTCCCCGCGTGCCTCGATGACGATTACCTCACCGGAGTCCACGGCGTCGAAGGTCTGCTTCTGAGCGTTGTAGCCGCCGCCGTGGGAATCGAACAGATCTTCGCGGTTGGGCACGAAGCGCAATGTCCGGGCCGTGCCCACCAGCTTGGTGCCGGGCGCAAGGGCCGACACCCCGTCGATCGACACGTTGTTCAGACCCCGCTTGCGCAGCTGCTGAGACAGTCCGGCGACGGGCACCGAAAGGAGTTTGCGGCGAAGGTCATCGGTGAGTGTGGGCGTTGCGACCGGAAGGCCGGCGGCTTCGCGAGATCCCCAAGCCTCGGCCCGTTGGAGGTCGTCGACGCTGGGCAGGGAACCCACAGCGGGGTCGAACTCGGTGCTGCCGTTGACGACCGTGGTGCTCAAGCGACCCGATGACGGAGCCCCAAGCGCCGACGGCGCGTCGACCTCCACCTCGACGACATCACCGGGGACGACCACCGACGAGCCGGCCGGCGTCCCGATGAGGATCACGTCGCCGGTCTCGAGGGTGAAGTGCTGGGACAGGTCGGCGATCAACTGCGCGCAGGGGAACAGCAACCGGTCGGAGGTGTCCTGCTGCACCAGTTGACCGTTGACCCAGGTACGCAGGCGCAGCGCCGCGGGGTCGACGGCGCGGGCGTCGATCACGTTGGGGCCCAACGGGGTATAGCCATCTCGGCCCTTGGAGCGGACGTTGGAGCCCTTGTCGTTGGCGCGCAGATCGTAGAGACCGAAGTCGTTGGCGGCGGTGACGCCTGACACATGATCCCAGGCGTCGGCGATCCGCACGTGGCGGGCGGGAGTGCCGATCACCAAGGCGATTTCGCCCTCGAAGGCCAACAACTCGGTACCCGCAGGCCGCTCGATCGTGCCGCCGGTCGTCGTTACCGAGCTGGACGGCTTGAAGAAGTAGGAGGGATGCGCGGGTCGGCGCCCGCGCTGATCGGCGCGCGAGACGAAGTTGAGGTGGATCGCGATGATCTTGCCCGGCCTCTGGGGCGTCGCCACGAGGTGAGAATCGGCGGCGATGTCGTCGTCGGTGCTCATCCTTCTCCTCTCCGCCGGGTCTTGCATCGTATTTGAAATCGTATATCATTTGTGACACAAGTCGCAAGCGTAAGTCGGCGTGCCTCGCACCACACCGCATCGCCCAGTCAGAGGAGCAATTCGATGAGCGCACCGACCATCGCCGCGGCGCTGGTCCGCCCGACGGGCGCGACCGCCTCGGCGCCCGTTCACGCCACGACGAACACCAAAGGCTGAACATGCAATTTCACCACCACGGCTATGTATCCGGCGATCCCCGCGTGCAGCCACCGGCGGGCGTCGGCATCGACCGTCCCGACGACATCCCCGAGAACGTGGACGTCCTCATCGTCGGCACGGGTCCCGCCGGGATGGTCGCCGCCGCGCAACTGTCGCAGTTCCCCAACATCACGACCCGCATCGTCGAACGTCGACCGGGACGCTTGGCCATCGGGCAGGCCGACGGTATCCAGGCGCGAAGCGTCGAGACGTTTCAAGCGTTCGGATTCGCCGAGCAGATCATCACCGAGGCCTACCGCATCACCGAAATGGCCTTCTGGAAGCCAGATCCCAATGACGCGTCACGGGTAATCCGCGCCGCACGGACGGTGGACGACCCCACCGGCATCAGCGAATTTCCGCATCTGATCGTCAACCAGGCCCGGGTGCTCGACCACTTCGCCGAGGTGATGGCCAACTCCCCAACGCGGATGCGTCCCGACTACGGCCTGGAGTTCCGCGGCCTGCATGTCAAGCATGACGTCGAGTACCCGGTAACGGTGACCTTGGTTCACACTGCGGGTGACAGCCTGGGCCAGACCCGCACCGTCCACGCCAAGTACGTCATCGGTGCTGACGGCGCCCGCAGCGCCGTCCGCGACGCCATCGGATGCACACCAAAGGGCGACAAGGCCTTTCACGCCTGGGGAGTCATGGACGCGCTCGCGGTAACCGACTTCCCCGACATCCGCACCAAGTGCGCCATCCAGTCCGGGACCGGCGGGAGCATCCTGTTGATCCCGCGTGAAGGCGGCTACCTGTTCCGCATGTATGTCGACCTGGGTGAGGTGCCCGAAGACGACAACGGCAAGGTCCGCACCACCAGCATCGAGCAGATCATCGCCAACGCCAACGAGATCCTGCACCCCTACACGCTCGACGTCCGCGATGTGGCCTGGCACAGCGTGTACGAAGTCGGTCACCGCGTCACCGACCGCTTCGACGACGTCACCGCCGAGGAGATCGGCATTCGCACACCCCGTGTCTTCATCACCGGTGACGCCTGCCATACCCACAGCGCCAAGGCCGGCCAAGGCATGAACGTCTCCATGCAGGACGGCTTCAACCTCGGCTGGAAACTCGGTCACGTCCTCGACGGACGTAGCCCCGAATCGCTTCTCGCAACGTATTCCAGTGAGCGTCAGGTGATCGCGCAGAAGCTCATCGACTTCGACAAGCAGTGGTCACACATGATGGCCAAGCGCCCCGAGGACTTCGACTCACCCTCGGAGCTCGAGGACTTCTACGTGAAGACCGCCGAGTTTCCAGCCGGTTTCATGACCCAGTACCAACCGTCGATGATCGTCGCCGAGCCGACCCACCAGCAGCTCGCGGCGGGCTTTCCCATCGGCAAGCGATTCAAGTCCGCACCCGTGATTCGCGTCGCGGACGCCAACCCTGTCCACCTCGGGCACCATCATCGCGCCGACGGGCGTTGGCGGATATACGCATTCGCCGCCCCGGCCAGCGGGGCGGGCTCGCCGGTGCTCGACGAGTGGGCGGACTGGCTGGCGAACTCGCCCGACTCTCCGGTGGTCGCCTACACCCCGCAGGACTCAGACGTCGACAGCGTCTTCGACGTGAAGGTGATCTATCAGCAGGACCACACCCATGTCGATCTCGCGACCGTGCCCAAGACGTTCCTGCCCAAAGTGGGCCCCCTGCACCTCGTCGACTACGAGAAGGTGTATGCCGTCCAGCCTGGCGCCGACATCTTCGACATCCGCGAGATCGACCGGCGCGGAGTCGTGGTCGTCGTGCGACCCGACCAGTACGTCGCCCACGTACTGCCCCTGACCGCGACCAACGAACTAGCCGCCTTCTTCGACAACGTGTTCATCCCGCCACACAACACCATTCAGCTACCGCGCCCCCTCAGGTGAAGGACTAACGACCATGACGACCCTGTCATCGCACACCACTCATCCACTGGCCATGACGACCACCAACGAGGTGCTCGCTATGCGCCGGATACTGAGCGAGGCGGGCCTGCTCCACGACACATCGCGGATCGCGTACCTCGGTCTGGAGGAACCCACCCCGACAGAGCTGCGATCCGGGACCGCCGACCGCCGGTTCCGTGTGATGATCCAGGACATCGGCAGCGGGGTGGGTACCGACGCGGTCGTGTCGACCGACACCGGCACTGTGGTGTCGTCGAAGACGCTGAACGCTGCCGTTGACGGTCAACTTCCGGTACTGATGCACGAATTCGAAGCCGTCGAACGAATTCTCGCGACAGACGCTCGATGGCTGGCGTCGCTGTCCTCCCGCGGTCTCGAAGTGGGTCAGGTCAGAGTGGCACCGCTGTCTGCGGGCGTCTTCGACTACTCGAACGAAGCGGGGCGAAGGATCCTGCGCGGCCTGGCCTTTCGGCAGGACCACCCAGCGGACCATGCCTGGGCGCACCCCATCGACGGCCTCGTCGCGTTCGTCGATGTCACCGAGGAAGTGGTCGTCGACATCATCGACATGGGCCAGGTGCCGATCCCGGAGGGATCGGGGAACTTCGATGACCCCGCGGTGACCGGGCCACCGCGAACCACCCAGAAACCCATCGAGATCACCCAACCGCAGGGCCCCAGTTTCACCCTCGACGGCAATCTCCTGTCCTGGGAGAAGTGGCAGGTCCGCGTCACCTTCGACGCTCGCGAAGGCGTCGTCTTGCATGAGCTCGGATTTGCCGACGGGGAGGAACAACGCCCGATCGTCTTCCGTGGGTCGGTAGCCGAGATGGTGGTCCCCTACGCCGACCCCTCGCCAATCCGCGACTGGCAGAACTACTTCGACACCGGGGAGTACCTCATCGGTCAGATGGCCAACAGCCTGCGGCTCGGCTGCGACTGTCTCGGTGACATCACTTACCTCGACGCCGTCGTCGCCGACCAACTCGGCAACCCCCGCACCATCACCAACGCGATCTGCATCCACGAAGAAGACTACGGAATCCTATGGAAGCACCGCGACGACTGGGCGGGGTCGGACAACACGAGACGCCAACGCCGACTGGTCATCTCATCCTTCGCCACCGTGGGCAACTACGACTACGGGTTCTACTGGTACCTGTACCTCGACGGCACCATCGAACTGGAGGCCAAGGCCACCGGCGTCGTCTTCACGTCGGCCTACCCAGGCCCCGGACGCACGGAGAACCCGTACGCCAGCGAGATCGCGCCAGGTTTGGGCGCGCCCTTCCACCAACATCTGTTCTGTGCGCGGCTGCACATGCAGGTAGACGGTGAGGCCAACACCGTCGTCGAAAAGAACACCGTCCGTGTGCCGATCGGGGAGGGCAACCCGCACGGCAACGCGTGGACGACCTCCGAGACCCCGTTGTGCACCGAAGGCGAAGCGCAACGCGTCGCCGACCGCTCGACCGGACGGGTGTGGAACATCGTCAACCCCAACAAGCTCAACACCGTTGGCAAGCCCGTTGCCTACAGCCTCCATCCCGAGGGAAACCCGCTGTTGCTCGCGGCGGATGACTCATCTATCGCGCGGCGCGCGGCATTCGCCACCAAGCACCTGTGGGTCACGCCTTTCGACAAATCCGAGCGCTATCCCACCGGTGACTACGTCAATCAGCATTCCGGCGGTGCTGGGCTGCCCGCCTTCACCGCTGGCAACCGATCCATCGAGAACACCGACGTCGTCGTCTGGCATACCTTCGGTCTCACTCACACACCACGACTAGAGGACTGGCCGATCATGTCCGTCGACTACACGGGGTTCAAGATGAAACCGGACGGATTCTTCGACCGCAACCCGACCCTGGACGTGCCGGCGTCCGGAGGTCATTGCGCGGAAAGTTAGGGCCTAATCGTTAACGCGCGGCGAGGATCTCCACGTAGTGCGGGTTGTACATGACACCCAGGATGTTGCCGAACGGGTCGACCATCGACGCAGTGATGAACCCGGCTTCGCGCTCGACGATCGGCTCGAGTTCCTTTGCGCCCCTTGCCTCTAGGTCCTTCACTGCCGCCGCCACGTCGTCGACGTGCCAGTAGACGACGGCACCACCGGGTGACTCTTGGCCGTGCGGCGCGTATCGGCGATCGATGATGCCCAGCTCGTCTTCGTAGTCGCCGACCCGGAATTCGATGTACGCCGGGTTCTCCTCATCGGGACGCTGGAAGTACGCGTCGATACCGAACAGGCTTGCGTACCAGTCGCGGGCGGCGATGAGGTCGTCGGCGAAGTAGTTGACGGTGGCGAATCCTCGCAACATTTTGGTTCCTTTCCTTGGGTCTTTCTGCATGACGATTGGCAAGCCTGCCCTAGAAAGTGCTCATCAACTGAGCACTTTTTGTGAAAGGCTGTGATTCATGCGCGCCGACCGGCTGGTGGCCACCCTGCTGCTGATGCAGTCGCGAGGACGCGTGACTGCGGCGCAACTGGCCGAGGAACTCGAGGTCTCGGTCGCCACCGCCCGCCGCGACCTCGAGGCCCTGTCCACCGCCGGCATCCCGGTCTACCCGCAGGCCGGCCGGGGCGGCGGCTGGTCGCTGCTCGGCGGTGCCCGCACGGACCTCAGCGGTCTCACCGCCACCGAGGCGCAGGCGCTCTTCGTGCTCGTCGGCCCGGCCGCCGCGGTGGCGCCGGAGGCGAAGGCCGCCCTGCGGAAGTTGGTGCGCGCACTGCCGGAGACGTTCCGCGCCGACGCCGAGGCCGCCGCCAGCGCCGTCGTCATCGACCCGGCCCGGTGGGGCGAGCACGACAAGAAGCGCTCCGACCTGGTGGCGGCTCTGCAGTCGGCGGTGGTGCGGCGGCGGATGGTCCGCATGCAATACACCAAGAGGCGTGGTCAACAAAGCGAGCGGTGGGTCTCTCCGTTGGGCCTCGTGGACAAGGACGACATCTGGTACCTGATCGCCGATACCGAGAACGGCCAGCGAACCTTCCGGGTTGATCGGATCGCGGAGGCTCAGGTCACTGACGAGCCTGCCGAACGCCCGCCCGACTTCGACCTATCCGAGGCGTGGCAGCAGGTCGTCGACGAAGTCGAGCAGCAGCGCGGCGGGCTATCGGCCACGGTGCTCGTCGAGCCCCGGTTCGTGCACGTGCTGCACACACAGTTTGGGCGGCACTGTGAGGAACTCGGCGAGCACGACGACGGCCGGGCACGCGTCCGGGTCAGCGCCCCGACGCCGCTGATGATCGCCCAGCACCTGGCCGGCTGGGGCGCGCTGATCGATGTGGTCGACTCGCCGCTTGTGTGTTCCGAGCTGGCCCGCATCGGTGCCGAGCTCGCCGAGCGCTACGCCTGATCGAAGTTCCGATCCGTTCCGATCGGGCGGTCCGTGATCATTTCGTTATAAAGATCGAGGTCACCTGGGCTTTTGGGGCACCGGCAGGGGTCCTGACGTTCACCGCGTCGATGCACGCCCGTGATCCCTGCTCTACCATTCGCGTTTGGCCGGGTTTCTACTCGAACGTCAATTGAGCCGGTGGAGGGTGGTAGGGCATGGAGGCCAATGGTCCGACCGTCGTCGAACATTCGCATCCGACCGTTTCGCGGGCATCGTTCGTCGGCTGGCCGTTGCGCTGGAAAGTCGCCGCGATCATGGTCCTGCCGATCCTGCTCGCCGCGATGTTCGGCGCGCTGAGGATCCAGAACGAACTGTCCGCCGCGTCGAGGTTGAGTGTCGCCTCCGGCGACGCCGTGATCGTGGTGCCCGCGGTCGACTTCGTGGATCGGCTCGACGACCTCGCATTCGCCGCCACCTCGGGTGCACCGATCGAAGAACCGCTTGCCCAGTTCGACGCGAGCGCGACCGCCATGACCTCGCTGACCACCTCCGCGGAATTCGCGCCGACCGTCGCGGCGGCGCTGGCGAACGCATCCACCACCGCGAAGACGTTGCGCGACGAGATCGCATCGGGCCCGGTGCCGCAGCTACGGATCGCCGACCAAGCAGCCAGAAGCGCCAGTGGTGTCGCCTCGGCGATCGCGACCACGATGGGGACCGTCGGCGACGGTGCCGTGCAGTCTGTCACCGACCGCCTCGTGAACGTCCTCGCCGCGCAACGGGCGCTGACAACGCAGCGGGTGCTCGCCGCCGCACCGGATTTCGGAACTTCGGGCGCGCTACAGACCGAGGTGGCGAAAGCGACCGGTGCAGAAGCGGCGGCGCTCGACCGCCTCGCCCAACTCGCGCCCACCGGTGAAGCCGTCCCCGGGATCACGGACCCCAGTGCCATGCAAGGAAACGCCGACCAATACCGCGCGTTGGTGCAACAACTTTCGTCCGATCTCGAGAGCACGGTGCATGCTCGGGCCAACACGTTGCGGTCCGCGGCGCTGCGCGACACCGCGATCATCCTCGGCGCGGTGCTGACCGCACTCGTCGTTGCACTCGGCGTCGGCCGGTCGCTCATCCAGTCGATCGGCGGCCTTCGCCGCGGCGCTCTGCAGGTCGCGCAGGTTCAGCTGCCCGAGGAGATCGAGCGACTCAGCAAGGGTGATGGCGTACCCGAGATCACGACGCTGCCTGTCAACACCAACGAAGAGGTGGGGCAGCTGGCGCGGGCCATCGACGACATCCACTTCCAAGCGGTTCGCCTCGCCGGCGAGCACGGCGTCCGCCTGCAGATCGGCGAGATGTTCGAAACCCTCTCCCGCCGAAGCAGATCCCTCGTCGAAGAACAGCTGGTGCTGATCGAGGCCCTCGAACTCGACGAAGACGATCCGGCACGGCTCGATCATCTGTTCCGTCTCGATCACCTCGCGACCCGTATGCGACGCAACGGCGACAACCTGCTCGTGCTTGCCGACACGGTGGACCGCCACCGCCGGTCGGGCCCGGTGCCGCTGCCGGAAGTGCTGCGCGCCGCGATGTCCGAGGTCGAGCAATACCGTCGCGTCACCATCGGCCCCACCGGCGACATCTCGATCGTCGGCGCCGCGGCCGGTGACGTCGGCCATCTCATCGCCGAACTGCTCGACAACGCACTGCGGTACTCGCCGCCCGAGTCGTCGGTATCGGTGACGGTCTCGCGTGCGGTCGACGCCGGCATCCTCGTCGAGGTGGCCGATCGGGGACTCGGCATGTCCACAGAGGACCTGAGCGCAGCGAACGAACGCCTCGCGCTCGGCGGCGAGGTGACGTCCGAAACCGCCAAGCGGATGGGTCTTTTCGTCGTCGGCCGACTCGCGCACCGCCACGACGCGACCGTCCGGCTCCGCATCACCGCCGCGTTGACATCTCAGCCCGGTGTGACGGCCAGTGTCTACCTACCCGGTGCGCTGATAGCCCCGCCTGCCGAACTCGTCGATTCGTTCGTCGATGCGCCGCTGCCATCCGCCGAGCAGTGGGACGTACCGGCTCCTGCGCCCGCGAGCGCGCTCGACGACCACTCGGACTTGCCGGCGATCGCCCCGGTGCCCAACGGCAGCGGTCTGCCGAAACGCTCGCCAGGTGCCAGCGGCGTCAACGGGACGTCGAACGCGTTCTCCTACTTCGGTAGCAGGTCGGCGCCTGAGGCGCCGGCTCCGCAGGCCGACGAACCCGCATGGCCGCCCATTGAGGCGGGGGATTCGGAGGGTGCGCCCATCTTCGAGAACATGACGTCCGAATGGCTGATGGATCCGACCACCCTCGAATCACGGGACGGGGTATGGGCCACCGCCGCCGACGCCGGCTGGGCCGCCGCAGCCAACGCGGTCGAGCAGAAGCCGATGCGGCACACCGAATCCGGGCTGCCGATCCGCGAACGCGGCGCGCGGCTGGTGCCTGGCCACACCAGCCAGGGATCCGACGCGGGTACCGATGCGGGGCGAGATCCTGCGGCGATCCGAGAAAAGCTGAACCGACAGCTGGCCGGCGTTCGCAACGGACGGGCCGAGAACGGTGCAGCACACCGCCGAATCGAAGGAGACTGATGACCGCGACCACGAGGCCCCTCGACTGGTTTGTCGTCAACTTCGCCAGAGACGTGCCGGGTGTGTCTCACGCGATTCTGGTGTCGGCCGACGGTCTGCTGATGGCGTCGAGCTCGCACCTGCCGGCTGATCGCGCGGACCAACTGGCCGCTGTGACATCGGGTTTGGCGAGCCTGTCGAGTGGTGCCGCCCGGTTGTTCGAGGCCGGCGAAGTCCGGCAGTCGGTCGTCGAGATGGACGGTGGCTACCTACTGCTGATGGGTGTCGGGAACGGATCCTATCTTGCCGCGCTGGCGACGATCTCGTGCGACGTCGGGCAGGTCGGATACGAGATGGCGGTACTCGTCGACCGGGTTGGCAAGGCTGTGCAGGCGACTCCGCGTGCCGCGCAGGGAGTTCGATGACCCTGAGCATGGACAGGCCAGAGACACAACGAACACCCAATCCCGCCCGGCCGTACACGCTCACGGGCGGACGAACCCGCGCGCCGATCGAGTTGCCGATCGAGGCCACCGTGCAGACCTTGGTGTCGACCGGCGAGGTCGATTGGGCGCCAGGCGATGTCCGTACCGTAATCCTCCGGTTGTGCCGCGACCGGCCGTCGATCGCCGAGATCTCCTCCTACGCCGGCCTGCCGATCGGGGTGGCCCGGGTCATGGTGGGGGATCTGGTGGAGAGCGGCCATCTTCGTGTTCACACCACGCTGACCGACCGTTCGACCGCTCCGGAGCGGCGCCGACTGATCGAAAGGACCCTCGTTGGGTTACGTGCGTTATGACCCCAGCGACACGGCGTCGTCGACAAAGATCGTGATTGCCGGCGGCTTCGGTGTCGGCAAAACCACGTTCGTCGGCGCGGTGTCCGAGATCGTGCCGTTGCGCACCGAGGCTCTTGTCACGAGCGCCTCGGACGGCCACGATGACCTCGACGCGATCCCTGGCAAGGAGAGCACCACGGTCGCAATGGATTTCGGCCGGATCACGATCGCCGACGACCTCGTGCTGTACCTCTTCGGCACACCGGGACAACGCCGATTCTGGTTCATGTGGGACGACCTGGTGCGTGGCGCGATCGGAGCGGTGGTGCTAGTCGACACCCGCAGGCTCGAGGAAAGCTTCGCCGCTGTCGACTTCTTCGAGGCGCGAAAGCTGCCCTTTCTCGTCGCCGTCAACGAGTTCGACGATGCCCCAAGGTACGACACCGAGGATCTGCGCGAGGCGCTGTCCGTTCCGCAGAGCGTCCCGATCATCAGCGTGGATGCACGGGAGCGGGTTTCGGCGAAGAACGCATTGATCGCGATCACTTCGTTCGCACTTGACCGTCTGTCGACGACCGTGCCATGACCCACCGTCCGCCAAACGCAATGAGGATCCGATCATGAATCACGACGTCCACCACTTCGACATGGGCCTGTGGCTGTTGTTTCTGGCGTACATCGTCTCGGTGACCGGTTCGGTCGTCGGGCTGGCGTGCACCCGGCTGAGCGGCGCGGCGTCCAACGAACGGGATCGGCTGCGCTGGCTCGCCATGGCGTCGATCGCCATTGGCGGCGTGGGGATCTGGCTGATGCATTTCATCGCGATGCTCGGCTTCGCGATCCCGAACAGCGCGGTCCGGTATCACCTGGGATGGACGGTCGCGTCGGCGGTGCTGTCGATCTCGGCGGTGTTCGTCGGGCTGCTCACCATCGGCAGGACCGTCAATCTGCGCAGGCTCATCGCCGGTGGCGTGATCACCGGCGTTGCGGTGGCCCTGATGCATTACACCGGCATGTGGGCCATGCAGTTTCAGGGCGCGATCTCCTACCAGAAAGGCCTTGTCGCCCTTTCGATCCTGATCGCCGTCGTCGCGGCGACGGCCGCGCTGTGGTTCACGCTCGTCCTCGAATCCCCGGCCCTGCGATTCGTCGCAGGGCTCGTCATGGGCGTCGCCGTGGTCGGGATGCATTACACCGGGATGGCCGCGGTCCGGGTGACCGTCGATCACGCCGTGCCGGTACCCAACGGTCCCGAGGTCTTCTCGTTCCTGTTCCCGGTCTTCGTGATCGGCTTGCTTGCACTCGCCGTGCCGATCACCGCGGTGATGCTGGCGCCGGATCGCGGCGCTACCCAAAGTCGATCCGCACCAGAACCCGTTGCTGCGTCGGCCGGGCGACATCGGTAATCAGAACCACCCGCGACCTCGACCCGCCTATCGTCAATGCATGACGACTCAGGACGCGGGCAGCGTAACTCCCACTTCTGACGAAGACAGGGCGATAGCCACCCTGACCATCGCCTTCAGCAGCGATCCTGTCGCCCGCTGGTTCTTGCCTGACGCAGATCGCTACCTCACGTACTGGCCCCCGTTTGTCGCGGCATTCGCCGGGAATGCCTTCGCCGCCGATACTGCCGACTCGATTTGCGACGGCGGAGGCGTCGCCCTGTGGCTGCCCCCCGACGTCCTGCCCGACGACGAAGCGATGGCCGCCATCGCGACCGAGGCCGTACCGGAGTCCGATCACGAAGAGGTCTTCGGCGTCTTGAGTCAGATGGGCGACTACCATCCCGCCGAACGGCATTGGTACCTCCCAGTGATGGGCGTTGACGTAACGAAGCAGGGCGGCGGGCTTGGCTCGGCCCTGCTCCGCTACGCGGCCGCGCGCTGCGACCGAGACGGCCTGCCCGCCTACCTGGAGGCAACCAACCCCCACAACGCGCGGCTCTACGCAGCCCACGGGTTCGAGGAACTCGGAGTCATCCAATCCGGTAGTTCGCCGCCCATCTGGCCAATGATGCGCAAGCCCCATTGAACTGTCTTACTGCGGGTGGGTTGCCAAGTATTCGCCGACCGGGATCGGTGCCGTCGACTCGTAACCGATGGGCAGCAGCACGTCGCCCGCGGTCGTTCGGAAGTAGACGTCCCATCGGTAGTAGCCGGCGAATGCACCGGGATCAGCCGCCAGAATGGCCGCGTAGTCATGGACAGCCTGCACGTATCGGTCCGCGTTGTTGTAACGGAAGATCGCGTGATCGGGATCGTTCGCAAAGCCGTTGGCGGCCAGGTAGCGACCGGCTCCCATGATGCTGTCACGGGGCGAGCGGATGTCGCCTCCGTTGCCGTAGGCATCCCAGGTGGACGGCAGGAACTGCATCGGACCTTGCGCGCCGGCCGTGCTGTCGCCTTGGATGCTGCCGAACCGGCTCTCGATCAGATTGATCGAGGCCAAGTAATTCCAGCCGACACCGGTGGCCGCCTCCGCTTCGCGGTAGTAGCCCAATAGCGCGTCGGCCGGGGCCGGTGGCACGATCCGCCATGCGGGGACCGTGTCATGTACTTCGGTCATCGCATACAACTGGCGTCGGGCGTCGATGTTGCGGTTGTAAGTCTCCTGGAGCGTCGGCGGGATTCGGGGCCCGATGATCGCATCCCACTCGGGGTGGCGCCCGATGGCCCGGTAGGCCGCCTGCTGGCGGCGCGCGGCGGTGGTCAGCGCCGGCTCCGGCGTCCCCGGGTCGCGGATTGCCTGCTCGTCGGCGACGAGGTCGTCGGCCAGTTGTGCTGGGTCCGACGAGAGCGTCGGCTGCGCTCCCGTGGCAGCCGGTGGCGTCGGCTCGTCCATCATGTGCGCCGGGACTGGCGCGGGGGCAGTCACCGTCGTCGCAGGTGGAGGCGTCGGCGGCGCGCCCTGAGTGCAGCCCAGCAGAGTGGACATGCTGGTCGCGAGGACCAGTACCCCGCGTCGTGGACTCACCGTGCCGAGTCTGTCCTATTTGGTCGATTTCCGGCAATCGGCGGCCCGAAGCGCGTACTTTTCGCCCAGGTCATGCACGCGAAAGGGAACCGTCATGGGTTACGCGAGGCACATCGGTCGGGTCGGGGCACTGGCAGTGACTCTCGGAGTCGGTATGGCGATCGCGACACCTGGCATCGGGTACGCGGACACCACCGGGACCGGCTCCGGCGACGCCTCGTCGTCGAGTTCAACGTCGACGGGTACGGGCTCGACGAACTCGCCCTCATCCACGGGCACCGGAACGACAGGTACGGAGACCAAAGGCGAGGACGCCGGTTCGGACCCGGACCCATCGGTGGACACGGCCGACGACACGCAGGATGACGACACTCTCGGTGACGAAGACGATGTCCAGGAATCGATCGACGACGTAGACGAAGACTCGGAGGAAACCCCGCCGACCGATGAGAACATTCCCGGCGAGGACGCCACCCTCGGCGGCGACGTCGAGGAATCGAAACTGGTTTCGGAAAAGGACGGTTCGAACCAGCCGCTGGTATCGAGCCCACCCGAGCGCGCTCGCGGCGTCACCGTTCCGGATGCGTCCGACGATGTCGACACTTCGCACGACGTGGAAGAACCCCAAGGCACCAATCCGCAAAACACCAAAACTGACGAGGAGCCATCCACTGCGGTGCGGCTCTTCACAGTGACGGCACCCGCGAATGACCCTGTCGCATCGAGCATTTCGCTAGCCGCTGTGGTAGAGCCAGCGCCGCAGCCCACGCTGGTCACTGTCGTCGCACAGCTGGTGAGTGCAGTGCTCAACCCGCTGATGAGCTGGGGGTCGGGGATCCCCTTCGTCGGACCGGTGCTGTTGGCGGCGTTGGGTGCGGTGCGAAACGAGATGGAACGCATCCTCTTTCCGCAGACCACAAAAGTCGTTGCCCAACAGACGGATTCACTGGTAGTGGACCCGACGAAGCAACGCGTGCTGGTGATCGGCGTGGACGGTGCGAACTTGAGCAGAATCCTGGCCGACGCGGAGAACGAGAATTTCCTGAAGCTGATCGAGGATTCCACCAACTCGGCGCCGAGCATCGTCGGGCATACGACCATCTCCAACCCGTCGTGGACGGCCATTCTGACGGGTGTGTGGGGCGAACGGACGGGCGTGATCAACAACGTCTTCACACCGTGGACCTATAACTCGTTCCCGACGGTGTTCAACCAACTCGAATCGCTCGAAACGCCCGATCAGGAGATCGTGACCAAGGCGATCGCAAACTGGAACGTCATCAATGCCATCGCAGGCGCCGGCTCGGACCCCGTCGACACGAACGTCTTCATCGGACAGGTAGAGGGCGACACGAATTGGTTGGCGACCGACGACCTCGTCGGCGACGAGACGGTCGACGCGATCAGGGGCGTCGACGGACCGACTCCGAATTTCCTCTTCAGCTACTTCGTCGGGGTCGATGAGAACGGTCATCTCTACGGCGGCGCGTCCGAGCAGTACGCGGAGGCGATTCGCAACGTTGACGACAACCTCGGCGAGATCATGGCCGAAATCGATCTATGGAACGCAGCGCACCCTGACGAACAATGGACCATCATGGTCGTGACCGATCACGGTCACCAGCCGCAGCAGGGTTTCGGCCACGGCTTCCAATCTCCCGACGAGACAGAGACATTCGTCATCGCCTACGGTTCGGCGTTCAAGGACGGCAATATCAATCTCGAGTACGAGATCGTCGACACCACGCCTACGGTCGTCACCCTCTTCGGTGGCACACCGCGGCCGGGTTCCGATGGCGTCCCACTGACCTCACTCGCCGGAAGCGACGTCGATCCCGGCGATCTCGACGCTCTGCTGGTGGCGCTCAAGGATCAGATCGCGTCGAACCGGTCGCCCGACCCGCTCACCGATTTGGCGTTGAGCCTGCGAACCATCTTCGCCACGATTCCGTACCTGGTCTATGAAGAATTCGGGTCGGTGCCGATCCTCGGCGATCTCCTTTACGTGGTGACCAACATCCCCGCGCAGATCGTCGCGTACTTGACCGGAGTGCAGGGCGCCAGCATCTTCCCGCTGCTGCCGCCTGAGCCGCCGTCGTTCCCGTCCGAAGGCGACGACGACCTCACGAGCGTGCAGTGCGGTCCCGTGGCCGAGAGTTGCGTCGCTGTCTGACGGCAGCCGCAAGACCGCTGTCCTGCAGTGAGATCGCAGCCACTTCGGGTGCGGCCGACGCGATGAGTCGGGTGAGGACGTGACCCGGCTGAGTTTCGATGGCGCAGCTAGCGCCGAGCTCGCCGATGAGCCGGGTGGCGTCGTACCACTGGACCGGGTGTGCGACGGCCTGGGCGAGATCGTCGAGGATGGTCTCGGCTGACGTGGTGGCCCGTCCGCGCGTGTTGGTGAGGTATCGGGCGGAGGGTACACGACGCGGCAGTCCTGCCAGGTGTGTCTTTAGCTGTGCCGCGGTGCCTTCCTGTTTCGGGCAATGGGACGCGACCGCCACGTCGACTCGCTCGAAGTTGAACGCTCCGGCGATCCTGGCGGCATCGTCCGCCCTCTGGAGCGCCGTTGCGGTGCCGCTGAATACGGTCTGGGTCGCGCTGTTGACGTTCGCCACCCAGATGGGATCGTCGGCGGTGACGACCTGGTCCGCAATCTGATAGGCAGACCGAGTGGACAGGCCGGTCATGGCGGCCATGCCCCAATCGCCGTCCGCGCACGCGTCTTCCATGAGTCGGCCGCGCAGTGCGACCGCGGCGAGGGCTTCGGCGAGCGTGAGGACCCCGGCGGTGACAGCGGCGGAGAAGGCGCCAACGGAATGGCCCGCGACGAACTCCGGGGCCAGACCGTGGTCTTCGGTCAGTGCCCGCGCACACGCCACACCGGCAATGAGCAGAGCGATCTGGACGTTGGTGGTGTCCGTTAGCGCCGCGGGTGTATCGATGTCCGCCGTCAGCCCGAGACGCGTTAATTCAGAGCGGGATTCGTCAAGTACCGCCGACGCCGAAGGACTGCGGGGGAGAGTGTGCAGCATGTTGGGCTGCTGTGAGCCTTGGCCAGGAAACAGCAGCGCCAGGCTCATGGCACCGCAACCGCGCGCGGGACGAGGCGGGGACCTTCGGCGGTTCGCACCATGACGTCGGATGGTCCGCCAACCAGTTCAGCCAACGCGACCGCGCCAGCGGAGATTTCGACCTGACAGTCCACCCGCACGGCGAGACAACCGAACGCGCCGTGCAACGCCGCGAGACGCGCCAACCCCTCCGCCGATCCGCGCGGAACCCGGATCAGCAGATCGAGGTCGCTTTCGGGTGTCGCCGTGGGGATTCCGGTGGCCAGTTCGAAGCCGACACTTCCCGTCGGCCCCCACCGCAACCCGGTGTCGTCCAACAGTGGGCGGACAGCTCGCAGCGTCGACATCGGCGCCAACTCGCGACGCGGGGGCATGTGCGCGAGGTCCTCCGGTGCCGCGACCTCGCGGACATCGTCGAGGTCCACCTCCGTGGCGTAGCGCTCGGACCTGCTCGCTCCGCGCACACCGACGGCGATCAGGCCCGTCGGTGCCGCAACCCTGCGGACGACAACCCACGGCGCGGCGCCAAACCCGTGACGGACCCAGGGTGGTGCGTCCCGGGGCAGCACATCCGGCCCCGGCAGCCGCAGCAGGTCATGTGGTCGCGGCGACACCACGTCAACTGCCCGGATTCCATTGCCGGGCAAGCAGATCACGGACCGCACGCGAGGCATGGCGCGTCGTGACGGCGTAGTCGGAGTCCAGGCGGTTGGACAGGTCGACGGGTCCGCTGCGGGCCCGTTTGACGGCGTCAGAGATCGCAGCGCTCACCGTCTCGACGTCATCGCGCGTGGGGCTGTCGGCGTTGTCGACCTTCAACAGCGCATCGCAAAACCCAAGCTTCGCCCAGTCTTCGACGTTGTAGCTCATCGGCAGGATGGTCTTGGCGAGTTCGTCGAGTTCGTCGACCGTACGCAGAGTGATGCGGGCGGCGGCGGCCTTGTGCATGGCGTGGATCTCGACTCCCGTGTCATCGAGCACAAGGATCTGGTTGGCCTGAAGACCGTGCGTAAGGAAGCCGCCCGAAAGGGCGGTTCCGACGACGAGGGCGACGATGGGGTGCCCGGCGCCGCGCGCGGCGTGATAGGCGTCGACCGTGACCGCCATGGCCTGGTGCAGACCGGCGATCTCCTCGTAGCGGCCGTAGGCCTGGCTGGGGAGGTCGACCACGGCGATGATGGCCCGTTTCCGCGTGGCATCCCTGTCTGCTTCGACGAGGTCGCGGACGGCCTGGGCCAGGGCCAGCGCCTCGGTCACGCCGACCTGCCCTTCGCGCGCACGATAGAACCGGTTACCGGGGTCGGGAACCACGGCGAGATAGCGGGCGGTGTCCGTCGTCGACGAAAGGACCGAAGGGATGATCGGCTCCGGTGTGACGCCGCCCAGGGCGTTCAGCCAGGACCGGCCCCTGGTGGGCGGGGGTCGCGTGCCCGCGGTCGTGGCGCCGCCCGACGCGGGTGCGGCAATCGGCTCGTACGCGCGGCCCCACAGCGCACGCAGGTCTCGAGGGTCGAGGGCAGCGGCGGGATCCAGTGTCGCCAGGCGGGAGGCAAGGACGTCGAGGCGTTGGCTGCGGTGCCGTCCCGGCTCGAGGACGCCGGCCTTGAGCGCATCGATAAGGCTCGCGCGCAAGAGATCTGCGTCGTCAGTGACGAGATCATCGGCCAGCCCGATCGCGTAACGCTGCTCGCCTCCGTCGACCGCCCAGATCACGCGATGGTCGCTGGAGTCGAATTCGTCGATGCCGCCTTCCTGCTCGATGACGGCGGGCCCGTTGAGCCCGATGCGGGCCTGCGGCGTGACGATGAGCCGGGTGCACAGGCCCGCGGCGATGCTCATCCCGCCGAACGATCCGACGGTGCCGGCAACGATGCCGATCACCGGTGCCAAGGGCCGCAGATCCAATAGGGCTGAACAGATCTCGGCGACAGCGTTGAGACCGAGATTGGCTTCCTGCAGCCGGACACCGCCGGTCTCGAACAGGATCACCGCGGCCGTCGGCGTGCCTGCCCGCGAGTCCGCAGCGGCCAGCAGCAGCGCTTGGGAGATCTTGGCCCCGGATACCTCGCCGGTGCCACCGCCCAGGAAACCCTGCTCGATGGACGCGATCACGACCGGATGGCCGTCAACATTTCCTCGGGCGATGACGGTGCCGTCGTCGGCCTGCGGCGTAATGTCCTGAGGCTCAAGCCACGGGGACTCCAGCCGGTCGAAGGGCCCGGCGAGCACCCGCGCCGATCCGGGGTCCAGTAGTGCCGTCGCGCGCCCAAGCGCGTCGAGTTCGATGAAGCTGCGACGCGTGAGAAGTTCCTGCCAGGTTTGGCCGACAAGCAGGTCGGTGTCGGTCATGAGGTCGCCCCGGTGGCGGCTTCAGCGGCCTGGCGAAGCCGCAGATTGACGACGCCGGGTGTCGCGCCGAAGTCGTTGAGTTCCCAACTGCCGGCCAACGGTGTACGGGTGAAGAACCGTTCCAGGACGTCGTGCCAGACCGTGTCGAACCCGTTGACACTGGTGCGGACCCGCACGACAGCGCTGTCCGGCGGATGACCCGGTGCCGACGGCTCGAGGAGGATCTCCAGATCACCGGAGCCGACCACGCCGATGTGCACGGCGTGCGAGGCAACCTCGTGTGCGTCGAATCGGTAGTTCAGAGTCTGCATGACAGTGATTCCCCCTCGTCAAGGGCGTCCAGAAACAGGGTGGCCGACAACAGATCTCCGCTGCCGCCAGGTGAGAGCCGCCGCGTCAGGCACATGTCGTCGAGGGCGGTGAAGCGCCGCCTGCCTTCGGGTGTGCGCAGGCCGCAGGCGTCCAGCACGGTTCGCGCACCGGACTGCAGCGCGCGCAGACCCTCCGCGCCGCCGCGATGCAGCACGCACGTGTCGTCGACAGTGGCCATCAGCGCCAGCAGTGCCTCCAGCCGCGCCGAACCCTCGTCGGCTCCCGCGCGGCGGGCTGCGCGCAGCGCCGGCAATGCGTGCAGGCGTGTGTGCGGGAATCCGGCCTGCGCCTCGCCTGCTGCGCCCGAGACTCCGTAGCGCAGACGGGCTTTCGCTCCATGTGAAGTCGGTCCAGCGGCGTAGTGGTCGGGGATCAGGGCCAATCGCGCCGCGATGTCGGTGGCGCTCGCACGACCGCCGCCGAGCGCTGCTCCCGCACTGAGCAGTCCAAGAGCCCACAGCGCACCGCGGTGAGTGTTCACTCCGCCGGTCGCCTCGAGCATGGCTCGCTCGCCGGCGCGGCCGATCTCGCCCAGCTGGGCGCGCAACTCAGGACCGGGAACCGATTGCCTTGCCGCCGAAGCGCACTCGGCGAACGAGGCACGCAGCGACTCGGCCGACGCGTGCAGCATGGCCAGATCCATATCGGTGTGCGCGCCGGAGCCTCGCTGATCGACCAGCCCCGGTTTCGGGGTGAGGTCCGCTTCCGCGATGATGGCGGCCACGGCGATATCGGCGATCGCGGCAGGATCCAGACGCGTTGCGGCAGAGCGTGTTGCGGTGTCCATCGACGTCACCAGCCCCTGAACTGAGACGGTGGCTCATAAAGACCGCCCGACCACGCGACCAGGTCCTCGATGCTGCGCGCCGCCAACAGCGATCGGTCGGCCAGTCGGGTCTCGACCTTGAGGTCCTCTGGGAACGCGACAAGGCCGTCGCGGCGCAGCGACTCGATCTGCCGGGCGTCCGCGGTCCGGCCGACGGGGGTGACGCCCGCGATCGCGGCCAGTGCGGCACGCCGGTCTGTCAGCGAGTGTGCCTTGTACAGGTAGGCGACGCCTTCTTCGGTGACGACGTGGGAGACGTCGTCGCCGTAGATCATCACCGGCGGCAACGGCATACCGGCCTGCTTGCCGACGTCGATGGCGTCGAGGGTCTCGACGAACGTGGGAACGCCTCCGGCCCGGAAGGTCTGGGTCATCTGCACGACGAGTTTGCGTCCGCGCCGACTGGCCCCGTCGCCGTGCGCGAGATCCAGCCAGGCGGCCGACGCGTGGCGCCGTCCGTGAGGATCGTGGCCCATGTTCGGAGCACCCCCGAAGCCGGAGAGCCGTCCGTCGGTCACGGTGGACGAGTTGGCGTCCGCGTCGATCTGCAGCGAGGAGCCGATGAACATGTCGATGGCGTACTGGCCGGCCAACTGCGCCAGCACCCGGTTGGACCGAAGGGAGCCGTCGGCGCCGGTGAAGAAGACATCGGGTCGGGCGGCGGCATAGCGGTTCATGCCGGACTCGCCGCCGAAGCTGTGGATCGATTCGACCCAGCCGGATTCGATCGCCGGAATGAGAGTGGGGTGCGGGTTGAGTACCCAATGCCTGGCGATCTTTCCCTTGAGGCCGAGCGTCTCGCCGTACGTCGGCAGCAGCAGTTCGATTGCGGCAGTGTCGAATCCGACACCATGATTGAGCGAGACCACCTGATGACGTTCGTAAACGCCGCGGATGGCGATCATCGCCTTGAGGATCTCGACGGGACCGATATGGCGCGGATCCCTGGTAAAGAGCGGCTCGAGAAAGAACGGCCGGTCCGCTTGAACGACGTAGTCGACCCAGCTGCCAGGAATGTCGACTCGAGGGAGATCGTCACCACCGACGATCTCATCGGCCTGCACGATCACCACCCCGTCGTGGAAAGCGGCCGCCTCAGCGATGGTCGGGGTGTCCTCGGTGTTGGCGCCGGTGTAGAGGTTGCCGTCGCGGTCGGCTTTCTCGGCGCACAGCAGAACGACGTCGGGGGCGAGGTCGACGAACATCCGGGCGTACAGCTCGACGTAGGTGTGGATAGCGCCGATGTGCACGGTGCCGTCCTCGACCATCTGCGCGATGCGCACGCTCTGCGGGCCGGCGTAGGCCAGGTCGAGCTTTGTGGCGATGCCGCGTTCGAACAGGTCGAGATGCTCCGGACGCGACACCGATGAGATCAGCATGTGCAGGTTGTTGATTCGTTGGGGATCGCAGTCGGCGAGGGTGCGGGAAAGGAAGTCGGCCTGCTTCTGGTTGTCACCCTCAAGGGCGATCCGGTCGCCGGGGCGGATGACGTGTTGCAACAGGTCCTTGAGCTGGCCGGGGTCGACGACCTTGCCCGTGCTGCGGGCACTACCGGCGTGCAGCCGCTCTGCTTTCGCAGCGCGACGGGAGTCCCATCGGTGCGGCGTTGCGGATGGTGTCGTTGTCATGGTGGTCCAGTCCGTTTGTCGTACACCGAGGCGCTGGTCTAATCGTCCGTGTCAGTCTCCAGGTTCACGCGTGCGGTGTCGCTACCGCTGACAGCTAAGTGACGTTGCAGCTAGCTGCAAAGGCGGCCGCCACCGCATCCGTTTTCAATAACTCATCTACGAGTTTCTACCCGGTCGGCAGCGCAATAGAGGCAAAACTTGCGGGTACCCGACCACATTGGTGGGCTAGCGTGGCGTCGTGCCAATGCTGGTCCACATCGCCAACGAAGACGAGACTGCGTCGATCCGCAGGAGCGGGATCCGCATCGGCAAATTCCGCGACGGCGTCTACGCGATGCCGGTGTTGGAGAACTTCGTCGTCAGCAACCAGTGGCTGCGCGAGCTCAAGCGCCGGGTATCGGGCTCACGCACGCTCTCGGCGGTCCACTTCCGCATCCCGGACAGCGAGACCGTGTACCTGGGCCACTTCAGCCAGGAACACGTCGAGGTTACGGCCGCCGAGGCGGCGGGGGCGATCATGCGCGCGGAGGACCCGATGGGGATGGAGATCATCATCCCCCGTGCGATCGAGGCGAAGGAGATCCACAAGATCCGTAGCGTGCCGCAGGTCTTTGGCTGGCGCTACCACCCCAATGCGCGGGCGCGCAAGATGTGCGGCTGTCCTGCTTGTCTTCCCGCGGGCACGTACAAGTCGCGGATCTTTCGCCAGCGGTTCTACGACAGAGACTGAGGAGGCTTGCGTGGCTTGGGATTTCAGCACCGAACCGGAGTTCCAGCAGAAGCTTGACTGGGTCAAGCAGTTCTGTGAGGAGAAGGTCGAACCGCTCGATCACGTGTTCCCGCACGCGGTGCGCGTGCCCGATCCCGCGGTGCGGGCCTACGTCCGCGAACTCCAGCAGGAGGTCAAAGACCAAGGTTTGTGGGCGATCTTCCTCGACGAGGAACTGGGCGGCCCCGGCTTCGGGCAACTCAAGCTCGGCCTGCTGAACGAGATCATCGGACGCTATGCCGGCGCACCTCACATGTTCGGCGCGTCGGCGCCGGACACGGGCAACATGGAGATGCTCGCCGCCTACGGCACCGAGGAGCAGAAGGAACGCTGGCTCAAGCCGCTGCTCAATCAGGACATGTTCTCGGCGTACTCAATGACCGAACCGCAGGGCGGCAGCGACCCAAGCCTGTTCAAGACCCATGCTGTGCAATACGGCGACGAGTGGGTGATCAACGGCGAGAAGTGGTTCACCTCGGCAGGCCGGGTCGCCGACATCCTGTTCGTGATGTGCACCAACGGCATGTTCGTGGTGCCGCGCAAGACCCCGGGTGTGGAGATCATGCCGGAGCCGCGCAACCACAACCACATCGTCTACACCGATGTGCGGGTGCCCCTCGACCACTTACTGGGACCGCCGAACGGGGCAAAGATGTTGGCGCAGCGCCGACTTGGCGGCGGGCGCATCCACCACGCGATGCGCACCATCGCGCAGTGCAACCTGGCGTTCGACATGATGTGCGAGCGCGCGCTCAGCAGGGAATCGCACGGCAAGATCATCTCTGAGCACCAGATGGTGCAGGAGAAGATCGCCGAGTCGTACGCCAAGATCAAAATGCTGCGGCTGTTCGTGCTCGAGACGGCGTGGAAGATCGACAACACCTCGACCCAGGAGGCGCGCACCGAGATCGCCGCCGTCAAGTTCACGATGGCGCGGGTGCTGCGCGAAGTGTCGTTCAACGCCCTGCACATCCTCGGATCGCTGGGCACGACGGACCTCACCCCGATCCAGGCGATGTACGCGGGCGCCCCGACGATGGGCATCGCCGACGGCGTCGACGAGGTGCACATCGCCACAGTCGCGCGTCGCGTCCTTCGGGACTATCGACCGCACGAGGGCAACTTCCCGACCGAATTCCTGCCGTACAAGCGCGAAGAAGCGCAGAAGAAGATGCAACCCGTGCTCGACGCCCGACCTGAGTTGGCCGCCGCCGCGCAGGCCTATCGGGAGTACATCAAGCGACGCGCGTGAGCGGTCCTAGTGCTCAGCGCGGATCACCCCGCGAACGACCGCGACGCATAGGTCGGCACACACGCCCGCCAGTTCGGCAGTGTCTTCCTTGGGATTCGCGAGCCAGCTTTCGATGATCTGGTTGGCGCCGCCGACCATGAACAGCGCCGTCCGGCGCAACTCGATGGGATCCGGCGTGTCGGTGCCAAGGATGTCCGGGGCGTGCTGAATGACCAGGTCGGTGATGACGTCGAGCACCTGTGTGCGGTGTTCGGTCAGGCCAGGAACGCTGGTCAGATCGCTGGTGGCGATGCGGTGAATATGGGGGTCGGCCGCAATGATGTCGAGGAAGGTCTTCACCGCCGAACGCACCTTGTCCCTCAGGCTGCCGGGTTCCCCGATGCCGGCAGCGACGAAGGCCTGAAGCGTTTCGTCGCGCACATCGTCGGACACCGCGAACAGTAGCGCCTCGCGACTGGCGAACTGCTCGTAGAAGTAGCGCGGGGTCAATCCTGCTGCGCTGCACACGCCCCGGACGGTCACGTCGGTGATGCCCGATTCGCCCCAGATCTGCCGTCCGGCGGTCAGTAGTTTGCGACGCCGTTCGGCGCGGCGGTCCACTGCACTGACTCCGCCGTAGTCGCGCACCACTTCCGCGCGTCTCATTGACAGCACGATACCTGCAGACTTACATTCGGAACACGCGCGTTATCCAAAGTGACGCTCAAAGGAGAGCTTCGACATGACCGTGGCGATTCCGGCTCGGCATCCCGACCGGCCCCGCGCTGTTCCTGCGATGGTCCGGTCGCTGGTACTGCTTCTGGGTATCGGTAAACCCACGCGCGAGACGTGGCGCAATCTCGGTGAGCGGCTGATCGTCGGCGACGAGCCGATGGACCGGCTTGTCGACTGGATGTCGTCGGCGGGGATGGAGCAGACGCGGCCACTGTTCGATCGCGCACTTGCCGAAGGCATTGACAGCGTGCCCGACGCGCCGGAACCTCTGCGCGAGTTCTTCATTCAGATCGAGACGGTGCCGGACTGGGTGGATGGGGACAAGCTGCGCCGTGGCGCGAGGGCGCTGCGCAGGGGTGGCGCAGACGGGATGTACGTCGCGCGTGACGTATCGCTCCTTGGCGGCTACCAATTCTCTGGCTTCAACAAAACTCTCCTGCGCACTGGTGCCCTTGAGAAGGGGTCGAACAAGCGGTTCGCCGAGACGATGCAATGGGCCATGGACGTGATCTCCGAAGGTGGCCTCGATCCGTTGGGCGTGGGCTACCGATCCACCATTCGGGTGCGGCTGATTCATGCGTTCGTCCGTCGGCACGTGGCGGCGATGCCGGACTGGCGCAACGACGAGTGGGGCGTGCCGGTCAATCAGACCGACATGGCCGCCACGCTGGTCGGCGCGCTCATCGCCCCGCCTGTCGGTGCGATCGGGATGGGACTGCTACCCTCGCCCGCCGACCTCGACGGCATCGCCCACCTGACGCGGTATGTCGGTTGGCTGATCGGCGTGCAGGACGAGTGGCTGCCCCGCAGCTTCCGTGATGGCATCCGAGTGCTCTACCACACGCTCACTGCGCTCGCCGCGCCCGACGAGACCACCAAGGCGCTGGCCGTTCCGATGGGCGACGACCCGATGGCGTGGCATTACCGCAACCTGCCTGCCTTGCGCCGTCGCATCGCACGGGCCCAGCACCTGTCGGTCACCAGCGGGTTCCTCGGGCCGCGCGCAATGCGAGATCTGGGATTGGCCTACGTGCCGCCGTGGTATCCGCTGCTGCGGATTCCGGTCAACGTGACCCGCAGCGTTGCCGCGCGGACACTGCCTGGTGGGTTGAGGCGCGCGACTACCCGCGGAGAGCGCGAGCAGGAAGCCTTGCTGCGCACCATGATCGGTGACGCCCAGGCCACCATCGGCGACTCAGCTGCACACGTCGGCCGTGTCGCTTGATCCTCAAGGCCTGCCAAGGCGCCATTTGGTCTTCTTCGGCGGTGGGTAGATTTCGTGTGTCCAGGCGTCCATCATGTCGCTGGTATCGCCGTGCACAGGACTGTCGGTGACCTGCAGGCCGAGGCCTTCGATTTCTCGTATGAACCACCGCACGAAATTTCCGTCGGCCCCGATCTCTTGCGCGAGAAGAAGCCTCTCATCGGATTTCAGCTTGTCGGTAAACGCGTCAGTAGTGTTCTTCACACGCCAATAGGGAACGGTCTCGTCAGATCGTCTACAGAGCTCTAAAAGTTCTCTTCGGGCCTGGTCGAGCAGGGATGTCGGCGTCGTTTCGTCGTGGTCGCTGGTCGGCTCGTCCGTGACTGGGGCGGGACGCTGGTCGTCGACATTCTTTGCCGGCTCGCGGTACTTGGCTCGCAACCCGTCAAGCTCGGCAATAGCCGCCTCGGCTTTGTCGCGCCACCATATGACGTGATACTCCGGCAGCTTGGCCTCGCAGTCAGGGCAGACCGCGACTGGATGGATCGTCGGATCCAGCCGGGCCGGCTTCTCGAACGTTGCTCCGCAGAGCGGTTGGTCATTGCCGGGATTGAGGTAGTCCGAGTGGTGCACTACCGAAGAGGATGCCTCGTGCATATAGGTGTGGGGTGGTTCCACGATTCAAACGTAGTCGACCAGTGCTGCAGCGCATCATGCTTTGGAGTTGAAGCACGTCCGATAGGAACGAGGCGCCACCCATGACCGCTGAATTGCCTGACACTGCGCTGGAACTGCGTTCGACGGTTACCTCGCGGGGCACGCTGGAACTTTCGCTGAGCGACGTCCCGGTCCCGACCCCCGCCACCAATGAGGTATTGGTCCGTGTGGAGGCCTCGCCGATCAACCCATCGGACTTGGGTGTGCTCATCCCCGGCGCGGATATGACCACCGCGACGGTGACGGGCGCACCGGAGCGCCCAACCGTCACCGCGTCGTTGGGAGCCGGCGCACTGGCAGGGCTTTCGGCGCGAATCGACAAACCACTTCCGGCGGGCAATGAAGGCGCGGGCACCGTCGTGGCGGCGGGCCAGTCCTCGGCGGCGCAGGCGCTGCTGGGCAAAACGGTAGGAATTGCGGGCGGCGCGATGTACTCGCAGTACCGGGTTGTGGATGCCGCCGGGTGTCTGGTCTTGCCCGAGGGTGCCACTGCCAGGGATGGGGCGTCGTCCTTCGTCAACCCGTTGACGTCCCTCGGAATGCTGGAAACCATGCGCCGCGAAGGACATTGCGGCCTCGTGCACACCGCCGCGGCGTCGAATCTCGGGCAGATGCTGGTCAAGCTCTGCCTCGCCGACGAGGTGCCGCTGGTCAACATCGTCCGCAAGGCTGACCAAGAGGAGCTGCTGCGCTCGCTGGGCGCGGTCCACGTCTGCAACACCGCATCGCCGACGTTCACCGCGGATCTCGTCGAGGCGCTCACGGCGACGTCCGCGACGCTCGCTTTCGACGCCACGGGCGGCGGAACGCTGGCAAGTCAGATCCTCAACGGCATGGAGGAAGCGGCGAACGCGACCGCGACGGAGTACTCACGGTACGGATCGGCTGTGCACAAGCAGGTGTACATCTACGGCGGACTCGATACCAGTCCGACCGTCCTGAACAGGAACTTCGGCATGGCATGGGGTGTTGGCGGGTGGCTGCTGACCCCGTTTCTCCAGACCGCCGGAGCCGAGACGCTCGGTCGGTTGCGTGCCAGGGTGGCCGCGGAGCTCACCACGACGTTTGCGAGTACCTACACGCGGGAGGTTTCCCTGGCCGGAATGCTCCGGCCGGATGCCTTCAACAGCTACGTCAAGCGGGCGACCGGCGAAAAGTTTCTCGTCACTCCGCAAGCTCTTCCGTAGTGTTTGCCTCAATGGCAAGGTGCCTTGCCAATGTGATCCTGGCACGGACACAATCGGCGGCATGTCATCTCACGCCCATGCCTTCTCCGACCCCGACATGGTGTCGAGATACACCGATGAGCCGCCGCGCCGCGTGCCGGGCTATCACGCCATGCACCAAATGGCCGCCATCCTCCTCGCCGAAAACGCGCCACCCGACGCGCGGGTATTAGTGCTGGGCGCAGGTGGTGGCTTGGAGCTCAAGACGTTTGCGGAGGCGAACCCCGGCTGGTCGCTCGACGGTGTCGATCCGTCCGCGGAGATGCTCAAGCTGGCCGCAAAGACCCTCGGGCCGTTGACTTCTCGTGTGCGGTTCACCAATGGCCTCATCGACGATGTGTCCGGTGGGGGGTTCGACGCGGCCACCAGCATTCTGACGCTGCACTTCCTCGACGCGGAGGAACGCCTACGCACGGCGACCGAAGTGCACCGTCGTCTCAAACCCGGCGCTCCTTTCGTCGTCGCCCACTTCAGCGTTCCCCATGACACCGCAGAGGAAGGGGAGCGGTGGCTGTCGCGCTACGTGGAATTCTGTGTAGCGTCCGGAATTTCGCGAACCGACGCGGAAACCGCCCGCTCGGCCATCGACGATCAGGTGCCGATACTGAGTCCCGATCAGGACAGGGAGATTCTGCGGCAAGCCGGCTTCACCGACATCACCGAGTTCTACACCGCGTTCACGTTCCGCGGATGGGTGGCGTACGCCTAGCCCGCACCCTTGCCGTTGTCGACGCGGTACACCGCACCGTGGATCGCTGCGGCGTCGTCACTGGCCAGAAATGCGATCGTCTTCGCCACGTCCTCCGCCTCCATGAACCCGCGCGGCGACGCGATGCGCATGATCAGATCCCAGTCGGCGTTGTCCGGCGCGGTGAACTCCGTCGCCTGCGGGGTCGGCATGCCGCCGGGGCAGATCGCGTTCACGCGGATCCGCTCCTTGGTGTATTCGACCGCCAACGCGCGTGTCAGCCCGATCAATCCGTGCTTGGCCGCGCAGTACCCCGCCGAGTAGACCTCGCCCTCCACCCCGGCGATGGACGTGACGTTGACGATGTTGCCGCCGGTCTCGAGCAGGTGCGGCAGCGCCGCCCGGCACAGATAGAACGGCCCGTTGAGGTTCACCGCCAGGTCGCGGTCCCACTCGTCGTCGGTCATCGTCGTGGTGTGCCGCATCTGGTGATAACCCGCCACGTTGACCAGTACGTCCAACCGGCCGAACTCGGCGACACACTGCTCGACGGCCGACCGGCACGCCGCCGGTTCGGTGATATCCACCGACGCGTACTTGCCGCCGGGGATCGCGTCGAACACCGTTGCCATCCGATCGGCGTCGCGCGCGATCCCGAACACCGACGCCCCCCGATCCGCGAAGAGTTGGACAACCGCGGCACCGAGTCCCGACGAAGCACCGGTGATCAATGCGACCTTGTCGCTGAGCTGAGCCATGGCACGACCCTCTCATGCAGGCTCCAAAGCCGTGACTTTGCCGAACCAACACTGCGATAATCCGCGCGTGAGAATCATCCGCGGGTTCGCCGCCGCCGCCATCCTGGCTTGTACGGCCCTGGGATTGGCCGGTCCCGCCCAAGCTGACCAGGTCATTCAGGGGATCTACAACTATATGGAGAAGGACGGGGAGGCAGGGACCTGGGAGATCACCCCGTCCTGTGTTCCGACCGTCGGCGACCTGCGTGAACCCCTCGCACTGCCGGTCGCCTGCCGGCTGCACGTCATCGGGTCACGAGGCAATCCGAGCGGTGATGCCCTGCTGACCGACGGCGTGTGGGCCTTCCAGACGCCCGTGGGCGAAGAGATGAAGTGCCCCGACGGCAGCTGGGGGTCCACCACCGAAACGGTCAAGTTCGATGACCGCACGCTGAGCGGAACGCGAAGCATCTTCCACACCGACGCCTGCGGCCTTCAGCCGGGCCAGATCGACATTCCGTTCACTCTGTCGTTCAAGGCGCCTCTGCCGAATCCGCACGACCGCTATCCGCTGATCTGTGAGCCGGGCGGCCTGCGCCGCTGTTTCTGACGGCGCATGCCTGACGAATCCTCGGTGGGTCGCCGCGCGGGCCGCGGGCTCGGCGGCGGCCGGCCCGCCGGGGTGCCGCTGCTCAACGGCAAGGTCGTCGACGTGACCGGCCCGGGGCTCACCGACCGATGGGGTGTCACGTGCACCGATCTCGGCGCGTCGGTCGTCGCCCCGAACGGCAAGCTCGTATCGGTGTTCGGTGACACCTTCTCGGGTCGCACGGTCGGCGAGGGCGACTGGCGCTCACCCGTTGTCCTCATCGGCACCGGCGACGCCGACCACGAAATCGTCTACGAACGCGCAGGCGGCGCGGACCCCGACTACGCGCGCCAGCTGTGGCACTACACCCACGACGACGCGGCCACCGGATGGACCCGCGGCGGCATCAGCACCGTCATCCCTTCGGACCTGCTTCGGGTGGACGACTCAATCTATCTGCACGCCATCGTCAATCGCGGTTTCGGCTCTGTCATCTGGACAGAGATCTGGCGCTCCGACGACAGCGGTGTCTCGTGGACGCACATGGGGGAGAAGGCCAAGTTTCCCGCCGACCTGCACGGTGGGCATGCCCAATGCTGGTCGTGGGACTACGATCCCGACGACGGCTGGGTGTACGTGGTGGCCAGCGGTTTTCAGCGCGACAAGGGCATCATCCTGATGCGGGTGCGCCCCGAACACATCGGTGATCGGTCGCGGTATTCGAGTTGGGGGTTCGCCGAAGGGCGCTGGGCGTGGCGCAACGAGGCGACCCCGATCACGCCGCACGGCGAGAGGTGGGGCGAGTTGACGTTTCGCCGTATGGCGCAAGGCAAATGGATACTCGGCGGCTTCCTCTCGTCGAGGTACGCGCTGGGATACCGGGTCGTCGACTCACCCGTGGCGAACATGCACACCGCACCGCTGCAGACGCCCGTCCTCGGCTCGGCATGGGGTCCCGACGAGAATCACCTCGAGAACCAAGTGGCGCAGCTCTACGGGGGCTACGTGCTGCCCGGCTCCCGATTCGACATCGAGGGCGGATTCGGTCTCGTCGTGTCGCAGTGGAACACCACCACCGGATGGCCTTACCGGGCAATGCAATTCAAGGCCGCCGTTAAGGACACCACGAAGACCGTGGCGCCGGAGGACCCGATCAACCTGTGACTAGACGGTGAACCCGCCGTCGACGTTCCAGTTCGCGCCGGTGATGTATCCGGAATCGGCGGCGGCGAGAAAGCTCACCACACTGGCCACTTCGCGTGGCTGACCGTAGCGCCCGATCGCCATCACTTCCCGTGCAGCATCGGCGAATTCACCCACTTCGGGGTTCATGTCGGTGGCCACCGGCCCCGGCTGAACGTTGTTGACGGTGATGCCGCGCGGCCCGAGTTCGCGCGCCAACCCGCGGGTGAGGCCTGCGACGGCCGCCTTCGTCATCGCGTACACGGACATTCCCGGATTCGGCACCCGGTCAGCATTAATGCTGCCGATGTTGATGATCCGCCCGCCGTCGCCGAGATGGGCGAGCGCGCGCTGCGTCGCGACGAAGAGGCCCCGCACATTGACCGCCACCAGCCGGTCGAACTGCTCGAGCGGGAAGCTTTCGGCGTCCGCGATGTGCGCGACGCCCGCGTTGTTGACCAAGACGTCCAACCCGCCAAGCGCCGATGCCGCCTCGTCGACCGACCGGACAACCGCGTCGGGGTCACTGCTGTCGGCCTGAATCGCGACGGCGGTCCCGCCGTCGGCAGCCACCTCGGCGGCCAACTTCTCGGCGTCGGCGGCCGAGGCTCCAAAGGTGAACGCCACTGCTGCGCCGTCGGCGGCCAGCCGCCGCACGATCTCCGCCCCGATGCCGCGTGAGCCGCCGGTGACCAATGCTTTGCGTCCAGCCAGACCTGTCATGTCGTCATCAATGCGGGTTGCGTCGAGTTCATTCCCATAGGGTCGGCGGAAATGATGCCGCAAACCCGCCTCGATCGATTCGAGCACCGCACCGAGTGGCCGCTGGCCGTGGTGGCGATGGCATTCCTCGGCCTCTACTCGGTTCAGGTACTCGCGGATCCCGACGGTCGTGGCGGCGTCGTGCTCGGCGCGACGCTGGCAGCGTTGTACTTCGTCTTCATCGCGGACTACCTCGCCCGGCTGTACCTCGCGGATTCGCGGGGCAAATGGTTCGTCCGGAACCTCTTCGATCTGGTGATCGTCGTGCTGCCGTTCCTGCGACCGTTGCGGTTACTCAGCCTGGTGGTGGTGATCACCGCGCTGCAGCGCGCGGTCGGCCACACCATCCGGGGCAAGGTCATCATCTACACCATCTGCGGCACGGTTCTCATCGTCTACGCCGCATCGCTGGCCATCATCGACGTCGAGGCGGACCACCCCGATGCCAACATCGCCAGCTTCGGAGACGCGGTGTGGTGGTCGATCACCACCGTCACGACCGGATACAACGACCTGACACCGCTCACCGGCGCGGGACGGGTGATCGCCGTGGCGCTGATGATCGGCGGCATCAGCCTGATCGGCATCGTCACCGCGACACTGGCCTCCTGGATAGTGCAGCGCGTCGCCGAAGAGGACACCGCCAATCAGGCGGCCACGGCCGCACAGATCAACGAGCTTCGCGACGAGATCCGCCGACTTACCCGACCGGGCGGCGAGTCCACCTATGGTAATGGCCGTGAGTGAATCGCAGAAGCGAGTTGTCGTCTGGGGCACGGGGTTTGTCGGCAAGATGGTCATCGCCGAGATCGTCGGGCACCCACTGTTCGACCTCGTCGGTGTCGGCGTGAGCAATCCCGGCAAGGTGGGCCGCGACGTCGGCGACATCTGCGGCCTCGGCACTACGGTCGGGGTGACCGCTACCGACGACGTCGACGCCCTCGTCGCGCTCAAGCCCGATGCGCTGGTGCATTACGGCCCCACCGCCATGCACGCCGCCGACAACATCGCGCTGCTCACCCGCTTCCTGAGGGCCGGCATCGACGTCTGCTCCACGGCCATGACGCCGTGGGTGTGGCCGACCATGCACCTCAACCCGCCCGACTGGATCGAACCCATCACCACGGCCTGTGAGCTGGGCGAATCGTCATGCTTCACCACCGGCATCGACCCTGGCTTCGCCAACGACCTGTTCCCGATGACCCTGATGGGTTTGTGCTCCGAGGTACGCACGGTGCGTGCGTCCGAGCTGCTCGACTACACCGACTACGAGGGCGACTACGACGTCGAGATGGGGATCGGCAGATCGCCCGACTACCGACCGCTACTCGAGCATCAGGACATTCTGGTAATGGCATGGGGTGCAACGGTTCCCATGATCGCACACGCGGCGGGCATCATGCTCGACGAAATCACCACCACATGGGACAAGTGGGTGACGCCCACCGAACGCAAAACCGCGAAGGGCATCATCGCGCCAGGCAACGTCGCGGCGGTGCGGTTCACCATCAATGGTGTGTACAAGGGCCGAACCCGCATCCAGCTGGAGCACGTCAACAGGATCGGCGCCGATGCCGCCCCCGACTGGCCGTCGGGCACCGAGAACGACGTCTACCGCGTCGACATCGAGGGCACCCCGAGCATCTCTCAGGAGACGGCGTTCCGGTTCACCGACGGTTCAGGGCGGGACGCCGCGGCGGCAGGCTGCCTGGCGACCGGCCTGCGGGCCCTCAACGCGGTGCCCGCCGTCAACGAGCTTTCGCCAGGATGGGTCACTGCGCTCGATCTACCACTGATTCCCGGTGCTGGCACCATTCGCTAGGTAACACAAACCCCGTCAAACGAGAATGACTACCGGATAAGGTTTATCTCGAAATGGGGTGACATGGCGGAGGGCGTCGGGCTGTCGATTGGGGCCACCAATCTGACCGCTGTTGTGGTGGGACGGACCGCATTGACACGGTCCGCGGTGCTGACGCTGTACCCGCACCGGCCGCCCGAGGTCGGCGTGCCGAGCGAAAACCCCAACCTCACCGAACGCGGCCTGATCATCACCGACTTCGTCGACCGCGTTGGTGACCCGGTGGGCATCGTGGCCTCCGACGGATCGACCCATCGCGCCGACTCGCTGATCGCCGACGCGCTGCGGGCCATGCTCGTCGCCGTCGGCCGCGGCCAGCCGGCTGCCGATACGGTCGGCGTGACGTACCCCGCGCACTGGCGGCAGAGCGCCGTCGAGGGGCTGCGCAACGCGCTTGCCGCGCACCCGGAGTTTGCCAGGCCCAAACCGGCTCCGGTGGTCTCTGACGCCGTCGCGGCGCTGACCGCGCTGCAGCACGATCCGGGCGTGCCCACCCGCGGCGTGATCGCGCTGTGCGACTTCGGTGGCACCGGCACCAGCATCACCCTTGTCGATGCCGCCAACGGGTTCACTCCCATCGCGCCGACCGTTCGTCATCCCGACCTGTCCGGCGATCTGATCGACCAGGCGCTGTTGACCCACGTCATCAACGACCTGTCCGCGGCGGGCACCATCGATTTGTCCGGCACGTCGGCGATCGGGTCGCTGAGCCGGTTGCGAGCGCAGTGCCGCGGCGCCAAGGAGCGGCTGTCCACAACAGCGGTCACCTCATTGGCCGCCGAGCTGCCGGGACACCGCACCGATGTGCGGCTGACCCGTAACGAGCTCGACGACGCGATCCGCCAACCGCTCACCGAGTTCGTCGGCGTCGTGCAAGAAACGGTGGAGCGCAGCGGAATTCGGCCCGCGGACCTCGTCGCCGTCGCATCGGCAGGCGGTGGGGCCCGCATCCCGTTCGTCACAACGACGCTGTCCGAAGCCTTCCGGGTGCCGGTCATCACCACCGCGCAGCCCGAATTGACCGCCGCGATCGGCGGCGGCCTTGCGGGCGTGCGCGGCACGGCAGAGGAGGGCATGACGTCGATGGCCTCGGCGGCCCCTGCCGCTGCAGCAGCCGCCGCGGCGACGCAGATGGCGCCGGAGGCCGATCCCGGCGACGCGGCTTCGAGCACCTTTGCGGCCCTGGCATGGTCCGACGCCGAGGACATCCCCGATGTGGCGCCGACCGACCCCTACGACTACAGCCCACCGGGCGGCGGCATCACCGACGCGCGCCCGCAGGTTCAGTTCGGCCATGAACCGTACGAGGAGCAGGAGGAGCCGCCGCCGCCGTGGTACCGCCGCACGGCCGTGTTGATCGCAGGTGTGGTCGCTGCCTTCGCGGTGCTCGCGTTCGCGGTCCTGTTCGTGATGCGTGACGACAGCACCCCGGAGCCCGCGGCGACGACCGAGCCGGTCACCACCACCCCGACCACGACGGCCGCACCGCCGCCACCGGCACCGCCGCCGGTGACGCAGGCCCCGCCTCCCGAGACGCGGACGGTGACGCGGCAGGCGCCGCCTCCACGTGTCACGGTGACGCAGGCGCCGCCGCCACCGCCACCTCCGACGACCGAGCCTCCGCCACCACCCCCGCCGACAACCGAGCCGCCACCACCGCCGCCGACCACCGAGCCGCCGCCGACGACCCAGCCGCCACTGATCCCGACCCTGCCCTACGAGACGATCCCGGGCCTGCCGTTCGTTCCGGCGCCCATCCAGCCGCCGCCGCCCTAGGCTGGCCGCCATGACCCAGACGGACGGCCTGCTCTTCGATCCGAACACGTACGACCCGCAGCAGTTCGACGCCGAGACGCGGCGGCTGCTGCGCGCGACGATCGACTGGTTCGAGGGGCAGGGCAAGAAGCGGATCCTCGACGATGACCTCACCGCCCAGTGGCCCGCCGACTTCGTCGACTTCGTCAAGCGCGAGAAGCTGTTCGCGACGTTCCTCACGCCCTCGGAGTTCGCCGACGGCAACCCGAACAAGCGCTGGGACGCCGCACGCAACGCCGCGCTGGCCGAGATCCTCGGCTTTTACGGGCTGACGTACTGGTACACCGAGCAGGTCACCATCCTCGGGCTCGGGCCGGTCTGGCAGAGCGAGAACAAGGACGCCAAACTCAGGGCCGCCGACGACCTCGAGGCAGGCGAGGTGATGGCTTTCGGGTTGTCCGAGCGAGAGCACGGCGCCGACGTCTACAACACCGACATGGTGCTGACGCCTGCCAGTGCGGAGGACCGGGCCAACGGCATCCTCTACCGGGCGTCGGGGGAGAAGTACTACATCGGCAACGGCAACGTCGCGAGCCTGGTGTCGGTGTTCGCACGGCGCGACGACGCCGAGGGCCAGGACACCGGGGACGCATACGTCTTTTTTGCCGCCGACAGCCGGCACGAGAACTACCACCTGATCGGCAATGTCGTGCACATGCAGATCTACGTGAGCACGTTCCGCCTGGAGAACTACCCGGTGCGTGCCGAGGACATCCTGCATACCGGCGTGGAAGCCTTTGCGGCAGCGCTCAATACGGTGAACGTCGGCAAGTTCAATTTGTGTTCCGCTTCGATCGGGATGACCGAGCACGCCTTCTACGAGGCCATCACGCACGCACAGAACCGCATCCTGTACGGCAACCCTGTCACCGACTTCAGCCACGTGCGCGCCAATTTCGTCGACGCCTACGCACGGCTGGTCGCGATGAAGCTGTTCAGTCAGCGCGCCGTCGACTACTTCCGCGGCGCCAGCCTCGACGACCGGCGGTACCTGCTGTTCAACCCGATGACCAAGGCCAAGGTCACCATGGAGGGTGAGACGGTGATGCGGTCGCTGCACGACGTGATCGCCGCCAAGGGCTACGAGAAGAACACGATGTTCCGCGAGGTCGCCCAACTGATCGGCTGCCTCCCTCGGCTGGAGGGCACCGTGCACGTCAACGTCGGCCTTGTGCTCAAGTTCATGCCGAACTACATGCTCAATCCCAAGGAATATCCTGCGATTCCGACCCGCAACGACGCGGCCGACGACGTCTTCTTCTGGAACCAGGGACCGACTCGCGGAGCGGGCAAGGTGCAGTTCGCCGATTGGACGCCTGTCTACGAGGAGCACGCGCACATCCCGAACGTCGCGCGGTTCTACGAGCAGGCCCGAGCATTCAAACAGCTACTCCTCGCCGCCGCACCCGATGCCGAGCAGCAGAAGGACTTGGATTTCCTGCTCAACGTCGGGCACTTGTTCTCGCTGATCGTCTACGGACAGTTGATCCTGGAGCAGGCCGCGTTGAGCGGTCTTGACTCCGACATGGTGGACCAGATCTTCGACTTCCAGGTGCGTGACTTCAGCATGTACGCCGTCGCGCTGCACGGTAAGCCGTCGTCGACGCCCGCTCAGCAGGAGTGGGCCGTCGGCGCGATCCGCAAACCGGTGCCCGACGCCGAGCGGTTCGGCCGGGTGTGGGAGCGGGTCAAGGCGTACGACGGCGCGTACGAGATGCAGCCGTAACCAACCCGCCCGTCACCGCCAGATTGGTGATGAACGCGCCGAGCTCCTTGGATCTGTCGTTCGGATCCGAGCGGGCCCAGAAGTCGTGACCGACAACGTTTGTCGGCTGCAGCGCCAGCAGCAATACCCATGCTGCAGCGCGAGGCGCGACCCCGAAACCCAGTGCGCCGCCTGCGATCACCATGATCGCCGCGTTGAGCCGGACGAGCAGTCGCGCTGATGACGGTGCGAGAGGCCGCGAGCCCGCGAAGTCCCGGAGCTTGGCCGTCGGCCCCGTGGGATCGGCGAATACCCGCCGGCCCGAGTGCACGAACAGCAGCGCGATAAGCGGCCTCCCTACGAGCATCGGCAGCGCATCGCGCCGCCGGCTCACTTGATCCATCCCGTTTCGTCCGGGTTGCGGTACTGCATGAACTCCACAACGGCGCCTTCGTACAGGATGAAGGCGATCTTGGCGAAACCATCACCGATCTCGAAGATGTCCATCAGTACGTGGTGGCCGACGACGGCTTCTTCGATGTCCACGACGCGGTACGCGACGTGCGGGCAGTCGCGAACCTGCACGGGCACATCGGTATCGGGTTCGTACCGCAGCCATTCGACGTTGGCCGGATGATCGCGCGGACTGGTCAACCAGACCTTGGTCGCTTCGACATAAACCTCACCCTCGTGGCGTTCGGAGGTCGGAATGCCGATGTGGTCGAAGGTGTGTCGGTCAAATGCGTTGGCCGACTGGGGAATGAAGCTGGCCAGATACGTCGCGGCCATGTCGGCCTCGCCGTGTCCGGCAGCGGCGACCCGCTCATAGCGCTCCAACCCCGCGCGGGTGCAGTCGAGCTCGACGTTGTGGCGCTTGGCCGCGTCGAGCACCAGGTGGGCGTCCTTGAGCGAGTTGGTCACCGTGAAGGAGGCGGGGTAGTCACCCTTGCGGATCACCTCGGCCTTGCTCTGCATGAACGCGCAGTCCAGCGGTCCACCGGCCATCGCGTCCACGAACAACTGGGAGTCGACATTCAGCGCGGTTGCCATCGAGAGCGCTTCCCCGACAGCGTGCGTCAGCGCGCCGACGTAGGTGTGGGTGGCGAGTTTGAGTCGGCTCGCCGTGCCACCGGACGAAGTCTCGTCGACCCAGAAGGTGCGCGATCCGATGACGTCGAACACCGGCTCCAGCCGTGCGCGCACCTTCGGTTCTGCGGCGCACAGGACGAGCAGCTTGCCTTCCTCCGCGGGCTGACGGGTGCCCTGCACCGGCGCGTCCGCGAGCGCGATGGAATGTTTGTCGGCGAACGCGATCAGGTCGTCGATCCCTTCACCGACGGTGCTGGCCTGAATCCAGACGCTTGTCTTCGGCAGCGCAGGAAGGGCCGCGGTCATGCTGGACAACACCGCGTCGGCGTCGGTGAGCATGGTCAGCACCACGTCGGCCTCGGTGACCGCCTCGGCGGGCGAGGACACCACCTTGACTCCGTCCTTGGCCAGCGGCTGCGCTTTCGCCGCGGTGCGATTCCACGCGCGCACGGCGAATCCCGCCTTGGCGAGGTTGCGGGCGATGGGCGATCCCATGATCCCGGTGCCCAGCACGGCGACGCGGGTCTGTCGATTCTGCATGTCTCTTGCCTCTCACGAGTGGCAGGTCTTCTCCGATGTGAACCGTCTAAGACAGTTCCATGTCAGGATCGCACACATCGCGAAGAATTGCGAACTGGCTTAGACGGTTCGTCTTGTTCTTAGCGTGCGGCACGCTGCCGGATGGCGGTCTTCTTGGCGCGGTTACCGCAATAGTTCATCGAGCACCAGCGCCGGTTGAATCCGCGGCTGGTGTCGATGAAAAGTCCCTGGCAGTCCCGCCATTCGCATGACTTGACGAACTGGCTGCGCTCGCCGCCCAGTACGGAAATCGCATGGCTCGCGATGACGCTCAGCGCATCGTCGAACGGGTCGGCGCCGACGGCCTGGAACTCGGCCACGCCACGGGAATTCAGTTGCTGCACATAGTGACCGCGGGTCGCGGCGGTGTTCAGGATCTTGGCGTCCGCGCGCGGGGCGCGGTGGCCAGAGGAGATCGCCACACCGGTGCGGTGGATCGCCTCGCGCAGTTGATGAGCCGTCGCGAGATGCCTCGGTGTCGGCTCGGCGCCGGTGAAGAGCAGGTCGTTGGCGGCCAGCCACTTGGCGAGTCCCGCCGGGGTGGTGAGCCGCTCCTGGGTGCGGCCATGCCGGTCCGACAGTGTGGCGGTGAATCGAAAGCCGAGATCCGGGTTGTCCAGCCGGAACTGGTCCGCATCCGAGCCGCCTGCGGTTTTTGAAGCATTGGGCATATGAACCATCATAGACGGTTCCCTTCTCCGCGCCGTTGTGCGATGCTCGTCACAGAACCGTCTAAGACGGTTCAGTCGCGATGCGAAAGGGTACCTGTGTTCACGAGCAATCGCCTGTTCAACGACGACCTCAAGCCGGCAGAACACCGGACGTGGGGTGCGTACAGCATCACCGCCGTCTGGTTCGCGGCACTGCACAACATCGGCGTGTATACGGCCGCTGCCGGGATGTTTCTCGTCGGGTTGCCGGTCTGGCAGGCCCTGATCGGTATCGTCGCGGGTTTCTCGCTGATGTTTTTCGCCGCGCAACTGATCGGCAACATCGGACAGCGCTACGGCGTGCCGTTCCCGGTCTTCGCCAGGGTCAGCTTCGGCATCTACGGCGCGAACATTCCCGCGCTCGTGCGTGGGGCGATCGCGATCGCGTGGTACGGGATCCAGACATACCTGGCGGGCCAGGCGGTGGTGGTGCTGGTGCTCGCGCTGGACCCGGACCTCGTCGACCTGGCGTCTGGGGGTTTCCTGGGCTTGTCGCCGCTCAGTTGGTTCTGCTTCCTCGGGGTGTGGGCACTGCAGCTGCTCGTCGTCACCCACGGGATGGAGTTGATCCGGTGGGTGCAGAACTGGGCAGGAGCGATCGTGTCGGTACTGATGGCTGTGCTCGCGATCGTGCTGGTTGCGCAGGCATGGGGACGGCTGGACTTCAACATGGGTGCCACCGGTCTCGGCACTGGAGCCACGGTGGGCAAAATCATTGCGGTCGCGTTCGCGACGTTCACCATCCACGCTCCGTTGTTTCTGAATCTCTGTGACTTCACCCGCTTTTCGTCTTCACCGAATTCGGTCAGGCGCGGTAACTTCTGGGGCCTGCCGATCAACGGGTTGTTCTTCTCAGCTACCGTCGCCGCGGTCGCCGTCGCCGGATACGCGCTGTACGGCCGGTTGATCACCGAGCCGACCGAGATCTTGCAGGAGTCGCAGAACAGGGTGCTCATCGCGGCTGGCGTGCTGCTGTTCGTGCTGGCGACCCTGGGTATCAACATCGTCGCCAATCTCGTCTCGCCTGCCTATGATTTCGCCAATGTGTTCCCCAAGCGCATCACGTTCACCCGTGGTGCCCTGATCACGTGCGTGCTTGCGGTGGTGGTGATGCCGTGGAAGCTGTATTCGTCGCCGGTCGCGGTGACGTACTTCCTCGGCGCGATGGGCGGCCTGCTGGGACCCATATTCGCGATCATCATGGTCGACTACTTCAGCAGGAAGCGGCATGTCGTCGTGGAGGACCTCTACACGGATTCGCCGCTGGGCCGGTATCACTATCGGCGCGGGTTCAATCCCCGCGCAGTGGTGAGTCTGCTTGTGTCGTCGGCATTCAGCGTCCCGATCGCGGTGGTGCCCGCGTGGCACGAGTACTCGTGGCTGGCATGGTTTGTCGGTGCGGCCCTAGCCGGGGGCCTCTACCTATTGTTGCCTGGCCGGAAGGAATCAGGGGAACCCGTTCTGGTCGAAGCGATTCCGTCCGAGTCGGTCGCTAACGTCGCGCACCCGTAACGGCGGAACGTGGCAGCCGCCCGGCTTTCGAATGGCCGGTCAGCCGGTCGCCGTCAACCGTCACGTCGAAGTCGAGATTGAGCCGCATGGGCTTCGTCACCGACTGTCGCCACGTAACCCGTTGTGCTGCAACGGTGATGTCGTGCAACGGCACGGTCTCGCCCTTACCGGTTGCGACGCCGGTGAGTACGCCCGAGTCGTCGGCGAACGTGTAGAGGACCTGCAGGGAGCCGATGGGGGTCTTGATCGTCACATCCCATTCGCCGATCAGGTCCATACCGTTCCCCGTCGCTCGTATTCGAACAGTTCCTCGACGGCGATGGCCACGCGCGGGCCGTAGCTGCGCTCCAATAGGTGCAGGGCCACGTCCAAACCCGATGTGACGCCGCCGCCCGTCACCAGGTCACCGTCGTCGACCACCCGCGCCCGCACCACGTTGACGCCGGTGGCCTCCAGCACGTCGAGCCCGAGCACGTGCGTGACCGCGTTGCGGCCCTCGATCAGACCGGCCATCGCCAGCGCGAGTGAGCCGCCGCAGACCGTCGCGACCGTGACGTCGGGATTGGCCATCGCCTGGCGCATCAAGGGAGCCGCAGCGGTCTCGCCGAAGCGGGCAAGAAGCACCGGAATCGTCTCGACATCGTCAGGATCACCCTCGATCGGGCCGGACGCGCCCGGCACCAGGACGTAGCCCGGCTTCGCAGGGTCGAGCAGGGCGGTGGCGTGCAGAACCAGGCCGCGTGTCCCGCTCACCACGGGTCGCGGCCCCTGCGCGGAGACCAGCTCGACGGTCAGCGCGCCTGAAACCGCCTCACTGCCGGCGGCGAGCACCTCGAAGGGCGCGATCACATCGAGCGGATCGAACCCGTCGAACAACACGATCTGTGCGTACACAAGGACATCGTCGGGGAAGCCGCCGCGCTACGACAGTGGCCAGATCGCCGCCTATCGCTGAGATATTGCCAGCGCGGGTGTAGGCTCGGCGCCATGCACACCGTGGCGGTTCTTGTCATGCCCGACACCATTGCGCTCGATGCGACGATGCCGATCGAAGCGTTCGGCAGAGTCCAATTGCCCAGCGGCGCACCGGGTTACGACGTGCTGATCTGTGGCACCGAACCCGTCGTGACGGCCGGGCCGATGGGCATCGTCACCGAACATGGCATCGATGCACTCGCCAGGGCGGACACCATTGTCGTCGCGGGCCGGTACGACGTGACCGCGCCGGTGCCCGACGGTGTGCTGACCGCGCTGCGCGAGGCTGTCGCGGCGGGCATCCGGGTGGCCTCGATCTGCGCGGGGGCGTTCACGCTCGCCGAGGCGGGCATCCTGGACGGACGGCGCGCGACGACGCACTGGCTGGGCACCGAGGTGTTCCGCGCGCGGTTTCCGGCCGTGGATCTGGACCCCGACGTGCTCTACGTCGACGAAGGTCAGGTGTTGACGTCGGCGGGCGCCTCGGCCGGGCTCGATCTGTGCTTGCACATGGTCCAGCGCGACTACGGATCGGCGGTGGCCGCCGATGCCGCGCGGGTCTGTGTGGCGCCGTTGCACCGAAGCGGTGGGCAGGCTCAGTTCATCGTGCGAAATCGCCCGGCCGCCATGCAGATTGCCGAACGCACTGAACTCGACGACGTGCTGGCCTGGATCGAGAATGAGGCGCATCGCGAGTTGACGCTGCGGGACATCGCTGAGCGCGCGGCCGTCAGCGTCCGCACCCTCAACCGCCGTTTTCAGGGCGAGACAGGGCAGACGCCGATGCAATGGCTCACCGGTGTGCGGGTGCGCCACGCCCAACAGCTGCTCGAGACCACGTCGTACGGAGTGGAGCGCATTGGACGCGAGGTGGGGTTCACCTCTCCTGCGAATTTTCGTGAGCAGTTCCGCAGGCTCACCGGGGTGCCACCGCAGAGCTACCGCAACACTTTTCGTGAGCGCATAGCCGGCTGACTGCGGGTCAATCACCCCACCGGCCGTCGGCGAACGGGTGGTCGGTGATGCCGTGAGCGCTGCGAAACAGCACTTCTCCCAACGACGCTGGCGGACGTTTCGACGGCTCCAGCTCGGCCTGGGCGACGATTTCGCTCGTCAGCGTGGTGCCGAGGGCGAGTCGGGGGAGATCGGCGTGGATTGCGGCGCCATCCTCATCGGACAGAAACTCAGAGCCGGCCCCGAAGTCGAGCATGATGCCCCCGTGGCAGAGCTGACACACGAGCCCGCGCCGTGACGCGATGCCAAATGAGGAATGAAGCGCGATCGCCTCCCACACGGTCTCGATCGTGTCGGCCTGCACGCCATGGGAATCGAGGAACTCGGCGGCGACGTCTGCCCCTGCCACTTCGAACCGGTCAGGTCGCCGCAGGCCGCTCGGGCTGAGGCCCATGTCGTGCAGAACCGTGGCATAGAACAGTGCATCGCCGTCGTAGTCCTCGCCGGCCCGCAGCCCGCGGTGCTGGGCCAACCGGTCGGCGAACAACCAACTGCGGATGCTGTGGTTCGCGATGGTTATCGACTCGGAAGCCCGAACGAGCTCGAGGGCGGCCTGGCCGATCGGTGTGGTGACATCGATGGTCATACCCCAATTCAGCCACCCGGGCGCCGATCCGAGGAGTGGCCAAATTGCCTAGGCTCGATGAGATTTTGCCACCCTTTTGGTCAGCACCAGATGAGCCAGCGGAATCTGCATCTGTGCCGGTGCCGCGGCCATCCGCGTCGCCACCCCGGCCTCCAGCTGATCGAAGAACTGCTCCGCCCGCGGATCGGCGATACCGCCCTCGAGCGCGCTGCCCAGTATCGGGAACACCGACGCCCGCAGGAACGCCACCCACTGCATCCCGAAAGCCTCTGCGTCCCCGTCCGATTGGTACTGCGTCCAGAACCGGTCTTCGGCATTGAAGATTTCGAGGTGCTCGATTTCGAGCTGCTCGAACCGGCCCTTGGGCGCGAATGGGGCCAAAAAGTCTGCTTTGTTGCGCGTGACCATCGGAATGCACATCCGATGTACCTCATCCTCGCTGAGCAGCTTGCCTGCCACCAGTTCGCCGATGGTGTCCATCAGCGCGGAAAGCAACGGGCGGAACCCGAACTCGCCCTCCTCGCCGTGCGCCACGGTCATCACCACCAGCTGGCCGCCGGGGCACAATTCCCTACCGCGGAACGCGATGAACTCGTGCCAGTCGCGTGCGGCCTGTTTGGCGTAAGCCGCGCGGACGTCCTCATCGCTGCTGTAGGCCACCTGCAGGTGGTCGGGGATCGGCGCGGGCACGCGGCTCAGCCATTGGATCGCCCACGAACTCCAGCCGAGGTTCACACTGTTGGACGGGACGATCTGCGAGTAGAACGAGCGTCCAACCGCCGAGGCGAATGTCGCAGTGTCCTTGCGCAAGTAACTATCCGGGTCGTCGGAGAGGGTCCGGAACATCGCGGTGAAGTCGTTGTCAGGAACGTCGGTGTGGGCTACGAGGATGGAATGTTCGGGCCGGGTGCGCTTGCGCAGCACTGCGATTGCGGCACCGATTGGCAACAGCGAATTGTGCGCCGTGGCCGCGCCGTAATCGGCGATAACAATCGGTTGCGGCGGTGTCGGCAACGGAACGACCGCCGCGGCCTGCTCGAAGATCGCGATCGCGGGCCGCAGTCCGGCGGCCTGCAGCCGTGAATTGGCGGTGTACGACTCGCTTTCCATCGGTTCAGGTCGTACGACGATGCTGGACTCGGGCACACCTCGACGGTAGACCGGTTACGCGGAGTACGTCACTCCGGTCAGCTGTTCGGAAATCTCCCAGAGCCTGCGGCAATCGGCCTCGTTGGCAGACCGAGCCAAGATCTTGGCGTCGGTGACGCCGCCGCCCGCGAGTTCGAGGATGCCGCGGGGCCCGTAGAACGCGCCGCCTTTTGCGTCCTTGGAGGTTGCGCCATAGAGCGCGGGCAGAATGCCCTCATCGATGTCCTGCCACATGAACGGCGTGACCTGCCGGCTCACCCGGTAGAAGCGTTCCAGCAGGGTGGGGCTGTCCTTGCCCTGCGACGGCCCGCTCAGCTGCAGGTTCGTCTTGCACAGACCCGGATGCGCCGAGTTCGAGATAATGCCCCACCCTGCCTGCCGGCTTCGCCGGTCCAGCTCCAGCGCAAACATCAGATTCGCGGATTTGGACTGCGCGTACGCCCGTGTCGCGTTGTAACGCTTCTCCCACTGCAGATCGTCGAAGTTGATGCCGCCAAACCGTTGCGCCGAACTGCTCAACGACATCACCCGTGCGCCGTCGGCGGCGCGCAGCAGGGGGAGGAGGTGACCCGTCAGCGCGAAGTGGCCCAGGTGGTTGCACCCGAACTGAAGCTCGAAGCCGTCGGCGGTGGTCTCGCGCTCCGGTGGCTGCATGATGCCTGCGTTGTTGATCAGGATGTCGATCGGCCTGCCCTCGGCTTTGAGCTCCTCGCCGAGCGCGGCGACGCTGGCCAGCGAGGCGAGGTCCAGCGCTTTGATGGTGAGTTTCGCGGCAGGCACGGTCGCGCGGATCTGCTCGACCGCGGCTTCACCCTTTGTTCGGTTGCGGATCGCCATGATGACGTCCGCGCCGGCTGCGGCCAGCCGGGTGGCGAGGCCGAGGCCCAAACCGGAATTGGAGCCGGTGACAACCGCCAGCTTCCCGGACAGGTCGGGAACGGTGACGGTGAGCGCGCTGCGGGGCATGGGCTTCTCCTATCGAATGGATAACCGAACAATAACGAACCACTGGGCTGATAACAAGAGCCCATTGGTCTGATAATCTCTGTCAGTTGTGATGTCGTTTCAGCGCGCCCGCCGGCCAGAACAGATGGCGGCCAGGCGCGCGGCGATCATGGCGGTCGCCAGGGAGATGCTCGCCGAGAAGAACGTCGCAGACATCAGCCTCCGCGAGCTATCCCACCGCGTGGGGCTGGCCAAGTCGAATGTGTTGCGCTACTTCGACAGTCGCGAGGCGATCTTCCTGGAGGTGCTCGAGGAGGAGTTCGCTGCGTGGCTCGGCGACGTCGAAAGGCGGCTGGGCCGGCCGCGCGCTGGTAAGGCTGGATATGCCAACGAGATTCGGGTTGCGACAGGGATCGCGGACTCGCTGGTGGAACGGCCGCTGCTGTGCGAGCTCATCGGCTCGATGGCCGGAGTGCTCGAACGCAACATCTCGCGTGAGTTCGCTCGCGACTTCAAGGCGAGTGCGATGGAGAAGATCGGCGCCCTCGCACAACTGGTGGCTGGTCACCTGCCGTGGCTACCGGCGGAGTCCACGGCGTTCTTCGCCGAAGGCGCGCTGACCCTGACCGCAGGCATGTATCCGTTCTCGGTGCCCACCGAGCCGGTGCGAGCGGCGATCGCCGAAATCGGGTTCCCCGATCCCGGCGAACGGTTCGCCGAAGGTCTGCGCGTCGGGCTGGTTACCTGGCTCATTGGTGCGGCAGCACAAACCGAGGCGTGACAGACTTCGCGGATGACTAGGTTCGCGCCGCGGGTCGCCGTCGCCGTGGCCGTCTTGACGCTGATCGTGTCGATCATCGGATTCGTCGCCGTGATGGTTCTGAATGCGTTCGTCTTCGACAAGTACAACGCATACGGCGAGGTACCGATCCCGGGCTCGAGCAGCCTGCACCTGCCTGCGGGTGAGGTGACGGTCAGCTTCCACACGATGGTCACCGGCAGCCCGAACAGCGGCTTTCCGATCCCGGAGCTGGGGTTGAGCATCGACCCTCCTGTCGGAGTACCAGAACCACAGGTTACCGAAAACATCGGTGGCACAACGACAGTCAACAGCGACACCAGGGTGCGCATCTGGGTGGTGCAGATTCCGCAGACGGGTACCTACGACATCACCACCGACGGAAACATCAACGGCTACATCAGCCCGCGGCTCGCGTTCGGCCACGACAGCTCGTACGGCTGGCTGCCATGGGCTTTCGGTGGCCTATTCGTGATGGGGCTGCTCGAGCTGTTCGGCGCGCTGGCCTGGTCGGCCAAGTCCGGCAAGAGGGCCAGGCCGCTGGCGCCCCATGAGCTGCTGAACATCGGCGACACCACGTGGAACACCGTGCCACCGCCCACCGCCAGCTACACGCCGAGCGATCAGGGCATCCGCATCCAGCAACTCCAGAACCTGGCGGCGCTGCGGGATTCCGGCGCGCTGACCGATGAGGAATTCGAAGCCGAGAAGCGCCGCATCCTGGAGACCTAGCTGCGGCGAGTGGGCTAACTGCCGCGGGCGACCCATTCGTCGTAGTGCACGATCTCGTCACCGACGGTGGTGGTGTCGCCGTGGCCGGTGTAGACCACGGTGTCGCCTGGCAGCTTGCCGAGCCGGCCCGAGATGGATTCCAGGATGGTTCCGAAGTCGGAGTATGACCGGCCAGTGGCTCCAGGCCCGCCCTGAAAAAGGGTGTCGCCGCTGAACACCGCATTGAGGTCGGGTACGTGCCAGCAGACCGATCCCGGTGAATGCCCTGGGGTGTGCAGAGCCCGCAGTTCAAGGCCGCCGACGGTCAGGGTGTCGCCGTCGTCGACTGAGCGGAAATCGTTGTCCGGATGCGTCATTCGCCACAACATGTCGTCTGCGGGATGCATCAGCACGGGCGCGTCCAAGGCCTCGCCGAGTTCGGGGGCGACGGTCACGTGGTCGTTGTGGCCGTGGGTACACACCACCGCCTTCACGTGCCGCCCCCCGACGGCCATCACGATGGGGCCCGCGTCGTGGGCGGCGTCGAAAACCACCACCTCTGTATCGTCGCCGACCACCCAGATGTTGTTGTCGACTTCCCAACTGCCGCCGTCGAGTTCGAACACGCCATGGGTGACGACGCGCTCGATCGGACCGCCGCTCATTTGAAAACCACAACCGAGCGAAGTACGTCGCCGCCGTGCATCTTTTCGAACGCGTCCTCGATGTCATCGAGCGTGATGCGTTCGGAGACGAACTTCTCCAGCGGCAGCCTGCCCTGCAGGTACAGGCTGATCAGGGTGGGGAAGTCACGCTCGGGAAGGCAGTCGCCGTACCATGAGGACTTCAGCGATCCGCCGCGGGAGAAGAAGTCGATCAGCGGCATCTCCAGCTTCATGTCTGGAGTCGGGACACCCACCAGCACAACGGTTCCCGCGAGATCGCGGGCATAGAATGCCTGCTTCCACGTTTCCGGTCGGCCGACCGCGTCGATGACGACGTCGGCGCCGTTGCCGTCGGTGAGGTCCTGGATGGTCTCGACCGCATCGAGCTCTTTGGCGTTGATGGTGTGGGTGGCCCCGAATTCGCGCGCCCAGTTCAGCTTCTTGTTGTCGGTGTCCACCGCGATGATCCGCTTGGCGCCGACCAGCGCCGCGCCCGCGATCGCAGCGTCACCGACGCCGCCGCAGCCGATCACGGCGACGGTGTCGTCGCGGGTGACCGCGCCGGTGTTGATCGCCGCGCCGATGCCTGCCATCACGCCGCAGCCCAGCAGCCCGGCCACCGCGGGATCCGCGGCGGGGTCGACCTTCGTGCACTGGCCCTCGTGCACCAGCGTCTTGTCGACGAACGCCCCGATGCCAAGCGCCGGGGTCAACTCGGTGCCGTCGGTCAGCGTCATCTTCTGCTCGGCGTTGAAGGTGTCGAAGCACAGATGCGGTCGCCCGCGTTTGCAGGCCCGGCACTGCCCGCACACCGCGCGCCAGTTCAGGATCACGAAATCGCCTGGTTCGACGTTCGTCACGCCCGCTCCTACCGATTCCACGGTGCCCGCGGCCTCATGGCCGAGCAGGAATGGGAACTCGTCGTTGATACCGCCCTCGCGATAGGTCAGGTCGGTGTGGCACACCCCGCAGGCCAGGATGTCGACGACGACCTCGCCCGGCCCGGGAGCGGGGATGACCACATCCACCACCTCGACCGGCTCACCCTTCTTCCGTGAAATCACACCGCGCACCGTCTGAGTCATGCGTACAACCTAATGCCAGGGGTGTGCCCAACGGATCCGGACGCCGCTCTGACTCGTCAGGTGGTGCCGAGGTGCCAGTCGAGTATCTCCGAACCTGTCATGAAAACGGCGTCGTCGTGGCCGGCGATGTGGTGGAGGGCTTCGTCGAGGTATTTCAGTCGGTGGGGGACCGCCATGATGTACGGGTGGACGACGAGCGCCATCACCCGCGCCGACTCCTGCGCGTCGGCATAGAGCTGATCGAACTGATCGATGGCGCGCCTGCGGTACTCCTGCGCGGAGTGGTGCTGGATGAGCATCATCGCGACGTCGTTGCATTCCTGCGTGTAAGGAATGTTGGTGATAGGTGTTGTACGCGTGCGTAATTGAACCGGCTGGTCGTCGAGCACCCAGTCGCAGACGTATTCATAGCCTTCCTCGACCAGGATGTCGGGCGTTTCCCAGGTTTCGGTGAGGCCGGGTCCCAGCCAGCCGCGTGGCCGCGTTCCGGTTGCCGTGATGATCGCCTTGGTGGTGTCCGCGATGTCGGCGCGTTCGTCGGCTACCTTCTGCATGTTCTTCTGGCCGAAGCCGTGTCCGACGAACTCCCAGCCTCGCTCGATCGCCGCGGCCGTGATCGCGGGGTAGCTGGTGATCGCGCTGCCGTTGATCGCCAGTACGCCGGGGATGCGGTGCTTGTCGAGGACTTTGAGCAACCGCCAGAAACCGACACGGTTGCCGTACTCGTGCCAGCACCAGTTGGGGATGTCCGGGGAGGGGACACCTCCTGCGGGCGGGCTGAGCACGGTGCGTGGCATCGGGTCGGTTGGCGACCACTCCTCGACGTTGACGATCAGCCACACCGCAAGCCGTTTCCCGCCGGGTAGCCGGCGCGGGGGGCGATCGGCAATCGCGCTGTAATCGATTCGTTCGGTGGGCAGCATCGTTCCTCCTGGTGTTGGGTGTCAGTCGATCGTGATGGTGAGCGGTTGCAGTCCGTCGATGTGGACGCTGACGGTGTCGCCGGACACCAGCGACCCGACTCCGGCGGGCGTTCCCGTATAGATCAGGTCTCCTGGCATGAGCCGGTACTGATGCGACAGCTGAGCGATGATTTCGGGAACGTTCCAGATCATCAGGTCAAGCGACGTTTTCTGACGGGGGGCGCCGTTGACGGTGAGGAGGAGTTGGCCGTGGCCGTCGGTCCGGTACTCGTCGGCGGGGGTGATCGGTCCGCAGGGCGCGGAGTGGTCGAAGGATTTGCCGGCCTCCCATGGGCGCATCTGGGCGCGGCACTCTCGTTGACGGTCGCGGCGGGTCAGGTCGATGCCTGCGGCGTATCCGTATACGCCGCCGCCTTCGGCTCCGATGGCCACCACGAGCTCACCCTCGAACTCCAGCTCCGTGGTGAACGGCGGGTAGGGCACGCTGTCGCCGGTGCACACCACGGCGTCGGGGGGTTTCTGAAAGAAGAACGGGTCGTCGCGCTCGTCGCCCTCCTTCATCTCGCGAATGTGGTCGACGTAATTTCGGCCCACGCAGTAGATTCGCCGGACCGGGAAGCGCTGCTCGCTTGCGTGCACAGCGACGCTGGTCTGGGGCAGTTCCCAAAGTGGTTGAGCCATTTGACTATTACCTCTCCGTTGACATGACGATGGTGCTGAACTGGGCGCGTCGCAGCGAGAGCGCGAGCACGATGCAGACCACCGAAAGCCCGCTGATCTGCACCAGGCCCGCGATCGTCCACGAGCTCGCGTTGACCAGCCAGCTGTAGAGCAGGCCGGCGAACGCCGCGGCGACATAGATGCAGGTGATGAACATTCCCGACGCGGGGCCTGCGTGATCCTCGTGCATGCTCTTGACCATCGACGACGCGAGCGCGACGTAGAGCCCGCTGCTGGCGATCAGCCCGAACACGAACGACCAGCCCGACTGCCACGACAGGTTGGCCGGACCGGCGAACAGCGCCATCCCGGCGATCGCTTGGGCCAGGCTGAGGCCGGCGAGCACACGTTTGGGGTCGAGCCGGTCAACCAGCCAGCCGCCGAGCGGTGAGGCGAACGCGGCGAGCCCGGAAAGGCTGACGGCGAAGCCAGCATCGCCGGCGCTGAAGCCATGGTGCTCACGCAGAAACGTTGCGTACATGCCGATGTAGGCGAAGTCGATGAGCCCGAACAACGCCGTGATCACCGCGAGCAGGATCGGATTGCGCGCGAGCAGACTGGTGGCGCCACCGCTGTGATACGCCGAGCCCGACGACGCGGCAGCGGCTGGGTTGCGTTCGGTGAGGCGGGGGGAGACCATCCAACTCACCGCCGCGGCAAGGCCGATGCCGATGGCGGCGAACGCGATCATGGGTGCCCGCCATGTGCCGTAGTGGTTCATCAACGCGACACCGAGCAGTGGACCGACCACCGAGCCCAGGGCGAACGCCATGTTCACCGCGCCGATCGCAAGGCCGCGGTGCCGGGGAAACGCTGTCGCGGCGACGGTCAGGATCGCGCCAAGCTGCATGGCTTCGCCAACACCTGACAAGACGCGCCACAACAACATGTCGGCGAATCCGACGCTGACCACCGTGAGGCAGGTGGCTGCGGAGAACAGCAGCGTGCCGGTGACGATGATCCGTTTGCGCGGAAACCGTTGCATGGCATAGCCGAGCGGGATACCTGTCAGGCCCATCCCGAGCGCGAACATCGTCGACTGCAGTCCGGCAAGCGACAACCCGAACCCGTACTCGGCGCGGACGTCGGTGAGCAGGACGGGAAAGATCATCCGGTCCATCGCGTTGACCGAGTAGGCCAACAACAGCACCGCGAACATGGCCCAGGCCGTCTTGCTGGTCAGGGGAGCCAGATTGGATACGGGGACAGGCTGTTTCGTCTTCATGGCGACCATTCGGGTTGTTGTCGGCTGGGTCAGAAGGGCCAGTCACCGGCAGCGCGGGCGCGGGCAACGATTGCGTCGCGGCGTTGCTGTGCGGTACGGCCGATGGACTGGGCGGACGGCTGGGTCAGCTCGCCGTCACGCTTGAGGACGCGGCCGTCGGCGATCACGGTGCGGACGTTGTCGGCGCGGCCGTACAGGACCAGCGCGTCGTAGGGGTCGCCGGTGGGCAGCAGGTTGAGGTCGTGGCGGATCAAGATGACGTCGGCGCGTTTCCCCGTTTCCAGCGAACCGGTGACGTCGCCGAAACCCAGGGCTTGGGCCGCCTCCACGGTCGCCATGCGCAGTAGCGCGAACGGGCTGATGTTGACGGCGCCGGTGCGCGCATGCTCGACGGAGTAGACCGTTCGCAGCGCGGCGAGGGGATCGGCGGTGGTGGGCATCGCCAGCGTGTCCATGGAGAAGGAAGTGGCGACGCCCGCCGCCACCATTTCGGAGACGAGGGGAAAACCCATCGTCTGCAGTTCGGTGACGGGACTCAGCGAGACCGAGGTCCGCGTACGGGCCAGGGCCGCAATATCTTCCGTGGAGGCGTGCACGGCGTGCACGATCTGCACATCGGATCCCAGCAGTCCCTCGTCCTCCAGCAGTGTCAGGCCGCATGAGCGGCAGTTGTCTTCGCGCATGCAGCGGTCGCAGTGCATGGTGATCGGCAGGCCGGCGTCGCGCGCGGTGCGCCATTCGGTGCGGTATACCTCTGGCCCGGTGCGATACGGCCCGCGCAGGGCGACACCGAAGCTGACGCGCCCATCGAGCCGGTCCGGCGTCCAGCACTTCAGCATCGTGTGCACGCCGGCGAGGTCCATGGCCTCGTCGGGGGCGCTGGAATCCCTTGGGCCATGGGAAAACCGGCCGCGCAATCCGGAGTCGACCTGGGCAGCGATATTGGCGTCGACATCGTCGGAGGCCCGCACGTTGTGGTCCCAGTTGTGAACTGTGGTGTAGCCGGCGTTCACCGCCTCCGCGAGGCCGAATCGTGCCGCCCAGTAGAAGTCGTCGACCCCGTGGTGGGGTGCCAAGGCGCGCTTGACGGCGAAGTAGTCGTGACCGGGTGCTGAGCCAACTGTGCCGCGTAACAACGAATTCCACAGGTGCCAGTGGGTGTCGACGAACCCTGGCATGACCAGATGGTCGGTCGCGTCGAGAACGGTGGCGCCCGGGTCACGAAGGTCTGTGCCGATGTCGGCGATGACCCCGCCTTCGATGAGCACGTCGGCCCGGCGAGGCGACGCACTGTCCATGGTGAGCACGAGTCCGTTGCGAATCAGCAATCGTTCGCGCTCTGGCAGGTCTTGGGAGCGTGGCAATGTCATGAAATCCCGTTCTGTACAACCAATATGGTGCCGACTGTCAGCCCCGCGATGACCACGCTGTAGTGCAGTAGCGTCGCAGGGATGACCTTGGCGAGCCGCACGCCTGCTACTCCTCCGAGTAGGCCGAAGCCTGCGAGGATCAGCGCGGGCGTCCACGCCACGGGCGCCCGAATCGCGAAGAACGCCGCCGATACCACACCGACTACAAGGGATAGCGCGGACTTGAGCGCGTTGACGCGATGCAGGCTCTCGTGGCTGAAGACGCCGAGGACAGCGAGCATCAGAATGCCCAGTCCCGCGGCGAAATAGCCGCCGTAGACCGCAACGACAAACTGTGCCACGAAAAGTGCTGTGACAGTGGTCAATCCTTGGTCGTCGGATCGCGGCCGGGCGGCAAGGGCCCGCCGGATGTACGGCTGGAACGCCATCAGCGCTGCGGAGCCAAGGACCAACCAACCTACGGCGGCGCGGAAGCTCGATTCCGGAAGCGTCAGCAACAGGGCGGAGCCGACGAGTGCACCGGCGACAGTCACCGCACCCAACTTCTTGAGGTGGTGGCCCTGCCCCCGCAGCTCCGATCGGTATCCGATGCAGCCGCCGACGTAACCGGGGAAGGACGCCACGGCGTTGGTGACGTTGGCCACCACCGGGCTGTAGCCGAGCGCGAGAAGGGCAGGGAAGGAGATCAGCGAGCCGCCGCCGGCGATCGCGTTGACGGCCCCGGCGGCCGATCCCGCAAGGCCCAGGATCAGCAGGTTGGTGACGTCCAGTGACGTCCCTTCGGACATGCATGCACTGTATGCATTGCATGCAAAGAAGTCAACGGATGCACAGTGGACATTGCATGCGACGTGTACAGTCAGTGGGCATGAGCACGTTTACCTCGATGGATAGCTCGCAAGCGGTGTACGCCGCGTTGCGAGCGCGCTTAGCTGAGGGCAGGCATGCGCCGGGTGATCGACTGACCGAGGTCGACCTGGCCACCGAACTCGGTGTGTCCCGAACGCCCGTTCGGGAGGCCTTGGGCCGCCTGCAGGCCGATGGCTTGGTCACCCGTGCGGGCCGAGGGGTGGTGGTGTCGGCGCTGACCGCGAAGGAGCGTCTCGAACTGTTCGCCGTGCGAACGGTGTTGGAGGCGTTGGCGGCGCGCAGTGCGGCAGAGCGGCAGCGCGACGGTGCGCTCGCCCCTGCGGTGATTCGGCGCTTGCACGAAGCTGCGGAAGCGATCGAAACCGCGATCGCCGAAGGGGACCCGCGTCTGGTGGCGCAGCGCAATTTCGATTTTCACCGCCAGATCGTCGAGGCCGCCGACAACTCTTTCTTGGCCGAGATTCTCGGACGCGTCTGGGACCGGATCGCGGTGTCTACGGTGTCGAATCTGTTCGATGAGCAATGGGCCAAGCAGATTCCGGCCCAGCACGACGCGGTGATCGCGGCCATCGAAGCCGGCGACAGCAGCGCTGCCGCTGATGCGATGCACGCCCACATCGGCGCGGCGGCGCATCAGGCACGGGAACTGTAACCCGCCGGTAGCGTCCGTGGTTGGTGTTCTGCAGGGTTTCGCCGTCGTTGTCTTCGTCATCGGCGTCGGTGTAATTGCCGGCCGCACAGGCGGTCTCGGCGAGAACGTGGAAAGCGCGCTGAGTCGGGTCGTCCTGCTCATCGCGCTACCGGCACTGCTGTTCTGCACGCTGTCTAATGCCCGGTTGACCGACGTGTTCTCCGCCGGACTTGTCGTCTTGTCGATCGTCACGATGGCAATGTTTGCGGCCTGCCTCGTCGCTGCGATGGTGATCTGGCACCGGCCAGGAAGACACGCCGTCGTCGCCGCGTGGTCGGCCTCCTACTCGAACGCGGGGTATCTCGGAATACCCATCGCGACATATGCATTCGGTGACGCCACGTTGGCGTCGTCGGTGGTCTTGTTTCAACTGGCGATCATGTTGCCGATGGGAATCGCCATGCTCGACGCGTTCTCCTCGCGCGGGAAGTCGATCACCGCGGTGCTGGCGCGCGTGGTCAAAACCCCGACCGTGATTGCCAGCCTCGGTGGTATCGCCGTGGCCGCCTGTGGATTACGTATCCCGGCGGTGGTGATGGAACCGATCACCATGCTCTCGGACGTGGCGGTCCCCGCGGCCCTGCTGGCGTTCGGCATGTCGTTGGCGGGCGCTGCGCGGTTGCCCCAGCGCGGTTCGCGTGGCGAAGTGACGGCGATCTGCGCTCTCAAACTTGTCATGATGCCGTTGCTGACCTACCTGGTGGGTCGCTATGTCGCCGACCTGCCTGCGGCTGAGCTGATGCCCGTGACCGTGTTGGCCGCTCTGCCGACGGCGCAGAACGTCTATGCGGCTGCTTCGGCCTATCAGGCCAGTGAATCGCTGGCCCGCGACACCGGCTTGATCACCACCGTCGTCTCGCTGCCCACCGTGGGGATTCTGGTCAGCGCCCTTGAACTCACCTGAGGGATATACCGTTGACCCGATTGAGATGGACGCCCGCGTAGACAAGCACTCCGAGCTGCTGATGACGGCGCGCACTGCCCACGCCCGCCGCGACTGGCACGCGTCTTACCAGGCGTTCTCGCGCGCGGGCGAAGAAACGGCGCTCGGCACCGACGATCTCGACGCGATGGCTGTCGCCGCGTGGCGGCTCGGCCGCGGCAAGGAATCGCTGCGCGTCGCCGAGCGCGTCTTCGCGCAGCTGTCGCGGACCGATCCATCGTCGGCGGCGATGAAGGCGGTTGAACTCGGGTTGGCGTGGTTTACCCGCGGCGACATCAACATCGGCCGGGGCTGGATGAACCGTGCCCGGAGGCTTCTCGACGCCGAAACCGAAAGCGAGACGCACGGCTACCTCGTGTACCTCGAAGCGCTCGTCGCGATGGTCAGTCGCAACGCCGACGCGTTGGCCGACCGGGTCACGACGCTGCAGGGCATCTCTGGTCGTCTGGACAGTCCGGCCCTCACCGCGCTGTGCCGGGTGGCGGAAGCCCTCGCCGCGATCGGGGAGACCAGGATTGCCGACGCCTACGCACTGATCGATGAGGCGATGCTGTCGCTCGTTGCCGACGAGGTGCCCATCGACTGGGCGGGCGACATCTACTGCGTGGTGCTCAACCAGTGCCATCGCCTCGCCGACTTGCCGCGCATGCGGGAGTGGACCCACTCGATGGAGCGGTGGTGCACCGACTTCGCGGCGTCCGCCAACTACGGCGGAGTGTGCGACGTGCATCGGCTGCAGATCCAAGCGGCAGGCGACGACTACCGGATGCTCGAAGAGCGGCTGGCGGCAGCAAGCAGCACCCTGGAAGAGGTCAACGGCTACGCCGCCGCCGAAGGCTACTACCAACTCGGTGAGGTGCGCCGGCTGCGCGGCAACGGAGAAGGGGCGCTCGCCGCATTCACCCGTGCGCGTGCCCTCGGCAAGGACCCGCAGCCCGGCGAGGCGTTGCTGCGTTGCGCGCAAGGCGACGGCGAAAGGGCTTGGACGGACCTGCGATTCGCCCTGTCTGGAGAGGACCTGTCCGGGCGCATGCGATTGCTTCATGGGGCGGTCGAGGTGGCCCTGGCCCGCGGCAGCGTCGAGGAGGCCGAACGGCATTGCGCCGAAATGGAATCCGGTGCAGAAGCGTTCGGCACTCCCGGCTTCCGCGCATGGGCCGCCCACGCCCGCGGGGCGATCCTGGTGCAGCAGGGGCAACACCACGATGCGTTGGTGAGCCTCGAGGCCGCGCTTCGGGAGTACCGCACACAGCAGTCGCGATACGAGACCGCCCAGGTGTACGAGTGGATGGCCATCGCGCACAAGGGTCTTGACCACGATGAGCTGGCGGCCGCCGACACCGCGACCGCGGAGAACATCTACGCGCAGCTGGGCGTGGAGCCCGCCCACGTCTGCGGCTCCGCCGCCCCAGGTGGTCTCACCAAGCGAGAGATCGAGATTCTGCGGTGCGTTGCGGCAGGGGCGACCAACAAACAAGTCGCCGAGCAGATTTGCATCAGCGAGAAGACGGTCGCAAGGCATCTGGCCAACCTCTACGCCAAGTTGGGGGTTTCGTCACGGACCGCGGCAGTGGCGTGGGCGCACGAAAACAACGTGGTGCAGTGAAACCTGCACCATTTCACCCACTCCGCTGCCGCGGAATTACATCGTTTGGCCGATGCGCCCGCAGGCGTGCGCGGCCTAGCGTCTAGGCCATGACATCCCTGCATGAGAAACCGGCTACCGACACCACCGAGGAGTTCGCGGCCAAGATCGCCGCGTCGATCGACAGCGCCAGCCAGGCCATCCTGCTGTCGATCGGACACCAGACCAGGCTTTTCGACACGCTTGCCGACCTGCCGCCCGCCACCAGCAGCCAGATCGCCGACGCGGCAGGGCTGGACGAACGCTATGTGCGGGAGTGGCTGGGTGGCGTGGTGTCCGGACAGATCGTCGATTACGACCCAGCGACGCAGACCTACTCGCTTCCGCCCCATCGGGCCGCCGTGCTGACCCACGCCGCAGGACCCGACAACCTCGCCAGGGTGGCGCAGTTCATCCCACTGCTCGGTGAGGTCGAGCAGAAGATCATCGGCTGCTTTCACAACGGCGGCGGATTGCCGTATTCCGACTATCCGCGCTTCCACACGCTGATGGCGGAGATGAGTGGCCAGGTGTTCGACGCCGCGCTAGTCGACGTCATCCTGCCGATGGCCGAAGGGCTGACCGAGCGGCTGCGCGCCGGCGCTGACGTCGCCGACATCGGCACCGGCAGTGGACATGCCATCAACGTGATGGCCTCGGCGTTCCCCTCCAGCCGCTTCACCGGCATCGACTTCTCCGACGAGGGTCTCGGTGTCGGCCGTGCCGAAGCCAAGCGGCTGGGCCTGACCAACGCGACGTTCGTCGCCAAGGATGTGGCGGCACTGGATTCGGCTCAAACCTATGACGTGATAACGGTATTCGACGCGATCCATGACCAGGCGCAGCCGGCACGGGTGCTGGAGAACATCTACGACGCGTTGCGGCCGGGCGGCACCCTGCTGATGGTCGACATCAAGGCGTCGAGCAGGCTGGAGGACAACGTCGGCGTCCCGTTGGCGTCGTACCTCTACACCGTGTCGACCATGCACTGCATGAGCGTGTCCCTGGGACTCGACGGCGCGGGGCTCGGCACGTGCTGGGGCCACCAGCTGGCCACGTCGATGCTCGCCGATGCCGGCTTCACGCAGGTGTCGATCCGCGAGATCGAGTCCGACCCGTTCAACAACTACTACATCGCCCGTAAAGCGTAGTACCCGGCGCCAATTCCGGTGCCCGGCAGAGAAAAACAACGATGGAGATAAGAAATGCCGTTCGTCAACGTCAAGGTGATCGAGGGAGTGTTTTCCTCGGCGCAGAAGCAGGACATCGTGCGGAAGGTGACCGACGCGATGGTCGAGGTCGAGGGCGAGAACATGCGACCCGTGACCTGGGTCGTGGTCGAAGAGGTCGCCAGTGGCGACTGGGGTATCGGCGGAACGCCGATGCACACGGCCGACGTCCAGGCACTCGCTGCTGGTCAACCGGTCGTCTAGAAACGACCGACTAGGCTCCAGTGCGATGGCCGCGCTGGATGCACTTGCCGATTGGCCGGTCCCGGCCGCCGCTGCCGCCGTGGTCCGGCCCAGCGGCGTGGTCGCGGAAAACGGCGACACCCGGCACCGCTTCGCGCTGGCGTCGGTGACCAAACCGCTCGTGGCCCGCGCGGCGCAGGTCGCCATCGAGGAGGGCGTGGTCGATCTCGACGCCCCCGCGGGTCCGCCCGGCTCCACGGTGCGCCACCTGTTGGCGCACACCGCGGGCTATTCGATGAACTCACCCGACACGATCAGCGAGCCGGGCAAACGCCGCGTCTACTCCAACTACGGCTTCCAGGTGCTGGCCGAAACGGTCCAGCAGGCCTCCGGCATCGAGTTCGGGCAGTACCTGGCTGAGGCGGTGTTCGAGCCGCTGACCATGGCCGAAACCTCGCTGGACGGCGGCGCGGCCGTGGCGGGTTTCGGGGGGACGTCCACGGTGGCCGACCTCGCGGCGTTCTGCGGCGAGCTGCTCAGGCCGTCGCTGGTGTCCAAGGAGATGCACGACGCGGCCATTGACGTGCAGTTTCCGGGCCTGACCGGCGTATTGCCCGGGTTCGGGTCGCAGCGCCCCAACGACTGGGGGCTTGGCTTCGAGATCCGCGATGCCAAGTCGCCGCACTGGACCGGATCGGCGAACTCGGGCGCCACCTTCGGGCATTTTGGCCAGTCAGGGACGTTTTTGTGGGTCGATCCCGTCGCTGACCTGGCCTTGGTCGTGCTGACCGACCGCAAATTCGGGGACTGGGCGTATCCACTGTGGCCGGCTTTGTCTGACGAAGTGCTGAGAGAATTCGAAGCAGACTAGCGCAACAGGGGCCTCACAAGGCACAATGGACACGCACGACACAGCTGTAATTCGGAAACACAAGGTCGTTGGGGAAGACGTCCCTCGTGGAGCCGAAGGAGCAGCAGATGCGTGCAGCGAACCAATTCGCCGACGCGACGACAGGCGTGGTGTACGTCCACGCCTCACCCGCGGCGGTGTGCCCACATGTCGAGTGGGCGTTGTCGTCGACCCTTTCGGCGAGAGCAAATCTGAAGTGGACGCCGCAGCCGGCCATGCCCGGGCAACTGCGTGCGGTCACCAACTGGGTCGGCCCCGTCGGAACCGGGGCGCAGCTGGCGAGCGCGTTGCGCTCGTGGTCGGTGCTGCGCTTCGAGGTGACGGAGGACCCCAGTCCCGGTGTCGACGGCCACCGCTGGTGCCACACCCCGCAGCTGGGTCTGTGGAGCGGACCGATGAGCGCCAACGGCGACGTGATGGTCAGCGAGATGCGGCTCAAGACGTTGATGGCAGCGGGCGCTGACATGCTCGCCGCCGAGTTGGACTCGGTACTCGGCACCGCGTGGGACGAGGCCCTGGAGGCCTATCGCGACGGCGGCGAGGGCGCTGAGGTCAGCTGGCTGAATAGGGGAGTGGGCTAGGCCGGCCAACCGGCGGTTCGAATGCTGGCCTGATCGAACCGGACGAAGTGCTGGTCCGATTTGCCGGCCATCACCGCGGCAAGAAGATTCACGGTCTCGCGGCCGAACGCCCACGGCTGCAGATCCACCGCGGTCATTCGCGGATTGTCCAATTCTGTTGTGGGGTCGCTGCTCAACGTTGCGAGACCGAAGCCGGGACCCACCTGGATCCCGCATGCTTCAAGCATGTTCAGGGCCCGCCCCGCGAACCCCTGGGGAGCGCATACCAGCGCGTCGACATCGGTCGACTCCACAGCTGATCGCACTGCCGCGCTCAATTCCTCCGAGGAGGCGTCGAGTGGGCAGGCATGGGCGCTGGGCACGATGTCGTGCTCAGCACACCAGCCCAGATAACTCTGCAGAACATCATCGGCCCACGATGAATAGAACTTGCGATCGGAGCCGATGAAAGCCGGTCTACTGAAACCAGATTGGCGTAGATGCTCGAGAACCGACCGCGCAAGGTCGCTATGCGGCGCTTCGATCACGGCCGCGACGGCATCAGCGAGCGCCTCGGGCGGTCGGCCCGCGGTCACCATGGGGATACCGGAATCGGCCAGGCGCTCGAGCATCGGATCATCCGGTAGGGGATCGACAGCGATCACCCCGTCGACCTGAAAATGACGCGGACCCACGTCGGCATCGCGCGCGAAAAGCGTCAGATCGGCGTCGTGCTCGGCCGACCCGTGCGCCGCCCCGAATGCGAACTCCATGTAGAAGTTGAAGTTCCTCGCGATCGGGGGAATGTAGATACCGAACGCACCGACGCTGCGGCCCCGTAGCTGGCGGGCGGCGCGGTTGGTGACATAGCCGAGTTCGTGCGCCACCGCGGCCACCCGTGCCGCGGTCGCGGGGGAAACCCTGCCGCCGCCGTGCAGCGCATCGGAAACCGTTGTCTTCGACAGGCCGACATGCGCAGCGATCTCGACGATCGTCACCCGTCGCGCGGCCATGCGGTCATCGTAGCCAGCCAATTAATCGGGACTGAGCCCTTGACAACGGCGCCGTGTGAGACAAGTCTCAAGAGATGCCGGAACGTTCCGGCAAAAGGAGACGCGATGAAGGCCGCCAACGCCACACGCCCACCGAAGCGCAAGAGCGCGACAATCATCGTCGCGCTCGCGATCATCAACTTCGTACTACTGCTGTTCCCGCCGCTGACCTGGATCGTCGGCCAGGGCGGAGTCTGGTACTTCCTCATCACCGGCCTCTTCGGAGTGATCTCGCTGATGGTCATGTATTTCCTCGACAGCTCCGCCGAGGGGGACTGACATGCAAATCCTCATCGGCTACGGAGGCGTCGCAGTATTCCTGGCGGTCTTGTTCGTCGTCCTACAGCGCACCCGCACCAGCGTCGACTTCAGCGAATACGCCACGGCAGGGCGGTCTTTCGGGCCGATGTTCTCGGCCATGGCATTCGTCAACACCTGGCTGCCCGGCACCATATTCATCGCCTTCGCTGGCTACGCCGCCAGTGCCGGCGCCATCGGCTTCTACTTCATCGCCTACTCGATCCTGGCGGTCATTCTGATGTTCCTGCTGGCCAAACCGGTGCACGAATGGGGTCGGCGTTTTGACCTGCGCACCCAGGCTGACCTGCTGGGTTTGCGGTACGGGTCCACAGCCGTGCGGGTGATCGCCGCCGTCATCGGGGTGATCGCGTCGTTCCCCTGGATCGTGCTGGGCATGCAGTCGCTGACCCTGGTGTTCGAGTACCTGTCGTTCGGCGCGGTATCGGCCGCCACCGCCACGCTGATCGGCATCGTCGTGATCGTGATCCGGCAGTGGTGGACGGTCCGGCTCGGTGCCCGCGGTCTGGTGATCGGCGACTTCCTGCAGGGCATCGTCGCCTACCTCCTCGGCACCGTGCTGATCCTCGGTCTGCTCACGTGGCTACTCACCAATGGGCACGGGTTCGGCGAGGTGGACCCGGCGTTCTTCACCCTCCCTGGACCGGGCAGCGTCGACGGGCCGCTGTACCTGTTCGCACTCGTCGCCACCGGTGCACTCGGCGGCTGGTGCTGGCCCGACATCTTCGTGCGGCTCTTCACCTCCAACAGCACCCACACCATCAAACGCGCCGCGGTCATGGCCTCGCCACTGCTGCTGATCTTCGGCTCGGCGCTGTGCCTGCTCGCGATGGCCGCCTCGACACTGCCCGGCGTTGCCGACGCACCCGATGAGGTGTGGTTCCTTGCCGCGTCGGTGGGCGGCCCGGCGGTCGTCACCCTCGCCGGGCTGTGCGTGCTGGCCGCCACCATGGGAAATGTCGGGGCGAACCTGCAGGCCCTCGGCGCGCAGATAGCCAATGACGTTGTGGGCGTTGCCCGTGACACCCGCGTCGAGGACGCCCGTTCAGGCAAGATCTCGGTGGGTGTGCTGACGCTGCTGTCGGGTGCGGTCGCGGTGGCGACCACTGACTTCTTGTCCTCCGGCATGGTCGCGTTGGCGCAGGTGTCGTACCAGGGCATCGTGCAGCTGGCGCCGACGGTGTTTCTCGGCATCTTCTGGCGGCGGGGTAACGCTGCAGCCGCGTGTGCGGCAATGGTTCTCGGGTTTGCGACCGCCTGCGTGCTGCAGGTGATGTACCCGATCGCGATCCCCGCGCTCGGCGGATTGACCTCCGGGGTCGCGGCGCTGGTGGTGAACTTCGCCGTCTACATCGCGGTGTCCTACGCCAGGCCGTCATCGTCCGACGAAACCGACCGTGTCAATGAGCTTTTCGACTCACTGCACGCATCCGTTCCCGAAAAGGCAGGACAAGCACGATGACCGCACAACGACGCACCGGATACATCTGGCATGAGCGTTACGCGTGGCACGACACCGGCACCCACGTCGGCATCGTGCCATCCGGCGGCTTCAACCAGCCGCATATGACTTTCGAGAGTGCTGAGTCCAAGTCGAGAATGGCCGGGCTGGTGGAAGTCTCGGGGATGATCGACGAACTCGTCCGGCTCAAGCCGCGTCTCGCGTCGCGGGAAGATCTCCTTCGCGTGCACGACGCCGAGTACGTCGACCGCATCGAGCGGGACAGCGCGGACCGGGGTGGTGACGGGGGAGACGGATTCACCCCGTTCGGTCCTGGCTCCTACGACATCGCGCGCCTGGCTGCCGGCGGCACCATCGCGGCGGCCGAAGCGGTGCTTTCCGGCACTGTCGACAATGCCTATGCACTGGTGCGGCCACCCGGTCACCACGCCCGTCGCGATACCGGGATGGGATACTGCTTGTTCGCGAACGTCTGTGTCGCAATCGAATACATGCGTGAGAAGCTCGGCGTGAGTCGGGTGGCGATCGTCGACTATGACGTCCACCATGGCAACGGCGCAGAGTCTATTTACTGGAACGACCGCGATGTGCTCACGGTGTCTCTGCACCAAGACCGGTTGTTCCCGTTGGACACCGGCAGCGTGACCGCGTCAGGAGGCGGCGGCGCCGAAGGCACTAACATCAACATCCCGCTGCCGGCCGGCTCCGGCAACGGCGCCTATCAGGCGGCCATCGAGCGCGTCGCCGTGCCCGCGGTCACGCGCTTCCGGCCGGACGTCATCTTGGTGTCCAGCGGGTTCGACCCCAGTGCCGTCGACCCGCTCGGCTGCATGACGGTGACCTCGGGTGGCTTCAAGGACATGGCCGCGGCTCTGGTGACGTTGGCCGGGAACGTCTGCGAAGGGCGGATTGTGTTCTCGCATGAAGGCGGATACTCGCCCGTCCACGTGCCGTTCTGCGGTCTGGCGGTGCTCGAGGCGCTCACCGGGCACGAGACTGGCGTCCCTGACCCGTTCGCGCAGAGCTTCGACTCCTCACCGGCGCACGTATTGAAGCCGTGGCAGGACGAAGTCATCGCGCAGGCGGCGTTGATTGCGGATGCGCTGCGCCTTTAGACCACTGATCGGGAACTGCGGCCAACAACTCACGCGTGTAAGCACTTTCGGGCTCCGCGAACAGGTCAGCCGCCTGGCGGTATTCGACCGCCGCACCGTCGCGCATGACGAGCACCTCGTGACTCATCTGCTGCACGACCGCCAGATCGTGGGCGATGAACAGATACGTCAGGCCCATCTCGCGTTGGAGGTCCAGTAGCAGGTCGAGGACCCGCGCCTGCACCGAAACATCCAGTGATGCAGTCGATTCGTCGAGGATCAACAGATCGGGTTCGGTGGCCAGTGCCCGTGCGATGCTGACTCGCTGGCGTTGCCCGCCCGAAAGCTCGTGCGGATACCGCTCCGCGAAGGATGTCGGAAGACCGACGAGGTCGAGGAGTTCCGCGACGCGTGCCTGCCGGTTCTGCTTGGAGTTAGCCAGCGCGTGCACGAACAACGGCTCGGCGATGGTCACGCCGACCCGGGACCGTGGGTTCAGCGACGTGTACGGATCTTGAAATACCAGGCTGATTCGCTTGCGCAACGCCTTTCGGGCCGCGCCCCGCACCTCGAGGATGTCGACGCCGTCCAGCGTCGCACTGCCGTCGTCGGGTTTGACGAGACCGGTGAGTGCGCCGGCCACGGTCGACTTGCCGGAACCGGACTCGCCGACCAGCCCGAGTGTGGTGCCGCGACGGATCTGAAACGACAAGCCCTTGACCGCATGGATCGTCGACCTGCCGACGGCCGTGGTTATCGGGAAACGCACGTCGAGCCCGTCGACGTTCAGCAGCACCTGGCCGTCGCCTGCGACCGGCGCTGGGCCGGGTCCTCCGATCGCGGGCCTGGCGTCCAAGAGCTTTCGCGTGTACGGATGTTGCGGGCTGCTGAAAATCTCGGCTGCCGCAGCCTGCTCGACGGCCTCGCCCTCCTGCAGCACCGTGACGTCGTCGGCGACCTGCCCGATCACACCGAGGTCGTGGCTGATCCACACCACTGCGGTCGCGAAATCTCGCTGCAGATCGCGCACCAAGTCGATGATCTGCGCCTGGGTGGTGACATCAAGGGACGTCGTCGGTTCGTCGGCGATCAGCAACTCCGGGTCGCACGCCAACGCGATGGCGATCATCACCCGCTGACGCTGCCCACCGGACAGCTGATGCGGATAGGAGCCCAGCCGGGCCTCTGGGTCGGGCAAGTCCACCGCCTCGAGCAGTTCCAGCGCCCGCACACGCGCCTGACGCCGTGTCTGATTACGGTGCTCCTCAAGGGATTCGGTGATCTGCCGCTCGATCGTGAGCAACGGGTTCAGCGAGGCCCCAGGGTCCTGGAACACGAAGCCGATCCGGCCGCCGTGCACGCCGCGCAGGACACGGGCCGATGCGCCGACCAGTTGAACCGGACCCGATTCGCCTCCCAACGTGCTCGTCCCTGTGACGGCCGCGCCGGGCACATCAAGCAGCCCGGTCGCCGCAAGCACGGTCATCGACTTGCCGGATCCCGACTCGCCGACGATGCCCAGCGTCTGCTCACGGGCAACGTCGAACGAGATACCGCGCACGATCTCGCGCCGCCCGATGCGGACCCGCAGATCGCGCACGCTCAGAACCGATTCGCTCACCGCTGCCTCCGAGCCTCGATCATGGTGCGCTGCTTGGGATCCAGCACATCGCGCAGTCCGTCGCCGAGCAGATTGAATGCCAACACCGCGACGAAGATCGCCGCGCCGGGGAACACCGCCATCCACCACGCCAGTGTCACGAAGCCCTGCGAGTCGAAGATCATCCTGCCAAGCGAAGGCTGTGGCGGCTGAATGCCGAGGCCAAGAAAGGACAGCGCCGCCTCGGACAGAATCGCGAAGGCCAGCGACAGTGACGTCTGCACGATCAGTGGCCCGGAGATGTTGGGCAGGATGTGGCGACGCAGGATGTACATCGGTCCCGTGCCCATGGTTTGAGACGCCAGAACGAAGGGCTCGACCCGCACACTTAAGCTGCTGGCGCGCGCGACCCTGGCGAATATCGGTGTGTACACGATGCCGATCGCCAGCATGGTCGTCGTCGCGCCGGGACCGAGGATCGCCACCACCGCAAGGGCGAGAAGCAACACCGGGAACGCGAACATCACGTCGACTACACGCATGAACACGGTGTCGAGCCAGCCGCCCCGGTACCCGGCGACAACGCCGATCGTCACGCCGACCACGACGGCGAAACAGACGCTGACCACCGCGACGCGCATCGACGCCTGGATGGCCACCAACACGCGGGAGAACACATCGCGACCCAATTCGTCGGTGCCGAACCAGTGCGTACCGCTCGGCGGCGCAAGGGCGTTGGGCACGTCGATGTCGTTGAAGCCGAACGGGGCGATCCACTGTGCGGTGAGCGCCACCAACACGACGGCGGCCAGCACGACGGTGCTCACGACGGTGACGGGATTGCGCAGGAGCAGCCGCCATGAGGCGACGCGGGTCGACTCGTCGGCCGAAACATCTGTCATGACAACCGAATCCTCGGGTCGGCAACTGCGTAGAGCGCGTCCACGATCAGGTTGATGAGCAGGAACAGCACGGCGATCAGCAGCACCGCGCCCTGGATCAGCGGGTAGTCGCGGGCCGCCACCGCGTTGTAGACCAGACGCCCGAGGCCGGGCCAGGCGAACACCACTTCGACGACGATGACACCGCCGAGGATGGTCGCGAGCTGGATGCCGGTGATGGTCAGCACGGGAACGAGGGCGTTTCGCACGATATGGCGCGACGTCACCACCCGGGGCGGCAGCCCTTTCGACCGCGCGGTGCGCACATAGCCCATTGAGGCCACCTCGAGCACTGCGGAGCGCACGTATCGCGTCAGGATGGCCGCGGCCACCAATCCGACTGTGAGACCTGGCAAGACGATGTGGCGCAGCCAGCCGCCAGGGTCCTCCAACAGGGGGCGATAGCCCGACGTCGGAAGCCATCCCAGCGTTGACGCGAACAACGCGATGAGCAGAATGCCGAGCCAGAAGTCGGGGACGGAGACCCCGAACTGGCTGGACACCCGCACGATCGCATCGGACAGCCGCCCCTCGCGCAAGCCCGACCAGATACCGGCGGGCAATGCGATCAGGAGCGCGATCACGATGCCGACAAGACCGAGAGACACCGTGGCGGGCAGGCGCTCGAGCAGCGTGACGGTCACCGGATCGCCGTTGCGGAAGCTCACGCCGAGGTCCCCGGTCACCGCGGACCCCAGATAGCTGAAGAACTGCGTGATAAGCGGGCGATCCAGGCCGCTTGCCGAACGCAGCGCCCCATACGCCTCCGGTGTGTAGCGGGTGCCGAGCGCGATCCGGACCGGGTCCCCAGGCACCAAGTGCACGAGCGCGAACACCACCACCAGGACGCCGAGGAGTACAACGACCGAATACAGCACCCGCCGTGCGAGGAATCGCACGATCGGGTGAGTCACCAACGACCTCATGTGTTTTCGCCCTGCGTCAGATCGGCCTTCGCGAAGCGAATCGCTCCGTCGCGGCGGGCCTCGTATCCCAAAAGGTTCGTCGTCCACGCCTGAATGACCGACGGGTTGTACAGATAGAGGTAGCTCACCTGGTCCGCGATGATGCCAGCGGCCTTCGCGTAATCGGCCTTGCGCCTGTCCCTGTCGGTCTCCACCCGTCCCGCGTCCAACAGCCGGTCCACCTCAGGATTGGAGAATTTCTGCGCGTTGCTGGTGCCGTCGGTATGGTGCTGCGCGTAGTAGAAGTCGTCGGGGTCGATGTTGCCGAGCCAACCCATCATCAGCATGTCGAAATTGCCGTTGTTCTGCTCGTCGAGCCAGGTGGCGAAGTCGACGGTGCGGATGTTGACGGTGATGCCAAGCGGCGCAAGGTTATCCGCGATGATCTGGGCGGCGGTCACCGTCTCGGGGTACTCGCTGGTGACCAGCATGTCGAGGTTCTGCGGCGATGCGCCGGCAGCCTCGAGCAGGCCCCTGGCCTTGTCGAGGTCGTAGCTGTAATTACCGTACGGGGTGTACCACGGATTGCCCTGGGGAATCGCCAGCTGGTTGGCCTGCGCCGTGCCATAGCTGGTCGCCTGGACGATCGCGTCGCGGTCGATGCCGTACGCGATCGCCTGCCGGACGCGTACGTCGTTCCATGGCTCGCGGGCTTGGTTGAGCGCGAGATACCAGTAGTCGTTGCTCGGCGTCACCGCCAGCTCGAGGGAATCGTCGTCCCTGAGTTGGGCGACGCGCTGCGGAGGGATCGAGTCGGTCCAATCGATTTCGCCGGCCTGCAGCGCGGACAGCGCCGTCGAAGGTTCGGAGATGAACCGGAACGTCACGCCGGACACCGCGGGGGCGCCACCCCAGTAGTTCGGGTTGGCCGCCAGGGTGATCGAGTCACCGCTCTTCTGTCCGGTGAACGCGAAGGGCCCTGTGCCGATCGGGTGCGTCGCGATCTGCCCGCTCTCGACGTTGCGGCGCTGGACGATCGCCATGCCCTTGAACCCGCCGATATTTGTCAGCAGGTTCGGCGTCGGCTGCTTGACCCTGATGATGACGGTCTGCGGGTTTGGTGCCTCGATGTCGGCGATGGCGCTGAACTTGTCGGCGTTCGTCAGCTTCTCGTCGATGATCCGGCGGTAGGAGTAGACGACGTCTTCGGCGGTGAACGGGCTGCCATCGTGAAAGGTGACACCGGATCGGAGGAGGAAGTTCCAGCTGAGTTGGTCGGAGCTGACGCTCCAGGACTGGGCGAGAGCGGGACGCATCTCGAGATTGGCATCAGGGGCGACGAGCGTGTCGAAGACGTTCTCGAGCACCTCGAACGAGAAGTACGCGCTGGTCTTGTGGGGATCGAGCTGGTCGGGTTCACCGGCGATGGCCGCGATCAGGTTGCCCGACGACTCACCTCCTAGGTCCACCCGCTCGCCGGTCGAGCAGCCGGTGAGGCAGCCCAAAAGGACGAGGACCAGGCCAGCCGCGATCGCACACGCCGGTTTTCTCGACATCCACAGCCGCTTACCCGCTGGGTGGTGTTATTGAAACGCGGGGTTGGAGAATCTTCAGCGCCGCGGGGACCGCCGACACCTCGACAGGCAGCGGGCACACGTATTCACCGTCGGCGTAGGCGTTGATCCCCGGCGAGTCGACGGTGATCACCCTGGCCCGTGCGGTGCGGACGGCGTCGAGGTCGACGTGCGTGCCCTTGAAGACGGTCGGAAACAGGCGAATGAGCTTCGTGCGTGACGCCGACTGCACCATGGTCGCGTCGAGCTGACCGTCCGTCGGGTCGGCGTCGGGGCAGATCAGCATGCCACCGCCGTAGCTTCTGGTGTTGCCGAACGCGGCCAACGTCAGCTCGGTCACCAGTTCCTCGCCGTCGAAGGTCAACCGGAAAGGCAGCAGGCGCAACTTGGACAGCTCGGCGACCATCGCGACGTTGTAGCGCATCCGGCCGTGCGGCCATGTCATCCGATTGGTGCGGTCGGTCACCAGTGAGTCGAAGCCTGCGGCCATCACCGTGCCGAACCATTTGTCGGTGCCATCGGCCCCCACGATGCGGCCGAGGTCCACCGACTCGATGACGCCGTCAACCACGACGTCGGCTGCGGCCTCGGGATCCTTTGTGGGAATCCGGAATTCGCGTGCGTGGTCGTTCCCGGTCCCGGCCGGGATGATGCCGAGGGGGATATCGGTTTGGGCAAGCACTTGAAGCGCAAGGGAGATGATGCCGTCACCGCCGACGACAACAAGCGCATCCATGCCGCGCTCGAGGGCGCCTTCGGTGAGGCGTCGCGCGTGCTCGGCGTCGGTTCCTGCGATGGCGACGACGTCGACGCCCCGTTTGTGCAATTGGGCGACCGCACGCTCGGCGGCGTGCGGTGCATTGCCATGCCCCGATGTCGGATTCGTCAGAACGGTGACCCTGGCGATTCCTGTCACGGGATGAGCTTGCCGGGGTTGAGGATTCCCGCCGGATCGAGCACGCCCTTGACGGCCCGCAGCACCGCGACCCCGAGGTCGCCGACCTCGTCGCGCATCCACGGCCGGTGATCGGCGCCCACCGCGTGGTGATGGGTGATGGTGCCGCCGGTACGCATCATCGCGTCCGAGGCGGCGGCCTTGGCCTTGCGCCACTGCTCGATCGTGTTACCGCGTTGTCCGGCGACGACGGTGAAGTACAGCGACGCACCGGTGGGGTACACATGCGAAATGTGGCACAGCACAAGCGCCGGCGTGCCCGAATCGCCGAGCGACGCCGTCAGCGCCTCGGTCACGGCGGCCTTCAGCGCGCCGACGTTCGACCAATTGGTGGCTGTCTCCAACGTCTCGCACAGCGCCCCCGACGACAGCAGTGAATCCCGAAGGTATGGCGCACCGAACCGGCCGTGCTCCCAGGCGCGGGCCGGCTCTTCGCCCAACGACGTGCCGCCGCGCGCTTCCATCAGCGCGCGGGTTTCGGCGTGGCGGCTCTCCACGTGCTCCTCGGTGCCCTCGAAGGCCGTGATCGCCAGGCAGCCGCCGGTGACTTTCTGCTCGCCGATGTGTTCCGTGGTGGCGAGGTTGACGCCGGTCTCGGCCTCGTCGGACAGCCGGATCACCGTCGGGCCAGTGCCCGTCTGGACGACCGCGCGCAGTGCGTCGGCGCCGGTGGCGAAGTCGGGAAAGGACCACGCTTCGTAGCGGGTGGCCTCGGGGACGGGGTGCACCTTGATCCGCACGCGGGTGATGATCCCGAACACGCCTTCGGAGCCGATCATCAGCTGTCGAAGATCCGGTCCTGCGGCCGACTCCGGTGCCCGACCCAGGTCGAGCACGCCGACGGGCGTCACCGTCCGCAGCCCACGGACCATGTCGTTGAACCGTCCGTAACCAGCAGAATCTTGACCCGACGACCGGGTCGCGGCGAATCCGCCGATGGTGGCGAACTGAAAGCTCTGCGGGAAATGGCCGATAGCAAAGCCGCGCTCGCCGAGCAGGCGCTCGGCCTCGGGTCCCGTCAGTCCGGCGCCCAGTTCGGCTTCTCCAGAGGTCTCGTCGAGTGCGTGCAGTTCGTTGAGGCGCCGCAGGTCCAGCGAGATGACGGCCTTGAAGTCGCCACGGATCGGGTCGAGACCGCCGACCACGCTGGTGCCTCCGCCGAACGGGACGACGGCGATACTGCGCGAGGCGCAAAACTGAAGGATCGCAGCGACGTCGTTGTCGTCGCCGGGTAGCAGGACGGCGTCGGGTGCGTCCTGAACACCGGAGTCCTTGCGGCGCAACAGGTCCAGAGTCGACTTACCGCCGGCGCGCAGTAGCCTGCCGCGGTCGTCGACGCTGCAGTAGTCGGCACCGACGATCGCGGCGAGCCCATCGCAGTCGGCTGGCGACAGCGCGGACGGGCGCAGCCGCACCTGCTCGGCCTCGAGTTCCGCTTCCGCCGAGTCCTCGATCCCCAGGGCTTGTCTCAGCAGCGTTCGGATGCCGTCGGACAGCGGCTTGGCCAGCGCCGGATCGCCCCAGGCATTCCACTTCATCGGGGGTTCCATGGCGGTCTGTTGGTCATTCGGACGCATCATGCGTTACAGTATTACATATGTTGTCAATCCGTAACTCTGAGTCAACAGTCGAGTCCCGGATCCTCGATGCCGCCGCGGCGTGCGTGTTGGCGTACGGGGTCGAGCGGATGACGCTGACCGAGATCGCGCGGCGCGCGAGGGTCAGCCGCCCGACCATTTACCGGCGTTGGTCAGACATCCGTTTTGTGCTCGCCGAGCTGCTCACCATGCGCATCGCCGGTGTTCTTGACGACGTGCCGGCCAGCGGTGTTGGGCGCGAAGCAATGGTCGAGCGCATTGTCGCGGTGGCCGAACACCTGCGCAGCGACGAAGTCGTCATGTCGGTGCTGCACAACGCGCCGAACGTGGCGATGGTTTACATCACCGAGCGGCTGGGCACCAGCCAGCAGATCCTCATCGAGGCGCTCGCCGCCGCGATCAAGCTGGGTCAGGACGAGGGCAGCGTGCGATCTGGCGAACCGCGCCGGCTGGCGGCGATGTGCCTGCTGATCACGCAGTCGGCGATTCAGTCCGCCCAGATGGTCGAGCACATCCTCGACGGCGACGCCCTCGGCGTCGAACTGGCCCACTCCCTGAACGGATACCTGAAGCCATGACCGGCTCCACCGCACTGAACGCGTCCCGCCGCGCTGCCGAGCTCGCGGCACTCGCCGACGGCGAAAAGCTCGACCTCATCGTGATCGGCGGCGGTATCACCGGCACCGGCATCGCCCTGGACGCCGCGACCCGCGGGCTGTCGGTGGCGCTGGTGGAGAAGCACGATCTGGCGTTCGGCACCAGCCGATGGAGTTCCAAGCTGGTGCACGGTGGTCTGCGCTACCTGGCCACGGGCAACGTCGGCATCGCACGGCGCAGCGCGATCGAACGCGGAATCCTGATGACCCGCAACGCCCCTCACCTCGTCAAGGCGATGCCGCAGCTGGTTCCGTTGCTGCCCGAGATGAACACCGCGTCGCGGGCACTGGTGCGATTCGGTTTCGCCGCCGGCGACGGGCTCCGCAAGCTGGCGGGCACACCGTCGTCGACACTGCCGCGGTCTCGGCGGATCGACAGGGCGCGCGCGCTCGAGATGGCGCCCACCGTGCGCCGCGACGGTCTGGCCGGTGGCCTGCTCGCCTACGACGGCCAACTCATCGACGACGCCAGACTCGTTACCGCGGTTGCGCGCACCGCCGCCCAGCATGGTGCCCGGATCCTGACCCGCGTCGCGGCGTCGAACGCCACGGGTAGTTCGGTGACATTGACCGATCAGCAGTCCGGCGAGTCGTTCGACGTGTCGGCCCGCGCGGTCGTCAACGCCACCGGCGTATGGGCGGGGGAGGTGGACACCTCGATCAAGGTGCGGCCAAGCCGAGGCACACATCTTGTCTTCGACGCCAAGGCGTTCGGCAATCCCGTTGCAGCGCTGACGATTCCGATCCCCGGGGAGATCAATCGCTTCGTCTTCGCGATGCCAGAACAGCTGGGCAGGGTGTACCTGGGGCTGACCGACGAGGATGCGCCGGGACCGGTGCCCGACGTGCCGCAGCCGACGCCCGAGGAGATCTCCTTCCTGTTGAACACTGTCAACACCGCGCTGGACGTTGCGCTCGGCGAAGCAGACGTGATCGGCGCCTACGCCGGCCTTCGCCCGTTGATCGACACCGGAAGTGGACGCACGGCCGACGTATCGCGGGAACACGCGGTGGTCGAGTCACCCTCGGGTGTCATCAGCGTGATCGGCGGCAAGCTCACCGAATACCGGTACATGGCCGAGGATGTCCTGGATCGCGCCGTCGCGCTGCGGGGCCTGCCAGCCACCGCGTGCCGCACCCGCAACCTGCCGCTGGTCGGTGCACCGTCCAACCCGGTGGCGACCCTGAGATCGCCTGTCGAGCTGCCGTTGTCACTCGTTGCGCGTTACGGCGCCGAGGCACCCAACGTCATCGCGATGGCGACCTGCGATCGGCCCATCGATCCGGTAGCCGATGGAATCGACGTCAGCCGTGCGGAATTCGAGTATGCGGTGACGCATGAAGGTGCGCTCACGGTCGACGACATCGTCGACCGCCGCACCCGCATCGGACTGGTCGAGGCCGATCGCGACCGTGTGCTGGCGGTCGCTGAGGAGTTGTTAGTGAGTTCGGCGCGCTAATCCGCGCTGAGCGCCGGTTAGCGCGCCGAAATCACAGTTACAGCGGGATGTTCTTGTGCCTGCCGCGGCGCGCTGGCGCCTCGGCGAGTGCCTGAGTCAGCTTGCTGCGGGTGTGCGAGGGGTCGATCTTCTCGTCGACAACACCGATCTCGATGGCGGAATCCACTCCACCGGCGATCCGCTCGTGCTCGGCAGCGAGCTCCTCGTGCAGCGCGTCGCGCTCATGGTCGGCGGCGGCGGCCAGCTTCTTGCGGTGCAGGATGCCGACGGCGGCCTTGGCGCCCATCACGGCGACCTCGGCGTCTGGCCACGCGAAAACCTTGGTGGCGTTGAGAGAACGCGAGTTCATCGCGATGTAGGCACCGCCGTAGATCTTGCGGGTGACCAGCGTGACGCGCGGAACGGTGGCCTCACCGAACGCGTGCAGCAGCTTGGCGCCGCGGCGAACCACGCCGCCCCACTCCTGGTCGACACCGGGCAGATAGCCGGGCACGTCGACGACGACGACCAGCGGAATCCCGAACGCGTCACACAGGCGCACGAAACGTGCTGCCTTCTCGGCGCTTTCAGAGTTCAGGCAGCCGCCGAGCCGCAGCGGGTTGTTGGCGAGCACGCCGACCGTGCGGCCCGACAGCCTGCCGAGGCCGATCACCATCGACGGCGCCCACTTGCCCTGGAACTCCTCGAAGGGGGTGTCGGCGTCGAGCAGCGCCTCGACGAGCGGGTGCACGTCGTAGGCGCGCCGCGGGGAATCCGGAAGCAACGCGTTTAGGTCGGTGTCGCCGGCCTCGGCCTTGCTGCGGTCGAAATGACCCTGCTGGCTGAACAATCCGACCAGCCGGCGGCCGCGCTCGTACGCGTCGAGCTCGCTGTCGGCGACGATGTGGCAAACGCCCGACTTCTTGTGGTGGGTGTCCGGCCCGCCGAGCGACGCCATGTCGACGTCCTCGCCGGTGACACTGCGCACGATGTCGGGTCCGGTGACGAACACCCGGCCTTCCTGCGCCATGATGACGACGTCGGTCAGTGCCGGCCCGTAGGCGGCGCCGCCGGCCGCGAAGCCGACGACCACGGAGATCTGCGGCACATAGCCGGACGCCCGGATCATGGCCTCGAACACCAAACCGACCGCGTGCAGCGCCTTGACTCCCTCGGCCAGCCGCGCACCGCCGGAGTGCCAGATGCCGACGATCGGGCTCTGCTCCTCGATGGCGGTGTCGTAGGCGTTGACGATGTGAGCGCAGCCCTCCACACCCATCGCGCCGCCCATGACGGTGCCGTCGGTGCAGAATGCGACGGTGCGCACGCCGTTGACGGTGCCCGTCGCGGCCAGCACACCCGAGCGGTCCCGCTCGTGCAGCAGCTCGACGCTGCCGTCGTCGAAGAATGTGCTCAGGCGCAAAAGCGGATCGCGTGGGTCTAGCGATTCGCCGACGGCCTCGGGAGCCATGATCGTCATAGAAACCTCCTGTTGCGCGTCGGATGTCGGCTGACGCCTTTGGAAACGTGCTGTGTGTCAGTACTTCCCAAAGGCGAGCGCGACATTGTGCCCGCCGAATCCGAACGAATTGTTGATCGCGTACTGGTAATTGCCGGGTCGCGGCGATCCGGCGACGACGTCGAGGTCGATATCCGGATCCAAGTTCTTCAAATTGAGGGTCGGCGGGATGACACCGTCTCGCAGCGCCAGAACGGTGAGGATGGATTCGACGGCGCCGACCGCGCCGACCGAGTGGCCAAGTGCCGATTTCGGCGCATAGACCGCGGGCTTGTGCCCGCCCATTGCGTTGTTGATGGCCTTGCCCTCGGCCACGTCGCCGACGCTGGTGCCGGTGGCATGCGCATTGACGTGGTCGATGTCGGTGGGGGTGAGCCCCGCGAGCTGGATGGCCCTTGTCATCGCGTGCGCGGCCTGCTCGCCGTTGGGATCAGGGGCCACGATGTGGTACCCGTCCGAGGTGACACCGGCACCCATCAGCCGCGCCAGGATGTTGGCGCCGCGGGCTTTGGCGTGCTCCTCGGTCTCGATCACCATGAGCGCGCCGCCTTCGCCGAACACAAAACCGTTGCGGTCCTTGTCGAATGGGCGGCAGGCGCCCGGGGGGTCATCGTTGGTGGTGGACAGCACGATTCGCATCTGCGCGAAGCCGGCGATCGGCACCGCCTCGATCTTTGTCTCCACGCCGCCGCAGATTGCCACGTCGGCCTCGCCGAGCACGATGTTGCGCCAGGCGTGGGCGATGGCCTCGGAGCCCGAGGCGCACGCCGACACCGGGGTGAGCACCCCGGCCCTGGCCTTACGCTCCAGCCCGACCGCGGCAGCCGCCGCGTTGGGCATGTACATCTGCACGGCCAGCGGAGACACGCCCCGAAGCCCCTTGGCCTGCATGGCGTCGTAGGCGAAGAGCAGTTCCTCGCTGGAACCCATTCCGGTGCCGATGGCCACCATCAATCGCTTGGGATCGACGTCAGGCAAGCCCGCGTTCTCCCAAACCCGACGACTGACCACTGTCGACATCTTTTGCAGGTACGACAGCCGACGCAGTTCGACCCGCGTCAGCTCGCCGTCGAAATCCTCGAGGAGGTGCCCACCGATGCGAACCGGGAGGTCGTACTGCTCGACGAACGGGTCCTGGAGCTTACGGATCCCGCTATGACCGTCGAGCAGTCCTCGCCACGTGCCCTCCGCATCGGTTGCCAGGGCAGTCGTCATCGCGATACCGGTGACGACAACATTGGGGAGTCCGTTCCCCGTAGTCAACCCTGCCATTACAGCTCCGATGGTTCCTTCCGTGTCTCAGTAACGCCCAAAGGCCAGGGCGACATTGTGACCACCAAAACCGAACGAGTTGTTGATGGCGTACTGGTATTCGCCATAACGAGGCTCGCCCGCAACGACATCGAGATCGATCTCGGGGTCTGGGGTCTCATAGTTAAGTGTCGGTGGGATCACGCCGTCACGCAGCGTGAGCACCGTCAGCACCGACTCCAGCGCACCGACCGCTCCGATGGAGTGGCCCAACGCCGACTTCGGCGCGTACACCGGGGCGTGCTCCACGCCTGCGACCCGGATGGCGTTGGCCTCGGCCACGTCACCGATCGACGTCGCCGTCGCGTGCGCGTTGACGTGCTGGATGTCCTTGGCAGACAGACCGGCGGTTTCCATCGCACGCTTCATCGCGTGCCCGGCGCGCAGACCGTCGGCGGCCGGGGCCACCATGTGGAACGCGTCGGACGTGATGCCGGCGCCCAGCAGGCGGGCCAGCGGCTTGGCACCGCGGGCCTTGGCGTGCTCCTCGGTCTCGATGATCATGAGCGCCCCGGCCTCGCCGAACACGAACCCGTCGCGGTTCTTGTCGAACGGACGCGACGCGCCCTCGGGATTCTCGTTGTTGGTCGACATGGCGCGCATCATCGAGAACGCCGCGATCGGCAGCGCCTCGATACCGCCCTCGACGCCACCGCACACGGCGATGTCGGCGTCACCCATGACGATCTGCCGCCACGCGTGGGCGATACCCTCGGAACCCGACGAACAGGCCGACACCGGGGTGATGACCCCGGCCCGTGCCCCGAGTTCGAGGCCGACCACCGCGGCGGCGCCGTTGGGCATGATCATCTGCACGGCCAGCGGGGAGACCTTGCGGGGTCCGCCCTCGTTCATCGCGTCGTAGGTCTCGACGATCTTCTCGCCGCCGCCGAGGCCGGTGCCGATCACGACCGTAAAGCGATCGGGATCAACCTCCGGACGACCGGCGGTATCCCACAGCTGATTGCCGAGGTACTTGGCCATGCGCTGGACGTACGACATGCGCCGCATGTCCAGCCGCGTCATCAGCGGGTCGAGGGGCTCCTTGAGGTGACCCCCGATCCTGACCTGCAGGTCCCACTTGCTGACGAACTCGTCTTCGAGAATGTGGATGCCGCTTTCCCCGGCCAGCAGCCCCTTCCACGTGCTCTCGATGTCCGGCGCGATGGAAGTCGTCGCCGTGACGGCGGTTACCACAACATTGGGGAAACCGCCGTTAGCAGTGGAAGGTTTGGTCATTTGCTCTCCGTGATCTGCGCCCGGATGGCCGCCGCGGCCTCGGGGTTCTCTTCCTCGAGCTTCTGGATGTAGGAGACGACGTCACCGACGGTGCGAAGACCGGCGAGGTCCTCGTCGGGGATCTTCACGCCGTACTTGTCCTCGGTCTGAACGGCGATCTCGACCATCGACAGCGAGTCGATGTCCAGGTCGTCGACGAACGACTTCTCCGGGGTGACCTCGGACGGCTCGATGCCGGTGACCTCTTCGATGATCTCGGCGAGGCCGGAAATGATTTCGTCTTGAGTGGCGGGCACGGTGGCTCCTTCTAATTGGTTGTTACTTCGGTTTGACGATGGATATGTGGTTGTACTGGCCTAGAGCTCTGCGAGCCCGTCCAGATCAGCGGGGGACTTGACGGCATACGTCGGCACCCCCCGAAGTTCGCGTTTGGCGATTCCGGTGAGAGTCCCGGCGGGTGGGAATTCGACGATCGCCGTCACATTTTCTTGGCGCATGGTCGCGGTGCACAGGTCCCACCGCACCGGCCGGGTCAGCTGCGCCACGAGCTTCTCCATGGCATCGGCCGCCGAGGCGACCGGTTGACCGTCCGCGTTCGAGAGTAGCTTCGCGGTCGGCCTCAAGGAATCCGCCGTTGTCACCTTTTCAACGGCGCTTGCGTAGCCGTCCAGCGCCGACGCCATGAAGCGGGTGTGGAACGCGCCGGCGGTGGCCAGCGGGCGCACCCGCGCCTTCTCCGGCGGATCTTCTGCCAGCTTGTCCAGCGCGGCCACCGCACCGGCGGCGACGATCTGGCCGGCCGCGTTGCGGTTGGCGGGCACCAGGTCCAGTGCCTCGAGGCGGCTCAGAACCTCGGCCTCGTCGCCGCCGAGCACTGCGGCCATCCCGGTCGGCTCGAGCGCACAGGCCTTGGCCATCTCGGCGCCGCGGGTGGCGGCGAGCTTGACGGCATCGTCGGCGGAGATCACGCCGGCGATCGCATACGCGGCGATCTCACCGACCGAATGTCCCGCGACCACGGCGTCCGCGCCGCTCAAAAGGCCACGCTTGGTCAGCTCTTCGTGTGCGAGCAGCGTCGCGGCCACCACGAGCGGCTGAGTGACGGCAGTGTCGGTGATCTCTTCGGCGGTCGCGGTCGTACCGAGCTGGACCAGGTCAAGTCCGCTGATCTCCGACCAGGCCGCGAGACGCTCGGCGGCACCCGGCAGCTCAAGCCAGGAGGCGAGCATGCCGGGGGTCTGGGAGCCCTGTCCGGGCGCAAGGAGGGCGAGCACTCTTTAAGAGAACACTGTGAAGACCGTTTTGCGCGGTGTAAGAGATTATGAACCTCGTCTTATGTTTTTGTGGAGACTCCACAAAAAGGCATGTGATGGGACTCCATCGATACCGCTCCGCGACATATTGCGTCGTTTACTGGATGGCAGAGCTGCCGAGAGTGAGCGTCGTCACCTCGGTTGCTCCGGTATTTGACGTGCTGGATGCGTATGCCTGGCGGCCCAGCCTGCCGATCGTCGACGCCACCCTGAGCACATACGCATCGCGCGGAACAGTGGGATCGCGACCGGTGAAGTCGGCGATGCGTTTGAGCCGGTAGCGGACGGTATTTGGATGAACGAACAATTTGCGGGCGCAGGCCTCGATGGCGCCGCCGGAGTCCAAATAGGCGTCCAGCGTCTCCGTGAGCGCTGGGCCGGCATCCGCCAGCGGTCGCATGACCTCCACTTCCAGTGCGGCGCCCGCGGTTGCGTCCCCCAGCAGCGCGCGTTCGGGAAGCAGTTCGCGGGCCGACACTGGTCTCGGAGCCCCTGTCCAGCCCGCGACGGCGTTCATCCCCGCGATGGCCTCGGTGGCGCTGCGGTGAGCAGCCGCCAGCGTCGGCGCCGTCGGTCCGATCACCACCGGTCCATCGGCGAAAACCCCGAGCAGCTCGGCAAGGAACCGGTCGGTCGGCGACAGGGTGCCCGACACGATGGCCACCAGCCAGGTGCCGTGGACGTCCGACAACGCCGCGCGCCCGTTCCTGCTGACGACATCGTGGACGTCTTCACTGGCCAGGTCGGCGCGGTTGGGGTGCGGCAGGCCCACGACAACGGTGGCGGCTGCGGTCGCATCCCAGTTCAGTGCCGCCGCCTGGGACTGCAGCTCGGGGCCGGTGTCCCCGCGCACGACCGCGTCGACGACGTTGGCCTCCATCCGGGTGTCCCAGGCGCCGCGCGCTTCGGCTTGGTCGGCGTACGCCTCGGCCGCGGCGAACGCCAAATCCCGGCTGTAGCGCAGGATTCCGGCGGTCATCGCGGTGAGCTGCTCCTCGGAACGGGCCAGCAGCGGCACCACTTCCTCGAAGAACTCCATGGTGCACCGCACCATCTCGACGGACTGCCGCAGCGCGATGCGCCGCCGCAGGTCCTGCGGTACTACCTCGAAGGCCTGCGCTGTGTAGCTGACGTTGCTCTGTGGGTCGCGCATCCACTCGACGAAGTTGACCACCGCTGTTTGAACAACCAGCTGGACGCTGGCCCGTTGCGACGCATCCAGGTCGGCGAAGAACGGTAGCCGCTCCTCCAATGCGTGCACGGCTTCGGTGGCCAGCCGACCCGAGTACTGCTTCAACCGCCGCAGCACGGTCTCGGGGACGACCTCCAGCACCTCGAGCGTGGACTTCGGCGGGATGAACCGATTGTCGACCATCCCTAAAAGCTACGCCACTTTTCTGGAGTTTCCTCCAATGGCGTCCTACGGTCAGGCGCTGCCGGTGTCCCTATAGGAGACGCCGGCGGCCATCACGTCGTCGATCTGGTACTTGCGCGCGGCCTCGACGGCCACCGACTGATCGATGTTCCCGTCACGGGCCAGGCCTTCGAGCACGGCGACGGCGATGGATTCGGCGTCGGTGTTGAAGTAGCGCCGCGCGGCAGGGCGAGTGTCGGAGAAGCCGAACCCGTCGGTGCCGAGGGTGACGTAGGTGCCTGGCACCCACGGCCTGATCTGTTCGGGCACGGCGCGCATCCAATCCGACACCGCAACCACCGGACCCACCGCGTCTGCGAGCGCGGTGGTGACAAACGGGGTGCCCGCCGTGCGATCGGGATGACGCAGCTGTTCCTGTTCAATCGCTACGCCGTCGCGGTTGAGTTCGTTCCAGCTGGTCACCGACCAGACGTCGGCTGCGGTGTCCCATTCGTCGGCCAGCAGTTCGGCCGCGCGAAGCGCCTCGGGCATGGCCACACCCGAAGCCAGGATCTGCGCGACGTTGGACTTCTTCTCCTTCGCGGGCGCAAACCGATAGATGCCGCGCAGCAGCGCCTCGACGTCGAGGCCGTCGGGCTCCGCAGGCTGGATGTAGGGCTCGTTGTAGATGGTCATGTAGAAGTACACGTTCTCGGGGTCTTCGCCGTACATGCGCTGCAACCCGCTCTCCACGATGTACGCGATCTCGTAGGCGAACGCGGGGTCATACGCCACCACCGCGGGGTTGGTGGCCGCCAGCAAGTGCGAGTGCCCGTCGGCGTGTTGCAGGCCTTCACCGGTCAACGTGGTGCGCCCGGCGGTGGCGCCGAGCACGAATCCGCGCGCCATTTGGTCGGCCGCGGCCCAGAGCCCGTCGCCGGTGCGCTGGAAGCCGAACATCGAGTAGAAGATGTAGACCGGGATCATCGGCTCGTTCTGCGTGGCGTACGAGGTGCCCACGGCGGTGAACGATGACGTCGAGCCTGCTTCGTTGATGCCCTCGTGCAGGATCTGGCCGATTTCGGATTCCTTGTAGGCCAGCATCAACTCGGCGTCAACGGCGGTGTAGAGCTGGCCGTTGCGGTTGTAGATCTTGAGGCTGGGGAACCACGAGTCCATGCCGAACGTGCGGGCCTCGTCCGGGATGATCGGGACGATCCGCTTCCCAATCTCTTTGTCCCGCAACAACTCCTTGAATGTGCGCACGGTGGCCATGGTGGTGGCCACTTCCTGGTTGCCCGAGCCCTTCTTGAGCGCCTTGTAGGCGTCGCGGCCCGGCAGCGTGAGCACCTTGGACTTGGTGCGACGCTCGGGCAGGAAGCCGCCCAGTGCGCGCCTGCGCTCTAGCAGATACCGGATCTCGGGGGCCTCAGGGCCGGGGTGGTAGTACGGCGGCAGGTAAGGGTTTTCCTCGAGTTGACTGTCCTTGATCGGGATGCGCTGGGCATCGCGGAAGTCCTTGAGGTCTTGCAGCGCAAGCTTTTTCATCTGGTGGGTGGCGTTACGGCCTTCGAAGTGCTTACCCAGCGTGTAGCCCTTGATGGTTTTGGCAAGGATCACCGTCGGCTGGCCCTTGTGCTCGACGGCGGCCCGGTAGGCGGCATAGACCTTGCGGTAATCATGTCCGCCGCGCTTGAGATTCCAGATCTCGGCGTCGGACATGTCCTCCACGAGCGCCTTGGTGCGCGGGTCGCGGCCGAAGAAGTGATCGCGGACGTAGCCGCCGTCGTTGGCCTTGTAGGTCTGGTAGTCGCCGTCGGGCGTGGTGTTCATCAGGTTCACCAGTGCCCCGTCGCGGTCGGCGTGCAGTAGCGCGTCCCACTCGCGGCCCCACACCACCTTGATGACATTCCAGCCCGCCCCGCGGAAGAACGACTCGAGCTCCTGGATGATCTTGCCGTTGCCGCGCACCGGCCCGTCGAGTCGCTGCAGGTTGCAGTTGATGACGAAGGTCAGGTTGTCGAGACCCTCGTTGGCGCCGACCTGAATCAGGCCGCGGCTCTCGGGCTCGTCCATCTCCCCGTCGCCGAGGAAGGCCCAGACGTGTTGATCCGAGGTGTCGACGATGCCGCGATCGTGCATGTAGTGGTTGAAGCGGGCCTGATAGATGGCGTTCATCGGGCCGAGGCCCATCGACACCGTCGGGAACTCCCAGAAGTCGGGCATCAGCCGCGGGTGCGGGTAGGACGGCAGCCCGCCGCCGGGATGACTGTGCTCCTGGCGGAACCCGTCGAGCTGGTCCGCGGTTAGCCGGCCCTCCAGGAACGCGCGTGCATAGATGCCGGGGGACGCGTGCCCCTGGATGAAGATCTGATCGCCGCCGCCGGGATGCGCCTTGCCCCGGAAGAAGTGGTTGAACCCGACCTCGTACAGCGCCGCCGAGGACGCGTACGTCGAAATGTGGCCGCCCACACCGACTCCCGGCCGCTGCGCGCGGTGCACCATGATCGCGGCGTTCCACCGGATCCACGCCCGATACCGGCGCTCGACATCCTCATCGCCTGGGAACCACGGCTCCAGCTCGGTCGGGATGGTGTTCACGTAATCGGTCGACGTCAACGCCGGGATAGCCACCCGCTGTTCGCCGGAGCGCTCCAGCAGGCGCAACATCAGGTACCGCGCACGCGCGGGCCCCGATCGTTCCAGCAAGTTGTCGAACGACTCCAGCCATTCCGAGGTCTCGTCGGGATCGATGTCCGGCAAATACGACGCGACCCCCTCACGGATCACTCGGACCCGGTCGGGTTCTGCTGCGGTGCTGGAGTTTTGGGCCAGGTCTTGGCGCGCGAACTCGGTGGTCAACTTCCGCTCCTTGTTAGGCGGTTTTGGTGCTTGAGGTGCGTACGCGGTCGGCGTAGCGGCCTCCATCCTGCTCTTATCCTGCCGCACGCGCACCGCTGGGGGGCCCGCATGCATTGAACCCGCGATCGCCGGTACGAACCGGTAACGTCTGCAGCCGTGCTGGTCGGTTGGCTCACTGCGAAGCGGTTGCGGGTCGCCGCCCTGGTGATGGGCAGCCTGGCCGCCATCGCGATGGTCATAGTCGGATGCAGCAGCGTCACCGAGGGCACCGCGAAGGTCGATATCGCCGACGCGCCGGTCTACCGGGCGTCGGTGACCGCGTCGATCGAGGAGTCCGCCGCCAGTTCGAGCGCACGCGAATCCGAACGCCAGGAGTCGCTGACCACCGAGGCGATCCATTCGTCCTGTGAAGCGCTGAGCTCGTCGAGCGTGGACGCGATCACCGCGGTCAACAACTACGTCGACGCCTTCAACGTGAACGCCGCGGACGCCGCGGCGCAGGCAAGCCCCGCGGTCGACGCCCTCAACCACAGCGCCGACCAGGTGGCCCGCAGCGTGTCGGACCCGCTGACGCCCGAGTTGAGGGACGCGCTGAACGCCTGGGTCGACGCGGCGAGGGGCGTGGCGACCGCGATCGCGGGGAACTATGGGCCCGACGAATTCAACGTTGCGATCACCCGGCTGAACGACTCGAAGACGACTGCGCTGAATATGTGCGACGCCGCATATTGACGAACCTTGCCGCCAGGGCACAGCTGTGGCGGGGCGGCGTGCGACTATAGGGCTCAGAACCTCTCGGGCGCAGGGTGCGCCCGAGCTGGCTGAAGGAGGACCGACGGTGGTCGCGGCGGGTGACGCCCCGAGCTACGCCCTCAGACTGGGCATCGAAAAAGATCAGGTTGTGCAGGAGTTGGGGTGGGACGAGGACACCGACGACGACATCCGGGCCGACATTGAGGAGGCGTGCGGCGGCGAACTGCTCGACGAGGACGCCGACGAAGTCATCGATGTCGTGTTCCTGTGGTGGCGCGACGGTGACGGCGACCTGGTCGACCGGCTGATGGACGCGATCACTCCGCTGGCCGACGACGGCGTGATCTGGGTGGTAACCCCCAAAACGGGTAAGCCCGGGCACGTGATGCCTGCGGAGATCGCCGAATCGGCGCCGACCGCCGGGTTGATGCAAACCTCGTCGGCCAACCTCGGCGACTGGAGCGCGAGCAGGCTGGTGCAGCCGAAGTCCAAGGCCGCCGGGAGACGGTAGTGCTTGACGTCGGCAAGCAGGCCCCCGACTTCACGCTGAAGGACCAGAACCACCAGCCGGTCACGCTGAGCAGTTACCGCGACGCGCGCAATGTGCTGCTGGTGTTCTTCCCGCTGGCGTTCACCGGGATCTGCCAGGGTGAGCTCGACGAGATCCGCGATCACCTGCCCGAGTACGAGAACGACGACACGGTCACGCTGGCCATTTCCGTCGGCCCACCGCCTACGCACAAGATCTGGGCCATCCAGAGCGGCTTCACCTTTCCGGTGCTGTCCGACTTCTGGCCGCACGGCGCGGTCAGCCAGGCCTACGGCGTGTTCAACGAGGACGCGGGGGTGGCCAACCGCGGCACCTTCGTGGTGGATCGCGCGGGCATCGCCCGGTTCGCCGAGATGAAGCAGCCCGGTGAGCGGCGCGATCAGTCCGTGTGGACGGACGCGCTGAAGGCGCTGCAGTCCGGCTGAGAAATTTCCGGTGTCAGGTCGTCGGCGTGTACCTTTCCTCCGACGGGCGCGTAGCTCAGTGGTAGAGCTCTGGTTTTACACACCAGCGGTCGGCGGTTCGATACCGTCCGCGCCCACCATGCAATCGATGACGGTGCCGGCCGATGACGGGACATTGCTGCACGTCGGTGTCACGGGCCATGGTCCCGATGTCGTGGTCCTGTCCGGTGGGCCGGGCTGCGTCCATTACCTCGAGGACGACCGGCTGGCGCCCGCCGGGCTACGGGCGTGGTACCCGGAGCCAAGGGGAGTCGGACGCTCCCAGGGTGGACCACACGACCTAGCCCAGGCAGTCGCAGACATCGAAGCGGTCCGGCGCGCCGCAGAGATCGACAGTTGGATCGTGCTCGGCCATTCCTGGGGTTCGGACCTGGCGGTGCGTTACGCGCTGGATCATCCCGACCGGGTCCGATCCGTGGTCGGCGTCGCAGGGCACGGACTACACAAGGACCGCACCTGGTCCCAGGCATACGAGTCGTCGCGTCATCTCGAAGCCGACGTCGAGATCGACTACGAAGAAGGCGTTCACGCCGCACTGAGCGCGTCGTTCGTGCAATGGATTCACGAACCCGATGTGCTCCGCCGACTGGCCGACTCCACCGTCGCGATGACATTCATCGCCCCGCAGAACGACATTCGCCCATCATGGCCACTGCGACAGCTCGCCACCCTGGCTCCGTATGGCAGGTTCGAGGAACTACCCGGGGTTGCCCACAATCTGTGGTCGACGGATCCACACGTGTGGGTCGATGTGATCACTAGAGCGTGCCGCGCTGACGTAACACAACGTCGATGAAATGCCTCTTGGCCTTGGTGTATGCCTCGCGGTCGTTGCGAAAAACCTTGGCCTGCTTGCGTTTCAGCGCCTCGTAACGGTCACGGAGGGCATCGTCGGCGCGTAATGCGTCACGAAATGCCCGCAGTTCTCGGATATGCGGATCGTCGTACTGGATCAGATACAGGTGATGCGTCCGAGCGTCGGGCGATGGCCGCAGGAACCACATCCGCCAGGAACCATTCGGATCGGTGGGCCAATGAAGCCACCCGTCGTCGGTGAGGACCGACACGGCGCCGCGCGCCTGCGCCAGTGAGATGACGGGCGCAACCATGTCGACGATAGGTTTGGCCGCCAGCCCAGGCACCGCGGTGGAGCCCACATGCTCGACGGGCTCAGCGAGCCACCCGCGCAACAGGATCGCCAACCGGTCGCGCTGTTCGGCGAACGCCTGCTGCCAAGCCGGGTCGTATTCGACGATGTCCACCGGCATATCGGGCACCGATTCAGCGTATGTCCTCGTTATACTTTGCTTTTCTATGGCGGACATTGCACGACTACGTAGCTTCGTCGCCGTCGCGGAGGCGGGGAGTATCAGCCGCGCGGCCGAGGCGCTTTTTGTCGCGCAGCCCGCGCTCAGCCTGCAGATCAAGCACTTGGAGACAGACCTCGGGGTGTCTCTGTTCGAGCGACTGCCCCGTGGCGTCAAGCTAACGCCCGAGGGCGAGCAACTCCTTGGCGCTGCCACCCGGGTACTTCGGGCCTTCGACCGTTTCGCCGACCAGGCCGCGGCGCTGCGGGACCAGCGAGGCACCGAGCTGCAGGTGGGATCGATGGCCCACGGGGCAGGGGAGTTGATGCCGGAAATCCTTCGATTGCTGCGCGAGGATCACTCCGACGTCAAGCTCCGCCTGCGGCAGTTCAACTTCGAGGATCCGACCGTGGGGCTCGGGCGCGGCCTCGTCGACGTCGGCTTCGTGACCGGGCCGGTCGATCCCGTCGACGGGATCGAGGTCGTGACACTTCGCAGCGAGCCGATCGTCGCCGCCGTCGCCAGCGACCATCCCCTCGCCACCCGCCGCAAGGTGAGCATTCATGAATTGCTGACCTACCGATTCGTCACCGACACACTCACCGAGGGGGCCTGGCACGACTTCTGGCTGGCGATGTCCTACCGCAAGCCGGGTGACGCAGTGTCGAAGGTGACGTTCGCGTTGCACGACGAGGCCCTCGATGCGGTGGCACTGAACCTCGGCGTGAGCATCTGCCCCGCGAGCACGCCACGCTTCTACCCCCGTCCAGGCGTCGCGTGGGTCCCGGTCTACGACATCGAGCCGGCGCCTCTCAACCTGCTCTGGCGACCCGATGGTTCGGATCCAGTCCTGCGCCACTTCGTCGAGTGCGCCCGCAAAGCGGCACACACGCTGGACACGATCGGCCCGTCCGCTCATATGGCATAACAGCGCGACACTGACCTACCTATTGGGTTTTTGTTATAGCTCGGCGGGCAATTGGTATTGGTCACGGCTGGTCCACGCTATTACGTTCGGTGGTACCGAATAGCGATTAAGGATGAGCCGAAATGACTTCTCAGTTAACAAGACAGCAGCCGGGAGTTTGTCGGCAGCCTGAGCCTGAATTGAAGCCGACCGACGTTATCGCTCGTGCCGAGCGAATGCGCCCCATTCTCCTTGATGGACAGGAGGCGACCGAAAAGCGCACGTTCTATTCCGCCGAGATGGACGCAGCTTTTGATGCCGCGGGCTTTTATCGGATATTGCAACCCCGAATGTTCGGCGGCTATGAATTCGACGTATCGACCTTCTATAAGGTGATTATCGAGATCGCCCGCGGATGTCCATCGACGGGGTGGTGTTTGTCGCTGGCCGCGGCACATAGCTTGCAGGCCGGGGCCTTGTTCGACGAGCAGGCTCAACGCGAAATGTTCGGTGCCGACGGCAATTTCCGTGCGGCCACCCGCGATACGCCGCGGGGCACCGCACGCAAGGTCGACGGCGGCTACATCGTCACCGGGACATGGGATTACTGCTCGGGTATCCCGTGGTCGACCCATCTGATGGCCGGTGCGATGGTCGAGAAGAACAGCGACGGAACGATCGAGTTCGATCAATTCTCCGGACGCCAGCTGCTGCTGGTGCTGCGACGCGATCAGTTCGAACAACTCAACGACTGGGGCCACATGCTGGGCCTGCGCGGTAGTGGTTCGCACAGCGTGAAAGTGGAGAACGCCTTTGTGGCCGACCACATGCTCCACAGCGTGAACCTGCTTGATATCGACGTGAGTGAGGGCACTGTCGGAGCGCGGCTGCATGGCAACCCGATGTACGCGGGTCGCCAGGTTGGTTTCTTCGGTGCCGAGTTGGCGTCAATCGCGGTCGGTACGGCCAAAGCGATGCTCGATGAATACGAGCGGATCATCACGACCAAGAAGACGACGTTCGCACCGCACGTGCTTCGCGCCACGGTCCAGGACTACCAGCGGCCGCTGGGGCAGGCGATGGGGATGGTCGATGCAGCCGAAGCGATCGTGCTCCAGGTAGGCCGTCTTTACATGGACTACTGCGACGCCAATGCGACTGGTACACAGTCATTTACCGTCGAGATGGACTACCGCCTCGACCAAATGGCCATCCAGGCGGGATTCTTGGCCTGGCAGGCAGCGGATCTGCTGGTCCGTACTAGCGGCAGTTCGCCAATGGCCAACGGCGCGCGAATGCAGCGCTACCTGCGGGACCTGACGCAGTACCGCACGCACATGGCGGCGTCGAATTGGGAGCTGATGGCCACCACCACGGCCAAGTTCCATCTGCAGTCACACATCGACTAAGCGAGGAGAGATGACTCGTAACAACAGTTTTGGAACCGACACGCCATCGCCTGTGTCCGTCGCCTTCGTCGAACCCAACGGCAATAAGCGTCACTGTCAGGCCCAAGCTGGGAAGTCTTTGATGGAGGTTGCCGTCGACAACGGTGTCGACGGCGTCATAGGTGAATGCGGCGGATCTGCAACCTGCGGCACCTGCCATGTCTACCTAGATGAGCGGTTTGTCGCCGAGGCGCCACCGCTCACCGAGCGCGAAGATGACGTCCTGGAATCCGGGCTCAGTGATCGATTGCCCACGAGTCGACTCGCGTGTCAAATAGCGGTGACCAAGGAGCTAGACGGCTTAGTCGCCACCGTCCCTGACTTACCGTGGTGACAGCAGACGTCCTCGTCATCGGTGGCGGTCAAGCGGGCGGCGAGGTCGCATCAGAGCTACGTCGACTCAGATTCGTCGGACGAATCGTGATGGTCGGCGACGAGACCCACCCTCCGTACCATCGCCCGCCACTCTCGAAGGATGTGCTGGCAACGGAAAGAGTGCTAACGCCGTCACTTATCCGCAGCCGCGAGTTCTACGCCGACAACATGATCGACACATATCTCGGTGACCGCGTTGTCGGCTTGGACCTGACATCACGGTCAGCGGCGCTTGATTCGGGTCAGCGGATTGACTTCGGCACGCTCGTATTCGCCACGGGCGGCCGATGTAGGGATCTCGACGTCGAGGGTTCTGATGCGGCTGGCGTTCACACGCTCCGGACATTCGACGATGCGAGACGTCTCCGTTCGGACATGTTGGCGTACAACAGCATTGCGATAGTAGGGGGCGGATTCGTCGGGTTGGAAGTCGCTGCTGCCGCTCGGCGCCTTGGCATGGACGTGACCGTTGTCGAGGCCGCCGAATCGCTTCTCGGTCGCGTCACGTCTCGAGAAGTCAGCGAGTTGGCACATTCTCGCCTCGTCGAGGCAGGAGTTGATGTTCGTCTGCATGAATCGGTGCACCGCATTCTAGTCTCCGACGGTCGGGTCTCTGGCGTCGAACTGACCTCCACGCGCATCCCGGCTGAGGTCGTCGTGGTCGGGGTTGGGATAGCCCCCAACGATGAGCTGGCGTTGGCAGCGGGCATCCCATGCAACTCCGGGATCCTGGTCGACGTGGCCGGGGCCACTGATCACCAGGATGTGTTCGCCGCTGGAGACTGCGCTCGCGTGCGCCCCGATGAACCCGAGCTACCGTCCCCGCGCGGAACTGTCGAGCACACTGAGCATTTGGCGAAATGTGTGGCTGCGCTCATCCTCGGAGACAGCCCGATCCCTCGCAGAGTTCCGTGGGCGTGGTCGGACCAGGGTGACTTCCTATACCAGCGGGCGGGGTACCTGCGGCCAAGCGACCAAATCGTATTGCGCACGCCGCCAACCGGAAAGTCGCTCGCCAAACTTCATTTCCGCAATGGCGAGCTAGCTGGGATCGAAGCAGTCAACTGCCCGGCGGATGCCAGGGCTGTGCGCACCATGCTCGCGCGCGGACTCTATCTGTCGCCCGCCGACGCTGCCGATCCGATTCGTCGACTAGCGCCGTCGAGAAGGAGGACACCGTGACAGACCCGCTGACATTCCTCGACGGACAAGACCTTTCAGAGCTCGAGCGGAATCCGTATCCCACGTTTGCGCGCATGCGACGCGAATGCCCTGTTGCGCTCTTTCGTCCGACGAATCAGTGGTTCGTCAGCAGATGGGCCGACTGCGCAACTCTTGGAACCGACCCGCGGCTCGGCGGCTCGCAAATGACGATTCCCCTGTTCGGCGAAAGCGTGCTTTCCGTGGATGGCGGTACGCACGAAGACATTCGCAAAGGTGTCGATCCCACGCTGCGGGCACGAACGGTCGCCGGCTATCGCGACGTCATCACGCGGCCGGCGGCGGCCTACTACACCGAGAAACTCAAGCCGCACGGGCGTGCTGACGCCGTCGGTGAAATCCTCGAGCGCATCAGCGTGCGAGCAGTCGGCGACATACTCGGTCTCGAGGGGGTCGACGACGACACCCGTCAGGAATGGTTTCAGGCGCTTGCCGGAGAACTCGGAAACGTGGGTTCCGATCCGGACATCGCCGCCAGATCGCAACGCGCAGTTGAGCAGGTGGACAAGTACCTCCAACAACGGGTGTCAGAGGTGACGAGATCCCCGGATAACACGGGATTGTCAACTTTGGTGCACGACGGCCGACAGGGTGGTGTGCCGCGCACCTTCGACGAAGTGATCGGCACTCTGCGCGTGACGATCATGGGAGGTTTTCAAGAGCCCGGTCATGCCGCGGCCGCGGCTTTGTACGGTCTCCTCACTCGCCCCGATCAGTTGAACGAGGTGCGGGGTGATTTGTCACTGCTCCCCAAAGCCATCCACGAGGGACTCCGCTGGCTCGCTCCCTTCACACACGCCGAACGTCTGGTGCGCGAGCGTGTTGACGTCGCAGGGATCACCATGGAGCCGGGGGAGGAGATCGCGCTACTTCTCGGCTCGGCGAACTACGACGAGAGTCGTTACGAAATGCCTGAGGTATTCGATATCCATCGGCCAATGCAGGCGCACGCATCATTCGGCTTCGGAAGACATTTCTGCGCCGGACATGCATTGGGGCGAAGTGTCGCGTCCGTGACCCTCGAGGAGATGCTCACGCGTCTGACAAACCTCCGGCTGGACGAATCAGCTCCTCCGCTCGTCGCCGGGTTCCTGCTGCGCGGCGTCAAGCGCCTACCCGTCGTTTGGGACTGCTGAAAGTCTGCGAATAGCTATTCGATTCGGGTTATGGCTCCCGGAGTTATTGGTATTGGTCACCGTTCGTTCGCGATATTACGTTTGGTGTTGTAGGAGAACCGAATTGGCGATATAGCAGCCGCGAATGAGGAGAAATGATGCGCACTAGCAATAACGGCCTCAAACGCGATGCGATGGGCACTGCCGACATCGTATTTCTGGTGATCGCATTCGCGGCACCGCTCGCGGCTTCCACCTCAAACATTCCGATCGCGATCGGCTTCGGCAACGGTGTCGGAGCGCCAGGTGCCTGGGCGCTGATCGGCTTGGTGCTCGGGCTGTTCTCGGTCGGCTACACCGCGATGAGCCGACACCTCACCAACAGCGGCGCCTTCTACGCCTACATCACTGCCGGCCTCGGGCGGCACCTCGGCGTTGGCGCCGGTTATGTCGCGCTGATCTCCTATGCCTCGTCGGTCATCTTGATCACCAGCTTCTTTGGCTTCTTTGCCTCCGACATGCTCTCTTCGGAGCTGAACGTCAACATCGCGTGGCCGTGGATGAGCCTGGCCGGATTGGGCGCCGTCGCCGTCCTTGGATACCTCGGCGTGCAAAGCAGTATCCGCATCCTCGGCGTGCTCCTGGTCGTCGAAACGGTGCTGCTCGTCGCGATCATCCTGGCGATCTTCTTCGCCGTCGGGCCCGGGGCCTATCCGCTGTCGTCATTTGCGCCGTCACAAGTGTTTTCCGGCTCGCCCGGCCTCGCGTTCGCGTTCGCCATCTCGACGTTCCTCGGGTTCGAGGCCACCGCGATCTACTCCGAGGAGGCGCGCGACCCGAAACGAACGGTCACGCGGGCCACCCTGGTCGCGATCGGCGTGATCGGCGTGCTCTACGTCGCGGCGAGCTGGTCGACTGTTGCCGCGCTCGGTGCCGACCAAGCATCCGCTGTGGCCGCGCGCGAGCCCGGCAACCTTCTCTTCGACATCGCCGGCCGCTACCTCGGCGGCTGGGCCGTGCATGTCTTTCACATCTTGATCGTCACGAGCCTGCTGGCCGTCTTGATCGCGGCGTACAACTCGTTGGCTCGCTACATCTACTCGCTGGCTCGCGACCGCTGGCTGCCCAAAGCGTTGGCGATCACACACCCCACGCGGCACTCTCCGTACGTCGCGAACGTCGTGCAGCTTGTGATCGCAGGGTGCGTAGTCGGGGCCTACGCCGTGGCAGGCGCCGACCCGGTCACCGAACTCGGCGCCACGTTCATCGTGATGCAGGCCCTTGGCCTCCTGGGTTTGATGGTGCTCGTTTCCCTTGCGGCGGTGAGGTTTTTCCGTCGCGGCGATTACGGGGCCGGCTTCTTCACCGCCGTGTTCGCGCCGTTGGTCTCAGCGATCGCGCTGGCGGCAGCGGGTGTCATGACCGTGCAGAACTTTTCGATGATCACCGGCAGCAGCTCAACGGTCGTCGCTTCACTGCCGCTGCTGCTGTTGATCGCGCTGGCCGCAGGTCCTCTGGTGGTGGCACGGCGAGGCGGCGACGCCGGAAGTCAGTCAGCGGAATCGCCGCGCGAGGCCGAGGCAGGGAACTTGTCATGACATCGGTCGACGACCAGCCAGTGCACCGCCAGCTCCGCGCATGCATGGCCGAGTTCCCCACCGGCGTCACCGTCGTGACCACTATCGGTGGTGACGGCGTAGCTCGGGGGTCGACTGCGAACGCGGTTACGTCGTTGTCGCTGCAGCCCCCACTGCTGACCGTGTACTTCAAACAGACCAGCGCAACATTCGCGACAATCCGGCAATCGGGCGCGTTCGTGGTGAACATTCTTGGCGCTGCGCAGACCGACGTCGCGCGTGCCTTTGCCGTCACGGACGATCCGACTGCGTGGGACAGCTGCGCCGTCAGCGACGGCCCGATGGGGATGCCGCTGATCGACGGTTGCGTCGCGTGGCTGGCGTGCCGAGTCGAGAGTTACCTACCGGGTGGCGACCACCAGATCGTTGTCGGTGAGGTGATCGCCACGGACCGTCCTTCTGATTCCGGCGACCCATTGATCTTCCACCGCGGTGGATTCCGATGACCGACAACAGTTCTCGTATCCGTTAGGACGCCGTAATGCAGAAGTTGATCAACGACCCAAACGATTTCGTCGACGAAATGGTGGATGGCCTGGTGCTGGCACACCCGTGGCGGCTGCGCGTCCTGCCCGATGAGCCGCGTGCCGTCGTGCGCGCCGACGCCGACGCCGTTGGCCGGGTCGCAATCGCTACCGGCGGCGGTTCCGGGCATCTGCCGCTATTCGCGGGCTATGTCGGCCCCGGTCTTGCCGATGGGTGCGCGGTTGGCAACCTCTTCGCCTCGCCGAGCGCCGAGCAGATACTTGCGGTCACCCGCGCGATTCACGGCGGTGCCGGGGTCCTCTACCTGTACGGCAACTACGGCGGTGACCGCCTGAACTTCGACCTTGCCGCCGAGATCGCGGCCAGCGAGGGCATTCAGGTGCGTACGGTCCGAGGTGCCGACGATGTCGCCTCCACGGACCGCGAGCATGCCAGCAGACGGCGCGGCGTCGCCGGAATTCTGTTCGGTTACCTCCTCGCGGGAGCAGCGGCCGCCGACGGTGCGGACCTGGACACGGTGGCGGCAGTGACCGCGCGCGGGCTGCAGCGCACCTGCAGCATGGGCGTGGCGCTCTCGTCGTGTGTGCTGCCGACGGTCGGTCACCCGAATTTCGAAGTGCCCGAAGGCGAGATGGAAGTCGGAATGGGCCTGCACGGTGAGCCCGGCGTTCGCCGTGGGCCGCTGCGGCCCGCCGACGACGTGGCCGACGAGCTCGTCGACCGAATACTCGCCGACCTTCAACCGGCGTCGGCCGCGGACCTGGGCTTGCTTGTCAACGGCCTTGGCGCGACTCCGCCCGAGGAACTGCTGATCGTCTACCGCCACGTCCATCGACGGCTGGAGGCCGCGGGCCATCGCGTCCACCGCGCCTTCGTCGGCGATTACGCCACCTCGTTGGAGATGGCGGGAGTGTCCGTGTCGATCCTGCATCTCGACGACGAGCTGCGAACGTTGTTGGACTCGGCACCGACGATCGCGACGGGGGTGCTCGCATGACCGCCCCGACGATCGACGCGGGTGGGATGCGGCTGGGGCTGGCGGTGGCCAGCTCGCACGTGCAGGCCGCGCGCGAACGGCTCTGCGAGCTCGACGCCGTCGCGGGCGACGGGGACCTCGGTGCCACGCTTGCCTCCGGATTCGCTTCGGTCGACGAGCATCTCGCAGAGATCGACACCGACGACGTCGGGACCCTGCTGCGACAGGTCGGCGTCAAGTTGGCGCAGAAGGCGCCGTCGACGATCGGCGCCCTGCTGGGAACCGCGTTCATGCGCAGCGGCGCGATGCTCGACGGCGTACAGCAGCTGGACGCGACGGGAGCGGTCACACTGCTCGTCGCGGCGGCCGACGGCGTCCGCGAGCGCGGCGGCGCGCAGCCCGGGGAGCGGACGATCGTCGACGCGATGGCCGCCGCGGCGACAGCAGCCAAGGATGCGCCGGCCGACGACGGGCCCGTTGCAGTGTTTCGTGCCGCCGCTGCGGCCGCGGACGCCGGCGCGTGCGCGACGGCGGCGATGGAGCCGCGCCACGGCCGCGCGGCCTGGATCGCCGACCGTGCGCGTGGCAGCGAGGACGCGGGAGCACGCGCCTGGGCGGTGCTACTCGATGGCATCGCAAGCGGGGTGGCCGATGCCTGAGCCATTCGTCTACGAACAGGGCGCCGTCCGAATCGTGTTGCGCCCCGGTGCAATCGCTTGCGTGCCCGAAGAACTCGACCGCCTCGGCATTCGGCGTGCCCTCATGCTCGTCGACCCTGGCGCCAACGGTGGCGGTCTTGAAAAGGCGCTCGGCGAACGCGCCGTCGGCCGACTCGACGACATCCGTCGTCACGTCCCGCTCGAGCAAGCGCAGGCCGGCAGGCAGCAGGCGGAGAAGCTCGAAGCCGACGGCCTCGTCTGCCTCGGCGGCGGCTCGGCGACGGGCGCGGCGAAGGCGATCGCGTTGTGCTCCAAATTGCCCATAGTGGCCATCCCGACGACGTACGCGGGCTCGGAGATGACGCCGATTTGGGGGATGACTGTCGATGGCGACAAGCGAACCGGGACCGATCGCGTGGTGCAGCCGCGCACCGTGGTTTACGACCCCGAACTGAGCCGCGGTTTGCCGGTGACGATGACCGCTGCGAGCGTTGCGAACGCGCTCGCGCACTGTGTCGAAGGCACCTGGACACAGCGCGCGAGTGTGCTAACCGACGTCAGCGCTGTCGAGGGCGCACGCGTGTTGAACGACGGTTTGCGTGGCGTACTGAAGACTCCGGACGACCTCGCCGCGCGGGGCGATCTGCTGTACGGCGCGTGTCTCGCCGGGATCGGTGCTCGCCAGTGCCGGCACGGGTTTGCACCACAAGCTCTGTCACTTACTCGGGGGCGCATGGGATTTGCCGCACGCCGAGACCCACGCCGCGGTCCTGCCGCACGTGACGGCGCTCAACGCCGGCACCGCGCCGCGGACGCGCGACGCCCTCGCCCGTGCCATCGGTGCCGAGGAGTTGGCGGGCGGGTTGTTCGACTTGTTCGCGGCCGCGGGCGTGCCGACGAGCCTGCGCGAGCTCGGCCTCTCTGAAGCTCAGGCAAAGGACGCCGCCGCCCGGATGGCGACGGCTACCCATGTCGACGAGCAGGTGCTCGAGGGGATTCTCGCCCGCGCATGGGCTGGCGAACGACCGGAGGGGCCACGATGAGCAGCGATCTGGACGGCGCGGGGCACACTGACGCCGTCGTAGCGAGCTTCGACGGCAGCGCCGACCCGCGCCTGCGCACCGTAATGGCGGCGCTCGTGCGCCACCTGCACGCGTTCGCCCGCGAGGTCGAACTGACCGAGGCCGAGTACTTCGCGGGTATCGACTTCCTCACTCGCGCCGGCCAGATCTCAAGCGACACGCGCCAAGAGTTCGTGCTACTCGCTGACGTGCTGGGCCTCTCGACGGTGACCGTCGACCTCGGCAACCGCCTGCCGGAGGGGGCGACCGCGGCGACGGTCTTCGGGCCGTTCTTCGTCGAGGGTTCGCCCGCGATCGACAATGGTGGCGACATGTCCAACGGCGCCCCTGGCCAGCCCTGCCTTGTGCGCGGTCGGGTCCTGGCGATCGACGGCGCGCCCATCGCGGGCGCACTTGTCGAGGTGTGGCAGTCCGACGAGGACGGCTTCTACGACGTACAAAAGGACATCGATGGCCCCCAGAACCGCGGCCATCTGCGCACCGACGACAACGGGCGCTTCTGGTTCTGGGCGGTACGGCCCGTGGCCTACCCAATCCCTGACGACGGACCCGTCGGCGAGCTGTTGACGGCCGCCGGGCGCGGACCGATGCGCCCGGCGCACATCCACTTCATGGTGACCGCGCCCGGCTATTCGCGCCTCATCACGCACATCTTTGCGCGCGGCGACGCCTATCTGGAGAGGGACGCGGTGTTCGGCGTGAAGTCGTCGCTGATCGCCACGTTCGTCGAACACCCGCCGGGTACCGCGCCCGATGGCCGGTCGCTCGACCGCACCTATACGACCCTGGATTACGACCTGGTGCTGGCATCTGATCGAGACGGCGGAGAGGAGTGAGCCTCATGAGCGGCGTGCGTAAAGACTTCGACACCGACGTGCTGATCGTCGGCAGTGGGCCGGCGGGAGGGGCGGCGGCGCTCTTTCTCTCGACCTACGGAATCGACAACATCGTCCTGAACCGATATCGCTGGACCGCCAATACGCCACGCGCGCACATCACCAACCAGCGCACGATCGAGCTGATGCGCGACATGGGCATCGAGCACGATGTCGCACGCGAGGCCACCGCCCACGAGCTGATGGGCCAGACGTCGTTCTGCACAAGCCTGGCAGGCGAAGAGATCGGGCGCATCCGCACGTGGGGTACCCACCCGCGTCGGCGCGCTGACTACATCGAGGCGAGCCCGACGCTGCCGTGCGATCTGCCGCAGACGCTGCTGGAGCCGATCCTCGTCGGAACGGCCGCTGCCCGCGGCACACGCCTGCGCTTCGACACCGAATACTGCTCGCTGCAACAGGATTCGAATGGCGTTACCGCGCGTGTGCGCGACCGCGTCAGTGGCCGCGAATACGAGATCCGCGCGAGGTACGTGATCGGGGCCGACGGTTCGCGCAGCAAGGTCGCCGAGGACATCGGGCTGCCGATGGCCGGTCAGATGGACATCGAGGGCTCGATGAACATCCTTTTCGAGGCCGATCTCGCGCGCTACGTCGCGCACCGGCCCAGCGTCCTGTATTGGGTGTTGCAGCCGGGCGCCCAGATCGGCGGAATCGGCGCGGGTTTGGTGCGGATGGTTCGCCCGTGGCACGAATGGCTGATCGTGTGGGGCTACGACATCACTAAACCGCCACCGGTAGTCGACGAGGCGATGGCAACCGAGATTGTCCGCAAACTCGTCGGCGACGACGGTGTCCAGGTGAAGCTCAAGGGCACCTCCGTCTGGAGCGTCAACCACATGTACGCGACACGCGCGTCGAGCGGGCGGGTGTTCTGCATGGGCGACGCGATCCACCGGCATCCACCGAGCAACGGGCTCGGCTCCAACACCTCGATACAGGACGCCTACAACTTGGCGTGGAAGCTCGCGCTGGTGCTGCGCGGCACGGCGGAGCCTGCACTGCTCGCGACCTACGATCAGGAACGCAGCCCGATCGCTAAGCAGATCGTTGACCGAGCGAACAAGAGCCGCACCGAGTTTGGCGGCATCTTTGAGGCGCTCGGGATGACGGGGGCCGACGAGGTTCAGGCCCGGCGGAACATCGGCGCCCGCAAGCTCGGCACGCCGACCGCGGAGACGCAGCGCGAGGCGCTTCGGAAGGCGATCGAATTAAAGGACTACGAATTCAATGCGCATGGTGTCGAACTCGGCCAGCGCTACCGTTCGGCGGCGATCGTGCCCGACGGTACGCCGGAGCCAGGCTATGACCGAGATCCGGAGCTCTACTTCCACCCGACCACATGGCCCGGCGCGCGGCTGCCGCATTGCTGGCTGAGCCGCGGCGACCAGACGGTCAGCACGCTCGACATCGTCGGGAAGGGCCGCTTCACGTTGCTGACGGGGATAGGCGGCGAACCATGGATGCGGGCTGCCGAGCGGGTCGCGCAGCGCACGGGCGTCGACCTCGTAGCGTTGGCGATCGGCCCTGGACGTGACCTGGACGACCTCTACGGTGACTGGGCGCGGTCGCGCGAGATCCGCGACACCGGCTGCGTGCTGGTGCGGCCCGACGCACACGTCGCATGGCGCCAGGACATCCTGACGGACGATCCGGAGGCGTCGCTGAGCGCGGTGCTGGATCAGATCCTCGGCCACCCGACATCGAGGAGGACCAATGCAGGTTGAGCGCTTCACCATTGATGTCGACGACGACGTGCTCGTCGACTTGCGCGACCGCATCCTGCGGACGCGCTGGCCTGAACAGATTCCTGGCAACGGGTGGCAGCACGGTACCGAGCTCGGGTACCTCAAGAGTCTGCTTACGTACTGGGCCGACGAATATGACTGGCGCGCACAGGAACGCCGCCTCAACACCTTCGAACACTTCCGCGCGAAGGTCGACGACGTCCAGTTGCATTTCATTCACCGGCGCGCGCGAAACGGCAACGGCATCCCGCTGATTCTCACGCACGGCTGGCCGGGGAGCTTCATCGAGTATCTGCCGGTCGTGGCGATGCTGACCGATCCGCAGGCGCATGGGATTTCCGGCCCCGCCTTCGACGTTGTGGTGCCATCGTTGCCGGGCTACGGATATTCGGAGCGGCCCGCCCGCACCGGCGTCGACTACCGGTATACGGCTCGGATGTGGCACGCGCTGATGCGCGGCCTTGGCTACGAGCGCTATGGCGCGGCGGGCAGCGACTTCGGCTCCGGCGTCGCGACATACATGGCTCTCGACGGCCCAGACCCAATGCTCGGCATCTACCTGAGCACTCTCGAAATCGCGCCGTACAGCGGCGAGGGGTCACACCCCCTCAGTGATGCCGAGCGGGCGTACCTGGAGAAGAACGAACGCTGGTGGGCGGCGGAGGGCGGCTATGTCCAGATTCAGGCGACCAAGCCGCAGACGCTCAGTTACGGCCTCAACGACTCGCCAGCGGGGCTGGCCGCGTGGATCGTGGAGAAGTGGCGGACCTGGGGCGACACCGGCGGGGACGTCGATTCGCACTTCTCACGCGACCTGTTGCTGACGAACATCATGTTGTACTGGGTGACGGCGACGATCGGTTCTTCAGTCCGCGACTACTCCGACAACCTGGATTACTTCACGAGCGTCGCAGGCGTGGCGCCGGGCCTGGAGGATCGCGTGACTGTCCCCACCGGTTTTTCGAGTTGGCCAGCCGACTTTGGATGCGCGCCGTTGTACGAGCCGCGGGAAGGCCTGCCGCCACGGGAGTGGGTCGAGCGGCTTTACAACGTCCAACAGTGGACGGACATGCCCTGTGGCGGGCACTTCGCCTCGGTCGAGGAGCCCGAGCGCTACGCGCGCGACCTCGCGGGCTTCTTCGCAAAATTGGAGGAATGATGATCGGCGGCAATAGAACTGGCGGTCGAGCGATCCGTTCACCCGTTGACGATTTCCGCGACGGGCGTCTCGTGGTACTCCGAAGTGCCGGCCCTGGACCGTCCTTTCTCGTTCTCTCAGGTGAACTCGCCACCGTCCATTTCGTCGCCGTTATGGTCCGGTGGACGACTGGATTCCTTCGTGCGACCGTGACCGATGCCATTCGGCACCGATTGGAGCTGCCGTTGCTCAGCACTGGTTACAGCGAGTCGGACCGTCCGCAGTTCGCCGTCTCCGTCGACGCGAGTCGCGGTATCACCACCGGAATCTCTGCTGCCGACAGGGCGCATACCGTGCGCATGCTCGCAGATCCCACGTCGTCGATTTCGGACTTCACCCGACCGGGTCACGTGGTCCCCGTGCGCATCGCTCCCGAAGGCTCGGCGGGTCGTTGGTCAGCGCCGGAATACAGCGCGATGTTGGCGCACTTGGGCGGGCTCGGTCCCGTGACGGTCTTCAGCGAAATCACCGACGATCGCGGGCAACTCGCTCACGCAAGCGACGCACTCGATTTCGCGGCCGTCAACGATCTGGCAGTCATCGACTGTCGCGACCTGTTCGGTGCGGACCAAGCGGTGTCATGACCCTGAACAACGCCTATTGGGCTGAGTCGCTACGGATTTCCGCGGCCCGGCGAAGGACGTCGAGTTGCGCCGGGTTGTAGAGGTCCACGATCGCCGCGGCGATGGTCTCGTCGACGAATTGCGCTCCGCCCGGTGCGTCCGCCCGAGATTCGCGAAGACCGGGGTGCGCTTCGTGCACTGCGCGAATGTAGGGCACCATGCGCTCGGCGATGTCCTGGCGCGTCGCCTCATCGGCATCGGCGGGGAGGTCATCGAAGACGGCCAACGACGGATCATCGGGGGCGTTGTTCAGCAGGTCGGCGTAGATCTCAAGGCCCCGCGGCCCAAGGACGCGGCTCAGGACGACGACGAGGGAGCGGTCGGCCTCGGACATCTTGGCCACCGTCGCAGGCGGAACGAATTCCGGTGGCAGGTCGGTGGGCGCGGAGCGCTCCAGTATCAGGCCAAGTTCGACGCGCGCCGCTTGCAGTCGTTCGATGGTCGCCGCGAGTTCGGCGTCCAGGTCCCGCAACGCTTCTTCCGGGTGGTCGTCGGCGTCTCCCATGGCGGCGATCTGCGGGAGTGAGAACCCGAGATCGGTGAGTCGTTTGATTCGGACCAGCCGGACGAGGTGGGCAACGCCGTACTGCTTGTAGCCGTTGGAACGACGTTGCGGCTCAGCGAGCAGTCCGACCTGGTGGTAGTGCCGCACCGCTCTCAGGCTGGTGCCTGCGAGCTCGGCGACCTCACGGGTGCTCCATGCCACCGGTCCATTGTGGACTTGACTGTGCCGCAACGTCCGGGTGTGTCCTTGGTGCATGACCGAGACCACCGAGGAACGGAAACTGACACTGCTCGACCGCATGGGCGGTGTGTCGGGGCTCGTGTACGCCAGCGTGCCCACATTCGCCTATGTCATCGCGAACGCGATCGCAGGGTTGGACGCGGCTGTCGTGGTGGCTGTCGGCGCAAGCGCGGGTCTCATCCTGTTGAGGGTGCTTCGCAAGGAGCCGATCCAGCCAGCCGTTTCCGGACTGCTCGGCGTCCTCATCGCGGCCTTGATCGCGTTCTACACCGGTTCCGCAGAAGGCTTCTTCCTGCCCGGTATCTGGGCGAGCCTGGTGATGGCCGTCGTGTTCGCGGTCTCCGTGGTGATGCGGCGACCCCTGGTGGGTGTGGTGTGGAACTTGCTCACGAGTTCGGATGCACGGCAGTCGTCATGGCACGCCGACAAGGTCGCGCTGCGTGCGTTCGACGTGGCGACGTTGACCTTCGTCGCGCTGTTCGCGGCGAGGTTCTTCATCCAAGAGTGGCTCTACGACGCCGGTTCCACCGGATGGCTGGCGGTCGCGCGGATCGCGATGGGCTATCCGCTACTCGCGCTGGCACTTCTGGTGACGTACTGGGCGAGCCGCCGCGCGAAGGGACGGCTCGACGTGCGTGCGGAACCCGCCTAGCCCGGCGGGGCGAAGAACTCCAACGTGATGCCGTCGGGATCGCGGAAGCTCAGACCGGACCCGTAGTGGGCGTCGACGATCCCGCCGTTCTCGACGCCGAGCGATTCGAGACGCTCGACCCACTGCTGCAACTCGGCACGGTTCGCGCAGCCGAAGCCAACATGGTCCAGTCCCACCCGGAACTCGGTGAAGCGCTCATCCTCGGCGGCCCGGTCGTGCTGATGGATGCCGAACAGAGTGCCGTTGTCGAATTGCCACACCAGGTGACGGAACCCGGCGTCGGTGTGTTCGTCCAGGACGGGGTCGGTGCCGATCAGGGATCGGTACCAGGGTCCGCTGACTTCGAGGTCTCGCACGGTGACAGCGACGTGGTTGAGCGCTGGGAAGGTCATAGGGTACTCACTTCTCTACTGGACTGGACGCTCGAAGCACGGTCTCGGGCCGCGAGTGGTTCAGGCTGCCCTCAGGATGGCCTAACCGTCGGTTAGACGACGCGTTTTCCGCGGCGCGATCGCATGTCTCGCCAGCGGCGGGGTTTCTTACCAAACGGATAGGAAATCCTTCCCTTTCGCGACCGGAATATGGCTTCCCAACGATTACGGAACCCAAGCCACCCGCCGGACACTTGCGTCGACGACCAACAAAGCGGCTTCCTTCCCGGCGCCGCAAAGCACAAATTGACACCGCCATGAAACAAGTGAGGAGATGAATATGAGCACCAAGTCGATACGTTCAGTTGCGGCCGCCGTCGCTCTCGCCGCAGGCGCCATACTGTTCGCTGCCCCAGAAGCAGATGCCAGGCCGCCCCAGACCACCGAGGACCGGCTCGCCCAGGCAAAGGTCGACTGTCAGCTCCACGACGAAGGTAAGTGGGGGCGGGGCGGGGGTCCTGGATATCACCAATGCACGTTTAGTACGGCGGCCAGCGACGGCCGCACCTACTGGCGGGACACGTACAACACCTTCGGCGTACGAACGCAGGTCTGCTACAGGTTCAGCATAGAGACAGCTTGGGTTTGCTACTAGCGGGTCACGTGGGTTATTTCTTCTCTAGTCAATGTGATTGGTACTAGGACGTTCTGACCCACGGCCGGGGCCCCTAGCCGATTCCAGGCGCCTGCTAGACGATGCGTTTTCCTCGGCGCGCCCGCGACCGCATATCCCGCAGATACAGCTGATAGCCCAGCAGCCACACGTCACGCGGGATGACACGATCGGCGACCCGCAGCGCGGTCAGCAACCAATCGAATCTGCGCTGCTGCCCAGGTGTCCAGGACAGCTGCATGTGCTCGCGGAACTCGGCGGGCAAGAACCCTGTCGTCGCGAACAGGTTGAAACCACCGGCGAGAAGCCGCAGCGGCAGCGGAAGGAACGCCATCGCGGCCACCCCATGGAGATGCTCACGCACCGGCGGGTCGATGCGAAGGTCGTCCAGCGAACGCTTCCAGAACTCATCGAACGCGAGCCGATCGACGGGCCACATGTCGCCGCGAACCTGCAGGGTGGTGCCCAATTTCTTGGCGTCCTCATATACCTCGTCCGCGGCGTCGTCGTCGAGCGGCCCGTAGAGAAACTCATGCTGGTCGATGTAGTAGCGGTAGAGGCAGGCGGCCACCCACAGCTGCAATCGGGGGTCAAACGCGTTGTAGGACACCGGACTTGACGTCGTCGACCGCACGAGTCTGTGCACCCTGTCGACCTCGGCGCGAATCAGGGCCCGGTCGGCGTCCGTGCCGTACGTAGCCGCGGCCAGGTAGGTCCCCGTGGTCCGTGCGCGCTTGAACGGATGCTTGTAGACGTTGCCGCTGTCCACCGGGCTTTCCAGCACGCCGTAGCCAACACCCGGTGACGCCAGTTGCATGATCACGTTTGCCGCAGGAAGCAACACTGCGGCGGGATTGATCAGATCGATCACTCGGCGCGGCCGTCGCGGTGGACCCAGCCTCATGGAATCGAGTAGACCACTTTGTGAGACGCTGCCGGGGTGTTTATGTCGGCAAGTCGCGGCCGAGCGGCGGGTATCGCGGCGGGTTTCGTCGCCGATTCGCTGTTCGGCGATCCGCGTCGCGGCCACCCGGTGGCGGTGTTCGGCCGTGGCGCATCGGCTTTGGAAAAGCTGACCTACTCCGATACGCGCCGCGCGGGGGTGCTGCACACCGGCGCGCTGCTTGGTGCACTCGGCGCGCTCGGCGCCGCGGTTGAGCGCACCACCCGCGGCGGCATGGCGTCGACGGCCGCGGCGACGTTTGTCGCACTTGGCGGGACCTCACTGGCCAGGACCGGCGAGCAGATGGCGGCTCTGCTGGAGGCCAGCGATGTCGGCGCCGCCAGGGATTTGCTGCCGTCGCTGTGCGGGCGTGACCCTGCGGCGCTTGACTCCGAAGGGCTGACCCGCGCCGCAGTGGAGTCGGTCGCCGAGAACACCTCCGACGCGCAGGTGGCGCCGATGATGTGGGTGGCGATCGGCGGGGTTCCCGCGGTGCTGGTGTACCGGGGCGCCAACACACTCGATGCGATGATCGGAAACTTCTCGCCCCGCTACGCCCGGTTCGGCTGGGCCGCAGCACGTTTCGATGATGCCGCCAACTTCCTTGCCGCCCGCGCGACGGCGCTGCTCGTGGCGGCGTGCGCACCCGTCGTCGGGGGATCACCCGCTGATGCGGTGCGCGCCTGGCGCCGCGACGCCGCCCGCCACCCCAGCCCCAACGCGGGCGTGGTGGAGGCGGCCTTCGCCGGGGCGCTCGGCGTGCGACTCGGTGGGCCGACGCAGTACGCCCACCAACTGGAGATCCGGCCCACGCTCGGCGACGGTCGACCACCGCAGGTGCAGGACCTGGTGCGGGCTGTGCGGCTCTCGCGTGCGGTGCAACTGGCGGCCGCGGTGCTCGCGGTGTCGCTCAGCGCCGCCGGCCGTAGCGGTCGGCGAGCTTTTCTTCGGCGGTGAGCGGGGCCGACGGTGCGGCGTCGGCGGCATCCTTGGCCGCCTTCTCCCGCCTGCGCTGCTTGACCTCGGAGTACACGAAGTACCCAAGTCCGATCGGCGCGATGATGCCGAACGCGATCCATTGGATGCCGTACGACAGGAACGGCCCGGCTTCCAGGTGCGGTAGCGGGATGGCGCCCAATCCGCCGGGCTGGTCCTCGACCAACTGCAGATACGAGCCTGCCAGCGGTACGCCGGTGACCGCCGTGACCTGTGTGGTGCTGATCGAATAAACCTGCTGGGTGCCGTCCTCGCGGAACGGCTCTTTACCCGGCGCGACCGGTTCGGAGTCGCGAAGGCGCGCGGTGATCGTCACCGATCCGGCAGGCGGCGGCGCAATCGCAGGCACCTTCGAACCCTGCACCGGCCGGACGTATCCGCGGTCGACCAATACGGTCGGGCCGCCGTCGACGACGAACGGCACCAGCACCTCGAACGCGGGTTCGGCCTCGACCACTCGCAGCCTCGCCAGCACCTGCGCGTCGGGCAGGTAGCGGCCGGTGGCCGTCACCTTGCGCCACTGATCGTCGGGAGCCGACGAATCCTGTTGCGGCAGAATGCTTGTCAGTGGCACCGGATCGGCGGTCATGGAGTGGGAGATTTGTGAGTTCTCGCGCGACGTCTTGGTGTTCTTGCCGAGCTGCCATGGCGCGAGGACGGTGAAGCACAGGTACGCGAACGCGATCACCACGACGAAAAGGGCCAGCCATGACGGCCGCAGCAGGAAGGCCCAGCGCCGCATCAGCTTGCGATTCCCCGGCTGGCGAGTTGCTCGTCCACCCAGGCGTGCAGGCCCGGCAGTGCGGCATCGATCACCGTGAACACATCCTCGAAGTCGTCGTGTGTGCCGTAGTAGGGGTCCTCGACGTCGAGCGCATGTGCCCCGGAGCGCGGGTCGAACGAGCGCAGCATCCGAACCCGGTCGGTCGGCACGCCCATCTCCTTCAGCATCCGGAGGTGGTTGCGTCCCAATGCAATGACCAAGTCGGCCGACAGATGGTCGTCGCCGACCTGCGCGGCGCGGTGTGCGGTCGGGTAGCCGTGCCCGCGCAGCACGTGGCTGGCCCGGTTGTCGGCAGGCTCGCCTGCGTGCCAGCTGCCGGTTCCCGCGCTGGTCACTCGAACCGCGCCCGAGAGGCCGCGCTTCTCGATCTGGTGGGCGAATATCTTCTCGGCCATCGGCGAGCGGCAGATGTTGCCCGAGCAGATGAACGTGACATGCAATGGTTCAGACACCGAGCACCTCACGCAGGTCATCGACCGTGGAGACGTGCGCCAACGCGGTGACCGCGTCGGGTTCGTCGAAGTCCGCACGGCCGTAGCCCCAGCCGACCACGACGGTCTCGATGCCGTGTTCGGCGGCACCTTCGACGTCGTGTGAGCGGTCGCCGACCATCAGCACCCGGTCCGGGACGGGCTGCAGTTGGGCCAGCGCGCGTGCGACCACGTCGGCCTTGCGTGCGCGGGAACCATCGCTGCCGGCGCCGGCAATGACCTCGAAATGGTCGTCGAGCCCGAAGTGCGCGAGGATCCGCTGCGCCGTCGGCTCCGCCTTTGATGTCGCGACCGCCAGCCGGACCCCGGCTGCGCGCAGATCGGTGAGCAGCGCCGGGATGCCGTCGAACAGCCTGTTGATCGCCCATCCGCGTGTCATGTAGTCCTCGCGGTACGCGGCGATCGCGGTGTCGGCGTCATCGTCGACTACCAGTTCGCGCAGCGTGTGGTGCATCGGCGGCCCGACGATTCGGCTGGCGAGGTCGCCGTCGGGGACGACGGCGCCCACCGAGCCGAGCGCATGACGAAAGCTGGACACGATGCCCTGCGCCGAATCGGTGAGGGTGCCGTCGAGATCGAAGATCACCAGCTGTGGACTTGGATGCACACTGCCCATTGTCCCCGACGTGTGCGCGCATCCCGGTGGCCGGTGGGCGCACTAGTGTCGTGATGTGGCAACTGGGCTCCGGCGAGAACAGGCGCGCTACCACGGCGATCAGGCCGCGGTGCCCGGCATGCTGGACTTCGCCGTCAACGTCCGGGCCGGTGGTCCACCATCGTGGCTGGTGGACCGGCTCGCCGCCCGGGTGACCGAGCTGGGCCGGTACCCCAGCGCAAGCGACGAGGGCCGGGCCGTCGCTGCCGTCGCCGCCAGACACGGACGCCGCACCGACGAGGTGGCACTGCTTGCCGGCGGTGCCGAGGGGTTCGCGCTTCTGCCGCGGTTACGTCCGCGGCTGGCCGCGCTCATCGCGCCGTCGTTCACCGAGCCCGAAGCGGTGCTGGCCGCCACCGGTGTGCCGTTCTGCCATGTCGTGCTGGCGGCGCCGTACAGGCTGTCCGGTGCTGCAGTGCCCGACGAGGCCGATCTCGTGGTCGTCGGGAATCCGACCAACCCGACCGGGGTGCTGCATGGGCGCGAGGAGATCCTGGCGCTGCGCAGGCCAGGGCGCGTCGTGGTGGTGGACGAGGCGTTCGCCGATGGGATAGTCGGTGAGCCTGCGTCGCTGGCGGCCGATTCCCTGCCCGATGTGGTGGTGCTGCGAAGCCTGACCAAGACGTGGGCGCTGGCCGGCCTACGGGTCGGTTATGCGCTCGGCGCCGCGGAGGTCCTCGACCGGTTGACCGCGCGGCGCCCGCACTGGCCGCTGGGCACATTGCAATTGGAGGCGATCGCTGCATGTAGCACACCGGACGCGGTGGCCGAGGCGCAAGTCGGTGCGCAGCGGCTGGCGACCCTGCGTGCCGAGATGGTGGGCGGCTTGGCCGGCATCGGTCTCGACGTTGTGGACGGGCTTGCGCCGTTCGTGCTGTTCAGCGTCCCTGATGCTGAATTGATGCGAAAGCACTTGGACGGCAAAGGTATTGCCGTGCGGCGGTGTGACACGTTCGTCGGCCTCGACGGCGAATTTCTGCGCGCGGCGGTGCGTCCGGAATGGCCGGTCCTTGTGCACGCGATGGCCGAGGTGCTGCGGTGAGTGCACGGCTTGCCGACGTCATCGAGGTGCTCGACGCGGCCTACCCGCCGCGGCTGGCGCAGGACTGGGACTCGGTAGGGCTGGTGTGCGGCGACCCCGACGACACCGTCGACACGGTGACCGTCGCCGTCGACGCCACCGCCGCCGTCGTCGCCGAAGTACCGGACAGTGGGTTGCTGCTGGCTCATCATCCGCTGCTGCTGCGCGGGGTCGACACCGTCGCGGCCAGCACGGCCAAGGGTGCGCTCCTGCACCAGATGATCCGCACCGGGCGTGCGCTGTTCACCGCGCACACCAACGCCGATGCGGCGTCACCTGGAGTGTCCGATGCGCTGGCCGCCGCGCTCGGCCTCACCGTCGAGGAGGTGCTTGCGCCGATCTCCACCGGTCAGGGTCTGGATAAATGGGTGGTCTTCGTGCCCGCCGAGAGCGCCGAAGCGGTACGGCAGGCGATGTTCGCGGCGGGTGCCGGACACATCGGCGACTATTCGGAGTGCAGCTGGAGCGTTTCTGGCACCGGCCAGTTCCTCCCGCAGGAGGGCGCGACGCCGACGATCGGCAGCGTCGGCGCCGTCGAATACGTTCCCGAGGATCGGGTGGAGATGATCGCGCCGTCCGCGCAGCGCGGCCATGTGCTCGCCGCGCTGCGCACCGCCCATCCGTACGAGGAACCGGCGTTCGACATCTTTGCGCTGGCATCCGTGCCTGCCGATGTGGGACTGGGCAGAATCGGTGTTCTGTCGCGGCCGGAGACCTTGTCGGCCTTCGTGTCTCGGGTGCATGATGCGCTGCCGGGCACGTCATGGGGAGTCCGGGCGTCTGGCGAGCCGGACGCGCGCGTTTCGCGGGTCGCGGTGTGCGGGGGAGCGGGGGACTCGCTGCTCGACGCCGTCGCGGTGGCCGATGTGCAGGCGTACGTCACCGCGGACCTTCGGCACCATCCCGCGGACGAACACCGGCGAGGGTCGGAGGTGGCGCTGGTCGACGTGGCGCATTGGGCAAGTGAGTTCCCGTGGTGTACACAGGCGGCGGAGCTGTTGCGTGGCCACTTCGGTGAGTCGTTAGGAGTGCGGGTGTCGGCGATCCGCACCGATCCCTGGAATGTCGAGAGAAATGGTCCATGAAAGCTGAAGTAGTCCAACAACGTTCGTTGCTCGAGCTGGCTGAACTCGATGCCGAGCTCAGTCGCACCGAGCATCGCGCCAAACATCTTGCCGAGCATCAGCAGCTCGAAGAGGTCCAAGCCAAGCACCGTGAAGCCAACGATCGACTGGCCGCGCTGCAGATAGCGCTGGAAGACCTGGACACCCAGGTGGCCAAGTTCGAGTCCGAGATCGACTCGGTCCGTCAGCGCGAGGAAAGGGATCGGGCGCTGCTGGCGTCGGGCAGCATCGACGCCAAACAGCTGACCGACCTGCAGCACGAACTGGAGACCTTGGAGCGCCGCCAGTCCAGCCTTGAGGACTCGTTGCTGGAGGTGATGGAACGGCGGGAGGAACTGCAGGGCAGCCAGGCCGGCGAGCTGGCGAACATCGACGAGCTGCAGAACAACCTCGGCGACGCGCAGAAGGCGTGCGACGATGCGATCGGCGAAATCGACCAGCTGCGCCATCAATTCGCTTCGCGGCGTGACGAACTCGTTGCCGGGCTCGACCCGGATCTGGTTGCGCTCTATGAACGCCAGCGTGCACACGGCGGCCCTGGTGCGGGACCGCTGCAAGGTCGACGGTGTGGGGCATGCCGGATCGAGATCGACCGCGGTGAGCTGGCTCGCATCTCGGCGGCCGCCGACGACGAGGTGCTGCGCTGCCCCGAGTGCGGTGCAATCCTGTTGCGGGTCAAGGGCGCCGACCGGTGAAGGTCATCGTCGAGGCCGACGGTGGTTCGCGGGGTAATCCAGGTCCTGCCGGCTATGGCTCGGTGGTCTTCACGGCCGACCGCGGCGCGGTCCTTGCCGAGAGCAAGCAGGCCATCGGCCGCGCCACCAACAACGTCGCCGAGTATCGCGGGCTGATCGCCGGTTTGGAGGAAGCGGCCAAGCTCGGAGCCACCGATGTCGATGTGCAGATGGATTCCAAGCTTGTGGTGGAACAGATGTCGGGCCGCTGGAAGGTCAAACATCCGGATCTCGCGGTGCTGCATCAGCAAGCCACGGCGCTGTCGAGACAATTCGGGCGCATCAGTTACACGTGGATACCGCGCGCGAAGAACACCCATGCCGACCGGCTGGCCAACGAGGCGATGGACGCCGCGGCGGAGATAGAGGCGCCCGGCGAAGCGCCGAGCACCGCGGCCACGGCCTCGTCGCCTGCGGGTTGGATCGGTGCGCGTGGCGCTCCGACTCGGTTTCTGCTGCTGCGGCACGGACAGACCGAATTATCCACGCAGCGGCGGTATTCGGGCCGCGGCAACCCGGCGCTGACCGATGTGGGCTGCCGGCAGGCCGACGCCGCCGCGCAGTACCTGGCAAGCAGGGGCAGCATCGCCGCGGTGATCTCCTCACCGCTGCAGCGGGCGTACGACACCGCGGCAAGGGCGGCCAAGGCACTCGGGCTCGATGTCACCGTCGATGACGACCTGATCGAAACCGACTTCGGCTCCTGGGAGGGGCTGACGTTCGGCGAGGCCGCCGAGCGCGATCCCGAATTGCACCGACTTTGGTTGCGCAACACCAGCGTCACACCGCCGGAGGGGGAGAGCTTCGACCGCGTCGCAGACCGCGTGCAACGGGCACGGGCCCGGATCATCTCCGAGTACGGCGGCGAAACCGTGTTGGTGGTCTCGCATGTGACGCCGATCAAGACGCTGTTGCGGATCGCGCTGGACGCCGGACCGGGCATCCTGTACCGGCTGCACCTCGATCTCGCATCGCTGTCGATTGCGGAGTTCTATCCGGACGGCGTGGCGTCGGTGCGACTGGTGAATCAGACGGCGTACCTGGACTAATTGCGCGCTGGTTTACCACCGGCGGCGTCCCGGACCAGGTAAACGACCCGGCCGTGATTGATGATGGCCTCGTGGTCGCGTCGAAAACCAAGTTTTTCCAAGACCCGCAGAGACGGTTCGTTCCATGCCCCCACGGTTGACCAGATCCGATGGCGGCCCGTTGCGAACGCCGCATCCATCACTGCGTGGGCAGCCAGCCTCCGCAGTATCCCAGGGGTTCATCATCGGCGCGACGGCGAATCGTGAGTAGCCCGATACCGCTGCTAAGGGCCTGAATTCGCTGCTCGGCCAAGCGAAGTCGGACGCCCTGCACTGACTCGGTCGTGCCGCCCTCATGCTCACCGAGTAGTTCCTAGCGCTCAAGTGATCAGCTGTGTAGGTGCAGCCGTTCACCGTGCGGACCGAACAGCGCGATCGCTTCCACAGGCCCGCCCACTGCGCCGAACCAATGCGGGGTCCACGTCGAGAATTCCACGGCCTCACCGGATCTGATGGTGAAGTCGCGCTCGCCAAGCATCAGCCGCATCTGGCCGGAGAGCACGTACATCCAGTCGTGGCCGTCATGCACCGGTAGCTCGGCAGGCGGTGTGCGACGTCGCGCGCTCACCCGAATCTTGAACGCGTGCAACCCGCCCGCAGGTCCCTGCCGCGTCAACGGCCAGTACGTCACCCCGTGGTAGGTGTGCGAGCTGCCCTTGACGCGTGGGTCTTCGGCTTCTGGTGCCCGCAGCAGTTCGTCGGTGCTGACCGATAACGCAGCTGCCAGCCGGGGCAGGTGGTCGAGCGCCAGGCGCCGCTTACCCGATTCCAGCCTGCTCAGCGTCGAGACGTCGATGGCCGATCGGCTGGCGACATCTTCCAGCGTGAGACCACGTTGCATCCGCAGGTCGCGCAGTCGCCGCCGGACGCGCAGGTCGACGCTGTCCTCTGTCTTTGCCTCCATGGCAAAACAGCTTGGCAGTATGGCTTAGTGCGTGCAAGCTCGTGTCATGGACTTCGTATGGGATTGCGTGATCGTCGGGGGCGGTGCGGCCGGGCTGAGTGCCGCTCTGGTGCTCGGTCGAGCGCGGCGGCGCACGCTGCTTGTCGACGCCGGTCACCAGAGCAATCTGGCCGCGCACGGGATCGGAGGCCTTCTTGGGCACGACGGCCGTTCACCCGCAGAGCTGTATGCCATGGGCCGACGGGACCTGTCCGCGTATCCCAGCGTCGAGGTGCGAACCGGTGACGTGGTGTCCTGGGAAAGGGCCGACGGCGGGTTCATCCTCGAATTGGCCGACGGCAGGCGCGAATCGGCGCGACGCGTGGTGCTTGCCACAGGCATGGATTATCGCCGCCCCGAGCTGCAGGGCCTAACTGAATTGTGGGGGAGGTCGGTGTTTCACTGCCCCTTCTGCCACGGCTGGGAGGTCAGGGACGAGCCGTTGGCGGTGCTGGCAAGCGGTGACCTGGCCGTGCAGAAAGCCCTCCTGTTGCGCGGTTGGAGTGATGACGTCGTGCTGCTGACCGACGGTCCCTCGGACCTGGCGGCCGACGACCGGGCTCGGCTGGCCGCAGCGGGTATCGCGGTCGACGAGCGACGCGTCGCCGAACTCATCGCGTCCAACGGCGAATTGGCGGAGATCGTGTTCGACGACGGCGGCCGTATCGCCAGGCGAGGACTGCTGGTCGTCGCGCCGCTGCATCACAGGTCGGCGCTGGCCGAGCAACTCGGCGCGGAAACAGGAGTATTCGCCGCGGGCGACGTCAGCGCCGAAATGCCTTCAGTCGCCGGGGCCATTGCGGCAGGCTCACAGGCGGCGGCCGCAGTTGTGCACAGCTTGGTGGCAGACGACTACGCACTGCCGTCACAACCATGGAGGAAGCATGTCACCGTCTGAGGCCCAACAGGTTTGGGAAGAGCACTACGCCGAACGCAAGCGCGTCTGGAGCGGCCGCGCCAACGTGCGGTTGGTGGAGGTGGCGGCGTCGCTGCCGCCTGGGCGCGCGCTGGACCTCGGTTGCGGTGAGGGCGGCGACGCGATGTGGCTGGCCGAACACGGCTGGCAGGTAACCGCAGTCGACATCTCGCAGACCGCACTGGACCGCGCGGCCGCCGATGCGCGGGCCCGCAACGTGGCCGACCGCATCGATTTTGCGCGACACGATCTTCCCGACACCTTCCCCGAAGGGGTGTTCGACCTGGTGTCCGCGCAGTTCCTGCATTCCATGACCGAGTTAGACCGTCCGCGGGTGTTGCGGCTCGGCGCTGATGCCGTCGCCGCCGGCGGGCTCCTGCTCATCGTCGACCACGCGGGGCCGCCGCCGTGGGCGTCGAAGCTGCACCATCACCACGAGTTCCCCGGAATCGAGGAGGTCATCGAGTCGCTCAACCTCGATGCGGGCCAATGGGAACGGGTCCGGGCGGAGGCCGTCGGACGGGAGGCCACCGGCCCGAACGGCGAGGCGGGCACGCTCGTCGACAACGTCATCGTTCTGCGTCGGCGCTAGCCCGCCACGCGCGATACTCGTCGGGCAGGCACCGGGCACACGGCCGATAGCCGGCGGCGATGGCCTCGGCTTCGTCGGCGAAGAACACGCGATGGGCGACGTAACCGCCGCGTGCGATCGCGCGCAGCGCCGACGGACAGTCAAGCCGGCCGTAAATGCGTGTTCGGCGATGTCCGCCGATGGTGCCCCGCTTCATGTTTCACGCGGCATCGTGGAATACCAGACCGAGCGTGAAACGCTCGCCGGACCGGACGGCCGACACGCCGTGGCGGACGGGAGATGCCGACCAGCCGCGCGTTGACTCGACCGGCCGCTCCCTTGTGGTGAACACGAACCCGTGGCCGTGCGGCAGCGTCGTCGCCGTGCCACGGGACTGGGCGCGTGGCCGTTGCTCGACGAGCAGGAACTCACCGCCGGTGTGATCGACGCCCGGCTCGCTAAGGTTGATGACGACCTGCAAGGGAAACACCATGTCGCCGTAGAGATCTCGGTGCAGGGCGTTCCAGTCGCCCTTGCCGTACTTGAGCAGGATCGCGGTCGACTTCTGCTGTCCGGCGTTGTGGCACATGTCAAGCCAGTCGTCGAGGCTGTCGGGCCAAGGGCGTCTTTCGGCCCAGCTTGGTCCACCAGTCCCGCGCGATGGGCAGCAGCCGCGGATAGAGAGCTTGCTTGAGCTGTTCGATCGGATCGGGATACGGCCTGTCGAAGTACCGGTACTCGCCTTCGCCGAAGCGGTATCTGCGCATGTCGATGGTCGCGCGGAAGAGGTGGTCGTCGGGATACAGCTTTCGTATCTGGTCGGCTTCGGCCTTGGTGAGCAGGGTGGGCAGCAGTGCGCCGCCGAAGTCGTTGACCTCCGCGGTGATGGCGTCCCAGTCGCCAGAGTCGACCCGCTTCTGCCATTTCGTCGGAGCCATCAGAACAACCTCGCCGCCTTGGCCACGGCCGGCTCCTCGAGTTCGAGCAGGTGCTGCTTGCGCTGCAGCCCACCCGCGTAGCCGGTGAGTTGGCCGTTGCGTCCGACCACGCGATGGCATGGCACCACGATGCTCAGCGGATTGCGGCCGACGGCTTGGCCGACCTCCTGTGGGGTGGTGCCGTCGGCGAGGGTGGCCGCGAGCTCGCCGTACGTCACGGTGTCGCCGTAGGGGATCGCGGTGAGCAGATTCCAGACGCGACGCTGCGTCTCGCCGCCGCGAAGCGTGATCGGCAGGTCGAAGTCCGTCCGGTGACCGGCAAGGTAATCGGTCAGTTGGGTGTGCGCGTTCGCGAACAGGCGGTCGGACGCCGCGTCGACGCGTGGTCCGAAGGTGTCCGCCGATGGCCGGTACCAGTGATGCCGGAAGTACACACCGGCGAGCGCGTCGCCGTCTGCCACCAGGGTGAGCTCGCCGAGCGGGCTGTCGATAACCGCATGTCGAGTGGTCATTGTCGTCCTTTCCTCACCTAGTAGACGCTGCGGAGGATCGATGTGTGAGATCTGTCGGGGGTGCGGTCTAGAGTCGCAAGTATGTTCGATGAGTCGGATGTGGATCTCCTCGAGGTGATGGGTGAGGCCACGCGTGATGAGTCGACGTCGATTGCATTGCGGTTGTTGGCCGTGGGCGAGTTGTATGCCCGCCGTGAGGTGGAGTTGGTCGAGCGCAATCTGTGGAGCAAGGATCCGACCGATTGGGTGGCTGCCGAGATCTCGGCGGTGCAGAACATCAGCCATGCCCGCGCGGTGGGGCAGGTCTCCTATGGGCGCACGTTGCGCGAGCGGCTCCCGGCGGTGGCCAAGGTGTTTGTGCGCGGGACGATTGATATGCGGGTGGTGTTGACGATCATCGCGCGCACCGAGAACGTCGATGATGAGCACATCGCCGGGTTGGATGAGGTGATCGCCCGCCATTGTGAGAAGTGGATGAAGCTGTCCAAGAAGAAGCTGCGGGATCGGGTCGATCAGTGGGTGGCCAAGTTCGATCCGGCGGGGGTGCGGGTCCCCCCGAAGGTGGATGAGGGCCGCTATGTCGAGGTATCTCCGGGCGCCGCCGTGGGGATGGCGTTTTTCTCCGGCCATGTTCGCGCTGAGGACGGCGCAGCGCTCGATCAAGGTCTGGACGCGTTGGCGGCCACGGTGTGTGAACACGATCCGCGCACCCACATGCAGCGGCGCTCGGATGCGTGCGGGCCGCTGGGTCGGCGGGAAGCCTTCCTGGCCTGTTTGTGCGGGCGTGGGGACTGCACCGCAGGCGGTGAGCGCACCGCAGCATCGACGGCGGTGATTCACGTGCTCGCTGAGCAGGGCACTGTGGACGGCACCAGTGATAACCCGGGGTATCTGCGCGGCTTGGGGATTATGCCCGCCGAGTCGGTGCGCAGGGTGGCGAAGTCGGCCAAGCTCAAGCCGGTCACGGTCCCGACCGGCACGACCCCGGATCCGGGGTATCGGCCGTCGGCAGCCTGCACGGAGTTTGTCCAGTGGCGCGATCTGACGTGCCGCTGGCCGGGCTGCGATAAGCCCGCCGAGATGTCCGATATCGATCACACGGTGCCGTGGCCGGCGGGGCCCACGCATGCCTCGAATAACAAGTGCTACTGCCGAATCCACCATTTGATCAAGACGTTCGGCAGCTGGTCCGATCAGCAGATGCCCGACGGCACCATCATCTTGACGTCCCCGACCGGGCTCGTGTACAGCACCGAACCCCACGGCGCGGCGATGTTCCCCACCCTAGGTAGGTCCACCGGGGAGTTGGATCTGCCCGAGAATGTTCCGACCTCCGATGGGGATCGCTCGGTGATGATGCCCAAACGCAAGCAGACCCGCGACGACGACCGCCGCGACCGCATCAACGCCGAACGCCGCGAACGAACCGAACTCATCGCCGAAGAAGAACGCCAACGCCAAGCCTGGCTCGCCGCCAACTACCAACCACCACCGTTCTGACGTTCAGCGAGTTGTGGTGGTCGCCAACAGCGCCCACGATGTGACGGTGAGCCCGAGCAGCGCTACCGGGCCGATAATCGCGGTGATCCCGTCGCCGACGACGAGGTGGGAGGCCGCCGCCGAGGCGTAGTTGATAACCGCGCCCGCGTACACCCACTCCTTGAGCCGTGGGAATCGGGGGATAAGCAGCACAATGGCGCCGGGGACCTTCCAGACGCCCATGATCGTCAGCAGGTACGTCGGGTAGCCCAGATGATCGACGACGTCGCGGACATAGTCGATCCGCAGCAGGTCCCAGACACCGCCGACGGCAAGTTCGGCCGCGACCGACGCCGTCGCCACCCAAAAGAGGATCGACCGGCCGCGATCGAAAGTTCGTGCGGGAAGGTCGAAATCGCGACGCTGTGGTGGTCGCAGGGCCCACGATGCCGCAGCCAGGCCGAGAAAGATCGCCGGGCCGATCAACGTCTCGGCGCCGTCACCCGCCCAGAGGTGTGACGCCGCGGCGCCGGTGTAGTTGAAGACGAGGCCCGCATATGCCCATTCCTTGAGCCGGGGGAGTCCTGGTGCCAGCAGTACGACACCCGCCGCCGCGTACCAGGCGCCGAGGATCGACATGAAATAGGCGGGGTAGCCCAGATGTGTTGCGGTGTCCAGGAATGGCGACACCTGCACCATGCCCGCCACCCCGCCGCCGAGGCACTCGATGGCGACGACGGAGGTAACGGCCCAGTACGCGGTGTTAGTCAGCCGGGTAGGCGCGATCGCTGTCATATCTGTATGACGAACCAGAACCGCTCGGCATGACCGGTGTCCACGGGCGCATGCGCGGCAACCACGCGTGCACGTTGCGCCGGTACGTCTCGTACTCGTCGCCGTATTCGCGAACCAGGGTGGGTTCCTCGTACCAGCGGACGAACGAAGCGGTGACGGTCCACGCGATGGCGGCGTAGATCACCAAACCCACACTGGTGAACAGCAATGCCTGACCGAGGATGGCGACGATCAACCCGACGTACATCGGGTTGCGGACATAGCGATTGAACCCGGTGACCACCAGGCGCTGTGTCGGCGCGATCGGCATGGGCGTGCCGCCCGCCTTGACGAACTGGACGAACGCATGGGCCGGCGGGATGAGACCCACGGCAACCAGCGCGGCGCCGAAGGCGATCTGCCACGTCGGCGTGAAATCGGCTATCTCCCAACGGGTTATCAACCACGGGACGAGCCCAACCACCGTACCCGGCGCTGCCACGAAGAATGCCGCGGAAGCGACCGCGGCCCTTGACGTCTTCATGAACTATCTCCCTTTCTTGGCGGGACCGTTCGACGTGCCGACGGCACGCAGGAAAGCGCCGGTGAATTCCGCGCAGGCTTCGTCGAGGTCCGCCTCGCCGGCCAACGCGGGACGCATCAGAATGTGGGCCAGCAGGGGTCCCAGAAGCTGTTGCATCAGTAGCGGTATCGGGATGTCGCGAATCCGGCCGGCCTGCACGTGAGCCGCAAGCCGGCCGCCGACGGCAGCCCGCACGCGCGGGAAGTACCTGGCGAAGATCCGGGCACCGATGCCCCGCGGATTGCCGAGCACATCGGACACCATTGCGGAGGCCACTCGAGGCTCGCGGGTGAGCGCGGCAGAGATGATGCGGTAGAAGTCCGCCACCATCTGCTCCAGGCTTGCCGAGGGGTCGGCGCTGATGCGCAGCACGTCGTGGAATGGGCTGTAGCGCTCATAGATGGCGGCGAACAGCTCATCGCGGGCGCCGAAGGTCGCATAAAGGCTGTGCACCGAGCAGCCCGCGGCGTCGGCGACGGCGTCCAACGTCACGTTCGCCAGGCCACGCTCGCTGATGAGCACCGCGCCCGCTTCGATCGCGCGGGTTCTCACGGGCCGGCCGCCGGGATCGATCCCGGCGGCCCGCACCGCGTCGTTCAATGCCTGCCGCGAGCCGTTGAGCCGCCGCACCAACGTGCTTCGCGATACCCCGACCGCCCTGGCGATGGTCGCCAGTGGCACGTCGGCGACGTCCTTGCCGCACTGTTCGGCGGTCTGGATCGCCGTGGCCACCAGATCGGCTAATTCATCAGCCGATGACATGCCACCCAAGGTAGCACGTATCGGTGTGTCAAACTAGAGCGGTGATCAGCCGGCCCACTCGGACACGTCGGCCAGCTGAGTGAGTCGCACGCTGTTACCCGACGGATCGCGGAACCCGCAGTCGATGCCGTAGGGCATCTGGTGGGGCTCCTCGGTGAACTCGACGCCGCGCGCCTTCATTTCCTCGTACGACGCCTGGCAGTCCTCGGTAGTGAGAAAGACCGTGCCTGCGAAGCCCTTGGCCGTCAGGTCGAGCACTTGCTTGCGCGTGGCCGCGTCCATCACCGGCTCGCCGGGCACCGCCATCAGCACGATCGACACGTCATCCTGGCCGGGTGGGCCGACGGTCAGCCAGCGGAAGGTGTTGTCCATGTCCGGCAACGAAACATCTTGGCGCACTTCCATACCCACCTTTTCGGTCCAGTACTTCAGTGCGATTTCTTGGTCGTGAACCCACAGGTGTGCGCTTGCAACTTTCATCATGGGCACGACGCTACGGTCGGTCGTCGAGGCCCGTCTTCTCCCCTTGTGCTGTCTTGCGAACGCGGCTGTCGGCGGGCGGGCGGGTGTCGCGCGCCAGGATGCAGCTGGGCACCCTGGCGTGAATCGCCGCCGGCGGCATGCTGGCCCGATACGCCGCGGGCGGCAGCCCGTACACGCGGGCGAAACTGGTGGTGAACGACCCGAGGCTCTGCAGTCCGACCATCACGCAGATGTCGGCCACCGGGCGATCGGTGTGGCGCAGCAGCGCGGCGGCACGTTCCAGCCGTCGCGTCTGCAGATAGGCGCGCGGCGATTCGCCGAACGTGCGGGTGAACATCCGGCTGAAATGGGCCCGCGACAGCCCGGCCGCGGCGGCCAGATCGTCGACCGTGATCGGCTCGGCGTACCGGGCGTCGACCAGATCCTTGGCCCGCAGCAGATAGCGGGCCGGGGAAACCTGTGCCATGAGCTAAGTTTATTGAGCGGATGAGTTGGCTGGGCGGCCGCGGACCATTGGTTCGAGGAAAGTCCGGACTTCACAGAGCAGGGTGATTGCTAACGGCAATCCGAGGTGACTCGCGGGAAAGTGCCACAGAAAATAGACCGCCACCGACTGGTGGTAAGGGTGAAACGGTGCGGTAAGAGCGCACCAGCATTCCGGGTGACCGGAGTGGCTAGGCAAACCCCACCCGAAGCAAGGCCAAGTTGGCCGCAACCTAGTTGCGGTCGCGCAGGCGCCTGAGGGCTGCTCGCCCGAGCCTGCGGGTAGGCCGCTTGAGGCACCCGGCAACGGTGTGTCCAGATGGATGGTCGCCGCTTCGCCGCCGTGATAACTCGCGGCGGCGAGGGACAGAATCCGGCTTAGAGGCCAACTCATCCGCCCTTAGCGGGATTTGCGCACCGCGGAGTCCAGCTTCTTGAGCGCGGCGTCGAGCTGCTCGCTCGAACGCTTGGCAAGGTCGTCCTCCTGCGCGAAGAGCAGACCGTATGTGAAGGTGTCCTCGCCCGCAGCGTGAGCGGCCTCGGCCTGACTGCTCAGATGGGTGCGGCTGACCACGCTGTCCTGATGGTCGCCAAGCAGCGACTGAATCGTCTTGGCGCGGTCGGACACCTTGTCGGCGCCCGTCGCCGCTGCGGTGTAACGAAGTCGCTTCGCGCCCTTGCGGATTCGGTGCAACGCCTCGTCGCGCTCGGGGTCCTCGGCGTCGGCGGCCTTCTTCGCCGCCTTGCGGATCTTTTTGTAGGCCGAATCGAGCGTCAGCTCGGCAGGCTCTTCCCCAGGCGGCGCAGGCGGGGGCTCGGCGGCCACGAGCACCTCGAGCGCGTCGAGCAGCCGGAAGTAGCGCTGTGACCGCATCGCGATCACCGACCGCCGCAGCCCAGACTCGTAGTGTCGCTTGGCGCCGTCGACCAGCCGTTCCCGCACCGGGCCCCGCACCAGCTCGTCGGGCATCTCGTCAAGGGCCTTCTCGTAGCGCTCGGCAAGCACCTCGGCGTCGCGGGCCACCCCGAGCACCGCCGCCAGCTGGCGCAGTTCGTCGAGGATCCACGCGTCGTCGGTAAGCCCGAACGCGCCCTCCGTCGCCTGCAACAGGCTGCGGATCTTGCGCGTCGTGACCCGCATTTGGTGCACGGAGTCATAGACATCGGCCCGCACCGCGCGATCCCACACCAGCAGCTGCTCGACCTGTTCGGCGACCGCACGGTGCACCGGATCGACCGGTCGCGCAGGCGCTTCCGGCTCAGGGGTGCCGGCCGTATCGAGCACGCGGGCCAGTTTGGAGCCGTGCCCGGCAGGCTCGGCCCCCGCGTCGAGCAGCCGGTTCGTCAACCGATCCAACAGGTCGCGGTCGCCGCCATCGGCCAGCTCCAGCTCCCACTCGCGCCAACGCTGCTCGGCGTCGTCCTGATCGGCCTGCGCCGTCACCTGGTCGTCGCAGAACTCCGCGAGCGCAACGCCGTCGGGCCCGTACAGCATGTCGACCGTGCGGGTGGTGGTGATGCGGGCGACGGGGCCGAGTCGACGGTCGCGGACGATGGCCAGCACAACGTCGAGCAACGCTTCCGGCACGGTGTCGGTCGCGTCACCCAGCGGTGCTCGCACCTCGGTGCGCGCATCGGGCCCGGCCGGCAGCTTGAGGTGCCAGCCTGCGTCCCCGCCACCGGTGCGCCTGCGCAGGGTCACATGATGGGCGGCAAGGTCACGGCCAGGAGTGTCGAAGTAGACGGCGTCGAGATGCTGCGAAGGTGATCGTTCTACTCGCGCCACCGACGCAAGCCCGTCGAACGAGGGCGAAACGGTCGACTCGACGACGTCAAACTTGCGTTCGACTTCCAGATACGCCGAGCTCTCCTGGTTACTGGATTTCGCCATGGTGCAAGCAGTGTCCCTTCGGTGACGCCATCGGTGGTTAACGAACGGTGCACAGCGTGCCACACCAAGGTGAACAGGCCGAACGTGACAGCTTGCTGGAGCGGCCAGCTACGCTTTCGCGTGTGACCGAATACCAGACCATAAAGCTCGAGCAGGCCGGTGCGGTCGCTCGCATCACCCTGAACCGGCCCGACGCCGCAAACGGGATGAACGACACCATGACTCGGGAGCTCGCCGACGCCGCCAGGCGCTGCGACACCGACGCCACGAAGGTCGTGGTGCTGACCGGAGAGGGACGGTTCTTCTCTGCGGGAGGCGATCTCAAGTCGTTCGCCTCGGCGCCGAGGCGCGGCGGGCACATCAAGGTGGTCGCCGACGAACTTCATCGCGCGATCTCGACCTTCGCGCGAATGGACGCGGTGCTCATCACGTCGGTCAACGGCATCGCCGCCGGGGCGGGCTTCTCCCTTGCGGTCACCGGTGATTTGGTGCTTGCCGCGGAGTCCGCGTCGTTCACGATGGCCTACACCCGCGCCGGTTTGAGTCCCGACGGCAGCTCGTCGTACTACCTGCCGCGGCTGATCGGCATCACCAAAACCAAGGAACTGATGCTGACCAACCGGACCCTGTCCGCTAAGGACGCCTCGCAGTGGGGACTGGTGACCGAGGTAGTCCCCGATGCCGAGTTGGCTGCAAGGACAGATCAGCTGGCCAGCCAAATAGCCGCCACCGCAAGGAAATCCAACGGTGGCGTCAAGTCGCTGCTGCTCGCCACGTTCGGCAACGGCCTCGAGGAGCAGATGGAACTCGAGGGCCGGTTGATCGCCGATCTGGCCGATTCCGCCGACGGCCGCGAGGGCGTCGATGCCTTCATGGCCAAGCGCAAGCCGGATTTCTCTTAGAAGGAGTGCTCCTCTGCGGGGAACACCCCGGATGACACCTCGTCGGCGTACTGCGTTGCCGCGCGGTGCAATTCGGCACCCACGTCGCCGAAGCGCTTGACGAACTTGGCGGTCTTGCCGCTGGTGAGCCCTGCCATGTCCTGCCAGACCAGCACCTGTGCGTCGCAGTTCGGTCCCGCGCCGATGCCGATGGTCGGGATGGTCAGCTTGCCGGTGATCTGGGTGGCCAGCTCGGCGGGCACCATCTCCATCACGACAGAGAATGCGCCGGCTTCCTGCACGGCGATTGCGTCGTGGACGGTTTGTTCGGAGGCGTCGCCGCGGCCCTGGACCCGGAAGCCGCCGAGGCTGTTGACGCTCTGCGGCGTGAACCCGATATGCGCCATCACGGGGATGCCGGCCTGCGTCAGCGTGGCGATCTGATCGGCGACGCGCTCACCGCCTTCCAGCTTGACCGCGTGCGCGCCGGTCTCCTTGAGGAACCGGGTCGCGGTGGCCAGTGCCTGCGCCGGACCCGCCTCGTAGCTGCCGAACGGCAGATCGGCCACCACCAGGGCGTGCGGTGCGCCCCGCACCACGCCACGCACCAGCGGAATCAGCTCATCGATGGTCACGGGGACGGTGGTGTCGTAGCCATACACCACGTTGGCCGCTGAATCGCCGACCAACAGCACCGGGATTTGCGCCTCGTCGAAGATGCGGGCGGTGGAGTAGTCGTACGCCGTCAGCATGGCCCACTTGTGGCCTTCGGCCTTCCACTTCTGCAGGTGCAGGGTGCGGACTTTACTGCGCGGTTTTGAATCGGCAGCACCATAAACGGTCTGCTCAGACATCGTTGTCCCCCATTGGGTGAGTCGGGTCGAATCCTCGAGGCCGTCACGGTCCCCGGGTTCGTCTGACCCCCTCAGTCTGCCACCCCGGCACAAGAACCTGAACTTCCGATCAAGTGGATTTCCTCACACTACGATCTGCACATGCAACGGCTCAGCGGACTTGACGCCAGCTTCCTCTATCTCGAAACCGCCAAACAGCCGTTGCACGTGTGCTCGATCCTGGAAGTGGACACCTCGACCATGCCTGGCGGGTACACCTTCGACCGGTTGCGCGATGCGTTGGCACTACGAATCAAGGCCATGCCGCAATTCCGGGAGATGCTCGCGGACAGCCGGTTCAACCCCGACCATCCGGTGTGGGTGGACGACAAGGATTTCGACGTCGACCGGCACCTGCACCGCATCGGACTGCCCTCCCCGGGCGGCAGGCGCGAACTCGCCGAAATCTGCGGCCACATCGCCTCGCTGCCGCTGGATCGCAGCCGGCCGCTGTGGGAGACGTGGGTGATCGAGAACGTCGCGGGCACCGACGCCCACGCGGGCGGCAGGCTGGCGGTGATGACCAAGGTGCACCATGCCGGCGTCGACGGCGTAACCGGCGCCAACCTGATGTCCCAGTTGTGCAGTACCGAACCCGATGCGCCCGCGCCGGATCCGGTCGACGGCGTCGGGGGCGCCAGCGGCCTCGAGATCGCGGTCAGCGGCGCGGTCAAGTACGTCACCCGGCCGCTGAAGCTGGTCAACGTGGTGCCGCTGACCTTGTCCTCGGTCGTCGACACCGTCAAGCGCGCCAGAAGCGGCGTGGCGATGGCCGCACCCTTCGCTGCGCCGAAGACCGCGTTCAACGCCAATGTCACCGGCCACCGCAACATCGCGTTCGCGCAACTCGACCTCGAAGACATCAAGACGGTGAAGAACCACTTCGGCGTCAAGGTGAACGACGTTGTGATGGCGCTGGTTTCCGGTGTGCTGCGCAAGTTTCTCGCGGACCGTGGCGAGCTGCCCGACTCGTCGCTTGTCGCGATGGTCCCGGTGTCCGTCCACGAAAAGTCCGATCGCCCTGGCCGAAATCAGGTGTCGGGCATGTTCTCCAAGCTGGAAACCAACATCGATGATCCCGCCGAGCGCCTCAAGTCGATTTCGGAGGCCAATTCGGTTGCCAAACAACATAGTTCGGCGATCGGCGCGACCCTGCTGCAGGACTGGAGCCAGTTCGCGGCGCCTGCGGTCTTCGGCATCGCCATGCGGGTGTACGCGGCGAGCAAACTAAGCGGGGCCCGGCCGGTGCACAACCTGGTCATCTCCAACGTGCCGGGCCCACAGGTCCCGCTGTACTTCCTTGGCTGTGAGGTCAAGGCGATGTACCCGCTCGGGCCGATCTTCCACGGCTCCGCGCTGAACATCACCGTGATGTCGCTGAACGGCACGCTCGACGTGGGCATCGTGTCCTGCCCGGAGCTGTTGCCGGACCTCTGGGACCTGGCCGACGACTTCTCCGACGCGCTCGCCGAGTTGCTCGAAGCCACAAAGTAGCTGCCTCGCCAGGGCCGATGGCGGTTCATGGCAGCATGTGGAGCCATGAACCTCAAGATCGGGGTCGTCAGGGTCGGGAGCCTGGCCGCAGCAATGGTGATGGTTGCCGGCTGCAGCACGGTGGTCGACGGGCGCGCCGTCATCTCGGTGCCAAGGCCCGGCTCGCCAATCCAGTGGGCGGGCTGCGAGCCCGCCGCGTCCGACGAGTCCCGCATCCCGCCCGGCGCCGAATGCGGAAAACTCTCGGTGCCGGTGGACTACACGAAGCCCGATGGTGACGTCGCGCAGATCGCGATGATCCGATTCCCGGCGACCGGGGACAAGATCGGTTCGCTGATCATCAACCCCGGCGGCCCCGGCGAGTCGGGTGTCGAGGCGGCGGCGGGGATCGCCAACACGCTGCCGGCGCCCGTGCGCGAGCGCTTCGATCTGGTCGGCTTCGATCCCCGCGGGGTGGCCAACTCCACGCCCGCGGTGTGGTGCAACTCCGACGCCGACAACGACCGGTTGCGCGCCGATCCTCAGGTCGACTACACGCCAGAAGGCGTCGCCCACATCGAGAAGGAAACCAAGGAGTTCGTTCAGCGCTGCGTGGACAAGATGGGCGAGGAGTTCCTTGCCAACGTCGGAACCGTCAATGTGGTCAAGGATCTCGACGCGATGCGCGCCGCACTCGGCGACGAGAAGCTGACCTATCTCGGTTACTCCTACGGCACCCGGATCGGGGCCGGCTACGCCGAGGCCTATCCGCAGAACGTGCGGGCGATGATCCTGGACGGCGCCGTCGACCCCAACGCCGATCCGACCGAGGCCAACATCCGCCAGGCCGCCGCGTTCCAGAAGGCGTTCGACGATTACGCCGCCGACTGCACGACCGACCCCACCTGCCCGCTGGGCACCGACCCGGCCAAGACCACCGACGTGTATCGAAGCCTGGTGGACCCGCTCGTGGAAAGCCCTGCGAAGACAAAGGATCCGCGTGGGCTGAGCTACAGCGACGCGATCGTCGGCACCATCTTGCCGCTCTACTCGCCGAGTCTGTGGCGCCATCTGACGCAGGCGCTCACCGAAATCAAGGAGGGCAGGGGCGACACCATGCTGACCCTTGCCGACCTGTACATGGGTCGCGACTCGGAGGGGCGCTACAACAACTCCACCGATGTGCGGGTCGCGGTCAACTGCGTCGACGAGCCGGACGTCACCGACCGCGCCAAGATCGTCGAGGAGGACCGCCGCGCGCGTGAAGTGGCGCCATTCATGAGCTATGGCGAATTCACCGGGCACGCCCCGCTGGGCACGTGCGCGTTCTGGCCCGTACCGCCGACCAGCACACCCCACGAGATTAAGGTCAGCGGGCTGCCACCGATCCTGGTCGTTTCCACGACGAACGACCCCGCGACGCCGTACCAGGCGGGTGTTGATCTTGCCAAGCAACTCGGCGGCACCCTCGTCACCTTCGAGGGCACCCAGCACACCGTCGTATTTCAGGGAAACACGTGCGTCGACGACATCGCGACGCGTTACCTTGTGGACGTGACCGTGCCACCGCCGGATACCCGGTGCTGAACATCTCCACGGTCGGGCAGGCCGACCTGCCCGATCTCTTACCGATGCTGCGGGCGTACTGCGATTTCTACCGCGTCGAACCGTCCGACGAACAGTTGACGGCGTTGGTGTCGGCTTTGATCGACAATCCCGCCGACGGCGTTCAGCTGATTGCCCGCCACAGCGACGGAACACCACTGGGTTTCGCGACGATCTACTGGACATGGCAGACGCTGTACGCCGCCCGGGTCGGCGTGCTCAACGACCTGTTCGTCGTGCCGGCGTCGCGGGGGACGGGCACAGGGCGAACGTTGATCGAGCGGTGCCTCGAACTGTGCCGCGAGCGCGGCGCCGGGAAGCTGGTCTGGGAGACGGCGCCCGACAATGCAATAGCGCAAAGGCTTTACGACGGGATCGGCGCGCAGAAGTCGACCTGGCTCACCTACGAACTCGACGCCTGATCACAGGCAGGTCACCGTTCGATCCCAGGTACAGACTCGCGCACGGTCCGCGTGTAACCATGTCTGCCATGTGGCGGGCGGGGCGGTTGATCGCGCTTGCGGTCGTGGCCTTGCCCGCGATCGCATGCCCGGTGGCATCCGCGTCGCCTGAAGGCGAATCGGCCCAGCGGTGGGGTCAGCCGCCGGTGTGGGGCAGTTGCGCACAGTTCTTCAGCGACCCGAGCGCGGTAACGACCGCGCAGTGCGGCACCGTTTCGGTCCCCGTCGACTATGCGAATCCCGAAGGGGCCCAGGCACAGTTGGCGACCATCCGGATACCGGCCACTGGCGATCGGATCGGTGTGCTGATGGTCAATCCCGGCGGACCGGGCGCGTCGGCGGTCGACACCGTGGCGGGCATGGGCGCATCGCTCGCCAACACCGACATCATGCGCCGCTTCGACCTGGTCGGCTTCGACCCGCGCGGCGTCGGGCACTCCACGCCGGAGCTACGCTGCCGCACCGACGCCGACTTCGACGCGTTTCGAACCGAACCGATGGCCGACTACAGCCCAGCGGGCATCGCCCGCATCGAGCAGCTCTACGACCAGGTGACACAGCTCTGCGTGAAGCGAATGGGCACAGAGTTTCTGGCCAACATCGGCACCGCGTCAGCGGTCCGCGACATGGACGTCGTGCGAGCCGCGCTCGGCGAGAACCAGATCAACTATCTCGGGTTTTCGTACGGCACCGAGTTGGGCTCGGCCTACGCCGAGCAGTACGGCGACCGGGTCCGTGCGATGGTTCTCGACGGCGCCGTCGACCCGACGCTCGATCCGATCGCCGCGAGCATCCGGCAGAACGCCGGTTTCCAAACCGCTTTCAACGCCTACGCGGCCGACTGTGCGCAATCGGCTGGCTGTCCGCTCGGCACTGATCCTGCGCAATTCGTTGCGCGCTACCACCAACTGGTCGATCCGCTGGTGCAACGGCCGGGCCTGACGTCCGATCCGCGCGGGCTGAGCTATCAGGACGCGATCACAGGCACCGTCAACGCGCTCTATTCGCAGCGGTACTGGCGCTACCTCACCAGTGGACTGCTCGGCCTGCAGCGCGGCACCGACGCCGGTGACTTGCTGCTGCTGGCCGACGACTATCAGCAGCGCGACAAGGCGGGGCACTACTCCAACAAACAGGACGCGTTCGTCACGATCCGCTGCGTCGACTCTCCGTTCCCGACCGATCCCGCGGCGTGGGCCGAGGCGGACCGGCAGATCCGCGAGGCGGCACCGTTCCTGTCGTACGGCGCCTTCACCGGGTTTGCCCCGCGCGATATCTGCGCGACCTGGCCGGTGCCACCCACGTCCGCACCGCACCCTGCGGCGTCGCCGGGGCCGGGAAAGGTCGTGGTGGTTTCGACCACCCGCGACCCGGCAACGCCGTACACCGCGGGCGTCGATCTGGCCCGCCAGATGGGCGCGTCCCTGATCACGTTCGACGGCACCCAGCACACCGTGGTGTTCAACGGCGACGCCTGCGTGGACACCGCGGTGGTCAATTTCCTGGTCGACCTGAGAAGTCCGGCCGTCCCACCCGCCGATTTGCGCTGCTAGCCGTCAAACGCAGCGCCCGTGTAACACAGAATTAACAGCTCCGACCTACGCTGCGATCATGGATCGGCAGAAGGAATTTGTGCTGCGCACGCTGGAAGAACGCGACATCCGCTTCGTCCGGCTGTGGTTCACCGACGTCCTCGGATACCTCAAATCCGTCGCGATCGCCCCTGCCGAGCTGGAGGGCGCGTTCGAGGAGGGCATCGGCTTCGACGGGTCCGCGATCGAGGGCTTTGCCAGGGTCTCCGAAGCCGACATGGTGGCGCGGCCCGATCCGTCGACGTTCCAGGTGCTGCCGTGGGCCAGCAGCAGCGGCCAGCACCATTCGGCGCGGATGTTCTGCGACATCACCATGCCCGACGGTTCACCGTCGTGGGCCGACTCGCGGCATGTGCTGCGCAGGCAACTGTCCAAGGCCAGTGACCTCGGCTTCTCCTGCTACGTCCACCCCGAGATCGAGTTCTTCCTCCTCAAGCCAGGCGAGGACGACGGCTCTGTTCCTGTGCCTGCGGACAATGGCGGCTATTTCGACCAGGCCGTGCACGACGCGGCCCCGAACTTCCGTCGCCACGCCATCCAGGCGCTCGAGCAGATGGGCATCTCGGTGGAGTTCAGCCACCATGAGGGCGCACCCGGCCAGCAGGAGATCGACCTGCGCTACGCCGACGCGCTGTCGATGGCAGACAACGTGATGACGTTCCGGTACGTGGTCAAGGAAGTCGCGCTCGCCGACGGCGTGCGCGCATCGTTCATGCCCAAGCCCTTCGCCGAGCATCCCGGGTCGGCGATGCACACCCATATGAGCCTGTTCGAAGGCGACACCAACGCCTTCCACAGTCCGGATGACGTGTTGCAGCTCTCCGATGTCGCGAAGTCCTTCATCGCAGGCATTCTCGAGCACGCCAACGAGATCAGCGCGGTCACGAACCAGTGGGTGAACTCCTACAAGCGGTTGGTGCACGGCGGCGAGGCCCCGACGGCCGCTTCGTGGGGCGCCGCCAACCGCTCGGCGCTGGTGCGGGTCCCGATGTACACCCCGCGCAAGGCTTCGTCGCGACGCATCGAGGTGCGCAGCCCCGACTCGGCATGCAACCCGTACCTGACCTTCGCCGTGCTGCTGGCCGCCGGCCTGCGGGGCATCGAGAAGAACTACGTGCTTGGCGCGCAGGCCGAGGACAACGTGTGGAGCTTGACCCCAGAGGAACGCCGCGCCATGGGCTACAAGGAGCTGCCCGGCAGCCTCGGCGTCGCGCTCACCGAGATGGAGAACTCCGAGCTGGTCGCGGAAGCGTTGGGGGAGCACGTCTTCGACTACTTCCTTCGCAACAAGCGCACCGAGTGGGAGAACTACCGCAGCCACGTCACGCCGTTCGAGCTGAAGGCCTACTTGTCCCTCTAGGCGCGGTCGAACCGGCTGCGCTGCCTGCGCTACGTTCTAGGCGTGGCCAAACCTGCGACGCAGCGTCCGAAGCTGCCCAGCGTAGGCCGGCTCGGGCTGGTCGACGCCCAGGCTCCCGCGGACCTGGACCGGCTGGGCTGGAACACCGACGCGCACGTCGAGCTGTTGTGGTCCCTGTCGCGCGCGCCTGACGCCGACACCGCGCTGCAGGCGATGGTGCGGTTGGCCGACGCGCTCGGCACCGATTGGGACGAACTCAACCAGGCACTGACCAAGGACCGTGCACTGAGGGGCCGGCTGTTCGGGGTGCTCGGCTCGTCGCTGGCACTGGGTGATCACCTGATCGCCAATCCAGGCTCGTGGCGCCTGCTCGCAGGCGATGTCTCGTTGCCCTCGGTCGGCAAGCTGCGCGACACGTTCGCCGCACAAGCCGGTGAGGCGACGGACTTGGCCACGGCGCTGCAGCCGATGCGCACGATGTACCGGGACCGGCTGCTTGTGCTGGCCGCGCTGGACCTGGCATCGACCGTGGAGAACGAACCCGTCATGCCGTTCACCGCCGTCGGCGAGCATCTGTCGGACCTTGCCGACGCCGCGCTGGCAGCCGCGCTGGCCATTGCCACCCGGGTGGTGTGCGGTGACGGCAAGGTGCCCCGGCTCGCGGTAATCGCGATGGGCAAATGTGGTGCCAGGGAACTGAATTACGTCAGCGATGTCGACGTGATCTTCGTGGCAGAGGATTCGGAGGACAACCTCGCGCTCGCCACCCGGCTGGCCGGAGAGATGATGCGGTTCGCAAATGATGCGTTCTTCGAGGTGGACGCCGCGCTGCGACCCGAGGGCAAGCACGGTCAACTGGTGCGCACACTGGATGCCCACGTCGCCTACTACCAGCGCTGGGCCAAGACGTGGGAGTTCCAGGCGCTGTTGAAGGCAAGGCCCGCGGCAGGCGACGCGGAGCTGGGCCAGGCCTATATCGACGCGCTGATGCCGATGGTGTGGACCGCAAGCGAGCGTGAGGACTTCGTGCCCGAGGTGCAGGCGATGCGCAGGCGCGTCGAGGAACTGGTGCCCGCAGGCGAGCGGGTGCGTGAGATCAAGCTCGGCACCGGCGGGCTGCGCGACGTCGAGTTCGCGGTGCAGCTACTGCAACTCGTGCACGGAAGGATCGACGAGTCACTGCATGTCGCGTCGACGGTGGACGCGCTGGCGGCGCTGGCGGCCGGTGGTTACATCGGTCGCGACGACTCCGCCAACATGACTGCGTCCTACGAGTTCCTGCGGCTGCTGGAACACCGGTTGCAGCTGCAGCGGCTCAAGCGCACCCACATGCTGCCCGCGGCCGACGACGACGAGGCACTGCGCTGGCTGGCGCGGGCCGCCCATGTTCGCCCCGACGGTCAGCACGACGCGCTCGGTGTGCTTCGCGAGGAGCTCAAGCGGCAGAACATGAGGGTGTCGCGACTACACGCCAAGCTCTTCTACCAACCGCTGTTGGAGTCGGTTGGCCAACCGGCGCTTGGTATTTCCGAAGGCATGACCCCCGAGGCGGCCGAGCGTCAGCTCGCCGCCCTTGGCTACGAAGGACCGCAGAGCGCGCTGACGCATCTGGCGGCGCTGACCAGTTCCAGCGGCCGCCGCGGCCGGGTTCAGCAGGTCCTGCTTCCCACGCTGCTCGACTGGCTGTCCGACACACCCGACCCCGACGCAGGCCTGCTGTCATACCGGCGGATCAGCGAGGCGCTGACCGAGCAGCGGTGGTTTCTTTCCACCCTGCGCGACGAGGGTGCGGTCGCCAAGCGACTGATGCAGGTGCTCGGCACGTCCGCGTATGTGCCCGAACTGCTGATGCGGGCGCCGGAGGTCATTCAGTCGTACGGCGACGGCCCCGACGGGCCCAAGCTGTGCGATGTCGAACCCGAGGGCGTGGGGCGAGCGCTTGTCGCTTCGGCAGGCAGGCACGCCGATCCGGTGCGCGCCATCGCCGCCGCGCGCACACTGCGCAGGCGCGAATTGGCGCGAATCGCGTCGGCCGACCTGCTCGGCATGCTCGAGGTGACCGACGTGTGCAAGGCATTGACCTCAGTCTGGGTCGCGGTGCTGCAGGCCGCGTTGGAGGCGGTGATCCGGGCCAACACCCCCGACCGAGGTGCGCCTGCGCGCATCGCGGTGATCGGGATGGGCCGCCTCGGTGGCGGGGAACTCGGGTACGGGTCGGACGCCGACGTGATGTTCGTGTGCGAACCGCACGAGGGGTTCGAGGAGTCGGCCGCGGTGCGGTGGTCGGTGACGATCGCCGAACAGGTCCGCACGCTGCTGGGCACACCGAGTGCGGACCCGCCGCTGGAGGTCGACGCCAATCTGCGGCCGGAGGGTCGCAACGGCTCGCTGGTTCGGACCCTGTCGTCGTATGAGACCTACTACAGGCAGTGGGCCCAGCCCTGGGAGATTCAGGCGCTGCTGCGGGCGCACCGAGTGGCAGGCGACCTCGATCTGGGTGAGCGGTTCTTGTTGCTGGTGGACAAGACGCGTTTCCCGCCGGGCGGGGTTTCTGCCGAGGCCGTGCAGGAGATCAGGCGGGTCAAGGCCCGGGTGGATGCCGAGCGGTTACCCCGCGGCGCGGACCCCAACACCCATACCAAGCTTGGGCGCGGCGGACTCGCCGACATCGAGTGGACGGTGCAGCTGCTGCAGCTTCGGCATGCGCACAAAGTGCCTGCGCTGCACAGCACGTCGACGCTGGAGACGCTCAACGCCATCGGCGCGGCCGAGTTGATCGCAGAAGGTGACGTCGAGCTGTTACGGCAGGCGTGGCTGACCGCAACCCGGGCGCGCAACGCGCTGGTGCTGGTGCGCGGCAAGCCGACCGACCAGCTGCCTGGCCCTGGTCGTCAACTCAACGCCGTTGCGCTGGCCGCGGGTTGGGACAGCGACGACGGTGGAGAGTTTCTCGACAATTACCTGCGGGTCACCCGTCGGGCGAAAGCGGTTGTGCGAAAGGTCTTCGGCGAATGAGCATGGATTTCGGGTTCGACGTCATCAGTGCGAAGGAGTACGAGCGCCAGCGCGCGTTGTACGGGCCGTTGACCGAGTCACTGCGCAAGCTGATCGCCGCGGGGATCCACACCGAGATCGACGAGGAGACGGTCCGATCGGTGCAGGCCTCGATCGACGCGGTGACACAAACGCTCCAGAGCAAGCAACGCGCCGTGACGTCGACGCTGCGTCATGAGGGCACGGGACGCCCACTGGCGTGGGCCAATCCCGCTGTGGGGCTGCGAAATGCGATCGCACCGCCGATGGAGATCCATCACACCGACGACGGTCGGTGCTGGAGCGAGTTCACCCTCAGTGCCGGGTACGAGGGCCCACCGGGCTGGGTGCACGGCGGCATCTGCGCGCTGGTGCTTGACCACATCCTCGGCGAGGCGGCCAGCGAAGGGCTGACCAAGCCGAAGTTCACCGGCACGATCTCGCTTCGGTACGTGCGAGGCACTCCGCTGGGGCCGCTGCGCGCCGAGGCATTCATCGAGCGCACCGAGGGCGTCAAAACCTTTGCGCGGGGGTTTCTCAGCGACTCAGACGGCACGACGGTCGAGGCCGAAGGGGTGTTCATTCAACCGACATGGGCAAGGGACGCCGGATGAAGTTTTACATCAGCACCGCGTTCCTGGATACCCGCGAGGCCGTCGAGATCGCCAAGGCGGCAGACGATCTCGGGTATCACGGGATGGGCATCCCCGATCATGTCATCAACCTGGAGACGCTCAAGACGCCCTACCCGTACACCAAGGACGGCAAGCGTCGGTGGGCGGCGTTCACCGACTGGCCCGATCCATGGGTCATAATCGGCGCGATAGCACTCGTCACCACCCGGCTGCATTTCGTGACGACGGTGTACCTGCCCGCCATGCGTGATCCGTACTCGGCCGCGAAATCCATTGGCACAGCTGCGTATCTGGCGCAGGGCCGCCTGGAACTCGGGATCGGCGTCGGCTGGTGCGAGGAGGAGTTCACCCTGATGGGCCAGCGGTTCGACCGCCGCGGTAAGCGCACCGACGAGATGCTCGAGCTGATGAAAGCGCTGTGGCAGCCTGGCTGGACCGAGTTCAAAGGCGAGTTCTATTCCGCACCGCGGCTGGAAATGGAGCCGACGCCCCCGCACATCCCCGTCTACGTCGGCGGACTGTCCGACATCGCGCTGCGCCGTGCCGCCCGCCACGACGGGTGGATCGGGGACCTGATCACCACCGACCGCGCTCTCGAACGTGTCGAACGGGTGCGCGAGATGCGCGCCGAAAACGGGTTGTCAATGGACGGTTTCGAGGTCCTTACGCCGCTGACCGACGCGTTCACCCCCGAGCATTACGAACGCGCCGAGGCGGGCGGCATCACCGGCATCATCACGATGCCATGGATGTTCTACACCGGGCCGTCGGCCACGCTGGCCGAAAAGGTCGACGCGATGCGCAAGTTCCGCAAAGACCTGGCGCTCGACTGACCGGCGCCCTCAGAGGATCACCTGGAGCGATGCCAGTTGCGGGTGAGTCGCGGCCCACAGCGCCATGGTGTAGGTGGAGGGCTTGTACGTCCAGTCGTCGCGTACCAAACCGAAGGTGTAGTCGACCCACCCGCTGTCGGTGTCGATGTCGCGCATCTCGTAGATGAATGACGGTCCGGCGTAGGGGATCTGGCTCCACGCGTTCAGATAGTCCGCAATGTAGTCAGCCTGAGTTGCCTCATTGGCGACCGCTGTCGGCTGGCCGTATTCCGTTGACCAGATGAGCTTGTCGCCGTCACCGTTGGCGACCATGATGTCGTGCATCATCGCCATCTGGTTGATCGGTGAGAGGTTCCACCACGGCGCTCCCTCGGAGAACTTGAGCGAGTAGTGGTACGGGTGGAACGACAGTGCGTCGAAGTAGCCGGCAGCGCCCGCGTCATACATCTGCTGCAGGTAGTCGACCGGATTGACGTAATAAGGTGGCCACGTCGCGATCGAAATGAGAACCCCGCCAAGCACGGTCGCGGTGGGATCGGCTGCCTTGATGGACGTATACGCCGCTTGCAGGAGCTCGGTGTAGGCGGCCGCATCCGGACTCGGAGCCCAGAAGACGGAGGTATTCGGCTCGTTGTACACCTCGTAGGCCGTCACCTTGCCCGCATAACGCTCTGCCACGAGGCCGACGAACTCGGCGTATTCCTCCACCGAGGTCGGTGCGCTGGCGTACGGCGGCAGTCCCGGCAGGGATGCCCACGACGGTGTCGAGTTCAGAATCCCGAGCACTCCCATGTTGCGTTCGTATGCGGCGTTGACGATGTAGTCGACGGTGCTCCAGGTGTAGACATCCTGCGTTGCCTCAATGCCCGCCCACGGGATCAGGATTCGGACATTGTTCACACCCATGGCCTGCATGGTGTCGAGTGCTTGATTGATCTCGGCAGGCGTCTTGAAATACAGGGACGAGTCGGCGAATCCGACCGTCGTATTCGAGGTGTTGATCGTGTTGTTCGGCGTGGTCAGGGGTGACCAGTTGTAGGTAAGCAGTTGGCTGACGGTGCCGCCGTAGCCGTCGTTCACCGTGATCATGAACGTGTCGGTGCCCGACGTCAGGCCCGAGTAGTAGGTCATGTTGGGGGTGTAGCTGAGAATGCCGGAACCGGAGTTGGTGACGGTTCCGTGGGCGGCCTGCGTCGTCACGGTGTAGGTGAGGGCATCGCCGTCGGCGTCGTAGCCGACCACCTGATAGAAGCCGGCACCCGTTATCGGAGTACGGACGCCGGCGGTCGGATTGGGGACGGTCGGTGCGACGTTCGTGGGGCTGATGGTCACGGTGACCGCGACGGCGGTGGTGCCGCCGTGGCCGTCGGAGACGGTGATGGTGAAGGTGTCTTGTTTGTCGGTGGGGGTGGCGGTGGTGGCTGCTGCGGCGTGGCGGGCCGCGGCGGTGGGGGTGTAGGTGAAGCTGCCGTTGGAGTTGACGGTGACTGACCCCTTGGTTGTGGTGGTGGAGCCGGTGTAGGTCAGGGGGTCGCCGTCGGGGTCGGTGGCGGTGGTGGTGCCGGCGACCACGCCGGTGCTGGGGTTGGGGGCTCCCGGGGTTGGCGGTTGCGCTGGGTGCGGTGTTGGCGGGGCTGATGGTCACGGTGACCGCGACGGTGGTGGTGCCGCCGTGGCCGTCGGAGACGGTGATGGTGAAGGTGTCTTGTTTGTCGGTGGGGGTGGCGGTGGTGGCTGCTGCGGCGTGGCGGGCCGCGGCGGTGGGGGTGTAGGTGAAGCTGCCGTTGGAGTTGACGGTGACTGACCCCTTGGTTGTGGTGGTGGAGCCGGTGTAGGTCAGGGGGTCGCCGTCGGGGTCGGTGGCGGTGGTGGTGCCGGCGACCACGCCGGTGCTGGGGTTGGGGGCCCCGGGGTTGGCGGTTGCGCTGGGTGCGATGTTCGCGGGGCTGATGGTCACGGTGACACGAGACGTGGTTTGTCCGCCGTGGCCGTCGGAGACGGTGATGGTGAAGGTGTCTTGTTTGTCGAGGGTGGTGGCGTTGGTGGCTGCTGCGTTGTGGCGGGCGGTGTAGGTGGGGGTGTAGGTGAATTGGCCGGGTGCGGTCATGGCGACCGTGCCTTTGGCTGGGGGTGTGCTGACTGCGTAGGACAGTGAATCCCCGTCCGGGTCAACGGCATTGGTTGCTATTGCCACTGCGCCGTCGGAGGTCGCCGGGGTTCCCACGGTTGGTGTGGTGGTGGGGTTTTGGTTGGCGGTGGAGGTGTTGGAGATTTTGGTGATGGTGTTGGTGTTGCGGTTGGTCAGGTAGGTGTAGGTGCCGTCGGGGGAGACGGCGGCGCCCCAGCTCCAGGTGTTGTTGGGCAGGGTGGCGGTGATGGTGTTGGTGGTGGTGTCGATGACGGTGACGGTTCCGGTGTGTGCGGAGTAGCTGCCGACGCTGGTGACGTAGAGGCGTTTGCCGTCGGGGGTGAGGGTCACGGTCAGGGGTAGGGCGGGTACGGAGATGACGGCGGTGGTGGTGTAGGTGGCGGTGTTGACCACGGTGACGGTGTTGGAGCCGGTGTTGGCGATGTAGAGGCGGGTGCCGTCGGGGCTGGCGGTGATGGCGATGGGGGCGGTGCCGGGGGCGGTGGTGAAGGTGGCGGTGATGGTGTTGGTGGTGGTGTCCAGGACTTTGATGGTGCTGTCGCTGGTGTTGGTGATGTAGGCGCGGTTGCCCACCACGGTGATGGAGTTGGGTTGGCGGCCTACCGCGACGGTGGCGGTGACGGTGTTGGTGGTGGTGTCGATGACCGAGACGGTGTTGGCGGTGGCGTTGGCGACGTAGAGCCGGGTGCCGGTGGCGTTGAGGGTGACGTTTTTGGGTTTGGCGCCCACGGTGATGGTGGCGACCACGGTGTTAGTGGCGGTGTTGATCACCGAGACCGTGTTGGTGGAGGTGTTGGCGACGTAGACGCGGCTGCCATCGCTGTTGACGGCCACGTCGATGGGATTGGCGCCCACGGTGATGGTGCCGATCACGGTGTTGGTGGCGGTGTTGATCACCGAGACGGTGTTGGATCCGTAGTTGGCGATGTAGGCGCGGGAGCCATCGGGGCTGAATTTCACCCCGATCGGCCCAGGCCCCACGCCAACCGACCCCACTACCGGGGTCGGCGTTGATGCCAACGACACCGTCACAGAGGTGGTGGTTTGTCCGCCGTGGCCGTCGGAGACGGTGATGGTGAAGGTGTCTTGTTTGTCGAGGGTGGTGGCGTTGGTGGCTGCTGCGTTGTGGCGGGCGGTGTAGGTGGGGGTGTAGGTGAATTGGCCGGGTGCGGTCATGGCGACCGTGCCTTTGGCTGGGGGTGTGCTGACTGCGTAGGACAGTGAATCCCCGTCCGGGTCAACGGCATTGGTTGCTATTGCCACTGCGCCGTCGGAGGTCGCCGGGGTTCCCACGGTTGGTGTGGTGGTGGGGTTTTGGTTGGCGGTGGAGGTGTTGGAGATTTTGGTGATGGTGTTGGTGTTGCGGTTGGTCAGGTAGGTGTAGGTGCCGTCGGGGGAGACGGCGGCGCCCCAGCTCCAGGTGTTGTTGGGCAGGGTGGCGGTGATGGTGTTGGTGGTGGTGTCGATGACGGTGACGGTTCCGGTGTGTGCGGAGTAGCTGCCGACGCTGGTGACGTAGAGGCGTTTGCCGTCGGGGGTGAGGGTCACGGTCAGGGGTAGGGCGGGTACGGAGATGACGGCGGTGGTGGTGTAGGTGGCGGTGTTGACCACGGTGACGGTGTTGGAGCCGGTGTTGGCGATGTAGAGGCGGGTGCCGTCGGGGCTGGCGGTGATGGCGATGGGGGCGGTGCCGGGGGCGGTGGTGAAGGTGGCGGTGATGGTGTTGGTGGTGGTGTCGAGGACTTTGATGGTGCTGTCGCTGGTGTTGGTGATGTAGGCGCGGTTGCCCACCACGGTGATGGAGTTGGGTTGGCGGCCTACCGCGACGGTGGCGGTGACGGTGTTGGTGGTGGTGTCGATGACCGAGACGGTGTTGGCGGCGGCGTTGGCGACGTAGAGCCGGGTGCCGGTGGCGTTGAGGGTGACGTTTTTGGGTTTGGCGCCCACGGTGATGGTGGCGACCACGGTGTTAGTGGCGGTGTTGATCACCGAGACCGTGTTGGTGGAGGTGTTGGCGACGTAGACGCGGCTGCCATCGCTGTTGACGGCCACGTCGATGGGATTGGCGCCCACGGTGATGGTGCCGATCACGGTGTTGGTGGCGGTGTTGATCACCGAGACGGTGTTGGATCCGTAGTTGGCGATGTAGGCGCGGGAGCCATCGGGGCTGAATTTCACCCCGATCGGCCCAGGCCCCACGCCAACCGACCCCACTACCGGGGTCGGCGTTGATGCCAACGACACCGTCACAGAGGTGGTGGTTTGTCCGCCGTGGCCGTCGGAGACGGTGATGGTGAAGGTGTCTTGTTTGTCGAGGGTGGTGGCGTTGGTGGCTGCTGCGTTGTGGCGGGCGGTGTAGGTGGGGGTGTAGGTGAATTGGCCGGGTGCGGTCATCGTCACCGAACCCTTGGCTGGGGTAGTGGCCGCATACGACAACGAATCCCCGTCCGGGTCAACAGCATTGACCACCACCAACACCACACCATTGGTCGGCGCGGGGGTACCGACGGTGACCGATTGCACGGCAGGATCACTATTGGCCATGGCAGCCGTCAGAGCGAACGTCTCGGTCTCTCCCGACCCCGTCATGCTGCGCCGCAACGCCACCCACGCCAACTCAAGCATCTGCACCGGGCTAGCCGGTACGAAGGGTGAATCGCCGGCAAATGGACTCAGCCCGACCCACCCCAGCACGCCTGCAAGCAATTGAGCCTGCGGTGTCAGCGCCGCCTCCGTCGCCGGGGCAGCGGGTTCAGGTATGGCGACTGCGGTCATGCTGTTGACGTCCACCGCGACCGGGGACAGCGTGGAAACCGCCGATTTTTTGACGGGAGAAGTCGACGGCGGGTCGACATCGGTCGCTTCGGCCGGTTCCGGACTGTCGGTGCGTGAGCGCTCGATGCTCTTTGTGCTCGTCGACGTCAGCTCGTCCGATTGATCCGAACCCCTTTGCGGCGCAGTCCTTTTGACGACCGCGGTGTCGTCCGCGGTCGGCGGCGTGTCCGCGTCGGGCGTGGTGGTTGCCGGCGAAGGGTCGGTCGTGGGCTCCGTAGTGGGTTCGGCCGAATCGGTTGGTTCCTCGTCGTCCTCGTCGGCGTCGTCCTCGGCCGCATTTGATTCGGTACCCGCGTTCGGCGTGTTCTTCTCGGCCTGTGCCGAGTTCGACGAGTCCGTCGATGAGGTGGACGACGACCCGGAATCGTCTGCTATCGCGATTCCGGGCGGGATGGCGACCGCCGCACCTACCCCGAGTGCGACCGCCAACGCTCCGACGTGCCCAACATATTTCGCATATCCCATGGCAAACTCCCCGGGCTAAAGCCATCGATAGGAAATTAGCGCACTTGTCAATATGCCGAGGGAAAATAGAGGAAACGTTCCCGATTTGCTAGACGGGTCGCCGATCTGACGGTCGGCGATTACCACGAGGCCAGATGATCTGCGCAGATGCTTCTGAACGTGTGTTGCAGAACTGGCAAATGGTATTGCCCACGGCGTCGCTCAGCTACCGTTATTGTGAGATCGCAGCGTCGCTGCACAGGCGACTCCGCCGACTACGGGCTTGGCCGCAAACATCTGGCAGTAAACGCCACGTCGGACGGATGGCCGGCGACGTTACAGAATCACCGTGAGTGATCCGGGAGCCTGCCGGTGATTGGCGGCCCAGTCGTCGATGTAGTGTGCGGCAGGTTTCCATGTCCAGTCGTCACGCAGCACCCCGAAGGTGTAGTCGACGAAGCCGCTGTCGGTGTCGGTGTCCCGCATCGTATAGATGAATGACGGTCCGGCATAGTCGATCTCGGCCCAACTCTCCAGATAGTCGGCGATGAAGTCTTCCTGGGTAGCCTCGTCGACCACCGAGGTAGGCTCGCCGTACTCCGTCGACCAGATCAGCTTGCCGCCGTCGCCGTTTTCAACCATCTCTTGGTGCATCATCGCCATCTGGTTGATCGCCGAAAGATCCCACCACGGCTCGCCCTCGGAGAACAGCAGCGTGTAGTGGTACGGGTGGAACGACAGCGCGTCGAAATAGCCTGCCGCGCCTGCGTCATACATCCGCTCCAGATAGTCGACCGGATTGATGTACAGGTCCTCGTAGTTGGGAATTGAACCGAGCACCCCGCCGATCACGATCGCGTCTGGATCGGCGGCCTTGATCGCTGGGTACGCGGCCTGTAGCAACAAGGTGTAGGCCTCCGGGTCCGGCTTCGGTGCCCAGAAGAAGTAGGCGTTCGGCTCGTTCCAGATCTCGTAAGCCGCCACCTTACGGGCATATCGTTGCGCCACAAGGGTCGCGAACTCCGCGTACTCCTCAACCGATGTCGGTGCGCCGGCGAACGGCGGCGTGCCCTCCTCTGCGGCCCACGACGGAGTCGCGTTCAGGATCCCGACCACGCCCATATTGCGTTCATAGGCGGCGTCGACAAGGTAGTCGACGTTTGTCCAGTAGTAATCATCCTGCGTGGGCTCGATGCCTGCCCACGGAATCATGATTCGCACGTTGGTGACACCCATCGCGAGCATCTCGTCGAGTGTCCGCTCGATCTCGGCATGCGACATGAAATATATTGCCGAGTCGGCGAACCCGACCGTCGTGTTCGATGTGTTGATCTGCGGAGCGATCAGGCCGACCACCGAGACGGAACCCTCCGCGTTGACTACGTAGAGGTGGGTGCCGTCGGGGGTCAGGGTCGCCCCGACCGGGGCACGGCCCACCGGGATTGTCTCGATCACCGTCCCGGTCGCCAGGTCGATGACCGACACCGTGCCCGGGTTGCGGTCCTGCGGCCCCAGCCCGCTGAAGTTGGTGACATATGCGCGGGTGCCGTCGGCGCTCAGCGCGATGTCGACGGGTGTGACGCCGACCGCGATTGTGCCGGTCACCGTGTTGGTGGCCGTGTCGACGACGTAGACCGCGTTGCTGAACTGGTTGGTGATGTAGGCCTTGGTGCCGTCGGTTGTGAATCGGATCACGGTGGGAAATGCGCCCATTGGGATCACCGCGGTGACGGTGCGGGTGGTGGTGTCGACCACCGCGACATTCCCGTCGAACTGGTTGGAGACGTAGAGCCGCGTGCCGTCCGGAGTGACGGCGAGATGCGCGGGATGCCCGGCCATCGGAATGGACTCCACCACCTGGTGCGTGGCGATGGCGAAGACCGCAATGGCGTTGCTGGTGCTGGTCGCGACGTAGCCGAATCCCTGGTTGTCGAAGGCTATTCCGTTCGGGTCGCCGCCAACCTCAAAGGTTGAAATCACGGTGTTGGAGGCGGCGTCGATGACCGACACGGTGCCGCTGCCCTGATTGCTGACGTAAATCTTGCCGTTCGGACCGCGGACCACGTATGCCGGCATGGCGCCGGTGGCAACCGTGCCGATGACGGTGTTGGAGCCGGTGTCGATGATCGAGACGGTGCCGTCACCCTGGTTCGCGACGTACGCGGTACTCCCGGACTGATTGAACGCCAGCCACTGTGGTGCGTTGCCGACATCGATGAGCGACTCCGCGCGCTCGGCCATCAGCGTTTGGTACGCGTCTGCCAACCGTTCGGCCACGGATCGCTGTCCGGCGTTGGTGGCGTGCAGGTTGTCGAGCGAATTGACCAAAGCGCTCCTGTTCGCCGCGGTGACCCACGCACCGTCGACAGCGACGACCCTGCCCCCTGCGTCGATGACTGTCCCGGTGGTCGGCGAGACGAAGGCGGCGCCGTATTGCAGCGCGATCGGCCTGACCGCCTGATCGATCGCGGTGAAATCGGCGCCGTTCACCCCGGCGGGGTCGGGGGCGCCGAGCACAATGACGTACGGTTTACTTTCCATGGTGCTCAGCGCCGCAAGCACATTGGCCACGCCGCTGGCGATTTGGACAGGTGTGCGGCCCGCCGCTTTGTCGTTGTACCACGTGCCGACGATCACCACGTCCGCGTCGGACGGTACGACGTCATTGACCGCTCTCCACCCGTAATCGGAGTGGCCGCCATAGGACACGGTGAACCCGGTACCGCCGATTCCGCCGTTCCAATAGTCGTCGGCACCGATCGAATTCGCGAACCGCGAGATCCAGGTCCCCAGCTCTCCTCCGGTGTTACTCGGATCCCCTTGAGACATCGAATCTCCGAGGACGAAGATGCGCGGCCCCCTCTTGTCAGGGGCGGTCACCGCGGCCTCCGGCGACATCAAGACATCACCCATGGTGGCGCCGGACAGCATTACTCGAACCCGATGGAGTCCGGCGTCACCGACATCGACGGTGACGGTATTCACTGATCCGGGTGCCCATCCTGGGGTAACCGGCACGTTGGAGAGCATTCGGTCGTCGACCCAGACCTGTACCGAGGGTGTGGCACCGCCTGGGACTCCGACTTTGAAGTCCATCCGTCGCGAACCACTGACCATGAGATCGACCCCGAAACTCGTTGCCGGCGCGTAGAACCCGGGGGTGACCTCGACGAGATCGTCGGCGTTCGCGCCGATCAACCGCAGATTGCCGATCAGATTCGAAAGGTTCGCCGCCGCAACACTGTTGGGGATCGATGAGCCGGACGTGCCGTACGACACCGAAATCGGTGCGGCAATTCCGACTTTGGTGAGGGTGTTGGTGTTGCGGTTGGTGAGGTAGGTGTAGGTGCCGTTGGGGGCCACGGCGACCCCGAAGGACCAGGTGTTGTTGGGCAGGTTGGCGATGGTGGTGTTGGTGGTGGTGTCGATGACGGTGACGGTGCCTGCGGGGGTGGACCAGTTGCCGATGCTGGTGACGAACAGGCGGGTGCCGTCGGGGGTGATGGCGACTTTGTAGGGCAGCGTGGTGCCCGTGGCGATGGTGCCCGTGACGGTGTTGGTGGTGGTGTTGATGACGGTGATGGTGTTGGCGTGCCGTTGGCCACGTAGAGCCGGGTGCCGTCGGGGCTGGCGGTGCTGCCGAAGGGGCTGTTGGTGGAGATGAACCCGGTCAGGGTGTTGGTGGTGGTGTCCAGGATCTGGATCTCTGTTGTCCTGGGCCACGCTGATGTACGCGCGGGTACCCGATCACGGTGATGTGGTTGGGTTGGCGCCCGACGGCGATGGTGGCGGTCACGGTGTTGGTGGCGGTGTTGATCACGCTGACGGAGTTGGAGTTCTGGTTGGTCACATACAACCGGGTGCCATCGGTGTTGAACGCCAGGCTGTTCGGCAACGCGCCGACGTTGATGGTGGCAGTGATGGTGTGGCTGGTGGTGTCGATCACCGAGACGGTGTTGGGGCCGTTGCGGGTGACATACAACCGGGTGCCATCAGCGCTGACCGCCGCCGCGCTGGCACCTGAGCCGACAGTGATGGTGCCGGTCACGGTGTTGGTGGCGGTATTGATCACCGACACCGTGCCCGCACTCGTGTTGACCACATACGCGCGAGACCCATCGGAGGTGAACACCACCGCACCCGGCCCAGCACCCACCGGTGTCGACCCAAGCACCGGTGCGTGGTCCAGCGTGCTGACCACCCGGACAACGGAAATGGAATCGGTCTCGCTCGAGGCGACGAGGACCCGAGCGCCATTGGGGCTGACGGCCAGTGCGACGGGGCCGGCACCTACGGCGAAGACCGCAGTGACGGTGCTGGTGGCCGAATCGATGACGTTGACAGACTCACCGAAGCGGTTGCCTACGAAGAGTTTCGAGCCGTCGGCGCTGAGGACCATGCTGCGCGGGCCGGCATCCACCGTGGTGCGAGTCAGCACATTGTTGGTCACCGCATCGACAGCGGTAATGGTGTCGTCGCCGTCGCTGAAATAGACCTTGGAGCCGTTGGGGCTGACCGTGACCTGCCATGAGCGATCTCCGACCGCGATGTTAGCGGAAACGGTGTCGGTAGCTGTATTGATGACCGAGGCGGTGGTACCGGCATAGTTGGCGACGTAAAGCTTTGTGCCGTCCGGGCTCAGCGCGAGGTCGCGGGGCGCCTTGACGTTGGCGATAGTCGTCACCGATCCGGTTGCGGCGTTGATCACCGATACCGAGTTGGCGAGGTAGTTCGCGACGTAGACCTTGGCGCCGTTATTGCTCACCACGATCTTCTGCGGCCCGTCGCCGACCGCCCGACCCGAGATGACGCTCATCGCCTGGGTGTCGACGGTCCACACGACGTCGTCGGTCTGAGCCGCGACGTAGAGGCGGGTGCCGTTGGGGCTCAGGGCCATCGCTGATGGTGCATCGGACAGCCTGATCGTGCCAACGACCGTGTTAGTGCCCGTGTTGATGACCGCGATCGACCCATTGGTGTCGACGGCCGCCCCTGCGACCTCAGGCGAGCCCGCGACATAGAGGCGTGCACCGTCGGCGCTGAGTGTCATGAGCCGGGGCCGGTCGGCCATCGAGATTGTCGTGATGACGACATGGGAGCTGGTGTCGATGACCGAGATGGTCTTGGTGCCCTGGTTCGCTACATAGGCACGCGTCCCGGAAGCGTTGTACACGACCGCAACCGGTTGGTCGCCGACGGCGACAGAACTGGTGGTGGTTGGGGATACCCAGTTGTAGGTGACGCTCTGGCTGACCCTGCCATAGTGGCCGTCGCTGACGGTGATCGCGAATGTGTCGCTTCCCGGCGTCGTGAGGCCCGAGTAGTAGGCGGCGTTGGGGGTGTAGGTGAAACCGCCACCGCCCAGGCTCGTGATGGTGCCGTGGCCGGGCTGGGCAGTCACGGTGAATGTCAGGGCGTCGCCATCGGTGTCGGTGCCGGTCGCCTGGTAGGTGATCGCGCCGGTCAGCGGATTTCGGGCACCCACCTGTGTCACGGTGACGGTGGGGGTTTGGTTGGAGGTGGTGGTGTCGATCTCGGGGGTGGTGCCGACTTTGGTGAGGGTGTTGGTGTTGCGGTTGGTGAGGTAGGTGTAGGTGCCGTTGGGGGCCACGGCGACCCCGAAGGACCAGGTGTTGTTGGGCAGGTTGGCGATGGTGGTGTTGGTGGTGGTGTCGATGACGGTGACGGTGCCTGCGGGGGTGGACCAGTTGCCGATGCTGGTGACGAACAGGCGGGTGCCGTCGGGGGTGATGGCGACTTTGTAGGGCAGCGTGGTGCCCGTGGCGATGGTGCCCGTGACGGTGTTGGTGGCGGTGTTGATGACGGTGATGGTGTTGGCGTGCCGTTGGCCACATAGAGGCGGGTGCCGTCGGGGCTGGCGGTGCTGCCGAAGGGGCTGATGGTGGGATGGATCCGGTCAGGGTGTTGGTGGTGGTGTCCAGGATCTGGATCTTGTTGTCCTGGGCCACGCTGATGTAGGCGCGGGTGCCGACCACGGTGATGTGGTTGGGTTGGCGCCCGACGGCGATGGTGGCGGTCACCGTGTTGGTGGCGGTGTTGATCACGCTGACGGTGTTGGAGTTCTGGTTGGTGACATACAACCGGGTGCCATCGGTGTTGAACGCCAGGCTGTTCGGCAACGCGCCCACGTTGATGGTGGCAGTGATGGTGTGGCTGGTGGTGTCGATCACCGAGACGGTGTTGGGGCCGTTTCGGGTGACATAGAGCCGGGTGCCGTCGGCGCTGACCGCGGCCGCGCTGGCGCCTGAGCCGACGGTGATGGTGCCGGTGACGGTGTTGGTGGCGGTGTTGATCACCGAGACGGTGCCAGCACCGGTATTCACCACATAGGCCCGGGAGCCATCGGAGGTGAACACCACCGCACCAGGAGCGCTGCCAACCCCAACGGCGCTCAACACCGGGGCCGGCGTGATCCTGGCCAAGTCCACGGTGACCGCCATGGTGACCTGGCCGCCGTGTCCGTCGGACACAGTGACATTGAAGGTGTCCTGACGGGCAGCGGCGGTGGCGTTCTCGGCCACTGCCGCGTGACGCGCGGCATAGGTTGGGGTGTAAGTGAATTGGCCGGACGCGGTCATCGTCACTGAACCCTTGGCAGGCGTGCTTGCCGAATAAGTCAGCGAATCCCCGTCAGCGTCAACAGCATTGACCGCGACCGCGACAGCGCCATTGGATACCGCAGGCGGTCCGACCGACACCGACCCGGTGGGGGTTTGGTTGGAGGTGGCGGTATCGATCTTGGGCGGTGGTGCCGACTTTGGTGAGGGTGTTGGTGTTGCGGTTGGTGAGGTAGGTGTAGGTGCCGTTGGGGGCCACGGCGACCCCGAAGGACCAGGTGTTGTTGGGCAGGTTGGCGATGGTGGTGTTGGTGGTGGTGTCGATGACGGTGACGGTGCCTGCGGGGGTGGACCAGTTGCCGATGCTGGTGACGAACAGGCGGGTGCCGTCGGGGGTGATGGCGACTTTGTAGGGCAGCGTGGTGCCCGTGGCGATGGTGCCCGTCACGGTGTTGGTGGCGGTGTTGATGACCGAGATCGTGTTGGTCGAGCCGTTGGCCACATACAGCTTGGTGCCGTCGGGGCTGGCGGTGCTGCCGTACGGGCCGGCCACCGTGATGGTTCCGGTCAGGGTGTTGGTGGTGGTGTCCAGGATCTGGATCTTGTTGTCCTGGGCCACGCTGATGTAGGCGCGGGTGCCGACCACGGTGATGTGGTTGGGTTGGCGCCCGACGGCGATGGTGGCGGTCACCGTGTTGGTGGCGGTGTTGATCACGCTGACGGTGTTGGAGTTCTGGTTGGTGACATACAACCGGGTGCCATCGGTGTTGAACGCCAGGCTGTTCGGCAAGGCGCCGACGTTGATGGTCGCGGTGATCGCGTGGCTGGTGGTGTCGATCACCGAGACGGTGTTGGGTCCGTTGCGGGTGACATAGAGCCGGGTGCCGTCGGCGCTGACCGCGGCCGCGCTGGCACCTGAGCCGACAGTGATGGTGCCGGTCACGGTGTTGGTGGCGGTGTTGATCACCGAGACGGTGCCAGCACCGGTATTCACCACATAGGCCGCGGGACCCATCGGAGGTGAACACCACCGCACCCGGCCCAGCACCGACCGGTGTCGACCCAAGCACCGGTGCCTGGCTCGTCACCACCAGCGAGACCGTGACCTCGGCTTCGTTTTGCCCGCCCTGACCGTCGGTGATCGTGACGGTGAACGTGTCCTGACGATCGGCGGCGGTGGCGTTGGTGGCCACTGCCGCGTGGCGCGCGGCATAGGTTGGGGTGTAGGTGAATTGGCCGGGCGTGGTCATCGTCACCGAACCCTTGGCAGGCGTGCTCGCCGTGTAGGTCAGCGGATCCTCATCGGGATCGGTGGCATTCACCGTCACCAACACCACGCCATTGCTGGCGGCGGGCGTCCCGACCGTCACCGCATGCACTTCTGGGTTGCCATTTTCGGCAGCGACCATCGAGGTGGCGAACATTCCGCTGGTGTCGTCTGATTCCTGCGCGTTGCGACGCATCGCCACCCAGGCCAGTTCCAGCATCGCTAATGGGCTGGCCGGCACGGCGGGCCCATCGCCGGCGAACGGGGAAAGGTCCGACCAGCCCAGCGCCTTGACGACCACCTGCGCCGTCGAAGGGTCCTCGGCGGGTGGGGACTGGTCGATTGCCATCGGCACCGACTCGGGCACCGTGATGTCCGTGGCGTCCGTGTTCACCACGCTCGGGGTGGCCGTGGGCTCCGGTTCGGCGGCTCGTGGGGCGCGCTCGGCCGGCGCGGAGACCACCGTTACCGGCCGTTCGACCGTCTTCGTGACGATTCTGCGCTGATCGTCGGATTTCTTATCGGAAGTTTGCTCCGAACTCGGGGGCTTGGTCGGCTCGGGATCCGGTGTTGTATCGGGGCTTTCGCCTGAAGGCGGGTCCGTTGTGGGCTCCGCCGGTGATTCATGCGGTTTGCCGGCGGTTTCGCCGTCGGCTTTGCTGTCAGTCGGATTCGGTGGCGTCGGATTGGGCTCCTGCGCAGGCGTATTCGAGCCAGGGGTCTGGTTGGACGGAGCACCGGATGGCGATCCCGATTGATCAGCGGAATCCGGTTCCGAACTGGCTTCCGATGGCTCTGCCAGGGCGATATCCGGGGTCGATGCGACCGCCGCCCCCACGCCCAGCGCCACCGCCAACGCGCCGATTCGTCCGATATACCTCGCATGCCCCATGGTCAAGCCCCCTGCTAGCGACCCGGTTGGTGTTGCGAGTGTATTAATTTACGCGTGCGTAAATGAACGTTTGAGCAAATAGATTTCGCTTTGCTGAAAAGCGCGTAATGCGGCCGCCAGCCGTAGCCCCCCTGACCCATCCGCCAATTGTGGAGGTCAGCGTGGGCTTGAGGAATCGGGCGTTTCCCTAGTCTTGCTTGCCCTATCTGCCGGCTTAGCCGCGGCTAAAACGGCGACGTGGCGCCCTCGCCACGGAAGATCGGCGCCGTCCGTCGATCGACCATGACCCGCCACCGGTGGTCGCAAGCAGCAGGAACGCGAAGCAGTACATGATCGCCGCCTCGCCGCCATTGCCGCCAAGCTGCCCGTCGTACGGCCAGAAGCTCGACATCTCGCCGCCCGACAGCGGCGGCCAGTGCTGGTAGAAGTACGCGAAGGCCATCTCGCCGGCCGCAATGAACGCCGCGATCCTGGTGAACACCCCAAGGGTGATCATCAGGCCGAGGACGAACTCGATGACGCCCGCGAAGAAGAACGGCCATGTTCCGGCCGGCACGGCTTCGCCGAGTGGCCAGCCAAACAGCTTCATCGAACCGTGCAGTGTGAACAGGAGACCGAAAATGATCCGAAAAATGCTCAGGACGGGGGAGGAGTAACTCGCCAGACGCGTATCGAAGTTGGTCGTCATGGGCTGACCCTAACGCGCAAAAGGGCCGGGCGCGCAGAAGTCGCCCGGCCCTGATGCTTGGTCGTTTTTACACGTCGTAGTACAACGCGATCTCGTACGGGTGCGGACGGATCTGCACCGGCAGGATCTCGTTCTCACGCTTGTAGGAGATCCAGGTCTCGATCAGGTCCTCGGTGAAAACCCCGCCCTCGGTGAGGTATTCGTGATCCTCTTCGAGACGGTCGATCACCGCGGACAGCGACGTGGGCGCCTGCGGGATGCTGGCGGCCTCGTCCGGCGGCAGCTCGTAGAGGTCCTTGTCGACCGGCGACTGCGGCTCGATCTTCTTCTTGATGCCGTCCAGTCCGGCCATCATCATCGCGGCGAACGCCAGGTACGGGTTACCCGAGCTGTCCGGGCAACGGAACTCCAGGCGCTTGGCCTTCGGGTTGTTGCCGGTGATCGGGATACGGACACATGCCGAACGGTTGCGCTGGCTGTACACCAGGTTGATCGGCGCTTCATAGCCCGGCACCAGACGCTTGTAGGAGTTCACCGTCGGGTTGGTGAACGCCAGCAGGGACGGGGCGTGATGCAGGAGGCCGCCGATGTAATGGCGTGCGGTGTCGGAAAGGCCCGCGTAGCCCGACTCGTCGTGGAACAGCGGGCTGCCGTCCTTCCACAGCGACTGGTGGGCGTGCATGCCGGATCCGTTATCGCCGAACAGCGGCTTTGGCATGAAGGTCACCGTCTTGCCGGCCTGCCAGGCGGTGTTCTTGATGATGTATTTGAACAGCACCAGGTCGTCCGCTGCGTGCAGCAAGGTGTTGAACTTGTAGTTGATCTCGGCCTGCCCGGCGGTGCCCACCTCGTGGTGCCCGCGCTCAAGGGTGAAGCCGGCGTTCTGCAGGTTGGTGCACATCTCGTCGCGCAGGTCGACGAAGTGGTCGTAGGGCGCGACGGGGAAGTAACCGCCCTTGGGCCGGACCTTGTAGCCCCGGTTCGCGCTGCCGTCCGACTCGACCGGCTCGCCGGTGTTCCACCAGCCGGCCTCGGAGTCGATCTCATAGAAGGTGCCGTTGATCCGCGAATCGAAGGACACCGAGTCGAAGATGTAGAACTCGGCCTCCGCGCCGAAGAACGCGGTGTCGGCGATGCCGGTGCTGGCCAGGTAGTTCTCCGCCTTGCGGGCCACGTTGCGTGGGTCGCGCGAGTACGCCTCGCGGGTGAACGGATCGTGCACGAAGAAGTTCAGGTTCAGCGTCTTGGCGGCCCGGAATGGGTCGATGCGCGCGGTCTCGGGGTCCGGCAGCAGCATCATGTCGGACTCGTGGATCGACTGGAAGCCCCGCACCGAGGAGCCGTCGAACGCCAACCCGTCCTCGAACACGCTCTCGTCGAACGCCGACGCCGGGATCGAGAAGTGCTGCACGACGCCGGGGAGATCGCAGAACCGGATGTCGACGTACTGGACGTCCTCATCCTTGATCTGCTTGATGATGTCGTCGGCCGTCTTTTCTGCCACTGAGTTCTCTCCTTATATCTGGTAGCCCGCGCGTTGACGCTAAGTACATGATGTTGCACCGTCGTCAACCACATGTTGCGCTGAAGTTACGCAATTCGCGACGGCGGCCGGCGGCGGCCCGCGGGCCCCCGCCTATCCTGAAGAGTATGGCCCCCGAGATCGGCTCCTGGCTGTCAGGTCCCGAACCGACGCAATCTCCAGGCGTGGACCAACAACCCAACGACTATCCGGGACAGCGGCTCGGTCTGCCCGAGAGCGGGCCCGGGTCGATCGCCAGATTCGGCAGGCGCATCGCGGCGCTGATGATCGACTGGTTCATCGCGTACGGACTGGTCGGCCTTGCGCAGAGCCTCGGCGCGCTCGACGAACACTTCCTGTACACGCGGATGGGCGGCCCGGGGACGGCGATCGCGGTGGTGTGGGTCGTGCTGGGCATCGTCGCGGTCCGGCTCTTTGGTTTCACGCCCGGCCAGTTGGCGCTCGGATTGCGGGTGGCGTCGATCGACAACCGGATGCATGTCGGGATCGGGCGTGCCGCCGTGCGCGGGCTGTTGGTCTTCTTCGTCATTCCCGCGCTTTTCACCGACAGCGATCTGCGCGGTTACCAGGACCGCTTCACAAATACCGCGGTGGTCCGCCGCTAGCGCCGCCGCACGGTGCGCTGCACGCCGCGCATCTTGGCCTGTGCGGGCAGCGGCCCCTTGGGCATCGCCGCGGGGCCGACCTTGGTGCCGAGCGCGGCCAGTCGCGACTCCAGCGAGTCCATCTGTTTCACGGTGATGTTGGCAGGCAGCTTGTTCAGGTGGCGTTCCAGCTTGGACAGCGGGACTTCGCCCTCTTCGTTGCCGATCACGATGTCGTAGATCGGGGTATCGCCGATCAGCCTGGCCGTGCGCTTCTTCTCCTGGGCCAGCAGAGGCTTGACCCGAGTCGGTGAGCCTTCGCCGACGAAGATCACGCCGGGCCGTCCGATCACCCGGTGCACCGCGTCGAAGTGGCCGGTGGCCGCGACCCCAGGGGTCACTCGCCACTTGCCGCGCAGGTTGTCCAGCGCCCACGCCGCCGCACCGGTCTGACCCTCGGCTTTGCGGTAGACCGACTTCTGCGCGCGCCTGCCGAAGATGATGAAGGCCACCAGCGCGCCGAGCACGACACCCAGCGGGATCATCATGTACGCGGTGAACCCGCCCGCGTAAATCCCCAAGACCACCGAGACAGCGACGATCAACACAAACGCGCCGATCATGTACGGCAGCAGCCGCTTGTCCTCTTTGCGCTGAATCTGGAATGCCTGCCACAGCTGGCTGCGGCGCTGTTTGGAGGCCGCCTTGCGGGCCGCCTTGGCCTCGGCCTTGGCTGCCTTGGTGGCGGCGGGATTGCGGGATTTCGCCATTGGTTCAGGATACGGCGGGCCGAGACCCGACCGCCTGCGCATACAGCTTCCCGGCCCGATACGACGACCGAACCAGCGGCCCGGCCAGCACGCCGGCAAAGCCGACCTCTTGGGCGAACCGCTCGTGCTCGACGAATTCCTCCGGCTTGACCCAGCGCTCCACCGGATGGTGGCGCACCGACGGGCGCAGGTACTGGGTGATGGTGACGATGTCGCAGCCGGCCTCGTGAAGGTCGATGAGCGCGGTGCGCACCTCGTCCGGCGTCTCACCCATGCCCAGGATCAGATTGGACTTGGTGATCAGCCCGTAGTCACGGGCGGCGGTCAGCACCGCAAGGCTGCGGTCGTAGCGGAACGCGGGCCGGATTCGCTTGAAGATCCGCGGAACGGTTTCAACGTTGTGCGCCAACACTTCTGGACGTGATTCGAAGACTTGCTCGAGCAGTGGGGGCGCGCCGTTGAAGTCGGGGATCAGCAACTCGACGCCGGTGTTCGGGTTGAGCGCCTTGATCTGGCGAACGGTCTCGGCGTACAGCCACGCACCTCCGTCGGGCAGGTCGTCGCGTGCCACCCCGGTCACCGTGGAGTACCGCAGCCCCATCGCCTGCACGCTCTCGGCGACCCTGCGCGGCTCGTCGCGGTCGAGTTCGGTGGGCTTGCCGGTGTCGATCTGACAGAAGTCGCAGCGCCGGGTGCACTGTTCCCCGCCGATGAGGAAGGTGGCTTCGCGGTCCTCCCAGCATTCGAAAATGTTGGGGCAGCCGGCCTCCTCGCACACGGTGTGCAGGCCCTCGCGGCGCACCAGCGCCTTGAGCTCCTTGTACTCCGGGCCCATCTTGGCGCGCGTCTTGATCCACGGCGGCTTGCGCTCGATGGGCGTCTCGGCATTGCGGACCTCGAGACGCAGGAGCTTTCTGCCTTCCGGTGTGACCGTCACCGTGTCAATGCTACTGATAGGCGGCCGTCGAGCGCGTCACACACGGCGTCGGCAACGCGGTCGATGACGTCCTCAACCGCCACGCGACGGCCCAGTTCGGCGGTCAGCGATGTCACCCCGGCGTCGGCGATGCCGCAGGGCACGATCGAGGAGAACGCGCCCAGATCGCAGTCGCAGTTCAGCGCGAACCCGTGCAGCGTCGTCGCGCGCGATACCCGGATGCCGATCGCGCCCACCTTGCGGGCCGGTCGCGCGCCGTCTGCGGGCACCCACACTCCTGACCGGCCCTCGACGCGGCCCGCCTGCAGGCCAACGCCCGCGCACACTTTGATTAGCGATTCCTCAAGGCGCCGAACGAAATTCACCACGTCCAGCGGTTCGGCAAGTCCGACGATCGGATATCCGACCAGCTGTCCGGGTCCGTGCCAGGTGATCTTTCCGCCGCGGTCGGTGTCGACGACGGGGGTGCCATCGACAGGCCGCTCCTGCGGCAGCGTGCGCCTGCCAGCGGTGTACACCGGTGGATGCTCCAACAGCAGCAGGGTGTCCTGGCCGCCAGCCACGCGTGCATCGGCCAGTTCGCGCTGCAGCTGCCACGCTTGGTCATAGTCGACGGTGCCGAGCCGCCGAACGTCGATCGGTTTCGTGACCGACCGAATCGATGCCGCCATACCGTAAACGCTACTCACGTGTCCCTCGGCGCCGTCGCGTACGCAAGCGCCTCGCCGATCGTGTTGTGGTGGAAGACAAAACCCGACCGCTCGAGCGCCGCGGGAATTGCGCGCTGTCCGCCGAGTAGCCCCTCCTCGGCAAACTCGCCGAGCACAGTGCGAAGCGCGAAGCCCGGCACGATCAGGGGTGTCGGTCGGTTCACCGCGCGGCCCAACGCGGTGGTGAACTCGGCGTTGGTGACCGGTGCAGGCCCGGTCAGGTTCAAAGGACCTGACAGCCCGTCATGCGAAATGGCAAACAACAATGCCCGCACTTCGTCCTCGAGGCTGATCCACGGCATGTACTGCCTGCCGTTGCCGAGTCGGGCGCCAAGCCCGAGCGAGAACAGTGTCTTGAGGCGGGCCAGGACTCCTCCCGACGGCGCTATCACCAGGCCGGTTCGCACCAGCACCACCCGGGCGCCGTCCTGTTGAGCCAGGGCGGTCGATGCCTCCCAGTCCAGGCACAGCTGCGCCAAAAAGCCCAAGCCAGGCGGTGTGGTTTCGTCGGCGGTGCGGCCGCGGGTGTCGCCGTAGTAACCGACCGCGCTGGCGTTGATCAGTACCGGCACACCCGCCTCGACGACCGCGCCGGACAGCACCTCGGTCGGATCGATCCTGCTGTCACGCAGGCTCTGCTTGAACGCGCCCGACCACCGCTTGGCACCGACGTTGACGCCGCACAGGTTCACCACGGCGTCCACGCCGTGCAGCGCCGACGAATCGAACTCGCCGGTGTCCGGGTTCCAGAACACCTCGTCGGAGTTCGATGGCGCCCGGCGGACGATCCGCACCACCCGGTGATCGGCAGACCGCAATGCCGACACCAACGCCGAGCCGATCAGGCCAGAGGACCCCGCAATCGCGATGACGGAGGTGGGCACGAGGTCTATAGCCCCAGATCGGCCTCGAACGCGCCCTCTTCGAGCCGGCGCTTGATGGTGGTCACGAAGCGTCCGGCGTCCGCGCCGTCAATGAGCCGGTGGTCATAGGTCAGCGGCAGGTAGCTCACCGAGCGCACACCGATCGACTCGTTGCCGAAGCCGTCGCTGATCACCCGCGGCCGCTTGACGATGGCGCCCGTGCCAAGCATCGCCGCCTGCGGCGGTACCAGGATCGGGGTGTCGAACAGCGCGCCCTGGCTGCCGATGTTGGTGATCGTGAACGTCCCGCCGGACAGCTCGTCGGGCTTGAGGTCGCCGGAGCGCGCGCGTGCCGCAATGTCGGCGATGGCTCGTGCCAGCCCCGCCAGCGACAGGTCACCCGCGTTCTTGATCACCGGCGACAGCAGGCCCTGCTCGGTGTCGACCGCGAAGCCGAGGTGCTCGGCGTCGTAGTAGGTGATCTCCTTGGATTCCTCGTTGTAGCTTGCGTTGACGTTCGGGTGCGCCTTCAGCGCGTCGACGACGGCGACGGCGATGAACGGCAGGTACGTCAGCTTGACGCCTTCACGCTCGGCGAAGCTGTTCTTCGCACGTGCCCGCAGCGCCACGATCTTGGTCATGTCAACCTCGTGGGTTTGCGTCAATTGCGCTGTGGCCTGCAAGGATTCACGGGTCTTCTTGGCCGTGATCTGACGGATCCTGGTGGCCTTCTGGGTGGTGCCACGCAGATGGGCCAGCGCTGGCGCGGGTGTCGCTGCGGCCGCCGCGGGCGCCTTCGCCGGCGCTTCGGGGGCGGCCTGCGGTGCGGCGGGGGTCTTCTTGGCCTCGGCGGCGGCGAGCACATCCTGCTTACGGATCCGGCCGCCAACCCCGGTGCCCTTGACCGTCGTGAGGTCAATGTTGTTCTCCGAGGCCAACTTTCGCACCAGCGGTGTCACATACGGTCCGCCGTCACTAGAGGGTGCTTCGGCCGCGGGGGCCGCCTGGGGCTTCGGTTCCGGCTTGGGTTCCGGCTTGGGCTCGGGCTTGGCCTCTTCGGCAGGCGCGGCTTTCGGCTCTGGCTTCGGTTCCGGTTTGGGCTCAGGCTTTGATTCCGGTTCCGGCTTGGGCTCGGGTGCGGACTCCTTGGCGGCGCCGGCGTCACCGATCTTGGCCAGCTCGCCGCCGACGGCGACGGTGTCGTCTTCCTCAGCGGTGATGGACAGCAACGTGCCCGCCACCGGGGACGGGATCTCGGTATCGACCTTGTCGGTGGACACCTCGACCAACGGTTCGTCGACATCGACGGAGTCGCCGACGTTCTTCAGCCACCGGGTGACCGTGCCCTCGGTGACCGACTCACCCAATTCGGGCATGGTCACCGAGGTCGCTTCACCGCCTGAGGAAGCGGGCTTGGAATCCGGCTCGGGCTCGGGCTCGGGTTCGGGCTCGGGCTCCTCGGCGGTGGGTTCGGGCTGTGCGGCCGGTTCCTCGGCGGGCTCTTCCTTTTCGGCGGGCTTCTCGTCTGCGGGCTTCTCGTCAGCGGGCGCCTCGCTTGCGTCGCCGATCACGGCCAGCTCGCCGCCCACCTCGACGGTGTCGTCCTCGTGGGCGACGATCTTCGTCAGCACACCGGCAGCGGGCGCGGGGATCTCGGTGTCGACCTTGTCGGTGGAGACCTCGAGTAACGGCTCATCCTGTTCGACGGTGTCGCCCTCTTGCTTGAGCCAACGGGTGACAGTGCCCTCGGTGACGCTCTCACCGAGTGCGGGCATCTGAACGGAAGTGGCCATGTGTAGAGACTCCTCGCTCCCTCGAACGTTCAGTCGGGTCTACGGGTCGATTGTCGGTCCCCATCCTGTCACGTCTGCTCGCACAGTTCGTCGCAGACCTGGGCACCCGAGGCTCTGGCACTATCGAATGAGGTAAACCGCAGAAGGAGTAGGGCTCAGGTGGGACTCTTCGACAGGTTTCGGGGACGCCGGTCAAAGCGCACTGACGGCCGCGATCCCGCGGCCGATCTGCGCCACCTCCATCAGTGGGCTGCTGAGCACACCGGCGTGGAGGCGTTCGTCGAACCGAAAACCACGGTCACCGAGGTGACGGTCGTTCTTGTTGCCGCGGACGGCGAATGGACCCGGCGCAGGGCGGGGGGAGACGCCGGCGCCCGGCGGTTGAGCGAGCGGCTCAACATTCCCGTCTACGACGTGCAGAAGGTCGGCTACCCGCAGCGGATGCGCGACTACGACGAGCGTCGCAGAATCGAGCGCCGACGCGCCGCACGTAACGAGCTCGAGGAGCGCTGATACGGTACCGACGGTCCCACCTAGTTGTGCGGAGGTCTGATGGCAACGGAGCGGTTCGTCGAAAGCAGTGACGGAGTCCGGATCGCGGTCTACGAACAAGGAAACCCCGACGGTCCCACGGTGGTTCTGGTTCACGGCTGGCCCAATTCGCACGTGATGTGGGACGGCGTCGTGCCGATGCTCGCCGACCGGTTCCGAATCGTGGCCTACGACAACAGGGGTGCCGGAGCTTCGACCGTGCCAACGCCGGTCAAGGCGTACGCCATGCCGCGTTTCGCCGATGACTTCGAGGCGGTCATCGGCGCGCTGAGCCCTGGACAGCCCGTCCACGTGCTGGCGCACGACTGGGGATCGGTCGGGGTGTGGGAGTACCTGTCCCGAGCGGGGGCGAGTGAACGGGTCGCGTCGTTCACGTCGGTGTCGGGGCCGAGCAGCGATCACTACGCGACCCTCATCAAGGACGGCCTCGCAAGGCCCTACCGGCCCATCCGCTTCGTGCGCGCGCTCAACCTGGCATTGCGGCTGTCCTATTGGATCCCGTTCTCCGTTCCTGTGCTGACGCCGGCATTGATGCGCCGCGGTCTCGGCAGGCGCATCCAGCATGCCAACGCCCGCGATGCCCAACCCGAAGGGATTCATTACGGCGACATCAACGCCGACGCGGCGAACTCGCTGAAGATCTACCGCGCCAACGGTTTACGGTCGATCACCACCGTCAGGGACGACCATTACGTCGACATTCCCGTCCAGTTGATCGTCAACACCAAAGATCCCGTCGTCAAGCCGTACGGCTACGACTTCGAATCACGGTGGGTGGCCCGACTGTGGCGACGCGACATCAGCGCAGGGCACTGGTCCGCCTTCTCGCACCCTGCAGTGCTCGCGCGGTCGGTAAGCGAACTCGTCGACTTTCTGGACGGTAACCCGCCCAGCAGGGCGCTGGTCCGCGCGCAGGTCGGGCGCCAACGCGAATACTTCGGCGACACACTGGTTTCCGTCACGGGTGCGGGCAGCGGCATCGGTCGCGAGACGGCGTTCGCGTTCGCGCGCGAGGGCGCCGAGGTAGTGGTCAGCGACATCGACGAGGCAAGCGTCAAGGACACCGCCACCCAGATCGCCGCGCGCGGCGGGGTCGCGCACGCCTACACCCTTGACGTCTCGGACGCCGACGCCGTCGAGCGGTTCGCCGAACAGGTCTGCGCCGAGCACGGCGTGCCCGACATCGTGGTGAACAACGCAGGCGTGGGTCAGGCCGGCTTCTTCTTCGACACGCCCGCAGAAGAATTCGACCGGGTGCTCGACATCAATTTCGGTGGTGTGGTCAACGGCTGCCGCTCGTTCGGCCGCAGGCTGGTCGAGCGCGGTACCGGCGGCCATATCGTCAACGTCGCCTCGATGGCGGCGTACTCGCCGCAGCAGGCGATGAACGCGTACTGCACAAGTAAGGCCGCGGTCTATATGTTCGGTGATTGTCTACGGGCAGAACTCGATTCGGCAGGGGTAGGGCTCACCACCGTGTGTCCCGGCGTGATCGACACCAACATCGTGAGCACCACCCGATTCGATGTGCCCGCCTCGCAGAAGGTTCATGCCGAGGCGCGTCGCAGGCAGATCGAGAAGATGTTCGCCGCCCGCCGGTACGGCCCTGACAAGGTCGCCAAGGCCATCGTGTCCGCGGTCAAGAAGAACAAGCCGATCCGGCCGGTGGCTCCCGAGGCGTACCTGGTTTACGGTGCGGCACATGCACTGCCGCAGGCGATGCGCAGCGCGGCCCGCGGAAAGCTGATGTAGCTCAACCGTTCGCAGCGATGTCCTCGAGCACGGCGAACATCGTCCGGGTCGGCACACCGGTACCACCCTTACCGGTGTAGCCCCACGGGCCGCCGGTGTTGTAGGCCGGGGCCGCGATGTCGATGTGCGCCCACGCCACGCCGTCGGCGACGAACTCGCGCAGGTACGTGCCTGCGACCAGCATGCCGGCATAGCGCGAGCCGCTGACGTTGGCCAGGTCGGCCACCGTCGACTTGAGATCGTCCTTGAGCTCCTCGGGCAGCGGCATCGGCCAGCCGTTCTCGCCGACGGCCTGTGAGATCGCGGCCACCCGATCGCGGAACTCGTCGCTGCCCATCACCCCGGGCGTGCGGGCGCCGAGCGCAACGGTCTGCGCGCCGGTCAGTGTCGACGTCTCGATCAGGTAGTCGGGCTTGTCCTCGCAGGCCCGCGCGATCGCGTCGGCCAGGATCAGCCTGCCCTCGGCGTCGGTGTTCAGCACCTCGACGGTGATTCCGCCGTACTGGGTCAGCACGTCACCGGGCCGCTGCGCGGTCGACGACGGCATGTTCTCGGCCATCGGCACGGTGGCCACCACGTCGATCGGCAACTGCTGCTTGGCGGCCAGCACCACCGTGGCGATGACCGCAGCGGCCCCGCCCATGTCGGAGGTCATGTGGTGCATGTTGGCCGCGGGCTTGATGGAGATGCCGCCGGTGTCGAACGTGATGCCCTTGCCGACAAGGGCGACCTTCTTGGCCTTCTTGTTCTTGGCCCCGCGGTGGGTCAAGCGCACCAGGCGTGGGGGACGCGACGAGCCCTTGCCGACGCCGACGACGCCGCCGTAGCCCTCCTTGGCAAGCATCTTGTCGTCGAGCACCTCAACATCGAGGCCGGCCGCTTCGCCCAAAGCTTTTGCCCGCTTGGCGAATTCGGAAGGGAACAGATGACTCGGCGGTGTGTTGACCAGATCCCTTGCCGTGGCCACCGCGGTGGCGATATCAGCGGCCCGCGCCGCGGCATCTGCAGCTGTTCTTGGTGCTCCTCTCGTCCGCCGTCCCTTAGCCTTGGTGTCGGCGGTCAGCGCCGTGATCTTCTGCAACCCGGGGTCCTTGGGTGCGGTCTTGTCGCTGCGGAAATCGCTGAACCGGTAGGCGCCGAGGATGAGCCCTTCGATTGCCGCGTCGAGGTCGATGTCCGACAGCGTGCTGATGACGGCCTCGGTGCCGTTGAGCGACCGTGCGGCCACCCCGGCCGCGCGCCGGATCACATCGGCGGGCCAGTCGTCGCGCTCCTTGCCGAGCCCGACGGCCACCACACTGGCCACCGGGAGCGACGGCGCGACCACCCTGGTGACCTGCTCGGAGGTGCCCTTGGCCCCGAGCGCCTTCAGCGCGATCTCGATCTCGCCGACGGCTTCGGCGTCGAGGAACGGGTTGGCGACGACGGTAGCGGCGGCGTTCTCGTCCCGACCGCTGACCACGGGAACGATCAGCACGGCGTCGCCGCCACGTTTGGGCAGTGACGACGCGACAGTCACGCTGGGGACCTGAAAACCAGACTTTGCGGTGCTCACGAGCGCTCAGCCTAGCTGTCAGCGGGAAAGGTGCAGATCGTAGGCGGCAACCGGTTCGTCGAAACCCTTGAGTATCAACGGTTCCTGTGGGATCGCTGGCCACTCGGCCAGCTCGTCGCGCAGGTCGGCGGAGGCCAGGATCTGCCCGGGCGCTGCCGCGCCCACCAGGCGGGCGGCCAGGTTGACCGGAGTGCCGAAGTAGTCGCCGCCGATGGCGAGCACCGAGCCGAAGCCGAGACCGGCGCGGACCTGCAGACCCGCCTCCCGCGCGCGCGGGTGCTCGACGAGGTCCATCGCCACCTTCACCAACAGCTCTGGTGTCGACGTCACCCACATCACTTCGTCCCCGATGAACTTCACCACCCGTCCGCCGTCGGCGTGCACGAGATCGCTGACAGAACCCCCGAAATCAACGAGGAGGTCGAACAATTCGGTCGGCGTGAGCACCTGTGTGAGCTTCGTGAAGCCGGTCAAATCGGCGAAACCGATGCCGCAGGTGACGCTGGCCGAGGCGTCGGAGATGACGCCCTCGAAGTGTGCTCGGGCCGCCACCACGTGTTGGCGGAAGACGGCGTCGATCAGCACACCGAACTGATGGGTGATCTCGGTGACCGCGCGATACGCCATCGCCGTGGTGAGTTCGTCTCCGGACAGGCTCATCAGCAGGTCGGGTTGCGCCATCCTGGCCATCGTGCCGCCCGCTTCGGCCAGTCGGGCCATCGCGTTGCCGAGCACTCGCAGAAAGGCGAGTGCGGCTTCGCCGCCGACGAGCGTCTTGATCGCCACCCACGTCTGCAGGCCGTCGACGTCAGCCTGGCTCAGGGCGGGTGCCTCCGGGTCGGAGATGGTCAGACCCATCACCGCCCAGGCCTGTGCAAGCTCGTTGAGGGGAACTTCGAGGGCCTCGGCGGCCGTGCGCAGGCTGTAGACCGGGCGGCCCGGCCCCTGCAGCGCATCGCCTGCCAGGCCGAACAGCCGACCGGCCCGCTCGGCCTCGACCATCTCCTCGGCGGTGAAGCCGAGTTTGTCCAGGTAGTCGATCAGGCCCGCACGTCCGTGCGCATCGGCGATTCCGGCGGCCTCCAGCGCATCGAAATCCACCACCACCCGAGTCTGCCAGCGTCAACGCCGGGATTAGGGTTGATTGCCGTGAGGACACAGTGAGCGAAACCGAAGTCCAGCACGGGCCCCTCGAAGAACGCCATCGTCAGCTCGGTGCGAATTTCGCCGAGTTCGGTGGCTGGCTGATGCCGGTCTCGTACGCGGGCACGGTGAGCGAGCACGCGGCCACCCGCAACGCGGTCGGCCTGTTCGACGTCAGTCACCTCGGCAAGGCGCTGGTGCGCGGGCCGGGTGCCGCGGAGTACGTGAACTCCGCACTGACCAACGATCTGCGTCGCATCGGACCCGGCAAGGCGCAATACACGTTGTGCTGCAAAGAAGTCGGAGGCGTCGCAGGAGTTATTGATGACCTCATCGCCTACTACGTCTCGGACGACGAGATCTTCCTTGTCCCCAATGCGGCCAACACCGCGGCGGTGGTCGCCGCACTGGCCGAGCGCGCGCCCGCCGGACTGACCATCACCGACGAGCATCGTTCGTACGCGGTGCTGGCGGTGCAGGGACCCAAATCGGCTGAGGTAGTCGGCGGTCTCGGGCTGCCGACCGAGATGGACTACATGGGATATGCGGACGCCGAATTCAGCGGGGTGCCAGTGCGGGTGTGCCGCACCGGCTACACCGGCGAGCACGGCTATGAACTCCTGCCGCCGTGGGATCAGGCGCCCGTCGTCTTCGATGCGCTGGTCGAGGCCGTCGGTTCGGCAGGCGGCGAGGCGGCCGGGCTGGGTGCGCGCGACACTTTACGGACCGAGATGGGCTATCCGCTGCACGGCCACGAACTCTCGCTCGACATCTCGCCGCTGGCTGCGCGGTGCGGCTGGGCCATCGGATGGCGCAAGGACGCGTTCTGGGGCCGCGACGCCCTGCTGGCCGAGAAGGAGGCGGGGCCCAAGCGGTTGCTGCGCGGGCTGAAGGCCGTCGGCCGCGGTGTGCTGCGGCCCGATCTCACCGTGCTCGACGGGGACACCGAGATCGGGGTGACCACGTCGGGAACCTTCTCTCCGACTTTGAAAGTCGGCATCGCGCTGGCAATGATCGACGCGTCGGCACCTGTTGCGGACGGCCAGACGGTTTCGGTCGACGTGCGCGGCCGAGCGCTGGAGTGCGAGGTCGTCAAACCCCCGTTCATCCAGCCAAAAACCCGGTAGCGAGCGGATATACAATCGCTTCATGACTGACCACCTCGAGTTCACCGTCGATCGCAACGCGGATCCGGCGAGTGACGAGGTACGGGCTCAGATCCTGGCCAATCCCGGATTCGGCCGCTATCACACCGATCACATGGTGTCGATCGACTACATCGACGGCAAAGGCTGGCACGACGCGCGGGTGATCCCGTACGGCCCGATCGAACTCGATCCTTCGGCGATCGTCCTGCATTACGCACAAGAGATCTTCGAAGGGCTGAAGGCGTACCGCTGGGCCGACGGATCCATCGTGTCCTTTCGTCCGGAGGCCAACGCCAGGCGGCTGCGGACGTCGGCGCAGCGGATCGCGATCCCCGAACTCCCCGAAGAGCTGTTCATCGAATCGCTGCGCCAGCTGATCGCCGTAGATGAGCCGTGGGTGCCGCCCGCCGGCGGGGAGGAGTCGCTCTACCTGCGGCCGTACATCTTCGCCACCGAACCAGGCCTGGGTGTGCGACCCGCCACCGAATACCGCTACATGGTGATCGCCTCGCCTGCGGGAGCGTACTTCCCGCGCGGCATCAAGCCGGTCAGCGTGTGGCTGTCCACCGAGTACGTGCGCGCCTGCCCCGGCGGCACGGGTGCGGCGAAGTTCGGTGGAAACTACGCCGCCTCATTGGTGGCCCAAGCGCAGGCGGCCGACAACGGGTGCGATCAGGTGGTGTGGCTGGATGCCACCGAACGCCGCTACGTCGAGGAGATGGGCGGGATGAACCTGTTCTTCGTGTTCGGCAGCGGCGGAACGGCGCGGCTGGTCACCCCTGAGCTGTCGGGATCACTGCTACCTGGTATCACCCGGGATTCGTTGCTGCAGTTGGCAACCGATGCCGGATTCGCCGTCGAGGAGCGCAAGATCGACGTCGACGAGTGGCAGAAGAAGACGGCGGCCGGCGAGATCACCGAGGTGTTCGCGTGTGGCACGGCCGCCGTCATCACTCCGGTGTCGCACGTGAAGCACGCCGACGGCGAGTTCACCATCGCCGACGGCGAGCCTGGCGAAATCACCATGGCGTTGCGCGACACGTTGACGGGCGTCCAGCGTGGGACCTTCGCAGATACCCACGGCTGGATGGCCCGCCTGAGCTGATCGACCCTAGGAGTCGAGCAGCGCCTCGTGCTCGGGGCAGTAGGTGGCGATGGCCGCGCCGACGAAGAACGCCGAGTCCTCGAACTCGAGCTCGGTGTAATCGGAGACGGATGTGATCGTGTCGAAAAGGTCGCTGCCATCTTCGACCATGGCGCAGACGTCGTGGGCGACGCCGATCGCCTCGTCGGTGGATGGCGGTTCGATGCCCTGGTCGGTGATCACCGTGATGAAGGTGTCGTCGGCGACGGTGGCCCCTGCGGTGGCGGCCGAAGCGAGCGCGGCAAGACCCATGCCTGCTGCGACGGCGGCGGTACCGGCGAAGGTGGCGAAGCGGCGAACGAACATTGCGGGTTCCTCTCGGTTTGTCACGGTGTTCCGTGCTGGTACGAGAAGAATCCGAGAGGGCCCTTGGCAAATCCTTGGTGGATCCTTGGCGGCTAGCCCGCGGCGATCGCCAGCCCGACCGCGGCCACCGTCGTGGTGACCTCGATCGCCGCGCCGAGTACGTCACCGGTGATGCCGCCGAAGCGGCGCACGCAGTGCGCGACCAGCGCTGCGCCGCATGCCACCGCAACAACGACGACCACAGGTCCCAGCCACGGTCGCTGGCCCGCCAACACCGCCAGCGCCGCGACCGCCACGAGCCAGATCAGCCCGACGCCAACCGGTTGCGTGCCAGCCACCAACGCGCCAAGCGAGCTGCCCGGCGCCGCGGGCACCGAGCGACGGCACGCGAACACCGCCGCGACGCGGCCCGCGGTCACCGCGACGATCACGGCGACCGCGTTCAGTTCCGCGAACGCCAATGCCTGCGCCATGATCGTCACCACCACCGTCGCGACCCCGAACGGCCCCGCCGTCCCGTCGCGCATCACCTCCAGCGCCCTCTCCGGGGCGCCGTAACAGCCCAGCCCATCGGCGGTGTCGGCGAGCCCGTCGATGTGCAGTCCGCGGGTGGCGATCAGCAGCACGGCGACCGCAAGCACCCCAGCTAGCGCGCTGCCGGTGCCGAGTGCCCGTGACATTGCCCACAGCACGGTGGCCGCCAGCGCCCCGAGCACGACGCCCACTACCGGCAGCGCGGTCAGCACACCTCGACCGACGGCCGCAGTGCGTCCTGCGGGAAGAACGGTGCCGAACGCGAAAGCGCCCGCGACCGAACGGATCACTGCGCCTCGCGGGCGCCGGTGATTCCGGCTTCGTCGAATGTGGCCATCGAAACCAGGATCGCCACCGCCGCCCGCACGATGGGCAGGGCGACCGCGGCCCCGGTGCCCTCGCCGAGCCGCATCCGCATATCGACGATCGGTTCGAGCTCGAGGCGCCTGAGTGCGACGGCGTGGGCCGGTTCGGGGGAGCGGTGACCGGCCTGCCACCACTGCCTCGCACCAGGGGCAAGGCGTTCGGCCACCGTCGCGGCCGCGGTTACCACCAACCCGTCGAGCAACAGAGGCGTGCGGCGCACCGCGGCCTGCGCGCAGAATCCCGCCATCGCCGCTAGGTCGGCGCCACCGCAGATCCGTAGCAACGCAACGGGATCCGCCGACGCCCCACGGGCTCGGTACAGCGCGTCGCGGACCGCGGCCGTCTTGCGTGCCCAGCCCGCATCGTCGATACCGGTGCCGCGGCCGACCACCGCGACCGGTTCGGTTTCGGTCAGTGCGGCGATCAAAGTGGTTGCCGCCGTGGTGTTTCCGATACCCATGTCACCAGCGATCAGCAGATCAGCGCCGGAATCGACCTCTTCGTCCGCGATCTGCCTGCCCGCGTCGATCGCGACCGTCACCTCGTCGGCGGATAGCGCATCCTCGACGGCGATGTTGCCGCTGCCGCGGCGGACCTTGTACCCGCCGATCGACGTCGAGGCCGGCCTGTCCACATCGACCGCGATATCCACCACCCGCACGCTGGCCCCCGCCGCCTCGGCCAGCACGTTGATAGCGGCGCCGCCGGCGTCGAAATTGGCGACCATCTGCGCGGTGACCTCCGCCGGGTATGCCGACACACCGGCCGTGGTCACGCCGTGATCGCCCGCGAACACCACCACCCGCGGACGCGCGAACTGCCGTGGTGGGCAGGCGCCCTGGCACGACGCCACCCACACCGACAGATCCTCGAGCCTGCCGAGCGCACCGGGTGGCTTGGTCAACCGGTCCTGACGGTCCCGCGCCGCGGCGGCGGCGTGCGCGTCCGGCGCCACGATCGCCGGAAACTCCGTCATGCCGGCTCCTTGACGGTCATCGGCTGACCCGCGACGACAAGCACCACCCGATCGCAACGGGCGGCCAGCTTCTGGTTGAGCATGCCGAGCTCGTCGGCGAACCGGCGGCCAGACTCCGTGTGCGGCACCACGGTCAGCCCGACCTCGGGACTGACGAGGGCAAGGGGAGCGCCGAAGGTGGTCACCGCGTCGAGCAGATCATCGATATCGGTGTGGACCGATGCGCCGTGCCACGCGCCGCGCAGGTCCATCGTGGCGGTCAACCAGCCGCCGATGTCGTCGACCAGGGTCGCTGTCGTGGTGGCTGATCGCAATTGCGCTGCCACATCGGTGGTTTCGACGGTCGACCAATGCGACGGGCGACGCTCCCGGTGCGCGGCGACCCGCTCGGACCAGTCGGTGTCGGCATCCGGTGCCTTGCCGGTGGCCAGGTAGTGCACCGGCGCGCCGTCGGCGATCGATTCGATGATCGCCCTCTCCGCCCACTGCGATTTGCCCGATCGGATACCACCGAGCACCAGGGTGTGCACTGCGGCTCAGGTGACCTTGTCGCCGCGGTTGACCTGTGGCCGTGGCGCACGCATCCTGCGCAGCTGGGAAGCCCGGCTGGCCGCGTAAAAGCCCAACTTCCAACCACTTTCGGTGTTGTCGGGGTACTTCTCGTCGACCAGCCGGTTCACCTTGCGGCCGACGATGAATCCGTCGGTCACCATGACCGCCACCAGCGCCAGCATCGCGTACGACAAGATGCCCTGCGCCGCAAGCGAAGGAACCCCCAACATGATGAAGATCAGACCCAGCGCTGCTGGCATGAACAGGCCGAGCGCATTGCGGCGCGAGTCCACCACGTTGCGGGCGAACGCGCGCACCGGCCCCTTGTCGCGCGGCAACAGGTAGGCATCCTCGCCGGACATCATCTTCTCGCGGCGGTCGGCCATATCGGCGCGCCGGGTGATGCGTTCGGCCTTGCGCTCCTCGCGGCTGAGCTTCGGCCGACCGAGTTCCTTGCGGCGGCGCCGAGCCTCGGCGGCTGTCATCGGCGCGGGCGCGATCGGGCCGCGCTTGCGAGCGGCTTCGTTGCGCTTTGGGGTCGGCCTGCCCTTCGGGGCGGTCGTGCCGGTTTCCTTGTCGGTCTGGGGGCCCTCGAGTGCGTCGTCGGAACCGTCATCGTCGGACGGGGTGTTGTCTTTCTTGCGGCCCAGCAGATTCACGCCTGCCAGGTTACTTCCGGTTCAACCGCGCCTGACATGCACCTGCGGTATTCGTGCGCCGAATGTGGCGGCCGCGCGCTGGGGACGAACTCGGGAATAGTGGCAAAGCAAGGTACCGTTGAGCTAGTACGCCCCACACGATGAGGTCTTTCAGGAGACGTAATGACTGTTCAGGAAGAATCGGCCACCGGAACCGCCACACATGGCGCGAGGCTGACCGATGCCGCCGCCGCCAAGGCCAAGGCGTTGCTGGACCAGGAGGGCCGTGACGATCTGGCCCTGCGCATTGCCGTTCAGCCGGGCGGATGCGCCGGGTTGCGCTACAACCTCTTCTTCGACGACCGGTCTCTGGACGGGGACCTGACCGCGGAGTTCGGTGGCGTCGCGCTGACGATTGACCGGATGAGCGCCCCTTACGTTCAGGGCGCCACGATCGACTTCGTCGACACCATCGAGAAGCAGGGCTTCACGATCGACAACCCGCAAGCCACGGGGTCATGCGCCTGCGGCGATTCGTTCAACTGATTCAGTACTGACCGGCCGTCCGCGGCAGATACGAGCAGACCAGGACCTCGTTGTCCTGGGAGATCAGCTGCGCGACGGCTTGTTCCTCGTTGTCGCCGCTGCTGGATCGCCCCGCCGGGACCACGTTCATGGTGAACAGCACCTGGGCCTGGTGGGGCGAGGTCAGCACCATCTTGTCCACCGAGGTCACTTCGGCACGGCTGTACTGCTTGCGGAACGCGTCGCTGCTCAGGCCGGCCAGCGCGAGGTCGGACCGGCGCTCCTTGACCGCATCGAACAGCCCGCACAGCGTGTGACGGGCCACGGTCTCGTCATCGCCGTTGGTCATCGCGTCCAGGTACTCCTGGATGGCCGCTTTGGCCGACGCGTCGGTCAGCGTCGTGCTGCCGGCCGACGTGTCGCGACCGGCGACCAACACGATCGCGGTCACCAGCCCCGCCGCCACCACGAGCGCCACCACCACACCGGCGACCAGTCGCCAGCGCCGTCTCTTCGGATATTGCACCGGTGGCGGCAGCATGCCCGGATATGCCGACGGCACATTGTCCGGATATGAATAGATTTGCGGGCCGACCGGTCCAGCGCCGTATTCGGGCGGGTACGGACCAGCCATATATTTGCTCCCCCAAAGTGTGGGTCTGAATTCGCCTGTCTACAGTGACCGGACGGGCACTTGTAGGCAGGTTAGCGCACCCAGGGCGCGTGCTCCGGTGAGTAATATTATCTAGGCGGCTTAATTAATGGAGGGTGACGTTTCGTGACCATTGCGGTGACCGGTTCCATTGCGACCGACCATCTGATGCGTTTTCCCGGCAAGTTTTCCGAAAGCCTGCTAGCCGAACACCTGCAGAAGGTTTCGGTGAGCTTTCTGGTGGACGATCTGGTCATCCACCGCGGCGGGGTCGCGGGCAACATGGCGTACGCGATCGGCGTTCTCGGTGGGGACCCGACCCTGGTCGGCGCCGTCGGCAAGGACTTCGACGACTACCGGCAATGGCTCGAATCCGCAGGGGTGGACTGCGGCAGCGTCGCGGTTTCCGACTCGGCCTACACCGCTCGGTTCGTCTGTACCACCGACGAGGCGATGGCCCAGATCGCCTCGTTCTATCCGGGCGCGATGTCGGGGGCCCGCGACATCAAGCTGGCTGATGTGGTGGCGCGAAGGGGCACAGTGGATTTGGTGATCGTCGGGGCCAACGACCCCGAAGCGATGTTCCTGCACACGCAGGAGTGCCGCGAGCTCGGCGTGCCGTTCGCCGCCGACCCGTCACAGCAGCTGGCCTATATGAACGGTGAAGAGATCCGGCGGCTGATCAACGGCGCCACCTACCTGTTCACCAACGACTACGAGTGGGATCTGCTGCTGCAGAAGACCGGGTGGAGCGAGGCCGAGGTGATGAGCCAGATCGGTCTGCGCGTCACCACGCTTGGCCCCAAGGGGGTCGACCTCGTCGGATCGGACGGCACCTTCGTCCACGTCGACGTGGTGCCCGAGAAGCACAAGGCCGACCCGACCGGTATCGGCGACGCGTTCCGGGCCGGCTTCCTCACTGGCCGCAGTGCGGGCCTGAGCCTGGAGCGGTCGGCGCAGCTGGCCTCGATGGTGGCGGTGCTGGTGTTCGAGGCGCCGGGACCGCAGGAGTGGACGTGGGAGCGTGACGAGGCGCTGGCGCGCCTAACCGACGCCTACGGCGCGGAGGCGGGCCAGGAGATCAAGCAGGCGCTCGCCTAAATCTGCACCGGGTAGGTCGGTTCGCTGATCTGCGGTGTGACGCTGTGCTCGACGAAGATCGCATGCCACAGCATGAAGATCAGCACCGTCCACAGCCGCCGGCTGTGATCGCTTGTGCCGCTTCGGTGTTCGTCGAGCATGGTGCGCACGGCTGCGATATCCACCAGGTGGCCGGCCTGCGAAGTGCCTGCCAACGCATAGGCCCAGTCGAGCAGCTCGCCAGCGCGAAGCCAATGGCGGATCGGGACAGGGAAGCCGAGCTTGGGCCGGTTGAGCACATGCGCGGGGATGATGGGCTCCAGCGCCCGCCGCAGCGCGTATTTCGTGGTGGCCCTTGTGATCTTCTGATCGGCTGGAAGCCGGGACGCCACCGCGAACACTTCAGGGTCAAGGAAAGGGACGCGCAGCTCGAGTGAGTTGGCCATGGTCACCTTGTCGGCCTTGACCAGGATGTCGCCGCGCAGCCAGGTGAACAGGTCGATGTGTTGCATGCGCGCCACCGGGTCCCAGCCGTCCGACGCCGCGTACACCGACGCGGTGACGTCGGTGTGCGTCCAGTCCTTGCGGAAGCCGGGCAGCACCGCGCGCAGTTGCTCGTCGGAGAAGCTGCGTGCATTGCCGTAGTAGCGCTCTTCGAGCGTCAGCGATCCGCGGTGCAACAGGCTCTTGCCGCGCATGCCCTCGGGCAGCGGCTTGCTCGCCTTACCAAGCGATCGGCGCACCGGGCGGGGGAGGTAGTCAAAAGGCCGCAGCGACAACGGTTCCCGGTAGATGGTGTAGCCGCCGAACAGCTCGTCGGCGCCCTCGCCGGACAGCACCACCTTGACGTGCTTGCGGGCCTCGCGCGCGATGAAGAACAACGGCACCAGCGCCGGGTCGGCAACGGGTTCGTCGAGATACCAGACGATTTCGGGAAGCGCCGCGACGAATTCGCCCTGGCTGACCACCTTCGTCACGTGCCGTGCGCCGATCGCCTCCGCCGACGCGACCGCGACGTCGACCTCGGAGAAGCCCTCGCGTTCGAACCCGGTGGTGAACGTGATCAGTCGCGGATTGTGCCGCATGGCCAGCGCGGCAATCGCCGTCGAGTCGATGCCGCCGGACAGGAAGGCGCCGACGGTGACGTCGGCGCGCATGTGCTTGGCTACCGAATCCTCGAGCACCGCGGTGATCTCGTCGTAGCGCGCCTGCTCGCTGCCGGCGGTGAACGGTTTGGCGGCGAACCGCGGAGTGAAGTAGCGGGTCACCTCCGGTGCGCGGCCGGGCCTTAGGCGGGCATAGCTGCCCGATTCCAGCTTGCGCACCCCGCGGTGCAGGGTCTCTGGTTCTGGCACGTACTGCAGCACGGTGTAGTGCTGCACGGCGCGATCGTCGATGCCCGTATCGAAACCGACGATGTCCGCCAGTTCGAGTAGACACTTCTTCTCACTGCCCACAGCAGTGCCACCCGGCCCGGTCGCCATGAACAGTGGCTTGATGCCGAATGGATCACGGGCGCAGAACAATTCACGCTCCACCGTGTCCCACAGCGCGAACGCGAACATGCCGCGCAGCCGGTTCAGCGCGTCGATGCCCCAGTGGTGGTACGCGGCGATGATCGCCTCGCTGTCACCGTCGGTGGTGAACACCGCCCCGAATTCGGAGCGCAGCGCTTCACGCAATTCCAGATAGTTGTAAATCTCGCCGTTGAACACCAGCACATAGCGGTCCGGTGCTTCTGGCGGACCCCAGCGAAGGGGCTGATGGCTGTGCGCGATGTCGATGATGGACAGTCGGTTGAAGCCGAGCACGACGTGCTCGTCGGACCATGTGCCCGGCTCGTCGGGACCGCGGTGACGCATGTGATGTGAGGCATGAGAAACCGCGTCGACGACCGCCGCCGAGACGTCGGCGGACGGGTCACGCAGCAGGGCCAGCAGTCCGCACACCGCGCCAGTATGCCGAATCTTGGGTGTGTGTCGAGACCGGTATCCGGGGGTGGTCTACGCTGCGTAGTATTCACTTGGTCCATCCGACCGTCAGGCGGTCCACTGACTTCACAGGAGGCTCCAGCGTGACACCTCGCGTGTTCCGGATGGTGGCTCGGAGAGTGTCGCTGCTAGTCGTTCTCGGTCTCGTGGCGTTGCTGCTCAGCGGGTGTAGCTGGTCCGAAGCGCTGGCCCTGGGCTGGCCCAAGGGCATCACCCCGGAGGCTCATCTCAACCGCGAGCTGTGGATCGGCTCGGTGATCGCGTCCCTCGTGGTCGGCGTCATCGTGTGGGCACTGATCTTCTGGACGTCGGCGTTTCACCGGCACAAGAAGACCGACACGGAACTGCCGCGCCAGTTCGGCTACAACATGCCGCTGGAGCTGGTACTCACCGTGGTGCCGTTCCTGATCATCTCGGTGCTCTTCTACTTCACGGTGGTAGTGCAGGAGAAGATGCTGCACAAGGATCCGAACCCCGAAGTCGTGATCGACGTCACCGCGTTCCAGTGGAACTGGAAGTTCGGCTATCAGAAGATCAACTTCACCGACGGCACCTTCACCTACGACGGCGCCGATCCGGAGCGCAAGGCCGCGGTGGCATCCGGTCCTGAGGGCCTTGAGGGTGAGCACGGCGGGGAGGCCGGCAGCGGCATCATCGCCGGGAAGCACCCCGAGGACCGCACGTACCTCAACTTCGACAAGGTCGAAACCCTCGGCACGTCCACCGAGATCCCTGTGCTCGTGGTGCCGTCCGGCAAGCGCATCGAGTTTCAGATCGCCTCGGCCGACGTGATCCACGGATTCTGGGTGCCCGAGTTTCTGTTCAAGCGCGACGTGATGCCCGATCCCAAGGCCAACAACTCCGACAACGTCTTCCAGATCAGCGAGATCATGCAGACGGGCGCGTTCGTCGGGCGCTGCACGGAGATGTGCGGCACGTACCACTCGATGATGAACTTCGAGCTACGTGTGGTGGAGCCCAACGACTTCAAGGCGTATCTGCAGCAGCGCATGGACGGCATGACCAATGCCGAGGCGCTGCGGGCGATCAACCAGCCGCCGACGGCGGTCACCACGAAGCCGTTCGACACTCGGCGCGGCGAAGGGGCACCCGAGGTGCCTCAGGCGAGCAAGTAGGGACACCAATGCACATCGAAGCCAGGCTGTTCGAGTTCCTCACCGCGTTCTTCGTGCTGTCGGCGGTGGTGTACGGCGTGCTGACCGCGATGTTCCAGTACGGCGGCATCGAGTGGGCCGGCGTCACCGCGCTGGTCCTGACGTCCGGCCTGACGCTGATCACCGGGACGTTCTTCCGGTTCGTGGCCCGACGCCTCGACACCCGGCCCGAGGACTACGAGGACGCCGAGATCAGCGACGGCGCCGGCGAGCTGGGCTTCTACAGCCCGCACAGCTGGTGGCCCGTGTTCATCGCGCTGTCGGCCTCGGTCACCGCCGTCGGTGTCGCACTGTGGCTGCCGTGGCTGATCGCGGCGGGCGCCTGCTTCGTGCTGGCGACGGCTGCCGGCCTGGTTTTCGAGTACTACACCGGTCCCGAGAAGCACTGACGCACACCTGGGTACACACCGAAGGTCACAATCGGGTCATCTTCGGAGTGCAAACCGCGCTGCGAGATTCATCCCGCAGACCTGGTTGGGTAGGGTTGCCGAGGCATTGTTCGCGAGAAGGATAGGCGTAGATGAGCGGGCCGAATCCCCCAGGGCCGGATTCTGAAGGGTCGGATCTTCCAGGTCAGGAGCCGGGCGGCCAGCCCGCCTCCGATCAGCCGTCGCCGGACGTCACTGGCGAGACGGAAATCCACTCGCAGGCATACTCCGCGCCGGAGTCCGAGCAGTTCACCAGCGGCCCCTATGTGCCATCCGACTCGGCTCTGTACGACTACGACAGCTACGACTCGACCACCGAGCTGGTCGACCAGCAGGCGCCGCCGCGCTGGCCATGGATTGTCGGCGTCGTGGCGATCATCGCCGCAATCGCGCTAGTCGCGTCGGTGTCGGTGCTGGTCACCCGCACCGATACCGACAACCTTGCGACACCGGAGACCACGACGACCACCACCGCGCCCCCCGTGCAAGACGCGATCACCACTACGACGCCGCCGCCTCCGCCGCCGCCGCCGACCGAGGAGCCACCGCCTCCGCCACCGCCGGAAACCGTCACCGTCACCCAGGAGCCGCCACCGCCTCCGCCGCCGGCCCCCGAGGCTCCTCCTCCGCCGCCCCCTGCGACCTCAGAGGCGCCACCACCGCCACCGCCGACCACGACGCGGGCGGGCCCGCGCCAGGTGACCTATTCGGTGACAGGAACCAAGGCGCCCGGTGACATCATCACCGTCACCTATGTCGACGCGTCTGGGCGGAGCCGCACGCAGCGCAACGTGTACATCCCGTGGTCGCTGACGGTGACGCCGATCTCGCAATCCGAAGTCGGCTCGGTACAGGCGTCCAGCCTGTTCCTGGTCAGCAGGCTCAACTGCTCGATCACCACGAGCGACGGCACCGTGTTGTCGTCGAACACCAACAACGCCGCACAGACCAGCTGCTGATGGCTTCCGTCTTGGATCCCAGCGAGCTGGATCGCACCGACCGCATCCTGCTCGGCGCGTGCGCCGCTATCTGGCTCGCCGCCCTCGGCGCGGGAGTCGCAGCGGTGGTTGCCCTTGTCGACCTCGGGCGCGGCCATCCCCAGGCATCGGGGGAGTCGGGGACGCCATGGCTGCTGTACACCGTCATCGGTGTATCGGCGGTGGTGATCATCGGTGCGGTGCCATTGCTTCTGCGGGCCCGCCGATCTGCGCAGCAGGGACCCCCGCCTCGCCCCGCTGCGCGCCCGGCGCCGCCACCGCCGCCCGCACGGGGCACCGAGGCGGCCACGCAGAAGCTGCGGACGCCCGGCGCGACGGCAGAGCGGCCCGGCTATCCGGCAACCCGGATGCCCATCACGCCCGCCGCGGCCGCACCCTGGACCGCAGTCGACCAGGTGTGGCTGCGATGCGCGGTGGTGATCGCGTGCGCCATGGGCGTCGCCACCGCAGCAGTCGGCGTCGCGACCTATCTGATGGCCGTCGAAAGTGACACAGCCGCCTGGATTTTGCTCGTGCTGGCAGGATTGATCACCCTGGGCATGTGCGCCGCCCCGTGGTTCTACCTGCGCGAGCTGCGCACCCTGTTACCAGAACCGGCCGCGTAGGCGACCGCCTTCTAGTGCTAGTGGTGCCCGTTCGTCTCGCCGTTTGACGAGCCGTTACGGTCCTGATGCTCACGCAATGCGGTGAGCGCCTTGCGTTCTGCGGTATGAGCCGCCTCCTGCAGCGCCTCGTGCTCATCGATCGGGTCAGCGAACAGGAAGCTGCCGCTGCCTGGTTCGCCTGCCGAGCCGAGCTTGTTCATCCGCTTTGGCAACGCCGCTCCCTGGTACTCCAACGGGATCGGGTGACCGTGCTCGTCGACCGGTCCGAGTGGCTGGTGCAGCTCGATGTAGGCGCCGTGCGGCAGCCGCTTGATGATGCCGGTCTCGATACCGTGCTCGAGCACGGCGCGGTCGCTGCGCTGCAGGCCGATCGCCCATCGGTACGCGATGTAGTAGACGATCGCGGGCAGCACCACCATGCCGATGCGGCCGATCCACGTCGTCGCATTCAGCGAGATGTGGAATTTCAGCGCGATGACGTCGTTCATGGCGCTGAGCGTGAGCACCATGTAGAACGCGATGGCCATCGAACCAATTGCGGTGCGCACCGGGGCATCTCGGGGCCGTTGAAGCAGGTTGTGGTGGGCGTTGTCGCCGGTGAACTTCTTCTCGATCCACGGCCACATGGGGAGCATCATGAAGATCAGGCCCATGATCAACGCGACGGCGACGGCGGCCGGAATCGTGTGGCCGAAGGGGTAGAACTCCCACGCCGGCCAGATCCGCGCCAGACCCTCGGTCCACATCATGTAGAAGTCGGGCTGACTGCCCGCCGACACATGCGACGGCTTGTACGGACCTAATTGCCAGATCGGGTTGATTTGAAGTAGGCCGCCCATCAGCCCGAGGATGCCGGTTGTCATCGCGAAGAATGCACCGGACTTGACCGCGAACACCGGCATCACCCGCACGCCGACGACGTTGTGCTCGGTGCGGCCGGGGCCGGGGAACTGGGTGTGCTTCTGGAACCACACCAGCGCGAGGTGAATGCCGATGAGCGCCAGGATGATGCCCGGGATCAACAGGATGTGCAGCGAGTACATGCGCGGGATCCAGTAGCCGTCCTGTGCGCACTGGTATCCGACGCCGCCGCACGGGAAATCGCCACCGAACAGCGCCCAGTGCAGCCACGTGCCGATCACCGGCATGCCAAGGGAGATGGAGCTCAGAGCCGCCCGCAGGCCGATGCCTGAGAGCAGGTCGTCGGGAAGTGAGTAACCGAAGTAGCCCTCGAACATCGCAAGGATCAGCAGCAGCGAGCCGATGACCCAGTTGGCCTCGCGTGGCCTGCGGAACGCGCCGGTAAAGAAGATGCGGGCCAGGTGGACCATGATGGCCGCGGCGAACAACAGCGCCGCCCAGTGGTGGACCTGGCGCACGAACAGGCCGCCGCGCACTTCGAAGCTGATGTCCAGGGTCGACGCGTAGGCCTTCGACATCTCCACACCACGCAGCGGTTGGTAGACACCGTCGTAGACGATTTCGGCCATCGACGGGTCGAAGAACAACGAAAGGTAGACGCCGGTGAGCAGCAGCACGATAAAGCTGTACAAGGCGATCTCACCCAGCAGGAAGGACCAGTGGGTGGGGAACACCTTGTTGAGCTGCCGCCGTACCGCCGCAGAGGGGTGGTACCGCGAATCGATCGCATCGCCTTGGGACGCTGCGATCTCGGCCATGTTCGGCTTCGCCAATTTCGGACTCATGACTTCCGCTCCCAGAATGCCGGGCCGACGGGCTCGATGAAGTCGCCGTTGGCGACCAGATACCCGTCTTGGTCAATGGTGAGGGGCAGCTGCGCCAAAGCGCGCGCAGCCGGACCGAATATGGGTTTTGCGAAATGCATTGCGTCGAACTGAGATTGGTGGCACGGGCAGAGGATGCGATATGTCTGCTGCTCGTAGAGCGAAGACGGGCAACCCAGATGCGAGCACACCTTGGTGTAGGCGAACAGGTCGCCGAAGTTGAAGCTCTCCTGGCCCTTGCGCTTGACCACCCGGGGCAGGTCCTGGGCCTTGATGCGGATGAGCATCACCGGATTGCGCACGCCCATGGTGATTTCGGAGAGCTTGTGGTGCGATTCGACGGTGGTGCCGTCCCCGTCGGACTCGCGCCAGGGGAACACGGTCTCCATACCGCCCGCGTCGATGTCCTCCGGCCGCATCTTGACGTAGGTGCCGTTGCCGGTCGCGCGCGCCACGTAGATGGTCTCGCCCTTGAATCGCGGGGTCCAGCCCGTGGTCCACAGCACGGCCTTGCGGCCTTCGGCCGTTTGCACAACGGGCTTCCACGGGTTCTTGATGAGGCCGCCGGCGAACGCCACCAGGGTGCCCAGTCCGAACGCGCCGAGCCCGACGCCAAGGGACAAGCCGATCAGCTTGCGGCGCTTGAGCGTTGAGTCCTCCAGCGTGCCCGTGAGGTTGGCCGCGATGGTCTTGCGATGGATCTCGGGGGAGCTGCCGTCATGGCGGTCCTGGATCGAGATCTCTTCTGGGATGAACTTCTTCTGGTAGAGCACCGCGCCGATGCCGATGCACAGGATCGACATGCCGAACGTCAGCCCGTACAGCGGTGTGGCGAGGTCGTACCAGATGTGTCCTTCGGTCTCGCCGCCCTTGTACTCCCACGGCCAGAACAAGAAGATCACCAACAGGGCCAAGCCCGAAAGGCCGCCAAGCAGAAGCCAATACGCCACCACGCGTTCAGAGCGCTTCTCGGCCTTGGTGCCGGGAACGGGCCAGCGCGGGTCCTTGTACACCGTCTCGACACCGTCGAGCCTGCCACCGAGCTCGACCAGCTCCTCGCGCGACATGGCTGCGAGTTCGGCATCCGTCGGCTGGCCTGGAACGCCTTGCTGGCCTGGGGTATCCGTTCCCTTGATGTCGTCGCTCATGCTCGTGATCCGATCCATAACGCCACCCCGACGATGGCCACGATTCCGATGATCCAGATCGCCATGCCCTCTGACGTCGGCCCGAAACCGCCCAATCCGTATCCGCCCGGGTCCGGCGCCGTTGCGGCCATCCGGACGTAGGCGACGATGTCGCGCTTTTCTTCCGACGACAGCTGACGGTCGGAGAACTTCGGCATGTTCTGCGGACCGGTCAGCATCGCGGTGTAGATCTGCGCGGGCTCAGCCGTGGTCAACTCCGGCGCGTACTTGCCCGACGACAGCGCGCCGCCCTTGCCGGTGAAGTTGTGGCATGACGAGCAGTTCAGCCGGAACAGGTCGCCGCCGCGGGCGACGTCGGAGCCGAGCAGCGACTCCGAAGCGATTTGGCCGTTATCGTCGCGTGGAACCGGCGGCCCGCCACCGTTGGCCTGCACATAGGCACCCAGCGCGTCGGTCTGCGCCTCATCGAATTGCGGCGGCTTCTCGGGCGCCTGGGCCTCGCCGCGCATCGCCGGCATCCGGCCGGTCGAGACCTGGAAGTAGACGGCGGCTTCGCCGACGCCGATGAGACTGGGCCCGCGGTCCGGCACGCCCTGCAGGTTGACGCCGTGGCACGAAATGCACGAGGTGTCGAACAGCTGCTTGCCCGTGCGCAGCAGCGCCGACTGCGACTCGTCCGCGACCGCGACCTGGGGTGCAGGTGTAAGGGTGGCCGCCAGGCCACCGGCGACTGCGAGTCCGATCAGCAGCAGGAGACCTGCTGATAGGCGCCGGCGCAACCGACGGCGGGACTTGTCGGTCATCGAACCCCTTCTCATCGGACGAAATAGATGACGGCGAACAAAGCGATCCACACGATGTCGACGAAGTGCCAGTAATAGGAGACGACGATCGCCGCGGTGGCCTGGGCAGGCGTGAACTTGCTCATCCCCGTGCGGGCCAGCAGGTAGATGAACGCGACAAGCCCGCCGATGACGTGCAGGCCGTGGAAGCCGGTGGCCAGGTAGAAGACTGAGCCGTAGGCGCTGCTGGACAACGTCGTCCCGTGGTGGACCAGCTGGATGTACTCGTAGCCCTGACCGAGCACGAAGAACAGGCCCATCAAGAACGTGATGACGTACCAGCGCCGCAGCCCGAACACGTCGCCGCGTTCGGCGGCGAAAACGCCCATCTGGCAGGTGAAAGACGAGGCGATCAGCACCAGGGTGACCGGGACGGCCTGAACCAGATTCAGTTCGGTGGGCTCGGGAGGCCAGGCATCGCCGGCCTGAGAACGCGCGGTGAAGTACATCGCGAACAGCCCAGCAAAGAACATCAACTCGCTGGAAAGCCACACGATGGTGCCGACACTGACCATGTTGGGTCGGTTCAGCGAATGTACTCGCGACGTGATAGCGGTTCCCGAGGTGCCTACAGCGCTCGTCACAGAGCAAGTATGACGCTTTGTAGTTGTCGAACTCCACCCGGGTGAGCGATTTGGTCTATTGACGTCCTCCCCGCAGCTCTCGCCTGGCGATTCCAACCGGTCACGCTCAGGTGTGGGATTGGAGCAGTACTACCTCGCGGATTCCTGCTGGTTCCTGCTTCGATGACGCACGCGGGCGGGAAAGCCCAGATGTGTCTTCACAGGCGGTGACCGCAAGCCCTGCGGCCAGGATATTTTTCGCCGCGTTGATGTCCGCATGCTCACCATGCGAGCAGTGGGTGCACCGGAAGACCGCTTGGCTCTCGCGGGATTTCGGGTCCACATGCCCACAGGCTGAGCAGCGTTGCGACGTGTGATGCGGCGGCACGGTCACTAAGCGGGTACCGGTATAGCGGGCCGCTGAGGACAGTGCCAGGGTGAATTGATGCCATCCTTTCGACAGGATGGCGCGGTTGAGCCCGGACTTGGCCTTCACGTTGGTACCGGGCGCTTCAAGAGTTCCTTTCGCCGAGCGGGTCATCTGCTTGATCCTGAGGTCCTCGACCACTACGAGCGCGTAACGAGTGGCCAGCTTGTGAGCGGTCTTGGCGCAGAAATCCTGACGGCGGTGTCGCTCTCGCGCTCGGAGGGCACCGAGTGCCTCCCGCGTCTTGACCCGATTGCGGGAGTGCATGGCAGCGCGCGACAGTCGTCGCTGCTCGCCGCCGCCACCACCACGCCCCGATCCACTCCCACGGCGCTATGAGGGGCGGCGTGCTGGGTCGGGGTGGTGATCGCGTCGTCCACGAGGAACGAAATAAACCAATGGCGGCCCTCACGGGTAACGGTGGCCGAGCGGATCAGCGCTCCCTCCAGCGAGCGCGACAACCGGAACCGCACCCAGCCCAGCTTGGGCAATTTCACGCGGGCATGGCGGCGGTTGAGTCTTTCGATCACCATGTTGTTGCCCTCGGGGAACCGAAACGACGGCCGTCGTCGCCGTGCCGAGCGCCACCGCACTCTAAACGGGCCGTGCGCGCGGCATGCCTTCTCCAGATCCATCAAGGTCTGCTGCAAACAATGCGCGGGTGCCTCGGCCAGCTCGTGCGCCTGCTCGGGGTAACTAATCCACCGCCCGCGTCGAACGGTAATCGCGGCGTTGCTCCAGGCCGATGTTCCACACCGCCCCGCACGTACTAGCGATGCGATCCGCATACTCTTGTTGCTCACCGGTTAGTTCCAGCCGAAAGCGCCTGCCAGTCAACATGATTGAACGAAACTTAGGTGAGGTGACGTAGCGGGCAGCCGCCGATGCGAGTGCTCGGCGACCGTCACGACGAACGACGAAATATGGAATGCACCCTGTTCCATCGAGCCTCCAATCACCCGGTGCGATGCTCTGGCCTTCACAACGACTGATGCGCGAACTGGACGCGGTATCCAGGTTTGGAGGCAACCTAACTCCGGCCACCGACAAATCGGCTACCGCGCACGTGGTGCCCTCCTAAGGCTGTAAATCCGCCGCATTGCCAACCTTTCGATCGCCGCCCGTGCGTCGTGCGAGACCGCGATAACATGCGCCGGTGGCATCCCATGAAGCGCAATCATCCGGTTCCGGTGACTCTTTGACCTGGCCGCGGATCCTGGGCCGACTCACCACCGGGCAAGCCCTGCTAGCGGGCCAGGCGGCCTGGGCGATGGACCAGATCATGACCGGCGTGGCGACGCCGGCACAAATCGCGGGCTTCGGCGTGTCGATGAAAATGAAGCGTCCGACGTCGGCAGAGGTGACCGAACTGGCCGACATCATGCTCAAGCACGCCCGCCGGGTGCCGACCGACACGATCGGCACCGAGACCGTGGATGTGGTCGGCACCGGGGGAGACGGCGCCAACACCGTGAACCTCTCGACCATGGCGGCGATCGTTGTTGCCGCCGCCGGAATCCCGGTGATCAAACACGGCAACCGGGCGGCGTCGTCGCTGTCGGGCGGCGCCGACACCCTCGAAGCGCTCGGGATCAAGATCGATCTTGGGCCCGACGAGGTCGCGCGCAGCGTGGCCGAGGTCGGGATCGGTTTCGCGTTCGCTCCGCAGTTCCATCCGTCGTTGCGGCACGCGGGCGCCGCACGGCGCGAGATCGGGGTGCCGACGGTGTTCAATCTGCTTGGGCCGCTGACCAACCCGGCATCGCCGCGGGCGGGTCTGATCGGATGTGCATGGGGCGAGCTGGCCGAGGTGATGGCAGGCGTGTTCGCCGCCCGCCGGTCAAGCGTGCTTGTCGTGCACGGTGACGACGGGCTCGACGAACTGACGACGACCACGACAAGCACCATCTGGCGGGTGCAGGCGGGCACGGTCGAACGGTTGACGTTCGACCCCGCGGCATTCGGCTTCGCGCGAGCCGACATCAGTGAACTCGTCGGCGGCGACGCGGAATCCAATGCGGCCGAAGTGCGCTCGGTTTTCGGCGGCGCCAAGGGCGCGGTTCGCGACGCGGTGGTGCTCAACGCCGCAGGGGCGATGGTCGCGCACGCCGGGCTATCCAGCGACGCCAAATGGGTGCCGGCCTGGGAGTCGGGTCTGGCCCGTGCCGCCGAGGCGATCGACTCCGGTGCGGCCGAAAAGCTGCTCGCGCGTTGGGTGGGGTTCACTCAAAAGATCTGAATCCTTGGTCTGCTCGGCGGCCAACCTGGCCGAGCGCGCCGAGGCGGCCCACGCCGTCAGGCGGCCCGCGGACCCGATCGGCGATGCGTAACCGGGTTCGGCCCGAACGACGCGCACGCCAGGTGTGGCGAGCCACCGCACGATCAGCGCCGTCTCTTCCACGAGCGCGCCGCCCAACGGGGACGAGGTCGGCAGAATCGCTTGTGCCCCAGCGCAAATCGCGTCGATGACGGGCATCGGCGGCACGCCGCGGGTAGCGTTGCCCGCGGCCGCGAGCTGCCCGTGCCGGATGACAGCAAGATGCCATCCGCCGTGGTTGTCCGGCCGCGCGGCCACCATTTCGGTGACGGCGCACAGGGCGCGCAGCCGCTGGCCGCGCGCCAGTACGTCGATCGCGGTGGCAGCGTGATCACGCAGTCGCGCCGCGGTCTCATAGCGGTTGTGCTCGGCGACGGCGGTGATGTGGGCGAGCACCTCGGCCAGCGCGCGGCAGTCCTGACCGGCAATCAGATCGGTGGCGCGTTGCGGCGCGAACGCGTAGTCATGCGCCGCGGCATCGCGCGGCGCGGGACACGGCGACAGTTCCCGCTCGGGACAGGCGTGCGCTGCCGAGCGGGCCAGCCTGCCGGTGCACGTCCGCACACCGGTGAAGCGTGCGAGCAGGGCGGCGGTGTCGGCGGCGTCGGCGCGGGACCGGAACGGCCCCACCGCGCAGTCGTGCTTGGGCGTGCGAACGATCGAAAACCGCGGGAACGCTTCGTCGGTCAGCACCACCCACCACCACCGGTGCGGAAACTTCGACCGACGGTTGTAGGGCGGCGCGTGCGCGGCGAGCAGCCGGAGCTCGCGCACACCGGCCTCCAGTTCGTGCGCGCACTCGACGTGGTCGACGGCGGTGGCCAGCGACGCCATCTCCTTGATGCGGGTGCGCGGGTCGGCCCCGTTGAAGTACTGGCCGACACGCCTGCGCAGATCCACCGCGGTGCCGACGTAGAGCACTTCTGCCGACGGACCCCGAAAGAGGTACACGCCTGGCCGGTGGGGTAACGCGTCGGCCAGATGTCGCTTGCGGCGCTGGGCCGGTGTCACGTCGGGCAGGAATGAGCGCAGGTCGGTGTAGGTGTGCACCCCTTGGTTGCCGACCCGTTCGATCAGCCCGTGCAGCACGTCGACGGTGGCACGGGCGTCTTCGAGCGCCCTGTGGTTCGGGGTGGTGGCGGCGCCGAAGAGGCGCGCCAGCGCGGACAGCCGGACGCTGGGCGCCTCGTCGCGGGTGAGCACCCGCCGGGCCAGCCGGACCGTGCACAGCACGGGCGGTCGCGGCCACGCGATCTGAGCGCGTTCGGCGGCCGCGCGAAGGAAGCCGATGTCGAAGCCGGCGTTGTGCGCGACAAGCACCGCGCCGCGGGCGAATTCCAAGAACGCCGGCAGCACCGAATCGATGGTCGGCGCGTCGCACACCATCGCCGTCGTGATGCCGGTCAACGCCACGATTTGCGGCGGGATGCTGCGGCCGGGATCGATCAGCGTGGCCAGTTCGCCGAGCACCGTGCCGCCGCGCACCTTGACCGCACCGATCTCGGTGATGGCGTCGTGGCCCTCGCCGCTGGCCCGCCCGCCGGTGGTCTCGAGGTCCACGACGACGAACGTGGTCTCGCGCAGCGAGACATCCGCGAGCGGGTCGACGTCAGCGAAGCTGAGCTGGCCCATGGGCTGAAGGTAGATACCAGCACCGACAGTGGCGGGTTGCCACGCTGGACTTGTCGGTGGCCGCCGATACCGTGCGGACAACACCGACCGGAAGGACGGCCAGATGGCACAGGATGAGGGAACCGTGAAGATCGACTGCGACGACTGTGCGGTGCGCGGACCGGGGTGTAGCGACTGCGTCGTCAGCGTCCTGCTCGGCGTGCCGGACACGTTGCTCGACGACGAACGCCAGGCACTGGAAGTGCTTGCTGACGCCGGATTGGCGCCGCGATTACGGCTCGTTCCCATTCACCGGCACGGCAAATCCGGGGTGGCGTGACGACACGCACTTACGGATCCGTTGATAACGATTCCCGTTGCGGCTGTTAAATTTGCGTCTTCTGTTGGACAAGGCCGATGCCGTTTCGTAACCTATCTGAGACCTAAGAGCAGTTCGACGCGGCTTCGTCACGGCAGTTGAAGGACGCAAAACTTGACTCTCGACCGCACGCGCGGGACCACCCGTCGATTTCGACGATCCGTCATAAGTGTGTTAGCCGGTATTACGGTCTTCGGGAGCATTCTCGCGGCAAATGTGCAGGCTGATCCCGCCGATGATGCGATGGCAAAGCTCAACGAATTGTCCCGTCAGGCCGAACAGACCACCGAAGCCATGCATACGGCGCAGCTGGATCTGAATAACAAGCTGGCTGTGCAGGAATCGGCGGACGCAAAACATGCCGCAGACTTAGCAGCAGTCGAATCGGCAAAGTCGCAGTTGGCTACTTTCCAGACGTCCGTAGATAAATTAGCTGCCGCGCAGTATATGGGTGGTCGTACCGACGGCCTCGACGCGATTCTGACCGCCACTTCACCTCAGGGGCTGATCGATCAACTCGCTGTGCAGCGGGTGATGGCCCACGAGATGTCGGCCCAAATGAAGAGCTACCGCGACATCGGCCGACAGGCCGCACTGGCCGAGCAGGCGTCGGCACAGTCGGCAGCCGAGGCCAAGACCGCCGCCGAACAGGCCGCCGCAGTGCGCGCGGATCTGCAATCCAAGCAAAGTCAGCTGCAGTTGCAGATCGCGGTAGTCAAGTCGCAATACCTGGCATTGACGCCCAACCAGCGAGAGGCGATGGCTGCCATGCCGCCCGCGCCTCCGGTGCCCGCGCCCGCGCCGGTGCCGCCGCCGGGTGGTGATCCCGCGATTCTGGCCGCTCCGCCGGGTGCGATCCCGCCTGGCGACATGGCCCCTCCGGTCGGTGGCCACTCCGCGACCGTGATCCAGGCCGCGCTGAGCCGCATCGGTTCGCCCTACTCGTGGGGCGGTTCCGGACCAAGCGCCTTTGACTGCTCGGGTCTGGTGATGTGGTCGTTCCAGCAGGCAGGCATCGCGCTCCCGCACTCCAGCCAGGCGCTGGCCAACGGCGGCGAGGCGGTGTCGATGGATCAGATGCAGCCGGGCGACCTGGTGACCTACTACTCGGACGCGTCGCACGTTGGCATCTACATCGGTGACGGAATGATGGTGCACGCGTCGACCTACGGCACGCCGGTGCGAGTAGCCCCGGTGGACAATGCGCCGATCTACAACGTCCGCCGCTACTGATCGTCGACGGCTCGCTGCTCTGCTCGTCACCGAGCTGATCTGCGCGCTGCTCCTCATCGGCCGACCAGAGCCGGCTCCCGCCGGTCCTGCGATCGCCGCACCCGTCTCGCTCACCACGCCGACGGCCGCGTCGGCCAGTCAAACGTTGCGCGACGGTCGCACCGTGCGGCTGGTGGGTCTCGGCGGGCAGCACACCGCACCGCTTCTCGCGCGGATCGCCGCGCAGTCCGATGACGCGGCGCAGGCCGTCACCGCGTTCTGGGGCCCCGACTGGCCGCGTGAGGTGCTCATCGTGGCGGCGGCGTCGGACGAACAGTTCGGCAGCTTGGCGGGCGGCGGCGCCGACACCGCGGCCACCACCACCGCAGAGCGCATCACGTTCGCGCCAGGCGCGGATTCGATGAGCGATGCGAGCCTGCGAATCGTGTTGCGCCACGAACTCTTCCACTATGCGGCGCGTGCCGAGACCGCCGCCGACGCACCGCGCTGGCTCACCGAGGGCGTCGCCGACTTCGTCGGCAGGCCGTTGACGCCGCCCCCGGCGAATGCTGCGGCGCTCGCCCACATTCCCACCGATGCCGACCTTGACGGACCCGACCGCTCACTGGCATACGACCGCGCATGGTGGTTCAGCCGGTTTGTCGCCGACGAGTACGGCACCCCGACGCTGCGGGCGCTGTACGTGCGGGCCTGCGGTCACGGCCATCGCGACACGTCGACCGCCGTGCGCGAGACTCTCGGCGCCGACTTCGACAAGGTGCTGACCCGCTGGGCGCATTGGCTCAACCGGATAGCCTGACTCCGATGCCCCGGGTTCTGCTGGTTACCAATGACTTTCCACCCCGCCGTGGCGGCATCCAGTCATACCTGGAGGAACTGGTCAACCAGCTGGCCCGCGTGGGGTCGCACGGGCTGACGGTGTACGCCCCGAAGTGGAAAGGGGCCGAGGACTTCGACAAGCAAGCCGCCGCCTCGGGTTACACCGTGGTGCGGCATCCGGGCACGCTGATGCTGCCAGAGCCGTCGGTCGCCACCCGCATGCGCCGGCTCATCTCCGAACACGACATCGACACCGTCTGGTTCGGCGCGGCGGCCCCGCTGGCGCTGATGGCGCCGCTGGCGCGCGATGCGGGGGCAAGCCGCGTGATTGCCAGCACCCACGGTCACGAGGTCGGCTGGTCGATGCTGCCGTTGGCCCGAACGGCGTTGCGCCGCATCGGAACCGGTACCGATGTAGTGACCTATGTCAGTAACTACACCAGGGGCAGGTTTGCATCGGCGTTCGGCGCCGACGCGGCACTCGAACACCTGCCGCCCGGGGTGGACACCGATCGCTTCGTGCCCGACGAGGTGGCAAGGGCCGAGCTGCGCGCCCGCTACCGGCTCGGTCAGCGGCCGGTGGTGGTGTGTCTTTCGCGCCTCGTACCGCGCAAAGGTCAGGACATGCTGATCAGGGCGTTGCCGTCGATTCGCCAGCGGGTGCACGGCGCAGCGCTCGTCATCGTCGGCGGCGGACCGTATCTGACGTCGTTGCGGCGGCTGGCGCACAGCTTCGGGGTCGCGGACCATGTGGTGTTCACCGAAGGCGTGCCGGGCGACGAGCTGCCTGCCCACCACGCGATGGCCGACGTGTTCGCGATGCCATGCCGCACCCGCGGTGCGGGGCTGGACGTCGAGGGGCTGGGCATTGTCTTCCTCGAGGCGTCCGCGACGGGAATCCCCGTGGTGGCCGGGCGCTCCGGCGGCGCACCCGAAACGGTGCGCGACGGCGAGACGGGCGTGGTGGTCGACGGCTGGGACGTCGGAGCGATCACGGCATCGGTCAGTGACCTGCTCGCCGATCCGCACCGGGCGGCGAAGATGGGCGCCGCGGGCAGGCGCTGGGTGGTCGACAACTGGCAATGGCACACCAAGGCGGCGCGATTGGCCGAGCTCCTCTAAGCGGCGTCAGGTCTTGGTGTAGAGGGCTTCGATGTCGGTGGCGAACTTCTGCGCGACGACCTTGCGCTTTACTTTCATCGTCGGTGTCAGCTCGCCGGTGTCCTCGGTGAAGTCGACGGCCAAGATGCGGAACTTGCGGATCGACTCCGCGTGCGACACCGCCTGATTGGCGTCCTTGACGGCCAGGTCGACCTCGGCCATCAGGTCGGGGTCTTCGGCCAGATCGCCGACGGAAGCCGTCGAGTCCTTGCCGTTGCGCTGTTTCCAGCCGTCGAACGCCTCGGGGTCGATGGTGATCAGCGTGGCGATGAACGGCTGGGCGTCGCCGACCACCATCGCCTGGCTGATCAGCGGGTGCGCACGCAGCCGGTCCTCGAGAATCGCGGGCGCCACGTTCTTGCCGCCGGCGGTGACGATGATTTCCTTCTTGCGGCCGACGATGGTCAGGAAGCCGTCGCCATCGATGGCGCCGAGGTCACCGGTATGGAACCAGCCATCGGAGAAGACGGCCTTGGTCTCCTCCTCGTTGCGCCAATAGCCGCTGAACACGACGCCGCCCTTGACCAGCAGCTCATCATCGTCGGCCAGGCGCATGCTGTTGCCTGGCAACAACTTTCCGACAGAGCCCACCTTCACGTCGTCGACCCGGTTCACGGTGATCGCTGCGCTGGTCTCGGTAAGGCCGTAGCCCTCGTAGATGGTCAGCCCGACGCCGCGGTAGAAATGGCCAAGGCGGGCGCCAAGCGGTGCGCCACCGGAGATCGCCCCGCGGCAGGCGCCGCCGAGCGCCGCGCGCAGCTTGCCGTAGACGAGGCGGTCAAATAGCGCATGCTTGGCCCGCAGCACTAGGCCCGCGCCGCCGGTGTCGGCAGCCTGGCTGAACTCGATGGCGGTGTTCGCCGCCAGCTCGAAGATCCGGCCCTTGCCGTCGTTGCGGGCGTTCTGCTCCGCGGTGTTGTACACCTTCTCGAACACCCGCGGCACCGACACCACCAGCGTCGGGGAGAACACCGAGAACGTCGGCACCAGATTCTTGATGTCGCTGGTGAAACCCAACTTGACCTTGTTGGTGAACGCCGCGACGGTGATGGCGCGGGCCAGCACATGCGCAAGAGGCAGAAAGACCAGCATCTTCTCGCCCTTGTCCAGCAGACTCGGGAAGCAGTCCTTGGCCCCGCGGATCTCGTACAGCAGGTTGGAGTGGGTCAGTTGGCAGCCCTTGGGCCTTCCGGTGGTGCCCGAGGTATAGATCAGCGTCGCCGGGTCGGAGGACTTGGTTGCCGCCAGCCGGGCGTCGAGTTCGGTTGCGTCGATCGAGCTGCCCGCCTCGGCGAGCGCGTCCAGCGCAGCGGTGCCGGACCCCTCGATGCGCAGCACCTTGCGCAGCTCGGGAAGTTCGGAGGACAGGTGCTCGACCTTGTCGGCGTGCGCGTCCGTTTCGGCGAAGATCAGCACCGCGCCCGAGTCGCCGAGCACGAACTTCACCTGCTCGGCCGAACTGGTCTCGTAGATCGGCACGGTGACCGCACCGGCGGCCAGAATCGCGAAATCCAGGATCGGCCATTCGTACCTGGTCGCAGAGAGCAGTGCCACCCGGTCGCCGGGCTGGACGCCTTCGGCGATCAAACCCAGTGCCGCCGAACGGACCTGATCCGCCACTTGTTTGCACGTGACATCGGTCCATGCGCCGTCGACCAGCCGCGCCATGATCACGTGGTCGGGATCTTCGCGCTCGTGGACGAAAACGGACGACACGATGTTGTCGCGCTCGCCGACGGTGAAGGATGCGGGAACGCTGAACTCTCGCACGATGGGGCCTCTCGACATCGACTGGCGGCTTTGCTGTTTCTCAGCCTAGTCGGCCGCTATTCGCCAGGTCAGTTGCATGTGTGAAGCTTGTACGCCATGAACAGCATCCAGATTGCGGACGAGACCTTCGTCGCCGCCGCCCCCGTGGAGGTGGGCAGGGCCGTCGGAGATCCCGCGAGCTGGCGGCGCTGGTGGCCAGATCTGCGGTTGACGGTGGTCGAGGACCGCGGCGAGGTGGGCCATCGCTGGACCGTCACCGGCGCGCTGACCGGAACGATGGAGATCTGGTTGGAACGCGTGCTCGACGGCGTCATCCTGCATTATTTCCTGCACGCCGAACCGTCCGGTGCGGCGGCATGGCAGCTGGCCAAGATGAACCTGGCCAAGTTGAACCACCAGCGCAGGGTGGCTGGCAAGAGGATGGCCTTCGAGATCAAGCAGCGGCTGGAGGCGGCGCGGCCTGTCGGGTTAGGGCCGCTGGCCTGATTGTTCGGCCAGAGCATTGCCGGAAAGGTAGATTTTTCACGTGGCGGACAAGACGGCGCAGACCATCTATATCGATGCCGACCCTTCGACGGTGATGGACGTCATCGCCGACATCGCGACGTATCCGGAATGGGTCAACGAGTACAAGGATTGCGAAGTGCTCGAGTCCGACGCGCGAGGGTATCCGAAGACGGCCCGGCTGGAACTCGATGCCGCCGTCCTCAAGGACACCATGGTGCTGGCCTACGACTGGAAGCAGGTCGACAAAGGGTCGGTGTCGTGGACGCTGGTGTCCAGTTCGCTTCTCAAGGCGCTGGATGGCACATATCGGTTGACACCCAACGGATCTGGCACCGACGTCACCTATGAACTGTCGGTTGACCTGATCATCCCGATGATCGGGCTGCTCAAGCGCAAGGCGGAACGCCGGCTCACCGATACCGCGTTGAAAGACCTCAAGAAACGAGTCGAGGCTGAGTGAAACTGCAAAGTCTACGGCCCGGATCAGTCTGTTCGTCGGTAAGGGCGGCGTAGGCAAGTCAACGTTGGCAACCGCCACCGCTGTGCGTGACGCGGGCGCAGGGCTGCGCGTGCTCATCGTCTCGACAGACCAGGCGCACTCGATCGGCGACGTGCTCGGTGCCACCGTCACCCCGACCGGACTGCGCGAACCAACGCGGGTGCTCGCCGACGACGCGGACGCGGGAGGCGGCTTCCTCGACGCGCTGGCGCTTGACACCCTTGCGCTGCTGGAGGGCCGCTGGCGCGAGGTCGCGGTTCTACTTTCCGACAGGTTCCCCGAGTCCGATCTGGGAAATGTTGCGCCAGAAGAGCTTTCGGCACTTCCCGGCATCCAGGAAGTGCTCGGCCTGCACGAAGTCGGCGAGTTGGCGTCCTCGGGGGACTGGGACCACATCGTGGTCGACTGCGCGTCAACAGCTGACGCGCTGCGCATGCTCACCCTTCCTGCGACCTTCGGCCTCTATCTCGAGCGGGCCTGGCCGCGTCACCGCCGCCTCGCCGCAGGGTCCGACGACGCGCGCTCGGCCGCCATCATCGGGCTGCTCGAGCGCATCGGCGGCGGGACCGAACAGCTCAGCTCACTGCTCACCGACGGCACGCGCGTCAGCGCCCACCTGGTGATGACGGCCGAACGCGTCGTCGCCGCCGAAGCGGTGCGCACGCTGGGGGCGCTGGCATTGATGGGGGTGCGGGTCGGCGAATTGATCGTCAATCAGATTCTGATCCAGGACGATTCGTACGAGTACCGCAACCTGCCCGAGCATCCCGCGTTCGACTGGTATTCGGAGCGGATCTGGAAGCAACGCGCGGTGCTCGACGAACTCGATAGGACGATCGGCGACGTCGGCCTGGTGCTGGTGCCCCATCTGGCTGGCGAGCCGATCGGCCCCAAGGCGCTCGGCGAGCTGCTCGACACTGCTCGTCGCCGCGACGGGTCGCCGCCGCCGGGACCGTTGCGCCCGATCGTGGACCGCGAATCCGGAGCTGGGCTCGAAGCCGTCTACCGAATGCGGCTAGAGTTGCCGCAGGTCGACTCCTCCGCGTTGGCGCTGGGCCGGGTCGACGACGACTTGATCATCGGCGCCGGTGGTATGCGGCGCCGGGTTCGGCTGGCGTCCGTCCTGCGGCGGTGCATCGTGATGGACGCACAGTTGCGGGGCAGCGAGCTGACAGTGCGATTTCGACCGAATCCGGAGGTGTGGCCAAAGTGAGTGGGGCGCACCCCGATCTGGGTCCCGAACTGCGGCAGCTGGCTCAGACGATTCTGGACCGGCTCGATCCCGCGGTGCGAGCGGCCGCCGCGATGGCGACCGGCAGCGGCGACTCGCCCGGCAAGTGCCAGCAGGTGTGGTGCCCCGTGTGTGCGCTTGCGGCGTTGGCGTCCGGCGAACAGCATCCCCTGCTGAACATCGTTGCCGAACACAGCGTGGCGCTGTTGACCGTCATCCGGGCGGTCATCGACGACACGGCGTCGCCGGCAACCGGCGGACAGGATCCACCGGAACCGCCGCCCGAACCGCCGTCCGGGCCCGGCCGCTATCAACACATCCCCGTAACTGTCGAGGAGTGACGCCGAGTCCTGTGGTCGCATCCACAGTGCGTGGGTACAGTTGTCGCAGGGCACCGTCCGGCGCTCGATCCTGGGGAGGGTCCATGTGGTATTGGCTTTTCAAGTACGTCTTCATGGGACCCCTGCTGTCTTTGCTGGGCCGGCCGAAAATCGAAGGGCTGGAGCATGTTCCGCACTCCGGCCCGATGATCCTTGCCAGTAACCACCTGGCCGTCGCCGACAGCTTTTATCTGTGCCTGGTGGTTCGGCGCCGGATCACCTACCTGGCCAAGGCCGAGTACTTCACCGGGACGGGCCTGCGGGGCTGGTTCAAGCGGTGGTTCTTCACCTCGGCGGGCCAGGTGCCGATCGACCGCACCGACGCGGACGCCGCCCAGGCCGCACTGGTGACCGCCGAGCGCATCCTCGACCAAGGGAAACTGCTCGGGATGTATCCCGAGGGCACCCGCTCACCCGACGGGCGGCTGTACAAAGGCAAGACCGGGCTGGCGCGGCTGGCGCTGGAGACCGGAGTGCCGGTGATTCCCGTCGCGATGATCGGAACCGATGTCGTCAACCCGCCGGGCAGCAAGATGTGGCGGTTCGGCCGGGTCCAGGTCAAGTTCGGCAAGCCGATGGACTTCAGCCGTTTCGAGGGGCTTGCCGGCAACCGGTTCATCGAGCGCGCCGTCATCGACGAGGTGATGTACGAGCTGATGCGCCTGTCCGGGCAGGAATACGTCGACCTCTACGCCGCCGACGTCAAAGAGGGCAAAGAGCCCAAGGCTCAAATCGCCGCTTAGTTGACCGCGGGCACCCGCGCGTCGACGTCCGAACCCGCACGATCACCGCTGCGTGCGGACACCGTGCCCGCAACGGCGATCACCGCGAGCGCCCACCACACATACGAACCGCCCGCGAGCTGGCGCCACAACGAGGCCGCAGTCTCTTCGTGTTCACGCATCAGCGGGATCGGCGTCCACACCAGCAGCGCGATGCCTGCCAGCGTGACGATTCCCAGCACCACATGCCGGTGCCGGTAGGCCACCACCGCGCAGACGAGCAAGGCCGGCAATGCCCACACCCAGTGGTGCGACCACGACACCGGTGAGACGACGAGGCCGAACATCGCCACGCAGATCAGTGCCAGTACCGGCTCGCCTGCCCTCAGCGCGCGTCGCCCGGCCCACACCGTCAACCCCAGCACCGCGAAGCAGGCCACCGTCCACACCACGAATCGTTCGCCTTCGCCGAGCCCGAGCCGGGCCAACGCCCCCGCGATGTTCTGGTTCGTGTTCAGCGTGACGGTGCCGATCCTGTCCGTGTTGCGCACGGTCTCGGTCCAGTACACCCAGGAGTCGCGCCATGCGAACGCGAACCCTGCCAGCGTGGCGACCACCGCCGCCCCGGCAGTCACCAGCAGCGCACGCATATCGCGACGCAACAGGAAGTAGAGCAGGAACACCGCGGGGGTCAGCTTGAGCGCGATCGCCAGCCCCAGCAGCATGCCCCGTGGCCATGGCGTCTTGCGTGGCACGCAGTCGGCGATGACGAGCGTCATCAGCACCACGTTGATCTGGCCGAAGTCGAAGTTCGACCGGATCGGTTCCAGGTGAATGACCGCCGGTGCGACGACGGCCGCAGCCAGCCAGCACCGCCGCATCCAGGCCGGCTCGCCGGTCACGGCCGTCTGCGGCCACACGTCAAGGCGGGTCAGCACGATCACCGTCGAGACGACCAGCAGCACCAGTGTGGTCAGCGTGATCGCGGCGCTGGCCACGGGAAGCGGCAGCAAGGCGAACGGGGCGAAGGCCACGGCCGCCAGGGGCGGATAGGTGAACGGTAGGTCCAACCCGCCGCGCGTATGGAACATGGTGCCGTCGGAATACAGCGGTCTGCCTTCGAGCCAGGCCTGCCCGCCCATCCGGTAGACGTCGACGTCAATGCGGTACGGCGTATGGCCGAGCAGGCGCCAGCCCGCCCAGACCAAACCGGCCACGGTGAGCAACTGGAACAGCCGCCAGGCGAGCTTTGGTCCCCAACCAGCCCTGTCGGGCGACCGCCAAGTACTCATGTCACCGACCAGACTATCGGTGCCCGACGGCGCGTCGGACGGCATCCCGGCCCCGACACGCGCAGGTCGGCGTAAGTTTTTTGCGTGCACGCGGACTTCGACGCCAACCTTGCCATCCCACATGGGCGAATACCGCTGGTCTTCTGCCTCGTCGCCTTTATTCTCACCTTCTTCGTCGTCCGCACGATCGTGCGGTACATCCGTAGCCATGCGGGCAGCGATAAGCCTCGCAAGTGGTGGCAGCCGCGCAACATCTCGGCGGGCGGCGGCGTGCACATCCACCACGTCGTGATCGGCGTGATCTTGGTCATGATCTCCGGCGTATCGATGGTGACATTGGCGGTCGACGGAGGGGTACCCGAATTCACCGTCGCCGCAACCTTTTTCGGAGTCGGCGCAGCGCTGGTGCTCGATGAGTTCGCGCTGATCCTGCACATGTCCGACGTGTACTGGGCGGAGGACGGGCGAACGTCGGTCGATGCGGTGTTCGCCGCCGTCGCCGTGGCGGGGCTGCTGATTCTGGGTTTCAACCCGCTGTCGTTCTTCGATATCGGCATCTGGCGTAACGATCACACGCTGGTGGCGAGGGCCAGCGTGATCGCGATCGCGGTGGTCACACTTCTGCTCGCCGTCGTCGTGCTGCTCAAGGGCAAGGTGTGGACCGGATTGGTCGGAATGTTCATCACACCGCTGCTTGTCGTCGGTGCGATCCGGCTGTCGCGTCCGCACGCGCCGTGGGCGCGCTGGCGATACGCCGGCCGGCCCCGCAAGATGCACACGGCGCTGGTCCGCGAACGCCGACTGCGCAGACCGGTGGTGCAGGCCAAACTGTGGCTGCAGCACGTCGTCGCTGGCGAGCCGCACTTCCCTGAGGACAGCGAGGTCGACCAGCAGTTGGACCGAGAAATCCACCCCGCCCCTGCGCCCACTGCGCCAGGCAAGGCTGAAGCGGCGCCGGTGTGAGGTATTTCTACGACACCGAGTTCATCGACAACGGCGTGACGATCGACTTGATATCGATCGGCGTCGCCGCCGAGGACGGTCGCGAATATTATGCGATCTCAACGGAATTCAATCCGGATCGGGCAGGGCCTTGGGTGCGCAAGCATGTCTTGCCCAAGTTGCCGTCGCCGGCATCGCAGTTGTGGCGTTCGCGTCGGCAGATTCGATCCGAGCTTGAGGACTTCTTCGGCGTCGACGGTGACGAACCGATCGAGCTGTGGGCCTGGGTCGGTGCCTACGACCACGTCGTGCTGTGCCAGTTGTGGGGGCCGATGACCGACCTGCCGCCCGCGATCCCGCGGTTCACCCGCGAGCTGCGCCAGTTCTGGGAGGAGCGGGGTTCACCGCGGATGCCGCCCCGGCCGCGCGATGCGCATGACGCGCTGGTCGACGCCCGGCACAACCTGCTGCGGTTCGGATTGATGACCACGGGAATCAGCCCAGTCCAGGGGTAAAAACCGCTATCGGCGCCCGGTTACCATGAACGGGTGAACTGGACCGTCGACGTACCTATCGACCAGCTGCCTCCGCTGCCGCCATTGACCGACGACCTGCGGCATCGGCTGGACGCCGCCCTTTCCAGGCCCGCCGCCCAGCAGCCGAGCTGGGACCCCGAGGCGGCCAGGGTCATGCGAACCGTCTTGGAGAGTGTCCCGCCGGTGACCGTGCCTGCGGAGATCGAGCGCCTCAAGGAGCAACTGGCCGCCGTCGCGCGTGGCGAGGCCTTCCTGCTGCAGGGCGGCGACTGTGCAGAAACCTTCGTCGACAACACCGAGCCGCACATCCGGGCCAACATCCGCACGCTGCTGCAGATGGCGGTGGTGCTCACCTACGGCGCCAGCGTGCCGGTGGTCAAGGTGGCCCGCATCGCGGGCCAGTACGCCAAGCCCCGGTCGTCCGACATCGATGCGCTCGGCCTGACGTCCTACCGCGGCGACATGGTCAACGGATTCGCCCCCGACGCCGCAGCCCGTGAGCACGACCCGTCCCGGTTGGTGCGGGCCTACGCCAACGCCAGCGCCGCGATGAACCTGGTGCGGGCGCTGACCGCGTCGGGCCTGGCCTCGCTGCATCTGGTGCACGACTGGAACCGTGAGTTCGTCCGGACCTCGCCTGCGGGTGCCCGCTATGAGGCGCTGGCCGCCGAGATCGACCGCGCGCTGACCTTCATGAGCGCCTGCGGAGTCGACGACCGCAACCTGCAGACCGCCGAAATCTACGCCAGCCATGAGGCTTTGGTGCTCGACTACGAGCGTGCGATGCTCCGGTTGTCGACCGACTTCCCGGCCGAGCAGCCCGAGTCACGGCTGTACGACCTGTCCGCGCACTACGTGTGGATCGGCGAGCGCACCCGCCAGCTGGACGGCGCACACGTCGCGTTCGCCGAAGTGATCGCCAACCCGATCGGGGTGAAGATCGGGCCCACGATGACGCCGGAGCTGGCCGTCGAGTACGTCGAGCGGCTCGACCCGCACAACCAGCCAGGACGCCTCACGATCGTCAGCAGGCTGGGCAACAACAAGGTGCGCGATCTGCTGCCGCCGATCATCGAAAAGGTGCAGGCCACCGGCCATCAGGTGATCTGGCAGTGCGACCCGATGCACGGCAACACCCACGAGTCGTCAACGGGCTACAAGACCAGGCACTTCGACCGCATCGTCGACGAAGTGCAGGGCTTCTTCGAGGTACACCGCGCGCTCGGCACGCATCCCGGCGGCATCCACGTCGAGATCACCGGCGAGAACGTCACCGAATGCCTCGGCGGTGCGCAGGACATCTCCGACTCCGACCTCGCCGGTCGTTACGAAACCGCGTGCGATCCGCGGCTGAACACCCAGCAGTCACTGGAGCTGGCGTTCCTCGTCGCGGAGATGCTGCGCGACTAACCGTCGAGCCAAATCGGTCTGCAGCCGGTCGATGTCGATGGGGCGTCCGCGGTAGCCGATGTATTTGTCGGGCCGTACGATGAATGCGCAGGCCGCATCGATTCCGTACTGATGATGCGCTGACCTGTCCGGATCACCAAGTGCCGCAGGGTGATCGGCGAATCGTTCAGCACTGACCACGCGCGCTTTCACCAGACCGGGGTACGCCTGCTCGAGCTGTTCGGCGATCCGGCACAGTTCAACGGCCGGCCGCGCGTCATCGTCGAGACCGGTGAACAGCAGCACGGTGTGGTGGGTGCCGCGGAACACGTCGTAGAGGCGTCCCGGGTTCCCGTCGATGATCACGTCCGCCTCCCGCGCCCGGTCGCCGGGTGCGGGCGCATCCCGCCAGCCCGAACCGTCCTCGGCGGACAGTGGGCTGTTCGGGTACTTGATGCGCAGTTGCGCCAGCAAGCCGATGAAACGCCTGCGGACCCATGTGCGAGTCAGCACCCGGCCGGCAATCACCGGCGCCACCCGACCCCTTGCCAGTCTGGCCAGCGGATTCTGGCCGCCGAACATCGAGAACAACCGGTCGGTCGTCTTGAGTAACCGAACACCGACCGGGTGCCGCTCGGCGTTGTAGCTGTCCAACAGCGACTCGTCCGCGATGCCGCGTTCCACAAGGGCAAGCTTCCACCCCAGGTTGTACGCGTCGCCGATGCCGGTGTTCATGCCCTGCGCGCCCGCGGGACTGTGCACGTGGGCAGCGTCGCCCACGAGAAAAACCCTTCGGTCGCGGTAATGCGGAACGGTGCGGCTGTGCACCCGGTAGCGGGTCACCCAGTATTCCTCGACGATCTTGACGGGGAACGGAACTCGCTCGTCGACCATCGCCTGGAACTCTTCGTGGGTTGGTTCGCTGTACTCGGCGCTGTGCCCCTCTGGTCCTGGCGGGAAGTTGCCGAAGATCCGGTAGCGGTTCTCGCCCGGCATTGAGAACGCCGCGAAAATACCTGCGGGACTGGGGAATCCGTAGAGCCCGCCGTGCGGCAGCTTCCAGTCCAGCTGGGCATCGGCCATGATGAACTCGTCGCGATACGTCGACCCGGCAAACGGGATGCCTGTCGCCTTGCGGACCGCACTGTGCGCGCCGTCGCAGCCGATGACCCAGCGGCACCGGACCGTCTCCATCGACCCGTCCTCGCCGCGCAGCGAAACGGTCACCGCATCGGTGTCCTGGGTCAGGTCCGTCAGCGCCCGTCCACGCTCGATCTCGACGCCATGGCTGCTCAGCAGCTCGGTCAGCACGCGTTCGGTGTCTTGCTGCGACAGCGTGCGCGGTTCGGGCTGGGACGTGTAGTTCTGCGGCCCGGTCAACTGGCCCGCAAAATCCATTTCGACCACCTTGTCGGCGAAGGTGATGGTCAGGCCGCTCGCCGGGTCTCCAGCGGCGATCGCCTGGTCGATCACGCCCATGTCGTCGAAAATCTCAAGGGTCCTCGGCTGCACCACCAGCGCGCGCGACGTCGTCGCGGGCATCGGTCCGCGGTCGATGATCCTGGGCCGGATGCCGTGCCGTGCCAGCTCATTGGCCAGCACCAAGCCGCTGGGCCCCGCACCGACGACCAAAACCGGAAGTACAACCTCGTCCATCATCATCACCTCGCTGTGATATCAACATTCGTTGAATTAATTTCACTACGACTGTAGTACTTGGCGGGGCTGGAATCAACTAGCCCGCTAGATGAGGTTGGCGATATTGCTGCCGAGGGTCCACGCGGCGGCGGCGACCAGGCCGGTCAGCGTCAGCACCGCGACCACCCAGAACAGCAGCGCTCGCTTGGCGCGCTGGCGGGCCCAGTAGAAGTCGTCGAGATCGATGCCGGCGAATTGACCTGACACGCCTTCATAGTCGTGATCGTCGTCGTGGGGGACCGGTTGCAAGTCCTCGCGCGTCAGCTCGCGGGTGTGCTGCGGCGGGGCCTTGGCGACGGGAGCACGCTGCTGGCTCACCCGGCTGCGGTGCAGCACGGCCGACTGATGCTGGGCCGAGTTGCGCGGGGCGGGCACCCGAAAATCGGGCAGGCCCAGCTGGTCGACGATCGCGTTGAGATCGGCGCCCATGTCCATCGCATCGGCATATCGCAGCGCCGGGTCGCGGGCGGTGGCCTGAAGCACCAGCTCATCGAATTGCGATGGCACACCGGCGATCACGGAGCTGGGCGGTGCGACGTCGTTGTCCATCCGCTGGTATGCGATCGCAAGGGCGCTGTCACCGGTGAACGGGGTGACGCCCGTCAGCAGTTCGTAGGCCAGGATCCCGACCGCGTAGACATCACTGCGCGGACCTGCGTCACCGGTCGCGACCTGCTCGGGGGACAGGTACGCGGCGGTGCCCAAAATCACGCTGGTCGAGGTGATCTTGGCTTCGGCGACCGCGCGCACCAAACCGAAGTCGGCGATCTTCACGTCGCCCTCGTCGGAGATCAGGACGTTCTCCGGCTTGATGTCGCGGTGCACCAGCCCGGCCCGGTGCGCCACCGCCAGCCCGCTCAGCACCGGACTCAACACCGATGCGACCGCGTGCGGTGGCATCGGCCCGCGCTCGCGCAACAGCTCGCGCAGTGTGCCGCCTTCGACAAGCTCCATCACCAGAAACGGGTGCTGGCTGTCGAGGCCCTGGTCGTAGACGGCGACAAGGCCGGGATCCTTGAGTCGCGCGACCGCGCGTGCCTCGCGCTGGAACCGGGTGAGGAACTGCTGATCGCCCGCGTAGCGCGAATCCATGATCTTGAGTGCGACCGGTCGATCGAGCCGCAGATCGAGTCCGCGATACACCGCAGACATGCCGCCGGTGGCGATCAAGGTGTCGACGCGATACCTGCCGTCCAGAACAATCCCGGCAAGCGGGTCAGATTGACCGAAGGCATCCACCGAAGACATGTTAACGAGAGGGCCGATTCGACTTAGACTCGATGCGGTGAGCAGCATTCCGGCCGCCGATGACGTACTAGATCCCGGCGAAGTGGTCTACGACCTGCCAGCCGTCGCTACTTTGCTCGGGGTGGCGGTGACCAAGGTGCACCAACAGCTACGCGAAGGTTATCTCCTTGGTGTGCGCCGCGAGGGCGCGGTGGTGGTGCCCAAAGCCTTCTTCGACGACGACGGACACGTGGTCAAGAGCCTGCCGGGCCTGCTGGTCGTGCTCCACGACGGGGGCTACCGCGACACCGAGATCGTGCGCTGGCTTTTCACCCCCGACCCGTCGTTGACCATCAGTCGTGACGGCGCCACCGAACGGCAGACCAACGCCCGGCCGGTTGACGCGCTGCACTCGCATCAGGCCCGCGAGGTGGTTCGTCGGGCCCAGGCGATGGCTTACTGAGCCAGTACCACGCCCCCGCGGCACACGCGGTGGCCAGCAGCACGTGTACCCACGAGTACATGCCGTGTGCTCCATCGGGTTTCCAGATCACGGTGATCCACGTGGACAGTCCGGCGATCATCGCGATCGACTGGGGGGACTGCGCCAGTGCCGCCACGACCGCCAGCGGCCAGGTGTAGTACCACGGCAGGGCCGCGGGAACGAAGAGCACCACCACGCCCATCACCAACGCGATACCCATCAGCGCGTCCCGGTCGGTGTGGCGAAACCGCCACCACAACAACGGAAGTGAGATTGCGATGATCGCGATGCCGACGATGCGGGCGAAATCGAGCACAGCGTAGAAGTTCACCGGGATGAAAAGGCCGCCGAGCACGTTGACGAGGTTCGCCACCGCGGTCGGCACGGTCAGCCAGTTGATGATCTTCACCGACCCGGCCAGCGCGGTCAGCCAGCCAAGGCCGACACCGGCCGCCAGCGACAACACCGCGAACACCGCTGCGAAAATCAGTGCCGACGCCGCGGTGGCCACCGCGAAGGCCTTCACCGGCGAGTACCCCCTGCGGTCGCGAAGGCTTCTTGTCCACACCCACACCATGAATGGAAGGGCCAGTCCGGCCGTGGCTTTCACCGCCACGGCGACCGCGATCAGGCTCACGCCCGCGACGTGCCGACCCGAGAACGTCAGCGCGATCGCGGCCATCATCAACCCGACCATCAACATCTCGTTGTGCACGCCACCCATCAGATGGATGATCACCAGTGGGTTCAGCACGCAGATCCACAGTGCCGCCGCCCCGTTGGCACCGACATGGCGCGCCACCCGCGGGGCCGCCCAGATCAGCAGTGCCAGCCCAGGCAGCATGCACAGTCGCAACAACATGGTGCCCGCGACGACGTCGTTGCCCACCAGCACCGTGACGAACTTCGCGATGAGGATGAAGGCGGGCCCGTACGGGGCCGTCGTCGTCGTCCAGATCGGACTCACGTTGTCCAGCAACGAGTTCGGGTTGTCGATGGGGCCGACCGCATACGGATCGAAGCCGTCGCGCAGCAGTGCGCCCTGCGCGAGGTACGAATAGGTGTCCCTTGAGAAAACGGGCACGCTCAGCAACAGCGGCGCCAGCCAGAAGCCCGTCGTGGCGATCATCGTGTACTCGGTCGCGGTGCGCTCGATCACCCTGCGGCCCAAACACAGCCAGGCGGCCAGCATGAGCGCCACCCCGCCCCACAGCAGAATCGACGAGAGCACCAGCCCATGCCCGAACCGCAGCCAGGACAGGTGTATCGATTCCAGCAGCGGATCATGCAACCGCGTGCTGCCTGCCCCGAGCCCTCCTGTGGTGATCAGCACGGCGCCGAGGAACCCAAGGCGCGCCGGCCGCGCTTCCGGCGAGGTCGCGAAGGCTGTCAGTCGCGAGATATGCTGCGCCAGCCCGGTTTTCGGGGCCTGCGTGGGCGTGGGTGTTGTCATGCTCCTAGGCGGACCGGTTCGCGACCATTCCGGCGAGCTCGGAGAGGCCCACCTTGGCATGCGGGTCGATCGGTGCGGCGGACAGGATCTCGAGCGAGCGGCGGGTGAGCACGTCGATTCGCTCCTCCACCGCGGCCAGCGCGCCGACCGATTCGATGACCTGGCACAGCTCTTTGACCTGCGGGTCGGACAGTTCGGTGCCGATGGACGTGCGCAACAGCTTGGCCGCCATCGGATCCGTCTTCTCGCCTCGCTCGACCGCCTCGGCCAGCAGCACCGTGCGCTTACCTGACCGCAGGTCGTCGCCGGACGGCTTGCCGGTGACCGCGGGGTCGCCGAATACGCCGAGCACGTCGTCGCGCAGCTGGAACGCCACCCCGAGACTGGTGCCCAGCTCGTGGAACGCGGCGAGCACGTCGGGCCGGTCAGCCGCCGCGGCAGCGCCGAGCTGCAAGGGCCGAGAGATGGTGTACGACGCGGTCTTGTAGATGTTGACCGTCATCGCCGACGCCACCGTCTCCGCACCGCTGGCTTCCGCGACGATGTCCAGATATTGCCCACCGAGCACCTCGGTGCGGATCGCCGCCCAGACCCGCTGCACCCGCCGGTGCGCATCGAGCGGCAGATCCGCTGTCGCGACGATGTCGTCGGCCCACACCAGCGCGAGATCACCGAGCAGGATGGCCGCCGATAACCCGAACTGGTCCGATGAGCCGTGCCAATTGCCGCCGCGGTGATGATCGGCGAACAGTCGGTGCACGGTCGGATGCCCGCGGCGGGTCGCGGATGCGTCGATGACGTCGTCGTGCACGAGCGCGCAGGCCTGCAGCAGCTCCAGTGCGGAGATCAGCCGGAAAATCTCCGGTTGGACCTTCTCGACGCTGTCGGTGACCGCGCGCCATCCCCAATAGGCGAACGCCGGCCGCAGCCGTTTGCCGCCGCGCAGCACGAACTCTTCTAGTGCAGCGGTCAGCTCGCCGTAGTCGGTGCCTATATACGCGCAGTCGCGACGGCGATCGCGGAGATAATTGCGCAATTGGTCGGTAACGGCGCTGGCCAACTCGACGGCTGACGGTGCCGCGGCATCCACGCTCAGCGGGCGCCCCTTTCCTGAAGTGAAAATTACTCGCCCCCGAGTGCATTCAGACTAGAGCGTGGCACGCGTTTTGTAGAACGTCAGCGCGGCTCGTCCTGCGGTTCGCCCACCCGGGGGGAGCGGTCCCTGCTGGAGTAGGCCAGTCCGCCGATGGTTCCCGCCACCAGGAGCGAGGCCAGCCCCAGCCAGATCGCCGCGCCCGTGAAGGACCGGGCGCTGGGATCGGTGTAGCGGGCCTGCGCGTTCATCGTGCTGACCACCCCTGGCCGCAGCTTCCATTCGACGACCTCTGCGGACACCTGATCGCCGTTGGTTGAGGTGACCTCGCCGGGAAATGCCACCGACAGCGACACGTCGGCATCGGGGTCGGCCAGGGAGGTGAGGTCCGCACGGCCCTCGAGAATCACCAGGTCACCCGCCCTGCGCAGCGAGATGTCGACGCCCGCGGCGTCGCGGTTCATGTTCGCCAGCTGTGGCAGCTCCGCGAATGTCAGGTCGGAGAAGACGGCCTGCGAGCCGACGTAGTCGTCGCGGCTGTACTCCGACACCGCCACCTTCTGGGCGAACGGCAGGCTGTTGAGCAGCTGTGGCCCCTTGTCGTCGTTATTGCGGGGTTTTGCCGCCGCGACGATCTGCCCGGACACCCTGTCGTCGGGCGAAACGGTGATCGAGGCCCGCACGCGTACGCAACCGGCCGCCAACGGGACGACGATCAGCAGCAGCACCACTGCCGTGAGCAGGCGGATTCGGCCGCTGGGTCGGGGGTCGCTCACGTGGTCATCGTGCCAGATCGCACCGCTTCCAGCGGCAGCGCCCGGCCCAGGATCGCGAATGCGCGCGGATCACCGGCGAAGTGGTAGCCGCGGATGATGTCGGTGAAGCCGAGCCGCCGATACAGTCGCCATGCCCGGTTGGCCTCGCCGTTGATCTCCGGCGTCGAGAGCAGCACGTGGGCTTCTGCGCGGCCGGCCAGCAACCTGCGGGCCAGCGCCTCACCAAGGCCGCGGCCCTGAGCGCGCGGTGCGATGTGCAATTCGGTCAGCTCGAAGTAATTCGTCATCAGGTCGGTGATCTGCGCGCGGTCCGTGCCGACTCGATGCAGACCCTGAACGACCTGCTGTTGCCACCATTGATCGGGTGCACCGCAGTACCCGTAGGCGACGCCGAGCATGGGCGCCGCGGCCATGGGGGTGTCCGAAAAACCCGCCGAACCGTCGAAATCGTCGGGCACTTCGACGGCGGCAACGGCCTTCCAGCCGACCCTGCGGGTGTGTTCGAGCCACATCGACGCACGCTGATCCTCAGTGCCGCGCGGGTACCGCATGGCATCGACATATACGGCCAGCGCATCACCGAGTCGTCGTTGCATAGCGCTCGGCGACAGTTCGATGAGAAACGTCGCCAACTTCGGCCGTCCTTGTCTTATCGGTCCACTGGTGTCGTCACACCATTATCGAGTGAGCGACGTGCTGGCCGGCACCGGTGCCCAACGTCATACAATCGACGGCGAACTAGGTGGTACGGCTCAGATTGACCTCGTATCATGACTGTTAGGTGTCCGTGAATGCGGGCAGACACGATTTTGAACAACGCGATGGCCGCGGGCGGCAAAGGGAGGGACGAATGCCACTCTCCGATCATGAGCAGCGCATGCTCGACCAGATCGAGAGCGCGCTCTATGCCGAGGATCCCAAGTTCGCGTCGAGCGTTCGCGGCGGGACCCTGCGCGCCCCCTCGGCACGGCGCCGTCTACAGGGTGCAGCTCTCTTCGTTATCGGTCTGGCGATGCTGGTTTCGGGCGTCGCGTTCCCAGCCACCCAGATCAGCGGCTTTCCGGTGTTGTCCGTTGTCGGTTTCATCGTGATGTTCGGCGGGGTGGTTTTCGCCATCACCGGCCCTCGGGTCGCTGGTGGCCGCGAGCGTTCGGGCCCCGGCTCCGAGCCAGGCGCGCCGCGGCAGAAGCGTGCCAAGGGTTCCGGCGGCTCGTTCACCAGCCGCATGGAGGACCGCTTCCGCAAGCGTTTCGACGAGTAGGTCCACCCGGACCGAATGGGGTAGCCCGCTTGGGGCTGCCCCATTTTTTGTGCGCGGACGACACGCTCGGCGCCGCTCGCGCCCCACATCGCCCCACCTCCTCGGAAATGCGCATCTAGCTGCGGCTTTCCTGGATCGTGCCAGCTAGATCGGGCCGGCACGGGAACCAAAACCCCAGCTATATGGGTCGTGGTGGGGACATGCGCGCAACTTTTGCTATCAAATGGAGCGAAGTGGGGCGTTGTGGGGTAAAGTGGCGGCAACGGAGCGACCGGGGCTCCGGAGCGGCAGGGAGGTGGCCTGATGTTTCTGGGCACCTACACGCCGAAGCTCGATGACAAAGGGCGGCTCACGCTGCCCGCCAAGTTCCGCGACGCGCTGGCAGGAGGGTTGATGGTGACGAAAAGCCAAGACCACAGCCTGGCCGTCTACCCGCGGACGGAATTCGAGAAGCTGGCACGACGGGCGTCGCAGGCGTCGCGAAGCAATCCGGAAGCTCGCGCATTCCTGCGAAATCTGGCCGCAGCCACCGACGAACAGCATCCCGACGCGCAGGGCAGGATTACCCTTTCTGCCGATCACCGTCGCTACGCCAACCTGGCCAAGGAGTGCGTGGTGATCGGATCCGTTGACTACCTGGAGATCTGGGACGCCCAGGCTTGGCAGTCGTACCAAGAGACCCACGAAGAAAACTTCTCCGCGGCCACCGATGAAGCTCTACACGACATCATCTGAGGCGGAGGTTGTTCCGCCGATTGATCGGCACGTTGCCCGTGCATCGTGGCCTCTGTCCGAACCGGCCCTGGCGTACTTCCCCAACGCCAGGACCGCGCTCTCGGACAGGGACCTCGGTGCAGGGGCCCTCATCGGAGGCGTTGCGATGACGCAGAATTCCCCAGGCACTGCCGACCACGGGCACGTACCCGTACTCCTCGACCGCTGTGTCGAGCTGCTGACGCCCGCGCTGACCCGCCGGCACCGCGACGGCACCGGCGCCGTCCTCGTCGACGCAACCCTTGGCGCTGGCGGGCACACCGAGCGTTTCCTCACCGAGTTCGAAGGCCTTCGCGTGATCGGGCTGGACCGGGATCCGAACGCCTTGTGGATCGCGGGCGAACGGCTGTCCGGGTTCGGCGACCGCGTCATGCTGGTGCGCACCCGATACGACGGCATCGGCGGTGTGCTGGCCGAAACCGATTACTGGGCAAGCGAAGTGGACGGCATCCTGTTCGACCTCGGGGTTTCGTCGATGCAGTTGGACCGCACCGAACGCGGCTTCTCCTACGCATCCGACGCGCCGCTGGACATGCGAATGGATCCCGACGCCGAGCTGACCGCCGCCGAGGTGCTCAACACATACGACGAAAGGGCGCTTTCGCGCATGTTGCGTGAGTTCGGCGAGGAGCGGTTCGCCAGTCGCATCGCCGCCCAGATCGTTCGCCGCCGGGCTCGCAAGCCGTTCGCCACCACCGGTGAGCTGGTGGAGTTGTTGTACGAGGCCATCCCGGCACCGGCCCGCCGCACCGGCGGACATCCGGCCAAGCGAACCTTCCAGGCGCTGCGCATCGTCGTCAACGGTGAGCTGGATTCGCTGCGTGCCGCGTTGCCAGCCGCATTAGGGGCACTGGCGTCCGGCGGGCGAATCGTGGTGATGGCCTACCAATCTCTGGAAGACCGCATCGTGAAGAACCAGTTCGCCGCCGCAACGGCGTCGCGGACTCCGCCCGGCCTGCCCGTCGAATTACCGGGACACGAACCGGAATTCGTCGCATTGACCCGCGGTGCCGAGCGCGCGGGCACCCAGGAGATCGAGCTCAATCCGCGTAGCGCGTCAGTGCGGCTACGGGCACTGGAAAAGGTTGGGGGACAACCATGAGGACCAAGCAGACCAAGCGAGCAGCGCCCGAACGCACCAGCGACGAGCCACGACGCAAACCGCGGCAGGCAACCCGCACAAGCGGGCACCGTCCCGGTGACGCACCGTCGCGCAGGCGCAATCCGGCGCGTGAACAGCGCCCGCAGCGTTCGGCGCCACAGACAGGTCCGATCCCTCGGCAGGCCGAAACACCCGCGCGGCCCAAGAGCGCCGGCCAGGCAAAAGCCAGGGCCAAGGCGCGTAAAGCCAAGGCGCCCAAGGTCATTCGGCCACCCCTTCGCGAGCGGATCATCGTCAGACTGGCGTCGATCGAGCTGAACCCCCGCACCCTGGTCGCAAGGGTGCCGTTCGTGGTTCTTGTCATCGGATCGCTTGGCCTTGGACTCGGTGTCACGCTGTGGCTTTCGACCGACGCCGCAGAGCGCTCATACCAGCTGAGCAACGCCCGTGAGACCAACCAGGCGCTGCTGCTGCAGAAGGAGGCCCTCGAGCGCGACGTGCTCGAGGCGCAGGCCGCGCCCGCGCTCGCCGAGGCGGCCCGCGACCTCGGCATGATCCCGTCGCGTGACACGGCGCACCTCGTGCAGGATCCCGCGGGCAACTGGGTGGTCGTCGGCACGCCACGACCGGCCGAAGGTGTTCCGCCGCCGCCGCTGAACACCCCGCTGCCCGACGAGGTTCCGCCGCCTCCTCCGTCACCTCCCGCGCCAAAGGTTGTCGAACCGCGCGAGGTCACCGTGCGGGTGCCGCCGCGGATTCCGCAGCCGCAGGTTCCCGGCGCCGAGCTCTCGGCCCCGGTCGCGCCCGCCGTGCCGTTGATGGCACCGCCGGCCGCCGTGGTGCCGCCCGCGGGCGAGGTTCCGCACGCGGTGGGCGGACAAACGCCCGCATTGGGACCCGCCCAGCCTTCGATGGCACCGCCCGTATGAGCGGCGGCGACAGCCGGGGCCGTCGCGCGGGAAAGCCGAAGGCACGCCAGAGCGCCGGCAAGCAACCGCAAGCGCAGGAACGATCAGCGCGCGCCAGGCGGACCAGGGTCGCGGTCACCGAAGGTGGTTTGCGCAGCGCGTCGTTCGTGTTCCGGCATCGCACCGGCAACGGCGTCATCTTCTTGCTGTTGGTCGTCGCGGCCGCCCAGCTGTTCTCGCTGCAGGTGCCGCGCGCGGCCGGTCTGCGGGCCGAGGCGGCAAGCCAGCTCAAGGTCACCGACGTCGAGCAGGCGGTGCGTGGTTCGATCGTCGACCGCAACCACGACAAGCTCGCCTTCACCATCGAAGCGCGTGCGTTGACCTTCCAGCCGGTCAAGATCCGCAAGCAGTTGAGTGAGGCGAGGGCGAAATCCGCTGAGGCGCCGGACCCCGACCGGCGGTTGCGGGATATCGCCGCCGAGGTGGCGCTGCGGCTCAACAACAAGCCCGACGCCAACGCCGTGCTGAAGAAGCTCAGGAGCAACGAGTCGTTCGTGTACCTGGCGCGCGCCGTCGACCCAGCCATCGCCGACGCGATCACCACCAAGTTCGCCGAAGTCGGTTCGGAGCGCCAGGATCTGCGCCAGTATCCCGCGGGATCGCTGGCGGCCAACATCGTCGGCGGCATCGACTGGGACGGTCACGGCCTTCTGGGACTTGAGGATTCGCTGGACGCCGCACTGGCGGGCACCGACGGTTCGATCACCTATGACAGGGGCTCGGACGGTGTGGTGATCCCCGGCAGCTATCGCAACCGGCACGACTCCGTCGACGGTTCCACGGTGGTGCTGACCATCGACGACGACATCCAGTTCTATGTCCAGCAGCAGGTTCAACAGGCCAAGAGCCTGTCCGGTGCGAAAAACGTGTCTGCCGTCGTGCTCGACGCGAAGACCGGCGAAGTCCTCGCGATGGCCAACGACAACACATTCGACCCCGCGCAGGACATCAGCCGCCAAGAAGACCGTGAACTCGGAAACCCTTCGGTGTCATCACCGTTCGAGCCGGGCTCGGTCAACAAGATCGTCACCGCGGCATCGGTGATCGAATACGGGCTTTCCAATCCCGACGAGGTCCTGCAGGTGCCCGGCTCCATCGACATGGGCGGAGTCACCGTCTCCGACGCGTGGGAACACGGCACCATGCCCTACACCACCACCGGCATCTTCGGTAAGTCGTCCAACGTCGGGACGCTGATGCTGTCCCAGCGGCTCGGTCCTGAGCGGTATGCGGAGATGTTGCGCAAGTTCGGTCTTGGCCAGCGCACCGGTGTCGGGCTGCCTGGCGAGAGTGCCGGCTTGGTGCCGCCGATCGATCAGTGGTCGGGCAGCACCTTCGCCAACCTGCCTATCGGACAAGGTCTTTCGATGACCCTGCTGCAGATGACCGGCATGTACCAGGCCATCGCCAACGACGGCGTGCGAATCCCGCCGCGCATCATCAAGACCACCGTCGCTCCCGACGGCTCCGAGGTGTCCGAACCCCGGCCCGAAGGCGTACAGGTCGTCTCGGCGCAGACCGCGAAGACCGTGCGGGAGATGCTGAGATCGACGGTGCAACGCGATCCGACTGGCGATCAGCAGGGCACCGGGCCACAGGCCGCCGTCGAGGGCTATCAGATCTCCGGCAAGACCGGCACCGCACAGCAGATCAACCCCGGCTGCGGCTGCTACTACGACGAGGTTTACTGGATCACGTTCGCGGGAATCGCCACCACCGACGACCCTCGCTATGTCGTCGGCGTGATGATGGACAACCCTCAACGCACGGCCGACGGCCAGCGCGGAACGACGGCGGCGCCGCTGTTCCACAACATCACGTCGTGGCTGTTGCAGCGGGAGAACGTGCCGCTCTCGGTCGATCCCGGTCCGCCGCTCACGCTGCAAGCCGGCTGAGCCGAAAGGCGGCCCTGCGGGCGGCCGGTACTGTGTCATCCGCCATGAACCTGCGTCCCACCCATCCTGTCGGCCGCGCCCTCGGGCCGCTGGCCGAGCAGGTGGGCGCGGTGCCCGCGGGGCCAGGCACGGTGCAAGACATCCTGATCACCGGTGTGACGCTGCGTGGTCAGGATGCGCGGGCGGGCGACCTGTTCGCGGCCCTTCCCGGCGCGTCGTCGCATGGCGGTCGTTACGCATCGGACGCGGTGGCGCGCGGCGCGGTCGCGGTGCTCACTGACGCTGCAGGCGCCGAGCTGGTGGACGATGGCGTGGACGTACCGGTGCTGATCCACCCTGATCCGCGGTCTGTGCTCGGCGAGCTGGCCGCCACGGTCTACGGCCATCCTTCCGAGCGGCTGCGCGTCATCGGGGTCACCGGAACCTCCGGTAAGACCACGACGACCTATCTGGTCGAGGCAGGATTGCGGTCCGCTGGGCGGGTGGCAGGCCTGATCGGCACGGTCGGCATGCGGATCGACGGGCGCGATCAGCCCAGCGCGCTGACCACACCCGAGGCGCCCGAGCTGCAGGCGCTGCTGGCGGCGATGCTGGAGGCGGGCGTCGACACCGTGGTGATGGAGGTGTCCAGCCACGCGCTCACTCTCGGCCGGGTCGACGGCGTGAAATTCGCGGTCGGCGGCTTCACCAACCTGTCGCGCGACCACCTCGACTTCCACCCGACGATGGACGACTACTTCGACGCCAAGGCGCGGCTGTTCGATCCCCAATCTCCTACGCACGCAAGCGTTTCGGTGGTGTGCATCGACGACGACGCCGGCCGAGCCATGGCCGCGCTCGCACACGACCCGGTGTCCGTCAGCGTGACCGGCGCAGATGCGGATTGGCGGGCCGAGGACATCGTGACCGTGGATCGCGGCGCGCAGGAGTTCTTCGCGGTCGACCCCGCAGGCGTCCATCACGGGCTGCGGATCGGGCTGCCGGGCCGGTACAACGTCGCCAACTGTCTGCTGGCCGCGGCGCTGCTCGACGCCGTCGGGGTGTCTCCGGAGCAGGCCACGCCGGGACTGCGCACCGCAACCGTGCCTGGCCGGCTGGAACCGATCGACCGCGGGCAGGGCTTTCTCGCGCTTGTCGACTACGCGCACAAGCCGGGCGCACTGCGCGCGGTACTCGAGACGCTGAGGGAGCAGGGCACGGGCAGGCTTGCGGTGGTGTTCGGCGCCGGCGGCAACCGGGATCCCGGAAAACGGGCGCCGATGGGCAGCGTCGCCGCCGAACTGGCCGACCTCGTCGTGATCACCGACGACAATCCCCGCGACGAGGAACCCGCCGCGATCAGGGCGGCGATCATGGCAGGCGCGGCGGGCGGCACCGCCAAGGTCGTCGAGATCGGCGACCGCCGCGAGGCGATCGACTACGCCGTCGCATGGGCGGCGCCCGGCGATGCGGTGCTGATCGCCGGAAAGGGTCACGAGGCGGGCCAGACCAGCCGCGGGCAGACGCGGCCCTTCGACGATCGCGACGAGCTCGCCCTTGCCCTGGAGAGCCGGTCATGATCGAGCTCTCCATCGCCCAGATCGCCGAGATCGTCGGCGGCGAGCTGGCCGACATCTCACCGCAGGACGCCGCGGCGACCCGCGTCACGGGCACGGTCGAATTCGATTCGCGGGCGGTGACACCGGGCGGGCTGTTCCTCGCGCTGCCTGGCGCGCACTCGGATGGCCACGACTTCGCCGCTGCCGCGGCGGCTGCGGGTGCGGCCGCTGTGCTGGCCGCGCGGCCGGTTGGGGTGCCCGCGATCATTGTCAAGCCCAGTTCCCGCCGCGACAGAATCCATGCTTCGGCCAGCGTGCTCGAACACGACACCGACGGCGCAGGGGCCGCGGTGCTTGCGGCGCTGGCTGCGCTGGCGTCGGCGGTGGCGGCCGAGTTGGTGGCAGGCGGGTTGACCATCGTCGGCATCACCGGCTCGTCGGGCAAGACGTCGACAAAGGATCTGCTCGCCGCTGTGCTCGCGCCGCTCGGTCAGGTGATCGCGCCGCCAGGCTCGTTCAACAACGAACTCGGCCACCCGTGGACGGTGTTGCGGTCGACCGAGGCCACCGACTATCTCGTGCTGGAGATGTCGGCGCGCCACCCGGGCAACATCGCCTCGCTGGCCGCCATCGCCCCTCCGGCAATCGCGGTGGTGCTCAACGTCGGAACCGCCCATCTCGGCGAGTTCGGCTCGCGGGAAGCCATCGCCGCTACCAAAGCCGAACTGCCCCAATCTGTTCCGTCGTCCGGTGTGGTGATCCTCAACGTCGACGACACGGCCGTGGCCGCGATGGCCGGCCAGACCGCCGCGCGGGTGGTGCGGGTATCGCGGGCCAAGGGCGCGGACGTGTGGGCCGGACCGGTGGTGCTCGATGAACTGGCCCGCCCTCGATTCACGCTGCACGCAGGGGACGACGAGGTCGACGTCTCGCTGGCCGTGCACGGTGAACACCAGGTGGCCAACGCGCTGTGCGCGGCAGCGGTCGCACTGGAATGCGGGGCCGGCCTCGAGCAGGTGGCTGCCGCGCTGGCCGCCGCGGGACCGGTGTCCAAGAACCGCATGCAGGTCGCCACCCGCGGTGACGGCGTCACGGTCATCAACGACGCCTACAACGCCAACCCGGACTCGATGCGGGCCGGGCTGAAAGCCCTGGCCGCGATCGCCCGCGACGCCGGTGGCGCACGGCGCAGTTGGGCGGTGCTCGGCGAGATGGCCGAACTCGGTGACGACGCGATATCCGAACATGACCGCATCGGCCGACTCGCGGTGCGCTTAGATGTGTCACGACTCGTCGTCGTGGGAACCGGGAGGGCTATGAGCGCCATGCACCACGGGGCGGTGATGGAGGGATCGTGGGGGTCGGAGGCCAGCATGGTGCCCGACGCCGCGGCCGCACTGGCATTGCTGCGGGCTGAGCTCCAGCCCGGTGACGTGGTGCTGGTGAAGGCCTCGAACGCCGCGGGCCTCGGTGCGCTCGGCGATGCCCTTGTGACCGAGGACGTTCGCGGATGAGACAGATCCTCATCGCCGTCGGCATCGCGCTGACGGTCTCGATCCTGCTCACCCCTGTGCTGATCCGGTTGTTCACCCGGCAGGGGTTCGGTCACGAGATCCGCGAGGACGGACCGCCGAGTCACCACAGGAAGCGCGGAACGCCGTCGATGGGTGGGGTGGCCATCCTGGCGGGCATCTGGGCCAGCTATCTGGGCACCCACCTGGTCGGGGTGGTCATGGACGGCCGCGGCCCCTCGGCGTCGGGACTACTGGTGCTATTCCTTGCCACCGCGCTTGGCGCGGTCGGCTTCATCGACGATCTGATCAAGATCCGCCGCTCGCGCAACCTCGGCCTGAACAAGACCGCCAAGACCGTCGGCCAGATCACCGCCGCGGTGTTGTTCGGCGTGCTCGCTTTGCAGTTCCGCAATGCCGACGGGCTGACCCCTGGCAGTCCCGAATTGTCCTACGTGCGCGAAATCGCCACTGTCACATTGCCTCCCGCGCTGTTCGTGCTGTTCTGCATCACGATCGTGTACGCGTGGTCCAACGCGGTGAACTTCACTGACGGCCTCGACGGCCTTGCCGCGGGCGCGATGGCGATGGTCTGCGCGGCCTATGTGCTGATCACGTTCTGGCAGTTCCGCAACGAATGCGCCGTCAGCCCCGGACTGGGCTGCTACAACGTGCGCGACCCGCTGGATCTGGCGATCATCGCCGCGGCCACCGCGGGCGCATGCATCGGCTTTCTGTGGTGGAACGCCGCGCCTGCCAAGATCTTCATGGGCGACACCGGCTCGCTGGCGCTCGGCGGCATCATTGCCGGGCTGTCGGTGACCAGCCGCACCGAGATGCTGGCGGTCGTGCTCGGGGCACTGTTCGTCGCCGAAGTCACGTCGGTCGTCGTGCAGATCATGGCGTTCCGCACGACCGGGCGCCGGGTCTTCCGGATGGCGCCGTTCCATCACCATTTCGAGCTGGTCGGCTGGGCGGAAACGACGGTCATCATCCGGTTCTGGTTGCTCACCGCGATCGCGTGCGGACTCGGCGTTGCGCTCTTCTACAGCGAGTGGCTGACGACCGTCGGGGCCTGACATGCACCCGTTGGCTCCTGGCGCGCGCGTACTGATAACCGGCGCAGGCATAACCGGGCGCTCGGTGAGTGCCGTGCTGGAGCCGACGGGGGTGCGGCTGACCATCTGCGACGACGACCCCCTTGCGCTGCAGCGGCTCATCACGCCGGCGACCGTGGTCACCACCGAGGACGCGCAGGCACACATCGGCGACTACGCCCTCGTCGTCACCAGTCCCGGCTTCGCGCCGTCCACGCCGGTACTGGCCGCAGCTGCCGCGGCAGGCGTTCCGATCTGGGGTGACGTCGAGCTCGCGTGGCGGCTCGACAGGGCCGCGTGGTTCGGGCCGCCGCGGCGCTGGCTGGTGGTCACCGGCACCAACGGCAAGACCACGACCACCTCGATGCTGCACGCGATGCTGACCGCGGACGGGCGGCGCGCCCTGCTGTGCGGCAACATCGGCAACCCGGTGCTCGACGTGCTGGCAGAACCGTCCGACCTGCTGGCCGTCGAGCTGTCGAGCTTCCAGTTGCACTGGGCGCCCTCGCTGCGCCCAGAGGCGGGGGTGGTGCTCAACGTCGCCGAGGACCACCTGGACTGGCATGGCACGCTCGAGGACTACGCCCGCGATAAGGCCCGCGTACTGAACGGCGGCGTTGCGGTCGTCGGGCTGGACGATCCGGTCGCTTCCGCGCTGCTGGACACCGCAGGCGCGCCGGTGCGGATCGGCTTCCGGCTCGGCGAACCGGCCCCGGGCGAACTTGGCGTCCGCGACGGCATGCTTGTCGACAATGCATTCGGCGACGGTGTCGCGTTGGCGCAGACGGCCTCGATACCGGTGGCGGGCCCGGTCGGCGTGCTCAACGCCCTGGGGGCGGCAGCACTTGCCCGCTCCGTCGGCGTCGCGCCGGCCGCCATCGCCGACGCGCTGGCCGGGTTCGAGCTGGGCAGGCACCGGGCCGAGGTGGTCGCGACAGTCGACGGCGTCACCTTTGTCGACGACTCCAAGGCGACCAACCCCCATGCCGCGCAGGCGTCCATCGCCGCCTACCCGCGGGTGGTGTGGGTGGCCGGCGGTCTTCTCAAGGGTGCCTCGGTCGCCGAACTGGTACAACAGGTGGCGAATCGGCTGGTCGGAGTCGTTTTGATCGGTCGCGATCGGTCGCTGGTCGCCGAGGCGTTATTGCGACACGCCCCGGATGTCCCCGTCGTCGAGCTTGTGACGGGGGAGGATTCTGGGGTGTTTGAGACAACTGAGTCAGGTGTGCACTCTGTGACTCGAGTGATCGAAGTGGGGGAGGAGACCGTCGGCGATGCGGTCATGACGGCCGTCGTCGACGCCGCGCGCGGCCTGGCAAGACCCGGCGACACCGTGCTGCTGGCTCCGGCCGGCGCATCCTTCGACCAGTTCAGCAGCTACGGCCACCGCGGCGATGCGTTCGCCTCGGCCGTGCGCGCAGCAACCCGGTAAGCGACCGTGAGCAACATCCTGACCCGGTTGAGACACCGGAGAACCAACGCGGCCGTTCAGGAGGTAGCGGCCGAGGCGGCCACCGAAGCCGTTGCCCGTGGGCCACGTACCCGGTTCGGTGCCTGGCTGGGCAGGCCGATGACGTCGTTTCACCTCATCATTGCGGTCGCCGCCCTGCTCACCACGCTGGGCCTGATCATGGTGCTGTCCGCCTCTGGGGTGTATTCGTACGACCAGGACGGGTCGCCGTGGGTGGTCTTCGCCAAGCAGGTGCTGTGGACGCTCGTCGGGCTCGTCGCGTTCTACATCGCACTGCGGATGCCGGTGCAGCTGATGCGCAGCCTGGCGTTCTCCGGATTCGCCCTCACCATTGTGCTGCTGATCCTGGTGCTGATCCCCGGAATCGGCAAGGTGGCCAACGGGTCTCGCGGCTGGTTCGTGGTGTCGGGATTGTCCATGCAGCCGTCCGAACTGGCCAAGATCGCGTTCGCCATCTGGGGTGCGCACATATTGGCGGCGCGGCGACTCGAACACGCGTCGCTGCGCGAGATGCTGATCCCGCTGGTGCCCGCAGCGGTCATCGCGCTGGCGCTCATCGTCGCCCAGCCCGACCTCGGGCAGACAGTGTCGCTGGGCATCATCCTGCTCGGCCTGCTCTGGTACGCGGGCCTTCCGCTGCGAGTGTTCCTGTCCTCACTGGTCGCGGTCGTGTTGTCGGCGGCGGTACTGGCCATGGCCGAGGGCTACCGCTCCGCGCGCGTCCAGTCCTGGCTGAATCCCGCCGCGGACGCGCAGGGCTCGGGCTATCAGGCCCGGCAGGCCCGGTTCGCGCTGGCCAACGGCGGTGTGTTCGGCGACGGGCTTGGTCAGGGCAGCGCTAAATGGAACTACCTGCCCAACGCCCACAACGACTTCATCTTCGCGATCATCGGTGAGGAGCTCGGCTTCGTCGGCGCGGTGGGGCTGCTCTGCCTGTTCGGCTTGTTCGCGTATACCGGCATGCGCATCGCGCGGCGCTCCGCCGACCCGTTCCTTCGCCTGCTCACCGCCACCGCGACCCTGTGGATCATGGGCCAGGTCTTCATCAACGTCGGCTATGTCGTCGGGCTCCTGCCGGTCACCGGCCTGCAGCTGCCGCTGATCTCGGCTGGCGGAACATCAACGGCCACAACGCTATTGATGATCGGCATCATGGCGAACGCGGCAAGACACGAACCCGAGGCGGTGGCGGCGCTGCGCGCAGGGCGTGATGACAGGGTGAACCGGCTGCTTCGGCTGCCGCTGCCCGCGCCGTACGTGCCGTCGCGCACCGAGGCGCTGCGCGACAGATTGCGGACGCGCCCGGACAAACCGCCTGCCAAAGCCGCGCGCAAGCCCGACCGCAAGCCCGCCAAGGACAACCGGCGCAAACCCCATCCGGCCGATCGGTCGGTGCGACGCTCAGGGCATCATGGAGGCGGCCGAAATTCAAACGGCCGACGGGCACGTGCCATGGAAGGTCAGCGTTAATCGGGTGAATATTTCCGTCGTCCTCGCGGGTGGCGGCACAGCGGGGCATGTCGAACCCGCGATGGCCGTTGCGGACGCGCTGACCGCGCTCGAGCCTGACGTCCGCATCACCGCGCTCGGCACCCATCGCGGCCTGGAAACCCGGCTGGTGCCCGAACGCGGATACGACCTCGAGCTCATCACCCCGGTGCCGCTGCCCCGTAAGCCGTCGGGGGATCTGATCCGGCTGCCCATGCGCGTGCGCAGAGCGGTACGGCAGACCAGGGCGGTGCTCGACAGTGTCGATGCCGATGTGATCGTCGGATTCGGGGGATACGTCGCGCTGCCTGCATACCTGGCAGCCAGGGGCGGGCTTGGCAGGCGCAGGCGCGTTCCTGTGGTCGTGCACGAGGCCAACGCGAGTGCCGGCTGGGCCAACCGGGTTGGTGCGCGGATGGCGCAACGGGTGCTTTCGGCGGTTCCCGATCCCGGCCTGCGCCATGTCGAGGTGGTCGGCGTGCCGGTGCGGGCGGCGATCACCTCGTTGGACCGGGCGGCGCTGCGGGTCGAGGCGCGGTCCCACTTCGGGTTCTCCGAGGACGCACGGGTGCTGCTGGTGTTCGGTGGCTCCCAAGGTGCCCAGTCGATCAACCGCGCCGTCGCGGCTGCTGCCAAAGACCTTGCCGCTGCCGGCGTTTCGGTGTTGCACGCGCACGGGCCGAAGAACACCCTTGACCTGCGCGACCCGGCAGACGGCGATCCGCCGTATGTCGCGGTGCCGTACCTGGACCGGATGGACCTGGCGTATGCCGCTGCCGACCTGGCCATGTGTCGCTCGGGGGCGATGACCGTGGCCGAGGTGACCGCGGTCGGCCTGCCCGCGGTGTACATCCCGCTGCCGATCGGCAATGGTGAACAGCGACTCAACGCGCTGCCGGTGGTCAACGCAGGCGGAGGGCTCCTCGCGGACGACGCCGACCTGGCCCGATCGTTTGTCGCCGAAACCATCCCTGCCATTCTCAACGACGGAGCCCGTTTGCAGGCGATGACGGCGGCGGCGGCGTTGGCAGGGCATCGGGACGCCGCGCAACGGGTCGCCGAGGTGGCCATCGAGGTTGCTCGCAACGGTCGAAAGCGGTTGCCATGAACGCGAAGTCACTGCCCGACGAACTGCAGCGGGTGCATATGGTCGGCATCGGGGGAGCCGGCATGTCGGGTATCGCCAGAATCCTGCTTGACCGCGGCGGCCTGGTCTCGGGATCGGATGCCAAGGAGTCGCGCGGGGTGGTCGCACTGCGCGCCCGCGGTGCGGCCATTCGCATCGGACACGACGAGTCGTCACTCGACATGCTGCCTGGCGGACCGACGGCCGTGGTCACCACCCATGCCGCGATTCCCAAGACCAACCCCGAACTGGTCGAGGCGCGGCGCCGCGGCATCCCGGTGATCCTGCGCCCGGTTGTGCTGGCCAAGCTGATGACCGGACACACCACGCTGATGGTCACCGGTACGCACGGCAAGACCACCACCACTTCGATGCTCATTGTGGCCTTGCAGCACAGCGGGTTTGACCCGTCGTTCGCGGTCGGCGGTGACCTCGGCGAAGCTGGCACCAACGCGCACCACGGCAGCGGTGACTGCTTCGTCGCCGAGGCCGACGAAAGCGACGGCTCGCTGCTGGAGTACAACCCCGACGTCGCCATGGTGACCAACATCGAGGCCGACCATTTGGACTTCTTCGGCACCGTCGAGGCGTACCGCGCGGTGTTCGATGACTTCGCCGAACGGATCAAACCCGGTGGCTCGCTTGTGGTTTGCACTGACGATCCGGGTGCGGCGGCGCTGGCCGAGCGCACCGAGGCGCTGGGCATCAATGTCTTGCGCTACGGCAGCCACGCGGATGACCTGGCCGGGACGCTGGTGAACTGGGAGCAGCAGGGTACCGGCGCGGTGGCACACATTGCGCTGGCCGGTAAGTCCCATCCGCTGGTGATGCGCCTGGCGGTGCCGGGTCGTCACATGGCGCTCAACGCGCTGGGCGCCCTGCTGGCCGCGATGCAGGTCGGCGCGCCCACCGAGGCGGTGCTCGACGGGCTGGCCGGGTTCGAGGGTGTGCGCCGTCGCTTGGAGTTGGTGGGCACCGCCAACGGCGTGCGAGTCTTCGACGACTATGCGCACCATCCGACTGAGGTCCGCGTTGAGCTGGCCACGTTGCGGACGGTGGTCCAGCAGGCCGGCGGGCCGGGACGGTCGATCGCGGTGTTCCAACCCCATTTGTATTCGCGGACACAGACTTTCGCACGCGAATTCGGCGAAGCGCTGAGTGTGGCCGACGAGGTGTTCGTGCTGGACGTGTACGGCGCGCGCGAGCAACCCCTAGCCGGGGTGAGCGGTGCCACGGTCGCCGAGCACGTCAGCGTGCCGGTGACCTACCTGCCGGATCTCTCGACGGTCGCCGAGAGGGTCGCCGAGGCCGCCGACACCGGCGACGTCGTGGTGACGATGGGCGCAGGCGACGTCACCATGCTTGGTCAGGAGATTCTGGCGGCGCTGCAGGTCAAGGCCAATCGCAGCGCCCCGGGCGGCCGGTCGGGGACGGCGTTTCGATGACCGAACCGACCGACAGCCAGACGCCGGAAGCCGACACGCAGGAGACCACCGAGCCGGTGCTGCCACCCGCGGCCGCCGACGATTACGAGGGACCCCGACGCCGGGCACGCAGGGAACGTGAGGAACGGCGTGCCGCCCAGGCCAGGGCCACCGCGATCGAGGACGCGCGCCGCGAGGCCAAGCGGCGGACCTTGGGCAAGGCGCCCGATGAGATGAAACGGCTTAACCGCGGCGCGGTTCGGGGCCTCAAGGTGCTGATGTGGACGGCCCTGCTCAGTGTCGTGGTGGTCGGTCTTGGCCTGCTGCTGTACTTCACGCCGATCATGTCGGCGCGCGACATCGTGGTGACGGGGCTTGGCGCGGTGTCACAGGAGGAGGTCGTCGCGTCGGCCGCGGTGCAGTCGGGGACGCCGCTGCTCCAGGTCGACACCGACGCCGTCGCCGAGCGGGTGGCCGCGATCCGGCGCGTCGGCAGCGCCAGGGTCCAGCGCCAGTACCCTTCGACGCTGCGGATCACCGTGATCGAACGTGTGCCGGTGGTGGTCAAGGACTTTCCCGATGGCCCGCACCTATTCGACCGCGACGGAGTGGATTTCGCGACGGCGCCTCCTGGACCCGGCGTGCCGTTCCTCGACGCCGAGAATCCCGGGCCAAGCGATCCGGCGACCAAGGCCGCGCTGACCGTCATGACGTCACTTCGGCCGGAGGTGGCCGGGCAGGTCGGTCGCATCTCGGCGCCGTCGGTCGCCGCGATCACGCTCACCTTGACCGACGGTCGGGTTGTGGTGTGGGGCACCACCGATCGCACCGAGGAGAAGGCGCTCAAACTCGGAGCGCTGCTCACCCAGCCGGGCCAGACCTACGACGTGTCCAGCCCGGACCTGCCGACGGTCAAGTAGGCGGCTACCCCGTAGGGGCCGGGGTGCAGTCCTTCCACTCGCCGTCCTCCTTGACCAGCTCGGCCTTGTCGCTTTGGGTCTGTTCCTGTTGTCCGCCGATGATCGCGGTGATCGTGACGTCCGCCGTCGCGGTGTCGCCCGTGACGACGATGTTCTCCACTTTGTCGAGGCGCAGCGTCATGCTCTGCTGCATGACGTCCTTCATCGCCGCTAAATAGGCGGCTTCGTCCCCGGCGATCACCGCGTCGGCCACCGCTCGCGTCGATTCGGGCGCCGCCCCGGCGAACTGCTCGGTCAAGTTGTTGGCGAAGGTCTCCGCGCCCATGGCCGTCACGGTGTCCGCGGGGAACGTGCTCATCGGCGGGACCATGCCGTCAAATGCACCCTCTTCGCTGCTGTACTTCTCGCACGACAACTCGGCCATCTTCGCCGCGTCCCAGGATCCGGTCGCCTCCGTGGCTTTGCCGAGCACTTCGCGGATCTGCTCCTCGTCCGACGCGGTCGGGGTCGGCGACTGCGGTGGGGCAGGGGCGGTGTCGGACCCACAGCCCGCCAGAAGTGCTGCTGCGACAAGTGCGATCGCGACGTTGCGGATGATCATGGGGGTGATTGTGGCAGCAACGCCGCTGCGCGCGGGGCGGACCGGACTCAAACTTTGCGCGAAAATTCTTGACGCGCGTGTCGGCGCGCCTGCATCGATACCTCGCGGCCTCGCCCTACCGTTCTGGTTGCGCGGAACAACTTGACATAACTATAACCCTCTGGTTGAGGTTGAGAGTTTGCCAAGCCGTTCGGCACTTAGACAGACAACCAGGCAGGAAGGGCGATCGCGATGACCCCCCCGCACAACTACCTCGCCGTCATCAAGGTGGTCGGCATCGGCGGCGGCGGCGTCAATGCCGTCAACCGGATGATCGAGCAGGGCCTCAAGGGCGTCGAGTTCATCGCCATCAACACAGACGCGCAGGCGCTGCTGATGAGCGACGCGGACGTCAAGCTCGACGTCGGCCGCGACAGCACCCGCGGGCTGGGCGCAGGCGCCGACCCTGAAGTCGGGCGCAAGGCCGCCGAGGACGCCAAGGATGACATCGAGGAGCTGCTGCGCGGCGCCGACATGGTGTTCGTCACGGCCGGCGAAGGCGGCGGCACCGGCACGGGTGGTGCGCCCGTCGTCGCGACCATCGCCCGCAAGCTCGGGGCGCTGACCGTCGGCGTGGTGACACGGCCGTTCTCCTTCGAGGGCAAGCGCAGAAGCAACCAGGCCGAGACCGGCATCACCTCGCTGCGGGAAAGCTGCGACACGCTGATCGTCATCCCCAACGACCGGCTGCTGCAGATGGGCGATGCCGCGGTGTCGCTGATGGACGCGTTCCGCAGTGCCGACGAAGTGCTGCTCAACGGCGTGCAGGGCATCACCGACCTGATCACCACCCCTGGCCTGATCAACGTCGACTTCGCCGACGTCAAGGGCATCATGAGCGGCGCGGGCACGGCGTTGATGGGCATCGGCTCGGCGCGTGGCGACGGCCGGGCGCTCAAGGCCGCGGAGATCGCGATCAACTCACCGCTGCTCGAGGCGTCGATGGAAGGCGCTCAGGGCGTGCTGATGTCGATCGCCGGCGGCAGCGACCTCGGTCTTTTCGAGATCAACGAGGCGGCCTCGCTGGTGCAGGAAGCTGCGCACCTCGAGGCCAACATCATCTTCGGCACGGTCATCGACGACTCGCTCGGCGACGAAGTCCGCGTGACGGTGATCGCGGCGGGCTTCGAGGCGAGCGGGCCCGGTCGAAGACCAGTCGTTGGCGCGCAGACCATCGAGCCCGGCAAGGCGGGCAAGGTGAGCACCGCGCTTTTCGAGCCGGTCGACGCGGCCAGCGTGCCGGTGCACACCAACGGTGCGACCGTCAGCATCGGTGGCGACGACGACGACGATGTCGACGTGCCGCCCTTCATGCGCCACTGACCCGCGCGCCCATACTGGCGATCGTGACCGTTCGCATACGGCGCGTGACCACCACCCGCGCCGGCGGCGCATCTGCGCCGCCATTCGACACCTTCAATCTCGGCGACCACGTCGGCGACGATCCCGGCGCGGTCGCCGCCAACCGCAAGCGGCTGGGCACCGCGATCGGGCTTGGCGGCGACGGCGTGGTCTGGATGAACCAAGTGCACGGCGATCGCGTCGTGGTCGTCGACGCCGCGGTTGGATCGGCGGTGGACAATACCGACGCATTGGTGACCACCGCACCGCGATTGGCTTTGGCGGTGGTGACCGCCGATTGCGTTCCGGTATTAATGGGCGACGCGCGGGCCGGCGTCGTGGCGGGGGTGCACGCCGGGCGCGTCGGCGCTCAGAAAGGAGTCGTGGCGCGGGCCGTCGAAGCGATGCTGGACCTTGGCGCCAAAGTGCAGGACATCTCGGTGCTGTTGGGCCCCGCCGTCAGCGGGCGCAATTACGAGGTGCCCGCTGCGATGGCGGCTGAGGTGGAGGCGGACCTGCCGGGCAGTCGCACGACAACGTCTCGCGGCACTCCGGGGCTGGACCTGCGGGCCGGAATCGCCCGGCAATTAACGGATTTGGGCATCTCGGCCATCGACATCGATCCGCGCTGCACGGTCGAGGACAAGATGCTCTTCAGCCATCGACGGGACAACCCGACTGGACGTCTTGCGTCGTTGGTGTGGATGGAATGAACCCGAAGAGCACTGTGACGACCGCCCGCGAACTCGAACTCGCCGACGCGCTGACTGCCGTGCAGGCTCGGCTCGCACACGCCGCGCAGGCCGCCGGACGCAATATCGACGAAATTGAATTGCTCCCGATTACGAAATTCTTTCCGGCCACCGATGTATATATTTTGACGCGTTTAGGGTGCGCGGCATTTGGCGAGTCGCGCGAACAGGAAGCGTCGAATAAAGCGGCCGAAGTGCGCACAATGTCGGGTTCGGTGCCGATTCGCTGGCATATGGTCGGGCGGATCCAGCGCAACAAAGCGCGCTCGATTGCGGACTGGGCCTACGCCGCGCACTCCATCGACAGCGAGAAGCTGATCACCGCCCTGGACCGCGCCGCGGCCGAGGCGCTGTCCGACGGCCGGCGGGCCGAGCCGCTGCGGGTCTACATCCAACTCAGCCTCGACGGCGATGAGAAGCGGAGCGGTGTCGACGTCGACAGGCAGGATCGCATCGACGAGCTGTGCGCCGCGGCCAACGCCGCCGAGGGACTGAGTTTCGTCGGGCTGATGGCAATCCCGCCGCTGGGATCCGATCCCGACGACGCCTTCGCACGTTTTTCGGCCGAACACCAACGGGTACAACACGACTACCAGCAGCGCCTCGAGCTGTCAGCGGGAATGTCCAGCGACCTCGAGGTGGCGGTCAAACATGGGTCCACGTGTGTGCGTGTCGGTACCGCTCTTATGGGGCAACGTCCTCTAACGTCACCATGAGTAGTCACTCCAGTCACATCTTCATCACAGACACCACAACTTCGGGAAGTCCAGAAGGGTCCTAGCGATGAGCACACTGCACAAGGTCAAGGCCTACTTCGGAATGGCACCGATGGAGGACTACGACGACGAGTATTACGAAGACGACGACCGCAGCGCGGCGCGCGGGTACTCGTCACGGCGTCCAAGGGAAGACCGCTTCGACGACGACGGCTACGGGCGCGGCTACGAAGACCGCGAATACGACGACGTGCCTGCCGGCTACCGAGGCGGGCACCGCGACGAGGACCGATTCGAGCCCAGGGTGCGCGGTCCGCGCGAATTCGAACGGCCCATGCCGCGGCTCGGCGGGTTACGCGGCTCGACGAGGGGCGCGCTGGCAATGGACCCACGCCGGATGGCCGAGTTGTTCGAAGCGGGCAGCCCGCTGTCCAAGATCACCACGCTGCGCCCCAAGGACTACAGCGAAGCCCGCACCATCGGTGAGCGGTTCCGCGACGGCACTCCGGTGATCATGGACCTGGTCACGATGGACAACGCCGACGCCAAGCGGCTGGTCGACTTCGCCGCAGGACTAGCCTTCGCGCTGCGCGGCTCGTTCGACAAGGTGGCCACCAAGGTCTTCCTTCTCTCTCCTGCCGACATCGATGTCTCCGCGGACGAACGGCGCCGGATCGCTGAGGCCGGCTTCTACGCTTATCAGTGAGGCCCAGACCTGGCAGGTAGGCTGGTGGCGTCGCGCTGGCGTTCGGGCTTTGAGCGACATTGGCCCTGCTTGTATCGAATGTCACACATCTGCCATCAGTGAGGACGGCTGTCGTTGTCGCTCTTCTTTCAGATCCTGGGTTTCGCGCTGTTTGTCTTCTGGCTGCTGCTGATCGCCAGGGTCGTGGTCGAGTTCATCCGGTCCTTCAGCCGCGACTGGCGCCCCAAGGGCCTCACGGTGGTGATCCTTGAAGTCATCATGACCCTGACCGATCCACCCGTGAAGCTGCTGCGGCGACTCATTCCACAGCTCACCATCGGCGCTGTCCGGTTCGATCTTTCGATCATGGTGCTGCTCCTCGTCGCGTTCATCGGAATGCAGCTGGCATTCGGAGCCGCGGCCTGAGAACTGGTTTCCCACGCCAGGATTGGCGACCGCGGCGGGCATCGCCGACCGTTTGCCGGGGTCGAAATTCGGCAGGCTTTCGACAGGCTAATGCCGCATGGCCTCGGCGATAACATTGAAATTCGCTCTTAATTATTGGCCTCTCCTGCAACCGCCGGGTCTGGTGTGACAGGATGGGCGCCAGTTACGTTCCAGTAAGGCTCTACACTTTGAGATCGGTTGACGGTCCAAGACTCCAAGGGGGCAGACGATGCCGCTCACACCAGCCGACGTCCATAATGTCGCGTTCAGCAAGCCGCCCATCGGCAAGCGGGGCTACAACGAGGACGAGGTCGACGCCTTTCTCGACCTGGTTGAGAACGAGCTGACCCGGCTCATCGAGGAGAACGCCGACCTTCGCCAGCGAGTTGCCGAACTGGATCAGGACGTGGCATCCGCCCGCGCAGGCGGCGGCGTGCAGGCGACTCAGGCCATCCCGCTGTACGAGCCGGAGCCCGAGCCTGCACCGCAGCCCGTCTACGAGGCGCCGCCACCACCAGCGCCCGCACCGCCCAGCGAGGACCAGCACCTCAGGGCCGCCAAGGTGCTGAGCCTGGCGCAGGACACCGCGGACCGGTTGACCGGAACGGCCAAGGCCGAGTCCGACAAGATGCTCGCCGACGCCCGCGCCCAGGCCGATGCGATGGTCAGCGAGGCCAGGCAGACGGCCGAGACCACGGTCACCGAGGCCAGGCAGCGCGCCGACGCCATGCTGGCAGACGCCCAGACCCGGTCCGAGGCGCAGTTGCGTCAGGCGCAGGAGAAGGCCGACGCCTTGCAGGCCGACGCCGAACGCAAGCATTCCGAGATCATGGGCACCATCAACCAGCAGCGCACGGTGCTGGAAGGCCGTCTCGAGCAACTGCGCACATTCGAACGCGAATACCGCACGCGCCTGAAGACCTACCTGGAGTCCCAGCTCGAAGAGCTCGGTCAGCGCGGCTCGGCCGCACCGGTCGATTCGGGAGCCAACAACGAGAGCGCCGGCTTCAACCAGTTCAATCGCGGTAACAACTAGACCGCTCTGCTCCCGTAGCGTTCCCCTTCGACCTAGGGTTGAACAATGCTGATCGTTGCGCTCGTGCTCGCTGTCATCGGCCTTGCCGCGCTGGTGACCGCCGTCGTCACCAGCAATGAACTGATCGCCTGGGTCTGCATCGCCGCCAGCGTCATCGGGGTGGTGCTGCTGATCGTCGACGCGGTGCGCGAACGCTCCAAGGGCGACGCCGAGGCGGCGCCTGCCGAAGCAGACGACACCGAGGCGCAGGCCGAATTCGACGAGGAGTACCCGGACGAACCGCCCGTCAGCGAGCAGTCTGTCGAGCCGGACGGCGAGAGCGACGCCGAAACCACCGCGGTCGTCACCGAACAATTCGATGAAGAAACCTCCGACGAGGAACGCCGCTAAACCGTTGGCGTGACGAGTAATTCACGCACTTCGTCGTCGGTGACTTGATGGAAGTCGTCAAAGACCTGACCGACCGCTTCAAAATCCGGCGGCATCGTCGCGCACACAACTTCATCGGCCTCGTCGGCCAGCTGGCGGCACGCCGAGGCGGGTCCCACCGGTACTCCGACGACCACCTGGGCAGGACCGGCGGCCCGAACCGCGCGCACCGCGGCGAGCATGCTTGCGCCGGTGGCGATGCCGTCGTCGACAAGGATCGCGACCCTGCCCGCGAGATCCACCGGCCCTCGGTCGCCGCGATACGCCCGCTCTCGCCGGTGTAGCTCGGCGGTTTCGCGTTCGATCGCTGCCGCCAGCTGTTCGTCGCTGATGCCGAGGTTATGGACCAGATTGTCGTTGACCACCACACCGCCGCCGGTGGCGATCGCACCCATCGCGAGCTCCTGCCATTGGGGCACGCCGAGCTTGCGAACCAGAAAGACGTCCAGCGGGGCCCGCAGGAACGCCGCGACTTCCCACCCGACCGGCACGCCGCCGCGGGCAAGCCCGAGCACCAGCAGGTTGTCCATGCCGCGATAGGACGCCAGATCTTGCGCCAGGACTTGGCCGGCTTCCCGGCGGTCCCTGAACGTGCGCCTCGCATGTCGGCGGGCGAGTCCGCTCCATCCGCTCATCGCAGTCAACTTTGAGATCGGGGACATTTGCAGCGTATGACCGTGGGTACCCAATAATTGGACGTTTCTACGGAAGGACCCATGGGCATCGAGCACGAAAGCGTTATCGACCATCCGCTGGATGACGTGTGGGCGTGGCACGCGCGGCCGGGGGCCATGCGGCGGTTGGTGCCGCCGTGGCAGCCGATGAAGGTGCTCGCGGAGGCGCAATCGTTGGCCGACGGGCGGGCCGTGCTCGGTCTGCCAGGGGGTCTGCGCTGGGTGGCGCGGCACGACCCGGCGGGCTTCGACCCGCCGCATCGGTTCGTCGACGAACTGTCCGCCGAGGGCCCGACCTCGTGGCCGGCCCGCGTCATCGGGCGGTGGCGGCATACCCACGAGTTCAGCGCTGTCAACGGCGGCACCCGGGTCCACGATCGTGTCGACACCACGATCCCCGCTGCTGCGCTGCGCCCGACGTTCGTTTACCGGCACCGGCAGCTGTCCGACGACCTGACTGCGCATCGCGATGCCGGTGCCAAGCCGATGGCGGTGGCGGTCAGCGGCGCGTCGGGGCTGGTCGGATCGGCGTTGACGGCGTTCTTGAGCACCGGCGGGCACACCGTGACCCGCCTGATGCGAGGGTCTGAACCCGACCTGTCCGGCGTCGATGCCGTCGTGCATCTAGCGGGTGCGCCGATCGCCGGTCGATTCACCGAAGCACACAAGCAGGCGATTCGCGAGAGCCGCATCGAGCCGACCCGCCGGCTCGCCGAGGCCGCTGCGAGCGCCGCCAACGGCCCGCGCACCTTCGTCTGCGCCTCGGCCATCGGCTTTTACGGCTTCGACCGCGGTGATGTGCAGCTGTCCGAGGACAGTGCGCGAGGCGACGGATTCCTGGCCGACGTGGTCGCTGACTGGGAGGCCGCGACCGCCCCGGCGAGCGAGGCGGGGCTGCGCGTCGTGCAGGTGCGCACCGGAATCGTGCAGTCCGCCAGCGGCGGCACCCTGCGGCTGATGCGCCCGCTGTTTCTCGCCGGATTGGGCGGCCGGCTCGCCACCGGCAGCCAGTGGTTGTCCTGGATCGGGCTGGACGACCTTCTCGACGTGTACTACCGCGCGCTGTACGACAGCCGATTGGCCGGCCCTGTCAACGCCGTCGCGCCCGCGCCGGTGCGCAACGCCGACTACACGAAGGCGCTCGCGGGTGTGGTGCACCGCCCCGCGGTGCTACCAGTCCCGTCGGTTGGGCCGCGTCTCCTGCTTGGCCGCCAAGGAGCACGCGAGCTTGCCGAGGCCAACCAGCGGGTGATGCCCAGCAAGCTCGAATCGCTTGGGCACAGGTTCCGGCGTCCGCGCATCGCGGACGCCCTTGCTCACGAACTCGGGCACGGCTGACGGGCCACGTGCGACAGGAAGCCACGAACAAGGCCGCGGACCCGTTGCGCTGCGCTGTCGGCGAGTTCGCTTGTGCGGGACAGCAATTCACCATGGCTCACACCGGAGCCGACGACCTCGCCGTCACGGTCCTCACCCAGCCACAGATTCAGCAGTTCGTGGTCGATCTCGGGGTGGAACTGCAGTGCCAGCGCGCGGCCTAGCGTGAACGCCTGCGACGAATTCGCCGTGCGCGCGATCTCTGTCGCACCCGGCGGCAGCGCCCAGCGATCGAAATGCCATTGGAACCACGGCCCGCCTGGCACCAGATCGGGGTTGTCGGACTGCACGTCGAGCCAGCCGATCTCCGGGCTGGCCGAACGCGCGACCGATCCGCCGAACGCCTGGGCGAGCAGTTGGCCGCCGAAGCAGACCCCGAGCAACGCCACCCCGGCGTCGGCCGCGTGCCGAAGGAACTGCGTCTCGGTGCCGACCCAGGTGCGGCGCAGCGCCTCGTCGTACACCGGCCAGCGCGCGCCAAGCGGAACGATGACGTCGTAGCCGGTCGGGTCGGGGAACGTCACGTCGACGGCGGGATCGTCGATGCGTTCAGCAGGCACCACACCGAAGGTGTCGACGTCGAATCCGGATTCGGTGAAACACTCGCCAAGCAGGGCTTCGGTCGCGAGATGCTCGTTGTAGACAAACAGAACCTTTGGCGCCACGAGGACATTATTTCCGTGGGGGCATGGGTGGCGCATCGTCGGGGGCCAGCTCGGCGGCGATCTTGCGAAAAAGGGTGTCGGCCTCGTTGCGGTAATTGCCCTGGTCGTCGAACGCCTCGGGGGCGAAGGTGACCGCCACGGCGATTGCGATCTTCTGCGACGGTAAGTACGCCTCAATCGCCGCGTACCCGGCGAACATGGGGTTCTGCACCAGCCAGTTGCCGGTGATGACGATCCCGAGCCCGTAGGTGTAGATGTCGGTCATCTCGTCGCAGGTGGTGCATCCCGGCTGCTTGTGGGTCTTGCCCCGAAGGTCGGTGGAAACCAGCTTCTGGTACGAATCCGATGTCAGCAGCTGACCAGAACCGATGCCCCTGGCCGTTGCCTCGAGGTCGTAGATGTTGGTCGTCTGGATCGCACCGTGGGTGATTGTCCACGACGGGTCCCAGTACGTCGAGTCCTCGTAGAACGGTGTGCCCGCAGGAATTTTGAGCGCCGCGCGCCGCTCGGAGGTGAACGCGTGCAGCGCGGGCGACGGGATCTCCGCGGTGATCGAGTTGACCGTGTTGGTCAGTCCGAGTGGACGAAGAATTTTGTCGGACAACAGCTTCGGCATCTCCTGGCCGGTCGCCTTCTCCAGGGCCAGACCAAGCAGCACATAGTTGGTGTGCGCGTAGTTCCAGTTGGTGCCAGGCTCGTACAACAGCGGCTTGGTGACGGCGTACTGCAGCAGCTCGTGAGTGGTCCAGCGACGGAACGGGTTTGCGTAGAGGGCATCGTTCATCTCGGTGTTGCCGATGACGTAATCGACGTAGCCGGAAGTCATCTGGGCCAGTTGGCCAAGGGTGACCCGGTCGGCATGGGGGACCTCCGGCAGCCACTTCGACAGTTTGTCGTCGAGGCTGACCTTCTTTTCGTCGACCAGTTTCAGCAGAAGCGTGGAGACGTAGGAGATCGCCACGGCGCCGTTGCGAAAGTGCATGCCGGTCGTCGCGGGCACACCGGTCATGGACTCGCCTGCGGCCTGGGTGACGACCTCATTGCCGTCGACGGTGACCCTGACGATGGCCGCCTTCAGGTGCGCCTCGGCCATCGTGTCCCGCACGATCCGCATCACCGCGTCGGCCTTGCTGTTTTCGGTGGTGCTTGTCGGTGACTCCGGCGGTGGGGCGGCGGGTGTGCAACTGGTCAACACAACGAGGGCACACATCGCGGTGGTGAGGCGGCGGACGACGGGCATGCCGGGATCTTGGCAGAGCAATCCGGTGGAGTGCGTAAATTGACGCATAAGTGGGCATTCCACGGCGTGTCTGTTCTGGCCGAGTGGTTCCTCACGGAACGGGAACGCGGCAACCCCAGTTGGGATCTGCCGGCGTGGAGTGAGGGAAACGAGGCCGAGGTCCTTATCCACGGGGCGAGCTATTTCGACCGCCTTGTCACCGAGGTGGAGGCGCTCGGGTCGGGGGATCACCTGTTCTTCGCCGACTGGCGAGGCGACGCCGACCAGAGGTTGCGCGAGAACGGGCCGACCGTCGCCGAATTGTTCCGTGCGGCGGCCGAGCGCGGCGTGCTGGTCAAGGGGCTGATGTGGCGGTCGTACCCGAACAGGCTGCAGTTCAACGAGGAGCAGAACCGCCATCTCGCCGAGACCATCGAGCGGGCCGGCGGGGAAGTGCTGCTGGACCAGCGGGTGCTGCTCGGCGGGTCGCACCACCAGCGGCTGGTGCTGCTGCGCCATCCCGAAGAGCCTTCCCGTGATGTCGCATTCATCGGTGGCATCGACCTGTGCCACTCGCGACGCGACGACGAGTCGCACCGCGGCGACCCGCAGGCGGTGCAGATGTCGCGTCGATACGGTGAGCGCCCGCCCTGGCATGACGTCCAACTGCAGGTGCGCGGTCCCGTGGTGGGAGCGCTGGACACCACGTTCCGCGAGCGCTGGACGGCAAGGGCACCGTTGGATCTGTTCAATCCGCTGGCTTGGCTGCGCGATAGGTTCGCGGGCGCGGACGCGAAACGGCATCCGTTGCCGGAGCAGCCGCCAGATCCGCCGCCGTGTGGATCGCACGTGGTCCAGGTGCTGCGGACCTACGGGGACGCCCTGATCCAGTACGAGTTCGCGAAGGACGGCGAGCGCACAATCGCCCGCGGCTACACCAAGGCGATTCGGCGCGCCAGGCGGCTGATCTACCTCGAGGACCAGTATCTGTGGTCAGAGGAGATCGCCGCCTTACTCGTCGAGGCGCTGACCGCGAACCAGGATCTGCACTTGGTGGCAGTCGTCCCAAGGTATTTCGATCTCGAAGGTGGCTTGGGCCGCCCGCCGACTCTGGTCGGTCGCCAACTCGCCGTCGACGCATGCCGGCGCGCCGCCCCGGATCGGGTGCACCTCTTCGACGTCGAAAACCACGAGGGCACACCGGTGTACGTACATTCCAAGGTGTGCGTGATTGACGACACCTGGGCCTGCGTCGGCAGTGACAACTTCAATCGGCGGTCATGGACGCACGACAGCGAGTTGGCGTGTGCGGTGCTGGACGCCGACGATGTGTTCGCGCGTGACGTCCGAATGCGACTGTTGCGCGAGCATCTCGACCGTGCCGCCGACGGCAGCGAGGATGGTGAGCTCGCCGATCCAGTCGCCGCTGTGGACGAAATCATCTCCTCCGCACAGGCTTTGCAGGACTGGCATCAGTCTGGGTGTGAGGGACCGCGTCCGCCGGGCCGATTGCGGCCGCACGTGATCGAACGTGTCGATCCATTGACACGGTTATGGGCCGAACCTGCCTACCGAGTGATCTTCGATCCGGACGGCCGGTCCTATGCTGATCGGCTGCTGGGACGCAGGCCGTGAACGTCACCGACTGGTTCCTCACCTGCGCCGAACGCGGCAACCCGGACTCGGCGCTGCCCGCCTGGTGCGAAGGCAACTGGGCGGAGCCGCTGATCCACGGCTCGACGTACTTCGATCATCTCGTCACTGAAGTCGAGGCGCTGACCGCGGGCGACCATCTGTTCTTCACGGACTGGCGGGGCGATCCCGACGAAAGGATGCGCGACGAGGGGCCGACTATCCGTGAATTGCTCTGCCGCGCCGCCGAACGCGGTGTGGTCGTCAAGGGTTTGGTGTGGCGGTCCCATCTGGACAAGCTCGCCTACAGCGAGGAAGAGAACCGCCATCTCGGGGAGGCCATCGAACGCGCAGGCGGGGAGGTGCTGCTCGATCAGCGTGTCCGCGTCGGCGGCTCACACCACCAGAAGCTGGTCGTCATCAGGCATCCCGGTGCGCCGGAGCGAGACGTCGCGTTCGCCGGGGGCATCGATCTGTGTCATTCGCGCCGCGACGACGCCTCGCACCGCGGCGATCCGCAAGCTGTGCAGATGGCCAAGCAGTACGGCGAGCATCCGCCATGGCATGACGTACAACTGCGGGTGCAGGGGCCCGCTGTCGGTGCGCTCGATTCGACATTCCGCGAACGCTGGCATGACCCGGCCCCTTTGGACATGTTGTCGCCGATCGCGTGGATCACCGACAAACTGCGAGGGTCAGACCTGACGCCCGATCCGCTGCCCGAACAACCGCCCGATCCACCGCCGTGTGGGCCGCATGCGATTCAAGTGTTGCGCACGTATCCCGATGCGCATTTCGAGTACGACTTCGCACCGCACGGTGAACGCAGTATCGCGCGCGCCTACTACAAGGTGGTGCCGCGCGCTCAGAAGCTGATCTATGTCGAGGATCAGTACCTGTGGTCGAAGCGAGTGGCGAAGTTGTTCGCCAAGGCACTACGGGATAACCCGGAACTGCATCTGGTCGCGGTGATTCCGCGACACCCCGACGTTGACGGCCGACTGGCTCTGCCACCCAACAAGATTGGCCGTAGTCAAGCGCTGGAGACCTGTTTCGACGCGAGTTCGGAGCGGGTGCATGTGTTCGACGTCGAGAATCACGAGGGCACACCGGTGTACGTGCACGCGAAAGTGTGTGTCATCGACGATGTGTGGGCGTGCGTCGGCAGCGATAACCTCAATCGGCGGTCCTGGACACATGACAGCGAGCTGTCCTGTGCCGTTCTCGATGCGGATGGTGAGTTCGCCCGCGACTTGAGGCTGCGGCTACTGCGCGAGCACCTCGACCGCGCCGACGACGGCAGCCAGGACGGAGGTCTCGTCGATCCGGAAACGGCCGTGCAGGAGATCGCGGACGCGGCGCAGGCGTTGGATGCGTGGCATGCGTCCGGTCGCAGTGGCGCGAGGCCGCCGGGCAGGCTGCGCCCGCACCGGCCGGAGAAGCTGGGCCGACTGACCCGGCTCTGGGCGGAGCCGGCCTACCGGTTGTTCTACGACCCGGACGGTCGGTCGTATCGTGACCGGCTACGGCGACGGTGGTGATGAGGAAACCTGTCGTAGGGTCTCGGTAGACTCGCACACATGTTCGATATGCTGGCGGTGATCGACTCCGACGCCGATGAGGCGACGCTGGTCGAGGGCATCGCCGAGCTCGAACACCTCAAGTCGGTGGCCGCGGCCGGGCAGGTCAGGCTGACCGCGGCTTTGGATCAGAAGCGTCGTGCCCGCGAGGCGGCCCAGGGTGTGCCCGCGGCTAAGCGGGGCCGCGGTCTTGCCAGTGAGATCGCGTTGGCCCGTCACGACTCGCCCGAACTGCGGTGGCCGGCATCTGGGTTTTGCCCGGGCCTTGGTGTATGAGATGCCGTACACGCTGGCTGCTTTGGAGGCCGGGGTGCTCTCGGAGTGGCGGGCCACGCTGATCGTGCGGGAGTCGGCCTGCCTGAGCGTCGAAGACCGCGGCACCCTCGATGCGCGGATGTGTGCGGATCAGGCCGAGTTGGCAGGCAAGGGTGATAAGGGCATCGAAGTAAAGGCCAAAGCCATTGCCTATGAACTGGACCCGCAGGCCGTCGTCGATCGCGCGGTGCGCGCTGAGCGTGAACGCACGGTGACCATCCGTCCCGCGCCGGACACCATGAGCTATGTGACGCTGTTGCTGCCGATGGCCCGGGGGGTGTCGGTGTACGCCGCGCTCAAGGGTGCCGCGGACACCACGTTCGACGGTCGTGGGCGCGGTCAGGTGATGGCCGATACCGCCTATGAGCGGATCACCGGCCACCCAGCCGAGGTGCCGACCCCGATCGCGGTGAACCTGGTGCTGACCGATGAGACCCTGCTCGGTGGGGCGAGCACCCCGGCGCACGTGCCGGGGTACGGGCCGGTGCCCGCGGCCGTGGCGTGCCGGCTGGCCGCCGAGGCGGTCGCCGATGAGCGGTCCAAGGCCACCCTGCGTCGGCTCTACCGGCACCCGAAAACCGGTGCGTTGGTGGCGATGGAATCGCGGGCCCGGCTGTTCCCGTCGGCTCTGGCGCGGTTCATCGCGTTCCGCGACGACACGTGTCGAACCCCGTATTGCGATGCCCCGATCCGGCACACCGACCACGCCACCCCCCACGCCCGCGGCGGTGCCACCACCGCCGCCAACGGCCTTGGCACGTGCGAGGCCTGCAACTACGCCAAGGAAGCACCCGGCTGGCGCGTGCACACTGCTGTTGAAAACGGTGTGCACACTGCCGAATTCGTCACACCGACCGGCGTACGCCATCGCTCCAAGGCGCCACCGCTGCCGGGGTCAGCGCCGGTCACCGTCAGCGAGGTAGAGCTGCGGATCGGTATCGAGCTGGCCGAACTACACGCCGCCTAGGCGGTAGCGCCGCTCGGGTCTGCCGACGCCATACTGCAATCGCAACTCCAATGTGCCTGCGCTCAGGTAATGCTCGAGGTATCGCCGTGCGCTCACTCGGGATATCCCGACAAGGTCCGCGCATTCGGCCGCCGACACCTCACCGGCGTTTCGCACCGCGTCGAGCACCAGCCGGCCGGTCTCGGCGCCCAACCCCTTCGGCATGACCTCGTTGGCCGAGGTGGCCGCGGAGCCGCCGAACAGCGAGTCGATCAACGACTGGTCAACACCGCCAGCGGATTCCAGCGCGTCGGCGCGGGCACCGAAAGCCTCCAATTTGGCCTGCAGATGCGGAAACTCGAACGGCTTGATCAGGTAGTCGGCCGCACCGCCGTCCAACGCGCCCTTGACGGTGTCCAGTTCTCGCGCGGCGGTGATCATGATGACGCCAACCCGATCGCCTTCGGATCGCAAGCGCTGCAACACCTCAAGGCCGGTCATATCGGGCAGGTACACGTCCAGCAGGATCAGGTGCGGTCGCAGCTCTCGGGCGGCCGACAGCGCCTCAGCGCCGGTGCGGGCCACACCGACGGCGCGAAAGCCGTCCACCCGTTCGACAAAACGGCGGTGAATCTCCGCGACCATGAAATCGTCGTCCACAACCAACACGTCACGCATGGGCGGCCTTCTCGGCAACGGCGACGCGGCTTTCTGGCAGCCGCGCCATAAACAGCGCCCCGCCGGCGGGGCCGTCACTGACCTCGACGCTGCCACCGTGCTGCGCCGTGACCAGTCGCACCAACGCAAGTCCGATCCCACGACCGCCGGGAACCTCCGGCTTAGACGTCACCCCTCGGGCGAAGATCGCCTCCCGAAGGTGCTCGGGGACGCCGGGTCCGGAGTCGGCCACTGAAACTGCCAGTCCGTCATGGTCGTCGATGCACACCGTGACCTTCGCGGGATCGGCGCCGACCGACACATCGACCGCATTATCGATCAGATTGCCAAGCAGCGTGATCACATCGGTGGCCAGCGCCGGCGCCAACGCGGCCAAATGCGACTCGGGCGCAATCTCGAGCACCACCCCGCTCTCGGCGGCCAGTGATGTCTTCGCGATCAACAGCGCAGCCACCGCGGGATCGGAAATCCGTTGAGTCACAGCATCACTGATTTCGGCACGGCGCCGCGTCAGGGTGCCGACCAGGTCACGTACCGAATCGTATTCGCCCAGCTGCACCAGGCCCGAGATGGTGTGCAGTTGGTTGGTGAACTCGTGCGTCTGTGCCCGCAGAGTATCTGTCACGCTCTTGTGCGACGACAACTGGCCCTGGAGCGCAGCGAGTTCGGTGCTGTCGCGCATCGTGGTCACCGTACCGATTCGTTGTCCCTGGCTCGTCGCCGCGCGGCGGTTCAACGCCAGCACGCGCGTGCGGGTGGCGATCACCACGTCGCGGCCGTCGTCGCCGGACAACAAGAACTCGGCAACGGCGGGATCGAAACCCACTTTGTCCACCCGACGGCCCACCGCGTCACCACCGACGTCGAGCAGCTCTTGAGCGCTGTCGTTGAGCAGCGTGACGTCACCCTCGGTGTTCACCGCCACCACGCCCTCGCGAATGCTGTGCAGCAGCGCCTCGCGGTGATCGGCAAGGCCTGCGATTTCGGCGACCTCGAGCCCGCGGGTGTGCCGTTTGATACGCCGGGACAGCAGCCACGACGCCAGCAACCCCAGCGCGGCACCGAGCCCGAGGTAGAACAGTAGGCGCTCGCCTGCGCCGCTGAGCAGTTCCCACACCGACGGATAGCGCTCGCTCACCGACGCGACCGCCAGCACGTCTCCGTTGGTGGACAGGATCGGTACCTGCCCGATGAGGCTGTGCACCCCGTCGATGTCGGCATCGCCGAACCAGGCGCGGCCCTCGTCGGCCCGGCTGGGCCCGAGGTCCATCCGCTTGCCGATGCGTAACGGGTCCGACGACACCCGCACGGTGCCGTCGGGGTTCAGAATCTCGGCCAGTCCCGCACCCGATAGCGCGACGCCGCGGTCCACCTCCGGCGCCAGTATCCGCGAGGCGAACGGATCGGCGTACCGGTCGCGAACTATCGGCGTCGAAGCCATGTTCTCCGCGACCGCGATCATCCGCTGACCCCGCACCTCACGGAACTCGCGGGTGGATTGCGTGACCGAGACAGCCGCGACCGCGAACAGCACGACGGCGACCACCAGCAACTGGAACACCAGGAACTGGCCCGCCAGGCTGCGAAAGCTACGACCGAATGACCACAACGACCAATACGTCCTTTGCGTCCGAATCGGTGACCCACGTCACTTAGTAGGTCCAGTATTGCTGAGCATCACAACACAGTGATTGGGGACGAGCATGTTGCGACAGCGACAAATGATCACCGGATTGGTGGTCGCCGTGATCACGGCACTGCTGCTCAGTGCCTGCGGAGTCACCCGCGGCGACGAAACACAGGAGTTCCACCGGCTGCGCATGATGGTGCCGAACAGCCCTGGCGGCGGCTACGACCTCACGGCGCGCACCGCCGTGAAGATCATGCAAGACGACAAAATCACCGGGCGCATCGAGGTCTTCAACGTCATCGGCGCAGGCGGAACCGTCGCGATGAACCGCCTGATGAACGAAAAGGGCAATAACGATCTCATGATGACGATGGGGCTCGGCGTCGTCGGCGCGACGTACACCAACGGGTCCAAGATCAAGGCGTCCGATGCCACCGCGATCGCGAAACTGATCGAGGACCCCGGCGCGATCTTCGTCCCCGCCGACTCGCCGCTGAAGACGATCCAGGACTTCGTCGCCGCGTGGAAGGCCGATCCCGCCAAGGTCACCATCGGCGGCGGTTCATCGCCCGGCGGCCCCGACCACCTGTTCCCGATGGAAACGGCGCGCGCCGTCGGAGTGGACCCGAAGGCCGTCAACTTCATCACCTACGACGGCGGCGGTGATCTGCTGACCGCGCTGCTCGGCAAGAAGGTCACCGCGGGCACGTCCAGTCCCGGCGAATTCATCGACCAGATCGAAGGCGGGCAACTGCGGGTGCTGGCGGTGTCCAGCGACAAACGAGTCGAGGGCATCGACGCCCCAACCCTCAAAGAGGCGGGTATCGATCTGACCTTCGCCAACTGGCGCGGAGTCCTTGCGCCGCCGGGCATTTCCGATGATGCCAAAAAGGCGATGGTAAGAGTCCTCGAAGAGTTGCACGGCACGCCGCAATGGAAGGAGGCGCTGGTGAAGAACGGTTGGACCGACGCGTTCGTGACCGGTGCTCAGTTCGAACAGTTCCTGGTCGACCAGGACAACCGGGTCAGCTCGACGCTCACCGAATTGGGGCTGCTATGACGACCACCACCGAAAAATCGCAGGAGAACGTGGCACCCAAGCGCGTCGACAAGGCACAGTATTTCGTCTGTGCCGTGCTCGTCGCCGTCGGGGCATTCCTGGCCTTTGACGCGCTCACCCTCGAGGCGGGCTTCGCGAAAGTGGATCCCGTTGGGCCCAAGTTCTTTCCGCTCGCGATCGGCGTCATTCTGATTGTGCTGGCGGTGATCCTTGCCATCGCCATTCCGCGCGGTTCGGTCGGCGAGGCCGACGCCGGGGAGGACGTCGACCCGGACAGCCCAGGGGATTGGCGCACGGTCGGCATGCTCGTTGGCGTGTTCGTGGCGGTCATCCTTCTCGTGGAGCCCCTCGGCTGGGCGATCGCAGGCACCCTGCTGTTCGCGGGCTCTGCCACCATCCTTGGCAGCAGGCACTACATCCGCAACGTCGTCATAGGAGCGGTACTCGCGGTCGCCAGTTTCTACGCCTTCTACTCCGGGCTCGGAATCCCGTTGCCCGCAGGCATTCTGGACGGGATCCTGTAGATGAACAACTTTGATTGGTTCCTTCAGGGCCTCTCGGAGGCCGCCACGCCGATGAACCTGCTGTATGCGGTGATCGGCGTCCTCCTCGGAACCGCAGTTGGCGTGCTGCCCGGCATCGGCCCGGCCATGACGGTCGCACTGCTGCTGCCGGTCACCTACAACGTCAGCCCCAGCGCGGCGTTCATCATGTTCGCAGGCATCTTCTACGGCGGTATGTACGGCGGATCGACCACCTCGATCCTGTTGAACACACCTGGCGAGTCGTCCTCGGTCATCACCGCCATCGAAGGCAACAAGATGGCCAAAGCGGGTCGCGCCGCGCAGGCGCTGGCGACGGCGGCCATCGGGTCGTTCGTGGCCGGCGCGATCGGCACCGTGTTGTTGGCCACCTTCGCGCCGCCGATCTCGAGATTCGCAGTGACACTGGGCGCCCCGTCGTACCTCGCGATCATGGTGTTCGCGTTGGTCGCGGTGACGGCAGTGCTCGGCGCGTCCAAGATGCGCGGTGCGATCTCCCTGTTCCTGGGATTGGCGATCGGCTGCGTCGGCATCGACTTCCTGACGGGTCAGCCGCGGGCGACGTTCGGTCTGCCGCAACTCTCCGACGGGATCGACATCGTCGTCATCGCGGTCGCGATCTTCGCGGTCGGCGAAGCGCTATGGGTGGCCGCGCATTTGCGGCGGCGTCCGGCCGAGATAATCCCGGTGGGCCGGCCGTGGATGGGCCGCGAGGATTGGAAGCGGTCATGGAAGCCCTGGCTGCGCGGCACCGCATACGGCTTCCCATTCGGCGCACTGCCCGCAGGCGGTGCCGAGCTGCCGACGTTCCTGTCGTACATCACCGAAAAGCGGCTCTCCAACCACAAGGAGGAGTTCGGCAAGGGCGCGATCGAAGGCGTCGCAGGGCCCGAGGCCGCCAACAATGCCTCGGCCGCAGGCACTTTGGTGCCGATGCTCTCGCTCGGCCTGCCCACCAACGCCACCGCGGCGGTGATGCTCACCGCGTTCGTGTCGTACGGAATCCAGCCCGGCCCAACGCTGTTCGAGAAGGAACCGCTGCTGATCTGGACGTTGATCGCCAGCTTGTTCATCGGCAACTTCTTGCTGTTGGTGCTCAACCTGCCGCTGGCGCCGCTGTGGGCCAAGCTGCTGCGCACGCCGCGGCCCTACCTGTACGCGGGCATCATGTTCTTCGCCGCCCTCGGCGCGCTGGCGGTGAACGTGCAGCCATTGGACCTCGCGCTGCTGCTGGTGTTCGGCCTGCTCGGCCTGATGATGCGACGGTTCGGGTTACCGGTGCTGCCGCTCATCATCGGGGTGATCCTCGGGCCGCGCATCGAACGTCAGCTCCGCCAATCCCTTCAGCTTGGCGGCGGTGAATGGACCAGCCTGTTCACCGAGCCCGTCGCGATCATCACCTATGTGCTGATGGTGATACTGCTTCTGTTGCCGGTCGTGCTGCGGTTGATGCACCGCAACGAGGAGACACTGCTTGTCGTCGAGGACGACAAGGACCAGAAAGAGAAGGCGCAGGCATGATCGTCATCGGCTACAGCGCGGATCCGTTCGGCAGGGCGGCGCTCGAGCACGGCATCGCCGAGGCGAAGCTGCGGCAGACCAATCTGCTGGTGATCAACGCCACGTCAGGCGAGGCCTACGCGGACCCCAGATTCGCCCAGTCGGACGAGGTCCACGACGTGGAAGAGCACCTGGCGAACTGCGGAGTGGAGTTCGAGCTGACCCAGCCGGTCGGCGTCGACACCGCCGATGAACTGCTCACGGCCATGGACCGCCCCGAGGCTGACCTGTTGGTGATCGGCATCCGGCACCGCAGCCCGGTCGGCAAGCTCCTGCTCGGCAGCGTGTCGCAACAGTTGCTGCTCGAATGCGCCAAGCCAGTGCTGGCGGTCAAACCGGCGTAACACATCCGCTCCTGTGGCGATGAACCTTCTGAGAACGGATCGCCGATTCCAGGAGGCAACTCAAGGCAGCACCACGCAATCCACCTCATTTTCTGATCGCTGCAGCATGTAGCTGGTACCAGGCCGGCGTTGGGGGAGATGGCTGCTCCTTGATTGTCAAAGGAGTCGATGCACGATGGGTGCACCACTTGAATTCTGTTCGAAGCGAAGCGTCGTCGCCGTATTGGCGTCGGGCGTCGTTATTTCGTTGACCGCGCTCACCGGCGGGATCGCGCCTGCATTCGCAGACCCGAGGACCGAGCCTGGAGTGCCGACCATCACGGTCGAACCTCCTGAGCCGGAACTGACTGTTCCCGAGGAGATCGCCGAACCGCAGGTCGAGGCCGAGCTTTCGGAGCCGCAGGCGCCACCGGTTGCGCCGACGGTGCCACCCGCGCCGCCGAGTGTCGCCGCTCCGCCGGTGGTCCAGGTCCCCGAACCGGCCCCGAAGACGGTGGAGCCGGTCGAGCCGGCCCCGCAGACGGTGGCGCCGACGAGGGAGCCGGACTTCACGCCCGTCGCACCCGCGTCGCCGACCGCAGAGGTGGATCCGCCAGAGACGACGGTCGAGAAACCCGCACCGCGGGTGGCGACACCGTCGACCAGCGAGCAGGCGCCCGCGACCTCGGCCGCGAAAAGTCCGGCGAGCGCGGCGCCTGCCATCCCACCCGCGCCTGTCACCACGAACGCCACCACCAGTGAGTCTCCGACCCCTGCGCTGGTCGCACCGTCGCCGGACGCGGATGAGACGAGCGAATCAAAGGCGCCAGAAACCAAGGCGCCCGAATCAGATGCGCCCGAATCCGATGCGCCCGAGACAGAGACCGAGGCCAACAGCACGCAAGGTGTCGAGACCTCTGAATCGTCGACCGTGTCGCAGGCCGCGCAGGTGATCGAGCAGTCTGAACCGCAGACGCTGGAGGCGCCGAAGCAGGATGTCGAAATCGCGAAGACCGCGAAAGTCGTTGAGGTAAAGCCTGAACCGGCACCCAAGCAGGATGTAGCCGCGCTTTCGAGCGAACTCAACCTCGGCCTGGGCTTGGATTCCGATGGTCCGGTCGATGTCGGCGCAAGCGCAAGCGCCAGCGCGAAGGCAGAAGTCCGCTTGGCCGCAGATCGCAGGTGGGACCGCGACATTCGGCAGTGGAACCCGGACTGGGTGGAATACGACGAGTATTACCGGCCCGTCATCCTGAATCCGTTCCACGAACGGGTGCGCATCGTGTACGTCTACCAAAACGCGCCGCGGATCGTCTGGATCCCTCCGCTGGCGCGGATCGTCCTGGAGGTCGCGCAGTTCGCGGCCTACAGCTTCACGGCCGTGGTCGCCACCGCCGCGAACATCGTCAACGCCGCGGTCAACACTGCGGTCAACGTCGCGGTGGGCAGCTTCTTCGGAGGTGGGTACTATCCAGGCTTCGGGCTACCGTTGCCGCCACCTCCGCCGCCGGTATTGCGCTATGACAACGTCCCCGTGCAGGTGCGCTATACGGACAGGGTCTATGAACCGTTCCGGGTCCGGCGCATCGTCGACGTCGGTGACGACGCCCAGTTCGGTGAGCGCAAGGTGCTGCTCGACGGCGCGACGCCGGCATGGGGGGTCTGGAAGCAAACCCCAACCGGCGAGCGGCAATTCGAGGTGCACAGGACTCAGCAATTCCCCGGCCTTGACAACCCGCAAGAAGCGCCGCTGCCGGGTGACTACCAACTTAGGTTGGCCTCGGACGAGACGGCGTCGTCCGGGTTCACGAGCAGAGACATTTTCCTGTTCGTGGCGGCCGGGGTGGTCGGAACGTTGGGATTCGGTGCGATCGGTCTCGCCTTCTGGCTTGGCCGCCGCAGGCCACAGCACTAGGTGGTGGTGATCCGGATCGTGCCGTCGACGGCTGACACCGGATAGCTGCGAACCGACATCGGGTGCCCGCCGGCTTCTGATCCGGTGGCCATGTCGAAGGTGTGGCCGTGCAATGGGCAGACCACCACCTGGTCGTCGGCAAGACCGTCGGCCAGCGGTCCACCCTTGTGCGGGCACACCGCGTCGATGGCGCGCAGTGAGCCATCCCGAAGCCGGAACACCGCGATCTGTTCTCCGTCGACGGCGAAGGTTCGGCCTTCGCCGACCGGCACGTCGTCGACTCTGCCAATCTCGATGCCGATACTCACCTCGGTCATCGCACCGGCACCTGCGGCAGCGGCAACAGCGGCAGGGAGGTACGGAATTGCCCTTCTGTCACCGGTTCTCGGCCGTCCTGCCAAGGATCCCGGTAGGCGTCGACCGAGCGCTGCATGTTCGAATCGAGGTGATCGGCGATGCCCTCGGCATCGTCGACCACGATGGCGCGGATCGTGTCGATGCCAATTCGCGGGACGAACTTGTAGGTGCGCTCGAGCCAATTCGCGTTCTCGCGGTAGTACTGCAGGAACCGGCCGGTGAGTTTGATGACCGTTTCCGCGTCGCCGACCGTCGCGAGGAGATCGCCCTTGCGAATATGGGCGCCTGCCGCGCCGCCGACATAGATCTCCCAGCGGCCACCGTCGACGGCGACAACGCCGAGGTCCTTACACAACGACTCCGCGCAGTTACGCGGACAGCCCGTGACGGCGAGCTTCATCTTCGCCGGGCTGGCCAGCCCTTGGTAACGCTCCTCGATCGCGATGCCGAGCGCGGTGGAATCACCGACGCCGTAGCGGCAGAAGTCGCTACCGACACAGGTTTTCACGGTGCGGAAGCTCTTGCCGTACGCATAGCCCGACGGCATGTCCAGATCCGCCCACACGGCAGGCAGGTCTTCCTTGCGCACACCGAGCAGGTCGATGCGTTGCCCGCCGGTGAGCTTGATCATCGGAACGGAGTACTTGTCGGCGACCTCGGCGATGCGGCGCAGCTGCCACGAATTGGTCACGCCGCCCTTCATCTGAGGTACCACCGAGAAGGTGCCGTCGCGCTGAATGTTGGCGTGCACCCGGTCGTTGATGAATCGGGCGCCCTGTTCGTCGACGAACTCGTCGGCCCACATCATCTCCAGCAGCGACGACAGCGCCATCTTGGAGTTGGCATCCTCGCGGCCATCCGGTGCGAGCGCGGCGAACACCGATGACACCGAATGCAATTCGAGCTCGCGGATGTGCTGCATCAACGTCCGCTTGTCGTACGGGATCGCCGGCACGTACCACGAGGCGGAGGGGTCCTCGGCAACCGCACCGCCGGCGGCCCACTCGACGATCTGGCCGACCAGTTCCTTGCACGACCCGCAGCCCTTGCCTGCCTTGGTTTTCGCCATCACGCCTGTGAGCGACTTCTCGCCCGACTGCACACAACTCACCAGCGCCGCCTTGTTCACGCCGTTGCAGTTGCATACCTGGGCGTCGTCTGACATCTCGGCGATGCCGACCGCCACCTCCGGGGTGCCGATGTCGAACATCAGCGACACCCGCTCCTCGGGCAACGGCAATCCGCTGTCGAACGCCTGGGTCAGGAAAGACACCTTGCTCACGTCGCCGAGCAGCGTTGCGCCGACCAGCTTGCCGTCGCGGATGACGATGGTCTTGTACACCCCGTGCCTTGGCTCGGAATATTGGACGAACTCGTCGTCTTCGAGTTCGGGTGCCTTGAGGCCCATCGCGGCGACGTCGACGCCTGCAACCTTGAGCTTGGTGGCCGTGCGCGACCCGTGGTACGCGGCGCTGCGGTCAGCGCCGGTCAGGTGGTCGGCCAGCACGGTCGCCTGTTCCCACAGCGGGGCCACCAACCCGTAGACCTGGCCGCGGTGCTGGGCGCATTCGCCGACCACGTAGATGGAGTCGTCGTCGATCGAGCGCATGTGGTCGTCGACGACGATCGCGCGTTCGACCGTCAGGCCGGCCCGCTGCGCCAGGCCGACGTTGGGCCGGATGCCCGCCGCGATCACCAGCATGTCGCAGTCGATCGAACTGCCATCGGAGAACACGACTCCCGCCATCCTGCCGTTCTCGTCAAGACGAACTTCGGTAGTGCGCTTGTCCAAATGAACGGTTATTCCGATGCCTTGCACCGACTTTCGCAGAATCGCGCCCGCAGTGTCGTCGAGCTGCGTGTTCATCAGCGTCGGGCCCGCGTGGACGACGTCGACAGTCAAGCCGCGGTTCTGCAGTCCGCGGGCGGCCTCCAGCCCGAGCAGGCCGCCGCCGATCACCACCGCCTTGGTGCGGTGTGCAGCTTGCGAGATCATGCCGACGCAGTCATCGAGCGTGCGGAAGCCGAACACGCCGTCGCTCAACGTCTTGTTGTCCGCCCACAACCCGGCCATCGGCGGGAAGAAGGACCGGCTGCCGGTCGCCAGGATCAGATAGTCATAGCGGGTGACCGAACCATCGTCGGCATACGCCAGGTGCGCGAACGGATCGATGCGGACCACCCGGACTCCGGCTCGAAGGTCGATGTCGTTGTCGTTGTACCAATCCAGCCCGTTGAGATAGATCTCGTCGGCCTGGTCGCTGCCGGCCAGCACATTGGACAGCAGGATCCGGTTGTAGTTGCCGTATGGTTCGTCACCGAACACCGTGATGTCGAACTTGTCGGCACCGCCGCGCAGCAGGATCTCCTCGATTGCGCGCACACCCGCCATGCCGTTGCCGACCACGACCAGCTTCTGTGTCACACCTCCACCAGCCCGAGGTCGACGATCACCGTCCCGCTGCAGCCGCTGGGTGCGGCGACATGCAGCTCGAGGACTGTGTCGGCAAGTAGATCTTCCACGACGCGTAAGGCGACATGCGTGGCGCCCTTGGCCGCGATCGGGAAGTAGCGCATCGGCTTTCCGTCTCGGAACAGCACCACGGCGATCATCTGCTTGGTGGAGTTGCCGCCGCGAAAGTACACCGGCTGGGTGACGGCGCCCGGGGGAACGACGTAGCGCAGCGATTCGTCGATTAGCGACGGCTTGTCCAGGCCGTTGCCCTCGAACTCGAACGGGCCCTGCAGAAATCGTGGGGTGCTGCCGTCGCTCACCCTCACCGAAGCTAGGGCGCCTCTGTTTCTGGTTCGTTTCGTGGGTGAGTCAGCCATGAATCCCCTTGCGCACACGAGCTGGTTTCGCTGGTGTGAGCGGGTGTTGACACTTCGGATACGGCAGTGCAATCGAGGCGGAATTTCCGGCCGGTACCTGTTATGCAACTGCTGCTGGGAGGCCCTGTGACAACTCTGACCCGCGATCGAAACATCGAGCACTGGGACGCCGAAGACGTCGAGGCATGGGAGGCGGGCGGCAAGCAGGTTGCCAAGCGAAACCTGATCTGGTCGATCTTCGCTGAGCACGTCGGCTTTTCGGTGTGGTCGATCTGGTCGGTCATGGTGCTGTTCATGCCCCAGGCCACCTATGGCATCGACCCGGCCGGCAAGTTCTATCTGGTCGCGGTGCCCACCCTGGTCGGCGCTGCGATGCGGATCCCGTACACCATCGCCCCCGCCAAGTTCGGCGGGCGGAACTGGACGATCGTCAGCGCGCTGCTGCTGCTGATACCGATTTTGTTGACGCTCTATGTGATGAACCGCCCTGACACGTCGTACACGACGTTCATGATCGTGGCCGCATTCGCCGGCTTCGGCGGTGGCAATTTCGCCTCATCGATGACGAACATCAACGCCTTCTACCCGCAGCGACTCAAGGGCTGGGCGCTGGGCCTGAACGCCGGCGGCGGCAACATCGGCGTGCCTGCCATCCAGCTGGTCGGCCTGTTGGTGATTGCCGTGGTTAGCAACACCGCGCCCGAAATCGTCTGTGGTATTTACCTTGTCCTGATCGCGCTGGCCGCGGTGGGGGCGGCGCTGTTCATGGACAACCTCGGCAACCAGCGATCCAACCTCGGTGCGATGGCAGAAGCGTTGCGTTACAAGCACTCCTGGGTAATGAGCTTCCTGTATATCGGGACGTTCGGATCGTTCATCGGCTTTTCGTTCGCGTTCGGCCAGGTCCTTCAGATCAATTTCCTTGCCGGAGGCGACAATGCCGCGCAGGCGTCGCTGCACGCGGCGCAGATCGCGTTCATCGGGCCGCTGCTCGGATCGATCTTCCGTCCGTTCGGAGGCAAGCTGTCCGACCGGATCGGTGGCGGCAAGGTGACGCTATACACGTTCATTGCGATGATCTTCGCGGCGGGAATCCTCGTGACGGCCGGCGTACTCGACGACGGCGCAGCCGGTGCTCCGACGGGCGGGCAGATGGCGGCCTACGTCGTGGGATTCATCCTGCTGTTCATCCTGTCCGGCCTCGGCAACGGGTCGACGTACAAGATGATCCCGTCGATCTTCGAGGCCAAGGCGCAGGGCCGCGACGAGTTCAGCCGCGATGAGAAGGCGGCGTGGTCGCGGGCTATGTCCGGTGCGCTGATCGGATTCGCCGGCGCGATCGGAGCGCTCGGCGGGGTGTTCATCAACGTCGTGCTGCGCGCCTCGTACGTCGGCGAAGCGAAGTCGGCCACCAACGCATTCTGGGTTTTCATGGGCTTCTATGTGATCTGCGCCATAGTCACCTGGGTCGTCTTCCTGCGGATAAAGTCCGCCAGGGCAGGCGCGGGCGAAGAAATTGGCCGCATTGCGGCACCAGTTCCGGCCAACTGAGCTGCGAAAACGCTGCTCACCGGGAGCCTTTTCGCCCGGTGAGCATCAATTTTCACCGCGATAACGTCATTGGAAAAGAGCACGAAACATTGCCAGCCCACCATGGGCCTCATGGCGGTGACCCGTACGGCGTGCTCGTACTGCGGCGTCGGCTGCGGCATCGAAGTGCATACCAAGACCGACGCCGACACCGGGAGGCCCGTCATCGCCCGTGTCTCCGGTGACAAGCTGCATCCCACCAATTTCGGGCGATTGTGCACGAAGGGGGCCACGCACACCGAGATGATGGCCGCGACTGACGGCCGGTTGACGTCGGCGTTCCTGCGGCAGGCGCGCGACGAGGAACTGGCGCCGACGCCCGTCGACGACGCCGTTGCCGAGGCGGGCCGGCGGCTGCGGGCCGTGATCGACCAACACGGGCCGGACGCCGTCGCGCTCTATGTGTCCGGCCAGATGTCCATCGAGGCACAGTATCTGGCCACCAAACTGGCCAAGGGTTTTGTCAGGACCGTGCACATCGAGTCGAACTCCCGGCTGTGCATGGCCAGTGCCGGAACCGGGTACAAGCAGTCGCTCGGTGCCGACGGCCCGCCGGGCTCGTACACCGACTTCGATTGCAGCGACGTATTTTTCGTCATCGGCTCGAACATGGCCGACTGCCATCCGATTTTGTATCTGCGGATGGCAGATCGGCTGAAGGCTGGCGCCAAGCTGATTGTCGTCGACCCGCGCCGCACCACCACAGCCGAGAAGGCCGACCTGTTCCTGCAGATCAAGCCCGGCACCGACCTGGCGCTGCTCAACGGGCTGCTGCACCTGCTTGTCGAAAACGGTGACGTCGACACCGAGTTCATCGCGGAGCACACCCAGGGCTGGGACACAATGCCGGCCTTTCTGACCGACTACCCGCCCGAACGCGTTGCCGAAATCACGGGTATCCCCGAGGCAGACGTCCGCACGGCCGCCCGGATGATCGGTGAGGCGGGGGAGTGGATGAGCTGCTGGACCATGGGGCTCAACCAGAGCACGCACGGCACGTGGAACACGAACGCGATCTGCAATCTGCATCTGGCCACCGGGGCAATCTGCCGGCCGGGCAGTGGGCCAATGTCGCTGACCGGTCAGCCCAACGCGATGGGCGGCCGCGAAATGGGTTACATGGGACCGGGTTTGCCTGGCCAGCGTTCTGTGATCTCCGGTGATGACCGCGCGTTCGTCGAACAGCAATGGGGCCTGGCGCCCGGCACCATCCGCTCCGAGGTTGGACCTGGCACCATCGACATGTTCGAACAGCTCGCCGACGGTGACATCAAGGCGTGCTGGATCATCTGCACCAATCCCGTTGCCACCGTTGCCAATCGGAAGACCGTAATCACCGGGCTGGAAACCGCCGAGCTTGTCATCACCCAGGACGCGTACCGCACCACGGCGACCAACAATTACGCCGACATCGTGCTGCCTGCCGCGCTGTGGGCCGAAGCCGACGCGGTGATGGTCAACTCGGAGCGCAACGTGACCCTGCTGCAGCAGTCGATTGAGCCAATCGGGCAGGCCCGCCCGGACTGGCAGCTGATCTGTCAGGTTGCTGCGCACATGGGCTTCGGCGAGCACTTTGCCTACGAATCCAGCGAACAGGTCTTCGACGAGATCCGTCGGTTCGCCAACCCCAAGACCGGCTACGACCTGCGTGGCGCCAGCTACGCCCGACTGCGGGAGACGCCGCTGCAGTGGCCCTGCCCGCCCGAGGACCTGCCCGGTGGCATCGACGACCGCCACCCCATCCGCTACCTCAACGACGGCGTCAGTCAGGACATGTACGTCGACGGCAACGGACACCGCCCGCGGCTGGCGTTTCCGACCCCATCGCGGCGGGCCGTGTTTCATGCCCGCCCGCACATGGATGCGCGTGAACTGCCCGACGACGAGTTCCCGCTGGTGCTCAATACCGGTCGGCTGCAACACCAGTGGCACACGATGACCAAGACCGGCAAGGTCGACAAGCTCAACAAACTCGACAGCGGGCCATTCGTCGAGGTCCATCCGCGCGACGCGACGATGCTGGACATCCTCGAGGGCCAGCCCGTCGAGCTGACAACGCGGCGCGGCCGCGCGGTGTTACCGGCCGTGGTGACCGACCGGGTGCAGCCCGGAAACTGCTTTGTGCCGTTCCACTGGAACGACGAACACGGCGAATACCTGACCGTCAACGCCATGACGAACGACGCAGTCGACCCCGATTCGCTGCAACCCGAGTTCAAGGTGTGCGCAGTAAGTCTGCGGCCGGTGGCGTCACCGACGCTCAATGAACACGAAAAATTCTACGTCGCAGGATTTTTCAGCGGGCTAGCCGAAGCCGATGCCGACGTGCCAGTGCTGCCCGTGACCGCTCCCGTCAGCGCCGATGTTCGGCGATGGATCAACGGCGTGCTGGCAGCGCGACATTCGGAACCCGCCGACGACGTGACGACGGCGACTGGCCGACCGCTGGTTTTGTGGGCGTCGCAGACCGGCAACGCCGAGGACTTCGCGGCGCGGCTCGCCGAGAGATTCGGGGAGTCGCAGTTGGTCAACATGAACGACATGGCTCTGACGGATCTGGCCGCGGCCCGCGAGATACTGGTGATCACCAGTACGTTTGGCGACGGCGGGCCACCGGACAACGGCGCGACGTTCTGGGATCGGCTCGATTCGCCGGACGCGCCTGCGCTGGATGGCATCCGCTTCGCGGTGCTTGGCATCGGCGATCGCTCATACGGAAACTTCTGTGGCCACGCCAAGTCCATCGACGCCAGGTTCGCGGCACTGGGGGCGACGCGGATGCTCGAGCGGACCGAATGCGAGATCTACGACAGCGAGCCTATGTACCGATGGGCCGACCGCGTCACCGCGCTGCTCGGCGGACAGGACCAGCCTCCGCCGTCGAATGGCGGTGGTGGCGGCGTCTCGACCATCGCCAGGCCCAGCAGGATCGCTGAGCCGTTCACCCGCGCCAAGCCGCTCCTGGCGCCGCTGGCACGAAACGTCGTATTGACCGCGCCCACGTCGCGAAAGGAGGTGCGTCAGTTAGGCTTTGACATCTCCGAGTACGAGGTCAGCTATGCCGCCGGTGACTCGCTGGGGGTGTACGCGACCAATGGTCCCGCGACAGTCGACGCGTGGCTGGCGGCCACCGGACTGCAGGGCGACACCTCGGTCGAGGTAGACGGCCATGAGCAGAGCCTGCGCGACGCGCTCATCGTTTCCTACGACATCTGCCGGGTGACGCCCAACCTGCTGAGCTTCGTCGCGGAGAACAGCCGCGACGCCAAAGCACTGCGGGCGTCGAAGGGCAAGCTCGAAAAATGGCTCCACGGGCGCAACGGCCTCGACATCGTGCAGGAGTTCACCGTCCGCGCCGAGCCCGAGCAGTGGCAGGAGGTGCTGGTGCGGCTGACGCCGCGGAACTACTCGATCTCCTCGAGCCCACTGGTCAGCCCGCACGAGATACAGCTGACCGTGTCGGTGGTGCGCTACCGCGGCGCCGACGGTGGCCATCGCGGCGGGGTGTGCTCGACGTTCCTGGCCGACCGAGCCGCAGCGGCGCCGGTGTTTCTGCAGCGCTCACCGCATTTCCGTCCGCCCGAAGACGATGGCACGCCGATGATCATGGTCGGTCCCGGTACCGGCATCGCGCCGTTCCGCGGCTTCCTGCAGGAACGGCGCGCGCTCGGCCACACGGGCCGCAACTGGCTGTTCTTTGGCGATCAGCACCGTGCCGAAAACTTCTACTACCGCGACGATTTGGAGGACATGGTCCGCGACGGCTTCCTCAACCGGCTGGATCTGGCCTTCTCCCGCGACCAGGCTGACCGGGTATACGTCCAGCACAAGATGCTCGACTACGGCGCCGATGTGTGGCGGTGGCTCGACGACGGCGGGCACTTCTATGTCTGCGGGGACGCCAGCAGAATGGCGAAGGATGTCGACTACGCGCTGACGTCGATCATCGAGAAACACGGCGGCATGTCCCACGAAAGGGCACACGAATACAAGAAGGAACTAGTGGCCGAAAAGCGCTACGTCCGCGACGTGTACTGAGGTCGATCAGGATCCAACGGCGAGGCTGTCGGGGTGCCCGGCGTCTAGTCGCGGCCACTGGGCGATGGGGCGTCCGCCCCACTCCTCAGATACCGGCGGCCAGGCGGGCGAGCCCCCGTCGCTCCTCATGGAGCAGTGTTGTGGCCGGCCGGTGGGTGAATCCTCCCAAGGTTCCTGGCGTCCGTGGACGGTGAGGTCCATGAGCGCGTAGTTGTAGTCCATGGACTCCACGCCCCGCCGCTTCGTCCAGTAGGTCTCGAAGACGCGGTCGCCGTTCCGTAGGTAGCACACAAGGTGGAACAGGCCGTGCTCACGACCGACGAGGAGCGTGTCGAGCGAGGGCTGCGCTGAGTACCACGGCATGTTCCAGCCCATGAAGTCGCGGTAGCGGAGGCTCTCGTCGTACGACACCTGTGGGTCGGCGGGGCCGAACGCGGTGTTGCGGCCCTGGCTGAAGACCGCGAAGGTGATGTCACGCGAGTGCAGGTAGGACAGCTCGGCAATCTGGCTGAGGAACAACGTGCAGCCTTCGCATTGCTCGGGAGCCGGGCGGTGAGGCCACCACATGGAGTAGTAGGCGATGAGCTGCCGGCGTCCTTCGAACGCATCGAGCAGGGTGAGCGGCCCGTTGGGCCCAATCAGCGCGAGGTCTGGATCGACCTCAACCATCGGCAGGCGCCGACGGGCCGCGGCGATCGCGTCGCCTTCGCGGGTGTGTGCCTTCTCCCGGGCCCGCAGTTTGTCGAGTTCGGCTCCGAAGGTGGCCCGGTCGACGACCGCCGGCTCGCCGGGGGCTGGTGATTGATCGTTCATGGCTGCATTCTCTGCCGCCGCGTGTGTCCGAGGGGGGACTTGAACCCCCACGCCCGTTAATAGGGCACTAGCACCTCAAGCTAGCGCGTCTGCCATTCCGCCACTCGGACCAGTTCTGGGCAGCTTAGGCTATCGGATCACCGAGCCCGGACCCAAACCCAACGGGCGACCGGGTGGTACGAATGTGACTGTGACTGGTCCCTCGCAAGCCGCAGCCGAGGTGGTCGACCTCGTCAGCGCGCTCATCCGGTTCGACACATCCAACACGGGCGAGCCCGAGACCACCAAGGGTGAGGCCGAGTGCGCCCGCTGGGTGGCCGAACAACTCGAAGAAGTCGGCTATCAAACCGAGTACATCGAGGCAGGCGCGCCGGGCCGGGCCAACGTGTTCGCCCGGCTCGAGGGCGCCGACCGCGAGCGCGGGGCCCTGATGCTGCACGGCCACCTCGACGTGGTGCCCGCCGAAGCCTCGGACTGGAGCGTGCACCCGTTCTCCGGCGCCGTCGAGGACGGTTACGTGTGGGGCCGCGGCGCGGTCGACATGAAGGACATGGTCGGGATGATGATCGCGGTCGCCAGGGGTTTCAAACGCTCCGGGATCGTGCCGCCACGCGACCTGGTGTTCGCGTTCGTGTCCGACGAGGAGGCTGGCGGCAAGTACGGGTGCAAATGGCTAGTCGACAACCGGCCCGACCTGTTCGACGGCGTCACCGAGGCGATCGGTGAGGTCGGCGGGTTCTCGCTGACGATCCCACGCCGCGACGGCGGCGACCGCACGCTCTACCTCATCGAGACCGCCGAGAAGGCGATGATGTGGATGCGGCTGACCGCGCGCGGACGGGCAGGCCACGGGTCGATGATCCACGACAACAACGCCGTCACCGCGGTCGCCGAAGCGGTCGCCAAGCTGGGCCGTCATCAGTTCCCGGTCATCCTCACCGATTCCGTTGAGCAGTTTCTGACGGCCGTCGCCGAGGAAACCGGCTACACCTTCGACGTGGACTCGCCGGATCTCGAGGGATCGATCGCCAAGCTCGGGCCCATCGCCCGCATCGTGGGCGCGACACTGCGCGATACCGCCAACCCCACAATGCTCAAGGCCGGATACAAGGCCAACGTCATCCCGGCCACCGCCGAGGCGGTGGTCGACTGCCGAGTGCTGCCCGGCCGGCTTGCCGCGTTCGAGCGCGAGATCGACGAACTCATCGGCCCCGACGTCACCCGCGAATGGATTACCGACCTGCCGTCGTATGAGACCACCTTCGACGGCGACCTGCTCGACGCGATGAACAACGCGATCCTTGCCGCCGACCCCGACGCTCGTACGGTGCCGTACATGCTCTCCGGTGGTACCGACGCAAAACACTTCGCGCGCTTGGGGATTCGCTGTTTCGGGTTCGCACCGCTCAAGTTGCCGCCTGATCTCGATTTCGCGGCGTTGTTCCATGGCGTCGACGAACGGGTACCCGTGGATGCGCTGACGTTCGGCACCGAAGTTCTCGAGCATTTCCTGCTGCACAGCTGACCAGACGAAAGGACGATCATGGCTTTTGCATACAATCCCTACGAATTCCTCCCGAAGCTACCCACGTTCACACTGACCTCTGAATCGGTCACCGACGGGCAACCGCTGGGCAACGATCAGGTCAGCGGCATCATGGGCGCAGGCGGATCCGACATCTCACCGCAGCTGAGTTGGTCCGGGTTCCCCGAGGAAACCCGCAGCTTCGCCGTCACGATGTACGACCCCGACGCGCCGACGGCGTCGGGATTCTGGCACTGGGCAGTGGCCAACCTGCCCGCGACCGTGACCGACCTGCCCGCCGGTGTCGGCGACGGCAGCAGCAGCGGATTCCCCGGCGACGCAATCACTTTGGCCAATGACGCCGGCCTCAAGCGGTACGTCGGTGCCGCTCCGCCGCCGGGACACGGTGTGCACAGGTACTTCATCGTCGTGCACGCGGTCAAGGTCGAGAAGCTCGAACTCGACGACACCGCTAGCCCGGCGTATCTCGGTTTCAACCTGTTCATGAACGCCATCGCGCGCGCCGTCATCCACGGCACCCACGAGCAGACCTAATCGCGCTTGACAGCCGAGCCGACGGCATCGGCAAGTGACGCGAAGCCGCCCTCGTGCAGGCGGCGGGCAATGCCGTCGTGAATTCCCTTGGCCCACAGCCCGCCTCCGTATACGAAGCCGGTGTAGCCCTGCAGCAGCGAGGCGCCCGAGGTGATGCGGTCCCACGCGTCATCGGCGGTTTCGATGCCCCCGACGCTGATCAGCACAAGCCGATCGCCGACCCGCCGGTACAGCCGCCGCAACACCTCTGCCGAGCGTTGCGCGACCGGCGGGCCGGAAATCCCTCCCGGCCCGAGCTCATCCACTCCCGGTGTGGCAAGACCGTCACGGGACACCGTGGTGTTGGTCGCGACGATGCCGGCCAGACCCAATTCCACTGCCAGATCGGCGATCTCGTCGACGTCAGCGTCGGAAAGGTCCGGTGCGATCTTCACAAGCACCGGCTTGGACGTTTGCGCGCGCACCGCGGCAAGGATGGGCCGTAACGATGAAACGGCCTGCAGGTCGCGCAGCCCCGGCGTGTTCGGTGAGCTGACGTTGACGACCAGAAACGCCGCCAACGGGCCGACCAGCCGCGCACTCTCGGCATAGTCGGACACCGCATGTTCCGGCGGGGTGGCCTTCGTCTTGCCGATGTTCACCCCGATCGGCACATTCCGATGGTGTCGGGCCAGCCGCAGTGCGAGCGCCCCTGCGCCGTGATTGTTGAAGCCCATCCTGTTCAGCAGCGCCCGGTCCTCGGGCAGCCGGAACATCCGCGGGGTCGGGTTTCCCGGCTGGGCCTGCGCTGTGACGGTGCCGACCTCTGCGTAGCCGAAGCCAAGCGCTCCCCATGTCTTCAGCCCGCTGCCGTCCTTGTCGAAGCCCGCGGCCAACCCCATCGGACCTGGAAAACGAACCCCGAACACGGTGCTGGCCAGCACCGGATCGCGTGGTGCCAGTGACCTGGCCAGTACGCGACGCGGTGGCGAGGCGGCGGTGACGGCCCGCAGCAGGGCGAACACCCAGGTGTGAATGCGTTCGGGCGCAACCAGAAACAGCGCCCGCCGCAGCGCGCGGTACATCACAGCCCGGGTTGATCCGGGATGCCCAGCCTGTCGGCGGCGGTCTTCTTGCGGCGCAGCAGCACTCGCCGGCTGCCGTCGGTGTACAGCCGCACGCGGGTCAGCTCCCAGCCGCGGTACTCGGCCTCTATCGACAACCGGGTGGATGCGTTGATGCGCGTCAGGTCCGGCGGCAGGCGCAGCGGTATCCACTCGTATTCGTCGGACAGGTCGCCTTCCCAGCCGGGTGGCATCCGCCCGCGGTGCATCGCCGTCATCCGCTGACCGCCGCGTCAGAGATCACCTGCACACCCGCTCCTGAGCCAGACACCACATAAAGGGTGCCAGACGCTTCGTCGAAGGCCAGGGAGTTCGGCTGCTGCACGGTTCGATAACGCACCTTCTCGACGGGGATACCGGTGGCCAGATCGTAACCAACCACGGTGTTGGTCGCCGTCTGCGACACCCAGGCCAGCCTCGACGAGCCGACAAGCCCGTAGGGGGCGTCGGGCACCGGGGAGCGCTGGCGAAGGATCAGCGGGTCGGTGCCGAACACCAGCAGACCGTCGCCGCGGGTGTCGGCGACCAGCACCCGCCCGGCCGGATCGACCGCCATCGTGGTCGCTCCCTCGCCGGCCCGTAGCGCATGCTGGGGGTCGGATCCGCCTGCGTCGACGGTGGTCACCGACGTCTGGCCGCGGTCCAGCACGATGGCCGTATTCCCTTGTGTGACAAGGTCATCCACCCTGGCGAAAATCTGCAGTGAAGCTTCGACAGCGCCATCGGAGGACACCGTGTAAACCGCGCCGTCAGCGCTGCCGAGCACAAGCTTGCCGTCGGCGCGGTGGGCGATCGCGGTGAATTCGGTTTCGCTTTGGCCCTCGACGTCGACCTTGCTGGCTGTGCCCGCCCGAAGATCGACGAGGAAATAGCCCCCGAGGGTGGAGACGAACACTCTTCCTTCGTTGTCGGGAGACATCGCGGTCGCCGGTCCTGGCAGCGGTATCTCCTTTCCAGGTCCGATGGGCGCCAGCCGCACCACCACCGACTGGCCCCTTGCCGCGGGGGCGAGCACGGCCAGCGAACTCGTCGACGCGTCGAACACCGCCGCTTGAGCATGACCGCTCAGCGGCCGAACGACACCGGCTGGCGCGCCGGTGGGTGGGGGAGACACTGCCGCCTGAGCGGGAACGATGGTGGGTGGGGCGTCATCGACGGGATTCGACGAGCAGCCCGCGACACCAGCAGCGATTGCCAGCACGACGACGGAGGATCGAAACAGCTGAGCAAAGAGGTTTGATTCGCGTGGCACCGGGTAGCTCTCGATCGTGCGAATAGAACGGCTAACGAACAGCAAGTGTAGGCAGACCGCTCGTCGCGATTTACCGGCCGCTTGTCGCGGTGCCGCCGCGTACTGGCGGCGTCGCCGCCTAACCAGAGTTATGGTTCGGTCATGACCCTCTTCGCAGACCGGGAAGTGGGCAGCCAAGAGTTTGCTATCGAGGACATTTCCACTGGTGTACACGCCAGTGGATTTGGCCAAGTCGGCGACGGGCGAACATTTTCCTTTCACATCGAGCGCCAGCAGCTCGTCGTTGAGGTATACCGTCCGCGGCTGAGCGGGCCCGTCCCGCATGCCGAGGACGTCGTGGCGGTCGCGACCCGCGGGCTCACCGAGATCGATCTGAGCGACGAGCGCAGCGTTTCGGCCGCCGTGCGTGACGCCGTATCCGACGCGTCGCCGGTGCCGCGCCAAGCGCGCTGACTCCGAACCCCACGGTACGGTCGTCGTCGTGACAGACGTCCCAGCAATGTCGTGGGTGCAGGTAATCGTTCTCTCGATAGTGCAGGGGCTGACCGAATTCCTACCGGTGTCGTCGTCGGGCCATCTGGCGATCACCTCCCGGGTGTTCTTCGCCGACGACGCCGGCGCATCGTTCACCGCGGTCACCCAGCTTGGCACCGAGCTGGCCGTGCTCTTGTATTTCGCGCGCGACATCGGCCGCATCATCACGGCGTGGTTCGGCGGCTTGTTCGACGCGGCGCGGCGCAGCGCCGACTATTGGATGGGTTGGTACGTCATCATCGGCACCATCCCGATCGGCGTGCTCGGGTTGCTGTTCAAGGATGAAATCCGCACGGGTGCACGTAATCTCTGGTTGATCGCGATCGCGCTGGTCGCCTTCTCTGCGGTCATCGCCGCCGCCGAGTATTTCGGAAGGCAGACCCGCCGGGCCGAGCAGCTCACCTGGAAGGACAGCATCATCGTGGGTTTGGCCCAGTGTCTGGCGCTCGTGCCCGGTGTTTCGCGGTCCGGCGCAACCATCAGCGCGGGCCTGTTTCGCGGGGTGGACCGCGCCACCGCAGCGCGCTTCGGCTTCCTGCTTGCCATCCCCGCGGTCTTCGCGTCGGGATTGTTCTCGCTTCCCGACGCGTTTCATCCGTCTGGTGAGGGGATGAGCGCGAGTGGTCCGCAACTCTTGGTGGCGACGTTGATCGCCTTCGTCATCGGGTTCGCCGCGGTGGCGTGGTTCCTGCAGTTCCTCGTGCGGCACAGCATGTACTGGTTCGTCGGATACCGCGTGCTGCTCGGCACCGTGGTGCTGATCCTCTTGGGTACCGGGGTGGTGTCGGCGACATGACAGTCATCTTGCTGCGGCACGGCAGATCGACCTCCAACACCGCGCACACCCTTGCCGGTCGAAGTGACGGCGTCGACCTGGACGACAAGGGCCGCCAACAGGCGCAGGCGATTGTCGAACGGATCGGCTCGCTGCCGATCCGGGCGATCGTGCGCTCCCCGTTGCTGCGCTGCGAACGCACCGTGGCACCGCTGGCGGCCGCGCTTGGCGTGGAACCCATCGTCGACGAGCGCATCTCGGAGGTCGACTACGGCGCCTGGACCGGCCGCAAGATCGGTGATCTCGTGAAGGAACCGCTGTGGGCGGTGGTTCAGCAGCAGCCGAGCGCGGCGGTGTTCCCCGACGGCGAGGGCCTGGCCCACGTGCAGGCGCGCGCCGTCGAGGCGGTGCGCGCCCATGATCGCCGCCTTGCCGAGCTGCACGACGGCGATGCGCTGTGGATCGCGTGCACGCACGGCGACGTGATCAAGGCGGTGGTCGCCGACGCCCTTGGCACCCACTTGGACAGCTTCCAACGCATTACCGCCGACCCCGCGTCGATGAGTGTGATCCGTTACACCGCGCTGCGTCCGTTCGTTATTCATGTCAACCACACTGGCAACCAGCTGACGGCCGGCCTGCTGGCCAAGCCGCCCAAGGCGGACGGGCAGGCCGATGAAAAGGACGGCGAGGTGCCGCCCGAAGACGCCGTTGTCGGCGGCTCGACCGATTGACGGGCCCGCCATGCAATTACGGCTGACGTGCCATTGCCGGTATTTTGGAGGATGCCATGTCCCGCGCCATCCACGTCTTCCGTACACCCGACCGCTTCGTGGCCGGGACTGTTGGGCAGCCGGGAAACCGGACCTTCTACCTCCAGGCCGTCCACGACAAGCGCGTGGTGTCTGTGGTGCTGGAGAAGCAGCAGGTGGCGGTGCTCGCCGAACGGATCGCCGCGCTGTTGCTGGAGATCAACCGCCGATTCGGCACGCCGATCCCGCCCGAGACCGACATCGACGATCTCAGCCCGTTGGTCACCCCCGTCGACGCCGAATTCCGGGTCGGGACCATGGGCCTTGGCTGGGACTCGGAGGCTCAGACGGTGGTCGTCGAACTCCTGGCGGTTTCCGAGACCGAATTCGACGCATCGGTGGTGCTCGACGACGCCGAGGAGGGGCCCGACGCGGTGCGGGTCTTCCTGACGCCGGAGTCCGCGCGCCAGTTCGCGACGCGTTCCAACCGGGTCATCTCCGCCGGTCGGCCGCCCTGCCCGTTGTGCGACGAACCGTTGGACCCCGAGGGCCACATCTGCGTGCGCACCAACGGCTACCGGCGCGGAGCCATGGCGGGGTCCGACGATGACGTCGAAACCTAATCACGGGCCGGGCCCCGATGACCTCGACGAGGTGTGCCTGCGCGGCGAGCTGACCGTCATCGGACGAATCCGCTCCGCGAGCAACGCGACCTTCCTCTGTGAGGCGAATCTGGATGAGCGCCAAGCTCATTGCGTGTACAAGCCGATTGCAGGCGAGGCGCCGCTGTGGGATTTCCCCGACGGCACACTAGCCGGCCGCGAGCGCGCCGCCTATCTGGTGTCCGAAGCGCTGAGCTGGAATATCGTGCCGTACACCATTATTCGTGACGGCCCTGCGGGTCCTGGCATGTTGCAGCTGTGGGTCGACCAGCCGGGTGACGAGGTCGGCGATGACCCGGAGGCGGGGCCGGATCTGGTGGACCTGCTCCCAGCGGGTCACCTCCCGCCCGGGTACCTGCCGGTGTTACGTGCCTACGACTACGCGGGTGACGAGGTCACCCTGGTGCACGCCGATGACGCGGCACTTCGCCGGATGGCCGTTTTCGACGTGCTGATCAACAACGCTGACCGCAAGGGTGGCCACATCCTGTCCGGTGTCGACGGCCACGTGTACGGGGTCGACCATGGAGTGAGCCTGCACGTCGAGGACAAACTTCGCACCGTGCTGTGGGGCTGGGCGGGTAAACCGGTCGACGACGAGACGTTGGATGTGGTGGCCCGCCTTCGCGACGGGTTGCGCGGCGAACTCGGCGAGCAACTGTGCGGACACATCACCGACCGTGAGATTGACGCGCTGCACGCCAGAACGGTTGGCTTGCTGGACAATCCGGTGATGCCCACCCCCGATCGGCGTCGGCCGATCCCGTGGCCGGCGTTCTGAGCTCAACCGGTCAGACCGGCAGCCTGCGGTTGATGAGTAGCGCGGCCAGTGCGGCGGCGGCCGCGACGATCGCGCCCAATCGCAGCCACCCTGCACTGGCGTCGCCCCGCGCGGTCTCGTAGCCGATCTGCTCCTGCAGGTTGGAGTACACCTCCTTGAGCTCGGCGACGCTGGAGGCGTTGTAGGCGGTGCCGCCGGACAACTGTGCAATCTTCTTCAGCATCGCGTCGTCGACGGGCACGTCCACCTTCTGGCCGTCGACTTCGACGGAACCGTTGGGCGTCCCGAACGCGATGGTCGATACCGGCACGCCCTGATCCCTTGCTGAGCGCGCCGCCGTGAAGCCACCCTTCGGGTTGTCCGGATTCGACGGCACCGTCTCCTTGCCGTCGGAGAACAGCACGATGCGGGCCGGTGGCGGTTCGTCGCCGCCGCCGATCACCGCGCCTACCGTCGAGATCGCCTGCAGCGCAGTGAAGATCGCCTCACCAGTGGCGGTGCGATCCGCAACCTGCAACTTGTCGATCGCGTTCTTGGTCGCATCCCGGTTCGTGGTAGGAGACACGAGCACGTTGGCGGTGCCGGCATACGCGATCAGACCGAGGTTGACACCGGGGGTCAGGTCATCGACGAACTGCTTGGACGCCTCCTGCGCGGCCGCCAACCTGGACGGTGCGATATCGGTGGCGTCCATGGATCGCGACACGTCGATCACCAACATCACCACCGCCCGATTACGCGGGATCTTGATTTCATTCGTCGGCCCTGCCATCGCCACCGTCAGCATCAGCAGCGCCGCAACCAACAAGATGATCGGCACATGCCGCCACTGATTGGGGCGGTGGGGGGCCACACTTTCCAGCAGCTCGGTATTGGCAAATCGCAGCATCCGCTTGCGTCGACTGGCCTGGACCGAGACGTAGAGCGCGACAACCCCGACGACTACCAGCAGGAAAAGGAAGTACCAGACGTGCGAGAAACCCGAAAGTGCCATCGGGCCGAAAAACGGCAAGGTCATGTCACTGGCTTCGATTCTCCTTGCGTGCGTGCACGGTATTCCTCCGCCAAGGTACCGACGTCGCGCTCGCCGTCCCACGGCAGCCAGATGATCGGTCACCGGCGTGATCTACTGAACCGGTGAGCCTGACCGATGCGGCCCTGGCCGCCGAGGTGGCCCACGAAGCGGGTGAGTTGCTGCTGGCGGTGCGCGAAGAGCTGGGGTTCTACGACCCTTACGACCTCGGCGACGCCGGCGACAAGCGGGCCAATGTGCTGATCCTGGACCGGCTGAAGCGCGATCGACCGGACGACGCGGTGCTGTCCGAAGAGGCGGTCGACGACCTGTCCCGGGTGCGCGCCGACCGCGTGTGGATCGTCGACCCGGTGGACGGCACCCGCGAATTCTCTTTGCCTGGACACGAGGACTGGGCCGTGCACATCGCGCTGTGGCAGCGCGACGGCGGTCCGGACGGCGGCATCACCGACGCCGTGGTCGGGCTCCCGGCCCGCGGCGAGGTCTATCGCACCGACACCGTCACCCCTCCGCCGCCGCGGGGCGACGGTCCGATCCGCATCGCCGCCAGTGCCAACCGCCCACCGGCGGTGCTGTGGCGGATGCAGCAGCAGATGGACATCCAGGTCGTCGGCATCGGCTCGGCTGGCGCCAAGGCGATGGCCCTGGTGCGCGGCGACGTCGATGCCTACATCCACGCAGGTGGTCAGTGGGAGTGGGATTCGGCCGCGCCCGCAGGCGTGGTGCGCGCCGCGGGCATGCACGCCTCGCGGCTGGACGGCTCCCCGTTGCTTTACAACCGCCGTGATCCGTACCTGCCCGACTTCGTGATGTGCCGTACGGAGCTTGCCGACGTGCTGCTCGACGGGATCCGGTCGGCATATCGCAACCGTTAGCGGGAATGAATCGGCCGGCTGTGTTGTCGCTCTCCCTGATGCCTAGAGTCGACGCTATGAAATCGTGGCCGGCTCCCGACGTGCCGGCGCTGCCGGGCCGCGGGCCGCAGCTGCGCCTTTACGACAGTGCCGACCGGCAGGTGCGTCCCGTCGCGCCAGGTGAAACGGCCACCATGTACGTCTGCGGCATCACGCCGTACGACGCCACGCACCTCGGTCACGCCGCCACCTACCTGGCGTTCGACCTGGTGCACCGGGTGTGGCTGGATTCCGGCCACCAGGTGCACTACGTCCAGAACGTCACCGACGTCGACGACCCGCTGTTCGAGCGCGCCCAGCGCGACGGAATCGACTGGCGCGACCTTGCCGCCCGCGAGACGGACCTGTTCCGCGAGGACATGGCCGCGCTGCGGGTGCTGCCCCCGCATGAGTACGTCGCGGCCACCGAGGCCATCGACGAAGTGGTGGAAGTCGTCGAGAAGCTGCTGGCCTCCGGTGCCGCCTACGTCGTCGACGACGCCGAGTTTCCCGACGTCTACTTCCGTGCCGACGCCACCGCGCAGTTCGGCTACGAGTCGGGTTACGACCGCGAAACCATGCGGCGGTTGTTCGCCGAGCGCGGCGGCGACCCCGACCGCCAAGGCAAGAGCGACGAACTGGACGCCCTGCTGTGGCTGGCGCAGCGGCCGGGTGAACCCAGCTGGCCGTCGCCGTTCGGTCCCGGCCGCCCCGGTTGGCATGTCGAGTGCTCCGCGATTGCCCTGTCCCGCATCGGCACCGGCCTTGACATCCAGGGCGGCGGAAGCGATCTGATCTTCCCCCACCACGAGTTCTCCGCCGCCCACGCCGAATCCGTAACGGGTGAGCGGCGATTCGCCCGCCACTACGTGCACGCAGGGATGATCGGCTGGGATGGTCACAAAATGTCCAAGAGCAGGGGCAACCTGGTTCTGGTGTCGCGGCTGCGGGCCGACGGTGTGGAGCCTGCCGCGATCCGGCTCGGGCTGCTCGCGGGCCACTACCGCGCGGACCGGTCGTGGAATGCCGAGACGCTTGACGCCGCCAGCGCCCGGCTGCACCGGTGGCGAACCGCAACCGCGCTGCCTGCGGGACCCGACGCGACGGATGTGCTTGCGCGAGTACGCACCTACCTTGCTGACGATCTGGACTCCCCGAAAGCGCTTGCCGCGTTGGATGGTTGGGCCACTGACGCCATCGAGTACGGCGGCCACGACAGCAACGCGCCCCAAACGGTGGCGACGGCGGTCGACTCGTTGTTGGGCGTGAAGCTGTAGCGATGGCATTTGCCCTCACCGTGTTTCAGGGTCGCGCGGGCGACCACAACCCTCGCGGTTTCGGCGGCGCTGCGGCGATCGGAGCGCAGTGGCAGCGCCGGCTCAAACGGCCCACAACCACCGTCGGAACACCTGCGCCCCCGCTGAGCGCCGGCTGGCGTGAGGAGCTTACGGCGGCCACGCCGGCTCTCGAAGCGATGGCACGTCGATACGACGACATCTACGCGGCCGACGACGTCCCGGTTACCGCGCTGACCCGTTGTGCCGTCGCCCTGGCCACCTTGCCAGTGGTGGCTAGGTACCACCCGGATGCCCTCGTGGTGTGGTTCGACGCTCACGGCGATTTGAACACACCCGAGTCGAGCACCACCGGCTTCCTCGGCGGTCTCGCGCTATCGGGACCGATGGGCTTATGGGACTCCGGGCTCGGGTCCGGGGTCGAGCCGGCCAACGTGGTGCTCGGCGGGGCCCGCGACCTCGATCCGTTCGAACGCCGGCTGATCGACGACGGCGTCGTGCGCCACGTTCCGGTCGGACCTGACCTGCTAACGGTCCTCGATGCGGCGGTCGGGAACCGTCCGGTGTATTTCCATCTCGACTGTGACGTTCTCGAGCCCGGCCTGGTGCCCACCGATTACCGCGTTCCAAACGGGATGACATTCGATGAGTTGGCCAGTGTAGCAACGCGTTTAGCGGAAAACCGGGTCGTCGGCGTCGAGATCGCCGAGTTCGAGGAGGCGTGGGCCGACACCGGGGATCCCGCCGACCCGGGACCATTGCTCGAAGCCCTTTCGCCGCTGGTCGCTGGCTGACGGTTAATCGGCCAAGCTGACCCGCGTGGTGCGCTACGTTGACGGCCATGGGTTCTGTGAACGGAAAAGTCGCCCTCATCACCGGCGGCGCGAATGGTATCGGCGCGGAAGTGGCCCGCAGGCTGCACGCCAAGGGCGCCAAGCTGGTGCTGACCGACCTGGACGGGGGCCAGCTCACGGACGTGGCCACCCGGATAGGGAAGGACGGCGTGCTCACGCGTGTCGCCGACGTGCGCGACCTGTCCGCCATGCAGGCCGCGGCCGACGAGGGCATCGAGCAGTTCGGCGGCATCGACATCGTGGTGGCCAACGCCGGGATCGGCGTGTTCGGATCGGTGCTGAACGTGGATCCGGCGGCGTTCAAGACCCTGCTTGACGTCAACGCGCTCGGCGTGTTCCATACCGTTCGCGCCGCACTGCCATCGGTGATCGAACGGCGTGGATACGTGCTGGTGGTGTCCTCGCTGGCGGCGTACGCGCCCGTCGTCGGCTCGGCGTCATACGCACTGTCCAAAGCGGGAGTCGAGCACTTCGCCAACACACTTCGGCTCGAGGTCGCCCACCTCGGGGTGGACGTCGGCTCGGCGCACATGTCCTGGATCGACACGCCACTCGTGCGGGAAAGCAAGGCCGAGGTGCCCGGGTTCAACGAAATGATCCGCAGATTGCCGGGACCGTTGAGCAAGACCACGACGGTCGAGAAGTGCGGCGAGGCCTTCGTCAAGGGCATCGAGGGCCGCAAGCGCCGCATCAACTGTCCGTCCTGGGTCGAGGTCTTGCGGTGGATAAAGCCGCTCTTATCCACACCGCTCGGCGAGTCGTCCATTCGCAGGGACGTTCCCGAGCTACTGCCGAAGGTGGACTCGGGAGTCGCGGCACTTGGCCGCTCGATGAGCGAGCGCACCGAAGCGCTGGAGAAGAATTGATCCGGCGGATCGGTGTGATTCTGGCGGTCGTTGCGCTGCTTGCTGCCTGCAACACCAAGGGCTCGGAGGAGACGACGACATCTCCACCACCGCCCGGCCCCGCCGCCGTCACGCCGGAGCAGGCCCGCGCGATCGCCAAAGAGGCCTATATCTACGGCTTCCCGATGGTGGACAACTACCGCGTCCAGTACGCCTACTTCGTCGACAAGGAGGATCCGGAGTACAAGGGCGGCTGGAACGAGATCCACAACACCGCCAGGGTGTACACGCCGCAGGACACGGCCATTCAGACGCCGAATTCTGACACGCCGTACTCGGCGGTGGGCGCCGACCTGCGAGCGGAGCCGCTGGTGCTCACGGTCCCGCCCATCGAGCAGGACCGCTATTACTCATTGCAGTTCGTCGACGGCTATACGTACAACTTCGCCTATCTCGGCAGCCGAACCACCGGCAACAGTGGCGGCAAATACCTTCTCGCAGGGCCGAATTGGAAGGGCGACAAACCCGAGGGCGTCAACGACGTCATCCGCTCCGACACCGAGCTGGCATTCGTGCTGTACCGCACGCAGCTACTCGGACCGTCGGACCTCGACAGCGTCAAGAAGATCCAGGCCGGCTATCAGGTCACTCCACTGTCGACGTTTCTCAATCAGCCACCGCCGGCACCGGCGCCGCCGATCGACTTCGTGCCGCCCCTGACATCGGAGCAGCAGAGGACATCGCCGCAGTTCTTCGAAATCCTCAACTTCGCCATGCGGTTCGCGCCCGCACCGCCCGCAGAACAGGACCTTCGTACGCGGTTCGCCACCATCGGTATCGGCACCGAAGGGGATTTCGACGCCGACAAGCTGAGCCCCGAGATGCGCGCGGCTATCGAGGGCGGGATGGCCGACGCGTGGGCGGAATTCGACACGTTCAAGAAGGACAAGGTCGACACCGACCAGGTCAGCTCCGCGAACTTCTTCGGGACGGCGGCCGACCTCAAGGGCAACTACCTGTACCGGATGGCGGGCGCGGTGCTCGGAATCTATGGCAACACCGCCGCGGAAGCCATCTATCCCAGCGCCTTCAACGACTCGGCCGGTGCGCCGCTGACCGGTGCGAACAAGTACACCTACCGGTTTGAGCCCGGCCAACTGCCGCCGGTCAACGCCTTCTGGTCGCTGACCATGTACGAGTTGCCGCAGAGCCTTCTGGTGGCCAACCCCATGAACCGGTATCTGATCAATTCCGAGATGCTGCCGAGCCTGAGGGCCGACCCCGACGGCGGCTACACGTTCTCCATCCAGAACGAGTCGCCAGGCATCACCGGCGAATCGAATTGGCTGCCGGCGCCCGAGGGGCCTTTCGTGGTGGTGCTGCGGCTGTACTGGCCCAAGCCCGATGCGCTCAACGGCACCTGGAAGGCCCCGAAACCGGTGAAGGTCTAGCCGTTCGACGCAATCCCAGTAACGCAACGGATTCACAGGTGATACTCAGGTAGCTCGATGTTCGCACGGAGGGTCGAGCCGATAGCAACGCAAGCTCGTGACGTTCCGCGGCGTCCACACCGTCGCTGCGGACAGCTCGCGCCTGCCGCTGGGAGCGTCTGGTGCCACGTATCAGGTGAATTGAAAGGCAAAGTAGATGGCAACCACGAACCACACGTCCCTGCGAAGGCGCACGGGCTTGTCCTTGGCGGCGGCCGCGCTCGTTTTCGGCGCCCTCTTTTCCGCGACGCCGATCGCGTTCGCGGTACCGGAAGACGACGGTGGACTGGACGTCGACGACTACGACAGGTGCGTCAAATCCGAAACGGACAAGGGCCAGGACACGGCGGACGTCACTCGATTCTGTTGTCAAACCTTCGGTGGAATATACAAGCCGGAAGACCCCTGGAACTGCTATGCGCCGCCGGCAGAACGGGCGCCAGAGGAAGGCACTTCTACTACCAAGCCCGGCGCCCCGCCGCCGGTCCTGCAACCTGACCTCGCGCCGCCGCCCACGACGACGACGCCGCCCCTTCTGGCTCCCGCGCCTGCACCGGGGTTGGCTCCTCGCTAAGCGATCAACCGCGGAAGCCCGGACCGCGCCTGCGCAGATAGCGCTCGAACTCCGCGGCCAGCGCGTCGCCGTCGATCTTGCCGAGCGCCTCGTTCATGTCGACCTCGGCGTCGCCGCGTTCCTCGAGTGAATGCACGTACTCGGCGATCTCGTCGTCGTCGGTCGTCATCTCGGTGACGGCCTGCTCCCACTCCTCGGCCGCCGCGGGCAGGTCGGCAAGCGGCACCTCGATGTCGAGCACGTCCTCGACTCGGCGTAGCAGCGCCACCGTCGCTTTCGGGTTCGGCGGCTGCGACACGTAGTGCGGTACCGCGGCCCAGAACGTCACCGCCGGGATGCCGGCCTGAACGCAGGCGTCCTGGAACACGCCGGCGATGCCGGTCGGGCCCTCGTAGCGTGTTTCCTCCAACCCGAACGTCTTGGCCGAGTCGGGGGAGTAGGCCGCGCCCGAGACGGGCACCGGCCGGGTGTGCGGCGTGTCGGCCAGCAGGGCCCCGAGGATCACGACGGTGTCGACATTGAGCTTGTCCGCGATGGCCAACAGTTCCGCGCAGAAGGTCCGCCAACGCATATTGGGTTCCACACCGTGCATCAGCACGATGTCGCGGTCCGACCCCGGCGGACGGCAATGGGAGATCCGCATCGACGGCCACACCAACTCCCTGGTGACTCCGTCGACCTGCCGGATGACCGGCCTGTTCACCTGATAGTCGTAGTAGGCCTCGTCGTCGATCTCCACGATCGTTTCGGCTTCCCAGATCGCGTCAAGGTGTTCCAGCGCGTCGCTGGCCGCGTCACCGGCGTCGTTCCAGCCCTCGAAGGCCGCGACGACGATGGTGTCGCTGAGTTTGGGCAGGTCGGGCGGCCTGTGGCCGCTCGCATCCGACGGGGTCACTACGCCAGCGTAAGCCCTGGGTGGCGGCAAGGAGCGGCATCGCCGCACCGTCGGATCTGCATAGAGTGGGTTCTACCGCCGCGGTGAGCTGGGCGTCCAGACGTCGATCGAGTGACCACGTAGACTTTTCACCGTCGAGAGGCGTTGCAACGGTTCTCCGGTCCCTTCCGGTATCCGCCACGCTCGGCAGAGTTAAGGACGCCTTCCGCTACGGAAGGAGTGCACGTGGACGCCTTTGAACCGAATCTCCGCCCCGACTGCACCGAAGAACTGACGGCTGCTCTGCGCCAGCGGATCATGGTGATCGACGGCGCGATGGGCACGGCGATCCAGCGCGACCGGCCGGACGAGGCCGGTTACCGCGGCGACAGGTTCACGGAGTGGCCGACCGCCCTTCAGGGCAACAACGACCTGCTCACCCTGACGCAGCCGCAGATCATCGAGGGCATCCACCGCGAATACCTCGAAGCGGGCGCGGACATCCTGGAAACCAACACGTTCAACGCGAACGCCATCTCGCTGTCGGACTACGACATGGCGGACCTGAGCTACGAGCTGAACTACGCAGGCGCCGCCCTGGCCCGCAAGGCGGCCGACGAATTCAGCACGCCGGACAAGCCCCGCTACGTCGCAGGCGCTCTCGGGCCGACGACGCGGACCGCGTCGATCTCGCCGGACGTCAACGATCCAGGAGCCCGCAACGTCTCCTACGACCAGCTGGTTGCCGCCTACCTCGAAGCTGCCAACGGCCTTGTCGACGGTGGCGCCGACCTCCTCATCATTGAGACGATCTTCGACTCACTGAACTCCAAGGCCGCGGTGTTCGCCATCGAGACGCTGTTCGAGGAGCGCGGCCGGCGCTGGCCGTTGATCATCTCGGGCACCATCACCGATGCGTCAGGACGGACGCTGTCCGGCCAGGTCACCGAGGCGTTCTGGAACGCGATCCGGCACGCGAAGCCGCTCGCGGTCGGCCTCAACTGCGCCCTCGGCGCGCCGGAGATGAGGCCCTACATCGCCGAGGTGGCGCGGATCGCGGACACCTTCGTCTCGTGCTACCCGAACGCCGGCCTACCCAACGCCTTCGGTGAGTACGACGAGTCCCCGGAGGCCCAGGCCGGCTACATCGCCGAGTTCGCCGAGGCCGGCCTGGTCAACCTGGTCGGCGGTTGCTGCGGAACGGCGCCGCCGCACATCGCCGAGATCGCCAAGGTCGTCGAGGGCAAGCCGCCGCGCGAGCTGCAGGAGATTCCAGTGGCCACCCGTCTCTCGGGCCTGGAGCCGCTCAACATCACCGAGGACTCGCTGTTCGTGAATATCGGTGAGCGCACCAACATCACCGGCTCCGCCCGGTTCCGCAACCTGATCAAGGCCGAGGATTACGACACCGCGCTGTCGGTCGCCCTGCAGCAGGTCGAGGTCGGTGCGCAGGTCATCGACATCAACATGGACGAGGGCATGATCGACGGCGTCGCCGCGATGGACCGGTTCACCAAGCTCATCGCGGCCGAGCCGGACATCAGCCGCGTCCCGGTGATGATCGACTCCTCCAAGTGGGAGGTCATCGAGGCGGGCCTGAAGAACGTGCAGGGCAAGCCGATCGTCAACTCGATCTCGATGAAGGAGGGCGAGGAGAAGTTCATCCGCGAGGCACGGCTGTGCCGCAAGTACGGCGCCGCCGTCGTCGTGATGGCCTTCGACGAGCAGGGGCAGGCCGACAACCTCGAGCGCCGTAAGGAGATCTGCGGGCGCGCTTACCGGATCCTGACCGAAGAGGTCGGCTTCCCGGCCGAGGACATCATCTTCGACCCGAACTGCTTCGCGCTGGCGACCGGTATCGAGGAGCACGCGACGTACGGGATCGACTTCATCGAGGCCTGCGCCTGGATAAAGGAGAACCTGCCAGGGGTGCACATCTCCGGCGGCATCTCGAACGTGTCGTTCTCGTTCCGGGGCAACAACCCGGTCCGCGAGGCGATCCACGCGGTGTTCCTGTTCCACGCCATCAAGGCCGGCCTGGACATGGGCATCGTCAACGCCGGTGCGCTGGTGCCCTACGACTCGATCGACCCCGAATTGCGGGACCGGATCGAGGATGTCGTCCTGAACCGTCGCGAGGATGCGGCCGAGAGGCTCCTTGAGATCGCCGAACGCTTCAACAGGACGGAAGGACCCGGCCACTCGGAAGTTGCGGAGTGGCGATCTCTGCCGGTCCGCGAGCGGATCACGCACGCTCTGGTCAAGGGCATCGACGCCAACGTCGATGCCGACACCGAGGAATTGCGGGCCGAGATCGCCGCGGCGGGTGGTCGCCCGATCGAGGTGATCGAGGGCCCGCTGATGGACGGCATGAACGTCGTCGGCGACCTCTTCGGCGCGGGCAAGATGTTCCTGCCCCAGGTCGTGAAGTCGGCCAGGGTGATGAAGAAGGCCGTGGCGTACCTGCTGCCGTACATCGAGGCGGAGAAGGATGAGTCCGCCGCGTCGTCGAAGGACACGAACGGCACGATCGTGATGGCGACCGTGAAGGGCGACGTCCACGACATCGGCAAGAACATCGTCGGAGTTGTGCTGCAGTGCAACAACTACGAAGTGATCGACCTCGGTGTGATGGTGCCCGCCCAGAAGATCCTGGACGCGGCGAAGGAACACAACGCCGACATCATCGGGCTGTCCGGCCTCATCACCCCGTCCCTGGACGAGATGGTCAACTTCGCCGTCGAGATGGAGCGCCAGGGTCTTCAGATCCCGCTGCTGATCGGTGGCGCGACCACCTCGCGCGCCCACACGGCCGTGAAGGTGTCGCCGCGCCGCAGCGGTCCGGTGGTCTGGGTCAAGGACGCTTCCCGCTCGGTGCCGGTCGCTGCTGCGCTCCTCGACGACAGGCAGCGTCCAGCCCTGCTGGAGGCCACCGAGAAGGACTACGCATCCCTTCGCGAACGGCACGCCCAGAAGAGCGAGCGGCCGATGCTCACGCTCGAGAAGGCGCGGGCAAACCGGACGCCGATCGAGTGGGACGGCTACACACCGCCGGTGCCTGCGCAAGGTACGGGAGTACGAGAATTTCTTGACTACGACTTCGCCGAGCTTCGCGAATTCATCGACTGGCAGCCGTTCTTCAACGCCTGGGAGATGAAGGGCAGGTTCCCCGACATCCTCAACAACCCGGTCTCTGGCGAAACTGCCCGCAAGCTGTACGACGATGCCCAGGAGATGCTCGACACCCTGATCAAGGAGAAGTGGCTGACCGCCAACGGGGTCATCGGCTTCTTCCCGGCGAACGCGGTGGGTGACGACATCGAGGTCTATACCGACGACACCCGCACCGAGGTGCTGACCACGTTGCACAACCTGCGCCAGCAGGGCGAGCACCGCGAAGGCATCCCGAACCGGAGCCTCGGTGATTTCATCGCCCCCAAAGAAACGGGCCTCCGGGATTACGTCGGCGCGTTCGCCGTCACCACGGGGCTCGGCAGCGGAGACAAGATCGCCGAGTTCAAGGCGGCCAACGACGACTACAACGCGATCCTGCTGGAGTCGCTCGCCGACCGGCTGGCAGAGGCGTTCGCCGAACGTATGCACCAACGGGTCCGCAAGGAGTTCTGGGGATTCAAGCCCGACGAGCAGCTGGACAATGAGGCGCTCATCGGTGAGAAGTATCAGGGAATCCGCCCTGCCCCCGGCTACCCGGCTTGCCCGGAGCACACCGAGAAGGCGACGCTCTGGGAATTGATGGACATCAAGGAGCGCACCGGCATCGAGTTGACCGAGTCGATGGCGATGTGGCCCGGTGCTGCGGTCAGCGGCTGGTACTTCTCGCACCCGCAGTCGCAGTACTTCGTGGTCGGCCGGATAGCCCAGGACCAGGTCGCCGACTACGCGAGGCGCAAGGGCTGGACTCTGAAGGAAGCCGAGCGCTGGCTCGGCCCGAACCTCGGCTACAACCCGGAGGACTGAGGCGGCGGCGACGTCACCGGAACAACTCGGTGTTGCGCGCCGCCCACTGCGCGACGGATTCGGCAGGGGTTCCTGTCAATTCGGCCACCACCCGATTGGCCTGCTGAGCGTTGGCGACGCCGTCGGCGAGCAAGTCGAGGTACCAACCGACCTCGTCGCCCATCGCCGGGCGCAACGCCTCCTCGGTCTCGGCCCGGCTGCACACCTCGAAGGTGACGTCGACGCCGATGCCGACGCCGATCTGCTCGGCGATCTGCGCGCGGGTCAATGCCTGCGGGCCGGTGAGCTCGTAGGACTGGCCGTAGTGCGACGGCTCGGGCTTGACCAACAGTGCGGCCGCCACCCTGGCGATGTCGTCCATGGACACCGGCGCCGCGACCACGTCCGGGTACGGCTCGCGGACCGTGCGGGTGGACTTGATGGACTCGGACCACATGGCGAAGTTCTCGAGGAACTCGCCAGGGCCGAGCTGGGTGTTGAGCACGCCGGATGCGGTGATCGTGTCAGAGTGCTGCTGCCAGTGGGCGCCCCCAGATAGCGCGACGACGTACTCCACTCCTGCCGCCTTGACCAGCTCGAGCGTGGCATCCAGGGTCTGCGGCAGCGGGGCCAGATACATCCGGTCCACGCCGTCGAGAGCCGCGGGCAGCGACTCAGGATCGCCAAGGTAGCCGGTGATCGCATGCACACCGTCGGGCAGCTTGGCCTTGGCTGGGTTCTTGGTCAATGCGCGGATCTCGTTGGCGCCCAAGTCGATCAGGTGATCGACGATGCGGCGGCCGATGTTTCCAGTAGCGCCTGTCACAAGAATGGTCATGGATTTGACGCTAGCCGAGGCCTCCGACAACAATCGCTGACATGAAAGCGGTGCTGTTCGATATGGATGGCACGCTCGTCGACTCCGAAAAACTCTGGGATATTTCGCTGGCAGCGCTCTACGAACAGCTCGGCGGCACGCTGACTCAGCAAGTGCGGTTGTCGATGGTGGGCGGCTCCGCGGAGGACACCATTCGCACGGTCTACACCGACCTTGGTCGCGATCTGGACCCCGTCGCGATGGCCGAGTCCGACCGTTGGCTGCACGACTACACCGCCGAGCTTTTCGACGGCGGCCTGCCGTGGTGCGCGGGCGCACAGGAACTCCTGGAAGCACTTGCCGCCGAAGGCACGCCGATGGCGCTGGTGACCAACACCCAGCGGGCACTGACCGATCGTGCGTTGAACAGCATTGGGCGGAAATACTTTTCGGCCACCGTATGCGGCGACGAGGTGCCTCGTGGCAAACCCGCTCCCGATGCCTACCAGCGGGCCGCGGGCCTGCTGAACTTGTCGCCATCGGCGTGCCTTGCCGTTGAGGACTCGGTTACCGGCACGGCCGCCGCGGAGGGTGCCGGTTGTCCGGTGTTGGTGGTACCCAACGACGTAGCTGTACCCCACGGCCCGCGGCGACGGCACGTCGCGTCGCTGGCCCAAGTGGCCGTACCGGACCTGCGACGGATCCACGCCGAGCTGAATTCACAGTTGGGGGAACGCACCGCCTGACGACGGCGTTGGTGGTTGAATGTGATTTCCATCACGCAACGCAGCGGAGGGTGTCACATGACTCACGGGCCGGCTGGCGATTCCGCAACGGGTGTGGATTACGAAGAAACCGAACATGCCGGCCGGGTGGTCAGGATCGCGTCGGTCGCGGCCCTCGGCGGGTTGCTGTTCGGTTATGACAGCGCGGTGATCAACGGCGCGGTCTCGGCGATCGAGGGCGAGTTCGGGGTCGGCGGATTCAAACTCGGCTTCGCGGTTGCCTCGGCGTTGCTCGGGGCCGCTCTGGGCGCGGTCACCGCTGGCAGGCTGGCCGACAGGATCGGCCGGTTGGCAGTGATGAAGATCGCCGCGCTGCTGTTTTTGATCAGTGCGATCGGAGCGGGCCTTTCCTTCAACTTCGTCGGCACCAACGATGACTTTTACCTCGGCCTGCCGAGCGGGGTCTGGATGCTCGTGGTCTTCCGGATCGTCGGCGGCATCGGCGTCGGCGTGGCCTCGGTTATCGCGCCGATGTACATCGCGGAGACCTCGCCGCCGCGCATCCGTGGGCGGCTCGGCTCACTTCAACAGTTGGCGATCGTGACCGGCATCTTCCTGTCGCTGGCGATCGACTACCTGTTGGCGGAGATGGCCGGTGGGTCGGGCGAGACGTTGTGGCTGGGCATGGAGGCCTGGCGATGGATGTTCATTGTGATGGCAGTGCCTGCGATCGTCTACGGTGCGCTGGCGTACACCATTCCCGAATCGCCGCGCTACCTCGTCGCGAAATTCCGTATTCCCGAGGCCCGCAAGGTGCTCGCGGCGCTGCTCGGCGAGAAGAGCCTCGAGTTGACCATCACCCGGATCCAGGAATCGCTGAAATCCGAGAAGCCGCCGTCGTGGCGCGACTTGCGCAAGCCCACCGGCGGCATCTACGGAATCGTGTGGGTCGGGGTGGGGCTGTCGGTGTTCCAGCAGTTCGTCGGCATCAACGTGATCTTCTACTACTCCAATATCCTTTGGGAGGCCGTGGGATTCGGCGAAAGCGCCGCGTTCGTCATCACCGTCATCACGTCGGTGACCAACATCGCAACGACGCTGATCGCGATCGCGTTGGTGGACAAGGTCGGCCGCAAACCGTTGCTGTTGATCGGCTCCATCGGGATGGCGGTCACGCTTGGCACAATGGCGGTCATCTTCGGTCTGATCGCAGAACTTGCGCCCAACGCCGAAGGGGAGATGGTGCCGATCCTGCCCGGAGCCTCGGGGCCCATCGCGCTGATCGCGGCCAACCTGTTCGTCGTCGCCTTCGGCATGTCGTGGGGACCGATGGTGTGGGTGCTGCTCGGTGAGATGTTCCCCAACCGCATCCGGGCAGCGGCCCTCGGCCTGGCTGCCGCCGGCCAATGGGTCGCCAACTGGTTGATCACCGTGACCTTCCCGGGGTTGCGCGATCACCTCGGCGCCGCCTACGGCTTCTACGCCATCTGCGCTGGCCTGTCGTTCCTGTTCGTCTGGAAGTGGGTCGAGGAAACCAAGGGCATGCACCTCGAGGACATGCACCGCGAGGCCAAGCATCACGAGACGACCACGTAAACCCGGGTGACCCCGGCATGACGGGCGTGAAACAATCGCGTCCCGTGAAGACCTTTGACGCCCTGTTCGCCGAACTCAGCGAGCGCGCGCGCACCCGGCCCGCCGGCAGCGGCACCGTCGCCGCACTCGACGGCGGCGTGCACGGGCTGGGCAAGAAGATCCTCGAAGAGGCCGGCGAGGTGTGGCTGGCCGCCGAACACGAGAGCGACCAGGCGCTGGCCGACGAGATAAGCCAGCTGCTCTATTGGACGCAGGTGCTGATGATCTCGCGCGGTCTTTCCCTCGACGACGTCTACTCCAAGCTGTGAACGGCAACTTGCGGGTCGCCGTGCCCAACAAGGGCATGCTGTCCGAACCGGCCGCCGAGATTCTGTCCGAAGCCGGCTATCGACGGCGAAGGGACCTCAAGGACCTCACGGTCGTCGACGCGGCCAACAACGTCGAGTTCTTCTTCCTTCGGCCCAAAGACATCGCGATCTACGTCGCGTCGGGTCAGCTGGACCTCGGCATCACCGGCCGCGATCTCGCCGAGGAATCCGACGCCCCGGTTCGCGAGCGGCTCGCACTCGGCTTCGGGTCGTCGACGTTCCGCTACGCCGCACCACAGGGACATCCGTGGCGCATCGAGGATCTCGCGGGCAAGCGAATCGCCACCTCGTTCCCCAATCTGGTGCGAAAAGACTTGGCGGCGCGCGGGATTGAGGCGAATGTCATCCGACTCGACGGCGCGGTGGAGATTTCCGTGCAACTCGGGGTGGCGGACGCTATCGCCGACGTGGTCGGCTCTGGTCGCACGCTCGGCCTGCACGATCTGGTGGCCTTCGGTGAATCGCTGTGCGATTCGGAGGCGGTGCTGATCGAAAGCGATAACCCCGCCCCTGAAAGCTCGGCAGCCCGCGACCAGCTGGCGGGACGGGTGCAGGGTGTGGTGTTCGGACAGCAGTACCTGATGCTGGACTACGACTGTCCGCGAACGGCGCTCGACGCGGCGACCGCCGTCACGCCGGGGCTCGAGTCGCCCACCATCGCCCCGCTCGCCGACCCGGACTGGGTCGCGGTGCGCGCGCTGGTGCCACGGCGCGATGTCAACGACCTCATGGACGAGCTCGCATCGATCGGTGCAAAGGCAATTCTCGCCTCCGACATCCGGTTCTGCCGCTTCTAGATACGGCGCTCGTGCGCGCCGTGCGTGTTAGCGTCCGGGTGTCGTCGTCACCGGCCCGGAGGTTTCCGCATGACCCACGTCCTTGTCCTGTTGCTCGCGTTGCTGATCGGTGTGATCGCCGGCCTGCGCGCGATGACCGCCCCCGCGGTGGTGGCGTGGGGCGCGTTCCTTGGCTGGATCGACGTCGACGGCAAGTGGTCGGAGTGGGTGGCCCACCCGATCACCGTCACCGTCCTGACGATTTTCTTGTTGGTCGAGCTGGTGACCGATCAGCTGCCTAAAACGCCGAGCCGCAAGACCACACCGCAGTTCGCCACCCGACTCATCATGGGTGCCTTCGCCGGTGCCGTCATCGGCAGCGCCTTCTTCCACACCTTCAGCTCGATCGGCGCGGGAGTCATCGGTGCGGTGTTAGGCACAATGGGCGGAGCCGCGGTCCGCCAGAAGCTGTACGACGCCAACAACGGCAAGGACAAGCCGGGCGCATTCCTCGAAGACGCGGTGGCCGTCGGTGGCGGCTTCCTCACGGCGTTCCTCGTCAGCCTCGTCTGAACGGCGCAGCGTGGCAGAGAAGTTCGACGCGATCATCATCGGCGCCGGTCAGGCCGGGCCGCCCCTTGCGGGCCGGCTGACGCAGGCGGGCCAGACGGTCGCCGTGATCGAACGCAAACTGGTCGGCGGCACCTGTGTCAACTATGGCTGCATCCCGACCAAAACGTTGGTGGCCAGCGCCCATACCGCGCATGCGGCCCGCCGCGGGGCCGAATACGGCGTCGGCACAGGCGAAATCACGATCGACATGGCCAAGGTGAAGGCGCGCAAAGACAAGATCGTGCTTGGCGACCGCAGTGGTGTCGAGTCGTGGTTGGACGGCATGGACGGGTGCACGTTCATCCGTGGCCACGCCCGCTTCGAAGATGCACACACGGTCAGCGTCGACGGGCGGGTGCTGGAAGCCGACAAGATATTTCTCAATGTCGGCGGTCGCGCGGTGGCTCCCGATATGCCGGGCTTGTCGGAGATCGACTACATGACCAATGTCGGACTGCTCGAACTCGACACCGTGCCAGAGCATCTCGTCATCATCGGTGGCAGCTATATCGCGCTGGAGTTCGCCCAGATGTACCGCAGGTTCGGGGCCAGGGTGACCGTCATCGAGAAGGGGCCGCGGCTGACCTCCAGGGAGGACGAGGACGTCTCGGCGACCATCAAGGAGATCCTGGAGGCCGAGGGCATCGACGTGGTCCTCGGTGCCGACGCGATCGTGTTCAGCAAGCGCAACAGCGGTTTCCAGGTCGTGCCGAGCGCAGGGGCGCAGCCCATCGCCGGTACCGACCTTCTTGTCGCGGTAGGACGTGCACCCAACACCGATGACCTCGGTCTCGAGGCGGCAGGCGTGGAAACCGACGGCCGCGGCTACATCGTCGTCGACGACCAGTTGCGCACCAACGTCGAACACATCTGGGCGATGGGGGACTGCAACGGCCGCGGGGCGTTCACTCACACGTCGTACAACGACTTCGAAATCGTCGCGGCGAATTTACTCGACGACGATCCACGCCGGGTCAGCGACCGAATCACCACCTATGCGCTGTACATCGATCCGCCGCTGGGCCGGGCCGGGATGACGGTCGACGAGGTGCGCAAGTCAGGACGAAAAGCGTTGGTGGGCAAGCGGCCCATGACGCGGGTCGGGCGCGCTGTCGAGAAGGGCGAGACGCAAGGCTTCATGAAAGTGGTCGTCGACGCCGAGACCGAGGAGATCCTCGGCGCGGCGATCCTCGGTGTCGGCGGGGACGAGGTCATCCACTCCATCCTCGACATCATGACGGCCAAGAAGCCTTACACCGCGATATCACGCACCATGCACATCCACCCGACGGTCAGTGAGCTGGTGCCGACGATGCTTCAGGAGCTGAAGCCGCTGACGTAGCCGACCGACCAATGTTGAATTGACGGGTTACCAGCGCTACCCGCTGACCGAGGTGGTGGCAGGTCTGCACATCGGATGGATGCATCTGATCCGGTCCGGCGTCGACGTCGGTTTGGGCACCTGCACCGAGCCAGAACCCAAGGCGATTGAGGTCGTTTTCGCTGCCGGTCGCGCTGTTCCAGCCGGCGCCCAAACCCAGGCTGACCCAATGCATGTGGTGCTGCGCGGCGAAAATGGCCAGTGAAACCAGGGTGTTGACCTTGTCACCGCTCTTGGCTCCGGAGTTGGTGAAGCCTGCGGCCACCTTGTCCCGCCAGGAGCCGTTGACGCACCGCCGACCAGTCTGCTCGGCGAACGCCTGAAAACCGGCCGAGACGTTGCCCATGTACGTCGCGCTACCGAACACGATGCTGTCGGCGCCGTCGAGTACGTCCCAGTCACCGTCGGTCATGCGGTCGACGGCGACCACGCTCACGTCGGCGCCGCCCTCCGCGGCGCCTGCGGCAACCGCGTCGGCCAGAACCGCGGTATGCCCGAATCCGGAGTGGTAGGCGATTGCAATCGATGGGGCGGCGACGTGAGAACCGTTGTGTGCCATGTCATATTCCTTGGATCGGAGAACCGGTGATTTCAAGACGACGCTGAACCCAGTCCGGCAGCTCGTCGCCGGCGAGATAGGCCTCGAGTCGATCCAGGTACGCATGGGTGCCGCCACGGAAGCCGCTCGCATTGCGTACGCCGAGGCCGCGGTGGGAGAAGCGAAGAAGCGTTCCGTCACCGTCGGCCGTCAGCTCGTAGCGCACCACGCCGTCTTCGACGATCGGCTGTTTCCACTCGTGTTCAAGGACGTTGGGAGGATCCCACACCAAAATACGACCCGTCATCCGCTTGCGTTCGGGTGGCAGTGGTGGGCCGGTCGCGACCATGTCGATCAGCCCGCCTTCGCGCGGCTCGAGGCTCGTCTCGCCGAACCACTGCCCGCGTTCGGCGGGATCGGCGATCGCCGACCAGACGACGTCGATCGGAAACGGCAGGCGGCGTTCGAAATTCAGCACCGCGCTGTCACCGTCTACCAGCAGTTGACCGTTGTGTGCACTCACTGCGACTCCTTGTGTTTGCGTACCAGGTGCTGTTCGAGGGCATCCAGGTGACCGGCCCAGTAGCGGCGATAGCGGTCGATCCAGTCGTCGATGGCGACCAGGCCGTCGGCGCGCAGCGCGTAGATCCGGCGCTGGGCATCGGGGCGGACCTCGACGAGCCCGACCTCGCGCAGCACACGTAGGTGCCGCGACACCGTCGGCTGGGTCAGTCCTGGCAGTGTGGCGACCAACTCGCCGGCCGTGCGTTCGCCGTCGATGAGTGCATCGAGCAGCGCGCGCCTGCTGGGCTCGGCTACGGCTTCGAAGACGTCCATGCCGCCAGTATTGCAGCACATCTATATAGATGCAAGCAGATATACTTAAGCCGCGGCGCGGAGCAGTCGAAGCTGGCCGATCTCGGAAATGTTCTTGGTGAGTTCGACATTCACCCACAGCGCGGTCTTGGCGTCAGCCGTCGCGATCAGATCCCGCCACCGCGCGGCCAACTCCCGGATACGGGTTACGGCGGCGCTGCCGGTACCCGGCCACGTGACATCGGTGCGATCGCGCGGCGGCGCTGACGTCACGCGGTCGATGGTCGTTGACCACCACCAGTCGATGTGCCAAGTGAGCCACGCGACGGTCGGCACCGGAATGGGATCGGGTTCGACCTCTGCGAAATCGGGCCGCCACACGCCCGCCGAGTCGGGTCGCACTGTCCAGCACAACGGCGCGGGTTCCCACAGGAAGTCGTCTTCGACGAGTGCGGCCAAATGCAAGTCGGCCAACGCCCATGCCAGGTCGAACTGGAAGAGAATCTCGTCGCTCATGGCCGGCGTTGCACCAGCAGCGTCTGCGCCGACGTTCCGATAAACCCTTGCCGATCAAAGATATCCGCGGTGGTGACACCGATGCCGTCCGGGCCGATCGACCCCCTGGCGCGTAGCGCGAAGTCCTTGCCGATCGGCAGCCGATGCAAATGCACGATGGTGTCGGTGTTCATGAACATGAACTGCTCGGGGTCCAGTGCCGCCCCGGCTCCGTTGGCCGAATCGACCACCATCGCCAGGTGCTGCAGGTCCGTCATCTCCTCCGAATCCACCAGGTGGACAAGGGGGCTGAGCCAGACCACGTTCGACGTGCCGTCGTTGACTCGCTGGGTGCGCCAGGTCACCGTCTCGAGGTAACCCGTTGCGCCTTCCCAGCTGTGTGGCACCGCGACCGATTCACCTTCTACGAGTGGTGGATAGCGAGCGGTCGCGGCGTCGGCGGTGTCGCTGGTCGCGAGCAGCCATGCGGTGACGCGGGCGACCGCGCGGTGGCTGCCGTCGGGGCGTTGCGCCGCCATCTCCGCGGTCATCATCGAAATGCGCGCACCGGGGCGCGACACCCAGGCCCGAACTCGCACCGGCGCAACCGGTATGGCACCGAGGATGTCCAGGGTCAGCCTGCCGACCCGCAGTCCCGAGCCGCCTGCGAGTTCCTCGATGAACTTGGTCATCAGCGCCAGCGGCGGTGAGCCGTGCTGAATTTCGGGGTCCCAGTTGCTCCGGGTCCCGTCGGTGGAATCGAAAACTTCAAACTCCCCGTCGGACGGCAGCCGACGGTAGTGGCAGTCGATCACGCAGCGGACTCCGAAGAGCTCAGGACCGTGTCGGATTCGGCGGGGGAGCCCTCATCGGGAACCTGCGGCCAACCGGGATACGGCGGTGGAGTGCCGCCAAACACCGGGCAGTGCGCATGATGGGCACACCAGTCGCACAGTCGCGACGGGTGCGGCCGGAAATCGCCTGTCGCCCCTGCGGATTGGATCGCCCGCCAGATGGCCATCAACGTCTTCTCGAACCTCAGTAACTCGTCGAGGTCGGGGGTGTAGTCGAGCACTTGCCCGTCGGCGAGATACAGCAGCCGTAGGCGGGCGGGCAGCACGCCCCGCGACCGAAACAACGCGACCGCGTAGAACTTCATCTGGAACATCGCCTTGAACTCGGCAAGTGCCCGTGCTTCCGGCGGGGCCTTGCCGGTCTTGTAGTCGACGACCCGCAGCTCGCCGGTCGCCGCGACGTCGATCCGGTCGACGAACCCGCGCAGCAGCGTGCCGTCTTCGAGTTCGACCTCGACGCGTTGTTCGCAGCACTGCGGGTCGAACCGCGTCGGGTCCTCGAGGCGGTAGTAGCCCGACAGCAGGGCGCGGGCCTCGTCCAGCAGTTCGGTTCGCAGCTCGGGTGCGAAGTCGTCGGCCAGCTCGGGCCGCTCGGCGACCACCCGTTCCCATGCGGGGTCGACGAGCGTCAGCGCGGTTTCGGGTCCGCGCTCGGCGGCCGGCAGGGCGTACAACTGCTCCAGCGCCGCGTGCACCACCGATCCCCGCACCTGCGCGGTGGACGGCGGTTCCGGCAGCCGGTCGATCGCGCGGAACCGGTACAGCAGGGGGCACTGCTTGAAATCGCTGGCCCGCGACGGCGACAGCGCCGGCCGACGTACCGGGGCCGGTTCGTCGCTCATAGGGGCAGCGTAGGACGGCCCGCCGACAACCCCGCGCACCGGTCGCGGCGCGTCTGCTGGCAGGCTCAACGGCTGTGCCGAGAACTGGTCCGTTCGCCGTCGGAGATCGCGTGCAGCTCACCGACGCCAAGGGGCGGCACTACACGATGGTCCTGGCGCCGGGCGGTGAGTTCCACACCCATCGCGGCATCATCGACCTCGCGGCCGTGATCGGGCTACCAGAGGGCAGCGTCGTCAAGTCCACCAGCGGCGACCAGTTTCTGGTGCTGCGGCCGCTGCTCGTGGACTACGTGATGTCGATGCCCCGCGGCGCCCAGGTCGTCTATCCCAAGGACGCCGCCCAAATCGTGCACGAAGGCGACATCTTCCCGGGTGCGCGAGTGCTCGAGGCCGGTGCCGGTTCCGGTGCGTTGACGTGTTCACTGCTGCGCGCCGTCGGGCCCGACGGCCTGGTGACGTCGTACGACGTTCGCGAGGACCACGCCGAGCATGCGGTGCGCAACGTCGAGACGTTCTTCGGTGAGCGCCCGGCCAACTGGGAACTGGTGACCGCGGACGTTGCCGACTACGCGGGACCCGAAGTGGACCGGGTGGTGCTCGACATGCTGGCGCCGTGGGAAGTGCTGGACACCGTCGCACGGGCGCTGGTGGCCGGCGGCGTGCTGATGATCTACGTCGCCACTGTCACCCAGCTCTCACGGACCGTTGAGGCACTGCGCGAGCAGCAGTGCTGGACCGAGCCGCGGGCCTGGGAGAGCATGCAGCGCGGCTGGCATGTCGTTGGCCTTGCCGTGCGTCCACAACACACAATGCGGGGCCACACGGCATTTCTGATCAGTGTGCGCAAATTGGCGCCCGGCGCGGTCACGCCCATGCCACTGCGCCGCAAGCGGCAACTGGGCGGCAGCGTCTAGTCGTCGGTGCTGCGGCGAAGAGCGCGCCGCGCCGACAACAACTCCATCTCGGGGCGCGACGCCACCAACCGTTCCGCCGCGTCGAGCACCTCGACTACGTGCCCGCGATCCGCTGACACCACGGCCAATCCGATGGCTGCGCGACGGTGCAGATCCTGGGAGCCCGTCTCAGCGGCGGACGCCGCGAACCGGCGCGCCAGCTCGGCGATCACGGGGCGGATGGCGGATCGCTTCTGCTTGAGCGAATGCACGTCACCGAGAAGTAGGTCGAACTCCAGCCAGCCGATCCACATGCGGGCGCGCTAGGGGCCCGGGGTGGCCGTCGGTTCCTGGCCCAGCGCCAGCAGCATGTCCGCCGTCTGCCGGGTCAACTGCCAGGAGCCGTGGATCGGGCTGAACTCCATCGGGAAGGTGAACTTGCCACCGTTCTGAGGGCTGGCGGTCTTGATGGTCACGTTGGCGACGACGTTGCCCCGGTTGGCTTGCGACCACGTGAGATCGGCGGCCTCGAACGTCACCGGCATGAACCCGCCGTCGCGCAATGCGCGGCCGAACCGGTCAAGCGCTTCGGTGTCGTCGGCCGTGGCGTATTCGACGAGGCCGACCTTCTCTGTGCCGGGAATGTTGGGGTCGGCGAGCTTGGCCATGACGTCGGTCAGCGCCGTGGGGGGCGGTAACGGATCCGCGGATGGCAGCGCCGACGTCGGCCCGCCAGGGGGTTTGGTGATCGGCGGCGGGGTCTCAACCGCCGCAGGCGAGCTTGGTGCGTCGTCACCGCCGCATGCACCAAGCCCGAGCGCCGCCGCGATTGCGACGGCGCTCAGGACTATGGAACGTGTGGTGCGACGCACCGGCTGCCTAGCCGACAGCCGACATCAGCGCCAGGAGCGAGTCCTTGGACATCTGCCAGCCCGTGGGGCTGGGGCCGGGAACGAATGTGATCATCTGGCTGGCGACACCGCCGGTGGCAGCGGTCGCGGTGACGTCCGCGGTGACCACGGCGCCGCTCTGGTTGACGTTCGCAAGGGTGAACGACAGCGGGAACTTGCCATCGGCCTGCGCCTCACGCAACTTCGAGTCCGCGACGCGGCCTTCGATCCGGCCGATGCCGCCCTGGATGTAGGGCGCCTTACTGGCCGACAATCCTGGCGCACCGAGTGCCTGAAGCGTCTGAAGCAGCGGAGCCTCCAGATCGGGAGCCGGCTGCTGCGGCAGCGGGATGTCGAACACGACCGGCTGCACGGCCGGTGCGGCAGAAATCGTGCCGGATGCAATGGAAGTCACACCTGCTGCGGCTCCGCCCACTAGTGCGGCTGCTGCCACCCCGGTTACGAGGCTTTTCAGGGTCACGGTTGTCCTTTCGATCGGCCCAAGTCTTCTGAGAGGTTAACAAGTGTTGCTGGTGTGTCGAATTGCTACACCGCACACAAAGGCTGAATCGCCGGTAGCGTTGAAGTTGTTACTGCACCAATATTCGGTGCGGGAGGGAGCGCAGCATGAGTGAGTCGGAGCGTTCGGAAGCTTACCCAGAGGGTTTTGACACCCCCATGTCCAGCGAGGATGCCGCCGAGTTGGAAGAACTGCGCCGTGAGGCAGCGCTTCTACGCGAGCAGCTGGAAAACGCGGTGGGTCCGCAGAGCGGATTGCGAAGCGCGCGCGATGTGCATCAGCTAGAGGCACGGATCGACTCGCTGGCAGCACGTAACGCGAAGTTAATGGAAACCCTCAAAGAGGCCCGCCAGCAGTTGCTGGCGCTGCGTGAAGAGGTCGACCGGCTAGGCCAGCCTCCCAGCGGTTACGGCGTCTTGCTGGGCGTCCAGGAGGACGACACCGTCGATGTTTTCACCTCCGGCCGCAAGATGCGCCTGACGTGCTCGCCGAACATTGATACCGCCTCGCTCAAGCAAGGCCAGACCGTGCGCCTGAACGAGGCGCTGACGGTGGTGGAGGCCAGCAACTTCGAGGCCGTCGGTGAGATCAGCACGCTGCGCGAGATCCTCTCCGACGGGCACCGTGCGCTTGTGGTCGGTCATGCCGACGAGGAGCGCATCGTCTGGTTGGCCGAGCCGTTGGTGGCCGCCGAGTTCCTGCCCGACCTCGAACCGATTGAGGACGACAACGACGACCGCCCACGCAAGTTGCGGCCGGGCGACTCGCTTCTCGTCGACACCAAGGCCGGGTATGCGTTCGAGCGCATCCCCAAGGCAGAGGTCGAGGATCTCGTCCTCGAAGAGGTGCCCGACGTCAGCTACAACGACATCGGTGGCCTCGGCAGGCAGATCGAGCAGATCCGTGACGCCGTCGAACTGCCGTTCCTGCACAAGGAGCTCTACCGCGAATACTCGCTACGTCCGCCGAAGGGCGTGCTGCTCTACGGCCCGCCCGGGTGCGGCAAGACGCTGATCGCCAAGGCGGTGGCCAACTCGCTGGCCAAGAAGATGGCCGAGGTACGTGGCGACGACGCCCGCGAGGCGAAGTCCTACTTTCTCAACATCAAGGGCCCGGAGCTGCTGAACAAGTTCGTCGGTGAGACCGAGCGTCACATCCGGCTGATCTTCCAGCGCGCGCGGGAGAAGGCGTCCGAAGGCACGCCGGTGATCGTGTTCTTCGACGAGATGGACTCGATCTTCCGCACCCGCGGCACGGGCGTCAGCTCGGACGTCGAGACGACGGTTGTCCCGCAGCTGCTTTCGGAGATCGACGGTGTTGAAGGGCTGGAGAACGTCATCGTCATCGGCGCATCCAACCGCGAGGACATGATCGATCCGGCGATCCTGCGGCCCGGCCGCCTTGACGTCAAGATCAAGATCGAGCGGCCGGATGCCGAAGCGGCACAGGACATCTTCTCGAAGTACCTCGTCGAGGAGCTGCCGGTGCACGCCGAGGATCTCGCCGAGTTCGGCGGCGACCGCGCGGCCTGCCTCAAGGCGATGATCGAGAAGGTCGTGGACCGGATGTACGCCGAGATCGACGACAACCGGTTCCTGGAGGTCACCTACGCCAACGGTGACAAGGAAGTCATGTACTTCAAGGACTTCAACTCCGGTGCCATGATCCAGAACGTCGTCGACCGGGCGAAGAAGAACGCGATCAAGTCCGTGCTGGAGACGGGCCAGAAGGGTCTGCGCATCCAGCACCTGCTCGACTCGATCGTCGACGAGTTCGCCGAGAACGAGGACCTGCCCAACACCACCAATCCTGATGACTGGGCCAGGATCTCGGGCAAGAAGGGCGAGCGGATCGTCTACATCCGCACGCTCGTCACCGGCAAATCGTCGAGCGCGAGCCGCGCGATCGACACCGAGTCGAACCTGGGCCAGTACCTCTAGCTCTAGGCCTCACTGCCGCGAGTTGGGGGCAGCGCACGCTCGCGGATGTCTAGTGCTTCTCCATCTCGAGGTAGGCGTCGCGGCCGGCCAGGCTCACGGCCACATCGGAGATCAGCGGATCGAAGAACCGTTCCCGGTAGAGCGGGTCGACGCTGGTGCTGACCGTGAAGTAAAGGCCTGAAAGCACCGCGACGAACAGCGACACGTGCACGATGGTCTGCGGCACGGGCACGTGGACACCGAACCAGGTTCCAGGACAAGGTGGTTCACCTACTCGGCAGGTTTCTTCTGCGGCCCACAGCACGGCGACGTCGTCGGGAACCGCGACGATGCCAAGCGCCAGGAAGAACGCGAACAACCCAGCGGTGAAGAACACCACCTGTATTGCCTGCGACACCACCATCACCGCGACGACGTTGACTTGCTCGGACAGCGACAGCGGGGTGCGCACCGGCTGATGGCCAGCCTCGGGTGCCAGCGGTGTGCCCTCGAGCAGCTTGGCCGGATCGGTTTGCTCTGCGCGATCCTCTCGCAGCGCACGCACCTCGTCGCGGATGGTGGTCACCATGAACAGGAGGGCGACAAGCGCGAGGAATCCGATTGTCTGCCAAAGCCTTTGGCGAGTCATCCGCGCGGCCAATTGCCACAGCTCGCCGGTGAAGTACACGACCACGGTGATCATCAACAGCGGCAGCGCGCGGCTCATCAGGGTGCCGAGCGCGCCGAGCTGCACCCAGGCAAACCGGAACGCCCACAACGCGATCGAGCCGAAACCGACGTACGTCAGCCAGATCGCGAGCATGGCGACGATCGCAAACCCGATCGACTCGGCCGCCGCGATGCCCGAGAACCCGCTGTCGGCGAACGGAAGCCCGAACACGAAGAGCGCCATCACCAGCAGTGCCGCCGACCGCCTGCCGGCCTCGCCGAGCGTGGTGCCCGACCGATGAAGCAGGTACAGCGCGAACGGGGCGGCGATCAGCAGCACCGTGAGGACCCCGAGACGGATCACATAGCCGTAGTCGGGTTCACCGTCGGTCAGTTCGGCCAACATCATCGTCGCGGCGAACAGCGCGCCAACGCCACTGACCATCGGTGCCGAGCGATCGATCAGGGCCCGCGACCGCACTCGGCGGGTCAATACCAGCGGCAGCCCGCGATGCAGGAACCATTCATGGACCTGCCGCAAGTCGGACACGGCCAACATTGTGCGTGATGCGCGCTGTCGGCGACGGATATCGTCCCGGACTGGCGGTTACGGCTGTCCGACGGCCGCCCGATAGCGGTTTAGCGCGGTCAGCGTCAGGCGCAGTTCGTCGGTGATCGGATCGAGGAACTGCGACCGGTATTCGCCGTCCCCGGCGGCCCGCGCGCTGACGTACATGAATGTCAACGCGCCGAGGAACAAGGTGATCTGGATCAGCGCGTTCGGCACCGGGATCGTCATGCCGAGGAGCGTGCCGTCGCTCGAACCGTTGCGCGTCCACACCGCCAGCAGTTCGGGGGACAGCAGTATCAGGCCCAGGATGAAGAAGAGCAGCGCCGTGACGGCGGCGACCACCAGGATGTGCGTGAGTTGGGATGCGGCAAGCACGAACATCACGTTGAGCCGTTCGGTGCGGCGCAGCGGTTGGGTGACCGGCGGGTCCGGCATCGACTCGAACGGTGTGCCTGCCAGCCGCGCGCTGCGGTCCTCGGTCGGTTCGTTCGCGGTCATGATCGGCTTGAACCGGTCGACGGAGCTGGACACCACGAAGGTGGCGGCGATCAGGGCGAGGAACGACATCGCCAGAAACAACCGGCTACGGGAGATCGTCGACGCCATCAGCCACACCGGAGAGTTGAAGAAGACCAGGAACGTCAGCAACAGCACCGGCAGCGCGCGCAGCAGCAGTGAACCCGCCGCGGCAAGGTGATACATCGTCATCTCGACGATCCAGCCGAGGATGGAGCCCGCGCCGCACGCGGTCATCGCGAGGATGACGGCGATGACGACGGCCTCGAAGATCAGATCGGCCACGACGCGTGGGCTCGGACCGCCGATGACGCCGCCGACGACTGCGACCGCCACCGCGACGGTGCCCGCGATCGTTCGGCCCCGCACCGAGGAGATTCGCGACACCAGCCAGCCGACCGTCGATGCGATGGGTAGCACGATGACGACCAGCGCAAGCACGAACCATTCGGCCCGCGTGGGTCGGCCTGCGATGTCGATCGTGTGCTGTCCCGAGATGAGCACCACGACGGCCGAATTGGCCATGAACACCGCGAAGGCGGCCAGCGCAGGCGCTGATCGTGGCCAGACCCGTCGCACCAGCGCTCCCGGTCGCAGCACCGCTGGCAGACCGTGGTCCAGGAACCAGTGGTCCGCGGCGCGCCGTCGGGCCACCTCATTCATGAAAAGCCCTGCGGTCCGGTGACCCGGTGAGCTGCATGGCCGCCTGCCACAGCAGCAGCCCGGTCTGCACGCCGACGGCGATCGACATCATCGAGATCAACGTGGCGGTGAACGCCGCGGTGCTGTGGGTGCCGAGGAGCTGGGTGACGCCCATGAAGCCGAACGATCCCGGCACCAGCAGCCAGAAGCCCGGAACCACCAGCGACATCGTCGGCGGTGTATTGGGGCGGTGGGAAATCGCCAGCGCGAAAAGAATCAGCGCCACCCCGCCGCCGAATCCGCTGGCGAAGCTGCCGAGCAGGGCATTCCCGATCCATTGGCCCGCGTAGGCGGTGTACAACATGAGCACCATCCATGGCATGAACTTGGTCGGCGGAGCGAAGTTCAGCCAGATGCCGAGCCCGTAGACCAACACTCCGAGGAACGGGGCCCACGGGCCGAGTCGGTTCAACTCGGTGGTGACCAGGTCGGAGTCGGCAACCCCGGCGAGCTGTGCGGCGACCAGGATGCCGAACGCCAGCTGGGCGATCTGCATGAAGCCTGCGACCAGCCGGCTCGCGCCCGATACCACGTGACGCGTGACCAACTCGATGACCGCCAACGTGATCGCCGCGCCGGGAAGGAAGGTCGCCAGGGGAGCCGCCAGCGCGCGCAGGCTGTCAGAGCCGATATGGAAGCGGTTGTCGAAGCTGAACACGATGAACGCGACCAGGAACGCACAGATCGTGGGCAGCATGTAACCGACGGCTTCGATACGACGCCCGACCACGGCCAGCGCGCCGACAAGCAGGCCAAGCGTCGCGGCCCCGACGAGGCTCAACAGCGTCGGCTGCAGGATCAGCGCTAATCCAACGCTCTGAACCGCGTATCCCAGAACGGTGAGCCACACTGGAAATCGCTTGTCCAGGTTCCTAATTCGGTCAAGTTCGGCGATGCCGTCCTCGGGGCCGACCGTTCCCTTCGGTGCCTGTGCCACCAGCTTGGCCAGCGGGAAGGTCTGGTCGTAGCGCAGGTCGAAGTTGGGGTTCCCGATGTACAGGCCGTCGCCGGTGGGGCTGCCGACCTGGACGTAGTTCGGCAGCGTGAGGAACTGGTGGTCGAGGCCGTAGGACTTCGAGGTGGCCGCCATCACGGCGTGCACCATGGTGGCCGGGTAGTTGGCGGCGGACATCGCGGCTCCGAGCGCGGCAACGAATCTCGCAGCCGCGTGTCGGTCGATGTCCTTGGAAGGCACGGTCGCAGGCTACTGCGGGACGTCACCTAGGCTTGGGCACATGCAAAGGATTATCGGAACCGAGGTCGAGTACGGCATCTCGTCGCCGTCCGATCCGACCGCGAATCCGATACTGACCTCCACGCAGGCGGTACTGGCGTACGCGGCGGCCGCTGGGATCCAGCGGGCCAAGCGCACCCGCTGGGATTACGAGGTGGAGTCGCCGCTGCGCGACGCCCGCGGATTCGACCTGAGCCGGTCGGCGGGTCCGCCGCCGGTGGTGGACGCCGACGAGGTCGGCGCGGCCAACATGATCCTGACCAACGGCGCCCGGCTGTACGTCGACCACGCTCATCCCGAGTACTCGGCGCCCGAGTGCACCGACCCGCTGGACGCGGTGGTCTGGGACAAGGCAGGCGAACGCGTCATGGAGGCCGCCGCGCGACACGTGGCCAGCGTGCCCGGCGCCGCCAAGCTGCAGCTCTACAAGAACAATGTGGACGGCAAGGGCGCCTCGTACGGGTCGCACGAGAACTATCTGATGTCGCGGCAGACGCCGTTTTCCGCGGTCATCGCGGGTTTGACGCCGCATCTGGTGTCGCGCCAGGTGATCACCGGATCCGGCCGGGTCGGGGTGGGGCCTTCCGGCGACGAACCCGGATTCCAGCTGTCGCAGCGCTCCGACTACATCGAGGTCGAGGTCGGCCTCGAGACGACGCTCAAGCGCGGCATCATCAACACTCGCGACGAGCCGCATGCCGACGCGGACAAGTACCGCCGCCTGCACGTCATCATCGGCGACGCGAACCTTGCGGAGACCTCGACGTACCTCAAGCTCGGCACGACGGCGCTGGTGCTGGACCTCATCGAAGAGGGCATGGACCTGTCCGACCTGGCGCTGGCCCGGCCGGTGCACGCCGTGCACGTCATCAGCCGCGACCCCTCACTTCGGGCGACCGTCGCGCTTGCCGACGGCCGCGAGCTGACCGGCCTTGCGCTGCAACGGATTTACTTGGACCGGGTGGCCAAGCTGGTGGACAGCCGCGACCCCGATCCTCGGGCCGCCGACGTCGTCGAGACCTGGGCCACGGTGCTGGATCTTCTCGAGCGCGATCCGATGGAGTGCGCCGACATCCTCGACTGGCCGGCCAAGCTGCGGCTGCTCGAGGGCTTCCGCAATCGCGAGAACCTGGCCTGGTCCGCGCCGCGCCTGCACCTGGTGGATCTGCAGTATTCGGACGTGCGGCTGGACAAGGGCCTGTACAACCGGCTGGTGGCGCGCGGTTCGATGAAGCGACTGGTCACCGAGCAACAGGTGATCGACGCCGTGGACAGCCCTCCGACGGACACCCGCGCGTACTTCCGCGGCGAGTGCCTCCGGCGGTTCGGTGCCGATATCGCCGCGGCCAGCTGGGACTCGGTGATCTTCGATCTCGGCGGCGATTCGCTCGTCCGGATTCCAACCTTGGAACCCCTGCGGGGGAGTAAGGCGCACGTCGGAGCGCTGCTTGACTCGGTGGACAGCGCCGCCGAACTGGTCGAGCAGCTCACCACGTAACGCGCGCTATCCCGGGCATTCCGTTCGTCGACCGGTAGTGTGGAGGAACCGGCGGGCGGCTGTAAGCCCGCCGAAGACATACGCAGGAGGCAGCGATGGCTCAGGAGCAGACCAAGCGTGGCGGTGGTGGCGGCGACGACGATGACGTCACCGGTAGCACGGCCGCCGGCCAAGAGCGTCGCGAGAAGCTGGCCGAAGAGACGGACGACCTGCTGGACGAGATAGACGACGTTCTCGAGGAGAACGCCGAGGACTTCGTACGCGCGTACGTCCAGAAGGGTGGCCAGTGACCTGGCCGCACCGCGAGCACCTGGCTTTTCCCCAACCTCTATCTGGAGCACCTTCCGTCCCCGTGGATTTGTCGTCCTTTTCTGATCTGCTGCGCAGGCAGGCGCCCGACCTTCTGCCAATGAGCTCGTCCTCGTTCGGTGTTGACGGCGTGGTGCCGACCAACGCGGTGCCGCACGGCACCACCATCGTGGCGCTCAAGTTCCCCGGCGGCGTGGTGATGGCCGGCGACCGGCGCTCGACCCAGGGCAACATGATCGCCGGTCGCGATGTGCAGAAGGTGTACATCACCGACGACTACACCGCGACGGGCATCGCGGGGACCGCGGCGATCGCGGTGGAATTCGCCCGGCTGTATGCCGTCGAACTCGAACATTATGAGAAAGTCGAGGGTGTCCCGCTGACGTTCCCCGGCAAGGTGAACCGGCTGGCCACCATGGTGCGGGGCAACCTCGGCGCGGCCCTGCAGGGCTTCGTGGCCCTGCCGCTGCTGGCCGGCTACGACCTCGGCGATCCCGACCCGCTGGGGGCGGGCCGCATCGTGTCCTTCGATGCCGCCGGCGGCTGGAACGTCGAAGAAGAGGGATATCAGTCGGTCGGCTCGGGCTCGATTTTTGCCAAATCGTCGATCAAGAAGCTGTATTCGCAAGTGACCAACGTGGATACGGCGCTGCGGGTCGCGATCGAGGCGCTCTACGACGCCGCCGACGACGATTCCGCGACCGGTGGCCCCGACCTGGTGCGCGGCATCTATCCGACCGCGGTCGTCCTCAGTGCCGAGCCTGCCGAGGCGGTGCCGGAAGAGCGGATCGCTGCGCTGGCTCGCGAAGTCATCGAAAGCCGTTCGCGCGCCGACACCTTCGGTCCGGACGCTGGCCAACACCCGAGCGTCGATGCGCGGGGTGACGGCTAGTGAGTTTCCCGTATTTCATCTCGCCCGAGCAGGCAATGCGTGAGCGATCGGAGCTTGCGCGCAAGGGAATCGCCAGGGGCCGCAGCGTCGTTGCGCTCGTCTACACGGACGGAGTGCTGTTCGTCGCCGAGAACCCGTCGCGGTCGCTGCAGAAGGTCAGTGAGATCTACGACCGGATCGGCTTCGCCGCCGTGGGTAGGTTCAACGAGTTCGATAACCTGCGCCGCGGCGGCATCCAGTACGCCGACACCCGCGGATACGCCTATGACCGTCGCGACGTCAGCGGTCGCCAACTGGCCAACCAGTACGCGCAGGCACTCGGCGGGATTTTCACCGAACAGGCCAAGCCGTATGAGGTCGAACTCTGCGTTGCCGAGGTCGCGCACTTCAACGAGACCAAACCGCCGGAGCTGTACCGCATTACCTACGACGGGTCGATCGCCGACGAGCCGCACTTCGTGGTGATGGGTGGCACCACGGAGCCGATCGCAACCGCGCTGAACGAGTCCTACATGGAGAACGCCAAGCTGTCCGAGGCCGTCAAGATCGCCGTCGACGCGCTCAAAGTGGGCGCGGCCAACGGCGGTTCGGAGCAGCGCACGCTCGGGCCGTCGACGTTGGAGGTGGCGATCCTCGACGCGAACCGGCCGCGCCGCGCATTCCGGCGAATCACCGGCTCAGCGCTGGAAGTGTTGCTGCCGGGAGAGGATTCGGCCTCGGAGTCACCGTCTGAGGACAAGTCCTCAGACAGTTAGCGCGTCGACGACGGCTTCGGGTTCGGTGCCGTCGAGGTAGAGCTGCCACACCATCTCGGCGAGTTCGTCCGGGTCGAGGGTGGCTGCTGCCAAGCCTGCAGGCATCTCCTGATTGCCGACCACGGCGTCGTGAATATCGCCGCGCGCGATCAGCCCGCCAATGGTGATGGTGCCGGCATAGACTCCCGACGGCTCCAGCGCCGCATGCAGGGTGACCGCGTAATTACGCAGCGCAGCCGACGCCAGCGCAAGGCCACCGAGCGGGGGCATCGGAACGACGCTGCTCAGGCCGCCCGCGAAAAGCAACCCGCCAGAGCCACGTTCGGTGAGTTCAGGAATCAGCAGGGATGCGAAATCGACGGCGGGCACGACACCGCGCAGGGCCGCTTCTGCGCCGGCCGCGTCGAGCGTGGTGATGTCGCCGAACAACGCGTCGGCCGAGGCGGGCCCGTAGTAGCCCACGTCGATGCGGCCGAACCTGGCGCGGGTGGCATCGACGGCGGCGCGCAGCGCTTGCGGATCGGCGGCGTCGGCGGTGAATGCCGCGGCATCGACACCGGCGTCGGCGAGCGAGCGCAGGTAGTCGGCGTGCCGAGCGGCGCTGCGGGAGATCAGCGCGACGGCATAACCATGCGCACCGAACCGGTGTGCCACCGACATGCCGAGGCCGGGACCAGCACCGAGCACGATCAGAACGGGTGGAGGAGAAGTTGAGGTCATGCTCAACTTAATACCAGAAGTTGAGATTGCCCTCAAGTTAGTTAGAATCGCCTGGTGGCGACGATGCGGGCGGACGCTCTTCGGAATCGCGACCGTCTGATGGCGGCCGCAACCGAACTGTTCGCCGAGCGCGGGCTTGACGTGCCCCTCGACGAGATCGCGCGCCGGGCGCAGGTGAGCATCGGCACGCTGTACAACCACTTTCCGAACCGCGGCGCACTGCTGGACGAGGTGCTCCCTGAGCGGCTGGCCGAGCTCGATCGGTTGGCGGCCAACGCGATGGCGGATCCCGATCCGTGGCAGGGGTTCGCGGATTTTCTCGACGGGCTGTTCGTCATCCAGGCCCGCGACCGTTCGATGAACGAGGCCATCGCGCGCAGTCCCGTCGGCTCCGTCGATGTGTCGGCCGAATGCGGACAGGCAGGGGGAGTGCTGGATTCGGTGCTGCGCCGCGCCAAGGAAGCAGGCGTGCTGCGCGCGGATTTTCGCGCAGAGGATCTGACGACCCTGGTGTGGGCGATGTCGAAAGTGATCGCGATGTCTGACGGCGACGACGCGTTGTGGCGGCGCCATCTCGGTTTCGTGCTCGACGGTTTGCGGGTTCGCTAGGGGCAGGTCTCTTCGATGCGGACGACACCGAAGTCGATCTCGGTGTCGGTGCTGAACGTGGTACCCGGCGCAGGCGTCGACGAACAGACCACCCAGTGTCGATCGCTGACCTGCATCCGGTCCTGGCCCGTCAGATCGGTCGAATCCATGTACCAAACCGCGAGATGGGTGAGCGACTGGATCGCATCCTGGGCGCCCTGCAGGTCCGTGCCGATGAGGTCCGGCATCGTCCACTGGTCGGCCGCACCGACCGACGGCGTCGAACACGCGGTGACCACGACCGCGGCTCCGCAGACTACGGATCGGTAGAACGCCCTCATCTGATCCCTTTGGCCGAGATCATCAGACTAGTCCGGACCTGGAAATTGTGCGTGTTCGTGTTGACGAGCATGCATAACTGAGGGACGATCTGTTGCGTTATTCACTAAACGTTGCGTTGTTTGCAACAACGTAGGAGCGCGGCCCATGCCCAAGGTTGTCGTCATCGGTGCTGGCATCGTGGGCACATCACTTGCCGACGAGTTGACCGCCCGCGGGTTCACCGACGTCACCGTGCTGGACCGCGGCCCGCTGTTCGCCACCGGCGGCTCGTCATCGCACGCGCCTGGCTTGGTCTTCCAAACCAATCCGTCCAAGACGATGAGCAGCTTCGCGCGCTACACCGTCGAAAAGTTCTGTGCGCTCGAACATCCCGACGGCTGGACGTTCAAACAGGTGGGCGGCCTCGAGGTGGCCACCACACCGGAACGCTGGGCGGATTTGCGCCGCAAGGCCGGCTGGGCCGCCGCGTGGGGAATCGAAGGACGCCTGCTGGAACCCGCCGACTGTGTGGCCATGCACCCGCTGCTGGACCGCGAGCGGATCCTCGGCGGGTTTCACACGCCTACCGACGGCCTCGCCAAGGCCGTGCGCGCCGCCGAAGTTCAGGCGCGGCAGGCGATGGCGCGGGGCGCTACCTTCCTGCCGCACACCGAGGTGATCGGGGTTCTCCAGAAAGGCGGCCGGGTCACCGGCGTCGAGACCACGAGCGGGGTCATCGATGCCGACATCGTGGTGTGTGCGGCCGGCTTCTGGGGCGCGCAGTTGGCCAAGAAGGTGGGACTCGTCGTGCCGCTGGTCCCGATGGCGCACCAATACGCCCGCACCGGCCAGATCGCCGCGTTGGTCGGCCGCAATACCGAGCAGTCCGAAGCCGGTCTGCCGATCCTGCGCCACCAGGACGCCGATCTGTACTTCCGCGAACACGTCGACCGCATCGGCATCGGCTCCTACGGCCACCGGCCGATGCCCGTCGACATGTCCACGCTGATGGCAGACACGGCGGGCGAGTCGATGCCGTCGATGCTGCCGTTTACAGAGGAAGACTTCGCCCCCGCATGGCAGGCGGCAGCCGAATTGCTTCCCGCACTTGGCGATACGAAGATCGAGGAAGCGTTCAACGGCATCTTCTCGTTCACCCCTGACGGTTTCTCGGTGATCGGAGAGCACCGCGACCTTGCCGGCTTCTGGGTCGCCGAGGCGGTGTGGGTGACGCACTCGGCAGGGGTGGCCAAGGCTACCGCCGAGTGGATTGTCGACGGGACCCCTTCGATCGATGTGCACGAATGCGACCTGTACCGGTTCGAGGATGTGGCCCGCAGCCCACGGTTCATCGAGCAGACCAGCTCGCAGGCGTTCGTCGAGGTCTACGACATCATCCATCCCTATCAGTTCCGAACCGCACTGCGCGGCCTGCGAACCAGCCCGTTCTATGAGCGGCAGAAACAACTCGGGGCCTTCTTCTACGAGGGTGCGGGATGGGAACGCCCGGCCTGGTTCGAGGCGAACGCCGAACTGGCGCAACGGCTTCGCGCCGACGGGCTTGCCGTCCCCGACCGCGACGAGTGGGCGTCGAAGTTCTGGTCACCGATCTCGATCGCCGAGGCGCACTGGACCCGCAACGCCGTCGCGATGTACGACATGACACCGCTGACCCGCTACGAGGTCGCCGGCCAAGGCGCGGCGGCCTTCTTGCAGCAGATGAGCACGAACAACGTCGACAAGAGCATCGGTTCTGTCACCTACACCCTGCTACTCGACGAAACCGGCGGAATCCGAAGCGATATCACCGTGGCCCGACTCGAGGCGGACCGGTTCCAGGTCGCGGTCAATTCACCGATGGACTTCGACTGGCTCAGTCGCCGGCTGCCTGCCGACGTCACGCTGCGCGATATCACCGGCGGCACATGTTGTATCGGTGTGTGGGGCCCGCTGGCCCGTGACATGGTCGCGCCGTTGTGCCCCGACGACCTGTCCCACGAGGGCTTCAAGTACTTCCGCGCATTACAGACCTACCTTGACGCGATCCCGGTCACCATGCTGCGGGTGTCCTACGTCGGCGAGCTGGGCTGGGAGATCTACACCAGCGCCGAATACGGTGCCGCACTGTGGGATCTGCTGGCCGAGGCGGGACAACCGCACGGCGTCATCGCCGCGGGCCGCATCGCGTTCAACAGCCTACGCATCGAAAAAGGTTACCGGCTATGGGGAACGGACATGACGGCCGAACATCAGCCGGCCGCAGCGGGTTTGGAGTTCGCGGTAAAGATGGCCAAGAACAACGGGGCCGACTTCACCGGCAAGTCAGCGCTGGGCATGGCGCCGGATAACGTGTTGCGCAGCATCGTGTTCGACGAACCAACCGCGGTCGTGCTCGGCAAGGAGCCGGTGTACATCGACGACGGCTGCGTCGGCTATGTCACCAGCGCGGGCTATTCGCCGACCGTCGGCCGCACGATCGCCTATGCGTGGCTACCGGCGGGCACCGGAATCGGTGACAGCGTCACGGTCGACTACCGCGGCACCCGGCACACCGCTGTGGTACACGCCGAACCTGTGGTGGACCCCGACATGGCCCGGATCAAGAGGTAGCGCAATGGGATACGACGTCATCAACCCACCGCCTTCCGCGCTGCGCACCACCCTCGGCGGGACCTACTACGTCAGCGACGACATCTTCGCCGCGGAGCAGGAACGCATTTTCGAGAACGTCTGGTTCTGCGCGGTCCGGTCGTCGGATCTCGCACTGCCTGGGAAGTTCAAGAAGGTCCAGATCGGACGCGAGAGCGTACTGCTGGTCCGCGGCCGCGACGGATTGCTGCGGGCGTTCCTCAACGTGTGCCGCCACCGCGGCGCCCAGTTGTGCACGGAGTCCGAAGGGGAGGTGAAGCGCAGTATCCGCTGTCCCTATCACTCCTGGACGTACGCGTTGGACGGCAAACTCATCGCCGCACCCAACATCGCATCGCTGACCGACGAGACCGGAACGGCGATCGACCGCTACCGGTACGGGCTTATCCCGGTAGCACTGACCGAGTGGCTCGGCTACGCGTGGGTGTGTCTGTCTGACACCCCGCCACCGTTCGACGACGTCGTTGCGGAGACCACTGTGCGCCTCGGCGACTCCGATGCCATCAACCGCTATGGCATCGGCGGCCTCGACGTCGGCCACCGCGTCGTCTACGACGTGGCAGCCAATTGGAAGTTGATCGTCGAGAACTTCATGGAGTGCTACCACTGCGGCTCGATTCACCCCGAACTGGTCGACGTGCTGCCCGAGTTCGCCAAAGGGATGGCCGCCCAGTCAAATGTCGGGCTCGGCGCCGAATTCGGTTCGGAGGTAGACGGATTCACGGTCGACGGCTCTGCCGGATTCGAACGCCTGCCCGGGATCACCGATGATCAGGATCGGCGCTACTACGCGATCACCGTCAAGCCGACGGTGTTCATCAACCTGGTCCCCGACCACATCATCTTCCACCGGATGTTCCCGATGTCGGCCTCGCGGACGATCGTCGAATGCGATTGGCTCTACACCGCCGATGTGGTGTCGTCGGGGCGGGACGTATCGCGCTCCGTTGAGCTGTTTCACCGAGTCAATGAACAGGACTTCGAGGCATGCGAGCGAACCCAGCCCTCCATGTCGTCACGGGCCTACCGACAAGGCGGTGTCCTCGTTCCCGCCGAACACCACATCACGGAGTTCCATCAGTGGGTAGTGTCCCGTCTCGGCGATGGGCAGGTAAACGCGTGAACGGTGAACCGGATCTCTGTATCGGCGGGCAATGGCGCCATGCGTCCGACGGTGGGACGCGACAGATCGTCAACCCGGCCAATGGCAGCATCGCCGCGGTGGTCGACGAGGCCACCGCCGACGATGCGCGCGATGCCGTGGCCGCCGCCCGCGCCGCGTTCGACGACGGCGCCTGGCCAGCCACGCCGGTAGCCGAACGCGCCGCTCTGCTCGACCGGATCGCCGACCTGCTGCAACGCGACAAGGAGGAGCTCGCCTCGCTGGAAACGCGGGACACCGGTAAGACCCTGGTCGAAAGCAGAATCGACATCGACGATGTCACATCGGTTTTCCGTTACTACGCGAAGTTGGCGGGTGTCGAAGCCGACCGGATCGTCGATGTCGGGGACCCGACCATCATCAGTCGCGTCGTGCGCGAGCCCATTGGGGTCTGTGTACTCATCGCACCGTGGAACTACCCCTTGTTGCAGATGTCGTGGAAGATCGCGCCTGCCCTGGCCGCCGGCTGCACCATGGTCGCCAAGCCCAGCGAGGTCACGCCGCTGACCACGATCGCATTCGTTCACCTGCTCGACGAGGCAGGAGTGCCGCCTTCGGTGGTCAACCTCGTGCAGGGTAGCGGCGCCGCGGTCGGCGCCGCGCTGACCGACACGGCGGCAGTGGACTTCATCTCGTTCACCGGGGGAGTACCGACGGGCCGGACCATCGCCGAGACGGCCGCCAAGCACGTCACCAAGGTGGCACTCGAACTCGGCGGCAAGAACCCGCACATCGTGTTCGCCGACGCGGAGCCCGAAAGTGCGATCGATCATGTACTGACGGGGGTCTTCCTGCACTCCGGGCAGGTGTGTTCGGCGGGCACGCGGCTCATCATCGAGGAGTCCATCGCCGACGACTTCGTCGCCGAGCTCGTTGCGCGCGCCGAGAAGATCCGGGTCGGAGATGGCATGGACCCGACGAGTGAGACCGGGCCGCTGGTGTCCGAACAACACCGCGCCAAGGTGGAAGCCCACGTCCAGCAAGGGATTTCCGAGGGCGCAAAGCTGGTGACCGGCGGCGCGCGGCCGAGCGATCCGGCGTTGGCGGATGGCTTCTTCTATCTGCCCACGATCTTCGACTGGTGTGACCGGTCGATGCGAATCGTCTCCGAGGAGACGTTCGGGCCGATACTGACGGTGGAACGATTTACCACGGAGGCCGAGGCCATCACCCTCGGCAACGATACGGAATACGGTCTCGCGGCGGGTGTTCGGACATCCGACTCGGCGCGGGGCGAACGTGTGGTGCGGGCGCTGCGGCACGGCACGGTGTGGCTCAACGACTTCGGTTACTACACCGCGGCCGCGGAGTGGGGCGGCTTCGGAAAGTCTGGCAATGGGCGTGAACTCGGTCCGACCGGACTCACGGAATACCAAGAGATCAAACATATCTGGCAGAACACCTCGCCGCAGGGCGCGGGCTGGTTCAAGGGCTAGAGAGGACACGTCATGGTGATCAGGGAGCCGCACGCCGACAGCGGCATGGAGGACTTCGGCTACAAAGAGTCGCTTGACCGCAGCATCGGCAAGTTCGCGAGCTTCGCGGCGGGCGTGTCCTACATCTCGATCCTGACCGGAACCTTTCAGCTGTTCTACTTCGGCTTCGGTACCGCAGGACCCGCGTATCTGTGGTCATGGCCGATCGTGTTCATCGGTCAGATGGCCGTCGCGCTGTGCTTCATGGAATTGGCCGCGAAGTACCCCGTCGCGGGCTCGGTCTACAACTGGAGCAAGAAGCTGGCCAGCAGGCTCGTCGGGTGGACGTCGGGCTGGTTGATGCTTACCGCGTCGATCGTGACGATCTCGGCAGTGGCGCTGGCCTACCAGCTCAATCTGCCGCGGCTGTGGAGTGGGTTTCAGATCATCGGCGACGGCACCGGCGAGTACGACTACGCCGCGAACGCAGTGCTCTTGGGTACCGTGCTGATCGCGTTCACCACGCTGATCAACGCCCTCGGCGTCAAGTTGATGTCCAGGATCAACAGCACGGGTGTGTTCATCGAGCTCATCGCCGCTGTGCTGATCGTCTTCCTGCTGGCGATCAACATCGAACACGGGCCAGATATCTTCTTCTCCGCCAACGGTTATGGCGCCGACGAGAGCATGGGGTTCCTGGGTGCCTTCCTGATAGCGTCGCTGGCATCGGGCTACGTCATGTACGGGTTCGACACCGCAAGCTCGCTTGGGGAAGAAACCGTCGATCCGCGTCGCACCGCGCCAAAGGCCATCGCCCGCGCGATCCTGGCGTCCTTCGTGATCGGCGGCGGGATACTGGTGTTCGCCGTGATGGCGGCACCCAACCTGCAGGATCCGCAGCTCGGGGAAAGCTCCGGCGGCCTGCAGTACATCGTCGAACAGGTGATGTGGGGCCCCCTCGGCACCGTGTTCCTGATCTGCATCGTCATCGCGGTGACGGTGTGCTGCCTGGCGGTGCACACAGCGGCGATCCGGCTCTCGTTCGCGATGGCCCGCGACAACGCTCTGCCGTTCGGCGAAAAGCTGGCGACGGTCAACCCCAAGACACAGACGCCGATCGTCCCCGCGGTGACCATCGGGATAATCTCGGTGATCATCCTGGTGGTCAACATTGCCAATCCCCAGATCTTCACGGTGCTGACCTCGATCGCCATCATCATGATCTACCTGGCGTACCTGATGGTGACCGGTCCGATGCTCAAGAAGCGCCTCCAGGGTGAGTGGCCGCCAAAGGATCTCAAGGAGGGCGGCTACTTCACGATGGGCAAGTGGGGTATGCCGGTCAACATCGTCGCCGTCGTCTGGGGCGTCGCGATGGCGGTGAACCTGGCCTGGCCGCGCGCCGCGGTGTACGGCACCCCCTGGTACAACACCTGGGGCGCGTTCGTCTACATCGGCGTGATTCTCGGGGCAGGCCTGCTGTGGTACGCCGTGAAGGGGCGCAACCACATCGGGTGTCTCGAATCACACGCTGTGACACCGAAGCCCGAGGCGATGGAACTTCCCTGATGTCCGACGCAGGGACATTCGACTATGTGATCGCGGGTGGAGGAACGGCGGGGTGCGTGTTGGCCGCTCGGCTGTCGGAAGACCCCGGTGTGACGGTATGTCTCGTCGAGGCAGGGCCTTCGGACGTCGGCGACGACAACATCCTGGTGCTTTCGGAATGGATGCATCTGCTGGATTCCGGGTACGACTGGGACTATCTCGTCGAGCCTCAGGAGCGGGGCAACTCGTTCATGCGGCATGCCCGCGCGAAGGTCCTTGGCGGGTGCTCTTCGCACAACTCGTGCATCGCGTTCTGGCCGCCTGCCGAATGCCTCGACGAGTGGGTGACGATGGGTGCCGACGGTTGGAGCGCTGCTGAGGTGCTGCCGTTGGTCAAAAGGCTGACCCAGACGGTGACGCTGCGCGACGTGCCACCCGAAGACCCTTGCGGTGCAGCGGTCTTGGAGGCTGCGGCCAAAGCCGGGTTGCCGACGGTCGCGTTCAACCGCGGCGAGACGGTCCACAACGGTGCCGGCTGGTTTCAGATCAACGCGCACGAGAACGGCACGCGCATGTCGACGTCGTTCGCGTTCCTGCATCCGATCCTGGAGTCCAGAAGCAACCTGGAGGTCCGCACCAAATGCTGGGTCAGCGAGATCCTGTTCGACGGGTCTGCGGCGACCGGTGTGCGCTACCAACGGCCGGATCTGTCCGGCTACGACGTGGTGTCGGCGCGCCGTGAAGTCATCGTCACCGCAGGCGCGATCGACACCCCAAAGCTGTTGATGCTGTCCGGTATCGGCCCGGCGGCGCACCTGAAAGACATCGGGATCGACGTTCGCGTCGACTCGCCGGGCGTCGGGGAGAACCTCGACGACCACGTCGAGGGGCTGGTGTTCTGGGAGGCGGCCAAGCCGATGGTGAAGACATCGACGCAGTGGTGGGAGATCGGCCTGTTCACCACGGTCGACGAGGGCGCCCCGCAGCCGGACCTGATGATGCACTACGGCAGCGTGCCGTTCGACATGAACACGCTGCGCCACGGCTACCCGACCACCGACAACGGATTCTGCTTGACACCGAACGTGACCCAGGGCCGCTCCCGCGGCACCGTGCGACTGCGGACCCGCGATTTCCGGGACCGGCCCCGGGTCGATCCACGCTATTTCACCGATCCCGAGGGTTACGACGAGCGGATCATGTTGACCGGAGTCCGGCTGGCCCGCACCATCGCCGAGCAATCACCGTTGACCGAGTGGGTCGGGCGCGAGCTCGCGCCTGGGCCCGACGCGCGGTCCGACGACGAACTGCTCGACTACATCCACAAGTGCCACAACACCGTGTACCACCCGGCCGCCACGGCGCGGATGGGTGCGGTCGCCGACCCGATGGCCGTGCTCGATCCCGAGCTACGCGTCAAGGGCGTCTCGCGGCTGCGCGTGGTCGATGCCTCGGCGATGCCGAAGCTGCCGTCGGTGAACCCGAACATCACGGTGATGACAATGGCGGAGAAGTGTGCCGACCTCATCCGAAAGAGCTGAACTCACCGCGTTCCTTCGCGAGCACACGCCGTTCCAGGTGATGTCCGACGACGAGCTTGCCGAGCTCGCTTCCGGCTCGACCGTGGTGGATTTCGACGCCGGCGTCGCGGTGGCCGACTATGCGTCGCGCGTTCCCGACGACGTGTGGATGGTCCACACGGGCAGCGTTGCGCTGCTCGCCAGTAAAGACGGCGTCACCATCGACACCGTGGGCCCCGGCGGCATCTTCGGCTACACGCCGTTGCTCACCGGCGGCGGAATGGATTTCGAGGCGCGCACCACGGTGCCGAGCATCCTGATCAAGCTGCCCGGCTCGTTGGTGCGAACCCAGTTCGCCAAGCCGGCGGGGCTGGCGTTCCTGGCGTCGTCGGGATGGAATCTCGGCACCACTGACCGGCCGACGATCGCCCCCGCCACCGACAGCAGGCCGGTCGCCGAACTCGTACATGGCGAGGCGCTGCTGGTCAGTCCCGACACCTCCGTACGCGACGCGGTGGTCCGGATGACCGAGCACCACGTGTCGTATGCGTTGATCAGGCTGCCCGACGGGAGCCTCGGCATTTTCACCGACCGCGATCTGCGCACCCGCGTGGTGGCCGCCGGTCTGCCCGTCGACGTGCCGATCGGTCGGGTGATGAGCGCGCCGGCGCGCACCGTTACCGCCGACCTGACTGCCGAAACCGTGCTGATGGAGATGCTCGAATGCGGGATGCGGCATATGCCGGTGGTCACCACGAACGGCAATGTGCTCGGCGTGCTGGAGGACGCCGACCTGCTCGCGGCGTCCGCCAGACAGAGTTTCATGCTGCGCCGCTCAATCGGTTTGGCCGCCAACGAAACCGACCTGCAGACCGTGGGTCAGCGGGTCACCGGCATGGCTGCCGAACTGTTCAGGAACGGCACCAAGGCGTCGGCGACGAGTGCGATCCTGTCGGTCGTCGTCGACAGCCTGGTGCGCAGGACACTGGAACTGGTCCTCGCCGAGGCCAACCATCCGCCCGGCGAGGGCTTTGCCTGGATGACGCTCGGCAGTGTGGCCCGGCGTGAGGCGATGCCGTCCTCCGACGTGGACAGCGCGCTGTCGTGGCGGGACGGACTCTCCTCGGCGAGCGAGGAACTGCGGGCCGTGGCCCGGCGCGTGCACGACATCCTGGGCGGCTGCTGTATGCCATCGGACAGCAACGGTGCGGTGGCGTATGCGCCGTTGTTTTCCCGTTCGCAATCGCAGTGGGTGGCCGCGGCTGAAGGTTGGCTCGATGATCCGTTGCGCGACAAGGGCTTGATCATGTCGTCCCTGCTCATTGATGGGCGGGTCGTCTGGGGCGACGCGGCGTTGCACACGGTGCCCGCTGCTTACCGCCGCATGCGCGACGAGCATCCGGACGCGTTGCGGCTACAGCGGCTCTACGCGCTATCCGCCCGGGTCAAGACCCCGTCGCTGCGAGATGTGTTGTCGCGCCGGGGCGGAACGTTCGACCTGAAGAACCACGCGGTCACCCCCATCGTCAATCTCGCACGCTGGGGCGGGCTGACCGCAGGTGTCACATCGGCGTCGACGTCGGCGCGGCTCGATGCGGCGGCACAGGCGGGCGCGATCAGTGAACGCGATACCAAAACCCTCCGCGACGTCTACGTGATGCTGCAACGCCTGCGCATGGCCCATCAGGTCGAGCAGATAGCGGCGGGCCACACACCCGGCGACGTGATCACGATGTCGGAGCTCTCGCCGCTGAACCGAAGCCTGCTCGGCGACGGCCTGCGCGAGATCGCGGCGGTGCAACGACGGGTCGGCCACGTCGGCCTGCCGGGACAGAGGTGATCAGCCGGCGTCTCGGCTGGTTTGCGCTCGGATGAGGATGAGCTCGGCGAACTGCTCGGGGCATTCCAGCGGGATGAAATGGCCTGCGTCGATGGCGTGATGCAACTGGACGTCGGTGAAGTAGTGCTCGAGCCGGTCGGCCCATTGGCGCGGAAACAGCGGATCATGTTGCGGCCACAGCACATCCGTCGGAGTGTGGATCTTGATCGCGCGATCGGGCGGCAACTCGGTGAGGGATTGGGCGATCATCCCTGCGCCCGCGCGATACCAGGCGATCGATGCAGTGAAGGCGCCCGGTAGGGCGTAGTCGGCCACCAGTCGCTCCAAATCATCTTCGGAGACACTGAAATTCGGTCCCGACCAGTGACTCCAGAAGTGCCGCAGATACTCCCGGACAGCATCCGGATTGCCGTCGATCAGGTCTGCGGAGAGCGGAAGTTGATGGAAGGCCTGGTACCAGAACTCGCCTTGTGCCTGCGCGGTCAGGACGCGGTTACCGGCACCGGGAAGTGGGGGAGAGAGCACCAGCGCCTGCACCAGGTCGGGATGCATGCGGGCGACGCTCTGGGCGACGCGACTACCGACGTCGTAGCCCGCGAGTACCACGCCGGTCAGGCCCAACTCCTTGATCAGGCCTGCGACGCTGCCGGCCTGGGCGGTGGCACTGTAGAAATGCCGCACCGCGACCGCGTGCTTGTCGGAGCCGCCGAAACCCCTCAGGTCGGGAACGATCACATCGGCGGTGTCGCCCAGTAGGGCGACGACAAGTCGATAGTCGTGACGATTGCCCGGCCATCCGTGCAGCAACACCACCGGTGGTGCGCCCTTCTTCCCGAACCGGTCAAAGGCCAGCCGGAAGCCGTCCACCGGGGCGCTGCGCGACCACATTGGCCTATCTTGGCTAACCGCGAGCTAGCTTGTCCGCAGGTCGGCCCAACTTTTTTCGCGAAGCGCGGCGGGCTGCCACCAGCGATGCTGGGCGGACTGGCCGCAACGGTAGCTGAGGCGGAGTCGCAGCAAACGTCATCGCGCTAGCGCAGGAAGGCCACAAGATCGCGCTCCGATGCCCACACGTCGAAGGTGCCGTTGGGGGAGCGCTGCTGTTCGACCAACGACTCATAGGCGAATCGCACCATCTCTCGCGCAGCAGAACTCAGCTTCTGCCCCCGCTTTTTGGTGAAGGCGAGGGTCTCAAAGAGCGGCTCAGCGAACGAAACCCAGCCGACGTTGCTGGGCATATCACTTGATGTGGTGACCGCTCGGTCGAGGATGGTGTCACCGATGCCTGCGGCAACAAGCGCCAACGCCGTGCGTACGAACTCCACTTCCGCCACGGGTTCGAAATGCGATCCCGCCAGCTGCGCGCGTTCGGCCAGCTGGCGGCGGGCCGGGTCGACCATCGGGGCTTGAGCGTCATAGAGCACCAATGGCGCTGCGCAGAATTCGTTGATCGTCACCGGTGTCGCGGTGCGGTCCGGGTTCGCGCTGGCGTACACGATCTCCTCGCGCGCGATCGGCAGCACGGTCAGGTCATGGTCGTCGATAGGTAACGCGACAAGCCCCGCCTCGACGATGCCGTCCCGAACGGCAGTCGCAGATTCCTGGCTGTTGCGGCCGAGCACTTTGATTCGGACTTCCGGATACGCTGCCCGGAACCGAGCAGGCAAGCTTTCTTTCATGTAGTAGTCGGCATTCTTGAGCATTCCGAACGTCGCGATCCCACCACGGAGTTGATGGAGTGAACGCACCGCGCGCGCGCCGTCGGCTGCGGCCTTCACCGATTGCTCCGCGTAGGGGAGTAATTCACGACCGGAGCTAGTCAGTGTGATGGACCGGGCGCCGCGTTGGAAGAGCTGGGTATCGAGTTCGAGTTCGAGGCGGCGAATCAAGTCGGATACCGCGGGCTGGCTGAGCCCCAACTCGGCGGCGGCGGCGGTGAAGGTGCCGCGGCGGACTGTCGTGACGAACGCTTCGAGCTGGCTCAGGGTAGTCGTCAAGGCGCGTCTCCTTGAGAGTGGACACGAGGTTATGCCTCGAACAAGGTTCTATCACCTTTTCCTTATGGCCGTTGATTCCTACCTTGGGCTAGACGATCGCGTGCTGGAGGTTTCATGGCAGAACGACTGATGTGGAGAGCCGGCGGCATGCGCGCCGTTGGACTGAAAGAGCCCGATGCCGGTTTACCGCTAACCGCGGATGCAGTGGTCGTCGGAGCTGGGATCATCGGGGTCAACGTCGCCTATCACCTCGCCGATCGTGGCATCAAAGCAGTTGTCCTAGAACGCAATACGATTGCCAGCGGCACGACGTGGCACGCAGCTGGCCAAGTACCCCAGATGCGCGGCGGTGCGCGCCTGTGCCCGTTGTCGATGTACTCGGGTGACTTCTACGAAGGTCTCAACCACGAACATCCCGGCGTTCGCCCCGACTTTCGGCGTTGCGGATCGCTGAATCTCGCGCAAACCGCCGACCGAATGGTGGAACTTCGGCGAAGCCTTGCCCACGCAGAGCTGCTGGGCATCGAGGCAACCGAGGTAACCGCTGGCGAGGCCGCTGAGCTGGCTCCAGGCTCAAGGAGTGACGATCTCGTCGGCGGCGTGTGGATTCCCCGCGACGGCCGCGTCAATCCAAGTGACGCAGCGCTTGCCATCGCTCATGCGGCGTTCGGTCGCGGAGCCAGCTTCTTCGAAAACGCTCGTGTCGTCGGCGTGCGCACTGAGAAAGGCCGAGTATGCGGCGTGGAAACCGTCAGGGGACACATCGCCACCCGATTGCTTATCGACTGCGCCGGTCTGTGGTCGGCCGATGTCATCCGCGGTGTGCGCGAGGGGCTGGCGCTGCGCGCTGTTTCGCATTGGTACTTCGTGTCCGCGCCCATTCCCGATCTCGGCGATCGAACACTACCGGTGGTGCGCGATCCCGATGCCCAGATCTACGTCCGGGATTACAACGGAGCGCTGCTGGTTGGAGCGTTCGAAGTCGGCCGGATTCCTACCGAGTTGTCCGTCCAAGACGCCGGCTACATCGAGTTTGACGAGAAGCCTGTCACGCTCTTTGACCGGCTCCGCGACGCCACCAACAGATTTCCCGCAATCGCGGACGTAGGCGTCAACCGAGTGCTCAACGCTCCGGAAAGCTTTACCGCAGACGGCTTTCCCATGGTCGGCCCGGTTCCCGGCATGGAGGGGTTATTCGTGGCCGCTGGACTGAACTCAGAGGGCATCCTTTTTGGCCCTGGTATCGGCAAGACCGTTGCCGAACTCGTGGTCGACGGTAAGGCGGAGATCGACACCTACGACATCGACGTAGCCCGGTTCGACCGCTTCCATGACAACGAGCGCTACCTCACGGCGCGGGCAACGGAGTCCCTCGGTTTGCTGTTCGAAATGAAGTATCCGCACCGAAATCAGGCAAACGGTCGCGAGCTGAGGTTGTCACCGCTGCACAGCCTTCATGTAGCCGGTGGCGCACGTTTCGCCGAGATCGCGGGGTGGCAAGTGCCCGTCTGTTTCGGCGCCAACGACTTTGCGAATGATCCTCCGACACACGGGTTACCGCGTTGGTATCAGTGCGTCGCCGCTGAGCTGCATGCCGCCCGAAACGCGGTCGGCATAGCCGACACGTCGGCGTGCGAGCGTGTCCAGCTGATCGGCAACGATATCGACGGGCTGTTGAGCAGGCTGAGTGCCCCGCCGGTGTCCATGGGCCGTGGCGGGGTGACGACGGTGAGTCTTCCCTCGGAGAAGGGCGGCGTCAGACTCAGCGTTGATGTCCTGGCCACGGCCGCAGGACAAACCTACATTTCCGGCCCGCCGGGGTGCGGGCATCGCCTGCTCGCCGCGCTCTGCGAAGCAGGAGCGGACCCGCAGACCGACTTTGTCGACGCGACGGAATCGTTTGCCGGGCTCGCCGTCATCGGGCCGAGCGCCGACAAGGTCCTCGAAACGCTGGTGGTGGCGGGTGACCTCGATTCAGTCGCGCAAAATACTGTGGCCACAGTCTATTTGGGGTTCACCCAGGTGTTCGCCTGGCGCACGGCCGTCGGCCATGTCGCGGGCTGGAAACTGCTGATACCGTCCAGTCAGGCCAGTCCGTTGCACCGGGAACTACTGCGATTGGCGATGGTTGAGGGAGGATCGCCGCTCGGTTCGGCGGCGTTGGACGCGCTGCGCATCTCCTCCGGCGCACCCGTGTGGGGGCTCGAGTTCACTCCTGACACCGCCTTCGAGGACAGTGCGACCGAGTGTCTATGCATCAGGATCCAGTCTCCCGGTATCACGGTGATGCGCTCGGATGTACTCGTACGTGACGGGGCCCCGATCGGCGTCTTGACATCGGTCGCCTACGACCCGGATAGACGATGCGACTTTGTTGCGCTGGCCCGCGTCCCCCGTTTCGCGCAGACCTCCGCAGAAAAGTGGACCGTGCGCTCGGGCGGACATCACCTGACTGCCGAAGTCACGCGGCGTGATCCGCAGCCCGTCAACCAGCCACCTGGATGCTCTCGCGATTACCGGTGATGACCGCAAGGATGTTGCGCCACGAATCGGACGGCCAATTCACGATGTCGGTATGCGACGAAGGGCCGGCCATCAACCTTCCGTCGTCGTAATATCCTGTGGCCAAAGGGATTACGCCGGGCATCCGATCCGCATCGGTGCCATGGGGCCCGCCGGGTATGCCCTGCACGGCCTGAATGAGATCGCCTGGCGCGGTCATCGAGAACCTCAGCACGTGCGGGTTGCGGTTGTGCCAGTCCGCGGCATCGTCGACGCCGACGCCTGCACCGGCCGCCGCCAGGTACAGAGTGCGGTCGGCGGTCAGGCCCATGGCTTCTGCGGTGCCAAGGATGGAACCGCCGTAGGAATGGCCGACAAAGGTGACGGGGATCGACTGTGCGGTCCTTTCGACGTCCTCGCTGAACGCGACCAGCCTCGGCGCCATGTCCAGGGCGTATCGCGGATCGGCGGCGTCGACCACACCGGTGACCGGGTTGCCGCTGGGAAATGGTCCGCCCAGGTAGGTGATGGCTGCGACCTCGCCGCGGGTCGCCGACACGAACCGCCTTGCGGTCTGGGTGTTGGCCGCCGAACCCTCGATCGTGGTGTTCAACCCGGGAACGAACACCGCCATGCTGCTCGCGGTGGACAGATTGCCGTTGAGCTCCACCAACGCCGCCCTGCCTGGGTCAAAGGCCAGGATCTGCCGGTCAACCCGGTGAGCGCCGCCGGCCGGATCGTCGATCTCGCCAAGTAAGCCCCGGTAGAACGCCACCCGCCCCGGATCGCCGGTCTCGATGATCGCCTGGGCGATGTTGACCCGATTGGCCTCGATCCGCATCTCCCACGGCACGCCGTCGGTGTTTCCGACCTGCCGCGGGAACTCCGCGATAAGTCGCTCGCGCTGATCCGGCGTCATCGCGGCGATCTGCTCGGCGATCCGGTCCTGTCCCGTCGCCGGCCAGTTCGCAGGCGTCGTCGAGGCCGGGCGCTCGACAGGCAGCGTGAACGCCTCCTCGATGTCGGCGGCCGCGTCGCGGTCGGCCTCGCCGAGGCGGTCCAGATCCTCGCCGATCTGCCGCGTCAGCTCGGCTGCCCGCACCGTGAGCAGGTCGCAGGCCACCGCGACGTCGCCGCCGGACAACGCAACGAGCAGGGGCGAGGCAGGCGGCGCGACGACAACACCGTCGTCGCCGACCGAAAAGCCGTCCGCGCGGGCGTCAGCAACGCGGGCCAATACGTCGGCTTGCGCCGCGGCGATCTGATTGGCACCGTCGCGCGCCGCCACGGCAGCCATCACCATGGCGCGGGCGAGGGCCTGGGATGCGCGCCCGACGTCGAGCGCGTTGAGACGCGCGCCCTGCGCGGCGGAGCCAGTCCAGAATTCGCGGCTCTCGTCCACGCCCTGCACCGCGATCTCGACATGGGCGTGCACATCGGTCGCGGCCGCATCCCAGGCGTCGGCCGCCTCGCGGAGCGCATCGGGCGTCCATCGCTCCGCGTCGGCAACAGTCGGGCGGGTCACTTCAGTCGGCGGGCGCCGGCGCGGTCGAGCGCCTCGGCGATCTGACGGGCCCGCATCGTCCAAACCTCCATTCGTTCGATCACGGAATCCACCCACAGCCGTGCGCTTTCGACATGTAGATCGAAACCGGATGAAAGATGCGCAGCCTCAGGCCAATTGAGACCAACCATCAGAATGTCGGACGTCGCAGTCTCCAGGTAATCGGCGATCGCGTCCATCGCGGCGCCGTCGAGTCTGGTGAATTCCCCCATGGCTCATGCTGGCAGAATCGCCGCCGAGCCCGCTGAAGTTATCCACAGGCCGTCAACTCGCCGCGCTTGGCCCAGAACACCACGGCGACGACGGCGGCGACGACCACAAACGCCAGCCCGAGATCGCCGGCCACCCACTTCGTCTTGTCGTTCGCGGTGGTCAACGGAAAGAAGATCGACTGCATCCACAGGTTGTGGCTGGCGTGCAGGAAGATGGGCGGCCACACGCTATCGGTCCTCAGCCGCAACCAGGCCTGGACCACGCTGATCGCGACGGCGACGAACGTGAACGTCAGCAGCCAGAACCAGGCAGGCAGGTCGGCGTCGCGATACACCACTCCGGTGATCGGGTAGTGCCACGACGCCCAAATGAGCCCCGAGACCAGGGCCACGCCCGTGAACGGCAGCACCTTGGCCAGCTCCGGCACCAGAAAGCCGCGCCAGCCGATCTCCTCGCCCGCGGCGGCCGCTACACCGGCCAGCATGCCGGTGGTGCCCGTCAGCACCACGAACATCGCGATCACCACCCAGTCCGGCGCCCCGCCGATGCCGAACGAGGTCGCGGTTTGGCCGAGGAACTCGGAGTTCGGGAAGCCGCCGAAATCGAACAGCCAGGTGCCGAGCGACGCGATCAGGCAGTACGCGATCGGGATGAGGTAGGCGATCAGCACGAAGCGGCCATTCCACGCGCCAAGACCCAACGAGCGCACCGGACGGCCCAGGATGCGGCAGGTCAGGAACGCGGCGATCGCCGGCATCCACATCATCCCGAAGATGTAGGCCGCGTTGACGGTCTCGGTGGCGTTGACGAGCACCCAGAACGGGGCGTCCAGACAGATGGTGAGTGCCAGGAAAATCGCGATCGCCCGCCAGAGGGAGGCCTGCCTCACGGTCGAATAGTAGGACCCCGAGCGGTCCTCGGCGCGGCTTGCGCACCGTGCTCGGCCAGCAACCAGTAGTCTCGATGACGTGCAGCGACGAATCATGGGCATCGAAACTGAATTCGGTGTCACCTGCACGTTCCACGGCCATCGCCGGCTCAGCCCCGACGAGGTGGCCCGCTACTTGTTCCGGCGGGTGGTGTCGTGGGGCCGCAGTTCGAATGTTTTCCTGCGCAACGGCGCACGGTTGTATCTCGATGTGGGTTCACACCCCGAGTACGCGACCGCCGAATGCGACAGCCTGACCCAGTTGGTCACCCACGATCGGGCAGGCGAACGGGTCCTCGAGGACCTGCTGATCGATGCCGAGCAGCGACTGACCGACGAGGGCATCGGCGGCGACATCTATCTGTTCAAGAACAACACCGACTCGGCGGGCAACTCCTACGGCTGCCATGAGAACTATCTGATCGTGCGCGCTGGCGAGTTCTCCCGGATCTCCGATGTGCTGCTGCCGTTCCTGGTGACTCGTCAGCTCATCTGCGGCGCGGGCAAGGTGTTGCAGACCCCGAAGGCTGCGACGTTCTGCCTGTCCCAGCGTGCCGAGCACATCTGGGAAGGCGTGTCGTCGGCGACGACGCGATCCCGTCCGATCATCAACACCCGCGACGAGCCGCACGCCGACGCCGAGAAGTACCGCCGCCTGCACGTCATCGTCGGCGACTCGAACATGTGCGAGTCCACCACGATGCTCAAGGTGGGCACGGCGTCGCTGGTGCTGGAGATGATCGAGGCCGGTGTGGCGTTCCGCGACTTCTCCCTTGACAACCCGATCCGTGCGATCCGCGAGGTCAGCCACGACCTGACCGGACGGCGTCCGGTGCGGCTGGCGGGCGGCAGGCAGGCCAGCGCGTTGGACATCCAGCGCGAGTACTACGCCCGCGCGGTCGAGTACCTGCAGACCCGCGAACCGAATTCGCAGATCGGACAGGTCGTCGACCTTTGGGGCCGTCAGCTGGACGCCGTCGAGAGCCAGGACTTCGCCAAGGTCGACACCGAGATCGACTGGGTGATCAAGCGCAAGCTGTTCCAGCGCTATCAGGACCGCTACAACATGGAGCTGTCCGACCCCAAGATCAGCCAGCTCGACCTGGCCTACCACGACATCAAGCGCGGTCGCGGCGTGTTCGACCTGTTGCAGCGCAAGGGCCTGGCCACCCGGATCACCACCGACGAGGAGATCGAGGCCGCGGTCAACACCCCGCCGCAGACCACTCGGGCCAAGCTGCGCGGTGAGTTCATCAGCGCCGCACAGGAAGCCGGTCGTGACTTCACCGTCGACTGGGTTCACCTCAAGCTCAACGACCAGGCCCAGCGCACCGTGTTGTGCAAGGACCCGTTCCGCTCGGTCGACGAGCGGGTCAAGCGGCTCATCGCCAGCATGTAGCTTCCTTGGCGTCGCCGAGTGGCCACTTATCGCCCGCAAACTCGCGCGGCGTTCGATAACTTCCCACTCGACGGCCGGGAGCGGCGGTCGGGAAGTCGGCCGCGTGACACTAGGCTGAGCCGAGTGGGGATTTCCAAAGTCGAGCGGTTGATGAACCTCGTCATTGCGCTGCTGTCGACCCGCGCGTTCATCACCGCCGAACGGATCCGCGAAACCGTCTACGGCTACGCCGACAGCCCCAGCGACGAGGCGTTCTCCCGCATGTTCGAACGCGACAAGAACGAGCTGCGTGACCTCGGCATCCCGCTGGAGACCGGCCGCGTCTCGCAGTTCGACCCCACCGAGGGCTACCGCATCAACCGCGAGGCCTATGCCCTGCCTGCGGTGGAGCTGACCGCCGACGAAGCCGCCGCGGTTGCGGTGGCCACACAGCTGTGGGAATCGCCGGAGCTCATCACCGCGACCCAGGGTGCGCTGCTCAAGCTGCGGGCGGCCGGGGTCGACGTCGACGCGCCCGACTCCGGGGTCGCGATCACGTCGACGGCCACCCTGCCCGGCCTGCGAGGCTCGGAGGAAGTGCTCGGAATTCTGTTGTCCGCCATCGACTCTGGGCAAGCGGTGCAATTCTCGCACCGCCCGTCGCGCAGCGAGCCGTACACCACCCGCACCGTGGAACCGTGGGGCATCGTCACCGACAGGGGCCGGTGGTACCTGGTCGGCCACGACCGGGTCCGCGACGCCCCGCGGACGTTCCGGCTTTCGCGGATCGGGGCCGAGGTGGCTGCGATCGGCCCGCCTGGGGCGGTCACCAAACCCGACGACGTGAACCTGCGCGAGCTGGTGATGCGTGTCGTCAGCGAGCCCCCGACCGGCACGCAGGCTAGGGTCTGGGTCGCCGAGGGACGCGCGACCGCGCTGCGTAGGCAGGCGACGGTGGTCGGCGCGCTGACGCTTGGCGATCGCGCGGGCGACGAGATCGCCGTCGAGCTCGGCATGACCGACCGGCTGGCCCGCGAAATCGCCAGCTACGGCGCGGATGCGGTGGCGCTCGAGCCGCAGTCGCTGCGTGACGATGTGCTGGCGCGGCTGCGCGCGCAGGCGGACGAGGTGAGGACGTGACTACCGTGTCGACCCGGTTAGTGCGGCTGCTCAACATGGTTCCGTACTTCCAGGCGAATCCGAAGATCACCTACGCCGAGGCCGCGTCCGACCTCGGTGTCAGCGTCAAACAGTTGCAGGACGACCTGAACCAGCTGTGGATGTGCGGGCTGCCCGGGTACGGTCCCGGCGACCTGATCGACTTCGAATTCTCCGGCGACACCATCGAAGTCACGTTCACCGCCGGCATCGACCATCCGCTGCGGCTGACGTCGCCCGAAGCCACCGGCGTGCTGGTGGCGTTGCGGGCACTGGTCGATGTGCCGGGCATGGTCGACCCCGAGGCCGCGCGCAGCGCCATCGCGAAAATCGAATCCGCCGCGGGCACGCTGAGCCTCGGGGCCGAGGCGGCCGTCGACGAGCCCGCGCCTGCGGAGAGTGAAGCCGCGGCGGCGGTGCGCGTTGCCGTGCGTGACAGTCGGGCACTGGCCATCGAGTACTACTCGGCGTCGCACGACATGCTGTCGCGCCGGATCGTCGACCCGATCCGGGTGGTGCTGGTCGCCGACCACAGCTACCTGGAGGCGTGGTGCCGGACCGCCGAGAGCGTGCGGCTGTTCCGCTTCGACCGGATCGTCGACGCGCAGGTGCTCGATGAGCCGTCGGCGCCGCCGCGGCCCGCGGTCGACGCGGGACCCGACACCTCGCTCTTCGACGCCGACCCGTCGCTGCCGTCGGCGAAGCTGCTCATCGACCGGTCGGCGTCCTGGATGTTCGACTACTACCCATTGCGCGAGGTCCGCGAGCTGCCGGACGGTGCATGGGAGGCGCAGATGACGTACGCATCCGACGAGTGGATGTCGCGGTTCGTCCTGGGCTTCGGCTCTGCGGTGCGGGTGCTCGAGCCCCAGGCGCTGGCCGAACGGGTACGAGTCTCGGCAGAAGCGGCGCTAATCGCCTATGAAGTCAGCGTGCCGTCGGCTGGAAGGTAGACTCGGCCAGGACTCTGGAGGTGACCAAATTGGGCGGTCTACAACCCTGGCACTGGGTAATCGTCATCGCCGTGTTCGTGCTGCTCTTCGGCGCCAAGAAGCTCCCTGACGCGGCGCGTTCGCTCGGCAAGTCGATGCGGATCTTCAAGTCCGAGATCAAGGAGATGCAGGCCGACTCCAAGCCGGAAGCCGCGGCGCCGCCGGCCACTCCGATCGCATCGGAACGCGCCGACGCTCCCGCTCCGCCGACCGAGCAGCCATCGGATAAGCACCCAGCCTGATCCACGTCGACCCGTGGACCGCGGCGTGATGCCGCGTCGTTGGGTCCTGTCCAAAGCTGGCCGATAGGCAACTCCCGTGCGCACCCCCGGACTACTCAAGAAGCTCAACCCTCGCCGTCGTCGCTCTCAGGCGAATCCCGACGGCACCATGAGCCTGGTCGAGCACCTTCATGAGCTGCGGACGCGGCTGCTGATCGCCGTTGCGGCGATCGTGGTCACCACGACCGTCGGCTTCTTCTGGTACAGCCACGGGTTCTTCGGACTGCACAGCCTCGGCGAATGGCTGCGCGGCCCGTACTGTGCCCTCCCGGCCTCCGCGCGCGCCGATATCACCAACGACGGCACCTGCCGACTGCTCGCGACCTCCCCGTTCGACCAGTTCATGCTGCGCCTGAAGGTCGCCCTCACCGCGGGCATCGTGCTGGCCTGCCCGGTGTGGCTCTACCAGTTGTGGGCGTTCATCACACCCGGCCTGTACCGCAAGGAACGCCGGTTCGCGATGTCGTTCGTCAGCGTCGGCGCGGTGCTGTTCATCTCCGGCTCGGTGCTGGCGTATGTGGTGCTGGCGCAGGCGCTGGGATTCCTGCTCACCGTCGGCAGCGACGTCCAAGTCACCGCGCTCTCCGGTGACCAGTACTTCGGGTTCCTGATCAACCTGCTGCTGGTGTTCGGGATCAGCTTCGAATTCCCGCTGCTGATCATCATGCTCAACCTGATCGGGGTGCTCACCTACGAGAAGCTCAAGGCGTGGCGCCGGGGCTTGATCTTCGGGCTGTTCGTGTTCGCCGCGTTCGCGACGCCGGGTTCCGATCCGTTCTCGATGCTGGCCTTGGCGATGGCACTGACGCTGCTGCTGGAGTTCGCGATCCAGATCGCCCGCATCCACGACAGACGCAAAGCCCGCCGCGAGGCCGACGAAGTATCCGACGACGAAGCGGCACCGATCGGGAGCGCCGAGGCCATCGAGCCGCCGACCGCCGTGCCGACACCGGCCAGGGTCGTAGTCGATGACGACGCCACTTAGAGGTGAACTGGCGGGGTTCACCGCGCAGCTGCCATTCGAGCTCGACGACTTTCAGCTGCGCGCCTGCCAGGCGCTGGAGAACGGCCACGGTGTGCTGGTGTGCGCACCCACCGGCGCAGGCAAGACTGTCGTCGGGGAGTTCGCCGTCCACCTCGCTCTTGCCGCTGGTGGCAAGTGTTTCTACACCACCCCGATCAAGGCGCTGAGCAATCAGAAGCACAACGACCTGGTGCGACGGTACGGCCCAGACAAGATCGGTCTGCTGACGGGGGACCAGTCCATCAACGGCGATGCCGACGTCGTGGTGATGACCACCGAAGTGCTTCGCAACATGCTCTATGCGAATTCGCCTGCACTGCACGGCCTTTCCTACGTCGTCATGGACGAGGTGCACTTCCTTGCCGACCGGATGCGCGGTGCGGTGTGGGAGGAAGTCATCCTGCATCTGCCCGACGAGGTGCGGCTGGTGAGCCTGTCGGCGACCGTCAGTAACGCAGAGGAGTTCGGCGGCTGGATCCAGACGGTGCGCGGAGACACCACCGTCGTCGTCGACGAACACCGTCCAGTCCCGTTGTGGCAGCACGTCATGGTGGGCAAGCGGCTGTTCGACCTGTTCGACTACCGCGCGTCGCAGGCGGCCAAGACCGGCCGCGAACTGCTGGTCGACCCGGAACTGTTGCGCCACATCGCACATCGGCGCGAGGCCGATCGGCTGTCCGACTGGCAGCCCCGCGGGCGGGCGCACCGAAGGCCCAGCATCTATCGGCCACCGGCGCGGCCGGATGTGATCGGCTTGCTCGACCGCGAGGGACTGTTGCCCGCGATCACGTTCGTGTTCTCCCGTGCCGGCTGCGACGCCGCCGTCAAGCAATGCCTGCGCTCATCGCTGCGCCTGACCACCGACGAGGAACGCGCCCGCATCGCCGAGGTGGTCGACCGGCGGACCGCCGACCTCAACGAGGCCGACCTGATCGTGCTCGACTATCACGAATGGCGCGAAGGGCTGCTGCGCGGGCTGGCCGCACACCACGCCGGAATGCTGCCGATCTTCCGCCACACGGTCGAAGAGCTGTTTACCGCCGGCCTTGTCAAGGCGGTATTCGCCACGGAGACACTGGCATTGGGCATCAACATGCCGGCCCGCACGGTGGTGCTCGAGCGGTTGGTCAAGTACAACGGCGAAGAGCATGCGCAGCTGACGCCGGGGGAGTACACGCAGCTGACGGGGCGGGCAGGGCGGCGGGGCATCGACGTCGAAGGCCACGCAGTCGTGCTGTGGCACCCTGACGTCGAACCCGCCGAGGTCGCCGGCCTGGCCTCGACCCGCACCTTCCCGTTGCGCAGTTCGTTTGCGCCGTCATACAACATGACGATCAACCTTGTGCACCAGATGGGGCCGACCCAGGCGCACAAACTATTGGAGCGCTCGTTCGCGCAGTACCAGGCGGACCGGTCGGTGGTGGGGCTGGTGCGCGGCGTCGATCGCGGTGAGCGGATGCTCGACGAGCTGGCCACCGAATTCGGCGGCCGCGATGCGCCCATCCTCGAGTATGTGCGGCTGCGACTGCAGATCTCCGAACGCGAGCGGTCCCAGTCCCGTGCGTCGCGCCTGCAGCGACGAAAGGCCGCCAACGACGTGCTGGCCGCGCTGCGCCGCGGCGACATCATCAACATCACTCATGGGCGTCGCGGCGGGCTGGCGGTGGTGCTGGAACCGGGCCGCGACAGCGACGATCCGCGACCACTCGTGCTGACCGAACATCGTTGGGCGGGCCGGATTTCGTCGGCCGACTACTCGGGCGCAGCGGCACCGATGGGGACGATGACGCTGCCAAAGCGGATCGAACACCGCAATCCGCGGGTGCGGCGCGATCTGGCGTCGGCGCTGCGGTCGGCAGCGTCGGGGCTGGACGTGCCATCGGTAAGGGGCAAGCGCAGCGGGCCACCCAAGGAACCCGACGTCGACCCCGAATTGGCCGCGCTGCGTGAGCAATTGCGCCGCCACCCGGCTCACCAGTTGCCCGAAAGAGAAGTCAAGGCGCGACTGGCCGAGCGATACCTGCGAATAGAACGGGACAACGAGCAGATCCGGCAGAAGATCGCCGCGGCGACCAATTCGCTGGCGCGCACGTTCGATCGGATCGTCGTGTTGCTCTCCGAGCGTGGGTTCATCGAGGGCGGTGACGGTGATCCCAAGGTCACCGACGACGGACGTCTGCTGGCCCGGATCTACAGCGAGAGTGACCTGTTGGTCGCCGAATGCCTGCGCGGCGGCGCGTGGGAGGGCCTTGAGCCTGCCGAGCTCGCGGCGGTGTTGTCGGCGGTGCTCTACGAGTCAAGGGGCGACACGCCCGGCGCAGCAGAGGGGGTCGACGTGCCGACCGGGAAGCTGCGCAGGGCGCTCAACCAGACCCGAAGGCATTGGACGGAGCTGCGTGCCGATGAGCAGCGCCACCGCATTAGCCAGAGTCGCGAGCCCGACAACGGCTTTGTTGCCGCCATCTACCGCTGGGCCACCACCGGTGACCTGGCCGGTGCACTGGCAGCCTCCGACGCCGCGGGAACCGGGTCACCGCTGTCGGCAGGCGATTTCGTGCGCTGGTGCAGGCAGGTTCTTGACCTGCTCGACCAGGTCCGCAACGCCGCGCCGACGCCCGCGTTACGGGCCGCCGCGAAACGCGCGATCAATGACGTCCGACGGGGCGTCGTCGCTGTTGATGCCGGGTAGTGTGTGTTTCCAGCAGTCGTAAGACCACGCCGCGGCTCGGCCGCGGGCGATCAAGGAGAGAGATGAGCGGACCGCAAGGATCTGATCCGACGCAACCGTGGCCCGGTCAGCAGCCGGAGCCCAGTCAGGACCAGCCGTCGAGCGACCCGTCGGCCAACCAGCCGTGGCAGCCGCAAACCCCCGCGGCCGACCAGCCGTCCACGCCGGCATGGCAGCCGCCGGCGTACGACCCGCAACAGCAGCAGTACCCGCAATATCAACAGCCTGCCTACCAGCCGCCGCAGCAATACCAACCGACCGAGCAGTTCGGCCAGCAGCCCGCCGAGTACAGCCCGTCGGCCTACCCGCCGCCCGGGCAGTACGGCCAACAGCCCCCGTACGGTCAGCAGCCGGGGCAGTATGGGCAGCCGCCTCAGTACGGTCAGCAGCCAGGCCAGTTCGGCCAGCAGCCGGGGCAGTACGGACAGCCGGGGCAGTATCCGCAGCAGTTCGGAGCGACGGGCGCGCCCGAAGAAGGGTCGAAGCGGTCGCTGGCGGTCATCGGTGGCGTCATCGGCCTACTGGCCGCGATCATCGTCGCGGTCGTGCTGGTGATGGGCTTCTGGAAGCCGGGCTTCTTCGTCACCACCAAGCTGGACATCGGCGCCGCGCAGACCGGCGTGCAGCAGATCCTGACCGACGAGGCGAACGGCTACGGCGCCAAGAACGTCAAGGACGTTAAGTGCAATGACGGCCAGAGCCCCACGGTGAAGAAGGGTGACACCTTCAACTGCGAGGTCAGCATCGACGGCACAAAACGCCAGGTCACTGTCACCTTCCAGGACGACAACGGCACCTACGAGGTCGGCAGGCCCAAGTAGCCGCCAAATACCGGCTTTGCCAGGTCGAATCAGCGGTCAGGTAGTGCGTCGAGCGCCTTCTGGAGCCGCCCGATCGACGATGTGACGCCGTAGGTTTCGGCAAGCTGGGCCACCTTGCGCGGATGCTCGGCCGCCAACGGCAGGGCATCCGTCTTGGTGGACAGCGTGACGGACGCGTCGGAGGCGACCTTCACCACCGGTCCGGCGGCCTCGATGTAGTCGGTGGCCGCGAGCAGCTTGGTCCGGTACGCCTTGGACATCTTCGATTTCGGGTCGTGAGCGGCGGCCAGGATGGCCTCCAGCGAGCCGTGCTGCGCGAGCAGTGCCGCCGCCGTCTTCTCGCCAACGCCGGGAACGCCTGGCAGCCCGTCGGACGGGTCGCCACGCAGCAGCGCCAGCTCGGCATACGCCTGACCCGCGCGACCGACAGGGACGTGGTAGGACTCGGCCACCTCTGCGGGCCCGTACTTCGTCGCCTTGGCCAGTCCGCGGCCCAGGTACAGCACCCTGACGGAAACGGGCTCGTCGCGCACCAGCTGCAGCAGATCACGGTCGCCACTCACCACCACCACGGGGTCGTCCTTCTCGCGCGACGCCAGCGTGCCCAGCACGTCGTCGGCCTCGCATTCCGGCGCACCTGCCGTGCAGATGCCGAACGCATCAAGGATTTCCATGATCATGTCGACCTGCGGCGTCAATTCGTCGGGCACCACCTCGACATCAGGCCCGTCGGGCTGGACCTCCTCGACGCGGTGAGCCTTGTACGAAGGGATGAGGTCCACCCGCCACTGCGGTCGCCAGTCGTCGTCGCGGCACACCACGAGCCTGCCGGGGCGCTCCCGCGTGATCACCGTCGCGACCGCATCCAGGAAGCCGCGCAGTGCGTTGACCTGACGGCCGTCGGGCGCCTTGATCGACGATGGCACGCCGAAGAACGAGCGAAACCACATGCTGGCGCCGTCGAGCAGCACAAGGGGAGCGGCCACGGTCACCGACAGTAGCGTGAGGTATGGCCTTAAGTGTGGACCGCATCGACCACGTGGTGGTCAACTGTCGTGACGTCGACGCCACCGCGGACTGGTACGTGCGGGTGCTCGGCATGAGACGTGACGTGTTCGGCGAGAGCCGGGTGGCGCTGGCGTTCGGAAACCAGAAGCTCAACGTGCGGCCCAGCGGCGCGCCGAACTGGGAAACCGGCGCCGTCGACGCCCCAGGGTCCCTCGACCTGTGTTTCATCACCGAGCAGAGCCCCGACGAGGTCGGCGCCCATTTGCGCACCTGTGGCGTGCAGATCACGAACGGGCCCGTTGCGAAGACCGGTGCGCTGGGCCCGATGACGTCGCACTACTGCCGTGACCCGGACGGCAACCTGATCGAGGTCGCCACCTACTCGGCCGCCGATTAGCCTCGATTCCATGGACGGAAGTCGATTCAACACCGACGTTTACGGACAACGGCTCCGCGCGGCAGCCACCGCCACGGCCGACGCGGGCCTGGCCGGCCTGGTCATCACCCCCGGCTATGACCTGCGCTACCTCGTCGGGTCGCGCGCGCAGACCTTCGAGCGCTTAACCGCGCTCGTGGTGCCGTCATCGGGTGAGCCGACGGTCGTGGTGCCGCGCATGGAGCTGGCGTCCCTCAAGGAGTCCGCGGTGACCGAACTCGGTCTGGCGGTGCGGGACTGGGTCGACGGCGACGATCCGTACCGGCTGGTCGCTGACGCCTTGGGCGGGGCGCCGGTCGCGACGGCCGTCACCGACGCGATGCCAGCGCTGCACCTGCTGCCCCTTGCCGATGTGCTCGGCGTGGTGCCCGTTTTGGCCACCGACGTGCTGCGCAGGCTGCGAATGATCAAGGATGCCGCCGAGATCGACGCACTGCGCAAGGCCGGTGCGGCGATCGACCGGGTGCATGCGCGCGTGCCGGAGTTCCTTGTGCCAGGCCGCACCGAGGCCGACGTCGCCGCTGATATCGCCGAAGCCATTGTGGCAGAAGGGCATTCGGAGGTCGCCTTCATCATCGTCGGGTCGGGGCCGCACGGCGCGGATCCGCACCACGAATGCTCCGACCGCGAACTACGGGCCGGCGACATCGTCGTCGTCGACATCGGAGGCCCGTACGAACCCGGGTACAACTCGGACTCCACCCGCACCTACAGCATCGGCGAGCCCGATCCCGACGTGGCACGGCGGTACGCGGTGCTGCAACGCGCCCAGCAGGCCGCGGTCGATGCGGTGCGGCCCGGCATGACAGCGGCGCAGGTGGACGCCGTGGCCCGAGACGTGCTGGCAGGCGAGGGGCTTGCCGATGCGTTCGTGCACCGCACGGGTCACGGCATCGGGCTCTCGGTTCACGAGGAGCCCTACATCGTCGCCGGCAACGACCTGCCGCTCGAACCGGGCATGGCGTTCTCCGTCGAGCCGGGCATCTACTTCCCAGGCCAGTGGGGGGCCCGCATCGAGGACATCGTGATCGTCACGGCGGACGGAGCGCTTTCGGTCAACAACCGGCCGCACGATTTGGTCGTCGTGCCCGCGGGCCCGAGCCCGGCAGGCTAATCGCCGGCGCGGTCGAGCAGGTCCGAGGAACCGAGCACCCGCTCGACACGGACCTCGATCACCACGCGGCGCGGATTCACCCGAGGCGTGCGATAGCGCTGGGCATAGCGCAGTTCCGCGTCGCGCACGGCTTCGGCTTCGGTGTTGACGCTGGCCTTGCCCTCCAGCGACAGCCACCGCGCACCGTCGACCTGGCTGAGCACCGCGACACCCTGGTCCTGGGCGTTGACGGCCTTCTGTGATCCGCCGGTGGTGATGACGCGGGCGATGTGGGTCTTCGGGTCGAAGGTGAACCCGACCGCGACCACATGCGGTGAATTGTTCGAGCGCAGCGTCGTCAGCATCGCCAGATGCCGCTCCGTGAGGAATGCCAGCGCGTCGTTGGTGAGCCGGGTAGTTGCCTTCGCCATCGGGATCCAACGTAGCGCAGGACATAATCGCAGCCATGAAAGACACGGGCGGCGGGCTGATCGTGATTTTCGGCGGCCGCAGTGAAATCGGGATCGAGCTGGCCGTCCGGTTGGCTCCCGGCTCGACCGTGTTGCTGGCGGCCCGTCGCGCCGACGAACTCGACGAGCAGGCCGGTGCGCTGCGGCACGCCGGAGCCGCCGCCGTCCACGTGCGCGAATTCGATGCCGACGACGTCGGCTCGCATGGCCCGCTCGTCGAATCGATCGTGGCAGAGCACGGGCCGGTCGGTACCGCGGTGCTGGCCTTCGGCATCCTCGGCGACCAGGACCTCGCTGAAAAGGACCCGGCGCACGCCGCCGCGATTGTGCACACCGACTTCGTCGCGCAAGTCGGTTTGCTCACCGTGCTTGCCAACACCATGCGGGCGGCGGGCAGCGGGTCGATTGTCGCGTTCTCGTCGGTGGCCGGGGTGCGGGTACGCCGCGCGAACTACGTGTACGGCTCGGCCAAGGCCGGGCTGGACGGCTTCTGCAGTGGCCTCGCCGACGCACTGCACGGGTCGGGCGTGCAGCTGCTGCTGGTGCGGCCCGGCTTCGTGATCGGTCGGATGACCGAGGGCATGACGCCCGCGCCGTTCTCCAGCACGCCGGCAGAGGTGGCCGCGGCGACCGTCCGCGCGCTGGCACGGGGCCGCCGCATAGTGTGGGTGCCGCCGATACTGCGACCGGTGTTCTTCGGGATGAAATTGTTGCCGCAGTTCGTCTGGCGGAGGATGCCGAGATGATCGTCGTGGTGGGAATCGGTGCGGACGGCATGGGCGGGCTCGCGCCGGCATCGAAGTCCGAATTAGCCAGGGCCACCGTGGTTTACGGATCGCCACGCCAACTCGACCTGCTCGACGATACGGTGCGTGCGCCGCGCATTTCGTGGCCGTCACCGATGCTGCCCGCCCTTCACACGCTGCTGGAGGGCGCCGAAGGTGACGTGCACGTGATCGCCAGCGGTGACCCGCTGCTGCATGGCATCGGCAACACGCTGATCAGGCTGTACGGGCCCGATCGCGTTGCCGTGCTGCCACATGTGTCCTCGGTGACCCTGGCGTGTTCCAGGGTGGGCTGGGCGGTGCAGGACACCGAGGTGATCAGCCTGGTCACCGAGCCGCCGCACACCGCGGTCCGGCGCGGCGGGCAGGCCGTGGTGATGTCCCGCGACGCGTCCAGTCCCGCCGCGTTGGCCCGACTGCTGACCGACAGCGGCCGCGGTGACTCCGAGATAACGGTGCTCGAACAACTCGGCGGGCCAGGGGAGCGGCGCAGGTCGGCCACCGCCCGTGAGTGGGCGGTGCGGCCGCCGGGTGACGTCGATCGCCTCAACGTCGTCGCCGTGCGATATCTGCCCGACGATCGCGTGCTTGCGGTACTTCCCGATGACTGTTTCGCCAACGACGGCCAGCTCACCAAGCAGCCCATGCGCGCCGTCACGCTGGCCGCGTTGGCGCCACGCCCCGGCGAGATGCTGTGGGACGTCGGCTCAGGTTCGGGCAGCATCGCGGTCGAATGGTGCCGTAACGGATACGGCTGCGACGCTGTCGCGTTCGAGCGTGACGAGCAACGGCGCAAGCGGATCGCTTCCAACGCCGTTGCGCACGGCGTGAAGGTCGATGTGCGGGGTGCGGCGCCGGCCGCCTTTGACGGTGTAGCGCAGCCGTCGGCGATCTTCGTCGGGGGCGGACTGACCCAGCCCGGCCTGCTTGATGCCTGCTACCAACGACTGTCCATCGGCGGCCGGTTGGTTGCCAACGCGGTCACCGCGGAATCGGAAGTCATACTCGTCCAATGGTATTCACGAAACGGCGGCGAGCTGATGAGGTTTCAGCACTACCGAGGGCGAGCCGGTCGGCGGGTTCACCGGCTGGCGGCCTGCGCTGCCGATCGCCCAATGGTCGGTCACGAAGCGATGACCGTCTACTTCATCGGGGCGGGTCCTGGTGCCGCCGATCTGATCACCGTGCGCGGGCAGCGACTGGTGAGCCGCTGCCCGGTCTGTCTGTATGCCGGGTCGATCATGCCCGACGACATCGTCGCGCTGTGTCCGCCGGACGCCCGCGTGATCGACACCGGCCCGCTGACGCTCGACCAGATCGTCACCGAACTCGCCGACGCGCACGCGCAGGGACTCGACGTGGCCCGGTTGCACTCCGGTGACCCTTCGATCTACAGCGCACTAGCCGAGCAGTGCCGCCGCCTGAACGAACTTGGCATCGACTACGAAATCGTGCCGGGGGTACCGGCTTTCGCCGCAGCGGCGGCGGTGCTCGGCCGCGAACTGACGGTCCCAGGGGTGGCGCAGACCGTGACACTGACGCGGGTGGCCACGCTGTCCACCGCGATGCCGGACGGCGAGGATCTCGCGACGCTGTCGGCGTCCGGTTCGACGCTGGTTTTACACCTGGCCGCCGCTCAGGTCGACGCGATCGTCCCGCAGTTACTGGCGGGCGGCTATGCGCCAGAAACCCCCTGCGCGGTGGTGGCGTTCGCGAGCTGGCCGCAGCAAACGGTGCTGCGATGCGTGCTCGCGGACCTCGCGCACGAGATGCATGCTGCCGAAGTGACCCGCACCGCCGTCATCGTCGTCGGCGATGTGCTTACCGCAGAAGGTTTTTCCGACAGCTACCTCTACTCGGCGGCACGCACCCGTCGAGACCGGCACTGATGCGGGTTCTGCTGCTTGGCGGCACGTCAGAAGCGCGGGCGCTTGCGGCACGGCTCCACCCTGACGTCGACGTCATCAGCTCCCTGGCGGGCCGAGTGCCCGACCCGGCCCTTCCGGTCGGTGAGGTGCGGATCGGCGGGTTCGGCGGCGCCGAAGGGATGCGGCGCTGGCTGGTTGAAAGTGCGGTCGACGCTGTTGTCGACGCCACGCATCCTTTCGCGGCGACCATCACCGCACACGGCGCGACCGTGTGTGGCGAACTGGGGTTGCCGCATCTGCTGCTGGCGCGCCCGGCCTGGCCGCCGGGCGACGCGATCGTGGTCGCATCCGATGCCGAGGCCGCGCAAACCGTTGCCGCTCGAGGGTATTCGCGGGTGTTCTTGACGACCGGGCGCTCAGGTGTCGCGGCATTCGCCGACGTCGATGCCTGGTTCCTGATCCGGGCGGTGACCCCGCCGGACGAGGCACTCCTACCGCGCCGACATCACGTGGTGTTGTCGCGGGGTCCCTACCACTACGACGAGGAGCTGGCGCTGCTGCGCGAGCACCGCATCGACGCGCTGGTGACCAAGAACAGCGGCGGCCCGCTGACGCGGCCCAAGCTGGATGCGGCGGCCGCGCTTGGCATTTCGATGGTAATGGTGGACCGCCCGCCGCTACCGCCTGGTGTGCGGACGGTGAGCACCGTCGAGGACGCGGCCGCCTGGATCAGATCGATTGGTAGCTGCTGATCAGGTCGAGGGTGCCAAGCTCGCGGACGGCCCGGCAGCCGCGGCTCAGCATGGTCAGGATCATCTCGTCGCCGCGTTCGGTGGACGAGGCGAACGCCAGCCCCAGCGCGGTGATCAACGGCGCCTGAACCACGCCGAGCCGGTAGTCGTGCCAGCACGTGTCGACGTCGTAATCCACTACGCCGTAACCCAAGAGCGCCCGGTGATAGTCCGCGACGAGGCGCTCCTGTACCTGCGGTCGCATCTCGGGATCGAGGCTCGTCGCAGTGAAGAAGGCGAGGTCTCGTCCTGGGAGCCCGACGCCCATGGTCTGCCAGTCGACGACCGTGACGCGGGTGCGATCAGGGGTGAACAGCATGTTGTCCAGCCGGTAGTCACCGTGCATCAGTGCATAACGGTTCGGTTCGGCGGCCAACCACGGTGTCACCGAACCCATTGCCGCGGTGAGGGTTTCCTGGTCTTCGCCGCTGATTCTGGCGCCGAGCCGTTCGATCACGATGCCCGCGGCCATCAGGGAGACGTCGCCGAGCCCCTTGGCCGCCGCTTCGTCGCCCGGCTTGGGCATCGAGATCGACGACAGCGCCAGCCAGGCCGGATCGCACCAGGAGGGGCCGTGCAGCCCGGCGAGGGCTTCGACCGCCAACCGGGCCTCCTGCTCGGAACACCCCGCGATCTGATCGCCCTGCACCGCGGGGGACATATCGGCAAGCAGTAAGACGAAATCGGTTCCGTCGTCGGAGATGTCGCTATGGAAGCAGCGCGGGACCCCGATCGCTACGCTCTCGGCGACGTCTGTGTAGAACTCCACCTCCGAGCGGTATCCCAGCGCGACGCGCTCACGAACGGCATCGTCCTGCGCGGGCAACTTGATCGCGAAGGTCGCGGGCAGGTCGGGCCGCTGCGCGGAGTACACCGCCGACACTCGGTAGGTCGCGCCGGTCTGACCGGTGCCGATCGGGCTGACGTCGACGGTTTCCACGTCGGCGGCCAACACCGACCCGAGCCAGGCCGGCGTTACATCTTCGGGTCCGCGTGGAATGGTCTGCATGGGGCACAGATCCTATGTCGGGTAGCGGCGTGGCGTGAAGACTATGTCGTCATACCACTGCGTCTGGGACGACCCGATGATGAGCAGGCAGCGCATGTCGACGTCGGCCGGGTCCAGATCGGCCAGCCGGACCACCTTCACCTCTTCCGACGGGCCGGAGATGTCGCGGCCGATCACCACCGGTGTGCCGGGGTCGCGATGCTCCATCAGCAAGTCGCGCATTGCTCCGACCTGCCACGTCCGTGTCTTCGACGCCGGGTTGTAGATCGCCAGTACCAGATCCGCGCTGGCGGCCGCGGTCAGCCGCGCGGCGATGACGTCCCACGGCTTGAGGCGGTCGGACAACGAGATGACCGCGTAATCGTGGCCAAGCGGTGCGCCGACCCGGCTGGCGACGGCCTGGGCGGCGGTCATCGCCGGGATCACCCGCACCCGCACTCCCGGCCATTGCTTGGCCTCCTCCAGCACCGCCGTCGCCATCGCGAACACGCCAGGATCGCCCGAGGACACCACCGCGACCGTGCGGCCCTCCTCGGCCAGCGTGCAGGCCAGTCGGGCACGCGCAGGCTCGTCGGTGTTGTCGCTGGAGTGACGGCGCTGGCCGTCCCTGGCGCCGATGCGGTCGAGGTAAGGGCCGTAACCGATGAGGTCGGTGGCCGCCGCCAGCTCGCGCCGGCTCTGGGGCGTCATCCAGTCGCTGTCACCGGGGCCAAGACCGACCACCGCGACACTGCCGGTGGCTGTTTGTCGGCGCGGAGTGCCTGGCAACATCGCCAGCGAGAAGTACGGCACCGTCGATTCGTCGACCTCACTCGCAGGCATGACGCGCTGACGGGACGTGCTGGCCCGTTCCACGTAGAAGGCGTCATCGAGGCGCCCGGTCGATGAAAGTGCCTCCCGCACAGTGGGATACGATCGGCCGAGCTTTAGCACGACGGCCGCATCGGTGTCGGCGAGCCTGCGCTTGAGCTCATCGAAAGGCAGGGTGCCCGGCAGAATCGTCAGCACCTCGTCGCCTTGCACCAGGGGGGTCGCCGTCGCGGCCGACGCCGCGCTGACCGAGGTCACGCCGGGAACGATGACGGCGTCGAACCGCAGCGTCAGCCGGGTGTGCATGTGCATATAGGAGCTGTAGAACAGCGGATCACCCTCGGCGAGAAGCGCGACATTGCGGCCCGCCTCGAGGTGTACCGCGATGCGCTCCGCGGACTCGCGGTAGAAGTCTTCGATCGCGCCCGCGTATCCGCCGGGGTGCTCGGTGGTCTCGGTGGTCAGCGGGTAGACGAGGTGCTCCTCGAGCTGGCCCGGCCGCAGGTACGGTTCGGCGATGCCGCGCGCAATGCTATGGCCGTGTCGGGCGCTGTGGTAGGCGACGACGTCGGCCTCGGCGATCACCCGCGCCGCCTTGACCGTCACCAGTTCCGGATCTCCTGGTCCGAGCCCGACGCCCCAGAGCGTGCCGAGAGTGCCCGTCATTCCGCCTCGTTGGCAATCGCATTCACGGCAGCGGCCGCCATCGCGCTACCGCCGCGCCGGCCCTGAACCACCAGATACGACATCCCGCGTGGGCGGCCGATCAGCTCCTGTTTGGATTGCGCCGAGCCGACGAAGCCGACAGGACCGCCGAGCACGGCCGCAGGGGTTCCAGCGCCGTCGTCGACCAGTTCGAGCAACCGGAACAGCGCCGTTGGTGCGTTGCCGATGGCCAGCACCGCGCCGCCGAGCCGATCGGCCCACAGGTCGACCGCGGCCGCCGAACGGGTGGAGCCGAGACGGGCGGCCAGATCAGCGGCCCTTGCGTCGGCGACCAACGGCACCACTTCGTTGCCAGCGGGAAGCCGTGACTTGGTGATTCCGGCCGCCACCATCGACGAATCGCACAGCACAGGGGCGCCCGCGACCAGCGCCGCGTGGGTCTTGGCCACCACGTCCTCGCTAAAGGCGACATGTTCGGCGACATCGACCTGCCCGCAGGTGTGGATCAGGCGGACGACCACTCGCGCGACATCGTCGGGAAACCGCGACAGGTCCGCTTCGGCGCGGATCGTGTCAAACGACTGCCGGTAGATCTCGGCGGCGTCGCGGATGTAGTCGAGCACGCGATAACCCTACGGGTGACGGTCGCGGCTCCGGTATCCGTCTCCGGTTGCCACCAGCACGTCACCCGCGGGTGGACTGCCGCAGGCCCGTTCGCACCCGACGAAGTGGCGATGCCCGCTCGCCGGTTCGCCCACCAGCGCCGCGGCGTCGGCACGAACGTCGGCTAGGGAGTGCTCGCAGCCTGGGCTGCCGGTGCACGCGCTGACGGAAAGCCACGGCGAGTTCTCGTCGAAGACCAGCCCCATCGGCGCCAGCACCCGCAATGCCACGTCGGCGACCGTTTCGTCGAGATCGAACACCAGCACCGACCGCCACGGCGTGATGGCCATCGGGGCATTGATCGCGGCGAGATACTGCGCGACGCGGGATTGCAGCACGCCAAGCGGCGCGGCCGCGCCCAGTGTCACGCGGCCGTCATCCTGGGTTATCCAGCCGACCGGCGGCCGGGTGACCGGCGACCAGGTCGCACCCGGGGGCGCCGTCGGCCTGCGATCGCCAAGCAGTTGTGTCGGATCGTCGAGCTCTGCTATGCGCCAAGCATTTCCACGGAGTTCTGCAAACCGCACCGCTATCCCGACGAGAGCAGGCACCGCTTCGGGCATCGCGAGCCGGACGCCCGTGTCACTGCCGGCGAGCAGCAACGCTGCCGACTCACCTTCGACGTGCACGCCGACGTCCGCACGCAGCCCGGAGATGTCCCCGCGGCCGTCATCGATGCCGAACAAGAAGCGGCCGGGCAGCCGGGCCAGCTCGGCTTCGTGCTGGATTGCGGAGTCCAATTCGGTGACGATGCCGCGGATGTCGGCTTTCCCGCCGGTCCGGCCCGACAGCGGGGACGCGACGATGTTGCGGACCCGCTCGTGGGTTTCGGACGGCAGCAGACCAACGCCGGCGACCACCTCGGCGAGCTTCGCGGTGTCGATGACTGCGCGGATCTGAATGCTTCCGCGTGAGGTGAGTTCCATGGCCTCCGAGCCCCACTGGGTCGCCGCGTGTGCCAGCGCCTCCAACTGTGCCGGTGCGATCACGCCACCGGGCAGACGCACCCGGGCGAGCGCCCCGTCTGCCGCCTGGTGCACCTGCAGTGCCCCCGGACAGGCGTCCTTCTCGCGGATTCTGGCCACCAGATCACGGTACGGCCTTGTTGCTGAAGGCACTCAACACGTTCGGTGGAGCCTGTCCGTCGTTCGACGGTCACGCTCGCTACCTAGTTGGGTTCGCGGCCCAGTTCATCGGTGGTGCGGGTGACGGCGCGAGCCGCCTGCAGCGCCTTCAATATTTGCCCAAACGTGCTCATATGGGGGATTCGCTAGCAGATATGGGTAGCTCACCACTCGTGAAGGCGGTGCGAAACGGTCGTACGTTTCTCTCATCGAAGGCCGGGGGGACCGGCCGAAAAGTTGAAAATGCAAGGGAGAAACGAAATGTCTGAGCTACTGACGCCTGTCGGCGCTGAGCAGAAGTTCGAAGATGTGCGCGTTGAACCGACGATCGATTCGACGGTCGACCAGTCCGTCTTGATCACCGAACAACAGGTTCTGTTCGCCACCGCCGCGGCGGTGGGGGCGCAGCCGATGCGGCGGTCATGGACGCATGCGATTGTTGCCGCGTTGCGGGCGATGGTCACGTGGGAGCCTGCCGACTTGCGGGGACAGCGACCCAACGACTTTCTCGAGAGTTCGCGTATGGCGCGGGAGATGTACCGGCTGTGAGCGCCGGGGGCGCTGTCCCGAGCCGAGTTTCGTTGCTGGAATCGGCGGATTCGCTTTCGATGACCGAGCGCCGCGCCGCCGGCTCGGGACAGCCGCCACCGAATGCCCACGTCAGCCACGGTTGCCGGGCTCCGGGCGAGTAGTGGCGGTGGATCTGCGTATCCCCGTCCGAGTTAGCCATACAAGCAGGTAGTCGTTTACGCGTGAGTTATCTGACCGGCGTCCGTAACTTTGCTCGTGAGGGTGGGAGAAGTTGAAATGACCGAAGTGACAACGAGAATTGAGCAGCCCGTTACGGGCCCCGCTCAGTCAGCGGCCACAGTGCCGTCGAGATCGGCGGAGACGCTGATCACTGAACAGCAGGTGCTTTTCGGCACCGCGGCAGCCGCGGCGCTGCCGCCGGTGAAGACTCGCCGTTTCCGCGACGCAGTGCGCGCCTGGCTGGTAAGCGCCGCACGGCCGCCCGCGCCACAGCACTCTCCGAAACGGCAAGTCTGGCTGGAGAACTCGCTGATGTCGCGTGAGATGAAGCGGTTGTAGTCAGCTCGCCAACAGCACCGGTGCCACCACATCCGAATACTGCGACGCATCGCCTGCGACGGTGCGGCTGTGCTCACCGTGGATGTCGACGGGGACATCGCCTGCCAGGGTGACGCGGTTGAGCCGGCGATACTGGTCGTCGTAGTCGGCGACGGCATAGTGCTGAGTGGCCCGGTTATCCCAGACGGCCAGGTCGCCTTCCTGCCAGTTCCAGCGAATGGTGTTCTCCAGCTTGGTAACCCGGGTCTGCAACAGCGCGAACAGCGTCGCGGACTCGGCCGAACCCAAGCCGACGAACTGCTTGATGAAATGCCCGAGAAGAAGCACACGTTTACCGGTCTCGGGATGCACTCGCACCACGGGATGCTCGGTCTCGAAGTAGTCGGAAACGAACTCCTCGCGATACTCGCGAACCGTGTCGGTCAGCGGCTCGTGCCTGCCGTCGTAACTCGCTGCGTAGTCGTAGGTATTGGTGTGCACGGCCCACAGATTCTCGGTGAGCGCACGCAGGGGAGCGGGCAATTGCTCATAGGCCGCCTCTGTCGACGCCCACGTGGTGGTGCCGCCGTAGCGGGGCAACGTAACCGCGCGCAGCAGTGAGGCTTTCGGGACACGGTCGACGAACGTGACATCGGTGTGCCAGCTGTTGGCCTTGTCATAGCGCGAGTCGATCGGCAACACCGAAGCACCGCGAGACAGAGTCGGATGCGCGGTCGTCGGCGTGCCCAGCTTGCCCGCGAACGCCAGTTGGCCCTCGTCGTCCAGATCGTGCTGGTCGCGGAAGAAGATCACCTTGTGGTCAAGCAGCGCGCGGTTGATCGCCGCGACGGTCTCACCGTCGGGATCCTGCGCAAGCCGCACTCCGTCGATTCGCGCGCCGATGTTGGCGCCCAGCTTCACCACGTCGAGAGTCATGCGTCTATTACGCCAAGGGCGCCCAGGCGCGTAAACCGTTTGACTGACGGCGATCCGAATTGCCGGATTGTCAAAAATGCCGAAACCGTCAATTGCCCGCGGGGTGGGCGTACTGTTCGGCCATTCGCGGGGCTAGGGGGCATATGTCGCAGAAGCGCGCACTGAAGGTCGCGATCGTCGGCGCCGGCATGTCCGGCCTGTGCATGGCGGCCAAACTGCAGGACGCCGGCATTGACACGTTCACCATTTACGAGCAGGCCGACGAGGTCGGAGGTACCTGGCGCGACAACACCTACCCGGGTTTGAGCTGCGACGTGCCGTCGCGGTTCTATTCGTATTCGTTCCGGCCGAATCCCGCCTGGTCGAAATTCATGTCCCCGGGACCTGAGATTCATGCCTACTTTCGTCAGGTAGCCGACGAGCGCGGCATTCGCCGACACATCCGGTTCGGCACCGAGGTCAGCTCGGCGCGGTACGAAGACGGCAAGTGGGCGGTCACGACCGCGTCCGGTGTGGAGTCGTTCGATGTCCTGGTGACAGCGACCGGCGTACTTAGAGTCCCGCGGTACCCCGATATCGCGGGGCTGGAAACGTTCGCGGGTCCGAAGTTCCACTCCGCGCGGTGGGATCACTCGGTTTCGTTGCCCGACAAGCGGATCGGATTGATCGGCACCGGTTCGACCGGCGTGCAGATCACTGCGGAGCTGGGCGGAAAGGTGCGTGAGCTCAAGATTTTTCAGCGCACACCGCAGTGGGTCTTTCCGACACCGAACCTGCGCTATTCACGATTCACCAAAGCGATGCTTGCGCGCTGGCCCGTCCTCAACACGGTCGGCTACCGCTTCTGGCAGGCCTACATCGAGAACGCGTCGTTGGGCCGCGCGACGGTCGAAGCCGGTTGGCAGCGGCGCTGGCTGTCGGCGATGTGCCGCTGGAACCTGCGGTTGTCGGTGCGCGATCGCGAACTGCGGCGCAGGCTCACGCCTGACTACCAGGCCATGTGTAAGCGCCAAGTTCTCGCCGGCCATTACTACCAGGCGATACAGCGGCCAGGAGTCCAGCTCGTCAGCGAGGCGATCGACCACGTCCAGCCCGAGGGCGTCGTGACTATCGATGGCGTCCTGCACGAGCTGGACGTTCTCGTACTCGCTACCGGCTTCGACGCCCACGCGTACGTGCGACCCATCGAACTGGTCGGTGAGAACGGCCTCACGCTCGACGAGGCATGGGCCGACGGGCCCCACGCGTATCGGTCTGTTGCGGTGCCGGGATTTCCCAACCTGTTCATGCTGATGGGCCCGCACTCACCGGTCGGCAACCAGTCGCTGGTGATCATCGCCGAGAACCAGGCCGACTACGCGATGTGGTGGATCAACGAGATGCGCGAGGGTCGGGTAGCTTCGGCGGCGCCCACCGAAGCGGCTACCAAGGACTACAACGAGAGCATGAAAGCCGCAATGCCTCAGACGATTTGGGTGACGGGCTGCAAGAGCTGGTATCTGGGCAAGGACGGTCTGCCTGAGCTGTTTCCGTGGCGCCCCGTCCGGCACCGGGAGCTGCTGCGTACCCCCGAAACATCACACTTCGACGTCCGCAGCGCCTCAGAAATGTGACGGCTGTCACAGCGCGGTCACCTGTGATCCGTCCCACACAGGTCGATCATTTCGGGTCGATTCCGTCGTAAGTTCTTGCACAACTGCACTTGTGTATAACAAGGCGGTTCACGGAAGGAACGACGATGTTCGCACTCATCGCATTCGGCATGTTCATCCTGCTGCTGGTCGCGGCGTTGGGCTTGCCGTACTCGCAGACGTGGTACCAGCGCTGGGAGCCGCGCCGCTGATCGCTGGCGTCAGCCGAAGTTGGGCCGGTACGTGCCGAAGCTCCAGACGTTGCCGTGCGGATCACGCGCGGCGAACTCCCGCGAGCCGTAGTCCTGGTCGGTCAGGCCCATGACGATTTCGGCCCCGGCCGCGGCCGCGCGGTCGTGGAGGGCGTCGGGGTCGTCGACCACCACGTAGACCACCACGGGGCCCGGCAGCGCGAAGGCGCTGCCGCTGCAATCCGCGTCGCCAATCATCACCAGCCCGTTGCCGACTTTCACTTCGGCGTGCTTCAGCGGCTGGTCGACCTCGGCAGGAACGACGAATGTCGCGACGGCCCCGAAGGCCTTTTCGAGCCAGTCGATCGCCGCACGAGGATTCGAGAAGGGCACGATCGGCACGGCGCCGTTGATGGTCAGTGTTTCGCTCATAGCCCCAACGCTATGCGGGTAGCGCCTCAACGTCTTGGACGGAATTTACCGTCTGCGCGCGCAATGCGGTCGGCGTGATGCCCGCCATATCGCGGACCTCGCGGGCCAGGTGGGCCTGGTCGAAGTAGCCGCACGCGGTGGCCGCGGCGGCCCAGTCGGTCGCGGGGTCTGTCGTCAGGTGCGCGGTCAGTAGCTCGAAACGCACGATGCGAGCCACCAGCTTGGGCGGCAGCCCCACGGTGTCGCGATAGCGAGCGATCAGCCGCCGATGACTCCAGCCAAGCTCGTCGGCGATATCGCCGATAACCGCCGCGCCGCCGCTGCCGACGATGCGGCCCAGCGACCACGCCACCCCGGGGTCGACGGGCGCGGCTTGCACGAGGCGGGCCCGCAAAGCCTGGTCGATGAGCGCGAATCGGGTCGGCCAATCGGGCGCCTCACCCACCCGCTGCACGAGGTCACGCCCGAACCGGCCCAGTACGGCGTCGATCGGCACCGACTCGTTGGCCAGCTCGCACATCGGCATCCCGAGTAGCTGCCGGGCGCCGAGGGCGGTCAGGTCGACCTGCAGGCAGCGCGCAGACCCGTCGTGACGCACCAGCACAGGGCCGTCGGTGACGCCGGCGACGAAGGACCCGAGTCGCAGTGGCACGGCGTGCTGGCGGTGGGCCACCGACCACCCGGCGTCCAGGTCGATGATGATCGGCACGAATGTGCACGGCAGCTCGCGGAACGTGACGGGTTCTGCCGTCCGCGCCTGGTATCCCCCGTAGCGAAGCACCGCGCCGCGCAGCGACGGATGGGGGTCACCCGTCACTGAGGTCTCCTGCGGAGCGCTCACCCCTCCCACGCTAGTCCGCACACCGCTTTGCGGGTGCGGTAGTAATGGTGGGTGGCTCAGCCCTTCCGTAATCCGACTGTCCTGCTGCTTTCGACGTCCGACACCGACTTGATCACCGCGCGAGCCAGCGGGGCCGGTTACCGGTGGGCGAACCCGTCGCGGCTCGTCGACGGCGAGCTCGAAGAGCTGCTGACCGGTGCTGATATCGCCGTCGTGCGCATCCTCGGCGGATACCGGGCCTGGCAGGACGGCATCGACACGGTGGTGGCCAGCGGTGTGCCGACCGTGGTGGTCAGCGGTGAGCAGGCACCGGACGCCGAGCTGATGGGGCAATCCACGACACCGGCGGGTGTCGCGTTGGAGTCGCACATCTACCTGGCGCAGGGTGGCACAGAGAATTTCGCCAACCTCCACGCGTTCCTGAGCGACACGCTCCTGATGACCGGATTCGGCTTTGCGCCGCCTGTTACGACCCCCACCTGGGGGGTGCTGGACCGCGCGTCAACCCATGATGACGGCCCGACCATCGCGGTGCTCTACTACCGCGCCCAGCAGCTGGCGGGCAACACCGCGTATGTCGAGGCGCTGTGCGGTGCGATCGAGGAAGCGGGCGGGCGGGCGCTGCCGGTGTTCTGTGCGTCGCTGCGCACCGCGGACGCCGAGTTGCTGAGTGTGCTGGCGACCGCCGACGCGATGATCACGACGGTGCTGGCCGCGGGCGGGGCCGTCCCTGCGACCGTCTCCGCCGGTGGCGCCGACGACACCTGGAACGTCGCACACCTTGCCGCCCTTGACATTCCGATCCTGCAGGGACTGTGCCTGACCAGTTCGCGGGCGCAGTGGCAGAACAACGACGACGGCATGTCGCCACTCGACGTCGCCACCCAGGTCGCCGTTCCGGAGTTCGACGGCCGCATCATCACGGTTCCCTTCTCGTTCAAGGAGATTGACGACGAGGGACTGATCTCCTACGTCGCGGATCCTGAGCGATGTGCCAGAGTCGCCGGGCTTGCCGTTCGGCACGCGCGACTGCGGATGATCGCCGCCGCTGACAAGCGAGTGGCCCTGGTGTTCTCCGCGTATCCGACGAAGCACGCCCGCATCGGCAACGCCGTCGGCCTCGACACGCCTGCCAGTGCCGTCGCGCTGCTGCGGTCCATGCGCGAGGCCGGGTATGTGATCGGCGACGTTCCCGGCGTCGACGCCGAAGACGGTGACGCGTTGGTGCACGCGCTGATCGAACGCGGTGGCCAAGATCCCGACTGGCTGACCGATGGACAACTCGCTGGCAATCCGGTCCGGGTGTCCGCCAAGGACTATCACGACTGGTTCGCGACACTGCCCAGTGAGCTGAGCGACGCCGTCGTCGAGCATTGGGGTCCGCCGCCCGGCGAGTTGTTCGTCGACCGCAGCCGCGACCCCGACGGCGAGATCGTGATCGCCGCCATGGCGTCGGGCAACGTCGTGCTGATCGTCCAGCCGCCACGGGGTTTCGGTGAGAAGCCGGTGGCCATCTATCACGACCCCGATCTGCCGCCCAGCCATCACTACCTCGCTGCGTACCACTGGATCGACGCGGAATTCGGCGCGGATGCGGTCGTGCACCTTGGCAAACACGGCAACCTGGAATGGTTGCCTGGCAAGACACTTGGGATGTCCGCGGCGTGCGGCGCCGATGCGGCGCTAGGCAACCTGCCCTTGATCTACCCGTTCCTGGTCAACGATCCCGGGGAGGGCACGCAAGCCAAACGGCGCGCACATGCCACGCTTGTTGACCACCTCATCCCGCCGATGGCACGAGCCGAAAGCTACGGCGACATCGCGCGACTCGAGCAGTTGCTCGACGAGCACGCCAACATCGCTGCGCTCGACCCCGGCAAGCTGCCCGCCATCCGCCAGCAGATCTGGACGCTGATGCGTGCGGCGAAGATGGACCACGATCTCGGCCTTCAGGACAGGCCTGACGAGGATTCGTTCGACGACATGCTGCTGCACGTCGACGGGTGGCTGTGCGAGATCAAGGACGTCCAGATCCGCGACGGGCTCCATATCCTCGGCCAAAAGCCAACAGGTGACACCGAACTCGACCTGGTGCTGGCGATCCTGCGCGCCCGTCAACTGTTCGGCGGCGACCAAACCGTGCCGGGCCTTCGGCAGGCGCTCGGCCTGGCCGAGGACGGCAACGACGAGCGCGGCGCGGTCGACGCGGCCGAGGCCAGCGCCCGCGAACTGGTCGCCGCGCTGCAGAACTCCGGATGGAACGCCGATGCCGTCGGCGGCCTGACCGATAACGCCGACGTCGCACAGATCCTGCGCTTCGCCGCCACCGAGGTCGTTCCGCGGCTGGCGGGCACGGCCGGTGAGATCGCGCAGATCCTGCGGGCATTGGACGGCCGGTTCATCGAGGCGGGACCTTCGGGCTCGCCGCTGCGGGGCCTTGTCAACGTGCTGCCCACCGGGCGCAACTTCTACTCCGTCGACCCCAAGGCCGTTCCTTCGCGGCTGGCATGGGAAACCGGTGTGGCGATGGCGGATTCGCTGCTCGACCGGTACCGCCAGGACTACGGCAGCTGGCCACGGTCCGTCGGGTTGTCGGTGTGGGGCACGTCGGCGATGCGGACCGCAGGCGACGATATTGCCGAAGTGCTTGCGCTGCTGGGTATCCGGCCCACCTGGGATGACGCTTCGCGACGCGTGGTGAGCCTGGAGCCGATACCGCTTGACGAACTCGGCCGTCCTCGCATCGACGTCACGGTGCGCATCTCCGGGTTCTTCCGCGACGCGTTCCCGCATGTGGTGACGATGCTCGATGACGCCGTGCAATTGGCCGCGGGACTCGAAGAGCCAAACGAGGACAACTACGTCCGCGCCCACGCGCAGGCCGACGTCGCCGAGCACGGGGATCAACGCCGTTCGACCACAAGGATTTTCGGCTCCAAGCCGGGAACCTACGGCGCGGGATTGCTGCAGCTGATCGACAGCCGCAACTGGCGCGACGACGCCGACCTCGCGCAGGTCTACACCGCGTGGGGCGGTTTTGCCTATGGTCGGGGCCTCGACGGCGCGCCGGCCTCCGACGACATGAACAGGCAGTACCGTCGAATCGCGGTGGCCGCCAAGAACACCGATACCCGTGAACACGACATCGCCGACTCGGATGACTACTTCCAGTACCACGGAGGAATGGTCGCAACGGTACGGGCGCTGACGGGGCAGTCGCCCGCGGCCTACATCGGCGACAACACCCGGCCCGACGCGGTGCGTACCCGCACCCTTTCGGAGGAGACCACCCGCGTGTTCCGCTCCCGCGTCGTCAATCCCCGGTGGATGACGGCCATGCGGCGGCACGGCTACAAGGGCGCGTTCGAGATGGCGGCCACCGTCGACTACCTGTTCGGCTACGACGCGACGGCCGGCGTGATGGCGGACTGGATGTACGAGCGGTTGTCCCATGAGTACGTCCTTGACGATGAGAACCGAAAGTTCATGGCGGAGTCCAACCCGTGGGCGTTGCACGGCATGGCCGAACGCTTGCTTGAGGCCGCCGGTCGCGGGATGTGGGCACAGCCCGAACAAGCCACGCTGGACGGCCTGCGGCAGGTGCTTCTCGAGACGGAAGGTGAGCTGGAGGGCTGACCCGCTACGTTTGATGTGTGCCTGTTTCCTTTGCCGACGTCGCCAAGTCCGAGTACATCCTGCTGACCACGTTCACCAAGGACGGCAGGCCGAAGCCGACTGCCATCTGGGCCGCGCCGGCCGGGGACGGCCTAGTGGTGATCACGCAGGAGACGGCGTGGAAGGTCAAGCGAATTCGCAACACCCCGCGGGTGACCATCGCCCCGTGCGACAGAAGAGGCAATCCCAAGGGCGAGGCTGTGGAGGCCACCGCCGGAATCCTGGATAAGTCGGCCAACGGCGCGACATACGACGCGATCGGCAGCCGCTATGGGCTGATGGGCAAGACCTTCAACCTCTTCTCCAAGCTGCGCGGAGGCATGACCAAGAACGTGACCATCGAGCTGAAGGCGGCCTGAGGAGTGGCTCCCACGTTCGAGGACGTCTACAAGGAGAAGTACCTCCTGCTGACGACGTTCACCAAGGACGGGCGGCCCAAACCCACGCCGGTGTGGGGGGTGCCCCACGAGGGCAAGCTGTTGATCAGCACCGACGACGGCTCGTGGAAGACCAAGCGCATCAACAACACACCGCGGGTGACGATCCGGAAGTGCGGAGTGCTGGGAAAGCCCAAGGGCGAACCCGTCGAGGCGGTGGCCCGCAACCTGCCGAAGTCCGAGACTCGGCGGGTGTTCGACATGGTGAGCCGGCGTTACTGGTGGCACGCCTGGTGGTGGATCCCGCAGGCCAAGATCCGCGGCGGCGTCGACAAGGTGCACGCCGCCATCGAGGTGGAGGCCGGGGAGGCTCGCTAACCGATCTTCAGTTCGCCGTCGCCGGCGTGCACAGTGATTTTCTCGAGATCGGTTGCGAGCCCGTCGTACACCGACGGTTTTGCCTTCCTCAGATACGCCGCGTACACGATGCCGCCAACGAGCGCGAGGACCAGCAGCAGCGGCATCAGCCGGATGACGAACGCATCCGAACCCGCGACAGTGTCGAAGTTGACGATGGCGAGCACCACAATGGCGAGCAGGCCGAGGAATCCGATGCCGGGCGCCACGAAGGTGCTCCACCAGCGTGAGTCCCGCGCGCGCCGAAAGTAGACGACGATCGACACCGCCGCGAGGGCCTGCAGCACGATCACGCACAACGTGCCGAAGCCGAGCATGCTCGGCACGAGTGAGGTGATGGGATCGAGATCGGCGAGCGCGAACATCCCCGCGACGACCGCCGCGAAGACCGCCTGCGCGACGCCGGCGACATGCGGGGCACCGCCTTCGCGAGTGCGCGCCAACATGGTCGGCAGCACCTTCGCCCGGCCGAGCGCGTACAGATACCGCGTGGCCGAATTGTGGAAGGCGAGCATCGCCGCGAAGAGGCTGACGAGCAGTAGAACCATCATGATGTCGGTCATTGCCGAGCCGAGGTACTGCTGCGCGAGATTGAATATCAGATCACCGGTGGGCAGGTGCTCAAGCGCAGTCGCCTGCGCCTGCGCGACGCCGGTCGCGCTGACCACCGCCCATGTGGTCACCCCGAGGATGATGCCGATGCTCGTGACGGCGATGTAGGTGGCGAGGGGGATCGTGCGGTGCGGATTCCTTGCCTCCTCGCTGAACAGCGCGGTCGCCTCGAAGCCGAGAAAGCCGGTTGCCGCGAGCAGCAGGGCGATCGGCAACGAGCCCGAAAGCACCGCCGCGGGGCTGAACGCCGACACATCGAAGCCGGTCTGTACGAGCACCGAGATGTCGAACACGACGAGTATGAGCGTCTCGAGTACAAGGGAGACGCCGAGCACCTTCGAGCTGAAGTCGATGCCGCGCCGTGCCATCACGAACGACACGATGATCGACGCGAGACCCCATGCGTACCAGTGCAAGTCGAAGCCGGTGAGGTCGGCGATCACGATCTGCATGAAGAAGCCGCTCGTACCGATGGTGCCCACAACGAAGAAGTTGTAGCCGAGGGTCGCGATGAGGCCGGCGACCAGCCCACCGGTGCGGCCGAGACCCTTTACGACGAACGCGTAGAACCCGCCGGCGTTCACGAGTTGCTTGGACATCTGCGCGTAGCCGACGGCGAAGAGCAGCAACACGATCGCGATGATGAAGAACGCGGCGGGTGTGCCGCCCCCGTTGCCGAGTGCGATCGCAAGCGACGCGACCACGACGATGCCGGTGAGGGGTGCGACGGCGGCGAGGACCAGGAAGACGACGCCGGCGACGCCGAGGGCATTCTTGCGCAACTGGGTATTCACGGTCTCGCTCACGGCTGGTCCTTTCGAGCGTTCGGGTTTCAGGTAACAGTCAGAGGCGTATCGAGACCCGAGGGTCCAGTGCCAGCGTTCCGGCGTCGACGGCACACGAACCGCCGTCCACCGGTAGAACCGCGCCGTTGACATACGACGCGGCATCCGAAAGCAGCCAGCACACCGCGCCGGCCACCTCGTCCGCGGACGCCGCCCGGCGCTGCGGCACCACGGCCGTCGCGAGCCGGTAGGCATCCTCGGTCGATATCCCCCGGGTTTCCCCCAATTCGGCCATCTCCATGTCGGCCATTTCGGTCGCGGTCCACCCCGGGCACACCGCGTTCGCGCGCAAACCGTCCGCGCCGTGGTCGACCGCCAGCGACTGGGTCAGCAACAGAAGTCCGGCCTTGCTCGCGGAGTAGGCCGCCATCGCCTCGCTGGCCCGCAGCGCGGCGACAGAGGAGACCGCGACCACCGCGCCACGCGCCGTCAGCAGGTGCGGCAGGGCGGCCCGCATCAGCAGGAACGGGCCGGTGAGGTTCACCCGCAGCGTGTCCTCCCAGTCCTGCGGCGACAGCTCGTCGACCCGGCCGGCCCGGATGATGCCGTGGTTGAGCACCAGCCCGTCTAACCGGCCGAATGCCGTGATCGTCGCCTCGATGACGTGCGTGACACCGTCGGCTTCGCTGATGTCGGCGGCCACCGCCAGTGCGCCCGTCTGCTCGGCCACCTCTCGCAGCGGCTGCGAGCGACGCCCACAGATCACTACCTGGTCACCCGCCTTGGCGAGCCGGCGAGTGACGGCGGCGCCGATGCCGGTGCCGCCTCCTGTGACCAACACGACGCGTGCGGTCATGACTGAAGTTCCCGGCGTGCGGCGACCGCGACGCGGTCGAGGAACATGTCCACCAGCCGCCGGGCCCGAACCGCGGCGTCGGCCTCCATCGCCACGGTCTGGCGCAGGATGACGGCGGGATCGAGTCCGGCGGCGACCGCTTGCCGGTGCCCGCCGATTTCAAGCCAGCCCTTGAGCCCGGCCGCGTCGACCTCGGGGTGGAACTGCACCGCCAGGTTGCGCCGCAACACGAACGCCTGCGAGGCGGCGGCGTTGCGGGCCACCTCGACTGCATCCGCCGGCGCCACCCAGCGGTCGTAGTGCCATTGAAACCACGCGCCGTCCAGCCCCAGATCGTCGCCGTGCACCAGATGCCAACCGATCTCCGGGACGGGCGAGGTCTGCACGCCGCCACCGTGGGCGGCGGCCAGCATCTGACCACCGAAACAGATGCCCAGGACCGGTACATCGGCCCGGTCGGCGCTGCGAAGCAATTCCAGTTCGGGTTCGACCCAGCTGGCGACGTCGGCGGCGTAGGCCGACCACGGTGCGCCGAGCAGCATCACCGCGTCATAGTCAGCCGGGTCGGGAAAGGCGAAATCGACACCAGGGTCGTCGAACCGCTCCGCCGGGACGACCAACAGTTCAGTGATGTCGTAGCCGCGCCTGACGAACTGATCGGCGACGGCGCCGGCGGGCGACAGGTGGTCGTGGGCGATCTGCAATAGCCGCGGCATCAGCGCGCCGCCATCGCATCGGCCCGCCGCATCACGTCGGCGCAGAACGCCGGTAGGTCGGCGGCGTCGTCAATGAACATCGACGGCTTCACACAGAACGTGGTGAATCCCTTCTCCTGCTGCTCCCCGATGGTGTCCATGGCCTTGCCGATGTCAGCGCAGGAGTTGTCGTCTCCGAACTCCACCCGGACGCCTCCGATCAGTTCAAGTTCGGCGGGGTCCCGTCCAGCTGCCGTCATCGCCTCGTCAACGGCCCGCATGTCGCCGACGGTTGGCTCGCCAAGCGGGTGGAAGCCGTGGCCGTACCGGGCCAACCGCTGCACGACCGCTTCGTGTGCGGTCTGCCCGCCGAACCACATGCGTGGCCCGTCGGGCCGGTGCGCCTTCGGTTCGAGGTAGATGTCGTCGAAGTCGAAGTAGCGGCCATGGTGAGAGGCAGGCGATTTCCTGAAGACCAGGTCCATGACGGCCAACTGCTCATCGAGGATCCGGCCCCGCTCCGTGAACGGAATGCCCATCGCGGTGTACTCGTCGCGGCTCCAGCTGACGCTGGGCTGCACCACGAGGCGGCCCTCGCCGATCAGGTCAAGCGTGCCGAGTTCACGGGCCAGTAGCAGCGGATGGCGCAGCGGCGCCAGCACCGCCGAAGCGACCAGCCGGATCCGTGTGGTCACCGACGCCATCGCCGACAGCACCAGCAGCGAATTGGGCCACGGCGTGAACGGGTCCTGGTTGCCCGGCAGCGCATACGCGCGCGGATTGGCCATGACGCCCTTGTCGCTGGCGTCGGGTCCGAGCACGATGTGTTCGGAGATCATCACGGAGTCGAAGCCGGCATCCTCGGCGATCCGGGCCCACCGCACGAGTTCGGCGAGGTTCCGGCCGTCGGTGAGGGTCCAGTTTTCGCTGACGATCATCAGCATCCGCGGCACTAGCATGGTCAGTGGCTCTTGGACAGGTCGGGCTTACGGACGCCACGGAACTCCCAGTCCCCGCCGAGCGCGGTGGACAGCACCTCTTCGCTCTCGGTGGGCTGCGCGCCCACGTCGGAGCGGATGGGTGTGGGACCGTCGACGATGTGGTTGCGCAGCACGCCGAGCCCCTCGACCTCGACCTCGACCACATCGCCTGGGTACACCGTGCGCGAGATCGCCGGCGTCCCGGACAGCAGCACGTCGCCTGGCGCAAGGGTGATGGTGCGCGCGATGTCGGCGACGAGATAGTGCATGTCCCAAGCCATCTCGCTGGTGTTGCCGTCCTGGCGGACCTGGCCGTTGACGATGGTGCGGATCCGCTTGTCGTGGAAGTCCCAACCCTCGACGATCCCCGGGCCGAGCGGGCAGAGCGTGTCGGCGCCCTTGACGCGCAGCATCGAGCCGGAGTCGGTATCGCGGAAGTCGTGCAAACCGTAGTCGTTGGCGATGGTGTAGCCGCGGATGTAGTCGCCGGCGTCGACGGGGGAGATATTGCGGGCGGTGCGTCCGATGACGATCCCGATCTCGCCCTCGTAGTTCAGCCACTTGCAGCCAAGGGGTCGCACCACAGCCGATTCATGTGCGTTGAGCGCCGATACCGGCTTGTGGAAGTAGGTCGGAGCCGGCGGGAGCTTGGCGAGTAGCTCTTCGACCCGCGACCGGTAGTTCAGGTGAACGCAGACGATCTTGGTCGGCGCAACCGGCGGGAGATGACGGGCTTGCGCCTCCGCCACCGTGCGGCCGTCTCCGGCGACCAGCGTGTCGCCGTCGCGGACGACGTCGACGGCGTTGCCGTCCAACAGAATTCGACGATATTCGCGCTGAGTGCTCAACGGGCTGCCATCTCCTCTTGGGTCAGCTGGGTACGACGCGGGCGGGGGAAGCCGTCGGCGGGACGGTCGAACCAGACGTGCACCTGACCGGTGCCGACGGAGTTCTCGTACTCGCCGTACTGCCGGCCAGGGGCGGTGCAATCACCCTCGCCGAGAGCGCCGATCATCATGAGGTAGTGGCCGAAGCGGGCCTCGGGCTTGACGCGGTAGAAGTCCGGCATCCTGTCCAGTACCCGCGCGTGGTCACCGTTCTTGAACCAGTCGATGCGTTCGAAGTCGGCCTTGGCGGCGTCGGGGGTGAAGATGTGCTCGACCCCGGCGGCCTCGTGCTTGCGTAGTTCGCGTAGCGGCCAAAAGGTGTGGGACATGGCACCGGAGGCGATCAGCACGACCTTGCGGTCGGACTCGGCGATGGCGTCGCCGAGCGCCCGGCCCAGACGTAGGTTGTCCTCGGTGTTGGCGGTCTGACAGACCCCGATGCTGATCCAGCGCTTGTCGGGAAGGCCTCGGCCGAGGTACTCCCAGACGTTCGTGGTGGCGTAGAAGATCGGCAGGTGCGGGTCGTCGATCGCGGTGATCCAGGTGCCGTGATCGTCGGCCTTGCCGGCGATCAGGTGCGCCAGGTCGGGGTCACCGCGAAAGTCGTAGGGCCGCTGGGACATTCCGCGCGGCAGCTCTTCGGAGGTGAATAGGCCCTCCCGGTGCTCATGCCCGGTGACGACAAACTCGACGGTGGTCGCCCAGTGGCTATCCAGCACCACGACGGTGTCGTAGTCGAGGATGTCGAAGACGTCGCGGCGCAGCCGTTGCAGTCCGGACACCAGCGTGCTGTCCTCGCCGTTGTTGAGTTCGCGCCGGACTGCTTCCGGCAGGACGATGGTGGGTACGTGGGCGATCAGCCCCGCCCCGACGACTTCACCCATCAGGATTCGCCTTCTTGTCGGCCGTCGTCCACCCGTTCGGGGCGAAGACGGTGTTCTTGACGTCGCAGTAGAAGTCGAACGACCACGGCCCGCCTTCGCGGCCGATGCCGGACTTGCCGTTACCGCCGAACGGCGCGCCGAGGTCACGGACGAAGAAGCAGTTGACCCAGACGGTGCCTGCGTTCAGCCGTGCCGAGATGCGTTCGGCGCGTTCGGGATCGCCGGTGACCAGGGTGGCGGCCAGACCGAACCGGGTGTTGTTGGCCATCGCGACGCCCTCCTCCTCGGTGGCGAAGGTCTGGATGGTCAGCACCGGGCCGAACACTTCTTCGGTGAGGATCTCGCTGCCCGGCCGGGCGTCGACGAGGATGGTCGGCCGGAAGTACAGCCCGCCGAGGTCGTCGTTCGGGCCGCCGCCGAGGACCGCGCGGGCGCCGTCGGCCACCGCGCGCTCGACGTAGCCGCGGACCCGCTCGAAGTGCGGCCGGCTGACCAGCGCGCTGACATCGGTGGCCTCCTCGCGCGGGTCACCCTGGACGACCGCCTGAGCCTTGGCCAGCACCCGCTGCAGGAACTCGTCGTGCAGGCTCTCGTGGACCAGCACCCGGAAGGCGCCGAGACAGACCTGTCCCGCGTTGTCGAACTGCTCGACGGTGAGGTTGACGGCCAGGTCCAGGTCGGCGTCGTCGAGGATCAGCAGCGGCGACTTGCCGCCGAGTTCGTACGACAGCGGCACGATGTTGCGGGCCGCGGCCTCGGCGATGACGCCCGCCGTCGGCACCGACCCGGTGAACGACATCCGATTGATGCCAGGGTGGCGGGTCAGGGGCGCCCCGGCCTGCGTGCCGGTGCCCTGCACGACGTTGAGTACACCGGCGGGCAGTCCTGCCTCGGCTGCGATGTCGGCCAACAGCGAGGCGGTGAGCGGCGCCCATTCTGGCGGCTTCAGGACCACGGTGTTGCCTGCGGCCAGGGCCGGGCCGATCCGCCAGGTGGCCAGCATCAGCGGCGCGTTCCACGGCGTGATCACCGCGACCACGCCGGCCGGGTCGTAACTCACACGCTGACGGTGGCCGCGGACCTCGTCGATGGGGTGCGCGATGTGCTCGGCGAGGTCGGCGAAGTAGCGGAAGTTCATCGCGACGCGTGGCATCACGCCGCGCCGGTGGGAGCGCAGCAGCGAGCCGTTGTCTCGGGTCTCCACCCGGGCCAGATCTTCCCGACGGGCGTCGATGCCGTCGGCGACGGCGCGCAGGATGTCGGAGCGCTGCTTGACCGGCAGTGCGGCCCAGCCGGGAAAGGCCTCGCGGGCCGCTGTGACGGCGGCGTCGACCTCGTCCGGCCCGCCGGCATGCACTTCGGCGATGGGCTGCTCGTCGATAGGGGAGATGTCGGTGAACGTGGTGGCCGACGTGACCCGGCGACCGCCGATCCAATGCCGGGTGTCGACGGGCACGCCTTCGATGTCGGCGTGATGTTCGGGCACAAGTTCTCCGGTCACTGGGCGGCGACCTGCGCCGGGGTCAGGTTGGCCAGGCTGCGGCCGCCGTCCCATACGACGCCGATCTGGCGGTAGTAGCCGCCGATGATCTCGTCGATGTGCAGCCGCGACAGCTCCTCGGTCGGGGACTCGAAGAGCTCCAGTTCGACGCCGCCGGTCCAAGCTGGTCCGCCGGCGAATTCGGCTGCGCCGGAGGCGATTAGCTCGGCATAGCCGTCGGGTGTGCCCTTTTCGATGCCGGGGTAGATGCGGTGGTGCGCCATCGGATGGCCGTTGACGAAGCCGTTGGTCGGCGACTCCTCGCGCAGGGTCAGCACCGCCTGGGCGAGCCGGCGGTCACCGGCGGCCAGCGTGGCACCGAAGACGCCGCCCGCGGCCACCTGCGGCGCGGCGTGCGCAAACGGGTGTGGGCGGGTCTGCCACATCGAGCCCAGTTTCTTGGGGTAACCCTGGTGCATGCCGCGGGCGATGGCGAAGTCCTTGTCCACCCAGATGTAGACGCAGCGGGAGTAGGTGACGCCCTCGAACGCGCAGCGGACGACGACGAACGCCTCCTTGTACTGCGACCGGACCGGATCCAGCAGCTCTTCACGGGAAGAAGAGCAGGACTGCCAGTCGGCCCAGATCAGCGCGACGGCGCCGGGATCCTCCGCGGCCGGCTCCAGTGGCGCGGGCAGCAACTCGGCGACGCGGGCGGGATCGGTGCGGTATTCCACGGTGAGCAGGTCGCCCGAGTAGTACCACGGCGGCGAGGGGATCACCGAGGACCGGCCGGTGGCCGTGCGGGGGTAGAAGAACCCCTTCTGGTCGTTCATCGTCGCTCCCGTTCGGATCGTTCGTGTCCGTACGATAGCTCGTTCGGGTGCGAATGGCTAGCCTTGCGGCGGGTCCTTTCGCCCGTTATCGTTCGGGTACGAACAATCTCTCCGCGCCCAGGAGGCACACCGTGGAAAAGCCCCCGTACGTTCCCCTTGCCGATGTCGACCTGGCGGACCTGGACCGCTTCGCCCGTAACGAAGCCTGGGGGATGTTTGACACCCTGCGACGGGAGGCGCCGGTGTACTTCAACCCGGAGCCCGCACCCAACAAGGGATTCTGGGCGGTCACCCGACACGAGGACATCTGCGCCGTCGACAAGGATTCCGAAACCTTCACCTCCACCAAGTTCGTCAACCTCGAGGAGGTCGACGACGACTTGATGGAGATCCGCCGGTCCATGTTGGAGACCGACGGCCTGCGGCACCGCGCGCTGCGCAGGCTGATTCAGCGGGAGTTCCGCCAGGGCAACCTGCTGCGCAACTACGAGGAGTTCTTGCGCAGCCTCACCAAGGCGACCGTGGATGCGGCGCTGACCCAGTCGGAATTCGACTTCGTCAAGGAGGTCAGCGCCGACTTCCCGATCCAGGTGCTGGCCCGGTTACTCGATGTGCCCGACGACGACACCGGCCAGTTGATCGCCTGGGGCAACGCGATCATCGGCAACACCGACCCCGACTACAACGAACACCTGCTCGGCGACCCGGAAAGCGCGAAGTACAAGCATCTTCCGTTCAGCTCGCCGGCATCACTGGAGGTGTTCGAGTACGGCCGGAAGCTGGCCGACGAGCGCCGGGGAGGTTCCGGTACTGACTTGGTGAGCATGCTGGTCAATCAAGTTCCCGAGGACGGCAAGGCGTTGTCACCAACGGACTTCGACAACTACTTCCTGCTGCTGGTCGTGGCCGGCAACGAGACCACTCGCCACACCATCAGCCTGGCCATGCTCGCCCTCATCGAGCACCAGGACCAGCTCCGCCTACTGCAGGAACAACCTGAGCTGATCCCTGGCGCCGTCGATGAATTTCTGCGCTGGGCGTCGCCGGTGTATCACTTCCGCCGCACCGCGACTCGCGACGTCGAACTCGGCGGCGCGGAGATCAAGGAAGGCGACAAGGTCGTGATGTGGTTCGCCTCAGGCAACCGCGACGAGTCCATTTTCGAGAACCCGTACGACTTCGATGTGACGCGCAACGACGTCAACCACGTGACGTTCGGCAAGGGCAGCCCGCACCTGTGCATGGGTAATAACCTGGCCCGCATGGAGGTGCGGTTGATGTTCGAGCAGTTGATCCCGCGGCTGCGCTCCATCGAACTGAACGGTGACGTGCGAAGGGTGCGCAGCAACTTCGTCAACGGCATCAAGACACTGCCGGTTCGGGTCAGCACCGTCTGAGCTTCAGGCTGTAACGGCTAATTGATCGCCGAGCTCACGCGCCACGTCGATGATCAGTGGGACCTCGTCGTTGGTGGTGCGGAAATTGACGAGACACACTCGCAGGCACGCGGTGCCGTCGATGACGGCGGGTGCAATGAAGATCCTCCCGTCGCGCTGCATCGCTCGCGCGAGGCGCACGTTGTGGGCGTCCAGGTCCGCCACACCCGCCGGAAGATGCCGGAAGCAAATGGTCGATAGCTGGGGCTCATGCAACAGCTGGAACTCCGCATCATCGCGAATTAGTGATGTGAGCGTCCGCGCGTTGGCGAGGGTCTGCTCGATCCATCTGCGGTACTGCACCGCACCGTGAATGCGGAAAGCCATCCACAGTCGAAGCGAGTTCAGCGGGCGAGAGTACTCGAGCGTGCGGTCAACGGGGTTGGCGATGTCGCTCTCGTGGAGCATGTATCGCTCCTCATGGCCGAACGCGGCCTGCAGATGCCCCGCCTCCCGGAGCAGCACGACGCTGCATGGTTTCTGCACACCGAGCCACTTGTGCGCGTCAATCGTCGCGGAGTCGGCGCGGTCGAGGCCCACGAACAAGTGTGCAGTCGAATCGACGGCCGCCGCCGGCAGCCCGTAGGCGCCGTCGATATGGAGCCATACGCCGTGGTGGGAACACACGTCGGCGATCGCATCGAGCGCGTCGACGGTACCGGTGAGCGTCGTGCCCGCCGTCGCGACGACCGCCACGGGCGTAACGCCGTCGGCGACGTCACGGGTCAGCGCCGCATCGAGGAGGCGAGGGTTCAGGCGACGGTTGTCATCCACGGGTATCCGCCGTATCCAGCGGCTGCCGATCCCGCATGTTTCCACCGCGCGTACGACGGAGTGATGAGCCTCTTCGGAGCAATACACAGCTATCCGATGGTCACCGAGCCCGTTGAGCCGTGTCCCTGGCACCGCCCGCTCGCGCGCGGCGAGCAGTGCGGTGAGGTTCGACGTCATTCCTCCACTTGTGAAGGCGCCCTCGCCAAGCGGGAAGCCGACGAACTGCGCGACCCAACGCAGTGCTTGCTCATCCACGAGATCGGCGCCGCCTGCACTGGCGGCGAGGTTCGCGTCGTACGTCGCCGCGAGCACGCTCGCCAGCACACCGACCTCTAACCCTGACGAACCGATGTACGCCACGTACAGCGGCCGGCATGGGGACACGCTGGCGTCGAGCACTCGCGCCGCGTCGGTGAGCGCCTCTTCCGCGTCGCCGGGCGTATCGGGCAGCGGGTACCGCAGCCGCTCGATCAGATCCGGCGCCAGGTGTGGCTCCGAGATACGCGGCCTGTCGAACGATGCCCACGCGTCCCTGATGACTCGGTCGACATCGGCGAGGACCTTCTCACGATTGGCGAGTGCCGGCAGAATCGCCTGCGCGTGTTGCGGCGTCGATCCGATCAAAATCTCACCGCCCCTCGTCGGCGACCAGCCGCCGCATGATCTTGCGGACCTGCAACGCCGCCACGTCGGCGGCGACGCTGACCTCGTCGCCGTACCCGTCGGAGTCGATGACCTGTTGCATGGTCTGCAGGATGTCCTGCACCTTGCGGTAGTAACTCTCGAAGATGGGCCGGATCGTTGCGGTCACTTCCGCTCCTGGGGCGAAATTACGGCTCACCCGCCAAATGTGGCGGGTGGTACGAGAATTCACGGGTGTCAGGGCATGCGTGAACCGGAAGGTCTGGCTGCCACCCACGCTGGCGGGCAACCGCACGTCCCATCGGTCGGCCCACAGCCCGGGGGACAGGAAAGCCCCCTCCTCGCGCTGCGGATAGGCCTGCTCTGGCGAGGCGCCGCTCATCGCTGCCTGCCAGAGCGGCATCGGCGCCGGCGGCCAGTCCCGGTGGAACGTCACCGTCGTCTCGGTGAGCTGCACCTCCAGTGGCGGGGCCACCGCGGCGGCCAGCGCGGGCGGTGAGATCACCGGGTCGACCACCGCGACGTGGGTGATGTCGGCGAAATTCTCGTGGAGCAGCTGAATGTGCGCCTTGGTCTCCCACTGACCGCCGAACGTGGTCCACGCCGGGTCGGACAACCACGGCGTCTCTTCGGGCGGACGGCGGTCGGCCAGCGACGGCTCGCCGAGCCACCCCCACAGCAGGCCGTCGTGTTCGTGCACCGGGTAGCTGGGGACCTGGGCGCCGTACGGCACTTGGGTCTGCGTTGGGACCCGAAGGCAGGTGCCGTCGCGGTCGTAGACGAAACCGGAATAGCCGGAGACGATCGTGTCTCCCTCTACCCGACCCAGGCTCAACGGGTAGGGCCGGTGCGCATCGCGATCGGCCAGCGCCACGGCCGATCCGTCGGTGATGCGGAACAGCACCACCGGGCGGTCCACCGCCCGGGTGCCGAAAGGCGCGTCGGTGACCTCTTCGGAAGCCGCGAGGGCGTACCACGCGTTGCGCGGGTAGCCGGTGGCGGTAACCCCCAGTCGCAGTGTTGGGTTCGTCACGGCCGTCATCATGGATCTCCTCTCGGGCCCGACGATCACAGGTCCAGCGTCAGCTGTGCGGAGCGGCAGCGAGACACGCAGATCATCATGTACTCGTTCGCCTCGCGCTCGTCCTCGCTGAGGACGGAGTCGCGGTGGTCGACGTCCCCGTCGACGACCTCGGTTTCGCAGGTACCGCAGATGCCCTCGAGGCACGACCCGACCACGCCGACGCCGGCCTGTCTGCAGACCTCGTATACCGACTTGTCCGCAGGGACGTCGAGGGTCAGTCCGGAGCGCTGGAGCACCAGCGCGAATTCGGTGTTGCGGTTCGGGGCGACCGCCTTGGCCGAGAACCGCTCGAGGTGCAGGCTGCCGGACGGCCATGTGGCGCAGCGCTTTTCGACGGCATTGAGCAAACCCGTCGGCCCGCATGCGTAGACGAGGGTGCCCTCCTGCGCACGACCCAGCTCGGCGTCGAGGTCGGGCATTCCGCGTTCGTCCTGCGGGACCAGAGTGACTTTCTCACCGTAGGCGGCCAACTCGTCGAGGAACGCCATGGACGCGCGCGTGCGGCCGCCGTACAACAGGTGCCAATCGGCCCCGGCCGCCTCGGCTTCGGCGATCATCGGCAGCATCGGAGTGATTCCGATCCCGCCTGCAATGAATAGGTACCGCGGTGAGGCGACGAGCGGGAAGTGGTTGCGCGGCCCGCGTACCCGAACCTGCTCTCCCACATGCAGATTGGTATGGATGGCCTTGGAACCGCCGCGGCTGTCGGGCGCGCGGAGGACCCCAAGCCGCCAGGTCCGGCGGTCACCGGGGCTGCCGCACAAGGAGTACTGGCGCACCAGGTCGTCACCGAGCACCAGGTCGATGTGGGCACCCGGGGTCCATGGCGGCAACGGAGATCCGTTCCCTGGGGAAAGCGTCAGGCCCACCACGTCGTCGGCCACCATCGTCGCGCCGGTCACCACGAGATCGGCCTCGAACTCGCGCACCGTGGTCTGGGTTGTCATCGCTGTCACCTCTGGGCTGGATAGAAGGCCGGTCACAGGTGGTAGGCGTACTCGCGGAACTCCCAGTCCGTGACGTACTGGCCGAACCGCTGGAGCTCGTCGCGCTTGTAGGCGACGAAGGCCGCGACGAAGGCCGGACCGAGGATCTTGGCGATGTCCTTGTCCTGCTCGAGCGCCTCGATCGCGGTCCCAAGGTCGCTGGGCAGCATGTCCGCTTTCGAGGTGTCATACCCGTAGCCCTCGAGCTTGGGGGGCGGCTTGAGGCCGTCGCGTATGCCGAGGTACGCCGCGGCGAGCAGGGCGGCGACGGCCAGATAAGGGTTGGCGGATGCATCGCCCAGCCGCAGTTCCATCCGCGAGGCACGGCCCCGCTCCGGTGGGACTCGCAGCATCGCACTGCGGTTGTCCAATCCCCAGTCGATCAGCCACGGTGCCAACGTGTGGGGGCCGAATCGCTTGTAGGAGTTGATCGTTGGATTGTGGACAGCTGCCAGTGCTGGCGCGTGGGCCAGCACGCCGGCGATCGCCGAGCGGGCGATTCCGGACAGCCCGTCCTCGCCATCCGGATCGTCGAATAGCGGCTTGCCGTCATCATCGAGCGTCGAGAAGTGGATGTGGAAGCCGGATCCACCCTCGCCGTTGAATGGCTTGGCCATGAACGTCGCCATCCTGCCGTTTCGGCGGGCCAGCTCCTGGACGGCGGTCTTGAGGCGGAAGGCGCGATCGGCCGCGTCGACCGCCTCGGAGTGCCACAGGTTGATCTCGAACTGGCCGCTGGAGAACTCGTGGTTGGCCGCCACCACGTCGATGTCGTATCCCGCCAACTGCCGCAGCGACGCCAGCAGGGTGTTCTCCGGGTCGCCCTTGAGGCCGGAGACGTAGACGTTGCCGGTGCCTTCGCCGTACCGGCGCCAGCCCTGCGAGTTCGTCGGGTCCGGCTCGAGCACATAGAACTCCAGTTCTGGGCCCACTATCGGCCGCATGCCCAGCTCGGCGAACTCGTCGACAACCCGCTTGAGCACCGCACGGGGACTCTCTTCCGACGGCGAGCCGTCGGGGTTGTACAGGTCGGCGATGACGTGGGCGACGCCTGGCTCCCATGGCACCGGCCGGATGGTGGCCAAGTCGGGAAACGCGACGATGTCGGGCAGTCCGGCCGAAAGGCCACCCTCGATGTCCACCACATCACCCAGCGGTGAGGTGCCGTATACCGAACGGCAGAACGCGACCCCGTCGCCGACTGTCCGGCCGAAGTGTTCGACCAGCAGATCGCGGCCCCGCTCGGTACCGATCAAATCGCTGTACCCGAGCCGGACCACGTCGATGCCGTCGCGGGCGAGCCGCTCAGCAGCCTCGTACAAGGCGCCCTCGTCGAAATGACCCACCGGCTGCTCCCTAGATTGTTCGTTCGGACCCTAACGATATGTGGGCCACACCACTGCTGACAAGAGTCAGTTCATGATCGCGTCGGCTGATGGGAAGGAATTCCGAATCGGTGGCTATCGCAAAGAACGCTTGTCCCGGTGGGCTTGTCGCATTTTCGTTGGGCACGCAGCATCCATCACCCGTCCAGTTGTTCGGGAGCGAACGATAAGGGACGATTCCCAGGTAACCTCTACGTCATGCCGGACCGACACACGCTCGCCGAAACCGAAACGGCGATGGCCGACCACATCGGTTCTCTGTCGCTGGACTTCAAGGCCGCGCACGCGCTGTCCAACCTCTTCCGCGCAGCAAACGCCGTCCGGCAGGAGCTCACCAACAGAGTGCTGCGCAAACACGACGTCACGTGGACGGGTTTCGTCGTGCTGTGGGTGGTCTGGATATGGGACGGCATGGAGGCACGCCACGTCGCCGAATCGGCCGACATCTCCAAAGCCACGCTCACAGGAGTGGTCAACACGTTGGAAGGCCGTGGCTTGATCCTCCGGGAGACTCACGAGCACGACCGGCGGCTGCTTCGGCTGCGGCTGACCGAAGACGGCATCCGGCTGATGGAGCAGATCTACCCGGAGTTCAATTCCGTGGAATCGGAACTCGTCGCAGGCCTCTCCGACCGCAAGGTCGCAACCTTCACCCGCATCCTGCGCGAGCTGGTCACCCACGTCGAGGGCGAGGTCGAGTCCGCCTGACTCGATCAGACCGCCAAGCGATCGCGTGCCGCGGTGACGAAGGCGCAGAACAACGCCGCCTGTGCCGGATCTTCTACCGCGGTGTCTTCCGGATGCCATTGCACGCCGACATGCCAGCCATCGAGACCGGCCAGTTCGACCGCTTCGACTACGCCGTCCGCGTAGTGGGCGACGGCGCGTAACCCCTCGCCGAGTCGGCCGACGCTCTGGTGGTGGAAGCAGGAGATGCTCGGGGAGGTTCCGACGATCCCGGCCATCACCGCGTCAGGAGCGACCTGGATGGGGTGGGTGACGTGTCGATGGTTGCCGCCACCATCCGCCATGTCCTGAATTAGGTCCCCGCCGAGCGCGACGTTGACCGCCTGAGTGCCGCGACAGATCGCGAGGAGAGGCAAGCACTGCGCCAGCGCCACCCGGGCCACCGCGAGGTCGACGGCGTCCTCAAGATTGTTCGTATCCGAACGATAGTCGAGGTGTCGGCCGGTTGGCGGATCCGGAACCCGGCGGCGGCCCGAAGCGTTGGCAGAACATGGCGATGCGGCTGTTTCTGCTTTATGTGATCGTCGAGCTGGCGGTGATGGTGGCGCTGGTCTCGGCGATCGGCTTCGGCTGGACGATTCTGGTGCTGATCGGCACCTTCGTGGTGGGTCTCACGCTGGCCGGATCGCAGCTCAAGCGTCACATCCGCCGGCTGCAGTCCGGTCTGACCGCGGCGACGGTGCAGGGTGCGGCCACCGACAGCGTGCTTGTAGCGCTGGGTACCGTCCTTGTCGTGATCCCAGGCTTGGCCAGCTCCGTCCTCGGCGCATTGTTGCTGCTTCCGCCCACCCGTGCCGTCGCCCGTCCGCTGGTCGTGGCGATGGCGGCAAGGCGCGCACCGCTGATCGCCGCCGCGGGGACCGCAGGCGCCGCCGGTTGGGGATACACGGCAGCTGGGCGTGGTGACTACATCGAAGGAGAGGTCATCGACGTCAGAGACGATCCGGCCGGCCCTGTCGTCGATCCGTATGCGGTGGAGCGCAAGCCCGACTAAGTGACCACCCTCCTTCTCAATGGGCGGGTGTACAGCCCCGCCATGCCCGAAGCCACCGCGATGGCGGTGCGCGGCGGCGTCGTCGCGTGGCTCGGCGCCGATGACGTTGGGCGCCAACAGTTTCCCGACGCGCACATCGTCGACCTCGAAGGCGGCTTCGTCGCGCCCGCCTTCGTCGACAGTCATGTGCATCTCACCGCAACCGGCCTGACGCTCACCGGGCTGGACCTTCGGCCTGCCACCTCGCTGCGGCACTGCCTCGCTCTCATCGAGGACTACTCGCGAACGCACCCCGACGGCCCGGTCTGGGCCCACGGCTGGGACGAATCGGGCTGGCCGGAGTGCGTGACTCCCAGCACCGAGGACCTTGACGGCGTGGTCGGCGACCGGCCCGCCTACCTGGCCCGTGTCGATGTGCACTCGGCCGCGGCGTCCTCCGCGCTGCGCCGGCTCACGCCCGGCCTGGCCGAGGCCGATGGATTCGACCCGCGGCGGCCGTTGACCAGCGACGCGCATCACCTCGTGCGAGCCGCCGTCCGCGAGCAGCTGACCCCTGAGCAGCGCCAAAACGCGCGAACAGCGGCCCTGGACGCCGCGGCCGCACTCGGCATCGCCGCCGTCCACGAGTGCGGTGGTCCCAACATCGGCGGCCTCGACGACTGGCACGAGCTTCGCGGCGTCGAGCACGGCGTCGAGGTCGTCGGCTACTGGGGCGAGTCGGTGACCAGCGCGCGGGAGGCGCGCGAGCTGATCGAGGCCACCGGCGCCACCGGGCTCGCTGGCGACCTTTTCGTCGACGGTGCGCTCGGTTCGCGCACGGCCTGGCTGCATCGTCCCTACGCCGATGCGCCGGAATGCTCGCCTGGATTGACCGGCAACAGCTATCTGGACCTCGATGCCGTCACCGCTCACTTGACGGCGTGCACCGAAGCGGGTGTCACCGCGGGTTTCCACGTGATCGGCGACGCCGCGGTCACCACCGTCGTCGATGCGCTCGCCCGGGTCGCCGACACCCTCGGTGTGCCGCGCCTCGCACGCTGCGGACATCGGCTCGAACACCTCGAGATGGTCACCGCCGAGCAGGCCGGCCAGCTCGGGTCGTGGGGCGTGTTCGCCAGCATGCAGCCGAACTTCGACGCGCTGTGGGGCGGCGACGACGGTATGTATGCCCAGCGCCTTGGCCGTGACCGAGCCCGTCAGCTGAACCCGTTGGCGCTGTTAGCATCCCAAGGCGTGCCCCTCGCCTTCGGTTCCGACAGCCCGGTCACCGGCATGGATCCGTGGTCCACGGTTCATGCCGCGACGCGACATCGCACCCCTGGCAGCGCAGTTTCGGCGAGGGCGGCGTTCACCGCGGCCACCCGCGGCGCGTGGCGGGCAGGTGGGGTCAACGACGGCGTGACCGGCACCCTGGTTCCCGGCGCTCCCGCGTCGTACGCCGTGTGGGAGGCCGACGAGTTCGAGGTGAGTGCGCCCGCCGACGCGGTGCAACGCTGGTCCACCGAAAGAAGCTCGCGGGTACCGGCGCTGCCGCGCCTCGACGGCAGGATGCCTCAGTGCCGTCAGACGGTGCATCGAGGTGCCGTCATTCATGGCTGAGCAATCCATTGCTGCGCAATCCGTGGCGAGCAGCCGCAAAAGCTCCCCGGCGCGCCGGTTTTCGGGGACATTCGCGTCTGTTCGCGCAGGAGTAGTCGATCGGCTGCCGCAACTGAGTGCCGCGATCGTCGGCGGGATTGCGCTGTGCCTGAGCTTCCCGCCGGTTGGGTGGTGGTTCCTCGCATTCTTCGCGTTCGTGGCGCTGGCCTGGGTGCTGACGCGCGAAACCACCACGCTTGCCGGCGGGTTCGGGTACGGGTTTTTGTTCGGGCTGGTCTTTTACCTTCCGCTGCTGCCGTGGATCAGTGGACTCGTCGGTCCGTTCCCGTGGATCGCCCTGTCAATCATGGAGGCGCTGTTCCCCGCTCTGTTCGGCCTGCTCGCCGTCGTGGTCCGGCGACTGCCCGGCTGGCCGCTGTGGTTCTCCGGGCTGTGGGCTGCCCAGGAGTGGCTCAAGTCGACGGTGCCCTTCGGTGGATTCCCTTGGGGAATAGTGGGTTTCAGTCAAACCGGCAGTCCGATGTTGCCAATCGCCCAACTCGGCGGTGCGCCGCTGCTGTCGTTCGCGGTCGTGCTGATCGGATTCAGCATGGCCGCAATCGCTTTCGAGACCGTGCAGTGGTGGCGACGCGGCAAAGCCAAACAGAACAACGCACCACCGGCCGTCGTGCTGGCCGGGGTGTGTATCAGCGTCGTGCTGCTGGCAACGGCGCTGGCGTGGCCGAACGTGCGGAAGTCCGGTGTCGGGGCCGGCGACGACCAGGCCATCACGGTGGCCGCCGTTCAGGGCAACGTGCCGCGGCTTGGGCTGGAGTTCAACGCGCAGCGCCGGGCCGTCCTCGACAATCACGTCCGCGAAACCACCGCCCTCGCCGAAGATGTGCGCGCGGGCAAGGTGCCGCAGCCGATGATCGTCATCTGGCCGGAGAACTCCTCGGATATCGATCCGCTGGCCAACCCGGACGCCAATCAGCAGATCTCCACCGCCGCGGCGGCAATCGACGCACCGATCCTGGTTGGGGGCGTCGTCGCGGCACCGGGCTACCGCCGCGACAACCCCGTTTCGACGAACTCGGTGATCGTCTGGAATCCCGAGACCGGTCCCGCGGATCGCCACGACAAGAAGATCGTCCAGCCCTTCGGGGAGTACCTGCCGTGGCGCAGCTTCTTCGCCAAGCTGTCGCCGTACGCCGAACGGGCCGGCTACTTCGTGCCCGGCGACGGCAACGGGGTGGTGCAAGCGGCCGGTGTGCCGATCGGCGTCACCACCTGCTGGGAAGTGATCTTCGACCGCGCCGCCCGCGAATCCGTGCTCAGCGGCGCCCAACTGCTGGCCGTGCCGACGAACAACGCCACCTTCGACGAGGCGATGAGCGAGCAACAGCTGGCCTTCGGCAGGCTGCGAGCCGTCGAGCACGACCGCTACGTCGTGGTGGCGGGCACCACGGGGATCAGCGCCGTCATCGCCCCGAACGGCCACGAGCTGGCCCGCACCGCGTTCTTCGAGCCCGCCTACCTGGACGCCCAGGTGCGGCTGAAGACGCAGCTCACACCCGCCACCCGATGGGGGCCGATCGTGCAGGCGTTACTGGTCAGCGTCGGACTTGCCGCTGTGATCGCCGCAATACTGCACAATGGAAGTTTCGTGCGTCGGCTCCGCCGGGGCAGTAGCAAAAAAGGAGCCGTATGAGTACGGGCCCGGGCATCCCACGCCCGAGTGAGCGCACGCTGGTCATCATCCCGACCTTCAACGAGCGGGAGAACCTGCCGCTGATCGTCGGACGCGTGCACAAGTCACAGCCGGACGTCCACATCCTGATCGTCGACGACGGCAGCCCGGACGGCACTGGCGAGCTGGCCGACGAACTGGCCCTTGCCGACCCGGACCGCGTGCATGTCATGCACAGGGCCGCCAAGGGTGGACTCGGCGCGGCGTACCTCGCGGGCTTTGCCTGGGGACTGAACCGCGAATACTCGGTACTGGTGGAGATGGACGCCGACGGCAGCCACCCGCCCGAACAATTGGACCGGCTGCTCGATGCGGTCGACGGCGGCGCCGACCTCGCGATCGGTTCGCGCTACGTCCCGGGTGGCGAGGTGCGCAACTGGCCGCGGCGCCGGATGGTGCTATCGCGCACCGCTAACGGCTACTCGCGCATCCTGCTTGGCGTCGATATCCACGACATCACCGCCGGCTATCGCGCTTACCGGCGCGAAGTGCTCGAGAAGATCGACCTTGCCGCGGTCGATTCGAAGGGCTACTGCTTCCAGATCGATCTGACCTGGCGCACGATCAACAACGGATTCGACGTCGTCGAAGTCCCCATCACCTTCACCGAGCGCGAGTTCGGTCAGTCCAAGATGAGCGGATCCAACATTCGCGAAGCCCTGTTCAAGGTCGCGGAATGGGGCATCCGCGGGCGCTTGGACCGCGCCCGCGGCGTGATGCGTTAACCCCTAGCCGCGGCGGCGGGTCTTGATGATGTCGAGGCGCTCCTTGAGCAGCTCTTCGAGTTCCTCGACGGAGCGGCGCTCCAGCAGCATGTCCCAGTGGGTGCGCGGCGGCTTGACCTTCTTCGGCTCCGGCACGTCACCCTCGATCAGGGTGCCCTCCATGCCGTTGCGGCACAGCCAGGTGCCGGGGATCTCGGCGTCGTCGGCGAACGGGACGTCGAACTCCTCGCCGTTGTCGGTGCGGTATTTGGCGACCTGACGCGGCGCCAAGTCATGGTTGCGGTCCGTCTCGTAGCTCACGGCTCCGAGCCGGCTGCCTCTCAAGACACGATCAGCCATCGTCAATACTCCTCAATTTGCTATTTGTCCGGATCATCAACGCAGCAGCACGACACGCAGTTCCCGACTCGACCGTTCATGATACCGGGATCTGCGGGCCCGCCGGTTTACAGTCTGGTCCGTGGTACGTCGTCTCAAGCCCCAACCCTGTCGCTGGTGTGGTCGTGAAGTCGCTGACGTCGGGCTCGGTCGCCGGCGGCAGTACTGCCGACAATCCTGCCGGCAACGCGCCTATGAGCAGCGTGCGATGGTCAAGGGGACCTCGTTGGCGCCGGACTCCATCGTGCTGACCGCCGACGAGGCCGCCGAGCTCTCCGACCGCGTCTACCAGGTCAGGTGCGCCGCCGAGGATGTCGCGATCGCGGTCGAAGAGGGGGCCAAGAGCACAGAACTGCGAGAACTGTGCGACGCGCTGATCCGCGCCGCGAAGGCGGCCGACGGCTGGCGTTAGCCGATAAATCTCGCCGCGCTGAACGTTGTGGGGCAGTCCTCCGTTTTACGATTGCCAACGACAATCCGAATGGGGAACGCGGTGCCCATATCCACGCCAGAATCGACGCCGGCAACTGTGGACGGTGTGTGGCGCCTCGACGGGTTCGTCCTTGACACCCAGCGCTATGAACTTCGCTCCGACGATGCGGTGATCCGCGTCGAACCGCAGGTGTTCGACGTGCTGACCATGCTGATTCGCAATCACCACCGGTGCGTCACCAAAGAGGAGCTGTTCGACTCCGTGTGGGGCGGGCGATTTGTCGGCGAAGCGGCGTTGACGAGTCGGATCAAGGCGGCCCGACGGGCCCTTGGCGATGACGGAGAATCGCAGCGCTACATCAGGACAGTCCGCGGCCGCGGCTATCAGTTCGTCGGCACGATCCTTGCCGACGCCCCGACCGCCCCGCCCGCCGAGGCCCCTGTGGAGCCCGAGCCGCCCCGCCAGCACATCGCGTTCTGCCGCGCGGCCGACGGTGTTCGCCTCGCGTACGCGGTGGCAGGGGAGGGGCAGCCGCTGGTGCGGGCGGCAAACTGGATGACCCACCTTGGCTATGACGTCGAGAGCCCGGTGTGGCAACACTGGGTCCGCGACCTTTCGAGAAACCACCGGTTCATTCGGTACGACGAGCGTGGCTGCGGTCTGTCCGATTGGGACGCAACGGATTTCACGTTCGACGACTGGGTGACCGATCTCGAGTCGGTGGTGGAGACGCTTGGCCTCGAGCGCTTCCCGCTACTTGGCGTGTCGCAGGGTGGCGCCGTCGCGGTGGCCTATGCCGCCCGCCACCCCGAGCGGGTCAGCGCGCTCGTGTTGTGCAGCGCATACGCGCGCGGCCGTGCGGTGCGGGCCATTGGCGAGGACGAAAAGCGCGCTGCGGCATTGGATCTCGAGTTGGCGCGGGTCGGATGGGGCCGCGACGACCCCGCGTTCCGGCAGGTGTTCGCCGCGCAGTTCCGGCCCGACGGCACCCGCGCCGACTGGGCGGCCTTCGATCAGCTGCAACGCCGCACCACGTCACCGGAGAACGCCGTGCGGTTTCTCGAGCAGTTCGGCCGCATCGACGTGCGCGACGAGGCGCGCGAAGTGACGTGCCCGACGCTGATCATGCATTCCCGCGACGACCACCGGGTCCCGATGCGTTACGGCGAGGAACTGGCCGCCCTGATCCCGAATTCCCGATTGGTCGCCCTCGCCAGCAACAACCATTTGCTGACCGCGACCGAACCCGCGTGGCGGATGTTCTGCGACGAGGTCGACGCGTTCCTGGCAATCTGATCGTCATTTGCCGGTCGTTGCCCCTATTCGCCTCTGTTCTCCATACAATCTCCATACATTCTTCATGTGCCGCGGCCGTGGGCCATTCATGCTTGGCACATGAAAAAGCACCTTCGCACCCTACTTGTGGGTGTCAGCGCGCTGGTCGCCCTCGGCACCATGTCCGCTTGCTCCGGCGGCACGTCCACCGAAGCCACCTCCAGCCCCACGCCGGCCCCGGCCACCACCACCGCAACCGAATCCGCGTTCCCGCAGTCGGCCCGATACGTCGCCGACATGAAGGCGGCCGACGGCAAGACGATGACCATCGGCATCTCCGTCGACGGCACCGACGTCGCCGCCTACGCCTGCAACGGCACCGACGACGAGGCCTGGTTCTTCGGTAACCAGACCGACGGCAAGATCGACCTCAAGTCCAGGTTCCGTGACACCCTCACGGCACAGGTCGACGGCACCGACGTCAAGGGCGATCTGACCATGAACGGTGTCGCCTACCAGTTCACCGCGGCGCCGGTCTCCGGTGTGGCAGGCATGTACACCGCTGATGCCGACGGTGTGCGGGCATCCTGGGTGGTCCGCGAGGACCTCTCGGCGATCGGAGTCCAGTTCGACCCGAGCACCGGTCAGAAACTCGAGGAGTCCGACCTGCAGCAACTCAACGCGGAGCAGTTCCGCACGCAGGTACGAAACTCGCGCCAGCTGCAGCAGGCCAGCCAGATCGAGTTCCTGTCGAACAAGAACGCGAAGTCGACGATCAACGGCCGGGACGTGACCCCGACCCTCGTCACCGGCAAGTTCCGGCTCGGCTGACCAAACCCCGAAAGCGGCCCGCCGGCTGACCGTCTCGACGGTCTCCGGCGGGCCGTTTACTTCACCGAGAGTCAAACCCTTCAACGCCACGGCGGCGGTACGTAGCGTCGAGGAACCGTGACAAGTTCCGCCGCGTTGGCCGCCCCCTTGGCGACGGCCACCACCGTGAATCGCAGACGGAGCCAGCGCAAGTGGGGCCTGATCCGGCTGGCTTCACCGTTCGTGCTGCTCGCCGTGTGGCAGGTGGGCAGCGCCGCCGGCCTCATCCCGCAGGACGTGCTGCCCGCGCCGTCGTTGATATTCCAGGCCGGCATCGAGCTGATCGAGAGCGGGCAGCTGGCCGACGCGCTGCGAGTATCCGGGCTCCGCGTCCTAGAAGGGCTGCTGCTCGGCGGGTTCATCGGCGTGGCCCTTGGAACCGCGGTCGGGTTGTCCCGTTGGTTCGAGGCGACCGTCGACCCGCCGATGCAGATGATCCGCGCCCTGCCGCACCTCGGCCTGATTCCGTTGTTCATCCTGTGGTTTGGTATCGGTGAGCTACCCAAGGTGTTGTTGGTCGCGCTCGGGGTGAGCTTTCCGTTGTATCTGAACACGTTCTCGGCGATCCGCCAGGTCGATCCGAAGCTGTTCGAAACCGCTCAGGTGCTCGGCTTCTCGTTCTGGCAGCGGTTCAGAACCGTCATCGTGCCCAGCGCCGCGCCCCAAGTTCTCGTCGGCGCGCGCCAGTCACTGGCCATCGCCTGGCTGACGCTGATCGTGGCCGAACAAATCAACGCCGACAAGGGGATTGGCTTCCTGATCAACAACGCCCGCGACTTTCTGCGCATCGACATCATCATCTTCGGGCTGATTGTGTACGCCATGCTCGGCATCGGCACCGATGCCATCGTGCGCGCACTGGAACGCCGAGCACTGAGGTACCGCTCATGACCATTGCCCCCGAACGCCAAACACACAGCGCAGGCGAACTGCGCCAGGTGAACAAGTGGTACGGCGACCATCACGTGCTCACCGACGTCTCGGTTCGGATCAGCCGCGGCGAAATCGTCGCGCTGATCGGCCGCAGTGGCTCTGGCAAGTCGACGGTGCTGCGCGTGCTGGCCGGACTGTCCACCGATCACACCGGTGACCGTGCGGTGACCGGCGCACCGGCGCTGGCGTTCCAGGAACCTCGGCTGTTTCCGTGGCGGGACGTGCGCACCAACGTGACCTACGGACTGACCCGCAGCAGGCTGTCGAAGTCGCAGGAGCAAGAGCGCGCCGACCGAGCGCTGGCCGACGTCGGTCTCGCCGACCGCGCCGAGGTGTGGCCGCTTACGCTGTCCGGTGGTCAGGCGCAACGTGTTTCGCTGGCCAGGGCGCTGGTGGCCGAGCCGGACCTGCTGTTGCTCGACGAGCCATTCGGCGCGCTCGACGCGCTGACCCGGCTGAGCATGCGCGCATTGCTGCTCGACCTCTGGCGTGAGCACGGCTTCGGTGTGCTCCTCGTGACCCACGACGTCGACGAAGCCGTCGCGCTTGCCGACCGGGTGCTGGTCCTTGAGGCCGGCAAGGTCATCCACACGCTCGACATCGACGACCCACGGCAGTCCGTGCCTGGCGAGCACTATCGCGCCGAGCTGCTCGACAAGCTCGGCGTTCACATCTAAAAGCCAATACCCAAGCAAGAGAGGGGGACTGCCATGTCCAGAGTCGTTGCAGTCATCGCACTGCTGAGCCTGCTGCTCACCGGCTGCGTGTCTCGAGAGGACAGCTCCGGAGCGCAGGCGGCGCCCGAAACGGTGCCGCTCTCGGAGTTGTCGGGGCTCACGCTGAACGTCGGGGATCAAAAGGGTGGCACCGAGTCGCTGCTGCGCGCCGCAGGCGCGTTGGACGACCTGCCCTACCAAGTTTCGTTCTCCACCTTCACCTCCGGGCCGCCGCAGATCGAAGCCGCCACCGCGGGAAAGATCGACTTCGCGATCACGGGCAACAGCCCGCCGATCTTCGGCGCGGCGTCCAACGCCAACATCAAGGTAGTGGCGGCGTATGACGGTGGGGGCGTTGGTGATCAGGTCTTGGTCCACGCCGACTCGCCGATCCAGTCGATCGCCGAGTTGCGCGGCAAGCGTGTAGCGGTGGGCAAGGGCAGCTCGGCCCACGGTCACATCCTCGGCCAGCTTCAGAAGGCCGGGTTGACGCCCGCCGATGTGACGCTGGTGTTCCTGCAGCCTGCCGACGCGTTTTCGGCGTTCACCAAGCGGGAAGCCGATGCGTGGGCGATCTGGGATCCGTACACCGCGCAGGCCGAACAGCAGTTGCCGGTGCGCAGCATCGGGCAGGCCAAGGGCGTCACCAACGGTTACTGGTTCGGCATCGCCTCCGACGCCGCGCTCGCCGACCCGAAACGCAACACCGCGTTGTCCGACCTGCTGGTGCGGTTCGAGAAGGCGGCTCGCTGGGCCAAGGACAACCCTGCGCAATGGGCCGAAAGCTATGCCGCCGCAGTCGGTCTCGACCCGAAGGTGGCGGCCGTCGCGCAGGGCCGCAGCCTGCGGTTGCCCACCGAACTCGACGACGACGTGGTGGCCTCCGAGCAGAAGCTGGCCGACCTGTTCGCCGAGTCGAAGCAGATCCCGGCGGCACCGAAGTTGGCCGACTGGGTCGACAAGCGATACAACGACGCACTGCGGCCCCTGCTCATCAGCACCAATTAGGAGTGAAATGCCCGGGAAATTCTTCTGGTTCCTGCCAACCAACGGCGACAGCAGGTCCATCGTCGGCGCTTCGCACGCGTCGTCACATCACACGTTGCCTGCCAATTACCGCCCGCCGACCCGACGGTATCTCGCCGAGGTGGCCCGCGCCGCCGACCGGCTCGGGTACGAAGGTGTGCTCACCCCGACGGGAACGTGGTGCGAGGACGCATGGTTGACCGCGTCGGCACTGCTGGCCGAAACCGAGCGGCTCAAGTTCCTTGTCGCGTTTCGGCCGGGGCTGGTGCCACCGACGTTGGCGGCACAGCAGACCGCGACGCTGCAGCGGTTTTCGGAGGGCCGGGTGCTGCTCAACATCGTCAGCGGCGGCGACGACGTCGAGCAGCAGAGGTTCGGCGACTGGCTCGGCCACGACGAGCGCTACGGGCGCACGGGGGAGTTTCTGCACATTGTGAACTCGCTGTGGCGTCAGGAGTCGCTCGACTTCGAAGGACAGCACTACACCGTCAAGGACGCCAGGGTGTCGTCGCCACCGGATCCGTTGCCGCAGATCTACTTTGGAGGTTCGTCGGCGGCCGCCCTTCCGATCGCCGCCGAGTACGTCGACGTGTACCTGACGTGGGGCGAACCTCCGCAGGCCGCGGCGGCCAAGATCGCACAGGTCCGCAAACTCGCCGAAGCGCGTGGTCGCAATGTGCGGTTCGGCATCCGGCTGCACACCATCAGCCGCGACACCTCCGCGGCGGCGTGGGCGGTCGCCGATGAACTGCTTGCAGAGCTTTCTGCCGAACAGATCGCCAAAGCCACTGAGCTGCATGCTCGTTCGGAGTCCGAGGGGCAGCGTCGAATGACCGCGTTGCACGGCGGCAGGGTGGACAGCCTGGAGATCTACCCCAACCTGTGGGCCGGCGTCGGGCTGGTCCGGGGTGGCGCTGGCACCGCGCTCGTCGGCAGCCACGAGGAAGTCGCGAACCTGATCTACGAGTACTACTCGCTGGGCTTCGACGAGTTCATCCTGTCGGGCTACCCGCATCTGGAGGAGGCCTACTGGTTCGCCGAGGGGGTATTGCCGCTGCTGAAGCAGAAAGGCGTCGCATGATCCCCGCGAGCAGCGGTAGGGGCGGCTGCGCCATAAGGCCAAATTCGGCCGAATGTGTGGTGTCGTACGCGACACGCCTGCTGCGCGTACGAAACGGCACAATCGCGGCTGTCCCAGCTCGGCAGCCACGTGCGAGCAGACGCAGACTCGCACGATTGCGCACCGAATCGTGCGAGTTTGCGTCTGCTCGGCGGGAGAACCAGTCAAGCTGAGGTGTGGACGATTGGTTCGAGCGCAGCCCGTTTGTCGGGTTTGTGCCGTGGATCATCTACTGGGTAGTCGCCGACGGCCCGAGCACGTGGATGTTCGGCGCGATCTGCGCGGTGGTCGCGGCGCTGATCCTCGGGGTGTCGGCGGGCCGGGGCGGCCCACGGCTGCTCGAGGTGGTGACCATCGTGTTCTTCGTGGCGGTGACCGTCGCAGGCATGATCGTCGGGGCGCAGGATCGCGACTGGATGGACAGCCACGCCACCACCCTTTCCGCAGGCGCGTTGGCGGCGATGGCACTTGGCTCGCTGGCGTTTGTGCCGTTCACCGAGCAGTACGCGCCGCAGTCGGCGCCCCGGCAGGAGTGGGAGAGAGCCGCATTTCGCCGCACCAACCGGGTGCTCACCCTGATGTGGGCGCTGGTGTTCGCGCTCATCGCGGTCCTTGGCTATGTCGCGGTGATGGCCCCGGCGACCGTCGACTGGACCAAGGCGGTGATCCCGATTGTGGTGATCGTCGGGGCGATCGGGATGACCCAGATCTATCCGGACCGCGCCAGGGACAAGGCACGGGCACACGGCGCCGCCTGACTCGACAGGTCAGCAGCTGAACTTGATGCCGATGTCCGCAGGCGGTGTCACCTTCTGCAAACATCCGAACGCTTCGATCCCGGCATCGCTGAACCGCGCCCCCGACTGGTGCGCATAGTTCACGCAGAACACCCCGGCCCGGTCCGCGCGACAACGGTAGTCACCGAACTCCAGCGCTTCGCCGGAGGCCAGCTCTGCACCAGTACCGGTGGCGAACCGGCCTGGATCACCGTGTGCCGAGCCGACTTCCAGTGTCGGCCCCGCGAAATCCGCCCAGCCGCCCTTCCACTCTCCGTAGACGTCCGCAGGCTGCGGCGGAGGGTCGATCAGATCGACGAGGCACGCCAGCGCGCCGTCGGCGTTGCGGGAGTCGGTCATGCAGTTGGTGGTGCCCGAGCGGAACGCGACGTCCTCGCCAAGCTCTGTCGTCTGCCCGTCACGGGCCGCGGAGTGATAGCCGCCGGCATCGGCGGGGTTGCCTGCTTCGATCCACGCGATCACGGCGCCGATGGGCGCGCCCGGCTGCGGTGGCTGTGCGGGTTTCGTCGAGGTCGGTGCGGCGGCTGACGGCTGGCTAGACGTGGTCGGCATCGAGGTCGACGGCACCGGCTTGATCCGCTCGGCAGCCTCGTCACCCCCCGGTGAACACCCCGCTACCAGCAAAGATACCGCGACCAGCCCCACCATCCGCATACCAGCCAGGCTAGCGGGCCGACACGGGTTCTCCGGTCAGGCACGGCGACCATGGCTCATTCGCTACCGTCGAGCAATGCACGAACACACCGTCCGCGCGACCATCGCCTCAGGGACCGTCGAGGGCTTCACGCGCGACGGGGTGAACCGCTGGCGAGCCATTCCCTACGCCCGCCCGCCCGTGGGTCGGCTGCGGTTGCGCGCTCCGCAACCGGTCGAGCCATGGCCGGGTGTTCGGTATTGCCACGGCTTCGGTTACTGCGCGCCGCAGCAGCGCGCTTACACGATCCTGGCCCCCGGCAAGTATCAGCCGATGAGCGAGGATTGCCTGACGCTCAATGTCACGACGCCGAAGAGACCGCCAGAGGCTCCGTTGCCGGTCATGGTGTTCATCCACGGCGGCGGTTACTTTATGGGCAGCTCGGCCACCCCGATCTATGACGGTGCGGCGCTGGCCCGCAAGGGGTGCGTGTTCGTCTCGGTGAACTACCGGCTCGGCCCGCTGGGATGCCTGGACCTGTCGTCGCTGTCCAACCAGGACGTCACCATCGACGACAACCTGTACCTGCGCGACCTCGTGATGGCGCTGCGGTGGGTCAGGGACAACATCGCGGTATTCGGCGGCGACCCCGACAAGGTGACGATCTTCGGCGAGAGTGCCGGCGCGCACGCGGTTGCCACGCTGCTCGCCGTCCCTGCCGCCAAAGGCCTTTTTGCCCATGCGATCTCGGAAAGTACGGCGGCGGGAATGGTACGTACCCCCGACGTGGCGGTCGAATACGCGGAGAAGTTCGCGGCCCTGCTCGGAGCAGGCAAGCAGGACGGAGCGGCGGCCGCGATGGCGGCCAGTCCAGCTGATCTGGTGAGCGCGTTCGGCAAGCTGGTGGTGCAGGGGCAGCGTGAGATGCTCGGCGCGTTCGCGGCAGGCCCCACTCGTGGCACCGAGTATCTGCCGCTGGACCCTGTCGAGGCGATGCGTGACGGCAAGGCCCACCGCGTGCCGCTCATCGTCGGCACCAACGCCGAGGAGGCCAGACTCTTCGGTCGGTTCCTCAAGCTGCTGCCGATGACCGAGCCGATGATCGAGCGGCTGCTGGCCGAGGCGGAACCCGTTGAGCGCGAACGCATTACCTCCGCGTACCCCGGTTATCCGGATCAGGCGGCGTGCATACAGTTCGGCGGCGACTTCGCCTTCGGGTCCGCCGCGTGGGCGATTGCCGAGGCGCACAGCAGGCATGCGCCCACCTACCTGTACCGCTACGACTACGCGACGCGCACCCTTCGCTGGTCAGGCCTTGGTGCCACGCACGCCACCGAGTTGCTTGCGGTGTTCGACGTGTACCGCACGAAGTTCGGACGGCTCCTCACCGCGGCGGCGGACCGACGGTCCGCCCTGCGGGTCAGCGATGACGTGCAGTCCCGCTGGCGCGCATTCGCCCGTGACGGTGTGCCAGGCGCCGACTGGCCGGCGTACACCAGCGCCGACCGCGCGGTCCGGGTTTTCGACAGCCGGCCCCGGATCGAATACGACCCGCATGCCGACCGCCGCCAGGCGTGGGAAGGGTTCTCGCTGGCCGCCCGCTGAATCTCCTCGCCTGGGCGGAAATCGCTGCGCGGCATGGCAGGGATGTGATTGCGTAATCGCGTGGCATACCCCCTGGATCCACTCAGCGAAGACGAGTTCACGGCCGTCGCGTCAATCCTGCGACGCGAGCACGGCGTAGGCGACGGATGGCGGTTCGCCTCCATCGAACTGGCTGAGCCAAGTAAGGCCGAGCTGCAGGCGTTCGACGACGGGGGACCGCAGCCGGTGCGGCGTGCGGGCGTCATCTGCCTCCAGCGCTCGAGCAACGCCACCTACAAGAGCGTGGTGTCGCTGACCGACGACCGGGTCGAATCGTTCGAGCACATTCCCGGGGTACAGGCCAACTTCACCGTGGATGAGTTCGTCGAGTGCGATCAGTTGCTGCGCAACCACCCAGATGTCATCGCCGCACTTGGCAAACGCGGCGTCTCCGATATGGATCTGGTGTTCTTCGACACCTGGACCTATGGCAACGCGGTGGCCCCTCCGGAATACCGCGACCGGCGCCTTGGCTGGTCGGACAGCTGGCTCAAGGCGGGACCAGGTGCGAACCCCTATGCCAACCTGGTCAGCGGACTGCACTGCGTCGTCGACCTCAATTCGATGGAGCTGCTGCGGGTCGAAGACACTGGTCCGTTTTCTGGGGCTGGTGCCGACATGCCCGACGTGATGGGCGAGTATGTGCCGCAGCGCATTCCAGAACACATCCGCTCATCATCGAGCCGTGAACCACTCAAGCCGCTGCATATCAGCCAACCCGAGGGGCCGTCGTTCACGCTGGACGGCAACCTTCTGCAATGGCAGAACTGGTCGCTGCGCATCGGCTTCAACCATCGTGAGGGGATGACCCTGCACACCGTTCGCTACCGCGATGGCGACAGGGATCGCTCAGTGGCGCACCGGATGTCGTTCGCTGAGATGATCGTGCCCTACCGCGATTCTTCGCCGGACCACTACCGGCGCACGGCGTTCGATATCGGTGAGTGGGGCCTTGGCTTCATGACCACCTCCCTCGAGCTCGGCTGCGACTGCCTCGGCGAGATCCGGTATCTGGATGCGGTTTTGCACAACAGCAAGGGCGAGCCGTACACCATCACGAACGCGATCTGCATCCACGAAGAGGACAACGCCGTGCTGTGGAAGCACGTCGACCACGAGATCGGCGCCGAAGTGCGCCGCATGCGGCGACTGACGGTGTCGTTCCACGTCACCGTCGCCAACTACGAATACCTGGTCTACTGGCGCCTGTACCAGGACGGCAACATCGAATGCGAGGTGCGCGCCACCGGCATCATGGTGACCACACCGGTGGCCCCTGGCCAGGCCCACCCCAACGGGACGCTGGTCGACGAACGCACGTATGCGCCGTATCACCAGCACTTCCTGGTCGCCCGGTTGGACATGGACATCGATGGCACCGACAACACCGTGGTCATGACGGAGTCGCATGCCGAGCCGATGGGCCCGGACAATCCGTACGGGCTGTCGCTGGTGACCCGCAACCATCCGCTGCACACCGAAAGCCAGGCCAAGCAGGACGTCAATTTCGCGACCCAACGCGCATGGAAGGTGGTGAACCCCAACGTCGTCAACGGGCTCGGCACCCACCCGGCGTACAAGCTGGTGCCGACTGGCGCGATCCCGCCGATGTTCGACCCCGACTCGCCGGTCCTCGAACGTGCCGGTGTCATCGCGCACACGCTGTGGGTGACGCCGAATCACCCCGATGAGCGTTGGCCGGCAGGGGAATTTGTGAATCAGTCGACGCGGGACACCGGTCTGGGCCGGTGGACGTTGGCCAACAGGTCGATCGACAACACCGACGTGGTGCTGTGGTACGTCTTCGGTATCCACCACATCACCCGGCCGGAGGACTGGCCGGTGATGCCCGTGGACGTGGTGTCGTTCTGGCTCAAGCCGTTCGGATTCTTCGACCGCAACCCGTCGCTGGATGTGGTCGGGACACCGCCGGACACCTGCCATACCCCGAGCACCAGTGCGCACCACTGACATTGTCGAGCGGCCGTGGAAGCTGACGGCCCAATGGCTCACCGCATCCATCGGCGCAGGCACCGTCGCGGCGTTCGACTGCGAGCGTATCGGCACGGGACAGATGAGCGAGTGCTACCGTGTCGCACTGACCTACTCGGACGGGCAGGCAGGACCGCGGTCGGTGGTGCTCAAGGTCGCGGCCACCGATCCGGTGAGCAGGCAGACCGGGCTGGCGCTGGGCCTCTACGAACGCGAAGTGCGCTTCTACACCGAAGTCGCGCCGAACCTCGGCGGCCCGGTCGCGCCGTGCTTCGACGCCGCTTACGACGAAAGCGCAGGGGTGTTTCACCTGCTCTTGGGTGATGCGGGCCCCGCTGTCGTCGGCGACGAAATCCGGGGCGCGACAATCGAACAGGCGAGTTTGGCGGTCGCCGAACTCGGCCGGCTGCACGCAGCGCTGCTCGGCGACACGGCAATGGCCAAGGCGGGCTGGCTGAACCGCGAGTCGCCGTTGAGCCAGTCGCTGATCGGCCAGCTCTACACCGGTTTTGTCGAGCGCTACGGCGACGAGATCGCCACCGATCACCGCCAGGTGTGTGATCGGCTGGTCGGCGCCTTCGACGCCTACGTCGCCGCCGAGTCGGAGCCCGCCCGCACAAAGAGTCTCGTGCACGGCGACTACCGGTTGGACAACATGCTTTTCGGGCAGGCGGGTGCGGATCGACCGCTGACGGTGGTGGACTGGCAGACCGTCACATGGGGGCCTGCGATGACGGACCTCGCGTACTTTCTCGGGTGCGCGCTGCCGATCGACATGCGCAGGGCCCACCACGACGAGCTGCTGAGCACCTACCACACCGCGCTGGGGGCGAACGCGCCGCTCAGCATCGAGGACGTCCGCGACGGGGTGCGGCGGCAGAGCTTCTTCGGGGTGATGATGGCAATCGTCTCGTCGATGCTCGTCGAGCGCACTGCCCGCGGCGACGAGATGTTCATGGTGATGCTGGCGCGTCATAGCCAGCATGTGTTGGACACCGGTGCGTTGAGCGTGTTGCCGTCGAAAGTTTCTGTCGCCGAACCACTTATGCCACGTGCCGAAGACGAAGCCGCCCACCCCGCTGGCCACGAGCCGCTGTGGAGCGAGAGCTGGTACTTCGACTTCGCCGATCAGGGCCAGGGGATCGGCGGCTGGATCCGGCTCGGGCTGATCCCCAACCAGAAGACCACGTGGATCACCGGCCTGGTGTGCGGCCCCGACATCCCGACGTTCGCGCTCGTCGACTTCCAGGACACCGGCGCCGTCGAACTGACGCTCGACGCCACCGAACCACTGCGGACCTATCGGGTCTCGATGCGCGGGCCGGGACAGGCGTACGACGATCCCGCAACCCTGTTGCGCGACAAGCAGGGCCGACCCGTCGAGATGACGATGGAGCTGACGTGGGCGACGACCGGCACGCCTTACCAGTACCGGATAACGCCGCGCTACGAGATCCCGTGCACGGTGTCGGGCAAGGTGAGCGTCGACGGCCACACGTTTGCGATAGGCGATGTTCCTGGTCAGCGTGACCACTCGTGGGGGGTGCGCGACTGGTGGGCGATGGACTGGGTGTGGAGCGCTCTGCACCTCGACGACGGAAGCCACGTCCACGGGGTGGATCTCCGCATACCCGGAGCACCGCCGCTGGGCATCGGCTACCTGCAGCGGCCCGGTGAGCCACTCGTCGAGTTGCAGACCGTGACGGCGCAAGAAACATTCGCCGACAACGGTTTACCACTGGCGACCACGCTGACGTTCAGGCCCGGCGACCTCACCGCGACCATCGACATTCGCGGGCACGCTCCCGTGCTTTTGACATCGCCCGACGGCCGCATCAGTCACTTTCCGCGGGCTTGGGCGGCCGTGACCACCGCGGACGGCCGCACCGGTGTCGGGTGGGTGGAATGGAACCGACCGTGCTCAAATCGATAGCCCTTTTCGTGCTCGCGGCGCTGCTGGAGATCGGCGGGGCGTGGCTGGTCTGGCAAGGCGTGCGCGAACATCGCGGATGGCTGTGGATCGGTGCCGGCGCAATCGCGCTTGGCGCGTACGGGTTTGTCGCGGCGTTTCAGCCCGACGCGCATTTCGGCCGGGTGCTGGCCGCATACGGAGGAGTCTTCATCGCCGGCTCGCTGGCGTGGGGGATGGTCGCCGACGGCTTCCGACCCGACCGTTGGGATATCGCAGGCGCCGCCATCTGCATTCTCGGCGTCGGCATCATCATGTACGCCCCGCGCTGAGGAGGTGTGGCATGCAAATCATCGTCACCGGTGGCAACAGCGGCGTCGGCAAGGCGACCGCCGCCGCCCTCGCGGCGAGCGGCCACAGTGTGGTGATTGCGTGCCGCAGCCTTGAAAAGGCCGAACGGGCCGCGGCCGAGATGGTGGGCGACGTACAGGTGCGTCACCTCGACCTCGCAGACCTGGCCAGCGTGCACCGCTTCGCGGATTCGGTGGAAACCGTTGACGTACTTGTCAACAACGCCGGTGTGATGGGCCTGCCGCTGACCCGCACCGCCGATGGTTTCGAGGCGAACATCGGCATCAATCACCTCGGGCATTTCGCTCTCACGGGCCTGCTCGGCGACAAGATCACCGACCGGGTCATCTCGGTGGCAAGCGCGTTGTACGCGCTCGGCCGGATCCACCTCGACGATCTGAACTGGGGACACGCGCACGTACTCGAAGTGGATGGGCTACGCGGAATCCAAACTCGCAGTCATGCTCTTCGTCCAGGAACTGGCGGCAAGGGGCGTGCGCGCGTATGCGACCGACCCGGGTGCGACGGACACCGACATCGTCAGGCACGGCACGGGCATGCTCGGGTGGCTGGCCACGCACAACACTCCACGGTTCTTCGTGCACACCCCCGAGCAGGGCGCGCGCGCCAGCATCCAGGCGGTCACCACCGACCTGCCCAGCGGGACGTACCTCGCGCCGCGGTTCAACCAGCTGGGCAGGCCGAGGGTGACAAAGCTGCGCGACAAGGCGCGTGACCAGGCGATGGCCCGTGCGCTGTGGGAGCTCTCGGCGGAGCTGACCGGCTGCGACTGGCGGCGTTAGGACAGGTGGGCGCTGTCGTCGTGAAGGTCGTGGCGGCTCAGGCCCATGGGTGTTTCGACCGGGACGTCGCCGGCGGCGACCACCTTGCGGGTGATCGGGGTCAGCGCACCGAAGAGCGCCTCCACCTCGGTGTCGTCGAGGGGTTCGAGCGCGGTAAGGGCGATCCTGTCGGTGGCGTCCTCGATGCGCTGCTTGAGCTCGCGCCCGGCTTCGGTGAGCCGGCCGTCCCCGTCGAGCAGACCCCGCCTGCCAAGGCGGTCGCTGTAGTGATTCCACAGTTGGTCGTCGTAGTCACGGCTGCGCATGATCATCTCCTGCGGCACCCGCCCCGCGGCCGCGTGCAACACATTGGATTCGCGACCGGACACCTGATGCGCCGCCAGCACGGCCACATGCCCGTCGCCACGTTGTTCGCGCAGCAAGGTGACCGCGTGCCAAAGCTTGGCCAGCGGCTCGTCGGGCCAGTCCAATGCGGCGTTGGCCGCGAAGAGCGGCCGACCGTCCAGGGGTGCGCCGCGCGCCGCCTTGGCGGCCAGCGTGGCAGCGGTATCCGCCTCGTCATCGGTGACGCCATATCGGCGCAACGCCGCAACAGCCGACTCGAGGCGGGCGTGCAGCGCGTCCGCCGGTGTGGCGACCTCCCATGCCGCACGCAGTGACTTGGTGACGCGCTCTGGTGTGAAGTTGTAGAACGTCGCGGTCACGACTTCCGGCGGCACGATGCCGAACGGCGCGGACCTGGCGGCGAAGTAGCCCATCCAAAACCCGTGGAAGCCAAGCCCATCGAGGGCATTGCGGGCTTCGGGCGCGAAGTACGTGACGGCGTGCACCGGTTCGAAGCGGTCAACAAAGCGGCGGGCCAACGTCGGTTCTCTGTCCACTTTGGCAGTTAATCATCACATCAGCGGCCGTCTTGTTAAGGTCCCACCGAACGGCCGGCCTGTAGTTCGGCAGCAAACATCCAGGAGGCGGGTCGATGCGAACGCTGACCTCAACCCTGGGTGTCCTGGTGTGCGCGGGTGTACTGGTGTCGGGATGTAGTGTGGCGACAGGCACCGACGGCAACCCGACGGTCTCCAAGGGTGCCCTGCAAAGGGATATCGCCGACCGGTTGACCAAGGCCGGTGAACGGCCCGAGTTGGTGACCTGCACACAGGATCTGGTCGGCGAGGTCGGCAAGACCGCCCGCTGCGAAGTGGTGATCAGCTCGACGAACAGCTTCGAGCCCGTCGTCACGGTCACCGGCGTCGACGGCGACACCATCGACTACGAGATGACGCCGGCGCTGTCCAAGGAACAACTCGAGAAGGCGGTGTCACGGCTGGTGACCAGGGCCTCAGGGGTGCCGGTCGACTCCGTCGCCTGTGCAACGGGGCTGGAGGGCAACGTCGGCGCCGCGGCCCACTGTGACGTCGACGCCGGGGGAGTCAAGCTGCGACGCACCGTCGAGGTGGGCAGCGTCGAGGGTCTGATGATGAACTTCGACGTGGTGCCGATGCTGACCAAGGCGGAGGTCGAAAGTTCGCTCCTCGACGAGTTCGAAAAGCAGGGCGGACGGCGGCCGGACTTTGCCGAGTGCTCGGGAAACCTGGAGGGCAAGCCAGGCACCACCGTCGATTGCACCGTTGTGCGGGGTCCGGAAACCAGGGCGTTCACGCTAACTGTGACCACGGTCGCGGGAAGCAAGATCAACTACCGCTACACGCCGAAAGCCTAAGAGGGCTAAGCGAACTCGTCGGCGACGGCCGATGCCGCCTCATCGATGATTGCGCGCATGGCCCGTTCGGCGGCGGCATGGTCACGCATCCGGATCGCGCGGGCGACTTCATCGTGTAGGTCGATGGCGGTCGGGTTGGGTACCGCGGGCATCATGCCGTGGTGAGTCCTGCCCGCCAGCACTTCGGACACGACGCCATTGAGCGCGCGGAACATCTCGTTGCCGCTGGCTTCCAGCATGGTCTGGTGAAAGATTTTGTCGGCCAACAGATACGCCTCGAGATCACCGGAGCGGCCGTGCACGACCATGTCCGACACCGCCGCTGCCATGATCCGGCATTGGTGAGGGTCGGCCCGCCTGGCCGCCAGCGCCGCCGCGGCCGGCTCGAATCCACGCCGAAGCTCCGATAACGACACCAGTTGTGCCGCTCGATCGCCGGATTCGAGGCGCCAGCGAATCAGCCTGGGGTCAAAGACATTCCACTTCTCCGAAGGCTGAATGGTGATGCCAACCCTGCGGCGCGATTCGACCATGCCCATCGATTCCAGGACGCGGATAGCCTCCCTGGCGACGCTGCGGGACAACCCGTGATGCGCGCTGACCCCTTCCAGGGTGATCACCTGCCCTGGCTGGTACTCCCCGGACACGATGGCGGTGCCCAGCGCGGTGAGCAGATTCCCGTGCAGGGCGCCGACGTTTGGTTGCGCGGCCACCTATACATCCTGTCATAGCTTTGCTGCGGTTATTAAAAACATACGATTCCGCTACAGGGTTGCAATCGTATGACTATTGATGCATGCTGTGTGACGTCAAGCACAACCGGGTAGGTGGAGGGTATGGCGTCACCAATAGTTGTCATGGGTGTATCTGGCTCTGGTAAGTCGACCGTGGGCGCGGCGCTGGCGCAGCGCCTGCGCGTTCCGTTCGCGGACGCCGATGACTTTCATCCGCCGGCCAACATCGCCAAGATGACAGCCGGAGAACCGCTGAACGATGACGACCGCTATCCGTGGTTGGAAGCCATCGGGATGTGGCTGGCCGAGCACTGCGAGGGCGGCGGCGCGATGAGTTGCTCGGCCCTCAAGCGCAAGTACCGCGATCAGTTGCGGCGGCACTGTCCCAACGTCGAGTTCCTTCATCTCAGCGGGACGCCGGAAGTGATCGGCAGGCGACAGGCAAGTCGGCCGGGTCATTTCATGCCCGCTTCGTTGCTGCAATCGCAGTTCGCCACCCTCGAGCCGCTCGAGACTGATGAACGCGGCACCGTCATCGATGTCGATCAGAACATCGATTCCATCGTCGACAACTACGTCGTGTCCACCACGCGCACAACCGAACAGGAAAATCAATGACCCCGTCGACCTGCCATGCCGCGGTCGACTGACGGCTGTACCAGCGCAATAACCGTAAACGTCCGGAACACGCCGGGCGCTGACTAGTTCGGAGGACTCGTGGAAGCAATTGAGCCGGCATACGGCGCCACCACTCTGCTGCTGATCGCGGCGGCGGCGGTCGCCGTTCTGCTGTTTCTGATCATGAAGGTCAAGATGCATGCCTTCGTGGCGCTCGTGCTAGTGAGTGTGCTGACGGCACTGGCTGCCGGCATCCCCGTCGGCGACGTACCCGATGCGCTCGCCTTCGGCTTCTCGAACACAATCGGATCGGTGGCCCTGCTGGTCGGATTCGGCGTCATGATCGGCCGACTTCTCGAGGTAACCGGCGGCGCACAGGTTCTCGCCGACACGCTCATCGGACGGTTCGGTGAGAAGCGGGCTCCGTTCGCGCTTGGTATCGCCGCGCTGATCTTCGGCTTCCCCATCTTCTTCGACGCCGGTCTGGTCGTCTTCCTGCCGATCATCATGACGGTCGCGCGCCGCTTCGGCGGATCGCTTCTCCTGTACGCGTTCCCCGCCGCCGGCGCGTTCGCCGCCATGCACGCAATAGTTCCGCCGCACCCCGGACCGGTCGCGGCCGCCGAGGCACTCGAAGCCAATATCGGGCTCACATTGCTTGTCGGCACGCCCATCGCCATCGCGTCGTGGTACATCGGCGCCTACCTGGTATCCCAATTCATCGGGCGCCGAGTACATGTCGACATCCCCGAGGCATTGTTCGGTCCGATGAACGGCGGGCGCGGCGTGGACACCGAGGATGGCGGCATCGCGCCTGCCGGCGACGCAGGCGGACACACAGCGACACAGGCACCGACGACCCGCACGGCTCCGGCCTTCGCCACAGTGCTCGGCGTGTTGCTGCTGCCGTTCTTCTTGATCTCCTTCAATACCGTGCTCAAGACGCTGACGACCGCCGGCGTGATCGAGGAGGGCGCGGCGTGGGCCGAGTACCTAATGCTGCTCGGCAACACGTCCGTCGCGTTGCTCATCACGGTGCTCGTGGCCACGCTGGTGCTGGGGTTGCGGGGCCGGTCGATGGCCGACGTCAGCGACATCTTCGACAACGCCCTCGGACCGATCTGCACGGTCATTCTGATCACCGGCGCCGGGGGCATGTTCGGCGGCGTGCTGCGATTGAGCGGTATCGGAGACGCACTGAGCAGCTCACTTTCGAACCTTGGGATATCCCTGATACTCCAGGCATTCGTCATCGCCACATTGCTTCGCGTCGCACAGGGCTCGGCGACCGTCGCGATAACGACGACCGCCGGCCTGCTCGGTGCCGCCGCCGCGGAAGCGAGCCTGAGTAGCTTCCATCTCACGCTCTTGGTGGTCGCCATCGCTGCGGGTGCAACGGTGCTCTCCCACGTCAACGACTCGGGGTTCTGGCTGGTGAGCCGTTTCTTCGGGATGGACGTGAAGACGACCCTCAAGACCTGGACCGTCATGGAGACGACGCTGGGCCTGACCGCGTTTGTGATCAGCCTGGCCTTGTGGTCCGTGACGTGACACGTCGGCACGGTAAGGAGCCGGCAGTGTCAAACGTGAATGGGGTCAGCCCTTTACGACCTGCGTACCGCCCGCAAGCTCGTCATGCTTGCCCTGCTTGGTCGGGCTGCCGTTGATGGTCACCGCGATCACGATGATGGCGACAACCCCGAGCAGTCCGCCGAGGAACGGGATGATCGGCAGCAGCGTCCACGAATTGCGGATCGCCGACTGCTGGGCGGTGGGCTTCGGTGCTCCGCCGGGGCCACGCACGCTCAGGCCCAGCAGTTTCTTGCCGGGTGTCCAGCCCTGCGTGACCTCGAATACCAGGAAGTAGACGAACGTCAGCAGACCCGTGAACAGCCCGGTCACCCAGTAATTGGACAACGTGCTCGTGGCGAAGATCAGAATCCAGCTCACGATCGCGACGAGGACCCCGTCGATGAATCGCGCGCCAAAGCGAACACCCAGGCCGCCGGCTTCCTGCCCGCCAGACGGTGGCGGGTAGCCACCCGATTCGCCGTACGGTCCGGGCTGTGGTTGAAAATCGCCAGCTGTCATCGGGTCAATGTACCGCCGGCAGTTGAACGTAAGAGGCGTTTAACGCGTGGTGATCACGAACGCCAGCGACTGCGGCCCTGCTTGACCTGTGCGCGAGCCTCCTCGGCCAGTTCTGGTGCACGTTCGCGCGCCACCTCGGCCCACTCCGCACCGCGTTCGCGTGCGACATCTGCCAGTTCGACCCCGCGTTCGCGCGCGGCTTCGGCCAACACCGGGCCACGTTCGCGCGCCACCTCGGCCCACTCCGCCCCGCGTTCGGCGGCCACATGGGCCAGCTCGCGGCCACGTTCAGCGCCGACATGGAGTCCGTGACCGAGCTTCTCGGCAAAGGCGCTATCGGCGAGCGTTCCGCCTGCGGCCGCTCCTGCGGGCAGCGCCGCCACGACCGCACCCGACACCTTCTGTGCAGCGCGCCTTCCGCGCCAGCCCAGTGAGGGTCTGCCTTCGGTGTCGGCGGCGGCGATGATCAGCCCGCCGATAAGGCTGACGTCAGTGAGGAACGCGCGTCGCTCGTCGGCCTTGCGACCAGGATCGGATTGGTTCCAGAACATGTGTCCGCCAAGGCTTCCCGGCACCACACTGGCCGCCAACGCGGCCGACGCCAACCGCGGCAGCTTGCCGGTGGCCAACAACAACCCGCCACCGATCTGGACCGCGGCGTTGATGCGGGCGACGGTTTCGGCGTTGGACGGAACGTTTGTGCCGACGGGATCCGGGAGCTTGCTCAGACCCTCGAGCGTGGGACGGGCCGCGTCGGCCGCGGGTTTCGGGCTTCGCAGGGACTCGACACCCCGGCTGATGAACGCCGCGGACAACATCGGTCGTGCGATTCGTCGGATCAACATGGGCGAGGAGTTCCCCTGCTTACGGGGACGCAAACACTAATACGTGGCGTCGGTCGACCCGCGGTCGCGTAGCGGCATGGCATACCAACACGCCGCGAGCGCTGCCAGTGTCACCCCGCCGGCGATCCAGGCGCCGGTCCTGCCCACCACGGAGTCGAAAATGATGACCGCGACCCCAGCAAGCGCGGTGCCAAGAAGCAGCGTTCCGGCAATCGCGTACCGGTGTGAGACGGCCACCAAGGTCTTCAAGCGGTGCTTACGGAAGAGCAGGCGATGCATGGTCACCGGTGCGACCAGCAACACCGTCGCCCCGATCGAGCAGCCAACGGTGACGAGGTAGGCGGTGCGCATCACCGCGTCGAGTTGGGCGAACCGCGGCTGAAACGGCAGGATCAGCAGGAACCCGGTGAGCAGCTGCACACCGGTTTGCGCGACGCGCAGTTCCTGCAGCAGGCTGGCCCAATTGCGGTCCAGCCGTTGGGCTTCCGTCTCGTCGCGGTCTTCATCCCAGCGCTTGTCGGCACCGGGATGCTCGATGTCCACCGCATAAGTGTCGCAGCCGTACCTCAGCAGCGTCGCTGATCTGCGGTTTTTATGCTGCGGCGGGTCCGGTGAACAGATGTCCTTGCGGTGCGGCCAAACCCATCGGGGTACCTTTCAGGCGTGGCACTCGTTGCGGGAATCGACTCGTCCACCCAGTCGTGCAAGGTGGTGATCTGCGATGCCGACACCGGCGAGACGGTGCGGTCCGCGTCGTCACCCCATCCGGACGGCACCGAGGTGGATCCGCGGCATTGGTGGTCCGCCCTGCAGGCGAGCATCGCCTCCGCCGGAGGGCTCGACGATGTCGCGGCGGTGTCGGTCGGCGCCCAGCAACACGGCATGGTGTGTCTGGACGGCGCTGGCGAGGTAGTCCGAGATGCTCTGCTCTGGAACGACACTCGGTCTAGTGACGCCGCAGGCGAGTTAGTCGCAGAGCTGGGCGGCGCCGAGGAGTGGGCGAAGCGGATCGGTGTGGTACCCGTCGCGGCCATCACCGCGACGAAACTGCGCTGGCTCGCCGACAACGAACCTGACCATGCCGACGCCACGGCGGCGGTGTGCCTGCCGCACGACTGGCTGACGTGGCGCTTGACCGGCTCGACCGACACCGGCGACCTGCGCACCGACCGCAGTGACGCGAGCGGCACCGGGTACTTCTCCGCGGAAACCGGCAGTTATCAGCCCGATCTACTCGAGCTGGCGTTCAGGGGGCGCCGGCCAGCGCTGCCGACGGTGTTGGGTCCGCGAGATGTGGCGGGGCAGACGGAGGCAGGCGCGCTGCTCGGCCCCGGCGCAGGAGACAATGCCGCGGCCGCACTGGGGCTTGGCGCCGGGCCGGGGGACTGTGTGGTCTCCCTCGGCACGTCCGGCGTGGTGAGCGCGGTGGGGCAGGCTGCGCCGCATGACCCCGAAGGGATTGTCGCCGGGTTCGCCGACGCCACCGGACGGCAACTGCCGCTCGTCTGCACGCTCAACGGTGCACCAGTACTGGCCGCCGTCAGCACGATGCTTGGCCTGGACTTCGACGAACTCGACCGACTCGCATTGTCGGCACCGCCCGGCGCCGACGGGCTGACCGTCGTGCCGTACTTCGAGGGGGAGCGGTCGCCGAACCTGCCGCACGCCGCGGGCGCGTTCCACGGGGTCACAACGCGAAACCTCAACCCCGCCAACGTCGCCCGCGCGTCCGTCGAAGGCTTGCTCAGCTCGATGGCCTATTGCATCGAGAAGATCTCCGCTCAGGGCATCGAGGTCAAGCGCATCATCCTGGTCGGCGGCGGGGCCCGCTCGGAGGCGGTCCGTCGTATCGCGCCTGCGATCTGGGGTGCACCGGTGCACGTGCCGACGCCCGGCGAGTACGTGGCATTGGGTGCGGCACGACAGGCCGCGTGGACGCTTTCACAGCAGGATTCCCCACCACCGTGGTCGTTCGGGGTGACGGCGTCGTACACCGCCGACCCAACGCCGCAGGTGGTCGACCAATATCGCGCGGCGCAGCCGCTGACCCTGGGGCAGTAACCGCGACTGTGACGCATTTCAAGGCGCAAATGTGACGTAGGTCATTGCCCAAACGGCACGAGTTAGGTGACCCTTACCGTTCGCTTGCCTAACGACCTGCTGGAGGAGCCGATGGCAGACCTCGACTTCGCCTACGACCTGACCTTGGACGAGGCGCGCCGGCGCAGCGCCGTGCTGGAGGCGATCGGTGACGACTGGGATCCGATCGCGGTGCTCGCCGAGGAGGCAAAGGCCTACGACATGCTGTATTCCGATCTCGACGAGGAACAGCAGCGCATCTACGACGAACTCGTCGGTGCCGGCGTATTGCCGGATCGGACGGTGAGCCGTGTTGCCGATTGATCCAACCGCAGACCGGGGCCGCCGCGCCTGGCTGCCGTGCCCGAGCTGCGATCACGGATCGCGATGCGGCGACTGCCAGGGCGCCAAGAACTGCGCGACGCACTGGCAGTACCTGCTGAGCAACAAGGGCACGGTGGTTCATATGCAATGTGCCGGGTGCGGCTATCTCTGGTCGACCGACACCAGTCGGCGGCGCGCGGGCCGGCGATCCAAGGCCGCCTGAACCTGAGGTAGTTGACGGCCGGACTAGGGGACCGGCCGTGGCCATTGCGGGCGCGGCAGTTCGACACCCGGTGATCGCAGCCTCTCCAGCACCACTCGCAACGGCGGCCAACCCGACCGGCCTTGCCGGGTCACGGCGTATGCGGTCAGGATGGGATTGCCTTCGGCAAGAGGAAGCACCTTCACCCCGCTGCAGATCACGCGATCGATGGGCAGGAATCCAACGCCGTAGCCCGCCACGATGAGGTCCTCCACGAGGTCGAGGCTGTCGATCTGGTGGGCGATCTTCGGCGAGAACCCCGCCATCGCCGCGAGCGTTCGCACAGCGTCTTCGTCAGCGGTGTTGCGGGAGTTGACAATCCACGTCGCGTCCGCGAAGTCGGCGAGATTCGCCGGTCCGTCTGGGTAGTCGGCAGGGACCCCGAGCCCCCATGCCACCCGCCACAGCGGCACGGTCTCGAGAGCCGGGCCGACGGATGCCGGCGCCAGGTTGTAGTCGTACGTCAGTGCCAGATCGAGGTCGTCATCGGTGAGCAGGGCAAAGGCCTCGATCGGTTCGAATTCGCTGATCACGAACTCGACCTTTGGATAGCGCTGCGCGAGGTCCGCGACGATCGGGAACAGCGAGACGCGCAGGCCGGTGGCGAAGCCACCGACACGAACGGTGCCTGCCGGCTCGGCGTCGGGGTCGAGGTCCAGTCGAGCTGCGTCAATGGCGGCGAGGATCGTGACGGCGTGGTCGGCCAGACGCTGGCCGGCCGGGGTAAGCCGCACGCGCCGGCCTTCCGGCTCGATCAGCTGAGCGCCGGTTTCTTTTGCCAGCGCGGCGATCTGCTGCGAGACGGTCGACGTAGTCAGGTGGTGCACATCGGCGACCGCGCGCATCGAGCCCAAACGCGACAGCGCGAGCAGCAGATGAAGGCGGCGAGTGTCCACAACCGCGATTGTTCATGATTCATGAACGATTTGTCAGTTCTATTCGGGCCAATGGTTCGGCACACGTCAGGCAACCGAGAACGGGTTCGACAGGTTGCCCGCACGGAGTATGCGTCAGCGTCGCGTCGGCGCGGCTGTGTCCAAGCCATCGCCGCCCCCACGTCATCAATGCCAGGGGCATGTGATAAAAATCGCGACCTTGTTCTGTGAGTTCGTATTCGTGTCGTGCGGGCCAGTCTTGATATTGGACGCGGTGGAGAAAACCCGCGTCCACCAATCGACGCATCCGGTTCGACAAGATGTTCGGCGCGATGCCGAGGCGCCGTTCGAAATCATCGAATCGCTTTGTGCCGAAGAAGCATTCGCGAATGATCAGACCAGTCCAGCGGTCGCCGAATACCGTCAACGCGCGCGCGATCGAGCATGGCCTTCCGCGCAGGATCACCTCCGGTGCCAGGAAGCGGGTGGCGTTTCGGCCCGATGTCGGATGCGGCGTTTCGAGCGGTGACCGCGCTGCGACGACTTCGTCGGCGCGTAGCGGCGCACCGCATGTGCCGCACATCAATCCCGCGCGTGCGTCGTGATCGTGGCCGACGTGGATGAGTCGCTGCGGTGGCGGGTCGGAAGGCCACAACCAGCGATCACCCCAGCGCATGGTGACCAGTAGGCAATCCCGGAAGTCTTCGGCCATCGGGGTGGGGTCATAACCGGCGGATTCGCGGCTGAGCAGTCCGGCGGCCGTCAGCGCTGCCAGACGCGAATTGAGCGTGGATCGCGGCGCTCCCGTCCCGGCCAGGAAGTCACCGAATCGACGGACGTCGTACAGGACCGCTTCGCGCAGCACGAGCCACGACCACGCATCGCCGATGATGTCGGTAGCCCGAAATACGGCGTCCGCGGCGCCAGCGCCTGCCACTGTCGGTCTGTTTATAGAAGTCACTTGCGTTAGCGTACTACCGCCGATAGTTTCGTACTGAAAGCCACGAGACCGTCTTGAACTCATCGCGGAGGAACCATGACGACAATGCCGTCCTCATCAGGAAAACTGCTGATCACCAAGGATGGACCGGTTACCACGGTCACCTTGAATCGTCCCGAGTGCCACAACGCGCTCGACAAAGAGCTATCCAAGGAACTCAACGCCGCGATGAAGGACATCGACACCGACCGGAACTGTCGAGTGGTCATCCTCAGAGGCTCCGGCGAGACCTTCTGCGCCGGTGACGACGTCAAAGGCTTTGCGAGCTTTGAGCCAGAGGATGTGCTCTGGGAGATCAGGATGTACCAGCAGACGGCCAACCTCATTGAGAACCTCGTGCCCGTGACGATCGCCGCGGTCGATGGGGTCTGCACAGGCGGGGGCCTTGAGCTCACGTTGGTGTGCGACTTCGTCGTCGCGACCGACAGGTCACGGTGGGGAATGCCCGAGATCAACTGGAACATCACACCCGGCTGGGGTGGCACCGGCCGGCTCAGCAAATTCGCCGGACGGCGAAAAGCCAAGGAGTGGAACCTGATCGGGGCCCTCTTCGACGCGCACACCGCCGAGCGCTACGACCTGGCCAACCGCGTCGTCGCCCCGGAGCGACTCGACGCCGAGGTCGCCGAGCTTGTCGACGCGATCCTGGCCAAGGACGCCGAAACCATCACCACCACCAAGTACTTCCTTGACAAGGCGGCCGATCTGGACATGTGGTCCAGCCTGTACTTCGAGGGCGCGCCCCAGCGCGGTACTGACCGATCCGGCATCCTCGCGTTCGCCGACCCCGAACTGCGGGCCAACCGCCACAGGAGCCGCGATTTCTGGCAGGACCGCCAAACCGTCAGATGACCGGCCTGGGGTCGCGGCAAGCGAACGCCATCGTAGGGTTGGTGAATGGACTTGCTCCTCGGCATCGACATGGGGACCGGTAGCTCCAAGGGGGTCCTGGTCGACGCGATGGGTTCGGTCCTCGCCTCGGAGACCATCGCCCACCGGATCGACCTGCCGCGACCCGGCTGGGCCGAGGCCGACGCTGAAACGATGTGGTGGCACGAGGTGTGCACGATCAGCGCGGCGTTGATGCGGCAGATGCCCGCTGGCGCTTCCCTGGCGGGCATGTGCGTGAGCGGCGTCGGGCCCTGTTTGGTGCTGTGCGACGACGACCTGAGGCCGCTGCGTCCGGCGATTCTCTACGGAGTCGACACGCGGGCCAGTGCCGAGATCGAGTCGTTGACAACCGAACTGGGCCAGCTGGAGATCCTGGAACGAGCGGGCACACTGCTGTCCAGCCAGGCGGTCGGGCCGAAGATCGAATGGGTACGTCGGAACGAGCCCGAGGTTTTCGAGCGCGCCACCGGCTGGTACGGGTCCAACTCATACATCGCGGCGAAACTCACCGGTGAGTACGTGATGGATCACCACACCGCCAGCCAATGCGACCCGCTGTATGCCACTCGCGAGTTCGATTGGAATCACGAATGGGCCCAGCGCATCTGCGGCCACCTGCCGTTGCCCCGGCTGGTATGGCCCAGCGACGTGGTGGGTACCGTGTCGGCGGCCGCGGCCCATGCGACCGGCGTTCCCGCCGGCACACCCGTGGCCGCTGGCACGGTGGACGCGTACTCCGAAGCGTTCTCGGTCGGAGTGCGCCAACCTGGTGACCAGATGCTGATGTACGGCTCGACGATGTTTCTTGTCCAGGTCATCGCCGAGTACTACAGCGACCCGACGCTGTGGACGACAGCCGGTATCGAACGAGGAACCCTCGCGCTGGCCGCGGGTACCTCCACTGCCGGCAGTCTCATCGGATGGCTGCAGAGCGTCACCGGCGGCGCGTCGTACGACGACCTGATCGCCGAGGCACAGCGCGTCCCACCCGGCAGCGAGGGGCTGCTGGTGCTGCCCTATCTCGCCGGCGAGCGCACCCCCGTTTTCGATCCGCAGGCCAGGGGAATCGTCGCGGGTCTGACCTTGCGGCACAACCGAGGTCATTTGTTTCGCGCCGCGTACGAAGGCATTTCGTTCGGCATTCGACAGATCCTCGAGCGATTCGATGACGCGCACTCAGGCACCAGGACGGTCGCCGTCGGCGGCGGACTGCGCAGCCCGATCTGGGTGCAAGCCGTCAGCGATATCACCGGCCGGCCGCAGCTGATTCCCGAGCAGGCAATCGGCGCGAGCTACGGCGACGCTCTGCTCGCGGCGATCGGAGTCGGCATGGTGCCGCCGGAAACGGACTGGGCCAAGATCGCGCGCGAGGTCAAGCCGGACCCACGCAATCGGGAACTCTACGACGAGCTGTACGCGACGTGGCGTGAGCTGTACCCGGCGACTCGGGATCAGGTGCACCGGCTGGCGGCGGCAACCGCGGGCCGACCTCAGCCCATCGTGTAACCGCCGTCGACGGGTATGTCGACGCCATTGATCATGCTGGCGGCGTCCGAGGCAAGCCAAACCACGGCGTCGGAAACCTCATGGGGTACTGCGAAGCGGCCCAGGGGGATTCGGGCAATCATCGGTGCGGCTTTCGCCTCCTCGCCCCACACGCGTTGCCCCATCTCGGTGAGCACGACGGTCGGGCATACGGAGTTGGCGCGAATACCGTGCGGGCCGAGTTCGCGGGCGAGCACCTTGGTCGCCATGACGAGCCCGGCCTTGGACGCGCAGTACGCATAGTGGTCAGGGAGCGGCGCCAACGCGGCGGCAGAGGCGACGGTGACGATCGAGCCACCGGTGCCCTGCTCGACCATTGCGGCTCCGACGGCCGACGCGAGCAGGGCAGGCGCGCGCAGGTTGACCGCGATCGTCGCGTCGAACTGCGCCGGGTCGGTGTCGACGACCGGCGCGGGATGCGAGATGCCCGCGTTGTTCACCAGCACGTCGAGTCCGCCGTACGCGTTCGTGGCGCGCTCGGCCAGCTCGGCTGGGCCATCCTTGAGCGTGAGATCCATTGCGACGGTGTCGACGTCGACTCCGTATGTGTCGGCCAGCGCCGACCGGGCCGCCCGCAACTCCTCGACGTCACGCCCGCTGAGCACCAGAGTGGCCCCTGCAGCAGCGAACGCTCGCGCGATGTCGGCGCCGATGCCCTTGGTCGCTCCGGTGATCAGCGCGCGCTTGCCGTCGAGTCGCAGCGCTCCCGCGTAGCGCGAGTCCGCCAGTGTCGTCACGTAGACAGCCCCATTTCAGGATTCGGTGTCGGGCAGCGCGTCCAGCAGCGCCGCGGCGGTGGCCGGATCGGTCACCAGCTGGTTGAAGTAGCCGCCCCGTGCGCCGCCGATAATCGAGTCGAGCTTCTCCTGGCCCACCGCGACCGCGATGGTCACCGGAATGTGCTGCAGAGCAGCGAGTTCCACCGCGATCAGGCGGTCGTGTCCTTCGAAGCCGACCTCGTCGCCCGCGCGATCGAAGAACCGCGAGCACACGTCCCCGACCGCCGCGCGCAGCGAATCCGAACCGGTCGGCACGAATCGCGGTATGTCCGAACGCAACAGCGGTGGCGCGCCAACGCCCATCAGCGCGCAGCGGGCCCGCGGCCACAAATGCAACACCCGCTGGATGGTTGGGTCGTTGAGAAGCGACGGGTAGAGATCGGGCCCCGGCAAGGCGGGCGCAAAGAGATAGTTCGGCCGACCGCTGATGCGGTTGGCGACGAGGCGGGTGATCTCGTTGGTCTGGTACCACTCCTCGGGCTGGTCGTTACCACCTACCGTCGGGGCGACCAGAACACCGGGAAGTGGGACCAGGTCGTACTGCGCGACCTCGTACACGGTGCGCCCGGATGACACCAGCAGGACATCACCGGGCAGTAGCCCGGCCGCCGACAGTGCACGCCCGACCGCCGGGGCCAGTGCACTTCCCATCACGTCGACGACGGTGCGGCCGGCCCCGGGATTGGGCAACGGATGGCTGAGGAACACAGTTGCCAGCGACAACGCCCTGGCCAGTCGATCCGCCAGATCGCCGGTCGCCACCTCGGCAGGCGGCACCACCTCAATGCGCACAATGCCTTGCCGCTTCGCCTCGGCCAGCAAACGGCTGACCGTCGCCCGGCTGGTGCCGAGTTGGGCTGCGACCTCGGCTTGAGTGGCGTCCTCTGTGTAGTACAGCTTCGCGGCGGCATACAGCTGCGACGCCGGGAAGTGGCCGGCTTCGGTGTCGGCGGCAGCGCCATCGACACCCGTCGGCTGGAGTGGCTGTGCGGACTGAGGCACGGACCGAGTATGCCATTGAGCATCCGCGCTTGAACAGAAATTCTCTGAACATTTGTTCTGGACATATGTGCATAGCCTGATTTAGTGTGACTGCAACCACACCGATATCGCGACGTGACCAGCCGGTGCCCAGCCGGAGCGCGACAGCGAGAGGAGCCGCAGATGCCCGACCGGATTCCCGAGAAGATGCAGGCCGTCGTCTGCCATGGACCGCATGACTACCGACTCGAGGAAGTCGCGGTGCCGCAACGGCGACAAGGCGAGGCCTTGATCAAGGTCGAGGCCGTTGGCATCTGTGCCAGCGACCTGAAGTGCTATCACGGCGCGGCCAAGTTCTGGGGAGACGAGAACCGGCCGGCCTGGGCGGAGACCATGGTGATCCCCGGGCACGAATTCGCCGGGCGGGTGGTTCAACTCGACGACGAGGCCGCCCAGCGCTGGGGTATCGCGGTCGGGGACCGGGTGGTCTCCGAACAGATCGTGCCGTGTTGGGAGTGCCGCTATTGCAAACGCGGTCAGTACCACATGTGCCAGCCGCACGACCTCTACGGATTCAAGCGTCGCACCCCCGGCGCGATGGCCAGCTACATGGTCTATCCCGCGGAAGCCTTGGTGCACAAAGTGTCTACTGACATTCCTGCGCACCACGCCGCGTTCACCGAACCGCTGTCGTGCTCACTGCATGCCGTCGAGCGCGCGCAGATCACTTTCGAGGACACCGTCGTGGTGGCCGGCTGCGGGCCGATCGGCCTCGGCATGGTCGCAGGCGCCAAGGCCAAGAACCCGATGCGGGTGATCGCGCTGGACATGGCGCCCGAGAAACTCAAGCTGGCCGAAGGCTGCGGCGCCGATGTGACGATCAACATCGCCGATCAGGACGCGGTCGCGGTGATCAAGGAACTGACCGACGGCTACGGGGCCGACGTCTACCTGGAGGGCACCGGCCATCCGTCGGCGGTTCCGCAGGGGCTCAACCTGTTACGCAAGCTCGGTCGCTATGTCGAGTACGGCGTCTTCGGCAGCGATGTGTCCGTCGACTGGAGCATCATCAGCGACGACAAGGAACTTGATGTCCTTGGCGCACACCTTGGCCCGTACTGCTGGCCAGCCGCGATCAAGATGATCGAGTCCGGTGTGCTTCCGATGAACGACATCTGCACGCACCAGCTGCCGCTGACCGATTTTCAGAAGGGCCTGGACCTGGTTGCCAGCGGCAACGAATCGGTCAAAGTCTCCCTGATCCCCGCTTGACCGCGGAAAGGACACCCGACATGAGTCGAGAGCGATTCGGCCAGCCGCCACAGATGTCGCGGCGAAACATGCTGGCGGCTATGGGCCTTGCAGGCGCGGCGGCGGTGAGCCTGCCGGTGCTGTCCGCGTGCGGTGTCGGCGGGCGGACCAACGCGCCCAACGGTGCCGGCGAAGTATCGGGTGGGTTCGACTGGAAGAAGGCTTCCGGTTCGACCATCAACGTGCTGCAGACCCCGCATCCATACCAGAAGTCCTACCAACCGCTGCTGCGCGAGTTCACCGAACTCACCGGGATCAACGTGAACATCGATCTCGTCCCCGAGGCCGACTACTTCACCAAGCTCAACACCGAACTGGCGGGAGGCACCGGAAAGCATGACGCATTCATGCTGGGTGCCTACTTCATCTGGCAGTACGGACCCGCCGGCTGGATCGAGGATCTCAACCCGTGGCTTCAGAACTCGTCGGCGACCGGACCGGACTATGACTTCGAGGACATCTTCGAAGGTCTGCGCACCTCCACCCGTTGGGACTTCACGACGGGCAACCCTCTCGGTACCGGGGGCCAGTGGGCCATCCCATGGGGCTTCGAGAACAACGTCGTGGCCTACAACAAGAAGTACTTCGACGAACGCGGTATCACCAAGCTGCCGGACACCTTTGACGACTTCATCCAGCTCGCCGTCGATCTGACCGATCGCTCGGCCAACCAGTACGGGATCGCTACCCGTGGTTCCAAGTCGTGGGCCACCATCCACCCGGGATTCATGACCCAGTACGTCCGCGAGGGTGCGGTGGACTACACCTTCGACGGTTCAGAACTGGTCGCCCAGATGGACAGCAACAAGGCGATCGACTTCACTCGCAAGTGGATCGAGATGCAGCACGCCGCGGGCCCCACGTCTTGGACAGCGTACGAATATCCGAACGCCACAGGTGATCTCGGTGATGGCAAGGCGATGATGGTCTACGACGCCGACAGCGCCACCTACCCCAAGAACCAACCAGGTGCCAGCGCGCAGGCGGGCAATCTCGGGTGGTACGCGGGTCCAGCCGGTCCGGACGGCAACTACAAGACCAACCTGTGGACGTGGAGTTGGGCGATGAACGCGAACTCGCGCAACAAGTTGCCCGCTTGGTTGTTCATGCAGTGGGCCACCGGTAAGGAGTCGCTGAACAAGGCGGTCGAAGGCGGCACTTACGCCGATCCGGTTCGCAAGTCGGTGTTCGACACCACATTCAAGCGAGTGGCCGCCGACCAGTTCGGCTATCTGGAGGCGTTCGAGACCGTCATCGGATCCTCGAAGATCCAGTTCACTCCACAGAAGAAGTTCTTCGACACCACCAAGGACTGGGCGGTCGCACTGCAGGACATCTACGGCGGGGAGGATGCCGCGTCACGTCTGCACAGCCTCGCCAAGACCAACACCTCCAAGGTCAACCTCTAGGAGTTCGGCGTCATGACAACGCAAACATCCAAGGCGACTCAGTCCACGCACGAACCGCCGGCCACGGCCAAGGGACACCCGCTGCCCGAAGTGCCCATCTGGCGTCGCAGACTACGGCCCTATCTGCTGTCGATCCCCGCCCTGGTCGTCGTGATCGGCATCCTCTACCCGTTCGTGCTCGGCGCCTACTACGCCTTCCTGAACTACGCCGCCGTCAATCCGGACCCGCACTTCGTGTGGTTCGACAACTTCGCCTCCGTTCTCGGCGACCAGATCTTCTGGCAGAGCGTCACGATCACCGGGATCTTCGCGGTGGTGGCCACCTCAATCGAAACACTGCTCGGCGTCGGCCTTGCGCTGCTACTCAATCGGTCCAGCCTGGTCGGAAGACTCTTCGAGAAGGTGCTGATCGTGCCGCTGATGATCGCGCCGGTGATCGCGGGCGTGATCTGGAAACTGATGTTCAACCCCCAGTTCGGGATCCTCAATCACGTTCTGGGTCTTGGCAGTACATTCGACTGGCTCTCCGGCTCAACCGCGCTGTGGTCGGTCATCCTCGTCGACATCTGGATCTTCACACCGTTCGTCGCGATCCTGGTGCTGGCCGGTATCCGGTCGCTGCCCAGGGAGCCGTTTGAAGCCTCTGAGGTCGATGGTGCGAGCTGGTTTTATATGTTCCGCAAGCTGATGCTGCCGATGCTGTGGCCCTACATCCTGGTTGCGGTGATCTTCCGGTTCATGGACAACCTCAAGGTGTTCGACCACATCTACGTCCTGACCGCGGGCGGGCCTGGCGTCGCGACGCGCACCTTGCAGATCGGCGCTTTCGAGGACTCGATCATCAACCTCGACTACTCGCGCGGCAGCACCTACATGCTGCTGCTGTGGATCATCGTGTTCATCACCGCGCGCTACCTCGTCAGCGTGCTCGGCAAGGCGCAGCGTCGGGCTGCCGGAGCGGAGTCGTAAGCCATGGCACTCAAGATGTCTCAACGCGAGTTACTCCCTGGACAGAAACGTGTTTCTGGCGGGTCCATGGTCGCCGATGTCGGCCTGGTGTTCTGGTTCATCTTCTCGCTGTTCCCGATCGCCTGGATGTTGCTGCTGGCATTGAAGAACGACCAGCAGCAGACCACCACGTACTTCCAGTTCAGCCCGACGTGGTCGAACTTCGCGACCGTACTGTCCGACAAGGGCACCGAAATGACCAGTGTCGACTTCAAGGCGTCGCTGCTGACGAGCCTGCTCAACTGTGGCGGCGCGGTGATCGTCTCGCTGGTGATCGGCATCCCGGCCGCCTATGCGGCCGGCCGGTGGAAGTACCGGGGCAGTGAGGATCTGATGTTCCAGATGCTCTCGTTCCGCTTCGCTCCGGAGCTGATGGTCATCGTTCCGTTGTTCGTGATCTATAACCAGATCGGGTTGTTCGACACCAAGGTCGGGATGATCTGGGTACTGCAGCTGGTCACGATGCCGCTCGTGGTGTGGATTCTGCGGTCGTACTTCCAGGATCTGCCGGAGGACCTGGAGCAGGCCGCACTTCTCGACGGCTACACGCGGACACGGGCATTCATGATGGTCGCGCTGCCCATGGTGCGGCCGGGCATCGCCGCGGCCGCGCTGCTGGCCTTCATCTTCGCCTGGAACAACTACGTTTTCCCGCTGATTCTCGCCGACACGAACGCAGGGACCGTCACGGTCGCGATCACCAAGTTCCTCGGCGGCGGCGGGCAGGCGTACTACAACCTGACCGCGGCGGCGGCGATCATCGCCGCGTTACCGCCCCTTATCCTTGCGCTGACAATTCAGCGCTACCTGGTGCGGGGCCTGTCATTTGGGGCGGTGAAAGCCTGATGGCCACAGTCACGATCTCCGAGCTGCGCAAGTCGTTCGGCAAGACCAAGGCGGTGGACGGGATCTCCGTCGACATCGCCGACGGCGAATTCTTCGTCATCCTGGGACCCAGCGGCGCTGGCAAGACCACGACGCTGAAGTCCGTCGCGGGATTGATCGACGTCGACGGGGGCACCGTCACCATCGGTGGCAACGACGTGACCCTGGTCGAGCCGTACCACCGCAACGTGGCGATGGCCTTCGAGAGCTACGCGCTCTATCCGCAGAAGACTGTCAGCGAAAACCTTGCCTCGCCGCTGAAGTCGGGGCGCACCGGAAAGTACACCGAGAGCCAGCGCACTGAGCGGATCGATCAGGTGACGACCACGCTGGGAATCAACCATCTGCTCAAGCGGTTTCCGCGAGAACTGTCCAACGGCCAGCGGCAGCGAGTGGCGCTGGGCCGGGTGCTGGTGCGGCCGGCCGACATCTATCTGCTTGATGAGCCGCTGAGCCATCTCGACGCGAAGCTGCGCGCAGCCATGCGTGCCGAGCTCAAACAGCTTGGCGCGATGTCGAATACCACGACCCTCTACGTGACTCACGATTACCAGGAGGCGCTAGCGCTTGGCGACCGCATCGCGGTAATGCGGGACGGCCGGTTCGTCCAGATCGGTACTCCGCAGGAGATCTGGCGCAGGCCGGCTGACACCTTTGTTGCGCGTGCTCTCGGGCAGCCGGAGATCAACTTGCTCGACGGAGTCGTCGACGACGGCGCGATCCGGCTCGGTGACGGCTCGTTCAGCGTGCCGGTGCCTGCCGACGCCCGGTGTGACCGCGGCGATCGAGTCCGGGTGGGATTGAGGCCCTGCGACATCCGGGCCACCGACTCGGCGGCGAACGGATCGGCGATGCACGGCACGGTGGTGCTGACGGAGCGTCTCGGCCGCAACGTCGAGCTCACCGTCGACGTCGGCGGCGCCCAGTTGATCGTCCTTGCCTCGGGCCGCGAAGGCCTGGCTGAAGGTGCACGAACCGCGCTGACGGTCGCGTCGTCGGACATCCACGTCTTCGCCGAAGGCACCGGACACACCCCACGGCTGGGAGCGGTCGATCACGAATCTGCATTGGAGGCAACACCGTGAGCCTGACTGTCGAAAAGCCCAAGTCGATGACAGCGCAGAGCCTGACGCTGAGCGACCTGGTCAAGACTTATTCCTCGCGCGGCAGGGAAAGCGTCACCGCGGTCAAGGGCATCAATCTCGCGATCGAGCCAGGAGAGCTGGTTGCACTGCTCGGTCCGTCCGGGTGTGGCAAGACCACCACCCTGCGGATGATTGCCGGTTTGGAGACAGTGACAAGCGGAACTATTCGGATCGGGGACCGTGAGGTATCCCAGCTGCCCGCCTCCAAGCGGGGAATCGGTGTCGGCTTCGAGAGTTACGCGCTCTATCCGCCGCTGTCCGTTCGCGACAATCTGCTGTACGGGCTCAAGGCGCGCAAGGTCAAGGGTGCCGAGGCGATGGTGGCTTCCATCAGCAGCCGGCTCGAGATGGACGACATGCTCGAGCTACGGCCTGCGGGCCTGTCCAGCGGTCAGAAGCAACGGGTCGCGCTCGCCCGTGCGCTGGTACGCAACCCGCCGGTACTGCTGCTCGATGAACCGTTGAGTCATCTGGACGCGTCGGCTCGTCAGCGGGTGCGCCGTGAACTCAAGGTCCTGCAGCGCGAATTCGGCTATACGACGATCGTTGTCACGCACGACCAGGTTGAGGCCCTTTCGCTGGCGGACCGGCTGGCGGTGATGGATGCCGGAGTGGTGCAGCAGTTCGGTACCCCCGACGAGGTGTTCGACGATCCCGCCAACCTTTTTGTCGCCCAGTTCGTCGGGGAACCGCAGATCAACGTCTTGCGGGGCGTCGCGAAGGTCGTCGACGGCAGGGTCAGAGTCGAGATCGGTTCCAACACAGGAGGTTTGGATACCGTCGTCACCGGGGTGCCCGACGGCACCAGGGTCGCTGTTGGTGTCCGGCCGCAGGACTGCGCGATCACCTCGGACACCTCGGCCGGAATCACCGCAACGGTCGCGTACTTCGAGCACCTCCTCGAATTCGGTCTTGCGACAAGTACGGTGGCCGGCATCGAGGAAGGGATCGTCGTACAGACTCCAGCGGACGAGGTATACGAGCCCGAGCAGCGCGTGGTCGTGACGGCCCCGCCGGAGCGCGTTTACCTCTTCGACCTCGACACAGGGGAGCGGTTGCGATGACCAAGCTCTTCAACGACCCGGCCCGGTTCACGGAGGACATGTTGGTCGGATTCCTCGACGCCAACGCGCGCTACGTCGCCGGTGTGTCCGGTGGTGTGGTGCGGGCCAACAAGACCCGGGCCGGCAAGGTGGCCGTGGTGATCGGCGGCGGGTCCGGACATTACCCGGCGTTCTGCGGCACGGTGGGCCCCGGTTTCGCTGACGGCGCAGTGGTCGGCAACATCTTCACCTCGCCGTCGGCAGAGGAAGCGGCATCGGTGGCCCGCGCCGCCGACGGCGGCGCTGGTGTACTGCTCATTACCGGAAACTATGCAGGCGATGTGATGAACTTCGGCCTGGCCGTCACACAATTGCGCAGCGAGGGTATCGAGGCTCACTACTTCGCCGTCACCGACGATGTGGCGAGCGCACCGGTGGGCGAGGAAGCGAAACGGCGCGGGATCGCCGGGGACTTCACCGTTTTCAAGTGCGCAAGCGCCGCGGCCGAAGAGGGGAAGGATCTGGCTCGCGTCGTCGGTGTCGCCGAAGCGGCGAATGCCGCGACTCGCACGCTCGGTGTGGCATTCGACGGCTGCACGCTGCCTGGTGCCGACACGCCACTATTCACGGTTCCGCACGGCCAGATGGGACTCGGGCTCGGCATCCACGGTGAGCCGGGCGTCGCCGAACAGGCGATGCCGACCGCCGCAGGTCTGGCGGCCACGCTGGTCGATGGAGTGCTAGGCGACCACCCCGAGGCGACGTCGCGCCGAATCGCGGTGATTCTCAACGGGCTTGGCCGGACCAAGTACGAAGAGCTGTTCGTGGTGTGGGGTGAGGTGTCCCGGATCCTGCGCGAACGCGGCTACGAGATCGTCGACCCCGAGGTCGGAGAACTGGTGACCAGCCTCGACATGGCGGGCTGCTCGCTGACCGTGATGTGGCTCGACGACGAACTCGAACGGTACTGGACAGCGCCTGCGGACACCCCCGCTTACAAGAAGGGCTCCGGGGTAGCCGCCGCGTCCGGAGAGCGTCGCTCCGACACTGACATCGAGAATGTCACTACCACAGCACATCTGCGCGATCTTTCCGACGAAGACGGTCGAAGGGGTGGCGAACTGATAGCTCGCGCATTCGACGCGATCGCCGAGATGCTGGCCGCGGCCGAAGAGGAATTGGGTCACATCGACTCGGTGGCAGGCGACGGCGATCACGGCCGCGGAATGGTCAAGGGATCTGCTGCGGCACGGGAAGCAGCCGCACAAGCCGTCGGCGAGGGCGCCGGGCAGGGCTCGGTTCTCACTGCGGCGGGCAAGCAATGGGCGGCCAAGGCGGGCGGGACATCCGGGGTGCTGTGGGGAGCGTTGCTCAGCGCGCTCGGCGGGCGCCTCGGCGACACCGGAAGACCAGATTCGGCGGTAGTGGCCGCCGGAATGCGCGACGGATACGACGCCCTTGTCCAACTCGGCGGCGCTTCCCCTGGCGACAAGACCATGCTCGACGCGTTGCTGCCCTTCGTCGAAGAACTCGAGCGCAGGGTCGCCGACGGCGAGCCATGGCAACAGGCCTGGACGGCATCGGCCGACGTCGCGGCTGACGCCGCGCGTGCGACCGCCGAGATGAGGCCGAAGGTGGGCAGGGCAAGACCGCTGGCCGAGCGGAGCGTCGGTACACCCGATGCAGGTGCGACATCGCTGGCCATGTGCGTGCGCACCGTTGCCGACTGCTTTGCGCTCAGCTCAAAGGGAGATCGCTGACATGACAAAGGATTTGCAAGGGTTGCGGATCGTCGTCGGCTCCGACGACGCCGGCTACGAGTACAAGGAAGCGCTGAAGGGTGATCTGCGTGGCGACTCGCGGATTGCTGAGGTCATCGACGTCGGAGTGGGTGCCGACGAGAACACCGCCTACCCGCACGTGGCGGTCGCCGCCGCCAGAATGGTCGCCGAAGGAAAGGCCGACAGGGCCCTGCTGGTATGCGGAACCGGTCTCGGAGTGGCGATCAGCGCCAACAAGGTACCCGGAATCCGCGCGGTGACCGCACACGACAGTTTCTCGGTGGAGCGCTCGGTGCTGTCGAACAACGCTCAGGTCCTGTGCTTCGGCCAGCGTGTCATCGGGCTTGAACTGGCCCGGCGGCTGGCCCGCGAATGGCTGAACTACGAGTTCGATCCGCAAAGCCCCTCAGCGGCCAAAGTGGATGCCATCGGAGAGTACGAGCCGGCAACGCAAACGATCGCGGGGTGACGATGGCCGAGGTACTGCTCGAATGCTCCGATATCACAAAGAGTTTCGGGGGAGTACCCATTCTCAAAGGCGTCACCCTTCGCCTCGAACCAGGTACGGTGACTGCACTGGCCGGCGAGAACGGCGCGGGCAAATCGACGTTGATGAAGATCATCAGCGGGCAGTACACCGCCGACGACGGGACCGTGTCAGTGCGGGGCAACGCTCTGACACCCGGCAATCCGCGCGACGCGGTCCGCCATGGGGTGGCCATCGTCCCACAGGAGCTGGCCTCCATCGAGGACATGACGGTCTACGAGAACCTGTTCGTCGGGCGGGAACTGCGCCGCGGACCGTTCTTGAACCGACGCGCAATGATCGCCGAGGCCCGCCAGACACTAGGGTTGTTCGACGTCGCCATCTCGCCGACCGCACGAATGGGCAGCCTGCCCGTCGGGCTTCGGCAGATCGTCGAGATCGTCAAGGCCGCCCGCACCGGCGCCAGCGTCGTGATGCTCGACGAGCCGACGTCGGCGATCTCCGAGCGCGAGGTCGAGGGCCTCTACCGCATCGTGCGCCGGCTGCGCGACCAGGGGGTGGCGATGGTCTACACCACCCACAAGATGGCCGAGATCCGGGCCATCGCCGACCGCGTGCTCGTGCTACGCGATGGTGGACTGATCCTGGACAGTCCAATCGCCGAGGTGTCCGACGACGAAATCGTCACCGCGATGATCGGCCGAGAACTCGACGCGCTGTTCCCACAGCGCCCGCAGCACGGCACCGACACCGTCCTCGAGGTGCGTGACCTGCATGTCGTCGGCGCATCGGGCCCGGTCTCGTTCTCGGTGCGCGCCGGCGAGATCGTGGGGCTGGCCGGGCTGGTCGGCGCTGGCCGAACCGAGCTGCTCGAGGCGATCTTCGGCGCCCGGCGCAGCACCGCCGGATCGGTGCTGGTGCATGGCAGGCCCGTCAAGCGCAATCAGCCAGCCGCCGCCATCACCGCGGGCATGGCGATGGTGCCCGAGGATCGCAAGATCAATGGTGTTGTCTTGTCGATGAGTGTGCTCGACAACGGCTCGCTGCCGCGCCTCTCCTCGTTCTCCCTTGCCGGTTGGCTGCGCGGAAAAGCCCGCAGCACAGCGGTTTCCGAGGTGATGTCAGCGGTGCGCCTGCGCAGCAGCGGACTCGGGCAGGAAGTCGGCACGCTCTCGGGTGGCAATCAGCAGAAGGTGGTGCTGGCGCGGTGGCTGACCGGTGACGTCAAGGTGCTGCTCCTCGACGAACCAACCCGTGGAGTCGACGTCGGCGCCCGCAGCGAGATCTACCGCATCATCACCGAATTCGCCGCGAACGGTATGGCGGTGGTGATGGCGTCGTCGGACATGCCCGAGGTTGTCGGGCTGTCGCACCGCGCGTTCGTCATGCGCGCCGGCGTGCTGGTCGGCGAACTCGATCGCGACGCGCTGGACCACCCTGCGGTCCAGGAATCCGTCTTCCGGCTGGCCACCGCCCTGGATGCAACATCGCCACCCCTGCCGGCCGACACAGAACAGGAGGCTGCCTCGTGACCACCCAGCTCGACAGCGAAGAGACGGAGTCCTCGCGCGCTCGCAGCGTGGCCTCACCGATGACAGGTGAGCCGGTGCGGCTGTTCTCCCGCGAGTGGTTCGCCGGTCTGGCGCTGCGCTACGCGATGGTGCTCGTCATGCTGCTCGTCATCGCCTACTTCAGTTACCGCAGTGCGCGATTCGGCACCGTCGACAACCTCGTGACCATCCTGGTTGCGGCCGCACCGTTCGCGCTGATCGCCCTTGGGCAGACCTTGGTGATCCTCACCGGCGGTATCGACCTGTCGGTCGGTAGCGTCATCGCGGTATCGGCGATGGCGGGTGCGGCCACCGCCAAGGCTAATCCCGGGCAGGTGTGGCTGACCGTTCTCGTCGCCATGATGGTCGGCCTCGCGGTGGGATGTGTGAACGGAATCCTGGTGTCGCGCATCAATGTTCCGCCGTTCATCGCCACGCTGGGCACACTGACCGCCGGATCGGGGATGGCCTACGTCATCGGCGGCGGCGCCCCGATCAACGGGCTGCCAGCGGAGTTCGGGTCGATCGCCAACACCAAGATCCTCGGCCTGCAGATCCCCGTGCTGTTGATGATCGTCGGCATCGTCGCATTCGCCGTGGTGATGAAACGCACCACCTACGGCATGCGGGTCTACGCGGTCGGCGGCAACCGCAATGCCGCCGAGATCGCCGGCATCAACACCAAGAACATGTTGTTCAGCGTCTACGCCTTCTCCGGCCTGCTGGCCGGCCTGTCCGGGGTGATGCTCGCCTCGCGCGTGATCTCCGGGCCGCCGAACCTCGGGCAGGGCTATGAACTCGATGCCATCGCCGCGGTGGTGATCGGCGGGGCCAGCCTGATGGGCGGGCGGGGCACGATCTGGGGCACCGCGCTGGGTCTATTGATGATCCAGACGCTCAACAACGGCCTGGACATCCTTGTCGTTCCCGCCTATTGGCAGGACGTGATCAAGGGCGTGTTGATCGTCGCGGCCGTCGCGGTCGACGTCTGGTCGTCGCGCCGCCGAACGGGCACTTGAATTTGTCGAGCGGTCAGAATCGCCGATTCCACACAGAGAAAGAGAGCTGTTACATGAAGTTGGGAACCAAGATCGGCGCCGTCGCCGCGGTCGGCGCGCTCACGGTCGGAATCACGGCGTGCGGCGCCGGCGACACCGAAGCCAACAGCGGTACCACCCGAGTCGGGGTGACGGTTTACGACATGAGCTCGTTCATCACCGCGGGCAAGGAGGGGATGGACGCCTACGCCAAGGACAACAACATCGAGTTGGTATGGAACTCGGCCAATCTCGACGTGTCCACCCAGGCCAGCCAGATCGACTCGATGATCAACCAGGGTGTCGACGCCATCATCGTCGTTCCCGTCCAGGCGGATTCGCTCGGACCGCAGGTGGCCGCAGCCAAGGAAAAAGGCATCCCGCTGGTTCCCGTCAATGCTTCGCTCAACAGCAAGGACGTCGCAGGCAACGTACAGCCCAATGACGTCGCGGCCGGCGCGCAGGAGATGCAGATGATGGCCGACCGGCTCGGCGGCCGCGGCAATATCGTCATTCTGCAGGGGCCGTTGGGGCAGTCGGGCGAACTCGATCGCAGCAAAGGCATCGAGCAGGTGCTGGCCAATTATCCCGATATCAAGGTGCTGGCCAAGGACACCGCCAACTGGAAACGCGATGAGGCCGTCAACAAGATGAAGAACTGGATCTCGGGCTTCGGACCCCAGATCAACGGTGTCGTCGCGCAGAACGACGATATGGGCCTCGGCGCGCTGCAAGCGCTCAAGGAATCCGCCCGCGCCGACGTGCCGATTGTCGGCATCGACGGCATCGAAGATGGTCTGAACGCGGTCAAGAGCGGTGAGTTCATCGGCACCTCACTGCAGAACGGCACCGTCGAACTGGCCGCCGGTCTCGCGGTCGCCAACCGGCTCGCCAAGGGCGAATCGGTGAACACCGAGCCGGTATACGTCATGCCCGCAATCACCAAGGACAACGTGGACGTCGCGATCCAGCACGTGGTGACCGACCGCCAGCAGTTCCTGGACGGCCTCACCGACCTGACCAACCGGAACCTCGAAACAGGTGACATCGCTTACGAGGGCATCCCCGGTCAGAAGCAGCCGTGACCGCCGAAATGTCGGACGCCAGCGTCGATTTCGATTTCGGCCTGGACGGCAAGGTCGCCCTGGTGACCGGTGGGGCCGCCGGCATCGGGGCGGCGATCGCCGCGGGCTACGCCACCAAGGGTGCCCGCATCGCGGTCGTCGACCTCAACGAGGCCGCCGCGGCCAAGACGGCCGGCGGTCTGCCCACCGAAAGCCGCGGGTTCCATTGCGACGTAGCCGATCCCGATTCGGTGCGTGGCGCTGTCGACTCGGTGCTGGGTGTGTTCGGCAGGGTCGACATCCTGGTGAACAGCGCGGGTGTCGTGCAACTCGCTGCGGCCGAGGAGCTGTCGGTGAAGGCGTGGGACACCACCATCGACGTGAATCTCAAGGGCACCTTCCTGATGTGTCAGGCGGTAGGCAGGTCGATGCTCGACACCGGCGGCGGGGTCATCATCAACATGGCCTCGCAGGCCGCCACCGTCGCGCTCGACCAGCATGTGGCCTACTGTGCGTCGAAGTTCGGCGTGGTCGGGGTGTCGAAGGTGCTGGCCTCCGAATGGGGTCCGCGCGGTGTGCGCGTCAACACCATCTCGCCAACCGTGGTGCTCACCGAACTCGGTCGCAAGGCGTGGGACGGACCGCACGGTGATGCGCTCAAGAAGCTCATCCCCACCGGACGGTTCGCCTATCCTGACGAGATCGCCGCGGCCGCAGTGTATTTGGCGTCTGACGCCGCGGCGATGGTCAACGGTGCCGACCTGGTCATCGACGGGGGTTACACCATCAGGTAGCGATCGGTTGGTGACGATTCACGCTCGACGTTTGGCCGCCGCGAGAGATTCGAGAACTCGCCCCAGCAGGACCAGAAGGGTGTCCTGATCCTCCGGAGTGAGTTCTCCGACAGTGTCCTCCTCGAGTGTGCGCCATGCGGCGTTCACGGGACCTTCCAGCGCGCGCCCCGCCTCGGTCAAAGTCACGAGAACAGTGCGACGATCCACTTCGGATCGGTGACGTGCGATCACTCCGGCTTTCTCCATGCGGGAGAGCATCTTGGACGTGGTTGGCGGCTCGATGGCGAGCTCGCGAGTCAGTTCCGCCTGCGAACGTGGCTCTTTGTCCCACAGGAGCATCAACAACAGTTCCTGGCCCGCCGAAAGGCCGATCCCGTGCAGCAGCGCGCCGGCATGTTGCCGATGCACTCGCGCAACGGCTGAGATCCACAGGCTGACCGTTGCTGATCGCTCGCGGTGTCGCGCAGCCGGACCAGTGTCGTCTTCAGTCATGGTGCCCTCCGGAATATCTTTAGCCGGCTAATGGTTGGATCGGATGATAGTTAGCCGGCTAAAGGCTAAGCGTACCTACCGACGAAGGAGTTTGACCATGACGACATCAACGACGAGGACCTTCGCGGTCGCTGGGGCGACGGGCGCCCAGGGTGGAGCAGTTGTCGACGCCCTGCTAGAGCGGGGCGCACGGGTGCGCGCGCTGGTCCGCAGCAGTGAATCCGAACGTGCCCGCAACCTGGCAAGTCGCGGGGTGGAGGTAGTGCAGATCGATGCGAAAGATCCCGCGTCGCTGACCACGGCGCTCCGAGAGGTCGACGCGTTCTTCTTCATGACAACTCCCTACGGCCAGTCGCAGAGCACCGATATCGAAGGCGAGATCCAGCAGGGCGTCGATTTCGCCGAGGCAGCAACTGCCGCGCAGGTCCCACACGTGGTCTTCAGTTCCGTAGGAGGCGCCGAGCGCAACTCAGGCGTTCCGCACTTCGAGTCCAAGCGCCGGATCGAGAAGCACCTCGCCGAACGTGGCCTTCGAGCCACCATCATTCGTCCGGTGTTCTTCATGGACAACTTCCTGTCGATGGCTCCCACGGTCGAAAACAACGAACTCGTTCTGCGGCTCCCTGTCCCGGACGGCATCAAGCTACAGACGATCGCTACCCGTGACATCGGTGTCGTTGCGGCCGCAGCGCTGCTCGACCCAGCGGCCGTCCCGGCGAAGATCGAGATCGCCGGCGATGAGCTGACGGGCAGCGAAATCGCCGCCGCCTTCGGCGCGCATGTCGGTTTGTCCGCGCGCTACGAGGCGCTGCCGGTCGAAGTCCTGGACGGCCAGGACGACCTTCAGAAGATGTTCCGCTGGTTCGCCGAAACCCCTGCCTACCAAGCCGACATCGCGGCCGTTCGCCGGATCGACCCGGACCTGTGGAACCTGCAAGCTTGGCTGAAAGCCACCAATTACCGCCCCGCCTCCAGCTAACCCCATGATTTACGCCTGACATACCGT
>CAVQFK010000005.1:0-416467 GCA_963711755.1 uncultured Actinomycetota bacterium
CGGGTCCTAGCCGACCGAGCTGATGCTTGCGTCGCAGATCGGTAGGTCGACGCTCATGGGGCGTGAGACGAATCCGTTTGGCGGAGTGACGACTAAGTTGCCCCAGCGTGGGCACGCATGTCCCGTCGAGGTCTCGATCGCATACGCGGTGACGTCCGCGGCGGCGACCTCACCGCGGTTCAGCGTGAGGCGGGGCGCGGCGTTGGCGGGGCGCCGCGGCACGTTGATCAGCACACCACCCGCGGGAGTGACGAGGTCGGCGCCGGGATAGCCCACCAGCGTGCACGCGTGTGCCGACGTGTTCGCGAAGGACAGTGCCACGTGCCGTTGGGTGTTGGCTGACCCGAGCGGGCCATTAGTGACGGCGAGGTCGTCATCGGTGCATGGGCCGGCCTCCTCGGGCGCGCTTTGCGGCTCGGCGGCGGGCGTCGTGGTGGCGGTGACGGTCACCGGCGCGGAGGGCGGCTCCGACGCCGGTGGGGTTGGCGGGGCCACGGAGGCCGATGGCGTTGTGGCCGTGACCGTTACGGTCGACGGTGCCGCAGGGGTCGTCCGCTCGGCCGAACAGCCGACGAGCACAGCGACCGCCAGGAAGGGCAGGGCGATCAGCCTCATGTCCAACTCCTTCAAGTAGTGGGCCGCGGGCGGGCCTGGCGTCGAAAAAGATGCGCAAGACCGTTTGGCGATTTCTTGGAACGGCTGACATAGTGGTGCGGGCTTCAACGCCGTCGAGCGGCTAGATACTAGCTTTCCGCCGCCTTGGATTGGTTCGTGATCACTCGCCGTAGTTCCTTGAGCCGCTGTCGAACTGACGACTGTCCCATATGTTGCAGATTGAGCGGTGGATCGAGTTCAGCCAGAACATCTCGTTCCAGACGGCCGAGTACGTCCCTGTCGTCATAAGTTACCGTTACGAGCCGTAAATGACGCGTGCATCCACCGCGTCAGACCGTGCTTCGTCAATCTGCGCTACGCCGCTGGCGTGCGCGACGATCGCGCCGAGAGTGCGTCGGAAAGTGGAGAACTCGTGGTTCCCCCCGAGATGCATCGTCATGATCCGTAACCACAGCGTGTTATTCGAACGCATGCCGCTCGGCCACCGAGTGGCGCCGGCGAGGCCCGCGTAGATAAGACCTGGCTTGACCTCCAAGCCGAGACCACGACTTAGGTCATCGGCACCCTTGTCGTCGACCCACCAGCTGTACAGGCCGGGCCGGTCGCATGAGGCCGGGCCTCGTGCAATGAACTCTTCTGGTGAGACAGCCCCGGCGGAGTCGCTGAGTGCCTGCACGCAAGCCTCGCAGTCGTCGACCTCCGCTGGCTGGCTCCGCAGCGCTGTCGCCGTACCAGGCCAGGCGCGACCCCATCGGCAGACCCTGCAGCGGATCGATTACTCGCGCACCGAGCTTCTCTAGCTCCGGCCGAACCACATCCAGATACGTTGATCCGGCGTGAACCTCAATAGTCTTGTGTTGCAAGGGCCCAGCGAGTAACTCAAGTCTGGCTGCCACCCACGTTCCCCACGCCGCCCGGTATGACGCGGGGGTTTCAGGCAGGTATCGCTCGTAGGGCGCCAGCCATTCGTTCGGGTCGACGAGTCCATGCTCAGCGGAAAGAATGAACCATGGAACGCCGACCTTTTCGGCGTAAGCCCGTTGTTTTTTGAACAGCGTTGAGGTGTACAGATCCTTGGCGGCTGACGGTCGAGCCACCTTGGACTTGACACACGTGACCAAGAGGATGTCCGCTGCCGTCGCGAACGTCATGCGACCGCGACCGTCGATGCTTGGTACACCTCTGTCGGCATGGGCGTGTGTAGTCGCCACGTGATTGCCATCGGCTTTTCACCTTCGTGCGACACGTAGTACGCCGGACCGAGGAAGACATACGGCGACGTGCCGAGAGCGTTGGTCTTCGCCTCTCGAACAAACAGAAGGATATGCGACCCACGCTCACGGTGGTGGATGTACCGCTGTCCCGTTGGCGACGAAGAGGAGATCATGGATTGCGATTCCCAATGGAACAACTCGGGACTCAGGGCGAAGTCGCGATACATCGTCGTTGGTGAGTAATCACGTTCCGACTTCTTCAACGTGATGAGGAAGGCGTCCGCTTGAACATCGTCACACCAAGCCACTCCTTCGCGCATTGTGCTGGGCGTGCGCCGCAGCGACGCAAAATCAAGTGCAGACAGGATCTCCTCGCGGGAGTAACTCGCGTGTACCTCCAGCGGCACGTCGGCAAGTGCTGGGATGAGACTTCCCAGCTCAGCCGTCGTGCGCCTTGCGTTATCGAAGGCGATGTCGACGACCTGGCGCATCTCGTCAGCGACCTCATCGCTGGCGACGACCTCCAGTCCATCGGTGACGCTGTCGAACCCTCCGCCGCCGGGAAAGATCGAGTAAAACAGCATTCTCGCCATTCGCTTCTCGGCGGGGCTGCGCACGTCCAGCGCGCGGCTCAGAAGAGCTCGGTATGCGGCCCAACGCCGACGGTCATCGACGTGAGCTAAGCGCGCGTACGCGCTTGACGAGATCGGCTTCGCGCGGTCCGGTTTCTGCGGCGAGCTTGCCAGCGTCGCGGCAAAGTGTCGTCCACGATCGATTGTTCTTCAGCACGTCCTCGAGACCGCGCCCGGAAGCGTCGAGATAGGAGGCCAACTCATTGTCGGGATGCGCACGTACTTCCGAGACCAACGCGGTCCACTTTGGCGCTACCTGCTGTCTTATGTTCTCCAGTACCAGATCTCGTGCGACAGAGTCGAGGACGATCTGGCTCCCCGACGGCAAGAACGGGAATCCTTCCTCAAGATGGCGCTGCAATGCCTTGCCGCTGACGCCAGTAAGTGCCCGGAATCTCTGATCGAAGCGGAATTCCCGCCGTTGGTGTCCAACAAAATCGAACGCAGTAAGCACGGTCTTCCCCTGGGTGAGTCGCAGCCCACGTCCGAGCTGTTGAAGGAAAACCGTCGCGCTTTCGGTGGGGCGCAGAAATAGCACGGTGTCTACATCGGGGATGTCGAGGCCTTCGTTGAACAGGTCGACCGCGAAGAAGATGTTGATGTCTCGGTTGCGCAGTGCAGTGAGGGCGTCGCGGCGATCGCGCGCCGGCGTTTCGGCCGAAACCGCGAGCGCATTGATGCCCGCCTCTTCGAAGCGCTGAGCCATGTAGCGGGCGTGTTCGACACTGACGCAGAACCCCAAGGCGCGCATGGCTCGAAACATCAGCCACCTTGTCGTTGAGCTCCTTGAGGACGATTCGGGTGCGGGCGTCATTCCCGGTGTAGATGCCGCTCAGCGCGTCGAGGTCGTAGCGGCCGCGCTTCCATTGGACGGACTCCAGATCTGTCCCGTCGTGAATACCGAAGTAGTGGAATGGGCAGAGCAGGTTCTGCTCGAGCGCTTCCCATAGCCGTAGCTCCGCTGCGACCCGTCCCCCGAAGAACTCACGTACATCGACACCATCAGCACGCTCGGGCGTCGCGGTCAGGCCAACCAGCTCAGTCGGCTCAACATGATCGAGCAGTCGCCGGTACGACGCAGCCTCAGCGTGGTGGAACTCGTCGATTACGACGACGTCGAAATGATTTGGCTCTATCCCGGAAAGCCTCTGGTGGGAAAGGGATTGGATGCTGGCGAATACGTGGCGCCACTTGTTGGGTTCTTGCCCGTCTACCAGCAGCTCACCAAAGGTCGCGTCGGTAAGCACCTCCTGATACATCCGTCGAGACTGTTGCAGAATCTCCTTGCGGTGCGCGACGAACAAGAGTGTCTGGTCACGACCATGGATATCGCGAACGAGTCGCCGGTAGTCCAATGCCGCAATAACAGTCTTGCCGGTCCCCGTCGCTGCGACGATGAGGTTTCGGTGCCGGTCGTGAATCGTACGTTCAGCATCGAGCTCCTCAAGGATCTCGGCTTGAAATGGCTTGGCATGCACTTCTAGTCCTGACAGGGTGACCGCCAGCGGGTCGCGCGACCGGACGCCGGACGCAATCTCGATCGCTTGCCGCAATCGGTCCCTGTCCCTGCTCGGCTCGTAACGTTTCGAATTCGCGGTTCTCCCAATAAGAGTCGAATGTGGCTCGGAACTTCTCGAGGAGGTGCGGTGTGGACTTCGCCGACAGTCGGACATTCCATTCCAAGCCATCGACGAGTGCCGCGTGAGACAGATTGCTAGAGCCGACGTAGGCGGTGTGAAATCCAGTGTTGCGGCGCAGAAGCCAGGCCTTGGCGTGCAGGCGAGTGCGATCAGTTTCGTAGTTGACGCGGACCTCGGCTCCAAAATCATTGACCAAGGCATCGAGAGCGCGTGGATCCGTGGCGCCAAGATAAGTGGTGGTGATGACGCGCAAGCGGGACGCCGCGGAGCTGAAGCTCGTTGAGTTGGGATTCGAGGAGACGAAGGCCCTGCCACTTGACGAACGCGCAAAGTAGATCGACGTGGTCGGCGCTGGCCATCTCGGCCCGAAGCTCGGCGGCCAATGTCGGCTCGTTGCGGGCGTTGGTCATCAACGCGGCGTCGGAGAATGGTGTAGCGGGCCGTGGCAATCGAGAGGAGCCCAGCGCGGTCGAGCTACTTACCTCGTCAAGCCGCCTGACCTTCCCCGGCTCCGGGAGGTACAGGGCCTCCCCCGCCGCGAAGGAGTCAGGCAACACCTCAAGTATCCGACGCGTGAGCTCGGCGCGGTCCTCGGCGTTGCTCGCCACGCGCAGTGACCGTTCAATAATCGGCGCCAGATGACGCGTTATGGCTAGCGACTGTTCGGCATCGTCAACGGTAGCGAGCGCAGCAACAAGATCTTCGCGTGGCGTGATCTGCCGATTGAGCTGTTCAGTCAGCAGTGTCTCGTAAACTCCTACGTCCACGCGCCGGACACTAGCCGATCAGCCGGACCCCGAAACGCTATTCGAACTCGACGTCTCGCGGGGGCGCTTGCCGGTTACCGCGGTTGACGCATTAGGCGGAATTGAAGAAAGCCGGATCATTGAATCCGGTAGCCAGCGTCCATAGTCCGTCGGCGCCTGCTGGGACGGCTACACAAACATTTCCTTCGGCGACACCGCCTTCGTACAGTTCGCCGACATCGGCCAGTGGGGCGGGGATCACACCGCAACGCTCGTCGTAGGTCCTGTTGTCCGATCCGACAAATTTCACATTGATGTCGAACGCAGGACTGCCGGTGCCGTTTCCTGTATAGGTTGCTATGACGGGCACGAGCCAGTACTCCATGCCGGCCTGGGGCGGTTCGTTGAACTGGTTTTCGGCTGCGATCTGAGTCCAAGCTTCGCGGGGTTCGCCGAGTGCGACTTGCCAATCCTGATTTGTTACCTGTTGGCCGATGGGGAACGGATTCTCCCGAGTACCGGCTTCAGCCTGACCGCCATCACCTCGCGCCGCCGAAGACTCAGCGGACGACGCCGACATGTCTGAGTCCTTGAAAGCATCATTGAACGCATCCGCGACGACGGTGAAGAACACTACGACGCCGACGACGACACCGACGATCGACACGATTATCGCGGCAATACTTGTGCCCTTGGCCTTTCCCGACAGGCACACTCCGACGATGCCAAGGACGAATGCGATTGGGAGCAGCACCCACCCGATGACGAGCGCACCCGGAACGCAGGCGAAGATGAGTCCGACGATGCTCGCGATGAGCGCGATCAGTCCGAGCGTGTTCCTCTGCTTTGCGAATGCTTGCGGTACGGCAGGCGGCGGAGGGTATGCCCCATAGGGATAGTGAGGTACACCGCCGGATTGGTGGTCCATTGATTCCCTTCCCTGCACTCAGGTCCATGCACTACGAATAGCGGCGCTCAGCTCAGAGCACGTTATCGCACCGACGGCAGCGCTAGTTAGCTGTTCGCTTTTCAGCACACCGGGCTCCAACTCGCAGCGTTCTAGCAGGAGATGATGAAGTCGGGATCGGTTGTGTAGTCCATCCACTTTCCATAGGCGCCACCGCTTGCGGAGTGAACCCCGGCGCACACCTGACTTTGAGACGTACCGCCGAGTCGGTAGACGGCGTAGATCGGATTTCCCTCCTCAGTTGCCTGACGAAGAGATGGACAAGATTGATCCGTACGAAGGTAGGCCGCACCCGGGTGGGCATTCAGTAGACGCTGTACGCCCTCCGCATACCGGCCGGGCGTCGTGACCGATCCCAAGATCACGATCCCTTGGCCATTACATGCCGGCCGACTAATTCGCGTTGCCAACCCGAGATCGCCCGGCATCGGTTGCGGCGTCCGCGGAGGCGGAGGCGGCGGAGCTGTGGGGATCGGCGCCGGAGCGGGTTGAGTGATGGTCACCGTTTCTGCCGGCGGTCTCGGCGTGTCTCGTGGCCGCCTCGACGTCGACATCTCAGGTTCTCCCCCGTATGAACTCGGCGGAGCTGGCAATGCGGTCGGAGGCGCTGGTGATGGCTGCCCCAGGCGCGCACCGATGAACGCCACGATTCCCACCGCCAACAACGCGGCGACGCCGATGCCGATGCCGATCAATGCCATGTGGCGAGATGTCAGGCCTGCCGCTGACCGCCTAGGGACTGTCGGCTCGACGTATGCGACGTCGCGGGATGGGGCAAATTTAGGGGTTGCGAGCTGCGTGGCAGCGCTCGCGGCAGCCATGCCCGCATCGTCCTCAGTGAGAGCTGATGCAAATTCGCGGCAGGTATCGAACCGTTGGAATGGCTCTTTCGCCATCGCTTTGGCCAGTACGTTGTCGATCGCACCAAAGTCCGTGCGGCGACCACCTAATCGGGGTGGAGGCGACGACAGATGGTTGCCGATAAGCACAGCCGGATTCGAATTGGCAAACGGTGGCGCACCGCTGAGGAGGTGAAATGCTGTGCAGGCCAAGGCATACTGATCCGCCCGGCCGTCAAGGGGTTGGCCCGTCAGCTGCTCCGGCGCGGCGTAGGCGACTGAGCCCACGGTGACGTTGGTGGCTGTCAAGCCGCTGACTTCATTAGCGGCTCGAGCGATTCCGAAGTCAGCCAGCAGAATCCGACGGTCGCCCGCGCGCGAATCGGTAAGCAAGATGTTGGCGGGCTTCACATCTCGATGCAGCAAGTAGCGTTCGTGGGCATAGTCAAGTGCGTCCGCAATTGCAGACACGATCCCAACAGCCTCCGCACGCGGCATCCCATGCGGGTAGCGAACCCGCATTAGTTGGGCGGCGTCGGTGCCCTCGACGTAGTCCATCGCGATCCACAATTGACCGTCGTGTTCTCCCCGGTCATGGACCGCGACAACATGTGGATGCCATAGCGACGCGGCGATGTCAGCTTCGCGCGCAAAACGCTGGCGATACTCCGCGTCGGCGCTCACACTCTCCGGGAGGATCTTTAGCGCCTCCAGCCGGGGCAACCGTGGATGTTGCACGAGATAGACCTCGCCCATTCCCCCGGTGCCCAGTAAGCGAACGATGGTGTATCCAGCAAATACCGCACCATCAGCAATGGGCATGCGCGAATCCTACAGAGGACCGGCGGGCAAACCTGCGAAACCGTTGCGTTGCGGGAACGGGATGCCACCACACCTCCGGTTCACAGTGGTGTCGCTAAGCGCACGCCACCACGCGCTCCACTAGATCACAACTGCATCATCGACCGACGGGCGCAGTTCTAGTACAACTGGGCGTTTCGAATGACTCCGACGGGAGCAGCCGCATTGCAACTTCGTCCGGAAGGGGCGGCTGGAAACCGGTCGGCCATTTGGTCGAGTCGTCGTAGATCAAGTCGTCGGCGCTCTGCCCATTACTCAAATATTCCCCGAACGATCTCTCGCTAAGTCCCTGGACATCACGCAAGTCCGCTCCGCGAATGTCCACACCGGAGAGATTTGCGCCGGTGAGGATAGCTCCAGACAAGTTCGCACCCGACAGCTTCGCTCCAGTCAGAATGGCGCCATGCAAGTCCGCACCGCACAGCTCGGCACTTATGAAAGTCGTTCCACGCGGTGGATACGCGCTGGCACCGAGGTCGGCCAGACTAAGGTCGGCGTCGCTCAGGTCACTGTTGTTTAAGTCAGCTCCGCGCAAAACAAGGCCCGAAAGATTCATTCCTTCGAGATTGAGCCCTGCGAATGGCCGAAATTGATCCCGGCCCGATCGGTCGCGGACGAACCGAAGATTCTCGAGCTGCTCGGCATGCGATTCCTGGCGCTGGCTGATCTCTCTGTCACGGTGGGCTCTCGCGTCGTCCACCAACTTCTGGCCGACAAGAACGAGTACACCCACCATCAGGGCGACCACGATGTCCCGAATCCACCAAGATGGGTCGCGTGCTGTGCCGAACAGACGCCGATACCAAACTGACTTGTGTGAGGCGCCCGGTCCGATACGGTCGGCGGGCTCACAAGTTGCGGCTGTCACTGAGGCCATGCCAGAGGCAGGATTAGCTGATGCACGGGGACTCGACCCGCCGCGTCCTTCCTCCACGGGATGAGTTTGGCACGCCGTTCATGCCTACGACCGGCGGTTGATGGCGTTTCACGACGATCGCTGTCTCGTGCCAAACATCGATCCCGCCGCGCATTACGCGCCGACCTTCACAATGACGCCCTCCCACGATCGACGACCTCCGTATCGTGACCGTCATGGACGCACCTCCGCCCGACCAGCCCGGCGGCAGTCCGGATCTTAGCCGTCGCCGGTTGCTGCAGCTGGCAGGGACGGCCGGGTTTGCGGTCGCCACCGCCGCCGCCTGCTCGAAGGAATCCGCTGCCGTTCCGAGTTCGTCCCCAACGCCAAGCCCCACCGCCCCGGCAAGCCCGGCATCCAGCCCGATGACCAGCCCACCGCAGGTGCCGACGACTACGACCGCACCGCCAGTTCATCCGGCTTCGCGTCTGGTGTTGTGCAGGGATGCCTGGGGTGCGAACCCGCCGCACCCCGGAGGGACGACCCACCTCCTCAACCGCATGACGATCCATCACACCGCCGCTGTCCTCGGCGACAACAGAAACTCGCCCGCTCGACTCCGCCAGCACCAGCATTACCACCAAGACTCGGAGGGATGGATCGACATCGCCTATCACTTCGGCGTCGACCGCGGCGGCAATATCTACGAGCTGCGAAAGCCCGAGCTCGTGGGCGACACCGCGACGAGCTATGACCCGACCGGCCATTTCCTCGTCGTCTGCGAGGGAAACTTCGATGACGAAGAGGTTTCGGAGGAGCAGCTCAACGGCGCAGCCCTCACCTTCGCCTGGGCCTCACAACAATTCAACATTCGGACCGACACGCTGGGCGGCCACCGAGATGCCAGCCCGGACACCGCCTGTCCCGGAGCGAACCTCTACGACCACGTCACTTCGGGGGACCTCAAACGCCGTGTCGACGAACTGTTGGCCGCTGGCCTAGTGGATCTCATGCCGATTTGTGGGCCTGAGGCCGCCCAGATGGTCGCTGATATCGAAGCCGGCCTTCGCTGACCGGCGACGCGATCAGGCGATCAGCCACCGATCGCCTGAAGCAGCGGCGCTCGGAGCTGCTCCCACACGCCGCGCGGATCCGAGCCCTTGAGCACCTCGATCGTCAGAATCGGAATACCGCGGTCGCGCCCGAAGTAGGACCCCAACGATCCCGGCGTCGGGGCGAACGAGCTCGACTCCTCGACCGGCAGTCCACTTGAGGCGGCGAACCGGTCAGCGATCTCGCGGGCGGGTCCATCAAAGTTGATGAAATGGCGGCCGGCCCACGAGTGAGCCACGAGCACAAGCTCGGGGTTGGTGCGTTCGATCGTGTCGTGAAGCGCACGAGCCTCGGGTTCACTCAGCGGTTCTCCCCCGTTCGACGGATCGGTCCTGTCGAAATTCGAAGCCGGAAAGTTCCGGTTGACATCTACTCCGTTTGCGTTGCCACGGGTCCCCGCCGCCCGCCCATCCGGGTTTGCGTCCTCAAGGATCGTGAGGGTGACGGTTTCGGCGAGCCCAGCTGCCTCGAAGGCTGCCGGCAGTTCGGCGGTCGCTACCGCACCTTCTGGCTCGTCGCCATGAATACCGCCTATGAACAGCACCTTTCGCGGTCCGTGTCCAACGGTCAGCACCCGGATCGGCCTTCCCTGCACCGAGGTGCCGACCACGTCCCAGCCATCAGCGACGAGAGAGTGTGGTGTCGACTCGGTCGCCGCCGGCTGCCGAATCGTCGGGACATAGGCTGTCGCCGAGGTCGAACCAAATGATGCCGTCGCTGTGTCCGGCGGCGGCATCCTGCAACCTTGCGCGGCGACCGACATGGTGAGGGCGAGGAGGAGGCCGTGCCCGACCCGCGTTGGTATCCTCACGGCACCTCCGAGCAGGTGGGCATCCCCCAACCATCCGCGAGGTGCTCTGGGATATTCGTGTAGACGGAACTAACGTACGCGCCGTTGTTGAGCCGATACCAGACGTAGCTCGAGCCATGACCCACGTTCGTCCGCCTGTCGCCAAAGGTTTGGCAGACCACGATTACCGTCGTCGCCGTCCGTCAGGTCATCTGGGTGCAGCGGCGGGGCGTCGGTGATGGGAGCGTTGCGCTGTTTCACACTGCAAGAGCTGCCGTCGTCACAGACGTCGACGATGAGCGCAGCCCAGTGCTGCACTACTGGTGACGTGACGACAGAAGCCGTTGGGGGTGCGACCGTCGCCGGCAACGTGCTCGTAGGGGGCGTTTGGCGTGGCGACGGCACTGTGGAATACGCCGGTAGTGATGCCGAAGCTGTTGGCGCGGGGAGCGGCGGTGACTCGTCGTCCCGCGGCCGAAGGAGCCACATCGACCCGAGTATCACCAACCCCAAAGCAACAGCGATGCCGAGGATCCAAGGCAACTGAGTCAGGCGGCCGCCCCATTTCGCCGGATTCGGGTCGGGTGACGGAGGCGATGCTATTGGCAGTGACGCGGTACGCCACGCCCGGCCGTCCCAATACAGCGTGCCGGGCTTACCGCTGGGGTCCGGATACCAGCCCGGTGAAAGCGGAGTCGGACATTGGGATTCCGCACTTCTAGGCGCGGCAGGTGTCGCCGCGGCGGGCCGATTGACGGGGGCCGGCGTCGTTGGCGCTGCTGGCGCGGAAACTCCGGTGTGTGACAACACTTGTTCTGCCAGGGCACGGGCGAAGGCGCCGCAGTTCTCGAATCGCTGGTCAGGATCCTTGGCCAACGAAGCAGCCAGCGGCGGATCGAGCGCGACAAGCTCAGGTCGTGAGTCAACGAGAGGCTGGGGGTTGCCGGTTGAGGTGGCCGCTAATTACGACGGCGGCGATTGGAATCGTGAAACGGCGGGGCACCCGTAAGGAGATGGTAGGCCGTGGCGGCCAGGGAATATTGGTCGGCGCGGCCATCGATGTCTTCACCCATCAGTTGCTCGGGCGCGGTGTAGTCAACGGTGCCGACTGTCATGTTCGTGGCGGTCAATCCGCTCTGATCATCAACGGTTCGAGCAATTCCGAAGTCGGTCAAAAGGATTCGCTGCTCACCTTCATCGTCTACGTGGGTAAGCAGGATGTTGGCAGGTTTGACGTCGCGGTGGAGCAGGCCTTTCTTGTGGGAATAATCCAATGCTGAGGCGACGGCAGTGACGATCGTGCAGGCCATTTCTTGCGGCATGCCTGCGGGATATCTCTGGGCGACGAGACTGCCAGCGTTCTCGCCGTCAACGTAGTCCATCGAGATCCACAACTGGCCGTGGTATTCGCCACGATCGTGTACCCCGACGATATGGGGATGCCACAATGTCGACGCTAGGTCGGCTTCACGCAGAAATCGCTCACGAAAGCCTGGCGTCAGCCGACACATCGCTTGCTAACAACTTCAAAGCATCGCGGCGCGGCAGCCGAGGATGCTGAGCCAGGTAAACCTCCCCCATACCCCCCGCCCCAAGTTGCCGCACGACGACGTAGTCGGCGAACTTCTGATCCACCCCCAGCGGCATGTCCGGATCGTACCCGTGCACGTTCAGCTAACATCGAGAATTCAACGCCACAGTTGCCGAGAGACGCTCAATTAGATAAACCGGCGGAAACCTCCGCGTGACACAAGGACGAATCCGCCCATCCCTTACGGCGACCATCGTTGCCGCGCGAGCTAGCGGCAAGCGGTGGCGGCTGCGCCGGATTGGGTGTTCCCATCTGCGGAACGGGACTAGCGGGGTCCGTCAACTTCGTAGGTGCCTGCGTCGTCGCGGAAAACCACCTGGACTTGTCGGTGGGCGCCGTTGATTGTCACCTGGCACGCAAAGCCCTTGCCTTCTTCGATTATCGGGTCGGTGCCGTCGTTGCACTTAACCGACTCGACGTCGTTCGCGCCATAGCCATTTATCGGGTCGCTCAGGATTTGTTGCACACCAGTTTCGGCTTGACGTACGTCGAGCACGTTCGCCGCGGAGTATCCAAACGCCCAAAACGCGACAACCGCTACCACTGCCTCGACGAGGATGATCGCGAGCCCTGCCAAGATGAAGATTCGGCGTCGCGATCGCTTCGGCGCGGCGGGCGCAGGCGTACTCGGCGGTCTCGACGGCACAGCCTGTCGGTCAGACCGCGATGATGGCACTGTCCGATGCGGCGGGGGCGGGAAACTCGGAGGCCTGCCTTGAAGCGGCGCGCCGCCGGGACGTTGCCACCACGGCTGCCCGGGTTCTGGTTCTTGTGGACCGCTCATTTCACGCACACACTCTTAAGAAAATCGCTGAAAGCACTGCTCGATGTCACTGGACAGGCCAAGGCGGTAGGCAAGAATCCGGGTGAAACCACCAGGCGCCGGCGTCCCATTGACGTCGCTTGCAACCAGAGGTTGGGTTAACAGGCCGGCCACCGCTTCGTCAGTGTCCCCTGGCGACAACACGAAATCCGCCCCGTTCCCATCCGTCATCTGGCTCTGAGCCATTCCAGTCAGACATGCAGTACGCAGCGCTGCGACCGGGGTGTCGAGTCGAACCCCCTGATCTCGTTGGACCGCCAGCGCGTAGCGCGAAGTCACCATCGACAACGCAGTGTTGTCGCCCTGAACCAGAACCTCGTCCTCCTGCTCCGTTTTTGGCTCCCCCGCCGCCTGCAACGCCGAGAGATCAACGTTGATTGTGTTACTCGAGGGGCAGTAGGACGCTGGCACAGTTGGGCTGGCGTCGGCGCAATCGGCCGGGTCGGTGTTGAGCGTTGGCGCGTTGACCGGCTGGAAGATTTCGTTCAGCACGCTCATCAACCTTGACAGTGTGTCCTCGTCGATCGGGCTGTCCAACGCCTGCGTACCGAAGTAGTTAAAGGTGAGCTGCTGGGGCAGGTCACCCTGCCGCTTCTCGATCTCAGCCAAGTCGATTGCGGCACATTGATCGGCACCACCGCTGAACCCCATTTGGAAGGCGCTGATCCGATCAAGGGCGGAACCATGCGGGTCAATCACCGAATCGACCGACAGGGGATCACGAATAAAGATAACTCCGGCGAGTACTTGGTTGAGGCCGTCACCGGTACTCAAAGAAAAGCGCGGCGATTCACCCGCTGCCACAGACCGGAGGTAGACACCGGCGAAACAGTCGGCTTGCTGTTCCTTGACCAGAACCTTTGTGTCCTCCCCTGCAAGGCCCGACATCCACTGCAGCGCATGCCCGTACTCGTGTGCGATCACCCCGACGACCCCCATGTCACCGAAGTAGTCGATCCCGACAGGCATGAACAGACCACGGTCCCACGCCATCACGTTGAGCCGGAAGCAATACAAGGCGTTCGCTACTTCATAGGGGTCCTCACCACAAACCGTTGGTCCGAACGGGTCGGTGGAGTCGTACGACACGAGGGCGTCGACTGGCTCGAAGTTACCCGGTAGATGCTTGTCGTAGTTCCTTTGCCAGAAGTCCTGAATATCGTTGACCGCCAACAACGCCAGGTGATCGATGGCGCCACCGTCGGTGTTCTCAACTGTGCCAACCGGACGAGGCGCGTTCGGACGCAGGCCGCTTGGCCCTTCTCCGACTGGTAGACCGCCCACACGTTCGGGGTTAAAGAGCATTGATGTTGCGCGGCCGTTCAGCACAGTCTTACTACAGCCAGACACGCACAACACGATGCATGCGAACGCGATGACCGAACGGGCGGGGCTGAGGATGCCGCGTCGTATCACAGGAGCCGACGCCCCATCGCTTGGTTGCCGCGGTTCGGACATATCAGGTAGTCCAATCCAGATCTGCCCTGCGTCGGTGCCCACCTATCGCTCCCACTGTTGCCCGCGTGGTCCCCAGTAAGCAGGAATAATATGCGAAATCGTCGAGCCGTTACCTGGGTTAAGCGTCGGCACTGATTAACCACGTCTTGCGGTGAGCATCGCTGGCACTCCTTTGCCGGAACGACCCTCATGACGCGTGCACGCGATGGATACTGCGTCGTGAGGAGGAGATAACCACGTGGTTACAGGCGACTCACGCGTCGGTCAAATGTTTGGCCACTACAGCCTCACTGGTCTGCTCGGCAGAGGCGGAATGGGTGAGGTGTACCGCGCAGAGGACACCAAGAAGGGCCGAACCGTCGCGCTGAAGATCCTCTCCGAGCAGTTTTGGCAGAACGAAACATTCAGGACCCGATTCCAGCGGGAGTCGCGGGCAGCCGCGGTTCTCCAAGAACCGCATGTGATTCCCATCCACGATTGGGGTGAGATCGACGGGCACCCATATATCGACATGCGGTTGGTGGAGGGCTCCACCCTTCAACAACTACTCACTAGTGGACCACTAGATCCCGCGCGTGCCGTATTCATAGTCGGCGGCGCCGCCGCCGCACTCGACGCTGCTCATGCCGCGGGCCTGATTCACCGGGACGTCAAGCCACAGAACATCATCGTCACAGCCTCGGACTTTCCGTATCTCGTTGACTTCGGTATCGCCGTGACGAAAGGCGACGCGGGGTTAACGATGACCGGCACCCATATCGGCACGTTTGACTACATGGCCCCCGAGAGGTTCCGCGACCAGCAGGCCACATCCGCGGTCGACGTTTACTCGCTCGCATGCGTGCTCTACCAATGTCTGACCGGCGACGCTCCGTTTCCGACGAACAGCCTCGAACGGATCATGGCGGCGCACCTGACGTCGGCCCCGCCCCGGCCGAGCGCTGTCAATAGAGCGGTACCAACCGCGTTCGATGATGTGATCGCCCGGGGCATGGCCAAGGAACCCGATGACCGCTACGGCAGTTGCGGAGCTTTGGGCCGCGCAGCAGAGCGGGCGCTTGGGCCCACCAATGTGATTGGCGCGGCATCGGCAAACACTATGCAGGCGGGGATCTTTCACGCTGATCAATACAGCGGTCAAACGGCGGAGCGACCGACCGACGTCGTCCCGCCGCCTCCACCCATTAGGTCCGATGAACCGTCGCGTTCACGCCAGTGGGTACTACCGACAGTTATCGCGGTCGCGGCCGCGTTGCTGTTGGGTACTGTCGGAATCGTCATAGGGCTGCTGGCGAATCGGAACTCGGCGCCGCCCACCGCAACAGCGCCCGACACGCCTGATCGGACTGTACCGCGAACGGTCACCGAAACCGCTTCGCCAGGCGAATCGCGAAGTCCCATCGAGGTTCCACTAGGAGTGGGCACGCGACCGCCCCCACCGCTTTCTGGACGCGACACCAGCGCGAACCCGCAGGACTGCAGCGGCGATTATTTCCTCACAGGCCAGACGAGCGTGGGGACTCGTGCCCGCAGGGGGTCTCCGGCTACCTCCTGTGTCTTCACCCAGAGTGTTCTGGACGCGTACTGGACCACATACGGCAACGCCAATCGCGACCTACGACAGGTATCGGCTCGCGGCGCCGTGGACTGCCGCAGCATACTTGGAGATCGAAGAGGCTGCGATGGAGCGAATTTCGTGATGGAGTGCGTCGGGCATCCCGGTCATGCATTCATCACGTGCACCGGCGGACGGGAAGCCGTCGTCTACCTGTACTAGGAACAATGGCCCGACGGCAGAAGGTCACTCTGGTCAATGAGCCACTCGGCAATTCGTGTCAACGTTTTTGTGCCCTCATCGAACTCACCCGACGCGGGCAGAACCCCCACGGCGACAACTGTTGATCCGCCATCCCGCGTAGGGACGATACCGATCTGACGGACCAGGTAGGCACCATCGAGCGACGGACCCCAGCCACCTTTGAACTGCGCCCCCTCAATTGTGCCCAAGCCCCATCTCTGATCCGTCTCGATCTGCCGCATCAAGGACATGACTGGCTCGGCCGAAGTGTCGCATACGGCGGACGCCAAAAACTGAGCCTGACCGGTAAGCGTCCACTCGGTCTGGCCAAAAGCGCTAAATTCCGGTCTGACTCGCTGCGACTCAACGAGCGTGGTGGAATCGCCGCCTAGCTCGAGGACCTCTTGAATCTCTAGCGCAGCAGCTGGTGGGTCGCCGAGGCTCTGCCATATCGCTTCCGCGGCAGCGTTGTCGGACTCGGTGATCGCGGCGCGCATCGCTTCGGTGACCTCAGGCGGATTCATCTTTCGGAGGGCAGCGATCGCTAATGGCACTTTGATCGTCGACCACGCTGGCCCGCTGCTCCATTCACCGCCGACAACGACCGGCTCCGATCCGTTGCCGACGGCGCGGATGACGAGGCCCACCTGTGAATTCAGTTCTGCAGCGAGGGTGGCGAACTGGGCAGCGAGCTGTTCGTGCGCGTCATGAGGAGGGCCATCTGGCGCAGGTGCCGATTGCGATTGCTGAGGCGCGAGAGCCGTTGGTATCGGCATCATCGAGGCTCCGCCCGTGGCCGATGATGATCTCAAGTGGAGGCCGATGACCACACCACCTACTACGAGGGCAACCGCCAGGCTGAGGATGAAGCCAAGGAATAGGGGCGAGACAGCAAAGCGCGTCCATACCAGACGCGCTTGCCGCGAGCGCGGGGGCCGCCGGCCGTGCCCGTTCTTCATATTGGCCATCTCGACCAGTATCTCCGCCGAGCGTGGGGACTCGAAGCACCAATGCGGCCAAGTCATGCGCGAAAGACTCCAGCGCTGACAGCTACCGTGCGCGATGCCCGTCCTGGCGTCGCCCTACTCAACTAACATGGCTGCCGCGGTCCGACGGACTTCCGCGACGAGCGCCATGCTGCCGGACATGTCCCCACCCGCACGAATCGCTTCGTGCTGCCTAGGGGACTCGATTTGACGCTCATCCGAACAACTGCCAACCGAATTCGCGAGCAAGAACCCCAATCCCTAGTCGAGCAGCTGTTAGAGCAGATGCTGTATCAAACCGGCCACCGCGCCTCACCCTCCGAACAGTCTTCTTGGCGGAAGAGCCTTCCGGCGTTTGCGATCGATCTCGTCGAAGCAGGGCTTGGCGAAGTCGAGATGCTCGTCGAGTACCACCTACCGCTCACATCTCAGCGCGCTGACGTGGTCCTGGCCGGAGTCCACCCTGTGACGGGACAGCCGTCATACGTGATCGTCGAATTGAAGCAATGGTCGACCGCGTTCGCATTTGAAGGGGATGCTGAGCTCGTCGAGGTCCCAGGCATGCCAGGTCCGCCCAAATTGCACCCAGTAGTTCAGGTTCGCGCTTACTGCGAGTACCTAGCAAGTTTTGCCCGTGCGATCTCCGACCAGCCAGACGCGCTTGCTGGCATGGCATACCTCCACAACGCGGTTAATCCGGCCGAATTCAAAGATCTGCTCGCAGTCCCGGTAACCACGAACGGAAGATTATTCTCGGGCGCCGACAAGGCGGCGATGGTCGACTTCCTCAAGTCTCGACTCTCGGCGCGGCCAGGCCATACGGCCGGGGACATCCTTATGCACTCCGCCGTCGCCCCGTCTATGCAGTTGCTCAAAGTCGCTGCCGCGGAAATTCGCGACCGACCGCAGTTTCAATTGATTGGCAATCAACAACTGGCCGTCGACTTGATCCTCCACACCGTCGAGCACGCACGCGCCGGAAACAAGAAGCGAGTCATCGCGGTTACGGGTGGGCCTGGGTCTGGCAAGAGCGCTGTCGCGCTTTCTGTATTGGGCGAACTAGCGCGAAGAGGCCGCACCGTCGTGCACGCGACCGGATCAAGGTCATTCACTCAGACGCTGCGCAAGGTGGCGGGTCACCGCGCGAGGGCAGTGCAGGCAATGTTCAAGTACTTCAACCAGTTCATGTCTGCCGACGCAAACGGGCTAGATGTCTTGATCATGGATGAGGCCCACCGTATTCGCGAAACATCGGCGAACCGCTACACGAAGGCTGCATTCCGAACCGACCGAACTCAACTCGACGAACTCATCGCCGCGGCCCGTGTACCAGTCTTCCTGCTTGATGAGAACCAGGTCGTACGCCCTGGCGAAATGGGCACCCTAGGACAGATAGAGCGCCACTCGGCACAACTTGGTCACGACTTTAAACACATCGAGCTCGGCGCGCAGTTCCGTTGTGGCGGCAGCGAAGAATACGTGCTCTGGGTGGCGCGATTGCTTGGCCTCACCGACAGCGCACCGGTCGAATGGCGTGGTGATCGCCAGTTCGAGGTCCAACTGGTGGATAGCCCGGTGGGGTTGGAGGACCTACTCCAAAAAAAGATGGAAGACGGTTACTCAGCAAGGATAACTGCCGGATTCTGCTGGCGCTGGAGCGAAGCGCGCAAGGATGGCACGCTGGTGCCAGACGTCCAGATCGGCGACTGGGCACGTCCGTGGAACAGCAAAAGCGATCGACGTATCGGCGACGCGCCGCCGAGTGCTCTCTGGGCGACTGAGGATGGCGGTTTCGGGCAAGTCGGTTGTGTCTACACCGCGCAGGGATTCGAGTACGACTGGAATGGCGTCATCTTCGGCCCGGATCTGGTGTGGCGCAATGGGCGGTTCATCTCGGTTCGGAGCGCCAATAAGGATCCAGACTTCCGCAATCAGAATGCCGTTCCCGATCGACGCTTCGATCTCCTTGTTCGGAACGTCTATAAGGTCCTGCTAACCCGGGGAATGGTCGGGACGGTGATCTACTCGGTAGACGCCGAGACTCGCGAAGCCCTGCAATCGCTACTTGTTGAGCCCTAGGCCACAGCGGTTCAACAGTCAGTTGTTTAACTACGTGCCCCACGCGTCGACGGCATCGCATCGCGCCATATCCACGACGCCGGGCTCCCCGGGGGGAGTGACTTGGGGGACCAGCAAGGGCTCCGGTGCCATCTCCGCCGAGACACACGCCCGACACCCGCGATCGATTGTCGTCGCGATGCCCTATCTCGGACCGCCCGACCACCGATACAACCGAGAAGGGAACGAGTGGACGACAACACGACGCTGTCTGCTGCTGAGTGCGCGATAATTTGAGCCGCCAGGTTCCACCGCATCAGCCCGTGCCCCCACCACCCTGACCACCGTCGTCATCGGATGGACCCTCGCCCGGGTCACCGCTGTTGTCCTCGGTCGGCGCGCCCGGCGCCGTCACCGACGGTCCGACACTCTCCTGCGGCGCACGCGTGGGCGACGACGGTCCCTGCTCCGGCACCTGCTCCGTTCCCGTCCCGCCCGGCGCGACCGCCGGTGACGTCGCAGGCGCCGGAGATGTCGTCGGCGTACCAGTTGGCGTCGATGTCGCCGGCGCTTCGTTCGTTCCCTCACTGCCACACGCGGCCAACGCCACCGCCGTCAGCACCGCCGCTCCACCCGCGACGACTCCCCTGCTCAATCCCATGATCAGCACTCCTCCCAAGTCCGACGTCGAAGCCACCCGGGTTCCCGGCGCATCCGCACGCAAACACGGCGTCCCGCCCCACTTTCCGACGTTTCGGCCGACTCACCGCGGGTATCGGACGCCCTACGCCGCCCAAGGAGAGCCACCCGAGGAGAGCCCATGAACGTCGTCGACACCGCCAAGGAACAGGTCAAGCACCTCGTCGAGGTCGTCACCGACAAGGTCGCCGAGGCGACCACCACCGAGTCCCGCATTCAAGCGATCACCATCGCCCGCCCACGGGCCGACGTCGTCCGCCTGTTCCAAGACGCCGAACTCCTCGCCGAGGTCGTCGGTGACATCGCCGAAGTCCACAGCGTCGGCGACGGCCGCCTGCGCTGGACCTTCCTCTTCGACGGCGGCGTCGCCTGGGACTGCGTCATCGTCGTCGAGGACGACATCCGCGTCCGCTTCGTCGACGTCAACCCCGACCGGCCCGCCGAACTCACCCTCAACTTCCGCGACGCCCCCCAAGACCGCGGCACCGAGGTGACCGCCCGCATCAGCAGCCCCGCCCCCGGCACCCTCACCGGACCCATGGCCTACAAACTCCTCTACCGCGCCCGCGCCGTCCTGCTGACCGGCGAAGCGCCCACCATCAAGTACAACCCGAGCGCCCGCGACTCCCAACGTTAAGCAAAGGACACGACATGCGCGCACTGGTATGGAACGGCGTCAACGACCTCGCCGTCGAAACCGTCGACGACCCCAAAATCCTCAACCCCCACGACGTCATCGTCCGGGTCAAGCTGACCACCACCTGCGGCTCCGACCTTCACTTCATCGACGGCTACCTGCCCGGCATGCGTGCGGGCGACGTCTTCGGCCACGAATTCATGGGCGAGATAGTCGAAGTGGGCCGCGACATCAGCAAGACCCAGGTCGGCACCCGCGTCGTCGTGCCCTCCTTCATCGCCTGCAACCAGTGCTGGTACTGCGACCACGACCTCTACTCCCTGTGCGACACCACCAACCCCAACGCCGAACTGCAGCGGCCCCTCCTCGGCTCCACCACCGCCGGCATCTACGGCTACACCCACCCCTTCGGCGGCTACGCCGGCTCCCACGCCCAATACATCCGCGTGCCCTTCGGCGACGTGAACTGTTTCCCCATACCGGATTTCGTCACCGACGAGCAAGCCCTGTTCATGTCCGACGCCGTGCCCACCGGCTACATGGGCGCCGACTTCTGCGACATCGCCGGCGGCGACACCATCGCCGTCTGGGGCGCCGGCGCCGTCGGCCTGATGGCCGCCCGCAGCGCTCTACTCAACGGCGCCGGCCGCGTCATCTCCATCGACCGGTACCCCGAACGCCTCAGCCTCGCAGAACAATTCGGCGCAGAAACCATCAATTACGAAGAAGTCGACAGCGTCCAGGAAATGCTCGGCGAAATGACCGGCGGCCGCGGCCCCGACGCCGTCATCGAAGCCGTCGGCATGGAAGGCCACAGCACCGGCGTCCAGCAAGTCTACGACCGCGCCAAGCAAGCCCTGCGCCTGGAAACCGACCGCGCCGCACCCCTGCGCGAAGCGATCCTGGCCTGCCGCAAGGGCGGCGTCGTCTCGGTCCTCGGCGTCTACGGCCTCACCGACAAATTCCCGATGGGCGTCCTGATGAACAAGGGGCTCACCTTGCGCACCGCCCAACAACACGGCCAGCGCTACATCCCCCGGTTCTTCGACTACGTCCAACAGGGCGACCTGGACCCCTCGCTGCTGATCACCCACGACTTCTCCCTCGAAGAGGGCGTGCGCGCCTACGACCTGTTCAAGAACAAGTCCGACGGCTGCATCCGCGTCGCGCTGCGGCCATAGACCCCCGCTCGCCGGCAACAGGATTGGGCCGCGACGAGGCGGGTATCGGAATCCCATACCCCATTGAAAAGGAGAAATCATGAGCACGCACACCGCGTCCGTCGACGTCAACCGCCCGATTCGCATGGTCTACGACCAGTGGACGCAGTTCGAGTCCTTCCCGGAGTTCATGGAGGGCGTGGAACGCATCGAGCAGCGCGACGACACCCACCTGCACTGGGTCATCAAGATCGGCGGCGTCGAGCGCGAATTCGATGCCACCGTTACCGAGCAGCATCCCGAAGAGCGGGTCGCGTGGAAATCTGACGCCGGGCCCGACCACGCCGGTGTCGTCACGTTCCACCGCCTCGACGACGAAAACACCCGCGTGACAGCGCAGATGGACGTCGACCCCGAAGGCTTCGTCGAGAACGTCGCCGACAAGCTGGGCGTCCTCAAGACCCGCGTCAGCAGCGACCTGAAGCGGTTCAAGGAGTTCATCGAGAACAGGCCCACCGAAACCGGCGCGTGGCGCGGGGACGTCTCCCGTCCTGACGCCTGACCAACCGAGGCCACACCGCCGCAACGACTTGTTGCGGCGGTGTGTGCGCTTCGGTGTCCCTCGTCGCGAGCTATGCCACTGGCACAACGGTTTTCAGCCAGCCCTGCTGGCGGGCGTCGAACTGCTCGTACGCCTCGACCATCGACATCGGGTCGGTCAGCTGCGTGATGAACTCCGTCGGGTCGATCCCGCCCTTGGCGACCATCGACAGCAGCTTCGGCACGAATCGGCGGTGCGGGCAGTTGCCGCCCTGAACGGTGAGATTCCTGTTCATCATCTCGCCGATCGGAAACGCCGCAAACGTCGGCGGATACACGCCGATCACCCCTATGCTGCCGGCCTTGGCCACCGCCTTCACCGCCCACCGCGCAACCAGACTGGGCGCATCGCCGGCCAGCCACTGCCCCTGATCGGTGTTGCCCTCCGGTGCGGCCGCTTTGCGTTCAGCCTCGAACGTCTCCACGTCGACCGGCAGATTCTCCGCGCCGGCCAAACGAACCGATCAGGATGAGTTGGTCGCTTTCTCGAGCAGATTGTCGAACGCCGACGGGTCGTCGTGATCCACCACAGGGAATCCGTCGCCCGGCTCACCTTCCCAGTGCAATTCGATGCCCGGATTGTGGACGTCGGAGCCGTCGGGCAGGAAGAAGTGCGGACTGCCCTGTACCTCGTCGGCGTTGTCGCGGTATGCGCGCATCATGTCGCCGCGTGCGGTTCCCTCGTCCAGGTCCCGGCGCAGCGCATCCGCATCGACACCTTCGCAGCGGTCGGCCACATCGATGATCTCGTGCAGCATCGAGATCGGCCTGCTGTCGGTGAAGAACGCATGCCGCAACGCCATATCCAGGTCCTCCGCCGCCCGCGGCGACTGGCGTTTGGCGGCGTGCACAGCCTCGTTCGCGAGCAGCGACGTGATCGGCCAGGTCGAGGGATCACCCTGCCAGGGTTTCCACCCGAAGTCGGGCGCTAGTGCGCCCACCACAGGAATCTCGCTGTCGAGCAGTTTCTTCGGGATCGCGAACCGGTTCACGTCTTCCAGCAGGTACAGCTGGTGGTCGACCCGGACCGCGTCGGTCAGGCCTCGGCGCTCGCGGGCCTGATAGAAGCGGTGCAGGGCCACCGTGGACCATCCACACGCCACGTCGGTGAACACGACGACAGTTCCTGGCTGCACTGTGATCTTCATGGGAACGGTGTTCCCTCGCCGTTCGGCGTCAAACGGCCGACGGGTCGGCGTTCACATGCGTGCGTAGCGCGCCAAGGCGAAGCTGTACAAGCCGTACGCCGCGAAACCCGCCGCGGCGACCAACAAGATCGCCGTCCCGAACCGGGCGTGACCGAGTGACTTGACCGCGGCATCGAGGCCCGTCGCTTTGGCAGGATCGCTCAGGTACGTCGCCGCCATGACCGAGAGCCCGGCGGCGAAGAGCACCGACCCCTCGCCGACATGACCGCACACGCCCAGCACGGTGATCAGCCGCCCACCCCGTATCCTCAAGTCTTTCAAGAACTTCCGCGTGACACCCTTGTGCACGTAATAGCCGCCGATGACCGCCATCACCGTTCCGACGATCACCAAGACGGCCTTGCCGCCGCCGGACTGCATCAACCTCGCACTTAGGCCCGCCGTCATTCCGCTTCCGTGCCGGCCGACGTCCAGCGCGAACTGAACGGCAGTGAACGCGACCGCGCAGTACACGAGCGCCAGCCCAAAAGCCTTCAGCCTGTTGCTGATCGGGGAGGCGCGCTTGTCCGCGTCGGTGGACTCGCCGGGATGAAGGCCCAACACCGTCTCGGCGAACCTCCACATCGCCAACGCACCAAGCCCGGCGGCGACGACCCACAGCGGCACGGCGCCACCGCCGCTGCTGGCCAGGGTCGCCAGCGCGCCCGTCTGGTCGGCATCGCCGCCGAACCCGAGGGCGATCCGCACGATCAGGTAAGCGATGAGCAGATGCAGGACTCCGCTGATCGGATAGCCGGCGCGCGCGGTCCACTCGACGGCGCGAGTCTGCGTCGCTCCGTTGACCGCACCCTTGACACCCGTCTCCAAGCTCACTCCACGTCACCCCCTCACCGGCACCCGCTCCCATACCCACCCGTGCGCTGCCAAAACGGTCGCGGTGTCCGCGCTCGCTCGTGGGTACCATCAGCAACACTGTTCACACTGGTACCAGACGTGGCCGTTGCAGCTGGAGGCGCGTGCACTGGCGGCGGCAATTTCACCGACAAGTTCGAGCGCACGGTTGATTTGGCGGGCGCCCTGCCGGACGTGCCGGCAGGGTCGTCACTTGATCACGCACTCACACAAGTGAATTCGACTGGTAGCGATAGCTTCTCAGCCGTCGCCTAGCCGAGTGGTGGTGGCGGAGGTGGCGGTGGCGGTGGCGGTGGCGGTCCGAAGGGCACGGTGATCGGCGGCAGCCCCGGAATCTCCACGACCGTCATACCTATCTCCGGCGGAAGGCCTGGGATGTCCGGCGGGCGCTCGATCGGAGGCGGCGGCGGTGGCGCCGGCGGAATCCCGTTGCTGATGTTGATCGTGATGATCGACCCCGGGAAGGTCTGACCGCTCGGCGTGGTCCCCACCACCGTGCCATACGACGATGAGCTGTTCACCGACGTCGCCTGATCGGCGACCTGGAAACCGGCGTCCTTGAGGCGCTGACGCGCCGCATCCAACTTCAGCCCGGACACACTGGGCACCCGGCCTCCCGGCGCGCCCTCTACGTAAAGCGGATCCGTTGGCGGCAGATGCACGTCGCCGAAATCGGTGGCGATCGGCTTCATCGCCTCAAACCAGGTACGTGCAGGCTCGTTGCCGCCGTACAGATCCCCACTGACCGCACGCCCGCAGGGGGAAGGAGCAGATGCCCGACGGCGTGCTGGAGTCGGCGAAGATGTAGTTCGCCGCCGCGTAGCGATTCGTGAAGCCCACAAAACCCGACGACCGATGCGACTCAGTGGTGCCGGTCTTACCCGACATCGGCAGATCCCAGCCCACCGAACCGGCCGCCCCCGCCGCAGTACCGGGACTCTTGTCGTCCTTGCTCAGCGCATTCGCGAACGTGTTCGCCAATCCCTCCGGCACCGCCTGGTCGCACGGCTCGATCGTGTACGACACCTCCTTGCCGTCGCGGTCGAAGATTTTGTCGATCGGGGTTGGCGGACACCACGTCCCGCCGGAGGCCAACGTCGCCGCCACGTTGGCCAGCTCGAGCGCATTGAGCTGGAACGGGCCCAGAGTGAACGAGCCGATGTTCTGTCGCTTGATGAAGTCGGCCAGGCTTTCGTTGCTTTCCGGGTCATAAGCCCGCGCCGTCGCCGGCGTCGCGTAGGACCGCAGCCCCAGCCGCACCGCCATGTCGACCGCCCGAGGAACGCCCACCTGTTGAATCAATTTGGCAAAGGCCGTGTTTGGCGAGGTGGCCAACGCGTCGGTCACATTCATCGAGCCGCGGTAGTTGCCCGCGTTCTTCACGCACCAGGTTTGCCTGGGACAGCCCGGCGACTCGCTGCTACCCAGGCCCCTGGCTTGGAACGAACCTGGCACAGCCAACTGAGCGTCGATCCCCATGCCCATGTCCAGCGCCGCCGCGGTGGTGAAGATCTTGAAGATGGAGCCCGCACCGTCACCGACGAGCGAGAACGGCAGCGGCTGCGCCGACTCGTTGGCGTCGCTGTTGAACCCATACGTCCGGTTGGCGGCCATCGCCATCACTCGATGCGCGTCCTTGCCGGGCTCGATCACACTCATCACGCTGGCGACACCGTCCAAGCTCGGCCTGGCGAACTTGTCGATCGCCTGCTTGACCGAAGCCTGCACCCTCGGGTCCAGCGTCGTTCGGATCAGATAACCGCCGCGCGCAACTTGCTCTTTGTTGATACCGGCCCGGGCGAGGAAGTCCAGCACATAATCACAGAAGAACGCGCGATCGCCGGCGGCGATGCAACCGCCCGGCAACTCGCGGGGCTGCGGCAGGATGCCCAGCGGCTGGGCCTTCGCCGCCCGCAGCTCGCCGGCATACTGGGGCAGATTCTCAATCATGGTGTCCAGCACCACGCTTCGGCGTGCCAGGGCTCCGTCGGGGTTGGTGTAGGGGTTCAGCGAGCTCTCTGACTGCACCAACCCGGCCAGCAGCGCTGCCTGCTGCCAGTTCAGCTGCGACGCGTCGATACCGAAGTAGGTCTGGGCGGCGTCCTGTACGCCGAAGGCGTTGTTGCCGAACGACAACAGGTTCAGGTAGCGGGTCAGGATCTCCGCCTTGGTGAGCGTCTTGTCGAGCGTGAGCGCCATCCGGATCTCGCGCAGTTTGCGCGCCGGGGTGATTTCCACCGCCTCCCGCCGCTCGGCATCGGACTGAGCGGTGATCAGCAGCTGGTAGTTCTTGACATACTGCTGCTCGATCGTCGAGCCGCCACGAGTATCGAGGTCACCGGAGAGGTAGCCGGACAGACCGGTCAGCGTGCCCTGCCAGTCCACGCCGTTGTGTTCGGCGAAGCGCTTGTCCTCGATCGACACGATCGCCAGCTTCATCGTGTTGGCGATCTCATCGCTGCGCACCTCGAACCGGCGCTGCGAATACAACCACGCGATCGGATTCCCGGCCGCGTCGACCATCGTCGTCACCTGCGGGACTTCTCCCGAGAGAAGCTGCGCCGAGCCGTTGGCGACAACATCGGTGGCGCGGTTGGACAACAGCCCCAGGCCTCCCGCGACAGGGAACATCACGCCCGCCGCCACCACTCCGGCCAGCAGACAGCACCACGCCAGCTTGATGACAGTTGCCCCTATCGGCCGCCCCTCCGACATGCATCTAGCGTAATTCTCCCTTTTTGACGGGCGGACTATTTCGTGCAGTCCGTAGGGGCGTTTCGCGAGTCACTCTTCGTCTTCTCGCTTCTCGCCGACGTCATCACCTGGCCGCAGAACTCGTTAGTTGCACTTGATGGCGCACGTATTGTCCGGGCGCGCAGCGGGTTTCACCGAACCCGAATTGTCATCAAGCTGACGGCGGCCAACCATTGCCATGCCTTGCCCGTGGGAGGACCATGAAGTGGTCCGGCGGCGCCGTCGAGACGCTGCCCCGACATACAACGGAGGCAGATCATGTACGCACGAAGCACCACCATCCAGGCGCAGCCCAAATCCATTGACGCCGGTATTGCGCATATGCGCGATAGCGTGATGCCCGCACTCGAAGGTATGCCCGGGTGCGTCGGCTTGTCCTTGTTGGTCGACCGAACGTCCGGCCGCTGCATCGCCACCAGCTCCTGGGACTCCGAGGAGGCGATGCGCGCCAGCGCGGAGTCCATTGAGCCGATTCGTGACCAGGCCGCGCAGCTTTTCGGTGGCAGCGCGCAGGTCGAGGAATGGGAGATCGCCACGATGCACCGCGAGCATCGCGCGGGTGCGGGCGCCTGCGCCCGAGCCACCTGGGTCAAGGTAGACCCGGATCAACTCGACCGCGGAATCGATTTCTACCGGACGACCATCCTGCCCGCCCTCGAGCAGCTGGAAGGGTTCTGCAGTGCCAGTCTGCTCGTCGACCGAGTGTCCGGTCGTGGCGTCGCCGCGGCGACCTTCGACAACGCCGAAGCGATCGAGCGGAACGCGGACCAGTTGGACAGCATCAGGGCCACGGGCAGCCAGGAAGCGAACGCCGAGGTGCTCGACCAGTGCGACTTCGAGTTGGCGATCGCGCATTTGCGTGTGCCCGAGATGGCCTGACCGCGAGACGAGCGCGCTCCATGGCGGACGTCACACCGCAAGGGCAAATCTGAACTCTTACAACAAATCTGCCTGCGCCGCCCCGGGGTGGACCAAGTTGCCTCCGAGGGTGGACGTACGACTCGGTTCGTGCCACGGTGGAGAGGCAGACCCCTTTTCGAGGAGGTGCCGCACCATGGAGCAGACCCAGCACGAAACCTCGGCCCCCGAAGAATGTCCCGACTGCCGTGCGCTGACCGGAGACCTCGAGGCACACAAGCACTGGCACTCCCGGCTCGTCCACGACATCGCCGTCGCCGTGGACAGGGACGTGACGCGACGAGCCGGAGCCCGGTAACCCGACCGGATGTCAGCAGGCGACGTCCACGTAGACCGTCTTGTTGGTCACCGTGGTGACAAGATCGTCGTCGGCTCCCGGCACACCGGAGTCGGTGCGCGAGAACGTCTGGCCGGGGCGCACCGCGGAGACCGAGCACTGGTTCACAGCGGCGCTGTCGACGCGACTCACTATGACCTTGAAGCCCTGTGCCTGGAGTTGGCCGACCGTCGCATCGACGGACGGTGCCCCGGACGGCGCGGCGGCAGCGGTTGCGGCCAGTCCGAGGGCGGCGGACGCCAATGCGCCGGCCGCGAGAGTCGTAACGAGGATGTTCTTCATCGTCGTACCTTTCCTGGGTTCTTGTGACGGTTGATGGGCAGTTGCTGCCCGATAAAGAATTCACTTGTCTCCCAAGGCAGCACGACAACAGCGGTCAGTTTGCTGCACCGGGGCTATCCTGTTGTGGCGCCCCGGTCGGGCGATTCAGTTACACGACGTCAGTTGGTTCAACGGTCTGGCAGACGATTCGGTTCACCGTCGTCGGCGCCGCAGCAGTTCATCCTGACTCGACAAAGCTAAGCGACAGCAGCCGTGAGGGCATGAGTGGCTGACTACTTGAATTCGGGGTCGTCCCATAGCAAATCGCGGGTACCGGTCGTTCTCGCACGCGGGCGGCCTGCCGACCGCGGCACGGCTAACCGGATCAGAGCTGGTTGCGGACCGCGTCGACGAAGCCGACCAGCCTCGCGTGATGCGATCCGGGCCAATAGATTCGTCCGCACCCGGTGCAGCGGCTGAAATCGTCGTAGTAGCGGCGAGTCAACGGCTCGAGATGGTCGATCACCTCGTCCTTGCCCACTCCGACCAGCCTGCCGTTGCACCGCACACAGCGGCTGAACGGCGCCAACCGTTGCCTGAGGTCCAGCCGCCGGATCACTTCGAGCGTCTGCTCCTCGGGATAGTCGGCGTGGACGAAAAGGCCATGCGTGACCGCGCGACGCTTCAACAGAGCACGGTCGCGGGTCAGCAAGATTCGGTGCTCGTCCAAGCTCACGTCGACCAGGGTCCGGTCCTCGGCGTCACTGGACCACCACACGTCGAACCCCAACACCCGAAGCAACCGTGCCAACCGACCGAGGTTGACGTCGATGACGAAGCGGGGATCACGCAGCGGCACCGGCCTAAGCCGCGCTGTCGACCCGATGTCGAGCGCCTCGAACATGGGATAGGCCGCGATGCGGTCGCCGCAAGCCGGGCGGTGGGCGAAGTTTTCCGCGTTCCCATTGACCAGGATCAGGTCCACTTCGGTGTGCGGAATGCCCATCGCCTCCAGCACATCCTTCACCGTCTGATGCGACCGGAACGGACGGTGCACGGCGACACCGCGCGACTCAACTGGCAAGAAGTCGTTGAGTTCGGCGTATGCACGGACATCCACGTAGCCGGTCACGGCGACAAGTTCCACATCTTCGCTCCAATGCGCATTCTCCATTAAGTTTCGGTCGGCCTCCCGCGGGTAGTCGCGTCGCCAACGCCGCCCGAGGAGAACCGCATGAACGTCGTCGACACCGCCAAGGAATAGGTCAAACACCTCGTCGAGAAGGTCGCCGAGAAGGTGACCGATGCCGCGACCACCGACCCCCAAGTTCAAGCCATCACGATCGCCCGACCCCGGCCCGACGTGATGCGCCTGTTCCAGGACGCTGAACTTCTCGCCGACGTGTTCGGCGACTTCGCCCCATCCCCCGGCGCCCTCACCGGCGTCCTGGCCTACAAGGGGCTGTACCGGGGCGGGCCATGCTGCAGACCGGCCAGGCGCCCACCATCAAATACAACCCGAGCGCCCGCGACTCCCACCGCGCCTTCCTGCGTATGATCAACGACCCCGACCAACGCGCCGAGTTCGAGGCCGACGTCGCCGCCGTCGCCGACGCCCTGCCCGCCCTCGACCCCGCCCTGCGCAAGGTCATGGCCGGCTTCTTCGAACTCGTCGGGCACCAGATCGACGAAGTCGAACGCATCCAGCAGCGCTGCGCCCAGCGCGTCAAACGCTTCACCGCCTTCGGCACCATGGAGCAGAGCCGCGGCGTCGCGCGTCAACTCAACGAGGCCATCGGCGCCGCCCGCGCCCTGCTCAAGTCCTCCTTCACCGACTCCCGCCTCGACCTCGACGTCCCACTTGCCCGGCACGCCATCAGTTCCGTTGGCGCACTTGGCTTCCGGATCGGCGACCTGTCCAACCCCCAGCCCGCCAAACCCGCCGAGGGCGAGGTCGCCTGACCAGCTTCGCCGCGCTCACCACCCAGGTCGACGCCCCCGCCATGTCCGACATGCTCAGCCACGCCATCACCAACGGGCCCGTATCGCTGCTCGACGCTGTCGCTCCCTCGACGGCCGCGACCGCGAAATCGCGGTCCCCCGTTTGCCATTCACCGAGCCGATCACCACTCTCGCCGGAGCCGCAACCTGACGGGCACGCTGGCTTACATTGCGCATCTACGTGTCGCCGAACTACCAACCCAGGACGCCAAGAAATTTTCGGGATCTACACCGTGATTCGGCAGATCCCACGAGGATGCGAATCAACCTGCGCCGCCACCGGCCAGTGGCGGTAACCGCCAGCGACCACGCCTACAGCCGCGTCTCTCGCCGGTGCGCAAGTCACCGAACGTGCGCACCCCGAGATCACCGAGCAGTCGGTCAGCAGCCAAGTAGTCGCCTTGTGCAGCCGTCCCTCGCGACGAATGACAGCGCCGGGCCCACGATCGGTATGAGTGCGAGCAGAGTCGAGTCGGCGAACTCCGCCTAGTCGATGCCCTGAGCAAGCTCGTCGAGCCGCGACCCCGGCCGCCGCCTTCATCCTTCACTCTACCCAATGTCCTTACTGAACATGCGTTTTCAACAAAGCACCCCGCCATCGATCCCGGCTCTGGGCAGCTATTCCGCGACCCTGGATGCGGAACCGTGACCACGACGAGTTGCCTTCGCTACCTCGAAAGTCATCCGGGCCCAAAACGATTGTTTTATGGTTAACAAACTCACGGCCCGGACACGTTCCGAGCAGTCTGACCGCCCAGCCGAGAGGATGCAGTGACCGAACTCGCGCAGGCGCTTGTCGGGGGAATTCTCATCGGTGGTCTGTACGTCGCCATCAGCATCGGGTTCTCGCTGTCGTTCGGCGTTCTTGACGTCGTCGACCTCGCGGTCGGGATGTGGGTGGTTCTCGGCGCGTTCGCCGCGATCGTGGCCAGCGACGCGCTGGGGGTCGACGCGTTTCTACTGCTCCCCGTCGTATTCATCGTCTTCGGCGCCGTCGGCTGGCTCATCGCGCCGCTGATCTATCGGGTCCGGACAAGCAAATACGCACTGCCGGCGCTGATGGGGCTGGCGTTCACCTTCGGGCTCGCCACGCTGATCCGCGGCGGCCTGCTCACCGTGTTCGGCTACACGCCCCGCACCGTGCACACCGACCTCATCTCCGGCAACGTCGAGCTGCTCGGCATCACCGCACCCATGATCCGGGTGGCCGGCTTCGCCTTCGCAGTGGTTGCCACCGGCCTGTTCCTGGCGTTCCTGTTCTACACCCGCACGGGTCTCGCGATCCGGGCCACCGCACAGAGCAAAGAGAACGCCGGGCTGATGGGCATCGACGTCAAACGGATCAGCAGCCTGGTCTACGCCATCTACACCGGCCTCACCGCGGTGGCCGGCGCGCTGCTCGGCGCCATCTACGCGATGACTCCGGAGGTCGGCCTGCGCTACACGCTGTTCGCGTTTTTCGTCGTGGTGCTGGCCGGCCTCGGCTCGGTGGTCGGGGTTCTGGCCGCCGGACTGTTCCTCGGCGTGCTGCAGTCGGTGGTCACGACGTACGTGGGCGCCGACTACACACTGATGGTGGTCTTCGCGGTGCTGTTCGTCGCGTTACTGCTGTTCCCGCAAGGCATTTCGCGGCGGGGGCTCGCATGAGTAAGCCCGCCTCCGGGGGCAACCCGTACCTCAATCTCGGCGTGCTCGTCCTCGTCGTCGCGGTGCTGTGTCTGCTGCCGATGATGACGACGCCGTACTACATCCGGGTCGCCACCGGCGTCGCATTGTGGGCCGGACTCGCGCTGTCCTGGAACGTGATCTGCGGATACGCCGGCTATATCAGCTTCGGCCATGTCGCTTTCTTCGGCATCGGCGCGTACACCACGGCGATCCTGATGCAGCCCGACTACGCATGGAACTTCTGGGCGACCCTTCCGGTCGCAGCCGTGGTCGCCGGCGCGGTTGCGGCGCTGGTCGGCTGGCCGGCGCTGCGGCTGAAGGGCGCCTACTTCGCCATCGCGACCTGGGCGCTGGCCGAGGCAGTACGCGAGCTCACCACAGTCCTCGACTTCACCGGCGGCTCCGGCGGACTCACGACGCCGATCCGCCTCGACGACACCTTCTTCTACTACACGATGCTCGGCGCCTCGGCGATCGCATTCGCCGTGTGCTATCTGCTGCTGGAACGGTCCCGATTCGGTTTCCGGGTGAAGGCGGCACGCGACAACGAGGCCGCCGCCCGCGCGCAGGGCATCAACACCACGCTCGTCAAAATCGAGGCCTTCGTGCTGAGCGCGATCATCCCCGCCGTGCTGGGCGGCATCAACGCGTACTGGATCACGTTCATCAACCCGCAGAGCGTGCTGAACACCATCATCACCGACCAGCTGGTGGTGATGGTGCTCGTCGGCGGGCTCGGGCACGCGTGGGGTCCGGCACTCGGCGCGACCGCGTTGTACCTCCTGCAGGAGCAGCTCCGCGTCAGCTACGGCGAGACCACCGCGTACATCATCATCGTCGGCGCGCTGGTGATGGCGGTCGTGCTGTTTCTCCCCGACGGGATCGTCAGCCTCGCCAGGCGCGCACGACGAATGCGGTTGGTACGCCAGCTACTTGGCCGCGCCCGCGACGACGTCGCGCCTCGGCGAACGGACAGCGAGACCGAGGAGGCCAGTCGATGACGGTGCTGGCGGTTGACGAGCTCGCCCGCTCCTTCGGCGGCATCCACGCGGTCGCCGGTGTCACGTTCGACGTCGAGCAGGCGGAGATCGTCGGCATCATCGGGCCGAACGGCAGCGGCAAGAGCACACTGTTCAATCTGCTCACCGGCGCCCTGAAGCCCGACGCCGGCACCATCACGCTGTTCGATCGAGACATCACCGGACTCGCCGCCTACCGGATAGCTCGTGCCGGCCTCGGGCGCACCTTCCAGATCCCAGCACTGTTCGTGAATATGACTGTGCGGGAGAATCTTTGGACCGCCGCGGTGCAGTTCGACTGGAACAACGCCCGCGCCGACGCGGACGCCGTGCTGGAGCGCCTTGAGCTCACCCACGTCGCCGACGACCTCGCGAGCACCTTGTCCGGCGGGCAGCAGCGGCTGCTGGAGATGGGTCGGGTACTGATGCAGAACCCGAAGGTCGCGCTGCTGGACGAGGTCGCCGCCGGTGTTCACCCGCGCCTGCGCCAGATCATGCTCGACGCCATCCGCACCCTGCGTGACGCGGGCACGACGTTCCTGGTGATCGAGCACGACATGGAGCTCGCGCAGGACATCTGCGACCGGATCATCGTGATGGATGCCGGAAAGATCGTGGCGCAGGGCAGCTTTGAGGAGATCTCACACGATCCCCACGTCATGGAGGCGTATCTGGGGGTGCCGACGAGTGAGTGAAAACGACTACCCGGACAGCGCCGTCACGGTCGATCGCCTCGACGCGGGGTACGGCAGCGTGCAGATCCTGCACCAGGTGTCGATGACTGCCCGCACCGGCGAGGTCACCTGCATCTTCGGGCCGAACGGCTGCGGGAAGAGCACCCTGCTCAAGGCGATGGTGGGCGTGATCGACCCGTGGGCGGGCAGCGTCACGATCGACGACGTGGATATCACCCATCTGCCGTCGCATCGCACGCTGGGCCGCGGGCTCGCGATGATGCCCCAGGGAGGTGGCGTATTCCCGCAGCTTTCGGTGCGCGACAACCTGCGTATCGGCGGCTACACATTCCGCTCCCGTAAGCGGCTGGACCAACGGATCGAAGTACTGCTGCAGGAATTCCCGCGGTTACGCGAGCGGTATACCGTGCAGGCCGGCCAGCTCTCCGGCGGCGAGCAGATGATCCTGTCGATCGCTCGTGCGCTCGTCTTGAGCCCCCGGTTCCTGCTGTTCGACGAGCCGTCCGCCGGTCTGTCCCCCAAGCTTGTCGGCGACGTCCTGGAACGCGCCGCCGAACTGGCCGTCCGCGGCGTCGGCGTGATCATGATCGAGCAGAACATCCGCGAGGCATTGCGGGTGGCCGACCGGATGTACGTCCTCGTGGGGGGACGAAACCGGTTCGAAGGCACGCCCGACGACGTAAAGGACGACCGCGAGCTGATGCACGTCTATTTAGGTGGCCGTTGACCGATGCACTCGAGAGGAAAGATCATGTCCAACAACATCAATCGCCGACGCTTTCTCAACCAGGCCGGCCTCGTGGTGGGCGGCGTGGTTGTTGGCCCGAGCCTGCTCTCCGCGTGCGGCGGCGACACGGGCGAGGGGGCGACCGACACGTTCAAGGTCGGCGCCGTGCTCGAGCTGTCCGGCGCATCCGCAACCGGCGGGCAGATCGCCCAGCGCGGATACCAGCTCTGGGCCGACACGGTGAACAGCAAGGGCGGGCTGTCGATCGGCGACAAGAAGTACAACGTCGAGTTGGCGGTGCAGGACTGCAAGAGCGACCCCGCCACCGGCGCCGACGCGACGTCCCGGCTGGTCACCGAGGAAGGCGTGAACGCCATCTTCGGCGCGTACACCAGCGGCGTGCAGCTCGCGATGGACCCGATCTGCGCCAAGTACAAGGTGCCGTGCATCGCCGGCTCGGCGGAGTCGCCCGGCGTCTGGCAGAAGCAGCCCGCGTTTACCTTCGGCGTCATCCCCGCCGTCGACACCACAGCCGCCCGCTCGATCCAGTCCATCGTGGACACCGCGAATCCCAAGCCGGTCCGGGTGGCGGTCGTCGGCGCCAACGAGCCGTTCTCCGACGACACCGCCGAGGGCTTCCGCGCGGGTGCTGAGGCCGCGAAGCTCGAAGTAGTGCACTTCTCGCTGTTCCCCCCGAACGCCGACCTGGCGCCGGTCGCCCAAGTGGTCGCGGCGCAGCGGCCCGACATCGTGGCGGTCGGCGGCCACGACGTCCTGCTGGTCGACTTCGTGAAGGCGATGGCCGCGACCGGCTACACGCCGAAGGCGATCATCGAGCACTACGGGATCACCGATGCCTCCTTCGCGCAGGCGCTCGGCCGCCAAGCCGACGGCGTGATGGGGATCTCGGTGTGGTTGCCTACCGCGACTTTCCAGGACGACCTGTTCGGCTCGGCCGCCGACTACGCGAAGGCATTCGAGGACAAGAACGGCTCGCCACCGGACTACACCGCCGCCGGGTGCAGTGCCGCGGGGCGGGTGCTGCAGGCCGCGGTCGAGAAGCTGGGTGAGCCGCCGTCGTTGTCCGAGGAAGCCCGGGGCAAGCTGAACGAATTGATCGCCGGCACCGACATGACAACCTTCTACGGACCGATCAAGTTCGCAACCGAGGGCGACCACTTCCACAACAACACCGCGCTCAACCCGATGCTGGTCCAGATCCAGGGCGGGCAGGTCAAGGCGATCGCTCCGCCGGACTCGGCACAGGCGCAGATCATCTACCCGCTCGCCCCGCTGGGCTGAGCGCTCCGCTGCGACACCATGAGCAACAGGGCTCACACTGGCCCCAGAGCGTCGCCTGCACAGCGCAACCCCTTGGGCGCGCACCCATTCCGCTGACATCGGCAAACGCTGGCCGTGACGAAAATCCCCGCCGACACGGCCCCGCCTCGCACGGGAGATGTCGTCGCCGTGCCATATGTTGGGCCTTCGGGAGAACGCACTAAATAGAGGGACGTAGGTGGACGACATCAGGGGGCAGTCGGCGGTCGAGCTGCTCGAGCTCAACCGCGACCTGCAAGGCTCCCGCGCCATCCGCCTGCTCGCCACCACCAACCTCAGCCTCTACGCGACCTTGATGGAACGCCACCTCAGTCCGACGGCGCCCTCCCCGAGACCGAACTCGTCGTCCGCCTCGAACGCGACCTCCACGACCTCGACGACCCCCAGTCCGGCCTCGCCCTCATCAAGTCCTGGGCCGCCCAGGGCTGGCTGCACCGCATCGTCGACGAACGCCACGACCAGAACGTCGTCTACCTCACCCAGGACGCCCGCCGCGCCCTGGACTTCCTGCGCGGCATGCGCCGCCAGGACACCATCGCCACCGGCGGCTCCATCACCGGCATCGCCTCCCGCCTCAAGCAAGTCGCCCTGCGAGTCGACAACGACCCCGCCCGCGTCCGCAAGCACATCGAAGCCGAAATCGCCTCCCTCCACGAAGAACTCGACCAACTCGACGCCGGCCAACGCCCCGAACCCGACGTCACCGACTGCTACGACGAAGCCCGCGCCATCGCCCTGCAGATGGAACGCCTCATCACCGACATCGGCCAATACGGCACCATGATCGAACAGGCCACCGCCGCCCTCGACGAACCCATCGACACCAACGTCGAGTACCGCGACCGCCAACGCCAAATGTACGAGGACTACCAGGCCGCCTGGGACTCCCAGGGCCGCGACTCCCACCGCGCCTTCCTGCGCATGATCAACGACCCCGACCAACGCGCCGAGTTCGAGACCGACGTCGCCGCCGTCGCCGAAGCCCTGCCCGCCCTGGACCCCGCCCTGCGCAAGGTCATGGCCGGCTTCTTCGAACTCGTCGGCCACCAGATCGACGAAGTCGAACGCATCCAGCAGCGCTGCGCCCAGCGCGTCAAACGCTTCACCGCCTTCGGCACCATGGAACAAAGCCGCGGCGTCGCCCGCCAACTCAACGAAGCCATCGGCGCCGCCCGCGCCCTGCTCAAGTCCTCCTTCACCGACTCCCGCCTCGACCTCGACATCCCCCTGGCCCGCCACGCCATCAGTTCCGTTGGCGCCCTGAGCTTCAAGATCGGCGACCTGTCCAACCCCAAACCCGCCAAACCCGCCGACGGCGAAGTCGACCTCACCAGCTTCGCCGCCCTCACCACCCAGGTCGACGCCCCCGCCATGTCCGACATGCTCAACCACGCCCTCACCAACGGCCCCGTCTCACTGCCCGACGCCGTCGCCATGCTCGACACCGCCTACCTCGGCCACGTCATCGTCCTGTGGTCCTGGGCCCTCACCCAGCCCAACCCCGACACCTCAGACTCCACCACCGTCCGCTTCCGCTCCCTGGACGGCCGCGACCGCGAAATCGCCGTCCCCCGTTTGACATTCACCCAACCCATCACCACCCTCGCCGGAGCCGCAACGTAACGAACCAACAAGCAGAAGCGAGGCCCCGAAGTCACCACACGCAGACTGACTGCACTCGAGGCAGAAGCCGGAGCGATGCCGTTCTCCATTGCCGGTCTCATGGCCGGCCTCATCGCCGCGCTAGGCCTCGTCGCACTCATCGTGGTGATCTGGCGGCCGTAGCGCTGCCCGCCCGTCAGTCGTCGACCGACTGTGTCACCAACCCGGGCGACGGCGCGCCATCGTGCGTCGACGCGGCCCGCGCTCGGATTGTCCATTGCGCCAAACGAACTCGGCGTGCGATGCGTCATTGCTTCACCACCACGTGGCCGCAGAACTCATTAGCTGCGCTTGATTGTGACGCACGTATTGTTCGGGCGCGCAGCGGGTTTCAGCGAATCCGAATTGCCATCAGGCTTACGCCGGCCACCCATTGCCATGCCCTGCCGGTGGGAGGACCATGAAGTGGTCCGGCGGCGCCGTCGAGACGCTGCCCCACATCCAACGGAGGCAGATCATGTACGCACGAAGCACCACAATCCAGGCGCAGTCCTCGTCCGTTGACGCCGGTATTGCGCATATGCGCGATAGCGTGATGCCCGCGCTCGAAGGTATGCCCGGGTGCGTCGGCTTGTCCTTAATGGTCGACCGAACGTCCGGCCGCTGCATCGCCACCACCTCCTGGGACTCCGAGGAGGCGATGCGCGCGAGCGAGGAGACCATTCGGCCGATTCGTGACCAGGCCGCGCAGCTTTTCGGTGGCAGCGCGCAGGTCGAGGAATGGGAGATCGCCGCCATGCACCGCGAGCACCGCGCGGGTGAGGGCGCGTGGGTCCGAGCCACCTGGGTCAAGGTAGACCCGGATCAACTCGACCGCGGCATCGACTTCTACAAGACGACTATCGTGCCCGCCCTCGAGGAGCTGGAGGGATTCTGCAGTGCCAGCCTGCTCGTCGACCGAGCGTCCGGTCGTGGCGTCGCCGCGGCGACCTTCGACAACGCCGAAGCGATTGAGCGGAACACGGACCAGTTGGACAGAATCAGAGCCACGGGCAGCCAGGAAGCAAACGCAGAGGTACTCGACCAGTGCGACTTCGAGTTGGCAGTCGCACACCTGCGTGTGCCCGAGATGGTCTGACCGGGGTGCAGCACCGTGAAGCAGACACAGCGCGGAACCTCGGCCCATCAGGAGTGTCCGGACTGTCATGCGCTGGCCGCGGACCTGGAGGCGCACAAGCAATGGCACTCCAGGCTTTTCCATGACATCGCCACCGCCGTTGACAGGGACGTGAAACGACGAGTGGGAGCTGGGTAACTGCGGGGCCGCCGTGCGCAGTTACGGGCTCATCGTTGCCGCCATGGTGCACGAAGGACGAAAGCCGAGGAGCAGATTCGCCGATCTGCTGGTCGCTGCGACGGCGCACGCCAACAGCCTCGATCTCTACAGTCGAAACGCCGCGGATTTCGCTGGGCTCGAGAAACTGATTCGCGTCGTCGCGGTCTAACAACGACGCGCTTCTGTGTCTTGTCGCCCGCGATGGCCGCGCGCCGCGTGCGAGACACCTCATGCCGCCGATGTGTTGGTATCGCCCGCCGATACCCGCACACTCTGGGTGTGGCGGAGATGGTCATCGCGCTCAATCCAGATGAGAATTCCCGGCTGCCGTATCTACTGCGCCTACCACAGCCGGGTGGTGACCTACTGTTTCGGACTTCCGGGACATGGCCGCGGGTCAAGGCGCTTTACTGCCACCCGGTCGGCCTCGACGAGTGGCCCGCCGATGCGGTGATCGTTGAACGCCTCGAGCTGCGCTCGTGCCAGCGCCGCGGTGCGGCTATCGATGTGATTCTGCAGCGGTCGAGGGAGAACCGCTCCCAGCTGGTGTTCACCACCGCACGGGGCCGTGACGCAGTCTTCTGGCAGGCGCCGCGCACTCGCAAACAGGCGCGTCCGAACGTGCGCACTCCGACCGCGCGCGCCCAGGGCATCGACGGGCTGCAAATCCTGATCGACTCACACGAGCGGTACGCCTACCAGTTCAGTACCCAGCAGGCGAGCACCGTTCAGCGCGCGCTGCCGTGCGGAGACTACGGCCTCCTTGTCGACGGGCGACTCGTCGCGAGCGTGGAACGCAAATCCCTTGCCGATCTGGTCTCCAGCCTGACGAGCGGCAAGCTGCGCTATCAGGTCGCGGATCTGGCCGCACTACCGCGCGCGGCCGTTGTCGTGGAGGATCGCTACTCGCAAGTGTTCAAACTCGACCGCGTCCGCCCCGCTGTGGTCGCCGATGGGTTGGCAGAACTGCAGATCCGCTGGCCAAACGTGGCGATCGTGTTCTGCGAGACCCGCCAACTCGCCGAGGAATGGACCTACCGGTTCCTGGCTGCCGCACACGCCTGGGCGATCACCGAACACGATGCGCTGCAACGTATCTCACCAACGATGCTCGACGTCACCGACCTCGGCCAGGCAGCCGCAGCACCCGAACCCAGCACCGCCGAAGTCCGCGCCTGGGCCCTGGCCGCCGGCCTGCCGGTACCGAAACGCGGCCGGCTCCGCCCCGACATCTGGCAGGCATGGCACGACGCCAACGACGTGAACTGACCTTCACGGCTGCGCCCAGGTCATACGCCGCTCCCCGTTCAGCGCGGACCGGAGCCGCCCGGCCGTCGGCGTGACTATCCTTCGGGGCGTGCTTGATTCGCTGTGGTCCGCCGCTACCCGCCATCCCTTTCTCGAAGCGGTGCGCGACGGCACAATCACCGACTCCGCGTTTGACCGGTGGCTCGTGCAGGATGCGCTGTTCGTCGCTGACCTGCTGACCTTCCAGGCTCGCCTGCTGGCACGCGCGCCCCGGGCAGCGCAGGCGGCGCTCGCGGGCGGCTGCGTGGCGCTGGTCGCGGAGCTGGACTGGTTCGAGAGCCAGGCCGCGCAACGCGGGATCAACCTGGAGCAGCCGGCGCTACCGGCGACGCTCGCCTACCGCGAACTGCTGGCGCGACTGGATGCCACGCCGTACGACGCGGCCGTGACAGCGCTGTGGGTGATCGAACGGGTGTACCTGCTCGCATGGGCTTTCGCCGCGTCGGACACCTCCCCGTTCGGTGAGTTCATCGAGCACTGGACCGTGCCGGCCTTCGCGGACTACGTCGACGCGCTCGGCGTCCTGGCCGTCCCGGACCGACACGACACGCTCGTCGCCGACGTGCTGGAACACGAGGTGGCGTTCTGGGATATGGCGCTGACATGACACTGTCCGCGCGAGGTATGGGCCGTTACCCCGGTGGCCGCGAGTAGACCACCCGCGTGCGGAAGACGATGTCCTGCAACGATCTTCGCCGCCTGTCGATCACGACCCAGAGCAGGCCCATCGTCACCGCACCCGCGGTCGATCCCGAGATCGTCCAGCATCCGGTCAGATACAACACTGCGACGGCAAACGTCACCACCGTCGAGAACACGGCGTTCAGCGACGGCAGGCTGAAGGCCTCCGTAGAGCACGCCCATGATCAGCAGCACGACCACCAAGTCGATGACCGGTCGCCCCGCTCGGACAGGCCGACGACGCCGCGCCGCATCAACGGCCCGGACACCGGCACCTTCTCCGCCACGCGATAAGCGGCCTCCGCGGCTCCGACCGCCATCCGGGTGTTTCAGCAGGTCGACGTCGGTCCCATCACCGCACGGTAGTTCTCGCGGTGCACATATCCGACGCGACGGTGTTTGCGGAAAGCCCCTATCCGGCAGCGCCGGGCGCGCGCACGACCATGGGCACGGCGGGGAAATACGCCGCCATTTCCGAGCGCGCCTTGCGCAGCGCCGCGGTGCCGTAGCCATGCTGTCGGTGGTCGGGATGGATCCACACCCGGACGTTCACCTCGCCTTCGACCAGCTCGCCGAACACCATTCCGACTGTCTGCGTTCCCTTTTCGGCGACCAGCCACACCGCATCCTCGGCGTCGATCCGTCCGAGAGCCGAGCCGATCTCGTCGTCGAGACTGCCGGCCGGTCCGCCGGAACCATCGCCCGCGGCACCGATGTCGGCGGTCCTGGCGCCGAACAGGTCGCGGTCGGACTCGCTGGAGAACGGCCGCAGCGCCAGATGCTCGCCGGAGCTCTCCGGCCGCTCGATCAGCGTGAAGGTCAGCTGACTGTTGAGGTCTTCGAGTTCGGCCGCGATCTGTCGGCGCGATTCCTTGGTGAGCCGATGCAACGGCATCGCCACCACCGCTTCGGCGCCCAGCGGCGCGATGCCGAGCAACGCGGCGACCGCCTCGACGGCCGCGGTCCGATCGTCCGCGTCCACGATCGCGTCGAGCACTTCGTGACGGCGGTCGAGCGCGGCGGTCAGGGCATCGGTGATCTCCCGGCGCGTGGCGGCGCGGTCATGGTCGGCCATATCGCCAAGCGTAGGCGCTCACCAGGCCCGATGCGCGGGATGTTCGTGCGGGGTCGCAGCCCTACTTCCCGGCGCCACCATGCTTGCTCAGATTTGGACCAACGACGAGTGATCCGCCAGCTGCGGCACTTTCGATTAGCCGTCATAGAAAATGAACGTCTGGACCTCTCGACGTGGGCGGTAGGCTCATCACCGTGGAACCGGACGGCCTTGAAGCTCGCGTGGAGGCGCTGGAAACGCATGTGCATGAGCTCGACCGGCGGGTACGGGCAAGCGAGCAAGATGCTGCGGCGGCCCGCGTCCTCGCCGGCGCCGCTGATCGCGACGTAACAGAGTTCCGCGGCGAGCTTCGCGACTTTCGCCACGCCACTGCGGCGAGCTTCAATGCCCTGCGCACCGAGATGAACGAGCGCTTCGCCCAGGTCGACGAACGTTTTCGCAGCGTCGACGAGCGCTTCGACCAGGTGGACAACGGGTTTATCGAGATGCGCGGCAAACTCGATGCCGCAGCCGCAGGCCAACAACAGATCGTGAACATTCTGCAGAGACTCATTGCCGATCAAGGCTGAAGAGCCCGGCGGCCAACACCATATGCCTCATGCTTCACAGCGGTACCAGCCCTCCGCGATGCCTTGGGATGGCGGACATTCCGCTGACGTCGGCAAACCGGTGACGCCGCGAATTCGTCCGCCGACACGGCTCCGCCCCGCGCTGAACATGTCGGATCCGTGACCTATGTTGGGGCGTCCGACCAATTACAGAGCGAGGAACGCAGGTGACCACCGACGCCGACATCGACTTCTCCTCCCTGCCGCAGGTCGACCAAGAGACCGCCCGCCCACCCGTCCAGCGCCGGCCGCGCTTCGACGGCGACGTCTCCGAACTCCCCGACCGCGCCTGCTGGGCCCTTCAGCACCTGCTCACCCGCCGCTACATCAGCGCCGAAGCTGACGCCGACATCTACAGCTGGGTCCTGGAGTACCGCAAAGAACTGTCGGTCCGGCTCTCCGAACTCGACCTGCTGCTGCGCATCGTCGAGACCACCGACGTCGCCTTCGTCGAACAGGCTCGCTACGAATCCGCAAGGGGCATCAAGCTTCTGCGCCGCGAGCCGCTCGGCACCTACGACTCGATCCTCGCCCTGCACCTCGCCCAGATGATGCGCGCGGCCGGCGGGCAGACCGTCCTGATCAGCCGCGAGGAAATGCACGGCCTGTTCTCCGGCGTCCTCAACGACACCGACCGCGACGCCGTCACCTTCGCCGCCCGCGTCGACGGCGCCATCGCCCGCCTCAACGGGCTGGAGATCCTGCGCAAGAACCGCGACGACGAGGACAGCTACACCATCAGCCCCGTCATTACCGCCATCATGACCGCCTCGGTCATCACCGAACTCCAGCAGCAGTTCGAACAGCTGCTCAACGGTGGAGCACCAGCCGAGGAAGAGCCCGACGATGACTGAGCTGTTCCACCTGTCCCAGTACTTCTGAACAGACTCGTCGCAGATTCACCAGGGGATGTCGTTGGACAGGTACGTATTTGCCCGACAACACGTTCGCGGCCGCCAGCGTTGGTGGTTATCGATGGAAGTTGTGGGTGTCACTGTGTTTGTGTCGGCAATGGCTCGATTGTGATCAGTTCGGCCAGGCCGCTCACGGTGAGACTGCGCATCAGTACGGGGTTGACGATGAGATGAATTTGGTCGGCGAGCTTGTACAGCGCGTTGATGGCTGCACTGTCGAGGTACTCCACAGCGGTGAGGTCGACAGTAACCCGCGCGCCGCTGGGAGCGGCCTCGGTGGTGGCGTCGGTGAGCGCATGGGTGAAGGCACCGATGTTGCTCAGGTCTATTTCTCCCGCTGCGGTAAGGACGACTTGCCCGTCGTCGTCGCGCGTCGTGCCAAGGGTGAGCGATGTGGGCATCACGAGATCCTCGAGGTCAGTTGCACTGTGGTTCCGGCGGTGTCGGGGTCGATGGTGACATCGTGCATGAGCCCGCGCATCAACGTGATGCCGCGGCCGCGAGTGGAGTCCGCGGCCGGTTGCGGGGTTTTCCACGAGCCGGTGTCGGTGATAGTCAAATGCACTCGGTCCACCAATGCGGTCGCGCCCATGCTGATCATGCCGTCGGGCCTGTGGCGATGCCCGTGCTCGATGGCGTTAGCGACGGCCTCTCCGGCAGCGATGAGCACGTCTAGAGTTTGATCTGGAGTCACATCTACTTGTGTCAACCAGCTGCGCAAGGCATTGCGGGTACGCGCAAGTTGGCTGACGTGTGCGGGAAACGTCAGCTGGAGCGGAGCAGGATGGCGGTAGAGCAAAACCACCACGTCGTCCTGATACCCCCCGCTCGGCGCGAGGCCGGACATGATCTGATTCGCCAAATCATCCAGTGTCGAGGTGCGGCCGTCTTGAACAACGGCGGCCACACGAGAGATCCCTAGGTCGAGTGTTTCGCGGCGACGTTCGACCAGACCGTCGGTATAGAGCAGCAGGGTCGCACGCGCTGGAATCATGGCGTGGGCTTCGGGTCGCGACCAGTTGGGTCGCACTCCCAATGCAATGGTGTGGCCATCCTCGAGCATTTGGATCGTGCCGTCGGCGTGAACAATGATGGCCGGGGGGTGTCCGGCACTGGAATACACCAGTTCACCGGTCGCTGGATTGAGCACCGCGCAGACGACCGTCGTACATTGGGCGCCGGGCAGCCGCGCGGCGAAGCGGTCCATTCCTGCCAGCGCTGCACCCGGGCTGGGGTCGCCAAACAGAAGCGCTCGACAGGCACTGCGCACCTGCCCCATGACAGTGGCTGCGCCGAGGCCGTGACCGACACAGTCGCCGACTATCAACGCGATGCGCCCGTCCTCGAGGTCGACGATGTCGTACCAGTCGCCGCCGACCTCAAGGGGTCGGCTGGCGGCCTGATACCGCGCCGCGAACCCGCCCGGTAACTGAGCTGGGCCGAGGATTGCGTGTTGCAACGCCAGCGCGGTCTCTCGTTGCTGGTCAACCTGGTGCACCCGCTGCAAACCCTGGCCAAGACGTCCCGCAAGGACGGTCAACAAAGTTTGATCCTCGAGGGTGAACGGGCGCTGCTCAGCTAGGTCTATCCAGACGACGAGCACGCCCTCGGGATGCCGAAGCGCAATGGCCGCCGTCCCTGGCTGGGCTGTGCTGGGCGAGAGCAGGTCGCCGTCGCGCAATTCACCGAGCATCTGTCGTGTATCAGCCGGCAGGTCGACCCATCTCGCCGGCTCGCCGACCGAGACGACCTGCGGTGTGCCATCGGTAATTCCCGCGGAGGTAGCGAGGGTCCCGAAGGTGACAGCGAGAACACGGCGTGCCCGCCACATGCGGCGCAGTTCCTCCACTGCCGCCTGCAATGCGTCGTCGACCGTATCAGCTTGGGCGAGTTGCTGATTCAGGGCATGTTCGCGACCTGCAGCCAGCGCCAGTGCAATTGCAGCGTGTCGGGCGAAGTCACTGACTAGGTCCAGGTAATCGTTGCCAAACGGCGTCTGTTGCGGCTTGCGGGCAACAGCGATCACACCCAGCACCGTGCCGTCCGCAACTAGCGGTATGACGATGGCCGAGCGCTCACCGACATCGGTGAACCCCTCGATGGGATATTGGAACGAGTCAGTAATGAGCGGGAGACCCTTCCGCGCAACACCGCCCGTGGTTGACCCGTCCATCGGAACTTGCTGACCGATCACTTGCGATGCGTACTGGCCCGCCGTGGCCGCCACGACAAGGGTGTCGACCTGGTCCGCGGGGAGCTCGGGCTCCTTCGGCACCAGCAGAATTGCCTGCTCGGCAGCGGCCAGCTCGAGCGCCCGGTTCACGATGAGTTGCAACGGCCCCGTCTGGGGGTCCCCTGACAGCAGCGCGCTGGTGATCTCGCGACTGGCCGCCGTCCACTTCGACGATTCGCGTTCCCGCTCGAAGAGTCGCGCGTTGTCGATGGCTGCAGCCGCCGCCGTGGCCAATGCCCGTACGGCGCCCTCCTGGGCGTCGGAAAACACTCGGCCTGGCCGGTCGTCGGCGACGTAGAGGGTTCCGAAGTCAGCTGCGCGCACACTGATCGGTATGCCGAGCAGTGCCCGTATCGGCAGTTTGTCTGCGAACGGCGCGCCCGGCTGAGCCCTCAAGTCATCGATGCGCAGACCCGTGCCGACCGGCAGATCGCCGAGCCGCCACGCAGTGACGTCGTCGATTCCGTCGTGGACGAACGAGACGAGGGTGCCGTCGGGCCCGCGTATTCCCAGCGCTCCGTATCGGGCGCCGGCTAGCTCCATTGCCGCATTGACGATTCGGTGCACCGTCACATCGAGGTCAAGGTCCGAACCAATCTCGACGATCGCCCGCACCAGTCGTTCCATCTGGTCGCGAGCTGCCACCAGCTCGTCATGCTGGCCACCCTTACGGCCGACCAGCTGGTGTCGGCCCAACCAGTTGAACGCAGACCCGCTGCGGTCGTCGTTCATATAAACAAACCTCATCGTCGTTCTCAATCAATACGGTTAGCGCTCTGGCCCCAAGACGTGACCGGCACACATGGAGATCGCCTCGACGGGCGTGAACTTCCTGTCTACGGACTACCCCGCGAGCTGGTTGTTTACTCGCAAATCGAAACACAGCAACGCGCGGGGTCATTTCGGGGTCGGGATCCTTCCCGCAACCCCCACAGGACCGCTGGTCGCAGGGGCCTCGTCTGCACCGTGAGTTTCGCGCTTCACAGTGGCACCAGCTTCTCCTGAGTCGGCGCAATGCCTCGAAGGCGCGGACATTACGTTGACATCGGCAAACAGCTCGGGTGAGGAAAATCCCCGCCGACACGACTCTTCGTCGCGCCTCAGATGTCGTCGCCGTGCCCTATGTTGGGCGTCCGGGGACCGACGCAACAGATCGAGGAACGCAGGTGCACCTCACCGACACCGACCGGCGGGCCGACGGCGCCGTCGCTCGGCTTACCGGCCTAGAGGTTGCTCAACGGCGGCACCCACAGGAAGACGTCGAGGAAAACATTGACTGAACAGTTCCACCTGTCCCGGCTGCAGGTCATCAACTGGGGCGTCTTCGACGGCTACCACTCCATCCCGTTCAGCAATGGCGGCGCGCTGATCGCCGGCGCCTCCGGCAGCGGCAAATCCTCGCTGCTGGACGCGATCTCGCTCGGCTTCCTGCCGTTCAACCGGCGCAACTTCAACGCCTCCGGCGACAACACCGCCGCCGGGTCCAGCGCCGGCCGCCGCACCGTCGACAAGTACGTGCGCGGCGCCTGGGGCCAGCGCAGCGACGGCGGCACCAGCCGGGTGATGTACCTGCGCGGCGACGGCACCGCCTGGTCGGCCGTCGCGGTCACCTACGCCAGCGAGTCCGGCCGTTCCGTCACCGGCCTGGTGCTCAAGTGGCTGACCGGCGAATCCCGCAACGACTCGTCCAGCCGCTTCGTGCTCGGCGACGGCAACCTCGACATCGAAGACGTCTGCAACCGCTGGGCCGCCGGCCGCTTCGACACCGGCGTCTTCAAAGAAGACTGGCGGTTCACCACCAAGGTCGAGTCCCAGTACCTCGCCCAGCTGTACGCCACCATCGGCATCCGCGCCTCCGACGCCGCCCAGCAGCTGCTCGGCAAGGCCAAGTCGCTGAAAAGCGTTGGCGGACTGGAGCAGTTCGTCCGCGAGTTCATGCTCGACGAACCCGACAGCCTGGCCCGGCTGCCCGAGGCGCTCAAGCAGATCGACCCGCTGGTCGAGGCCCGCGAGCTGCTGGCCGTCGCGCAGAAGAAGCGCAAGATCCTCGGCGACATCGAGAAGATCCAGCAGCGCTACGCGTCGGAGTCCTCGGACCTCGGCATCATCGACCTCGTCGACGCGCCGATGGTGCGGGCCTTCACCGACCACGTTCGCCTCGCCCAATGCCCCGAGCAGATCGCGACGCTCGACGGCACCATCGACCAGCTCGAGAACGAGTACGAGGACGTCACCCGCAGCCTGAATCTGGCCAAGGCCGAAGCGGATTCGCTCAACGCACAGATCAGCGGGTCCAGCGCCAGCATCGCCCCGCTGCAGTCACAGGTGACGGCCGCCGAGACCGAAGCCGAGCAGGTCACCCGCCGCCGCGCCGCCTACGAGGACCTGCTCACCGCCCAGGACGTCGAGATCCCGGACACCGCCGACGAGTTCTGGAACCTGCGCGAGGAACTGCTCACCCAGGCCACCGAGCTGCTCGCCAAGGTCGAGCGCAACCGCGAGGCATCCACCGACGCCGAGTACGCCCAGAAGTCCGCCCGCATCGCCCGCGACGACGCCGCCAAGGAGCTCAAGCGCGTCGAGCACGTCGGCTCGGCGCTGCCCGAGTTCGCCCTCGCGATGCGCGACCACATCAGCGCGGCCGTCGGAGCCGACGCCTCCGAACTGCCCTACATCGCCGAGCTGATGGACCTCAAGCCCGACCAGACCCGCTGGCGCACCGCGGTGGAGAAGGTGCTGCGCGGCGCGGGCCTGCGACTGCTGGTCCCCGACGATCATTGGGACAAGGTGCTGCGGTTCGTCAACGAGACCGACATGCGCGGCCGCCTGCAACTGCACCACGTCCGGGCGAAGTTCCTCGGCGCCGAACCCGTCGAACCCGAGCCGAACACGTTGGCGGGCAAGCTGTTCGCCGTCGACCCCACACATCCGTGCGCGGCCGAGGCCGTCGACGTCATCACCAACGCCGGCGACCACGTCTGCGTCGACACCCCGGACGTGTTCGACCGGTTCCGCCGCGCGGTCACCGATACCGGGCTGTACAAGGACTCCGACCGGCTGGCGGTCAAGGACGACCGGCGCGCGGTCAAGCAGTCGGAGTACCTGTACCAGGGCGACGTCACCGCCAAGATCAACGCGCTGACGCTCGAACTCGCCTCGGCCGAGGAGGCCTACCAGAAGGCCCGGCACACCGCCGACGAGATCGCCGCCCAGCGCCAGCAGTGGCGCGACCGCGCCGCGGCGTGCAAGGCGATCTGCGAGCAGTTCCCGCAGTGGAGCCAGGTCGACACCGAGACCGCCGACGGGCACGCCGACCGGCTGCGCGAACAGTACGAGCTGCTGATGGCCGACCACCCCGACCTGGAGGCGCTCAACGCGCGCGCCGACGAATGCTGGTCGCAGATCCAGACATTCATGACCCGACGTGGCGCGCTGCAGACCCGTCGGGACAAGCTCGACGACCGCCGCACCCGGCTGATGGAGCTCGCCGAGCGGCTGTCGCCGGCGTTCGTGTCCGAGCCGCTGACCGAGCTGCTGCACCGGTACGCCGCTGCTCTTCCGGTGTCGCTGGAGCTGCTCGACCCCGAACCGCACCGCGACGCGTTGTTCACGTCGATCAAGAAGGAACGCGAACAGCTGCGGGAGAGCCGGCGCCGCTCGTATGACGAATTGGCCCGCATCCTCAACACTTTCGACACGTCGTTCCCGGACGCGATTCCGAACGACTCGGACGATTTCGATGAGCGGGTGCACGACTACGTCGCGCTGTGCAAGCACATCGACGAGCGCGAGCTGCCCGAGGCGTACGAGCGGATGATGCGGTTGGTCACCGAGCAGGCACCCGATGCGATCCTCACGCTGCACCGGGTCGCCGAGCAGGAGACGCGGCGCATCAGCGAGCAGATCAACCGCGTCAACACCGGTTTGGGCGCGGTGGAGTTCAACCGGGGCACCCGGTTGACGCTGCGCGCCACGCCGCGGCAGCTGCCCGCGGTGGCTGAGCTCACGGAGATCGTGCGGTCGATCTCGCGGCGCATCGCCGAGGTGGGGCTGGGCGACAAGCAGGCGATCCTGGATCAGTACGCCGACATCCTGCGGCTGCGGAACCGGTTGGCGTCCACGGCGCCGGAGGACAAGGCGTGGACGCGCGATGCGCTGGATGTGCGCAACCGGTTCACGTTCGACTGCGCCGAGTGGGACATCAGCACCGAGGAGCTGATCCGCACGCACAGCAATGCGGGCGACAACTCGGGCGGTGAGCAGGAGAAGTTGATGGCGTTCTGCCTTGCGGGTGCGCTGAGCTTCAACCTGGCGAGCCCCGAAAGTGCGGACAACACACCGGTTTTCGCGCAGCTGATGCTGGATGAGGCGTTCTCGAAGTCGGACCCGCAGTTCGCTCAGCAGGCGCTGCAGGCGTTCCGCAAGTTCGGGTTCCAGTTGGTGATCGTGGCGACGGTGCAGAACGCCACCACCATCCAGCCGTACATCGACAGCGTGGTCATGGTGTCCAAGACCGAAGCAACAGGCCGTAACGCGCGGCCGGTCGCGACGGTGGCCACCAGGACAATCTCGGAGTTCACGTCACTGCGTCAAGAGATGCGCAAGGCGGACGCGAAGGTGCCGGCTAGCGTCTGAGACCGCGTATCAGCGGAGGTAGGTTTGACCCTCCCCCGGATATCCGCCGCCCTCCGTCGCGATGTGAACATGGTCGTAATGGTTGGCGGTGTCCCCGCCGCGGTCCGACATCGTTCTCATCGAGCCGTTGGGCCTGTAGATGGTCTGCCTCCAGATGGCGTGATTCAGGCCGAAGCGCTCCGCGTTCTTCAGGACGTAGGCGAGCACACTGTCCCCGAGCGCCTTCCCGGCCGCCGAGCGAGAGTCCGGAATCATCACGTCGATCGCTAACCCGTGCGGATGCCATTTCAGTGGATCGGAGCGGACGCCGCCGATATCGAGAATCTCGGGAAACGCCGCGCTGACCGAACGGGCCGCCAAGATAGTTTTGACCTGGAGTCCGTCCTCACGTGCCACGCCGTGGGGCAACGGCGGCGGCGGGGTCGGCCAGGCCAGTTGCGACTCCTTCGGAGGCAACGCCGCCGGCGGCATGTTCGACGACCTTGCAGCCACGACCGTCTCGCAGCAAAGAGCATCGCTGTCCATGCGCGGATACGCGTCTGCGCCAACAACAAACAACGTGGCGACCACGGCGCCCGCGGCGACGGCCCACGACGGCCGCTTCCGCGTTTTCGGCAATGCGTGTCTTCCCATCGGATGCGCACGCTACCGACACGCCCGAGCCCCTAGCAACTACACCAACGGCTTGTCGGCGTGCCGACCGGGGTCTACCGCGCTGCCCTCTTGCCGGCGAGACCGCAGTTCACGAGGGGTCATATTCAGCGACTGCCGATCGGCCAAACAGCTGGTGCAACCCCTGAGAGTGGCGAACGTCGAATGTCAGCTAACGATGTGACATCCGTCAAGTTGACCTCTGACGCGTGACCAGGCCACAAAACCAAGCCCAGCGCGTCTCAGCCCGGCAGTTTGTCGAGCCAGTCCGTATTTCCGTCGACGGGTTCGCCGTTCATCACTATGAGCGGTACACCGGGCTCGGGAAACTCGCGCAGAGCTGTCAGGTTATTGGCTGCGATCGCACGCGCGTCGAAGCCGATCGGCAGGCCGAGCCTGATGAGATCTTGGGCCGGTGGGGGCGCGCCGACGCGGTTGGCCAGATCGGCTAGCTGATTGTTGTCGAGATCCGTGTCTCCACCTTCTTCCGGCTGCTGCTCATCCGAAAAGATCTGCTGCACGAAACGCCACGTGACCTCACTCGATCGCGACTGATCCCCCACCACGAACGCCGCATAGATCGCTCGAATGTCGTACGTCTTACTGGCCGAGTACTTGTCGAGGAAGTCGACGAATCGAAGGTTCACGCGAAGCGTGCCGCCCTCGATGCGCTGACCGATTTCGTCGCCCTGCTCCTGAACCATCTGCCCGCTGAACGGGCACATCGGATCCACGAACAGATCGACCACCCCGAGGGCATTCGGGTCGCCGATCGCGATGGCATCCCCCGCCGGCGCCGCAACGGCCGCCTGGCCAATCCCTGTAGTGGGTCCGCACATCAGCAGTGCAGCGATCACGCCAAAGACCGCCACGAGGGCACGCATCATCCGGTTCGCCCGTGTTCCGCCCATGGCTCCCATCATGTCGTGCCACCAGGTGTTGGCGGTCGTCGGAAAGCGGACGGCCTGCACCGCGGGCGACAAAGCCCACCCGTACCTGGAGAAATGGTGCCGTCGCCACGTTTGGGCAGCGCTCGGTGGGTGAACACCCGAAGTGCGTGATTGCAGCCCAAGAAAGGAAATCATCATGGCACTCGACGATGACGACATGACGACAGCAGGCGGTGGCGGCGGAGAAGGTACGGCCGACGGCGGCTCCAACCCCGAAGGCCACGACGGCGGCGCCGACGGAACAGCCGACGAGGAAAAGAGCGGCGAGGGCACGGCCGACGGCGGCTCGAACCCCGACGGCCACGACGGCGGTGCCGACGGAACAGCCTGAGGCCGGCATGCTGAGCCGGTGTGTAGCCACCGATACCGGTGACTTCGCCACCGAGTATTGGGGCCGCCAACCCCTGCTCAGTCGCACCACCGCGCTGCCCCGCGACTTCAGCGATCTCCTCTCGCCCACTGCGGTTGACGAGCTGATCGCTGAGCGCGGGGTACGCGCGCCCTTCATCCGGATGGCCAAGACCGGCGACGTGCTGGCCCGCAGCTGCTACACCGGACCGGCCGGCTTCGGCGCCGAGATGCCCGATCAGGTCGACTCGGCCAAGGTGCTGGCCGAATTCGCCGCCGGTGCGACGATCGTTCTTCAGGGTTTGCACCGATTGTGGCCCCCGCTCATCGACTTCGTCCGAGGCCTCACCGACGACCTCGGCCATCCCGTGCAAGCCAACGCCTACATCACCCCACCGGACGCCCAAGGATTTGAAGCCCACTACGACGTCCACGACGTGTTCGTACTCCAAGCCGCCGGCCAGAAGCGCTGGACAGTGCACGAGCCCGTGCACCAGCACCCGCTCGACTCCCAGCCGTGGACCGACCACCGCGCGGCAGTCACCACCCGCAGCCGCGATGCCCCGATCATCGATACCGTCCTCTCGGCGGGCGACGCGCTGTATCTGCCGCGCGGCTGGGTGCATTCCGCCCGATCGCTGGACACCACGTCGATCCACTTGACGATCGGGGTGTCGGCGTTGACGTACCTCGACGTGGTACGTGCGGTCGTCGATACGCTCGCCGCGGACGAAGATTTCAGGAAGTCTCTACCCATGGGCATCGATGCGACCGATCGCAGTGAAATGGCTTCGACGACAAGCAAAGTGATGGCGCAGCTGACCGACGCCGTACGCGATCGCGCCGCCGACCTCAGCGACCGGGCAGCCGCGCAGTTGTCGAACCGTCACGCCGACCGGACCCGGCCCGCCGCGGTACGGCCCCTGGCCACTCTCGACGCCATGGACGCCGCCGGCGCGCTGCGAGTGCGCTGGCGCCCCGGGCTCATCGGCACGCTGGAGTCCCTCGATGGTCAGGTTCGGCTGCGGCTGCCGGATCGGACCATCACATTTCCCGACTCGTGCGCCACCGCGGTCGAGGCGCTCCAGCGCAGACTCATCGCGGACGCGGAATCACTGCCGGGTCTCGACCACGCCGACTCGACGGTGCTCATTCGCCGACTGTTGCGCGAGGCGGTCGTGGTGGCAGTCGAGGACGAAGGTTGAGCCCCAAGCGCACGCCGTGCAGCGACCAATCGCTCGCGCGCAACGACCCCATCTACGGCACCGCCGGCGCAGGCAAGGCCTGGGCCATGCTCGAACTGTGCGGCGGCTGGGGGCATTCGGCATTCCTCGACTCCCCCTCCCTCATCGACCGCGAACTCGGACGCAGCATCTGCCGCCGCATCGAAGTCGAGGGCCTGCGGGTCACCGCGATACGCCGGCCCGGACGGCGGGACGAGACGCCGCGCTGGCGATGGTTCATCGCGCACTGCGAGGAGGGCAGCGAGGCGCTGTACAGCGGAGAGGTCGACGACGCCCGCGGGTACCTCGACATCGCCCTGGACGGCTCGGACGGCGAGCCGATCGACGGCCCACTTGTCACAGTCTGCGCGCACGGCAAGCACGACCAGTGCTGCGCCGTGCGCGGACGACGGGCAGCGTCAGCCATCGCGACTGAATACCCCGAATTCACCTGGGAATGTTCGCATTTGGGCGGCGACCGGTTCGCCGCCACCATGCTGGTCCTGCCCGAGGGCCTGTGCTACGGGCGTGTCGACTCGACCGACTCCGCCGGCCTGGTGGCCAAATATCTCGACGGCCGGCTGGACCACAGATATCTGCGCGGACGCACGTCCCTACCCCACCCGGTGCAAGCCGCACAGTATTTCGCGCGCGAATCCCTCGGCGAGGACCGCATCGCCGCCCTGTCACCACTGAAGGTCGAACACGCGGAGCACCAGATCCGCGTCGCGCTCCGCACGGACTCGGGCTCGGTGAATGTCGTTCTCGCGGAGAAGATGTCGGAGCCGCTGCTGTCAATGTGCAGCGCCTCAGTTACGGGTTCTGTGCGCACCTTCGAACTAGTGTCAATCTCGACCGACTGAGGAGGCTGTTCCCATGGCGGACGTCATCGAGCTGATATACGCCGACCACGACTGGTTTCGTCGTCAATTCTTCCGGCTGGACGACGCGAAGTCCGAGGCCGAGCTCGCCGCGATCTGGGACGCTCTCGGCGCCCGCCTCGATGTCCACGCCGAAGTCGAGGAGGCCGTCTTCTACCCGGCGCTGCTCAAGCACGGCGGCAGCGAGGACCGCGGCAATCCCGAGGGTGATCCGGAGGACGAAACCGAGGACGCCATCAACGACCACAACGCGATCCGCGACGCGATCCGCCGCTCACGCCAGCACAAGCCGGGCACCGAGGAATGGTTCGACGCCGTCTTCGAGGCGCGCAAGCAGAACGGCGAACACCTCGACGAGGAAGAGCGCGAGGCGATGCCAGACTTCATCAAGAGCGCCTCGCTGGAGCTCCGGCACGAATTGGCGATGCAGTGGCTACGGCTCTACGCCGATCGCGAGACGACGATCAACGTCGACGACCGCGACAAGGACGCGGACGACTATATCGCCGAGCACTCTTGAGGAATAGTCAGTCCTCTCGTGTGTTGGGGTCGCGCACCTCGGCCGAGCATCAGCTGGCTCGGCGGACTCCGCCGGATTAGTGTGAGCAACAAGCGAGATGCAAAGAGCTTTCACGTCAGCCGGGACTGCAGCCGGGCGACCCTGGGCCTGCGAGTCGGTCGAGCGCAATGGTGCGTTCGCATACCGCCAGCATCACGGCCACGCCTGGCCCGCGGATGGACTCGCCGTCGCCTCACGTCCGCCCGGTGTCCTCATCGTGTAGTGCGATACCACGCAGGCGTCGGTCTCGAACGAGATCGACCGCGGACATTTGTACTTGGCGAGTCGCTCCGATGCCCGCCGCCGCCCCGTGGCGTTGCCGAGTCGCATGCCGTGCCCGGCCCCTCAACGGTCGCAGGCGGGCGCGCGCGCAGACAAAGCGCTTCGCATCTCGTCGCACGAGACGACCCTGTGGTGGCCGACGCCCGGCATAGTCGCTCTGGACCTCCGCCGAGATGCTGGCCGCGATCCGGTACGAGTCATCCACCGGCACCAAGGCGTCCGCCGGATCGTGCAGGATCTGAACCCGGACCGACGCCGGAAGACCAAGTGTTCTGACATCCCAATGAGCTACCTCCATACCATCGCGACGCCGTAGTTCACGACGAATCTGCTCGACCACTGCCGGTGGCAGACCCCGCTGACCCGCCCATCGTTCGAGGACGTCCGACAATGAGCACGCCGGAGCAAGCAGGAGCAGAAATCGCACGCTGTTGCCGGCCGCCGCCGCGACGGCAGCGACTGCAGCTATCGCCGCGAACGAATGGGCGACGATCGTGGTGATACTCGGAAACCTTTGCAGCACAGCGAGAGTAGCGTCCGCATACTCCCTCATCGTCGCTTGCGTTCCCGGCGAGGCTCCGTGCCCAGGCGCGTCGAAGCACACCGCCGACTCCCCGCTGTCGGCTGCCGCAGCCACCACGCTCGACATGGTGGTGCTGTCCGCTCCCCATCCGTGCAGCGCAAGGACCGTCGGCTCGGCGCTCCCCCACACATACACCGCGGCCACCCTCGGCACGCCCGTCAGTTCCACGCGGCGGGCACCCAAGGGGCACAGGTCATTCGGCACGGTGCCCATCCCGCGGGTGTTGGTGAAGATACTCGTCCACACGTACCCAGCAGCCCGCGGCGCGATCCGATGTACGCGTGTCAAGCCCTGGGCCAGAACCAAACCGGCGCTCACGCCGATTCCTTATCCTTGGAGCCGACCCGACGCATCGGGCGCGTCGAATACAGCCCTGAGACCGGATCGTAGAACCTGCAGTTGCGCAGGATCTTCCACAGTTTGCGCGCACTCGCCTTCTCCACCCGCATCATCTCGGGATAGGCAGCCAACAGCGCCGTCTGTGCCTTACCGAGATGGTAGAACGGCACAGCGGGCGACACGTGATGTGCAGTATGCAGCGAGATGTTGTGGGTCAGGAACAGCAGCCACCGCGGATACACGAAGTCCGTGGTCACCAGTAGCTTGCTCGCGTTGCGCGTCCAATGCTCGGAGGTCAGATACGGGATGTCCTCGGCGCTGTGATGCATCAGTGTCGTGATACTGAACCACACATGGGTGGCGAACCACGGCGCGACGAAGTACAACAGTAGACCCTGCCAGCCGGTGAAGTACGTCAACGTGGCGAGGTAGCCGCCTCCGACGACGGCGATGAACACCAGCGACCGACGCGCATCCCTGCGCATCTCTCGCTTCGGAAAGTACGACGGTCGCAGACCCGATTGCATCCAGTGGTGGATGGTCCCGAACCACACCGCCCACGTGCGCACACTGATGTAGATCAGCCGGTCCCGCAACGCCATCCGGTGGTACACCACCTCGGGAATCGGCGCCCAGTCGGTGTCCAGCTCCAGGCTGTTGGTGTGGGCGTGATGCAGGTTGTGAACATGACGCCACGCGTGAAACGGATACAGCAGATGCACCAGGGTCAGATGGCCGATCACGAAGTTCAACCGGCGATTCCGGGAGAATGATCCGTGCCCGCACTCATGTGCGATGCAGTGCAGGCCCCACCCGCCAAGGCCCGCGACAATGGCCAGGGGAACTACCAGATACCACCGATCGAGAACGCCCATCGCAACGATGGCCCCGACGTACACCGACAGGCTGGCCGCAAGCCCGAGAATTCCGCGTGCCAGCGATGGTTGCACGTACTCCTTCGGGATGGCGGCAGCGAGCTTCGCGCCGTCGAGGGCGTTGCTCTTCTCGATGAACTCGGTGAATCGTGGGTCAGGATCGGTGAGGGTGACGAACTTCGTCATGACACATCTCCTCGTGCCTCAGCCGCGCTCGAGCTGCAGTTCACCGACGAGGTGATCCGCGAGCTCGTCGATCGTCTCGTGGTCGAAGAGGATGCCCGGCGAGAGCCGACGCTCCACAACCTTCTCCAAAGCCCCCGACACTTGCACTGCGGCACGTGAATCCAGGCCGTACGCCTGGAACGGCTTGGCGGTGTCGACCTGTGCTTGGTCGATCTTCACCATCCGCGCCAGCTCCGCGATCAACCACGACCGCAGCTTCTCGTGCGTTAGCGGCCCGTCTATCGTTGCGGTTCTACTGCGTCCGAACATTGGTCCAACCTTCCTTTCTACGTTCGTCGGTGGACTTCACCGACGGGCGATTGCGGCGCAGGCGGCTGTCGATCTTCTGCCGGTCCGGCATCTTGAGGCCCCAAACCACGCCCGCCTTGGCGAGTACGGCGATCACCCACCCGCTGAGATCTGGCTCCCACCAACGCATTGCGTGGCGGTACGCGCCAGGGAACGCATGGTGATTGTTCTGCAGGCCCTCGCCGAACGTGAGGATCGCCACCGGCCAGTTGTTGGCGCTGTCGTCTCTGGTCACGAACGGCCGCGAACCGATCATGTGGCTGACGGACCCCACACACCAGGCCGCCTGGTTGGCGACGAACACCCGCGCCAGTCCACCGAAGATGAAACCCGAGAACGCCGCTGCGGCCGTGCCGCCGATCGCGAACCCCAACAGCGCAGGCAGCAGCAGGCTCGTCAACGCCCAGATGGGGTACGTCCGGTTGTAGAAGTACAGGCGCCGATCCCGCACCACATCGGGAGCGAACACCGTCACTCGGGACTCCTGGTCGCTGAACATCCACGGAATGTGGGCGTACCAGAGACCTTTCAGCTTTCCTGCCAGCCCGCTGCCGCTGAGGTTGGGTGAGTGCGGATCACCCAGCTCGTCGGAGTAGCGGTGATGGCGGCGGTGAGTGCTCACCCAGAACAGGACTGGACCTTCGAGGGCCATCGACCCGGTGACCATCAAAACGCCCTCGAAGAACGGCGAGGTCTTGAACGAGTTGTGCGCGAGATAGCGGTGAAACCCGATGCTGACACCGAACATCTGAATGACGTAGAACACCGCGAAGAGGACGTAGTCCAACGCAGTGGCCGCGCCGGTAAAGACCAGGTACACGGCGATGGCGAAGCCGACCGCGGGTATCCCGACGGTGACCAGGGCGACGACCCGCTTGGCACGCGCGCTCTTCGGGTTCAACTGCACGATCGCCCGTGCCAGCGACTCCTGTTTGGCTGTCGGAGCGGTTGTTGGACTAGTTGTTTCGAGCGTCATGGTTCTCTTCTTGCGTGTTGTGGTAGCGGACGTTGCTGACGAGTCCGGCACAGTCGAGTAGCCGGATGAAGTCCCCGACGAGATCGAGCTGCCACCAGTGCCGGCGGGTCTGCGCGAGGCTGGGCCGTGCGTGATGGTTGTTGTGCCACGACCCGCCCATCGTGGGCGGCGCGAGTACTCCGATGTTGCGGCTCTGGTCGCGGATGTGGAACTCGCGGTTACCGATCGTGTGGCCGAGCGAGTTCACCACCCAGGTCGCATGGTCGAGTACGAAGATCCTGGCGAAGCCGCCCCAGAGGATTCCTCCGACGAAGCCGTGCACCGATTGAGTGGCAAGGCCACCGACCACTCCCGGAATGACGATGCCCGCCAGTACCACGGTGAAGTACTGGCCGTTGATCGTCATCACGCGGCGATCCCGTAGCCAGTCGCGAGTGTGGCGACTCCAGTCGATCTTGTTCACCGTGAACAGCCAGCCAATGTGGCCGTGCCACAGTCCCTTTACCCGGCCCCACCAGCCCGGCCCCTGCGGTTGGGGGGAATGCGGATCGCGATCGGTGTCGGCGAAGGCATGGTGTAGCCGGTGATTCGCCACCCAGAAGATCACCGGTCCCTGCGCGGCCATCGAGCCCGCGACCGCGAGGAACACCTTCACCGGTTCGGACGCCACGAACGAGCGGTGCGTGAAGTAGCGGTGCAGGCCGCCCTCCACCCCCAACCCCGTGATGAGGTACATCGCAAGGAACAGCGTGACGTCGGACAGCCACAGCCCGTCGCTGATCGCATAAACGACGGCAGCAACCGTTCCCAGGGTGGGGATGCCGACCGTGAGGTACGCGAGGCGTGACGCCAGCACGTCGCGCTCGGGTCGGGTAGATGCCAGCTGACTCATGCCGTGCACTCCCGGGTTGCCGGTAAATCGATAGGGACGGAAAGCACTTCGCCGGCCAGGAACATCCGCCGGGCCTCCTGACGGCGTACCTTCCCGCTGGTGGTGGTCGGCACCGTGCGCTTCGGTGCGATGTGGACATGCGGTCGGATGCCGAACTCCGATGTCACGCTGGCCCGTATCGCCTCGACCATCCGGGTGTGTACCTGCGCGGCCACCTGCGGCTGACCCACTTCGGCGATGACACACAGCTGTTCGGAGTCGTCACCGGGAATCGAGAAGGCCACCGCGGTACGGACGGCGGGGTCCGCGCGTCCAACGTTGGCCTCGACGTCCTGCGGATAGATATTGCGCCCGTTGACGATGATCAGGTCCTTGATGCGCCCCGTGACGAACAGCTCACCGGATCGGACGAAGCCGAGATCACCCGTCCGCAAGTACCGACCCAGCTCACCGGCGATTCGCGCGCCAAATGCGCGGCGGGTCAGGCAGTGCCGATCGTGGTAGCCCACCGCAACGCTTGGGCCCGACACCCAGATTTCGCCGATGCGTCCGTCGCTCAAAGCCTCGAGACTGGTGGGGTCGACGATCCGAACCGTGTGCTCGGGGTCGACCGTCCCGCAGCTGACGACATCCCTTGGGACCACGCACAGTTCGGGTGAGCGTCTCGGTGTGATAGTTGCGGCCGGGACTCTTGCCCGACACGTAGAGCGTCGTCTCCGCCATCCCGTAGCACGGCACCAAGGCATCCAGGTTGAAGCCCAGCGGCGCCGTCGCTTGCGCGAACCGGGTGAGCGTATCGACGCTGATCGGCTCGGCCCCGCAGTACAGCCGCTCGAGTGTGGACAGATCCAGGTCGGTGTTGTCACCGTCGGCCAAGACATCGGAGCACATGTCGAGGGAGAAGTTCGGTCCCACGGCGATCGTCACCCTGTAGTGGGTGATGGCCTCGAGCCAGCGGCGGGGCGACTGCACGAAGTGCAGCGGCGACATCGTGACCAGCGGGACCCCCTGGGCCATCGAGACCAGGATCGTGCCCATCAGTCCCATGTCGTGATAGGGCGGCAGCCAGGAGAACCCGATGCGGTCGGGGTCGTGACCCATGTTGCGACCGAGCGCCTCGCAGTTACTGACCAGGTTGGCGTGGGTGAGGCAGACACCCTTCGGCGTCCCGGTCGAGCCGGAGGTGTATTGGATCAGCGCGATGTCATGCGCAGCGGTGGGTACGGGCGCAGCGTCATCGCCTGCGTTGTCCACCTGCTCGACGTAGACGACCGCCGGCTCGAGGCCGACGGACTCGAGGCGGCCTCGCAGGGCCTCGATCGGCGCGCGGTACATCTCGTCGATGACGATGGCCGTCGGCGCGCAGTCGACCGTGATGGCTCTGAAGCGGTCCAGTTCCTTCGGACGCAAAGGCGGGAAGCACGGGACGGGGATGGCGCCCAGCCACATGATGCCGTACAGGGCGGCGATGTATTCGAGGCTCGGATTGATCGCGAGCACGACGCGGTGTCCGGCACTTACCCCTCGATCGCGGAGGTGCGCGGCATAAGCGCGGGCTCGGCTCGCCGTGTCCGCGAACGACCAGCGCAGCTCACTGGCCGGGGTGCCGTCCGCGAGATAGACGTACGCCAGTGAATCCGACGTCGCGCGGGCCGCAACGATATCGACGATGGTCATCGGGCAACCTCCGCCAACCGGTCAGCGACGTAGCGCACCACATCGTCGACATTCTGTATCGCGCTGAGCAATTCGCCGACCGATACCTCCTGCAGCTCCGGAAACTCGGTGCGAATCGAATCGACGAGGCGTACTTGCAGCAGGGAGTCGTAGCCCAGGTCCGCGCCGAGCAGCGCGTTGGGATCGATCTGCTCGACGGTGTAGCCGCCGATGTCGGCGATGAGCTGTCGGATCCGCGAGGCGAGCGGCGCGGCGTCGGCAGAGTCCGACGCGGGACCTCGTTCAGCAGCCGAGACCGACGTCGCAATGGATGCCGAGCCGGTGACTGCCGCGGTGTCCATTGCGCGCCAGAACCGGGACCCGTCGCCGAAGACATACGGCGGCAACCGTTTCAACGTCCGTGACTCCGCACCGTAGAGATGCTCGAACTGGGTCGTTAGGCCGTCGCTGTACAGCCGGGCGACGACTCGCGCGAAGCCGGCGCCGTCGTCGTCCGGACCGACGCAGGGCGCGAGGGTGGCCACGTCCATGTCGATGCCGCTGCGCCGCGCAAGTGTCAGCAGTGTCGTGCGCGGGCCGAGTTCGACGAGGTGGGTCGGGGACGCCTGCGTGGCGGCGGTCCGCATCGCATCCGCGAATCGCACCGTCGAGGTGAGCTGGGCGGCCCAGTAGTCGGCGTCCATGTCGGTGCCGTCGATGACGGTGCCGTGCACGGTGGAGATGATCGGGATCGTCGCCTTACGCGGTGTCACCGTGTCGGCGATGGCGCGCAGCGCCTCCTGCGCAGGCGCCATGAGCGGCGAATGAAACGCGTGCGAGACGGGCAGCGGCGTGATCCTCGCGCCGTCGCGGGCCAGCGCCGTGGTGATGTGCTTGACGGCGTCGGCGGGTCCGGACACCACCGTCGAGGCCGGTCCGTTGATCGCGGCGATGCCGCAGGTTGGCTCTTGTGCAACAAGATTCGCGACGTGTTCGGCGGGGACATCGACCGCATGCATCGCACCGCCCTTCGGCAGTCGCTGCATCACCGCGCCGCGGGCGACCACGAGGCGGGCCGCTTCGTCGAGCGTCAACACCTCGGCCAACGCGGCCGCCGCGAACTCGCCAACGCTGTGGCCGATCAAGAACGTCGGCTCGACACCGAGGTCAAGTAGCGCGGCGCCGATGGCATACGACACGGCGAAGAGCGCCGGTTGGGCGTACTCGGTGGTGTCGATGGCAGCATCGTCGCCAAACATGGTGCCGAGCAATCCATCAGGACTCACGAACGTTGCGTCGACTGCGTCAGCCGCCCGCGTCAGGTGCTCACGGTAAGGCGGGCAGACGCGGTAGAGCGCCTTGGTCATCCCCGCGTATTGGGCACCCTGCCCCGTGCACAGCAGGCCGACGCGCAGCCGGCCGCCACGACGACGCGTCGGTTCGGTGCGTGCAGACATGTCGTAACCCAGCAGTGCACCGATCAGCTCGTTGCGTGTTCCCGCTGCCGCGAACCGGTGTTTGAGCGAGGACTTGACCTTGTTGCTGGTGTAGCACAGCGCGGCGATGTCGACGTCATTGCAGCCGTCGTCGAGTGCATTGGCTAGCGCTGTTGCGTTGCGGCGCAGCGCGTCCGGCGAGTGCGCGGACACGGTGATGACACCGACCTCGTCGTCACGGACTTCGCGCGCCGCCGCGGCGGCCGGCGCAGTGGTCAGCAGGACGTGCGCGTTGCTGCCGCCGATGCCGAACGAACTGACACCTGCCAGCGCCGGGCCTTCGCCAAGGTCGGCTGCCGCGGTGGCCAGCGCGAGGCCCTGTTGGTCGAGGCGCAAGGCGGGGTTGGGTCCTGCTGCCGCAACTGTCGGGGGAAGCACGTTCCGCGACAACGCGAGGCTGGCCTTGATGAGCGACGCGATGCCCGCCGCTCCTTCGGTGTGCCCGATGTTGCCCTTGATCGAGCCGAGCAGGCATGGGGCGCCGCGTCCGGCGCGGTGCAGATCGCCGAGCGCGTTCGCTTCGATCATGTCGCCCAACGTCGTACCCGTGCCATGGGCTTCGACGAACGTGACGTCGGTGGCGGCTGCGCCCGCGCGGTCGAGGGCGCGCTGCATCACCTTGGATTGAGCCCAGCGGTTTGGGGCGGTGATGCCGCTGCTCTTGCCGTCCTGATTGGTGGCACTTCCGACGATGATCGAATGGATGGGCTGGCCGTCGGCGACCGCGTCGTCGAGCCGCCGCAGCACCACGGTGCCGACGCCCTCGCCGCGGCCGATGCCGTCGGCGTTGGCGCTGAACGGTTTACAGGTGCCGTCCGGCGCGGACAGGCCGGCCTGGGTGTAGAAGATCGACAGCGCGGGGGTCAGCAGGATGTTCACGCCCGAGGCCACGACGAGGTCGGTGTCGCCCGCGGCCAGGGCCTGGCATCCGAGGTGCACCGCCGTCAGGGACGACGAGCAGGCGGTGTCCACGGTGACGCTCGGCCCGATGAGGTTGAGGTGGTAGGACACCCGGTTCGCGACCATCGAGTGTCCGCCGCCGATCCCGCGCTGCGACGTAAGGGCGCCGAAGTCCAGCAGATTGAGGGCGCCCCACTCGCTCAGCATCATGCCGACGAACACACCTGCGTCGGTGCCTGCGAGCGCGCGCGGGTCGATGGCGGCGTCTTCCAAAGCACGCCAGACGGATTGGAGCACCAGGCGCTGCTGCGGGTCGAGCGCGGCCGCTTCAACCGGGGAGATCCCGAAGAACTCGTGATCGAACAAATCGGCGTCGTCGATGAAGTGGGCGTACCGGGTGTTCATGGTGCCGGGCCGCAGTCCTGCGCTGTGGAAGCGGTCGATATCCCACCGGGCGGCGGGCACCACGCTCTTGGCGACCGCTCCGTCCATCAGGAGCCGCCACAGTTCGTCGATATCCGTCGCGCCGGGGAATCGGCAATCCATGCCGACGACAGCGATCGGGCTGGCGATGGGCATCATGGGACCCTCCTGGTCTGTGTCGCGAGGTAGCCGGCCATGTCGTCGATGGTCGGGTAGTCCCACGCGATGGTGGGCTCGACGCGGAGGCCGAACTCGGTTTCCAGGTCGGTGCACAGATTGAGCGCGAAGGCCGAGTCCAGGCCGAAGTCGCCGAACGCCATGTCGGTCTCGATCGCCGCGGGACTGGTGGCCAGGTACCCCGCGATCCGGCCGGTCAGCCAGTCGACGAGCGCCTCATGGGCCGAAAGAGTGCAATCCATCATCGGCTCCTTTCTGAAAGCTGTTGCGGCGCAGGAACGGTGTCGAGCCAGCTGGCCACGAGGTCCGCGAACACCTCCGGCTTCTCGAGCATCGGCGAGTGGCCCGCTCCTGCGATCTCGACGTAATCGGCGTCGGGGAACATCGGGGCGGCGGCCCGCCACTTCGCTGGCGAACTCACCTCGTCGCAGGCGCCGAAGGCGAGGAGGACGGGAATATCGATGCGGCCCAACAGGGGTCGCGCGTCGTAACCGCGCGTCGCACGCAGCGCCCGTCCGGCGCGAAGCAGGATGCGTGGCGACAGCGCCTCGGTGCAGCGCTGGACCAGTTCCGGAGTGATCAGGTCTTTGTCGTGGATCATCTTCTCGGCGATGCGGTCGCCGAGCTTTTGCGACGGGTCGCGCAGCGCTGACCCGACGGTGTTCGCGGGCTGCTCGTCACCCAGTCCTGGCGCTCCGCTGAGGATGGCCCCGGCCCAGCGCGACGGCTCGGCGGCCGCCAGTTCCATCGCCACGAAGGCACCCATCGAGTTTCCGCACAGGATCGGGGACGAATCGGGCAGCGTGTCGATCAGCAGCGAGATGCTCTGCAGCAGTGCGGGAATGTCTTGTGCGGTCTCGTGCGCGGCCAGCGGTTCGGTGGTGACGACGGTCCCGTATCCCGCACCGGTGAGTGTGGCGACGACGGGTTCCCACATCCATCCGCCGCCGAACAAGCCGTTGAGGAATACCACGGTGTGCCTGCCCTGTTCAGCGGGCTGGACGGTGATCGTGACGCCGTCGTGGGTGAAGGTGTACATGAATCAGGCCTCCTGTCGGCGTAGCGTGGCGGCGCCGCCGAGGACCGCGGCGACGATGAAAGCGACGATGACACCCATGTCGCGCCACATTTGGGCAGTTGCCTCGCTGTTGGCGCTGATCTGCTGCATTGCGTCGACGACATAGGTGAGCGGCAGCACATCGCTGACCGATTGCAACCAACCGGGCATCTCGTCGCGAGGGATGAACACTCCTGCCAGGAACAGCTGGGGCACCAGCACGATCGGCGCGAACTGCACTGCCTGGAACTCGGTTTCGGCGAATGCGCTGAAGAACAGCCCGAGGGCGACACCGAGCACGGCGGTCAGCACGCAGACCATTGCCACGAGCAACGGGCTGCCCTGCGTGCTCAGCTCGGTCACCCGATACGCGACGAGCGTGACGATCACGGCCTGCGCCACGGCACCGAGGGCGAACGCGGTGCCGTAACCGGCCAGCAGGTCCAACTTGGACAGCGGGGTGGTGAAGAGCCGGTCCAGCGTGCCTGCGGCGCGTTCACGGCGCATCGTGATGGCGGCGATGGGAAACATGACCGCGCACGGGATGACGGCGATCTGGAAGATGCCGAGCCGGTCATAGGGTGTCAGCCCGTCAGGTCCTGGACCCTGCAGCGACAGCGTCGAATAGAACAGGACGGTGATCAGCGCCGGTACCCCCATTATCATGAACATCGCGCGCCGATCGCGGCGCAGTTGGTTCAGGATTCGCAGGGTTGTCGCCCAATGGATGGTCGGGTTCATGAGCCGACCTCCTCGAGAGGTCGGGGCTCGGATCGGACGAGTGCCACGAAGGCCGACTCGAGATCTGAGCAATTGGTTTGCCGCAGAATCGCTTCCGGCTCGGCGTGCGCGAGGATGGCACCGTCGCGCATCAGGATCAGATCGGCGCACTGCCGAGCCTCGTCCATGGCATGGCTCGAGATGAGTAACGTCTTTCCCCGGTCGGCCAATTCGGCGAACTGCTCCCACAATTCGACGCGCAACAGCGGGTCGAGGCCCACGGTCGGCTCGTCGAGGATGAGTAGATCCGGATCGCAGACCAGCGCGCATGCGAGCGACACCCGGCCCTGCTGTCCGCCGGAGAGGTTGCCTGCCAGGTCGGTCTTCTGCCCGTTCAGTCCGACCGCCTCGACGACCTCGTGCACCCGGTGCTTGCCGATGCCGTAGAGGGCGGCGAAGTAGCGGACGTTCTCGACGGTGGTGAGGTCGTGGTAGATGCTCGGCGACTGGGTGACGTAGCCGATGCGCCGGCGCAGGCTCTTGGCGCCCGCGGGGTGCCCGAGGACCGTCGCCGACCCCGCGGTGATCTTCTGGTTTCCGACGACAGTGCGCATCAGGGTGGTCTTGCCGCAGCCGGACGGGCCGAGCAACCCGGTGATGATGCCCTCCGAGACGGACACGGTGACGTCGTCAAGGACGGTGTTTCCGCCGCGGACGATTCGCAGCCGCTCGAGCCCGATGGCGGGCGATGCGCTCATGCCGGCACCACCTGGGCGTCGTGGCGCGCGAACAGTTCGGCGGCCTTGCGGCGTTGCAGCTTGCCCGACCCCGTCTTGGGGACGCTGCCAGGCGGCAGCACCAGTACCGCGCGTGCGTTGTGTCCAACGGCCTGGTTCACCCGGAGGGCGATCTCGGCGCGAATGCGTTCGGCCTCAACGGGATCGGCCGCGAGCTTCGACTCGGCGAGCACGGCGAAGCCCTCCCGGAACTCGCCTGCGTCGATGCGGACGGCCACCGCGTTGCCGGCCCGGACGCCGGGCACGGCGCAGGCCGCTCGTTCGATATCCGTCGGGTAGACGTTGTTGCCTGCGATGACGATCACGTCTTTGGTGCGGCCGCAGACGTACAACCGTCCGTGTTCGTCGAAGTAGCCGAGGTCGCCGGTGTGTAGCCAGCCGTCACGGATGATGGCCCCCTCGCGCCACCCGCGCTCGGTGAGGTAGCCGGCGGACACCGCCGCCCCGCGGACCTCGATCGACCCGACGTGTCGCGGCGGACGCGGCAGAGAGTAGTCGTCAACGACGCGAATCTCCATGCCCGCCACCGGAAGTCCCACCGAGACCACCCGGCACGCGTCGGTTCCGGCGTCCGGCGTTGCCAATGCGCGTTCCTGCAGATCGCTGCGACTGATCCGGTCCACGTTGACCCGAGGCGAGTTGTCGAACGTGATCGCCAGCGTGGCCTCGGCCATCCCGTAAGCCGGCGTGATCGCCCCTGGACGCAGTCCGAATCGTGCCCCCGCCTCGGCCAGGCGACTGGTGTCGCGGTCGTCGATGGGTTCGGCGCCGTTGATCGCCACGCGCAGGCTGGACAGATCGAAGCGGCCGGGTTCGGCGCGTTCGAGGGTCAAGGCCAGCAGCGCATAGGCGAAGTTCGGCCCCGAGGTGATGGTCCCGCGGTAGCGGCTGATCAGGTCTGCCCACAGCGCCGGGCGCCGCAGGAACTCCTCGGGCCGCGACGCGACGACCTCGACGCCGTACTGCATCGGCAGTGCGAGGAACGCGAGCATGCCCATGTCGTGCGACAGCGGCAGCCAGCTGACCATCACATCGGTGGCCGCATCGCCGCCGGTCGCCGTCGACAGGGCGTGCGAGTTGGCCGCAATGTTGGCGTGGGTCAGCTGGACCGCCTTGGGAGTACCGGTGGACCCCGACGTCAGCTGGTACATCGCGACGGCCGATTCGTCGGGATGCAACGGTTCGATGGCGGTCCCGGTCCGAAGCGTCTCGACCATGGCCACGTCGTGTCCGGCCGTTCGCAGGGGTTCGGCTGCATCGGCGAAGGGAGAGCCCACGATGGTCATGGCCGCCCTGATGGTGCGTGCGGCGCGATGCGTGTCGGCCAACCACGTGACGAGGTCGGCGCGCGGCGTCGGCTGCGCCAGCATCGTCAGCGATGCGCCCCGCATCCACACCGCCTGCGCGAGCGGTGCGACGTCGGCTGGATCGCCGGCCAGCACGGCGACCGAGGTGCCCGGAACGACACCCATGTCCGACAGTGCGCCGGCCATCCGTCGCGCTTGGTCGTGCACCTCGCCCCAACTGCGCCGGACAGGGTCATCGAAGGTGCCGGTGATCATCCCGCGCGGGCTGGTCGCGGCGTTGGCGTACATCTGATCGGTGAAGCTGCTCATTCGTCGTGTCCTAATCGTTCTGTGAGACTGGCAATTTGGATGCGAGGAACGTGATCGCGTCACCGACCGTGTGCACTTCAATTCCTTCGTCGTTCAAGGCGACGATCCCGAAGGTGGCCTCGGCGAGCAGGATGAGTTCGAGCATCCCGAGGGAGTCGAGGGGCAGGTCGTCGAAGTATCGGTCAGGCGTGATGAAGTCCACGGGCAGGTTCGTGTGCTCGGCGATCAGCGCACAGACCGCGGCGCCAAACTCCGTTGGCGATGTGGGCGCGATGGTCATGGTGTATTCCTCCGGTGCACGGTGACGGGCAGCGGGTCGGGGGCGCGCAGCACGAACTTGTGCTCGGGCCGGGCGTCGGCGACGTGTTCCGATCGGAAGGTGAACCGTCGGCCGAGCTCGTCGAGGATCATCTCGGCCTCGTCGTGGGCGTAGGTGGCGCCGATGCAGTAGCGGTGTCCGGCGCCGAACGGGATGTAGGCATAACGATGGGCGGGCCGCGCGCCACCCGGCAGGAAGCGGTGCGGGCGGAACGCTTCGGCGTCGTCCCAGAACTTCGGATGCCGGTGCAGCAGAAAGGGACTGATCGTGACGGCGGATCCGGCCGGGATGTCGACGCCGCCGACGTGATCGTCGCCGAGCGCGCGCCGTCCGAGGATCCAGGCCGACGGGTACAGGCGCAGGGTTTCGTCGAACACGGCTTTGGTGAGCGACGCCTGCGTTCCGGCTGTCCCAAGGGACCGCTGCCATTCCTCGTAGACGTCGGGATGTTGCATCAACAGGATCCACGCCCACGTGAGCGAGTTGGCGGTCGTCTCGAATCCGGCAAGGAGCAGCGTCACCAGTTGTTGATAGAGCGCCTCGCCGGCGTGATCGGGGTCGTCGGCCAGTGCGGCCAGGGCCGGCCCGTACTCGCCGCAGGCCGATGCGGACAGCGCTGCGCGGAGTTGCCGGTAGAGCGCGTCCCGCGGACCCGCGCCGTCCACTCCTGGCAGCAGGGAGTTCGCGTCGTCCAGTGCGCCGCCAAGGGCGATGCACTGGTCGATGAACGGTTCGTGGCTCATCCCGAACAGCGCGCGGATCGTAATCGACAGTGTCACTTCGCCAATCGCGGCGGACAGGTTCAGCTCGTGTCCCGTGTCGGCGAGCTTGTCGAGCTGCTCGACGAGGACGGCGATGGCTTCGCGCGCAGCGGTCGCCAGCCGTGCGCGGTCGCGGAAGACCGGGTTGAGCAGGGTCCGCTGACGCCGCCAGCGGTCATCCTCGGCGGTCAGGATCCCGTCTGCGATCTCAGTGCGAAAGTAGCGGTTGGCCGCCGTGTCCTTGCTGTAGTTGGCGCGGTTCGCGGCAAGCACGTGTTCGACATGATCGGGATGGTTGAGCAGGATGTTTCGCTCGCCGCCGACGGTGTAGCACAGGACATCTCGGCCGCTACCGGCCAGCCCCGACAACATCCGGGCGCGGGTCGTCGAGCGTTGCGCCACTGGACTTGAGATGGTGGACATGCGAGCCCCGCTCTTGAAGACGTTGCCAAACAATGACTTTCAAAGTTGTGGCCTTATCCTGCTGCGGCGGCGCCGTCCTGACCACCGTGTGCGCAACACGGTTGGCGGTGGTGTGCACACCCCCGTGAATGATTCGGCGAGTGTGGAGTTGTGCCACGCGAAAATCGCCACAAGCGTGCGGGTAATCCACGTTCGCCGCCCGCAGACGGACCGCGACTAGCTGGCCGGCTCCGCCGGAGCGTCGACGGCGGCGGTGATGCGAGTACCACGTCCAGGCGCCGTGTAGATCCCGAGCCGACCGCCAATGGCGGACAGTCGGTCCGTCATGTTCGTCAGCCCGGTCCCCATGATCGTGGGCGTGAATCCACAGCCGGTGTCGGTGATCATCAAGGTGAGCGTCTGTTCGTCGGCGACAGCGGTAACGGTGACGGTGGTACCGGGGCCGCCGTGTTTGGCGGCGTTCTGCAGGGCTTCGCTGAAGCAGTAGTAGAACGCGGCCTCGGTCGAAGGCGGGTAGCGGCCAATCCGCCCAAGGTCCAGTTGCACGGGGACGGACGCCCGCGCGGCCAGCGCAGGCAACGCCTCCGCCAAACCTCCGCTGATCAGCAGCGGGGGGTATATCCCGTGGGCAAGCCGACGAATCTCGGAGATCGCCGTGTCCACCAGCTCGGTTGCCTCGGTGAGCAACGGCTCGGCGCGGTCATGTTCGGCGTTGCGCGCCAGCTGGACGAGCACCGAGAGCGCAACGAGGTGTTGTTGGGCGCCGTCATGCAGATCACGTTCGAGGCGGCGCCGTTCTTCGTCGGCCGCGGTGATCAACCGGGTGCGCGATGCAGCGAGCTCGGCGGCGTGTTCGGCGAGCTTTCCCTCTGACGTCCGCAACGCCGCGGCGTTGTTCCAGACGATGACCATGAGGTGAAGGACGTTGAGTGGCACCGCGATGACGATGAACGCGGTCTCTATCCAACGAGCCTCTTGGGCTATCGCGTCTGGCAGCTGGGTGAAGCGGGCGAGCGCAGCCATGGCCAGGACGCAGGCCGCAGTGATCGCGGTGAACACCAGCCCGCGCTGCTGGCTGATGTAGGGCTCGGCGAAGGCGACGGGCACCATCGCCACCAAGACCATCGCCGGAAGCAGGGGCGGAGAGATGAGCGTGACCAGCGAAACGCTGACCCACGTGCCGATGCAGACCAGCGTGATCGATGACTGATACCGATCTCGCCGGGCCAGTCGTAACCCGACGGCGAGCACGACGCACTGCGCCGCGCCGACGGCGACGAAGGCCAGGAACCGCGGCGATCGCAGCAGCCAGAAGTACTCGCCCAGCGGTAGCAGGATGCCGGCGCTCGCCCATAAGGCGAGGTGGCCCGAAAGGAACAACTCGAAGCGTTCGGCCCGCAGGCGGTGCATCAGGTCGTGACCCAACGATGACGAGCGAAATGCCGCGAGCGCAAGCGTTCTCGGCGCACGCAGTTGGGGCGCCGACCCGACCGCCGACGAGAGTCTCAGGCGCCCGCTCGCCATATCCGCCTCAGCAAATCTGGAGACAGGCGTTCCTTGTGCAGATACGACGCGGCGCCGCAGACCGAGGCCGCAACGGGAAGGTCCTCGACGTCATAGGTGGACATCAGGACGATCATCACGTCCGCTCGTGCAGCCGAGATGTGCCGCGCGGCTTCGATTCCGCCGATTCCCGGCATGTGGATGTCCATCAACACGATGTCCGCGTCGCCGTCGGGTATCTGCTCGATCGCGGTTTCACCCGTCTCGCATTCGCCGGCCATCACGAAGTCGTCCATCGAAGCCAACGTGGCGGCGGTGGCCCGCCGGAAGCTTGCTTGGTCGTCGACGACCCAGACACGCACGAGGTCCGCCACCTTGCCATCGTCGCGGATCGATTTGCCAGAAACGATGGTGTACGCACCACCATTGTCGAGCGCGGGCCGCACATGGTCAGACCGATCCGCTGTCGAGGAACATCAACACGGCCTTGACTCGGCGGTCGACTGACTGGTCGGGGGTCAGTTCGAGTTTGGCGAAGATCGAATTGATGTGCTTCTCCACCGCGCGCTGGGACAACACCAGCCGATTCGCGATCGTTCGGTTGCTGAACCCGGTTGCCAGTTCGCCCAGCACTTCTCGTTCTCGGCGGGTCAACCGGTTCAGCGTGGCCGCGGAGCGGGGCTGAGCAAGCAGCGCCTCGACCACGAGCGGATCGAGTACCGTCCCGCCGCTCGCCACCTGGTGCACCGCATCGGCAAGTTCGTCGAAACGCGCCACGCGTTCCTTCAGCAGGTACCCCCGGCCCGTCGTTCCGCCCTCCAGCAACCCCGCGGCGTAACTCGGGTCGGCGTAATTCGACAACACGATCACCCCGACGTCCGGATGCGCTGTCCGCATCCACCGCGCCAGCCGAATGCCCTCATCGGTCGACGTGGGTGGCATGCGAACGTCGGTCACCAAAATCGTGGGTCGATGCTCGTCGACGAGTTCGACTGCCGAGTCGAAATCCTCGGCGACGCCTACGACAGTCACGTCGGGGTCGGTCGAAAGCGCCCGGGAAACACTGTCCCGGACCAGCAGTGAGTCCTCTGCAATGACGATCGAGATTCGATCGGTCACGTTGCCGCTTTCCCTCCCCCGATCGATGCGGGGAGCCATCCTCGTCGCATTTCGGATTATTCCCCTACCGACCAGCGCCCGCAGTCGTTTGAAGCGCCCAGAGTCGTGCCTGATGTGACCAGGGATCGGTTTGGACTCGTGGCGCGCTTTCGGGACCGGGTGGCGATCGTGACCGGCGCCGAGCGCCGGGCGGCATCGGTGCGGCGGTTCTCAGTACGCTCAAGTCTCCCGAACGCCTTGCTGCGCGTTCGGCTGCCAGTGCGTCAGTTTGTCGGGATTGCGGACCGCCCAGATCCGTTTGATGCGATCGTTCGCGATGTCGAATGCGAACACCGTGACGGTGGCGTCGCCGAAGCGCATCGCCAGGCTGGGTTGGCCGTTGACCGTGCATTCGACAACGGTCACGTCGTCGGGCATTCCGGCAGCGAGCGCCATGTAGTGGTGCGCAATGCGTTCAGCTCCCTCGATCGGGCGCAGCGCCGCCGGAGCGAGGCCCCCGCCGTCGGCGATCGCGGTTGCGTTGGGATCGAGCAGGGCCAGCAAGGCGTCGATGTCTTGGGATCCCCAGGCTTTCTTGAACGCCCGGACTGTGTCTGCCTGAAGAGACCGCGGCGCCGGCGCGGTCACTTGCGTGCGTGCGCGCTGGCGCGCCGAGGAGGCCAACTGGCGGCACGCGCCAGCTGTGCGGCCGACGATCTCGCCAACTTCGGGAAATGAGAAACCGAACACGTCGTGGAGTATCAGCGCGACACGCTCGGCCGGAGTCATGGATTCCAGGGTGACAAGGAAAGCCATGGTTACCGACTCGTCGAGGGTGATGCGGTCAGCGGGGTCGCCGTCGCTCTTGTCGGCTCTTTCGCTAGCACCGACCCAGTCCGCTGTTTCGGGCAGCGGCTCGGGAACCCATTGGCCGACATAGTGTTCCCGGCGCGCCCGGGCTGATCCGAGTAGATCGAGGCAGATTCGGCTGGTTACCGTGTTAAGCCAGCCGCCAGGAGATTTGATGGTGTCGCGCTCTTGGCGCTCGATGGCGTACCAGCGGACGTAGGCCTCTTGCACCGCGTCCTCGGCATCCGTTACCGAGCCCAGCAGCCGGTAGGCCAGGTTGATGAGATGGCGCCGTTCTCGCATCACCGCGGTCAGGCCAGGATCCTGGCCGTCCGGTGTCGACATGTGCTCGGTGCTCATCGTGCGGCCAGTCTCCCTCGTGCAGACGTCTTCTCTCAGGGGCCTCGTCTACTTCGACGAAATGCGACCCCGATGTGTCAGGTTCCCCTGTGACCAGACTGATCGGGTCGCTATTTCGTCGAAGTGAGTAGGAGCATCCCGAAGAAAGCGTTCACCGCTTTCCCGAAAGGCGGGTCAAAGATGTCGATAGTGGCCTGGATCGTCGGCGCCGTACTGGCTGTGGCATTTTTCGCTTCCGGCGCGATGAAGGTCATTCAATCACGCGAGAAACTCCTCGACCGTGGTTACGGGTGGGCCGAGGACTTCACGCGATCTCAGATCCGATTGATCGGCGCCGCAGAGTGTCTGGGAGCCGTCGGACTCATCGCCCCACCAATCTTTCGCCTCTGGCCCACAGTGAGTTTGGCGGCAGCAATCGGGCTGACGGTTCTGATGGCCGGGGCGGTGATCGTGCACCTCCGTCGCCACGAACTCAATCATGTCGCAGCGCCCGCCATCCTCGCCATCCTCACGGCCGCACTAGCCGTGCTCAGTTCAATTGATTCCACGCCCGGCGACCACGAAGCCTTCCGGGTCTTCGAGCATCGATCCACCCACCTGGCCCAAAAGGAGAGCGCCATGGCCACACCCGAAGAAAACTCCAACATCGCCACCTTCGAGCGGTTTATTGTTGCGGCCAACAGCGGTGACTTACAACGGATCTCCGCGTTGATCGATGAGACCTTCCAGCCAGACGCGATCTTTCACACGCCGGCGCCCAACGACTCATCGGGACCGCAAGCGATGAAGCAGGTCTGGACCGTTCTACTGCAGGCATTCCCCGATATCCGTGTCACAGTCAATGACGCCATCGCACACCACGACAAAGTCGTCCTCCGAAACACGGTCACCGGGACCCATCACGGCGAATACCGCGGTCTGTCCCCCACCGGAAAAACCGTCACCTACAACGAGATGTTCATCGCCAGGTTCACCGAAGGCAAGGTTGCTGAAGTCTGGGGTGTCGTCGACGTGTACTCCCAACTGCGTCAACTCGGTGCGGTACCCGCCTAGCCGAACTCCAACCCAAATACGAACGGGGGCTGAGCATCGGCTGGCTCGGTGGACTCGACCGGATGCAGCGTTCAAGTCAGCCGGGACTGCAGCACCGGCAACCCTGGGCCGGCGAGACGGTCGAACACGACGGTGCGTCCGCACACCGCCAACATCACGGCCACGCCTGGTCCGCTGATCGACTCGCCCTCACCCCACGTTCGGCCGGTGTCCTCATCGTGCAGTGCGATACCACGCAGGCGTCGGCGCGAGAAGAAGCCGAACTGCGTTGGGCCGGTGAGGAAATCAAGCACCCGGGCGACGTGTTGTGGATCCGGCCGATGCGAAAGTCCCAGGGGTATGCGCATATCCGCACCGTGTACCAACACATCAGTGAGACTCGATAACGGGCCAGTCACCGGCGGACTGACCCGATGATCAGCTCCACGACGTAACGTCTCAGCGATCTCCGCGGCTGAGGCTCGCGCCCGACGACGGGCCAGCACGTCGATCCCGCGATCCATGTTGCCGTGACGAATGCCGCTAGCGATGAAACCCCAGAATCCGTCTGCGAAATCGCTAATCAGGTGCGCGGCCACGGTTTTGACATCCCACCCAGCGCAGAGACTCTCCGTGGCCAACTGGTCGGGGGTGAGGCCGTCGATCAGCCTGGCGATCGAACGCCGCTCGTCCGCCACCGCCTCGAATACCCGCTCGCGTTCCGCTGGGCTCAGCCGCACAGGCTCAGAATATCCATTCAGCTTCGTTGGGTTGTGACGCCGTTGTCACAACCATCACTGGCTAGCAGGAAACGGGGATACCCAGGAATCCGTCGTTGCCGCACTCGCGGGCCGCTCCCGGCGGCATGTTCGGGCCCTCCCAGACGCCATTACCCTCGGGTTGGATCTTCCAACCCGTCGGCATATAGGTGACGGGGTCCAGGGGGCCGTCGGAAACCTTGGCTGGGACATTGCCCATCCCGAGCTTGACGTACTGCCAGGTGTGACACACGTTCATGTCCCAGACGTACATGGCACCAGGCCCAGGCGGATTATGCATGGACATCCCTGGGCACCATTGATGTGGCTGCGATGGGAGGGCCAGCGCGGTGCCCGTTCCCAGGCTTAGGCCTGCCGCCGCGAGACTCACCGACGTCAGCGCCCCGGCGAGCATCTTTTTGGTGTGCATGCGTAGATCCTTTCTTTGGTGCGCTGCTTCGGTTGCCGCGTCATCCCGGGAAGTACACCAGGGCCGTGCACCTACCGATCCCAAGAAACGGAAGTGACACTGAATGATTCTGGGCAGCCGACCAGCTCCAGGCACCTCGAGGACAATTCAACCTCATATTCGACAGACCGACATATGTCAATGAATATTGACATATGCCTGGTTCGTTCACTGCAACTGGTCAGCAGCTTCACCGCCAAGTCGGCCAGCTGCTCGCCGCCCCCGTTCTGCATGGCGATGCCGATCCGCTCGAGTTGGTGCGTGCAGCGCACGACATTCAGGACCGAGCTGAGGCGTTGATGACAGCGGCCGTGCAGCAGGCGCGAGACGCGGGCCGAACGTGGCAGGAGATCGGCGAGGTGCTCGGTGTATCGCGTCAGGCCGTTTTCCAGCGTTACGGCAAGCCAATTGATCCGCGAACAGGAGAAGTCATGAACACCACCCCACTGCCTGAGGCCGACGAGCTGGCCAGGACGGTCATCGATGATCTTGCTCATGCCCGGTGGGCTGATGTCACCGCTCGCTTCGATGCCACGATGCGTGACCGGCTCACCGAGGAAGGGCTTGCCGAGGCGTGGGCTCACATCGTGGGCTTGGCTGGGTCCTACGAGAGCCACGGAGACACTGACGCCGTGCGCGCCGGCGACTTCACCACTACCAACACGCCATTGAGCTTCGAGGCTGGTGATTTCGTCGCTCGCATCACCTTCCGTGACGATCGGACGCTAGCCGGGCTGTACATCCTCAATCCCGATGCGGCCGGCGCCGGCGGATCGGCCGCCACGTGAATCAGTAAGCCGGCCAAGCGACTCCGACGGACTACTTGCCACGACCTGTCTTCTGCTGCAACTGATCGATGGCCTCCGAGGCCTCCGCTTTGGTCAAGTCGTCGGGCACTTCTTGCTTGGCCTCCTGCGCGAGCGTCTGCAGGTAGCTCTGCTGCGGGCCGGTCATCGGCTCATCGCCGGTGACCCAATCCGAGGTGTCCTTTTCGGGGTTCTGCAGCTCTGCGTCGTTACTCATGCGCGCAGAATTACCCATCGCACATCCGTTCGAAACCTCGGGAACTGGCATGACCGAGATGTCCCGAACGCGCGATCACCGCACACGACCTGAGCCTCGCTCATCCCACTCCGGGAAGTAGCCATCGAGTCAGGTTCGGGGTGCCATCCAGTGAAGGGAGGGCGGCGCGGACAGAATGGTCTTCGCAGTATGTTGCTGATGTATGATGGCTTGTACATCACCAACATAGACGGGTGTTTGCCATGGGCGTCACGCAGATTGACCTCGACGACGACGCACTGCAGCGCGCTATGGCGCTCTCCAAGGCCAAAACGAAAAAGGATGCGGTCAACCTCGCATTGAAGTTCTACGCCGAGAAGCAGGAGCGAGCCGCCAGCATCGCCCGGCACTTCGACAGGGCGAGGAATTGGGGTGCGATTGAGGACGCCGCGCGCAGGCACGAGGCGGAAAAGGCTCGGTGATCTATCTGCTCGACACCTCGGCGCTGGTCCGCCTGCTGTCGAACGAGAAGCTCCAACAGACGTGGTACGAGGCCATCGACGCGGAGGCAATTGGCTCCTGCTTTCCGCAGCGGATCGAGTTTCTGTTTAGCGCCCGTGATCGGGCCGAGTACGACGAAATCGCCGAAATGTATTCCGATCTATATCCCGACGTCGCTGTCCCGAAGCGTGCCGACCGTTGGGTCGAGGTAACGCAATACCGAATGTCGCGTGCAGGCGAGCACCGCAGCGCGTCCGCGATCGACCTCATCATCGCCGCGACCGCCGCACACCACGGATTGATAGTGCTGCACGACGACAACGACTTCGCGACCGTGGCGCGCCATGCGCCCGAGTTGGCGCAGCACAACATTTACAACACCTGAGCCGTTAGCCAAGGTTCCGGCGAGTTCACCTCGCGTCGTTACTCATGCGCGCAGGATTACCCATCGCACATCCGTCAATTCGAAACTTCGGGAACCGGTGTCACCGGCATGGCCGAATCCGGTGTTTGGCCGGCCAATTGTGTTGGCGAAGTCGCCGACGGCTCGCTGTTCGTCTGCGGGACCATAGTCCGTCGTACTGATACTTATGCCCGTTCGTGGGTGGTTCGCAATAGGGTGCGTAATCGTTGGCGCCCACGGTGCAGACGTGACGCGACGGTGCCTTCGCAGCACGCCATGATCTCAGCGATCTCTCGGCAATGGAGTTCTGCGATATCGCGATAGTAAACAGCCAGCCGGAATTGCACTGGCAGTGTCGCGAACGCGTCGGCAAGTTCGGTGTCGGGCAACGCATCCAGTGCATCGAGCTCGGCCGATCGTGGGCCCGGCGAGTAGTGTCGGTCTTCGGCGGCTAGTTGCCGGTCGGAGATGTGGTCCGTGAGGTACTCGCTTGGTCGGTGTTGCGCGCGGCGCAGAGTGTTGATGTGAGTGTTGGTCATGATGCGAAACAGCCACGCCCGAATGTTGGTCCCCTCGGAGAAGGTGTGGAAGCCGGCGTAAGCCTTTAGCATCGTTTCTTGCACAAGATCTTCGGCGTCCACGGCGTTGCGGGTTATTCGGCGGGCTCTGTCCTGGAGTTGGTTCAGATGCGGGAGCGCGTCATTGACGAACCGCGCGGTCAGTTCTGGGTTGCGGCGCGAAGGCGGCGGCGAGTCGCCGTCTGATGGGTGGTCAGCTATTCTCATGCGCCAAATCCTGGCGAACGCCGGGGCGGGTTGTCATCGTCCGAATCGCCGATTCACCCGGGTGATACTTCCGTCACTAGCACCCCAGCTGTTGAGGGATATGGTAATGCGTTGTAGGGCAATAAATTCCGTGAGTTTATGCTGGCAGCCCGAGAATGGTTCTTTAGCACGCGGTGCGGCGCAGCCGAGCCCATTGGGCGGTCATACTGGGTTGAATTGGGCACGCGGACACCGTCTTTGACGATGCCTGACCGGCGGGTGTCCCTGAACGTGAGCATCGACGAGGTGCTCGGCAGTTGTGATTAGCGAGTCCGCGGACGCGTCCGACTACTCTGGGTGCGCGGCATCCCACTGCGCCTCGATTCTGGTCACCCGGCGTTGCTCCATGAAGAGCCACAGCGCTCCGGCGACCGCGCCGAGAAGGGCAACGAGCAATGTGGTGGACACCCACTCGTACTTTCGGTACGCGGCAACTGCCGCCGTGCTGATCAGCCCGAACATCGCAACAACCAATAAGATCAACCCCGGCCAGAAGAAGTTGTCCTTCATTGCGATACCAGCGTGCGGTTGCGTGGTGCGGGAATGATCCGTCGGATCGTCATTCGTGTCGCCCATCACGGCCTCCCTCCGTCGTCGAGTGAATTACCGAACGTCGACGCGGACCACTGCCGTCCACCGTTCAGGTCGCTGCGAGCATGTGGTCAGGTCGAGCCGGCTCCGTCGCGGATGAGCAACTCGGGCAGCGTAATCGCCCCGATCGTCGTCACGAGCCACACCACAACCGTCGTGGCCAACCAGGATGCCATGCCGTCAACGGTGAGCCCGTGCGTCAATACACACCCGAGGGTCAAGGCCACGATCGTCACTGCCAGGCCGGTGCCCCCAAGAAGCAGCGGTACATACCGATGGGGCAGCTTCAGAATCGACAAGGACAGGATCGCCTGCGTCACCGCGAACACCACTACCGCGACGATGAAACCCCGTACCGACAACGAAACTCCGGGCACAACCCGCGCCGCAACTACTAGTCCGATCGCCCACGATGCCAGAAGCGCAACTGCCCGCAGCAGGGTTTGTCTCACCCTGCCCTCCGGTCTTCGGTTGGAATGGGCAAGTTCAGACGCGGCTGCGGCCCGAATGCCGCCTGCGATACGCCGTCCGTCCATGGGAGACCTTTGATAGTCAGCGTGCCGGCACGGTCACGATGAGCGGCTGATGTCAGCACGTTTGATGGTGCTCGTCGTCTGTCTGCGGGTTGCGGCGATCGCATCCGCGAGCAGCCACAACGATAGGCCCAGAAGCGCGATGTCTTTCATCAAGAACTGCCCGTTGGCGGATAGGACGGGAAAGCCGCCGGCAGATGCTTCACCGACCCCGGGCGTCGTGATCATGAAGCTGAGGGTGTTCAAGAAGAACAGCGAGGACAGTATTCCACCGAGGACGGATGCCTTCGGGTACCACGGCTTGAGTGCGATCAGCACCGCTGCAAACAGCTCAAAGCTTCCGAGGAATCGACCAAATGCGCTGATCGAGATGACGTCGTAAATCCAACTCTCGAAAGGGCTATTGGCGATCAGTGGCGAAATACCGTGTGACTCATAGTAAGTGAACTTCATCGCCCCGAACCATGCGATGACTATGACCAGCCCATAGCGCGCGACCAGCGCGGCGATGTCGGTCGTTCGGGAGCTTCTCAGCTCATTAGCCATCATGCCTGTGGCTTGATCGTGTGACATGCTCTCTCCGTTCGTATCTCATTGCGCCGCGGTGGCGTTGCCGAACATTCACTGTTTGCTTGGCACAGCAGGTTCCGGTGGTCCAAGCGTTGCCCGTTGCGGCTCAGGTCAGTGACCACTATTTATGCGCACGGGGTGAATTGTCGTCACCCGGCTGCGCGATTCACCCGGGTGAGAGGCAGGAGCAGAACTGCTCCCCCGCTGAGAGGTTCCCCCGGGTGGCGCCATCGCGTAGGTAAGGTGCGGAGGTCATGCGAGTCTCCATTGTTGGCTGGTGATGGTGTCCTCATCGACGACGATGTGCATGGCCGCTTCCTCAGCCGAAGCAGCGCCGCCGTCGATGCCCACGTCGTGGGCGCGGTAATCGGTAGTGGGATCTGTCGGGTCGAGGCCGACCGCGACGAGCCGACCTGCACGGGTGTCGCCGACCTGATCGTCGATGAGCTCGCCATCGCTGTCGGTGCTGTCACCGATCCCGTCGCCATCCCAGCGGTCGGTCACGTCGGGCAGTTCACGCGCCAGCCGGCGCGCCAGACTTTCATGGGTGCGCGCTTCGTTGGTGGTCAGTCCCCAAGCTTGCAGTTCTTGCGGGCTTTCCGGGGGCGAATAGCCTTCGTCCAGGTCGATTCCCGTCTGTTCTGAGTCCAGACTTTCTTCTGGTTCGAGCAGATGGGCTGCCACGTCATCGAACTCAGAATTGGCCATCAGTGCGGTCTCCATTTCCTGTCGCGGTCTGGCCCGCGCAGTGCGGTCGGCTGCCCTATTGGCACCGTTGCAGACCGCCGCGCCGGCTCGTCGGCAATGAGCATGCCGCGCAGTCGGGCGAGCTGTCCTCGTCCCACTGCGTCATTCACCCGGGTGAGAAGTCGGCTTGGCATGGCATACACCGACACGAATCGCGGTGTGTGTCGCGTTTGGCCCCAACGCTTCTGCGACGAGCTTCAAAGATAGTCGCTGAGTTCGCTGAGGAGGGCCGACTTTCCGCGCGCGCCCACGAGGCGGGCGACCGGGCGGCCACCGTTGAACACAATCATGGTGGGAATGGACACCACCTGGTACTGCTGAGCGGTCAGGGGGTTGGCGTCAACGTCGAGCTTGGCCACGGTGAGGCGCTCGACGTTTTCGGCTGCGATTTCTTCGAGTACTGGCGCCACGGCGCGGCAGGGCCCACACCATTGCGCCCAGAAGTCCACCAGTACGGGTGTGGTGCTCTCGAGGACGTCGGCCATGAATGAGGCATCGGTGACAGTGATTGGATCGGACTTGGTCATTTTGGGGTGTTTTCCTTCCTAGCGGTGATATTGGTTGTGGCTGTGCGTGATTGGGCGAGCCAACGCTGCGCGTCGAGTGCGGCCTGGCAACCACTGGCGGCGGCAGTCACCGCTTGGCGGTACCGGCGGTCGATGAGGTCGCCGACGGCGAACACCCCGTCGACACAGGTATGGGTGCCCTCGCCGCGGGTCACGACATAGCCGCGGGCGTCGAGGTCAACCAGTCCCATCAGCAAGTCAGAGCGAGGAGTCTGACCGATGGCAACGAACACTGCAGCGAGGTCAATGTCGTACTCGGTGGCGGTGTCCGCCCTGCGTACTCGCAGCCCGGTCACGCGGTGTGAGCCTTTAACCGCGAGCACTACGGTGGAGTACAGGACAACGACATTGGGTTGAGCGAGCAACTGGGCAACCATGGCAGTCGATGCGCGCAGTCGTGGCCGCTGGTGGATCACGGTCACGCGGCGGGCCAGCGGCGCAAGAAACAGCGCCTCCTCTGTGGCGGCGTCGCCGCCGCCGACGACGGCGACCTCGCGGCCGGCGTACTGGTCACCATCGCGTTTGGCGCTGGCGCTAACGCCATGGCCTCGCAGCTCGACTCTCCCCGGGCACGCCGAGGGGCCGGGTGGCTGCGCCCATGGCCAGGATCAGCGCGGAAGCATGACGCAGTTCCTCGTTGACCGCGACCGACTTGACCTCGCCTTCCAGATCGAACGCGTCGACCTCGCCGGCGTGAAACTCGGCGCCGAAACGGTGTGCTTGTGCTCGCATCGCGCGGGCGAGGCCGGGTCCGCACACGGGCACAGAAATGCCGGGATAATTGTCAATCTGCCCCGCGGCCATCAGGGCACCACCGGGCAGATGGCCCTCGACGACTAGGGTGTCGAGACCTGCCCGTGCGGCATAGATCGCCGCGGTGTAGCCGGCGGGACCTGATCCGACGATGATGACGTCACGAACCCGCCCTGTGCCCTGCATCAACGTGTGACGCTAAATCGCCTGCGTCGCCGGCCGGCGACCCACGGCATGAGGTTGGTCGGCGGCACAACGCGTCTCGTTCGCGAGATAGCCTTCCCCGCAGCCTAATTCGACATATATCACCATACGTTCATGCCCCGTCCGACACAGCTGTGCCGCAACGGCTGGCAACCGCGCCGTGTTCGCGTCCGACGTCATCGACGAGTCAAGCGTGGTCGGTCGCCGAACAATGCCTGTTGCCGACATGTTTGGCATCACAGTGCCACCACCGCTTGCAGGATGTCGGATGCGCTCAGAAGCGTTTTGCCACACGTCGGGCATCGAGCGACACGCTTGAACAGCCGCTGCGACAGGGCCGTGGGCTGCATCTCCGCCGCCGTGCATTGTGCGGTGTATTCCAGTGTGTCTAGATGATCAGCGCACACAACACCGCACGCATTACCGTGTTCGTCACAGTCGAAGCGTCGACAGTGGCCGACCATGTGAAATTCCACGTACGCCACCGACGGCAGGGAGCACCGGAATCCGTTGTCCAGGAACCCTAGTTGACACTGCGGGGCCAAGTCATCGTGACCGATCACGGCGCGAACAGCGGCCGAGGGACTCCTCAGCGGAGTTCTGTTTGATATCCGACCCGGTGCGAGGCATCTGGCGCTGACGTCTGTGTGCATGTCCTTATTCCCCTCCGGGACTTGGTGAATGGCGGGGGCCGGCCGCTGCTATTCATCGCTTGTCCTCCAACCAGGCGTCATCACTGGCCGAAGGCCGTCCTCCATTAAAGATTCCGCCGGGCGGGGTGAATGGTCATCACCCTCACTGCCCGTTCACCCGGGTGATTACTGCTCTCTGGCGTTGAGCTCTTCGGCGAACGTGTGCGCCTGGTTTCAGAGACGCACCGCGACACTCGCGCGCCGCGTTGGGCGGCGGTGAGACGGGTCTCATCCGGGTGAAACAGATCGTCGGGTGATGACCACTCACCCCGCATCCGTGGATTGTGGATCAGCAGACGGAGTGCGGAGGAACCCAATTGGAGCCGACGGTTTACCAGATCTCTGTTCGTGGCCGCTTGACCGAGCGGATGGCGGCGGCACTGGAAGGGATGACCCTGCACGCAGGCGGAGTGAACACCGTCTTCATCGGCGAAGTCAAAGACCAACCACAGCTGTACGGACTCCTCGACCGGGTGCTGAACCTCGGACTCGAGCTCATCAGCGTGCAGCCGCAACCCGAAGCCGGTCGCGCCGGCGCGGTTGTGCCTCCCGCGACTACTGAAAGGTCAATGTGATTACTGCACATGTTTCGATAGGTCGGTGCGGGCGAAAAGCGCGCCGACGTTTGATGTGGTTAGGCGCCGTGGTAGCGGTCGGCGCACCCATCATCGGCTCTTCGGCCGCCCCCGGCTCTGCGCAGCCTTCTTGTCCTAGCACTGAGGTTGTGTTTGCGCGGGGCACCGGCGAACCACCAGGGATCGGGCGTGTGGGGCAGGCTCTCGTTGATTCACTGCGTACCCGACTGGGCGAGGAACAGGTCGCGGCGTATGCCGTGGACTACCCGGCCACACGTGACTTCATAAAGGCCGTCGACGGAGCGACGGACGCCCGTGCACGAGTCGAAGCGATCTCGGCGAGCTGTCCCACGACGGCGATTGTCCTGGGCGGCTACTCACAAGGTGCTGCGGTCATCGATCTGATCGCCGCACCTGAAGACGGGTTGTTCGGTTTTGCCCGACCGCTGCCTGCCAACGTTGCCAACCATGTCGCCGCGGTCACCGTGTTCGGCAATCCATCCAACCGCTTCGGCCGGGTCCTGACCGACTGGAGCCTTGCCTACGGCCCCAAGACCATCGACCTGTGCAACGACGCTGATCCAGTCTGCTCCGACGGTAACGACGTCAGCGCACACAGTCTCTACGTCGAATCCGGCCTCGCAGATCAGGCCGCTGAATTCGTCCTCAGCCACTTAGAAGTCACTGATAACCCGACGTGACCGCACTCGTTGCCCGGTCCTATGACCTCAGCCGTGACACCGTCACCGGTGACACGTTCCATATGTCGTCGCTGTACTCGGTGATCGCGCGGTCGGACGAGAACTTGCCGCTGCGTGCGGTATTCAGGATGGACATCCGCGTCCACGCGGCGGTATCCCACCAGACCGCACTGACCTGCTGCTGGCACGACATGTAGGCCGCGTAGTCGGCGAGCACCAGGAACGGGTCGTCGTAGCGCAGATTATCGATCAGCGGGCGGAACACCTCGGTGTCACCGCTGGAGAAAGTTCCTTCGGCGATCAGGTCGAGGACCGCGGCCAATTCGGCGTTGCCGTCGATGTAGTCCGCGGGCCGGTAGCCATCGCGCTTGATCTGCTCGACCTCATCGACGGTCAGCCCGAACAGGAAGAAGTTCTCGTCGCCGGCCTCTTCGCGTATCTCCGCGTTGGCGCCGTCGAGGGTGCCGATCGTCAGCGCGCCGTTGATCATGAACTTCATGTTGCCGGTGCCCGATGCTTCCTTGCCCGCCGTCGAGATCTGCTCGGACAGGTCGGCGGCCGGGTAGATCAGATGCGCGTTCTGCACATTGAAGTTCGGCACGAACGCCACCTTCATGAACCGGTTGACATCAGGGTCATTGTTCACCGTCTCACCAACGGCGTTGATCAGCTTGATGATTCGCTTGGCCATAAAATAGCCCGGCGCTGCCTTACCGCCGAAGATGTACGCCCGGGGTGCCATCTCTAGGTCCGGGTTCTGCTTGAGTCGACGGTATTGCGTTGCGATGTTCAGCACACTGAGATGCTGGCGCTTGTACTCGTGGATGCGCTTGACCTGAATATCGAACAGCCAATCGGGGTTCAGCTCCACCCCGCTCGCCGCCCGCACATAGTCGGCCAGCCGCGCCTTGTTGGCCCGCTTGACCTCCCGCCACCGACCACAGAACGCCGCATCATCGACATACGCCTCGAGCCCGCGCAGCCGGTCCAGGTCCGACAACCAGCCCTGGCCGATCGTGTCGTCGAGCAGCTCCCGCAGACCCGGGTTGGACAACGCCAGAAAACGACGCGGCGTGACCCCGTTGGTCTTATTGGAGAACCGCTCGGGCCACAACTCGTAAAAATCCTTGAGCACACTGTCTTTGAGAAGCTCGGAATGCAACGCCGCCACACCGTTGATCGCGTGGCTGCCCACCGTGGCCAGATGCGCCATCCGCACGCTCTTGCCGTTGTCCTCACCGATCAACGACATGCGGCGCAACCGGTCACCGTCACCGGGGAACTTCGCACGCACCTCGTCCAGGAAACGCCGGTTGATCTCAAAGATGATCTCGAGGTGACGCGGCAACGACTCGGCGAACATCCCCAGCGGCCACGTCTCCAGCGCCTCGGGCAGCAAGGTGTGGTTGGTATAGCCGAACGTGGCCACCGTGATCGCCCACGCCTCGTCCCAGTCGATCTGACGTTCGTCGACCAACAACCGCATCAACTCAGCGACGCCGATCGACGGGTGAGTGTCATTGAGCTGCAATGCGAATCGCTCCGGGAGATCTCTAACGGAAACATCGGCCAGGTCATCGAGGATGTGCAGCACGTGCTGCAGCGAGCACGACACGAAGAAGTACTGCTGCAACAGACGCAGCCGCTTGCCCGCCTCGGGCTCGTCGTTCGGGTACAGCACCTTGGTCACGGTCTCGGAGCTGACCTCGTCCTCGACCGCCTTGTAGTAGTCGCCGGTGTTGAAGGCGTCCAAGGCGAACGACTTGACGGCCCGCGCACTCCACAACGTCAGCACGTTGCACGTCTTCACGCCGTAACCCTGGATCGGGGTGTCGTAGGCGACGCCCTTCAGCACGCGGCCCGGCACCCACCGCACGCGGTCGTCGCCGTCCTCATCGCGATAGTGCTCGGCGTAGCCGCCCCACCTGACAAGGTAATTGACGTCGGGTTTGGCGATCTCCCAAGGGTTCCCGTTTACGAGCCAGTTGTCGGTCTTCTCGACCTGCCAGCCGTCGTGAATCTCCTGCTCGAAGATGCCGAACTCGTAACGGATGCCGTATCCGATCGCAGGTCGTTCCAGGGTGGCCAGCGAGTCGAGATAACACGCGGCCAACCTGCCGAGGCCGCCGTTACCCAAGCCCGGCTCCTGCTCGCACGCGAGCACCTCATCGATGTCCTGACCCAGCTCCGCCAACGCCGCTCGCGCCGCGTCCTCGATACCGAGGTTGAGCAGATTGGCGCCCAACTGCGGACCCATCAGGAATTCCGCCGACAAGTAGCACGTCATCTTCGTGCCCAAGATCGAGCGACGTCTGCGTCGACGCCACCCGGTTGTCCTGCATGCGGTCGCGAACCGCCAGCGCAAGCGCCCGGTAGTAATGCTCCGGCGTCAGCGCGGCCGCCGGGCGACCGACCGAATAACGCAGATGGTCAGCGATGCCGCCGCGCAGCGCATCGGCGGAGAGTCCGGTGCGACTGCGCTCGTCAGCTATCCGTCCGGTGGCCCGGTTGCGTGGCATGCGGTCTCCGTTCGTGTCCAACTGCGCCGCTGTGGATCCTGCTGAATCTTCAGGGTCTCCTTGACGCAGGTGTGTCCAGGTGTTTGCACGTTGCGGCTCAGGTCAGCGACCACTATTTGCGCGCAGGGGGCGAATTGTCTTCACCCGGCTGCGGATCTCACCCGGGTGAGACACGCCGAGGCTGATCCGCATCGGAGCGAAATCGCCCAGAACACTTAGGGCTCTGGGCGATACTCCAACTCCGCGTCACCATGCATCTTGGGCGGACAAGCGTAAGGGCGTCTACGCGATCCCGTAGTCGTTGATCTTGCGGTAGATGGTGGCCCGAGACATTCCGAGGGCGCGAGCTGCCTCTTGCTTCTTGCCGCCGTTGTCTTGCAGGCTCCGGACAATCGCGTCGCGTTCCAGCGCTTCCATTTGGGTCAGCTTGCGCCGGGTGACGGAGCGGCACTCCGGTGGCAACTTGTCGGCGTCGATGATGCCCGATCGTTGGCGGGCAACAGTTTCGGTCAGAACCCGCCGCAGCTGCAAGACGTTACCCGGCCACGGGAGCGTGCCGAGTTGGCGCATAGCATCGGGCGCCAGACTTACCTCAGCACCCCGGGTGATCTCGCGCAGCAGCACCGGCACGAGTTCCGCGAGGTCATCGATCCTGTGTCGCAGCGGCGGCACTGTGACGGAATGGGTAAACAGCGGCAGCAGCTGCTTGATCGGTGCTGACGAAGGCGTTGAACTTTTGGTCGCCGCGATCCATCCCCGGCCTGCGCGCGCGCTCAGCATCGCGGTGATCGCTTCGAGCGTGTCCTCGCCGATGTCATCCACGTCGGCGATCACCAGCGCGAAATCGTCATCGTCGGACTCGGCTGCCAGCTCGGCGACGAGACGCGCAGCGCTCGCGAACATTTCGGCGCGCAGCACGCGAACGGTTCGGCCCCGTTTGCACGTCCTGCCCCACCGCCTGGGCCAGCCGTGCCCGGCCGGATCCCTTCTCACCCTCGAGCATCACCCAGTCCCGGTCGCGGCAGCATTGCCGCACCTGCTGGCAGCAGGCCAGCCAGGCGCCGTTGCGACCTGCCAGGCCAGGGATGCGCGCCAGTGGCCGATTCGACGAGGCTGCGAGCTGGTCTCGGCGGAAATGTCAACGTGGAAAACGACATTGGTGCGGCCGCCGCGCACCGTCGAGCGATCGGCGGCAGTGATTTTGGCGATCTGCCCGCTTGGCAGAACAGCCAGCGCGGTGCCCGATAGCGTGGAGGTGAGCAGATCCGAGGCGTGTTCGAGCAGCGTGGCCTGATCGTTGCCGTTGAGTGTTCGACGTAGGTAGGGGTTCATCAACACCACGTCGCCACCGATCGCGAGCACACCGCCCGAAGACCGCCGTACCTGTTGCAGATATGCCTCCAAGAGCGCAGTCTCGCCCTCACGAGCCACCACCCGCATGCGATCCTCAATGTGGCGACTGGCGCTGGTAGTCAGCGCGAGCAACAGTGGATGGGTTTCGGCGGCCAGACAACTCAGATTAACGGCGCCGATTACCCTGCGCGTTACCGGATCACGGATCGGTGAGCCCGCACACGCGAAACCGGTGAACATCGTGACGTAGTGCTCACCGCCACGGATGAATGCGGGCCGACCAGTCTCGAGCGTGGTGCCAATTCCGTTGGTGCCCGCTACCTCTTCAGCCAAGCTATAGCCAGGTGCGAGATTAATCGTGTCCAACGCGTTGAGGATGGACACTTGCGCGGCAGTCCGTTCAAGCACCACGCCGTTGGTTGACGTCAGGATAACGCTGACAGCTTCCGCGGCCAGGTCATCGGTGAAGCGCTGCAGCACCGGCGCGGCCGCACGCGCCAATCGCGAGTCCCTATTGGGTTCGTGCACGTAGGGCAGCTCGACCCGATCGGGGTGAACACGCAGGACCTGGGACCGACGCCAGGAGTCCAGGACATCGGGCGGCAGAACGTCATCATCGAGTGACCGCGCAGCGTCAAGGACACCCGCGGACAGGAACGTTTCCCTGGCCCGGTGAACTTCGGTCGCGCCGCCGGCTCGCGAACTCATCCTCCAACTACCTCGATTCCGGCTCGCCGCCACGAAACCGCGGCCTGCGCCACCTCCCGCGGCCTAGGACTGAAGTGGCCTCTGGCGTACAGACGTCGCCGGACATGCTCATCGTATCGCCAGCGCCGTCAACCGCGAGGGCAGACCGACCGATAGCCCCTGCGCCGCGAGCAAAGCGCATCCCGTCGGTGCACCTGCGGGCGTCGCCGGTAGCCGCACCCGCACTGAAAGGCGAAGCCCAGGCTGAGAACAGCTGCCGTCTGTTCCGAGCACTGAGGTGGCCAGCACAGTTGGCCAACTGCGCAGTCGTTGGCGACGCACACCAGATGTGCCGGAGGAACCCGCCTACACTAACTGGCAGCGCTAGCGGCAGCGAGAACAGTGGACGGCACACATTGGAGGTCTTCCACCCGCCAACGTCACGTCGGCGGGTGGCGATTCGCGTGAGCACCATGAGGGCGTCGGGCAACGTGGGCATACCGCCGATTCGTGGGCGGGCGCGCGAGCTGGAAGTGATCGGCGCGCTGATCACCGCGGTCGCTCAGGGGCGCGGGGGCGTACTGGTCATCGAGGGGCCGCCGGGCATCGGGAAGAGCCGCTTGTTGACCGAGGTCCTGGCGCTCGCCGAGAAGGCCGGTGTTCGGGCACTATTCGGCGAGGCGTTCGAGTATCAGCAGACGGTGCCGTTTTTCTCGCTGTTCATGGCGACCCTGCGCGCGGATCCCCCTGTCGGTGATGCGGAGGCTTTGCGTCGCTTGGGCACGTCGGCCGATCTCCGCTACTGGGTGGTGCGCGATCTGCAAGCCGCGATACACGCGGCCGCGTCCCGAATACCCTTGGCGATCCTCCTCGAGGACATCCACTGGGCCGATAACGCCACCCTGCTGGCGCTGCGGTCGCTGGCCGCGCGCGGCCCGATGCCCCGGTGCTGTGGGTGCTTACCGCGCGAACCGGCGCCGGCGGGCCGGCCGTTGCAGCGAGACGCTGACCGCGCTGGAACGCGAGGATGCCAGGTTTCTGCGGTTGACGGCCATGACACCGGACGCGGTCGCCGACATGGTGCAAGACGCCGTGCGGGCCAACGCGGATGCGTCGCTGCTGAGTCTGGCAGACAAGGCGCACGGAAACCCGTTCCTGCTAACGGAGCTGCTGCGAGGACTGGACGAGGAGGGTCGGCTCGATCTCTGCGGCGGCCGCGCGGTCGCCACCGGAGACACGTTGCCGCGACGGCTCGGCGACACCATGCAGCAACGACTCGACCAGCTCTCCGACAGCTGCGCGCCAAGTCGTGCGGGTGGCCGCGGTGCTGCCTGACCGGTTCTCGGCCCGGCTGCTCGCCGCGATGCTGGAACGCCGGCCGGCCGTCTTGGTATCGGCGGTGGAAGAGGCGGTCCGCGCCGACCTACTCATCGAAGACAGTGATCAGATGAGGTTTCGTCATGATCTGCTGCGCGAGGCGACGCGGCAATCTTTGCCCCAGTCGTTGCGCCGAGCGATGGAGCGGCAATCGGCAACGGTCATGCTGGGGATGGGGGCGGCGCCCGAGGAGGTGGCAACCCAGCTCGCCCGCAGCGCTGAGGTGGGCGATCAGGCCGCGATCGCCGCACTCCGCCAAGCCGCCCAGTCGGTTGGCCAATGGCGATCGAGCGCTGCTCGGATTTGAGCAAGCGCGCGTTGGAGCTCCTGCCCCCCGAAGACCCGGGACGCGGGCCACTGGTCGCCAGAAACGATGGTGTGCTCAATCGGGCCACCGCTACGAGCGAGGCGCGAAGAGTTGGCCGGCGCGGCGCTCGTCGGAGGCGGCCTGGCGCCCGAAGAAGAGGCCGAGATCCGTCTCCGGCTCCCGACGCAAACCAAGATAGACACCGCGGCGGATCGAAGAGAACCGCCGCGCACTTCAGTTGCGCGACATCAGCGAGGTCACCCGGGCACGACATCTGGCGTGGCTGGCGTACAACCTGGTGATGCAGGCCAACAGCGGGCAGGACAGCGCGGCAGCCGACGAGGCGGCGGCCGCCGCCGCATCCACCGGCGATCTCGAGTCGAGCATCTGGCCGGAGGTCACGCACTGCCTGCCTCGACTGCGCGAACGGGTACGCGGGCCGCGCACTACGCCGCCTCGAAGAGCTTCAAGCCCTGACTCGCGCTACACGAATGAGACGGCGTTGGCACATGCCTATGCCGGGATGTACCACGCAAACCTGCTTGCCGTGGTCGGCCGGTTGGAAGATGCGACCGCCCTGGTCGCGAACGGCACAGAGAAAGCCGGCCAGGAACGCGACGGCATGGCGCTCGCAAATCTGGGCCCTACTAGCGGGGGTGGTCCAGCTGGCTGCGGGCCGGTTGTCGGCCGCTCGCGACGCCACCGAGTCGCTGCCGCCCCCGCAGCGAACAGGGGTCGACCATCAGGACGACATCGCATGCTGATCCTCGCCGAGGTGGCGGCGCACACCGATGACCGGAACTTGTTGCAGAGACGCTGAGTGAGGCGCGCGATGCCCACTCCAACGGTTCACCTGGCCAACGTCGCAGCGTCGGCGTATGTGCTGGCGCGGGCGGCGTGGCATCGCGACGACGTTCATGAAGCGGCTGCGCTGGCTCGGCGGCGACATCAGCCTACTCGTGACACCACTTTTCCACCATGCATTGGTTCAGCTGACCTTGGCTGCGCGGGTAGCCTCGGCCGCCGGTGATGCCGGCCTGCGCGCGCGGGTCCTGCAGGCCGTCGAGGTGCTGGAACGTGAGCGGCCCGCGGTGCCGCTGTTGGCGGCGGTGGCCGGATATGCCCGCGGGATCCTCGAGCGTGACGCGCAGGCGTTGGTGGCTGCCGCGGACGCGCTTCGTTCGTCGTCGCGGCCGCTTCTTTACGCAAGCGCTGCCGAGGACGCCGGCGGCGAGTTGAGTCGCGCACAGCGCAACGCTGAGGCGCTCGACCAGCTGAACGCGGCATTCGACACCTACATCGAGTGCGAAGCGATTGCCGATGCCCGCCGGGTCGGCCGCGCGCTGCGCCGATTAGGCGTGGAACGGCGCATCGTCACGCACCCGCGGGCAAGAACGGGCTGGGACAGCCTCACCGATTCCGAACTCACGGTCGTCAATCTGATCGCCGAAGGCGCGACCAACCGCTCCGTCGCGCAGCAACTGCACCTCTCCCCCCACACGGTGAAAACGCATCTACACAATGCCTTCGCCAAGCTCGGCATCACCTCTCGGGCTCAACTGACGCAACTCATGCGCCGCTCGGATTGACCAGTCCGCAAATATCAAGGCCACTAGGCATACACCGACCCGGCCCTAAAGATCACCCGCTGGGCGATGGTGACGGCGGTGCCCGCGCTGCCAACGTAGTCATTGAGCTCTGGATCGCCGCGGCCGCCGCCGCTCAACCAGGAACCGGCGCCGGAGACAACGACACAGAGGAATCGAGAAAACGATGATGAGCACAGTGTTGGGAATGTTGATGATGATGCCGGTGGTGTTCGGCGTCGGTGGGTACGCGTTGGTGTCCCGACGACCATGAGCACGCGATGACGACGACGGAGGCGCGGAGCGCCCTACAGGCGTCTCACTTTGAGACGCCCATTCGCCTCATCTTGAGACGCTCACTCGCCGCGCACGGCGGTGTGATGAGTCGCAGAGGCCAATGCAACGACGCAGAGGAATGAGAAGCGATGATGAGCACAGTGTTGGGAATGTTGATCATGATGCCGGTGGTGTTCAGCGTCGGTGGGTACGCGTTGGTGTCCCGGCGACCATGAGTACGTCGAATGGGCGCCTGGAGGCACGGAAGGTACTGGCGCAGAAGGCATCTGGCTCGGTTGGCTCGTCGGGATCGCGGGGCGGTGCGGACGTACTGGGTTTAGATGGAGGTAGTGAGCGCGGCGTGGGTGATGCTGTGGGCGGGCAGTTCTGTTGGCTACCAAGGTCCATGTCCCGGGTGTTGGGGGTCAGCTCGTGCACCGGGGGGCTTTGTTGGCGGCGTTGTCGGCGGGGCGATGCCGCAAGGTGACGTTGGTCAGTGCGCCGGCGGGCTGGGGTAAGACGACGTTGTTGGCGCAGTGGGCGTTGGGGTCGGGCCAGGACCAGCGGTTCGGTTGGCTGTCGCTGGATCCTGCTGATAGCGATCCGGTGTGGTTTTGGATGTACGTGGTCGCTGCGCTGCAGAAGGTCAGTCCCGCGGTGGGCACTCGTGCGGTCGAACTGCTGGCGATGGGTGCGGATCCGGTGCAGGTCGTTCTGCCTACTTTGCTCAATGATCTGGACACGATCGCTGGCCCGGTGGTGCTCATTTTTGATGACTATCACCTGGTGGTGAATCGCGGCGGTTCATGAGCAGTTGGCGTTCTTCATCGCGCGGATGCCGGCGAATCTTCACTTGGTGTTGGCCACCCGATCGGATCCGATGTTGCCGTTGGCTCGGCTGCGGGCCAGCGGCGAGCTTGGCGAGTTGCGAAGCGACGATTTACGTTTCGGGGTTGTTGAGGCGGACCATCTGCTCAACGAGGTGCTCGGGTTGGACTTGACCGAGGACGATGTTGAGCTGTTGCATCGACGCACCGAGGGGTGGGTTGCCGGTCTGTACCTTGCCGCTCTCTCGCTTGCCGGGCGCCCTGATGCCTCGGGGTTCATCCGCTCGTTCGCCGGCGATAACCGTCATATCGTCGACTATCTGATGGCCGAGGTGCTCGAGGGTCAGCCACCGCACATGCGCAGCTTTTTGCTGCATACCTCGGTGTTGGGACGACTCAGTGGTGCGTTGTGTGATGCGGTGCTGCAAACCTCGGGTTCGGCGTCGGTGTTGGACCGGATCGAACGCGAGAACCTGTTTGTGGTGCCGTTGGACTGTCGCGTCACTGGTATCGCTATCACCAGCTGTTCGCCGAGTTGCTGCGCGCCGAGCTGCATCGCAGCGAGCCCGATGTGGTCGCTGATCTGCACCGGCGGGCCGCGGCGTGGTTCCAGGCCGAGGGCCTTGTCGATGAGGCGGTGCGTCACCTGATCGCTGCCGGTGACATCGCGCGTAGTGCGGATCTGATCGCCGCGGACTGGGTCAACGAATTCAACAGCGGCGGCCTGTCGACCATCTCGGGTTGGCTTGATCTGCTTCCCGAGGAATCCGATTCGACAAGATCCACGACTAAGCACAGCACGCGCCTGGATCGCCCTAAGTGTGGGTCAACTCGATGACGCCGCCGAGTGGATCGAGGCAGTCGAGACCGGATCCCCGGACGTTGGTGGCGGCATCGGCGGTCAAGTCGTCGTCTTGCGCGCGGTTCACTCGTTCAAGACAGCTGAGGTCACCGCCGCGCTCGAGGAGGCGCGCCGCGCGATCACCCTCGATCTCGACGAGGCACCGCTGGGCCGATCCAGCGCTTACTGCGTCTATGGAGCCGCGCTGTACTTCTCGGGCAGCACCCAGCGAGGCCCAAGCCGCCTTCCGGCGGGCCGTGCAGCTGGCCCAGAAGATCGGCGATCGCGGCGCCCGCATTTACGCGCTGGGTTATCTCGCTTTGATCGCAGCCGAATCTGGTCAACTCGCAGACGCCGAACACCAAATCCGCCGGGCTTCCGGCAGCTCCCGGGACCTCGCGGATGGGGAACATTGCGTGGAGGTGATGGTGTCGCTTGCCGCGGCCGGGCTCCTCGCCATGCGTGGCGACGCGGCCGCTGCGGTGGCCGCCGCCGACATGGCCGTCATGTCGGCCCGCCACGGTGGAGCAATCCTGGAGTTGGCCAAAGCGCTGCTGGTCAGAGCGGAGATCCTCGAGCATCTCGGCGACCGCCAGACCGCGAAAGCCATCCTCGAGGAGGTCGGCACGCTGGTGCGAGGTTGCTCAGACGCCGGCATCGCCTCGACGCTGCTCGCTTCGGCCGAGCCGAGTACGGCCGTCGCAGTCACTTCGCACACCGAAGGGCTTTTGGTCGATGAGGAGCTGACCCCCAAGGAGCTTCAGGTTCTTCGACTGCTCGCCACCCAGTTGTCGCGACGTGAGATCGGCCAGCGGCTATACGTCTCGCTCAACACGGTGAAAACCCACCAGCGCGCCCTGTACCGCAAGCTACGCGTCGAGCACCGCAACGCCGCCGTCAGACGCGGGCGAGAACTCGGCCTGTTGTAATCGGCCTGCGCAACCTCCACGAAGTCCTGGAGCCGCGTCCGAACCACGTTGCGCGAACTTACATTAACCACCTCGTGAATCGACGGTAGCGACGATGACAGCTCGCCGCGACTGGCTGTCAACCCGCTTGGCTGAACGGTTACGCCGGTAGCCCAGAGGAGTCGCAAAACTGCGCGTGATGCTCCACCACCGCCACTGCCGGAATTCAATATCGTTGGTGACACCCATAAGCAGATCCAACTGCTGACCGACATTCTCCATTGTGGCAGCCAGCTACTCGTGAATATTCTGAATCGCCCGTCGTGACACGCAGCATGCCGAATGAAGTGGGCATATAAATAAATTGATGAGCGTGATAGAAGATACCCTTTTAACCGTGGTTGTTCGTGGTCGCGACCTCCAGCCACTCCGGTGTATGTTTCTCTGTGGAGCAGGGGATTTAGTAATTCTCAGCCGAATCCATGACCGCTGTTTCGGGTAATCTTCTACTCAAAGCCGTTCTGCTACTGAAGCTTTCGCTCTGGACACTCACGGACTGGACAAGAGCGGCAGGCGCACGCGAATCACCATATGAGTGAAATCGACTACAACCCTGACGAATTCGTGTTCACACCGAGTAAACCCCGACACCTCTCGAACCGGGCAAGATTAGGAGCGCGATGAATTCACCGGCAAACACGCCTGCCGATGTTCTGGTGATCTTTGGTATCAGCGGAGATCTGGCGAAAAAGATGACCTTTCGCTCTCTGTATCGACTGGAGCGCCGCCACTTGCTCGACTGCCCGATCATCGGCGTAGCGCGCGACGACTGGTCCTCTGCGACGCTGCGTAACCATGCGCGGCATGCCATCGAGGACGCCGGCGAGACGATCGACGACGAGGTATTCGACCGCCTCGCACAGCGCCTGACGATGATCTCGGGTGATGTCGGGGATCCACAGACCTATGACCGAGTCGCCGAGGCGATCGAGGGGCGGCACAGTCCCGTCTTTTACCTTGAGATCCCACCGGCGGTGTTCGGCCCGGTGGTTCAGGGACTTGCCCATGCCAACCTCACCACCGGAGCGCGGGTCGTGGTGGAAAAGCCGTTCGGCCACGATCTGGCCTCGGCCCAGACACTGAACGAACAACTGCGCAGCGTCCTGGACGAACACCAGATCTTCCGCATTGACCACTTTCTGGGCAAGGAAGCGGCGATGGACATCTTGTTTTTGCGGTTCCACAACTCGGTGTTCGAGCCGTTGTGGAACCGCGACCGGATCCAGGCCGTCCAGATCACCATGGCCGAGGACTTCGGGGTCGAGGGGCGGGGCAGCTTCTACGATCCCGTTGGAGCCTTGCGCGACGTGGTGCAGAACCACCTCCTGCAGCTACTCGGTTTGTTCGCCGCCGAGCCGCCCAGCGTCGCCGGTGCCGACGGGCTACGCGATAAGCGGGTCGAGGTTTTCCGGACGATCCCGCAGGCTGACCCCAAAAATTACGTCCGCGGCCAATACCACGGGTATCAGGCCATCGAGGGGGTCAAACCCGACTCGCAGACCGAGACGTTCGTCGCGCTCCGGCTGGAAATTGACAATTGGCGTTGGTCTGGCGTTCCGTTCTTCATCCGCGCCGGCAAGGCTCTGCCGGTGCGCGCCACCGAAATTCGCGTCATCTTCAAGCCGCCACCCAAGTTGGCCATCACCCAGCACGCGCCGCCTCCGAACGAGCTCATTCTGCGCATCGATCCCAACCCCGGCGCAAATCTCGTCATCCAAGCCAAAGAGCCAGGCGCCAATCACACTCGCACAGTCGATCTCTCGCTGAACTTCGCCGACCAGCTGGGCGAAGCGCCCGAACCCTACGAACGGCTGCTCAACGACGCGATGAACGGAGACTCCAGCCAATTCACCAGGGCAGAGAACGTGAAGCAAACCTGGCGCATTGTGCAGCCGCTGCTGGACGCACCACCCCCGGTGCGGCTCTACGACCCCGGGTCATGGGGCCCGACCGGAGCCGACGCGCTGCTCGCCGGCTACCCCGGCTGGCGATACCCCTGCCTAGAAGGGAATCAAGAACGATGACGCAGAACTCTAATTCCGCCGCGCTAGCCGCCGTGGGCGCTTCGGTATGGCTCGACGATCTGTCTCGCAGTTGGCCGCGCACCGGCGACCTCGCCGAGTGCCGTGCTGGCGAACTGACCCGGAACGGCCGATGACCGCGACCGACGATACAGCCGCCCTCGCTGGCTTCAATGGAGGGCGACCGCGCCGCATGCAGACTGGCCCCAACGGGGTTGACCTGGCGCAAATGGCGGACACCGGTGCGCTTCCCGAAACCTCGACCAGTTCCAGCCGAAATTCGTTCCCGCCCATCGCCGACTACGCGTTCCTGTCGGACTGCGAGACCACCTGCCTGATCTCGTCGGCCGGATCGGTCGAGTGGATGTGCGCGCCCCGCCCGGACTCGCCCAGCATCTTCGGCGCACTCCTTGACCGGTCCGCCGGCCATTTCCGGCTCCACCCCTACGGGGTTTCGGTGCCGGCGGCACGCCGCTATCTGCCGGGTAGCCTGATCCTCGAAACCACCTGGCAGACCCAGACCGGCTGGCTCATCGTGCGGGATGCGCTGGTGATGGGTCCGTGGCATGACATCGAGTCGCGGTCAAATACCCATCGCCGCACGCCAATGGACTGGGACGCCGAGCACATCCTGCTGCGCACGGTGCGCTGCGTAAGCGGCTCCGTCGAGCTGGTGATGAACTGCGAGCCGTCGTTCGACTACCACCGCGTCGGCGCAACTTGGAAGTACTGCGGCAACGCGTACGGCGAGGCCATCGCCGCGGCCCAGAAAGATCCTGACAAACACCCGAAACTCACACTCACGACCAATCTTCGGCTGGGCCTAGACGGCCGCCAGGCCCGCGTCCGTACCCGGATGAAGGAGGGCGACAACGCCTTTGTCGCGCTGTCCTGGTCTGAACAGCCACCGCCGCAGACTTACGAGCAGGCCGCCGACAAGATGCGGCAGACCAGCGAAATGTGGCGGGAATGGATCTCTATCGGAGAATTCCCCGACCACCCGTGGCGGTCATATCTGCAACGCAGCGCGCTGACACTAAAGGGCCTGACGTACTCGCCCACCGGGGCGCTGCTGGCGGCGAGCACCACATCGCTGCCGGAAACCCCACGCGGCGAACGAAACTGGGACTACCGCTACGCGTGGGTGCGCGATTCGACGTTGGCGCTCTGGGGCCTGTACACGCTGGGCCTGGACCACGAGGCCGACGACTTCTTCTCGTTCATCGCCGAGGTGTCCTGCGCGAACGAGGCTGAACGCCGTCCGCTGCAAGTGATGTACGGCGTCGGCGGGGAGCGGGAACTTGTCGAGGAGGAGCTGGCCCATCTGACGGGATATGACGGGGCCCGCCCGGTACGGATCGGCAACGGCGCCTACAAACAGGATCAGCATGACATCTGGGGCGCGATCCTCGACTCAGTGTATTTGCATGCCAAATCGGGCGATGACATACCAGAAACGGTGTGGCTCATGCTCAAGCAGCAGGTGCAGGAGGCGATCAAGCACTGGCGCGACCCGGATCACGGCATCTGGGAAGTCCGCGGTGAACCGCAGCATTTCACGTCGTCGAAAATCATGTGCTGGGTCGCACTGGACCGTGGCGCGAAACTGGCCGAACTGCAGGGCGAACGGTCGTACGCGCAGAAGTGGCGCGCGATCGCCGAGGAGATCCGTGCCGACGTCTTGAGAAACGGCGTCGACTCCCGGGGTGTGCTCGTGCAGCGCTACGGCTCCGACGCGCTGGACGCCTCGCTGCTGCTGGCCGTGCTCACTCGTTTCCTGCCCTCCGACGACCCGCGGATACGTGCCACCGTGCTCGCGATCGCCGATGAGCTCACCGAAGACGGACTGGTGCTGCGCTACCGCGTCGAACAAACCGACGACGGCCTGGCCGGCAACGAAGGCACATTCACCATCTGCTCGTTCGCGCTGGTTTCGGCGCTGACGGAGATCGGTGAGCTCGCCCGGGCGAAGCGATTGTGTGAGCGACTGCTGTCGCTGGCCAGCCCGCTCAACCTGTACGCCGAAGAGATCCAGCCCGCCACCGGCCGACACTTGGGCAATTTCCCCCAAGCCTTCACGCACCTGGCACTGATCAACGCCGTCGTGCATGTCATCCGAGCCGAACAAGGGTCAGAGCGCACCGGGGCACTCCTACCCGCCATCGCCCCGATGTAGACGAATGAGCACCCCGCTTGATCAGGTACGCAATGGTCTACCACTCGACGGATTCGGTAAACCTCTGGATCGCCCTCGCTCAGTGGGTGATCCGCTGACTGACGCCGCTATCAGTGCCGCACAAGTTCTTTCACGTGTCCCGGCCTCAGCCTTAGGGCGTGGCGGCTATGTGCTCGCCGAAGGTAGACGTCCGAGCAGACCGCCTTGGTGCCGCGACGGCGGCACACCCGACGTCATCCTGCTGGCAACGGGTTCAGCAGTCCACGTGGCGCTCGCCGCCCGCGAGCAACTACACGCCGACGGCATCAGCACCCGCGTAGTGAGCATGCCCAGCCGGGAACTCTTCGATCGCCAGTCCCAGCAGTACCGCGACGATGTGCTACCGCCCTCGGTGACGGCACGCGTTGCCGTGGAGCGGGCGCCGACACTCGGCTGGGACCGCTACGTCGGTACTGACGACGCCGTAGCCGGCATACACACATTCGGGGCCTTGACGCACAGAAAACTGCTCGTCGAGTTCGGCTTTACCTCCGACCAGGTAGCGCAGGCTGCCCGCGATCGCCTGGCCGCGGTCCGGCGGCGATAACCCACAACCGCTCTCCGCGCCTCACCCGAGCGTCCGACACCGATCCACCAACAAGGAAGACATCTCATGCCGATTTCACCGCTGCGCCAGCGCCCCGCGTATGCCGCCCTGGCCGAACACCACGCCAAGATCGAGGACGGCCATCTGCGTGACCTGTTCGCCGAGGACCCCGATCGCGGCGAACGGCTCATAGCCGAAGCCGCAGGGCTGTATCTGGATTACTCCAAGAACCGCATCACCGATGAAACCCTCGATCTGCTGCTTGGTTTGGCCGCGCAGTCCGGTCTCGAGGAACGCCGGGACCTGATGTTCGCCGGAGAGCCGATCAATGTGTCCGAGAATCGTTCCGTGCTGCATACGGCATTGCGCATGCCCAAGGGAGCCACACTGATCGTCGACGGCATCGACGTGGTAGCGCAGGTCCATGGAGTCTTGGATCGGATGGCCGATTTCGCCACGAAGGTCCGCTCGGGCGCATGGAAAGGCCATACCGGCAAGCCAATTCGCAACCTCGTCAACATCGGCATCGGTGGCTCCGACCTGGGCCCGGTGATGGCCTACGAGGCGCTGCGCCACTACACCGAGCGCAGCCTGACGTTCCGGTTCGTCTCCAACGTGGACTCGACCGACTTCGTAGAAGCCACCAGGGACCTATCAGCCGAAGAAACGCTGTTCATCGTGTCGTCGAAAACCTTCACGACCCTGGAAACCCTGACCAACGCCATCTCGGCGCGCGATTGGGTGCTCGACCAGCTGGGCGACAAGTCCGCGGTCGCCAAACATTTCGTGGCCGTCTCGACGAACGCCGAGCGGGTGGCGGAGTTCGGCATCGACACCGCGAACATGTTCGGCTTCTGGGACTGGGTCGGCGGTCGGTATTCGATGGACTCGGCCATTGGCCTGTCCACGATGGTGGCGCTCGGGCCGGAGCGGTTCAACGAAATGCTGGCCGGCTTCCACGCAATGGATGTGCACTTCCGCACCGCGCCGCTGGCGCGAAACCTGCCGGTACTCATGGGTTTGCTCACCGTGTGGTACGTGGAATTCTTCGGGGCCGCATCGATCGGCGTGATGCCGTATGACCAGTACCTCAAGCGCTTTCCAGCGTATCTGCAGCAGCTGACGATGGAATCCAACGGCAAACACGTCACCCTCGACGGCACCGTTGTCGACTACCAGACCGGCCCGGTGTACTGGGGAGAGCCGGGCACAAACGGCCAGCACAGCTTTTATCAGCTGATCCACCAGGGCACCTCACTGATACCGGTCGACCTCATCGGTTTCGCCAAGGGTCTCAACCCCATTCGCGACCATCACGACATCTTGTCGTCGAATATCTTTGCCCAGGCGCAGGCGCTGGCTTTCGGCAAAACCGAGGAAGAGGTCAGGGCGGAAGGGACTCCGGAGGCGCGTGGTGCCGCACCGGGTCATGCAGGGAAACCGTCCCACCAATGTCGCTCCTGGCGGAAGTTCTGACTCCGCGGGTCCTCGGCGCACTGGTGGCGCTGTACGAGCACAGCGTGTTCACTCAGGGAACCATTTGGGGCATCGACTCTTTCGACCAATGGGGCGTGGAGCTGGGCAAGGCGTTGGCCGTGGCGATCCTGCCCGAACTGCAAAGCGATGCCGAGCCCGAGCTCAATCACGACTCATCGACGAACAAGCTGATCCGGCGCTACCGGTCGCTGAAGTGAGGAGGAACGACATGGCAACGGACACACCGATGCAGCTCGGGATGGTCGGGTTGGGCCGGATGGGGGCAAATCTCGTGCGCCGGCTCATGCGCGACGGACACCGCTGCGTTGTCTACGACGTCAACCCCGAAGCCGTAAAGCAACTCGACGCCGAGGGAGCAACTGCCACCTCGTCGCTGCAGGAGTTGGTGGCCAAGTTGGAGCAACCGCGGTCGGTGTGGTTGATGCTGCCGGCGGCCATTGTCGACTCGACCCTCGATGAACTCATCTCATTGTTGGGGCCAGGCGACACGGTGATCGACGGCGGCAACTCTTATTACCGTGACGACATCACCCGCGCCAAACAGCTGGCGGCCCAAGACATTCACTACGTGGATTGCGGCACCAGCGGCGGGGTATGGGGACTCGAACGCGGCTACTGCCTGATGATCGGCGGGGAAGCCGAGGTCGTGACTCGGCTGGACCCGATCTTCAAGACGATCGCCCCCGGTGCCGGATCCGCCGAGCCTACCCCCAGCCGTGACACCGGAGCCGGCACCGCTGATGAGGGGTATCTGCACTGCGGCCCAAGTGGGGCAGGGCATTTCGTAAAGATGGTGCATAACGGGGTGGAATACGCAATGATGGCCGCGATCGCCGAGGGGCTCAGCGTCATCAAACACGCCAACGTCGGCAACGTAACCCAAGCTGTCGACGCGGAGACCACCCCGCTGCGCGACTCGTGGGCCTATCAATACGATATCGACGTCGCCGAGGTGGCCGAGGTGTGGCGGCGCGGTTCGGTGGTCGGGTCGTGGCTGGTCGACTTGATCGCCGACGCGCTGGCCCGCTCACCCGATCTAGACAATTTCAGCGGTCGGGTCTCCGATTCTGGTGAGGGCCGATGGACGGTCCTTGCCGCGGTCGACGAGGGTGTTCCTGCTCCCGTCATCACCACCTCGCTCTTCGAGCGGTTCGAGTCCCGACAGCTCGGCGACTTCACCGACAAGATCCTGTCGGCCATGCGCAGCCAATTCGGCGGCCACGCCGAAAAGAAGTAGACCCGACATGCCAGTCCGCGACACATGACCACGGCGAGTCCGCCGACCCTATGGACTTCCCACGACGACCTGGAAACGGTCGCCGTGTTCGTCACCTAGAACTTCGACCTATCCGATTAACCAAGAAAGGCAACATGGCTCGCCACTCCCAGCCGGTTCGACTGCTCCTGGCCGACGTCGACGGCACACTGGTAACCCAAGACAAGGTCCTCACCGAACGCGCCGTCGCCGCCGTCGCCAAGCTGCGCGAAGCCGGGATACTCTTCGCCATCACCAGCGGCCGCCCGCCGCGCGGAATGTCGATGCTCATCGAACCTCTCGAGCTCACAACGCCGATCGCGGCGTTCAACGGTGGACTGTTCGCCCGCCCCGATCTGTCGGTGATCGAACAGCGCGTGATTCCAGACAACCTGACACCGGCGGTGATCGAGCTACTCGACGCCCAGGGGGTGAGCGTGTGGGTCTACCGGGGTGCGGACTGGTTTGTGCCAGACATAGAAGGGCCTCACGTGGCCCGGGAGGCCTGGACGGTCAGATTCGACCCGACGCTCATCGACAGCTTTGCCTCCGTCTCAGGCGGTGTGGCCAAAGTCGTTGGGGTCAGCGATGACCACGACGCGGTCCAGAAGGCGGCGGCCTTGGTACGCGAGTGCTTCGGCGACCAGGTGTCGGCGGCCAGATCCCAGCCCTACTACGCCGATGTCACCAATCCCCACGCGAACAAGGGCGCCGTCGTCAGCTACCTGTCCGCGACCTACGACATCGCTCCCGAGCAGATCGCGACGATCGGCGACATGGCAAACGACGTGGCCATGTTCGCGCAATCGGGACTGAGCATCGCAATGGGCAACGCGAGCGATGACGTGCAGGTGGCCGCCCATTGTGTCACCACGACGAACGAAGACGAAGGCTTTGCCAACGCCGTGGAGCGCTTCATCCTGCCCTAACCGAGTTATCCCTGGGCAATCCCGGCGCCGGCTGTCTCGAGCAGTACGGCGTGCCGGTTTCACATCGGCGGCCGCCTCTTCGAGGAGTTCGGTTCCGGAGCTGACGCGGGTGCCTCCAACTGGTGGGCTCACTGAAGACGTCGGGTTTATCGAGGCGAATCACCCGGGTGAATCGGCGGGTCGGATGAGGACAACCCACCCGACGCGCGCCGAAGGTGGGGTCATGGCATGCGGCGTCAGCCCAAAGCGGCTCCCCACATCGCGGTTCGAGGAAGTTCATCTGTTGCCGTTCGGCGCTGCTCAATGACGCCCTACCCCACTCGCCAGCGCAAGTGCTGTCGGATCATTGAGGAGAATCACGGTGAGTGAGCAAGTCTCAGACAGCGCCGAAGCGCGCGGCAGGGCCGACATAGCGCCCATATCAACAAGATTGAGCACAGGTGCACGACGGCACACCACCCGGCGGAGTTCATCACACGCGTCCTCCCGGCGACCGGTCGGGATCGTGGATCGAATCGGCGCAACCGGGCGCAGCCATGCGTTTCTGACACCGGCCAGGCTGGAAGCCTTCATCGCCGCAGCCGAGGAGGGCACGTTCTCGGCCGCCGCACGCCGACTCAACATCAGTCAGCCCGCCCTGTCGCAAACGGTCACCGCGCTGGAACGCCAACTCGGTGTGCAACTGCTGGTGCGCAGCAGCACCGGCGTCCGAACCACCGAAGCCGGCATCACTCTGCTCGCACAGGCGCGTGCCATTTTGGTGCGCCACGACCAGATGGTGCGCACTGTAACCGCCGCCGCCGCCGACTCGACCGGTGTCATCCAACTGGGCATCCCCGGTGAACTGGCCTGCGACCTGCTTCGCGTGGTCGCCCGATTCGCCGCCGAAAACCCGGACACGCGCGTGTTACCGCGTCACCTGCCGATGGCAGCACAACTGGCCAGCCTGCGCCGCGGGGACCTCGACGTCTCGTTCGTGCGCGAGCACCCCGCCGGAACGGAATTCGACACCATGCTGGTGGCCCAAGAAAACCTTGGCGTCCTCCTGGCCAGTGACCTCGCCGCTCGACTCGCTGACTCCGACGGCATCCACCTCAACGCCTTGGCCGGGCTGCAGTGGATCGGTTTTCCTCGCTCGGGCAGCCCCGCCTGGTACGACGAACTAGCGGCCACCCTGCGCAGCCACGGCATCGACCCCGGTGATGACACAGACGGCGAAAACTTTCTCATCCCGTCCGTCAGATTTACCGCGCTCAGTGCGGGCCAGACATTTGCGTTCGCGTCCCAGGAGTGGGCCCACCTGATCCCCGAGACTGTGGTGTGGTGCCGCCTTGCCGGTTACCCGGTGGTGCGCCGCACCTGGGCGGTGTGGCCGGCCGATTGCCGCAACCGCGACGTCGCACACCTGATCGTCGGCTTCGAACGGTGCCCGACGGATTCGGCCTAGCCGCACATGCAGAGCGGCCCAACGAAAATCGACCAGCCTTTGCGCCACATGGCCGAGGTTGCGCAGGCCGATTACAACAGGCCGAGTTCTCGCCCGCGTCTGACGGCGGCGTTGCGGTGCTCGACGCGTAGCTTGCGGTACAGGGCGCGCTGGTGGGTTTTCACCGTGTTGAGCGAGACGTATAGCCGCTGGCCGATCTCACGTCGCGACAGCCGCGTCGCCAGCAGCCGAAGGATCTCGTGTTCTTTGGCGGTGAGCTCTTCTGCGATCGTGTCCGGCTGATGACGAGGACTTACCGCGACGCCCTTGGTGCACCGGGCCGCGGTGAGCAACGCTTGCGTTACATCGGCATCCGCACAATTTCGAAGCAGCCCGCCGGCCTCATTCCGGCTCGCCGCCGCCGTCACGTGATCACCGAGGTCCTTGACGATCTTGCCTCTGACCAGAAGCGCCTTGGCAACTTCCAGAATTCCCGCACCATTGCGGGCCAAACTGACGGCCATGTGAGCCGCGTCCGCGGCAGCAGCCGCATCGCCGCGCGCGTCAAGGATGGTGGCCGCCGCTAGCGACACAATCGCATTAACGAAGTGCTCGCCGCCCGCGCGGTCTATCCCGACGCCCGTTGCCCGACGGAGTTGGTGTTCGGCGTCTGCGAGTTGGCCAGATTCGGCTGCGATCAAGGCGAGATAACCCAGCGCATAGATACGGCGGCGCCGATCGCCGATCTTCTGGGCGAGCTGCACGGCCCGCCCGAAGGCGGCTTGGGCCTCCTGGGTGCTGCCCGAGAAGTACAGAGCGGCTCCATAGATGCAGCAGGCAGTCAATCGGGCCCAAGGTGCGTCGCCGAATTCGAGGGTGATCGCGTGGCGCGCCTCCTCGAGCGCGGCGGTGACGTTACCCACCTTGAACGCGTGGACCTCACGCAAAACGACGAGTTGAGCGCCGAAGCTGCCATGCTCGACGATGTCGGCCGCAGACCTGGTCTCGACTGCCTCAATCCAGAAGTGCGCGTCCTCGAACGGGCCGACATTCAACGCCATCCAGGCGCGTGCTGTGCTTAGTCGTGGATCTTGTCGAATGGATTCCTCGGGAAGCAGATCAAGCCAACCCGAGATGGTCGACAGGCCACCGCTGTTGAATTCGTTGACCCAGTCCGCGGCGATCAGATCCGCACCACGCGCAATGTCACCGGCAGCGATCAGGTGACGCACCGCCTCATCGACAAGGCCCTGGGCCTGGAACCACACCGCGGCCCGCCGGTGTAGATCAGCCACCACATCGGGCTCGCTGTGCTGCAGCTCGGCGCGCAGCAACTCGGCGAACAACTGGTGATAGCGATACCAGTGACGCGACAGATCCAACGGCACCACAAACAGGTTCTCGCGTTCGATCCGGTCCAACACCGACGCCGAACCCGACGTGTGCAGCACCGCATCACACAACGCACCACTGAGTCGTCCCAACACCGAGGTATGCAGCAAAAAGCTGCGCATGTGCGGTGGCTGACCCTCGAGCACCTCGGCCATCAGATAGTCGACGATATGACGGTTATCGCCGGCGAACGAGCGGATGAACCCCGAGGCATCAGAGCGCCCGGCAAGTGAGAGAGCGGCAAGGTACAGACCGGCAACCCACCCCTCGGTGCGTCGATGCAACAGCTCAACATCGTCCTCGGTCAAGTCCAACCCGAGCACCTCGTTGAGCAGATGGTCCGCCTCAACAACCCCGAAACGTAAATCGTCGCTTCGCAACTCGCCAAGCTCGCCGCTGGCCCGCAGCCGAGCCAACGGCAACATCGGATCCGAGCGGGTGGCCAACACCAAGTGAAGATTCGCCGGCAAACGCGCGATGAAGAACGCCAACTGCTCATGGACCGCCGCACTCACCACCACGTGATAGTCATCAAAAATGAGCACCACCGAGCCAGTGATCGTGTCCAGATCATTGAGCAAAGTAGGCAGCACAACCTGCACCGGATCCGCACCCATCGCCAACAGCTCAACCGCACGAGTGCCCACCGCGGGACTGACCTTCTGCAGCGCAGCGACCACATACATCCAAAACCACACCGGATCGCTATCAGCAGGATCCAGCGACAGCCAACCGAACCGCTGGTCCTGGCCCGACCCCAACGCCCACTGCGCCAACAACGTCGTCTTACCCCAACCCGCCGGCGCACTGACCAAAGTCACCTTGCGGCATCGCCCCGCCGACAACGCCGCCAACAAAGCCCCCCGATGCACAAGCTGACCCCCAACACCCGGAACATGGACCTTGGTACCCAACAGAACAGCCCGCCCCACAGCATCACCCACGCCGCGCTCACTACCTCCAACTAAACCCAGATATCTTCTGCCGCACTATCTCCCGCGCCCCAGATGCCCCCATAGGGCTGGCGGACCCACGTCCCGCCAATGGGGATTCACAAGTGGCCCGGCCCGGTTCGTAGCGAGCCTTGTCGCCCTGTGCCGCTTGGTCACTGACTTGCGCTCGTTCACCGCCGTCCGATGGAACGCTGAGACCGCGTCAATTTGAAATCACCCAACACATTCAGTTAAACCCTTCGATAAGCATCTCTTTGAGTGCGATATGTGTCCACGCCGACCACGCGATGTCAGCAAATCGGGACGCCGCCGGTGGGCGCCGAACTCGCCACTGCCATGGGCGACCGGACCGAATCGACACTGATTCATGAAGCACTACGTCACGATCCGCGTGCACACCCGAAGCGCCGTCAGCCGGCGTCCTCGCTGTCCTGGTCAAACTCTTCGCGCGCCACCGTGTAAAACGATGCGCCGTCATGGGGACTGCCACTGATCTGACCGCGGTGACGCCCGGGCCGCGGTGGAGGTCCATCGGTGTAGCCGAACTCGGGCTCCTCGGCGGCCAGGCGCTTATCCAGGGTCAGGTTGTCCTCAGGCGGGATCCAGCGCAACGGCGCGTCGACCACGATGTCACCATCGTCATTGCGCACCTCCTCGGAATCCAGAGATTCGCTGGGCCCTAAGGTGTTGTCCGGCCCCATGTCGTCGTAGTCGCCGTCGATGATGTTGCTCCCGTCCACGCGCGGGCCGTTGAGTGGCCGCGCTGCACCCGCTGGTCAACGCCGCACAATGTCGTTATCGGGGCGTTCGAGCGCCTAGTCTAAACGATCGAGGACCATATGGTCCACCTAGGGTTCCGCGAGGTACGGTCTAGCCCGGCCACGACCTCAGCGCTCACTTTGCAGGGACTAGATCGTCCTACGTCAGTGTCCGGTGTCGCACACACGATGTCAGGACGTAGCCGTGATGGACTCCGCCGGACGGACAACTCAGGGAGGCAATTGTTGCCATCTCCTGTGGCGCCTCGCCCGTCGGAAGCCTTTGCAGGACAACGCTCTCGGTGGGCGCGCCAACGGAGAAGTCCCGTGAACGGCAACGGACCCGCCATCCTGTCGGGAGCGCGAATGCTTTGGCGGTTCGAGCATCTAGGTGAGCGCGCCAGACCCGCCACCGCAAAACGCATGGCGGGTCCGGCGCGGCCGCGGCCTGTCAATCGGTCACAGTGAGACGAGCGGCCAGTCGTTGTCCACGCGGGCCATGACGTTGAAGTAGTTGGTCATGATGTTCAGCGCGAGGTTGGCCACAAGTTCGCCGATCTCTTCTTCGGTTACGCCCGCCTGACATGCGGCTCGCAGGTCGACTTCGTCCACGTCGCCGGCGTTTTCGGCGATGGTATTCGAGAGTTTCAGCAGAGCCGCCACATGGGGGTCGTTGGATTCGCCAACACGAGCACTCTCAAGTTCGGCCGCTTCCACCTTGGTGATGTTGGCACCGATGTAGGTGTGTGACGACAGGCAGTACTCGCAACTGTTGAGTTGTGCCGTGGCGACGGCGAGGCGCGCGCGGACGGCCGCTGGAATCGTGCCGGAGGCCACTGCAGCAAATAAGGCGAGGTAGCTCTTCAGTAAAGTGGGGCTGTTCGCCATGACCTTGGTCATGTTCGGCGTGGAGCCCAGGGTTTTCTGCACCTGCGTTAGGAGGTCGGCGGCGTTGCCGGCGACTGCATTAGGATCGACAGGGGTGAAGTAGGTCATTGGTGTTCCTCTCTCAGGGCTCGACTTCTACGGGTTGATAAGTAAGGCGATCCGATTACCGGTGCGGCCCATTAGAACGGCCCCGCGAATTCTGGTATCCACACGCAGAAGCCGAGTTGGCCCCAGATTCTACATATTCGCGGGACCCCTTGCGGCATCCCATCCAACATGTGAAGGCCGACGTTTATCGATCAAGCGGCTGCTTTTACGCCTGCGGATCTGCGAATGCGTTCGTCGGCATTGCGCGGCACCTGATCGCCCTCATGGCATCAGCGAGCGTCAATATCGACACACCCAATAAGACAATGTCCTTGATGAGGAATTGCCCAGTCATGGACAACAGCGGAAACCCGCCGGCCGACGCCTCGCCCACACCCGGTGTCGTGATCGTGAATGTCAATGTGCACGCGAAAAGCAAAATAGCGAACGCGCTCCCTACCAGCGAAACCGCCGGATACCACGGCTTTACTATCAACAGGAGCGCGGTGACCACCTCCACAACGCCAACCATCATCGAGAACATTTCAACGCTAAGCAAGCTGTACAGCCACCCCATGAAGGGACTATTGGACACCAGGGGTTGGATGTTGTGAGCCTCGTAGGGATAGAACTTGAATATTCCTATCCATCCAATCACGATCGCCAATCCATAGCGGGCAACATGATTTCCAACCGATCTAACTACTGGTTCAGCATTCAGAATCTGGACAGGGAAGGCGGTATTTTTTGTGGCCACAGGGGCCCCTCTCCATGAACGTTTTAGAACAGAGAATCCTCGGCTAAGGATCGCCCGAAAGGCCATAACAGATTCCGGTGATAAGGTCACCTGTCAGTCGCCCCAGAGAAAAAGATACACCGGAATGGGAGGCCGCCGCGAGCGCGCAACAGCCAAAATTCGCGAAGGTGAAAGCGTTGCTTATCTTGAGTTCGTGGATTTAGTTATATCTGCTCTGCAAGGATGTGCGTCTCTTGAAGATGAAAGGCCTCACAGTTGGCCGGATTACGGCTCCGAATTGCATGACGCTTTGTGGCCGGTCAAGCGATCCGCCGCAGCGGCGATGAAATGTGCACGCCCAATTCCGCGATGGTGCGAAGCTGATCACTTGTCACGGTCAGCCCATGTTCGAGACTATGAATAGTCCAATTATGTGTCAATTTAGCTGGGACGCGACGGCCAGCTAATCCGGTTTGGGCATGGGAATGCCCTCGCTGGCATGGAACCGCGCGTCCCGTTCCGACGATAGTCCGATCGAGACCACTGAACGATCGAAGAAAAAGTCGGTCAGGTAGGCCAGCCCCACTGCCCAGCGGTTGACGAACCGCGGGATCGCAAGCAGGTGGTAGGCGCGGGTGACGGCCTTGGCAGCGAACCCCGATAACTGGATGTTGAGCGGGTTCGCAACGGCGTAGCGAGGGCCGAGGTCGACCACCAAGCCCATGTTGCGGTGCTTGTAGTTCTTCTTCTGGCCGTAACCGAGGCTGGCGGCGACGTTGTGCGCCAACACCTTTCCCTGCCTGGTGGCGTGCTGCGCGGTCGGCGGGGTGATGTTGCCCGGTTGGGTGACGTCAGGCACCGCTGCGGCGTCCCCTGCCGAGAACACGTCGGGATGGCCGGGGACCTGTAGGTCGGTCTGCACCTTCAGCCGTCCTTTTACCGTCTCCAGGCCCAGCTTCTCGATGAGTGGAGCGCCGGTCACGCCGGTCAGCCATGCCACGGTGTGCGTGCGGATCAGCGAATCATCGCTGAGCACAACGTGTTCCGCGTGGACTTCCTTCAATGTGACGCCGAGCCGGACATCGATACCGCGCATCTTCAGCACCCGCATCGCGGCAGCTCCGAGCTTCTGCCCTACCTCGGGCATCACCTGTTCGGCCAGGTCCAGCAACACGAACCGGACCTCGTCCGGGTCGAAGTTCGTTTGTTTGGCAGCCGAATCGGTCAGCGCCCGCAGCTGCAGGACCAGCTCGGTCCCTGAATACGACGCGCCGACAACCACGATCGTCCGCCGCGCCACCGCTCTGCCAATGTCGTCATCGACATCGGCCAATTCCAGTTGCTCCAGTACGTGGTCACGCAGGTACAGCGCCTCAGCCGTCGACTTCAGTCCTCGCGCATGCTCGGCGAGACCTGGCACGTCGAACAGCTTGGTCACCGATCCCGGCGTCAGGACAAGGCGATCCCACGACAGGCTGCGCACGCGCTCTTCGGGGTCGGTGAATGTGACTGTGCGCCCGTCGAAGTCCACACTGTCGACCCGGCCGCGAACCAGTTGTACGCCGCGCAGCGCGTTGGCGAGCGGAATCGCGACGAAACGGGCGTCGACGAGGCCGCCCGCTACGTCGGGCAGCAGCGGTGTGTACAGCATGTAATCAACCGGCGAAATGATCGAGATATCGGCGGACGCGTTGTGTTTGCGGAGCTTTCGCGCCAGATGACGGGCGCACTCGAAACCGGTGAACCCGCTGCCGACGATTACCACGGAAGTCATAGTGACGAGCACTGTCTTCTGTGCCGACTGCAATTCGTCATGCTGTGGCCTCATTGTGTGGCACGTGGTCTCCGTTCGTGTCTGATCGCACTCCTGTGGATCCTGCGGATTTTTCACGGTCTGCTTGACGCACCAGGTTGAGGTGGTCCAGGTGTCGCCCGTTGCAACTTAGGTCAGCAATCACGGTATGTGCGCATGGGGTGAGTTGTCTTCATTCGGCGGTGCGATTCACCCGGGTGAGAGCGGTGACGATGGTCCGCGCCTGCTCCAGGATGGCGCGAAGGTTGATCGTTTGTCACGGTCAGCGCATGTTCGAGACGGTGAATAGTCCGATCATGCCCAGGCCGTAAATGAGGAGAACGGCTAGCGAGTCGACTCCCAGCCGGGCGATGCGGCGGCGGGGTCGAAACAGCAGACCGGCCGCGTAGATGAGTGTCAAAACGATGCCCAGCGCCGTGAGATAGATGTCGGTGCGCTGCGCGGTCGGCAACACGGCGTGCCCCGACAGCAGCGTGGCAGGCACAAAAAGCACCGGCAGGAATGCGTTCCCGCCGAAGACGTCGGAAACGGCGAGCTGGTAGTCGCCATGACGCGCCGACCGCAGGCCGGTGGACAATTCGGGCAGCGCGGTGGCCGCGGCCAACACGGTCGCACCAAACAGCACACCGGACAGACCGATGTGATCGGCGATAGCCTCACCGCTGCGCTCCAACACGACCCCGGCGATCAGCGTGACCGCGGCGGCGAAGCCGAAGGTCACCGCCGCCCTGGCAGTGCTGGTCCCCTCGGCAGTAGCCTGTTGCTCGGTCATCGCGGTGCGGTGTCCGCGAGGCCGCTGCTGGCCATCGGGGGGCTGGCCCGACTCGTGCCACGGCAACGACCGTGCCGCCCGTTGCACCAACACCAGGCCCACCACCCACACCATCACGATCAGCACCGGGGCAGGCGTCAGCCGCGCTGTGATCAGCGTTGCGGGCATTTGGGTGCCGCCGATGACAATAGCCAGCACCGCGACGACCAGCGCGGCCTCCAGCACCAACACCAACGACGCCGCCCGATAGGTCAGTGGCCTGGAGCCGCGCACACCGAAGGCATCCAGAGCTACCAGCACCACCGTCTGGATGGCGATGCCGCCGAGGATATTTCCCACCGCCACACCGATATTGCCCGACACAGCGGCAGCGGAGACGATGGCGATCTCGGGCAGGTTGGTGGCGATAGCCAACAGAATCAGGCCGCCGAGCGCCGAGCCGAGGCCCAGCCGCATCGTCAGCACATCCGTTTGGTCCGATAGCGCAATGCCTGCCACCCAGATCGCCGCTCCGGCGCCAAGAAATATCACAACTGCAAGCCACACCGGTGATCCGCTCACGATGCAGTCTTTCGATCGCGGTTCGCAAGCGACCCTCGTAACGGTTGTGTTCTCCTGTGCACTCGTCAGTTCTCACTGTCGCCCAGTGTGTTCGGGCTTTCAGCTCTGATCGTGACGACGGACGCCATGTCTGCTGCGACGATCTGGTTGGCCGTGTGCAGCACAGCGCGCACGTCGTCGGCCGGTATGATTGCCGCGCCGGAGGAGTCGGCGAAGATGTAATCGCCGGGGCAGACCGCCACGCCGCCGATCACCACCGGACGGTTCGCCTCGTAGGGAGTGACGGTGTCACTGCCCCACCGCGGTGTTTCGCCACGGCAGTAGATGGCCAGGTCGTAGTGCTCGAGCTCGGCGAAATCGCGCAGCCGGCCGTCGGCGAGAATGCCTGCGAGCCACTGATTTTGGGCACGCGACAGCTTTGTTCCGCCGCCCAGTGACGCCTCGGGGTAGCCGTTGCTGGCCAAGACCAGCACGTGGCCGTTAGCGCCGCCCTCGATGGCCTCGTAGAACAACCTCTTGAAGTTGTAACGCTCGGGCGGTAGGGCGGCCCGGCATGCCGGGAAGTAGGAGATGGTTACCGCGGGGCCGAAGAGCCGGCGACCGGGCGTCGGGCTCACCAGGTCCAGGAGATGACTGCGATGTTGGTGCAGTCGCCCCAACGCGTCGACGATGTCGGCGCAGCGCACGCGGCTGACGAGCGCGTCGAGGGACTCCATCAACGGGCCCGGGAAGGGATCCGCCAGGATTGCGCGCCGCGCAGGTCGAGCCATACGTCGGTCGGCGTTTGCGCGAGCCGGGCCAGGACGTCATCGCAACCCGGGCAGCGCACCACGATTCCCGGTCCGCGGTGATAGACGTGACTCTCGGCGAAGGCCGCGACCACGCCACAGCCGGCGCAGGTCAGCATCGCGGTGGTGACGTCGAATCCGAGCACGTCCGCGAAGGCACCCGCGGCGGCGTTACCGTCGACATGCGTCGGTTCGGTCATGACTCCTTCTTCCTCGATCAACCCGCTCGGCGTAGCCGATACTTGTGGCGATATTGCGGGCCAACGTCTTTCCCTGCCGGTCCGGGTGCGGGGCGGCGATCAGCGGTGACGGGGTCACACCAGCCACCCACGATGTCAAGTAGTGTCGACGCGCGAATCACCGGAAAGCACAGCATGATCGGCGTGCACCTCCTTCAGGGTCGTGCTCAACCGCACAAGTCCAGCAGCACAGACCGCACCGAGCCCGATCGCGAGCTCCGGCACCGATGCCCCTCGACCGATCCCACGAACTACGCGCGATTCTTGGCGTCAGGCTTCTGGAAGTCGCCGTTCGTCCCTCCTCTTCTCCGGGGAAGCTCGCCGGCCGCTGCTGATCCGAATCTCGGGCGGCACAGCGCGAGTTGCGCGGTCGAGGCTGCACAGGTCCGTCGGTAGCGAGCATCGCGCGACCCTGGTCCATCTGTCTTCACCCCTCAGCACGATTCACCCGGGTGATAACGCCCAAGCTGCGACCGCTGCATCGCATAGGCTGCTGGCCAGTCAGTGACACTTGCTCCAAGGAACCCTCAGCCGGAGTCCGCCGCCGTCGCGACAGTGCGCTTGCTCGCACTGCCGGGCGGATTGATTGCGAGCCGCATGATCGCCAGTTGGGCCATTGCGACATCGACCTGGCACCTCGTATTGAGTGAGTCCTCGCGAGGCGTAATCGATGCCCTCGGTCTGAGTACCATTGAAATTGTGACAGCAACAGACAAGCTTCTCGAGTCCGAATCCACTGACGCCGCCAAGGAGTTCGGCCTTCAGATGGTCGGCCATGTGAACGACGCGGCCATAGCCTTGCTGCTCAGCATCGGTCACCAGACGGGTCTATTCGACTCCATGACCACAAACGGGCCTGCCACCAGCGTCGAAATCGCGTCTACCGCAAGGCTTGACGAACGCTACGTTCGAGAATGGCTGGGCGGAATGGTTTGCGCGGCGGTCATCGACTACGACTCGAGTGCGCATACCTATCACTTGCCGGCCCACCGTGCGCCCGCGTTGACGCGGGCCGGCGGAGCCGACAATGTCGCCAAGATGGCCCAGTACATCGCGCTGCTGGGCGAAGTCGAGCAGCGTATCATCGGGTGCTTCCGCGACGGGGGTGGATTGTCGTACAACGAGTTTCCACGCTTTCATTCGTTGCGCGCCGAAGAGAGCGCCGCGGTATTCGACGCAGCGCTGGTCGACACGATTCTGCCGTTGGTCGACGGGCTGACCCAACGACTGAACGCAGGTATCGACGTCGCTGATTTCGGTTGTGGGAGTGGACGTGCCATCAACGTGATGGCACAAGCGTTCCCAGCGAGCAGATTCACCGGCTACGACTTCTCTGAGCAGGCGATTGCGACCGCGCGAGCCGAAGCGGTTGAGTTGGGGGTGCCCAACGCGAATTTTGAGGCGCGGGATCTGGCCAGCCTCGACACTTCGGAAGCATTCGACGCAATTGTGGTGTTCGACGCGATTCACGACCAGGTCCACCCCGATAAGGTGTTGGCGAACATCCGCCGCGCACTGCGAACCGGCGGTGATCTGCTGATGGTTGACATCAAAGCTTCATCGGAGCTTGCCAAGAACCGCGAAATTCCGTGGGCGTCCTGGCTATACACGGTATCGACGATGCACTGTATGACAGTTTCGTTGTCAGCCGGCGGCGCCGGGCTTGGTACAGCGTGGGGTCAGGAACTGGCCACCTCGATGTTGGCCGATGCCGGCTTCACCGATGTGCACATCGCCGAAGTCGACACCGATCCATTCAACAACTACTACATCGCCCACAGGTAAAGCGTTGACTGCGAGCATTGACCTGCGCGATCTGAGTTGACCCATTTGGGGGGCCGACCGGGCTTCAACAGCACGCCAATGTCGTCGAAAACCATCGACTCAGCGGATCCTGCCCTGGCAGAGGTCCGTGCCTGTGCCTCATTGGATCTCATGACATCCGCCGATGGGGGTGCACTACACCCGGTAGGTCGCTGCTGATCGCGCGCCACATAGATGACCGGAATTCGCCGGCATTCAACGGCGACATCAGTTGCACTTGTGACATTTTCACTTCGACATAGCGCAGGAGGCCCTGCGGACCTATCACGAACTCGCCATCGGGCTCGCCGCATACGGGGTGCTCTCCGGGTTGGTCGCGGCCTCTGGCGGATGAAGTACCTGAGACATGACGAACATCTCGCGACGAGCGACCGACGCGACGCGCATCAGGTACCCATACTCGACAGCGTGCGGCACTGGATTACCGCTAGCCAGTAGCGCAGGGTAGCGGCAGCGTCAAAGACAACGCGTGCCACGACTGCGAATCTGATAAACGGCGTCAACGCAACGCATCTCGCTGCTTGACGCCGGTGTCGGCGACCGGACCTCGATCGGCGCGTACTCGCGGGAGGTCTGCGTTCAACCCAGCCGGTCACCTGTCCCGTCGGGAGCGATAACTGCGCCTTGACCGCGTGCCGGCGGTTCCTTCACAGCGTATTCGCCCTAGCCGAGGAGTGAACCTGATACATGAGTACGACTGAGGGGGACATGGTCGTCGAGGTCCCGCGCTTCCGCATCGCGGTAGCGTCGATGGCGGGTACCACGATCGAGTTCTATGATTTCTATGCCTATGCGACCGCGGCAGTATCGGTGTTTCCGCAGTTGTTCTTCCCCCGGAACAACCCGACCACAGCGCTGCTGGCATCTTTGGCGACCTTCGGGCTCGCATTCGTTGCACGTCCCGTCGGGTCAATTCTGTTCGGCCACTTCGGGGATCGGATCGGTCGCAAGGCCACGCTGGTGGTGTCCCTGCTCACCATGGGCATCGCCACCTTCCTGATTGGGCTGCTGCCCACCTATGACCAGGTCGGACCGATCGCCGCGGCGCTGCTGGCCACCATGCGGTTCTGCCAAGGCCTGGCCTTGGGCGGCGAATGGAGCGGCGCCGCCTTGCTGGCCACCGAAACAGCACGCCCCGGCCGGCGAGGCTGGGCGGCGATGTGGCCGCAGATGGGTGCGCCACTGGGATTCCTACTGGCCAACGTCGTCTTCCTGGTGCTGATCACCGTGCTCGGCAACGGTTCGCTGAAGCCCACCCTCAACAGCGCGTTTTACAACTGGGGCTGGCGCGTTCCATTCCTGCTGAGTTCGGTCATGGTGGTGGTCGGATTGTATGTGCGGTTGCGACTGGTCGAGACTCCGGTGTTCACCCGGGCCATTGCGCGCGGCGAACGCGTCAAAGCGCCTTTGGCGCAGGTGCTTCACACGAGCTGGCGCCAGCTGATCATCGGCACGTTCGTAATCGTCGGCGCGTACTCCCTGTTCTATGTCGTGACGACTTGGGTGCTCAGCTACGGCACTAGCGCGCGGCCGCCCAACGGAGTCGGACTCGGCATGGGGTACATCGGCTTCCTACAAATGCAGCTGATCGCGGTGCTGTTCTTCGCGGGCACGCTTCCGGTCGCGGGCTGGCTGGTCGACCGCTTCGGCCGACGGCGGACTCTGCTGGTGATCAGCGTGGGCATCATTCTCTACGGCGCGGCGTTCAGTCCGCTGCTGGCTGCCGATCACGCGTCAACCGTGACCGTGCTGATCTTCCTCATCACCGGGATGGCGCTGACCGGTTTTGCGTACGGCCCCATGAGCGCTGTGCTGCCGGAGTTGTTTCCGACGAACGTGCGGTACACGGGTTCAGGTATCTCCTTCAACATTGCGAGCATCCTTGGAGCCTCGGTGGCGCCGTTCATCGCGACGTGGCTGACCGCCAAACACGGTGTCGCATATGTGGGCATCTATCTGATGGTGATGGCCGTGATCAGCCTCATCGCTCAGCTGGCGATGCGCGAGACCAGCTCCACCTCACTCGACACCGCCGGACCATTCTGACTTCAAGGGCTCGAAGGCAATTGGTTACAGTGAGCATGAGTACATTGTCGAAGATCGCTTACGTGCTGGCCGCCGCAGCACTTTTCGCCGCCGCGACCGAACCCGCGTCGCATGCCGACATCTCCATGCAGTACCTCGGGCAGCGGCAGATCCCCCACGAATCTGTAATTGGAGGCACCAGAGTCGGCGGACTCTCCGGAATCAGCTATGACTCGCGGCGTGGCCTTTACTACGCGATAAGCGACGACAAGTCCACCTTCGGCAAGATCCGCTTCTACTCCGTGCGACTGAACTTGTCGGAGACGGGCGTGGACGATGCCCAGTTCGTTCATACCCAACAGCTACTGGACGAGTCCGGAATTCCATTCCGCGCAGACGACCGCACTTTGAATCCACCGGTAGTTGCACCCGATGCCGAGGCCATCGCATTCGACGACGCGCGGCAGCAAATATACTGGACCTCAGAAGGTTTCGTTGAGATGAGTGAGAGTGGTGCTGAGCGCGTCCTCGCGAACCCGTGGATCCGGATCGCGGGACTCGACGGCACCTATCGGGGTGAGTTCACCCTTCCCGCAGATTTCGTTTACACCCAGAACGGCGGCAGTGGACCGCGACCAAACAATGCACTCGAGGGACTGTCGCTTAGCCCGGACGGACGGTTCCTGTTCGCCGCCATGGAGGCACCGCTCGTCGAGGACGGTCCGGCGGTCAACGCCGACCACGGCGCGCTGATCCGGATAACCAAGTTCGATATCGAGTCGAGGACGCCGGTCGGGCAGTATGCCTACCGAGTGGAAGCATCACCGCCCCCGACCCGGTTCAACGGAGTCTCGGACGTCCTGGCATTGTCGAACACAACGTTCTTGGTCGTCGAGCGGGCTGCCACGCTCCCCCATCTGGCAGTATCCGTGTACCGCGCCGATGTCGACTCGGCCACCGACACGTTGCACATGCCATCACTGAGTCGCCAGCCAATCACGCCGATGACGAAGACGTTGGCGACCGATCTCAGCGTCGTCCCGGAACTGACGCGGCTGGACAACATCGAGGGAATCGCACTCGGTCCGAAACTGCCTGACGGCCACCAATCAGTCGTGCTCGTCAGCGACGACAACTTCTCACCATCGGAGGTGACTCAGTTCCTCGCGTTAGCGATGTAAGCGCCGCGTCCATCTCGGGGAGACGCCAGAAGCTTCGTCGCCAGACAGACTGCTAATTTCAATTCGGCTACTGCGCCAGTCAGATGCTACGCGCCGTCGTCGACCTACACATCGCCGAGCATCTGGCGCGCGGCCCCCTGACGGCTGCCGATGTGGCTGCCCGCGAGGGCAGTGCCGTCGACTCCACGTTCCGGCTCATGCGTGCCGCGGTGATGGTGGGAATGCTGACCGTCGACGACGACAACCGCTTCCACAGCACCGCGATGCTGGACACCCTGCGCGCCGACCATCCGCTCTCATAGCGGGCCTTTGTGAGTGCACTGACCGGCCCCGGGCACTGGTTGCCCTGGAATAGCATCACCACCACCGTGCGCACCGGGCAGAGTCAGGTCAAAAAGACGTTCGGCATGGATCTGTTCGAGTACTACTGCGCGGCATCGTCTTCGACCGACCGACGGTGGCCGTCGCGGCCGACGCGCAGCTGACCGGGACCAAATTTGCCGGCCGAACGGAGGTGGTGGGCGGAGACTTCTTCGAGGCGGTGCCCGCCGGTGACCTGTACCTGTTGAAGCACATCCTGCACGACTGCCACGACGACGCCTGCGTCACGATCCTGCGCCGGTGTCGGGAGGCGATGATGCCGGGCGGCCGAGTTGCGATCGTCGAACAGCTGATCGGCGAGCTCCACGATCCCGGTGCCTCCACGATCATGGACCTCGCAAATGCTCGCCCTGTCCGAGGGCGGCCGGGAGCGGTCGGTAGCGGAGTTCGACACGCTGTTGCGCGCCGCGGGCCTCCAACGCACCTCTGTAGTGACCACGGATTCCCCGCTGGCGGTGATCGAAGCCGTTGCCGCCCAACGACTCGTGGACAACTGAATCAGACCCCGTCAGGCCTGTGGCGGAGTTGTTGCACGACGGCGCGTTATGCCCCGACGGTGGGCAAGCCGTCCTACTGTGCACGCGGGGCGGTCGCGGCGTCGGGCACCGACGATGTGCGCCTGATCGACGTGACGAGTAGCTCACGGCATCGAATCCGCTGTGCCCCAAGAATTACCGCTAGCCGGTAGCGCAGAGTAGTGGCAGCGTCAAAGATAACGTCCGTCCCGGCTGCGAATCTGAGCGTCATGACATCGAATCGCATTGCCGCACAGTACGACTTCATCGTCTGCGGAGCTGGTTCGGCGGGTTCGGTGGTGGCCCGCCGACTCGCAGAGAACCCCGAAGTCGGCGTGTTATTGCTCGAAGCCGGCGGCAGCGACGACTTACCCGCGGTGTTGGACGCCGCGCAATGGCCCAGCAACCTTGGTAGCGAACGAGACTGGGGCTTCGTTGCCGAACCGAACCCACATATCGGCCGCCGTTCAATCCCGCTGTCGATGGGCAAAACCCTCGGCGGCGGATCCAGCATCAACGTAATGGCATGGGCACGCGGCCATCAGAGCGACTGGGACTACTTCGCCGCCGAGGCCGACGACAAGTCCTGGAGCTACCAGGCAGTGCTCGACATCTATCGCCGCATGGAGGACTGGCACGGCACACCGGATCCGGACCGGCGCGGCACAGGCGGTCCCGTATATGTCGAATCGGCGCCGAACCCGAACCCGCTCGCGCCCGCGATCGTCAAAGGCGCTGAATGCGTGGGCCTTCCTACTTTCGACAGCAACAACGGCGCCATGATGGAAGGCCCAGGCGGTGCAGCGATACAAGACATTCGCGTCCGTGGCGGGCAGCGCGAATCCGCATTCCGCTCGTATGTCTGGCCCTACCGCGACCGGCCGAACCTTACCGTTCTCACCGACGCGTTGGTGAGCCGGTTGCTGCTCGACGGCAGCAGCGTCACAGGAGTCGAGTTCCAGCACGGTAACAAGACGCACCGGGTGCAGGCCGGCCTCGAGGTGATTGTGTCGCTGGGCGCGATCCACACACCGAAGCTGCTGATGCAGTCCGGCATCGGCGATGCCGCGCACCTGCGACGCTTCGGTATCCCGGTGGTTGCACACCTGCCGGGAGTGGGACAGAACTATCAGGACCACCCGTCGATCAGCTGCCTGTGGGAGTACCGCGAGCCGATCCCGCCACGCAACAACGCAGCGGAAGCGACATTCTTCGCCAGGAGCGACGCAGCGCTCGACACCCCAGACTTGCAGACATGCGTCGTCGAGTTCCCGCTATTGAACGCCCAGACCGCGGCCAGATTCGGCGCCCCCCAACACGGCTTCACAATGTCTTTAGGAGTGGTCCGACCCCAGAGCCGCGGCCGCGTTCGTCTCACCGGCGCCGACCCTCAAGACCCGGTGACAATCGACGCGAACCTGTTGGCCGATCCCGCCGATGTGAAGGCGGCGATCACCGGAGTCGAGCTGTGTCGAGAAATCGTCGAATCTCCACCTGTGCGACCTTTCGTCAAACGTGGTGTGGCGCCCGGTGACCTGAAGGGCGAGGATCTCGAGTCCTTCATCCGAATGGCCGCCGAAACATACTGGCACCAAAGCTGCACAGCAAAGATGGGACTGGACGACATGTCAGTCGTTGACGGAAACCTCAAAGTGTACGAAATCGATCGGCTTCGAATCGCCGACGGTTCGATCATGCCGCGCATCACGACGGGAAACACTATGGCACCCTGCATGGTGATCGGCGAACGCGCCGCCGAGATCATCAACGCGCGATATGACCTCTAATTGCGCTATCCCGTGGCATTGATAACCCCGACGTGTCAATGAACGAGAATTGTTGGGGTCGTTCGGGAATGCTAGGCACGACCATGATCTCGTCGGGGGCGGGCGATACTGCGTGGTGCCCGTCAGGACCGTGCAACGGACGCATTCGCTGACTTGATGAATCCGCGGACAGCCGTGCGCGGGTCTCCCGACCGCACCAGTGCCTCGCCGACCAGCACCACATCGGCGCCCCACCTGCGGTATGCCGCCACATCCTGCGGGCCAGCTACCCCCGACTCCGCCACCCGCACCGCACCTGCCGGGATGAGCGGCGCGAGTTCGGCGAATACGGAGCGATCTACCTTGAGCGTCGTCAGATCTCTGGCATTGATGCCGAGAAGTTTCGCACCGGAATCCACTGCACGCCCGACTTCCTCGGCCGTGTGTGACTCGACGAGGGCTGTCAGCCCCAGCTCGGCGCACACTCCCAACAACTCGGTCAGCTGAGCGCTGGGGAGCGACACCACCATCAACAGAGCAAGATCGGCGCCATGCGCTCGCGCTTCCCACAGTTGATAGGGCTCAACGATGAAATCCTTACGCAGGATAGGTATATCGACCTGCGCGCGCACCGCGTCGAGGTCGGCCAGAGACCCGCCGAAGCGACGGCGCTCGGTCAGCACACTGATGGCCGCCGCGCCACCCGCCGCGTACTGTGACGCGAGCCACGCGGGATCGGGGATGTCGGCAAGCTCGCCCTTGCTGGGGCTCTTGCGCTTGACCTCGGCGAGGATTGATACCCCTGGTAACCCGAAGGCGGGCAGCGGATCGAGCGCGGGAGCCATGTCGGCGACTCGCGACCGCAACTCCGCCAGCGAGGTTTGACGCTTGCGCTCCTCAAGGTCTTCCCGGACCCCGCTGAGGATCCCGTCCAGAACAGTCACATTTCTCCTCGTCACCCATCGGTACGCCTGACGCGGCCGTCTGCTCGCCATCGTACCGACCGAGTTCCACACTCGGCGGGCCTGCACGCCACCTATGCGCCCTCAATCAACCTGCGGTCTAGATGGTTTGGGGCTCGGATCGTCTGGATCGCATAACGCCCGTTGGGCCTTTCAGCCCAGACGTTCGCGACAATTGTCGCGATCGCGACGGGTTCCTCCTCACCTGCTTTCGCACGCCCGTCATTTCAGGCAGGGTGGGCGGCCCCCGCTGGGTGGTTGTCTCAGCCGAGCGCCTCAAGAAGGTCGCGGCAGGCTCGTTCACAGCGACGGCATACCTCGGCGCACACGCGGCAATGCTCGTGATGCGGCGCATGCTTGTCGCACTCGTCCGCGCTTGTCTTACAGGCGGTGGCGCACGTTTGGAGCACCGTCCTAGTCAAGTTGGCGTCGTAGTCCGTGTGTCGGGACAAGACGCGGCCGGTTGTCGCGCAAACATCCGAGCAGTCAAGGCAAGTACGGATGCATTTGGTCAAGTGATCAACGTCGTCCTCACTGAGGCAGGCGTCTGCGCACGCCGTGCAGGCTTGGTCGCATTCGAAACAGGCGTCGATACATGCCAGCAGCTTGGCTTTATCGATCCGGCCTAGATCTCGTGGATAGGTCTCCAGCATTCTCCTGGCGGCGCTCACTATATGTCCTCCGTGTTCGGGGCGATGGTTGTCTCTTCTGTACTAGCCTTCTCCACGCAAGGTGCCGTTAGGCGTGCGTGGGTCTTCTGCTGGGCTTCTTACACAACAGAACACGGCTGCGCGGGTGTACAAGTTACGAGCATGGCGCGGACGGGGTGAACTGTCGTCGCCCACCTCCGTCATTCGCCCGGGTGATAGTTGGACATATACCGTTGGATCGGAGCGGCTGCTCGTGAACGGCGTTCTCGGCATTTGCTCCCACACGCTCCGGATAGCCTGAGGGAGATGTCGTGCCGGCCCCGCAACCCTGTGCGCAACCCGAAGAGCAGCTGAGCGTTTCCCGATTCGCACCGCGCGACCGCCTCGACAAATAGCTGCTGGGTCTTGGCCAACCATGCGAATGCCGTTGCGAATACCCCACCCGTAGACAGTTCTTCGCCGCGCCGCTCATGATGCTCGAAGTCTTCGGCGAATCACCCGGGTGAATCAGTTCGCGGGTGATGACCACTCATCCCACGTCGGTTAATGCTGGCTCATCAGATGGCGAGCGGACGGTAAGTGCAGCCGACCATGTACCAGATCGGCGTTCGCGGCCGCATAAGCGACCAACGGGTCGCGATGTCGGTGGACAACCTGACTGACCTTATCACCGCGGAACGCCATCACCACAAATTGGAGAAACGAGATGAAGCATCGCCAATTTCAAAGATCACCTGCTGAATACGGTTCCGGCGCCGCGCGAACACCACGGCTGCTGCATCGAATGTGGAACGCCGCCTTTGCCCGGCGTTCTGCGCATCCGAAAGGAGATGTCGAGATGGACACCGTCCCGGCGGTCGAGGATCAACTTCACACGCTGCAGCCCATCTGCAGTACCCAGCGGGTGTCGACCGGCATTACGTGCGGTGCGCCGGCGGTGGCGGTCGCCGAGATACACGCCGTCGACGGATGCGACCAGATGGGGCTGAGCCCAGACGGCGACCTCGTCGAGACGCTCTGCCAAGCCTGCCTGGCTACTGTGCAACGAGCTATGGCGACCTACGTGGGCGACAAACGCGAGATGGCGTCCCGACGCGGCACCCACCCGGTGTGCGCCACCTGCGGGCGTCCCACTCGATACCTGCGCAGTGTCCTCGCTGTGCGCCCGATCGGGCCCGAGGGGCTGGCATCATGACCCGACTACGCGTCGCCTCCCTGTTTGTGGCTGTGGTGGCCGGTGCTTACGCGGCCCTCGTGTTGATCGTTGGTCAGTCGATCCACTTCGGCATCGCCGCCGCCGTTGGTGCGGGATCCTCGGTCGCGGCCGGGCTGATCGCCTACACCGGCAGGCGACGCCGCAAGGCGGTGGCGCGGGGACGAGCGGCCGCTTGGCAGGGCCGTGACCCGCAGGCGGCTACCGCCGCCGACCAACAGTGCCCGATTTTCGGAGGCGCGCACCAAAAGCTAAGTGACTCACCTAGATTCGTTGCCCGGAAGGGCGCGCGGCATGCGCGCCGGCTTTCAACCCAGAGCCCGACACAATGAGTCTGTGGCCGGTTTCACCGCCAGTTCTGATGGGTGAGCAACGCGAACGGGTGCGCCGATGGACAGCGAGCCACGCCTTGGCGTCACCTGCGGTCGGTTTGGGTGGCGTGGGGCACCCGATGACCCCGGCGTGGAAGTATTGACATGAGCTCACCCGCCACCGCGTCGGGTTCGCCGCGCCCCAGTCTAAGAGCAGCCAGGGCGCGAAAGACTCGACGGAACCCGCTCCGCGCGGGCGCCGTCGTTGAGGTCATCCAGGACGGTCCGAGCATGGCCGGGCGCATCGCCTGGCTCAGCGCCCGGCTGATGATCCGGCCCACGCTGAGCGTGGGCAGCTATCTGCCCTCGGCGCCGTGGCCATGGGGTGTCGTCGAGTTCGCCGCCCGCGCCATCGCGCCAACACCAGGCACGGTGCGCGCCGGCATCGGGCTGGCGCACTGCACCGGGCAGCTGGTCCGCGCCGCCGGAGTGCTACCGCCCGACGGCACCCGCCGGGTCGTGCTGTATCTGCACGGCGGGGCGTTCCTCACCTGCGGCCCCTACTCGCACGGCCGACTGGTGAGCGCGCTGTCCAGGTTCGCCGACAGCCCCGTACTGGTGCCCAACTACCGCAAGATTCCCAAACATTCGATCAGCGATGCGATCGACGACTGCTACGACGGCTACCGGTGGTTGCGCCGAAAAGGCTATCAGCCCAACCAGATCGTGCTGGCCGGCGACTCTGCCGGCGGCTACCTGGCGCTAGCGCTGGCCCAACGCCTGCTCGATCGCGGCGAGCGGCCAGCAGCGCTGGTGGCCATGTCACCGCTGCTGCAACTGGTCACACAACCCAAAACGACCCACACCAACACCGGCTCGGATGCGATGTTTTCCCCCAGAGCATTCGACGCCTTCCACGGCTTGATCACCCGCGCCGCAGCACAATTCAGCACCAACGGGCACCCCGAGGCGCTTTACGAGCCGCTCGATCACGTCCAACCCGGCCTGCCACCCACATTGATCCATGTGTCCGGTTGCGAGGTATTGCTCCATGACGCGCAGCTGGCGGCCCAGCGACTAGCCACCGCCGACGTGCCTGTCAAAGTGCAGGTATGGCCGGGCCAAATCCACGTGTTCCAACTCGCCGCGCCGATGATCCCTGAAGCCACCCGCTCACTTCGCCAGATCGGCCGCTACATCCGCGAAGCGACCGGATAATCGAAGGACCCTGAGCGAGACGACCGACGCGGCGCTCTCAAACAGGCAATGATCATCACGAGACGTCCCGAGGTTCGGCACCGATTCTGACCGTGCCTGCGCTTGGATCTCCAAAACCGGTGTACCGCAATCACCCGGGTGAATCGGCGATGCGGGCGATGACAACTAATCCCGATTCTGGACAGGGTAGGCGGGTGCCCCGGCCAACGTCCGCCCGGTCTAGCGCACCGATTCAGTCGGCACTTGACGGTGTCAACCATAACCAGATGGGAGAGAACGGATGGGTATCAAAGCCTTTCGGGAGGTCGTCAATATCCTCGACGCGGCCGTCAATGGTCCAGAAACCGAGGTAGGCCCCCCTCACTACACCTTCTGGCGCAATGTAACTCGGGATGAGTTCGTCGCTACGAAGTTGCTCGGACAACCGATCCTGGTGCTCGGTGACGGCGCGCATTCGAATTTGATCTTATCGTTGAAAGGTGAGCCGCCGTTCGGCTCCGGTCCTGATGCGGAGCTCCCCCGCATGCCAGTTGGTTTCAACCCAATGCCGGATGACTCCATACGTTTGATTGAGCTGTGGATCAATGACGGCTGCCCCGACCAACCGGACGCTGCCGAAACTGCGCAGCAGGCCGCCGAACACCAAGCCTGATCCCACAGCTTTACGGACTCCTCGACCGGTTGCGCGATCTCGGCCTCGAACTCATCACGTGCAACCGCAGCCGGAGCCGGTTGGCAACCGACGAGAACCAGGCCGCGAGACGGCCTGATGCCTAAGGTTGGTAAGGACCTCGATCCGCCACGAGATCGCTTCGTCCACCGGAATCAGCACTGCGGTAGCTGGCTTCGTATCCAACGAACACGATGTCGAGAACTGCCTCTCGAGCTGGGTTCTGATAGACCGGGCAGGAAGCACATTGGCTCAGCGGGATCCGACGTCGGTAGACTAGCTTCGTGAAAGTAGTCGCGATTCACATCGCTCCTGGGCGCCGGTTACCCACGCGCTCAGTCGAGTCGGTAGTCGCTGAGGCGAGGCGGGGACTGGTCGGCGACCGGTATCACGGTACTCGACATCGTCATGTCACCATACAGTCCCGTGAGCTACTCGATTGTGGCGCTGAGGAACTCGGTCGGCAGATCGATAGCAGCGCGACCCGCCGCAATATCACGGTTGATGCCGGCGAGATACCGAGTCGACCGGGAGACCGACTGTCAATTGGTGAGGTCGAACTGGAAGTGGTCCGGGTAGCTGCGCCATGTCGACTGCTGGACGATGACATCGGTCCAGGAGCCGCCGCGGCATTGCGGCGACGCGCTGGTTCGGTGTGCCGGCTACTGACGTCCGGCACAATCCACGTAGGAGACATTGTCGAGGTGACCGCAAAATCCGCCGAGTAACTTCTTAGACTTCCCGGGAGGGGCCGGGCCTGTCGAAACACATTGCGGGCGAGCGTATCCAGGAACTCGGCTACCTAACCCGTTTTGGGCATGGGGATACCCTCGCTGGCCTGGAACTGGGCGTCCTCTTCCGACGACAGGCCCATCGAGACCACTGACCGATCGAAGAAGAGGTCGGTCAGGTAGGCCAACGAGACTGCCCACCGGTTGACGAACCGCGGAATCGCATACAGATGATAGGCGCGGGTGACGGCCTTGGCCGCGAACCCGGACAACTGGATCATCAGCGGATTGGCGACGGCATGTCGGGGGCCGAGATCGACCACCAATCCCATGTTTCGGTGCTTGTACAGCCTCTTCCTGCCGTATCCGAGGCTGGCAGCGACATTGTGCGCCAGCACCTTTCCCTGTCGGGTCGCATGTTGCGCAGTCGGCGGGGTGATTTTGCCCGGCTGGGTGACATCGGGTACCGCTGCGGCGTCTCCAGCCGCGAACACATCTGGATGGCCGGGCACCTGCAGATCGGTCTGCACCTTGAGCCGACCCTTCTCGGTCGGGAGCCCGAGTTTCTCGATCAGCGGGGCGCCCATCACCCCTGTCACCCACGCCAACGTGCGCGTACAGATGAGCGAGCCATCGCTGAGCACAACGCGGTCTGCGTGTGCTTCCGTCACCGTGACGCCCAGCCGTACATCGATACCCCGCATCTTCAGTACTCTCATCGCTGCGGCGCCGAGCTTCTCTCCCACTTCGGGCATCACCTGATCGGCCAGGTCCAGCAACACGAACCGGATGTCATGCGGATCGAAGTTCATCTGTTTGGCAGCTGAGTCGGTCAGCGCCCGCAACTGCAGGACTAGTTCGGTGCCTGAATATGACCCACCGACAACAACAATGGTCCGCCGCGCGACCGTCCGCTCGACGTCGTCGTCGACGGCGGCTAGTTCCAGTTGCTCCAGTACGTGGTCACGTAGGTACAGCGCCTCGGCTGTCGACTTCAGGCCGCGCGCGTGCTCGGCGAGACCGGGCACGTCGAACAGTCGCGTCACCGACCCCGGCGTCAGGACCAGCCGATCCCATGACAGCTCGCGCATGCGATCTTCCGGGTCGGTGAACGCGACTATGCGCCCTTCGAAGTCCACACTGTCAACCCTGCCGCGGATCTGCTGTACGCCCCGCAACGTATTGGCGAGCGGGATCGCGACGAACCGAGCGTCGACGACGCCGCCCGCGACATCGGGCAGCAGTGGCGTGTAGAGCATGTAGTCGACCGGTGAGATGATCACGATATCCACCGATGCTTTTTGTTTGCGAAGCGTTCGCGCCAGATGGCGGGCACACTCGAACCCGGTGAACCCGCTGCCGACGATCACTACAGCGGTGCGCTTGTCGGTGCGCCGACCGCGACTTGCCAGCCCTGTCATCAGATCGTGTGACATGCGTCCTCCGTTCCTATTGCAGTTGCGGCTCAGGCGGCGTGCGGATTCTCGAGGACGATCGACACGGCCTGCCCCGACCCGACGCACACACCGATGGCGCCGTAGCGAGCGTTGCGCTCACGCAGTTCCAATGCCAGCGTCAGCACGTAGCGGGCGCCAGTCGCTCCAAACGGGTGACCGATGGCCACGGCGCCTCCGTTGCGGGTGAGCTTGTCGTCGGGAACCGTGAAACCTTCCAACTGATTTGGCAATTCGCGCAATACGCCGAGCGCCTGTGCGCTGAACGCCTCGTGGACTTCCCACACATCGATCTGCTCTGGGCTCAGGCCGGCACGCTTGATCGCCAGCGGCAGTGCCCATGCCGGCGCCAACCCCATGACCAACGGATCTAGCGCGTACACCGCTGAGGAAGCGACTCGAGCCAGCGGTTCAACGCCGAGTTCGGCCGCGCGTTGCCCGGAGGCCAGTACGATCGCACTCGCCCCATCGGCCAATGGTGTCGAGTTCGCCGCGGTCATCTGCGTCGTTCCAGGTTGAGCCGGGAGCGCGGCCAGTTGCTCGGCCGTGGTGTTTTCACGTATGAAATCGTCGTGTTCGAATGTGCGTGCCGGCGCTTTTTTCGTCGCCGGGATCTGCACCGGCATGATTTCCTTGGCAAGTCGCCCCGAGTCGCGCGCGGCCTTGGCGTGCTGCTGGGAGCGCAACGCGAACGCGTCGATCTCCTCGCGCGTCAATCCGTAGCGGTCGGCGACGTTCTGGGCGGTCTCGATCATGCTGATGTAGGCGTTGCGTGTCAGCAGTGCGGGGTTGGGCGGCCCGCCGGCTCCCGCCCACATCGTGTCGAGCAGAACCACGGGTCCGCGCGGGGCGAATGGCGCGTCGCCCTTCATGATTGCCCATCCCGACCGTGACATCGACTCGACGCCGCAGGCGATTCCGACGCCGAGATCTTTTGCCTTGATCGCGTGGGCGACGTTGATCGTTGCGCTGAGGGATGATGCGCAGAACCGGTTGACGGTGTAGCCCGCCACACTGTCGGGGAAACCTGCGGCCAGGGCCGCCCAGCGGGCGATGTTGCCCATGCCTTCATGCGCCGGGTTGACGCATCCAGCGACGATATCCTCGATCGCGTCCAGGGGCACGTCCACGCGTTCGCATGCGCCCGTCAAGGCCAGACCGAGCAGATCGTCGGTCCGTAGATGAGACAGCGAGCCGCCGTAACGGGCGAATGGGGTGCGGACTCCCCCGAGTACAAACGCGTCGGTCATCATCGATCTCCTGGAGTCGGGCTGCTGCAATTGCTCATAAATTGATGGCCTCCCCACTTAGAGCGCGGAAGCACTCCAGCAGCCCTTCACCGATTGTGGGATGGGTGTGTACGTTGCGTGCCAACTCGGTTGCGGTGAGGTCCCACAGCTGCGCCAAGGTCAACTCGGGCAGGAGTTCACTGACTTCGCTGCCCACCAGATGCGCTCCCAACAGCTCACCGTGCGCTTCGTCCGCGATCATTTTGATGAAGCCACCGCGCTCACCAAGCCCATGGGCTTTGGCGCTGGCCTGCATCGGAAAGGTAGCCACCCGCACGCGGTGACCGGCGGCGCGGGCCTGCTCCTCGGTGTAGCCGAAGCTGGCGACTTGCGGCTGGCAGAACGTCACTCGCGGCATCATCGGGTAGTTCAAAGGCATCGTTTCCACCCCTGCGATCGATTCGGCAGCGATCTCGCCCTGCGCCGAAGCCACGTGGGCGAGTTGAACTTTGGCGGTCACGTCGCCAATGGCATAGATGTGCGGCACAGACGTGCGCATGTAGTCGTCGATGTCGACAGCCCCTGTACCGCTGACACGCACCCCTGCGGCGTCGAGGCCGATTCCTTCGACGTTGGGGCAGAATCCGATGCAGATGAACGCCCGCGCGGCCTGTGTGGTGGTGGATGTTCCGTCAGCGCCGGTGTGGCTGACCGCGACGTGCTCGCCGTGATCGACGACCTTGTCCACCCGGGTGGATGTGTGAATCATGATCCCCCGACGCCGGTAGTGCCGCTGAAGTTCTCGTGAAACGTCGGCATCTTCACCGGGAAGTACACGGTCGGCGAATTCCAGTATCTCGATGCGTACGCCGTAACTGTGCAGGATGTAGGCGAATTCCATGCCGATGGCGCCGCCGCCGATGATCACGATGGAGTCGGGCAAGTCGGCGTTGAGGATCTGCTGTTCATAGCTGACGACGTTGTCGCTGAGGGTAACTCCCGGCAGCATGCGAACGCGTGCCCCGGTCGCGATGACGGCATGGTCGAAGCTCACCAAGCGCGTGCCTCCCTCACGCAGGTCGATGTGAAGGCTGTGGGGCCCGGCGAAACGGCCGTGGCCGTCGATCTCGGTGATGTTGTTCTTGCGCATCAGAAAGTGCACCCCGCGGACCCTGGTCTCGGAAACTTCGCGGCTGCGCGACACAGCTCGCGCGTAGTCGAGACCAACGTCACCGGAGATGCCGAATGCAACAGCCTGGTGAGTGACGATGGAGGCGATCTCAGCGTTGCGTAGCAGCGCTTTTGAAGGGACACAACCCGTGTTGAGACACACTCCACCCCAGTAACGTTCCTCAACTACCGCGACTGCCATACCCAGTTGAGCGGCGCGGATGGCGGCAACGTATCCCCCAGAGCCCGCGCCCAGGACGATGAGGTCGTAATGGTCGCCGGTCGGCGGTGTCATCGTGGCTCCTGTTCTGCCGCAGAGCGCGAGACCTGTGCGCGGCCCGCGAGCCGTGGAATCGAACTATCCCGTCAACGGGAAGTTGCGGTCAGTTTGGTGAGTGTTGCCTGTCTGCGGGTTGCGTCGATCGAGTCAGCCAGCAGCCACACCGACAGTCCGATAAGCGCGATGTCTTTCATCAAGAACTGTCCGTTGGCGGATAGGACGGGGAATCCACCGGCAGATGCCTCGGCGACGCCGGGGGTGGTGACCATGGTGCTGAGGGTGCTCAAGAAGAAGAACACGGCGAGTAGGCCACCGAGTACCGATGCTTTCGGGTACCACGGCTTGAGGGCGATCAGGACTGCCGTGATGATTTCGACGGGTCCGAGGAACCGCCCAAACGCACGGATGGACATGATGTCGTAGATCCAACTCATGAACGGGCTGTTGGCGATCAGTGGTGAAATGTTATGTGTCTCGAAGTAAGTGAACTTCATGGCGCCAAACCACACGAGGACGATGACCAACGCGTAGCGGGCGACCAGCGCCGCGATGGAAGTCAATCGGGAGCTTGTAGGCTCAACGGGCAGCATGCCTGCGTCCAAATCGTGTGACATGTCTTCTCCGTTCGTGCTAATTGCGCTGCGAGGGCCGAGGCGGTCGGGTTTTGCGACCGCTGCTCAGATCAGCGACAACTATTTCTGCCGATCGGGTGGGTTGTCCTCACCCAGCGGGGCAATTCACCCGGGTGACACGCCAATGAGACCGAGCGGCTCGGGTTCGGATTGGATGGGATGGGATTCGAGACCGGTGCGACCGACCCCACGACCGAGGATTTCGAAACAACCCACATCAGGAAGGACGCGTAATGCACCATCGCTTGTGCGCCTGATGGGCGTACAAATCAACGCCGGAAAGCCGCCACCACCGCGGCTTCACATAGGGGCCGCCGCGGCGTGCGTCACTGTGACAGCCAGCTATTGGAGCTGACCGCGGTCGGCGTCTATGCCGCCTGCGCAACATCCCAGGCGCCGGCACACTCGCGCAGTAGCCGTCGTACTGGTGCTTATGCCCGTTCGCGTGTGGTTTGCAAGAGGGTTCGTAATCGTCGGCGTCCGCGGTGCAGACGTGACATGACGGTGCCCATCGCGTCCACGATGTCGGGGGTGCGCCCCGACCGGCGAGTGCGTCGAGGGGAATCAGCGGGCCGGGAAAGGGATCGGCCAAGACTGCGCGCCGCGCAGGTCGAGGTGCACGTCGGCCGGGGTTCGCACAAGCCGGGCCAGGACGTGGTCGCAGCCTGGGCAGCGCACCACGATGCCCGGGCCGCGGTGAAAGACGTGGCTCTCGGCGAAGACCCTGACCACGCCACAGCCGGCGCAGGTCAGCTTCGCGGTGGTGACATCGAACCCGAGTACGTCTGCGAAGGCGCCCGCGACGGCGTTACCGTCGACATGCGTGGGTTCGGTCATGATTCCTTCTTCCTCGATTAGCCGCTCGGCCCGAACCGCTCGGTCCGGATGGCCGATGGTCGATGTCCCTGCCCGATCAGCTCCTTAGTCACCGATTCCACGAATCCCGTTGGGCCGCAGACGTAGACGCGCAGACTGTCATCGGGGGTCCACTCGGGCACCGCGAGATCACCGACGCGGACCCGGCCGGGCGGGCGGGCAGTCTGCGGCGCGGCCGTGCGGGTGTAGACCACAGCGACCTGCAGCCAGTCGCAGTCGTGCTCGAGCCGTGCCAACTCTTGGGCATAGTAGACGTCGGCGGGACTGCGTACCGAGTAGACGAGCCGAAACTCCGTGCTGCCCTTTACCATCCGCTGTCGCAGCATCGCCATCAGCGGCACGATGCCCGATCCGCCAGCGACCAACAGAATCCGGGCCTCTTCGGCCGGCCGCCAAACAAACCAGCCGCCGATGGGTCCGCGAAGCTCGATCTCCTCGCCAGGGCGTATTGCCAGGAGATAGGGCGAGACCTCACCGTCGGTAATCTGCTGCACGGTGAGCTCGATGCGCTGACCGTCGGCAGGTCTACTCAACGAATAACTGCGTTGCGCGCTGTACCCGTCCTCAGCGGTCAGCTTGAGATCAATGTGCTGGCCCGCCAAGTGACCACCCCAGCCCGGCACATCCAGTGCAATCGTGCGCGCAGATTCGGTCTCCGGTGTTGAGTCCACAACCCGGGCAACTCGCCACCGCAACTTCGGTGTCAAACCATTGTCCACGAGTTAATCCCCGGCGTAGCGTTGTTCTCGCCACGGGTCGCCGTAATTGTGATAGCCCAAGCGCTCCCAGAATCCGGGATTGTCGCTGCCGCCCAACTCGATGGATCTCACCCACTTCGCGGACTTCCAGAAATACAAGTGGGGCACCAGCAGCCGCGCCGGGCCGCCATGCACTGGTGGCAGCGGTTCGCCCTGATAGCCGTAGACGATCCAGGCCTTGCCGCCGAGCAGATCGGCCACCGGGAAGTTGGTGGTGTAGCCGCCGTAGGAACCGACCAATGCGAATTCGGCGGCGGTGTCCACTGATTCGAAGAGTGTGTCCAGCGAAACACCTTCCCACTCGGTACCCAGCTTGGACCACGTGGTTACGCAGTGAATGTCGACAGTGAACCGCTCGCTGGGCAATCGCTTCAGCTGGGCCCAGGTCCATACGTGTTCAGCGCCACGCTCGTCGCGGATGGTGAACCGCCAGCCATCGAGATCGATCCGCGGAGTCGGTCCTGCCTGCAGGACAGGGAAGTCCGCGGTCAGATGCTGACCGGGTGGCAACTCGCGGGGGGACTCAGTGCGACGCCCGCGAAAGCCCTTGTTGACGATAGCCATTGGAGTTCCCCGCGCCCTATCCCGTGTTTTCTCGGTTTCCGGGGATGGCCGTCGGCGCCATTGGTGCGCGCACCGTCGGCGTGAACAGGTTTCCTCCGGTGGGGTTGATGCTCTTTTCGGTTGGCGCGGGAGGGGGCGGCGGACTCGGAGTCGGGGACTCCGTGGTGGTGGTTGTCGTCGTCGATGTGTAGTCGACGGCTCATTCGAACCGCTACCGCTACAACTGGCGATCGATACCGCCAACCCAACCAGGACTGCCGCGCGTACCACGACCCGTGCCAGGCGAATAGGATCAAGATTTACCACAATGACATCTCCAATCGATTCGGCTTGATAGCTGATCCACCGCAGCGGCGGGGGCGAAAGCCTTTGGTAGTGCCGCTCATCCGTGCTCCCCTCGTCGAAATGGTCAAGTTGCCTGACTCGGCTCGTTCTCACGGGTCTCGGCACCTGCTCGCGGTTTTACTTCCATGTCAGCACCCAGAATGGAGATGGCCCCTTTGGCTTCGAGAATGGCCAGATGAATACCGTCGGCAGTGGCGTGCCCGTGTTCGCGCAGCACCGCCTCTAAATCCGCGGTGGTCAGGCCGCAACGGCGCAGGTTGCGTCGGTTCACTTCGCCGTCGCGGATCAGGACCATCAGCGGCGGATCGATGAACCGACACAAGGCGGGAATCAAGCGCAGTCGCGCGAGGACTGCGTGAGCGGCCATAAGGCACAGCAGCGCGGTGGTCGCCTGCAGCCACGCGGTGTCGGTGGCGGTGGCTGCCCGACCGACGATGGCGCCGGCGGCGACGGCGGCGATCCAGTCGAACGGCGCGAATTCCGCCAGGGTGCGTCGTTCGGTGAAACGGAACAGGATCGCCGCGGTCAAAAATAGTGCCGAGGTTTTGATCGCCACGTCCCCGACCGTGGGCAGATCGCCGATGAGCACATGCACGACGCGGTTCACGTGGGCCTCGCGGATCCGCGTTGCGCCATGGGGGTAGACGCATCCTGGCGGTCGGATTGGATGTCGCTGCCGTCCAGCAGGTGTCGCGCCGCGCTGTCTATACTCGCGGCATCGATTGCGGCAGCCGCGAGCAGCTCAGTAGGTGTTCCCGAGCCGGGCATGATACGAACGGCGAGATGCACCAACCGAAGTGGGGGCGTGTCTGTCCCGACGAGGGTTTCGAGCACCGCCGAACCGAGTCCTCCTTCGGGGTGGTGGTCCTCGGCGATGACCAGCCGTCCACCGGTAGCGCGCACCGCCTCGACCAGCGCATCAGAATCAATCGGTTTGATGGAGTACACGTCGATGACGCGGGCAGCAATTCCGTCGCGGTGCAGCGATTCGGCCGCGGCCAGGCACTGGTGGACGGTGACGCCGGCACCGATCAGGGTGACTTGGTCGTCGTTGCTGGATCGCAGCGTGTGGGAGCCGCCGATGGAGAACGTCGCGGTCGGCTCGTATAGGACGGGGTAGGCGCCACGCGTGGTTCTGAGGTAGCGAATGCCTTCAGCGTCGGCCATCAGATCGACCATGGCGGCGGCGCTCGTCGCGTCACTGGGGTAGAGCACGGTCGCCGCGTGGATGGACCGCATCATCGCCAGGTCCTCCAACGCCATCTGGGACGGCCCGTCGGCGCCGATTTCGACACCGGCGTGGGACCCGACCAGGCAGATGTTCGCCTGTGAGACGGCGGCCATGCGGATGAAGTCGTGGGCCCGGGTCAAGAAGGCAGCGAAGGTCGACGCGAACGGAATGTAGTGGCGGACATGAAGTCCGACGGCGGAGGCGACGAGTTGCTGTTCAGCGATGAACATTTCGAAGTAGCGGTCGGGATAGTGGTGGGCGAATTCCGCGGCACCGGTGGAGTTGCTGACTTCGCCGTCCAGCGCCACGACCCGGGGGTTGGCTGCGCCCAGGGCAACCAACGCGGCGCCGTACGCAGCTCGAGTGGCGACCTTGTCCCCCAGCGCGTAGCGCGGTCGACGTGGCGCACCGGTGTCATGGGCTGCGCGCGGTGCTGATGTGCGGCACTGGCGCGGTTCCGGTTGGGGCCCTGTGACGGTCAGAGCATCGATGTCGCCGAGTTCAGCCAGGGCGCGTTGTGCCATCTCGGGCGGGAGGGCCTTTCCGTGCCAGCCTTCTTGATCCTCGATCTCGCTGAATCCGCGTCCCTTGATGGTTTTCGCCAGTATCACCGTAGGCACGCGAGTGTCCCGCGCCGCAGTAAGTGCCCGGTCGATGTCCTCGAAGTTGTGTCCGTCGACGGTGATGGCCGACGCGCCGAAGGCTTCGGCGCGTCGCGCGTAGGTTGCCAGATCCCAACCCAGTTCGGTGGGTCCGCGTTGCCCGAGCCGGTTGACGTCGACGATGACGGTGAAGTTCGCTAATCCGTAGTGGCCGGCCTTATCCAGCGCCTCCCAGACCGATCCTTCGGTGGTTTCGCTGTCACCACATAGCACCCACACGTGAAACGGGGACTTGTCGAGGAACTTCCCGGCGAGTGCGACACCGACGCCGTTGCCGATCCCTTGGCCCAGCGATCCGCTGGCGACGTCGACCCAGGGCAGCACCGGTGTCGGGTGACCCTGCAGGCGCGAGCCGAAACGGCGGTAGCCGGTCATCAGTTCGGCGTCGGTGATAACGCCGACTGCCTTGAACACGGCGTACAGCAATGGGGAGGCGTGCCCCTTGGACAAGATGAAATGGTCGTTATCCGGGTGATCGGGCTGGTTCCAGTCGTAGCGCAGGTGGCGCGCGAGCAGAACGGCCATCAGGTCGGCCGCCGACATGCTGGAGGTGGGGTGACCGGACCCGGCGGCGGTGCTGGTGCGGATTGCGTCGGCGCGCAGCTGGGTGGCCAGCTGCCCGACCTTCGTCGTGTCGATGCCATCGGTGAGTTCACTCAACGGAAGGCCTCCTCGGAGTAGTTGTTGCCGCGCAGTCACACGGCTTCGGGGTCAGTCCCTGGTGGCTCGGCGGATCGCGGTGATGTGGGGTAGGCGTCGAGCAGTTGGCGCCACGAAGCCGTGAACTTGGCGACGCCGTCGTTTTCGAGCACGCTGAAGACATCCTGCGAGGTCGACCCCGACCGCGCTGATGTCGTCGAGCACTGTTTGGGCGCGAGCGGCCGTGCCGGTGATGGATTCGCCGACGATCACGCCGTGGTCGGCGAGCGCCTCCAGCGTGCGTTCCGGGATGGTGCTCACGGTGTGCGGTGCGACCAGTTCGGTGATGTACATGGTGTCGGGATAGGCGGGATTTTTCACCCCGGTGGACGCCCACAGCGGCCGCTGCACGTGGCCGCCGGCGTCGTTGAGTGCGGCATAACGTGTTCCGCCTTCGAACACGTCCTGGTAGGCCGCATAAGCCAGGCGAGCATTGGCGATTGCCGCCTGTCCGCGCATCGCCATGGCCGCATCGGTGCCGATCGCTTCCAGACGCCGATCGATTTCAGTATCGACCCGGGAGACGAACAGTGAAGCTACCGAATGGATTTCGGTGAGATCCAGCCCGGCATGTTGCGCGCCTTCCAGCCCGGCCAGATAAGCATCCATCACCTCCCGATGACGCTCGACGGAGAAGATGAGTGTCACGTTGACTGAAATGCCCTTGGCCACTGTGGCGGTGATGGCCGGCATCCCGGCTGTCGTGGCGGGAATCTTGATGAACAGGTTGGGCCGGTCAACGAGCTTCCACAGTTCAGCGGCTTGACTGACCGTCGCCTCGGTGTTGTCGGCCAGCCGTGGGTCGACCTCGATCGATACCCGTCCGTCGACGCCGCCGGACGTTTCCCACTGGGGGCGCAGGACGTCGCATGCTCGACGGACGTCGTCGGTGATGACGGTGCGGATCGCCGACTCGGCATCGGCGCCGCTTTCGGCCAATTCGGTCAGCTGCCGCGTATAGGCATCGCCATGTGAGATCGCGTGCTGAAAGATCGACGGGTTGGTGGTGACGCCCACGACGCTTCTGGTGTCGATCAGCTGCTGTAGGTTGCCCGACGTCAGGCGGTCACGGGACAGGTCATCCAGCCAGACCGACACCCCCGCCGCTGACAGCGCGCTCAGAATGAGGTTCTGCGTCATAAGCGCACCGCCTGCGTACGCGAGATTCGGGCGGCGATCAGCACGGCGGCGAACACGATGAACGGCAAGTACGCGGCCGTCAGCATGCGCCGATCGCGCGCCGACAAGCTGAGACGCCACATGGGGCGGCGCTCAGACATGGCGGCTCGACTCAACCGTCGTGCCGACAGTATCACCAGATCCGCTGCGGGAGGCCAACTTCCATTCCGGCCGCACGTAGTGGCAGGTGTAGCCGCTGGGGTAGTTCTGCAGATAGTCCTGATGCTCCGGTTCGGCTTCCCAGAAAACACTGGCCGGCGTCACCTCGGTGACAACCGCGGCGGGCCACAGCCCCGATGCCTCGACATCGGCAATGGTGTCGCGCGCGATGCGCTGTTGGTCGTCATCGAGATAGAAGATCGCCGAACGGTAGCTGGTGCCGACGTCGTTGCCTTGGCGGTTCTCTGTCGTCGGGTCATGGATCTGGAGAAAGAATTCCAGCAGGGTGCGGTAATCGGTGTGGGCAGGGTCGTAGGTGATCTCGACCGCCTCGGCGTGTCCGGGGTGGTTGCGGTAGGTGGGGTGGTCGTTGTCTCCGCCCGTATAGCCGACTCGGGTCGATACCACACCGGGCAACTCGCGGATGAGGTCTTGGACCCCCCAGAAGCATCCACCCGCCAAGATCGCGGTGTTGGTGTTCATCGCTGCGGCTCCTTGAGTTCGGAATCAGTCTGCTGGGCTGAGCTATTCGCGGTTTCGAAGAGGCTCAGGTAGTGGCCGTAACCCTCGGCCTCGAGGTTGTCGCGATGAATGAAGCGCAACGCCGCGGAATTGATGCAGTAGCGCAGGCCGCCCTCGGACCGGGGTCCGTCGGTGAAAACATGCCCGAGGTGGCTGTCGCCGTGGCGCGATCGCACTTCGGTGCGCACCATGATGTGGCGGTGATCGGACGTCTCGACGATGTTGTCGCCGTCGATCGGCTTGGTGAAGCTCGGCCAGCCGGTGCCGCTGTCAAACTTATCGACCGAGGCGAACAGTGGCTCACCAGACACCACGTCGACGTAGATGCCCGGCTCGTGATTGTCGAGATATTCGCCGGTGAAGGGCCGCTCGGTGCCGCTTTCCTGGGTGACGTAGTACTGCTCGGGGCGCAACGCGCCAATCGCGGCCGGATTCCGGTGGTAGTCGTGTGTCACAGGTGCTCCTCGTGGTCAGTGCGGGGTTTGTTTCCTGTCGGTATGCAAAGTGGGCTAGTTGCGCCCGGCCATGATGCCGCCGTCGACATTGAGGATGCTGCCGGTGATCCAGCTTGCTTGTTCCGAGAGCAGAAAGGTGATGGCGTTCGCCACATCGACCGGGGTACCGACGCGGCCCAGGGGATGAAGTGGTGCGAAAGTCGCCAGTGTGGCGTCGATCTCGTCCTTCGGCAGGAACCCTTCGTAGAGCGGTGTTTTCACTACCGCCGGTGCGACGGCGTTCACGCGGATCTGATGGCCGGCCAGTTCGATAGCCAAGTTGTGTGTGAGGGCGTGTAGCCCTGCCTTCTGCATGGAGTAGCCCGACGCGGGTGTCGCGCCGATGGCCTGGTGCGCCCACATGGCGCCGATGTTGACGATCGAGCCACCCGCACCGTTGGTGATCATGCCCGCGACCACGGCCTGGGTGAGAAAAAACAGCGCGTAGTTCAGATCGAGATATGAATCGTAGGTCTGGGCGTCGTAGTCCAGGAACGGTTTTGGGATAAAGTAACCGGCCGCGTTGACCATCAGCGTTGCGTCGCCGTGCTCAGACAGTGTGCACTGGACATCCGTAACCGCAGATCGGTCGGTCAGCTCGGCAACGATCCCCCAGGCTTGACCCCGCCGGTCAGTCAGCTCGGCCACGGTGTCATCGACACGGCCTTTCGAACGCCCAATGATCACCGCGCTGCCGCCCCGATCGATGACGTCGAGCGCGACTTGGCGCCCGATGCCGGCGCTGCCCCCGACGACGACGATCTTCTTACCCTCGAACTCTGCACCCATCAGTCAATAACCCTTCCCGGATCTCTTCACCTGCTACGCGGTGTTGAACGTTTGGCTGTGTGGCGCCGAAACAATCGGTGACCGCCACACAGGTCTGTCGGAAGTCAAGCCTGGCGCGCGCCGGGGTGAGCTGTCTTCACCCCGAAGCGCCAATCACCCGGGTGAATACAGACCGCCGTAAACACGAAGCTCTCGCGGGTGGGCTGTTTAGCCGCCGCTGGCAAGGGCGGGTTGGACACCGGCGCGGTCACGACACACTGCTGCGACTTCGCACGGCAACGGTTCGGCAGAGGCCGCCTGGTTGGTGATCGTGACCGCGCACACCACCCCGCCCATGATGAATAAAGCTGCGCTGACGTGAACGAGTCGCAGGAAGCTGGCATCGGTCAGGGTTCCGGCGGCGATCAGCCCCATACACGCCACGGCGATCAGCCCCGCCAGCCTCGCGACGGCATTGTTGATCGCTGAGGCGATGCCGCCGTGGATCGGGTCAACGGCTGACATGCAGATCGAGGTCAAAGGTGTGATCGTGACAACCAATCCCGTTGCAAACAGCGTCATTCCGGGCAACAAGTGTGAAACGACGTTGAACCCGTGCGTCATGGGTCGGATCAGCAGCAAACCGACCCCAGCGACTGCCGGGCCGGCGATCAGAAAGATCCGCGGCCCGATGCGCGTGGCGGCGTCGCCTATACGGCGGGCGAAAAGAAACGACAAGATGGGGATCGGCAGAGTGGCCAGGCCTGCACCGGTCGCCGAAAGGCCGACAACCTCTTGGGTGTAGAGCGCGATGGCCAACGAACCCAGCGCCAGCCCTCCGTAGACGAAAGCGGTCGCGAGGTTGCCGCCCGCGAAGTTACGGCTGCTGAACAAGTGCAACGGCAGCATGGGGTGGGGTGCGCGGCGCTGCCATCGGATGAATCCGATCAGTGCCGCGACGCCGACGATGAAAGATCCGCCGACAACGGGGTCGATCCAGCCTCGTCGCTGCGATTCGATGAGCGCGTACACGGTGGCGGCGAGGCCCGCCGCCGACAATATCCCGCCAGCGAGGTCGATGCGAGCATGCCCAGACGGTTCCGGCATGGGGCACATCCAAAACGTCAAGGCGAAACCAATGACCATCGGGATGGCAGAGAGCGCATAGATCCACCGCCAGCTGAGCAGGTCCACTGCTAGCCCGCCAAGCAGCGGGCCCAACGCGAACGCGGTGCCGGTCCATGCGGTCCACGCGCCGATGGCCGCTGATTGGTCGGCCCTGTCGAACACGGCGTTGATCATCGCCAGCGAGCCGGGCACCAGAAACGCCGCACCCAAACCTTGGACGACCCGCGCGGCGATCAGGATCGCCGGCGAAGACGCGGTTGCAGCCAGCACCGATCCGACTCCGAAGGTCACCAGCCCGAAGCGCATCACCGGCACTCGACCGAACAGATCGGAGATCGACCCGCCGGGCAGGATCATCGCGCCCAGGGCCAGTAGGTAACCGTCAACGACCCACTGCTGCAGGCCCATTCCCCCGCCAAGGTCCCGCGTGGTGGCCGGCAGCGCCAAGTTCACCACGGTGCTGTCGAGGAAGGCGACCATCGACACCATGACCGCCACCACCATCACACGACTCGTCGGGGCGGCGTCGCGGATCTTCACCACCAAACCCACGTCTCGACCACCAACAACAACGCGGCGCCGGTGGGGGCGGGCGTGGCTGTAGGCCGCCCGATCACAGCGCGGCGAACAGGAACTTGCAGTGGATCGCCACGCTGGCTTCGGTGTTGACGCGGGTCAGTTTGGCGATATCGCTATGAAGGATGTCTACCGAGGTCATCGTCCGTTCCTTTCTGTAGCTGATGGTGCTCGCAGGGTCTGGCTACTGATAGGGCGCCGGCGTCACGCCGTTCGGACCGCGCATGTCGCGCAGCGCCGTCACGCCGGGACGGTCGGCGTTCACCACGTCGTTGTATTCGGGATTTTCGGCGATGAAGTCGGCAACAAATCCGCAGTAGTTGGTCACTTTGTCACCGCGCTTACGCAGATCGTCGAGGACGGTTCGGACCAACTGCACGCCGAGACCCTTGCCGCGGAACTCGGGCTCGATCACCGTGTGACGGATGACGACGCGGCCACCGATCCGCTTGTAGACCACGACACCGACGACCTGGTCGTCAATGACTCCCTCGTAGCAATTCTTGCCGTCGTTATCGGTGATTTCCATGACTGAACTCACGAATGCTCCCTAGTCTTTTCGCCAGCACGCGAGCACGAGCGCCCCGATCGTGCCTGATATCGATGCCCTGCCGCCGGCCCAAACGCGCCCACCGGGCCAAGGACTGCGGTTATGCGCGATGGCGGGGCCGCGTCGGCGGTTCGCCCCACATCACCACATTGCGCCCGCTGGGTGCACAATGGAACCGGCTGCAACTGCTGTGCCCGAATCTCACCGAGCATTGTGCGCAGTCGCGGCTCTTCGGTACTGCCGACATACCCGTCTAGCCAGCGGGTCAGCCTATCGAATATCGCCACCGGCAACGCCATCCGGCTTGACAGGACCGCGTTGAGGATCCGCTCGATCGCGAGATGGTTTTCTCCGCAGCCCAATTCGACAAATGTCATGGTGCGTTCATGACCTGTCAGACACACATCTGTTGCAATTGCCAGCAACCACGCCATATTCGCGTCCGAGGTGATCGACACGTCAACGGTACTCAGTGCCCGCAATGAGAGACCGGGCGATCTCGCTGTCGCAGACGACGACAACGCACCAGTAATCTCAGACCGCGCCTTGTGCTTGGCCAAAGTTGCGAAGCTGCCGGTAATGGGTTTCTGCGCTTGACGAAGCGCTGCGAAGTTACCATCTGGGCCGAAAATGACTGCAGACCAGATGTTCTCGCGGTGTATGCCGATTCCCCACGTGTTTCGCATCAGAGCGCCACCACGGGTTGCAGGATGTCGGATGCGCTCAGAAGCGTGGTGCCACACGTCGGGCATCGAGCGACACGCTTGAGCAGCCGCCGCGAGAGGACCGTAGGTGGCTTAAGGGCACAACGGGATCCGTTGTCTAGAAACCCGAGCTCGCATTGCCGTGCGCCGTTCCCGTGACCGATCACGGCGCGGAGAGCGGCCGGGCAACTCATCAGCGGAGTCCTGTTTGATAGTCGATCTTTGACTTCAGAACGCATGTCCTGGATCCCTTCCCGGACTCGTTGCGTGGCTTGGGCAGTGCTTTCCTCGTTTTGACATCGATCCGGTCGTCGCGATGTGTGGCAGCCAGGCGTTGGTTGTGCCGGTGTGGTCATAGCCGCCGAACGCTGCTCTGCATCAGGCTTCCGCCGGGTGGGGTGAATGGTCATCACCCCTACTGCCTGTTCACCCGGGTGATTGCTGCGGAATTGTTCAGCGGCGCGACGTTTCGACATCCAGTTTGCGATACACGGCGCGTTGGTGGGTTTTCACGGTGTTGCCGCCGTCAGACAGAGCCACAGCGTCGGCGACCCCTTGGGTGTGAGGCGTTTCGGCGAGTGGTGGTGACTTCGTTAGGCGTCGATCGTGATGACCGCCCCGCTGGGCTCGCGGCCGGCGACGACTTGTGTGACGGCGGAGGCGGCCTGGACCAAGCCGTACGAACGCGGGGTCGGCATGTGTAACCGGTGCGCGTCGAGCAGCGCGGTCAAGCGGTCGAGTTGAGTACCGTCGGAACGGACGTAAACAGCGATTACGCTGACGCCGCGGGTGGATACAGGTGGGTCCGGGGTGATGGTGGCCAGCCGGCCACCATCGGCAAGCGCGGTCATCGCCATGCCGGCACCGCTGCGGGCGGCGTTGGCGACGGCATCGATACCGCCCTCCGCCAACACCTTTGCGTGTTGCGGCCACATCGGATCGCGGTAGTCGAAGACCTCGCGGGCGCCATACCCTCGGACTCGGTCAGCGCTGCTCGGGCTGGCGGTGGCGAGCACATCAACCCCGCGCAGGGCGGCCAGCTGGACAATGAGGCCGCCCGTGATTCCGCCCGCGCCATGAACGAGCAACGTCTCTTCACCGTGCAGGGCCAGGGCTTCGCCGACCACCTGCTCGGCGGTCAACGCCGGCACCGGAAAGACCGCTGCGGTCTCCCACGAAATCCCGGGCGGTTTGTGGGCGAGCGATCCGACCGGCGCGATCACAAATGGCGCCCACGTGCCCTGGTTACGCAGCGGAACAGGGTGACACAGCACCGCAGTGCCCACACTGAATCGACTCGGGTCGGCGCCGACTGCCTTGATGACGCCGGCAGCCTCGACGCCGAGCGCCATCGGCGGCGAGGCGCCAACGTCCCAATCGCCGGCGCGAACGATGTGGTCCCAGTTGCCAATCCCTGCGCTGCGAACCTCGATGAGGACCTCGTCGGCTGCCAGCGGTCGCGGCTCATCAACTTCGAGCATCTCCACCCTGCCACCGAACGCGTGGACTCCCGCTACAAGCATGCTCATAGCGTCCTCTGCACCTGCGTCACGAGGTCGGCACCTTTGCCGGAGGCGCCTTCGGGTTCGACGGGGGCGAACGGCTCGTCGGCGAGCAGCGAATCCCAAACCTGGCTGACCGTCGGATGTGGCGCAACAACATGGCGCAGGAGACTGACTGGGATCTTCGCGACGACGGCCAGGGTGGCGGCTTGAGCCAGTTCCGAGAACTGCGGGCCGACGAATGTCGCTCCGAGCAGTGCGTTGGTCTCGGCGTCAATGACCAGCTTCGCCCATCCTTGGAAGCCGTCCCTGTAGAGAGCCAGGAACCGCAGTGTGCCGGGGTAACGAGCAGTTCGCGTCCGTACCGCGAACCCCTCAGCTCGAGCCTGACTTTCCGTGCGCCCCACCTTGACTACTTGAGGCTCAGTGAAGATGACCTGCGCAAGACTGCCCGCATCACGGGCCGTCAGTTCGCTCTCCCCGAGCTCTCGCCCCGCCGCCCGGGCCGCGATGATCTCGGCGACGAGACGGCCGTGGTAAGTCGAGATATGAGACAGTCGCGCACGCCCGGTGGTGTCGCCAAGGGCGTAGAGCCAGCGGCCCGTGATGCCGATTGCCTGGAGGTGGTCGTTCACCGAAACGGCCCTGCCGCCCGACAGGCCAACAGATTCCAGTCCGATGTCGTGGGTATTGACGCACCGTCCGGCGGCTAGGACGATCTCGTCTACCTCGATGGTCTGGCGTTGGAAGGCTGCGGTGACGGGCCCGCCCGCCAGGGAACGGGCTACCGAGGACAACTCTGTCCGAAAATGAATCTCGACACCTTTGCTTCGCAGCGACTGCGCGACTAACTCGCGCGCTTCAGGTTCGCAGCCGAGAAGAAGCGCGTGCTTACGCACGAGAAGCGTTACGGCCGAGCCTAAACCGCTCAGGATGGTTGCGAACTCGACGCTGACCGGACCGCCACCCACCACCAGGACGCGAGGCGGCACTTGTGTCATCGTCGTCAAGTCCCGATTGGTCCACGGGCGCGCTTGCGCCAACCCAGGTATCTCCGGCACGTTAGGACGAGTGCCGGTGGCCACGACGACCGCGTGGCGTGCCTCCAAGACGGCTTCGGTGTTGTCAGGATGCGTCACGCGCACGGTTCGTTCGCCGCACAACCGGCCGAACCCATGAATTACGGCTACCCCCGCTTGGCGCAGTGATGCTGTTCGGTCTTCGTCCGAGAGATGCTCGATGATCGTGTCGCGCTTCGCAAAGATGGCCGCAACGTCGAGTCCTTCATCCGAAATAGCCTCTCGCACACCCGGAACTGCCTTCGCGAGATTGAACACCTCGATCGGGCGAAGCAGTGTCTTGCTCGGGTTGCAGCCCCAGTAGTGACACTCCCCAGCGACCAGACGATCCTCGATGAGCGCTACCGCGAGGCCTACCGACGCAAGCTTCCGCACGGCGGCCACACCGCCCACCCCGCCGCCCATGACGACCACGTCGAGTTCTTTGCCGGTCACCTGCATCCTTCCGGTGATCACTTCAGCTGTATTTGGGTGCGACTCAGTAATTTTCACGTCCGACGCACATAGTGGTGTGGGCAGCCCAATCTGTCAGGGCAGTATCAGATTTATGTCGGGTGGGGTGATTTGGCATCACCCTTACCGCTTGTTCACCCGGGTGATTTCTACGGGAGTATTCGTCCCCGGGTGCGTTAACGCAGGCCGAGCTCGCGGGCTCGGGTGACCGCCGCGTGGCGATTCTCAACGCCCAGTTTGCGATACAGGGCGCGTTGGTGGGTTTTCACGGTGTTGAGTGAGACGTAGAGCCGCTGGCCGATCTCACGGCGCGACAGCCTCGTGGCCAGCAGCCCAAGGACCTCGTGTTCTTTGGCGGTGAGCTTTTCTGCGACGGTGTCCGCCTGTTTGCGGGCACCCACCTCGACGCCCGTACTGCGCTGCAACGCGGTAAGCGGCCGCGCAACAATGCCGGCATCGGTGCAGTGCCATAACAGCATGGCCGCCTCGTTGCGGCAGGCCTGGCGTTGAGGGTATTCGCCGAGGTGACCGAGGATCTCGGCGCGGGCCAGCAGCGCGTTGGCCACCTCGAGGATTCCCGCGCCGCGACGCGCCAAACCAACAGCCATGTCGGCGGCTTCCGCGGCCGCGGCCGCATCGCGGCGCATATCGAGAATGATGGCCGTGGCAAGAGACACCATCATGTCCACGAAGTGCTCATCGTCGGCCAGGTCCCTACCGCTTCCGGTCGCCCGGCGGATCAGTTCCTCGGCGGCGGCCAGCTGACCTTGGTGGGCCGCGATCATCGCCAGATAGCCCAACGCGTAGCGGTGCGCAAGAAGATTGCCGAGCTTCTCGGCCAGCGACACGGCCGTCCGGAAGGCGCCTTTGGCCTCGTGAGTGTTGCCCGAGAAGTACAGCGCAGCTCCATAAACACAGTAAGCGATCGGCCCGCCCACCGGCGCGTCGCCGAGGTCGAGACTGATCGCCCGCCGCGCCGTATCAAGGGCCGAAGGAAGGTCGCCGGACCTGAAGCGGTGCACCGCGCGCAGCACGACCACCTTGGCTCCGATGTTGTCGACATCTGTGGTACCGCCCGCGCACGCGGCCTGCACCGCTTGGATCCAGCAGCCGGCTTCGTCGAGGTGGCCCGAGTCCAGAGCGACCCACGCCCTGGCCAGGCTCAAGCGGGGGTTACCTGACACGGTCTCGGCTGGCAGCACGTCCAGCCAGCCCGAGACTGTCGACAACCGGCCCAGGTTGAACGCGGTGGCCCAGCTGTCCGCGACCAGCTCTGCCGCGCCTTGCATGTCACCGGCTGCCACCAGATGGTGTACGGCCTCGTCGGTCAGGCCCTCGCCGGCAAACCAGGCCGAAGCCCGCTGGTGCAGACTTGGGATGAGATCCGGCTCACTGCAGTGCAATTCGTTGCGCAATAAGTCCGCGAACAGCTGGTGATATCGATACCAGCGCCGGGAGACATCCAAGGGCAATAGAAACAGGTTGTGCCGCTCGATGGCCTCCAGCATCGACGCCGAGTCGTTCGTTTGGAGCACCGCGTCGCACAGCGTCCCGCTCACTCTGCCCAGCAGCGAGGTCCGCAGCAGAAATGTTCGGATGTGTGGCGGCTGACCGTCGAGCACCTCGGCTATCAAGTAGTCGACGATGTGTCGGTTGTCGCCAGCGAAGGTCTGGATAAACGCCGCGGCATCGGTGCGACCGGCCAACGACAGCCCGGCAAGATAGAGGCCGGCGGCCCACCCCTCTGTTCGGCGAAACAGCATTTGGACTTGCGAATCGGTTAACTCCAAACCGAGCGCGCCGTCAAGCAGATCCGCGGCTTCGCCGACCTGAAAGCGCAGCTCTTCGGCCCGCAGCTCAAGCAGCTCGCCGCGGGCGCGCAGCCGCGCCAACGGCAGCATCGGATCCGAGCGGGTGGCGATGACCAGCCGGAAAGTCTGCGGCATCCGTTTGACGACGAAAGCCACCTGCTCGTGTACGGTCCGATTTTCAACGAGGTGATAGTCGTCGACGATCAGCGCGATCTGGTAGTCGATGGCGGCCAACTCGTCGAGCAGGGTGGGCAAGACCACCTGTTGAGGGTCGGCGCCCATGTTGATGAGCTCGAGCGCACGCGGGGCGACCCCCGGGCTGGCCTTGTCCAGCGCCGCGATTGCGCAGGCCCAAAATCGGGCAGGATCATTGTCCGAACTATCAAGGGACAGCCAGCCGCGGCGACGGCGGTCATCGGCGCCGCTCACCCATTGCGCCAACAGCGTCGTCTTGCCCCAGCCCGCCGGCGCACTGAGCAACGTGAGCCTGCGAGCGGGTTCCGCCGAAAGGATCTCGATCAGAGCCACCCGTTCGATGAGCTGGGCGCGGATCGCCGGTGGCGCCGACTTAGCGGCCAGCAGCACCGCCCGCTCGTCGGCGTCAGGGTGTGCTTCGACGGAGAGCTCGAAGAGGGGCGGCGTGAGGCACAACAGATCGTTGACCCCAGTGCTGCCGGAGACGATCATGCTCAGAACGCTAACCGCGGTATCGCGGAGATCGTGGGCCACTTGAGCACGGCGACATTGGGCCAGTTGACCCAATACTTCAGGGCAGCAGTCGGACCAGGGCATCCAACGCCGCTGACCATGCGCTCGGCGCGGGCGCTGAAAAACCGATCACTAAGCCGTTCCGCTTACTGCGGGCTTCGGGGTGGCGATACCGATCAAGGCCCTCGACGCCAAGCTGTCGCCACGCCCGTTGACGAGACAGCGCGCTCTCGTCGGCCCCGGCAAGTTCAAGCATCACCTGCAGGCCCGCGGCCATCCCTACGACGGTGGTCTTCGGTGATGACCGGGCAACAGCGGCGACGAGTTGCTCGCGGCGACGCCGGTATTGGACGCGCATTGTGCGAATGTGTCGGTCGTAGCAACCGGACACGATGAAATCGGCCATCGCCAGCTGGTCCACGAAACCGGAGGTCTCGCCGTATTCACCTTTCTGCCGGACCACTGGTTCAACTAGTCGGTCTGGCAAGACTAGCCAGGCCAGTCGAAGTCCCGGCGCAAGCGACTTGCTCGCCGTCCCCATATAGATGACACGCTCGGGATCGACACCGTGCAGCGCACCGATCGGGCTACGGTCGTAACGAAATTCGCCGTCGTAATCGTCTTCGATGATCACTCCGCCAGTTCGTCGCGCCCAATCAACGACCGCTGCGCGGCGATCGGAATGCAAGGACACACCGGTGGGAAACTGGTGTGACGGTGTGAGCAGCACACCGCCCACATCTGCCATGTCGTCGAGAGCCATGACACCGGCGCCATCAGCGTCCACTGTCAGTGGGGGGCAACGTAACCCCGCTTTGGCAAGCAACTCCCGCTGGGTGTACAAGCCAAATGCCTCAACGGCGACCGCGGCGACTCCGGCTTCGACCAGCGCGCCTGCCACGAGGCTCAATCCTTCAGCGGCGCCGCTGCAGATGACGACGTTTCCCGGCCGGGCCCGCACACCGCGAGCGCGGGCCAGATACTGGGCAAGGACGTTGCGTAGCTCGGGCCGCCCCTGCGGGTCGGTGTAGCCGAACGCTTCGGACGGTGCAGTGTTCAACGCGCGCTTGACCGCGCGACTCCACTCCATCCGTGGAAACGACGCCAGGTCCGGATGTCCCGGTCGGAAGTCGTGGTCCACCTGACGCCGCGCCCGCCGCTTAGCTGGTGAAGCGACGGACGGGACGACTTCGGCCGCACGTTGGGCGACCAGAGTGCACGAGCCATGCTGTGATGTCAGCCAGCCCTCGGCGATTAGTTCGGCGTATGCACTGGCAACGGTGTTTCTCGCGACCCCAAGGTCGGCAGCGAGCGCGCGACTCGAGGGCAACTGGGCGCCCGGCGCCAACCGTCCCGAACGGATCGCGTCGCGAATGGCTTCCATCACACCGTCACGAACCCTGCCGCCGGGGCGCTCCAGGTGGAGATCCAACCCGGCGATCGAGCTTTGTGATCCGGTCATTGTGTGCATGTCAGTGCTCGTGGTCGTTACGAATGGGCGGAACCACGACGCTCTCCACGTCGGCGATCCCGTCCATGGCGTCATCTCTCCTAATAGCGGTATCAAGACTACGTCGGAGCGGATAGCCGTAGATGGTTGCTGCGCTAGTTTTTAGTGAAGTCGACGTAGGGGGTGTTCGGGGTTTTCCCGGCGGCCAGGAAGGTGGCGAAGCGCTGCCCAAACGCGGCTGCGGTGGCCAGATCCGCCGGCGACATGTCCTGGGGGGCATCGAATGGGTTGGTGGCCATCGCCCCGCCGTAACCGCCAATGTAATTCAGGCTTTCCCGAGGAGCGGCCTTGTCGTAGGCGATGGCGGGTTTCATGCCTGAGCCGATCCAGACCATGCCCTGTTGCATCGCCAGCGTCCAGAAGTAGGTCAGGGTGGAGAACTTGTCGCCACTCATCCCGGTCGAATTGGTGAACCCGCCGGCGAGTTTGTCGCGCCACAGGGTCTGTCGCCACGCTCGTATCGTGGTATCGGCGAAACGTTTGAATTGCCAGGACGGTCCGCCCATATGCGTGGGACAGCCGAAGATGATGCCGTCGGCGACGGCCAACATGTCCCAGCCGGCCTCGTCGACTATTCCCTCCTCGTCGATGCGGATCAGGTGCACTTGCGCATCTGCGATGCGCGCGCCGTCGCAGACCGTCTCGGCTAGGCGCCAGGTGTTTCCCGCTCGCGAATGCGCAACGATAGCTACAGTTGCCACCTTGAGTTGTCCTTTCAGTGGAGCCGGCCAAGGCTACGTCCTGACATCGTGCGTTCGACACCGGACACTGACACCATAATGGACGCTTTAGTCCTTACAAAATGATCGGCCAGTTCGGTGCCGAGGTCCCCCACGGCTTGTACGCTGAAATCCCGTGTGGACTACGACGTTGTCGGATCAGTCGCCAACTCACGCGGTACTCGACAGGACGCGTCAATCGGCTTTCGTGGACTATAAGGTCCGCGTATAGTTAGCCTGGACATTCGGACGCTCCAGTGGCGACATCGTGCCGCATTGATCACCTCGTGTAGCACGGCTGGCCGGTCAGAACGAAGCGGCGAGAGCCCAGAGCTCCTCGGCAGCTGCGGCGTCCGTCCAAGCCAGGGCGCTGAGTACGACATCTGTCGCACCCGCATCCAGATAGCTCTGGAGCTGACGCCTGACCGTTTTCGCTGATCCCACCGCGGCAAGGTCCGCAGCGCTAGCGACACCCTCTCGCGCAATCACCTTCTGATACGACGGAATGGTCTCGAAGAAGCTCAACCGCTCGGCCGCGAAATTCTTGGCCGCATCAACGTCGTCCGACACGATTGCGGGCACCTGCGCGATGACTCTGGGCTTCCGCCGGCCAGCGTCGGCAGCCGACTTCGCGATGGCCGGCGCGATGAACTCTGCGATGGTCCGCGGACCAGCAAGGTACGGCATGGTGCCGTCCGCCAGCTCGCCGGTGACCTGCAACGCCTTTGGAGCCATCGCAGCCACATAGACCGGGATTGGCGTTCCCCCGGCGACCCGCACGGGCCAGCCAGGTTGTGCGCTGATCTCGTTGCCGCTGAAGTCCACCGCTCCCGTATCGAAAACGGATCTCAGCACCGTCAAGTGCTCGCGAAGGCGGGTGATCGTGTTGGGCCACGACGTTCCGAAGGCCTGCCGCTCCGGCTCGTGCCCGCCGAGTCCGAGCCCGAGACTGAAGCTGCCGTGGGACGCGGCCTGTGCCGTCTGCGCCAGCGACGCGACGATCAGCGGGTGACGCGGGTTGATCGGCACCACCGATGTCCCGACGCCGAGCCCCGGTACGGCCGCGCCGACCACAGCGGCGAGGGCGATCGCGTCGTGATCGTTGTTCTGGCTCAGCCAGACCTGGCGGACGCCGAGGCGGTACGCACGGGTGGCTTGCGCCACTACGTCATCGACACGATTGACTGCTTGTGGGTTGGGGAACAATACGATTCCAGTCGGCATAGTGCTCTATCTCCTTCGAAGGTGGCGTTCACAACGCGATTCCGCGCCGTGGCATCGGCAGCAGGCCCCGTTGTTCGACCGTCGTGTAGGGGGGCCCGTAGTACGGGAACACGTCGAGCAGTCGTGAAACATCCGGGGCAACACCGTCTCCCAGCGCTCGGCCCGCGGCCAGGCTGACCATGACGTCCAACGCGTCGGCCCCCAGTGGGCGACCGTTGATGGTCTCGGTGGTGAACATCGCGGAGGATCCCATCGCATAGGGCAGCACCGTGGGGATCAGTTGCGCGGTAACTCCGGCGGCGTAGGGCTCACTGACGCGCCCCAGACCCGCGAGCGCGGAGAACTCGGCAACAAAGCGGCGGACTGGTTCGGCGAACAATTCGATGTCGCGATCGGGGCCAACCTGGTTGTAGCGCTCGACGAGGGGCTGGCGCCACGACGACAGGAACAGCTGGGTGAAAAGCGGCATCCCGAAACGAGATACCTGTGCTTTGAGGGCGTGTCCATACAGGCTGATCGACGACCACATCGCGACCTGCCCCTCGCCGATTAGAACGTTCGGCACTTCCAACACGATCGCCATCACGTTGCGGCGGGCGAAAAAGTTGCACCGATTCGCGTATGCGGCTCCCGCGAAACACCCGTCGACGTAGAACGAGTGAAGCATCGTCGACACGGCGAACGCGTCGGCGGCCCACATGTCGCCGACCAGACCGGCGAAGCCGTCGACCGCTCCGACCCGCCTTGGGGTGTTCAGCTCTGCGGAGAACACTGGTTTTCCCGCGACGCGGTGGGCGGGGTCGACAGCGAGGCCGGCGTCGGTCACGTAGTGCACTGTGAACTCTTGGCGCACGCAACGTCCTGCGCGCTCGATCGGGTCGGTGAAGCGAATCTGAAAACCGGTGTCGTCGAGGCCATCCCCAGTGGTGTCGAATCGGAACTCGTAGAGTGCGGCGGGATGAAATGCTGCCGGAGCCGACAGTGCGGCGTCGGCGTTGCAGGTCATCACCATTACCGTGCGGTCAGGTGCGGCGTCGAACAGGTACGCGTCGGCGACGTTGAGCCGCGGGTCGCGTGTGGCGAGCCGCGTATCGAAGTGATGAGACATTGAACAGTCGTCCGTTTCGTCAAGATGCGGATTCTCGCCTGCAGCACACGTCAACAAAGGGCGGGATACGCGGGCGGGTCAGTATCGGCGCACACCGGCGGTGGGTTCGGGATAGTCCAGATCGGCTGCGGTGAGTCGGTAGATTTGCAGTGTGAGGCCGTAATACTTGTCGGTCTCGCCGACCCACTCCATTCCGACGCGTCGTGCGGTCGCGACACCGCGGGTGTTGCCGAGTCGCACGACGGCGAACACCTCCGACACGCCGGTAGCGAAAGCCTGATGCGCCACCGCGTGGCCAGCCTCAGCACCGTAACCATGTCCCCACGCCGCCGGAGCGATTTGCCAGCCGATTTCGAGGTCGGTGCAGCCGGGTGGCAACGGCAGCAACGACACCGCTCCGATGACGAGGTCGCTGTCACGGATCTCGATCGCCCAGTGGCCCAGTGACCGCCCTGCTTCATCGTGTTCGGTGATCCACCGGGCCAGCAGTTGGCGCATTTCGTCGCGATCGGCCACGCGCGGCACCGCCGGGGTGAGCCAGCGCGCAACTTCCCGCTGGCCGAAGATCGCCAGTGCGGCGTCGGCGTCGGCAACCGTCCACGGGCGCAGCCGTAGGCGCTTGGTGATCAGCTCGTCGGTTCCCGCCACCATCTGAACATGGGCACCCTCGCACATCGATTACTCCTTCATACCTGCGGCGGCGGCCGCTTCATCCGACCGTTGGCTTCTTTCCCGCCGACATTGGTTGGGCATACAGGGATTTCGAGCGCAACAGTCATTGTCAGATGGGTTCACCGGGGAACTTCAAGTCGAAGCGTTTGCACAGTTCGGGGACACTGTCGACATCCATCTCCAGTGCATACCTCGCACAGAGTTCATCCAGGGTCTCTGCCGGGATCCTGTCCACACCGCCGAAGTCAGCGAGCTCGTCGAAGAACTGCTCAAATCCTGCGGGGGAAATAACCTCAAGGATGCGCGCGGGTTCATCGCCCGCATTCCAAAATGTATGCCATTGGCCACGCGGCTTGAAAATGAAATCGCCAGGGCCACCGTAGATCACCTCATCGCCAAGCACGGCCCCCACGCGCCCCTCGATGATCCAGCTGTGCTCATCTTCGTTGTGATGGCGATGAAGTGCCGACGCTAACGCCCTGGGCGACATCGGATGCTCAAGGACGGAGAACCGCCCTTCCGCCTGAACCTTATCGACGATGTGGCGGACACCAATCGTCCCAAGAAACACCGACTTACCTTCGGTGCGGCCGACATACTTGGCTGGCGGACCGCCTGCCCTCAAAATGTCGCTAGCCACTGCAATCTCGCCTTCTCGACCTTAGTTGCGGCCGGCCGTGATGCCGCCGTCGACGTTGAGAATCGCGCCGGTGATCCAGCTTGCTTCTTCGGAGAGCAGAAAGGTGATGGCGTTGGCGACGTCGGCGGGGGCGCCGACTCGTCCCAGTGGATGAAGGGGCGCGAACGTGTCAAGCGTGGCGTCGATCTCGTCCTTCGGGATCCACCGCTCGACTGCGGGAGTCTTGACGGCGGCCGGCGCGACGGCGTTGACGCGGATCTTGTGCCCGGCAAGCTCGATTGCCAGATTGTGGGTGAGCGCATGCAACCCGGCTTTTTGCATCGAGTGCCCAGACGAAGGGGTTACACCTAAGGCCTGATGTGCCCACATGCTGCCGATGTTGACAATGGAGCCACCCTCCCCCCGAGCGATCATGCCCTCGACGACGGTCTGCGTCAGGAAGAACAGGGCATAGTTGAGCTCCATGTATGAGTCGTAGGCTTGGGCGTCGTACTCGAGAAACGGCTTGGGGATAAAGAACCCAGCGGCGTTGACCAACAGTGTCGCATCGCGGTGTTGCTCGGAAAGCGCGCGCTGCACATCGGCGACGGCAGCGCGATCCGTCAGCTCGGCGGCGATGCCCCAGGCTCGGCCACACCCGCTCGTCAGGTCGGCGACGGTGTCGTCGACACGGGCTTTCGAGCGTCCGACGATCACCGCGCTGCCGCCGTGATTGACAACGTCGATCGCCACCTGCCGTCCCATGCCGTCACTGCCCCCAATCACAATGACTTTCTTGGCCTCAAAATGCATATTCGGGTTCTCTCCCTGCGTCTCGTCGACGGCTACTGGCGGATCAGGCGCCCGGAGCAATCGCGCACGCTGCGACACAAACCCAGGTGCCCTCACGCTTTTGATATGTATCCGTGTACAGAGCTTCTTGGTGTACTCCATCGGCGAGCATGGTGTATGTGGCGCGGGCGTGGATCAACGCAACGTCACTGAGGATGCGGATATTGACGTCGTGCACAGCGAGATCCTTGAAGGGACGCGGCTTAGCGATGTAATCAAGGAACTCTTCACGGTTCCGGGTGACGCCCGGAGTCTGCACGATGAAGTCTTCAGCGAGGAACTCATTGAAGCGCTTGACATCGTTGAACTGGTCCGAGTGGACGTAGTCATTGTTGAGCTGGTCGAGGATCGCCAGATCTTCGGTGGACTGCTTGGTGTCGTTCATCTTCTTGGTCTTTCTCTGCTCTGTTCAGCGTTCGCTGCCGGTGGCCTCAAAATTCAACTCGGGTTCTCTCCCCGGTCCCCATTGACCGCTGTGACTGGAGCGCGCTCTAGTCGCACTCAGATTGCGACCAGGGCGGGTGAGCTGTCATCACCCCAATCACCCACTCACCCGGGTGATTAACGCGGCGCCTTGAATCGAAGCGTGCTTATTGGCGGTTGGTCGTGTGCAGGGATGCGGTGCTTTAGGCGACCAACCATGCGAATGCAGTCGCGTATACCGCACCTGTATATGGCTGCACGCCCCAATGCTCGTGGCGCTCAAAATACTATGTGAACGCACCCAGGTGAATCAGCGCGGCTCGACGTGCTGTAGCTCAAAGCCCAGCAGCGCGAACGGCGTCCGCGGATCGAGGCGAACGGAATCAAATTCGCACGTCATCACCGAAGTGGCGTCGGTGCGCGGGTTGTGCGCGGTCAATTCGACCACTAGCCGCAGCTGCGTCGGCTCGGTTACGCCACGTGCCAGCACACGGATCGCAGGCAGATCGCTGAGCAGGTCAAGTCGCATCGGTACCACGCTCATCGGATGGCTGCGGGCGTCTGCGTGGTCGCCGAGGGATCTCAGCGCGATGTTGCCGGTGTCGGCGAGCAACAGATCCTCTGACAGTGCCTTGCCGGTCAAGGCGATCGAGATCGAGCCCTGCTCTTGTGGCCGGTGTGCCGCGGCCATCACCCTGGCTCCCGCCAACACCAGCTCGCGGGTGGACTCACGCCACTGGTGTGTCATCTCGTTTTCGGAGTCGTGACCTGGTCTCGCTGCGTCTGCGTCGGACCCCTTGACGCGCAGTCCCTTTCGCTGCTCAAGCTCAGCTGCAGTAACCCATTCGCGCATCGGCTGCCCGGGCACACACAACATTGTGAGAACGAAGCTACAGGGAATGTCAGTGCGGTTGTTAGCGTCCTGATAGTGGATTACGTCGCCGCCGGGTCCCCAGAACGCGTCTCCAGCGCGCAGGACGCGTGGCGCTTGACCCTCGAGCTCGAACAACATCTCACCGGCGATCATGTAACCGAATCCGGGACCGCCAGGAAGGCGGTGTGGCGGGTAACCAGGGGAGCAGGGTGGATGGTTGATGAGAACGGTCATCACATGAGCATCGTCAGGAATCAACGGTAACCGTACTTCCTGCAGCACGATGATTGTTGATTCCGGCTCGGGGTCAGGCGTATCCGGCAACACTTGTTATCCCTCTGATGGTTTGAACGGCACGCACGGCCGGACGCCCGTCGATGTCAACGCCCGATAGAGCGACCACGCCGGATCGCAGCGAAGCAAGCTATTCAGCACTGGGAAATGCTCCTCGGTCTACCTAAATGCGGCCGCTGGCGTACGCGTCGATCCAGTCTCGGTATCGAGTAGTGAAGATGGTGGCGTTCTCGTCGGGTGCGAGGGTGTGATCGTCGATCACCGCACCAAAGTATGGCGCCTTGGCGTCAGTCACGACCCGACGTTGGTCACCATTGGCGGCCAGGCTCGTGCGGACAAAGTCGTCCATTCCCATTGCATCGGGTCCGGCGATCTCGGCTACTCCGTTGAGAGGGCGCCCGCCCGCCGCGCGGGCCACGGCGGTGGCGACATCGTCGGCGGCGATAGGACGGAACAACGCGGGTGGCAATCTGACAATGTCTGCCTCCGTCGCCGAATCGGCCAAACCAACCGCGAATTCGAAGAACGGAGTTGCTCGCACGATCGAATATGGCCGGCCCGAATTCTTGATCAGGTCTTCCTGAGCTGCTTTCGCGGTGTTGTAACCACTATCTGGCATGACCTGCGCGCCGACTACCGACAATGCGACATGGTGTCCGACTCCCGCTTCCCGTTCAGCAGAGAGAAGATTCGTGGTCGTGGTTGTGAAGAAATGCATCACAGGTTCATCGTCGAACAACGGTGAATCGGCGACGTCGACCACGACATCCGCACCGGCGACGGCCTCGGCGAGACCAGCACCGGTGAGCGAATCCACACCCGATCGGCGTGAGGCGGTGATTACGTCGTGTCCTTGCGCGCTGAGCTTGGTCGCAACTTTCGAGCCGATAAGCCCACGACCGCCGATGATTACGGCCTTCACGATGAACCTTTCTGAGTTGCGTTCGAGCGGTGTGGGATGTCAATGATGGGTGGCGGCGATGTTGCACCAAGTATCGCGTAGGCCGCGGCTGCGCTTGCTGCAGAGAAGACACTGTAGCTAAGCGGCGATGCCAAACCGAGGGATATGGCCATCGCGGTTCCAAACACTATGAGCACCATGCAAGTCGCCGCGCCAACGAGTTTTGGCCGCCAGCCCGTCAGGAGCAAGACACCCAGCGCCGCTTCGGTTGCGGTGGCAACCCATACGATGACGGTCAACAACCGTCCAGAAGCGAACGGAAGAAGCTGGTGGGTGTAGTCGGCGAACGCACCCATGCTTCCCCAGCTACCTTGCCCGAAAGGCTCCCACCAGCCGAATCGGTCGGCGATAGCGGACAGGAAGGCTGCCGCGAGCGACAGCCGGAGTGCTATCCGAACAACCCGGATCGGATCAGGCGTGTGCATGGACGACTCCTGCTTCACATTGTTTGATGTTCGACGATGCCAACACTTTTCATCGCTAACGGGGCGGCTCATTGGCCGCGGTGTCGTCGGTGGTCAGTGGGCCGTCCCCGGTATCGAGCAGGAAGACCGCGAGTAATTCAGCGGGTTCGGTGGCGCTGGCGTTCTCGCTGATCGTGTGATGCGCGCCCGGGGCTTCACTCCACGTCTCACCCGCGCGATAGACACGTGCAGGCTCACCTTCGAGTTGGCTGCGGATCGCGCCGGAAATCACGTACGCCATGATGAACGCTGATGGGGCGTGGTGGTGAGCGGCGCTTCTAGCACCTGGCGGGTAGCTAACGGTCACCGCTTTCAATGATTTGCCCGGAACGTCGGCAGGTTGATCGAAAACTGGCCGGACAACTGGGTCTTGACTATTCGGTGGCGTCGGCTCGGCGTGGGCCGCTGGCACGAGAATCGCACCAGCGACCAGTGCGACGAGTAGTGCTTTCGGGAGCATTTCTTGGGTGCCTTCTCTTGGATGTCTTGACGACCCGCATTCCAATCACAGGGTTGCTGGTTTCAGTCTTCGGCTACCCGCAGGATCGTCTTGCCGGGGATGCGTTTGTCGGGAGCGAATGCGGCGGCAGCTTCGGCGAGTGGCACCACTGCGCCCACGACCGGTTTGAGGCGTCCGTCGCGTACTCGCGTGGCGAGATCGGCCAGTCGGGTGCGATCGGATTCCACAAGGAAGTAGAGTGCCCGCCCGTCGCGCGGCTGGGTCTTCGGAGGCTCGGCGATGGTGACGAGTGTTCCGCCGGCGCGCACCAGTGCGACCGAGCGGTTGAGAATGTCACCGCCGATTACGTCGAACACCACATCGACTTCCCCTGCATCCTCGAGCTTTTCGGTCTCCAGGTCGAGGAAGGTATGAACGCCGAGCGCGATGGCCTGGTCCCGATCGGCGGCCCGGCCGGTACCTATAACGCGCGCACCGACCTCGCAAGCGAGTTGGACCGCGATCGATCCGACCCCACCCGCGGCGCCGTGGATCAGAACCGTTTGTCCAGCGACCAGGCGGCCGTGATCGAACAGGCCCTGCCACGCGCTCAATCCGGAGATCGGCAGTGCGGCGGCCACAGTGTGGTCAATGTCGATTGGCAACGGCGCAAGGTTACGGGTTTCGACCGCCGCGTACTCCGCCAGCGAGCCGTTGCGGGCCCAGTCGGTCAACCCGAATACTCGCTGGCCAATGCTCAAACCGGTTGTACCGTAGCCCAACTCAACCACGACTCCGGACAGTTCGTGGCCGGGCACGCTCGGTGTGCGATCACGGCCCGCGCGGTCGGTCCAGGTATCCGGCCAGTCAAGCTCCCCGCGGGTGAAACCCGCGGCGTGTACCCGCACGACGACATCGTTCTCGGACACGACGGGGTAGGGCAGCTCAGTCAGCGACAGGCCGGCGACACCGGCCTCACGATCTGAAACAGTGATGGCTTGCATTACAGGTCCTTCCTGATGTGGGTTGTTGTGGAGCTCGACCGCTCGTCGTCGCCATTCGGAGAATCTCTATTTGCTGCCGTCGCTGATGCGCGGCAAGCTATCGCCCTATCGGCGTCAGCGTCGTCGGCCGTCGGGTCGGCCGTGGGTTGCGGCTGTACGCTGACGAGGTCAAGGCCTAGATCACGGACCCGATTGAGCAGTCCATAAAGCTGTGACTGGTCGCGGATTTCACCAATGAACACAGTTTCTTTCGCACCGGACTCAAGTCGCATACCTTCTAATGCGGACCCGAGCCGCTCGGTCACGCGCCCTCGAATGCAGATCTGGTACATCGTCGGCTGCACTTACCCTCCGCTCGCCATCTGATGAGCCAGCATTCGCCGGCGGGGGGTGAGTCGTCATCACCCGGTGAGCTAATTCACCCGGGTGAGATGAGCCCAGAGTTTCACACGGAGACGACGCCAGCGCTGCTCGCTGGTACGAGCCGCAAGCGACCGCAGCGCACAATCCGACCCCGGAGCTCCCGAGCACGCGAGATGTGTGAGCGTCCGAGACGTCTTAAAAGGACTATAACGTCCCTTGTATGCGAGCCCTTTGACGCCGCGCTAGCACCTTCCGTGATCAACGCTTGCGCGGTGGTCCTTGTAGAGTTCCTATAGTTCATAGTGTCTCGTACACGGTGCCCATAGCCGGGCCAACAGCGTTATACACCAGTAGGGGTCTATTTAGTCCGCAGTAGCCTTGCTTCCACGACAGCGGGCTTGCCAACGGAAAGGGCCAATCCATGCGGTATGACGTAGTGGTGCTCGGTGCGGGTTCGGGGGGCTACGTTGCCGCCATCCGCGCCGCGCAACTGGGCTTGTCAGTGGCCATCGTCGAGGCCCACTACTGGGGCGGAGTGTGCCTGAACGTTGGATGCATCCCGTCCAAAGCGCTGCTGCGCAACGCCGAGATCGCCCACCTTCTGCGGGCCGACGCCGACACGTTCGGCATCGAAGGCGCCACCACGATGCGCTACGACGCGGCGTTCGAACGTTCTCGCCGAATCGCCGTCGAAAGGGTGCGTGGGCTGCGATTTCTCATGCGCAAGAACAACATCGACGAGTACGAAGGCCAGGGAACCTTCCTCGACCGTCACACCATGCGCATCAAGAGCCAGGACATCGACACCCAGATCACCTTCGATACAACGATCATCGCCACCGGAGCCAGCCCGCGGCTGCTGCCCGGCACTCGCCGCGGGCCCAGGGTGCGCACCTTCGAGGATCAGATCATGTCCCGCGAGCTGCCGTCGTCGATCGCTATCATCGGAGCGGGCCCGATCGGCATCGAATTTGCCTATGTCTTAGCGAATTACGGCGTTGCGGTGACCGTGATCGAAAGCCTGCAGCGGGTGCTGCCCAACGAAGATGTCGACGTCTCCAAAGAGATCGCCAAGGCCTACCGCAACCTCGGCGTCACCCTGCTGGTCGGGACGCGCATCGAGGGGCTGGCCGAATCCGCCCACGCCGTCACCGTCACCTATCGCCGGCCCGGTGCCGCCGACACGGACACCCTCAACGTCGATGTCGTGTTGCAGGCCATCGGATTCGCACCCAATACCAAGAACTATGGGCTCGAGAGCTTGGGCGTGGCGACCGACCCCGGCACCGGCGGCATCGTCATCAACGACGTCATGGAAACCACCGTGCCGGGCGTGTACGCCATCGGCGACGTCACCGCCAAACTGATGCTCGCCCACGTGTCCGAGGCCCAGGGCATCATCGCGGCCGAAGCCACCGCCGGCGCGCCAACGCTGGGGCTCTCCGATTACGCGATGATGCCGCGCGTAACGTTCTGCCAACCCCAAGTCGCCAGTTTCGGCCTGACCGAGGCCGAGGCTCGAGCCGATGCCGCTGCGCGTGGTAGCGAGATCGCAGTAGCCAAATTCCCCTTCCGCGCCAACGGAAAAGCGCACGGCTACGGCGACCCCACCGGCTTCGTCAAAGTGATCGCCGATCGCGCGCATGGAGAGCTGCTCGGCGCACACATGGTCGGCGCTGACGTCGCCGAGTTGCTGCCCGAGCTCACCTTGGCCCAACGCTGGGATCTGACCGTCGAGGAACTGGTCCGCAACGTTCACACCCACCCGACATTGTCTGAAGCGCTGCAGGAAACGTTTCACGGCCTTACCGGAAAGATGATCAACTTCTAGACCAGTCGCGGCCGATCTCACGGCTAGTGCTGGCGCACTCACAACTGCGGACCCGATCGTCCACGCGCAGCGGTATCCTCTACCGAACAAATGCGTCATAGGCGCACTTCACATCGGCTAGGCAGGAAGTTGTGACAAGCGCACCGAGGACCAAACGTTCGCCCTCCAGCGGTCGGACACCAGCCGCGGCACCGGCTCCTCGACAGGCCACCGCGGCCACCGAAGCAGCGCCGACGACCCCAGCGAACCCGGTAGCGTCGCGCCGATGACCAGCGGTGAGCACCCGACGCGGCGACGAAAAACCGCACGCGGGGAAGCGACCCGTGCGCGGATGATCTCGTCTGCCGCCGACCTGATGTATGTCCGCGGCGTCAATGCCGTCACTCTCGACGACGTGCGCGCCGCGACCGGCACCAGCAAGTCCCAGCTCTACAAACATTTCCCGACCGGCAAGCCCGAACTGGTGCGCGCGGTGGTGGAGTTGCGCGCCGAACAGATCTTGGACCGCGAAGAACAGCGTCTGGCGCGGTTGAAGTCCATGAGCGGTCTGCGGCGTTGGCGTGATGCCCTGGTTCAGGGTGCCGCACTGCAGGGCGGCGCCTACGGCTGCGCATTGGGCAGCATGGTGATCGAGCTTTCCGACCAAGACGAACAGGCACGCACCTCGCTGTCGGGGCACTTCGCAGCGTGGGAAGGGCTGCTGGCTGCCGGATTTCGGCGCATGCAAGACGACGGGATCCTGGCAGTCAAGGCTGACCCGGACGCGTTGGCCACCGGGCTGATGGCCGCACTGCAGGGCGGCTACCTGCTGGCGCAGGCCGATCACGATGTCGCCCCGATGGCCGCCGCGCTCGACATGGCGCTGGCTCACATCGAAAGCTTGACCACCCGTCCCGCAAAAACCGCCAAGCCACGCACGGCGGCCACGTCCTCACGCCGTGCGAGCACCACCCAGGCGCGCCGGAAGACGCCCGCCAAACGGTAGCCGCGGGTCTTTACCTCCACCGAATGAGACGATCCCGGCGTTCACCTCGCTGCGCCGCGAACTGCGCGCGGCAACGAAGCCAGCTCGCGTGTGAGGACGCTGTCGCGACCCTCAGGAAACACCATCACCGGAACGTCAGAATGCGCGATCACCGCGGCCGCGACACTCCCCTGCAGGTGACCCAGCAGCCCACTGCGCCGATGCGGTCCCAGCACGATCAGGCTCGCGCCATGCTCATCCGCCGCACGCACGATGCCCTGCCACGTCGGCGCAGCCTCCACCGCGATGCTCTCCGCACGGAACCCCGCCTCCTCCGCCAACCATGCCCCGTGCGCGGCCGTCCTCTCCGCCGCCCGCCTGACCTCGGTCGCTTGATCCGCGTCGAAGTGCTCCCCATCAGCCGGCGTGAAACCCACATCCGCCGGTTGCCACACGCAGACCACCAACGCACATCGCCCCGGCCCGAGTTGAGCCGCTGCCCGCTGAATTGCGTTGCCTGCCAACTCTGTTCCGTCGTACGCCAACAACACCTGTCCTCGGGCCACCACCGTCGTCGGCTCAGCACGCTCGCGCACCGCAACCGATGACGACACGCCCCGCAACCGCGCCAACAACGGCGGCGAATACCACGCTGGCGACTCCCCATCGAGGAACTCGTCCAAATCCGGCTTCTGCGGTCGCGCCCCACTCAACACATAAATCGCCACCCCGAACAGCGCCCCACCGATCGACAACCCCAGGCCGATCAACAACGTCACACCCGTGCCCGCAGCCAAATCACCCGGCAACGCATCCGCCACATGCGCCAGGATCGGCGCCACCATGAACGCCGCCACCGCCCGCAACAACTCGATGATCGCGAACACCCGCTGCAGGCTCGCCGACTTTAGCGAGAACCCCGCCACAAACAACGCCGGCGCCACCGTCGCGCCCAACGCCAGGCCCGTCAACCCCGAGGCGATCAACACCAACGGCACATTCCCCGGCAGCGCGAACAGGAACACCACGATCCCCGCCGCCAACAACGCCATCCCCACCAACGGCAGGTAGTGCATTGCCCGCCGGGTGATGACGAACCCGAACACGAACGCCATCACGATCGCGCCGCCGACCTCCGGCAGATACAACAGCCCCACCTGAACCGCGCTGAAGTTCTGCATCAACACGTTCGCCGTCAACGCCGTGGCCGCCACCGAGGCCGCCGCGGCGAACAACGCGACACCCACTCCTGCCACCGGGATCGCGCTCGTCATCATCGTGCGGACCGTCAGCAGCGGACGCCTGGCCCTGAACTGGTAGACGATCAACACGACGATCAGCGCCAGTCCACCGAACATCGGCCCGCTCGCCGCCACGTCGCTGAACGCGTGCGTGGTCAACTGCGCTGCACCCACGAACGCGGCCGTGCACCCGACCGTCGCCAACGCGATCGCCTTCAAATCGCGCGGCGCGTCGAGGTCCGCCGGGGGTGCATCTTCAAATGTCAACGCCGCCAAGATCAAAGCCAGCACTGCGACGCCGGCGACGATCCAGAACAATGGGCGCCACGCATGCGCCTCGGCCTGCACACCCCCGATGAGCGGGCCGAGTGCCACCGCCCCGAAGATGCACATGTTCATGATGACCGCGGTGTTGCGGAGCTTGTCTCGAGGAAAGCCGATCGTCAGCGGCGGTGCGGCGGCGATCAGCAGCATGCTCGTCGCCAGGCCTTGCAAGATGTGTCCGCCGATGAACATGCCCGAGTTCTGCGCGGCCGCGGCAACCACCGACCCCGTCGCCAGCACCACCGCGTAGCCGAGCAGCATCCTGCGCTGCGGCAGGTGCTGGGCGAACTGAACCGCAAGGACCGTACCCACCGCGTACGCCGCATTGCCCAACCCCGAGCTCAGGGTCATCGCCTGGGTCGACATATGCAGTTCCGCCGAGATGATCGGCACCAGCGGGTCGATCGCCGACGACAGAGCTAAATACGGAATCAATGCGAGGGTGACCATGGCGGCCACTGCCGGATACCGTCCGGCGAGAGGTCCCTGGCGCATCAGATCAGCTTGGCGGTGTCAGAGACTGGGGCAGGCACGCGGCAAGATAACTTCGTCGCGTCGGATTTTATTCCCTCACAGCAACTTCCAAGGTTCAGCCGCTGCCGTAGTAGGTTTGAACTCGTGGCGCGCTTTGAGGACCGGGTGGCGATCGTGACCGGCGCCGGAGCACCGGGCGGCATCGGTGCGGCGGTCGCCCGCGCGCTCGTCGCGGAGGGCGGCCGGGTGGTGCTTGGCGCTACCTCCGAGCGCGTGCATCAGCGGGCCGCCGAACTCGGCGACGCCGCTATCGGCGTGATCGCCGACCTGACCGTCGATGGGGCGGCCGACGCTCTGGTGCGCGCCGCAGTGGATCGGTGGGGCCGCGTCGACGTGTTGGTGAACAACGCCGGCATGACGTCGGTGTCATCGGGATGGGACGCCGACGACGACGTCGCGCAGATGTCGCTGGCAGACTGGGATGCGGCGCTGGCCCGCAACCTCACGACGGCGTTTCTCATGTGCCGGTCGGTGGTGCCGCTGATGACGGCGGCGGGATACGGGCGGATCGTCTCAATCGGGTCGACCACGGGCACGGTGAACGCGATGCCGGGTCAGTCGACCTACACCGCCGCGAAAGCGGGCCTAGTGGGTTTGTCGCGGGCGCTGGCCTTGGAGGTCGTCGCGGACGGCGTTACCGTGAATGTGGTTGCGCCGGGCTACATCTCCACCGATTCGCAGTTGCCGTTCGAGGCCGCAGCCGCGGCGGCGGGACCGATCGGGCGCAGTGGTACACCGGAGGAGATCGGCGCGTGCGTGCTCTTTCTCGCCCACGAGTCGGCCTCGTTCATCACGGGAACGGTGGTGGTGGCCGACGGCGGCCATGGCCTGCCCGAGACTTGGCCACGACCGTGAGTTTCCGCCACCCGACGTGCTAGGTTGCATACAGTATGCGAACGAATACTCTGCTTCTCCACCACCCGGCCTTCGCCAACCACCAGACCGCTGCCGGGCATCCGGAGCGGCCTGATCGCTACCGAGCGGTGATGGCAGCACTCGGCGAGCCGCATTTCGACGAGCTGGTGCGCGACGAGGCCGAAGTCGCCGATCTCGATACGACGCGCTACGTACACACCAACCGATACGTCGATGAGCTCGAAGCCGCCCGCCCCAGCGAGGGTTACGTCTATCTCGACGGCGGCGACACCATGATGGAGCCCTCGACGTGGGAGGTCGTGCTCCGCGGCGTCGGCGCCACCGTCCAGGCGGTGGGCAAGGTCCTCGACGGCGAAGTGCAGAACGCCTTCGTCGCGTGCCGCCCGCCGGGCCACCACGCCGGCATCGAACAGGCCATGGGGTTCTGCTTGTTCAACAACATCAGCATCGGCGCGCGTTACGCGCAGGAGAAGCATGGGCTGGGGCGCGTCGCGATCGTCGATTTCGACGTTCACCACGGCAACGGCACGCAGGAGATCTTCTACTCCGACGCCAGCGTGCTTTACGCCTCGACCCACCAGATGCCGCTCTTTCCCGGCACCGGCGCAGAATCGGAAACCGGCGTCGGAAACATCTTCAACGCGCGCCTGGCACCCGGCGACGGCGGCGCCGAACTGCGCAAAGCTTTTGCGAACAAAATTCTGCCTGCGCTCAACACCTTTCAGCCGGAGCTCATTATCCTCTCCGCCGGGTTCGACGCGCACGAACGCGATCCGCTCGGTTCGTTGCGCATGACGGCCGACGACTTCGCCTGGGCCACACGCAAATTGATGGAATCGGCGGAGATGCACTGCCAAGGCCGTCTCGTCTCGGTGCTCGAAGGCGGTTACGACCTTCAGGGCCTTGCGGATTCGGTCAGTGCCCATGTCGGCGAGCTGCTGAAGGGCTGACCGCTTAGACCGAATGGGGGGCTGGGGCCTCGCTCACATGTGAACGTGGGTTGCCGACAGGAAATGGGTCCTGGCCGGTAGAGCCACAGATGTGGGAGCAATTGGGGTAGTCGACTACCCCACCTGGGCCGTCGCAGCGGACTTAGTTTCTCTGGCAAGCGCATTGCAATCGTGCACTGGGCGTTTGTGTATCGGGAGGTCCCGCGATGGGTAACGCAAAATACATCGGCCGCGTAGGTGCACTGGCGGTCGTTCTGGGCATTGGGGCAGCCGTGACCGGCACCCCAGGGGTCGCGGTCGCCGATACTTCGGCGGATTCGTCGTCAGCACCAGACTCCTCGTCTGCGGAGGCATCGCCGTCATCGCCATCGGTGTCGACGCACGATTCGAGACCGGCTGCGTCAGCGGACACTTCGGGCGATGGGCAGTCTGCGGCGGAAGCTGACGCATCGAGTGGCAGCCGACGACGACGATGCGTCGGCCACCGCCGGCACCGCTGAACCGGACGACGAGGAGACCGCCGCGTCCACCGAAGAGGACACATCGCCAACACCGGAAGACCTGGAAACAGACACCGAGGAACCTGCGGAACCCGGGCCCGCCGTCGACCCGGAAGCGAACACGCCGAAAGAGCCGACGGTCTCGCGGAACTCGTCCGCGCCTGCTTTCGTGCCCCTCACTCTCACTGGCCCTTCAGACAACGACGGGGTCACGGCGGCGCCGTCCGTGGCCGTGGCCGTCGACATGCCGCAGGACGCCGCGGTGCCGGCGGCTCGCGGTACGGGTCCTGCCCAGACCGGCGCTGCGTTGACGGTGACGCCGGCGAGCAACACCGCCGGCGCCGTCACCACGGATGCGCCAGCTGCCGTGGTGGACACGCCCGTCGTGCAATCCGCCGAGGTGGGTCCCTACGGGGTCGTGTCGGTGCTGCTGGGCTGGCTGGGGCTGGGACCGTCGATGAGCACCGCTCCCGCCACACCGGTCGCCCAGCCGTTTTTGTGGGGATTGCTGGCCTGGGCACGCCGCGAAATCCAACGAACGTTCTTCAACCAGACTCCGACCATCAACTACAACCCGGTCGAGACCACCCATATCGTCGATGGCCGCGTGGTGACCGCGCTGACCGGTGACCTCGGTGCGGTCGACGCCGACGGGGACCCGATGACGTTTACCGTTACCGACGCGCCGGAGAAGGGATCGGTGGTGGTCAACCCGGACGGCACATTCACCTACACGCCAAGCCGTGAGTTCGCTGCCGTCGGCGGCACAGATGTTTTCGTGGTCAAGGCCGCCGACGTCGGCTTCCATCTGCACGGCCTGGACTTCCTGTTCAAACGCGACTTCGGCCGCACCACCGAGACGGCTGTCGAGGTGGTCGTCGACGCGCAGTGCCCGGCAGGGTGTCAGATCAATCCGGTCAAGGTCATCGACACCATCGAGGTCGGCAATGGCCCGGATGGGGTGGCATTCAGTCAGGAAGGTTCCCGCGCGTACGTCGCCAACGCCCTCGACGACACCGTGTCGATCATTAACGTCGCGACCGGCAATGTCGTCGGCACCTTCTCCGTCGGAGATTTTCCGCGCGACGTGGCGTTCAACCCGCAGGCCAATCGCGCGTACGTCACGAACCTGCTGCCTGGCACCGTGTCGGTCATCAACACGCTCAACAACACCGTCATCGCGACCATCCCGGTCGGCGAAAGCGCGGAGCGTCTCGTGGTGAGCCCGGGCGGCACCCGCGTCTACGTCCTGGCCGCCCAGGAGTACGGGAGCGCGATGGTCACGATCGACGCCACCACCAACACCGTCCTGTCCAAGGCCATGCTCAACGGCACCGGTCAAGGAATCGCGTTGCGCCCCGGCGGCGTTCAAGTCTTCGTGGCGACGCAGATCGACTGGCTCGATGTGGTCGGGATATTGAACAACAACGTCACCCATTTCGACACCAACGACGGCTGGATGCGCGCTGTCGGGTTCAGCCCCTCCGGCACCCGGGTGTACATCACCAACGGCGAATCAGGGACGGTGTCGGTGCGCAACGCCAACACCTACGCCCTCATCGACACCATCAACGTGGGCGAGAATCCGCGCGGCTTGGCGGTCAGCCCTGACGGCACCCGTGTCTACGTGGTCAACGAGGCGGACGGCACGGTGTCGGTGATCAGCACCGCGACCAACAACGTCATCAAGACGGTCGACGTCGGCTTCCTGCCGCACTCGATTGCGATCAGCCCCGATGGCACTCGTGCCTACGTCACCAACGGCGGCAGCGACACCGTGTCAGTGCTGCAGCTGGTGTGACGCCGGCCCACCTAGTCAGCCGCTGCCGTAGAGGTGCAGCGCCCTGGCCACCGCAGTCGCCACCTCACCCCGCAACTTCTGGATCGGTCGACTGCCCCGCACGTGGATCGAATTCGACAGCAGCGCCACATAGGTATCCGAGCCAGGATCCATCCACAACGTCGTCCCGGTGAAGCCCGTGTGGCCAAAGCTACCGACCGGAAAGATCGTGCCCCGCGGCACCGAAAGGAACGTGTCGATGTCCCAGCCCAAACCACGCAGGTTCTGCCCCTCGATCGCCGGATAGTTCGGCGGGAATTTAACTGCCGCGTTTGCCGCCTGCAGTTGCTCCCCGCTGTGCCCGGGCTGCTGCGGAGTCGTCATCAACTCCAAAGTCGCTTGCGTCAGCGGAAACTCGCTCGGCCGGCCCGCCAGCCGATCCAGCAGGGCCTGCGCAAAAGAACTGACATCCTGCGCGGTGGAGAACACACCGGCATGCCCGGCCACTCCCCCCATCCGCCGCGCCGTCGTGTCGTGCACCGTGCCCCGAAGGAGGCGATCGAGATCCGGATTGCTGGCCGGTTCGGCTCTGCCGTCCTCGTCGATCGCCGTCGGCGCGATCCGCGATAACAGATCCGTACTCCACGAATCCGCGGGGCACTCGGCCACCGCACCCGGCGCCCACCCAATCGCCGCGCCTCTAATCTCGTGCGGCCCACAGGCTTTGGCCGAAGGAAGAAACCGGGTGTCGCGCATGCCCAACGCAGCGAAGACATTGCGCTGCACGTAGACATCTTCCGCCTCGCCCGTGACCTGTTCGATCAGCGCGCCGAGCAGAAGGTAGTTGATATCGGAGTAGCGGAACTCCTCGCCCGGGGCAAGCTGCAACGGTGCCGTGAGCGCGCGATGAAGCCCTTCCGCTTTCGAGGCTCCGTCGAGACCCCACGAATCCCTGATGTCGACCTCGCCCGCTTCCCCTGAAAAGTGCGTCAGCAGCATCCGAACCGTCACCGATGCCCGCTGCGGATCGTTCGACGGGTTGAAGTCCGGCAGGTAGTTCTGCATGGGATCGTCCAACTGCACCAGGCCTTGCTCGTACAGCTGCATGACGGCCGTCGCCGTGGCAAGGGGCTTCGTCAACGACGCCATGTCGAAGATCGTGTCCGTTGTCATAGGCTCCGCGGGCGCAGGCTTGCCATCGAGCCCCTGGTCGCCGTCGAGCTTGCGTACGCCATAAGCCTTCTCGAACACGACCTTGCCGCCGTGCCCGACCACAACCACCGCACCGGGCAGCTGACGTGCCGCAATCGCGTCGTCGATCAGCTGGGGCACCGCTGCGAAGTCAGGCGCGGCAGGCGCGGCAACCGGCGGCGGCTCAAGGGTGGGGGCCGCAGCTGACGTCATCGGCGCTGCCGGCGCGCTCTGGTCCACCGGCGCCGTATCGCTACGCGTGCACGCCACGACTGCCAGCAGGACCGTCCCAACGGCAACGGCCGCTCGCGCAGATGGCATACCCATAGAATCGCGCACAACCTTGAGCGAAGGTACCGATGACCAAGATCTCCAACGATCCCGCCGACTTCTCCGGCGAGGCGCTGTCCGGATTCGCCGGCGCCTTCCCGAAGTACGTGCAGCAGGTCCCCGGTGGTCTGGTGCGCGCAGGCCCGCCAACCCCCGGCAAGGTCGCCGTCGTCATCGGCGGGGGAACCGGACACTATCCCGCCTTCGCCGGATGGGTGGGCCCCGGCATGGCCGACGGCGCGGTCGTCGGCGACGTCTTCGCCTCCCCGTCGGCCCAACAGATCGTCTCGGTCGCCCTCGCCGCCGACGCCGGCGGCGGCATCTTCCTGTCCTACGGCAACTACGCGGGCGACGTGCTCAACTTCAACGCCGCCCGCGACCAGCTCATCGCCGCCGGAGTCCCCGCGCGCTCCGTCGTGGTCACCGACGACTTGGCCTCCGCGCCGCCAGAAGACCGGCCGCTGCGACGCGGCACCGCGGGCGACCTCATCGTCATCAAAGTCGCGGCCGCCGCGGCCGAGGCCGGCTACGACCTCGACGGCGTCGCGGCTGTCGCCGACATGGTCAACAAGCGCACCGCGTCGCTGTCCGTCGCCTTCTCCGGCTGCACCCCACCCGGGTCGGCCGCGCCCCTGTTCACGCTTGCCCCCGGCCAAATGGCCGTCGGCCTCGGCCTGCACGGCGAGGCAGGCATCTCCGAACAACCCATCCTCGGCGCCGCCGACCTCGCGAGCCTTCTTGTCGAACGCGTCCTGGTCGAACGCCCCGAAAATGCCACGCAGGCAGCCGTTCTCGTCAACGGCTTGGGCGCCACCCGGTACGAAGAACTCTTCGTCCTCTGGCATGAAGTCGCCCCCCGCCTGGAAGCCGCAGGGGTGGAAGTCATCGATCCCGAAGTCGGCGAACTCGTCACCAGCCTCGACATGGCAGGCGTCTCGCTGACCATCGGCTGGCTCGACGACGAATCCCGCGCCCTGTGGTGCGCCCCGGCCAACACCCCGGCCTACCGCAAGATCGCCATGGAGCCGGTCCCCGCGGCCCGACCCATTCAGCAGCCCGCCGCCCGCGCCATCCCGACCGCATCGCAGGCATCCCGACTCATCGCCAAAAGCATTGTGGCAGCACTGGAATCGGTGTCGGCCGCCCTTGCTCAGCACGAGACGGAGCTCGACGACCTCGACGCCGTCGCGGGCAACGGCGATCACGGCCGCGTGATGGCCCGCGGCGCACGGGCTGCGGCCGCCGCCGCACAACGGGCCGCCGCCGAGGACGCAGGCGCCGCCACCACCCTGCTCCTCGCCGCCGACGCGTGGAGTGACCGCGCAGGCGGCACCTCCGGCGCGCTGTGGGGTGCCGGCCTACGCGCCGCCGCACGCGTGATGTCCGACGAGTCCGTCTCACCCGACGTCACCACCAACGCACTGCGCGCCGCGCTCGACGCGGTCACCGCGTACGGCAACGCACGACTCGGCGACAAGACCCTCGTCGACGCCTTCCTGCCATTCGTGGAGAGCTTCGAGGGCGACATGGGCGCCGGCCTTCCGCTCGGCGCCGCCTGGGTGAACGCCGCCGACGCCGCCCGCCGCTCCGCCGACGCCACCGCCTCCCTCACCCCGAGGCTGGGCAGGGCCCGCCCGCTCGCCGCCCGCAGTCTCGGCCACGCCGATCCCGGCGCCGCATCGTTCGCCGTCGTAATGGCCGCTGTCTCGGAACATTTCGCGTGACCGCCGGCTCCCGCGCCGCCAGCGTGATGCGGGCCGCCGAGATGTACTACCTCGAGCAGATGACCATGGACGCGATCGCCGACGCCCTCGGCTGCTCGCGGGCCACCGTGTCGCGGATGATCAGCGAAGCCCGCACGTCGGGCCTCGTCGAGATCACCGTGCACCGCGACCGCCGCGCCGCCGCCACCCTCGAGCGGCTCATCGCCGAGCGCTACCACGTCGACGTCACCGTCGTCGCCCCACCGGAGACCGCCAACGACTCCGACCGCCTCCGGCACGCCGCCGCCCAGGCCGCCACCGTGCTGCGCGCCAGCCTGGCACCCGACCTGTCCATCGCGGTCGCGTGGAGCGGCACCATCGCGACCCTCGCCCGCAGCCTGTCGCCCGGCGTCGTGCCCGGCCTGCAGATCATCCAGATGAGCGGCGCGGGCAACACCTTCTCGTCGGGCACCGAATACGCGGCAGGAACGCTCGGCCGCTTCGGGGCGGCGTTCGGCGCGCGCGTGCACCACTTTCCGGTGCCCGCCTTCTTCGACAAGGCGTCGACGCGCGAGGCCATCTGGAGTGAGAGCAGTGTGCAACGCGTGCTGCGGCTGCAGGAGCGCGCCAACCTCGCGGTGTTCTCGGTCAGCGCGCTCAACAGCCGCATCCCCGGCCACCTGTACCGCGCGGGCTATCTGCAGCGCGACGACCTGCGGGCGCTCGCCGAAAGCGGTGTCGTCGGTGAACTGGGCACGGTGTTCCTGCGCGCCGACGGCTCCACCGACTCGGTCCCGCTCAACACCCGCTCGAGCGGACTGCCCCTCGAAGCACTCACGCGCATCCGGCGTCGCCTCTGCGTCGCGGTGGGTGCCGACAAGGCATTGATCATCAAGGCCGCGTTGTTGGCCGGTGCGGTCACCGACCTCGTCGTCGACGACGCCGCCGCCGAGCTGCTGGCGGACTGAACGGATTCTCACCCGCAGTCTCGGGACGCGGCTTAATTCAGCCGCAGTCACCAGAACACCCAGCACAGTGCCGATAGCGGATGAGATTCCGTTCACGCTGGCTATTCGCGCTGGAAACCGTGTGCCTAACATCACGTCGCGCGCATTTGCGGCCACTGCTCATAGGCAGTAGTCGCGGCACCCCTGAAAACTCAGAGCAAGCACGTAGGAGTCCACATGGCCACTGCGGCCCCGGCGACGACACCGTCGGCCGTCGAACGGTCAGCCATCCGCAAGATCGCGGTACGGCTGGTCCCGTTCGTCGCGCTGATGTTCTTCATCAATTACCTCGACCGCACGGCCATCTCGTTCGCGGGCCCCAACGGCATGAACGAGGACCTCGGCCTGACCGCCGCGCAGTTCGGCCTGGCGTCGGGCATCTTCTTCATCGGCTACATCGTGCTGGAGATCCCGAGCAACATCGCGCTGCACAAGTTCGGCGCCCGCAAGTGGCTGGCCCGCATCATGGTGTCCTGGGGCCTGGTGTCGCTGGCGTTCACGTTCGTCCAGAACGTCGAGGGCCTCTACTTCCTCCGCGTGCTGCTCGGCGTCGCCGAAGCCGGCTTCTTCCCAGGCGCGATCCTGTTCCTGAGCCTGTGGGTGCCCGCCCGCTATCGCAGCAAGGTGCTGGCCCTGTTCTACGTCGCCCAGCCGCTGACGACTGTCATCGGCGCACCGCTGGCCGGCGCGCTGATCTCCGCCGACGGCGTCTTCGGCCTCGAAGGCTGGCGCTTCATGTTCCTGTGCGTCTCGCTGCCAGCGATCCTGATCGGCATCGTGGCCTGGTTCTACCTGACCGACAAGCCGGCCGACGCCAAATGGCTGACCGCAGAAGAGAAGTCGTGGCTGACCGGTGAGCTGGTTACCGAGGCCCGCGCCAAGACCGGCGGTCACTCCGAGAAGGGCGCCATGCTGGCCGCGGTCCGCAGCGGCCGGGTGTGGACGCTGGCGTTCATCTACTTCGGCTTCATCTACGGCCTTTACGCGCTGGCGTTCTTCCTGCCCACCATCATCAACGGGTTCCAGGAGCAGTTCGGCACCACCTTCAACGTGTTCGAGAAGGGCCTCATCACCGCGATCCCGTACCTGCCCGCGGCCGTCGTGCTGCTGCTGTGGTCGCGCGACGCCACCCGGCGCGGCATCCGCACCTGGCACATCGCCGGTCCCGCGGTGGTCGGCGGATTGAGCGTTCCCCTGGCGCTGTTCATGGGTTCACCGGCCGCCACCGTCGCGGTCATCACCGTGACGGCCTGCGCGATTTTCGCTGCCCTTCCGAACTTTTGGACGGTGCCCGCGAAGTTCCTCACCGGTGCGGCCGCGGCCGTCGGCATCGCGTTGATCAACACCTTCGGCAACGTCGCGGGCTTCGCCGCTGGCTACGTCACCGGATGGCTCAAGGACTTCAGCGGCTCCTACGTGCTGCCGATGTTCGTGGTCGGCGGGCTGATGCTGATGTCCGGTGTGCTGATGGTCGCGCTGAGCCGGCGCGGCGACGCCACCCCTTCGGGCGCTCCGGCCGTCGAGGACATCCCCGTTAGCGAGGCGCTCCGATGACCTACCTCTTCAACGACCCAACGGCATTCGCCGACGAGGTCCTCGAAGGTTTCGTCGCCGCCCATCCCCATCTCGTCCGTCGCGTGCCTGGAGGTGTCACCCGGGCCGCGGCGCCGACACCCGGCACCGTCGCGGTCGTCCTCGCAGGTGGGGCAGGCCACTACCCGGCCTTCGCGGGCCTGGTGGGGCCGGGCCTTGCCCACGGCGCCGCCGTCGGCAACATCTTCGCCTCGCCGTCGGCCAAGCAGATCAGTTCGGTCGCCACCGCGGTGTCGGCCGACGCGGGAGTGCTGCTCACCTACGGCAACTACGCGGGCGACGTGCTGAACTGCACAGAGGCCGCCGAAGCACTCAACCAAAAAGGCATTCCCACAAAGACATTGGCGGTCACCGACGACATCGCCAGCGCATCCGCAGATGAGATCGAGAAGCGCCGCGGCATCGCAGGTGACCTCACAGTGTTCAAGGCGGCCGCCGCGGCCGCCGAGGCCGGACTGCCGCTCGACGAAGTGCACCGCGTCGCCTCCCGAGCCAACGACCGCACCCGGTCCTTCGGCGTCGCGTTCTCCGGCTGCACCCTGCCAGGTGCACCCGAGCCGCTGTTCACGGTGACCGCAGGGCGGATGGCCGTCGGGCTTGGCATCCACGGCGAACCCGGCACCGGTGAGGTCGCCACCCCGTCCGCGGACGCGCTGGCCGAACTACTGGTGTCCCGGCTGCTGCAGGACCTGCCCGCCGATCTGGAATCGGCGCGCGGAGCGCGAGTCGGCCTGATCCTCAACGGGTTAGGAACCGTCAAGCACGAAGAGCTGTTCGTGGTGTACCGCAGGGTCGCACAGCTGCTCAAGAGCGAAGGCGTGGAGATCGTGCACCCCGAGGTGGGTGAGTTCGTCACCAGCTACGACCTCGCCGGCCTGTCGCTGACCCTGTTCTGGCTCGACGACGAACTCGAGCACTACTGGACGCTGCCAGTGCAGACCGCGGCGTTCCGCAAGGGCAACATCGACGCGGCCGCCTCCGTCGCGGCCATCTCGGTGGCCGAGGCCGAAGACGAGCCGTTGGCACGCGGCAGCGACGCATCCCGCGACGCCGCCCGCACGGTGTTCGCCGCGCTGGTCGCGATCCGCGAGACCATCGACGAGCACGCCCTACGCCTCGGCGACATCGACGCGGTGGCAGGCGACGGCGACCACGGCATCGGCATGCAGCGTGGCGCAAAGGCCGCCGTCGACGCCGCCAAAGCGGCCCTCGAGAGCGGGGCAGGCGCCGGCACCATGCTCAGCCTCGCCGGTGACGCGTGGGCCGACCGGGCCGGCGGCACCTCAGGGGCGTTGTGGGGAGTTGGCTTGCGGGCCATCGCTTCCGGGTTGGGTGACGAAGACAAGCCCGACACCACGACCATCAGTGACGGGCTCACAGCGGCGCTGCGCAACATCCAGGCGGTTGGCAAGGCCAAGCTCGGCGACAAGACGCTTGTCGACGTGCTGGCGCCGGCCAGTGACGCAATGCAAGAAGCGGCGGCGGACGGTCAGGGTCTCGGCGCGGCCATGGCGCACACCGCCCGCGTGGCCGAGGACGCCGCACAAGCCACCGCCCAGCTGACACCGAAGATCGGCAGGGCCCGTCCGCTTGCCGAAAAGAGCTACGGCACACCGGACGCCGGTGCGGTCTCGCTCGCGCTCGCGTTGCGCGCCGTGTCCAACGCGCTCATCGGCAGCTGCTGACCATGAAGGAGACGAACGTGAAGAAACTCCGCATCGTCGTCGGCTCCGACGACGCAGGCTTCGACTACAAAGAGGCGCTCAAGCGTGACCTGGCCGCCAGCCCGCTGGTCGAATCGGTCACCGACGTGGGTGTCGGCGACGACGAACACGATCCGTATCCGCGGATCGCGGTGGCGGCGGCCGAACTGGTCGCGGCCGGGCAGGCCGACCGCGCGCTGCTGGTCTGCGGCACCGGCCTCGGCGTGGCGATCTCGGCGAACAAGGTGCCGGGCATTCGCGCGGTCACCGCCCACGACAGCTTCTCGGTGGAACGGTCCGTGCTGAGCAACAACGCCCAGGTGCTGACGCTCGGCCAGCGGGTGATCGGCCTCGAGCTGGCCCGCCGGCTGACCCGCGAATGGCTGACCTACCACTTCGACGAAACGTCGGCGTCCGCGGACAAACTGCAGGTCCTGGAGTCCTATGAATTGAGCGGTACCTGCTAGATGTCGACACTGACTATCGGTATCAGCCTGAAGATGTACTTCGGGCGGCGCCGCACGATCGAGTGGTGCCGCGCGGTCGCGGACATCGCTCGCTCCCATCCGGCGGTGACTGAGGATCACGCACGGTTGGTGGTGCTGCCGTCGCATCCATACCTGGCCGAGGTCGGTGAAGTGTTCGCGTCCACGCCGGTGCGCATCGGCGGCCAGGACCTGTTCTGGGAGGACTCGGGCGCCTTCACCGGCGAGGTCAGCGGGGCGCAATTGGTCGAACTCGGTTGTGACTACGTCGAAATCGGGCACGCCGAACGCCGTCGACTCTTCGACGAGGACGACGCCACCATCGCCGCCAAGACCGCGGCCGCGTTCCGCAACTTCCTCACCCCGGTGCTGTGCGTCGGCGAGAAGCGTCGCAGCTCGGCCCAGGCCGCGACGGCCGAGTGTGTCGCGCAACTGGATTCGGCATTGTCGCTCGCGACGGGGCCGGTTGTGGTGGCCTACGAACCCGTGTGGGCCATCGGCGCGGCCGAACCAGCATCAGCGCCCTACATCGCCGCGGTGTGCACCGCGCTGCGCGCCCACCTTTCGACGGTCGCGGAGGGACACGTCATCTACGGCGGCAGCGCCAAGCCCGGGCTGCTGACGCAACTCGGCGACGGCGTGGACGGGCTGTTCCTCGGGCGCTTCGCCCATGACCCGGCGGCGGTCGGGTCGATACTGGACGAAGTCGTCGAGCTCACCGAGGGAGGACCGCAATGGCGATCGGCCTGAGCACCTACGCGTTCTTCTGGCGCAAGCTGTCGCTGCAGGACATGCTCGAGCAGACAAACAAGCTGGGCTGCACGGTCTTTCAGATCTGCGACTACCCGGCAGTGGAATCCCTTTCCCCCTCCGAACTGGCCGACCTCCGTGCCACCGCCGCCGACCTGCACATCGAGCTCGAACTCGGCACCAGGGGCGTCGAGCCCGCTCACCTGCACCACTATCTCGAAATGTGCGGCCATCTCGGTGCGAGCACGCTGCGCTCCATGCTGCACACCGCCACGCACAAGCCGACAGCCACCGAAGCAGTCGAACTACTCAAGACCGCGCTGCCCGCGTTCGAAACCCAGGGTGTGACAGTCGCTTTAGAGACGTACGAACAAGTCCCGACCGCGGACCTGATCCGCGTCGTCGAAGACGTCGGGTCCGACCACCTCGGCATCTGCCTGGATCCCGCCAACTGCGTCGCCGGGCTGGAGCTGCCGAACGACGTCGTCGAGCGCACCGCACCGTACGTCAAGAACATGCACATCAAGGACTTCGCGTTCACCCGGCAGGCGGGGTGGGTCGGCTTCACGCTGACCGGCTGCCCGCTGGGCGAAGGGCTGCTGGATTACGACGAGATGATCGCCGTCGTGGATCCTGCGTCGCGGGGAATCAACCAAATCGTGGAGCACTGGCTCCCGTGGCAGGACGACGCCGAGGCGACATCCCTGCTCGAAGCCCAATGGACCGAACACAGTGTCAAGTATCTGAGGAGCAAGTCATGACCAACCAGCCAGTCACCGTCAGCGTTGTCGGCGCCGGAGGCAAAATGGGACAACGCATTTCGAACAACCTCGCCAAGAGCGACTACCGGGTGCTCTACTGCGAGAACTCACCGCACGGCCGTGAGCTGATCACCGGGCTTGGCCGCGAGCTGACCGACACCGACGACGCGGTTGCGCAGAGCGACGTCGTCATCCTCGCCGTGCCCGATGTGGTTCTCGGCAAGGTGTCGGCCGGTGTGGTGCCCGCGATGAAGAGCGGTGCGATCCTGCTGACCCTGGATCCGGCCGCAGCGTATGCCAACCTGCTGTACCGGCGCGACGACATCGCGTACGCGTGCGCCCACCCTTGCCATCCTTCGGTGTTCCTGGAGCGCACCACCAAGGAACAGCACGCCGACACGTTCGGTGGCATCGCCGCCCCGCAGGAGGTTGTCGCGGCGTTCGAGAACGGCACCGACGAGGCACGCGAGCTCGTCGAGGGCGTGGTGCGGGTCAGCTACGGCCCGGTTCTTGACGTGCACTGGGTGACCGTCAAGCAGCTCGCCGTGCTGGAGCCGACGCTGGTCGAAACGGTGGCGTGCATGGTGGGCGGTCTGCTCAAGGAGGCCCTGCACGAGACCGTGCACACCGTCGGCGTGCCCGAAGCGGCCGCCAAGGCAATGCTTTTCGGCCATGTTCAGGTGGCGCTGGCCAACACGCTGCGCGGCTCGAACCCCTTCTCCGATGCGTGCCTGATCGCGATGGACTACGGCCGCGAGAGCATCGTGCGCGACGACTGGAAGAAGATCTTCGACGACGGCGAGCTCGACAAGGTCATCACCAGGATGCTGCGGATCGACCAGATCGAGCGCGCACCCGCGTAACCCTCGAAAACTACGCGGACACTGCAGCAGTTGTACTGCGCGAGCGCGTGGTTCGCTCCAACACCGACTCGACGGCGGACCGCAGACCCGGCACGAACGACTCCGACTGCATCGTGCAGCTGGTATGTCCCGCATCGACGGTCACGATCTCCGCGTCCGGTATCTGTTCGGCCAGCCAACGCTGGTGTCGCGGCGGGATCACGCGGTCACGCAGCGGTATCAGCACCGAGGTCGGGACATCGATGTCAGCGATCCAGCGCGTGGAATCAAACCGGGTGATTTCGGCCAACGCCCCCAACATCGCCCCGTAGCCGGTTGACCGCAGTTGCCCCATCGCCCACTCCCGGTCGTCGGTCACAGCGTCGTCGGCGACAGTCAACTGCACCGCGCCGGGCCCTGGCCGCGGACCGAAAGCGTCCACGAGCGCGGCCGAGACACCGGTCGCCAGCCGCTCATGGGCGGCACGGCCGAAGGACGCTCCCGCGGCGCAGAGCACCAACGCATCGACCCTGTCTCGGTGGCGCCGCCACACGTGCTGCGCCACCAGCGATCCCATCGAGTAACCGACAGGGATGAACGTTTCGATGCCGAGCTCGTCGGCCAAGGCGGCGACGTCGTCGGCGCAGTCCTCCAGCAGGAAACGCGGTGAGGCGATACCGGCGCCGTGCCACCGCTGGTCGAAGACGACCACACGTCCGAAGTGACGCAGCATCTCCAGCGAGGGATACCACGTCAACAGCCCCGTGCAGGTCAGCGCGTGCAGCATCACAAACGTCGGACCGCCGTCGACGGGGCCGGTGTCCACCACGTAGGTGCTGCCGCGATTGGGAATCTCAACCATGCGGCCCACAGGAAGGTGGCCGACCGGAGCGACCCGGGGCAACGAGAACGACGTCGGCCTCAGCGAACCACGAAGCGCGTCGATCACGGAGTGTGGATTGGGAAAAGCTGAATCCAGGCGAGATACGGTGCGGAGCATAGTGCTTGGCCGCAGAATGCTCAGCGCGCGAACCGTCTGCGCGGAACTCTGGGTCAACGACACTCCGGACATGGACCCATGTTCGGTGCCAGAGAAACCGCGCACGAGAGTAGTCGAGTACTCGATTCTGCTGAATCCGCTACCCGAGTACGCTCTTATCAGGAGGTCCGACTATGCGGAAGCACTCCAACTGGATCATCGTCCTTGCCGCCGTCGCACTCGTCGCCGTGGCGCTAGCACCGCAGGTCAGCGCCCATCACGGCTGGAGCGAGTACCAGGACGAGCAGTTCGAAATCACCGGGACGCTTGCGACGCCCGTCAGCCTTGCCGGTCCGCACGCCACCGCCCAGATCCAAGTCGATGACGAGCTGTGGGACCTGGTGTTCGCCCCGTCGTCGCGCACCGCCCAGGCCGGACTGACCGAGGACGCCGTTCCCGAAGGCGCGACCGTGACCGCGAGCGGCCACCGGCATCTCGACGAGGCCACCCTCGAAGTCAAGACCGAGCGCCTCACGTGGAACGACACCGTGTTCGACGTCTACCCCGAACGCAATTGACTGACGCGCTCACCTGGCTCGAGTCATCCGCTCTCGGCGTGTTCATGCGCGACACTGGCCCGTGGACATATCCGATCGTCAACGTCATTCATGTGTTCGGTGTCGCGACGCTGTTCGGTGCCGTCCTCGTTCTCGATCTGCGGCTGGTGGGCGCGTGGCGCCGCGCACCCATCGCACCGATCGCCACCATCGCCGCACCGGTAGCGATGGCCGGCTTCGCCATCGCCGCCGCCAGCGGTATCTGCCTGTTGGCGGCCAACGGTTCCGAGTACGCGAACAATCCCGTTCTGCTGGTGAAGTTCGCGGCCATCGGACTGGGATTACTCAACGCGGTCGCACTGCGCCGCACCGCGGCGTGGCGGGCCGTCACCACCCGCGAGCCATCCCGCTCCGAAGCGCGACGACTGGCTCTGATGGGTGGCGCGTCGCTGGTCAGCTGGATGACGGCGGTCGGTGCCGGACGAATGATCGGGTATTGGTGACCCCGGCTGCGGCTCGACTTCGCGCCCGCTCCCACGGCCACGTCATCAAGGCCCACACGATACTCACGATCACAATCTCCACGAGCAGGTACACCGGCCACGGGCCCATCACATCCAAAACCGATGCGGTGGGCGGTTTTCCGTTGAGGTAGCCGTAATTGGTGTCCGCGATCGTGTTGAAGGTGAACGTGAATGCCACCCAGATAAGAGCCGCAACGGCCGCGAAGCGGTAATCACGCCAGCGCGGCCGCATCCCGCGCCCCCACGTGAGATAGATGGCCGCCCACACCACGAGCACGTGCAGCGCAAAGAACGTGTCGAACAGATGATGTGGGAAGTCCGGCGCGCCCTCCTCTGCGGTGCCCACGTCCGGTGTGATCAGCGCCTGCGTGCTGAGTAAGAGACCCCAGTAGTACGCGAGCGCGAACGCCCACTGCCGCCGCGACCACAACGCATAGGCCGCCGCGAGCTCCGCCAGATCGCACAGCTGCAGCGGCACCGAGGTGTACATCGTGGGCCGGATCAGTTTGTAGACCAGCGCCACGACAAATACCGCCAGGATCAGCATCGCCATCACGCGGCCGAACAGCCGGGCCTGCGATTCGGTCTGCTTGCGGCCGAACCAGATCAGCGCAACGGCCCCGACCGCGAACACCGCGAGCACAACCAGGTGTGAGGGGCCGTACGCCACGAACTCCCGTTGCGCCGACAGCTGCTCCATCGACTCCCCCGTCCGCTGAGTTCCTAGGGCGACACCGGCACCGTCGTCACGGGCGCCTCGACGGCAGGCGCTTCCGGAATCACCGGAGCAACCGGAGCGACTGGGGCAACCGGCGCTACTGGGGCAACCGGCGCTACCGGCGCAACCGGAACCACGGGCGCTACGGGTGCAACCGCGGGCGGCGTGTACGCGGGCGCCTGGGTGTGCGGGGGCGCCTGGATCACCGGCGGCGAGACCGGTTCGACGGGTTCGACCGGCTCGACCGGCTCGACCGGCTCGATCGGAATGGTCGTGACCTCCGAACTCGAAGTGGTCGTCGTCGGGGTGGTCGTCGTCGGGGTGGTCGTGGTCGGAGTGGTCGTCGTCGTCGTCGTTGTCGTTGTCGTTGTCGTCGGCGTCGTCGTGGTGGTCGTCGGCGTCGTCGTGGTGGTCGTCGGCGTCGACGTCAGCGTCGGGAACGTCGGCAACGGGAACGGATTCAACGGCGGAAGAATGATCACCGGCGGAATCGGGACCCCCGGCACTTGCGGCGCGGGAGCAGGCGCGGCCGGCGGCGGCTGCGGCGCAGGGGCCTGGGGAGCCGGCGCGTTGTTGTTCACCGGGCTCTGGTTGGTCCGCACACTCGGGGCGGGGGCGGCGGGTGCGGGCGACACCACCGCGACCGGCAACGCCACCGGATCCGGCTCGTGCGGCACCGGCGGCAGGAAGCGCCCCGGCACGGTGTTCGACTGAATGGCCGGGACCGGCTGGGCTTCGACGTCGGCCACCGGGCGGATGTTGATCGCGACCGTGACCGCCAGCGTCGCGAAGCTGACCACCACGAACCCCAGCGCGCTGCCCATCAGCAGCGTCTTCGGCGGCGGCGGCGCGATCATCGCGGTGTACGGCTCCTCGTCCTCCTGCTCGGGGACGAACTCGTCGATCGATTCGGCGGGCATCTCGTAGAAGTCCGGGTCGTCGGCCTGCGAGTACGCCAACTGCGGCCCGACCGCCGCGGAATCACCGGTCGCCGGTGCCATCTGCGTCGCATCGGCGGCCGCGGGTGCCATCAGCGTGGCGTCGACGGCCGCCGCCGGTGCCATCTGCGTCGCCGCGCCCGCCGGGTACGCGGAGCCCTCGACGGTCTGCGCAGCACCGCGCGCGATCGCGAATCCCGCGTCGGGCGCCACCTCGACCGGCGCCGTCGACCGCAGCTCGGCCGCGACTGAATCGAGGTCCAAACGCTGCCCGACCAGCATGATCCTGGTGACTTCCGCGCTGGGCACCTGCTGCAGCACCGCCGCGCAGGCGACAGCCGCACCGGCCGCCCCGATGGGCACCGACGCCAGCACCGACGTCGATTCTGCGTCCTCGCCGACCACTGCCAGCGACACCGTGTCGTCGTCGGCCAGCAGCAACGCGGCGTCGGCGCCCACACTGCGGGCCAGCGCCGCGGCCGCCTCGGCCTCGGAGACCACTTCGACGTTCGGCACGCCCGCGCTCAGCACCTGCTGGCGCAGGGTGTCGGCCATCGAGGCGTCCGGCAGGCAGAGCCGCGTCGCGGCCACCTGATTGCCCGAATCGGCGACCGCGCGGTAGGTGCCGACGATCGTGTCGGCGAGGTCGGTCGTGGCGTCAACGGGCAGGTCCAGGGCGTATTGGTCGAACACCTGACCACCAAGGGCGGGCGACCCGACCATCGCAAGGCGCGCCACCCTTCCGGTCACGGCCACCCCGAGGACTACGTCCACCCGGTCCACTCCTTACCTCGCGCGTCGTTCCAAAGTTATCCCAAGGCCCCAGCGGCCCACCCGCGTTGCTTGAATACGGGAGCGAAAGTGAGCACCCTGAGGTGGCACACCTCGCCGGTGTCTTTCAGAGAGGAAATCGTCACGTGAGCGACCAGCGTTACGACGCGCCCACCGCAGCGGTGGCCACCACCGCCGCGCCCGCGGTCGCCAGGTCGCCCCGTGTCGGCTACGTACCCACCCGCGCCAACAGGGTGCGCGACGGTCTCGCGGTCGCCCTGCTGGTGCTGGCGCTGCTGCTGCCGTGGGATCTCGAATTCGGCCTCGGTGTTCCCGGCACCGACGGCCTGCTCTTCGTTCTGGTCGCTGTCGTGACGCTGCTCGCCGTTTTCGCGGCGCTGACACCGCATGTCGGGCCGTTCCGGCTCACCGCTGCGCAGCCCGATGTCCGCCGGACCAGCCGGATCCGGTTGCTGCTCAGCCTCGCCTACCCGATTGTCGCGTTCGGCTTCGTCGGATACCACTTGGTGCAGACCCTTCGGGGCGGCGGAACCGGTCTGGTGCCGCCCGGCGTCGGCCCCGGCCTGATCGTGGGTATCGGGGGCGCGCTGTTGGCCGCGCAGCCGCCGATCACGAGTATCACCATCGAGGACAACGGTTTTCGACGCTGGTATGCGATTGCGCGGGTGTTGGGCTGGGTGTCGATCGGGCTCGCGACGTTGTCGGTCGCGTTCAACCTGTATTGGCGTCTGCGGTATTTGTTCGTGACGAACGTCGACTTCGGCGGTCAGGATGTCGCGGTCATCGTCACCACGCTGCTGTACGGCGCGGAGGCGATGATCGCGCTGGTGATCGCGTCGCGCTGGCTCATCGAGAAGTCCGCCGCCGCGCGACTGGCCACCACCGCGTTGGGTGCCTCTGCCGCGCTGGCCGCGACGCTGGTGTGGCTCTTGCCGGTGGGCAGGGACATCGACGCGTTCCACGGGATTGCGCAGAACACCTCGACGGCCGCGGTGGGTTACGAGGGGTACCTGTTCTGGGCGGCCGCTGCCGCGATCGTCGCGCCGACGACGCTGTATGCCGTCTTCCTGATCAAGCCGCCGACGCTGGGCGCCTACCGCTCGGCGGCGCAGAAGTGCATGACGCTGATCGCGTTCTGGGCGTTCGCCGCGGCCGCACTGCGCGTCGTCGACTATCTGATCGCGTTGTCGCTGGATCTGCCCCGCGCGCTGTACGACAGCGTGGCGATGACGGCGTTCAACGTGATCACCGGCTTCATCGCGCGGTGGCTGGTGCGCCAGCTCGGCAGGGGTGAGGCCACGCCGACCGTCATCTCGGCGTTCAGCGGGGTGCTGTTCGTGTTCACGGTCGCAAACCTGGCGATCGGCGTCGTGCTCGCGCCGCGCTATGCGGAGCCGTCGCCGGACGCCGTCTATGGCAACAACCTGGCGCAGCAGATCACCAGCACGTTCGACGTGGTGATCTGTCTGCTGAGCCTGGCCGTCTTGATCGCCATGCTGTTCACCGGTCCGCTGGCCGGGTTCCTGGTGCGGCGCAGAGATGCCCGGGTCGCTGCCGCGCCGCCGAAGCCGCCCGCACCTGAGCAGGCGACGACAGCGGCGCCGCCGGTCGCGCCGCCAACACAAGCCGCGGCGATGCCGAGAATTGTTCGTCTCAAAGAGGATTCGACGACGGTGCTGCCTGCTCCGCCGACGGAGGAGTTCGTCGCGCCGACGACTGCGCTGCGGATCCTGCGACGAGAACCGGGGTCCGGGCCGCCGACGGGACCTGTCACCGGCGGCTAGGCTGAGCGTCTTCGACTATCACCTCGATCAGTGGCAGCTCCGCCCCGACGGGGAAGAGCGCAGCGGCGTTCTGCCGGTGCGCACGTCCGACGGAACGCGGGCGGTGCTGAAGGTCGGTTCGTCGTCCGAGCACGCGCATTTGGTGTTGCGGCGATGGGCGGGTGCCGCCGCGGTGAGGCTGTTGCGCGCCGATCCGCCGCGTCGCGCAGTGCTGTTGGAGCGACTGCGGCCTGAATCTCTGGAAACGGTGCCGGATGTCGATGCCTGCGAGGTAGTCGCCGGCCTGTACCGGCGCCTGCACGTGTCCGCGATGCCCCAACTGCGCACGCTCACTTCGCAACTCGAGCAGTGGAGAGCCGAGTTCGACGGGCTGCCGCGCAGCGCTCCGATACCGCACCGGCTGGTCGAGCAGGCGCATGCCCTCACTCGCGACTTCGCCGAGAGCCCCAATGACACTGTGCTGCACGGCGACCTGCACTACGGAACCGTGCTCGCCGCTGACCGCGAGCCGTGGCTCGCGATCGCACCCAAGCCGCTGAACGGCGATCCGCACTACGAACTGGCGCCGATGTTGTGGCACCGCTGGGACGAGCTTGCCGGCGACGTCCGCCACGGCGTGCAACGGCGCTTTTACCGTCTCGTCGACGCAGCGGGGTTCGACGAGGATCGTGCCAGGGGCTGGGTGCTGATTCGGGTGGTCAGGGAAGCGATGCGCGACCCAGCCAACGTGACCAAGTACGTGGCGTTGGCCAAGGCTGTGCAGGACTGAGCGACAAGAAGTCTCGTTCGGGGGGAGCTGAGTTGGTAATTGCCCGCCTCCATGCGACTTTGTCGCACACTGCGACTTTGTCGCATAGAGGCGGGCAACGGCGCGGACTTTGTCGGCACCGCGCATTCACTCCGCCAGTTGGTTGACGATGCCCGCGAACACCCGTGGCATCGCCTCCGCCGACGGGGACCCATTACCGGCGGCTAGGCGCACCCGCGCATTCAAGCAACTCCTCGAGCGCAACATCGAAGTCGTCGACGAGGCGCCAGAGGTCGGGTAGCAGGTCCGGGCAGGAGACGACGCCGATGTTCAGCTTGCCGTTCAACGACATCGCCGTGACGTTCAACCCGCAGCCGTGGAACAGCGGTCCGAGGGGATACATCGCCTCGACTTCGCAGCCCAGGAAGTACAGCTGAGCCTGCGGGCCGGGCACATTGGAAATGATGAGGTTGTGGACGGGGTTTCCGATGAGCGGCGAGTCGGCGACGATCCGAAAAATGGAGCCGAACACCGCCCGGGCGGCCAACTGCGCCCAGTCCTGAAGCAATGTGGGACTGATGGCCGAACTGTGGTTCTTGGCACCGGCGTCCGCCCGGGCGATCGCCCGTAGGCGTTCCGCGGGGTCGCCGATGTGCGTCTCGAGTTTGCAGAACATTCCCGACAACTGGTTGTGACCAGGACGGTCGGACCTCTCATGCACCGACACCGGCACCATGGCGACCAGCGACCGGGCGGGCAGCTCGTCATGATCGCTCAAGAACCACCGCAGCACCGACGCGCACAAAGCCATCACCACGTCGTTGACGGTGATGGCGAAGCGGTCCTTGACCTTCTTGATGTCGTCGAGGTCCAGCTGCGCCAACGCGACGTTGCGGTCGGCGGTGACCGATGCGTTGAACCGTGTTGGCGGGCCCGCGAACGGCGCGGCCATGTGCAGGCCGCCGCGCGCACGCAGCAGCGTCTTCACGATCGTCGCGACGGTTGTTGGCACCACATTGGCCAGCTGCCACGGGCGGGAGGCGAACCTCACCAGGCCGCCCGCCGCGATCTGTAGCGGGCCGGCGCTCCCGCGGCCCGCCACCGGATCGGGCGGCGGAACGTCGGGTTCGGTGCTGCACAGCTGCGACAGCAGGTTGGCGCCGCTCACCCCGTCCACCGCGGCGTGATGGACCTTGGCCATCACCGCCAACACCCCACCCGCGCGCGGGTCGGTGCCCGCGATGTCCTCGATCGCCCACATCTCCCACAGCGGCCTGCTGCGATCCAGCGGCTCGGTGGCGATGTGTCCGCATATCGCGGCCAGTTCCCTGCGCCCTCCCGGTGCTGGCAGGCCGATGCGGCGCAGATGACAATCGAGGTCGAACTCGTCGTCCTCGACCCACACCGGATAGTCCAGATTGAGCTGGCTGTCGGCCAGCTTTGCTCGGAATTCGGGAATCGCCGCGATCCTCAAGGCCAGCTCGTCGCGAAGATGTTCAAACGTGTAGCCACCGGGCACCGTCGAGGTGTCCAGCTCGAGGATCGAGCACACATGCAGCGGCTGGGTGGGGCTTTCGATGTACAGGAAGCTCGCGTCAAGGCCGCTGAGCCTTTCCATACGCCGATGTTAGGCGCATCGGCAACGCATCGAAACCCTTTGCGCCGAGACTCATTCCGCCAGTTGGTTGACGATGCCCGCGAACACCCGTGGCATCGCCACCGCAGCCGGCACGATCCGTGACCGCACCGCTGCGTGTTCGCTCGCCTGCAGCACCGTCCCCGTCAACATCCGGTACTTCCGCGACATCCGGCGCCACTGCCCGTCGTAGTCACCAGGCTTGTCCGCGACCACGCACCCCACCAACAATTCCGCACCACCGAACGCGATGCCCAAACCCTCACCCGTCAACGCGTCGACATAGCCTGCCGCGTCACCCACCAACAACACTCGCCCCGCCACCCGGCTTCGCACCTTCTGCCGCAACGGACCCGCCGCCATGTCCTGGCCATGCGCACAACCCCGCACCCGCTCCTTGAGCACCGCGAACTCCGCCAAATGATCGTCGAACGAGCCCCGCCGCGACGACAACACCGCGATCCCCACACAGTCGTCGGCCACCGGCGTCACATACGCCTCCGACCCTGCGGCCCAATGCACTTCGACGTGATCCGTCCACGGCGCGATCTGCACATGCCGCCGAATCCCCCACCTCCGCGGGCCACCCGACGACATCTCCAGCCCCAGCGAGCGCCGCAGCGGCGAATGCAACCCGTCCGCCGCCGCGACGTACCGCGCCCGCATCTCCCCCACCCGAACCGACGTCCCATCCTGGCTCACCGGGCCGACATCGCCCTGCACGACCCGAACCCCTGCCTCCGCCACCGCCTCCAAAAGCGCTGCATGCAAGGCAGTCCGGCGCACCCCACGACCCACGCCCGACCGAAACGCCGCACTCACCTGCCGCTCACCGTCCAGATAACGAATGCCGGCAATCGCCCGACCCTGCGGCGAAACACCCAACCGCGAAAGCTGCCCCACCGTGTGCGGCATCAACCCCTCGCCGCACGCCTTGTCGATCACCCCGCTGCGCCGTTCGACCACGACGACCTCAAGGCCCACCCGCGCGCCGTGCAGCGCAGTGGCCAAGCCCGCCGGGCCACCACCTGCCACCAGCAGATCGATCACATCAAGCTTTCCAGCGCACGATTCTCGACGCGGATCCGTTCCCGCAGCAGCACCGCGTTCAGCGCCGAGAACACCAGCGCGGTGATCCACGCCGAGTTCACCAACGGCAACGCGACACCCTCGGCCACCACCGCGACGTAGTTCGGATGCGGCACAACGCGATACGGACCGCCCGTGACGCGCTCCGCGCCCGGCACCACGACCACCCGGGTGTTCCACTGCCGCCCCAGCGTGCCGATGCACCACCACCGCAAGCCCTGGGCCGCCAACACCACCCCCAACATCGGCCAGCCCAGCCGTCCGACAAACCTGCGGCGCTTCACGCCGACCTCCACCAGGCATCCCGCCAGCAGCCCGGTATGCAGCACCACCATCGCCGGGTAATGCCGCGCACCGAACTCGCGGCCACCTTGGGACCGGCTCCACGACAGATTGCGTTGCGATACAACTAATTCCGCCACCCGCTCCGCTGCGACCGCGCCGATCAGCAGCGCATACCGACGCCTCACCTCAGTGCCAGCGCAGCAACACGAGTTCGGAACAGAAGCCGGGGCCCATCGCCATCAGCACCCCTGGACTGTCCTTCGGCGGGCCTTTGGCGATCGTGTCGCGCAGCACGTGCAACACCGACGCCGACGACAGGTTGCCGATATCGCTCAGCGACCGCCACGTCAACTCCAGCGCATCGTCGGGTAGATCGAGCGCCGCGGTGATCGCCTCGATGATCTTCGGTCCGCCGGGATGGCTCACCCACGCGCCGACGTCGTCGATGCTGAGCCCGTGCGTCCCAAGGAAGTTGGTGACATCGTCGCCGACATACCGTTCGATGACAGCAGGCAGGTCCGGCGACAGCACCAGCTTCATGCCGTTCGCGCCGACGTCCCAACCCATCGTGCGCAACGAGTCGGGGTAGAGATGGCTGCGCGAGTCGAGGATGTCCGGTCCCGAAGCGCCGATCCGTTCGGCACGCCGTTCGCCGACCGCCACCACCGCGGCCGCGCCGTCGCCGAACAGCGCGCTACCGACCAGTGTGGCCATCGACGGATCGGCCCGCTGGGTCAGCGAGCACAGTTCCACCGACACCAGCACCGCGACGTCGTCCGGCGCACCGCGCAGATAGTCGTGCAGCCGGGCTATCCCGGCGGCTCCTGCGACACAGCCCAATCCGAAGATCGGTACGCGTCGCACGTCGGGGCGCAGGCCGATCCGTTCGGCGATGCGCGCATCCAGTGACGGCACCGCGATACCGGTGACGGTCGTCGACACGATGAGGTCGACGTCCTCCGGGGCCAGGCCCGCGTCGTCGAGCGCACCTGTCACCGCCGCGCATCCGAGTTCGACGGCGTGCTCGATGAAGGTGTCGTTCAGATCGCCGAAGTCGGTGAGAGCCGGGTAGTCGTCGAGCGGCCGCACGAAATAGCGGCTGTTGACCTTCGCGCTTTCGTGCAGGCTGTGCAGCGCGTCGGCAAACGGCGCCCAGTCCCCGATCGCGATGAGAGCCTCGGTGATTTCACTTTGGGTGTGACGGTGCTGGGGTAGTTCGCCGCGCACACCGGCGATGACGCTTACGGGGCTCATATGGTGGTCACGAGAACCCAAGCCGGATGGTTCAATTCACGCGGCCTTCGATTGCAACTTGCGACGACTCGGTCGATTCACTCTCGGTCTCCTGCGGTTTCTCGTCGGTGATGCCGATGCGTTCGTGCAGCCACACCAGCGGCCGCGGTGCCCACCAGTTCCACCGGCCCAACACCTGCATGAACGCGGGCACCAACACCATCCGCACCAGCGTCGCGTCGACCACTACCGCGACGGTCAGGCCGAGCCCGAACAGCCTCATCACCTGAACCTGCGCGGCGATGAGCGCGGCGAACGAAATCGACATGATCAACGCGGCGGCCGTGATCACTCGCCCGGTGCGCGCCACGCCAAGCGCGACGCTCTCGCTGTTGTCGCCATCGGTGCGCGCCGATGCCAGCCAGTACTCGCGGATCCGCGAGAGCAGGAACACCTCGTAGTCCATCGACAGCCCGAACGCGATGCAGAACAGCAGCACCGGCATATTCGCCACCAGCGTGCCCGTCGACGTCGTCCCGAGCGCGCCCAGATGGCCGTCCTGGAAGATCCACACCAGCGCGCCGAACGCCGCGGTCAGGGACAACACGTTGCACGCCACCGCCTTCAGCGGCAGCACGACGCTTCCCGTCAGCAGGAACAGCAGCACGAACGTGATCACCGCGATCAGCCCAAGCACCAGCGGCAGCCGATCCGTCACGGCATCGACGCTGTCGTGGTTGATCTGGGCGGTGCCCGTCATCTCGACCGCGCGTCCCGCCGGGCCAGCCACCTCGTGCAGCCGGTCGAGCTGAGTCTCGGAGCTGTCGGAGAACAGCGGCGCGCTGCTGTCGACGGTCAGAAATGCGCTGCCGTCGGCGACCGTCGGCGGGGACACGTGCGTGACGTCGGGCACCCGCGACAGCGCCGCGGCGTAACCGTCAAGGTCCGAGGGCGCCAACCCGTGCGCGTCGGGGATGACGACGGTGACCGCGGTTTCGGAATTGTTTGCGAAATCGTTGCGCACCTGGTCGCCGACGACGTGGGCCGACGCGGATTGGGGCAACACCCGGTCGTCGGGGTATCCCCACCGAACTCCGAGGAACGGCGCACCGAGCAGAACCAGTAGCGCGACGACCGCGAGCCCGATCGGCACGGCGCGGGCCATCACGAATTTCGTTGAGCGGTACCAGAAGTGTTGCTCCAAGGGACGGTGGACCGGTTCGGGCCGGTGGAAGACGCGCCGGGCCAGCTTGCGCACGTCCAGCGAATCGAGCCGGTCACCGAGCAGGACGATAGCCGCGGGCGTCACCACGACGGCGGCGCCCGCAGCGAACGCGACGGTCGCGACGCCCGCGTAGGCGAACGACTTGAGGAAGTGCATCGGGAACAGGATCATCACGGCCATCGACAGCGCGACCGTCGTCGCCGAGAACAGCACCGTGCGCCCCGCGGTGACCATGGTGCGGCGCAGCGCGGTGTCCCGGTCGGCGCCGTCGGCCAGCTCGTCGCGGTAGCGGCTGATGATCAGCAGCGTGTAGTCGATCGCGAGCGCCAGCCCCATCGCGGTGGTCAGGTTCAGCGCGAAGATCGACACGTCGGTGCCGAACGTGATCAGCCGCAGCACCGACAGCGAACCAAGGATCGCGATGACGCCGACGGCCACCGGCAGCGCGGCGGCCAGCAGCCCGCCGAACACCCAGACCAGCACCAGGAAGCTGAACGGGATGGCGAGTGACTCCATCAGCAGCAGATCGCGCTGCGATTGCTCGGTGAGCTGCACGTTCACCGTCGCGATCCCACCCGCGCGCACGGTGACGCCGTCGCGGGTACCCGTCACCTCCGAAGCGAGCTCTTTGGTGTACGCCTGCGTGTCGTTTTCGTCGCCGCGGATGCCGGCCACGATCAGGCCGGCCTTACCGTCCTTGCTCACCAACTCCGTGGCAGCGGCCGGCGCCGCGGTCCACGCCGAGGTCACGCCCGCCACGTGCGGCGACCGCTCCAGGCGATCGACGACGTCCAAGCCGACCGCACGGCCCTGGCCCTTGAGCACCGGGTCCTTGGCGGTGACGGTGATCAGCATCTGCACGTCACCCTGCCCGAACTTGTCGGTCAGCAGCTGCGAGGCCCGCGAGGATTCGGAGTTAGGGTCCTGAAATCCGCTGGCGGACAGGCTCTGGGCGACCGGAATTCCGAATATGCCCGCGGCGACCGCCACCAGCACAGCGGCCGCAAGGATGCGCCGCGGTGCCGATATCGCCAGATCCGCGATTCGTTGCAGCAAGTCACTTCCTTCGGCCGGCCAGCCCCACAAAGCCGTAACCTTCGCATATCGGAGGTTATTCAGCACGGCTACCTATTGGTGGTTACGTCACCGGAGGACGAATCGTTCACTGTTTGGACCCGTTGATGATTGGGTCGCTAACCGAAGTCAGGGCGCAGCGCGCGTGCCTCGGGCCACCGCCGGGCGTCCCTCGATCGCCAGCAGACGCTGTCCCAGCGCGGTGACGGTCACCATTGGGACACCGTTTCGGCGCTCGCGAGCAACGAGTCCCTGATCGACCGAGTCCTCCCAGATGGTGAGCCTCGGGCACGATGTTCGCCAAGCATCCATCACTTCGGCATACGCCCTGGGCCGGGCCGCGACCCACTCGACGAAGTCGAGCACCAAAGCGTGGTTTGCTTGCGCCATCGACTCCGCCAGGAGGTCCAAATGTCAGCCGCTCCTATGTTAGAGGAATCGTCACCGTCAGCGTGGTCCCGCTACCGTCGGGGCTGGCGATCTCCAGCCGGCCCGACACCGCCTCCACCCGGTCCTTGAGCCCGATCAGTCCTGAGCCACCACCGGTCACCGCACCACCGAGCCCGTCGTCACTGATCGTCAGCGAAAGCTCACCGTCCTCCGCCGATGCAACCACCAGGATCTCTGAGGCCTGCGCGTGCTTGGCCGTATTCGTCAATGCCTCTGCGACAACGTAATACGCCGCCACCTCCACCGACTCGGGCAGCCGCCCGTCCACCTCCACGTCGAGTGTCACCGGCACCGGCGAGCGCCGCGCCAAGTTCTTGATCGCCGGGCCCAGTCCGCCCCGCGACAGGATCGCGGGGTGGATACCGCGCGAGAGCTCCTGCAGATCCGAGTGCACCTCCATCAGGCTCGCGACGGCCCGGCTCAACACCTCGCGCGTCACCCCTGCTGCGGATGCCTCCAACGCCCGCATCTCAAGGCCAAGCGACACGATCCGCTGCTGCGCGCCGTCGTGCAGATCCCGCTCGAATCCCCGCCGCGCCTGATCCGCCGCGGCGACGATGCGCGCGCGGGACGCCTTGAGTTCGGCCTTGTTCTCGAAGTTGGCGATCGCGGTCGCCACCAGATCGGCGAAATCGCATACCCGATCCTCGGTCTCGGGCGGTAACGGTTGCGTGTCGATCGAACCCACCATCACCCCGGCCCGCACTTTGCCGTCGACCACCGCCGGTGCGCCAACCCCCGAACACACCTTCAGCGTGCGCAGGCGGTCCGCGATCGCCCCCTGGGCAACGCTGTAGTCGTCGATCCTCGCCGGTTTGGCCGTGCGGATGATCTGCGTGCTCAAGCTGTCACCGTCGAGCGGAAACCGTTCCCCAACAGCTAATGTCATGCGGTCCGGACTGTCCCTGGTCGCCAGCACGACAGCCACGCCGTCAATGTCGTAACCCATCACTGTCACGTGGGCCACCCCGAGCCCGCGCGCCAGCTCGTTGACCGCGAGCGGATACACGTCCTGCGGCTCGGCTCCGCGCGCCACCTGCGTCGCCACGCTGCGCAGCGCGGCCTGCTGCCGCAGCGTGGACCGTGCCAGCTCGGCCGACTGGTCCGCCTCCAGCCGGCGCTGCTCGGCCTCCAGCGCCCGCAATCGCGCTTGGCCGGCCAGCACGTTGGCCAGCAGCGCCAGCAGGAGGAACACCGCAAGCGCGGGCACGAGGCTGTCGGCGCCTTCGGCGTGCACGTAGACGTACACCGCGGCGCTGGCCAGTGACGTCGCCACGGCCAGCCCGAACCCCCAGCCTGCGGACACCACGAGAACTCCGAGCAGGAAGATTGCGCCGAACGCGTTCTCCGGCGCCACCCGCTTCAGCAGATGGACCAGTAGCAGCTCGACCGCGATGAACCCCACCGCAACGATTACGCCCGCCCACAGCGGCGGCGCCGTCGGCCGCACCACCAGCGCGAGGAATCGCCGGTACAACGTGTGCCAACGCGGCGTCGTCGATGCGTCCACCGGCTGATGGTAGTGCGATACCCGCTAGCCGGTACTCCAGATTGGTTGCCAGCGCCGATGACCACGGCCGCCTCTGTCGGCGAAGGTAACTCGCAGCCACCTAAGGAGATGACGAAATGACCCTGTCCCTCGACCGCAGCATCCACACGGTGTCGCTTCTGGAGAGCGACCTCGTCGAACAGTCCGACCTCGGCTCGATCCAGCGCGTGACCGCCGACAACTTCCCGATCCTGAACGGTTTGTCCATCAAGCGTCTGGTCATCAATCCCGGTGCGATGCGCACCCCGCACTGGCATGCCAACGCGAACGAGCTCACCTACTGCGTGTCAGGCAGCGCGCTGGTCTCCGTGCTGGACAACGGCGGCAAGTTCGCGAGCTTCACCATCAGCGCCGGCGAGATGTTCCACATCGACTCCGGCTCGCTGCACCACATCGAGAACATCGGCACCGAACCCGCCGAGTTCATCATCACGTTCCGCCATGAGCGTCCCCAGGACTTCGGGCTGGCCGGCGCATTCGGCGCGATGACCGACGCCGTGCTCGGCAACACCTACGACCTCGACGCCTCCGACTTCGGCGCGATCCGTCGCAACCTCGTCGACCGCTCGATCGTCGCCCGCACCGGTGACCCGGTGGTGCCGTCGACCGCCCACTTCAACGACCCGCACAAGTTCAGCGTCGAAGCCATGAGCCCGCCGGTCGAGACCGCCGTCGGCTCAGCGCGGACCGCTCGCGTGCAGTTCTGGCCCGCACTCAAGGACCTGTCGATGTACTCGCTGCGCATCCGCGAAGACGGCATGCGCGAACCGCACTGGCATCCCGCTACCGCCGAAATGGGCTACGTCCAAAGCGGTTCGGCCCGCATGACCGTCATGGATCCCGACGGCACGCTTGACACCTGGTTCCTCAAGGAGGGCGACGTCTACTTCATCCCGAGGGCCTACCCGCACCACATCGAGGTTTTCGATGCCCCCGAGTGGCACTTCCTGATCTTCTTCGATCAGCCGTTCCCCGCCGACATCGGCTACCGCACCTCCATCAGCGCCTACTCGCGCGAAGTGCTGGCCGCCACGTTCAACACCCACATCGACGACCTGCCGGACTTCCCGTTCACCAAGTCGGATCCGCTGATCGTCAACCGGCACAACCCGCTTGACCGCTGAGAGCTGTCAGACCAGGATTCCGAGTTCGCGCAGTCGCGCGTGATACGCGTCAACGCTGGCGAGCTTGATGTCCTCGTAGCCCCGCACCATGTCGGTCAGCGCGGCCACCTCGACGGCCCGGTCGTAGTTGGCCGGATCGAGGTCGGCGGCCAGCCGGGTCACGATATCGATGTACTCGGCGAGCAGACTGCGTTCGACCTTGCGGACATGCGCGTAGCCGAACGGATCGAACATGGTGCCCCGCAGCCGCTTTCCCTTGGCCAGCATCCGCAGCGCACCATGGCTCCGCGGGCCGAGGCCGATCTTCTTCTTGCGGCCCATGGCCCTCAGTGCGGGCGGGTGCAGCTTGTAGGTCAGGTTCTCACCGGCAGGGATCTCCGAGCGCACGTGCGAGAGGAACTGCGGGTCAGTCAGCAGCCGCGCGACCTCGTACTCGTCCTTGTATGCCGTGAACTTGTACAGCCCCTTGGCGACGGCCTCGCTGAACTCGGTGCGCTCACCCACTGCGCGTTCGGCATTCCAAATCGACTGCAGCACCGTCACATATCGGCGCGCGACCTTCTCGCTCTGGAACTGGACGAGGTCCGCGGCCCTTCGCGAGATTAGGTCGCCGATCTGTCCGGCGAACGTGGTGCCCGCCAGCACGCGCGCGGGCGGCGGCGCCGGCTGCCGGTCGCGCGTCGGTGCCACCGCGTCGTCGAAGCGGGCCGGATCGGCGATGGCGACGCGGCCCCAGCGGAACGCGGCGATGTTGGCCTTGACGGCGACCCCGTTGATCTCGATCGCCTCTTCGATGACGGCCACCGGAAGCCTCAGCGCCCCAGTCTGATACGCGACACCGATGAGCAGGAAGTTGGCGGCGGCGGTGTTGCCGAACAGCGCCTCGGCCGCGGCAAGGACATCGAAGGAGTGCACGCTGCGCGACACCTGGCCAAGGCGGTTGAGCAGGTAGGGCGTCTCGGGATAGGCGATCGACTTGTCGTACACCATGTCGCCGGTCGGCGTCTTGCTCGTCGACACGACCGACACCGTCTTGTCGGGGTTGCCGTATCCGAGGTTCTTGGTGTCGGCGGCGGCCAGCAGGTCGAACGCCACGATGCAGTCGGCGCTGCCGGGGGTGAGCCGGTTGGAGGGATCGAGCTTGCCTGCGGCGAACCGCAGATGCGACACCACAGGCCCGGCCTTCTGGCTCAGGCCGATCTGGTCGAGGCTCTCCACGTCATAGCCTGCCCGCAGTGCCGCGGTTGCCAGCACCTGGTTGACCGTGACGATGCCGGTACCGCCGATGCCCGCGAAAAAGACGTTGTGCGTTGAGATCACCGGTTCTTCGTCGAGGTCGGGCAGTATCGGCGGCTCGAGGGCGCGCGGTGTGCTCGGCTTCGCGCCGGGGTGAACCTCCACGGTGACGAACGACGGGCAGTCGCCGTCCAGGCAGCTGTAGTCGGTGTTGCAGGATGTCTGGTCGATCCTGGTCTTGCGGCCGAACTCGGTGTCCACCGGCTGCACCGAAAGGCAGTTGGACTTGACGCCGCAGTCTCCACAGCCTTCGCAGACCGCCTCGTTGATCAGCACCCGGGTTGTGCGGGTGGGCAGCGTCCCGCGCTTGCGTTGCCTGCGGGCGTCGGCCGCGCAGTGCTGGTCGTAGATCAGCACTGTGACGCCCTTGACGTCGCGCAGTCGCTTCTGGGCCTCGTCGAGCCGGTCGCGGTGCCACAGCAGGGTGCCTTTGGCGAGCGCACGTTTGTCGTGCCGATGGGGTTCGTCGGCGCAGATGATGATCTGCTTGACGCCTTCTGCGGTCAGCTTGTGCGTCAGCTGCGCGACGGTGAGCGCGCCCTCGGCGTCCTGCGCGCCGGTCATCGCGACCACCTCGTTGTACAGCAGCTTGTAGGTGATGTTCACACCGGCCGCGACGCACGCCTGAACCGCGAGTTGGCCTGAGTGGAAGAAGGTTCCGTCGCCGACGTTCTGGAACAAGTGGGGCACGTCGGTGAACGGAGCCTGCCCGATCCACTGGCTGCCCTCCCCACCCATCTGGGTGAGACCGGTGACGGCGCTGTCCGTGCGGCCCGACATCGTCACCATGGTGTGGCAGCCGATTCCTCCGCCGGCCAACGAACCCTCTGGCACCGCGGTCGACCGGTTGTGCGGGCAACCGCTGCAGAAGTACGCCGCCCGTTTGGCGGGCAGCACTTCGAGCGACAGCGCCGGTGGTGGCGGCTTCTTGAGTTCGAGTCGATCGCCGAGCACGCGACGCAACGGGGCCAGCAGACGCCCGGCGGTGAGTTCACCGCCCGCGGGGATCAGCGGCCGACCCGTAGCGTCCTTCTTGCCGATGATCCGCGGCGCACCCGTTCGGCCGTAGAGAATTTCGCGCATCTGGGTCTCGATGAACGCGGTCTTGTCCTCGACGACGATGATCTCCCCGAGGCCATCGGCGAAGGACTCCACCGCGTCGGGTCCCAGCGGGGTTGGCATGCCGATCCGCAGCAGCCTGACACCGGCCGCATGGAGCGCGAAGTCGTCGGCGCCGAGGTCGCCAAGGGCCTGGCGAACGGAGTCGAATGTGGTTCCCGTTGCGGCGATTCCGATCGTCGCGTGCGTCGGATCGACCTCGATGACGTCGAGGCCGTTGGCGGCGCCGTAGGCGCGCACCATCTCCCACCGGGGACCGTAGAGATCGGCTTCGGCGTCGAGACTGGTGGCCGGCGCTGCCATCGGCCGCTGCCGGTAGACGAACGGCCTTCCCTCCCAATGCACTTGAGGGACGACGATTTCGGCGTCGACGTCGTGGCCATCGACGGACCAGGCGCCGTCGGCGACGTCGGCGACGATCTTGAGCGCCACCACACATCCCGATGCCCGCGACATCGCCACTCCGTGCATGGCCATCGTGACGATTTCGCGGGCGTTGCGCGGGAAGAGCACGGGAATGCCGAGGGCGGCCAGCGACCGCTCGCTGACGGCGGGCACGGTGGACGATTTGGAGGCCGGGTCGTCGCCGACGAGGAGCAGCATTCCGCCGCGGGGGTTGATGCCGTACATGTTGGCGTGCCGCAGGGCGTCGGTCGCGCGGTCCAGTCCGGGGCCCTTGCCGTACCAGACGCCGACGACGCCGTCATGCGTCGGCGTGCCTGCGGGTAGGTCGGCCTGGCTGCCCCACACCGAGGTCGCAGCCAGTTCTTCGTTCAGCCCTGGCACGAAGGTGATGTCGTGCTTCTGCAGCACCTCGGGCATGCCGGCGAGCATCTTGTCCACGCCGCCGAGCGGGCTGCCCTGATATCCCGAGACGAACGTCGCCACCCGCAGCCCTGCCCGCGCGTCGCGTTCGTGTTGTTCGACCAGCGCACGCGCGATGGCCTGCACACCCGTCAGCACCACGGGACCGGATCCGGTGCGGTAGCGATCGCCTAATTCGTAGGGCAACCGGTCCGGCCTGCGGACGTCGAGATCCGTCATCTGGGTTCACCACCTCGGCAATCACTGGGCGTACTGCTCCCTCAAGGGAACCATCGGCATACATGTTGAGCAAGAGATGGCATTTGCGTTGAGCATGTTGCCCATTTTTGGCGCAGTGTGACGTGCGATACTGAGCGTCATGACGAGGTTGGACCGCACCGATGCCCGGATACTTCTCGCGCTCTGTGACTCACCGCGCGCCACTGGGGTGCAACTGGCCACCGAACTGAACCTGGCGCGCAACACCGTGCAGGCGCGGCTGGCCCGCTGGGAGCAGGAGAAGGTGCTGGCGCCGGTCGACCGCTGCGTGTCGCATCGCGACCTCGGCTATCCGCTGCAGGCGTTCATCACCACAGTGGTCGATCAGCACCGGTTGGAGGACGTCATCGCCGAACTTGCGAAGGTCAGTCAGGTCACCCACGTCACCGGACTCTCCGGTGCGGCCGATCTGCTGATCGGTGTTGTCGCCAAGGATGCCGACGACCTGTATCGCGTTGCCGGTCTGGTGCTGGCGGTGCCAGGAGTCGAGCGCACGACGATGGCCGTCGCGATGCGCGAGGTGGTCGCCTACCGCACCCGGCCGTTGCTGGAGGAGCTCGCGCGGGGCCGCTGAAACCCGGCCATCGAAAGCATCGTCGAGAATGGATATGCGGCGAAGGCGGGCAACCCGCTTGCCGACTACGATCGCGCATCGGGTATTTGCTGTCGCTGAAGAGGAGATGCTATGTCCGACATCATCGAGACATTGATGCACGCCAATCTCATGTCGGTGTTCAACGAACGCGACGAGTCCAAGCGGGGCGCAGCAATCGAGCGCACCTACACCGGGGACGTGCGGTGGACGGACGCAGAGGGTGTCGTGACGGGACGCACCGCGCTTGAAACGAAATGCGTGGAATTGCAAGGCAACATAGGTGTTTTGCAATTCGAGATCGCCGGCCCAGTTCATCAGCTTGCTGGTTTCGGTCAGCTTGCCTGGCACCTCGTCGATCCGAGCACCGGGCAGCCCGTCACGTCCGGATTCGACACCGCGCTCATCAAAGACGGTCAGATAACCGATCTCTGGACCATCTTGAACCCCGCGCAGTGACTACCCGCCCGTCCGCGCACTCTTGCCTCCAACGCAACCCTCGAGTAGCTGAAGCGACGAGACCGGCGCGGAGCGGGTGACGGCCAGCTAACTTCCAGGGCCTTTGCGGGGCAACACACTTCGACCTGACCCGCTAGACAGCTTTCCCCGATGGGCCGCCACCACGGCGGCCGGGGTGCGAAACTGAGCCATGGGTCGGGCGGAGGTGTTGTTCGCCGCATGTGCGGTCGCCGTCGCGCTGCTGGCTGGCACCGCATGCGCCATCGCGTCGGCAGACCCCACCGACACCCCCGCAGGCGAAAGCTCCAACGAATCCAGCGCCGGCGACGACCAGCCCGCGAACGAGTCCACCGTCGACGACGCCAACACCTACAGCGGCGACAACGACAGGACCGGCGGCGAAGAGGAGCCCAGCGACGCTCCCGTCGAGGAAGAAAAGGCCGACGATTCCGGAGCCTCGGACAGTCGCGAGGGCAGGACCGCCAACAAGATGCCGTCGAAGCTTCCCGAGGCACCGCCCTTCGACATCATCCCGCTTCCCGAGGAACTACCCCCGCTACCGCTCGAGCCTCCCGTGGAAATCGATGCGATCGACGTGACCATGCTCGGACCCGGTGCGTCGTCATCGGGGGGAAACGAATCGCCTGCGATGAAACTGCCTGCGATCATCGCGCCGCCCGCGCCGCCAGTGCATATCCTTGGCACCTCGATCACGGTGCGCGGGACGTCGCGACCGGCGCTCACCTCCTCATCGCGCGGACCTGGTGAGCCGTCGCCACCGCCGCGCCAGCCGACGACGGACCTGCGGGAGCCGCCGATCACACCGGGGATTGGCGCACTGACTGCCGGCCGGGCAGGCAACACCAAGGAGAACATGCCCCGAGTTCGGTTGCCCGGGCTGGCCGCGAGCGCGCTGCCGGGACTCAGCGGCATCATCGTGATGACCGCGGCCGGGGTTTGCCTGGGGCATCGCCAGGCAACGGCGGCTAACCGGCTACGCGCACACGGCGTCGACCGCTTCCTCGCCTAAAGGCACCTTCATTCGAATTCCGTAATACGGAACCGATGTGTCGGACTTCCGACGATTCACAGTATCTATTACGTCCCGCCTTCCCTTGACAACTCGTCCGGGCACGAGTTCACTCATATCGATATTGATAGCTGTATTCCGCATTACGGAATGAGGTGCCAGTCGTGGCGAACATCCCCTACACCGTCAACTGCTCGATTCTGCTGACCGACCTACCGCTGCTGGAGCGTCCGCAGGCGGCGCGAGACGCCGGCTTCGCGGCGGTCGAGTTCTGGTGGCCCTTCGCATCACCGGCACCAACCGCTGTGGAAGTCACTGCCTTCGTCCGCGCCATTCAAGATGCCGGTGTGCAGCTGACCGGCCTCAACTTCGCCGCCGGTGACATGCCTGCAGGCGACCGCGGGATTCTGTCCAATCCCGCAATGACACAAGCGTTCCGCGAAAGTGTCGACATCGCCGCTGGCATCGCCGAGACGCTGGGCACCCGCGCCTTCAATGCCCTCTACGGCAATCGCATTGCGGTGACGTCGCCGGAAACTCAGGACTATGTCGCAGTCGAGAACCTCGCTTACGCCGCACAAGTGGCGCAGCGCATCGGCGCCACCGTGCTCCTCGAACCGGTGAGCGGCTCGCCGGGATATCCGCTCAAGACGGCCGCGGATGTCGTCCACACGATCGATCGGGTGCAAGAAAAGTGCGGCGCGGTCAACCTGCGCCTACTCGCCGACCTCTACCACCTCCATGTCAATGGGGACGATGTCGGCGCCGTAATTCGCGACCACTGCGACCGGATCGGCCACGTGCAGATAGCCGATGCGCCGGGGCGCGGTGAGCCAGGCACCGGCGAGCTCCCACTGGACGGCTACCTCCAGCAGCTCGCCGACCTTGGCTACCAGGGATACGTCGGCCTCGAATACAAGGCGACCAGACCCGACACCTTCGACTGGCTTCCACCGACCGATCGCGGTCTCACCGCGGAATCACTCTCGTCACACGCCGAAACGAGGATCCAATGAGCACAATCGCTTTCATCGGGCTTGGCATCATGGGCGGCCCGATGGCATCCCATCTCGCCGGAGCCGGACACACGGTCATCGGCTATGACCGCTCGCCAGAACGCATGGCCGCGTTGGTCGAGGCGGGAGGCAAGACCGCCGACTCCACCGAACAGGCGGTCAAGGACGCCGACGTGGTGGCGATCATGGTGCCTGATTCTCCCGATGTGCAGAGTGTTTTACTCGGCGATGACGGCGTTTTCGCCTGCGCTCAGCCCGGCACCCTGGTGATCGACTTCTCCAGCATCCGTCCCGACGTCACGGCGGAGTTGGCTCGCTTAGCCGTCGCGCGCGGACTTCGGATTCTCGACGCACCGGTGTCCGGCGGTGAGCCCGGCGCCGTGAATGCCACATTGTCGATCATGGTCGGTGGTTCCGAAGACGACTTCGCCGCGGCCAAACCGATTTTCGACGTCGTCGGCAAGACGATCGTGCACGTCGGTCCCAGCGGCTCCGGCCAGACCGTCAAGGCTGCCAACCAGCTGATCGTCGCGGGAAACATCGAACTCCTCGCCGAAGCGATCACCTTCCTGCAGGCCTACGGCGTCGACATCGACGCGGCGGTCAAGGTGCTGGGCGGTGGGCTGGCCGGCTCGGCAGTGCTCGACCAGAAGGCGAACAAGATGCTGCAGCGCAACTTTGACCCCGGCTTCCGCATTGCCCTGCACCACAAGGACATGGGCATCGTCACCGCCGCGGCCCGCGAGGCCGGTGTGGTGACCCCACTCGGCGCGGTGGTCGCGCAGCTCATGGCCTCTGCCATAGCCAATGATGAAGGTGGACTCGATCATTCGGCGCTGCTGTTGGGCGTCGAGCGGCTCTCCGGAAAGGGAAGCTAAATGCCTCGGATGCGAACGGTCGACGCCGCCGTCAGAATTCTGGAAATCGAAGGCGCAACACACGCTTTCGGCCTGCCCGGTGCGGCGATCAACCCCTTCTACTCGGCGATGCGCGCGCACGGTGGCATCCACCACGTCCTTGCCAGGCATGTCGAAGGCGCCAGCCATATGGCCGAAGGTTTCACTCGTGCGGCGGCGGGAAACATCGGCGTCTGCATCGGTACCTCCGGACCCGCAGGCACCGACATGATTACGGGGTTGTACTCCGCCTCAGCGGATTCCATCCCGATTCTGGCGATCACCGGCCAGGCGCCGGTGAGCAAACTTCACAAAGAGGACTTCCAAGCGGTCGACATCACCGCGATCGCCGCGCCGGTTACGAAGATGGCGATGACGGTGCTTGAACCCGGCCAAGTGCCGGGCGCCTTTGCTCAGGCATTCCATCTGATGCGATCAGGGCGTCCAGGGCCGGTGCTCATCGACCTGCCCATCGACGTCCAACTGGCCGAGATCGACTTCGACCCGGATGCCTACCAGCCACTGCCCGTGTACAAGCCGGCGGCCACCCGAGCCCAGGCCGCCAAGGCACTCGACATGCTGATGACCGCCGAACGACCGCTCATCGTCGCGGGCGGCGGAATCATCAACGCCGACGCCTCGAACCTGCTTGTCGAGCTGGCGGAAATCCTCAATGTCCCAGTGATTCCCACCCTGATGGGCTGGGGCACCATCCCCGACGATCACCGCCTGGCGGCAGGCATGGTCGGACTGCAGACGTCGCATCGCTACGGCAACGCCACCATGCTCGAATCCGACTTCGTCCTCGGAATCGGTAACCGGTGGGCCAACCGTCACACCGGTGGGCTGGACACCTATCGAAGGGGTCGGCGCTTCGTCCACGTCGACATCGAGCCCACGCAGATCGGCCGCGTCTTCTCCCCGGACCTCGGGATCGTGTCGGACGCGAAGGCAGCGCTCGAACAGTTCGTGGCCGTCGCCAAAGAGCGACGCTCGGCAGGCACGCTGCCAGAGTGGAGCACGTGGGTCGACGACTGCCGACTGCGCAAGGAAACGATGCACCGCAAGACACATTTCGACGACGTTCCGATCAAGCCTCAGCGCGTGTACGAGGAGATGAACCGCGTCTTCGGCCGCGATGTCCGCTATGTCACCGCGATCGGGCTGTCGCAAATCGCGGGCGGACAGTTCCTTCAGGTGTTCAAGCCACGTCACTGGATCAACTGCGGCCAGGCCGGACCACTCGGATGGACGGTGCCGGCCGCGCTGGGCGTCGTCGCCGCTGACCCGAAAGCCACCGTGGTCGGGCTGTCGGGTGACTACGACTTCCAGTTCCTTATCGAGGAACTCGCGGTCGGGGCTCAGTTCAACCTTCCCTACGTGCATGTCCTCGTGAACAACTCCTATCTGGGGTTGATCCGCCAGGCGCAGCGAAACTTCGACATGGATTACTGCGTGTCGCTGGCCTTCGACAACATCAACTCCCAGGAGACGGACAGTGACATCCCCAAGGGGTACGGTGTCGATCACCTGCGCGTCGTGGAGGGACTGGGCTGCAAGGCAATTCAGGTTGTCGAGCCAGAAGATATCGGTCCTTCGCTGGCGCGGGCGCAACAACTTGCCCGCGAACACAAGGTTCCCGTGGTGGTCGAGATTTTCCTGGAGAAGGTCACCAACATCGCGATGGGCACCGAGCTCGACAACGTCGCCGAGTTCAACGATCTCGCCGAGTCGCTCGCGGACGCGCCGACGGCCGCCGCACTGTTGCTCCTCGACTAGGATTCGCCGCAGCTAGACTGCGGCTTCGTTGTCGAACTCCGACGCCAGATCGCGGGCAACCCGTTTCAGCAGCGGCGCCACCTTCGTCGCCGACTTCAACGTGAGACGCGACGCCGGCCCGGAGATAGAGATCGCGGTCAGGGTGGGGGCGTCCGGCACCGGCACCGCGAAACACCGCACGCCAATCTCCTGCTCACCTTCGTCCACGGCGTAGCCGCGCGACCGGCTGAGCTCGATATCGGCCATCAGCGCCTCCGGCGTGGTGTGCGTGTTCTCGTTGGATGCCGCCATGCCGGCGCGCTTCAGCAGCGCGAACAGGGCTTCGTCTCCAAGCTGCATGAGAAGCGCCTTGCCGACTCCGGTGCAATGCGTGTAGACGCGCCGACCGACTTCTGTGAACATTCGCATGGAATGCGGTGAAGGGACCTGAGCGACGTAAACCGCCATATCGTTGTCCAGCACCGCCATGTTCGCGCTCTCGCCCGTACGCTCCACCAGCTCGGCGAGATGGGGACGCGACCATGCTCCGATGAGTTGCGTTGCGCTCTCGCCCAACCGAATCAAACTGGGCCCCAACGCATAGTTCCGATTCGGGAGTTGCCTGACGTAGCCCATCCTCAGCATTGTCCGCACCAGCCGGTGGATAGTCGGCTGAGGGAGTTCGGCGCGAGCCGCCAACTCCCCGAACGCAATTGACGGGCCTGCGCTCGCCATGATCTCCAGCAGCTCGAAGGCCCGCTCAACAGATTGAACGCTGTCCTTGACCGGCGAGTCATCCGCCATCAAGCCCTCCGATCGTTGCTCGTACCCTCAGCGACTCCCCGATATCGACAGAAGAGTTTCGCAATACGATACGGCCCGCAGCAACGCCACCGCTCGTGCGCCACATCGCCGTCCGGGGCCGCAAAATTGCATCTTGGAGACTGTATGCTATGTGCGGCTGAGCCGAGCTCGCCGAAGAGACGTTGCCAAGGGGGATTTTCCATGACCGATATGCCAAGCCGGTCCGTCCGGCCGCCACTGGAGCGTCCAGCGCCATTGCGCGAGGCGGTGTACGACGTCCTCGTCGAGATGATCATCACGCGCGAGTTGCAACCGGGCGAGCACCTCGTCGAACACGAGTTGGCCGCCCAGCTAGGGGTCAGCAGGCAGCCGGTGCGGGAAGCGTTGCAGCGCATGCACAGTGAGGGCTGGGTGGATCTGCGGCCCGCCCTCGGCGCATTCGTGCACACCCCCACCGATGAAGAGGCTGATCAGCTTCTCGCGGTGCGCACTCTGCTCGAGGCGGAGTCCGCCAGGCTCGCCGCGCAAGGGTCGACACCAGAGCACGTCGAGCACCTCCGCGAACTGCAAAGCGCCGGGGAGGCCGCGCTCACCGCCGCCGATCAGGAAGGTCTGGTCGCGGCCAACGCCGCTCTGCACGCCTACCTGGTCGTCATGTCCGGCAACAAGGTCCTTGCTGACCTCATCGGGTCGGTCGACCGCCGGGTGCGGTGGTACTACCTACCCATCGCGAAGGCGCGCGGGAAGGACGCGTGGGACGAACACGCCGAACTCATCGACGCGATCTCCCGTCGCAGCGCCAAGCGGGCCGGCGACCTGATGCGGCGGCATACCGAGCGCACCAGGGAGATGTATCACGAAGGACGTCAGGAGACGGCCGAGGGGGTTGCCTGAGCGACGTCGTTCGCGCGCCGGCGCCTCAGATGGCGCCCGCGCGCCTGAACAACTCCAGTTGCTCCGGCGAGTAGCCGAGCTCGGTGCAGATCTCGTCGGTGTGCTCGCCGAGCATCGGCGAGCGCACGATGTCGACCGGCGAATCGGACAGCCGCAGCGGCGAACCGACGGTCTTGAAAGGACCCCGCTCCGGATGGTCGACGGTGACGATTGCGCCGAGATCGGCCAGTGTCTCGTCCTCGATTAGTTCCTTGGTACTGAGCACCGGACCGCAGGGCACGTGGAGCGCGTTCAGCGCCTCCAACGCCTCCCATTTGGTGTGCTTCTCGGACCAGTCCTCGATCAGTGCAAAAACCTTGTCCAGTTTGGGGAGTCGGTCCTCGGGCCGGGCCCAGTCGGGATGTTCGGCGAGGTCGGGCCTGCCGATCAGGTCCGCAAGCTGCGCCCAGACCTGGGGCTGGACGATCACGTAGATGTAGTCGTTGGGACCGCCCCCCTTGGTCCGCACGGCCCATCCCGGCTGGCCGCCGCCGGACGCGTTGCCCGACCGCGGGACCTCGTCGGTGAAGTGCTCGTTCGGGTATTCGCACAGCGGACCGTTCGCGAGCCGTTGCTGGTCGCGCAGTTTCACCCTGCACAAGTTCAGCACGGCGTCCTGCATCGCGACCTCGACTCGCTGACCACGGCCGCTGTGAGTGCGCTGATAGAGCGCCGCCAGGATGCCGGTGACCAAGTGGATGCCGGTCCCCGAGTCACCGATCTGTGCACCGGTCGCGGTTGGCGGGCCGTCCTCGAAACCGGTGGTGGCCATGGAGCCGCCCATCGCCTGTGCGATGACCTCGTAGGCCTTGAAATTGAAGTACTTGCCGGGGCCGAATCCCTTGATCGACGCATAGATCAGGCGCGGGTTGATCTCACGCAGCGTCTCCCATGGGAAACCGAAGCGATCGACGACGCCGGGACCGAAGTTCTCGACGAGGATGTCGACGCGAGACACCAGATCGGTGAAGATCTGCTTTCCCTCGTCGCTCTTCATGTTCACGGTGATGCTGCGCTTGTTGCAGTTGAGCATCGTGAAGTAGAGGCTGTCGGCACTTGGGATGTCGCGAAGCTGACCGCGGGTGATGTCGCCGCCTCGTGGTGTCTCCAGCTTGATGACGTCAGCGCCGAGCCACGCGAGCAGTTGCGTAGCCGAGGGACCCGACTGGACGTGCGTCATGTCGAGGACGCGAACGCCGGCCAGAGCCTTGCTTTCGTCGGTCGGGATCTCAGGCATGTTGTCCATTCCTTTTCACTCGCGGTGCAGGCTTTGAGGTGACGATCAGAGGATCCACAGACCGGTCCGATAGGTGCCGTCACGACATTGCATACCGTATGAGGTAGGCAATAGTGTGTCCTGCGTAACACTTCTTGTCTAGGGTTGGGCGCGTACTCATCGGATTTCCTCGTGGACCACCCGCCGTAAGCAGGGGTATCAGCAGAGGTTTCCCGAACGGGGCGACTGTTCCGCTAGCTGTGCGAACGCTGGGAATCGGCTGTCAGCAGACAACCGTTCTCGCGTCTTGCCAGAGGATTGTATGTAGTATACCGTGCAGTCTGTGATCAAGGTTACTCTTCCAACGGAGGAGTGATTGGGCCCACAGCTAGATGAGTGATTGGGCCCACAACGCTTTTATCGTATGCAATATTCGGTAGGCAGTGAGCGAACAGCACGGGCTCGTCCGGCAAGCGGTCACCGATCAACATGTGGGGTTCGCCCCGGATGTACGCATCGGAAACCACGAACCAGACGCTGCACAAATGAGGGGACTGTAGTGGCCAAGGCACTCGAAAGCGTGCGTGTCCTCGACGCGACCCGGACTGTTCGACCACCGAAGCGTCGCCTACCGGCTCGATCTCACCGCGGCGGGCACCGCCCAACCCGCCGCGCAGCAACTCAGCGGTACGCGGCCGGAGCGTTCTCTGGCCAAAGAGGGCAATAACAAACGGCGTTCGCGCCAGCCCCCGCCCCTCCAAGGAGGTACAGATGACAATATCGAAGGATCCGAACCCTCAACCGCCTGAAGGGGTGGCGACGATAGCCCCGGACACCGGGCGTGTGTGGCATGCCGGCAATGAAGATCCGATGCCGATCCGCAAGCTTCCCAACGCGCCAGCCTCCGTGCACATCATCGGTCCGGCCATGATTCTCGTGGCACTCGGCGTCGGTCTCGGCGAGACATATATGTGGCCACGCCTCGTGATCCTCTTCGGTCCGGAGATCCGCTGGTTGTTCCTGATCGGTGTGACACTGCAGGCCTTCGTCATGATCGAAATGGCGCGCTACGCGATGGCCACCGGGGAGAGCATCTTCTTCGGAGCCGCACGCGTGTTCAAACCGCTGATGTGGTTCTTCTTCATCGTCGCGATGGCGGTGTACATCTGGCCAGGGCACATGGCGGCCGGCGCGGAAGCACTCGAGCTGATCACCGGGATACCTTGGCTGATTTCGGCCATCGTCGGGCTGTTGCTCATCGGCATCGTGTTCAGCTTCGCGAAGGTTGTGTACAACCTCGTCGAGAAACTGCTGTCCGTCCTAATGGGCTTCTTGGTGATCGGCTCCGCGATCGTCGCCGCCATGGTCGGACACCTCAGTGACCTGACGTCCACGATCTCCGGAATGTTCGCGATCGGCTATCTGCCCAGTGAAGCGATGACCGCAATGTGGTTCCCCGTCATCGTCGGAGCGATCGCGTTCGCGGGCCCGTCCGGCATGCAGCAGATGTGGTACACGCTTTATCTCCGCGACAAGGGCGCCGGAATGGGTGCGCACCTTCCTCGGATCCGCGGCCTCGTGCACACCGGCGAGGAGGAGACCATGCCGTCGCGCGGGTTCATGTTCGACACCGAGGATGCCGAGGAGATGCGCAAGTGGAAGAGCTGGAGGAAGTGGGTCTTCAATGACGCCTTCATCCTCTTCTGGGGCGTCACCATGCTGGTCACGGTGGTGTTCACGGTGCTGGCACAGTCCGCCGCGCGGCAGAACCCGGAGGTCGGGGCCCAGCTCGAGGCCGGGGACAGGACGGCGGCGCTCGACGCCATGGCCGACGCGTTCACCTCTGCGGGCGGCGCCGTGCTCGGCATCGTGTTCTTCGGATTCATCGCGCTGGTGGGCTGGAAGGGCAGCCTGGGCATCTTCGACGCCTTCGCTCGCGGGCAGGCCGACATGACGTACTTCTTCGTCAAGGGCGCCAAGCGGTTCAAGATGTCGCACATCTACTTCGCGTTCCTGTGGGGCGTCATCCTGTTCGGCATCGCGATCCTGCTGTGGGGACCGGCGGACGGGCCTGCGGAGATCCTGGACGTCCTGGCGTTCCTGTCAACCTTCGCGATGGGCGCGTACTGCGTGGTGCTCCTGCTGACCAACAACAAGCTGCTGCCGAAGAAGATCCGCCCAGGCTTGGCCACCAACGCGATCCTCGCGTTGGGCGCGGTGTTCTACCTGGGCATGCTCTTCTACAGCCTGTTCCGGTTCGGGGTGGTAGTGGGATGACGACCACAACGAGGTCGCCGGGGCGTCAGTTCGCAGAACTGACGTTTCCCGGCGTCTCGATTGGCTTTGCCAGCGGTGCCATCGCCGGCGGGATGGCGCTCCTCGGCGGCCTTTCCCCGATATATGCCGCGCAGACGGCGCTCACGCTGGGCATCCCCCTCGCCGCTTTCGGCATGGGGTACTACATGTTGCTCGCGCGCGGCAGGGTACCGCTGGGTGTGGCCACCCCCGCGGTCCTCTACTGGCTGGTCCTATTTCCGCTCGCGCGGCTACTGCACGAAGTGTTTTTCGACATCGTTTCCGGCAGCCGGATCGGCCTGCCAGACGCCTTGCTGCCGTTCCTCGCCTTCCAAGCGATGGTAGGCGTCGGTTACGGCATCGGATTCGTGTGGCTGACCGAGCACGTCTTCCCGACCTGGTGGATCCGCATACGGGAACACAATCCGGTAGCCCAGCGATACGTCGAGCAGTACATGGCGCAAGCCGCCACGATGCAGCCCCGGGCCGACCGCCGCAAACTGTAACGGTCGACTCGTCAGTGCGCGCCTACTCGTTAGAGCGACGTCGCGCTTCCGCGGGACTCGGCCGCGCTGCCACGCAAGTAGCCCTCTGCCTCGGCAACGACCTGCTGCCGCTCGTTGTCCATGGCTGCGGTCAGCGACAAGCCGACCATGCGACCGTCGGCGCTGAAGCCCTGCGGCTGATCCGTCAACCACTTCACAAATGCTTTCCAAACACGCATGAAAATCACCTCCTTCGTTGACGAGTATCCACCGCTCGCGAGTCGTGGGATGAATCCAGGCACAGCCGTGCGCCACGGCGCAGCGAACGTCGGTGTTCAATCGCGAAAGCGAGAAACAAGGTGGCGGGCAGTCCCGCCCCGCTGTGCTTCGGCCGCGGGGTGCGGCGAATATCGCTGCCTACAGCATACAATGAACCGTCGATCCTTCCGCGTGACGTTGGCCACGCCATCCCGGGCCACAGGCGCAGCATCGGACGCCTTCGATGGGAAGGGAACCCGCGTCGCAGGTCCCCGGTCAGCCTCCGCATCTGCTCTCCGATGATGGTCACCTGGGGTTTCGTTTTCCGGATGACTCCAGCGTGTCGAATACCGGTTACTCACGCGGATCCCCATTGTCACCACGAATGAAACCTCTATCGGCGGATGAGGCGGCGGTGGCGCCTCGATTCCGGTGTGGACGCCTGCGGTTCATTGCATACGAGAACCTGTACCGTCATCATCGTCTGATAGGCGAAGGAGCGTGTGATGTCACTTCCCCTCTCGAGCCGGCGCGAACGTGACGAGGCTTCGGGCAAAGGGCTGACCGACGCAGCCGCGCGCAGGGTGCAGCGCCCCGCGCCGCTGCGTCAGGCCGTGTATGACGCCATCGTCGAACTGATCGTGAACGACACCCTCCGGGAGGGTCAGCACCTCGTCGAGAAAGAGCTGGCGGAGTACCTGGGCGTCAGCCGCCAGCCGGTGCGGGAAGCCTTGCAGCGCTTACAGACCGATGGCTGGGTCGACCTTCGTCCCGCTCAGGGCGCTTTCGTGCACAGTCCCACCGAAGAAGAGGCCGACCAACTCCTCGGCGTCCGCTCGGTCCTGGAAACCTACTCCGCCCGACTCGCCGCCGAGCGTGCCACCGCCGCGGACGTCAACCGGCTGTGGGAGTTGCAGCAGGACGGGCTGAACGCGCTGGCCGCCGACGACGTCGATGGGCTCGTGGCGGCCAACGCGGCGCTGCACGCCGGGGTCGGCGACCTCGCAGGCAACGCCGTGCTTGCCGAGCACATCGGCCTGGTCGAACGAAGGTGGCGTTGGTATTACCACCTGATCGCGCAACCGCGCGGCCACGACGCCTGGTCAGAACATGCCGAACTGATCAAAGCGATCGCGGCCGGCGACGCGGGGCGGGCGAGCGACATCATGAGCCAACACACTGAGCGGACTCGCCAGCAATACCTCGAACAGCGGCTTGCCAAAGGCGACGCCGACTAGCGTGCTGTCAGCCCGTCGGCTGCATGGCGGATGGGATCCGCTCGGCCGCGGAGTAGACGTTCATCGATGATCCGCGTAGGAAGCCGATCAACGTCAGTCCCATCTCTCTGGCCAGATCTACCGCCAACGACGAGGGCGCGGACACCGCCGCCAGGGCGGGGAGCCCGGCCATCACCGCCTTTTGCACCAGTTCGAACGATGCCCGCCCACTCACCATCAAAGTCACGCCGCTCAGCGGCAGCCGGCCTGCGCCGTGTGCCCAGCCGATGACCTTGTCCACCGCGTTGTGGCGGCCAACGTCTTCGCGCACACACATCAAATCCCCACTGGGGTCGAATAATCCGGCCGCGTGCAGCCCGCCCGTACGATCGAAGACCCGTTGGGCGGCCCTCAGCTTGTCAGGGAAAGTGGCGATCATCGCGTCGTCAAGGCGCACCGGATCACGATCAATGCGCCACTTGCTGATGGTGCGCACCGCCTCGAGGCTGGCCTTACCGCACAGGCCGCACGATGACGTCGTATAGAAGTTGCGTTCCAGCGACGGGTCGGGCAGAGGGACGCCGTCATCGAGGAGTACGTCGAGCACGTTGTAGGTATTTTGCGAAAAGCCTGAGCCATCGGCGGTCGCTCCCGCGCAGTATCGGATCGCGGCGATGTCCGAGTCGGCAGCCACCACGCCCTCGCTGACGAGAAATCCACGGGCCAGATCGAAGTCGTCACCAGGGGTCCGCATCGTCACGGTGAGTGGACGGCCGGCCACCCTTATCTCGAGAGGTTCCTCCGCAGCGAGGGTGTCCGGCCGGGACGTGGCCACCCCGTCGGCCATGCGCACGACTCGGTATCTACTCGTTACGCGTCCCACATGACACTCCCAAATAGGTGTATTTCGTAGCCAGTATACGTTCAATGTTTCGCCGCCGAAACGGCTCCATCGGCGTTCACCTGGTATTTATCTGGACAGGTGATCCAGGTCACGTTAAGATGATTCCATACTGTATGCACTAGGAGCTGACATGGCCCACCCCAGCATCCCAGTGGCTGTCGCCGAAATCCGCGACCTCCACGGGCGTTCGTATCGAGTCGGCGAGCGGCCGCACGACATCATCGGCCACCCCCGCAGATGGATGCTGTGGCTGTCGTGGGTCGCCATGGCGGGGATCGGCGTGCTGCAGTACGGCTACGGCGTCGCCGTCACCGCCCTGCACGTGACCAATGGATCGAGCGCGACAGGTGCCCTCTGGGTGCTCGCCCTCTGGGTGGTGTTCCAGGCAGGCGCGGCAGCACCGACGGCCGCGTTGAGCCACCACCTTGACCTGGCTCCGTCACGCGCCGTGCTCGTCGGGGCCGTCCTGTGCGCGGCAGGCCCCCTGACACTCGCCTACACCGACAGCTTCGTGCTCGCGGTGCTCGGCTATTCCATGCTGTGCGGCACAGGCGCCGGAATCGTCTACGCCACTTGCACTTCCACCATAGCGAAGTGGTATCCGGAAAAGCGCGCGATCCGGGTCGGTTGCGTGACAGGGGCATTCGGCTATGGTGCGGTGCCGTTCATTGCACTCTTCGCCGCGGTGCTCACACCCGGAAATCGTACGGAGATCTTCGCAGCGGTCGGTGGATGCGTCCTGTTGGTCGTCGCGGTTTGTGGCGTCCTCCTGCGGGATCCCCCGCAGGGCTGGTGGCCGCCGGAGATCGATCCCAAACTGTGGGCCGTCGACAAGCGGCTGAACCGCAGCCTGCGCAACAACGTCTCCGCGCTGCGGCAGTACGAGCCCGACGAGGCCATCCGAACGCCTGCCTTTGTGGTCATGTACCTCATCCTGGTATTCGCTGCCGCGGCCTCGCTGCTGGCCATCGTGTATGTCCCGTTCGTCGCGATCTCCCATGGCTTTTCGCTCGGCATCGGCGCAGCGGCCGTTGGTCTTCTCGCCGTCGTCAACGGCGCCGGCCGCAGCGTCGCAGGACGGATCTCCGACCGCTTCGGGCGACGCCAGACGTTAAGCGCCGCACTGCTTCTCGAGGGATGCGCGCAGTTGGGACTTGTGGTTTCCGCTTCGGCCGGGCAGACCGCGGCGTTTGTGGCCTTCGCCGCACTCAGCGGGATGGCGGGCGGCGCGTTCTATCCACTGTTCGCCAGCCTGGTCGCCGACTATTTCGGGGAGCGCAACGCCGTGCGCAACTTCGGAATGGTGTACAGCGCCAAGCTGTTCGGCGGAATCATCGGCGTCGGACTGCCCGCACTGGTCGTGGGGACGGATGGGTTGACGGTGCTGTTCGTCGCCGCAGGCGTGCTCAGCCTGTGCGCCGCCGTCATGACGCGACTCCTCCATCGTCCCGGCTACCCAGCGTTGGGCCTGCCACGGTAATGCCTGACTCCCAGGGAGATTCGATGACGACCGAACTTGAAACGCTGTCCGAGATGGTCGGGGCCTTGCAGAAGTGCGTGGCTGCGCTGGCGTCGACCCACGGCGACAGTCCGGCCATGCGTCGCCTCGTCAACGACGCCGAACGCATCCTCAACGGCGTCGACCGGCTGGACATCGACATCGAAGACCTCGGACTGGCGCGCGGGCACATCCCGTCCCGCGCGATGATCCAGATCCCCGACACCGAGTACCACCTCGACTTCTGGCGGGACGTCGACCACGAAGGCATCGGCGGCAAGTGCAGATAAGGCGAGCAGCACCCGATCTCCCGCAGGGCCAATCGCCACAGGCGGCTGTCTCGTATATGACCACATCTGAGACGGCCGCTGAAAAGCTACAGCAAACAAACTAGCTCGTGCAATTCATAGTTCAGACAAGTTGCCAGATCAAACGCTTTCCTTGCTTTTGCAATCTTCTCAAGCTGTTCGCCGTCGCGCTTGGTAACCAACGATCTAGTCGACGCCTGTTCAGGCCCACCGTCTCTCTCCACTAGGAGAAACCTGCAGGTTACGGCCGCAGGATCGGCGGTTCTGCCATCTGCTCTCGATCTTCGCCGAGATCAACGGAGTGCCGGAGTGGTCGGGTGCTGGGCGAACGTTCCCTGTCGCGGCCGTCAAAATTAACTTCTAGATCGAATTTCGATTCGTTTATGCGTTAGTCAGCAACGTCATACATTGGATCTGTTCGTTCTCAGTCAGGACTCAGAAAGGCCTGTCTGTGGCAGGCAGGCCCTGCCCAAGGGGGTAACCCATGTCCAAACAACACCGCAAGACCGGGTCGCGCGTGCCGTGGATGTCGGCTCGACAATTTGTCACGACGGGAGTCGGGGGCGCGGCGATGGTCGGGGTCGGCGTACTGCTCGCCGCCCCTCCTGACGGGCCGGCGCGGACCACGGCAACCCTGGACGTCAAGCTGGCCTCCGTCGGCTCGGTGTTGGCGCCACCGCCGTTGGCCCCGGCGACAGAAGACTTCTGGTGGTTGAGCGACGGCGGGTCGAAGAGCATCCTCTTCGGGCCCAGCTTCACCCCCAACGCACTTGTCCAACAACTACAAGCGCCCCGACCGATCATCGGCCCGGGTGGTTGGCTGATCGGCGACGGCCTCGACGCCCTCGAAATCGACCCGGATTGCACCGCCAATTGTCACGGAGGCAATGGCGGGCTGCTGTGGGGCAACGGTGGCGCCGGCGCCTTCGGCGGTAACGGCGGTGCCGCCGGTCTGTTGTTCGGCAACGGCGGTGCGGGCGGTGCCGGCCTGGATGCCGTATACGAGGACGATGTACTGGTTTCCGCGGCTACCGCCGGTGGTAACGGCGGTAGCGCCGGTTTGTTCGGCAACGGCGGTTCCGGCGGCGAGGGCGGCTGGGACGTCAACGAGTTGGATGCCGACGACCCAGCTGACAATGACGCCACCGGCGCCGTCGGCGGTGCCGGCGGCACAGGCGGTTTGTTCGGCGGCAACGGCGGCGCCGGCGGGACCGGCGGCATCGCGGACTCATTAAATGGGAACGCCACCGGCGGTGCCGGCGGCATCGGCGGTGCAGCAACCAATGGCACCGGCGGCACGGGCGGCACGGGCGGCGAAGCGGTCGCCGATTTCGACGACTCCGCTGACGAAACAACCGCCACCGGCGGCGCCGGTGGGGCTGGCGGCTCAACAGTCATCGGCACCGGAGGCGCCGGAGGCACTGGCGGCTACGGGAACGCCTTCGGTGGCGCCGATGGCGTGGGCGGCGCCGGTGGGGCCGGCGGCGGAGCATTCGTTGGCACTGGCGGCGCCGGAGGCGACGGCGGCCTCACGGATACCGTCGATGGAGACGCCACCGGAGGCACCGGAGGCACCGGAGGCGACGTGACCGTCGCCGGCACCGGCGGCACGGGCGGCACCGGAGGTGACGCGGACGCGGGTTTCACCTTCGACCCTGATGTTCGCACCGGAGATGGAAATGCCACCGCCGGAGACGGCGGCACCGGCGGCCGCGGCGGGATCGTCGCGGGCACCGGCGGCGGCGGCGGGAATGGCGGCAACGCGTCTGTCAATCCCGACGGCGATGGAACCGCCACTGGCGGCACCGGCGGCACCGGCGGCCCGGGTGGTCTGGGCGGTGCCCAGGGCGACCCCGGCGAGAACGGGGATCCCGACCCTACGTAGGGTCCCGATTGATTACGGTGCACAAGGACGCATCATCAGGCTTGCGTCCTTGTCACGAACCTCCGAGGTTGGAGGATTCGCCCAGGTCGAGCCCCAAACGCCAAAACGAGCGAATGGGCGCCAAAGTGCGAGTAGGACGCACCATTTCGTCGATCTCGGCGCGTTAGACCCTGAAGCGGGCTACCGCAGCAGTGCCGCTGCTGCCACCGCCACAGGCTCGAAACCCGTTGTCTGCGCGTCGACTAGGTCGAATAGTCGTCGTTTCATGCGCGGGTCCCAGAACCTTTGGACATGATTGGCCACCTCGGCAACCGCCTGCTCGGTAGGCAGGTAACAGAAATGCACGACGATCTTGTTGATCAGCCGGATCTCGGAAGCCTCGTTGGCCGACATGTCATTCCACCATTCCGGCGGCGAGCACACGGTTCGCGGCAGCAGCACCCTGCAGATGATTGAGCGGGTGCGTGAGCGTGACCTGCACGGCCGTCACCTTGTACTCCGGGCAGTTCGTCGCCCAGTCGGAGTTCTCTGTCGTCACGACATTGGCCCCGGTGACCGGATAGTGGAACGTGGTGTACACGACGCCCGTTGGCATCCGATCGGATAGCTGCGCACGCAGCGTCGTCTCGCCTACCCGGCTGCCCAAGGTGACCTCATCCCCGTCGGTGATGCCCCGGACCTCGGCGTCGTGCGGATGGATCTCCAGCAGATCCTCTTGGTGCCAGGCGATGTTCGCCGTACGCCGGGTCTGCGCCCCGACGTTGTACTGGCTCAGAATCCGGCCCGTAGTCAGGATCAGCGGGAAGCGCCGCGTGCTGCGCTCGTCCGTCGGCACGAACGGAGTCGGCATGAACCTGCCCAGTCCCCTTGTGAACGACTCGACGTGCATGATCGGGGTGCCCTCGGGGGCGTGCTCGTCGCACGGCCACTGAATGCTGCCCACCTCGTCAAGTCGCTCGAACGAAACGCCCGCGAACGTCGGTGTGACAGATGCTATCTCGTCCATGATCTGGCTCGGGTGGTCATAGTGCATGGGGTAGCCCATGGCCGTGGAGATCTGGCAGACGATGTCCCACTCGTGCTGGCCGCTCTTCGGCTTCATCACCGCACGGACCCGGTTGATCCGGCGTTCAGCGTTGGTGAAGGTGCCGTCCTTCTCGAGGAACGACGCGCCAGGCAGGAACACGTGGGCATATTTCGCGGTCTCGTTGAGGAACAGGTCCTGGACCACCAGGAGCTCCATCGCACCGAGTGCGGCCAAGACATGCTTGACGTTCGGGTCGGACTGCGCGATGTCCTCCCCGTGGACGAACAGCCCTCGGAAGGTGCCCTCGATCGCGGCGTCGAACATGTTCGGGATACGCAGCCCTGGCTCGGCCAACAGCGTGGTGCCCCAGAGATTTTCGAAAACATTGCGCACCGCGTCGTCGGACACGTGGCGGTACCCGCTCAGCTCGTGCGGGAACGAACCCATGTCGCAGGCGCCCTGCACGTTGTTCTGGCCGCGCAGCGGGTTCACGCCGACACCGTCGCGGCCGATATTGCCGCACGCCATCGCCAGGTTCGCCATGCCCATCACCGTCGTCGAACCCTGGCTGTGTTCGGTCACGCCGAGGCCGTAGTAGATGGCCCCGTTCGGGGCTTGCGCGTACAGGCGCGCGGCGGCGCGCAACTCCTCGGCGGGCACGCCCGTGATGGACTCCACGGCCTCCGGGCTGTTCTCGGCGCGGGAGATGAACGCCGCCCACTCGTCGAACCCCTCACAGCGGTCCGCCACGAACGACTGGTCGATGAGGCCCTCGGCTACCACGACGTGTGCCATCGCATTGACGACGGCCACGTTCGTTCCCGGCTGCAGCTGCAGGTGGTGATCGGCCTCGATGTGCGGCGAGCGCACCAGGTCGATGCGGCGCGGGTCGACCACGATGAGGTTTGCCCCCTGACGCAGCCGCTGCTTCATCCGCGACGCGAACACCGGGTGCCCGTCGGTCGGGTTGGCCCCGATCACCATGATCACGTCGGCCTGCGCCACCGACTTGAAGTCCTGCGTGCCTGCCGATTCACCGAAGGTCTGCTTGAGCCCATATCCGGTGGGCGAGTGGCACACCCGGGCGCACGTATCCACGTTGTTGCTGCCGAACGCGGCGCGCACCATCTTCTGAACGACGTAGACCTCTTCGTTCGTGCACCGCGACGACGTGATCCCGCCGATCGCGCCCGCGCCGTACCGCGCCTTGATCTCCAGCATGCGCCGCGCGACGGTACCGATCGCCTCGTCCCACTCGACCTCGCGCCACGGATCGGTGATCTTCTCGCGAACCATCGGTCGCAACACCCGGTCAGGATGGGTTGCGTAGCCAAACGCGAACCGCCCCTTGACACATGAGTGACCCTCGTTCGCGCCGCCGTCCTTGTGCGGCACCATGCGAACGAGCTCGTCGCCGCGTAACTCCGCCTTGAACGAACAGCCGACGCCGCAGTACGCGCACGTGGTGATCACCGACCGGGACGGCATCCCCAGCTGGATCACCGACTTCTCCTGCAGCGTGGCCGTCGGGCACGCCTGCACGCACGCACCACAGGACACGCACTCCGAGTCCATGAACGACTCGCCTGCGCCGGCCGACACCTTCGATTCGAAGCCGCGGCCCTCGATCGTCAGCGCGAACGTGCCCTGGATCTCGTCACAGGCCCGCACGCACCGCGAACAGGCAATGCATTTGGACGGGTCGAAGTCGAAGTACGGGTTGCTGTCGTCGACGACCGCGTCGAGGTGGTTCTCCCCTTCGTAGCCGTACCTGACCTCGCGCAGCCCGACTGCGCCTGCCATGTCCTGCAATTCGCAGTCACCGTTGGCCGAACACGTCAGACAGTCCAGCGGATGGTCGGAGATGTAGAGCTCCATCACGCTCTCGCGGAGCTTGGCCACCTTCGGCGTCTGGGTCCGCACCACCATGCCGTCGGCTACCGGGGTCGTGCACGACGCGGGCGTGCCACGGCGCCCGTCGATCTCCACCAGACAGAGCCGGCAGGAGCCGAACGCCTCGAGCGTGTCGGTGGCGCACAACTTTGGCACCTCGACACCGGCCAGTGCGGCCGCCCGCATGACCGACGTGCCCTCAGGGACCGCGACGCGCAGCCCGTCCACCTCCAACGAGACCGACGCCGGACCGTCCTTGGCCGGCGTGCCGAAGTCAGGTTCCTTGAGCAGTGTCATGGCATACCTTCCGTTCTCGCGCTGATGGGCAGCATCATGCGCGGCGAAATCGGTTCCCTGGCAAGAAAGTCGTCGGGAAATTCGGTGATGGCGCTGCGCACCGGCATCGGGGTGAGACCGCCCATGGCACACAACGAGCCCTCGGTCATCACGTCGCAGAGGTCTTCGAGCAGGGCCAGGTTCTCGTCGATGTGCTCACCGGCGGTGATCCGGTCGATCACCTCGACGCCGCGTACCGAGCCCACCCGGCACGGTGTGCACTTGCCGCACGACTCCGCGGCGCAGAACTCCATCGCAAACCGGGCCTGGGCCGCCATGTCGACGGTGTCGTCGAACACCACGACGCCGCCGTGGCCGACCATCGCACCGGCCGCGACGAACGCCTCGTAGTCCATCGGCAGGTCGAACTTGGATGTCGGCAGATATGCGCCGAGCGGACCGCCGACCTGGACGGCGCGCACCGGTCGTCCGGACCGCGTTCCGCCACCGTAGCCGTCGACCAGTTCGCCGAGCGTCACCCCGAAAGGGGTCTCGACAATGCCGCCGTGGCGGATGTTCCCGCCGAGCTGGAAGAGCTGAGTGCCGCGCGAACGTTCCACGCCGAGTTGCTGATACGCCTGCGCGCCGTCCGCAAGGATGGTCGGCACGCTGGCCAGCGTGAGCACGTTGTTGACCACTGTCGGCTTGCCGAACAGGCCGTGGATAGCGGGGATCGGCGGCTTGGCGCGAACCATACCGCGCTTGCCCTCCAGGCTCTCCAGCATGGAGGTTTCCTCGCCGCAGATGTAGGCCCCGCCACCGACCCGGACATGCAGGTCGAAGCTTGCCGACGAGCCGAGCACGTTGGTCCCGAGCCATCCCTGGCCCCTTGCGATTTCGATGGCCGACCGCATGGTGGCCACGGCGTCGGGATACTCCGACCGGATGTAGATGTATCCCTCGCTCGCGCCGACGGCGTATGCCGCGATCGTCATGCCCTCGATGAGCATGAAGGGATCGCCCTCCATCACCATCCGGTCCGCGAAGGTGCCGCTGTCGCCCTCGTCGGCGTTGCAGCAGACGAACTTCAGCTCGTCGACGCATTCCAGCACGGTTTTCCACTTGATGCCTGCGGGGAATCCCGCGCCCCCGCGCCCGCGCAACCCAGAGTCCGTGACCTCCGCAACCACGTCGGCCGGGCTCATCTCCAAAGCGCGCCGCAGCCCGGCGAGACCGCCGTGGCTCAGGTAATCGTTGGGGGACAACGGATCCGTGATGCCGACCCTGGCGAAGGTGACCCTGGTCTGCGTCGCCAGCCAGGGCAGATCCTCGACAATGCCGACCCGCGACGGATGGTCCTCGCCGTCGAACAGGCCGGCGGCGACGAGGTCATCGACCTGTGCTGGGGTGACGGGTCCGTAGCCGACGCGCCCCTCGGGCGTCGCCACCTCGACCAACGGCTCCAGCCACAACATTCCTCGAGAGCCGTTGCGGATCAACTGGATTGGACGTCCCTGCCCGGCCGCGGCATGGACCAGGGCGTCCGCCACCTCGTCTGCGCCGACCGAAGTCGCCGCGGAATCCCTCGGCACGTAAACCGTCACCGGCGCCGCCGTGGACGCGCTCATTGTGAGATCGCCTTTTCGAGAATCAGCGACAGGCGAGCCTCGTCCAGCCTGCCATGTAGCCGCCCGTTCACCTGCGCCGCGGGCCCCAGCGCGCAGTTGCCAAGGCAGAAGACCTGCTCGGCGGTCACCGAGCCTTCCCTGCTGGTCTCCCCCATTGACACGCCGTAGCGATCCCGCAGGTGGGCCACCAGTCGTCCGGCGCCGACGGCCTGACAGGCCTCCGCCCGGCAGATGCGGACCGTGGCGCGACCGGCTGGCGCGGACCGGAAATCGTGATAGAAGCTGACGACTCCGTGCACGTCCGCTCGGGAAAGGTTTAGCTCGTCCGCCAACACCGGGATGGCCTCCGCAGGGACGTAGCCGAATACGCCTTGGACCGCATGCAGGATGGGCAGCAGGGCGCCTCGCTGTGCGCGAAGACTGGCGGCGATGTCGCGGACCATGTTCTCGACCGTCGCGCTAGCCTCTCCCGTTGTCGTGGGATTCATGGGCTTCCTCCGGGAATAGGCGATTGGGCGGAACCGCCCCAGACTCGTGATCTGGGGCGGCTCTCACCCTGGCGATCGGTTCAGACGACGACCTTGTTCTTGTGGAACTCGGCGATGGTGTCCGCGTCGTAGCCCAGCTGGGCGAGAACCTCGTCGGTGTGCTCGCCGAGCAGCGGCGCGCCCTTGATCTCGGGCTTGAACGCGGAGAACTTGATCGGGCTGCCGACGGTCAGGAACGACCCGCGACCCTTCTGATCGACCTCGACGACGCTGCCTGCCTCGCGCAGCGCCGGGTCAACGGCGAGCTCCTTCATGCTCATCACCGGCGCGCAGGGCACCTCCCACTGGCGCAGGATGTCCACGGCTTCGTACTTGGTCTTGTCGGCCAGCCACTTCTCGATCTCGGCGAAGATGTCGAAGATTTTGTCCTGGCGGGCAAGCGCGGTGTTGTACGCCGGGTCCTCGGCCCATTCTGGCCTGCCGATGACCTCGGCCGTGCGCTTCCAGTTCTGCTCCTGGACCGTGAAGTAGATGTATGCGTTCGGGTCGTCTTCCCAGCCCTTGCACTTCAGCACCCAGCCCGGCTGTCCACCGCCGCCTGCGTTGCCTCCGCGCGGGACCGTGTCGCCGAACTCGCCGTTCGGGTACTGCGGGTATTCCTCAAGGTAGCCAACGGCTTCCAGCCGCTGCTGGTCGCGAAGCTTGACCCGGCACAGGTTGAGCACGGCGTCCTGCATCGAGGCCGAGACCTTCTGGCCCTTCCCGGTCTTCTCACGGGCGATCAGCGCGGTGAGGATACCGATCGCCAGATGCATGCCCGTGTTGCTGTCGCCAAGGGCCGCACCGCTCACGGTCGGCGGGCCGTCCCAGAAGCCGGTGGTCGACGCGGCGCCGCCTGCACACTGCGCGACGTTCTCGTAGACCTTGAGGTCATTCCATGGTGACGAGTCGTTGAATCCCTTGACCGAGCCGAAGATCAGCCGCGGGTTCCACTCCTGCAACTTATCCCACGACAGACCCATCCGGTCCATGGCGCCGGGTGCGAAGTTCTCGACGAGCACATCGGCACCGCGAATCAGCTTCTCCATCACCTCGAGTCCCTCTGGCGACTTCGTGTTGATCGCCAGCGAGCGCTTGTTGCTGTTGAGCATGGTGAAGTACAGGGCGTCGACATCGGGGATGTCCCGCAGCTGACCTCGGGTCACGTCACCCCCGCCGGGTCGCTCGACCTTCAGTACGTCGGCTCCGAACCAGGCGAGCATCTGCGTGCACGCCGGGCCGGCCTGCACGCCGGTGAAGTCGATGACTTTGATTCCGGAGAGCGGTAATTCAGTCATGAGACGTTCCTTTCCTTGTTTCATCTACGTGTTGCGCGATCAACGCCTATTTGTTGGTGATGCCCTTGGGATTCAGGTGGGCGATGTTGCCGCTCTCTGTGCCGTCGGAGGGATCGATGATGCAGTCGATGAGCGCCGGCCGGCCCGACGCCAGCGCCTCTCGCAGACACGCGGCGACCTCGGTTGGCGTGGTTGCCTGATATCCCTTGCCTCCGAAGGCCTTGATCATGAACTCGTGCCGGGCCCGCAGCGCCGTCGGCGCCGGGTCCCCGTTGGTGGAGATGTCGTCACCGCGGTAGACGCCGCTGTTGTTGAGGATCACGGTGACGATCGGCAGGTTGTAGCGGCAGACCGCCTCGAGTTCCATTCCGCTGAACCCGAACGCGCTGTCGCCTTCGATTGCGACAACCGGGTCGCCGGTCTCGACAGCGGCGGCGATCGCGTAGCCCATGCCGATGCCCATCACGCCCCATGTCCCGCTGTCCAACCGGTGTCGCGGCACCTGCATGCCAATTGTGTTGCGCGCCAAGTCAAGCGCGTTCGCGCCCTCATTGACGACGTAGACCTGGGGGTTGTCCTGCAGCACATCGCGGATCGCCTGAAGGGCGCCAAGGAATTTCATCGGCTCGGCGGTCAGCGCAGCCTCGAGGCGGCCTGCCATCTTGGCGACATTCTGTGCCGACTTGGCGGCTAGCTCCTCGCGCCACTCGGCCTGGACCGTGATCTGACCGGGTTTGGCGCGTTCCAGAAGAGCTTCCATCACCGAACCGATGTCGCCAACGAGCGGGGCGGCGATGGGCTGGTTGCTGTCCATTTCGGTGGCTGCGATGTCGACCTGGATGAACTTGGCGTTCGGGTTCCATTGCGGCGCATCGCCAAATCCCAGCAGCCAGTTCAGCCGGGCCCCGACGAGCATCACCACGTCGGCCCTCTTCAGCGCCAGCGATCGGGCGGTGGCCGCCGACTGTGGATGGTCGTCGCGCAGCAGGCCCTTGGCCATCGACATCGGCACGTACGGCACGCCGGTGGTCTCGACGAATTCGGTGATCTGCTCGTCGGCCTGCGCGTAAGCGGCGCCCTTGCCGAGCACGATCAGGGGCCGTTCGGCGTTGGCGAGCAAGTCGATCGCGGAGTCAACCGTCTCTATTTCCGGCAGCTGCCTCGGTGCGGGGTTTACGACCCGCCACAGCGTCCCCGCTGCCCGCTCTGCATCGATCACCTCGCCGAGCACCGCGGCCGGGATGTCGAGGTAAACGCCCCCTGGCCTGCCGGACACCGCGGTGCGGATCGCGCGGGCAATGCCGCGGCCGATGTCCTCGGCTCGCGATACCCGGTATGCCGCCTTGGCGAACATCTTGGCCGCCCCCAGCTGGTCCATCTCCTCGTAGTCTCCGCGCTGGAGGTCGACGAGATGGCGCTCACTGGAACCGGAGATCTGCACCATCGGAAAGCAGTTCGTGGTCGCATTGGCAAGCGCCACAAGCCCGTTGAGGAAGCCCGGTGCCGACACCGTCAGGCAGATGCCGGGCTTCTTGGTGAGGAATCCGGCCGCGGCAGCCGCGTGACCCGCGTCGCTCTCGTGACGGAATCCGATGTAACGGATGCCCGACGCCTGCGCGAGCCGGGCGAGGTCGGTGATCGGGATCCCGACAACTCCGTAGATGGTCTCCACATCGTTGAGCTTGAGCGCGTCGACGACGAGGTGGATCCCATCGGTGAGAGCGCCTGAATCGTCGGCACCCTGCGCCTCCGTGTCTCGCGTGGGAGCGACGGTCATGATGTGGATCCTTCCTAGCTATTCGAGGTCTTTCGAAAAACCCTTACCTACTAAGACTTTTCACGTGTTCGGTCGGCGCGTCCAAGACCTGTTGTCAACCAGCCGATAAACGTCGGTTATCACGGCATGCCGCGTGCTCCCGTTTGTTGTCCGCATCATTCATGGGGTGTTCAGGTCGCCGACGAGGTCGCGCTCGACGTCGAGGACATGGTCGGGTTGCGGGCCCGCCGCCACGTTCAGGAACGCCCTTGCGGCCACTGAACCGGGGGCCGCCGCGTGGATCGCCATCGAGATCTGCGCCGCCGTGTCCGGCTCAACGAGCCGGATGGCTCTTGCCGCGCTTGTCACCGGCATCGCGCGCAGCCACGTGTGCGGTACCACGCTCGCCCACGCACCGGTCGCCACGTGTGCGTAAAGGGCAGCGACGGAATCGGTTTCGACCTGCGGGGTCGCCAGTGCCCCACTACTCGCGAACGCCTTGTCGATGAACTGGCGAAATCTCATGTCCGGTGTCAACAAGGCCAGCGGCAGCTCGGCCGCCTGGGCCCAGGTGATGGTTCTGGCGCCAGGCGCGAGCTGTTCGCCGGATACCAGCAGCACATACTGCTCCTCGTACAGCGGCACTACCGTCAGGCCCGACTGGTCATCGGGTCCGAAGTGGGCGATGGCGGCGTCGAGCTCGAAGTTGCGCAGTTGCCGCAGCAGTTCGGTGGACGACAGCCGGGAGCAGACTTTCACCTTGGCGCGCGGGTGCAGCGCACAGAAGGCGGCGACGGGCGCTGCCATCATCGTGGACACCGTCGGCCCGGTGCCAAGGCGAAGTGTGCCGGAGATGCCCGAACGAAGCGCAGCCGCCTCGGCCTTGAGGCCGTGATGGTCGGCGAGCAGTCGCTTGGCCCACACCACGAGCCGTTCGCCCTCCAGAGTCAGCCCCTCGAAGTTCTGACCTCGGTTGATCAGCGTGACGTTGAGCTCGCGTTCCAGCTTGGCGATCGCCGTGGAAAGCGCCGGCTGCGACACGTAACATGCCTCGGCCGCACGGGCGAAGTGCCGCTCCCTTGCGACGGCGACGAAGTACTCCAGCTGGCGCAGCAGCACGGGCACTCTCCTCGTCTTGACGATTGTATGCAGTATGTCTTATTCGGTATGCTAGTCCGGGAGTCACAGGAATGTCCACCTCGGACTGCGACGAAAGGGCGGCTAACCCAATGAGCCAGACGGTTTCTTCGACGAGGCAGTTGACCGACGCGTGGTTTGCGCAGGCGGTGGTGACCGAGGCGCCCGAGGCCATCGTGGTGACCGACCCGGACGGAATCGTTCGGCTGTGGAACAACGGCGCGACGCGGGTCTTCGGCTTTTCGGCAGCCGAGATGGTGGGCCAGAGCCTCGACGCGATCATCCCGGAGAAGCTGCGCGACCGGCACTGGAAGGGCTATCAGCAGACGATGCTCACCGGTTACACCCGTTACGGCGACAAGATGCTCAGCGTGCCTGCCACTCACCGCGACGGACATCGGCTGTCGATCGAGTTCAGCGTCGCGTTGCTGCGCGACGACGCCGGCCAGATAGCCGGGATATCGGCGATCATGCGCGACATCAGCGAACGCCGCGAAGCCGAGAAGGCGTTGCGTACCAAGGTGGCCGAACTCGAGTCTCGGGTCGGATCGGCCTGACCGATCACGGCACATCATGGCGAGCAGACGCAGAATCGCACTGCGAGCGCGTGTCGAGAGCGATTCTGCGTCTGCTCGCGAATGTTCCAAATGCCGTGGTCGGCGGATCCGCGAGGCCGACTAACCTGCACGATCACTCGATGCGCAGCACGCGCACCGAGTCGGTGCATCCGGATACGCCGCTGCGGCTCCCGGACACCACCACGACCAGACTTCCCGGATGCCGCATGCCCGCGGCCGCCAGCCCGTGAGCCACCTCGGCCGGCAGGGTTTCGGCGGTGGTCGCAGGCGCGAGCACCGCGGATTCGATACCCCAGGAGAACGCCAGGCGAGCCCGCACGGACTCATCGTGCGCAAAAGCCAACAGCGGCAACGGCGATCGCTGTCGCGCCAGCCGCAGGGCCGTGTCACCGGTCCGGGTGAAGCAGCACAGCGCCGCTGCCCCGAGCCGTCGGCCAAGTTCGCACGCGGCTGCCGCCACCGCATCGCCGACCCCCACCTCGTCGCCGTCGTCCTTGGCAGCCCACTCCACTTGGCGTGGCATATCCTCGGCCGCTTCGACAATGCGCGCCATCGTCGCGACCGTGTGGGCCGGAAACGCCCCGACGCTCGACTCGGCGGAGAGCATGACCGCGTCCGTGCCGTCGAAGACTGCGTTGGCGACGTCGGAGACCTCGGCCCGGGTTGGACGCCGATCGGTGATCATCGAATCCAGCATCTGGGTCGCCACGATCACCGGCTTGGCCGCCTGGCGACACAGGCCGATCGCCCGCTTCTGTACCAGCGGAACCTGCTCCAGCGGCATCTCCACACCGAGATCCCCCCGGGCCACCATCAGGCCGTCGAACGCATCCACGATCGCCGCCAGATCCGAAACCGCCTCGGGTTTCTCGAGTTTCGCCATCACTGGCACCCACCTGCCGACCTGGTCCATGACGGCGTGGGCGAGCTTGACCTCCTCCGGCGCCCGGACGAACGACATCGCCACCATGTCGACACCGAGTTCGAGGGCGAACTTCAAGTCCTCGATGTCCTTGTCGGACAGGGGCGGAACGCTGACCGCGACACCCGGGAGGGAGATGCCCTTGTGATCGCTGACCGGGCCACCCAGCAGAACCTCACAAGCGATGTCATCACCGTCGACATCGAGCACCCGCAGGTCGACCTTGCCGTCGTCGACGAGCAGCCGATCACCCTGCCGCACATCGGCAGCCAACCCCTCGTAGGTGGTCGAGACGCGGTCATGGTCACCGGGACATTCGGCCGTCGTGATCACGATGTGCTCGCCGGTGGCCCAGACCACGGGACCGGCGGCGAACCAGCCCAGCCGGATCTTGGGTCCCTGCAGATCCGCGAGCACCCCAACGGGGCGACCGCGCACGGCGGAGATCTCACGGACCATGTCGTAGACGGCCGCGTGCTCGGCGTGGGTGCCGTGGCTGAAATTGAGTCGCGCCACATTCATTCCGGCGTCGATGAGTTCGGCCAGCGCCGGCGCAGTACTGGTGGCGGGTCCCAAGGTGCAGACGATCTTTGCGCGACGGTTCACGCGCTGACAGCCTGTCGCGTTGCGGGCTCGCACGTGCGCGCAAGCAGGTCGGTGGCGGCGTGGATGGTGCGCAGTGTGGGAGCGTCGGCCCCAGTGAGGTCCGCCATCTCCACCACCGCGGTCACGATGGCGTCGAGTTCCAGCTGCTTGCCCGATTCGAGGTCTTGCAGCATGGAGGTCTTGTGATGCCCCACGTTCTCGGCTCCGCGCAGCCGCTTCTCGATAGAGATGTCCGGGCTGCTGCCGACCCCGGCAGCGATGACGAGCGTCTCCTCCATCAGCTGGACGATTACTCGCCGGGTACCGGCGTGCTGACACATCTCGACCATCGTCGCTCTGGTGAGCGCGCTGAGCGGATTGAACGCAACGTTCCCCATCAGCTTGATCCAAATGTCATTGCGGAGGTCGGCCTCGACCGGCGCCTTCAAACCTCCGGCAATCATCGCGTCGCTCAACGTCTTACAGCGCTGCGAGATCTCCCCCGACGGCTCGCCGATGGAGAACCGGGTGCCCTCGAGGTGCCGGATCACCCCTGGCGCTTCGATTGTGGTGGCCGGATACACCACGCAGCCGATGGCCCGATCACGGGATAACACAGCGCTGGTGGCTCCGCCGGGATCGACCGCCTCGATCCGGCGGCCTCGGTATGGGCCAGGCAGTTCGTGGAAATACCACCAGGGGATTCCGTTCTGCGCGGCCAGCACAGCCGTGTTCTTCCCGAGCAGCGGTTCCACCAGCGGGCCGCACGACGGGTAGCTGTGGGCTTTGAGCCCGAGGAAAACGTAATCAACGGGGCCGATCTCGGCCGGATCGTCCGTCGCATTCGGAAATGCCACGAAGTCGCCACGCGGACTGATCACCCGCACACCGTTTTTCCGCATCGCGCGCAGATGATCGTTGCGCGCGATGAGGTGCACTTCCGCACCCCCGCGCTGCATGGCAGCGCCCCAGTAGGCACCGATCGCTCCGGCACCAACAACTGCTATCTTCACGGCGACTCCTCCCTCGGCATACTGTATGCAGTATGTCCCGCTGGTGTCTAGGCTCAGCGGCGTGTCGAATGACGCCATCTCACCCGCGGGCTTCGGCCGGCCGCTGAACTCTGCCTGTGCATACAGTATGCGATATGCTACCTTGACCGCGCATCGCCTGGAGCGTTCCGCCCGGCCCCAGCCAGGAAGAGGAATATGACGCTTATCGGAGTGCCACGGGAAACCGCTCATGGCGAACGCCGTGTTGCGCTCGTCCCTAAGGTTGTCGAACGACTATGCGGCGCAGGTCTTTCCGCCGTTATGGAGGCAGGAGCCGGTGCCGGGGCGCTGATCGCCGACGAACGCTACGAAGAGGCCGGCGCCACCATCGGTGACCCATGGGCTTCCGACGTCGTGGTGAAGGTGAACCCACCCACCGAGGACGAAATCACGCTGCTGAAGCCGGGATCCATCGTGATCGGATTCCTGGCACCACGCACTCGACCCGACATCGCGGGCCGGTTGCGCATCGCGCGTGTCACCGGTTTCGCCATGGAATCCGTGCCGCGTATCTCCCGGGCGCAGACCATGGACGCGCTGTCCTCCCAGGCCAATGTCGCGGGTTACAAGGCGGTGCTCCGCGCCGCGGAATGCTCGACCCGCTTCTTCCCCATGCTCACCACCGCGGCCGGAACGGTGAAACCGTCAACGGCCCTTGTGCTCGGCGTCGGCGTTGCCGGGCTGCAGGCGCTGGCCACTGCCAAGCGGCTTGGTGCCCGCACGACCGGGTTCGACGTCCGCCCCGAGGTCGCCGAGCAGGTGCGGTCGCTCGGCGCCCAATGGCTGGAGCTCGGGGTCGAGGCTGCTGGCGACGGCGGCTACGCGCGGGCACTGACCACCGAGGAGCAGGCTGAACAGCAACAGCGGCTCACCGAAGCCATCTCGGGCTTCGACGTCGTGATCACCACGGCACTCGTTCCTGGCCGCGCCGCGCCTCGACTTGTCACCGCCGAGGCGGTGCGCCGAATGCGGCCGGGCAGCGTGGTTGTCGACCTCGCCGGTGAGGCGGGCGGCAACTGTGAGCTCACCGTTCCCGGCGAGACCGTCGTCCGGCACGCCGTCACCATCGCGTCGCCGCTGAACCTGCCTGCCACGATGCCCGAACACGCCAGCGAGCTCTACGCGCGCAACGTCGCTGCGCTGCTCGAACACATGCTGGCCGACGGCGAGATCGTGCCGGACCTGTCCGACGAGATCCTTGCCGCCTGCTGCGTGACCTCAACCAGCGACCAGTTGACGGAGGCCTTATGACACTCCTGGCCAACCTGGCAATCTTGGTGTTGGCCGGTTTCATCGGCTTCTCCGTGATCTCCAAGGTGCCCAACACCCTGCACACCCCGCTGATGTCAGGCACCAACGCCATCCACGGCATCGTGCTGCTCGCCGGACTGGTATTGCTCGGCCGCTCCGCGTCGGGTGGTTTCGAGCGGACGCTGCTGGTGATCGCCATTGCCTTCGGTGCCATCAACGTGGTTGGCGGTTTCCTCGTCACAGACCGGATGCTCGGCATGTTCAAGAAGAAACCGAACACCGACGCGGGAAAGGTTGCAGCAGCCCGTGACTGAGCTCATCTCGCTTCTCTACATCATCGCGTTCGCACTGTTCATTTACGGCCTCATGGGCCTGACCGGACCACGAACAGCGGTGCGCGGCAACATAATCGCCGGCGTCGGGATGGCGATCGCGATCGTGGCGACCCTGCTGACGCCTGGAACGAGCAACTGGCTGCTGATCGCGCTTGGCCTTATCCTGGGCACGGTCGTCGGCGTGCCGTCGGCCAAGCGGGTCAAGATGACCGCGATGCCCCAGTTGGTGGCGCTGTTCAACGGAGTCGGCGGCGGCGCGGTGGCCTTGGTGGCGTGGGTCGAGTTCAGGGACAGCCACGGATTCTCGACGGTGGCCGGATACGTCACGGTCACTTCGTTGTTCGCCGCGATCGTCGGTTCGGTGTCCTTCTGGGGATCGCTGATCGCCTTCGGCAAGCTGCAGGAAGTGCTGCCCGGAAGGCCGATCAGCCTCGGCCGCGCACAGCAACCGCTCAACGCGGCCTTTCTGCTCGTCTCCGTCGGATGCGGCGTCGCGATCGGGCTCGGCCAACGATCCGAATTGATGATCATCGGTGTCCTGCTTTCGGCGGCGGTGCTCGGCGTGATGGTTGTGCTTCCGATCGGCGGTGCGGACATGCCGGTGGTGATCTCGCTGCTCAACGCCCTCACCGGATTATCCGCCGCGGCAACCGGTCTCGCGCTCGACAACACCGCAATGATCGTCGCGGGCATGATCGTCGGCGCCTCGGGCACGATCCTGACCAATCTGATGGCCAAGGCGATGAACCGGTCGATCCCCGCCATCGTCGCGGGCGGGTTCGGAGGCACCAGCTCGACTGCGGGCACGGCCAGTGGTCCTGCGGACCAGACCGTACGGCAGACCAGTGCCGCCGACGCAGCGCTGCAGATGGGATTCGCCAGCCAGGTGGTCATCGTCCCCGGCTACGGCATGGCCGTGTCGCAGGCCCAGCATGCCGTTCGCGAAATGGCCGGCCTGCTCGAGGGACGCGGAGTGGAGGTCAGACACGCCATTCATCCCGTTGCGGGACGGATGCCGGGACACATGAACGTGCTCCTGGCCGAGGCCGATGTCCCTTACGAGCACCTCAAGGAGATGGACGAGATCAACGGCGAGTTCAGCCGGGCGGACGTGGCGCTGGTGATCGGTGCCAACGATGTCACGAACCCCGCTGCGCGCTCGAATCCCGCCTCCCCGATCTTCGGGATGCCGATCCTCAACGTGGACCATGCGAAGTCGGTCATCGTGCTCAAGCGCTCGATGGGCGCCGGATTTGCGGGCATCGACAACGAGCTGTACTTCGATCCGAAAACCGCGATGCTCTTCGGCGACGCAAAGTCGTCTGTCGCCGAAATCACCCAGGAATTAAAGGTCTTGTGATGTCCGCCGGGCTTGGCGCGTCTGTCAGCACGGGCCCGATCGCCGGCAGCACGAAGTCCTATCGGGATCTCAATGGGGTTCCTGGTGCGCGGGTGCCTTTTCGGCGGGTGAATCTGTCCAACGGCGAGCACTTCGATCTGTACGATACCTCCGGTCCGTACACCGACGCGGACGCGGTCATCGATCTGCACGCGGGTCTTCCGCCACGGCCGGGGGTGGTCCGGGACCGCGGCACACAGCTGCAGCGTGCGCGGGCCGGTGAGGTCACCGCCGAGATGGCGTTCATTGCCGCCCGTGAGGAAGTGCGGCCCAAGTTGGTGCGCGACGAGGTGGCCCGCGGCCGCGCTGTGATCCCCGCCAACCACAACCATCCCGAGACCGAGCCGATGATCATCGGCAAGGCGTTCGCGGTGAAAATCAATGCCAACATTGGCAATTCGGCGGTCACCACCTCGATCGCCGAAGAGGTCGACAAGATGGTGTGGGCCACCCGCTGGGGCGCGGACACCATCATGGACCTGTCCACCGGCCGCGACATCCACCTCACACGCGAGTGGCTGCTACGCAACTCGCCGGTGCCCGTCGGCACGGTCCCGATCTATCAGGCACTGGAAAAGACCAACGGCGACCCCACAGAGCTGACGTGGGAGCTGTACCGCGACACCGTCATCGAGCAATGCGAGCAGGGCGTCGACTACATGACCGTGCACGCCGGTGTGCTGCTGCGCTATGTTCCCCTCACCGCCAAGCGGGTGACCGGCATCGTGTCCCGCGGCGGCTCCATCATGGCCGCCTGGTGCCTGGCGCATCACCAGGAGTCGTTCCTCTACACCAACTTCGACGAGCTGTGCGAGATCCTGGCGCGCTACGACGTGACGTTCTCCCTCGGCGACGGGCTGCGGCCCGGTTCGATCGCCGATGCCAACGACGCCGCCCAGTTCGCCGAGCTACGTACCCTCGGCGAGTTGACCAAGATCGCCAAATCCCATGGCGTGCAGGTGATGATCGAAGGACCCGGCCACATCCCCATGCACAAGATCGTGGAGAACGTGCGCCTCGAGGAGCAACTCTGCGAGGAAGCCCCGTTCTACACATTGGGTCCGCTGGCCACCGATATCGCACCCGCCTATGACCACATCACCTCCGCGATCGGCGCGGCGATCATCGCCCAAGCCGGAACGGCGATGCTGTGTTACGTCACGCCCAAGGAACATCTAGGCCTTCCCGACCGCAAGGACGTCAAGGACGGCGTGATCGCCTACAAGATCGCCGCGCACGCAGCCGATCTCGCCAAAGGACATCCCCGCGCGCAGGAACGCGACGACGCGTTGTCGCGGGCCCGATTCGAATTCCGCTGGAACGATCAGTTCGCACTCTCGCTCGACCCCGACACCGCACGCGCGTTCCACGACGAGACCCTGCCCTACGAACACGGCACTTTCGCCCGCTACGACGTCCGATCGGTCCTACGGTGAGCTCATGACAGAACAATCACCGGCGGTTTCGACTGGTCATCCCCCGGAAGCGCTCCTGCGTGCCGTCAACAAAGTACTGCCCTCCTTGTTGCGCACCCCGGTCATGGGCCCCCTGCGCAAAGCGATGATGGTGTTGAGCTTCACTGGACGCAAGAGCGGGAAGCCGTACACGATTCCGGTGAGCGCCCACCAGATCGACGGCGACCTCTATGCCCTTGCCGGCGCAGCCTGGCGGCTGAACTTCCGGGGCGGCGCGTCTGCCGAGGTATTGCATGACGGGAAGACGAAGACGATGCGTGGCGAACTCATCGAAGATCCCGCGGTCTTCGGCGATCTGGCCCTGCGCGCCGCCGAGTCCTATGGCATCAAACGCGCACAGACCATGATGGGGCTGAAGTTCCGCGACAACCGCATACCGACGGCCGAGGAATTCGCCGAGGCAGCGAAAACAAATCACCTGGGCGCCATCCGATTCACTCCCGCCGGGTAGCGCCCGGCTTAAGCCCCGCACCGTTGGGGTTGCCGTCGTGGTCCAGTAGGACGGGGTCGTCGTCGTCCTCGTCGTCGACGGTGAACCCGAGATCGCTGGAGGCTAGCGCGTTGAGATCGATCTCCGTCATGATCGAGAGTTACCGTTCCTGGTTAGTGAGCAGGAGTGAGTCCTGTGCGGTCCGAACGGTGTTGGCCGCTGGCGGTGGGTGTTGTCCGGTGGACCGGCACGCTTCGTCGTCATGGTGGGCGTGGCGGTGAGCCGGAACGACGGCACCGTCGTGTGGTTCCCGGTTGATGCTCAGGTCTAGCCGGTGAAGTGCCCGCACGCGTCCGCTGTCGGGTGCGGGGTCCTGCCGGCCGTCGTCTGATCTTCAAGCCGAGGCCACGTCTGCCGATCGCGGCCGCCGCCCCATGATGGGTGGTGACCGTTGATGGATCGGAAGTCTGCTGCTGCAACGGTTTACCCCAGTGCTGCGCACCCCAGCGACTGGTGTAGGCCGGGTCCACCCCAATCACCGCGATCCCACGACGCGCGGCCATGCCGATCAGCCGGGCGCGAAACTTTCGGGTGGGGATGCCGGCCACGGTGCGGCGCAACCGCTTACCACGCGCACCGCGACCCAGGGTTTCCCGGCCGGTGGCGCGCGCGTCGGCGAAGTCGAGGTTTTCGGCCACGATCGCCACACAGTTGTGCCGCTGCGCCAGCTCCAGCAGCGCGCTGATGGCGGCGCGCACCCGCCCGTCACGCCGCGACGCTTTGAGCCCCTCGGTGTGAACGGCAATGGTGACGGGTTCGCCGATCGGATTACCCGAGGAGTCGAGCACAAAGGCGGCCAGGTGGTCGGCGTTGAGGTCCACCCCCAACACCGGCCCGGACCGCAACTCCTCGATCGCGGGAGTTGTTTCGGGGCGGGTTTTCCACGACGCGTCCAGATACCACCGGTCACGGGCGGGATCGTAGGTGATGTCGTAGCGCACCGCGCGCCGCGCGGCGACCCTGTTGGCCCATTCATCGCCGCGGTGCGAAAACCGTATCGGGGCGTCGATGACCAGATGAGAGCCGAACTGCTCTACCAGGGCGGCCGGGGATTTGATGCGCAGCTGGCCCACTTCGTCGACGCGGATCGTTTCGTTGCCGCCGGCCTTGCCCGATTCACCGTCAGCGGTGAGAAACTTCCGCGCCGCATCCCAGCGGCTGCGCCATTGCTGTTCGGTCATGTCGGCGGCCTGGAGATGGTTGCGGTTGCGCCACAACCGTTTCCCTCCCACGGTGATCGAGGGGCGACCCGCTGCCAACGCCTCCTGCGCGCTGGCCAACCGGGTCCGCAGCACCGCGAGGCGCCGCGTCTTGCCGAATCGTTCCACGGCGCTGCGATACCCCCGGCGCCGACGCCGCGACCGACGTCGGCCCTTCTGCTCGCCGTCTTCGAGTGGTGCGAGCTCGCCGGGTCGCAGCGCGCAGCGCTGCTCCAACACCGCCACCGCGGCACGCAGATCCGCGACGTGGGCGGCCAAGCCCCGCATCCCCAGCTGGTATTGATCCTCCACCGCGCGGGTGATCGCTCCGGCCCACCGCGACGACGACACCGCCGTCAGCACCTGTTTACGCTCCGCACGCCACCCAGCGTGGGCCTGGTGGTCCAACCGACCCAACCCGACCCGCCCGGCCAGCTCACAGCGATACACCGAGCCCAACAGCTCCCCGATCGCGCACAGCGCCTCGGCTTCGGCAACGCTGGGACGGATCCGGGTCCGGATCCGCACCCCCGCCGGCGCGCCCGCCACCACCGGATCACCGATCCGACGCAGCGCCCGCCCCCCAGCCATGCACCACATCCTGGCAGCGGGCACCGCAACAACGACCCACCACACAACACCACTCACTACAGCCCAATATCAACCACTACCGCTCACTATTCAGCCAGCAGTAGCCAACCCGCTGCAGACCTGGCGAGAGCGCTATCCGTACGACGAGCGCTTGTCGCGTCGTCACTACGAGCGTGAGAAGCGCCTCCTGCAGATCGAGCTGCTGAAGCTGCAGCGGTGGACCAAGCGAACCGGCCGACGTCAGGTGATCTTGTTCGAAGGCCGTGACGCCGCGGGCAAGGGCGGCACGATCAAGCGGTTCATGGAGCACCTGAACCCGCGCGGCGCCCGGGTGGTGGCGCTGGAGAAGCCCACCGAGACAGAACAGGGGCAGTGGTATTTCCAGCGTTACGTCGCACACCTGCCCGGCCGCGGCGAGATGGTGCTGTTCGACCGATCCTGGTACAACCGCGCAGGGGTAGAGAAGGTGATGGGATTCTGCACACCCGAGGAGCATGCCGAATTCCTGCTGCGTGCACCGCAATTCGAGGACATGCTGGTCAGCGACGGCATCAATCTGACCAAGCTGTGGTTCTCGGTGTCGCCCGCCGAACAGCGGACGCGCTTCGCGATCCGCCAAGTCGACCCCGTTCGGCAGTGGAAACTCTCGCCGACGGACATTGAGTCGCTTGACAAGTGGGACGAGTACACCGCAGCCAAGGAAGAGATGTTCACGGCGACTGACACGGACTTCGCGCCGTGGATCGTCGTCAAGAGCAACGACAAGAAACGCGCAAGGCTCAACGCGATGCGCTACATGCTCAACAAGTTCGACTACGACGGCAAGGATTACAAGTTGGTCGGCGAGCCCGACCCGTTGATCGTTGGGCGCGCGCTCGCCGACTGACCCGCACTACTTCTTGAAGGCGTCCTTGACCTTCTCGCCGGCATCTTTGAGGCTGGACTTGGACTGATCGGCCCTGCCTTCGTCGCGGGTGCGCGCGTCGCCCGTCACGTTGCCGACCGCTTCCTTCGCCTTGCCTGCGAGGTCCTCGACCTTGTTCTTCGCCTTGTCTGTTGCGCTCACGTTGTCATCTCCTGTGTGGTTGCTGAACCACCGGGATACCTCGTGCGCCGCTGCGGGAAACCTTTTGGCGGTGTGAGCCAGCTCAGCGCATCTTTTCGGGGATCGAGTTCAGGGCGTGCAGGACATGGACGGCCAGTTCAGTCGCGGCCTTGTCGCCAAGCTTGGAGTGCGCGGCGATGGTGTCTTTGACGAGGTCGACTCGTAGGTCGTAGGACGTGCGGAACGTGGTGGGCGATGTCATCGCAATTTCCTTCTTAGCCGGGCATGTTCGCTCGCAATCGAGCGGCCCGATAGCCATGACGCTACGCCGTGCCCTGGCTACCTGTTCGCGCCGTTGATCACCGGCTCGGTGATCATGCCCTTCTCGACGCCCCACATCGTGGCGATGGTGCGGTACTCCCCCGTCTCCATCACATGCTTGAGCGCCTGCCGCAGCGACTCGGCCAGCGTGGAGCCCTTGGCCACCGGCCATCCATAGGAGGCGGAGTCGAACACGTCGCCCGCCGCCTCCAGTTCGCCCCGACTCAGCTTGATCGCGAACCCCGTCACCGGTGAATCAGCCGACATCGCATCGACTTCCCCGTTGAGCAACGCCGCGGTCACCTCGTCCTGGCTGGTGAACGCGACCTTCTCGATCGGCGCGAGACCTACTGCCACACACTCGTCGCTCTTGCGCGGGATCTCTTCTGTCTCCTGCAAAGTCCCATATGCCACACCAACCTTGAGCCCACACGCCGCATTCGGATCCAGGAACGACCCCGGCCGCTGCGCCCACAACGTGCCCGCCTGGAAGTAGGTGACGAAGTCCACCAACTGCTCACGGTCGACCGTGTCGGTGACCGAGGACACCCCGACGTTGAAGTCCCCGCCCTGCACCGAAGGGATGATGCCCTCGAACGCCGTGTCCCGGTAATCCGCAACCAGACCCAGCGTGCGGGCCACCGCATTCATCAGGTCCACGTCGAAGCCCACGACCTGGCCGTCGGAGTTCTTGAACTCCATTGGCGCATAAGGCACATTCACGCCGATCACCAACCGGCCTGTCGCCTTGATGTCCTCGGGCACCGTCGCGGCGATCGATTCGACCGCGCCCGGCCTCGCCGCAGGCGTCGACGTGCTTTCGGCCAGCCCCGCAGGCCTGGCATCACCACCCGAACCCCCGCCGCGCCACTGCACGACCCCGAAAGTGCCAAGCGCGGCCACCAACACCAGGGCACCCGCCACCGCCATCGCCTTGCGCGACACCCGTGGCTGGGCCGGGGCGGCGCGTCGGGCCGAATGCCGACCCGAGCCCGTCGTGCGCACCGGCGCATTAAGCGCCCGCCGCGCCGCGGCCGCTAACTCGCCCGCCGTCGGATACCGCTTGGCCGGTTTCTTGGCCATACCCTTGGCGATGACCTCGTCGTAGGCGGCGAGCCTCGGATCGACCGCCGACGGCCGCGGTATCTCCTGCGTCATGTGCCCGGCGATCTGCTGTTCGAGGCTGTCCGCCGGATACGGCCTGACCCCGGTCAGACACTCGTAGAGCACACACGCCAGCGCATAGATGTCGGCGGTGGCGTCGACCTGCTTGCCCTCGAACCGCTCGGGGGCCATATAGGCCATCGTGCCCAGCGTGCTGCCTGCCGTCGTCAACCCCGCGTCGCCGGCGGTGCGGGCCAGCCCGAAGTCGATCAGATACACGAACTCGCGAGGTGTGATCAGGATGTTCGACGGCTTGATGTCCCGATGGATCAAGCCCGCCTCGTGCGCGGCATCAAGGGCGGCGCCGACCTGCTCCACCACGGAGACCGCGAACGACGGCGACAGCGCCTTCTCGGTGTCGTTGAGGATCGTGCCAAGGTTGCGGCCGTCGATCAGCCGCATATCGAGATACAGCCGGCCGTCGATCTCGCCGAAACCGTGAATCGGCACCACGTGAGGCTCGTTGATACCCGCTGCGGCCTGCGATTCACGCCGAAACCGCTGCTTAAAGGTCTCGTCGTCGGCCATATGGGGCGGCAGCACCTTGAGCGCGACGATGCGGTCGGTCTTGGTGTCGTAGGCCCGCCAGACCTCGCCCATGCCACCTCGGCCTATCAGCTCTTGCAGCTGATAGTGACCGAATGGTGTCGCATCCACCGTATTAGCTCCTCGGCAGCGGCCCCCGCGTCGCTGTGTCGATCGAAGCTACACCAAGTTTGCCAGCGGTGTCATAGCGTACGGCACCTTAACCCACGGTCAGCGAGCTGCGTACTGCACCGCAGGCTCGGCCGAATCCACCCCGCCGTTGCTGAGGATGGTGAGCCGGTCGGGCCGCACCTCGTACCGCGCGCCGTCGGCCGGGTTGGTGACGTCGAACCCGCCGCCCGCGGGCACCGCGTTGGCGAGCTCGAGGTTGGCGCCGTCACGCAACCGCTCGCCCCGGTAGTAATAGGTGCCCGGCGCCGACTCGCACACGATCGCCAGCGAGCTCGCGGTTCGGATCGCCGCGGCGGGTGTGCTGCCCGCATCGCAGCGGGCGGTATGGCCGACGAAGCCCTGCGCGTCGGTGCCGGGCACGCCCGCCAGGGCGCTAGCGCTCGCCGAGGCCGACGGCGACGTCGTGGTGGTCGAGGTGGTCGGCGATGGGGCCGACGTCGTTTCCGTGGTTGTTTCGGTGGTCGTGCTGGCCGCCGGTGGCACCGCCAGCGGGGTCTGCGGCGCCGGGCTGTTGTTGCCGGGGTCGCCGGACACCAACAGCGCAACCAGCACGACGGCCACCCCGAACAGCGCGATGGTCGTTGCGGCCAGGGCCACCTGGGTGGTGGAGAACCGCGACTTCTTCTTCGGTTTCTGCGGTGTCTGCGGTGGTGGCGGCGGTGCCGGCATGGGCATCGGGTACGGCGTGTAGCCGGTGCCGGACGGATTCGGGTAGACCGCCTCGAACTGGCGGGTGGCCGCAGGCCGGCTCGGCGCCGCGGCCACCTCCTGGCCCGCGGCCACCTCCTGGCCCGCGGCCGCCGTCGCCGCCTTGGCCAGTTCACCCGCGGTCGAGTACCGGTCCTGCGGCAGCTTGGCCATGCCTTTGGCGATGACGTCGTCGAACGCACGGCTGATTCCCCTGCGCATGATGCTCGGCCGCGGCGGCGGCGAGAACATGTGCGCGGTCATCAGCTGCCTCAGATCGCCCGCCTCGAACGGCGCCCGGCCGGTGAGGCATTCGTAGAGCAGGCACGCCAGCGAGTAGACGTCAGCGGCCGGTCCGACCCGCCCGCCGCTGAATCGCTCTGCTGCCATGTAGGCGCATGATCCGATGACCAGCCCGGTGCTGGTCACCCGCGCATCGGTGCCGGCGTGCGCGATGCCGAAGTCGACGAGGTACGCGAAGTCGTCGTTGGTGAGCAGGACGTTTTCCGGCTTGATGTCGCGGTGCACGAGTCCGTCGGCGTGCGCCGCGTCCAGCGCCGCGGCCACCTGCCCCAAGATCGACGCGGCCCGTGCAGGCGCGATCGGGCCGTTCGTGCGCAGTTCGTCCTTCAGGGACGCGCCCTCGACGAGGCGCATGTCGATGAACAGCGTGCCGTCGATGTCGCCGAAGTCGTGCACGGGGATGACGTGGGGTTCCTGCAGCCGCGCAGCCATCCTGGACTCACGCCGGAAACGTTCCTGGTACGACGGGTCCGCGGCCACCTCGCTGCGCAGCAGCTTGACCGCCACCATCCGTTCCTTGACAGTGTCGTAGGCGCGATACACCTCGCCCATTCCGCCGACGCCGATCAACGACTGCAGCTCATAGACCCCGAACGTGGTGCCCAGCCGCGAGCCGCCGTTCGCGGAGGTCATTGACCAATTCCTTTCCATCCGTTCCCGACGCCGTGTTGGCCCTATGTTACGTTCCCGAAGTCAATGCAGCACAAAGCAATTGCGAGCAAACGACGTGAGCTACGTCATGTCAACCTCGCCTCGCTCCGCGAGCGACCATTGCTCCTATGTCAAGCGGCGGTGAGTGTGACGCGGTTTGGTTGGGTTCGGCGGGTGTAGTCGTCGGCGCGGAGGCGGCGGTAGACGGTGCGGGCTAGCTGGCGTTTGAGGCAGCGCAGGGCTTCTTGGGTGGAGCTGCCTTCGGAGCGACGTTTGCGGTAGTAACGCTGGCCTGCGCTGTCGGTCAGTCGAATCTGGGTGATCGCGATGCGGTGCAGAGCGGCGTTGAGTTGACGGTTACCCGAGCGGTTGAGGCGCACTCGCCCGTTGGTGTTGCCCGACCAGACCGGGATCGGGGCGGTGCCGCTGTGGCGGGCAAATGCGGCCTCGCTACGGAACCGGCTGATGGTCGCGGTCTCGCCCACGATCTTGGCCGCGGTGAGCTCGCCGCAACCAGGCAACGTCAACAACACAGGGGCCACGGCGCGTACGCGCTCACCGATACGTATCGCCAAGTCGTCGATGGCTTCGGTCAGGCGCACCACGTCGGCGAGCTCCTCGCCAGCCAGCTCAGCCAGCACCCCAGATTGGGTATCCAGCCAAGCGCCCAGGACTTGGCAGGGCTTGGCGCGATGCAGCGAACCGGCTTTGGGCTCAGCGGCGGGGTCGAGTTCATGAACCCGTTGACGGAGCCGATTAATCGTCGAAGTACGTTGAACAACAAGGTCTTCACGCCGATCGATTAACAGCTTGAGCTCGCGCGAGACCTCGTCGTGAGCCGCGACCGGCAGATCAGGATTGCGCAACACCGCCTGCGCGACGGCCAGCGCGTCGATCGGATCGGACTTCCCGCGGGTACGCGCACAAGCCCGGGACTGGGCCATTAGTTTCGGCGCCACCCGTACTACCGACTGACCCATCGACAGCAGATCACGTTCCAAGCGCGCCGACAGATTGCGGCAGTCCTCGATCCCCCACAGCAGATCATCGCCGAAGTGCTCACGTGCCCACGCCAGCGCTTTGTGATGTCCGGCGGTGGTGGCGGCGACCACTTTCTCGCCGAGTTTGCGCCCAACTTCATCGACCGCGACGAAGGTGTGGGTGCGCTTGTGAACATCGGTTCCAACGACCACCATGAACGGTGCCTTCTTTCATCAGAGGTGGATGAGGTGAAGGTCGGGCCGGCCGGCAGGACACATCTCAGTGGGGGCGATGCCACGCTCCTATCAAGTCACGCCGGTCGGTCCTTCCCACCCGATGCCGGCACAACGGTCGAACGCCAACCCGAAGGCAGCAGTGTTTGTAAGAGCCAGACATCAGGTGGGAAAGAACCCAACCACCGCAAAGCGGCACGGTCCAGCCTGACACTGAGTGTCTGTACAGTGACACGCCGATTTGCCTGTACATTTGCGGTCGCTCGCACACCTCTCAGCTAACCCGCGATCACGCGTGAAATGCTCAGCGCCGCAGTTCGAACGGCGGGTGCAACGCGGCGAATGTCGACCTTGCCCGCCCAGCCGGACGCGGACACCGCAGCGACCGCGCGACCCTCGACGTCGGTGACCGCCGCGGCGACACACACCACACCGTGCGCGGATTCCTGTATCTCATAGGCGTTCCCGGTCGAGGCCACCCTGGCGAGCTGCTGCTTGAGCAGCTTGGCGTTGCGCAGTGTCCGCGGGCCGACCCTCGGTAGCCCGGTCGCGATCGCTTGCTCGACAACCTCGGCCGGTGCCGCGGCGAGCAGCGCCTTGCCGACGCCGGTCGCATGGGCGGGCAGGCGGCCACCGACTTGGGACGGTAGCCACGGGGTGTTCTTGCTGTGCAGGATCTCGACGTAGACCACCTCGATACCGTCGAGCACCGCAAGGTGAATCGTCTGATGTGTCGCCTCACGCAGATCGGCCATGAACGGCAGCGCCACCTCGCGCAACGACCGTCGCCGCGAAGCCCGCTCTCCCCACTCGAAGAGCCGCAAGCCCAGTCCGACCTTGTTGCCGCGCCGTTCGACGAACCCCGCCCGCTCCATGTCCTTGAGCAACCGGGAGACGGTCGAGTTCGGGATCTGCGCACGGCGCGCGAGCTCGTTGACACCCAGATAGACGTCGCCTGCGTCGAAGGCATCCAGCACCGCAGCCATCCGCAGGACCACCGACGTCGGCGACGACGTGTCCAATTCGGCCCGCTCTTCGGGACACATCGCTTGAGTATGGCCGTCACGACCGCGACTGTTCAATCCATGATCACCGCAGCCATCGTCGGGCCGGGAAACATCGGCACCGACCTGCTCATCAAAATGCAGCGCGTCGACGACATCGACGTCCGCTACATGATCGGCGTCGACCCGCAGTCCGATGGGCTGGCACGCGCCCGCGAACTCGGCGTTCAGACGTCCGCCGGCGGCGTCTCCTGGCTGCTCGACCAGCCTGAGGTTCCCGATCTGGTGTTCGAGGCGACGTCCGCGGGTGCGCACACGCACCACGCCCCCGCGTACGCCTCGGCGGGCGTAACGGCCATCGACCTCACCCCCGCTGCCGTCGGTCCGTTCATCTGCCCCGTGGTCAACCTCGGCGAGCACATCGGCGCACCGAACATCAACATGATCACCTGCGGTGGCCAGGCGACCATTCCGATCGTGCACGCCGTGTCACGGGTGACCCCGGTGTCGTACGCCGAGATCATCGCCTCGATCTCGTCACGCTCGGCAGGACCGGGCACCAGGGCCAACATCGACGAGTTCACCGAGACGACGTCGCACGCGGTGCAGACCATCGGCGGTGCGCAGCGCGGCAAAGCGATTATCATTCTCAACCCCGTCGACCCGCCAATGATCATGCGCGACACCGTGTTCTGCGCGATCTCAGCGGACGCCGACCGCGATGCGATCACCGATTCGGTACACGACGTCGTGTCCGCGGTGCAGCAGTACGTCCCCGGATATCAACTGGTGGCCGACCCCCAGTTCGACGACCCGCTGCCCGGGTGGAACGGCCAGGCGAGGGTGTCGGTGTTCCTCGAGGTTCGCGGCAACGGCGACTACCTGCCGCCGTGGGCGGGCAACCTCGACATCATGACGGCGGCCGCGGTGCGCGCAGGCGAACTGATCGCCGCGGCCCGCACCAATCAACCAGGAGCAAAGATCCGATGAACCCGCCAATTCGCCTGACCGACACCACGTTGCGCGACGGCAGCCACGCGGTGCTGCACCAGTTCACCACCACCCAGGTGCGGGACGTGGTGGCCGGCCTGGACGCGGCGGGCATCACCGTCATCGAGGTCACCCACGGCGACGGCCTTGCCGGCTCGTCGTTCAACTACGGCTTCAGCGGCACCGACGAGCTCGAGCTGATCCGTACCGCGGTGAGCGCCGCCACCCGCGCCCGCATCGCGGTGCTGCTGCTGCCCGGCGTCGGGACCGTCAAAAGCCTTCGCGCCGCGCACGACGCAGGCGCGTCGATCGCGCGGATCGCGACGCACTGCACCGAGGCCGACGTCTCGATCCAGCATTTCGGCGCGGCGCGCGATCTCGGCATGGAGACGGTCGGGTTCCTGATGCTGTCGCACCGCGTCTCACCGGAACAACTCGCCACGCAGGCGCGCATCATGGCCGATGCGGGCTGCCAGTGCGTGTATGTCGTGGACTCCGCAGGAGCGCTGTTGCCCGACGGTGTGGCCGACCGTGTTTCGGCGTTGGTCGCCGAGCTGGGGGACGACGCGGAGGTCGGCGTACACGCCCACCAGAACCTGTCGCTCGGGGTGGCCAACTCGATCGCCGGGGTGAACGCGGGTGCGCGCCAGATCGACGGGACGCTGTGTGGATTGGGCGCGGGCGCGGGGAACTCACCGACCGAGATCCTGGTCACGGCGTTCGACATTCTCGGCGTGCAGACCGGGATTGACGCCGACCAGATCCTGGCCGTCGCACAGGAAGTGGCGCGGCCGTTCATCCCGAGGCTGCCGGTCGCCGACCGCAATTCGATCATCCAGGGCAGGTACGGCGTCTACAACTCGTTCCTCCTGCACGCCGAGCGGGCGGCCGAACGCTACGGCGTGCCGTCTCACGAAATCCTGGCCAGGGTAGGCCAAGCCGGTTACGTCGGCGGCCAGGAAGACATGATCATCGACGTCGCGCTGCGCCTTGCAGCAATGCGGGGCTAGGCCGCGCTCGTCGTATTCGCCTGGGACGGGGCCGATATCACGGTGGCGTCTGCAATCGGCAGTGCCAATGTCATGTTCGATACGTTGAGCGCGCCCAGCGACCAGATCGATTCGTACTGCACCGCCGAAGCGACGATTTGCACCGTCACCGACTCCCCGGGCCGCAACGTGTGCGCGACCATCTCCAGCGGGATGTCGACCGTGCGCGTCTCCCCGTCCAACGTCACAGGGATCGGGGTGACGAGGTTGCCGAGCACCAGACCGGTGGTGTTGTCGACGAGTTGGGCGTACACGTGGCGGGCGGTACCCGTGCCCGAGTAGGTGAACGACAACTGCGGCGCGCCGACGATGTACGTAGTCGTCGCCGCCACAGGCGTTTTCAGGTTCACCGCATTGGCCGCGTACGTGCCGGACCACACCCCGAGCAGCCCGGCGATGGGGCCGGGTTCGAACGCCCTGAACTGCGGGCCCGAACCACCGAGCACGGGAAGCAGCGGAAGCACTCCCGAACCACTCGTTGCGATGAGGTCTCCGGCCTTCTTGATCGGGTACTCGTCCGACGAGAACTCCTGACCGTGCTGGTCCACCCATTCGAACTGCGGGCCAGGATCAACCGACAGGTCCTGCTTCACGTAGCGGTTGAGCCACTCGAGGGTTTCCCGCTCGATCAGCTCGCCGTCGTTCCTGCTCGAGATGCACGCGCCGTGCCCTCCGCAGTACCACACCACCTTGGTCTCAACTCCGTTGCCCATCAACGCCATTGCGTTGCGATGCGCCTCGTCCAAGGTGAACAGTGTGTCGACGGTGCCCTGGAACAGCAGTGTCGGCGCGGTGATCCGGTCAAGATATTGAGCGGGTCCGCGCAAGGCGAGGAACTCCTTGTCCGCGTCAGACAACTCGCTCCACAGCAGGCCGTTGATGATGGGCGGATACATCTGCGGATTGACCCTCGCGAGTGTGAACGTGAGCGCCGCGGTGAGCAGCGCGCCCCAGCTGGTCTTGGGGGCGTCGTTCTTGTTCAGCGCGGTGCCAAGGCGATTCCACGCGATCGTCGGCACGATCGCGTCCACCCGGTTGTCGATCGCCGCCGTCACCAACTGGATGCCGCCGCCGTACGAGACGCCGACCATGCCGAGCCGCGGATCACCCGGCGCGTCGAGCTGGACCTCGGGCTGTTGCGACAACCAGCTGATGATGGCCGAGACATCGCGGGCCTCGAAGTCGGGACTGTCGATCTGCAGCACCCCACCCGAACTCCATTCGCCGCGCGGATCCCACGTCACGACGTTGTAGCCGGACTGCAGCATCGGGGCCATGCCGATGACGTCGTTGGGCATGAACGGGTTTCTCGCGGCCAGCGGGTTCGTTTCGCCGGGCAGCGACAGGCCGGGACCGTTCAGTATCGTCGGCGACTTCGTCCCAAGCCCCGCGCCCTGCGCCGGGAAGAAGTGCACATAGATCGGCGTGCCGTCGAACGAGATCACCCGCACGTCGCGCGGCGTCGTGCCGCCCGTGTAGCCGAGCGGGTAGCCGAAGATCGGATGCAGGATGTCGCCGATGAACGGGATCTGTTTGATCAGCCCGACGATCGGCGTCATGAACAGCGGGCCGATGATCGGCATTTGTTGCACCCACCCGAGGATCGGTGGTGCGTCGATCGCGACGACTTCGGCGGCCGACGCCGCTGGATCGGCCGGCTCGACCGGTTCGGCGTCGGCGGTCACCAGGCTGTTCGTCGTCTCCTGGCTGACACCCGTTTCGAGGGTGCGCGCCGTGCCGAAGTCCCGCCGCGCCGCCGCCAGCAACGCCCACTCTGCGGGAGAGTCGACGGGTGTGGTGGGCGTGGTGTCCGCGTCGGGGTTGAACAGCGCGTTCGCCACAGTCGATATCGCGACGGTGACCGGGTCACCTTGATCGGGCTCCGTAACCGTCGGCGACGCGGGCTGCTCGACGACGGTCTCCGTCACGACCACGTCCCCCGTCGGTTCGGTCTCCGCCTTGGCGGGCGCGACCTGTTCTTCGGCAGGGGATTCTTCGGCGGCCTCGGTCGGCTCGGTCGTCTTGGATGTCGTCTTGGACGTTGTTTGAGCGGTCGCTTCTTTCGAAACTTCGGTGCGTTCGGTGCGCTCAGTGCGGGTGGTCGGCGCGTCGTCCGACCGCTTCTTCTTGCGTGGCTCGTCGGCGGGCTTCTCGTCATCGCCGGAATCCGTTGCCGTGTCCGGCTTTTCGTCGACAGAACTTTCCTCGTCCTTGGGTGCGTCGTCGGCCGTTGCGCTGTCGGATTCACTGGCCGACGAGTCGGTCGACGACGTGTCAGTCCCGCCCGGCGAGTCGGCCGACGCGACTCCGTGCCCAGCAAAAACGGCGGCCCCGATACCCAGAGCCACCGCCAGTCCACCGATTCGTCCTATGCATTCCCCCGCTGCCATGCCTATTTACTTACCGTGGATACTTCGAGACCGTGGGCATCTTCGCGGAATTTGCAACCATCCGACGCCACAACTAGGCGGCGTCTCTCCGGAGCGCAACAATCGCGCTGATACTTTGGCCCCCGTTCAGAACTCACCGTCTACGAGAGAGAACACCATGCGAAGTGCGGCTCCGGCGAGCATCGAAGTCGAGGGCGGATACGGTGCCGCCATCGGCGTGCCCGCAGGTCACCTGATCAAAATCATCAACACCCACGGCACGCAGGTGGTGGATTTTTGGGCGCACAACGCCACCGACTCCGACGAGCACCTAGGCCTAGGGCAATGTCGAGAAGTACTGGGCCGGATCTTTTTTCGGCCCGGCGACACGCTGCTCTCGAATCGCTATCACCCGATGCTTTCGATTGTGCGCGATTCGTCCGGCATCGACCACGACACGTTGATCGCGCCGTGCAGCGCGTCCATGTACCGCTTTGTCGGGGCAGCAGATGATCATCGCAGCTGTGCCGCGAACTATCACGCCGCGTTCCCCGAACGGGCCGACGCCGACCCGCCTCAGCCGTGGAACCTGTTCATGATCGCCGCAGTCGCATCGAGCGGTGCGATCAAATACGCTCGGCCTCCGCTCCTTCCCGGCATGGCGGTGGAACTGAGGGCAGAAATGGATCTCGTGGTCGTCGTTTCGGCTTGCCCCGACGACCACTACCCAACAAACGGAGGAGACGGCTCACCAAAAGCCGTCATGGTCGAGGTCCACAGCACCGCCGACTAGGTCACCGATGCAGCGGGATGCTGCTTGCGCGCACAGTGAGGAGTCCGGGAACGACGACGGGCGCATCGACGGGCTCACCGCTGATCTGCTTCAACAAAAGACTGGCGGCGGCCACTCCGCGTGCTCCAGGTTGCAGATCCATCGCCGTGACCGGTACGGGCATCACCTGGAGGCTTCGGCTGTCGATTGCGCTGGCCAAGAGGAAGTCTCGCGGAATGGCGAGACCAAGCGCGCGTGCGGCCCCCACGACACCGTCAGCATGCCGGTCAGCCACGGTCAACACGCCGTCGGGCCGATCAGGTCGTGATAGCACCCGTGTTGCTGCTTCCTGCGCGCTGGACTCCAGTTGTTGCAGTCCGGCGTGTTCGATGAGCGCAGGAACTTGGTGTTCACCGCACCAACTCAGGTAGGCGTCACGAGATTCCACCACCCATCCCCAAAGTGGTTGCGGCGCAATCAGGGCAATATGCCGAGCTCCCGCTGCCCAAAGGTGGTCGAGAAGGCGGCAAGTGTCCGCGGCGTTGTCGCCATCGACATGCCAGATATCCTGAGGCGTTGCAGGATCGGCCTCCACTGTCACCACCGCGACGCCACGCGCACGCGCCGCGCCGACGTACGGGTCGTTGGTTTTCGGATCCGCCACGATGAGGCCATCTACGCGCAGCCGCGAAACCGCAGCGCCATCGTCACGCGCCGGAATGAGGGTCAAAGGACGATCGGCATCCAAGGCTTCCCCAGCAGCAGCGGCAGCAAGCTGCATGTAGTAATCGAGCGAGATGATCTCCGCAGCACCGGGATAGGCGTCGAACGTCGGGATGACCAGCCCGAGCGCACCGTAGTTCCCCTCCCGGAGAGCACGCGCCGCCGGGTTCGCCCGGTATCCCAGCCGTTGGGCGACCTCGAGCACGCGTGCCCGCGTGGCCCGGTCGACCTCACCCTTTCCATTCAGCGAGTGCGACACCGTGGTGATCGAGACGCTGGCCTCGGCAGCGACCTCTCGGATCGTGACCCGTCGCTGCCTCATGAGACGACTTTAGGCGTGTCTGGCCGCGGCGGCGAAAATGAATTTGCTCACTATGACGCTCACGCCCGTGCACCCTGCCATTACCCCACCATTGTGGTTCTCAAAAGTTAGCTGAACAGGTTCGATCGCGAAGTGATCCTTGTCACCCAAAACGTTTTGGGCTAGCTTTCCGCTGTGCCCAAAGATCCGCCCGCCGACCTCGTCCTCGTCGGCGCCTCGATTCGAACTCTCGATCCTCGGCGCCCACACGCGACTGCGCTCGCCGTGCGAGACGGAGAGATCGTTGCGGTCGGCGACAAGACCGATGTGACGACCATGATCGGGCCGCATACCGGCGTTTACGATCGCAAGGGCCTCGCCGTGGTGCCCGGCCTGGTGGACTGCCATACACACCAGATTTGGGCCGCTGAGCTGGCGGCCGGTCTGAACCTGGCGAAGATAACGTCGCATGCCGACTTGCTGGCCGCGTTACGCCAATATTGCTCGAGCCTCGCTGCCGACGCATGGGTCCACGCATGGAATCTCACCTACGACGTGTTTCCGGGCCACGCAGTCGACAACGCCGCGATCGCCGAGGCCGTTGGCGGCAGGCCCGCACTGCTCATGTTTTATGACCTGCACACCGCCGTTGCGACACCCCGAGCGCTGGCCCTTGCCGACTTGACCGTTGATATGCCGTTCCACGACAACTCAGAAGTGGTAAGCCGTGACGGCGTATTGACCGGTGAACTGCGGGAACCAAGTGCCTACAAAAGGGTTCTGGCGGTCGCGGACGTCCATGACAAATGCCAACGGGCGCAGCGTGTGGTGAGCACAGCGCGCAGGCTGGCCGCCTACGGACTCACGGGCGGACATGTGATGGACGGTTCACCCGCCACGTACGAGCTGTTGACCTACATCGAATCCGTTGGCACACTGCCGCAACGCCTCAACGTTGCCGCTTGGGTCGAACCACATATCACCGATGAAGAAGTCGAATTCTTGGTGAGTTTGCGTCACGCGGCCGGGCGCCGTTGGCGCAGCCGAGTCGTGAAGTTCTTCGTCGACGGAGTCGTCGAGACGGGTACGGCGTGGCTGCACAGCCCGGACAGCTGCGGTACTGGAACCGCCCCGTTCTGGCACGACCTCGACAGAATGCGCGACGTCATCGGAACTTTCGCGCGACACGGATTCCAGTGTGCCGCACACGTCATCGGTGATCGGGCCGTCAGCGAAGTCCTCGACATTTACGAGTCGTTGGATCCGACGTCAACTCAGGCACCGCATCGCCTCGAACACCTCGAACTCCTGCGTCGCCAAGATATCGACCGTCTCGCCTCAGGCGGATTCGTCGCGTCTCTACAGCCTCACTATCAAGAGTGGGCCCAGATCGATGACGACTTGTGGAACGTGCGCGTTGGTGATCGTGCCGGCGAGTTGGGATTTCGCGCCAGAGACATGGCGAGGGCAGGTGTGCTGTTCGCGCTCGGCTCGGACTGGCCGGTTTCCGAAGTTGACCCGCGTGTCGGTATGGCCTGGGCGCGCCTCGGCCGCGCACCAAAGGACTTCGGCGGAACCAGTCGCTTTGCGCACCAAACACTTACCGCCCTTCAAGCGTTGGAAGGCTACACCGCCAACGCCGCCACGGCCGCGGGCAACCCGCGCCTCGGGCGCATCGCACCCGGCTACTGGGCGGACTTGAGCGTGTTCGCGGACGATCCCGTCACCGTCGATGCCGACGATCTCGTCGACTTGCCAGTCGAACTCACCATCGTCGATGGCGAATTGGTCTACGACAGGGCGGCAGAGGCGCCGTGATGGCCCCGAATTACCAAAGGAGACAAATGTCCAGCGGTTCTCTACCTGTCGATCCCACGGTATCTGCCGCCATTGAGAAGCGTTCCATCGATTGGATTCCCGACGACGAACGCCACGGCAAGGTCGCCAGCCTCGGCGGCATCTGGTTCGTCGGCAACGTCAACCTGACGGCCATGGCTACCGGTGTGACGGCATTCTCGCTCGGCGCTGGGCTGTTCTGGACACTGATCGGCTCGGTCGTGGGGATCCTGTTCGGCACCTTCTTCATGGCGTTCCACAGTGCGCAAGGACCGCGTCTCGGGCTGCCCCAACTCGTCCAGTCGCGCGCCCAATTCGGCTATCGTGGGGCGGCGATCACCGTGTGGATCGCCGCACTCATCAACTACATCGCCTACAACACCAGCGACGCCCTGCTGTCCGGCGCCGCGATGCATGAGTTGACATCCATCCCTGCCGACCTGGGCTACCTGCTCGCAGCGGCAATCGCCTCCGTCGTGGCGCTCTACGGCTACAACTGGATCCATAAGATCAACGCCTGGCTCACCGCACCAATGATCGCCGTACTCGCTCTTGTCAGCATCGGATGCGTGATGAGTTCAAGCTTCAGCATCGCGGCCCTGCGGCCGACGACGTTCGCCCTGGCGCCGTTCATGATGGTGTTCGTCTTCATGGCTGGCTTTCAAATCGCCTGGGCAACATACGTTTCGGACTATTCACGGTATTTGCCCTCGAACAGCGGCGTCCGATCGACATTCAACTGGACATTCTGGCCCAGCGTCGCGTCCGCAGTCTGGGTTCTAGGCATCGGTGTGGTGATCGGCTCGACAAGCCCGTCCGCCGATCCGATCCAGGCGCTTTCCAACGTAACCGATAGCCTCGGCCCGATCGTGTCGTGGGTGTGCCTGGCGGGGTTGTTGATCGGCCTGCTATCGGTGATGGCGCTCAACCAGTACGGCGGCAGCATGACCATGATCTCCATCATCGACTCTTTTCGTCCGATCACCCCTACGAGGCGTATCCGCGTGCTCACCTTGGCGTTGATGTTTCTCATCGTCTGGTTGGCGTCGCAATTCATCGGCATCGACAAGTTCACGGTCTTCTACTCCAATGCCGTTGTCTTCGTGACGTACGCCTTCATCCCTTGGACAGCAATCAATCTCGTCGACTACTTCTGGGTCCGCCGGGGTGTGTATTCCATTCGCGAACTGTTCCAGCTCGACGGCATTTACGGCCGATGGGGTTGGCGCGGCACCACAGCCTATGCGATCGGCTTAGTCGCCATGCTGCCCTTCATGGTGACGACGCCGTACGTCGGCTTCATCGCGTCTCGCGTCGGATCGGTGGATTACTCACTGCTCGTCGGACTTCCAATCTCGGCCGCTGCGTATTTGATCCTGGCCAGGACTCTTGACTTGGAGCACGAACGTCGCCTCGTCGAAGCCGAGGGCCTCGTTCACACCGCCTAACAACCTCGAGGAAACGCAGTCCGGCCGCGCGAGAATCGGCCCGCAGCGTCCAGCAGCTCGATGACGGTCTCGAAGGTCAGACCGTGGTCGATTTGCTGACAGCCCCGGCTGTGCCGCCCGCGACGATGCCTTCGGGAGGTTTGCTGTAGTGGGTTGCTGAGCTTCCTTCAGCATATCGCAGACCAATTCCGTGCATGGGCATGTTTTTGCCGCGTTTAGGCACCTTCATTGCGGTTTGCCGGCTTCATGTCGCGGCCGCCATGACTGAACTGCACGTCGATTTAAGGCTGTGAGCAAAAAGCGACACGTTTGCGAAATACTTGGCAAACCATGAATCTCCGCTAATGTGGGCTGCGCCCCCACCAGACCAGCGATGGAGGAGCATTGACGGTCCAGCCCCGTCTAGCGCCGCCCCTACCGGAAAGCACGAGCTGGTCGGACGCACTGCCCTCGCACGAGGGCCTGGTCACCCAGCTCGGGTTTCGACCAAACGCCGGCATGGACGCCGCATCGGAAGGCGTCGGGCTGATGCCGGCGTTCCAGCCGGTGGTGTCATTGCCCGACGAACAAGTGGTTGGCTTCGAAGCGTTGGCGCGATGGCCGACCTTCATCACGGTGACGCCACAGAACGTGTTCTCCTTCGCGAACGCGTCGAAACGGGCCGCAGTCCTCGACCAGCAGTGCATCGATGCGGCGACCCAGGCCGCGCTGACCGCGGAGTTGCCGTACGGCAGTCTGCTGCTGATCAATACCGAGCCTGCCGTCGCACACACCACCAGGGCGAACAATCCGGCGTTGTCAGACGCGTGCGAACGATTTCAGGTGATCTTCGAACTCACCGAGCGCCAGCTGCTCGCGCATCCACGTTCGCTGCTCGACAAGGTGGCTGCGATCCGCGCCGACGGGATTGCTATCGCCATCGATGATATTGGCGCACATCCTGATTCGCTCGCCGTGCTGGACATCGTGGCTCCTGACATCGTCAAGCTCGACGTGGCGATGATCCAGTGCAGTCCTCAGTCCGACAGGGCCAGCACCCTGGCCGGTGTCCTCGCCCATCATGAACGCACCGGCGCGCTGATCATCGCCGAGGGCGTCGAGACCGACGAGCATCTGGAGCAGGCGAAGGCGATGGGTGCGAGCCTCGCGCAAGGCTTTCGGTTCGGCCATGCCGTGCCGCTGAACCGGCAGAAGTGCATCGCAGGTCCACCTCTGCCTACGCTCGCCGAGCCGAGCCGATTCGCTTCTACCCACGTTTCGGCGATTGGTGACCGGCGCGCGCTCCGCGTGGCGCGCGAGGACATAGTGGCCGCGTTCTCCCGCCACATCGTGGACCAGGCGCGGCATTCCGTCGACCACCCGATGGTCTTGGCCGCACTGCATCGGGCGGCGGACTTCTCCGCGGGCCCACGAGAGATCTACCGGGAAATGGCCGAGACATCGCCACTGGTCGCCGTCTTCGGCCGCGACGTGCCTGACGATCTCGGCGGATCCGTCCGCGCCGTCGAACTTCAACACGGAGACCCGCTCTGTGAGGAGTGGGTGGTCGTCGCGATCGGCCCTGACACGTGCAAGGCTCTTGTCGCGCGCGAGCTCGTCGACCCGGCATCCGGGGACGGCGACCGGCGATTCGAGTTCCTCGTTTCCAGCGACCGCGCCGTGGTCACCAAGGCCGCGCGCAGCTTGTTGTCTCGCATCCCGTAGCCGCTAGGGCCGGAACTGAAGGATGCGGTCGTCGCCGTCGCGCGGGCTGCCCCGGCCGTCGCGGTTGCTGGTGGTAAACCACAGCGTGCCATCTGGCGCCGCGGCCACGGTGCGCAGCCGCCCGTACTGTCCGGCGAACAGCGAAACCGGCTCGCCCAGTACGCCATCGCCACCGACCGGGACCTGAAAGAGCCGCTGGCCGCGTAGCGCCGCCACCCACAATGAGCCGCCGAAGTACGCGAGCCCTGACGGCGACGCTTCGTCGGTGCCCCACTGAATGACGGGGTCGATGAGTCCTGGTGTGTCGGCGCGACCTTCGGCCATCGGCCAGCCATAGTTACCGCCCCGCTGGATCAGGTTGAGCTCGTCGAGCCGATTCGCACCGTACTCGGTGGCCCACAGCCGACCCGCCGAATCCCACGCGAGCCCTTGGATATTGCGGTGCCCAAAGGACCATACCGGCGACGACGGATCCGGATTGTCCGACGGCACGGACCCGTCGGGATTGATGCGAAGGATCTTGCCGCCCAACGACGATCGGTCCTGCGACAGCTCACGATCACCGCTTTCGCCCGTCGCGACGTACAGCTTGCCGTCCGGACCGAACGCGATGCGCCCGCCGTCATGTACCGAAGCCGCAGGTATGCCCGTGAGGATCGGCGACTGCTCGCCAAGGGCGACGCCATCGAAGCCCATCCGGACCACGCGGTTGTCCTGCCCGGTCGTCAGGTAGGCGAACACCGTTTGACCCGCCGTGGCCAAGCCGAGCAGACCGCCCTCCCCGCGCGCCGCGACGCCGCCCACGGCGCCGACTTGAGTCACTGCGCCAGGAGCCGTCATGTGCTTGATCACGCCGCTGTTGCGTTCGGCGATCAGCGCGCTGCCGTCGCCGAGGAACGCGATGCCCCACGGCACGTCGAGGTTGGTGGCGAGGTCTTGAACGCCGGGGTTGTTCGGCTGCCCCCGAGATTCGACGTCACTGGCGCACGCGACGACCAGCATCGCTGCCGAAGCAATAGCTGCCGCTGCTCGTTTCACTGTTCTCGCCGTAGTGGCCACACCCCCGGGTACCCGAATCACACGACATGCAACGCTGGCGCCCGGTCGGGCACCACGTACGACGCCCCCGTTCGCACGTCGGCGCCCGGCCGCGAGACGAACGGCACCTCGCGGAAGTCCGCACGCAGCTCATCAGCCGTCACGCGGGTGCGGATATAGCCGCGGCGGTTGCTGAAGTAGCGCAGGTGCGGGTTCTCCCCGAGCACCGCCTCACCACGGGAGTCGGACCCGTCGCCGCCCGAGCTGATCGAGGTGGTCACCAGCTCCGTCGCCACCATCGGCGACGATGGGTCGTCGCTGCGCGAGTGCACCTCGGCGGCCCAGTGCGAATGCACGTCGCCCGTCAGCACCACCGCATTGCGTACCGGCGATTCGACGATCCCGCGCACGATCCGGTCCCGATTGGCGGCGTACCCGTCCCAAGCGTCCGGGTTGAATCCGCGCCGGGGGCCGGGTGTCAGCTCCACCTGCGAGAAGAACACCTGCTGACCAAGCACATCCCACCGCGCATTGGACTGCGCAAACCCGTTGAGCAGCCAGCGTTCCTGCTCGGCGCCCGTCAGCGACCGGGCCGGGTCCGCCCGCTCGGCACACGAGGAGATGTCGTCGCCGCACGGCTGGTCGTCGCGGTACTGGCGGGTGTCGAGCATGTGCAATGTCGCGAGCCCGCCCCAATGCACGCGCCGGTACAGCTGCATGTCGATTCCGCGCGGCATCGACGACCGGCGCAGTGGCATGTTCTCGTAGTACGCGCGCAACGCCGCGGCCCGTCGATCCAGAAACGCAGGATCCGGTTTCTCCGGCACCTCATCGGCCCAGTTGTCGGCCACCTCGTGGTCGTCGAACACCACAAGCCACGGCGCGCAGGCGTGTGCGGCCTGCAGGTCTTTGTCGGTCTTGTACTGCGCGTACCGCTGCCGGTAGTTCGCGAGTGTCACCGTCTCCGGCCCGGCGTGCTCGCGCACCGTGCCGCCGGCGCCCGCCGCGTACTCGTACTGGTAATCGCCAAGATGCACAACAAGATCCGGGTTCTCGTCGGCCAGGTGCCGATATGCGGTGAACCACCCCTGCTCGAAATTCGAGCACGATGCGACGCACATCGTCATCGACGCCATCGACCCTGGCTCCGGCGCCGTGCGCGTGCGCCCCGCCGGTGACACGTAGCCGCCGGTGCGAAACCGGTAGAAGTAGTCGGCGCCGGGCCGCAGGCCGGTGAGTTCGACGTGCACGCTGTGCGCCCCGTCCGGAGTCGCCGAAACCAGGCCCCGCTGTTCGACGTGGGTGAACCGCTCGTCGGCCGCCACCTCCCACTCGACGTCGACCACGCGGGCCGGCATGCCGCCGAGACCGTCGTCGGCCAGCGGGTTCGGCGCCAGCCGCGTCCAGATCACCGCGCCGTCGGACGCCGGGTCGCCGGAGGCGACCCCGAGCGTGAACGGGTCCGTTGCCAGCGTGGCGAGGCGGCGTTCGACTGTGAATCCCGCCACCGGAAGCGCGGCCAACACAAGCGCACCCTTGAGCACCGCACGACGACCAGGAAGCACCGACACAGCGAAGTGTCAGCAGGCCACCTTTCCGGCCGGTGACGTGCCGATAGACGGTGTCCCCACACCGCCATGCAGTCATACAAACAGCTTGTGTACGTTGCCTTTCCGCACAGTGTCCGATTGACCGTGTCTGGTGAATACCACATGGTTGAAGTATGTCGTGCGCCTGAAGCAAAGCTGTCAAGCGCATCTTCGGCAATCGCCTCAAACTGTTGTTGAGTGCGCATAAAGTCGACTCGTGGCAGTGTGGTTCACCGAGATTCCACTTGACTTCACGCGCGACGAAACCGGTGCCGCGGCGAACCTCATTGCGGCGGCATACAACACAAATGACGACCTGATAGCGCTCGCCGAAAACATCGGGCTGAATACTGCGCAGCTGCCCCAAGGGGCGACCGTCGACAAGTTCGTTCGCGAAATGCTCAAGAAGGCGCGGTTGGCGGATCGCCTGGTCACCCTGATCGCCGTGGTTCTTATGGATCAGAGCCGGGCCGGCATTCATGACCAGTTGCGCGGGCTGGTGGCAGGCCATGAGTCTGCGATCAGAGACGCCGGGTTGCGCCGCAAGCCGTCACTGGCGACGCTGCAGCTTCTCCCGCCGACCATCGAGGCGTGGGGACCCGACGACGCCGATCCGCAGCCCGGCTTCGAAAGACTGGTCAACGCGGTGGCCGGCTTCCTCGATCCGGCGAAGTTCCGGCGCGGAATCGCCGAGGCCGAGACCCGTACGGCGCGCATCGAAATCGACGGGAAGGCCCAGGGCACAGGCTTTCTCGTTGCCCCGGACCTTCTCATGACCAACTGGCATGTCGTTGAGCGCGGCGTCGACGGCGCCGTCGCGCGCTTCGATCACTCAACCCCCGACACCGGCCGGGCGGTTGCGTTCGCTGACAACTGGGACGTTGCGCACAGCCCGCACGATTCCGAGACCAATGAGCTGGGGCCCGAGGGCCCACCCGACGGGACATGGGACTTCGCCCTCGTGCGGCTTGCCGAGCCGGTCGGGAATCAAGCGATCGGCCCGGACCCGGCAGCCGCGGGTGCGGAACGCCGCGGCCACTACCCGCTTGACTGGGGCCCTTATGCCTTCGACCAGGCCGAGCCGCTGCTCATCCTCGGGCACCCCGATGGCGGAACAATCCAGCTGTCACACGCGAGCCCCGCTGGCGCGCGCTTCACGAGCGTCCGCAACCGGGTGCGTTATGACACCAACACGTCGCGCGGCTCCTCCGGCTCGCCGGTCTTCAATCACGACTTCCGCATTGTCGCCCTTCATAACTCGTCGGGTAAGGGCTCCGGGGCCGGGATGTTCAACCAGGGCGTCCCGATCGCAGGCATCGGCGGCGCGCTTCGCGCGCAATTGGCCGGCAAGCCCGAACTGACGGCGATCGGGCTGGTGTGACATGGCTATCGTGCTGTCCGATAGTCGGCCCGCCTTCGAGGTCGTCGACGGCAGCTTCGAGACTCCGGGTGAGCCGTGGGCACACCTCGGCGACGCGGATGTGCGCAGTCGGCTCCAAGCCGCCATTCCCGCGGTCGCACGCCTCGAGGGCGAGGGATCGGGCACCTCGTTCTTCGGTACCGCCTTCGTCGTCGCGCCCGACCTCGTTGTGACGGCGGCGTTATCCGCAGACACGTCGGGCGAACTCTTTATCGTGTTCGATGACGGAGTACGCATCCCGGTCGGCGAACGCATTCCCTTGAACGTCGAACGCGTCCACTGCGAGCTGTTGCGGGTCGACGTGCCCGATGGCGTTGAACCGCTGCGGTTTTCATCTATGCCGGCCGACTCGCTGACCGGCAGGGAAATCGTGGTGATCGGCTTTCCGTCGTCGGACAATCGCAACGACCCCGCCGTCATGAAGCGGGTTTTCGGCGGCGTGCTCGACGTCAAACAGGTGCTGCCGGGGTACGTGACGGGTTTAGACGCCCTGAACCACGATGCCTCGACCACCGGGGGCTGCGGCGGGGGTCCGCTGATCGACGTCGCCACCGGCGAGGTGGTCGGGATCCACTACGGCGGCACCTATCTGAAGACGAATTTCGCGGTGCCGGGGGCCGAGGTCATCCGCAACTTAACCGACGCGCTGGAAGGCATTGTACCGCCGTCATTTTCACCGCCGCATGCGACCGACATCGCGGCCGAGACCGCGGACCAAGTCGAACTGCCTGCCTCACGACAGGCGACAATTTCGGAGGAACAGGCGTCGCCGGTCGCAGCCGTGCCCTCGGACCGGCCCGCCGTTAACGCGCTGGACTGGCATGCCTTGCTCCAAGGCGACTGGCGCGACGTGGTTGCGCCGCATCAGGTCCGCGTCGACACGGCCGTGCGTGCCGTCGGGCGGATCGATAGCGGAGCGTTGAGCGGTCCATCCGCCGGCACCGCGTTCCTCGTCGGAGACCGGCTGGCACTGACGGCGTCGTTCATCGTGCAGACCTTCGCCGATGGCAGCGGTCTGGCGGCAACCATCCGTGACGGCTGCCGACCGGTCGTCGACTTCTCCGAATGCCTTGGGGTAGAACCTGGCTCGGCAGTGTCGTCTGTCGTCGGCGTGCGGTTCATCCACCCGTACTTTCACGTCGCCGAGATCGAATTGGACCACACGCCCGACGGCGTGACCCGGCTTGAGCTGGCCTCGCGGCTGCCTGCCGATCTCTCCGGCCGCCCTGTCGCGCTCGTCGCTTATGCGCACTCATTTGACCCCGTCACGCGGTCGCTGCTCGTGCAGCCCGGCCAGGCGCGACAGGTCGGGGAATTGCCAGACGAGTCCCGGCAGCCGGTGCTGGTGCACGACTGCGCGAGCGGCGGTGGTTCGGCCGGCGGACCGGTCGTCGATCTGGGTACGGGTTATGTGATCGGCATGCACACCCACGGGACGTGGGGGGAAGGTCCGGAAAACGGCTTCGCGCAACCACTTTGGGAACTCGCACGCGACCCGAACATGTGGAATCAGGACCTTGGCTTCCGGCCGAACCCTCGCCCGCCGTGGCTGGACCGCTGGGGCGTCGCCGGCGCGACTCCGACCCCCCTGGCCGAGCCCACGCCGCCAACCGAACGATGGACCGTCGACGACGTACCGATCGACTGGGCCCTGGAGGAACCAAAGAAGTTGCAGCAGCTGCTCGTTGCCACCATCGACGCGGAGTTCGCCCTCTACGAAGCCGAGAATGTCGGCGTGCAACCCGGCCGGGTCAACCGAGGCCAGGTCCTCGAAATCCTGTGGCGCGATCTCATGAAACAGGCTTCCGCCGCCGGGGTTCTGCGCCGCCTCCTCGAGCGCCTCGCGGCGAGAAGCGAATACCAAGGCATCGCGCGGGAGATACGCCGGTACCTCTAAAAGGTGAAAGGGAGTTCAACATGTCAGATTCCACCTACGCCCTGCAGGGCGACGAGATCATGCTCGAGGCGCTGCCGGATGACGTGATCGCGTCGATGGAGACCCGCGATCGCTGGATCGCGAGCCAACCCTTCGAGCCGGGCGGGTTCGAATTCCTGGTCGGCGACCTGCAGGCCTGGACACCGGGCCAGACGATCCGCGTTGCATTCCTCGGCGGGTCCGCCGAGCTGCACAAGAAGATCGAAGAGGCGACGAAACCGATCTCCGACGCCGCCAACTTCACTTTGTCGTTCAAGGACGGCAACACCTACCGGACGTGGGCCGAAAACGACACCGAGTACGCCGGCGAGATACGGGTGAGCTTCGACCAGAACGGCTACTTCTCGCTGCTCGGCACCGACAGCGTGTCACAGGTCATCGGCTCGCCCGGTTCGCCGGTCGGCGGTCGCGCGAATCAGCGCAGCCTGAACCTCGGCGGCTTCGACCGGCAGTTGCCGACGGGTTGGGCGGGCACCACTCGACACGAGTTCCTGCATGCACTCTCGTTCCACCATGAGCACCAGAACATGCGTGGCCCTTGCGAGTTGGCATTCCGCTGGGACGACGATCCGGGCTACCAGCCGACGGCCGACGCACGCGGCACATTCGTCCCGGACGCACAGAACCGCAGGCCAGGGATCTACACCTATTTGTCGGGCGCACCCAATCGCTGGCCGAAGGCCAAGGTAGACCACAACCTGCGTACCGACAGTTCGGACCCGACGGTTGCGGCTGGACCGTTCGACGCGGCTTCGGTGATGCTCTATCGCTTCCCCCCACTGTTCTACAAGAACCAGCCCAGCCCGTGTGCGCCGACCGGAGACGGCCAGGCGTTGTCGGAGGGTGATATCAGGGCGTTGAAGATGCTCTATCCGCAGGCGGAGCCGGCTGTGCAGGCTGTGGTGGACCGGCGCGAGACGCTCGCCGCCACAATCCAGTCCGAAACAGAAGGCGGCCTAGAGGCGGCGTTCGTCTCGGACTATGCCGCCGACGCGTTGAACCGGCTGGGCATGCGCTAGCGGTCAGGCCGGCTTCTTGCGGCTTCGCCCGACAGTGCTGCCGGGCACGGTGTCCGCGGTCACCACGCCCACCCGGCGCAGCACCTCGGGCGACACCGCGGGCACATAGCGGCCGAAGTTCAGTTCGAACGGCCGGCCCTTGTCGTCCTCGATGCCCTCGACCACACCCTCGACGGCCAGTGACGGAATCGCGAACCGTTGCACGACGTCGGCGGGCAAGGCCAGCAGCCCGATTTTGACCGAGGTGATCGCGACCTTGGCGCCGCCGCGCGCCCGCGTCACCAGGAACGGGTCGTCCAACAGCGCGGCGAAGGCGCGTTCGGTGTCGCCGACGTCGACGCTGCGGAGGTCACCGATCGAACGGTGCACGTGGAACAGGCGCGCCAACTGGGGCTTGCGGTCCAGCGGATCGTAATGCAGCAGGGTCTTGGCTCCTGGTCCGATGAGCGCGATGTTCTCGACGGCGTACGACAACTGCACCGTGGCCCGCCCTGGGCCGCTGTCGAGTTCGTTGCCCTGCTCATCGAGGAGCGCCCACTGTCCGAGCGAGACGTTCGTCGAAGCGGCGTCGACGGCGAGCCCGAGACGCTCGAGCAGACCGCTGGATCGCTCGAGCACGTCGCGCTGCGCCTTCTTGCCGATCACCCACCGCTTGCCCTCGGGCGAGTCGACCGCCTCGGCGTCGGGCCAGTCCCGACGCTCGTCGTCGAATGCGTTGATCACCTTCAGGTTTCGGCCGCGTACGCCGCCGCTGGCTGACAGGAACTCGACCTGGCCCGCGTCGCTTCCGAGCGCGAATCCCCACGGCACCCCGACGTCGATGACGTCGCCGAGATCGAAATGCTCGGCCAGCGCGCGCACTGTCCGCGATCGCTCAGGGGCGCACTGCGCGACGGTCTGGGCCACCGGCATGCTGGCCGGGATGTCGGGTAGCTCGGTGCGGATGTCGAGATCCTTGAATGACAGTGTCATGACGATTGCCTCTCAGCAGGTGCCGCGCGCGGTCCAGAAGGACCGCTGGGTGGTCGGGTCGTTAGGTTCGTTCGCGCGCAGCCGCTCGTTGTAGGTCGGGGCGCCGTCGCTGGCCGCGCGCAGGTATGCCCATTGCACATTCGAACCTTCGACCATCTCGTTCGCCTCGGCCCACGCCTCGCGGACCGGCATGTCCCACATTCCGAACATCGAGTAGAAGCCCCACGCGGCATAGATCGCGAACCATGTCCCCCGCGAGTTCTGACCGCCGCCCGAGTACGAACTGTTGTGGAAACCCAGCATGTAGTGCAGCCGCTGGAACGCCGGAATCCACCGGCCGACTGAGTTTGTCGAGGTGTGCTCGAGCAGGTTGCAGGCGTGCGTCGCGAAGATCTCGAGGTCGAGCTTGCCGAAGTCGACGGCGTCGCTGGTCGTCACGCTGCCGTTCCACACCGAGAACCCGTTGGACGAGCCGTGGCTGGACATCTGCAGCGCGTCCACCGAATCGCTGCGCTGGGTCGCACCTGCGGTGGTGGTGAAGTCGCTCTCGCGGACGTCGGATTCACCGTGATCCTCGGTCCAGTTGAATTGGCTCAGGCCGCCAAGCGTCGAGGCGAATCCCTGTGCCTCGAGCCGACGCCCGTCGATGCCGTCTTTGATCCACCACGAGCCAAGATTTCGTGCCATGCCGTCCTCCTCAGTCCTGTTCGAGCCGACGAACTGCCATCCAACGATGCGGCGCTTCAACGGGATTAGCGCGAGTAGAGGACTACTCGCCTTTCCAGAGCAACCGCATGGCCGCCCGAGTACACGGCCCTACAGCTCGCCCTCAACGAAGTCGTAGGTGCTCTGCTCGACCGAACCTCTGCCGGTTTCCAGCAGCCACCGCTCGATCCGGCGTTCGGGATCCGTGTGGGAAGTCCCGTTGACCACGACGACGCCGTTGTGCACAGCAACCTCGCGTGCCGCTGCGTCATGAAGACGGACGATCATGCCGCGATACCCGAGGTGGTCGGGTGCTGCGCCCGCCTCGGACTGCGGAAGGCCGGCCACCAACTCGAGCAGGCTCGCGGTCTGCGTGTCCGAGAGGGTCCACGTCGGGTTCGGCCGGCCGGAGAAGATGTCGAGCTCCACGTCCGCAGTTGCCATCTGATCGCCCGCCTCCTGACAGCGGTCACGCCACGTAGGCGGTGTTGTTGTTCTGATAGAAGTATCCGCAGAAATGGGCGTACGGTCCGCGGTCACAGTTGATCGGCGACAGCGGCTGCTTCAACGCCCGCCCGCTGTTGTCGGTGTAGCGGGCCGCGGTCGCGCCCGGCTTGTGACCCCACCACCATTCGGGTCCTGCGGTCACCACCCGGTAGAAGTGGTAATCCTCGTTCGGCCAGATCACCAGCGCCATCGTGATCGTGTTCGTTTGGCAGCTGTCGATCCAGCCGTCGGCGCGCAGGCCGTCGATCACGTTTCCACATTGCGGTTTCGGCGGCACCGACGGCCGTCCGCCTCGCCGTCCTGGCAGCGCATAGCGAACGTTGGCGAGGTGGTTGGACGCGAAGCAATAACAGTTGTTGCGGCCCACCGCATCCGGCGCGTTGAAATACGACGCGTTGGCCGAGTAGTAGGCGGAGTTGCAGGCCCACCAGGTGGCGCCCCGCGGCGCGATCAACGCATCCTTGCCGGCCTCGCCTTCCGGGATTTGGAACTCGCCTTCGGGGGGTGCCTCATCGGCCAACGGCGCGGCGGCGATGCCTGCCTGCATGACCTCGTGGACATCGCTGGTGATGTCCGTCTTGCTTTGAGCCAGCTCCAGCAACCAGTCCGCCGCCGAATCCGCACCGGCTGGCCCGCCGCCCAGCCGAAACTCGGTGGGCAGCGCGGCGGGCACTGTGGAAAGCCCGCTCGGTATCTCGGGGTACTGCGGCGGCGCCGTCTTCGACCAGGCGCCGTCGTCGGCCTTGATCAGTCTCGCGATCACGCCGCGGTAGCCAAGGCCGAAATTCTGCGTTGACTCGGTGGCCGGAGCCATCTGTGCGGGCGCTGCGAGGATTCTGTCGACCAGTTCCCGCTCTTCGCGGCTGGACAACTGGAACGTCGGATTCGGCATTCCGGAGAAGATGTCGATCTCGATCTCCAACATGTGTGGCTCCTCTGGCTGGCTTCGAACGCCGGGCCGTTGACCGGCGCACCGGTGGCTCCATGCTGGCCCTGTGCGTGCTGAGCGCACACGAGTAGCGCACTACTCGAATTGCGGCCACTGGCCGGCTTCTCGGCGAGCCGCTGACCTGTCCCCGCCCGATCCGCGATGATTCTTCAGATGCGGGTTGACGGACGGGAGATCACCGTTTCTGGCAGCCTGCTGCATCCACTGACCCGCAGGACCAACGACATCCTGCGCGTGGTGCTCGCCGCGGTCTTTCTCGCGCTTGTCATCACCAGCTCGCTGATCACCAGAAACGACTGGGTCGACCTCGAAGAATCCATTTCGAGGATCGTCGGGGTGCTGACCCCGACCCAGTCCAACCTGGTGTATCTGGCGTACGGCGTTGCGATCGTGGTGTTGCCGTTCGTGATCCTGGTCAGCCTGGTGGTGGCCAGGCAGTGGAAGCTGCTCGGCGCGTACGCGGCGGCCGGCGCGATCGCCCTGCTTTCCCTGTCGATCAGCGGGGACGGCATCGCGGCGCCCCAGTGGCATTTCGACCTGTCCGAGCGGCTCGACACGATCCCGTCGCAGTTCGTCGACGATCCACGCTGGATCGCGATGCTGGCGGCCGTGCTCACCGTGTCAGGGCCGTGGCTGCCGGCACGGTGGCGGCGCTGGTGGTGGACGCTGCTGCTGGCGTTCGTGCCGATCCACCTGTTCGTCAGCGCGATCGTGCCGGCCCGCTCACTGCTGGGCCTTGCGGTGGGGTGGTTTGTCGGCGCCCTGGTGGTGCTCATCGTCGGAACCCCCGGCCTCGAGGTCCCTCTCGACGGTGGGGTGCGGGCGATGGCCAAACGCGGATTCGTGGTGTCCGCGCTGACGGTGCTGCGGCCAGCGGGGGCCGGGCCGTTGATCTTGTCGGCGGCCTCGGAGAAGTCGACCGCGGTCATGCAGATGTACGGCCCGCACCAGCGCAGCGGTGGCGCGCTGCGCCAGATCTGGCGCAAGCTGCGGCTGCGCGACCGCGAGACCGCGCCCCTGCACGCCTCGCAACGCCGCTCCGTCGAGCATCGTGCGCTGATGGCGATCGCGATCGGCGATATCGGCGTGGCCAACACGTCCACCATGGCCGTCGCCGCACTGGACCGCAGCTGGACGCTCTATGCGCACAGCCCCGCGCGCGGCACCCCGATCGACAAGAACACCGAGACGATTCCCGTTGCGCGCGTGTGGGAATCGCTGCATGCCCTGCACGCGTGCCAGATCAGCCACGGCGACCTTCGCAGTGAGTCGATCACCGCCGACGACGGCACCGTGCTCTTCGGCGGCTTCGACAACGCCGAGTACGGCGCCACCGATGCCCAGCTCCGATCCGACATCGCCCAGCTGCTGGTGACGACGACCCACCTGTACGACGCGAAGTCCGCGGTGGGCGCGGCCATCGACTGTTTCGGCAAGTCCACCGTGCTATCCGCATCGCGCCGGCTCACCAAATCCGCTGTGCCGGCACGGATCCGCACATCGGTGAGCGATGCAGGCGCGGTCATCTCGGCCGCCCGCGACGAGGTGAAGCGGCAGACCGGCGCCGAGGAGATCCGGGCCGAGACCATCGCCCGTTTCAGCCGAAGCCAGATCATCCAGCTGGTGTTGCTTGGCGCGCTTGTCTATGTCGCGTACCCGTTCATCAGCACCGTGCCGACGTTCCTCACCGAGCTGAGGACCGCGAACTGGTGGTGGGCACTGCTCGGGCTTGCGGCCTCGGGGCTGACGTATGTCGGTGCGGCAGCGGCACTCTGGGCGTGCGCAGACGGGCTGGTGACGCTGCGCAGCCTGATCGTCATGCAGGTGGCCAACAAGTTCGCCGCGACCACCACCCCGGCGGGCGTCGGCGGCCTTGCCCTGTCCGCGAGGTTCCTGCAAAAGGGTGGGCTGAACCCGATGCGCGCCACCACCGCGGTGGCCTTGCAGCAGTCGGTTCAGGTCATCACCCACCTCACCCTGCTGATCTTCTTCTCCACCGTGGTGGGTGCGTCGGCCAACCTGTCCCGTTTCGTGCCCGACGCCACCGTGTTGTATCTGATCGCCGGTGTGGCGCTGGGATTGATCGGCACATTCCTGTTGGTGCCCAAGCTGCGTCGCTGGCTTGGCACGGCGGTGCGGCCACAGATTCAGGAGATGATCGGCCACCTGATCGAGCTGGCGCGTGAACCCAAACGCCTCGGTCTTATTGTCCTAGGTTGCGCCGCAACGACTCTCGGCAACGCGTTCGCGCTGTGGGCCAGCGTCTCGGCGTTCGGCGGGGACACCTCGTTCGTCACCGTCACCGTGGTGACGATGGTCGGCGGCACCCTGGCGTCCGCGGCGCCCACTCCCGGCGGCGTCGGGGCCGTGGAAGCCGCGCTGATCGGTGGCCTCGCGGCGTTCGGCATGGCCGCCGCGATTGCCGTGCCGTCGGTGCTGCTGTACCGGGTGTTGACGTGCTGGCTGCCGGTGTTCGCCGGCTGGCAAGTCATGCGGTGGATGACGAAGAACGCCAGGATCTAGTCGAGCCCGGTGCGCAGCAGGTCCCACGCGAGACGGCGCGCTTCGGCGGCGCGGGTGTGCATCAGCCGTTGTGCGGACGGAATCGAGTTGGGCTCCACCGCATGCCCTTCGACGACGGCAACATGCACGTCCTCGGCCACCCGAATCGCCATCAGGGCGGCCTCGTTGACGCGGTCGAGGGCGTGATGCAGGCGGTCGTCCTCGACGAGGAGGTGTGCGTTGTCGAGCTCGACGGAAAAGTCGTTCACGACGTGACTGATCTGCTCGAAGATCGGAGTCATCGCCCGTTCCCGCTCGTCGCGGTCCTCGATGAGCAGGATGCTCGCGCCCTGATTCCACAGCGCTGCCAGCGTGCGGGTGTGAGCGCCGACGGCACGTGACACCTCGACCATGGCCTGCTTCTGCAGTTGCCGCAGGAGGTGGCTGCGCTCGGTGCGGGCCAGTTCGCGCTGAGCGTCGAGCTGGGCGTTGTGCAGGTTTTGCTGGGCCGCCATCTCGGTGCGGTGCACCCTCTGAGCAAGGCCCAGTTCGTGTTTCGCGCGTTGTTCGGCGGCGGTGAGCTCTCTGCGGAGCCGTTCGGCGGCCTCGGCGGCGTCCTGCTTTGCCGTCCGCGCAATGGTCAGGGTCTGCCACATGGTAACCACGACGACAACGAAGACGACAGCGGCGAAGCACCACTCCGCCTTGCTTCCCGGTTCACCGGGGCTGAACAAGATGAACCAGACGATGGCCACGCTGCCCGCGATACCGCAGGCCAACCAACCGATTCTGCGCCAGCGACCGGCAGGCGCGCTGGGTTGCACCGCTGCGGCCGGTGGTAACGGCTCGGTGGACACGCTCACCTCGGGGACCGGCGTCGGCTCGGCGATTCGCGTGGACTGCACTAGTCCGGTCACTGTGACCTCCCCTCGCCAGAGCCTGCCGCCATGCCGGCTCAGACTAAGGCCTCGCGGCGGCGTAGCACTGCGTGGGCCGCTAGTCTCAACCGGTGCTCGCTATTGGAAATGACCGCTAGAGAATTGAGGGCCCATGGCCGAATCCGCGTCACACGAAGGTGATTCGTCGATCATCGTCAGTCTCTCGGAGGCGGCGATGCACATGTACACCGCGGCGATCGATGCTTTGCCCTTCGTGGAGGACAAGAAGTTCCACAAGCGCGCGGACGTGGTTCTAGCGGGCATGCGCAAGCTGCGCGCGGCGCTGTCGGATGCGGCAAGCAGCAGCAGGCCCTCACCCGGCGTGATTGTGGCGCTCAGCAATGTGCGGCGGCGTTACGACTCGCTGATGGCCCACGCCGCCACCGCGCCGGGAACGAGTCTTGGCATCCAGCTGTATGTCACCCGCGTCGAGGCCAAGTTGTCCGCCCAGGAAGTTGCCAACGGCGCGGGGCTGAGCGCCGAACTCCTCGACGAGCTCGAAGCCGGCGCAACACCGACCGATGAGGAAGCCGCCAAGATTGCGGACGCGATCGCTGCCCTCGGCGGCGTACCCGGCGTCGAGCACTACGAGCATCACGAGCCTGAGCCGGAGCCACTGCCGGAGCCGGAGAACGTCGAGGAGCACGTCAACGGCTGGGATCAATCACTTGTCGGAGAGCACGCCGGCTAGGCGTCCCCACCAGGCTATTCCCTATGTGCGCCAACCACACTGGGGTATGGTCGTGGCAACCGTGTCGAGAAACCTGCACGTTCGTTAAATACCCGATTCCTAATCTCCTCAGGACGGCTACGTGACAGACACATCGCGGGCAAAGACGGTCCAAGCGCCCCAGGCCCAGTCAAAATGGCTATCGTCCTCCGCCGCGCAAACTCGCGGTTCCAACGCTGAGGAAGTCAAGTCCCACTACGACATCTCCAACGACTTTTTCCGGTTGTGGCAGGACCCGACGCAGACGTACAGCTGTGCGTACTTCGAACGCGACGATATGACGCTGGAGGAGGCCCAGCGCGCCAAAGTCGACCTCTCGCTGGGCAAGCTGGGCCTACAACCCGGGATGACATTGCTCGACATTGGCTGCGGGTGGGGCTCCACGATTATGCGAGCCGTCGAAAAGTACGACGTCAACGTCATCGGCCTGACCCTCTCCCAGAACCAGAAGGACCACATCGAGCAGCTGTTCGCGCAGTCGGACAGCCCACGCAGCAAAGAGGTCCGGTTACAGCCGTGGGAGGAGTTCGACGAGCCCGTCGACCGGATTGTGTCGATCGGCGCCTTCGAACACTTCGGCTTCGGCAAGTACGACGACTACTTCAAGAAGACCTTCAACTGCTTGCCCGACGACGGCGTGATGCTGCTCCACACGATCATCATCCCGAGTGACGAAGAGGTCAAAGAACGCCAGCTGAAGCTTGTCATGTCGAACGTGCGGTTCATCAAGTTCATCCTGGACGAGATCTATCCCGGCGGACGGTTGCCACTGGCCGCCCAAGTCGAGGAGCACGCCGCCAAGGCCGGCTTCAACGTCACCAGGACCCAGAAGTTGCGGCCGCACTACACCCGCACATTGGACGCCTGGGCAGCAAATTTGGAGTCCAACAAGGACGAAGCCATCGCGATCACTTCCGAAGAGGTCTACGAGCGGTTCATGCGATACCTGACCGGCTGCGCCGACCTATTCCGTAATGGCTACACCGATGTTTGCCAGTTCACATGTGAAAAGTCTTCTGCTTAGCCAGGTTACGAATTCTGCGCTATACAAGCGTTAGGTAAAAGATCGTAGCGATCGGAGGTCAGTCGAAATGGCGGACAGCGGGTCGGGGGCAACAAAGATGCGGCCGCCGTTTGAGGACATTCAGGCGCACTACGACATCTCCAACGATTTCTTCGGGCTGTTCCAGGACCCGACGCGGACCTACAGCTGCGCGTTCTTCGAGCGCGAGGACACGACGCTCGAGGAAGCACAGACCGCCAAGATCGACCTCGCACTGGCCAAGCTGGGCCTGCAACCCGGGATGACGCTGCTCGACGTCGGCTGCGGCTGGGGTTCGGTGATGAAACGCGCGGTCGAACGCTACGACGTCAACGTCGTCGGCCTCACGTTGAGTCGCAATCAGTGCACCCTTGCCCAGGAGGTACTCGACCAGGTCGACACCGACCGCTCACGCCAGGTGCTCCTGCGCGGCTGGGAGGAGTTCGACGAGCCGGTCGACCGGATCATCAGCATCGAAGCATTCGAGGCTTTCCCGAAGACGCGGTACAAGGCCTTCTTCGAATTGTGCAACGGCATCATGCCCCGAGATGGCCGGATGGTGTTGCAGACGATCATGGGTCATCCGCTGAAACGGTGGCCGGAGATGGGCATCCCGATCACCATGTCCGACCTCAGGTTCATGCGGTTCATCTCCAAGGAGATCTTCCCCGGCGGCCAGGTGCCGTGCGATGAAGACGTCGTCGACTACTCGGGGGACGCAGGATTCTCGGTGGAGCAGGCGCAGGACTTGAGCCCGCATTATGTGCGGACGCTCGACACCTGGTCGGCAAGCCTGAAGGCCCACCACGACGAGGCGGTCGCGGTCACGTCCGAGCAGATCTACGAGCGGTACATGAAGTACCTGACGGGCTGTTCCGACTTCTTCCAGCGCGGTATCTGCGAGGTCGGACAGTTCACCCTCGTCAAGGCATAGTCAGGCCGCTCCGAACACCAATGCGACGTTGTGCCCGCCGAGTCCGAAGGAATTGGTGAGCGCATAGCGGTAGTCACCGCGGCGTGGACTGCCTGCCACGACGTCGAGATCGATCTCGGGGTCGAGGTCCTTCAGGTTGAGGGTGGCTGGCACGATTCCGTCGCGCAGGGTCTGCACGGTCACCAGTGCCTCCATCGCTCCGGCGGCGCCCAGTGCGTGGCCGAGGGCCGCCTTGGGCGCGTACACCGCGGGGTTGTTCCCGCCGAGTGCCCTGCGAATCGCTTTGGCTTCGGCCAGATCACCGAAGGGCGTCCCGGTGGCGTGGGCGTTGATGTGGTCGATGTCGGCGGGTTGCAAACCGGCCAACTCGATTGCCCTGGCGATGGCATCGCCTGCCAGCTCGCCGGTGGGTTCCGGCAGGACGACGTGGTAACCGTCCGACGTGATACCGGCGCCCATCACCCTGGCCAGCGGGGTGGCGCCGCGCGCCTTGGCGTGTTGCTCGCTCTCGATGAGCAGAAGCGCACCGCCCTCCCCGAACACCATGCCGTCGCGGTTGTTGTCGAACGGACGGCAGGCGCCTGCGGGGTCGTCATTGTTGGTCGACAGCAAACCCCCCTGCGCGAACGACGCGATGGGCACCGCTTCGATCCCCGTCTCGACGCCGCCGCAGATCGCGATGTCGGCCTCACCAAGGGCGATGTGGCGCCACGCCTCTGCGATGGCCGCGGCCCCCGACGCGTCGGCCATCACCGGGGAGATGATGCCCGCCTTGGCCTTGCGTTCCAGCCCGACCGCGGCGGCAGGCGCGTTGGGCATGGACATCTGCACGGCCAGCGGTGACACCGCTTTCAGACCCCGTACCCGCCACTCGTCGTACTGACGGATGAACTCTTCGGTGCTGCCCAGTGCGAGCCCGATCGATACCAGCAGCCGGGTGGTGTCGATCTCGGGTGATCCCGCTTGGGCCCAGAGTCGCCTGCTGAGCAGTGTGGACATCTGCTGCATGTACGACAGCCGACGCTTCTCGACGCGGTTCAGCTGCTCGTCAAAGGTTTCCATCAGCTGCCCGCCGATCCGCACCGGCGACTGGAAACCGCCGATGAACGGCCTGTCGAGCAGGCGGATGCCGCTCTGTCCCTCCAGCAACAACTGCCAGGTTTCCTCGGCATCGGGCGCAAGCGAAGTCGTCGATGCCACGGCGGTGACAACGACGTCGTCGAGCCCGTCCCCTGTGGTCAGCGCGGCCATCTCGGTGCCCCTAATTCCGCTCGCCTGCTGATAATCTGCCGTACCGCTAAATTCTATTAAAGCCGCTCAGAGGCGCCGGGTCGACGTTTAGCCCAACCAGCGGATCGCTGGGCGCGAGAAAGGCCTCAGAGCAGGCCGCCACCCCACCTGACTGGTGTTGGCCGCGCGGTGGGTACCCGGGTTCGATTCGTGGTAACCGAGATTGGGCGCATGGGAATCCAGTTCGCCGCCAAGGCCGGTTCCAGCTGGCCTCACCACCTAGATAGGTGTTAGCCGTGGCGACACCGGTTTGCCGCGGCGCGATGATTCTCGCATCGCTGAAATGCGGCGAACCTGGAGTCTTGGAGGAACATCATGAAGGCATCGTTCAAGTTCATCGCACCGGCGCTGGGTGCTGCCGCAGTGGGCGCCGCGCTTGTGCTGGCTCCTATCGCCAGCGCCAACACCGATCCGCTGGTGCCCTATGGCACCGATCCGCACGTGCCCTACGTGTTGGGCTATCACGTGTCGGATCACGACGAGACCAATACCACCAACGGCCAACTGGACACGCCATTCTGATCCCGTTCTCCAGTGGGTCGATGGCACGCCGCCGCGCAGTAGGGTCAGGGCTGCGCGGCGGCATTCCATCTGCCAGGGAGAACGATGTGACAGCACAGAGCGAGACAGCGCCGGCCGAGGGCACGGTCATCGTGACCGAGACAAGCGCCGGCGGCTACACCCGGCAGATCGTCGCCGGGCATCACCAGCTGATGGCCGACGAACCGCCGCCGGTCGGCAACGACACCGGACCAACCCCCTACGATCTACTGCTTGCCGGGCTCGGCGCGTGCACGTCCATGACCGTGCGGATGTACGCCGACCGCAAGGGCTGGCCGGTCGAGGACATTCGAGTCACGCTGCGGCACTCGCGGATTCACGCTAAAGACTGCGCCGAGTGCGACACCCGCATCGGCTTCATCGACCAGATTGACTGCGACGTCGAGGTGACCGGCGACCTCGACGACGATCAGCGCGAACGGCTGCGGTACATCGCCGAGCGTTGCCCGGTGCACCAGACGCTGACGTCGGAGGTTCGCATCACCACGTCTCTGTCGTGACCACTACTAGGGGATGCGGTCGAACGTGTTCGGATTGGGCCCGGTTCGACCGGATTCACCCCGGTCGAGAGCCGAGATTGCGTCCATATCGGCACTACCCAATTCGAGGTCGAACAGATTGAAGTTAGCCCTCATCCGATCCGCCGACACCGACTTCGGAAAAACGATATCCCCACGCTGGATGTGCCAGCGCAACACCACCTGTGCCGGCGACTTGCCGCGACTGTCGGCGATGCGCCGGATCACCGCATCGTCGAGCACTGTGCCCTTGGCGATCGGCGACCATGCCTCGGTCGCGATCGCGTGTTGTCTCCCGTAGGCACGTACTTCTTCGTTGGTGAAGTACGGGTGCACCTCGACCTGGTTCACCGCGGGGACCGTGTCGGATTCCTTGGCGAGTCGGTCAAGGTGCGCGGGCTCAAAGTTCGAAACGCCAATGCTGCGGGCCCGCCCGTCCCTTGCGAACTCTTCGAGGACCTTCCACGTGGAGACGAAGTCCCCGCCGTAGAGCGTCGGCAGCGGCCAGTGGATGAGAAACAGGTCAACATAGTCGGTCTCGAGAGCACGCAGGGTGTTGTCGAATGCGCGTCGCGCATCATCGGGCTCGTGGAAGCCGTTGTTGAGCTTGCTCGTGACGAAGACCTCGGCGCGGTCGATGCCCGCGGCGCGGATGCCCTCGCCGACTTCTTTTTCGTTTCCGTACATCTCGGCCGTGTCGATATGTCGATAGCCGATTTCCAGCGCAGTGCCGACGGCTGCCGCGGTGTTCTCCGGTTCGATCTTGAAGACACCGAAGCCGAGCTGTGGGATGCGCGCGCCGTCGCTGAGTTGGATGTTGGGAATGCTATTCACGGTTAGCTCCTCCTCTGCGTTGCCCATCGATTCACTTACCGTTCCCCGTGGGAAACACTAGTGCGTTGCAGCATCACGGCTGGCGCCCACCGGGGGGTGCCTGCTGGCTTCGGGGTCAGCCGTTCGGTGACGGTTGCCAATCGGCAGGGTGCCGTCAAGAGCAGCGGGGCCACGCTGTATACGGCCGTTCGGTTTCGCCGCAATGTAAGACGTGCGGCGGCTCGAACCGCTTGTCCCGCAAGATCATGCAGGTTCTTGGCGCGTCACGCGAAGTGGTCCTTGTAGATCTGCCCGTGAACGCCGACGGTGCGGTCGACGACCTGGGACACGCTGAAATTCGAAGCCGCAGAGAGGTAGGCGTAGGCGGTGGTCCGGTCCATGCCGCGGTCGTGCTCGAGGTAGTCCAGCGCGTTGACAACGGCTCGCCGCATGGCGACGTTGAGGTCGCTCCCCTGTCCGCCAACGGCGCCGTCGGGATCAGACAATCCGATCGGGATCCACGCATCGGCGGTCTCGGCGAATGGATAGCTGTAGGCGACACTCGGAGCGTCCGACGAACCCTTTTTGCACACCGTGAGTCTGAACGTTCCCCGCAGGGAGCCTTCCATCGCGGTCAAGGCGACCTCGCCGTCCCCCATTCCCATGTGCGGGTCACCGACGTAGAACAGCGCACCGGGGGCGAAGACGGGAAGATAGAAGGTCGACCCCGGACCCAGGTGCCGGATGTCGATATTGCCGCCGCCGAGCGTCGGTGGAATCGAGTTCGAGTTGTCCGAAATCGGATTGGGGTCTTGGGAAAATGCAACTCCCATCATCCCCATGAACGGGCGTAGCGGGAACCGCACCCGGCCCGAACTGCCCAGCGGCATCACACCTTTACCGTCCTCGATCGCGGTGAACACCGACACGTTGCCGCGGTGAGTCGGATCGGGGTTATTCCGGTCGTCGGTGCCGACCGGGGGCATCACCTCCGCCAAAGTTATTCCCGCCGGCGGTCCACCGTCCTTGGCGCGCGCCAGGGCACCTTTGCCGTGTCGGCTCGACACGACCCCGTAAGGCACCCGCGGAATCGCTTCGAGCGTCTCAATTTTAAGAACATCTCCGGGTTCGGCACCTTCGACGAACACCGGGCCGGTCACCACATGCGGACCATCTTTGACAAAATCCCGCGGCGTCCGGTTGTATTCGGCTGCAATGACTTTGGCGTCATCAAGAACTCCGTTTTCGGCCACGCCGTGGCGGCCGAAGAACTCGACGGGATTACGGCCCTGATCCTCCAGGATGCCCTCATGAGACACAGCATCGATGGTGATCGTCTGCCCCGAACGCATCCTCGTCACCGGTGCGGTATGCACGTTGGGGACGTAACCCCAAAGCACCTGATTTGGTTCCGATGACAGATACACATCACCAGTTCGTGTGCCCTGACCGGGCTGCAGCGTCGTGATGTCCGCCAATGCCGCAGACGGCGACGAAGATGCCGGCGATCCTGAGCTATTCGTGCACGCGGACGCCACGCCTGCGATACCGGCGCCGACGCCGGCCGTCGCGGCCACCTTGATGAATCCCCGACGTCCGAGCCGTCCGATGAGTTCGGAGGTCATCTCTCGCACAAATGGGTCGCTCATCATTGCCCCTCGTCGTCATTAGACACGAAGGGCCAAGCTATCGAAGGCGTGTGACGCGGACATTACGCCGATGTTCGGCCCCTATTGAGTCTCGGTTCGGTCTTCACCGGGCGAAGTCTTTCTCATCGGTGGAGACGCAAGCCATCGCACGATGCAGCCACGATTAGCGCTGACACAGCAGCCGCGATGGGGCTGCTGGGTGGGCTGCCCCACCGCCGCCCCGGCGATCCGGACGATGATCTGGTTCCATCCGTACAAGCCTGTCCGCGAACAACTGCCCAGCTGCGCGCACGCTCGATGTCATAGGCGAACGCTGGTCATTACTCATAGTCCGCGAGGCGCTCAGCGGTGCCCGCCGCTTCGACGACTTCCGTGAGCGGCTACCAATCAGCGCGAACGGCTGCGGTACATCGCCGAGCGTTGCCCCGTGCATCAGACGCTGACGTCGGAGGTTCGCATCACCTCAGTTCTGTCGTGATGCCAGCCGAGCGCGAAACACAGGATCGCTGCTGATCACGCGCTCGCGGATCACACTTGCCGTCACGGTCGAACCCGTGCGCGGACAAACCATTCGGGCGCCTTACCCGGCGGACAGGAAACCCTTCCCTTTGAGGAGGGAAGTCTGGCTTCCTTGCGATTACGGGACCACCACTTAACGACGACTATTTGGTCCAAGCCGCACGCAGCTGTGGAAGGCATACCCCCGAGGAATGGACCCATGACCACAATCGTCTCGACCAAGTTCGTGCCCATCGCCCTCGCGGCAGCGGCCATCGGGCTCGGCGCCTTGATGACCGTCGGCGTGCCCCCCGCGCATGCGAGTGAAAAGTCCGACTGCGCCGCCAAAGGCGGCACCTTCACCGAGACGCAAGTCACGTGGAATGGCAAGACCGGCACGACTTATCGCTGCTGTGTCAAGGACGCGAGCACGAATACCACCAGTTGCTCGAGCACGACGGTGACGAAGATCAGTCAGATTCCGGTGAAGGTTCACCCCGGGGTGATCGACACCGCCGAAACCGTCGAACCGGATCCGCCTATTCAACGCATTCCAGTTCACGTGTCGACCGCCGACGCGCAGATCCTGGAGTTCGACAATGTCTAAGGCGACGGGTTACACCCCCGAGAACGATGCCGTCGTTTGGCGCGACCTAGCGGATCAGCTCTTTCCACTGGAGGCACTGCGGACGGAGCCAGCACCCCATCCGCTAGCAGTGGCCAGGAACAGAATCTGAACCCATCTGCCGCACCAAAGGCCAGAAATGGAAAAAGTTCCGACCTTAAGCGAGGTTGGCATAGAAACGCATAGTTAGATGAGGTATCGGTGTCAGGACCCAGCCGAAGCTTTAATCATCTCGCGCAGGTCTGCAAAGCCAAATGTTCGCGGGCGGTAGCCGCTCATATCACCGCTCCGCCGTTGACTCCGAGGACCTGTCCCGTGACGAATCCAGCTTCTTCGGAACATAGGAAGCCCACCGCAGCAGCGACATCCTCGCTTGTACCCATGTGTCCCATAGGATTTCGCTTCGCAAGCTCGTCCCGTGAACCCAAGGTGCCTTCGGCCTGCTGGCGAACCATGGGCGTGTCGATGCTGGATGGAGGAATGTTGTTGACTGTGATGCCCTTCCGCGCGTACTCGTGCGCCAGCGATCTCGTCAACGTGATCACCGCACCCTTAGACACCGCGTAATGCGCCATGTAGGGCGAACCGCGTTGAGCGCTCGACGATGAGATCATCACGATACGTCCCCATCGAAAAGTGACCATGTCCTCTAACGCCACCTGGCAGCAGTGAAATGTTCCGGTCAAGTTGATGTCGAGCATCTCGGCCCAGGATTCGCTGGTGATGGTCTCGAACCTTCCGAAAGCGACTTTTCCCGCGCTGGTGACCAGAATGGTGACCGGTCCGAGATCGGCGCGTACTCGACGAAACGCGACTTCGACCGCCTCACGGTCGGTGACGTCGGCTTCAAGTCCTATTGCCTCAGAGCCGAGTGTCTTTAGGTCGTAGGCAACCTGGCGGGCGGCCTCACCATCGATGTCCAGAACAGCGACTCTGTTTCCACGCCTTGCCAGTTCGCGACAGGCAGCCGCGCCTATCCCCGATCCGCCGCCGGTGACGACAGCCACGCGCGTGACGATCATCGGTGCGGTCCCATTCGGTCTCGCATCGGCAGGCATCGGTAGACCAGCGGCGCCGCTTGATGCACCGGAATCAGATAGAGACGAAGCGAACCCGACACCCATTGCCGATTCGCTGCCTGGACACGGTTTGGAAGGTTCTTGAAAGACTGACACTTGTCCTTCCCATGATTGACAGTCCACAGACCATAGGGGAGGTCGTTCGTCGCGATCGCGGTAGCCGTCATGACTTTCCCATCTGCGCATAAAGTTTGGGGCCTATATCCGACGAATGGTCACGCGAACAGCATCTTCGACACAAGATATTCGCGGACTCCGACGCGGCCGACTAGAAGCCGCCAGCGACTCGCACCGCCGCGCGGCCGGAATACTTTCCGGCGCGGACCGCGTCAAGCACGTCCACCACATCCCCAACATCGATATCATGTGACACATCCGAAAGATGCTGCGGTTTAAGCGAACTGCCCAACAGTTCCCATAAGGTGCGCCGCGGCCCGATAGGCATCAAGACCGAATCGATGCCTAGTAACGCCACACCGCGCAAGATGAACGGCATCACGGTGGTCTGCAAGCCAGCACCCCCTGTCAGCCCGCTAGCTGCCACGGCACCGCCATATCGCACGGTGCTGAGCACGTCAGCCAAGGTGGCCCCGCCGACACAGTCGACTGCACCGGCCCATCTGGTCTTGCCTAGCGGGCGCGGCTTGGCCTCGGGGTCCTCGGGCAAGCGGCCAATCACTTCGTCGGCACCCAACCCCCTCAGCCGCTCCGCTGCGTCGAGCTTGCCCGTAGACGCAACCACCTGATAACCCGCTGCGGCCAGCAGATCGATGCTCACCGATCCCACACCGCCCGTTGCGCCGGTCACTACGATTGGACCTTCTTCCGGCTTGATGCCGCGCTGCTGCAGAGCTTGAACGCTCATCGCGGCGGTGAACCCCGCGGTGCCGATAGCTGCTCCGTCGCGCGGGCTCAATGCGCCAAGCTTGACCACCCAGTCCGCTGGAACGCGCGCATACTCGGCATATCCACCGTGCCTGCCGGTGCCAATTTCGTAGCCATGAGCCAAAACCAGGTCACCGACGACAAATTCGTCGGATTCCGATGACACCACCTCACCGGTGAGGTCGATACCGGGCACGATCGGATAGTCGCGCACCACACCACCTTTCGGCGTAAGTGCCAGCGCGTCCTTATAGTTGACACTGGAATAGAGCACTCGGACGGTCACCTCACCGACAGGGAGCTGGGATTCCTCCAACGTCTCGATGGTTGCCCGGACGCCGTCGTCGTCCTGCCGCGCGACCAGTGCCCGAAACTTATCCATGGGTCGCGCACCAGTCGCGGCGGAAGTCTGAGAGGACGCGGCATCCCCCGCATGCCGGGATCTCAATGCCGTCCGTGGTGACGATGTGAGCCTTTGACACTGAATCTCCCTGGCTAGAAAACTATTTCGATGATGGCTTGTTCCCGGCAGTTTGCGATGGCGTGCTTGACCGCTGGCCCCCAGCTCGACATGCACCTCGGGGGCACACCGTGGACCGATGCCGTGGACCGGGCTCGGCCCTCGTCGACGGAGACCTTCGTCGGCCGTCGCCTTTTATAAGACTGAGTTCCTTATGCAACTCGGTCAGCCCACACACGATGTAGGTCGGAAGGTGTCGAGGCCGCCTCTCCGGCGGGCCTGGGTCGTCGAGCATGTCGTACTTCTCCTCAGAGGTCCGGGCTGCGGCATGTGACCGTCTGCTGCCTGCGCGTTCCGCTGACGTAGCAAAGTTCGACCCGCCCAGCTGTTCACGGCCGGCATGCCAGCAGGCGCACTCGACTATGCATCAGCAACAACCCATGTCGCACATCAAGCCTAGCAGTTATTGGTAACACGCATAACCATTTTAGGTTTATGTTTATTACCGATTAGAGAGAGTGACATTCTCACTACTGAGTGGCTGGAGTGGAACCGAACATGCGTGCGAGGAGGGCAGGTATCGTCATGTCGGGTCAGCGGAGGCGATGCCGATATGGTGGCTCTATGCCGTCTCGTCGCACACACCATCCTGCGGACGAGACCGCTTACGTTCACCGGCCTAGGCCGTGCACCAGTGAGCAACGCGTGGATGGTGAGCGATGACGAATAATGCTGGCGGCCCCAAGGGGGCGCCGTATGAAAGCAATGAATCCGGTAGCACTTGGCAGGAGCGGGCCATCGAGCGCCGTCTCGGCGGCGCGCGGGCGCGCGCTGTCGCTCGCAGCACACACTTCATGACGACAGCCCTTGAGCTCGTACAGGAGTCGGGGCACGCGAATTTCACCCTTCAGACGCTTGCCGACCGGGCGAATCTCAGCCTGCGGACGTTCTATCAGCACTTCGCCGGCAAGGACGAACTTCTGTTGGCTTTGTATGAAGATGTCACTGCACAATTCACCGAAGCAATTCGGGAGAAAGTCGAGGCTGCCGAGGGCCCGATGGCGCAGCTGGAGGCATGGTGCAAAGGAGTCTTGTCGCGGCCTGGTTCATCGCAGGAAGTAGGAGGACGGCTTGTCCTGATCTTTAACTTGAGCCTCGAGATGGATCATCCGGAAGCGTTCGCCAAAGTATGGGAACCACACCGGAAACTGTTGACAGAGATACTGACCGCGTGTTCGCGAGAGGGTCAAATCCGAGACGATCTCACCCTTCAGCAGTTGACATCTCTGCTGGGTTACACGCTGACGTCTCTGGGCCAGTTCAACGCGCTGCATGAAGGTGTCGAAGGTACTCACCTGACCGAAGAGGTTGTGTGGTCCTGGTGTCGCAACGCAATTCTGCCTTCGGCGGCGGGGCGGGGGGATGATTCATCCACCGGCAGAAGCTCGAGCAAACGTTAGCTTAGCGTCGAGGCTCGGTCTGAGAGCCGTCCGCATTGTGGTGCGACGGCTGCCACTGTCGGTGAACCGATGCATACCGTTCCCCAACGACAGCTGGAATTGCCTTTCGACGAGACCGTCATCGTTGGTCACCTCGACAGTCCATAGGCCCGGCGCGGGCGGTGTATTCGTCACTCCCCTACTCCGAGAGCCGCTGCGCGGCCAATTCTCGGAGCTCGCCGGTTTTGATTTTGTCACTGCCCGTCAGCGCAATATCCTTCTCGTGAAAGAAGAGTACGTGTCGCGGTACCTTGTAACTCGCCAGTTGCACTCGCAGATAGTCGCGAATCTCCTCGGCTTCGACGTTCATTCCGTCGTGCGGCACGACGCAGGCGACCACGACCTCTCCAAGCGTGCTGTGCGGCACGCCGACGGTCTTGGTCACCTTCACACCGGAGTGCCTCGCCAGCACTTCGTCGACTTCGAGCGGTGAGACATTCGCGCCGCCCGTCTTGATGATGTCCGTGAGCCTGCCCTCCCAGAACAGTCGACCTGCCTCGTCGAGGTACCCACCATCGCCGGTGCGGAAGAAACCTTCTGCGTCGAGTGTTTCATCCAACGGTGTGCCGATATAGCCCAGCATGAGGGTGGGACCCTTCACGCAGATCTCCCCTTTCTCGCCTCGCGGAATCATCGTTCCGGTAAGTGGATCCACGATTTTGACTGTCACGCCGGGCAGTGCTTTTCCCCAACTATCGGCGTGCACCTCGCGTGGAGTATTGAGTTCGAAAATCGTTGATATCGTGAATGTTTCGGTATTGCCGTATGCATGGTCGGGCAATAACCATTTGGCGGTCACCGTTGGATGGCGGGCAATCGGCGTCTTGATGTCGGCGAATCGCATGCTGCCCAGGTCGACGGTAAGCCAATTGGGTGCAGCTTCAACTTGCGCCCACTGGTGCGGCCAGGCGAACGGATAGTTCACTCGTTCGGCATCCATTAGTGAGAGCGCCTCAGCTGCAGCGAATGTCGGCTGCAGGACGAGGCAACCGCCGGAAGCGAGCGTTGCGCCCAGCGACATCACAAAATTGCCGGACCAGAAGAAGCCGTTCGCCGACCAGCAACGGATGTTGTCCTCCGGACCGAAGCCGCATACCCTGCGAAAACGCCACATCTGGATGGCGACACCGCGATGTGCACTCAGGATTCCTTTTGGCTTGCTCGTTGAGCCCGACGAGAAGAACAGCACTCCTGCATCGCTCGGGCGCACCGCCTCCGCAGTCGCGTCGATCAACTCGCGCGGTTCGTCGTGGCCACGGGCAAGGAACTCATCCCACGTGTCGATGCCGGAGGGCGCATCGCCGATCGTTGCAAGATGGCGAAGGAACGGGAATCTCGCTGATTGCAGCGGGCCGCGGGCGGACCCCCCGATCTCGGGTGCCAGCTCTTTTAGAACGTCCGCGAAGTCTGTCTTCAGCACCCGCCGCTCGAACAACAGCACGGCAACGCTTGAGGTGTTGAGCAGATACTCGAGCTCCGCGGGGGTCGAAAATGTGCTGAGTGCAACGGCAACGCCCCCGGCGAGCGAAATGCCGAAGAACGCCGAGATCCACTCCGGTCGGTTCGTCATCAAGACGCCGACCCGGGTGTCCTTCCCGACCCCGTTCGCACGCAAAGCGCACGCCACCTCGACTGCCCGATCCCACAACTCGGCGTACGTCCAGCGCGTGTCGCCGTCGACCGAGCGGAACACGAGCGCTTCGCGGTCGCCGAACATGGACGCCACCTCGCGCAGAAAGCCGGGCAGCGTGAGGGTTCCGAGTCCCGGCTCGTCGCTTAACGACGGACCGGACACGATCGAAAGTGACGGCGCCGGCTCAGAGTTCATACGCTGGCCACATCACGCCGGTAGCTCGACCTCGGCTATACAGCTCACGAGCTCCTCACCGTTCTGATTGGTCAGTCGCAGCTTCACTTGGACAAGCGGCACGCCCCACGACGACTCGGCCTCCTTGCCGATGATTTCGGCGTCGAAGTACGTCACGTCACCCTCGAATGCCGGACCGCGGAAGTCGGCCTTGCTGTGGCGGACCATCCCGTCGTGGCCAGCCCAGTAGGCGAGATAATCGGTGCACCAGGCTCCCATCGTCGCGCCGTAGCCGTACGCACGCGCCATGCCGACTTCGGTGGCCCTTTCGGCATCAATGTGACCCCGCGACGGCCCAAGATAGAGGCCGTCACGCTTACGGGGATCAATGAACGCGTCTTCTTCGTCAAACGCGAAATCCTTACCGAAGCCCGGGTCCTGGTAAACCCACGGATCCTCGATACCCGGTGGCATGACCCATTCGAATGAGCCCCAAATGTTGAAGACAAACGCGCGGTACTCGGTGGTGAAGGTCGCGATGCTGTGGGGACCAATGACGCGACGCGGCAGCGTGTCGCCGACCTTTACTTCGTCGAAATGCGGTGAGACGCCCAGCCGGTTCGACTCGAGCCAGTCCCGGCGAAGCCTCTCGACTTCTTCCAGCTCAAGTTGTGTCCAACGCTTGATGTCGCCGAGTTGACTCTCGAACATCCCCCGCTTTCTCGCTTCTTCGTAGAGATAGCGGATCGCGGTTGACCGCTCGCGGGCCACAAGGACGCCGTTCTGGTTGGTGTGGGTGGTGTCACCGCGCGAAAACATAGTGGGCCCAGCGAATTTGGTCTGTACGACCTTATAGTCGTGGAACCGTCGTTTCTGAAACAGCTTGTCTCCCGGGCGCACCGGGCAGCCATAAAACCACCACTCCTCTCCGCCGAAGATGAGGTGGCTGTTCGGTATGTGTCCTACGCAGGCAGGTCCTGCTCCATGCCCGTAGTCCAGTCCGACTGCGATGGACTGTGGCGCGATCAGCCCGCCGAATTTCGAGTCGCGCGCGAAACGTTCGTCCCAGTGGAGCGGATTGGGATAGTCCATCGCCATCACCCAGCGGCGAATGTCGGAAGAGCTGCACGGATCCCACAGCTGGCCGCCGCCAATGGGCTGTCCCACCCGATGATCGACGTCGGATAAATCCAGTTCGACGTCCGGCGATTTGGCGCCCGCGGCGACCGACTTTCTGGCCATGATGTTCTCCTATTCAGCGATTGACGTTGGTAACGACAATGCGACGCTGCTTGAGTGCCAGGGTGGACGTCCTGGTCGGCGCAACGCCACGCGAGCGTTCAAAGACCAAGTACTCGATCGGTGGCCCGCTCAGGGAGCGCCTCCGCGAAGTGCGCGCACGCCCCGTCTGACCTCCAGGTATTCATGCCATCTTCGGTTTCCAGGCATCGTTGTCTGCGGTATTCGGTATTCCATGATGCTGCTATCTGCCTATGATGATTGTCAAGAAGCGCGCACGTTGACTTTCCATAAATGAGAACGCTATTCTCGCCTGACACCTTCGATGGAGATGGGGCCGAGTTGCTTCTAGAACTCGACGATGACCAGCGTCTTTGGCGCGACACGGTCCGAGACGCGGTGTCGAAGCAGTGTCCGTCGTCCCTTATTAGGCAGATCGCTGAAGGTGGCGCTGAAGCTGGCCCGCTGTGGAAGTGGTACGTCGATCAGGGTTGGACGGACCTCGTCAGCACGGATAATTACATCGAGCTTGCCCTCGTCCTCGAGGAACTCGGGCGAGCGAGCGATCCGACGCCGTACTTAGCGTCAATGACCCAGTTCGCACCTCTGGTTGGCGACCGGTCCGACCCGGCGCTCGTCGGCGCCGCGGTGTACGCCGGCGTCACCGCGCACCGAGACCACGAAGGGTGGGTTCTCGACGGTACGGCGCATTTCGTCCTAGATGGCGACCGCGCAGATCACCTTGCAGTGATCACTGCCGCCGGAGTATTCGTCGTCGACGCCAGTGAGGTGACTGCTCGTCGGGTCAGCATCTTCGACCCCGTCCTGCATGTGGCAGACATCCAGTTCGCGGACGTGCGCGTCGCCAAGGATGATCGAGTCGCTGCCGACGCTGAACGGGCTTGGCACATTGCCCTCACGGCGATGGCGATCACGACAGTCGGAGCGTGTCAACGCATCCTCGATCTCACACTGGAACATCTCAAGCAGCGCCACCAGTTCGGAGTTCCGATTGGCTCATTTCAGGCCCTCCAACACAAAGCCGCGGACATGCACGTGGCTATCGAGCGGGCACGGGCATTGTCATACTTTTCGGCGCTGACCATCACGGCTGACGATTCACGTCGCCGCCTGGCCTCCATGATGGCCAAAGCCGCTGCGGGCGAAGCGCAATCAGTGGTCGTGCAGAACGGCATGCAGTCCTTTGGCGCCATGGGCTTCACGTGGGAGAACGATCTCCAGTTCGCCATCAAACGCGCGACAGCAGGCGAATTGATGCTGGGGGGCGCTGGGGAACATCGCGCGCTTATCGCAAGGAGTACCGTGCAGCTGACTTTTGATGAGGATGTCGAATCGTTCAGGGCCGAATTCTCGGCATTTCTTGACGACAATCTGCCGACCGAAGCCGACACTTTCGAGCGTCCGCGGTCAGTCTCACACATGCCAGCATGGACCCGGAAATGGCAGCGCCTACTGTTCGACAATGGCTGGTTACTGCCCGCACAGCCTCCAGAATTCGGAGGTCGCAACGCAACCGTACTGCAGCAATTCGTCCATCTCGATGAGCTGTGTCGACGACGCGTCTACCACAGTTTCAACCCACAGGGCGTCAATATCGTTGCAGCATCACTGATCACGTTTGGAACCCCCGAGCAGCAACAGCGCTGGGCGTTGCCGGTGCTACGCGCCGAGATGACCGCCTCGCTCGGAATGAGTGAGCCGAGCGCGGGTTCTGACCTAGCATCACTGCGAACGCGCGCGGTCCGCGATGGACAGGACTTTGTCGTCAACGGCCAAAAAGTCTGGACATCGGGCGCCCACGACGCCGACTTCCTCTTGACATTCGTCCGCACCGACCCGGATGCCCCTAAGCACAAGGGAATTTCAGCGCTGATCATCCCGACCAAGACCGAGGGCGTGGTGTGCCGACCGTTCCCAGATATCGCCAATCAAGACAACCTCGACTTCAATGAGGTTTTCCTCACCGACGTCCGAGTCCCGGCCGAGAACCTCTTAGGCGGGCTGCACCAAGGGTGGATGGTGGCCAATGGATCACTCGGGCACGAGCGCACGATGATGTGGCTAATGTTGGCCGACCGCATTGACAATCTCATGGCCGACTGCCGGCCCCGCACCGATGTCGAACGCGATCGCTTCGCGTCGACAATCATTGACTACCAGGCTCTTCGGGCGATGGGGTCAGCAGCATTGGGTCGGGCCGCGCGTGGCGAACAGGATAACGCATCTATCTCCGTGCTCAAGCTCTTCGGCTCTGAAGCCGAGATGCGCGCAGCAGATCTCGCGCTGAGCTCGGTGGGCATTGACGGCCTTCGGCATCCGGTGACCGAACGCTACGAGCACATGAATCCCGATGAGTACTTTGCAAGCAGGTTCGAGCGTTATACGCGTGGTCTCGCGGCAACCATCGCTGGCGGTACATCCGAGATTCAGCGCAACATCATCGCGCAACAAGTACTTGGCCTTCCACGCGCCCCCAAGCGCGACTGAAGACGAATAGCCGTCGGAGACGGCGAAGAGACTGATGGGAGATCTCGTGGTTGACGCGAAGTGGAATGCGATGACCTGCGTCCGGGTGACAAGGCGGGCGGGCATCGTCGAGGTACGCCTGAATCGGCCCGAGAAGATGAACGCGATCAACAGCACTATGGAAAAGGAAATCTACTCAGTCCTCGCAGACTGCGATCGCATGGACGATGTCAAGTGCGTTGTGCTCACTGCCGAGGGCTAAACTTCTCATCAGGTCACGATGTTCAACAGGTGGCTGCCGAGACTATAGGTGGACAGGCACCGGCGACGATCCAAGACAAGTACTGGGTGCATACCGGCGACCTCCTCCCTCCGTGGCGTTTCTCCAAGGGGCTCGTCGTTGCCGCCAAAGGTTATGTCGGACCTCATGCAAACACGTTTCTGCTCGCCGCCGACATAGTCATAGCTGCGGACAATTCGCGATTCAGCTGGGAAGAATCCCGGGTCGGCGTCGGTGCACCGTATGGCCCCTATGCGCTCATGCCCTTCCACTTCCCCATCCGTGTCATGAAGCAGCTATGGATGACGGGTGGGTGGCTAGATGCGGAGACGGCACGTCGGCTGTTCTACGTGAACAGAGTCGTAGCGCTCGGCGAGGAAGAGGACGTGGCAATGCGATTCGCGAAACAGATAGCGCAAATGGCCACGGGCGATCTCATCGCCAATAAGCGCGGTACGCACCGTCTCTACGAAGCGGCGGGACTTTCCGCGATGGTCGATGTGGGTCGAGATCCATATGTTCCCAGTGCCGAAGCGGCAATCGCCAAACAACACCATCTTCGCCTGATCCATGAGAAAGGTGTGAAAGCGGCTGTACGCGAACGTGATACGGGTTGGGATGACGAAGTAAGCAAAGTTTGAACACGTGATTCCGGCATCGACCGAGACTGCGAGAAGGGAAAGAGAATGTCAGACGCGAATACAATAGCCGCGGCGATCAATGCGCACTGCGAAACCCTGAGTGATCATGACAAGGATGGCTGGCTCGCTCTCTGGGCTGATGACACCGTTCTAGAAGACCCCGTGGGGGTCGATACCTACACCGGTATCGAGAGTCTGCGCACGTCGTTCTGGAAGTTGGTCACCGATCTTTCCCCGATGAAGCTGTGGCTTGAACGCGATGTGATCGTCTGCGGCAACGAAGCCATTGCCATCCTGCAAGGCGTGGTTACCCGCGAGGGATCGCTACAGCACGTCGGCCCCCTGGTGGATCACTTCACCTTCAATGACGCCGGAAAGATTTCGATGATGCGCGCCTTCTGGAAGTACGCATGACGTCGGCGTGAACGGATGGAACACATACGTGATCAACCCCTAAAAGGAGCGCGCAGTGTCTTGGACTTCTGACTTGCGTTCGCAAGAGACACTGCCTGCCATCGTAAATCGCATGGCAAAAGCACATCCGGACAAGAACTTCTTGCAGACAGTAGAGGGCGCATCGGCGACCTGGGGCGAGCTCCAAGAGGCGATGATCCTTTGGGCGGCCCGCTTTCTTGCTCTCGACGTAAAGAAGGGTGACGTCGTCGTGACCCTCCTCGACGCCGGCCTGGACTCATTAGCCGCCTGGCTCGGCCTTTCGAGCATCGGCGCCACAGATGCCGCCACGAATCCGGAATTCCGGGGTCGTATGCTCGCATACGCAATCAACAACTGCCAGCCCACACTCATCGTTGTTGCAGCGCACTACGTAACGTTCGTGGAGGCTGTCGCCGCGGAATTGAAATCGGTAGAGCGCGTCCTAGTTCTGGATGCTGGGCCTAGCGACTTCCCAGAGCGGTCATCATTGCCCGGCCTGACGCAGCTGCAGACGCTTCGCCCAGACATCGCAGGGGCGTGCCGGCTGATGCGTGAGCCTGAAATGCACGAAATCGCTTGTATAACATATACATCCGGCACCACGGGACCTTCGAAAGCAGTCATGTTGCCGTGGGGACAGCTGCACTCGATCAATCTAGGTACGTTCCCAATCGAGGACCTTGCGCCATCCGACATCTTCTACTGCACTACCTCGCACGCCCATTTCGGGTCCAAGTCGATCCCCTACCACGCAGCGATGGCCGGCGGCGAAGTCGTCATGAGGTCCCGATTTGCCCTTAACAGCTTCTGGCAGGACGTGTCAAAGTTCGGCATAACGACCGGCATGCTCGTCGGGTCAATGGCGGAGTTGTTGTTGAGGCTCCGAAAGCCCTTCGGACAGAACCTCGCTCAAGAATCTATTCATGGCTCCGCTCGGCGCTTGCTATGAGCAGTTCAGCAAGAGATTCGGCACGCGCATTTGCACCGTGTACAACAGTACCGAGAGTGGCGTCGCGATACGGTCGGGGTGGAACCCGACGAACCCGCGCACCGTAGGGCGAGTTCGAGAGGGTTATCCGGGTTTCGAGGTCCGACTCGTAGACGAACACGACTTTGAAGTTCCTGATGGAACGCCCGGAGAATGCGTTATCCGCGCCTACGTGCCATGGGTGATGAACGCCGGCTACCTAAACAACGATGCCGCGACAGCAGCTGCTTGGCGCAACGGATGGTTCCACACGGGCGATGCGCTCACCCGCACTCCCGACGGCGACTATGTCTTCGTCGACCGGTTGAAGGATGTGATCCGGCGCCGGGGTGAGAACATCTCGTCTTTCGAGGTCGAAGCCGACGTGCTCCAAGATCCGGATATCCTCGAGTGCGCCGCCGTGGCTGTTCCTGCCGATAGCAGCGAAGACGAGATCCTATTGTTCGTGGTGCCGCGCTCCGGAACATCGATCGAACCGCAGGAGTTGTGCGCGGACCTCGAGGGAAGAATGGCGCGTTTCATGGTTCCACGCTATATCGAAATCATTGACGAGCTACCGAAAACCCAAGCGACACAACGCATTATCAAGGCCGACTTGCGCCAACGAGGTCTCGGGCCAGAAACATGGGACAGAAGAGTCAGAGGTTCCGCACTCAAGACGAGCGCGGCGCCAACAAAAGATGTCAAAGGACAGATTATGACGAATGAGAGACTCCTTCGACAACCGGATGTCCGGCCGGCGAGGATCGGCTCGAATCCCTTGCGGGCGTGTCTTTCATCGACCCAGCCATTCAAGAGAAACCATTCGCCTACTACCGCGCTCTGCGCGATGGCGACCCGGTGCACTACGAGGACGATCTCGGGATGTATCTCGTGTCACGGCACGAAGACTTGATGGCCGTACTTCGAGATCCCGTCATCTTCTCCCAGGAGCTCGGCGATCACCCCACAGATGGCTCACGGCCACCTTGATGAGATGAAGGACATCCTGATACGTGAGGGAGGTGGGTTCTTCCCAGACGTCGCGAACATCGATCCACCCCGTCACACCCGCGTGCGTCGCCTGCTGTCGCAAGCATTCAGCAGACGGCGAATGAAATCTCTTGAACCGCAATTCGAGCGGCTGGTCGATGAGCTCATCGACGGGTTTGTCGACCAGGTGAGGCGGACGGTCTACATGATCTCGCCTTGCCGATGGCGATCGCCTTCAGCATTGAGCAATTGCAGGTCGACGATCTCGAAATGAGCACGATCAAACGCTGGGGAAGCGCCTATTTGTCGCAGTTCAGTCTCACGAACACACGTGAGGACATGATCCGGGCGGCTCATGAGCTCTGCGAAATGCAGAACTACCTGATCGCACTCGTCCGGAGACGAATGACACCCCAGAAGACGACATGCTCTCAGACATCATCAGAGCCGAACGCCGGATGAGGAACCCCTCAGCTTCGAGGAGCTGGTTGCAACCGCCCGGGCACTTCTCATCAATACCCACGACTCGATGTCAACGGCATTCACGAACATCCTGTTCAAAGTCGCGACAGACTCCGCGATCTCCCAGCAGTTCTACGAAGCCGCCGAGGACGACTCGCAGATGGGGCGCTTCATCGAAGAATTGATGCGTCTGAACCTCCGGTACGTGCACTGTCTCGCGTGACAACCGAGCCGGTGACCCTAGGTGACACTCGGCTTCCGAAGGGTGCGCATCTGCTCATCCTCTTCGCATCGGCGAACGACGATGAGGAGGTCTTCGAGTGTCCCCGTCAGTTCGATTCGGGTCGTACCAACATCCGGAAGAGCCTGACATTCGGGGCCGGCGTTCATCTGTGCCTTGGCATCGCACTGGCGCGCATGCAACTTCTGGTCGCAGCGAGACAAACGGCAAGGCGTCAGCGGATCTCAGCCTGGCTATTCCGATCGAAAATATTCGTTACTTACCGAACGCTGCCTTGCTGGCAATGGAAAGTCTTCCGCTTACCTTCACACCGAAGGACCCAGAGGGGCTGCACAGATGACCTGCGATCCCACGACGGTGCCCGCCCCCATGAGGTGGACATCGACACGCTAAGAGACAAATATCGAGAAGAGCGTGATCGACGACTTCGACCTGATGGTCAGGAGCAATACGCGCCGCTTTTCAGGAGACGGATGCGGTCGACTTCAGCGACCCGCACATGACACGGTATCGCGCCATGTCGTCAGCGACGCCGTCGACGTTGTAGTACTCGGCGGTGGGTGGGCTGGCGTTCTCGCCGGGTATCACTTGCGAAAGGCCGGTGTCGCGAACTTCCGAATCATTGAGCAGGCAGGCGATTTCGGTGGCGTGTGGTATTGGAACAGCTATCCGGGATTGTCCTGTGACAACGACTCGTACTGCTATCTACCTCTGCTGGAGGAGATGAAGTTTTTTCCGTCGAAGAAGTTCGCGGAGGGGCTAGAGATTCGCGAGTACTGCCAAAGTGTCGCAACCAAGTTCGACCTGTATGAGGGGGCGCTGTTCCACACATGCGTTAATGCATTGCGGTGGGATGAGTCGATTAAACGGTGGCTCGTCACAACCGACCGTGGTGACGATTCCGAGCCCGGTTCGTCATGATGGCGATGGGGCCGATCAACACACCAAAGGTGCCCCGCGTTCCAGGACTCAAGATTTTCAGGGAAAGATGTTTCATACCGCGCGGTGGGACTACGAGTACACCGGCGGAAACCAGCAGGAGCCGGTTCTCGATAAGCTAGCCGATAAGCGCGTGGCGATCGTAGGACAGGCGCTTCCGCTATCCAAGCGGTGCCGTTCCTCGCCGATATGCCAAGCAGTTTTACGTCCTTCAGCGCACCGCCTCGACCGTGGACGAGCGCAACAACACACCTACAGATAAAGCCTGGCTCGCCACATTACAACCCGGTTGGCAGCGCGAACGCCAGATGAATTTTCATCATGCTGCGATCGACGGGTTGATATCTGCTGAAAAAGATCGGATCTGCGACATCTGGACAGAGATCAATCGGAACCTCTCAGCCGAGTTCGACGAAACGGGCTGGCCGCAATCACCGGAAGAGTTCCTCGCGATCCGCGAGGTCATGGACTATCGCGTCATGGAGAGGCTACGGGCGCGCGTCGACGCAGTGGTCAAAGATACAGAGACGGCGGAGATCCTCAAGCCGTGGTATAGGCATATGTGCAAGCGGCCCGCCTCGAGTGATGAGTTCTATCCAGCTTTCAACCGGCCGAACGTAAGACTCCTCGACGTCTCGGCACCCGCGGCATCGAGCGAGCGACGAGCCGAGGCTTCATCCACGAGTCTGCCGAGTACGAGATCGACTGTTTGATATTCGCGAGTGGCTTCGAGGTGACCAGCGACCTTCAACGAAGGTGGGGAATCGATAAGGTGGCCGGCCGTGGCGGTCAGTCCTTATACGACAATTGGGCACACGAATTTCGGACCCTGCATGGTGTGATGACCAACGGATTCCCAAATCAGTTCTTCGTCGGCTTCTTCCAGGGAGGCTTCAATGCATCGACGACGGAAACATTCAACAATCAGGGTCGCCACATCGCGTGGATCGTCAGCGAAGCTCTCAACCGGGGTGCTCGTACCGTAGAGCCGAGCGCGGAAGCGCAAGACGCATACGTCCAACATATCCGCGAAGTCGCCGTCGACACCTCCGCGTTCATCCGAGAATGCACACCCGGATATTTCAACAACGACGGACAAGAAGTCGCAGACGAAAAGGGTGAGCTCCGGCCACGGACCTACACCGGTGAGACATACGGCCTCGGGTATTACGCGTTCGAAAAGCTCTTGGAGGACTGGCGTTCTAAAGACGATCTGTCGGGGCTGGTCGTGGAAACGTGACTCATAGACTGGTCGCATCCTCACCCTTCTCCCTCGTGGGTCCACGGCTCCCCCGGCGACGAAGTACCAGGACTGACAACTGATATGGCCCGAATCGAACCTCTGCCGGTCCAGGCATATTCCGCAGAGATGCACACCGCGATGTCGGCCCTGCAACCAAACGACTCCCGGCACCAGCCAGTGCACACGAGCGGCCGCCCAAAGCCGCGCAACCTGCTCGGGGTCATGGCTCGTCATCCCGCCTTGGCGCGCGCCTACTTCACATTTAACGGACACCTTCTTCACTCGACGACCCTCAGCACGCGGCAGCGTGAACTCCTCGTCATGAGGGTTGCCGCGGTTCGACGCTGCAAGTCGGAATGGGTGCAGCATTTGTTCATCGCCCGAGACGCTGGGCTCAGCGACGAGGAGATCGGCCGCATCGCATACGGTCCGGATGCACCATTCTGGAGCGAGTTGGAAGCCGCAATGCTCTGTGCCGCTGATGAACTGCTTCTTGACGGAACGATCTGCGACCCGACCTGGAATGCCTTGAGCAAAGAGTTGAGCCACCAACAGCTTCTTGACGTGATCTTCACGGTGGGCGGGTACGACACGTTGGCAAAGGTATTCGAATCCCTGCAGCTGGAGATCGAGGAAGACACCGTCATACTGATGCAGCCCAGCAATGAAGCAGTCTGAATCTCCGCCGTGCCGCCGTCCCGCCGGTGAATTGCGCATCCTCTGTAGCGCCGGCAGAAGTTCGTCCTGTGCGCCTAATCCCGCCAACGAACTCGCTAGACGGCCCGAGCCGAGCTGAGAAGGTGTGTGAACCTAACCGCCGGGGCCATTGGGCCACTTGAGAAGTGAGCCACCATCAACGCGGATCTGTTGTCCGGTGATGTAGCGACTGTCCTCACTGGCCAGGAAGACACCAAGGTTGGCCATGTCTTCTGGTTCGACATACGGTATCGGCATGGCCTGGAACAACGTGAACAGCGGCTCGGCGTCTTCACGGGTCGCTTTCTTTCCCTCGGCGGCGAGGTCCGGACGGAACAAGCTGTACATGCCGTCATTGTGAAGTAGGTGGGTGTTGCAGTTGGTCGGATGAATTGCGTTGACTCGAATCATCTGCGGTGCGAGCGCCAGACTCATCTCCTCTACGTACTCCATAACGATTCGCTTGCTCCACCCGTATCCGGAGCCACCGGGTCCCATGTCCGGACTTGTGGTTGTGCCGCGGATCATGCCTGCGGTCGATCCGGTGACGATGACCGACGAGCCTGCGGAGAGATGGGGAATGCTGACCGCAACGGTATTCATGACCCCGAGCAGATCGACATCGGAAGCGTCGACGAACTGCATGGGGTCGGGCTTGCCCATTGCCATGGGCAGGATGCCGGCGTTGGCGACGACTATGTCGAGGCGACCGAGCTCCGCCAGCCCCGCCTCGACAGTGGCCCTCAGTTCGTGTCTCTCCCGCACATCGGCGACCCGGGTGACCACTCGTCGACCGATTTCCTTTACCGATCGCTCCATGTCGGCGAGATCTTCCGGCGTCGCCAACGGGTATGGGTTGGAGGGAATGTCGCGACAGATGTCGATTCCGATGATATCGGCGCCTTCTCTGGCCATAGCGATCGCGTGTGCTCGGCCCTGTCCTCTCGCCGCACCGGTGATGAACGCGACTTTGCCCTCGAGCTTCCCAGTCATTCAGACCTCCTTAGTTGAGTGCGAACCGCATTCTGTTATTCGACGCTTCCTTGGTTGGCGCAGTACCTACTCAGTCATCGCTTGCGACGATCGCCCCCTCGGGGCAACTAGCGATGGCTTCCTGCGCCGCCTCTTCAGACTTTGCGGGTAACTCGGAAGGATCGGCCACGGCGTAACCGTCATCGGTCATCTCGAACACTTCAGGGCACAACGTCAGGCACATACCGTGTCCGCGGCAACGATCCTCGTCGACAGTCAATTTCACCGGACGTCGAACTCCAGGTGCAGCTGCGTCAGCCCACGCAGGATGTAGGTCGGGATGTAGCGGTATCGGCGGGCGCCGGGTGGGCCGTGCTCAGCCTCCGCAATACGGATGTCGGATGTGCGGTCGAGAAGCCGCTCGAGGCCGACGCGAGTCTCCGCACGTGCCAGCGGAGCACCAGGGCAACTATGGATTCCACGTCCGAATGCGAGGTGCTGGCGCGCGTTTTTCCGTTGGTGGTCAAAGATATCCGGATTTTCAAAACGGCGTGGATCACGATTGGCCGCCCCGTTGAGGACCATGACCGTGGTCCCGGCGCCGACATTCGTGTCGCCGATGGTCGTGGGCACTCGGGACAATCGGAAGTCACCCTTCACCGGTGCTTCGAACCGAAGGCACTCCTCGATGAAGTTTGGCAGCAGGCTTCGATCCGCGCGCAAGCTGGCCTGGACCTCGGGGGCGTCCCCGATGACTTTCAAGGCTGTGCTGAGAAGTCGAACGGTAGTCTCCTGGCCTGCGGAGAAGACGTTGGTAGCCACCCGTACGACGTCTGCGACGTCCGGCAGGGAACCGTCCGGAAAGGTCGCGGTCGCAAGACCGCTCAGAACGTCATCCCGTGGCTCCATTCGACGGTCCTCGATATACGTCGCAAAGATGTCGTATAAGTACTCGAGCGGAGTCTTGGCCAGAGCCTTGTCTGCATTTCCGAATCCGCTGCCGTGCGTTCCGCGGGCGAGCCTGTCGAGAAGGTCCGGACGATCCTCTTCAGGTACACCGAGCAGATCCGCGATGACGCGCAGTGTGAAGGGTTGCGCGAAGTCCGCAATGAACTCGCCCTCGCCCGGCGCCAGAAATTCATCGAGGATGGCATCGGCGAGTGCCCACATCGCATCCTCATTCTCCTTCAACCGTTTCGGCGTGATGAGGCGCATCAGGAGCGCTCGGTGATCGGTGTGCGTAGGTGGGTCCAGTGTCGGCAGCTGATCGCTGAACGGGAGCGCGTCACGGTGCTCCGTGATCAAGTTGGTGATGTCGTTGCCTTCGAGGGGGACGGGAAACCCCGGAAATGGGCCGCTCACCGAGAGACAGGACGAGAAGGTCGCGTCGTCGTTGTACACATCCACGGCTTCCTGCCAACCGGTGATCATGGCGACTCCGTAACGGTCCTCGCGGGTGACCGGACATTTGTCGCGGAGTGCTGCATAGAAAGGATACGGATCCCTGGTCAGTCGACCGTCGCGGAAAAGATCGACGTCCGTCAAATCCTCAGTCATGTCTTCCTCATCTAAGTCGCTGGCCACCGTCGTGCAGGAGGATCGGATTGCTATCGCGAATTATGTTGAAGCTGAACTACATCCACGACTATCGTGTGTGCCTACCACGCTGATCAGCTCGACTCCGCGGGGAAGGCGACCGACTTAATCTCCGTATACTGGTCAAACCCGGCTGTACCGTTCTGTCGTCCGATACCACTCGCCTTGTATCCGCCGAACGGAGTGTCAGCGCCATAACCGGCTGTGCCGTTGATGCCGATGAAGCCGGCCCGAAGTCGGCGCGCCACTCGCAACGCGTGTTCCGTTGATCCCGACATAATGTTGCCAGCGAGGCCGTACGGGCTGTCGTTCGCGATTCGGACGGCGTCGTCCTCATCGTCATACGGGATCACGGACAGCACCGGACCGAAGATTTCCTCCTGCGCGATCGTCATCGAGTTGTCCACATCAATGAACAGTGTGGGCTTGACGAAGAAACCTTTACTCAACCCACTGGGTGGTCCAGAACCGCCGACCGCGAGAGTTGCGCCCTCGGCGATCCCCTTGTCGATGTAACCTCGGATGCGAACTCGCTGCCGGTCGGATATCACAGGCCCGCAGAGCGTGCCGGGGTCTTGCGGATCGCCCGGCGCCACATTTTGATAGATGCCCTTGAGGATTTCGACACCCTCGTCGTAGCGCGACCGCGGCAATAGTAGACGCGTCGGGTTCGCACAACCCTGACCGGCGTGCACGCAGGGAGCGATGCCCATCATGCAACCAGAGTCGAGATCGGCGTCGTCGAGGACGATCGTGGCGGACTTCCCGCCGAGTTCGAGGAAGAGCCGCTTCATCGTCGCGGCGCCTTTCTCCATAATTCTCTTACCTACGGCGGTCGAACCCGTGAAGGAGATGAGGTCGACCTTCGGTGAGACTGTTAGTTGTTCACCGAGGAGGTGATCCGACGCAGTCACAACGTTAACGATTCCCGCGGGAATATCGGTGTGCTCAGCAATGAGTCTTCCCAAGCGCGTTGCAGTGAAAGGCGTATCTGGTGCGGGCTTCAGGACAATCGCGTTGCCGGTGGCGAGTGCCTGGCCCAACTTATGGAGGGTGATCTCGAATGGGAAGTTCCACGGGACGATGGCGCCCACCACACCGACCGCTTCACGCCACAGTTGACGGGTGGTGTTGACTCCGGTCACCGATATCACGGCATCGCCCAGCGAGGACTCCCACGGATAGGTGTCAATCAGTGAGGCAGGGAAAAGCAATGCATCAGCAAGCGGAGCGTCGAGTTGCGGTCCATAGGTGATCGACCGGGGGCAACCAGCTTCGCGAATGAGCTCCTCACGCAACTCTTCTCGCTCATGCTCGAGCGCGTCTTGTAGTTGAATCAGACAGTGTCGCCGGAGAGCGTGGTTGGTCGACCAGTCGGTGTCGTCGAAGGCTTCGCGCGCTGCATCGATCGCCGCTGCCATGTCCTCCTGTGAAGCATCGGAGACCTCACCGAGGACCGCCTCGGTGGCCGGATTGATATTCGGGAATTCACCTGCGCGACCTTCGACCAGCTTCCCGTTGATGAGCATCCTGCGCTCGAATCGCTCCTCAGTTGACATTCCCTGCGTCCCTTCGGTCTTCATTCCCGCGTCTCCCGATGTCAGTTTCAGCCCGCATCGCCCCGAACCGCGGAAGGCCTAACATCGCGCGGATCGCGTGGTGGAAGACTCGCGACGGCAGCAAGCGATTCATGAGCAGTAGCGCTCGCGCGTCGGGGCCGACGGCACATCGGACGAATGGTGCGTTGCTGTTGAGTTCTCTGCTCAATCGATCGGCGAAGCGTTGCGGGGATTTGGCCGAGAGGCGTATCGCCATCCGACCGCGCCGGTCCATTGTCTGGTGGTGTGCTGCATATGGGCCGGCCAGATCCCGCACATCGGTGGCACCCGCGTCCGTGATGATCTCGGTGTCGTATGTGCCGGTGACCAGAATCGTCACCCCGATGCCGAACGCTGCGATCTCACCGGCCATGGATTCGCCCCACCGGTCCAAGGCGCCTTTCACCGCGGAATACGCTGCGGTTGCGGGCATGCCGCGCACACCGGCCTGGCTGGAGATCAGCACGACCCGGCCCGCTTGTGCGACGCGCATCGAGGGCAGGAGGGCTTTCGTCAACTCAACCGGACCGAAGATGTTGGTCGCGAACATCTTTTCCCAAACTTCAAGCGGCGTTTCCTCGACCATGCCGGCAGCTGAGATTCCAGCGTTGTGCACCAGCGCGTAGGGCGCGCCCACCGCTGTGAGGATCGACTCGGCAGCGGCTTCAACAGAAGCTGAGTTGGTCAGATCCAGTTGCACACCGATGAGTCGACCATCGTCACTCTGGGCACCGGTCGCCGTCCGCAATCGATCGAGGCCGACCTCGACTGAACGCATGGCGGCTACAACGGTCCAGCCGTCGTCGTAGAGGCGCTTGGCTGATGCCAACCCCAGCCCTCTCGAAGCGCCTGTGATGACGACGCTGCGCGTCGAAGCCATGATCAAGTCTCGCCGAAGCGATCTACGAGGCGCGAATTGACACCATCAGGTTCCAGCTCGCGAGCAACGAGGTAGCCGCATCCCATCCACGCGCGCCGGGTCCAGTTTCCGAATGAGATTCGAGTGCCGGGCGCACCTGAGGCCGCTGGTAGGGATTTCACTCGCTCCAGGGCCTCCTTCACGCCACGCGGACTGAGCGGCTGGGCATCCTGAATCGCGTGAAGAATGGTCACGGCGACGTCGCGGTTCACCACCGGAACGCAGTACTCCGGTCGACGCCCGTGTAGTCCTTCGAACTCGTCGAGAAACTGCTGACCTACCGGGTTGCCCTCGTCGTACTGGTCCACGCCCGTCCAGCCCATGAACGCCTGCCACATGACCGGATTGATCCATGCATTCTCGAAAGCGGTGCCTGCAAATCGTGGAGGATCCCAATTAAGTTCCTCAAGAACGGGATTGACGAATACCAGGCCGAATCCGAAGCCGGCATGAATGAGAGCCTGGGCATTGGCTTCGCGGAGGTTGTGCACGGCTCGGCTGACGTCTTGAGCCGTCTGCGCGATCGTCTCGACGCCGACGATCCGAATCCCACGCCTTGCGGCCGCTTTTCGGAAATTTGCGACGTACGACTCCCCGACTAGCGAGGCTTCCATGAGGATGCCGACATCGTTGAGATCCCGCTTCATAAGGAGATCTGTCCAGAAGATGGGTTCGTCGTAGTGTGAGCCCATCGGAAATGCGAAAACCCACTCTCCGAGGGCGAGGTCGGAGCCTGTGACACTGATCGCCGGGACACGGAAGCGCTGCTCGATCTCCTCTTTAGCCGCAACGATGTTGTCGCCGATATTTGGCCCGAACACCAGCAGGCAGCCCTCGTCCACAAGGTCCTCGTAGGCGTCGATGACGTTCTTCACCGTGCCCTTGGGCAGACCTTCCACCTCTCGGTAAATGACCTCAATCGGTCGGTCGATGAGACCCTTCTGGAGCGCGTCGTTGAACACCATGTCGAATGGGATCGTGAGGTCCTCGTACATCTCCTTCGGATAGTCGCCCAGAAGGAAATCCATCAGATAGCCGATCTTGATCGGTTCTGCCGCGCTCTCGTAGGACATCATCGCCTCCAGATGGGGTGTTCTGTTGTGAGTCAGAGGGTTAGGTGCAGTTGTTCCGAGCGTGAACGGAACGCAGTGCGCGAGGTTTGAGCTAACCGACCGGGTGAAATTCGATGTGGAGCGCGGTGAGTCCTCTCATGATGAACGTCGGTTCGTAGTCATACGTGCGCGATCCGGCGGGCCCGTGGTGCTCTTCAGAGATGCGGATGTTCGCCATCTTGTCCAGCATCCGATCAATGGATATGCGTGTTTCCGTTCGCGCCAGGGGTGCTCCGGGGCATGAATGAGGCCCGCGTGCGAAGGCGACATGTTCGCGAACGTTCTTCCGATCGAGCTGGAATTCGTCGGGCCTTTCGAACTTGCGGGGATCGCGGTTGGCCGCTCCGGGCAGCAGCATGACGGTCGTGCCCGCCTTGACCGGACAGTCCCCTATCGACGTGGTGGTCTTGGCGATCCGGAAATGACTCTTGACGGGGCTTTCCATGCGAAGGGTCTCTTCGAGGAACACCGGGATGAGCGACCGGTCGGCGCGCAGTCGATCCTGGATATCGGGGAACTCTCCGAGGTTGCGGACCGCCTGGGACAACAACTTAGTCGTGGTCTCCTGTCCAGCCGCAAATAGGAACGTAGCCAACTTGACCACCTCATCAACTTCCGGGACCGCACCGTCCTCGTACTTGGCCTGAGCCAATTCCGTCAGCACGTCATTGCGCTCCCGCTGGCGCCTGTCGGTGATGTATTGATTGAACTTGTCGTCGAGGAACTGCAGCGGATTCAATGCGGCCACGGCGTCGCCGCCGACCACCGAGCTGGCGAGTACCGCGCTGAACTCGTGATGATCCTCCTCGGGTACGCCGAGCAGGTCGGCGATGACGAGCATCGACAGCGGTTTGCCGTAGCTCTCGAGGAATTCGCATCGGCCGGCAGCAAGGAACGAATCGAGTTTTTCATCTACCAACCGCGAGATGTACTCCTCATTCTCCTTGAGTCGCTTCGGTGTAAGCAATCGACTTAGCAGGCCGCGTGTACGTGTGTGCCGCGGAGGATCCATTGACGAAACGTGTTCCGCCATTGGTATCTGTCCGCGGTGCTCTTCGAGCAGCGCGGTGATGTCATCGCCCTCGGCCTCGAACGGCAGAGGAGCGAATGGCCCCACCAGCGAGGTGGCAGCCGAGAGCGCAGGATTTTTGTAGGCCGACAGCGCCTCCTCGTGGCCGGTGACGGTGACGACGCCGGCAGGCCCTCCCGGAAGCACCGGGCACTGGCCCCTCAGGTGATCGAAATAGGGGTATGGGTCGTTGATCAGTTCAGCGTCGCTGAAGTAATCCACCGTCTCGAATGTCTCCACGATTTCCTCTCGAAGAAGCCGTTTGATCAGGGGGCCAGGAGGCGATCGCAATTGGCCTCGAATGTTATGTAAGCTCCCAGAAAGTACTGTCCTGCAACGTCATACGACCTTCACAGGCAAACGCGACCAACCTCGGACACTCGACGTGTGTGCCCTTTGGGCGTTGGTGTAGTCAACCTCCCAGTCCGGCCACCGCTTCAGGACTTCCTCGAACGCAACTCTCGCCTCCAACCGGGCAAGCGCCGACCCCAAGCAGAAATGCAATCCCTGACCGAAGCTCAGATGATTCGCCCTGCGTCGAATGTTGTAGACGTTAGGATCGGGAAATCGGCGTTCGTCACGATTCGCTGAACCGTTCAGCAGCAGCATGAACGCCCCCTCGGGCACCACCTGCCCATAATGCGATGCGTCGCGGGCAACGTAGCGCGCTTGCACTGGTGACGGCGGCTCGAAACGCAACGTCTCCTCGATCGCGCTGGGAATCAGGCCAGGGTCGGCGCCGAGCTCGCGTCGCTGATCCGGATGGTCGGATAGCAGTTGCGCCATGAAACCGATCAGCCGCGCGGTTGTTTCGTTTCCCGCGCCGGCGATCATCGCGGTGTACGAAAGTACCTCCGTCCTTGACAGCCGGCGCTTGGTTCCATCGGATTCTTCGATCTCTGCCTGAAGCAGGTCAGTCATCAGGTCGTCCGACGGGTGGGCGGCTCTCCACTCGATGTACTCCGCAAATAACGTGATCGATTCTTCGAAAAGCTTCGGATTCGCCTCGCCCGGCGTGGCACCTGATGCCAGCTCCAGCGAGACGCCGTTTGTGTCCCGTATGTTGGCCTGATCCCTCTCGGGGATCCCGAGTAGATAGCCGATGGTCTGCATCGGCATCATCGCTCCGAGGTGGGCGATGAAGTCGAAGCCGTCTGCACCGACGAAGGGGTCAAGGGCGCGCTCGCAGAACCCGCGGACGAGGGCTTCGACCGCCAGCATGCGGCGCGGCGTGAATACTCGCGACAGCAGACGCCGATGCAGGTCGTGCAATGGCGGGTCTTCGAATAGCAAGATTCCCGGTGGGACCTCGATGTTGTTGAAGAGGATGTCGGCGGTGGTGCCTCGGCCCGAACGATAGGTATTCCAGTTCGGAAGCTCCCGGGCGACATCGTCATAACGGCTCAGTGCGTAGAAGTTGTATTTCTCGTTGTAGTACAGCGGGGCTTCATCACGCATTCGCTTCCACACGGGGTACGGATCATCGTCGATGTCGAAGTCGAATGGGTCGTAGTACAGGTCGATCGCCTTCGCCGGCGTCATGTCATGGGTTCCTTCGCTTCGAGCTTCTCGTCTGCCCTGTCCAGGCGGTGATCTGGTTCGGCGAAGCCGCTCCCTAACGTTTGTTTCGACCGTAGCTGCTCATGATCGCGTCGTCAATGCGCGGCCTAAACTATTGCGGGACAATCGTAACCGGCATCGATATTCAGATTGACCAAACGCTTGTTACGAACTAGGTTGTTTGCAAGCCTGAGTCGGCCGCGTACCCGTGCGCTGCTCGTCGCCCGCCGGTCTGCATCCGGCGGCGACTGGCCCGAGTTCAAAGGAGATCGACGTGGAGATGCATGATTTCGTACTGGTGTCCGTCGACGATCACCTAGTCGAACCGCCGGACCTGTTCGATCTTCACATCCCGGCCAAGTACAAGAACGACGCCCCCAAGCTCATTCAGCGGGAAGACGGCACGGACGCATGGGTTTTCGAAGGCCAGGAAGCCACCAACGTCGGCCTGAACGCGGTCGCGGGCAGGCCACCCGAAGAGTACGGCACGGAACCGACCAAGCTCTCGGAGATCCGCGAGGGCTGTTACGACATCCACGAGCGCATCCGCGACATGAATGCCAACGGCGTTGCGGCCGCTTTGAACTTCCCGTCCTTCCCGCAGTTCTGTGGGCAGTACTTCGCCCGTGCGCAGGACAAAGATCTGGGGTTGGCCGTCTTACGGGCATACAACGACTGGCACATCGACCAGTGGTGCGGCGCATATCCAGGACGGATGATTCCGCAAGCGCTGCCGCCGATTTGGGATCCTATGCTCATGGCGGAGGAGGTGCGGCGTGTGGCGAAGAAGGGATGCCACGCAGTAACGTTCTCCGAGAACCCGACCAAGCTGGGGTACCCGTCGCTGCATGATCCGCATTGGGATCCGTTCTGGCGAGCCTGTAGCGACGAGAACACCGTGGTCAATCTCCACATCGGTTCGTCGTCGTCGGTTGTGATCACGTCAGCGGATGCGCCCGTCGACACCATGATGACGCTGCAACCCATGAGCATCGTGCAGGCCGCGGCCGACCTCATCTGGTCACCGATGCTTCGGCGATTTCCTGACGTCACGTTCGCCCTATCCGAGGGCGGCATCGGCTGGGTGCCCTACTTCCTCGAGCGCATCGACCGCGTCTACACCATGCACCGCGCTTGGACGCATCAGGACTTCGGCGGCAGATTGCCCAGCGAGGTCTTCCTGGAGCGGATTGCTCTCTGCTTTATCGACGACGGCTTCGGCGTCGAGAGTCGACACCGTCTCAACCTGGACATGGTGACCTGGGAGTGTGACTATCCGCATTCGGATGCGACTTGGCCCCACTCCCCCGAGGTTCTGGCGGGGTACCTCACCGACGTGCCAGACGACGAAGTAGACAGGATCACGCACTCGAACGCCCTTCGCTTGTACTCCTTCGACATGTTCAGGCACATACCGAAGGGGGAACTCACCGTAGGCGCGCTTCGAGCTCAGGCCACGGACGTCGATCTGGGTTTCAGGTCATCCGAACGGTTGAGGAAGACGGGCACCGACATCGTCACCGTGTTGGACCTCACGAAGGGTCTCCCCGCCTGACTTCGCACGAGACGATCCAGGTCACCACGCACTTGCTGCTAATCTCACCACCAGCAGTCCGCGCTCAGTAGGCTCATCAGGCGGTGCTCGCCATCGCGAGCAGATCGATGATCGTCCGGGCCTGCGCACCGTGACCGACCGGGAGACTCGACATCGCCAACGACGTACGCCGTAAGCGCGCCGGTTCGGGCAACGCCCCGGCGGCGGTGGACGCCGACGCAACGGGTGTGAGGAGGTCGCAGATCCTCGAAGTCGCCGCGACCATGCTCGCCGACCACGGATTGCGCACGTCAATGCGCGAGATCGCGGACGCGACGGGCTTGTTGAAAGGCAGTCTCTACCACCACTTCGATTCCAAGGACGCCATCCTGGTTGAACTAGTGGGCCGCTATTACGCAGACCTCAACCTCATCGGCGAGGCAGCGATGCAGCGACTGGAGGGGTCGAACGCTCGGACCGTCGTCGGGCATATCGAGCAATTGAGCACAGATATCGCGAATTGCGCTGTTGCGCATCGCGCGGCACTACAGATGACCTTCTACGATTCGCCGAGTTCGCTGCCGGAACTCGTCGAGGTGCTGAAAAATCCTCCGGCACTGATCAATGAAGCGGTCCTGCGAACACTCACGTCGGCGCGGGATTTCGGAGCGATCAGGCCGGAGGTCGACGTGATTACGTTGGCCGATCGAGTATTTCAGACGATGCTGACGGTCGGGCTCGACGTCGTGCGCCATAAGGCCTCATCCGAACGGGTCGCGGGCGTACTCTGTCGAATCATCCTGAATGGTCTGGCGCGTCGGCCTCCGCGGTATTCCACACTCGATAAGTCGAAAGCGCTCGAGGCGGCTACAAGTGCCGTTCGCTCCTGGGGAGATCTCTCATCGGACACCGACGATGTCACCGCCGAGGCCGATCGGATGCTCGCGGCGGCGCGAGCGGAGTTCGGCAGGCGCGGCTACGAGATCACAACAGTGCGTGAGATCGCGGCCGCAGCGGGTGTCAGCCTGGGTAAGCTGACGAGGGTGGCGGGCAGCAAGCCGGAGATGCTCGCGTCCATCATGCGATCGTTCGGCTCCCGGCTCACCGCGGGCTATTCGGGTGTCTTGAATGCAGATTCGTCTCCGCTCGAGAAGATGGATGCGCTCAGCTGGGTCCATATCAACGCGGTGAAGCACTTTCCAGACGAATACAAAATTCAACAGGCATGGATGCGGCAGTCGCCTCCGGACACCCCGAATCCCGGGTTTGCGTTCGCCAATCGCATGCGGAGGTTGAAGTCCTTACTCTCCGAGGGCATTGACAGCGGTGCTATCCGCGACGAGGAGACGTCACTGGAAGTGCTGTCGCGTTGTGTGATCAACGTGCTCTGGATCCCTCAGAGCATCGTCGAGTCGATGGATCCCCCCGACACGCTGACAGTGGCCCGCGACACGTGGTTGCGCGGCGTTCGCAAGCGGTAACGTTCGGCCCCGTCACCGCCTGGAGTTCCACACGCACGACCGGTGACGAGGCCACGCGTCCTTCGAAGGTGATCGAGGTACTTAGCGCTTCCTGTTCTCGATGTCGAATGCGGGCGCGACATCAATTGGGTGGAGTCGCGAGCACTCGACACATCGCCGGCGGCTGGCCAGGGATATATCGCCAACGATGCCAAACGCGATGCGCTGGCCCGATGTTGGGTGAGTCCGAGCCACGATCACGCTCCCTCATCCTAAGCGAAACAAACGATTGGTCTACCAAATCGGCCGGACGGAAGATAGCATTCGTCCCGACAGGATGGTTGTTGCGCCGGAGTCCGGTGCAGTCCGGAACTCGAGCAGCGTTCCGGGGTCATCGACTAGTAGACGGGGCGCAACGACACGCCGGTCCTTCACGACCCTGTCGATGGCGCTGAATGCGCGGATATGACAGGCGGACAGGCGAATTCGATGATAGGAGCGCCCATGCACGTGAAGATCGAAAAAGCGGCCGCGTGGTCAACGCTGGTCATGTTGGTGGTCTTCGGGGTTACATTCGGCCTGATAGCGGGCGTGCTTCCGCCGATCAATCCGGGTTTCACTGCGGAACAGACCGCCCAGTGGTACATCGATAACCACTTCGCGATCCGCCTGGGACTCGGGCTGACCATCCTCGGTATGTGGTTCATGACACCCGTGTTCGCACTTCTTTGCCGACAGGTGCGCCGAATCGAAGGCTACTGGGGGGTGATGTCGATCACCGAGGTCATTTTGTCGGTGACGTTTCCGTTCGTGTTCACTCTGGCTATGGTTTTCGGTGTCGCGGCCGCGTATCGACCCAATCGTGATCCCCAAGCGATTCAGGCACTCAGCGACATGTTCTGGCTTCTGCTGGTCGGCATCGTTGGGCCGCTCGTGTTGCAGGGGCTGATCCTCGCGTTGGCAGTGTTCATCGACAAGCGCCCTGTCCCGACGTTCCCGCGCTGGTACGGATATCTCAGCCTCTGGATGGCGCTACTCGTCCTTCCAGGTGGTTGTGTTTACGTTATCCAAAGCGGGCCGCTGGGCTGGAGCGGAATTATCGCGTGGTGGATTCCGGTCAGTGCGTTCTTCGTCTGGATCGTCCCGACAGTTTTCCTCCTCGTTAAAGCCGTCGATATCGAAGCCACGGAGCGCCGGGAACGCGCCGCTGCGCAAATGTGGGAGCCAGCGGCATGAAGTTGATCGACGAAAATGAGGTTTCAAAGGCCGTTGAGCCGAATACGGTGTCTCATAGCCACATTCCGGGAGAACCTGGAGTGTGGATACTGTTACTCGGCGACATGCTGGTTTTTGCCGTCTTCTTCATCCTGTTCATGTACCAGCGGGCACAGGCCCCAGAATTATTCGATGCATCGCGCCACACTCTGAATATCGGCATCGGCTTGACGAATACCTTAATTCTTCTGACGAGCTCCCTGTTCGTAGTCACCGCGATCCGAGCTGTCCGAGCCGGAGCCCGCACGGCCGCTCGGACGTTATTGGCGGGAGCGCTCGTGTGCGGCCTGGCCTTCGTCGGCCTGAAAGTCTTCGAATACTCGGCCAAGGTCGGCGAAGGACATGTGCCTACGGAGAACAGCTTCTACATGTACTACTACGTCCTAAGCGGACTACACCTGCTGCACGTTCTGATCGGAATCGTGGTGCTCTTATCGCTCCTCTTCACCGCGCATGTCGCCAATCCGAGTGCGACCAGAATGGCATTCATCGAAGGCGGTGGGTGCTTTTGGCATCTGGTTGATCTCCTCTGGATCGTCCTGTTCCCTCTGCTTTACCTTGTGAGTTGAGAGTGGTCTCGTCCTTATTTCGCGCCCGATCCACCATCGTCTGGCTGGGTCTGGTCATCGCCACGCTGGTGTCGTTCGCGGTCGGAGCCGACCACGGCATCGGATCTGGTGTCGCCTTGTGGGTTTTGGCGCTGGCGCTGATCAAGATCCGCTATGTCGGATTGGACTTTATGGAATTGCGCGACGCGCCGTTACTCCTCAGAGGTGCCTTCGAAAGCTATTGCATCGTTCTCTGGCTCGTACTCTCCGGAATGTACCTGTGGCTCTGAGCGACTCGCCGTGGCTGGGTAGAAATCCTGATCGTCTGCGCCTCCGCGTGCAGGCAGAAGGCGTCGGCGGGACACCCGCGAAAGGGGACTCATGCCGAAGTGGACAGTCGCTGACATACCGGACCAGTGCGGTCGAACGGCGATAGTAACCGGCGCCAACTCAGGGCTTGGATACGAGACGGCGGCGGTACTCGCCGCCTGCGGGGCGCGCGTTGTCCTCGCGGTGCGTAATCTCGACAAGGGCGAGAACGCGATTCGCCGTATCAGGGACGGGTGCCCGGCCGCTCGGGTCGAGCTGCAACTTCTCGATCTGTGCTCGCTGGCGTCCGTCCGCACCGCGGCCGAGGCGCTCAAATCGAATCTGGATACCATCGATCTGCTGATTAACAACGCGGGCGTGGTTCTCGCGCCCAAGGCCACTACTTCGGACGACTTCGAAATGCACTTCGGCACCAATCATCTGGGTCACTTCGCGCTCACGGGTTTACTGCTCGATCGAGTGCTGGCAACGCCTGGGTCCCGCGTCGTGACGGTCAGCAGCCTGGGCCACCGATTGGCCCGTGGTATTCGCTTCGACGACTTGCAATGGGATCGTGAGTACAGCCGGTTCGGCGCTTACGGTCAGTCCAAGCTCGCGAACCTGCTGTTCACCTATGAACTCCAGCGACGGGTGGAAGGCAACGGGACCATCGCGGTCGCTGCGCACCCCGGTGGTTCGAACACCGAGTTCAGTCGTGAGTTGCCGACACCGTTCCGTCAGCTCTTCGCGATCGCGGTACCGCTATTCGCGCAACCCCCTTCGATGGGTGCACTGCCGACGTTGCGGGCAGCGACTGATCCGGAGGTGCTCGGCGGACAGTATCTCGGTCCCGACGGGATGGGTGGCCACCGTGGCCACCCGACGGTGGTCAGGTCCAGCAAGGCGTCGTACGACATCGAGGCGCAGAAAAGGCTGTGGGCGCTATCCGAGAATCTGACCGGAGTTTCCTATCTGCACTGATCACCGTCGCCTGACTAGGCGTGGTGTTCTGCGTCGCCCTTAGTCCGAGGGTGCCCAGCGCGGGACGAAACACTTTCGAATCATGCCGATTGCCGGCCCAGCGAAACAAACGGTTGCTACGCTTGCACGATCTTCAAGGCGGGAATGTCCAGTCTGAACATCGTTGCGGGGCTGCGATACTGGTCGCACCCAAATCTTTGAACAAACGTTCGTTCCGATGTTATAGTGCGCTGCGTCCCCCTTTGGTTGAACGATCCAGGATCGCCGACAGGCCGAGGCATGACAGAACTGCTGCTAGCTGAACCGGAAGCTCCGTCTCGCTCGACGGTGCCGAGGGCGCGATGACGGCCGGCCACCCGCCGACGCGCAGACGATCATGGCGATACGGTCTGCTGCGTCCGGCCGTTGGGCTGTTATCGATCTTCGCGCTGATCGCGATCGTCGCTTTGGCGATCGTCCTCTTTCAGGGTGGATTCATCTCCAGCGCGCCCGTCACCGTGGTATCTCAGCGAGCCGGTCTGGTGATGTATCCGGGCGCCCGCGTCAAACTCCGAGGCGTGGAGGTCGGACGAGTCCGCTCAATTGAGGAACGCGCGGATGGCACTGCGGCAATCCATCTGGCCATGGATCCGAAGCAACTGGATTTGATCCCCGGCAACGCACGTGTCGAGGTCGTCGCGTCGACGGCGTTCGGAGCGAAGTTCGTTGAGTTGGTCGAACCGCCGATTCCGTCGCAAGCGAAGATGCGGCCAGGACAGGTGATCGAGGCCGAACACGTGACCGTGGAAGTCAACAACGTGTTCGATCGACTCAGCACGGTTCTATCAACAGTGCAGCCCGGAAAACTCAACGCAACGCTGGGGGCCCTCTCCTCCGCGATGAGCGGCCGCGGTAGTCAGATCAAGCAATCGATAACGTCGCTCGACTCCTTCCTGGCTCGATTGGAACCGAGTCTCCCGACGTTGTCCCGCGATCTTCAGGACGCTCCCGCCGTTTTCAACTCGTTCGCCGACGCCGCGCCGGACCTGCTCGACGCTCTCAGCGCAGCCAACACGACGAGTACGACCCTGATCGACATGCAGGAAGACCTTGACTCCCTTCTGACCAGCGTGATCGGCCTGGCTGAAATCGGCACCGAGGTGGTGGGTGCCAATCGCCAACCGCTCACCGACCTCCTGCGCCTCTTGACACCGATAACCAGTCTGACCAACGAGTACAACCAGGCGCTGTACTGCGGCGTGGCGGGAATCCTGCCCATCGTCAAGCAGACTCCGTCAAACGTGCCCGGAGTCGAGGTACTCGCCGGCTTCCTCTGGGGTGCCGAGCGATACCGATATCCCGGCAACCTTCCCAAAATCGCCGCAAGCGGACCCCCCCAGTGCACCGATCTCCCGCGGCTCCCCTACATGGGTCGTCCACCACACGTCGTCACCGACATCGGAGCGGAACCGTGGGCGTACAACAACGCGGGCGTGGTGCTCAACTCGGACGGGCTCAAGCAGTTCCTGTTCGGCCCGGTCGACGGACCGCCGCGCAACACCGCGCAGACAGGTCAGCCGGGATGAAGGGGGTCCGTGGGGTCGCGCTGAGATTCGGCGCCTTCGCGACCGTGATGGGGTTGTTAACCGCCGTACTCTTCATCGTGTTCGGACAAGTCCGCGCCGGCAGCGATCCAATTGCCTACTCGGCTGTATTTTCCGACGTTTCGGACCTCGAAGCCGGCGATTCAGTGCGCGTTTCCGGTGTGCGAGTGGGGACCGTCGATCGAGTCACTCTTCGAGCCGACAAGACGATCGTCGTCGATTTCGACGCCGACCGTGACATCGTCCTGAGCGCCGGCACCAAGGCAGTGGTGCGTTACCTCAATCTCACCGGTGACCGCTTCCTGGAGCTCGTCCGAGAATTCGACTCAACGACGAAGCTTCCCGCGGGCACGCAAATACCGATCGACCGCACCGCGCCCGCGCTGGACCTCGACTTGCTACTCGGCGGCTTGAAGCCGGTGATCCAGGGATTGAATCCAAAAGACGTCAATGGCTTGACGTCTTCGCTGATTCAGATCATGCAGGGACAGGGCGGGACGGTCGAATCGCTCTTTGCAAGAACGTCTTCCTTCGCAACTTCTATCGCCGACAACAGTCAGATCGTCGAGCGCTTGATCGACAACCTCAACGACGTGATGGCGGTTCTGGATCGCGACGGTGAGAAATTCTCATCTACCGTGAACAACCTTCAACGTCTGGTGTCGGAACTCTCCCAGCAGCGTGAGCCGATCGGCTCAGCGATCGAGTCGCTGAGTGCCGGTACCGCGTCCCTTTCGGATCTGCTCTCGCAGACGAGGGCACCCCTTACTGCCGACATCGCCCAGCTCAACCGACTCGCGATCCCGTTGAACGAGCGGAAGGAGTTGTTAGACACGGCGATTCAGAAGGCACCCGAGAACTACAGGAAGCTCAATCGCATCGGCGCCTACGGAAGCTTCATCAACTACTACATCTGCGGTTTGTCCTTCCGGGTATCTGACCTACAGGGTCGCACCGCCGTGTTCCCCTGGTTCAGGCAGGAAGGCGGGAGGTGTGCTGAACCGTGATCAAGTACCGCGGAGTGCGCCTTGTGCGAACCGGTTTCATGGGTGTGGTGCTGATGATCCTGATCATCGCCGTCGGCCTTCAGCCGGAGCGTCTGGTGAGCATGGCCACCTCGGCACGCTATACGGCGTTGTTCGCCGAGGCCGGCGGTCTGGCGGTCGGCAACGACGTGAAAATCGGTGGCGTGAAGGTGGGTTCGATTTCCGGGGTCGCGTTGACCGGCGGTGACGCTTCGATCCGTTTTACGGTCGACAGCTCCATACCACTCGGCTCGCAGACGTCGGCTCACATCCGCACCGGGTCGTTGCTCGGCGAGCGCGTACTGGTACTTGAATCAGCCGGCGCCGGCTCGATGGCGCCCAACTCGGTCATCCCCCTGACGCGCACGTCGTCGCCGTATTCACTTACAGAAGCGGTGAGCGACCTCACGTCGAGCGTCGCAGACACGAATACCGCCTCCCTGAATCAATCTCTGGACACGTTGACGGCGACGATCGATCAAATCGCGCCGCAACTCGGCCCCACGTTCGACGGGTTGACCCGACTGTCGAAGTCATTAAACAGCCGCAACGAGACGCTAACCGAACTGCTGGAACACACAAGCAGAGTCACCGGGATTCTCGCCCAGCGCAGTGATCAAATGAACACGCTCCTCCTGGACGGCAACGACCTGATGGCCGTTCTGGTTGCACGCCGGCAAGCCATCGTCAATCTGCTGATTGACACGTCGTCGCTAGCCAAGGAACTGAAGAGGTTAATCGCCGACAACGAGGCGACGCTGGCACCGACCCTCGAACAGCTCAATTCAGTAGCAGCGATGCTGGAGAAGAATCGCGACAACCTCGCCGCCGCGCTGCCAAGGCTCGGGCAATTCGTCACTACTCTCGGAGAGACGGTGTCGAACGGACCCTATTACACGGCCTTCGTCCCCAACCTGCTTCCGACGCAGATCTCCATGCAACCGTTTCTCGACTACGCCTTCGGATTCCGCCGCGGCGTCGACGCCGGCCGGCCGCCCGACAACGCCGGTCCTCGCGCCGAATTCCCCTTTCCCTACAACGGCGTCCCGGAGCAACCCCGATGACGTCCCGCGGCCTCTTCATCCGGCTACTCGCCGCCTCATTCGCGGTGGCATTGGTGGGTGCGACCTACATCATCGTGCAGGGCTCTTTCCTGCGGCCGACGACGCTCACCGCGATTTTCACCACCGCCACCGCCATCTATCCAGGCGACGAAGTGAGGGTTTCGGGAGTGAAAGTCGGTACCGTCGAATCGATCGCTCCTCGGGGTGCCGATACGGAACTCGTCTTGACGGTCGATCACGGCGTCCCGATCCCACTCGATGCCATGGCCGTGATAGTCGCCCAGAATCTGGTGTCCGCGCGATACGTCCAGTTGACCCCGGCATACCGCAACGCGGGACCGACCTTGCCTGACGGAGCCGTCATACCCCTCGAGCGCACGGCTGTGCCCGTCGAGTGGGACGAAGTCAAGGATCAGCTGACACGATTGGCCACCGAACTTGGCCCAACGGGCGATGCAACCTCCACATCGATGGGGCGCTTCATCGAAAGCGCTGCCGATGCGCTCGGTGACGGCAATGCGCAACGATTACGACAGACGCTCACCGAGCTGTCCGGAGTCGGGCGCATCCTGGCCGAGGGTAGCCCCGACATCGTCGCTGTGATCAAGAACTTTCAGACCTTCATCACCGCTCTCCGCGACAGCGGCGAGCAGATCGTTCAGTTCCAGGATCGGTTCGCGACACTCACTAGCGTGCTCGACGGCAGCCGCTCCGATCTTGATGCCGCGTTGACCAATATCGCCGACGTGGTCGGACAGGTGCGGCACTTCATCGCCGGCAGTCGAGGGCAAACGGCGGAGCAGGTTCAACGCTTGTCGAATGTCACGCAGATCCTCGTCGACCATAAGAAAGATCTCGAACAGGTTCTACACATCGCGCCGACTGCGATCGCGAACACCTACAACATGTTTGATCCCCGGTCAGGAGGGGCCACCGGTGTCTTCACCGTCGCGAACCTCGCGGACCCGGTGTTCTTCCTGTGCGCACAGATATCCGCGGTGGCCAATGTGACCGCTGCCGAGACCGGCAAGCTGTGTGCACAGTATCTGGGTCCAGCGTTGAGCCGGCTGAACTTCAACCAGCTGCCGATCAACGTCAATCCGTTGTTGAACGCGATGCCCCCTCCCGAAGACATCGTGTACTCCGTACCCGAGCTAGCGCCCGGGGGGAGCGGCCCGGCACCCGGCGGCGTCGAACTGCCGCCGGCGGTATCCGCGTTCACCGGCTCCGGCGATGTGCCGCCACCGCCCGGCTACGGCCCCCCGCCCACCGCCGGCGGTGGATTTCCCGCCCTGATGCTCCCCCCGAGCGCACCGTCTGAATCACCTGGCCCGCAGGGGGATACAACGGCAGGACCGCCGCACCCACCGGAGGAATCGGCACCGCCGGGTGAAGGGATAGCCACGGGATGAACGCGGTTCGGGCCTCTCGTCGTGTAACGCTGCTGGCACTCGCCGTGATGACAGGAGTCACGGGATGCGCGTTTCAGGGCGTCAACTCGCTGGCCCTGCCGGGAACGGTCGGACGCGGACCCGGCGCTGTCACTTATCACCTCGAGATCGCCAATGTCGGTACTCTGGAGTCGAATTCACCGGTCATGCTCGACGATGTGACAGTCGGCGTAGTTCGCTCGATGAGCGTACGCGACTGGCACGCGAACGTCGTCGTGTCGGTGCGGCCCGATGTGGTCGTACCGGCCAACGCCATGGCGATGGTCGGGCAAACCAGTCTCCTCGGATCGATGCACATCGCATTGGACCCTCCGGTCGGGCAGGCTCCCACCGGGCGACTGGCGCCGGGTGCCACGCTTCCGCTGACAAGCACAAGGACCTATCCATCCACCGAGCAGACGCTGTCCACGGTGTCCACGGTCGTCAACGGCGGGGGCTTGGGCCAGATCGGCGATATCATTCACAACTTCAACGTCGCCTTCGCGGGCAGCGAGACGCAAACCCGCGATCTCCTGGGTCGGCTCGACAGATTCGTCGGTGTCCTCGACGACCAACGCCGTAGCCTCATCGACTCCATTGCCGCGATGGACAGGCTGGCGGGGTCACTGAATCAACAAAGTCAGGTGATCGCAACGGCACTCGACAAACTGCCTGCCGCATTGCAGGTGCTGCTTCGACAGCGGCCGCAGATCACCACGGCCTTGGACCGTTTGAGGGTCTTCAGCGACACGGCCCACCGACTGGTCAACGACAGCCAAGCCGACCTCGTGACCAACCTGCAGAACCTCGCGCCGACCATCCAAGCGCTGGCCGATGTCGGCCCCGACATCGACGAGGCCCTCGCCCTGGTGCCCACGTTTCCTTTAAGTCAGAACATCATCGATCGCGCCGTTCGTGGTGACTACCTGAACCTCTACGCGACACTCGACCTCACCACGAATCGTCTGAAACGGGGTCTCGGGGCGGGCACCCGTTTCGACGGTCACGACCTACCGCTGGTCCCCGCGCCCGGCGACCCTGGATATGACGCCTTCTACAGCGATGACCCGTTGCACGCACCGATCGTGCCGACGCAGCAGGGTCCGCGCGAACCGGTACCCGTCGGACCGGGCGGAGTCCTACCGCCCGGCTACCCACCGATATCGGGCGGCGCACCAGGCGGACCCAACTGATGTTGACCAGGTTCGTTCGTATCCAGTTGGTCGTGTTCTCCGTCCTAGCGGCAATCGGTTTCGCGATGCTGTCCTCCTATCTTCAGGTGCCGACATGGCTCGGAATCGGGAAGATCTCGGTTAGCTTGGAACTCCCTGCTGCCGGTGGGCTTTATCAATACGCGAACGTCACATACAGGGGTAAACAGATCGGCTCGGTGACATCGATCAGGCTGACGACGACCGGAGCCGAAGCGCTTCTGTCTTTGGACGATCAACCGAGGATCCCCGCCGATCTCACCGCGGAGGTTCGCAGTGTTTCGGCGATTGGCGAACAGTACGTGGACCTTAGGCCACGCGACGCATCAGCTCCGTTTCTAGGCGACGGATCCGTCATCCCCGTAACCGCCACGAGGATTCCACAACCCGTGGGTCCGATGCTAGACAAGCTCAGCACACTGTTGGAAAGCGTTCCCGAGGAGAAGCTCCGGACACTCGTCGACGAGACCTTCACCGCCTTCGACGGTGCGGATTATGACCTGGGGTCGCTACTCGACTCATCGGCGACGATCACCGGTGCAATGGATGCCACCGCCGATCAGACGAGGACCCTGATAGACGACGCCCAGCCCGTTCTCGACGCTCAGGTGCGATCGGCGGACGCAACCCGCACTTGGGCCCATGCCCTCGCCGGTGTGACCGCCCAATTGGCCGCTAACGACGGTCAGCTCCGCACGGTAATGGAGTCAGGACCGGCAGCGGCGCAGGAGGTTTCGTCCCTCCTGGCATCGATCAAGCCGACGTTGCCGGTTCTGCTGTCCAACATGACCGCGCTCGGCCAGGTTGCAGTCACCTATTTGCCCGGCCTGCGGCAGTTGATGGTGCTGCTGCCTCCCGCCGTAGCGTTCTATCAGTCGTCGCGTGGCGTGAACAACGCGACCGGAATCCCGATCGGTGACTTCCGCATCCAGATCAGTGACCCGGCGGCCTGCACCGTGGGCTTCCTGCCACCCTCGCAATGGCGTTCGCCCGATGAGACTACGACGCTCGACACGCCCGATGACATGTACTGCAAGCTTCCCCAGGACTCCCCGCTCGGCGTGCGTGGTGTTCGCAACATTCCCTGCATGGGGCAACCCGGCAAACGGGCACCGACAGTGGAGATCTGCGACAGCGCGGAGCCGTATCGCCCCATTGTGATGCGGCAGCACACTCTGGGTCCGTATCCGTTCGACCCCAACCTGATATCGCAGGGCATACCACCGGACGGTCGGGTACCGGGGCAGGTCGAACTGCACATCTTCGCGCCGGTGGAGGGAACTCCACCACCCGCCGGTCTGCCGCATGACGAGGCGGGTGCCCCGGTTATACCGACACCACCGTTCGGTACTGACGACGGGGTGGCACCAACCGATCCACCGGCGAACGAATCCGACCCTCCAACACCCCAATCCGGGCCGGAGTTACAGACTCACGCTGAAACGAGTGCCCTTCCCGGCATCACTCCGAATGCCTGGCGGCAATCCGCCACTGGCGGCGCCGCGGTCGCGATCGCCGAGTACGACCCGCGAACCGGTCGCTATCTGGCCCCGGACGGAACCGCCTACCAGCAGTCGGACCTCGTCCGCACCCCGGCGACGTGGAGAGACCTCGTTCTCTCACCGGGCGCCTGAAGGCAGGGCTGAGATGCGCGCGCGGGACGCTGCCGCAACGGCCTCTTTGATCGTCCTCGCACTGACGGGGAGCCAATCGACAATCGCAGCGGCTCAACCGGACTACACCGGCGAACTAAACGGTGTCTTCCTAGCCGTCTCCAATGGCCAATGGGCGCAGACGAATCTGCGGTACCACGACGAGGCTACTATCACCAGTACCTGGAGCTTCGCCTCGAGCTGCACAGGCGTCCATGACTGCACCGGGCGGGTCACCAGCGACATCGGATGGACCGGCGAGGCGAGTTACGTGAGCGGTTCGTGGCGGGTACGCCACACCGTGCAGAACTGGCAGGCGTGTGCCGACGGGACAACGGCACCCGGGGAACAGCTATTTGTATTCTGGCGCGATTCGACCAACCCGACGCGCTGGGTCGGTTGGGACAAGACCACAGGGCCGAGCGGGGCGTGTGGAATCAACAGATGGCTGAATATCCAGATGCCTTTCACTTTGACACCGAGAGGGTAAATCCGTCGACGACCTCCGCCGTCTGCAACGCGCTAAAGGGCGGGCGAACGAGATTCTCTTCCTGGAGTTGATGATCCGACATCGCCAGGGCGGCATCGACATGGCTGGACACGCCGTCAGCCACCCGTCGTCCGCGGCGGGCAACGGGGAGGCACAAACCAGGTGATTTTCGAAGCGCTGCACGTCGATCAGTGCGGTTGATTCGGAACATCCTCGTACAACTGCACGTTCGAACCGACGTCGACTAGCCCGGCGAGCTTGGTGATCAGGTGCGGTGCGAAGACGGCGCCGTACACCCCATGGCCGATGACGACGAACGATACGATCGAAACGACACCCGCCGCGAGTCGGCTTCGGGTCTTCGAATCCGACCATTGCTCGACCACGGTCCGGCCTTCGGGGTCCGTTCTTCCCAGGAGGTAGGCGAACACCATTACCAGGATCCCCATGGCCAGTGAGTCGTAGAGCGGATACTGGTTGCGGGTGCCTTCGAAGATCGCCAGGCCGCCTATCACGTAGCCGTAGTAGAACACTCCGAGCTGTGCGCCGATGACCGCATTGAAGGTCAACGCCCACGCAAATCCGACTGCCAAACCGCAGCCCAGCAGCGCGAACGGCCGACGCCATCCCAACTTCGCGGCCAGAGTGCGGCCCAGTGCGGCGCCGACGAGGGTCGGGAGCACGAAGTATGCGATATATCCCGGCGGTACGGCCGCGGGCAGACCGCCCCAGGTCATGTTTAACGGCCACCAGGACGGCATCCGTGGCATGAACGGCGGGAACTGTGCGTACATCGCCCAGTCGTATGGTGCCTCCAGCCAGGAGAACGAGATTGCCGAGATACACACCAGCAGAAGTGGATCGAGACGCTGACGACGGATCGTTCGATACAGGCCCGCCAACACGAAGACGGTTCCGCCGATGTAGGCGAATAGGGTCCCGATCTGTGCCGCCAGGATCATCCGACACCCCCCGTACGGCTCTGTGGACTGCGGGCTTCGGGATCGAATCGGGCAACCAGTCCCACGACGAGCGCGATGAGCCCGAAGAGCGTGCCCAACATGATCAACACGCCCACGTGTGACTCCATTCGCATTACGACCAACCCGCCGCCTTCAAACTAACGTTTGTCTCGAGTTTGCCGCAAGGTTCATGAAAGACCGATGGTTGGGTCGGTGCATCGAACAGCGCCATACCCGGAGAGTCGGGCGGCATACCGGCCGCTTACGATCTTGCCCTCCAGTGAAACAAACGATAGTTTCATACCGCGGCGGAACACCTGAATCCGCCCTCATTGGACGTGCGGGGGCCGGCGGAACATGTTAATCGTACGGCTGGTTCTGGCCGCCGACTGTGGGCTTGGACCTGTCTAGCGGCTGATGCGCTTCGTCCATCGATTAACGGCACCCGACAGCCTGAACGCAGGGTAGGTCCGAAAACAATTCGTACTCGTGCTCGACACAGCAAAGGAGTTCAGCCAATGACCAACGTAGCGGTGGTGACTGGTGGTGCCGGGGGGATGGGTCTCGCCGTTGCGCACGTGCTCGGCCGCGAATCCACTGTGCTGATCAGTGACGTCAGCCATGAGCGCGTTGAGACCGCAAAGAATGAACTCGACAAAGCCGGGATCGATTGTACTGCGACCATCTGCGACGTCACAGATCCTGCATCTGTAAACCAATTAGTCGAACATGCAAAGGAACTCGGCACTGTGGTCTCGGTTATCCACACAGCTGGGGTGAGCCCGAGCATGGCCTCAGCTGAGCTGATCTTGAGGATCAATGCGGTTGGTACCGCGTTGATCAATCAGGCCTTCCTTCAGATCGCGGGCCGGGGTATGGCAATAGTCAATGTGGCCTCCGTCGCTGGGCACCAGCTCCCAACATTTCTTACCCCTACTCGACGTTATAAGAGGTCACGGACCGACATCGAACGGTTCCATTCTGACTTGCTGACTGTCTGCAACGTGTTTCCTAAATCACGGCGGGCACAGCTGGCCTACGTGCTGAGCAAGAATTTCGTAATTTGGTACAGCAAGGCACTCGCCGCTCAGTTCGGATCCTCAGGTGCGCGGGTACTTTCGGTCTCTCCCGGATCTTTTGACACTGCCATGGGCAAGCTCGAGGCCAGCGCCGGCGCGAGCGCGCTGGTTCAGATCGGCGCCCTCAAGCGATTCGGCCACACTGCCGAGATCGCCGAACTCCTCGCCTTTTGCGCCAGCGATAAGGCTGGGTATCTCACCGGCACCGACATCATCTGCGACGGCGGTGTCATGGCCGCAATGACTTTCTCGAGTCAGCTCAAAATTGCTCGGCAGTAACACGTCTCTAGCTACGACCTGGTTCGTTTAATGCGAAATCGCGCCTTCGGGTCGGCCGACCCTCAACCCTCTCATTGGACAACCGCTGGGAGACTCGCCGGCAGGCCCTTCAGGGTTGAGCAGGGACTGCAGCGGCCGACTGACCACACGAAGGTGTCGTCGATGTCGGCGTCGAAGGGATCGGGCAACCGCGGGATGAACCGCCGAGTCGCCCGCCCGTAAACGTGGCTCCGGCCGTGACGCATGCAGCCGGGCGCGGACGAGGATCCGGGTTGACATCACTCCCGGCGGCAAAAAGCGCTGAGCAACAGCGAGGACTCGGGCGCTATGAACCATCGCTTCGCCTCATCACCGCCTGGTCCGCTCTCTCCGCGGGTCCAGTCAGCCAGGTCGACGACTTCGTAGCTGTCCACCACGGTGCGAACTCTAAGTGGGTGTTTCGTCACACATGGCCAGGTAGACCGGCGCGCCTATTCGCCGCATGGATGGATGCGGACGCCAAGACCACACAGAGTTACTCGCTCGTTGTGACAGTCCGTGACAACTGCCGGTCTCAACCGCGTCAAGCCGACCCATTAAGGGAGCCTGAACAGGGTGGCAGGTGCAGGATTCGAACCTGCGTAGGCGTAAGCCGACGGATTTACAGTCCGCTCCCATTGGCCGCTCGGGCAACCTGCCTGGGTGCTGCTCCTCCGGAGTGACCCGGTTTGGTGCGAATAGCAGGGTACAACGAGGATGGGCCTAAGACGAAAACGCACCGTAGAGCCGAGGAGGGACGGATCCAATGGCGGATTCATCATTCGACGTAGTCAGCAAGGTTGACCGCCAGGAGGTCGACAACGCACTGAACCAGGCCGCCAAGGAGCTGGCCACCAGGTTCGACTTCCGTGGCACCGACACCGGCATCGAGTGGCAGGGCGAGGAGAGCGTCGTCATCACCTCCTCCACCGAGGAGCGCGCCAAGGCCGCCATCGACGTCTTCAAGGAAAAGCTCATTCGCCGCGACATCTCGATGAAGGCGTTCGACGTGTCCGGCGACCCCCAGGCGTCCGGCAAGACCTATAAGGTCAGCGGCACCATCAAGCAGGGCATCTCCAGCGAGGACGCCAAGAAGATCACCAAGCTGATCCGCGACGAGGGCCCCAAGGGCGTCAAGACCCAGATCCAGGGCGACGAGGTGCGGGTGTCCTCCAAGAAGCGCGACGATCTGCAGGCGGTCCAGGCACTGCTGCGCGGCGCTGACCTGGAGGTCGCGCTGCAGTTCGTCAACTATCGCTGACGCGCCGGTCGGGCGATGTCAGCGTGGCCGCCAGACCGATGAACAGAAGATCGAGCGCGCGGTCGAGTTCAGCGGCACCGTCGTAGGACGCCAAGACCGACGCCAACGCGCGCACCTGTGGGAATTCGGTGATCGCGAGCCGGTGCAGGCCCAAGCGCAGCACGTCGTCGGTCTCCTCGGGTCGCTCGATGACCTCCTGCAGCTCAGCCAGGATGTGCCCGTGCAGGTAGCCGAACAGCACGCGGTAGATGTGCAGGGCGTCGACCCCGCTGAAGCCGGCCGACGTCAGTAGCGTCAGGACGTCCTCCAGCGGCCGCAGCATCCCCGGCGGCCGCAGACCCAACGGCGTGGCCAGCGGCCGAGTTACCAACAGCGACACCATGTTTGGATGTTCGATTGCCAGCCTCCGGAAGTCCTTGGCCACGGTGCGCAGCTGCCCTGCCCAGTCCGTATCCGCAGCATCCACCCGTAGTTGCCCGAGCACGATCTCGGCGACGCCGTCGAGCAGTGCCGCCTTGTTCGGGACGTGCCGATAAATCACCGTCGGATCCCGGCCCACCTCTGCGCTGAGCCGTCGCATGGATAGGGCGTCGATACCGTCACTGTCGACGATCCTCAGCGCGCACTGCAAGATCACCGACCGGCTGACCGCACTGGTGGCGGCGGCTCGGTCGGTGCCATCGGAGTGCGCGTCAGACACGGTCGGCTGATTCGTCATCCTGAGAGCACTTCCCTTCGATTGCGCTGGACCACATCGTATGTTAACGCCATTCGTCAACAGCGTTGACAGATGGCCCGAACGGGCGTGTACTGAAGGTCCAGCTACAGATGAGAGGCGTTGAATGCTTGTCATCGTCGGACTTGTCGCCTTCCTGGCCGCCGGCCTCGTCGCGGTTGCCGGCACGCTGGGCAATGCTGGGGCGGACCACCCGCCGACCGAAAAACTCGCCGTGTTCGGCTATCACCCCACGGGGTCAACCGGCACGCTGTTCCTCTTGAGGATCGTGATCGGCGTGGTGGCCTCGCTCTTCGTTGACGCGCACCGCAGCGCGAGTCGCGCCGCTGAAGCCCGACGCACCGCCGCGCGATTCCGACGCCAAAGGGCCTTTGTCAACCGAGACCGCGACACCCGACTCGAACACCAACAACGTTCGGACACGCGAAACGGCCTTCAGCGTCGGTAGCGGCGCACGCGAGCCCGCAACGCCGTTCGCAGCCCCACGATCGGATCGCCCAACCGGGTAGCGGCCGTCGCGTCCGCGCTGAACTTCCGTTCCGAGGCAGTTTCCGGCGCGTCGTCGCACGTGTCCACCAGGAATCCATCGGGAAGCGCCAACTTGTGGATGGTTCGCAGCGTCAAGAGATATTGGTGCGCAAGCGAACCGGTGGTGTAGGGCAGGTCGTACTTGTCGCACAGCGCTCGAACACTCACCGCGATCTGGGCGTAGCGGTTACTGGGCAGGTCGGGGAACAGGTGGTGCTCGATCTGGTAGCACAAGTTGCCGCTCGAAAATGCCAGCAGCGGACCGGCTTTGAAGTTCGCGGCGCCCAGCATTTGTCGTAGGTACCACTCGGCTCGGGTTTCATGGTCCACGACGTCCGCGGTAAATTTCTCCGCGCCGTCAGGGAAATGGCCGCAGAAGATCACCATGTACGCCCAAAGGTTGCGCAGCAGGTTCGCTGTCGCGTTTGCGACCAGGGTTCTGCGCCAGCGGGATCGACTGAGCGCCGGAAAGACTACGTAGTCCTTGACGGCCTGGCGCGCAATCTTGCCGAGCAGCGCCCTTGCCTGAGTGGCTTTTTCGGCCTTCAACCGATTGAGATCGACATCGTGTAGGGCGATGCCCCATTCGAATGTGGCTGCCAAGAACAGGTTCTGAAGCGGCTGCAACAGATGCGACGGACGCCACGGCTGGTCGCGGGTTACCCGCATCACCCCGAAGCCGAGATCATCGTCCATGCCGACCACGTTGCTGAACACATGGTGGCGGTAGTTGTGCGAAGCCTTCCACTGTGAGGACACCGCGACCATGTCCCACTCCCACGTGCTCGAGTGAATCTCCGGGTCGTTCATCCAATCCCATTGGCCATGGCTGACGTTGTGGCCGATCTCCATGTTCTCGACACTCTTCGCGAACGCCAGCGCCGCAGTTCCCAACGCCCAGCCTGCCCGGCCCCGGCTGGTGCCGATGAGCAGGCGCGACGCCACGTCGAGGGTCCTTTGGAATCTGATGGTGTGCCGAATGTATGCCGCGTCGCGCTCGCCGAGTGAGTCCGAAACGTCGCATCGAATAGCGTCCAGTTCGTAGCCGAGGCTGTCGATGTCCGCCTCGCTCAGATGGGCGTACGCAGCGATATCGGTGATGGCCATTGGGGGGTCCTGGTCGATCCGGTCGTGCAGGCAAGAGCTGTGGGCTCGTGCGAGAACCCGAAAGGGTGCGGACGACCGGCCGAGATTGATCAAGCGGGACGACGGCAACACGCACCCTCGAGTCTAGTGCTGCCAACGTCGTACGTCAACGCTGTGTGTCTACAGCTGGGTGCGACGCAAACCGACGAGGTAAGGTCGAGTCATCGGGGACCACCCAGGCCCCCTTACGGCTAGGGGCCACTGATGTCTGGCGTTGCTCCATGACCACAAGAAGCGCTGAGAATCAACAGCTTTCGCTCGGTGTACCGGCCGGCTCGCGCAAGGTGAACGAGCGCAGGCTGCCGATTCACCCCGCGCACTTTGCCAAGATCGATCGTCAGATCCGGCGGCGAATCTTCCTGGAGCATGGCTACGGCGCGGAGTTCGGCGCCACCGACGACGCGCTGTCCGAACTCGTCGGTGGGGTCAGGCCACGCGAACAGCTGACGGCCGGCTGCGACGTCATCCTCTTGCCCAAGGTCCAGGCCGAGGATCTCACCGAACTCAAAGTGGGACAGGTCGTCTGGGGTTGGCCACACTGCGTGCAGGATGCGGCGCTGACCCAGGTTGCCATTGATCGGCGGTTGACGCTGATCGCCTTCGAGGCGATGAACCACTGGCAAGCCGACGGCGGATTCGGGCTGCACGTCTTCCACAAGAACAACGAGCTGGCGGGCTACTGCTCGGTCCTGCACGCCATGCAACTGGCCGGAATCACCGGCAGCTACGGCCGCCGGTTGCGCGCCGCCGTCATCGGATTCGGCGCCACCGCCCGCGGCGCCGTCACCGCCCTGAACGCGCACGGCGTCGACGACGTGCGTGTGCTGACCAACCGTGACGTCGCCGCCGTCGGTTCGCCGATTCACTCCACCCAGATCGTCCAGATGGGACAGGACGAGGACACCCCGGAGCGGACATGGGCGGACACCCCGGAGGACGGCACCATCCCGGTGGCGCAATTTCTCGCGGACAACGATCTCGTCGTCAACTGTGTTCTGCAAGATCCGAATGCACCGCTGATCTTCGCCACCGAGGACGACCTGGGGAACTTCACACCAGGGAGCCTGATCGTCGACGTCTCGTGTGACACCGGGATGGGTTTCAGTTGGGCCCGCCCGACCTCCTTCACTCAGCCCGTCATCGAATTGGCAAACGGCGTGCAGTATTACGCCGTCGACCACAGCCCGTCCTATCTGTGGAATTCGGCGACGTGGGAGATCAGCGAGGCGTTGTTGCCGCACCTCGACACGGTTCTTTCCGGGCCCGCGGCGTGGAATTCAAACGCCACCATCGCCCGCGCGATCGAGATTCGTGACGGCACCGTTCTCAACCCCGCGATTCTGGCGTTTCAGCAGCGCGAGGACGCTTACCCGCATGCGGTGCGCACCGAACAGTACGCAGAGAAGAGATAGCTACACGGGCAGATCGACCCGCAGCGCCAAGTGCTCATCGAGTATCCGGCGCAGCGCGGCGTCCATCGGATGAGCGGATGCGAGGTCGCCGTCCAACCGGCTGTCCACGGCGACGACCGCGCCCTCACGCAGTTCGGCGGTGTCGACCTGATCGACGAATGGATCGAACAACGCGGACGGCGTGGCCAGGTAATACAGAGCCCGGCGCGACCCGTTGAACCCGGCGGCATACATCAGTCCGTGTTGGGTGATCACGAAGAATTCCGAGGTGATCCTGGCGTTCGGGGTCTCGGCCTTGCCCCATGCCATTGCGGCGCCTCTGGTCTGCGTCAATCGATCCGGGACGTCGTCGGTCAGCGCGAGCAACCTTTCGACGAGTACTCCACCCCTTCCCGGGTATGCATCGAGGGCCGGGCTGAAGTATCGCTGGAAGATATCGCCGAAAAAGTCGTACAGTTGCTCGCTCATCGCGGCTCCCCAGATATGACGAAGGACACCTCGATTGTGCGCCTCAATCGCCAGCGGAGCTAGCCGATCGACACCAGCTCGTCGACCGAGTCCCTCGGGAGGTCGCCGTCGACGACGGCCGTCACCTCCATCTTGTTCAGTGCGATCGCGCCTTTGTGGTTGTCAAGGAACGCGATGTCGGCCGCATCGCGTCCGGTGGCGATCCGCACCAACGTTTGTCGCGGCGCCAGCAGAGTGCCGTCGACAACGAGCCAGTGCCCCTCGACGAACGCCTCGGCGACCGCATGAAAGTCCATCGGGTAGAGCCCCGGCGCATACACCGATACGACGCGGGCAGGCACGTTGACGGCCCGCAGCATCGCCACCACCAGGTGCGCGTAGTCGCGGCACACGCCGGCACCGGCGAGCAAGGTGTCCACCGCTCCGTCGATCGGGTCGCTCGAGCCTGGCACATAGTTCAGGCGGCTGCCCACCCACGAGGACACCTTCTCCAACAGGGTCGTCGAATCAATGTAGTTCCCGAATTCCGTTGCGGCGAAGCCGTAGAACTTGTCGGCCTCGGCGTAGCGGCTTGGGCGCAGGTACATCGACAGGTCGTACTCACTCACCGGGGCCGGGTCGGTTCGGCCGACGATCGTCGCCGCGTAGTCGACCTTCAGGTTGCCTACCGGAACGTCCATTTTGTGGATGCGGTTGCCATGGGTACCGCTGATCTCCAGCGCCTGGATCGGCTGTCCGTCCAGAACGAACGACAGCGACTCGGACACCTGGGTACGGGGATGCGGCGCGACCGCAATCTGGAACTCCAAGGTGGTCGGCGCGATGATCTCAACTTCGAGCTGCGCGCCCACGTCCCGTTTCATAGCGCCGATGATATGGGCTCCGGCGGCGGCGCGGAGTCGGAGCGTGTCAGTGCATCGAGAAGTTCCGTCAGCGGGACGGTCGCGACCCCGATGGCGGCGTCCGCCATGCCATAAGGGAGCACCAGGGTGTCGGCGTGCACGAGTGCGCCGCACGAATAGACGACGTTGGGCACGTAGCCATCCCGCTCGTCGGCGTCCGGGCTCAGTAGCGGCTGCCGCAGCCGGCCGAGAACCCGCGTTGGATCGTCGAGATCGAGCAGGATCGCACCGATGCGATAGGTGCGCATCGGCCCGACGCCGTGGGTGAGCACCAGCCAGCCGGCGTCGGTCTCGATCGGCGGACCGCAGTTGCCGAGTTGCAACGCCTCCCACGCTTCGGTCGGCCCCTGGCAGGGCTGTGCGCTCGGCCAGACAGAGAGATGATCCGAAAAGGCGATTGCATTCGATTCGCGGTCGGATCGCGACATGGCCGCGAAGCGACCCTGAATTCGGCGGGGGAACAACGCCAGGCCCTTGTTCGCCGCCGCGGGACCGACCAGCGGCGTGGACGCGAAGGACCGAAAGTCCTCGGTCGCCAGCAGTTGTTGGCTGATGTGTGACCCGCTGTAGGCCGTGTAGGTGGCGTAGAACGTGACGGAGCCGTCGTCGTCGACGAAGCGGACAAAGCGCGCGTCCTCCACGCCCGCCGCCTCGGCGGCCATCGCCGGCCACAGAACCTGCTCGGAAAGCGCTGTGTCGTCGGCGAATTCGACGCCATATGACCGCGCCGCGATGGTCCGAATCAACGCGATCGTTTCCGCGGCATGGCGGCGCGTGCTCCGGTGGGTTTGCAGCTTGTCCAGTCGCTCGTCGAGGTCGGCCCTGGTGAACTTTTCGCCGAGCGCATTGAGGACGTAGTCGGCTGCCTCTCCTGCCTTGCGCAGTCGGGTGAGCTCGCTACGGAACACGACCCTGTCGAGGAGAGTGGGCACGACGGTTCCGACGGTGGCGAACGGAGCCGCAGCATCGACGGTTGCGTGGCCTGCCGCGTCGACGACACCGGTCCGGAATCCGATCGACGATTGGTGGCCCTCCCCGATCCCCCGCACGCTCATCACAAATCGCAGGCTGCCCGCCGGTGTTGTCGACTGGTCAGGATGCGCAACGATGCTGGGATTGCACAACGCCGCACCTTCGATCGCGTACTCGCTGGTGAATGTCGCGCCTAGCAACAACATTCGCGATTCGGAGAGTTTCCTGTCGGTATCAAGGCGGTCGGCCAGCTCACGCGCGTGCCTGCGGAACGTGTCGGTGAGGTCGCGGTGGCGCCCGTCGAATCGGACGGCTACGTCGTCAAGCGAGGCACGCACGTCGTCCTCGCCAAGGGCAAGGATCCGCGCCAGCACCGCTCCCGCGCGTGACTCCTGAAGCTCGAAACCCTCCTGCCCCGGTACGAACAGCCGGGTGATGACCCGCGACGGGTCGGCCGCGAGCCGCTCGGCGTTGCGAGTGGCGAGCTGGGCCCGCACCGAAGTCATTGCGGCACAGTCGAGAAACGCCGAGCCTGCTGCAAGGTCGAGATCAATGCCAGAGTCGATTCCGCGCCCTGGTTACGGTTTACCTCGTCGGCGTGCAGGCCGTCGAAACCACCGCCCGTTTCCGGATCCCACATGAGCAGCCCTGCATCGTTGTCGCCCATGAACCAGGCCGCGGCGGCACGGACGGTATCGGGCCAGAGCGCTGCGGCATCGACGGTGGCGGCACGCGCGCATGCGTCGGCGAGCGTGGACACCTCGATCGGCTGTTGATCGAACCCTGGCCGGGCGTCCTGCGGACCTCTGCCCGCGACCGGGGTTGGCGAGAGATGGCCGTCGGCCGTTTCGTGTTCGACCAGCCAGCCCAACAGATCCAGGCCGCGCTGGCGCAACGAAATGTCTTCGAGTGCAACGCCGGCGGCGATCATCGCTTCGGCAAGGACGGCGTTCGCATAGGCAAGTCGCGGTTCGGGCCACGGCCAGGCCGCGTCACCGCTCGGTGCGTCGATCGAACCGGCGTAGTCGGTGAGGAGCTTGCGCGCCGGAGCGTGGTCCGCATGGACCGAAAGAAGTTCCGCGGCGCCGACTGCGGCGAACGCCATCGTGCGCGGATGTACCGATCGCACCTGCGCCGCCCGCTCGAACTGGATGACTGCCAATCTGCGGACCATGCTCACATCGCTGTGGGCAGCGGCCGTTCCGAGGCCCCAGATGCACCTGCCCCAATGGTCCTTCGTGGACGGCTCGTCGGTCCAATGGCCCTTGTTGTCCATCCGGTTGCGGCAGGCGCCGCTGTAAGCCTGCGCCTCGTTCAGGAACCGCAGCGCAACCCCTGCAAGCCTGTTGACTCGGCCCTCGGTGTCGGGTTCGCGGGTGGCGACCACAAGCACGCGGGCCACATCGTCGGTGCAGTAGCCGTGCTCGGGGCGAGGCTCGGCCAGACAGGCGTGCTCGAAGGTGCCGCGAGTATCCGTCAGATGCAGCAGATGGTCGAAGCTCGGAGGTTGCGCGGTCACAGTCACACCAAGGCCGCCCGCTGATTGATCAGCCGCTTGGCCAGACCCAGATATGTCTTGGCGACGACCGGCCAGGCCATTTCCGGCGCCAGTCGGCGGGCCTCGGCCGCCATTGAACCGGCGAGGCACGGCTCGGTCAGGATCCGGCGCAGGGCGGACGCCAGCGCGTCGGGGTCGTCATGGTCGACGACGACACCCGCGCCGGTCGAGAGAAGCTCCACGGCGTGCGGGAATGCGGTGGCCACGACGGGTCGACCGCACGCGATGGCGTCGACCAGAACACCGGACGTGACTTGATCGGTGGAGTCGTACGGCAGGACGACAACCGAGGATGACTGAACGAGGGCAGTCAGCATCGGCACGTCGCGGTAGCCAGCATCGAAGGACACCGAATCGGCGACTCCCCTGCGCCGCGCCTGTTCCATTCGGGCGTCGCGGTAGGCCTCGCCGTCGGCGGCGAAGACCTTGGGATGCGTCCTGCCGGCAACCAGGTACCTCGGCCGCCCCGGCAGTCCGTTGAGCGAACCCATCGCATCGATCACCCGCTCGATGCCCTTTCCAGGACCCATCAGGCCCCAGGTCAACACGGTCGGTCGACTGGGACGTTTGGCGGGGGCGTTCTTCGGGAGGGTCGCGCCGTGCGGGATCGTGGTGACTTTGCGGCTGTCGACGTCAAACCCATGACACAGCCGCCGGTTGGCAGCTTCGGACATCACGACCACTTGATCGGCCCGCGCCGCGACCTCCTCGAGCACCGAACGTTGGTGCGGCGTCGGGTCTTTGAGGACAGTGTGCGCCACCACGATCGACGGGATCCGCAGCGCGTCGATGATGTCAACCACCTCGTCGCCGTCGGCACCGCCGTAGATGCCGTACTCGTGCTGGATGACCGCGACGTCACTCTGGTTGAGCAAGTCAGCGCATGCTGCGACGGATGTCGGTGAGCCGTTGACCAGCTCACCGATGACGCGGGCATTCGAAGGTGGGGACCCGTCGGCCACCTGTACGACGCTGACGTCGGCGCCATTGACGGTCAAACCGTCGGACAGGGCGGCACTGAAGGTCGCCAGCCCGCACCGTGTCGGTGGGTGGGTACTGAGAATGCCGACGCTTGGGGAGCCGGAAAATCCTTGGTTTACAAAGGGAAACGTCAACGATGGAAAGGCGGATAAGGTTTTCAAGGTGGTCCCGACTTGCGGTTGTCACCGGCGTGTCCGGCGTGAGCGGTTGCTCGGCGCGGTCAGTATCAGAAGCTGACTCATCCCGGACTGGCTGGGTTCCCAACCTTGTTTACGGTACACCCCGAGGTCAGCGTTGTCGGCGTAGGGTTGGAGCCCCGGGACCATATCCAGGCCCCCAATATCAAAGGGCCAGTGATGTCTGATAAGTCTCCACGGCAAGCGATGGCCAAGAAGTCCGGCAAGTCTCTGAAAGAGAAACGGGCCGTCAAGCGGGCAAAAGAGGACCACACCTCGTCGACCGAGGCCCTGCTGCATCCGACGAAGAAACGCTGAGCGTTGCAGTTCGCCAACTCCCGGTGAAACGGCAGGTGTCGGCAATACGCTGATCGCCATGGCACCTGCGCAGCGCGAACCCAACGTCGTCGTCCTCGGCGGAGGATCCTGGGGTACCACCGTGGCCTCGATCTGCGCCCGGCGTGGGCCGACGCTGCAGTGGGTGCGCTCGGAGGACACCGCCACCGACATCAACGAGAACCACCGCAATTCGCGCTACCTCGGCGACGAGGTCGAGCTGTCGCTAACGCTGCGCGCCACCACCGATTTCGCCGAAGCGGCCAGCTGCGCCGACGTCGTGGTCATGGGTGTGCCGTCGCATGGCTTCCGCGGCGTGCTCACAGAGCTGAGCAAGGAACTGCGGCCGTGGGTGCCGGTGGTGTCGCTGGTCAAGGGACTCGAACAGGGCACCAACTACCGGATGAGCCAGATCGTCGACGAGGTGCTGCCAGGACACCCGGCAGGCATCCTGGCAGGGCCGAACATCGCCCGTGAGGTCGCCGAGGGGTACGCCGCCGCCGCGGTGCTGGCGATGCCGGATCAGCACCTGGCCGCCAAGCTGGCAGAGTTGTTCCGCACCAAGCGATTTCGGACGTATACCACTGACGACGTGGTCGGCGTCGAGATGGCAGGCGCGTTGAAGAATGTGTACGCGATCGCCGTCGGCATGGGGTATTCGCTGGGCATCGGCGAGAACACCCGCGCCATGGTGATCGCGCGCGCATTGCGCGAGATGTCCAAACTCGGCGAGTCGATGGGCGGGCACCGGGACACGTTCGCCGGGCTGGCAGGCATGGGTGACCTCATCGTCACCTGCACCTCACAACGCAGCCGCAACCGTCACGTCGGCGAGCAACTCGGCGCAGGCAAGTCGATCGACGAGATCATCGAGTCGATGAACCAGGTCGCCGAGGGTGTCAAGGCCGCCAGCGTGATCATGGAGTTCGCCAAGGAGTACGGGCTCAACATGCCGATCGCCCGTGAGGTCGACGGCGTCGTCAACCACGGCTCCACCGTCGAGGACGCCTATCGCGGGCTGGCCGCCGAAAAGCCCGGCCACGAGGTGCACGGCGCGGGATTTTAGAGCCGGGGATCGACCGGATCGGACTCCAGTGCTAGGACCGCAAAGACGCACTCGTGCACGCGCCACAGCGGTTCGCCGCTGACCAGCCGGTCGAGTGCCTCCAGGCCCAGGGCGTACTCGCGCAATGCGAGCGAGCGCTTCGCGCCGAGATTGCGCTGACGTAGCCGCTCCAAGTTGGCGGGCTCGGTGTAATCGGGGCCGTAGATGAGCCGCAGATACTCGCGCCCACGCACCTTCAGGCCCGGCTGCACCATCCCCTTGGCGGTCCGCACGAGGTTCGCCGCCGGCTTGACGACCATGCCCTCGCCCCCTGCGGCGGTCAACTCCTCCCACCACCGCTGTCCCTCGGCCAGCGATGCAGCGCTTCGTAGATCGACGAACAGCCGCCGCGTCGGCGCCACCAGCTCTTCGTCGGACACCACCAGCCGGTCGGCGAGTTCGAGGTGCCATCCGTGCGGCCGGTCCTGATACGTGGTCCCGACCGAGCTCTTACCCGAGGCGAGCAACTGGAAAGGCGCCAGCCGGACACCGTCGAGTCCCTTTGTGGGCCAACAGTATCGGCGATAGGCCGCCGTGAACCGTTTGGCGTTGTCCACCCGTGCCGTCGTGCGTTGCAGCAGACTACGGACGTCGATCCCACGGTCATCGGCCGACGACAGTGTCGACACCGCCACCGGCAGCGAGGCCCTTGCTGCGGCGCCGACGGCTGCGTACTGGTCGCGCAGCAGCGCACCTGCCTTGGCACTCCACGGCATCAGCTCGGCATCGAACAGCAGCCACGAGGCGTCCAGCTCGTCGAACAATCCAGCGTTGCCGACCGCGGCCCGCAGTCGCTCCACCAACGCAGTAGTCAGTTCGTCGGGAAAGAACGCCCGGCCGGTTCGCGTCCAGACGGCGCCCGGCCCCTCGATATCGAAGGCCGGCAACGCCGAATCGCGGCATACCAGCACCACGGCCCGCGAGCCCATGTGCTTCTCCTCGCAGACGACGCCGTCGATGCCTGCGGCCCGGTAGGCGTCGAACGCCTCGGCGGGATGTTCGAGCAGGCCGGCGGCGCTTGCGGTCGCGACCGGGCTCATCGTCGGCGGGAGATAGACCAGCCAGCGCGGGTCGATCGCAAACCGGCTCATCACCTCCAGCGCCGCGGCGGCGTGGTCGGAGCCGACGCTCACCCGTCCGTGCGTGCCGGTCTCGATGATCCGGCGCCCGGTCACATCGGTGATGTCCAGCACGTCGGGTTCGCGGCCCCTTTTCGGAGCGATCAGGGGCTTCGCCGGCGCGTAGTACTCGCGGTCTGCCGGCACCGAGACGAGCTCGCGTTCCGGGTAGCGCAGCGCGGTCAACGCCCCACCGAAGACGCAGCCCGTGTCGATGCAGATGGTGTTGTTGACCCACTCGGGCACGGGCGTGGGGGTGTGTCCGTAGACGACCATCGCGCGGCCGCGGTATTCGTTGGCCCACGGATACCGCACCGGAAGTCCGTATTCGTCGGTCTCGCCGGTGGTTTCGCCGTACAGACAGAAAGCCCGGACCCGGCCCGAGGCTCGGCCGTGCATCCGTTCGACAAGTCCGGCGTGCGCCACCACCAGCTTGCCGCCGTCGAATACGTAGTGCGAGATCAGCCCGTCGAGGAACGACTCGACAGCCGCGCGGAATTCGGGCGTCTCCGTCTCGAGCTGGGCCAGCGATTCGGCAAGGCCGTGGCTGACCTTCACGTTGCGCCCTCGCAGCGCTCGCAGGAGCTTGTCCTCGTGGTTGCCGACCACGCAGAAAGCGTTGCCGGAGTTGGCCATTCCCATCGCCAGCCGCAGCACACCAGACGTGTCAGGACCGCGGTCCACCAGGTCGCCGACAAACACCGCACGCCTGCCAGGACAGCTCGCGTCGACCGCCCTGCCGCGTTCGTCGAGCGTGACGTCGTAGCCGAGCCTCGATAGCAGCGTCTGGAGTTCGCCTCCGCAGCCGTGGATGTCGCCGATGAAGTCGAACGGTCCCGACTCGTGGCGTAGGTCGTTGTAGAGGCGGGTCCGCTCGATTCCGGTGACGGCGCCGATCGCCTCGACGCCGTCGAGCACGTGCACGGTGCGAAAGCCCTCACGCTTGAGGCCGCGCAGGCCGCGTCGCAGCTGTTGGCGCTGCCGCGCAACGACGTGCCTGCCGAAGCCGCGGTCCGCTCGCGCGGCGTTGCGCTCGACGCATACCGATTCCGGCACGTCGAGGACGATGGCCACCGGCAGCACATCGTGCGCGCGGGCCAGCGTGACCAGCGCCTTGCGTGATTCGGGCTGCACGTTCGTCGCGTCCACGACCGTGAGGCGGCCCGCCGAGAGCCGTTTGCCGGCAATGAAATTGAGAACCTCGAACGCGTCGTTGGTCGCGCCCTGGTCGTTCTCGTCGTCGGCGACAAGGCCGCGACAGAAATCGCTGGAGAGCACCTCGGTCGGCTTGAAGTGTGCCCGGGCGAACGTCGACTTACCGGACCCGGTGACTCCGACGAGCACCACCAGCGACAGCTCAGGAACAGCGAGTGTCGTCATGCCGCACCGCGTTCGAACACTGCGAGCTGCGTCGGCGGCCCGACCTCGGGGTCGTCGTCGCCGATCGGCAGGAAACGCACGCCGTACCCGAAGGTGTCCGCGGCGGCCGACGCCCACGACCGAAATTCCTCGCGGGTCCATTCGAAGCGGTGGTCCCGATGCCGGAACTCGCCAGGCGCGAGGCCGGGAAACCGGACATTGTGTTCCGAGTTCGGTGTCGTGACGAGAACCATGCCGGGCCTTGCGGCGCCGAAGACTGATCGGGTCAGCGCCGGAAGGCGTGGCGGGTCAACATGTTCGACGACCTCCATCAGCACGGCGGCGTCGAGGCCTGCGAGCCGCTCGTCGCGATAGGTCACCGACGATTGGAACAGGCGGAGTCGCTCGGATTGGCGGTCGGACATCTCGGCGACGTTGAGCCGCCGTTCGGCCTGCGTCAGCGCACGGGCCGACACATCCGCGCCAATTACGAGGGAGAACGAGGGGTCCGCGAGCAGCTCGCGTACGAGAAGCCCACCGCCGCAGCCGAGGTCGGCGACCCGAGTAGCGCCTGCGGTGCGCAGCAGTTCGATCACCACGCGGCGACGCTCGGCCGCAAGGGGGCGCGGTACATCCGCGTCGACGGCGTTGTCGAGCCGTTCGACGGGTGTGTCGTCGACGTCGGCAAGGCGCTCCATCGCCGAAGCAGTGAGCCGACGTTGGTGCGCCAGGTAGCGCTGGCTGATCAGCTCCTTGTCGGGATGCGCAGCAAGCCATCCCCCGCCGGCCCGGACAAGTTTGTCGACCTCATCGGGCCCGACCCAATAATGCTTGGCGTCGTCGAGCACCGGCAGTAGGACGTACAGATGGTTGAGCGCGTGAGAGAGCACCTGCTCGCCCGAGAGAGTGAGGTCGACGTAGCTGGAATCGCCCCAATCCGCGATCTCGGGATCCAGGGGCACGGTGACGACGGTGACGTTCCAGCCGAGTGGCTCGAACAGGCGCCTTGCCAGGCTTGCGCCGCCGCGACACGGCAGTGCGGGCAGGTGCAACTGCAGCGGAAGTGGTTGTGCCGCAAGGTCAGGACGCGCGTCGCAGCGCCCGGACATCGCGGTCCGAAACAGATTCTGCATCGCGACCGCCAGCAGGCTCGACGCCGCGTACGGCCGGTCGTTCACATACTGTCCAAGGGCGAACGCGTCGTCCCGGCGTCCCTTCACCAGCCCGATGGGGTCGACCTCGAGCAACACCGCGGCGGTGCACCGCTGCTCGGTCGCTTCGGGATAGAAGACGTGCGCGGTGCCGCCACTGACGTCGATCGACTGCGCACGATCCGGGTGCTTGTGCAGCAGGTAGCCGAGATCGGTCGCAGGCGCGTGCGTCGTAGAGACCGTGAGGATCACGACGCCATTCGATCACGGCGGAGCGGGTTCGCTCAGCAGAAATTCGCTGGCTCCTGGACGGTCGCCGAGTTCATACTGGTTCACCGTGTCTGGAAAGGAGGAGTGTCTTTCGCCGTTGGCTGCCGCCATGGCCGGTGAGGAGCGCGATGTGCGCCGCGCCGTGGAGGTGCTTGGTCAGATCTTGACCAGTTCGGTTCCCACCCGGGCCACGTTCGACGGCTTCCTGCACTCCTCCCTCGGCCGGTACGGATCCGACGTCGTCTGCGAGTCGCGGTGGCTGTCGTCGATCGGCCACATCACTGCGGGTCTGGCGTTGGCGGGTCTCATCGACAAGTTCGACCCGCCCATCGGGCCCGGCGACGACGACGAACCTCCGACGTGGGGTTCGGTCGCGATCGGCGATCAACAACTAGCCCCACCGTCGATGCTCGCCGCGTTCTTCGACACCGGCCAGCTGGCACCGGTGCCCGTGGTAGTGCGGATCTGCGATGCAAGCTCATACGCCGACTACGCGCGCATCCTGGTGTACACCGCCCCTGCCGACCGCGCGGACGCCGCGCAGGTGCTCGAGGCGCTGATGGACGACGCCGAGGGCGCGATGAGCCTCTTCCGAGGGCGCGCTCTGAGCGCATCGAACAACCAGGGGCTGACGCTCGAACCCGTCGAGCTTCCCGCGGTAACTCGTGCGAGTGTCGTTGTGCCCGAAGAGGTGTGGGAGGAAATCGATCTCAACATCGCCTCGGTGACCGTGCACCGGGAACTGATGGAGCAGCTCGGCCTCGGCGTGCGCCGCGGAGTCCTGCTCGCCGGGCCGCCTGGTGTCGGGAAAACCGTGATTTCACAGGTCATTTCGAACGAACTGGTCGGCGAGTTCACGGTCATCATGGTCGACGCGCGTGCCGGTCAGTCGGCGCTGTCGGGCGTCTACAAGGAAGCACACAGCTTCGGGCCGACGCTCGTCGTGATCGAAGACATCGACCTCATTGTCGAGAGCAGGCGCAATTTCGGCGGTTCGGTGCTTTCGGAGTTCCTCGCGGTCATGGACGCCCACCCAATGTCACCGCTGCTCACTCTCGCGTCGACGAACGATGTCAGCACGCTTGACGCGGCAGCGGTCCGATCGGCGCGCTTCGACTCGATCATCGAGATCGGTCACCCCGGCCGCGCGGCCGCCGCGAAAATTCTGTCGCGGTACCTGCACGGCGTGCCGGGCGGCGACGACGTCGACCTGGACCTGGTGGCCGCCCAATTCAGCGCCGATATGAGCGGCGCGGACATCCGCGAGGTCGTCCGCCGCACGGTGCTGGCCGGCTCGGGGAGCGTCAGCACCACCGACTTGGTCACGACGGTGAAGTCCGGACGCTTCAAGGCGCAACTGCCGGACGGAAACTACCTGTAACCACCCTGTCGGACCCCACCGCGGATCGGCGGGTTCCGCTCGTTAGTACGCCTGACCTGCCAAAACAATAAACCCTTGCAAAACCATGCAACACGTAGCATGCTACGTGTGGAAAGCAAATGCTAGAAATTGAGGCGACCATGACCGCTGATTCCACACCCCGCTCGAGCGACAAGTCCTCGCTCAAACCTTCCGAGCACGCCGCTTCCGAGGGCCAAGACCCCGGCGACCTGCGATCCGACCAACCCATGATGCGACGCGCGGTCACCGCCGCGGCGATCGGAAACATGGTGGAGTGGTACGACTTCGGGATCTACGGGTTCCTTGCAGGCACCATCGGAGCCGTTTTCTTCCCCTCCGACAACGCGACGGTCTCACTCCTCGCCGCATTCGCCACCTTCGCGATAGCGTTCCTCGTGCGCCCCCTCGGCGCGTTTTTCTTCGGCCCGCTCGGCGACAAGATTGGGCGCAAGCGGGTCCTCGCCGCCACCATCCTGTTGATGTCCGGCGCCACGCTCGCCGTTGGTCTGCTGCCCGGCTACGCGGCAATCGGCATCGTGGCACCGATCCTGTTGATCCTCTGCCGCCTCGCGCAGGGCTTCTCGACCGGCGGAGAATACGGCGGCGCAGCGACCTTCGTCTCTGAGCACGCCCCGGACCAGCGCCGAGGATTCGTCACCAGCTGGCTGGAATTCTCCAGCCTGGTCGGCTTCGCCCTCGGCGCAGGACTGTCCACGATCCTCACGCTGTCGCTGTCCGACGCGTCGATGACCTCATGGGGCTGGCGCATCCCGTTCCTGCTTGCCGGGCCGTTGGGCCTGATCGGGCTGTACCTTCGGCTCCGACTCGAGGACACCCCCAACTTCCGCGCCCTCGTGGAGAACAGTGAAGTCGCGAAGTCTCCGCTGCGCGAGAGTTTCAAGAACGACCGCGGCGCGATGCTTCGAGTGTTGGGCATCTCCACCATGGCGAACTCGGGTCAGTACTTGGTGTTCACCTACATGCCGAACTACCTGTCGTCCGACGAAAGTCTGGGTCTCAGCTCTGCCGCGGCACTGCTGGTGGTGCTGGCATCGATCGTGTTGATGATGGTGGTGATCACCCGCGTCGGAGCGCTTTCCGACCGCGTCGGCCGCAAGCCGGTGATGCTCGCCAGCGGAATCGGCCTGTTCTTCCTGACATACCCTGCGCTGTACCTGATTTCGCTGGGCAACTGGCTGCCGATCTCAATCGGTGTTGCGGTCCTAGCACTGCTCGTAGTGTCCAACATGGGGCCACTGCCCTCGACGCTCGCTGCCTTGTTCCCGACTAGGACCCGTTACTGCGGATTCTCCGTCGGATACAACGTCGGCGTCGCGGTCTTCGGCGGCACCACGCCGTTCATCGCCACCTGGCTGGTGTCGGTGACCAACAACAGTCTGGCGCCGGCGTTCTATCTCATGGCCACGGCCGCAGCAGGCATCGTCGCCATCCTGCTTTCGGCGGAAAGCGCGCGTGTTCCGCTGAGGCAAACCGCGCACGACGACTGACCTGCTGTCACTCAAATCATCTGGGCGCCACCGCCCGAGTCACGCAATGTGCTACATACCGCACGCATTGAAAGGTCCGTGATGACTTCCATACCCACTCGCGACGGCGTCGTCAGCGCCGCAGCGATCGAACGAGTTCGGGAGCGCGCGCAGTTCGCTCGCCTCGAGACCATTCGGTTGATCGAGATCGCCAAGACTGGTCACTACGCCTCGGCGTTCTCCGCCGCCGAGATTCTCGCCACCCTCTACTACGGCGTGATGCGGTTGCGCCACGGCGAGCCGCACTGGCCCGATCGCGACCGATTCTTGTTCGGCAAGGGGCACGCCGCCGTTGCGTTGTATCCGTTCCTCGCCGACTGGGACTTCTTCCCCGCATCGCTACTCGACGAGTACACACGGATCGGCAACCCGCTCGGAGATCACCCGGACATGCGCATCGTGCCCGGAATCGATTTCACCTCAGGCTCTTTGGGACATGCGCTATCCGCCGGGCTCGGCATGGCACTGGGCGGTCGACTACAGGACCGCAACTTCAACGTGTTCGTGATGCTGGGTGACGGCGAGCTCCAGGAAGGGCAGGTCTGGGAGGCCGCGATGTCCGCTGCACACCACCGGGCCGGCCGGCTGATCGCGATCGTCGACCGCAACGGCTATTCCCTCGACGGCAAAGTCGACGACGTCATCACCATCGAGCCGCTGGCCGACCGGTGGCGCGCCTTCGGCTGGGACTGCCACGAGGTCGACGGACACGACGCCGCCGCGCTACTGCAATGCCTCGGCGGTATCGCAGCCGATGACACCCGCGAACGGCCCGCCGTCGTCATCGCCCACACCGTCAAGGGCAAGGGAATCGACTATATGGAGCGCGACTTCGGTTGGCACATCGGCTATCTGGCCGGCGCCGACCGTGAGATCGCCATGACCGCATTGGAGCACCCGTGACCGCGACGCTTCCCACCCCATCCGGACAGTCATGGCGGCTTCAGGATCTTACGACCACCTCCCCCGGCCTGACCACGCTGTCGGACACCTTGATCGACCTCGCAGAGGCGGGCCATCCGGTCGTCGCGTGCACCGCCGACCTGAAGTACTCCAACGGCCTTGTCAAGTTCCAGGATCGGTTCCCCGAGCGGTTCTTCCAATTCGGGATCTCCGAGCAGAACATGGTCACCGCCTCTGCGGGACTCGCCACCACCGGCCTGGTTCCTTTCACCGCAACGTTCGCGTCGTTCCTGGCGCTATTGTGCTGCGAACAAATCCGCACCGACATCGCGTTCACCGGCCAGCGGGTCAGGCTGATCGGCCATCACTCGGGAATCATGTTGGGCTTCTACGGAACCTCGCACCACGCGACCGAAGACCTAGGCATCACCCGCAGCATCGCCGGACTCACCGTCATTGCGCCCGCCGATCAGCATGCGATGGCCGCCGCCATGCGAGTCTCCATGGACTGGGAACAGCCCATTTACTTCAGAATCGGGCGCGGTCGCGAGCCTGACGTCTATCCGGCCAATTTTGCCGACTTTCGTATCGGCTCCGCCATCGCTCATCCCGGCGCAGGCGACGACCTGACCCTCATTGCGACCGGGTCAATGGTCGCTCCCGCCCTGGATGCTGCCAATGCGCTGCGTGCCAAGGGATTCAAGGTTGGCGTGCTCGACATGCACACCGTCAAGCCGCTGGACGGGGGCGCAATTCTGCGGGCGGCCCAGACTTCGCGCCGCCTGATGACCGTCGAGGAACACAACGTGCTGACCGGGCTGGGTGGAGCAGTCGCGGAGGTGCTCACCGATGAAGGCGCAGCGGTGCCGTTGCGGCGACACGGTATTCACGACCATTACAGCCTGATCGGGCCGCCGACGCACCTGTACCGGCATTACAAGCTCGATGCGGACGGGATCGCGTCGGTCGCCAAAGACTTCATCGAAGGGTGATCGACTGTGACCGGGTACGTCGCCGCGCTGGCCAACGGGATCGGCACCACGCTGATCCTGACGGCCAGTGCATTCGCGATCGGATGCATCGCCGGGGTCCCGCTCGCCCTCGCCCGCCGGTCCCGTCATGCGATGCTGCGGATGCCAGCCGCAACGGTCGTCGAGTTCGTACGGGGCATCCCGCCCATCGCCTGGCTGTTCCTCATCTACTTCGGCCTGGCCCAGCAAGGTCTGTTGTCGTTGCAGACGACCACTGCCGCGGCAGTCGGCCTTGGCGGGATCGCGGCGGCGTACCTGTCCGAAATCTTCCGCGCTGCTGTGGGATCCGTGCAGCGCGGTCAATGGGACGCCGCCCGTGCCGTCGGCTTCTCGTCGCTGCACATCTACCGCGACGTAATCGGCCCGCAGGCATTTCGTGTCGCGGTGCCGATGGCCGCCACCTATGCGGTCGGCCTGCTCAAGGACAGCGCCATCGCGTCGACCATCGGCGCTCAGGACATCACGTTCCAGGCATTCGAGCAGTCACAGCGGCACGCCGACGGGCTGACTGTCTTCGTCATCGCCGGAGCGCTGTACGTGGTGTTGAGTGTTCCGCTGGCGGTCGTGGCCCGAACACTCGACCGCCGGCTGACGCAGAGGCTGGCCCGATGATCACCACTTGGTTGGCCAATCTGCCCGAGCTTCTCGACGGGCTGGTCGTGAGCCTGCGCGTCACGGTGGTCGCGTTGCTTCTCGGCCTTCCCCTCGGAATTGTGTTGGCACTGCTGGTCTCCGCGGCGATACCGCTTATCCGGTGGCCCGCTGTCGTATTGGTGGAAATCGGACGCGGCCCACCCACCCTGGTCATCATCTACCTCGCCTACTTCGGGCTTCCTCTCATTGGCCTCACCTTCCCGGCAGAGGTTTGCGCGATCGTGGCGCTTGCGTTCAACACCGGCGCCTACACCAGCGAGATCTTCCGCGGTGGCATGCTCGCGGTACCGCCCGGCCAACGCGAGGCCGCCCAGGCGCTCGGCCTGACCCGCGCCTACCAGTTGCGCGACGTCGAGCTACCCCAGGCCATTCGCGTCGCCATCCCGCCGGTCGTCGGCTTCTCGATCACGGCGTTCCAAGCTTCGTCACTGTGTTTCGTCATCGCCGTTCCCGAATTGTTAAGCCGCGCATACAACATCGGCACAGTGAACTTCGACTACCTGACCCCACTGCTACTGGCCGCCGCACTGTACGCGGCGGTGTCGATCCCGGGATCGCGGCTTGCCAACCGACTCGAGCAGACCATGGGCCGACGAGTCCAGGTCCCGGCGTAAAGCACAGCCCAACGAAAGAGAGATGTGACCATGTACCCACGGAAGCGATCGGCAGGTGCAACCGTCATAGTTCTCGGCCTGCTTACCCTTGTGGCTTGCGGTTCCGGCGGGTCCGGGAGCGCAGCGGTGCCGGAGAACTGCACGCCCAAACATGAGAACCTTCACACGATTTCCGACGGTGCATTGACAGTCGCGGCGTTCAACACGCTGCCGATGTTCGAGTACACCCCCGGTCAGCTCATCAAGGGCATCGACGGCCAACTCGTCGAAACTCTGGCGCAAATGGAGTGTTTGGAGCTGCGGGTCAACGTCATGCAAGCCTCCAGCGCGATCCCGGCCGTGCAGTCGAACCGCGCCGACATCGCGGCGGGCGGCTGGTATGCCACCGCCGAACGCAAAGAGGTCGTTGGCCTTACTCAGCCGTACTACTCCGACGCCGTGGTGTTCGTCTCCCATGAAGGCTATGACCAAGTGGCTCAGCTGAAGGGCAAGAAGGTCGGCACGGTCCAGGGCTATCTCTGGCCGGAAACGCTGAAACAGCTCTACGGCGAGGACAACGTCAAGATCTACCAGACGCCCGATGCGCAATTCAACGATCTCGCAGCGGGCCGGATCGATGCCGTCGTGGAGGGCGTGGCCGTCGGCACCCAGGCCGTCGCCGCCCGCCCCAACGACGGCCTGCAAGTCAAGAAGGTGACTCCGGATCCTTCGTTCCCGGAAACCATCAAGCCCAGCGTGATCGCACTGCCGTTCACTCCCGACAACGACTCCCTGGGTCAGGCGCTGAGCGAGGACATCGACGAGCTGTTGCGCACCGGCCAGATCGACACGTACCTGAGCAACGCCGGTGTCGACCCCAAGAACGCGGAGCTCGTGCCGTGACGCCAACTCAGACAGCCGACGTGCGCACGATGCGACTGCGGCACCACATCGGCGGCGCGTGGATCGAAGCCGACGAGTACGCGTCGAGCACCAACCCCGCAAGTCCCGACGTCGTCGTCGCCGAGTACCCGGTCGGCACCGGCCGCGACGTCGCCGATGCCGTTGCCGCAGCGCAGATCGCCGGGGCCGCGTGGCGGGATGCCGGCCCGCTGGCACGCGGGAAGGTGCTACGCGCCGCCGCCGGCGCGGTTTCCGAGCGCGCCAGTCGGCTCGCCGCGTTGATGACGACCGAGCAGGGCAAGCCTGCCAGCGAGGCCCGCGCTGAGGTGGACCGCACCGCGGCGATCATGGCCTACCACGCCGCCCAGGCCGAACTGGCGCAGGGCGAAATCTACGCCAGCACACCACCCGAGCAGGAAATCCACACGGTGCGTACGCCTGTCGGCGTGGTCGCCGTGATCACACCGTGGAATTTCCCCCTCGCCATACCGGCGTGGAAGTTGGCGCCCGCCTTGGCCCACGGCAACACGGTGGTGTGGAAGCCTTCATCGCGAACGCCGGCCATGGCCTACGAGTTGACGCGCATCCTTACCGACGCCGGCCTACCCGACGGAGTGCTGAACGTGGTCTTCGGCCCAGGGACCGTCGGCGATGAGCTCACGGCGCACACCGGCGTCGACGCGATCACGTTCACCGGGTCCGAAAAAGTCGGCCAGGGCATCTGGAGCCGGGGCACTGCGACGCGGCCACGGGTCCAGCTCGAACTCGGCGGCAACAGCCCTGCGTTGATATTCGCCGATGCCGACCTGGATCGCGCGGTCGAGGCCGTCGCCTACGGTGTGCTCGGGTCGAGCGGCCAGAAATGCACTGCCACCCGCCGGATACTGGTGCACGAGTCGATCCGGCAGCCTTTCGAAAGAATGCTGCTGGAGCGGCTCGGCCGGGCCTCGGTCGGCGACGGTCATCGCCCCGACACCGAGGTCGGCCCGTTGATCAACGCCGCGGCGCGTGACGAGGTTCTTGCCGGAATCGACGCGGCCGTGCGTCAAGGGGCCAACCTTCCTCTTGGCGATCCCGCCAGAGGGGTGCAGGGCAGTGAGACCGGACACTTCGTCTGGCCCACCGTGCTTTTCGGTCTGCCGCGGTCGGCGCCGATCCTGCAGTCCGAGATCTTCGGTCCAGTGGTGTCGCTGCATTCCTTTACTGACGAGGATGACGCCATCGCCGCGGCCAACGCGTCGCGGCATGGGTTGTCGGCGGCGGTGTTCACCCGCGATCCCGCCGTGGCCGGCCGCTGCGTGCGCGCACTCGCGGCCGGAATGATCCATGTCAACAATCCGACTACCGGAGCACACGCACACGTCCCGTTCGGCGGGATGAAGTGCTCGAGCAGTCCCGGTCCCAGGGAACAGGGCGGCACCGCCAGGGACTTCTACACCGAACTCAAGACCGCCTACATCCAGTGGTAACCAAGGAGATTCACATGCACTTCGTCTGCCCCGATGGGGAACCGCAATACCGCGATCAAGTGGCCAGGCACGTCGCCACCTATCTGGAGGCTGCGGGCCATTCGTTCACCTACTTCGACAACCGTCCCGCCGACGACGACGAATTCGTAGACCGGCTCGAAGGCACGGACGGCGCGCTCGTGTTGTTCACCGTGCCCAACGACGTGCTCAAGCGCGCAGAGAAACTCAAGGTCATCAGCTGGCACGGCACCGGCGTACGCCAGTTCATCGACGTCGATTTCGCTGCTGCCCAAGGCGTTACCGTCTGCAACGTACGCGAGTACGGTGCTAACGCGGTCGCCGAACACACGCTGGCACTCGCGCTCGCCGTCGCCCGCAACATCGGAATCGGCGATCGGCTGATGCGCGCGAACGGCTGGGAACAGCAGGAGGGCATCGAGCTGACCGGGCGCACGATCGGTGTGGTCGGCGCCGGACCCATCGCACAGCGCGTAATGGAGCTGGCACGGGTGTTCGGCATGAACGTTCTCGCGTGGACGCGCACGCCGACCGCCGAACGCGCGGCTCGTCTCGGTGCCGAATTCGTGAACCTCGATGAGCTGTTCTCGCGAGCAGATGTCGTGACCATCAACGTCGCGCACACGCCGGAAACCGAGGGACTGGTCGATCAGCACCTGCTCGGCTCGCTCAAGAGCGACGCCATCCTGGTCAACACCGCCCGCGCTGAGATCGTCGACAACAAAGCACTCGCCGAACTCGTTGCGCAGCACCGCATCTTCGGAGCCGCCGTTGACGTGTTCGCCGATGAACCGCCGGCCGATGACGACCCGTTGCTCGGCCATGAGCGGGTGGTGCTGTCGCCGCACGTTGGCTACTACACCGGCCCCGCCAACGACGAGTTGTTCCGAGTCGCGATCGCGAACCTCAGCCAGTACGCCGCCGGCGAGCCCACCAACACGGTGCTTCCGGAGACGTGAGTAATGGGAAGCGGGAGCGTCATGGGCAACAGGGTTAGCACTCACGTGCCGCCCGACATCGCACCGCTGATCCGCATCGTCGACCTGCACAAACGGTTCGGTGAGCGAGAAGTGCTGCGCGGCATCACACTTGACGTCGACGCCGGCAGCGTCGTCGCGGTGATCGGCCCCAGCGGGGGCGGCAAGAGCACGTTGCTGCGCTGTATCAACTACCTCGAACGTCCGACGTCCGGCGACATCCTCCTCGCCGGTGAGCCGGTCGGCGTTGTCGACCGCGGCGGAAGGCGGCGACCCGCGCCAGGACATGTTCTGGCCAGCACCCGTCGCTCCATCGGCATGGTCTTCCAATCGTTCAACCTGTTTCCGCACATGACCGTCCTCGACAACGTGGCACTTCCGCAGATACGCAGCCTGGGGTCACCAGCAGGAGAAGCACGAGATATAGCGCTGGAACTGCTGGGCCGTGTCGGGCTGGCCGATCACGCCGACGAATACCCGAACCGCTGTTCGGGCGGACAACAGCAACGCGTCGCCATCGCGAGGGCGCTCGCGCTACGTCCGCGGGTCATGCTGTTCGACGAGCCGACGTCCTCGCTAGACCCCGAACTCGGGCTCGAAGTGCTCACCGTCATGCGCCAGCTCGCCGAGGACGGAATGACGATGCTGGTCGCCACCCATGAGATGAACTTCGCTCATGATGTCGCCGACCACGTCGTTTTCATCGACAACGGTCGCGTAGTGGAGGCGGGCCCACCCGCCGAGGTTCTGCGCAATCCCAAAGAGCAACGCACCCGGCAGTTCCTGCGCGCAGTATTGGAAAGGTGACACCGATGCCTGCACCTCGCGACCAGAACACTTACACCGTCGAACCCGGCCGCCTCAGCTGCGGGATGAGGGTCGGCGTGCTCTGCCAGGACTGCCACGTCGCATTCCTGCCAGGCGATGTGCAGAACGCCGCGTCGTACACCTTTCCCGTCCAGTACGCGTTGGTGCCCGGCGCCGATGTCGACAGCGTGCTGCATCGTCGGGACCCAGCGCTGATACCGGCGTTTGTCAAGGCCGCGCAGGAGCTGGAAAGGCAAGGCGTCAAGGCGATCACGGGCAACTGCGGCTACATGATCGCGTTCCAAAAGGACGTAGCCGCCGCGGTGTCGGTGCCGGTGTTGATGTCGAGCCTGCTGCAGACGCCGCTGCTGCTCTCCCTGTCGGGTCCTGCGCGCAAACTCGGTGTGCTGGTCGCCAATGGCAAGGGCGTCGACGAAACCATGGTCGCGCAGACCGGGATTCGGCCCGAGGACCGGGAGCGCGTGGTGTTCGCCGGCCTCGAGGACAAGCCGCATTTCCGGACCTCCGTCTTGCAGGACGGCGGCACGCTGGATCGCGACGCCGTGCAGGCCGAAGTCGTCGCCGCCGCATGCGACCTCGTCGCAACGCACCCCGAGATCTCCGCCCTGCAGTTGGAATGCAGCAATCTCGGCCCCTACTCCGCCGCGATCCAGCGCGCCACAGGTCGACCCGTCTTCGACTGGATCGCGTTCATTGAGTGGGTGGGCCGCGCGGCGGCGCCACCCACGTACACGGGATCCTTCTAGTCCACCCGAAAGGTCATCATGCGCGTCCTTGTCCTCGGCGGCGGCATCGTCGGGATCACCACCGCCTACTACCTCGCCGCCGACGGTCATTCGGTGACAGTGCTCGAGCGCGGCGACGTGCTCGCGGGCGGCGCCAGTCGCTCGAACGCAGGCATGATCGCTCCCGGTCATGCGTTCTCGTGGGCGTCGCCTTCGGCGCCTGCCATGTTGCTCCGTTCGCTGCTCGGTGCGAAAACAGCTATCCGTGTGCGCCCAACGCTCGATCGGCAGCTGGTGCCGTGGGGCATGAGGTTCCTGAGGGAGTGCACCTCGGCGCGCGCCGAGCACAACACGCGCATCAAGATCCGGCTGTGTCTCTTCAGTCAGGCCGAGCTCAATGGGCTTGCCGAAGCCGAGCAGATCGACTACGCCGCCCAACACAACGGAGCGCTGTACCTGCACCGCGACCAGGGCTCGCTCGACGCCGCCATCGCGCGAATCCCGATGCTGCAGGAGGAAGGCGTCGCCCAGAAGGTGCTCACCGCAGAGGAATGCATCGAGCATGAACCAGCACTCGCTCCGGCCAAAGCCAAACTCGCGGGCGGAATACTGGCTCCCAGCGACGCCAGCGGCAACTGTGAGGTCTTCGCGAACGAGCTCGCCGACCGGTGCCGCCAACGGGGCGTCGAGTTCCTCACCGGCGTGGAAGTCACCGGGCTGCGCACGAACGGTGGCAGCGTCGAGGAGGTCGTGACGACCGCGGGTCCGATGCGCGCCGACCTGTATGTGCTGTCGCTCGGTTCACAAAGCCCGGCCGTCGCCCGGACGGCGGGCCAACGGTTGCCGATCTACCCCGTCCGCGGTTTCACCGCGAGCTTCCCGATCCGCGACCGCGGCGCGTGTCCCCAACTGCCGGGCAACGACGAGCATTTCCTGGTTGGCTGGTCGAACCTCGGCGGGGTGCTGCGGATGGCGTCGACCGCCGAGTTCGGCCGGCCCTCCCGCCCATCGCGGCCGGAGGATTACAACCAGATCAAGTCCGCGGCCGCCGATCTGTTCCCCGGCGCCGTGGATTTCGACGCGGGACAGTTCAGCACCGGCTTTCGACCGATGACGCCGGACGGCAGACCCGTCATCGGGTTCGGCGCGCACAGCAACCTGCTCTACAACACCGGGCACGGCCACATGGGGTGGACGATGTCGTGCGGATCGGGACGGATCGTCGCCGACCTTGTCGCGTCACGTCGCCCCCAGATCGACCTTTCCGGATTCGCGCTGCGCTGGTAGCCGACGCCCGGGCCACCGGCCGCTTGCCGCGGGTTCAATAAACACGTAGCATGCTACATATCAGGAGGAATTGTGAGTATCCAGCCGTTTTCTCAGTCGCCTGCCGTCGCCGACCTGCATCGACGCGGAAACGCCGTGCTGCCGGGCGGGGTCACCTCAGGATCGCGCCACCACGCCGCGCTTGGCAGGCCGTTCTATGTGAAGAGCGGCACCGGGTGCATGTTGACGGACATCGACGGCAACAAGTTCGTCGACTTCACCGGCGGCAGCGGTGCCTCGCTACTAGGCCACGCCCACCCCGCCATCGACGAGGCCGTCACACGCGCCCTGCATGACGGCACGATCTGTACGGCCGAGACCGCAGACCACGTCGCGCTCGCCGAGCGCCTGTGCGAATTGATCCCCAGCGCCGAGATGGTGCGCTTCGCCAACAGCGGCACCGAGGCCACTCAGATCGCGCTCCGCGTCGCGCGCGCCGCAACGGGCAGAGAAGCGATCCTGCGGTTCGAAGGTCACTATCACGGTATGCATGACGCGGTGCTGACGGGCTGGACCAACGCCGCGGACGACACCGGCCACGCGCCACCGGACAGTCTTGGCGTCGCGCGCACGACGACGGCACTGACCTACGTCGCGCCGTTCAACGACACCGACGCGTTGATTCGCACATTGGACGCCCACGGCGCCGAAATTGCGGCGGTCATTCTGGAGCCCGTGTCCTACAACTTGGGGTGCGTGCCCGCTGACGCGCAATGGCTGCAGGAATTGCGTGAGCAGACCCGCAAGCGCGGCATCGTGTTGATCTTCGACGAGATCTTATCCGGGTTCAGGATGGGAATTGCTGGGGCGCAAGGGTATTACGGCGTCACGCCCGACCTCACCGCACTGGGAAAGGCGCTCGGCGCCGGCTGGCCGATCGCAGCGATCGGTGGGCGCGCCGACATCATGGGAGTGTTGGCACCCGGCGGCGGTGTGCCGCTCAGCGGCACGTACACCACGCACCTCGCTGCGGTCCGGGCCGCCAATGCCGCACTGGAGGTCATGTCGGCGCCCGGTTTCTACGATGACCTTAACCGGCGTAGCGCCGCCTTCTTCACCGAGCTGGGACGGCTGTTCGACGCGGCGGGTATCACCGTCCGGGTGCAGGGTCTCGGTGCGCGATTCGGCATGTACTTCGGGATGCAGCAGCCCGCAACGGATTTCACCTCTGCCTGCCAGTCCAACATCGAGGTCAGTCGCGCCTTCGTGGCAGCCGCACTCCGGGAGGGCCTGTACTTCGCCGACTTTCCCGGCCGCAAGGTGCCAATGCACTACGGGATCGGCGCCGCACACACCGACCGCGATCTGGCCGACGCACTCGAGTCGCTCACGCGCGCCGTGTCCCGCGTCGGAGATACCGCAGCGACACCCGCATTGCGTTAGCAACAAGGAGGTTTCATGCAGATCGGGCTCGCACTACCGAGCACCGTCCCGGATGTGGCAGGCTCAGGGCTCCTTGATTGGGCCAAACGCGCCGAGGATTCCGGATTTTCGACGCTCGGCGTGCTCGACCGCCTGGCCTACGACAACCTCGAACCGCTAATCTGTCTGGCCTCAGTGTGCGCCGTCACAGAGCGGATCCGGCTGGCCACCACGGTCCTCACGCCCGCGTACCGAGGCGGAGTGCCGGTGCTCGCGAAACAGGTCGCGACGCTCAATCGCCTGTCGGGCGGACGCGTCTGGCTGGGGGTGGCCGCGGGCGGGCGCAAGGACGACTATCAGGCGTCCGGTTCGGAGTTTCATACCCGTGGCCGTCGTCTGGACGCAATACTGCTTGAACTGCAACATGTTTGGGATGGCCACACGAAGGTCGGGCCGGCCACCGATCGGCCCTATATCATCGTCGGCGGTCATTCACCGGCCGCCATCAGGCGCGCGGCGACATACGGCGACGGGTGGATCGGTGGCGGTGGCTCGCCCGACGACTTCGCCGATGCGGTGCGTCAGGTCCGGGTCGCGTGGACCGAGGCGGGGCGTGTCGGTGCGCCACAGCTCAAGTCGAACCTCTACGTGTCGCTCGGTGCCGATGGCCGCGAGGTCGCGGACCGATATCTGCAGCGCTACTACGCATTCGCCCCGCAGAAGGCCACCCTAATGGCCGACGCGACGATCACCGATCCGGGGAAACTGGACGACATCCTCACGGGCTATGCCGAAGCAGGGTGCGACGAGGTGATCCTGTTGCCATGCGGCGCCGACACATCGCAGCTCACGTCGATCACCGAGGCACTCGAGTCAGCCTCGATCACGCGCCATCCGTGACGAACCAACCGTTACGGATTCGGCGGGATCGCAACGATATTGGCCCATTCCAGATCGCCGGTATCGTCCCCCGCATGGCGCAGCAGGTCGCGGCCGGTGTCGACGACGTGAACCTTCATCGCGTTCGCCGCTCCCGAGGGATCCTCTCGCCGCATTGCGTTGACGATGTCGTGGTGCTGCTCGAGGTGCTGGTTCAGATCGTGCTGAGCGTCGGTCGAGTAGTACCCGCGAAGCGTCATCAGATCCCGGAGCTGATCGACGTGCTCGCACAGCCGATGGTTACCCGAGGTCTCGAGGATGGTGCGGTGAAACTCGCGGTCGAGATCCAGCATGCGCCGATCGTCGCCGGTGCGCTTGAGCTTGTCCATCGCGGCGTTCTGCTTGTCGAGGTCGTCCAGCCCCACCGGTGTGATGCGTTGTGTGGCCCGATAGGCGGCGGGCACCTCGGCCAGCAGCCGCAACGTCAGGATGTCGCGCAGGTCGTCCAACGACATCTGGAGCACTCGGAAGCCCTGGCTGCGTTCGAAGCGAACCATGCCGCGGCCGGCGAGATCCAGTAGCGCTTCACGAACAGGGGTACGCGAGATGTTCATTTCCCGAGAGATGGCTTCGACCGAATACAGCTGTCCGCCTTCGAGACGGCCGTCCACGATCGCGTTGCGGATCGACTCGAAGGCTTGGGTCTTGAGGCTGCGATTCGGGGCGACCGCCCCCACCAACGGTCTGTCTGGCGCTACCACCTGGTCGGTTCCCCTTCGTTCGTGTTGCTGGTACGGCGTGGAGTGCGACGCCGTGGCATCGGCCCGAATCCCTGTTCGTAGTATACTACGTGCTACATCCTTTTCGGCCGTGAGGCAGTCATGAGCACGTTCGCTGACACCGGCTCGGTGCTCGCCGAGCTGTCGCGCGCAGGCGTCGCCGGGGTCGACGCTTCTCCCAGGCGGCGCGCGGAGTATTCCACCGATGCGTCGCTGTATCGCGTTGTGCCGCAAGTCGTCGTCTTCCCGCGGGCACGCGACGAGATCGCCGCGATCGTCGACGTCGGGCGCCGTCTTGGGATACCGATCACCGCGCGAGGCGCGGGCACGTCGATCGCCGGCAACGCGGTCGGCGCCGGCATGGTGGTCGACTTCTCGCGGCACCTCAATCGAATCCTCGACATCGACCCCGAATCGGCGACTGCGGTCGTCGAACCCGGCGTCGTTCTCGACGACCTACAGCGCGCCGCCGCCTCGCACCGCCTTCGGTTCGGCCCCGACCCGTCTACCCACAGCCGGTGCACGATCGGCGGGATGATCGGCAACAATGCATGTGGTTCTCGCGCACTGGGATACGGCCGAACGGCCGACAACGTGATCGGTGTCGAGATGGTGACGGGAAGAGGCGAACACCTCAGCGCGTCGGACCGCGATTCGCCTACGTTGGCGTCCTTGCATGATTTGGTCGAGTCCCGGCTGGGCGTGATACGCACCGAGCTCGGACGTTTCACCAGGCAGGTGTCCGGCTACTCGCTGGAACACCTGCTGCCCGAACACGGTTTCGACGTGGCGAAGGCGTATGTCGGTACCGAAGGCACCTGGGGCGTGCTGACCGAGGCGACGGTGCGGTTGGTGCGCGCACCCGCATTCACCTCTCTGGTGGTGTTGGGCTTCCCGGATATGGCATCCGCGGCGGACGCGGTGCCTGCTCTCCTGCAGCATCGGCCGGTCGCGCTGGAAGGCCTCGACGACCGCATCGTAAACGTGTTGCGCCGCAGAGGTGTAAGCGGGATTCCCGATTTGCCTTCGGGTCAGGGTTGGCTGTTCGTCGAGGTGGGTGGCGACGACGCAGACGACGTACGGGCGCGGGCCAACGCGGCGCTGCGCGAGGCAGGGGCCGAACGCGGCCGGCTGGTCGAAGCCGCTGCCGAGGCCAAGGCGCTGTGGAAAATCCGCGAAGACGGCGCAGGCCTTGCCGCGCGGGCCACTGATCCGCCCGGCTCCGCCGGATGGGAGGACGCCGCGGTACCGCCCCAACACCTCGGGACGTATCTGCGTGAGTTCGACACGCTGATGCGTGAGCGCGGACTCACCGGTGTGCCGTACGGGCATTTCGGCGACGGATGCATCCACATCCGCATCGACTTCAGGCTGCACGACACCCAAGGCCGCAGTAACTTTCGCGAATTCCTCACCGATGCGGCCCAGTTGGTGGCCGGCTACGGCGGATCGATGTCGGGCGAACACGGCGACGGACGCGCCCGTGGCGAACTTCTGCCGTTGATGTACTCGCCGGACGCGATCGACACCTTTGCCGCCGCGAAGCACATCTTCGACCCTGACGACATCCTCAACCCCGGTGTGATCGTGCGCCCGCACGCGCTCGACGCCGATCTGCGCGACGCGTCGGCCACCCCGGTGCGCAAGAAGCTGGGCTTCGCGTATCGACACGACGACGGCAACTTCGCCGCCGCTGCGCATCGCTGCACGGGGGTAGGAAAATGCCGGGTGGCCACCGGTTCGGGCGTAATGTGCCCGTCGTTCCGGGCGACCAAGGATGAGAAGGATTCCACCCGCGGACGATCCCGGGTGCTGCAAGAACTGGCCAACGGCACGCTCGTGCACGGCTGGCGCGCTCCTGAATTGCTGGAGTCGCTCGATCTGTGCCTGGCGTGCAAGGCCTGCTCGTCGGAATGCCCCACGGGTGTGGACATGGCAACCTACAAGGCCGAAGCACTGCACCAGCGCTACCGTGGAAGGCCGCGGCCGCCAGCGCATTACACGTTAGGTTGGTTACCGCGCTGGGCCAGGATGGCCTCGTTGACGCCGAACCTGACGAACCGGCTGATGCGCGGAGCACTGGCGCGGTCGGGAAAACGGCTGGCCGGTGTCGACGACAGGCGAGACCTGCCTGCCTTCGCCCCGCAGACCTTTCACCGATGGTTCGCCCAACATCGTTCGTCCACAGGCAAACCCGTCATGCTGTGGGTCGATACCTTCACCAACCACTTCACCCCACAGGTCGGTATCGCCGCCGTGCAGGTGCTGGAGGCCGCCGGCTACTCGGTGCGGGTCCCCAAGCGCCGACTGTGTTGCGGGCTGACGTGGATCTCGACCGGACAGCTGACAATCGCGCGGAAGATGCTGCACCGCAGCGTTGCCGCGCTCACCGAGCACGCCCAAGCGGGACTGCCGATCGTCGGGCTCGAACCGTCCTGCACCGCGGTGTTCCGCAGTGACGCCGCCGAACTACTCGACGACACCGCGTCGACCGCCGCGGTCGCCGGAGCGATGAAAACCCTCGCCGAGCTGCTCAGCCACACCGACGGCTGGCGGCCGCCCGATCTGTCCGGCGTCGATGCCGTGGTGCAACCGCATTGCCATCACCATGCCGTGATGGGCTTCACCACCGACCTCGACGTCCTCGCCAGTGCCGGTGTCGCCGCCCAGACGGTCGACGGCTGTTGCGGGCTTGCCGGCAATTTCGGTGCCGAGCGGGGCCACTACGACCTCAGCGTCGCCGTCGCTGAGAACGACCTACTGCCCGCGGTCCGCAGCGCCGACTCCGCGGCACTGGTGCTCACCGACGGATTCTCCTGCCGCACACAGCTTCAGCAGCTCGCCGGCCGCGACGGAATCCATCTGGCCGAGCTACTGGCGCGCGACCTGCACACTTAGTGGTGCGCTGAGTTGCCGGAAAGCACACCCATGCGCTCGAACTGCCCGAGAATCCGGTCCGCGTAGGCGCGGTACTCCGGACTGTCTCCGAGCGCCATCGGGCGCGGGCGCGGAAGATCCACGGTGATCTCGTCGACCACCGTGCCTGGCGATGGTGAAAACACGAGGATACGGTCGGACAAGCCCACCGCCTCATCGACGCTGTGCGTGATGAAAAGCACGGTGGGCCGCGAACGCAGCCACAACTGCTCGAGATCGTGCCGAACCTGCAACCGGGTTAACGCATCCAATGCGCCGAACGGCTCATCCAGCATCAACGCCGCGGGATCGTGCACGAGGGTCCGCGCAAGCGATACCCGCTGACGCATGCCACCCGACAGTTGATGTGGATACTTGTCGGCGACGTCTGCGATGCCGAGTTGATCAAACAGCTGCTGCGCCCGCCGTGCGGTGGCTTTGCGGTCGAGACCGCGAATGTCTGCTTGCAACAGGACATTTTCGAGTGCCGATCGGAAATCAAGAAGCAGGTGATCCTGAAAGGCGATGCCGATATTCGTCATCGGCGCTTTCAGTTCCCTACCATCAACCCTGATCTGCCCCGACGTCACCGGCAACAGGCCCGCGGCCATGAGCATCATGGTGCTCTTACCGCAGCCGCTGGGTCCGAGGATGCTGACGAACTCGCCCGGTGCGATATCGACAGTGGTCTCGCCGAGAGCAGGCATCGCGCCGAACGCCTTGGTCACGCTATCGATCTCGAGTCGAACGCCTGCGTGCGTCGTGGTGTTACCGCCAGTCACTTGTCCTCATTCCTTCCGGATTGGGCCGCGCATCAGCAGCGAGCCAGCTCGCTGTCGGCGGGCAGGTACTCATTGGTGAAGAACTGCGGACGTTCGCGATCCTCGAGGATTCCTGCCCGTACCAGGGTTTCCTCGTGGACCCGCCATGCTTCCTCGGTGGCTCGCCCGACGAGTTCGGCGCCGTTGACACACATCAGCTCCGACGCGGCTTCGAGTTCCTTTTTGGCCAGTTCGGCATTCACTTCGGGATAGATCTTGGTAAGGGCCTGCACCGCCTCGTCCGGAGCCTTCAGCGCATGAGCCCAGCCCGCGAGGCTTGCCTTGATGAAGGCACGTACTTCGCGGGGATGCTGTGCGATGAACTCGTCGGTGGCGAAGATCGAGGTGCCGACGGTTGTCACGCCGTTCTCGTAGAAGGGAAAGTCGACCGTGTCCACGCCTCGATTGGCGAGGTGGATGCCAAACGAGTCGACGGAGCCCAGAATCGCGTCGACTTCACCGTGAAGCAACTGGGGAATCAGGGTCTGGGCGGGCGCTTCGACGATATCGACGGTGTCGGGCCGAACGTTGTTGACCTGCAGTAGAACTGGCAGCAGCGTCGTTTGCGTTGCTCCACTGGGGACCGCGACGCTCTTGCCCTTTAGGTCTTCGATACTGCGGATCTGCGAGTCGGCGAGCGCGGTGAGCTGCGACGGAGGGCTCTGATAGAACGTTGCCAGGATCTTCAGGGGTGAGTCCCGGTCGACGAGTTGGGTGACCGGAGTCGCGTCGGCATAGGCCAGGTCTGTGTTTCCCGCCGCCGCGAGTTGCGCTGTTTTCGAGGATCCGTTTCCAGGCGAGAACCGAACCGCGATTCCTTCGTCGGTGTAGTAGCCGGCCTGCTCTGCCATCGCGAATCCGGCGTGGTAACCGCCTGGTACCCAATCTAATTGGAACCCGACAGTTGGGAGTCCGTTGCCAACGTTGTCGCCCGCGGACGAGCAGGCGGTCAGCACGACGGCAATCGCCGCGAGAACGGCGCCGAGCCGAGACATTTTGTTGCAGCGCACCGTTAGCCTCCCGATCGCCGTTGCCACGGGGCCGACATGTACTCGACGGCTTCGACAACACCGTTGAGGAACACACCGATCAGCGTCAAGACGACAATGATCGCGAAGATCATCTCGGTGTCCATCGTCGAGGTCGCGCGCAGCAACTGATAGCCGAGTCCCCGGTTCGCACCGACGAACTCGGCGACGATGGCGCCCGTGGTGGCCAGCGTTGCGGACGTCTTCATTCCCGAGAAGATCACCGGCATCGCGGCCGGAAATCGAAGGTGCCGGAACGTCTGCCAGGTCGATGCCCCCATCGAGCGCGTCAGGTACAGGTAGCGCTCGTCCAGCACCCGGAACCCGGTCATGCTGGCCAGTAGCAGGGGGAAGAAGGTGAGCAACACGACCAGGAAGATCTTGGATTCCAGTCCGAAGCCGAACCACACGAGAAACAGCGGTGCGACCGCGATCTTCGGGATGAGCTGGATCACCACCACAAGCGGATACAGCGCGCGCCTTGCCATCGTGGAGAGCGCGAAAACCAGGCCGATCGGTATCGCGGTGACGATCGTGAGACAGAACCCGGCAACGATCTCCGTCAGAGTCGTCAAACTGTTGCCCCACAGCAGATGTCGGTCCTCGACGATGCGCGGAAGAACGTCCTGTGGTGCAGGCAGAACGTACTCGGGCACGTCGCCGAAACGAACCACGGCCACCCACCCGAGGACGAGCAGAAGCGACGTGGCGAGCGGAAGCATGCCCGCCGACAGATAGCGCGTCAGTGTCCGCAGCGTGGTGTCGCGGCGTTGACCGGATGTGAGGCGCTGTTGGTCGGCCGAGAGAATGGCGACCGACGCACCGTGGTCAGCCATGACCCTGCGTCCTGACAGCGGTGGTCCAGCGCCTGGGTACGCGGCCCACCGCGTTCTCGACGTGCCTGCGCACGATGTCCGGTGTCACCTGTTCGAGGCCGATAAGACTGGGGATGATCGTGGCCTGGTACTCCAGGAAGGCAAGGCCGTCGGCGAATCTGGCGCCCCACAGGTCGGCCTGTCGCTCCAGATCGGTTGGCCTTTCGCCGTAAACCGCGTCGAGAATGCGGAGGTTTGCGCGGGGCTCCATGGCGTTGAGCGGGGTGCCGGGACGCCCGGCCATCCCCACCGAGGTGGCGTTCGCGATCAGGTCGGCCTTGGCGGCGATCGTCATCCTTTCGTCCCAATCGACGACGCTGACCTGCCCGAGCCACGGCCGAACGCGGTCGGCCTGGGCTTCGGCGCGGGCACGCGAACGCGACGTCACGACGACATGTTCTGCCCGCCCCTCCAGCGCCGCGAGCACCGCTCCCGCCGCGCCGCCCGCCCCGAGAACCAAAGTCAGCTCGCTGGGTTCGGTTTCCCGCAACAGCTTGGCGGTGCCTGCCGCGTCGGTGTTGGCGGACACCAACCGCCCGTCCTGCCGTGACAACCAGTTGCACACGCCCGCGCGTTCGACCCACCGATTCCGTTCCTGCGCCTGCGCGAACGCCCACTGCTTGTACGGCATCGTCACGCTGCAGCCGAGGTAGGTGTCGTTCTGCAGGTCGGCAAGGACTCCGGGCAACTCGTCTTCGCCGATGTCGCGTCGGTCGTAGACCCAAGACAGGCCGTACTCGCGGAAGACGCCGTTCCAGATCGATGGCGAGCTCGAATGTTGGATATCCCTGCCAAGCAGGAACATCCGGCGGTGCGGTTCGGATTGGTTCATCACAACTCCTCCCAGGCTCTGCAGCCTTTGCATTGCCGCTCTTTGTCACGTAGCATGCTACGTATCGCGTGTTGCATGTCAATAGTGAGGTGGTTCTTATGCAAAAGTCGCAGGACACAGCCATCCGGATCGGAGTGCTAGGGGCGCACGGAAGGATGGGGACCCAGATATGTGAGGCCGCGGCCAGCGAAGGCGGGATCGAGCTGGCCGCCACCATCGGTCGGTCCGACGACCTCGCCGCCCTAACGGGCGCCGGTGTCGACGTGGCGGTGGATTTCACCCACCCCGACGCGGTGATGGACCACATTCAGTGGTGCGTCGAACATGGAATCCACTGCGTCGTCGGCACAGACGTGCTGCCGGAGTCGAAGTTCGACACGATCCGCGGCTGGCTGTCCGACCAGCCCAAGGTGGGCGTGCTGATCGCGCCGATCTTCTCTATCGGAGCGGTGGTTGGGTTGCGGCTTGCCGAATCCGCTGCGCGACACTTCGAATCCGCGGAGATCATCGAACTGCACCACGCCACAAAGGCGGACGCGCCGGCCAGTCCCGTCGTCCATCTGGCACGAAATATCGCCAAGGTGAGAAGCGAAGCGGGCTTCGGTCCCATGCCGGACGCGACGAACGTGTCGCTGCCCGGCGCGCGTGGCGTCGACATCGACGGCGTGAGAGTGCATGCCGTTCGGGTCACCGGGCTACTCGGACACCTCGAGGTGATTCTGGGCACGGCCGGTGAGACGCTCACTATTCGGCACGACCAGCTCGACCGAAAGTGCTTCCTGCCCGGTCTTTTTCTGGCCATCCGGTCCATCGCCGACCACCCGGGCCTCACCCTCGGTCTCGGCGCCATGCTGGACGACTGAGGCGATCGCCATGGCCGACACAAGCTACGCAGAATTGACCAACACGTTGACGACAGTCGTCCGGCGAAATCCGGCGGAACCGGAGTTCCACCAAGCCGTCCGAGAAGTGCTTGGCAGCATCTCGCCGGTTCTACATCGACATCCCGAGTACGAGAAGTTGCGCGTACTGGACCGGATCTGCGAACCCGAGCGGCAGATCTTCTTCCGGGTACCTTGGGAGGACGACACTGGCTTCGTTCATGTGAACCGAGGCTTCAGGGTCGAATTCAACAGTGCGTTAGGTCCTTTCAAGGGTGGCTTGCGGTTCCATCCGAGCGTCTACCCCGGCATCGTGAAGTTCCTCGGATTCGAGCAGGTCTTCAAGAACGCACTGACCGGACTGCAGCTGGGCGGTGCGAAAGGTGGCTCAGATTTCGACCCCAAGGGTCGTTCGGACCGTGAAGTGATGCGGTTCTGCCAGAGCTTCATGACCGAGATGCATCGCCACATCGGCGACTGCGTTGATGTGCCCGCGGGTGATATCGGCGTCGGCTCCCGCGAAATCGGCTATCTGTTCGGGCAATACAAGCGAATCACCAACCGCTATGAAACCGGAGTGCTCACCGGCAAGAGCCTGGACCATGGCGGGGCCCTCGTCCGCGAGGAAGCCACCGGCTACGGATGCGTTTTCTTCATCGACGAGATGCTGCACGCACGGTCTGACTCGCTCGAGGGCAAGGACGTCATCGTGTCCGGAAGCGGCAACGTGGCCGTCTACGCCATGGAGAAGGCGCAGCAACTCGGCGCTCACGTTCTGGCGTGCTCGGATTCTGGCGGGTATCTCTACGACGAGCACGGCATCGACGTGCGCCTGGTCAAACAGCTGAAGTTCGTCGAGCGTGCTGCGCTGAAGGAGTACGTAGAGCACCGCGGCTCGGCGAAGTACGTCAGCGGTCGCGCGGTCTGGGATGTTGCGTGCGACATCGCGATTCCATGTGCGACGCAGAATGAGCTGGATGCCGAAGCCGCGAGAAACCTACTGAGGAACGGCTGCATCGCCGTCGGCGAAGGTGCGAACATGCCGACCACACCAGACGCGCTAGAACTATTCCGCGATGCGGGGATCGCGTTCGGACCGGGCAAGGCCGCCAATGCAGGGGGCGTCGCGACCTCCGGTCTCGAGATGCAGCAGAACGCAGGCCGAGATCGGTGGAGCTTCGAGGACACCGAGGAGCGACTGCGGGCGATCATGAGTGCCATTCATCAGCGATGTGTATGTGCGGCCGATGAATACGGGGTGCCGGGAGACTATGTCGCAGGCGCCAACATCTCCGGGTTCTGCACTGTGGCAGACGCCATGCTGGGCCTAGGGTTGGTCTGAGGAGAGAACGATGCAGCGTCAAGCAGTTCCGGTTTCGCATCGCCGGATAACCGTCGACGGTATCGACACGTTTTATCGTGAGGCGGGTCCGCCAGACGCCCCGGTGGTGTTGTTGCCGCACGGCTACCCCGCATCGTCGTTCATCTACCGCGATCTCATGGCGGCTCTCGGTGGCCGGTGGCGGCTGATCGCACCCGATATGCCCGGATGGGGTTACAGCGCAACGCCTTCGCCGGACGACTTCGGCTACACGTTCGACGCGTATGCCGAGTTCTTGCAGGCCTTCGTCGAGGCCATGGGTTTGACACGCTACATCGTATGGCTGCACGACTACGGCTCGCAGTTCGGCATCCGGCTGGCACTGGCCGCGCCCGAACGGATTGCCGGGCTAGTCATTCAGAACGGCGACATCTACGAGGACGCCTTTGGTCCGAAGTACGACTTCCTCAAGGAATCGTGGAACGACCCGGGCCCCGACGCACGCCGCCGCATCGCCCGCCACGTCACGCTCGCCGGCTTCGAAAGCGAGTTCGTCGGCGAGGTTCCCGATAACATGGCCGAACGCATCAGCCCCGACCTGTGGATGCTGCACTGGTCGTTGATGTCCACCCCGGACCGGCTGGCGAACACCATCCGGCTTCTCGAAGACCAACCGACGACGCTGGAGTGGTTTCCGAAGGAGCAGGAGTACCTGCGATCACATCAACCGCCGACGCTGATCGTGTGGGGAGTGAACGACGGCTACATGCCGGAGAAGTCCGCGCGGGCGTACGAGCGCGACCTACCCGGCGCCGACGTCCACCTCTTTGATGGCGGGCATTGGCTATTGGAGACGCATCTAGGCCAGGTCGTGCCGTTGGTCGACGACTTTCTGCAGCGCGTCTACGTCAGTTGAAGTACGGGTTCGTGCCCTCTGGCCGGTCCAGCAGCGGGTTCGACTCACCGAACGTGAAACTGCCCGCAGGGCTGATCACGAAGCCCGACTGGTTGCGGTTGTCGACACACGTCGTGTTCACGCCGTCGTTGCCGCAGCTGACGGTGCCGTAGCTCATACGCGACCCGGCCGGCAGAGGCTTGGCAGCGCCTGCGACCGCGAACACCGGTGCCGGGCTGCTGGCGAACGACGCGGGGCCCGGGCCGCCGCTGACAAGGTTCGCACCGTTGGGCGCCGCGGGGATCGGCCCGCTGCACCCGTAGCCACCGGTGCGTTGCAGCACACAGGTCAGCCCGTCGGGTGTGGAGAAGGCGTACCAAGTGTTGTCCATCACGGCGTACTCGGACAGCTTGACCGGTGCGAGCGCGTTGACGTTGGGCGGCGGCGGTGGCGGGGGCGGTGCCGGCTGCGCTGCGGCAAGGCCGGGCATGCCGAGCACGGCCGCCCCCGCAGCCCCGGCGACGCCGATCAGCATTCTGTTCAGCACGGTCCACACAGTAGAGGGTGGGGATGTGACCTGCAGCATGCCCTACACATCGGCGCCCACCAGACGGGCGTTACCTGCGATTTCGGCGCGCTAACCGTCGCTCAGCGTGGATAACCGCGCCCAAATCGCTTTTACCGGCCGGCCATCTCCTCGAGCCGGCGGATCCGGTCCTCGACCGGCGGGTGCGTCGAGAACAACTTGCCGATCTTCTCGCCCGAGCGGAACGGGTTGGCGATCATCAGGTGCGCCTGATCGGCTAGCTGCGGCTCCGGCGGCAGCGGCGCCTGCTGCACCCCCGCGCTGATCTTGCGCAACGCCGACGCCAGCGACAGCGGATCGCCCGTCAGCTCCGCACCGGACTGGTCGGCCTGGTACTCCCGCGACCGCGACACCGCCAGCCGGATCACTGTGGCCGCGATCGGGCCGAGCAGCGAAACCAGCAGGATGGCAAAGGGATTCGTGCCTCCATCGCGATTCCCGCCGAACATGCTCGCGAAGAAGGCCAGGTTGGCCAGCGCGGTGATCACCGACGCCATCGCGCCTGCCACACACGAGATCAGGATGTCCCGGTTGTACACGTGGCTGAGTTCGTGGCCAAGCACGGCGCGCAGCTCTCGCTCGTTGAGAATCTGCAGGATGCCCGTCGTGCAGCACACCGCCGCGTTGCGCGGATTGCGGCCCGTCGCGAACGCATTGGGCGCGGCAGTATCGCTGATGTACAGCCTGGGCATCGGCTGGCGCGCCGTCGTCGCCAACTCACGCACGATGCGGTACATCGCAGGTGCCTGCATCTCGTTGACCGGCTGGGCGTGCATCGCGCGCAGCGCCATCTTGTCGCTGTTGAAGTAGACGTACGCGTTCATACCCACGGCGAACAGCACCGCAAGGCCCAGAATCGCCCTGCTCTGGAATAGCGCGCCGATGAACACGATCAGCGTCGAGAATCCCACCAGCAACAGGAACGTCTTTAGCCTGTTGGCGTGCGGATGCCAGGTCATCGTGGCTTCTTCCTACTCGAAACCGGCAGAGTCATCGCTGAGTCAACGCACCACTGGCCGCATCTGGTTCCGGAAGTGTTTAGCCGTGACGGTTCACGGTGTAGTCCACCAGGGTTATCAGCGCCTGGCGACCCGGGCCGTCCGGGAGATTGGTCAGTTCCTCACGGGCGCGCGCCGCGTACTGCGCGACGGTCTCCTTGGCCTTCGCCATGCCCGGCGACGTGCGCAGCAGCCGCAGCGCCTCGGCCAGGTCATCGTCGTTTTCCACCGGGCCGGCCAGCAGCTCCCGTAGCCGATTCGCGTCGGTGCCGGTTTCACGCAGGGCGTAGAGCACCGGCAGGGTGTGCACGCCCTCCCGCAGATCGGTGCCAGGAACCTTGCCGGATTCGTCGGGATCGCTGTCGATGTCGATGATGTCGTCGGAGATCTGGAACGCGGTCCCGACGATTCCGCCGAGCCGGCTCAGCCGCTCGATCTGCTCTTCGTCCGCGCCCGAGAACGTGGCCCCGAACCGGCCGGACGCCGCGATCAGGCAGGCCGTCTTCTCGTACACCACCTTCAGGTAATGCTCGACCTCGTCGGTGCCTTCTGCCACCCCGCGCGTCTCGCGCATCTGACCGGTGACCAACTGCGCGAACGTGTCGGCAATCACCCGCACCGCCTCCGGGCCCAGCCGGGACACCAGGCGTGAGGCCGTCGCGAACAGATAGTCGCCCGCCAGGATCGCGATGTTGTTGCTCCACCGGGCATTCGCGCTCGGAGCGCCGCGCCGCACCTGCGCCTCGTCCATCACGTCGTCGTGGTACAGCGTCGCCAGGTGCACCAGCTCGATGACCGCGCCCGCCACGTCGACCTGCCAGGCGTCGGGGTCCGGCCCCAGGCGGGCGGACAGCACCGTGAATAGCGGGCGGAACCGCTTGCCGCCGGCCTGGAACAGATGCTGAACCGCTTCGGACATCAGCTGATCGGCTTTGCCCAGCTCAGTGGACATCAGGTCCTCGATACGAGCCACCCCGTCGCGGACATCCTGCGCGAAACCGGCGTCGCCGAAATCCACGCCCGCCACCACGCTCGCCGGTGTCCTCACCCTGCCAACATACTGGGAGTCATGAACACCAGGGCGGACGTGGTCGTCGTCGGGGCCGGGCCAGCCGGTTCCGCGGCGGCCGCGTGGGCGTGCCGCGCCGGGCGCGACGTGCTGGTGATCGATTCCGCGCAGTTTCCTCGCGACAAAGCCTGCGGCGACGGACTGACACCGCGCGCCGTCGCCGAGATGCAGCTACTGGGCCTGGGCCCCTGGCTGGAGAGCCGGATCGCGCACCGCGGACTGCGACTGTCGGGGTTCGGCGCCGACGTTGAGGTCGAGTGGCCGGGCCCGTCGTTCCCACCGGTGAGCAGCGCGGTGCCGCGCACCGAGCTCGACGACCGCATCCGTCTTGTCGCTGTCGATGAGGGCGCCAAGATGCTGCTCGGCGTGAAAGCCGTTGATGTGCGCCATGATTCGTCGGGCCGGGTGTCCTCGCTGCTGCTGGATTCCGGGGCGGAGATCGGGTGTGAGCACCTGATCGTCGCCGACGGGGCGCGCTCCACTCTCGGTCGCGTCCTTGGCCGTCGATGGCATAAGGAGACGGTGTACGGGGTGGCGATCCGGGGGTACATCGCGACGCCGCGCAGCAACGAGCCGTGGATAACCTCGCATCTTGAACTGCGCTCGCCGGAGGGCGCGGTGCTGCCTGGCTACGGCTGGATCTTCCCGCTCGGCAACGGCGAGGTGAACATCGGCGTCGGGGCGCTGGCGACGTCGAAGCGGCCCGCCGACGCGGCGCTGCGGCCGCTGATGTCGTTCTACACCGGGCTTCGTCGCGAGGAGTGGGGCTTTACCGGCGAGCCCCGCGCGGGGTTGTCGGCCCTGCTGCCGATGGGCGGCGCGGTGTCGGGGGTGGCGGGGCCGAACTGGATGCTGATCGGCGACGCGGCGGCCTGCGTCAACCCGCTCAACGGCGAGGGCATCGACTACGGGCTGGAGACCGGACGGTTGGCCGCCGAGCTGCTCGGCACCGGCGACATGACGTCCGCGTGGCCGGCCTTGCTGCGGGCGCATTATGCGCAGGGGTTCTCCGTCGCGCGCCGGCTCGCGCTGCTGCTGACGATTCCGCGCTTCCTGCCGTCGACGGGCCCCATCGCGATGCGATCGGAATTCTTGATGAACATCGCGGTGCGGGTGATGGGCAACTTCGTCACCGACGAGGACGCCGACTGGATTGCCCGCGTATGGCGACGGGCTGGCGCGGGTTCTCAGCGCCTCGACGGCCGCAAACCGTTCAGCTGAGCCTGGGCTCCCGTTGGCCCGACGAGCGACCGCGTTTGTACATACTTTCGCGGTGTGTCGCGTACAGACTCGGTCGCTCGCGGGGTTAGTCGGATTGCTTCCGCTTGGCCAGCGCCAGCGCGATGCGGGTATCGGCGGGCGGCTTGTCCGGGTCGCTGGAATTGGTGAGGGCGAGGGCGATGAGCACGTCGGCCGCGGTGATGAACAGCCCGGCCCAGTAGAAAAATTTGGTGGACGGATCGGGTTGTGTCGTAAAGAAAATGACGAGAAAGATCGGTCCGACGCAACCGAAGACGAAGATCGTCAGCTGGATGCGGATGTAGCGCCAGAACGTGGCCACCACCGGACTCCTATCAGCGGGTTGAGCAGAAAGCAGCATATCGGGTATCCACGCATATGCCCGCCCAGACGTGCGTCTACCGTGCGCCGATGCGGTCGCCGCGCGACGACGTTGACCTCGATGCGACCATTGACCGCGCGAAAGCGCTAGGACTCTGCGGCTTTGGCGGCGCCACGAGCGCCGATGACCGGCTTGCTCGCCGCATTGCCCGGTTCGCCGAGCTCGACGACGGCTCGTTTGTGTGGACCCGTGACAGCGATGGGCTGTACTGGCTGGGCCGCATCGACGGACAGTACTTCTACGACGCCGACGACGCGGCCGCTGCAGTTGATCTCGTTCATGTCCGGCCCACCCGGTGGCTGCCCCAACCATTGACCGAACCCGAGGTACCCGCGGCCATCGTCGCCACTTTCGGGCGTGGTGGACGCAATTTCCAGCAGACCCACGACCCTCATGTCGGCGCGCAGACCCGGCAGATATGGGATGCGCGATCCGGCTAGCCGGGGTGGACTTGCAAGTCCATTTTGCGTCGGCCAGCATGTGCGCGGTGATCACTAGACGCGAATTCGCCCGCACCGTCGGACTCGCCGCCGCCGCGACCTCGTTGGCTTCCTGTGCATCAGCACCTTCGTCCGCCGCACCACCGCCTTCGCGCACGTCGTTCGCGTCGCTCAAGCAGGTCGACGCGGGCGTACTGAACATCGGGTATGCCGAGGACGGACCAGCCGACGGTCCGCCGGTCGTCCTCCTGCACGGCTGGCCCTACGACATCCACAGCTACGTCGACGTGGCACCGCTGTTGGCCGCCCGCGGATACCGCGTGCTCGTGCCGTACCTCCGCGGTTACGGCAGCACGCGGTTCCTTTCGGCGGACACCGTGCGCAACGGGCAGCAGGCCGTCCTTGCCACTGACGTCATCGCGTTCATGGATGCGCTGCAGATCCCGCGCGCGGTGATCGCGGGGTTCGACTGGGGCGCAAGGACGGCCGACGTCGTCGCCGCGCTGTGGCCCGATCGGGTCAAGGCACTGGTGCCGGTCAGCGGTTATCTCATCGTGAATCTCGTTGCCAATCAACGACCTTTGAGCCCGCAGGCCGAACACGGTTGGTGGTACCAGTACTACTTCACCACGCAGCGAGGTGTCGACGGCTACCGCGAGAACCTCCACGACTTCAACAAGCTGATCTGGCAGGAAGCCTCACCGACGTGGAAGTTCGACGACGCCACCTATGACCGCACCGCTGCGGCGTTCACGAACTCCGACCACGTCGACATCGTGATCCACAACTACCGCTGGCGGCTGAGCCTGGCACCCGGCGAACCGCAATACGACGACCTCGACCGCAAGCTGGCCGCCAACCCGCCGATCACCGTGCCGACGATCACCATCGGCAGCGACTTCGACGGCCCCAACAAGGACGGCGCGTCCTACCGCAAGATGTTCACGGGCCCCTACTCGCACCGCGTCCTGGACGGGATCGGGCACAACGTGCCGCAGGAGGCGCCGCAGGAGTTCACCGACGCCGTCATCGCGGCCGACGGGTACTGATCGCCGAACGCGTAAGGAGAAACGTGTCGATACTTTCCAGGCCGCTCGTGGCCGACACCGTGTCGCGGCTGTTCGCCGCCGTCGTCAACCCGGCCCCAAAACCCGGGGTCAGATTTCCCGACATCGCCGGCCATACCACTGAGGCCACCATCGCTACCCGGCACGGAACCGTCGCCGCGACGATCTACCACCCGAACGCAACGCCGGCCGGCGTGTACGTCAACGTCCACGGCGGCGGGTTCGTGGTCGGACACCGCGAACAGGATGACCCGTGGTGCAGATACCTCGCCGCCAACGCCAATGTCGTTGCGATCAATACTGATTACGCGTTGGCGCCGCACGAGCGCTTCCCCGTACCGGTGGAGCAGATCTACGACGTGCTGCTTTGGGCGGCCGCACAGGAGCGCGACTGGGACGGCAGTCGGCTGTGCGTCGGAGGTCAGAGCGCCGGAGGCAACCTGTCGGCGGCCGCATCGCGGATGGCACTCGAAAGCGGCGGACCCCCAATCGCGTTGCAGGTGCTGCACTACGCACCGCTGGACCTTGCAACTCCGACCGCCGACAAGGGCTCACCCTTGGGACCGCGCGCTCTGCTGAAGCCATGGATGGGTGAGGTGTTCGACACCGCCTACATTCCCGATCGCGCGCAGCGCCGGCACCGATTGGCCTCACCCGCATGGGGTACCAACGCCGACGAGCTCGCCGGCATCGCGCCCGCCCTGGTGATCACCGCCGAATTCGACCGCCTGCGCAATGAAGCCAAACGGTATGCGGACAAACTCGATGCGGCAGGCTCACTCGCCGAGTACCACGACGTGCAGGGCGTCGATCACGGCTACAACATCATGAGCGACGCGACCGATATCACCCGGCGGATGTATGAACTGATCGCCGACCACGTCCGGCGAGCGGTCAGCGGACGCAGGCACCCTTAATGTGCTTCGAGCGCAACGCATCCGACGCCGCTGGGACCTAACCCCACGTCAGCCGTGTGCAGAGCTGAGCTAACGGTTGAGCCCACTAATCAACGCTGTCCATCGGACCGGCGACGGGACTATCCTTCATCGAATACGGGTTGATTCAAGGGTCAGCGGAAGGATCCATGATGTCCCGGTTGAAATTGGTATTGGCCGCGACCGCGATAGCGGGCGCCGCCCTAGGGCTGGCCGCCCCTGCGGCCGCAAATCCCGCTGGCCCGTGCGAGGAATTGCTTTACGCCGGCGTGTGCGCCCCGGCCAGCGAACCGACCTCTCCCCCAGCGCAACAGAGCATGGGCGACATCGTGTTGCCGCCGAATACCGGCACCGGCATTCAGGGCATCAACTAACGCTGCGGCTTGGTCGCGGCGTGCAGCGCGACGATGCCGCCGGATAGGTTGCGCCACCGCACCGCCGACCAGCCTGCGGCTGAAATCCGGTGTGCCAGTTGGGCTTGATCGGGCCAGGCGCGGATCGACTCGGCCAGATAGACGTAGGCATCCGGGTTCGACGAGAACGCGCTCGCCATCCGGGGCAGCGCCTGCATCAAGTACTCCTTGTATGCGGTGGCGAACAGCCGGTTCGTCGGCGTCGAGAACTCGCACACCACCAACCGCCCGCCGGGCCTGGTGACCCGCGCCATCTCGCGCAGCGCCGCCGAATGGTCGACGACGTTGCGCAGCCCGAAGCTGATCGTCACTCCGTCGAACACGCCGTCGTCGAATGGCAGCCGCGTGGCGTCGCCGGCCACCTTCGGCACCCGCCTGCCGGCACCCGCGGCCAGCATGCCGACCGAGAAGTCAGCGGCTACACACCATGCCCCCGAGGCTGCCAGTTCCACCGTGGAGACCGCGGTGCCCGCCGCCAGGTCGAGCACCTTGTCGCCGGGGCCGATCCGCAGCGCTGAGCGCGTTGCCCTGCGCCAGAATCTGTCCTGCCCGAGCGAGAGCACGGTGTTGGTCAGGTCGTAACGGCGCGCGACGGCGTCGAACATCGACGCCACCTCGTGGGGGTCTTTGTCCAGCGTCGCCCGGCTCACGGGGCCGACGCTACCTGTGAACATGCTTGCGACGGGAATGGGGAGCACCAAAATGGGCATTGTCGTGAGACGTGACTGAAAAAGTTTGGTTTATCACCGGAACATCGCGTGGCTTCGGCCGCGAATGGGCGATCGCGGCCCTCGAGCGCGGCGACAAGGTAGCGGGCACCGCGCGGGACACCGCGACCCTGGACGACCTGAAGCAGAAGTACGGCGACGCGCTGCTGCCGATCGCGCTCGACGTGACCGATCGCGACGCGGACTTCGCCGCCGTCAAGCAGGCCCACGACCACTTCGGCAGGCTCGACATCGTCGTCAACAACGCGGGCTACGGGCACTTCGGCTTCATCGAGGAGCTCTCCGAGAAGGACGCGCGCGATCAGATCGAGGCGAATGTGTTCGGCGCGCTGTGGATCACCCAGGCCGCGTTGCCGTACCTGCGCGCACAGCGCAGCGGACACATCCTCCAGGTGTCGTCGATCGGCGGGATCACCGCGTTCCAGAACGTCGGCATCTACCACGCCTCCAAATGGGCGCTGGAGGGCTTCTCGCAGGCGCTGGCGCAGGAAGTCGCGTCGTTCGGCATCCACGTCACGCTGATCGAGCCCGGCGGGTTCTCCACGGACTGGGCCGGCTCGTCGTCCAAACACTCCGAACAACTGCCTGCTTACGCCGAAGCGCACGAGGAGGCCCAGCGGCTACGTGCGCAGCGCGTCTCGAAACCCGGCGACCCCACGGCGTCCGCACGCGCCGTGCTCAAGATCGTCGACGCCGAGAACCCGCCGCTGAGGGTGTTCTTTGGTGAGCTGCCGCTGCAGCTGGCCAAGGCCGACTACGAAAACCGGCTCAAGACATGGGAAGAGTGGCAGCCGGTCGCCGTGGAAGCGCAGGGCTGATCACGCCGCCTTGAGCCGCCGCGCCCCTTGCACGTCCTCGTAGTGGCCGAGCAGCTCGTCGCAGATCGCGGGCCACGTCCGGCCCAGCACGCTGCGGCGGGCGGCCGGCGAGTAGCGCTGCCGCTCGGCGATCAGATGGTCGACGGATTCGGGCAGCCGGGCCTCGAATTCGCTGACGGGGAGCAACAATCCGGTGCGATAAGGCGCGACCAGATCTCGCGGACCGCCGGCGTCGGGAGCGATCACCGGAAGCCCGGACGCCATCGCCTCCTGCACCGCCTGGCAGAACGTTTCGTGTTCGCCGGGGTGGACGAAGACATCCATGCTGGCGTACGCGGTAGCAAGTTCGTCGCCGTACAGGGCGCCGGTGAAAACCGCTGACGGCAGCGCGGATTCGAGCTTGGCCGCATCGACGCCGTCACCGACGATCACCAGTTGCAGGTCGTCGCGCTGCGCCAGCACCCGCAGGCGTTCGACGTGCTTCTCAGGCGCGAGCCTGCCGACGAACCCGACGATCGGTTTGCCGTCCGGCGACCACGCCTTGCGAAGAGTCTCGTCGCGCGCCGAAGGGGCGTAGCCGGTGATGTCCACACCGCGTGCCCATTTGTGCACTCGCGGGATCCCATGCGCCGCGAGGTTTTCCATCGCGGACGTCGAAGGTGCGAGCGTACGGTCGGCGCGCTTGTGCAGGTGCCGTGTCCACGCCCAGGCGGCGCGCGAGGCGGCACCGACTCCGTAGCTCTCGGCGAAACCTGCGACGTCCGTCTGGAACACGGCGACGGTCGGGATGCCCAGGTAGCGGGCGGCGTGTAATCCGCCGTAGCCGAGAAGCGCCGGTGACGCCAGATGCACTACGTCGGGCTCAAATCCGCGCAGCACCCCGACCATCCGTGGTCGAGGCATACCCAGCGGCAGCGACGTGACCTTCGGGAACATTCGGGACGGCACCCGATGTACGCGCACGCCATCGTGGATCTTGTCGGCGGGCGGCTCACCCCGAGGCGTGTCGGGGGCGATGACCAGAGCTTCGTGACCGGTGCGGCGGAGATGCTCGATCACCCGAAGCACCGAGTTGGTAACGCCGTTGACATTCGGGAGGAAAGACTCTGCGACGATTGCAACGCGCACACCAAGATAGTGGCAGCGCCGACTTTCGCGAAGGTTGCCTCTGGGGATACGACACGCAAAGATCTCGTGCCGATGAACGGCTGATTCGCGCACTGGCTATCCAGTATCGTGCGCACCAGAGAAGGGCGGTGACATGCGGATATCCCCGGCCGTGGTGGTGGTGACGATCGTGCTGATGCTGACTGCGGTCGGCTGCACCAAACAGGTGTCCGGCACGGCGCAGCCCGATCCGAACAGATCGCCGCTCGCACTGAGTGAAGACGGCTACGGCGTCGTGGCAGGCTTCGACGACGCCCCGGCCAAGATCGAGATCTTCACCGAACCGCAGTGCAGCCACTGCGCCGACCTGCAGGCCGATTTCGGTGATCAGCTCGCCTACTACATCGGCGTCGGCGCGCTGAAAGTCACCTACCGCCCAGTGACATTCCTCGACAACGGGGCAGGCGGGCACTCGGCGCGGGTGAGCAATGCACTATTCCTGGCGGCAGAAGAGTCGGACGGACAGAAAGCGACCGGCGCCCAGCTGCAGCGGTTCGTCGAGGAGCTGTGGGCCAACCAGGATCCCGGCGGGCCCGGTCCCACCGACGACGAGATGGCCGACATGGCCAAGCAGGCGGGCATGCCCGAGAACGTCGTCTCGAAGATCGCCACCGGCGACGAAGCGGTGGATGTCACCGCGATGGACAACGCGAACTTCGAGTACCTGTTCGAGATCGACCTGTTAGAGACCGGCACGCCAACCGTTTACGACGTCGCCAACGACGAGAAGCTCGACATCTACGACAACGACTGGCTGAACAAGCTCATTCAGTCCTGACGCGCGTCACCACGCGACCTGCAGTCTGTACACCCCGTAGATATCGCAGTCGCTGCGCAGCGGCACCGTATCGGCGGGCTGGGCCAGACGCAGTGTCGGAAACCGAGACAGCAAGGCGGGGAAGGCGATCCGCATCTCCATGCGCGCCAGATGCTGACCAAGGCATTGATGGGCACCGAACCCGAATCCCAGCTGGCCACCGGCGTTGCGCCGGATGTCGAGCACGTCGGGATGTGCGAAGCGCAGCGGATCGCGGTTGGCCGCCTGAATCGATAGCGTCACCGTTTCGCCGGCTTTGATGAGCTGGCCGCCGATTTCGACGTCTTCGAGTGCCGCGCGTGCCCCGATCGGGGTGATGCTCAGGTAGCGCATGAGTTCCTCGACAGCGGTGTCGGACAGTTCGGGTTCCGCGCGCCACGCGGCAAGCTGTTCGGGGTGCTGAAGGAGGGCGAAGACGCCAAGGCCGAGCATGTTGGCGGTGGTGTCCAACCCGGCGCCCAGCAGGAAGCTGCCGAGCCCAGCGAGCTCGTCGTCGGCTAGATCGCTTTCGGTCATATCGCTGAGGATGTCGTCGGTGGGGTCGGTGCGCTTGGCCCGCGCCAGCCGGTCGATGTATTCGGTGACCGCCAGCCACGCCTGCCCGCGCTCTTCCATGGTGGCGTTGAGGCCCGTCACCGTCTGCGCGTGATCTTGAAACTGTTGACGGTCTTCGTAAGGGACACCGAGCATTTCGCAGATCAGCAGGGCAGGAATCGGCTGAGCGTACGCCGTCACCAGATCCAGCGGCGGACCGTGGCGCTCCATCGCATCCAGTGTGTCGGCGGTGATCTGCGCGGTGCGGTCGGCCAGTTGTCGCATCCGGCGGACTGTGAACTTGCCGGCGAGCAACCTGCGGTACCGGGTGTGGTGAGGCGCGTCGACGCCGCTGAGGTCACCGGGCGCGGCCGCAGGCAACTCGTCGGCGCCGGGAATCGAATAGGGCAGGTGCAACAGCTCGTATCGTGAGCTGAATCGCCGATCGGCCAGCATCTCGCGCACCTGGGCGTGTCCGGTCGCCAACCAGCCAACGTGGCCGTCGGGGAACAACATTCGGCACAGCGGCCGTTCCTCGCGGATGCGCGCCAGTTCCGCGGGCGGATCGAACGGTTGGCCTTCTGGGCGCTGCATCGGCAATCCTGGCAGTACCGACTCCGTCGACGCTGTCATGGCAGCTCGCCTTGCGTGCGCAGGGACTCACGATGCTTCTTCCACTCCTCGTGCAGGGCGGGGATCCGGTCGGTGAGAAAGTCGGCGAGGGCAGCCATCTCCAGCAGCACCGCGCGTCGCTCGACAGGACCGTCAATCGTCTGGAGACCCTCACGGGCCAGCTCGCCCATTTCCCGGTACTCGGATACGTCGAAACCAGTTGCGCGCGAGGAATTTACGTCGACAAAGACCCGGTCGGCACGCTGGCCCGCCGCCCGTGAGCGGCGCAACGAACCGAGGTCTTCCAGTGTCTTGACGGCCCCAGCGATGGCGCTGCGGCTGGCCAGCAGTGCCTCGCTGAGTTCGCCGAGCGTCTGCTCACGCGGATCGCACACCGAGAGATAGCCGAGCACGCGCCCGACCATCGGCGGGTAACCATAGCGACGGGCATAGAACCGTCCCATGTGGTCGGCGTAGGTGAGTTCCGCATCCGACGGCATGCCCGCGACCGTACGCTGATGACTGAAATAACACAAATCTGTGTCATTTGAGGTCATGTTTCTGGCGCGAGCAGACGCAGAATCGCACTAATCAGGCCGTCTGCGTGCGATTCTGCGTCTGCTCGGCGTCAGCGGTGAGGCGCTTTTCGACCAGGGTGACGCCGAAGAGTGCTGCCCCGGCGATCAGCCAGCCGACCACTGCGATCGAGCCTGCGGGGACGATCGCCAGCGACGCGTTGCGGTCCCGCACCCGCACCAGATCGGGGTTGTTCACGTCGTACTCGACATAGATGCGCATGCCGTCTTCCAGCTCGGACGGGTACAGCACGCCGAGTTCGGGGCGGTAGGTGATGCGATCGGGCGTGACGAACTCGATGGTCGAGCGCCGCGGGCCGGCGTCGAGCACGCTGGCCTCTGCGACGCCCATATGCCGTTCGATCTGCCGGTCGTTGCGCCACGCGCCGAGCACCAGGAGCACCGACTGCAGCGTCACCAAGCACGCCACGGCCACGATGCCGATCCGGACCCGCCGCAGAATCCGCTGCCTTCGAGTCTCGTTGGGAACTGCGGCCAACCGTGGTAACAGCTTGCGCGCCAACATGATTGGGCTCGTCGTGCTCACAGCGCAGCCTTGATCGATGCATGCAGTGCACGCAGCGACGACCGGTCGGCCTTCACCTCCAGCACGCGCATCCCTTCGAACGGTTCGTCCAGCGCGCCGACGAGGTCGTTGACCTCTATCTGTCTGCTCTCCACGTGATACGCCCGGCACAGCGCACCGACATCGACGTCGTGCGGGGTGCCGAAGATCCGCGACGAGACGTCGGAGAACCGTGGGTCGCCCTGCTCGAGCAGTTCGAAGATGCCGCCGCCGTTGTCGTTGGAAACGACGATCGTCAGGTTGCGCGGAGTCGGTTCCGTCGGCCCGATCAGCAGGCCGGAGCTGTCATGCACGAACGTCAGGTCGCCGACCAGGGCGATGGTTCGGCCGTCGTGCGCCAGCGCGGCGCCGATCGCCGTCGACAGCGTGCCGTCGATGCCAGCGACGCCGCGGTTGGACCTGACCTTGATGCCCTGGGTGCTCAGCCCAACCAGCGCGGCGTCGCGGACCGGGTTCGACGCGCCGAGCACCAGCTGATCGCCAGGGCGCATCGCATCGGCCACTGCCGCCGCAACATGCAGCCCGGTCGTCAGCGGATGGGCCGCGAGCTGACTGCGGACCGCTTCGACGGCGTGCCGGTTCACCTCGGCACAGCGATGCAGCCAGGTGGGGTTCGGTTCGCCGGAGGTGACCGCCCTGGTGCCGGTGGCCTGCGAGTTTCCGGATACATCCGGCCAGCGTGGGCCGGTGGTGAGCGCGTAGACCGGTACCGATGGATCGGCCAGCAGCGATGACACCGGCCGGTGCAGCGTCGGGCGGCCCAGCATGATGACCTGCTGCGGGTGCACCAGCCGCAGGGCGAACGGGTGCAGCGGGTTGGCGGGCGGCGGGGCGGTGGGCTCGGCCACCGTTGGCAGCGCCGCCAGATTGGGGTGCACGCCCGCGCCGTGCCCAGCGATGACGACCGTGTCGGGCGTCAGGTCGATGTCGAGCGGCTGGTCGAACGTGACCGGCGGCGTGTGGGTCCACGGCTTGCCGTTCGGGCGGCCCTCGGGCGCGTACGACATGGTCTCGTCCGCGCTGGGCACCAGCGGCTCGCGCAGCGGGATGTCGAACTGCACCGGTCCCGCATTTGCGGATCGGGATCCCTTGGCGGCCACCAGAACTCGACAGGTGGCCGAACGCCATTGCGCGTTAAGCGAATCCATCCGTTCAGGCGAACCCTCGGCAAGTCCGAGGCTGATGTTCTCGCGTACCTGGGTGCCGAAATAGCCCAGCTGCTCGAAGGTCTGGTTGGCTCCGGTGCCTAGCAGCTCGTAGGGCCGGTTGGCCGACAACACGATCAACGGCACTCGGGCGTAGTTGGCCTCAACCACCGCGGGCCCGAGGTTGGCCACCGCGGTGCCCGACGTCATCGCGACACAAACCGGGGCCCGTTCGGCCACCGCCAGCCCGATCGCGAGAAAGCCCGCAGTGCGCTCGTCGATGCGGACGTGCAGCCGGACCCGGCCTGCGCGGTCAGCGTCGTGCAGGGCAAACGCCAGCGGCGCGTTGCGCGAACCCGGGCACAACACGACGTCGCGGACGCCGCCGCGGATCAGTTCGTCGACGACTATCCGCGCCTGCGCCGTCGATGGATTCACCACTACAGACTATCTGCGAAGAATTTCAGGGCCGCGGCGTTGACCTCCTGCGGCTTCTCGATGAAGCCGAGGTGCCCGGTGTCGGGTATTTCCAGGTAGCGGCCGTTCGGGATGGCGTCGGCGACCTCGCGGCCCAGGTGCGGCGGCAGCACCACGTCGTCGGCGAACCCGATCACCAGCGTAGGGGCCGTAATACCTCGGTATGCAGGCAGCCGGTTGCCAGTGGGCCCGATGGCCAGTTGGGTGCGCAGGCCAGGCGTCGGCTTGGTCGGCCACATGGTGAACATGTCGATCCAGTCTGCGACCGCTTTGTCATCGTTGAGCGTTCGCGGTGAAAAGCTTTCCAGCAGACGTATTTTCGCGTCAAAGCTCGGTGGTAGCCGGATGCCTGAGTCGGCGAACTCCCACTCGGCGTTGCGGAAGAACTCGCGGGCGCGGTCGGCACGACCGCGGGTGGCCATCAGCACCGCCCTGCTGACCAGATCGGGGCGGGCGACCATCAGCTCCTGGGCGAGGAACGCCCCCATCGAGACCCCCACGATGCGGGCAGGAGCGGCGTCGAGCTTCTCGATCAGCGCGGCGGTGTCGGCCACCATCGTCTCGGTGGTGAATCCGCTGGCATTCTCGGTCTCGCCGATGCCGCGGTTGTCGAATGTGATGACGCGGTAGCCCGCGCGCTGGAACTCGGGCACCTGGTGCAGGTGCCAGGTGCGGCCGGCGCCGCCGCGTCCCGCAATGAACACCACCGGGTCGCCGCTGCCGCGTTCGTCGTAGGCCAAATTCACCTCGACGACGCTACTTGAGAGCGATTTGTGGCGCGCGACCCGCGCTCAGCGCGGCTGCGACTCCACAAGCCGCCGCTTGCGGCGGTTGCGGACGGTCCGGATGGCGCCATCCCACAGCAGCGCCGTGGTGGCCTTGAGCTGTGTGGGGCTGACCATCCCCTTGCTGAGCAGCGCCGTGGCCGACGCCTTGGTCGTCGCGGACGCCTTCGACATGTGGCCGGAGTCGAACGGCGGCTGCGGGTCGTATTCGATGGCCAGCTGAATCGTCTTGGCGCGACCCTCGCCCGCGATCTGGCCGGCCAGCCACATCGCCACGTCGATGCCCGCCGACACGCCGGCCCCGGTCACGATGTTGCCTTCGTGCACAATCCGCTCGTCGCTGACGGGCGTGGCGCCCAGCGCCTTCAACGCGGTCAACGCCATCCAGTGCGACGTCGCCCGCTTGCCTTCGAGCAGGCCGGCAGAGGCGAGGATGACCGAACCCGAGCACACCGACACTGTCCAGCTGGCGGTTTGGTGTACCTGACGCACCCACTCGAGCAGCTTCTCGTCGCGAGCGTGCTCCATCGTCGTCATGCCGCCGGGCACCAGGAGCACGTCAGGCGACGGGGTTTCGTCGAACGAATGCGTGGCGCCGACGATCAGCACACCCGAGTCGGCGATGATCGGGCCTGCCTGGTGCCACACGAACCGCACCTCGGCGTCGGGCAGGTTGCGCAGCACCTCGTACGGTCCGATGAAGTCGAGTGCGGTGAAACCGGGGTACACCACGATCGCGATCTGTGTCATTGTCATCTCCTTGTGGGTTATGCGAATGTCTTGCGGTAATGGTCGGGCGAAACGCCGAGCCGACGAACGAAGTTGCGGCGCAACGTTTCCGCGGTACCGAAACCACAGCGCGACGCGATGACGGTGACGGTGTCGTCGGTCTCCTCGAGCTGGCGTCGGGCGGCTTCGGTGCGGATCCGCTCGACGTAGGCACCTGGCGCCTCGCCGACTTCGTCGGTGAAAACGCGGGTGAAGTGCCGTGGGCTCATCGCGGCGCGCCGAGCCAGCTCCGGAATGCTGTGCGCGCCACCGGGTTCAGAATCGATGGCGTCCTGCACGTCGCGGATCGGGGCGCGCTTGGCGCGCGGCATCCACACCGGGGCGGCGAACTGCGTCTGCCCGCCGGGCCTGCGCAGATACAGCACCAGCCAGCGGGCGACGGTCTGCGCGGCGTCGGTGCCGTAATCGTCCTCGACCAGCGACAGGGCCAGGTCGATGCCTGCGGTGACACCGGCTGCCGTCCACACCTTCTCCGAGCTTCGTACGAAGATCGGGTCGGGATCGACTGCGACAGAGGTGAATTCGCGAGCCATTTGACCTGCGAACGCCCAGTGCGTCGTGGCGGCACAGCCGTCGAGCAGGCCGGCCTGCGCGGCGAGGAACGCTCCTGTGCACACGCTGACGACGCGACGTGCGTTCTGGGCTGCCGCCTGCACCCACGCGACGATCTCGGGATTCTGCCTGGCCTCGTCGACGCCGAAACCGCCGGGCAGGACGACGGTGTCGATGGGCTGCCGAGGGTCAGGCAGCGGCTCGGCGACGAGCGTGAGCCCGGTGCCGGTGGTGGCAGGCTCACCGTTGAGCGACACCACCGAGACGGTGTAACCCTCGTCCGCGCGGTCCTGGCTCTTCAGATACAGCGTCGTGCCGGTGAACACCTCGAACGGGCCGACCAGGTCTATCGCCTGGACACCCGGATATCCAAGGATCAGCACCGACCGCACGCCGTCTAGTGTTCGCCACCGCGGCGGTGGCGTCTATGCCACGCCCCCCACAAATTAGGACACCACTCGGCACCCGAGAACAGCACCGCAACAAATTCGGGCAATAACCGGGATAAGCAGGACGCGCAAACCAGAATGGCCATTAACATAAACGGATGCTCGCCACTCTCCGGAAGGTCCTGCGCTACCAGATGACGATCGCCGAGTGGATCGGGCTGGGGATAATCCTCGGTGTCCCGTACCTCATTGTGGGCGCCATCTGGTCCAGCACCCACACCGAGCACCTCAGCGGTATGCAGGGGGCCGATCTCGCGGTGTCCTATCTCGGCTCGATCGTGAGCTGGCCGGTGCTGTTGTTCTCCAACGTCTGCATGACATGACCGGACTCTCCACCGCCGACACCCGGATCTCCGTCACCAGACGCACCGCCCGCTGGGACGACGACGAGGGCGTCACCGTGAGTGAGGCCATGGACTTCTGGTCGTTCGCGGCAGGCGCGGCCAACGTGATCATGCAACTGGCCCGCCCCGAGGTCGGCTACGGCGTCGTCGAGAGCAAGGTGGACACCGGCAACCTGTTCAAGCATCCGTGGAAGCGGGCCCGCACCACCTTCCAATACCTCGCCGTAGCAATCATTGGATCGGACGACGATCGCGCCGCATTTCGTGCGGCGGTCAACGGCGCCCACCGGCACGTCAAGTCGACACCCGAAAGCCCGGTGTCGTACAACGCCTTCGACCGCGAACTCCAGATGTGGGTGGCCGCCTGCCTTTTCGTCGGATTGGAGGACACCTACCAGCTGCTACGTGGCGCGATGACGGCCGAGCAGGCCGAACAGTTCTACCGCTCGGCGTGGACACTGGGAACCACACTGCAGGTCACCGAGGACCAGTGGCCGCCCACCCGCGCCGAGTTCGACGCCTACTGGAACACCGCATGCGAACGCGTAGTGATCGACCAGACGATCCGCGGCTACCTGCTCGACCTCGTCAACCTCAGAATGATCAACCCCCTTTTGCGACTTCCCTTTCGGCCACTGCTGAGGTTCCTCACCGTCGGCTTCCTGGCCCCGGTGTTCCGGCAGGAGTTGGGTGTGCAATGGACCACGGGCCAGCAACGCCGCTTCGAGTGGCTGTTCTTATTCGTGGCGTTCGTCAACCGGTTCCTGCCAGGATTCGTTCGCCAAGGCGGCAGTTACGTACTCCTTGCCGACGTGCGGCGCCGCGCCCGCACCCACCGCATGTTGGTGTGAGCATGCGATTGCGACGGCTGCTCAGCCGCAAAGTCAGCATCGAAGCAATGCTGGAATTCGGTATGTGGCTGGCGATTCCCTACCTGCTCATTGGAATCGGATGGTCGTTCATGCACGCCGACTACGTGGGGCGGCTCGAAATCGAGTTGATAACTCGCCTCCCCGCTGGGGCGAACTTGGTGGCGTTCGGGCTCACGACCGCGCTGTGGCCCCTGCTCCTAATCGCCCCCACCGTCTGCTAGACCTGACGCGTAACAGGCCCTTACCCGTTCGATCCACCACTGCCGACGCTCAGAAGGCGCCGCCAGCGCCTCAAGCCGCGACCGATCCGGTGTCACGGGGGCAACCGGCAGGTACCCGTCGGCGGGCGAGAGCGGCTCGGCGACGTCGTCGACGAACAGTCCGCCGGTGCCGAGCCCGCACGCGTGCCGCAACTCCGGCAGCGCGGCCGCGGCCAGCAGCCCCTGCCCGATGCCGACCGCGGAGTCCAACGCGCTGGACACCACGATCGGGATGTCGATCTGCGCGGCGATCTCCAGCATGCGGCGCACACCGCCCAGCGGCGCGACCTTGAGCACCGCGACATCCGCGGCCCCCGAACGCACGACGTGCAGCGGGTCGTCGGCCTTGCGGATGCTCTCGTCGGCGGCGATCGGCACGTCCACCCTGCGCCGCAGCTCGGCCAGTTCCCGCACCGTCGCGCAGGGTTGTTCGAGGTATTCCAGGGGCCCGCCGGCCGTCAATGCCCGAGCCGCCTCGACGGCCTCGGCAACGCTCCAGCCGCCGTTCGCGTCCACCCGCACCGTCGGCACCAGCGCGCGAACCGCGTCGACCCGCGCCACGTCGTCCGCCAACGACTGCCCCGGCTCGGCGACCTTCACCTTCGCGGTGCGGGCACCGGGAAAGCGGGCAAGCACCTCAGGTACCTCGTCGGTGCCGACGGCGGGCACGGTGGCGTTGATCGGGATGCGCTGGCGAAGCGGCGACGGCGGCTCACGGTAGGCGGCTTCGATCCCGGCGGCCAGCCACGTCGACGCCTCAGCCGGTGCGTACTCCAGGAACGCGCCGAACTCACCCCAGCCCTCCGGACCCTCGATCAGCGCGACCTCGCGAACCATGATGCCGCGGAAGCGAACTCGCATCGGCAGCGCGACGACATGCAGACGGTCCAGCAGGTCGTCCAGCGGCGGGATCACGGACCCAGGCTAGACCGTCGCGCGGTCGCGGCCCTCCCAGTACTGCTTACGCAGATCCTTCTTCAGGATCTTGCCTGTCGGGTTCCGCGGCAGCTCGTCCTTGATGTCGACGGTCTTCGGGCACTTGTAGGCCGCCAGCCGTTCGCGGCAGTACGCGATCAGCTCTTTCTCGTCGGCCTCTCCTTCAAGCTGGACAACGGCTTTCACCACTTCGCCCCACTTCTCGTCGGGCACCCCGATGATCGCGACGTCGACAACGGCGGGATGTTCGGCCAGCACCCGCTCCACCTCAATCGAGTAGATGTTCTCCCCGCCGGAGATGATCATGTCTTTGAGCCGATCCTCGACGAAGATGTAGCCGCCGTCGTCGACACGGCCGATGTCGCCGGTGCGGAACCAGCCGTCGTCGGTGATCGACTCGGCCGTCGCCTCCGACTTGTTGTGATAGCCCTTCATCAATTGTGGTGAGCGGAACCACAATTCGCCCTGTTCGCCCTCGGGCACATCCTGCAATGTGTCGGGATCGACGACCCGTACCTCCGCATTGGGTACCAGAGTCCCTGCACTGGCCAGCCGTTCTTCCTTACCCGGATCGCGGTGGGCTTCCGGAAGCAGATGGCTGATCACGCCGCACAATTCGGTCAGCCCGTATGCCTGAATGAAATCGGTGTTGGGCCATGCCTCCAACGCCTTGCGCAGCAAGGGCAGCGGCATCGGTGACGCCCCGTAGGCATAGGTCTTCAACGAACCGAAGAGCTTGACCGCATCCTCGCCGGACTCCAGCACCTTGGCCAGCACGGCGGGCACCAGGAATGTTCTGTTGGCGCCCTTGAGGATTGCGCCTGCCAGCGACATACCGTCGACCTCACGCGTCACCACACTCGGAACACCGTCGTGAATCCCGAACTGCACGTAGGACGATCCGCCGACGTGGAACAGCGGCATCGACACCATGTTCTTGTCGCCCTCGTCGAACTCGAATCCCTCGTGGGCGTTGACGGTGTGCGCAATCATGTTGGCCTGCGTCAGCGCAACACCCTTGGGCCGGCCCGTCGTACCCGAGGAGTACATGATGATGGCCACGTCGTCGGGTTCGACGTCGGCGGCGCGATCGGTCGGCGTCGCGGCGGCCAGCAGCGCCTCGTACTCGTCGCCGTCGCCGCCCTCGGGGGTGACCGTGATGACGTGCTCGACCTTGGTCAGCTTGTCCCGGATCTTGTCGATGCTTTCCTTGAGCTCCGCGCCGACGATCAACAGCTTGGCGCCGGAGTCGTTGAGCACGTAGTCGAGCTCGTCGGCGGCGAGCCGGAAGTTGATGATCGCGTTGGCGGCGCCGAGCGACGCGGCCGCCAGCGTCAGCTCGACACAGGCGGGATGGTTTTTGTCCAGGAACGCGACCACGTCACCGCGTTTGACGCCGCGCTCCTTGAGCGCGCCTGACAGGCGTCGCACCCTGTCGTTCCACTCGGCCCACGTCCAGGTCCGGTCGAAGTAGATGAACGCCTCGGCGTCCGGTTTGGTCTGCGCCCAGTGGGCGGCTCGCTCATCGAGAAATGAGGGGTCAGGCAGCTCCGTCATGCCCTGAGCGTGCCACGACCGCGTCGGCGGTCACTCCGGATTGGCCGAGTTTGCCGGCCGAAGCAGCACCAGGGCTCCGATGATCGCCGCGACGGGGACGGCGGCCATCACCAAGCTCAGGGTGTGGATCGCGTGGATCATGGCATCGGTCGCGCCCTCGACGACTTCCCTGGCACGTTGCGGGTCGATGACACGGACGCCGCCGGTCGACGCAACCGATGTGCCGTGCGCGGCCCGCAGCGCCTCGCGGGCCTCGGCGAGCGTGATGTCCGAGCCGGCGAGCCTGCGTGTCGCGTCGTGGGTGAACAGCATCGTGCCGACGAGGCCGAACAGCGCGGGCCCCAACGAATAGCCGGCCTGGCCGACTGCCGACTTGACCGCTGACACCGAGCCGCCGAGGTCGGCGGGCGCGCTGGACATCATGATCGTCGACTGCGGCGTCTGCACCACCGCTCCCCCGACGGCGTTCAGCGCCACCACGACGAAGAACACCAGCATCGACGTGTTCTCGTCGACGACGGTCAGCATCAGCAGTCCGGCGAGGAGCAAGAGCAGACCGGCGACAAGGACGGTGCGGTCGCCGAACCTCGCCGCGGCCCGGCCGGATCCGGTCGCGGCGAACGCCTGCAGCACCGTGGCGGGAACGAGCAGCAGGCCGAGCAGCGCCGGTGACTCGTCACGCACCGTGACCAGATAGAAGGCGAACAGGATCGTCGACCCGCCGGTCAGGAAGTTGAACGTCGCCCCCGCGGTGAGCGCGGCGTTGAACCGGCCCGAGCCGAAGATGCGCAAGTCCAGCGCCGGGTCCGGAGTGTGCATCTCGCGAAAGATGAACCCCACGGCCGCAACGACTCCCACCGCGATGGGAACGAATGCGCTGGGGCGCAGACCGCTCTGCAGCTGGGAGATTCCGTACACCAGCGCCAGCAGGGCCGCCGCGACGAGGACCAGGCCCGGCACGTCGAGGCGTCGTGGTGCGCGCAGCGTCTCGGGCACGAATCGCAGCACAATCGCCAGCGCGATCAGCGCCGCGGCGGGCGCGACCAGAAACCCGATACGCCAACCCACATGCTCGGCCAGCAGGCTACCCAGGGCGGGCATCGGCGTCGTCAGCGCGAAACCCGCCCCGAGATACAGCGCGATCGCCGCCGCGCGGCGTTCCGGCGGGAACACCGCGTTGATGAGGGCCAACGACAATCCCAGCAGGAAAGCGAACGCCACGCCGACCCCCGCGCGGGCCGCGATCAATACCGCACTGTTGGGCGCCGCGGCGGCCAGCACACCGAACCCGACCGCACCGAACAGGCCGACGATGAACATCCGCCGCATGCCGTACAGGTCGCCGAGAGCTCCGGCGCCGAGCACCGCCGCGGCCAGCGTCAGCGTCGCCAGGCTGGCAACGAAACTCGCAGTGCTTGGCGACATGTCAAGTCCCGCACGCACTTCGGAGATATTGGCGGACAAGATGGTCGGATCGGCGGCCGTGATGCTGTACCCAAGGCCCATCGCCACCACGGTCATGGCGGCGGCCGGCCCCGACACCGGCTGCGTCATTACCGTCCGTAGACCTGCTCGCCCGCCAGGAACGTCGCGCGCACCTCGAGGTCGGCGATGTCCTCCGGCGGGACGGCACGCGGATCGGCCGACAGCACCACCATGTCCGCGTACTTACCCACCTCCAGCGAGCCGATGATGTCGTCGGCGAACAACTGATACGCGGCGTCGATGGTCTGCGCCTTGATGGCCTGCTCGACCGTGATCCGCTGCTCCGGCCCGATCACCCGGCCGCTCGGCGCGGTGCGGGTGGCCGCGACGCTGATGTTGCGCAGCGGCTCCTCGGGGGTGACCGGTGGGTCGTTGTGCAGCGAGATCCGCATACCTGTCGCAACCGCGGATCCGCATGGCATCCAACGGTTTCCGTGCTCGGTGCCGAAAAGACCGTCGACGATGATGTCGCCCCAGTAGTGGATCTGATCGACGAAAATGCTGCAGGTGACGCCGAGGTCGTGGGCGCGCTGAAGCTGCGCGTCGCTGATCGCGCCGACGTGCTCGAGCCGCAGCCGATGGTCGTCGCGGGGCCAGCGCCGCAGCGCGTCCTCGTAGATGTCGAGGATCGGGTCGACGCCGGCGTCGCCCTGGACGTGGCAGGACATCGGCCAGCCCTTGGGGAAGTAGGCGTTGACGATCTCGACGAGCTGCTCGCGGGTGTAGTTCGCGTGACCACACGAGCCGGGCGTCACTCCGATTGCGCGGGTCGCGTCGGTGTCCAGATAGGGGAAGGACAGGTCGATGTTGCCGATCCACGGCGACCCGTCCCACCAGATCTTGATGCCGACCTGACGGAACATGTCGTCGCCGTTGGCCGGGGTCATGTCGGTGGCCATCGACGGGTTGGACATCTCGTAGACGCGCAGCCGCACGGTGAGCTCGTCGCGCATCTGCTCGAGCACCGGCCGGAACGCCCCGTCGAACGCCATCTCCGAACACGTGGTCAGTCCGGCACGATTGAGCCTGCCGAGTTCGGCGCGCAGCATCGCCGGGTAGGCGCTGGGGTCGATGGCGGCGTTGAGTAGCGAGAACACCGCGGCGGACTCCTCTGCGGTGCCGTCGAGATCGCCGTTGGCGTCGTGGCCGTACTTGGAACCCTTCGGATCCGGGGTGTCGCGGGTAATGCCGGCAACGGCGGCCGCTGCGGTGTTGAAGAACGCCTTGTGCCCGGAGTTGTGGATGATCACCAGCGGGGATTCCGGGGCGATCTCGTTCAACCACGCCAGCGTGGGGTCCGGCAGGCCCGTTTGCAGCAGCGCGTCCCAACCAACGAGGAAGGCGCCCTCGGACCCGCGCGTGGCGACCTCACTGCGGATCGCGGCGACGACGTCATCCGCGTCACTCATGGTGACCGGCCGGATGTCGACCATCCGGTCCGACAGCACGATCGCCTCCATCAGCGGGTGCCCGTGCGCCTCGACGAGGCCCGGCATCACGCAGCCGTCGCCGGTATCGAGTGTTTGGGTTTCGGGGCCGATCCAGCTCTCGACGTCCGTCCGGCTGCCGACCGCGACGATGCGGCCATCTGTCACCGCGACCGCCTCGGCGGTGGGTTGTGCGTCGTCGACAGTCAGAACGGTCCCGGAAATCACCAGGTCAGCAGACGGCATGCGGTCATCCTCGCAGCCTTGACAAAAATTTCTCGAAGAAATCTCGAGTCCGTGTCGATTCGGGGTGGTTGCCGTTCGACGTGTCAACGAGGGCACGATGGACGAGCCCCTTCCACCAGAGATAGAAGGAGACAGAACAATGTCGCGTTACATGCTGATCATGCGGTCCACCCCCGAGGCCGATGCCGCCTACGAGAACGTCGATTTCAACGAGATCATCGAGGCGATGGGCCGCTACAACGAGGAGCTCATCAAGGCCGGCGTGATGCTGGCGGGTGAAGGACTGACCGGACCCGACGAGGGCTTCGTCGTCGATTTCGATTCCGCTCCGCCGGTGGTCACCGACGGCCCGTACACCGAGGCCAAGGAACTGTTCAACGGGTTTTGGATCCTCGATGTGTCGTCGATCCAAGAGGCCAAGCAGTGGGCGCAGAAGTGCCCGCTCGGCCCGGGCGTCCGGCTCGAGGTGCGCCGGGTGTCCGAATCCGAGGAGTTCCCGGGGGACAACCCGTGGATCGAGAAGGAGATCCAGTGGCGGGCCGATCTCGCCGAAAAGATCGCCGAGCAGGCCAGGAAGGCTGCGGGTCGCTGAGCTTTCGCGAGAGTCCCCGGGCATCCAGTTCAACTGGGGTTCCCTAGTTATCCGCTTCAGCGGATAACTAGGGCCAGGGGACTCTGGCCTTCGTTCTGTAACACGTTCTAGTCTGGTCGTCATGAGCGACGACCTGCTGCGCCATCCTCTGCACTCCGGCCATCTCACCGTGGATGCTCTGAAGCGCAACAAGAACAAACCGGTCCTGTTCCTCGGGGACACCACGCTGACCGGTGGCCAGCTGGCCGACCGCATCAGCCAGTACATTCAGGCGTTCGAGGCGCTCGGCGCGGGCACCGGTGCCGCGGTCGGACTACTCGCCCTGAACCGGCCCGAGGTGTTGATGATCGTCGGCGCCGGCCAGACACAGGGCTATCGGCGAACAGCACTACACCCCCTCGGCTCGTTGGATGACCACGCCTACGTGCTGAACGACGCCGGGATCACGTCGCTGATCATCGATCCCAACCCGATGTTCGTCGAACGGGCGCTCGGTTTGTTGGAGAAGGTTCCCTCGCTCAAGCAGGTCCTCACGATCGGCCCGGTGCCGCAGGAGCTTGCCGACGTCGCGATGGATCTCAACGCCGAGGCGGCCAAGTACTCGCCGCAGCCGTTGGTCGCCGCGGAGCTGGCGCCGGACACCGTCACCGGCCTGGCGTTCACCGGCGGGACCACCGGCAAGCCCAAGGGCGTCATGATGACGGCCCAAGCGACCAGCACGATGACGACGATTCAGCTCGCCGAGTGGGAATGGCCCGAGAACCCTCGGTTCCTGATGTGCACGCCGTTGTCTCACGCGGGCGCGGCGTTCTTCGTGCCGACCATCGTCAAGGGCGGCGAGATGATCGTGCTCGCCAAGTTCGATCCGGCCGAGGTTCTCAGGACCATCGAGGAGCAGAAGATCACGGCGACGATGTTGGTGCCGTCGATGATCTACGCGCTGATGGACCACCCGGATTCGCACACCCGGGATCTTTCGTCGCTGGAGACCGTGTACTACGGCGCGTCGGCGATGAACCCGGTGCGGCTCAAGGAGGCGATCGCCAGGTTCGGCCCGATCTTCGCGCAGTATTACGGGCAGTCCGAGGCGCCGATGGTGATCACGTATCTGGCCAAGGGCGAGCACGACGAGAAGCGGCTCACATCCTGCGGGCGCCCAACGCTTTTCGCGAGAACCGCCTTGTTGGGTGAAGACGGCCAACCGGTACCCCAGGGCGAGGTCGGCGAGATCTGCGTGTCGGGCCCGCTGCTGTCGGGTGGCTACCTGAACAAACCGGAGGCAACGGCCGAGACTTTCCGCGACGGCTGGATGCACACCGGCGATCTGGCTCGCGAGGACGAGGACGGCTTCTGGTACATCGTCGACCGGACCAAGGACATGATCGTCACCGGCGGCTTCAACGTGTTCCCGCGTGAGGTGGAAGACGTGGTGGCAGAGCATCCTTCGGTCGCACAGGTCTGCGTGATCGGCACCCCCGACGAGAAGTGGGGCGAGGCGGTCACCGCGGTCATCGTGCTGCGGCCCGACGCCGATCGCACCGACGACGCGGTCGCCAAGGTGACCTCTGAGATCCAGGCCGCGGTCAAGGAGCGCAAAGGCTCGGTGCAGGCGCCCAAGCAGGTGGTCGTCGTCGACTCGGTACCGGTGACCGCGCTCGGCAAGCCGGACAAGAAGGCCGTGCGGGCGCAGTTCTGGCAGGGCGCGGACCGCGCGATCGGCTAGTCCAGGAGCGCGTCGATCTCGGCGGCCAGCCGCTCGACCCTTTCTTGTTCGCTGGGGATCGCACGGTACTCGTCGGAGGCCCGTTGCCAGCCCAGCCGCCACATCCGCGCAACGGCCCGGTCACCGATGCCCGCGTAGGGGTTCGCGAGCGTGTGCGGGAATGCCTTGCGGCCTTCCCGGTACGCGGTAACCAAGCGATGCGTCATCGTCCCTAACTTTCCCACCGCGAGCAGACGCAGAATCGCACTCAGGTCGGCGTGTCGATGCGATTCTCCGTTCCCCGACCTTCGGTGTGGGCCCAGCTCGGCACAATGGGTGACCGTGAGCACCGATCTGCAGCAGACCGTCGACGCGGTGTGGCGGATGGAGGCCGCGAAGATCGTCGCGACGCTGACGCGGGCGGTCGGCGATGTCGGGCTCGCCGAGGACCTCGCGCAGGAGGCGCTCATCGACGGGCTGACGCAGTGGCCGTCGACGGGGGTGCCCCGCAATGCCGGCGCCTGGCTGACGACGGTGGCCAAGCGCAAGGCGATCGACTATTGGCGGCGGCAGGAGAATCTCGACACCAAGTACGCGACGCTGGCGCGGGAACTCGAAACGAAGACCGACGAGGCCTGGGATCCCGACCGCATCGACGACGACGTGCTGCGGCTCATCTTCATCTCGACGCACCCGGTGCTGTCGCGGGAGGGGCAGCTCGCGTTGACGCTTCGAGTGGTCGGCGGCCTGACCGCCGACGAGATCGCCCGCGCCTTCCTGACGTCGAAGGCGACGATCGCCGCCCGCATCACCCGCGCCAAGAAGACGCTGGCCGACGCCAATGTGCCGTTCGAGGTGCCCGACCGTTCGGAGTATCCGCAGCGGCTTTCCGCGGTGTTGAGCGTGATCTACCTGATCTACAACGAGGGCTACTCAGCGTCGTTCGGGCAGCGGTGGGTCCGCGACGAGCTGTGCAGCGAGGCGCTGCGGCTGGGCCGGGTACTGGCGGCGTTGGTGCCCGATGAGGCCGAGGTGCACGGGCTGGTGGCGCTGATGGAGTTCCAGTCGTCCCGGTTCGCCGCGCGCACCGACGCCGACGGCAGGCCCGTGCTGCTGGAGGACCAGAACCGGACCAAATGGGACAGGGCGCAGATTCAGCGAGGGGTGGCCGCACTCGAGCGCGCCGCTAATGCGTTGCAGCGCAAGGGCATCGGATGGGGACCGTATGCATTGCAGGCCGCGCTGGCCGAATGCCATGCCGTCGCACCGACCGCCGCCGACACCGATTGGAACCGGATCGTCCTGCTGTACGACGGGCTGCTGAAGCTGGCGCCGTCACCGGTGGTCGAACTCAACCGCGCGGTGGCGGTGGCGATGGCTTCCGGGCCCGCCGACGCACTGAAGATCGTCGACGAGCTCGCGGGCCTGGACGATTCGTACCTGCTGCCGAGTGTGCGCGGCGAGTTGCTGGCCAGGCTGGGCCGCAGCGCAGAGGCCGCCGAAGAGTTCGACCGTGCGGCATCGTTGACCGACAACCAGCGCGAACGAGAAGTATTGGAGGACAAGGCTGCTAGCGCACGCAGCGGCTAAGCGCCCGGCACACCGGTGCGGGCGGCCACCGAAGCCGGTGACGCACTGTCGAACACGTCGACGGTGACATCGGCGTCCCGGTACCCCCCGAGGTAGTGGAGTCCCGGCGTCGCACCGATGATGTCGCTCGCGCGGTCGCCGGTCATCGGGTAGTCAGCGACGGGATGCCGCCAATGCGCCGAGACGACGGTCGCGCCCCGCGCCAGCCGGGGCACCTCACGGTCCAACACCTCGCGCAGTACACCCGGATCCAGGTAGTAGCAGAGCTCCGAAAGCACGACCAGATCGAACGGTCCCTGCGGCCAAGGCCTCGTCCAATGACCTTCGAAGCAGCGTCGCTTGCTGCCGCCGACCGGAATCGACCAGCCTGCGGTGGGTGGCGTCCAACGCCGCCGTGGCGATATCGGTACTGGTGATGTGATCGCATCTGCCGGTGAGTTGTTCGGTGAGAACACCGATCGAGCAGCCGGGTTCGAACGCGTGCCGATAGCGCTCATACGGCAACACCGCCATCGTGATGGCATACTTGCGCCGCTCGTACCACCGGCCTTGAAGGTGCCACGGATCGGCCGACTCGGAGTACATCCGGTCGAAGTAGCCGTCGGAGAGTCGGGCGGTCAGCAGAACACCACCTCTCTGACCTGCAGCAGCCGCTCCAACACAAACGGAGGCAGGATCGGCGCGCCATCCGATGGGTCGCACTGCGTGCGGTAACACCGCGCGGCGTCGGCCTTGCGTTCGATAGCGTTGTCCGTCAACGGCATTGCGTGCAGCCGGTGCCACGGCACCGCGTCGTCGTCGGGAGAAGCCCAATGCCACATCCACACCGGATACTCCAGCAGCACGGCGCCGGTTCGCGAGGCGGCGACCGCCGCCGCTCTTCCGACGGCCTCGTGATCGGGATGGCCGTCACCGCGCCAGGTCGCCGCACACCATGTCCCGGCGTGAACAACCTCGCTGATCTGATCGGCAAGACGGGCCTCATGGTCGCTCAGCTCACCGTCGGGAAGACCCAAACAGATCGGGGGGTCAAGACCCAAAATGTCAGTGGCGTCGTGGAGTTCGGCGCGGCGATCCCGTTCCAGTTGGTGGCGTTGCAGCGCAGTGGCATCGGGATTCGACGCGCCGCCATCGCTTGCCACCACCGCCCTGACCCGCACACCACGAGCTGCCAGCGCGGCGGCAGCCGCCCCGAAGCCGAGTGTCTCGTCGTCCGGATGCGCTGCCACGACCACGATTTCGGTGCACTTGGCCGGATCTAGCTCGGGCGCACCCGCCAAATAGTCGATCCAGGCCTGCGCCGGCGTCCCACCGACCGTCAACGGCCGCGCCGCGAATCGCGCGCAGTTCGTCATCGGGTGTCCCCCGCCAGCATGCCCAGCCGCTCGAGATCGCGTTCGGCGTGACTCTGACGGACGTAGATCGTCAGATCGGCAACCCGCTTGGCGTGCTGGGCGTCCTCGCACAGCGGCGCGGGCCCGAGCGCGCGGGCGGTGCGAGTGATCGCCTCGTCGACGGCCACCTCAACCACGGCCCGGGTGCGTCGAGCAGTGAGTTCGGCTGTTCCCTTGCGGTTTTCGGGGTCGTCGTCGATCTCGCCGGCTGCCCACCTCAGCATCGCTTCGCCCGCCGCGAGTGCGGCATCGACTGCCCCAAGATGGGCCAAGGCGTGAGCGTCTACCCGATCATGGGTGGCGCGTTCGTACAGTGGTGCGGCCACCGCTCGCGCTCCGCCCAACCAGCACGCGCTGACACCGATCGCGCCGTGCCAGAATCCGGGCCGGGACAGATATTCGCCGGGCCTGCCGACGGCAACCGCATCGACCGCGGTGAATTGCACGGCGCGAGTGTCGGATTCGGCCATTCCGGCGTTATGCCATGTGCTCGGCAACGGCTGCACCCCGGCCTGGTGCAGGTCCACAGCGAATAAACCTCGCTCACCGGCCTCGAGCTGTGCGGTGACGAGGGCATGTGTGCACAGCGCCGCACCAGAGCACCACGCCTTGGTGCCGTCGAGAACCGCGCGGTCCCCCTCGGCGCGGGCGTTCAGCACCGCATCGGGCGGCTCGGCGGCCCACACCCCCCACAACTGGTCGGCCCGTGCATCGGCTCCGTTGAGTTCGGCCAGGATGGCGATGGCATCGGCATGGGCTTCGGCCAGCCGCCCCGCGACGACGTCCATTTCGGCGAGCGCGGCAAGGCGATGAAACCGGGCAAGGGTCTTGCCGCCACCCGGCAGCGGCAGATCCAGCATCCCCGCAGACACCCATTGCCCGACCAGGCCGGGGATCATGATGCGTCGGCTTTGGGCCTGCGTACCGAGCCCGCCAAGTTGCGCAAATGGCTGGCAAACCCGCCAGGAGCGCGCCCCTCACGCCGGTCCGACGTCGCCACCGACAACCCGGCGTCCCGGTGTATGGCCATGCCTGCGGACTCGAAGCGCGAAACCAACTCGACGTCCTCGCCCGTCGCCATTGCCCTGAAGCCGCCGACGTGCCAGTACGCATCGGCCCGAAACCCCATGTTGGCGCCGTGGATGTGGTTGTGCCCGTGTCCTTTCGCGTGATACCCGCGCAGGTAGCGGCGTCTCACTTCGGCGGGAAAATGACGCCAGTTGGGCACGCGTACGACACCGAGCACCATATCGGCGTCGGCTTCGGTCATGCGGAGTAGCCAATCCGCACCGACCGCGCTGTCGGCATCGGTGGTGGCGTACCAGGTGCGGTTCAGATCAGCGATTGCACAGGCCGACCGCGCGTACTCGAACCCGGCTGCCCTCGCGGCGCCGACATTGCCCGCTTCAACCGAGACGAAGTGCGCGTCAGGACCGAACTGTCCGGCCAGGCTGTCGCTGCCGTCGTCGCTGGCGTCGAGTACCACGACGATCACCACAGGCACCGGCAGGCAAAGGGCCGCCGTCGTCAAGGCATTCAGGCATCCCGGCAGATGGGCCAGCTCGTTGTGAGCAGGAACGACGACAACGGCCTGCTCGAAAGGAGTCATTGCAGTTAATTAGCCAATTACACGGTTTCTCACACCTGGCACGATTGCGGTTGTGGGACAAATCGACGCAGTCTTATTCGACTACTCCGGCACCTTGTTCCGTCTCGAGGAGGACGACAGCTGGTTCGAGGGCATTCAGGCCGACGAGGAAAAGATCGACGGCCACGTCCAGGCCGAGCTGATGCGCAGGATGACCGCGCCAACCGGAAGCTCCGTGAGGATGACGCCGGAGGCCCACCACGCATGGGTCAACCGGGACCTGGCGCCTCATCTGCACCGCGAGGCCTACCTGCACGTGCTGCGCGAGTCCGGCATCGCCGACCACCACGCCGAGACGCTGTACGACCTCATGGTCGACCCGTCGTCATGGACTCCGTACCCGGACACCGCCGCGGTCCTGGCCGGGCTTCATGCGCAGGGCATCAAGACCGCGGTGGTGTCCAACATCGCCTTCGATGTCCGGCCCGCATTCCAGGCGATCGGCGCGGCAGGCCACGTCGACGAGTTCGTGCTGTCGTTCGAAGTCGGCGCGATCAAGCCCAACGCCGAGATCTTCGAGACCGCGCTCAAACGTCTGGGGGTGGCGCCCGAGCACGCGGTCATGATCGGCGACAGCGACGAGGCCGACGGCGGCGCACGCGCCCTAGGTTGCGGCTTCGTCCTCGTCGACCCGCTGCCAACCGGCCAGCGCCCGGATGGCCTGCAAAACGCGCTGACCGAATACGGCCTCTCCGTCTGAGTAACGTCGCGGCCATGCCCGAGCGCATCCGGCCGCCGCTGATCCTCAAGCCGATGAACAAGGTGTTCGTCGCACTGCTGCGGCTGGGCGTGCCGATCTCGCGTCGCGAGCCAGCTGTCGTGCTGACGGTGCCCGGGCGCAAGACGGGTAAGCCACGCTCGACGCCGGTCACGCCGATGGACGTCGACGGCGAACGCTATGTCGTGAACGGCTACCCCGGGGCTGACTGGGTGCACAACGTCCGCGCCGCAGGTGAGGCAACGCTGACCAAGGGCAGGCACTCCGAGCGCGTGCGGATGGTCGAGGTGCCACCCGAGCAGGCCCGGCCGGTACTGAGGGCCTTCCCGGCGTTCGCCCCGACCGGAGTCGACATCATGAAGAGGTCCGGCGTGCTGACCGAGGGCACACCTGACGAGTTGGAGGCGCTGGCGGGTCGCCTGCCGGTGTTTCGCATCGACCGCATCACGTAGCGTCGGCGCTATGTCCGACAACGCGCGCATCCGGCCGCCGTGGTGGCTGAAGTACGTCAACAAGTTCATGATCGGTGCGCAGAAGCTCGGTGTGAGCTTCGGCGAAAAGGGTCCGGTGGTCCTGACGGTTCCCGGCCGCAAATCCGGCCAGCCGCGCTCGACGCCAGTCACGCCGATGACCGTCGACGGCAAGCGCTACGTGGTCGGCGGTCTGCCCGGCGCGGATTGGACCGCGAATGCCAGGGCGGCAGGCGAGGCCACGCTGCGGCACGGTCGTCGCACTGAGCAGGTCCGCATGGTGGAGATCCCCGTCGAAGAGGCCCGGCCGCTGTTGCGCGCGTTCCCGATCGAGGTGCCGACCGGCGTCGGCTTCATGAAGAACGCCGGCCTTGTCACCGGACCCAACCCCGACGAGTTCGAGGCTCTGGCCGGTCGCTGCCCAGTCTTTCGCTTCGATCCGGTAAACGCATGAGCGACAACCCATTCGACCCGTCGGCATGGCAGCCCGTCGACGGCTTCGAGCTGACGGACATCACCTACCATCGCCACGTCGTCGACGGCGCATTGCAGCCGACCGTGCGTGTGGCGTTCAACCGGCCGGAGGTGCGCAACGCCTTTCGCCCGCACACTGTCGACGAGTTGTACCGGGTGATGGACCACGCGCGCATGTCGTCGGACGTCGGCGTGGTGCTGCTGACCGGCAACGGGCCAGCACCGAAGGACGGCGTCTGGTCGTTCTGTTCAGGCGGCGATCAGCGCATCCGCGGCCGCACCGGTTACCAGTATGCGTCAGGCGAGACCGCGGACACCGTTGACGCGGCGCGGGCCGGGCGGTTGCATATTCTCGAGGTGCAGCGGCTGATCCGGTTCATGCCGAAGGTCGTCATCTGCCTGGTGAACGGCTGGGCCGCGGGCGGCGGGCACAGCCTGCACGTGACATGCGATCTGACGTTGGCCAGCCGCGAGCACGCGCGGTTCAAACAGACCGACGCCGACGTCGGCAGCTTCGACGGCGGTTACGGCAGTGCGTATCTGGCGCGTCAGGTCGGCCAGAAGTTCGCCCGCGAGATCTTCTTTCGCGGCCGTACGTACTCCGCCGAGGAGATGCACCAGATGGGCGCCGTCAACGAGGTTGTCGACCATGCCTCACTTGAGAAGGTGGCGCTCGAGTGGGCAGCCGACATCAACGGCAAGTCGCCGCAGGCCATGCGGATGCTGAAGTACTCGTTCAACCTGATCGACGACGGGTTGGTCGGTCAGCAGATATTCGCCGGCGAGGCAACGCGATTGGCGTATATGACCGACGAGGCCGTCGAGGGCCGCGACGCATTCCTCGAGAAGCGCGACCCGGACTGGACGCCGTTCCCCCGCTACTTCTGACGCTGCGGTTTGGGCGCGGGTACCGGCGCTGAGCGCCGGTTAGCGCGCCGAAATCACTGGTCGTAAGGCGGTCAGCTGATGGCGTTGACCGCCGCGTCCACCTTCTCCTGAAAGTCCTTCGGCAACGGGACATAACCGTGCTCGGCAAGACCGGCCTGCCCGCTGCCGATCGTCGACTGCAGGAACGCCTTGACGGCCGTGCCCGTCTCGGCGTCGGGATACTTCGAGCACACCAGCTCGTAGGTGGTCAGCACGATCGGATACGCCCCGGCCTCGGTCGGCTTGTAGAACGACGAGGTGTCGAGTTGGAGGTCGTTGCCAGAAACCGCGACCTTCGCACCGGCAATCGTCTTGCCGACCGACTCCGCGCTGATCCGGACCGGATCCTTGCTCGCCGAGGTGACCACGTCGACCCATTCGAGGTTCTGCGCCTGCGCGAACGACCACTCGGTGTAGCCGATCGTCCCGTCGGCGCCGTAGACCGCCTTGGCCAGAGCTTCGTTTCCGTCGACGCCCGTGCCCGCGGCCCCCTTCCATGTCCTGCCCGCACCCGCCGTCCATGCGCCGTCCGATGCGGCCTCCAGGTAGCGCTGGAACGTGTCCGAGGTGCCCGACTCGTCGGTGCGGTGCACCACGGTGATCGGCTGCGACGGCATCGACTGGTTCAACCGGGTGATGGCCGGGTCGTCCCATCGGGTGATGCTGCCATTGAAAATCTTTGCCAGAGTGGGGGCGTCGAGCGCGAGGGTGTCCTTCTCGGCGAGGTTGAACGTGATCGCAACGGGCCCGAACACCACGGGCAGATGCCAGGCGTCAGCGCCACCGCAGCGCTCCTTGGCCTTGGTGGCCTCTTCGGCGCTCATGGGTGAGTCGGTTCCTCCGAAATCCGTTTGGCCATCGATGAATTGGCTCACACCTTCACCGGAGCCGTTTGCCGTGTAGGCCAACTTCTGGCCCTCGCAGGTCCCCTCGAAAGCCGTGACGAACTGTGTCATCGCGTTCGCCTGCGCCGTCGACCCGCTGGCCTTCAAATCAGTCTTGCCACCGCAGTCCACCTTGACCGCGCCCGGTTCGTGCGCCGTTGAGGACGCGTTGCCATCACTGCTGCATGCCGATAGAACCAGGGTCGCCGCTGCCGCCAGTGTCAGCGCGGCGCCACATCGCTTGAGCGTCACCAGCAAACCAAATCGGTGCGCAGCGAAATCGCTGTGTACTTCAGGTGAACCGCCGCCCTCGGGACGATGAACGGTCGTGACGTACTTAGACTGCCGACTTGTGAGCAAGAGCCCGATGCGGCGGTTGACCGATCAGATTGTTCTGGCAAGCATGCGACCGCCTTTGGGCTCGCAATTGTTGCTCTACCGGCCCAACCGCGTGGAGGTAGACCTGCGCGGCAAGCGCATCCTGCTGACCGGTGCGTCGTCGGGCATCGGGGAGGCCGCCGCCGAGAAGTTCGCCCGCCGCGGCGCCACCGTGGTGGCGGTCGCTCGCCGCCAGGAACTGCTCGACGCCCTTGCGGAGCGATGCCGGGGTGACGTCCGGGCCGAATCGTGCGACCTGTCCGACCTCGACGCGGTCGACGAACTCGTGGCCAAGGTCGAAGAAGACCTCGGCGGCATAGACATCCTCATCAACAACGCGGGCCGGTCGATCCGCCGCGGCCTTGCCGACAGCCTCGAGCGCTGGCACGACGTCGAGCGCACCATGGTGCTCAACTACTACTCACCGCTGCGCCTGATCCGCGGACTGGCACCTGGCATGCGCCAGCGCCGAGACGGCCACATCATCAACGTCTCCACCTGGGGCGTGCTCAGCGAGTCGTCACCCTTGTTCGGGGTGTACAACGCGTCCAAGGCCGCGCTCTCTGCGGTCAGCCGGGTCATCGAGACCGAGTGGTCGCGTGAGGGCGTGCACTCGTCGACGCTGTACTACCCGTTGGTGGCCACGCCGATGATCGCACCGACGAAGGCGTACGCCGGCCTGCCCGCGCTGACCTCCGACGAGGCGGCCGGCTGGATGATCGTCGCCGCCAGGAAACGGCCGGTTCGGATCGCGCCCCGGATGGCCATGACCGCCCGCGCGTTGGACACCGTGGCGCCGGGATGGGTCAACGCGATCATGAAACGGCAAACCGTCCAGCCCTGACGCTGTGTCAGACCCGATCCGGCGTCGGACCGTGATAGACACGCCGTATGGAGATCCTGGCCAGCCGGATGCTCCTGAGGCCTGCGGACTATCAGCGCTCGCTGCGGTTCTACCGCGACGAACTTGGCCTCGCCATCGCCAGGGACTACGGCGCGGGCACCGTGTTCTATGCGGGCCAGTCGCTGATCGAACTGGCCGGCCACGGCACACCCAACGCCGCGGGCACGATGTGGCTTCAGGTCCGCGACGTCTACGCCACCGAGCGGGAGTTGGCCGACCGCGGTGTTCCGATCGCCCGCGAAGCACGGCAAGAGCCGTGGGGTCTGCACGAGCTGCACGTGACCGATCCTGACGGTGTGCTGTTGATCTTCGTACAAATACCTGCGGATCATCCGCTGCGTCGGGACGTCCGAAGTTAACGGCGTGCGAACACTTCTCGACGACTCGGGGTGCACCAGCGAATTCTTCGCTGACGGAATCGACATCAGCCACCTTCGACCGAGAGAATCTGCGCCGTGACCTTTGAGCTGTTCCTCCTGATCATCGTCGTGATCACCGCGCTGGCGTTCGACTTCACCAACGGCTTCCACGACACCGGCAACGCGATGGCAACCTCGATTGCCAGCGGCGCCCTCAAGCCGAAGGTCGCGGTGACCATGTCCGCGGTGCTGAATCTTGTCGGCGCGTTCCTGTCGACCGCGGTCGCCGCTGCCATCGCCAAGGGCCTCGTCGAGCCCGGGCTGGTGACCCTCGAGCTGGTGTTCGCCGGCCTGGTCGGCGGCATCGTGTGGAACCTGCTCACCTGGCTGTTCGGCCTGCCGTCCAGCTCGTCGCACGCGCTGATCGGCGGCATCGTCGGCGCGATGCTGGCCGCCGCGGGGGCCAGCGGCGTGGTCTGGACCGGCCTGGTGTCGAAGGTGCTCATACCGGCGGTCCTCGCCCCGTTCATGGCGGCGGTCATCGCAGGCGTCGCGACCTGGCTGGTGTACCGGATGGTGCGGGGCGTCCCGGAGAAACGCACCGAAACCGGCTTCCGCTACGGGCAGATCGGGTCCGCTGCGCTGGTCTCACTTGCACACGGCACCAACGACGCACAGAAGACGATGGGCGTCATCTTCCTGGCGCTGATCGCCTACGGCTCGGCCGACAAGTCGGACCCGATGCCGCCGTTCTGGGTCATCCTCGGGTGTGCGGTCGCCATCGCAGCGGGCACCTACCTCGGTGGTTGGCGGATCATCCGCACGCTGGGCAAGGGGCTTGTCGAGATCAGCCCGCCGCAGGGCATGGCCGCGGAGACGTCGTCGGCCGCAATCATCCTGCTGTCCAGCCATTTCGGCTACTCGCTGTCGACCACCCACGTCGCCACGGGCTCGATCCTTGGCAGCGGGTTGGGCAAGCCCGGCGCGGAGGTGCGCTGGGGTGTGGCGGGCCGGATGGCCACCGCATGGCTGATCACGCTGCCCGCGGCCGGTGTAGTCGGCGCGCTCACCTACTTCCTTGTGCACGGGATCGGCGGCTACGTCGGCGCCATCATCGGGTTCCTGGCCCTCGTCGGTGTTTCGTTCGCGATCTGGTGGCAGTCGCGCAAGGAGCCGATCGACCACAGCAACGTCAACAGCGAGTGGGAGGGCAGTCTGACGGCCGGCGTCAACGAGGACGCCCCGGCACCGTCGAAGACCCCCGAATCCGTCTAGCTCGACACACGAGAGGCACAAACCAGTGAGTGAGTGGTTCAACTACACCGCCGCCCTCAAGATCCTTGTCTTCGGGCTGCTGATGGGCGCAGGGCTGCCGGCGTTGTTCGCGATCGCCGTGCGGCTCAATGCCGAGGGTGCCGGGGTGGGTGACCACGGCGGCGCTGTGGCGCAGCGCAATCCGATGCTGACGGGGCTGAGCTGGGTGATCTTCGGGGTCGTGTTGGTCGCGGTGCTGATCGGCGTGCTGTTCATCGCACGCGACTTCATCGGCCATCAGACCGGCGTGTACCTGCTCGGCGCCAAGCCGAAGTAAAATCGCTAAGACGATGGCAAACTTTATCGGCAGAATCGTTGAGTGGATCAACGCCGGCTACCCCGAAGGGGTGCCCGGTCCCGATCGGGTACCTCTGTTCGCGCTACTCAAGCGAACGCTTACCGACGACGAGGTCAAGGTTGTCGCCGGAGCGTTGGTGCAGCAGGGCGAGTTCGACGACGCTGACATCGGGGTACTGATCACCGAGATCACCGACGAGCTGCCCACTCCCACCGAGATTGAACGGGTGCGGGAGCGGCTGGCCGCGTACGGCTGGCCGCTCGACGACCCCCGTGACACCGAGGAGACGGGATAGCGGTCCTTCGCACTGTCGCCGTTCCGAGCGGCGCTTCGGCGCTGTCGGTGTTACCCGACGTGGCTGATGCGCTTACCGGTGCCGGCCCGATTCTTCCGGTGCCGGCCGATGACGAGCGCGAAACCTCTTTGCTGACAACGTCGTTGCGCGTCGGCGAAGCGATCGATGACGACGTCGCCGTCGTGGTCTCGACATCGGGGACGACGGGGGCACCCAAAGGGGCGATGCTGACCGCTGCCGCGTTGGTGGCCAGCGCGACGGCGACTCACGAACGGTTGGGCGGACCGGGCCGCTGGCTACTGGCGCTGCCGGCACACCACGTGGCCGGGTTGCAGGTGCTGGTGCGCAGCGTGCTCGCGGGTGTCGATCCGGTTGCGATCCGGGCTGGCTTCGATGCGGCCGAATTGTCCTCCGCCGTGGCGTCATTGGGCCCCGGGCGACGATATGCCTCGCTGGTGGCGGCGCAGCTGGACAAGGCGTTGGCAGATCCCGCGGCGACGGAGGCGCTGGCTTCGCTGGACGCGGTGCTGATCGGTGGCGGGCCGATGCCCGCCGGAGTGGCGGAAAAGGCCGCCGCGGCAAATGTTTCCGTGGTTCGGACCTATGGGATGAGCGAGACCGCAGGCGGCTGCGTGTACGACGGTCTGCCGCTCGACGGGGTGCAGGTGCGCATCGAGGAGGGCCGGGTCGTGCTCGGCGGTGCGACGGTGGCCAAGGGCTACCGCAACCCGGTGGTCCCGGACCCATTCGCGGAGCCCGGCTGGTTCCGCACCGATGATGTAGGTGTCCTTGACAATTCAGGGGTGCTGACGGTGCTGGGCCGAGTCGATGACGCGATCAGCACCGGCGGCCTGACGGTCCTGCCGCAGTTGGTCGAGGCCGCGCTGGCCGGACATCCAGGGGTGACGGACTGCGCGGTGTTCGGGGTGCCCGACGAGCGGCTCGGGCAGCGGGTCGTCGCCGCGGTGGTGGTAGCAGCAGGGCAGGCCGCACCCACGCTGGCCGAGTTGCGGTCGCACGTCGCTTCGAGCCTGGACGTCACGGCCGCGCCGCGGGAGGTGCATGTCGTCGACGAGCTGCCGCGCCGCGGGATCGGCAAGCTCGACCGGCGCGCACTGGCGAAGCGGTTCGGCGACTAGCCCGTCACTTCACCGTCACGGGCAGCACGTTCCAGATGTCGTCGCAGTATTCGGCAATGGCGCGGTCGGACGAGAACTTGCCGCTGCGTGCGGTGTTCAGGATGGACATCCGTGTCCACGCTTCGGAGTCCCGCCACGCCGCACTGACCTGCTGCTGGCACGACTCGTAGGCGGCGTAGTCGGCAAGGACCAGGAACGGGTCGTCGTGCGTGAGGTTGTCCACCAACGGCCGGAACACCTCGGTGTCGCCACGGGAGAACCGGCCGTCGGCGATGAGCCCGAGCACCGCGCGCAACTCGTCGTCGCGCTCGAGATAGTCCGCGGGCCGGTAGCCCTGGCGCTTGATATCCGCGACTTCGGCCTCGGACAACCCGAACAGGAAGAAGTTGTCCGCACCGACCTCTTCGCGCATCTCGACATTGGCGCCGTCGAGGGTGCCGATCGTCAGCGCGCCGTTGATCATGAACTTCATGTTGCCGGTGCCCGACGCCTCCTTGCCGGCCGTCGAGATCTGCTCGGACAGGTCGGCGGCCGGGTAGATCAGATGCGCGTTCTGCACATTGAAGTTCGGCACGAACGCCACACTCAGGTACCGGTTTACGTCCGGGTCGCCGTTCACGGTTTCCGCGACGGCGTTGATGAGCTTGATGATTCGCTTGGCGATAAAGTAGCCCGGCGCTGCCTTGCCTCCGAAGATGTACGCGCGTGGCGTGATATCGGTGTTTGGGTTCTGCTTGAGCCGGTGATACAGCGCGATGACGTGCAGCACGTTGAGATGCTGGCGCTTGTACTCGTGGATGCGCTTGACCTGAATATCGAACAGCCAATCGGGGTTCAGCTCCACCCCGCTCACCGCCCGCACATAGTCGGCCAGCCGCGCCTTGTTGGCCCGCTTGACCTCCCGCCACCGACCACAGAACGCCGCATCATCGACATACGCCTCGAGCCCGCGCAGCCGGCCCAAGTCCGACAACCAGCCCTCGCCGATCGTGTCGTCGAGCAGCTCCCGCAGCCCCGGATTGGACAGCGCCAGAAAACGACGCGGGGTGACCCCGTTGGTCTTATTCGAGAACCGCTCGGGCCACAACTCGTAAAAATCCTTGAGCACACTCTCTTTGAGAAGCTCAGAATGCAACGCCGCCACACCGTTGATCGCGTGGCTGCCCACCGTGGCAAGATGCGCCATCCGCACGCTCTTACCGTTGTCCTCACCGATCAACGACATGCGGCGCAACCGGTCACCGTCACCGGGGAACTTCGCACGCACCTCGTCCAGGAAACGCCGGTTGATCTCAAAGATGATCTCGAGGTGACGCGGCAGCGACTCGGCGAACATCCCCAGCGGCCAGGTCTCCAACGCCTCGGGCAACAAGGTGTGGTTGGTGTAGCCGAAGGTGGCCACCGTGATGGCCCAGGCCTCGTCCCAGTCGAGGTGTCGTTCGTCGACGAACAACCGCATCAACTCAGCGACACCGATCGACGGGTGAGTGTCGTTGAGCTGGATGGCAAACCGGTCGGGTAGTTCGCGGATGGACAGATCAGCTAAATCGTCCATGATGTGCAGCACGTGTTGCAGCGAGCACGACACGAAGAAGTACTGCTGCAGCAGGCGCAGTCGCTTGCCCGCCTCGGGCTCGTCGTTCGGGTACAGCACCTTGGTCACAGTCTCGGAGTTGACCTCGTCCTCGACCGCCTTGTAGTAGTCGCCGGTGTTGAAGGCGTCCAAGGCGAACGACTTGACGGCCCGCGCACTCCACAGCGTCAGCACGTTGCACGTCTTCACACCGTAGCCCTGGATCGGGGTGTCGTAGGCGACGCCCTTCAGCACGCGGCCCGGCACCCACCGCACGCGGTCGTCGCCGTCCTCATCGCGATAGTGCTCGACGAACCCACCCCAGTTGACGAGGTAGCTCACATCGGGTTTGGCGATCTCCCAAGGGTTCCCGCTATCGAGCCAGTTGTCGGTCTTCTCAACCTGCCAGCCGTCGTGGATCTCCTGATCGAAGATGCCGAACTCGTAGCGGATGCCGTATCCGATCGCGGGTCGTTCCAGGGTGGCCAGCGAGTCGAGGTAGCACGCCGCGAGCCTGCCGAGGCCGCCGTTGCCGAGGCCGGGCTCCTCTTCGCACGCGAGGACCTCGTCGATGTCCTGACCCAGCTCCGCCAACGCCGCTCGCGCCGCGTCCTCGATGCCGAGGTTGAGCAGATTGGCGCCCAACTGCGGACCCATCAGGAATTCCGCCGACAGATAGCACGTCACCTTGCGGCCGAGATCGAGCGAGGTCTGCGTCGACGCCACCCGGTTGTCCTGCATGCGGTCGCGAACGGCCAGTGCAGTGGCCCGGTAGTAGTGCTCCGGCCGGATGGCGGCGGCCGGGCGACCGACCGAATAACGCAGATGGTCGAGGATTCCGCGACGCAGGGCGTCGGCGGACAATCCGGTGCGACTGCGCTCGTCGGTGTCGGCGGTGGTGGCGGGTGGTGTCTGGACGACGTCGGTCATTTGCGGAGTGTGACAGGGATCGCTGTCGGCCAGGTAAACACGCCGCCACATGTGGGCAACGCCCGGGCATGATGGAGCAATGCGTCATGAAGTGACCACCGTCGATGAGCTCCGCGCGATCGTCGGGCATCCCAACGAGTACGTCGCCAAGAAGGTGAAGGACCGGTTGTCCGCGATCCAGCAGAACTGGCTCGCGCACTCACCGCTCGGCTTCGTCGCCACGACCGATGCCCAGGGCCGCGTCGACGTGTCCCCCAAGGGCGATCCACCCGGGTTCGTCCACATCATCGACGACACCACCATCGCGATTCCCGAGCGGCCCGGCAACAAGCGGGTGGACGGCTACCTCAACGTGCTGCAGCGCCCACACGTCGGCACCGTGTTTCTCATCCCAGGGCGCGGAGATACCTTGCGTATCAACGGGACCGCGCGCATCGTCGCCGACGCCGACTACTTCGACACCATGGTGGTGCAGGGCAAGCGGCCGATCCTCGCGCTCGAGATCGATATCGAAGAGGTGTTCTTCCACTGCGCCAAGGCATTTCTGCGGTCTGACGCCTGGATGCCGGACACCTGGAATCCGACGGCCGTGCCCAGCGTGGCCCAGATCGCCAAGGCGATGACCCGCATCGACGAGAGCGAAGAAGAGCTCAACAAGTACTACAGCGAGGACAGCATCCGAAAGGTCCTCTACTAACCCCGCGGAGGTTGAGTGCTCAGATCTGGTTGATGCCGCCGTCCACGGGGATGTCGGCGCCGGTGGTGAAGCTGCTCAGGTCGGAAGCCAGGAACAGCACGGCGTTGGCCACCTCTTCTGGAGTGCCGTAGCGGCCCATCGGGACGATGCTGCGCTGGTAGTTCTCGAACTCCTGCTCGGCGTTGGGGCCTTCGAACAGCATCCTGGCGACGGTGTCGATTCCGGGGGTGTCGGTCGCGCCGGGGCTCACCGCGTTGACGCGAATCCCGCGGTCGCGCAACTCACTTGCCCACGTCCGGGCGAAGGAACGCACGGCCGCCTTGATCGCCGCGTAGACCCCGAGTCCGTCCGAACCGCGGGCGGCGACGTTCGATGCGTTGAGGATCACCGAACCGCCGTCGTTGAGTAGCGGCAGCGCCTTCTGCACCGTGAACACCACGCCCTTGAAGTCGACGCCGAGCTGGTAGTCCAGCTGCTCGTCGGTGATCTCGCCGATGCGGGCGGCCTCGAGGATCGCGGCGTTGGCGAACACCACGTCGATGCGGCGCCCACTGTCGGCCACGGCTGCGTACAGCCGGTCGAGGTCCTCTTCCTTGCTCACGTCGCCCTGCACGCCGGTGGCGTTGTCGCCGAGCTCCTTGACCGCGGCTTCGAGTTCGGCCTGCCTGCGCCCGGAGATGAACACGTAGGCGCCCTCCTCGACGAATCGTTTCGCAGTGGCGAGGCCGATGCCGGTGGTGCCGCCGGTGATGACTGCTGTCTTGCCCTTGAGAAGTGCCATGGTGGTGCCCTTTCCTAATTCTGGACCATTCGGTCAAGAATAACGACGCGTGGCGCCTCGGTTCTATTCCGCACTGGCTCAGCTCTTCGGGATGAGGGCGATCATTTCGTCGGCGGCCGACTTGATCTGTGCCGGCTTGGCGCCCCCCTTGTGCAGCGCCTCCAGCCCGCGCATGAACGCCAGCAACGTGGTGGCGAGTGCCTGCGGATTGGTGTTGCCGTCGATGGCGCCGTCGAGCTGCGCCTGCTTGATGCAGTCGACGAGCTCGCCACGCCAGATCGCGTATGCCTGCTCGATGGTCCGCTCCACGACATCGTCGGTGGCGCCCAGCTCGGCCGCGGTCTTGGCCATCATGCATCCGCGCCTGCTGGTGTCGGCGGCGACTTTCTTGGCCTGGTCGCGAAGGTGCCCGGTCAGGCGGTCGTAGGCGCTGCGGGTCGGATCGCGGAGCTGGGTGCGCACACCGTCGACCGCCGAGGTGACGTAATCGTCGAGCGCACGCACGAACAACCCGTGCTTGTCGCCGAACGCGCCGTAAAGGCTGCCCTTGCCGAGGCCCGTGACGGCGGTCAAGTCGTCGACCGATGTCGCCGCATAGCCACGCGTCCAGAACTCGTCGCGCGCGGCGGCGACGACAGCGCCTTCATCGAACTCGCGGGGACGTGGCATGCGTCCAGACTACGCCGTTATGGACCGATTGGTCCGTTACTCATTTCACGAGCACGGCACGCGTGTAGAGCAGGTGAAAGCCCCTGCGCTGCACGTTCTGTTGTGATTTGGATCCCGGCTGCGTCGTGACGACGGCCAGATCACAGCCAGCCAGTGCGGCGTCGGCCAATCGCACCGACAACAGCGCGGTCTGCACGCCTCGGCGGCGGTATGACGGCGCCGTCGCCGCGCCGGTGAGCTGCGCGATGCCGTCAGACATTCGCATGCTCCCGCCTCCTGCGACGACACCGTCGCAGAACGCCAGATACGGTGTGGCACCGGCCTTCTCGACGTCACTGACGGCGTTCTCGACGATCTCGCGCGGGAACTCCTCATGCGACGGCACACCCTCGGCGTCGGGATGCGCGAAGCCACTTACCACCACGTCGAGCCACGCCGTCTGGTCGTCCGACAACCGGACATCGACCCCCTGCGGGGTGACCGGCTGCGGTGTGTCGTGCAGCGCGCGACCGAGCACGTTCTCGAACGAAACCAGCCGATAGCCCCGACCCGTCAACGCAGCACCGATCTCGGGGTCGGCGAGGTTGGCGAGCTCGACCTGCGTATCGACCCCACGCGAGGCGAACGCCCGCTCGATCTCGTCGAGGTCGCCACTGCTTGGCACGCCGTGAAAGCCCAGACCGACGACTTTGTTCATCGGCGAGCCGTTCTCGGCGAAGCAGGCCGCGCCCCCCGCGACCGGGATCACGAAGCCTGCGGTGCCCGCACGCACGTGGGCGGCCTCGCATGCGGTGGTGATCAGTTCCGCTTCGACCCGTTCGATGCGCTCGGCCAGCGCGGTGCTGCAGAACAGGGGCGCGTTGTCGGTGGTCATTGGTTGGTCACCATAGCTGTCGTTGGGATGCCGCCAGTGGCCAATAGGCTGGCGATCGTGCGCATCGGGCGAAGGGAAGCGATCGCCGCGGCCGTCGGCGTGCTGCTGGTCGTTTCCGCGTTCGTCGTCCCCCATCTGCACCTTGGCCTCGTCACCCCGCTGATCAACGCGTCGGCGGGGCGGCTCTACAGCTTTGCGAACACCGCGCCGATCTTCGGCTGGTGGGACGCCCACGTCGGGTGGGGCACTGTTCCGGCGATCGTCATCGGCGTGGCGGCCGTCGGGTACGGAGGGCCGATCGCGCAGCGGCTGCCGTGGCGCTTCGTGCCATGGGCGACGTGGGCGACCGCATGCGCGTGGGCGTTCTCGCTGGCCATGATCGACGGCTGGCAGCGCGGCTTCGCAGGCCGGCTCACCGCCCGCCACGAGTACCTGCGGCAGGTGCCCACCGTCACCGACATCCCCGAAGCGCTCCGCACCTTCGCGAGCAGAATCCTGGATTACCAACCGGATTCGTGGATCACACATGTCTCGGGGCATCCACCGGGCGCGCTGCTGACCTTCGTCTGGCTGGACCGCATCGGCCTCGGCGGCGGCGCGTGGGCCGGGCTGCTGTGCCTGCTGGTGGGTTCCAGCGCGGCGGCGGCGATCGTCGTGGCGGTGCGCGCGCTTGCCGACGAGAACACCGCTCGCCTGGCGGCACCGTTCGTCGCGGTGGCGCCGACGGCCATCTGGATCGCGGTGTCGGCCGACGGCTACTTCGCAGGGGTGGCCGCGTGGGGTATCGCGCTGTTGGCGCTGGCCGCCCGCAAGACGGCCCGCTGGCCCGTGCTCGCCGCGGCCGGTGCTGGCCTGCTGCTCGGCTGGGGCATCTTCCTGAACTACGGACTGGCACTCATGGCGCTGCCCGCGGTCGCGGTGCTCTTCGCCGCTGCGGACTGGCGCTCGGCGGTGCGCGCTCTCCTCCCCGCGGTCCTCGTCGCGCTGGCCATGGTGGTGGTGTTCGTCGTGGCCGGCTTCTGGTGGTTCGACGGCTACCTGCTTGTCCAGGAACGCTATTGGCAGGGCATCGCCAACGATCGGCCGTTCCAGTACTGGTCGTGGGCGAATTTCGCGTCCGTGGTGTGTGCCATCGGGCTCGGCAGCGTGGCGGGCATCGGCAGGGTGCTCGACTTCGCTGCGCTGAAGCGGCGCTCCGGCCTGCATCTCGTGGTGTTCGGCGCGCTGCTGGCCGTGGTGTGCGCGGACCTGTCCATGCTGAGCAAGGCCGAGACCGAACGCATCTGGCTGCCGTTCACCGTCTGGCTGGTCGCCGCCTGCGCGTTATTACCGCCGCGCTCACACCGCTGGTGGTTGGCGCTCAACGTGGCCGGCGCCCTGCTGCTCAACTCCCTGATTCTGACCAACTGGTAACGGTATCGCCGCGAGCGCACACTACGTCGACGTGGAGCGCAATCTGGAAGCCATGGACGACGAACCCAAGCGCGCGGCGCGGTGGCGCAGCCCGCTGCGCGGCCTGTGGCTGACGTCGACGCTGGGCTCGGTGCTGTTGGTCACGCTGCCGATCGTCATCATCACCGGCTTGCTGTCGTACATCGCCTACGGACCGCAGTTCGGACAGGCCATCCCGGGCCACGTCGGCTGGCTGAAGCTGCCGACGTTCGACTGGCCGACCGATCCGCCGTGGCTGTACCGGCTCAACCAGGGGCTGCATGTCGGTCTGGGCCTGATCCTCATCCCAATCGTGCTCGCCAAGCTCTGGTCGGTGATTCCTCGGCTGTTCACCTGGCCGCCGTCGCGGTCGATCGCCCAACTGCTGGAACGCGTTTCGTTGCTGATGCTGGTCGGCGGGATCCTGTTCGAGATCATCACCGGTGTGCTGAATATTCAGTACGACTACATCTTCGGGTTCAGCTTCTACACCGCGCACTACTACGGGGCATGGGTGTTCATCGCCGGGTTCGTCATCCACCTCGTCATCAAGATCCCGCGCATGTGGACGGGTCTGAAGTCGATGTCCCTGCGCGAAGTGCTGCGGACCCGCAGGGCCGACACTCGACCCGAGCCGTATGAAGACGACGGGCTCGTCGCGGCCGAACCGGGATCCGCGACGATCAGCCGCCGGGGAGCACTTGCCCTTGTCGGCGGCGGCGCGCTGTTCATGGCCGCGATCACGGCCGGTCAGACCCTCGGCGGCTGGACGCGGCAGACTGCACTGCTGCTGCCGCGGGGACGCAGCCGCGGCAGCGGCCCCAACGACTTTCAGGTCAACCGCACGGCGTTCGCCGCAGGAATATCTCCGGAACTCACCGGGGACCGATGGCGGCTGACCCTGACCGGTGGGCCCGCGCCGGTGGTGCTCGATCGCGCGATGCTCAGCGCGATGCGCCAACACACCGCCGATCTGCCGATCGCCTGCGTCGAGGGCTGGTCGACCACCGAGACGTGGACCGGCGTGCAGCTGCGCGAGCTGGCCCGCCTCGCCGGTGTCCCCGATCCCACATCGGCGTTCGTGCGGTCGGTGGAACGCTTCGGCGCTTTCAACCGCGCCACCCTGCAGGCCAATCAGGTCGCGCACCCGGACTCGCTGCTGGCGCTTGCGGTGAACGGCGCTGACCTCTCCCCCGACCACGGCTTCCCGGCCCGCATCATCGTTCCTGCGCTGCCCGGTGTTCACAACACCAAATGGGTCGCCTCAATCGACTTCAGGACTCGCTGAGATGTTGACCGGATTTCGCAGGGTGTACGGATCGCATCCCTTGCACTTGCTGACACTCCTCGCCGGGTTCGCGTTGCTCGGATACGTGCTGGCCACCATCGGCCCGCGGGCGCTGTGGAATCCGCACACCTGGTGGCAGTCGATTGCCGTGTGGTTCGCCGCGGCGATCATCGCCCACGACTTGGTGCTGTTTCCGATCTACGCCCTGGTCGACCGGATGTTGTTGCTGTCACGGCGAATTCCGGTGCCTGTTCGTGCGCTGAACTACATTCGGGTGCCCGCCATGGCTTCGGCGCTGACGCTGGTGGTCTTCCTGCCGGGGATCATCGAGCAGGGCGCGCCGACCTACCAGGCCGCCACCGGCCAGACCCAAGAGCCGTTTCTCGGGCGGTGGCTGTTGCTCACCGCGGCGTTGTTCGCCATCAGCGCAGCGGCTTACGCGGCTCGACTGTATTACGCCCAAACTCACGTTCGGGCGGCAAAGTCCGAGTAGATCTCGCCATTTCGTCGATCTCGACGGGAGCCACGTCCCGTCTGAATGGTCGGCCAACTTAGCCTCACGCGTTTTCGTCGAGGCCACACCGAGATCGACATAATGGCGAGATTTACTCGCACTTTTGCGCCTGTTTGTCCGTTTGGGCATAAAGACCTTGGGGCTAGGCCGCCGTCAAGCTAGCCACCACCCGGTTACCGATCGGATGGATCTTGGTCAGGGTCAGACTCGCCTCCTCGGCCAGCTCGGCCGCGCAGTCGATGCCGACGGAGGCCCAGCGAAACCACGGCCCGATCGCCCGCGACGACTCGAGCCGAACCCAGCAGTGATGCACACCCCTTGCCATCGCATCGAATTCGGCGATGCAGTGGCCGCCACGGCCCAACAGATCCGTCGCCCGCCTCAATACCCGAAGCGGGTCGCCGCCCAATCCGATGTTGCCGTCGGCCAGCAACACGGTCCGCCACCGCCCTACCGCAGGCAACGGCCCGAACACGTCGCGGCACAATGCTGGGGCTCCGCTGCGCCGAGCCAGTCCGACCGCGGTGGCCGACTGGTCCACTCCGAGCGCCGGAACGCCGCGACGAATGAGCTCGGCGACCAATCGACCAGGGCCGCAACCCAAGTCGATAGTTGGGCCATGACACAAGTCCAAGACGGTCCTGTCGAATCGCGCATCGGCGTGCCTGCCGCCGAGCCATCTGCGCACCGGCAGCTTGTGGACGTCGCCGTCGTCGCGGCGGACCCAGCAGCGCTCCCCGTCGAGCGCACGGTCGTACAGGTTGCCAAGCACGTCAAATCCCCGCCGCGCGGACGGCGCGCACAAACCGGCTGCCGGGCAGGCAGGCCCGCCGCACGGCGTCGACGTCGACGATCGTATCGACGTCCGACAGTTCTGCCACCAACCTCACATCCACACCCGTTTCGCGCAGCGCGGAAAGCGTTACAACGCCGGTGTCCGACCGCGACGTCGGGATCGTGCGCAACACCTCGGCCGTGGCGGCTTCGGCCATCCCGAACAACCACCACCCGCCGTCGCGGGCAAGGCCGAACACTGCGTCGACGCCAAGTAGCGTGTTGGCGCATTCGGTGAGCAGACCGGCCGTCACCTGCGGGGAGTCGGAGGCGATCAGCAGGATCGGGCGCGCGCCGTCCGCGGCCGCGGCATCCGCGCTGGCATTGGCCAACCGTTCGGCGAAGTCTTCGCCGCGCTGCTCGACGACGGTGAAATCGGCGAGCCGACGCTTGATTTCGCGGCCGCTGCTGGCTTCGTCGAGGTTGCCCGTCAAAGCGACCACCCGCGCCTGCACAGGTGCCGCAGCGACCGCATCGAGCGTGTCGAGCAGCGCGGCGGCGGCGATGTCGGCCGCCACCTGTGGGCCGACCGTCTCCGCGAGACGCGTCTTGGCGAAGCCGGGCACCGGCGCCTTGGTGACGACCAAGAGCGTCACCGGTATCACGAGATCACCCGCCAGAAGTCCACTGCCGCGGTCACACTGCCGCGCAGCGAGCCGCTCACCTTGGACACCCCGCCGGTGCGCGGACCGTAGGCCACGTCGTGTTCGACGACATGCCAGCCCGCGGCCGCCGCTCGGACCAGCAGTTCGAGGGGATATCCGGACCTGCGGTCGGTCACCCCGAGATCCAGCAGCGCGTCACGACGGGCCACCCGCATCGGTGCGATGTCGTGCACGGCCAGGCCGTAGCGGGTGCGCAGCCGCCAGCACACGGCGGCGTTCCCGAGCCGGGCGTGCCACGGCCAGCGCAGACCGGACACCGGGCGCCTGCGTCCGATCGCCATGTCCGCACCGCGATCGAGTTCGTCGACCAGTCGCGGCAGGTCACGGGGATCGAGCGACCCGTCGGCGTCCAGCACGGCGACCACCGGTGCCGTCGCCGCCGCCACCCCGGCATGCACAGCCGATCCGTAACCCGCCCTCGGCTCGGCGATCACCTCGGCGCCGTGCCTGCGCGCCACCTCGGCCGTGCCGTCGGTGCTGTTGTTGTCGACCACCAGGGCCCGGTAGCCGGCCGGCATGGCGGCCAGCACCCCTGGCAGCGATGACGCCTCGTTGAGGCAAGGCAGCACCACCGTGACGTCGCCCATATCGGTTCACGGTAGGCCAATCCGCGGAGCGCTCACCTGAAATGAACGATGACCAAACCGTGACATCGGCGCAGGTAACGGGCTGCAGGGCTAACCTCGGAAATGTGACGCGGGTGCTGATTGCCGACGACGACTCCGTCGTGCGCGATGTCGTGCGCCGGTATCTCGAACGCGACGGCCTCGAGGTCTCGATTGCCCATGACGGCACCGAGGCATTGAGGTTGCTTGGGTCGCAGCTCATCGACGTCGCGGTGCTCGATGTGATGATGCCGGGGCCGGACGGTCTTTCGCTGTGCCGCAGCCTGCGTCAGCGCGGCGACTACACACTGCCGGTCATCCTGCTGACCGCTCTCGGTGAAGAGGACGACCGCATCGCCGGGCTGGAGGCCGGCGCCGACGACTATCTGACCAAGCCGTTCAGCCCGCGTGAACTGGCGCTGCGGGTGCGCTCGGTGCTGCGTCGTGCGCCGTCACCTTCGGGGGTGCTGCCGCTGGACCTCACCGTCGGCGATCTCGTCGTGTCCACCGCCGCGCGTTCGGTGACGATCAACGGCGAGCAGATGAACCTCACCAACCGCGAATTCGACTTGCTACTCTTCCTCGTCACCCATACCGACACGGTGTTCTCCCGCGAGGAACTGCTGAAACAGGTGTGGCGCTGGGACTTCGGCGACTTGTCGACGGTCACTGTGCACGTGAAGCGGCTGCGGTCCAAGCTCGGCGACCACCATCGAGTGCAGACAGTGTGGGGCCGCGGCTATCTGTGGAGCAGCCCGAGTGCCGACTGACCTGTGGGAAATCGCGGGGTGGGCGCTGGCCTGCTCGGTGCCGGTGGTGATCGCCGGGGCGATCGTCATCCGGCTGGCCAGGTCCTGGTCGCTGGCGGTCAGCATGGTGGCGCTGGTGCTGATCCCGACAGTGGCGACGTTCTCCGGTGTGCTGGGCGCCAGCGGGTTCATGGTCACCGAGACCTTCGAGCGCACCGCCGTCGTGCTGCTCATCGTCTCGGTGGTGACCATCCCCGCTGCGGTGATGATGGCGCGCTATCAGGCCCGCCGCACGGTGTGGGAGCAGGAGATCCGCGATTCCGAACGGGCCGCCGAGCTGTCGCGGCGACGACTGGTCGCCTTCGTCAGCCACGACCTGCGCACCCCGCTGGCCGGGATACGCGCGGTGGCCGAAGCGATCGCCGACGGCGTAGTGCCCGACGAGGAAGTGCGTGTGCACGCCAAAACCATTGAACAGGAATCGATTCGGCTCGCCGAAATGGTCGACGACCTGTTCGAGATGTCGAAGATCAACGCAGGCGCGATTCAGCCGGCCTTCGACAGGGTGGCGCTGGACGAGGTCGTCGACGACGTACTGGCCGCACACAAAATCGCCGCAGAACGGGCCAGCGTGCAATTGACGGCCGAGCTGCCGGACATGCCGGTGCGGGTGGTCGGCAGCGACCGCGCGCTGGTGCGCGTGCTGTCGAACCTCGTCGCGAACGCGATCGCCCACACGCCGGAGGGTGGCCGCGTCTCGCTGGCGCTGGGCGCCGACGAGAACGGCGCATGGGCCAGGGTCGACGACACCGGGGTGGGCATCGCCGAGGCGGACCTGCCGCGGGTGTTCGACGTCGCCTACCGCGGCTCCAACGATCGGGTGCCGCGGTCAGACTCGTCGCTGCCAAGCGGATCGGGTCTTGGCCTTGCCATCGCCGCAGGTCTGGTGCAGGCACACCACGGCACGCTGTCGGCGCACAACCTGAGCACCGGCGCCCGCTTCGAGGTGCGGCTACCGCTCGCAACGGATGACTGACGGGCGCGGCGGTATGGACAGCCCTACCGTGAAGAGGGCGGCATGCCGGGCTGAGTCCGACCCCCGCTGAGGCCTAGCGTGGTTGACGTGACCGTGCGACAACTCGTCAGTGACACCGGCTATGTCATGGGCGGCTTCCCGCTCGCCATCGCCAGCTTCGTCGTCATGATCACTGGTCTCTCGGCCGGGTTCGGGCTGCTGGTCGTCGTCGTTGGCGTGCTGGTTCTCGCCGCGACGATGCTGGCAGGCCGCCTCTTCGCCGACATCGAGCGGCTGCGCATCGCGGCGGTGCTGAACCGGCCCAGGAGCCGTCCGAACTACCGGACATCCAAAGCGGGCGACGGCATCTGGCGACGCATCACCACCCCGATCGTTCAGACGCAGAGTTGGCTCGACGCCGCGCACGGCATCCTGATCTTCCCGCTCGCGGTGGCCACCTTCGGCATCGTGCTGACATGGTGGGCGGCCGCGATCGGCGGCACCCTGACCATCGCGTGGGACTGGAGCATTCCGCGCGGCCCCGATAACCAGTCGCTGGCCCAACTCATCGGGCTCGGCGACAGCACGTTCGCCAGGGTCGCATTCCAGACGGCCGTCGGGTTGGCCTGCCTGGTGACGCTGCCGTTCGTGGTGCGCGGATGTGCGTTGGTCACCGCCAGCTTCAGTCGCGTCCTTCTCGTAGGTGTCGCCGAGATGCGCCAGACGATCACGGTGCTGACGGACCAGAAGGCGGCGGCAGTTTCGGCGGAGGCGACCGCGTTGCGCCGCCTCGAGCGGGACATGCACGACGGTCCGCAGCAGCGGCTGATCCGTCTCGCGATGGATCTGGGCCGAGCCAAGCAGCAGCTGGACACCGACCCAGAAGCGTTGCGGCACACGCTGGATGACGCTCTCAATCAGACCAGGGAGACGCTGGACGAGCTCCGCGCGCTGTCACGGGGCATCGCCCCGCCGGTGCTGGCCGACCGTGGCCTGCCAAGCGCGCTGGCCGCACTGGCCAGCCGGTGCACCGTTCCGGTGGAGCTCGTCGTCGACCCCGACCTTGGCACACCGCAGGGCCGCCTCGACCCGGCGGTGGAGAACACCGCCTATTTCACGGTCGCCGAATCGCTGACCAATATCGCCAAGCACAGCGCGGCGGCGAATTGCTGGGTGACGGTGGCCAATGGGCGCGGCCGGCTGGCGGTGCAGATCGTCGACGACGGAGATGGTGGGGCGCACATGGCCAAGGGCCACGGGTTGAGCGGTCTTTCGGACCGGGTTCGCGCGAACGGCGGAGCCTTCAGTGTGGTCAGCCCGGACGGCGGCCCGACCGAGATCAAGGTGGAGTTGCCGTGCTGAGAGTTGTGGTGGCCGACGACTCGGTCCTGCTGCGGGAGGGTCTCGTGCGGCTGCTTGCGGAGAACGGTCACGACGTGGTCGCCGCGGTTGGCGACGGCCCGTCGCTGGTGGAGGCCGTCGAGCAACACCGGCCCGACGTCTCGGTGGTGGACGTGCGGATGCCGCCGTCGCACACCGACGAGGGGCTGCGGGCCGCCGTTGAGGCACGCAAGCGGGTGCCCCATACTCCTGTGCTGGTGTTGTCCCAGTACGTCGAGATGTCTTATGCCGACGACCTTTTGGCAGACCGGGCCGGTGCGGTCGGCTATCTGCTCAAGGACCGAGTCGCCGCGGTCGCCGAGTTCCTCGACGCGCTGGACCGGGTGGCCTCTGGCGGCACGGTGCTCGACCCCGAAGTCGTCGCCCAGCTGCTGGTGCGTCGCCGCCGCGACGACCCGCTGCGGGAACTGAGCCCCCGCGAGCGGGAGGTGCTCGCGCTGATGGCCGAGGGCCGTTCCAACATCAGCATCGCCCGCGCCCTGGTGATCAGCGACGGTGCGGTGGAAAAGCACGTGCGCAACATCTTCACCAAGCTGACGCTTCCGCCCGACCTCAAACAGAACCGCAGAGTGCTTGCCGTATTGGCGTATCTGAGCAGCTAGCCGTCAACGGTGAATACTCGCCAGGATCCGGGAACACCCTTCAACTCGTGCTCGCCGCGGTCGGCGAACGAAATGCGTGAACCGAGCACGAGCGGCGGAATCACGCCGGAGACAAGCACTTCGCGCGGCCCGGCCAGCGACATGATGCGTGCGGCGACGTGGACGGCGATGCCGTGGATGTCGCCGTCGGTTTTCTCGACCTCGCCGGTGTGCAGACCAACGCGGATGGTCAGGCCGATGTCTTCGACTGCGTCTCGGATGGCGCAAGCACATTCGATAGCGCGGGCCGGGCCGTCGAATGTCGCAAGCGCACCATCGCCGGTGAACTTCACCATCTCGCCGCGCCAGGCGCTCACTTGCTGACCGACGATGCGGTCATGGGCGGCAAGGACTTCCGTCCACGCGTCGTCACCCATCCGGGCGGCTCGTTGGGTCGACTCCACGATGTCGGTGAACAACACAGTGGACAACACGCGATTAGAAGGAGGCGCACCGCGTTGGCCGGTGAGAAACGTCTCGACTTCGTCCAGTAGACGGTCGGCGTCTCCGGCGAACCACACGCTGTCCAGACCGTCGAACTCGACCAGCCGCGCATCCGGGATCCGCTGCGCGATCGCCTGCGCGTGGCCGTAGCGTGCGTGACGGTCGCCACGGCGGCACAAGACGAGCGTCGGCGCCTGGATGCTTTCAAGCACCGGCCGGACGTCGGTGCGAGCGAACAGGTTGAACGCATACATGAAATCGCCGGGTCCGCCGGCGAGGCGTTCACATCGGGCCCACCAGCGCCGCTTGTCGGCGTCGTCGGCCCAGCTCGGCGCCAGCACTTCGGTGACCGCACCAGTCCCGACGTGGCGCCCGAAGGCCTCGAGGTATTTCGGGAGCTGCGACTCCGGCATTCCGAAGGGCTGATCGGACGATCGAAGAAAGTGTGCGTACGGGCTCGAGAGCACCAGCGAGCGCACCCGCTGCGGATGGCTTGCGGCCAGCAGAATGGAGGAAAGCGCTGACTCCGCCATCCCGAATACCGAGGCGCGTTCGCTCCCTGCGGCGTCAAGCACCGCGACGAGTCCGTCGGTCCAGACCTGCATCGACGGGTTGTCGGGAGGCGTCGAGTCCGAGCTGCCGACGCCGAGCAGGTCGGTCAGGATCAACCGACTGAACGACGCCAGCCGGTTTAGGTGTCTGGCCACGGTCGGTTGGTCCCACACCAGGTCAATCGGGAAATTCGGATTGAGGACCAACAGGAGGTCGGGTCTGTTGCCGTCGATCACCTGGTAGGCGAAGTGGAGGCCACCGTCGCGCGCATAATGCGTCTCCGGCGTGCCCCCCATGGCACGAGCATGCCAGTTGACCGGCGATTCTATCCGTGACTGTTGTATTTGAGTGATCGTTCTACTATCGTCGCTAACCATGGCCACCAAGAGCGCGAACAAGGCGCGGCGGAAGTTCAAGTTCGAGCGACAGATGGGCCGCATTTTGATGAATCCGGTGGTCGCCGCCCTCGACCGTGTCGGCATCCGCTCGTCGCTGGTGTTCGACCTGGAAACCACGGGGCGGAAGTCGGGTGAACCGCGCCGGGTGCCGCTGGCCGGTCGCGCCGACGAGACGGGCGTCTGGGTGGTCTCCCAGCACGGCCGCCTAGCCGGCTGGGCTCACAACATCGCCGCCAATCCGAGGGTGCGCGTCCGGGTGAACAACCAATGGCGCAGCGGGACAGCCACTTTCGAACCCGATGACGACGTGCGGGCCCGAGCGCGCAGCTTCGGTGGCGACCGCAAGATCGGCCAGTCCGCCACCGCGCTGACCATGCGCGCGATGGAAAGCGACCCGATCTCGGTGCGGATCACTTTCGACGATTAGCGTTGACGTCGTGCAGCTCCAAATAGTCGGCACGACGCTCCCAGGCCGCGATTGCGGTGCCAACGGCAACTTCCCGGGCTACACCAACATCCACGTCGGATTGCAACGCAAGAACAAGCCCGCCGAGCTGCTGGACCTGCACCCCGGCGATGCGGCGCAGGCGATTTGGACCGTGGACTGCACCGTCGACGGCGCCGACGTGCGCGGCCCCTACATCCAGGGCCCGCCCGGCGGGCGGTTCGTCTATCTCAGCTGGGGCGCGGTGGACGACGGCGTGTTCAACATGTTCCGGCGCGCAAAGCTGATGCTCGAGGACGTGCCCGCCGACGTCCTCGCGGTGGCGACCAAGTCGGGCCTGCTGATCGGCACTCTCGCGCTGACCGACGCCAAGGGCCAACCCCTGTGCGCCAGCGTGCGGCCGCCGCAGATCACGTGGACGGCGGGTTGAAGAGCAATT
>CAVQFK010000006.1:0-580158 GCA_963711755.1 uncultured Actinomycetota bacterium
GCATGCGGCGCTGGACTCGGCTCGCGGCTAGTCGCGCCGCGCCAGCAACAAACGCTCGGTTACGCGTCAGCGAGCGAACATCGTATGAGTGAGCCGAGCGCTGCTGGTTGGGAGAGAAACGGGGAATGCGACGTGTGCAACCGGTAGACGTCATTGGCACGCTTGGCCATTCGCTCCTGAGCGGCGACAGGAAGCGCGTTGTCGGCGTCGCAGATGATGTAGGCGCTCGGGATGGTCTTCCACGCTGCCTCGGTCAGGGGCTGTCGCATCGAAGAGTCGGACTGGTACCCGATTTGGCCGGCGGCGTTCGCCGCGGTTGTGGAGTCGAGGTCGTTGAAGAACACCTTTTCAGGCGTCATGACTTCCACGTAGTCGTCGATTCCGTCCCGGCGGCGGACCTCGGCCCACGGCAACAGCGCACCCCCTGGATTCTGAGACAGCAGCGAGTCACCGACGTCCAGTTGGAATGAGGCGAGGTAGATGATGCGCCGAACATTCCGCACGTTGATCAACCCCTGCGTAGTGGGTATGCCGCCGTAGGAATGAGCCACCACAACGACCGGGCCGTCGATGGCTGCGACTGCCTGTGCGATCACTTCGGCGTCGGCGTACATATCCCGAAGAGCGGCGGGGTCATCGCCGCTGCTTGTCAGCCTCACAGTGTGCACGTCGAGATCCGCGAGTTCATCCATGAGCAGGCGAAAATGGTCGAGCTTGTACCAGGCGCCCGGGACGAGGAGCAGCGAGGGAACCGTCATGAGATCTCCCGGTCAGCTTGGCCACGCCGAGCCGAGCATGCGCTCAACCGTCGTTGTGCGCTGGAACCCGGGGATGAAGTGCTCCAGAACGTCCGAGTTCACGGTTCCGTTCGCCGTCTCGGGGCGGTTCTTCAGCCCGTCGAAATAGGCACTGAGGAACTCGTTCTTGAAATCACCTCGCGGATGAACGGCAAGGATCTCGGTCACCTGGTCGGCGTGCAACTCGTCAAGACCGAACCCGATCGCGTCGGTCACCACGCCGAGATGCGTCGCCGCGATCTCTGGGCCCATTCGGCCAGGAATTCCCGGTGTGGTGTGCAAGGCGATAGCCGTCCACACCGTTTCGGCGGCCGTGATGGAGAAGCCGCGCTCAAGCAGGAACTTGCGCCCGTGGTCGGCCCCATCGACCTCGAAACGCTGTTCCGCATCGGAAAACGGCGTGGTGAGACCGGTGTCGTGGAACATCGCGGCAAGGTAGAGCAGTTCGGGATCCGGCTTGATGCCGAGCCGGTGTGCGTGGATCTGGCCGAAGAAGTACACCCTGCGGGAGTGGTGATAGATGAGCGGGCTCGTGGTGTCCTGGACGAAACGAGCCGCTTCGGCGACTGCCGCGGTGTCGGGAACCTCCACTCCCGCAATACGTTCTGACATGACTGCTGCGCTTCCTGTTGCGATCGACTGTGCCTGATATCCATGCTGGTGGTCACCATGGGTTGTGCGCCGCCGTTATCGGGCCAGGAAACCCTCAATTCAGGACGTCGGAACCGCCGGCAGCGTGACTGACCGTGATATTCGTGACAGGACGACAACGGTCCAAATGGCAAGAGCGCCCATGACAATCACGCCGGGCATCGCCGCGGCGGCTACGGCAATGTCGAGCGGCAGCAGGTAAATGATCGGCAGGCGAAGCGCCGCGACGGCCAACAGTCCCAGTCCCCACGCGACGGCGGCGGTGCGGAACACCCTTCGCGCCGCGGGCTCGGAAACATAAGCGGTGTGCCACATCTGGGCGTCGCGAGGGCGCCACGTCTGGAAAGCGATCAACGTCAGCGGGCGGTCGAATGCCAGGGAGACAAGGAAGCACGAACCGATCAGTGCCGAACTGACCGAGTTCTTGGCGAGCATCAACCGAGGGTCACCGGTGATGAACGCCAAGGCCAGGCCGATCCCGAAGACCAGCACCATCATGGCGCCGAACCAGGTGACACGGCGCGACCGTACAGCCACCCAGGCGACGCGGGCTCCGGCGACGAAGGTGGCGGTCAGCAGGGCGGTCCACTCGGACACTCCAGCCAGCCGAAGCACGTAGTAAGCAAGCATCGGCAGACCCGCATCCCAGAACAATCCAAACATCGCGGACAAGGAGCGCGCTCCTCGGACTCCGCCGGGCGGTTGCAGGAACGCCGCAGCCTTCGATCGCCTCGGGGCCGCACACTCTGTCGCCATAATCCAACAATGACCTGTCACTATTGACATGTCAAGGGTGGCCGGCCTTCGGTTTAACCGATGAGGTTGATCGGCACGGCATTCGGCGGTACTGGCGTGGCTAGAGCCTGGGGTTCAGAGCCGAGAGCATCGCCGAGGTACTGGCCTTTTAAGTCGCATCGGGGTCGCTGTACCGGGGGTACCGACCGCGATACCCGCGTGCCCGGGCGAGAGGTGCCAAGATGGCGCCCAACGTGCGCGTAGCCACCCCGGCGACCCCCGGCAGAGTGACGTCGTGGCGGTACTCGTGGATGAGTAAGACCATTTGCAGAAAGCTAGGCATCTGGGTCTTCGCGTTCAACTTCCCGTCGCTGGCGAGTCCGAAGAGGGTCTCGAAGAACGTCTCCAGCTGAAGCGCCGGGCGGACAGAGACCGTGATAGTTGCCGGATCGCCGAAAGGGTTACCCCACACATGGGCAGCGCCGAGTGGGACTACGACGCTCTCGCCTGCCTCAGCGATGCGAATCTCGTCGTCGGTTTTGATTTGTATGCGTCCACTGAGGACCTCGAATTCCTCCTGTGCCCGCGGATGGACGTGTGGCCGCGCCAGGGTGCCGCTTGGTGCCATTTCGATACTGATCTTGAGGAGGTCACCGCCGGTCGTCGCAGCGGTTTCGAGAAAGGTGAGCCTTTCGCCTGAAAGCGGATGTTCGATAGTTTGCCCGACTTCAGCCATCGCGATCCCTAACTGCGGTTTGCACTTCCACTCAATAGACGGCGACTTCTCACTATCGCGGCAAACGCTGGTGTCCGTCCCACGATCAGACAAAGCCGCCGCGACTGGCTCGGGTCGGGCTGACAGGAGCCGCCGGCGCGACCGCCTCGTTCCTCGCCGGGCACTCCGGCTCCCAGCATCCTGGCCGCCCTCCGCAATGCAAAGGCCAGGTCGGCTTCCGCCCGTCCTGGCCTTTGGTTTTGCGTCGGGCTGACAGGATTTGAACCTGCGACCACTTGACCCCCAGTCAAGTGCGCTACCAAACTGCGCCACAGCCCGTGGTGCTGCCAGGATCGCCGGCAGCAGGTCGAAAGCCTACCGCAGCGTGCGGCGTCGCCCCCAATCCATATGGTCGCGAGTCACCGCGCGGGAGCCGGCTCCGGCTCGACCACTTTCGGCACGAACTGCGGCGCCCGCGACACCCGCCAGGCGTACCCGACCAGGGCCACCCAGGCCACCACGATCGCGATGTAGATGCCCGTCGACCACGGCCACTCGATGCCGAAGTAGTCGACCAGCTTCTGGCTGTTCGTCAGCACGATGACGCCGCCAACCGCCGTGCCGAGCAGCGCCGGGCTCACCCGGCTGACCAGCCACGCCGCGAACGGCGCGACGAGAATGCCTCCGGCAGCCAACCCGATCACCACCGGCATGTTCTCGAGGAACTCCTCGCGCAGGCCGACCACAAAGCCCAGCGACGCCGACGCGGCCACCAGAAACTCCGACGCGCTCACCGAACCGATGACCGTACGCGGCGCCGCCTTGCCCCGCGACAGCAGCGTGCTCGTCGTCACCGGGCCCCACCCACCGCCGCCGGAAGCGTCGATGAAACCACCGAACAGGCCCAGCGGCATCAGAAATTTCGCGGTATGCGGGGTACTGCCGGAACGAATCACCGGCGGGGTGCGCAGCGAGAACCGCAGCAGCACATAAGCTCCGATGACGATCAGGATTGCGGCCATCAGCGGTGCGGCGTCCTTTGTCGACAACGACGTCAGCACCGTCGCACCCGCGAAGGCGCCGATCGCCCCGGGCACCCCGAGCTTCAGGACGATCGACCAGTCGATGTTTTTGAACCGCCAGTGCGACAAGCCGGACGCGAGCGTGGTGCCGACCTCGGCCAGGTGCACCGCCGCGCTTGCTTGGGCGGCACCAACGCCACTGAGCACCAGCAGTGTCGACGCCGTGACGCCGAACGCCATACCCAAGGCGCCGTCGACCAGTTGGGCGCCGACTCCGACGAGCGCAAATATCAGAAGCGAACGCATGAGGTTCGTCGCTTTCGGCTAGCAGGGCGCTGGGTTACAGCGACCAGACGGACAAGTGGGCGCGGGTCAGATGCGCGCGCGACACCACTCGTCGAAAGCCATGAAACGACGTGAGGGCCAGAAGGGCTCCAGCGCGGAGAGAACCGACGGCGCGGTGCGGAACGCGCGTTCGGCCACCGGTCGCCCCTCTCGTGTTCGATAGACGGTCTTGGCGATGCTACCGAGCCGCATTAAAGGGTCAACAGTCGGTACAGCCCAATTAATCCGACCACGACGATGACCCCGCGCAGCACGTTCGGCGAGAGCCGACGTCCATAGTGCGCACCCACGAACCCGCCGATCAGCGAACCCGCCGCGATCAGGCCAGCCGCCACCCAGCTAATCCGGTCGAACGCGACAATGGTGTATGAAACTGCCGCAACGATATTCACCACGAGCGATAGCAGGTTCTTCGCCGCATTCATCCGCTGTATATCGTCCGGCAGCAGCAGCCCCATCGCGGCGATCAACAAGATGCCCTGCGCCGCGGTGAAGTAGCCGCCGTACACCCCGACCGCGAATGTGGCGACCACCAGTGCCACCATCCGCCCCGTCGAGACATGGTCCACCGGCCGTTGTTGACCGACTGCAAGATTGCCTGGGTGAACGCGTTCGGCCGACTCGGCCTGTCGTCGTGCCCACGCCTGAATCCGCGGGCCGACCACCACCAACGCCAGCGCCAGGACCAACAGCACGGGTACGACTTGGTGGAAAACCTGCTCCGGCAAATGCAGCAGTAACCATGCGCCCAGCCCGGCGCCGACGAACGATGCCGGCAGCTGCCACGCCAGCCGGTTCCATTGGCCGCGCAGCTCGCGCCGATACCCCCACGTCCCGGACATACTTCCGGCCACCAGGCCGACGGCGTTGGACATGGTCGACGTCACCGGCGGATAGCCCAACGCCACCAGGGTCGGGAAGGTGATCAGGGTGCCGGATCCGACGACGGCGTTAATGGCACCAGCGGCGACACCAGCTAACGCGATCAGAATCATGTCGACAACGGGCACTAGCGCAACCCTAGTGCCTGCGGATTCAGCAACCCCGCCAGGGCGTCTCTAGCACCGACTGTTCAGCGAGATCTCGCGCCGCGCTTTTCTCGCACCCGCACGTTGATCCGGATCGGGCTGCCGTCGAATCCGAACGTCTCCCGTAACCGGCGCTCCAGGAACCGTCGATACCCGGCCTCCAAGAAGCCCGTCGTGAAAAGGACAAACGTCGGCGGCCGCGCGGTCGCCTGGGTGGCGAACAGAATTCGCGGCTGCTTGCCCCCACGCACCGGCGGCGGAGTGGCGGCGACGACCTCCTTGATGAAGGTGTTCAGCCGTCCAGTGGATATCCGGCTGTCCCACGACTCCAACGCCGACTCGATCGCGGGCACCAGCTTTTGCACCGCCCGGCCCGACTTGGCCGAGATGTTGACCCGCTGCGCCCACTGCACCTGCACGAGCTCGCGATCGATCTCCCGATCCAGTTGGTAGCGCCGGTCCTCGTCGACCAGGTCCCACTTGTTGAATGCCAGTACCAACGCCCTGCCCGCTTCGATCACCATCGACAGCACGCGAAGGTCCTGTTCGGTCAGCGGCTCAGACCCGTCGATCAGCACGATCACCACTTCGGCGGCGTCGATCGCCCCATGCGTGCGCACCGAGGCGTAGAACTCGTGCCCGCTGGCCTGCCCAACTTTACGTCGCAACCCGGCCGTATCGATGAAACGCCAAGTCTTGCCACCCAATTCGATCAGCGAGTCGACAGGATCGACTGTGGTACCCGCGACGTCGTGCACGACGGACCGCTGATCCCCCGCCAGCCGGTTCAGCAAGGAACTCTTGCCGACGTTCGGCTTGCCCACCAACGCCACTCGCCGCGGACCGCCTCCGCCCGACGCAAGCTCGGACACCGCGGGCAGCTCGCCGATCACCGTGTCGAGCAGGTCGGCCACCCCGCGGCCGTGCATCGCGCTGACCGGATGCGGCTGCCCAAGGCCCAACGACCACAGTCCCGCCGCGTCGGCTTCGCCGCGTTCATTGTCAACCTTGTTGGCCGCCAAGAACACTGGCTTACCGGACCGCTGCAACAGTCGCGCCGCCGCCTCGTCGGCCGACGTCGCGCCCACCACGGAGTCCACCACGAAGATGATCGCGTCCGCGGTACGCATCGCCACCGACGCCTGTTCGGCCACCAACTGCTGCAGACCCTTGGCGTCGGGCTCCCAGCCGCCGGTGTCCTGCACCACGAACCGCCGCCCGCTCCACAGCGCGTCGTACGACACCCGGTCCCGTGTCACCCCCGGCACATCCTGAACCACCGCTTCGCGGCGCCCAAGGATCCGGTTGACCAGCGTCGACTTGCCGACGTTGGGCCGCCCGACAACCGCAACCACCGGCGGCGGTGCGGCAGCTTCCTCGATGGCTTCCGCGACGTCTTCCGCGCCGACTTCCCATTCGCTTTCGTCGGCCCAGGTGTCGTCGCTCATCGCCGCACCCCCGCGCGCTGCTGCACGAGATCCAGCAGGTGCGCGATCACCTCGGGTTCGGTCATCGCGCTGGTGTCGACGACCATTGCGTCGTCGGCGGCCCGCAGCGGCGACACCGCACGCGTCGAATCCAGGTGATCTCGCCGCTTCACATCGGCCAGCACCGCGTCGTAATCGTCATCGAGACCGGACGCCACATTCTGGTCGTTACGCCGCCGTGCCCGCTCCTGCGCCGACGCGGTCAGAAAGATCTTCACGTCGGCGCCGGGAAGCACTACCGTGCCGATGTCGCGGCCTTCGACGACCACGCTGCCGGGTCCGCCTGCGAGTTCGCGCTGTAGCCCAACCAGACGCGCACGAACGGCTGGCACCGCAGAAACCGCCGACACCGCCCTGGTCACCTCGTCGCCGCGGATCTCACGCGAAACATCCTCTGCGTCAAGGTAAGCCTTGTCCTCATCGGGGTCATAGCCGACCGAAAGCGGAACACCCGCGGCAGCAGCTTCGATCGCCGGGGTGTCGGCCAGATCGACGCGGGCCCTCACCACGGCCAGCGTGACAATCCGGTACATCGCGCCGGTATCGAGATACCGCGCTCCTAGAGCGCGCGCCAAACCCCGTGACACCGAAGACTTTCCGGTGCCCGCAGGTCCGTCGACCGCGACGACGAGCGCTTCGGTCACAAGCCCACCGCTTTGTACAACTCGCCAAGCTCCTTTTGACTCAACACCCGAATGCTGCCCGGTCGCTGATCGCCAAGCGACACCTTGCCGATATCGGTACGCACCAACTCCTGCACCGGATACCCGACAGCCGCCAGCAGCCTGCGCACGATGCGCTTGCGGCCTTCGTGCAGCGTAACCCGCACCAATGTCTTGCCGGGAACACTGTCCACCAACGCGAAATCGTCGACATGCGCTGGGCCGTCGTCCAATTCGATACCCGATCGCAATTTCTTGCCCAACCCACGCGGCACGGTGCCGAGCACCGTCGCCAGATACGTCTTGGGCACCTCATACGACGGATGCATCAACCGGTGGGCGAGCTCGCCGTCGTTGGTCAGCAGCATCAGGCCCTCGGTATCGGCATCGAGGCGACCAACGTGAAACAGCTTCTTGTTTCCCCGAACCCGGTGCTCCACCAGGTCACCGACGCAGGGCCGGCCGCGATCGTCGGACATCGTCGAATGCATTCCGCGCGGCTTGTTGATCGCCAGGTGCACCAACGTGTCGTCGATCGTCACACGGGCGCCGTCGACGCGGATCACCGATACCTCGGGATCGACGCGCGTGCCCAACTCGGTGACCACGCGATCGTCGACTTCTACCCTGCCGTCCAAAATCATCTTCTCGGCGACCCGGCGCGAGGCAATTCCGGCCTGCGACAACACTTTCTGCAGACGGATGCCTTCGGATTCGGTCATCTCACTCCCGATCCACGTCGAACGACATCGGCGCGTCGCCGGCAGGAGCGCCGCTGAGCTTCATGAAACGCGGTTCGTCACCGAGCGATTCGCTCAGGTCGTCGATGACGTCGATGTCGGGCAGCAGCGGTGCAATGTCCGGCAGGTCGGACAACGAGGTCAAACCGAGCCGCTCCAGGAACAACTCGGTAGTGGCGAACGTCACCGCGCCGCTGTCGGGGTCGGTACCCGCCTCGGTGATCAGGCCGCGCGCCAGCAGCGTGCGCATCACCGCGTCCACATTCACGCCGCGCACCGCACTCACCCGCGCGCGCGTCACCGGTTGCCGGTACGCCACCACCGCCAGCGTCTCCAGCGCGGCGCGCGTCAGCTTCGAGCGGGCACCGTCCAGCAGGAGTCGCTCGACGTACGGAGCGAACCGGGCCCGCGTGTACATCCGCCAGCCACCGCCGGCTTCGCGCAGATCGATGCCGCTGTCGCGGGCGGTCAGCTCCTCGGCCATCAGCTGCAGTTTGGCCGCCACCCGGTACGCGGGCTGCTCGGTCGCCGCGGCGAGCGCATCCGTCGTCACCGGGGTGTCGACCACCAGCAGCAGTGCCTCGAGCACCGCGCCGAGGTCGGAGTCCTCCAGTTCGGGCGCGGTTGCGAAGTCGATACCCAGGTCAAGGTCCGTGGGCAGCTCAGTCGGTTCATCGTCATTCATCAGCGTCTTCTTCCACCGCATCGGCCGTTGCCAAATGATCGTTGGTAGGCCGTTCTCCGGTCCACGAAATCTGGAGCGCACCAAGCGGTTCTGACTGGTCGAATGCTACCGCCCGCGCCCGATACAGTTCGAGCAGCGCCAGGAAGCGACCGACGATCTCGATCGGTGCACCACAGTCTGCCACCAACTCGGAGAACGTCGACCACTGGCCGATTCCCCGGCTTTCCAGCAATGCCATCAGGTTGCCGACCTGCTCGGGCACCGACACCATCACCTGATGGAGATGCTCGGTGGCCACCGTCGGCACCGGCCGAGGCGTGAACACCGTGGCGGCGATCTGCGCGAAGCTGTCGGCGTCGACGCCCAGCATCACCTCGGGTATGAGATCTTCGTAGGTCGCCTCCAGCGACACCGCCCTCGGATAGCTCCGCAATGCCGCGGCTTCGAGTTCGGCGAACATCACCGCGACGTGCTTGAACGCCCGGTACTGCAGCAGCCGCGCGAACAGCAGGTCGCGCACCTCGAGCAGCGCCAGGTCCTCCTCGTCGTGCACGTCGCCGGCGGGCAGCAGCCGCGCCGCCTTCAGGTCGAGCAAAGTGGCGGCGATGACCAGGAACGTCGTGGTCTCCTCGAGCTCCATCTGCGCGCCGATCGCCTTGGTGTAGGCGATGAAATCGTCGGTCACCTGATGCAGGGCCACTTCGGTGACGTCGAGCCGGTGCGCGAAGATCAGCTGCAGCAGCAGATCGAACGGTCCCTCGAAATTGCTCAGCCGGACCTGGAAGCCTGTCTGCTTGGTCTCCTCGGGTTCGGTCTCGGTATTCACGCGCCAAACCGGTCGATGACCTCGCGCGCCAACGACCGATACGCCTCGGCGGCACCGGATTTCGGTGCCCACGTGGTGATCGGCTCGCCGGCGACGCTGGTCTCCGGGAAGCGCACGGTTCGGGTGATGACCGAGTCGAACACCAGGTCGCCGAAGCGCTCAATCACGCGGGCCATGACTTCGCGGGAGTTGACCGTGCGGGGGTCGTATCGCGTGACAAGGATGCCGCTGATGGAGAGCTTCGGATTGAGCCGGTCGTGCACCTTGTCGACGGTATCGGTCAGCAGCGCCAGGCCGCGCAGCGAGAAGTACTCGCATTCCGTCGGGATGATCACCCCGTCCGAGCACGCCAGCCCGTTGACGGTCAGCAGGCCCAGCGACGGCTGACAATCGATCAGCACGTAGTCGTAGCGGTCCAGCACCGGATACAGCGCTCTCGCCAGGGCCTGCTCGCGACCCACCTCGTTGACCAGTTGGATTTCCGCTGCCGACAGGTCGATATTGCTGGGCACCAGGTCCATGTGCTTGACCCTGGTGTGGATCAGCACCTCGTCGATCGACACCCGCGGCTCGACCAGCATGTTGTGGATCGTGTTGTCCAGCTCGTAGTGCGGCACGCCGAGGCCGGCCGACAGCGCGCCCTGGGGATCGAGGTCGACCAGCAGCACCCGGCGGCCGAACTCGGCAAGGCTGGCGCCAAGGTTAATGGTGGACGTCGTCTTGCCGACGCCACCCTTCTGGTTGCACATCGCGATGACCTTGGCCGGGCCGTGCACGCTTTTGGGCTTGGGCTCGGGGATGCTTCGCGGTGGTCGGCCGGTCAGGCCTGCTTGTTCGGGGGGATCGACGCCGACGCCGTCGTCGGTCATGCCCGACCATCGCTGGTCAGGTACCGCTGCGGCATGGCGAACATCCGGGCAAGTTTAACGGTGCGTGCCAGCCTGGTCAGGCAGACCCGCGGGCAACGTGGATCCCAATCGGCCGCGCCGCCCGAATAGTCTGGCGGCCATGAGCCTGAAGCGGCGGGTGCCGTTCCTGCGCTGGTCGTTCTGGCGACTGGCGATCGGCGCCCGCAACATCAGCAGGACCGGCCAGATCGGCGACGGACGCGAGGCGGCCGCAGCCGACTACGTGGTCGCCAACGCGCGCCAGGGTGACATCGACGACGTCATCGCCAAGGTCGACGAGTTCGCGTACGCGAAGTCGTTCCTGATCAACGTCGGCGACGAGAAGGGTGAGCTGCTCGACGCCGCGGTGCGCCGCGCCAACCCCGCCGTCGCGCTCGAGCTGGGCACGTACTGCGGCTACGGCTCGCTGCGGATCGCCCGCGCTGCGCCGTCGGCAAAGGTGTACTCCGTCGAACTCGCCGAGGCCAATGCCGAAGTGGCACGGCGCATTTGGGCGCACGCCGGCGTCGACGACCGCGTCACCTGCGTGGTGGGCACGATCGGCGACGGCGGTGCCACCCTCGACGCGCTGGCCAACGAGCACGGGTTCGCCGACGGCAAGCTCGACCTGCTGTTCATCGACCACGACAAGGCCGCGTACCTGACCGACCTGCAGAGCATCCTCGACCGTGGCTGGCTGCACAGCGGGTCCATCGTGGTCGCCGACAACATCCTGATCCCCGGCTCGCCGAAATATCGCGAATTCATGAAGCAGCAACAGGGCAAGCTCTTCGACACCGTCGAGCACAGGACCCACGGTGAGTATCAGTCGCTCGTGCCCGACATCGTGCTGGAGTCCGAGTACCTAGCCCGCTGACAATTCGCGGGCGATCCGCTTCGCAACGCGCTTGGACTGCTTGGCGATGTACCCGATGAGCGACGGGCGGACGTCGTAACCGACGAACCGCAGCCCTTGCGCGGCGGGCCGTTCCCCCCAAACCACCGGCTTACCGTTCGCGTCGAGCACGCCGAGATGGCCGACCAGTGGTTCCAGGCCAGATCGATAGCCGGTGGCCAGCACGACGGCGTGCGGATCCAACCGCGATCCGTCGACGAGGACGACCTTGTCGCCGTCGAACGATTCGACGGTGGCAACCACTTCGATCGACCCATCCCTGATCGCATCGATGACCTCCATGTCGACCAGAGCAGGCACCTGACCGAAGCGCTTCACGCGGGCCATGACGCCCAGATCAGGAATCGGCAAGCCGAACTCGGTGAGGTCGCCGAGGTTCTTGCGTCGCGCCGCCCGGCCAATCGCGTCCGCGACGCCAATCGGTAGCCGGTACAGCGGACGCGAGATCAGGTCGCCGGGGAGACCACCGGGAAGAGAACGCAACAGGATGTTCGGTGGTGTGCGGACCGCCAACCAGACCTTGGCCGCCCCTCCGGTCGCGAGGTCGTGCGCGATCTCCATCCCCGAGGACCCCGAGCCGACCACCAACACCCTTCTGCCCTGGTACAGATCGGGGTTGCGGTACTCCGACGAATGCAGCAGGTCGGCGCTGCACCCATCCGCTCCCGGGAACTGCGGGACGTGCGGTGAGTGCTGGTACCCGGTCGTGACGACCACTTGGCGTACGTCGATGTCCCCCGCCGAGGTCTCAACGTGCCAACGGCCGTCCCGGCGCTCGATGCGATGCACCTCCGTGCCCAGCCGCAGCTCGATGCCGTCCTCGCGGGCATGCCGGTCGAGGTGCGCGACGACCTGGTCGCGGCTGGGGAACATTGGCGTGCCCTTGGGGTAAGGCCGGTTCGGCAGATGCGAGAACGGCCTGCCCGTGTTGAGTTTCAGCCGGTCGTACCGGTTGCGCCATGAGGAGCCCACGTGTTCGGCCCGGTCGATCAGCAGCGGCCGCAGCCCGCGGTCGCGCAAACTGAGCGCCACCGAGACACCGGCCGGGCCCGCACCGACTACTGCGACGTCATATTCGGTCATACCCCTGTCCAACGATCAGCCGCGCGGAAGGGTTCGATGCGCTCGCGTTCGGCGTCCGCCTAGTCGACGGCGATGGCGTCGACGATGTCCAGCCGCGCCGCGCGAACGGCCGGCGGGATCGCTCCTGCCAGCGTCAATGCGAATGCGGCGCCCGCGAACACGAGAGCCAGCACGCTGGGTTCGTACACCACGTCAATGCTGAGCACGTTGGTTAGCGCGGATGCCGTCAGGTACTGATTCGCTGCACCGACCAGCGCCCCGATCACTGCGCCAACAATGCCGATGCCTGCGGCCTCGGCCAGCACGGTGCGTAATGCGAAGCGGCGCGACGAGCCCATCGCCCGCATCACCCCCAGTTCACGGCGCCGCTCCAGGACGGACAACATCAGCGTATTGAGCAGAGCGATGCTCGCGACGAAGACGACGATCCAAGCCATGATGTCGATGAGCGCTGTGCCCTGCGCCATTGACGCACCGACGGCACTCGCCGCCTCCTCACCCGAGTAGACCAAGACGCCGTCCGGCAGTTTGTCGCGGATTGTCGCCTCAACCTCGGAGCGGTTTGCCCCCTCTGCGATCTTGACGGCGAGGATCGTGGAACCCGGGCGCTCAAACCATTGACGCAGACTGTCCAGGTTCATCGACACCACACCGCCGAGCAGGGAGAAGAACGGCACGACCTCGAGCACGCGCACACGCTGCTCACCCGTGGGTGTCGCCAGCGTCAGCTCGTCGCCGGCACGGATTCCGAGAGTGCGCGCGATGTCACGGGAGATGACCACGCCGGCGCCCGCCAGCACCTGGTCGAGCACCTCCTCACTCATGGCGCGCGACGGCGGCGCAACCGAACCCGGCGCGAGCCCCTGGATGATGACTCGCTTGTCGCCAAGTGTCGCGTATGCCATTTGCCCCGGAACCACTTCGGTGACGCCCGGCTCCGACGCGAGCGACGACTCCAAGTCCGCGGGCAATATCGGCGCCGTGGGGTACACGCCCGGCCCCGACGAGCTGACGTAGAGCGCGACGTCGCCGAGGCTTGAGAAGCTCGCGTTGGTGGAATCGATGGCGTTTGCATTGGCACCGGTGCTCTGCACGGTGATGGATACCGCGATCAGCACCGTCATCAACGTCGCCCACACCCGACGCGGCGCTCTCTCGATCGTCGCAGCCGCGAGCGCGCCGGGGGCCCCGAACACACGCGCGACCGCCGCCGCGGCCGCAACGATCGAACCCGCGAACGCGAAACACACGGCAATATCGCCGGCAGCGGCGAGCCCGATCGCGGCGACTGACACGTTGCCAAGGTCTTTGGATGCGACGTAGGCCGCCGTCGCGACCAGGCAGACGCCGAGGACACCCGCCACCACCCGCGCCGCACGCGGAACCGCGTCAGCCGCCGATGCGCCAATCGGCGCCAGAGCCTCGACCGGAGCCACCTTGTACACCTGGCGGGCCGCCAGCGCCGCCGCCGCGACGCTCACTGCGACGCATGCGCCGACCGCGATCGGAATCGCATACCCCGGCAGGATGTATTCGGTCCGCGTTTCGTAACCCTGTAACAGCGCAGCAGGAAGCGCACCGATCGCCTGCCTGCCGATCAACACGCCCAGCGCCGATCCCGCGACCCCGCCCACCAGGCCCACCAACGCGGCCTCCATCAACAGGTCGCTGACGATCTGACGCCGCCGTGCGCCGATCGCGCGAAGCAACGAGATCACCGGACGACGTTGCGTGATCGCCATGCTCATGGCGTTGAAGATCAGGAATCCGGCGACAACGAGTGCGCACGAAGCCGCCGACAACATCAAGGTGCTCATGATCGAAACGGCGCCACCGGATTGGACGGACCGGAAGGTCGGATCGGTGACGACCGCCCGTCCTCCCACCGCATCCGTGATGCCGGTGCGAACCTGGGTGAGGTCGGCCCCCGGCGCCGTGAGGACCAGCACCGAATCGATGCTCCCGACGCGATCCATCAGAAGTTGGACCAGCGGCAGCGGCCCGACGATGAAATTGCCGCCGTTGATCCGGCCGGCATCGGCGCCTGTGATGACCGCCGCGACCGTGACCTCCCCGTTGCCCAGTGCCAATGAGTCGCCCACCGCGTGGCCCGTGCCCGGTCCGACCGCGACCGTGTTGGGTTGGGAGACCAACGGGCCGATCTGGTCTTGCACGGCGCGCTGCAGGTCACTCAGCATGGCGCGGATGCTCTCGTCGACCCCGAGCAGCACCACACGCTGCGACGGCGGCCCGACGGATGTTCGCAACATCGGCACCGCCGCCGCCACGCCCGGCGTCTTCGCCACATCAAGTCTGACCGACTCCGGGAAGCCGGTATCGGTGACGCCGGAGACTTCCAGACTCGCGTTGCCGCCGATTCCGGTGACGAGCCGGTCAGAAGACCCGGTGATCGACCCTGCGATGCCGAAGACCGCGACGAGGAGGGTCGCCGAGATAGCAACCACAGCAAGAGACATCGCGGCGCGACCGGGGTGTCTTCGGAACTCGCGCAGATTGAAGCAGCGCATCCGGTCCACGATCATGGCGGCTCGCCCCCCGCAAATACATCAGAGCCAATCCGACCGTCCGTCAAGGTAATTACCCGATCCGTCGATGACGCGGCATCGAGGTTGTGCGTGACCATCACGACGGCACGGTCGTGTTGATGGGCAATATCGGTGAGCAACGCCATGATCGCCGCTCCGGTCTTGGTGTCGAGGTTGCCCGTCGGCTCGTCCGCCAATATCAGGGACGGGTCCATCATCAACGCCCGCGCCACGGCCACGCGCTGCATCTGTCCGCCGGACAACTCCGATGGCCGGTGTTCTGCGCGGTCACGGAGGTCTACCAACGCCAGGAGGTCCAACGCACGGGACTTCACCTTCGACATCCGTCCGCCGTCGAGCAGGCTCGGCACCGCCACGTTCTCCCAGGCCGTCATCGTCGGAAGCAGATTGAAGAACTGAAAGACGAATCCAACGCTGTGTCTGCGGAATTCGGACTGCTGATCGTCTTTCAAATCGCCGATCTCCTCGCCATGGAATCGGATTGAGCCAGAGTTCGGCCTATCCAGCGCGCCGAGCAGGTGCAGCAACGTGCTCTTGCCCGCCCCGGATGGTCCCACCACCGACACGAACTCCCCGCCGCTCAAGGCCAGCGAGATATCGTCGAGCGCACGCACGGTCTGACCGCCGACCCGGTACGTCTTCGTCACGTTCGTCATCTCAAGCATCATGGGATCGGTCTTTCCAAGGTTAGGTGGCGGCGGCGCTCAACATGGCGGGCTCGGGCGCTGCGACGATCTCCGTCTCGACCAGCTCCGGCGTCTGTGCCGCAAGGTATTCGGCGAGCGCCCCGATCGTCGGATAGTCGAATACCGCAGTGGCAGTGATGGTGAACGCGCTACCGAACTGCGCGAGAAGTCGGTTGCGGAGTTCGACTGCCATCAGTGAATCCATCCCCAGCTCGAGGAATCGGCTGGTCGCGGCCGGCGGTTGCGCTAGCCCGAGTATCTGCTGCAGTTGGCGCTGCAGGTGTTCGGTGACGAAGCCGCCGCGCTGCGCCTCGGGCACCTCGTGCAGTTGGCGGAGCAATGCCAGGTCGCCGGGTGTCACGGCGACCGCGCTCGGCAGCACGTGATCGAGAATCGGGGGGCGCATGGTTCCGAGCAGCTTCGCGGCACGTTGCCAATTCGCTTTGATGATGGTCGCCTGCCCTATTCCGTGTCCGATCACCTCACCGAGCGCGTTGAGTGCAGCGGAGGGTTCAAGCGGAATAAGCCCGTGCGCACCGAGATTGGCGCGTGCCGCCTCTGACGTCGCCATGCCACCCTGTGCCCAGGGGCCCCAGTTGACGCTTGTCGCGGGCAGACCGTGCGCCTTGCGGTCGGCGACGAGGCCGTCGAGCAGTGCATTGGCAGTGGCGTAGTTGGCCTGACCGGGTGAGCCGAGCACGCTCGAGCCCGATGAGTACACGATGAAGAACTCGAGGTCGTCGTCCTTGGTCAAGCGATGCAAATGTAGGGCACCGAAAGCCTTGGGCAGCAGAGTCGTTCGGAATCGCTGCGGGGTCTGCTGCGGGAGCAGCGCATCGTCGAGTACGGCCGCCAGGTGGGCCACCCCCGCGAGCGGGGGCAACTCCGCGCGTATCCGGGCCAGCAGGTCGATGACCTGCGACTCGTCGCCGACATCCGTCGCATACGTGTGAATCCGGCAGTGGAAACGCTCCGCTATCTCGGTGATGGTTTCTAGCACCGTCGGATCGGGTTGCCGCCTGCCTGTCAACACGATGTCACCAGCGCCGAGTTGGGCAAGATAGGCGGCAGTGTGCAGTCCGAGTGCACCGAGACCGCCGGTGATCAGATAGCTTCTATCACCCCGTGGCTGAAGCGGATTCGGCATCTGCAGGACGATCTTCCCGATGTGCCGGGCCTGTTGCATGCGGCGGAAAGCCGTCACCGCATCGGCCAGTGGGTAGGCCTCGAAGGGTAGCGGCGCCACCGCGCCGCTGGCCATGCCGTCCGCCAGTTCAGCCAGCAAGCGCCGGATCCGCTCGGGATCCTGTTGCATGACCCCGTCGAGCGCGAGGATCTCGTAATCGATGTCGGGCCGGGCCTGCGTCATCTCGTCCCGGGACCAGATGTCCCGCTTGGCAATCTCGGCGAACCTGCCGTTCTGGGCGGTTGCCCGCAGCGTCGCCGCGACGAAGCCCTCGTTGGTGAGACTGTTGAGCACAACATTGACGCCGGCACCGCCGGTGTCCGCGAGGATCTGGTCCGCGAAATCGGTGCTGCGTGAGTCGTAGACGTGTTCCACACCCATCTCGCGCAATACCGATCGCTTGTAGGTGCTGGCGGTGGCGTAGACCGTCGCGCCGCGGTGCCGCGCCATCTGGACCGCCGCCAGGCCAACGCCACCGCTGGCTGCGTGGATGAGCACCCGATCCCCGGGCTTCAGCGCCGCCCAGTCGAATGCGAGTCGAGCGGTCAATACGGCTGCGGGTGTGGTCGCAGCCTCGGCCGCGCTCAGGCCCTTGGGCACCGCGGCGAGGAACTGGACCGGTACGTTGACCCGACTGGCGAACGCCCCGACTGCGAATCCGAAAACCCGTTGACCGACCTCGAATTCGTCGACGTCAGGACCGACCGCTGTGACGATGCCGGAGAGCTCGCCACCGACGGGTCCCGGATCGCCAGGGTAGAGACCGAGTGCGTTGAGCACGTCCCGGAAGTTGAGCCCGGCGGCTTGCACCTGGACCTGTACGTAGCCCTCGGTCGGCGGCGCCACCTCCATTGGGGCCAGGCGCAGGTTGCCAAGCGCGCCACGCTCCGTCGGCCCGAGCACGTAGTCAGGTGTGCGCGGCACGGCGAGCTGACCGCTGCGCGCCCAGGGCAGCAACCTCGGTACCAAGCATTTACCCTGCCGCAGTGCGAGTTCGGGTTCGTCTGGGGGCGCAGCGAGCAGACTCGTCAGGATGCCGACTGCATCATCGGATCCATCGTGATCGACCAGTCGGCAGCGCAGACCGGGCTGCTCGGCGATGATCGTGCGTCCCAGCCCCCACAACGCGGCCTGCGCAGGGTCGACCGGCTCGCCGGGTTCGGTCGCCAAGGCCCGTTCGGTGACGATCCACAGCCCGCCGGCGAGTTTCGTGTGTTCATCGGCGAGGTCGGCGTGCACCATGGCGAGCACACTGCTGATCTCGGCTTCGAGCCGATCGACGAGCTCGGCCGTCGACTCCGGCGAATCCGGTCGCCGTGCCGCGCGCCAGACGACTCCCGAGATGGGCGGATCGTGCTCCTGCGCCTGTGCGAACAGTTGCGTCCACTGCACGGTGCCCGACGGGTCGGGCGTCACATCGACGGCTCCCGGCAGATTGGCGGCCAGCTCGGCGAAGCCGCCGACCAGCCAGGTGCCATAAGCGTTTCCAGGACCGTCGGCCACCGGGGGCAGGGGCGTCTCGCGCCAGCCCAGCCGGTACAGCAGCCGGGTCGCATCGCCGCCGAGTCCGCGCAACAACGCTTCGCGCGGTGCACGTTTCACCGTGAACTCGCGAATTCCGCCAAGGTTTCGGCCGTCGCGATCCACGAAGTCGAGATCGAAGACCTGCGTCTCGCTATCCACTCCACCCGTCTGCCACCGCGCGCGGCAGTAGAACCGGTGCGGCATCCGTTCATGCAATACCACGCGTCCATACCGCAGCGGCAAGAACAGATCCGCATCGACCTCAGCGTCCTCCGCGGCCGCGAGCAGCGCCGCGCCGGCGATTCCGGTGCACAGGTCGAGCAGCACCGGATGTATCGGCTCACGGCCGATATGCTCGGCCAGTTCCGAGCCGACTGTGAGATCGCCGACCGCTTCTCCCTTTCCCACCCAGAGCGACTTCAGCGACGAACGCCACGTCGGCCCCCACGCCAACTCGTTCTCGGCAAACGTATCGAACAGTTGCTGCGGGCGCGTACGAGTCAACTGCTCGAGCACGACGTCGACGGAGTCCGCCGGATACGGTGCGGGTTCGTCCTCCACACCGCCGATGACCCGGCCCCCGGCGTTCAACGACCAATCCGATTCCCGATCGCCGTAAGGCCGGCTGTGCACCTCGAACGTCGAGCCGTTGCCGTCGTCCGCCTGATGCAGCGTCAATTGGACCTCGCGGGAGTCCTTGTCACCGAGGATGATCGGCTCGTAGAAGAACAGATCCCGCACCTGCGCGGGTGCCTCGACCGCAGCAAGCGCCATCGCCGCATATGTCGCGCCTGGAACCACAACGGTGCCGTAGATGATGTGATCCGACAGCCACGACTGCGACTTCACGCTGAGCAAACTGGTGTAGACGATGTCACCCGACGCGAGATCCTGTGCAGAGCCGAGTATTCCGGATCCGGCAGTGCCGTCCGAACGGATGCCCATGGTCTTCGGCCAGTAGCGACGGTTCTGGAACGGATAGGTGGGCAGTTCGAGATTGCGCCGTGGCTGATGGTGCTGCGCGGCGAAGTCGAGCCGGTGACCGGCTACGTACGCGGCGGCGAGGGCGTCCGCTATCTGCCGCAGGCCATCGGTTCCCTTGCGCAGGGATGCGATAGCCCTGGGTGAGGCCGAAGACTCGGGCCAGACCGCCAATGCGGCCGCGGTCAGCACCGGCTGCGGACCGATCTCCATCAGCACCGTGCACCCGAGATCGGCGAGAGTGCGGACGCTTTCGGCGAACTGCACCGGCTGACGTGCATGTCGCCTCCAGTACGGACCATCGAGGGTCGCCCCTGCGAGCACCGCTCCAGTGCGATTGCAGACCAGCGGGCGGGTTGGAGCGGCGAACTCCAGTTGCGCTGCGTAGGACTCGAATTCGGTGAGCACGGGATCTAGCAGTTCCGAATGAAATGCGTGGCTGGTATCCAGCCAGGTGCAGCGAATACCTTCCTCGGTGAACGTGGCCACGAGCTGCGCAAGATCTTCTCCTGGCCCGGACAGCACCGTGTTGGCACCGTTGTAGGCCGCCACGGAGATCCGCTCGAACTCGTCGACGAAGTCCTCAACACGCTCCGCATCCGTGAACACGGCGACCATTCGACCGCCCTCGGGAAGGCTGCCGAAGAGCCGGCCGCGTTCGGCGAGGAGCCGCACACCGTCCTGGATGCCGAACACGCCGGCCACGCATGCCGCCGCGTACTGGCCAACGCTGTGACCAAGCACCACATCGGGTTCAACCCCCCAGGACTGCCACAACCGCGCCAGTCCCATCTCGACCGCGAACAATGCCGGCTGGGCGAAACCCGTGTGACGCAACGTCTCTCCGTCGTCGCTGTCGGTGTCGAAGATGACCTCGAGCAGCGGACGGGGCAACATCGCGTCGACCGCTTCGGCGCACTGCGTCAACGTGTCGCGGAACACCGGCTCCGCATCGAACAGCTGTCGCGCCATACCCGGATATTGGCTGCCCTGCCCGGTGAACAGCCAGGCCGTCTTCGGCGGATCACCGCACACACCGCTGACCGCACCGGGTACCTGCCTGCCTTCTGCCAGCGCGGACAAAAGTTCGCGCGCACCTTCGACTGAGTCCACCGCGAGGGCAGCGCGATGCTCGAAATGCGATCGGCCGGTTCCTGCCGTGAAGCACACGTCGGCGATCGCGACATCGGGATTCGCTGTCAACCAGGCCGCGAGGCGTTGCGCCGACGCAGCAAGCGCCTCCGCCGATCGCGCGGACAGCGGCAGCACGGCGACCGGCTCATTCGCCGCCGCCTCGATAGCGGCACCGTTGACTGTATCCGCCGGTTCGGCTTCTCCCGCAACCGTCTTGCGCGGCGCCTCCTCTATCAGAACGTGCGCATTGGTCCCGGAGAAGCCAAAGGAACTCACTCCTGCCCTGCGCGGCCTGTCCGTAACCGGCCACGGTGTCGCTTCGTCGACGACACGAACCGCAAGCTGCTCCCACGGAATGTGCGGCGACGGTTTCCGGAAATGCAGGTGCTGCGGCAGGATTTCGTTTTGCAGCGAGAGCACAACCTTGATCAGGCCTGCGACCCCCGATGCCGACTCGAGATGTCCGAAATTGGTCTTGACCGATCCGATCAGCAAGGGCCGATTCGGGTCCCTGTCGACACCGAAGACCGCGCCAGCGGCCTGGACCTCGATGGGGTCGCCCAGAGAAGTACCGGTGCCGTGCGCCTCGAGGTAGTCGACATCCCGGCCCTGCACCCCGGCGCGGTCCAGCGCCGCACTGATAACGCGCTGCTGCGCACCGCCGTTCGGCACTGTCAGACCACCGGAGGCACCGTCCTGATTCACCGCGCTGCCCCGAATCACCGCACGAATCCGGTCGCCGTCGCGTACCGCATCGCTCAGCCTCTTGAGCACGAGCATGCCGCATCCTTCACCGCGCACGTAGCCGTCCGCGGCGGCATCGAAGGTCTTGCATCGGCCATCCGGAGAAAGCATCCGGGCCCGCGAGGTGGCGATGGTGGTTGCCGGACTCAGCAGCACGTTCACCCCGCCGGCCAGCGCGAGATCGCAATCGCCGGACTGTAATGCCTGACAGGCCTGATGGACGGCCACCAGCGACGAACTGCACGCCGTGTCCACTACCATCGCCGGCCCTTCCAGCCCGAGCGTGAACGCCACCCGGCCGGCGATGACGTTCAGCGCGTTGCCGGTGATGAAATGGGCTTCGATGGACTCGACGGATCCGGCGGAGAGCAAGTGCGAGTACTCGTTTGCGCCGACACCAACGAACACGCCGCTTCGACTGCCGCGCAACGCCGCAGGCGCATACCCCGCTCGTTCGAGGCTCTCCCACGCGGTCTGCAGGACGAGTCGCTGTTGTGGGTCGATCCACACGGCTTCGCGCGGGGAGATACCGAAGAATTCCGGGTCAAATCCGTCGATGCCCTCGAGGAATCCGCCGCAGCGGCTGTAGATCTTGCCCGGGGTGTCTGGATCGGGGTCGTAGTACTCGTTGATGTCGAAGCGGTCGTCCGGAATCTCGCGAATCGCGTCGACTCCGTCCGACAGCATCCTCCAGAACGCTTCCGGATCGGGTGCAGCGGGGAATCGGCATGCCACGCTGACGATCGCGATCGGCTCGTCGGTCCGCACCGCCTGTGCTTTCGGCTCAGTCGGTGCTTGCTCCTGGAGGCCGAGTATGTCGCCGAGCAGGTAATCCGCGGCGTCACTGAGTCGCGGGTGGTCCATGGCAAGAGTCACAGGTAGTTCGCGTCCGAATCCCTGCTCGAGCCGGCGGCGCAGCTCGATCGCCATCAGCGAATCCATGCCGAGATCAAAGAAACCCGCGTCGTCGCGAATCTCTACCGGGTCGATCCGCGTGATCTCTGCGAGGGCACCGCGCACGTGATCGAGCACCAGCCGCTTGCGCTGCTCAATGGGGGCCCGGGTGAGCTGGTCGACAAACGGCGTCGTTCCGGACGGAGTCGGCGCAGCCGCCGGCTGCGGCACCTCGCGCTCGAGCTTAGCCAGAAACGACCGTTGCCGCTGCAACTGATAGACCGGAAGGAACCGCGCCCAGTCGACCCTGGCGACCACCCCGTTGGCAACCGATCCCGCCAAGAGTTGGTCCATCCCGGTCAGCGCCTCAGCGGGTGACAGCGTCTTGACACCGCGCAGATCCAGTTGCTCACGGGCGTCGCGATCGGCCATACCTGCAGACCAGGGACCGAAGTTGATGCTTACGCCGGGGATGCCACGCTCACGCAGGTGCCACGCCAACCCGTCGAGGAACGCGTTGGCCGCGGCGTAGGCGGTCTGTCCGAAACTGCCCCAAACTGCGGCAATCGATGAGGTGGTGAGGAAGAAGTCGAGCGGGATATCGGCGGTCGCCTCACTCAAATACCAAGCACCCCAGACCTTTCCCGCAAAGACGCGGTCTAACTCGCTGTCGTTCAAGGTGGCCAGTGGACTGGCGCCGAGCTCGCCCGCAGCGTGCACGATGCCCGCCAACGGCGGCAGTTCATCACGTATGTCGGCCACTAGACGAGTGACGTCATCAGCGTCGGCGACGTCCGCGGCGACCACCCGAATTCGGCAGCCATACCGCTCACGCAGCGCTTCGACGCGCTGGCGAGCGGCATCGCCCGGTGCTCGACGGCCCGTAAGTACGACGCATCCCGCGCCGTTTGCGGCGAGATGCTCGGCGAACTCGAGTCCGAGCGCGCCAAGCCCACCCGTGACCAGGTAGGTCGCCTCCTGGCGTAGTGCGGGCGGGGTGGCGCTCTGCTCCCCCACCCGACGGGTGAGCCGCGGGACATAGACGTCGCGCGATCGCAGCGCGATCTGGTCCTCTCCCTTCGGCGCCGCCACGATGTGGTGGATCAGGCGGGGCCACTCATCTGTGCCGTCGGGCGCCAAATCTGCCAGCCCACCCCACAACTCGGGTTGTTCCAGAGACGCGGCGCGACCGAATCCCCACGGGCAGGACTGCACGGGTGAGACGGTGTCGGCACTGGTGACCCGCTGCGCGCCGCGCGTCACCAGCCAGATCTGCGCGTTGAGCCCGGAAGCGGCGCGGAAGATCCGCCTGGTTCCGCCGAGCATCCGGAATTGCATCTTCTCCAACGACTTCGCAGATGGCGCCCCATCTGCGTCGGGGCCCGTGAAGATGGCAATGCGGACCGCCGAGTCGCCGGTCATCGCGGCTTGCAATGCCTCGCGAAACTGGGCCTCATCCGCATCGGACACCGGCAGATCGAGCATCCGATGCTGAGTACCTTGCGCCGTCAGGGCCTCGGCAAGCGGTCGGACTGATTCGGCGTCGTCGGCAACGAGCAGCCAGCCAGGTGCGTCGCCCGACTGGGGGGCCACGGACGCGCCGGCCATTTTCTCCCACTGGATCTCGTACCGGGCATCTGCGACGGACTGCACGCTGCGCTCTCGGTTATGTTTCACAGCAAGCCGTTTCAGGACATCAGCCGTCTGACCATTGCTGTTCGGGCCGTCGAGCAGTGCCGCGAGTTCCTCGATCTGGTCGCCCTCCAAGAGGCGGACCGCCTCAGTGGGCGAGCCATCGGTCCCGATCGGACGGGCTTTGCCCGCGGGGAACCAGTAGGGCCGGTGTTGGAACGGGTAGGTGGGCAGGTCGAGCTTGTGGCCCAGACCCTTCAGGTGGATGCCGAAGTCAGGCCGATGACCGGCAACGTATGCCGCGGCAAGGGCTTCCGTGATCTGGCGGTTGTCGGTGCTGTTTCGACGCAAAGAGGCGATCACACGCGGTGCGGTGACCCCTTCGGGCCAAGCACGCATGGCGGTCGCCGTCAGCACCGGCTGCGGGCCGACCTCGATGAGCGCCGTGCAGCCGAGTTCGGCCAGGGTGCGCACACTTTGAGCGAAATCGACAGGCTGCCGGGCATGGCGTCGCCAATAGTGACCGTCCACTTTCATGTGTCTGCTGAGCACTGCACCGGAACGGTTACACACCAATGTTCGCTGGGGCGAGCCGAATTCGAACCGGCCCGCGTACGATTCGAACTCGTCGAGTATGGGATCCAGCAGCGCCGAATGAAACGCGTGACTGGTTTCCAGCTGCTCGCACCGGACGCCCTCGGCCGTCAGCGCAGCAACCACCTGATCCAAATCCTCCAGCGGGCCCGACAATACGGTGTTCGCACCGTTGAAGGCCGCCACCGCCAATCGGGGAAACTCATCGGTGCAGCGCTCGATCCGCTCTGCGGGGGCGAATGCCGCAACCATTCCACCGCCGGCAGGCAGGCTGCCGAAAAGGCGACCGCGTTCTGCCAGCAACAGCGCGCCGTCCTCGAGCCCGAATACCCCCGCCACGCAAGCCGCTGAGTACTGGCCGACGCTGTGACCAAGCACCACGTCCGGCTCGATCCCCCATGACTGCCACAACCGCGCTAGGCCCATCTCAACCGCGAAAAGGGCGGGTTGGGCGAAGGCGGTGTGCCGCAGCGCATGTACGTCGTCGATGTCGAAGATCACGTCAAGGAGTGGTCGTCCGACCACATCTGCCACCGCGGCCGCGCACTTACTCACCGTCTCGCGGAACACCGGCTCGGTATCGAACAACTCCCGGGTCATTCCTGGGAACTGGCTACCTTGTCCGGGGAACAGCCAGGCCGTTTTCGGCGGATCGCCGCATACTCCGCGAACCAGTCCCGGCGCAGGGCGATCGTCGGCCAGTGCAGCGAGTACCTCGTCGGCGGACCCGATCGAATCGACGACCAGCGCTGCGCGATGCTCGAGGTGGGAACGGCCCACTCCCGCGGTGTAGCACAGGTCCGACAGCGAGGCATCCTGATTTGCGGCCAGCCACCCGCGGTACCGATCCGCCATCTCCACCAACGCGTCCCGGGAACGCGCCGAAAGGGGCAACACGCGAAAGGTTCCGTTCTGCGGTTGTTCGGTCTGCTCCGGCACGTCGGCCTCGGTGACGGGTGCTTCCTGAAGCAGGACGTGCGCGTTGGTGCCGGAGAATCCGAAAGAGCTGACCCCCGCGACACGGGTCCGGCCATTGGGCGACCATGGAACGGCTTCCTGAACCACCCGCACCGGCAGCCGATCCCACGGAATGTGTGGCGACGGTTCCCGGAAGTGCAAGTGTTTCGGCAATAGCTCGTGCTCGAGCGAGAGGACGACCTTGATCAGGCCCGCAATTCCCGCGGCCGCCTCCAAGTGGCCGACATTCGTCTTCACCGACCCGATCATCAGCGGGCGATCGGCGTCGCGTCCGGTGCCGTATACCGCGCCGGCGGCCTGGACCTCGATTGGATCGCCAAGCGATGTCCCGGTCCCGTGTGCCTCGAGGTAATCCACCTCACTCGGCGCGATACCCGAACGCTCCAACGCCTCGGCGATAACCCGTTGTTGCGCTGTACCGTTCGGCACCGTCAGTCCGCCGGATGCGCCATCCTGATTCACCGCGCTGCCACGGATCACGGCCCGGATGCGGTCGCCGGCATGGATGGCGTCGTCGAGGCGCTTCACCACAATGACGCCGCAACCCTCGCCACGCACATAGCCATCGGCGGCGGCGTCGAACGTCTTGCAACGGCCGTCGGGCGCTAACATCCGTGCGCGCGAGAAGTTGATCATCGTCGCCGGGCTCAGCAAGACGTTGACACCACCGGCCAGGGCGACATCGCACTCACCTGCCTTGAGCGCCTGGCACGCCTGGTGGACCGCTACCAACGAAGAACTGCATGCGGTATCGACCGCGACCGCCGGACCCTGCAGCCCCAGCCGATAACTTATCCGGCCGACACCCGCGGCTGGCGACGTACCGGTTCCCAGATACGCCTCGATCGCGTCGTATGAAAGATTGTCGGTCAGCAAGCCCAGATAGTCGTGCGTGGACAGGCCCATGAACACGCCGGTCCTGGTGGCCGCCAAACCCGATGGCGCAGTTCCGGAATGCTCCACTGCGCGCCACGCCGTCTCGAGCAACAAGCGATGTTGGGGGTCCATGAACATGGCCTCACGCGCCGACACACCGAAGAACGGCGCATCGAAACCCGTGACGTCGTCAATGAACCCGGCCCGCCGGGTCACCATCTTTCCCGCGGCGTCGGGATCGGCGTCGAAGAACTCCTCGACATCCCACCGACCCTCGGGTACCTCGGAAACCGCGTTCCGCCCCTGCTCTAGCACATCCCAGAACTCGTCACTGTCCGCCGCGCCCGGAAAGCGCACCGCATAGCCGACGATGGCGTAACCAGGGCCCGCCCCTTCGAGTTCGCGGACCCGTGCCCGAAGCTTTTCGATGGCGAGCAGAGCTCTTTTCTCGAGATCGATCATCTTCGGTCGCCCATCATCTCGTCGAGGCTCTTGAGCTTCATGGCCAGCCCCCAGTCGCCCTCGACGGTGAGCTTTCCCATGAAGAACAGCGCGCGGCGGTCCTTTCGGCCCTCGACCAGATCGATGAAATCGCTTGCGTCCATGTAGATGGTGCAATGCGCGGCGCCGTCGCCATCGATCACCCGCGGGTGCTCGGTCAAGTCGACGACGAACGTTCTTCCCCCGGCTCCGTCCAGCACGAATTTGTAGACTCCGGCGAACTCGCGGGCCCGGTCGGGGTTTTCGTCGATCATGGTCGAAGCCCGTTCCATCAGGTCGTCGATGGTTGTCATGGGATGGTGCCTTCCTGCGAGTGGGACGATCACACGTCGAGCCGCGCCAAGGCATCGGCGTCGGGAGTTGGGAACTTGGTGAGCGGGCGATCCTCCTCGATCGCGGCCAGTTCGCGTGCGTACAGCCGTCGCAGCAGGATGATCGCCGCGTCAGAGCTGCCGAGGCGGTTCAGCGATCGATCCGGCAGCACGCCCTGGCCGAGCAGCACGATGCCGTCCTCGATCAGGACCTGGTCAGGGCGCTCTTCGATGTCCTCCCACCGTTCCCGGCCACTGAGAACCGCGCGGACGATCTCGTCGACCGGTCGCAGCTGGGACAGATACTTTCGGCCCTCCCTCACCCCCGCCGCCACCCGCGCACCGACATCGGGCGGCAGGTGCGCCGCGATGAACAGAAAGAACATCATGTGGCTCTCGTCGTCGACCGGGACATTCCACAAAAAGCTCTTGAAGCCGCGCAGCACTCCGGCCCCGGAGTTGAAGTACAAGGTGTTCGGCATCAGCAGCGCCAGCCGGCGTACGAACCCGCTGACGAACGTGCTCGTCTGGGTCAGACCGAAATCCCGTGGTTCAGCAGTGATTTCGGGGATTTCGCCGACATTGTCGTCATCCTGATAGACGCCCGTCTTGTGCACCCAGTACTGATGAACATCGTCGACGGTGTTCTCCAGATCGTGGAAATAGTTCCACTTGCGCAGCTCGATGACGTGGAACCGACCGTATGACTCCAGTTCCGGCCACCGCGGAAGTTCCGGCACCGGCGACTCACCGAGGTACACCCAGATCAAGCCGAAATACTCCTCGACCGGATAGCTAGCGATACGCACCTTCGCCGCGAAGCTCCTGGGCTCTGCAGGCTGGTCGACACACTGGCCGGTGTGGTCATATTGCCACCCGTGGTAACGGCACCGAACGCAATCGCCTTCCACGATGCCGACGCTCAACAGCACACCGCGATGTGCACACCGGCCGGCGATGATGTGTGGCGCACCGTCCGCACCGCGGTAGAGGGTCAGTTCCTCGTGCAGGATCTTCAGCGGCACCGCCCGACCGGGTTCCAACTCGTCGACGGCGTACACCGGCTGCCAACACTGCCGCAGCAGGTGTCCCGCGGGCCGTCCCGGACCGGTGTGTTCGAAGTCCGTGTCCTTCAGGCTGTTCATCTGGTCCTCCTAAGCTCACACGTGGCCGGCGTGCGACGGGCTGAGCACCGCAATGAAGTCGTCGACGATCCGTTGGATCGATTCGGCTTCGAACAGCGCATCGTCGTACGTGACCGTTCCCGCAATCTGGCCGCCACGGGTACTCATCGCGGCCGTCAACTCGCGGCGGGCGACGATGTGCGCGGGCGCGACGCGGGTCAGTGTGAAACCACCCGCGGCGAACTCCCCAGGTACCGGATCGTCCATCAGGAACGCCGTCTCGCCGATGCCTCGTGCGCATACTCCGTGCTCGGCCTCAAGTGCTGCACGCACGTGCTGCCACGGCGCGTCCTGGTTCGCCAGGGCGCCCAGCACCGCCGTTTTCGCGCCGCGCACCAGCGCGGGCAGGCCGGCATCGTCCAGGTCGATGCGCAGCGGCACGGTGTTCATGAACGGACCAAGCATCAGCTGGGTGACGGGGTCGTTGCGGCGGGTCACGGGTGCTGCGAGCACCACCGTTTGGCGGTCCGCGTATTTACCTAGAGCCGCGGCGAAAGCGGCGAGTAGCACCGCGTAAAGCGAAGCTTGTTCGCGAACCGCCAACGCGCGCACAGCATCCGCGACCGACGCTGGGAAGTCGAATGCGAACTGGCGCCCGCTATGACCACCCGCATGGCCGGAGCGTGGGTGATCTGTTGGCAATCCCTGCGGAAGATCCGACTGCGCAAATTGACGGCGGAAGTGGTCGACACGGCGCTCCAGCGCGCGACCCGTCACCCATGACCGTTCCCAGACCGCGTAGTCGGCATACTGCAGGCCGCCACCGAGCAGCGGAAAGTCCTCAAACCCCAGCGAGTTGGCGACGAGACCACCGATCTCACTCAACAGCAGCCGCATGGAGTATCCATCGGCAAGGATGCGATGCACGCGCAACCGCAGGATGTGTTCGTCATCTGCGACGCGGATCAGCTCTGCCCGGAAAGGTGGACGGGTGCCGAGGTCACGCCACTGCGCTGCCGAGTCGTGTTGACCGTTGGTACTTTCGGCGCCCATGGGATGGTGAAGTATCGGCACCTCGGGTGTGAACGAGTCGAGAATTACCTGCGATGCTGAGGTTCCCGCGGACCGGAAGGTGGTGCGCAGCAACTCGTGTCGACCTACCGTGTCCTGAACCCCGCGGACAAGCAGCGAAGCATCCAGCGGTCCGGTGATCCGGATGGACACATCGATCCAGTGCGCCGGTGATCCCGGATCGTCGCATTCGGCTTGCCACATCAGTTCCTGGGCGTACGAGACCGGCAGGCCAAGAGTGCGCACAGCGGGTCTCAGCGGTGGCGCCTCAGCTGTGTCGACGCCGCTGTCCATCTCGATCCGGCGGGCCAGGTCGGCCAGCGTCTGATCCTCGAAGAGAGCGTCGAGCGGCAGTTCCACGCCGAGCAGTTGCTGGATCCGCGAACGCACCTGCGCCGCGAGCAGCGAATGGCCACCGATCTCGAAGAAGTTGTCTGCAGCACCGATCTGCTCAACGTGCAGAATGTCGCGCCAGATGTCGGCCAATGATCTCTCGATGCCAGCGCGCGGCGGCACGTATTCGACATCGTCGTCGCGCGCCAAATCGACAGCCGGCAACCGCGCTTCGTCGATTTTCCCGTTCGGTGTCCGGGGCAGCCGCTGCAGTGCAACGAATGCCGTGGGAACCATGTGCTCGGGCAACTGCCGCCGCGCATGGGCACGCAATTCGCCGACCGGAACCGGGGTCTCCTCGGGTACGAAGTAGGCGACGAGCACGTTGGAATCGCTGACTCCCCTGACAGCGGTGAAGGCCTCACCTATCCCGGGATGGCTGAGGAGCACCCGGTCGATCTCCGCCGGTTCGACCCGGAGACCGCGAATCTTGACCTGTCGGTCGGCGCGGCTACGGAATTCGATCGTTCCGTCCCAACCCAACCGAACGGTATCGCCGCTGGCATAGAGGCGCTCTTCGCCTTCCCACGGCGCGGCGACGAACTTCTGCGCGGTCAGCGTCTGTGCGCCGACGTATTCGCGTGCCAATGCGGCACCCGCGATGTAAAGCTCACCGTCCACGCCCGGCGGCACCCGCCGTCGAAACCGGTCCAAGACATAGAGGCCCACGTTCGCGCGTGGGCGTCCGATCGGCACGATGCTCTGATCGCTCTGGCCCAGCTCACCGACCCGATACAGGCTGACGATGCCGGTCGTTTCGGTTTGGCCGTACATGTTGATCCATGTGGTGTCGGGCCCCAGCTGATCCCGCCACGCCCTGACCACGCCGGCCCGAAGGGGTTCACTCGCGGTGAGCAGCAGCCGCAGTCGATTTCGCACGGTCGCGACCTGCTCCGCCGGTGCCGCGGCCGCGGCTTCCGCAACCCCGCTCACCACGGTGGGAACGAGGTCCACCACGGTCACCCCGGCGTCCGCGATTCGGCACAACAGGTCGGCTGGGTCGCGACGCTGTTCGGTCGTGGCGATCACGGCTTCGGCCCCGACTGCGAACGGCACCAACAACTGCCGAATCGACGAGGAGAACGAGATCGAAGCAGTCTCGAGGTAGACGTCGTCGCTGGCGACGCCGACCTCCCTGCCAAGGGTTTCGGCATATTCGACGACACCCGCGTGCGTGATGGCCACACCCTTCGGCACTCCGGTTGAGCCCGATGTGTACATGATGTAGGCCAGATCATCTGGTGCTATGGCGATTTGGAGTCGCTCCGCAGACTGCTCGCGAACCCGGTAGCTGTCGACCCCGGCGTCGTCGAGCACCACCACGACCCCGGCGTCACCAAGAATGTGATCGATGCGGTCCTTCGGATATGACGGGTCGAGAGGCACATACACGCCACCCGCCTTCAGGATTCCCAGCATGCCGACCGCCATCGCAGACGTCCTGCCGACGCACAACCCCACGCGAGTGCCCACGCCGATTCCGATGCTGCACAGGTGCCGGGCCAATCTGTTGGCGGCGTCGTCGAGTCCCCGATAGGTGAGCGAGTCGTCCTCGGCGGTGATCGCCACCGCGTCCGGCACACGGTCCACCGTCGTCTCGAAAAGTTCCGGTATCGACCGAACGCTTGTGGCGGGATGGGGCCGGTCGATGCGGTAGTGCGCCCGATCCGCTTCGGTCAACATCGAAAGTCCGGAAATGCGCTGCCCGCGGTCAGCCACCATCGCATCGACGATCTCGTTGAAGTGGGCGATGAGACGGTCGATTCGGACCGCGTCGAAGAGCTCGGCCGCATATTCGACATGTCCGCTAAGCAGATCGTCGTCAAGAAAGGTCAGGGTGAGATCGCGTTTCGCGGTGTGCGTATCAACTTCGGCCACGTCGATGCCCAAGGCGCTCAGTTCACCCGAGCCGGCCGCCGGTTGGACCACCAGCTGCACGCAGAACAACGGATTGCGGTTCGCCTCGCGGTCGGGGGCAGTTGCGTTGACGATCAGATCGAACGGCACGTCCTCATGCGCCAACACCTCGACCATCCGCTGCTGGATCCGGTCGATCAACTCCCGGACGGTTGGCTCGCCGTCGAGCCGGATTCGTACCGGAAGGCTGTTCACGAACAACCCGATCAGGCCTTGGGTCTCGAGCCTGCTGCGGTTTGCGGTGAGTGTTCCGATCACGATGTCGTCCTGGCCCGAATACCGTTGCAGCACCGTCGAGAAAGCCGCGAGCAACGGCACCGACATTGTCACGTTCTCGGCGCGGCACAGGTCGCGCAGCGCGAGCGCGCGTTCCCGGCCCAGATTGAACCGTATCCGCTCGCCCCGGAAGGTGGGGGTCTTCGGTCGCGGCCTGTCGGTGTCCAGTTCCAGGGGCGGCGCTCCGGCGAGGTCACGTTTCCAATACTCAAGCCGGGAGTCGTATTCCGGGCCATGCAGCTGTTCGCGCTGCCAGTGCGCGTAATCCGAATACTGGATCGGCAATTCGGCGAGCGGTGAAGGTACACCCTTCTCCAGGGCTAGATAGATCTGGCCCAGTTCTTGCAGCAGAACCCGGAACGACCAGCCGTCCGTCACGATGTGGTGCATGGTCAGCACCAGCACGTGTCGCTGATCGCCGAGCCCGAACAACCGAGCCCGCAGCAGAGGCCCAGCCCCGATGTCGAACGGAACGCTCGCCTCCCGCAGCGCGGCCGAGGCCATTTCCGCATCGCTTCCTACCAGATCGAACGGCAGGTCGAAAGCGGAGGGAGCGAGCACCGCGTGCGGGGCGCCCTGCACGCTGTGGAACGCGGTGCGGAGCACTTCGTGTCGAGTGACGATCGCCTGCAGGCTGCGTTGCAGCACATCGCGATTGAGGCCGCCAGGGACGTCAAGCCGGACGGCGACGTTGTATGCACTCGACGACGGCAACAGCTGGTTGAGGAACCACAGCTGCTCTTGTGAATGCGACAGACACAGTTCCACTGGGCGCGATTCAGATCCGGTCGCCCGGGGAATCGGCGACTGCCGCTTCGCGGGATCGGACATCGTGTCGAGCCACAGCGTCAGCAGCCCTTTGGCCAGCGACGCCACGGTTGGGTGGGCGAAGAACAGCGACACGGGCACCTCGGTGCCGACCGCCGCCTGCACCCGGCTGCGTAGCTCCATTGCGATCAGGGAATCCATGCCCAACGAGATGAATTCGGCATTCGGGTCGATGTCGGCGGCCCGCATCCGCAAGGCGTCGCCGAGTTCTGTGCGCAGCAGTTCGGTGATGCGGTCCAACCGCTGGTCGGCCGGCACGATTGTGAGCCAGTCGCCGGGGATCACCTCGGTCGTCGTAACGTCGGTCCCCGGCGCTTCGGTTGGAGTGGCTTCGGTGGCATGCAGGACGCCGGACGGCGCGTGGGCGGCCGTCGTCGGGAACCAGTATGAGCGGCGCTGAAATGGGTAGGTGGGCAGGTCGACCGGCAGGACCGGGCCGTGCCGGCCGGCGAAGTTGAGCCCGTGCCCCGCTGCGTACGCGGCGCCCAATGCCTCGGTCATGCAGCGGTGTGCGTTGCCCTCTTTGCGCATTGAGACGATTGCCCCCGGCGTGGAGGTAGCGTCTGGCCAGGACCGGACGGCGGCCGCGGTGAGTATCGGTTGCGGACCGAGTTCGATGAGCAGTCCACAGTCCAGACCGGCAAGAGTCTGCACGCTGTCAGCGAACCGCACCGGCTGTCTGGCGTGTCGTCGCCAGTACTGTGCGTCGATGCCGATTCGCCGCGGTAGCACCGCGCCGGTTCGATTGCAGACAAGAGCCACTTGCGGCGGCAAGTACTCGAATCGCGCTGCGAATGACTCGAACTCGTCGAGTACGGGGTCGAGCAGCGCCGAATGAAATGCATGACTGGTGTCCAGCCAGTCGCAGCGGACACCTGCCGTCGACTGTGCCGCCAGCACTTTGGCCAGGTCCTCCGCCGGCCCCGACAGCACCGTGCTGGGGCCGTTGAACGCGGCCACCGAAAGTCGGGGAAAGTCCGCCGCACACTCCTCGACCCGTTCCGAGTCGGTGAAGACGACCAGCATGCGGCCACCGTTAGGCAGTTGACCGAAGAGGCGCCCGCGCTCTGCGATGAGCCGCGCGCCGTCGTCGAGATCGAAGACCCCGGCGACACACGCCGCCGCGTACTGGCCGACGCTGTGTCCGAGTACGACATCCGGCTGAATGCCCCACGATTGCCACAGGCGCGCAAGCCCCATCTCGACAGCGAACAGCGCAGGTTGGGCAAAGGTGGTGTCGCGTAACGCCTCCTCGCTACCTTCACCGGTATCGAACAGCACCTCCAGCAAGGGCCGCGCGAGCACATCGGCCAGCACGTCGGCGCATCGTGTCACAGTGCCGCAGAAGATCGGCTCGGTATCGAACAAGGTCCGTGCCATTCCCGGGAATTGGCTCCCCTGACCCGGAAACAGCCACGCTGTCTTCGGCCGGACACCGCAGTTACCCCGAATCAGGCCCGGTGCTGGACGCTCCTCCTGGAGGGCGCGCAGCAGGCGTCGTGCTCGCGCGCGCGAGTCCACCACCAGCGCCGCCCGGTACTCGAAGTGCGAACGCCCGGCCCCCGCCGTGGCGCAGATGTCGTCGAGCACCGCATCCGGGTGCTCGTCCAGCCAGTCTCGATATCGAGAAGCCAACTCCGTCAACGCCTCTGGTGTCCGTGCCGATAGGGGGAGCACCTGATTCCTGCCCTGGACCGGCTCAATCGAGGATTCCGCGCGCGCGTCGCCTGCAGGCGCCTCCGCGACAAGAACATGCGCGTTCGTTCCGGAGAAACCGAAGGAGCTGATCCCGGCCATCCGCGGTCTGGCATTGCGCGGCCACGGCGTCGCCTCATTCACGACCTGAACCGGCAACTGTTCCCACGGAATGTGCGGCGAGGGGTGACGGAAATGCAGATGCTTCGGCAGCATTTCGTGTTCCAGCGCGAGCACGACCTTGATCAGACCAGCGATGCCCGACGCCGCTTCCAGGTGGCCGATGTTGGTCTTCACCGACCCGATCAGCAACGGCCGGTCCGGATCTCGCCCTTCGCCGAAAGCCGCACCGGCAGCCTGGACCTCAATCGGGTCGCCAAGAGAGGTCCCCGTGCCGTGCGCTTCCAGGTAATCGACGTCGCCGCCGGTGACCCCGGCGCGGCGCAGTGCTGACGCGATAACTCGTTGCTGTGCACCACCATTCGGTACGGTCAAGCCACCCGAAGCACCGTCTTGATTGAGTGCGCTGCCGCGAATCACGGCGCGGATTCGGTTGCCGTCACGGATCGCGTCCTGGGTGCGTTTCAGCACGACGACCCCGCACCCTTCGCCGCGAACGTAGCCATCGGCCGCCGAATCGAAGGTCTTGCATCGCCCGTCCGGTGCGAGCATGCGCGCGCGGGTGAGGTTGATCATCGGAATCGGGGTGAGAATCACGTTCACGCCGCCAACCAGCACCATGTCGCAATCACCGGCGTCGAGCGCTTGGCAGGCCTGATGGACGGCCACCAACGACGAGCTGCACGCGGTATCGAACGCCACCGCCGGTCCCTGCAGACCCAACCGGAAACTGATCCGCCCGGCGCCTGCGGCCGGAGAAGTTCCGGTGCCGGAGTAGATGTCCACGTCCTCGTAGCTGGTGTACCGGATGAGCATGCCGAGGAATTCGTGGGTAGAGAGTCCCATGAAAACACCTGTCGGCGTGCCCGCCAGCGTCGACGGTGCCATCCCCGCATGCTCGACCGCCGACCACGCCGTCTCCAACATCAACCGATGCTGTGGGTCCATGAACATCGCCTCACGCGCGGACACCCCGAAGAACGACGCATCAAACCCTGCGACGTCGTCAACGAAACCGGCGCGGCGAGCCACCATCTTCCCCGTGGCATCCGGATCGGCGTCGAAGAATTCGTCGACGTCCCACCGGTCGGCGGGCACCACCGAGACTGCGTCGCGGCCGTCGGCGAGCACATCCCAAAACTCGCCCGCATCGCGCGCACCCGGGAAACGCAACGCATAACCCACCACCGCAACGCCCGCCGAGGCCGTCATACCCGGCCACCTTCCAGCACGTCGTCGATCCGCTGCCGAAGTAGATCCGAGAGTTCGCGCTCAGCCAAGGCGTCGATCTGTTCCGCGGTGTACACATTCCGGTCGCCATGCGCCGGATGGCCGTTGCCGGAGCCCATTTTCACGGCCCGAATGAGGCCGGCCAGAGAAGCAACCGTCGGATAGTCGAGCATCGACGTGGCCGGGAAGCTGTGATCGAACGCGCTCGACAGGACGTTCACCAGTTCGACGCCCTTTAGTGAGTCAATGCCGAATTCGGTCAGCGGCGTGCGCCAGGTGAGATTGCTGACCGACAGTTCTCGCTGCAACCAGTCCGCCAGCTGACGTTCCAAGACCCCTGCCTGGCTGACCGATTCCATGTCGAACTGAACCGGTGCCACCATCGCGTCGGACAGCTGCCATTCGTGCAGGATCGGCAGCCGTGCCGCAATGAGCTCGCCTCGACACCTGGCTCGCTGGACCTTTCCACTCGACGTCTTGGGTAAGTCGCCGGGGCGCAGCAGCACGACACGCCGCAATGCCACGTGGTGTTCTCGCGCCACCGCACGCCGAATCGCATCGACGACCTCGGCCCAATCGACCGGATCTGTCCAGTCACGCCGGATCTCCTGTACCGCAACGAGATCTGTGCGGCCGGATTCATCGACACCCATCACTGCGCACGCGTCCGGCTGCAACGCAACGTGGCTGCGTTCGACGGTGTACTCGATGTCGTGCGGGTAGTAGTTGACCCCGCGGATGACGATCAGATCCTTGAGACGGCCGATTACGAACAGCTCGTCCCCGTGCAGGAAGCCCAGGTCACCGGTGCGCAGATAGGGCCCTTCCCCCGTCGTTAGGTACCCGCCGAATGTTTGGTCCGTCTCCACGGGGTTCCGCCAATAGCCCTGCGCGACGCTGCCGCTACGAACCCATATCTCACCGAGTCGGTACGGTTCTGCGTCGCGACAGGTATCGGGCCGAACGATACGGAGTTCGATGCCGGTTCCCGGGCGACCCGATCCGGCCAGCCGTTTGGTTCCGGGTGTGCCGTCGGCACGCAACCGCACCTGCCCGATATGCAACTCGGATTCATCGACCGTCAGCCCGGCCGGGGGTCTGGACCCGTCGCTGCAACTCACTATCAGTGTCGCCTCTGCCAGCCCGTAGCCGGGCGAAATACTCTGCGGCCGAAACCCGTTCGACGCGAATTGCGCACAGAATCGGTCCAGCGTGTCCGGGCGGACCGGTTCGGCGCCGTTCCATGCGACCCGCCATGTCGTCAAATCCAGCGCGCTCGTGTCGACGGCTTGGGCAGCGTCGGCGCATGCCTGATAAGCGAAATTCGGTGCACCGCCGAGTGTTCCCCGGAAGCGTGAGAATGCTCTCAGCCAGCTGAGGGGATCCCGGATGAACGTGGTTGGCGACATGAGGTACGTCGGATAGCCCAGCCAGATCGGCAGCAGGACGCCGGCGATCAAGCCCATGTCGTGGAACACCGGTAACCAACTGACTCCGACGGACTCGCGGTCAACACTCCAGATTTCCCGGAGGGAGTTCAGGTTGGCGGCCAGGTCACCGTGGCGGACCATCACACCGCGCGCTGACCGGGTCGAGCCGGAGGTGTATTGCAGAAACGCCAACTGTTCATGGGAAGGCGCGACGACGGGCACCGACGCACCCTCGGCGATCGGCGACAACAGGTCGATCGCCATGACGTCTGCAGGCGCGGCTGCTCCGCCGGTATGCCGATCCAGATCGGCGCTGTGGGCAGCCGAGGTCAATATGCACCGAGCGCCGCTGTCCTCGAGAATCGCGTTCAAGCGCTGGCTGGTCCGCCGCGACGCCGGCAGCGTCGCCGGGACCGCCACCGCACCCGCGTACATACACGCGCAGAAGGCGATGACGAAATCCAGACCCGGAGGGAAGGAGAGCACCACCGGCTGCCCGTCGAGTCCGCGATCGAGGAGTCCGGCTGCGACCGATTGTGCTCGTTGGTCGAGCTCTCGGTAGGTCAGCGACTCGACAGCCTCCATCCGGCCGTCGACGAATGTCAGTACCTGCTGGTCCGGCCGTTCGCCGGCGTTCCGCCCGACTCGCATCGGAAGCAGGTCGTCCAACAGCACATAGTTATCCGTGATGGTCATCGGCGACGCCGCCCGACACGGTCGAATGCGAGTTCATGCTGAACCCGGCAAAGACATATTGAACGCACACGTCAATATTGTGCGGCTGGGCCGCAAAGCGCGTGAGTGAACGGCTACTCTATTTTCACGCGGCCACGACGACTCGTTCGAGTAGTCGCCTAAGCCGGCAAAGCGCGGGTCACCTAACGGGCCCGTGGGTGGGCGCCTGCCCACACTTCCCGCAGCGCGGTCACGGTGACCATGGTGTAGATCTGCGTCGTCGTCACCGAGGCGTGGCCGAGCAGTTCCTGCACGACGCGGACGTCGGCGCCGCCGTCGAGCAGGTGAGTCGCGAACGAGTGCCGCAGCACGTGCGGCGACACCGCTGCTTTGACGCCTGCGCGTTCGGCCGCGTCCTGCAGTACCTGCCATGCGCTTTGCCGCGACAGCCGCCCGCCACGCGCGTTCAGAAAGATCGCGGGCGTGCCCCTGCCGCGTCGGGCCAGTTCGGGGCGGCCACGCACCAGGTAGGCGTCCAGCGCGGTGACGGCCGGCCTGCCAATCGGAACCAGCCGCTGCTTGCCGCCCTTCCCACGCAACAACACGGACCGCGCCGTGGTGTCGATGTCGTCGACGTCGAGTCCGACCGCCTCGGAGATGCGTGCTCCGGTGGAATACAGCAGCTCCAGCAGCGCGCGGTTGCGCAGCGTCAGCGGGCCGTCCGCCTCGCTGTCGCCGCCCGCACCGTCCAGCAGGGCCAGCACCTCGTCGATGGTCAGGCTCTTGGGCAGCCGCCGGCTCGGAGTCGGCGGCTTGACCGACCTCGCGACGTCGATATCGGTCAGTCCCTCTGACGCGGCGAAGCGGTGCAGCCCCCGCACGGCGATCAACGCCCGCGCGGCGGACACCGCCGACAAGGGCGTCGCTCCGGCGTCCGGATCGCCGCGGCGTAGCGACACCAGGAAGTCGCTGACGTCGGACTCGGTCACCTTGGCCAGGTCATCGATGGCGCGTTCCGTCAGGTGTTCGGAGTAGCGGCGAAGGTCGCGGCGGTAGGAGCTCAACGTGTTGGCGGCCACCCCGCGTTCGATGGCCAGGTGGTCGAGGTAGCCCTGCAGCTGGTCATCGAGGGCCACGCGAAAGGTGGTCATCAGTGGCCCTTGCGGCGCGCAAAGGCTGTCGGCCGGTCGGTCCACGGCGCGTCGACGGGCCGCAGCGATGTCACGTCGGTGACAGTGTGTGCGGCCAGAATCCCTCCGACCGCAATGGAATTGGCGATCTCGCCGGAGAGCACCATCTGGACTGCCTCGTCGAGCGGGACCCACCGCATCGTCAGATCGGCTTCCTCGTCGTGCGCTTCTGGCCGTCCGACGTCGGTCAGGCCCGTCGCCAGGTACACACGGACACTCTCATCGGAGAATCCCGGCGCCGAGTCGAGGTCGACGAGCGTATGCCAGCTCGTAGCGGCCAGACCCGCCTCTTCCTTGAGTTCACGTGCCGCGGTGATGTGCGGCGGTTCCCCACCGAGGTCCAACAGTCCGGCGGGCAGTTCCCACAGCCGCCTGCCCAGCGGGTGCCGGTACTGGTAGACCAACGCGACCTTGCGGTCGTCGTCAAGCGGGAGCACCGCGACGGCGCCGTAGTGCTCGACCACTTCCCGTCGCGCAGTAGTGCCCCCTGGCATCCGCACCTCATCGGCGCGTAGAGCGAAAATCTTTCCGACGTAGACGGTTTCGGATGCGACGGTCTCGAAATCGTGTTCAGCCACGAGTCGCGGGCTCTTGCAGCAATTCGGAGACTTTGTCGGGATGTTCGACTCCGTTCGACCGCTGCTCGGGAATTTCGACCGGCAACCGCTCCCCCGCCTTGTAGTCCAGCGATGCGCCGATGAACGCGGCGAACAGCGGATGCGGCCGGGTTGGCCTGCTCTTCAGCTCGGGATGCGCCTGTGTTCCGACAAGGAACGGGTGGACATCGGCGCCGTACTCGACGAACTCGACCAGGTGAGCGTCAGGCGAGGTTCCCGAGAATCGCAGCCCGCTCTCGGCGATGCGGTCGCGGTATTCGTTGTTGACCTCGTAGCGATGCCGGTGACGCTCGGAGACCTCGGTGGCGCCATAGGCTTTCGCCACGATGGAATCCGCCTCCAGCACAGCGGGATAGGCGCCGAGCCGCATGGTGCCGCCAAGGTCGGCGTCGCCGGCGACGGCGTCACGCTGGTCGGCCATCGTGGAGATGACCGGGTCGGGGGTCTTCGGATCGAACTCCGCGGAGTTGGCCCCGGTGAGCCCGACGGAGCGGGCCGCCTCGATCACGATGCACTGAAGGCCCAGGCACAGGCCGAGCACCGGCAGGCCCCGTTTGCGTGCGTAGTGGATGGCGCCGATCTTGCCCTCGATGCCGCGGATGCCGAATCCGCCGGGGATCAGCACGCCGTCGACGTCGGACAGCACCGCGGCGGCGCCGCTCTCGGTTTCGCAGTCGTCGGAAGCGACCCAGCGCATCTCCACCTTGGCGTGGTGTTTGAAGCCACCTGCGCGCAGCGCCTCGGCGACCGACAGGTACGCGTCGGAGAGGTCGATGTACTTACCCACCAGGGCGATCCGCACCGTTTCCTGCGGCTCGTGCACCCGCTTGAGCAGGTCGTTCCACTGCGTCCAGTCGACGTCGCGGAACGGCAGGTTGAGCCGGCGCACCACGTAGGCGTCCAGTTCCTCGCGGTGCAGCACCTTGGGGATGTCGTAGATCGACGGCGCGTCGGGAGTGGAGATCACACCGTCGATGTCGACGTCGCACATCAGCGCGATCTTGTTCTTGAGCGGCTCGGGCACATCCCGGTCACAGCGCAGGATCAACGCGTCAGGGGTGATACCGATGCTGCGCAGCGCGGCCACGGAATGCTGGGTCGGCTTGGTCTTGAGCTCCCCGGACGGCGCCATGTACGGCACCAGCGAGCAGTGCAGGAAGAAGACGTTCTCGCGGCCGACGTCGTGGCGCACCTGGCGGGCCGCCTCGAGGAACGGCTGAGATTCGATATCGCCAACCGTGCCGCCGATCTCGGTGATCACCACGTCGGGACGGTGCCCGTCAACATCGGGTTCGGCCATCGCCAGGATGCGGCTCTTGATCTCGTCGGTGATATGCGGGATCACCTGGACGGTGTCACCGAGGTACTCGCCGCGGCGCTCCTTGGCGATCACCGTCGAATACACCTGTCCCGTAGTCACATTCGCGGACCCCGACAGGTTGCGATCGAGGAACCGCTCGTAGTGCCCGACGTCCAGGTCGGTCTCCGCGCCGTCTTCGGTGACGAACACCTCGCCGTGCTGGAACGGGTTCATGGTGCCGGGGTCGACGTTGAGGTACGGGTCGAGCTTCTGCATCGTCACCTGCAGGCCCCGTGCGGTCAGCAACTGCCCGAGGCTGGACGCCGTCAGGCCTTTGCCTAGTGAAGAAACCACGCCGCCCGTTACGAAAAGGTGCTTGGTGGGGGCTTGCGGGTGCTTGCGCAATGCTGGCAAGAGCAACCTCCGTGACGACGCGGCAGGGGATCGCTGTGAGTAGCTGGGGCCTGCCGACCCACGGAACCTAACCCTAACACCGACCCCGACAAGCCGTCGCTGACACGCCATTGCGTTCTATTGCGGCACCGTTACAGACGTCGCAGCCATCATCGCGGCATCACTTTGAGCAAGACCTTGCCAAATTCGAGGATATTGAACTTGGCACTATTGATGGGCCTCAGGTCAGCATTTTTGGGGATCTCCCGCATCAACACGTCGGTAGCTAGCGACCTCCTCCCCTCGTCCACCACACGCGTGTTCTTCGGTGCCGGCTGCATCTTCTTCAGGTCGTCGACCGCACTTCTGCAGGCCCCTGCGGTCTGGATGTACGCCACGATTTCGGATTCGCCCGGCCACACCCCGGTGGCTGCGTCATCCAACGCGTCGGCCGCACCCCGGACGCAATTGTTGAAGTCAGTGAAAGTGCTGAGTACGGAGTTACAGAGCTTTGTTCCGTTACACAACGCCGTCCCAGCCTGCAGTGCGATAGTCGCCCAGCCGTCGTAGAACACGTCCGTCGGTCCCCAGATGTACGCCGAGCCGCCGGGCGGAACCAACAACGCCCCGTCATGGACCTGCCCACTTATCGCCCATCCTGCGAGGGTCGGTCCTCGACCGTGGGCCGTTGGTGCGGGAGTGAAACCCGCTGGTATCAGCCCGATCACAAAGTCTTCGCTGAGGTTGGTCACCAACCCCGACGATGGGCACCAAGTGGCGTCGCCATTCAATTCCGTGATGCAGAAGTCGGCATGAGCAACACCGCAAACGCCGCCGCCGGCCACTAGCACAGCCGCAAACGTTGCCGCGATCCTCGATTTTGTAGCCATGACTTCCCCCTTCGCGCGGAGAACCCCCATTTCCGCGCGCAGGCTCAGTCTACGTCTGGCAAATCCTCGCGGGTGTCTTTTCGCTCAGCAATCAGTATGCGAGGACGGCGAGAACGCGATGGGACTACTGCGGCACCGTTACAGACGTCGCAGCCTGCCCGACGCCGAACTGGCCGGGCCGTCCTTTGTTGATCAGGTCGCTGAGGGCCAGCACGGTGGTGATCCGGCCGGACTCGCTGTCGACGTCGTCCACGGTGCTCACGGTGGTGCTCAGTGCCGCGTCAGACCTCGTCACCGCCACCGCAGCGGTGCCAGAGGCCGACCCGTCTCGTCCCGCGATCACCGTGCCGGAACCGTGCGGGGCCAGACCCGCCGCGAAGCGGGCGACCGTGGCGCCCTGGTTTCCTGCATCGTCGCCCAGCGCCCCACCTGTCACGATGACCGCGGTGTTGGCGGCACCGATGTGCTGATTCCCGTAGGTCACAAACCCGGTGTCGCGGAGCGCGGCCAGCACCGCATCCCGCGAGGCGTCGTCGACCACCTGCACCTTGGGATCCTTGTTGATCAGCAGGGCGATCCCCAACAGATCCCCGGCCTGCGATCCCTGATCCACCGATGAGGTGCTCAGTTGTTTCCCTGCGGGCACGATCGGCGAGTTCACCACCGACAGCAACTTCTCCGCGGAGTTGGCATCGACGAACTCCTGCGTCAGTGCCACCGTCCCGGTGACGGCCCCACCGGCCTCACCCACCAGCCGCGTGAGCGCCTCGACGTCGTCGTCGCCGGCGTCAGGCGTGCGGAACACCACAACGGATTTGTCAGCCATCGTTTCACGCAGGATGCGCGGCGACATTTGAGCATCGAATTCCCCTGCCGCACTGAGCTTTTCGTTGAGCACGTTCTTGTCGTCGGTCAGCGTGTTGATCTGGTTCTGCATCTCGTGCTTGTCGTCACGCAGACCGGACAGCAGCGTGTTGGACAGCAGACCCGAACCGAGCGCCACGCCGATGGCCAGCGCAAGAAAGACCGCTGCGAGCGAAATCGCATGTGAGCGTAGGGAAATCACTGTCAGCCCCCTAGGTGACCCAACTCTGGACCCAGAGCGAGAAGCGGTTCCAGTAGCCGACGACCCAGTCGATGAGCGCGGCATCTGCGCGCGACACCCACAGCGCGACGATCACTGCGATCAGCATCGCCAGCACCAGCAGCGCGATGGCCCCACCCGAGACCCGGCTGCGGTACAGCGTCGCAACGGCTTTCGCGTCCACCAGCTTCTCGCCGACCTTGAGCCGGGTCAGGAAGGTCGACGGGTTGCTCTGCTGCCTGGACCGGTCGAAGAACTCTTCGATGCTGGCGGTGTGGCCGACGGTGACGATCAGCGATGCGCCGTGGTGGTCGCAGAGCAGCAGCGCCAGGTCGGCGGCCGAACCGGCGGCAGGGAACGTCATCGCGCCGACGCCGAGATCCTGGATCCGCTCGAGGCCGGCGGCGTGCCCGTCGGCGTCCGCAGGCAGCACCACCTGGGCGCCGCACCGCAGCACCTCGGCGCTGATCTTGTCGGGATCGCCGACGATGAGTTGCGGACGGTACCCGGCCTTGCGCAGCACGTCAGCGCCGGAACCGACGCCGACCAGCACCGGTTGGTACTCCTTGATGAACGGCTTGAGCGACTTGAGGTCGGCGGCGGCGTGGGGCTCCTCGGCCACGATGACGACGTGGCGACGGCTGAGGTCGGCGTCGATGTCGGGAATGCCGATGCCGTCGATCAGCAGCGGGCTCTCACTGCGGATGAACTCGATGGTGTTTCCTGCGAACGCTTCAAGATGCGCGACGAGGCCGCTCTTGGCCTCGTGCATCAGCTCGTGGATCTCGTGGTCGGTGCGTTCGGCGCCAAGGATCAGCCGACGGTCTCCGGAGTACACGCCGCCTTCGTGGATCCGGACGCGCGCCCCGTCCTTGACCTTCTTGAACACCTCGGGGCCGGTGTCGTCGATCAGCGTGACGCCATTGGCGACGAGCACCTCGGGGCCGAGGTTGGGATAGCGCCCCGAAATCGACGGTGACGCGTTGACGACCGCCAGGACATTCGCTTCGACCAGCGCATCCGCGGTGATCCGATCCAGGTCCAACGCGTCGATGACGACGATGTCTCCGGGGCTCACGCGGCGCAGCAGCCGATCGATGTCGCGGTCAACCCTGGCGATGCCGGTGATACCCGGCCGCGAGCTGGCATTGCGAGATAGCAGCGCTGACATCTTCATGGGCCCGATTCTGTCGAGGAACTGCGGGTATCCGTCGGAGGCGCGCCGTAACATCAGCCCCAGAAGTACCTTTTGTCACACCGGCAACATGCTCAATACCAAGAATGGTTTGCCGCTGACCGTGGCCGGGAGAGTTCGAAAACAGAGTTTGGTGACCCGTTTGGCGGATTGTGCAACAATTCGCCTTCAATAGCACATTGCCGAGGTCTTGCCGGAGGAGCTTCCCATTTCGACGCATCTGCGTTCCGCGGCAGGCGTGTGCCTGCTTTTTACCGGCCTGCTGATTGGTAGTCCAGGTGGGGCGATCGCCGTCGCAGACACCGATTCCAGCGATTCCGCCGGCCAAGGCGAGACTGCCGGCACGTCGAGCGGAGGCCTCAGTTCCGGGGCAGGGCCGGCCAGCAGTGTTGCTAGCAGCCTAAGTAAGACAGTGCGGCAATCAGTTCAAGACGTAACCAGCGGCCTTCGCTCACTCGGAGGTCAAGGTCAACGCCCGTTAACAGGCGCGAGTCGGCGGGAGGCCGGGTCGACGGGCACGAGCACGTCGTCCGACGAGATCACGGTGCCCAAGGACACGAAGGATCTCGAGGAGATTGCGTCCGACCTGAGTAGCGGTCCCAGTCCGGACACTACGGAAATCGATGTGGTCGTACCGGGCTCCGATGTGGTGGCGACCGTTTTCGATGAGGTCGTAGCCGACAAGAATTCGCCGGTCGCGGCGCACACGGAGGTAGCGAAGCCGGGGGACGCGGCGGCAGATCCGGTCGGGCCGGTGGCGGAACCGGCTCAATCGCTGTCGACCGTGCTGAAGCCGGTCACGAATTCGGTGGGAACGGCGACGAACGTTTTTCTATCCGTCCCCGCCATGACTTTTTCGCTTCCCAATTCGCAGACCCCGGATGCCGACGTCATCACGTTGATTACTGAGATGCTCACCTCGGTTAACGACGTTGCGGTTTCGTTCGTACATTTGCCCTCCGACTTTGCGTCGATGCTCATCCTCAATGCCGCTTATACCGCGAGCCCAACGGTGCAGGTCGGCCCAGCCACATCCGAGGCGGCGCCGGCAGCGATTGCAGGCCCAGCTGCCCAGCCGTCGCCGCCCTCGGCCAGTGTCCCGTTCTGGGTAGCGCCGATGCTGGGCAACAATCCCGAGCCCACCACAGTCCGAGCTGTCGAGACGACATTCTTGAGCCACGAAGTACTGATTCCTACGACAGCGCCGCCCGCGACGACTGTGCCTGACGAATCGGGTTTGCTGCCATTCCTCAAGCACACCCTGGACGGGGTTCTGGCGCCCATTTCCCTGATGGCTCTGCTCGCCGTGGTTCTGCCGGGCGTTTGCGGGCTTCTACTGATCAGTGGGGTCGGGGTGCGAGTCGGATACCGCCAGGCGAAAGCGGGCTTGGCGCTGCGGGCATCGGGGATCGCGCGCTTCGCCGGCGCTGGGCCACTGGGGGTCGTCGGATCGGGTGGACTGATTGCGCTACGACGTCCACGCTCGGGGCGCGTCGTGCGTCCACAGGCATTACCGATAGCGCGCATCCTCGAGGACACCGCCTAGTCGGTACTCGTGCGTTCTGGCTGTGCGGCTTCCAGCAGGTCGCGCGCGTGCGCGCGGCCGCTGTCGACGGCGAGGTGCACGTCGGCCTACGCGGCGACTCGGGGCAGGTGCGTGACCACGATGACCTGATGCGTGCGGGCCAGCCTGGCAAGTCGGGGCCCGATCTGCACCGCGGCCCGGCCGCCGACGCCTGCGTCGAACGCGTCGAACACCATCGTGGTGCCCTCGGCGGATGCCGCCAACACCACCTCGAGGGCGAGCATGACGCGCGACAGTTCGCCGCCGATGCAGTCTTGTGTCGAGGAACTGCGGGTATCCGTCGGAGGCGCGCCATAACAACAGCCCCAGAAGTACCTTTTGTCACACCGGCAACATGCTCACTGGAAGGGCTGAAACAGCTCCACGAGGTTGCCGGCTGGGTCAGGTACGAGCGCCTGGCGGCCGCCCCTGCCGGTGATCACGTCACCGCGTAGGTCCACGCCGGCCTTCCGCAAAGTGTCGACGGCATCGTCGAGGTCGTCGACCTGTAGCTGAAATCGATTCCAGCCGCCCGGTTCTGGCTGGCTGCCGTCGCTGAGACTCTGCCCGGCGCCGCCTCCGCCGCCTGGCGAGTTCAACAACAGCTGCAACTCACCGCGACGGAGCATCGCGAACCCCGGTCCCGGCCGCATGGCCACCTCGAACTCGAATTGGGATGTATAGAAATCGACCGCGGCATCGACGTCGTCGACAATGTAGCGAACGCTAATTGCGGACATAATTGCACCTCCTTCAAGTTATGATACAGAAGTGTCCCACTCTCGTCAGCCCGATCCGCGCGTCGGCCATTCGCGACGTGTCATCTGCCGGGCCGCTCTCGAGGAATTCGCGAACGTGGGTTATGCCGGCTTCCGAATGGAAGCAGTGGCCGCGCGAGCCGGAGTCGGCAGAAGCACGGTGTATCGGCACTGGCCGGACAAGGCCGCGCTGATCGCCGATGCGCTGGAGACGCTCAACGTGCAGCCCAACCCCGCCCGCGAACTCGTCGGCGGCACAGCCCGGCAGCAAGTCGCGTTATTGCTGAACCACCTTGCGCGTGCGCTCACTGACTCGCCGGTGTCGGCGTGTATCCCCGCGCTGGTTCACGCCACCGAAAACGATGCAGGCGTCCGCGATTTCTTCCACAGGTATTCGGCGCAACGACGCCAGCGGCTGACCGACACGATCGCCGCCGGTCTGGCCGACGGACAGTTTCCGGCGACCACCGATCCCGAGGCCGCATCTGTCGCGCTGTCCGGTGCGCTGTTCTATCGGCGACTGATGACGTCCGACGCCCTCGACGCGGAGTTCATCTCCAGCCTGATCGACACCGTGCTCGGGCCGACGCGCTAGTCGCCGGCGCTGCGCTCCTTTTGAGCCGCCTCGAGCAATTCACGCGCGTGCGCTCGGCCGCTGTCGGATTCCCCGAGCCCGGCCAGCATGCGCGCGAGTTCGGCGACGCGATCATCGTCATCGAGGCGACGCACGCCGCTGGCCTTGTTGCGGCCGCCGCTGTCGACCGCGAGGTGCACGTCGGCGTACGCGGCGACCTGCGGCAAATGCGTGACCACGATGACTTGATGGGTGCGGGCCAGCCGGGCCAGCCGCCGCCCGATCTGCACCGCGGCGCGGCCACCGACACCGGCGTCGACCTCGTCGAACACCATCGTGGTGCCCTCGACGGATGCCGCAAGCACCACCTCGAGGGCGAGCATCACCCGCGACAGCTCTCCGCCGGACGCGCTCTTGTTGAGGGGCAATACGTCGGTGCCGCGGTGCGCGGCGAAGCCGAACTCGACCACATCGACGCCGTCGTGCCCGGCGTGAACGGTGTCGCCGGACGGCAACGTCACCGGAGCGGAGTCGTCCGCACGGGCAGCCAGGGTGGCGACGGACACGGTGAACACGGCGTCGGCCATCGCCAGACCCGAGAGTTCGGACGTCACCGCTTTCGACAGTCCCTTCGCGGATTTGGTGCGCACCTTGGTGAGATCGGCTGCCGCAGCGACGACCTGGCCCTGTAACTCCTCGACCTGTCGCTCCAAGTCGGCGAGTGCCTCCTCGGACACGTCCAGCTGCGCGAGGCGCTCGCGGGATTCAACGGCCCATTGCCGCACACCATCGATGTCGGCGGCGTACTTGCGGGTGAGCGTGCGCAACTCGCCCTGCCGGGCCAGCTTCGTTTCCAATGTACTGGCGTCGCTGGGCAATTCGGACAGATAGTCGCCGAGTTCTGTCGCGACATCCGAGACGACCGCCAACGCGTCTCCGAGTTGCACCGCAAGCGCATGCAGCGCCGAGTCGTCGGTCGCCTCCAGTGCGCTCTTGGCCTGTGCGACATCGTCGGCAGCCGACGAGGCTTCGACGTCATCGGCACCGAAGAGGGCCAGCCGGGCGGTTTGGGCCGCTTCACGCAACGCGTCCAACTCCGAGAGCCGACGGATGTCGTCGACCAGCGCGTCGTCCTCACCAGGTTGCGGTGCGACGGTGTCGATCTCATCAAGTCCGAACTTGAGAAGGTCCGCTTCCTGCGCCAATTCCCGCGCCCGCTGTTTGCGGTCTATCAGGTCACGGCGGGCGGCAAGCCAGTCGTCTCGCACGGTCCGGTACCGCTTCAATGGCCGCTCGACGTCGGCGAATCGATCCAGCGCAGCGCGCTGTTCGTCAGGTCGCATCAGGCGGAGTTGATCGTTCTGCCCGTGCAAGGTGAGCAGCTCGTTGGTGAAGCTGCTCAACGATCTCGCCGGTACGCTGCGCCCGCCGAGGTAGGCCCGCGACGGGCCGTCCCGGCTGACCGAACGGGCCGCGATGATGCTTCCGTCGTCGTCGCGCTCCGCGCCAGAGGATTCGAGGAGCTCATCGACCAGCGCCCCGACGCCCTCGCCCAGTTCTGTTGTGGTGAAACGACCTTCGACGACGGCGCGATTGGCACCGGAGCGCACCCGGGTCGCGTCCGCCCGCGCACCACCCAGTAGGTGCAATCCGGTCACGACCATTGTCTTGCCGGTGCCGGTTTCGCCGGTCAACACGGTGAGCCCGCGGTCAAACTCGGCGGTTGCGGTGCTGATGGCTCCCAGCGACTCGATACGTATCTCGGATAGCACTACTGTCCGCGCCACCCCGTGACCGGCAACCGGAATTTGCGCACGAGGCGGTCGGTGAACGGCGCACTGTCGAGCCGCACCCACTTGAGCGGCGTGCCGCAGCGCGTCACCTCCAGCCGGCCACCCGCTGGTACCGCCATCTCGCGGCGGCCGTCGCAGAACACCAGCGCATCATGGCCGTCGGCCTCGACTTCGATCGCGATCGAGGCGTTCGGGCTGGTGACCATCGGCCTGGCGAACAGTGCGTGAGCGTTGTTGGGTACCACGATGATTGCGTCGAGGTCGGGCCACACAATGGGCCCGCCTGCGGAGAATGCCCATGCGGTGGACCCGGTCGGTGTCGCGACCAGTACGCCGTCGCAGCCGAACGCTGAGACCGGCCGTCCGTCGACTTCGAGCACTGCGCCAAGCACTCCGAGGCGCGGCCCTTTCTCCAGGCTGGCCTCGTTCAGTGCCCAGCCGCGGTCGACGACGCGACCTTCGACCCGGACCACGACGTCGAGTGTCATGCGTTCTTCGACGTTGTAGTCACGTTTGATGACGTGCTCGAGCACCGTGTCGATGGAGTCGGCCTCGGCTTCGGCCAGGAAGCCGATGCGGCCCAGATTCACACCCAGCACAGGTATTTCGACGTTGCGGGCCAGTTCGGCGGCGCGTAGGAAGGTGCCGTCGCCGCCGAGAACGAGTACGAGTTCGCAACCTTCGGCCGCGCGTTCGTCGGCGTCGACCACCTCGATTTCCACGCCGAGTGAGCGCATGTCGTCGGGCGAGAGGTGAACCGGTCCCCTGTCGACGGCCTCTGCGGACAGCACCCGCAACCCGATGTTGTTGTCCCCGAGCACTTTCTCCACCCGCCGGGCAACTTCGGTTGCCTCGTCACGTCCGGTGTGGACCACCAAAAGGATCATTCGTTCACACGTCATTGCGGCCCCTGCGCGACGGCGTTCTGCACGGCCTGCTCGAGCCACTCACCCTCGAGCGGACTCTGCGCGCGTGCCTGCAGATGAAGGAAGTACTCGACGTTTCCCGAAGGCCCCGGCAGCGGGCTGGCAGTGACCCCGACAGTGTGCCAACGCAATTCGGCCGCCCGGCGGGCGACCGTGAGAACCGCGTCCGCACGCAAGTCCGGGTCGGTAACCACCCCGCCCGCGCCAACGCGATCCTTACCGACCTCGAATTGTGGCTTCACCATGGGAACGATATCTGCGTCATCCGAGGAGCAGCCGGTGAGTGCGGGTAACACCGTCGCCAACGAGATGAACGATAGGTCGGCGACCACGAGATCTACCGGTCCGCCGATGGCATCGGCCGTCAGTTCGCGCACGTTGGTGCGCTCCATGACCGTCACACGGGCATCATTCCTTAGCGGCCAGGCCAGCTGGCCATAACCGACGTCGACGGCGACGACCTCGCTGGCACCCCGATCAAGCAGCACCTCGGTGAAGCCGCCCGTCGACGCGCCGGCGTCGAGGCAGCGTCGGTTGTCGACCGCGAGCTCGAAGGCGTCCAACGCGCCGATCAGCTTGTGGGCGCCGCGGGAGACCCAGTTGCGGTCCTCGGCACCTTCGACGGTGAGCGCGGCGCTGACCGCGACCGCGGTGGCCGGCTTGGCCGCAGGCATGCCGTCGATGCTGACACGCCCGGCGTCGATCAACTCGGCTGCCTGCTGACGGGAGCGGGCGAGCCCGCGCCGGACCAGCTCGGCGTCAACACGTGCCCGCCGCGTCACGCGGGATCACCCTTTCTCGACCGATTCCAGCGCCCGCACCAGCAGGTCGTGCGCCTCTTCGAGCCGCGCGGCGATGGTGTCGATCTCGGAATCGGGAAGATCCGCGAAGTTCGAGCCCTCCGCGGCGGGGTCGGGCACGTCAGCCAGTAGTTCCGCGATCTGGGCGCGGATCTGGTCGGGGTCGGTACTCATAGCGGTATTCACGCTAGCCGATTAGCGGGGGTGAGCAGGGACCAGCTTTCCAAGGCCTGTCGCGCGATGTCGTCACCCGCCAGCAGCGTGAGGTCACCGGGCTCGAGGCGGGCGTTCCATACCGCGCTGGCGAGGGCGCGGACCACCGTCAGCGAGTCCCCCGGGTCGCGGCCCGTCGACTGCACCGTTGCCGCCGATGGGCCGACGTCGACGTACCACGCCGGGTGGGGCCCGACGCGCAGGCTGTCGGCGCTGACGTGCAGCGAGCGCAGATCGGCGCCAATGTAGTTGGGCCGTTCGCCCGCGGCCGCCCGGACGGTGTCCCCTGCGGTGCTGACACCGCACAGCACCAGCAGGCAGGGCAGGCCCGCCGCGTTGGCGCCGGCAATGTCGGTGTCGAGGCGATCACCCACGACCAGCGGCGTTCGAAACGTGCCGCGCGCCAGTGCATCCGTCAGCAGCGTGGGCTCGGGCTTGCCAGCCACCTGTGGTACGCGATCGGTGGCGGTACGCAGGGCGGCGACCATCGCGCCATTTCCCGGCAGCAGGCCGCGCTCGGAAGGCAGGGTCCGGTCGACGTTGGCCGCAACCCAGAGCGCGCCACCACGAATGGCCAGCCCCGCTTCGGCGAGGTCCGGCCAGCCGGTCTGCGGCGAATGCCCCTGCACCACCGCGACCGGGCCGTCCGACCATTGCCGCACAGGTTTGAGGCCCACTTTCCGGACCTCGGCGGCCAGCGAATCGGTGCCGATGATGAGAACCGCCGCTCCCGGCTGCAATTGCTCCTGGAGCAGGCGGGCGGCACTTTGGGCGCTGGTGACGACGTCGTCGGGCTTGGCGGTGAAACCCAAGTCGCACAAATGCTGGGCGACCTCGGCGGGCCCGCGGGACGCGTTGTTGGTGACGTAGAGCGCCCGCGACCGGACTGCCGCGAGCGTCTCGACCGCGCCGGTGGTCGGTTCGTGACCGCGGAACACAGTGCCGTCGAGGTCCAGAAGCAAGCAATCATGTTCCTGCGCAAGGGTGCTCACGTCAGCCAAGCTCCGTGATCCGCTCTTCGGCGTCGGTCACACCGTCAACGTCGGCGGCGGCAGCATTGATGAACCACTGCAGCGCCTCGGGCTGACGTCCGAGCGTGAGCAGGGTTTCGGCGTAGACGTAAAACAAGCGGGCGGCGGTGTGGCCGGTCCGCTTGGGATCCAGTTGGGGTGTCGACAGGAGCGCGAGGGCCTGTTCGTGTTGCCGGAGGTCCGAACGGGCGCCGGCCACGACGATACGCAGCTCGTCTGCCTCGTCTCCGGCGAGCTGGGCGGCGTCAGGGCCGCGCGCCAGCTCGATCGCCCGTTCGGGGCGCCCGATGCCGCGTTCGCAATCGGCGATCAGTGGCAGTAGCGGCGACTTGCTGCCCATTCGACGGGCGGCCCGCAGCTCAGCGAGGGCCTGCGCCCAGTCGCCGCAATGGTAGGCGGCGATGCCGACGGCCTCCCGAACGGCGGCGATCCGCCCGGACCGGGCTCGTGCGGCACGGGCATGGGCCAGCGCCGCCTCGGGATCCTCGTCGAGAAGCTCCCCGGCAGCCACCAAGTGCCGCGCCACGACATCGGCCGTGCTGCGGTCCAATGTCGTGAGCTCGCCCCGGATCTCGGGTGCCAGCTGCTTGGCTTCGATGTGAGGAGGTATCCGCGGACCTTCGGGGCGTGGCGCATCGCCGTCGGGTTTGGGCTGTTGCCGGCGCGCCCTGTCCGGACCCGATGTGCGGGGTGCCGTCCGCTTGGGACGCCGATCGTCGCGGCCACCCTGCCTGTCCTGGACCACGTATGCCTTTCTGCTGGAAGCTTCGTCTCGCAAAGGATACGGGGCGTTACTGCGGCGGCGGAGTCTGTGTCATGCGCGACAGGCTGACCCGGGTCACCAGGGGCCTGAGGCCGTGCTCAGCAGCTTGCGCGTAGACGAAGTTCGCGTTCCCGGCGCGGACGCAGTAGTCGACGGTGAACACGGGAAGACCACGCTGGAGGTACTTGCGGTACTGAGCCAGCCGCGCGTCGGTGGAGGAACCTTCGTCGTACTCGTTGCGTACGTCGCCGGCACCGGGGTCATCCCAGTCGACGCCACCTTCACCAGAGAACCAGGTGTCTTCCGCGGCCAACGCATCGATCGAGGCGGCGTATCGGTCGGGATCGGCATCGATGAGATAGGGCGCGTTCTGTGCCACGACGAGGAAGTCGGGCGTGACCGCCCGTCCGGATGCGCGAATCGCCGCGACGAAGTCGATCATTGCTGTCTCGGGGTCAACGCCGGCACCTTCGGCCGCGGTGCGTATGGCCGAATCATCGTATGCCTCAACCCAATCCAAGTAGACACCGTCGAACCCCAGCCGTGCGAGGTTGGCCACTTCGCCTGCGGCGCCGAGCCAGATGTCACGCCACTGATCGTCCCAGTAGGCCACTGGATAGCTGCCCGGCCAGCCGTCGGGGTCAACGGTGATCAGGAAGGGCGGCGACCCCGGCTGGTCGGGACTCGGTGCCTGCCAGGTGTCCTGCCAGTACGACCGATAGTCCTCCGCCTCGCCGATGTCGATGTAGGCGAGCACGAGGCGGTTCCCGCCGCCGGGCTTCGCGTGCAGCTCGTGGACCAACTGCCCCGCATCGACTGGCTCGTCGCGGAACGTGTTCCCGGGTTCGACGACGAGCAGGTCGTAGTCCGAGTTCGCAAGCGTAGTCACCTGCGCGGGGTCCTCGAGGCCCTGAAGCTGGTACATCCACGTCGACGAATCGTCCAGCGCGGCCACACGATTGAACGGCTGAGGAGTCGCGGAGTCGTGGCCCCCAGAGCAGGCGGTCGATGCGCCAAGGAGTGCCACGGCGACCAGCTCGCAGAGCACCTTCCGCGGCGTATTCACCGAAATAGCGTACGACGCTTTCGACGAAATGATTTATTCAAAATGATTTTGCTGTTCCAATGCCTGTGGCCCCCAATTGTTTTGGGGGCCACAGGGCTTTAGGTTGTGTTCGGCGGTGTCCTACTTTTCCACCCGGGTTGGGTAGTATCATCGGCGCTGGCAGGCTTAGCTTCCGGGTTCGGGATGGGTCCGGGCGTTTCCCTGCCGCTGTTACCGCCGTAACTCTATTCACTCGTTTTTGAGTGCCCCCAGACGTGTGTGGGGGAAGTGTTATTGGTGGTGGGGTGTGTATGCCTGTTTGTGAGGCATTTGTGGATATGTGTGTGGTTGCGAGGCTGTTGGTTGTGTGTAAGTTTTCGGCCGGTTAGTGCCAGTTCCCTGCGACTATTACTAGTCTTATAGGTCTGGTCTATTGATCCCGTGGTCTGCGGGGGGCCTTATCCCACTTAATGGGTGAGAAGCCTGGTCTTGGAGGGGGTTTCCCGCTTAGATGCTTTCAGCGGTTATCCTGTCCGAACGTGGCTATCCAGCGGTGCCCCTGGTGGGACAACTGGTGGACCAGAGGTTCGTCCGTCCCGGTCCTCTCGTACTAGGGACAGGTTTCCTCAAGCTTCTGACGCGCGCGGCGGATAGAGACCGAACTGTCTCACGACGTTCTAAACCCAGCTCGCGTGCCGCTTTAATGGGCGAACAGCCCAACCCTTGGGACCTGCTCCAGCCCCAGGATGCGACGAGCCGACATCGAGGTGCCAAACCATCCCGTCGATATGGACTCTTGGGGAAGATCAGCCTGTTATCCCCGGGGTACCTTTTATCCGTTGAGCGACACCCCTTCCACTCGGGGGTGCCGGATCACTAGTCCCGACTTTCGTCCCTGCTCGACATGTATGTCTCGCAGTCAAGCTCCCTTGTGCACTTACACTCAACACCTGATTGCCGTCCAGGTTGAGGGAACCTTTGGGCGCCTCCGTTACATTTTAGGAGGCAACCGCCCCAGTTAAACTACCCACCAGGCACTGTCCCTGAACCGGATATACGGTTCGAGGTTAGAGGCCCAATACGATCAGAGTGGTATTTCAACAACGACTCCACACACACTGGCGTGTGCGCTTCATAGTCTCCCACCTATCCTACACAAACCGTATCGAGCACCAATACCAAGTTGTAGTGAAGGTCCCGGGGTCTTTTCGTCCTGCCGCGCGTAACGAGCATCTTTACTCGTAGTGCAATTTCGCCGAGTCTATGGTTGAGACAGTTGAGAAGTCGTTACGCCATTCGTGCAGGTCGGAACTTACCCGACAAGGAATTTCGCTACCTTAGGATGGTTATAGTTACCACCGCCGTTTACTGGGGCTTAAATTCTCCGCTTCACCCCCAAAGGGGTTAACAGGTCCTCTTAACCTTCCAGCACCGGGCAGGCGTCAGTCCGTATACATCGTCTTGCGACTTCGCACGGACCTGTGTTTTTAGTAAACAGTCGCTTCTCACTGGTTTGTGCCACCCCATCCCGCTGCCCACCGCGAAGGTGTTGACGGTAGTGGGGTCCCCCTTCTCCCGAAGTTACGGGGGTATTTTGCCGAGTTCCTTAACCATAGTTCACTCGTACGCCTCGGTATTCTCTACCTGACCACCTGTGTTGGTTTGGGGTACGGGCCGTGTGCGTGCTCGCTAGAGGCTTTTCTCGACAGCATAGGATCACCGAATTCGCCTCACTCGGCTATGCATCACCTCTCAGGATATGCGAACGACGGATTTACCTATCGTTCTCCCTACAGGTTTGCCCCAGTATTACCACTGACTGGTACGGCTACCTTCCTGCGTCACCCCATCGCTTGACTACTACCCATCCGGGTCCCGCGCAGCCCTTAAACCCCGCACACCCGAAGGTGATTGGTGGCCCAAGTTTTGGGCAGTTAGCAGAATGGATTCATCAGGGACGCTCACACACGGGTACGGGAATATCAACCCGTTGTCCATCGACTACGCCTGTCGGCCTCGCCTTAGGTCCCGACTCACCCTGGGCGGACTGGCCTGGCCCAGGAACCCTTGGTCTTTCGGCGGGCAAGGTTCTCACTTGCCTTATCGCTACTCATGCCTGCATTCTCACTCCCACACCCTCCACCACTCGATCACTCGGTGGCTTCACCGGATGCAGGACGCTCCCCTACCCAATACAGATAAATCTGCATTGCCGCGGCTTCGGCGGTGTGCTTGAGCCCCGCTACATTATCGGCGCACAATCACTTGACCAGTGAGCTATTACGCACTCTTTCAAGGGTGGCTGCTTCTAAGCCAACCTCCTGGTTGTCTTCGCGACTGCACATCCTTTTCCACTTAGCACACGCTTAGGGGCCTTAGCCGGCGATCTGGGCTGTTTCCCTCTCGACGCACGGAGCTTATCCCCCGCCGTCTCACTGCCACACTAACCTTGCCGGCATTCGGAGTTTGGCTGACGTCAGTAACCTAGTAGGGCCCATCGGCCATCCAGTAGCTCTACCTCCAGCAAGAACCATGTAACGCTGCACCTAAATGCATTTCGGGGAGAACCAGCTATCACGGAGTTTGATTGGCCTTTCACCCCTACCCACAACTCATCCCCTCAGTCTTCAACCTAAGTGGGTTCGGGCCTCCACAACATCTTACTGCTGCTTCACCCTGGCCATGGGTAGATCACTCCGCTTCGGGTCCAGAACACACCACTACACCACACACTATTGTGTGGATACGCCCTATTCAGACTCGCTTTCGCTGCGGCTACCCCACCCGGGTTAACCTCGCGACATGTCCCTGACTCGCAGGCTCATTCTTCAAAAGGCACGCCATCACCCCACACATAAAGCGAGGGCTCTGACGGATTGTAGGCACACGGTTTCAGGTACTATTTCACTCCCCTCCCGGGGTACTTTTCACCATTCCCTCACGGTACTAATCCGCTATCGGTCACTGGGAAGTATTCAGGCTTACCGGGTGGTCCCGGCAGATTCACAGCAGATTCCACGGGCCCGCTGCTACTCGGGGACAGTTCCACGAAAGCCGCTGAGTTTTCGGTTACGGGGCTCTCACCCTCTACGGACAGGCCATCCCAGGCCACTTCACCTAACCCAACGGTTTATCACTTTCGCCCTCATCGGCGGATGAGAGAAGAAACGCCCCACAACACCGCACACACAACCCCCGCCGGGTATCACATGTGCACGGTTTAGCCATCCTCCGCTTTCGCTCGCCACTACTCACGGAATCACACTTGTTTTCTCTTCCTACGGGTACTGAGATGTTTCACTTCCCCGCGTTCCCCCCCACACCCTATGTATTCAGGTGTGGGTGACACGACATCACTCGTGCCGGGTTTCCCCATTCGGACATCCTCGGATCCACGCTCGGTTGACAGCTCCCCGAGGCATAACGCAGCCTCCCACGTCCTTCATCGGCTCCCAGTGCCAAGGCATCCACCATGCGCCCTTAAACACTTACAACACAAAACCAAAAGCTAAAAAAATTGAAACTAGAAATTGCACATCAACACAACAAAAAAGCCCACCCCCAAAAAAGGGAATGAACCTCCCTGCGTGCTAGATGCTCGCAACCACTATCCACAAATCAAACACCACACCCCACCACCAAAGCAGGGCAACAACAACCAACCCCGAACGTATCGAGGCGCCACCCCCACAAGGGGGACGGCATCCATCTCCGGTTTCCCAACACACAGGACAAAGAGATGACGGGCTTGTTGTCTCAAAGCCCAATAGTGTGTCTGATAATTTTTCGCGCCGATAGTTTCCCCTACCAGCAACACGTTTGTTGTGCACCAGACCCCCACCCACTACAGGCGAAAGGCCATCCAACGAATCGCCTGGACATACGGTTGACTCCGCGCGATGCGGACCGCTCCAGGTCTCGTGGTGCTCCTTAGAAAGGAGGTGATCCAGCCGCACCTTCCGGTACGGCTACCTTGTTACGACTTCGTCCCAATCGCCGATCCCACCTTCGACAGCTCCCTCCCACAAGGGGTTAGGCCACTGGCTTCGGGTGTTACCGACTTTCATGACGTGACGGGCGGTGTGTACAAGGCCCGGGAACGTATTCACCGCAGCGTTGCTGATCTGCGATTACTAGCGACTCCGACTTCACGGGGTCGAGTTGCAGACCCCGATCCGAACTGAGACCGGCTTTGAAAGGATTCGCTCCACCTCACGGCATCGCAGCCCTTTGTACCGGCCATTGTAGCATGTGTGAAGCCCTGGACATAAGGGGCATGATGACTTGACGTCATCCCCACCTTCCTCCGAGTTGACCCCGGCAGTCTCCTACGAGTCCCCGGCATAACCCGCTGGCAACATAGGACAAGGGTTGCGCTCGTTGCGGGACTTAACCCAACATCTCACGACACGAGCTGACGACAGCCATGCACCACCTGCACACAGACCACAAGGGAACTGATATCTCTACCAGCGTCCTGTGCATGTCAAACCCAGGTAAGGTTCTTCGCGTTGCATCGAATTAATCCACATGCTCCGCCGCTTGTGCGGGCCCCCGTCAATTTCTTTGAGTTTTAGCCTTGCGGCCGTACTCCCCAGGCGGGGTACTTAATGCGTTAGCTACGGCACGGATCCCAAGGAAGGAAACCCACACCTAGTACCCACCGTTTACGGCGTGGACTACCAGGGTATCTAATCCTGTTCGCTCCCCACGCTTTCGCTCCTCAGCGTCAGTTACTGCCCAGAGACCCGCCTTCGCCACCGGTGTTCCTCCTGATATCTGCGCATTCCACCGCTACACCAGGAATTCCAGTCTCCCCTGCAGTACTCCAGTCTGCCCGTATCGCCCGCACGCCCACAGTTGAGCTGTGAGTTTTCACGAACAACGCGACAAACCACCTACGAGCTCTTTACGCCCAGTAATTCCGGACAACGCTCGCACCCTACGTATTACCGCGGCTGCTGGCACGTAGTTGGCCGGTGCTTCTTCTGCAGGTACCGTCACTTGCGCTTCGTCCCTGCTGAAAGAGGTTTACAACCCGAAGGCCGTCATCCCTCACGCGGCGTCGCTGCATCAGGCTTGCGCCCATTGTGCAATATTCCCCACTGCTGCCTCCCGTAGGAGTCTGGGCCGTATCTCAGTCCCAGTGTGGCCGGACACCCTCTCAGGCCGGCTACCCGTCGTCGCCTTGGTAGGCCATCACCCCACCAACAAGCTGATAGGCCGCGGGCCCATCCCACACCGCAAAAGCTTTCCCCCACCAGGCCATGCGACCAGCAGGGTGTATTCGGTATTAGACCCAGTTTCCCAGGCTTATCCCAAAGTGCAGGGCAGATCACCCACGTGTTACTCACCCGTTCGCCACTCGAGTACCCCCGAAAGGGCCTTTCCGTTCGACTTGCATGTGTTAAGCACGCCGCCAGCGTTCGTCCTGAGCCAGAATCAAACTCTCCAAACAAAAACCCCCACACCCAAAGGCGCAGGCAGAATTCGAATCAGAAAAATCCGACCTAACAAAAAGACACCAAAAACTGGCATCAAAAAACATCCACCCCTAAACGGGAAAAAGAGGTGAACAAAAACAACAACAAACAAAAACCACCAAACACACTATTGAGTTCTCAAACAACACACCCGCTTGACCGCGCAACTAGCCCGCGGCATAAAGCCGCGTACTCGTAGTGCGGACAATCAGGAACCCACCGAAGTGGGTTTCCCTCTGGGAGCCGCCGCGCTCTTCGGGCCAGGCCCGTGTCGCGGCGACTCCGATAAGTTACGTGAGGGAAAACTCGGAGTCAAATGGGCTGGTGGGGCGTGTTTTTCAACTCCGCTCCACCGTGCGCACGCAAGCATGCGTCGCCTCCGACACATCATCCAACGCGCTCGACGCCTGCGATATTCCGCTTGCCGCGGCGCAGCACGAGCCAGCGCCCGTACAGAAAGTCCGATGACTGCGGCGCCCACTCGTCGCTCTCGATCCGGACGTTGTTGACCGACACGCCGCCTTCGGCGATCGTCCGCCTGGCGGCACCCTTGCTCGCCGACAGGCCGCTGGCGACCAGAAGGTCGGTGATCGCGTCAGGGCCGCCCGGCTTGAGTTCGGCCACGCTGGCCTCGCGCAGCGCAGCCGCCAGCGTCGGCTCGTCCAGCTGGGACAACTCCCCCCGGCCAAACAATGCTTGGCTCGCATGCTCGACCGACGCCGTTGCCGCCTCGCCGTGCACCAACGTTGTGAGCTCACGAGCCAGACGACGCTGGGCCGCGCGCTCATGGGGTCGTTCCGCGGTCACCCGCTCCAGTTCGGCGAGCTCCTCGGGTGCCAAGAACGTGAACCACCGCAGGTAGTTGACGACGTCGCTGTCGCCGGTGTTGATGAAGTACTGGTACCAGGCGTACGGGCTGGTCATCTCCGGGTCGAGCCACAGGCTGCCGCCGCCGGTGGACTTGCCGAACTTCTTGCCTTCGGAGTCGGTCACCAGCGGCGTCGTCATCGCATGCACCGTCGCGCCCGTCTTCTGGCGCACCAGCCTGACCCCGGCGATGATGTTGCCCCATTGGTCTGAGCCACCGATCTGCAGCGTGCAGCCGTACCGCTGATGCAGCTCCACGTAGTCGTTGGCCTGCAGCAGCATGTAGCTGAACTCGGTGTAGGAAATGCCGTCGCCTTCCAGCCGGCGCCGAACCGTGTCGCGATCGAGCATGACGTTGACCGAGAAGTGCTTGCCGACGTCACGAAGGAAGTCGATCGTCGACAGCTCACCCGTCCACGACAGGTTGTTCTCGACGATCGCACCGGTGGGGGAATCGTCGAACTCGACGAACCGCTCGAGCTGACCACGGATCCGGTTGGCCCAATCGGCGACGGTGTCGGCGGTATTGAGGGTGCGCTCACCGGTGTCTCGAGGATCCCCGATAAAGCCGGTCGCACCGCCCGCCAGCACTATCGGCCGATGGCCCGCCTGCTGGAGTCGGCGCAGCGTAAGCAGCGGGATCAGATGCCCGGCGTGCAGGCTCGGCGCGGTCGGGTCGAAACCCGAATAGACGGTGACCGGTCCTGCGGACAGCGCGTCCGCCAGCGCGTCCCGGTCGGTGGACTGCGCAATCAGTCCACGCCACTGCAGCTCATCGAGAATGTCCGTGCTCACGCGTCGATCTTCCCGCATGCGGGCGTCACGACCGCACCGAGTCAGCGCACTGTCGCCAGTTCGCGCACCACCTCGACGCTGAGAAACTCCGGCGCCTTGATAACCCTGCGGAGCATGAACCGGATGAATGCCGGCATGTCCGTTGCATTTTCGTCGCGGTAGACCCGCGGATCGCCGACTTGGTACCGGCGCCGCCGGGTCTCCAGCTCGCACCCGCCTGCGCTGATGACGTTGCGGACCCAGTCGGCTTCTGCCCCGTATGTCAATGCGACCACGAATCCGTCCTGACGGCGAAAGGCCCACAGCGGCGTCCGGAACGTCTTGCCGGACTTGCGCCCGCGATGCACGACGACTGCCCACCCGGGCGCCCATGGCGCGATGAACTTGGTGACCCGATTCAGCCCTGCCTTGTTGGCGCGGGCAACCCATCGTGGAGCAGGCATTATGCAAAACTCCTCACTTGTAGAGTTACCTTTTGCCCAAGCTAAACCCGGCTCCGAATAAAGTCAACGACTGTAGAATTTCGGCACTATGCCTCCGATTGGTCGACGTCCGGGAAACCCCGCCACGCGCCAAGTTCTGCTGGACACCGCCCGGCGCATGTTCGCCGACGCCGGCTACGACAAGACCTCGGTGCGCGATATCGCCGCAGGGGCGGGTGTCGATCCGGCGCTGATCCGGCACTATTTCGGGACCAAGGCGGAGTTGTTCCGGGCGACGATGGGGTGGCCGTTCGAGCCTGCGGAGGTGGCCGCGCAGGTCACGGGCGGCCGCAAGGACGAGATCGGTGTGCGCCTGACACAAGTGTTCTTCGACGCGTGGGAGCGGCCGCAGTCGCGCGCCCCTCTGCAGGCGATTCTGCGCGGCGCGGCGACCCACGAGGAGTCGGCCACCCTGGTGCGGCAGTTCATTGGCGGCCAGCTCTATCGGCAGATGGCCGACGAGCTTTCGGGCCCGGCCGCCGAGTTACGGATCGATCTGGCGATGGCCCAGCTCTTGGGTATCGCCTTCCTGCGCCACATCCTGCGGGTGGAACCGATCGCCTCAACTCCCGCCGAGGAACTCGTGGCCAGGGTCGCACCGGTGATCACTGCCTATTTGACCGGCGACTAATCGCTGTCGCCGGGAGCGGGTGCTCGCGGGCTGCGGCGATACAGCGACACCTCGGGGCGCCCTGGCAGCCAGAAGCGCCAGGGCCGGTCCGCGGCCTTGCTGACGCCGACGCGCGGCCCCTCGACGCAGTCGCGCTCGTCACCGAGCGTGAGCAGGACCGGACTTTTCGGGTCGAGCAGATCAATTCCGTTGTCGTCCATGGTGATTCCGAGGGCTGAGCACAGGTTGCCAGGCCCCCGCGCCAACGCGGCAGGTCGTGCCGCATCACCACGGTGCGCTCGGGCCACGTCGATGCCCGATTCGACAGCGGCCGCCCGAAGCAGCACCGCTCCCGCGACGCCGGCAGTCGCGCACACGACGTTCGCGCACACGTGAATGCCGTGGCTTCGGTAGGTGTAGAGGCGCGCAGCAGGGCCGAACATCACCGCGTTGCGCCCGCCGGGGCCTCGAAAAGAGTGTGACGCCGCGTCGGGCCACGGCCCATCCGCGGGACCGCCATAGGCCTCGACCTCGACGATCATGGCGCTCACTCCGCGGCATATGAGCACCGATCCCAGCAGCCGCCGCGCCGCTGTCACAGGGTCGACGGACAACGACTCGACACTCACCCGAGCGATTCTGCCCGCCGACCTTGACACGCCTACCAGCGGGGAGGACTATTCATCACATGATGAGTTCATCGCATGATGAATTACTGAGACGTGACCAGGACATCGTGATCGACGTTCAGGATCTGCGGGTGGTGCGCGGCAAGCGCGTCGCGCTCGACGACGTCTCGATGCAGATCGCGCGCGGCACGATCACCGGCCTGCTTGGCCCGTCCGGCTGCGGTAAGACGACCCTGATGCGCAGCATCGTGGGCACCCAGATCATCGAAAAGGGCACGGTGACGGTGCTCGGCCGTCCTGCAGGCTCGGCCGAACTGCGGCACCGCGTCGGCTACGTCACTCAAGACCCCACCATTTACGACGACCTGCGCGTCATCGACAACGTGCGCTACTTCGCGTCGCTTTACGGCACCGACGCGCAGGCTGCGGACCAAGCGGTAGCCGCCGTTGGACTCGACGATCACCGAACTGCGTTGTGCGGCAACCTTTCCGGTGGTCAACGCACGCGAGTGTCGCTGGCCTGCGCGCTGGTCGCGCGCCCGGATCTGCTGGTGCTCGACGAACCGACGGTCGGCCTTGATCCCGTCCTGCGGGTCGACCTGTGGGAACAGTTCGGTCAGCTCGCCCGCCGCGGGACGACCCTGCTGGTCTCTAGCCATGTCATGGATGAGGCCGATCACTGCGGTGACCTGCTGCTCATGCGCGACGGCCACCTGCTCGCACACACCACGCCAACCAACCTTCGAGAGGACACGGGATGTCAGTCACTGGAGGAAGCGTTTCTGTCCGTCATCCGGCGCAGCACCGCGGCCGCAGCCGGCTGAGCCCGCAGGCCTACCTGGCCACCACCACACGAATCCTGCGCCAGCTGGCCTCCGATCACCGCAGCGTCGCGATGATCCTTGTCGTGCCGAGCCTGATCATCACGTTGATGTACTTCATGTTCCAGAACGCCCCGCACCGCCCTGGCACGCCGTCGCCGTTCAACAATGCGTGCCTGATCATGCTGGGGGTGTTTCCGCTCATCGTGATGTTTCTGATCACGTCGATAACGATGCAACGAGAACGGGTTTCGGGCACGTTGGAGCGCATCCTGACCACCCCGCTGCGCCGCCTGGATCTGCTGGCCGCCTACGGCACCGCGTTCTCGATCGCCGCGGCTGCTCAGGCGACGCTGGCGTGCGTCGTGTCGTTCTGGCTCCTCGGCCTGGACACCGCGGGCAGTCCGATCCTGGTGTTCGTCATCGCGATCATCAACGCGGTGCTCGGCGTGGGCCTGGGCCTACTCTGTAGTGCATTCGCCCGCACCGAGTTTCAGGCCGTGCAGTTCATGCCGGTGGTGATCGCCCCTCAGCTGCTGTTGTGCGGCATCATCGTGCCGCGCGACGTGTTGCCTGACTGGCTGCAATGGATCAGCAATGCGCTCCCGGCCAGCTACGCTCTTGAAGCGCTGCAGCAGGTTGGCGCCTACGCAGAGCCGACGTTCATCGCGGTGCGCGATATCGCAGTGGTCGTCGGTTTCGCGGTGGTCGCGCTGTGCCTGGCCGCGGCCACGCTACGACGAAGGACACCGTAACGGCATTGACCACCAACGCAGAGCGCAAGAAACCAGGACGGCCACCGGGGACGTCGGACACCCGAGAGCGGATCCTCACTAGCGCGCGAGATCTGTTCGCCCGCAACGGAATCGACAAGACATCGATACGCGCGGTCGCCGCATCAGCTGGTGTCGATCCCGCGCTGGTGCACCACTACTTCGGCACCAAGACCCAGCTGTTTGCCGCGGCGATTCACATTCCGATCGATCCGATGCAGGTCATTGGTCCCCTGCGGGAAGTCCCCATTGAGCAACTCGGCTCCGTGCTGCCGTCGATCCTGTTGTCGCTGTGGGACTCCGAAATGGGCAAGGGGTTCATCGCCGAACTGCGATCCCTGCTGGCCGGAAACGACGTCACCTTGATCCGCTCTTTCCTTCAGGAAGTGATCACCGCCGAGGTCGGATCCCGCGTAGACGACCCTCCGGGCAGCGGACGCATCCGGGTGCAGTTCGTGGCGTCGCAGTTGGTGGGCGTGGTGATGGCCCGCTACATCCTCGAGCTGGACCCGTTCAAATCGCTGCCGGTGGAACAGATCGCCGAAACCATCGCGCCCAACCTGCAGCGCTATCTGACCGGCGACCTACCCGGATTGACCTGAACGGTCGAGCATCCGCTGGTGCTCGCCGTCGTCGGTGATGTCGACGGCCTCGTCGACGAGCAGCACCGGAATGCCGTCCTCGATGCGGTAGGCGCGACGCAGCCTGGGGTTATAGAGGAACTCGTCATCGACGAGGAGTAACGATCCGCGGTCCTGAGGGCAGACCAGGATGCTCAGCAGTTTTTCGTCAAGCACGACGGCGACTAGCCGATCGGCTGCGTGACGCCGCCGCCCGGAGCCAGGAAGATGCCGGAGTTGTCCGAGTTGCCAGGGACGGGCGCCATTCCCGGTGGCAGCTGGCCGAGACCGGCGTTGAATCCGCCCTGCGGTACGCCCGCCGAGGCCTGGCGCGACTGCTGCATGCGCTGGAAGGACACGGTCGACTTGAGGGCTTCCACGAGCGGCGACTGGTTCGGGCGCTTGTCGAGCGCCTCGGTCAGCGCGGCGATGTTGCCCTTCGACGGGCGGAAGCCGAGCGCGCGCAGCTGAAGGGCTTCCTTGACGAAGTTGGAGATCTGACCGCCGCCTGCGCCCGTCATGTACTCCGCGGCGATGGTGGCCAGCACGTCGCCGGTCGGCGCCGGAGCCGAGGTTTCGGCCTGTTCATCCGCAGGCGCGTCGGTCACCGGAGTCGGCGCGGGTTGGGCCAGCGCCGTCGGTGCGGCGAAACCTGCCATCAGGCCGACGGCCAGGGCGCCGAGCGCGGCGCGACGCCAGAAGTGGTGATTCGTACCGGTCTGCGATGTCATCAATCCTCCAGCGACGGCGGCGCGGACAGCCCGACCCGGCGACGACCTGCCGCCAGCGGGAGCCTAACAGTGGGTGTGCCCTGAGGCACGATCTCACTGCTGGGCGCCGGCGATCTCGGTGCGTACCGCGACAGTCAACCGCTTGTACCGATTCGTATCGGGATCGAGGTACCAGGCGTTACGCGACGGCTTGGGAATTCCGTCTGTTTGCAGCGGTTTGATCAGCGGACGATAGGAGGCGCTGAGGGCCATTTCCGGTACGACATGCACGATGTCGGGCGGGTTCCCGACCGGCAGGTCGGCCAGCGCCTCGGACAGATCGGCCGACGGGATGCTGCCGCCGGGACGTAACGTCAGCGCCGTGATGGCCAGCTGCTGACCACCGGCCTGCACGCCGTACGTGACCGCAAGATCCACCGCCCCGAGCCGGCCGACGGCGTCGTTGACCGGGCAGGCGTAGACCGGGCCGCGGACGGTGTGGATCACCGAACCGCGGTTGTCGACGAGCCAGTAGTCGCCGTCCTCGTCGCGGCGGAAGAGATACTCCGTGGACACCCAGGTGTCGGCCGGGGCGAACACGCCCCGCTTCACCGACGCTGTCGGGTCGACGGGTCCCCGCGGGTGGGCCAGCAGGACACCCACCTCGTTGGTGTCGGCCCTGCGGACGAAGCCGCGGTCGTCCTCGAGGATCAGGTTGTCCTCGGTGTCGTAGGCGGCCAGTTCGACCTCGCCGCCCCCCGGCAGTGGCCTGCCCTTGCTGCCGACCTTGGCGCCGGACACGTTGGCCAGCACGGCCTGCCCGTCGGTGGTCGCGAAGAACTCCACGACGTGGGCGGGCCCGAAGACGTCGACAACGCGCTTCCAGAGGCCGGTCGGCATGCCGGAGCCGATGAACAGCCGCACCGGATGGCTACCCGTCAGCGAGAACGAAGGATCGTCGATGACATCGCGAAGCATCGCCCAGGTGTAGGACACCACCGTGACGCCGTACTGACGGATCTCCTGCAGGAAGCGGTCCGGACGCAGACCCCGTGACAGCGCGATACGCGAGCCGCCGACCACCGCGCCGCCGAGCGCCACCAGCAGCCCCGATTGGTGGTGCAGTGGGGTGAGGCAGTAGACCGTGTCGCCGCGGCCGAGGTTGGCCGCCGATGCGGTGCCGAAGGCGGACAACGCCCACCGGTAGTTCGTGATCTGCCGTGCGATCAGCTCGCCACCGATGGAGCTGAAGCCGACGAACGCAAGGTCACGGGCCAGGCCGGGGTTGGATCGGTACCAGCCGGGCAGGTCGACGACATCCGGATCGATCTTCTCCATATCGACGACGTCCGCGAAGTCTGATTCTCCAAGGTGCAGATCGCGTGATTCGCCGCCGCCGAGCACCAACACCCGCATCCCAAGCCCGCTCGCGGCCTCGAGGTTGGTCGGATCGGCGATGATCTCGGACACCCCGCCGAGCCGGGCGGCGGTGGCCAGGTCGACGTCGGGCGGCATCAACACCGCAACCGCGCCGAGGCGCGACAGTGCGGCGATCGCCACGAGCGCACTGGGCCGGGTCTCCATGAACACCCCGACGTGGGCGCCTTGGCGCACGCCGACAGCGATAAGGCCGCGGACCACGTTGTTGATCCGTCGGTCGACGGCCTCGTAGGTGTGCACACGGCCGTCGAACAACAGGCACTCACCGTTGGGTAGATCGCGCGCCTGCTCGGACATGATCCGGCCCAACGAGATTCGGGTGTGATCGTTGATCTGCCCCAGTCGCGCGAGCCTCGGCAGGGTGCGGTAGGTCTCGACGGCCAGCGCGCGAGCGGATCTGTTGGCCGCCATCAGCGCGTCGGTCGCCGAACGGGCCAGGGTGAACGCCATCTCGGTCGCCGCGGCGGTGCCGTGCGCTACCCGGGAGCTCAACGAGACACCGGTCTCGTCGTGTTCGGCCGGCTGCAGGGCCATGGGTGCGACCTGCTCGGGCATGTCGCCGTCGCCGTCGATCCACTGGACCCACTGCGCGACCGTCGGCCAGGTCTGGGTGGCGGCCTTCGATCCGACAACGAGGCCGAAATGTCCTGCGCGGATGAGGAATTCGTAGACATCGGCCTGCGGGGATGCGCGCTTGATGCCGCGCACGGAGGCCGGCTGGCCGATGTCGTCGACCTCGCCGACCACCGCGAGAACGGGGCAGCTGATGTCGGACAGCGTCACCAGGTCGCCGTGGATGGAAAAGCCACCGCTCATCATCCGGTTGTGCGCGATGAACTGCTTGAGCAGTTCGGCGATAGCCGGTCCCGACCACGCGATCCAGCCCTCTGACGCGAGGAAGCGACGCTGCTGCTCCCTCGGCAGCAGCGCCTCGCGATCGTGCAGCTGGCGCAGGAAGTCGAATCGCGACTGGGCGGTCTTGATGGGGTCGAGCATCTGGAACCCGGCGCGCGCCAGCCAGCCCGGGATGTCGATGCGGGAAAAGACATGATCGGCCATGAAATCGGCGGCGCCCGCGGCGAACCCGGCAGGCAGGTTCATCGGCAGCGCGGCGAGCGTGTCGACCGGCGACCCGAAAGCGACGATGCTGGCGAGATCCTTGGACTGCCGGTAAGCCGCGGTCTGGTAGGCGAACATCCCGCCCTGGGAGTAACCGGCAAGGTGCACGTCCCTGCCGGTGACCTCCTTGACGGTGTCGATGGCCTCGCTCAGCGCGACGACATGGTCGGCGAGGTTGCGCTGCATGCCACCTTCGACCTTGTCGGGCGAGCCGAAGTCGATGACCCATGGGTCGATGCCCGCTTTGTGCAGGATGCCGACGGCGCCGTCGTCGCGGGTGACGTCCCACATGTCCGCGGACATCATCATCGGGTGCACCATCAGCACCGGTGCGCCAGGCGGTTTGGCACCGGGCCGGGAGTCAGGCGGAAAGTAGCGCCGCAGCCGGTACATCGACACGCTCTGGATGATCTGGAAAGGCGACGGCACCGCGCCGGTCTCGAGGCCGCCGTACCGGAGCACTTCCAGCCCGTTCTGCGCGGTGGCCACCAACCGGCCGACCGGCCTGGTTATCGCCGACAAGTCCACCACACTCCCCTTTTGCCTTGTCAGTCCCCCGACTGCCGCCGTCATCATGGCACAACGCGTCGGGACCACCGTGCCGAAAGTCACGGCTGGCCGGCGTGACGTCCCACGTGGGCCACATATCATCTGCGGCTGATGGTGAACCTGATCAATGTCGAGCGCGCGACGCTCGCCCACGGCACCCGCACGCTGCTTGACGGGGTCAGCCTTGGCGTCGACGAGGGCGATGCCGTCGGCGTCGTCGGCCGCAACGGCGACGGCAAGACGACGCTGCTCGGCGTGCTGACCCGCACCCGCGAGCCCGATGCCGGCCGGGTCACCCATATCTCGGGCCTTTCGGTGGGTTACCTGCACCAGACCGACGACTTCAGCCCCACCTCGTCGGTCCGCCAGGTCATCGTCGGCGGCAGGGCGGACCACGTGTGGGCAGCCGAGCCGGACACCCGTGAAGTCGTCTCGCATCTGCTGGCCGATGTCGATCTGGAGGACGAGGTCGGCGGGCTCAGTGGTGGTGAGCGGCGCCGGGTGGCGCTGGCGCAGGTGCTGCTCGCTGGCCACGACGTGCTGGTACTTGACGAGCCGACCAACCACCTCGACGTGGAGGTGATCGGCTGGCTGGCCGGGCACCTGAACACGCGGCCGGCCAAGGCGCTCGTGGTGGTCAGCCACGACCGCTGGTTCCTCGACGAGGTATGCACAAAGACGTGGGAGGTGCACGATGGCACCGTCGACGCCTACGACGGCGGTTACGCCGCCTATGTGCTCGCGCGCGCCGAACGCTTGCGGCTCGAGGCGGGCGTCGAGGCGCGTCGACGCAACCTGATGCGCAAGGAGCTGGCGTGGTTGCGTCGCGGTCCCCCGGCGAGAACATCGAAGCCGAAGTTCCGCATCCAGGCGGCCAATGACCTGATCGCCAACGAGCCGGCTCCGCGTGATTCGCTTGTGCTGCAACGTTTCGCGACGAACCGGCTGGGCAAGGATGTGTTCGACCTGCACCGGGTCTCACTTGAGGTCGGCGACCCGCCGCGGGTGATCCTCGACCGCATCGACTGGTCTATCGGACCCGGCGCCCGCATCGGACTCGTCGGCGTCAACGGAACCGGCAAGACGACGGTGCTGCGGCTGCTGACGGGCGAGCTGTCACCTTCCGCCGGCACCATCAAGCGGGGCAGCACGCTGCGGATCGGCCATCTCAGCCAGGCGTTGACCGAGATGTCGCCGGGTGAGCGGGTCATTGATGCCGTCGAGAACCAGCGCCGTGTCACAGAACTGGCGGGCGGCCGCGAAATCAGTGCCGACACCTTATTGAAGGACTTCGGCTTCACCGGCGACAAGCTGACCACGAGGCTGGAGGACCTGTCTGGCGGTGAGCGCCGTCGGTTGCAGTTCCTTCGGCTACTACTTGACGAACCGAATGTGCTGCTGCTCGACGAGCCGACCAACGACCTCGACATCGACACCTTGACGGTGATCGAGGACTACCTGGACGGCTGGCCGGGGACGCTGATCGTGGTGACCCACGACCGGTACTTCCTGGAGCGGGTCAGCGACGTCACCTATGCGTTGACCGGCGGCGGGCGCTGCGACCTGTTGCCAGGCGGCGTCGAGCAGTACCTCGCGGACAGGGCGGCCGCGGCACCGCCGCCCGTGCGCACCGAATCGTCGCGCGAGTCGGAGTCGGCATCGGCACGGCACCGGCGGACCGGCAAGGAGCTGGCTCGCATCGAGGGGCAACTGGCCAAGCTCGACAACCGGATCGCCGTCCTGCACGAGTCGATGGCCGAGGCCGCCGCCGATCACGTTCGCGTTGGCGAGCTCAATGCCGAACTGAGCGACCTGCTGGCCCGTAAGGACGAACTCGAGGCGGCATGGTTTGCCGCCGCAGACGAGTGATCGCGACCCTTAATATGGGTCGGTGCGGGACTTGCTGCGGCCATTGGCTCTGTGGCTGCGCTATTGGCCGCAACTGGCCGCCTGCTATCTGCTCGGCGTGCTCGGCCGCCGTGCGGCCATAGAGCTGGCCGCCTGGGCCGGATACGACAACAATCTGTGGGTCTCGCTGATCATGCCGTTCGCCGGCCTGGCCCGGCTTGCGTCGTATGTCGCGATGTTTCTGGTGCTGCGCAGGGCGATTCCGGCGCTCGCCGCACTACCGACCCGCGCGTCCCGGCGGATCGATGTGTTCCCGACGATCATCGTGCCCTTCTTCGCGATCTACCTTGCCTGGCAGATGTTCCGCGAAGACTGGCTTGCATTCGAGTCGCGCGCGCTGGAGTACCGCATGGGTGAGGCGATGATGTCGGAGGCGCCGACCGAGCTCCATCCGGACGCGTTGCCCGTCAGCACGACCACATGGGTGGTGATCGGGGTCGCGTTCGTCAGCCGCTACGCGCTGATCTGGGCCAAGGACCGGCTGCCAGGGTGGACGGTCGCGCTTCGGGTCTACCTGGATGCGCTGTGGGTGTTCCTGGTATTGACGTTCTCGGTGAGCCAGGGGGTGACCGTGCTGGTCAACCCATCGGGGTGGTTATCCGAACGCCGGATCGTGGTGTGGTTCAACAACACTCGGGAACAGTTGTTCTCGCATTTCCAGCCGCTCGAAACCGCGTGGGACACCGTGATGTGGGCCCTGCGGACCGTGTTCGGCGGCGCCGCGGTGCCTCTGTTGTGGTTGGCGGTGGCTGGCATTGTGTACGGAGTGTCGGCGACGGCCGGTTGGCGCGCGACCGCTCGGCGCGTAGCGGGTCAGCGCGCGGCGTTGTTGATCGACCGCAGCGCTCCAGCTCACCAGCGCCTGCACAGCCGCTGGACGCGGGTGCCTGGACAGCTGCGCGAGAAATCCGGCGAGTTCGTCACCGCGCAGGTGGGCAAGTTCAAGCCGATCATGGACTCGGCGCGGGTCATCCTGCAGGCCGGGCTGCTGGCGCTGTCGCTCTATGTCCTGGCATACGTCGGCCTGGCCTGGCTGGACATGTCGGGCAGCTTCTATCGCGCCCAGATGGGCTCCGGCTATCTGTTCCGCGGGCTCGCGTGGCTTTTGGGGCCGCAGCCGTGGCCGTTCTGGCTCGGTGTCATCGATTCCATCGCGCTCGTCTCACATCTCATCATCGAGCCCTTGCGGATCTGCCTTGTCGCCGCGACGCTGGCGTACTGTCTCGAACGCCCGAAACCGCCGGACGACGAACCGGCTACAGCTCCAACCGAATCGGAATCGATCCGTCAAACATCTTGATATCCAGTGCGGTCGGCACGGCATCATCGGGTATCACGAAGTTCCACGTCAACTGTCCCGGTGCGGGGGCCAGACTTTGTCCGCGCCAACGCCGTTCACCGTCGGTCAACACTCCCATCACGTATGTATCGGGCGGCACGACACCCGACCGATCCACCGTCACCACCATGAGCACGGTGCCCTCGGGGAGAGCAGGAGCGCCAGGGCGGGGTTCGCGGCGCAGGTGCTTGACGTCGACCACCGCCCATGTCAGTCCGTCGACGGCGAGGCTCTGCCGCGGCTCGATGACATGCGCTGGTTCGACCGTGGCCCGATACGTCGCCCATTTCGGCCACAGGTCGAACGGGATGATGACGCCTAGGGCCGCCGCGGCCACCGCCGCCCCGATCAGATTGCGTTGCCATAGCGCGAGCCGACCTGTTCCTCTTGTCATGTGGCCGATTCCGTTACCGGCTCGAGAGTGATTACGTCGTCCCTGCTCACGTGTTGGCCGTCGAGTGGGATGGTGACGACGATGCGCGAGTCGAGGGAGTCGCTATTCAGCCAGATCCGCAACGAGATCGGATCTGCCGCGGCGGCAACCAGTTCGGCCGGTACCTCGAACGCCCATGAGCCACGCTGGGTGATCCCTGGTTCGAGTTCGGCACCGAGCGCGGTAAGAAAGAACCGGTCCGACGGCTCGTAGGTGTTGGGCCCGACGATCAGTGCGGTGCGGAGCAGCTCGAAGGTGCGGGTCGCCGTCACGGCAGCGTCGACCACAACCCAGGTCCCTACCGACTGCACAGTTCTCTCAGGCGGAGACATCTTGTGGACCTTCGGGCCGATGCGCACGCCGTCCACGGTGGCGGTGATCCCGCGGCCGGTCGCCTGCTGCCCGACCCCGGCGTGTACATCGAACGGCTTGTAGATTTCCGTTGGCTCGGGAAGGTTGTGCCACAAGGCCGCGGCCGCGGCGATGGCCGCGGTGATCGCCAACGCAGGCGCCACGCTGCGCAACCCGTGCCATCGAAGTCTCATCGCGGTGCACCCACCGGTACCACGGTCTGCCCATAGTCGGTGTTGCTGTCCAACCACGATTCACCGAGCGTCACCATGTGCTGCCTGAAGTGCTTCTTCCAGATCCGCAGTGTGACGGAGTCGCCGACAGACAGCGCGTCCTGCGGCAGCTCCCAGATGAACGCGATCTGCTCGCTGAGCCCGGGGCCGAGCGTGGCGATCCGCGACCCGTCGCTGAACCGAAAAGGATCGACCGCGACCTTGTCGGGCTGGTCGCGCAGCTCCAGTTCTCTGGTCAGTCGCCCTGGCACCGTTCCGTCGTTGCGTACGACGGCGATTACACCCAGGTACCGCCTGCCCGGCTTTTCTTTGGCGATCACTTTGCTTCCCGCGCGCACTTCGGATACCAGCGTGGCCCTTTCGATTTTCACCGTGAACTCTCCGTCGCTGAAGTCGTCGCCGGGTTTGAAGGTGGTCACCGACGTTTCGACGGTGTCGAGGCCGCCGAACAACGCGGTCGAGGCCAGCACGACCGCGACGATCGCCTTCCACCACTGGCTGAAACCCCATCCGGAAAGCCAGCGCCGAATCGCGGATCGCACTCTCGCAGCGACGCCCGGTGTGGCCTCCATGTTGCTGGATGCTAGCGGCGCAGAGGCGTGCCGTCTTTCGCGGCTACCCGCGGAGCCGGACCCGCAGCCGGTCGGCAGTGTCACGAACAACCCCGAGTTGCTTGGCCACCTGAATGGGGGCCGTGCCGCCACGGGCGTCGCGGGAATCCACCGAACCCGTGATGGTCAGGACGTCGCGAACCTTCGGCGTTAGCTCTGGGTGGATCGCGGCGAGCTCGGCGTCTTCGAGGTCTTCCAGGCCGATGCCGCGGGCTTCTGCCGCCCGTACCGCGGCGCCCGCGGCTTCGTGGGCGACGCGGAACGGCACGCCTCTGCGGACAAGCCATTCGGCCATGTCGGTGGCCAGTGTGTAACCCAGCGGCGCGAGTTCGGCCATCCGGTCGACGTCGAACCGCAGGGTCGCGACGAGGCCGGCCATCGCGGGCAGCAGCAGCTCGAGCTGGGTCACCGAGTCGAAGACCGGTTCCTTGTCCTCCTGCAGGTCGCGGTTGTAGGCCAGCGGCTGCGCCTTGAGGGTGGCGAGCAGGCCGGTGACGTTGCCGATCAGCCGACCCGCCTTGCCGCGGGCCAGCTCCGCGACGTCGGGATTTTTCTTCTGCGGCATGATCGAGCTGCCGGTCGACCATGAGTCGTGCAGCGTGACATAGCCGAATTCGGTTGTGCTCCAAAGGATGATGTCCTCGGCGAGCCGGGACAGGTCGACCGCGATCATGGCCAGCACGAACGCCGCTTCGGCTGCGAAGTCGCGGGCAGCGGTGGCGTCGACGGAGTTGTCGGCGGCGGCATCGAAGCCCAGCTCCTCGGCAATCGCGTCCGGGTCGAGGTCGAGCGACGAGCCGGCAAGCGCTCCGGATCCGTACGGCGACACCGCGGCTCGCTTGTCGGAGTCCGCGAGCCTGTCGACATCGCGCAGCAGCGGATGCGCATGGGCGAGGAGATGGTGCGCGAGCAGGATCGGCTGCGCCGACTGCAGGTGTGTCTTGCCCGGCATGATCGCGGTCGGATGCGCGGCGGCCTGGGTCGCGAGCGCACCCACGACGTCGAGAACCCCGTCGGCGACCCGGCGCACCGCGTCGCGTAGCCACAGCCGAAATAGCGTGGCCACCTGATCGTTTCGGGACCGGCCTGCGCGCAGCCTGCCGCCAAGCTCGTCGCCGACACGGTCGATCAGGCCACGCTCCAGCGCGCCGTGCACATCCTCGTCGGTGACCAGTGGACCGAAGCTGCCGTCCGCGACGTCCTGGGCCAGGTTGTCCAGGCCGGTCAGCAGATCGTCACGTTGTTCCTCGGTCAGCAGGCCGGCCCGGAACAGCACCCGCGCGTGGGCCTTTGACGCCCGGACGTCGTATGGCGCCAGCACCCAGTCGAAGTGAGTGGATTTGGACAGTGCGGCAAGCGCATCGGAAGGACCGTCGGCGAACCGTCCGCCCCACAGTGATCCTTCGTTGGTGCTCACTGGGTTACCTCCCCTGCGCGAGCGACCGCATTTGTACGCAAGTTACGGCGTGTCGGCGTGCAGACACGGTCACTCGCGGTCATGTTGCGAGGTCGCGGCGGGCCGCGATCTTCGACGACAGGCCGTGCACGTGGACGAAGCCCTTGGCCGACGACTGGTCGAACGTGTCGCCCTCGTCGTAGGTGGCAAGGTTGAAGTCGTAGAGCGACTGCGCGCTGCGGCGGCCGTTGACGGCAATGTGGCCGCCGTGCAACACGAGCCGGATCTCGCCGGACACATGCTCCTGGGTATGGGCGACGAACGACTCCAGCGCGTTCTTCAGCGGCGAGTACCACAACCCGTCATAGACCAGCTCGCCCCACCGCTGGTCGGTGTTCCGCTTGAACCGGCCGAGCTCGCGCTCGAGGGTGACGTGTTCGAGCTCGGTGTGCGCGGTGATGAGCACCATGGCGCCGGGGGCTTCGTAGATCTCCCTGCTCTTGATGCCGACCAGCCTGTCCTCGACGACGTCGAGGCGGCCGACACCCTGGGCGCCGCCGCGCTCGTTGAGCTCCTCGATGGCCTGCAGGACGGACGTCGGACGCCCATCTATTGATACCGGCACGCCTCGTTCGAATCCGACGATCACCTCATCGGGGGTGCTCCAGTTGACCGTTGGGTCCTCGGTGTAGTCGTAGACATCCTTGGTCGGCGCATTCCACAGGTGTTCCAGGAAGCCGGTTTCCACCGCTCGGCCCCACACGTTCTGGTCGATCGAGAACGGTGAGCGCTTGCTGACGTTGATGGGGATCGCGTTCTCCTCGGCGAACGCAATGGCCTTCTCCCGCGTCCACGCGTAGTCACGGACCGGAGCGAGAACCTCCAGATCGGGTGCCAGGGAGGCGAATCCGACCTCGAAGCGGACCTGGTCGTTGCCCTTGCCGGTGCAGCCGTGCGCGACGATGCCGCCGCCGTGCTCGCGGGCCGCGGCCACCAGATGCTTGACGATCAGCGGCCGGCTCAGCGCCGACACCAGCGGGTAGCGGTCCATGTAGAGCGCGTTCGACTGGATCGCGGGCAGGCAATACCCTTCTGCGAACTCGTCTCTGGCGTCGACGACGACGGCCTCGACCGCACCGCAGTCCAGTGCCCGTTTGCGCACGACCTCCATGTCTTCGCCGCCCTGGCCGAGGTCGATGGCAACGGCCACCACCTCCTTGCCGGTCTCTTTGCCGATCCAGCTGATCGCAACCGAGGTGTCCAGACCGCCGGAATACGCGAGAATGACGCGCTCGGACATCAACCAATCTCCCTTTGTTGAATGCTTTCGAATTTGGTGGCCAGCTCGGTGCCGGTCATCGGCTCGCGCGCCACCACCAGGATGGTGTCGTCGCCGGCAACCGTACCGACAACGTAGGCCAGTGCGGCGCGATCGATCGCGCTGGCCAGATAGTGCGCCGCACCGGGCGGTGTGCGCAGCACGGCGAGGTTCCCGCTGGCATCGGTGGACACCAGCAGGTCGGCGAGCAACCGCGACATGCGTTCGGTGCCGCCGGAGACGCCACGCACCGGGCTGCCGTCCTCGGGAACGACGTACACCCCGACGCCGCCGTCGGCGCCACGCAGCTTGACCGCTCCCAGCTCCTCGAGGTCGCGCGAGAGCGTGGCCTGGGTGACGTCGATGCCCTCTTCAGCGAGCATGGTGGCGAGTTCGGTCTGGCTGTGCACCGATGACGAGGACAGGATCGACACGATCCGGGCCTGACGGCCGACGCGAGTCGCCGCTGTCACGATCGCTCCAAAAGCCATACCAGCAGCGCCTTCTGGGCGTGCAGCCGGTTCTCGGCCTCGTCCCACACCGCGCTGTGTGGGCCGTCGATGACCTCGTCGGTGATCTCCTGCCCGCGGTGCGCCGGAAGGCAATGCAGGACAACGGCATTCCGCTGTGCCCGAGCGAGTAACGCGGTGTTGATCTGGAACGGCCGGAACGGCCCTACCCGATCCAGTCCGTCGTTTTCCTGGCCCATCGACGTCCAGGTATCGGTGACAAGGACGTCGGCGCCGTCAGCGGCGGACTGCGGATCCGCCGTCAAGGTCACCGAGGCGCCCGTGTCGGCGGCACGTTTCTCGGCGGCCGCGACGAACTGCGGGTCGGGCTCGAAACCGGCAGGGGCAGCGACGGTGACATGTATGCCTGCGGTCACCCCGCCGAGCATCAGCGAGTGCGCCATGTTGTTGGCGCCGTCGCCGAAATACGAAAGCCGCAGCCCGTTCAACGTGCCAAGGCGTTCGTCGAGGGTCTGTAGGTCCGCGAGCACCTGGCACGGGTGGAACTCGTCGGACAGCGCGTTGACGATGGGCACACTGGCACCCTCGGACATCGTGGCCAGCCGTTCCTGCCCGAACGTGCGCCAGACGATCGCCTCGACATAGCGGGACAACACCTTTCCGGTGTCCTCGAGCGTCTCCTCGCGACCGAGTTGGGTGCTGCGGCCGTCCACCACCACGGCGTGGCCGCCGAGTTGAGCGATGCCGACCTCGAACGAGAACCGGGTGCGGGTGGAGTTCTTGTCGAAGATGACGGCCACACCGCGCGGACCGTCGAGCGGGCGGCGGCTGAACGGGGCCGCCTTGAGTTCGGCGGCCAGCGCCAGCACCTCAGCCTGCTCGTCGGGTGTGAGGTCGTCGTCACGCAGGAAGTGGCGCGTCATGAGCCTGCCTTGTCCAGCACGTTGGGCAGCGCGGTCAGGAAGTCCTCGATCTGCCCTTCGGTGATGACCAGCGGCGGCGCCAGCCGGATCACGTCCGGCGCAGCGGCGTTGACGAGGAACCCGGCGTCGCGGGCGGCCGTCTCGATGGGCTTGGCCGCCTCCGAGGTCAGCACGACGCCTTGCAGCAGACCGCGGCCGCGAACGTGGTCGACCAGCGGGTGGCCCAGTGCTTCGATGCCTGTCGACAGCGTCTTGCCAAGCACGTCGGCGCGGCCGATGAGGTCCTCGTCGGTGAGCACCTTGAGCACTGCGAGAGCCGCGGCCGCGCACACCGGATTGCCGCCGAACGTGCTGCCGTGCAGTCCGGGGGTGAGTAGATCGGCGGTCTTGCCGACCGCGATGCAGGCACCGATCGGCAGCCCGCCGCCGAGCCCCTTGGCAAGGGTGACGATGTCCGGCGTGACGCCGTCGTGCTGGTGGGCGAAAAACGCTCCGGTGCGGCCCATTCCGGTCTGCACTTCGTCCAGCACCAGAAGCGCGCCGTGTTTCGCGGTGATTTCGCGCGCCGCCACCAGATAGCCGGCGGGCGGCACGACGACGCCACCCTCCCCCATGATCGGCTCGAGGAACACCGCGGCGGTGTCCTGATCGACAGCGGCTGTCAACGCATCGAGGTCCCCGAACGGGACGTGGGTGACGTCGCCTGGCAGTGGGGCGAACGGCTCCTGTTTGGCCGGCTGGCCGGTGAGCGCCAGCGACCCCATCGTGCGGCCGTGGAAAGCACCTTGGGCAGCAACGAGTTTGGTGCGTCCCGTGAGCCGGGTGATCTTGAACGCCACCTCGTTGGCCTCGGTACCGGAGTTACAGAAGAACACCCGCGCCTGCGCGCCCAGCAGTCCGACGAGCGCCTCGGCGAGGGCGATGCCGGGTTCGGTGGCGTAAAGGTTCGACGTGTGGCCGAGCGTGTCGAGCTGGCGGGTGACCGCCGCGATGACGGCGGGATGACGATGGCCGAGGATGTTGACCGCGATGCCGCCGAGCAGGTCGAGGTAGGACTTGCCGTCGACGTCGGTGACCACGGCGCCGTCACCACTGGCCAGTGCCAGGGGTGGGGTGCCGTAGTTGTTCATCATCACAGCGTCCCAACGCTGCTGGAGTGTCATGCGCTCACCACCTTGGTGCCCGTCCCCTCGTCGGTGAATAGTTCGACCAGCACGCAATGTTCGACGCGGCCGTCGATGACGTGTGCGCTCGGCACGCCGCCCGATACTGCCCGCAGACACGCCTCGATCTTGGGCACCATGCCCGCCTCCAGGGTCGGCAACAGTTGCGTCAGCGCCGCGACATCGATTTCGCTGACCAGCGATTCGCGGTCGGGCCAGCTGGTGTAAAGGCCTTCGACATCGGTCAGCACGACCAGCTTCTCGGCCCCAAGCGCCTCGGCGAGCGCCGCCGCGGCGGTGTCGGCGTTGATGTTGTGCACCACGCCCTCGACGTCAGGGGCGATCGTCGAGACCACTGGGATGCGCCCGGCGGCAATGAGATCGCGCAGCGCCCCGGCGTCGACCCGTTCGACGTCGCCAACCAGCCCGATATCGGTGGCCACTCCGTCCACCGTCACGCTGCGCCGCACCGCGGTGAACAGGTGTGCGTCCTCACCGGTGACGCCGACGGCGTAGGGCCCGTGCACGTTGATCAGGTTGACCAGCTCGCGGCCGACCTGGCCGAACAGCACCATGCGGGCGACGTCGAGCACCTCGGGCGTGGTGACCCGGAAACCGCCCTTGAAATCGCCTGCGATACCGAGGCGTTTGAGCATCGCGCTGATCTGCGGGCCGCCGCCGTGCACGACGACAGGATGAATGCCGCAGTTTCGCAGGAACACCATGTCCGCGGCGAACGCTTCCCGCAATGCGTCGTCGGTCATCGCGTTGCCGCCGTACTTCACCACGACGATCTTGCCGTGCAGCTGTTTGAGCCACGGCAGTGCCGCGGCGAGCACCTGCGCCTTGACGGGCGTCGCAAGTGTCATGAGCTGTAGGCCGAGTTCTCTTCGACGTAACCGTGGGACAGGTCGGTGGTCCGGATGCTCGCACGTGCTTGGCCGACGCCGAGGTCGATGGTCACGTCGATGTCGGCGCCGGACAGGTCGACGTCGCGGGCACCGGGTGCACCTGTGCCGGCGATGCACACCGGAGAACCGTTGAACAACACGCTGATCCGTTCTGGGTCCAGAGTCACCGGGGCCATGCCTACCGCGGCGAGCACGCGGCCCCAATTCGCATCGGAGCCGAATAGCGCGGTCTTGACCAGGCTGTCGCGGGCCACGACCCGCGCCGCGGTCAACGCGTCGTCCTCCGACGCCGCTCCTGCCACGGTGACGATGATGCGTTTGGTGACGCCTTCGGCGTCGGCCTGCAGTTGAGCGCAGAGATCGTCACAGACCCTCAGCACGGCGTCGTCGAGATCGCCTTGGCCGGGCGCGATTTCGCTGGCACCCGAGGCGAGCAACAGCACGGTGTCGTTGGTGGAGCAACTGCCGTCGACGTCGAGCCGGTCGAACGTCAAAGCGGCGGCTTTATTCAGTGCGGCGCGCAGAGCATCCGAACTGGCGACGGCGTCGGTCGTGATGACGGTGAGCATGGTGGCCAGTGACGGTGCGAGCATGCCCGCGCCTTTGGCCATCCCGCCGACCGTCCAGTTGCCTGCGTGATGCAGCGCAACCTGTTTGGGTACGGTGTCGGTGGTCATGATGGCCCGCGCGGCCTCTTCTCCGCCTGTCAGCCCACCGGCCATCTCGTGGACAACCTCTGTGACGCCCGCGAGCACCTTGTCCATCGGCAGCCGGTCACCGATCAGCCCGGTGGAGCAGACGGCGACCTCGATCGCGCCGGTCTCGGTCCCCCAGTCGGACAGCGCGGCGGCGACCGCCTCGGCGGTGGCGTGGGTGTCCTGAAAACCCAACGGACCGGTGCATGCGTTGGCGCCACCGGAGTTGAGGATGACGGCCCGCAGTCGCCCGGTAGTGAGCACCTGCTGCGACCACAGCACCGGCGCGGCCTTGATCTTGTTGCGGGTGAACACCGCAGCGGCGCTGTGGTCGGGTCCCTCGTTGAACACCAGCGCCAGGTCGAGCGCGCCGGATGCCTTGATACCGGCCGCGATTCCGGTGGCGCGAAAGCCAGCGGGCGCTGTCACACCCTGGGTGCGGATGAGCCGCGTCGCGTCGGTCAGGTCGGTCACGGCGCTACTCCCACGATCGACAATCCTTCCGTTTCTGGCCAGCCCAGTGCGAGGTTCATCGACTGCACGGCCGCCCCGCCCGTGCCCTTGACGAGGTTGTCGATGGCGGCGATGGCGATGAACGTGTCGGCGTCCTCGTCGACCGCGACCGCAAGCTGTGCGGCGTTGCTGCCGATCACCGCGCCGGTTTTCGGCAACTGACCCTCGGGCAGCAGGTGCACGAACGGCTCACCGTCGTAAGCCTTTTCGTAGGCGGCGCGCAATTCCGATAGTGGCGCGGCGGTCCGGGCAGTGCAGGTGGCCAGGATGCCGCGCGACGTCGGGATCAGCACCGGGGTGAACGAGACGGTGACGTCTTTGGCGGTGACGGCCCTCAGCCCCTGCGCGATCTCGGGAGTGTGGCGATGCTTGCCGCCGACGTTGTAGGCGCGCGCCGACCCGATGACCTCCGCACCGAGCAGGTCGGTCTTGGCGGCACGGCCCGCACCCGAGGTTCCGCTGACGGCGACCACCGTGACCGCAGGCTCGACGAGATCCTCGGCGACGGCGGGCCAGAGCGCGAGCAGCGCCGCGGTCGGATAGCAGCCGGGCACCGCGATGCGCTTGGCGCCGCGCAGCCGATCGCGGGCGCCGGGTAGTTCGGGCAGTCCGTAGGGCCAGCTGCCTGCGTGCGCCGAGCCGTAGAACTTCTCCCACGCCGACGGATCGGTGAGCCGGAAGTCGGCGCCACAGTCCACGATGACGGTGTCGGGGTCAAGCTGCTCGGCCAGCGCAGCCGAGTGGCCGTGCGGCAGCGCGAGGAACACCACGTCGTGGCCGGCCAACACCTCGACGTCGGTGGCGTCGAGCACCCGAGAAGACAGCGGCAGCAGGTGCGGGTGATGCTCGGCGACCGTGGTGCCGGCGCTCGCCGCTGCCGTCAAAGCGCCGATTGTGAGACGTCCGTCGGCGTAGGCAGGGTGGCCGAGTAGCAGCCGGAGGATCTCCCCACCCGCATAACCGCTGGCACCCGACACCGCGACAAAAACCATGCCATCATTTTGCATGGATATGCATCCCCTTGCAAGTTAATTACATGTGGTCCATGCCGCGTCGACCGCGGCGATCAGCGCGGCGACCAACCCATCCAGGCGATGCCCATAACACCGTGAGCGGCTTGCGGCCCGCGTTGACCGCAATGTTGTCCAACCGTGGACAAATTTACGCGACTGTCGGTAAGTTTAGCGAACGTGAGGGGTCAGATGTTCGACCCCTTTATCCTGGGAGATATGCATGAAAGGTGAACAAGAGCAATCAAATACGGACTTGGATCTGCTCGACCGCGCGACTGGCGACGAGGTGCTGGTACTGCGGGCGGTGATAGAAATTTCTCAGGCCGTCATGGGCACTCAGCACTTTGACGACGTTCTAAAGGTGATCGCCGAACAATCTCTGCAGGCTCTGGACGCGGCATCCTTCTCCATCAGCCGCTGGGAGCGCCAGCGAGACGCATTGCGCACTTTGATCAACGTTGGCGAGTTGGGACCGGGCGAAGAACGCTGGCCCGCAGACGAGGAATACTCGTTCGCCGATTACGGCTACGTCCTCGGTTTACTCCAACAGGGCCAGTCCTATGTCAACGCCGTAGACGACGAGGACGAGACAAACGCGGCCGGCGTCGCTCTGCTCCGCCAAGTGAAGAAAGTGAGTCAATTGGCGGTCCCGGTGATGCACGACTCGGTGATGTGGGGTGAACTTTGGGCTAGTGGTTCCCGCGGACGGCGCTTTGGTCCGCGCGACGTGCGACTGCTGGAGAGCATCGCGGCCCAGATGTCCGTGGCCATCGGTCGGGCCGAGCTCTTCAGTGAGGTTTCGCGGTACGCGTACGAAGATCCGCTCACACGGCTGGCCAATCGCCGCGGACTGGACGAGTGCCTGTGCCAACTCGTTGCCCGCGACACCGCACCGACACTGCTTATGTGTGATCTCGACGGCTTGAAGGAGGTCAACGACAGGGACGGCCATCCGGCCGGCGACGCCCTGCTCCGAGGCGTTGCCGGCGCCCTAAGAGATGTCGCGTCCAAATTCCGGGCGTCGGTGGTCGCGCGCTTCGGTGGGGACGAGTTCTGCGTCGTCCTCCCCGCCCACTCGCTCGCCGAAGCGGAGAGGTTCGCTCGGATCGCCAGCGGCACGATCGCACGTCGGCTCGGCCCTGACGTCACACTCTGCTGGGGGGCGGCTGCCCGCGATACCGAAACCAGCACCGCGCATGAAATGATCGCCGCGGCCGACGCCGCCCTGCTCGAAGCCAAGCGACTCGGCCGCGGACGACTGCGGCTTCGCGTGTCCAGCGACCCCGCCCTGCCGATGGGTCCGGATCGGCGTCGTGAGTCTGTCGCCCCCGGTCGCCGCCCCGCCGACGCACTGATCGCTCGTCATGTCGAACTGCTCGACAAACGTCGGCCCACGACCACGCTTGCCGCCCTCGAGCTGCTTGCGTTCGAGCTTTGCCACGCCGCCAACGCCGCCGCCTGGTCCATTTCTGCCACGACGGACGACTTCGCGGACGTCCGCACTGTCGTGGGTGTCGAGGCACAACTCGACCCACACTCGGGTCTGCGTCTGGTCGAGCCGGCTAAAGACGAGACATACTCGCTGGCCGACTACCCGGCCACCGAACGTGCCATCAACTGCGGCAGCTGTTTCGTTGCAGGGCTCGACCTCGCAGACTCAGACCCCGCCGAGGTGGAAACGCTACGGCAACTCGGATACCGAGCTCTACTCGCTGTAGGAGTGCGTGATTCGCAGCACGGCTACCTGCTCGAGGTGTACTCCGACGGCGATTACGCCGAACTTGCCGCCATCGCTTGCCACGCCCGCGTGCTTGCCCACTACTCCGTCCAGGCCGTCACTCGTTAGCTCCGCTGAACGGCGCCGACGCGTTCGGCCGCCAGCTGCACCGCCGCATCGCGAGCGGCACTGGCCTCGTCCTCGGTGAGCGTGCGATCCGCGGCGCGGAACCGCAGCGCCAGGGTCAGCGACTTGCGGCCGTCGCCGATCTGCGGACCGGTGTACACGTCGAAAAGCCGGACATCCTCGAGCAAGCCGCCCGCTCCGTCGCGAACGGCGTGGACGACCCGCTCTGCGGCGACGTCCTCACCGACGATGAGGCTGACGTCCTGGAAGACGGCCGGAAACGGCGAAACGGCAGGCGCGGGCAGCGCCTCGGTGATCGGGACTGCGTCGAGGTCGATTTCGACCGCACAGGTGCCCTTAGGCAGGCCTGAGCGCTCGATGACGCCCGGGTGCAGCTGGCCGGCGTGCCCGACGATCGTGTCGCCCACCAGCACCTCGGCGCAGCGGCCGGGATGCCACGGCAGGCATCGCGCTGCCCGCAGCGTCAGCTCGACACCGGCCGCGCGGCCGATGACGCGCACCGCCTCGAAGGCGTCGACGGCGTCCGCGCGCCTGCCTGGCCCCCATGGGCCCGCCGGCTCGCGCATTCCGGTCAGCACCACCGCAACGTGCTGCGGCTGGTGCGGCAGCGACGCGTCGAGTACTGCGATCTCATCGTCGGTGGGCCTGCGGTCGTTCGGAATGCGTTCGACGGCACGGGTTTCCGGGTTCGACTCGACAACTTGGGCGATCGCGAACAGCCCGACGTCCACGGCGCCGCGGGACACGTTGCGCCCCAAGGCTTCCAGCAACCCAGGAAGTAGGGTGGTCGCCAGCTGCGGCCGATCGGATTCCAGCGGGTTGAGCACCTGCGTGGCGTCGCGCCGGGGATCGTCGCCGGGCAGGCCCCACTGGTCGAACACTCCGGCCGGCAGGAACGGCGTCGGCAAGATCTCCACATAGCCGTTGAGTGCCAAGGATTTTCCGATGGCTCGACGGCGCTTCTGGACCGGTGTGAGCCCGCGCCCGGCAGGCGCCTGCGGCAGCACGGACGGGATGATCTCCAGTCCCTCCAGCCTCAGCACCTCCTCGACGAGGTCGGCGGGCTGGCGCAGGTCGGGCCGCCAGCTCGGTGGTGTTGCGGTCACCCTGTCACCATCGGTCACCACGCCGGCGCCGATCTGGGTCAGCCTGCGTTGCGTGGTGCCTGCGGCGTAGGCGACGCCCGCGGTTCGGTCGGGCAGGTCGACGGGCATGCTGACCGGCGGGTGCGACCAGTCATTGCGCGGCGGGTCACCGCGCCAGTCGGTGAGCGTGGGTTCGACTGTGCCGCCGCCGATATCGGCCAACAGCGCGGCGCAACGGTCCAGTGCGGCGACCGAGATCGCTGGATCGACGGTACGTTCGTAGCGCCGGCCTGCCTCGCTGTAGAGGTGCAGTCGTCGCTGTGTGCGCGAAACGGCGGCCGGATCCCAGACCGCTGCTTCGAGCAGGACATCGGTGGTGGTGTCGCGAACCTCGGTGGTCCCCGCACCCATCACACCGCCGATCGCCGCGGTCGCAACGTCGTCGACGATCAGCACGTCGCCGGGGTCGAGCCTGCGTTCGACGTCGTCGAGCGTGATGACCGTCTCCCCTGGTTCGGCGAACCGCACGATGAAACCACCGGAGATCAAGCTGCGGTCGTGGGCGTGCATCGGGTGACCCAGCTCGAGCATCACGTAGTTCGTGACGTCCACGGCGGGCGAGATAGCGCGGATGCCGCTCAGCAGCAGCCGTCGTTGTAGCCACCATGGCGACACCGCAGCCGGGTCGATACCGGTGACCGGTCGCAGGCCGAACCTCAGCACACCCGTGCCCGGCTCGATGGTCACCGGCAGTGCGTCGCCCTCGGCGGGCAACGGCGGTACGTCGGCGGGATCGACGTAGTCGAGGTCATACGCGTTGGCGATCTCGCGTGCCATGCCGCGCACCGAAAGGCAGTAGCCGCGGTCCGGTGTGATCGCCAGGTGGAACACCACATCGTCAAGTCCGAGCAGGTCCGCGGCCGGTGTGCCCGGTTCCGCGGTGCCCGGCGGCAGCACCAGAATGCCGGAATGATCTGTGCCAAGGTTGAGTTCGGGCGTCGAGCAGATCATCCCGTCGGAGGTGCGGCCGTACGTCTTGCGGGTCGCGATCTTGAAGTCTCCCGGCAGCACGGTGCCGGGAAGCGCTACCACCACGAGGTCGTCGACAGCGAAGTTCGTTGCCCCGCAGACGATATCGCGAGGTTCAGCTTCACCGACGTCGACCTTGACCGCCCGGATCGGCTTCTTGAACTCTGTGAGTTCCTCGAACTCGGCGACCCGCCCGACAGTCAGGGGGCCGGTCACCGGACCGACCGGGATGATCTCTTCGACCTCGTGGCCGATGCGGATCAGGGTCTGTTCGAGCTCGTCGGGCGTCACGTGCCAGCCGGGTGCGCCGGCCTGGACGACATCCCGCAGCCAGCTGTACGGAAGCCGCATCAGGCCCCTACCCCGAACGGGAGCGAGAATCGGACGTCGCCCTCGACCATGTCGCGCATGTCGGGAATCCCGTTGCGGAACTGCAGCGTGCGCTCCAGACCCATGCCGAACGCGAACCCTGAGTAGACGTCGGGGTCAATGCCGCAGGCGCGCAGCACATTCGGGTTGACCATGCCGCAGCCGCCCCATTCCACGTATCCGGGCCCGCCCTTCTTGTTCTCGAACCAGACGTCCACTTCCGCGGACGGCTCGGTGAAGGGGAAGAAGTGCGGCCGGAAGCGGGTGCGGCCCTGTGGGCCGAACTCCGAGCGGGCGAACGCGTCGAGCGTGCCCCGCAGGTGCGCCATCGTCAGCCCCTTGTCCACGGCCAGCCCCTCGATCTGATGGAAGACGGGGGTGTGGGTGGCGTCGAGCTCGTCGGTGCGGAACGTGCGCCCGATGGAGATGATGTACACGGGCAGTTCGCGCTCCAGCAGTGCGCGGATCTGCACCGGCGAGGTGTGGGTGCGTAACACCTGGCGCGAGCCGTCGGGTGCGACGTAGAAGGTGTCCTGCTCGCTGCGCGCCGGGTGATCGGGCGGGAAGTTCAACGCGTCGAAGTTGAACTGTTCGGTCTCGACCTCGGGTCCTTCGGCCAGCTCCCAGCCCATCGCGACGAACGTGTCGGCGATGTGCTCGGCGAGGATCGTGATCGGGTGGCGGGCGCCGATCGGCTGCCGGGTCGACGGCAGGGTGACGTCGATGCTTTCGGCGACCAGAACCGCGGCGTCGCGCTCGGCCCGCAACGCGACGAGCCGCTCGTCGTAGGCGCGCTGCGCCTCGCCGCGGGCCACGTTGACCCGCTTGCCCGCATCGGCGCGGTCGGCCTTGGCAAGCGACCCCAGCGCCTGGCGGGCCAGCGCGATCGGCGACCGGTCGCCGAGGTACTCGGTCTTGGCACGAGCCAGCGCATCAAGGTCGGACGCCATGTCGAAGGCATGCCGGGCCGCGCTGACCGCTTTGGTCAGCGTTTCCTCGGATAGGTCTATGGGCTGCTCAGCCACCCGGCGATCATAGGCGATGCGCCGTTGGCGCTTCGCGCGCATTTCCCGCGCGCCATATCTCCACGTTTGCCGCGACAAGCACGCCCAACACCGTCGCGGTGACCAATACCAGCGGGGTGCTCGCGAACAACAGGAATCCAAACGCCCCCGCGACGGCCAACAACGCAACGCGCGCCGGCGTCCAGGGCCCCGGTGCGCCGAATCGCGTCGACGCCAGCATTCCGAGCACCAGCGCAACGACGTGGCCCGCGTCGGTGAAGTCGCGGCTGACGGCTACCGCCACCACCCCGACCCCGAGCCACCATCCGATCCACGTGGACCGCCAGCGCCGCGGCACTGCGGCAGTGAGCGCGCCGAGTACTCCTGCTGCTCCGTAACTCATGCCGACATCGGTCGCGCGGGTCACCGAGCCCGCGTCGAGCCAGTTCCACTCGACCGCGGCGGTGAGGCCGACAGCGACCAGCAGGGTGGCCCCGACGTGTCCGACCGCGAAGGCGACGATCAGCCGCCAGCTGCCCCACAACAGCTCGGCAACTGCCAGCACGCAGACCAGCCCGGGCAGCCATTCATAGATGGGCCCTGCGTCGACGACGAATGCGCTGTCCAGCAGCGTTCCGATATGCCCGCGGCTCAGGTTGTGCAGATTGGTGCTCGCGCGGCTGATGGCCCGCTCCTGCGCCTGCGGGCCCAGCGCCAGCAACGTCATTGTCACGCAGGTCACCACGATTGCGTACGCGACCGTAACCCGGAGCCGAGCCACGCCCGCAAGCACTCCCACCGGGCCCACTATCCGCCCGCTGTAACCGCGTCTTCGTCATCCTCACCTGGCAACTGCCTGCGAGTTTTCAAGCGGTACATGGTGAAATCCGCGGGGACCCCGTTCGGCTTGTTCGTAAACACCTGCTTGCGAAGCCTTTTGGCCGTCACTCCGAGAGCCTCGAAGTCTTCGTCGGAAACGCGTTCCAGGGCGTCCTGCGACACCACCAGCTCGCCTCGAGTGGCGCGCTCCATCACCCGCGCGGCGATGTTGACGTCCACACCGAGCCAGTCCGATCCGATGCGCTGTGGCCGGCCGGTGTGGATGCCGACGCGCATCCGCGGTGTATAGCCGTCCACCTCAACCATTTTCACCGCCTCGCGTGCGGCGATTGCGGCGCGCATCGCGGTCGCCGGGTCTGAGAACACCGCCATGATCCCATCGCCCATCCGCTTGACGATGTGACCGCCCGCTTCCAGCAGCGGACGCTCGACCACCTGCGATACCCGCCGCAGCAGTCTCAGGGTGGGCTCGTCACCCACCTTCAGTGACCACTCCGAGAAGCCGACAAGGTCGGTAAAGACCAGCGTCACCTCACGATTGGCCGGCCTGCCGGACACCCGCTCCGTCAACGCCTGCCAGACCTGTAACGCGCCAAGGCTGACCTCCCGCGACGCGGCATCTCTCTCGAGCAGCCGATCGGCCGCCCTGGCCGCGGCGCTGGGGCCGCCAACACCGCTCACGGACAACGGATCTCCGAATTCGGGATCGCCAGGCAGCATCCGCCGCGCCCGCCGGAGAAAGGCGATGACACCCGGGCTTTGATTGGTGCTCTTCAGCCATCCCGCCGGTCCGGATGAACGACGCGGCTGAGCCGACTCGACATCCACAGCGGCCAGCGTACCTGGCCGATGAACCGGCTGGTCACGAGCGAATGGCGCGCCGATACCCGGCGAATAACAGTTGCCCCGCCACGCCGGGCAAATCGTAGACAACACGCGTTGTCAACATTATCGTGAGGTGATGACGACCGCGATCGACTCGCGCGGACCACTTGGCCCGGATTCGCTGACGTGGAAATACTTCGGCGACCTGCGGACCGGGATGCTTGGCGTGTGGATCGGGGCGATCCAGAACATGTATCCAGAGCTCGGCGCCGGTGTCGAAGATCACTCAATACTGCTACGGGAACCGCTGCAGCGGGTGGCCCGCTCCGTCTATCCGATCATGGGTGTGGTCTACGACGGCGACCGCGCCGCGCAAACCGGTGAGCAGATCAAGGGTTTCCACAAGACCATCAAGGGCGTCGACGGGGCGGGTCGGCGCTACCACGCGCTGAATCCCGAAACGTTCTACTGGGCGCACGCCACGTTCTTCATGTTGATCATCAAGACCGCCGAGTACTTCTGCGGCGGGCTGACCGAGGCCGAGAAACGCCAGCTGTTCGACGAACACGTGCAGTGGTACCGGATGTACGGGATGAGCATGCGGCCGGTGCCCGCGTCGTGGGAGGACTTCTGCGAGTACTGGGACAGCAAGTGCAGCGAGGAACTCGAGATCAACAAGGCCACCCTCGACATCTTCTCGATCCGGATTCCCAAGCCGTGGTTCGTGCTGATGCCCACACCGGTCTGGAATCAGCTCTTCCGGCCCATGGTCGGCGCACAGCGCTGGATCGCTGCGGGACTCTTCGATCCCGCGGTGCGCGAAAAAGCAGGCATGCGTTGGACGCCCGGCGATGAGGTGCTGTTGCGGATATTCGGCAAGCTGGTCGAGATGGCCTTTGTCGCCGTCCCCGACGAGATCCGGCTGCATCCCCGCGCGCTCGCCGCGTACCGCCGGGCCAACGGCCACTCACGGGAGGACGCCCCGCTGATCGAGGCGCCGGCCTTCATGGCGCCGCCGCGCGACCGTCGGGAACTGCCCATGCACTACGTGCCGCCGCGCAAGTCGCTGCTCGATCGGGCGGGCTCTCTGGTGCACACCACGTTCTCGTTGGCGGGCCTGCGTCCTGCACGCGGACGCGGTAAGGCAGCCTGATTGCATGCTTGCATGGTCTGACGTCGACGTGGCCGTTCGCGACGCCGTTCGCGATTTCGTGGACAAAGAGATCCGCCCGCACGTCGACGCGCTGGAAAGCGGCGAGATGGAGCCCTATCCCATCATCCGCAAGCTGTTCGCCACATTCGGCATCGCCGACATGTCCCGCGACTCGCTCAACAAACGTCTGACGCGACTGCGCGAGGGCAGCTCGTCGTCAGGAAGCGGCGCGGGCGGAATGTTCGGCGGCGGCGACAGTGCGTCGGCGGGCATGGGCTTCGTGGTGGTCAGCGAGCTGTGCCGGGTGTGCATGGGAGTTGTCACCGGGATGGGCGTCAGCCTCGGTCTGACGGTGCCCACGATCATGGGCCGTGGCACGCTTGCTCAGCAGGAGCGCTGGCTGCCGGATCTGGTCACCTACGACAAGGTGGGCGCCTGGGCCATCACCGAGCCGGACTCGGGCTCGGATGCGTTCGGCGGCATGAAGTCCTATGTCGTGCGCGACGGCGACGGGTACATCCTCAACGGGCAGAAGACCTTCATCACCAACGGTCCCGATGCCGACGTCGTGGTGGTCTACGCGAAGCTGGACGAGGGCGACGGGGCCGACAAGCGCGACCGCAAGGTGCTCACGTTCGTGCTTGACCGCGGGATGGAAGGCTTTGTGCAGTCAAAGCCGTTCCGCAAGATGGGCATTCACAGCTCGCGCACCGGCGAGTTGTTCTTCAGCAATGTCCGGCTTGGCAGGGACCGGCTGCTCGGCGAATCCGAGGACGCGGCCGGCGACGGACGTGCGAGCGCGCGGTCGAATTTCTCCGCCGAGCGCATCGGGGTTGCCGCGATGGCGCTGGGCGTCATCGAGGAATGCCTGCGGCTGTGCGTCGACCATGCCAAGAGCCGCAAGTTGTGGGGTCAGGAGATCGGGCAGTTCCAGCTTATTCAGCTCAAGCTGGCCAACATGGAAGTCGCCCGAATGAACGTGCGGAACATGCTGTTTCGGGTCATCGAAGCCATGCAGACCGGCACCGAGATCACGCTGCCGGAAGCATCGGCGATCAAGTGGTACTGCTCGCAGGCCGCCACCGATGTCGCGATGGACGCCGTGCAGCTGTTCGGCGGGAACGGCTACATGACCGAGTACCGCGTCGAACAACTGGCGCGCGACGCCAAATCCCTGATGATCTACGCCGGCAGCAACGAGGTGCAGATCACGCACGTAGCGCGGGGTCTGCTGAACTAGCGACTTCGTCGTGCAGCGCGCGGACTCGCGTGAAGATCCTGTGCTCGGTGGCCCGCGGCATGTCACCGGGGTGGTATCGGCCGCGGCGGAACCTGACCACGCGACCGTGTGCCGCCTCCCGCCGCAATGCGTCCGAGACGCACTTCGACGCTCGCCCTACCGTGCGGAAGCCGTGGTACGTCAGCGCATCGACCAGTTCGTCAACCGTCGCAGGACCGTGGTCGAACAGGTACGCCGTGAGCAGGTAGCGAAGGTCGATGCCTTTCACCTCTAGTGAGCGCATGCTGGGAACGATGACATGGTGGTCTGACATCTCTTGACCGACCCGGACGTCCGCTCGCGCTAAAGCCGATGCGCGCGTGCGCTTTGGTACAGGCAGATCGCCGCGGCCGATGCCACGTTCAGGCTCTCGGCGTTGCCGGGCATCGGGATCCGCACCCGTTGTGTCGCCATGTCCGCGAGATCGGGAGAAAGCCCGTGCGCTTCTGGACCGAACAGCCATGCCGTCGGACCCGACAAGTCGGCGTCGTCGAGGCTCGCTTCCCCGTCGACCGTGGTGGCCAGCACCTGGAGTCCCCCTTCGGCCAACGCCGCAAGGGCACCGGTCGCGTCGGGCTCCGACACCACCGGGATCGTGAAAATGCTTCCGGCCGAGGCGCGTAGGCACTTCCCGTTGTACGGGTCGACGCTGTTGCCGGCCAGCACCACCGCGTCGGCGCCCATCGCGTCCGCGATGCGGATCAGAGTGCCCGCGTTGCCGGGCTCCGAGATCTCCGCCGCCACCGCGACCAGCCGCGGCGATGTCGCGAGCACGTCGGAAAGTGAAGTCTCCGGCAGCGAACACACCGCGACAAGTCCGACCGGAGTCACGGTCTCCGACAACGCCTTTGCGGCCCGGTCGGTCACTGCGTGGACGGGAACGTCGGCGAGCATCTCACCGAATCGGGCCATCGCCGTTTCGGTAACGAACACCTCGGAGACGAGTCCGCGCCGCAACGCGGCCTCGACGAGGTTGGGTCCCTCGGCAAGGAAGCTAGCGGCGCGGCGGCGTCCGACGTGGCGGTGCAGCTTGATCGCTGCCGCCACCCGGTCAGAGCGCTCGGTGAGCGTCAGGCAGCCTCGCCCGACGGCGCGTTAACGTCCTCGGGCAGTGCGCCCTTGGCGACCTCGACCAAGGCGGTGAAGGCGGCCGGATCACTGACCGCGATCTCGGCGAGGTTCTTGCGGTCGACCTCGACCCCTGCGGCCTTCAGGCCCTGGATCAGTCGGTTGTACGTGATGTCGTTGGCGCGGGCCGCTGCGTTGATGCGCGAGATCCACAGCTTGCGGAACTCACCCTTGCGGGCGCGCCGGTCGCGGTAGGCATACGTCAACGAATGCAGTTGCTGCTCTTTGGCTTTGCGGTAGAGACGTGACCGCTGACCCCGGTAACCCTTTGAGGCCTTGAGTATTGTGCGCCGCTTCTTGTGGGCGTTAACTGCGCGCTTAACGCGTGCCATGAAAGTCTTCCTCTTCTCGTGCGGGCTGGTGTGCCGGAACTAGCCGTTCAACAGCTTCTTGACGCGTTTGGTGTCGTTGGCAGCCACCTCGGTGCGGCCTTCGAGCCGACGGGTACGGCGGGTCGACTTGTGCTCAAGCAAGTGCCGACGGTTGGCCTTCTGGCGCACGATCTTGCCGGTCCCGGTTTTCCGGAACCGCTTCGAAGCGCCGCTGTGGGTCTTCGCCTTGGGCATATGTCCTCAGTTCTGTGGTGGTGGTGCTGGTGCTTCAGTTGGAGCTTCGGCCGGCTGAGCGCGTTGCGCCGCCGGAGCGTGAGCGTCGTCCGCCGCCTTGGCGCGAGTCTTCGCGCCGCGGTGCGGTGCCAGCACCATCGTCATGTTGCGGCCGTCCTGCTTGGCGGACGTCTCGATGAAGCCGTAGTCGGCGACATCGGCGCCCAGCCGCTGCAGGAGCCGGTAACCCAACTCGGGCCGCGACTGCTCACGTCCGCGGAACATGATCGTCACCTTGACCTTCGACCCCGCCTCCAGGAAGCGGACGACGTGACCCTTCTTGGTCTCGTAGTCGTGCGGGTCGATCTTCGGTCGCAGCTTCTGTTCCTTGACGACGGTCTGCTGCTGGTTCTTGCGAGACTCGCGTGCCTTCTGAGCCGTCTCGTACTTGAACTTGCCGTAATCCATGATCTTGCAAACCGGCGGTTTGGCATCTGGAGCTACTTCGACAAGGTCGAGATCGGCATCCGCGGCGACGCGGAGAGCGTCTTCGATGCGCACAATGCCTACCTGCTCGCCACCTGGTCCGATCAGACGGACTTCAGGTACTCGAATGCGCTCGTTGACGCGGGTCTCAGTGCTGATGGGGCCTCCTATGTTGTCCTCTATTTCGAGGAGCCCACACCATCAGCAGAAAGGCCCTGCATACAGCAGGGCCCATTACCGACCAGGACAAACATCCGTCAGGATGTCTGTGACCGGACCGCTGTGCCGGTGAGGCCAACGGTGGGAGTGGGACTCCACTTGCTGTCCCTGGCGTACGCCGGGACGGTCGCGCATGCGAGTCTAGCAGCCATGACCGAGGTTCCTAACATCCGTGAGCTCGCTGAGATTCCCGCGGTTGAGGTGATCACCCGGTCCGCGGTGATGCTGATGAGCGCCGCCGCCGAGAAGCTCGGCCTGTCCTCAGCAGACCCGGACGAAAGCCCGTACCGCGACCTCGACGAGGCGCGCAGGCTGATCACCGCGCTGGCCGGGCTGGTGACGGCGTCCGCCGAATACCTCGGACCGCACGCGGGACCGGTACGCGACGGCCTGAAGTCCCTGCAGCTGGCGTTCCGCGAATCCAGCGCCGCACCGGACGAACCCGGCCACGGCCCCGGCGAAAAATACACCGGCCCCGTCTGGTAGCAGTCCCAACCATTTCCCTGGTTGAGCGAATATCCTCGCGCCCTATGACCCTGACTAGCCCCGCGAGGACTCGCCGCACCACCCGGTACTGGTGGGTCCCCGCGGCGGCGGGCTGGACCGTCGGAGTCATCGCCACGCTGTCCCTGCTCGCGAGCATCTCACCGCTGATTCGGTGGATCATCAGGGTGCCGCGCGAGTTCGTCAACGACTACATCTTCAACTTTCCCGACACCAGCTTCGCGTGGGCGTTCGTCCTCGCCCTGCTGGCAGCCGCGCTGGCGGCCCGCAAACGCATCGCCTGGCTGATCCTCGTGCTCTACATGGTCGCCGCGGCCGGCTGGAACATCGGCGACCTGATCACCGGCGACGAAACCATCATCGAAGACATCGGCGAGGTCATCGGCCTCGGCTTCCACATCGCCGCGATCTTGTTCCTGCTGCTGGCCCGCAAGGAGTTCTGGGCCAAGGTGCGCCGCGGGGCACTGCTGAAGGCGGCCGTCGCACTGGTCGCCGGCATGGCGATCGGCACGCTCGTCGGATGGGGCCTGCTGGAGTTCTTCCCGGGCACCCTGGCCCGCGATGACCGATTCCTGTACGCGTTGAACAGGGTGAGCGCCTTCGCGGGCGCCGACTCCAGTTCGTTCTCCGGGCATCCGCACGTGTTCGTCAACGCGCTGCTTGGCCTGTTCGGCGCGATGGCGCTGATGGTCGCCGCGATTGTGCTGTTCCAGTCCCAGCGCGCCGAGAACGCGCTGACCGGCGAGGACGAATCGGCCATCAGGGGCCTGCTGGAGCTGTACGGCAAGAACGACTCGCTCGGCTATTTCGCGACACGCCGCGACAAGGCTGTGGTGTTCGCGCCCAACGGCCGCGCCGCCATCACCTATCGCGTCGAAGTCGGTGTCTGCCTGGCCAGCGGGGATCCGGTCGGCGACCCCAAGGCCTGGCCGCAGGCCATCGGTGCGTGGCTGGCGCTGTGTCAGAGCTACGGCTGGGCACCCGGTGTGATGGGCGCCAGTTTCACCGCCGCCGAGGCCTTCCGTGAGGCCGGCCTCAACGCACTGCAGCTTGGCGACGAGGCGATCCTGTATCCGGACAACTACCGGCTGTCCGGGCCGGATATGCGTGCCGTGCGTCAGGCGGTGACGCGTGCGCGCCGGGCGGGTGCCTCTGTGCGGATCCGCAGGCACCGCGACATCGGCACCGACGAGATGGCCCAAGTCACCAACCGGGCCGAGGCCTGGCGCGACACCGAAACCGAGCGCGGCTTCTCGATGGCGCTTGGCCGCCTCGGCGACCCCGCCGACGGCGACTGCCTGCTGGTCGAGGCGGTCCAAAATGAAAACGTCGTCGCGATGCTGTCCCTCGTGCCGTGGGGCAACAACGGCGCCTCACTGGATTTGATGCGCCGTGCGCCCCAATCCCCCAACGGCACAATCGAATTGATGGTCAGCGAACTGTGCATGCAGTCCGAAGCCATTGGGGTGACGCGGATCTCGCTGAACTTCGCGATGTTCCGGTCGGCGTTCGAGCAGGGCGCGCAGCTCGGCGCGGGCCCGGTCGCGCGGCTGTGGCGCGGCCTGCTGGTGTTCTTCTCGCGGTGGTGGCAGCTCGAGACGCTGTACCGGTCCAACATGAAATATCAGCCCGAATGGGTCCCCCGCTATGCGTGCTACGAGGATGCCCGCCTGGTGCCCAGGGTCGGCGTCGCGTCCGTGATCGCCGAAGGCTTTCTGGTGCTGCCGTTCTCGCGGCGAAACGAGCAGCCGCATACCGGACACCACACGTCGGCGCCGGAGAACCTGGTGGCAACCGGGCTGTTGCACCACGACGGCAGCGCACCCGACATCAGCGAGCTTGCGGCCGACTTGCCAGAAGACGAGGATCAGCCGCGGCTACCCGAGCAGGTGCGGGTCCGGATGGCCAAGCTCAAGACCCTGCAGCAGAACGGGATCGACGCGTACCCGGTGGGACAGGCACCCAGCCACACCGTCGCGCAGGCGCTCGCGGCCGACGGCGCCGTCGTCACCGTGGCAGGGCGGGTGCTGCGCTTGCGCGACTACGGCGGGGTGCTGTTCGCCCAGCTGCGCGACTGGTCCGCGGAAGCTCAACTGCTGTTTGACAATTCGCTGCTCGACCAGGGCACCATTGCCGATTTCACACACGCCATCGATCTGGGCGACCTGATCGAGGTGACCGGCACGATGGGCCACAGCAAGAAGGGCGCGCAGTCGCTGATCGTGCGCAACTGGCGGTTGATCGGCAAGTGCCTACGCCCGCTGCCCGACAAGTGGAAGGGGTTGACCGACCAGGAGGCGCGGGTGCGCGCCCGCTACGTGGACCTGGCGATCAACACCGACGCGCGCGACCTGATCAGGGCCCGCAGCGGAGTACTGCACGCCATCCGCGAAACCCTGGTCGGCAAGGGCTTTTTGGAGGTCGAGACGCCGATCCTGCAGCAGATTCACGGCGGCGCCAACGCCAGGCCGTTCCTCACCCACATCAATGCCTACGACCTGGATCTGTACCTGCGCATCGCGCCGGAGCTGTACCTCAAACGGCTGTGCGTCGGCGGTGTCGAGCGGGTCTTCGAACTGGGCAGGGCGTTCCGCAACGAGGGTGTGGACTTCAGCCACAACCCGGAGTTCACGCTGCTGGAGGCCTACCAGGCCCACGCGGATTACAACGTGTGGATCGACGGGTGCCGCGAGCTGATCCAGAACGCCGCACAGGCCGCCAACGGGGCGCACGTGTTCCTGCGTCCGCGTGAGGACGGTGCCGTGGAGCCGGTCGACATCTCCGGGCAGTGGGCCGTCAAGACCGTGCACGGGGCGGTGTCCGAGGCGCTCGGCGAACAGATCGGGCCCGACACCGACCTGACCACGCTGCGCAAGCTGTGCGACGCCGCGGACATTCCGTACCTCACCCACTGGGACGAAGGCGCCGTGGTGCTGGAGCTGTACGAGCGCCTGGTCGAGGACCGCACCACCGAACCCACCTTCTATAAGGATTTCCCGACGTCGGTGTCGCCGCTGACCCGGCCGCACCGCAGCGTTCCCGGCATCGCCGAACGCTGGGATCTGGTGGCGTGGGGGGTCGAGCTGGGCACGGCATACAGCGAGCTGACCGATCCCGTCGAGCAGCGCAGGCGGCTGCAGGAGCAGTCGCTGCTGGCCTCTGGCGGCGACCCGGAGGCGATGGAACTCGACGAGGACTTCCTGCAGGCCATGGAATACGCGATGCCGCCGACCGGCGGGCTCGGCATGGGCGTGGACCGGGTGGTCATGCTCATCACCGGGCGCAGCATCCGCGAAACGCTGCCGTTCCCGCTGGCCAAACCCCGGTAGGCCCTCGGTCCCTAACGCTGCCCAAACGGCCAGATTGGTGGACTGTTCTCGGGTCGGAAAACCGCGCGCAGCCGCGCGTGAAACTGATTGGAGGACAAGATGACAGCTTTTCGCAAGGTCGCCGGTGGCATCGCCATCGCGGCCGCACTGGCGTCGGTGCCGTTGCTTGGCGGCGCCGCGACGGCCAGCGCAGATCGTGGAGTCGATTGGGGCGCACCAGGTCCTGGTCTTGGCGGTTGGGGCGGACCCGCATCCGGACTCGGCGTGCAACCGGGCCTCGGCTGGGGCGCGCCCGGCGTCGGCATCCTGCCGGGCCCGGGTCTTGGCGGTTGGGGCGGACCCGCATCCGGACTCGGCCTGCTGCCAGGGGCAGGCTTCGGACTGCCAGGGCCGGGGGTGTTCTGATGCTGCGCGCGATTCTCGGTCTAGGCGGTCTTGCGGCGGCGGTGTCGCTGATGTCTGCGACGTCCGCTTCGGCTCAGCCCGCCGGGCCCCTCATCGAAACCACCTGTAACCACGCGCAGATTGAAGCGGCGCTACAAGTGGAGGCCCCCGAGGCGTCCGCTCGTCTTGCCGAACATCCGGACGCGCAGGCCAAGATGCAGGAGCTCCTTGGCCTGCCGATCGACCAACGCAAGCAGCGGGTACAGGCGTTCCTCGATCGGAACCCCGACGTAGCCGCCAAAATCGAACAGAGGCGCAATTCGCCGGAGGGGCAGGACAAACTGCAGAAGATGCGGCGGGTCGCCGACACCTGCCACAACTACTGATCGCTCGGCACGACGAACGTGACGGTGAGCCCGCCCCCGGGGCGGGCCACCGCACGGACATCACCGTGGTGCGCGGTGGCGATCGAGCGCACGATCGACAAACCCAGTCCGGCGCCGTGGCCGCCCGGGCTGTCGCGAACATCGGTGCTCCTGTCGCCGAAACGCAGGCGGCGGAACGGCTCGAATATGGCGTCGACGGCCGACTCGGGGATCACAGGTCCAGAGTTCTCAACGGATAACCATGCGTTCCTGTTCTCACTCGAGACGGTCACGATCACCCAGCCTCCGTCACCGCGGTTGTACCGGATCGCGTTGTCGATCAGGTTGCCCGCCAGCCGCTCCAACAGATCCGGATCACCGGCCACATTCGAAGGGACGAACCTAGTCGTGACCTCGACTCCCGCCTGTCTGGCCGCACTTTCAGCCGCGGAAACCGCAGCCCATGCAACCTCCGCGAGATCGACCCGGTCGCGCCGCGCGAGCTGCTGACTGCTCGCCAGCACGAGCAGACCATCGATGAGCTGCTCATGCCGGTGGTTCACCCCGAGCAAGGTGGCACCGAGCCGTCTTGTCGACTCCGGCACCTCGGGATCGTCGAGCGCCACCTCGATCAAGGTGCGGTTGATCGTGAGTGGGGTCCGCAGTTCGTGCGAGGCGTTGGCGACAAAGCGCCGTTGACTGTCGAATGCGCGGTCCAGACGCTCCAGCATCGCGTCGAATGTGTCGGCTAAACCCTTGATCTCGTCGTCGGGGCCTTCGAGCGCGATCCGCTCATGCAGGCTACGGCCGGCCACACGGCGTGCGGTGGCGGTGATGTTCTGCAGCGGCTGCAGCGCACGCCCCGCGAGCAACCAGCCGAACCCACATGCGGCCACACCAACCGCGCCGAGCGAGACGATTGACCAGATGAGCATCCCTTGCAAGGTGTCGCGGCGCTGCTGTTCGGCCTGCGCAGCGATGGCCGAGAAAAGACGATCGGCGATCGGCCGTTCGCGCAGGCCCCTGTCGCCAAGGAACTGCTGCACCAGAGCCTGGGCGTTTGCGCCGGGGCGGCGCTCCAGTGACTGGTCGAGGTAAAAGTACGTCAGCGCGATCAGCACCGCTCCGCCGAGAAAGAACGCCGATGCATAGAGCACGGTGAGGCGTAGCCGAATCGTCATGGGATGCGGTACCCCACGCCGGGCTCGGTCTCGATCACGGGCGGCTGGCCGAGCTTTCTGCGCACCATCATGATGGTGTAGCGGACGGTTCCGGTGAATGGATCGATGTGCTCATCCCATGCTTTCTCCAACAGCGCCTCTGCGGAAACCACGCCGCCATCGGCGCGCAAAAGCTCAGCGAGTACAGAGAACTCCTTGAGCGTCAATGAAATCGGCGCACCGTTGCGCGAAACCGTGCGCCGATGCGGGTCGAGCCGGATGCCAGCTCGTTCTAGGACCGGTGAGATCGCCGGACGTGACCGTCGAGCAAGGGAATGCACGCGCGCAACCAGCTCGGCGAAGGAGAAGGGCTTGGTCAGGTAATCGTCGGCGCCGAGCCGTAAACCGGCCACCCGCTCGACGACTGCGGTCGCCGCCGTCAGCATCAGGATCCTCGTGGCAACACCCGATTCGGCCAGCCGGGCACAGACGACGTCGCCGGAGACGGACGGTAGATCGCGATCCAAGATGACGACGTCGTATTCGTTTACCGTCGCACGCTCAAGGGCCCCGTCACCGTCGTAGGCAACGTCCACTGCCATGGCGTGGCGACGCAGGCCGGCCACGATCGCGTCGGCGAGCACTCGTTCATCCTCGACCACCAGTACACGCACCCCAACATGGTGCCTGTCGGCCGCGTTAGGCCGCTGTTTGGCGGCTGTCCACAGTTGGCTGACAGCTGGCTACAAGGATTGGCGGCCACGATATGGCCGTGACACTGACCGAGCAGATTCGCCATCACCTGTCGCTGATGCATGGCTGGATTCCGACGACCGTACAGGTCGTCGCGGTGGTGGCGCTGATCGCCGCGATCGGCTGGCGGACCCGCCGGTGGCGGTTCGTGTGGGTGCCGTGGGCGGTGCTCGTCGGCGTCGCACTCGCCGTCACGGCGTATTGGTACGTCGCATCGGAAGGGCTTGCGGACAACCCGGCGCCCCCGTCGCTGTGGGTCTGGATCGCGCTGTCGGGTGTCGCGGGCGGAGTGCTGGTCGCCGGCTGGCGAGGCGCCCGGTGGTGGCGCCGCGGGGTGTCACTGTTGGCGGTACCGCTGGCCGTGCTGTGCGCGGGACTGTCTCTGAACCTGTGGGTCGGCTACTACCCGACCGTGCTGACCGCATGGAATCAGTGGACCGCAGGACCGCTGCCCGATCAGACGGACCCGATCGCGGTGACCGCGATGCAGAAGCAGCACCAGATCCCCGCCAAGGGCACGCTGGTGCCTGTCGATATCGCCGACACGGCGTCGGGATTCAGGCACCGTGACGAGCTCGTGTACCTACCGCCGGCCTGGTATGCCACCGATCCCCCTCCTCCGCTGCCGACGATCATGATGATCGGCGGCGAGTTCAACACCCCCGCCGACTGGGTGCGGTCCGGTAACGCGGTCAAGACCATCGACGACTACGCCGCAGCTCATGGCGGCAACGCGCCGGTCCTGGTGTTCGTCGACCCTGGCGGCGCGTTCAACAACGATACCGAATGCGTCAACGGCGCACGCGGCAACTCCGCCGACCACCTCACCAAAGATGTTGTGCCGTACATGCTTTCGCACTACGGCGTGAGTCCCAATCGGGCCAACTGGGGAATCGTCGGCTGGTCGATGGGTGGCACGTGCGCTGTGGACCTGGCCGTGATGCATCCCGACATGTTCAGCGCGTTCGAGGACATCGCCGGTGACCTCAGCCCCAATTCTGGCAACAAGGCCCAGACCATCGACCGCCTGTTCAACGGCAACGCCGCCGCTTACGCATCCTTCGATCCGTCGACGGTCATCACCCGCCACGGCGCGTACTCCGGCGTGACGGGCTGGTTCGACACGAACTCGGTCAACTCCACCGACCAGACGGCGGCCGCGAACTCGCTGTGTGGTTTGGGCAGTGCCAATGGCATCCGATGCGCGGTGGTCACCCAGCCCGGCAAGCACGACTGGCCGTTCGCCTCGCACGCGTTCGCATCGGCGCTGCCGTGGATGGCAAGCCAGATCGGCACACCTGGCGTGCCCGCGGTCCCGCTGCCAGGACCGCCGCCGCCGGCCGCACCGCCACCGACCGCACCGCCATCGGCACCGCAGTCCGCGCCGTACGTGCAGGCCTCCAAGTAACGAGTACCGTGAGCGGCATGCCCGACGAAACCACACCCGAACCGGATCCGGTGATCGAGGGCGAGCTTGTGGACGACGTTGCGCTACAGCCCGACACCGCGCCACCGGCCACCGCCGCCGCGGTACCGGTCGAACCCCCCGACACGGGATACACCGCCAGCGGCGTGCCGACGTTCGATTCGGTGCGCGAGAAGATCGAGACGCGCTACGGCACGGCCATCGGTGCGGCCGAACTGGCCGCCGAGACGCCCGAAGGCCGCACCGTCGAGGAGCAGTACGACGCACGTCAACGCGCGGCCGCCGAGCGGCTCGCGCAGATCCGCGAATCCATGGGCAAGCCCGAGGACGACTCTCAGTAGTCCGATTCGGCGGCCAGGATCTCGGCGAGGAACGCATCGTCAGCCGGCCGATTCAGCCTGGCCCTCGCGAAATCACGGATCCGCTCCCGTAATTGGGGCGATTCGTCAAGGCCGACCCCCACCGTCACGGTGGTCGACCGCCAATCGTGGTCCCACGCCGCTGATTCCGTCATGGGCTGCTGTTGAGCATCGACGAGCGAGACCGTCGCGGCGCCGTCGGCGGCAAGGACACCTGTTCCGATGATGCCGGCCGATCTCAGCTGCACCGCGATTCCGGCCGGCGAGCCGACCCCCGACAACTCCACCTGCACAACGGACTTCGTGCCGGTCTCGGCCGGCTCGATGCGCCACTGCACGGTGTTCTCGGCGGCATCGAAGATGCCCGGAGGGACGGCGGCCCAATTGATCGAGCTCGCCCCCCTCGCGATCGCCGAGCCGCGCTGCCCGGAATCGGGCCCCGCGGCGAGCGCGTAGTCGTCGCGGCGGCTTGCCCTCGACGGCACCGCCCCGAAATCCGCCTCAAGCTCCACGCCGACGTCCTCGGCCAGCTCTGAGCACGCCCGCACAAGCTCGGTGACCCGCGGATCACCTTCTAAGGCAAGGGAACCGAGGGCAACGGAATGCGGCCGGATGAGACCAATGACGTCGGAGTCGAACGTGTCCTCGGTGAAGAAGTCCTGAACGGCGACCGTCAGCAACGCGATCTCCGCGTCAAGGAGAGCCGGGTCGAGAGCGGCGATTCCGTCCCGATTGCTCGCGGGCCACCAGCGCCGAAGCCAGTGTCCCAGCGCCAACCGTCGCAGTGGCTCCAGAGATCCCGCCCGCACGTCGACGCCGGCCAGTTCGACGGTCTGCGCCTCGTCGGGTGAGCGGTGACCCAGCGCCGCCGCGACGGCCGTGTGCCCGGATTCCCCGAGGATGCGCCACAGCCAATCGGCCTCTGGCAGGTCGGTGAACGCGATCGAAGCGGCGCCCGACGGGTCGTCGACCGTCCACGACATGACGGCGCCGCTGACTTCGAGCACTGCTGCCAGTGGGGTGGACTCGGCAAGCGGGCCGGTGCTCCACAGACCGGAATCGGCGACCAGTCTCATCCCGCCACCTGCAATTCGAGCATCGACTTGATCCGCTGCCGATGGTCAAGGCTCACCGAGCGCGCCACACCGTCAAGCAGCCCCCGCACGTCGTCGACGTCGTCGCAGGGCTCCTGCCAGACATCGCGCCCGTGCAACCGCGCCCACAACCGGCTCAGATACGGCCGTTCGAACGCGGCGAGATCGTCGATCACCTGCTGCTGTCGCGGGTGAATAGGGCCGCCGTCGGCGAGATAGCGGCGCGCGTGCAACACGTACGCCTCCTTGCGCAGCCGGGCCTGGATGTGACTGGCGAGGTGGTAGCGCGTCACCGTGCCCTCGGCCAGCGGCGCCAAACAGGAGGCGATCTCGATACCGGCGATCAGGGTGGCCTGCTTGTCCTCGGCCAGCAGGCCCCACGGCGCGCACGCCCTGTCGACCTCCTCCGCGCACAGCATTGGGATATCGGGCAGCTCGTCGCGATCCAGCGCCCGGCGCAGCGTGCCGCGGACGCGGTCGGCCACCGCGCGGTTCAGCGGGCGATCGCGGTCCGGACCGCTCACGATGGGCGGTGGTGGTTGCGGCTCAACGGAACTGAGGCCGAGTTCGACGATCGACCACGGCAGCTCGGAGGATTGGCTGCGCGCCACCGCGCCAAGGTTGTACGGCGCCGCGTCGGCGATCAACGCATCCCACACGCGCTGGCGTGCCACCGCGGCGGTGTGGCCGTCCGCGGGGCCGAGAACGGTGGTCAGGCCTGCCATGAACGGGCCGGTGATCTCGGCGCCCGCCCGTACGTCGCGCCAACTGCGGCTGAGCTGGTCCGACAGTGTCTCCACGACGTGCCGGTCCGAAAGGTGTTGGTTGAGAACTTCGATCGCGGTGCGGTCCCTGTCGGCGTGCACATCACGCAGCACCGCTTCCGCGGCCGCGTGATCCTGTTGGGCGGGTGCCCCTTTCGTCACCGCGAGCTCGAAACAGACCGGGAAGTACAGCTCCTGCGCGTTGCCCGTGGTGATGCGCAACCGGCGCCGCTCGCGTTTGAGGATTTCGAACCACGCCGCAGCGGCCCGTAACTGCGGGCCGTTGCCGACGATGACCTCGTGCATCGCCTCGGCAACACCCGGTGCCACGAATGGCGCTGAGAACTGGGTATTGGAGCGCAAACGGAGCACCAACGGATCGATGATCCGCTTGACGGTCCGGGTCAGCGGGCTGCCGTCGTGGCTGCTGAGCACCTCAACGCCAGGACCGATCGCCCGCCACGCGCGGTCGATGACGGCCCGGCGCGGCTGGGTGACGGCGAGCGTCGTGGCCACTGGAATTCCCGCGCTCATCTCAACAGGATAGGAGGTGGGTTCGGTTCCCAACAGCATAGAAGTTGGGTTCGGTAGCCGACGGTGGGTCGGAAAGTACTGGCATGTCATACGCCGCCTTGCTCTGGTCTCTCTGCATTTTCGGTGTCTGCTCTGCAGCGCTGGTATTGGCTTCCAAACCCGCGATTCGCGGCGTCGATCCGGCCATGGCCGAATCCGGCGAGCGGCTCGCAACGCTCGACGACATGCTCGCCGTCAGCGCCGCGTTCGACGAAATGCTGGTGCGCAAGGGCCTGCTCACCGGCGAACAGCTCGATTTGATCCGGAACGGCACCAAGTCCCACGCCGTCGTCACCGGCATGCGTCCCACCGGCACCGCCCGTGAGGACTATCGCGAGGTCGAGCTCGCCGTGATGGTCCGCAGGCCCGGCGGCGGCCAGTTTCCCGCCAACGAGACGACACTGATACCGGCGTCGTCGCTGGCCAGCGTCTCCCCCGGCTGCGTCATCGACACGTATTACCGCGACGAGTCCGCCGTCGCGGTGTGCGTGCCTCCGAGCTGACATCAACGGGCGCCGTCGACGGCGAAGCTGACCAGCGCTGCCCAGTAGAGCGGGCTGGCGGTCAGGTCGCCGTCGCGCCACCGCCGCATCTGCTCGCGCTGCCAGGCGTTGACCGCGTAGCCGGCGTCGGCTGTTGTGTGCGCCAGGTCGACTGCGATGATCGCGTCGGCCATCGGATCGAGATCATCTGCGTTCGAAGCGAACTGGCGATAGCCGGCCGTGGTAGGCAACGACCAGAGCGTGGCGGTCACCAGCTGGGCACCACCGAGAATCATGGCCGCCACCAGACCGGTCGCCTCGTCGAAACGGTAATCCCCGCCGGATGCGCACGCGAGCAGTGCGACGCGGGGCGGCATCGGCAGCTTGAGCGAGATCAGGTCCGCCGCAGTCAGCGGACGGTCGTCGGCCAGATGGAGCGCCGCTCGATACGCATGTCCCACATCGCCGTCGGCAGCGGTGGCATGGCCGACGTAGAGCAGCCTGCTCGGCCCGCACGCCAACAGGTCGGCCAGCCAGGTGCGGCCTGCGTCGGCGCGCCGGAACAACTCGACCGAGGTGCCGACACCCGGCAGCACCGCCGTCGATGTCATCAACCCGGCGAAATGCCTTGCCAGCGCGGTCTCTTCGGACGGCCTGCCAAGCACCGAGCCCAGCGCGGAGTCCGGCCGTTGCCCCGGCACGCGCGGGTCGAGGACCAGGAGCGCGGGGCCGTCGCGCCGATCCTCCCATCGCGCCGGGTTGCGTGACGTGTTCACGATGTTCGGCGGCGCCGCCATCAGCACGTCGACGAGTTCCATGAGACGAAACCCATCCTCGCCTGGCATCGCAAGAAGACCCCACGGCACCCGGGCCAGCCGTGCGCTCGGCGAGACGAACAGCGCGGCGCGCGGCGACGACACGCAGTCGACAAGCAGCTGCCAGGCCTGCGCAGGCAGAAGTTGCGCACCCAGTGTGATTGCGATCGCCCGTTCGGATTCCGGTGTCGCGAACGGCCCCCTGGTGATCGCCCGATCCACGGCGTCACGCCGGGTTTCGGACTCGCGAGGGTCAGGAAGCGCTTCGGCCAACACGTCCAGCGCCGCGACCAGACCCTCTTCGTCGACCACCCACGTCACCGTTCGCGATGGTTCTCCGACGACGCGCAGGCTGGCATACGTGGCGATCCCGACGTCGGCGAACCGCAGCACCAGTGTGACCGTCACGGCCACGTCGACCATGCGGCGCCAGCGGCGGTGACGTCGCGGCCGTACCGTTCGAACGCCAGCTCGCGAAAGCGAGTCATGATCGGCGCGGTGGTCGGGTCCATCTGCAGCGGCGGGAGCGGGCCGAGCCTGGTGAGTGCGGTACCACCACCCGACGGCGACTCGCCTGCGGCGACAAGGGCGTACTCTTCGACGGCCTCAAGGGGTACCTCGACCGTCGCCGCGCCGGTCCACGCTTCGGCTTCCCGGTCCGGTTCCGCGCTGAAAGTGCCCCGCGCACTGTGATATTCGACCAGTTCACTGACCAGCTCGGTGTTCTCCGATTCCCACGCGACGGCGAACGCGCCTGCCAGGATCCTGGCAGAAACATAGGTCGCCCACCGCATCCTGGCGTCGGCGTCGGCGATCGAGTGCCGCACCGAATCGACGGCAAGCGCGGCCGGCACCTTGAGTTCGACTGCCCGCTCGAGCTTTTCCTTCGGATGCTGCGGGTCTGCCAACGCGTCCGCGCGCCAGATGCCACCGAGGTGGTCGTCGAGGCGCGCGTACTGCAGCCAGCTGTGCCGCGGCCATGAGTCGAGCAGTTCGCGCGCCTCGTTCGTCCGCGCACGCGCCGCGTCGAAGTCACCCCGAAAGACATCAACCCAGCTGCGTTGCAACAGAATACGATGAATGTGCAGCGGCTTCTCGATCTCCCGCCAGTGCCGCTCCGCGTGCCCGAAACGCTCGTCGGCGTCGTCAAGCTCACCGATCGACAGGGCAATGAGGCCAAGGTACAGCCAGCTCCTCGACACCTCGTGCGCCCGCCAACTCTCGGCGATTGCGGGATAGGCCTCGTGGACAAGGCGTTGGGTTTCTGCGCGGTCGCCGGTCAGCCAACAGGCCGTGGCCCGCTCCAGTTGAGTCCTGGAGGTGGCTAATGCCCACCCGCGCGCCGCTGCCCTCGCGCCTGCCCGCCGCAGCCACGGTTCGGCTTCTGAGAGCCGGCCGGTCTCGATGCAGAACCGCCCGTAGCCGGTACCGCCGATGACCAAGAGGTGGTCGTCGAATTCGCCTCCGGCGCCCAGACGATCGAGTGCGTCGATCACTTTCTCCCACAAGGGAACCGATCGCACGTGCAGGTCGTCATCGCACAGTGCCACCGCGCACAGAATCCGTGCATAGGTCTTCAGGTATGCGTGTTCGGCAGCGAGATCCGGGGCAGCTACGGTGTCGTCGGTCAGGACCAGAAGTGCGGCCTCGGCACTCTCGTGGTCGCCGTGCGCGGCAGCCAGTCCCGTCTCGAGGAAATGCGCCCTGCGCGAGTACCGCAGGAGCATGCGATCGATGTCGACGCTTGCAATGGTGCCCTGCACGTCGACATCGGACCGGGTGCCTGTCCGGTTCCCCGAGTAGCGGGCCATGATGTCCCGCATGCGGCGAAGGCCCTCTTCGGTTCCTTGGTAGGCGGTGCGGACCAGGTAGAGCTCGCCGAGCTGGGCGAAGATCTCCAGCAGTTGATCATCGCGCTGCCCGTCCTCGATCTTCTCCCCGAGTGCGAGCAGCTTCTCCTTCGCCGCGACCTCGTCGGCGGCGATGATCAGGTGACGCGTATGCGCTAGCTCTGTCTCCACGGTCACGGCTTGAAGTCTAGGAAGCGGCGGGCGTGCATGGCACGCCCGCCGCTTGTCGGAGTGTGGACTGATCAGCTGCAGCTCACCTTGATCTCGAACTTCTTGGTGATCATGCCTGCCATCGGGTTCTTCATATCGGCACCCTGGGCCTCACCGGTGATGGTGTAGCTGCTGCCGTCGGCCTTGACCTCGGCCGAGCCGGTCTTGACGCCCATCATGTCGCTGACCGCGAGGGCATTGCCGTCGACCACGAGGGCCAGCGACTCGACCTTGGGCGTGGCCTCGTCGGTCATCACCACACCAAGAGCCTGTCCAGGACCGGCCGCACCGCTGCCGATGTTGATCTTGCCGCCCTGCTTGACGCAGGTCACCGACGCGGGGTCCACCCCCGCCAAGTCGGCGCCCTCGACCTTGATCTCGGTAGCGCCTCCGCCCGTGGTGACCTCGGAGCCCCCGGCTGCGGCAGTGGTCGGCGCAGGCGCAGGCTCACTGCCCTTGTCATCGGAGCAGCCCACCAGCACGGCGGCCGTGGCGATCAATCCGATCAGACCCGCGACAACTCGTTTCATCGATCTTCCCTTCGTTCATGCGTCACCTCGGTGGCGCCGCTACGCAGAAGTCAAGACGGGTGGGACCGCTACCGATCCCAAACTTTGGCCCGATTCTGTCGGTGACCATCGGTACCGTGCGGAAACTGTGCGGTCTTTCACGGTTGACGAGCGGCGGGCCCGCCTTGCGCGGCGGCATTTCCTGAGTGAGCACGCCACGTCGATCGGCGGCGTGACGGCGGATCTCGTCGGGTTGCATTCGACCGATCCCGCCACCCCGTATCTGTCGCTGTGGGCACGGCTGCCCGGCTTCGTAGTGGCCGACCTGGATGCCGAGCTCTACCAACGCCGCTCGCTGGTCAAGCACCTCGCGATGCGCCGCACGCTCTGGATGGTGCGCATCGACGACCTGTGCTTGATCCAGTCGGGGGCCAGTGATCGGGTGGCCGACAGCGAACGCAGGCGGCTGGTCGCCGACGCGGAGAAGGCCGGGATCACCGCCGACGGCCAGAAGTGGCTCGACACCGCGGGTGCCGCGGTATTGCGGCATCTCGCCGAGCACGGCGAGGCCAGCGCAAAGGAACTGCGCGCCGCGCTGCCCGAGTTGGCAGGCAGCCACGATTATGCACCCGGTAAGCGCTGGGGCGGCGAAACACCTTTGGCACCAAGGGTATTGACTGCACTGTCGGTGCGAGGCGATATCGTCCGGGGACCGAACGACGGTGCGTGGACCAACTCGCGGCCACGCTGGGTGACAATGTCCGACTGGCTGGGCACCGCCGTGGACGCCGAGGCGCCCGACGTGGCGCGCGCCGAACTGGTCCGCAGATGGCTGGGTGCGTTCGGCCCCGCGACCGTCACCGACATCAAGTGGTGGTTCGGCAACACACTGACCTGGGCGCGAAGCGCGCTGGCCGACATCGATGCGGTCGAGGTCGACCTCGACGGCGTCACGGGCTTCGTGCTGCCCGACGATCTCGAGATCGAGCCGTCAACCGAGCCATGGGCGGCGCTGCTGCCAGGCCTGGATGTCACCACGATGGGCTGGTACGACAGGGACTGGTACGTCGGCGCGCACCGGGCGCACGTGTTCGACACGAACGGCAACGGCGGGCCGACCGCATGGTGGAACGGCCGGATCGTCGGGGCGTGGGGTCAGGATGCCGACGGCCGAGTCGAGTTGCGGCTGTGCGAAGATCCCGGCCGCGACGCGAAGCGGGCATTGCAGCGGCGGGCCGACGAGCTCACGCAATGGGCCTGCGGCGTGCGGATCAGCCCGCGCTTTCCTTCGCCGCTGTCCAAGGGCTAGCACGTCACACCGGCCTGACGACCCTGGCCTCGTCCCATACCGGGTCGGGCGACTCGAACACCGAACCGTCCGCCCCGAACACCAGGAAGCGGTCGAACGAGCGGGCAAACCACCGATCGTGGGTGACCGCCAGCACCGTGCCCTCATACGCCTCGAGCCCCTCCTGCAGGGCCTCGGCGCTGGCCAGGTCGAGGTTGTCGGTGGGTTCGTCGAGGAGCAGCAGCGTCGCGCCGCCCAGTTCCAGCAGCAGGATCTGCAGCCGGGCCTGCTGACCACCGGACAGCGACTCGAACGGCTGCTCGGCGCAGACCTGCAGCTCGTAGCGGGCCAACACACCCATGGCGTCGGTGCGCAGCCGGGCGTGTTCCGTCATCACGATCTCGCACGGGGTGCGGCCGGCCAGTTCGGGGCGGGCATGGGTCTGGGCGAACAGGCCGGGCACCACCCGCGCGCCCAGCCTGGCGACCCCGCTGTGCGCGACGGAGTCCGCCGATGTCAGCAGCCGCAGAAAGTGCGACTTGCCAGAGCCGTTGGAGCCCAACACCGCAACGCGCTCGCCGTACCAGATCTCGGCGTCGAACGGGCGCATCAACCCGGTCAGTTCCAGCTGCTCGCAGATTACCGCGCGTCGGCCGGTGCGACCGCCGCGTAACCGCATCCTGATGTTCTGGTCCCGCGGCGCCAACTCGGGCGGACCGGCCTCCTCGAACTTGGCCAGCCGGGTCACTGCGGCCTGGTAGCGGCTGGCCATGCCGTCGTTGTAGGCGGCCTTCTGCCGCAGCGTGACCACCAGCTGTTTGAGTTTCACGTGTTCCTCGTCCCAGCGACGGCGCAATTCGTCGAGGCGGTCGTTGCGATCGATGCGGGCATGCGCGTACGTCTCGAACCGGCCGCCATGGACCCACACGTGGCGGGACTCCACGGTGATGATGCGCTCGGCGGCCCTGTTGAGCAGCTCACGATCGTGCGACACCAGCAGGATCGTCTTGGCGGATTCCTGCAGCCGGGCCTCCAGCCATTGCTTACCAGGCACATCGAGATAGTTGTCCGGCTCGTCGAGCAGCAGCACCTGATCGGGCCCGCGCAACAACGCTTCGAGCACGAGGCGCTTCTGCTCGCCCCCAGACAGCGTGCTGACCAGTCGCCACCGGCACGAGTCGTACGGAATGCCGAGTGCCGCGACACAGCAGGCGTCCCACAGGACTTCGGCGTCGTAGCCACCGGCGTCGCCCCACCCCGTCAACGCGGTGGCATACCGCAGCTGGGCCGCCTCGTCGTCGCGTTCCATCAGGGCCAGCTCGGCGGCGTCGACCGCGACCGCGGCCTCGCGCACACGCGGTGGCGCGACCGACAGCAGCAGTTCGTGCACATTGGTCGTGTCGCGGATGCCGCCGATGAACTGGCGCATCACCCCGAGGCCGCCGCTGTACGACACGCTGCCTTCGTCAGGGGTGAGGTCTCCGCCGATCAGCCGCAGTAGCGTCGTCTTGCCTGCGCCGTTCGGGCCGACCAGCGCGGCCGTGACGCCGTCGCGGACCCGAAACGAGACGTCGTCAAGCAGCACCCTGCCGTCCGGCAGCGTGTGACTGACATGAGCGACCTCGACATGGCCCATGGCAGCCAGTCTCCGGAACCCTACGGCGTTGGCGCAAACCATTTCTTGCCACTGCGAGCGGCGAGAAGCTACGCGCTGACCTTTCGGCCGTTGCGGCGCTTGGGCTTCGGCCGCGGCACGTCCAGCACGTCGGCAAGAAAATGTCCGGTGTAACTGTCCGGATTGACCGCGACGTCCTCGGGAGTTCCGGTGGCGACCACGGTGCCGCCGCCTGCTCCACCCTCCGGACCCATGTCGATGATCCAGTCCGAGGTCTTGATCACGTCGAGGTTGTGCTCGATGACGATGACCGTATTGCCCTTGTCGACAAGGCCGTTGATCACCTTGAGCAGCTTGCGGATGTCCTCGAAGTGCAGACCGGTGGTCGGCTCGTCGAGGATGTAGATCGTCCGCCCCGTCGACCGCTTCTGCAGCTCGGCGGACAGCTTCACCCGCTGAGCCTCGCCGCCGGACAGCGTCGGCGCAGGCTGCCCCAACCGCACATACCCCAACCCCACGTCGACCAGCGTGGCCAGATACCGGTGGATCGAGGTGATCGGCTTGAAGAACTCGGCCGCATCCTCGATCGACATGTCGAGCACCTCGGCGATGGTTTTGCCCTTGTAGTGCACCTCAAGGGTTTCCCGGTTGTAGCGCGCGCCGTTGCAGACCTCACACGGCACGTACACGTCGGGCAGGAAGTTCATCTCGATCTTGATGGTGCCGTCACCCGAGCACGCCTCGCAGCGACCGCCCTTGACGTTGAACGAGAATCGGCCGGGCTGATACCCGCGCACCTTGGCCTCGGTGGTGGCCGCGAACAGCGTACGGATCTTGTCAAACACCCCGGTGTAGGTCGCCGGGTTGGAGCGCGGTGTGCGACCGATCGGCGACTGGTCGACCCGCACCAGCTTGTCGAGCTTGTCCAGCCCCGTCACCCTGGTGTGCCTGCCGGGCACCTGACGCGCGCCGTTGAGCTTGTTCGCCAGCACCGAAGCCAGGATGTCGTTCACCAGCGTCGACTTACCCGAGCCTGAGACGCCGGTGACCGACGTCAGCACACCGAGCGGGAACGCCACGTCGATCTCGTGCAGGTTGTGCTCGCGCGCGCCGACGACGGTCAACTGCCGTCGCCGATCAACGGGCCGCCGGATCGCAGGGACCTCGATGCTCTCCTTGCCCGAAAGATAGGCCCCGGTAAGGGATTCCGGATTGTGCAGCAGCTCGTCGTAAGGGCCGCTGTGCACAATTCGGCCACCGTGCTCGCCAGCGGCGGGACCGATGTCGACGACCCAGTCGGCGTGCGCGATGGTATCGAGGTCGTGTTCGACGACGATCAGCGTGTTGCCCAAGTCTCGCAACCGGATCAACGTGTCGATCAGCCTGCGGTTGTCACGCTGATGCAGCCCGATCGACGGCTCGTCGAGCACATACAGCACGCCCACCAGGCCCGAGCCGATCTGCGTTGCGAGCCGAATACGTTGTGCCTCACCGCCGGACAGCGTCGCGGCCGCACGAGACAGCGACAGGTAGTCGAGCCCGACGTCGAGCAGAAATCCGAGCCGGGACTGAATCTCCTTGAGCACCTGGCCGGCGATCGCGTGCTCGCGCGAACCCAGCGTCAGCGAGTTCAGGAACTCCGCGCAGCTGGCGATCGACAGCTCGGCAACCTCGGCGATGGACTTCGCGCCGTGCTTGCCCGCGGACAGCGTGACGGCCAGAATCTCCGGCTTGAGCCTCGTGCCTTCGCAGACGGGGCACGGCACATCACGCATGAAGCCCTCGTACCGCTCCTTCATCTGCTCGGAGTCGGTCTGCTCCATGCGGCGCTGCAGGAACGCCATCACACCTTCGAAATCGGCGTAGTACGAACGGGTCCGGCCGTAGCGGTTCTTGTACCGCACGTGCACCTGTTCGTCGCAGCCTTCGAGAATCGCCTTGCGCGCCTTGGCAGGCAGCTTCTTCCACGGGGTGTCGACGTCGAAACCGATCTGATCGCCGAGCCCGGACAGCATCCTGGTGAAGTACTCCGCGGTCTGGCCCATCGACCACGGCGCGATGGCGCCCTCGGCGAGCGTCAGGTCGGGATCGGGGATGACCAGTTCCGGGTCGACCTCCTTGCGGATGCCGAGGCCAGTGCATTCAGGGCAGGCGCCGTAGGGCGAGTTGAACGAGAACGACCGCGGCTCCAGGTCGTCGACCGCCAGCGGATGCCCGTTCGGGCAGGCCAGCTTTTCGGAGAACCGCTGCTCACGGTGCGGATGGCCGTCCTCGCGATCGACGAACTCGAGCACGAGTATGCCGTCGGCGAGGTTCAGCGCCGTCTCCACGGAGTCGGTCAACCGCTGTTTTGAGCTGGCCTTGACTGTCAACCGGTCGACCACCACCTCGATGTCGTGCTTCTCCTGCTTCTTGAGCTTGGGCGGGTCGGTCAGCGGATACACCACGCCGTCGACACGGACGCGGCTGTAGCCCTGCGTGTTCAGCTTGTCGAACAGGTCGACGAATTCGCCCTTGCGGGTGCGCACCACCGGTGCGAGCACCTGGAAGCGCAGCCCCTCATCCATCGCCAGCACCTGGTCGACGATCTGCTGCGGGGTCTGGCGGGCGATCTTCTCACCGCAGACCGGGCAGTGCGGGCTGCCCGCCCTTGCGTACAGCAGGCGCAGGTAGTCGTACACCTCGGTGATGGTGCCGACCGTCGATCGCGGGTTGCGGTTGGTCGATTTCTGGTCGATGGACACCGCAGGCGACAGGCCCTCGATGAAGTCGACGTCGGGTTTGTCCATCTGGCCCAGGAACTGGCGCGCGTATGCCGACAACGACTCGACATAGCGGCGCTGCCCTTCGGCAAAGATCGTGTCGAATGCCAGCGACGACTTGCCCGACCCGGAAAGTCCGGTGAACACGATCAGTGCATCACGAGGCAGATCAAGGTCGACGCTTCGCAGGTTGTGCTCGCGGGCACCCTTGACTATCAGGCGGTCAGCCACCCGGTTCCTTCCAGAAGACGCAATTCGGTGTCCATGCTAGGTCCCCCCACCGACAACTCGCCGACCACTCGGGAGCCGCTCGCTAGGGTGAGGTCCATGACCGTCGTCGACGACAACTACACCGGCCACGTTGAGCCCGGCACCGCGGCACGGCGAACGCTTCGGAGCGCTTCGATTGTCAAGGTCTCGGTGGGCCCGATGGATAACAACGCTTACCTGGTGACGTGTTCCCAAACGGGCGAGACGCTACTCATCGACGCGGCCAACGACGCCGAGATCCTGCTCGACCTCATCGACAAGCACGCGCCGACGCTCTCGCTGATCCTGACCAGCCACCAGCACCAGGACCATTGGCTGGCACTCGACGAGGTCGCCAAGACCACTGGAGTGCCCACGGCGGCCCACGAGCTCGACGCCGAACCGCTGCCGGTCAAACCCGACCGGGTCCTCGCCAACGGCGACACCGTCACCATCGGTGCGCTGTCCTTCGACGTCATCCATCTGCGGGGCCACACCCCGGGATCCGTCGCGCTGGCGCTCGGTGGCGCCGACGAGGCCACCCACCTGTTCACCGGGGACTGCCTGTTCCCCGGTGGTGTCGGCAAGACCTGGCAGGACGGCGACTTCGAGCGATTGCTGGACGACGTGACAAGCCGGGTGTTTAACGTCTACGGGGACTCGACGGTGGTTTACCCGGGCCATGGCGACGACACGACGCTTGGAAACGAGCGCCCGCATCTGGGCGAGTGGAAGAAACGCGGCTGGTAGGCGAAGAGGAAGAGAGAGCACATGAACACCGAACAGTTCGAAAAGGCAAAGAGTGGCGCCGGATTCATCGCCGCACTTGATCAGAGCGGCGGCAGCACGCCCAAGGCGCTGAAGCTCTACGGCATCGAAGAGGACGCCTACTCCGGCGACGAGCAGATGTTCGACCTGGTGCACGACATGCGCACCCGCATCATCACCAGCCCGGCTTTCGACGGTGACCGCGTCATGGGCGCGATCCTGTTCGAGATGACGATGGATCGCCAGATCGAGGGCCGCCCGAGTGCCGACTACCTGTGGAACGTCAAGAACGTCGTGCCGTTCCTCAAGATCGACAAGGGCCTTGCCGACGAGCAGGACGGCGCGCAGACGATGAAGCCGATGCCCGGCCTTGACGAGTTGCTGGACCGCGCGGTGGCCAACGGCGTCTTCGGCACCAAGGAACGCTCCGTCATCAAGCTGCCGGGCGCGGGTGTTGACGCGGTCGTGGCGCAGCAGTTCGAGATCGGCAGGCAGGTCCTGGCCAAGGGTCTGGTGCCGATCATCGAACCCGAGGTGGACATCAACAGCCCGCGCAAGGCCGAAGCCGAGGATCAGCTGAACGCCGCGCTGCTCGACGGCGTCAACAACCTCGACGACGGTCAGGTCGTCATGCTCAAGCTGACGCTGCCGGACACCGACAACCTGTACAAACAGCTCGTCGAGCATCCGAAGGTGCTGCGCGTGGTGGCGTTGTCCGGCGGCTACAGCCGCGAAGAGGCCTGCGAGAAGCTGGCCCGCAACAACGGCGTCATCGCAAGTTTCTCGCGTGCCCTCACCGAGGGGCTGACCGCGCAGCAGAGCGACGACGAGTTCAACGCCACCCTCGATGCGGCGATCGCAGGCATCGCCAAGGCGTCGAGCACCTGAGTTCGGTTCGGGGCCTCGCGGCGGCGTTGTTCGCCGGCGCGCTGGTCGCCCTGGCGTTCCCCGCCGCGTCGTTGTGGTGGCTGGCCTGGGTCGGCCTGGTCCCGTTGCTGTTCGTCATCCGCGCGGCGCCTGGCCCGTTTCATGGCGCCGCGCGGGCCTGGGTCGGGATGGCCGGCTATGTCCTTGCCACCCAGTATTGGCTGTTTCCAAGCGCGGGCCCGCTGTTGGCCGTGCTCGCCGCGGGACTGGGCGCGCTGTGGCTGCCGTGGGGCTGGGCGGCCCACCGATTGCTCTCCGGAGACCCGACCATGCGGCGCATGCTCGCCGCCGTCGCGGTGCTGCCAAGCGCATGGGTGACTGCCGAGGCCATCCGGTCCTGGGAACGGCTGGGTGGACCGTGGGCGGCACTTGGCGCGTCCCAATGGAATCAGCCGACGACGCTGGCGTCCGCCTCGCTGGGCGGGGTCTGGCTGACCAGCTTTCTCATCGTGGCGGTCAACGTCGCGATTGTCGGCGTGGTCGTGCTGCGGTCCGCGCGGCTGGTCGCGCTGCCCGTCGTCCTCGCGGTCCTTGGTCCAGCATGGTTCTGGTGGGGGCCGGTACCCGCGCCTGGGCCCACGGTGCGGGTAGCGCTGGTCCAACCCGGCGACATCGATGAGGCGAGCGCCCGTCAGGCGGCCAGCGAGTCGTTAACCGAAGGGTTGGCTGGCCAACGGGTCGACCTGGTGGTGTGGGGCGAAAGCAGCGTCGGCGTCGACCTCACCGGTCATCCGCAGGTCCTTGCCCGTCTCGCCGAGCTGTCCAGGCGGATCGGCGCGGACATTCTGGTCAACGTCGACGCGCGAGCGCCCGCGGGCGGAATCTACAAGTCGTCGGTACTGATCGGGCCGGACGGGTCACGCGGGTCGTATTCGAAGACCCGGCTGGTGCCGTTCGGCGAGTACGTGCCGCTGCGGCCGGTGTTCGGCTGGGCCGCCAGGCACACGAAAGCGGCGGCCGAGGACCGGCGACGCGGCGACGGGCTGGCCGTGCTGAGCACGGGGTCGCTCACCGTTGGCCCGCTGATCAGTTTCGAGGCGACTTTCTCCGACCTGGCCCGCCGCGAAATCCAGCTCGGTGCGGAGCTGTTGGCCTACCAGAGCGCGACTTCGACGTTCCAGGGCAGCTGGGCGCAGCCCCAGCTGGCCAGCATGGTGGCCGTGCACGCGGTCGAGGTTGGTCATCCGGCGGTGCACGCCGGGTTGTCGGGGGTCAGCTCGGCATTCGACGCGCGCGGCGGCCGGCTCGGCTGGTTGTCCGCGGCCGATCGCGGCGTGCTTGTTATCGACGTTCCGCTCGGGTCACACACGACTGTCTACCAACGATTCGGCGACTGGGTGATCGTGGCGGCGTTGCTGATCCTTACGGCGTGGTGTGCACAATCAGCACGTCGGTCTTGGACCGGCGCGCGACGTTAGCCGGCACCGAGCCGAGCAGCCTGCCCGCAATCGTGCTCAGACCGACGTTGCCGACGATCAGCAGATCCGCGTTGACTTCCTCGGCTAGGTCGACGAGGGCGTCGACTGGAGCACCAACGACCGCCTTCTCCTCGACGTTCTTCGCTCCGGCCTGGATGGCACGTTCCTTGGCCTCGCGCAGGATCGCGTAGATGGGCGCGTTACCGGCCATCTTGTAGCCCTCGTCCTTGAGCACGTCGGCGGCTCGCTGATCCTCGCTCTGTGGGAAATACGCCGTCGCGACAACCACCTTCGCGTCCGACCCGGCGGCGATCTGGCCGGCCTTGTCCACCGCGCGCAGCGACGAATCCGATCCATCCGTGCCGACCACGATGGTCGTGTAGCCGCTCATCAGTACCCTCCCAGTATCGGTTGCAACGCCAACCGAGACAGTAACCCGTTGCCCCGTGAACAGGGGTGCAATTGCTCACACCTGAATACCATTTGCCCAGGATCTCGTCCTGTTCGCGCTAGCAACGTCACCTCGGTGGGCTTGACGTGACGCGGCCTACACTCCGTGCCGGGGATCGAAACTCGAGAGCGTCGGTTGCGGCGCATCGACGGCAAAATCGGTGTCGGAGAACGTATATCGGCACCAGGGTGCATCGTCGCACCGGCCCAGCCGTGGCCGCAGGTTGCTGAACGCACGATAAACGGTCTTGTACGGCTGCCCGGTGTAGTGCTGAAGAATTTCCTTCCAGGTGCGTGGCGCTTCGGCGATCAATTCGGCCATGTCCGCGGTGAGTTCGTCCTCAGACATCACCACGACGTCGGGCGGTGGGTCGCCGAGCACGAACGCGGTGCTTCGATCGAAGTGCGACGACACGAGTTTGGGACTGATCGGGATCGTGCAGTCCAGTCCGATCTTCGACGCGGTGCCCGGCGCCGCATCCTCGGCAATCATGGGATCGACCGTCATCGTGTTGCAGTTCGGGATCATCACCGTGCGTTGTCGTCCCGGATGTCGACGTCTTCGTCAAATACCATGGCTATCTTCGGAAGCCCTTGTTTCGAGCAGGTGAGCACGACGCCGAGCGCCTGTTTGGAGTCGCCCGCTCCCCTCGTGTTGATCCTCGCGTAAGCGATGTTCGAGAGCCCGCCGAGCGGCGCGCGGACTTCCTTCACGTCGATGCCTGCCATGGCCGGCCCGACGTAGAGATCAGACTCGATCATCGGCAGCTGGAGCATGTTGTCGGTGCACCAGGGGTGGTTGCCGCCCGCCCACGAAACCCCTTACAAGCCAGACGATATCCGCGGACTGGCCGATCGCATCTACCACCCGCGCGATATCGGCGCCGCGGTGTCGTCGGGTTCGTTCGTCACGGCAGGCATGCTGGTAGCGCCGTGTTCGGTGAAGACGCTGAGCGGAATCGCCAACAGCTACAACGAGAATCTCGTCGTGCGGGCAGCCGATGTGTGCCTCAAGGAACGGCGTCGGGTCGTGCTGATGCTCCTGGAGACCCCGTTACACGCGGGGCACATCGAGCTGATGGCCCCAAGCCACCCGCAACGGCGCGATCATCATGCCGCCCGTCCCGGGGGCGGCGCCGGATCTGCGGTACGCCGCCGGGCAGCTGCCGGGTGAGGAATGATCGGCTAGGTGCAGGCCACTGTCGATCGAGTCGTGCGGCTGGTGGACGGACGGTCGATGGGTTACGCCGAGTTCGGCGCCCGTGACGGCTTTCCTGTCGTCAATGCCCATGGCGGTCTGGCCTGCCGCTTCGACGTCGCATCCGCGGCTCCCGTCGCCGCCGCGTGCGGTATCCGGCTGATCTCCCCAGACCGGCCCGGCGTCGGGCTGTCCGATCCCAGGCCGGGCCGCACGGTGCTGGATTGGGCGCAGGACGTCGCCGAACTACTGGACCAGCTCGATGTCGACCGCTTCGCCGTGATGGGCTGGTCGATGGGCGGGCAGTATGCGGCCGCGGTCGGTCACGCGCTGCGTGATCGGGTCACCAGCGTGGCGATCGTCGCGGGCGCGCTACCGCTCACCGACCCCGGCGTGTATCCGGAGCTGCCGGTGATGGACCGCTTCCTCACCCGCATGTCGCAGCGGGCGCCGTGGCCGGCCCAGCAGTATTTCCGGATGATGCGGTTCGCGGCGCGTGTCTCGCCGGCCCGCTACGGCCGCCTTGCCGCACGCACGCTCGGGCCTGCCGACGGCGCGGTGATCCGCGACGACGGCTTCGAGGCGTTCGCCAAGATGTCGCGGGAAGCAACTCGCCAGCTGCCCGGAGCCGTCGAGGAGTATCGGGCGTGGATGCGGCCGTGGGGATTTGCCCCGGAAGATCTCACCGTGCCCGTCGACGTGTGGGCCGGCACCGACGACGAGCTCGTCAATGCGAGTTGGCCATCGCGATTGGCGCAACGAATTCCGGGTGCCACCTTGAATATTCGCGATGGCGGCCATTTCATGGCGCATCTGCACTACCGGGAGATCTTCGAGGCGCTGCGCGGTCAGTAGAGGTCGACGCGGCGGTCGGCGAACAGGTCGACCCGCTCGGTGAGTGCTTTGTCGTGGGTGGCAGCCAGGTCGATATCGGCGATGGCCATTGCCGCGCCTGGACCTGCGGCAGCGGCGACCCAGCCGTCGGGGTCGACGATGACGCTGCCCTCCGTCCACTGCTGGCCGCGTTCGACGCCTGCCCGGTCGCAGCAGGCGACGGCGATCTTGTTGGTGCGCGCCGTCGACATCGCCGTGATGACCTCACCTGGCCGCTCGCCGTCGGGCCGCGGAAACAGCGGCCAATTCACCGGGGCGGCGATCAATTCGGCACCGTCCAGTGCCACCCGCCGGGTGAGCTCACCGAACTCCACGTCGAAGCAGACCATCATCGCGATATCGCCGTGTCTGGTCTTCACCACCGGCGGCAGCGCGTCGCCAGGGGTGAAGATCAACTTCTCCCTGTCCCACAGATGGGTCTTGCGGTAGTGCGCCAGGATGCCGTAGGCGTCGACCATCACCGCGCTGTTGTACAGCTTCCCGTCGTCGCCGAGCTCGCAGAATCCACCGATGACGATCGAATTGCCTGCCGCTACCGCCCAATTGGCGAACGACTGGCTGTCCGCGCTGAGCGCCGCGGCTTCGGCTTCGTCGGCGTCGTTGAACATGTAGCCGGATGTCGCGAGTTCTGGCAGCACGATGACGTCGGCGCCCGCGGCGACGGCGGCGCGAATCTGCCGGTCGATAAGGTGGGCATTGGCCACCAGATCGCCGATCGTGGGGGCGAACTGCGCACACGCGATCCTGGTCATGGATCGACACGCTACGCGGCGCCGTCCAGCTGTTGGACACTTTGTCCACACCCATTAGGCAGTTTGGACATCTTTGCGATAGCGCCGCTGCGGAGGGCCGCGCAGGGTGTGACCCGTGGAATCGCCAGCAGTTTCCCGGATCGAGACACGGTCAATCGACTTCGTGCCAGAGCGCGAGCGGCACGGCAAGGTCAGCCATCAGGGCCCGTTCTGGTTCGTCGGCAACTTTCAGCCGTTCACCCTTGCCCTTGGCTTTGTCGGGCCGAGCCTCGGGTTGTCGCTGGGGTGGACCATCGTCGCGGGCATCGCAGGCATCGCCTTCGGCACGTTGTTCATGGCGTTTCACGCCACCCAGGGACCCGTTCTCGGCCTTCCGCAGATGATCCAGTCCCGCGCCCAGTTCGGTTTCCGCGGCGTGCTGCTGCCGTTGATCGGCACGCTGTTCACGTTCGTGGGCTTCAACGTCGTCGACGTCGTCATCATCAAGTCCGGGCTGCAGTCCATCTTCGGCTGGAACCCCGTCATGGTGGCCGTGGCGATCACGGTGATCGCGGCCTTGTTGGCGATCTACGGTCACGACCTGTTGCACAAATCGTTTCGCGTGCTGTTCTGGATCTCGTTGCCGCTCTGGATAATTCTGACCGTCAGCGTGTTGTTCGGCGCAGTCACCGGCGAGCCGGCCGCACCGGGCGGCTTCACCTGGCTGGCGTTCCTGGCCCAGTTCGGTGTCGCCGCGTCATACAACATCACGTATGCGCCCTATGTGTCGGACTACAGCCGATACCTGCCCCGCGTCACCAAGCCTGCGGCGATCATCGCCTCGGTGTTCATCGGCGCCGCAGGCTCCCCCGCCTGGCTGATTCCCCTCGGCGCGTGGATGGCCACCTACCTGGGTGCCAGCGATGCGCTGGCCGGGATCAACGACACCGGCAATGCCGCGGTTCCATACCTTGGCGCCGTGCTGGCGGTGGTCGCGGCGCTGGTGTTGGTGGCGACCATGGGGTTGAACGCGTACAGCGGGATGCTCACCGTCGTAACGGCATTGGATAGTTTCAAACCCGTCAAGCCGACACGTGGACTGCGGGTGGGCACGGTCGTTGTGCTTGCCGTCGCCTGGTTCGTGATGAGCCTGCTGCTGTCGAATGCGACGACCGCGCTGAACACCACGTTGCTGATCATGCTGTACCTGCTGGTCCCGTGGACCGCGGTGAACCTGACCGACTACTTCTTTGTTCGCCGTGGCCATTACGCGATCGCGGACCTGTTCACCCCCACCGGAATTTACGGCGCCTGGTCGTGGCGTGGGCTGACGGCGTTCCTCGTCGGCATCGCCGCCGAGATCCCGTTCGTGGTGCTGCCGTTCTACGTCGGCCCGGTGGCCGCGGCCATGGGCGAGGTCGACATCGCGTTCATCGTCGGCCTCGTGGTTTCCGGCGTTGGCTACGTGCTGCTCACGCGGTCACTGGACGTGTCGCACGAGTTGAAGCTGATCGAGTCGCACCCAGAACTTGCGGACCCGGTCAGTTAACTGCAATTAGCACACAGCCGGCGGCACCCACATCGAGACCGCTGGGGGCACCCACACGCATGGCCCATTCCCGTAATAGCCCGAGCCGTCCCAGCGCGGTCCACCACGCCGGCCGTCGTCCCAATCGTCCCAATCGTCGTCCCAGTGGGGCTTATCGAGCTTCCACGTCATCCCCGGTGAGCTGGGAATCGGTTGGTCGGCGTTGGCCGACCCGGCGCCGACGCCCAGCGCGGTCAAACCCAGCGCACCCGCGATTGCCCCTTGGGTCACGATCGTTTTCATTTTCACGATGAAATCCCTACTACTGCAGCCAAATCCGCCTACCGACCCGAAAACATCCTATCCCCTGGCAATTCACTGGGAAACGGCTGTGATCCCGCAACGTGCCGAGGTGAGCTGAACCCGGCTGTCGTGCATGCGAATTAGGGTTCTGCGGTTTGCGCGGCAACGCGCGATCAGGTGTAGAGCGACTCGAACTTCGCTATCGAGCGCTCGATGTCACCCTTCACCGCCCGCGCGGCCACTGCTCCGATGGGCCCGAACAGCGGCCTGCCGCCGAGGTCGACCTTGACGGTGAAGGCGCAACCTGACGCCTTGGGGACAACGGTCATCGTGAGCGCGTATTTGGTGCCGCCGACGCCGTTGCCGGTCAGGTCCAGCAGCCTGGGCGGGTCGAGCTTGCGCACGGTCCACGTCACCCGATTGCGCATCCCCTTCGCGCCTGCCACACCGACGAGCGTCGCCCCCTGGGTCAGCTCGGCAGGCACATCACCCCGCCAACCCTCGTGCATCTGGAGCCAGTCGCCGAGCTCGGACAGGTTGGATGCGTGCGCCCACGCCTCCTCGGGACTCAGTGACAGCTCACGCGTCAACTCGACCTTGGCCATCCGCAGATGGTAGCGAGCGAGTGACGGGATTCGAACCCGTGTAAACGGCTTTGCAGGCCGGTGCCTAGCCACTCGGCCACACCCGCGACGGATATGACCTTGCCATCAGGGCAGGCACCGGCCCAGCGTTTGGATCGTGGTGATCGCTACCGGTCGGACGGCTCGTCCATCGGCACTCCCACCGCGTCAACGCCTTGTGGCCAACCCGCAGGCGAGTCCTCCCAGTTCTCCTGGCGGCCGTACGGCGTGAGATCGAGGAACGGGTAGCCCGGCGCCGAATGGTCAAGGCCGCGGGCGAAGGCCGAATAGGTGTGGAACACCTCGTCGCCACGCCGCACGAACACGCTGGCTCCCGGCCAGTCGCCGCGCAGCAGGTCGTCGCCGAACCCGGCCGCGTGCAAGTCGTCGAGCGAGCGGTAGTTGTACTCGATCGGCGCGCGCGCCGGATCAAGCGTGACGTGATAGTCGTAGCTGAAGTCGTTGTCACGCGAGGAGTACCACGGGAACGTCCACTCGGGGTGCTTGCCCTTGTACCGGGCGATGCTGGCGTACGGCGCCCGCGAAACCGCCGCGAACGTCACGCCTTTCGCATTGAGCAGCGCGCGGTCCTTCTCGGTGAACGTGAGGTCGGCGGCCATCGTGCAGCTCGGGCAGCCCTCGTCGGTGGCGTCGATCCACATGAAGTGGTGGATGTACAGCTGGGGCCTGCCCTCGAACATGTCGACGAGGCGCAGTTCGCCTTCGGGCCCCTCGAACACGTAGTCCTTCTCCACCTTGACCATCGGCAGCCGGCGCCGTTCTGCGTTGACGGCGTCCCGCAGGTGCGTGACCTCGCGTTCGCGCGCCAGCAGCTTCTTGCGTGCGGCCAGCCATTCGTCACGGGTGGCAACGGCGGGATACGCGGTGAGAGTCGTTGGCATTGATATCACTCCTTGAACTCGAAACTGGGCCTCGATATACAGACTTCGCGGCGCGCCGAAAGTCATCGCAGCACCGTCGCCGGGTTAATTTGTCCCCATGGATCTCTGGCTGGCAGCGGATCAGCCGTTCTTCGGCGGCCCCGGCCAGGGGCCACGGCAGATCATCGAGCTCTTCGCCGCTTTCGGGTTGACCGCGCTGATCGGGCTGGAGCGCGAGATTCAGGGCAAGAGCGCGGGAGTGCGGACGCAAACGATCGTGGGCACTGCCGCGGCGTTGATCTTGCTCGTCAGCAAGTACGGCTTCACCGACGTCCTGCAGGACGGCCTCGTGGTCGTCGATCCTTCCCGTGTGGCAGCCCAAATCGTCTCGGGCATCGGCTTTCTCGGCGCGGGCATCATCATCTTCCGCCGTGGATCGGTGCACGGTCTCACCACGGCGGCCGCCGTGTGGGAGTCCGCGGCCATCGGCATGGCCGCAGGCTCCGGCCTGATTCTGCTCGCCGTCACGGTCACGGCGATGCACTTTCTCATCATCGTCGGGTTCATGCCGCTGGCGAAGCGGCTGTCGGCCCGGCTCAGCGGGTCGGTCACCATGCACGTCACCTACGAAGAGGGCCGTGGCGTCATGAGTCGCCTACTGCAGGCGTGTGATCGGCACCAATGGCAGCTCACCGACCTGGCCGCGGATGCTCCCGGCGAGCACGGTCGAACAGCCAACTCCGGCGTGCTGCTGACGTTGTCGGGCCGGGGAATTCTCACCGCACCGACCGTGCTGGCCGGCATCGACGGCGTGACCGCGATCCGCCAGCTCGACGACGATCCCGACTAAGCGGACCCGGTCAGGCGCCGACCTCCTGGTCACCGAGCACGCCGAGCAGCTTGAGCTTTCCGTACGCCTCTGACGCCGGCGGCGCGCTGAGAATGATCAACCGCTGATCGCCGTCTGCGGTGGCGAGGATCTCGCAGTCGACGGTGACGGACCCGATCCGCGGATGGACCAACGTCTTGTGGTCCTCCCACGGCACGCCGACCTCGTGCCGCTCCCACATCACCCGGAATTCCTCGCTGCGCGTGAGCAATCCGTTGACCAGCGCCTCGACGTCGGCGTCGCCGCGACGACGCGACCACGTCGCCCGCAGGTTCGCGACGCGGATGCGGGCCTGGTGTTCCCAGTCCTCTCGCGGGTACATCGCGCTCGCCGCCGGTTCGGTGAACCACCTCCACGCAACGCTTGCTTCGATGCTCGTGCCGAACGGCCTGAAATCCCCCATCAACAACCTCGACAGCCGGTTCTGGGCAAGCACGACCTCAAGGTCCGAGCAGACGAACGCCGCGCAGTCGTCGAGTTGGTCGAGCACGTGAATCAGCGCAGGACGCACGTACGTCGACCCACCGGTGCGTTCCGGCGCCGCATGGCCGGCGAGACGGAACAGGTGATCCCGCTCGTCGAGCCCGAGCCGGAGCGTGCGGGCCAGCGCGGACAGCATGACCACCGACGGCTGCGGGCCGCGCCGCTGCTCGAGCCGCGCGTAGTAGTCGACCGACATCCCGGTGAGCTGGGCGACCTCCTCGCGGCGCAGGCCAGGCGCCCTGCGCCGAGGACCGGCCGTCAGCCCCACATCGCCCGGTGCCAACGCCTGACGACGCGACCGCAGAAAGTCGGCAAGCCCATCGCGATCCATGACGCCATCTTCGGCCCACGGCCGCTGCTGTGCCAGGGATCCCCGATCCCTGGTTCAACGGGTCTCTCGTCGTCGTGTCGTCCGCGACGCATGCTGGTGCCATGAACACCAAGAACATTGGCACTCTGGGGACGACGTCGGCGATCGGACTCGGACTGATGGCCATGAGCGACATGTACGGTGCCAGCGACCGCGCCGAGAGCATCGCCACCATCCACGCCGCGCTCGACGCCGGCATCACCCTGCTGGACACCGGCGACTTCTACGGCATGGGCCACAACGAGATGCTCCTCGCCAACGCACTACGCGGACGTGACCGCGGCGCCGTCCAGATCAGCGTGAAGTTCGGTGGTCAGCGCGGGCCGGACGGGTCGTTCCTGGGTTTCGACGCCAGCCCCGCCGCGGTGAAGACGTCACTGGCGTACTCGCTGCAGCGACTCGGCACCGATTACATCGACGTGTACCGCCCGGCTCGGCTCGACACCCGCGTGCCGATCGAAGACACCGTCGGCGCGATCAAGGAGATGATCGACGCCGGGTACGTGCGACAGCTCGGGCTGTCCGAGGTCGGCGCCGATACCATCCGGCGCGCTGATGCCGTGCTTCCGGTCAGCGACCTGCAGATCGAATACTCGCTGATCTCGCGCGGCGTCGAAGGCGAGATCCTGCGGACGTGCCGCGAACTCGGCATCGGTCTCACCGCGTACGGCGTGCTGTCCCGCGGCTTGATCAGCGGCCACTGGTCGGCGGACCGCCAGGGCGCCAACGACTTCCGTTCGCACAGCCCACGATTCAGCAAGGACAATCTCGATCACAACCTTGCCCTTGTCGAGAACCTGCGGGAGGTGGCATCGCAGCTCGGGGTTTCGGTGGCGCAGACGGCGATCGCGTGGGTGGCCGCCCAGGGCGACGACATCGTCCCGCTCGTCGGTGCGCGCACCCGCGAGCGTCTGACAGAGTCCCTCGGCGCGATCGACATCGCGCTGACCGCAGAGCAGCTCGCGGCGATCGAGGACGCCGTACCGAACGGCGCCGCGGCAGGCGACCGCTACGACGCCGTACAGATGGCGATGCTCGACAGCGAGCGCTAGGCGCTCTGGCGGCCGGACCTGAACGAGGCGAAGCAGCCGATGGCGGCCAGCCCCGCGAAGCCGGCGAACAGCCAGCGCGCCGGTGTCGCGTCACCGGTGTCGGTCATGTTGACCACCACGCCGGCCAGCCCCGCCCCGAACGCGCCGCAGATCAGCTGCACGGTGTTGATGGCGGCGGCGGCGGCCGGACCTTCTGCGGGATCGTCGACGCGGCTCATCGCCCACGCCGACAGGTGCGGCCACGCGATGCCCACACCGGTGCCGGTGATGAGCAGCGCCACCGCCCACACCGCCACCAACCAGAAGGACGCGTCGTCGTGCAGCGTGGCCGCGGCAAGCGCCAGACCGGTCGCCATCACCAGTGGGGCGACCGCCACGGTCCGCACGATCGTCCTGCTGCTGCGCAGTGTGGCACTGCTGATCTCGCCGACGGTCCAGCCGATGGCCAGCCCCGCGCCGAGGAAACCCGCCGCCACCGGTGTCAGGTGGGCCAGCCGCTGACCGAACAACGGCACGTACATGTCGGCCATGGTGGCCGCCATCAACACACCGAGCGTGAGGTAGATCCATTTCAGCGGACCCGGCCCGAATGCACTGGGCGGCAGCACCGCTGCGGGCAGGCGACGGTCGACGTACAAGAAGACCGCGACCAGCGCGGCCCCGAGGACCAGCAGCGCGGCCGTCGCCCTGGCGTCGTGCGGAACTCCGGCCACACTGACAGCGAGGGCGGCCCCGCCGAGCAGCAGCAGCGACCATACCGGGATCGCGCTCCGCACCCGGTCGACGCCGTTGGTTTCGCGACGTCCCGGCAGGACGATGGGAACGAGGATGGCCATCGCGGCGGTCAGCACGACCAGCACGCCGAATGCCCAACGCCACGAACTGTATTGGGCGAACAGGCCGCCGGCTGCAGGGCCGACCAGGGTGCCAACCCCCCACATCGCGGACACCAACGCCGACGCCTTGGTCCACAGCGAACTGGGCAGCGCCGTGTTGATCACCGCGTAGCCAAGGCCTGCCAGCAGGCCACCGGCCGCGCCCTGGACCGTGCGACCAACGAGCACGATCTCCATGGTCGGCGCGGCCGCACACACCAGGCTGCCCGCACCGAACACGCTGAGACCCAACAGGTATGACAACCGTGGGCCCATGCGCATCAGGAGTGAATGCACGGTGGTCGCCGCTACCACGGAGGCGACCAGGTATACCGTGACCACCCAGGCGTACAGCCGCTCGCCGCCAATCTCGGCGACGGCACTCGGCATCAAGCTGATCGTCAGAAATTCATTGGTCGCATACAGCGCCACACCGCCCGCGAGCACGGTGGAGGCCCCAAGATTCTTCGGGCCCAACAGTTCACGCCAGCTGCCGCTGGTAATCGTCGCGGTGTCAGTCACACGGGTCACCGTAGGAGCTCAACGGCTGTTGAGGTCAAGCCCGGCACGGCGTCACTTCAGACCCGCGGCATCCATGCCGCGCAGTTCCTTCTTCAGGTCGTGGATTTCGTCGCGGATCCGTGCGGCCAGCTCGAACTGCAGATCACGGGCGGCGGCCATCATCTGGTCGGTCAGATCCTTGATCAGATCGGCGAGTTCGGCGCGCGGCATGTTGGTGGTGTCGCGGCCTTCGTAGATACCGGCACTGACCGCGCGCCCGGGCTCGCCCTGCGCGCGACGGCCACGCGAGGCGTTGCGGCCCGAACCACCCACCTCGACGTCGTCCGCCTCCCGGTACACCTGGTCGAGGATGTCGGCGATCTTCCTGCGCAACGGTTTTGGATCGATCCCGTGCTCTTTGTTGTAGGCGACCTGCTTGGCGCGGCGCCGGTCGGTCTCGTCAATGGCCGCACGCATCGAGTCGGTGATGTTGTCGGCGTACATGTGCACCTCGCCCGAGACGTTGCGCGCTGCACGGCCGATGGTCTGGATCAGGCTGCGCGTCGAGCGCAGGAAACCCTCCTTGTCGGCGTCGAGGATCGACACCAGCGACACCTCCGGCAGGTCGAGTCCCTCCCGCAGCAGGTTGATGCCGACCAGCACGTCGTAGTCACCGAGGCGCAACTGGCGCAGCAGTTCGACGCGGCGCAGCGTGTCGACCTCGGAGTGCAGGTACCGCACCCGGATGCCCATTTCGAGCAGATAGTCGGTGAGGTCCTCGGACATCTTCTTGGTCAGCGTGGTGACCAGCACACGCTCGTCGCGCTCGGTGCGTTTGCGGATCTCGCCGATCAGGTCGTCGATCTGGCCCTTCGTCGGCTTGACGACCACCTGCGGATCGACGAGGCCGGTCGGGCGGATGACCTGTTCGACGAACTCGCCGCCGGACTGGCTGAGCTCATACGGCCCCGGCGTGGCCGACAGGTACACCGTCTGCCCGATCCGATTGGCGAACTCCTCCCACGTCAGCGGCCGGTTGTCGATGGCCGACGGCAACCGGAACCCGAAGTCGACAAGGTTGCGTTTACGCGAGATGTCGCCCTCGTACATGCTGCCGATCTGCGGCACCGTCACGTGTGACTCGTCGATGACCAGCAGGAAGTCCTCGGGGAAGTAGTCGATGAGCGTCGCGGGCGCCGACCCTGCCGGCCGGGCGTCGATGTGCCGCGAATAGTTCTCGATACCCGAGCAGAAGCCCACCTGGCGCATCATCTCGACGTCGTAATTGGTCCGCATCCGCAGCCGCTGGGCCTCAAGCAGCTTGCCCTGGCCCTCCAGCTCGGCGAGGCGCTGCTCGAGTTCGGCCTCGATGGTGGAGATCGCCGCTGCCATCCGCTCGGGACCCGCCACGTAATGCGTGGCCGGGAAGACCCGGAGTGAGTCGACCTTGCGCACGACATCGCCGGTCAGGGGATGCATGTAGTAGAGCGCCTCGATCTCGTCGCCGAAGTACTCGATGCGGACCGCGAGCTCCTCGTACGACGGGATGATCTCGACCGTGTCACCGCGGACCCGGAACGAGCCGCGGGTAAAGGCCACGTCGTTGCGGTTGTACTGGACGTCGACAAGTAGCCGCAGCAGCCCGTCGCGCGGCACCTCGTCACCGACAGCAAGCTCGACCGACCGGTCCAGGTAGGACTGCGGCGTGCCGAGGCCGTAGATGCAGGACACCGAGGCCACCACCACCACGTCGCGCCGCGACAGCAGGCTCGACGTCGCCGAGTGGCGGAGCCGCTCCACATCGTCGTTGATGGAGCTGTCCTTCTCGATGTAGGTGTCGGTCTGCGCGATGTACGCCTCGGGCTGGTAGTAGTCGTAGTACGAGACGAAGTATTCGACGGCGTTGTGCGGCAACATCTCTCGCAGCTCGTTTGCAAGCTGCGCGGCCAGGGTCTTGTTCGGTGCCATCACAAGGGTTGGCCGCTGCAGCCGTTCGATCAGCCAGGCGGTGGTCGCCGACTTGCCGGTGCCGGTGGCGCCGAGCAGCACGATGTCCCGCTCCCCCGCGGTGACCCGGCGCTCCAGCTCTTCGATCGCTGCGGGCTGGTCACCGGCGGGCGAGTGCGGGCTGACCACCTCGAAACGGCCACCGGTCCTGACGACGGCGTCGACAGCGCGGTACTCCGAGTGCGCCAGCACGGGATGTTCGGTAGCGAAAGCCATGTTCACCAGGGTAGAACCCGCCACCGACAAGCCGAACGTAGGCTGAAGCGATCCACGCTCCCAAGCACGAAACATTCGACCTGGCGGCCCGCACCAACACCGATCCCAAGGGCATCGTGCGGGCCGTGGACGTCTACACCCTGCGGCCATGGGGCCTGTACATGGCCCGCCCCACCCCAAGTCGCGCCCAGTTTCACTACCTGGAGTCGTGGCTCCTGCCTGCGCTGGGACTGCGTGCGACCGTGTTCCACTTCAACCCCGGCCATGAACGCGATCAGGACTACTACCTCGACGTGGGCAGCTACACCGCCGGGCCCACCACCTGGCACTCCGAGGACCACTACGTCGACCTGATCGTCCGCACCGGTAAAGGGGTGGAACTGGCCGACGTCGACGAGCTGCTGACCGCCGTCAGGCATGGGCTGCTGACACCCGAGAAAGGCGAACAGGCGGTACAAACGGCCGTTTCCGCCGTAGACGGCCTGTCCAGGCACCATTACGACCTGCAGCGCTGGCTGGCCGACAACGGCATGACCCTGAGCTGGCGCGGCGCATAGGCCACGGTTCGAAAGAATCGGGCCACCAGCCGCGTCGTTCACACCTCGACGGACTCGCGGCCTCGAAACGTGTTGCGGTAGGCGCTCGGGGTCACGCCCATCGTGGCCGCAAATAGTTGACGTAGGGCGGTGCCACTGCCGAGACCGGAGGCTGCTGCGACGCGCTCCACGGACAGGTCGGTCTGTTCGAGCAGTTCGCGGGCGCGATGCAGGCGCTGTTCGGAGAGCCACTGCATTGGCGAGACGCCGGTTTCTTCTCGGAATCGGCGGGTGAAGGTCCGCTTGCTTACCGCGCTGACGGCGGCCAAATCGGCGAGGGTGATGGCGCGGTCGAGGTGCTCTGTCGCCCATGCTCGGGCATCGCTGGTGGCAGCGGCGGTGGGTTCAGGGACCAGGCGATGGATGTATTGCGCCTGGCCACCGTCACGGTGGGGTGGTATGACGGTGCCGCGGGCAACCTCGTTTGCGACCGTCGAACCGAAATCGGACCGGATCATGTGTAAGCACAGGTCCAGACCGGCCGCGTCCCCGGCAGATGTCAGGACGTTGTCGCATTCGGTGAACAACACATTCGGGTCGAGTTCGATGTCTGGGAACAAGCGCCTGAAGTCATCGGCGGATTTCCAGTGAGTCGTCGCTCGCCGGCCCTCCAGAAATCCGCCGGCAGCCAGCACGAAGGCCCCGGTGCAGATCGAGGCTATGCGGGTCCCCGGCCGCACCAGTGACAACGCCTCGGCGAGACGTGGGCTCAACACTCCCTGCGTCGGAGGTCCGTCGTCGTCGCGACAGGCGGGGATGACCACCGTATCGGTGTCTGCCAGGAATTCCGGGCCGTTGAGGACATTGATGGTGAAGTCGGTGTCGGTGCGGACCTCCCCTGGTGTGAGCGTGGCTGTCACCACGTCGTAGAGGCGCGCCCCGCGTGCAGACCGCGCCTGCCCGAACAGGCGGTGCGGTATCCCGATCTCCAGCGAGTTCAGCCCGTCACGAACGAACACCACGACCCGGTGCAGACCACGGCGATGCTCCATGGCTCGATTCTTGCATGTATTGACCCACGGGCCTCTGGTGTGGCACTCCGCAGCGGCCCATCCTTGTTCCCATGCCAACCAATGACGTGCAAGCATTTGAAGCCCACGCAACTGACGCTGACCTCGATGATCTGCGGGCAAGATTGGCCACGGCGCGGCTGCCGGAAGCTGAGACGGTCTTTTCCGCCGCGCCCGACCCTCGCCGATGGGATCAAGGCGTTCCACTGGCCGACCTCGTCGATGTGGTCCATTACTGGCGCACCGAGTACAACTGGCGCGCGTTCGAAGCGCGTCTCAACCGGATCGGCCAGTTCCGCACGGTGATTGATGGCTTGGGAATCCACTTCCTGCACCACCGATCCGCGCGCGCAGATGCCACTCCTCTGATGTTGACGCACGGCTGGCCAGGCAGCGTTGCCGAGTTCATTGATCTAGTCGATGAGCTGGCAGATCCGAAAGATGCAGACGCGCCGGCGTTCCACGTGGTGATCCCGTCGCTACCGGGCTTTGGTTACAGCGACAAGCCCGCCACCACCGGGTGGGGAATCGAAAAGATCGCGGCCGCATGGGTGGAACTGATGGGAAGGCTCGGCTACCGCAAGTTCGTCGCCCACGGCGGCGACTGGGGAGGGGTGGTCACCACGGTCCTCGGCGGCAGGTTCCCGGCGCACGTTCTGGGCATCCACACAATGTTCGCGCAGGCGCCGCCTAATATGACAACGGACGGGCTGACGGCGGCCGAGCGCAAATGGGCCGAGGATACCCGCGATTTCTGGGGCGGCCCCCGCGCGGCGTTCGCGAAGCAGCAGGCGACCCGGCCGCAGACCACCGGCTACTCGCTCGTCGACTCACCAGTCGGGCTTCTCGCCTGGATCCTTGACAAGTTCGCTGAGTGGACGGACACCGAAGACAGCCCGTTCGAGACGGTTTCCAGAGACCGCATTCTTGACAACGTCACCCTGTATTGGCTGACGCGGACCGGTGCATCGTCGGCCCGCATTTATTACGAAAGCCACGGCGGTGTCAACGCGTTCGACCCCGAACTTCGGGTCGACGTCCCGGCGGCAATCACCCAATATCCCCGCGACATCGAGAAGTATCCGCGCCCCTGGGCGCAGCAGCGGTACCGAAAGATCGTCCGGTGGGGGTCGCCCAAAACCGGGGGACATTTCCCGTCGCTTGAGGTTCCCGAATACTTCGTCAAGGATCTGCAAGACGGGCTCGCGGCAGTGCTGGCCGCCAGTCGGTGCAGCGCTGGCGTGGCGCATAGGCCAAGTGGCCCGCGGGTATGCCCTCCATATGACGCTGAAGGAATACCGGAACAAGCGGCGGTCCGGGCGCAGCCCTGAGCCAACAGGCGAGGACGAGGCATGGCTGCTGGTCAAGAAATCCGACGACGACTCCGACGGCCGGCGTAAACCAGTGCGTAGCCAGCCGGAGTCGGTGCTGTCCGGCCGGACAGCCGACGAGTTGACGTGAAGGTTCCCGCGTGGCAGTCCCCGACACTGGCGACGCTGACCGACAAGCGGTTCTCCGACCGTCATTGGATCTTCGAACGCAAACTGGACGGTGTCCGCGGCCTGGCGTTCCGGGACGGCGACGACATCCGGCTGATGTCGCGTAACCGGTTGTCGCTCAACAACACTTACCCCGAGGTCGTCGACGCACTGGCCGAACAGGACAGCACGCGGTTTGTGATCGACGGCGAGATCGTGGCGTTCGAAGGACGGCGCACCTGCTTCGCGCGGCTACAGGGCCGCCTTGGGATCACCAACCCGGACGAGGCGCGGGCGTCGGGTATAGCGGTGTTCTACTACCTTTTCGACCTGCTGTATATCGACGGCGAAGACACTCGGGAGCTGCCGTTGACAGATCGGAAACGGCTGTTACGCAAATCTTTCCAATTCACCGACCCACTGCGGTACACCACCCACCGGGTGCGTGACGGTGAAGCCGCCTATCGCGCGGCGTGCGAGCGCGGAGACGAGGGCGTGATCGCCAAGCAGATAAGTGCCGCCTACGAGGGAAAGCGTTCCACAAACTGGCTCAAGCTCAAGTGCAGTCGCGACCAGGAGTTCGTGATCGTCGGCTATACCGCGCCCAAGGGCAGCCGGGTCGGGCTCGGCGCACTGCTGCTCGGCTACTACGAGAACGACGACCTGGTGTACGCCGGCAAGGTCGGCACGGGATTCGACACGTCGACCCTGCGCAGCCTGCACGAGCGGTTGTCCCGGATCGAGCAGGACACGCCGCCGGTCGATCGGGGCCTTGTCCGCGAAGCCGGTGCCCACTGGGTTCGTCCGAAAATGGTGGCCCAGGTGGCATTCGGTGAATGGACTCGCGACGGCAAGCTGCGCCACCCGCGTTACCTCGGCCTGCGCACGGACAAGGCCCCCGTCGAAGTGGTGAGGGAGACGCACTGATGCCGCGAATCAACATCGAGATCACCCACCCTGACCGGATGCTGTTTCCAGATGACGGGGTGACCAAGGCCGACCTCGTCGAATACTACGACGAGATCGCTGACGTGATGTTGCCCCACGTGAAGGACCGTCCGTTGACGCTGTGGCGGTATCCCCGCGGAATCGACCAGAAGGGTTTCGTCCAGCAGGATTTCGCCGACACGTTGCCGGACTGGATGGGCTCGGCCGAGGTTGCCAAGGAAGGCGGCACCGTCGTGCATCCGATCGCCAACCGTCGGGAGGCCCTGGTCTGGCTGGCCAACCAGAACAGCATCACTCCGCACAGCTGGCTGTCGCGCAGTGACCGGCTGGAACAACCGGATCAGATCATCTTTGACTTGGACCCCTCCACCAGCGACTTCGCCGTGGTGAAGGCCACGGCACGCGCCTTTGCCGACGTGCTCGACGACCTCGGCCTGGCGTCCTATCTCAAGACGACGGGGTCACGCGGACTGCATGTCGTGGTGCCGGTGAGCCGCAGCCAAGACTTCGATACGGTCCGGCAGTTCGCCCGCGATGTCGCCGAGGTCGTCGCCGCCGACGACCCCGACCGCCGGACCGTCGAGGCGCGCAAGGACAAACGCGGTGACCGGATATACCTCGACGTGATGCGAAACGCCTACGCGCAGACCGCGGTTGCGCCGTACGCCGTGCGCGCCCGGCGTGGCGCGCCGGTGGCCACGCCACTGGAATGGGACGAACTGGACGGCCGGGGCCTGCGGGCCGATCGCTTCACGGTCCGCGAGGTACCGAAACGGGTTGCCGAGCAAGGAGATCCGTGGGTGGACATCCGGCGGCACGCTCGCTCGCTCACTCGCCCGATGCAACGCCTGGCGAAGCTCCGTGCCTGAGTTACCCGACGTGGAGGGCTTCCGTGTCGAGCTAGCACGTTCGCTGCCGGGGCGACGGGTCCGGCGCGTTGACGTCCGTGATGCCGGCGTGCTGCGCAACGCGACTCCTCGGACGTTTGGCCGCATTCTGGTTGGCAAGCGGTTCGACCAGCCGTGCCGTCACGGCAAGTGGCTGCTCCTGCCCACCGACGGCCCCGTACTGATGGTGCACAGCGGCATGACGGGCCATCCGTATCTCGCCTCCGCAGGCGATGACGAAGAAGGCTACGAGCGGCTGGTGATCACACTCGACCGCGGCGAGCTACGGTATGCGGACCTGCGCAAGCTCCGCGGTGTGTGGCTCGCGCCCACCGAGGACGTCACCGCCGTGATGGGCCGCCAGGGCCCCGACGCCCTCGGATTAGACCTGCGCGGTTTCACCGAGGCGCTGCGAGGGCGGCGCGGACGACTCAAACCGACATTGATGGATCAGGCTGTCATCGCGGGCCTCGGTAACCTCCTGGTCGACGAGATTTGCTGGCAGTCCCGGCTGCATCCGGCCAGTTCCGTCAGCGACCTGGATGCCGACGACCTCCGGCTGCTGCACAGAACCATGCGACGCGTGCTGCGCACTTCGGTGAGGCATGCACGGGTGCCAGGGCTGCCGCGCTGGCTCACCGGTGCACGCGACGGGCCGGACCCATGCTGCCCGCGCTGTGGGACGCGGCTGGCCCGCCGACCCATCGGCGGCCGAACCTCGATGTGGTGTCCCCACTGCCAGCAAAAAGGCTAGCTGAGGTAACGGTCGGCGAGGATGCGTCGATTTAGGGTTGTAATGTCGGATGTCATGATCGTCAACAAGCGCTTGTGGACGGCGGCCGCGGCCACGGCGGCCGCGCTCGTCTGCGCGCAGTTGCTGCCGGCCACGGCGCAGGCGCAGCCGGATCCCACTCAAACCGAGACCGAGCTGCAACCGGCCCCTGACCAGGAGATCCTGCACAACGTCATCTACCGGGCGCGGGCAACCGGCACGTCCCGCGGGGCGGTCGTCGCCTACAAGATGGACGATCAGAACGTCAACAGCGCAGAACCGACTCTGCTGCCCGGGCAAACGTTCGAGGTAAACGCGGTTCTGGCGGACCCGAAGCTGGCGGGCATGGAGGTCTCGATCGACTGGCCCTACGGCTCCAACCTGCATTGCGAGATCCTCGTCGACGACCAGATCGTCGCCCAGGCTGACCAGTTCATCGCGCCGCGGCTGCTGAGGCCCAAGGACGATCCGCTGTACGGACAGCTTCAATGCGGCGCACCATTGAACATCCCGGTCCCCGAAGCGGCGCCGCCGCCCGACCCGAACGCCCCGCCGCCCGCCTAATCGACCGCTTCCAGTGTGCCCAGGGTCGGCAGCGGCAGACTCGGATCGAATCGCACCACCGCCTTTTCGACGAGCACGCAGTTCTCTTTTTTGTCGCAGACCGTGTCCGACCCGTCCTTCCACGCACATATCGCCCCGGCACCGCCGCCCGACGGAATGAACGCGCCGCCATAGCGGTCACACATCATCTTCAGGCCGTCCTCCGATTGTTTGAACGATTTCGGCTCGGCGTATGCGGCAGAAGCGGATCCGAGCGCGATACCGACCCCGGCGACGCCGATGATTGCGGTCGTCAAGAAGGGCTTGGCTGCGCGGGCGATGATGTGTGGCATGACGTACTCCTCTGGTAAGTCGAAGACCCGGTTGGGCCGCCGCTACAGGTAGGAGCGCGGACGCCTGCGAAGTGGACACTTTTCGCGACGTTCGGGAGATGTCAGCCGATCGGCACGTTGGTCGTGACGACGGGAGTGTCGGGTGTGAACGTCATGATCGGCTCCCGCAGCACGGTTCTGGCAGGCGCCGTCGGCTGAGGCGTCGACGGTTGTGGCGCGGCCGTCGACGGTTCCTCAGGGTCCTGGGCCGGTTCGTCGACGACCGAAGAGGCGGACTCCGGCGGCCACGGGCGCGCTGGTGGACTTTCTCTGACGGTCACTGGGTCAGTCTCCGTAGGTGCGTCCGACGAAGCACGCGGCGTCGTCGTGGCCGGACCGCTCGCCGAGGGGATCGTCGCCGGCGCCTGCGATGCGCTCGGCGCGTCGACTGCTGTGGTGGTTGGTGGTGGTGGCGGTGCCAGGAACCCGGCAGGCGGCCGAGACGCGCCTGTGCCCGTCGTGGTCGCTTCAGCGTCGGCCGGCTCGATCGGCACCCGATCGGGCACGCGACCGTTCGCCATGAACACGATGACCCCGAGCGCCAGTGCAGCGGCTCCTGCGGCGACGAAGAGTCGACGCCGAAGATCTCGTGGTTGCGCCACAGACGTTGCAGCAGAAGTCAACTCGACACTGGTCAGGGTGCGATCTCGCAGCCATTGCGGCGCAGGGACGAATACCGGGGCGGCGCCGAGCAGCGCGACGGGATTCACCTGACGGCGGCGCTCGTCGTCACACAGCGTGCACGACTCAATGTGGCGGGCGACGCGCTTGCGCATCAGAACGGTGAAGTGGCCGTCCCACCCGTCGAGTACTGCGGCCAGGTCCGCGCAGGCCTCCGCGTCCTTCGTCGCGCGGCGTGCGACAACCAATGCGCCGAGGGAGCGTTCGACGGTGTCGCGAAGGCGCTGAACCATCTTCATGGCGGCAGGCTGACTGACTTCCAGCGCTTCAGCCAGTTCGGGGCCGTCCAGCCCCTGGTAGTAGGTCAGGTCCAGCACGGAGCGGTCGCGGTCCGACAGTCCGCCTACGGCCTCGGCAACCAAGTCGGCAAGCGCGGTACGCGCGGCCAACACATCGGGCGCGGAATCTGCAGACGGCAAGTCAGGTACCTCATCGGAGAGCTGTTCGCGGCTGCGCTCCCGGAGTTTTTCGGGTTCGCGCAGTTGCCGCAGGCTTGCCGCCGCGGTGCAGAACGTGTCCTGCACGCAGTCCGCCGCGACATCGCGGTTCCGGAGCATCCCAATGCAGAAGTCGTGTAGCCGATCGGCGTAGCGGTCGTAGATTTCCGCCAACGCCGCACGATCCCCTGCCGCCGCCGCAATGGCGAGTTCGGCGTCGGTGGGATCTTCACGCGGTACAGCAGTCATGCATTAGCTCGCATTGATCTGGGATAAGGGGCGATGTTAGTCCGGGTGACCCGCGAATGTGGCTGACCCGATCACGCCGGGGACAGCACCGCGTCCGGCAGTGTGGCGATGACGTCACGCGGTCCTTCGGCTGCTCCGGCCGGCACACAGTTGGGCGGGCCTTGCGTGCTGATGACGAGCGTCCCACCAGCGGCTTCGCAGCACCGCTTCCGCTTCGCGTACGTCGACTCCGGATACATTTTGCCCCGCCACAGCACCATCTGCGCCGGCTTACTCATGCACGTCTCGAATTGGCTGAGGTCAAGCTTGGGAGGCCTGGCCTCCGCCATACCCGTCGCCGCCCATGGCAGAGCCAGGGCAAGCATCGATGTCGCAAGAATGCGGTTGGTCGTATGCATGTCGTTTCTCCTCTGTGTCGCGACCGCGGTTGGTCGTCGTCACCTGTAGGAGCCGCGAAGTCGCGGGAGTGGACACTTTTTTTCTAAGAGAGTTTCAGCGGGTCAAGGCCGCCAGCCCGTGGTGTCCGCCCACTCCCAGGCGCGCCGGTAGGCGTCGAGAAACCAGGGCTCCTTCGCATCGGCGTATGCACCGGTGTCGGCGTGCGCCTCTGCCACCACTCGCCGCTTGAGCGCGAGGTAGTCGGCCTGCACCGACGGGTTGGCGCGCAGCCAGTCGACGAACAACAGCGCGAACTGCTGCCCCGGCCAACCGTCGACCCTGACATGGACATTGGTCGGCCGTCCCGGATCGGCTGAGCAGTGAAGTCGCTTGTGCCACAACGACTCGTCGTTGGTGTGATCGAACGCCGCGACCGTACTGCGGGCATCGGGCTTGGGAACGTCGGCGGTGATCGGCCTGTGCACGTATCCCACGGAGGCCAGCGCCTCGGCCAGTTCGTCGGCCACCTCGAGCGAGGCAACCGTCACCTGCATGTCGATCACGTCCTTGGCGTCCACCCCAGGAACGGCCGTGGATCCGATGTGGTCGATGCGGACGGCGCGATGCCCGCACGCGGTGTTGAGCCGAGCAGCGATACGACGCGCTTGGTCGGGCCAGAAGGGGTCATACGGCACCAGAACCGGCTGCGAACGCGCGGGTTGTCCGTTGTCCATGTTGTGCGCGAACGGCAGTATCCGCTGATGCCACAGCTCACGGGCCTTCCCCACGAGCTCGCCGGAGCTGCCCGCATTGTCCAGCCACACATCGGCCACGGCCCGGCGCTGTTCCTCGGTGGCCTGCGCGGCGATCCTGGCGCGCGCGTCCTGCTCGGTGAAGCCGCGGTACTCGATCAGCCGCTTCACGCGAACGTCCTCGTCGGCGTGAACGACCACCACCAACGGAAACATCGGCGCCATACCGGATTCCACAAGCAGCGGAATGTCCTCGACGATCACGGCATCGTCGGCCGCAGCGGCGATCAACTCCGATCGGCGGTGGGCCACCAGCGGATGCACAATCCCATTAAGGGTCTTGCGCTTCTCGTCGTCGCTGAAGGCGATCGCCGCCAATGCGGGTCGGTTCAGTGAGCCGTCGTCGGCCAGGATGTCGGTGCCGAACGCGTCGACGAGCTTGCCCAGCCCCTCGGTCCCGGGTTCAACGACCTCGCGTGCGATTACGTCGCCGTCGACCACAATCCCCCCGAGATCACCGAATGTGGAGGAGACGGTCGACTTTCCGGCGCCGATTCCGCCGGACAGGCCAATGCGCAGCACCGCATCAGTCTGTCAGGACGCCAAAACAACGAACGCCCCGACTCGAATGAGCCGGGGCGTTCGTCGTGTTCGAAAGATCAGGCGTTACCGGCGAGCTTCTCCCGCAGCGCTGCGAGCTGCGCGTCGCTGGCCAGCGACCCACCGGCAGAGGGCTCCTCGGACCGCGAAGCGCCGTTCGACGCAGACTGCGGCCGCGCTGCTTCTTCGGCCTCGGCAGCGGCGAACTTCTCCATCTGCGTGGTGTGCATCTTGTGCCTGCGCTCGGCCTCGGCGTAGCGGGACTCCCACTCCTCACGCTGCTTCTCGAAACCTTCGAGCCATTCGTTGGTCTCGGCGTCGAAGCCCTCGGGGAAGATGTAGTTGCCCGCCTCGTCGTAGCTGTCGGCCATGCCGTACTTGCTGGGGTCGAACTCCTCGGTGTAGTCCTCGTTGGCCTGCTTGAGGCTCAGCGAGATGCGGCGACGCTCCAGGTCGATGTCGATGACCTTGACCATCGCGTCGTCGCCGACCTGCACCACTTGGTCCGGCACCTCGACGTGGCGCTCGGACAGCTCGGAGATGTGCACCAGGCCCTCGATGCCTTCCTCGACGCGGACGAACGCGCCGAACGGCACCAGCTTGGTGACCTTGCCGGGCACGATCTGGCCGATGGCGTGGGTACGGGCGAAGTGACGCCACGGATCTTCCTGAGTCGCCTTGAGCGACAACGAAACCCGCTCGCGATCCATGTCGACGTCGAGCACCTCGACGGTGACCTCGTCGCCAACCTGGACGACCTCGGACGGATGGTCGATGTGCTTCCAGGACAGCTCGGAAACGTGCACCAGGCCGTCGACGCCGCCGAGATCGACGAACGCGCCGAAGTTGACGATCGAGGACACGACACCCTTGCGGATGGCGCCCTTCTGCAGCTGGTTGAGGAACTCGCTGCGCACCTCGGACTGGGTCTGCTCCAGCCAGGCGCGGCGGCTCAGCACCACGTTGTTGCGGTTCTTGTCGAGCTCGATGATCTTGGCCTCGATCTCCTTGCCGATGTACGGCTGCAGATCGCGGACGCGACGCATCTCCACCAGCGATGCGGGCAGGAAGCCACGCAGGCCGATGTCGAGGATCAGGCCGCCCTTGACGACCTCGATGACGGTGCCCTTGACGGCCTCGTCCTTCTCCTTGAGCTCTTCGATGGTGCCCCAGGCCCGCTCGTACTGAGCGCGCTTCTTGGACAGGATCAGGCGGCCTTCCTTGTCCTCCTTGGTGAGGACCAGGGCTTCAACCTCATCGCCGACGGAAACGACCTCATTGGGGTCGACGTCGTGCTTGATGGAGAGCTCACGGGAAGGGATGACGCCTTCGGTCTTGTAACCGATGTCGAGCAGGACCTCGTCGCGGTCAACCTTGACGATCGTCCCTTCGACGATGTCGCCATCGTTGAAGTATTTGATGGTTTTGTCGATGGCGGCGAGAAAATCCTCGGCCGAGCCGATGTCGTTAAGGGCTACTTGCGGCGAGGTGACGGAGGGACTTGGCATGTGGTGGGTTGCTCCGGACAGGTTTGGTCGTAGGGACAGGAGTTATTGATGTGGCCCGCGGTGAAGCACAGACGGGTACTGGTTAAGGCTACTCGACTGTGCACATGCTGGACAAACCCGGTCTCCCGAGCTGGTCAATCATGATCAGTGCCTAATACCCTGCTCTGGTGACATATCCCGGGCTGCCGAGGCGGGTTCGTAAAGTCGGCGCGCCGCTAGCCGTGATTATCCTGCTTGGCACCATCGCAGGGCTGATCGTGATTCTGTTGACCGCGGTGAACCCCATCGGTACCGCGATCGGGTTCGTGCTGTCCAGCGTGGCGATCACCGTCGTCCTGTTGGCCTACCTGTGGCTGGACCGCTGGGAACCGGAGCCACCGCGGCTGCTGGTGCTGTCGTTCCTGTGGGGCGCGTCGGTCGCCGTCGTCGTTTCGGTCGTCCTCGGGCTCTTTCTCGAGTCGCTGATCAACCGCGGCGGTTCGGATGTCAGCGCGGTTTCCGTCGTCGTCGGGGCGCCGCTGGTGGAAGAAGCCGCCAAGGGCCTGTTCCTGCTGCTGATGATGACCGGGCGCCGCCGCAACGAGCTCAACTCGATGACCGACTGCCTGGTGTACGCCGGTATCACCGCGGCGGGGTTCACGTGGCTGGAGGACATCCTGTACATCTCCGGCGGGGAGTCGCTTGGCGATTCCCTGCTGACGGCCGCGCTCCGGCTGATCATGGCACCGTTCGCGCACTCACTGTTCACCACGGCGTTCGGCATCGGGGTGTACTTCGCACTGCAGCGCACTAACGCCTTCGGCAAAGTCGGCTGCATCCTGATCGGCTACCTCGGCGCGGTGCTCATGCACGGGATGTGGAACGGTTCGTCGCTGCTCAGCACCGGCGCCTACTTCCTGGTCTACGTGTTGTGGATGGTGCCGATCTTCGGGCTGGCGGTCTGGCTCGGCGTCGCGAGCCGACGCAAGGAACAGCGCATCGTCGCCGAGAAACTGCCAGGCATGGTGGCCGCCGGGCTGGTGACACCCAACGAGGCGACCTGGCTGGGCTCGATCCGGACCAGGAAGCTGGCGGTCAACGAGGCCAGCCGACTCGGCGGTAAGGCAGCGGGCAAGGGCGTCAAGAAGTTCGCCGCCCAAGTTGTCGAGCTGGCATTTGTCCGGGACCGGATCGACCGCGGCTTCGGCGATCAGCGGGTCCACGCCCTCCAGCAGGAGGAGGTGGACGGCGTCGCGGCCTCGCGCGTCACGACTCCCATGCTGGCGACTCTGGCCGGCTTCCATGCGCCGCCAAGGCGGAACTAGACACAGACAAATCGGTTGGCGGGCTCAGGGATACTGCTGGCATGGCTGCGCACTTGTTCGACGTCTTGCCGGCGTTTCTGCTGGCGTGTGTGATCCTGGCTGCTCTGCCCGGCCCGGCGACGGCGTTGTTCCTGCACCGCTCGATCCGCGACGGTCGAGCAGCGGGTCTGGCCGCTGTCGTCGGCAACGAGATCGGAATCTGCGCCTGGACGCTCGCCGGCGGCGCGGGACTCTCGGTGCTGTTGATGGCCAACCGGGCGCTGTCGGTGGCGCTGCATGTTATCGGAGCGGCGATCCTGATCTGGCTCGGCGTGAGCGCGTGGCGCAACGCGAAGCTCCCTGCCCAGACCGAGATTCGGCTACCGGTCCGGGGCCGGACACCGGCCGCGGCGTTTCGCTCGGCGCTGGTCTCCATCGCGGCCAATCCGAAGGCCGCCGCGTTCGGAATCGTGGTCCTTCCGCAGTTCCTGCCATCCAGCGGACCGGTGCTGCCGACCCTGTTGGTGCTGGCGGCCATTCAACTCGTCATCGACACCGCATGGTGCGCGGGCGTCGTGTTGGCCGCGGACCGAGCCCGAGAATTGTTGAGCCGCACACACATTCGTCGGCGCATCGAACGCGTGATGGCCGCCATCCTGATGGCGATGGGGCTCGGGCTCGCCGCCGACGCCCGCTGACAACTAGTGAGCGGCCGAATCCCAACTGCGGCCGTAGCCCACGCTGACCTCTAGGGGCACGTCCAGCGGGTAGGCATTGCCCATCTTGTCGCGAACCAGTTCTTCGAGGGCGTCCCGCTCGCCCGGGGCCACCTCAAACAGCAGCTCGTCGTGCACCTGCAGCAGCATTCGCGACTTCAGGCCGGCGTCCTTGAGGGCTTGGTCGACGTTGATCATCGCCACCTTGATGATGTCGGCCGCGCTGCCCTGGATCGGGGCGTTCAGCGCCGCCCGTTCGGCGGCCTCGCGGACGTTGCGGTTACTGCTGTCCAGCTCGGGCAGATAGCGCCGCCTGCCGAACACCGTCGAGGTGTAGCCGTCCTTGCGGGCCTGATCGACCACATCACGCAGGTAGTCGCGCACCCCACCGAACCGGTCGAAGTACTGCTCCATCTGCACCTTGGCTTCTTCGGTGGAGATCTTCAGCTGTGCGGCCAGGCCATAGGCCGAAAGCCCGTACGCCAACCCGTAGGACATGGCCTTGACGCGGCGCCGCAGCTCCGCGGTGACCTCGTCGATCGGCACCGAGAACGCCCGCGATGCGACGAACGAATGCAGGTCCTCGCCGGTATTGAACGCCTCGATCAGGCCCTCATCCCGCGAGAGGTGCGCCATGATCCGCATCTCGATCTGGCTGTAATCGGCGGTCATCAGCTGGTCGTAGCCGGCGCCGACGACAAACGCGTCGCGGATCCGGCGGCCCGCCTCGGTGCGGATCGGGATGTTCTGCAGGTTCGGCTCCGTCGACGACAGCCTGCCGGTCGCCGCGATCGTCTGGTTGAACGTGGTGTGAATCCGGCCGTCCGCTGCCGTCGCACCGATAAGACCGTCGACGGTGACTTTCAGCCGGGTCGCGTCGCGGTGAGTGAGCAGATGCTGCAGGAAAGGGTGCCCGGTCTTGTCGAACAACGACTGCAGCGCGTCCGCGTCCGTGGTGTAACCGGTCTTGGTGCGCTTGGTCTTCGGCATTTCCAGCTCGTCGAACAGCACCACCTGCAGCTGTTTGGGCGAACCCAGGTTGATCTGCTTGCCGATCACGCCGTACGCGGCCTCGGCGGCGTCACGGATCTGGTCGGCGAACTCGCTCTGCAGCTTGCCCAGCTGCTCGAGGTCGACCGCGATGCCGACGGTTTCCATCCCGGCCAGCACGCGCTGCACGGGCAGTTCCATGTTGCCGAGCAGTGCCGAGGAGTCGATGCGCGCCAGCTCCTCGTCGAGCGCGTCGGCGAGGTCCATCACCGCGCTGGCGCGCAGTAGCACCGTCTGCACGGCCTGATCATCAACACCGTCGCTATCGTCAAGGAGCGAAAGTTGTTGCTGCTCAGGATTATCCGCGCGTAACTCGCGTTTGAGGTAGCGCAGCGACAAGTCGTCGAGGGCGAAGCTGCGCTGCCCGGGACGCACGAGGTACGCCGCCAGCGCGGTGTCGGAGGTGACGCCGGTGAGTTTCCAGCCGCGGCCCTCGAGGTCGTGCATCGCGAGCTTGGCCTCGTGCAGTGCCTTCGGCGGCCCAGGATCGGCCAGCCAGGACGCCAGTGCGGCCTCGTCGTCGGGGTGCAGGGTGGCGGTATCGAGGTAACGACCGTCGCCGTCGGCCGCGACGATCGCCAGAGCCGTGGCATCGCCGTCGAACGCCAGATGCGTGCCGACCACGGCCATCCCGAATCTCTTCCCCGAGCTGTGCTCAGCGAGCCAGCCGGCGAGTTCACCTGGTTCGAGCGCCCCGCCCTTGACGTCGAAACCCTGGTCGACCTCGGGATCGGTCGACGCCAGCGTTTCGAACAGCCGGTCACGCAGCACCCGGAATTCGAGGTCGTCGAACAGCCGGTGGATCTGGTCCCGGTCCCACGGCTGCATGCGCAGCGTGTCGGGCGTCTGCGCCAGCGGCACGTCCTTCACCAGATCGGTCAGTTCCCTGTTCAGCACGACATGCGAAAGGTTGGCCCGCAGCGCGTCGCCGACCTTGCCCTTCACCGCGTCGACGTTGTCGACCAGCGCCTGCAGCGAGCCGTACTCGACAATCCACTTCGATGCGGTCTTCTCCCCCACCCCCGGGATGCCGGGCAGGTTGTCGCTGGGGTCGCCACGCAGCGCCGCGAAGTCGGGGTACTGGCGCGGGGTAAGGCCGTACTTCTCGACAACGGCCTCCGGGGTGAACCGGGTCAGCTCGCTGACGCCCTTGCGCGGGTACAGCACCGTGACGTCGTCGCTGACCAGTTGCAGCGCGTCGCGGTCGCCGGTGACCACAAGGACCCGGTAGCCGTCGTCCTCGGCCTGCGTGGCCAGGGTGGCGATCAGATCGTCGGCTTCGAACCCCGCCTCGGCCAGCACGGTGATGCCGAGGGCGACGAGGACCTCCTTGGTGATGTCGATCTGGCCGCGGAACTCGTCGGGAGTGGCCGACCGGCCCGCCTTGTACTCGGGGTACTTGTCGACGCGGAACGTCTGCCGCGACACATCGAAGGCGGCCGCGATGTGGCTGGGCTGTTCGTCGCGCAACAGGTTGATCAGCATCGCAGTGAAGCCGTAGACCGCATTGGTGGTCAGGCCGCCCTGGGTCTTGAAGTTCTCGGCGGGTAGCGCGTAGAACGCCCGGTACGCCAGCGAATTGCCGTCCAGCAGCATCAATGTCGGCTTCTGGTCGGGCTTGGCGTCCGACGCCTTCTTCTTGTCGGTGGCGGTGCTGGCTGGGCTCACGGCCCTACTCTATGCACCGCCCCCGACACGAAGTAACCGGCGAGCCTTATCGACCAGCGCGCGCGCCGCCGGGCTCATCGGCCCGCTAGACCGCCACGCCAGCACCAGCCGGCCGCGCAGTTCCGGCACGATCGCCACCGCGTGCAGCCGATCGCGACCGCGCGGGACCGACGCGGGCACGATCGCCACGCCAAGGCCCCGCTCGGCCAGGTCGGCAAGCGCCAGCGGCGTGCTGGCCTCGAACGCGATGCGCGGGGTGAGCCCGGCTTTGTCGCATGCGGTGTCGAACTGATGCCGGATACCCGCCCCTACCGGTAGCGCGATGAGTTGTCGTTCGGCCAGGTCGATGAGCCGGACGGTCTTGCGGGATGCAAGCTCATCGGTTTTCGACACCGCGGCTGCGATGGCCTCGTCGGTGACCACCTCGACGTCAAGGCCGTCGGGTCGGTCGTCGGGGCCGACCGAGACGATCGCCACGTCCAGCCGCCCGGAACGAACCTTGTCGATGAGCGAATCGGAACTGTCTGTGCTGAGCGTGATTTCGACGTTCGGATGGTCGGCGTGATAGTCGGCAAGCAGTCCTGCGATGTCCACGCTGTGCGACGTCACCGTCCCGATCGTGACAGTGCCACGCACCAGCTGGCTCACCTCCTCGACCGCGACGTGGATGTCGGCGACGGCAGCCAGCGCCGCCCTGGCAAATGGCAGAGCGGCCTCGCCGGCGGCGGTCAATCTCGCGCTGCGACGCGACCGGTCCAGCAGCGGCTGGCCGAGCTCGCGTTCCAGCCGCTGGATCTGGGCACTGACGGCCGGTTGCGCGACGTGGACCCGCTCGGCAGCGCGCGTGAAGTTGGCCTCCTCAGCAACAGCGACGAAGTATTCGAGCTGCCTCAGTTCCATAAGTGATGATTATAGTTTGGCGACCAGATCGATATTGGACTTATAGAAAGCCGTCACCAACCCTGGTTGTAGAGGGAAGGAGACGAAATGACTGACGTCTTGATTGCCGGTGGCGGAATCGGCGGGCTCACCGCGGCATTGACATTGCACGCCCGCGGCATCGAATCGACCGTTCTCGAGCGTGCCTCGCACCTGCGGCCGCTCGGCGTCGGCATCAACTTGCTGCCGCACGCTGTGCGCGAGCTCTACGACCTCGGAGTGGGCGATGAGCTGGCGAACGGCGCCGTCGCGCCCACCTCGATTTCATACTGCGACACCGCAGGCACGCTGTTGTTCCGCGAGCCGCGTGGGATCGACGGCGGTTACGGATACCCGCAGTATTCGGTGCACCGCGGAGCACTGCAGATGCTCTTGCTATCGACGCTGCGAGAACGTTTGGGCCCCGATGCCGTTCGTACGGACACCGAAGTACGCAGCTTCGAACAGTCCGGAACCGGCCTGCGGGTAGCCACCTCGGCAGGCGACTTCTCCGCTGGTGCGCTGGTCGGCGCCGATGGCATCCATTCCGCGGTGCGGGTGCAACTTCATCCCGAACCCGACCCGCTGATGTGGTCAGGTGTGCGGATGTTCAGGGGCGCGGCGCGAGATGACTTCCTCGACGGCCGCACGATGGTGATCGTCAAGGATCCCGAAGGGGTCGACCTCGTCACATACCCGATCGGCGACGGTCTCATCAACTGGGTGGTGATGATGCCCGAATCCGACCCTGGCCCCCTACCGGGTGACGCGAAATGGAATCAGCCGGGCGAGCGTGCGGCGATCGTGCGGCACTTGGAGCGCTGGAACCTGGGTTTCCTGAACGCCGCCGATCTCGTGCGCCGGACCGAGGCCGTGCTGGAGTATCTGTATCCCGTTGGCGCCAACGGTGGTTCGCAGGCGATCGTCGACGCACGAGTGCTTGCCGACGAGCTGGCCGCCGACTTCGACGACGGGTTGCGGTCCTACGAGGAGATCCGTCGCCCCGAGACCGCGGACGTCGTGGCAGCGAACCGCGAGATGCATGTCACCGGCGCCACTCAGCGCCCCGAGGACTTGGCGCGGGTCACCGGCAAGTACCGCGAGGACACCGAAGCGGACAAGGTGCGCCGATGACCACCTATGTGCTGATTCCCGGTGCCTGCCATGGCGGTTGGTGCTTCGACGATCTGGCTGAGGCGGTGCGGGCGGACGGACACGAGGCGGTGGCGATCACGCTGACCGGAGTCGCGGAACGCGCCCACCTCGCGCACGCAGGCGTCAACCTCGAGACGCACGTCGCGGACGTGGTCGCCGAACTGGCCGTACACGACATCAGCGAGGCGGTGCTCGTCGGCCACAGCTATGGCGGCATGGTTATCACCGCTGTCGCGGATCGTGTTCCACAGCAAGTGGATTCGTTGGTGTACCTCGACGCACTGGTGCCAAGGGACGGCGAATCGTGTTGGGATTTGGTCAATGACGAAGAGCGGCAATGGTATCTGGATGTCGACGACACCGGCTACGGCGTGCGCCCGATGCCGTTCTTCGATCCGCGCGCCACGGCCCATCCCCTTGCCTCGTTTCTTCAGCGGATCAAGTTGACCGGCGACCTGAAAAAGTTCCGGCGCCGTGACTTCGTCTATGCCATGAATTGGCCTGGCGATTCGCCGCTACGCACGTCGTACGAACGGGTTCGCGACGACCCGAACTGGATCACCCACGAACTCGACGGCGCGCACAACCTGATGCGGGACAACCCGGACGACCTGCTGCGGATTCTGCTCGACGTCGCCCCCTGAGTTAGATCTGGCGTGCCCCCGGCTCGCTCGCACCCGGTGCGCCACCGGGTGGCGGGGCGAGCTGACCGGTGCGGATCCAGTCGATCGCCATGTCAACGGGGTTCTGCGGGTCGACAAACACTGCGATCGTCGCGCCCGGCTGCACTCGCGCGAGATGCATCTGCGCCACCACCTCATCGAATACGGCGCCATATGGCGGCGTGCCATCGTCGCGCGAAACCCGCCCCTGGATCCGCAGCACGGGCGAGATGTTCATGTAGGACCCGACCTGCCACACGCCTTCGATCATGACGGTGGCGCGCAGGCCCGCGCCGTTCGTCAGCTCCGCATGCCGGATCATCTTCATGCCGATCTCGCTGGCATCGGCCGCCTCGTGGATCCGGTTCGGGATGTCGCCGATCTGACCGAAGAACGACGAGGGCCGCCCCTGCGATTCCAGGTACTGCTTGTTGGCGCCGTACATCCGCGCCCAGTCCTTGAATGGGTTGGGCATGCTGACCGGTCCCTGTCAGTAGCCCATGAACTTGCGGAACTGCTGCCCGACGGCCATCGACTGGCCCATCCGCTGGACCCAACCGTCAAGTGCCGCCTTGGTGTCCGCCGGAGCCCATCCGCGCTCCTGGGAAAGCGTGATCATGCCGGCCTCATCGTTGATGCCGCGCGCCTGCGCATCGCGGGCGAGCTCCGCGTAGTCCTGCAGCGAAATTCCGTTGATCGGCGCCCAGATCGGGTCGTCCGCCGCCACCGACTTGGTCGACGGCCCGCCGAACACGGCGGTGTCGATCGGACCGGCGCCCTTGACGTGCACCATCCCGTCACCCTGCTGCTGCCCGGCCTGCTGGGCCAACGCTTGCTGTGCCTGCTGCGCCGCCTTCTTCGCCTTATCGAAAAGTCCCATCGACGGTCTCCAATTCTTTTCGGCAGCGCCCCGTCGGCGTCACCAGTGCGGACAAGTACAGGTCGGCGCCGCGGCTACCGATCCCAACATCGATATCTTCTGGCGCGTCAGCCCACTTATGTGGGGTATTGGGCTACCCCAATGTCCGTCAAACTGGAACACGTTTCAGTTTCTCTGCCGGAATCGGTACGCTGACCGCGTGTCAGCTTCTGGAATCTCGATACAGCCCGCCATCGACGGGTGGTTCGCGACCGATGGGTCGGGCGCGGCCTACCTGATCGGCGGCAAGTGCCATCAATGCGGCACCTACGTCTTTCCACCGCGGGCCAACAACTGTCCGAATCCGGGATGCGACGGCGATGAGCTGGCGCAGGTGCCGTTGTCTCGCCGCGGCACGTTGTGGAGTTACACCGAGAATCGGTATGCCCCGCCGCCGCCGTATCCGTCCCCAGATCCGTTCGAGCCGTTCGCCGTTGCCGCCGTGGAGCTGGCCGACGAAGGCCTGATCGTGTTGGGCAAGGTCGTCGAGGGCACGCTGGCGGCCGACTTGAAGGTCGGCATGGAGATGGAACTGACCACCATGCCGCTCTACATCGACGACGACGGCGTCGAGCGCGTCGTGCACGCCTGGAGGATCGCATGACTCCGGAACCGCTCTACATCCTCGGCGCGGGTATGCACCCGTGGGGCAAATGGGGCAACGACTTCACCGAATACGGGGTGGCCGCCGCGCGGGCTGCGCTGTCCGAAGCCGGCTTGGACTGGCGGCAGATCCAGCTGGTAGCGGGCGCCGACACCATCCGGAACGGCTATCCGGGCTTCATCGCCGGCGCGACGTTCGCCCAGAAGCTGGGCTGGAACGGGGTGCCCGTGTCGTCGTCATATGCGGCCTGCGCCAGTGGGTCTCAGGCGCTGCAGAGCGCCAGGGCGCAGATCCTCGCGGGCTTCTGCGACGTGGCGCTGGTGATCGGTGCCGACACCACGCCGAAGGGCTTCTTCGCACCGGTCGGCGGGGAACGCCGCAACGACCCAGACTGGCAACGGTTCCATCTGATCGGCGCGACCAACCCGGTGTACTTCGCACTGCTCGCCCGTCGGCGCATGGACCTGTACGGCGCGACGCTCGAGGACTTCGCGCAGGTGAAAGTCAAGAACGCCAAGCATGGTCTGCAGAACCCCAACGCGCGGTTCCGCAAGGAGACCTCGGTGGAGGATGTGCTCGCCAGCCCGGTGGTCTCCGATCCACTTCGGCTGCTTGATATTTGCGCGACGTCCGACGGTGCCGCTGCGCTGATCGTGGCAAGCAAGGCGTTCGCCGAGAAGCACCTTGGCTCGCTCGAAGGCGTACCGTCGGTGCGTGCGGTCAGCACCGTGACCCCGCGATACCCGCAGCATCTGCCCGAATTACCCGATATTGCAACGGATTCCACCGCCGTGGTGCCTGCGCCGGATCGGGTGTTCAAGGATCAGATTCTCGACGCCGCCTACGCCGAGGCGGGTATCGGGCCCGAAGACCTGAGCCTGGCTGAGGTCTATGACCTGTCCACCGCGCTCGAACTCGACTGGTACGAACACCTCGGGCTGTGCAAGAAGGGCGAGGCCGAGCAGTTGTTGCGCAGCGGCGCAACGACCGTCGGCGGCAGGATCCCCGTCAATCCGTCCGGCGGTCTGGCCTGCTTCGGCGAAGCCATCCCCGCCCAGGCGATCGCCCAGGTATGCGAATTGACCTGGCAGCTCAAGGGTCAGGCGACGGGCCGTCAGGTGGAGGGCGCCACGGTCGGCGTCACCGCCAACCAGGGCCTGTTCGGGCACGGCTCGTCGGTGATCGTCGCGCGCTAGCCTAGCTAGGCCACGCCGAGGTACGCGGCACGGATGCTGTCGTCTGTCAACAACTCTCGCGCATCGCCGGTCTTGGTGACTTCACCGGTTTCCAGGATGTAGGCCCGATCCGATCGGCTCAGCGCCTGCTGCGCGTTCTGCTCGACAAGAAGCACGGTGGTGCCCTGCGAGTTGATCTCCGCGATGATCTTGAAGATCTGCGATATCACCATGGGCGCCAACCCCATCGAGGGTTCGTCGAGCAGCAGCACCTTCGGCCGGGCCATCAGCGCGCGGCCGATCGCCAGCATCTGCTGCTCGCCGCCCGACAATGTGCCGCCAACCTGGCTCCTGCGTTCGGCCAGCCGGGGGAAGGTGTCCATCACCCAGTCCAGCTTTTCCTTGTGTTCGGCCTTCGTCGGGAATTTACGTCCGTAGCATCCCATTTCCAGGTTCTCGGTGACCGTCATGCCAGGAAATACGCCGCGGCCTTCTGGCGCCTGGATGAGACCGTCCATCACTCGGCGATGCGCCTTGACCTTTGTGACATCGCGGCCGTCGAACCACACCGACCCCGATGTCAGCGGATGCAGGCCCGAAATCGCCCGCATCATCGTGGTTTTGCCCGCGCCGTTCGATCCGAGGAGCGTGACCAGCTCTCCCTCGTGCACGACCAGCGATACCCCGTGCAGCGCCTTGATCCGGCCGTAGTGCACCACCACGTCACGGACCTCGAGCAGGACAGGGCGCGGGTCGGTTTCACTCTGCGTCATCGTCTGGCACCCCCAGGTAGGCGGCAATGACCTTCGGGTCTTCGCGGATCTCCGCCGGCAGGCCGTCGGCGATCTTGCGGCCGAACTCCAGGACGACGATGCGGTCCGTCACGCCCATCACCAAACGCATGTCGTGCTCGATGAGCAGCACCGTGTACCCGTCGTCGCGGATCTTGCGGATCAGCTCGATCAGCGCGACCTTCTCATTGGGATTGAACCCGGCGGCCGGTTCGTCGAGGCACAGCAGCTTGGGCTCGGTGGCCAGTGCGCGCGCGATCTCCAGCCGCCGCTGGTCGCCGTAGGGCAGGTTCTTCGCCTTCTCCTCGCCGCGATGGGCGATGCCGACGAACTCCAGCAGCGCTGCTGCGCGTTCGATCGCAGAGCGTTCCTCCCTGCGGTGGCGCGGCGTGCGCACGAGGGCGCCGGGGACGGACGTGTGGTGCCGGGCGTCAGTGCCCACCATGACGTTCTCCAGCGCCGTCATCTCGCCCCACAGCCGGATGTTCTGGAAGGTTCTGGCGATGCCCTTGCGGGTGATCTGGTGCCGCTTTATCTTGCCAAGCGGCGCGCCGTCGAAGATCACCGATCCCGAACTCGGGCGGTACACACCGGTGATCGCGTTGAAGCACGTCGTCTTGCCTGCACCGTTGGGCCCGATCATGCCCAGAATCTCGCCGCGGCGGATCTGGAACGTCACCGCGTCGAGGGCCACCAGACCACCGAACTGGACGGTCAAATCCTTTGTCTCCAAAAGGATTTCACCTTCACCGACGCGGATCTCGCGGTGGACACCTGCCAGTTCCTCAATTGTCATGCGGCCGGCTCCTTCTTGGCGGGGCCGGTTCGGACCAGGTCACGCGCGGCCTTGCCGTAGGCCAGCAGGTGCTGGCGCGCCGGGAACAGGCCCTGCGGGCGGAAAATCATCAGCACCACCAGAGCCAGCCCGAAGAACAGGTACTTCAGGTCCCCCATGTTGATGCCGAGGAACTCCACACCAAGCAGTCGGTTCGGCAGATAGACGATGATGAACGCGCCGACTATCACGCCGAGTTTGTTGCCCTGCCCGCCGAGCACCACTGCACACAGGAACAGCATCGAGTTGATGATGTTGAACGTCGGGGGCGCGACGAACTGCACCTGGCCCGCATAGAGCGCACCGGATAGTCCGCCGATCGCCGCCCCGATCACGAATGCCCACAGCTTGAACCGGAAAGTGTTGACGCCCATCACTTCCGCAGCGTCCTCGTCCTCACGGATGGCCACCCAAGCGCGTCCCACCCTGCTGCGTTCCAGGTTGCCCACCAGCAACAGGATGCCGATCATCATCACGATGCCCAGCCAGAACCACCAGGTGCCGTAGCCGGCGTTGCCCATCGAGTTGCCGCTGGAGAACACGCCCTCGGGCAGCCGCTCGCTCTGCCCGAAACGCGGATACGCCACCTCGTTGAGCCCGCGCGGACCGTTGGTGATGTCTGCGAGGTTGTCGGCGAGCAACCGGATGATCTCGCCGAACCCGAGCGTGACGATCGCCAGGTAGTCCCCGCGCAGCCGCAGCGTCGGCGTGCCGAGAATCAGCCCGGTGAGCGCGGTGATAGCCATCGCCAATGGCACGCACGACAACCACGCCCAGGGTTCACTGAACATCCCGGACGGACTCATCCTGTTCCACGGGCTGTTCGGACTGGTGAGCAATGCGACGGTGTACGCGCCGACCGCGTAGAACCCCACATAGCCAAGGTCAAGCAGGCCGGTCTGGCCGACCACCACGTTGAGCCCGATCGCGATGATCGCGACCATCGCGAATTGCGCCATGGTGCCGCCGAAACTGATGTTCGGCGTGTTCAGGAACGGTGGCGGGAACAGCGGCAGCAGGGCGAGCAGCCCAAACCCGATGACGCCGAAGCCCCACTTCTGAACCCGGGACAGGCCGTCCCACCAGTCGCGCAACACGTCGCCAGGCGCCAAGAGTCGATCCGACAATTTGGTGCGCGATTCGCCCCCCGCGCCTCTATTGGTCATGCTCGTGCCTTCCCAAGGCTCTCGCCGAGTATCCCGGTCGGCCGGACCAACAGGACCAAAACCAGCAGCACGAACGCGACCACGTCGCGCCACTGCGTCCCGAATACGGCCTGCCCGTAGTTCTCCATGATGCCGAGCAAAAGGCCGCCGAGCAGCGCGCCACGAAGATTGCCGATGCCGCCGAGCACCGCGGCCGAGAACGCCTTGATTCCCAGCAGGAATCCGCCGGAGTAGATGATGCCCTGCGGCACCTTCAGGGTGTAGAGCAGCGCGGCCGCGCCGGCCAGCAGCCCGCCGAGAAGGAAGGTCGTCATGATGATCCGCTCCCGCGATACGCCCATCAGCGTCGCGGTGGTCGGATCCTGGGCGACGGCGCGGATCCCGCGGCCGAACTTCGTCCTGTTGAGCGCCAAGTCCGCCAACAACGCAAAGAACAACGCTGAGGCGATGATGACCAGCGTGACGTTGGAGACAGTGGCACCGAAGATGGTGAACTGCGTCTTGGGCTGTACCAAAATGATTGGCTGCTGCGCATTGCTGCCGCCGTAGCCCTTGATGATCTTCGGCAACACGAAGTGGACGAACTCCTGCAACACGAACGACATGCCGATCGCGGTGATCAAGAACGTCAGCGACCGTGCGCCGCGCCGGCGTAAGGGACGGTATGCGACGAACTCAAGCCCGACGGCCGCCGACCCCGACACGAGCATCGCGAAAAGCATGGCGATACACAGATACAGCACAGTCAGCGGGATACCGAGGGTGTACGCATTGCCGCTGGGTGTGAAGCCCAGGATGAAATCCAGACAAAATAGGGCACCGAACATGCCGAGCATGAAGATCTCGGAATGCGCGAAGTTGATCAGCCGCAGCACACCGAACACGAGCGTGTAGCCCACCGCAACGAGTGCGTAGATCGCGCCCCACGAGAGACCGTCGATCGTCAACTGCCAGAAGCCGTTTCGCAGACCTTCCAGGTTGAAGTTGATGTTGGCGGCCAGGCAGGCGTACTGCTCGACGCACTCGTGAATCACCGGTGGCGGCTCCTTGCGAAACGGGGTTCTTAGCGAAGACGCGTCCGAGCCTTTCGGTCTCGGACGCGTCTCGCGTCAAGAATTACTGAACCTTGTAGATCCAGATCAGGGAGTTGGTCAGCTCGCCGGTCGGGGTCCACTGGTAATTACGCGCCACGCCCTGACCGTTGTAATTGCGGACGTACTCCAGTAGCGCCGGACGGGTGATGGCGCCGGAGTCGATGCCCTTCAACATGATCGTGCCGAGGTCGTAGCCCTCCGCGCTGTAGGTGCTCGGCTCCCCGAACTTCTGTGTGTACTCCTCCGCGAACGAACCGGTGGCCGGTCCGCACGGGCAGGACAAGAGAGCGTCCTTCGCCGCCGCGCCGGCCTGGTTGACGAACGCCGGATCCTTGGTGCCGTCGCCGCTGACGAAGGTGCCTTCGAACCCACCGTCCTTGAGCTGCTGGGCGAAGGGTGCAGCTTCGGCGTAGTACCCGCTGAAGAACACACCCTTGGGGTTGACGCCCTTGATCTGGGTCACCGCGGCCGAGAAGTCCTTATCGCCCTTCTTGACCGAGATGTTGCATCCCGAATCGGCAACCGGGCCGAGGGTCTCGCGCATGGCCTGAGCCAGGCCGAGGCCGTAGTCGGTGCTGTCGTCGACCACACAGACCTTGTCCCACTTGAGGTTGTTCTTCATGTAGTTGGCGACCGAGGGCCCCTGCACGCCGTCGTTACCCAGGCCGCGGAAGAACGTCTTCCAGCCCTTCTCCGACAGCGTGACGTTGGTCGCCGACGCGGTCACAGCAGCGAGGCCGGCCTGGTTGAACACGTCACCGGTGGCGTTGGTCTCGCCGGAGAACGCCGGTCCGATCAGGCCGATGGTGAACGCGTCGTTGATGATCTGCGGGGCGATCTGGGTGGCCTTCTGCGGGTCGCCCTCCGTGTCGAAGGTCTTGAGCTGCACCTGGCAGCCCTGATTGGCGGCGTTGTGTTTGTCGACCGCCAGCTGAATGCCGTTCTTGATGTTGATGCCCAGCTGGGCGTCGGGCCCGTTGAGCGCGCCCGCCATCGCGATCGACACCGGCGGACATTGCGCCTGTCCGTTGCCGGCAGGATCTGCCGCCGCCGCCGCCTCGGGCGGTGGAACCTCTGCGCCGTTCTCGTCGATCTGCACCTGCTCGACGATCTTCAAATCGGCCTGCGCCTCTCCCCCCTCACTCGGCTGGGACTGTTGGCAGCCGGCAATGCCGAGCACGACCAAACTCGCGCTACCGATAGCAAATGCACTCCGTGCCACGCGACCACGCACGTTTCACCTCCGGGTCAATGTGTTTGTCGGCGCAGACGCCCCACCGGACCGCCGACGCTTCGTCGTAGAACATAGCCAACGTGTAGCCGTAGTGCGTGATGTTGGTGAACGCGCCTCGGGTATCGATCGATTAATTGCGCTGAACGGCCCGATCGGAAACGCAGTATTTACGCGCTGGTGTCGAAACCTAGCTCGACGGCGGAGCAGCCTCGGGGGCATCGAGGGTTTCGAGCACTACCTCGGCGACGCGCTTCATCGTGGTCCGGCGATCCATCGCGGCCCGCTGAATCCACTTGAACGCCTCGGGCTCTGTCATCCCCTGCTTGGCTTGCAGCAAACCCTTGGCGCGCTCGACCAGCTTGCGCGTCTCCAACCGGTCCGAAAGACTTGCGACTTCCTGCTCCAGAGCGCTGATCTCGCTGAACCGGCTGACCGCCACCTCGATCGCGGGAATGAGGTCGGTGATGTTGAACGGCTTGACCAGATACGCCATTGCGCCGGCGTCGCGGGCCCGTTCGACAAGGTCGCGCTGGCTGAACGCGGTGAGGATGACAATCGGCGCGATGCGCTTGCTTGCGATCTCCGATGCGGCGTCGATGCCGTCGCGGCGCGGCATCTTGACGTCCATGATCACCAGATCCGGCTTCAGGCTTACCGCGAGGTCGACCGCCTCCTGCCCGTCGCCGGCTTCGCCGACGACCTCATAGCCTTCCTCGCGCAACATCTCGGCCAGATCCAGCCGGATGAGCGCCTCGTCCTCGGCGATGAGGACACGGTGTGGCTTTTGGGCGTCAGTCGGTAACCCGGGGGCAGCTGCCATGGAAGACATTGTGGCGGTCGCAGCCGCGATCAGCGACCTCGGGTCATCCTCTATGGTGGTAAACCGCGCGAGAACACGGGCCCTCGTATCCCAATTGGCAGAGGAACTGGATTCAAAACCCAGCCAGTGTGAGTTCGAGTCTCACCGAGGGCACCCAAGTCCTGTCGGCCCATAACGTCACGTACCTCACGTCGAGAGCGCGACGTGAGGTACGTGGTCGAGCAATGGCTGCGGTTAGAACAGCGGGATGTTGAGCAATCCCGTCCTGCCGTTGCCGAAGTTCACCAGGCCGGCGTTGTTGTTGCCGCCGTTGAGGACACCCTGGTTGCCGTTGCCGCTGTTCAGGATGCCGGTGTTGAGGATGCCGCCGGTGTTGGCGATGCCCCTGTTCAGGTTGCCGGCGTTCAGGACGCCGACGTTCAGGGTGCCCATGTTGAGGATGCCCGAGTTGCCGGTGCCTCGGTTGAAGAGGCCACCGTTGCCGACGCCGGCGTTGGCGATGCCGGTGTTGCCCGAGCCGGAGTTGAACAGGCCGACGTTGCCGGTGCCGCCCGTGTTGCCGATCCCAGTGTTGCCATTCGGGTTGAGAAGGTCGGCGCTAGCGACGCCTGGAGCCCCCAGAGCGATCGCACCACCACCCAGTAGCGAAGCTCCAAGAATTATGCAAGAACGGATTGATGGCATGCCATCCCCCTTAGCCAGAACGGATGTGATGAGCTAAAGACTAATCCGAACGACGTCCAAGGGGAAGCGCATCCGGCAAACATTTCAAACGTGTCTCTCATGAGTTCACGCTTCTAGACCCGCTGTTTGGAGTAACTATCGGCAAACAATGTAATTAACGTCTGCGGTGAATAGACCCTCGGTTATCGGTGTGCGGTTGTCGGCACCACTTATTTGCTATCGGTACAGTCCGCCGTCTGACCGACACGCTTTCGCCGCCACTTGGCAAACCGCCGCCTATGCATAAGCAGTCGTTGCCGGAGTGTCCTGTCCGCGGCTGCGGCGATCCCACTCGGCCAGCACTTCCGGGTCCGTCGGTTTGGTCGTCAGGCTGCCGATCACGAACACCACCAGCCCGGACAGCAGGCCGACGTAGATCGGCTCGTTGGCATAGATGTCGCCAAGGACGAACATCGTCGCCAGTGTCCCGACGGTCCCGACGGCCATCGCGGCCACGGCACCGACGTTGGTGCCGCGACGCCAGATGAGGCCACCGAGAATCGGCACCAGCAGTCCGCCGACCAGGATGTCGTAGGCGACGGTGAGCGCGGCGACCACGTCCTGCAGCACGCACGCGATGATCACCATGACGATGCCGAACCCGGCCACGTAGAGCCGGTTGTTGCGAACGTGGTCGTGTTCGCTGCCGGCTTCGATGTCTTGTTTACGCAACCGGGCCACGATGTCCTGGCTAAACACCGTCGCGGTGGCGATCAACGCACCGCTGGAGGTTGACATCACCGCGGCAAGCGCCGCTGCCAGCACCAAGCCCGCCAGCACTGGCGGCAGCTGCAATTCGACGAACTCCGCGAACGCGTCGTCGCGCGCCTCCAACGCGGGCAGCAGGACCTTGGCCGCCATCCCGATCACGGCGCCCGCGACGGCGTACAGCAGGCAGTACACGCCCGCCCCTGCACCTGCCCAGCGCGCCACGCCCGGGCTTCGGGCGGTGAAGACGCGCTGCCAGATGTCCTGGCCTATCAGCAGACCGAAGGTGTAGACGACGAAGTACGTCAGGATGGTGCTGCCGCCGATCGCGGTGAACGAGGTGGCGTCGGCAGGCAGCTTCTCGGCCAGTCCGGAAACGCCACCAGCCTTGTACAGCGCGACCGGCAGCAGGACGAAGAAGATTCCGAGTGTTTGAATGAGGAATTGCACGAAGTCGGTCAGGGTGATCGACCACATGCCTCCCAGCGTCGCGTAAATCACCACGACGCCGCCCCCAAGGATGATGGCCGGAATCCTGCCGATGTCGAACAGCGCGCTGAAGATCGTCGCATAAGCGATGGTCGAGGTCACCGACAGCATCAACGTATAACCCCACATCACCACCCCGGATAGCACGGATGAGCCTGGGCCGTAACGTAATTCGAGCATCTGGCTTACCGTGTACACGCGCAGCCGCTGGATTCGGCCGGCGAACAGCAGGCTCAGCAGGAGGATGCCGACGCCGATGGCCATCACCAGCCACATGCCGGAGATCCCGTACTGGTAGCCGAGGCCGACGCCGCCGATGGTGGAGGCGCCGCCAAGCACGATGGCCGCCATTGTGCCGGAGTACAGCAGCGGGCCAAGCCTGCGGCCCGCCACGAGGAAGTCGGATTGCGTTGTGGCCTTACGCTTTCCCCAGAAGCCGAATGCGATCATGCCGACCAGATAGACGACGACGATGGCGATATCCATGGTTCAAGTCCTTTCAGCGGATATCGAAATGGATGAGAGTGGGTCCGTCGGCGCCAAGGGCGCCACCGACCAGTTCGGTTAATTCGGCCGTCGAGGTGGTTCGCACCCCGCGCGCGCCCATGGCGACCGCGAGGGCGGCCAGATCCGGGGTCTGCAGTTCGACCCCGATCGGTGGGATGCCGCGGACGGCCTCCTGGTCCTTGATCTCCTGATAGCCACCGTTGTCGACGACAATGACGGGCACCGGAAGTCGTTGTTCGACAAGCGTCATCAGTTCCTGCACGGAGAACATCAGCGCGCCGTCGCCGAGCAGCACCGCTACCGCGGCACCGGGTCGTCCGATGGCGGCGCCCAGTCCGGCGGGCAGACCGTAGCCGAGGGTGGCGTAGCCCGGTGAATAGCAGAATCGCCGCGGCGCGGGCAGATCGAAGAAATGCACCGAGCCGAAGTACGTGACCTGCGAGCTGTCCCCCGTGAGCACGGCATCCGCGGGCAGTGCGGCGCGGACCGCGGCGTTGATCTCGGCGTAGGGACCTGCGTCGGCCATCGCCTCCTGGTGGCACGCGGCGCGCAACGTCGCAGCCCGCTCATGGGCGGATGCCGACGGCTGGCCGTCTGGCAGCGATTGGCGCAGCGCGGCGAGCGTCGCCGCGGCATCGCCGAGCAGCGCGTGATCGGCTGGGCAGTTCTTGTCCAGCTGGCCCGAATCGATGTCGCAGCGGATCACCGTGCGGCCACGAATCTGCCCGCCCCACAGGTCGGAATCACCCAACTCGGTGCCGACCACGAGCAACGCGTCGCTGTCCGCGGCCTCCTTCTGCAGGGCGCGCAGCCGGATCGAGGCACCCACCGAGAGCGGATGCGCCTCGTCGACGACGCCTTTGCCGTTGACCGTGGTGGCGACCGGCGCGCCGAGCGCCTCGGCCAGCGCGGTGACTTCGGCCTGCGCGTCGACGGCTCCGCCGCCCGCGATGATCAACGGTTGCGCGGCACCGGCCAACGTCTCGGCGGCCATGCGGATATCAGCCGAATCAGACTGCGGCGCATCGATTTTCGCACCAATCTCGGCTCGCCCCGACCAGCCCTGCTCGAGCACGTCGAAAGGCACCTCGATGTGAACGGGCCTTGGGCGACCGCCGGTGAAGCTGCTGAACGCCTCTGTCACCGCGGCGGCCGCTTCGTCGGCGCTACCGACCCGACGGCTCCAGCGGACCAACTGATCCATTGCCGCCAGTGGGTTCTTGGCTTCGTGTAGCTGGCCGAGGTCACCGCCTACCGCACCGGTGGGTAATCCCGATGACAGCACCAGCATCGGCTGCGATTCGGCGTAGGCCGTCGATGCGGCAGTCATCACGTTGGTCAGTCCCGGGCCGCTGGTCGTCACCACGACGCCAGGCCTGCCGGAAACCCGCGCCAGCGCCTCGGCCGCGTAACCGGCGCCCTGCTCGTGGCGTGGCGTGATGGCACGGATTCCGGTCCTTGACAGGTGCCGGAATATCTCCAGGTTGTGGGTTCCCGGGATGCCGAAGATCGTGTCGACGCCATGTGCGGCAAGGGTTTCCACGACAGCGGCACCGCCGTTGCGATGTTCGGTCATGACTTCGCCAACACCGAGATCAGCTCGTAGGCGACGTGCGCGGCCGCGATACCGGTGATTTCGGCGTGATCGTAGGCCGGCGCAACCTCGACGATGTCGGCGCCGACGATGTTGGTCCCAACCAGGTTTCGCAGACAATGCAGCAGCTCGCGGCTGGTCATACCGCCCGCTTCAGGAGTACCGGTGCCCGGTGCATGCGCCGGATCGAGCACATCGATGTCTACCGACACGTACACGGGTGCGTCGCCAAGGCGGGCGCGCATCCGCTCGATCACTGCGGCCAGCCCATCCAGCTGGAAGTCGTCGGTGCCGATCACCTGGAAGCCGAGCACGCTGTCGTCGGACAGGTCGCTGGGCGCGTACAACGGCCCACGGATGCCGACGTGCAGGCAGTGCTCGGGATCGAGCAGGCCTTCCTCGCTTGCCCGCCTGAACGGGGTGCCATGCGTGAACGGCGCTCCGAAGTAGGTGTCCCAGGTGTCGAGGTGAGCGTCGAAGTGCAGCACGGCAATCGGGCCGTGATCGCGGTGCAGCGAGCGCAGAAGCGGCAGCGCGATGGTGTGGTCTCCACCGAGGGTCACCAGCTTCGTACCACCGTCGCGCAGCTCGTCAGAGGCGCGCTCGATGGTGGTGATCGCGTCGGCGATGTCGAAGGGGTTGACCGCGATATCGCCCGCGTCGGCCACCTGCTGGACCGCGAACGGCTCGACGTCCAGCCGCGGGTGGTAGGTACGCAGCAGCTTGGACGACGCGCGGATGTGGCCCGGCCCGAAGCGTGCGCCCGGTCGGTAGGAGACGCCGGAGTCGAATGGGATGCCGACGACGGCCACATCGGTATGGGTCACCTCGTCGGTGCGGGGCAGGCGTGCGAAGGTCGCAGGGCCCGCATAGCGCGGCACCTTGGTGGCGTCCACCGGTCCGATCGGATTGGTCATGACAGTCAGATTTCCCGAATGTGATGTGCGCCGATATAGCCGATTTGTAGAAACTGGATCTCACGTGTTCGACAATGTGTCCATGCTCACAGTCGCCGAGCTGGCCGCCGACCCGGATCTGCGGCTCGAGCTGGTGGCCGGCCACCGCGGCGCTGACCGCGAGATCGAGGCCGCGGCCGTATCTGAGCTGGCCAATCCCGGCCCGTGGCTGCAGGGCGGCGAGCTGCTCCTGACCATCGGGCTCCTGCTGCCCGAGACCGTCGATGGCTGCCGTAAGTACCTGGCCGGCCTCGACGCCGCAGGCGTGCAGGCCGTCGCGCTGGGGCTGGGCGCCGTATTGCCGCACCAATGTGCGCCCCCGCGGTTGATCACCGCCGCCGATGAGTTCGGCATCCCCCTGCTCACCGTGCCTGACCCGGTGCCGTTCATCGCGGTGTCCAAGGCGGTGTTCGCGTACCGCGCTCGCACCGAGCGCCAGGAACTCGAGTGGGCGCTGCAGACTCAGCGCGCGCTGACCGCCGCTGCGGTGACACCCGGCGGTCTGCTCGGCATCCTGGCCGCACACCGCGAGGCCACCGGCAGGACCGGTGTCGTCGTCGATCTGCTCGGCAGGGTGCTCGCCGAGTCGGATGCCGGCGGTGAGCAACTCGTCGCTCGGATGTCGGGGCAACTCACGTCCGTGCGTGATCAGGGCCTCAACGCCGCTGCCGCCGACATCAGCGACGGGCGACGCCGCGAGCTGCACGCGCTCGGTGCACGCAGGCTGCGGGCCTGGCTGCTGGTCGACGGCCCCGCCGATCAGCCCGCCGCCCACCATATTTCGGGTGACCTGGTCTCGCTGCTATCGCTCGAGCTGGAGCGTCGGCACGGGCTGAACACCGCGCAGCGGCGCGGACGGGCGCAGATGCTCGACCGCTTGGCGCGGGCCACCGTGGATGACGTCGTTGCCGCCCGCTGGCTGACCTCGGTGGGGCTTCCCGACGCCGACCTGCGGGCGGCCGCCGTCGCCGCCCCCGACGACGCCGACGACCTGGCCGCGGACCTGCTGATCACCCTGCCCGACGCACTGGTGCGGGTGGTGGGTGAGGTGGTCGAGCTCGCGGTGCCGCTCAACACCGATCTGGGCGCTGTGCTGGGTACCTTGGCGCCCGATCGGGCCGCGGGCATCGGCATCGCCGTTCGGCCCGGCGCACTGGTGGTGTCATTACGACAGGCGCACTCGGCGCTACCCGCCAGCCGAGTGCAGGGCAGGCACATGCACGCCGAGGAAATCGCGAGCAGCCGGCTGCTGCTCAATATGGTTGGCGCACAATCCCTTGCGGCCTTTGCCGACGCGGTACTCGGGCCGCTGGATGCGACCGACCGAGGCGCCGAACTCTTGCGCGGGCTCACCGCGTTCCTCGAGCACAACGGGCACTGGGGTTCCGCCGCAAGCGCGCTGCGCGTGCATCGGCACACCATGCGGCACCGCATCGACGCGGTCGAACGACTCACCGGGCGGCGGCTGGACTCCGCGCAGGACCGCCACGAGCTGTGGCTGGCGCTGCGGGCCAGGGATGCCGCCCGGATGTCGTCCGATTAGGCCGCTGCCGCGCTCCCGTCGGCCGCGCCCGCGTCCGCTGCCGTCTCCTTGGCGAGCCGGTCCTTGATCGCGTTGACCGAGGTGCCGTTCGTGACGTTGCCTGCCTCGTGCTTGCCGCCCGTGTTGGCGCCGTCCGCCTTGGTGTCGTTTTCGGTTTTCTTGTCGGCATCCTTCTTGGATACGTCGGCTTCGTCCTCGGTTTCCTTGCGGGTGCCAGGAGTCGTCGCCGGTTCCCCGGTTGTCTTCGGCTCCTCGGTCGTTGCCTGCTCGGTCGACGGACTCTCCTGCACCGGCGTCGCCGGCTCTTCGGATTCGACGACCTCGGTTTCCTCGGTGACGGTTTCCGACTCCTCCGCGGGTACCTCGGACTCGTCCGCGGGCGCCTCGGTTACGACCTCCTCGGCCAGGTCCTCGGTCACCGCCTCGGTGACGTCAGGCTCGGTGACCTCGGGCTCTGCCGCCGGAACATCTTCTGCCGGAGCCTCTTCCGTGGCGGCTGCGGCGTCGCCGGTCGCAGCGGCCTCATCTACCGCCGGGGCATCCACCGACACCGCCGCCGCTGCGGTCCCCTCGGCTACCGCGGCCTGAGTTTCAGCGGGGAGCGCCAGTGCGGTGGCCGCCGTAGCGGCAGGCGGGTTGAAGATCCCCGCGAATAGGTTGGTCAGCGCCTGGGCGATCATGTTTACCCACGACTGTGCGAACGCGTTGACCAGCTGCTGGTACATGTGCTGCAGCGCCTGGGCGATGGCTTCGGCAAGGTTCGGCGTCTGAGGCTGCGGCTGCTGGTTAGCGGCGATCGCATCCTTGATCACCTGCGCGGCCAACTTCGGTACCCAATTGCCCTGCGCATCCTTGGTGAAAATGCCGAAAGAACCATCCTCGGTGCCATCCATGCGGTCGACCGTCGTGTAAATGAACGCCGGACCCGTATAGGACAAGTCATCCCATGCGTCGAGGAAATCCTCGATGAAATCGCGTTGTTCCTCTTGGGTCACACCGTTGACTCCCTCGGTGGGCAGGCCGTATTCGGTGGCCCAGATCTTCAGGGCGTCGTCACCATTGATCATCATCGTCTCGCGCATGGCGATCAGCATCTCCAGTGGCGAATCCGCTTTCCAGGGTTCGGCGGGGTTGTATTCACCTTCGGAGAATTTCGTCGTGTACTGATACGGATGGAAAGACAGCGCGTCAAAGAACCCCTGAGCATCGTTGGCGTACATCGTCTCGAGGTACTGGCGGGGGTCCATCGCGAGATTTCCGAAGTTGACGACGGCGCCCAAGACTCCGGCTACCACCATCGGATCGCCCGGGTCGGCGCCGATGATGCCATTGGCATCTTTGATCGCCGTAAACGCGGCCTTCAAGACCTCGGTATAGGAGACGGGATCCGGAACTGGCGTCCAGTACGGAACGGCGTTGGGTTCGTTCCAGATTTCGTACGCCGAAACTTTCACACCGTAACGCTGCGCGACCGTTGCGGCGTATTCGGCGAATTTCACCGGGTCGGGCGCCGCGCCCGCGCCCCAGCCGCCCTGATCCGGATCGGCCCCCCAGAACGGAGTCGAATTCAGCACGCCAAGGACGCCCATTCCGCGCCGGGCGGCCTCATTGATGAGGTAGTCGGAGCGCGCCCAGAAAGTCGCCTCCCACTCGGGCGGCAACGTGCCGGGCGGGACGGGCTCATTGCCCGCCCACGGGACCAGCACCCGGATCGTGTTGACACCCAATGCCTGCATCTCATCGAGGTGCTTGTCCATCGCGTCGGTGTCCATCGTGAAGCCGTCGGCCAGCGTCAGGCCGTAGATGTCGGAGTCGGCGATGCCGATGGTGTTGTTCGTGTTTTCGATGGACGCCATTGGGACGTACGCGAAGCTGGCCGGCTTTGGCAACGGCTCAGTCGGCACGAGCAAATTGGAGACGTAGGCGCACAGGATCGCCAGCGGCGCCACCGCAATCACGGTCGCTATCCCGTAGCGCCGCAGCAGTCGTTTCATGGTGGGCGTCATGGCCACTCCTGTTTCAAATCTCGGTCCGATGACATTCGGCATGTGTGATCGATACAAATTAACCTAAGTTCTCGACGCAGGCGCACCTAATTGAGAGAACTCTTGGGTACGAATCTAGCGACGAAGTGAAATCGTTCCGTCCCGCTGACCTCGGTGAGAAAGGCCGTTCAAAGTACGCACACGCATACACAGATGTGGCAAAGACGATACCTTTTGACTTGTTTGATGAGTCAAGAATTGCTATCGACGTCAATAACGTTGGGGTGCCTGGTAATCACGGCTATGTCTCGGGTGCATCACACGCCTTTCGTCGACCACCCTTCCGGTACTGATAGCAATGCCCAATCGCTGGCAACGACCAGCCACTCCGCAAGCACACTCCGGTCATGAATTGTGACGGTTCGTCCCAACTCAGCTATTTTCCCGCGTCGGTTTGCGTGAAGCTTCACGCGCCCAAGTAGCCGACCATCTCCGTCACGTGACACCACCGAGGATGTCCGTTTAGCAGAACCCCGCGCGCGCGTGGCGCGCCGGTATCGCGGCGTGCGGTTGGAGCAGAATCCGTTGCGTTAGTCGGGCAAACTCCGGGTTTCTTGAAGGCCGAGACGGCGATATGCGTAAGCAAAAACACGAGCTTCGTTGCACGGATAGCACGGCCGGGACTGGCGCACGGGCGTCCGGTTCGGCTGGGTGGCAGTCGAAAAGCCCTGGTAGAGCCATCTCGCAGCGATAGGCTTTCGCCGTGGTCCCGAAGACGCGGCCCGTGTGTGTGCCCGAGGTGGCCCTGGATAGCCGCGTGCCCGCCCGCACCCGCCATCACGACGCCACCGCCGCCCGGCACCGGCGGGTGCTCAACGTTTCGGCAATGATCAGCGCCGTTATCAGCGCTTTCTTCGGCATCCAGGGCTTGGTGATCGGCCAGAACATATGGTGGATCCCGTGGATAAACCTCTGCGGCGCAGCAGTTTTCGCGATGATTCCGCTGCTGAGCCGCTATGGCGACCTCGTCGGCCCGTTGGTCTATTTCGTGATTTCCTACGCCACGATCACGGTGGTGTGCATTCATTTGGGCACGGGTTCGGGGCTGCAGTTCTACTATCTCGTCGCCGCCGCGATCCTGCTTGTGGTCCTCGGAATCGACCACATGATTCTGGCGTCGGTGCTTGCGGCCATTGGCGCGGCGACCGTGATCGCACTCGAACTTTTGGTTCCCAATGACACTGGCTCACAGCCGGCCTGGGCGTTCACCGCATCGTTCTTTCTGACGGTGGCCTCTGCCTGGATACTGGTCGTCGCCGTGGTCTGGTACGCGCTGCGCGAAATTCGCCGCGCGCGATTGGCTATGGAGGCCGAGTACGAGCGATCCGAGCGGCTGTTGGCCAATATCCTGCCCACGACGATCGCCGAACGGCTGAAAGACCCGTCGCGCAACATCATTGCCGACAAGTACGACGACGCGTCCATCCTGTTCGCCGACATCGCCGGGTACACGAAGCGGGCCAGCGACACGTCGCCGACTGAGCTGGTCCGGTTTCTTGATCGGCTCTATACCGACCTCGACGCACTGGTCGACCGGCATGAATTAGAGAAGGTCAAGACCAGCGGTGACTCCTACATGGTGGTCAGTGGCGTACCGCAGCCTCGGGCCGACCATATGGAGGCGCTGGCCTGCCTCGCTCTTGATATGGCCGACGCCGTGGCCGGCCTCAAGGACCCACGTGGTCGGGAGGTGCCCCTGCGGATCGGTCTTGCCGCGGGCCCCGTGGTGGCCGGCGTGGTCGGAGCACGCAAGTTCTTCTACGACGTGTGGGGCGACGCCGTCAACGTCGCAGCGCGAATGGAGACCACCGATGTCGAGGGGCGGATTCAGGTCCCACAGAACGTCTACGAGCGTCTCAACCACGCGTTTGTGCTCGAGGAGCGCGGCGACATCGACGTCAAGGGAAAGGGCATCATGCACACCTGGTACCTGGTCGGCCGTCGCGACGATGCGCCTAGGCCGGCCGGGCCAACAGTTTCAGCAGCGCCGCCGTCACCTCGTCGGGCCTTTCCTCCATGATGTAGTGGTCGCCACCGGTTAGCCGGGTCAACGTCGCGCCGGGGATCCGCTCGGCAAGCTCGGTGGCCGTCTCAAACGGGATATAGCGGTCGCGATCACCCCAGATGACCGCGGTCGGGCAAGCAATCCGGCCAAGGCCAGCGGCCAGCTCGGGCACCGCGGGCAGGTGGTAATTGCGGAAGAACTCGACGAACGTGCGGCGTCCCCGCAAGGTGTCCAGCCAGCCGAGGTACTCCTCCTCGATGGCGGCGTCGAAGCAGCCGAGCGTGCGGTACGGGCCCAGGGCAAGGTGGTGCAGCCTGCGCAGCGGAAGCCGGCGCACGGCTGCGGGCGCATGCATGGCGGCCCACCGCTGACCGACCGAGAACCGATAGAACCAGGGCCGAAAGACGTTGTGCGCCCGTGTGTTCAGCAGCGCCAGCCGGATGACCCGGCCGGGATGGCGCAGTACGTAGCCCAGGCCGAGGAATCCGCCGTAGTCATGCGCGACGAGGTTGAAGCGGTCCAGTCCGAACGAATCGGCGAGCTGGCCGATGCGATCGACCTCCGCGTCGTACGTGGCAGGTGATTCGGGCGGATCGGAGCGACCGAACCCTGGCCAGTCGGCGGCGATGACGCGGTGCCGATTGGAAAGCGCTGGAATCTGGTGCCGCCAGCAGGATGCGCTCTGCGGATAGCCGTGCAGGAGCAGCACAGGTTCACCCTCGCCAGCATCCTTGGCGTGCAAATACATATTGTGCAAACTAGTATAAAATTTGCTGTGTGACCAGAGCGCAGCCGAGGCGTCGCGGCAGGCCCAGGGCCTACGATCCCGACGTCGCGCTGCGCCGGGCCAGGGACACGTTCTGGCGCGCCGGCTACGCCGCCACGTCACTCGACGACCTGGCCGCCGGCATGGGCATGAATCGGCCAAGCATCTACGCCGCGTTCGGGGACAAACGGGCGCTGTATCTCACGGCGATGACTGACTACGCCGACACCAGCCGCAGCTGGCTGGCGGGCGCGCTGGCCAGGCCACGGTCGCTGCGCGACGGATTGCGGGCGGTCTACCGGTACGCCCGCGATTTCTACCTCGCAGGCGACGGCGGGCCGAGGGGCTGTTTTCTGCTCGGCACCGCCGTCACCGAAGCGCACCGCGATCCAGAGGTTCGGGCGATCATCGAATCAACGATGACGTCCTTCACCCGGACGTTCACCGACCGGTTCGAAAAGGCTGCGCGCGACGGCGAGCTGGCGGCTGCGTCGCCAAACGCGTTGGCGTACATCGCAACCGCCGCACTGAACACGCTCGCCGTGCGCGCCCGAACCGGTGCTGGGCCCGCCGAGCTGGACGCGCTGATCGAAGCCACTCTCGACGTGATCTGCGCGGCGCCCGATTAGACCTTGCGGTTCTCCGACTTGATCAGCCAGGCCAGCTTCTCAAGGCCGTCGATGAGCTGATGCAGGATATCGGCGGTGCTGGGGTCCTCCGCGTCGACGGCGTCGTGCACCGTGCGGATGGTGGCGACCGCCGCGTACGTGCGGGCGGTGATCAGGTCGACGACCTCGGTGGTGCTGTGCTCGTAGGCGGGGAACTCCGGCAGCGACGTTTCGGCGGCGACGGTGTCCGAGCGGCCGTCGGGCACTGCATCCAACGCCCGCATCCGCTCGGCGACCGTGTCGCTGGCCTCGCGGGCGAAGTCGACGAGCTCGTCGAGCTGCAAGTGAAGATCGCGGAAGTTGGTTCCGACGACGTTCCAGTGCGCCTGCTTGCCCTGCAGGTGGAGTTCGATCAGATCGACAAGGACCCGCTGTAGGTCCGCGCTCAGCTGCGGTGATGCCGTGAAGCCCGCTACCTCTGCTTCGGTTCGACGTGTTTTCGAATTTGTAGTTGCCATGTCTTGTCCAACACCTCCTAATCTGGATTGAGTCCAGTTTAGCTGGTGACGGGGGCCACATCCACCTGATCCTGCTGTTGATCCTGCTTCTCCAGCAGCCTGGCGTATCCGGCTCCCATTCCCAGCAGCACCAGGCCGACGACGATGAACACCACGACCCGGAAGATCCCGTCCAGCGTGCCGAGATCGAACAGGAAGAGCTTGGCCATCGCGGCGGCGACGAGCGCCAATCCCCCGCCGATCGGCAGGGACCGGTCCGCCTTCGGCACGCGGGCGGCGAAGACGAACAATGCTGCGGCCATCACGATCCAGCAGATGGTCGCGGCCATGTGCCCGCCGAAGAAACCGCCGCCAGGCCCGCCGATCAGCACGCCGGCCGTGACGCAGAAGGTCGTGACGGCGTAACCGATCACGACGGCCGAACCGGCCCACAGGATGCGGACCGCATCGTCGTCGCCGTCCTTGCTCGCGACCCAGGACCACACCAGGGCAACCGCGCAACCCGCCAACAGGATGCTCGACACCAGTGTGGAGATCGCGTCGGGCGTGCTCATCTCGGTCGCCGTGACCAACGAGCTCGGCGGCGCGTAGGCCAGATAGATCGCACCCCCGACGAATGCGAACCCGATCGCAGCCCATTTGGCAATGTTGTCGCGACGCCCGGCGATCGCCACGACCACCGCCATCGCCAACAGCACCGGGCCCGCCACCTCGCCGTCGAACGCCACGGTGACCGCGATGAGCGCGGAGATGGCCGCCAGGGCCGACCAAATCTGCCGCACAGCACCGGCCACCCCGGTCAGTCGGTCACCGATGAGCACGATCGCCAGCAGCGCTGCGGAAAGCGCCGCGGCCATCAATGCCGCGACCACCCGATCGACGGCAAGCACCACGCACAGCACCGGCAGCACGCCCGCGGCGGTGAGCAGCGCCATCGCCACCCGGTTTCCGGTGCGCGGCAACAGAATCAGCGCACCCACGATGGCCAGCAGCGCGGCGACGCCGGATGCCCCTGCCAGCCACAGGTCCTCGCGATCGTCGAAGTACAGCGCGAACAGTGCGACGAGGATCGGCAAGGTGCTCGCCGCGGTGCGAGCGGCGTGCATCCAGATCCAGTCCTTGCCAAGCTGAATTGGGAGCGAGGCCGCCGACAGCGCGAGCATGAATCCGACGAGCAGCAGCGTGATGCCGTCGGTCACCACCGGTGCCAGCACGATCAGCGGCACGAGCGCCAGCACACCCAGGTGCTCGGAGTTCCAGCGGCGGGCCAGGGTCAGCCCTGCCCCGCCGATGACCGCGGCGAGGGCAAGGCCGGCGGGCGCGGCCACCCAGTCGTAGATCGTGGTGATGGCGATGACGTCGATGTATGCCGCCGCGACGCCCGTGGCGGCCAACGCGATCGCGCCGACCCGCCCACCGGGCCGCGTGTACAGCCAGCAGGCCGCCGCCACCAGCGCCCCCGCGAGCGCAGCACCGGCGGCCACCCGGAACTCCGGACGCAGAATCCCCGCCTGGGCGGCCAGCACCAGCAGCAGCACGACGCCGATCAGCGTCACCGCGACGCCGGCGACGGCCAGCACCTTGCCGATCCAGCCTTCCGAGCGCGGCGCCCGTGGCGCGGGGGCGGGCGGCGGCGGCACCGCCGGCTTGGGCGCCACGGCCGGTGCAGGAGCGCCTGCAACGGGCGGCGGCTGGTACTGCGGCTGCGGGTACTGCTGGTGGTACTGCTGCCAGTACGGCGCCGCCGCGACGGGTGCGGGGCGCTCGGACAGCAGCCGGTCCAACTCGGTCAGGTCGCTGGACACCCTGGCCATGTACGCCGAGACTGCGGCGAAATCCGCGGAAAGCCGGGCGATGACGGCGCGATGCGGTTCGGTCATGCCGCCATCGTCTCAGCAAACCGGCAGGATTCGGATGAGTAGGACTACTCGGCCTATTCCGTGTCCAGACCGTGTTCGATCGCATAGCGAGCCAGCTCAACCCGGTTGGCGACCTGGAGCTTGCGGAAGGTGGCCTGCACGTGGTTCTCGACGGTGCGGTGGCTCAACGACAAGCTGGCGGCGATCTGCTTGGCCGTCAACCCCTTGGCGACGTAGCGCAGCACCTCGGTCTCGCGTTCGGTCAAGCTCGGGGTGCCAGGACCGGCGCCGGGCTGCTGCGCGATGCGCCGGTACTCGCCTAGCACCAGCCCGGCCAGACCCGGCGTGAACACCGCACGGCCCTCCGCCGTCGCGCGCACCGCGGCGCCGAGCTCCTGCTTGGACGCACTCTTGACGAGATAGCCGGTGGCGCCGGCCTTTACCGCTTCGAGCACGTCCTCGCGTTCATCGGACGCCGACAGCACCAGTATTCGCGACGACGGCGACACCGCGAGCACCTCCGCGGTGGCCCTGGCGCCGTCGCCGTCGGCAAGACGCATGTCCATCACCACCACGTCGGGCTGAACGACGGCGGCGCGTCGCCGCGCCGCGGCCATGCCATCGGCCGTCGCGACGACCGTGAAGCCGTCCTCGGCGAGGTCGCGGGCAACCGCGTCGCGCCAGATCGGATGGTCGTCGACGACCATCACCGTCGGGGTACTGTCAGCTCCCATTCCGTCCCACAATCCGGGCCGGTATTCAGCTTGGCGCTGCCGCCCAGCCAATTCATCCGTCCCACAATAGATTTCGCTATACCGAGTCGACCTTCGCGGGCCGCCTCGTCCAGCCTGCCGTCCGCAATACCGACGCCGTCGTCGCGGATGCTGACCGTCACCGCATCACCGAGATCCTCCAGCAGCACATAGGCATGGGCACCTGGCCCGGCGTGCGAGACGGCGTTGTCCAGCGCGTTGGCGGCCGCCGCATACAACTCGTCGGCGACGTTGGCGTCCAACAGCACCGGGTCGGCCGGCAAGCTGACTGATACCCGGTCCGACGCGCGCCGCACCAGAAGTGCGCCGACATCGGTCATCTCGCCGGCCCGCGGTTCGGCGTCGACAGAGCTGACCAGCCTCCGCAACGCGCGTTCCTGCTCGCCGGCGAGCTCTGCCAATTCAGCTGTTTCGCCGCCTATTTCGCGGCCCCGCCGGGACACCAGCGCGAGCACCTGGATCGCGCCGTCGTGTACTTGACGCGACAGCCGCTCGCGCTCTTGGTGCGATGCCGCCAGCCGCGCCGCCTGCTCGAGTTCGGCGTGCGCGCGCCGCGCGGTCTGCGCCGCCATGCCGACCGCCAGCCCGACGGCAAGCTCGATGACGATGGTCGCATTCCTGCCGAGGTCGTAGTTGATGAAACCCTTCACCAACGTGCTCGCGATCATCACCGCCACACCGGCGAGCATCCCGGCGATCGGTCCGACAAGGATCGCCGCCGAAATCGTTGCGTTGGTGGCCCACAACGTGGTCGGCCACGACTGGTTGTCCAGCGCCCACTGATCGGAGGCGACGAGCTCGGTGGACAGCATCAACGCCACCACCACCACGATCTCGGCCAGCACCCAGGCCGGACGGCGGCCGAAACCATGGAGGTAGGCGACCGCACACACCGCACTCCACCCGAGCAGCAGGCCGAGCAGCAGCCAGCCGGCGGTCGGCCGCTCCAGGTCGGCGTTGATCGCGATCTGAAAGCCGAGCGCGTAAATACAACTGAGCAACCGGAACACCTGCGCCGCCCGCCACAGCGGGGTGGCCGGATCCGGACCCTCGGCCGGCATCTGAGCTAGAGCACCTTTGACAGAAAGGCCTTTGTCCGTTCGTGTTGTGGGTTGGCAAGCACCTCTCGGGGATTGCCGCTTTCCACCACGACGCCGCCGTCCATGAACACGAGCTGGTTCGCGACCTCACGGGCGAAACCCATCTCGTGGGTCACCACCACCATCGTCATACCTTCGGCGGCAAGCTTTTTCATCACCGCGAGCACCTCACCGACGAGCTCGGGATCCAGCGCCGAGGTGGGCTCGTCGAACAACATCAGCTTCGGGTTCATCGCCAACGCCCGCGCGATCGCGACACGCTGCTGCTGGCCACCGGATAATTGCGCGGGATACGCCTCGGCCTTTTCCGACAGCCCGACTTGCTTGAGCAGATCCTTGCCCCGCGCGAGCGCTTCGCTCTTCTTCACCCTCTTGACATGCACGGGCGCCTCGATGACGTTCTGCAACGCGGTGCGGTGGGGAAACAAGTTGAAGTGCTGGAACACCATTCCGATGTCGCGCCGCTGCTTGGCGGCCTCCCTCGGCGGCATCTCGTGCAGCTTCGCGCCCCGTTCGCGGTAGCCGATCAATTCGCCGTCGACATACAGCCGTCCCGCATTGACCTGTTCCAGATGGTTGATGCAGCGCAGGAACGTGGACTTACCTGACCCGGAAGGGCCGACCATGCACAGCACCTCACCCTTGCCGACTTCCAGCGTGATGCCCTTCAGAACATGCAGGGCCCCGAAGCTTTTGCAGACCTCTTCGGCCTTGACCATCGGAGTCATGGATGCGTCTCTCCCATCTGCGCCTTGGCCAACGCCTCGAGCTGCTTGGTGGTCAGCTTCCGTGACGCTCCACGCGAGTAGTACCGCTCCAGGTAGTACTGACCGACCATCAGGATGCTGGTGATCACCAGGTACCAGAACGCGGCGACGAGCAACAGCGGCACCGGCGCGAACTCCCGCGCTGCGATCTCGCGCGAGGTGATGCCGAACAGGTCGAGGGTGAAGGGCACGGCGGTGACCAGCGATGTGGTCTTGAGCATGCTGATGACCTCATTGCCGGTGGGCGGGATGATCACCCGCATCGCCTGCGGCAGCACCGTGCGCCACATGGTCATCCCCCACGACATGCCCAACGCCGTCGATGCCTCCGACTGGCCCTCCGGCACGGAACTGATTCCGGCGCGGATGATCTCGGCCATGTAGGCGGACTCGTTGAGCGCCAGCCCGACGATCGCCAGAAGGAACGGGATGGACAGGGCCTGCAAGTTGAGCTGGAAGAACGACGGCCCGAACGGCACACCTAGCTGAATGTTCGCGTAGATGGTCGGGAGCAGCCCCCAGAACACCAGCTGCACATACACCGGGGTGCCGCGGAAGATCCACAAGTACGCCCACGACACCGCCTTGAAGACCGGGTTGGGCGACAACCTCATCACCGCGAGGATCACGCCAAGCACGATCGCCAGCACCATCGAGTAGACGGTCAGCTGCAAGGTGTTGACCAGACCGACCATCAACACCCGCTCGTTGAACAGGTACTCGGCGAACACATCCCAGCGGTACGCCTCGTTGGTGGCCGCGCCATAGAGAAACAGCACGACGAGGATGACGATGACGACCGCCGCCACCCACCGCCACGGATGACGCAGCGGGACGGCATCGATAGCGGCTGGGCTTGTGGGTGACGACGTGTCGACATCAGTCATGTTGGGTTCCTAGTTGATCGCGCCGTTGATTACCGGCTTGTCGATCATCCCGGCCTCGACGCCCCAGTTGGTGGCGATCTCCTTGTACTTGCCATTCTCGATCAGATGCTCGAGTGCCTGCTTGAGCGACTCCCCCAGCGCCGAGCCCTTGGCAACTGGCCAGCCGTATGGCGCGGCGTCAGCGATCTCGCCAGCGGCTTCGAGCTTGCCGTTGCTCTGCTTGATGGCGTAAGCGGTGACCGGCGAATCAGCGGAGATCGCATCGGCCTGACCAAGCACCACGGCGTTGGTGGCCGCATCCTGCCCGTCGAAAGGAATGATCTCGATGGGCGGCTTGCCTGCGTCGGTGCATGCCTTGCTCTTCGCGGGCAGCTCCTCGGTTTCCTCGGTCGTGGTGGCCTGCACCGCGACCTTCTTGCCGCAGGCGTTGTTCGGATCGACCGGGGTGCCCGGACGCTGCGCCCAGAGGATGCCCGCGGAGAAGTACGTGACGAAGTCGACCGACTCCTCACGCTCCTTGGTATCGGTGAACGACGACATCCCGACGTTCATGGTGCCGCCCTGGATCGACGGGATGATCTTGGCGAAGTCCGCCTCGCGGTACTCGACGGTCAGGCCGAGGACTTCACCGATCGCGTTCATCAAGTCGACATCGAAGCCAACGATCTTTCCGCTCGGATCCTTGAACTCGTTAGGGGCGTACGGGATGTTCACGCCGACGATGAGCTTGCCGGTCGACTTGATCTCTTCGGGCACGGAGTTTGCGATCTCGTCGACCTTCGCACCCGCATCGGCCGCGGTCGTTTCCCCGCCTGACTGGTCGCCACTTGCCGCACACCCAGACAATGCCAAAGCACCCGCGGCAGCAAACGCCGCCGCGAAGCGCAGGAGTTTCCCTCGACGGTTTTGACACTCACCCAACACGGTTTGCCTACTTTCTGCGTCGTTGACCCGGCGCGCAGCGCCGGTAACGGAACAGTAGTAGAGACCTACCGCGGTGGCAGGAGAACGAAAGCGCTAATCACTCCCAGAGCTTCGGGCAGTAGATGGGGATCGCGCCCTCGACGAACTGGACGGCCTCCGTTTGCGTCCAGCCCTGGCTGTACTGGAGGTTGTATCCGGCGAGCCAGGACGGATTGCCCTGCCGCGTCTGATCGAGGCAGTACTCCTTGGCGAGCCGGATGGCCTGGGTCCGGTTCTTGTAAGGGACGCCCTTCTTGTCGAGGTAGTCGATGAAGATCTGGTCGTACGCGGGGTCGGCATGCGCTTCAGCGATGGATACGGCGGCGCCCGCCACCAAAACAAGTGCTGCGATCGCCGCGCTGGCGGTCCGGCGAGTGGCCGCGTTCGTCATCGATACTCCTTGTTTGCCCCAGAGGGTGGATCAACTGCGCCCCGGTGCGACTGTCGAATACTCATCGTAGCGAACACACCAACTGTTACACCATGATCGAGGTGCCGGGGTGTCGGAGACGCCATTTGCGGGCTGTTTACCGGGTTATTTGCGACGGCCTCAATTAGCAGAGAAATGCACAATTCCCGCAATCGGCTATGACAAACTTCGGGCCATGGAAAGCCCCGCGCCCCCGAGCCTTTTGCAACACCTATGGAAATCCACGTTGCTTTCCGGGATTCTTGCCGTCATCCTCGGCATTCTGGTGCTGGCCTGGCCCGGCATCACGATCCTGGTGGCCGCCATTTGCTTCGGCGCCTACTTACTGATCACCGGCATCGCGCAGGTGGTGTTCGCGTTCAGCCTTCATGTATCGGCGGGCGGCAGGGTGCTCCTTTTCATCAGCGGCGCGGCCGCGCTGATCCTGGCGGTGTTGTGCTTCCGGAGCCTTCAGGAATCGATTCTGCTGCTGGCGATATGGATCGGCGTCGGCTTCATCTTCAGGGGCGTGGCCACCGCGGTGTCGGCGATCAGCGATCCGACCCTGCCTGGGCGTGCGTGGGAGATCTTCATCGGCGTGATCAGCCTGGTGGCCGGCGTGGTGATGCTCGCATCGCCCTTCGAGTCCATCGCGACGCTGACCGTCGTCGTCGGTATCTGGCTCATCGTGATCGGCGTCTTCGAGGCCGTCTCGGCGTTCGGTATCCGCAAGGCAGGCAAGGACCTCGCACCGGCCGCCGAAAAGCCACCCCCGATCACTACCGAAGACGCGGTGAGCTAAGCCATACTGACGTCTACTACACCCTGTCGTAGGCTGTTGGTACAGCCACGGAAGAGGTTCAGATGGACGCACTCGATGTGTCGCGGTGGCAGTTCGGCATCACCACCGTCTATCACTTCATCTTCGTCCCGCTGACCATTGGGCTGGCGCCGCTGATCGCCGTCATGCAGACGGTGTGGGTCATCACCGACAACCCCGCCTGGTACCGGCTGACGAAGTTCTTCGGCAAGCTGTTCCTGATCAACTTCGCCCTCGGCGTCGCTACCGGGATCGTTCAGGAATTCCAGTTCGGGATGAACTGGAGCGAATACTCCCGGTTTGTCGGCGACGTCTTCGGCGCGCCGTTGGCGATGGAGGGCCTCGCGGCGTTCTTCTTCGAGTCGACCTTCATCGGCCTGTGGATCTTCGGTTGGACCCGGCTACCGAGGGCGGTGCACCTGGCGTGCATCTGGATCGTGGCCATCGCCGTCAACATGTCGGCGTTCTTCATCATCGCGGCGAACTCGTGGATGCAGCACCCCGTCGGAGCACGCTACAACCCCGAGACCGGCCGCGCCGAATTGACCAGCATCGTCGCGCTTTTCACCAACAACACCGCGACTGCGGCGTTCACCCACGCTGTCGCGGGGGCCTTCCTCACCGCGGGCACCTTCGTCGCCGGTGTCTGCGCATGGTGGATGGTTCGGGCCCGGTCCAAGGGCCAGGACACCGAAGCTCACACGATGTACCGGCCCGCGACCATCCTTGGATGTCTCGTCGCGCTGGTATCGGCCGCCGGACTGTTCCTCACCGGCGACGCGCAGGGCAAGCTGATGTTCCAGCAGCAACCGATGAAAATGGCGTCGGCAGAGTCGTTGTGCCACACCGAAACCGACCCGGACTTCTCGATCCTGACCGTCGGCACGCACAACAACTGCGACAGCGTCACTCACCTCATCGAGGTCCCTTACGTGCTGCCCTTCCTTGCCGAGGGCAAGTTCGACGGGGTGCGCCTCGAGGGCGTCAAGGATCTGCAGGAGCAGTATGAACAGAAGTTCGGCCCCGGCGACTACCGGCCGAACCTGTTCGTGACGTACTGGGCGTTCCGCGCAATGATCGGATTACTCGCCGTGCCAGTGCTTTTCGCGCTTGCCGCGCTCTGGTTGACGCGCCGCGGCCGGATACCCGAAAAACGATGGTTCTCGTGGTTCGCGCTGTTGACGCTGCCCACCCCGTTCCTTGCGAACAGCGCCGGCTGGGTGTTCACCGAGATGGGTCGCCAACCCTGGGTGGTGGTGCCCAATCCCACCGGGGACCAGATGATTCGACTCACCGTATCCGAGGGCGTCTCGGGGCACTCGGCCGCGATGGTGGTGACCTCGCTGGTCACCTTCACCGCGCTCTACGCCGCGTTGGCGGTGATCTGGTTCTGGCTGATCCGCCGGTACGTCGTCGAGGGACCCCTTGAGCACGACGCCGAACCCGCTCCGCCCAAAGCACCCGACGATGCCGATCTCGGCCCGATGTCGTTCGCCTACTGAGAGGGGGCCGCCATGGGACTGCAGGAACTCTGGTTCATCCTCCTCGCCGTGCTGTTCTGCGGCTTCTTCGTGCTGGAAGGGTTCGACTTCGGTGTCGGCATGCTGATGCACGTCTTCGGCCGCACGGCCAAGGGCGACCCCGAAAAGCACCGCCGCGCCGTCTTGAACACCATCGGCCCGGTCTGGGACGGAAACGAGGTGTGGTTGATCACCGCGGGCGGCGCGATGTTCGCGGCCTTTCCCGGCATGTATGCGACGGTGTTCTCCGGGCTCTACCTACCGCTGCTGCTCATCCTGGTCGCGATGATCCTGCGGGTCTGCGCGATCGAATGGCGCGGCAAGATCGACGATCCGGCATGGAGGTCGTGGGCCGATATCGGCATCGCGGCGGGCTCGTGGCTGCCCGCCTTCCTGTGGGGGGTGGCTTTCGCTTCACTGGTCCGGGGGCTGCCTGTGGACGCCGATCACCAGGTGCGGCTGTCCATCGGCGATGTGCTCAACGCGTACACCCTGCTCGGCGGTGTGGCGATGACCGGTTTGTTCCTGTTCTACGGGGCGGTGTTCATCGCACTGAAAACCCAAGGCGCGGTGCGTGATGACGCCGTCCGATACGCCAGGTGGCTGGCCCTTCCCGTGACCGCATTGGTGGCCGCGTTCGGACTGTGGACGCAGGTGGCGCACGGCAACGACCTGACGTGGATGGTGCTTGCGGTCGCCGTGATCGCGCAGCTGTCGACGGTAATGGTGTTGTGGAGCCGGGGCAGCGACGGCTGGGCGTTCATCGGGGTCATGGCGGTGGTAGCCGCGGTGGTGGTCCTGTTGTTCGGTTCGCTGTATCCGAACCTGGTGCCGTCGACCTTGAACCCGGACTGGAGCCTGACGATCCACAACGCGTCGTCGACCGATTACACGCTGAAGATCATGAGCTGGGCGGCGTTGATCTTCGCCCCGCTGGTCATGCTGTACCAGGGCTGGACGTACTGGGTGTTCCGCAAACGAATCACCGCCGACCGGATTCCTGAGCCAATCGGGCTGTCGCGGCAGTCGCCATGAACCTCATGCGTGCGTCGAGTGCGATGCGGCGATACCTCGTCGCATCGGTGGCCTGCGGTGTGGTCATCACCGGCGTAACGATCGCGTCGTCCGTGGTGCTGGCGCACATCGTCGCAGGCGTTATCACCGACCCGGCGTCGCGCACCTTGGCGCACTGGGCCGGCCCGTTGTGGATCTTGCTGTCACTGTGGGCCGTTCGCACGGTGGTGCACTGGATGCAGGGCAGGCTGTCAGCGCGCGGCGCGACCGCGGTGATCGCCGATCTCGCCGGCCAGGTGCTGCGCCGCATCACCGCGCTGCCACCGAGACAGCTCGCCGCCGAACGCGATTCGGCCGCGACGGTGATCACCCGCGGCCTCGACGGCCTTCGGCCGTACTTCACCGCATACCTGCCATCGGTGTTCCTCGCGGGCATCCTGACCCCCGCCGCGGTGGTGGTGATCGCCGTCTACGACATCTCCTCGGCGGTTGTCGTGCTGATCGCGTTGCCGCTCATTCCGATCTTCATGGTGTTGATCGGGTTGGTCACCTCCGAACGGTCGGAGGCGTCGCTGGCCGCGATGACCACCCTGCAGTCGCGACTGCTCGACCTGGTCGCGGGCATCCCCACGCTGCGGGCGTTGGGCCGCATCGGCGGATCCGCGGACCGAATCGCCGAACTGGGTGCGGCACATCGGCGTTCGGCGATGGCGACGCTGCGCATCGCGTTCCTTTCCGCGTTGGTGCTCGAACTGCTCGCCACCCTCGGTGTCGCGATGGTCGCCGTTGGCGTCGGGCTGCGGTTGGTGTTCGGCGAGATGACGCTGGCCGCCGGGCTGACCGCGCTGCTGTTGGCCCCGGAGGTGTTCTGGCCGCTACGCAGGGTCGGGATGGAGTTCCACGCCGCGCAGGACGGAAAGACCGCCGCCGACAACGCATTCCGGCTGCTCGACATCGCAAGTCCTGCGCTGGGGGGCAGCAGGACGGTGACGGCTCCGATCGCGATCGAGGTTCTCGGTACCGATGTAGAGGCCGGTTCGGTGACGGTGCTCACCGGGCCCAACGGCGCAGGCAAGACCACGCTGCTGCAGGCCGTCCTCGGGCTCGATGCGTCGCGCGCGGGCCGGATACTCGTCAACGGCGTCGATGCGGCCGACCTCGACCTGCGGGCATGGTGGGGCCAGGTGGCCTGGCTTTCTCAGCGCCCCGTGCTGGTGCCGGGCACCGTCCGAGACAACCTCGAGCTGTTCGGTCCGCTGCCCGATCTCGACCTCGCCTGCCACGCGGCCGGTTTCGACACCGTGCTCGCGGCGTTGCCTGACGGGCTGGACACCGCGATCGGCCGGGGCGGCACCGGACTGTCGCTGGGTCAACGACAGCGGCTCGGCCTGGCACGGGTGCTGGGTTCGGCGGCGCCGGTGTTGCTGCTCGACGAGCCGACGTCGCACCTTGACGCCGCGTGTGAGGAGCGGGTGCTGCGGACGATCACCGCGCGGGCCGCGGAAGGCGCCACCGTCCTGGTCGTCGGCCACCGCGATCCGGTGTTGGCGATCGGCGACAGGGTGCTTGCGATGGGGAGCCTTGTCGATGCGTGAACTGCTCAGGCCACGAATGTCACGACTGCTGCTGGCGGTCGTGCTTGGCGTGCTGTCACTGGGCAGCGCGCTGGCGCTGACCGGGATTTCGGCGTGGCTGATCACCCGCGCGTGGCAGATGCCGCCGGTGCTGGACCTGACCGTGGCGGTGGTGGCCGTGCGGGCGCTCGGCATCTCCCGCGGCGTCCTCGGGTATTGCCAGCGGCTGGCGTCGCACGACACCGCGTTGCGGGCGGCCGCGGACACTCGCGAGGGCCTGTACCGCAGGCTCGCCGCGGCACCCGCCGAATCCGCGATGCGGCTGTCAAGCGGCGAGCTGGTGTCGAGCGCCGGTGCGGCCGTTGACGAACTGTCCGATGTACTGGTCCGCGCGGTGCTCCCCATCGCGGTGGCAGCGGTGCTCTCACTGAGCGCCGTCGTTGCCATCGGAATCATCTCTCCCGCCGCGGCCGCAGTGCTGGCTTTCTGCCTGCTGATCGCGGGGGTGGCCGCGCCATGGTTGTCGGGCCGCGCCGCCGCTGCCGCGGAAGCCGTTGCCACACAGCATCATTCCGACCGGGACGTCGCGGTGATGCTCGCCGTCGACCATGCGCCAGAACTTCGCGTCAGTGGTCGCCTCGACACCGTCATCGCCGAAGCCGAGCGCAGGCATCGCGAGTGGGGACACGCGACGGACCGGGCCGCGGCGCCTGCGGCCCTTGCCACTGCCGCGCCGACGCTGGCCATGGGCACCAGTGCGCTCGGCGCGGTCGTTGCCGCGGTGTCGATCGCGGATTCGGTGTCGCCGATGACCCTGGCGATATTGATGTTGTTGCCGCTGGCGGCTTTCGAGGCGACCACCGCGCTGCCCGCCGCGGCAGCGCAATTGACGAGGGCGCGCATCGCCGCCCGCCGGTTGTCCGACCTCACCGCGCCGAACAATCACTTCCGGCCGCGCCCGCAGGTGGCGCCGGTAGAGCTGCAGCCCGGTGACCGGCTAGCGGTCACCGGGCCCAGCGGCGCAGGCAAGACGACGCTGCTGATGTCGATGGCCGAAAACCACACGGAAGCTGTCTTTTTCGCAGAGGACGCGCACTTGTTCGCCACCACGGTGCGCGACAACCTGCTGGTCGTACGTGGCGACGCCACCGAGGACGAAATGCGAAACGCGCTGCGGCGGGTGGGTCTTGGCGAATGGCTCGACGCGCTTGACGACGGGCTGTCCACGGTGCTCGTCGGGGGTTCGGCTGCGGTTTCGGCCGGGCAACGCAGACGGCTGCTGCTGGCAAGGGCCCTGATCTCGACGGCGCCGACGGTGCTGCTGGACGAACCGACCGAGCACATGGACGCTGCGGACGGTCAGCAGATCCTGACCGAACTTCTCACCCGCGACGGGCTTTTCCCTGCTGACCGCACCGTGGTCGTGGCCACCCATCACCTGCCGAACCGGATTGGCTGTCCCACTATGAGTCTGGCTGCCTGCGAGTAATCTCACCGGCATGAGCGAACCGGATAGGCCGCAGCCGCCTCCCCCGTCGCCGCCCCAATACGGCGTATATCCCGGCAGTTATCCACCGCCGCCTCCGCAGCCGTACGCCGGCTACGCGCCGCCACCGCAGGCGCCCAAGAACGGCCTCGGGGTCGCGGCGTTGGTGATCGCGATCTTTGCGCTGGTGCTGTGCTGGTCAGTAGCCGGCGGGCTCATTCTTGGCGTGTGCGCGATGATCATCGGCTTCGTGGCCCGCGGCAGGGTGAAGCGCGGTGAGGCGACCAATGGCGGCGTCGCAACCGCCGGAGTCGTGCTTGGCTTGCTGGCGATCATCGTCTCGCTCGTCTTCATCCCGATCTGGGTCGGCATCTTCAACGAGGTCGGCGGATCGAACTATGTCGAGTGCTTGTCCAACGCGGGCAGCGATGAGCAGGCCATTCAGCAGTGCGCCGACCAGTTCCGCGACCGCCTCGAGACCGAGTTCAGCATCACGATCACGCCGACACCCTGACCCTTATGACTTGGTGCCAGGGAAGTACTTGACGATGCCTTCCTGCACGACGGTCGCAAGGAGCTGACCGGATCGGTCGAAGAAGTGGCCGGTGCCGAGGCCGCGCGATTCCGACGCCACCGGCGAGGACGTCGAGTACAGCACCCAGTCGTCGAACCGGATCGGGCGGTGGAACCACACCGAGTGATTCATGGTGACCGCGAAGATCCGGTCGTAGCCCCATGAGAGCCCGTGCGTGCTGATGATCGAGTCGAGCACGGTGGTATCCGAGGAGTACACCAGCGCCGCAGCGTGCACCTTGGGGTCGGCGGGCATCGCGCCTTGGGCCTTCATCCACACCCGGTTGTACGCCAGGCGCTCCCCCTTGGCCCGCATCACCCAGGTCGGGTCATTGGTGTAGCGCCAGTCGATGGGCCGCAGCGCGTTGACGAAATGCGGGACCACGTCCTCGTATCCGCGCAAGAGGTCGTCGACGGGCGGCACCGACAGCGGATCGTCCAGGTGCGGCGGCTCGATGCCGTGCTCGAGGCCGCGACCGCCGTTCATGTAGGAGATCATCACCGAGGTCAGCAATTCGCCGTCCTGCATCACGTCGACGCGGCGGTTGGCGAACCTGCGCTCGTCGCGCAGCGCAATCACGTGGAATTCCAGATCCTTTGCCGGATCCCCGCCCGCGATGAAATGCGCCGACAACGCGCTTGGCGACAGGTCGTGATTGAGCGTGGCGCTGGCAGCGACGAACGACTGGGCCATCATCTGCCCACCGAACGTGCGAACCGGGTTCTTACTCGGATGCGAGCCGACGAACATGCCGTCGTCGACGCGGTTGAGGTCGAGTATCGCCAGCAGTTCCTCGAAATCTGCCGTTGACACAGAACCCCCTGATCCGATTGTCGGACTCCTCAACGCGGCTCGTGCCTCGCCGCTTGATCGTCGTCCTCCTACTAGACGTCTTCCTCCCCGATCCGGTGCACATGGATCAGATTCGTGGAGCCTACTGTGCCGGGAGGAGCGCCCGCGACGATGACCACCAGCTCACCGCGCTTGTAGCGGCCGAGGTCCAGCAGCGACTTGTCGACCTGGCGGATCATGCCGTCGGTGCTTGCAATGTGCGGCACGATGAACGTCTCGGTCCCCCAGGTCAGCGCGAGCTGGCTGCGGACCTCCGGCAGCGAGGTGAATGCCAGCACCGGCAGGGGCGTGTGCAGCCGCGCGAGCCTGCGCACGGTGTCGCCGGACTGGGTGAATGCGACCAACGCCTTGGCGTCCAGCCGTTCGCCGATGTCGCGGGCGGCGTACGAGATCACGCCGCGCTTGGTGCGGGGCACGTGCGTCAGCGGCGGCACCACCACCGAGGTTTCCTCGACCGCACAGATGATGCGCGCCATCGTCTTGACCGCTTCGAACGGGTACTTGCCCACCGATGTCTCGCCGGAGAGCATCACCGCGTCGGCGCCGTCGAGGACCGCGTTGGCGACGTCGGAGGCCTCGGCGCGGGTGGGTCGGGAGTTCTCGATCATCGACTCCAGCATCTGGGTGGCGACGATGACGGGTTTGGCGTTCTCCCTTGCCATTTGGATGGCGCGCTTCTGCACCAGCGGTACCGCCTCGAGCGGCAGCTCGACGCCGAGGTCACCGCGGGCGACCATGATCGCGTCGAATGCGAGCACGATCGCCTCGAGGTTGTCGATGGCTTCTGGCTTTTCGAGCTTGGCGATGACCGGTACGCGCCGCCCGACGCGGTCCATCACCTCGTGCACGAGTTCGATGTCGGCGGGCGACCGGACGAACGACAGCGCGATCAGGTCGACGCCGAGACGCACCGCGAACTCGAGGTCCTCGATGTCCTTCTCCGACAGCGCGGGGGCCGACACGTTCATGCCGGGCAGCGACATGCCCTTGTTGTTGCTGACCGCGCCGCCCTCGGTGACGGTGCACACCACGTCGGTGCCCTCGATGTGGTCGACAACCAGCCCCACGTTGCCGTCGTCGACAAGGACCCTGTCGCCAGGTGTGGCGTCCTCGGCGAGCCGCTTGTAGGTGGTGGACACCCGGTCGTGGGTGCCCTCGCAGTCGTCGGTGGTGATCCGCACGGTTTCACCTGCGGCCCAGTACGTGGGACCGGCGGCGAATCGCCCAAGCCGGATCTTCGGGCCCTGCAGGTCGGCGAGGATGCCAACGGCACGCCCAGTTATGTCCGAGGCGGCCCGGACGCGCTTGTAGTTGTCTTCGTGATCGCTGTAATCGCCGTGGCTGAAGTTGAGCCGCGCGACGTCCATTCCCGCCTCGACCAGCGCCCTGACGGCCTCGTCAGTGGCGGTGGCGGGTCCTAAGGTACAGACGATTTTTCCGCGTCTATTCACGTCTGGTGAGCATAGTCGTGAATCGGTTCAGATGACGGCCAGAGGTATCGCACCAGGCTTGACCGGCTCGGGCAAATCCGAGTCCCCCATCAGGTACGCGTCGACGGCATGGGCCGCGCTGCGACCCTCGGCGATGGCCCACACCACCAGGGATGCGCCCCGGTGGGCGTCGCCACAGACAAACACCCCAGGGGCCGCTGTCTGCCAATCCGAACCGCACGGCAACGCGCCGCGCCGGTTGAGCTTGAGGTCGAGTGCGTCCAGCAGCGGCATGTGCTCGACGCCGTCGAAGCCGATGGCCAGCAGCGCCAACTCACAGGGAATTTCCAGCGAATTCCCAACAGCGGTGATGCGCCTGCGGCCGTCGGAGTCACGCTCGACCCTCACCTCGGCGATCTCCATCGCCCGCACGTGACCGCGCTCGTCACCGAGAAACCGCTGTACCGCCACTTCATACCGGCGGTGGCCGCCCTCGGCGTGCGCAGGCGAAAGGCGGGTCCGCAGCACCAGCGGCCACGTCGGCCATGGTGACTGCGACTCGTCGCGGGACTCCGGTGGCTCGGGGTTGTAGTCCAGCTGGGTCACCGAGGTCGCACCCTGGCGGTGCGCGGTGCCGAGGCAGTCCGCGCCGGTGTCGCCGCCACCGATGATCACGACGTGTTTGCCCTTTGCCGAGATGGGGCTCGGTCCGTCGCCCTCGCACTCCTTGTTGGCGGGCACGAGGTGCTCCATCGCCAGGTGCACACCCTCGAGGTGCCTGCCTTCCACCTCGTTGTCGCGGCCCCGCAGCGCCCCGACAGCCAGCACCACGGCGTGGTACTGCGCACGGAGCTGTTCGACCGTCAGATCAACACCGACCTCGGTCTCGGTGACGAAACGTGTTCCCTCTGCCCGCATTTGGGCAAGGCGCTGATTCAGCGACGCCTTCTGGAGTTTGAACTCAGGGATGCCATAGCGCATCAGCCCGCCGATCCGGTCATCGCGCTCGTAGACGGTGACGTCATGGCCCGCACGGGTGAGTTGTTGCGCCGCAGCCAGTCCCGCGGGCCCTGAGCCGACGACCGCGACCCGCTTGCCGGTCGAGATGGCCGCGGGCTGCGGCTCGACGATGCCGTCCATCCACGCCTGGTCGGCGATCGTCTGCTCGATACGCTTGATGGTGACGCTGCCGCCGGTGCGCTCCTCGCCGATGGACAGCACGCAGGCCGCTTCGCACGGTGCGGGACACAGCCGGCCGGTGAACTCGGGGAAATTGTTGGTCGCGTGGAGCCGGTCGCTGGCCGCGTCCCAGCGGCCGCGCCTGACCAGGTCGTTCCACTCCGGGATCAGGTTGCCGAGCGGACAGCCGGCACTTGACGAGTGGCAGAACGGGATTCCGCAATCCATGCAGCGGCGGGCCTGCTGTGAGACCTCGCCCGCACGCTCGTGCGGATCCTGCCGCTCGTACACCTCGCGCCAGTCCCCGACCCGCTCGTCGACAGGCCGCTTGGCGGCTTCGATCTTGGGAACCTTGAGGAAACCGGTTGGGTCAGCCACGGCTGGCCTCCATGATCGCGGTGTCGACGTCGCGGCCCTCGCGTTTGGCGTTCAGCGTCGCCTCGAGGACCCGCTGGTAGTCGCGGGGCATGATCTTGGTGAATTGCGCGCTGCGCCTCGGCCAGTCGGAGAGCACCGAGGTGGCCACCGTACTGCCGGTGTGCTGCGCGTGCCTGGCGATGACTTCGCGCAGCCACGTCAGGTCCTCGGGTTCGAGGCGCTGCAACTCCACCATCTCGGTGTTGACCCGCTTCGGGTCCAGGCCCAGCACGAAGGCGATGCCGCCCGACATTCCGGCGGCCATGTTGCGGCCAGTCCTGCCGAGCACCACGACCCTGCCGCCGGTCATGTACTCGCATGCGTGATCGCCGACGCCTTCGACGACCGCCAGTGCACCGGAGTTGCGGGCGCAGAAGCGTTCCCCGACGCGGCCCCGCAGGAAGACCTCGCCCGCGGTGGCCCCGTAGAGCAGGGTGTTGCCTGCGATGACGTTGTCCTCGGGTAGGAACAGCACGTCGTCCTGTGGCTTGACGATGACGCGGCCGCCCGAAAGACCCTTGCCGACATAGTCGTTGGCGTCGCCGATCAACTCCAGGGTGATGCCGGGCGGCAGGAAGGCGCCGATGGACTGCCCGGCCGATCCGGTGAGCGTGACGTGGATGGTGTCGTCGGGCAGGCCGAGGGCGCCGTAACGCCTCGTGACCTCGCTGCCAAGCAGGGTGCCGACCGTGCGGTTGACGTTGCGCACGGGCAGTTCGAGCCGCACCGGGTGCGCGTCTTCGAGTGCGCCTTCCGCGAGCTGGATGAGGGTGTGGTCGAGCGCGGCATCCAGTCCGTGGTCCTGGCTTGTGGTCCGGCGCCGCTGGGGACCCTCGGGCACGGCGAAAATCGGTGTCAGGTCAAGGCCCTTGCTCTTCCAATGCGCCAGGCCGGTGTCCATGTCGAGCATCTCGGCGTGGCCGACCGCCTCGTCGATGCTGCGGAAGCCGAGTTCGGCCAGGTAGCGGCGGATGTCCTCGGCGATGAACCGGAAGTAGTTCTCGACGAACTCCGGCTTGCCGTTGAAACGCGCCCGCAGCTCGGGGTTCTGGGTGGCCACGCCGACGGGGCAGGTGTCGAGGTGGCAGACCCGCATCATGATGCAGCCGGACACCACAAGTGGCGCGGTGGCGAACCCGTACTCCTCGGCGCCGAGCAGCGCGGCCACGATCACATCGCGCGCGGTGCGCATGCCGCCGTCGCATTGCACGGTGATGCGGTCCCGCAGGCCGTTGAGGACAAGGGTCTGCTGGGTGTCGGCCAGACCGATCTCCCATGGTGCGCCAGCGTGTTTGAGGCTGGTGAGCGGTGCGGCACCGGTGCCGCCGTCGTAGCCCGAGATCAAGACCACATCGGCGTGCGCCTTGGAGACACCCGCGGCGACGGTGCCGACGCCGACGCTGCTGACGAGCTTGACGTGGATACGCGCGTCGGCGTTGGCGTTCTTCAGGTCGTGGATGAGCTGGGCCAGGTCCTCGATCGAGTAGATGTCGTGGTGCGGCGGCGGTGAGATGAGGCCGACGCCGGGCGTGGAATGCCGCGTCTTGGCGATGTTGGGGTACACCTTGTAGCCCGGAAGCTGGCCGCCCTCACCGGGTTTGGCGCCTTGGGCCATCTTGATCTGAATGTCGGTGGCGTTCACCAGATAGTCGCTGGTGACACCGAAGCGACCGGACGCGACCTGCTTGACGGCGCTGCGCCGTTGCGGATCGTAGAGCCGGTCGGTGTCTTCGCCGCCTTCCCCGGAGTTGGAGCGCCCGCCGAGGTTGTTCATGGCGATCGCCATCGTCTCGTGGGCCTCGGCGGAGATGGAGCCGTAGCTCATCGCGCCGGTGTTGAACCGGGTGACGATGGCGTCGACGGATTCCACCTCGTCAAGCGGCACGGGTGGCCTGAGCTTCTTGAACTCGAAAAGGCCTCGCAACGTGCCGCCCTCTTTGGCGAGCCGGTTCACTTCATCTGAGTACTGGCCGAAGATGTCGTGGCGGCCGGTGCGGGTCGAATGCTGCAGCAGGAAGACCACTTCTGGGGTGAACAGGTGCAGTTCGCCCTCGCGCCGGAACGCGTACTCGCCGCCGACTTCGAGGCGGCGGTGTACCCGCTCGGTGGGGTTCTCCGGGTAGGCCCTGCGGTGCCGCAGCTTGACCTCCTCGGCGATGACGTCGAGCCCGACCCCGCCGAGTTGGGTTGGCGTACCGGTGAAGTACTCGTCGATGACGTCCTTGTTGATGCCGACGGCCTCGAAGACCTGTGCGGCGGTGTAGGAGCTGACGGTGGAGATGCCCATCTTGCTCATGACCTTCATCACGCCCTTACCGAGCGCCTTGAGGTAGTTGCGCACCGCGGTGGCGGGTTCGATGCCGGTCAGTTCACCTTCGCGGATCAGGTCTTCGATGGATTCGAAGGCCAGGTAAGGGTTCACCGCGGCAGCGCCGAAGCCGATGAGCGTGGCGATGTGGTGGACTTCGCGCGCGTCGCCGCTCTCGACGACCAGCGCGACCGTCGTGCGCTCCTTGGTGTTGACCAGGTGGTGGTGTACCGCAGAGACGGCAAGCAGCGACGGGATCGGCGCCCTGGTGTGGTCCGAGTCGCGGTCGGAGATGACCAGTGTGCGTGCGCCTTTCGCGATGGCATCGCAGGCGGCGCGGCGGAGGTCGTCGAGTGCTTCTGCGAGGCCTTCGCCCCCGCGTTCGACGTCGTAGAGGGCGCGCAGGACAGCAGTCTTGAAGCCGGGGTGTTCGCCGTCGTCGTTGATGTGGACGATCTTGTTGAGCTCGTCGTTGTCGAGCACCGGCCAGCGCAGCACGATCTGGCGGCAGGAGGCCGCGGTCGGTTCAAGGAGGTTCTGCTCCGGGCCCATCACGCGGGCCATGGAGGTGACGACTTCTTCGCGGATCGCATCAAGGGGCGGGTTGGTCACCTGGGCGAAGAGCTCGATGAAATAGTCGTAGAGCAACCGGGATCGCTGGGACAGCACGGCGGTCGGGGTGTCGGTGCCCATCGAGCCAAGCGGCTCTGCGCCGGAGGCCGCCATCGGGGTGAGCAGGATGCGCAGGTCCTCTTCGGAGTAGCCGAACGAGATCTGCCTGCGCACAACGGAATCATGGTTCGGCTGGAATCGGACTCGGTCGGGCAGTGTCTTCAGGTCAAGCAGGCCGGCGTGCAGCCACTCGCCGTAAGGCTCTTGATTCGCAAGGGATTCCTTGACCTCGTCGTCGGAGACGATGCGACCGGCGGCGGTGTCGATCAGGAAGAGCTTGCCGGGTTGCAGGCGACCCTTGGCGACGATCTCGGCGGACGGCACGTCGAGCACACCGCTTTCGCTGGCGAGGATGACGCGGTCGTCGATCGTGCGCCACCAGCGTCCTGGCCGTAACCCGTTGCGGTCCAACACCGCTCCGACCAGAGTGCCGTCGGTGAAGGTGACGCAGGCAGGGCCGTCCCATGGCTCCATGAGCGAGCCGTGGAACTGCCAGAAGGCCCGCTCCGCGGTGTCCATGGTGGTGTTGTTCTCCCACGCCTCGGGAATCATCATCAGCACGGCGTGCGGCAGTTCGCGGCCACCGAGGTGCAGCAGCTCGAGCACCTCGTCGAAGGATGCGGAGTCGGAGGCCTCCGGCGTGCAGATCGGAGAGAGCCTGCTGAGGTCTCCGGGAATCTGCGCGCTGGCCAGCATGGCTTCGCGGGCGTGCATGCGGTTGCGGTTGCCCCTGACGGTGTTGATTTCGCCGTTGTGGGCGACAAAGCGGAAGGGGTGGGCCAGCGGCCAGGACGGGAAGGTATTGGTGGAGAAGCGACTGTGCACGATCGCGATGGCACTGACACATCGTTCGTCGCGCAGATCTGGAAAGTATTGGGGCAGTTGCATTGTGGTGAGCATGCCCTTGTACACCATGGTCCTGCTGGACAGCGACGGGAAGTAGACGTCCTCCCGCTCAGCGCGCTTGCGCAGTGGATAGACGCGCCGATCGAGGTCGATGCCGCTTACGGAGTCCAGTGCGGCGACAAACAGTTGGGCCATGTACGGCATACAGCCCAGCGCGGTTGCGCCGATGTCGGCGCCTTCGGGGTCGATCGGCACCGCGCGCCAACCAAGGACGTCAAGACCCTCCTCCGCGGCAATGGCTTCCACCCGCTGGCGGGCCTCGGCGCGGTGCACGGGGTCTTGGGGCAGAAAGCAGATGCCGCTGGCGAACGTGCTTGAGCCGTCGGCGGCCGGAGCGGGTAGATCGAAGTCGACGGTCCCACGAAGGAGTTCGACGGGCAGCTGGATCAGGATGCCAGCCCCGTCACCGCTGTTGGGTTCGGCGCCGGCTGCGCCGCGGTGTTCGAGGTGCTCGAGGGCGACCAGTCCATCGACGACGATGGCGTGCGACCGGCGGCCTTGAATGTCGGCGACCATAGCGACGCCGCAGGAGTCTGATTCGTTCTCAGGGTCGTAAAGGCCCTGAGACTGAGGCAATGCCGAATACCGCATTGGGTACCTCCGCAGTCCGGGTAAATCTGGTCCGGGACTGCACCGGCCCGAATGTCGAGTGTATCAGCGCAGCTCGGCGGCTACCCCTCGAGAAGCGTCGGGACCAGCGGGAACCCGGGCAGATTACGCACCACCGTCCAGGCGATCGCGGCAACGGCGATGGTGACGATCGCGGGCATCGGCATCAACCGTTGGCCGCGGCGCCACCGCACCACAAGCCAGGCGGCCAGAAGGGGAAGACCGACGAGGAGGAAGACATTGTCGACGACGGCCGCGCTGAAGTCGCCGTGCAGGATGTCGTGCGTCATGCGAAGGCCGCCGCATCCTGGGCAGTTCCAGCCCGTGAGCGCCTTGAAAGGGCAGACGGGGAACACAAAGTTCGGGCTGTGGGGATCCCCGAGTCCGACGTAGGCCAGGCCGCCCACCGCCAGAGCGCCCGTGCCGAGCGCGCCGTACAGCCGTCCCCGGCTGGTGGTGGCGCTAGGTGCCATCGCGCAGCGGACGCCCCTCCGGGTCGCGGACCTTGTCGGTGAGCAGCAGAACGGCGTCGATGATGCCCCAGATGACGGCGCCGATCCCGCACGTCAGCAGGCCGACAACCAGTTGGGCGATGCCAAGACCGGTGTAGCCGAGATAGATGCGGCCGATGCCGACGAGGCCGAGCAGACCGAGCAACTGCAGGAGCCCGGCCACGACCTTGGATTTGTCCGAGAACGGTTCACCGGTCAGCGGATGCCGCCCGTAGGGCGCCGACGGATCCATGTACGCCGGCGGGTACTGACCGGCCGCGGGTGGGTACTGACCGGCCGCGGGCGGCGGGGGCGGCGGGTACGGCGGTGGATATCCCGGCTGCTGCGGGGGCTGTGGCGGCGTCGTTCCGAACTCGCTGCCACCGAACTGCGGCTCCGTCATGGTTTTCAGCATGCCAGACGCGCTGGGGTCCGCAGTCTCTATGGGACTTAGAACGGTGGCGGGTCGGCGGCGTAGCGAGCCGCGTTGATGTTCCGTTCTCGTTGGATGCGGTAGGCGCGCTCTTGGGCGCGGGTGCGTTTTCGCTTGGGCATGGCCAGCTCGCGGTGCGGACCCGGTGGTGGCGGGTTGGCCAGGGTGAGTTCCCCGGTCGGCACACCGAGTTGGCCGAACAGCATCGCCCCGAACGGTTCGCTGCGGTACACCCGATTACTGGGTGAGGTGAAAATCATTGTGCCGTTAGGCAATTGAAGTTCGCGCCAACCACCCGGCCCGCTACAAAACGTCTTGAGCAGATGATGCAGCCGGCAGTAACAGACATTGTTCGACGGATGGGTCGGGCCCAGCGGATAGGGCACGCTGTGATCGATATCGGCCGTCCACACCGGCTTATCGCAGCCCATCCACCGACACGTCAGATCGCGGTTGCGCACAAACCGGCTCAACCCCGCCGAGGGCCGGTACTGAGGTTCAGCCGCCACATCGCCCTTGGGGATGACCACCGGGCGCACCCTGGCCCGTGTGGCCAGCTGCTGCACCGCCTCCGCAGGCACCGGCCCATAACCCGACACATAGCCCGGCTTGGCGCTGGCGCCCTCGACGGTGCCGGTCTCGGCGAGCACATGGACCACCACCGCCGAGGACCTCTCGGCACCTCCGGCCGGGCACTGCGGCGACCCGCACAAGCACGCCATGGTGTCCTGCTTGGCCGCCAACGCACCCAACGCATCAGTGCGCCGCTGACGCTTGGTACGCGGATCGTCGCGGCACACCGAATCAGCCAACGCATTGAGCTTCATATCGAACGCCGCCGCATCCGCCGCGCGCACCTGACCCCAAATATCGAACATCCCGTAACCGGCCGGGGACACCTCGATATGCCGATCGTCGTCGCGTTGGCGCGCCACCCGCACCGCATCAGGGTCCAACTCCAGGACCATCCAATCGACCAGCTCGTCGATCTTCTCCCGGGACAGCGTGTTCCACCGCGGCGCCTTAGCCGCGACCTGGGCATCGATGGCGGCCAAAATGTCGCCATCCGAGATCAGGTCGGTGCGGAAAATAACCGCCGCGATGACATGAAAGTCGACCTCACCGGCGGCGAACACGGCCAGCAGCTTGGGGAAATGCTCCACGAGACGCTGCCCGTAATGCATCTGCCAAGACGCGCGGCCCCGACTGATGCCCAACTCCGCACCCACCTCCGCGGCGACCTTCTCCCACTCATCAACACACGAGAAGCCGTCCTCATCGGGAGTGTCATCGATCCGCTGGCACGTGAACTGACCCACCGCGATCAACCGGTCAGCCACGGCGACCCGCTCCGCGCGCTGCGCAGAACTCATCCGCCCAAGCAACTGAGCACCGGCGGCAGCATCGAACATGTATTCGATTCTAGTCGGACCCAATGATGTTTCAACCGCCAAACGGCAGGCTGGGGATAACTCGGCCGCTAGCCTCTGCGGCGCAACCACCGGCGAAGTCGTCCGCCCTCTTCTGGGGCCTGAACTGGAGATTCGTCAGGTTCCTCGCCGAGTGTCTCGGCCTCGGGCTCCTGCTCGTCGGCCGCGTCGGCTGCCTCAGCCACCGACTCCGCTTCCTCAGCCGCTTCTTCTTCGGAAGGCTCGGTCGCTGCTTCGCCTACTGAAGCTTCGGCATCCTCGGTCTCGGCCTCTTCGGGCTCGGGCTCGGCCTTACGACGACGTCCGACTCTTCGGCTTCGCCTCGGGCACGTCGTTGGCAGCCGCCTCAGACTCAGCGACTTCCTCGCCCTCGACCGCACCCACACCGCCGACAGACTCACCTTCTGCTGCAGCTTCTTCAGCCTCGGGCTCGGCCTCTACGACGGCCTCAGCCTCTTCGGCTTCTGCGTCGTTGGCGGCCGCCTCAGACTCAGCGGCAACTTCCTCCGCTTCTTCAGCAGCGTCGACCGCAGCTTCATGCACCTCGGGCGCAGCCTCCTCGGCCTCAACGACTTCCTCGCCCTCGACCGCACCCACACCGCCGACCGACTCACCTTGTGTCGCTTCTTCAGCCTCGACAGCTTCGGCCTCAGGTTCCACGTCATTGGCGGCGGCGTCAGACTCTGCGGCAACTTCCTCACCTTTTGCTGCCGCTTCTTCAGCCTCGGGCTCGGCCTCTACGCCGGCCTCAGCCTCTTCGGCTTCTCGGCCTCGCGTCATTGGCGGCCGCCTCAGACTCAGCGGCAACTTCCTCCGCTTCTTCGGCAGCGTCCACCGCCGCGTCATGCACCTCGGGCGCAGCCTCCTCGGCCTCAACGACTTCCTCGCCCTCGACCGCACCCACACCGCCGACCGACTCACCTTCTGCTGCCGCTTCTTCAGCCTCGGGCTCGGCCTCCACGACGGCCTCAGCCTCTTCGGCTTCTGCGTCGTTGGGAGCCGCCTCAGACTCAGCGGCAACTTCCTCCGCTTCTTCGGCAGCGTCCACCGCCGCGTCATGCACCTCGGGCGCAGCCGCCTCGGCCTCAACGACTTCCTCGCCCTCGACCGCACCTAAACCGCCGACCGCGACGTCCTCCGCCGGCTCGGGTTCCTCGGCCTCGGCTTCGGCCTCCGCAGGCTCTTCCTCAGAACCGTCCGCAGCGGCCTTGGCGTCCTCGTCCTCGAACTCCCCCGCGACCTTGGCTGCCGCGACCACGCCGGTCGTCGCCGCTGCGACTCCCGTCAGTTCCTTGACGAACTCCTCGACGGCGGTGTCTTCCTCACCGTCCCTCACGGCCTCGGGCGCATTGCCCCTGAGCGTCGCGGGATCCTCTCGGCCCTTCTGCGCGACCATGATGTACACCACCGCACCGATGAACACGAACGTCGCCGTGAACGAGTTGACCCGGATTCCCTCGACTGGCATGGATGCGTGATCACTGCGCATCAGCTCGATCCAGAACCGGCCAAGGCAGTAACCCGCCACGTACATCGCGAACAATCGACCGTGGCCGATCTTGAATCGCCGGTCGATGTAAATCAGTACCGCGAAAACCAGGACATTCCAGAGCAATTCGTACAGGAAGGTCGGATGCACCACCTCGACGAGCTGGCCCGTCGACACCCCGTTCAGCGAATCGATGTAACCGCCGGCATCACGCCGCTCGTAGATCTCCAGGCCCCACGGCAGCGTCGTCGGGCGCCCGTACAGCTCCTGGTTGAAGTAATTGCCCATCCGGCCGATTGCCTGCGCCAGAACAATTCCCGGTGCCACCGCATCGCCGAACGCCGGCAACGGAATGCCGTGCTGCCGGCACCCGATCCACGCCCCGACACCGCCGAGCGCGACCGCCCCCCAGATGCCGAGGCCACCTTCCCAGATCCGGAAGGCGGCAAGGACGCCTGCGCCGTCGTCACCGAAGTACGTCTGCCAGTCCGTGATCACGTGGTACAGCCGCCCACCGATCAGGCCGAACGGCATCGCCCACCAGAAAATGCTGTAGATGACGCCGGGCTCGCCGCCGCGCTCTTGCCACCGCTTGTCGCCGATCAGCAGCGCCGCCAGCATCCCTGCGACGATGAACAGCGCATACGCGCGAAGTGGAATCGGGCCGAGATGCCACACGCCCTGCGAGGGGCTGGGGATGTAGGCCAGAATTGTTGTCGTCACGCAGTAATCCTCTGCCGCACGCCATCGGCGAGCTCTTCGGTCAGCGACCGGACCGCGCCGATGCCGTCCTTCAACGCCGACACCAACGCCGACCCAACGATGACTCCGTCGGCGTACGCACCGATCTGCGCCGCCTGCTCGCGCGACCGCACGCCCAATCCGACACCGACCGGAATGTCCGATACCGCTTTCACCCTGCCAACCAACTCCGGCGCGGCCACCGATACCGCGTCACGAGCACCGGTTACCCCCATTGTCGATGCGGCATAGACGAATCCGCGCGATGCCTCGACCGTCTTTGCCAACCGCTCCGGCGTCGACGACGGCGCGACCAGAAAGATCCGGTCCAGGTTATGCGCATCGGAAACCGACAGCCACTCGTCCGCCTCATCGGGAATCAAATCCGGCGTGATCATCCCCAGCCCGCCCGCTGAAGCCAGGTCCCGCGCAAACGCCTCGATACCCCGGCGCAGCACCGGGTTCCAATACGTCATCACCACGGCGCGCCCACCGGCGTTGCTGATCGCCTCGACCGCCGACAGCGCGTCACGCACCCGCACCCCGCCGTGCAACGCCGCCTCCGTGGCCGCCGCAATGACAGGGCCGTCCATCCCGGGATCGGAATACGCGATGCCGACCTCCACGATGTCGCAGCCTGACTCGACCATCGCCGTCATCGCCGAGATCGACATCGGCACATCGGGAAACCCGGTCGGCAGGTAACCGATCAACGCCGACCGGTCCTCGCTGCGGCACGTCTCGAACAGGGCCGCGAGCCGACTCATGACGCACCGTCCATCAGACCGAACCACTTGGCAGCCGTCTCCACGTCTTTGTCACCACGCCCCGACAGATTCACCACGATGATCGCTTCGCGCCCCAACTCCTGGCCCAACTTCAGCGCCCCTGCGACCGCGTGTGCCGACTCGATCGCCGGAATGATGCCCTCGGTCTTGCACAACAGCGAAAAGGCGTCCATCGCCTCGGTATCGGTGATCGGCCGGTACTCCGCGCGACCGGTGTCCTTCAGATGGGCGTGCTCCGGGCCGACGCCTGGATAGTCCAAACCTGCCGAGATCGAATGCGATTCGATGGTCTGCCCGTCCTCGTCCTGCAACAGGTACGAGAACGAACCCTGGAACGCGCCAGGCGATCCGCCGGTGAAAGTCGCGGCATGACGGCCGGTTTCGACACCATCGCCTGCGGCCTCGAAACCCACCAACCGCACGCCAGGATCGTCGATGAACGTGTGGAAGATGCCAATCGCGTTGGACCCGCCGCCCACACACGCAGTCACCGCATCGGGCAGCCTGCCGGCCTGGTTGACGATCTGAACCCGCGCTTCCAGACCGATGACGCGCTGCAGATCGCGCACCATCGTCGGGAATGGGTGCGGGCCCGCTGCGGTGCCGAAGCAGTAATACGTGTTGTCCGCGTTGGTGACCCAGTCCCGGAACGCCTCGTTGATGGCGTCCTTGAGCGTCTTGGAGCCCGCCTCGACCGAAACCACCGTCGCACCGAGCAGCCGCATCCGCGCCACGTTCAAGGCCTGCCGCGCGGTATCGATCGCGCCCATATAAACGACGCACTCCAAACCCAAAAGCGCACACGCTGTCGCCGTCGCGACGCCGTGCTGGCCCGCGCCGGTCTCGGCGATCACCCGCGCCTTGCCCATCTGCTTGGCGAGCAGCGCCTGGCCCAATACATTGTTGATCTTGTGAGATCCGGTGTGGTTGAGGTCTTCTCGCTTCAGGAAGATCCTGGCTCCGCCTGCATGCTCCGATAGGCGCGCTGCCTCGTACAGCGGGGAGGGCCGCCCTGCGTAATGCCGTTGCAGGCGGTCCAGCTCATCGAGAAACGTCTGGTCGCTTCGCGCCTTCTCATAGGCCGTCGTGACCTCTTCGATGACGGCCATCAATGCTTCTGGCACGAATCGCCCGCCGTACACACCGAAATGGCCACGCGCGTCGGGATCGTGACCGCTGTGTTCGGCGATGCCCGCGCTCGACTGCGGCAGCTCAGGGCCGGCGAGATCGGCCACTTGTCAGCGTGCGGGTTTCGGGCACGACGGATGCGTGCCTGCGGTGACCAAATCGGCAACGGCGCTGCGGGGATCGCCACTGGTGACCAGCCCCTCGCCGACGAGCACCGCATCGGCGCCCGCGCCTGCGTAGGCCAGCAGATCCGCGGTGCCGCGAACGCCGGACTCGGCGATGCGGATGACACCGGACGGCAGCCCAGGGGCGATGCGCGCGAAGCAATCCCGATCGACCTCGAGCGTCTTGAGATTGCGTGCATTGACACCGATGACCTTCGCGCCGGCCGTCAGTGCGCGATCGGCCTCCTCCTCGGTATGGACCTCGACGAGTGCCGTCATGCCAAGCGACTCGGTGCGGTCCAGCATGGACTCCAAAGCCTGCTGCTCCAGCGCGGCGACGATCAGCAGCAGCATGTCGGCGCCGTGGGCGCGGGCCTCGTGAATCTGATACGGCCCGACGATAAAGTCCTTGCGCAACACGGGGATTGACACCGCCGCGCGGACCGCGTCCAGATCATCAAGCGAGCCATTGAAGCGGCGCTGTTCGGTCAGCACGCTGATCACGCGCGCGCCGCCGTCCTGATAGGCCAGGGCGAGCTCGGCAGGATCGGCGATGGACGCCAATTCACCGCGCGAGGGGCTGGCGCGCTTCACTTCGGCGATCACGCCGATGCCAGGTTCGCGCAACGCGGCCATCACGTCCAGCGGTGCCTGCGCGTCCTTCGCCATTTGCTTGATGTCGGTGAACGGAACGACCGCTTCACGAGCGGCAACGTCGGCGCGGACTCCTTCAATGATGGAGTCGAGCACGGTTGCCGAACTCATACCCGTGGATTCCTTCCCGTCACGCCCGTTACGCACCTTTGATCTTCAACGAAGGGTAACCGCCACCACGCCACGATCGATCACCGGCCCTTGTTGTCACCGCGGGTGGGGTCGCGCCCTTCATCGAGGGCGTCCCAGATGGACCTCTCCGACATCGCCGCACCTGCTTCGTCGGCTTGCGGCGCCGTCCGCCGGGCATATCGGGCCGCATCGGGCCGCGCCCGTGCCGCCGACCGCATGAGCAGCGCCGCACCGACGAGCGTGCCCGCCGCGGCGACCATCGCGAGCACCGCGCCGCCATAGTGCCGTTGCGTGCCGAGCAGGTCGGCCACCGGCACCTCGGCGAGATGCGCAGCGCGCACCGCCACATCGCGGATCACCCACAGGCCGATCGCCAGATACGCCGTCCCCGCACTCGTCGCGGCCACCAACACCGCCAACAACCGCAGCGGCCAGCCCCGCACGGCCAGCGCGGCAACCGCAGCGGCCAGCAACAGCACGGCCAGCGGCACCAGCGCCGTCGACCACGATGCGCCCGACAGCGCCGCGGTCTTCGGCTGGCCGAGCCCGTCGAACGAGCTCACCTGGACCCACGTCATCCGCGACGCCCCCCACAGCGCCGCCGCGGCGAGCGCCAGCAGGAGCTGCGCGATCCGGATCACGGCTCGGTCAGCGTTTCCGCCGCGGCGATCGCATTGAGCACCGCCCTGGCCTTGTTCGCCGCCTCCGTGTACTCGTAGGGCCCGTTCGAATCCGCCACGACTCCCCCGCCCGCCTGCACATACGCGATGCCGTCGCGCATCAGCGCCGTGCGGATGGCGATCGCGAAATCGGCGTTGCCAGCGAAGTCCAGATACCCCAACACGCCCCCGTAGAGGCCGCGCCGGGTCTTCTCGACCTCTTCGATCAGCTCCATCGCCCGTACCTTCGGGGCACCCGACAGCGTGCCCGCGGGGAAACACGCCGTCACCGCGTCCAACGCGGAATGGCCATCGGCCAGCAGCCCGGTCACCGTCGAGACCAGGTGCATGACGTGGCTGTAGCGCTCGATGTGGCTGTAGTCCTCGACGCGCACGGTGCCCGGCTGGCAGACCCGGCCAAGGTCGTTGCGACCCAGATCCACCAGCATCAGGTGTTCGGCGCGCTCCTTCTCGTCCTCGGCGAGCTCCTTCTCCAGCTGCAGGTCTTCTTCCTCGGTCTCACCACGCCACCGAGTTCCGGCGATCGGATGCGTGGTGGCCCGGCCGTCCTTCACCGTCACCAACGCCTCGGGGCTCGAGCCGACGATCGAAAAGTCCAGTCCCCCAGCGCTATTAGGCACGTTGAGCAAATACATATACGGGCTGGGGTTGGTCACCCGCAACATCCGGTATACGTCCAACGGGTCGGCGTCAGTGTCCATCTCGAACCGCTGCGAGGGCACCACCTGGAACGCCTCACCGGCTTCGATGTCACCAACCAGCTTTTCGACGATCGCGCCGTACTCCTCCACGGTGCGCTGCGAACGGTGCAGCGGCTCCGGCCTGCTGAACGTCGCCACCGTCGACGGCAGGTGCGCGCTCAGTGCCGCGGTCATCACGTCGAGCCTGGCGACGGCGTCGTCGTACGCCCAGTCCACGCGCTCGTCGGTGCCGTTCCAATTCACCGCGTTGGCGACCAGCGTGATGGTGCCCTCGTGGTGGTCGACGGCGGCGACATCGGTGGCCAGCAACAGCAACATGTCGGGCAGGCCGAGATCGTCCACCGCCAGCGACGGCAGCCGTTCGAGCCGGCGCACCATGTCGTAGGCGAAGAAGCCGACAAGTCCACTCGACAGCGGCGGCAGGCCCGCCACTGGCTCGGTCTTGAGCAGCTCCAGCGTCGCGCGGATCGCCTGCAGCGGATCGCCACCGCTAGGCGCGTCCCTGGGCGTCACGCCCAGCCATACCGCTTCGCCGTCGCGGACCGTCAGCGCCGACGGCGCACCGGCCCCGATGAACGACCATCGCGACCACGACCGGCCGTTCTCGGCCGATTCGAGCAAGAACGTCCCGGGCCGGTTAGCGGCCAGCTTGCGGTACGCCGACAGCGGAGTCTCGCTGTCGGCCAGCACCTTGCGGGTCACCGGCACCACGCGGTGCTCGGCGGCCAGCGCCCGGAAGTCCTCGCGTGACGTGGTGATCGCGAGATTGGCGGTCGATTGCACGCATCAATCCTCCCAGACGCTCGCCAGGGGGCTCGACGACGCGGGCGCGAGCGGACTGGTCAGCACGACGGGCGCCTGCGCCATGAACCGGGGCGTGGCGCCGCGATGCACGTCCGCGGCGTGCGCGGTGAACGGGTGGACGACGTACATATCGCCGGGCCGACCGGTGGCGTGCACGACCGGCCGCGCGGCACTGGCGTCGTCGACAAGGCGACCCATCTCTGCCAGGCCCAGCGGGTCGGTGCCGAGCACGCGAGCGACGTCACGGTGCGAGCCCGCCCGGATGCGCGTCGGTGCGTCGTTTGCGCCGACTTCTGACAGCAGGGTCAGCACCAGCACGGTGTGCGGCCGGCCGGTGATCACCCATGAGCCGTCGGCCTGCGGCGTGTTGGCGTCGATGTGCCAACCGCGGTCGTCCGCGGCTGGCGAGACCGGGAAGCGGACCGGGATGTTGCCGAGCGAGCCCCGAGGCTGCCAACCCCCGGCACCGCAGATCTGGTCCAGTGCCGCGGCCAACGCCGTGCTGCGGACCAGCTCGCCGAACGGGCCATGGCCGGTCAGGTCGGCCGCCCACCGCACGGGGTTTGACCACCCCTCGGGTTCGTCGGGTGACAGACCCAGTTGCTGCCACAGCATGTTTCGCGCCGCATCGGCGACGCTGCGGGGTGCGGCCTGCTCGAGCTTGACGTAACCGTCGGCTATGAAGGCGTCCAGATTCAGCATCGGGCCGAGGTTCTCACCGACACGACGTCTGACGCCAGTGATTTTCGTCCAGGCGTAGCGTGACTGGCATGAAACGTGGTGACCAGGTAGCCGAGTTCGAACTGCCGGACCAGACGGGCACTGCGCGAAGCCTCACCGAGCTACTCGCCAACGGCCCGATCGTGCTGTTCTTCTACCCCGCCGCGATGACACCGGGCTGCACAAAGGAAGCCTGCCACTTCCGTGATCTCGCAGCGGAATTCGCCGCGCTCGGGGCCAGCCGCGTCGGCATCAGCGCCGATCCCGTCGAGAAGCAGGCGCAGTTCGCCGACAAGGAGAGCTTCGACTACCCGCTGCTGTCCGACACCGACGGCACCGTCGCCACCCAGTTCGGCGTGAAGCGCGGCCTGCTCGGCAAGTTCATGCCCGTCAAGCGCACCACGTTCGTAATAGACACGGACCGCACCGTGCTCGACGTGATCGCCAGCGAGTTCAGCATGGACACCCACGCCGATAAGGCGCTGGAGGTGCTGAGGGAGCGCCAGTCGGCGTGACGTTCCGCCGCGACGGCAAGCAGATCATCGACAGCATCTCGCTGACCGTTCAGCGCGGCGAGCACTAGGCGCTCCTCGGCCCCAACGGCGCAGGCAAAAGTACGCTGCTCGGGTTTTGCGCGGCCGTCACGTTCCCGACGAGTGGCACCGTGCACGTTCTCGGCGAGCAGATGGGCCGGGTGGACCTGGCGCAGATCCGCAGATTCATCGGCCACGTGAACCCACGGCAGCAGCTGCTCGAGACCATCGACTCCCTCGACGAGACGCATCCCGACCACCACGACGCATGCGCTACTTATCGCCGGCCGAACGGTCGCAATGGGTCCCGCGCGCAGCACCGTCACAACAGACAACGTCAGCGCCGCATTCGCTCACCCGGTAGTGGTCGGCTACGACGAAGGCCCTGGACCGCCCGCGCGAAGGCGACCCGCATCATCGACGTGTAGCGAAAACGCCCGCTGCGATCGCGGCCATAGCGGCCTTCGTGGCCATTGTGGCGTCCTCCTTCTTGGGCACACCGTTACCGGTGAGCATGCGGTAGTACAGCGGTGCGGACAAGTACCGGATGACCTCGGCCGGGTCTGTTCCCGGCGGGGCCTCGCCGCGGGTGATGCCGTCGACGACAACGGGCCGGAACTCCTCGATCCGTGCGTTGTAGAAGTCGGCGAGCGCGTCGGCGGTATGGCGATTGCAGGTGGCCGCGGCGATGATCGCCGCGAACAGTCGGCCCTGCCGGGGATCGGCCAGCGTGCGCTGGATGAGCCTGGCGATGGCAAGCAGATCACCTGCGAGGCTGCCGGTTGCGGGGCGCTTGGACGAGGTGTTGGCCATTTCCACCAGCAGGTCGGCGACGAGCGCGGTGACCGTTCCCCATCGGCGATACACGGTGGACTTGCCGACCCCCGCCCGCTGGGCCACCGCGGACAATTCGACATTCTCCAGGCCGGATTCGACGAGCAGGTCGGTGGTCGCGTCGAGAACGGCGCTGCGCACGTTCGCAGTCCGGCCACCCGGCCTTGTCTGTGCCATTCGCCCATTCTAATGGGACTCGGGTCGCATTAAGGGCGCGATTGGGTTACGCTCTTAATGACACGATAGTCTTGTTAAGGAGTAATGATGGAATACCGCCGGGTGGGAAATTCTGGTCTCGTGGTCTCCGAGTTGAGCTTCGGAGCTGCGACGTTTGGTGGTTCTGGTGAGTTCTTCGGCGCTTGGGGTGACACGGACGTCGAACAAGCCCGCGCGATGGTCGATCTGTGTCTGGAGGCCGGGATCAATCTCTTCGACACCGCCGACGTGTACTCCGACGGCCGTTCGGAGGAGGTGCTGGGGCAGGCACTCGCGGGGCGCCGCGATCAGGTGCTGATCTCGACGAAGGCGGCGCTGCCGATGGGTGAGGGTCCAGCCGATGCCGGCACCTCGCGGTCCCGGCTCATCGGGGCGGTCGAGGGGGCGCTGCGGCGCCTTCGTACCGATTACCTCGACCTGTTTCAGCTGCATGGATTCGATGCCTTCACCCCGGTCGAGGAGGTCCTCGAGACCCTCGATGTGCTAACGCGACAGGGCAAGATCCGCTACAGCGGCGTTTCGAACTTCGCGGGCTGGCAGCTGATGAAGTCGCTGTCGAGCGCCGATGCGTACCGCTACCCGCGCTACATCGCCCATCAGGTGTACTACTCGCTGATCGGTCGCGACTACGAGTGGGAGCTGATGCCGCTCGGCCTCGATCAGGGTGTCGGCGCGCTGGTCTGGAGCCCCCTGGGATGGGGGCGGTTGACCGGCAGGATCCGCAGGGACACTCCACTTCCCGCCCGCAGCCGCCTGCACAAGACGGCAGACGCGGGACCACCGGTAGCCGATTCGCTGCTGTTCGCTGTTGTCGACGAACTCGACGCCGTCGCAAAGGAATCCGGCAAAACGGTCCCGCAGGTCGCGCTGAACTGGCTGCTGCACCGCCCGACCGTGTCCTCGGTGATCGTCGGCGCGCGCGACTCGGCTCAGCTGACCGAGAACTTGGGCGCAACCGGTTGGTCGTTGGACGCCGATCAGATCGCGCGCCTCGACGCGGTCAGCGGTCGTGAGGCGCCGTACCCGCACTTTCCGTACTTCCGACAGGAGGGCTTCGCCCGGATCAACCCGCCGTTGTTTCCCGCCGGCTGATTCCGGGTCCAGCACCAACGGGGTTGTCAAGGACATACCGCCAGCGCCCATCAGGTCCGCGCCGAGCGACATCGGTCGCGGTGGCCTCGATGTGTACCGGTGCGCCATCGCGGCCCATCCCGGCAATGAACCAGTCGACGATCAGTAAGGCGATGTCGCCCGATGTGTAGACATGTCGCGGCGAGACAGATATCGGCAGGCCGAGGTCCATGAAGCTGCGATGGGCAGCGAGCGCTTCCGCGCCGGTCAGCTGTACTCCCGGTTCGGGCGAGAACACCGCTCCAGCCTCGTACGCGTCCGCAACCGCATCGAGGTCACCGCTGTTAAACCGCTCGGCGAACACCTCGGGTAAGCGCTCGGGAATCTGCGGGAGCTCGGGGAACTTTCGCATGTCGACCTCCACTTGGTACGAATGAGTCAGGCGATGGGGACATCGCAAACGCTAGGAGGCGCCCCTGTGACTCACCAAACGGTTCGTCACACGGCTGTGCCGGGGCTGCCCGACGATCACCGTGCCGCCGTCACCGAACCGTCGGCTTCCTGCCCGGTGGAAATCACGTTGACGGCACTCCGCGGTCGCTGGACGACTTTGGTGATCCGCGAACTACTAGGTGGTGGCCGCACGTACTCCGAGCTTCGCGAGCGCCTGCCAGCACTCTCAGAGAAGGTGCTGTCCGACCGGCTGGCCCACCTCACCGCGGTCGGTGTGCTCGTTCGCCACCGTCAGTCCGGCTGGCCGCCGCGAACGCACTACCGGCTCACTCCGCGCGGACAAAGCCTCGGCCCTGTCCTGCAGGCGCTTTGGGACTGGGGCGCCCAGCCTCACCCTTCGGGGGCCAGCAACTGATCGGCGTCGAAGCACGTGTGATCGCCGGTGTGGCATGCGGCGCCGACCTGATCCACCTCGAGCAGCACGGTGTCCCCGTCACAGTCCAGCCGCACCGAGTGCACGTACTGCGTATGGCCGGACGTCTCGCCCTTGACCCAATGCTGTTGGCGGGACCGCGAATAGTACGTCGCCTTGCGGGTTTCCAGTGTGCGGGCCAGTGCGATGTCGTCCATCCACGCCACCATCAGCACCTGTCCGGTGCCGCGCTCTTGAACGACCGCGGTGAACAGTCCGTTGGCGTCACGTTTGAGCCGTGACGTGATGCTCGCGTCAAGCGTCATTGCCGCACCACGATCCCTTCCGCCGCCATCGCCGCCTTCACCTCGCCGATGGTCAGCTCCCGGAAATGGAACACGCTGGCGGCCAGCACGGCATCGGCACCTGCAACAACGGCGGGCGCGAAATGTTCCTTCGCCCCTGCGCCGCCGCTGGCGATCACCGGTACCGAAACCGCACCGCGCACGGCCTTGATCATCTTCAGGTCGAAGCCCGCCTTGGTGCCGTCGTTGTCCATCGAGTTCAGCAGGATCTCGCCGACGCCGAGTTCAGCGCCGCGGACGGCCCATTCGACGGCGTCGATGCCGGTGCCGCGGCGTCCGCCATGCGTGGTGACCTCCCACCCGGACGGCGTCGGCTCCTGATCCTGCGGCACGGTGCGCGCGTCGACCGATAGCACGATGCATTGCGATCCGAACTGGCGCGACAGCTCGTCCAGCAACTCGGGGCGGGCGATAGCGGCCGTGTTCACGGAAACCTTGTCGGCACCGGCGCGCAGCAGCACATCGACGTCGTCCACCGATCGCACGCCACCGCCGACGGTCAGCGGGATGAATACCTGCTCGGCGGTGCGCCTGACGACCTCCAGCATGGTGGCTCGGCCCGTCGACGACGCCGTAACATCGAGGAACGTCAGCTCGTCGGCGCCCTCGGCGTCATAGACGGCGGCCAGCTCGACGGGATCGCCCGCGTCGCGCAGGTTTTCGAAGTTGACGCCCTTGACCACCCGGCCGTCGTCGACGTCCAGGCAGGGAATGATTCGGACCGCCAGGTCTTTGGGATCCATCAGTAATCCTCCGGAGCGCCGACCGACTGCAACAGTTCCAGCAGTTCGGCGTGCACGCCGGGCGCGGCGACCAGCACTGAGCGCGAGTCCGTGGTCCAGTCGTCGCCGGTAAGTCCGGTAACGATGCCACCCGCCGACCGCACCAGCGCGACACCCGCCGCGTGGTCCCAGACATGCGCACCGAAACTGATGGCGCCGCCGAGGATTCCGGCCGCGGTGTACGCGAGATCGATGCCGGTCGCACCGTGCATGCGCATCCGGGAGCATTTCCGGCTCAGGTTCTCGATGACTTCCAGCCGGTAGCGGCCGGGCAGGCCGCCCCGCGAATCGACGTTGAACGTGCTGACCCCGACGATCGAATCCGCCAAGTCGGCTGTCTTCAGCTGAGGTTGCTCAACACCGTTGCTGAACAAGGGTTTTCCGACGACGCCGGTGAATCGTTCCCCGGTGAACGGTAACCAGGTCAGGCCGGCGACCGGTTCACCATCGCGCACCAGACCGAGCAGGATCGCGGCCATCGGTGAGCCTGCCGCATAGTTGAACGTCCCGTCGATCGGGTCGAGCACCCACACCAGGGGCGAATCGACGTCCGCACCGCCGAATTCCTCGCCGTGCACCCCGATACCCGTCTTCTCGGTGAGCGCCTTGACGACCTGTCGCTCAATCGCGAGGTCGACTTCGGTGGCGAAGTCGTTGCCCTTCTTCTGCACGGCGGACTCGGCGCGGTGCCCTTCGATGAACGGCTTGGCGGCATCGTCCAGAATCGCGGCGGCCTCAGCGACCAAGGCCTCGAGGTCGGCCGTGTCCAGCGCCATTGCCGCCCTACTGTCCCGCCGCGGCCAGTGCCTCTGGCAGCGTGAATCGTCCGGCGTACAAGGCTTTTCCAACGATGGCGCCCTCGACCCCGCGGTCGGTGAGCGTGGCGATGGCCCGCAGGTCGTCCAGACTCGACACGCCGCCCGACGCGATCACCGGGGCGTTCGTGCGTTCGGTCACTGACGTCAGCAGCTCGAGGTTGGGCCCGTTCAGGGTGCCGTCCTTGGTGACGTCGGTGACCACGAAGCGCGAACACCCTTGCCGCTCAAGGCGGTCCAGCACCTCCCATAAATCGCCGCCGTCGGTCTCCCAGCCGCGACCACGGAGCCGGTGTGCCCCGTCAACGATCTTCACGTCAAGGCCGATGGCCACCCGCTCGCCGTATTCGGCGACGACCTCGGCGCACCACTGCGGGTTCTCCAGCGCCGCGGTGCCGATGTTGACCCTGGCGCAACCGGTGTCCAGCGCCGCCTTCAGCGACTCGTCGTCGCGGATTCCGCCGGAGAGTTCGACCGCGACATCGAGCTTGCCGATCACCTCGGCGAGCAGTTCGCGGTTGCTGCCGCGGCCGAATGCCGCGTCAAGGTCGACGAGGTGGATCCACTCTGCGCCGTCGCGCTGCCATGTCTGTGCGGCATCGAGCGCGGAGCCGTACTCGGTTTCGCTGCCTGCCTTGCCCTGCACAAGGCGCACGGCGCGGCCCTCGACCACGTCGACGGCGGGCAGAAGTATCAAACGCCTCTGATCTGGCACGGGGCTCAACCTAGCGCCTGTACCCAGTTGGACAGCAATGCGGCACCGGCGTCCCCGCTCTTTTCCGGGTGGAACTGGGTGGCGGCCAGCGGGCCGTCCTCGACGGCGGCGAGGAACGGCACATGATGGGTCGCCCACGTCAGCAACGCATCGGGATTGCCTTCCCACTGCTGCGCGGCGTAGGAGTGCACGAAGTAGAACCGCGTGGTGCTGTCCAGCCCGCTGAACAGCCGCGTGCCTGCGGGCGCGTCGACGACGTTCCAGCCCATGTGCGGGACTACCGGGGCGTCCAAACGGATGACAGCGCCCGGCCATTGGCCGCACCCCGTGGTCTGTTGGCCGAACTCCACGCCGCGGGCGAACAGGATCTGCATGCCGACGCAGACGCCGAGCACGGGCCGTCCCGCGGTGATGCGGTCGGCGATGATCTTCTCCCCGCCGATCTTGCGTAACCCGGTCATGCACGCCTCGAACGCGCCCACACCGGGCACCATCAGGCCGTCGGCTGCATCGACAGCTCGCACATCGGAGGTCACCTCGACGTCGGCACCGACCCGCTGCAGCGCCCGTTGGGCGGATCGCAGGTTGCCTGAGCCGTAGTCGAGGACGACCACTTTCTTTGTCACAGCGTGCCTTTGGTGGACGGCACACCGGTGACCCGCGGGTCGTATTCGACGGCCTGGCGCAACGCGCGCGCGACAGCCTTGTACTGCGCCTCGGTGATGTGGTGCGGGTCGCGGCCGTAGAGCGTGCGCACGTGCAGCGCGATGCGCGCGTTCATCGCGAGCGATTCGAACACGTGCCGGTTGATCACCGTGTGGTAGGGCACCTCGGAGCCGGCGATCGTGGTGTGCAGCAGGTGTTCCGGCTCGCCGGTGTGCACGCAGTACGGTCGCCCCGAGACGTCCACGGCGGCGTGTGCGAGCGTCTCGTCCATCGGTATCCACGCATCGCCGAATCGGCGGATGCCCTTCTTGTCGCCGAGCGCCTGACCCAGTGCCTGGCCGAGCACGATCGCGGTGTCCTCCACGGTGTGGTGGGCCTCGATCTCGACGTCACCCTTGGCATGCACGGTCAGATCGAAGCTGGCGTGGCTGCCGAGCGAGGTGAGCATGTGGTCGTAGAACGGCACGCCCGTGTTCACGTCGACGACGCCGGTGCCGTCGAGGTCTAGCTCGACGACGATGTCGGATTCCTTGGTCTTGCGCTCAATTCTGGCGCGGCGTCGCGTGCGGGCAGGTCCAGTCACTGTGCTCCTATTCGGGCGCTGGCGGCCAGCAGCGCGTCGTTCTCTTCGGCAAGGCCGGTGGTGGCGCGCAGGTATCCGGGGATGCCGACGTCGCGGATCAGGATGCCGGCGTCCAGGTAGCGCTGCCAGGTGGCGGGCGCGTCGGCGAACTCGCCGAACAGCAGGAAGTTGGCGTCGCTGGGGATCACGCGGAAACCCATGCCGGTCAACGCTTCTGTGACGCGCTCACGTTCTGCGATCAGCTTCGCGACGCTGCCGAGCGTGTCGTCGGCGTGGCGCAGCGCGGCCCGCGCGGCAGCCTGGGTGACCGACGACAGGTGGTACGGCAAGCGCACCAGCAGCATCGCGTCGATCATGGCGGGCGCGGCGATCAGGTAACCGAGCCGCCCGCCCGCGAACGCGAACGCCTTGCTCATCGTGCGGGTGACGACCAGCTTGGCCGGGTACTCGTCGATGAGCTTGACCGCGCTTGGCTGCGAAGAGAACTCGCCGTAGGCCTCGTCGAGGATGAGAATGCCTGCGCCCACGGCCTCCAGCAGCAGCCGCAGCTCGTCCAGTGGAACGCTTTGACCCGACGGGTTGTTGGGGCTGGCCACGAACACGATGTCGGGTGTGTGCTCCTTGATCGCCTGCACGGCGACGTCGGTGTCCAGGCTGAAATCGTCGGCCCGGTTGGCCATCAGCCACTGGGTCTGAGTGCCGTCGGAGATGATCGGATGCATCGAATACGACGGCACGAAGCCGATGGCGCTGCGGCCGGGGCCACCGAACGCCTGCAGCAACTGCTGCAGGATCTCGTTGGAACCGTTGGCGGCCCACAGATTCTCGACACTGAGCGCCGTGCCGGTCTGCGCACACAGGTAGGCGGCCAGGTCGGCGCGCAGCGCCACCGCGTCCCGGTCCGGATACCGGTGCAGGTCCCCCGCGACGGCGCGGACGGACGCCGCCACATCGTCGATCAGCGCCTTGGTGGGCGGATGCGGGTTCTCGTTGGTGTTGAGCCGCACCGGTACATCCAATTGCGGTGCGCCGTAAGGTGATTTGCCCCGCAGATCCTCGCGCAGGGGCAAATCGTCCAGGGTGACCTTTTTGCCGACCGTCACGACTCGAACCTCCGCCGCACCGCCTCGCCGTGCGCTGGCAGATTTTCTGCCTGCGACAGCGTGATCACGTAGCCGGATACGTCCTTGAGCGCGGCCTCGTCGTACTCCACCACGTGGATGCCCTTGAGGAAGGTCTGCACGCTCAGCCCGCTGGAGTGCCGTGCGCAGCCGGCGGTTGGCAGCACATGGTTCGAGCCCGCGCAGTAGTCGCCAAGGCTGACGGGTGCGTACGGCCCGACGAAAATCGCGCCGGCCGAACGGATCCGGGCCGCCACACCGGAGGCGTCGATGGTCTGGATCTCCAGGTGCTCGGCGGCATACGCGTTGACCGTGCGCACGCCGGCTTCGAGGTCGTCGACAAGCACGATCGCCGACTGCTTACCCGTCAGCGCCGCGGTCACCCGCTCGCGATGCACTGTGGTCTCTAGCTGGACGGCGAGTTCGCGGTCGGTAGCGTCGGCCAGTTCCTGGCTCGGGGTGACCAGCACACTGGCCGCCATCTCGTCGTGCTCGGCCTGGCTGATCAAGTCGGCGGCGACGTGCACGGGATCGGCGGTGTGGTCGGCCAGGATCGCGATCTCGGTGGGGCCCGCCTCGGCGTCGATGCCGACCTGCGAGCGACAGATCCGCTTGGCCGCGGTGACGTAGATGTTGCCTGGGCCGGTGATCATGTCGACGGGCGCCAGCTCGGTCCCGTCGGTGTCGGTGCCCCCGTACGCGAGCAGCGCGACGGACTGCGCACCGCCGACGGCCCACACCTCGTTGACGCCGAGCAGCGCCGCGGCGGCCAGGATGGTCGGGTGCGGAAGCCCGCCGAATTCGGCCTGCGGCGGGCTGGCGATCACCAGCGAGTCGACGCCCGCGGTCTGCGCAGGCACCACGTTCATCACCACGCTCGAGGGGTAGACCGCGTTGCCACCGGGCACATAGAGGCCGACCCGCTCGACCGGCACCCAGCGTTCGGTGACGGTCGCCCCTGGCGCCAGCGTCGTCGTGGTGTTCGTGCGCCGCTGGTCGGCGTGCACGGCGCGGGCCCGCTCGATGGCGACCTCCAGCGCGACGCGCACGTTCGCGGCCAGCTCGGTCAAGGCACGCTCGATGTCCTCGACCGGCACGCGAACGGTGGCAGGCCGCACCCCGTCGAACGTTTCCCCGTACTCCAGCGCGGCGTCAGCGCCCTTCTCGGCGACCGCGTCGACGATGGGCCGGACCGTGGGCAGCACCGCGTCCACGTCGACCCCACCCCTCGGCAGCGCGGTCCGCAACTGGGCAGCCGACAGCTCGGCGGTGCGCAGATCGATGCGGGCCATCCGCGTTGGAGATACATTCACGCTGACCATTCTCCCAGAGCAGTACAAATCGGTTATGGAGGCGTCATGCGCGCAGAGGATCACCCGAACAACGCGCCGGGCGTGCCGATGGTCTATCCGCCGTGGTTCGAGAACTTCCAGGTCAAGTACTTCAACCCGATGGTCAAGCCGTTCGCGCGTTTCCTGCCAGGGTTTGCCACCATCAAGCACCGGGGGCGCAAGTCGGGCAAGCCGTACGAAACCATCGTGACCACCTACCGCAAGGGCGACGTGCTGGCGATCGCACTGGGCCATGGGGAAACGGACTGGGTGAAGAACGTGCTCGCCGCAGGCGAGGCCGACGTGCACCTGATTCGGCGAGATCTGCACCTGATCAACCCGAGGGTCATTCCTGCCGGCGGCGATGCCACAGGACTGCCGCGGCTGGCCCGCATGCAGGTAGGCAAGATGGCGATCTTCGTCGCCGATATCGGTTGACCTCGCTGCCACACTGACACCCATGGCGTGGGAAGTCTGGCTGACGTTCTTCGGTGCAACGATCGCGATCAGTGTGTCGCCGGGAGCGGGCGCCATCCAATCGATGGCCACCGGGGTGACGCAGGGCGTCCGTCGCGGCTACTGGAGCATCCTCGGCCTGGAGATCGGCCTGATGCTTCAGCTCGCGTTGGTCGCCATCGGGCTGGGCGCCGCCGTCGCGAACTCGATCCTGGCGTTCAACATCATCAAGTGGATCGGCGTGGCCTATCTGATGTATCTGGCTGTGCGGCAATGGCGTAGCGCGACCGTCGACCTGCGGGAGCAGATCGGGAAGACCGCCGACGGCGGCGCGCGCGCACTCGTCGTGCGGGGCTTTCTTGTCAACGCCACCAACCCCAAGGGCCTGGTCTTCTTCATTGCCGTGCTACCGCAATTCGTGGTGCCGACGGCGCCGCTGCTGCCGCAGTACCTGGCGATGGGCGTCACGATGATCGCGGTCGACCTCGTCGTCATGGGCCTCTACACGAGCCTGTCCTCGCGACTTCTGGCCTGGCTCAACACCCGTCGGCAGCAGACGATGGTCAACAGGGTGTTCTCCGGGCTGTTCGCTACCGCGGCCGTCGTACTTTCGCTGGCGCGGCGGGGCCCCGCTACCGCGTGAACACCGTTTTCGACCGCATGGTCGGCCAGACCTCGGGCGCATCGTCCCACGAGATCACCCTGTCCACCGCGGGGGTGAGATCGCAACCCGCGGTGAGTAATTCGACGATGTCAGGGATCACCGCACGCGCATTGACGCGTCCGGTGACGAACCGCAGGCCGCGGGTGTACATCGACAGCAGCGGCATCTCGACCGCGCCGTAGTAGACCCCGGTGTCGGTACACACGCCGTCGGGCCACGTGGCACGCATCGTCGCGGCCAGTAAGGCGGGGTCGGCCGAGGTGTGCACCGTGACCGGGTACGGCTCCCACGACTTGTCGGGCTTGGCCAGGTCGTGGACGACAGCCCCCAGCTTCTCGGCAGCTGCCAGCCTGTCCGGGTCGGTGTCCACGTAGTCGACCGTTGCGCCGACGGCCGCCGCGAACGCGGTCGCGTACAGGCCGATCGACAGGCGGCCGACCACAAGGACGCGCCGGTCCGCCGGATCGAGCGCGTCTAGTTCGTCCCGGTACGGGCCGATCGCACGCCAGCCGTCGGGGATGTTGTCGGACAGCGACGCGACGGCGATCGGATCGACGGCATCTCCAAGCCGCAGCAGCATCGCGTCGGCGTAGGGCACCAGCACCACATCGGCCATGAATCCGCCGCCGTCGAGCCCCGCCAGCGGGGCCATGCCGTACATGGCCATCAGCGGAAGCGATCCGCACGAACCGGTCACACCGCGACGGCAGGCACCGCAGGTGCCGCAACTGATCTGGAACGGGACGACAACCCGGTCGCCCACGTTCACAGAAGACACGCCGTCGCCGATCGCGATGACTTCGGCGACCCCCTCGTGCCCGACGGCGTGCCCCGGCGGCATCGGTAGCCTGCCCTCGGCCACCGCGACGTCGAGGTCGCAACACGCCACCGCCAACGGTCGTACCAGGGCCTGGTCCGCGGTGGTGATCTCGGGATCGGGCGCGGGCCGCCACGCGTATTCGCCCGCGGCCTCGAACATCAGCTGCTTCATCAGCGACTCTTTCTTTAGCGATCGATCAACTATTGTTGAGTGACCTTTCAAGTAAAGTCAAGGGCATGCCTCGCCCCGATCGGAGCCGCGTAGCCCTCGTCGACACCGCGGCGCTGCTGTTCCGCAGGCAGGGCTATGCCGCGACCGGCGTAAACCAGATCCTGGAGATCGCCGGCGTCAAGGCCGGGTCGCTGTACCACCACTTCCCCTCGGGCAAGCAGGAGCTGGCCGCCGCGGTGGTGGACGGCGTCGGATCAGCCATTGAGCGGCGACTACGCGAACTGCTGGACAGTGGCTCGCCGGTGTCCGACCTTGTCGACGGCTGGATCGATCTGATGGCCGCTGGCCTTGTAGGCGATCAGCGAGACGGGTGTCCCATAGAGCCGATCGCCACCGAGTCGGTGAACGCGAGCGAACAGGTCAGGGAGGCGTCGGCGCGGGCGTTCGGGGGCTGGTGCCTGGCCGTCGCGGACCGGCTGCGCGCAGACGGTTGGCCGGATGCGGATGCCGACCAGACCGCGCTGGCAGTCATCGCGCTCATCGAGGGCGCGTTGATCCTGTCGCGCATCGCGGGCGATGCGGATGCGCTGAACGCCGCCAAGGCGGCCGTGCGCACGCTGATCAGTCCGGCCGGCGGCGCACACGGCGCCGACTGACGCTCGGTCGCAAATTTGCTAACGCGTCAATACGGAAATTTGCTAACCCGTCAATAGCGCTTCGTTTTTGGGACAGTCGCCAAGTCATGTCGTCGTTGCTGTCCCGTGCCGACTATTTACACAACTCCACGACCGTGGCATTCGCTGTATCGGCGTCCCGTAGCCTCGCGGCTTGTTCAGGATCGGCATTTTGCGCGCCAGCAGTCGCGGCAGCACCGATGTCCGTGAGGTTATTTGCGAAATTGCGGACAGCGTCAGCAAGGTCGGTAGGAGTCGCCGGGTCCAACTGCGAAAGCAGATATTGCCCGCCGTTGGACAGCGCGACGCGTGCGTTGGCCGCCACCGCTAGCGAACCCGTGACATCTTCTGGTCCTCCGGCAGGCTGCAGATTCGTGTTGAGAGATACACCACGGCGAACTAAATCCGCGGCGCCGCAAGCCTTTACCTTGGCTTCCGCGCGCTGGGTATCGGAGTACGTCGGCGTCGAGCTGTATTCCGACTTGTAAAACGTCCAGCCCGCGAGGGCGAGCGCGGCGACGGCAAGTATGAGGGCCACCCACGACAGAGGGCCGGCCGAGCTTCGGTGATCACGGTTGCGGCGGCTGGTGGAGGATTCGCTCTGCGAAGGATCTGGCATGGCGCCGATAATAACGACGAGTGGGTGCCGGACGGCAATCTTCGCACGCGAGTCGCGGTCTGCGTCGTAGCCGCAAATGGGCTGAAACATGAATTCTTGCTTTTTCCACGAAGTTGCTGTGAATCGCGTCGCCTCGATGTAAAGATGTTGCTCAGCCGATGCGATTGTTTCGCTAGGCATAGATGGCTCGAGGGGAAGGGTTCGGCAATGACGATTGCCAAGCAAAAGAAAACCAGGATGACAGCGGCTGTTGCCGCCGGTGTGCTTGTGGCTGGAGGCGCCGGGCTAGCCGTCGGGGAGCTCCCCGATCCGGTGTCGAAACCGGCGCAGGCGCCATACATCGCCAGCGCGGCGCCGAATCCTGCCGCCATGGTGACACCGAACAGCTTGTACCTCGCGGCTGTGAGCCTGCCGATCATCGGCGGGTCAGCACCGGCCGCGGCGCCGTCGCCCACTCTTGGCGTGTCGAGCGGCCCCATCGCGGCCCCGGCAGCCGGCGGAGGTGTCGCTCCCGCGGGCGGCAGCGTCGCACCGTCCTCTCCGAACCTCTTCGTCCCCACCGTCTTCGCGCTTCCGACAGGAGCGCCGACGGGTGGCGGACCGACAGCGCGTGGAGCGTCGTCGAGCTTCTCGGTCGGCTCGGGAGCGTCAACCTCTCGCTCGAGCTTCAGCACGTTGGCCGCCGATCCGGCGTCTGCCAACGCCGCGTTCGCCCCGACTGCTGCGACGCTGATCGGCCCTGCCGATCTTGGCAGCCTGATCGGCGGACTCATCGGGATCTTCGTCAGGGACGGCACGGAGGACAACCCGAACGCGGGCTTGCTGATCGGCAACGGCTGGAGTGCCCCTGCGGGCAGCGGTCTGGCTGGCGGCAACGGTGGCCTGCTGATGGGCAACGGCGGCGCGGGCGGTAGCGCCGGGATCGCCGGGCAGGACGGCGGCGCAGGCGGCAACGGCGGCCTGTTCGGCAACGGCGGCGCAGGCGGCGACGGCGGCAACAACATCGCGGCCGGCGGCGACCCGGTGGCCGGCGGTAAGGGCGGCAACGGCGGCAGCTCCATAGGGTTCGGCGACGGCGGCGCGGGCGGCAACGGCGGCTTCGCCATCGGCGCTGACGGCAATGCGACCGGCGGCGAAGGCGGTACCGGCGGCAACGGCGGGCTGGTCACCGGTAACGCGGGCGCTGGCGGAATTGGCGGCGCCGCAGCGAGCAACACCGGCACGGCCGACGGCGGCGCAGGCGGCGAGGGCGGCGGCAGCGGCTTGATCGGCGACGCGGGTACCGGCGGCGCTGGTGGCTTGGCAGTCAGCAACACCAACACGGCCACCGGCGGTGCCGGCGGCGACGGCGGTGACGGGCTTGGCCTCGGCAACGGCGGTGCGGCGGGAGCAGGCGGCGGCGCAGGGACTGTCACTGGCACCGCGAACGCTGGTGACGGCGGCACCGGCGGCAACTCCGGTCTGGTCGGCTTCAATGCCGGCGACGGCGGAGCGGGCGGCGGGGCGTCGAGCTCAGGCACCGGTTCCGCGAATGCCGGCAACGGCGGAGCAGGTGGCGGAGCGGGGCTCATCGGTGATGCCGGCGACGGCGGAGCCGGCGGTCTTGGCTTCAGCGCCGGCGGTAATGGAAGCGGCGGCGAAGGCGGCGCAGGCGGCGACGCGCTCGGCGCAGGCAACGGCGGCGCAGGCGGCGAGGGCGGCGACGCGAACGGCCTTGGCGACGCGACCGCGGGCAACGGCGGCAACGGCGGCAACGGTGGCATCGGCCTCAGTGGCAATGCCGGCGAAGGCGGCGGCGGCGGCAACGCGGGTGCGGTCAACGGCACGGCCACCGGCGGCGACGGCGGCGACGGCGGCAGCTCCGGCGTACTCGGCAACGGTGAAGACGGCGGCGACGGCGGCACCGCCGTCTCGGTCAACGGTCCTGCCAACGCGGGCAACGGCGGCAACGGCGGCCAATCCGTCGGCATCGGCAACGGTGGCGACGGCGGCGAGGGTGGCCTAGCACTAGCGCCCGGATCGGGTGCCGCGACCGGCGGCGACGGCGGCGACGGTGGCAACCCGGGTGTGCTCGGCGGCTTCGGCGGCAACGGCGGAGGTGGCGGAAGCGGCGCGGCCAACACCGGTACCGGTAACGGCGGCAGCGGCGGCGACGGCGGAAATGCCGGCCTTTCGGGTGTCGGTGGCGAGGGCGGCGACGGCGGCTCCGGCAACAGCACGACCGGCGCGGCCAACGGTGGCAGCGGCGGAAAGGGCGGCCAGAGCGGCACGGGCAACGCCGGCAAATCCGGTGGAACCGGCGGCGCGGGCACATCAGGCACCGGTACCGCCACCGGTGGCACCGGCGGCAACGGTGGCAACGGTGGGCCCAACGGACCCGGCGGATCAGGCGGAAACGGCGGGCCGGGCACCAGCGCCGGCACCGGCAACGGTGGTGACGGCGGCAACGGCGGCTCACCCGGCGGATCCGGCGGCGGCGGCGGGAACGGCAGCACCAACGACGGCAACGACGGTAGCGACGGGTAGGAGTCCCTGCAGAAATCGAGCCCCTCACTTCAATGGTGGGGGGCTCGATTCGTGGTCGGGTAAGAGCTAGAGGTCGAGGCCGATGTCGAGTACCCGCACCGAGTGGGTAAGTGCACCGACCGCGAGATAGTCGACGCCGGTTCCTGCGTACTCCGCGGCGGTGTCCAGCGACAATCCGCCCGACGACTCGAGTTTCGTTGCTGGCGAACGGGTGTCGCGACGCTGCACGGCGATTTGGGTCTGCCACACCGGGAAGTTGTCCAGCAGCACCAGCTCCACGTCCGCACCCAGCACGTCGTCGAGCTGCTCGAGCGAATCGACCTCGACTTCGCACGGCAAATCCGGTGCAGCGCTGCGGACTTCGCGCAACGCGGCCAGCACTGAGCCCGCTGCGACCACATGGTTGTCCTTGATCAGCGCCGCATCGCCCAGCCCCATCCGGTGATTGACACCACCACCGACGCGGACCGCGTACTTCTGCAGCGCGCGCAGACCGGGCAGCGTCTTGCGGGTGTCGCGGATGCTGGCCTTGGTGCCTGCGACCGCGTCGACCCAGGCCCGCGTCGTCGTCGCGATGCCCGACAGATGGCTGACAAGGTTTAGCATCGTGCGTTCGGCGGTCAGCAGCCCCTGTGTTGGCGCGTCGACGACGAGAATAGCGCCGCCCGCCTCCAATCGGGCGCCATCCTCGACGCGATGCTTCACGCTGTAACCGTTCTGGCCGAGCACCGCGTCGAGCACCTCCAGCGCGACGTCGACTCCGGCGATCACCCCCGGCACTCGGGTCACCACGGACGCGAATGTCGTCGCGTCGGCAGGCACCGTCGCCAGCGTGGTGATGTCCGGCCCGAAACGCAGGTCCTCTTCAAGGGCACGCGCGACCACCGCACGGGCCTCGGCCAGTTCTTCGGCACTCAGTTCCATCGCCAGCTCCTTCAGCAGCACGCCACGGCAGGCACCAGGCTCCGCGCCTGGGCCGGGTCGGTGTCGGGGAAGTCCGAACGGTGATGGCAGCCCCGCGATTCGGTGCGCGCCAGGGCCGAGGCCGCGACCGCGGCAGCCACCGTGGTCAGCGCCACGTCCTCGAAGTCGGCCCGGGAGTTCAGGATTCGCGGGATCGATGCGTCCAGTTCCTTGGCCAGCCGCCGGAGGCCGTCGCCGTCACGCACCACCGACGCGTCCCGCGTCATCGCCCGCTGCAGTTCTGCCCGATGCAACGCACGCCGGGCGGACGGTTCGGCAGGAACCGCATGCGACGGCCCGGCATCGACGGCATGGTCGGCCGCCGCCTGCCCTGCCCGGCCACCGACAACAAGGCCTTCGAGCAGGCTGTTGGACGCCAACCGGTTTGCGCCGTGCATACCGGTACGGGCCACCTCGCCCGCGGCGAATAGGCCCGCAAGTTCGGTACGGCCGTGCACATCTGTGACGACGCCGCCGCAGCTGTAGTGCGCCCCCGGCACCACCGGAATGGGCTCGCGCGTCGGATCGATGCCCGCGGCCCTGCATGCCGCGGTGACGGTCGGAAACCGGCGCTTGAAGTGCGCGATGCCGCGCGCGTCGAGGTACACACACGGGGCGCCGGTGGCGGCCATCCGCGCGTCGATGGCGCCGGCAACGACGTCCCGTGGCGCGAGGTCGCCCATCGGATGAACGCCGGCAGTCACCGAATTGCCCTGTCCATCAACGAGAACGGCGCCTTCGCCGCGAACAGCCTCGGTGATCAACGGGCGTCGGCCACCGGCATGCCCGTCGAACAGCATGGTCGGGTGAAACTGGATGAACTCGATGTCGCTGATCGCAAGCCCGGCCCACATCGCCAATGCGACGCCGTCGCCGGTCGAGCCCGCGGGATTTGTGGTGGCCGCGTACAGGCTGCCCAGTCCCCCGGTGGCCAGAATCACCGACGGTGCGTGCACCACGCCAAGGCCATCGTCGTTGAGCACGAATACGCCAGCGACCGCTCCGCCGTCGTGCAGGAGTTCGAGCGCGATATGGCCACGCCGGATGTCCAGTTGCGCCGCAGCGCGATCGAGCGCGCGCTGCACTTCGGCCCCGGTCGCGTCGCCGCCGGAATGGATGATGCGCCGACGCGAGTGCCCGCCCTCGCGTGTCAGATCCCACTGACCCGACGCCGCCTCGTCGAATCGGGCTCCGTCGTCAACCAATTCGGTGACGGCGCGGTAGCCGCCTGCCACGATCGACCGCACCGCCTCCTGGTCGCAGAGCCCGGCTCCCGCGGCCAGCGTGTCGGCGACATGCGTGTCCACCGAGTCGTCGGTATCGGGTAGCACAACCGCGATACCGCCCTGTGCGTAGAACGTCGCGGTCTCAGAGGCCTTGCTCAGCACTACCACGCGGCGACCGCGCCGGTGCGCAGCCAACGCGGCGACAAGCCCGGCGACCCCGGTACCGATGACCACCACATCGGCACGCTGGTGCCACATCATTCCCCGCCGCCCGGTTGCCCGATCTCGATCATGCGTTGCACGCTGGCGCGGGCCAGTCGCGCCGTCTCCTGGTCGACGTCGACCTCGTCGACACCTTCGACCAGGCAGCGCAGCAGCGCGGCAGGGGTGATCATCTTCATGAACTTGCACGACGCCCGGTCGTTGACGGCGCGGAAGTCGACTTCCGGTGCGGCGCGGCGCAATTGGTGCAGCATGCCGACTTCGGTGGCGACCAGCACCTGGCGCGCGTGCGTTTCGCGGGCGGCGTCGAGCATGCCACCGGTGGACAGGATCTTGACCCTGTCCTCAGGAAAAGCTCCCTCGCCAGCGAGATACAAAGCCGAAGTGGCGCAACCACATTCAGGATGGACGTACAGCTCGGCATCGGGGTGCGTGCGTGCCTGAGCGGCGAGCTCGTCGCCATTGATACCGGCATGCACATGGCATTCCCCCGCCCATATGTGCAGGTTCTTGCGGCCGGTGACCCGCCGGACGTGGGCGCCGAGGAATTGGTCGGGGCAGAACAGCACCTCGCGGTCCTGCGGTATCGACGCGACCACCTCGACGGCGTTCGACGAGGTGCAGCAGATATCGGTCTCGGCCTTCACCGCGGCGGTGGTGTTCACGTATGAGACGACGACCGCACCGGGATACTCGGCTTTCCAGGCGCGCAGTTCGTCGGCGGTGATCGAGTCGGCCAGCGAACAGCCGGCCCGCTGGTCGGGAATCAGCACCGTCTTGTCCGGTGACAGGATCTTGGCGGTCTCGGCCATGAAGTGCACACCGCAGAACACGATCGTGTCCTCGGGCACCTCGGCGGCGATCCGGGACAGCGCCAGCGAGTCACCGACGTGGTCGGCCACGTCCTGGATGGCGGGCAGCTGATAGTTGTGCGCCAACAGCGTCGCACCGCGCAACTCGGCCAATCGGCGCACCTCGGCGGCCCATCGCTGGTCGCCATCCACGCCGGAATAACCGCCGGGACCGTCCGTGATCTGCGCAGCTAGATCGTCCGAGGGCATGCGGTCCAGAACCGTCATCGCCGACTCCTCATCGCGTCCGAGGTTTTCGACTTATAATCGAAAACATGACCTATATTAGCACCGCCCATGAGGTGCTGGCCGCCGTGTTCCAGGTTCGGGGTGTCGACTCCCGGACACCGGGGCTTAACGTGCTGTTATGGCAGCGTGCGCGCGATCCGGAGCGTGGAAAGTGGTCTCTGCCGGGCGGGCGGCTTCGTGACGACGAGGATCTGACCAGCTCGGTTCGGCGACAGCTCGCCGAAAAAGTCGACCTACGTGAACTTGCTCACCTCGAACAGCTCGCTGTGTTCTCCGATCCCCAGCGCGTACCCGAGGTCCGCACCATCGCCTCCACATTCCTCGGCCTCGTCCCCTCCCCTGCGACACCCGAACTGCCGCCGGACACTCGCTGGCATCCGGTGAACGATCTGCCGCCGATGGCCTTCGACCACGGCCCGATGGTGGAGCACGCCCGCATCCGGCTTGCGGCCAAACTGTCCTACACGAACATCGGGTTCGCGTTGACGCCAACCGAATTCGCGTTGTCCACCCTGCGCGACATCTACAGCACGGCACTCGGCTATCAGGTCGACGCGACGAACCTGCAACGCGTGCTGGAGCGGCGCAACGTCATCACCCGCACCGGAACTACCGCACGCTCCGGCCGCAGCGGAGGCCGCCCTGCCGCGCTCTACCGCTTCGCCGAAGCGCACTACCGAGTCACCGACGAATTCGCCGCATTGCGACCGCCCGGGTGAGTCGAGTGGATTCTTAGGGCTCTCTTAAGTAACAATGCCGGGATGGATCTGGGCAGCGCAGCGCCGGCCACTGGTGCCGAGTGGATCGGGACCGCACCGCACGAGGAACTCGGGCGGGGCATCCGCCCGCAGCTCCCCGACGATGATCCGTTCTACGACCCGCCGCCCGGCTACCAGCACGCGGCGCCGGGGACCGTGCTGCGCAGCCGCGACGTCGAGCTGGCGTTTCTCGGGTTGATCCCGCAGAAACTGGCCGCCACTCAGCTGCTGTACCGCACCACCGACATGAACGGCGCGCCCGAGGCAACGGTCACCACCGTGATCGCGCCCGCGGAGCGTGGGCCGGAAGCGGTGGTCCCTGTGATTTCTTACCAATGCGCGATCGACGCCGTGACGTCACGCTGTTTCCCGTCCTATGCGCTGCGGCGATGGGCGCTGGCCCCAGGGGCGATCGCCCAGTTCGAGTTCCTTCTGATCTCCGCTGTGCTCGCCGAGGGCTGGGCGGTGTCCGTCCCCGACCACGAAGGGCCGCGCGGAGCCTGGGGTACGCCGTACGAGCCCGGCTATCGCATCCTGGACGGGCTGCGGGCCGCGCTGAATTCGGAGCAGCTGAGCCTGTCGCAGTCGGCGCCGGTCGGACTGTGGGGCTATTCCGGCGGCGGCCTGGCCACCGCGTGGGCCGCCGAGATGAGCGGCGCATACGCGCCCGAGCTGAACATCGTCGGCGCCGTCCTCGGATCGCCTGTCGCCGATCTCGGCCACGCCTTCCGCCGCCTCAACGGCAGCTTCTATTCGGGGCTGCCCGCGATGGTGGTGGCCGCGCTCTCACACGCCTATCCCGAACTCGACCGCGTCATCCAGCATCACGCCACCGACACCGGCAAAGCGATGCTGCTGCGGGTGGAAAACATGACGACGGCATATGCCGTACTGCGGCTGATCGGGATGGACATGGGCAAGCTGGTGGACCGGCCGCTCAACGAGATCCTTGACATGCCCGAGGTGCGGCATGTGTTCGACAGCATCAAGCTGGGTACGGCGGTGCCGACCCCGCCGGTGCTGATCGTGCAGGCGGTGCATGACCGCATCGTTTCGGTCGAGGACATCGACGAGCTGACCGACACCTACCAATCCGGCGGTGCGTCGGTCACCTACCACCGCGACATGTTCAGCGAGCACATGCTGCTCCACCCACTGTCGGCGCCGATGGCGATGCGCTGGATGATCGACCGGTTCAACGGAAAGCCCTTGTCCGAACACATGGTTCGGACGAAGTGGCCGACGCTGCTGAATCCGATGACCTACGTGGGGATGGCGCGGCTGGCGAAGATCGCCGCCAAGGTCATGACGGGGCGGACGGTAGAGCGCTCTCCGCTGTAAGCGGCGGGCCGTAGACCGGCTCTTCTACCGGCGGCCAGGCGCCAAGATCGTCGCGCGCCGTCGACGCCGCCAGCAGCGCGTAGACAAGCAACGCGATGGCGACCGGCAACAACACCGAAGCGGCGATCAGCAGCGGCGAGTGCCCGAAGAACACCGCGGGCGCCTCGATGACGTAGTGCACGCGATGCTCGGGTGATACCGGCGCTCCTGCGACGTCGATCGTCCCGTAGCGCCAGTGCACCAGCAGCGCACCGATTCCCGCGGTCGCCCCGGTGGCCGCAGCCGACCCAATCGCCAACGCCGCCACCATCACTGGGCCGCGGTGGGCCCGCCACTGCCACACCAGCACAGCGGCGATCACCGCGAGCACACCCAGCATGCCGACCACAAGGAACGCCGAAACGAAGAAGTTGTCCGACTCGTTGCCGAGGAAGCCGCGAATCCGGTCGCCGTCACGAGTCAGCGCGACCACGCCGTGAATCGGCGGCGCCAGCCAGGCCCACAACGCCCCGACCGCGACGCCGGCCATCGTGAAGGCGGCGACGACAACCGCTGCCGCGGTACGTCGCGAAATACGCGGTGGCGCAATGTCATTCACCGCTGATCAAGGTCCTTCGAGTCCTGCTCCCCGTGGCGGGAGCACTTGGCCGTCCACCCGTCGGGACGCACCTGCACGATCATCCGTCGACCGCAGTCCGCGCAGAACCGGGGCGGTTCCAACCCGAGCTGGGCCGCGGTCGGCGTGGCGCCACCTGCGGGCTCGCCAGTGTAGACGTTGAACTTGCCTGCCATTTACAGGCTGGCGTTGAGTGCCTTGATCGGCATCTGCAGCTCGTCGAGCAGCTCGAGATCAGTCTCAGCCGGTCTTCCCAAAGTCGTGAGGTAGTTGCCGACGATGACGGCGTTGATGCCGCCGAGGATGCCCTTCTTGGCACCAAGGTCGCCAAGGGTGATCTCCCGGCCGCCCGCGAATCGCAGCATGGTGCGCGGCAGTGCGAGGCGGAAAGCCGCGACGGCCCTGAGCGCGTCGGACGCGGGCAGCACATCGAGATCGCCGAACGGCGTACCCGGCCGGGGGTTGAGGAAGTTCAGCGGCACCTCGTGCGGATCGAGCTCGGCGAGGTTTGCGGCGAATTCCGCGCGCTGCTCCAGGGTTTCACCCATTCCCAGGATGCCGCCGCAGCACACCTCCATGCCCGCTTCGCGGACCATCCGCAGAGTGTCCCAGCGCTCTTCCCAGGTGTGAGTGGTCACGACGTTGGTGAAGAAGGAGCGGGCGGTCTCAAGGTTGTGGTTGTAGCGGTGCACGCCCATTTCCGAGAGCCGTTCGACCTGCTCTTGGGTCAGCATGCCAAGCGAGCAGGCGATCTGGATGTCGACCTCGTTGCGGATCGCCTCGATGCCCGCGGCCACCTGCGCGAGCAGCCGCTCGTCGGGGCCGCGGACGGCGGCGACGATGCAGAACTCGGTCGCGCCGGTCTTGGCAGTCTGCTTGGCGGCCTCGACCAGGCTCGGCACGTCGAGCCAGGCGCTTCGCACCGGCGACGCGAAAAGTCCTGACTGCGAACAGAAGTGGCAGTCCTCGGGGCAACCGCCGGTCTTGAGGCTGATGATGCCCTCGACCTCGACGTCGGGCCCGCACCACGCCATACGCACCTCGTGCGCCAGCGCCAGTAGCTCGTCGAGCCGGTCGTCGGGCAGCTGCAGCACCTGCAGCGTCTGGTCCTGGTCGAGGCCCTCGCCGCGCTCCAGCACCTGCTCGCGCGCCTGAACCAGAATGTCGCTCACCCGATTAGCCTCCTGTGACTTGAACAGCGTTCAGGTTAGGCTACCGGGGTGCAGCTTCACAAACGGGACGTGGTCGAGGCAGCGACGACGCTGCTGGACAGCTATGGAATTGCCGACCTGACGATGCGGCGGCTGGCCCGCGAACTCGACGTCTCCCCCGGCGCGCTGTACTGGCACTTCGCGAACAAGCAGCAACTCCTCGGCGCGGTGGCGGACCGGATATTGCAGTCCGTTGAGGATGAGCCCGCAGGCTGGCGCGACCGTGTCACAGGCATCTGCGGGCGGTTGCGCGACGCATTGCTGTCGCACACCGACGGCGCCGAGCTGGTCTCTGCGAGTTTCGCGGCCGGGCAGTCAGCGGCGATGGCGCAGCTGTCGGCGCGACTGGCCGACGCCGCGGTTGAGGCTGGCGTGGATGCCGGGCACGCCGAACTGGCCGCCCGCACGGTCGTCTACTACGTACTCGGGTTCACCGCCGACGAGCAGTCACGGCTGCAGTGGGACGCCGCCGGTGCCGAACTCCCCGGCGAGCAGTCGGTGCTGACGGAGGATCCGAGCGCCCGGTTCGCGTTCGGCCTGCATCTGCTTGTGGACGGGATCGCGGTGCACAGCGACTCAGTTGTCGGGGGGCGTGACTAACGTCACCGACATGATCACGGTCGACGACGTGCGGCGCATCACCTCCACGCTCCCGAGATCCTACGAGGCGGTGGTGCGAGACCAGATCAAGTTCCGCGTCGGACAGATCGTGTATCTCGCCTTTTCCCGGGACGAGACGGTGCTTGGTGTCGCCTTCCCCAAGGAGGAACGCGCCGCGATGGTGGAGGCCGAGCCGGACAAGTTCATGCTGCCGCGTCAATCGGATATGCGATACAACTGGATTCACGTCCAGCTGGACGCGATCGACCTGGCGGAACTGCGCGAGCTGGTCATCGATGGTTGGCGGATGTGTGTGCCGAAAAGCGTTGCGGCGAGCGTCGATTAGTTGGCCCGTCGCCGCCGAAAGATGCGTTTTGCAGACGAAGTTTGAGTGGACCCCTGCCAAACGTCACTTTCGCGGCAGGCGGGTCCTCAGATTAGAAACTCCTGCTTGGAGTTCCCGTCCCAGCGGCGCAGCCCCGCGATGCTGCCCTCGATCTCGGTCGGCTTGCCCGCGATCCGCACGGCGCGAGCCAGCTGGGCGGGGATGACTCGTCGGGCCACGGTGACGTGCGCCGTCCACTGGCCGGGCAGCGCGTTGGCCATCGGTCCCGGCCTGATGTGCGGCAGGCACAGCCGATGCACCTCGGCGTGCACGTCCAGCAGCTCGGACGTCGGCACCAGCAGCCGCGCCAGCACCGCCTTGGCCCTGCCGAACACCAACGGCGCACCGATCCGGCACGGCATCGGAAATCGGGTCGCCAGCGGCCGCAGCAGCGTGTCCACCTCGGAATCGATCCGCTCGGCGACGGTCAGCGTCGCGTGCGGCCTGCTCGCAGGAGCCTGACTGGGAATCCCCGCGGCGCGCAGCGCGTCCCAGATACCCCGGACCGCCGCCTCGGTGTCCGCGTCAAAGACCAGCTCGACGGAGTGAACCACGTCAAACCAGGCTCACGACCCACTGTGGGTCGAAAGCAGCCGAACTCAGCGATTCGAACTCAGCGGGGGTCGACGAACCAGCACCCTCCGGCAGCACCGCGCGCACCGGCGCCAGCTCCGCAAGCGCCTCACGGTTGCCAAGCTCCGCCGCGCCTGGTGAATGCGGCCATGCGCCGATTACCAGGCCTGCACATGAAATGCCTTGCGAAGCAAGCGCTTCCAGCGTCAGGGCGGTGTGGTTCAACGTGCCCAACCCGGGTGCCACCACCACGAGCACCGGCGCGGCCAGATCCGTTGCGAGGTCGCGCACTGTCACACCCGCGTCGCCGATTTCGACCAGCAGGCCACCGGCGCCCTCCACCAGGGTGAGCCGGTCGGGCGCGTCGACACCACGCACCCACGACGTGAGCGCATCGCGTGTCGGCAACGCCATCCCGGCGCGCGCGGCGGCAGCGACGGGCGCCAGCGGCTCGGGAAATCTTGTGTGCCCATGCAACTCGTCAATGCCCGCGAGCCGGCCCACCTCGCCGAGGTCGTCATCACCGTCCGCGCTTCCGGTCTGTACGGGTTTGCACACCGCGATATCGATGCCTGCCAGCCGACCATGGCATCCAAGCGCCGCGGTGGTCACCGTCTTGCCGACGCCGGTGTCGGTGCCCGTTATGACGAGAACGCTCACGCGCGCGCCGACAGCACTTCCGCGAGAACCTCACGCGCCAAACGCATCTCGTCATCCGATAGCGAAGCCCGTGCCGTCAGGCGCAGCCGCGAGGTGCCGGCGGGAACCGTGGGCGGGCGGAAACAGCCGACCCGCACGCCGCGCTCGAGGCAGGCAACCGCGGCGGCGAAAGCCACCTCGGGCTCGCCGAGGATCACCGACACCACCGCCGAATCCGGCCGCGCGGCGACGTCGCAGATCGACGCCAGCGCCTCGGCGTGCCGCAACACCGCCTGCGCCCGCCACGGCTCGTCGATCAACACACTGAGGGCGGCTGATGCGGCGCCGACGGCAGCAGGAGCCAGCCCGGTGTCGAAGATGAATGGGCGTGCGGCGTCGATGAGGTGATCGCGGACCGCCGCGGGACCCAGCGCCACACCGCCCTGACTCCCAAGCGCTTTGGACAGCGTCGTCGTCATCACCACGTCGGGCGCACCGGCCAAGCCGACCTCGTGCAGCAGGCCACGCCCGCCTGTCCCCCGCACGCCGAGACCGTGCGCTTCGTCGACGATCAGCAGCGCGCCGTGCCGTCGGCATACCTCGTGCAGAGCCCGCAGCGGGGCCAGCGCGCCATCGGCGGAGAACACCGAATCGGTCACGACAACCGCGCGCTCCTCGTCGCGTGCGGCGAGCGCGGACTCGACGGCGGAGACATCGCGGTGCGGGGTGACGACGACCCGGGCCCGCGACAACCGGCATGCATCCACCAGCGAGGCGTGGGTGAGTGCGTCGGACACCAGCAGCGAGCCGGCCCCCGAAAGGGAGACGACCGCGCCCAGATTGGCGGTGTACCCCGACGAGAACACCAGCGCCGATTCGGCCCCGACGAAATCCGCGAGCGCGTTCTCGAAGTCGACGTGTAGCTCGGTGTTGCCGGACACCAGCCGCGATCCGGTCGAACCGGCGCCCCAGGTGCGCAGCGCCGCGACGCCGCCGTCGATCACGGCGGGGTGCTGCGACAGGCCGAGGTAGTCGTTGGAGGCCAGGTCAAGATCCGCGCCGACCGGCGGGCGGGTGCGAAGTGAGCGCCGCAGACCCGCGGCACGCCGCTGCTGCTCGACCTCGTCGAGCCACGCAAGCGGCGAAAGACCAGTACGCGTCACCCGAGCCTCCTGACTTGAACAGCGTTCAGGTTAGCGCATGGGCGACGGCGATCATCGCGGAGCAGATCTGCGCCAGCTGCTCGGGCGAGCAGATGTACGGCGGCATGACGTAGATCAGGTTGCGGAACGGGCGCAGCCACACGCCGTGCTCCAACGCGACAGGGGTCGCCACTGCCAGGTCGACAGGCCGGCTCATCTCGATAACGCCGATCCCCCCGAGCACCCGCACCGCCGCGACGCCCGGCAGTGCGGCCGCCGGAGCCAGGCCGTCCCGCAGGCTCGCCTCGATCGCCTGCACGCGCGAGCGCCAATCCCCGCCGAGCAGAAGCTCGACCGACGCCACCCCGACCGCACATGCCAGCGCGTTGGCCATGAACGTCGGGCCGTGCATCAGTGCGCCGGGCTCGTGGGTGCTGATGGTGTGCGCGATCTCGCGGCTGCACAGCGTGGCCGCCAGCGTGATGTAGCCACCGGTGAGCGCCTTGCCAACACACATGATGTCGGGGCTGACGCCGGCATGGTCCGCGGCGAACAGCTCGCCGGTGCGGCCGAACCCGGTCGCGATCTCGTCGAAGATCAGCAACACGTCGTGACGGCTGCAGGCCGCGCGCAGGTCGGTCAGATAACGCGGATCGTGAAACCGCATCCCGCCAGCGCCCTGAACCACCGGTTCGACGATCACCGCGGCCAGCTCGTCGGCGTGTTCGGCGAGCTGTTTTTCGAAGACTTCGCTGTAGGCGTGGTCGTACTCGGCGGGCACCTGCGGCGCGAATTCCTGATGGGTCATCACGTCGGTCCACAGCGAGTGCATGCCACCGTCGGGGTCGCAGACGCTCATCGGGGTGAACGTGTCGCCGTGGTAGCCACCGCGCCAGGTCATCAGCCGGTGCTTGGCGGGGCGCCCGATGCTGCGCCAGTACTGGAGTGCCATCTTGACGGCGACCTCGACGGAGACCGACCCGGAGTCGGAGAAAAAGACCGTGTCCAGTCCGGCCGGGGTGATCTCGACGAGCAGCTGGGCCAGCCGGGCGGCGGGTTCGTGGGTCAGCCCGCCGAACATGACGTGGTTCATCGTGGCCAGCTGCTTGGTGATCGCCGCGTCGAGCACGGGATGGCCATGCCCGTGGATCGCGGTCCACCATGAGGCCATCGCATCGAGCACTTCGACGGGGCGCCCATTGTCGATAACCGTCAGCCATGCACCCCTGGCACCGACCGCGACAACGGGCGGCAGCGCCTCGGTGCCGATGGTGCTGTAGGGATGCCAGACGTGTGCGGCGTCGATCGCGCTGATGTCAGCAGGCGTCAACGAGGGCACCTTCGGTAGATTATCCGTCGACCATGATGACCCTCGCCCCTCCCCGGCCGGCGTCGCTCACCGCTCCGGGGCAAACCACTCGCGCCGCTGGTTCGTCCAGTGGCGCCCGCGCGTCCGGTTTTTACCGGCACGACCTCGATGGCCTGCGCGGTGTCGCGATCGCGCTCGTCGCGGTGTTTCACGTGTGGTTCGGCCGGGTTTCCGGTGGCGTCGACGTGTTTCTGGCGCTATCCGGGTTCTTCTTCGGTGGCCGCCTGCTGCGCGCGGCGCTCACTCCCGGCGCATCACTGTGGCCGGTGCCGGAGGTGACGCGGTTGGTCCGCCGGCTGCTTCCCGCACTTGTCGTGGTGCTCGCCGCTTCTGCGCTGCTGACCATCCTGATCCAGCCGGAGACCCGCTGGGAGACGTTTGCTGATCAAAGCCTCGCCAGCCTCGGTTACTTCCAAAACTGGGAGCTGGCGAACACCGCATCGGATTACCTTCGCGCTGGCGAGGCCGTAAGCCCGCTGCAACACATCTGGTCGATGTCGGTGCAGGGTCAGTTCTACATCGCATTCCTTGCGCTGATCTTCTTGTCCGCCTGGCTGTTTCGCAGGGTGTTCAAGAAGCACATGCGGGCTGCGTTCGTGGTGCTGCTTGGCGCACTGACCATCGCATCGTTTGTCTACGCGATCTTCGCGCATAACGCCGACCAGGCCACCGCCTACTACAACAGCTTCGCCCGTGCGTGGGAGCTTTTGCTGGGCGCGCTGATCGGCGCCCTGGTGCCCTATGTCCGCTGGCCGATGTGGTTGCGCACGACGGTCGCGGTCGTGTCGCTGGCCGCGATCCTGGCGTGCGGCGCGCTGATCGACGGCGTCAAGGAGTTCCCCGGGCCGTTGGCGTTGGTGCCCGTCGGCGCCACGATCTTGTTCATTCTGTCCGCGGCCAACCGGCTGGCCGATCCGCATACCGGCGGCCGGCTGCCCGCCCCGAACCGGCTGTTGGCGACGGCGCCGTTCGTCTCGCTTGGGGCCGTGGCGTACTCGCTGTACCTGTGGCACTGGCCGTTGCTGATCTTCTGGCTGTCCTACACCGGGCATACGAGGGCGACATTCGCCGAAGGCGCCGGGGTGCTGGCGGTCTCCGGGGTGCTGGCCTGGCTGACGACCAAGTACGTCGAGAACCCGCTGCGTTATCGCGCACCGACGCACCCGGTCTCCGTCGTGCCGCTGCGGATGCGGCTGCGGCGACCGACGATGGTGCTGGGATCGGTGGTCGCGCTGCTGGGTGTGGCACTGACCGCGACGTCGTTCACCTGGCGCGAGCACGTCACCGTGGTGCGCGCCGATGGCAAAGAGCTGTCAGGTCTTTCGTCGCGTGACTACCCTGGCGCGCTCGCGCTGCTCGAGCAGGCAAAGGTGCCCAAGCTGCCCATGCGTCCGACGGTGCTGGAAGCCAGGAAAGACATTCCGATCACCACCGAAGACGGCTGTATCAGCGACTTCGACAACACCGGGGTGATCAACTGCACGTTCGGAGACGAATCGGCCACCCGCACTATCGCGCTGGCGGGTGGATCGCACGCCGAGCACTGGGTCACCGCGCTGGACCTGTTGGGCCGGCTGCACAACTTCAAGGTCGTCACCTACCTGAAGATGGGCTGCCCGCTGACCACCGAGAAGATGCCGCTGGTGATGGGTGACAACCGCCCTTACCCCAAGTGCCGCGACTGGAACGACCGGGTGATGTCCAAGCTCATCGCCGATCACCCCGATTTTGTGTTCACCACCTCTACTCGGCCGTGGAACATCAAACCGGGCGATGTCATGCCGGGTACCTATATCGGCGTCTGGAAGAAGTTGTCGGACAACAACATTCCGATTCTGGCGATGCGTGACACCCCCTGGCTGGTACGCAACGGCGAACCGTATTTCCCCGCGGACTGCCTGGCCGACGGCGGCAATGCGGTGTCCTGCGGGATCAAGCGAGCCGACGTACTGTCGCCGTATAACCCCACATTGGATTTCGTCGCCCAGTTCCCGCTACTCAAGCCGCTCGACATGAGTGATGCGGTGTGCCGAAAGGACTTCTGTCGGGCCGTGGAGGGAAACGTGTTGCTGTATCACGACTCTCACCACATCTCGACCACGTACATGCGCACCATGACCGGTGAGCTCGGACGTCAGATCGCCGCGGCCACCGGCTGGTGGGTTGACTGATGCCTGCGGATTTGCCGACGGTACCCACCGTCTGGCCGGGTACGGCCTATCCCCTCGGCGCCACGTATGACGGAACGGGCACCAACTTCTCACTGTTCTCCGAGGTGGCCGAGCGGGTAGAGCTGTGCCTGATCGGCAAGGACGGCAGCGAGGAGCGCATCGAACTCGACGAAGTCGACGGCTTCGTCTGGCACTGCTACCTGCCGACCGTCAAGCCGTACCAGCGCTACGGTTTTCGCGTCCACGGCCCGTGGAATCCAGCGGCCGGGCACCGCTGCGATCCGAGCAAGCTGCTCCTCGATCCGTACGGAAAGTCGTTTCACGGCGACTTCGACTTCAGCCAGGCCTTGTTCTCCTATGATCTGAAGGCCGACGACCTGGTCTCTGGCGGGACCCCGCCCGAGGTTGATTCGCTCGGCCACACGATGACCAGCGTGGTGATCGCCCCGTACTTCGAGTGGACGACCGACCGCGCACCGCGCACGCCCTACCACGAGACAGTGATCTACGAGGCCCACGTCAAGGGCATGACGCAGACGCACCCCGGCATCCCCGAGCAACTCCGCGGTACGTATGCCGGCCTGGGCCACCCCGCGATCATCGACCATCTCAAGTCGCTGAACGTCACCGCGATCGAGCTGATGCCGGTTCACCAGTTCCTGCATGATCACCGGCTGCTCGACTTGGGCCTGCGAAACTACTGGGGCTACAACACCTTCGGGTTCTTCGCACCGCACTATCAGTATGCGGCGGACAAGACCGCCGGCGGCGCCGTCGCCGAGTTCAAGAACATGGTGCGCGCTTTCCACGAGGCAGGGATCGAGGTCATCCTCGACGTGGTCTACAACCACACCGCCGAGGGCAATCACCTCGGCCCCACCCTCAACTTCCGTGGCATCGACAACGCCGCCTATTACCGCCTGCTCGACGGCGATCTGCGGCTCTACAAGGATTTCACCGGCACCGGCAACAGCCTCAACGCCCGACACCCGCACACCCTGCAGCTGATCATGGACTCCCTGCGGTACTGGGTGCTCGAGATGCACGTCGACGGGTTCCGGTTCGATCTGGCTGCGACGCTGGCCCGTGAGTTCTATGACGTCGACCGGTTGTCGGCATTCTTCGACCTGGTGCAGCAGGACCCGGTGATCAGTCAGGTGAAACTGATCGCCGAGCCGTGGGACATCGGCGAGGGCGGCTACCAGGTCGGGAACTTTCCAGGTTTGTGGACCGAATGGAACGGGAAGTATCGCGACACTGTGCGCGATTACTGGCGGGGCGAGCCCGCGACCCTCGGCGAGTTCGCCTCGCGACTGACCGGCTCCTCGGACCTCTACGAGGCCACCGGCAGGCGGCCAAGCGCGAGCATCAATTTCGTCACCTGTCACGACGGGTTCCCGCTCGCCGACCTGGTGTCGTACAACGACAAGCACAATGAGGCCAACGGCGAGGAGAACCGCGACGGCGAAAGCCACAACCGGTCGTGGAATTGCGGGGTGGAGGGACCCACCGACGACCCCGAGATCCTGGCGTTGCGTGGCAAGCAGATGCGCAACATCATGGGCACGCTGATGGTGTCGCTCGGTACGCCGATGATCTCCCACGGTGACGAGATCGGCAGGACCCAGCGCGGAAACAACAACGTGTACTGCCAGGACTCCGACATCTCGTGGATGGACTGGTCACTGTGCGAGACCAACGCCGATCTCCTCACGTTCACCCGCAAGGTGATCGAATTCCGCAAGAAGCATCCGGTGTTCAAGCGCAGGCGGTTCTTCGAGGGCAAGCCCATCCGCAGCGGCGACCAGTCCCGCGATATCGCGTGGCTGACCCCGGCCGGGAAGGAGATGACCAGCGAAGACTGGGGCGCAGGCCTTGGCAAGTGTGTCGCGGTCTTCCTCAACGGCGACGCGATCACCGCCCCCAACGAACGCGGTGAGCGGGTGGTCGACGACTCCTTCCTGCTGTGCTTCAACGCGCACGACGTGGCTCAGGATTTCGTTGCGCCCAAGGGCAGATACGCCAAGCAGTGGACCGCGGACATCGACACATCGGATCCGACCGGCGCGACCGACCTGGTGGTCAAGGCGGGCGACAAGATCCCGCTGCAACCACGCTCGCTGCTCCTGCTCCGTAAGACCGCCTGACACATGACTTCTGCGGTGCTGTCCACGTACCGGCTGCAGATGCGCGGTGACTGTTTCACCTTCGCGGACGCCGAGCAGCTGCTCGACTACCTTGACGAGCTGGGGATCTCGCACCTGTACTTGTCGCCGATACTCACCGCCGCCGAGGGTTCGACGCACGGCTACGACGTCACCGACCCGACCACGGTGTCGGCGGCGCTTGGCGGGCCGGAAGGTTTGGCGGCGTTGTCGTCGGCTGCCCGCGCCCGCGGCATGGGCCTGATCGTGGACATCGTCCCCAACCACGTCGGTGTCGATGATCCGGACCAGAACCAGTGGTGGTCCGACGTGCTGAGGAACGGCAGGAAATCGCCGTTCGCCTCCTACTTCGATATCGACTGGGACCTGGACCCGCAGGGGCGAATTGTGTTGCCGGTCTTGGGCTCCGACGGTGATGCGACGCCGCCGGGATATCCTTCCGACGGGCACTACAAGCCGATCGGGTGGCGCAACGGGATCTGTGGCTACCGCCGATTCTTTTCGATCACCTCGCTGGCAGGGCTGCGCCAGGAGGACCGCGCGGTGTTCGACGCGACGCACGTCGAAGTCAAGCGATGGTTCGACGAGGGCCTTGTCGACGGGCTTCGTATCGATCATCCGGACGGATTGTCCGACCCTGCAGGCTATCTCGGGTGGCTGCGTGAGCTTGTCGGCCCGCAGACGTGGATCGTCATCGAAAAGATCCTGGCGGTCGACGAGGCGCTGGACCCCACGCTGCCGGTCGCGGGCACAACCGGATACGACGCGCTGCGCGAGATCGGTGGCCTGTTCGTCGATCCCGCAGGCAAACAGGCGCTGACCGATCTCGTGGATTCCGCAGGCGCTGACTACGACGCGATGCCGGCACTGGGCCGCCGGCTCAAGGCCGAGGCCGTCACCGGCACGCTCGGCAGCGAGCTGCGCAGGCTGTGCCGCGTCATCGGCGGGGACGACGCCCGGCTACCCGCCGCCGTCGCCGCACTGATCAGCCACGTCGGGGTGTACCGGGTCGACTATCCCTCGCTGTCCATGGTCCTGCCGGTTGCGCTCGCGGAAACCGCCGACGCGGCACCGGAATTGGCCGAACCGTTGGCGCTGATCGCCACGGCGTTGTCCGCAGGCGACGAGGCCGCGGTGCGGTTCAACCAGCTGTGCGGCGCCGCGACCGCGAAATCGATGGAGGACAGCCTGTTCTACCGCGACGCCCGGCTAGTGTCGCTCAACGAGGTCGGCGGTGAACCGCAGCATTTCGGGGTCAGCGTGGCGGAGTTCCACCAGCGGGCCGCGGTGCGGGCGCGACTTTGGCCGCGGGCGATGGTGACCCTTTCCACTCACGACACCAAGCGCGGTGAGGATGTCAGGGCCCGCATCGGCGTGTTGTCGCAGGTGCCTTCGCTGTGGGCGGAGTTCGTCGGCGCATGGACACTGGCCGCCCCACCTCCCGACGCCGTGACGGGGCTCTTCCTGTGGCAGAACATCTTCGGAGTGTGGCCCAGCGACGGGTCGGTGACCGACGAGCTGCGGGCAAGGCTGCACGCGTACGCCGAAAAGGCCATCCGGGAGGCGGCAGTGCACACCACATGGAACGACCAGGACGCGGAGTTCGAGACCGCGGTGCACGCCTGGTTGGACGCCGTCCTCGATGGGCCGATCGCGGTCGAGATGACGTCGCTGGTGGCCCGATTGGCCGAGCACGCCCGCAGTGACGTACTCGGCCAGAAACTGCTGGCGCTGACGGTGCCAGGGGTGCCCGACGTCTATCAGGGCACCGAGGTGGCCGAAGACAGCCTCGTCGATCCTGACAACCGGCGGCCGGTGGATTACCGTGCCCGGCGCCAAGCGCTGCGTGACTTGACCGATCCCAAGATCCGGGTGGTGGCTGCCGCGCTGCGCCTGCGGCGTGACCGTCCCGCCAGCTTCGCCGGTGACTACACACCGCTGCTGGCCGGTGGTCCGGCCGCTCGGCATGTGGTGTCGTTCGTTCGCGGCACCGACGTGCTGGTGGCGGTCACCCGGCACAGTGTGACATTGGCCGAAACAGGTTGGGGAGATACTGTTTTGGCGTTGCCTGCTGGGGTGTGGGTCGACCGAATCGGCGGTGGGCGCTTCAGCGGCGAGGTCATGGCCGCTGACCTGTTCGCCGATCTTGGTGTTGTGCTGTTGGAGCGCACCGGTGACTGAGTTCGCGGTGTGGGCACCACGGCCCAAACGGGTGCGCCTCGATGTCGACGGCACGCTGTACCCGATGATCCGATCGGACGACGGTTGGTGGCGCGCCGACGTCGCCGCCCGACCGGATGCCCGCTACGGCTTCGTCCTCGATGACGACCCGACCGTGCTGCCCGATCCCCGCTCACCCCGCCAGCCCGACGGCGTGCACGAGCGTTCCCAGTTGTGGCAGCCGGCGCCCGATGCGTGGAGCGACGGGGATTGGCCGGGCAGATCCATCGAGGGCCGGGTGATCTACGAGCTGCACAGCGGCACCTTCACACCGGACGGCACGCTGGACTCGGCGATCGAGAAGCTGGACTATCTGGTGGATCTCGGCGTGGACTTCGTCGAGCTGATGCCCGTCAACGCGTTCGGCGGCAGACACGGCTGGGGCTATGACGGGGTGCTGTGGTACGCCGTGCACGAACCGTACGGCGGCCCCGATGGCCTGATTCGATTCATCGACTCCTGCCACCGGCGCGGTCTCGGCGTGCTCATCGACGCGGTGTTCAATCATCTTGGCCCTTCGGGTAACTACCTGCCGCGGTTCGGACCGTATCTGTCGTCGGGCAGCAATCCGTGGGGCGAATCGATCAACATCGCCGACGCCGAGGCGGACACGGTGCGGCGCTACATCCTCGACTGTGCGCTGCGCTGGATGCGCGACTTCCACGCCGACGGCCTGCGACTCGACGCCGTGCATGCGCTTGTCGATACCACCGCGATCAGCATCCTCGAGGAGCTGGCCACCGAAACCGATGCGCTGGCAGAGGAGTTGGGCAGGCCGCTGTCGCTGATCGCCGAGAGCGACCGCAATGATCCCCGCCTGATCACCCCGCGGGACCGCGGCGGGTACGGCATGACCGCACAGTGGGACGACGACATCCACCACGCCATCCATACCGCGGTGTCGGGCGAACGGCAGGGCTACTATGCGGATTTCGGTTCGCTGGAGGTGCTGGCGCGGACGCTCAAGGGCGGTTACTTCCACGCAGGCACCTACTCGTCGTTTCGGCACCGGCGGCACGGTCGTCCGCTCGACACCAAGACCATCCCCGCTACCAGGCTGCTCGCGTACACGCTGACCCACGACCAGGTAGGCAACCGCGCGATCGGCGACCGGCCGTCGCAGACCCTGACCTTCGGCCAGCTCGCGGTGAAGGCGGCGCTAGCGCTCGGATCGCCCTACACGGCAATGCTTTTCATGGGCGAGGAATGGGGATCGTCGTCGCCGTTTCAGTTCTTCAGCAGCCATCCGGAGCCGGAGCTGGCCAGGGCGACGGCGGAGGGCCGCAAGCGCGAGTTCGCCGAACACGGCTGGGACGCCGACGAAATCCCCGACCCGCAAGACCCGCAGACATTCCTGCGGTCCAAGCTGAACTGGGCCGAGGTGAACACCGGCGAACACGAGCGGTTGCGGCGCGTCTATCAACAGCTGATCGCGCTGCGCAGCACCGAACCCGATCTGGCCGACCCGTGGCTTGACCACCTGCGCGTCGACTACGACGAAGACCGGCGGTGGGTCGTGCTGGGCCGCGGCTCGCTGAGCATCGCCTGCAATCTGGGCACCGAAGCCGTCGACGTGCCGGTCACCGGCGAGGTGGTGCTGGCGTGGGGCGAGCCCGTCGTAGCGGGGAATTCGACACGGCTGGACGGGCATTCATTCGCGATTCTGCGAACTGTCAAGTCTCCATCCACAGGCGCCGTGCCTGTGGATAACTGATTACCGCAAGATTGCCCATCGGGGCGATGCTTCTCGGCATGGTGAGCCCATACATGCCGCCCCCTATCGAAACCGCCACGGATCCGGTGCATTCGGCTGCAGACATGTGCCGGCGCTGGCAAGCGCTCATGGGTCCATTAGGTTTCGGCGAACGGCTGCTGCGGTTCGCATTCATGGGGCCGGACCGCTGTCTCGTCAAATTCCTCGGTGAAGTCGAAATCGGACCGTCGCCGAAGCGCCCCGACATCGAAAACCTCATGGTGGCGATGCGCGAACTGCTGCGCGACATGGCACCGAACACCACGATTGCGTTGCTTTTAACGAGACCGGGGCGCGGTGGAATTTCCCGCCTCGACCGGCAATGGGCGACGCTGCTCACCGAGATGGCTACGGAGATCGGTGTGCCGATCGAGCCGATCTTTCGCGCCAATGACGAGTCACTGGTGCAGGTGGAGCGAGAAATGGAGGTGGCCAACTAAGTGCTACCATGTGCTACATGGAGCGCATTGGACTCCGTGAGTTGCGACAGAACGCGAGCCGATACATCGCACGCGTGTCGCGAGGAGAAACGGTCGAGGTCACTCAACGAGGCCGGTTAGTCGCCCGCATCGTCCCCGCGAAACCCGACACCTGGGAGGAGATGGTTCTGCGCGGCGACATCATCCCGGCGGAGTCGCCCGGCGGCCTGCAGGACATCGTGCCGGTCCGCGCCGATTTCGACGTCTCGGCTGAACTCCAGCGGCAACGCGAAGACCGCATATGAATATCTACGTCGACTCGTCGGCGTTGGTGAAAATGATTATCGAAGAGGCCGAGTCGCCCGCGCTCGGCCGCTACTTCGCGGAGTTCTCGCTCGACCGCCAACTCACTGCGGCCATTTCGCGGACCGAATTGGTGCGAGCAGCAGCCCGTCGAGGGGCGACCGTCGAGAACGCTCGGAAGGCGCTGTCGAAGCTCGACTTCGTCGCCATCACCAACAGCCTGCTCGACGACGCTGCCGCTCTTGCGCCACCGGAGCTGCGCACGCTCGACGCGATCCACCTCAGTGCCGCCCTGTTCGCTCCTGATCTGCGGGCGTTGGTGACATACGACCGTCGGCTCGCCGATGCCGCGGAGCAAGCGGGATTGCCGGTCGTAAGCCCTCGCTAAAGCAAATAGCGGTACGCGGGCGAGCCCGGCTCCAGCTCCTCGACGTGAATGTCCGAAGCCCGCATCCGGGCCAGCAGTCCCTCCAGATCGGCGGCCGAACTCAGTTCGACGCCGACGAGAGCTTCGCCCGTCTCCCGGTTGTTGCGCTTGACGTATTCGAACAGCGTGATGTCATCGCCGGGTCCGAGCACCGTGTCCAGGAACCGGCGCAGGGCACCCGGCTCCTGCGGGAAGTCGACAAGGAAGTAGTGCTTGAGCCCGAGGTGGACGAGCGAGCGTTCGAGCACCTCGTTGTAGCGTGAAACGTCATTGTTACCACCGGATATCAGGCACACCACCGTCGCTCCCGGCTCGACGCCGGCCTCCATCAACGCCGCCACCGACAGAGCACCTGCAGGCTCGGCGATGATGCCTTCGTTCTGGTACAGGTCGAGCATCGCGGTGCACACCGCGCCCTCGTCGACCGTCGTGATCGACACCATGTCCCCCGCGGCGGCCAGCGCCGCATAGGTCAACGCCCCCGCACGCTTGACCGCTGCGCCGTCGACAAACTGATCGACGTGGTCCAGATCGACCGGCTCCCCCGCGGCAAGGGCGGCGATCATCGAAGCCGCACCGGCGGGCTCGGCACCCAGCACCGACGTGCCAGTCGTCCGCTCGGCCAGATACGTCGTCATGCCTGCGATGCATCCGCCACCACCGACCGGCACGACCACAAGGTCCGGCTCCGCGTCGAGCTGATCGAGGATCTCGGCGGCAATCGTGCCCTGGCCGGCCATCGTGCGGAGGTCGTCGTAGGGCGGCACCAACGTCGCGCCGGTCCTCGCGACGTCGTCCAATGAGGCCGCCGCGGCCTCGTCGTAGGTCTTGCCGACGGCGATCAGCTCGATGAACTCGCGGCCGTGGTATCGGATGCGGTCGCGCTTCTGCTTCGGAGTCTTCACCGGTACGTAGACCCGGCCCCGGACGCCCATCGACCGACACGCCATCGCGAAGCCCTGGGCATGGTTACCCGCCGACGAGCACACCACGCCAGCGGCGAGCTCGTCCTCGGACAGCTGCATCAACAGGTTGTGTGCCCCACGCGATTTGTAGGACCGCACGGACTGCAGGTCCTCGCGCTTCAGGTAGACCGCGGCGCCGGTGGCCTCCGATAGCCGCTCGCTGAACTGCAGTGGCGTGCGGGCCACCACGGCGGAAATTCGCTGAGCGGCCTCATCGATGTCGGCCGCGGACAGCGGCGACGTGCGAGGGCTCTGGCTCAGTTCAGCGGACACCGATCAATGGTGCCACCAACCTGCAGTTTTCAGTTAACCGGGGTCAGCACGAACACCGGGATCTGACGGTCCGTCTTCTGCTGATACTCCGCGTAGTCCGGCCACGCCTGGACTGCGCGCTCCCACCACGTCGCCTTCTCGTCACCGAAGACCTCGCGCGCCTCGTAGTCCTTGTTGACCTCGCCGTCCTGCAGCTCGACCCGGGGGTGCGCCTTGATGTTGTAGTACCAGACCGGGTGCTTGGGAGCACCACCCAGCGATGCCACGATGGCGTACTCGCCGCCGTGTTCGACCCGCATCAGCGGCGTCTTGCGGATCTTGCCGGACTTCGCTCCCACGGTCGTCAGCAGGATGATGGGCTTGCCCTTCATCTCCGCGCCCTCGGTGCTGCCCGACTCCATGACCTTGTCGGCGTCCCCGCGGACCCAGTCCCACGGGCTTGGTTCGTAATCTCCGGAAAGTGGCATATGAGCAGCTTAGACCCGCTAGGAAAGTGTCCAGCCTGATCACAAGTTTCGGTTGACCGAAAACTCCTTTGCGAGCTATCGTGAACCCATGACCGTGCGCGACGAAGTCAGCATCGCCGGCGTTGCCTGGCCGGTGTACAAGCTGCTCGCGCTCGCGATCGGGTTCATCGTGCTTGTGATCGTCGCCTTCGCGACTACCAGCGCCGCACCGTCCGTGCTGGCCGCCGCGGCCGCGGGCACCGTGGTCTGGCTGGCCCTCGGCGCGTTCCAGCCGACCCGCTAGTCCTCAAGCAACCGCTTCAGCGTTTCCAGATCCGCGGCGACGGCCGCCACGTCAGCGTCGAACTCCGCGTCGGTCATCCCGGCCCGTCGCCGCACCGTGAACGTCACCTCGCAATGCCGCTCGCCGACGCCGCCGGGTATCACCCGCAGCGGGTTGTAGACCGTTTCTCCCGACGGCAGCGTCACCACGTGGTCGAGCACGCCGAACTCGTTCGGCGGGGAGAATTCGACGGTCACCTCACCCATGGGTGAATCAGCCACCCACCCGTCGACGGTCTGGTGCAATCCGCCCTGCGCGAGTCCCGCGGCCCAGCGCCGCCAATCGTGCGGATCGGCCGCGAATTCGTACACGGCCTCCGGCGCGGCCTCGATCCAGACGCTCACGTGTCGCGATTCCATCTGTTCATCGTGGCGCACACACTTGGGTCATGGACAGTGCGGAAGAAGCCAGTCGCGAGTCGGTCGTCCACAGAGCCGAACACTTCGTCGCGGAGAATTGGCAACCGTGGCTCGAGAAGAGCCAACCGGAGTACCGACTGCCGGTCTCGTTGGCCATCACCGCCGCGATGGTGCTCCAGCTCGCCTTCGCCGAAATCGCCTCGACGCCGTTCCTGCGATTCGTGCAGTGGCCACTGGTCGCCTTCGAATTGGTGTTGCTGTTGGTGCTGATCCGACTCAATCCGCAGACACTGCAAAACGAGAGCAAGCTAGTCAGGCGCATGAGCTGGGTCATGACCGTGTCGATCGTGCTCGGCAACACGCTGTCCGCGATCACGCTGGACTATCTGATTCTGTTTCACCAAGAGAAGGACGAGGCCAGGATTCTCTTCGGGGGCGGCGCGTCGGTGTTTGTCACCAACGTCATCGCCTTTGCTCTGCTGTATTGGGAATTCGACCGAGGAGGACCGTTCGCCAGGCGCCTGCGCCCCAAGGAAAACCCCCATCCCGATTTCCTGTTCCCGCAGATGGCGCAGCCCGGCCGCGCGAATCGTGACTGGCGACCCGACTTCGTCGACTACCTTTATGTGGGGTTGACGAACGCAATGGCGTTCTCCCCGACCGACACGATGCCACTGACCCGCCCGGCCAAGGCGATGATGGCCCTCCAGAGCCTGGTCGCGGTATCCACCGTCGTACTCGTAATCGCAAGGGCGGTCAATGTTTTGCACTAATCGTGCGTCGAGGATCTTTCATGGACTGATCCTGGTGGCCGTCACTGCTGTCCCGGCAGCCGGCTGGTTTTTCGAGGAATGGTCGGCAGGCACGACGCTGGCGGTCTATTGGTTCGAGAACGTCGCAGCGTGCCTGTTCGTCGCGGTCCGGATTGCCGTTCATCAGCGATTGAGCCCCCGACACGGACACTTCAGATACCGGGGAGCCGATCGGCGCAGCTCCCAGAGCTCTTTCATCACGGGGTTCCTGGTTACCAGCCTCGCCTTCTGTGCGGCACACGGCGTGTTCCTCGGGTTCATCCTTTTCATGCTCGACCGCAACGGCGAGCACGGTCTCGCTGCTGTGGACTGGCGCAGCGTCCAGACCGGGTGCGTGATCGTATTCGTCTTCCTCGTCATCGATCTCGCGGTGGACTTGGTACGCGTGCGGAGTTGGTCGTTCCTTCGGATCGAGCAGACGGCCTACCGCGGCCTCGGTCGTGTCGTCGTCGTTCATCTGACTCTCATATTCGGCCTTTTCGGGGTGGCCATGACCGGCGCGTCGTCTGCACTGTTCGGCGTCTTCGTGGTCCTCAAGACCCTGTACGCGCTGTCTCTGGCGCTGCCTCAGTGGGAGCCGGTGACGCCGCCCGGCTGGCTCAGCCGTGTGATGAATCGCCTGCCCAACGTGCACCCTGGCGAGAAGTTCGAGGACCATTGGGCCAAGGACCGCGTCGACGAAGCCAAACGGCGCGAGCGAAACGAACAACCGTGGACCGCCGCTCGGACCCGTAATCGCAAGGGTGGTGAACGTTTTGGGCGAATCGTTCAGCGGTGAAACAGGAGTATGTTCGCGTTCATGGGGCTTGCCACAACCGAACTGACTCCCGTCGAAACGACCGCGTTTCTCACGGTGTACGCGCGCGCGCTGGACAGCCGATGGGACCGGCCGATCCTTGGCGATGCGATGGCCGAAGACGCCGTCGGCAGGATCGACTACGACTTCGCCGGGTTGGGTGTGCAGACCAGCGTGGTGTGCCAGACGGCCCTTCGCGCCAAGATGCTCGACGACAGAGTGCGGGCGTTCGTCAAGAGACATCCGGATGCCGTGGTGGTCGACCTGGGCGCCGGGCTGGACAGCGGCGTGTACCGCGTGGCGCCGCCGCCGTCGGTGGACTGGTACAGCGTCGACCTGCCCGGCATCACCGCACTGCGTGATCGTGTGCTGCCCGCGCTCGCGCAGTCACATTCGGTGCCGGTGTCGCTGGCCGACCCGCAGTGGCCCGAATCCATTCCGGCCGACCGCCCGACGATGCTGATCGCCGACGGACTGTTCGCATTCCTGAGCGAGCAGGCGATCGTCGGGATCTTCCGCCGGATCACCGACCACTTCTCCTCCGGCGAGCTGGCGTTCAACGACTACGGTCGCATCGGCTGGGTCAGCCGCGTCGCGATCAAGCTGTATCCGCAGAAGATGTTCAAGGACGTCGAAAGTAATTGGGGCTACGCCGGTTTCAAAGACGCGCATCATCCCGAGACGTGGAATCCGCGGATGACGCTCGTCGAAGAAGCCAGCCTTGTTTACGAGCCGGAAGTCGATCTTTTTCCCGGCTGGATCCGCGTGGCGACCAAGTTGTCTGGCAAATCGAAAACCGGAGCCCGCAAGGCGCGGATCCTGCGCTACCGGTTCTAGGCGGCTAGCTGAACAGCGTGTTCAATTCGCCGAAAGGCGCGGCCTGATCCAGTCCCCCGAAACGACCGTCCTCAACGATTTGCCGTGCGGCCGAAAGGAAGGCCCCCCACGCCACCCTTGACAGCGCCGACCCCACGCTGATTCGCCGAACACCCAGCGCCGCAAGATCGCTCACCGTCAACCCGATATCCGATCCCATCAACACATTGACCGGATACGGGTGCGCCGAATCCACCACCGCCGCGATGTCGTCGCGGCTCCGCAGGCCCGGCGCATACAGCACGTCCGCGCCCGCCTCGGCGAAGGCCTGCAGCCGCGTGATGGCCTCGGTCAGCGGGTCGGGGTGTCCGGTCAGGAAGCATTCGGCACGCGCGGTCAAGAGCACGTCGGCACCCGACGCGTCGATCGCCGACCGCGCGACCCGAACACGTTCCACCGCCTCGGGCAACGAAAACAGCGGATCGTCGACGCTAGCCTTGGCGTCCTCGATGGACAGCCCTGCGACTCCGGTGGCGACGCAGCGTTTGACGTTCTCCGCCAAGTCCTCCAGATCGTCGGCATAGCCGGCTTGGAAATCGGCGTTGACCGGCAGGTCCACCGTGTTGACGATCTCAGCGATGTTGCGCAGGACCGCGTCAACATCCAGTGACGTCGGCGTGTCGGGCCTGCCCCCGGCAAACGCGAAGCCGGCGCTGGTGGTCGCCAGCGCCGGAAACCCCATGGCCGCCAACGCGATAGCCGTACCGGCATCCCACGGATTCGGCATCACGAAGCAGCCCTGCTCGTGGAGTTCGCGGAACGTCATCAGCCAAGACAGCCGGGGCCGAGCAGCGCCTTGAGGTCCCCCATCAGCGCCGACGACGGCGTCACACGCAGTGACTGATCCAGCTCCAGCGTGGTGATCCGCTCGCCGCTGATCAGCCGCAGATGCACCTGCGACGTGCCAGGATGGCGCGCCAATACTTGCTTCAAAGCGGTGACCTTGTCGACCGTGCACTGTCGAGTCGGCAGGCTCACCGCCACCGGGCGGTCCACTTGCGCATGCGAAAAGTCAGGCACCACAAGATCATTGGCGATCAGCGAGATCCGGTCATCGCGGATGGCCACCTTCGCGCCGACCAGCACCACGGCGTCGTCGGCTATCTCGGCCCCGAAACTCGAATACGTCTGCGGGAAGAACAGTACCTCGATGCCACCCGTCAGGTCCTCCAATTGCGCTGACGCCCATGGCAACCCGTTCTTGTTCACCCGCCGGTTCACCGAAGCCAGGATCCCGCCGATCCGTACCTGGGTCTCGTTGGCAACTTCGCCGTTGAGGATCGCCGGGATCTGCGTGTCGACCTGGGCGGCAAGGAGGTGCGCGACACCGTTGAGCGGATGTCCCGACACGTACAGGCCCAGCATCTCGCGCTCGAGGGCAAGTTTGTGCTTGTCCTCCCACTCCTCCTCGGGCACCTTGATGGTGAACACCGCGTCGGTCGCGGTGTCGGCGCCGCCGAAGAGGTCGAACTGGCCCATCGCCTCGGCCTTCTTGGTGCCGAGCACCGAGTCGACCGCGTCGGTGTGGATCAGGAACAGGCCCTTGCGTGGATGCCCGAGGGAATCGAAAGCGCCCGACTTGATCAGCGACTCGGTGACCTTCTTGTTGCAGGGGCCGATCTCGATCTTGTTGAGGTAGTCGGAGAAGTCGATGAACTTGCCCTTGTCGGTACGCGTATTGATCATCGACGCAACGACATTCGCGCCGACGTTGCGCACCGCGCCGAGCCCGTAGCGGATGTCCTCGCCGACCGAGGCGAAGTTGAGGCTCGATTCGTTGACGTCGGGTGGCAATACGGTGATTCCCAGCTTGCGGCAGTCGGCCAGGTACACCGCGGCCTTGTCCTTGTCGTCGCCGACCGACGTCAGCAGGCCGGCCATGTACTCGGCGGGATAGTTGGCCTTGAGGTACGCCGTCCAGTACGACACCAGGCCATAGCCCGCGGCATGGGACTTGTTGAACGCGTAGTCGGCGAACGGCAGCACGGTGTCCCACAGCGCCTTGACGGCCGCCGCCGAGAAGCCGTTGGTCTTCATGCCTTCCGAGAAGCCCTCGAACTCCTTCTCGAGCACCTCGCGCTTCTTCTTGCCCATGGCCTTTCGCAGAATGTCTGCTCGTGCCAGCGAGTACCCGGCGACCTTCTGCGCGATGCGCATGATCTGCTCTTGGTAGACGATCAGGCCGTACGTCTCCGCGAGGATCTCCCGCAGCGGCTCTTCCAGCTCGGGGTGAATCGGTTTGATCGCCTGCTTACCGTTCTTACGGTCGGCGTAGTCGTTGTGGGCGTTCATGCCCATCGGGCCTGGCCGGTACAGGGCGATGACCGCGACGACGTCCTGGAAGCCGGTGGGCTGCATACGGCGCAGCAGATCGCGCATCGGCCCGCCGTCGAGCTGGAAAACGCCGAGCGTGTCGCCGCGGCCAAGCAGCTCGTAGGCCGCCTTGTCGTCAAGGGGCACCGCGTCGAGGTCGAGCTCGATTCCCCTGTTGGCCTTGATGTTCTCGAGCGCGTCGCCGATGATCGTCAGGTTGCGCAGACCAAGGAAGTCCATCTTCAACAGGCCAATGGCCTCGCACGACGGGTAGTCCCAGCCGGTGATGATCGCGCCGTCCTGCGGCCGCTTCCACAGCGGGATCGCCTCGGTCAGCGGTTCGGAGCTCATGATCACCGCACACGCGTGCACGCCTGCGTTGCGGATCAACCCCTCAAGGCCTCTCGCGGTCTCGTAGATGGTCCGCACGTCGGGGTCGTTGTCGATAAGGGCGCGGACCTCGGCGGCCTCTTTGTAGCGCTCGTGGGTTGGATCGGTGATCCCCGACACCGAGATGTCCTTGGCCATGACCGGCGGTGGCAATGCCTTTGCGATCCGGTCGGCGATCGCGAACCCCGGCTGACCGTAGTGGATGCGGGCCGAATCCTTCAGCGCGGCTTTGGTTTTGATGGTGCCGAAGGTGATCACCTGGGCGACCCGGTCCTGGCCCCATTTGTCGGCGGCGTACCGCACCATCTCACCGCGGCGACGGTCGTCGAAGTCGATGTCGATATCGGGCATCGAGGCGCGTTCGGGGTTCAGGAACCGCTCGAACAGCAGCCCGTGCTCGATCGGGTCGATGTCGGTGATGCGCAGGGCGTAGGCAACCAGCGAGCCGGCGGCCGACCCACGCCCTGGCCCGACCCGGATGTCGACGGACCGCGCGTACGTCACAAGGTCGGAGACGATCAGGAAGTACGAGGGGTAGCCCTTGGCACAGATGACCTCGATCTCGTACGCCGCACGCTCGACGTATGCGTCAGGAACCCCGCCGGGGAATCGACGAGCCAGGCCGGCGTCGACCTCGTGCCGCAGCCACGACGCCTGGTCGTGCCCTTCGGGCACCGGGAAGATCGGCATCCGGTCGCGCTGCGTCCACACGTCCGAGTAGGACGAAACGCGTTCGGCGATCAGCAGGGTCGCGTCGCAGGCACCGGGGAGGTCGTTGTCCCACAGCGCACGCATCTCGGCCGCGGACTTGATGTAGTAGCCATCACCGTCGAACTTGAAGCGGTTGGGATCCGACAGCGTCTTGCCGGTCTGCACGCACAGCAGCGCCTCGTGGTTATGCGACGCGTCGCGGGTGACGTAGTGGCAGTCGTTGGTGGCCAGCGGCGGGATGTCGAGCTTGCGCCCGATCTCCAGCAGCCCCTCGCGGACCCTGCGCTCGATGTCGAGGCCGTGGTCCATCAGCTCGAGGAAGTAGTTGTCGGGTCCGAAGATCTCCCGCCACTTGGCGGCCGATTCCAGCGCCTCGCGCTCGTGGCCGAGCCGAAGGCGGGTCTGTACCTCGCCGGACGGGCAACCCGTGGTGGCGATGATGCCCGCGGCGTGTTCGGCGATGAGTTCGGCGTCCATCCGCGACCACTTGCCGAGTTGGCCCTCGAACGACGCCAGCGACGAGAGCCTGAACAGGTTGCGCAAGCCAGTCGCATTCTCGGCGACCATGGTGAGGTGGGTGTACGACCCGCTGCCGGAGACGTCGTCGCCCTTCTGGCTGGGATCGCCCCACAGGATGCGCTTCGTTTCAAACCGGGACGCGGGAGCGATGTACGCCTCGACACCGATGATCGGCTTGATGCCTACTTCGGTCGCGGAGTTGTAGAACTCGCTGGCGCCGAACATGTTTCCGTGATCGGTCATGCCGATCGCGGGCATTTCCAGCCGTTTCGCCTCGAGGAGCATCGGCGTGATCTTCGCGGCACCGTCCAGCATCGAGTATTCGGTGTGGTTATGCAGGTGTACGAAGGATGAACTCATAGGGACGCCAGTCTAAGGCGGCCCACCGACACTTCCCGGCGTGTCGGGCTGCGTGTCTTTATCGCGCCGCAAACCCCATTTGGCTACCGGAATCGGCCCCGGTGTCCACCCGAGTTGAGCCACGACGCCCATCGCCATGAAACCGGCGATCAGCACCGCGAACCAGATGCCCTCCATGCCTGCACGCTATTGCGCAACAGGGTCCCGAGGAATCAGGTGTTTCCCTATACAAGGGGTGCCGCGCTACGGCCAGGCGACGGCGTCCAGCGGGGGTACGTGCTGGTCGTCAGTGGGCGACCGGCTGCTGGCCGCATCATCCAGCAAGCCGTGACCAAGCAAACGCTGAAGTTGCTTGGCAATCTCCGTCATATTGTTTCCAATATCAAGGAATCCTGCGTAGAAGCCGATGCCCCACACCATGGCGACCAGTAAATCCACCACCGTAGCCACGTCGGTGTCGGCGGGCAGTTCGCGTCGTTCGACGGCGCTGTTCACCGTCGACTCGTAGAACCCGCGCATCGCGGTGACAACGGGACTGCCGCAATGCCTCAACTGGGGATGGCGCTCGCACTCCAGATGCGAGGCGACGATGAACCGCGCCATCGACCGGTCCTTGGGGTCCGCGCGGTGCGCCGCAGCGATGAACGCAGACAACTGTTTCAGCAGAGTGTCCTCGCGATTGGCTTCCGCGATGCAATCAGCGACCACCGAATTCGCTTCGCGCATAAGACAGTCGTAGATCTCTTCCCTGGTGTGGAAGTAGTAGTGCATCGTCGGCCGGCTCAGATCGGCCCGCTGGGCGATGGCCTGAAAATTCGCAGCCTCATAGCCCCGCTCGGAGATGACCTCTCGGGCGGCGTGAAGAATGCGCGCGCGTGTCTCAGCCGAGTCGGCATTAACCGGGCGACCCGGTCCCCGACCGGCAGGCAAGAGCCGGGCGCTACGTACCACGAGCAAACGTTATGGCATTGCTGTGGGTGGGTCAACAGGACGCGTCACGCAAACGACTCGACAGGTACTCGGCCACACCGGGGTCCGAGGTCAGTGCGATGGCCCGTCGGTACGCCTCGGCGGCGCCGGCCGCCTGCCCCGCCTCGGCCAACAGGTGCGCCCGCGTTGTCCACGCAGGCTGAAAACGTTCGACCGCCGGGTCGGCGATGGCGTCCAGCGCACGTAGGCCGGCGTGGGGGCCGTCGACCTGGCCGTCGACCGCGGCCGCCGCGACCGCCGCGCCAAGCGACGGCGCCAATCGCAGCAGCGCTCTGTGCAGCTTCTGCAACGTGCGCCCGTCGACGTGGTGCTGGGTAGCCCGCGCGCAATGCGCCGACTGGATGGCCGCCTCGTATTGGAACCGGCCAGGCTCGCGACGGCTGTGGGCGCGCCGCAGCAGCGTCTCGCCACGCGCGATGAGCGTGGTGTCCCAGCGCGACGGGTCCTGCTCGTCGAGCGGGACGAAGCCGCCGTCCGCGGTGCGTCGTGCCGGCCGGCGCGCTTCGGAGAGACACACCAGCGCCGCCAGCCCGAGTACCTCTGGCTCGTCGGGCAACAGCTCGGCCAGCACCAGCGCCAGATGCAGCGCTTCGGCCGACAGTGACTCGATCGGTGCTTCCGGCGACTGCCAGTCGATCGCGTAGGCGCCGTAGACCGCCTCGAGCACCGTCGGCAGTCGCGCGGTCAGGTCGTCGCGTTCGGGCAGCACAAAGGGAATGCCCGCATCGCGGATGCGTTTCTTCGCCCGCACCAGCCGCTGCGCCATGGTGGCGGGTTCGACCGCGAACGCCACCGCGATGGCGGCGGCGTCGACGCCCAGCACCGTTTGCAGCATCAGCGGCGTTCGGATGCTCTGCGCGATGGCGGGATGGGCGCACACCAGCATGAGCTCAAGGCGCCGCTCTTCGATGGCGGGCATATCGTCTTCCAAAGGGCTTGGGGCGTCATCGATTCCGTCGAGCGACGTGGTCATGCGATGGGCCGATGACTTCCACATGTCACGTAACCGGTTGCGCGCCACCGTGAGGATCCAGCCCTCGGGGTTGGCGGGTATGCCGTCCTCGGGCCAGCGGGCCAGCGCGCGTTCGAGCGCGTCCACAAGCGCGTCTTCTGCGGCGGCGATGTCGCGGGTCGGCGCAGCGAGCACCGCGAGTAGCCGACCGTAGGACTCACGGACCAGGTCGGCTACTCGCTGCTCGACTACGGGGAGTACCACCCGCGGTCGGCGGCGTATGTCCGCGCCACCGGGCGGATCTCGACCGACCCCCAGCCGTTGGCCGGGTTGCGGTGCGCCCACTTCAGCGCCTCGTCGAGGTCACCGACGTCGATGACGAAGATGCCGCCCAACTTCTCCTTGGTGTCGGCGAACGGCCCGTCCTGCACCTCGGGCGTGCCGTTGCGGGCGGTCACCGTGGTGGTGGCGACGACGGACTCGAGCACCTCGGTGCCGATCAGCACCCCGGCAGCGGTCAGGTCGTCGGCGTAGGCCTTGAAGGCTTCCATGGCAGGGGCCATGTCCTCCTCCGTCAATCCGATCTCAGAACCTTCCTGATAGTGCATCAACAGGCAGTAGCGCATGAGCTCAGTCCTTTCTCGGGGTCAACTGTGTCACCGGCATGACGATTGGAGCGCGGCCCGATCGACATGACCCCGCCACAATGCGTCGACGCTGAACACCGCGAGCGCCAGCCAGATCAGCCCGAAGCCGACCCACCGCGCAGGCGGCATCGGCTCATGCCCGACGACCACCCCCCAGGCCATCTGCATTGCCGGGGTCAGATAGAACAGCAGGCCCAACGTCACCATCGGCAGCCGCTGCGCCGCCGCCGCGAACAGCAGCAGCGGCAGCGCGGTGAAGACGCCCGCCAGAATCATCAGGACGATGTGGCCGGCACCGTTGTTGGTGAACGTCGCGTGGCCGGTGACCTGCCACACCACCAGGAAGGCAATGGCAAACGGCGCCGCCAGCCCAGCCTCGATGCCGACACTGACCCGCGGATCGGTCGGCACCACCTTCTTGACCACACCGTATAGCCCGAACGACACGGCAAGTCCTAGCCCGATCCACGGCAGCGCGCCCAGCGACACGGTCAGCACCACCACCGCGATCACCGCGATCGCCAATGCCGCGAACTGCGCGCGGTTCAGACGTTCGCGGAAGATCAGCAGCCCGAGCGCCACGGTGACCAGCGGGTTGATGAAGTAGCCCAGCGCCGCGTCCACCACGTGGCCGTTGTTGACCGCATAGATGTAGATCACCCAGTTCACCGAGATCAGTGCCGCGGCGGCGGTGAGCAACAGCCACGTGCGCCCGGTCATCGCGCGCAGATCGCCGAGTCGGCGCACCGCGACGACAACCACCGCCATCAGCAGGAAGCACCACACGATCCGGTGAGCCAGGATCTCGACCGCCCCTGCGGGCTTCAGCAGCGGGAAGAACGCAGGAAATAAACCCCACGACGTATATGCGCCGACGCCGAACAGCAATCCTGATCTGCGCGTCTCGCTCACAGTTCGTGTCTGCGCAACACATCGAGCGCGTGCTGCAGGTCGGCTGGATAGGGGCTGGTGATCTCGACGCGCCTGCCGTCGGCCGGATGGGCGAATGCCAGGGACCGCGCGTGCAGCCATTGACGCTCGAGGCCAAGCCTTTTCGCCAGGGTCGGGTCCGAGCCGTAGGTCAGGTCGCCGCAGCACGGGTGGTGCAATGCGGCGAAGTGGACACGGATCTGATGGGTGCGGCCGGTCTCCAGCTCGATGTCGAGCAGGCTGGCGGCCTGGTGCGCCTCGAGCGTGTCGTAGTGGGTGATGCTGTGGCGGCCGCCTTCGGTGACCGCGAACTTCCAATCGTGCCCGCGGTGGCGGCCGATCGGCGCGTCGATGGTCCCGCTGGACGGGTCGGGGTGGCCCTGCACCAGTGCGTGATAGCGCTTCTCGACGGTGCGTTGCTTGAACGCCCGCTTGAGCACGGTGTAGGCGCGTTCGGAGAGCGCGACGACCATGACACCGGACGTGCCGACATCGAGGCGGTGCACAATGCCTTGTCGCTCATGGATTCCCGACGTGCTGATGCGAAAGCCCGCTGCGGCAAGGCCGCCCAACACGGTCGGCCCTGACCAGCCGACCGTCGCGTGCGCCGCGACCCCCGGCGGTTTGTCGACAGCAACAATGTCGTCGTCCGAGTACAGGATCCCCATGCCCTCGATGTCGACGGGCGTATTCTCCACCGGCGCAGGCGCTTCCGGCAGTCGCACCTCCAGCCACGCACCGGCTGTCAGCTTGTCGGCCTTGCTCGCGCGGGTGCCGTCGAGGTCGACGCCGCCATCCTCGGCCAGCGTGGCCGCAGCGGTTCGCGACAACCCCAGCAGCCGCGCCAGCCCGGCGTCGACGCGCATTCCAGCCAGCCCCTCGGGGACCGGCATCGAGCGCGTCGTCACTCTGAGCCGTCGGCCTTGCGGCGGCCGACCGTGTCGAAGTCAAACCCGAACAGCGACAACGCAACCAAGAGGATGGCCCCGCCAACGACGGACGGATCGGCGACGTTGAACACCGGCCACCAGCCAATGGAAAGGAAATCCACCACGTGGCCCTGCAACGGCCCGGGCGATCGGAAGAACCGGTCCACCAGATTGCCCATCGCACCGCCGAGGATCAAGCCGAGGCCGAGCGCCCACCACGGGGAAACCAGCCGGCGGCCCATCCAGATGATGCCGAACACCACACCGGTCGCGATCAGCGTGAGAACCCAGGTGTAGCCGGTCGCCATCGAGAACGCCGCACCCGAGTTACGGACCAGCGTCCATGTCACGGTGTCGCCGATGATCGACACCGGCTGCCCCGGCGTCAGCAGGCGCACCGCGAGCACTTTTGTGACGATGTCGGCCGCCAGCACCACCGCCGCGACGATCAGCAGCAGGCGTAGCCGGCGCCGCGGCTCGGGCTCGGGGACCTGGTCGGTCACCGGCTCGGCCGATCCCGCGGATTCATCAGTCACTCCCCCATCATCCCAAAGCGTGAATGGGGAATGATTTCCCCCATGGCCCGCCTCGTTGTCGTGACCACCGGCGGCACGATCGCGGCGAGCGCCGACGACGACGGAGTCAAGCGCCCGACCCGGACGGGAGCCGACCTGGCCTCCGGGCTTGATGTCGAAGTCGTGGACCTGATGGCGGTGGACAGCTCACAGCTGTCGCCCGCCGACTGGGACCGGATGCGGTCCGCGCTGACCAACGGCGCCGATGGTGTGGTGATCACTCACGGTACCGACACCATGGAGGAAACGGCGCTGTGGCTGGAGCTGACGTACGACGACGACACCGTTGTGGTGCTCACCGGCGCGCAACGCAGCGCAGACGCCCCTGATGCCGATGGACCTGGCAATCTACGCGACGCGCTTGCCGTTGCGGCCAGCGAGGACGCGCGGGGCCTTGGCGTGCTCGTGGTCTTCGCAGGGACGGTGTGGCAGCCGCTGGGCCTGCAGAAGGTGGCCACCCGTGACCTGCGCGGCTTCGTGGGCACGGCCGTCGGCACGGTCAGCTACGGGCGGTTCACACCGGGCGACGCCAAGGTGCGGCCGTATCTCGGTGCGCTCACCGCCGCGTCAGCGCCCCGCGTGGACGTCGTCGCGGTGTATCCAGGCGCTGACGCCGTTGCGATGGACGCTTGCGTAGCGGCGGGGGCGCGCGGAATCGTGCTCGAGGCGCTTGGCTCTGGCAACGCCCCGGCGGCGGTGGTCGACGGCGTGGCCAGACACAGCCGCGACGGCATCACGGTGGCGGTGTCGACCCGCGTGCCCGGCGGAAGGGTCAGCGCCGGCTATGAGCCCGGCCGCGACCTGGTGGACGCCGGCGCAGTGATGGTGCCGCGGCTGCGGCCGGCGCAGGCGCGCGTGTTGCTGATGGCGGCCCTTGCGGCGCGTTCGCCCGTTAACGACATCATCGAGCGCTGGGGCTGATAAAGAGGGATCGTGATCGTGCGTCGTATCGCGGCCGTCGCGGGGTTGGGGATCCTGGCCCTTACCGCGACACCCGTCGCCGGTGCCGAGCCGCCCGACGGCGCGGACAGCATCGACGGCTACCCCATCGCGCAGGGCAACTACACCACGCCGCAGGACTTCTACTACGTGTACTTCAAGACGCCGGACGGCCGGTCCTGCGGAATCGGGCCGAACGGAGGTCCGGTCGGATGTGATGCGGTCCCCATCGACGCACCGACGGGCACCAACCAGACAGTCGTGAACAGCTGGGGTCCCGCGGAGTACCGCCATTTGGAGACGCCGTCGTTCACCCGCGATGTCGACGTGCTTCCCGAGGGTCATCGGCTGGAGAACTGGGGCGCGAGCTGTGGCGTCGGCTATCAGGGCACCGTGACGTGCAAGACGTACGGCCAGCACGGTTTTCTGATCTCAGCGGTCTACGGGTTCCTCTGGTAGCACGCGAGCCAGCTCGCTGATGAAGTCGGGCCAGTCCAGGCTGTCCACCGGGTTGGCGCGCGTGATGTCCGGGTTGTCGTCTCCGAAGGTGCGCACCGGCCCCGGCCCCGTGCTGCGGGTCTCGAACCGCACCGTCATCACGCCGTGGCCCGCGCCCTGAAGCCAGCCGTGGCCGAGTTCGGTGTGCACGACGTCGTCGCCGATGCGCCACGCGGGGGCGGTGGCGGTGACGTCGGTGAGTGTCGGTGGCAGCGTGGTGTGCGAAACGTCCTCATCGGCAGCGAGCTCGAGATCCGGGAACAGCGACTCCTGACGGACGTCGGTGAGCCCCGAAAAACCAACGCCGACAAGGCGAATCGGGCCCACCTCGACAGGGTCGAGCAGCAGCCGGCGCGCCATTGCGGTCAGCGTGGCGGCATCGGTGGTGGCGTACGGCAACGTCGCTGAGCGCGTCAGCACGTTCATATCGGACTTCTTGAGTTTCACGGTCACCGTGCGCGCACCGCGACCGTCCTTCTCGAGACGCGAGTGTGCGTGTTCGCCGATCGGGCCGATGGCCTCACGCAGCTGATCGAGTGTGATCAGGTCCTCGGGAAAGGTGGACTCGGCGCTGATCTGCTTGGCTGGCGCGTTCTCGGCGACCGGCCGGTCGTCGATGCCCCTGGCCAGCCGGTGCAGCGCAGCGCCGATGGTCGCACCGAGGATGTTGGCGGCCTCGCCGTCGGACAGCGCGGCGAGGGCCCCGATGGTGTCGACGCCGAGTCGGTGCAGCTTCTCCTCGGCGACGGGCCCGATGCCCCAAAGGCGCCGCACCGGAAGGGCGTCGAGCAGCACCCGCTCCTCGTCGCGGCGCACCACCCGGATTCCGTTGGGTTTGGCCAAGTCGGAGGCGATCTTGGCGACCTGCTTGCCCGATCCGGCGCCGACGGAGGCGACCAGGCCCGTCTGGTCGAGAATCTTGGCCTTCAATGCCGCGCAGAAGGCCTCGACGTCATCGGCCGTCGCGCCAGCCAGTTCGGGTGGTTCGCCGAACGCCTCGTCGAACGACAGCTGTTCGAGCACGGGCACCAGGGTGCGAACGGTGCCGAACACGCGACGGCTGGCCACGCCGTACACCACACCGCGCGGCGGCAGCACGACCGCGGTGGCGCCGACGAGCCTGCGGGCCTGATGCATCGGCATCGCCGATCGGGCGCCGTACACCCGCGATTCGTAGCTGGCGCCCGCGACCACGCCGCGCCCGCCAAGCCCGCCGACGAGCACGGGCCGTCCGCGCAGGGTGGGTCGGGTCAGCTGCTCGACAGACGCGAAGAACGCGTCCATGTCGAAGTGCAGCACCCAACGATCCATGGCTAGACCTTCGCGATCGCCACCCGCACGCCGTCGCCGATGTCGCTGCCGTCGGCCGCCTCGCCGAATTCGAAACTCGTGGCAAGGATTTCGCCGGCGATCAGATCGCGGTGTGTGCTCGCCCAGTCCTGCCGTTCCGCTGGCACCGAGATCACCACCGAGATGCGGTCGGACACGTCGAGGCCGGTCGACTTGCGCAGGTCCTGAAGTTCACGGATGCGGTCCTTGGCCCAGCCCTCGGCTTCGAGTTCTGGCGTGACGGTGCCGTCCAGCACGACAAGTCCCTCGCCGTCCGGCAGCGCGGTGGTGTACTCGGGATCGGCGGCGACCAGGCGCGAGCTGTACTCCTTGGGGTGCAGCACCGCGGGACCGGCGGTCAGCGTGCCGTCGGGGTTGACGACGGCCTCGCCCGACTTGACGGCCTTGATCGCGGCCTGCACATCCTTTCCGAGCCGCGGGCCCGCGACCTTCGCGTTGACGGTCAGCTCGAAGCGGCCGTACGTTGCGATGTCGTCGGTGAGCTCGACCGCCTTGACGTTGAGCTCGTCGGCAATGAGGTCGGTGTACGGCGCGAGCCGTTGCGGATTGTCTACGGCCACAGTCAACTTCGGCAACGGCAGACGGACCCTGAGCTTCTTGGCCTTACGCAGAGACGACGCGGACGAAGCCACGTCGCGCACCAGGTCCATGTCCGCAACCAGGTCGGGATCGGCGGGCAGCTCACCGGCCTGGGGCCAGTCGGTCAGGTGCACAGAGCGCTCCCCTGTCACCCCGCGCCAGATGACCTCGGTCACCAACGGCAGCAACGGCGCCGCCAGTCGGCTGGTCACCTCCAGCACGGTGTGCAGCGTGTCGATGGCGTCGGGATCCTCCTCCCAGAACCGCGAACGTGACCGCCGCACATACCAATTCGTCAATGCTTCGGTGAACTGGCGCAGTTGGTCGCAGGCCCCGGAGATGTCGCAGACTTCCAGCGACTCGGTCAGGTCGTCGCGCAGCACGGCGAGCTTGGCCAGGATGTAGCGGTCGAGCACATGCCGCGAATCGGTGCGCCAGGTGCCCTTTTTCGGCGCGTAGAGCGCCAGGAACGTGTAGGCGTTCCAGAACGGCAGCAACACCTGCCGGACGCCCTCGCGGATGCCTTGCTCGGTGACGACGAGGTTGCCGCCCCGCAGGATCGGCGAGGCCATCAGGAACCAGCGCATCGCATCGGAGCCGTCGCGGTCGAACACCTCGGTGACGTCGGGATAGTTGCGCAGCGACTTGCTCATCTTCTGCCCGTCGCTGCCGAGCACAATGCCGTGTGCCACACAGGTTTTGAATGCGGGCTTGTCGAAAAGCGCGGTGGCAAGGACGTGCATCGTGTAGAACCAGCCGCGGGTCTGTCCGATGTATTCGACGATGAAGTCGCCTGGGAAATGCGTGTCGAACCAATCCGCATTCTCGAACGGGTAGTGCACCTGGGCGTACGGCATCGACCCCGAGTCGAACCACACGTCGAACACGTCCTCGATGCGCCGCATCGTCGACTTGCCGGTGGGGTCGTCGGGGTTGGGCCGGGTCAGCTCGTCGATGTAGGGCCGGTGCAGATCGGTCGGGCGGACCCCGAAGTCGCGCTCGAGCTCGTCGAGGCTGCCGTACACGTCGATCCGCGGATATGCAGGGTCATCCGACTTCCACACCGGAATCGGACTGCCCCAGTATCGGTTTCGCGAAATGGACCAGTCCCTGGCGCCCTGCAGCCACTTGCCGAACTGGCCGTCCTTGACGTGTTCGGGATACCAGGTGATCCCCTGGTTGAGTTCGACCATGCGGTCGCGGAACTCGGTGACCTTGATGAACCACGACGACACCGCCCGGTAGATCAGCGGGTTGCGGCACCGCCAGCAGTGCGGGTAGGAGTGCTCGTAGGTTTCGTGTCGCAGCAGCACCGCTGCATTGACGGCCGCCGATCCCGTGTGGTTCTTCAGGTCGCGGATGATCTGCGGGTTGGCGTCGAAGACGTGCTGTCCGGTGTAGTCCGGCACGGTCGCGTCGAACCGGCCCTTGGAGTCGACCGGTGTGACGGCGACGATGCCGACGGTGTCCGTGGTCGCCTTGTCGTCCTCGCCGTAGGCGGGCGCCATGTGCACGATGCCGGTGCCGTCCTCGGTGCTGACGAATTCGGCGGGCAGGACAACAAAGGCGTTCTCGGAGTCCGAGAAGTACGGGAACGGCGGCAGGTACCGCATGCCGAGGAGTTGCTCGCCGAGATAGGCGCCAAGGATCACCGGCTCCTCACCGAACTCGCGGATGTAGGCCGCGAGCCGCGCCTCCGCCAGCACGTAGCGATGGCCGTCGGGACCTTGGACGTGCACGTAGGTTACTTCTGGGTTGACCGCGACGGCCTGGTTGGAGGGCAAGGTCCATGGCGTGGTGGTCCACACCAAGAGGTAGGCCCCTGCCAGTGCGTCGTCGCCGCCGTCGACCTTGAATCCGACGGTGATCGCTGGATCCTGGCGGCTCTGATAGACGTCATCGTCCATTCGCAATTCGTGGCTGGACAACGGGGTTTCGTCGTTCCAGCAGTACGGCAGCACCCGGATGCCCTCGTAGGCAAGGCCCTTGTCCCAAAGCTGCTTGAACGCCCAGATCACCGACTCCATGAAGCCGGGATCCAGTGTCTTGTAATCGTTTTCGAAGTCGACCCAGCGGGCCTGGCGGGTGACATAGGCCCGCCATTCGTTGGTGTACTTGAGCACCGAGGCCCGGCACGCCGCGTTGAACTTCTCGATGCCCATCTCTTCGATCTGGGCCTTGTCGGAGATGCCGAGCTGGCGCTGCACCTCGAGTTCGGCGGGCAGGCCGTGGGTGTCCCAGCCGAAGCGACGCTCCACCTTGTAGCCGCGCATCGTCCGGTACCGCGGCACGATGTCCTTCACGTACCCGGTGAGCAGGTGACCGTAGTGAGGCAGCCCGTTGGCGAAGGGCGGGCCGTCGTAGAACACGTACTCCGGTGCGCCGTCACGGTTGGCGACGCTGGCGCGGAACGTGTCGTCGGCCTCCCAGAAGTCGAGTACGTCGCCTTCGAGCGCCGGAAAGTTCGGCGCCCCAGATGCCGGTTTCGGATAGGCGGTCACTTCGTCTCCTGTGCCCAGGTTCGTTCAGGCACGGGGACGACGTCGCGCCGGTGCGCGAGCGCCGCGGTACCACCCCGCTTGCGCACATCGATGTGCGCCGCTCAATGCGGGCGATGACGGGCCCACCCGTTCGGTTCTACTTGGCTGGATCAGCTGTTCTTCCGAAGGCTCCCCGGTGATGGCCGGATCAGCGCTGTTCACCGTCAAGTCTAAAGGCGACCGCAAATCAGAACGGTGGCGGTTCGTAGTTGGCGGCGAGCCAGGCTTGGCGTTGGCGTTCTTCTTCGGCGATGAGTTCGGTGCGTTCGCGGCGTTCGGCGTTGATGCGGTCGCGGCGGTCCTCGTCACGGGTCTGTTTGCGTTTGGGCATCATCACCGACCGATCCCCCTCATCAGAGGGAACCGTCTCGGGCAGGTCCAACTGCCCGGTCGACTGAGCCAGGGTGGGGAACATCGCCGCGCCGTGGGGTTCGGTGCGGTACACCAGCCCGGTCGGCGCAGTCAGCACGATGGTGCCGTCGGGCAACTGCTGATCGCACCAACCACCAAAGGTCTTGATCAGATGGTGGATACGGCAGTAGCACTTGTTGTTCGAGGCATGCGTGGGACCCGCCGGCCAGGGCACCGTGTGATCGATATCGGACATCTCGGCGGGCTTATCGCAGCCCGGCCAGCGGCACGTCAGATCGCGCCACTGGACAAACTCCGTGCAGGCTGCCGACGGCCGATACCCCGGATCCGGGGTCGTGCCGGTCGGGACCGTGATCGGCTTGAGCTTGGCCGACTTCGCCACCCTGCGCACCGACTCGGCCGGCAGCACCCCGAACCCGCGCAGATACCCCGGCGCATCACTGGAGCCGTCCAGGGTGCTCTGTTCGGCGAGCACATGAATCACCGCCGTCGCCGCGCTCGTGCGTTCCGCTGCTGCGGTGCAGTCCTGCCGCCCGCACAGGCACGCCATGGTGGCTTCCCTGCGCCCCAACGGCCCACACGCGTCGGCGCGACGCTGGGCGTGGGTACGCGGATCGTGTTCACACACCGTGGCCGCTATCGCATCCAAACCCTGATCGAGCGCCGCGCCATCCTCGGCGCGCACATGCCCGGACACAAACGCTGTCCCCGCACTGGCACCCGGATCCACATCGACATAGCGGCCCTCATCGACCACCGGCGGCACCCGCACCCCCGCCGGATCAAACTTGGCCACCCAATCATCGACCCGATCCCGCAGCTTGTCCTTGGACAGCTTCATCCACTTCTCACAATGGCGCGCGATCGCCTCATCCAACTGTGCGATCACGGTGTCTTCGACGTTCTCGGTGCGTCCGATGATCGTCAACACCAACCGCATATCAATCGTCCCGCGCACAAACACCCTGGCCACCGAAGGGAGCCGGTCCCGCAACGTGCGCCCATAGAAGATCTGCCCGACCGCGCGGGCATGGCTGATGTTCTGCACCGCCGAAATCTCCGCAGCCACCGCCGCCGTGGCATCGGTGCACCACAAATCCCGCTCCACCCACTCCACCGCGCGGCGCGCATACAACTCACCCACCGCCAACAACCGCAACGCAATCGACGTCGACTCATCACGGCTGGCCTCACCCATCACCTCAAGGAGACCCACATCCGACTCATCGAACATACTTGCGACTCTAGACCGCACCCCTGACAAATCCGGCTACCCAATCCGAGCTTGCGGACTAGAGTTCACCTCGGGCGCGCAGGACCGCCCGACGTCCGCTCGAAGAGGCTCAGCCTCCCTGCTGGTGACTTTGTTCGATGCCGACCTCTTCTCTGCCCGACTTCGCGGACACCGGGCGTACGAGAGGAGGCCGTCATGGCCAGCACCCTGCCCAACAATCCCTCGCTCGATCGGATCCGCAAGGACGCGCGCAGACTCCAGCGCGAGCGCTCCGCTGCCGGGGACGGGTTCGCACTGCACGATGCTCAGCTGGCCGTGGCCCGCGGTTACGGGTTCACGGGCTGGCCCGCGCTCGTGCACTACCTCGAGACAGCCGCCGACCTCAGCGTGGACCCCAGCAGGATCGACGAGGACTCGCTCGAGCCCGCCGACCGGTTCTGCACCCTGTCGTCGCTGCGCTATGGCGACACCGACGCCCCGCCACGACGACAGGCCGCTGCCGACCTGCTTGCTGCGGATCCTGGGCTGACCGAGCGGCACGTCTGGGCCGCCGCCTCGGCAGCCGACCCGGTCGCGCTGGCCCAGCATCTCGCCGCGCGGCCCGCCCTGGCCACGACCAACGGCGGTCCCTTCGGCTGGGTCCCGTTGATGTATCTGTGTTACGGGCGTGCCCCACTCGATCGCAGCCAGGAGGAGGTGCTCACCGCCGCCACGCTGCTGCTCGACGCCGGCGCCGACCCGAACGCGGGATACCTGTGGTGCGGAATGTCCACCCCGTTCACCGCGCTGACCGGGGTGTTCGGCGAGGGCGAGCAGGGACCCCGGCGCCAGCCCCGGCATCCATTCGCGCCCGCCCTTGCCGCGCTGCTGCTGAAGCACGGTGCGCATCCCGTCGACCAGCAGACGCTCTACAACCGGATGTTCCGCGCCGACGACTCGCACCTGGAACTGCTGTTCGCCCACGGCCTGGCCGAGGCGGGGCCGAGTCCATGGGAGGTTCGGCTAGGTGAGGCGATGGAGACCCGCGAGCAGATGTGGCAGCGCCAGGTGGTCTGGGCAGCCGAGCATGGGTTCGCCGATCGACTCGACCTGCTGGCCCGCCACGGCATCGACGTTTCGGGAGTCGAGGTCGTCGTGCCGTCCGTTCCCGACGACGTGAACGGTCGCGACGAGCAGGGTGCCACGCCGCTGCACCACGCGGCCTGGGATGGCGATGTCGGGCTAATCAGGCGGCTGCTCGACCTGGGGGCCGACCCGACGATCACCGACCGGCAGTTCGGTTCGACACCGTTGGGCTGGGCCGAACACGCCTACCAGAGCGAAGCCGCCGAATTGCTGCGACCGCGCACCTAGTGTTTTGCACATGAGCGATCACACGTACCGAATCATCGAGATCGTCGGAAGTTCACCCGATGGCATCGACGCGGCGATCCGCAATGCGGTGTCCCGTGCCTCGAAGACCATGCGCGGACTCGACTGGTTCGAGGTCCAGTCAGTCCGCGGGCATCTCCAAGACGGCGCCGTCGGCCACTATCAAGTGACGCTGAAGGTCGGGTTCCGGCTCGAGGATGCCCGCTGACGCTTACAGCGGAGCGGCGGCGTCCGAAGTCATCTCGAAGAGCGCGAGCGGGAACTGCTCGGTGAGCTCTTCGATCGTGTAGGGGTCGTAGCGGCTGGTGTCGTACCACCAGTCCACATGCAGCAGGCTCGCGGAGCGATAGATCCGCACCTCCAACGCGTGGCCGAGGCCTGGCGGTGTCTCCTGCACCGGCAGCGTCTCTTCCTGAACCGCGCCGATGTAGTTGAAGTACACCTCCGACCGTCCGCTTGCGGAGCACTCCGTTGCCGATGCCAGCGCATAGTGCACACCGGCGAGCACCTCGGTCGCGCTGGCTTGCTGCGGCGTCGCGCACACCAACGGGACCGCGTCGAGCAAGCTGCGACGCTCGGTAGCGATGTCGATCGAGACGACGCCGTCACCAAGCGTTCGCGCGATCGTCCGCGCAAGCGCCGAGAGAAGTATCTCGTCGGGTGCCACGGCGAGCCAGGAGGTGGCTCCGTCGAGTTCAGCCGTCAGCTCGGTCGTGTCGGGTGTCGACACTCGCGCCATGGCCGCGGAACGACTCGGGTCCGCGGTCGGGTAATCCACCACATGGGTGGTTGCTGTCGCAAATTCGCCGAACGGGTTCATAACCTCAGAAGTCGGCGTAGCCAGGTACGGGGCAACCATGGGAGCCACGATAGCCCAGATGTCCCAAAATTGGGAGAACACTCCCAAAACTGTGACGTCAGTGTCAATTAAGGCAGTGGTATCCAGTTTGCGGAGGGTACTGCCCAGACTCGGGAGTTTGGTCTATGGTAGGTGGGTGCCACGGACCGACGAGAATGGCAGGCAGCTAAAAGCCCTGCTTGATTACCTCCTTGACGGAGACGTCGAGGCAAAGGACATCTACGACGCGCTGGGGACATCGAGCAGCACGTACTACCGGCGCATCAAAGAAGCGGATTATCCGGACGCCGAAGAACTGCGGCGAGTCGCCGACAGGTTCGATCTCAGCTACCCCGACCTCCAGATCAGGTTTGGGCTGATGAGCCGGCAGGAGGTGTGGAGCTACGTCGAATCCCCCGCCTTCACTGTCACAGCCGTCCGCGAGACGACGTTAACCCGCACCCCGAAACTATCCGAGTTGAAACCGCGCAGTGACGCACCTCCGCTCTAGCCGTACACTTTGCTGAGACCCGCGTAGCTCGAAGGTAACTGTCATGGCTCTTGCAACACTCATCGCGATCACACTTTGCTGCATCGGATGGAGTTTGTGGATCCGTCGTGTCACTTGGTCGTCACGCTGGGAAGTCGCCGCCACCCTCAATATTGCTTTGCAGGGTGGGGCCGTTCTGCTGATGTCCCCATGGGCGTCGGAGACCATCGGAGTGGCTCTTCACGCAATGACCGGGAAGTGGAATCTCGAGGACTACATCGGGCACGACCTCTACATCGTGGCCGCGTCCGCGGTGGTCTACAACGCGCTCGGCCGTCTTCAGGATGACCATCTGCTGCAACGATCCTTCAAGCAGTACGTCGAGCGTCCCGCAACGCTGTGCATCCCGCTGCTGCTCGTCGCGTTCTCACTCGGCAACGGCGCGAAGATCTACAAGCCCGATTTCTTCCAGGTGCCCACCGACTTCTGGTTGAACACCTACTGGCTGCTGCTCTGCGGCACCCTCATCTACCTGCTTGGATATGGCGCCCGGGCGCTGCTCGTCCTGCGTAAAGACCCGCGGTCCCGCCGCGTCGCCAACATCTACCTTGTCGCGTCCGCGGCGGGTGTCGCCGCGTGCGTGGTCCGGCTGGTGACCGCCTACATCCCACCGCTACAGACCACGGACGTCGGCACGACGCTGGTGTGGGTGTTCGCCTGCATGTGCGGCGCAGGATTCGCGATCACCTCGGCAGAGTCCTGGCGCAACAAGACCAAATGGTTCAACACAGCCGACCGCTGAGCCGGTACTACAGCGCGACGGGCCTCGGCTCCTCGTACGGCGCGCCGAACGCAGGCATTACGTCGTAACCCCGTTTGCGCGCTGTCGCCGCGTCCTTGCGGATCAACGCGGCCAGCCCGGCGAACGTGAACTGATCCAGCACCATTCGCGTCAACAGCCGGTTGTGCACGAACCCGAACGACAGCCCGGACGCGGGATCCGCCCAGCCGACCGAGCCTGCCAGCCCCGCGTGGCCGAAGCCGGGCATGAAGCCGGGCGGGAAGGGCACGCAGTGATAGCCCAGATTGAAGGACAGCGGCACGAAGATGTTTCGGTCCGGCATCAGGCTCGGACGGCCCGTCAGCCCGTCCACCAAGTCCTTGGACAGGAACTGGGTGCCGTCGACGCGGCCGCCATTGGCGATCGCGCCGTACATCTTGGCCAGCCCGCGCGCCGTCGCGACGCCGTTAGCCGCAGGAATCTCCGAGTCGAGGAACGGAATATCGCCCTGCACAACGGCTTTCATGCCGGGGAAGTACATCGAGCCGAACGCCCCTGAGAACGTCAGGGCGGCCACTCGGGGCGCGACGAAGTTGAACACCGGATTGGCGAACGTGCCCTGCGGCGCAAGGATCTGGGCCGCGCGGGTCGGCGCGTCGGCAGGCGGGCGACCGAGGTGCAGCCCGTCGGTGTTCAGTGGTCCGGCCAATTCCTCGCGAATCAGGTCCCGCATGCCCTTGCCGGTGACCGCACGACCCAGACCCGACATCAGCCAGCCGTACGTCAGCGCGTGGTAGGCGGGCTTGCCGTACAGCACGCGATTCACCGGCGCCGACGCGATCCGCTCCTCCATCACGAGGGGGTTCAGCAGGTCGGTCTTGCTCACCCCGTTGAGCTGAGACAGCCCGGCGCGGTGGCGCATGACGTCGCGGACGGTGATGTCGGCCTTGCCGTTGGCGCCGAACTCGGGCCAGTACTCGGCGACCGGCGTGTCGTAGTCGATCAGCCCGCGGTCGGCCAGCCGGTGGATGACCGTCGAGGACATCCCCTTGGTGACCGAGAAGACCATCGCGCCGGTGTCGGCGGTCCAGTATTCGATGCCGCGACGGTCGGCGTAGCCCGTCCAGATGTCCACCACCGGCTCACCGTGCAGGTAAACGGACAGCGCCCCGCCGCCGTAACGGCGGCCGGGAAACAGCTGCGAGAATGCGCGGGCGGTGCAGCCGAAGCTGGAGTCCGCCGCGCCCTGGATACCGTGCGGGAGCGCTGCGCTGCGCTCCCGGTTCTTGACACCCGTCACAATGTATTGAATTTACCTGGACCCCCGGCAAATAAACCAGGTGTTACCCATTCGTTAGATCACTGCTGCTCAGCAGCGTCGAGGATCTGTTGGGCAGCAAGCGCGGGGGTCAGCTCGCCGTCGCGAACCCGGCGTTCCACGTCGGCTCGGATCTTCTTCACGGCCCGGTGCGACAGCACACGGTCCACCACCGTGTCGCGAACCATCGACCAGGTCCAGTCCACCTGTTGTGCGCGCCGACGGGCCTCGAACTCCCCCGCGTCGGTGAGCACCTGCCGGTGTTTGAGCACCGTGTCCCACAGCTCCGACAGCCCGTTACCCTCCAGGGCACTCATCGTGAGAACTGGTGGCCGCCAAAGTGTTTCGCGGGGATAGATCAACCGAATCGCGCCGGTCAGCTCGCGGGCGGCGGCCTTGGCCTCCACCGCGTGTGCACCGTCGGCCTTGTTCACCACGACGATGTCGGCGAGTTCCAGCACGCCCTTCTTGATGCCCTGCAGTTGATCGCCGGTGCGGGCCAGGGTCAGGAACACGAAGGTGTCGACCATGTTGGCCACGGTCACCTCGGACTGCCCGACGCCAACCGTCTCGACCAGGATCACGTCGAACCCCGCGGCCTCGAGCAGCACGATGGTCTCGCGGGTGGCCTTGGCGACCCCGCCGAGCGTTCCCGACGTCGGCGACGGGCGGATGTACGCCTCGGGGTGCACAGCCAGGCGCGCCATCCGGGTTTTGTCACCGAGGATCGACCCACCGGTACGGGTCGACGACGGATCAACGGCCAGCACCGCGACGCGGTGACCCTGCTCGATCAGGGACATCCCGAGCGCCTCGATGGCAGTGGACTTCCCGACGCCGGGCACACCGGTGATGCCGACATGCATGGCGGTGCCGGCATCGGGCATCAGCGCCATCAGCAGCTGCTGGGCCTGCTCACGATGGTCGGCCCGCGTCGACTCGACGAGCGTGATGGCTTTCGGCAGCGCGGCGCGGTCGCCATTCTTGACGGCGTCGGCCAGCCCCTTGATGTCGTCCATCTGGCGCAGGGCTAGGACAACTCGTAGCCCAGCCGGTCAGCCAGCTTGTGCAGCAGGCCGATGGCGGCGTCGGCGATCACCGTGCCTGGCGGGAAGATCGCGGTGGCCCCTGCGGCGTACAGCTCGTCGAAGTCGCCCGGCGGGATGACGCCACCGACCACGACCATGATGTCGGGCCTGCCGGCCTCGGCAAGCGCATCGCGCAGCGCAGGCACCAACGTCAGGTGCCCTGCCGCCAACGACGACACCCCGACCACGTGCACGTCGTTGTCGGCGGCTTGGCGCGCGACCTCGTCGGGTGTGGAAAACAGCGAGCCGACGTCGACGTCAAAGCCGATGTCTGCGAACGCCGTTGCGATCACCTTCTGCCCGCGGTCGTGCCCGTCCTGACCCATCTTGGCGACCAGGATGCGTGGCCTGCGGCCATCGGCCTCTGCGAACTTCTCGACCAACTCGGTGGCGGTGGCGATATTGCTGACCTTTCCGACTTCGTCGCGGTAGACCCCGGCGATGGTACGGATCTCGGCCTGATGCCGCCCCCATACCTTCTCCAGCGCGTCGGAAATCTCGCCAAGGGTGGCCTTGGCGCGCGCGGCGTCGATCGCCAGTGCGAGCAGGTTGCCCTCGCCGGTAGCAGCCGCCGAGAGTGCCCCCAGCGCGGCCTCCACCGCCCCCTGGTCCCGGTCGGCGCGCAGCTGCTCCAGCTTGGCGATCTGCTCGGCGCGCACCCGGCTGTTCTCGACCTTGCGCACCTCGATCTCGTGGTCCTCGTCGACCTGGTACTTGTTCACGCCGATCACGGTCTGCGCCCCGGAGTCGATGCGGGCCTGGGTGCGGGCCGCGGCCTCCTCGATGCGCAGCTTCGGAATGCCGTCGCCGATCGCCTGGGCCATGCCGCCGTGCTCGTTGACCTCGCGGATGTGTTCGCGAACCTTCTCGGCGAGCGCCTGGGTGAGCCATTCCACGTAATACGAGCCGCCCCACGGGTCGATCGGCCGGGTGGTGCCTGACTCCTGCTGCAGCACAAGCTGGGTGTTGCGGGCGATGCGCGCGGAGAAGTCGGTGGGCAGTGCCAGCGCCTCGTCCAGTGCGTTGGTGTGCAGTGATTGGGTGTGCCCCTGAGTGGCGGCCATCGCCTCGATACAGGTGCGTGCGACGTTGTTGAACGGATCCTGGGCGGTCAGCGACCAGCCGGAAGTCTGCGAATGGGTGCGCAATGACCTAGATTTCGGGCTTTGGGTTCCGAACTCCGCGACGAGCTCACTCCACAGCAGCCGGCCGGCGCGCAGCTTGGCCACCTCCATGAAGAAGTTCATCCCGATGCCCCAGAAGAACGAAAGGCGCGGGGCGAACTTATCGATGTCCAGGCCCGCGTCCAGCCCGGCCTTGATGTACTCGACACCGTCGGCCAGCGTGTAGGCCAGCTCCAGATCCGCTGTGGCACCGGCCTCTTGGATGTGGTAGCCGGAGATCGAGATCGAGTTGAACTTCGGCATCTTGGTGCTGGTGTATCCGAAGATGTCGGAGATGATCCGCATCGACGCCTTGGGCGGATAGATGTAGGTGTTCCGGACCATGAACTCTTTGAGGATATCGTTCTGAATGGTCCCCGCGAGCTTCTCCGGCGGCACACCCTGCTCCTCGGCCGCCACCACGTAGAGCGCCAGAATCGGCAGCACCGCACCGTTCATGGTCATCGACACCGACACCGTCGAAAGGTCGATGCCGTCGAACAGCTGACGCATGTCGAGGATGGAATCGATTGCCACCCCTGCCATTCCGACGTCGCCGGCAACGCGCGGGTGGTCCGAATCGTAGCCGCGGTGGGTGGCCAGGTCGAACGCCACCGAAAGGCCCTTCTGACCGGCGGCCAGGTTGCGGCGATAAAAGGCGTTGGACTCCGCCGCAGTGGAGAACCCCGCGTACTGCCGGATGGTCCACGGCTGGTTGACGTACATCGTCGGATACGGCCCGCGCACGAACGGTGGTTCGCCTGGGAAGCTGTCCAGCGGGTAACCGGCCGCGACGGCGGCGTCACGGTCAGCGGCGACGTAGACCGGCTTGACGGTGATGGTCTCAGGGGTGACCCAGTCGAGCTGGTCTTTGGAGTAACCGTGCGCCGCGGCCGCGGCTTCGAGGTGCTCGGCGACGGCCGCTTCACTCGCGGGCTGGACGCTGCGCTCGCCATGCAGCGGGACGTCGGCGAAGCTGCCAATTCCTGTGGTGGTGGTCATCTCATGCCCCCAATCGGGTCAGCAGGTCCGATAACGCCTCGACCGCGTCGATCTTGGCGGTCAGGAATCCGTCGGGTTTCGAATCCGCTTCGGCCACCGCCTTTTCGGGCCCGGCGAGCAGGACGTACGACGCTCCGGCGTTGCGCGCGGCGTCGACGGCCGCGGACGCCTCGGTTGCGTAGCGGGCATCCGTGCCGCAGATCACCGCGATCTCGGAGGGCCCAGTTTCATCGGTAACGGTCTCGATCCCGCCGGACGCGAGAAGGTTCGAGGCGAAGGTCGTGCGGATGTTGTGCTCGGCAAGCGGACCGAGCGCAACGAGCGACACCTGCGGCCGGCTCCCGCGCTTCTCAAGGAACGCATCAGAGCGGTTGCGCAGCGCCTCGAAGCCTGCCGCATATCGCGCCACCGCGCCGGGCGAGTCACTGTGCGGCAGAGGTGGTTCCGCAAGGTTCGGAAATTCGTTCACACCGGTGATCGCGGTGCGTCGGTGCGCGATGTCGTCGGTCCGCCGCCGCGCGACGTCTGTGATCTGTTCGACGACGAAGTCGCGGGCCGCCACGAACCCGCCGCGGGACTCGATGTCCTGGAAGTGCTTCCATGCCTGGTCGGCCAGTTGTTTGGTGAGGTCCTCGACGAACCACGATCCACCCGCGGGATCGAGCACGCGGCCGATGTGCGACTCCTCCAGCAGCAGCAGCTGCGTGTTGCGAGCGATGCGCCGCGCGAAACTCGCTGCGGTACCGGGGAAGCCGCCGGGAATTGCGACGTCGAACGGATGCACCAGCACGGTGTCGGCACCACCGACTCCCGCCGAGAATGCGGCAAGCGTGGTGCGCAGCATGTTCACCCACGGATCCCGTTGTGTCATCATCGCCAGCGACGTCACCGCATGCACGGTCGCAGCGCCCGCGTCGGCCTCTCCAACGACCTCGGCGACCCGAGCCCAAAGTTGACGGCCGGCACGCAGTTTCGCGATGGTCATGAACTGGTCGTCGTCGGCGGCGAAGCGGAAAGCGATCTGCCGCAACGCGTCTGCAACCCCGATGCCACCGTCCGTGAGCGTGCGCAGGTAGGCCACCCCGGCCGCAACGCTGCCTGCCAATTCCCATGACGCGCTGGCACCAAGGTGGTGGAAAGCGGGGCCGTCGACGGTGATCGCACGCACGCCGCCGTCGTATGAGCTGACTCTTGCCGCCATCGCGGCGACGTCGGACAGTTCGGCCGCAGACGTCCCGCTCAGCGGCGCGGTCAGCGGGTCGGCGCCCAGATCAAGCGACAGCCGTGAGCGCTGGTCCTCGTCCATGTCGGTCACCAGCGCCAGCACCGCATCGGCGGCGGCCACGTAGTCGGCGCCAGAGACTTCAAGGATCACCGGCACCAGATCAAGGAACACACCCTCGAGTAGCCGGTCCACGTCGGCGACGGGCACTCCGTCTCCGACCCGCAGCACCAGCGCGCTGACGCCTTCGGTCAGCGCAACCAGCACGGCGCCGTTGCCCTCGGCCACCCCGGACCCGTTGACGGGAAACGCTTCGGCGACTTTCCATCCGGACTTGACGTCACGCCGCGCGTCGCCGCCGCGCAGGAACGGCCAGTTGCCCGGCAGCGCGGGCTCGGGCAGCTCGTCGAGACCGGTGTACAACGGGCGGATCGGGAAGCCGTCGTAGGTGGGCGAATCCAGCAGCCGCTCGGGTTCGGCCGGCAGCTCGTCAGGCTCGGAACGGGTGCTCTTGGCCAGCACACCGGCTACGCCCGAGCGCCACCGCGCGATATCCGACTCGGCAATATCTCCGGCACTGGATTTCTGCACGTCCATCAGGCTAAATGATCGCGGTCACACTCTTGTCCGCCGGGCGTCCGACTCACGACAACGTTGGCGGGAGTTATCTGTTGGCGGCCCGTAGTCTTGGTAACTGTGAAAGCCGTCGTCAACACCCTTCGCGCGCTGCGTGCTGCGGTGATCACGACGGCATCGCAGGTGCCCCCTCGCCGGTTCTTCGCCATCCTGGCAGCAATTGTGATTCTCATCGCAGTTGCGTTTCTGGTTCCTCTGCCCACCGCGGTGCAGCTGCGTGACTGGGCAACCTCGGTCGGGCCGTGGTTCCCGTTGGCGTTCCTGGCAGCCCACATCGTGGTGACCGTGTTTCCGTTCCCGCGCACCGCGTTCACGTTGGCCGCGGGCCTGCTTTTCGGGCCCGTCATCGGGGTGCCGCTGGCGGTAGGGGCCAGCACCGTGAGCGCCGTCATCGCGCTCCTGATGATCCGCAAGCTCGGGCTACACCTCAACCGGCTGGTCCGCCACCCCAGGATCGACTCACTGGACGCCCGGCTGCGGGAACGCGGCTGGCTGGCGATCCTGTCGATGCGGATGATCCCCGCGGTGCCGTTCTCCGTGCTGAACTACACCGCAGGGGCGTCAGCGGTGCGGGTGCTGCCCTACGCGCTGGCCACCCTGGCCGGACTGCTGCCGGGCACCGCGGCCGTCGTCATCCTCGGAGACGCCCTGACCGGCAACATCAGCCCGTTGCTGTTCGTCGTGTCGCTGTGCACCGCCAGCGTCGGCATCGCCGGCCTGGTCTACGAGATCCGCGCGCACCATCGTCACCACGCCGAACGTATCGCCGAATCCGATCAGCTCACCGAGCCGGCGATCACCTAGATCTCAGTCGAGCCGCTGTGCCGGCCCGACTGCGGTGGGCCACTCTGCGACTGCTGCGACAGCGGCGGGTACTGCATCGGTGGCAGCGGATCGATCGGTGCGGCCGGGATCGCGCTCTGTATCGGAGCGCGTGCGTCGGCTTCCGCCTTGGCCACGGCTCTTGCGATCTCCGGATCGGTCTGGGTGGTGAACCATTCGGCGACCTCGTCGGAGTCGTCCTCGGGCTTGGGCAGGTCCTCCTCCACCGGCGACGGGGTGTACCGGAAGACACCGTCCGAACCCGGGGCACCCAACATCTTGGTGAAACCCTCCAGTGCCGATCCGAAATCACTCGGCACCAGCCACACCTTGTTCGCCTCGCCCTTGGCCATCTGCGGAAGCGTCTGCAGGTACTGGTAGGCCAGCATCTCAGGCGTCGGCCTGCCCCTCTTGATCGCGGCAAAAGTCTTCTCGATGGCCTTGGCCTGGCCCTGGGCCACCAGGTATTGCGCGGCTCGCTCGCCTTGGGCGCGCAGCATCCGGGACTGCCGATCGGCCTCGGCCGCCAGCACCGCGGCCTGCTTGGCGCCCTCGGCGGACAGGATCTGCGCTTGTTTCTGACCCTCGGCCTGCTTGATCGCCGCCTCACGACTGCCCTCGGCGGTCAGGATCATGGCGCGCTTCTCGCGGTCGGCACGCATCTGCTTTTCCATCGAGTCCTGGATCGACGGCGGCGGGTCGATCGACCTCAGCTCAACCCGTGCCACACGCAGGCCCCAGCGACCGGTGGCCTCGTCGAGCACCCCGCGCAGCTGTCCGTTGATCTGGTCGCGCGACGTCAGGGTCTGCTCCAGCGTCATGCCGCCGACGACGTTGCGCAGCGTGGTGGTGGTCAGCTGCTCGACGCCGACGATGTAGTTGCTGATCTGATACACCGCGGCCTGCGGGTTAGTGACCTGGAAGTAGACGACGGTGTCGATGTTGACCGTCAGGTTGTCCTCGGTGATCACCGGCTGCGGCGGGAAGGACACCACGCGCTCACGAAGGTCGACGCGCGCACGGATCTTGTCGACGAACGGCAGCAGCAGCGTCAGCTGACCCGACACCGTCTTGCTGTAGCGGCCAAGTCGCTCGATCACCGCGGCCTCGGCCTGCGGGATCAACGCGACCGACTTGGCGACGACGATGGCGGCGAACACCACCAGCACCCCCACGAGAATCAGGCCGGCGATAGCACCATCCATGACGGTTCCTTCCGTTAGTTGCGCAGTCTGTTCTAGAGGACCTTGGAGACGACGGCGGTCGCGCCGTCGATGTGGACGACCGTCACGTGGTCCCCCGGTTCGAACACATCGTCGTCGTTGTACGGCCGCGCCGTCCAGATTTCACCGTCGAGCTTCACCTGGCCTTCATGACGTCCGACCCGGTCAAGGACGAGGGCGTTCTTGCCCTCGAGAGCCTTGGGCCGATCGGGCAGGCCAGGGCCTCCTTCGAATCGGCGGCGCAGCACGGGCCTGACGAGCACCAGGAGCAAGATCGAAACCACCAGGAAGACGGCGCCGTCGATGACGTAGTTGTCAAAGATCAGGCTCGAGCCGACAGCGGCCAACGCGCCACCGCTGAGCATGAGCAAAAACAAATCACCGGTCAGCGCTTCCGCACCGGCGAGGCCCAGCGCCGCTATTAGCCAGATCAACCAGACGGGCATGGCGCCAGCCTATCTTGTAGCCGACCCAATTCGCGGCTAACTACTACACTGCGAGCATCATGTGGTGTCCGAGTGTTTCACTATCGGTGTGGGCCAACGCCTGGCTGGCGGGCGTTGCCGCGCCCGACGATGTCTTGGATTCGTTATCGCAATGGGCACCAAGGCATTCCGTGACGGCCTACGATTCCGTTGCGGCCGGCCGCACGGGCCTGCCCTGGCCGGATCTCAACCACTCGGGTGCGGTTTCGCTGCTGCAGACGGTGCGCACCGCCGCGGGCCCGCCTGCCTCGACGCCCTCGTTCGGCGTTGCGCTGCCCGTGCCTGGCGATGTACGAGGGCTCCCTGCGGGCACCCAGTTCCAGCGCGATGCGATTACGACGGGCGAGGCGATCATCATCGCCCGCGACCCGTCGTCGGCGATCGGTTTGGTGCCGGATTTCGACTACGACGACATCGAAGAAGAGGAGTCGGAGTTCGAGCCGGAGCCGCGCTCGCTCTCGTGGACGGTGTACTCGGTGCCGGGTGCGGCGCTCCCGGTGTCTCTCGACCTCGGTGAGGCCGAATTCGAGTTGCGCTCGGCGGTCCGTTCGGCAGCGGACGCGCTTGGCGCGTTGCGCGCGGGAGCCGCAGGCACCGACGTTGCCGACCCGCGTGCACTTGTCGAGCAGGTGCTGGAATCCGGGCGACTGCACCGGATTCCCGACCATGCCCCGACCCGCGCGCTGCGCGTGCTGGAGAACGCCGCGCACGTCGATGCGATCATCACGGTGAGCTCTGGCCTGATCCCGATCGGGCTGCAGAGTTCATCGGAGGTGCAGATCGCCAGCGACGCTCTGCGCCCGCTGACCGGTGTGGTCAGGTCGGCGCGGCTGGCCGCGGTCGACGCGATCCTGCACTCGGCCTGGCAGTAGCCGACCGGACTACTCAGTAACCCCAACCCCACGGCCACCAATGTGGGCCCCACCCATAACCGCCGCGCCCACCGTAGCCACCGTGAAAGCCGTAGTCGCCGTGGTAGCCGCCGCCATGAAAGCCGTGGTAGCCACCGCCGCCTCCGTGAAAGCCGGCTGGATCGGCCGCCGCCACCGGGGCAGCGGCGATTGTGATTGCGGCGACGCCTGTCGCGACCGCCGCAGTGATGGACTTCATTCCTTTTCGCATGGTGGCACTCCTTCGAAAGCCTAGGTATCCCTGCCCTTTCCAGAGTTGCGCGCCGCTCAGCAGATGTCGTTGTGGCTGACACCCATTGATCGGCCCCCGCTATCGGGAATTCTGTCAACCGGCTGTGAGCCGTCAGGCGCAGTTCGGGGTGCAGACCACGCCATTGATCGAAAACCCCTGCAGCGGAGGCGCATCCGAGCCGCTGACCCGTGACGGCTCGCGACCGGTTTTCACCTCGTCGATCAGGTCGACTGCCAGTTGCGCGAAGCGGGCTTCGGCGTTGGGTGTTCCGGCCCTGGCCAAGGCGATGCCCGCCTTTTGCGCCTGCTCGCGTAGCTCGGAGTCCAGGTCCCACACCACCTCGATGTGGTCGGCGACAAACCCTATCGGGCAGACGATTACCGCCTTGGTGCCGCCTTCGACGAGCGCGGCAAGATGGTCGCCGATGTCGGGTTCCAGCCACGGCACTTGCGGCGGCCCTGAGCGGGACTGCCACACCTGGTCGTAATCGGAGTAGCCAGCCGCCGACGCGACAAGGCGCGATGCGTAAGCGACCTGGCGGCTGTAGAGGTCGGGGCCGCAACGGGATCGGGCCGCCAGCGGGATGGAGTGCGCCGTGAACACCAGCCTGGCATCGCCGCGCACGGTGTCGGGCAGCGTCTGGGCGGCCGCCGCGATCGCATCGGTGAACATCTCCACGAACAGCGGGTGGTCGAAGTACTGGCGCAGCTTCACCAGTTCCGGTGCCTGCTGCTCCCCTGCCGCCGCGCGGGCCCTCGCGATGTCCTCGACATACTGTCTGCAGCTGGAGTAACCGCCCCACGCCGACGTGGTGAACACCGCAGCACGTCGAATCCCGTTGTCCCGCATTGCGGCCACGGTGTCCTCGACGTACGGCTCCCAGTTGCGGTTGCCGAAGTACACCGGAAGGTCGATGACGGCCTCGATAGCGGTGATCAGCTCGCGGTTGATCCCGTTGATCGGCGAGACACCGCCGAAATGCAGATAATGCTCGGCAACCGCAGCGAGCCGCTCCGGCGGGATGCCCCGGCCGCGAGTGACGTTCTCCAGGAACGGCATCACCTGTTCGGGACCCTCCGGCCCGCCGAACGACAGCAGCAGAAGGGCGTCAAAATCCGAGCACTCCATTACAGCAACTGCGTGCTGGCGCCACCGTCGGCGTAGACGACCGTGCCCGTGGTGGCGGGCAGCCAATCGGAGATCAGCGCGCAGACTGTGCGCGCAACCGGCGTCGGGTCCTTCATGTTCCAGCCAAGCGGTGCCCGCTGATCCCAGCCCTCTTCGAGCAACTTGATCTGGTCACCAGCATCGTCGCCGAGCGCGCCGCCGACAATCGCGCTCATGGCGAGTGTGCGAATCGGGCCTGCCGCAACCAGATTCGACCGCACGCCGTAAGGGCCTGCCTCGCGCGCAACGAAACGGTTGACCGACTCCAGCGCACTCTTGGCCACCGTCATCCAGTTGTAGGCGGGCATCGCCCTTGTCGGGTCGAAGTCCATGCCGACGATCCCGCCGCCGCTGTTCATGATCGGCAGCACCGCCTTGGCCAGCGAGGCGTACGAAAACGCCGAGATGTGGATGCCCTTGGCGACGTCTTCGTACGGCGCGTCGAAGAACGGGTTGATGCCCATCCCGCTCTGCGGCATAAAGCCGATCGAGTGCACGACACCGTCGAGCTTGTTGCCGTCACCGATCACCTCGGTGACCCGTTCGGCCAGCGTGTCGAGATGCTTTTCGTTCTGCACATCGAGCTCCAGCAACGGGGCCGGTTTCGGCAACCGGTCCGCGATCCGCTGGATCAGCTTCATCCGATCGAAGCCGGTCAGCACCAGCTCCGCGCCCTCTTCCTGCGCGACCCGCGCAATGTGGAACGCGATCGACGAGTCGGTGATGATCCCCGTGACGAGGATGCGCTTGCCTTCGAGAAACCCTGCCATATCAGTCCTTATCTTCTTAGTGGCCCATACCCATGCCGCCGTCGACAGGAATTACCGCACCCGAGATGTAGCTGGCATCCTCGGATGCGAGGAAGCTGACCACCCCGGCGACCTCGTCGGCGGTGCCGACCCGTTTCGCGGGGATGAATTCCAGTGCCCCCGCTTGAATCCGCTCATCCAGCGCGCGGGTCATCTCGGTGTCAATGTAGCCGGGAGCCACCACGTTTGCGGTAACGCCCGCCTTCGACAGCTCGCGGGAGATCGATCGGGCCATGCCGATCAAGCCGGCCTTGGAGGCCGCGTAATTGGCCTGGTTGCCGATGCCCCAGGTGCCGGAGACCGAACCCACGAAGATCATCCGGCCGAATCGCTTCTTCTGCATGCTGCGCGACGCCCGCTGTGCCACCCGGAACGCGCCGGTGAGGTTCGCGTCGATGACCTTCTCGAATCTCTCCTCGGTCATCCGGATGAGGAACGCGTCCGCGGAGATGCCTGCGTTGGACACCAGCACCTCGACCGTCCCCTGGTGCTCCTCGATCTCCTTGAATGCGCGGTCGACGGCGTCGTTGTCGGTCACGTCGCACTCGACTCCGAACAGTCCATCCGGTGCGCCAGAGCCACGGTGCGTGACGGCAACCTTGTGCCCGTCGGCCGAGAGTCGCTGGGCGATGGCGAGACCGATGCCGCGGTTACCGCCGGTCACGAGTACGGAGCGCGATACGAATTCGGGCATGCCCGCCAACTTAGTGCCTGCACGGCGTTCTTAAGAAATCGCCTTAGTTGGGCAAGCGCCGGTTGATCGTCAGTGCTGCCAGCGCCGCGGCGGCCAGCACCAGCGCGCCGAGCCGCAGCCAGCCCACGCTGGCGTCGCCCTTGATGGTCTCGTAGCCGATCTGCTCCTGGAGGTTGGTGAAGACCTCCTTGAGCTGCTCGAGGCTGGATGCGGTGTAAGCCTCGCCGCCGGACAGCTCGGCGATCTTCTTGAGCATCTCGTCATCGACAGGAACGGGCTGGCGTTGTTCGTTGATCTCGACGTAGCCGTACGGTGTGCCGAACGACACCGTGGATATCGGCACACCCTGGTCCTTGGCGGTGCGTGCCGCGGTGTAGGCGCCCTTGGGGTTGTCCGGGTTCGACGGCACCGTCTCCTTGCCGTCGGACATCAGCACGACCCGTGCGGGTGGCGGTTCGTCGCCACCGCCGATCACCGCGCCGACGGTGGCGATGGCCTGCAGCGCGGTGAAGATGCCCTCACCGGTGGCGGTGCGATCGGCCAGCTGCAGCTTGTCGATCGCGACCTTGGTCGAATCGCGGTTGGTCGTCGGCGACACCAGCACCGTCGCGGTGCCCGCGTAGGCGATCAGGCCGAGGTTGATGCCGGGCGTGAGTTGGTCGGCGAACTGCTTGGCAGCCTCCTGCGCGGCGGCCAGCCGGCTTGGCGCGACGTCGGTGGCCCGCATGGACTGCGACACGTCGATCACCAGCATGACGACCGCGCGGTTACGCGGGATCCGGACGTCGTGGGTGGGTCCGGCCATCGCGACGGTGAACAGCACCATGGAGGTGATGAGCAGGATCGCAGGAAGGTGGCGCCAGCGCGACGGTCGCTTGGGGGCCACGCTCTCGAGCAGCTCCATGTTGGCGAACCGCAACATGCGCTTGTGCCTGGCCATCTGCACCACGATGTAGACACCGACCAGGCCGAGCGCCACGAGCAGAAAAAGGAAGAACCAAGCGTGTTCGAAACCCGAAAGTGTCATGGGTCCGAGCAACGGTAAAGTCATGTGCTACTTATCATTTCAGTTGCGTACTAGCGTCCGGCCATGACGCCGCCGCGCTTCCGGTTGGCGACGAACCGGACCACGTCGGCGATCCAGTCCCGATCGGTGCGCAACGAGAGCAGGGGCGCAGCGCAGCGGCGCAGCGTTCGCGCCACCTCGGCGCGGTGCGCGGCCGCTGCCTTCTCGAAATCGGTGCGCAGCTGTTCGTCGATGGTGAATTCGCGGGTGACGCCGGTTTCGGTGTCCTGAAGGATGACGTCGCCGACCGGCGGCAGTTCGACGTCGCGCGGATCAAGCACCTCGATGCCGAGCACCTCGTGCCGTCCTGCGATGGCCCGAAGCGGACGCATCCAATTGATCGGTCCGAGGTAGTCGCTGATGATCACCGCCATCCCGCGACGGCGCTCGGGCCTGCGCAGCGAGTCGATGGCGGCGGCCAGGTCGCCGCGCACGCCCGTCGGCGCCTTGGGCATCGTGGCGATGGTGCGCAGCATTTCCTGCTCGTGCATGCGGCCGGACAGCGCAGGAACCCGCCGCACGGAGTCGCCGTTGGCGATGATCGCGCCAATCCTGTTGCCGCCCCCGCTGTTGAGGAACGTGATCGCCGCCGCGGCCGCCACCGCAAGGTCACGCTTTTCGCACCCTGCGGTGCCGAAGTCCAGGCTGGCCGACATATCGATCACCAGCCACGTTTCCAGCTCGCGGTCGGCGATCATCTGCCGCACATGTGGATGCGTTGTGCGCGCGGTGACCGACCAGTCCATCCGGCGCACATCGTCGCCGGGCTGGTAGATCCGCGACTCCCCCGGCTCGGAGCCCGGGCCGGGCAGCAGGCCCAGGTGGTCGCCGTGCAACACACCGTCGAGCTTTCGGCGCACCGTCAGCTCCAGCTTGCGCAGCGCCGCCGTCAGTGCGGGGTCACGGATCTCCCCGCGCTTGAGTGACGGCAGGTCGACCGCACGTCGGGAACTCGTCACCGACCGCTGGCCGCTGCCGCTGCGGCGGGCACGACGGGCGGCACCGAATGACCTTGCTGCGGAATCGCATTCACCTGCGGCAGCGCGACGGTTTGCATGATCCGGTTGATCACGGTTTCCGCGGAGATCTCGTCGGCAAGGGCGTCATAGGTCAGCACGAGCCGATGCCGAAGCACATCCGGAATGACCTCGACGACATCCTGCGGGACGACGTAGTCACGGCCGCGAACTAGGGCCAGGGCCCGCGACGCCGCGATGATGCCCAGCGAGGCGCGTGGCGAAGCGCCGTACGCGATCCACGACTCGGCGTCGGGCATGCCGAACTTGCCGGGGGTGCGGGTGGCGGTGACGACGCGGACTACGTAGTCGACCAGCGCGTGGTGCACGAAGTTGTTGGCGGCGACGTCCTGCAGACGAAGGAGGTCACCTGGAGCGAGGACCGCTTTGGGCTCCGGCGGCTTGACGCCCATCCGGTAGATGATCTCGCGCTCTTCCTCCGGCGACGGGTAGTCGATGTTGAGCTTGAACAGGAAGCGGTCGCGCTGCGCTTCCGGCAGGGCATACACGCCTTCCTGCTCGATCGGGTTCTGGGTCGCCATCACGAGGAACGGGGCGGGCAGGGGGAACGTCTTGCCGCCGATCGAGATCTTGCGCTCGGCCATGACCTCCAGCAGCGCCGACTGCACCTTGGCCGGCGCGCGGTTGATCTCGTCGGCGAGCAGGAAGTTGACCACCACCGGGCCGAGTTCAATTTCGAACTCCTCCTTACCCTGGCGGTAGATCCTGGTGCCGACGATGTCGGTGGGCACCAGGTCGGGGGTGAACTGGATGCGGGCGAACGTGCCGCCGACCACCTTGGCGAACGTCTCGACGGCCAGCGTCTTGGCCACCCCGGGCACACCTTCGAGCAGCACATGGCCCTTGGCGAGCAGGCCGACAAGCATCCGCTCGACCAGAAGGTCCTGGCCGACGATGATCCGCTTGACCTCGAAGATCGCGCGCTCGAGGGTGTGGACCTCTTGTTGAAGCCCGCCGTTGTTCGGCGGCGCAGCGTGAGAGCCGGTCGGGCCCGGGGCGAAGCCCTGCGCCGGGCCCTGGCCGGAAAACCCTCCGGCGCCCTGCGGCGGCCCACTCGGTGACGTCATCAACGTTCCTCCCACATCCTCTAACACGCTGGTCGTAGCCGCGCCGGCCTCTGGTGGCCACACGCTCGTCGTCAACTATTCCAGGCAGTTCGGAATCCGTCGACGTTGCCCAGCGACGAGCGCTTGCGCGAGGAGACATTCAACGGAGCGCCTCAGGTTCTGCTCAGGCCCCGCTCAGGATTCGATAATGCGCGCCGCATACGGCTGCAGGCCGCCGCGCCGCACCGGGCTGACGGTGACCTTGTCGGCGCTTCCCGAGGCTTCCAGCATCTGACCGCCGCCCAGATACATCGCGACGTGCTGGCTGCCGCCAGGACCCCAGAACAACAGATCGCCGCGTTTGGCTTGCGACACCGGCACCTTGCGGCCGGTGTCGTACTGGTCGCCGGAGTACTTCGGGATCAGCACCCCGACCCCGGCGTAGGAGAACTGGGTGAACCCCGAGCAGTCGTAGCCGACGATGTTGGCGCCGGAGTCCACGCCGGTGCTGGGCCCGGTCGGCTTCCCGCCGCCCCACGAGTACGGCACACCCATCTGCGACGCGCCACGCCGGATCACGTACTCGATGGCCGCCGGTCCGCGCACCCGGGCGCCCGGCGAGACGCCGGCTGCTTCAGCGGGAGCAAGTCCCAAGCTGGACAGAAACTTCCGGCCGAGGTCCATCGTGGCCTGCGTGGCTTGGGCGGTCGCTGCCAGCGACGCGTTGGCGATTGCCAGCGGATCGCCTGGCGCGCCCGAGCTGATCAGCTTGGGCAGCGTGGGATCCCATTGACCGTCGTCGGGTTGCGCGGTGGCCGGTGTCGCGAGGCCGAACAGCAGGGCCGCCACCGACACCAACAGCACGAGAACCGAAGGGCCGCGAAAATGCCTGGGGCGCAATTTAATCCTTTTCATCACCATTCAATGAGCCGGGTCGCGTATGGAGTCATACCGCTGGTGCGGACCGGCGAGATCTTGACCACCGACCCGGTGTACGGCGCCTCGAGCATCTGGCCGTCGCCGAGGTACATCGCGACGTGCTGGCTGGCGTTGGGCCCGTAGAAGATCATGTCGCCGCGGCGCATCTGCGATGACGGGATTTTGCGGCCCGCGTTGTACTGCGAGCCCGAATAATGGTCGAGCTTGATGCCGACGCCTGCGAACATGAACAGCATCAGACCCGAGCAGTCGAATCCGACTGTGCCAGAGCCCGAATCGATACCGCGGCTCGCTCCTGCGGCGTTGCCACCACCCCACGAATACGGCGTACCCATCACGGACATGCCGCGGCGGATCACGTACTCGGTGGCGTCCCTGCCGTACACCTGCGGGATGGCACCGTTGGTGTAGCCGGTGGGCGTGGGAAGCAGCCCGAGCTTCTGCAGGAAGCTGCGGCCCATATCCGCGGTGGCCTGTGCCGACGTGGACATGATGCCCAGGATCGAGTTGATGATCGCGATCGGGTCGCCGCTGACGAAAGCGCTGGGGATGGCGGGCAGGAACGGGTCCCACGGCGTCGCCCAGTTACCTGTTGCCGGGTCGACGCCCTCTGGTGCGCGATCCCAGTCCGCGGAGGGGTTGTTGCTTGGCGCCGCGGCGGCGGGCTTGGCAGCCGCAGGCGCCGACCAGTTGCGGGCCTCGTCGAGCTTGGCTTGCGCCGCGGCCCGCTCGTCGGTCAGCCGGTCGAGGTCGGCCTGCTGGGTCTTGAACGTCTCCTGCGCTTCGGTCAGCGCCGAAACCGCGGTCTGCTGACTGGCTTCGGCGTCCGCGACCGCCTGATCGGCGTTCTGCTTCGCCAGCCGGGCGGCCGACTCCTTATTTACCTGTTCGGTCCTGGCCCGCTGCAGATTCGTGACCACCTGCTGGGCGCTGACCGACAACGTCTGGCCGGCAGCGGCGGTGGTGAGGATCTCGGCAGGGTCGCCCGCGGTCAGATACGAATCGGAAGGGCCGTTGACATATGTTGCGGCGGCAAAGGTGTCGAAGCGCTCCTGGGCGGAGGCGATAGCGGTGTTGGCGTCCTCGACGCGTCGCTGGCTGGCGTCGACCTCCAACTGGGCGGCAGCGGCGTTGTCCCGCGCGGTCTGCACGTCGACGATCGCCTTGTTGACACCTTCCTGCTGAGCCTGGATCGCGGCACCGAGTTCGACGAGCTTCTGATTGGTATTGGCGACGGCGGCAACCAATGACGAGAGGGTGTCGGGCTGCGCGTCGGCAAGACCGGGTGTGGTCAACAGCATGCCGATCGTCAGCGGAACCGCGCAGACCCGCCAGAACAGCCGCGAATCAGAGGCGCGACGGGAGCGTCTCATTCGACTCAAGTCTCCTAGGGCTCAACGCGAACGTGCCGGCACATTCGTCGGGCGCCTTTTGCAACAGGAGTCACACCAAACACAACTGCAACAAGAGGCTCCGTCTGCACCGTACGTCACATCTGACGCTAAAGAAACTTTAGTCACGAATTACAAGTTTGTAATTGAATGTAGCGTGACCGCAGCGTGATCTTTGAATTTGCCGCTGCGCGTTAGCAGTTCATTCAGCAGAGCCGGGCGCGGTATCCGCCATGACCGCACGTTTGCCGCGAATCCGCAGGATACGAGTGGCGACGACGGCCGCGACGACCCCCAGCACGATGACAATCGTGAATGGCGTCCACGGAAAATGCTGCGTCGTCAACTCACTGACGAAATTCTTCGAACCCTGCACAGGACCACGGCTCTCGGCGACGTCTTGGCCGGCCTCCAGCGTCACCCGATCGAATGTCGTACTGAAGGTCCCCGCCTCATTCGGACTCAGCACAAGCACCGTCGATCCGGGAAATGCCTCGCCGACCTCGGTGGCGATATCGCGCAGCGGCGGGTCGGTCGGGGGGTTCCTGTCGACCACGACGATCTTGAGGTCGATCCCCTTCTGTTTGGCCTCGGCGACGACGTCCGCCAGCTCGGTCTTCTCGGAGTCCGGCGGCGCGCTCACCCCGTCGTCGCGCACGTCCTCGATCACCAGGCTCATACAGGTGTCGACCGGCGTTGTTGCCGGATCCTGCCCGACGGGCGAACACACCTCCGGCGGGATGTACGCCGGAAGAAACGGGATGACGTGCGGTCCGGTCACGAAGAGCACGGTACGTGATGGGTACTCGTTGCAGTGGCAGCACGCGGCTGCAAGGACAAGACTGAACCCAGCCCTTTGGAGTTTTGCAGGACAAGCGTACTGTTAGAATTGCGAGTGCCGCCGACACAGCCCGTCGCGGCGAGAACCAACCGGGAGTTGATGTGAGCAGCAAGGTATATTCGGTCAATTCGTTTGGAGCCCGAGACACCCTCAAGGTCGGGGACGAGAGCTACGAGATCTACCGCCTCGACGCGGTCCCCGGTACCGAGAAACTTCCCTACAGCCTCAAGGTGCTGGCCGAGAACCTGCTGCGCACCGAGGACGGCACCAACATCACCAAGGACCACATCGAGGCCATCGCCAACTGGGATCCATCGGCCGACCCGAGCGTGGAGATCCAGTTCACTCCGGCACGGGTGATCATGCAGGACTTCACCGGCGTGCCATGCATCGTCGACCTGGCCACCATGCGAGAAGCCGTCGGCGATCTCGGCGGTGACGCCGAAAAGGTCAATCCGCTGGCGCCCGCCGACCTGGTCATCGACCACTCCGTGATTGCCGACCTGTTCGGAACCGCCAACGCGTTCGAGCGCAACGTCGAGATCGAGTACGAGCGCAACGGCGAGCGGTACCAATTCCTGCGCTGGGGCCAGGGCGCGTTCAACGACTTCAAGGTCGTTCCGCCCGGCACCGGCATCGTGCACCAGGTCAACATCGAATACCTGGCCAGTGTGGTGATGGAGCGCAATGGCGTGGCCTACCCGGACACCTGTGTCGGCACCGACAGCCACACCACCATGGAGAACGGCCTCGGCGTGCTGGGCTGGGGCGTCGGCGGTATCGAGGCAGAGGCCGCCATGCTCGGTCAGCCGGTGTCGATGCTCATCCCCCGCGTCGTCGGCTTCAAGCTCTCCGGCGAGCGCAAGCCCGGTGTGACCGCGACCGACGTGGTGCTCACCGTCACCGAGATGCTGCGCAAGCACGGTGTGGTCGGCAAGTTCGTCGAGTTCTACGGCGACGGCGTTGCCGAGGTGCCGCTGGCCAACCGCGCGACGCTTGGCAATATGAGCCCCGAATTCGGCTCCACCGCAGCAACTTTCCCCATCGACGAGGTCACCATCGAGTATCTGCGGCTGACCGGCCGCAGCGATCAGCAGCTGGCACTGGTCGAGGCGTACGCCAAAGAGCAGGGCATGTGGCATGACCCATCGCGCGAGCCCAAGTTCTCCGAGTACATCGAACTCGACCTGTCCGATGTGGTGCCCTCGATCGCAGGCCCGAAGCGGCCGCAGGACCGCATCCAGCTCACCGACGCAAAGACGGCCTTCCGCAAGGACATCCACAACTACGTGGAGGAGAACCTGCCGGTCGAGCACACCAAGCTGGACGAGGCTGTCGAGGAGTCTTTCCCGGCTAGCGACCCCGCGGTGCTCTCGTTCGACGACAACGACACCTCGGTGCCCTCAGCGGCCGTCAACTCGAACGGGCGGCCGAGTCACCCGGTCGACGTCAAGTGCGAGGGGCGCGGCGAGTTCATCCTGGACCACGGCGCGGTCGTGATCGCGGCGATCACGTCGTGCACCAACACGTCGAACCCCGAGGTCATGTTGGGCGCGGCACTGCTCGCCAAGAACGCCGTGGAGAAGGGCCTGATGTCCAAGCCGTGGGTGAAGACCACCATGGCCCCCGGCTCCCAGGTCGTGACCGACTACTACAACAAGGCCGGATTGTGGCCCTATCTGGAGAAGCTGGGCTTCTACCTGGTCGGCTACGGCTGCACGACGTGCATCGGCAACTCGGGTCCGCTGCCTGAAGAAATCAGCAAGGCCATCAACGACTGCGACCTGTCGGTGGCTGCGGTGCTTTCGGGTAACCGCAACTTCGAGGGCCGGATCAATCCCGACGTGAAGATGAACTATCTCGCGTCGCCGCCGCTGGTCATCGCCTATGCGCTGGCGGGCACCATGGACTTCGATTTCGAGCACGATCCGCTGGGTCAGGACACCGATGGCAACGACGTCTTCATGAAGGACATCTGGCCGTCGCAGAAGGACATCGACGAGACCATCGCGTCCGCGATCAGCACGGAGATGTTCACCAAGAACTACGGCGATGTCTTCAAGGGTGACGAGCGGTGGCGCAACCTGCCGACGCCGAGCGGCAACACGTTCGAATGGGACGAGAACTCGACGTACGTGCGCAAGCCACCGTACTTCGATGGGATGCCCGCCGAGCCCGAGCCGGTGACCGATATCTCCGGCGCCAGAGTGCTTGCACTGCTGGGTGATTCGGTCACCACCGACCACATCTCCCCCGCCGGCAACATCAAGGCGGGCACGCCTGCGGCACAGTATCTGGACGAGCACGGCGTTGAGGCAGCCAACTACAACTCGTACGGCTCACGGCGCGGCAACCACGAGGTGATGATCCGCGGCACGTTCGCCAACATCCGGTTGCGCAACCAGTTGCTCGACGACGTCGCAGGCGGCTACACCCGCGATTTCACCAAGGACGGCGAGCAGGCGTTCATCTACGACGCCGCGCAAAACTATGCGGCCCAAGACATCCCGCTGGTGGTGCTCGGCGGCAAGGAATATGGCTCGGGCTCGTCGCGCGACTGGGCGGCCAAGGGCACCAGCCTGCTGGGGGTGCGCGCGGTGATCACCGAATCGTTCGAGCGCATCCACCGGTCCAACCTGATCGGCATGGGCGTGATCCCGCTGCAGTTCCCCGAGGGAGAGTCGGCCGCGTCGCTGAAGCTGGATGGCACCGAGACGTTCGACATCAGCGGCATCGAGGCGCTCAACGAGGGTAAGACGCCCAAGACGGTGCACGTCACCGCGACCAAAGAGGGTGGCGAGAAGGTCGAGTTCGATGCGGTGGTGCGCATCGACACCCCCGGTGAGGCGGACTACTACCGCAACGGCGGCATCCTGCAATACGTGCTACGCAACATGCTGAAGTCGTAGCGGCGGATGCCCCGGGTCACGGACGACCATCTGGCGGCACGCCGCCGCCAGATTCTTGACGGCGCCCGGCGGTGCTTCGCCGAATACGGCTACGACAAGGCGACCGTGCGGCGGCTCGAGCACACCATCGGGCTGTCGCGCGGCGCCATCTTCCATCACTTCCGCGACAAGGACACGTTGTTCTTCGAGCTGGCCCGCGAGGACGCCGAGCGGATGGCAGACGTCGCGTCGCGCGAGGGTCTGGTCCAGGTGATGCGTGACATGCTGGCCGCCCCCGAACAGTTCGACTGGCTGGCGACCCGACTCGAGATCGCCCGCAAGCTGCGCAACGACCCGGCGTTTCACCGCGGCTGGATGGAACGCTCGGCCGAACTCTCGGCCGCGACCACCGCCAGGCTACGTCGCCAGAAGCAGGCGGGCCGCCTGCGCGACGACGTGCCGAGCGGTGTGCTGCAGACGTACCTGGACCTAGTGCTCGACGGTCTGGTGGCGCGGCTGGCTTCGGGCGACGACCCCGAAAAGCTCAGTGCCGTACTGGACCTCGTCGAAGCCTCGCTTCGGCAGCAGCGACCCTAACCCCGCCGACTGCGGTGATTCGGACCACCGCGGCTGCGCATCGTCGTGCCCGATTCTCGCAACATGCTGTGAACGGAACCGTATGAGCGCCCGGTCGTCGCCACCAACGTGCGGATGCTGGCGCCCCCCTCATACGCGCTGCGCAGCTCGGTGACGAGTTTGTCCCGGGACTGATTCATTTTCTTCATTCGACATCTCCCCGCTTTGGATGCCCCGACGCATACCGGCATACCCAGCGTAGGAAGCGTTCACACAATGACGGGCGAAATTCGCGAAACCTGTTGGATTTGATTGGCCATCAGGCCAACTCGATGAGGTCGCGGTAGTCGTCGGACCAGAAGTCCTCGGTGCCGTCGGGCAGCAGCACCACCCGTTGCGGATCGAGTGCCTCGGCCGCACCGGGGTCGTGCGTCACCAGCACCACCGCGCCGTGGTAGCTGCGCAGCGCGTCGAGCACCTGCTCACGCGACGCGGGGTCAAGGTTGTTGGTCGGCTCGTCGAGCAGCAGCACGTTGGCGGTCGACGCAACCAGGCCCGCGAGCGCAAGCCGGGTCTTCTCGCCACCGGAGAGCGTGCCCGCCGGCTGTTCCAGCTGTGGGCCGCTGAACATGAACGCGCCAAGGAGTCCGCGCAGCTCCTGCTCGCCGGTGTCGGGCGCGGCGTGTCGGATGTTCTCCCACACCGACGCCATTCCGTCGATCGTGTCGTGCTCCTGCGCGAAGTAGCCGAGCTTCAGCCCATGGCCGGGCTCGATCTGTCCTGCGTCGGCCTTCTCGACGCCAGCGAGGATGCGCAGCAGCGTGGTCTTGCCCGCGCCGTTGAGCCCGAGCACGACGACGCGCGAACCCTTGTCGATGGCCAGGTCGACGCCGGTGAAGATCTCCAGCGAACCGTAGGTCTTCGTGAGCCCCTTGCCGACGAGTGGGGTGCGACCACACACCGCGGGTGTGGGAAACCTGATCTTGGCGACCTTGTCGGCCACCCGTTCGTCGTCGAGTTCAGAGATCATCCGCTCGGCGCGTCGCAGCATGTTCTGTGCGGCAACCGCTTTGGTAGCTTTGGCGCCCATCTTTGCGGCCTGGGTGCGCAGCGCGGAGGCCTTCTTCTCTGCGTTGGCGCGTTCGCGTCGGCGGCGCTGTTCATCGGTGGCGCGGGCATCGAGGTACTTCTGCCAGCCCATGTTGTAGACGTCGGCCTCGCCACGCACGGCGTCGAGGAACCAGACCCGATTCACCACGTCGGCGAGCAGTTCGACGTTGTGGCTGATGACCACCAGGCCACCGGTGTGGTTCTGCAGGAAGCTGCGCAACCAGCCGATGGAGTCGGCGTCGAGGTGATTGGTGGGCTCGTCGAGTAAGAGAGTGGTGTCCGAGCCCGAGCCGGTGTCGGAGGCGGCGAAGAGAATGCGACTGAGCTCGACTCGGCGTCGCTGACCGCCGGATAGCGTCCGCAGCGGCTGGGTCAGGACCCGCTCCGGTAGCCCGAGACTCGCGCAGATCCGACCTGCCTCGCTTTCGGCGGCATACCCACCAAGCGCCGAGAACCGCTCTTCGAGCTCGCCGTAGCGGCGTACCGCTTTGTCACGGGCGACATCGTCGGCTACCTCGGCCATGAGCGCCTGCTGCTTCTCCAGGTCGGCGAGCAATGTGTCGAGCCCGCGCGCCGAGAGCACCCGATCCCGGGCCAGCATGTCGAGGTCGCCCTCCTTGGGATCCTGTGGCAGATAACCGATTTCCCCGCTTCGCGCGATGGTGCCCGAGTACGGCTCGCTCTCGCCGGCCAGGATCCGCATGGTGGTGGTCTTGCCAGCACCGTTTCGGCCGACCAGCCCGATGCGGTCGCCGGGCTGCACCCGCAGCGCCGCACCGTCGGTGGACAGCAGCGTGCGCGCCCCGGCGCGGACCTCGAGGTCCGTTGCGGTGATCACGCTGCTCTCCTCTTACTTGTCGTCGGTGAAGGCGGCGGGGCGCTTCTCGGCGCGCGCGGCAACCGCTTCCTCAAAGTTGGCGGTGAGCAGGCGCACGAAGAGTTGTCCCAGGCCCTCTGCCTGCATGTGCCCCTCCAGGCTAGCGGCGTCCAGTCCACTCCACAGTGTGCGTTTGGTCAACTCGATACCCGGCCGCGAGAACCCCGCGATGCGCTCGGCCATCTCGTAGCAGGCCTCGAGCAGGTCATCGTCGGGCACGGCGCGCGACACCAGGCCGATGCGTTCGGCCTCCTGCGCGTCGACGTCGCGCCCGGTCAGCATCAGCTCGAACGCTCGCGACGTGCCGATCGCCTTGGGTAAGAGGTAGGACAGGCCGAGCTCGCTGGCGGTCAGCCCGTTGTTGATGCCCGCGGCGCGGAAGTACGCCCCGTCCGCGGCGACCCGGATGTCGCAGGCCAGCGCGAGGCACAGCCCTCCGCCGATCGCGGCGCCGTTGACCGCGGCGATCACCGGCTGGTGCATCTTGCGCAGCGACAGAATCACGTCGTCGAGCACTTCCATCGAGCGCAGCGCGAACGTCGGCCGGGTGAGCCCGTCGATGTGCGGCACCGAGCCTGCGGATTTGTGGTCGGCGCCCGACGAGAAGCCGCGCCCGGCGCCGGTGAGCACGATCGCCCGCACCGAGTTGTCGTAGGTCAGCTCTTCGAGCACCTTCTTCAGCGGAACCATGACGTCGAATGCCATCGAGTTCATGCGTTCGGGCCGGTTGAGCGTCACCAGGGCGACGTTGGGCCGCGGCCGGTCGACGAGAACGAAGTCTTGGTGCTCGGTCACGGACTGCACGCTATCGCGTGCGCCCGCTTACTCCGCTTGGCCGTTGCCCTGAGCGGCGATCGCGGCGTCGATGTCGAACTCCTTGATCTTCTCCACGAGCTGCTCGAGGTCGGCCGGACGAAGGGCGCCGGCCTGGTTGAACACCAGCTTGCCCTTCTTGAATGCCATCAGCGTGGGGATGGAGCGGATATCGGCCGCCGCGGCCAGCTGCTGCTCGGCCTCGGTGTCGACCTTTGCGTACACGACGTCGGGATGCTGCTCCGACGAGGCGGCGAACACCGGGGCGAACGCCTTACACGGTCCGCACCACGATGCCCAGAAGTCCACCAGCACGATGTCGTTGTCGTTGATGGTCTCGTTGAACTCTTCGGCGGTGATGTCTTGCGTAGCCACGATGTTCCTAACGCTGGTTCTGAGCTGTGTGTTCCCGCCATATGATCAGCGCAAACTCCCCGCCTGCGCATCAGCGGAAATCCTTGAACGCGTCCAGCAGCCGGTTGCGGAACGCCGGGTCGAGTTCGTCGTCGGTGATCTTGCCGACAGTGCGGACGGTTTCACGGAACTGCTGAAGATAGTTCTCGCAGCCGTCGCAATCGACCAGGTGCGTGTCGAAGCGGGCCCGGGTGTCCGGGTCGAGCTCACCGTCGAGGTAGGCGGTGACGAGCTCGACGAGCTCGTTGCAGTCCATCGGTCCCGTGCTCATGAGCGGTCCGCCAGATAGTCCTCGAGCACCTGCCGAACCGCGGCCCTGCCACGGTGCAGCAACACTCGTTGGTTGGCCGTGCTGATGTCGAGCAGTTCAACCACCTCACTTGAGTCGAATCCGAGCATGTCGCGCATGGTGACGACGATGCGCTGCCGTTCGGGCAGCTTGTCGAGCTCGCGGCGCGCGACGTCGACCAGCTCGCTGCCAAGCACCGACCCCTCCGGGGTGTCGGGAAAGGGCGAGGGCACTTCGTCAGGGAGCCAATGGCCCGGATACGGGTCGTCGCCGCCCCGGAAACGTGCCGGGTCGACGGTGCCGCCGGTGAAGGCGGCGACCGCGGCGTCCGCGTCACGGCGCTCGCGCACACCGCGCGCCTTGGCGATGTTGATCATCACCGCGAAAAGCCAAGTGCGAAGCGATGACCGGCCTTCGAACTTGTCGATGCCCTTGAGCAGCGCGATCCAGGCTTCCTGGACAACTTCTTCGGCGATCTCATGGTTGGGCACGTACCCGCGCGCGACCCTCAGCATCGCTGGGGTGTGTTTGTCGACGAGTTGGGCGAATGCCGACTCGTCGCGGTCGCGCAGCGCGGCCACGAGCGTCATTTCATCCACGGTGGTGATCATGACCGATCCGACAATTCTCGCAGGCCCCGCTGGAAGAAATCGGCGATGCGCGAGGTCAGTGCGTCGACATCCTGAGAAGGGTTGAGCGGGTACATGGCTCCGAACGGCGCGTTCCAGAACGGGCCGCTTCGCGTGGCCCACGGGCCGACGTAGGCGTACGGGGTCGCGTGGTACTCGTCGCCGGCGGACACGCCGTAGTTCACTTCGTCCTCGGTGGCCGCGACGTCGAAATGCTCCGGCCACAGCACCGGATGGCATTCTGGCAGAACCTGTTTGAGCGCGTGGCCGCCCGCGTAGTGGCTCCGGTGTATCCACTCGGTGGCTCCGACGTCGAGATCGAGGACAGCGTCGGCGGGCAGCGGGTCGGCCAGGTCGTAGACGCCCTCGGGCGGATTCGCCTCCACCCCCGCGGCGACCGCAATGGCGCCGACCGGGCCGGCAAGCGGTGCGCCGCCGCCGAGCCACACCAGATCCCTGCCGTGCACGGAGATAGGTAGGGCAACGCCGGCAAAACCGCCGGGGCGCACAGCCAGCTTGATCGTGCCCGACACCCGGTATTGCGGGCCGGCGATCAGGCTTTCTGCGACCCCGCGCAGTTGGCGGCGGGTAGCGACGTAAACGTCGTCGAACCCATCGGCCATCGTGGCTCCTCTCCAGGACTCCACGATTGGTCTACCGTGCAAGCCCAAGCGTTACACGGCCACAACATTAGCGAGCTACGGCTTGTCGGTGACGTAACCGCCGCGCAGAAAGAACTCGTCTCCGCGGTGCTCGGCGCCATCCTCGCCGCGAACGCGAGTGATCACCAAGCCGCGATTGCCGCCGCGAAATGCGTCAGCGCCGGACACGACTGCGCCGCCGCCCTCTTGCACGATCACCCGGCCCGTCGTGCCGCCGTACCTGGCGTCGGAAACATTCGCCTCGAGCACTTCGATGCGCTCACCACGGTAGAAGGTGAAGGCGCGAGGATAAGGCTCAGACAATGCGCGCACGAACCGTTCGAGATCCTCTGCCTGCCAATTCCAGTCGATCAAACTGTCACGTGCAGAACGCTTGTGGAAGTAAGTACGTTCAGCCTTGTCCTGCGGTCGCCAGACCGCGGTTCCCGACTCCAGCGCCTCGAGTGCTTCCTGCAGTGCGCGCGGAATCAGGTCCATGGTCCGCAGCACCAGCTCGGTGCCGGAGTCAGTGGGCCCGATCGGCAGCGAATGCTGGATCAGAATGTCACCGGTGTCCAGGCCCTCGTCCATCCGATGCACCGTCAGCCCGGTGTGGGACTCGCCGCTGAGCAGCGCCCACAGCACCGGCGAGAATCCGGTGAGTTTGGGCAGCAGCGAGTCGTGGAAATTCAGCGTGCCGTGCGGCGGCAAGTCGTACAGCTCGACCGGCATTCGGGTGTACCAGCTGTTGACGACCGTCACGTCGGGCTCTGAGCGTTTGACCAGATCAATCGTCTCGGCATCGACGCGATCAGTGAGATGCACCGGAATGCCGTGCTCGTGCGCGAGCTCCTCGACCGAGTCCGACCAGATCGCCTTGTACGACTGCGCGCTGGCCGGATGAGTGACCGCAAGCACTACCTCGTTGTCCAGATCGATGAGCGATTGCAGGGTCTTTCGCCCCCAGGTCTGGAAGCCAAAGAACACGACGCGCATTACACGACCCTTCTAATTTGTAACTTTCGGTGAGGTAGCTCTAGTCACCACACCTTGGGCAAGTTATGTTAGCCTCCGCTAACTTACACGGCTCACAGCAGACGTAGAGACTCCTCCTCGAACCGCCCGGTCGAAGTGGCTGCGCTGGACGAATGCGGACGGATGTGGGCATCGCGATCGAGAGGTGGGTGCGCGTGGCGCGCAAACTAGGGTTGATCTGGCAATTCCGCCAGACGTTGCCCAGCTCGTGGTGGCGGAATTGCGCTCCATGCGGGTAAGCGTCATGGGGACGGGCTATTTGGGTGCCGTTCATGCCGCGTGTATGGCACATCTGGGCCACGAGGTGTGCGCGTACGACTCCGACGCATCGAAGATCGACATGCTCTCGGCAGGCACCTCGCCGTTCTACGAACCGGGTTTCGAGGACCTCCTCGCCGCCGAACTCGGCACCGGCCGGCTCCGCCTCACCCACGACGCGCAAGAAGCGATCTCCGGGGCAACCGTGCACTTCGTCTGTGTCGGCACCCCGCAACTGCCGGGTTCCAACGCGGCCGACGTGCAGCACGTCGACCGCGCCGTGAAAACCATCGCCGCCCATAGCGACTGCCCTGGCGTGATCGTCGGCAAATCGACTGTGCCGGTGGGTACGGCGCAGCGGCTGGCCGGTGAGTTGGCGGCGGCGCCGTCGCAACACACGCTGGACCTGGCTTGGAATCCGGAGTTCCTCCGCGAGGGCGAGGCCATCGAGGACACGCTCAACCCCGACCGGCTCATATTCGGCGTGACGTCCGAGTACGCGGAGAAGGTACTGCTCGAGGTTTACGGCAGTCTCATCGACAAAGGAATTCCGCATCTGACGACGGACCTCCCGACGGCGGAGATGGTCAAGGTGGCAGCGAATTCCTTTCTCGCGACCAAGATCTCGTTCATCAACGCCATGGCCGAGGTGTGCGAGCTCGTCGACGCCGACGTCGTGACACTGGGCCGTGCGCTCGGTCACGACGACCGGATAGGTCCGCGATTCCTCAATGCGGGCTTGGGATTTGGTGGCGGCTGCTTACCGAAGGACATCCGAGCGTTCAGCGCAAGGGCGGGTGAGCTCGGCGCATCGGACTCGCTGCGATTCCTGCACGAAGTCGACAAGATCAACATCCGTCGGCGCGAAAAGACTGTGTCAGTGGCCAGCGCGCTTGTTGGCGGCGATTTCCTCGGTAGGAACATCGCCGTTCTTGGCGCCGCATTCAAACCGAACAGTGACGACGTCCGCGACTCCCCCGCGTTGAACGTCGCCGCCGCAATGCATCTCAAAGGTGCCAACGTCCGCGTCCACGATCCGAAGGCGATAACGAACGCCAAAGCGATGTTCCCCACACTCACGTACTGCGAGTCCGCCGAGGAAGCCTGCCGGAATGCGGATCTCATCGCGTTGGCGACCGAATGGGACGAGTACCGCCGCATCGATCCAGCACACCTGCGGTCGATCGTCAGGACGCCGCGCTTGCTCGACACACGAAACGCGATCGACCGAGAGTATTGGACCAGTGCGGGCTGGCAGGTCTATGCGTTGGGCCGGGGTCGATTAACACCTGAGAAGGACACCAACCACAATGTCTAGAAAGCTGCCCGTTGTTGCGGCGATCCCTAACTACAATATGGGCAGCCACCTCCACAGACTGCTGCCGCAGCTGCTGGATCAGGGTTACGACCGCATTTATGTGCTCGACGACGGATCCACCGACAAAAGCGTCGAGGTAGTCGAATTGTTCGACGGTGACGTCACATTGGTGCGAAGTCCAGAGAACCAAGGGTGCACCGCCAACCGCAATCAAATCATCGACCACGTGGGCGACGACGAGCTCATCCATTTCATCGATGCCGACATGGACTTGGAGACCGCCGACACCGCCTCGGTCGCCAGGGAAGTGATGGCGCGCTACGCGGACAGGGGGGTTGGCGCGGTTGGCGGGTTGGTGTGCCGGGTGGATGGCAGCCAGGAACCATACAATTACGGTCCGGTATTCGCGCTCAGAACCCATCTCACCAGCATTCCGCCGTTGATCGATCGGGTCAGAAACAAGCAGCAGATCGCCAATGCCGTACGGCGCGTTAACGTGCCGGCGATGAATTACTGGCCCAACGTGCTTGAACCTCCGGCTCCATCGGAAGCGTACTGGCTGCACGAGGGGAACATGCTGATCTATTCGTCGGTCTACCGGGCGATCGGCGGCTACGACCCGTTGATGCGCAATCACGGCGCACAAGATCTGGCTATACGGCTGGAGAACAGAGGGATCAAAAGGCATTTCGATCCCAGCATCAAGGTCGTTCATCATTACATTGACGTCCGCGGGAAGAAGCGCAGACGGCAACAGCAGGAGTCTGTGCGCTACCTCATGCGCAAGCATGGCTTAACCCGCTATTTGACCGATAGGTAGCCGCGATGCCGTTGTTGATGAACAAGACCCCACCTCCCAAATTGCTTGCGGCACACCGGAAGTTGATCGGTCTGCTACCCCTGCCGCTGCTGCGCCACGCCTTTCACCTCACGATGATTCACACGCCTGGCAACTTCCGTCAGCCACGCACCTTCAACGAAAAGGTCAACTGGCGGATCCTCTACGACCGGCGGGACCGGATCATCGCAGCGTGCGACAAGATGCGCATGAAGGAGATGGCCAGGGCCGCGTACCCCGGCGCGCAGCTGCGGATTCCTGAGACCTACTGGTACGGAACCGATCTGCGCGACGCCCCTGACCTTGCGGGTCTGCCGCCGTGGGTTCTGAAACCCAATCACAGCAGCGGTCACGCGTTGTTCGGGCCGGACCCGCAGACCGACGTCACGGCCCTGCTGGAGCAGACACACCACTGGTGGACGCGCACCCCGGTGGAGCTCGGCGAGTGGGGCTACGGTGAGGCCCGGCCGTTGCTGCTACTCGAGGAACGCATCCCGACCCCGGACGACGCTCCCCCGACGGATTACAAGTTCTTCGTCTTCGACGGCCGGGTGGAGCTGGTTCAGGTGAACCGGGGCCGGTTCGACGATCAGACCGCCACGTTCCTGGACGCCAACTGGAACCGTCTGCCCGTGCGCTGGCGGATCCGCCCGGTGGCCGACGAGCCCCGGCCTGCGGAGCTGGACACGATGCTGGAAGTCGCCAGTACCCTTGGCGCGGACTGGGACTTCATCAGGGTCGACCTGTACGCGGTCGACGGCGTCGTCTGGTTCGGTGAGTACACCCCCTACCCCGGTGGGGGTTTACTCCGTTACACGCCAAAGAGTTTCGACGCCGAGCAGGGCCTGCACTGGCAGCTGCCGGAGTTGGAGGCGGTGCTGCGCGGCCAGCCGTAGCGTTCGACTGCCCAGTGGCCAGTTATGACACGCACATGGCCCGGCGGCGTGACATAAGTGGCCGCTCGCCGTTTCAGGTAAGTGGCTTCTCGAACCAGTGGTCGGCGTAGACCTCGTCGTTGAACGGGTCGACTTCGCGGTAGCCGGAGGATCGGTACATCTGGACGGCCTCGGTGAGCTCGTCTTTGGTCTCCAGCCGCATGAGGCGCACACCATTGGCGCGGCCGCGGGCCTCCAGTTCGGCGAGCATCCGGCGGCCGAGGCCCAACCCTCGCACGGCACGAGCCACCCACATGCGCTTCACGAGGCCGACATTGTCAGGGATAAAAGATCAGCGCACCGCAGCCAACGGGCTCGCTGTGCAGCGATGCGACGAGTAGAAGTCCTGCGGGAGGGGTCATTTCGGCGTCCGCGATGGGGCTGCGCGCAGGGTCGTATCCGTCGCGGAAGCGAACGGCGAGTTCGGAGTAGTAGGTCTGCAAGCAAAATCGGGCATCGGCGTCGCGGGGATCGCATTCGCGCACCTCGACCGTCGACGCGATCAACAACCGCTCCACTTCCTCCATGGCGGCGACCAAACGATCCCGCTGCCGGGCGGTGAGGGGTTTCAGGATCGCGCTGGCCGCGTCGTCGGAGCGGCGGTCGAGCGCGTCGACTTCTCGGCGGCCGGCAGCGGTGAGCCGCGCAGTGCGGACCCGGCCGTCGGCTGCGCTCTGTTCGATGGCGATCAGGCCGCCGGCTTCCAGTGCGCGCAGCAGCCTGCTGACGTACCCCGAGTCGAGGTCGAGCCGCGCCCGCAGCGATCGGATATCGCAGCCGTCGGCCCCGATCTCCCACATCAGCCGGTTCTGGCCGAGTGAACGGTCGCTGGCCAGGAAGTTCTCGTCGAGCACGCCGATCCGCTGAGTGACGGTTCGGTTGAACCGCCGGACCTGCGCCACCATCTCCGCGGTCATATCTCTGACTTTAGTCAGAGATCAGCGTTTCGCGGGCCAATTCCGCGGCGCGATCCCCGTTGTCCAGGAGTTGTTGGCGCCGCTTTGGCCACCAGAACAACTCGACGAGGAGCGCGGCCAGATAGATGGCCGATGCCACCGCGTTGCCCCACGACCCGAAGACGGCGTCGAACGCCGCCATTCCCGCCGCGACGACAAACACAAACACGAGCACCCCGCGCCACGGGCGGCCGCTCTCTTCCGCGGCGTGCAAGCCGCTGCTGTAGTCGATGACCGGTTGGGCCAGCCCCGGGTCATCGATCCCTTCACCACGTCGCGCCGCGTGGGCTACCGCCACACGCTCGTCGCCGGTCAGGTTTTTAGCGCCAGGCCAGAACCGCGCCATCCGTCGCGACATCCAGATCCCATAGAACACCCCGACGACGATGAGCACGATCACGCCGGACAGCAGGAACCCCGAGTCGAGCCACGTCATCGCACCCAAGCAGACCCCTACGGTCCCACCGATGATCAGCGCGCGACGGAGTAATCCGCCTCTCCACACGACTGCCGGGACCGTGACCACAGGGTCATTTTCACAGGTCCAGCACGATCTGTTCGCTCGGTTCGGCCGAACAGATCAGCACCGTTCCCTCGGGCGGCAGCTCGAGCGGGATCTGCGTGTAGTTGACCGTCCCCTCGATGAGCGGTGTGACGCAGATATGGCAGACGCCACTGCGGCAGGAGAACCGGGTCGGAACGTCGCACGCCTCGGCGAGTTCGAGGATGCTGCGGTAGCTGTCCGACCAGTTGACCGTGATCCCGCTGCGCGAGAACGACACCCGTTGCCCGGTTCCCGCAGGTCCTTCCGGCGCGTGCGGCGCCCGACGAGGCACCTCGGCGATGCCGGGATTGATCGAAGGCCGGGTACCGAAGAGTTCGGTGTGAATGCGGGCCGGATCGATACCGGCCCCCGCCAGTGCACCGCGCATGTGTTCCATGAACTGGTCGGGCCCGCACAGATAGACCGCGGCGTCGGCTGGCAGGCCCAGCGCGGCGATCGCGCGGTGGTCGGGCCTGCCGCTGTCGGCCGTGTAGTAAACCTGCCGGCGGGCATTCGGGAGTGCCGCGAGCAGCCGGTCGACTTCCCCACCGAACGCCAGCGTCTGGGCATCGCGGGTGACATGCAGCCACCAGACTTCGCGGTCAGTGCGGCGCTCGGCCAGCGCATGCAGCATTGCCAGCACCGGGGTGGCACCGATGCCCGCGGAGACGAGCACGACCGGACCCGGGTCGTCCCCTAGGTAGAAATCACCGCGCGGCGCGGCGATCTCGATGACGGTTCCCGCGTTGGCATTCCGGTGCAGCCAACTGCTCACGACGCCGCGGTCCTCGCGTTTGACGCTGATCCGATAGCGAGTGCTCGCACGGGACAGCGAATAGCTGCGCAGCGGCGCGGGATCGCCCGCATCGGGGATGCGCAACGTCAGGTATTGGCCTGGCAGCGGGACGGGCAGCGCTGACCCGTCGGCCGTTTCCAACTCGATGGACATCACGGCTGGGCTTTCCCGGTGGATCTGCGCGACGCGAAGCTTGCGAAATCCCGTCCACGCCGCTTCGACTTCGGCCGGAGTGCCGAGCAGGTCGGCGAAGGACTGTCGCCAGCCGGGGCTCAATGCCGGGATGTCGACGGCCGTGCGCATCTTCGCGAACTCGCGGCCGGGCAAGTACAGCAGCGCATCGACGTCGGCGACGCTCAGTTCGTGCCGGCCGCGCCGCGTCCGCACGATCGCATCACCCGCCGCGACGTCGCCTTCGGTGATGACACGCAAGTAGAAGCCCGGACGGTGATGGGCGACAAGAAGATTCGGCATCTCCGGCTCGCCGAGGCGCATTCCGACGCGAAAGCAGGTCACTCGTGGCTGGGTGACCTCGAACTCGGCATCACCGATGCGATAGCGATCCCCGATGCAGACCTCGTCGTCGGCGAGGCCCGTGATCGTGAAGTTCTCCCCGAACATCCCTGGCGCAAGGTCGTCGCGCCCGAGGTAGCTTCTCCAGTGGTCGTACGACTCGGTCTGGTAGACCATGACCGCGCGATTTTCTCCGCCGTGGCCGGCGAGATCGCCTTGGCCATCGCCGTCGACGTTCAGCCTGCGCACCATCACCCGTCCCGGCACCGGGTTTTTGTAGATGCCGGTGTGCACGGTCTTGCCCCGCCATGCGACGTCGGCCGGCATGCCGACGTTGACGGATTCCAGCGTGGGCACCGCCGCCTCAGATGACGCGGTAACCTTGCAGCGCACTCACAGCTAACTCCCAAACTACTGTTTTACGGTTAGTGACCACGCGAACTCAAGCTCACACTACATAACCTGTCAAGAGTAGTTACATGGTTAGTATTACGGATACCGTTGCAGCCGTTTCAGTTTTACTGGTCCTCGGCAGTCCGAGCGCGGCGGTAGTGCCTGCGCGCCTTCATCCGGTTGCCACAGATCGCCATCGAGCACCACCTCGCATTGTTGGGCTTGGAGCGGTCGATCAGGAACAGCCTGCATTCGGTGTTCGCACACGGACGCAACCGGCCCGGGCCCCAGATCCGCACGGCGTCCCATCCCAGCACCGCACGCACCGCGCCCTTGGGACCGTCGTCCACCATCAATTGCCAGTCCAACCCCTCGGAACCGGCAGCGGGCCGCAGCCGGGCGGCGCCCAGAAAGCGCTGCAGGGTGGCCGGCCTGGCCTCACCCCGCACCACCTTCTGCAGGGTCGCGCGGGCGTCAAGGAGCGCGGCGAGTTCGGTCTTGGTAGGCGCAATTCCCCTCTCGCGCATCCACGCTCGCGCGGCTTTGGGGTCCGCGAGGTCGTCACCAGGCACCCCGTCAACCACCGGCGTGGAGTTGAGCAGGTCGAGCAGCAACACCTCGTCCGAGTGCTCCACCGCGATCAGTTCCATACCTAACCTCCAAATTACTATTGACAGGTTACAGGATCAGGAGTTCACTGTCACTAACCATCAACCACTACTAAGGGAGTTAGATATGGGAATCCAGGTCCACCACCGCTACGCCACCGTCAACGGTCAGCGGCTGTTCTACCGCGAGGCGGGGCGCGAGGACGCGCCGGTGCTCGTGCTGCTACATGGATTTCCCACCAGCTCGTACATGTTCAGGGACCTGATCCCGCGACTGGCGGACGACTACCGCGTGATCGCGCCGGATCACCTCGGCTTCGGGTTTTCCGATACGCCGTCGGTGCACGACTTCGACTACACCTTCGATGCGCTGGCCGACCTCACCGAAGGTCTTCTGGATCAACTGGGCGTCGCCCGCTACGCGATCTACGTGCAGGACTACGGCGCCCCGATCGGGTGGCGCCTCGCGCTGCGGCACCCACAAGCCATCACCGCCATCGTCACCCAGAATGGCAACGGGTACGACGAAGGGTTCGTCGAGAGCTTCTGGACGACAGTGTGGGACTACCAGCGCGAACAGACACCGGACACCGAGGCCGCCGTTCGCACCGCGCTCGATGTCGAGGGCATCAAATGGCAGTACCTGACCGGCGTCGACGACGAATCACTCGTGAGCCCCGACACCTGGACCCATGACGCGGCGATGGTCGGCAGGCCGGGCAACGACGAGATCCAGCTCAAGCTGTTCCGCGACTATGCGACCAACGCACCGCTGTACCCGGCGCTGCACGAGTACCTGCGCACCAGCAAGGTGCCGGTGCTTGCGGTGTGGGGACATCGCGACCCGATCTTCGGTCCCGACGGCGCTCGCGCATTCGGCAAGGACGCGCACGACGCCGAGATCCACCTTCTCGACGGCGGCCACTTCCTGCTTGAGACCGCGGGAGAAGAGGTCGCGGGTCTGATCCGCAATTTTCTGCAGCGCGTGCCGGCAAGCATCTGAAAGAAGGGAAACCACAATGGGATTGGCATGGCAACAAGGTCCGCTGGCCGACGGTGCGGTCGGGCACTTTCTGACCGCACAGCCGCTGCCAGAACACCTGCTGTTCGCCGAGCCGCTGCGACGGCGGATGCGAGTGCGGGTCGGTGACGATTGGATCGCCGACAGTGAGAATGTGCTGCTGCTACACGAACCGGGTCGTTATCCGGTCGCCTACTTTCCACTCGATGACGTCCAAGACGGCATCCTGGTGGCCGAGGATCGCATCACTCCGCACGGAGACCTCGGTGACATGCAGTGGTACACCGTCGTGGTGGGCGAGCGGCGACTCCCCCATGCGGCGTGGCAGCACATTGCGCTTCCCGCCCACGCCGCCGAGCTGACGCGTCGGGTCGCGTTCGGGTGGCGGGCGATGGACGGCTTCTACGAAGAAGACGAACGCATTGTCGGACACGCAGCAGACCCTTACCACCGCGTCGACATCCGGGCCACCTCTCGCCACCTGGTCGTCCGCGACGGTGACCGCGTGATCGCCGACACCCATCGGCCCGTCGTCCTCTATGAATCGGGTTTCGCGCCGCGCTGGTATGTGCCCCGCGCCGATGTCGACGAGGCCGAACTCAAACCCGTTGACGGCCAAACCTTCTGCCCGTACAAGGGGCTTGCCGACTACTACAGCATCGGCGAACGCAAGCGGGCGGCGTGGTCGTATGTCAACGCGTGGCCGGAGGCCGGCCGGGTGGGCAATCTGGTGTCGTTCGAACCGGACAAGATCGACGTCTGGCTGGACGGCGAGCGCCTGCACCTGGAACCCGGACAGTCCGTTGTCCCCCACGGCATCGATCGCGGCCTTGACCCCGACGAGGTCCTGCAGGCCGTGAGGAGTGCACCATGAACGCGGGACTGGAGGTCGTGATCCTGCCGGTGTCGGATCCAGACAAGTCGCTGGACTTCTACCGGGACAAGCTCGGGTTCACGCTCGACGTCGACTATTCGCCAACGCAAGATTTCCGCGTCGTCCAGCTGACACCCCAGCGATCAAGCACCTCAATACAATTCGGCATCGGGCTCACCGATGCCAGTCCAGGTTCGGTTCAAGGCCTCTACCTGGTGGTGGATGACATCGCGGCCGTTCGCGACGAGTTGGTCGATCGCGGTGTCGGTGTCAGTTCGATCAGGCACAAGGACGTCGGCAGCGGCCAGTGGCGGGGGCGCTACCGCCTCGGGGCGGATCCGCAGCGGGCCGACTACGCCAGCTTCGCCGACGTCACTGACCCCGACGGCAACACCTGGGTCCTTCAGGAACGCGGACACCGGCCGGCGTCCACTCCTTAGACCGTAAAGCCCAGCGCCCGAAGCTGTTCGCGGCCGTCCTCGGTGATCTTGTCCGGACCCCACGGCGGGTTCCACACCCAGTTGATCTTGATCTCGTTGACCAGGCCGGCGCCGACGAGGGCGGTCCGCGACTGATCCTCGATCACGTCGGTCAGCGGGCATGCCGCCGACGTCAGTGTCATGTCGATGAGCGCGACACTGCCCTGGTCCCCCTTCTCGACGTTCATGCCGTAGACCAGTCCGAGGTCGACGACGTTGATCCCGAGTTCCGGATCGACGACGTCGCGCATCGCCTCCTCGAGGTCGGCGATCAGTTCCTCGTTAGGCACTGCGGTTTCGCTCATCGCTCGTCTCCTCACTGGCTTGCGCCAACGCGTCCTTGAAAGCCATCCAGCCCAGCAGCGCGCATTTCACCCGCGCCGGGTACTTCGCCACGCCCGCGAACGCGACGCCGTCACCAATCACATCTTCGTCGCCTTCGATGGTCCCGCGCGACGAAATCATCTCGCTGAACGCGGCGACCGTCTTGAGCGCATCGCCGACGCTCTGGCCGATCACCTGATCGGTCAGCACCGACGTCGATGCCTGGCTGATCGAGCAGCCCTGCCCATCGTAGGAAATGTCGGTGACCGTCTCACCGTCGTCGGACAGCGCGACCCGGAGCCTGACCTCATCGCCGCACGTCGGATTCACCTGAAAGGACTCCGCGTCGTACGGCTCGCGCAGGCCGCGGTGGTGCGGGTGCTTGTAGTGATCGAGGATCACTTCCTGATAGAGCTGGTCCAGCCGCACGGTCAGTTCCTGCCGAAGAACTCGACGGCCCGTCGCACACCGGCAACCAGCCGGTCCACCTCGTCCGGCGTGTTGTAGACGGCGAACGAGGCCCGCGCTGTGGCGGCGATGCCGAACCTGCGGTGCAGCGGCCACGCGCAGTGGTGGCCGACCCGCACCGCGACGCCGTCGTCGTCGAGGACCTGTCCGACGTCGTGCGCGTGCACACCGTCCACGACGAACGACACGGGCGAGCCCCGGTTCTCCATCGAGGTTGGTCCGATAATCCGGACGCCGTCGATGCCCGACAAGCCGTCCAGCGCCGCCTTGACCAGTTCGGCCTCGTGCTCTTCGACCGCGCCCATGCCGATGTCCTGCAGGTACCGGGCCGCGGCGGCCAGCGCGACGACCTGTGACGTCATCGGCGTGCCTGCCTCGAACCGCTGCGGCACAGGGGCGTACGTGGTCTCCTCCATCGTGACGGTCTGGATCATCGAGCCGCCCGTGATGAACGGCGGCATCGAGTCCAGCAGCTTCTGGCGTCCGTAGAGCACGCCGATCCCGTTGGGGCCGAGCATCTTGTGCCCTGAGAACGTCGCGTAGTCGACACCGAGCGCGTGGAAGTCGACGGGCTGGTGCGGCACGGACTGGCAGGCGTCAAGCAGCGTCAGCGCGCCGACGGCCTTTGCTCGGGCCACCAGTTCGGCGACTGGGGCGACCGCACCGGTGACGTTCGAATGATGACTGAACGCAACCACTTTCACATGCTCGTCGAGTGCCAGCGAGTCCAGGTCGATGCGACCGTCGTCGGTCACCGAATACCACCGCAACGTCGCGCCGGTCCGGCGCGCCAGCTCCTGCCACGGAATCAGGTTCGCGTGATGTTCGAGCTCCGTGGTGACGATGACGTCTCCTGGGCCGACGGCCCGCTCGAACCGGTTGTCGCCCAACACATAGGAGACCAGGTTGATCGCCTCGGTGGCATTCTTGGTGAACACCAGCTCTTCGGCATTGGCGCCGACGTAGGCCGCGATGTCCACGCGGCCCTGCTCGTACGCGTCGGTGGACTCCTCCATCAGCTGATGCGCACCGCGGTGCACCGCGCCGTTGGACGTGGTCAGGAAATCGCGTTCGGCATCGAGGACCTGCACCGGCCGCTGTGAGGTCGCACCGGAATCCAGATATGCCAACTGGTTTCCGCCGCGCATCACGCGCTTCAGGATCGGGAAGTCCGCCCTGATCCTGGCGAGGTCGACAGTCTGCGCCGACGCGGTCATGTCAGGCTCCGACCGCCTGGGTGAACCGCTCGTACCCGTTCGCGTCGAGCTCGTCGGCCAGCTCCGGCCCGCCGGACTCGACGATGCGGCCGCCGACGAACACGTGGACGAACTGCGGCTGGATGTACCGCAGAATGCGCGTGTAGTGCGTGATCAGCAGCAGCCCGCCGTGCGCCTCTTGCGCGTAGCGGTTCACCCCGTCGCTGACCACTCGCAGCGCGTCGACGTCAAGCCCGGAGTCGGTCTCGTCGAGAATCGCGATCTTCGGCTTGAGCAGTTCGAGCTGAAGGATCTCGTGCCGCTTCTTCTCACCACCGGAAAAGCCTTCGTTGACACTGCGTTCGGAGAACGACGGGTCGATGTCGAGGCCCTGCATCGCGCCCTTGACCTCTTTGACCCAGTGCCGCAGCTTCGGCGCCTCGCCGCGGACGGCGGTGGCGGCGGTGCGCAGGAAGTTCGACATCGACACCCCAGGCACCTCGATGGGGTACTGCATCGCCAGGAACAATCCGGCACGCGCGCGCTCGTCGATGCTCATCTCGAGGACGTCCTGACCGTCCAGCGTGATCGAGCCCGAGGTCACCGTGTACTTCGGATGGCCAGCAACGGCGTACGACAGCGTCGACTTACCTGACCCGTTCGGGCCCATCAGGGCGTGCGTCTCCCCCGACTTCACGGTGAGGTCAACGCCTTTGAGGATCGGGATATCGGTCCCGTCCTCCTTGGAGACGACGCTGACGTGCAGATCCTTGATTTCCAGTGTGGTCATGAGGTGGTTGTCCTTGATTCCGTTATCTCTAGTTCGTGTTCGATGGCGTCGGTGAGGCGCTCGCGCACCGCAGGCACCGCGATCTTGCCGATCAGTTCGCCGAAGAAGCCGCGGACGACGAGGCGGCGTGCCTGGTCCTCCGGGATGCCGCGGGCCTGCAGGTAGAACAGCTGCTCGTCATCGAAACGCCCGGTGGCGCTGGCGTGCCCGGCGCCGGCGATCTCGCCGGTCTCGATCTCCAGGTTGGGCACCGAGTCGGCGCGGGCGCCATCGGTGAGCACCAGGTTGCGGTTGGTCTCGAACGTGTCCGTACCCGTCGCCGCTGCGCGGATCAGCACGTCGCCGATCCACACGGTGTGCGCGTCGGGCTTGTCCGAGTCCGGATCACCTTGCAGCGCACCCTTGTACGTCACGTGTGAGCGGCAGTTCGGCTGAGCGTGGTCGACCAGCAGCCGCGACTCGAAATGCTGGCCGTCATCGGCGAAGTACAGGCCCAACAACTCGGCGTCGCCGCCTGGCGCACAGAACCGTGCCCGCGCGGTCAACCGCACGACATCGCCGCCGAGGGTCACTGCGACGTGACGCAGCACCGCATCCTTGCCAAGCGTCGCGTGATGAGTGCTGACATGCACGGCGTCGTCCGCCCAGTCGGCGATCGCGACCACGGTCAGCCGGGCGGCATCGCCGACGACGAATTCGATGTTGTCGGCGTAGGTTCCGCTGCCGCGCTGGTCGAGGACGATCACGGCCTCGGCCAGCTCGCCGACCCGCACCTGCAGATGTCCGTATGCCGTCGCGCCTTCGCCGGGCCCGGTGATCACGATCTCGATCGGATCGGCCACCTGGGTGTCCTTGCCGACCGTGATGATGGTCGCGCTGTTGAACGACGAGAACGCCTGGGCCGCAACCCGGTCCGCGGGCACGCCGCCCTGTCCGAGTCTCACGTCGCCGCGGGGCACGGTTTCCACCGTCACACCTGGGCGCTCGGACACGTCGATGCCCGCGCTGCCGGTTGCGGCTGCGGAGCCGTCGTGCAGACCGCGCAGGCGTTTGAGCGGGGTGAATCGCCAGATCTCGTCGCGACCGTGCGGCACCTCGAAGGCGTCGACGTCGAACGACGTGAACAGCTCGCCCTTGTTGATGCCTTCGACGGCTGTAGTTAAGTCCTGCGCCACTAGCCGACCGCGCCTTCCATCTGAAGCTCGATCAGCCTGTTGAGCTCCAGTGCGTACTCCATCGGGAGCTCCTTGGCGATCGGCTCGACGAAGCCGCGCACCACCATCGCCATCGCCTCGTCCTCGGTAAGGCCGCGGCTCATCAGGTAGAACAGCTGGTCTTCGCTGACCTTCGACACGGTGGCCTCATGGCCCATCGTGACGTCGTCCTCGCGGATGTCGACGTAGGGGTAGGTATCGCTGCGGCTGATCGTATCGACAAGCAGCGCATCGCATTTCACGCTCGAACGCGAACCGTGCGCACCCTTGTTGACCTGAACAAGGCCGCGGTAGGACGCCCGGCCACCGCCGCGGGCCACCGACTTGGACACGATGTTGCTGGACGTGTTCGGCGCAAGATGCAGCATCTTGGCACCGGTGTCCTGATGCTGGCCCTCGCCGGCGAACGCGACCGACAGCACCTCGCCCTTGGCGTGCTCACCGGTCATCCACACCGCCGGGTACTTCATCGTGACCTTGGAGCCGATGTTCCCGTCGACCCACTCCATCGTGGCGCCTGCCTCGGCGCGCGCCCGCTTGGTGACCAGGTTGTAGACGTTGTTCGACCAGTTCTGGATCGTCGTGTAACGGCAACGGCCGCCCGGCTTCACGATGATCTCGACGACCGCCGAGTGCAGCGAATCGGACTTGTAGATCGGTGCGGTGCAGCCCTCGACGTAGTGCACGTAGGCGCCCTCGTCGACGATGATCAGCGTCCGCTCGAACTGGCCCATGTTCTCGGTGTTGATCCGGAAGTAGGCCTGCAGCGGGATGTCGACGTGTACACCCTTGGGCACGTAGATGAACGAACCGCCCGACCACACCGCGGTGTTCAGCGCGGAGAACTTGTTATCGCCGGCCGGGATCACGGTGCCGAAGTACTGCTTGAACATCTCGGGGTGCTCACGCAGCGCGGTATCGGTGTCCAGGAAGATGACGCCCTCCTTCTCCAGATCCTCGCGGATGGAGTGGTAGACGACCTCAGACTCGTACTGCGCGGCGACACCGGACACCAGGCGCTGCTTCTCCGCCTCGGGGATGCCGAGCTTGTCGTAGGTGTTCTTGATGTCCTCGGGCAGGTCGTCCCAGGTAGCAGCCTGCTTCTCGCTGGACCGAACGAAGTACTTGATGTTGTCGAAGTGGATGCCCTCGAGATTGGAGCCCCAGTTCGGCATCGGCTTCTTGTCGAACGTCCGCAGCGCGCGCAGCCGGGTCTCGAGCATCCATTCCGGTTCGCTCTTCTTGGCCGAAATATCGCGCACCACGGCCTCGGACAGCCCGCGCTGTGCGCTGGCGCCTGCAACGTCGGAGTCCGACCAGCCGTAGCCGTACTTACCCAGTGAGGCGATGGCCTCGTCCTGGGTCAGGACCTCCGGTGTTGTCGTCATGTCGACGCTCCTTGCGTGATCGTGGTGGCTTCGGCGCGGGCTGTGCGCCGAAGGGTGGGTTGCTTATCGAGTGGCACGTGTGTGGTGCATGCGCAGTCGCCGTTGACGATCGTGGCCAGGCGTTGCACGTGGGTGCCCAGGATCTCGGCGAAGGCCTCTCGCTCGGTCTCGCACAGCTCCGGGAACTCCTCTGCGACGTGCGACACCGGGCAGTGGTGCTGGCACAGCTGAATGCCGTGGATCGGCCCAGCCACCGGTGTCACCGACGTCACAGTGGTGGCATAACCGGCCTCGGTCAGCGCAGCGGCCACCCTATCTGCAGTGGGTTCAACGCCATCGGGCCCGTCGGTTACTCCCGCCAGGATGGCGTCGATGCGCCGTCGGGCGAAGGTGCGCACCGCGTCGTCGCCGCCGATCTCCCTGAGCTGGCGCATCGCGGCGACCGCGAGGTCGTCATAGGTGTGGCCGAGCTTGGCCCTGCCCGCGGCTGTCAGCCGGTACCGCTTGGCCGGCCGACCGCGCCCGCTGTGCTGCCACGCCGCGGCCGCACTGGACTGCGCATCGCCCGCGTCCATCAGCGCGTCCAGGTGCCTGCGCACGCCCGCGGCGGAGATGCCGAGCCGGTCACCGATTTCGCCTGCTGTGATGGGACCGGCCTCCAGCAAGAGCTGGACGATCGCGCCACGGGTGTGGCGGTCGGGGCTGGAAATCGCCGTCAAAGCGGCTCCAGCCTCGGGTCGGATTTTCACAACACCATTGTGACGGAATTCCGAAACCGGGTCTAGCAAGGGCACCCTTAGCGCGACGGGGGCGATGTACCTGGCGGTTACGCTGCTGAGGTGGCAGCCCGCCTCCGTTCCCTCAGCTCGTCGATCGCCCGGTGGCACGCCGACGAACGGACGGTCGGTTCGCCGCTCAACGATGCCCAGCTGGTGGCGCTGCGGCGAACGCGGCTGTTCGGGGCCACCGGCACGGTGCTGATGGCGATCGGCGCGCTTGGCGCAGGGGCACGGCCGGTGGTGCAGGACCCGACGTTCGGGGTGCGGCTACTGAACCTGCCGTCGCGCATCCAGACGGTTTCGCTGACCATGACCACCACCGGCGCGGTGATGATGGCGCTGGCCTGGTTGATGCTCGGCAGATTCACCGCCGGCAAAAGCCGGATGTCGCGCAGCCAGCTGGACCGCACGTTGCTGTTATGGGCGTTGCCGCTGCTGATCGCCCCACCGATGTACAGCAGAGACGTCTACTCCTATCTGGCACAGAGCGAGATCTCGCTGCAGGGCCTGGACCCCTACCGGGTCGGGCCCGCCACCGGGCTCGGGCTCGACCACGTCTTCACGCTGTCGGTGCCCAACCTGTGGCGAGAAACACCCGCACCGTACGGACCGCTCTTCCTGTGGATGGGTCGCGGAATCTCGGATATCACCGGCGAGAACATCGTCGAGGCGGTGTTGTTCCATCGGCTTGTCGTACTGGCCGGCATCGGGCTGATCGTTTGGGCGACCCCCCGGTTGGCCCGGCGCTGCGGTGTGGCAGAAGTCAGCGCACTATGGCTCGGCCCGGCCAACCCGCTGCTGTTCATGCACCTGGTGGCTGGCATCCACAACGAAGCGCTGATGCTCGGCCTGATGCTGGCAGGCACCGAGTTCGCCCTTCGCGGCGTCGACGCGGCCAGCCCGCTGGTGCCCCGCCCGCTGGCCTGGCCAAAGGGCAACGAGCAGTGGGTGCGCTGGCTGCCGATGGGCATGCTGCTGCTCGGCACGGTGCTCATCACGTTGTCGTCGCAGGTCAAGCTGCCTTCGCTGCTGGCGCTTGGCTTCGTCGCGATGGCCCTGGCCTGCCGATGGGGCGGCACGTTCAAGGCGTTCGTCATCGCGGGCGGGTCGCTGACCGCCGTGTCCGTTGCGGTGATGGCGGTGATCGGCTGGGCCAGCGGCCTCGGCTTCGGCTGGCTCTTCACCCTCGGGACCGCGAACGTCGTGCGCAGCTGGATGTCCCCGCCGACGTTGCTCGCGCTCGGCACCGGTCAGGTCGGCATCCTGCTGGGCCTCGGCGACCACACCACCGCGGTGCTGGCCTTGACCCGTGGCATCGGCGTGTTCCTGATCGCGGTCGTCGTCACCTGGCTGCTGCTGTCCGTGCTGCGCGGCAAGCTACACCCGGTCGGCGGGCTCGGTGTCGCGTTGGGGGCCACCGTGCTGCTCTTCCCCGTCGTGCAGCCCTGGTATCTGCTCTGGGCCATCATCCCGCTGGCGGCGTGGGCCACCACACGGAAATTCCGCACTGCGGTGATTGTCGTCACGCTCGTCGTCGGCATCTTCGGCCCGACCGCGAATGGGGACCGCTTCGCGCTGTTCCAGATCATGCTCGCGACCGCGGCGAGCTTCCTGATCGTGCTGTTCCTCATCGCGCTCACCTACTACCGGCTGCCGTGGCGAGGGCTACCGGACGCCGACATAGCACCGGCGCCGGAGCCCGCGAAGCCCGACGCCTACGCTGAATCCCCGTGACCTCGGCCTCACCCGTTCCCGTGCAGTTGCGCGGGGTCAGCAAGCGGTACGGGTCGACGACGGCCGTGTCGAACCTCGACCTGGACGTGCAGACCGCCGAGGTGCTGGCGCTGCTCGGTCCCAACGGCGCAGGCAAGACCACGACGGTGGAGATGTGCGAGGGCTTCATCAAGCCCGACTCGGGCAGCATCGAGATCCTCGGCCTCGACCCGGTCGCCGACAACACCGCGGTGCGTGAGCGCATCGGGGTGATGCTGCAGGGCGGCGGCGCCTATCCGGCGGCGAAGGCGGGCGAGATGCTCAATCTCGTTGCCGCGTATGCCGCCAACCCGCTTGATCCGCAATGGCTGTTGGACACGCTCGGGCTGACCGAGGCGGCGCGCACGACGTACCGGCGGCTGTCCGGCGGGCAGCAACAGCGGCTCGCGCTGGCGTGCGCGGTGGTCGGCAGGCCCGAGTTGGTGTTTCTCGACGAACCGACAGCGGGCATGGACGCGCATGCGCGAATCGTCGTGTGGGAGTTGATCGATGCGCTGCGGCGCGACGGCGTCACCGTGGTGCTGACCACCCATCAGCTGACCGAGGCCGAGGAACTCGCGGACCGCATCGTGATCATCGACCACGGCGTCCCCGTCGCTACGGGCACGCCTGAGGAGTTGATGCGAAGCGGAGCGGAGAATCAGCTACGGTTCCGTGCGCCACGGATGCTCGACCTTTCGCTGTTGGTGACGGCCCTGCCCGAGACCTACAAGGCAAGCGAGACCGCGCCCGGCGAGTACCTCGTCGAGGGGCACATCGACCCGCAGGTGCTGGCCACCGTGACGGCGTGGTGTGCGCGTCTTGATGTGCTGGCCACCGACATGCGGGTGGAGCAGCGCAGCCTGGAGGATGTGTTCCTCGATTTGACGGGGCGGGAGTTGCGGTCGTGAATCGTTTTGCGCCAGGGACGTTTACCCCCGACCCACGGTCGGCGACGGTTCCGAAGATGCTCGTCGCGCAGTTCACCCTCGAGCTCAAACTGCTGCTGCGCAACGGCGAACAGCTGTTGCTGACGATGTTCATCCCGATCACGCTGCTGGTCGGGTTGACGCTGCTGCCCCTCGGCTCCTTCGGACCCGACCGCGCGGCGACCTTCGCGCCCGCCATCATGGCGCTGGCGGTGATTTCGACGGCGTTCACCGGGCAGGCCATCGCGGTGGCATTCGACCGCCGCTACGGCGCGCTCAAACGCCTTGGCGCCACCGCACTTCCGGTGTGGGGCATCATTGCCGGCAAGTCGCTTGCCGTGGTGGCCGTGGTGTTCCTGCAGTCAATCGTGTTGGGCGCCATCGGCGTTGCGCTGGGTTGGCGACCACACATCCTTGGCCTGGTGCTTGGCGCGGGGATCATCGCGCTCGGCACCGCGGGGTTCGCCGCGCTGGGCCTGCTGCTCGGCGGCACCCTGCGCGCCGAGATCGTGCTGGCGGTCGCCAACCTGCTGTGGTTCGTCTTCGCGGGCCTCGGTGCGCTGACCCTCGAGGCGGGCATGGTGCCGCACGGCGTGCAGTGGGTAGCGCGGTTGACGCCGTCGGGCGCGCTAACCGAGGCGCTGTCGCAGGCGATGACGCTGTCGGTGGACTGGTTCGGGCTGGCCGTGCTCGCGGTGTGGGGTGGCGTCGCTGCGCTATGCGCGCTGCGCTGGTTCCGCTTCACCTGACGACTTCAGGGCAGGCAGAAGGTATTCCAGCTGGCCCACTTCCTCGATGTTGTGCTTCACCCACGCCTGCATCTTGTCCTCAGGAAAATGTTGGCGCACAAACCTGTTGACGACCGAAAGCAACGGCGAACGGGTGCCGAGGTCCATCACGGTGACGTAGTGCGCCCCGTCCGCGCCTGCCGACCAGGTGTGTTCGAGTTGGAAGACAGGGACCCCCGCCACCCGCTTGACCAGCCGGATACCCGTCTCGTCGAGTTTCTCGACGCGTGCGACCTCGTCGATCTTGTATTCGGGCCTGCCACCGAACGCTTCGACCATGCGGAACCGGGCGCCCTCTGCGGCGCCTTCGCCGGGAGCGGGCCGCGCGAGTTCCCATCGGATGTGGTCGATCGGATGCCATGCGAGATAGCGGTCGATCACCTCGCCGCCATAGGACAACGTCTCGCCGAGGTGGGTGAACCAGTCGAGCAGCATCGCGGGCGTGATGCCCGCGAGCGGCCGGTGGTCGATGGTGATGCGCCGTCGACCGTGCGGATGCGAGGTGTATCGGACCGTCGCCGTGTCGATCGAACGCAAGGGATAGAGCACCGGACGGGTCACGATGACCTCCTAAGATACGTTTTTGTTTCTTACTGTCAGATTAGGGCGATGCGATAAGATACGCAAGCGTTTCTACAAAGGAGTTGTCGATGGGCCGTCGCCGAGGCGAAGAGCTAGACACCGCGATCCGGGCCGCGGTGCTCGAACTGCTCGCAAAGCACGGCCCCGGTGGCGTGACCATGGAAGCCGTCGCCGCCGCCGCGAGCACCAGCAAGCCCGTGCTCTACCGAAGGTGGCCGGACCGCGCCAGCCTGCTGCGCGACACGCTGATGCGCATCGCCACCGCGGCGATACCGCACGAGGACACCGGCAGCTACCGCGAGGACATGCTCGCGGTGCTGCGGGGCTGGGCAGCGCTGTTCACCGGACCCGAAGGCGGCGTGCTGCGTGCCGCTATCGCCGCCGCCGCACACGACCCCGAGCTGAGGGCGGCGTTCCAGAACGACGTCATCGGCTGGCGCAAGAAGGAGATGGCGGCCCTGCTCGAACGTGGCATCGCCCGCGGCGAGGTCCGCGCCGATGTGCCCGTCGAGATCGCGCGCGAGCTGGGGCAGAGCGTGCTCTGGCACAGGCTCCTGATTACCGGCGACCCGATCACCGACCAACTTGTCGTCCAATTGGTCGACGAGGTGCTTGTCCCGTTCGTTTCGCCGCGAGCCTGAAGCGCCCGCTACTACGGCCCGTAGTTGGGGTGCTCTACCATCGAAGCCGTGCCCGTCGGACGATTCTTCCTGCGGCTGGTCGACCTGCTCCCCCTGCCGAGCCTGCGGGCTCAGCGCGTCCTCGCGTTCCTGGTCATCCTGACCCAGGGCGGCATCGCGGTCACCGGCGCGATCGTCCGTGTCACCGCTTCGGGCCTCGGCTGCCCGACCTGGCCGCAGTGCTTCCCAGGCAGCTTCACCCCCGTCGCGGTCGCCGAGGTGCCCGTCGTGCATCAGGTGGTCGAGTTTGGCAACCGGATGATCACTTTCCTGGTGGTGCTCACCGCCGCCGCGGCGGTGCTGGCGGTCACGCGCGCCCGTCGCCGCCGCGAGGTGCTGATCTATGCGTGGCTGATGCCGGCGTCGACGGTGGTGCAGGCCGTCATCGGCGGCATCACCGTGCTGACCGGGCTGCTGTGGTGGACCGTTGCGATCCACCTGCTCGCCTCGATGACCATGGTGTGGCTGTCGGTGCTGCTCTACGTCAAGATTGGCGAACCCGACCAGGGCGCCCCAGTCCGAAGAGTGCCAAAGCCGTTGCGGCAGTTGACGTTTCTCAGCGGGATCGCGTTGGCGGCGGTGCTGGTGACAGGGACGCTGGTGACGGGCGCCGGACCGCATGCCGGCGACAAGAGCGTCGACCGGACCATCCCGCGGCTTCAGGTCGAGATCATCACGCTGGTGCATACGCACTCGGCGCTGCTCGTGGCCTATCTGTCGCTGCTTGTCGGGCTCGGCTTCGCGCTGCTCGCCGTGCGGGCGCCGCGCCCGGTGATGGTGCGGCTTGGCGTGCTGCTGGTCCTCGTTGTCGCGCAGGGCCTGGTCGGCACGGTCCAGTTCTTCACCGGCGTGCCCGCCGCGCTGGTGGCCATCCACGTCGCGGGCGCCGCCACGTGTACCGCGGCCACCGCCGCGTTATGGGCCTCGATGCGAGAGCGGACCGAGGCCGAGCCGCTCGATGGCGGCCTCGACACCTAGCGCGAACTCGCGCTGCTGCTTGGTGCGCGTGGTGGCGTCGAGCTGGCGCCAGCCCAGCGACGGCTCGACCAGTTCCAGCTCGAGAAGCTGCGGATCCGACGGGCCACCGATCACGTCGACGCGCGCGTAGAGCAGCTCGCTGTGATCCATGTCGAGGCGGGCAGCGGCCGCCGCAAGCGCCGCGTAGCCGACGTCCCACAGTTCGAAGTCGGGGTCGGCAGGTGTCAGCGTTTCCTCGGCGTAGGTGCCCGACTCGTCGAAGACCGGCCGCTGGCCTGGCGGCGGCAGGATGGGCCCCTTGGTGAAGGCATGCGATTGCTGCCCGTGCAGAAACACCAGCGCCGTTTCACCATCTTCAACTCGCGGGTCGTACGGCTGCACGAGCACGGTGCGGCCTTGGCCCTGCAGCACCGTGGCGTGCTCGCGGGCGGCGTCGGCGTCGCTAAACCGCAGGGCGCCAACGGATCCGGCGCCAACAGCCGGTTTCACGACGACTTCACCTTTCGGCAGTCGCAGCTTCTCGCCCGGCGAGAAGAACCGGCTGGGCACCGTCGGAACGCCTGCCGCGGCAAGGTCGGCGAGATACCGCTTGTCGGTGTTCCACGCCACCACCGCCGGAGTGTTCAGCAGATGAGGCACGCGGGCCGTCCACGCGAGGAATTCGTCGAGGCGGTCGATGTAGTCCCACGCGGCGCGAAGGATCACCAGGTCGGCGTCGAGGGCCGCGGGATCGTCCCATGACAGCCAACGGGCGTGCAGGCCGCGCTTGCGCAACGCGGCCACCAGGTCGGCGTCGTCACCGTCGCCGTCGGGTAGCGCGGGGCAGCCCGCCAGCACGATGCGCGGATGGAAGAGGTCGGGACGGGCACGTTTCATGTCGTGTGGATGATAGTCAGCATGAAGGCCATTGAAGTCGCCGAGACCGGCGGACCCGAAGTCCTGACCCACGTCGACAAACCGCGGCCCACCCCAGGCCCCGGTGAGGTGCTGATCAAGGCCGAAGCCATCGGCGTGAACTTCATCGACACCTACTTCCGGTCCGGGCAGTATCCGCGGGAGCTGCCGTTCGTCGTCGGGACGGAAGTGTGCGGGACCGTCGAGGCGGTCGGCGACGACGTCGCCGCCCTGAGCGTCGGCGATCGCGTCGTCACCGCCCAAGCCAACGGGGCCTACGCCGAATACTGTGTCGCCCCAGCTGATTTCGTCGCCTATGTACCCGAGGGTGTGAGCCCGGACGCGGCCGCCGCCTCGCTGCTCAAGGGCATGACGGCGCACTATCTGATCACGTCGGTGTATCCGGTCGCCGAGGGCGACGCGGTTTTGGTGCACGCCGGTGCCGGCGGGGTCGGTTTGATCCTGACGCAATGGGCCACCAGTCGCGCGGTCCGGGTCATCACCACGGTGTCGACACCGGAGAAGGTCGAACTGTCCCGCAAGGCGGGCGCGGTGGAAGTGCTCGACTACCCGGAGGACCCCGCGGAGTTCGGGGCAAAGATCAAGGAGCTGACGGACGGCGGGGTCGCGGCCGTGTACGACGGTGTCGGCGCGGCGACGTTCGACGCCAGCCTGGCCAGCCTCAGGGTCCGCGGCACGTTGGCGCTGTTCGGCGCCTCCAGCGGACCCGTTCCTGCGTTCGACCCGCAACGCCTCAACGCGGCCGGTTCACTGTTCCTGACCCGGCCGACGCTCGCGCACTACACCCGCACAGCGGACGAGTTCGCGTGGCGTGCAGGCGAACTGCTCAACGCGATCGCCGATGGGACCCTCACCATCACGGTCAGCGAGCGGTACCGTCTCGAGGACGCCGAGCAGGCCCACCGCGACCTGCAGAGCCGCAAGACCGTCGGCTCTGTCGTGCTGGTGCCCTAGACAGTAAGCAGCGACGGCAGTGCCAGTGCCGAATCGACGGCCAGCGCACAGAACACCACGGCCAGATAGTTGTTCGACTGAAGGAACAGCCGCAGCGGCTTGACCGGCTCTCCGCGCCGGACCCCGGCGTACAGCTGATGAGCCATCGCCAGGAACCAGGTGCCCGCCAGCAGCGCGACCGACGCGTACAGCCAGCCGGTGACAAGGGCCAGCGCCAGCGTCGCCGCCACGGTCAGCCACGTGTAGATCAGGATCTGTTTGGTGACTTGCCGCTCGGTGGCCACCGCGGGCAGCATCGGCACCCCGGCCGCCTGGTAGTCCTCCTTGTAGCGCATCGCCAGCGCCCAGGTGTGCGGCGGTGTCCAGAAGAAGATGATCGCGAACATCACCAGCGCAGGCCATTGGATGGTTCCGGTGACCGCCGACCAGCCGATCATCACCGGCATGCACCCGGCGGCCCCGCCCCAGACGACGTTCTGGGAGGTGCGGCGCTTCAGCAGCAGCGTGTAGACGAGCACGTAGAAGGCGATCGTGGCCCCCGCGAGATGCGCGGAGAGCAGGTTCGTCGTCCACCACAGCCAGAAGAACGAGGCGACGGACAGCGCCAGCCCGAAGACCAGCGCGTGACTTCGCGGCACGGTCGCCCTTGCCAGCGGCCGTCGCGCGGTGCGCTTCATCACCTTGTCGATGTCGGCGTCGGCGACGCAATTCAACGTGTTCGCGCCGGCCGCGGCCAGCAGACCGCCGACGAGGGTGTTGAGAATGAGCAGCGGGTCGACGGTGCCGCGGTCGGCCAGGAACATCGCAGGAATCGTCGTGACGAGCAGGAGCTCGATGACCCGCGGCTTGGTCAGGGACAGGTAGCCCAGGAGCGCGGTGCGCATCCGGCTGGGCGCCCCATCGAGGAGGTGGCCTTCCCGAATGCTCACGCAGGTAACTCCTCAAAATGGCAGTAGCGCCCGGCATCTACTACAGACGATGGTAGACCGCGCCTGAACGGCGGCCTAATCGTCCCCCACGGGCCTGCGGTGCCTCGCCATCGCGCACTAGGGTGGGTAAGCGGATTGCCGAGATCAAGGAGTGCGCCCTGTGACCACAGTCGAAGACATTTCTGTCCTCACTCGCCCGAATCACCCCGACGACTGGACCGACCTTGACTCGGTCGCGGTGGACACCGTGCGGGTGCTGGCGGCCGACGCGGTGCAGAAGGTCGGCAACGGCCATCCCGGCACGGCGATGAGCCTGGCGCCGCTGGCATACACGTTGTTCCAGCGCCAGATGCGCCACGACCCCAGCGATGTGCACTGGCTGGGCCGCGACCGCTTCGTGCTGTCCTGCGGGCATTCCAGCCTGACGCTGTACATCCAGCTCTACCTCGGCGGCTTCGGCCTGGAACTGAGCGACATCGAGTCGCTGCGGACGTGGAAGTCCAAGACGCCCGGCCATCCGGAGTTCCGCCACACCAAGGGTGTTGAGATCACCACCGGCCCACTCGGCCAGGGCCTGGCCTCTGCGGTCGGCATGGCGATGGCGTCGCGGTACGAGCGCGGCCTTTTCGACCCCGACACGCCGGCCGGAGAGAGCCCGTTCGACCACTTCATCTACGTCATCGCCTCCGACGGCGACATGGAGGAGGGCGTCACCAGCGAGGCCTCCTCGCTGGCGGGCACTCAGCAGCTCGGCAATCTCATCGTGTTCTACGACCACAATCAGATCTCTATCGAGCACGACACGAATATCGCTCTCTCCGAAGATGTTCCGGCGCGCTATCGCGCCTACGGCTGGCATGTTCAGGAGGTCGAGGGCGGCGAGAACGTCGTCGGCATAGAAGAAGCCATCAAGGCCGCACGAGCTGTCACCGACAAGCCGTCGTTCATCTCGGTGCGGACGATCATCGGCTACCCCGCACCCACCAAGATGAACACCGGCGGCGTGCATGGATCGGCGCTGGGCGACGAAGAGGTCGCGGCCACCAAGAAGGTGCTCGGCTTCGATCCCGACAAGACGTTCGAGGTCCGCCCCGAGGTCATCGAGCACACCCGCAAGCTGGTGGCCCGCGGCAAGGAAGCTCACGAGAAGTGGCAACCGGCGTTCGACGCGTGGGCCGAGCGCGAACCGGAACGCAAGAAGCTGCTCGACCGACTGCTGGCCCAGGAGCTGCCCGACGGCTGGGACGCCGATCTGACCTACTGGGAGCCGGGCTCCAAGGCACTGGCCACGCGCGCCGCATTCGGTCAGGTACTCAACGACGTCGCGCCCAAGCTGCCCGAATTGTGGGGTGGTTCGGCCGATCTGGCCGGCAGCAACAACACCACGATCAAGGGCGTCAATTCATTCGGCCCGCCGTCGATCTCGACTGACGACTTCACCGCGGACTGGTACGGCAGGGTGCTGCACTTCGGCATCCGCGAGCACGCGATGGGATCGATCCTGTCCGGCATCGTCCTGCACGGACCGACTCGCGCGTTCGGCGGGACGTTCCTGCAGTTCTCCGATTACATGCGCCCGGCGGTGCGGCTCGCCTCGTTGATGGATATCGACACCATCTACATCTGGACCCACGATTCGATCGGTCTCGGTGAGGACGGCCCCACCCATCAGCCGATCGAACACCTCGCGGCGCTTCGGGCCATCCCGAACCTGTCAGTGGTGCGCCCCGGCGACCCGAACGAGACGGCCTACGCCTGGCGCAGCATCATCGCGCGCGGCAACGGCAGCGGACCGGTCGGTTTCATCCTGACGCGCCAGGGCATCCCGGTGCTGGAGGGGACCAGCTCCGAGGGCGTGGCACGGGGCGGCTACGTGCTGGGTGGCACCCCCGATGCGAATCCCGACGTCGTGCTGATCGGCACGGGTTCGGAGCTGCAGTTGGCGGTCGCTGCGCAGAAGATATTGGCGGACAAGGGAATCACCGCGTCGGTGGTGTCGATGCCGTGCGTCGAGTGGTTCGAGTCCCAGCCGGTGGAGTACCGCGACAGCGTGTTGCCACCCGCGGTCTCTGCGCGGGTAGCCGTGGAGGCGGCGGTCGCGCAGAGTTGGTACAAGCTGGTCGGCGATACCGGCGAGATCGTCTCGATCGAGCACTACGGCGAGTCCGCCGATGACAAGACGTTGTTCCGCGAGTTCGGGTTTACCCCAGAGGCCGTGGTCGCCGCAGCGGAGCGATCACTCGAAAACTAGTATTGAAAGGCATCACCATGGCTCAGAATCCCAATCTCGCTGCCCTGTCCGCAGCGGGTGTGTCCGTGTGGCTGGACGACCTGTCCCGCGACCGCCTGCAGACCGGCAATCTGCAGGAGCTGATAGACACCAAGTCCGTCGTCGGAGTCACCACCAACCCGTCGATCTTCCAGGCGGCATTGTCCAAGGGCAACGCCTATGACGCGCAAGTCAAGGAGTTGGCCGAGCGCGACGCCGACGTTGACGCCACGATCCGTACCGTTACCACCGACGACGTGCGCAACGCGTGCGACGTGCTGGCCAAGCAGTACGAGCTGTCCGACGGGGTGGACGGCCGGGTGTCCATCGAGGTGGATCCGCGCCTGGCGCATGACACCGACAAGACCATCCTGCAGGCCATCGAGCTGTGGAAGATCGTCGACCGGCCCAATCTGCTGATCAAGATCCCCGCGACTATGGCCGGGCTGCCTGCGATCACCGCCGTTATCGCCGAAGGCATTTCGGTGAACGTGACGCTGATCTTCTCGGTCGAGCGCCACCGTCTCGTCATGGACGCATACCTGGCGGGACTGGAGAAGGCCAAGGAGGCGGGCCACGACCTGGCCAAGATCCATTCGGTCGCATCGTTCTTCGTCTCCAGGGTGGACACCGAGATCGACAAGCGGCTCGAAGCGATCGGCGGCGACGAGGCGTTGGCGCTGCGCGGTCAGGCGGGGGTGGCCAACGCGCGGCTGGCATACGCGGCCTACGAGGAGGTGTTCGTCGGTGGCTCGCGCTTCGAGCCGCTGAAGGCCGAGGGCGCCAGGGTGCAGCGGCCGCTGTGGGCTTCGACTGGCGTCAAGAATCCCGACTACTCCGACACGCTGTACGTCACCGAGCTGGTCGCCCCGAATACGGTGAACACCATGCCGGAGAAGACGATTGACGCGGTGGCCGATCATGGCGTTATCACCGGCGACACCGTCACCGGCACCGCGGCCTCGGCACAGGCAACGTTCGACAAGCTCGCCGCGGCCGGTATCGACCTGCCCGACGTGTTCAGGGTGCTCGAGGACGAAGGTGTGGAGAAGTTCGAGAAATCCTGGCTCGAACTGCTCGAAGCGACACAGGGTCAGCTCGACGCCGCCAAGAAATGACAGCGGTCAACAACAAGGCGACGTCAATCAGCAAGAGTTGGCGTAATCCGCTGCGGGACAAGCGCGACAAGCGGATGCCGCGGATTCCCGGCCCGTGTGGAGTGGTGATCTTCGGGGTCACCGGTGATCTGGCCACCAAGAAGCTGATGCCCGCGATCTACGATCTGGCGAACCGTGGCCTGCTGCCCGCGAACTTCGCCCTTGTGGGTTTCGCCAGAAGAGATTGGGCCGACGAGGATTTCGGCAAGCTGGTCTGCGACGCGGTGAGGTCGCATGCCCGCACGCCCTACCGCCAAGAGGTGTGGGACCGGCTCGCCGAGGGGATCCGGTTCGTCCAGGGCACTTTCGACGACGAGGAGGCGTTCGGTCGGCTCGCCGAGACGTTGGAGAAGCTCGACGCCGACCGCGGCACGGGCGGCAATCATGCGTTCTACCTGTCGATCCCGCCCAAGGCCTTCCAGATGGTGTGCGAGCAGCTGCAGAAGTCGGGGCTGGCGCGTCCGCAGCAGGGCCGCTGGAGCCGCGTGGTGATCGAGAAGCCGTTCGGCCATGACCTGGAAAGCGCACAAGAGCTCAACGGAGTCGTCAACAGCGTCTTCCCAGAGGAGTCGGTGTTCCGCATCGATCACTACCTCGGCAAGGAGACGGTCCAGAACATCCTGGCGCTGCGCTTCGCCAATGAGCTGTATGAACCGATTTGGAACAACAATTTCGTCGACAGCGTGCAGATCACCATGGCCGAGGACATCGGCCTCGGTGGCCGTGGCGGCTACTACGACGGGGTGGGTGCGGCCCGCGACGTGATCCAGAACCACCTCATTCAGCTGCTGGCGTTGACCGCGATGGAGGAGCCGGTCAGCTTCAGCCCGCACGAACTGCAGGCGGAGAAGATCAAGGTGCTCTCCGCGATCCGGCTGATGCAGCCCCTCGACGACACCACCGCTCGGGGTCAGTACGCGGCTGGTTGGCAGGGTAGCGAGAAGGTCGGCGGCCTCCTCGACGAGGAAGGATTCTCGAAGGAGTCCACTACCGAGACGTACGCTGCGATCACGCTGGAGATCGACACCCGCCGCTGGGCGGGGGTGCCGTTCTTCCTACGCACTGGAAAACGCCTTGGCCGCAGGGTGACCGAGATCGCGCTCAGCTTCAAGCGGGCCCCGCACCTGCCGTTCGACAAGACGATGACGGAGGAACTCGGCCAGAACGCGTTGGTGATCAGGGTGCAGCCCGACGAGGGCATTACCACGCGTTTCGGCTCCAAAGTGCCCGGCAGCGCGATGGAGGTCCGCGATGTCAACATGGACTTCTCCTACGGCTCGGCGTTCGCCGAGGACTCCCCCGAGGCCTACGAACGGCTGATCCTCGACATGCTGCTCGGCGAGCCGTCGCTGTTCCCGACGAATGCTGAGGTCGAGTTGTCTTGGGAGATCCTGGATCCCGTGCTGGATTATTGGGCGTCGCATGGCAAGCCTGAGGCCTACGAATCAGGCACCTGGGGCCCGGCGTCGGCCGACGAAATGATGCACCGCATGGGCAGGGACTGGAGGCGGCCGTGATCGTCGACTTGCCGAACACGAATACCAACGACATCAACAAGAAGATCACGGGCCTCCGTGAAGAGGGCGGCGCAATCACACTGAGCCGGGTGCTCACCCTCGTGATTTCTCTTGACTCCGACGACGCGTTGGAAGACTCGATCGAGGCCGCTAACTTTGCGAGCCGTGAACACCCATGCCGGGTGATCGTGGTGGTCCACGGTGATCGAAGCGCAGCCGAATCGCGACTCGATGCGCAACTGCGCGTTGGCGGCGATGCGGGCGCTGGCGAGGTCGTTGCGCTGCGCTTGCACGGTGAACTAGCCGATCACGCCAGCAGCGTCGTGCTGCCCTTCCTGCTGCCCGACACCCCGGTCGTGGCGTGGTGGCCGAAGGGTGGTCCGGAAGTTCCAGCAACGGATCCGTTGGGCCAGTTGGCAATTCGCCGGATAACAAACGCGACGGACTGCGTCGACCCGCTGGCCGCCATCAAGAGTCGCCTGCAGGGTTACACCGCAGGCGACACCGATCTGGCGTGGGCCCGCATCACCTACTGGCGCGCCCTCCTGGCGTCGGCGCTCGATCAGGCGCCCTTTGAGCCGGTCACTTCTGCGGTGGTGTCGGGCCTGAGGGACGAACCCTCGCTCGACGTCCTCGCTGGCTGGCTGGCCGCCAGGATCGACGGTCCGGTGCAACGCGCAGTTGGCGAACTGAAGGTGGAACTCGTCAGAAGCAGTGAGACCATCACCCTCAAGCGCCCGCAGACGGGGACAACCGCGACGCTGACGCGCACCAGCAGGCCGGAAGCCCTGATTCCGTTGGCGCGCAGGGAAGCCAAGGAATGCCTCGCCGAGGATCTGCGCAGGCTGGATGCCGACGAGATCTACCACGAGGCATTGGAGGGCATCGACAAGGTGCAGTACCTATGAGCCCCGTCATCGAGAAGTACGCCGACACAGCCACTTTGGTCGCCGCGGCCGGCGATCGGCTGGTCGGCGCCATCACCGATGCGATCGCCGAACGCGGCCAGGCCCACATCGTGCTGACCGGCGGAGGCACCGGGGTCGGACTGCTCAAGAGGGTCGGCGAGCGCGGCGAGAACATCGACTGGTCAAAGGTTCATCTGTACTGGGGCGACGAGCGGTACGTGCCGGCAGACGATGACGAACGCAACGACAAGCAGGCCCGGCAGGCACTGCTCGACCACGTCGACATCCCGGCAGCCAACGTCCACCCGATGGCTGCGAGCGACGGCGAGCTTGGCGACGACCTCGACGCCGCGGCGCTGGCCTACGAGCAAGTACTTGCCGCCAACGCCGAAAAGGGCGAGCCAACCCCCGCCTTCGACGTGCACCTGCTTGGCATGGGCGGTGAGGGGCACATCAACTCGCTGTTCCCCCACACCCCCGCCGTTCGGGAGACCACCCGCATGGTGGTTGGCGTCACCGACTCCCCCAAACCGCCTCCGAAACGGATCACGTTGACGCTGCCCGCGGTTCAGCGGTCCCGGGAGGTGTGGCTGGTGGTGTCGGGCGAGGCGAAGGCCGATGCGGTGGCCGCCGCGGTCGGTGGTGCATCGCCCGACGACGTGCCCTCCGCAGGCGCGGTGGGCCGCGATGCGACGGTGTGGCTGCTCGATGCGGAAGCCGCAAGCAAGCTGCCGTAGCGGCCCCGCGAAACTTTTTCCATCATTTTTGTCGGTGATGTCGAGAACGGCCGTTTGGTTCCGTCCCAGGGGTGTAAGCGGCAGATAGCCGCGGGACAGAAAGGACCAAATCATGAAGTACCTGCTGCTCAAGCACTACCGTGGCGGACCGACCCCGACCGTGCCCTTCGCCCCGATGGATCAGTGGACGCCCGAGGAGATCGACGCGCACGTCAAGTACATGCACGACTTCGCGGTGCGCCTCCAGGAGACCGGCGAGTTCGTCGACAGCCAGGCGCTCAAGCCCGAGGGCACATTCGTGCGGTCCGACGGGCAAGGACGCCCTCCGGTGACCGACGGCCCGTTCGCCGAAACCAAGGACCTCATCGCGGGCTGGATGATCATCGACGTCGAGTCCTGGGACCGCGCGGTCGAACTCGCAGGGGAACTGTCCGCCGCCCCCGGCCCCGGCGGCGAGCCGATTCACGAATGGCTGGAGGTGCGGCCGTTTCTCACCGCGTCCTCCAAGTTCACCGAGTGAACGAGTCCCTGCTGCGGGAGCTGATCCCCGCGGTGATCGGTGTCCTCGTCCGGCGCGGAGCAGACTTCGCGTCGGCCGAGGACGCCGTGCAGGACGCTCTTGTGCGCGCGCTCGACACGTGGCGGGACGACCCACCGCATGACCCGAAGGGGTGGCTCGTCACCGTCGCGTGGCGCAAGTTCCTCGACCAGACCCGGGGCGAGACGTCCAGGCGAGGCCGGGAGGTCGCCGTCGCCGTCGAGCCGCCCGCGGGTCCCGTTCCGGACATCGATGACACCCTCGCGCTGTATTTCCTGTGCGCGCATCCGTCCCTGTCCGCATCGTCGGCCGTCGCGCTGACGCTGCGGGTGGTCGGCGGTCTGACGACCCGGCAGATCGCGACCGCGTACCTCGTCCCCGAGGCGACCATGGCACAGCGGATCAGCAGGGCCAAACGCAGCGTCAATGGTGTGCCGCTGGATCGGCCCGGCGATCTCGGTACGGTCCTGCGGGTGCTCTACCTCGTTTTCAACGAGGGATACAGCGGTGACGTCGACCTAGCTGCCGAGGCGATCCGGTTGACCCGCCAACTCCTCTCGATGGCGGACGAACCGGAGGTCGCCGGGCTGCTTTCGCTCATGCTGCTCCATCACGCCCGCCGGGCCTCGCGCACCGGCCCCGACGGTCAGCTGGTGCCGCTCTCCGAGCAGGACCGCTCGCGATGGGACAGCACCCTGATCGCCGAAGGTGTCACGATCCTGCAGTGCGCCCTTGCGCGCGACCGGCTCGGCGAATATCAGGCGCAGGCAGCGATCGCCGCACTGCACGCGGACGCACGCGCCGCCGACGAAACCGACTGGGTGCAGATCGTGGAGTGGTACGACGAGTTGCTTCGCCTGACCGACAGCCCGGTCGTGCGGCTGAACCGCGCCGTCGCGGTCGGCGAGGCCGACGGGCCACAGGCGGGCCTTGCCGAGCTGGCGAGCGTCGACCCCACCGTGCCACGCCAGCGCGCAGCAGCGGCATACCTGCACCAGCGCGCAGGCGACCTGGAACTGTCTGCTCAGTTGTATGCCGAGGCGGCTCGAGCCGCGACCAGCCTGCCCGAACGGGACCACCTCACCCGCCAGGCCGCCAGGGTCCACGAATTGCTCCGGTCGCGCGCGTAGCGGATTCAGTCGTATCCTCCTATCTCGCAGTCGTTTTCACCATCGCGAAAGCCCTCCGCATACTGCGCGGCCCGCGTCATCGCGTCGCGGCCGCGAACGTGCGGCCGAATGTCGACATGGCACTGTCGGGACGGCGTGTCCCCTGCGCACTCCCTCACACCTGATTCAGACGCCCAGTCCGCTCCGGCGGTTCCCCGACTGTGGTCGAATGGCCGTCATGGCTGACAAGGGTGACAGACCCGTCCGCACGGGATCCGAGCGAATAAGAAAGCTCGCTCAGGCGGCGCTGAATGCCGACGTCACGGTGGATCAGGTCGACACCATCCTGGAGGGCCTCAGCGAGACCCTCGTGGATCTGAACCGTTCGATCGGCAACCTCGACGTGACGCTGGAGCGGTTCAACGAGACCATCAACAGCATCAACGAACTGGCGCCACGCCTCATCGCGGTGGTCGATCGAATGGAAGGAATCGTCTCGCGCGCTGAGCGCATCGTCGGAATCGGCGAATCCGTGATGTCTCCGCTGGCCGCCACCGAACAAGCCGTGCGCAGCGCGGTCAGCAAGATGCGCCGAACAGCGGGGCTCTAGTTGCTATTGTTCGGCCATGTCCGCTCGTGACCATGGTCATGGATCGACGTTGTCCGATCTCGAGATTCGCGTTCGCGCGCTCGAAACGGTGCTCGTCGAAAAGGGCTACGTCGAGCAGGCGGCGCTGGATCAGCTGATCGAGGCCCACGAGACGGTGATCGGCCCGCACATCGGCGCCAGGGCGGTGGCGCGATCATGGCTGGACGCCGATTTCCGCGAAGCGCTCCTGTCCGACGCGGCCAGCGCCATCGCCCCGTTCACATACGCGGGCCGGGTCGGTGACCAACTCATCGCGCTGGAGAACACCCCCGACGTGCACAACATGGTGGTCTGCACGCTGTGCTCCTGCTATCCGTGGGATGTGCTCGGCCTGCCGCCGGTCTGGTACAAATCCAACGCGTATCGCTCGCGCGCGGTCAAGGAGCCACGGGCGGTGCTCGCCGACTTCGGGGTGACACTGCCGCCGGAAACCACGGTGCGGGTATGGGATTCGACCGCCGAGACGCGTTACCTGGTGCTGCCGATGCGCCCAGAAGGCACCGACGGCTGGACCGAGAACCGCCTTGCCGGACTCGTCGGGCGGGACGCCATGATCGGCGTCGGCGTCCCCGCGAACCAGGCGGTGCCCTGATGGACGGCGTGCACGACCTCGGCGGCATGGACGGATTCGGCGCCGTGGAGGCCGAAAAAGATGAGCCCGTCTTTCACCAACCGTGGGAGGGCCGGGTCCACGCGATGAGCTCGACAATGGGTGCGCGTGGAGTGTGGAACATCGACATCGGCCGGTTCGGCATCGAGCTACTGCCGCCCCAGGTCTACCTCACAAGTACCTACTACCAACGCTGGTTCCTTCGCTTGGAGAACCTGCTGGTCGAGTACGGCCTTGTGGACCGCGACGAGATCACCAACGGTCACGCATCGGGCGCCCAGGCGACCGAAGAAGCCGCGACGTTCACCACACGCGACGTCGGACGCGTGCTCGCGCGAGGTTCGTATGTGCGCACCGCGGCCTGTCCGCCTCGTTTCGCATCCGGTGACCGCGTCAAGGCCAGAAACATCCATCCCCGCTCCCATACCCGGCTGCCGCGATACGTGCGTGGCCATGTCGGTGTCGTGGAGCGGGTACATCAGCCGAATGTGTTTCCCGACAGCAAGGTTCGCGGTGAAGGGGAAGACCCGCAGTGGCTCTACACCGTCCGGTTCGAAGGACGCGAGCTGTGGGGCGAAGACGCCGAGCCCGGAACCGCGGTGTCCGTCGACGCATTCGAGCCCTATCTCGAGCCCGCCTGAGATGCGCGCGTTCGCCGAACCGTGGGAAGCACGGGCCTTCGCCATGGTGCGCGCGCTGCAAGACGCCGGGCTTCTCACCTCCGCGGAATGGACAGCGGCACTCGCCGCCGAGGTCCGGCGCGCAGAGGACTCCAACGCTGCCGGCGATACCTCCTATCACCACTGGCTCAGCGCCCTGGAAAGCGTTGTCGCCACGAAGAATCTGGCGTCGACGGACACCCTCTCGGCACGCCGTGCGGCGTGGGCTCGCGCGGCACGCCGCACCCCGCACGGAGACCCCATCGAACTCCGCCCCGACGACTTCGACGGTTGACCCGACATGGTCGTCGACCTGCTGGCCTAACCGCTGTTGCGCAGCGCGGTCGCCAACCCGCTCATGGTCAGCAGGATGCCGCGCTGGACGAGTTCGTCGGTGTCGCCGGCTCGGTAGCGCCGCAGCAGCTCGACCTGCAGGTGGTTCAGCGGCTCCAGGTAGGGGAATCGGTTGAACACCGAGCGGGCCAGCGCCGGGTTGTCGGCCAGCAGGTCGTCATGGCCGGTGATGAGCTTGTGCATGCGGATGGTGCGTTCGTGCTCGGTGACGATCTTGTCGAAAACCCTGTGCCGCAACACCTCGTCTTGCACCAGTTCGGAGTAGCGGGCGGCCAGTCCCAGGTCCGACTTGGCCAGCACCTGCGCCATATTCGACAACACCGTCGCGAAGAAGGGCCACCGCCGGTACAGGTCCCTCAGCACCTCCAGCCGCCCATCCCCCTCGGCGATCCAGCTCTCGAAAGCCGTTCCGGTGCCGTACCAGCCGGGCAACATCACCCGCGACTGGCTCCATGCCAGCACCCACGGAATGGCACGCAGGTCGGAGATCGATGTGGTCGGCTTGCGTGACGTCGGCCTGCTTCCGATATTGAGCGCGCCGATCTCGCTCACCGGTGTCGACGCCTTGAAGTACTCGACGAATCCGGGTGTCTCGTGCACCAATTCGGAGTAGGCGCGCTGCGCACGGGCGGCAAGATCGTCCAGCACCTCGTATGCCGGTTCAGCGGCCTCGTCGAGGCCTTCGACGTCAAGCAAGGTGGCCTCCAACGTGGCGGCCAGCAGTGTCTCGAGGTTCCGGTGAGCGATCCGTGGCTCGGCGTATTTGGCCGCGATCACCTCACCCTGTTCGGTGATCCGCAGCGAGCCTGCCACGGCACCGGGAGGCTGCGCGAGGATGGCGTCATAGCTCGGACCGCCGCCGCGGCCGACCGTGCCACCACGACCGTGAAAGAGCCGCAACCGGATTCCGGTCTTGCGCGCCGACGCGACCAAATCGAGCTCCGCCCGGTACAGCGCCCAATTAGCGGCCAGGTACCCGCCGTCCTTGTTGGAATCGGAGTATCCCAGCATCACTTCCTGGCTGTCACCGCGCGCGGACACCACCGCGCGGTAGAGCGGAAGGTCCAGCACCGCTTCCAGGATCGACGAACCGCGCTGCAGATCGTCGATGGTCTCGAACAGCGGCACGATGCCCACCGGGCAATACGGCTCGGGCCCGGTGGCGTCTAGCAGGCCGACTTCCTTGAGCAGTATTGCGGCTTCGAGCATGTCCGAAACCGATTGGCACATCGAGATGATGTAGTTGGGCACCGCCGCCGCACCGAAGACGTCGACCGCACGCGCCGCCGCCGCGCAGATGTCGAGTTCCTTGCGCGCGAGTTCGGAGAGTTCGGCGCCGTGGTGAATCAGCGGCCTGCGCGTGGTCAGCTCGGCGGTCAGCAGGTCGACCCGGTCCGGCTCAGCCAACGCCCGATAATCGGGATGCACCCCCGCCCAGGCCAGCAGCTCGGCAATGACCTCCTCGTGTACGTCGGAGTTCTGCCTCATATCCAGGCCGGAGAGGTGAAACCCGAAGACTCGCACGGCTTCCCGCAGCCGGGCCAGCCGGTCCTCGGCAAGCACAGCGCTGCCATTGGCACGCAGCGAGCCGTCGACGATGTCGAGATCGGCCTGCAATTCTGCCGCGCTCTGGTAGCGCGCAAGTCCGAGGTCGAGCTCATGCTCGGGCTGACGGTCGAGAATCTCCGCGGCGGTGGCCGTCAACCGCGCATGGATGACGCGCAACGCGCGTCGGTACGGCTCGTCGGCGCGCGCGGGCTCGTGACACTGATCCGCCAACGCCGACAACTCGTCGCTGACCGTGACCAGCCGCGCCGACATCGACAGTTCCTCTTGCAGCGCGGTGATTTCGGCGAAGTAGTGCTCGAGGGCGGTATAGGAGGCGCTGGCGGTGGCGAGGCGAACGACGTCGGCGGTGACGTTCGGATTGCCGTCTCGGTCGCCGCCGATCCACGACCCCGGCCGTAGGATCGGCTGCTCCAGCACGGACGCGTCCGGCCAGCGGGCGCTCAGCGCCGCGCGCACATCGGCGTTGACGTCCGGGATGACTTCAAGGAACGCCGCAGGGTAGTACCGCAAGCCCGTTTCGATTTCGTCCTGAATCTTCAACCGCGACAAGCGGATCAGCGCGGTCTGCCACAGCGTCAGGATGTGACGACGGAGTTCACGGTCGATATCGCAGCCAGGGTCGCGGAGCCGCAGCCGCATCAGCTCGGTGATGCGGTGCTGGGTGTCGAACACCGTGCGACGCCGCGTCTCGGTCGGATGTGCGGTGATCACCGGTGACACCAGCGCCCCTGCCAGCGCGTCGGCCACCGTCGCAGAGTCCAGACCTGCCGAGTCGAGCTTGCGATACGTGGCGGCCAGGCTGCTGTCCTGCGGCGGTTCTCCCGCCTCGAGATGAACGGCGCGGCGGCGCTCGCGGTGGATGTCCTCGGCGACATTGGCCAGCAGGGCGAAGTGGGTGAACGCGCGGATGACCGGGATGGCCTTATGGATATCGATGCCCTCGAACATGCCGGCAAGTTCGGTGCGGTCTATTTCAGAACGCCGGACCCGGAACGACTCCACCCTTGCCCGCTCCACGAGGTCGAAGACGTCCTCACCCTTCTGCTCGCGCACGGTGTCGCCGAGGATGGTGCCGAGCAATCGGATGTCTTCGCGCATCGGCTCGGTGGCCTCGCGCCCGACCTGCGTGCGGTGCACCCCGCCGATCGGTTCCAGTCCCCCACACTCGGTCATCTGCCAAGTATCGGCGCAGGCACGCGGTGCCGCATCGTGAGCCGTTGAGGAAGACCTTCGGCTTGACGGTCGCGAACAGCCACGACAACGCGAAGTACTGCGTGGTCAGCGCGACGCCCTGTGGGGACTGGGGATGCGTCATGGCTAAGGTTCTACACTCCCGGCCCTTGCTCAGCTCTGCGCAGGGAGGGCATGCTTACGGCATAGCAAACACAAGACACTAAGGACCCATGATGCGTCGCTACGTAATGGCCGCCACCGCAGTGGCCGCATTCGCCTGTGTCGGCCTGGCCACCAGCGGTGCGGCAAGCGCGGCGCCCGACTGCCCCAACAACACGGTCGTCGTCCAGGGCGAGGTCGTGTCACCACCCGATGGTCAAGTGTGTGATGACGATGTGACAGGCAGCGGCGGACTACTCGGCGACGCGCCAGTCGTCGGGAACCTACCGGGCCTTGGCGGGCTGCTCTAGCTGTACTTGATGTGCAGGGCCATGCCCACGATCGAGACGACCCAGATCCCGACGACGAACAGCGTCAGCCGGTCCAGGTTCTTCTCCACCACCGTCGATCCGGACAGGCTCGACTGAACGCCGCCACCGAACAGGGTCGACAGACCGCCACCCTTGGCGCGATGCAGCAGCACCAGCAACACCACCAATAGGCTGGTGACTACCAGCACGATCTGCAGAGCCAATTCCATGGCCGCCACTTTACAGGCCGTGGTGCCCGGCTACGGAAGCGGCCCACCAGCGGCGATGGCCGAAAGTGTGGCGAATTGCTCGCCGTCCAGCGACGCCCCGCCGACCAGCGCACCGTCGACATCCTCCTGCGCGACGATCTCGCCGACGTTCTTGGCGTTGACCGAACCGCCGTACAACACCCTGACCCCGGCGGCGAGCTGCGGTGTCGCCAGCTTGCCGAGCTCGTCGCGGATCGCCTTGCAGACCTCCTGCGCATCGGCCGCGCTGGCAACCCGGCCGGTGCCGATCGCCCACACGGGTTCGTAGGCGATGACGGCCTGGCCGATCTGCTCGGCCGACAGGCCGGCCAGCGAACCCTGCAGCATCGCCACGTTGTGCTCGACGTGGTTGCCCGCCTCGCGCACCTCGAGCTGTTCACCGATGCAGATGATCGGGATCAGGCCGTGTTTGAACGCGGCCGCCGCCTTGGCCGCCACCAGCGCGTCGTCCTCGTGGTGGTACGTGCGCCGCTCGGAGTGGCCGACGACGGCATAGGTGCAGCCCAGCTTGGCAAGAAACGCGCCGCTGATATCGCCGGTGTAGGCGCCCGAATCGTGTTGCGAGACGTCCTGCCCGCCGTACGTCAGCCGCAGCCTGTCGCCGTCCACCAACGTCTGCACGCTGCGCAGGTCGGTGAACGGTGGCAGTACCGAGACGTCGACCTTGTCGAAGTACTTGTCCGGCAGCGAGAAGGCGATCTTCTGAACCAGCGCGATCGCCTCGAAGTGGTTCAGGTTCATCTTCCAGTTGCCAGCGATCAGCGGCTTGCGGGACACGGGGAGTCTCCTAGTTGCTCAGGACGTCAATGCCGGGCAGCGTCTTGCCCTCAAGGTATTCCAGCGACGCCCCGCCACCGGTGGAAATGTGGGAGAAGCCGTCCTCGGGCAGGCCCAGCTGGCGCACCGCAGCCGCCGAGTCGCCGCCGCCGACGACGCTGAATGCGCCCTTGCCGGTCGCCGAGATGATCGCCTCCGCCACGCCCTTGGTGCCAGCGGCGAACGCGGGGAACTCGAACACGCCCATCGGGCCGTTCCAGAAGATCGTCTTGGCGTTGGACAGCAGAGCGGTGAACCGCTCGACGGATCCGGGTCCGATGTCCAGGCCGATCTTGCCGTCGGGGATCCGGTCTGCCGCCACGATCTCCGACGGTGAATCGGCGGCGAACGCATCGGCGACCACGATGTCGACCGGCACGTGGATCACGTCGCCGTAGTCGTCGAGCAGCTTGCGGCAGGTGTCGATCATCGACTCTTCGAGCAGTGACGTGCCGACCGAAACACCTTGTGAAGCAAGGAAAGTGAAGCACATACCGCCGCCGATGACGATGCTGTCCGCCTTGGTCGCCAGGCTTTCGATGACCGCCAGCTTGTCCGAGACCTTCGACCCGCCGAGCACCACCGCGTACGGCCGGTCGGTGGAGCTGGTCAGCTGTTCGAGCACCTGGATCTCGGCGGCGACCAGTGTTCCCGCGTAGTGCGGAAGCAGTTTCGCGATGTCGTACACCGAGGCCTGCTTGCGGTGCACCACGCCGAACCCGTCGGAAACGAAAGCGCCGTCGTCGCCGACGAGTTCGACCAGCTGCGTCGCCAGTGCCAAGCGCTCGGCCTCGTCCTTGCTGGTTTCTCGAGGGTCGAAACGGATGTTCTCCAGCAGCAGGATGTCGCCGTCGGTCAAACCTTCTGAGCGCGCAAGGGCGTCGGAGCCGACGACATCTCCCGCCAGCTGGACGTGACGGCCGAGCTGCTCGCCGAGCGCCGCGGCGACCGGGGCCAGCGACAGCGCCGGATCGGGCCCGTCCTTGGGCCTGCCGAGGTGCGCCGCGACGACAACCTTTGCCCCGGCATCCGACAACGCCTTGAGCGTGGGCACCGACGCGATGATGCGGCCCGGGTCCGAAATTCGGGCGATGTTTCCATCCTGGTACTCCAGCGGGACGTTGAGGTCCGAGCGCACGAATACGCCGCGCCCCGAAACTCCTTCTGCCAGTAAGTCGTCGAGGGTTTTGACAGCCATCGGGCTAGAGCGACTTGCCGACCAGCGCGACCAGGTCGACCAGGCGGTTGGAGTAACCCCACTCGTTGTCGTACCACGAGACGGTCTTGGCCTGGTTGTCGATCACCTTGGTCAGGCCGGAGTCGAAGATCGAGCTGTGCGGATCGGTGACGATGTCGCTGGAAACGATCGGCGCGTCGTAGTACTTCAGGATGCCCTTGAGCTTGCCCTCGGCGGCGGCCTTGAACGCGGCGTTGATCTCGTCGGCCGTCGCCGACTTCTTCAGCTCCGCGGTCAGGTCGGTGACCGAGCCGGTGGGGATCGGCACGCGCAGCGCGTACCCGTCGAGCTTGCCCTTGAGCTCGGGCAGCACCAGGCCGATCGCCTTGGCGGCGCCCGTGGACGTTGGCACGATGTTCAACGCGGCGGCGCGGGCGCGGCGCAGATCCTTGTGCGGACCGTCCTGCAGGTTCTGGTCCTGGGTGTAGGCGTGGATCGTCGTCATCAGGCCCTTGACGATGCCGAACTCGTCGTTGAGGACCTTGGCCAGCGGCCCGAGGCAGTTCGTGGTGCACGACGCGTTGGAGATGATGTTCTGGCTGCCGTCGTACTTGTCGTCGTTGACGCCGAGCACGATCGTGATGTCCTCGTCGCTGGCGGGCGCGGAGATGATGACCTTCTTGGCGCCGGCGTCCAGGTGGCCCTGCGCCTTCGCACGCGCGGTGAAGATGCCGGTGGACTCGACGACGACGTCGACACCCAGGTCTCCCCACGGCAGCGCGGCAGGACCTTCCTTCACCTCAAGCGACTTGATCTTGGTGCTGCCGATGACGATCGTGTCTTCGCCTTCGAGGGTGATTTCCTCGGGGTAGCGACCCAGGATCGAGTCGAACTTCAGCAGATGCGCCAGGCTGGCGTTGTCGGTGAGGTCGTTGACCGCGATGATCTCGATGTCGGTGCTTTTGCCCTCGGCCTTCTGCGCAGCGAGGGCCCGGTAGAAGTTGCGTCCGATTCGGCCGAATCCGTTAACGCCAACCCGGATGGTCACTTGTCTCTCCCTAGAGTCGCGGATGAAGTGCTCGCGCGCCAGCCTAGTGGACCGCGAGGTTTTGATCCGCGTAGGGATTGCCCAGCCACTTCCTGCGGATCCGCTGCAGGGTGCCGTCCTCTTCCAGCTCGGCCTGCGCGACGCTGAGCCGGGCAAGCATCCCCTGGTCTTCTGGCGCGACGGCGATTGCGATGTCTTCGACCGAGATGCCCCGCTGCACCACCTCGACGCCGGGCAACGGCTTGACCAACTCGGTCAGCACCGGTGCGAGTTTCATGAAGCAGTCGCAGCCGCCGGTCCTCAGATCGGCCACAGCGGAGCGGATGCTGCCGTAGTCGTAGACGCGGATGCCCGCGGCCTTCCCTTCGGCGACCAGTCGTTCGGCGATGGGCCCGCTGGTGTTGCCCTGCTGCACGCCGATGGTCAGGCCGTCGAGGTCGTCGATCGACCGGACCCTTGGCAGCCGGCCGGTGTCGACGGCCAGCGATTGCCCGGAGATGAGGTACGGCGGCAAGAAGTTGGCCTTCTTCTGCCGGTCCTGCGTCACCGTCGTGCCTGCGGCGACGCAGTCGTATGCGCCGTCGTTGAGGGCGTCGAAGATGCCGTTGAAGTCGGCGCCCTCATAGGGCACGAACTCGACTGTCGCGCCGAGGGCACCGGCGAGCGCGGTCATCAGGTCGATGTCGAGCCCGGTGTTCTCGGGCATGCCGTTGAACGGTGGATCTCCGAACGCGGCGCCGACTCTCAGCGTCTCCATGGCCTCACCGTAGGTGCCCGCGGTGATGAAAGAGCAGACCGCCCCCGTAGCCATACCCGAAGAATGGGTACTGCTGCTGAGCGGCGAACAGCGCCGCGTCACCCGGCTGAGCATCGATCTGGGCGTTGCCAGGCGTCTGGCATTGCGTCGCACTACCCGAATACGTGCAGGCCGGTGGCACGGCCGCGGCCGTGCTTGCGTTGGCGAGCGCGGCGAAGCCCAAAGCGGCGCCGCCCATGATGCCGGCAGCAGCGACCGGGGCGGCAACGAAGCGGATGAAGTTACGAGACATGGTTGCGTTCATGTTGAGTTTTCCTTTGCGAGTGGATGTTTGGGTTTGTCACAGCTCCGAAGTTACGGACACACCCACACCGCGTCGCGTTTGTGCTCACACCCCGCATAACGGGCGATCTTCGCCTTTTGCGCATTAATTCATCGAGTCGGGCATGACTCGGCGTTCGAAGCGCCTAAGCGTCTTCGAGCAGGTCCGGGGTCACCGCAGACTCGGTATCGGGAACGCCGTCCTGCTTGGCCTTGCGGTCCGCCATCGACAGCAAACGCCGAATACGGCCTGCCACAGCGTCTTTGGTCATCGGAGGGTCGGCAAGCCGGCCCAACTCCTCCAGCGACGCCTGACGATGCTCGACGCGCAGCTTGCCTGCGGCGGCCAGGTGATCGGGGACGGTGTCGCCGAGGATGTGCAGCGCACGCTCCACCCGGGCGGCCGCGGCCACCGCGGCGCGTGCCGAGCGCCGCAAATTCGCGTCATCGAAGTTCGCCAGCCGGTTGGCCGTCGCGCGCACCTCGCGACGCATCCTGCGCTCTTCCCACGTCAGCCTGGTGTCCTGCGCGCCCATGCGTGTCAGCAACGCGCCGATGGCTTCCCCGTCGCGCACCACGACCCTGTCGCTGCCGCGCACCTCGCGGGCCTTCGCGCTGACCCCGAGTCGCCGCGCCGCACCGACAAGCGCCAGCGCCGCCTCCGGGCCGGGGCAACTAACCTCCAGCGCCGAGGAGCGGCCGGGCTCTGTGAGCGATCCGTGCGCCAAAAACGCTCCGCGCCAAGCGGCTTCGGCATCGGCGACGCTGCCGCCGACCACCTGTGCTGGCAGACCCCGCACCGGCCGGCCGCGCAAATCGAGCAGCCCCGTCTGCCTCGCCAACGCTTCCCCGTCCTTGGCGACGCGGACCACGTAGCGGGTGCTCTTGCGGATTCCGCTGGCCGAGAGCACGTGCACGACGGCGTTGTAGCCGTACAGGTCGTAGATGTCCTTGCGCAGCCGCCTTGCGATGATCCCAAGGTCGACCTCGGCCTCGACGACGACCCGCCCGGACACGATGTGCAGGCCCCCCGCGAAGCGGAGCAATGACGCCACCTCGGCGCGGCGCGCGCTCACCGAGTTGACCAACAACCGGCTGAGCTCGTCCTTGACCTCGGCTGTCATCGCCACGGGTCGTCACCTCTCGGTCCGTTCACTGTCGGCGTCGGCATGGTCGGCTCGATACCTGGGGTGGGAGCCATCCCGCGTAGACGTACGCCCTCCAGAGCCGCGGCTAACCTCGCCGGGTCATGTAAAGGTGTACCAGGTCTGCACACGTCAGCAAACTCAACTTGAGCGTCGAGGATGTTGGCGGTGCGACGAAGCTGTTCACGCTCGCGCTCGCTGGGCACGCGGGTCGCGTCGACGATGATGTCGTGCACGGTGAACTCCGGCGCGTGCTGGGAAAGCACGTGAATGTGCCGCTCGACGGAGAACCCCGCCGTCTCCCCCGGTTCCGCGACGAGGTTCAGCACCAACGCTCGTCGGGCCTGGGTGGCCTGCAGCGCCTTGGCCAGCTCGGGAACCAGGACGTGCGGGATCACGCTGGTGAACCACGATCCGGGCCCGAGCACGACCAGGTCGGCGGCCATGATGGCGTCCACCGCCTGCCGGGTGGCCGGCGGGTCACCAGGCAGCAGCCGCACCCGCCGCACCTTGCCGACCGTCGTGGCGATCGCCACCTGGCCGCGGATCACCCGGCTCATCCGCGGATCCGATTCCAGCCCCGCCACGTCGGCCTCGATGCCAAGCGCGATCGGGCACATCGGCAGCACCCGGCCCTTGACGCCGAGGATGCGGCCCAGCTCGTCCAGCGCCGCCACCGGATCGGCAAGCACCTCGTTGAGACCCGCCATCAGCAGGTTGCCGATCGGATGCCCGGCGAGGGCGCCGCTGCCGCCGAACCGATGCTGAAGAATAGTTGCCCACAGCCTGCCGTGCGGACTGTCAGATGCCAACGCCGCCAAGGCCATTCGCAGATCACCTGGCGGCACGACATCGAGCTCGCTGCGGAGCCGGCCCGACGACCCACCGTCGTCGGCCACCGTGACGACCGCGGTGACGTGCGGGGTGAGGCGGCGCGCCGCGGACAATGTGGCGTAGAGCCCGTGCCCGCCGCCGAGCGCAACGATCCGTGCACTCATTCGCGGCCCAAATCCCGGTGCAGCACCCGCACCGACAGCGACGAGCCGTCCTGTAGCCGCAGCGCCAGCGCTTCGGCCATCGCCACGCTGCGATGCTTACCGCCGGTGCAGCCGATGGCAACGGTCATGTAGCGCTTCCCTTCCCGGCGATATCCGTCGATGACGACGTCCAGCAGTTGATGGTAGGTGTCCAGGAACTCCACCGCGCCCGGCTGACCCAGCACGTAGTCGCGGACCGCGGGGTGCTGGCCGGTGTGCGGCCGCAGCTCGTCGACCCAGTGCGGGTTGGGCAGGAACCTCACGTCCATCACCGTGTCCGCGTCCATCGGCAGGCCGTACTTGTATCCGAACGACTCCACGGTGACGCTCGTTTGCGCGACCGTCTCCCCGCCGAAGGCCCGTTCGATGCTTTCGCGCAGGGCGGGCACGGACAACGTCGACGTGTCGATCACCAGGTCGGCGGTGGCGCGCACCGGCGCGAGCATCGCCCGTTCCGCGGCAATACCTTCGGCCAGAGTCTGGTTGCCCTGCAACGGGTGGCTGCGCCGGTTCTGCTCGTAGCGGCGCACCAGGATGTCGTCGGACGCCTCCAGGAACAGCACCCGCGGCGAGATGTTGCGGGTGGCCAGATCGCTGCGTACCCAGTCCAGATCACCGGTGAAGCCCCGCGACCGCACATCCATCACCACCGCAAGCTGGGTGATGCGGGACCCCGCCGCCAGGCCAAGCTCGACCATCCGCGCGATCAGCTCGGGCGGCAGATTGTCGGCGACGTACCAGCCGAGGTCCTCCAGCACTTTGGCCGCCGTGCCGCGCCCCGCCCCGGAAAGCCCGGTGACCAGGACGACGTCTATGTCTGATGCGGCCTCCCCTTGACCTCCGGCTCGGCCGGAGGCCTCGTCGCCGGCGCCTTCGCGCAGTTCCTCGTGCATACCCCGCTCTGTCATCCCGATGCCCTGGTCTGATCATTGCCGATAACCGGGTCGGGCGCTTCCGAATCGGGGGGAGCACCGAGCGCCGCGAGCACCGCCTTGGCCGTGGCGGTGCCGATGCCGGGCACCGCGGTGATCTCCTCGACGCTGGCCTCCTTCAGCCGGGCAACCGAGCCGAAATGTGTCACCAGTGCCTTGCGCCGGTGTTCGCCGAGCCCCCGCACGGAGTCCAGCGCCGACGCCGTCATCCGCTTGGACCGCTTGCTGCGGTGATAGGCGATGGCGAATCGGTGCGCCTCGTCGCGGATCCGCTGCAGCAGGTACAGGCCTTCGCTGTTGCGCGGCATGATGAGGGGGTCGGGCTCCGATGGCACCCACACCTCCTCGAGGCGTTTGGCCAACCCGATCACCGCGACGTCCATGATGCCCAGTTCGTCGAGGACGGCCGCTGCGGCGTTGACCTGGGGGGCTCCGCCGTCGACGACGAACAGGTTGGGCGGGTAGGCGAACTTGCGTGATTTGCCTTCCGGCGCAATCTCTGTCGGATGCTGGATGTCGTGCAGGTGCCGGTAGAACCGGCGCCGTGTCACCTCGGCAATCGAGGCAACGTCGTCCGAGCGGCCCCCGCCGGCGGCCTCCCTGATCGCGTAGTGCCGGTAATCCGACTTGCGGGGCAGCCCGTCCTCGAATACCACCAGCGACGCGACGACGTCGGTGCCCATCACGTGGCTGATGTCGACGCACTCGATGCGCAGCGGCGCGTCGGCAAGGCCGAGCGAATCCTGAATGCTTTGCAGCGCAGCTGTTCTGGCGGTGAAGTCGCCGGCCCGCTTGAGCTTGTGCTGGTTGAGCGCGTCCTGTGCGTTGCGTTGCACGGTCTCGGCCAGCGCGCGCTTGTCACCGCGTTGCGCCACCCGCAGGGACACCCGGGACCCCCGCAGCCCGGACAGCCACGTGGCCAGCTCGTCGGAGTTGTCGGGCAGACAGGGGACCAGCACCTGGCGGGGTACCGGGTTGGTGGCCTCGTCGGCGGCGCCATTGAGCTCGGCCTGGTCACCGTAGAACTGCGTCAAGAACTGCTCGACAAGCTGCTCCTGGCCGGACTCCCCTGGCTCACCGGACTTTTCGACGATCCACCCGCGCTGGCCGCGAACCCGTCCGCCACGGACGTGGAACACCTGAACGGCGGCCTCCAGGTCGTCGTCGGCGAACGCCACCACGTCGGCGTCGGTGCCGTCACCGAACACCACCGTCTGCTTCTCCAGCGCGCGCTTGAGTGCGGAGATGTTGTCCCGCAGCCTGGCCGCCCGCTCGAAGTCGAGTTGCTCTGCGGCCTCGGCCATCTGGTGTTCCATATCGCGCGCCAGCCGGTCGGTCTTGCCGGCCAGGAAGTCGCAGAAGTCCACCACGATCTTCCGATGTTCCTCTGCAGTGACCCTTCCGACGCAGGGTGCGGAGCATTTATCGATGTAGCCGAGCAAGCATGGTCGGTCAATCTGACTGTGCCGCTTGAAGACTCCCGCTGAACATGTGCGGGCCGGGAACACTCTGGTGAGCAGATCCAGCGTCTCGCGAATTGCCCAGGCGTGTGAGTACGGGCCGAAGTACCGAACCCCCTTGCGGCGCGCCCCGCGGTAGACCATCAGCCGCGGGTACTCCTCGTTCAGTGTGACGGCGAGCACCGGGTAGGACTTGTCGTCGCGGTAGCGGATGTTGAACCGCGGGTCGAACTCCTTGATCCAGTTGTACTCCAGCTGCAACGCCTCGACTTCGGTGCTCACCACCGTCCACTCGACGCTGCCCGCGGCCATCACCATCTGGCGGGTGCGCGGCGCGAGGCCCGCGATGTCGGCAAAGTAGGAGTTCAGCCGGCTGCGCAGGCTCTTGGCCTTGCCGACGTAGATGACCCGGCCGTGCGGATCCCGGAACCGGTAGACACCCGGCTCGAGGGGAATCGACCCGGGGGCGGGCCGGTACGTCGCTGGATCGGGCACTCGTTCAGATTACTGCCGCCGTCGGACGGTTCCGGTGCGGCCAACTATTACCCAGGTCGACGGTCCAGTAGTGACCGTAGGGACCACCGGCAAGGTGTGCAGGTCCCGCCTCGCGGATTGCGCAGTTCAGAATGATGTTGCGGTGCCCCCACTGTGATGATTCGTCATTCTGCATCCAGTACTGAACGGCAGCGGCGGCCGTTGGAAATCCGGCGGCGACGATTTCCCATCCACCGGAACGGTATCCGGCCATTCCGATGATCCCGCCCTGATCCCCCGGCAGCTGCCCGTCGGCTGTTGTGCGTCTGAGCTGCTGCCGTGGGTACTTCTCCGGATGCAGTCGGGCGTCGTTGACGACAGCCATCAGGGCCGCGTCGGCCGATGCCGCAGGAGCCGACGGCATTGCCAGGAGTGCCATTGCCGCGGCGATCACCGCGGCGCCGGAAATGGCGCCATGTGGGAGAAGCTTGGCGTGCACCGGAGTTCCTTCCGTTTGACGATTACGTCGTTGCGCTGCAGGTGGTTCCGGCCGATCATGAGTCCGCCGCCTATGTCACCGTTTCGCAGTAGCCGTACTGTGCATCTTATGCTCGCGGAGAGATAGCTGGGTGCGATCTCAGAAGAACGTCTGGCGTCTCAGATCACGCGTCGACATGCGCGCGGACAAGATCCGCCGCTACGACACGCCCACTCCCGCGCCCCCTTTACCAGTGGGGTGGCTGGCGCCGGCGGATCCTGTCGATCTCGGCGCACGCGAACCGTACTTCGCCGGTTTTGGTGCCGCGCGACCTCGCGAGCGCTGCGGCCAGATCATCCACAGCGTCGAGGACGTAACCTGCCGTACGCCGATCACGTGGAGTCGCGGCGGCTTTGCGGTAGCTCTTGCGGGTCTTGCGATCCCCGGCGATGGCGTCGAGTTCGGCTTTGGTGATCACCCCGCGTGCGACCTCGGGTGCCATCAGTGTTCGCATGAGGTCACGCTCGCGGGCCACGGTGAGTCTGAATACGTGCGCAAAGATGATCAGTGCGATCGCGATTTCGGCCGCCCACAGAGCTAGCACAAGCAGCGCGTTGCCGCCGACGATGGCCAACCCGCCATCCCAGATCCCGTGCAGCAGTGGGGCGATCGCCATCAAGACCAGTCCCCGGCGGAGCCTGCGGGGCTCGGCCGGCCGGCCGAGGACATATATCAGGCCGGTACAGAAGATCGCGGTGTACAAGAAGTGACCGGCGACGCCCGTGACCATCCGCAGCCAGATCGTGCCGAGCGCGGAGCCGACGGGGTCGACGCCGAAATGGCCGCCGCTGGAATTCAGTGCGTACGAGACATCCTCGGTGATCTGAAATCCCAGGCCGATGAGCAGCCCGAGGATGAATCCGTCGAAGGCGGTGCGGATGATCCGCGGCGCCATCGCGATCAATAGCAAAAGCCCGGAACCCTTGGCCAGTTCTTCGGTTAGCGGCGCCGACAAGCCCGCCCCCCAGTTCAGCGCCCACGCCTGACCGAATGTTTTGGCGTAGAGGTCGCCGATCGCGTCGTTGGCCGGCGCGGCCATCATCCAGGCGGCGCCGAAAGCGCCCCACAGCAGTGCCACCACCATCAGCTTGATGGGTAATTGGGCGTATCGATCGGCACGCTGGGTGAACCACCAGAACACGGCGCCGTAGAGGACGAACAGCACAACCGCGACGGTGGTGGCGGTTGCGTTGGGCGCACTGCCCACAAATGACGTGAAGGTGATCAGCCCACCGGCGACGAGGAAGGCATACGCCCAGAAGGCGAGGTTGCGTGGCTGGTAGAGCACGAACCGGCGACCCCACCCCGAGATGTCGATCGCCGCGTCCCGTGCGGCGTCGAGCTCGCTGAGCGCAGCTCGCCGCTGCGTCGTCATTGGCCCTCCGGGACCGCGTGACGGATGCTGGCGATCATCCTGGTGACGGCGGCGCGATCGGCGTCGTCGGCGTCGGACGGTTCGACGCCGACGGCTTGCACCCCGCGAGCGTCGAAGACGAACGCGGCGAGCACGCGCTGTGAATGCGGATCGCTGACCTGCGCCATGAGACCCTGATCCCCCTGATCGGTCGTGATCGGAGTGCGGTCGGCCGTGACCATGTCGTCGCTGTCTCTCTCGGACCGGCTGTTCGTCGCCTCAATCCGGCTGAGCAGCGCATCGTCGTCGCCGTCGAATACGTCCGTGCGCACGGTGAACGTGATGTCGCCGTCAACGACGGTCGCCGCGCCCGGGTACAGGCCGCCGGCCGGGGCGTCCCCAAGGCGCACCCCGGCCGTGATACCCCAACCGGGCTCAGGCACGAACGTGATGCCCCCGTCCAAGGCCATGACATCACCGGCGGCTACCTCGTCGTGGTAGCCCACGCCGCCGTTGACGGCCGGCAGGACCCCGTTCATCACGAGGGCCAGCCCGATCACAGTGAGCGCCGGCCCGACGGTGCTCCGGTCGAGCCCTAGCCATCGTCGGTCCGCGGGAATCCAACGCTCCTCGGGTTCAAACGTCGGTTCCGGGACGGTGTCAGTCACAGGTCGCGCCCTTCGGTGTCGATTTCGTGGCTGTCGAGGAACACCAACGTTGCGTCGTCGCGGATGACGGCCCAGCGACGGGCCGGTTCGATGACGCGGTTTCCGACATTGACTGCCGCACGGGCGTTTTCTCCGAAGTCCTCGACCACGGTTCCACGCGACTCGGTGTCGGTACCGGGACGTATGCGCACTCGTGACCCCACCGACACGCGACCGTCGCTGTCATCGAGATCCTTTGTCCACAGCCCTATTTCGCGTTCGATCGGCACGGTTAGGGTGAGTCCTGGTCCGCGGGTGGCGCGTCCTCAGCGGGAGAACTGTCGTCGCCTGGAGGGGGCGAGTCGTCCCCGGGCGCGTCATCGGTGCCGTCGTCGAGCGGGCCGTCGGGTGGGCCGCCGGCTCCGTGGTTGGGGTTGGTGCAGATCGTCCCTTCGCACACGACATAGCTGCTGTTGCCGTTCGGGTTTGGGATCGCGTCTGGCGCGACGTAGGTGCCGACCGGGCACGCCGGGTCTTGGTTGCGCGCGCAGTACTCGTGGGTGAGGTTGTTGCCGGTCGACCCGTCGGCGCCCGCCGGCCCGCCGTTGACCGGCTGACCGTCTTGTCCCCAGGTTCCGGGTGGGCCGCCGGCTCCGTGGTTGGGGTTGGTGCAGATCGTCCCTTCGCACACGACATAGCTGCTGGTGCCGTTCGGGTTTGGGATCGCGTCTGGCGCGACGTAGGTGCCGACCGGGCACGCCGGGTCTTGGTTGCGCGCGCAGTACTCGTGGGTGAGGTTGTTTCCGGTCGACCCGTCGGCGCCCGCCGGCCCGCCGTTGACCGGCCTGCCGGCCGCGTCCCAGTGCCCACCGTTGGGCAGCACGGAGACCAATGGCCCTAGGTAGCTGCCCCGCGGGCAGGCCGGATCGGCGTTGTGGGCGCAATACTGTGGATTAGCCGCCTTGATCCCGGGGGTTGGTGTAGCTGCCGGCGGCGTGCCTGACGCCTGGGGCGACGCCGACATTGGCGAAGACGTAGGCGCTCCTGCCGGTTGGGTATCGGACCCGCACGCCGCCGCGAACAGCATCGCGGCGAGACCGATCATCACGATCAGTGTTCGGCGCATCGTCAAAGTCATCCCCTCCTACTCGGGTGTGAAGGTGCCTGTGGGCTGCTTCATGCCAACTGCCGTCGCCCGCACCGTCCTCTCTGGTGATTCGCTGAACTACCTCGTCTTGCGTCCCTTGTGCCACGGTACGAATCCGGCGTGTACTGCCGATTCTTCGTCCTGGAACCACACCTCGGCGATGGTCTGTGCGTACGAAGGGCTGTCCGGTGTGTGATAGAGCATCGAGTTCTCGTTGCCCTTGATTGTGTAGCCCTGGGGTGCCCTAGTCCCGGCGGCCACACGGACAGAGCCGGCCCCGTAGGGCTTGTCCTCCGACGTTGATCCGGTGAGCCTTGCCGCCGCGGCGGCCGCGCCGGCAGCTCCCACCGCGTCGGCGGGAGCCAACTTGGTTGTGGAGTCATCCTCGCGCGCCGGTGTTTTCGCCGTCACCTCCTCGGCGCCGACCCTGTCCCAGCGAGTGAAGCCCGCGTCGACAGCGGACTGCTCATCCTTAAACCAAATGTCAGCGATGGTATGTTCGAACGACGGGCTGTCGGACGTGTGGTAAGCCATCGCGTCCTCGCTGGCCTTGATCGGGTAGCCCGCCGGTGTACCGCCACCCGGGATCCCGCGCACCGATCTCGGCGCGTGCGGCTCCGTCGCTGACTCACCGCCGGCATACCTCGCCACGCTGCCCGCGACGCCAGCACCTGTCGCCGCGCCAGTGGTCGCGGACCTACTCCGCGAATCGCTTTCAGTCACAGGCATTTCCGTGGTCTGGGTTCCCGCATCAGCCCTGCCGCTGGCGAACCGTGCCGTGGCCGCGCCACCGGAGGCACCCACCCCGCCCGCGGCTCGGTGAATCGGCACCTCGCGTTTGACCCGACGAATCATCGTGACGAACGCCAGCAGCATTCCCAGCACGAATGCCAGTGACATCAGCCACCAGTTCACGCTATTCATCGCTGGGCTCCTATCTCACGTGCGCCGGGAAGGTCGGCGAGTGCTTGGTCGACGCTGGTGTGCCTGATCGAGGCGACGGTGATGAGCCAGGCGATCAGCGAGCCCACCACGAATGCGAGTAAGTACCACAACCATTGGATGACGAAGTCCATGTGCTTTCTCCTTAGCTGACCGTGATATCGACGCGGCGATTCTGGGCTCGACCCTCGGCGGTGTCATTGCTGGCGATCGGATCGGCCGAACCCAGGCCGTGAGACGTGACGCGGTCACCGGCGACGCCCTGAGAAATCAGGAAGTCGGCGACCGATTGCGCGCGACTGCGACTCAGCGGACCGTTGATGGCCTCGTTGCCGGTGTCGTCGGTATATCCCGTCACCGCCACACGAGAATCCGGGCAAGCCCTCACCTTCTGCGCGACCTGCGTCAGCATCGGATGTGAGGCGGCGGCCAGGGTGAACCCGTCGGTGGCGAAGGTGACCGGTGCCCGCAGCAGACCGGCGATATCGGCCCCTAGGTTGGCGCACTCTCCCGCGGCTGCGGATGCGGGCGGTGCGGGAGCGCCGGGCGACGCAGGTGCTGTCGGTGCCGCTACCGTGGCCGGCGGCGGTCCAGTCGGCGCCGCCGTTACCCGAATGTTGTTCTTCATGGTCATGTTCGGCATTGCAGCCTTGGCGGCCGCATCCACGCCCGCCCAGACCTCTCCGGACGGCGCCGTTCCGGTAAGGGTGATGGCCTCGCGGTTCAGATCGAAATTGAAGTCCGGGATATTGGCAGACGCTTTTAACAGGTCACCCAGACCGGAAAAGTCCGGCGCGTTGACGCCGGACTTGATACTCAATTTATCGACCATATTGACGTCAGGTCCGAATGCGTCCCGCAGCGTGGTAAGTAAAGACGTCTTGGCAGCCTCGTCGGGCAGATCACCGGAAAAAGTGACGTCGTTGCCTGCGCGCACGATCGACAGCGGGGCGAACGACATTCCCGGCACATTCGCCGACGGCGCCGTGACGCCGGGCGGTGTCAACTTTGCTGTTGGATCCACACTCGGCGAAGTGATTTCGATGCCTCTTTCGGCTCGATCCGGGAGGCTGTATCCGATTGCTCCCAATAGCAGCGGAACCAGCAGCAGCCCCAGTAGCCAGCCAAGGCCCGGCGGTCGCCGATAGAATTTTGATACTGCCCGCCACTGGCTGGTATTACCAATTTTATCGTCTGACATAAGGCCTCCCCGACTGATAGGCGAACATCCCTGACACATTTACCTTATGCGATTGTTTCCGACACACAAGTCTTAGCGGAAAACATTGTGCATTTGAACCCGGAGCAATTAACGCGAGCGCAGATCGGCAACAAATATGACAGATTTGCGAGAAAATCCGCGCCGAAATCCGGTCGCACCAGATTCGAATAGGGCAATTCTGCCCAAACATCGTGCGACCGCGGTTTGGCATCGTCTCCCGCGCCTGCCCTAGGTGCCCTCCCTCTCTTCTTTTGAGGTTTGGTGTTTAGGAGATGAGTTCGTACCGCGTTGGTGTGTCCGGAAGGGTCCAGTGGAATCCCTCTAGGAAGAAGACCATCAGCAGGTTCGCGGCGATAAGGAGCAGGAAGAGCCCGAGGGTCAATTTTGACACCCATCCGAAGGTGACCGCTCCGGGCAGCAGCTCGTTGGCGAAGACCAAACTCGCGCCGACGAAGACGATGACGATGACGAAGGTGATCAGCGCCCAGGTGTAGAGGTGCAGGCCCATCATCGGGTTCCCGTAGCCGGGATCCCCGGGGCTGATGTGGAGCAGGATCTGACGGCTTGACATTGACATTCCCGCGATGGCGGCGATGAGGCTGATCCCATAGCCGGTCGTGTAATCGCGCATTGTCACTTCGCCGTGCTTGGCCCTGGAAATGATGTAGGCGGGCCCGAAGGCCACCAGGATCATCGCCATCCGCTGCAGCATGCATAACGGACACGGGAGTTCGTGACCGAGGAACTGGACCAGGAACCCGCCGATCAGGACCAGGCAGTAGGCCAGCAGGAACGCGTGCGCAAACCAGAAGCCAATCTTGGTCTGGCCCATCAGAATTCCAGCGGAAGACGCTCAGTGACATGGAGCCGGAACAGCAGCAACGTCGCACCCAGCCCGATCGCGAACAGCCACAACACCGCCCGTCGGCTGGCGCCGCGCATGATTAACCAGGCTGTCACCAGTAACAGCCCGAAGACCAGCGTGTCCACGGCTACTTCTTGCCACCGCCGAAGAGGCCGCCAAGGATGTCGCCGATGGCGCCGCCCTGCTGACCGCCGAGCACACCGCCCAGCACGGCACCCAGCGGATTACTGCCGCCAGCGCCGCTGGCGCCGCCGAGCAGGCTGCCCAGTACATCGCCGAGCCCGCCACTAGGCACCGCCTGTTGTTGTGCCGCGGGGGCGGTCTGGGCTCCGCCGCCGTGGATGAGTTGCTTGCCGACGTATGCCAGAACGATCGGGGCCAGGATCGGCAGCAGTCGCTTGATCAGGTCGCCGCTGCCCGCGGTGCCCGCCAGCGCTGACGAGACGGTATTGGAGTCGTTGCCGCCGAAGATCTTTGCGATCGCGGCGTGGCCCTGATTCTGGTCGACCTGGTCGACGTGGACACCGCCGTCCAGCAGCCCGCTGGCCGCATGCTCGTTGGCGGCCGACTCAATGCTGGATGCGCCGTCGGAATCCTGTGCGCTGTTGTGAATTCCACCGAGCAAGGTTGGCACGAGCGCTTGCACCGCACTGTGCACCTCATCGGGGCTCGCCCCGAGCTTGCCTGCGATGTCATCGATCGGAATCTGGGCGAAGAGATCGTCGAGATTTGCCATATCAGTTCATCTGTTCCGTTCGTTGGGACGCCGAGAACGGCTCCGGCCGCCGGGAAGCGTTGTCCCGTACGGCCAGAGCCTCTCGACGCCATCGGCCGTCAGGGAATGGTGAGGACTTGTCCGGGGTGGATCAGGTCGGGGTTGGGGACACCGCTGGCGGCGGCGATCTCCGGGTACCGGTTGCCGTCGCCGTAGAAGCGCTCCGCGATGGCCCACAGCGTGTCCCCGGAAACCACCGTGTAGGTCCGCGGGGCCGGCGGCGGGGGTGGCGGGGGCGGCGGGGGCGGAGCAGCGGGCTCGGGCGCCGGTGCCGGTGCCGGTGCCGGTTCCTCCACCGCGGCCAGGTCCACCTCGGGTGCGGCTTCCGGAGCCGGTGGCGGCGGTTCGGTGGTGTCGGTCTTCGACGACCATGCCACCCCGTGGGCGGCGTAGAGCACAAGGTTGCGGTCGTCCTGCAGCACGAGCCGAACGTCCTTCTTGCCCTTGGTTTCGGTGTGCCACACCGGCTTATCTGGTGTGTAAAGCACGAAGTTGCCGTCCTTCTGCAGCTCGGCGCGAACCACATTCTGGCCGTCGGTGCCGGTCGACCAAACCGCCTGCCCCCGCGCGGCCAACACCAGATTCCCGTCATCTTGAAGCGTCAGCGTGTACGCCCCGTTCATGGACGTCAACGACCCGCCTTTTTCCAACTTCTGCCCTTCGAGTAGAGCGTCTCCCATTGCGTCTCCCTTTCTTTATCCGATCTAACTCCTGGCACACGCGTGCCCTGAACAAGGCGAGCAACTGCGGTAACCGCCCACCCGTTGCCGAAAAAGGTGCCCGCTCAACGAAATTGCCCCGAATCCCCCACCCTCGACCGACGGAGCCATCAGGCCGCGCCTCCGGCGCCGCGTGACCGGCGGACCGCGCTGGCCAGTACCCAGGACACGTGGCGGCCGCCGGGACGAATCCGCCGAACCTGGCCACGGTTGTGTAACAGAGCCAGGTTTCGGTACACCGCTTCGATCGTCAGGCAAGCCGGCTCGCCGTCTACATGGAGGCGATCGCGCAGCGCAGCCGTCGTCACCGGTTCGCGGCAGTCAGCCAACGAGTTGAGCAGCTGTTGGCGTAGGCGTTTGGCGCCCACGCTGCGATCACCGTTGCGCTGGACTGCGCACTGGTCGTCGGCGGTCATGACACTCCTAGCCTCCAAACGTTGCTCGCGGTGGCGCCGATCTGCAGCACGATGCCCGCGTCGTTGAGCCATGCAAATGGCGGCGTCAGTGCGGGTAGGCCCGAACGCAGTGATCACGGGCCGTACGGAGACCGTCAGCAGCAGCGCCACGCATCGCGACACGGGCCCCGAACCGGGCGAACGCACCAGCGTGAGCCGGGCCGCGTAGTCGTTCCGATGTTCGGATGTGCTCACAGCCAACGACATTGGTGTCCTCAGTTTCGCAACGGAGACGTTAATTAGCGGACTGATGCGTCACTCCGGATTTAACCACATATCGGGCCCGGTCACACTCCCACACCGAATTTGGGTTAGGACGAATGCGTCGAGTCGGCACGATTGCGCAGACCAGCCCTGAGAAAATCGGCGCTCTGCTCGATGAAATGGTCGAGGCCGCCGGGCAGCGGCGCGCCGCCCTGCGCAGGCAACAACACCGTGAGACCGATCGCGACCAGCATCTCGCCCAGGACCTGCGAATCGATGTCGGGCCGCAGATAGCCCATCTCGACGCCGTGTTCAATCTGTCGCTGCGCCGATCTGGCGAATGACTTGAAGACCTTCCCTACACGATGTGCCACCGCATCGTCGATGGCGACGGCGTCGAACACCATGAGCGAGAAGAGCCTGCTATTGGTGACCGATAGGGAATACAGGTCCCGCAGCGGCCTCGTAATCGCATCGAGGAATTCGTCGAGCGAGTCGGCGAGTTCGATCGGCGGCGACAGCTGCGGCCCAAACTGTTCCAAGCCGAAGTCGATTGCGGCGTCGAGAATCTCGCGCTTGTTGGTGAAGTAGTTGTAGAAGGAACCGTGACTCAGTCGTGCCGCGGCGGTGATGTCGGCCACCGAGCAGTTTCGATAACCCCGATCGGTGAAGACCTCGTATGCGGCCTGCGTCAGTTGGGCACGGCGGTCCTTGCGCGGACCCGTCACTGCCGTTCGTCCCCGACGTCGGCGAACAATCCGTAGCGAACCAAGTCGATCACAGCCGACCGATGCCGATTCCGCATCTGCGGGTCCCGCTGTCCGATGACTTCCCGCAGCGCTGCAGGGAGCAACATCTTGGTGGCCAACATGCCAAACACGTCCGGATCCACGGCGGGGCGAATACAACCCGCGTCCTTGGCGTCTTCGCACCACCGCGTCACGATCCGGGCCAGCGTCGCCTCCAGACCCAGCACCCGCAACCTGAGTTCCTCATCGATCGCGACCGCCTCCACCAACACCAACGCCAATAGCTCTGGACGCCGATCAAACGTCTCGACGATCCTCGCAATGGCCTCGTCGATGCGGTCGATGAGCTCTGCCGGGCGGGTGGGCGGCTCATCGGCCAAGAGCACCGGTTGCAGGGCAGCCATGACTTCCTCGACAGCGTAATCAAATACGAGGTCCAGCAAGTCGCGCTTGCTCGAGACGTAGCGGTAGATAGTCCCCTGCCCGACGCCGGCATGACGGGCGATATCGGAGGTCGTCGTCGCTTCGTAGCCTTGCTCGCAGAACAGCGCCAGCGCCGACGCGATGATCTGTTCCCGCCGCCGCTCCTCCAGATTCTCGACAGGCGGTCGGCCCCGCCGCCGCCCTGGCAAGCTCGGGACGTCCACTGGGCCGGTTGTCGGTACCATCGCCGGGCCTCCCGCGGGCCGCACATCAGCATTCGCTGCGGGCGGGCACGAACAGTCTGGGATTCGCGGACTGAAGTGTCAACCAGTAATCTGGCAGCCCACTCTAGGGGGTGTTGGCTCGATGCCAGACGGCCAGACGGTTTCCGCATCCGCCGATGGGCTGGCTACCTCCCGGCTGAGCCGGGGCGCGCGACTGGGCGGGCTGGCCGCCAAGCAGACGCTGCGCCGGGTGACGATCAAGGCGGGATCCATCGTGGTGTCCGAGGATCGACGCATCCAGATGGTGGACCAGGCCAACGAGCGAATGGCCCGCGACTTCGTGGCTGTGCTCGGCCAAATGCGCGGTGCCGCAATGAAAATCGGTCAGCTGCTGTCGGTGGCCGATCTCGGCCTGGTCAGCAGGCGCTCCCGAGACGCATTTCGAAGGCAGCTGTCCAAACTCCAGGGATCGATCAACGCGATGCCGTTCGAGTCGATGCGCCCGGTCATCGAGACCGAACTCGGCGCCCCGGTCGAGCGGTTGTTCGCGTCCTTTGACACCCACGCGTTCGCGGCCGCCTCCATCGGTCAGGTCTATCGTGCGGTGACCCACGACGGACGGGACGTCGCAGTGAAGGTGCAGTACCCCGGTGTGCGCCCGGCAGTGCGGGCAGACCTGAAGAACCTGGCGCTGTTTTTGCGGATGTGGAAATCACAGATCTCAACGGCTGTGGCCACCGAACTGCTCGACGAGATCACCGAGGGACTGTCCCGCGAGCTCGACTACATCCAGGAATGCGCCAGTCAAGACCGGGTTGCGCAACGCTACGAGGGCCATCCGTTCATTTATGTGCCGCCGCCGGTGGCCGAACTCAGCTCCGCGTCGGTGCTGACCACCGAGTACGTCGAGGGCATGAGCGCCAAGGAGGTCCAGCGGCTGCCCTCGGCCGAGCGCGACCGTGTCGGTGAAATCATCTATCGCTTCTATGTGGGTTCGCTGTTTCACGACTGTGAGTTCAACGGCGACGCGCACCCAGGAAACTTCCTGTACATGCCCGACGGCCGGGTCGCCTTCCTGGACTTCGGCCTCTATAAGCGGATGAACGCAGACGCTGTCGAGTTCGAGCGGCGCGGCGCGCAGTTGTGCATAGCCGGCAACGGCGACGGCCTGCGGGCACTCATGGAGGAACAGGGCGTCCTGCGTCCGGACTCGTCGGTGTCGCCGCACGACTGCCTCGAATATGCGCTGGAAGCGGCGGGCTGGAATTTCATCGACGACTACATTGTGGTGCGGCCGATCGACGTCAGCGCCGCACTGCTCGGGGTCCTCCACCCGGCCAGCAAGTCCTTCAAAACCATGCGGAGCGCACACCCCCCGCCCGAGCACCTGTTCTCCCGTCGCTTGGACTTCCTGCTCTTCGGCACACTCGGTCAACTCGGCGCGGGCGGCAATTGGTACCGCGTCGCCGCGGAGTGGATCCACGGCGCCGAGCCGGTCACCGAGCTGGGCCGGGCCGAACGACAGTGGCGGCGCCGGCCGCACGCCGACACCTCAGACAGACAAAAACAACGTCGGTGACACCGTCACAGATAGCACTGTCCCCCACCACAAAATCAGAGTCGCCCACGCGCCTGCGCCGATGAACTACCGTCGAGTGATGCGGATTCCGCCCCTGACAAAGGCGACGGCCCTGCTGGCAGGGGTCGTTCTGGTACTGGCCGGATGCGGCACCGAGGAAAGCCCACCACCGACCACCGTGGCTGGTCCTTGCTCCGTCATCGCCAACGGCACGCCGACGCAGAAGGCGCCTGCGCCCGCCGCAGGAGTGACCACCTCCAAGAACATCTCCACCAACCCGGAGGTCGCCACCGGCTACCGCACGGACATGACGGCGGTGCGCACCAGCACCTACGCGGTCGTCACCGCCAATCCGCTGGCCACCCAAGAGGCCTGCATTGTGCTGAACACGGGCGGCACCGCGGCCGACGCGCTCATCACCGCGCAGGCGGTGCTCGGCCTTGTCGAGCCACAGTCGTCGGGGATCGGGGGCGGCGGGTTCCTGCTGTACTACGACGCCGCGGCGAACAGTGTGCAGGCCTACGACGGACGCGAGGTCGCACCCGCGGCGGCCACCGAGAATTATCTGCGGTGGATCTCCGACACCGATCGCACCGAACCCAAGCCGGACGCAAGGGCCTCCGGCCGCTCCATCGGCGTGCCCGGCATCCTGGCCCTCCTGCAGGACGTGCACGCCGAACACGGCAAGACCGCATGGCGCGACCTGTTCAACCCCGCCGTGACGATGGCCGACGACGGCTTCGACATCAGCCCGAGGCTGGCGGCTGCGATCGCCGATGCCGCACCGGAGCTGCGCGTCGACCCGAACGCGTCGGCCTACTTCCTCAACGCCGACGGCGGCCCCAAGACCGCAGGCACCCGGCTGACGAATCCCGCCTACGCAAAGACGTTGGGCGTCATCGCATCCGATCCGCAGTCGTTCTACTCCGGAGATATCGCCCGCGCGATCGTCGCCGCAGCAGCCGACACGGCCGGCGGCCGCACGCCGAGCCTGATGACCGCCGAGGACCTGTCCAGCTACTCCGTCAAGAAGCGCGAGCCGCTGTGTACTCCCTACCGCGGCAAGGAGATCTGCGGTATGCCGCCGCCGTCGTCAGGGGGCATCGCGGTGGCCGCGACCCTTGGCATGCTCGAGCACTTTGCGATGGGTGACCACAAACCCACCGATGTCGACCGCAACGGCGGGCGGCCGTCGGTGATGGGGGTCCATCTCGTCTCGGAGGCCGAGCGGCTGGCGTACGCCGACCGCGACAAGTATGTCGCCGACACCGATTTCGTGCCGCTGCCCGGCGGTTCGCCGAACTCGCTGCTGAACAGTGACTACCTGGCGGGCCGGGCCGCGCTGATCTCCGAGCAGCACACCATGGGCACCGCGAAACCCGGCGACTTCGGCTTGCCGACCACACCTGCCCCGCCCATCCCCGAGCACGGCACCAGCCAGATCAGCATCATCGACGCGCAGGGCAACGCCGCATCGCTGACCACCACGGTGGAGTCGGCGTTCGGGTCGTATCACATGGTGGACGGGTTCATCCTCAACAACCAGCTCACCGACTTCTCCGCCGAGCCCACCGGACCGGATGCGATGCCGGTGCCCAACCGGGTCGAGCCGGGCAAGCGGCCGCGCAGCTCCATGGCGCCGACGTTGGTGTTCGACGCAGGCCAGGGCGGCGCCAGGGGTCCGCTGTATGCGGTGCTCGGCTCGCCAGGCGGCTCGGTGATCATCCAGTTCGTCGTGAAAACGCTTGTCGGGATGGTGGATTGGGGATTAGACCCGCAGCAGGCGGTGTCCGCTGTCGACTTCGGCGCTGCGAACTCACCGAAGACCAATGTCGGTGGTGAACATCCCGTCATCGACACGTCCGACAACGGCGACCATGACCCGCTGGTCCAGGGGCTGCGCGAGCTCGGCCACGACGTCAACCTGGCCGACCAGTCCAGCGGGCTGTCGGCGATCGTTCGCGATCAACCCGGCTGGGTGGGCGGCGCCGACCCACGCCGTGAGGGGTTGGTCATGGGCGACACCCGGTGAGCGCACGCGTCGCCCAGCTGACCGAGTCCGATTGGCAGGTCTTCGCCGGTGTCCGGTTGCGCGCACTGACCGACTCACTCGGCGAAAACGATCCCCGATACCAGCAGGAGGCCGCGTTCACCGCCGCGCAGTGGCGCCGCAGGCTGCGCGACCACGCCCAGTTCGCCGCGCTGATCGGCAGCCGCCCCATCGGCCTGATCGGCGCCCAGCAGGAAAATCCCGAAACGGTCTATCTGTACTCATTGTGGCTCGACCCGGCGGCCCGCGGTCACGGTCTGGCCCGCTCGCTGGTCGCGGCGGCGGTTGATTGGGCCCGCGACCGTCGGGCGCACACCGTCAGATTGCGGGTGGCCCCCGACAATGCGGTGGCCCGCAGCATCTACGAAAGCCTGGGTTTCACCGTCGCCGCCGAAACCACCAGTGCCCATGGCGAAGTGGCGATGTCGCTCAGTATGAATTGATGTCCGGCCGGTAGCGCTCAACCAGGTCGCGTACACGGTCCATCGCATCCACAGCGCGATTCTTGTCGACGGCCTGGATCGCCAGCACGGGCACATATTCGTCGTCGGGCAGGTCGACCCTGGCCCAGCGTGCCCCGACCGGGAACGACACACCCACCACATCCGACCACGGAATCAGCCTGTACCCGAGCAGGTTCCGCACCGCGACCCCGGAAGCGCCGATGCGCAGCCGCGGCCTGGCGAACAGACACACGACGCCCGCGATGACGGCGCCGAGGAGAGCGATGGCCACCTGATCGGCCGTTTGAAAGATCACGCCGGTCGACGCGATCTTCAACAGCACGCCGACAGCGACGTGAGCGGCCAGGATCAGCGCCGCGGCGCCGTAGGCGAAGTACGGCGTCAGATGTGGGCGTACCTCGAGGTCCCAGTCGGTCATGACCGCAGGCCGCGCAGCGTCAGCGCGGTCGACAGCGCCGCGGCCGCGGCCTGGGCGCCCTTGTCCTCGGCCGAACCGGGCAGACCGGCACGGTCAAGTGCCTGTTGTTCGGTGTCGGTGGTGAGCACACCGTTGGCGACGGGCGTGGACGCATCCAGCGACACCCGAGTCAGCCCCTGCGTCACGGCGTCGCACACGTAGTCGAAATGCGGTGTCTGGCCGCGGATTACCACGCCGAGGGCCACGACGGCATCGTGCTTGGCCGCCAATGCCTGTGCCACCACCGGGATTTCGATAGCGCCGAGCACGCGAACGACGGTCGGGGTGTCGATGCCCGCTTCGGCGGCCACCTTGCGCGCACCGTCGAGCAGCGCATCACAGATCGTCTCGTGCCACGTGCTCGCGACAATCGCCAACGTCAGGTCGGACGCGTCGAGCTGTGGCAGTTCGGGGACGCCGGCGCCTCCGCTCAATTCAGGGCTCCGCCCTGGCCGCTCACAGGGCCCCGCCGAATTCGCCCGGCACCGCTTCGTCGAAGTCGTCAAGGCCGACAAGGTCGTGGCCCATCCGGTCACGCTTGGTCATCAGGTAGCGGATGTTCTCCGCGTTGGCACGCACCGGCAGCGGGACGCGCTCGATGATGTGCAGGCCGTAGCCATCCAGACCCACCCGCTTTGCCGGGTTGTTGGTCAGCAGCCGCATGGAGCGCACGCCGAGATCGACGAGGATCTGCGCGCCGATCCCGTAGTCACGGGCGTCGGCGGGCAGGCCGAGTTTGAGGTTGGCATCGACGGTGTCATCGCCGGCGTCCTGCAGCTGGTAGGCCTGCAGCTTGTGCATCAGCCCGATCCCGCGGCCCTCGTGACCACGCATGTAGAGCACCACGCCACGGCCCTCGCGGGCCACCATCGCCAACGCGGCGTCCAGTTGCGGACCGCAGTCACAGCGCCGTGAGCCGAACACGTCACCGGTCAGGCACTCGGAGTGCACCCGAACCAGCACGTCATGCCCATCGCCGTGGGGTCCCGCGATGTCGCCGCGCACCAGCGCGACGTGCTCCACCTCTTCGTAGATGCTGGTGTAGCCAACGGCGCGGAACTCGCCGTGGCGGGTCGGGATGCGCGCCTCGGCGATACGTTCGATGTGCTTCTCGTGCTTGCGCCGCCACTCGATGAGATCGGCGATGGAGATCAGGGCCAGATCGTGCTCGTCGGCGAAAACTCGCAGCTCATCGGTCTGAGCCATCGCGCCCTCGTCCTTCTGGCTGACGATTTCGCAGATGGTTCCCGCCGGCTGCAGCCCAGCCAGCCGGGCCAGGTCGACGGCGGCCTCAGTGTGGCCGGGGCGGCGCAGCACGCCGCCGTCCTTGGCGCGCAACGGCACCACGTGACCGGGCCGGGTGAAGTCCTCGGCGACGCTGTCCGGGTCCGCGAGCAGCCGCATGGTGGTGGCGCGATCGGATGCCGAAATACCGGTTCCCACACCGTTTTTCGCGTCGACGGTCACGGTGTAGGCGGTGCCGTGCTTGTCCTGGTTGACCGCGTACATGGGCAGCAGCCCCAGCTTGTCGCAGACGGCGCCGTCGAGGGGCACGCACAGGTAGCCGGAGGTGTACCGCACCATGAAAGCGACAAGTTCCGGGGTGGCCTTCTCGGCGGCAAAGATGAGGTCGCCCTCGTTCTCGCGATCCTCGTCGTCGATGACGACGACGGCCTTCCCCGCGGCGATATCTGCGACCGCCCGCTCCACCGAGTCCAGCCTCGTCATCACCTCAGTATGAACCACTCGACGGCAGTGATTTATTGCTGCCTAGTCGTCGGCCTTATCCATGAGACGTTCGACATATTTCGCGATGATGTCGACCTCGAGATTGACATGGGTGCCGACGTGGGCCTGCCCAAGGGTGGTCGCCTCAAGGGTGGTGGGGATCAGCGACACCTCAAACCAGTCGTGACCTAGGGCGGAGACCGTCAACGACACCCCATCGACGGTGATCGAGCCCTTTTCGACGACGTATCGGGACAGCGCGGTCGGCAGCGCGATGCGCACCACTTCCCAGTGCTCCGACGGTGTGCGCGCAATCACATGTCCGGTGCCGTCGACATGGCCCTGCACGATGTGTCCGCCGAGCCGGCTGTTCAGCGCCGCGGCGCGTTCCAGGTTGACGTGACTACCGACGCCGATACCGCGCAGGCTCGAGCGATTGAGCGTTTCGCCCATCACATCGGCGCTGAACGCCCCGTCAGGCAGCACGTCAACCACGGTGAGGCACACGCCGTTTACCGATATCGAGTCGCCGTGGCCCGCATCGGCGGTGACGACCGGACCGCGGATCACCAAGCGGGCGAACTCGCCGAGGTCCTCCTTGCCGACGACCTCACCCAGTTCTTCGACGATTCCGGTGAACACGCCGCCAAGGCTAGTGGACGCCGACAACCCGCCGAAACGGACATTTCGCAGCGAAAGTGCGAGTGCGGACATGCAAATCGTCGATCTCGGCGTTGCGGTGCGCCACTCGGAGGGCACGTCCACTCGGCCACACCCTCTACGATGCAGTCATGCCTTCGCGACTTATTGCGATCCTCGCCGCCCTCTTCGCCGCCGTTGTGCTCGTCGCCGGGTGCTCCTCGTCGTCCGACAGCTCGAGCAAGGACCTGCCCGACGCGGCCACGCTGCTGAAGCAGTCCAGCGAGACCACCAAGGCCCAGACAAGCGTGCACCTGCTGCTGACGGTGACGGGCGAAATCAAGGAACTGCCGATCGAATCGCTCGAGGGCGATCTGACCACCACGCCCGCGGTCGCCGCGCAGGGCAAGGCCAACCTGCTCTTCCTCGGCCAGAAGCTCGATGACATCGGCTTCGTCGTCGCCGAGGGCAACCTGTTCGCCACGCTCACGAGCGGCGGCGCGTACCAGGACTTCGGGCGGGCCGCCGACATTTACGACGTATCGGCCATCCTGAACCCGGAAACCGGGCTGGCCAACGTGGTGGCCAACTTCTCCGATCCCAAGGCCGACGGCCGGGAGACGATCAACGGTGTCGAGACGGTCCGGATCACCGGGAACATCAGCGCCGACGCGGTCAACGGGATCGCCCCGCAGATCGCCGCTACGGGACCGGTTCCCGGCACTGCGTGGGTCGCCGAGGAAGGCAACCACGAGCTGATGCAGGCCAAGATGGAACCGACCCCCGGCAACAGCGTCACGATGACGATGTCCGACTGGGGTAAGGCGGTCACCGTCACCAAGCCCGCAGTGTGATGCAGGCATCTCAGGCCACCAAGCAGGCGGCGACCAGCCGCAGAATCGCGATCAGCGCGGGCAGCCTGGCGGTAGTGCTCGGCGCGCTGGACACCTACGTCGTCGTCACGATCATGGTCGACATCATGAGCGACGTCGGCATCGCGCTGAACAAGATCCAGCAGGTCACGCCGATCATCACCGGGTACTTGCTTGGCTATATCGCGGCCATGCCCCTGCTGGGCCGCGCGTCGGACCGGTTCGGACGAAAGCTGCTGTTACAGGTCAGTCTGGCCGGCTTCGCGGTCGGGTCGGTGATCACCGCCCTTTCCGGTGACCTCACCACCTTGGTCATCGGGCGCATCGTGCAGGGCACCGCCAGCGGCGCACTGCTGCCCGTCACGCTCGCGCTGGCCGCCGACCTGTGGGCGGCGCGCAACAGAGCCGCCGTGCTCGGTGGCGTCGGCGCAGCCCAGGAACTGGGCAGCGTTCTCGGCCCCATGTACGGCATCCTGCTGGTCTGGCTGTTCAACCACTGGCAGGCCGTGTTCTGGGTCAACGTCCCCCTGGCAGTGATCGCCATGGTGATGGTCCATTTCAGCCTGCCCTCCAAGGCCAAGACTGACCACCCGGAAAAGGTCGACGTGCTTGGCGGCGTGCTGCTGGCCATCGCGCTGGGCCTTGCCGTGGTTGGCCTCTACAACCCGGAGCCGGACGGCAAGCAGGTGCTGCCCAGCTGGGGGCTGCCGGTGCTCATCGGCGCCCTGATCGCAGCGGTGGCGTTCTTCGTCTGGGAGAAGTTCGCCAAGACGCGGCTGCTCGAACCCGCGGGCGTGCACTTCCGACCGTTCCTGGCGGCGCTGGGAGCATCGCTCTGCGCGGGCGCAGCCCTGATGGTGACCTTGGTCAACGTCGAGCTTTTCGGGCAGGGCGTGCTGGGCCAGGACCAGAACCAGGCCGCTTTTCTGCTGTTGCGCTTTTTGATCGCGCTGCCCATCGGCGCGCTGATCGGCGGCTGGCTGGCTACCAAGGTCGGCGACCGCATCGTGGCGTTCGCCGGAATGCTGATCGCCGCGGGCGGCTACTGGCTGATCTCAAAGTGGCCCGTCGATCTGCTGGCGGCCCGCCATGACCTCGGCTTCATCAGCCTGCCGGTGCTCGATACCGACCTGGCAATCGCGGGCCTCGGGCTTGGCCTGGTGATCGGGCCGTTGACGTCGGCCTCGCTGCGGGTGGTGCCCGCCGCTCAGCACGGGATCGCATCGGCAGCGGTGGTGGTGGCCAGGATGATCGGCATGCTGGTCGGCATCGCCGCGCTCAGCGCCTGGGGCTTATACCGGTTCAACCAGTATCTGCAGGAGCGCCTGGCCGCGCTACCCGCACCGACCGCCGACACGCCCGGCGGCATCCTGATCGCCCAGGGCGCACGCTTGACGCGGGCAACCGTCGAGGCCTACACGATGCAGTACGGCGAGATCTTCGGGATCACCGCGATCGTCTGTGTGGTCGGTGCCTTGCTGGGCCTGCTGATCAGCGGCAAAGGCGAGCACGCCGACGAACCTGATATCGCGCCCACCCAAGCGTTCGACGCGCCGGCGCAGGCCGTCGGCAAGGGCCGTCACCGGCCGGGTTAGCCCTCAGCAGCGCTCCACGCCGCGTCCCATCAACGGCGGATCGGCAACCGGTGCCGGTTCGTCGTTGGTAAGGCTCCGGATCGCATCGCGGATGAAGTCCTTGAGGCTCTTCGGATCCATCGGGCGAATCGGGAGCCAGTCCTGCAATGCAGTCACGCTCGTTGTCCTTTGTTCGTGCTCACCTATGCGCAGCTCGTCGGTGAAAGCGCGATTCCTTGGGCCAGTCTACCGGTGCATTTGCCCTGATTGGCTGCTCGCCGCACCGGGTATGCGTGCGGAAGGCAACACTTTCAATGGAGAGAATTCATGGCTAGTTCACTAAATGGAAAGACAATTGCGTTCCTGGTCGCACCCGAAGGCGTCGAGCAAGTCGAGCTGACCGAGCCCTGGAAGGCCGTCGAGAATGCAGGCGGAACACCCGAATTGGTGTCCACGGAAGTCGGCAAGATCCAGGCGTTCAATCACCTAACGCCTGCGGACACCTTCGAGGCCGACAAGTCCGCCGACAGTGTTTCGGCGTCCGACTATTCGGCCCTCGTGCTGCCCGGCGGTGTCGCCAATCCCGACTTTCTGCGTACCAATTCGGCAGCGGTGGCATTCACGAAGGGCTTCTTCGACGAGGGCAAGCCAGTCGCGGTGATCTGCCACGGGCCGTGGACACTCATCGAAGCCGACGTCGTGCGCGGCAGGACGCTGACCTCGTGGCCCAGTGTCAAGACCGATCTCATCAATGCAGGAGCCAATTGGGTCGACGACGAGGTCGTCGAATGCTCGCGCGGCCCAAATACTTTGGTGTCCAGCCGCAAACCCGACGACTTACCGGCGTTCTGCACGACGCTGGTGGATGCGGTTGCGAAAGACATGTCGTAGCCCAAACACCGTGCGCGACTAGACATGCGTCGGTAACCTCGCGGACATGCTCTTCGCCGCACTGCGCGACATGCAGTGGCGAAGACGACGCTTCGTCATCGCGATTCTTTCCACCAGCATCATCTTCGCGATGACGCTTGCCCTTACCGGGCTTGCGAACGGGTTTCGGGTCGAGGCCAACAAGACCGTCGATTCGCTCGGCGTGGATATGTTCCTGGTCAAGGCAGGCGCATCCGGCCCGTTCGTCGGGGCTACCCCGTTCGCGCCCGCGGACCTGCAACGGATCGCCTCGGCTCCCGGTGTGGACGCGGCGGTTCCGCTGGTATATGCCGGCGGCACGGCCACGCTCGGCGATGCCACGCGCAATGTCGACATATTCGGCGCGCCGGAGCGCGGCCCCGGCATGCCAACCATGACGGAGGGCAGGCCACCGTCGACACCCGACGAGGTCGCCGTGTCGAGCACGCTCGAGCGGCAAATCGGCGACGACGTCGAAATCGCTTCGCGCAGACTGCGTATCGTCGGCATCGTGGAGAACTCCACAGCGCTTGCAAACCTGCCCAACGTCTTTCTCACCACACAGGGCGCACAGCAACTGGTGTACGGCGGTGGATCACTTGTCTCTTCGATCGGCATCCGCGGCACCCTCGAGCAGATACCCGACGCCTATCGGGCCGTCGACAGGGCAGGGGCGATAGCCGATCTGCTTCGGCCGTTGAAGGTGGCCGTGAGTTCGATCACCATCGTCGCGGTTCTGCTCTGGGTGGTCGCGGCGCTTGTGGTCGGGTCGGTGATTTACCTGTCGGCGCTCGAACGGCTCCGAGACTTCGCGGTGTTCAAGGCGATTGGCGTTCCGACCCGCAATATCGCCGCGGGGCTGGCGATGCAGTCGGTGATCGTGGCGCTGCTGGCCGCACTTGTCGGCGCCGGGCTTTCGCGGTTGCTCGGGCCGCTGTTCCCGATGCAGGTCATCGTGCCCGCGGAGGCGTTCATCGCGCTACCCGTTGTCGCCGTTGTCATCGGCTTGATCGCCAGTGCGACCGGACTGCGCCGCGCCGTGGCCGTCGATCCGGCCCTGGCCTTCGGCGGGCCGTAGCCATGGGCGATTTGTCCATCCAGAACCTGACGGTCGAGTACGCCAGTGGCGCAGATACCGTCCGCCCGATCGACGGGCTCAACCTCGACGTGTCCGCAGGCTCGCTGGTGATTCTGATGGGCCCGAGTGGCTGCGGGAAGACGACGCTGCTTTCGTGCCTCGGTGGCATTCTGCGGCCCAGCGGAGGTGCCATCAAGTTCGGCGATGTCGACGTCACATCTCTCGATACCGGCGGACTGTCGACATATCGCCGCGACACGGTGGGCATCGTGTTTCAGGCGTTCAATCTCGTGCCGAGCCTCACCGCGATCGAGAACGTCATGGTGCCGATGAGTGCAGCGGGCATGTCGCGCCGCGCGGCTCATAAGAAAGCCGGACAGTTGCTGGCCCGCGTCGGCCTCGAGGAGCGGATGACCCACCGGCCAGGGGATCTCAGTGGTGGGCAACAACAACGCGTTGCGGTCGCGCGGGCGATCGCGCTCGACCCGCCCCTCGTGTTGGCCGACGAGCCCACCGCGCACCTGGACTTCATTCAGGTCGAAGAAGTGCTGCGCTTGATCCGCGAACTCGCCACCGGCGACCGGATGGTGGTTGTCGCCACGCACGACAGCCGCATTCTGCCGCTGGCTGATCGCGTCGTCGAGCTGGTGCCGGACTTCGCGTCGACGAATCGGCCACCAGAAACGGTCCAGCTGGAAGCCGGCGAGGTGCTGTTCGAGCAGGGCACCATGGGCGAGCTGATCTACGTGGTGTCCGAAGGTGAACTCGAGATCGTCCGCGAACTGCCAAGCGGCGGTGAGGAATTGCTCAAGACCGTCGCCGCCGGCGACTATTTCGGCGAGATCGGGCCGGTGTTTCACCTGCCCCGTTCGGCGACTGCGCGCGCCCACACCGACGCGGCCGTCGTCGGCTACACCGTGCGATCGTTCAGGGAGCGGCTCGGCGTCGGAGGCGTGCGCGACCTCATCGAACACCGCCCGCTGGTGACCGACGACGAGGCTGATTGAACCCAGCGGGACGCTCGCCCGTCAAGATTGCATGCATCAGCTGGAGAGGATCCGCGATCTGGTCACCGACGACGACTTCGTCGACCACGGCTCGCCGGTGCCCCTTCCGCCTGGTCCCGACGGATACATCGCCATCCTGACGTTCGTCACCACCGTGCTGCGGGTGCGGTATGAGGTCCATGACATTGTCGCCGCGGGCGACATGGTTGCGGTCCGGGCCACCGCGCACGGTGTCAACGCGGTGTCTCCGCAGGGAATCGAGGTCACCGGCGAGCCGTTCGCCATGAAAACCGCGCATTTCTTCCAGTCCCGCGACGGCAGGCTCAGCGAGCATTGGGGCATCCGCGACGAACTCGACGTGCTGTATCAGGTCGGCGCGCTGCGGCCACCCGCTATCGCGCCATAGGTCCGCCGCTACCCGGCGATCGCGCCGTGCACGTCGAGCCGTGCAAGGTCCGCCGCAGCACGCCCGGCCCCCCAACCCGCTCCATTGGACACCGACACCCGCCGACGCACCATCGACGGGAAAAGCCGCTCGGTGAACTCATCGGCCGCACGGCTACGGGCCGCGAGCACGGGAAGCAGGCGGCTGTCCTTGACCTCGGCCGTGACCGTTGCATTTGTCATGTCGAGCCGCTCGCCGATCCGGGTGGCGTATGCGATAAGGAACGACTGCCGAAACGACCTCGTCCGGGTCTGTCCACGGCTGCTGACCTGGCGTCCCGCGGCCAGCATCGCCCGATTGGCTTGCACCAGCAGCGAGGTGGTCAGCAGTTCGACGAGTTTCAGATCGGTTTCGGATCCGACCACCGTGACGAACCCAAGATTCTCCGTCCACACCGCGCGACAACGGTTGGCCATCGCCACCGCCTGCACGAGCAACGCCTTGGCCCCGGCGTACGGACTATCGATCCACATCCGCCGCGCGGCGGCCCCCAGCGCCCGACCGCGGTCGTGGTCGGCCACCGCATCTTGCAGCGAGTACCTGCTCATCAGCTCCTGCGCCTTGGCCGAAAGTGCTTCTGCCTCTTCGACAAACTCGGTGGCCTCGGCCTTGGCCAGCAACGCGCGCACCCTGCCGAGCGCCTTCTCGTCGACTTCGACCGGCGCGGCGGTGGTGTGCCGGCATGCGCCGGGCAGCGGCAGCAACGGTTCGAGCGCGGGAAGCGTCCCGAGCAGGGCAAGCACCTGCAGCACGACGGTGAGCACCGCACACTGGTCGACCGCGTGCACAGCGGCCCAGCGCCGCATCTGTGGAGTCCCCGGATCGGGGTCGATCCCGGTTGCGATGACGGCCAGGTCCGCGCGCCATCTCGGATGCAGCGTCTCGACGGCGTACCGATTGGACTCGAGAACGATTGCCTCGGCGAGGTATTCGGCGGCCGGCGTTTCGAGCCTGCGCCGGGCGAGCTCACGAAGGTCCGACGGTAACCAGCCCACTTCCCACGCCGCTCGGACAGCGTCGGCCATGACGGTGCCGGCCGCCAGGTCGAGGTTCCCGGCCGCGTCGGGGAAGTCTTCGAGCAGGTCGGCGGCATGCGTTTGCGCGTCGTGTTCGTGGCACATCGCGGCATCGCACAAGCCCAATACGAGTAGTTCCTGGAGGGGCACGCCGTGCGGCGTGTGGTCGAAGCCGGTGCGCATTCGTTCGGCGCCCTCCCGGCGGCGCTTCTTCTGCTTGGCGGCCCGCTTCTCGCGGTTGCGTCTGCTCATGCCTCCGCAGTCTGGCCGAAGGGTCCGACAGGGTCACGCAGGCACGCCAAGCGCTCACGGATCCGACCGAACAAGGTGAAGCCCTCAGGCCACGAACCGGTACTGGACGTCAAGAGAGCGGTAGGTGCGCTCAGCCCGACGGTCACGGGTGAGAAGAATGCGGTGATTAACGGCGGCGGCTTGACCGACGAGTGCGTCATAGACCGATCCCCCGACGATATCGAGGCCGGCCAATCGATCGCGAAGCTCGCGCGTCCCGGCCGCATCGAGCCAACAGTCTTCGACGAATGCTGCAGCCAACACCGAACTCGCCTGACCCGCACTAAGGCGCAGTGGAAGGGGCAACCGGGTCAGCACGGAATACGTTTCGAACATGGCATGCCCTGCTAGGGCAGGGCGAAGGTCCACTAGGGCGCTACGACAGGCCGGATGCGCTTCGTGAGTCGGATCAATGGCGGCGACGGCCACGCTGGTGTCGCACGCCCACTGGTCACTGTTGGAGGTCATCGCGAAGTCGGCGGATGTCGTCGTCTGTCAGCACGGCACCCTCGACGTTGCCGAGTATCGGCAGCCCGTCCCGACTATCGATCGAGCGTTGGTGCCGTCGAACGGGCTCGATCCGCAGACCGGATCCGTCTGGAATCAGTTCAAGCTGGGTGTCCGGTGTGATTCCGAGCGCGACGCGCAGCGCCTTCGGGATTACCACCCGTCCCACTCGGTCAATCGTCACGTACACACCATCACGTTACCATTGAAATGGCAAAATGGCAGGCAATTGCCATTGAGGTGCAGGCAAAATCTCGCCGGCTCGCTTGCGTGCATTGAGCCGGTAGGTGCTGAGGCCTCCACTCGCAAACGTCTCGACAACTGCAGGCTCACGTCCCTAGGAAGGCTGCGACGTCGCCCCTAGCTTTACTTGGTCGGGATGAAGTTCACGACCCCTTAAGCCTGAAACGGTGGATGGGGCAAGTGGCCCCTTCGGATCGCCAACGCCGCGACCAACCACTTTGCGTGGCCCACAGCCGGTTTCATCGACCGGCGTCTTGATCGGAGAGAACCGGAGTCGTGATCTCATGAGCGGGAGCGGCCGAGAGGCCGGCCGGGCACAGCCTCGTATGAGGTTGCTCGCTAGAGACTAGGCCGGGATCAGGCTGAGGAGCAGGTCCGGGCCGATCGGGTCGATTCCGTCGAATCGCCAGCGTTGCGCATGCGCAATGGACAGCACCCCGACGTCGTCGACAGCAGAGATGGGGCCCCCCAAGAGAATTGGCGCGACGTAGGCCAGGATCCGGTCGATCACTCCTGCGCGCAGGAAGGCACCTGCCAGCGTCGGCCCACCTTCCAACAGCACGTCGGTGCGATCAGAGAGTGCCTTGATCACCTCGTGCGGGTCGCGGGTGCGGATCACCATGGTCCGCGAGTCGTCATTCAAAACTCGTGCTTCCGAGGATATTTCGCGCTCGCCGACGACGACGCGCAGCGGCTGGCGCTCGGCGAGGCTGCCGTCGGGCCGCCGGGCGGTCAGGGCTGGGTCGTCGACGAACACCGTGCCGGTGCCGACGATGATCGCATCGGCCATGCCACGACGACGATGCACGTCCGCCCGCGCGGCCTCGCTGGTGATCCACTGGCTGGTGCCGTCGGCCGCGGCGCTCCTGCCGTCCACACTGGTGGCGAACTTCCATGTGACGTGGGGTGATCCGGTGCGCTGCCTGTGCAGCCATTCCCGAAGCGGGCCACCTGTCACCTCGCCGGCAAGCACACCGGCGATCACTTCCAGCCCCTCGTCGGCCAGCCGTGTCGCCCCGCCAGCCGCCACCGGGTTGGGGTCGGCGACGGCGTAGGCCACGGCCGAAACCCGGGATGCCACAAGGGCATCCACGCACGGCGGGGTCCTGCCGTGATGATTGCACGGTTCCAGCGTCACCACCGCGGTGCCGCCGACCGCCCGCTCCCCCGCTCGCCGCAGCGCCACCACCTCGGCGTGCGGCCCGCCCGGGGGTTCGGTTGCACCTGCTCCCGCTACCTCGCCGTCGCGGTCCAGAATGACCGCGCCGACAGGCGGATTCGGATAAGTGGTGCCCTTGACCCGTTCGGCGTGCTCGACCGCCAGCCGCATCGCAGCTTCGAGGTTCATAACCGGAGGTGTTTGGACGCCGCGGCGGCCTGGCGTCGCAGCGACTCCACCGCGGCTGCGGGATCCGCCGCGCTGTACACCGCCGATCCCGCGACGAAGCAGTCCACCCCGGCGAGCGCCGCCTCTTCGATCGTGTCGTCGTTGATGCCGCCGTCGATCTCGACCACGATGGTCAACTCCCCCGCATCGACAAGCCTGCGCACGATGCCGACCTTCGGCAGCACCTCGGCGATGAACTTCTGGCCACCGAATCCCGGCTCGACCGACATGATCAGCACCGTGTCGAACTCAGGCAGGATCTCCAGGTACGGCTCGATCGGTGTGCCCGGCTTGACGGACAGGCCCGCCTTGGCTCCCGCGGCGCGGATGTCGCGGGCCACACCGACGGGGTTGTCGGTCGCCTCGGCGTGAATAGTGACGTTGTACGCACCCGCTTCGGCGTACGGCGGCGCCCAGCGCTCGGGGTTGTCGATCATCAGATGGCAGTCCATCGGGATGTCGGTGCGCTTGAGCAACGCTTCGACGACAGGGAGCCCGATCGTGAGGTTGGGCACGAAGTGGTTGTCCATCACGTCGACGTGCAGCCAGTCGGCGCCGGTCACCGCCGCGGCTTCGTCGCCGAGTTCGGCGAAGTCGGCGGCCAGGATGGACGGCGCGATCAGCGGCTTCGACATGTGCGTCACCCTACTAACAGCGCGGCCGCGAACATCGCATCGGTGCCGTGCCGGTGCGGCCAGAGCTGCACGGACGGCCCGCTGCCAAGGTTGTCGATCGGTTCGAACAGCGGCCGGGTGTCCAGTGCGGTGACGTTGTGGCGGCGCAGCGCATCGGCGACCACGCCGACGGTCTCGGCCAGGTGCGGCGAGCACGTTGCGTACAACACCACGCCGCCAGGCCGGGTCAGCCTGATCGCCGAGGCCACCAGCTCACGCTGGAGCTTGACGAGGCCGGGAACGTCGCCGGGCTGGCGGCGCCAGCGCGCCTCGGGCCGCCGCCGTAGCGCGCCGAGGCCGGTGCACGGCGCGTCGACGAGCACGCGGTCGAATCCCGGCTCGATACCTGGGTCGCGGCCGTCCACCCGCAGCACGTCGACAGGCAGGCCGCGGGTGTTCTGCTCGACGAATTCGGCGCGGTGCGGGGCGGGTTCGATCGCGGTGACCCGGCCATCGCCGACGAGCGCGCCCAGCAGCGCCGTCTTACCGCCCGGCCCCGAGCACAGGTCCAGCCAGCGGCCGCTGTCCGGTCCGTCCAGCTCTGCCAGCGTGAGCGCCCTGGCCACCAGCTGGCTGCCCTCGTCCTGAACCAGGGCGGCGCCGTCGCGGATCGGCTCGAGCCGGCCGGGATCGCCGCCGGGCAGGTAGACCGCATACGGCGAGTAGCGGCCGACGGTCCCCGCCACCTGCTCGGCGAGGTCCGGCGCGGTCATCACGCCCGGCCGCGCCGCCAAATGCACAAGCGGGCGCTCGTCGTCGCTGGCCAGCAGCGCGTCGAGCTCGCCTGCCTCACCACCGAGCGCGTCGGCGAATGCTTGCGCGATCCAGCGAGGGTGGGCATGCACGAACGCCATGTGCCCCACCGGATCCGAGGCGGCGGACGGGGCAAGCGCGACAACCCAGGCCTGCTCGTCGCGCCGCGAAATGGTGCGCAGCACACCATTGACGAAACCAGCTCGCGCGGTATCGAATTCGATTCCGGCCTGCTCCACGGTGGTGGAGACCGCGGCATGCGGTTCGACGCGGGTGCGCAGCAGTTGATAGGCGCCAAGCCGAAGCAGGTCCAGCAGCACGGGATCGATGCGGTCGGGCGGGCGGTCCGCGGCGTTGCCGATGACGGCGTCCAGCAGACCGCTGGTGCGGCAGGTCCCGTAGGTCAGTTCCGTGGCGAATGCGGCGTCGCGGCCGGTGATTCCCCGTTCGCGCAGCAGCGCGGGCAGCGCCAGGTTGGCGTAGGCATCCTTTTCCGAAACCGCGCGCAGCACGTCGAACGCCGCGCGGCGCGCGGGGTCAAGGGGCTTACGGCGCGACGACCGCTTGTCGTGGGGGCGGGTCACAGTGCCCGCGCATCCTCGTCGAGGCGGGCACCGCGTGCCCAGTCCGTGGCGTTCATCAGCTTCTTGCCCGGCGGCTGAATCTGCCCGAGCAGCACCGGTTGTGAACCGGTACCGATGTACACGCCGGCTCGGTCGACGTGAATTGCCCCTGGCGCCAGGCCGGTTGGCGCGTCGGCGGTTGTGACGGGGCCGACTTTGACCCGCAGGTCGTCGATCGTCGTCCACGCGCCGGGATTCGGGGTGACCGCGCGGATGCGCCGCTCGACGACGTGGGCAGGCAGGTCCCATCGCACCCGCGCCTGTTCCACGGTGACCTTCGGCGCAACGGTGACACCGTCGACCGGCTGAGGCACAGGGACCAGCGAGCCGTCGGCGATACCGTCCACCGTCGTGGAGAGCAGCGCAGCGCCCGAAATCGAAAGCCGCCCAAGCAGATCCGCTGCCGTATCGGTCGGCCGGATGGTCTCGGTCACCACACCGTAGACGGGACCAGAATCGAGGGCAGGTTCGATTTGGAAGGTCGTCGCACCCGTCACGGCGTCACCGGCAGCGATCGCCGCCTGCACTGGCGCCGCGCCCCGCCAGGCCGGAAGCAGCGAGAAGTGCAGGTTGACCCAGCCGCGCTCGGGGACGGCCAGCAGCCGTTCGGAAAGCAGGGCGCCGTACGCAACCACCGCGCAGCTCTCCGGCGCCAGCTCTGTCAGTTCGGCGATGAACTCATCGGAGTTGGGCCGCGGCGGCCGCAGCAGCGGAATGCCGTGGTCGAGCGCGAGGCGGGCCACCGGCGACGGCGACGGTTTGGCCCGCCGGCCCGCCGCCGCGTCGGGGCGGGTCAGCACCCCGACCACCTCGTGGCGCGGCGATTCGATGAATCGGCGCAACGAAGGCAGCGCAGGCTCTGGGGTACCAGCGAAGACGATGCGCACCGCGACAGTCTAGAAGCGCGCACACATCCAACGCGCTCAGCGGGGCGTTTGGTAGTACTCGCGCTCGTCGACCCCGGCCAGTGGTGCGACGAACATCCACGGGATCGTGCTGATAAGCCGGTTCAGCGTGGCCACCGAATCGTTGTAGTACTGGCGGGCGAAGGCCAGTTTGTTCTCGGTGTCGGCGAGGTTGTCCTGCAGGTTCAGGAAGTTGGTCGACGAGTTCAGCTGCGGGTAGCTCTGACCAAGCGCGAGCAGCGGGCTCAACGCGGAGTCCAGGTCCGTCTCGGCGGCGCTGCGCTGCGCGATCGACTTCCCCGCCGTCGCCGACGTCAGCGCCGCACGCGCCTCGGTGACGTGGTCGAGGATGCCCTTCTCATGGGCCGCGAAGGTCTGCACGGTGTGCACCAGGCTCGGGATCAGTGACGCTCGCCGCGTGAGCTCTACATCGATGCCGGAAAGCGCCTCGGCGACGCGAACATCCGCCGACCGGATCTTGTTGTAGCCCATCACGAATCCGATCAGCACCGCCACCGCGATCAACAGCACGAGGATCAGCACGAATCTCACCATGAACCGCTACCTCCTCCTCCGCCGCCACCGCCGCCACCGCCGCTGAACCCGCCGCTGCTGCTACTACCGCCGGAGGATGACGACGACTGCGACGCCGTGTAGGCGCCGATCGACGACGACAACGCCGATTCGAAGCTGTCGAAACTCGGGCCGTCGGAACCGCCGACGAAACCTGACCTGGTGGACGACGATGAGTTGTACCAATCCGGTTGCGGTGCAGCTGTTCCCGTCGTCGTCTCGTACTTCTTGGCCCACAACGCGGCGACCCCGCCCGCCACCGCGAACGGGACGTAGGCCGTGTAGAGGTCCTTGCGGGCCGAGAAGTCGAACCGGCTCTCGGCGGAGTCGGTGGCGAGCATGCGGTGGAATCCGCCGACCTGCGACCACAGTTGGCGTCCTGCCGGGGTGCGCCTGCTGCCGACCCCGTCGGCCCATGATCCCGCCGAGGCCAGGAAGAACGCCGCGAACGGCAGGGCGAACATGGTGACAGGAAAGCCCCAGCGGAAGACGCCGAAGAAGATCAGGATGAAGGAGATCGCGTTGGCGGTGCGCACCCACAGTTCCTTCGAGTGCTTGGCCAGCAGGCCGCCGTCGTAGGCCCACTTCCGCACCGCTTCGGCCATGTCGGTCTTGGCCTTGTTCAGCTTCTGACCGGAGCTCTTGGTGTGCTTGGCCTCGAACTCGCTGCCCGGGTTCAGCACCTTGAGCACGGACCCGACCGTGACGCTGACCGGGTCGACATCGGCCCACGCACCCGGTTCTGCAATGCCGCGGATGTTCCACTGTTTCTCGCTGACCTGTCGTAGGTCGATCAGCTTGCGCTCGGCGAGATAGAAAAGCGTTGCGGTGAGCCCATTCTTGGGCACCGCCTCGGTGCGGATGTACTCGGCCTGCACCGGCCCGATGCCCGGCGGAGGCGCGTACTGCAACGGGAATCCCGGCGACGGCTCGACGGTGGTGCGGTACCACAGGAAGCCGCCAAGCCCGGCCAGCAGTGTCAGCCCGGCGATCCACACCACGCCGGTGACCGACTGGCCGAGGATCCGGTCCCATGCGTACGGCCACGGCAGGCTGACCTGCGGTGGCGTCGGCACGTCGACACCGGCCCGCACCGTGACCGGGGTCTGCGGCGCCAGGTTCGACGCCGACAACCGAACCTTGTTGCCGCTGACCGTTACGTCGCGGCAGTCCCGCCCGACGCCGTAGCCGACCGAGCACTGCACGCGGCCGGCGTCACCGGGCAGGGTGATCGAGATGTCGGCCCGTTCGATCCTGCTGTTCGACGGTGCGATGACATTCCAATAGAACACCGACGGTGATGTCGACGGCTCGCCCGTCGCCACCGCGAAGGTCTTGTCGGAGCCGAGGGCACCGGGATCGAGCACACCGGCAATGCTGTAGCGGATCTCGAAGACGTGGGTTCCGTACGACAGGTAGACGTCAGGATCACCGATCTTGGCGACCCGGAATCGGTCACCGCCCTCGGAAAGCATCTGATACGACGCGGGTTCGCCGTCCATGAGTATGGACGTGATCTCGGGTTTCTGCCGCAGTCGCTCGTTGTTCCGGTTGCCGACGTCGAACCACCGGAAGATGCCGTGCCTGCCGCCGGGAAATTCGGCGGTGATGGTCTCGACGGCGTCGAGCTGCCCGTCGCGACCAACGACGTAGTCCGCCCGGTAATTGCTGAAGACCACGGGGTCGGCGACGTTGGAGGTCTCGGCCTCACCGCGGAAAACAAGCGGCCACAGTAATCCAAAGCTGATGAGCGCCAACGGGATCAGCCATTTGAACAGCCGTCCCATGCCCACCTCCTGTTCGGCGCGCATGCCCCGTCCCGCATCACCCTATGTGCAGTGGGTCGATTTGCACACGAACTGGCTCATGATCGTGGCGCGCGCTGAGCACACCGGTGGCCCTTCGCAGCGCCGAGGCGAGGGCCAATCCCCCGTCGCGTGGTACCCGCACCAGCATCCGACTCACCTGGCCGCCCGGCGCAATTCCCGGCGGTCGCCGGGCACCCGAAGGCAGCTCGACAGGGCCGAGGACGTCCGCATTGTTTGGCAGTTGCGCGTTTTCGATCAGCGCGTTCACTGCCGCAGGCACGCCGTCGACGGCTGCGATGTGCACCGCGGGCGGCAGGCCCACCTCGGAGCGCGCGTCGAGCTCGGCCTCGGCGTGGCCGACCGGGTCCCAGCGGATCAGCGCCTGCACGGTGGGGATGGACGACTCGGCGACGACAGCCACGATCCCGCCGTCATCGCGGCTGCGAACCAGCGTGGTGGCGGCCATCCAGCGCCGCAAGGCGTCCTCTGAGGCGCGCAGGTCCTGCCTGCCGAGCAGTGCCCACCCGTCGAGCAGCAGCGCCGCCCCGTAACCGCCCGCCGCCACTGGTTCTGCACCCGGGGTCGCGACGACGACCGCGGGCTCGCCAGGCACATCGGTCACCATCGCCTCGCCACCGGAGGTGATGACCGCCGTACCCGCAAACGCCCTGCCGAGTTCCTCCGCGGTGCGCCGTGCCCCGACCACCACCGCGCGCACCGCATCCGAACCGCAACGCGCGCAGCGCAGTGCGGGCTCGACCCTGGCGCACCAGCGGCACACGGCTCCCGCGGCGTCGCGCTCCGGCAGCGACAGCGGGCCGGTGCAGTGCCTGCACCGCGCGATGGTGCGGCAGCGAGCACACGCCAGCGCGGGCACATAGCCCCGTCGCGGCACCTGGACAAGCACCGGTCTGCCTGCCTCAAGCGCTGTCCTTGCCGCGCGCAGCGCCACCGAAGGCAGTCGGGCGGTGCGGGCGGCGGGATCGCGCTCCTGCGCGTATCCGCTGTCCTCCAGCGCCACCACGCGGGGCGCGTGTGCCCGCACAACGGGACGCGGGGCCACCAGATCGTGGGCCCACCGGCTGCGCACCAGCGCATGGGCCTCCGCGGTGCGCGGATAGCCGCCGATCAACGCCGCGCAGCGCAACTGGTGCGCGCGCAGCATCGCCACCTCGCGGGCGTGCGGGTATGGCGCGCGAGGCTCGGCAAGCGTGTCGTCGCCGTCGTCCCAGACCATCACGAGACCGAGATCGGCGATGGGCGCGAAGACGGCGCTGCGGGTGCCGATGACCATGCGTGCGTCGCCCCTGAGCACCGAAAGCCAGCGGCGGTAGCGCTGGGCGGGACCAAGGCCTGCGGACAACGCCGCCACTCGCGCACCGTCGATGAGCAGGACGGCGGCCTCGTGCAACACATCGACGTCGCGCTGATCCGGCACGATGGCCAGCACACCGCGGCCGGAATCCACCGCCACCGCCGCGGCCTCGGCAAGCCGGTCGGCCCAGCGCTCGCCGGGCAGCGCCTGCCAGACCGCGCGCGCGGCACGGCCGTCGCGTAGCGCGGCAAGGAACTGTTCGCCACGCCCGTACTGCGCCCATCGCGCGGGGTCAACGGGTTTGACCGTCAGCGGCGTCAGCTCCTGGGCGCTCTGCTTCTCGACGTTCGCATGCCGCGGCGGGACCGCCAGCCGCAGCACGTCGGCGCGGGTGCCCGCATAGCGCGCGGCCACCGCGTCCACCAGCCTGCGCACGTCACCGGTGAGCACCTGTTCGGGTGAGACCACCCGCTCCAGCCAGCCGAGCTTGCCGACATGATCTGTGTCCGAACGCCTTTCGAGGATGAAGGCGTCGACCAGCCTGCCGTGGAACCGCACCCGAACCCGCACCCCCGGCTGTGCGTCGTCGGACTGCTCGGCGCTCACCAGATAGTCGAACTCGCGGTCGAGGTGCGGCACCGACAGCATCGGCAGAACCCGCGCGACGGGCTCGTGCTCGGCCTGCTGGCGGGTGGTCGTCACGCCGAAGGTTTAGCAGATGCGGCCGACTTTTATTCGGCGCCGGTCATTTCAAGTGCTGCCAGCCGGTATACGCCTCGGCGAGATACGCAGCACCATGGCGGGAACGAGTTACCGACGCTAATTCGGCACGTTGACGTTGGAGATCGAAGGCGGACGCGCGGTCTTGAATGTGCAGCATCGTCGTCATCCAGTACGAGAAGTGCTGCGCCCTCCACACCCGGTCCAGCGCCTTCTCGGTGTACCAGTCAAACGCGTCATCGTTGCCTGTCATGAGGCAGTCCGCGATGGCCTCGTGCAGGATGCCCACGTCGGCGAGCGCCAGGTTGAGACCTTTCGCACCGGTGGGTGGCACTGTGTGGGCGGCATCTCCTGCCAGCACCATGCGGTTGAACCGCACGGGGGCGGTCACGAACGATCGGAACGGAAGGATGTTCTGCTCACTGATCGAGCCCTCCTGCAGTTCGAAGCCATTGCCGTTGACGCGCCGACGCATCTCGGACCAGACCCGGTCGTCGTCCCAGTCCTCGACGCGGTCATCGGGCGAGCACTGAAAGTACATCCGCTGCACCTCAGGAGTGCGATGACTGATCAGTGCGAACCCGTGTTCGGAGTGCGTGTAGATCAGCTCCGGATGTGACGGGGGCGCTTCCACAAGGAATCCGAACCAGGCGAACGGATACTCCCGGAACCACTCCTTGCGTGTGCCCTCCGGAAAACTGCGGCGGCACACCGACCGTGAACCGTCAGCGCCGACCAGCACGTCGGCCTCAATGCGTGTCGGTGTTCCGTCGGGCGCGGTGAATGACACGACGGGGCGTTGCGGGGTCGGGTCGACGTTGGTGTCGCTCACGCCGTACCGCACATCCCCGCCGTCTGAGTCGCGGCGGGCCGCCAGGTCGATGAAGACGTCGGTCTGCGGATAGAGCCACACCGACTCACCGACGAGTTCGGCGAAGTCGATGCGGTGATTGTCGCCGTCGTAGCGCAGCACCACGCCGTCGTGGCGGTCCCCTTCGGTAACCACTCGGTCGGATACACCGGTGTCAGCCAGCATCCGTACCGAGCTGGGCTCCAGGATTCCGGCTCGTACGGTTGTCGCAATCTCTTCGTGGGTGCGGTTATCGATCACCACCGAATCGATGTCCGATCGGTGCAGCAGATGGGACAGCATCAGCCCCGCAGGACCCGCGCCGACGATCGCCACCGGAGTACGAACCGTGTTCACGCGACGCGTCCGCTCGGCCGTGGGCCGGGAGCGAAAGTCGGGTCATCGCCGGCCCGGTCGGTCAGCCTGGGCACCGTGGCAAGGGCGAGTCCACCGAGACCCGCCACGACGGCGAAGAAGTAGAAGCCCCATGGGTGCGCCGAACCGGCGACGATCAGCAGGCCCGTCAGCGTCGGCCCGAAGATTGCGCCGAGCCGGCCGACCGAGGCAGTCAATCCGAGTGCGGTTGCACGCACGTCGGCGGGATAGGCCTGGGTCACGTATGCGTAGATCAGGACTTGCGCCGAGAAGACGAAGATCCCGGTGACGAACACGATCAGATCGAGCAGCAGGCTGCTGGACACCTTGACGCTGAGCACGGCCAGCAACACCGCGGCGGCCGCGAACCACACCATTACGGTCGGCTTGGTGCCCCGCCGGTCAGCTACCGTGCCTGCGATCAACAGGCCCACGATCGCCCCGGCGTTGAGCACTAGCAACAACGTCAGTGACGTCGACATGGAGTAGCCAGCGTCGTTCATCAGCTTCGGCAACCACGTGTTCAGGCCGTACACCAGAAGCAGGCCCATGAAGGACCCGACCCAGACCCCGAGTGTCACCCGGATGAATCGGCGTGACACCAAGTCCTGCAATGGGATTCGGTTCGGCGCCGCCTGTGTTTGCAGATACGCCTGTGACTCGGGCAACTTCAGCCAGATCAGTGGCAACAACACGAAACCGGCCGCGCCGCCGATATAGAACAGCGGCTGCCAATTCGGAACGAGTTGTAACGCGATGAGTGAGGTGAGCACGGCTCCAGCGTGGTAGCCGGTCATGGTGAAGGTGCTGGCGAAGGCCCGACGCGAGGCCGGCATGTGTTCAGCCATGAGGGTGAGTGCGATCGGTAGGCACGCGCCGAGGCCGAGTCCGGCAAGGAACCGATAGAAATCGAAAACCGTGACCGAGCTCGCCGTTGGCAATACCGCGGTCGCCGCGGAGAACACCGCGACCGAGATCAGCAGCGTCTTGCGACGCCCGTGGCGATCGGCGAACGGGCCCGACAGCGCAGCGCCGACGGCTACGCCGACCAACGACATCGTGGCCGCAACAGTGGCGCTCGCCGCGGTGAAGCCGAGGTGTTCCTCGTTGATGAGAGTCGGTATTACGGCGCCCAATACGACCAGGTCGTAGCCATCTAGCAACACCGTGAGCCAGCAAAGCGCACCCGACCAGGACAACAGGTTTCTCATTGTCGCGTCCTCTTGTGTGACGGCTTATGTGATGACCCTCACGCTAGGAATCCGCACAGCAGAAATCCAATAGATGTTTTTCTCGATAGATATAGATTTGATCTATGACGGCGCAGATGGACCTCAACCTGGCGCGGACATTCGTGCTGGTGTACGAGACGCGCAGCGTGACGGCGGCAGCCGATGTTCTCGGCGTGACCCAGCCAACCGTCAGCTACGGATTGGCCAAGCTGCGGCGGCGAGTACGTGATCAGCTCTTCGCGCGGGGTCCAGGGGGACTGATACCGACATCGGAGGCCGAGCGGCTTTACCCATCGCTGCGCATTGCGGTTGCAGAGGTCGACGAGGCGTTCGGCGCTGCTGCCGAGTTTGACCCTTCGAGGCCTACGCGTCTGTCGCTCGGGCTTTCCGATCTTGGCGAAGTAACGGTGCTACCGCTGGTCCTTGCCGAGTTGGGCAAGCGCGCTCCGCACGCGAACCTTCAGGTGTTGGCATTCGATGAGAACACCGCAACCGATCAACTCAGCAGAGGGGTGGTCGACGCGATCGTCGCCAGCCCGTTCCTGGATTCTCCGCGGCTGGACCGAACACCGCTATTCAAGGAAGGGTATGCGGGCCTTGTGGCCAGCGACCACCCTCGACTGCAGGGCAGCGCACCGGCGGCCGAAGAGCTCGACCGCGAGCGACACATCGTTGTCGAGGGCGCCGCCGGACACCCTGGACCGCGACGGGCGCTGCGTGAGCATGGCCTCGACGAGCGGATTGCGGTGCGGGTCAGTCGTTTTGCCACACTGCCATACGTCGTACAGGAAAGTGAGCTGGTCGCCATCGTGCCCGAGCGCGTCGCCCGCGTCCTGGCCCGAACGCACCCAGTGCGGGTGGTCACCCTCCCGTGGCCGATCGAGCCGGTTGAGGTGGCGGCCTATACCCGACGCTTGCCTGGTCGTAGTGCGACCCAGCGCTGGTTCCTCGGCGTGATCGAAGCGGCAGTGCAAAACCTGGCCGCCGTCTAGCACGTTGGAACGGACGTCAACGCGCCGTGCGACCGAAGAAGAATCCGGCCGTGATGAGTAACAGCGACGCCGCATACGCCCACCAGATCGGCACTGCGAGCGCCTCCGAGCCAAGGACGAACCTGCCGATGCCGATCATCGAATCGGAGACCGCGAAGCACACCGCACCGAGCGCCGTCCACGGCGTCGGAAGCCGGGCCATCAGCGCCGCACAGACCATCGCCCCGAGTACCGCGATGTAGAGCGTCACGGGCACGGCCATGCCCTCGGCGATCAACCTCGGCCAGAACCACACCAGCAGCGCGATGCAGGCCGCGACCGTGACCGCGGCCGCCCCGAGGCGCGGCGCAGACGGGGCGACCAACGGGATGAGCGCGGCAAGGAAGCACAGATGCGCGACGAGGAAGGCGCCGAGACCCAGCACGAAGGACGGTGCCCACCACGGCATCGCCAGCAGGAAGTCGCCCGCCGCGGAGAACACCAGGGCGAGCAGCAGCCACCGGCGTTCCCGCGCGATCGGGTGCGTCAGCGCGGCAACCGCGAGCAGCACCGCGGTGCCCGCCTTGACCGCGGGTTGCAGCGCGAACTGGCCGGTCAGCTCGGCGCCCGCGGGCTGGCCCAACGCGGTGATGATCAAAAAGGCCCCGTAGCAGGCTCCGACGACCGCGGCCGCCACCCACAGCAGCCTCGTTCGCCGGTGTGCGTACGGTGACTCCATGTCCGTCCCGAAGGAGAAGCCGGCCGTCGACGACATCCTGATGAAGGTACTGGAGGCGGTTCCGTTTCAGTTCGCAACCGATGAAGGTGTCGCTGCCTGCCGTCAGCGGTTCCGCGACCTGCCGCGTAGGGACGTTCACCCCGACGTGCGCAGCGAGGACCGCACCATCGACGGGCCCGCAGGGCCGATCCCGATCCGGGTGTACTGGCCGCCGACGACCGGCGACACAGCGCCGCCTGTGGTCGTGTTCATTCACGGCGGCGGCTGGTGCGTTGGTGACCTCGACACCTACGACGGCACGGCGCGCGACCATGCGGTCGGAGCAGGTGCCGTGGTGGTGGCCGTCGACTACCGGTTGGCACCGGAACACCCCTACCCCGCCGCCGTCGAAGATGTCTGGGCCGCAACGCAATGGGCCGCAGAGCACGCGGACGAGCTGGGTGCCGATCCGGAACGCCTTGCGGTGGCAGGCGATTCGGCAGGTGGCAACCTGGCCGCCGTCGTGGCTCAGCTGGCGCGGGATGCCGGCGGCCCGCGGATCAGGTTTCAGCTGCTGTGGTACCCGGCGGCGACGTGGGACACCTCGCTGCCCTCCTTCACCGAGAACGCCGACGCACCGATTCTGGCTTTGCGTGCGGTGCAGGGCTTTTCGCGGTGGTACGCCGCCGGGGTCGACCTTTCCGATCCGCCGGCCACGCTGGTGCCCGCACGCGCCAAGAATCTGGCGGGACTGCCTAAGGCCTACATCGCGGTCGCGGGCCATGACGCGTTGCGCGACGACGGCGCCAGGTATGCCGAATTACTCGCTGCCGCCGGTGTGCCGGTCGAACTGCACAACGCCGAGACGCTCGTGCACGGCTACCTGGGCTATGCGGGTGTGGTGCCCGCGGCCACCGAAGCCACCCAACGCGGATTATCCGCACTACGGGAGGCGTTGCAGCTCAAATGAATTCCGTCGACATAGTGCATGCGTTCTGGGACGAGGTCTGGAATGCCCACGACCCGTCGGCGATCGACAAGTTCGTCGTCGACGACTTCGTCATCGTCAGCGGCGGTGAGACGATCTCCGGCAGGGAGAGCTTCAAGCAGTGGGTGGCGGGTTTTCTTGCGAAGGTCGACGACCTCCATCTCGAGGTGGTGGAGTCGTTTCAGAACGACGGCGGCAGCCGGGTTGTCTCGCGCTGGCTGCTGACCGGCAAGAACAACGGGATTCTCGGCACCGAACCCGATCAACAGGACGTCGCGATGACCGGCACGGCGGTGTGGGCCGTGCGCGAGGACGGCAAGTTGCTGACCAACTGGGTCGAGCGGGCATCGTGGGAGCTGTACCAACGGCTGACAGGAGCCGGGCAATGACCGAGCGTGAAGTGCTCGACGTGCGCACCGCGCAGCAATGGGAAGACTGGCTGGCGCGCAACCACGCTGAGGCGCAGGAGATCTGGCTGCGGCTGTTCAACAAGAACGCCCAAGAGCCGGGCATGTCATACGGCGAAGCCGTCGAGGTCGGATTGTGTTTCGGCTGGATCGACAGCATGGCTCGCAAGCACGATGACGTGTCGCGCATCCAGCGTTTCAGCCCCCGCAAGCCCCGCAGCCCGTGGTCGGAGTCCAATGTCGAACGGGTGCAACGGCTGGTAGCAGCCGGGCGCATGCGGGAGGCCGGGCAACGCGAGATCGATGCGGCCAAGGCCGACGGGCGTTGGCCTATGAATTAGTGGCTTCGCTATCGACTTTCCTCTGCGAGTTCCCTCGCGGCGGTCCGGGGAATGGCAAGGACAGGAACCGGCGAGTGCCGCACGATCTTGGCGGCCCCCGATCCCAGGAACACTCGCGATATCGGTCCGGCCTGACTGGAGCCGATCACCATGAGATCTCCTGGGCTCCAATCTATGTCATCGATAGCATCCTCCCAATTCTCCCCCTTCCCGATGACAAATTCCGGCTCCCGTTGGATTGTCGTGGCATCGTGCTTGATGGCCTCGGCCGCGGCGGTGCGCATGCCGTCGGTCCAGTGGTCGAGGACGGATGAGTACTCGAAATGATCTCGGAGCACATCCGGTGGCGTCATATGTACGGCGAACGAGGCCAATCGCAGCTCCGCACCGAAATGGTTGGCCAGGTTCGTGGCCGCCGCGACCTGCACGCTGCCCTGCTCACCGCCGCTGAATGCGAGTGTCACCCGCTTCACGGTGCCGACTGTGCGGAAACCCCGGATCGCAACCGCAACAGGAACCGGTGAGCTGTAAAGCAATCGGTCAGCGAAACTGCTGAGGGTGACACGCTCTATTGGTCCCATTGCGGAACCGACGACGATGGTGCTCGCAGCGTGTTGTTCGGCAGCCTGCACCAGCCCACTGGGCACGGACCGGGCCTCGAATCTGATGAACTGCGCAGGCACGTCTTTGGGCATGTCCTCGCGGGCCTGCGTCTCGGCATTGTCGGCCAACACGTCGACGTATGAGCGAAAACCCGGATCCCGCGCGACGCCAGGGACTCGAGGATCCACGGCGACGATGCAGACCACCACGTCCTCGCCGCTGGATCGAGCGAGCATGCCGGCCAGGCTGAGCACCGCCTTCGCTCGTCTGTTGGTGGGGTATCCAACGAGAATCGTCATGTCCTGGTCAACCTTTCGTTTGCGCCGGCCACGAAGGGCTGCACCGCCCGCAGGCACTCGCGTTTGCGATGCCTCCCGCGATCAGCCCGGAGTCACTGCAGCACGCACCAGCGAGGCAGTCTCGGATGGAGTCTTTCCGACCTTGACACCAATCGCCTCGAGTGCGGTTTTCTTCGCGGAGGCAGTGCCGGACGATCCCGACACGATTGCGCCCGCGTGTCCCATGGTCTTGCCTTCGGGCGCAGAGAATCCGGCGATGTAGCCGAACACCGGTTTTGTGACATGCTCGGCGATGTAGCGAGCGGCGCGCTCCTCGGCATCTCCGCCGATCTCGCCGATCATGACGATCAGGTCGGTTTGAGGATCGTCTTGAAAAGCTTGTATGCAGTCTATGTGGGTGGTGCCGACGACGGGGTCGCCACCGATTCCGATGCATGACGAGAAACCGATGTCGCGAAGCTCGTACATCATCTGATAGGTCAAGGTGCCGGACTTCGAAACCAGACCGATGGCGCCCGAACTGGTGATGTCGGAAGGAATGATCCCCGCGTTGGACTGGCCGGGGCTGATCAGGCCGGGGCAGTTCGGTCCGATCACACGAGTGACACCGGAATTGGCTGCGTGCTGGACGAATTCGGCCGTGTCGCGCACCGGCACACCCTCGGTGATCACCACGACCAGCGGTACTCCTGCATCGATCGCCTCGTAGACTGCGCCGATGGTGAACCGAGGTGGTACGAATACCACCGATACGTCGGCACCAGTCCGTTGCACGGCATCGGCGACGGTCGAAAAGACAGGAATTCCGTCGACCTCCTGACCACCCTTGCCGGGTGTCACACCGGCCACGATGGTGGTGCCGCCGCCGACCATGCGCCGCGTGTGCTTGAGGCCTTCGGAACCGGTAATGCCCTGCACGAGCACCCTGCTGGCCTTGTTGAGAAAGATCGACATTGTTCAGGCTCCCTTACCTGCGGCCGCGGCAAGTTCGGCGGCCCGATGGGCTCCGCCGTCCATGGTGTCGACACGCTCGACGAAATCGAGTGCGGCGTCGTCGAGGATCCGGCGGCCTTGGTCGGCGTTGTTGCCGTCGAGGCGTACGACAAGTGGCTTGTTGATCGTCTCGCCGTGGTCCTTGAGCATTTGGATGGCTTGGACGATGCCGCCGGCTACTTCGTCGCATGCCGTTATGCCGCCAAAGATGTTGACGAATATGCTCTTTACGGCGGGGTCGCTCAGGATGATGCCGAGCCCGTCGGCCATGGTCGCCGCGGACGCGCCGCCACCGATGTCGAGGAAGTTCGCGGGCGCAACGCCACCGAACTCTTCGCCGGCGTACGCGACGACATCCAGCGTCGACATCACCAACCCCGCGCCGTTGCCGATCACGCCGATCTCGCCGTCCAGTTTGACGTAGTTGAGATCCTTCGCCTTGGCCTTGGCTTCCAGGGGGTCAGTGGCCGAACTGTCCTCCAACTCGGCGTGACCGGGCTGGCGAAATGCCGCGTTCGAATCGAGGGATATCTTCGCGTCGAGTGCCAGCACGCGACCGTCTTTGGTCTTGACCATCGGATTCACTTCGACCAATGTGGCATCCTCGGAAACGAGCACGCCCCACAGTTGCTCGATGATCGCGGCGACCTGATCACGGACATCCTCGGGAAAAGCTGCGGCGTCGACGATCTCGCGTGCCTTATTCGCATCAATGCCGCCGAGCGGGTCGACGGGTATGCGCGCCAATGCCTCGGGCTGGGTGGCGGCAACCTCTTCGATGTCCATGCCGCCCTGCACCGATGCCATGGCCAGATAAGCGCGGTTGGCTCGATCGAGCAGCAGTGAGAAGTAGTACTCGTCAGCGATGTCGGCTGCCGGGGCGAGCATCACCCGTTTGACGATATGCCCCTTGATATTCAGCCCTAGAATCTGAGCGGCCTTGTCCTGCGCGTCATCTGGCCCGTCGGCAAGCTTCACTCCACCGGCTTTGCCACGCCCTCCGGTTTTCACCTGAGCTTTGACCACGACGCGACCGCCGCCAAGGCGCTGGGCTGCTTCGTTGGCTTCGGCGGGCGTTTCTGCGACCGCGCCATCCAGCACCGGTACACCGTGCTTGGCGAAGATGTCTCTGGCCTGGTACTCCAACAGATCCATGGTGCTACCTATCTCAAGGCGGATTGAGGTGCTACCCGCGGCCGGTGACCGCGGTACGAACGATGTCGTTGAACACATCGGGGCGCTCGATCCAACAAAGATGCCCGGCTCCGTCCAGGGTGACCACTGACGCATGGGGGTGTCTGCGCGCGAGATGGGCGGCATTTTCGTACGGCACGACGCGGTCTGCGGTCCCGTGCACAATCGTGACCGGCTTGCCGATGTCTCCTGCCGGTAGTCCCTCACGCAGGAAGACGGCACAAGCCTCGAACTGCGAACGCCACGCACTGGTCGGCGTACTTGTCTGCAATCGAAGTCCCAGTAGTTCTTTGAACTCCTCGGGGTGCTGTCGTGACCATCCGCGGGAAAAGGACCGCGGCATCGTCTTGCGGGCGAAGTCGGCGGGACTGAGCACCGACGCCGCGGCCCAACGCCTCAACGTCTCGGCCGGGACAGGAGTACACCCCTGGCCTCCGCTGGTGGTGGCCACCAGAACGAGCGATCGGACCGCTTCGGGGTGGCGCATGGCCAGAGTCTGCGCAATGTAGCCGCCCATCGAGGTTCCCACCACATGGGCCGGACCAGATGTCTTCTGGCGCAGCACCTCGTAAGCGTCGTCGGCCATCTGCTCGATGGAGTAGGGACCGCCCGGCTTGTCCGAATGCCCCACGCCTCGGTTGTCCATCGCCAGCATCCGAGCGAACTCGGAGATCGGGCCGACCTGACGCTCCCAGCACCACCCGGAATATCCCAGCCCGGGGATGAACAGCACATCGGCACCGCGGCCGTGCTCTGACACGAACAACCGAGTACCGTCCGAAACCTGCACCATCTGGCTGTCGACTGTCACGCTTGATCGACCATCGTCGGTTGACGCCCTTTCCACTGGAGCCCCGCTGGTTGTCCGTGCAAACATCAGATGAAGGCCATCTCGCGCGCGGCGTCGGTCAACTCATCGCGAAACTTGGGGTGTGCGATGGCGATGAGTGCCCGCGCACGTTCGCGCAGCGTTTTACCGCGCATCTCGGCCACCCCGTATTCGGTGACGATCTTGTCGACGGTGTTCTTGGACGTGGTGACCACCGATCCGGGGGTGAGGGTTGGCCGGATCTTCGATGTCGAGCCGTCCCGGGTGGTCGACTGCAACACGATGAAGCCCTGGCCGCCATCGGAATACACTGCACCGCGGGCGAAGTCATACTGCCCTCCGCTGGACGAGAAGTACTTTCCGGCCACGGTCTCCGAAGCGCACTGACCGTAGAAGTCGACCTCGGTGGTGGCATTGATGGAGACGAAGTTCGGTTCCCTGGCGATGACCCTGGGATCGTTGACCCATTCCACCGGTGCGAAATCGACCGCCGAGTTCTCGTGCAGGAAGTCGTAGAGCCGCTGCGAACCCAACGCCAGGGTGGTCACGATCTTGCCGCGACGAAACTCCTTGTGGATGCCGTTCACCACACCGGACTCGACCAGGTCGATCACGCCGTCGGAGAGCAACTCGGTGTGCACACCAAGATCCTTGTGCCCCTTGAGCATCGACAGCAACGCATTGGGCATGCCACCGATGCCGGCCTGAATGGTGGCCCGGTCCGGGATCCGCTCGGCGACCAGCGCGGCGATGGCCTGATCCTCGTCGGTAGGCACCACCGCATGACCTTCGACCAAGGGGTAATCCACCTCGGTCCAGCCCACCACCTGGCTGATGTGCACCTGATTGCCGCCGAACGTGCGCGGCATCTGCGCGTTGGCCTCGAGGAAGAACGGCGCCCTCCCGATCAGGGAGGCGGTGTAGTCGCAATTGGTGCCGAGTGAGAAGTAGCCCTGCCGGTTCGGCGGCGACGCCGCGGCAATCACCAGTGAGCACTTGGTGTAACGCTGCAGCAGGTCTGGCACCTCGCAGAAATGGTTCGGCACCAGGTCGCACTTGCCCGCCAGATACGCCTTGCGAGACGCCGGCGCCAGAAAATACGACACATACCGCAAGTGATCGCCGAACTCCCCATTGATGTAGCGCCGCTCCCGCAGCGCGTGCATCTGATGAATCCGCACGTCCTGCAACTCTTCGGCGTGTTCCTCCAACGCGTCGACCACCTTGACCGGCTCGCCGTTGGCATTCGGCATGATGAGGTCCGCGCCCGGTTTGATGTGCTCGAGCACGGCCTCGGGCGGCACCGAGGGTGTGAGAATGTTGTGTGAAGTCATCGGTCGTCTTCCTCGCGGCATGGCAATGTGGTTCTTGATGCGAAACGTCCAGGGCCCGCGCCGGATTGGTGCGTGCGCGGCAGCGAGAACCTACTTGGCCGTGTCACGGGCAGCCTTTATGTACGCCTTGCTGATGTCTTCGACGAACTGTGTGTGCGCCGAGGCCAACGCCGAAATCCAGTCGAGTTGACTTCCGCCGCGAGCTACGCGTTCCTGAAAATCGACCATGCTCCGCAACGCCTTCTCATAAGCGTCCAGGCCTGCCCGGCCGGCGGCCCTGTTGGATTCGATCAGGCGCTCGTTCATTTCTCGGATCTGCGCAATGGTCTTGTCGATACTCGCCGCGTCGAACTTGGGGTTGGTGAAATCACCGGGATTCATGAAACAGCCTCTCTACTTGTTGTTTGAATGTGACGAGTGAGAGCTACGGCGGTAGGCCAGAAGCCGCGTCACGTATCGCGATCCGCCAACCACTCGGTTATGCCGTTTCCGACTATTCCCTGCGATTTGGAGGAGACGAACAGCCCGATATGGCCACCGCGCAGACCCAACTCGGTGTAATCGCTCGTGCCCAGTTTCCCTTTTAGCGCTCTCGAGGTCGCAGGCGGGATGATGTGGTCGCCCGATGCGAAAATATTGAGCACCGGCATGGTGACCCGCCGAAGATCGACATCGCGGTCGCCGAGTTTCCAGGTGTTCTTGATGAGTTTGTTGTCCTGGTAAAGATCCTGTAACCATTCACGTGCCGCTTCACCGGCATGGTCGGGCCGATCAGCCAGCCATTTCTCCATACGGAGGAAGTTCAAGAATTTGTCGTCGTCGTCGATCACGTCGAGAATGTCCAAATTGTATTTGGTAGCAGACCGCACCGGTGTCAGCATCGAGAATATTGCGCCCATGAATTCACCCGGCAGCACCCCCCACACCTCGATCATTTGATCGACGTCATCCTTGGTGAGGCTTCGGGTCCACACATTGATGAATCCCTTGCCGGAGTATTCCTCCTCCTGATCGGCATGGAAGTCCAGCGGCGTCACCGCCAACACCAGGTTTTGCACCCGGTCGGGCTCTAAGGCGGCATAGGCCAGCGTGAACACGCCGCCCTCGCAGATGCCGAGAAGATTGACGTTGTCCGCGCCTGTCGCCTCACACATGGCGGTCACGCATTCGTCGACGTATCCCGACACGTAATCATCGATACTCAGCCAACGATCGGCGCGGCTGGCATTGCCCCAATCCACCACCCACACGTCGATACCGAGGTTCAGCAGTTTGCGGACCAAGGATCGGTCTTCTTGCAGGTCGGTCATGGTGTAACGACCAATAAGGCTGTAGACGATCAGCAGCGGAGTCCGGATCCGCTGTTCAGTCAGGGGCCGATAGCGCGACAGCGTCACCTTGTCCGTGCGCAGGATCTCGTCCTTGGGGGTCGTCGCGATCTCGACCTCCGAGTCCTTGATGGTGCTCAGCCGCTTCATCCCTGCGGCGACCTTCGCGTTGACGGCGGAAACCTCTCGCATGAGCTCGGTCGCGTTCGGAATCGGCATCATCGTGACCCCTCACCCTTGTCGCCGGACGCACTCGGCGCTGCGTCTGTCAGTCTCCGCAGAGTTTTCTGAAGCCCTTTGACCTGCTTTTTGAGGTCATGTACGTTCCGGTGCACTTCATCGATTTCAGATCGTGTCGGCAGGCCTATAGGCTTGACCAGATTCTCTATGAATTCGCGTTCGACGAGGATGAAATCCAGTCCGTCGCGTAACAGCTGCCGCTGTGCGGCTAGAAACTTCTCCGACTGCTGCGTCTCGAGAAGAACTTGATTCGAAATATCCAGCCAGACCTTGAGCGATTCCTTCGGGTTCAGTTCGCCTTCACCAGCGCGCTGGCGTTCCGCCATGTGCTCGGCAAAGCGAGTATTGGCTTCAGCCCAATTACCCGCAAGGATGTATTCATATTCCTGAGTAGATTTCTGGACCGCCAGCCATTGTTCCATCACCCTGGCCATCAGTTTCTCCGGCGCACCCACGTCGGCAAAACTCGGTCCTTCCGTCACTCGGCGCAGAACGTCACTGACGACACCGCCACCGGCCAACGACAACGAAATCGAATCCGGCAATCCACCCATCACGCCGGCACCCGGGATCCCTGCGCTCGCGGCGTTCGCCGTTGCCCCCCAAAGGGAATTACCCACCGTCGTCCACGACCGCCACAAGTCCGTGAACGCCGAGGCGCCGACCGGCGCGTCCGCGTCCCCGGCACCGCCGGGCATGGCGTCTGGCGCAGCCTGGCTCAACCAGTTCTTCTGCGCCTGCGCGGCCTGATCCACGTACATCGCGCGCCACCGCTTGGACAGTTCCTCCCAGGATTCGACCGTCATAGTTCGATCACCTGGCGGATTGCCTGGCCGTCGTGGAGGCGGTCGAAACCTTCGTTGATGTCGTCCAGTTCGATTGTCCCGGTGAGGAGTCGGTCGACGGGCAGCCGGCCCTGCCGGTACAGCGCGATGTAGCGGGGGATGTCGCGGGTGGGCACGGCTGTCCCGATGTAGCTGCCTTTGAGGGTGCGTTCTTCGGCCACCAGGGTGACCGGAGCCAGTGGCATCGTCGCGTTCGGCGCCGGAAGCCCAGCGGTGACCGTCGTGCCGCCGCGGCGCGTGATCCGGTAACCGAGGTCAAGGGCCCGCGTCGATCCGGTGAAGTCGAATGCAAACTCCACGCCGCCGCCGGTCGCGGCCCGCACCTGCTCGGCAGCCTCGGGGTCGGCGGCGTTGACCGTCGACGTGGCACCGAGTTCGCTGGCGAATGCCAGTTTGTCGTCGGAGAGGTCAATGGCGACGATCGTGCGCGCGCCGGCGGCCACGGCGCCAAGAAGCGCCGCCAGACCCACGCCGCCGAGTCCGATCACCGCCGCCGACGAGCCGGCAGGCATGCGTGCGGTGTTGATGACCGCACCCGCCCCGGTCAGCACCGCGCAGCCGAACAACGCTGCTTCGGTCAGCGACAGCTCCGGATCGACCTTCACCAGCGAGCGACGCGACACTGTGGCGTACTCGGCGAACCCCGATACCCCCAAGTGATGGTTGACGTCGCTGCCGTCTTCACGGTGCAGCCTGCGCGCACCCGAGAGCAATGTGCCTGCCCCGTTGGCCGCGGCGCCCGGTTCGCACAACGCCGGACGACCTTCTGTACACGGCTCGCAATGCCCGCAGGACGGCACGAAAACGAACACCACATGATCGCCGGGCCGCAGATCCGGTTCCCCGCCGCCCTCCGACGGCCCGACCTCCTCGACGATGCCCGCGGCTTCATGGCCCAAGGCCATCGGCATCGGGCGGGGACGGTTGCCGTTGATCACCGACAGGTCCGAATGACACAGCCCCGCAGCCTTGACCTTGACCAGAACCTCACCCGGGCCCGGCCCGTCCAACTCCAACGTCTCGATCGTGAGCGGCTTGGATGACGCGTATGGCGACTCGGCACCCATCGCACCCAGCACAGCGGCTCTGGTGATCATGATGGGTAAATCTCCGAGGGCGCGGGCACACGGTTTTGAAGCTCGTCGACCAGAACCCGGGTGTTCTCCGAATAGTCGATCGGTACCACCACCAACTGCACCCCGCCGCGTTCGAACGCCGACTCCAAGACGGCGACGAAGTCCTCACACGACTGCACGAGTGATCCCTGCGCACCGTATGACTGCGCGTAGGTCACGAAATCCGGATTGCCGAACGTCATACCGAAGTCGGGGAACTTATCGACGGCTTGTTTCCAGCGGATCATGCCGTACGAGTTGTCCTGAAGGATGAGCACTACGAGGTTCAGTCCAAGGCGGACCGCCGTTTCGAGCTCCTGCGAATTCATCATGAACCCGCCGTCGCCGCACACCGCGAGAACCCGGCGACCCGGATAGGTGATCGCGGCCATCATCGCCGACGGCAGGCCGGCTCCCATGGTGGCCAGTGCATTGTCCAGCAGCAACGTATTGGACATCGGGGTGCGGTAATTCCGGGCAAACCAGATCTTGTACATGCCGTTGTCCAGCGCCACGATCCCGTCCGGTGGCATCACCTTGCGAACATCGGCGACGATGCGTTGCGGCACGATGGGGAAGCGGCGGTCGTCGGATCCCTCCATGACCTGGCCCAGGATGAAGTCGCGCAGCGGGAGCAACGCCGAACCGTTCGGCAGTTGCCCCTCGAGCCGGTCGGCCAGCATCAGCAGACCGGGCCCGATGTCACCGACGAGCGATGCGTGCGGGAAGTACACCTCCTCGACGTTGGCCGCGGTGTATCCCACGTGAATGACCGTGGGGCCGCCCGGTCCCATCAAGAACGGCGGCTTCTCGACTGTGTCGTGACCGATGGCGAGGATCACGTCGGCGCGGTCGATCGCCTCGTGCACGTAGTCGCGCTCCGACAGTGCGGCGGTGCCCAACCACTGTTCGACGGGCGCTCCGCCCGGGTCGCCGGCAACCACGCCCTTGCCCATCTGAGTGGTGATGAAAGGAATCTTTGTGCGCGTCAGGAACTCACCAAGGAAAGCGCCCAGTCGCGGCCGACTGGCGCCGGCTCCGAGCATGACGAGTGGGCGGGAAGCCCCGCGGATCATCTCGGCCACCCGATCGATGGCCACTGCGGGAGCGACCGGCAACTCGACGTCGTGCGGAGGGACCATGGGCATATCTGGACACCCCTCACCCGCGACGTCTTCCGGCAACTCCAAGTGCACCGGACCCGGGCGCTCCTCCGTGGCCACCCGGAAGGCCTCCCGCACAACCGTGGGAATGCTCGACGTGCTGACGATCTGGCGGGAGAACTTGGTAAGGGGTTTCATCGTCGCCACCATGTCGATGATCTGGAAGCGCGCCTGTTGGCTACTCCTGATGGCCTTCTGGCCGGTGATCAGAATCATGGGCATCGCGCCCAGGTGTGCGTAGGCTGCACCCGTCGCAAGGTTCAACGCGCCAGGACCCAGCGTGCTGATGCAGACGCCGGGCCTGCCGGTGAGCCGGCCGTAGGTGGCGGCCATGAACGCCGCCGATTGCTCGTGGCGGGTGACGACGAGCTCAATGCTCGACGTCCGTAGCGATTCAACCGTGTCGAGGTTCTCCTCGCCGGGTACGCCGAAGATGCGATCAACGCCTTCGTTCTCCAGCGCCCTGACGAACAGATCCGAGCCCTTGGTCATTCAGTCATCCCTTACGTGTGAGGCTGTTCATAGCTAATCGGTGCAGGCGCCGGTAACGGCATCGCCGGTGGGGAGCGGCGGGACGGCGTGGCCATCTCGCCGCGGAACTGCCGGTGTGGGCGCGGATCCGATTGCAGACCAATGAAGGTGCTCACCATCTCCTGAACCTCCGCGTGTTCGGTTAGTCGAACTACAGTCAAACCACGCAATACAGATCTGCATCCATGCATTCACGGTTGTTGCCAACACTCGATGCCGACTTCCGAAGTTCCGAAACACATTTCGGGTTGGCGGCCATGAATGCCAGCCGGTCACCGCGATGCCCCCGGGAAGGCGATCGACGACCCGTTCCCAGATCCGCAGCAAGCGATCGACGCCGCATCCCATCCGTCCCAGGCATACCAGAATGCTCCCGATACACAGGCGGTGCGTCAACCGTTGCATAGGAATTTCCATCCAGTGAGATTTGGGCTGTTGTAGTGCTTTTCAAACACAGCAACTGCGCCGCAGAGGCTGCGAAACTACTGTCAAGGCCCCCGCCAGGGGCCGCATCGCGCGCGGACCGCCAGCGGCCAACACCGTTCGGGCTGAACAGGACTCATGCCTGCTCAGTCCTGGGGGAACGGTTGGACCGTCACCCGCACGTCAGCGCGGTGTTGAACGTCTTGCTCGGCCGCATCGTCGCGTTCACCTTCTCGTTGTCCGGTGCGTAGTAGCCGCCGAAGTCCACCGGCTTGCCCTGTATTTCCTCGAGTTCGGTCACGATTGTGGCTTCGTTGTCGGTCAACGCCTTGGCCAGTGACGCGAAATGGTCGGCCAGCTCCGGGTCGACGCTCTGCTCAGCCAGCTCTTGTGCCCAGTACATGGCCAGATAGAACTGGCTGCCGCGGTTGTCGAGCTCACCTGTCTTGTGCGACGGACTCTTGTCGTTGTCGAGCAGCTTGCCGATCGCCGCGTCGAGAGTCGTGGCCAACAGCGCGGCCCGCTTGTCGCCGGTCTTGTTGCCCAAGTCCTCGAAACAGGCGCCCAATGCGAGGAATTCGCCGAGCGAATCCCACTCGAGGTGGTTCTCCTCCACCAGCTGCCTGACAAGCTTGGGTGCCGTGCCCCCAGCTCCCGTTTCGTACAACCCGCCGCCGGCCATCAACGGCACGACAGACAGCATCTTGGCGCTGGTACCCAGCTCCAAGATCGGGAACAGGTCAGTGAGATAGTCGCGCAGGATGTTGCCCGTAACGGCGATGGTGTCCAGGCCGCGGACCAGGCGCTCCATCGTGTACCGGATCGAACGCACCTGCGACATGATCTGGATATCGAGACCCTCGGTGTCGTGATCCTTCAGATAGGCCTGGACCTTCTTGATCATCTCGTTCTCGTGTGGCCGGTAGGGGTCCAGCCAGAACACCGCCGGCATCCCGGAGTTGCGGGCCCGGGTCACGGCCAGCTTCACCCAGTCACGGATCGGCGCGTCCTTGACGGTGCACATGCGCCAGATATCGCCCGTCTCCACATCTTGGCTCAGCAGCACCTCACCGGTTGCCAGATCCACGAAGTTGGCGACGCCGCCCTCGGGAATCTCGAAGGTCTTGTCGTGTGAGCCGTACTCCTCGGCCTTCTGCGCCATGAGCCCGACGTTGGGGACGGTGCCCATGGTCCTCGGATCGAACTGGCCGTTGGTCTTGCAGAAATTGATCATCTCCTGGTAGATCCGGGAGAACGTGGACTCGGGGTTGACGGCCTTGGTGTCCTTGAGCTTTCCGTCGGCGCCGTACATCTTGCCGCCCGCGCGGATCATCGCCGGCATCGAGGCGTCCACGATCACGTCGGAGGGCGAATGGAAGTTCGAGATACCCCGGGCCGAATCCACCATGGCCAGCTCGGGACGGTGTTCATGGCAGGCGTGCAGGTCCCGGATGATCTCGTCGCGCTTCGCTGCGGGCAACGACTCGATCTTGGCGTACAGGTCGGACATCCCGTTGTTGACGTTGACGCCCAGTTCGTCGAACAACTCCTGATGCTTGGCGAAGGCGTCCTTGTAGAAGATCTTCACGCAGTGGCCGAAGACGATGGGGTGACTGACCTTCATCATCGTGGCCTTGACGTGCAACGAGAACAGCACGCCGGTTTGGTACGCGTCCTCGATCTGTTCCTCGTAGAACTCGCACAGTTCCTTGCGGCTCATGGCCATGGCATCGACGATGTCACCGGCCTCCAGCGACACCTTGGGCTTGAGCACGATCGCCTCGCCGCGCTTGGTCATCAGCTCCATCTTCACGTCGCGGTCGCGGTCCAGTGTCATCGACACCTCGAGGTCGTAGAAGTCCCCGTAGCGCATGCAGGCCATATGGGTCCGCGACGCCATCGACCACTTACCCATGCTGTGTGGATGCTTGCGCGCGTACTCCTTCACCGCCCTGGGTGCGCGACGGTCCGAGTTACCCTCCCGCAGAACCGGATTCACCGCACTGCCAAGGCATTTGGCGTAACGCGCGTTGATGTCCTTTTCCTCGTCGGTCGCTGGATCCGCGGGATAGTCCGGAATCGCGAAGCCCTTCTCCTGCAGCTCCTTGATGGCAGCATTGAGCTGCGGCACCGATGCGCTGATGTTCGGCAGCTTGACGATGTTGGTGTCCGGCAGCTGCGTCAGCCGACCCATTTCGGCCAGATTGTCCGGCGCCTGCTGGCCGTCGGTCAGGCAGTCGGGAAACTCCGCCAGGATGCGACCCGCCAGCGAGATGTCTCTGGTCTCGATCTTGATGCCAGCGGGCTCGGTGAAAGCCTGGACTATCGGCAGAAAGGCGTAGGTCGCGAGCAGCGGCGCCTCGTCGGTCAGCGTGTAGATGATGGTCGGATGCTCGGCACTCATGAGGGTTCTCCCGGCGTCAGTTTCGGTGAGGTTCAACGGCATTGCGCGTTGAGTGGCAGCGTCAGCCGAGGGGGACGACGCCGAGCGCAAGTGCGACAGCGAGCATGACGAGTGAGCAGACAGCGGCTCGCCAGATGGCCTTCTTGTGGAAATCGGCGAGGTCGACCCTGGCCAGTGAGATCAGCAGCAGCATCGCGGGAACGAGTGGGCTGGTCAGATGGACGGGCTGCCCGACGATGGAGGCTCGGGCCATCTCCACCGGCGTGATGCCGTACTGAGCGGCGGCCTCGGAGAGGATCGGCAGGACACCGAAGTAGAAGGCGTCGTTGCTCATGAAGAATGTGAGCGGCATGCTCAAGAAACCGGTGATCACCGCGAACCAGGGCCCAAGAGCGGACGGCACCACACTCACAATGGCGTCGGCCATGGCCGTGACCATGCCGGTTCCCTCCAGTATCCCGACCAGGACCGCGGCGGCGAAGACCATGGACACCACCGCAACGATCGAACTGGCGTGCGCCTTGATCCGCTCGGACTGGTCGTGCGGGTTGGGGAAGTTCACCACCAACCCGATGGCCGCGGCAATCATGAACAACAGGCCGAGTGGGAAGATGTCCATCCCGAGCATGACAAGCAGGCCGACGGTCAACGCCGCGTTGAACCAGATCAGCTTCGGGCGCAGGGTCGGCCGGTTCGGGTCCAGTCCCGAGACCATGTCGGGGTTGTCCTCGTCGTAATCCAGTTCCGCCTCGGCAGAGCCACCCGGGTGAGGCGGCAGGATGTCCAACCCATGATCGTCATCACGGCTTCGGCCGCCACCGCCGCCTTCGACGACCGCGGTGGCGGTGGCGGTGGCTGTGGCGGGCTTGCGCACTCGGAGCGATTCGGCGACGACGTCCAGGGTTTTGCCGGAGGCCAGCAGCCGTTTCTTTTCCGAGCGCCCCATCAGGTACGCCAGCACCATCACGGCCAGCAATGCCGCAATCATGCCGGGCACCATCGGTATGAAGAGGTCGTTCGGGGAAACCTTCAACACGGTCGCTGCCCGGACCGTTGGCCCACCCCAGGGCACGATATTCAGCACACCGTTGGCCAGCACGGCCACCGTAGTGAGCACGACGGGACTCATCCCGAGCTTCAGGTAAATGGGCAACATCGCTGACACGGTGATGATGAAGGTCGTCGAACCATCGCCATCGAGCGAAACCAGGGCCGCCAGCAGCGCGGTGCCCAGCACTACCCGCACCGGGCTATTACCGACCACCCGGAGGATGAACCGGATCACCGGGTCGAACAGACCCACATCGATCATCAACCCGAAATAGGTGATTGCAAAAAACAGCAACGCCGCGGTCGGCGCGAAATCCTTGATCGCGCTCATGATCGCGTCGGCGACGCCGTCCTCGGCGATGTCCGCGACACCGAGTTGTACGGCTACGATCCCGAAAACGATAGGAACCAGAATCAGCGCAGCCACTGGCGTCCAACGTTTGGTCAGGATCAAAGCCATGAACACAGCGATCATGAGAAATCCGAGACCGACGAGCATCGTTCACCTCCGGAGAAGAATTCGAACAGACCCGAAAAGCACTGTCATGAGCACGCTGTTGGGCAACTCGCCCAGATCTGACTTGTCAAGTGAAGACCTGCAATCACGAGATGGGAATGGTATGGGCGCTTGATCCCACTGAACGGAAAGTAGTTGTGCCGCAACCGCACCGCCACGTCATGGGTCCGCGCCCGGCCACGCGAAGCCGGATCCCACTCAGCGGAAAGTGATTGTGCCGCAGCCGTCTTGCGTGCTCCCGTGACAGGCGCGGGGTACGTACACGATCTCGCCGAAAGTGGTGACGGCACGTGCCGTTCAGCGTGAGACTGGATGCGAGCGAACGGGCCTGCCAAGGTTTACAGCACTAAGGATCGAAAGCTCCGCCGACACAGCCCGTCACGGCGATGATCTAGCCCGGGAGTTGACATATGAGCAGCACGAATTCGGTGAACACGTTTGGTGCCCGCGACACCCTGACCGTCGGGGACAACAGCTACGAGATCTACCGCCTCGACGCGGTGCCCGGTACCGAGAAACTTCCCTACAGCCTCAAGGTGCTCGCCGAGAATCTGCTGCGAACCGAAGACGGCGCCAACATCACCAAAGAACACATCGAGGCCATCGCCAATTGGGATCCATCGGCCGACCCCAGCATCGAGATTCAGTTCACCCCCGCCCGCGTGATCATGCAGGACTTCACCGGCGTGCCATGCATCGTCGACCTCTCCACCATGCGTGAGGCCGTCGCGACGCTCGGCGGCGACCCCGACAAGGTCAACCCGCTGTCCCCCGCCGAGCTGGTCATCGACCACTCGGTGATCCTCGACGTGTTCGGCAACGCCGGCGCGTTCGAGCGCAACGTCGAACTCGAATACGAGCGCAACGCCGAGCGCTACCAGTTCCTGCGTTGGGGACAGGGCGCTTTCGACGACTTCAAGGTCGTCCCGCCGGGCACCGGCATCGTGCACCAGGTCAACATCGAATACCTCGCCCGCACCGTCATGGTGCGCGACGGCAAGGCTTATCCCGACACCTGTGTGGGCACCGACAGCCACACCACCATGGTCAACGGCCTCGGCGTGCTGGGCTGGGGCGTGGGAGGGATCGAGGCCGAGGCGGCCATGCTGGGCCAGTCCGTCTCGATGCTGATCCCTCGCGTCGTCGGTTTCAAGCTGACCGGCGAAATCAAACCCGGCGTGACCGCCACGGACGTGGTACTCACCGTCACCGAAATGCTGCGCCGCCACGGTGTGGTGGGCAAGTTCGTCGAGTTCTACGGCAAGGGCGTGGCCGAGGTGCCGCTGGCCAACCGCGCCACCCTGGGCAACATGAGCCCCGAATTCGGTTCCACCGCCGCGATTTTCCCGATCGACGAGGAGACCATCGACTACCTGCGGCTGACCGGTCGCACCGACGAGCAGCTGGCTCTGGTGGAGGCGTATGCCAAGGCGCAGGGTATGTGGCACAACCCCGACCACGAACCCGTGTTCTCCGAGTACCTCGAACTCGACCTGTCCACTGTGGTGCCGTCGATCGCCGGGCCCAAGCGCCCGCAGGACCGCATCGAGCTCTCGGACGCCAAGAACGCGTTCCGCAAGGACATCCACAACTACGTCGAAGAGCATCACCCGACCCCCGAAACCAAGCTCGACGAGGCCGTCGAGGAATCGTTCCCGGCCAGCGACCCGGCCGCACTGTCCTTCGCCGACGACGGCGCCATCGCCGTCGTCCCGTCCGCGGCCAACGAATCCGAGGGCCGCCCGTCCAAACCGGTCACTGTGCGCTCCGCCGAGCGCGGCGACTTCGTGCTCGATCACGGCGCAGTCGCCGTGGCCGGCATCACCTCGTGCACCAACACCTCGAACCCGTCGGTGATGCTGGGTGCGGCGCTGCTGGCCAAGAAGGCCGTGGAGAAGGGGCTGACCACCAAGCCGTGGGTCAAGACCAACATGGCGCCGGGTTCGCAGGTGGTCACCGACTACTACAACAAAGCCGGCCTGTGGCCCTACCTGGAAAAACTGGGCTACTACCTGGGCGGCTACGGCTGCACCACCTGCATCGGCAACACCGGACCCCTACCCGACGAGATCTCCAAGGCCATCAACGACAACGACCTCACGGTGACCGCGGTGCTGTCGGGTAATCGCAACTTCGAAGGCCGCATCTCCCCCGACGTCAAGATGAACTACCTGGCGTCCCCACCCCTGGTCATCGCCTACGGCATCGCGGGCACCATGGACTTCGACTTCGAGACCGACCCGCTTGGCAAGGATCACGACGGCAATGACGTTTTCCTGAAAGACATCTGGCCCACCGCGCAGGAGATCGAAGAGACCATCGCGTCCTCGATCAACCGCGAGATGTTCACCGCCTCGTATGCAGACGTGTTCAAGGGCGACGAGCGCTGGCGCTCGCTGCCGACGCCGGAGGGCAACACCTTCGAGTGGGACGAGAACTCCACCTACGTCCGCAAGGCGCCCTACTTCGAAGGCATGCCGGCCGATCCGGAGCCCGTAAAAGACATCACCGGCTCCAGAGTCCTTGCCCTGCTGGGCGATTCGGTAACCACCGACCACATCAGCCCGGCCGGCAACATCAAACCCGGCACCCCCGCAGCGCAATACCTCGACGCACACGGCGTCGAACGCAAGGACTACAACTCACTGGGGTCGCGACGCGGCAATCACGAAGTCATGATCCGCGGCACCTTCGCCAACATCCGACTGCGCAACCAACTGCTCGACGACGTCTCCGGCGGCTACACCCGCGACTTCACCCAAGACGGAGGGCCGCAGTCGTTCATCTACGACGCCTCGGTCAACTACAAGCAAGCCGGCATCCCGCTGGTCGTACTCGGCGGCAAGGAATACGGATCGGGCTCGTCGCGCGACTGGGCCGCCAAGGGCACCGTACTGCTCGGCGTGAAAGCGGTCATCACGGAGTCCTTCGAGCGCATCCACCGGTCCAACCTGATCGGCATGGGCGTCATCCCGCTGCAGTTCCCCGAGGGAGAGTCGGCCGCTTCGCTGAAGCTGGACGGCACCGAGACGTTCGACATCAGCGGCATCGAGGCACTCAACGACGGCAAGACGCCCAAGACGGTGCACGTCACCGCGACCAAAGAGGGTGGCGAGAAGGTCGAGTTCGATGCGGTGGTGCGCATCGACACCCCCGGTGAGGCCGACTACTACCGCAACGGCGGCATCCTGCAATACGTGCTACGCAACATGCTGAAGTCGACCTGATCCGGAAGGGTCAGGATCGCCCGTCGAAGCCGTTGGCTGCGACCCGGCACAATAGCGACATGACAACTGAGGATGACGCGCCTTCAAGTCCGAAGGATCCCTGGCAGCCGCAGGCAGACACGCTTGGCAGCTTCATCCGCATGCAACGCCAGCTGGCGCAACTGTCGCTGCGCGAAATGGCCGCAATGACGGCCGTCTCCAACGCATATCTAAGTCAGGTTGAGCGTGACCTCCACCAACCGTCCCTGAAGGTGATGCAATCGATCGCCGACGCGCTCGGTATCCCCACGACCGATCTGTTGCGCCAGGCCGGTTTCGCGGAGTCGGAAGCAACCTCCGCCACGTCAGCGGCGGACGACTCCGGCCACCCCGACACCGAGCGGGCGATCAAGACCGATCCTCGATTGAACCAGGCGCAACGCGAGGCGCTGCTCGGCGTCTACCGCAGTTTCCTCGCGGAGAGCTGAACCACCGGCAGGAGGACATTCAAAGTCACTCTCTCACAGTAGATTTCATAAGCACACTAGGCCTATGAGATCGTCGAGCGATCCCCGCGTGTGTCGTTCGGCTAGAACGCAGCGTCGAGCACCATCAACGCGTTGTGCGGATTCGTTTGCCCGAGCCGCTCCCTCGACAGCTCGTCCTGAGAGCCTCCCCTGAGCTCCCGCGCCAGGCTGCCGCACGCCATCGCGAGAGCTGCCGTAACCGTCGCCAGCTCCTGACCCGGATCGGACACCTGCAGTTCCAGCGCCGCAATCGCGTGGCGGTCGCTGAAAACGGGCATCGCCACCGCGTTCGATCCAATCTCAAGTTCACCGACAGACACGGCAAATCCGGCCCGTCGTATCAAGGCAACGCTGTGCCGCAATTGATCAGGTGCGGTGATGGTGTTCTTGGTGAACTCAGGCAAGCCATTGGTGATCAGTCGCTCGACGTTACGCAGCGGGGAAAACGCCAACATCGCCTTGCCGAGTGCGGTGGCGTGAGCCGGAAGCGTCGCGGCAGCATCGAAACTCGTGACGGGCCGGTGGGGCCGCTTCTCGATGTAATTGACCACGGTTCCGGATAACACACCCAGGCGTGCGGTGCGGTGCGTGGCCGTCGACAGATCATCCAGCACAAACGAACCCCGCTCCGCCAGGGTCGGCGGCCGACACCCGGCGGCGCCGAGGTGCCGTAACGAAGGAGCGACGCGATAGCGCCCCGAGGCATCGCGCTCCAGGAAGTCCGTGGCAGCGAGCTCTACCGCAAGGCGGTGTGCCGTCGAAACCGGCAATCGGGTGAGCCGGGCGATCTCGGTTAACGAGTGCACATCGCTGTCAGTGAATGCCAGCAGGATCGAGGCGATCCTGCTGGTGACCGACTGTCCCGGGCCGGTCGAATTTCCTGCCATATCGCGTTCCTGACTTCGAGAGAAAGCTGCTCCATGGGGGCCGCCAAGGACATGTGACCCAGATCATACCTCGGCGTTTTTCCGGTTCCGCCGCTCCTGGGAACTGCGGCTCCCCAATGCATTTCCTCGCCGAGACGCAGATGGCGCCCCGTCGGGACCACGACCAATCACGTCCGATTGACATTCAGTGCATGCGTTAACTATAGTTATCATCGTTCCCATCCGAACTACACAGCAAAGGAAGAAACAATGAGCAACGCACAAGAGATCGGCCTGAAGGTTCAGGAACAAGCGCTGGAGACCGTCCGCATGACGCAGGACGCCGTCATCGAGGCAGTCACCGCCTGGTCCGAGACCGCCAGCAAGCTGGCCGCGCAACTGCCGGATTTCGCCACGGACTACAAGGCCCCGGAATTCGCCGACTTGATCAAGCAGTTCCCCACTGCCGCAGACGTCATCGATTCCAATTTCGACTTCGCCCAGCGAATCCTGGCGAACCAGCGCGAATTCGTCCAGCGCATCGTCGCAGCCACACCGAATCACCTCAAGCCGTTTGGCGGCTGACGCTCCGCGAACACAACGACCACAAAAATCACTGAGTACGCAAGCGTGACTGTGAGCGGCGGCACGGTCAACACTTTTCGTAATCGCGACCACATCGTGGGCATCGACACGCGATCGAGGAGTGGCAATGCTCATAGCGCTTGCGTTTCTGATGGCGGCCGTCTTCATGTTCCTGAACATGTCGAAACGAGCCACGCCTGCTGTCGCCTTCATGCCATCGGCGGCCAGACCGCCGATCCCCGTTCCTGCAACCGCAGTGAGGCCAAACCTTAGAACGGCGGCGGGTTCCGGGCCGCGGGGGTACCACCTCCGGCAGTGACGTCGATCCACCCGAGGGCGCCGAGTAAAGGCGGTTCCATCGGCAACGAGCGGGCTGCGGGCCCCACCCGGTGCGCGGCCCGCTCGTTGTTTCAGTCCAGCTTCCACGCCACCGTCGACTCAACGGTGTGCGCGCATCACCTGCACGTTGTTCACACCCATCTCCGGGAGTACAGGCTCATGGCGGGCAATTCGATAGATCCAGGCCGCTCGGTGACCAACAAGGTCACGGCAATCCTCATGGCATTCGGCGACGATGCCGCCCTCACCCTGACCGAGGTCGCCGATATCGCAAGGCTGCCCACATCGACCGCGCATCGGCTGACGTCCGAGCTGTTGGCCTGGCGCCTACTCGAGCGTACCGATCAGGGCGGGTACCGAATTGGCTTGCCGCTGCGGATCATCGGAAAAGACGCGGCCGATTTGGACGTGCTCAATCGGGCCATCCTGATCATGCGGGCCCGGCCGGTGCTGGCCGAGCTGGCCCGGACGATCGGCACGGACGCGAAACTGGGCACGTTGCTGAACGACGAGGTCATCTATCTCGGGCACAGCGGACCGAGCGCCACCGGGTCGGCACCCCTGAGACCGACGCTGCGCGCCCATGCGACCGCCATCGGACTGGCCTTGCTTGCTTTTTCGCCGACCAGCGTCGTCGACCGGATCCTTCCCGAGGGAACGCGGACGACGAAGACGATGACCTCTGCGGACAAGATTCGCCAGGCACTGTCGGTCATCCGGCTCACGCAGGTCGCGACCGCGCGCGATGAATTGCAGTGCGACAGGTCGGCGATTGCCGTACCGGTCTTCAGCGGCGGGGGCAAGGTGGCTGCGGCGATCGAGTTGACGATCTGCGAACCTGGTATGGACGTCGAGGCCGCTAGCGGAGCACTGACCGTGGCGTGTCGAAGCCTGTCCCGACAGTTGGCCACCGAATTTCGCGACCAAGCCTCAGATCACTTGTGCGGGCGGGAGAACGAAACCGCAGTGTGAAGATCAGTCCCGTGCGTACCCGCTCGGCGGCACGCCGTGCCAGCGCTTGAACGCATGGCAGAAGGTCGAGGTGTCGGTGTAGCCCAACCGCTTTGACACTTCCTCGACCGTGAGGCCGACGTTGCACAGCAGGTCGACGGCCAGTGTGGAACGCGCCTCGTTCAGCAGCGCGCGAAACGACGTGTCTTCGTCAGCGAGCTGACGGCGAAGCGTGCGCGGGTGCACGTCGAGTTCGGCGGCGACCTCGCCAAGCGAGGGAAACCAGCCGGATTCACGAAACAGCTTGGAGCGCACCACGGCGGTGATGCCGCGGCGTTGTTCGTTGCGCTGCATCAGCACATCGCACTGGGCGATGCATGTCTGCAGCGTGTGGGCATCGGCCTGCGGCAGCGGTTCGTCGAACATGGCCCTCGGGAAGTGCAGCCGGTTGTGCGCACGGCCGAACTCCCTGTCCACGACGGGCAGGATTGCGAGCAGCGGCGCGACGACATCCTGGTCGAACGTCGCCTCGACGGTCACCTGATCGGCATAGCGCGCGACGACGGGCAGCGCGAATTGGCTGACGGTGGTGGCGATTGACGCCACGTCGCGTTCGAGGAAGAACCCACGGACATCGGCGGGAAGGTGGTCGACTTCGAACTCGAGTAGGCACCTGTCGGCGCCCTCGAACACCTTGACGTCGATGTTCAGCATGGTCAGTGAGAAGTAGCGCATCGAGACGTCGAGGAGTTCTCGGAACGTCGCACACGCCATTGCGGCGAACCCGAACAGCCCGAGATGAGTCAACCGGTATCTGCTACCGACGTCGATGCCGAGGCCGGTGGCGTCCGGGAGCAGGCCGAGAAGCCGGCGCGCCGCGGCAATCTCCTCCGACGCCGCCACCACCGCGTCGGGGTCGTTGAGGTCGGCGGGCGTGATCCCGGTGCCCGTGAGGACCTCAGAGGTCGCGATGCCGCGCTCGTTCGCCGCCTCACACAACACCCGCGTCGAATAGACGGGCCTGCGGAGGTCAGGCGACCATTTCGTCGACGCCATGTCCCAAACTCCCAACTGTGTGTCCGATACTCCCATTCCGGAACCGTCCTGTCACCCATACTGTTGACTCATGGCGGCACCAGCGCAGCGGCTGAGTACCTGGACGATGACGCGCGACGCCATCACGGTCGGGTTCGACGCCACCGGCGGGTTCATCGCACATGTGCGCGGGCACGACATCACCCGATTCCGTTGCGCAGGAAGACGCTTCGTGGCGTTGACACACCCCGACTACGTCGACCACGTGCTGCACCGAGCCCGGCTCAAATACGTCAAGTCCAACGAGTACGAACCGATCCGCGCTGCGGCCGGTATCAACCTGTTGACCGACGAAGGTGATTCGTGGGCGGCCCATCGGACGACGCTGAATCCCACGTTCGCGCGTCGCCATCTCAACGAGCTAGTCGACCTGATGATCGACCCGATCGAGCGGGTCACCGCCGCCGTCGCCCCAGAGGTCGAGTTCGACATGCACGCGACGATGGTCGAGGCCACGCTGCGCGTGGTCGCCAATGCGCTGTTCAGCCAGGATTTCGGTCCGTTGGTGCACAGCATGAAGGACCTGACGACGCGCGGCCTGCGGCGCACCGAGCGACTTGCCAGGCTCGGAACGTGGGGCCTGGTGCCCCGGCCGGTCTACGACGCGCTGGCGTGGTGCACGTTCTCCGGCGTGCCGCTGCCACCGCCGCTGAGGGAAGGCCAGAAGATCGCACTGGCGCTTGATGCCGCGGTCAACGCGGTGCTCGATGAGCGCATCGCGCACCCGACCGATTCCGCCGACCTGCTCAATGTGCTGTTCGGTGCGGACAATGGAACCTGGCCGCGCAAACGGATTCGCGACGAGGCGCTGACGTTCATGCTGGCAGGCCACGAGACGACGGCCAACGCGATGTCGTGGTTCTGGTACCTGATGTCGGAGCATCCCGAGGCGCGCGACCGGATGCTCGCCGAGGTCGACGACGTGCTCGCGGGCCGCCGCCCGACGGCGGGCGATCTGACCCGGCTGTCGTGGACCACGGCCTGCCTGCAGGAATCGCAACGCTATTACTCGGCGGTGTGGATGATCGGCCGTGAAGCCATCGAGGACGACCTCATCGACGGGCACCACATCCGTCCGCGAACGACGGTGCTGATTCCGATTCACCACATCCACCACGACGAGCGCTGGTGGCCCGATCCCGAGTCATTCGACCCGACACGGTTTTTGGGCGACGCGGGCAAGGACCGGCCACGCTCGGCGTACCTGCCGTTCGGCGGCGGGCGGCGGATCTGCATCGGGCAGAGCTTCGCGTTGATGGAGATGGTGCTGATGGCCGCGATCATGAGTCAGCGGTTCACATTCGACGCGCAGCCCGATCATCCGGTAGAACTCGAAGCGACGTTGACGTTGCGGCCCAAGCACGGGGTACACGTCATCGCACACAGACGGGAGACTCTGTGACAGCGCCCGATTACGACACCGTCATCGTCGGCGCCGGCTTTTCCGGCATCGGCACCGCGGTCACGCTCGACAAGTCACGCCTTGGCAACTACCTGATCATCGAGGCAGGCGACGGGCCAGGCGGGACGTGGTACTGGAACACGTATCCCGGTATTGCCGTTGATATTCCGTCGTTCTCCTACCAGTTCTCCTTCGAGCAGAGCCCGAACTGGACGCGCACGTACGCACCTGGGAAGGAATTGAAGGCCTACGCCGAGCACTGCGTCGACAAGTACGGCCTGCGTCGCAAGATCCGGTTCGGCACGAAGGTGCTCCGCGCCGACTTCGACGAGGAGAACGACCTCTGGCGCGTCAGCACCGATCCCGGCGGGGTGGTCACCGCCAGGTTCCTTGTCAATGCGGGCGGCGTGCTCATCACGCCCAAGCTTCCGGATATCGACGGCGTCGACTCGTTCGCGGGCCTCACGATGCACACCGCACGGTGGGACCACGACCAGGACCTGACCGGCAAACGCGTCGCGATCATCGGAACGGGCGCCTCTGCCGTGCAAGTGATTCCTGAGATCGCGCCAATCGTCGAGCAGCTCACCGTGTTTCAGCGAACGCCGATATGGTGCCTCCCGAAACCGGACGTACCACTGCCCCGCGCAGCGCGCATAGCCATGCGCATCCCTGGCGGCAAGACGATCCAGCGCCTGTTCAGCCAGGCCTATGTCGAGTTGACGTTCCCGCTGGCCGCCCAGTACTTCACGCTCAACCCGATGGCCAAGAAAATGTCGAAGATCGGTGAGGCGTACCTGCGCAAGCAGGTCGAGGATCCCGAGGTACGCGACAAGCTCACGCCGCGCTACGCGGTCGGCTGCAAGCGGCCCGGCTTCCACAACACCTACCTGTCCACGTTCAACCGCGACAACGTGGAGTTGGTGACCGAACCGATCGACAAGATCACCGGCTCGGGCGTGGCCACCGTCGACGGGGAAACCCGCGACGTCGACGTGCTGATCCTGGCGACCGGATTCAAGGTGCTCGACCCCGACAGCGTGCTGACCTACGCGGTCAACGGCCCCGGCGGCAAGTCACTCACGCAGTTTTGGGACGAGCACCGGCTGCAGGCCTATGAGGGCGTGAGCATCCCGGGCTTCCCGAATTTCTTCACCGTGTTCGGGCCGTACGGCTATGTGGGTTCGTCGTACTTTGCCTTGATCGAGGCGCAGACGCACCACATCGTCCGCTGCCTCGAGCGCGCGCATCACCGGCGCGCCCGCCGCGTCGAGGTGACCGAGGAGGCCAACGACCGCTACTTCGCCGAGATGATGCGCAAGCGGCACACGCAGATCTTCTGGCAGGACAGCTGCCAGCTGGCCAACAGCTACTACTTCGACAAGAACGGTGATGTCCCGCTGCGGCGGGCCAGCACGGTCGAGGCGTACTGGCGTAGCCGCCGTTTCCCGCTCGACGACTACGTGTTCAGCGGATAGCTCAGCCGATCGGCTCGGGCATCGGCACCGTTCGATACTCGACGCTGATGACGTCCTTGGTGGCGGGGTCGGTCATCGCCACCTTCCAGGTGTCCGCAAATTGGTTGACGCCGTTGATCATTGAGATCGTCCCGGAGATCAACACGGTGCCGGGGCGCGCCTCGCCGCGTTCGGTGAGCACGTCGAGCCAGTACTTGGGCGCGAGGAGGTCGCCCAGTGTCCCCTGCTGGATCAGCTCGACGGTGTCGCCGTGACCCACCCACGCCTCGAGCGCGATGTCGTCGAGTCGGTCGGCAATGTCCGACAGCCGCCACGCCTTGGTGCCGAGGACGTCGGGCGCCGCGTTCTTGCTCCACGCAACGCTGTGCACCTCGAGGTCGCGATCCGTGTGGTCGCACGCGGCGGTGATCAGCACGTCGTCGTCGGTGATGATCAGCGCCCACTCGGCTTCGCCGGAGGTCTTGCCGTGCTGTACGTAGACGCGATCGGTCTGCTGGGCCAGATACGGCGAGATCGGGTAGAGCGCCGGCGTCGTGGTTGGGGCGGGCACGCCAAGGGCGGCCAACTCGGCGATGTGCGACGCCACTTCGGCCTGGTTGCGTCCCGCGTAGCCGGCGTTGAGCAGTGCGGTGACTTCAACCGTCTCGATCGAGCCGTCGGGCATGGTGAAGCTGAGTTGCGACACGGCGGTGACCTCCTTTAACGCCTCGGCCGACGCTGGTTCTGGCGGGCTTGAAATGAAAAATTCTCGTGAAATCGGCCCCGAGGACTTGCGTATATAGAATGTATACAGCAAGTATATATGTTGCACAACGCATTGAGGGTATTCCACCGATCAAGCAGCAGCCGACAGTAGGAGCGTCATGACCACCCATGAAGCAGGGAGCGGCACCCATCCCCCGGCGCACCGGCCCGGACTGGTCAAGGCGTTCGCGGCCAGCCTCACCGGCACCGCCCTCGAGTGGTACGACTTCGCGATCTACTCGGCGTCCGCGGCGCTGGTCTTCCCGCAGGTCTTCTTCCCCTCTGAAGATCCGCTCACCGGAACACTTCTCGCGTTCTCGACGTACGCCGTCGGCTATGTGGCGCGCCCGGTCGGCGGGTTCGTGTTCGGCCGGCTTGGCGACATCGTGGGACGCAAGAAACTTCTGGTCATCACCCTGCTGCTGATCGGTTTCACGACCTTCGCGATCGGCCTGATCCCGAGCCACGCGTCGATCGGAGTCATCGCGCCGATCATCCTCGTCACGATGCGGTTCGCGCAGGGCGTCGCGGTCGGCGGCGAGTGGGGCGGCGCCGTCCTGCTGTCCAGCGAGTACGGCAACCCACGCCAGCGCGGGTTCTGGGCGTCGGCCGCGCAGATCGGTCCGCCTGCGGGCAACCTGATGGCCAACGGGGTGCTGGCGCTGCTGACCGTGTCGATGACCGAGGCCCAGTTCGAGAGTTGGGGTTGGCGGATCGCCTTCCTGGCATCTGCCGTTCTGGTCGGCTTCGGGTTGTGGATCCGACTCGCACTCGAGGACACCCCGATCTTCAAGGCCTTGCAGGAGTCGGGTGAACGGCCAAACGCCCCGATCACCACCGTCTTTCGCACTCAGAAGCGTCCGCTCATCGCCGGCGTGATGTCACGAGTCGGTCCGGACATCATGTACGCGCTGTTCACCGTGTTCACCATCACGTACGGCACACAGCACCTCGGCCTGGAACGCAATCAGGTGCTCGTCGCGATCCTGATCGGCTCGGCGTTCCAATTGATCGGAATCCCACTCGCCGGGGCGATTTCGGACCGCATCAACCGGCGCCTGCTCTACGGCGTCTCCGCGGTGGGCGGCCTCGTCTGGACGGTGATCTTCTTCATCACCATCGGCAACGGGTCCTACCTGATGGTCGTCGTGGGCATCACGATCGGCCTGGTGTTCCACTCCTTCATGTACGGACCGCAGGCCGCATTCGTGACCGAACAGTTCGACATTCACCTTCGGTCGACGGGTTCCTCGCTCGCCTACACGATCGCCGGTGTGGTCGGTGGCGCGATGGCCCCGCTGATCTTCACCTGGCTGCTGAGCCAATTCGACAGTTGGGTGCCGCTGGCCTGCTACGTCGGCGTGGCCGTCGCGGTCACCATCGCCGGCCTGCTCCTCGGCCGCGACCCCGACGACACCGAGGACGAGCACTACATCGAGATGGCCGAATCACTCACGCCCGCAACAGGATCTGCAAAGTAACGTCGAGATGTTCGTCGATCTTGGCCTCCGCAAGGGCCACGTCGCCGCTCTCCAACGCGTCGACGATGGCCTGGTGTTCGGCACACACCGGACGCTGCCGGTTCGGCGAGGTGAATATCGCCGCGAGACCGATCCGCGACAGCCGGGCCCGCAGCCCGGTGTACGTCGTGGCGAGCAGTTCGCTGTTCGCGGCGTCGACGAGCGTCTGATGGAACTGGCCATCGAGAGCAATGAACGTCTTGGCCGCCGACTCGTCGGCCGAGTCAACCAGGGCTTCCTGCTCGGCGAGGATGCTGCGCATCGCGGCGGTTGGCGCGTTGCCTGCCGCGAGCACCCGCGCCGCCGCGTGCCGCTCGAGAACGCCACGCAGATCCATCAGTTCGGCGAGCTGCCTGCCGGACAACGCGGGCACCCGCGCCCCGCGCTTGGGCACCATCTCGACAAGACCCTCGGCCTGCAACAGCAACAGTGCCTCGCGCACGGGGGTGCGCGATACGCCGATCTGCGCCGCGAGTTCCTGTTCGTTGAGGAACGTTCCGGTGGTCGTCGGCAACGTGAGGACCTGATCCACGATGAACGCGTAGGCCTTCTCTCGCCCTGACGAGGGGGCCGCGCCAGTTGTCGGCATACATTCTGTATACCTCACCCGCCCCACGAAGCGATGCATGGAGACATCACGATGACGATTCGAATAGCTCTCGCCCAGGTGACCAGCACCGAAGACGTCGCCGAGAACCTGGCGACGATCGATGAGTACACCGGCCGCGCGGCCACCGACGGTGCCCGGCTCGTGGTGTTCCCCGAAGCGATGATGCGGTGTTTCGGCGGCGGGTCGCTCGCCGAGATCGCGCAACCGGTCGACGGGCCATGGGCAAACGCGGTGCGCGAGATCGCCGAGCGCGCAGGCATCACCGTCGCCACCGGGATGTTCACCCCTGCCGACGACGGCCGGGTCCGCAACACACTGCTGGTCACCGGCGCCGGAGTCGATGCGCACTACGACAAGATCCACCTGTTCGACGCGTTCGGATTCGCCGAGTCCGATACCGTCTCGCCCGGTCAGGACCCGCTGGTCATCGAAATCGCCGGTGTCCGAGTCGGTTTCGCAATCTGTTACGACGTGCGGTTCCCTGCGCTATTCCTGGCGATGGCCGACAACGGTGCGCACCTCAACGTCGTCTCGGCGTCGTGGGGAGCGGGCCCTGGCAAGGTCGACCACTGGGAACTCCTAGCCCGTGCCCGCGCGCTCGACACCACGACCTTTGTCGCGGCGTGCGACCAGGCACCGCCGGCGGACTATCACGGTTCGGCTCCGAGGGGTGTCGGGCACAGCCTTGTCGCGGCGCCCGACGGACGCGTGCTCGCCTCGCTTGGCGAGGAAGTCGATCTACTGACGGTCGACATCGAACTCGACGCGGTGGACGCCGTCCGCCGGTCGCTTCCGGTGCTCGCGAACCGGCGGATCTAAGGCATCCCCCTAGACGGAGCTTTTCAGACGGAAGCCTTGAGGTCGTCGACCTTGTCGAGTTGCTCCCACGGCAGCTCGATGTCGGTGCGGCCGAAGTGGCCGTAGGCCGCGGTCTGCGCGTAGATCGGGCGCAGCAGGTCCAGGTCACGAACGATGGCGCCCGGCCGCAGGTCGAACACCGACGTGATGGCCTTCTCGATGCGCGCCGGGTCGACGGTCTCGCTGCCGAAGGTCTCGACGAACAGGCCAACAGGGGCCGCCTTGCCGATCGCGTACGCGACCTGCACCTCGACGCGCTCGGCCAGGCCGGCTGCGACGACGTTCTTTGCCACCCAGCGCATCGCGTACGCCGCGGAGCGGTCCACCTTTGACGGATCCTTGCCGGAGAACGCGCCACCGCCGTGGCGGGCCCATCCGCCGTACGTGTCGACGATGATCTTGCGGCCGGTCAGACCGGCGTCGCCCATCGGACCGCCGAGCACGAACTTGCCGGTGGGGTTGACCAGCAGCCGGTAGTCCGAGGTGTCCAGCGACTCATGGCCGAGATCGGCGAGGACCGTGTTGACGACCTTCTCGCGGATGTCGGGGGTGAGGGTGTTCACCAGATCGATGCCGTCGGCGTGCTGGGTGGAGAGCACCACGGTGTCCAGTCGCACCGGCGTCGTGCCGTCGTACTGGATGGTGACCTGGGTCTTGCCGTCCGGCCGCAGGTAGTCGACGACGCCGTTCTTGCGGACCTCGGTCAGCCTGCGGGCGAGCCGGTGCGCCAGCGCGATCGGCAGTGGCATCAGTTCCGGGGTGTCCGTGATGGCGTACCCGAACATCAGGCCCTGATCGCCCGCGCCCTGTAGGTCGAGCGGATCGGCCGCGCCCTCGACACGGGTCTCGTGGGCGGTGTCCACGCCCTGGGCGATGTCGGGCGACTGCGAGCCGATCGCGATGTTCACGCCTGCGGTGGCGCCGTCGAAGCCCTTCTCGGACGAGTCGTAACCGATCTCGAGGATCCGCTCGCGCACGATCTTGGGGATCTCGACGTACGCCGACGTGGTGACCTCGCCCGCGACGTGTACCTGACCGGTCGTCACCAGCGTCTCCACTGCGACGCGGGACTTGGGATCCTGCGCAAGCAATGCGTCGAGCACCGAATCGCTGATGGCGTCGCAGATTTTGTCGGGGTGGCCCTCGGTCACCGACTCACTGGTAAACAGCCGAGCTTTGCTCACAGTTCGATCCCTTTCCGAAACTTAGCTTGTCGAATTATATGCCTGTCCTGCTGCACCCAAGCGCTCGCCCCTGGTCGCGCGCAAGCATTACGCGCAACCAATTGCGTGATTCGAGTTACCCGCTGCTGTTGTGCAGGAAGGCCACGATCGCGTCCACGATACGGCTGGCCATCAAGGTTTTCGAACCGTGCTCTAACGCGGACTCTGTGCCGTCGGCCGCCAGCAGCCAGCCGTCGTTGTTGTCCACCTCGAACGCCCGATTCTCGCCGACGGCATTGACCACGAGCAAATCGCAGCCCTTCCGCCGAAGTTTGGCCCTGGCGTGGAAGAGGACGTCGCCGTTGGCGTCGCCGGTCTCGGCAGCGAACCCGACGATCGCTTTCATGTTGGGTAGCTGGCCGTCTGTGCGGGCGCGCACGGTGCCTGCGAGCACGTCGTCGGTGCGGGTCAGTTCGATGACCGGCGTCGCGGCGTTCGGGTCGTTGGATTTCTTGATCTTGTTGGCCTGGACGTGAGTCGGCCGAAAGTCGGCGACGGCGGCGGCCATCACAAGGGCATGCGCGGCGGGCGCGTGCTTGGACACCGCATCACGCAGTTGGGCCGCCGAGCCGATGTGGACGACCTCGACACCGGCCGGGTCGATCAATCCGGCGGTGTTGCCGGCGATGAGCGTGACGTCGGCACCGCGCTGGGCCATCACCCGGGCCATCGCATAGCCCTGCTTGCCGGAACTGCGGTTGCCGATGAACCGCACGGGGTCGATGGTTTCGCGGGTGCCGCCCGCGGTCACCAGCACCTTGACGCCTGCCAGGTCGTAGGGCAGCGCGTCGCCGCGGGCCAGCAGCAGTTCTGCCAGCGTGGTGATCTCTTCGGCTTCCGGCAGCCTGCCCGCGCCGCTGTCGGCGCCCGTCAGCCGACCGGAGGCCGGTTCGAGGACGATCGCGCCGCGACGGCGCAAGGTGGCGACATTGTCGACGGTGGCCGGGTGAAACCACATCTCGGTGTGCATGGCAGGCGCGAACAGCACCGGACATCGCGCGGTCAGCAGCGTCGCGGTCAGCAGGTCGTCGGCGCGGCCCGACACGGCGCGCGCAAGGAGGTCCGCGGTGGCAGGGGCGACCACCACAAGGTCGGCTTCCTGGCCGATTCGGACGTGCGGCACCTCATGGACGTCGTCCCAGACGCCGGTGTGGACCGGTTGACCGGAGAGGGCCTCGAACGTGGCGGCGCCGACGAAGCGCAGAGCGGACTCGGTGGGCAGGACCCGCACGGAGTGGCCCGCCTCGGTGAGCTGGCGGACCACAGTGGCCGCCTTGTAGGCGGCGATGCCACCGGCGACGCCGACGATGATCCGCTTGCGGTCCGTCATCGCCCGAGTCCTGGGTTACTCGCCCTCGGTGTGCTCGAGCAGGTCCGAGTGGATCTCGCGAAGCGCGATCGACAGCGGCTTCTCCTGCAGGCCGGGCTCGACGAGCGGACCGACGTATTCGAGGATCCCGTCGCCGAGCTGGTTGTAGTAATCGTTGATCTGACGTGCGCGCTTGGCGGCATAGATGACCAGCGCGTACTTGCTCGACGCGCGATCGAGCAACTCGTCGATGGGCGGATTGGTGATGCCCAACGGCGTGTCGTAGGCGCTGGCGGCGGACGCGTCGATGTCATCCACAGCGGCCAGCTGCGCGTCGGCATGGGGGGTGCTCACGTAGAAAATCTCCTGGAGTTTAAGTGGCTCTCGGACCTGATCGCGCCGTCCCAGACGCGTTGTCCACCAGCAAGGATACCAATTCGGCGCAGGCAGACTCCAATTGGCTGTTCACGACGACCTCGTCGAAGTCGTCCTGAGCCGCCAGCTCCGCCCTCGCGGTGGCCAGTCGGCGGGCCATTGCCTCCGGGCTTTCGGTGCCTCGCCCGGCCAGCCGGCTCTCCAGTTCCTCCCAGCTCGGCGGGGCGAGGAACACGGTGATCACTTCCGGCATGGACCGCTTGACGGCCCGCGCGCCCGCAAGGTCGACCTCGATCAGCACGGGTAGGCCCGCGGCGGTGGCCGCCAGAATGGGTTCGGCGGGTGTGCCTGATCGGTGCAGGCCACCATGGATATCCGCCCATTCGAGCAGGGCGCCGTCGTCGATCAGCTGCTGGAACCGCTCATCGGTGACGAACCAGTAGTCGACACCATCGACCTCACCAGGACGCGGCGCCCTGGTGGTGGCGGAAACGCTGAAGTGCAGGTCGGGAACCTGGTCGCGCAGGCAGCGCACGACCGTCGACTTCCCGACGGCAGAGGGACCGGACAGCACCACAACGCGGCTCATCGCTGTCCGACCCCTCGGCCGGCACTCACTAGTCGCTGGTGAAGTCGAACTTCTCCAGCAGAGCCTTCCGCTGACGGTCGCCGAGACCGCGCAGACGGCGGGTCGGGGCGATCTCCAGTTCGGTCATGATCTCCTGCGCCTTGACCTTGCCGACCTTGGGCAATGCCTCCAGCAGCGCGGAAACCTTCATCTTGCCCAAGACCTCGTCGGTCTCGGCGTCCTTGAGCACCTGCTTGAGGTTGGTGCCGCCACGCTTGAGCCGATCTTTGAGTTCGGCACGTATCCGACGTGCGGCAGCAGCCTTCTCCAACGCTGCCGCGCGCTGTTCGTCGGTCAACTGGGGAAGGGCCACGGGTTCCTCCGTCTCGTCACCATCATTGTTTTGTCACGGCCGGGGGTTAAACCAGCCAGCGACGACGACCGTACCCACGCAATCTGACGAAAGCTAACCCCACCCCCTGGTTACGGGGCTAAAAGCCCAGCGTGTAGTGCGGCTGCGAGACGTCCTCGAAGGCGCGTGGGACGCCCGGAAAAACGGTCCTGACACGCGCTTTTGGGCGGAACTTCCTGCATAACAAGGGTTTTCGAGCCCCAGACCCGCTATGGCAGTAGCCATGGGATGGCCAGAGCCAGTGGCCCAGGACCCACCGCGGCACCTCGGACAGAAAATTTTGCCTGGTCATAGCGTGTCGGGCGTGTCGCGGGCAGGTTACGAACCGCGCTCAGGTTGACAGCCGCCTGGCAGTGGGGCGGCAGTACGGCGACAGTTTGACTGCCTAACTTCGGCGCCGGTCGGGGGTAAATCACCCTTTTGAGCCCGGAGGACACGCAACATGAATGCAAAACGTCTCGTCGGCACCTCGGTGATAGCCGCTGGCCTGGTGATTTCCGGTTTGACCGCCGGTATTGGCACCGCGACAGCCCAGCCGCAACCCTGCAACCCGCAGTTTTGCGGGGGGGCCGGGAAACCACGGGGGCCCTGGCGACCATCCAGGAGGCCCGCCAGGCGGCTGGGACAGGGGTCCTGGCGGTCCGGGCAGGCCAGACGATCGCGGCCCGTCACCGTGGGATCACAACGCCCATTGGGGCCCGCCGCCTCCCGACCTCAGCTGGCGGGGTATTGACCAGGGCCGATTCGATCATCAGCCGTTCAACTACAACGGCAATTGGGTGACGCCGATCTTCAACCGTTCCTGGTTACTGAGCAGGATTGAGTCCTGTGCGGTCCGAACGGTGTTGGCCGCTGATGGTGGGTGTTGTCCGGTGGACCGGCACGCCTCGTCATGGTGGGCGTGGCGGTGAGCCGGGACTACGGCACCGTCGTGTGGTTCCCGGTTGATGCTCAGGTCTAGCCGGTGAAGTGCCCGCACGCGTCCGCTGTCGGGTGCGGGGTCCTGCCGGCCGTCGCCTGATCGCCAAGCCGAGGCCACGTCTGCCGATCGCGGCCGCCGCCCCATGATGGGTAGTGACCGTTGATGGATCGGAAGTCTGCTGTTGGAGGGGTTTTCGCCAGTGCTGGTTGCCCCAGCGGCTGGTGTAGGCCGCATCAACACCGATGATCGCGATGCCGCGGCGGGCAGCCATACCGATCAGCCGGGTGCGGAACTTTCGGGTGGGGATGCCGGCGACGGTGCGGCGCAACCGTTTTCCGCGCTGGCCGCGGCCCAGGGTTTCGCGCCCGGTGGCGCGCGCGTCGGCGAAGTCGAGGTTTTCGGCCACGATCGCCGCACAGTGGTGTCGCTGCGCCAGGTTCAGCAGCGCGCTGATCCCCGCACGCACCCGCCCGTCGCGCCGTGACGCTTTCAGCCCCGCCGTTTCCACGTCAATGGTGACGGGTGCACCGATCGGATTACCGGATCCGTCGAGCACACAGGCGGCCAGGTGGTCGGCATTGAGGTCCACACCCAAAACCGGCCCGCTCCGCAGATCCTCGAGGCCGGGCACTGGGTCGGGGCTGGTTTTCCACGATGCGTCCAGATACCAGCGGTCGCGGGCGGGGTCGTAGGTGATGTCGTAGCGCACCGCGCGCCGCGCGCTCACCCTGTCTGCCCATTCGGCGCCGCGGTGAGTAAACCGTATCGGGGCGTCGATGACCAGATGAGAGCCGAACTGTTCTACCAGGGCGGCCGGGGTTTTGATGTGCAGCCGGCCCGCCGCATCGACGCGGATGGTTTCATTGCCGCCGGCCTTGCCCGATTCACCATCCGCGGTCAGGAACATTCGCGCGGCATCCCAGCGGTGTCGCCATTGCTGTGCGGTCATGTCGGTGGCATCGAGGTGGTTGCGGTTGCGCCACAATCGTTTCCCGCCGACGGTGATCGACGGGGCGGCCCGCTGCCAACGCCTCCTGCGCGCTGGCCAACCGGGTCCGCAGCGTCGCCAGGCGGCGGGTTTTGGCGAACCGCTCCGCTGCGCTGCGATACCCCCGACGCCGGCGCCGCGAACGACCCCGGCCCTTCTGCTCGCCGTCCTCGAGTGGTGCGAGCTCGCCGGGTCGCAGCGCGCAGCGCTGCTCCAATACCTGCACCGCGGCACGCAGATCTGCGGCGTGGGCGGCCAGGCCCCGCATCCCGAGCTGGTATTGATCCTCCACTGCGCGGGTGATCGCTCCGGCCCACCGCGACGACGACACCGCCGTCAGCGCCTGTTTACGCTCCGCACGCCACCCAGCATGGGCCTGGTGGTCCAACCGACCCAACTCCACCCGCCCGGCCAGCTCGCAGCGATACACCGAGCCCAACAGCTCCCCGATCGCGGACACTGCCTCGGCTTCGGCGCCGGTCGGACGGATCCGGGTCCGGGTCCGCACACCCGCCGGTGCGGCCGCCACCACCGGATCACCGATCCGACGCAGCGCCCGCGGCTTGATCATGCATCACATCCTGGCCGCGGGTACCGACATAAACGCCGACCGCTACACCGACACCACTCACTAGCACGCAGTATCAATCACTACCGCTCACTATTCAGCCAGCAGTTGCCAACCCCGATTTCAACAACTGGGGATTCTGGTTCTTCGGCATCTGGATCCCGCTGTAAATTCGGGCGATGCGACGGCTGGCCCGCTCGGTCTGCACCGTGATCGTGATGTTGCTTGGCGGCCTGGCGTCGAACGTCGCCGCACCGGCGTGGGCGTGTGGCTGCGGTGCCTACATCCCCGATCAGGCCGGCGCGGCCGTCACAGATGAGCGCGCGTTGATCGCGTGGGACGGCACGACCCAGGACATCTTGATGTCGTTCAACGTCAGCGGCAGCTCCGACAAGGCCGCGTGGGTGATGCCGGTGCCGTCGGCGGCCGACGTCTCACTCGGCGAGGCCGAGGTATTCGACGAGATCCGCAGGCTGACCGCGCCGCGAGTGGAGTACCGCGACTCGTGGTGGCCGACATTGCCCTGGTTGACGTCGGACACCACACCGATGGAGACGGGTGCTCCCGCGGGTGCGAGCGTCAATGTTCTCGATCGTCAGCGGATCGGGCCTTTCGACGTCACCCGGCTCGCTGCGAACGACCCGTCCGTACTCGCGGCATGGTTGGCGGACAAGGGGTTTCCCCATCCCGACGGCCTGGACACCAACCTCGCGCCGTACGTCACGGACGGCTGGGAGATCGTCGCGATCCAACTGGCGGCGGCGAGCGAGGGCGAGTCGCTGACGGGCGATCTGCAGCCGCTGAAGCTGTCGTTCCGGTCGGACAAGGTCATCTATCCGATGCGGCTGTCGAGTTCAGCGACGACGCCCCAGACCGTCGACCTGTCCATCCTGGCCGACCATCGGATGGACCCGGCGGCCGTGCCGGTCGCAGGCGGGCAACCGGTGCTGGAATACGCAGGCCATATCCAGCGCGCCGACGTCTCCCCCGCGCTGGCGTCGTTCGTCCCGGAGGGTGCGTTTCTGACCCGATGGCACGACTACATCGGCAAACCGGCATTGATCAACGGCGACTACGTCTTTGAGCAGGCCGCGTCCGACACCACCTACCAGCAGGTCGTCTACCGGACCCGGGACCGCGGCCACATCACCGGCCTGATCCTGCTCGCGGGGTTCGCGTCGTGCGCCGCGGTGCTTATCGTTGTCGTCGCGCGACGGGCGTCGCGACGTTAGGCCAGGTAGGCGACCGCGTCGCGGAAGCGCTCGGCCGCGGCGCGCAATTCGGTCACGTTCGGCCCGGCCCGCAGGATGTCGCGCGACACGGCCGGTAGCAGTTGCCCCCGCGGCGCCCCGCCAAGACCGCCGAGCGTTTCTGGCCGACCGCCCTGCGCGCCGACTCCGGGGACAAGGACCGGACCGCCAAGCATGCTGAGGTCCGGCGGGTCGGACACCGTGGCGCCGACGACCACCCCGACCGAACCGGGCTCCGGCGACTCGCCGTTGAGCGCCGCGGCGGCGTCGACCATCGCCTGGGCGACTGTGCGCCCGCCTGCGTCGGCCCTCTGCACGCTTGCGCCCTCGGGGTTCGACGTGGCGGCAAGCACAAAGACCCCTCGATCGTGGACCCTTGCGGTGTCCAGAAGCGGCGCAAGGGAACCGAATCCGAGATACGGCGATGCGGTCACCGCATCAGCGGCCAGCGGTGAATCACCGGCCCACGCGTCGGCGTAGGCCGCCATCGTCGAGCCGATGTCGCCGCGCTTGGCGTCGGCGAGCACCAACACGCCCGCGGACCGCAGCCCGCCGATCGTGCGTTCCAGCACCGCAAAACCCTTCGCGCCGAACGCCTCGAAGAACGCGACCTGCGGTTTCACCACGGCGAAATCGGCGAACGCCGTCACGCAGATATCACAGAACCTGGCCAGGCCGTCGGCGTCGACGGGCAAGTCCCACGCCCGCAGCAGCTCGGAATGCGGGTCGATGCCGGGACACAGCGGGCCGCGCGCCGACACCGCATCGGCCAGCCGACGGCCGAACGCGCTCATCTAGCGCTCCAGCGCACTGTGCAACTCCTGCAACGACATCACCCCGATGTCGCCGCGAATCCCCGCCTCGATGCCCTGCACGGCCGCGGAGGCGCCCTGCACCGTCGTGACACACGGGATGTTCATCGAGACTGCCGCCGAACGGATCTCGTAACCATCGATGCGGGGACCTGAGTTGCCGTATGGCGTGTTGATCACCATGTCGACCTCACCGGCCCTGATGAGGTCGACCGCCGATGACGCCGGCCTGCCCTCGCCCGGCTGCTGGAAGTGCTTGCGTACCTCGTCGCACGGGATACCGTTGCGCCGCAACATCTCCGCGGTGCCCTCGGTGGCCAGCACCCGGAACCCCAAGTCGGCGAGGCGTTTGACGGGGAACACCAGCGAACGCTTGTCGCGGTTGGCCACCGAAACGAACACCGTGCCCTCGGCGGGCAGCGAGCCGTAGGCCGCGGTCTGGCTTTTCGCGAACGCGCTGCCGAAGTCGTGGTCGATGCCCATCACCTCACCGGTCGACTTCATCTCCGGGCCGAGCAGGGAGTCGATCTGGGCGCCGTCTGCCCTACGGAACCGGTTGAACGGCAGCACCGCCTCCTTGACGGCCACCGGCGCGTTGCGGGGCGTGGTGGCCCCGTCCCCGGTGCGCACCAGCACACCCTCGTCACGCAGCTGGGCGATGGTGGCGCCCAGCATGACTCGAGCGCACGCCTTGGCCAGCGGCACCGCGGTCGCCTTGGAAACGAACGGCACCGTGCGGCTGGCCCGTGGATTGGCCTCCAGCACATACAGCACGTCGTCCTTGAGCGCATATTGCACGTTGAGTAGCCCGACCACGCCGATGCCGTGCGCGATGGCCTCGGTGGCCCGGCGCACCGACTCGATATCGCTGCGGCCCAACGTCACCGGCGGCAAGGCACACGCCGAGTCTCCGGAGTGGATGCCGGCTTCCTCGATGTGCTCCATGATTCCGCCGATGTAGACCTCGGTGCCGTCGCAGAGCGCGTCGACGTCGATCTCGATGGCGTCCTCGAGGAACCGGTCGACAAGCACGGGATGCTCCGGCGACAGCTGGGTGGCGCGGGTGATGTAGCCCTGCAGGGTTTCTTCGTCGTAGACGATCTCCATGCCGCGGCCGCCAAGCACGTACGACGGCCGCACGAGCACGGGGTAGCCGATGTCGGCGGCGATCCTGCGGGCCTGCTCGAAGCTCGTCGCGGTGCCGAATCGCGGCGCAGGCAGCCCGGCGATGTTGAGCACCTCGCCGAACGCGCCCCGGTCCTCGGCAAGGTCGATGGCTTTGGGGCTGGTGCCGACGATCGGCACGCCGGCCTTCTCGAGCCGTTCGGCAAGGCCAAGCGGCGTCTGCCCACCGAGCTGCACGATGGCGCCGACGACACCGGGCCCACCGGCGCCGGATTGCTGCTCGGCGTAGTAGATCTCGAGGACGTCCTCGAAGGTCAGCGGTTCGAAGTACAGCCGGTCGGCGGTGTCGTAGTCCGTCGACACCGTCTCGGGGTTGCAGTTGATCATCACCGTTTCGAACCCGGCCTGGCTCAGCGTGGTCGCCGCGTGCACACAGCTGTAGTCGAACTCGATGCCCTGTCCGATGCGATTGGGTCCCGACCCGAGAATGAGCACCTTGGGCTTTTCGGCCTGCGGTGCGACCTCGGTTTCGGCGGCGGGGTCGAGCTCGTAACTGCTGTAGTGGTACGGCGTCTTGGCCTCGAACTCTGCCGCGCAGGTGTCGACGGTCTTGAACACCGGGCGGATGCCGAGGCGCTGCCGCAGGGCGCGCACCCCGACCTCGCCGGCCAATTCCGGTCGCAGCGCCGCGATCTGACGGTCCGAGAGGCCGTGGTACTTGCTGCGGCGCAGCAGCTGCTCGTCGAGCACGGGAGCGTCAAGGACCTCGGATCGCAGGGCGACGAGTCCCGCGATCTGTTCGACGAACCACGGGTCGACGCCGGACGCCTCGGCGACCTGTTCGACGGTGGCCCCGAGGCGCAGCGCCTGTTCGATGTCGTACAGCCGTCCGTCGGTGGGGATCCTGAGAGCTGCCAGTAGGTCCTCGACCGACATGTCGGGGTCGGGCTTGGTCCAGAATCCGGCCCTGTCGGTCTCAAGGGAACGCATCACCTTGCCGAGCGCCTCGATGAAGTTGCGGCCCAACGACATTGCCTCACCGACGGATTTCATCGTCGTGGTCAGCGTCGGGTCGGCACCGGGGAACTTCTCGAAGGCGAACCGCGGCGCCTTGACGACGACGTAGTCGAGCGTCGGTTCGAAACACGCAGGCGTTTCCTTGGTGATGTCGTTGATGATCTCGTCGAGGGTGTAGCCGATGGCCAGCTTGGCGGCGATCTTGGCGATCGGGAAGCCGGTGGCCTTGGACGCCAACGCACTTGACCGCGAGACGCGAGGGTTCATCTCGATGACGATCAGGCGGCCGTCTTTCGGGTTGACCGCGAATTGGATGTTGCAGCCACCGGTGTCGACGCCGACCTCGCGCAGGATCGCGATGCCAAGGTCGCGCATCGTCTGGTATTCGCGGTCGGTGAGGGTCATCGCGGGGGCGACGGTGACCGAGTCCCCGGTGTGCACGCCCATCGGGTCGACGTTCTCGATCGAGCAGACGACGACCACATTGTCGTGATGGTCACGCATCAACTCGAGCTCGAATTCCTTCCAGCCGTAGATGGATTCCTCGATCAGCACGTTGGCGCTCGGCGACGCGGCCAGCCCGTCCCCTGCCATCCGATCGACGTCCTCGGCGGAGTACGCCATCCCGGAACCAAGTCCGCCCATCGTGAACGACGGCCGTACCACGACGGGTAGGCCGAGCTCAGCGACGGTCTCGCGGACCTCGTCCATGGTGAAACACACCCGGGACTTCGCCGACTCCCCTCCCACTTTGGCCACGATGTCCTTGAACCGCTGCCGGTCCTCGCCGCGCTGGATGGCATCGAAGTCGGCGCCGATCATCTCGACGCCGTATTTCTCCAGGATGCCCTGCTCGTAGAGATTGACGGCGGTGTTCAACGCGGTTTGCCCGCCGAGCGTCGCGAGCACCGCGTCAATCTTGTTGCCGCGCTCCGCCTGTTGGGCGAATATCTTCTCGACGAAGGCGGCGGTGATGGGCTCGACGTAGGTGTGGTCGGCGAACTCCGGGTCGGTCATGATGGTCGCCGGATTTGAGTTGATCAGGCTCACCTGCAGGCCCTCGGCGCGCAGGACGCGGCAGGCCTGGGTCCCCGAGTAGTCGAACTCGCAGGCCTGGCCGATGACGATCGGCCCCGAGCCGATCACCAATACGTGGTTGAGATCAGAACGCCGCGGCATTACTTCTCCCCCGCCATCAGGTCGACGAATTGGTCGAACAGGTACTCGGCGTCGCGCGGCCCGGCGGCCGCCTCCGGGTGGTATTGCACCGAAAACGCACGGCCGTCAACGAGTTTGATGCCTTCGACGACACCGTCGTTCGCGCAGGTGTGGCTGACCTGCGCGGCGCCGAACGGGGTATCGAAGACCTCGCCGCGCTCTCCTTCCAATGCGAACCCGTGATTCTGCGCCGTTACCGCGACACGGCCGGTGGCGTGATCGATGACGGGCACGTTGATGCCGCGGTGTCCGAACACCATTTTGTACGTCGAGCGTCCAAGCGCCCTGCCGAGGATCTGGTTGCCGAAGCAGATGCCGAACAACGGGATGCCCGCGCCGAGCACCTCGCGGGTGACGCCGACGATGTGATCAGCGGTGGCGGGATCGCCGGGCCCGTTCGACAGGAACACTCCGTCGGGGTTCAAGTCCGCGATCTGCTCGAAGGACACCGTCGAGGGCATCACGTGGCTGCGGATCCCGCGACGGGAGAAATTGCGTGGGGTGTTCGTCTTGATGCCGAGGTCGATCGCTGCGACGGTGAAACGTTGCGGCCCATCGGGTTCCACGACGTAGGTGGAGTCGGTGCTGACCTCGCCGGCCAGGTTGGCGCCGAGCATCGACGGCTGGCTGCGGACCCGGTCGAGCAGATCGGCCGAGGATGTGTCGGCCGCATCTCCACTGAACACTCCGGCCTTCATCGAGCCAAGGCTGCGCAGATGCCGCACGACCGCGCGGGTGTCGATGCCCGCGATGCCGACGATTCCTTGGCGCACCAGTTCATCGTCGAGTGTGCCGGTGGCCCTCCAGTTGGACGCGCGCGGCGACGGGTCGCGCACCGCGTAACCGGCCACCCAGATCTTGTCCCCCCGGCTTTCGGCATCCTCGTGATTCCAGCCGGTGTTGCCGATCTGCGGCGCCGTGGCCACCACGATCTGTCCGTGGTAGCTCGGATCGGTGAGGGTCTCCTGGTAACCCGACATGCCGGTGGAGAACACCGCCTCGCCGAGGGTCTGCCCAATCGCTCCGAACTCGGTGCCGGTGAAGATGCGCCCGTCCTCGAGCACCAGAACTGCCTTACTCACGCCGTCTCCTTCACCCAGCGGTCGTATTCCGCCCGGTTGTCGGCGCGAAAGCCGGTGTCGATCTCGGTTCCCGACGGCAGCCGCCACCGGATGGCAAGGACACCTTCTCCGGCGACCACCTTGCCTGCGACGCCCAATTCGGTGCGGATCGCGGTGATCGCGTCGTCGGGTATCCAGATCGGCCCGGCGCCGGTGCGCTGCAACATGATTCCTTCGGGGTAGCGGGTCAGCACCGCCTTCGTGCGGTAACCGAGGTCGCCGGCAGCGACGCGGTCGTTCCAGTGCGGCACCAACGTCGTGCCGACGTACAGTCCCTTGGTCGCGGGGATGATGGCCGCGCCAACGGTGTCCGGCATCGGCGGCAGGGTTCCGATCAATTCCGCCTGACGCTGCGCGCGCCGACGCCAGCCGCGCATCATCGCCCCGATCAGCACGGCAATGACCACCGCGAGCACCGCGGCCATGATCAGCGACCCGACCAGCGTTCCGGTGTTCACACCGGGCTCTTTCCGTCGCGAGCGGTGACCTTGCCGCGCAACAGGGTCAGGGTGACGACCGCTGGCAGTTCCATCGACTCGAACGGAGTGTTGTCCGACCGGCTCGCAAGGTCGGATCCGGAGACGGTCCAGGTGGCGTCGGGGTCGACGACCGTCAGGTTGGCCGGCTCGCCGACCTCGATGGGGCGGCCCTGGTCCGGCAATCCGACGATGCTGGCGGGCTTCTCGCTCATCACACGTGCGACATCGCGCCACGTTAGCAACCCGGGCCGGACCATCGTCTCGACGACGACGGACAGCGCGGTCTGCAGTCCGAGCATGCCGGGCCTGGCGGCCGAGAACTCGCAGAACTTCTCGTGTTCGGCGTGCGGAGCGTGGTCGGTGGCGACGCAGTCGACGACGCCGTCGGCCAGTGCCTGCCGTAGCGCCTCTGCGTCGGAGGCTTCCCGCAGCGGCGGGGTGACCCGGTTGCGGCCGTCGTAGCTGGCCAGCCGGGTGTCGTCGAGCAGGAGGTGATGCGGTGTCACCTCGGCAGTGATCGAAATGCCTTGGTCCTTGGCCCATCTGATGATCTCGACGGTGCCTGCGGTTGAGGCGTGGCAGATGTGCACCCGTGCGCCGGCGTCGCGGGCCAGCAAGGCGTCACGCGCGACGATGGATTCCTCGGCGGCGCGGGGCCAGCCTGCCAAGCCGAGCCGGGCGGCGTTCGGCCCCTCGTGTGCGACGGCGCCGACGGTCAGTCGGGGCTCCTCGGCGTGCTGGGCGATGAGGACGCCAAGGCCCGTGGAGTATTCGAGCGCGCGGCGCATCAGCAGCGGGTCGTGCACGCAGATGCCGTCGTCGGAGAACATCCGGACCTGCCCGGCGCCGGCGTTCATCATGCCCATCTCGGTGAGCTGAGTTCCTGCCAGCCCCATGGTGACCGCCCCGACCGGGTGCACGTCGACGAGGCCGACCTGTTGGCCGCGATGCCAGACGTGGTCGGTGACGACGGGGGTGTCCGCCACCGGGTTGGTGTTGGCCATCGCGAACACCGCGGTGTAACCGCCCAAAGCTGCTGCCGCCGAGCCGGTTTCGATGTCCTCGGCGTATTCGCGGCCCGGCTCGCGCAGGTGGGTGTGCAGGTCGACGAAACCGGGCAGCAGGACCTGGCCGGTGGCGTCGACGGCGTCGGCCCCTTCCGGGATCGCGAGATCCGCGCCGATGTCGGCGATCTGGCCGTCGGCGACCAGCACGTCGACCCGGTCGCCCTCGCCGTACAGCCGTACGCCTCTGATCAGGAGGGAACTCATGCGCTGATCGCCCCTTGCTCGGCGCCAACCAGCAGGTGGAAGAGCACCGCCATCCGAACGTGTACTCCATTGGAAACCTGTTGCAGCACCGCCGATTGCGACGAGTCCGCCACCGAGAACGCGATCTCCATACCGCGCACCATCGGGCCGGGATGCAGCACGACCGCGCTACCTGGCAACAACGCCTGACGCTTCTCGGAGAGCCCGTAGAGCACCGAATACTCGCGCGCCGATGGGAAGAACCCGCCGGTCATCCGCTCGGCCTGCACCCGCAGCATCAGGACGGCGTCGGCGATCGGCAGTTCGGCGTCCAGGTCGTGCGACACCGTCACCGGCCAGTTCGCCACCCCGACCGGCAGCAGCGTCGGCGGTGCGACGAGAACCACTTCGGCGCCGAGCGTGTCGAGCAACAACACGTTGGACCGGGCCACCCGGCTGTGCAGGACGTCGCCGACGATCACCACCCGCTTGCCCTCGATGCCGCCGAGTCGTTGCCTGATGGTCAGCGCGTCGAGCAGCGCCTGGGTGGGGTGCTCGTGGGTGCCGTCACCCGCATTGATCACGTGCGGCCCACCGTCCTCGGTGCGGGTCCATTCGGCAAGCTGCTGGGCGGCTCCCGAGGCGGGGTGCCGGATGATCAAGGCGTCCGCACCGGCCGCGCGCAGGGTCAGCGCGGTATCGCGCAGCGACTCCCCTTTGGACACAGAGGATCCCGATGCGCTGACGTTGATCACATCGGCGCTCATCCACTTGCCTGCCACCTCGAACGACACCCTGGTGCGGGTGGAGTTCTCGTAGAACATCGTGATGATGGTGCGCCCGCGCAGCGTCGGCAGCTTCTTCACCTCACGGCCGAGCAGCGCCTGACTGAACTTGTCGGCGTCGTCGAGGATCGCCAGCGCTTCCGCACGGGTCAGGTCGGCTGCCGAAAGTAGGTGCTTCATCAGTGTCCTCGGCTCTTCGCGCAAGCGCTCATCGCGACGGCCCTCCGTAAGGTGCGATCCAGATGCCGTCGACGCCGTCGTTCTCGGCGAGCCGCACCTTGACGTTCTCACTGCGCGAGGTGGGCACGTTCTTGCCCACGTAGTCCGCGCGCAGCGGCAGTTCCCGGTGGCCGCGGTCGACAAGGACCGCCAGTTGCACGGCACGCGGCCTGCCGATGTCGCGCAGCGCGTCGAGCGCCGAGCGGACCGAGCGCCCGGTGTAGAGCACGTCGTCGACGAGGATCACGAGCGCGCCGTCGATGCCGCCCTCGGGTATCGAGGTGTCCTCAAGGGGCCGCGGCGGCTTGCTGTCGAGGTCGTCGCGATAGAGGGTGATGTCCAATGCGCCGCTCGGTGGTGCGACGCCGGTGAACTCCTTGATCCGCTCGACGAGCCTGGCGGCCAGGGTCACGCCCCTGGTCGGGATGCCGAGGAGGATGACCTTCTCGGGACCGGCAGGGTCATCCAATGCGGTCTTTTCGATGATCTGATGCGCAATACGGGAGATGGTGCGGCCGACGTCCGCTGCGGACATCAACTCCCGGTCGCTGCCAGAAGGGTCTTCGTTCGAGCCCAAGTGACCTTGACCTCCTTCTCCGCCTCTCGGGACGGATCGTTAAAGGACGTCGAAACTGCGGCGAGCTTAGCATCCGTGGTCCGGCGACCGTCAGCGACACCGGCCGGGTCGCTTCGTACCACCGTTTGGTTACCGACCGTCACGCACACACGGCGCCACGGAACTGGTCGGTGACACAAATCGTGCCGATGAATTGTACTCAATCGCATTGTCAGCTCGTCGACTCGCGTCCGGGACCAGTCTGGAGGGCGGCGTCAAGCTTGGCCTCGGCCATCCGGTAGATCCCCTCAAGGGCCGTTTCTTCGACGCCCAGGTATTCGCTCACGATTTCGGGCGCGACCCCGGCGTCGCGCAGCCTGAGCGCCAGCGAGTACGGCAGCGGTAGTGTGCGGAGTGCGAGCTCGTGAGCAGGGCGATCGCATGGTTCTTCGGCCATCTGTCCAGCGTGCATGGTCTACACAAACACGAGCTGAGTATCCGAATACTCGATTTCTGGAGACCGGCTCTTCGTGCGCGTTCGTCCGTCCCGATTACGTGTCCGTCTCCCGCCGGGGCAGCATCCGCCCCAACTCATCGCGATTTGCCGCACCCGTCCTGGCCATCGCCCGAAAAATATGACCCTCCACCGTGCGCACCGAAAGCATCAACCGATCAGCAATCGCCCGACTCGACAACCCCTGACCGACCAACATCACAACCTCACGTTCACGACCCGTAAACCGCACCGGCTCACCAGCCGCCCGTAACGCCGGCGTATCCGCACCACCACACCGCGCCGCCAACTCATGCGCACGCGACAAACACGTCAACGCCGACCCCTTGCGGTCACCACGGCGATACGCCATAGCCGAATGCGCCGCCGCATCAAGGGCCGCAACCAAATCACCCAACCGCTCGAAATCCTGTGACACCGACTCCAGCCCGGCCGCATCGCGGGTCGCCAACCCTTCGGCAAACCGCGCCGCAACACCTACCCGCGGCCCGTCTACGACCACCGACAACTCCCGCAACCGCAACGCGCCCGAATTGTCACCGAACTGCGCTGCGGTCTGCAGGCACATCACCTCAGGAGCCAATTGCCCATTGGCCCTCGCGGTTTCCGCCGCAGACAGCACGATACTGATCCCCTCAGATACAACGCCCTGAACCGCTGCCACCCAGCCGCGCGCAAGGGCATGCTCATAGTCCACGTACCGCCATGTTGGATGCCGTTGCCTTTCTAGGGACTCCAGGGCCGTGACGGCCTCGTCGACCGCGCCCAGCATGGTGAGCGCAATGGTGAGCGGAAGCTGGTAGCGGTAGCCCCATCCGGTGGTGTCGCCCAACAGCGCAACAGCCACCGGCTCCAGCCACTCGCGTGCCTTGTCGAGCTGACCTGCCGCGAGTGCTGTCATCCCGACCTGCGCACTGCTGAATAGTTGTGCGGCCCCTGGCATCTCCGCGGCCTCTCGATTTAGTCGATCCGCCACCTTGTCGGCCTCTCCAACCTTGCCGGACTGGAGGAGCGCGCCAATGTGCCCGTCCGCGATGATGAATCGCATCTGCGCGGCGTCGAACGAACGCTCCGCAATGGCATATCCGGTGTGGGCGGCGGCAATTGCCTCTGTGATGCGTCCGGCATCGCCGTATGCAACACAGATCGCCATGGCCGTACCGGCACCCATGACGGCAGGCAACTCGTCAAGGTCAAACTTCTTCGAGAGTTCGATAGCCGTTTGCGGCTGCCCCATCGCCGCCCAATACAAGGCAAGGAAAGCGTCGATGCACCCGTGTGCACGCGTTGGTACGGTGCGCGCCGCGTCGTCGATCATTTGTTTTGCGGCGATGGGATCTGCGCACGTGAAGAGCGTGATGTGCGAGCGTAGAAAGGCGAGCCGGGCCTGGTCGGCCTCTGTTAACTCGTGCGGCGAGCAGGCACCGAGGACGGCAACGGCTTCTTCGCCGCGACTTAGAAACGACAATACGTGTGCGCGAAGGAAGTTCGCCTCCACTCCCGCGCCAGCGCGGATCGCGGCGTCTGCCAATCGTTCGGCTAGGGGCAGATCCGCAAGCCTCACCGCGGCCTGTGCAGCGTTGAGGAACAGATCTCGATCCGGTTCGAGGTCTGAATCGAGACTCAACGTCGCACGTCGCACGATCACTCGGATGTCGTCGCGGTTGTCGGACGCGGCGAGCTCAGTCGCGACGAGCGCGCGCAGTCGACGTAGCCGCGTACGCGCCGCGCGCCTCCGCCGTACCTCGCCATACAGCGGATGCGCTACTCGGACCTCGATGCCATCGTGAACTGGTTCCAGCGCAATAAGACCCCGGTTGTCGGCATCTTCGACCGCCGCGGCACCGGTGATACGTGTCAGCGCAGCCAGGTCCATCGGCTCGCCGACCGCAAGCACATCGACGACATCGCTCACGGGCGCGGGGAATGTCCCGAGCCGCGCTTCGATCAATTCAACAAGGCTGGGGGGCACAACCGGATCACCAAGCCACTTCCAGACCCCCTGCCGACGCACCAACCGACCGTCCGCGACCTCCTGCTCGACAATGTTGCGCAGGTACAGGACATTGCCACGAGTCAGCTTCCACAGGCGTGACGCGACGTCCGGTTCTACCGGCCCGTCTAGTGAGGCGGAGATAAGGATCGTGGTCTCGCGTTGTGACAGTGGCTGCAGGTCCAGCCGGTCGAATTGGCCGACTTTCCACACTTCGCGCAAACCGTCGGGAATCGGCTCGCTGTCTCGTATGGTGAGCACCACTTTGGCTGCGTCGCGCACCACGATCTGGTGCAACACGAAGGTCGACAGATCATCGAGGAGATGCGCGTCGTCCACCGCCACAACCACGGCGGTTCCCGGATCAGTAGAGGTCAGCATATCGATTACACCCTGGACAACCTCCAGGAGTTGGGGATTTTCATCGGCCGTCGGCGCAACCCATGGCGCGAACGTGCTCAACGGTATCCCCCGCCCCGACGACGTGCCTGTCGCCCATCGGCTTTCGAACCCGTTGGATGCGGCGATCGACACCGCCTCACGCGCCGTCCGACTCTTTCCGACGCCGGCCGCCCCCCACACGACGATCCCGGACATATCGGGCGCCGATAGGGCGGCCACGATTTGCCCCACTTCCTCGGAACGGCCGGTGAGCGGCCACACCCGCCCGGGCCGACCCTCGGTCACGTGTCCGTCTCCCGCCGGGGCAGCATCCGCCCCAACTCATCGCGATTTGCCGCACCCGTCCTGGCCATCGCCCGAAAAATATGACCCTCCACCGTGCGCACCGAAAGCATCAACCGATCAGCAATCGCCCGACTCGACAACCCCTGACCGACCAACATCACAACCTCACGTTCACGACCCGTAAACCGCACCGGCTCACCAGCCGCCCGTAACGCCGGCGTATCCGCACCACCACACCGCGCCGCCAACTCATGCGCACGCGACAAACACGTCAACGCCGACCCCTTGCGGTCACCACGGCGATACGCCATAGCCGAATGCGCCGCCGCATCAAGGGCCGCAACCAAATCACCCAACCGCTCGAAATCCTGTGACACCGACTCCAGCCCGGCCGCATCGCGGGTCGCCAACCCTTCGGCAAACCGCGCCGCAACACCTACCCGCGGCCCGTCTACGACCACCGACAACTCCCGCAACCGCAACGCGCCCGAATTGTCACCGAACTGCGCTGCGGTCTGCAGGCACATCACCTCAGGAGCCAATTGCCCATTGGCCCTCGCGGTTTCCGCCGCAGACAGCACGATACTGATCCCCTCAGATACAACGCCCTGAACCGCTGCCACCCAGCCGCGCGCAAGGGCATGCTCATAGTCCACGTACCGCCATGTTGGATGCCGTTGCCTTTCTAGGGACTCCAGGGCCGTGACGGCCTCGTCGACCGCGCCCAGCATGGTGAGCGCAATGGTGAGCGGAAGCTGGTAGCGGTAGCCCCATCCGGTGGTGTCGCCCGAAGAAAGCAGCAACTCTACCGCTGGTTGAAGCAACGAACACGCCACGGGAAGGTTGCCCGCGCCCACCGCCGCTCGGCCTGCCAAGGCGGTACTCATGACCTGTGCCGCTCCAGGGAGGTCAGCCGAAAGCTTGTGCAATCGTTGGGCCGCCACCGTGGCTTCGGTTACTCGGCCGGCGAGCAACAGAGCGCCGATGTGAGCGTCGGTGATGACGAACCGCATGTGTCCAGAATCGAAGGCGCGGTTCGTAACCGCGAGTCCGGTGTCCGCCACCGCGACCGCTCGATCAGCGTCGCCAGCATCGCCACATGCGACGGCCAGCGCCCATGCGGTTACGGCGGCGACGACGTCGGGCAACAGTTTCAGGTCGAGGTGTGCCGATACTGCGCGGGTCGTCTCCGGCTTGCCCGCCGCTGCCCAGTAGACAGCAAGAAACGCATCGATGGAGTCGTGGGATTCCGAGACGCTGTCGATAAACTCTTTAGCTCCGGCGGGATCGGCCAGCGTCCACAGCATGTTGCTGGCTCGAAGAAATGCGAGCCGCGAACGGTCGGCCACGCTGAATTCGCGCGTCGGTATCGCGGCCAGCACTGCGTCGGCCTCCTTACCCCGACCCAGCCACGAAAGTGCATGCGCCCGAATGAAGTTAGCTTCGGCACTTCCTCCTGCCCGCATCGCAGCATCCGCTAGGCGGTCAGCGAGCAGCAGGTCAGCGAGCCATACCGCACCCTGCGCGGCCCGGACAAGCAGCTCCGGATCGGGTTCGAGGTCGGAATCCAACGTCAGGGCTGCACGCCGCACCACAAGTCGCAGGTCGTCGCAGTCGGCGCGCGCCGCAAGTTCGGCGGCCACGAGCCCGCGTAGCCGGCGAAGCCTTGTGGGAGCCACGCGTTTTCTGCGTATCTCGCCGTACAGGGGGTGGGCGATGCGCACCTCGATAGTGCCACCGATGTCCTCGAGGGTGATGATGCCGAGCTTGTCCGCGTCTTCCACCGCTGACGGATCGGTGATGTTGTTCAGCGACGCCAGATCGAGCGGCTCGCCGACCGCGAGCGTGTCGACCACATCGGCGACCGCGGATGAGAGTGCGCCAAACCGTGATTCGATCATTTCCGCCAAGTCGGGCGGCACCTCTGGGTCCCCGGTCCATGCCCAGTAGTCGTGCTGACGTGTGAGTCGCTGGTCGCCGACCTCCTGCTCAACGATGTTGCGCAGATACAACACGTTGCCGCGCGTCAGCTTCCACAGCCGGTGGGCGGTGTCCGGATCCAGCGGCCCGTTCAGTGTCGTCGACACCAGCGTCTCTGCCTCTTCTTGCGAGAGCAGCTGCACGTGGAGTTGCTCGAAATGGCCGCCGCCCCAGATCTCGCGGACGGCAGGGGGAATCGATTTTCACAGTCGCGGAGGGTGATCACTACTTTCGCGGCACGGCGCACGACGAGCTGATGCACGACGAACGCCGACAGGTCGTCGAGTAGGTGCACGTCATCCACGCCCACAATCGCGGGCTCACCGGTCGAAGTCGACGCCAATGCCTCGATCAATCCGCGCACCAACTGCAGATCGTCGACGTCGGTCGACCTTGCCCATTGCGCAAACGCGCCCAACGGTAGCGTCCGTGCGGAAGAGCTCGCCACCGCCCAGCGGACCTCTCGGCCGTTGGCCTCGGCAGCGGACAATGCCTCGCGGGCGACGCGGCTCTTCCCAACACCCGCCGCACCGCGAATGAGCACGCCGGATGAATCGTCTGCAGCAATCGCCGCCTCGATGCTTCGCATCTCCTCTGAGCGGCCGATCAGCGGCCACGTCAACCGCACCGCAACAGCGTATTAGCAAATGCCTAGACCGTCGAGACAATATATAAATCATTGCCGAGGCAACATCCGTGCAAGCTCGCCCGATCTACCTCGCCCGTCTTCGACATCGCTCGGTTGTTGTGGCCCTCGTCCGGGCGCGGCGGACGTTATCTAGACAGCCAGCGTGCCGACGGTGGCGGCATACACGGTGCCGCGGTAGTCGGTGACGTAGATGGTCCCGTCGGAGGCCACAGTGATCGAGGCGCCCGAATCGTAGTTACCCGGGTCATAGACGGTGAATTTGCCAAGGACCCGGTTCGCGGCGGTGTCTATCACCACGACTTGGCCGTCGTGGTTGAGTACATACGCGCGGGACCCGTCGCTGTTGACCGCCACATCCGTTGCCCACACACCGAAGTCACCCTGCACGTTGATGACTGCGATCTCCCGGTGGTAAGTCGCGCTGCTCGGATCCAGGTCGATAACCGACAGACCCCAGTCGTGGGTGTACCGATCCCGCACCACCGCATAGGCGCGCTTGCCATCCCGACTGATCGCTGCTTCGACTTCGCTTCCCAGATGCTCGGGCAGCACGTTCACCGTGCCGATCTTGGTCATCGTTGCGGTGTCAATAACATCGACCTGATCGCGGGGCATGTCCGCGAAATCCGCATATTGCCAGCCGTAAAGCCGGGTTCCGTCGCTGCTCAGCACTGCGTCATCGAATCTACCGAGAGCATTTCGAGATATCACAGTGTTCGTGGCGGTGTCGATGACCGATACGTAGCCATCGGTCGCCAATGCGTAGACACGGTTGCCATCCGCGCTCACCGCAACCTTCGAAACCCCATTCTGGTCCCAACATTCAGCACACGGGTTGATGTCAACAGGAACATCTATGAAGGTGGCTTCGAGATAGTTCGGGCTTGTACGGTCGACGTTGATCACCGTCACCCCAGCCGCGAGACTGTAATAACCGTAATTGGACAAGTAGATGCGATTGCGCTGCGAATCGAAAACGATCTCGCCCGGATATACGCCGGCCTGGACGGTTGCCAGAACATTCCCCGTGGTCTTGTCGACAACCGACACCACCCCCATGTTCGCATCGGCGACGTAGAGGCGGTTATCGACTTCCACCACGTCGGACGGGTATCCACCGACATTTATCGACCGTCTGCTGAACGGGATCTGCTGAACAGCTGCCGGAGAGATAGGAACGGTGACGGCGACGGTTCTTGTGGCACCGAGGGTGTCGCTGACACTCACCGTGAAGGTGTCCGTGGTGGGTCCACCGGGTTGTGCGGCCGCTTGGCGGGCCGCGGCGCTCGGAGTGTATGTGAACCCGCCCGTAGCGTTGACCGTGACGTTCGACCCGTTGACCGGTTGCGCGGAAATCGTGTACGTCAACAGGTTGCCGTCAATGTCGGTTGCGACGACCTGCCCGGTCACCGCACCGGAGGACGCATTCGGAGCGCCCACCACCACCGTGGAGATCGCCGGTGGCGAGTTGATCTTGCTGACGGCAAGGATGCGCAGGCTGCTGTCGAAGGCGTCGGTGACATACAGGCGGCCATCGGCACCGATAGTGATGCCGTGTGCACCATTTTCAGCGGTCAAATCGACTGGGGCAGAAACGATAACAGTGGTAGCGCGGACGTCGATGATCGTCACCGTATCGTTGCTGTTCGCCACGTAGGCCAGACTGCGGTCAGGACTCAGTGCGACCGCGGTCGGAGCCGGTCCGACGTTGATTGTGCCAACTTGGCTGGTGGCGATGGTGATCACCGACACGGTGTTGGAGGCTTGATTCGACACCAACACCCGATCGTTCGTGACCGCAATGGCAGTGGGCACCCACCCGACGTAGATGTGCGCCCCAGCGGTGTTGGCGACGGTGTTGATCCGGTGAACCGTGTTGCTCGACGCGTTGGCGACCCACACGCTGCCGTCCGGTGCCGCTGCGAGTGCAGACGGCGCCCACCCCACACCGATCGGAGTCCCCACCGCATTGGTAGTCGAATTGATGCGCTGCACAGTGTTGCTGTTCGCATTGGCCACCCACACCGACCCGTCCGTGGTGATCGCCAACGCCCGCGGCGCCGCACCGACATTGATGTTGGTGACCGCCCAGCTCGTCGTGCTGATCTTCGACACGGTGTTGCTTCCGGTGTTGGCCACCCATGCCGTTGAACCATCCGATGACACCACGACCGCCGACGGCGACGCACCCACATTGACCGTACGCACCAACGCGTTGTTATTCGCAGTGTCATACACCGTCAACGTATTGGCCGACGAATTGACCACAAACACCCGAGACCCACTCACCGCCACACCAGACGGATTCGACCCCACCCCAACCGAACTCGGAGCACCCACCGCCGTCGGCGACACCGGCACCCTCACCGTCGTCGTCGTAGACAACACACCATCGCTGGCTGCGACGGTGAAGGAGTCGGTGTCGAAGTCCGGAGTTTGACCGGCACGCAACCGGGCCGCCGCGGTCGGAGTGTAAGTGAACCCGCCTCCGGCGAGTGCCACCGTGCCGCTGGCTGGCTGCCCGGTGATCGTGTACGTCAACGGATTACCGTCGGTGTCAATGACATTCAGCGACCCGATCACCGCGCCCGTTGCGGCGTTGGGGTTGCCCATCGTCGGTGTGCCTGCCACCGGTGCGGTGTTGGTCGGCGCGACGGTCACCGTCACCAATCTGGTCGCCGTTGCCTGCCCGTCGCTGATCGCGACCGTGAATGAATCGGTGTCCGCGCCAGGGGTTTGGGCTGCGGCAGCGCGGGCGGCGGCGGTCGGGGTGTACGAGAACGCACCGGTCGTCGCGTTGACGTTGACCGAGCCCTTGCCCGGTGCGCCAGTGACGCTGTAGGTCAGCGGGTTGCCGTCGGGATCGGTGGCACGGACTATCCCGGTCACCAGGCCGGTTGACGCGTTCGGCGCGGTCACCTCGGGAGTGCCCGGGACCGGCGCCCGGTTGGTAGGCAGCACGGTCACCGGCACGGCGACATTGATGGCGGCTTGGCCGTCGGAGATGCGCACGACGAACGTATCGGTGTCCGCGTCCGGTGTCACGACGGCCGCATCGCGGGCCGCTCTGCTCGGTGTGAAGGTGAATCCGCCTGTGGAGGTGACAGAGACTGTCGAACCGTCGTGTGGTTGACCGATCACCGTGTATGTCAACGGATTACCGTCGGGGTCGGAGGCGTTCAGGTCGCCGGTCACCACACCGGTGATGCTGTTTGGGTCGCCGGGGGTCGGCGACGCCTGCGGCGGTCGGTTGCCGATCGGCGTTGGCAGCACCGGCACCGTCACCTGCCGCGTGGTCGAGGCCAGCCCGTCGCTGACCGTCACCGTGAAGGTGGCGGTCTGCGGACCGCCGGGCTGCGCGGCAGCATTCCGCGCCGCCGCCGTCGGGGTGTAAGTGAACGCACCAGCGGGTGTCACGCTCACAGTGGAACCATGGGCGGGTGGCGTTGTCACGGTGATCGTCAGCGAATCGTTGTCGGCGTCATTCACCGGAATGGTGCCGGTGACCACCCCGCTCGCGTTAGGCGGCTGCACAATGGGCGTACCTGTCGTGGGTGCACTGTTGACACGCGCGATGGTCAGGATGCGCAGGCTGTTGTCGAAGGCGTCGGTGACATAAAGGCGGCCATCGGTGCCGACAGTGATGCCGTGCGCGCCGCTCTCGGCGGCGGAATCCACTGTGGCCGTGCGGATCACCGCGTTGGCCCGAGTATCGATGATCGACACCGTGTCATTGCTGTTGGCCACGAACGCCAAGCTGCGATCGGCGCTCAAAGAAATCGCCGTCGGATTGGGCCCGACATTGACCGTGCTCACCTGACTGTTGGCGATGTTGACCACGGACACCGAATTGCTGTAGAAGTTCGACGTCATCACTCGGTCGTTGGTGACAGTGATCCCCATCGGCGCCCACCCGACGTAAATGTGCGCGCCCGCCGCGTTGGTAGCGGTGTTGATCCGCTGCACGGTGCTACTCGAAGTGTTGGCCACCCACACACTGGCACCGTCTGGCGACACCGCGATCGCCTGGGGCGCCCAACCCACAGCGATCGGTGCGCTCACCACATTGGTGACAGTGTTGATCCGCGACACCGAATTATTGCCCGAGTTGGCCACCCACAACGTCGCCCCATCCGGCGACAACGCCAACCCGCGCGGGGCCGAACCCACATTTACAGTGCTCACCTGCCAGGTAGCGGTGTTGATCCGCGACACCGTGGACCCGCCGGTGTTGGCCACCCACGCCGTCGAACCGTCCGAGGACACCACCACCGCCGACGGCGACGCACCCACATTGACCGTACGCACCAACGCGTTGTTATTCGCAGTGTCATACACCGTCAACGTATTGGCCGACGAATTGACCACAAACACCCGAGACCCACTCACCGCCACACCAGACGGATTCGACCCCACCCCAACCGAACTCGGAGCACCCACCGCCGTCGGCGACACCGGCACACTGACCGTCACCGGAGTGGAACCGCTCTGGCCGTCGTTGATCGTGACGGTAAAGCTGTTGCTGTCGGGACCTGCGGTCTGGCCGGCTCGAAGCCGCGCGGCCTGCGTCGGCGTGAACACGTACACCCCCGGCGCGGTCGTCGTCAGCGATCCATCGGCGGGCTGCGTAGTCACCGCATAGGTGAGCGGGTTGCCGTCCGGGTCGACGGCATTGAGGTTCACCGCTACCGCGCCGGTCGCGGCGTTCGCGTTGCCCACTTGGGGAGACGCCGTGGGTGCGGAATTCACCGCCGCGGCGGCCATCATCAGGCTGGTCTCGGTGTCCACGACCGGGCGCAGCGTCGACGCATCGCCACTGAACGCCTGCTGTGATGTTCGCCGCCACGCCGCAAGCAGCGCCATCGCCAGCGGCGACTCCCCTGGCTCCGAGGGCACGTCTCCGGTTGCCGAGGACGACAACCCCATCCACGACAACACGCTTGTAACCAACCGGCTCACCGCCGGGTCTGGCACCACGGGCGCCTGCGCTACCGTCACCCGCTGCGTGGCCACCGGCTCCGATGACACGACGGGCGCCTGCAATGTGCGCCGCACCGTCACACCGGTGTCTGCTGCCGACGGCGATGGATCCGGTTCCGTCGAGACACGCGAAGTCACGGAGCCGGTATCGGTGTGTGCGTTCGATGCGACACCCGTGTTGCGCGCCGCGCGCATGGGCGTTTTCGGCGTCGATGACGACGGTGTCGACGGTGAATCCGAGCCCGACTTTTCGGCCTGCTGCCGCTTATGCGTCGTCCGCTCGGCAGTCTCGGTTTCGGCCGGCTCGCTGTCGGGACCCTCATCGGCGCCCGCGCTGCCGGGAGTGGTCGACGTGATCGCGCCACCCGAAGTGTCGACCTTCATCCCGCCATCGGTATCCGCGGGATCGCCGCCCGAACCTTCGGCCTCTCCCGCTGAGTCCGACGACCCCTCAGCAGGACCGGCGCGGTCGGCGGACGGCTCATCAACGGTCCGACTCGTCGTAGCATCCGCCGAGCCCGGTGCCGGCTCCTCGGCCAGCGCCATGCCGGGATTCGTCGCCACCGCGACACCCACACCCAACGCCACAGCCAACCCACCAACACGCCCGATATACCGTGCATAACCCACCACGACCACCTCCCGGCCAGCCAGCAGTACGGACACTGCAGATACCGAGAACGATCGTCAGGCCGAATGACGCCGATCGATTAGGTAGTGAGGTACTCGATTTTGGAGCGGGGCTATCTCCGCTGGTCACGGTGCCGGTTGTGACGCTCCACCGCGTGAAGACCGGCCTGGGTACTCTGACGCCGATGAAACTCGACGACAATCAGACCTCCGTCCGTGAGGCGATCGACGCGGGCCTGCTCGCCGGTGCGGTCACGCTGGTCTGGCATGCCGGCGAGGTGCGGCAGGTCAACGAACTGGGCCACCGCGACGTCGACGCGGGCGTGCCGATGACACGCGACACGGTCTTCCGCATCGCCTCGATGACCAAGCCGGTCACGGTCGCCGCGGCGATGGCGCTGATCGAGGACGGCAAGCTGGCGCTGACCGATCCGGTCGCCACGTGGCTGCCTGAGCTGGCCGACCTGCGGGTGATGCGCGACCCGCTGGGCCCGCTGGACAAGACCGAGCCGATCCGGCGGCCCATCACGGTCGAGGATCTGATGACCCACCGCAGCGGGTTGGCCTATGCGTTCTCGGTGCCGCCGCCATTGGGCCCCGCGTACGCGAAGATGTCGTTTCGCCAGGACCAGGACCGCTGGCTGGCCGAACTGGCCAAGCTGCCGCTCGCGCATCAGCCGGGCGAGCGGCTTACGTACAGCCATGCCACCGACGTCCTCGGCATCGCGTTGTCGCGGATCGAGGGCAAACCGCTGGCCGAGGTGCTCGCCGAACGGATCTTGGGGCCACTTGGCATGTCGGACACCGGTTTTTCGGTCAGCCTTGACGGCCGCCGGCGGGCCGCGACCATGTACAAGCTCGACAAGAACAACACGCTTGCGCACGACGTGATGGGTCCGCCCCACATCACCGATCCCCCGTTCTGCACCGGTGGTGCCGGGCTGTGGTCGACCATCGATGACTATTTGAGCTTCGCGCGAATGCTGCTCGCAGGAGGAACGCTCGACGGCGTTCGTGTGCTCTCCGAAGAGTCGGTTCGCCTGATGAGAACCGATCGGCTGACCGATGAGCAGAAGCGCTATCCCTTTCTGGGATTGCCCTTTTGGGTGGGCAGAGGATTCGGCCTGAACCTGTCGGTGGTCACCGATCCCGCGAAGTCGCGACAGTTGTTCGGGCCGGGTGGGCTGGGCACCTTCAGCTGGCCCGGTGCGTACGGGACGTGGTGGCAGGCCGATCCGTCGGCCGATCTGATCCTGATCTACCTGATTCAGAATCACCCCGACCTGACGGTCGATGCCGCCGCGATCGCGGGCAATACGTCGCTGGCAAAGTTGCAGAGCGCGCAGCCGAAATTCGTCCGTAGGACATACCAGGCGCTCGAGATGTAATGGTTCCCACCGCGGACGCCATCGACCTGCCGGAGTACCCGGCAGTCAGCTAGCGGTCGCCAGCGCGCGACGGGCGTAGGCCCGCACGTCCGCGTCGCCGTCCTCCAGTGCGAGTCCGAGCGCCTCGCGCGCCGCGGGTTCCGAGGCCGCCCAGCGGGTCAGGCTCAAGACGACTGCCTTGCGCACGTCGAGATGTTGATCGGCAAGCGCTCGCGACAATGTCGGGACTGCCGCCGTGGGCGCCGCCCCTGCGAGTGCGCGGGCCGCCCCCTCCCGCACCTGCCACGCCGGTTCCGCCAGTGCGCGTTGCACCCCTGCTAAGTCGTCGTCGCTGCATCCGACGGCGCCGAGTGCGGAGAGCGCCGCGGCCCGAACCAGCGGATCGCTGTCGCCGACCAACTCACGCACGGCGTCGGCTCCGGCCCGTAGGGTCGCAAGGCCGTTGGCCGCAGCGATCCGCACCTCGCGGTTGTCGTCGCGCGTCGCCGTAGCGACACCTGCGGCGTCGTCGACGGACACCAGGGCGCGCACCGCCTCGATGCGCACCCGGTGGTCGGTGTCGGCAAGCGCGCGCCGATACTCCGCAGGGTCTCCGACGCGGCGCGCGCTGAGCAGATACACTGCGACCGCGCGGACCGCGGGATCAACCGAGGACAGTTGTCCTGCAATGGGTTCCGGGTCGAGCAGCACCTCGACCAGTTCCCGCACCGCGTCGGCGGCGACCAGGCGAACCTCACGGTCATCGTCGCGCAACGCTTCGTGCAGCGCCGCCTCGTATCCGGCGGGCAGGTGTTCGATCAGTGTGGCCACGGCCGTGCGCCGCACCCCGGCGTCCGGGTCGGTCAGGAACGGCATCAATTCGGCAACGGTCGGTGATTCCAGAGTCAGCACCTCGGCGATCCGTGGCGACGGCGGTTGGCCGGTACTGGCGGGACGTATCCGTGACCCCGCCTCGGCCGGTGCCCGCCCGCCGGCCAGCGGCGGCTGCTCGACGTGTGTCACCGGTGCATCCGATGGCAGGTGTTCCAGGTCAGGGACCGGAACGAAATACGGTGCCACGGGCTGCTTCAGGAACTCCATCGAGCCATCGGCGGCCTTGCGCAGGTTCAGGTGATAGCGCCAGGCATCATCGTCGCGCTCCGGGATATCGGCGCGGTCGTGGTAGAGACCCCACCGGGATTCCGTGCGGGTCAGCGATGACCGCGAGGCCATCTCGGCACAATCCCGGATGAACTGCACTTCGACCGCACGCATCAGCTCGTGTGGTGTCGTCGCACCGATTTGGTCGATCTCGCCGCGCATCCTCTCGAATGTCTGGATGGCGATGGACAGCTTGGACGCTGTCTTCGGCGGCGCCACATAGTCATTGACGAACCTGCGTAGCTTGTACTCGACCTGGGGTTGGGGTGGGCCCTCCGGGTGCCGCAGCGGCCGGTAGATGAGCTCGTGCGCTTCGCGAAGCTGCTCGGCGGGCAGCGTCTGCGGCACAGCGACCTTCGGCGATGTCGATGCCGCGTGCTCGCCTGCGAGATCGCCGTAGACAAAAGCGCCGATCATGTAGTTGTGCGGTACACATGCCAGGTCGCCGGCCGCGTACAGTCCGGGAACCGTGGTGCGGGCGTGTTCGTCGACCCACACTCCTGATGCGGAGTGCCCACTGCACAGGCCTATTTCGGAGATGTGCATCTCGATGTCGTTGGTGCGGTAGTCGTGGCCGCGGTTGGCGTGGAACGTTCCCCGTGTCGGCCTCTCGGTGGTGTGCAGAATGTTCTCGAGCGCGGTGAGCGTCTCGTCCGGCAGGTGGCTCACCTTCAGGTAGATCGGCCCGCGCGCCGATTCGATCTCGCGCTTCACCTCCGACATCATCTGGCCCGACCAGTAATCGGAGTCGACGAATCGCTCACCGAGCGCATTGACCTGGTAGCCGCCGAACGGGTTGGCCACGTAGGCGCACGCCGGGCCGTTGTAGTCCTTGATCAACGGGTTGACCTGGAAGCACTCGATACCCGACAGCTCCGCGCCGGCGTGATAGGCCATCGAGTACCCGTCGCCTGCGTTCGTCGGGTTCTCGTATGTGCCGTACAGGTATCCCGATGCCGGCAGGCCCAGTCGTCCGCACGCGCCGGTGGCCAGGATGACCGCCTTGGCCGCGACCGCGACGAATTCGCCAGTGCGCGTGTTGAATGCGGCCGCCCCGACGGCTCTGCCACCGTCAACGAGGACCCGCACCGGCATCAGCCGGTTCTCGATCGTGATCTTCTCCCGCATCGAGCGCTGCCGCAGCACCCGATACAGCGCCTTCTTGACGTCCTTGCCTTCGGGCATCGGCAGCACGTAGGAGCCGGACCGGTGCACCCGCCGCACGGCGTACTCGCCGTGCTCGTCCTTCTCGAACTTCACGCCGTACCGTTCGAGCCGCTGCACCATCGCGAACCCGCGCGTCGCCGTCTGATAGATGGTCCGCTGGTTGACGATCCCGTCGTTGGCGCGGGTGATCTCGGCGACGTAGTCCTCGGGAGTGGCCTTGCCGGGAATCACCGCGTTGTTGACCCCGTCCATGCCCATCGCCAGCGCCCCCGAATGGCGCACATGCGCCTTCTCGAGCAGCAGCACCTGTGCGCCGTGCTCTGCCGCGGTCAGCGCCGCCATGGTGCCCGCGGTGCCGCCGCCGATCACCAGCACGTCGCAGTCCAGCCGGACCACGTCCGTCACGTCAGGTATCTGCATCATGAATGATCCAGCGCTGCAATGATTTCAGCACGCAGCGCGTGACGGGTCACGTCGGTGACGCGGGGTTCCGGCACGTCGATCAACGCGCGCAACGGCTGGCCGGCGCGACCGAGCACCGCGATACGGTCTCCCAGGATCAGCGCCTCGTCGACGTCGTGTGTGACGAACACGATGGTCGTCGGGTGGGCCCGCCACGTGTCGATCAGCAAGCGCTGCATGGCGGCCCGTGTCTGGGTGTCCAACGCGGCGAACGGCTCGTCCATCATCACCGCGCGCGGTGCGCCTGCGAGGCCGCGGGCAAGCTGCACCCGCTGGCGCATCCCGCCCGAAAGGCTCTTGGGCAGATAGCCGCCAAAGCCGTCGAGTCCGACTTCGTCGATCCACCGTTCCGCGCGTTCCCGCCGCCCCGCCCGCGGCTCACCACGCAGCTGCAGGGCCAGCTCGATGTTGGCTCGCACCGAGCGCCATGGCAGTAACGCGCTGTCCTGAAACACCATGCCGCGGTCGCGCGACGTCGTGGTCACCTCGTCACCGTCGGCGAGCACGCGGCCCGCGTCCGGCCGCAACAATCCAGCCAGCGCGCGAAGCACCGTCGACTTCCCGCATCCCGACGGCCCGGTGAGCACCAGGATTTCACCGGGCCGCACCGTCAGGCTCAAGCCGTCGACCACCGGTTCGCCCGTATACGACAGCCGCACATCGTCGAGTTCGAGCCGCATGCCAAGTCCAGCAGCAAGTGTCATCGGACATCCTCCTGCGCACGCGGCAGCCAGCGGGTGGCCCGCCGCCCGATGAGCTCCACCGCGGCGGCCGTGGCGAACCCGAGCACCCCGATGGTGATGATGCCGACGAACACGTCGGGATAGTTCAGCACCGTGTACGCCTGCCACGTCCGGTAACCGACGCCGAGCCGCCCCGAGATCATCTCGGCCGAGATCACACAGATCCAGGCCACGCCCATGCCGACCGACAAGCCGCCGAAAAGGCCGGGCAGGATGCCTGGTAACACCACTCGCCGCAACACATCCCAACGCCCACCACCGAGGGTGCGCACGGAGTCCTCCCAGATCGTCGGCAGCGCGCGCACCGCGTGCCGCGTCGAAACCATGATCGGGAAGTACGCGGCGAGGAAGGTGATGAACACGATGCCCGCTTCGTCGGAAGGAAACAGCAGGATCGCCACCGGGACCATCGCGATCGCCGGTATCGGCCTTGCCAGTTCAGTCAGCGGTCCGAGGATGTCGGAGAACACCGGTGACCGGCCGAGCATGATGCCGGTGAGCACGCCCACCAGCGCGGCAAGCCCGAACCCGGTCAGGATCCGGATGAGCGACTGCCCGAGGTCCAGCCAGTAGTCCTGCGTACCAACACGATTGACCAGAGCCGAAGCGATCTCGGTGACGGTGGGAAGGGTGTCGAACCGCAGCCACAGCCGAATGTCGTTGGCCGTCAGCAGTTGCCACAGCCCGACCGCGACCAGCACAGAGGCCAGCCGCACCAGCCGTCGCCGCCATAGTGAGCCGGGCCTCTGACGCCGGATTGCAGGCTCGGCCACCACCGGTGACTCGAGCAGGGTGACGGCGGGTTCGGTTGTGGTCATGCCGCTCCCACCAACGCCTGCTGGTAATCGACCGCGGTGCTACCCGGGTGGGTGGCGACATACCGCTGCGCTCCCGCCGGTGTGCCGAACGGGAGGTAGTTCTGCCCGTCACGCACCCATGCCGCCTTGTCGGCGAACCATCGGGTGCCCAGCTCTGTGTCGGGGACGTAGCTGGCGCGAACCGTCGCACCGCCCGCGGTGGCCTCGCGAACGGCCTTGAGCAGGCAGGTCGGTGTCGACGCGGGCTGGGTGGTGTCCGAGCCGTCCAGCCAGAGCTCACTGGCCCGCGAAGGGTCGTTCACCGGGGTGTTGCAGACCGGGTCGGTGCCACCCAGCACCGACGGATTGGCCGTGGCGGCCACCGCCTTGTCGTAGTCCTGCCCTCGTGCGGCGAACGCGGCGCGCAGCGGTCCGTCCTGAACGAAACCGGCGACGTCCAGATCGGCGAACGTATCGATCGACTTCAGGTAGGGCACATCACCTTTGAGCGCATCGACCAGTGCCGGCTTCAGGGTGGTATCGAACGATGTGCCGCCAGGACCGTTGTACAGGTAGACCACTTCCTGCGGCAGCCCGCTGCCCTCGGCGACGATGCGGGCGGCCTCCAGCGGCTTGGTGTTCTGGAATTCGGTGGCATCGAGCTGGGCCTGCAGGAACGCGTCGAGCACCTCGGGATGCTCGGCCGCATAGGCGCGGCGCACCACGACACCGTGCAGTGTCGGATAATTCAGCTCGGCGCCGTCGTAGAGCAGCTTGGCCTTGCCCTGGAAGACCAGCAGCCCGGGCCACGCGACGAATTGGGAAAGCCCTTGCACCTGACCAGATTCCAGTGCAGACGCGCCTATCTGCGGTTGCTGGTTGAGTACCTCGACGCCGGATTTCGGATCGATACCCGCCTTGTCAAGCGCTCGCACCAGGGTTCCGTGCCCAGCCGAACCTACGCTGGCGGACACCTTCTGGCCCGCCAGGTCGGGCAGCGTCTGCGCGGAGGAGTTCGGCGCCACCACAACCATGTTCAGCGCGCCCTTGGGGTTGTATCCGGTGACGGAGACGATCTCGGTGCTGGCGCGTTCGTTGGCCTGGGTCTTGGAGCCGTTGATCAGCATCGGGTAATCGCCCATCGAGCCGATGTCTATTTTTTCGGCGACCATCTGCGCGGTGATCGGGGCGCCGGTGTCGTAGTCCTGCCACTCGACGTTGTACTTCGTGCCGGTGCGGGTGGTGATGTCGTTGAGCCGTCGCTCGAGGAAGCCCTGCGCGCGCAGCAGGGTTCCCGCGGTCACGGTGTTGATCGTCTTGGATTGGTACCCAATGACGACGTTCACCGTGTCGCCCGACGATTCGGACGCCGAGTCAAGCGAGCAGCCGGAGACGGTGACGGTGAGCCCTGCGGCGAGTACGGCCAGCCGGCCGATTGTCTTCATCATCTGCGTTCCTCAGCGGATCAAGTAGGGCATGTTGACGGTGACGGCACCTGTTGGGCAGCGGGCGGCACACGGCCCGCAGTACCAACACTCGTCGACATGCATGTAGGCCTTGCCGTTGTCGGGGTTGATCGCCAGGGAGTCGAGCGGACAGATGTCCACGCACAGGGTGCAGCCCTCGATGCACAGCGACTCGTCGATCGTGACGGGGACGTCGGCGCGCTGATTGACGAGGGTCATGATTCACTCCTGATGAGGTTGCCGCGCATGGTGATTCGATCGCCACGCATCCGGATGTATTCCAAGTCGACGGGCCTGCCGTCGCCCAGGCTGGTGAGCCGCTCGAGCATGAGCAGCGGCGCGCCGTCGGGCACCTGAAGCGTCGCGGCGGAATGCGGGTCGGCGGCCACCGCCTCGAGCGCCAGGGTCGCCGACCCGAGCCGTTGGCCGCTGACCTTCTCGATGAGCGCGAACACGTCATTGGTTTCCAGCGGATGCGCCAACACCGCGGCGCCGATGTCGGGTGCCAGATAGGTCAGGTCCAGGGACAGCGGCAGATCGCCGAGATAGCGCAGTCGCTCGACGAACACCACCTGCTGACCCGGCTCCAGCTGCAGCCGGCGCGCTACTGCGGGCGGTGCCGCCAGATGCTGTACGGCCCTGACCTCATTGCGGACTTCGCCGTAGTCCTTGAACGTCTCCTTGAGCCCGACGAGGGCGTCGAGGCCGTGGTCGTACTTGTGCACCGCGACGTGTGTGCCGACCTTGGGCCCGCGATCGATGAGGCCTTCGTTCTTCAACACGGCGAGCGCCTCGCGAATAGTGTTGCGGGACACGAAGAATTCCTCGGCCAACGCATTGTCGGCGGGCAGGCCGCCGTCGTAGACACCCGCGTGGATCTGCTGGCGCAGCACATCGGAGACCTGACGCGCACGGTCCGCGCGCGCTCGCCTGATCGGCGTCGGCTCGGGCTGCGACATGCGCTCACGGTATGGGCCGGAAACACCGCCCGCACCGCAGCTCAATGGCCGTCGGCGCATGTTAACCGATTGCGCCGCCTTGGCCCGCCGCCTACCAGGCAAAAGCCCGGTGCGTTAGCACCATTGCGCCACCAGGAACCCGTGCAGATTTAAGAATCGCACTGAGCGAAAAGGGCGCGATCAGTCCGCCACAACGTGGTGCCCACCACGGGGCAAGGGTCGCCGGATCGCCGAAACGTACGTTTTGTCGCTCTCTTCTCGCACTTCCTCTGCAAAACGTACGTTTCGCGGGTCACGTCGGCGCAGTTACGAGCCGAGGTTGGTCACGGTGTACGCCAGCGGATACGCGTTGGACACCTGGCGACCGGGGCCGGTCACCCGCAGCGGCGGCGGTCCGCCCGGTGCGTCGACCGTGCCGACGAGCCAGAACGCATCTAACGAGAAGGGCACGCTGTTCGACGTCGTGATCTCGGGTCCGTCGGACAGCTGGAAGTGCAGGTGCGGCCCCGTGGAGTTACCGGAATTGCCCAGCCGGCCGATCACTTGGCCCTTCTTGACCTGATCGCCGGTCTTGACGGTGATGCTGCCCGGCTGCAGATGCGCATAGATCGCCCACACTCCCGGTGAGATCTGCACGGACACTTGGTTTCCGCTGTAATCGCGCGGTCCTCGCAGGCCGGTCGCCGGTGTGTTCGGCACCTGGTTCGGCATGCCGTCGAACACCGATGCCACCGAACCGTCGGCGACGGCGAGCACGTCGGCGCCGAACCCGTACCACTGTTCGTTGCGTGCGCCGTCGCCGTCGAAGATCCGCCCGTTGCGGGTCAGGACCCAGTCGATGGCGAACTCCTCGAACTTCTTGATGCTGTTGCCGCCCACGGCAACTCGCCCACTCCGATGCGGCAAATCGGGCACGCAGCACGAGTTGGCGTTCAGCCACGCCTGCCCCTTCAACGGTGCTGCGATGGTCGTCGGCTCTTGGGCGGCGATTTCGAGTGCGGGGCCGGTGATTTCGCGGGTACCGATCAATGATTCGAGCTCCGAGGTGCCCGGGCGGTAGCTGATGCGGTGATCGAGGCGCGCAGGCACGTCGTCTGACGACAGCACGATGTCGATGACGGTGCCCACCGAGCCACTCGGTGGTACCACCGCGGTGGACGGACCCGAGAACACCGGCATCGTGTGCGCGGCGACCTGCTCACCCTCGAGCGTCAGCAGCGACGACCCGTCGGGGGCGGACACTTCGATCGACGTAACCGTGACAGGAGCGTCGAACATGTTCTGCATGATCAGGTCGTACTCGAGATGCGTTTTGCCATCACTGCCGAAGACCCGGACGGGCGGGTTCACCGCCGACACCGTCAGCGCCGTCGTTGTCATCTCCGCCTGCGGCGGTGGCGCCACCACCGACGGTGAGGAGGCGGGTGGCGACTGCGAACTGGCACACGCCGTCAGCGTCGCGGTACAGACCGCGGCCCCTGCCCGCGCTATTGCATGCACCGCGACAGCACCCGGCCGAACTGCAATAGGCGCTGCATCTGGGCCAGCCCGCCGTCGTCGACGGACTTGAGGTAGCGGAACGACTCGCAAAAGATGTCGGTGTCGGTGGCCGACTTCTGTCGTGACCTCGTGACCAGCTGCGTGTACATCCGCAGCCGCACCTCCGAGAGCCGACGGGTGTCGTCGCCGAGCACCTCGTATTCGGTGGTCAGGACGTGATCGGTGATCGTCGACAGCAGAATGGTGCGCACCGAGGCGTTGAGCACGCGCCGTTCCCGATCACCGGCCGTAGACAACTCGTCATCGGCGCGCCACATCATCAAGCGGTGCCCGTCGGTGAGCACGACCTCCTGCCACACCGCCTCGCCCCACGACTCCTCGGTAGTCCCCCGAGACATGATGAACGACTTGATCGCGGCGAGGTCGACGACCGAACGGAGTTGGTCGAGCGCAAGATCGGGATCGCGGAGGTACACATTGGCGGCCTCCTCAACGCTCGAGTACGGTGCCCAATCCTGCGGTGTGCCCATTACGCCTCGTCCGTCGTCCCCCGAACAGCAGCGGCAGCCGCCCGGATCTGCGGTGTCACCAGCATCACCTGGCCGAGTAGGCCGTTGACGAAACCCGGTGAGTCGTCAGTCGATAACTGCTTGGCCAGTTCGACCGCCTCGTCGACGGCGACCGGTTCGGGTACGTCGTCGGCGTGGAGCAGCTCCCACACCGCCACCCGGAGGATCGCGCGGTCCACGGCGGGCAGCCGCTCCAGCGTCCAGCCCTGCAGATGCGCCGAGATGAGGTCGTCGAGGTGTGCGGCGTGCTCGGTCACCCCTTGGGCCACCGTCACCGTGTACGGGTTGAGCGGCGAGACATCGGATTGCTTCTCCGCCAACGCATTCCGCGATTCCGCCACCTCGGCTGGGGTGATCCCCCGCGCTTCGGCCTCGAACAACAGGTCGACGGCGCGCTTGCGGGCCTGGTGCCGCCCGCGATCACCCTTGCGGTCAGGCATTCACCCGGCCCAGATAGCTGCCGTCACGGGAATCGATCTTCAGCTTGTCGCCGGTGTTGATGAACAGCGGCACCTGGATCTCGGCGCCGGTCTCCACGGTCGCCGGCTTGGTGCCCGCGCTGGAGCGGTCCCCCTGCAGTCCCGGCTCGGTGTGGGTCACCTCGAGTTCCACGGTCACTGGCAGCTCCAGGTACAGCGGCGCGCCGTCGTGGAACGCGATCTGCACCGGCATGCTCTCCAACAGGAATTTGGCGGCATCGCCGACCAACGGTCTCCGGCAGCGGGTGCTGCTCGTAATCCTGGGAGTCCATGAACACGAAGTCCGAGCCGTCGCGATACAGATAGGTGTGGTCGCGCCGGTCCACGGTCGCGGTCTCCACCTTCACCCCGGCGTTGTAGGTCTTGTCGACGACCTTGCCGGACAGCACATTCTTCAGCTTGGTGCGCACGAAGGCCGGCCCCTTGCCGGGCTTGACGTGCTGGAACTCGATGATCTGCCACAACTGGCCGTCGATCTGCAGAACGAGGCCATTCTTGAAGTCGGCGGTCGATGCCACTGTCGGTTGTACTCCTGTCAGAGGATGGCCAGTTCCTTGGGGAACCGGGTGAGCAAGTCGGGGGCGTTCTCGCCGACGACCAGCGTGTCCTCGATGCGGACACCGCCACGGTCGGGCAGATAGACACCTGGCTCCACGGTCACCGCGGAGCCAGCAAGCAGTGTACCGGCGGCCAACGCGTTGATTCCCGGCGCTTCATGGATCTGCAATCCGACACCGTGCCCGAGGCCGTGCCCGAAGTTGTCGGCGTACCCGGCGTCGGCGATCACCTGGCGCGACGCGGCGTCGACATCTTTCAGCGTCGCTCCGGGGGCGAGCGCTTCGCGGCCGGCCCGCTGCGCCGCGGCCACCAGCTCATAGATGTCCAGCTGCCACTCGGCGGCCGGCGACAACACGAAGGTGCGGGTCATGTCGGAGTGGTATCCGCACACCAGGGCACCGAAGTCGATCTTGACGAAGTCACCGGCGGCCAGCACGGCGTCCGTGGGCCGGTGATGCGGGATCGCCGAGTTGGCCCCCGCGGCGACGATGGTCTCGAACGACGCCCCGTCGGCACCGAAGTCGAGCATCAGCGATTCGAGCTCGCGGCCGACTTCCTTTTCCGTTCTTCCCGGCCGCAGCCCGCCGCGCTCGACCAACTCCTTGAGCGCCGCGTCGGCCGCCTCGCAGGCCAATCGCAGCAGCGCGACTTCCCCGGCGTCCTTGATTTCACGCAGCGCTTCCACAGTCCCGGCCGCCCGCACCAACTCGACGGCGTCGCCGGCCGCCTTGGTGAGCGCCGCGCATGCATCCACGGTGACCACGTGGCTTTCGAAGCCCAGCCGGCGCACACCGTCGGCGGCGGCGCGGGCGGCCAAGTGCGGTCCACACGCCCGCTCGATGACGATCTCGGTGTCCGGCGCCTGCTGCGCGGCCTGGGTGCGATATCGCCCGTCGGTCGCCAACACGGGTGTCGCACTGTTGGCACGGATCAATAGCGCGGCGTTCGAACCCGTGAAGCCCGACAAATAACGGACGTTGACCAGGTCCGATACCAGCATCGCTTCGAGCTCCGCGGCGGCGAGCCGCGCGCGCAGCCGGTCCCGGCGCTGTGAAATAGTCACGATCGATGACGCTACTCGCTAAGGTGTGCCCTCATGAGTAAGTGGTTGCTGCGCGGACTGGTGTTCGCGGCCCTGATGGTGATCGTTCGGTTACTGCAGGGAGCGATGATCAACGCGTGGGAAACCAGCGCCGGTTTGATCAGCATCGTGCTTGTGGTGCTGTTCGGCGTCGCGGTGTTCATCTGGGGGCTGATCGACGGACGGGCCGACGCGCGAGCCAACCCCGATCCCGACCGTCGCGGGGACCTTTCGATGACCTGGCTGCTGGCCGGCCTGTTCGCCGGGGTGGTCAGCGGCCTGGTGGCATGGTTCATCTCGCTGTTCTACAAGAGCCTTTACGTCGAGGCGCTGATCAATGAGGTCACCACCTTCGCGGCGTTCACCGCCCTGCTGGTGTTCCTCGTCTCGCTCGCCGGCGTCGCACTTGGCCGCTGGCTCGTCGACCGCAAGGCCGATCCGATGCCGCACCTGCACCACGCCGAGGACGACCGCGCCGACACCGACGTGTTCGCGGCCGTGCGCGCACCTGGCGCCGCCGACACCGCGGAGGCGCCGACGACCGAGGTGCGTCGCGAGGATCAGACCTAGTCGGCGCTGGGCTCCGCCGCCGACGGGCGTTCCGTGCCGAGGCTGGCGAGGTACCGCAGGGCCAGCATGTAGCCCTGCACACCGAGCCCGACGATGACACCGGTCGCCACCGCGCTGAGATAGGAGTGGTGCCGGAACTCCTCACGCTTGTGCACATTTGAGATGTGCACCTCGATCAACGGTGCGCTCAGTTCGGCGCAGGCATCACGCAACGCAACCGAGGTGTGGGTGAGCGCACCGGCATTCAGGATCACCGGGTCACCGGCGTCGGCGGCCGCATGAATCCAGTTCAGCAGGTCGGCTTCGTTGTCACTCTGTCGCACAACGGCTTTCAAGCCCAGCTCACCGGCCTCGCGTTCGATCAGGGTGACCAGCTCTTCGTGAGTAGTGCTGCCGTAGACCTCAGGTTCACGACGGCCGAGCCGTCCAAGGTTGGGGCCGTTGAGCACCAGCACGGTTGTCACCGCTGCCTCACCGTCCGATCTCTGAGTAGGCCGCCGCGAGCAGGGACGGATCCGGGCCCTCGAGGCGCCCCGGCTTGGCCAGCCCGTCGAGCACGACGAAGCGCAGCACGCCCGCGCGGGTCTTCTTGTCCCCCGCCATGTTCTCGAGCAACTGCGGCAGCGCGTCGGCGTCGTAGCCGACCGGCAACCCGAGCGCGGTGAGGACCGAGCGGTGCCGGTCGGCGGTTTCGTCGTCGAGACGCCCTGCCAGCCTGCCGAGTTCGGCCGCGAACACCAGGCCCACCGATACCGCCGCGCCATGCCGCCACTTGTAGCGCTCGCGCCGCTCGATGGCGTGCGCGAGAGTGTGGCCGTAGTTGAGAATCTCGCGCAGCGCCGATTCCTTCTCGTCGGCGGCGACCACCTCGGCTTTGACCGCGACCGCACGGCGGATCAACTCGGGCAGCACAGTGCCCTTCGGATCGAGCGCGGCCTGCGGGTCGGCCTCGATCAGGTCGAGGATCACCGGGTCGGCGATGAAACCGGCCTTCACAATCTCGGCCATTCCTGCCACGATCTCGTTGCGCGGCAACGTTTCCAGCGTCGCGAGGTCGACCAGGACCGCTGCGGGCTGGTGGAACGCGCCAACCAGGTTTTTGCCTGCGTCCGTGTTGATTCCGGTCTTACCGCCAACGGCGGCGTCGACCATGGCGAGCAGCGTGGTCGGCACGTGCACGATGTCGACCCCGCGCAGCCACGTCGCGGCGGCGAACCCGGCGACGTCGGTGGCCGCTCCCCCGCCCAGGCTGACGATCGCATCCTTGCGGCCAACGCCGATGCGGCCGAGCACTTCCCAGATGAAGCCGACGACGGGCAGGTCCTTACCGGCTTCGGCATCGGGGATCTCGACGCGGTGCGCGTCGATCCCGTTGTCCGAAAGGCGGCTCCGAATAGCCTCTGCGGTCGCGGCAAGCGTGGGCTGATGCAGAATGGCGACCTTGTGCCTGCCGTCGAGGACGCGCTGGAGCTCACCGAGTAGCCCGGTTCCGATGATGACCGGGTACGGCGGGTCGACCAGCACGTCGACGGTTACCGGATCACTCATGATGGCCCTTCGTATTACGGGCGGCCACGGCCGCCGGTGACGGGGGCGCCTCGGTGGTCGGTGCGGGGGTCAGCGACGACGGTCCGCGACGCCACGGTGGCCGACGCCGCCTGCGCGCAGGGTTCGGGGCGTTGGGGTTCTCCAGCCGGCTCACGATGTATCGCACCACCGCACCCGGATTGCGCCGGTTGGTGTTGACGCGCATCGATGCGACCCGCCGGTACAGCGGAACACGTTGGGTCATCAGCGCTTTGAACTTCTCGCCGCGATCGCCACCGGCCAGCAGCGGCCGTATCGTGGTGCCGCCTGTGCGGCGCACGCCCTCGGCGGCGCTGATCTCCAAATAGATCACGGTGTGCCCGGCCAACGCTTCTCGCACTCCTGGCGTGGTGATCGCGCCACCGCCCAACGACAGCACGCCATCATGCGACTTCAGCGCGTCGCGGATCACGCTCTCCTCGATGCGGCGAAACTCCGTCTCGCCGTCGGTGGTGAAGATGTCCGCGATGGTCCGGCCGGTGGTCTCCTCTATCGCCGTGTCGGTATCGAGCAGCGTGAGGCTCAGCGCCTTGGCGAGCCGCCGCCCGATGGTCGACTTGCCAGACCCCGGCAGCCCGACCAAGACGGCCTTGGGAGCCATCAGCCCGACGCCTGTACGGGCTCTGCGGACGGCTCGCGTTCGGAGACCGCGCGCAGGTAAGTGTCGATGTTGGCCCTGGTCTCGGCCAGCGAGTCGCCGCCGAACTTCTCGAGCGCCGCACGGGCCAGCACGAGTGCCACCATCGTTTCGACGACCACGCCCGCGGCGGGCACCGCGCACACGTCGGAGCGCTGATGGATTGCGACCGCCTCGTCGCCGGTCGACATGTCAACGGTGGCCAGCGCCCGCGGCACGGTGGAGATCGGCTTCATCCCGGCCCGCACCCGCAGCGGCTGGCCGTTGGTCATGCCGCCCTCGAGGCCGCCTGCCCGGTTCGTCGAGCGCATCACGCCGTCGGCACCGGGGTACATCTCGTCGTGGGCGACGCTGCCGCGGCGGCGCGCGGTTTCGAAGCCGTCGCCGATCTCCACACCCTTGATCGCCTGGATGCCCATCACGGCGCCGGCCAGCTGGCTGTCGAGGCGGTTGTCGCCGCTGGTGAACGAACCCAGCCCGACCGGCAACCCGTGAACGACGACCTCGACGATGCCGCCGAGCGTGTCGCCGTCCTTCTTGGCGGCCTCGATCTCCGCGATCATCGACTCTTGGGCCGCGTCGTCGAACGCCCGGACGGGGCTGTCGTCGATGCGGGACAGGTCGGAGAACTGCGGCGGCGGGCCGTCGTACGGCTTTGACGCGCCGATGGAGATCACGTGCGAGAGCACCTCGACGCCCAGGGCCTCACGCAGAAACGCGCGTGCGACGGTTCCGGCGGCCACCCTGGCGGCGGTCTCGCGGGCGCTGGCGCGTTCGAGCACCGGACGGGCGTCGTCGAAGCCGTACTTGAGCATGCCTGCGTAGTCGGCGTGGCCGGGCCGCGGCCGGGTCAGCGGCGCGTTGCGGGCGCTGTCCGCGAGGACGGCGGGGTCGACGGGATCCGCAGCCATCACGGTTTCCCACTTGGGCCATTCGGTGTTGCCGACTTCGATGGCGATCGGGCCGCCGAGCGTGACGCCGTGCCGCACCCCGGCGAGCACGGTGACCTGGTCCTGCTCGAATTTCATCCGGGCGCCGCGGCCATAGCCGAGGCGACGGCGGGCCAGCTGGCCCGCGATGTCGCCGGAGGTCACGTGAACGCCGGCGACCATGCCTTCGACCATGGCCACCAGCGCGCGACCGTGGGATTCACCAGCTGTAGTCCAACGCAACACGCGTCCCATCTTCCCACAGTCGTCGCCCTGCGATTTCGGCGCGCCAACCGGCGCTGACCGCGGATTACCGCGCCGAAACCGCTATGCCGGCGAGGACGCGGCCGATCTCAGCGACCGCCTGGCGGTGGGCGACCTTCTGGTCGCTCGCTCGGGCCACGATCATCGCCATTTCGCACAGGGCGCCGAACAGGAAATGAGCCAGCGGCGCAGGCGGGCGCGACGCGACGCGGCCGGCGTCGATGGCTCGCGAGATGGCAATCTCCATTCCTTCCAGCATCGGGGACTCGAGCCGGCGAATCTGCTCCCAGCCGATGGCCGCAGGCGCATCGAGCAGCATGATCCGCTGCAGCCCTGGATCAAGGGATTCGTCGAGGAAGGCACGGCAGCTGGCAGCGAAGGCGTCCCATGGATCCTTTTTGCGGCCGTACGCGTGCGCAAGCGGCGCCCGCATCCGCTCGACCTCGCCGACGAACACCGCCTCGAAAAGCTGCCTCTTGCCGTCGAAGTGGTGATACACCGCGCCCTTCGTCACACCCGCTTCGGATGCCACCGCGTCCAACGAGGTGGCGTCGTAACCGTCCGTGGCGAACAGCTCGCGCGCGGCAGCGACGAGCGCGGTGGTGGTCGCCTCGGTTCGTTCGGCCTGAGTCCGCCTAGCCACCCTTGTCGCCACGGGGTGACCATATCCGAATCACAGCACCCGGTAGATGCGGTAGTCGATGTGGTTCGGCGAGAGGATGTTGTAGCCGACCGCGACGACCTCGGAAAGCCATGCGTAGCGTTCGTCGGCGGTCTCGAACTTCGGGGTGGTCCTGACGTAGGTCTCCTCGAACGGAAGCACCTCCCCCGCGGCCAGCCGCTGCACGCCGTCTGCGGGAATCTTGATGACGCCTCGTGCTTCGTAGTGAATGAGGGCGCCGTCGTGGGTGCGCAGCGTCGCGCGGACGTCCACCCTGCCGACTCCATCGCTGCCGACCAGCAACCAGTCGCCGCCGCCGGGCAAGAGCTCGCCCCGCAGGTGCGGCCCTTCGATGACGCCGCCCTTGGCGATGAAGGTCATCCTGGCACCGACGGCCGTGGAAATCGGTTGCGCCGGTTCGAGATCGACGTGCATGTCGAATAGGTGCTCCACCGGCAGGGCGTCGACGAGAGGCAATTGGTCGGCGTGATTCACGGTCGCGGTCGTCATGCTGCGCCTACTGCCGCTTGCAGCTGAACCGAGTCGACGAATGTGTCCTTGCGGGTGACCAGGCCGTCCGCATTGACCTCCACGATGTCGAGGCAGTCGAATCGGACGTCTCCGGAGATCAAGGCCCAGTCCAACACCCAATGGCCATCGCCGTAGAAGACGCGATACACCTCGAAGGAGAAGTCCGGGAACTGCTCGAACAACCCGGCGAACGTCTCGCGCACCGCATCGCGGCCGACGATGGGATCGCCGCCGAGGTGCGTCCAGAACCGGGTGTCAGGGGTGTGCAACGCGACGATGGCGTCGGGATCGCGGTCGGCCCATGCCGCGAAGTAACGCTCCGAAACAGCCTTGAGATCCAGCGCGGTGGTTTGACTCATCGTTCCTCTTCTCCATGTTGCATACTCCGAGTACGGATAAACCTACTACGAGTATGTAACTTTGGAAAGGGGTGCGGAAGACGACCCCGCGACTAGCAGTTCACAGCACGGGCGAATACTCGCCAGTAAGGACAAGCTGAACAGCCGCGACCATCCCCCACACCGGCAGAACGATCCAGATCACATTCGCCCCGCCGACCAAGGCCAGCAGGATGCCGAATGAGTGCCCCTCGCCCCGCCGGTTGACGACATATGAGAAGAAGTAAACGACTGTGCCGTAGGCCATCTGATAGAAAACGACAAGCATGAGCATTCCGAGCCAGCGCGCCGGAACTGCCTGCCACGTCATCATGATGAGGATGAACGCGCTCGGGACCAATGTGGAAAAACCGTTGCCGACATCGACGTTGAATCCGAACGACCGGCGATCGATGTAGTCACGATCGAGGCGGGCGTAGCACGACCAGACCCGCACCCAATATTTCGGGTTCAGTCCAGCATGGCGTTCCCGGGTGCTGAAGATGCGTCCGATCAACCCAAAGCTCGTCGCTTCCGCTGCGATGCTGCGGGTGTACTCGTCCGCCACTTCAGTGGAATAGAAGTACAGGATCAATTCCCAGAAACAGATCAGTATGTTGATTGATAGGAAGCAGTGCGATTGCCGTGCCGGCCCAGCTGAACCCACGAGTTGACGCATGCACGGCGACACTTGCCGCGAAGAGCCCGCCAACGAGCATTAGCGGCGCGAAGAAGACAGGAACACCACGCGCAACATCAGCCGAGCGACCCGTCGAAGTCGCGTTAGTTACATGCGTCGAAACCATCTGGAACCTCCTCGTAGAACTGCTTCGCCCATTGCCGAAACGTGTGGATCGGCCCGTCGCCGTGGGCCAATGCCGGCTTGGTCAAGTACTTCTTGTTGTCCCAGACCATCCGGTCATCGTGGAATACGGCCACGACCTGCCGAAGGATGAACCGGCTGAGTGCCCATTCGAACGGCGACAACAGCAGCTGGCCGATGGGCGATGACGCTTTGCGCCGCACACTCGTCGCAATGTGCACATCCATGTTGCGTCCGATCGTCGGTGTCACCAGCACCATCTGACGGAACTTCCAGCCGAGTCCCAATGTGCTATCCACGACCGAGAATCCAAGTCCGTCGACGCGAATATCGATCTCGACACTGATGCGACCGATGATCGGCGTCGGCCGTGCGGCCCGGCAAACCGTCCGCAATCTCGGGCCGTCGACCTGCAGCGGCGACACCACTTCGAAGCCCTGGAAACCATGCAGTTCCCCGAAATGCCCGTAGTCGACGCCGTTCTCGGCGATCTCTTGGGGATGGCTGTAGAGCTTGAGTTTCCGCTTCTGCAGCGGGCGCCACCGACCGTCATCCGACGGGACTTCGACCTCCCATGGCGGGTCCCCCTGGGGGCCGTGATACACGAGCGCAATACCGAAGACTTCCCGGACTGGCAGCACACCCAGCCGTGCAGCCGATGGTGGTACCGAGTTCGCGTACGGCGTGAATACGCACTTCCCGTCGGCACTGAATCGGAAAGTGTGGAAAGGGCATTCGATCGTTTCGCCGCGCACCTTACCGCCGCGGCCCAGATGAGCACCTAGATGCGGGCAGTATGCCTCGGCGGCGTGCAACTCACCGGACAACGTCCGGTACAAGACGATCTCACGTCCCATGAACGTTCGAGTTGCGACCTTTCCAGGACTGATCTCATCCGCGAATGCGGCGGTGTACCAACCGGATGGATACAGCGGTGGGCCATCTTGAATCCCTCGCTCGGCAACGTAGCCTCGAAAGGCCGAGCGATTCGCCGCCGTAACCGTCCCATTTCCGACCGCAGTTCGTGTGGACATGAGTTCCTATGACTCCTGGTAGAACTGATTCGCCCACTGCCGGAACTTGTGGACCGGCCCGTCACCCTGCGCCAACGCGGGTCTAGTCAAGTACTTCTTGTTGTCCCATACAATCCGATCGCGGTGAAACTCTGTGATGGCCAATCGGAGTATCAACCGGCTGAGAATCCACTCGAATGGAGACAACAGGATCGACGTAATTCGCGATGTCGATTTCCGACGGAGACTCGCCACAATGCGCACATCGAGCTCACGTCCCATTGTCGGTGTAACCAGGTACATCTGCCGGAACTTCCAGCCGAAATCCAATGTGTTCTCCACCACCGAGAACCCGAGACCGTCGTTTCGAATATCGCTCTCGACGCCGATGGAGCCCACGATCGGGGTCGGTCGTGAGGTGCGATAGCTCATACGTAGTCGCGGGCCATCGACCTGCAGCGGTGACACCACCTCGAAACTGGTCAAACCATGCAGCTCGGTGAAATGCCCGTAGTCGACACCGTTCTCAGCTATCTCCTGAGGATGACTGTGGACGAGTTTGATCTTCCGCTTTTGCAGTCGACGCCACCGGCCGTCGTCTGAAGGGGCCTCGACCTCCCATGGCGGATCCCCCGGGGCACCGTGATAGACCAAAGCGATACCGAACATTTCTCGCACCGGCAGCATCCACAGACGCGCGGCTGAAGGCAGCGGTGAACTCGCATACGGAGTGAACGTACATCTGCCGTCGACACCGAATCGGAAAGTGTGAAATGGGCATTCAACGGTCTCGCCGCGCACCTTGCCGCCACGCCCCAGATGCGCGCCCAGGTGTGGGCAGTACGCTTCGGAGGCGTGCAGCTCACCGGACATCGTCCGAAACAAGATGATTTCGCGTCCCAAGAATTCGCGAGTGATGATCTTTCCGGGGCGGATCTCGTCCGCGAAAGCAGCTGTGTACCAGCCATACGGGTACAGAGGCGGGCTTTCTTGGATTCCCCGCTCGGCGAGATAGGTGCGGTTGGTCGAGCGGTTGGGCGCCGTGCTTGCCCCATTCTCGACCGCAGTTCGTATCGACATAAATACCTCCGTTTACCGAGTTGCTACATCGAGGCGTCGGGGTAGAACTGGCGGGCCCACGCGCGGTACTTGCCGATCGGACCATCACCCGCGCCGATTGCAGGGCGGTTCAGGTACTTCTTCCGCTCCCAAATCAGCTCGTCACGGCCGAGTTGCATGAACATCGAATACGACAACACGCGATCGACCAGCGCGTCCAGCGGGCGCCAGAGCATGCGTCCTAGCCGGCCCTTTCCCCGACCACGGACAGTCGTCCACGTATGCGAGATGACCTCACGCTCGCCGATCGGCGTTCCGACAATTAGCTGGCGCATCTGCCAACCGGCAGCTGTCGTCTCCACCACCGAAAAACCCAGGCCATCAACGCGAATGCGAATCTCGGTATCGATGGATCCGATGAGGGGAACCGTGGTGGTGAATCCGTAGCGCATCCGCGCCCTTGGACCGTCCGTTGTGAAAGGGTCGAGTTCGCGCACGTTATCAAAGCAGTGAAGCACGATCATGTGGCCGATGTCGACGCAGTTCTCGGTCATCTCCTGAGGATGCGTGCGAAGCAGCGATTTCTTGGTGCGCAGGGTGCGCCATCCGGTTGACTGCTCGGGTTCCTCGATCTCCCATGGCGTTTCACCCGGCGGGCCGTGCCAGACCATCACCACCCCCGCGATCTCTCGCGTGATGAGCATGCCGAGCCGGGCGGCGGGCGGAGCAACGCCGTACGGCGAGTACACACAACTACCGGAGCCAGAAAACTTGAAACCGTGGTACGGGCAACGTAACTCTTCACCCTCCACGCTGCCATCGCCGAGGTGTGCGCCGAGATGCGGGCAGTAGGCCTCCGCGCCGTGAATCTTCCCCGATCGTGTGCGGAACACCACGATCTCGCGGTCCAGGAAACGCGTCGACACCAATCCGCCTGGCTTCAGATCTGAAGAGAATGCCACCGCGTACCAGCTATAGGGATAGGGCGGCGGGGCATCGCGCATGTCACGATTCGCCAATGCGCCGGTGACCGGCAGCGACAGCTTGTCCTGACTATCGACGGCGTAAGAGCGAGTCATATATCGGATCCCTTTCATGCACAACGGGTTGGCCGAGGAAATTTGAACTGCTGTATTGGCAGTGCAATCGGGCGAAGAATATTCGCCCACACGCGTGAAACTCGAATGCAGTTGCGCACTCAAACCCGTACCTGTCCCGCACTCGGCTGTTGTCTTCAATACGTAAGGCGCATCCAGCTGGGGCTTGGCTCGTCCATCACAGATCAAATCGTGGCACCTCGCCGTCAGGACGGGGCGTCCGATGTCCCGGTCCGTGAAGTATCAGATGGGCTGGTCAACTGCTATTGACCCGGAATACGAACGATCGTACTATCAACGAACGATCGTTCGTACCACGACCGCGCAGGGAGGTGGCAGCGATGACCACCCGGACACCCCCCACCCCGACCCAACCGCACGCGCTCCACAGCGAATGGCTTTCGCCAAAAAACGACGGGCCGGACGCCGTAGGTGGCCGACTGGGCGAGCGTGTTCAATTCTTTCGCCGACGCGCCGGGTTCAACCAGCGCACGGCGGCAGATCTCGCCGGACTCAGCATCGGCGGATTACGCGACATCGAACAGGGGCGGGTGTTGCACCCCCGCGCCGCTACACTGCGCAAGCTCGGAAATGTACTGGGACTGTCGCGAACCGAATTCGATGATCTGGTACGACAGGCCAGCGACGAATATCAGCCGGACAGCGGCCTGAGAGTCGAAATCTTGGGTCCGCTACGGGTATCGGTGTACGGCACAATCGTCGATCCTGGGTCGGAGACACAATCCATTCTACTAGGGCTACTCGCCGTGGCGCCGAACCGTCCGGTTACGCGCGATAGGCTGATCCAAGCGCTGCGCGATGCCGAACCGGCCTACGGCACTGTAGAACTGCTGCAGTCGCGCATGTCGCGAATACGCCGACGCCTGGCGCCGAACCCCGCCGAAGCGGATGTGCCACACCCTGTCCTGGCGGCCCGCAGCGGATATCAACTCGTGGTGGCAGAAGACCAGCATGATCTGCTCGTCTTCCGCCGTCTTGTCGCCCGCGCCCGACAAGCTCGCCGCGAAGAGGACTCGACCGAGGCATGTAGGTTGTTCGCAAACGCCGTCGCGCTGTGGCGCGGTACGCCGCTCGAAGGCCTCGCCGCGTTGCAGGCGCACCCCATGGTGGTGACGATCATCAACGAATATCGCGCGGTCGTACTCGAATACGCCGCGGCCGCTGCGGCGGTGGGCCGGTACAAGGACGTGTTGCCCCGGCTCCAACGAGCCGCCGAGGCCGATCCCCTACACGAAGCCGTGCATGCGGAGCTGATGATCGCACTGGCAGGCAGCGGGCAGCAAGCGGCGGCGCTTGAAGTCTTCAGAACACTGCGGCGACGTTTGGTCTCAGAACTAGGCGCCGACCCGGGCCCAGAACTTGCCGCAGCGCATCAGCGAGTGCTCAGGCAAGAACTAGGCGGACCGGAATCCGTACCAATCAGCGCGGCTCATCAACTTCCCACTGACATCGCCGATTTCTGCGGTCGCAAAGCCGAACTCCAGCGATTGCTCGACGGCTTCACACCCGCCACCATCGATACCGCACCGCGCATTTGGCTGATCGAGGGGATGGCTGGGGTTGGCAAAACGCGGCTCGCGTTGCGCGCGGCGCACAAGCTGCTGGGGGACGGCCATTGCAGCGACTGCCAGTTGTACGTGGACCTGGGGGGCCATGCCGACCGGCCACCCGCAGATCCCTCGGCGGTCCTGGCATCGTTTCTTCGGCTGCTTGGCGTACCCAGCGGGCAGATCCCGCCCGACCTGCACGGCCGGGCAGCCCAATACCGAGATCGGTTGTACGACAAAAATGCTCTGATAGTCCTGGACAACGCCGGCACCGAAGACCAGATCGTGCCACTACTACCGGCGGGTCCGAGAAATGTCGTCATCGTCACCAGCAGACGAGCTTTAGCAGTGGACGGCGCCACAACTTTGCCCCTACAAGTCTTCTCACCCGCCGAAGCGCAGGAACTGCTCGAACGCATGGTCGGCGTCAAACGCGTTGCGGCCGAACCGAACAACGCCCGCGCCGTGGCAGAACTCTGTGGTCGTCATCCGCTGGCGTTGGTCCTTACCGCACGCCGGCTGCAATCCCGGCCCGGATGCGCGCTCGGCGACGTCGCCGCAAGGCTTGAGTGTTCAGTCGATAGAATCAATGAACTGGCCACCGGTAGCAGACGGCTGCGCACAGTGTTCGACCATTCCTACAACGCACTCAGTCCAGACGAACGGCAGCTCTTTGAGCTCCTCGGCACCTGCCCCGGCGATGAGCTGACCGCTGATTCCGTTGCCCTGATTACCCGTCACACGCCGATGGACACGCGTCGCCTCCTCGACCGGCTCGTCGACGAGAATCTACTCACCGCTGCCACCCTAACCCGCTATCGTCTGCATCCCCTGCTCGCCGACTACGCCCGCCTGCTCATAGAAGAGCGGCGATCCGCCGTCCAGCCGCCGCTCCCACGGACGGCGGCTGTCGCGTGATGCCGACAACATGCACAACGATGACGCCTGGCGGGCTTTAGTCGAACTAGTCGATGCAGAGGTTTGAATTGAAGCTGACCACGCGATCGCATTGGCCGCAACCGAATCAGCGTCGACCACCTGGTTATTCTGTTGAGCCGGTTGGGCCGCGCGCGGCCGGGTGCAAGATTGCGAAAGCTGATCCTTCGTTCCGACCGCCTGATAAGAACGTTGAGTGATGGCCGAGCATCATTGGTCGCCTTCGTGGGATTACGAGCGCTGACACTCGAAGTCAATACTCAGGCGCCTCAGTGCATTCCGTTGCAGTACGTATGCATTGGAGATGGGAAGTACATTGTGGGGTCCAATTGGGGCCGCCGGCAACATCCCAAGTGGACTGAAACGTTACTGGCTCAGCCGCACTGCGTCGCAAATATTCGTGGCACGAGATACGCTGTCAAAGCGAAGCTGTTGGATGGCGAAGAACGCCGACAGATCTGGAAGTCGATTATCGTAATCTCGCCTCATTGGGAAGAGGCGTCCAGGGCGTCCGGACGGACATTGCGGGTATTTGAGCTCGTACCTTTCGAAGGCTGACAGGACATACGGCGCGGCGTGCTGGCGTTCATCTCCGTGAACTCAAGCGGCGCGTCCGAGTCCGCGTATCGTCCACCCTGCGGCGCGCCAGCGATCGGTCGGTAGCACGTTGCGCGCGTCGATAATGCGCGAATGCTTCACGACCTTCGCGAGTTCCGCCGGATCGAGCTCGCGGTACTCCTTCCAATCCGTCAGATGCAGCACGATGTCTGCATACTCACATGCCTTGCTCACCTTATGTGCGTAGTCGAGGCCGGGATATACCGCGCGCGCGTTCTCCAGCGCCTCTGGGTCGTGTACTCGCACCTGAGCGCCCCGCAGCTGGATTGTGGCCGCCACATCGAGCGCTGGTGAGTCACGAACGTCGTCGCTGTCCGGTTTGAACGCCGCGCCCAGGACTGCGACGGTCTGTCCCAGAAACGAACCGCCCACGAGCTGGCGAGCCATTTCCACGACGCGTTCACGTCGCCGAATATTGATCTCGTCGACTTCTCTGAGGAAGCCCAAGGATTGATCGACACCGAGTTCGCGACCGCGGGCCATAAATGCCCGGATATCCTTCGGTAGACAGCCGCCGCCGAAGCCGAGCCCGGCGGACAGGAACCGACGTCCGATCCGCTCGTCATAGCCGATGGCATCAGCCAGCGTGGTCACGTCTGCACCCGCCGCGTCGCAGACATCCGCGATCGCGTTGATGAACGAGATCTTCGTCGCGAGAAAGGCGTTCGCCGAGACCTTCACCAGCTCGGCGGTGGCCAAATCCGTCGAGATGTAGGGAACACCCTCCGACAAGATGGGCGCGTACACCAAGCGCAGGATCGCATCGGCCTCGACCGAACGGACTCCGACCACCAGCCTGTCCGGCCGCAGTGTGTCCTGCACCGCGAATCCCTCCCGGAGGAATTCCGGGTTCCAGGCGAGCTCCGCGCCGGCGCCGACTGGTGATTGCCGAGCCAACCGCGCGGCCAACTCGTCCGCTGTGCCGACCGGCACAGTAGATTTGCCGACCACCAGGGTGTCGCGCTGCAGGTGCGGCGCCAACCCGTCGATCACCGCATGCACGTAGCGCAGGTCCGCGGCATCGGATCCGTGCGCCTGCGGCGTGCCGACGCACACAAAATGGACATCGCCGAACTCGGCGGCCTCGGCGAGTGATGTGCTGAACCGCAACTTGCCCGAGTTGACGTTGCGTGCCAACACTTCGGAGAATCCTGGCTCGTAGAACGGTGGCCGGCCCGCCGCCAACACCTCGATCTTGGCGGCATCCACGTCGACACCCAGCACATCGTGGCCGATCTCAGCCATGGCGGCCGCGTGTACCGCACCGAGATATCCTGTGCCGATTACCGTGATTCGCATGTCTCTCTCCTTATTCAACGAGTCAGAAGTGATGGGACTTCTTGGTAGCCACAGGGATTGCGCCGTTGGAATCGCCACGCGTCTTCGCACATGGCGGAGAGATTCCGCGTGGTTCGCCAGCCCCATGCACGGTCGACGCGGCGCGGCGTCCGCGATAAGGCACGCCACATCGCCTGGGCGCCGATCCACAATCTGAAACGGGACCTGCTTGCCGCAGGCCGCGCTGAATGCCTCGACAAGTTCCATAACTGAGACACCGGTTCCGGTGCCCAGGTTGAACACCTGCATTCCCGGTTCGTCACCGAGGTGTTCCACGGCCAGCCGGTGACCGTCCGCTACGTCGCTGACGTGGATGTAGTCACGAATCGCAGTCCCATCTGGAGTTGGATAGTCGCCGCCGAAGATCGATAGCCGTTCCCGGCGGCCGACGGCAACCTGCGTGAGATACGGCATGATGTTGTTCGGCACTCCACACGGGTCCTCCCCCAGCCGACCGCTCGGGTGTGCGCCGATCGGGTTGAAGTAACGCAGGGAGATCACGCTGAATTGCGGGTAACGGGAGCACATCTCCGTCAGCAACTGCTCACAAATCCATTTCGAAAGCGCATACGGATTGGACGGCCCTGCCGGATCGGCCTCGTCCAGCGGAACCTTCTGCGACTCACCGTAAATGGAACATGACGACGAGAACACCAACCGGTGTACGCCGTACTCGTGCATGGTCCGCAGGAGATTAGTCGTGGCACCGATGTTGATGTCGAAATAGTCAAGCGGGATCTGGATAGACTCGCCCACGGCCTTCTTCGCGGCAAAATGGATAACCGCGTCGATCGGATGTGCGTCGAATAACGCTCCGAGGGCCGCCCGGTCGCGAAGATCAACCCGGTACAGAGTGAGGGGCTGTCCAGCCAGCTCCTGAACCCTGTCCAGCGCGGCCGGTGTGCTGTTGGAGTAGTCGTCGGCCACGACGACCTCGTAGCCGTGCTGGAGCAATTCGAGACATGTATGGCTACCGATGAAGCCGGCGCCGCCGGTGACCAGAATCATCATCTTTCTGAACTCGCTTTCTGTATCACCAAGATCGAACTATCACGAGGACGACGAGCGGCACTGTGAGCGCGGCGACGAACAACGCGGCAACCACGGTGCTGATGGCCCGGCCCGGGTTGACCGAGGCCGCCTTGACCGCTTCGGCGGCATGCAGCCCGCACACGGTGAAAGCCACGACGGTATAAAGCGCAGCTCCCAGGACGCACATGAGAACGCCACTGCCCGTGGATGATTCGCCGATGAGTGCTATCCCCGCCAGCACTACGCTGATCACTGCGAAGGGCGCGACCACGGTGGCGCTCAACGGTTCGAGCCCGTCCGGCGTCTTGGGCGTCACCTTGAACGTGATCGGGCGCGGGCGCACCAACTGTACGGCGGCCGCACACACACCCAAGGCTATGAACGGCCATCGGGTCAGGCGGTACAGCCAGCTCTCCCAACTCACGATCGGCACGTCGGTCGGACGGAGAAGTCCGCGGCCACGCAGGACCGCGGTCAGTGCGACCAACCACAGCGAAATAGCCAGCCAGTACAGCAGAACTCGCACCGGGTCGTTGCCAATCCATTGCGGCCCAGCGACTGCAGTGCCCGCCGCGGCGACCAGACCGCACCCGATCGCCACGACCAACGCCGTGTGATGGAGCAACGCGTACAGGTAACGCAGACGCAGGCGCCAATGCATCCGACCCAGGTGCGGCGGCACCACACGACACAAAAGGGTCGCAAGGCTACGGGTCCATTGAAACTCTTGGACGAGCATCGCCGATAACGTCAACGGCCCGTTCCCGTGCGCCTCAGCCTCGATGGCGAAGGCGCCCTGCCAACCCGCCGAGCTGAGCAGGAAACTGGTCGAGAAGTCTTCGAGCAGCTCCGGCCCGATTCCGCCGATTTCCGCGATGGCATCGGTGCGGACCGCATAATGCGAACCGATGCAGATGGGCGCGACGTCCGGCGTTATGACCTAGTTGAACGGCACCGTGGAAGTACGCCTCGCGGTGCAACCGGCCACGAGCCGCCCACGAACTCGCAGCATTGAGGTCGCAGATACTCGGTGCCGCGACATAGCCGACAGCGGGATCGCCGAATGGCCGGACGATTTCGGCCAGATAGCTGGGCGCCGGCACATGGTCGCAATCGAGTTGGGCAACGACATCGTAATTCTTGTATCCCACGTGATCGTAGAAGTAGGCGAGATTGCCTTCCTTGCACCGGTTCGGCGGGGCCAGTCGTCATGGTGATAGGCGTCGTTTCCGAAGCGGGTGGAGAGCTGGACACCATGTGTAGCGCACCATTCGGTGATCTCCGCGTCTGGCAGTTCGTCACACAGCCAGATGTCGTAGCTGTGTGGGAAGTCCTGCCGCGACATTGCCGACAGCGTCCGCTTCGCCACGGCCCACGCCTCCGAAGGGGCGCGGGTGACGACGAACGCGACTCGCAACGCTGGCACCGCCAATTGCTGGTCGGTCCGGCGCAGTCGGTTAGCGGCGGCAACATAGGACAACGGCTCAACGGAGAGGTACAGCATCAGCGTGCTGGCAACAACGAATCCCACTCCGCCCGCCCAGTGTTCGGGCCGCAGCCACCACCACCAGAACGACACGACGCCCGCAAGCCAGCCCACGCTGAGACCTGCAACAAGGACCCGGTCCCGGCGGCGCAGAGCAGGCACGAATGTCTGCGGGCGGTAGGCCCGTGGAGGCGTACGAGGGGTTCTCAGGACGGGCCCGCTCGGAGAGATCCCGACCACGTTGCCGGCTGACAGGCGTTGAACTGCGGCAGCCCGATCGCAGACGTCTTGTCGAGCCGGAGTCCTTGGGACGGTGGGAATCAGGGAACTCACGATGGTCCCTAGAGCGCTGCAAGCTCGCCGGCGAACTGTCCACCGGACACCGCCGATGCCGCGGCGAACACCTCCTGCGGTCTGGAGCGGAACCACTCCACCGTGCGGAGCAGACCGTCCTCGATGGAGATGCGCGGTGACCAGCCCAGGGTTGCCTCCGCCTTGGCGATGTCCGGGCGCCGTCGCACCGGATCGTCGGTCGGCAGTGGGTGGTACTCGATTGGCGAGACCGAGCCGGTGACCGTAAGTATCAACCGAGCAAGTTCGGCCACCGTCTGCTCATGCGGGTTACCAAGATTCACCGGGCCCGGCTCGGCCGAGTCAATCATGGCCACGATGCCGCGTATGAGATCGTCGACATAGCAGAAGCTTCGGGTCTGATTGCCGTCTCCGTAGATCGTGAGCGGATCGGCATTGAGCGCCTGGGTAATGAAGCTAGTCACCACACGTCCGTCGTTTGGACGCATCCGCGGGCCGTAGGTGTTGAAGATCCGCATCACGCCGGTGTCGACGCCCAATGTTCGCCGGTAGGCCGACGCCAGCGCCTCGGCGAACCGCTTGGCCTCGTCGTACACGCTTCGAGGACCGACGGGATTGACGTTGCCCCAATACTCCTCGTGTTGCGGATGCACGATCGGATCACCGTAGACTTCACTGGTCGAGGCCAACACGAAGCGAGCTCCTTGTTGGTGCGCCAATTTCAGCGCATTCTCGGTTCCGCGGCTGCCGACAGCGAGGGTCTCCAAAGGACGACGGTGATAGTCCGGGGGCGACGCCGGGCTGGCCATATGGACGACCGCGGAAACGTCGCCTTGGATCTGCAGTCGGTCGCTGACGTCGAGCTGATGGAACTCGAAGGCCGGATCTGCAAGCAGTTGTGCGACATTGGACTGCCTGCCCGTCGACAGATCGTCGACACACACGACCTGGTCACCACGGTTGACGAGGGAAGAGCACAAATGGGAGCCGAGGAATCCGGCGCCGCCTGTTACCACGATGCGCATCAAGCCACCTCTGGTCGGGGATCGTAACGATCGGAAGTTGGTCTACGACATCGGTATTGCTCATGTCGATGCGGCGAAGAGTAAGCCCATGCGAGGCGTGAAACTCGACTTCAGCTGCGGGCTAAACCCGTACCTGCCCCGTGCTCGCCTTGTCTTGTGTCGCCCCCAGCAGGCCTGTCTACCTGAGCTTTTAACGCTGCGTTAACAGACGTGACCGTGACAGCTCGCCGTCAGCGCGGACCTCCACAATTGGATCGTGTCCGCAAAGACATCGCCCACCAAGCGGCAGGGCGCACACCTCCACACCGGGGCGAACCGATGAATGTTGAGATCATGGTCGAGATGCGACTGAGGCGCAAACTCTCCCTCAACCCGTGGCGACCGGCTACCGCGCCGGCGAAACCGAAGGGTGACGAGGCGTTGACGATCAAGGCCCCGTCGACGACTCCCCTTGTGCGCGATCGACTCACCTGGTTGCACTATGCTCAACAGGGTGCCTTCGGATATTTCCAGTTCGGATTCGGTCCTTCAGTCCTGCTCTTCCGTGAAGAATCCGGGATGAGTCGCACCGTGGCCGGACTCTATGGGCCCGCGCTAGCGATGGGAGCGCTCATCGGCGGCGCATCCTTCCCATACCTGGTGCGGCGGTTGCCATTCAGCGCTGTGCTGGCAATCGGGCTCATCGGCCTTGCCAGCGGCGTGGCCATGTTCTGCCTGCTGACCTCCGTGCCCGGCACACTCACCGCGGCCGCCGTCGCCATGACCTTTGGCGCACTTGTACTTAGCGGGGTGTCCACCGGGCTTTCCGAACGCCACGAAGCGAATTCCGCTGCGGCACTCAGCGAAGCCAACGCCGCCAGCGCCGGCATGGGGTTCTTGGCCCCGCTACTGATTCACATTGCGGTGGGAGCCGGGCTGGGCTGGCGTCCGGCGATGGCGCTCGTGATCGTTCTCGCGGGTACCCTCGCCGTCGTCACCCAACTGACCCAGGTGCGCGGGGCGGCAGAAAGCCGCCTGGTCATCCCTGCTCGGTCCCAATTCGCCCAGAGGGCGCTTGCCCAAACGATATTGGCTGGCATGGACGTGCCTGCTCGCCATCATGTCGGTCGAGACAGGCTTGCTGCTGTGGGCACCCGAGCAGCTGCGAGAACGGACCGGAATGGCTGCGGGCACGGCGGCGGTCGGCGTTTCCGCAGTTCTTGCGGGCATGCTGATCGGACGACTCGCCGGAGGCTGGGTGGCCACGCGCATACCCACAGGTCCCTTGCTGTTAGCAGCGCTGACCCTTGCCGCAGCGGGATTCGCCGTATTCTGGTCCGCGACCGAACCGCACATCGCCGTGGCCGGGCTCGCATGCTGCGGGCTGGGTATGGCGCTGCACTTCCCGCTCGGCGTGGCCCTGACCATGCGAGCATCGAACGGCCAAGTCGAATTGGCCATGTCACGCAACTTCTACGGAATCGCGTTCGGTTTGGGGGCCGCGCCATTCCTGCTCGGCGCCCTTGCGGATCGGCTCGGTATTGGCTTGGCGTTGGGCCTGATTCCAGTGTGCCTGCTCATCGCCGCACTGTCGGTCGCACAACTGACACGGTCGCAGCCACACGATCCCAAGCCCGAGGTGATGGTGTAAGAGACTCGCTGATGCTGGCCCCTCGTGCGGCTCCGGAAAGATGCCGCGGGCTAGGACGGTCCAGCGACGGGTGTTCGAGTTGAGCAGTCGCCTCCGATCCCGGCGCGTCGGGGCGTTCAGCCACTTGAGCCATCTTGTCAGCCACTGCATCGAGTACCCGAACGTACTCGGTCACAACGGATTCAGCCTCGCGTCATCGAAGACGGCATGGAGCAGGGTGCGCACCCACGCCAGGAGTCTGTCTGGTTGTACGAGCCGGCCCCGGGCAGGGAGGCGAATTGGAATTAGCTGGTCTTTTGGGTTGCGATGGCCACCAGACGGCCTCTGACATTTCGTCACAGATCAACAGGAATTCTCAACAACCGCCACACCGACCGGCGCCGGTCTAACACCGAAGCCGGTCCCTTACCCGTGACGGTTCAGTCGTCGGTCCATTCGCCACGCAATTCTGCGTCTCCCAGCCGGCTCCGTGGCCTCTGGCACTGGGCGGATGGGCTCAGAGCCATCGACATGTAAATCGCACGCGCGCCGTAGCTCTGTGGGAGCGTGACCTCGGGAAAGGGCTGGTAGCCCAGCGGAGACCAGAGGACATCTGTCCCGTGCACCGCCACCAGCGAAGCGGACTCAAACCCTCGCGCTCGTGCGTGCTCCGCGAGATGGGTAAGCAGAATGCTGCCCAATCCTCGGCCGCGCAGGACTTCCGCGATAACCATGTCGTGGGTATGGATATTGCTCGAATGGGCCCACGCATGTTCGGTGCCGCCCAGGTCCGGACAGCGGAAGCGTCGGTATGGCAGGGCCAGCAGATAGCCGCCGAACAATCCACCATGTTGCAACACGAAGCACGTGGTGGGCGCGATAGCGGCGTAGGACCGCAGTGCTGCTTCGCCTTCGGACAGCCCGCCGGGCGAATAAGCTTGGCGCTCCAGCGGCACGATGTCGTCCCAGTCGCCTTCGGCCAGTTGCCGAATGGCGATATCGTCGGCCATTACTCAGCGCCTCTCACGGAGCCCCCGACGGCCCCGGTGATGGTGTAGGGCAGCGGTAAGAAGCCGTTGAACCCCTTGGTGGCGTATGAGATTGCGTATGCGCCGCAGGAGAGGATCCATACCGGATCCCCTGAGGAGGCAGCCCGTGGGACGCGCGCGAGCCCGCCGTTGGCATAGGCGTCATCACTGTCGCAAGTGGGTCCGGCGATCGTGGCCGGGATGTACTCTCCGCCGCGGTGGGAGGGAAATTCCAGCCGGTACCGCAGCTCGTCCATCTCGTACAGGCCGTTGAACTTTCCGCAGCTGAGATAGAGCCAAATGTCTCGTTCGCCCGTTTGTTGGCTGCGTGAGGACAACCTCGCGACGTGGGCACGGATCGCACCGTGGTCGGCCACCAGATACCGTCCGGGCTCCATCAGGAACCGCAGCGGTGAAGGCGAGACGCGCCGCAGCCGATCCATTCCTGCCCTGATCGCGCCAAAGATCTTGTCCAACGGAGGATTCAACGGCAGGCCGTCACGGTCAAGATAGCCCAGGGCTGGCAGGCCGCCACCGAGATTGACATGATCGAGGGCGATCCCTCGCGAGACCAGTTCCGCGATCACGAGACCCAGGCTGTCCATGGCACAGGTCCACGCTTCGGCTGTCATCTGCTGCGAACCGACATGGAGAGAGAGTCCAGAGGGGACGAGTCCCCTTGCCGCTGCCCCCTGCAGCACCGCTACCGCGTCCTCCGCGGAACACCCGAACTTCCGGCTGAGGCCCCAGACTGCCCCTTCGCCACTGGTAGCGAGTCTGCAGAACACCCGGGCGCCGGGTGCGTGCACCGCTAGTGCCGCGATGTCCTCCAGACTGTCTGTCGCGAAATCCTGAATGCCTAGTCGATACGCCTCTGCGATGTTCCGATCGGACTTGACGGTGTTGCCGTAGTGAATCCGCTTAGCGGGCACACCGGTCCGCAGAGCTTGCGCGATCTCTTGCGGGCCAGCGGCATCGAAGCCGCAGCCCTGCCGTGCCAGGCAGTCGAGCACCTCGTCCACTGGACACGCCTTCATCGCGAAACGGACCACGACACCCGGCAGTTCTCGCAGCAGCGTGGCGTACTGAGCCGCGATTCCATCGAGGTCGAAAACGACCAGATCGTCGGTGGCGGACGCGAGAGCTGCGCGGATCAGCGTGTTCTCATCACCGTGCATTGTCTCGAATCCGCGTGCAGGAGACGCAGACTGGCGGACTAACCGCTCAGTGCGCCAACGAACGGGGGTCTGACCGCCACCGGGTTGCGGCATGATGCTCGCGCGGGGCGGGGCATCGCGCATATCTCGATTCGCCGGCCCGCGGGTGGCAGGCAGCGACGGTTTATCCAGATCATCGACGACATACGACCGAGTCATCTATCGGGTTCCTTATCTGTGTTGGGGGAATACTCCCGATGCGCTCCTCGATCTCGGCGGGCCGAGCGCCTTTCGTGGTTTTCGGTCGGCGAAATTCTGGTTGATTACCTGGCTGCGGTCGCGTTCGGCTGTTCGACAGCGGTAGCCCTGCTACACCATGTGGATGCGAGAACAGCCAGCGCCGCCAACGCCACGAGGGCGATGCCGTACCAGCGTGCGACCACGACGGGGCTGCCCTGTTGTATCGACAGGTAACCAGCGAGCACTGCCGGTGCGCCGAATCCCAGGTAGCAGCAGCTGTACAGGACAGAGAGCACACCGGCGCGATGGTGTGTACCTGCGTGTGGAAGGACGGTCCGGATTCCGCCTTGGAAGCCGCCGCCGAAGCCGATGCCCGCGACGACAGTCCCGATGTACAGGCCGGTTAGCGTGCCGGTCTCGATGGCGGCGAGAGTCATGGCTAGGCCGAGGATCAGCGCGCCGACGCCAATGCCGAACATCGTTTCCGCGGTGGCATCGCGGAAGGCGACAACAGTGCCCACAGCCGCCGCCGTGAGCAGGAACATCGGCATTGCGGCGAGCATCGCGGAGTGTGAGTTGGCTAGCGATACGACGAGTGCCGGTCCGAGGGAACCGTAGAACCCGGCCAGTGCCCAGGCGGCGAAGACGACCGGTGCCGCGATCAGCAGGGGGCGGCGTACCGCATGTGGCAGCGCGAACCGGGGACGCAGGGAGGCCAACGCGCCGCCACGGCGCCGCGGAGCGGTCTCGGGCATCATCATGACGCCGAGCAGCTGGATCCCGAATACGCCGAGCAGGACGAGATAGATCAGTCGTGTCGGATGGGGAAGGTATTCGACGGCCAATGCCGAGACGAGAAGGCCAGCGGCGCAGCCTGCGGTGGGGATGATGGCATTGGCGAGCGTGCTTCTACGGCGATCGATGTCGATGAGGGCGGCACCGACGGCACCGAGCGCGGCTCCGATGGCCAGACCCTGCACCATGCGGGCAAGGAGCAGCGCGAAAAGTCCCGATGCGGTGGCGAATACGATCATGGCGAAGATCTGGGTCAGCAGCGCCAGCAGCAGAACCGGTTTTCGGCCGATGTGATCGGACAGTTCGCCAATCGTCAGCAGCGCCGCGAGAACCGCGAGCGAGTAGACGGCGAATATCACCGTGATCGTGACCGCGGAGAAACCCCAGTTCTGTTGATACAGAGGGTATATCGGTGTCGGGACACTGGTGGAAGCCAAAAACGACACCACGATGGAAGCGGCCAGCAGGAAGTGCCGATGCGGGAGGGCGTAGTTATCCTCAGCGGGAAGAACCCGCAAGGGATGCACTCGGACGGTGCTGATGGGATGAGTTATGGACATCAGTGGCTCCCTGATCCCGAGCGGGTGAAAATAAAGGGCATCGGCCAGGCGAATCGGGCACCCGAACCGATTGCAGGCGAACAGATTCCGCTCTGCCCACCGGCGAGTTCGCCGCACACCGTCATCGACACATCGATCACCCTCTTGAGCGCGATAGGACGTCGTCCTGGGTCTCGTACAACTGAAGGTGACGGTCCCGTGCCCGGGGCCTGCCGTGTGGTAGGTGTCCCGTGTACCCGTCTGGCTCGACGGGGCAATGGCTAAGGTCTGTCGCCAACCTCCCGTCGGGTACGAACGATCGTTCGTACCCGAGATCGTACGATCGTTCGTACTGCATCGTCAATAGCCTGTGCTGTCTCATGCGATTTGGCGGATTCGACGCACGCCGGCCATGTCAGCTTGCGCGTCAGCGTCACCGTAGCTGGGTCGGTTCCCGGCTACCAACGACGGGATGCCTTGCCGGGCACGCTCATCGCCGCAATGCCTACCCCCGGGCATCGTAGTGCCACCGGCGCCGCACCCCTCAGCCAATAGCGCGAATTTAGCTTGAAACCCATGCGATTCAATCCATCCATAATACGAACGTTCGTACTGTTGATCTCGTACTATGGATTCCGACATGTCCGGGACCAATGCGCGCTGACGGTCAGCGCACTCGTGCCGCCATACTCAGGCAGGCCGCCGATTTGGCGACGGTGAAGGGCCTCGACGGGCTGACGATCAGCGATCTGGCCGGCGCGCTCGGGATGAGCAAGAGCGGCATGTACGCGCATTTCGAGTCCAAGGAAGCGCTACAGCTCGCGACCATTGACGTAGCAAGTCGCATATTCGACGAGGCAGTGATCGCTCCAGCCCTGCACGTCGAACCCGGCATCGACCGCTTGGTCGCGATGTGCGAGGCATTCTTCAATTACCTGCAGCGGCGGACCTTCCCAGGTGGCTGCTTCTTCGTCGTCACAGCGCTCGAAATGGGTGAACGAATCGGCCCCGTTAAGGAATACGTACAGCATTGCCATGCCGACTTCGTCGGCGTGCTACGGCAGAACGCAGAAGTGGCGGTCGGCCGAGGACAGCTCTCCGCGACGGAGAAACCGGACGTGCTCGTGTTTGAGCTGAACGGCGTCATTCTCGCAGCGCACGTGCACTCGGTGCTGCACGGCAAGGCTGACGCGCTCGACATCGCACGGCAGGTTGTGCGTCGCCGCCTCGGCCTGACGGGCACATCGGGCCTCGCCTGACGGTCACTGGGACGCCCGTCTAATAATCCTGGTTGCGCCGCGGAAGAGTGGAGAAGCTGTCAGCCACGGTAGCGCCCAATTCAAGAAAGGCCTGCCGGGTCTGGCGGCTGAGCAGCTCGAGGTCGATCTCCGAGCCTTCGGCGAGGTGATCGTCGAACGGAATGACATGCAGGGCGCGCACCCGCTGCAGAAACTGGTGGGCCAACTGGTTCATGTCAAGCCCGAGATCACCTGGTCGTGAAGCGCTAACAACGACCGTAGCTCTCGGTACCAGGTGCGAATAACCTTGGCGGTCAAGCCAATCCAGGGTTGCCCACGCACTGCGAGCCGAGTCGACGGCCGGCGACGCCACGATGAGGATCACGTCGGCTTCGTCGAGGACACCGGCCATCGCCGAGTGCACCAGCCCGGTGCCGCAGTCGGTGAGGATGATGTTGTAAAACCGCTGCAGCACACCCAGCACGCCGCGATAGTCGGCTTCGGAGAACGCTTCTGAGGTTGCCGGATCACGTTCGGAGGCAAGGATTTCCAGCCGACTTGAGCCTTGAGAGGTGTGTCGACGCATGTCGGAGTATCGAGTGATTTGCTGGTCGAGCACCACGTCGCGCACCGTCGACTCCGTATGGTCGGGCCCGCGCTGAGCCAAGGTGCCGAAGTCAGGGTTGGCGTCGACCGCGATCACCCGGTCGCCGCGCATCGCCGCCAGCGTGGCGCCCAAACCTACCGTGGTGGTGGTCTTGCCGACACCGCCCTTCTGCGACAGCACCGCAATGGTGAACGGCCCGCGCACGGGTTGATTCACCTGCGCGATGAGCGTGCGAAGACCGGCTTCCTTGCCTGACACTCCCGGGTTCAACCCGGTGGCTCGGTGCACTGCTTTTCGCCAGCCAGTCTGCGGTACCGGCCGACTGCGGATCAGTCCCAGCTCTCCATCGGTCGGCACCAGCGGCTGGGGTGTGTTCGGCACGGCGCTGGTGAATGGGGTCGGCCGGCGCAGCGGTCCGGTGTCGTCGTCGTGGAATGGTCGGGTCATGTCAGGTCATCGGTTGGTGGTGAGCATGCCGAGTACTTGGTTGAGTGCGGCGGCCATGTCGGGTCCTTCGATGCGCATCAACTGGTCTTCGTCCAAGTCTGCCAGGTTGGTGCCGTGGCTTTCGGAAAGCCGGTATTCGCGTTCTTCTTCGGCGGCCTCGATCACGTTACGCACAAACCGGCCATTACCGGCCAAATCAATCCGCCGCTGCGGGCGGCCCGAACCATCGAGGCCCTCGCTTTGGCACAACCTGGTGCACGTGGACACCAACTCCTCATACGCCGCCTCAGAAAGCTCCGAATCGCGGCGCCGCGCGATCATCCGCCCAATATCAGCCAACTCGACCGGACTATAAGACTGGAACCGGATCCGTTTGGTGAACCGCGACGCCAACCCCTCATTCGAGGCCAGGAACCGATCAATCTCGGCGTCATAGCCGGCGATGATCACCACCAACCGATCCCGATCATTCTCCATCCGCGCCAACAACGTATCCACCGCTTCACGGCCGAACGCATCCCCACCCGACAGACCGGTCTGAATCAACGTATACGCCTCATCGACGAACAACACCCCATCCATCGCCGAATCAATCAACGCACTGCTCTTGATCGCCGTGGACCCCAAATGCTGACCCACAAAATCCTGCCGCTTCGCCTCCACCACCGCCGGCGTCTTCAACAACCCCAGCCCGCAATAGGTTTGAGCCACCACCCGCGCGATCGTGGTCTTACCCGTACCCGGCGGACCAGTAAACGCCAAATGCAAACTCCGCGCCGACGTACTCAACCCCTTATCGCCGCGCACCTTGGCCAACGTCGCCGCCGACCGCAACTTGGCCACCTGCTGCTTAACCTCGCCCAACCCGATCTGCTGATCCAACTCCAGCTGCGCCGCCCGCAAATACTCATTACCCTGCTCAGACAACGCATCCCCGGCCAAATCCTCGGCGCTGGGCACACTGGCCGGATCCCACCGATCGGTCCGCGAATCAATCACCTCCTTCGAGGTGATCACCAACCGATACTTCGGATCGGCCAACGCCGCCGCATTAGCCTCAAACCCCGGCTCCTGGCTATAAATCCGCTCAAAAATCCCCCGCGCCTCGGCCTCGTTGCCCAACTCCCGCAACGTCAACCCCTTACAAAACTCCGCCGCCTGACCCGCCGCCGGCACCGGCCCACCGATCGCCGCATCCAGGCGCCGCAACCCCTCCCCAAACAACCCCAACTGCGCACACGCCGACCCCACCATCAAATCCGCCCCCGCCGCCACAAACACATCAGTGAACGACGACGAGCTACTCAACGCCCCCAACACATCCGGCCACCGCTGCGTCGTGAAATACAACACCCCCCGCACATAGGCACAAATCTCGGCAGACCCCGCATCCCCACCCGGCATCCCCGAACGCAACACCGCCAACTCATCCAAAACCCGCTCAGCCTCATCAAAATCGCGGGCACCGATCATGCTGGCCGCATACCCCAACCACATCTCCGTCTTGCTGCTCAACGGATAATCCAAATACAAACCAGTCTGAAACCGACCACTCAGTGCCCGCGCAGGAAGGCCGAGCCGCCGTTGCTCTCGGTTCAACGAGATCTTGCTGGTTCGATACAGGTGATACAAAACCTCCGCACCGGTATCACCCGCAGCCGCCCGACCCAACCACCCATCACACATATCCGGATCACACTCAGTAGCCCGCTTGAACGCCAACCCCGCATACCCAACATCACGCTCAGTCTCAACACCATCAATCGCGATACCCAGCGACAACACCCCCGCATCAAACAACCGCTGCGCATCACCAAAGCCACTCATCGACGGAGACCTACCTCCCCACTGCGCAACCAGCCCATGCAGAACACACGAGCTTGGACCATCCGGGCTATGCGATTATCACAAATGATTCGCACACTACTTTGTTCCGGAGAGCGCCCGAACGAACGTTCGTAACTATAGTAAATATCACGAGGAAACGGGGCCACCGTCGCCCAAGTTTGGTGGCCGCCACACCCGCCAGGGAGGCCGAACATGTCGCAGCCGCCGGTTCAATCAGCCGCTGGCACCATCTCGGTGCAAACCACCGAACGCGGCCTACCGATCGCACTGCACCTCGACGCCGCCGAACTGCAAAAACCGCCAGAACAACTGGCAAACGACATCATGGCGCTGTGCCGGCTCTCGGCGGCACGGGCCCAAGTCGCACGCCGACGCGCCCTGGCCGAACAGGGCTTCAGCGCATCGGTGATTCGCGGGCTGAACCTGGCCACCGAAGAAGACCTCACCCACGCCGAAGACCACGCCCTCGGCGACGACGACGACTTGCCACCCAGCTGGAAACTGTCGGTATGACTGGACTGGCCGACTCGCTGATCGCCCGCCTCCTTCAACAACGCGACCTGGTGCGGGCGATGGACGATCACTGCCAAACCATCTCCGCACGCGTCACCAGCCGCGACCACAACGTCAGCATCGAAGTCGACGGCTTCGGCACCATGACCGCACTCACCCTAGGCCCCAACGCCCACAAACTCGGCCCAGACAAACTCGCCAAACTCATCGTCCAAACCGCCCACGCCGCAGCCAAAGTCGCCGCCGAACGACAAAGCAACCTCACCCAACAATTCACCGATCGCATGCACGAACTACAACAAGCACCCCTAACCCGCTGGGACGGCACAACTTTCAAGCCCAATCGGCCCTGAGTCACTGGTTTACGGCCACCCACATCGGCACCGCCACGGTCCTGCTACGCGTTGGCGAGCTGGCGTCGCCCAACTCCTCCCACGAGGCGCTCAACGTCTGCTGTGACGCTCGACTGTCGGTGAGGATCGCATGAGTTCGCCGAGGGTGTGGCGGGCGAGGGTGACCGCGCCGTCGTCGCCAAGAGCGGCGCCAGTGCTCACGAGAGTGTCGTAGGGGGCGAGGCGAGTCCGCAAGGCCGCCTCCGCGCCGGCGAGCCGCTTGGCGCCGGCCCCGTGCACTGCACCGGCCGTGGTCGATGCGTGCATCGCCCCGATCAGTTGGGCTGCCGGTTCGTGCTCGCCGAGCCGGACGAAGACGTCGATGCAGAGCCTCAGGGTGAGCCAGGTCCACTGCCACTGACCGGAGCGCTGCCATTCGTGGAGAAGTCCGGCCAGATCGGGCAGCGCCGCCTCGGGGTCGCCGTGGCGCACCTCGATCGACGTCGCCGACAATCCTGCGGCGGCGGCAATGAACCGAGCACCGGAGCTGCGAGCGAGCTGTACCGCGCGCCGAAGGCGCGGCAGCGCCTCCTCTGGGGAACGTTTCAAGCGCGCCTCCCCGGCGACGTAGCACGCGTAGGCCACCATCAACGGGGCATCGAGCGCCTCAGCCCGGGCACATACCTCATCGGCGGTCGCGGCGACGTCGGCTTCGCCGCCAAAACGGCGAGTCAGCGCGATATCGGCCTCGGCAAGCAGTTCGAAGAAGGTGTCCCCAGCCGAGCGCGCCGCGGCACCGCCGACGCGGTAGCGGGCGATTGCCTCCTGCGGCCGTCCTTCGAAAAGCGATATGCGGCCGGATGCCCGGGAGGCCAGGGTAATCGCCTCGGGAGATCCTGCGGTGCGGGCGGCCTGTTCCGTCAGCCGCTGCGCTCGCGTCAGATCGCCACGTCGCCACGCACCGTGCGCCGCGATCGCCAGCACGGTCGGCAGCGCCGAGTGCCCGGATGCGGCGGTCGCCCCGCATGCCGCCTCGGCCCACTCACCCAATTCGGTTGGCGTGCAGAACCCTTCGTAGAGGTGAAGCGGCGCGAGCAGCCGCAGCCCGGTCGCCCCGCCGTCGGTATCCAGCGACCAGCGGCAGGCGACCCGCAGGTTGGCGAATTCGTGGTCAACGGTCTGCACCCAGCGCGCGGCCTCGGCTGTGCGCATGCCCACCGATGCCCGCGCCGTCAGGTCGGCGAAGTAGCTGGCGTGGGCACGACGCGCGGCATCGAGCAGGCCTCGCTCCCGTAGGCGCTGTTCAGCGCGGGCACGCACCGGCTCCAGCACGGTGTAGCGCGCGTGCCCGCGCACCGGCCGATGCGCGACGAGGGAGCGCTCGACCAGCGCGACAAGCAGATCCGCGGTTTCGCCGACGTCGCGGCCCAGCACAGCTGCCGCCGATTCGACAGTGCAGCCCCCGGCGAACACGGCCAGGTGCTCGGCCAGATCTCGCTCCGACTCAGACAGCCGATCCAACGACCAATCGACCACGGCCGCGACCGAATGGTGCCGGGCCGGACCGGATCGCGTCGCCGACAGCCGATCGACCCGACCGGCCAGATCGGCAGCGATCTCGACCGGCGTGCGGGCCGCAGCCCGAGCCGCCGCCAACTCCACGCCGAGCGGCAGCCCGGAGACCTCTCGGCAGATGCGGTGCACCGCGGCGATATCGTCCTCGCCCGACAGCGTGAGCCCAGGCCGCGCCGCGCGAGCGCGATCGGCGAAGAGCTCCGCCGCGCCCTCCTCGCTGAGTGGTTCGACGACGATGCGCTGCTCACCCGGTATCCCCAGCGGCTCACGGCTGGTCGCCAGCACGTGCACCTTGGCGGTGCGCTCGACAACCTGCTGCACCAGCATCGCCGCCGCATCGCGCACATGCTCGCAGTTGTCCACAACCAGCAACGCCCGCCGCCCGCCAAGCACCTCCACCAGCCGCTCGATCATCGAACGGTCGTGACGGCGCTGGATCCCCAGGACCGAGGCCACGACGGCCGGCACCGCGTGCGCGTCGGCGACCGCCGACAGATCGCAGAAAACCACCCCGTCGGGCAATTCCTCGGCCAGCCGGTTACCGACCTCGATGGCCAGTCGCGTCTTTCCTACCCCTCCAGGCCCGGTAAGGGTGACTCGGCGGCTGTCACGCAAGGCCGTGGCCACAACATGTACTTCGTCGCCGCGGCCAACGTAGGAGGTCACCGGGCGCGGCAACGTCACTCCCCCGCGCGAGATGTCCGCCTCTCCCCGCAGGATGGCCAGATGCAGGCGACGGAGCTCCACGCCGGGGTCCACGCCGAGTTCCTCGGCCAACCGCGCGCGGTAGTCCTCGTACAGCGCAAGCGCTTCGCTCGATCGGCCCGACTCATACGATGCCTCCACCAGGATCTCCACCGCGGGCTCGCGCAGTGGCTGCTCGGCCACTAGCTCGGCGGCCTCCGCGGCGGCTTCGGCGGGCCGACCCACTGCCAGCAACAGGGCCGCCCGTTGTTCGCGCGCGGAGATCCGCAACCCCTCCAGATGCGCGGCGGCGATCGACACGTCGGGGTCCGAGGCGAACTCGCCGTAAGCCGGACCACGCCACAGCAACAACGCCGAATCGAGCACCCGCAGCGCCGACCCAGGATCACTCAACGCCTGGGCCTCGGCCAGCAGCGACTCAAAGACGGCCGCGTCCAAGTCATCCGGGCCACAGCGCAGCCGATACCCGCCGCCCACCGTCTCCAACCCAGCACCGGCGCCCAACCGCTGACGCAACCGCGACACCTGAGACTGCAACGCCGCCAACGGATCCGACGGCTGCTGCTCCCCCCACAAACTGTCGGCGAGCCGATCCGCCGTAACCACCTCACCCTGACGCGCAAGCAAACACGCCAACAACGCCCGCTGCCGCGACCCGGCGAGAGGAACCAGATTCCCGCGCTCGTCGGTGACCTCAACCGGCCCGAGCACCCGATACCGCACGCCACAAGCATGCCGCAATGGCACACCTCGAACGCGCGGCGGTCGGCGTCAGTAGTCGCGGCCTGCGGATCGCATGAGGCTGCGCAGCGTGTGGCGGGCGAGGGTGACCGCGCCGTCGTCGCCCAGAGCAGCGCCCTTGCTTACCAACGCGTCATACGAGGCGAGCGCAGAGCACAGCGTTGTCTCTGCGCGGGCGATCCTCTTGGCGTCGGCGCCATACGCCGGACTGGCCGTGTTCGACGCATGCATCGCGCCGAGCAGTTGGGCGGCCGACTCGTGCTCGCCGAGCCAGACGAAGACGTCGATGCAGAGCCGCAGGGTGAGCCAGGTCGGGTTCCATGCGCCGGCGCGCTGCCACTCGTCGAGGAGTCCGGCCAGATCGGCCAGCGCCGCTTCGGGGTCGCCGTGGCGCACCTCGACCGACGTGGCCGACAACCCTGCAGCGACAGTCGTGAACCGGTCACCGGCACTGCGAGCGAGCTTTACCGCACGCCGCAGGAGCGGCAGCGCCTCCTGTGGCGAATGTTCCAGCCGCGTCTCGCCGGCCATGAAGCTCGCATAAGCCACCATCAGTGGCGCATCGAGCGCCTCGGCCCGGGCACACACCTCGTCGGCGGCCGCGACGGCGGCGGCGTCGCCACTGTAGGCACGAGCCACTGCGATGTCGGCCTCAGCGAGCAACTCGAAAAACGTGTCTTCGGCGGTGCGCGCCGCGGCACTGGCCACGCGGTAGCGGGCAATCGCCTCTTCCCGCCGACCTTCGAGGAAGGGAATCTCGGCGAATGCCAGGAAGGCCAGCGCCATCGCCTGTGCAGACCCTTCGGTCTGGGTGGCTCGTTCGGCCAGCCGAGCTGCACGCGCCAGATCGCCACGCCGCCACGCACCGTGCGCCGCGAGCGCCAGCACGGCGGGCAGCGAAGGATGCCCGGGTGCGGCCGCCCCGCATGCGGCCTCGGCCCATTCGTACAATTCGGTCGGCATGCTGGACCGGGCGTAGATGTGGAGCGGCGCCAGCAGCTGCAGTGCGGTCTGTCCGCCGTCGGTGTCCATCGACCAGCGGCAGGCTGCCCGCAGGTTGGCGAATTCGTGGTCAACGGTCTGCACCCAGCGCGCGGCCTCGGGCGTGCGCATTCCCGCCGATGCCCGCGCGGTCAGGTCGGCGAAGTAGGTGGCGTGGGCGCGGCGCGCGCCGGCGAGCAGACCTCGCTCCCGCAGCCGTTGTTCGGCGCGGGCGCGTATCGGCTCCAGCACCGCGTAGCGGGTATGCCCGCGCACGGGCCGAGGCGCCACAAGTGAGCGCTCAACCAGCGCGACAAGCAGATCCGAGGTTTCGCCGACGTCACGGCCCAACACAGCTGCCGCCGATTCGACAGTGCAGCCCCCGGCGAACACGGCCAGGTGCTCGGCCAGATCTCGCTGCGCCTCAGACAGCCGATCCAACGACCAATCGACCACGGCCGCGACCGAACGGTGCCGCGCCGGACCGGATCGCGTCGCCGACAGCCGATCGACTCGACCGGCCAGATCGGCGGCGATCTCCACCGGCGTGCGGGCCGCCGCCCGAGCCGCCGCCAGCTCCACGCCGAGCGGCAGCCCGGAGACCTGCCGGCAGATGCGGTACACCGCGGCGATATCGTCCTCGCCCGACAGCGCGAGACCGGGCCGGGCCGCGCGAGCACGATCGGCGAACAACCGGGCCCCGTCCTCCTCGCTGAGTGGTTCGACGACGATGCGCTGCTCACCGGGCACCCCCAGCGGCTCACGGCTGGTCGCGAGCACGTGCACCTTGGCGGTGCGCTCGACAACCTGCTGCACCAGCATCGCCGCCGCATCGCGCACATGTTCGCAGTTGTCCACAACCAGCAACGCCCGCCGCCCGCCAAGCACCTCCACCAGCCGCGCGATCATCGAGCGGTCATGGCGGCGCTGGATCCCCAGGATCGAGGCCACCGCGGCCGGCACCGCGTGCGCGTCGGCGACCGCCGACAGGTCACAGAACCACACACCGTCGGGCAGCTCCTCACCCAACCGGCCGGCGACCTCGATGGCCAGCCGCGTCTTGCCTACCCCACCCGGCCCCGTCAACGTCATCAGGCGGTTGTCACGCAGGGCCTGCGTGACGTCGAGCACTTCATCCCCTCGGCTGACATATGACGTCACCGGGCGCGGCAGTGCCGCCCGCGCCCGTGAGGGATCTGCCTCGCCCCGCAAAATCCCTAGGTACAGGCGCTGCAACTGCGCGCCGGGGTCGGCGCCGAGTTCCTCGGCCAGGCGGGTGCGGTAGCTCTCGTACGCCGTGAGAGCTTCGCTCGACCGGCCTGCCTCACACAGCGTCTCCACCAGGATCTCCGCTGCGGGCTCGCGCAGTGGCTGCTCGGATACCAGCACGGCGGCCTCGGCGGCGGCTTCCGCGGGCCGTCCCACTGCCAGCAACAGGGCCGCCCGTAGTTCGCGCGCGGAGATCCGCAACCCCTCCAGATGCGCGGCGGCGATCGACACATCCTCATCCGACGCGTATTCGCCGTAAGCTGGGCCACGCCATAGCAACAACGCGGAATCGAGCACCCGCAGCGCCGACCCAGGATCGCTCAACGTCTGGGCCTCGGCCAACAGCCGCTCAAAGACCGCTGAGTCCAAGTCATCCGGGCCAGAACACAGCCGATACCCGCCGCCGGCCGTCTCCAACTCAGCACCGCCACCCAACCGCTGGCGCAACCGCGACACCTGAGACTGCAACGCCGCCAACGGATCCGACGGCTCCTGCTCCCCCCATAAGCTATGGGCCAGCCGATCCGCGGTAACCACCTCACCCTGACGCGCAAGCAAACGCGCCAACAACGCGCGCTGCCGCGACCCGGTGAGCGAAATCAGATTCCCGCGCTCGTCGGTGACCTCAACCGGCCCGAGCACCCGATACCGCACGCGACCAAGCATGCCCCAAACTCACGCTCGCGAGCGCCATGACAGCGAGATGACAGCAGCCCAGTGCAGGTTGAGTCCAGGACCGTATCAGGAGGGTGTTCACGGATGGCTGTTCTGGCTGGGTTAACGGCGTTTTCCACTGCCTGTGGGGTGGCGTCGACGGTGATCACAGCGCGGCCGCGTTACGTGAAATTTACGTGCAGTCATCTCGCGGAGCCATGAGACAGTATGTATCGTCGGTCCGATACACCATGTATCCACCTTGGCTCGGGCACTAAAGGGAACGAAGGGACTAGTCGATGAGACAGTTGTCGCGATTCCCCCAGGGTTGGCGGCGGCTCGCTGATGTTCTTGACGCGGTCGCCAACGTCGTCGAGGCCGATGAGATCGGAGCCCGGGCCCGCCAACTGGCCGCGGGCCTTTCGGGCGGATACGGACACGTCGCCATCAACTTCACCGCCATCGACGCCTCAGCTCCGTCGACAAGGTTGATGCTCGAAGGCGAAGTCTTGGCCCACGACGGGCACAGAGCAGGCCGGGTCGAGCTCGGTTTCGATCGCGACCCTGACGGGCACCTGGCGGTTTATCTCGGCGATCTTTCGTTGGCGCCCTGGGCACAACGGCACGCTTTCACCGCACTAGTTGACCAGCTGGAACTCTACTTCCGTAACTGCGGCACAGCCCGACTCGAGGCTCGCGGCGACAGCAACGTGTTGGCAGAACTCGGGTTCACCTGGAATCCGTCCCACGGCCAGCAACCAATGTTCGACCTCGCCGAGCGCACCGTCGACCTCGTCTGGGACTCATCAACCACCGAGGCAGCCCGCGAAGCGCTGAACAACGTGCTCGACAGGCTCCACCCAGACCACCCCAACCCGCCAACCCCCCAAGAGCTACTCGCCCTGCGCACCGATGACGCCCCCGATCTGGGCGCCCGCCTGCTGGCCGGAACACGGCTGAACGGCGTCCGCTGGCTTCATCACCCCGACCCCGGCACAGTCCATTCCGCAAAATGCGACGCGAACCGCCTCCAGGGCACCAGACACCGTGGCAGCGATTCCCGGACCGCCGAGCGGCTCGGGGATGTCCTCGATGCGGTGGCCGACGCCGAGCCCGAGCAAATCTCAGCCCAGATCCGCCGACTGGCAGCGGACCTGTCGGGCGGATACGGGCACGTCGCCATCAACTTCACCGCCGTCGAAACCTCAGGATCGCCAACAAGAGTGATGCTGGAAGGCGAAGTCTTGTCCGACGACGGGCATAGGAACGGCAAGATCACGCTTGGTTTCGATCGCGACAGCCACCGAAACCTAGCGGTTTACCTCGGGGATCTCGCGTTGACGCCGTGGGCGCAACGGCAAGCCTTCACCGCGCTATGTGATCAATGGGAACCCTACTTCCGTCGGTGTGGCGGGGACCGTGTCGAGGCCCAGGGCGACGCAGACGTGTTGGCCGAACTCGGGTTCACCTGGAATCTGTCTCAATTCCACCAACCGATGTTTGAAGTTCGCGAACGCGCAATTGACCTCGTGTGGGATTCAACAACCACCGAGGCCGCCCGCCAGGCGCTGAACGAAGTGCTCGACAGGCTCCACCCAGACCACCCCAACCCGCCAACTCCCCAAGAGCTGCTCGCCCTACGCTCCGATGACACCCCCGATCTGGGAGCCCGCCTACTGACGGGAACACGGCTGAACGGTGCCCGATCACTGCGCCATCCCGAAGACCGCGACGGATACCGGGCCCAGCACAGCTGCGCGTAAAACTCTTGCTGGCCGCGGCGAGATGGCCATCGCGGGCATTTAATGCCGCCAGGGGTCTGCGGTCTGCGGTCTGCGCGAGTATCGCCGGGCCTGACAGTCAGCGCGTCTCGCTCGACCGGGATTGACGAATAGCACGAACGTTCGTACTATTAGGACACCGAACGATCGTTCGCATCAATCGAGCTAAGTCTTCGGAATTGGCTGAGCTGACGAAGCCCTTCGCGCTACATCGACGTAGGAGGTGGTGCCATGACCGCACCGAGGAACGTATCCAGCGCGTCCGACCCTGGTACCAGGGCAACCGACACACCCGAACCACGGAAATTCCCGGTTAGCGACTGCGCTCCTGTCCAGGTCGTCGAGGACAGTCCCAGCATCGCGGCGCGACTGGTTGCACTGACCGCGCTTTGCACCGTCCGGCCGACGTTTGCGATCGCCAGCTACGCCCCACGCCTACCGTGGCCGTGGGAGCTGGTCGACTTCGCCTCGCGTGTCTTGCCGCCACCTCGAGGTACCGTTCGCACCACCATCGCGCTCCCGACCTGTACCGGACACCTTGTGCGCGCCCGAGGCGTACGGCCCGCCGACGGCGAGCGCAGCGCCGTTCTCTATCTGCACGGCGGGGCGTTCGTGATGTGCGGCGCCAACTCGCATGGCCGACTGGTGACGGCGTTGTCGCGCTACGCCGATGCTCCGGTGTTCGCCGTCGACTACCGAATGATCCCTAAGCATTCCGTGGGCATGGCGGTCGACGACTGCTACGACGCGTACCAATGGCTCCGACTGCAGGGCTACGAGCCGGATCAGATTGTGCTGGCCGGCGACTCCGCCGGAGGCTACCTCGCGCTCGCACTGGCATTGCGGCTGCAGAAGGACGGCGAAGAGCCCGCCGCCATAGTGACCATGTCGCCGATGTTCGAGATCGATAACGAATCGCGGGCGAATCACCCGAACTTCCGTACCGACGTGATGCTCCCGGCGCGGGCCTTCCACGCACTAGTTGAGCTGGTCCAAGAGTCAGCCGAACGCCACATCGTGGATGGCAAGCCCGAAGAGATGTACGAGCCCCTGGACCACATCGAACCCGGACTGCCCAGCACGCTCATCCACGTTTCTGGGTCCGAGGTCCTGGTCAGCGACGCCCGAAAAGCCGCGAGCCGCCTGGCGGCCGCCGGTGTGGCGGTCGAGCTCCGCGTCTGGCCCGGCCAGATGCATGTGTTCCAGCTGGCCGAGCCCCTGGTACCCGAGGCCACCCGGTCGTTGCGCCAGATCGGCGACTACATCCAAGAGGCAACCCGGCACGCAACCGGCGGTCGTCGAGGATCACCTCAGAGATTTGGCCTTTGATTTGGCCTTTACCGTCACGCCTTTGGCCTTTTCGGTTCATGCCGAGGCGGCGACGCACGACCCGACGGGCGATGTCGAGCGCGCCTTCGTTGTCATGCAGCACAAAGTGCACTTGCGCGGCAAGAATGATGCCGTTGAGCTCGAAAGCCACTGCATCGGGTTCCTCCGTCGCGGGTAGCTGGCCTCGCTGGATCGCCTCGACTGCGTTTTCGCGAAGGACGTTGACGAAGCCGCCTTGGCAGTGCGCCACATACTCCTTTACTTGGCCGCTCCGTCTGCCCATTTCCATCGAGGTGACGGCAAAAAAGCAGCCCCCAGGGAATATCCGCTCCTGTAGGTAATCGAAGAAGGCGTCGCACACCGCGACCAGACTGTCCACGCCGGGTTCGACCTGCCGGGCTGCGGCGACCACCTGCTCGTCGAAGATGCGGTTTGCTTCCTCAATGGCGGCCAGCTGCAGTGCTTCCTTGGACTTGAAGTGCGCATACAGGCCGCTCTTGCTCATGCCGAGGGCGCCGGCCAGATCACCGATCGTCAAGCCCTCGAGGCCATTCACGGTCGCCAGATCGACAGCCTGTCCGAAGTATCGCGGCCCGGGTGCGCTGACCGTCAGCATGCGGCATCCAGCCATGCTGAATGCCTAGCACGAACGATCGTGCCCACCTCACTGCGCGTCTAGCCAGGCCTGTGAGCAGGATCCTGAAGCGGTACAGCCGGGTCGATGTCTACACCGCGTTCGTGGAGGTGATCATTGATGATCAGCCATGCCCGGGCGGTGAGGCGGTCGACGAGTTGCTCGCGGGTATCGACGCGTCGGTCCAGCCAGCGCAACACGGATGCGTCGATAAGCCCGATCACAGCGACGAGGGTGGCCTCGGCGGCATCCGGGTCATCGGCAAAGCCCGGGAAATAGCGCGCCCCGGCCGCCGCGAGCTCGGCGGCAAAGTCGCTGCGATCTGCGCGGGGTTGCTCGGCGCTGCGTTGATGGCCGCGGCTGACGAGAAATCGGTACAGGTTCGGGTGGCGTTCCGCCCAGGCGACCTGCGCCGCGATGGGAGCCGCGACGACGTCAAGGGGTGTGCCGGACAGGTCAAGACGGCCCGTGATGGCGGCCCGTAGTTCGCGATAGGCGGCGCGGGCCAGCGCAAGGTCGAGTTGTTCCTTGCTGGAAAAGTGCCGATAGACATTGGGGCGGGCCAGCCCGGCGCGTTTAGCGATTTGCCCGGTCAACGCTCCAGGACCGTATTCCTCGATCGCGGCGCGCGCGGCCTCGAGAATCTGCTCACGCCAACGATCCGCGGGCGCGTCGGGTGCGGTCACGGCCTCACCTTATCCATCGCTATCCATCGCTACCGCTCCTTACTGACCCATCCTGCCGCCCGAGAGTGGCTTCGCCGGCTAGCACCGCCACGAGACACAGTGTATCCTTCTGGGGCCGATACATGCTGTATCAGGATGCTGCCGGCGCCCCAATCAGCCAGTGAAAGGACCACTTGACGTATGCCCGATTCCCGCTCGCCGTGGATGGATTCCGACCTTGAGGCGTTGCGCGAGCTGTCTCGCGCCTTTCTCGAAAAGGAGATCCAGCCGAACCTCGACAAGTTCATCGACCAACATCACGTCGATCGCGACTTGTGGAACCGTGCGGGAGAGCTGGGCCTGCTCTGCTTGTCGATCCCGGAGGAATACGGCGGCGGTGGCGGCACGTTTGCGCACGAGGCCGTCCTGATGGAGGAACAGGCCCGCATCGGTGACTCAGCGTGGGGCCAGGCCATGCACAGCACCATTGTGGCCCACTACATCCTTGTCTACGGCAGCGAAGAACAGAAGCGACACTGGCTGCCCAAGATGGCGTCCGGGGAAGTCGTGGGTGCGCTCGCCATGACTGAGCCGGGCACCGGGTCCGATTTGCAGAACGTAAAGACCCGGGCCGTCCGGGACGGCGACGACTACGTGATGAACGGTTCGAAAACCTTCATCACCAACGGTGGCCAAGCCGACTTGGTGGTGGTGGCGGCCAAGACCGGCAGCACAAACCAAGGCGCAGATGCCATCTCACTGATTCTCGTTGAGGCTGCGCGCGACGGCTTCCGCCGGGGCCGCGCGATCGACAAGATCGGTCAGCAGGGCAACGACACCACCGAACTGTTCTTTGACGACGTGCGAGTGCCGGTCACCAACCTGCTCGGCATCAACGAGGGCCAGGGCTTCGCTCAACTCATGCAGCAGTTGCCCCAAGAGCGACTGATCATCGTCGTCGGGTCGGTTGCAACGATGGAGTCCGCGCTCGCGCAAACCCTGCGATACACCAAGCAGCGCGAAGCATTTGGCAAACCGATCTATACGTTCCAGAACACAAAGTTCGCGCTCGCCGAGGCGGCGACCGAATCGAGAGTCGCCAGGGTCTTCATCGACGACTGCATCGCCAAACACATCCGCGGCGAGCTCGACGTTCAAACCGTCGCGATGGCCAAGTGGTGGACCACCGAGCGCGCGATGACGGTCCTCGACCAGTGCCTGCAGCTGCACGGCGGATACGGCTACACGACCGAGTACCCCATCGCGCGCATGTGGGTCGACAACCGCGTGCAAAAGATCTACGCCGGCACCAACGAAATCATGAAGGAAATCATCGCCCGCTCGCTGTAACGCAGAGTTCGCTGCAGCCGTTGACAGCATAGTACGAACGATCGTATGCTTGACGAACGATCGTTCGTACACATAGCGGAAGGGCCTTCAAACCATGACTCAACCGTTTGTTGCTGTGCCGGCCCGGATGGCGACGCGTTCAGCTGCCGAGAAGGCTGCGTCGACAGATATCGCCGTGGCCGGATCGGCGGATTCGGCGGCGATGGTGGGCGCAGTGGCGGCTGCTCTCGGGCCGATTGGCGCGATGTTTCTGGCGGCCTACTGTCCTGCGCAGGCCAACAATCTGGCCGCAACGTTGCTTGTCGGTGCAACGCACGCCGGCATCGGCGCCGGGACTGATACTTCCTGCGCCGCCTTCGTCGACCTTGATAGCGCCTAGCTCAGCCCACCGATGGCCGTAATTTCGCGACCCCCACCGGCTAATCCGACGGATCAGCTGGCCCAGCAGGTGCCCAGCTACGATCCGGCGCCGGTCATCGCTGCGCAAGAGCAGATCCTGCAAGACTATTTGAACCTGCCCGTCAGGGAAATTCTCGAGCGACTCGGGTTGCCGCCCTTCGACGATAAGAAGCCTGGCAAGGAAGACCCGGAGCCCGAGGGCCGACCCGAAGACGCCCCGCCCCAGGCCAGCCCGATGGATCCGAGTGCGCTGATCAGTCCCGTCACCGACGCGCTGAGCACCTTGGGCCCCGGCCTGTTCGAGGGCGTCGATCCAACGATGATGTTGCAGGGCATCTCCCAGGCCTTCCAGTCCACCGGCGGATCGCTACAGCAGTCGCTGGGCGCGGTGGACGACGCGTGGCAGGGTGCTTCGGGCACCGCTGCGGCGGACAAGACCACCGCCGCGATCGCCGACGGCGCCGAGGTCGGTGCCCAGTCCGACGCACTGCGCGGCAGTCTGGCGACGGCTGCCGCCGATGTCGCGCAGGCGCGGGTGCGGCTGATCGAGATCGTCACCGAGTTCCAGGCGACGATCGCGGCGATCGGCCCGAGCATCATCTTCCCGTGGGGCTGGGCCGCAGCGATCGCGGCCGCCAACAAGGCCATCGCGATGACCGCCGAAGTGATGACGGAAGTGCAAGGCTCATTGGGCGCCGAGGCCGCACAGGTGACGGCCGCCGGCTTGCCGGTGGACATCGCCGCTGCCCCGACGATGGGTGCCTCCCCGTTCGCGAGCTTGCTTCCCGCGTTGATGTCGATGGCAACGAAGGGCGCGCAGGCGGGACATTCAGGCCGGCACCAAAGCGGCATCTGCGGCAAGCAAAACGGCGAGTGAAACAGCCTCGAAGACAACGGATTCCGAGCGCGCGGCCGGGGGTGGCGCCGGCCCGCTGCCGGTGGGCGCGGGAGCCGGTGGTGGTAGCGGCGGTGGCGGTGGCGGCCCTGGCAGCACGCTCGCGTCGCGTTCGATATCGACCTCGCAGATGCTGCAGCCACAAACGCCCTCTACGCCGACACAATCAGCGTCCGTGCGGCCCTTCGGCTCCGGTGGAACGGGCGGCATGATGGGCGCACCCTACGCACCCATGGGCGGGGCCGGACAGGGCGCCAACTCTTCGTCGAGCACCCACACCTCGGCATCATTCCTGCACACCACCGATCAAGGCGGCGAGATCGTCGGGGATCTCGGCACTGTGGCTCCCCCGGTTCTCGGGGAAGCCGATCTCAATGAGCCTCCGGACGTCGAACTCCGGATCTAGTTAGTTCAGTAAGGAGAAATCGCAATGGCCGATAACGCTGCAATGTCTATCCAGCCCGACGAAGTGCTGGAGGTCACCCGTCAGCTCGACGAACTCGCCGCTCGCGCGGAGCGCGTAATGGCCGACGAGTCAGCCAATCTCACTGTGACCGCGTCAGCGCGCGACGAAGTATCCCAGCGAATTGCGAGCACTCTCAACGAAGTTCACGCGTCATTCCGCACCACCTCTGAGCGAGGGTTTGGCGAGATCCGCGAGGTCGCTGCGACATTGCGCGGGCATTCGAGCAACGTCGCCGCCGCGGATCAAGACTTCATCAGCTAACCGCCTGCACTCATCCGGTCCGATCCGCGAAAGGAGGTCTTTGCGTGGGCTTCACGAACGTCGTCTGGGCATCGCGCGGCACAGAGCAGCTGGCGCGGGATCTCACCGACGGTCCCGGACCGGCTACGGTGGGCGGGGCCGGGGCCTCCTGGGTGCGGGTGGCTAACGAACTCGCCAGTGTCTCAGTGGATTTCGACAAACTTCAGGACCGCCTTCGAACGGTGTGGGAGAGCCAAGCCTCAAGCGCAGCAGCGCAACGCCTTGACGAGTTCGGCAAATGGTTGCAAGCGGTCAGCCTCAGCGCCGCCGCCAACGGCCAGCGAGCCGAAGAGGCCGCCGTCGCTCACACCGTCGCCGTGATGGCCATGCCCAGTGTGTCCGAGGCGATCGAAACCAAGGCCGCGCAGGACATGATGGCCTCGCTGGCCGCCTACAACGGAGCCGTGCTCACCGGAAACTTCGCGGAGTTCGACGAGGCCGCCACTGCCGATCAGGCCAATGCCGCGGCCGTAATGAACCAGTACGAGCAGGCGGTCGCGCATCTGGCGCAGCCATGGGAGCAACCCGCGCCTCCTGACGTGACAAACGCAGACGCCTTGGCTGCGGAAAAGAACGCCGCGAGTGGATCCGGTGGTGGCGGCTCGGCCGGAGGCAGCGCGGGTGGTGGCGGCGCGGCACCGATGCCGCTTGCGCCGATGTTGGGCCAAGGCATCCAATCGAGCGCCGATCCGAAGAGCCCGCACAAGACCGGATTCGGCTCCACGGGAGGCTCCGACGGCATGGGGCGTGGTGGAGTTCCCCCGTTCGCTCCGATGGGTGCGATGGGCCGCGGCAACCAGAGTGCTGACTACGAATCACACCAGCCCGCAGGCACTCTCGACGGGGCCGGCGAACCGGGAGCCGGGATGTCGGACTCGGGGCAGTCGTGGCTGCCGTCCGCCGCACAGAACGACTCACCGTTCATGGTCTCCAGCGTCAGCTGGGGACCCGACACCGCGGTCTTCGACGAACTCGTGGTACCCGACGAACCCCAGGTCGAGGGGTTCGCCGAGGAGCCGGGACGCACGCTTGAACAGATCGACGACCGCTGGGTCTCTCCTGCGGTGATCGGTGTCGATAGGGAGCTCAAACTGTGACCGCCACGCTCACCCCACATTTCGTCCTCACTGACGACGAGTTACAAGTCATCGCGTCACGAATCGGCGTCCAGGCGCTGCCCGTCGTCTTGGGCCTGCGGCCGCGGCATGGCACCGAAACCGCCCTGCTTGCCGCGGTCGACATCGCCACCCGTTCGCTGTCCGAGCGTGGGCTCATCCGCGATGGGGAGGTGGCACCCGAACTTGTACCGCTGCTGCGGGCGCTGCAACGACCCGACCGGGAACTCGCGATGCGCGTCGTCACCCCCGAGGGAACGGCCCGGGTCACGGTCGTACGCAAAGGCGTGCAATGCATCTCCGCGCGCCGAGTCGGCAACGAGATCACCGTCGATGTCATCGAAGGCGCTCCCAACCCTGTCCGCGGCCGCCGGCTCACTGCTGCGAGTTCTTCCTGCGTCGTCTGCTGCCGACGTAAGTCCGGTCGGTGCGCCGCTGGATGCGGCCAGTCAAGCGCTGTCCGACACCCATGACGCCGTGCTGCTGTCCGACCGCATCCGAGCGCTAGGTGCCGAACCGCGCGCTGCAATGCTGCTTGGCTCGGCGCTCGCCGCACGCCAAGCCTTCGCGGAAATCGTGTACCACACGCTCGACGTTGACGAGGGCCGGATCTCGCGCTGCCCCTCTGCCGTTGGAGTGTTCTACACCAAGCGTGGGCGCATTGTCGGCGCTCCCAGCGCCTCACCCAGCGGCCAGCTGTGGACCACCCTCAAGGCGGGTTCGGACCACGCGATCAAGCAGGCCATCGGCCAGCTTGTCGAGCTTTCCGGTGAGAGATGGGAGGAGTTCTAGATCCAAATAGCGTGTAACAAGCGAATTCTCAACCACCATCCGGTTATGCCGGAGCTCACATGAGAGGAAAGTTATGACGCTCAGTCTGACGCCTGCGGAAGCCGAGGCCAAGATCACGCAGGTTGACGAGACGATGTCCGACGTCCGGATACTGGCCAACCAGAATTCTGGACAGCACGGAGACCATGACCGCCAGTTCCTGGCAAGGCGGCAGGGCGCTAGCGTTCCGCGGCATCATGACGCAGCACAACGAGGATTTCAACCACGTCATCAACGCCCTGCAGCAGGTCGCCGACAAGGGCAAAGCAGGACATCCAAGCCATCGTTGGCCGCGCCAGGACGCCGATTAGAAGAAGGGACTTGAGCTATGAGCGAAATGATTCGCTACCAGTACGAGCGCAACTACGCATCGCTGGATGACATCGGGGCGCGGACAACAACGATGCACAGACGCTGCGTGAGGAAGTCGCCAAGGTCTTCGCCGCGCTGTCTGACGTCTACGAAGGCGACAGGCCGCTCGGCGAGCTGCAAGACGAGGCAGATCCAGATCTCGAACGCGATGGACGCAGTCTCCTCGCGGAGATCACGCAAACCCGGACAGGGGCAACCAGTCGCAGGAAGACGCCAAAGCGCTCGACGCGCACCTTGCCGGACGGTTCTGACTTCTGATAGGTAACGCATCGAGACTGCGGTCAGGGCAACGAAATCCGGTTACCGGAGGCTCTGGCCGCAGTTTCGGCGTCCTCGGCGATGAGTTCGTCGATCCTCTCGCTGAGGACTAGCTCGGTCACTGGGACGGCGTGGCTGAAGTCTGGTGTGTAGATGTAGTCGCCGTCGGATTCGGTCTGTACGCACACGACGACGCTTTTCGTCCAGTCCACTCCCCACCTCCGTGGTGGTTGCCAACGGGATTGGATGATCGCTAACGCAGTCACATCCCCGTCGTCCACCACCGGATGTTCATGCTGAGACGATCGGTCTCCGACGCGAACGGCGTAGACCTCGTCGTCGTCGTCGGGAGTGGCCTCGTGGACGAAGTATCCGACATATCCGGGAATGACGATCCCCGGCTGCGTCCTGCCCGGTCTAATCAGACCGACCGAGCCCGCAATCGACGCGCCCAAGTCAGCGGCCGATAGCTCCGACACCTCGACAACGTCATCGTTGCTCCGTTGGGCGGCAATGTATCCGGTTTGTCCGGCATAGTAGGCGAGGATTCTCCGGTCGGGAGTGTCGGGATTCCTGTAGTGCACTCGGCATGCCACCCAGATGTCGGCGTCGATGTACGCATCGATCCACCCACGGAATGGCCTCAGGTCTCCGTGGTCAAGGCGATCCGCCACAGACGCGATGCGCTCGCCCGTGCTGTTTCTGCGGACGGGTATAGGCGAACGGATAGGGCAGCCCGTCGCGGCCCTGGAGCCTGCCGATCGCGGCTAGGTCAGCCAGGTCGATTTCCCCCACCGACATGACGTCACTCGAAACATGTTCGTACACCATGGCTTTACCGTCCCGTCACCCTGCATGCAAACGGATGTGCCAGTCTGCGATGGTCATTGCTATCGACAATCGCGGGAGGTCCCTGTTGGATCCGTTGGAGCTTGAGCTGTCGGCGCTGAGCAGATTATCGGTGGACCTGCTGAGTCTCGGACAGTCGCTCAAACAGGTCGGCGAAAGCTCCTCGGCAACAGCGATACCCGACGCCGATGTCGACATGCCGTCTTTGGTAGCGGCAAGGCCGGTGGGCATCGAAACCATCAAGGACCTCCAGGACACAGTGGCCAACCGGTTCATCGAAGTCGCCTACTTGGTGGATCATGCGCGGACACAGTTCAGCGAAGCTGAGGACAACCGCTCAACGGTGTTTGCCAATGCCGGCAGTCTGCTGTAGCGCGCGGAAGAGAGTTCATTAGGTGGTGACGCGAACGCAGATCGACAACGCCACGCCCGAGACGGTGCTCAACATGCTGTGCTCATGGAAAACGTCCGCGGCCGACCTGGTCACCGCCGCCGGTAGCTACGAGGACAATATTCGCAGCCCGGGCGGTGAAAACTGGTCAGGCGCCACCGCCTTCGCAGCGACCGCAATGGCTTCCAATGACGGACAAGCGATCGACCGCCTACGCGAAGCCATCGACGCGATGTCCGACACGGCAGCCAACTCGATCAACGATGTCGTCATTCCAAACCTCAACGACGTGCGGGCAAAGATCGCGTCTGCCGAGACTGCGGGGTTCACCGTCAACGACAATCTCACGGTCAGCTACAACCCCACTATGGCTCTCCCGGATCCCATAAAGACGGAAGATGCAGAGCGCAGGGCGACGGAAATCCAAGCGGCAGCCACCACGTGGTGGGAGTCCGACCAAGATGTCGCCAATCAGATCAACAGCGACAAGGGAAGTCTGGCAGGCCTACTCGACATCGACGGTACGTCAAATTATGGCCGCTACGAGCGCATGTTGCGCGAGGCTGGTCTGCTCAGCGGCCCCAGCCTGGATGGCTATTACGCGCAGTGGCTGGAAAACGCCGAACTTCGCGGCGTCTCACCGGAGGTAATCGTCGAGATCGCCCAGCGCCACGGCATCACCCCGGAGGACTTCGAGATCCTTGAGGGCATGGAGGAAATCCAGGACCCAGATGGCAAATCGTTCTTCCTCATTCCCGAGGGGGCCAGTGGCGACGACGCACAAAAAGCGGTGCTGATGACCTACATCCTCAACGCGGGCACCGACTACGACAAAGCGGGCGAGAGGCCACGCGTCACCAATGACTTTGCCGAGACCCCATATTCGGCGGACGAGGTTCAGCGAATCATCGACCGGCAGGAGTCGAACGACTGGAGCTACGACGACGACGTCGCGTTCGTCGACGGTAACGGCGGGCGCCTGGCAACGACGCCGAACGGCATGCTCATGGGCGTGGGTGGCAACTGGCTGCAGGACGGGTACAGCCGCGAGGCCGGCACCACCTGGGGCGACATTTTCATGGTCAACATCGACGACCCCGACGACGCCGCGCAGCAGCTGAGCGACATCGTCGAGTCCGGGCATGCCTGGGACGTCGACGATGACGACGGCAAGCCTTACGAGCGCGCGCTCGACCTGGATCGATTCCTCCATCACGAGGAGCGGCACTCCCAACAGTGGGCCGACAAGGGCTATGCGGGGATGATCTGGGACTACACGTGGAACCACGATGCCTTGGAGGAGGACGCCGGGCTGTCCGACGGTGGCTATCGGTGATACGCCCTCGGACCATCGCCGCGACGGCGGTCGTCGCGCTCGTGGCCGGATGTCACTGGGGCGACGACTGGAGCCCGGAGGCACCGTTCGCCCCCTCGCTGCGGCCGGCGTTCGGCGCTCGAGTCACTGACGGGCAGCTGCGGATCTGGACCGGCTCGCAATGCGTCGGCGTCACCCGACTGGCGCTCACCTTTGAGCCGGACCGCGCCCAACTGGTGCTGACCGCGCCGCCTGATCGTCCGGCGGCGGTGGAGTACCTCACTCTCGGCGAGCCGTATCCGGGGCTGGCCGTTTCAGAGCCACTGCCTGACGGCTTCGACTGGCGCAGTGCGGATTCGGTGCGCATTTCGGTCTACGGCGGCGGCGACAGTTGGGGGTCGTATGCCAATATCGCCAACGTCGTCGAGGAATCCGACCAGCACCCCTCCGACCGCTACTTGTTCGAGGGCGTCGGCTGGCTCAACGCCGCCGACGTCGCCGCACAAGACGGCAAGACCTTCCTCGCCACCTGCACTCCCGACCCGGCCAAGGAGTAACCGCATCCAAGCGGCACGGTGTTAAACCCTGATGGCTCAACTCTTAGTCGATTGAACCTCCTGGTACGACCCACTGACATGGCTGGCCCGTCACCGCGGCAATGAGGTCGAAGTCGGCGTCGTAATGCAGTACAGCGAGCCCACGGTCCTCGCCGGCCGCCGCGATGAGCAGGTCCGGGATCTTTCGGCCGCGCTGACTTCGCTGAGCAAGCAGGCGCTGAACCTGCAGGGCGCGGCGATGATGCGATGCAGTCGATTCCACGAGTTCGAATGCTGCCAATGCGGCCACGAGCCGGTCCCACTCCAACTCATTGCGCGCGGAGTAACCGACTTCAAGATCTGTTATTCGTGCGCGGGCGAGCTCACCCGCTGCCGCGAGCGGCTCTACTACCCGGCGCACAGCGGGATGGGCAAGCCGTTTGATCACACTGGTGTCGACGACAAATCTCAGCGCCATGCTTCGGCGCGATCGTCTGCTGGCGCGGCGGCCAACGAGTCGAGGGCTGCCGCCACGCGCTGTTTTCGCTGAGATGTAGCGTGCCGCAGAGCGGCGTTCACCGTATCCTTGATCGTCGTCGTACCCAGTTCGGCACGAGCCATCTCCAGTGCCTGCTCGTCGATATCGACAAGACGTTTCGTCATAAAACCCAGTATATACGGATATCGCCTGCATATATACGTGCGGATCCTGCTCGGGAATGTGCGCCCTGACGGCAGGGAGTGCCGCTGCGCGAGTCGGTCGATCGCGTACGGTTCCTGTGCCAATCTCCTGGTCGACGCGCCGAACGGAGAGCGTCAGCGTCCGGCAACAGCGATGGTGCCGGTGTGCATCCCGGTATTGAAGTTCGTGTACCAGCTGTCCACGTCTATCCCGTACTTCTCGTACAGCACGTCCCTGATCTCCGCCTGATCGTTGAGGTCTTCGACAGCGATGTAAGGATCCCCGTTGTCATTGACGTCGCGGAACTCCGCGAAAGCAGGATCGTGGACGATGGACGGGTCTTGCGTGACAAGGCCGTTGACGATGTTCTGCACAGTGATATTGGATTCCATCAGTGTCGTTGCGGTTTGGTTGGGCACGGTGTTACCAGGATCTGTGACCTCCGTCGGATCGACGATGCCGGAAATGGCGGGTTTGAGCCCGGGGCCGGCGATATCGATGAGGTAGCCGAGCGGCTGCGCGCCTGCTATGCCCGCGATTGTGCTCGCGGTCGCCGTGACGGAATAGTATTCGGCTGTCTCCACAGCGGCTTCCCAGTTCGCTTGATACACATCGCCCGTATCGAGCGCCTGCCACGCCGAGGCCGTCCCATTTTCCAGGGCATGCTGCATCTGGCCGGCGATTTGGGCGTAGGTGCTAGGGGCGTCATCGGCACCATAGGCGGCCGCCAGCATATTCTCCTGGCCATACGTGTGAAGGGCGGCGGTCACTCCCGCTTCGGCATCGGTGGCCAGCACCGAGTACATGTCGGCGAGTTCGTTGGTGGTGTCGAAGTGCCCGACGGCGGGAATCGTCTGCGAACCGGCGAATGTGCTGTAGTACGGGGCCAGATCCTCGGCAAGATTTCGCACTGAGATGCGGGTTACGCTCCCCCGCGGCTGTTCCGGTGTCGTCCGGCATATGCAGTAGGTTATCGGCGTTGTCGGACATGAACCGAGCCGTGCTCTCGGCGATATTCCCCGAATTCTTTGCGAGTTCTTCATCGGGACCGTTGCCCGGAGTCGCCACTGCATCCTCGGCGCTGATGTCAAACAACTCCGAAATCGCCCTGCCGTCATCGCTCCATTCATGAGTAAACACATCGGACAGAAATGCCTGACCGTCACTACCGGACACGTGGTCGGCGACCGCCGGCCTGTCGTCGGCCACAGCTTGAAACATCTCCTCCGTCAATGGCCCTTCGAAGTCCGCCCCGCGGCCGTCAACGAAGAACAAGTCGTCCTTGCCCGCGGCGTTCTGAGCGTGCAGATACTGGCTTGCCGTGTCGAGGACCGCGCGGTCGAGCCCTGATCCCTGCTGAAAGCCCGCACTGGCCATACCAGCGATGCGCGCGGTGGCTTGATTGTCGGTCACCCCGTTGAGATTGACGACCTGGTTGACGGCCACGCTCATGCCCGAGCTGAACGTTTGGGTGTCATAGGTCACCAGGTCGTCCCGGGTGAGGGAGTCATACATCTTGTGTGGCAACAGGGTTGCCCTGCCGTGGGTGGGGATCTCATCGTCGCCGCTCACGCTCGCGTTGACGCGGGTCGTCGACAGCAGCTGTAGCGCATTGGCCACCCCCTGGCGCGCCTCCAGCGGTAGGCCTTTGAGCATGTCCTCGATCTCTTCAGACGACTGATCATCGAGCGTGCGCGCTAGTGCATTGATGTACTCCATCTGCGACGCAGGAATGTTCACTGTTTCCCCGGAGGCCAGCGCGACGAGTTGGTCGGAGGTCAGCGAGCCCGCTTCGATTAGTCGCTGCAGCTGTTCGGGCGTCAGACTCGACGGATCATCCAGCAACTGGTTGGCGTCGGTTTGGGCCTGGTCTGACCCGAGCGAGCCCGGCGACACGAACGCGACCCGCAGATCTTCCCGCGCCGCACTCAGCGCGTCCTTCACCTCGTTGTCAGCGGTTTCGGTATCGGTTGCCGCGTCGGTGATTGCGCGCTGCCACTCCGCCATCGCCTGCGTGGGCCCTCCCGTCGTCTCACCGAAATAGGAAACGGTCAGATTCTCCGACACGAAGAAGCCCGCCTGCTCGGCGCCCGAGATCGCTCCGCGCGCCCGCTCCAACGGCGGGTTGATCTGATCGAATCCGTCGATGGCGATCTGGGCGACGCGCTCGAGGTGGTCTGCCACCCGAACCGCAGCTTGGCGATCCGATTCCGCCCGGTTCAGGGCTGCCTCGGCGGTAATCCCTTCCCAGTAACCGTCGTTGACGTCTTCTACCGCGCTCTTGTATCGATTGAACAAGTCCTCGATGTCCGATGCCATCGCCATCCAGGCGTTGCCGATGCTGGTCAGCATCGACGGGTCCCACGATTCGATTTGTGAGCGAGTGAGGGTCACTTGGGCGCCTCGGGCACAATCCAGTCACCGGTGGCGTCGTTGTAAGTGTCAGTCGCCACTTCCGAAGCCTCCTCGTCGGCGTTGCGGAACTGGTTGGCCACGTTCACCATGATTTCCCCGGTTTCCGACAACCGTTCCCTCACCGTATTGACCAAGGTGGTGTCCACCAGATCGTGAGCGATGCCGGCCGCTTCCAGTACCGCGGGTTCGACACCTCCCGGCCCGGTGAACCAAGGTCCCGCCGACGCACCGGTTTGTAGGATTAGCGCCTCGATGGCCAGTTCCTGCAACGTCGAACCAAGCCCGGCCAGGTAGTCCATCTCCACATGCAATGTCATTGAAACCCTCCATGTAACAGCACAATTGCACGTTATGGCGGTGGCCAGCTGGCCCGCCATCCGAGGCGGCCTTTGTTTACAAGGAATTTGCTAGCCGTAACCAGACCTACTCGCAAGGCTGTGACATACAAAGATTCACAATCCTGGTGCGACACTCGTCACACATTATAAAGCGCAGCAGACCCGCCCATCCCGAGTTGGCTGGCGGCAGCGGTTGATGGCGAGGTACATCGCTGCGACGCTGACGTAGATCTGCGGCGGGCCGCCACCACCACCACCAGCTGATAGGCATCGTTGTGGCCCAGAACAATTCACAGTCCACGATGCCGGGGGTCGGCTACGTTAGTGTTTTCGACGGTATCGGCTGGTCGCCGCAAGGATATAGGGCGACCTCTAACTCAGGAGGTAGTCTGTGCCCGGGACCCTGACGGTGGATCTGCACCCCGTCTTCAGGAGCGATCGTGACATCGACAATGCCGTTCGCAACGCCATATTCCGAGCGGTTGCACAGAAAGCAGCACTACTCGAACTGATTCCCGGCAAGGGCTCTGGCACGCTGAAGCGGCGGGTCCTCGCCAAGCTGGCACAGGCTCACTTGAAGAAATTCTATCGCCGCGTCGAAGCCGACTCGACCAATGAGGGCCGGATCCTGGTTCACTTCGACCCGCCGTCATCACCATCACAAACGTACGCAGAAGATGAAGATCCCGATGACGAACTCACCATCTGGGACACACGCTGAGTACTTGAGAGCGGAACAGACGCATCAACCCGTTCACAATCGCCGGCCGGCCAATCGCTGAGAACCGCAGGGTATCAGCGTCCGGCAACAGCGATGGTGCCGTTGTGCATCCCAGTGTTGAAGTTGGTGTACCAGCTATCCACGTCTATGCCGTAGTAGGCGTACAGGTGATCCCTGATTTCCGCTTGGTCATCCAAGTTTTCGACTTCGATATAGGGGTCGCCGTTGTCATTGGTGCCAACGTAGGGGTCGAGGGCGGGGTCGTTGATCACCGACGGGTCCTGCCCGACAAGCCCGTTGACGATGTTCTCCACGATCAAGTTGGAATCGACGACGCTCGTGGCGGTTTCGTTGGGAACGCTGTTGCCGGGATCGGTCACTGCGGTGGGGTCGACGATGCCCAAGATGTGCGGCGCGAATTCGCGACCGCCCACCTTGATCATGGCTTCGGCGACCGTGCCGACCCCCGGTATCCGGCCCGCGGCGATTTCCAGGGCTGCCCGTCCGGCATCAAAGTGGCCCTTGTTGACGGCGGCTTCCCAGTTCGCGGCGTATAGATCGCCGGTATCGAGCGCCTTCCACGCCGACATCGTCCCGCTTTCCAGGGCATGCTGCATCTGCCCAGCGATTTGAGCGTAGGTGCTGGGCCCGTCGCCAGCACCGTAGACGGCGGCCAAGAGGTTCTCTTGCGCCACGGTGGCCTGCGCCGCCGCCACCCCCGCCTCAGCGTCGGTGGCCAAAACCGAGTACATATCGGCAAGTTCGTTCGTCGTGTCGAAGTGCCCGACCCCCGGAATCGTCTGCGAACCGGCAAAAGTGCTGTAGTACGGCGCCAGATCCTCGGCAAGGTTTCGGATGAGATGCGGGTTGCGCTCCCCCGCGGCCGCGGCCGTGTCATCCGGCATGTGCAGAAGGTCATCGGAGTTTTCGGACATGTACCGGGCCATGCTTTCGGCGATATTGCCCGACTGCGTCGCCCGCGCCCAGTCTGGGCCGTTGTTTGGGTCGGCGACCGCGTCGTAACTGCTGATGTCGAACAGCTCAGAGATGCCTTGGCCGTCGTCGCTCCATTCGTGGGTGAACACATCAGACAAGAACCTCTGGCCGTCGCGGCCGGACACGTAATCGGCTACCGCAGCGCGATCTTCGGCGACGGCGTGAAACATCCCGTCGGTGATTTGCGCGTCGATACTCTCGCCGTACCCGTCGACGAAGAACAGATCATCGGACTCGGCAGCATTCTGGCCATGCAGATACTGGGCGGCAGTATCGAGAACCGCTGCGTCAAGTCCGGTCCCGTGCATGAACGTGATATCGCTCATGCCGGCGATGCGTGCCGCGGCCTGATTCTCGGCCACCCCGTTGAGGTTGACGACGTCATAAACGACTGCGCTCCTGCCCGAAATGAAAGTTTGCGTGTCATAGGTCAACAGGTCGTCGCGGGTGAGCGACTCATACATCTTCTCCGGCAACAAATTGGCTCTGCCGTTGGTCGGAATCTCAGCGTCTCCCTTCACGCTGGCCGACACCCTGGTGGTCGAAATCAGTTGCAGCGCATTGGCCATGCCTTCGCGTGCCTCTGGCGGAAGTGCATTGAGCATCTCTTCGATGTCCTGTGAGGACTTCCCGTCCAGCGACCGGGCAAGAGCGTTGATGTATTCCATCTGAGAGGCAGGGATGTTCACGGTGTCGCCGGATGCCAGCGCGACGAGTTGATCGGTGGTCAGCGAACCCGCTTCGATAAGCCGCTGAAGCTGTTCGGGCGTCAGGTCCGACGGATCATCTAGTAGCTGGTTCGCATCTGTTCGGGCCTGATCCGACCCGAGGGATCCCGGCGACACGAATGCAACTGTCAGATCCTCCCGCGCCGCAGTCAGCGCGTCTTTCACGTCGTTGTCAGCGGTTTCGGCGTCTGTCGCAGCGTAGGTGATTGCCTGCTGCCAGTCGGTCATCGCTCGCTCACGTGACGACGTCATCTCGCCGAAATAGGAAACAGTCAGATCCTCCGAGACGAAGAAACCCGCTTGCTCGGCCCCGGAGATCGCATTGCGTGCCCGCTCCAACGGCGGGCTGATTTGGTCGAAGCCGTCGAGCGCAATCTGGGCCACGTGCTGCAGGTGGTCGACCAACCGGATAGCGGCCGCGCGATCCGACTCGGCCCGGGTCTGAGCCGCGTCGGCGGCCATGCCCTCCCAGGGGCCGCCGTTGACGTTCGCGACCGAAGACTTGTACCGATCAAAGAGATCCTCAATGTCCGAACCCATCGAATTCCATGCGCTCCCGATGTCGGTCAGCGTCGAGGGATCCCAGGAGTAGATCTGCGATTTGGTGATCAACGCGGCGCCTCGGGCACGTCCCAGTCGCCGGTGGCGTCGGTGTAGGTGGTCACCGCTACTTCCAAAGCCTCGTCGTCGGCGTTGCGGAACTGATCGGCGACATTGACCATGATCTCGCCCGTCTCGGATAGCCGTTCAGTGACCGCCGGCACCAGAAGTGCGTCGACCACGTTGTTAGCGATGTCGCGGGCTTCGACCACTGAGCGCAGCGGGTCAGCGAATGTCAGTGGAAACAGCAGGCCGGGTCGGAAGAGTGTGCCGAGAGTCAGGTCGAATGCGCTTGCCGACGGGCCCGTCGTCAAGGTTGCGGCCTGGCCAGCCAACCCCTGGAGAACTGACCCGAGGTTGCCTAGCCGGTCCATCTCGACGTGTAAACGAAAACTACTATCTTGCACGATATTTCACGTTATGGCCTGGTTGCGTGGCGTGCCATTCGAGACGGGCTTGTTTGCCGGATGTTCGGCTATCCGTCACCAGATCTACTCCAGGGCTGTGAAATACAAGGATTCACGGGCCTGGTGCGACGATCGCACGAGCTCGAAACCAGCAGGCCGACCAACCTTGAGCTAGTTGGCAGCGGTGTCGACTGTGGTGCATCAAGAAGAGTTTCCAGATGTCCAAGCGCGACCTACGACACCACGGTCTACGGCCGCGTCGTCGCACCCGGGCTGGCCGAGTTAGACCCACGACTGCCAACAGATCTCGCCAACGGCAGCGGTCTTGCAAGTGCCTGGCGTCAACTCGACCGACCGACGCCTCAATCAATTCATCAACACAGCGCTCACAGCAGCCTGAACCCCGAACCTGGTCTAAACGTGAAGTCCACCCTCACCGAGCCAAGCGAAGCTAGAGCACCGACGACCCCGACCTGGGGTGTCCCTGCGATGGCATCTGCGATCCGGGAACCGGCGTCTCACCGTCCGCATCGAAAACCAGCCCATTATTTCGTGCACCACGTTCGAAGAGCGGGAAAAGCGGGGTAGCCATGAACGTCGTAATGAAGGCCATGAGCGCGAGGATGGTGTACAGCGCCGGCGTGATATGCCTGCAGCAAGACCGATATTCAACAGAATGAGCTCCGTCATGCCACGGGCGTTGGCCAGAGCTCCCATGGAACCGGCCTCGCGCCAGCTCATCCCCTGGTATCGAGCGGTCAAGGTGACCGCCCCGAACTTCCCGCCGACAGCTACCGCGAGTACGACAACCGCCACCAGTAGCACCGAAGGCTCGAACAGCAGACTCAGCTCGGTGTTGAGGCCGGCGAAAATGAAGAACGCGGGTAACAGCAGATACGCAACCAACGGCTCGACGCGCGACCGCACCGCATCGAGCATGCGTCCGCGTGGCATCACGACACCGGCGACAAAGGCGCCGAATACCGAGTAGACGCCGACCAGATCCGTGAACCAAGCGCACATCATGACCACAACCAGCACCGCGACCAGCGGCCCAACCGGCAACGTCTCGTCCCGACCATCGCGCATCTCCCGTTGCGCCCAGCGATCGAGCGGACGCAGCAGTCGCCTGCCAACGACGAACATGAACAGCGTGAAACCGACACCACCCACGAGCGCGAGGACCGCGTCGCTCATATCGTCTCCGGTGCTGGCCACCACCGCGGCCAGCAGCACCCATGCGCAGGCGTCGTCGGCGGCCGCGCAGGTGAGCGACATGGTGCCGAGCCGCGTGTTGTGCAAACCGGCGGCGTGAATGATCCACGCCAGTATCGGAAATGCCGTTACCCCGACGGCGGCAGCGAGGAACATTGCCGCCTGCCAAGGTTCGACGCCGTCGATGAAATAGCCCCCGACGGAAGCCAGGACGAGACCGGTCGCACCACCGAGCATCATCGGCACCGCAACACCCGCCGTCGCGGTTGCGCCCGCCACTCGGAGGTGTGCGGTGAAAATTTCGGTCCGGAAGGACGATCCGACTAGAAACATGTACAGCACGAGGCCAAGCTGGCCGACCACATAGAGGATGCTTAACGACGGATGGGTGACCTCCTGGCCGCCGATCTCAATCGTGGTGGGAAACAACCATTGCTGGGCAGTGGGCCACAGTGGGCCGAGCACCGATGGGCCGAGCAGGAACCCGGCTGCCATGATCGCGACGACCTGCACTTGGCCCAGCCGCTCGAACAGCGGCCATAAGAGGCGATACGCGACGAGGACCGCGGCCATCTGCAGGAAAAAATGGGTGGTCAGGTCGAGAAGCGACGGCATGACACCTCTCCATGAAGATTCCTGGCAGCCAACCGATTACCGCTCATACCCCGCCGAGATCCTTCGTCGCGGCAAACTCACACTTCATAGTCTTTGCGCCACAATCAAATCCCGAACGCCGCCGTAGCGGATTACATCCTGGAAGCGGAATCCGGCCTGATCGAGCAGTGACCGATACTCGCTTTGCGTTCTTTCGCGAGCGCCCCATTCGCACACCACGGTCATGTGCAAGGACATCAGCGTCGCGAACTCGGTTCCGGAATAGTCGTCGTTGAGAACACTTTCGTTGATGAGCAGGATGCCCTTCGCGGGCAGGGCCGCATGGCAGTTCTGCAGAATCTTCAAACAATTCTCATCCGACCAATCGTGCAAGATCCAGCCCAGGGTGATGACGTCCGCACCGACCGGATATGGCCCGTCGAACAGATCAGCCGCCACCGCCTCGAAGCGGCCTTCCAACCCGGCCGTTTGAATCCGTTCCTGCGCAATCTCGCAGACCTCAGGCAAGTCCATGATGATGCCGCGCATGTGGGAATTGCGCTTGCCGATTTCAATGGCGAAGCCGCCCGGCCCACCGGCGACATCCATCACGCATGCGTGCGGGCGAAAATCGAATCGTTTTGCGACCTCTTGTCCCTCGGGGACGCTAAATGCATCCATCCGCTCCGTGAACCGCCGCAAACGCGCCGGATTCTCGTAGATCGCCGCAAAGGTTTCCTCGGCGGTCGTATTGAGCGCCTGCTTCCACCGCGGGCCGCATTCGCGAAGCGCGTCAGGCAGATGCACCCACATGCGGGCGAACACCGTCGACCACATCGACAGTGGCTCAAGAGGTGCGGGCGATTCGGACGTCAGGAAAGCACCAAGGGCCGAATTCCGATACTGACCATCGGAAGGTTCCACCAGGCCGATTTCCCGTAGCGCAGCGAGCAAGCGGCGGCCACCATCGGGATGGATGCCGGCCTGCTCCGAAATGTCCTCCACCGTCGCGGGGCCGGCTTTGAGGAATTCGAAAATCCCCAAATTGCTGGCCGTCCCGAAAGTCTGCGCGACCATGAACGCGGTGGCGATCGTGTTGAGACTCCGAAGCGCCTCCAGCGGTTGCAGACCGCTGTCGTGTTCTTCCGTCATATTGCCGACTCCTCCTTGGTGGCCCAGCGCGGCATAGAACTACCGCGAAATGTCTTATAGCGGCGAGAAACCCGTATCGGTGCTCACGAAAGTCGCATCGTCACGCGGCTTTCCAGACAAGGCGATGCCTCGGCGTGGCTGAGATGGCTTACGGTACAGTTGGATACGCTGCTGCGGATTAGGGTTTTTCCCGGAATGGTGGACATGGATACGCTGCTGGATCGCCTCGCGGTCGCCGAACTGATCGGTGTCGAACGGGCCGCCTGCGACCAGGCGCGCTGGGACGTTCTCGGCGATTGTTACCACCCGGACGCAAGCCTGCGGCTGTCGTGGTTCCATGGCAGCGGCGCGGAGTTTGTGGCGCGGTCGAAGTTGATGCGCCAGAAGGGCAATCTCGTTTGCCATCAGGTGAGCCCGCCGTTCGTTCTGGTGAACGGCGACCGCGGGATCGCCGAGGTGGGCATCGTGGTGCACCTGCGCTCGCAACTGCACGCCGTGGCCGTGGACGTGACCGTCTTCGCGCGGATCTGCTACCGGGCGGAGCGCCGCGACGGCCGTTGGCGTGTGCTGTCCTTGGATGCCATTTACCACAAGGACGCCATCGCACCGGCCGACCCGAGCGACCGGGTCGAATTGGACGAGGATCTGTTGGCGCGGTGTCCGGCGGACTACCGATTCCTCGCTTATCTCATGGAGACGAACGGCCACCCGGTCGCATCCGACCTGCCGGGTGACAGCAGACCTGACCTGGTGGCGCAGTTGCGGATTCGATTGGCGGAATGGCTGGCCGGCGCAAGCGGATGAGTAGACCAATTCGGTCATTCCCGCACTCATCACGTCACCCCACGGCCACGCAAACGTGATCCGTCATGTAGTCCGCGAGCGCGGCCGCGGAGGGTCGGTTCCACAGCACGTTGGTGGGCATCGGTATGCCGAAGCGCTTTTCCAGTCGGCGTCGAATGGCCGTCAAGATGACGGAGTCGGCCCCGAGTTCGGCGAGCGGCGCGCGCGGATCGAGTTCGGCTTCGTCGACGCCGATTTCGCCGGCGGCGACCGCGCACACTACCTCCAACACGTCCGCCGGAAGTTCCGGTGCGCTCAGTTCCAGCAGGTTCTCGGTCGCCTCGTCGTCGGCCTGGGCCGGGGCGGGTTGATGGTCGACCGCGCCGAACCGCACGCCGGCAAGTGTGGCCACCACGTTGCCAGCCGTGTCGGCGACATCGATGTCCACTACCGTTGTCTGGCCGTCGTCACGCACATCGACCAGCCGGACGCTGACCACGCCGACCGCAGGCGGCGTCGGCGCCACCGCCACCGTGGCCAGTTCGCAGGGCATCCGCAGCATCGGCTCACCGGGAAATAACACGGGTGCCACCGACAGCGCCGCGTCCAGCAGGGAGCCCCAGGTGCGCGACGCGGGCCCGCCATCGGGGTCGGCGGTCACCGTGGCCAGCAGGGCGCCGCTACCCAGCAGCAATTCATCCACCCGCCACGGGAATCCGAGCCCGACGACGCCGATCGCCGACAACAGGTCGGCCACCGCGGAGGCCGGCTCGGTTGACCAGTCGCAGTCGTCGCGCCCGCCGGGCGGCATTCTGCGGTCGACCAGCCGCGCATCGGCGTGCAGCGAGGCCCAGGCATGGGCGAGCCACGACCGGTCGTGCACATCGCCGTACAGCCTGCTGCTCATGCGCACCGTGCCGTCGGCACGCACCACCTGGACCGAGCGGGGCATGTCGACGGTGATGGGCACGCGCAGCGCGACGTCGCCAAGCGCTGCGAAGTCGGCCGCGGCCAGGAACGTGGTAAGCGTGGCGGCTGCCGGCAGCACCTCGACGCCGAGCACGGCGTGCCTGCCGGAGTAGGGGCGTGTCGCGTCGTCAAGGTGGGTCTGCCACAACGTGATCGGCGCCCTGCCGGTCTGCACGTTGGTGCGCCCGCCGAGCAGCGTGTGACTCCTGGCGTCCTGCCGCTCCGGCTCGACCCGGCCGGTCGGGTCCACCCAGCAGCGCCGATGCCGCCAGGACATGGTGGGCAGGTCGCACAAATCCCCGGTGGCCTGTACAGCGGTCCAGTCCACGGGCATGCCGGCACAGTGCAACGAACCGAAGCTCATCAGCATGCTGGTCCGCTCGGGGCGGTTGCGCCGCAGGGTCGGAACTACCACAGCGTCGGTGACGCCGAGGTCGCCCAGGGTCTCGGTGATCGAGTGCGCGACAACCGGATGCGGTGACACCTCGACGAACGTGCGGTGTCCGTCCTGCACGGCGGCGGCGACTGCATCGGTGAGGCGCACCGGTCGGCGCAGGTTCGCGGCCCAGTAGTCGGCGTCCCGGGGCGCATCGCTCCTCGGGTCGTTCATCGCGGTGGAGTACACCGGCACCAGCGGCGTGTGGGCGGTGATGGATGCGACGGCGGCGCGCAGGTCGGCCAGCAGCTCGTCCATCTGCGGACCGTGGAATGCGACGTCAGAGTCGATCCGCCGGACCTCCAGTTCGGCGGACCAGCCGGCCAGCAGGTGCGCCAGCGAGTCGATGGGTCCGCTGAGGACGGTCGAGCGCGGGGCAGCCGCGATGGCGGCGCACACTGCGTCCTGGCCGGCTAATCGTTCCTGTGCATACTCGAACGGCAGGTTTACCATGGCCATCGCGCCTTTTCCGGCGACTCGGCGCAGCAGCAGAGAACGGCGGCAGATCAGCAGCGCGGCATCTGGTAGGTCCAGCATGCCCGCCGTGACGGCAGCAGCGATCTCGCCGACCGAGTGGCCGATGATAGCGGCAGGCCGCACGCCCATCCGCTGCCAGATCCTGGCCAGTCCGACCTGGAGCGCGAAAATCATCGACTGCACCTTGTCCACTTCCGACATGTCGCCGTGCAGTAGGTAATCCCTTGGCGAGTAGCCCATCTCGTTGCGGTAGACCGGTGTCAGCTCGTCGAGCACCTCGCCCAATTCCGGTTCGGTGGCCAGCAGTTCCGTACCCATGCCGACCCACTGCGAGCCGTGCCCGGAGAACACCCACACGGGGCCGGTCGATACGGCGTCTCGGCGTCGCCTGCCGGTGCTGGTGGTCGGCGTCGGGCGGTTGTCGGCCAGCCGGCGCAGGGCGTGAACCAGCGCCGCTCTCCCGGCCGCCACCACGGTCACCCGCACGGGTAGCGCCGCCCGGCGGCGGGTAAGGGTGTGCGCGACTGAATCCAGGGGGACGTCGTCATGCGCGTCCACCCACTCGGCCAGCCTGCCGGCCGATCCGCTCAGGTTTGCATCGCTGGCACCGGACAGCTGGTAGATGCGGATGCGCTCGTCGTCGAAGTCGATCGGCCGGGACGGTGCCGGCGGCGCCTGTTCCAGCACAACGTGTGCGAGGGTGCCGCCGTAGCCGTAGTTGCCGACGCCGGCCCGGCGTGGTCTGCCGGTCTCCGGCCACGGCACGGTGTCGGTCACCACGTCCAGCCCGAGATCGGCCCACGGTATGTCTTGGCGCACCCCAGTGGGCACCGGGGTCGCCGGGATCACGCTGTGCCACAAGGCAAGTACCGCCTTTATCACGCCCGCGACGCCGGACGCGGCTTCCAGGTGGCCGATGTTGGCCTTGACGGAGCCGATCAGGCACGGCTGGTCGGCGGGGCGGCCGACACCGGCCACCGCACTCAGCGCGCGCACCTCGATCGGATCACCCAGGCAGGTGCCCGTGCCGTGGGCCTCGATGTAATCCAGTTCTGCCGGTGCGACGCTCGCGTTGCGGCAGGCCTTCCGCAGCAGGTTCTCCTGGGCGTGCTGGGAGGGCGCCATGATGCCGTCGGTGCGGCCGTCCTGGGCCACCGCGCTGCCCAGGATGACGCCAAGCACCCGGTCGCCGTCCCGCTGCGCGTCGGCCAGTCGTTTGAGCACCAGCACGCCGCAGCCCTCGCCGCGCCCGTAGCCATCAGCCGAGGCGTCGAACGACTTGCAGCGGCCATCAGGGGAAAGCGCGCCCGCCGCGTCCAGCGCGAGCGCGAAGCTGGGTCCGGCCACCAGCATCACGCCGCCAGCGATGGCTAGCGACGTCTCGCCGAGCCGCAGCGCCTGGCACGCCTGGTGCATCGCCACCAGCGACGCCGAGCACGCGGTGTCCACCACGACGCTGGGCCCGCGCAGGTCCAGCGCGTAGGACACGCGGTTGGCCACAGCGCACAGCGAGGACCCGATACCCGTCCACGCTTCGATGCCCGGCAGGTCCTCCAGCAGCCTGCGGCCGTAGTCGTCGCAGCAGGTGCCCATGAAGACGCCGCTATCGCTGCCGGCCAACGTCAGCGGATCGATCCCGGCGTGCTCCAGCGCCTCCCATGCCACCTCCATGGACATCCGCTGTTGTGGGTCCATGAGGGCCGCCTCACGCGGAGAGATGCCGAAGAACTCGGCGTCGAACTCGTCGATCCGGTCTAGGTATGCGCCGTAGCGGATAGCGTTCCGCGCGGCTCCCGCCTGCGCGTCACCCGTGCTCAGATAGGGCACCCACCGGTCCGCGGGCACCTCGCGGGTGGCGTTGCATCCGGCCACCAGAAAGTCCCAGTATTCGGCCGGACACGTTATGCCACCGGGAAACCGGCACCCCATCCCCACGATCGCGACGGATGAATCGACGCCGACTTCAATGTGTGACATCGGTTCAGTGCGCGGTGGTCAAACCGAGTACCGGTTCGGTGGTGATGTGCATGTCACCCATCGCGGTATCAGGGCCCAGCGGGTCGCGCCACACGCCCCACACCACCGACATGTCCAGCCCGCCCAGATACCTCAAATTCGATTCGGCTAGCTCGTCTTTCAGCTGACTGGCTTCGGCGATCAACACGTCGGTACTGACACGGGCCCCGGTTTCGCTCGTCTCACGGACGTCGGCCAGTCCGGCCATGATTCGGGTGAACGACTGTTCCGGCGTGTCCTGCCCTCGAGCCGCGACATGGGTGAGCTCGTGGGCGTGAGAGAAGTACTCCTCGGCGCCGATGTACTGGGTGTACATCCGGGAAACCAGTGCCAGGAACCGCGAGTAAGTACGGCGGTAGGTGTAGTCGAAGTAGCCCAGGGCCTGCTCTTCGTTCATCTGCCCACGGAGGATGGTGGCGATGGCCGCAGACGCGGTGAAGGCCCCATATGTGGCCAGATGCACCCCGGTCGACAACAACGGGTCCAAAAAGCAGGCGGCGTCGCCGACGATCACATAACCCGGACCGCAAAACCGTTCCGAGACATACGAGTAATCCTGTTCCGCCCTGACCTCACTGACCCTCCGCGCGCCATCGAGCAAGCCACGCATTCCGTCGCTGCGCTCGACAAGCTCCAGATAACAGTCGGTCAGCGACGTGTGCCCTTGGCGATGAGCGGCGAAAAGTTGTTGGGGTACAACGTAACCGACGCTGAAACGTTCGTGTCCCAATGGGATATGCCAGAACCAGCCGCCCTCTGGTGTGGAAATGACGTTGATGGCGCCTTCGGGGCTGTCCGGATGCAAACGAGCACCTTCCCAATACGCCCACACCGCGGTGTTTTGGAATAGCTCGTGACGACGACGCATGTCGAAATGCTGCCGCGACAACACCCCAGCCCGACCCGAGGCGTCCACCAGAAAGTCGAACGTGGAAGTATGTATCGACTTGCTATCCCGGTGCTGCCACTCCACCGCCGATGGACGGTCACCGTCGAATATGACGCTGGTGACCTTGGCTTCTTCAATGACCTCTGCGCCTTGCTCTGTGGCGTTGCGCAGCAAGATTTCGTCGAACTCCGCCCGCTCGACCTGCCATGACCAGGCCTCGGCGGAAACGAGCTTGGACCAGTCCAAAACCCAGGTGTCGTCCTTCCACAGGAAGTGACCGCCACGTTTGATCTGAAAACCGTAATTGCGGACCTTTTCATAGGCCCCCGACAACCGCAGCACAGGCAAACAGGACGCCAGCAACGACTCCCCAATGTGATACCGCGGGAACCTCTCTCGCTCCAACAACCTCACGCGCAACCCGGACTGAGCCAACAACGCCGCAGCTGTCGACCCCGCCGGACCCCCGCCGATAACCAAGACGTCGACATGTCCATCCACCGCTACATCCCCTGTCCGCGTCGCTGCTCGATCAACTCTCATCGGACCGGAACTCCTTGGGAGTTCTTGTTGAATTTCCAACCGCGACCCATGACGCATACCGCGCCGCGGACGATCGTTCGTGCACAATAGTACGATCGTTCGTGCTATTGTGTCAATAGCTCGGAGGTCCGCTCTCCAAGAAGAGCTTTCAGATGTCCAACCGCGACCGCCAGACCCGGCCGGACTATAACCACAACGGTGAATCGATCGCGGCCCACCTGACCACCGTATTCGCGCACTGGCCGTCAATCACGGTTTTGAGCACCGAAATAACTGCAGCATAGAGGAATTCGTTCACACCGCCTAGCACGACCGAACCGAGCAGATCCGCGCCGGCGAGCAGACACTCACCGCCAGAAATGCCATCGGATCACCTTCATCGACGTCCACCGGCGCGTACACACTCCCCCCGCCTCGAAGCGATCCGCCTCCAATCCCTCCGAGGGGTAGTCCAAACCTCGCGATCGAATCCAATCCGATGCCAACGAGATCGCTTGCACCACTTCCATTGCGTGTACCTTCCCGTCTGGTCGAGATCTGGGTGCCGTTGCGTCGGCGCTGCTCGGCTTTCGATTTGGTCGGCAAGAGCCCGCTCGCCAGGCCTGATGACGGGCAATAGCCCATCACTGAACGCCTTCCGGCCCGCCCTCCTGCTCCGCGGTCATCCGCGCTCCGTCCACCTAACCCATCTCCCGGCTATGCCTGCGGTTCACCTCAATAGGTCGCGGGTGTAATTGTTACTCCTCGCAGAGCGCCAACTGATCGAATACCACCAAGGCGATGCGCGCGGGGTCGTCCGGAGGGTGGACCCGCAGCGTGTGATGTGGGTTCGGTTCATCGTCGAGGATGACAACCGTTTCGATCCCGGCCGGCAGGTCTGCAGGCCAATCGATTTCATCGGTGGGTTCCGCGGTGAGGAGTCGCGCGAGCTTTCCGTGCAGGCCTGTCTGGTCGTGGCGCAACGGCGTGAGCCGCTCATTCTCGGTCATGTGCTGTTCTCTTCCGTTTCTTGGAGATCGTCGTCAGTTCCTCGCTTGCGTGGCAGTTCAGGCGGACTCTCGGGATTGATGCCGAGTGCTTCGTTCACGCTGGCGCGGCTGCGGGTGGAACTTTCGATGATGGCTGCGTAGATCGCATCGCCCTCGAGTCCCCTGTCACGCTGCCTGGCGACCAGATCGTCGAAGCTGGGGTTTCTTTCGTACTTAGCGAGCTGCGCGGCCTTCTCGCGGTCGCTCATCAGCGTGCGTGTCCAAGTTCGAAGATCGGCCCGCATCCCGGACATAATTCTCGCTCGCACTTCGAGGTCGGCGCCGTCACGGGCGAGTTGCTCATGGACGTCTTTCATCCACAGCTCGAAGGTGGTGTAGACCGTGCGTGTCTCGGCGTTGGACAGGGTGCCGGCGGCGTAGTGGCTGTGGGTGGCGCTGTCGATGATGGCTTCGTACGCTTCGTCGCCGGTGAATCCCTTGTCGCGCTGCCTGGCGACGAGGTCCTCAAACGTGGGATTGTCCTCCCTGGCCGCGAGGAAATCAGCCACGACCCGGTTGCTCATCAGGTCCCGCGTCCACGCGCGAAGCGCGTTTCGCAGCTCGGCCAGAATCCGAGCACGCTCTTCAACACTGACGCCCTCCCGGATGAGTTGCCCGTTGTACTCCCGCATCTGCAGCTCAAATTTGCTATAGAGCGCAGTGGTTTCGACGTCGGACAGGGTGCCCGGTCTGTAGCTGCGGCGTGTGGCGGCGTGGATGATGGCTTCGTAGGCCGCATCGCCGAGGAGTTGCTTGTCGCGCTCCCTCGCGACCAGGTCTTCATACGTGGGATCGTCTTCCCTAGCCGCGAGGAAATCAGCCACGACCCGGTTGCTCATCAGGTCCCGCGTCCACGCGCGAAGCGCGTTTCGCAGCTCGGCCAGAATCCGAGCACGCTCTTCAACACTGACGCCCTCCCGGATGAGTTGCTCGTCGTAATCGCGTATTCGCAGCTCCCCATTCGTGTACACGCCACGGGCCTCCGCATCCGACAGACTGCTCGCCGGGTAATCCGACAGCCCAAGAACGCTGACCGAATAAAGTGATTCGCCGATTGCCGCATCGGTTCCTTGGAACTCGCCGGTCGGCTCACGGAGGCGCTGATCGCTCGGCAGGTCATAGCCGCCAGGGAGGCCGATGTGGCGGCGAGGTCGGGGTTGTCGCCCCCTCTCGCTCGCCAAGTGATGGTCGCGCAGCAGATCCGTGCGGGGCGCCAGGTAACCGATCGCTGGCTGTGACAGAGTCAGATCGAACCAGGATTGCCCGATTACCCTGCCGTTGTCACGGATCTCTTCGTGACGCCGTCCAGTCAACTCGATCGCCGAATCCTCGATCTCGAGTGACGCCAACATATCTTCGGCGTCGCCGAATCTCGAATCGAAGTCTCGAACTTTGTCTATTACGGACAGCGCGCGCCGAGATGCTATGGCATCGGCCACGAAATCCGATTTGATGTCGTACCACTCCCCGCTGTCCGGCGGGAACGAATTGTCCTGGTCGTAAGGAATCATGAGGCCGCCGGTTGTTCGTCCACAGCTCGCTGGACCGCAGTCACGGTTTCCACCCACGAAATCCATCAAAGTCACTACATCGCGCTCGGCATCGGAACACTGGTGGACCGAGATCCCTTGAGCGAGGTCGCTCACGAATGGCGTCAAAGTCCCCCAGCCCAACGTGCCCTGCCACAATGTGGTGGGCAGGAACCCGGGCACGCCGTACAGCTGGGCCAGCCTCGAATACGCAACTGAACGCACCAACAAGCCCGAGGGCGGCATGTTCAGCGACAACGGTCGCATTCCCGAGATCGGTTTGTATACGTATCTGCTGCCGTCCACGAATCGAACGATGTACACCAGGTTTGTGTGGCGCGCACCGCCGCGAAGCAGTTCCACGGATTCGGGCGATCCCTTGTCGTGCATTTCCCGCTCAGCGGCGCTCATCAGCGGCCACTCCAGTGCCAGCTCCATCCGACGATCGATAGAACTGCCAGTCTGGTGAGAGATTGGCGAAATGCCGTCGGCACCTTCCCCCGGATCGGTGTCGCCATCAGACCGCGTCACCAAGTTCGAATCCGGCAATACGACGCAGGCGTCGCCTTTGTCCGCCGGCTCCTCCTGGCCGGGCCGCGGTCTCCCTTGAGGGGGGTCGGGCTCTTTCTGCTGCCCACCGGCCGCGCTCAACTCCACTTCATCACGGTGCGCCGACGACCCGTCGTGCCCCGCCGGCGGCAACAGATCGTCGTCGACGACCCGAACCCGATGGCCGACCACGGCCATCATGTCCGACCACATGTGCTCATCCGTGGGCGTGATCCAATTCGCCACCACCCGGCCGGAAAGGACTCCATCTTCATCGATGCGGGCGTCGACTCCGCCCTTCGTAGGCGGGTACCGCAGCGTGTATGTGACCGTGCGGTCGGCAAACCACGACACCGAGCGTTGCGCAGTCTGGTCGGACACCGTTACTTTGACGCCGGGCACGTCGCCCTCCCTGGTCAACTCCACCTCGACGTGCGCAGAATCGTTGCACTGGGACGCCATCAAGGCCGTGCCCTCGGCCACTTCCTCGAGGAGAACCTCCCTATCCGGTACCGGCCACCCCGCCAACACATCCCAAACCCGTTGCCGGACAGCGGCATTCTGAGCATGTACGCCCTCTGCGGGCGCCGCGGTCGGGTCTGCCATCGAATGTGTACGCACGCCACCGTCTGAACCCGACTGTGCCGCGTCATGCGAGATGTCGAGACCCGTTGTTACCACACCGTTGGCGTCGGTCTCGCCATCGGCGTCGGTCTCGCCGTCACCTTGCTCCGACGCTTCGTCACTGCGCTCCGGTAGCAGCCACTGGTCCGCCTTCTCGATAGCCGCGAACAGCGCCTTGCGGACACCCGCGTCAGACCGGTGCGACTCACGCACGACCTCGTCGAAGTGTCGACCCTGCACTACCAGTTGGTTGAATATGTCACGCTGCGCATCGGTGAACGCCGTACTCAGGTGACCCTCGAACCCGGTCTTCTCCTGGTTCGCCTGGTACTTCGATTCCCCCGACAGCAGCAGTGCCATCTGCTGTACCGCAACGCGGTAGACCCTGTCGACGAATCTGCTTGGACCCAACTGCATTTCCGCCGCTGCTTCGGCGATGGTGCGACCGCTCGACAGCAGCCGTAACGCGCGCCTGTTCTGGGGCCCCAACGCAGCTAGCCAGCGCATGATCCGATCGCGATCATCGCGCCATACTGCCGCGATGTGATCGTGCGCACGGCCGGTCTGCGAATCGTCGCGGAGCTCAAGGGGTATGTTGCGCGTGACCCGCCAATTATTCCCGGTGTCGGCACTCCAACTCGTCTCGGTGGCGCGGAGGAACTCCGCCCAGGACGGGAACGCTTCCCCGCCGTCGAGAGGGTCACGAGTCTCTTCGGACGGCGGCCGCTCGCCCCGGCCCAGCCTGCCGGTGCCCGCCGGTGGATCGCCGTCGGCATCAAAACCGGCGTGATCCGATGAGGAGTCCCCCGGTTCGGCGGGATCGGGACCAGACTGCTCAGCCCCCGAGACCGAGCTGTCGCGGTCACCGTGGTCGTCGCGGAACCGGGCAGCCGGATGCCCCTCGGGACCCATTCGGAAGTCCTTCGGATGGCGAACACCGCGCGGGAAACCCAATCCGTCGCCGCGCAGGTGTGCAATGTCGGCGTGGCCCGCAGTGCAGGCTGGATCGGCCGCTACCTCGTCGAGGATCTCGGCAGCGCCTTGCTCCGTGGCGTCGTCGAACGGGGTTTCAATCCAGGGGATCCGATTCGCTTCCGTCCAGGACGTCAACCGGTCGCGCAGTTCACACAGTGCGCTGCGAACCCGCGCATCATCAGGACCGAGGTCGACGCCGGTGAACTCGATCGTCCAACCGTCACCAGATCGCATGACGTCCACCGTGACTTTCCCTGGTTCACCGCGAACAGGGTTGAGCGCCAATGTTATAGACATGCCGTTCGGCGCTACCGCCAGCGCGGCCACGTGAACCCAGAACCCGTCGGCGTAACCGGAGAACATTGCCTTGAGGCCCTTGTAACCATCGCGATTCAGGTCCTGCACCGATGGCAGTTCGGTTTCGTCACTCCACAGCGAGCCCTGGTATAGGACACGGGCGTCGATACTGAAGGCGCCGACCGGCAACACCACACCGCGTCGTGTCAGTTCGTACGACAGCTGCGCCGCGAACTTCGGGTCAGTGGCGTCGGTGAACATTCCACTGTACGGATGGATGTTTGTGATGCGGCCCTCGACGACTGTCCACAGGCCGAAAGCGCCGGCACGATCACCCTTCGCGCTCAGCGCTGCATACAGATCTCTATGCCCTCCGCCCTCGGCCGTGCAGAAATTCCCAGTAGTGCCCATCATGAATGGACTGCCGTCCGGGTCACTATTGAACAGTTCACCGTCGGGACCGCGAATCAAACCGTTCTCGTCCACATCGACCTGGCGGGCCCACTCCGGCGGAGCCATATCCCCGCTGGCCGACCCCGGATTCGCCACCTCGTACTTGTCCCTGCTCGGACGGCTGTGCAGGCCGCTCTGCAACCCGGCACTTCGCGGATCGATCGCGGCATTCGCGGCGCCCGGCCGTGCGGCAACATCGTCCGAAGTACCGGGCGCGGAGAACTGGTCGGCCGTCTGGCCCGAGAACGCGGTCATATCGAACAGGTCGCGGTCGAGCAGACACCTTCCGAAACCGTCGACCTCATTGTCGATCAACCGGAATTGCGCGGCGAGCTCCACCATCTCGTCGAGCGCGCGTTGTTCGTCGTCAGTCAGCCTATGACGCGATCGCGAACGCTCGGCTACCGCGTGCTCGATGCTGTCGGGTACCGGATCGACCCAGATCGACAACGATTCCGCCAGTTCGAATATGCGGTCGATCAGTTCGTCGCGCTGGCCACGGAGCTCCCAAAAACGTTGCTCGCCTTCGCTGTCGTGAACATCCGAGCCGAACGAGGCAGGTTCGGCGGCGCCGGGATTGTGTACCCCTTCCTCATAGGCCGGATTCGAGGACGGATTCGCCGATTCAGAATCATCGGGACCTGAACTATCGTCGCCATCCCAGCGGTCACCGTCGTCACTGAACCGGGCACCCGGATGCCCCTCGGGATCCCTTCGGAAGTCCTTCGGTTGGCGAACACCGCGCGGGAAACCCAGTCCGTCACGGGCTTCGGTCTCCTCGGCGGGCGTATCAGCACCGCTGTCGGTACGGCGCCCTTGGATGGCAGCCCGCGGATTTCGTTTCGGCAGAAGCTTGTCGAAGAAACGTTGCCATGCGGACCGTTCCGCATTCCGACGGGTTCGGGCCGCATCCTCGAGCACGCTGCGGGCCAATATGTGCTCCGCGATGGTGGCCCGATCTCCCCGGGCACGCACTGCCGCCAGGGCTTCCGCGCGTGCTTCAATGAAGTTCAGCGAGCCGTCCGCGTTGAAGCTGTAGCCGCTCAGTTGACCGCGCAGCCACTTTCCGAAGGTGAGCGTCGGATCCGTAACGGTGCGGACGAACTCCACGCCCAGCAAATGGTAGATCTCGAGTTTTCTTTCGGCCGGCAGGTCGCTGACCCCTGTCGCGAACGGATCCAGGACGTGGCCGGTCTCGTGATTGATGTAGTGGTCGACAGCGACATCACTGGGTTTGACAGGGCGTCCGGAAAAGTGTCCGGTGTAGCGGTCCTGCCCGATTCCTTGCCATATTTCGAGCCGATAGACAGCGTTTAATAATTCCGGGTTGACTGCGTACCGCTCGTTGAACACCATGATCGGACGTCCGTCGGGACGGAAATGGCGATCCACCATCGCGACAGTTTGCTCGTCGCTAAAGGGAGCAATACCGAAAGCGGCGACATCGGCCTCAGGATGCGCAGCCTTGCTGTCCCGCAGCGCCTCGACGAATCTGCGAGCAACGGCCGCGACGTCGGGCAGATCGAAACCGAAGGTTTCTGCGTCGATCTCGGTCGCCAGCGCGTCCACACACTCTCGAATGGAACTGTCCGGCTCGGTAAACGGTCTGCGTAGATGCCAGCGATCGGCTTCTTCCAAAATAACCCGGTGCAGCTCCCGATGCCCGTCGGTGGCCTGCGCAGGCTCCTCCTCGACCATGTAGAACGCTTTGATCAGCGCCCGGCGGGGATCCAAGGTTCCGTCTTGGAGGAAGCTGCCGGCCGAAAGCTGTTCGTATTCCTTCCACTCTTGATACTCCAGCTCAGCGTCGTCGTCCTCGATAGGACCGTGCCGGTCGATGTAGAGGTCTCGCAACACCTGTTCCGCGCGCGCCTCGGCGCGCCACCGGCCAGTGAAGATGAGCGCCTTCGCGACTGCCACCGCCAAAAAGGGACGAAGGTTCTGCAGTTCGCAGTCAGTGCCGATTGTGATGTCGGCGAAGGGCGTGCCCACGCCGGGACCGCCGATGTTGAGCTCGCGGGAGACCTCGTCTCCCTCGCCGATTATGCTCACCGAGCCGATGCCGAGATGGCAGTTGACGTCGTCCCCTTTGCCGAAACCGATTCTGCGCACCAAGATGCGCTCTTTGTGCCTGCCGAGGATGTCGTTGACAACACGAGCGAGCTCCTCGGCGAGTTCACGAGACACTCCCAGCGAGCCGAACCCACTGAACTCAATCGACCGATACATCGACGACAGCCCTCGCCCAATATCGGCGGCAGGCCCGGCCTCCTCGGCGTCGTCGAAGGAGCGCGCCACCGGATCGCGCTCTTCACCCTGAGAACCCGCACCCTCATCGGGGTCGGTCTGCCCGTGAAGGACTGCCTGCGGATGTCGTTTCGGCAGAAGCTTGTCGAAGAACTTTTGCCATGCGGACCGTTCCGCATTCCGACGGGTTCCGGCCGCATCCTCGAGCAGGCTGCGGGCCAGTATGTGTTCGGCGATGGTGGCCCGATCTCCGCGGGCACGCACTGCGTCCAGGGCGTCGGCACGAGCCTCGATGAATTCGAGCGAGCCGTCCGCGTTGAAGCTGTAGCCGCTCAGTTGGCGGCGCAGCCACGTTCCGAATGTGAGCGTCGGATCCGTAACGGTGCGAATGAATTCCCGGGCCAGCGAATGGTATATCTCGAGCTTTCTTTCCGCCGGCACATCGTCGGCCCCCGCGTATGGATCCAGAACGTGACCGAACTCGTGGTTGATGTAGTGCTCTACAGCAACATCGTCGGGACCAACTGGACTGCCGGAATGCCAACCGGTGTAGCGGTCCTGCCCGATTCCATCCCACATATCTAGCCGGTGGATTGCGTTCAATAACTCCGGATTGACGGCAAGCCGCTCGTTGAAGACCAGTACGGGTCGTCCGTCGTCGTCATACCGCACTTCGGCAACAGTCGAGTCGGACAAGGGGGCAATGCCGAAGGCAGCCAGATCGGCGTCGGGGTGTGCAGCCATGTTGTCCCGCAGCGCATCGACGAACCTGCGGGCAACGGCTGGATCCACATCCGGGAGATCGAAGCCGAATGTAAAGGTACGCGGGCCGATCTCGGTCGCCAGCTGGTCCGCATAACGTCGGCTGGAACTGTCGGGCTCAGCGACTGGCTCGCCTCGATTCCAGCGATCGGCTTCCTCCAGCAGGATCCGGTGCAGTTCCCGATGCCCATCGCTCGCCCGTGCAGGCTCCTCCTCGACCATGCGGAACGATTCCATGAGCGCCCGGCGAGGATTCAAGCTTCCGTCTTGGTAGAAGCAGCCGGCCGAAAGCTGTTGGTATTCTTTCCACTCCTGGTACGCCAGCTCAGCGTCGTCGTTCTCGATCGGACCGTATCGGTGGACATAGAAGTCTCGCAGCGCTTGCTCCGCGCGCGCCTCGGCGCGCCACCGGCCGGCGAATATCAGCGCCTCGCCGAATGCCTCGACCAACGCCGGACGAAGGTTCTCCGGATCACACTGGCTACCGATGGTGATGGCCTCAGCGAACGTCCGCCCTGCGCCGATGCCGAGGCCGCACGTGACCCTGTCCTCGACCCCAGTTGGCTTCGCTTCTGGATCGAACAGGCCCTTGTCGAAACCGATTTCGAGCACATTGAGGTACAACTCATGCCGGCCGAGCATCTCGTCGACGATGCCGCCGGCCGCCTCGGCCAATTCATAAGAAACCATCGCCGATCCGAACGCGCTGAACTCGATGTGCGGATACTGCGCCGAAAGGGACAGCCCAAAGACGGTGCCAGGGCCGGTCTCCTCGGCGTCGTCGACGTCATCAGTGACTTCAGCGGGACGCCGGGGCTCGTCCGGCTCGTTCTTGGCGGTGGCGGTTCTCGTCGGATTGCCGTGGGCCTGATTCGGCGAGGTATTCGGGCCGTTCCCACGCCCCGAATCCGCTGCACCCGAAGAACGTTGAGCATCATCGTATTCGGATGATTCGAGGCCTGTGGCGTGGATCACCCCCAGCCGCAGGGGAAGGTCCACGTCACTGGTGTCGATAGGGCGGGAGGAAGCGCCCTCACCGTCGCCAGGCTCCGTGCCGGGTTGCCCGGCATCGTCCTGCGATTCGGTCGGGCGCGGTTGTCTGTAAGCTTCACGTTCCGCGAGCCTGCGGAGCAGCTCATCGGAGAGCGTCCCCACGTTGGTAGCATGTCCGGAATTGTCTGTCGCTCGTCCTTTGAAAACCACCCACGGCGACTCGACGAGATTGCCGGAATCGTCCAATTGAACCACCGAGCCAACAATGCCCACGGATGTCCCGTAGAAATGCGGCTCCCAGTCGGCAATGGCGTAGTGCAGCTCCTTCGATGCCCAGGTATCGAAATCCATTCTGGCGGCACGCAATGCGCCCACCACATCGATCGCAGCGGGCCCTTTGGCTGCATTGCACGAGCCCAAATGCAGCAACGCAGTAGGATTCTCACCGACGGCCTCTTTGAAGTGGGGATTTGCCGCCAGTAGCAGACCGTATGTCCGCCCATCCACGGTCAGTACCTCGGTTCGCCCAGAGAACCGGGACTCGATTGCGATGGCGTATTTGTCATCGGCTCCATGTGCGTACGCGTAAACAGTAGGGCGGCCGACCATGTCGTCGGCCCAGGGCGCCCGCACCATCACCCGTTCGCGATCTCCGTCGGGACCGTATACCTGTACATAGAAATCTTTCTGAATGTCAGTTGCACGTCCCCATTCATCCCAAGGCTCGGCCTCACCGTCCTTGATCGGGAACGAGACACCCCTGGTCTGTCCGTCGGCAAACGTCAGCGGACGGCTCACGACTTGCTCGGGTCGGAACACCCGCGGTATCCCGAACTCATCAAAGCCCCTAAACAACGGAGGACCGCCATCGATCCATGCCTCGACAGTCTCGCGGGCGTCCGCATCGACACTGATGTCGGTGACAACGGAAGCGACGGTGTTACCGCGCTCCGACAAGTCGTACTCGAACCACAGCGAGCAACCGGAGGACTCCAGTTGGACACCGGCGCCATCAGCCCGACTAAGCAGGAACTCACCTATCTCCGGTTCGATCGTCGTCTGCGTCCGGTAAGTCAGACTCACCCGCAGTCGCGGTACACCCGCTACCGGCCCAATCCACAATGCGACCTCTGCGGGCTCCGGCACGATGCATGACAGATCCTCGAGCAGTTCCGCGGCCCTATCGACGCGCCAGAGATTGTCCAGAGGCGCCAAAGATCCCCTGCCAGCACGCAGCTCGTTCACCGCGCACTGTATTGGGCACACCTCAGCCGACCCGTCCAGACCATCCTCCGAGCCAGGCTCTGTCTCATCCGGCACGGCGGGCTCGCGCTGACGTGCAGCGCGGAGATTCCGGAGCGCCTTGGCGATCTCCGCGGCCGACTGGTCAGTCACCAGGTGCCGAAGGATCTCCACACCATCGGTGTCCTGGTAGCGCCTCTCGGAGGGCTGTCGGTTGTTTTGCGGTGGCTGCTGATCGGGCCCGGCCGGGTAGTTGACAGGACCGTTGCGCGGCTCCGGAGTCTGACCTTCGGCTAGCGCGAAGACCGGCCGACCGTTGGCTGAATACGGGATAACCGAGATCCACGGCTCTCCGTCTACTGGCGGTCGACCGGCTACGTACTCATCGAAGTCGATCCCCTGCAGGTCAACAATCTCGCCGTTCTGGATTCGCGTCAGGTCTTGGGGGTCGATGTGCTCGGGATCGATCACCACCAGGCGGGGGACGGCATTCGTCCCGACGTTGCGGACCTCAATCATGTGCGAAACAGTGGTGCCGAGAAGGGAATTGACCGCGTCGATGGCAATCTCGGCGCGCCGTCCTGGCTCGCTTTTCACCCATGCCACTGCCTCGTCGAGCGACCCGTACACGCGTGGATCGAATTCCGCCCGCACCTGCCGCGCGTAATGCTCGCCCCAGGGGCCCGCGTCGACACGACCAGTCGGACTCGCCCGCGTCAGGTCACCAACCTCACGCGCACGCATCCACGACACCCACCGCAGCGTCGCCGCGCATTCGCGCATGCGCCACCCCACGCGTGACGCCCATGTGACCGGCTCGAAGCCGCTGCCGGATCGCCAGAACGTGACCACCGCGCTATGAGCGGTGCCGTCACCGGCCAAAGGTGTGCGCTTGCGGTCCACCAAGGCCCGGTCGAACCCGAGCTCCTCGCTGGCCATCTTCCACGTCCAGCTGGCGCGCGCCGCCTCGTCCATCGAAATACCCTCACTCAGTGCGGCATTGAATGACTCGAGGTTGGACGGCGCGGCAGGCACCCAGGTCGATCTGATCGCGCGGATTTCGCTGTCGAACGCGGCAACCATCCGGCGAAACATCTCGCGTCCACGGGGCGTCTTGCCCTGTACAAAATAGACATTGAAGCTCAGCACGCCGTTGCGGATTGTGGCATCGATGCCCTGCGGAGGCTCACCTGGGCCAGCTCCGTAAGTATGTCGGTAATGCCAGGTGCAGTCATCGTCAACCTTAATGACGGGCCTGGCGGAGGGAGGCTGGGAAGGCGGTATGGACGTCGACTGACCCTGCTGCGCCATGTACTTGTACAGGGCGGCATTCGGCGGAGCTACGCCGACGGACTCCGCCGGCGATTCGTCCCTAGCGCTCCGGTCGCGCGCCTCAGCATGAGCGTCTTCCTCCGCTCCAGCGCCATCGGTCGCCGATGTGTTGTCACCGTGAGGCGCGAGAACGCCGGCATCAGCACCTTTCTCGGGTGGCGCAGACAAGACTTCACCGAGCGGGGCAGCGAGGTCGGGACGAGCAACGCGGGTCCTTGGGTCCTGCTTCCGATAGGCGGCGAGTTCATCATCACCTTCACCGGGACGCTCACGGGGTTCCCCGGAGGCTCCTGCCAGTGATCGCGGTCCGGTGGTGGTGTATCCACCCAGCTCAACGATGTCGGTATAGGGTGCGAGCCCGTTCCGCACGACGGGACGTCCGCCGGAGTGGAACGCGAGCACCTCGACGGCGCCGAAACTGTCCAGTTCGCTCGGTCGCAGGTCACGCTTTCCGGTCTCGAGCAGGTGCCGGTATGCGGCATCGGTGTCGTCGGTTCCGGCGGCGTCGTCCACATCGGCCGGGTTGAGGTCCGTGGGGTCCAGGATCACGATCCGGCCGCCGTCGTTGAGCAGGAGTACCGCGTGTCGGTCGCCCGCGGTGTACGGAGCGTCTGGGGCGACGATGGCGAAGCGGCCTTGCTCCGCCAACAGCCAACTCAGCAACACATCGGCCGATTGGAGTTCCACCCAAGTGGTGTTCCCACGTTCTGCCAGCAGGGAGCCGGGAACCCGGGTGTCGAAATCGGCTGGTGCCGGTGCATCCACATCAATTGCGAGAGTTGACACCACTCCCTGCGTGACGAGCGCGCACCGCTGTGGTGTCCACAGAACGCGGTTCCGCCAGGCGGCTTCGGCGTCGGTGGGCCGGCGATGGACGATGGTTTCCGGCGCACTCGACAGCGCGGCCATGTCGACGCGGGAATCGAGATCCGCCTGATTCCATTGTTCAAGGCGCACCGCGTCGGGGGCGAACTGTTCGATTCCCGCGTCCCGCGCACCCCCCAGCTCGGAGTGGAACCGACGAGTTTGATCGATATCGGCGAACCCGGGATCCTCGGTCCAGGCTGTGTGCAGGTCGCTGACGGCCACATCGGTTCCGATGCGCACCATCGCTGCCCGGCGCGGCGAATCCTCCCCGGACCCCGCGATGTAGTCGGCGGCGACGGCGGCCATCGCCGCAGAAGCGTTCGCGGCACCGGTCTCGACGGTGTAGATGTCCAGCTGTGTGGCGGCATCCGGTGCACCGATCCGGAACTCGATGAATCCGCTGTGCGGATCGACCCGGCTGAGATACACCCGCACGCCAGCCGTGTCACCCCACTGAGCAGCCTCGGCCCACGTGCGCAGCGCCGATTTCCAGGTCCGCAATTCGGATTCGATGTCCTGGACGTCGCGCAGGGGGTCCGGGTGCAGACCTCCTTCGGCGAGTGCCAGTTCAACCCGCAGGTCGTCGCTGCGCCGCCGAGCCAGGAACCGGTAGGCAAGATCCCGCCACTCGCTGGTGATCCCCGGCAGCTCAACGACATCTTGAGGTTTGGCCCACACCCACCGCCACTTGTCGCGCCACGGCAGTCCATGCCACGCTGCAGCGCAGGCCGCGATGTCCGCCCGCCCCGGCGGCATATGATCCCAGATCTCGAATTTCTCGGCGGTCGGGCTTTCGGATGCATCACCGCCATGTACGTGAAGGTAAACGTGCCTGGCGATTTGGCTCGCGTGAGCGAGGTCCTGACTGGACACAAGTCGCATCCGCCGACCCGTCCACCGGTTCGCCCAGCCGCGCGGAACGGACACGTCCACGCCAGTCAGTTGCCGCCACAGCTCTCGGGTATCGGGGCTGTCCGGTTCCGATGGCCCTTCGGTGTCAGGCTGTCGATGAGCGTCATCCGTGCGCTCGTGTCCGATGATCGCGGCCGCGATGTCGGCGGAGGCCGCGTGGTCAGTCGCGTCGATGCGTGACCCGACCTCCGGTGGGAATCCGTCGCATTCAGCGTCGCCACTGTGATCGACAAGGTGGAAATCGGGGGCCCGGTCCGCGCGGTTTTCGGCTTCAGCCGCCAGAGCGGTCAGTAGTCCGGAGGTACCCGCGCCGTCCTCACCCAAGTTGCCGTAGCCGACGGCGACGACCACCGCCACCGAGCTGTCGGCGTCGGCGGCGGCGGCGGCGAGGCTCGCATACAGTTCGCGTGCCTGGGCGAGCAGATCGATGTCGTCGCCGAATGCCTCAGCGAGCGGAGAGTCGCTGCAGAGCACCACAATTCGGTCGGCGGTGACCTCGCCGAGGCCGAAGAGCGCGCGATCGGCGTGCGGTGCCATTGAGAGCATCGTCAGCTGCGGCCGGCCCAGCTCAGGGGACAGGTACTGTTGCCAGTTCGGCATCTTCTCGTCGAACTCTGCCCGGATTCGCTTGACGAGATCGGCCGGCAGCTGCGATGCGACGTCTGAACTACCGAACCCGGCGGCCGCGAGGTCGAGCCACCACCAGCGGTTCACCCTGTTACGGGAATGCCACGGTATGCCGAACGCGAGACCGCTTTCTGGGTGCAGTTGCAGCATGTCCTGTTGTTGCTGCTTCAGTCCCCGCGCCGCGTCGGCGATGGCGCGAACAACCGTCCGCACCTCATCGAGGTCGACCGTCTCGCCACGGTCCAGTCGGCGTTCGAAAATGCCGTCCCGCAACAGCTCCTGCAGGTTCCGCAACACCTCGTCGGTGGACCCGCCGGGAGCCGGGGAGCCGAACGAGTCCGACGAACCGCCTTCGGTGTTGTCTGAACTCTCGTCGTGAGCGAACAGGTCGGCGACCGTATCCGCCACGGGCTCACTATCCGCACCGCGCTCGTCAGGGTCGAACTTCCCGGCCACGGTTTGAACGATCAGGCTTCGATTCATCGGGGTATCCAGGCCGGAAACCCTGAGGGTGCAAGCGGACGGGCCCAACTCCGAAAGGTGGTTAGCCGCCTCGTCCTGTCCCGCGTCGAGCAGGACGCGATTCACCCCGGCCAGGCCGCCGACCTTAGTGGTATGGAAGACCGGCGCCGGATCACCCAGCACCACCAAGGTGATTTCCGCATCCTCGCAGGCTTCCCGCCGAGCGGCCAGATGTTCGGCCATGTACTGGCCGGCCGCGGTGGTTCGAGTTTCCGGCTTGTAGCGCAGGGCGACCGCCACCGGCCCGTCGACCTCTGCGGCCAGGTCTCGATACAGCGCCGGGAGATCGAGCACCGCCGACTCAACCGACTCCCATGTGGCGCGCGCCGGAACCTCGATCTGCAACAGATGGGCGGCGTCGTCGATGTCACCAACGGCGATCTCGAAACCGCCCGTCGCCCAATCGATGTCGAGCGCATGCACTGACGCCGCACCCAGAACTGCGACACCCAACTGTGACACCAGCACACCAAGTACGCGAGCCGGCTCCGGGTTCAGCTCACTGTCCTCGGAATACAGACCCGTCACCGCGCATTGCAGGGCGTGCCGCACCGCGTCGTCACGCACCGCGGCGCGAGCACCCTCAGTCGACGCCACAGGCAGGTGGTCCGGATGCCGCAACCCAGCCCGCACCTCCGCACGGAACTCCTCGGGAAGCCTCTCGATGGTCGCGAATAAGTTGCGCACGGCCGCAACGTTATTGCGCGCCGCCATCACCTTGGCGGAGTCGTCGGGGATCGAGCTCTCATCGACCCGGGTGCTGTCCAGTTCAACCGCATAAGCCTCGACGGATATCCGCTGGTCCTCGGTTGGAAGTGCGAGATCCGGCCAGCCGGGACCGAAGAACGCCTCGTCCTCCGCCTCCGCTTGATCTCCGAAACCACCGTCACCCGAAGAGTTCCCATCGTCATGCGGTGGCCCGTCCTCGTCGGCCCCCTTGCCACGGGGATGCTCGCCCATCCGCAGTGGTGGGCGCGGAAAACCCTTGTGCCCGAACGACGTGCCATGCGACAACCTGCGAAATGCTTCCTCCGCACTACCCGGCTCAGGGCTTGGCAGACGCCTCACCGGTCCCGACTTCGGAGCCGAGGCAACAGGGTCCTCGACCCGATCTTCATCCACTTCGACACTGCCGGCTCCCACGTCGAGCGGATGCAGCGCCTCGTCCAACCTGTGAAGATCGGCATCTGCACGACCGGCATCGGAACAATCTGGCGCGGAGTCGTCCGGACTGCCCGCCCCAGCCGGGTTCTGACCCGGCCCGCTGTCGTCCAAGACCAGGGCCCTGTAATGCCGCGAGGCTGGCGGCAGATCGGCGTCGGCCAGCGTATCCGGCTCCGGTTCGGTCGACGCGTCCGCTCCGCCCGACTGCCGCTGACCCTCCGCCTCGCTGCCATCGACGGGAGTTCGCGCGGCGCGCAATAGCGGGACGGCGGTGGAAATGATCTCGTTGGCCCGCGGTGCGGACAGGCCCAGTTGTTGGGCCGCACCCGCGGCGATCCCCCGCCCGGGGTCGGGCTGCTGGTTGAGCGGGATACCGTACCCCAGATGCAGCACGACCAGCCTGCTGGCGGTCTCGGCGTCGTCCAAACCCGCCAGTGCGGCGCGCACGCTGTTGACGAAGTCGCGGTCGGCGAAGACTTCCAACGCCGCCGGATCGGCGAGTTCGCGTGGCGTCTGCTCGCCGGATTGGCCCGCTACGGGCTGATCCAACGAGACGGTGCGCTGGCTCAGGACCCGCAATGCCTCGGTGACATCAGCCAGACTCAGCCCCAGGGCAGCGGCGATGTCGGCGGCCCTGGGAGTGGGCGCGGCGGGCTCGACATCGCGCAGGTGGGTCGCGACCGCGCCCACTATACGGCGGGTGCGCGAGTCCAGACCGGGATAGCGGCGCTCGAAATAAACGCCGCGGATCGCGCCGTGGCAAGCGGCGAAGGCGTGGGCGACAAACGGCGAGGTCGGCGCGTGATTGAAGATTGCAGCCAGCACCACCTCGGCGGCAACCTGGTACAGATCGTCGCGGTCGGACGGTGTGCGCGCCCACCGACGCGCGGCGTGTTCAGCGACCCAGTCATAACCTGCCCGCCGACCTCCAGCAGCACGATCACCGGCATAGATCCGGTTGCGCAGCTCACGCTCCTGCGCGCTGTCCACCGCGGTGTCGACCAGAGACCAAAAGTCCTGCTCCTCCAAGGGATCGGCACCGCCCGGGTAGCGGCCGCAATAAAAGCGGCGCACCGCCTCGACTCGCGCCGGCCCATGAATCTCAAGCGCGTCGCAGAGCCGCCGAAACGTGCGCAGCCTCGGCCAGCCGCGGCCGGTCTCGATCTTTGACAAACTGATGCCTGCGGCGGCGGCGAGCTCCGTTTGGTTCATACCAGCGTTGCCGCGCAGCGCCGCCAGCCACCCGCCCACGCCGGCAGGGGTGGCCGGGTACGACTCCGGTGCGGTATCCGCGGGCGGAAAGAAACGGGCAAGACCCTGCTCACGCAGCCCGTCAGACACCGCCAACCCAACACACAAGCGAACGAACACTTTTCGGCTCGGCCAGCGCCGACCGTTCTCGATCTCGCCGACAGTGCTCCTACTGATATCTGCGGCGGCGGCGAGCTCCGGTTGGGTCATGCCGGCGTTGCCGCGCAGCGCCGCCAGCCACCCACCCACGCCGGCAGGGGTGGCCGGGTAGGACCCCGGTGCGGTATCCGCGGGCGGAAAGAAACGGGCAAGACCCTGCTCACGCAGCGCCTCGGACACGCTCAACGCATCACACAAGCCGGCGACGATCTCTCGGCTCGGCCTGCCGCGACCGTTCTCGATCTCGCCGACAGTGGCCGTATGGATATCTGCGGCGTTGGCGAGCTCCGTTTGGTTCATACCAGCGTTGCCGCGCAGCGCCGCCAGCCACCCACCCACGCCGGCAGGGGTGGCCGGGTAGGACCCCGGTGCGGTATCCGCGGGCGGAAAGAAACGGGCAAGACCCTGCTCACGCAGCGCCTCGGACACGCTCAACGCATCACACAAGCCGGCGACCATCGTTCGGCTCGGCCTCCAGCGACCGCGCTCGATCCCGCCGGCATAGTCGACACTGATATCTGCGGCAGCAGCGAGCTCGGGTTGGGTCATGCCGGCGTTGCCGCGCAACGCCGCCAGCCACCGGCCCACGCCGACAGAGGTGACCGGGTAGGACCCCGGTGCGGTATCCGCGGGTGGAAAGAAGCGCGCAAGACCCTGCTCACGCAGCGCCTCAGACACCCCCAACCCAACACACAAGCGGACGAACACATCTCGGGTCGGCCAGCCGCGACCGTGCTCGATCTCGCCGACCGTGCTCCTACTGATATCTGCGGCGGCGGCAGCGAGCTCCGCTTGGGTCATGCCGGCGTTGCCGCGCAACGCCGCCAGCCACCCGCCCACGCCGACAGGGGTGACCGGGTAGGATCCCGGTGCGGTGTCCGCGGGTGGGGCGGGTGGAAAGAAGTGGGCGAAAGCCTGCTCACGCAGCGCGTCGGACACCCCCAACGCAAAACACCAGCGGACGAACATATCTCGGCTCGGCCTCCAGCGACCGCGCTCGATCCCGCTGACCGTGGCCTTACTTATGTTTACGGCGGCGGCGAGCTCCGGTTGGGTCATGTCGGCGTTGCCGCGCAACTCCGCCAGCCACCCGCCCAAGCCGACAGCGTCGGCCGGGTAGCTGCCCGGTGCGGTGTCAGGGGGTTCGGGCCTGCGCTGGACTTCCTCCCCGACATCTGAGGCAGTAGTGCACCGTTCCGCCCAACCAGCCGGCATCCTATGGCCCGGATGAGCAGAGCCGCCTTCGGGCTGTTCACCCGCCGCCGCGGAGGTAACGGATGCGGATTCATCCCCGGAAATGGCGTCGAGTCTCGGCTCGTGCCCGTGGGGGCGAGCAGGCTCGACGGCATGGGCCAGCTGCGATGCTGGATCAACCTCAGCGACCGACTCACCGGTGCTCTCGTCGGCCGTTCGATCGCGACCTACTAGTGAGATTTCCGGTGGACCACCTTGTGCCACATAACTATTCGTGGTCTGTTTCGTAAGCGAGTTGTCTACGACCGGGCGTTCGGCGGTTCGGATGGGCTTGTCGGGCATCAGCTCGTCCGGGTACTCGATGGCATCGACGTCGACCGGCTTCTGGTACAACCGCCCGTCGCCGCTGCCGTCGTAGCCGAAGTGCGCGGTCCACGCCTTCTCGACGCGGCCGTAGCGCTGCACTGTCAGCCAACGTTCGTACTCCAGCGGCAGCGCGGTGCGACCCATACCAGCCGGGGCCTTCGAGAAACCCACATCCTCAACGGTCGCGCGCAGCCATTCGCGCGCTCTGGGATCGAACACGACGATGCGCTCGCCGACCTCGGCGAAAACGACGGCGTGGTCGTCGTCGCCGCCGGTGTCGAGGATCAACGCCGTCAACGAACGTCCCGCCGACGACTGGCCATCACTGTCGGCGGCCTGCAGATGGCCAACGTCGTCCACGATCGGCGCAACCGCCGCCCCCGCAACCGATCTCATATCCCCGCTGCCGCCGACATGCTGCGGCTCCAGGATCGCCCCGGCACCATCACGCAACGTGCGCCAATCAGTTGAACCCGCCGCCGACAACGGCCGCCCGTCACCGACCCCGAACTCGCCCATAATCGACATCGCCTGCGCCAGACAGTCGCCCCCATAGCGGTCGCCTCGGCCGAGACTTCGACTTGGCATACTGCCCCCCGGCGGTCCCGCGGCGGTCCGCAATGAATCAAGCTCCGGCACAACGTCTTGCGCTCCTGCGCTCGTGCCGAACCAGCGGTTCAACAACTCCCGAAAACCCGTACGAGCAGCGGTGTCATCGGTCTCGGTATCCCGCAGGTTCTTGACCGCGTTCCACGGTGTGCCAGTGAGCAGGTCACGACCCAGATTGGGTTCCGCCAACGTTTCGAGGGCCGCCAACTCGATGGGCTTTGGCAGGCGAGGATGATTGGGATGCAGTCGCTCCACGATAGCGTCAAGTTCGGCCTGGGCCTGCTCGCTGACTTGGGGTTTAAGTCGGCGAATTGAGTCCTTGACGTTGTTCAGCGACTCTTGCAGTTTTTGAGGATCGGGATTCCACGTGAAGCCGAGACGAGCCAATGCGTAGCTGCCTTCACGCGTGGCCCACGCCTGGATGCGATCAACGCCAGAACGCCGGTAGTAACGCTCGAGTTCCGCAGCGAGCGCTTTGGCGAAACCCTTGCCCCGCGAACTCTTGTGATCGAGGAATAGCCCACCGTGATGAGCGACGAGGTTGCCCTTCTTGTCTCGGTCGAAGTGGAACGCAATTGAGCCGATCCTCGCGTCTCCGCTCAGGACCTCGCCGTCGAAGAACGGGTGTCGGGCACTTCCCCTCGGGTTAGGTTCGACCCGAATGCGGTACGGCCCGATCACACCCGATAGGTCCTGGGCCAGCCGGCTGACCCTGGCCGGATCCGAGGCCTTGTCGACCACTTTGCCCAGGCGCTCGGCGTAGCGGGTGTCCACCTGACGAATTCTCCGGTCCTGCGCGCGGTATTCGGCCTGTCGCCGTGGGTAATCCGGGCTTGAGGTCGCGTCGTCCACGCCGCCGATGCGGGTGATGGGGAACAGCTTGCCCGCTTTGGCCGATTCCGATGGACCGTCCGGATCGCATTGCTTCTCCCAGCGGCTCCCGTCATGGACGATCGCACCGAGCGGTCCATGATGCGCCGGCGGAGTCCAGTGCGCGTACGGGTATTCGTACACGCCGTCACCGAGATCCTGCGCCGACGCGGGCAGCTCCCACGGCCGGTCGGTCCATTCCCGCACCAGGACCGTGCCGTCCTCGGCGCGGTGCACGGTCCACCCGTGGCCGTCGGGACTCTGATCCACCCGTGGCGCACCGGGCCGCACCCGGGCCATGACATGCACGAAACCGCCCTGCCCCGCTACCAGGTCGTGGATCTGCTGGAACGACTCGAATAGCCCGTGCGCGTTACCCTCCTTGTCGAGCGAGCCGTGCCAGTCGGCGTCGAGCACCCGTGAGAGCTCACCCGCGTAGTTGCCGGCATGGCCGAGGATCGACCCACGCAGCGTGTCCGCGACCGGCACCCCCTTCTCCAGGGTCAGGCCGACCATCGCCTGCACGCAGCGGGCCTGGCCGGCCACCGCGTCGCCAAGAGCGAATACCGCTGTCCCGTCAGGTGTTTCGACCTCAAGATCGGCGTCGACGACGGTGAGGCGCAACGGGCGCGCGGACGCCTCCACCAACTCCCGCACCGCGGCCGCGTCCCCACGAGACAACCGGCCCGCAGCCTGCATCCTCGCCGCGACAGAGCCGAAATCTGCTGCAGAGCTGTGAACTTCGACCGTCCGTGTACCGTCGGAGCCGATCTCGACCGCCAGCAGCACCTCCCCACCGCGGACGCGCAACACGACCCGCAACCCGCCGTCATGCGGGTCAACCGACACCGCGCCGCGGTCCACCACCCGCAGCGCCGCGCCCAACAGCCGAGTCGTCCACGCCGCGTCGGCGGGAGCGCGCTCGTCGCGGCTGTCGAGGAAGCCGCGCATACCGCGCAACGCATCAGGATCCTCCGACGCCACCCACTGCTCGTAGCGGGCCGGCGGCGGGGCGACCGTGGCCGGGTCGGCCCGCGTCCAGGTCCAGCCACACCGGCCCGCCGGGCGCCACCACGGGCACACCGTCGGGGGTGTAGACGATGGCGGCGGCACGGGCCCCGTAGCGCGACACCAGGTCCCGCGGCCTCATGCGCACCCAGCTGTCGGGTCACACTGGGGTCATAGACCAGGATCGTGCCCGGGATGTCGACAGGTCCGCCCGCGTCGGTCTGCACCGGAACGGCCGCCTCCAGCAACGGGCCGATGCGATTCGACACCAAGATCGTGTGCTCGGTGACCGCGCCGTCATGGTCCAGCGGCGTCAGCACCGCATAGCTGTGCTGAGACACACCGTCCTCGGCAAGCCTGGTCGTGAACGCCTCCAGCGAGTCGACCGGATGCAGCGCGGACCCGGCGGCGCTCCTCGAAACGCACCTGGGTCAGCGGGCCGGAATCGGTTGCCGGACGGCGCAACCCGGCCTGACCGGTGACCGCGGCTAACTGGCCGAGCACAGCGTCACCCGTGCCTCCGGCGACGTCTGCAGGCCGAGGTATCCCGCGCCCGGTCAGGCGGTATACCGCTGCACCGGACTCGTCATTCACGCCTGCCCACTGCCACATGCGTCCGTCGATGTCGGATGAACCGTAAAGCAATTCGCGCCGAGCATCATGAACCGCAGCGACAGCCACCGGAAACCGACTCGGTCTCATCGGCCTCCGCAGCGTAATAACGTTCCCATCGTTCGTCGGCGGCGAGTTCGAGGTCGCGCAGCCGGTTGCCGGGGCGATTGATCTCGGAGTCGGGGTCGATCTCGGCCGCAGCCACCACCCACATCTCAGGTCCGACGAACGCCTTCGGAGTCGACCGCGGCGACCACCCAGTCGTCGGCCCGGCGCAGAGTTCGGGCTGCCCGGGCCGCTGCAGGATCACATCACGATCGGGGAACATGTCCCCGGCCCGCCGCGCCACCACCAACCGATCCCCGTGCTGACACACATGACCCGCGAGCAAGTTGCCCGCGACTTGACGGCATCGATCCGCCGCCGCCACGAAATGCTCGACACCGTCGATGCGGCGCAGCTCCGTTTCGGTATAGCTGCCACCGTCGTAGTCGACGTCGCCGTCCATGCGGGTGTACGGGGGTTGCACGCCTGGACTCGCGGCGGGGGCCTGATCTGTGGAATGGCCCTGCGGGTCGTCATTGTCGAGGGGTCCGCCCATCCGAGTTGGGGGCGCGGTGCGCCCAGGCTCAGCCAACGACGCCTCTCCATCGGCGAGAGGATGTTCGGGCAGCCTCCGGCCCACTGCAGGGTGGTGTTCGAAAACGATGGTGTACAGCTCCTCTCCCTCCTCGAGCTGCTCGCCATCACGGTAGGGACGGTCACGCACCTCCGGCGTTAACTCACCGTCCACTGTCACGAAGACCACGTCGTGGATCCGGATCGTGTCGTCACTGTCATCGAAATCCGGGTGGTCACCGGCCCGGTACACCACCGACAGATGCGCACCGGCCTTGTCCGGATCGCGCAGCAGCGCGGACTGCACAGCCCGCACCACGAACCCACCGTGCTCACGCACGTGTGCCGCGACGGCGTCCGGGGTGGAAAGTTGCGCGCCGTCTGCGACGCCGGAATCCCGCGGCACACCGTGCCAATCGGCACCTAGGGTGAGAGCCACCCAGCCGTATCCCGCACCCCGGTCCGTCAGTCCCGGAGCGTCCTCGGCCACCGGGACGACACCCTCGTAGTCAGTCAACTGCGAAACAAAGTCCACCGTCTCGACCAGACACACCTTCGCCGCACCCGGCAACGCCAGGTGCGCGACTGGCTCCTCGGCGAGCGGCTCGGCGTCACGCTGCGCGTCGAGTGACCGCTGCTCAGCGGAAACACCTACCGTGTCAACAGCTTCCGCGTCTGGGACTGAGTCTGCAGGCGAATCATTCTCGTCCCGCGTAGCTGGATCGAATTTTTCATCTGCCACGACGCCTGAATCGGATTCGGGGGACGCCACATCTACGTCGTCATCGTGTGCCGACATGTTCTCGAACTCGAGGGAGCCCCGTTCAGATCCAGGGTCGTGGGTCGCGGTGATGTCCTTGCTGCGACCATCCGCTGAATCCCCGTGCGGCTGAGCGGGGCCCGCATCATCGTCCAGTCCGCCGTATCGCTCGAAGATGTCCCGCATTTGCGCTTGCTCGGCTGAGCTCATACTCGCGAATAGGGCGGCTAGTTCGGGATCGTCGATGCCGGTGGTATCGGCCGGTGCCGGAGCGGACCAGCCGTAGCGGGCGTTCACGTCGGCAACGACCTGGTCGAGGCGCTCCTGCCCGCCCACGCGTTCGAGCAAGTGGCCGAAGGTGGCAATGATGTGTTCCGGCGCAGTCCGGTATGGGCTTCCCGGGCCTTGATAGAAGCCGTAGCGCTCGATCAGGTGTGTGCTGAGTTGCGGCAGCGGTAATGCCGCCCCGGTCGTGGTGTTGACGACCCTGTAGTCGGCGGAGCCGGTGTTGCCGTCGCTGAACGGCGAGAACTGGAGGCCGTTGTAATAGGTGGCGGCGACGGTATAGACGCTGTCGTCCGCGCCCAGGTAGCGTTTCACAGCCCACACGTCGGAAAGCTCGCTGTTGAGCTTGAGGGCTTCGGCGAGGTCGGCATGGCTAAGACCGAGCGCCCGGATCAGGTCGTTGTCGCGGGCCATCGTCTCGCGCAGATCGTCATCGAGTCCTAGGAAACCCTCCTCCGAGCCGACGAATCCGGACGAACGAAAACCAGGCCGCATCCGGCGCTCCAGCTCCTCGATCGAGATGCCGTTGATCGCGGTGAGCCCGAGGATCACTGCAGTTTCGTTGTCGCCACCGACGACGAAACCGGTGTCCTCCAGCCGCGCGGCGAATGGCCTCAACCCCAAATCTGCTGAACTCAGCGGGCGGATGGTTTGTCCGCGAATGGGTTTGCCCGTTCTGCAAGGAAGGGTGAGCTCCAGCCAATCGTTGCGCAACCGAAGAGCCAGGCCAGCGTCCCAGCCACCGCTCTCCGATTCCACCTCGACCACCCGTGCGTTCGCCACCAATCTGTCCATGACCGGACCGCCCATCGACACAAAGACCTCGGTCCCCCCGTCCGTGCCCATGACGACGGTGAAATCGGAGTCGCCGCACCGCAGACGGCTGATGCCGGGAGCGACGGCCTCGAATCCCGCTTCGGTGAGCTGCTGTTCGAGTGGTATGGCCGCCAAGCGGTCGAGGTCGCCGCGCATCTCGTCTGCCAGGTGTACCTGCGTGCCCTCCTCACCGCTCCGGTAGAACATCTCGCGGTATGTCGGTCTGGCCATTCGGCTGAGATGGAGTCGGGTGTGGACGATTATCTCGCCGTCACCGCTATCCACCACCGCGATGGCGGTCAGCCGGTCTTCTGGATTGCCGAACGTGAGTGTGTGCGTTCGGTGCAGCCGCAGACCGTCGCCGTGGCGTTCGATAAGGAATCCCCCGCCGCGGAACAGCCCGTTGCCCAGATCTTCTACGCCGGGAATCGCTGCGAGAGCCTGATCTGTGGAACCGCGGTGTGGGTCGTCGGCGGCGCCCGCGTCCGTCCGCCGCTGCGCGCTGACAGCGTCGTCGACCATGGCTCCCAGGAAATCCCGGTCGTCGGGGTGGGGCTCTGCATCTCCGATGGCGTCGGTGGTCTGCAATCGCAGCGGAATGTCGACGTCACCGCCGGTGTCCTCCGGTGTGACAAATTCAGTTTGACCTTCAGAATCGCCGTCACCCTCTTCCACCGATCCTTGCTCAGGCGAGCGTTCGGCGGTTCGGATGGGCTTGTCGGGCATCTGGTCGTCCGGGCGCGCAATCGCGTCGACCGGCATCGGGTACAGCCGAGGGTCGTGGCGTCGTCCCCGATGCTCTGGACTCGAGCGACCCGCATCGCTCGTTGGTTCGCTCAGATGGACGATGTAATCGACGACGTCGCCATCGTCCAATGGTTCCGGCATGGCAACCGTCGTCAGGTCGACAACGAAATCCTCCTGCGCACACCCCGCTTCCACGATCGCTTCGGCCAGCGGGTCTGAAGGTCGCTCCATCCCACCGACATACGTGGCGAACAACGTCGCGAAACCCTCATCGTGCACCCGCTGTGCAACAGTGGCGTCGGGCGAGTGCCCATACTCGATCGCAGCTGCGTGCGGCAACCCCTGCCTGTCGGATATGTCGCCTGCGGTCGCTTGGTTGAGGTTGCGAACGCGCATCTCCACTGTCTCAGCCAGCAGTTTGGCGCCCAGATCGGGGAAGTCTTTGGCGGACAGCTGCGCCAACTCTTGGCGAGTCGGCCAGCGATCGGGGTGTTTCGGATCGAGGCTGCGGATCACTTTCTTGAGCTCTTTGCGTACAGCCCTCTTGGTCCCGGAAAAATCCACGAGGTCCTGGGCGTGTCGGCGGATGTCAGCCATCGCCTCACGCTCCGTCGGTTTCTGCTGAAACCGGATCCCAGTCAGCGCAACCTTGTTGCGGTCAAGGACATCATCCCGAACCTTGATGCGCATTACATTGTGGCTGCGAAAGAAGTCTTCGAACATGGGGTACAGCACGTGGCGGAATTGTTGCTGAGCCTTCGGGGTTGCGAGAGCAAGGTTCATTTCCACCACAGGACACTCGTGGAGGTCGCGATAAACACGAAACTCGACGGCGCCATTACCGTTGTTCGGGTAACGGGACTGGATGAAACCGGACAAAATCACTGCTGACGACCGCCAAGATTTGCCAAATCGGCCAACAGAGCCCACGAAGTTGACTTCGAATGGTCCATATTCGCCTGACAGATGCGCGGCGAACTCGCGCGCCAACTGGAGAGCCGCCGCCTCGTTTCGCCGGTACTCAGAATCAATCCCATTCAAGGCGTAGGAGAGCGAGAGCGTTTCAGAACGTGTTTGCCGCTCATGATTCCGATTGACGGCCAGGTCATGGCCGGCACCTACCACCTGCCCACTCTCGACAGCGATATCCGAATCGGGCGGCGGCGGAGTGTGGGCGGGATTGGGGTGGCTCTCACTCCCGCCCAACTTGGTCAGCAGTCCGGCCAGATCTCGAGTGTCGTCGGCCCGCTCGTGAAGCTCGATACGATCGTTGCGAAAGAGGCGCTTTAAATCAGCAGACAGCGCTACAACAAATTCTTCCCGCTTAGACTGCAGCCGGTGCCCCGGCTCCAAAGTCAGGTACCCGTCGTACACCAACGGCTTGTCGTCTTGGTCGCGCTCAACACGAATCTCCATCTGGCCAGCCGGCGGAAATCCGGTGAGATGCGACTCGCCGGTGGGGAAGACGGCCCCTTCCAAAATCAATGTTGACGATCCCCGAGATGCGCGAAACTCGCCACTGAAGATGACATCGAAGGGCCCCTTTTTGCCCGACAGGGTATCGGCCAACGCGTCGACCTTGATCTGGCGCTCTCGCCGTCCCGCGTCGAAGACATCACTGAGCGGGCTATCGCCGGAACTCGCACGGTCGCCGAGGCTTTCTTCGACGTTGCCAACGTCGACGATGGCAAGCTGGGTGTCCGGGTCGAGCAGCGCGTTCAGCACCTCGCCTTTGGCGTTGAAGTACCCGACGGCCGGGCGCGATTCCGTGTCCTCATCCCAGTCATTGGGCCAGCCCGACTGTTTCCCGGTGTGGCGGTCCATGAGAGAAATCTCGCCACCGTCGTTGACCGCAAAATAGATGCCGCCCCGCGGCGGTGCCACGAGCGCCGACGCGCCCGGACGCAAGGCCCGCAACCCTGCCTTCAGGAGAGCAAAGGGCTCACGGTCGGCACCCGACCCCAACGATTCAAAAAACACCCGCGGCGCCAACTCGGTGGGCTGAGACACCGCCGTGAGCCAAAAGATGACAGCGAACGGCCCTGAATATCCGGGCCACCCCAGCGGCACGGACGGACCGTCGACGTCCGGTTCGGCCGTGACGGGTTCGGCTTGCGAGGACGGTTCGGTGTCGTCGGCGTCGCTCGGCTGCAGGAACCGCTGTGCGGTTGTGGGATCCGGAGCGCCATTCAGTTCGGCTCCCATCGGGTGAATCGGGCCGCAACCACTCGCTGGCTCTCCGCCCTGCAGCGGGCGGCTGGCTCCGCCGTCCGGAAACAGGATGGCGTCGATCTGAGCGCCGGGGAAATCCCAGTCGCCTTCACGGTATTCGTAGAAATACTTGGCCAGCTCGATCGGCTTACCGGCACGCAACGCCTTCCAATCGGCAGGCGATTCGCGCTTGATTCTGGCCGGGTCGAGCCAGACTTTTCGACCAAAGATGTTGGCCGCGACGATGGCGTGGGCCACCGGATCATAGGGACCTACTGCTTGATCGAGCCGGTCGACCGATATGACGGCCCAATCGCCGTCGTTCAGCCCCGCCATGATCTGCGCGACGTGGCCGAACGTCTCGCGGGGCTCCCAGTCCGCGTCCGTCGCGATGGCGACCTCAGTCGCCGACAGCGGTCGGTTCAATATCGAGGAATGTCTCCCCACGCCGACCGCCGCGCGGACGACCAGTTCCGCGCAATCCAGCGGATGGCCGTCCAACTCGGTTGTCCGCAGCGGATCAAGCACCGGCACAACGACTTGCATCGTGTCCACGGGCCGGTCGGCCGCCGCCGCGACGTCATCGGCGATATCGCCGTACCGGTGCCAATGCACGTCCCACGACGAACTCCCCTGCTGCAAACCCGGCCGACGATTGTTGTAGAAATCGCGGGTGCGTTCCCGATCGCGCAGATGATTGCCGACCTGACCTTGCACAGTCTGCAGATCCGGACCGGAATACACCGTCGATGCAACAGCACCGGAGTCCTCGCCGGCGAGCCTTTGGGCATGCAGACTGGTCAGGTACTGGCCGTAATTCGCTGCACCACACGGCATTTTGTAGATCACGTCGGCGACCACTGTGTCGGCGACATCGGGATCTCCCAATGTCAATCCGATCACACCTGTATGCGGGTCTAAGAACACCAGGTATACCGGTACACGGTGATCGAACACCGCGGCACTGTCCTCGAGCGCCTCCAACTGAACGACGGCGTCCGACAAGACCGATAGCTCGGCGAGATCGGTCTCAGACAGCGGTTCCACGACAGCTTTGGTCTGCAGCGCCCGCAGCCGGTGCACCATTCGCCACCGGTTCGCCGCGTCCTGCCAGCGTGCCGGAACTCCCTCGCGTCCAACGACTCCCCCTCCACCGAGCAACTCCTGGGGCTGGGCGACCCACGCCTGTCGCTGCTCCTGGTCGAGACCCCGCCAACCATCAAGCGACACGTCGAACGAGTCCTCACCGGGATCACCGAACGCTTCGAGGTCTTCGAGATACTGCGCGTAGGCGCCTCCTGCCAGGGCGCCGCTTCGCTCCGTATTCGGACCGTCGGGAGCCAACCACTGCGCCCGCTTCACCAAAACATCGAGCCGTCCCACTGCCGGATCTTGCCCGAGATCCGAGGGCACCTCGTCCGGGGAGATCCGCCCGTAGTCCACGAGGAGCTGGGCCAGCGGGCCGAGCATGAGGTCGTAATCGGTTCGGTGCGCAGGGTCGATTTCACGCAGGGACAGCAGCGCGTGGAACTGCGCCAGGCCGGCCCAGGGTCTGCGCTTATAGTCTCTGTGGATCAGACCGGCGGCCTCGTCGAGCGCGCGGTTCCCGGTCTCCGCATTCGGCGGCGACTCGATCGCTCCCGCGACGGCGGCCACGACCTCCGGGACGAAAAACGGGCCGTCCGCCTCGACGCCCACCTCTACTCGGTACGGGTTCGCCTCCGTACCATCCTCGGCGACCAAGTCCGATTCGCCCGGTGCCGCGACCCGGAAATAGACCGAACCGCGGTGCCTCGTCCGCACCTCCAGAATCGATTTCGATTCCGTCCACTCGAGTTCGATGTCGGGCCAGTCGAGATGGGCGCCCCGCAGGTCGGTCATCGACGGCGGCGGCGCCGTCGCAGAGTGCCGCAGGATCTGCTGCATTCGCGGAAGATGTTGGTCCCGGCTCTCTTGGTCCTCCAGGATGGCGGTGCGGCGGGCGCAGTACTCCGTAACAGCCGCCCAGCGTCCCTCGCCCGGCGACATGCCGTATCGGGCCGCGATGGAGTTCACGAGCTCGGCATGGCGACGTCCGGCCGGGCCCTCCAATGCCGCGGTGATCGCCCGCGCCACCTGCACGACGTCTGCGCCAGGGCGAACGCGGACGCGGTGCGGGTCCTCAGTGGTCCCCAACGCCACCGCATCCACGTCGCCGAGTTGGATGAACACTTGGCTGTCGTCTGTCCGCAGGACCACGACCGCATCGGAGGCCCACCCGATGGCGACGTCCCGCGGCGACCAGCCGAAGTGTCCCGGGCTCAGCTGACCCCAAGCCCCGTCTCCATGCGCAGCGATGACCGGCTCAGGCAGCGCCGACCGATCGGCGGTCTCCGGCGGCTCGACGCGTGATTCCGGCTGTCCCTCGTGCGGCTCCCCGCCCTCGGCACCAACGCTACTGTCGGGGTCGTGCTCGCCGAGCGTGATCTCAGCCAGTTTCAGCGGGTTGTCGGCGCCAGGCACACTGATGGCGCCGAAACGCGGATCGGCCGGGCGCACCTGCTCTGCTGCGGATTCCGGGCTGCCTTGCGCACCAATGACATACACGGGAACTCCAAGTTCGGAGGCATGTTCGACCGGCCCCATGCCCGGCGAGTCATCCAGCACCGTAATCCGCTGAATACCGGTGTGCGGCGCACCCCGCAACGCAAATCCAGCGATCGCGGCGGTGTCGCCGGAGACGACCAGATTCTCGATGACCGGCACCACTTCGCCGGACCGCATCGCCCGGGCCTCATGCATCGCATTCCCCGCGACCAGATCGGCCAGCAACCGCTGCCCGTCGATTTCGTGCAGTGCGGCGTTGGCGCGCGCGCGAGGCGTATCGACACGGAACCGCACCCCGACTGGCGTCGCCGCACCGGGCAGCAGCCGACGCGCATTTCGCGCGTGCTCGATGCCGAACATCACCTCATCGCCGAGCTCTGACAGCCGCGTCCCCGGCGCCACCACATGCAAAGCCAGCTCGCTAGCCGAATCCGGGTTCTCTACCCAGATCTCGACCCACCGCGGACCCAGCTGCCGCCACTCGGGGTGACCCCGCACCGAAGCGTTGCTAATCGCCACCAGGTCCAGTGCCCGAACATAAACCCGGCCCATCCCAGGCAGCCGATCCACAAGCCGGTCAGCCTTGTCCAGCATGCGGACCAGCTGCTCGGCGATACGGCGGTCCAACGCCGGCGCCGGGTCCATCGCCGTCCGCCGCAACAGCAGCCGAGCCGCGTTATTCCGCTCTGCGGTCGGGATTCCTTCTAGCCGAGCGAGAATCTCGGCGTCGCGCAACCGCAACCCGATGCGCGCCTGCTGCGCCCGCTCAGCACCGAGCCACTCATCTAACCTGGCGTACCACGCATCCACGGTGATCGCCCGCCGACGAACCTTACCCAGATCAGCAGCGCCGAGATCGCGCTCGGCGGCGTCCCTGCCGCCGGGGAAACGCTCCCATGCCTCGTCGGCCGCAGCGGCCTGGTCGTCGGTGATGATGGCATCCGACGGCCACCACTCGCCGGCGAAGATTTCGTCCAAGGGCAGACTCTCGGACCCGGGAGCACCGGGATCGTCGCGCTCGTTCGAGAAACTCCCGGATTCCTGTCCGTCGAGTGGGCCGCCCATGCGGGTTGGGGGCGCGGTGCGCCCAGGCTCAGCCAACGACGCCTCTCCATCGGCGAGAGGATGCTCGGGCAGCATCCGGCCCACCGCAGAGTGATTCTCGAAAACGATGGTGTACAGCTCCTCTCCCTCCTCGAGTTGCTCGCCATCACGGTAGGGACGGTCACGCACCTCCGGCGTTAACTCACCGTCCACTGTCACGAAGACCACGTCGTGGATCCGGATCGTGTCGTCACTGTCATCGAAATCCGGATGGTCACCGGCCCGGTACACCACCGACAGATGCGCACCGGCCTTGTCCGGATCGCGCAGCAGCGCGGACTGCACAGCCCGCACCACGAACCCACCGTGCTCACGCACGTGTGCCGCGACGGCGTCCGGGGTCGACAGTTGCGCGCCGTCTGCTACACCGGAACCCCGTGGCACACCATGCCAATCGCCACCCAAGGTGAGAGCCACCCAGCCATATCCCGCACCCCGGTCCGTCAGCCCCGGAGCGTCCTCGGCCACCGGGACGACACCCTCGTAGTCAGTCAACTGCGAAACAAAATCCACCGTCTCGACCAGACACACCTTCGCCGCACCCGGCAACGCCAGGTGCGCGACGGGCTCCTCGGCGAGCACCGCGGCGTCTAGAGCCGCTTCGTCGGGCGGCAGCTGGCCGTGAACGAGGCCGATTTCGTCGGCGGCGGCGAGCTGTTGGTCACGGTCGCTCAGCTCGTTCACCGGCTTGTCATTGGCATCGACGTACCCCACAGCTTTGCGGGACCTCGCGTCTTCACCCCAATACGGCGGCGAGGAAGAACGCCGCCCGGTGCGCGGATCCTCCCAATAGACGTCGCCACCGATATTCACCGCGAGATAGGCATACCGATCGGCCACCAGCGCCCACGAGCCCGAATCCATTGCCCCTAGCGTTACTTCCACGTCGGCGTAGGACGCCGCCTCGGCACCCGATTTATGGAGGTCAAACAGCGCCCTGGCGGGCACTGGTAGGGGGCTAAATGCTGCCGCGTGGGCATCGATATCCGAATACACCATGCGCAGGTGAACCCCCGGCTGATCGGGGTTCGACTCATTTACGATGTCCGCGAGGCCCTTGCGCCGGTTGTAGCTGCCGATCATGCGGTCGATCGCGATGATCGCGGCGTCGATAATGGACGCATCGATCGCGCCGACAGCGGTTAGAGCGGTTTCGGGCCCGCCGGTACGCATCGGACCGACCATCGCACCCGTCGCCTCGAATACGGTGCGGACGATTTCGGTGTAGGCACGGTAATGGGCATTGGCTTCTTCTGCGCGGTTCCCTACATGGTTGTTGAGGTCTTTGAGGCCGACCAGCTCGACCAACACGAGGAAGCCGGATTCAACGGTGTCGGTTTTCCACGCTCGCGCCCGGGCTCGCTCGCCGCTCTTGAATCCCTCACCGCGAGCGTCAGGGAAGTGGGTGACCTCATCCTTGAGGAGCGGCTCGTACAAGGCCATCAGCGCGTCAGGAGTAACTTCGCCGTCCGCCTCGTCCAGGATTCGGGCTGCCGCGGCCAGGAACGCGGCCTTTTTCTCCTTCTCGGGATGCGGGTACTCGACGCCGCTGCTCAGCAGGTCCCGGAAATCTCTTTCCGAGCGTGCTCGGCGTCCAGCTTCTTCCGCCGCACCGCTTCTAACTTCGCCTTCGCTGCCTGCTCTTCCAGGGCGAGTTCGAGTTCCAGCTCTTCGATGCGACGCCTGCGTTCCTGCGGAGTCAGGCCCGTCAACCCCAATCGCTCGTCCCGGCTCTCCTGCGACATTCCTGCTCCTTTGCTTGCTGCGATCCACGCCGAGGTCCGCGGCCATGAAGATGTGTTCGAGCTTCCGATTGGGCAGAATCTCGGTGTAACCGAGATGCAGTCCGACACCTGGTTTCCTCCCCTTTTTCTTGTGGGGGATGTCGGACAGGTTGTGCTCTCGAGCGTATTCCTCGACCTCAGCCTCGGCCTTGGCCACTGCCGATGCAATGGTTGCGCGGCCGATGGTGCCGACAACGACTGCGCCAAATTCATCTCCGCCGGTCTGCACCGACACCACCCCTGCGCCTGATTCCGCAAGTGCGAGATGGAAAATGGCAGCAATGTTGGCGTAATGGTAGTCGGCGACGACCCTGCCAAGCTTCTTGTCGAGCCCCGAGAGATTGGCAAGGTCGGCCGACACCCAGAAAGCGTTGTCGAGGGTTTCGGAGACATGCTGCTGCAACCTGAGCACCACACCGCTCTTAAGCCCCGAAAGCCGACCATCGAGGAAACCGGTGACGTGGTGAATTGGCACCGGCCGATAGAGCGCTTCGGCGATCGCTTCGGAGGACAACTCCGTCGGATCCAACTGCTCGACCCTGGCCCGGAACTCGGCGCGGTCCACGTCGTCGGCAGACGGATATCTCGTTCCCAGCCAGGGCACATGCGGCACCGATACCGCATCCGGACCATCACCGAAGCGCAGCACCGCGCGTCCTTCCCCAGCAAAAACCAGGGGGTCGAACTCCACCAGATACACGCGCTCCGCGGCCCGCCCGACGGCAGTATCCACCTCGCTCAACTGCTTCTGAAGTCGGTCCGCCCCGTCCAGTGCCAGCTGGTCGGCGCTGCTCAACTCCTCACCGGCCTCCTGCAGCCGGGCACGGTAGTTTCGCAACGCCAAGCGATTCGCAGCATCGCGGTCTGCCGGCGACAGGTCGGCATCGGTTGGCGCAACCGGGTTCCGGGTGGACGAATCGTCCGCAGCGGCGGATAACGGTTGACGACCGTCCGCCTTGCCGGTATTGACAGGAGGCGGCGGCGCTGACTCGGCGGGTGAGGAGCTCTCGTCGATGGCGGGCTCGCGGCTCACGGGCGAGATGAGGAATGGATTATCTTGTGCCGCACCGCTAATCGGCGTCCGCATCCGAATCTCGTCACCGACCATCCGAACAAAGCCGCGCCGCGAACGCACATCGCCGGACTCGGACACCCATTCGAAGTCGACCGGAACCGCGCCGCCTTCGAGCATGTCCAGCACCCGCCGATCCGTGCTGGCCTCGAGCACCTCCATGATCCGCGCCGCCAATTCAGACTTGGACTCACCGTCCACGCCGAGCACAACGAACGAGAGTTCTAAGGCGGCCATGGTCATCCCGACATGCGGAGAGAGTCCTTCGACGCCCTGCTCGGCCAGCTGCCGTCGACGCTCGGCCATCAGCGGGTGCGCAACATCTTCGTCGACTTCGTCAGGATGTACCGACACATTCTCGAACTCGCCGGGGCCCGATTCAGGTCCGGCTGTCAGGCGGGTGCTTTCGCGGGGCGGCTTCTGTTGAGTGTCGGAATCGCTGGGTGCGCCCTCCAGCACAGCTTTGGCCGCACTGGGAAGGTCGGTAGCGACCCAGACACGACCGTCACCCAGAGCCCGGATGTACTCCCAATCGCGCTGCTCGTTGAGGGTCCAGCAATAGACGCCCAGGCCGGCGTCGGCCGCCTTCTCGACGAGATCGGGGTGGCGGCGGAGCGTCGCAATCGTGGGGCCGATCGCGGTGGCGCCGATGCTGCGGGCCAGGCGGCGTACCTGCCCGAAGGCTTCGTCGAACCGTGCGTTCTTTTTCGGCGTGCTCCCCAGCACGCGCCGTATCCGCGGGGGGATACCCCCGGAATCCCAGCCGGCCAGCAGCACCGTCGGCAAGGTCGCCGAAGCGGCACGCACCCGACGCAAAGCTCGCGGATTGAACGAAATCACCGCCGCCCCAGGCCGGTCCGCCGTTGCGGGACCCGCGAGACCCCTGCGCGTCAGCAACTCCACCAGCTCGAGTTCGACTCCAGGTTGTTTGACTTCGGCGAACACGGTCACCGGCCGCTTGGATGCGAGGATCAGACCCAGCCACTCCTCGACGGTTAGCACCTCGGGATACAGTTCCTTCAGCTCGGCGAGGGTCATGTCGCTGACGCGACGCTTACAGCCGGTGAGGCGTTCGGCCGTCGCGTCGTGCCACAAAATCAGGCACCCGTCCTCGTCCTTGGTGTCCTTGGTACGCCGCACATCGCCTTCGACGCCATCCGCCTCCTGCTCCAAGGCCGCTATGTAGGCGGCCCGGCTTAGCTCGGGGTAGTCATGAGACGCCCCCCGGTGGGCCGCCACACCGGCGCCCACTGGGACCCACAATCCGCTGGCGGGAGCGATGGTGCCGTTGGACGCGGCCCGATCGGCGGCAGTGGTCGACGCGCGCCCAGCGCGCACGCGGACGTTGGTGAACGGCACACCGTTTCCCTTGTCTGCCCACACATTCCGGACAACGCGGTGGGCAGCGAGTTCGGTGTAAAGCGCGCCGGCGGTGCCGACGCTGGCAGTACCGGTCCGACGTCGAAGCCCCGACGCCTCTCCGCCGGCCCGCAGCAGAAGCGTCCCTGAGCCCGTGGACCGCAGATGGTCAACGATGGTGTCTACATCGAATGCCCCCTTCGCGAGAATCCACAACTCCTCGGCCGCCTGGGAGGGATCGCCGCAGCAGATCACGACGTGGCCGTCACCGCCGAACGCGAAGGGGTCAAGCGCCAGCAGCCCCGATGACGGTTTCGTAATCGGGCACGCCGGCGCGCCCACACCGGTCCGTTCCTCGACCACGCGCGCCTTGCGCAGCCACCCCTCGATCCGCAGCACCTGGCGCAGAAACTTGAGATCGCGGCCTTTCAGGCTACCTCTGGGTTTGGACCATAGTCGATCGGCGACGCGCCGAACGCGCTCCCACACAATCCTATTCGCGGCGAGGCGATGCTCCGGCCAGATGCCCTCGGCGTTGCCGATCCGGTACGGATCAGTCTCGATCAGATCCTGCCGCTCAGGCTCTGATAACTCCGCCCACCACAGGGCATTCGCTCTCGCCACTGCTTCCGCTTCGTCTGCCGAACCCCACGGATTCATCAACTCGTCGGCCGACTGCACTCCCCGCTTGGCCAGGGCCGCTTTCGCCACCGCCTTGGTGCTCGCGCGATCCGTGTGTGGAGCCGAGCTGGGTTCGACGAACAGTTGATGATAGAGGAGATAAGCAAGCGTGAGGTTGCCTTCCTTGTGGGCAGTTGGCTCAGGCTCAGGCGTGCGCTCGGCGGTTCGGATGGGCTTGTCGGGCATCTGGTCGTCGGGACGCACGGTGGTATCGACCGGCATCGGATACAACCGAGAGTCACCGGGGCGCAGATGACCGAAGTGCGCAGCCCACGCCCTCTCCACACGGCCATACCCCTGCACCTGCTGCCACCGTTCGTAATCCAGCGGCAACGCGGTGCGATGTTTGCCCGCAGGCGCTTTCGAAAAGCCCACATCTGCACCGGCCGCGCGCAACCACTCCCGCGCCCTGGGATCGAACACCACGATGCGTTCGCCGACCCGGGCGAAAACCACGGCATGATCGTCGACCTCGCCGGTGTCGAGGATCACCACCGTCAACTCGCGGCCGGAATCGGTCAGAATCGGCTGAATCGCCTCCCCCGCAACCGATCTCACCTCATCGTCAGAGCCGACACCCCGCGGCTCGAGGGTCGCATCGGCACCGTCGCGCAACGTGCGCCAATCGGTTGAACCCGCCGCCGACAACGGCCGCCCGTCACCGAGCTCGCCGAGCACCGCCATCGCCTGCGCCAGACAATCACCCTCAGCACGACCGGCCCGGCGGCCCTCGCCTTCCTCCAGGCGGTCTTCGAAACGGCCGGAATCCAACAGCCCGTTCAGGTCCTCCCGCGAGGTGTGCTGGCTCGAACCAGCATCGGGTCTAGTGGCGACGTCCTCGTGGGGACGATTCCGAACCTCAGATTCTGCGGCTTCGATCGCCGCAATCCGCGTGCGCAACCCCGTCTTCGCACGGTGAACAAGCGCCGACGCGGCATTCGCTGAGCGCTTGCCCGTTCGTTTGGCGATCTCGGTCGGTGATTTGTCGAGATAATCCAACCGCAGCGCCAACTGCCATTCCGGACTCAACTGCTTGAAGGCCCGCTCTAGGGTCGACGGCTCATGATGGTATTCGTCCCGCACCGGCAGCTCCAGACGGCTTTTGTGCGCGGGGTCAGTCAAGTCGGTGAGAACTTCCCCATTCAGCCGCCTGCTGATGTCGACCGCGGCCGTCCTCACGGCCGCCGCTAGATACCCGCGGAAACGATCCCCATTGGGACCATGACCGTTTTCGAGCGCCTGCATAACCTTGTCGAACGCTTCGCTCGCGACCTCCTCACCCCGGTTCGCCCATATTTTTCGCGCGTAGGCAACGGCGAAGCCGAAATGGCGTCTATAAAGTTCGCCGAAAGCGTCCTTGTCGCCACCCCGATACTGCGCAATTAGCTCGCCGTCGCTGGCGGACCGATAATCGACCACCGACATCGCACCCGAACTGCGGACTCCGGCACCGTCCGGTGCATCGAGGCCGCCCGCCTCTGCAGAACCGTTCACCACCGCACCGACCGCTGTCCATGCTGACCCGCCTGCATCCGAATCGGCGTGGCCATCTGGGGGGGACTCTGCAACTCCATCGGCGGCCTGCAGCCGCAGAGAAACGTAGTCGTCATCGCCGATGTCCTCAGGTGTGACAGGTTCAGCTTCCGACGACCGTTCGGCGGTGCGGATGGGCTTGTCGGGCATCTGGTCGTCGGGGCGCTTGGCGTCTTTCAGTGACCCGTCCGCATCGCGTCCATTGCCGCTCGGATGGTTCCCGATCCGCAACGGTTGATCTGGAAAGCCACTGCCACGAGCGATACCATCGTCCCGTAGACCTGGATCGAGGCGTTCATCCTCGCGTTCGCGGATGCTGAACTGGATTTCACGACCCCACTTCGCGGCGTCATCGCACAAACGAGCAGCCAGCGGCGAACCCAACGGGCTGGCAACGATATTCGACGGAGGCAGCTTGTCGGCGGTGTCCAGGACGGTAATCAACAGCTCGCGATCGCCCGGCGCGCCGGTTTCCTGCACGACCAGCTCCACTGCCCCGGCGGTGTTTGTGAGCGCATAGGTCAACACCGGCACCAATGCGTCGGCGATCTCGTCGCGGTTGTCCTCCGGCCAGTCCGACAGATGCTCGGTAAACCAATCGAACGCGTGCGACAAGTCCTCCGGCACGTGGTCGCCGGCCTCGTCGTCACCCCGCACAAGCCACTGCAACGGCCGCGCCGATGCGCCTTCGGGGGGCTCGGCGGTGCGGATGGGCTTGTCGGGCATCTGGTCGTCGGGGCGCACGGTGGTATCGACCGGCATCGGATACAACCGAGAGTCACCGGGGCGCAGATGACCGAAGTGCGCAGCCCACGCCCTCTCCACACGGCCATACCGCTGCACCTGCTGCCACCGTTCGTAGTCCAGTGGCAACGCGGTGCGATGTTTGCCCACTGGCGCTTTCGAAAATCCCACGTCTTCACCGGCCGCGCGCAACCACTCCCGCGCCCTGGGATCGAACACCACGATGCGTTCGCCGACCTGCGCGAAAACCACGGCATGATCGTCGACCTCGCCGGTGTCGAGGATCACCACCGTCAACTCGCGGCCGGAATCGGTCAGAATCGGCTGAATCGCCTCCCCCGCAACCGATCTCACCTCATCGTTAGAGCCAACCCCCCGCGGCTCGAGGGTCGCATCGGCGCCGTCGCGCAACGTGCGCCAATCGGTTGAACCCGCCGCCGACAACGGCCGCCCGTCACCGAGCTCGCCGAGCACCGCCATCGCCTGCGCCAGACAATCACCCTCAGCAGGACGGGCCCGGCGGCCAACCCAGGTGGGATGGTGGGCCGCCTCCAACATCGCCTCGTCGTTCGACGTATTGCCGTAAGCCCACCGCTCGACGTCGGGGCGCACACCGTGTTCGGCAAGCCAGGAATTCAGACGCGTAAGCTTGTGGTCCCCTCGAGTCGGCTTGCCGCCCACGATCTCGCCGGTGAGAATGCCCGCGTCATCGACCTCCAGCTCACCACCGAGCACGGCATCGACGCCGAGCTCCTCGGCGAGGTGCCGCAGGACGGCGGCAGGTCCCTCCGAGACGATGACGACCGCATTGCCTTGGCGCTTGTGCCACCGTATCGCCTTCAGCAGCTCGGGCCTCAGCAAGCCGGGCAGCGTCTCGGCGTAGGACTTCGCCCGCTCGGCAAACTCCGTCTCCGGCATGCCCTTGAACAGGTGTGCGACCACCTCAAACCCGAAAGCGCTACGCCTGCCTTTCTGCACAGCGATCCGCACCGCCGCCGCGATCACCCGTGGCCACCCAAAGGTTCGCGCCAGGAAGTCCGGCGGGGTTTCGCGGGTAGCCAGTGTGCCGTCGAAGTCGAACGCAGCAACGCCACCGCTGGGCGTCCGTTCAACGTCCTCGGAGCCTTTACCTTCGAGGTCACCGGCCACCTCTTTACCGGGGTTCGGCCCGAGCCCGCGCACCTCTAGACCGGCGCTGGCCGGTGTCATCACCAATTCATCGGGACTCGGCGCCGATTGGCCGTCGTCGCGCACCGCCAGGTCGCTGTCGGATCCTGCGTCAGGTGTGGAGGCGATGTCCTCGTGGGGACTGTCCGGAGCGTCCTCGACGACCTGAGTGGAATCCGCACCGTCGTCTCCGGGCTGCCAGCGCGGGTTCCAGTAACGGCTTTTGTTGCGGCCGGCTGAGAATTGAGCGCCGGTATCGCCGTCGAGGCGCAACGGCCGCCCGGCGGCGGGTTCGACGGTCTGCACGCGCTGTCCGCGGATGCGCCGGGGCTCCTCGTGGATGGTGCGGTGTCGCTCGAGGTGTAACCGTTCGGGATGCCCGGCGGAGATCCGACCGGCGTTGGCCAGGAACTCGGTGCGCACCGGTGGATCGGCGCTCGAATCCACGTAGCTGTAGTAGACCTCGTGAGTTCCGTAGGTTTCCTTGGTGTTCATCGTGGCTGGGAACTCGGAGGTGATCCTCACCTTTTTGTCCCCAAAGGATTTCATGTACGCGTCGCGACCAAGGCCGAGCCCGAGAATCCGGCCCGACGAGTCGGCTGTCGGTCCACCTAGTCCTGCGACGAAGTCCCATGACGACGCCGCCACATAGAGATCGACATCGCCGAACTCGCTTTCGTGCCGCTGCGGGACGCCAGGTGAAGCCACCAGGACGATCGAGCGCACATAATCGTCCAGCCGCCCACCAAGCCCGGCATAGCCGAGGGTGGTCGATCCGTACGAATGCCCGTATACGTGGATGCCAGATGAAGGGTCGTCGTCATTTGGCCATGGATCGTCGTCATCTGCCCATGGATGGTGGGCGGCACAGAACGCGCGGATGTCGCTGTAGAGAATCTCACCGCCCTTGCGCGCCAACTGTGGCCCCGCAACGCGCCATTCGTCCATGTCGTTGGGTGCGTCGTAGCCAATCCAGGCGATCGACGCCGCCGACAACGCCGGCTCCTCGCGCAGCGTGGACTGCAGGTGGTTGAGCGCTTCGGGCATATAGCGGTCGAGCGTGTCTATCGTCGTCTTATTTCCGGGCACATGAAAGGACACCGACTTCGCCTGGTACGGGTCGGGATTTTTGGGGTCGCTGCTGAAGCCGACCACCGCGCGTCCATCACCGCCGAACTCCAATGGGTCGAACGCCAGAAGCAACGGCCCGCCGACCCCGGCCAGCCAGGCCGCAGCACTCGCCTTGGCAAGTTCGTCCGCGAGCCGGTCAAGGCGCATCAATAACTTGTAACCGCGGCCGGTGAGCTTGCCGCGAACAAGCTGCTGCTGCAAGAACTTTCGAGCGCGAGCCAGTGCTAAGTGGTTCGCCTTGTGGCGGCCCAGCCCCGTGTCGCGGTCATATGCCGGGATGCCCTCGGCATTGCCGACCTGCCGCGGATAGGTCTCAATCAATGCCTTCCGCTCAGTATCCGATAGCTCTTTCCACCAGGCCGCGTTGTCCCGCGTCCGCATTTCAGCCAGCGCCGCCAACCCCAACGGGTTCAGCAACCCCTCGGCCCGCACCGCCCGGCGCCTCAAGGCCGCCTTCGCAATCCTCTTGGTGCGGGTGTCGGGGTTGCGCTGGACGTCGCTGATGTCTAACGGGGCAAAGGCCGCCAGCTCATCCGAAAGCTGCCGGCGTTGCAACAGCCGGTCGACGGGATTCTCGACGGTCGTGTCGATCGAGGCGAGCCGACGCTCGATCCCCGCGGACAATGCGGCGCGCTGTGCCGCGTCCGGATGCGATTCCACCTGGGCCCGCAGCGCATTCTCGATTTCGCTCGCCTCGACTTGCGCTGCACGGACCGTAACCTCGTGCACCGCTTGCAGTCTCGGCAGCCTGTGTAGCAATCCGCCGCCCGCAGGACCGGACCGGTCCGTGGGAGTCGTGGTTGCCGACGCCATCGTCCCGGCCAGTTCGGACCGTTTGTCCTGTGCGAGCCGACGCTGATCGCGCAGATCCGACAGCTCGGATTCCAGGTCGGCCCGCCGCGCACGACGGGCGTCGCGCCGAGCTTGGTTCCGGGCCCGCTGCCCATCGACGTCACCAGCTCCCAGACGCAGCACATCCGGGCCGACCCGGTCGAGTTCATCCAGACCTGCCTCGACTCGCCGGATGTCGCTGTCGATACCGGCGATCCGAGCGTCGGCCGCGCCACCCAGTTCCGGCAGCTTCGTCGGCAACGGCGCCATCGCCGGATCACCCATATCCGGTGGATCGAGGGACAACCGTGAAGCCCGCTCCTCCCAGTCGGTGCGGGCCTGAGCGCGGCGCTCCCGCAACGTTTCTTGCAGCCGCGATGCCGTATCGAGGGTGCTGCGTTCCTCCGGCGACAGTTTCGTCCCATCCGCCTCAGCCACACCAGCGCGGCGCTCCAACCGATCCAGGGTCGCGGAATTCCCCGCGAGTCGGGCGTCGAGGCGGTCCACCAGAGCTGCGGCCTCGAACATCGCCACCACATCGGTGGCCGCATCCCGCGCGCGTGGACCGGGGGTCACCTGCAGGGTCTGCCCGGCGAGCGCATCCGCAACTTTCCACAGGGTCAGGCTCGGCACGGCGGATGCCGCGGCCGGCCGCGGGGCCTCCATGACTCGGACCCACTCCCCATCCGCCCCGCGCCGCTCGGTCACCGGATGACCGGCACTGTCAACCCACGTCCGCCGATACTCCACTGACAATCGGTTCGATTCGGATCCCTCTGGTGCAGTGTTCAATTCGATAGCTTGCCGAACCCAGTCGTCCATCACGGAGTCGGTGACACCGGCAGGAGTGGTGACGACTATCCGGTCGGGAAGGATCACGCCCCAGTCGCCGAACGGCACCCCACCCATACGCTGCCGTTCGATACGCGCGGCGCCCCGGGTGAAATCATCGCGTTCAGCCAGCACATCATCGAGCAGGCGCCGCTGTGCGTCTGGAATAGCCTGCGCACCTGAACGATCCGTATCCGACGTAACCGCCCGATGCGCCTCGGACAGCAACTCGCTAAACGTCAACCGAGCCGGGTTCTCGACAAGCCCATCCAACCCGACGACCAGCCTACGGGCCATCTCCCCAGCCTCGACCGGCCCGAACACTGGCGAATCCGCCGACGCCGCAGTGGCATCCAAATCCGCGAGAATGTCGGCGATTGGGCCCCAGTCAGATTTCGACAACGCGGGATCGCCCATTGCCTGGCGTGCCAATCCCACGAGCTGATCAAAGTCGGCGCCTGCCGGCACCTCCAACACACCGTCGAGTTCCCGGCGCAACCGGTCGGCGAACACGTCCTCGGAACGCTCGCCATCAGCGGGGTGACCACGCGGCTGGTTCAGCGGCCCGTGGAACAGGTCCGGGTCCTGCTCGTCCGCCAGGGCGAACACCGGAAGACAATTCGCACGGTGCGGGACGGCGGTCACCCACTCCACCCCGTCGCGGATCGGCGGCTCGTAGTCGCGGATGTCGACCTCGAAGTCCCACAGGGCCGACGGGTCGACATCTTCTCCGCTATGAACCCGAGTCAAGACCTCGATGACCCCGGAGTGCAGCGGATCAAGCACCATCAACCGATCCGTGCCGTCTTTGCGTACACCGGCGTTGCGCACCCGCACCATATGCGACAGACCGCGTTCGACGGCGTCGATGGCAACCTCCAGCCACGCACCCGGTCGCCCCAACACAAGCTGCGCCGCGTCCCGCAGCGAGTGATACACATTCGGATCCCAGTCCGCCCGACCAGCCCGCGCGTAATGCCAACCCCACCGACCTGCAGAGCGTTCAACATTCGCTGCCATCTCGGCGCGCCGTTCCAGCTCCGCGCGCAGCTGCGGATCGCTCGCCCGCGCAGCGGCCTTACGTAGTTCCAGTGCCCGGATGTCATGCATCCGAGCGGCGCACTCCCCCAACACCTCATCAGCCTCAGACGCCGTCAACTGCGCCAACCAAGTACCGGCCGTCGAACCGGGAGCCAACACCTGCGACCCACCCGCCGCAGTGACACCGCGCAGAACGCCTTCCGGCAGCGAGCGGTTCTCCTCGGCGATACCCGCGGACCCCGCAGTGTTGTTGTCGGACTGCGGTTGCCACGCGCCGCCGATCCGCCTCTCGACACCCTCCTGGCGCTCCCAATCGCTTTCGGACTCCGCGTCGAGGGGCCGCTCCGTTCGTCCTTCCCCATCGATCACGATCCCCGCGAACTCCACGCCCGGCGCCGTCAGTTCCCGCAACCGCTGCTCGGCCTTTCCGCCCAAGTAGTTGTGTTCCTCGAATCCTTCGCCCGTCGGCACCGATTCGTGCAGCCACAGCAGACCTTTGTCGTTCCTGGTCAAGGTGAACGTGCTCGCATCGAACACACCCGAACTGCTCTTACGTGGGTGGCGCGCCGTCATCAAGACGTTCCAGGCCGGATCCTTGTCGTCCTGCAGGCGTGCGACGAAGTACCAGGGACTGCGCGCTTCCCACCGCCTGTGCACGAATTGCGACAGCTCCCGGCTGCTGAAGCCAGCCGACATCAACACCGCGACAATCGACTCGGCGTCGTCGCTGAACACGTCTTCCGGGGTCTGCACCACGGTCTGGCCGCCGTAGCGGAGTTTCAGGAATTCCAGCTCGCCCAGACCGCGCAACCCGTACCCGCGCGACACCTCCTCGTCGATTTCGTGATCCTCGACGTGGACCGAGGCCGGGGTCGCCGGAACATTGCGGCGGAACCACTCGGCCACTGTCCGGTAGACGATAAGTTCCCCCTGCGTCGCCCGGATCTGCGGATTCCGCACCGCCCCAAACGATTCCGCGAACAGCTCGACCAGAATCTTTTTGAGATTCTTTTTCGTTATTCGACGTGGGTCTGCATTCTCCGTTATGAGGTCCCTGGATGCTTTCAGGCTGTAATCGCTGAACTGGGCCTCGAACCACAGCCAGAATCCCGCTATTTCGGTATTCGAGTCGACGTCACGTACCGAGTAATGCTCGAGGTAGTGGTCCCACAACACGCCCATGATGTCGGCCGCCGCCCGACTTCCCCCAGCGAACCACACCGCATGACCCATCTCGTGCAGCATCACGTCGGCCGCGGGTTCCCCGCTGCCGCGGGTCCATCCCGTTTCCTCGTCCTCGATTTTCTGCTCGTGCTTTTTCGAGTCGGCCGACAGCAATTTCGGGTCCAGCTCTATTCGGGACACGAGTAGCGGTACTGGGCCGCCGCCGGCGCGTCTGCGCGCCCGCCACACCACACTGCCGTGCCGTGCCGTTTGCACGGCCGCAAAGGTGGCCCAGGTGGCGCCCACGGTCAACACCAGTTCGGTGGGATTAGCCACCGCCAGGATGCCCTGAAATATGCCGATGGCGGGCCACGTAGCCCAATGGCGGCCATGCGCAATCCCGTGCTTGCCGCCTAGATGGCGGCCAGAGACTCGCGTCAGCGGCATTCCCGGAAAGTCCTCAAAGGTCTCCGCCACTATGGCGGCCAGCCCGCGAACGTCATCGGAATCCGAGCCGACTAGATCGAACTTGACGCCATATTGCTGCCGCAGCCAGCCCCTGATCTCAACCAGCTCCCCGGTGCGGAAGATTTCAGGCAACCCAGCCGGCCGGTTCAACGGGCCCCGGAACAGATCCGGGTCCTCCCCCTCGGCCAAGGCAAACACCGGAAGAGAATCCGCACCGTACGAGACGGCCGTCACCCACTCCACCTCGCCGAGCACCGGCGGCACGTAGTCGCGGATATCGACCTCGAAGTCCTCCGGATCGACTTCCCCGTTACGAATCTGGGTCATCACCGACTCGGTGATCCGGGGGTCCCCCGGATCAAGCACCATCAACCGCTCTGTGCCATCCGCGCCGACACCGGCGTTGCGTACCCGGACCATATGCGCAACGCCGCCGCCGACGGCGTCGATGGCGACTTCCAGCCACGCACCCGGTCGCCCCAACACAAGCTGCGCCGCGTCCCGAAGCGAGTGATACACATTCGGATCCCAGTCCGCCCGACCAGCCCGCGCGTAATGCCAACCCCATCTACCGGCCGAGCGCTCAACATCCGCCGCCATGGCGGCGCGGCGTTCCAGCTCCGCGCGCAGTTCCGGATCGCTCGCCTGCGCAGCGGCTTTGCGCAGATGCACTGCCCGGATGTCATGCATCCGAGCCGCGCACTCCCCCAACACCTCATCAGCCTCAGACCCCGTCAACCGCGCCAACCAAGCACCGGCCGTCGGAGCGTCGCAACCGGCTGGCTGTCCGCTGGTGTCCGGTGCGGCGGGTCCCGCGAATTCCGGATGCCTGCCGAGGATGACGGAGACGACTTCATCGGGATGGATCGGGATGGCGCCCTCGGTGAGAATCGAATCCGCTTCGGTCAGCTGTGCGTTCGGGCTCGACGAGGTCACTGCGATCGTGCCGAACTGAGTACCGGCGCTGAGACTTTCGGTGTTGTGCCAGAGGTCTGTCTGGGGCGCGATCCGCACCTCGGTCACCACTTCGGCGCACAAATCGTCACGTGCCGTCGCCACCGCGGTGGCCGCCGCACCACTTTCCACGCCGACGAGATGCAATTCCGGTGGAGTCCGCCGCTCGGCCCGTGACTGCTCGGCGGTCGAGGCGAGCAGTGCGTTCAGTGCGCTTCCGTCCGCTGACAGAAGGCCGTAACCGGACGCCACGACCACCGCGACGGAACTGTCGGGATCTTCTGCGCTCACAGTCGAATACAAGTCGCGAGCCAGGTCGAGCAGGCTGTCGCCACCCGCGATGTCCCGGGCCGGTCCCGCGTCACCGACGACGACAATGATTCGGTCTGCGGATACGTCGCCGATCCCGATCAGGGTCCGCCCTACCGGGACGGTGCCGGGCACCAGGAGCATCGTCGGATCGGCATAGTCCGGAATAGGGAAATGCGGATCAAGACCCAGCAGATACGTGATGTCCGCCACCGGATCGTCGTAGCCGCGCAGCTTGTCGACCACACCAGACGGGTCGTCTTCGAACCAGTCCAGCCAGTTCGCCTCGCGACGAAATTCCCACGGAGTACCCGCGGTTTCGCCAATTCCCTCCGCAGTGAGCAGAGCGGCCCGCTGTTCTCCGGAGGCGTATGCGTCGAACTGGCGCCATGCGGTGACCGCCTTGCGCGTGTCCGCACGCACCTCATCGATGTCGATGTCTCCGCCCTGCGACGCCCACCGCGCCTCGAAACGTACTTGCGCGAATTCGCTGTGCAATTGGCGCAGTCGGCCGTCGGAAAATCCTTCTGGCTCCGTCGTTTCGTCGGCGTCGAGTTCCGCTAGGTCATCCGTGTCGAAACTGACGTCACTTGTATCGAGACCGTCATCGTCCGCCCTGCCATCGGAGGCGGTGTCGATGAACAGGCCAGCCGCCACCTCCCGGCTCTCGTCGGTCCGGGCGTCGTTCACCCCGGTGGCTGCGATATCCCAGACCTCGTCCCAGGCGTGGTCGAACCCGAATTCCAGCGCTTTTGCGTCGATGTATCCGTAATCCAGGTCCACTTCGGTGTCGAATGCTCGTGCCAGCATCAACACCGCATCGTGATATTCCTGCGACCCCGAGTCCGCCCGTGCTCGCAATGACATTACGATGACGTCTTCGGTTGTCGCACAACCATTTTCAACGCCACGCTCCAAGACCGCGTCGTCGAACCCGTCCCGGGATACTCGGACATCGATGTCGATGTCACCGACACGGATGTGAGCAGCGACCACGGCGCCGTCCTCACCGGTGTCCGCGCGCACCTCGTAGTTCTGCGACAGCGCGTCGATCACGTCGGTATCGAGCCGATCGACGATGAATCCCACACCGCTTGCCGCACGCGACTGCGGCAGGTACTTGTTCACCGCCGCATCGCCGACCAGAACCGCGGCGACACCCAGATCTCGCAAGCGTGCCGCAAATCGGGCCGCGGACTCCGCCGGCCCCACGCCTTCCTCTGGCTCGTCCCGGTCGGCCCCCGCCCCCTCCAGGGGGTTGAGGGGGCCGCGGCCGGGAGTGGGTGGGTGATCGGCATCGACCGGGTATTCCGGGGTGTCGTCAGAGTGCCAGCCCATCACGGTGATGCGCTTGACGTCCGCAGTATCGCCGTTGCCATCCGTGTAGTCGGTACCCGCTGGGTCGAAGTCATCGGCGCCAGGGTTCACGACAACGATGCGGTCACCGCCGCGGCCGTCGCCCTTATTGCGCAACGCCATCAGATGCGAGGGCTGGCGCCGCAGGCTGTTTCTCGGGCCCTGGCGGTCGATACCGACGACCGCGGTCGCGCCGACCCTGCCTTCCAGCGACCGCTTCACGTCGGCGACGGTCAGGGGCGCCTCCGACTCGTCCGGATCCGGCGCCCAATCATTATGCGCCAGATACGGAATCTCGTCGTCCCACGCGTAGCCCCGCTCGGGCATCTCCACATCAAGCCCCCACCCGCGCAGCGCAGCAAATACCTGCAAGGTGCATTCACGGCTGTGCTGATCCGGGCTACTGAGCTCCCCGGCCGGATCCTCCACCGACGGCGCACGCACACCACCGTCAGAACCCGACTCCACCGCATCATCCAAGACGTCGACACCCGGAGTTACCACGCCATCGAGAGAACAGTCTCCGTCTGTTTCCGATTCGAGAGCACTGGTGTCATCCGCTTTCCGGGAACCCTCTTCTCCCGCAATATGATAGGCGATCGTCGTGTCGGCGGCGTCTTCCAAATTCTCCGACACGAACACCTGCGATTTCTCGGGCTCGCCCTCGTCCCAGCCGGAGTAAGCGCCGTCGCCTGCGCTTTCCAATACCCCATCGTGCCTTGCGCCAGTCATCAACTCGTACAGCAGCTGCTCGCCGACAGTGACATTCCCGAAGCCATAGGACTCCACGGCTCCAAATGCTTCGGCGAACGCCTCCATCATCCAGAAATCGTCATCAGTGACATCGAAGAGAGCACGCCCAATTGCGCTGTATCCGCTGAACTGACCGGAGTGCCGTGGGCGATCGTCGGCGTCAGACCATTTACCGCTCTCCACCCATTCGCGGAACCCGTGATCGCTGTCGTCGCCATAAATCGCGCTGTAGATTCTGCGTAGCAGTGCCTTAACGACGGCCCCATCGACTTGCAACGAGCCATCGGGTCCGAAGCTAGAATTGCCATCTTTGAAGCTGAAGCTATCCGCTAACCAGTCGCCGAATCCTACGTCACCACCAGTAATGTCACGATGAACCAACCGTAATCCCGATGTGGCGCGCTGGACCAGATCACCAGATGCCAACGCCGAAAAGTGGGCGGGATGTCCCATTTCATGACGAATGACGTTACGGAGCATCGGATCCGCAACCCCCGCCTTGTATTCATCGGTTAGCTCCTTCACATACCTCTGGCGGCTTCTGCCATTGGCGTGAGTGAGCAGAGTCCTGCTGAGGACAAAATCGATAGATCCATCCCGCCGCGGTATCGTCTTGGCGCGAGCGCCATCCAGATCGTCGACCTTGATGTTGGACAGCTTTATCCACGGATGTTTATCCAGCAGGTCGGCGACAAACTCAAGAGTCGCTGCGAAGGTGTCTGGTGAGATGTCCGGATCATCGAATCCGTCCCTCCACTGGACTTCGGGGATCTGCCAGTCGCGCTTCTGATACCAGTAGCCTGTCTCGAACACCTGCAGCGCATCCAACTTGGCCGCCTCAGCGCCGTCAGGGGTGGTGATGACTTCCGCAGCGTCGTCCGCGGAACCCGACGTGTCGGAGAAAACATCGCCCGGCTCGACAAGATCCGTGAGCATGATGTCCCCATTGCCGAGGAGTGTGAACTCATACCGCGCGGACTCACCCGACGCCGGAGCCAGCTCAATCCGAAGCGTATCCGAGCCCCGGCTTCGCAACACCCGAACCTCGGGATCGTCAGCACCCATGAGCCCGAAAGCATGATCCGACGCCGACGCGACAGCATCGGATGCATACGCATAACCATTGCCGCGCAGCCAGTTGCCAACGGCAGTACCCGACATGCCCGGATGCTGCCGCATGGTGAACAACGTCTCGTCATCTGACAGCTCCGCCTCGGCGAACTGTTGGCCCTCCGTCCCACCTGCGTCAGCGAGTGTCGATGAACTCGGGCCCGCAGCGTCCACATCGCTGGAAGGGGGGGCAATTTCCACACCACGGGCTGTCTCACCGGTGTCCGACGCAATGGCTGACGGCTGCTTCGTCGTAACAGCCTCGTAGTCGAGCCCGTCCGCGCCAAACGACTGCTCCAACACCGCCTTCAGCCGGCCGTACCACTTCGGTACCTTGCCGCCTTGACCCAGGTGCTGCCGGAGGTGATCTATCAACTCTTGAGCTGGCTCGCGCGCCTCGAGCGCAGCGTCGCCCCCAGCCAGCAATTCGCCGATCAGCGCATGAGCCCGCTTGTCCCACCACTTCACGGATTTCGCCAGCGCATCCTTCAACTGGCGATACCACCGCGGCCCGATGTCCCCGTCCCGCCGACCCTTCCGCCGAGCCGCCTTCAGCAACGCCTGAGCCTCATCCTGCGCAACGACCGCAGCCACACCGCCCGCCCGCAGAATCTTTGTTAACGTCGCGGCCTGCTCATTCTCAGGATCGATTACGTCATCGACAACGCGGACCGAACCGGCGTCCGCATCCTCGGATGTCTCCAAGACTTCGTCATGGGTAAACTGCGCTTCGGCTTGTTCCACAATGTCGCGCGCGAGCGCATCCAGTTCGCCGCCGCTCAGCTCCTGGTCCTGGTAGGTCGCGTCCAGTCGGAGGTGTTGGGCCCAATTCGGCTGCTGGTCACCGAGCAGCGCGATGACATTCCTCTCGACGTGCCGAAGACGTTCTAGCCGTTCGGACTCCGACGACGGTCTGCCGTTGGTTCCGGAGTTCGCCGAGACAATTTGTGCAGCAAGGTATTTGTGCGCGGCGGCACGCTCCGGACCATTCGGAACCGCGGCGTCGACATTCGCGTAGAGACGCCGGAGGAGTGCGTCCGCCTCCGCCCTGGCCGTTTCGGCCGCGTGATTTGCCGCGGTGATCGCAAGCGCCGGAGAACGACCCGCGACATCCGAAAGCGGTGTCTCCTCACCAGATTCGCTGATGTGACCGGCTCCGCTGAGGGCGCGTTCCCACTCGGCACGCAAGGCATCGATTGCCGCTGTGGAGCATTCCTGGCCCGTCGCTTGTCGTCCGCGTGCGTTCTGCTCGGTAGCGGCTAGATCCGCGTCGGCCCGGTCCTTGATGTGATGGGCGAGCGCATGCAACTGCTCGTCGTCGGCTGCTCGATCCAGGTACGGATGGACGTCCTTTAGCAGAGCACGATATGCCTGCTTGTACTCCTGATACGTCGCGGACGTACCGGCGCGAGGTGCGCTGGAACGGTGTGGGGTCGCCGAACCGAGCCAACCCGCCAGGAACTCGTGCAGGTCCTGAATCAGGTCAGGCACGTCCTCCGGCCGCCGCGACATCCTTTGGGCCACAACGGCCATGATCGCGGCGACATCGAGATGCTGCGTCCCCGGGCGGTAGGGCAGCGAGCCCAGCTGCTCGCGAAGCCACTGCTCGAATTCTTGTCCAGAGCGACAACTTTCGCAGTACTTCTCCCAGAGCATGCGACCGATCGCTTGGCCCATTTGCTCAGCCTCACCGAAAGGCCGTGACCGGGACGCATTCTCGGCAGTGTTGATCGGTTGGTCTTTGGGGCTCGGCTGCACTTTCTCCAGCGCTTCGCGCAACTCCCACCGCAGGTTGTCAGGGTATCCGTTGATCAGCGACAGCAGTTTCCGAGCACGGTCCACAGCCGTGTCCGAAGATTCTGTACGCAGCTCACCGATCAGCTCGTAGACTGATAGCGCTCGCTCCAACTGCTCTTGCGTTACCGATGACCCACCGAGGAGGCGCAACACTCGCAGCACATTCCTGGAACGTCGCGCGACGTCTTCTGACGGATCGGCGCCTATCGCCGCGAGCAGTTCCTGCGCGTACTGCTCCATTACCACCAGATCCTGGTGGCGAGATGGCTGCTCTGCCTCGGTCTCCTGCCGCCCGGCAACCACGCCGGTCCGCACCGCACTGGTGTCCCCGGCATCGGCTTCCGGCTCCGGAGCCTGATCCGATCTTCCGCCGTGGGCCCGGGACACGCGCGTCGGCCCCACCGACGAACCCGTCTCCGGCAGGCCGACACCCAACAGCACGTCAAAGAACTCTGCGGTGAACGAACGCTCTTGCGTCGGCGCACCGACAGGCTCAGGCGTGTAGCCCTTCCGAAAACGCCTGCTCCATCCGGTGAAATGGCTTCCCACGAAGATTCGCGAAATCTTTGCGGCGGCACCGGGATACATGCCGAGCAGCCCCGAGAGTTGTGCAAGGAATTCGCGCGCCATCGCATCGGAGGATTCGTATGCGTCGGCGTCGAGTCCGACAACCTTGACCCCGTATCGCCGTTCGATCCATTCCCCGATCTCGGCCGCGGTCCCGATTGACCGCAGCCGCAGTTCCTCTAGTTCGGTCCATTCCTCCGTGTCGCCGTGCGGCAGCAGCGCCTGCAGCAGTCGCCAGCGCTGCTCCGGGGCCAGGCGGTCTGCTCGCACCAGGCCGAGCGCTACCTCGACGGCATGGGGCACGGGGTCGTCGGCAAGCAGGTTGATCAGCTGTGCCACAGTCCGAGCATCCTTCTCGGCGGCTTCGGAGGCGCGCGACAACTCCTTGCGCATCTCGTCGAACACCGCCATGGGGAACCCTCGGCCCTCGGCCGCGAAATCATCGGCGATGTCGGGCAGACGCTCCGCCGACTGGAGCAGGTAACGGATCCGCGCACTCAGCTTGTCGGAGATATCGTCGCCGTCATCGGCATCCGGAGCCCAGGCGGTGCGGATCTGCTGGATCAGAGACTCGTACTCGGTCAGGGCCTCCGCATAGGTTCCCAGCCGATCGCCGGTGGACGTCTGCTCCCCTGACGACGCATGAGCGTGATCGATGGTCAGCTCGAGCAACTCGGTCATCAAGACCGGCGTATTGGCCGGTTCTCGCAATATCCGGTCGAGTACCACGCTCATTGCAGCGGCAGCATCGAGGTCCTCACCGCGGAATGCATTCGGACCGAACGTTTCCGTTATCCACGAACGGAATTCGGGACCGAGTTGACCATCGGGAACATCCCCCTCCGTCGGATGCTCCCGCCGGAATGCCTCGGCGAGCTTCGTGGCGACAGCCTTCTGGCCCGTTCCATCCCCGGCATCGACGAGCAGGCGGGCGATATCCGCGGCGAACGCACGAATCTCGTCCGTGTCAGCGTGCCCCAGCTTCTCACCAGCCCGGAATCGACGACTCCATGCGCCGAAGTGGTTCGCCATGAAGAGCCGCGACATCGAGTCCACCGCAGCAGGACAGACCGTGATCAACTGCGACAGCCGCCGCAGGAACTCTCGGGCAACCGCATCCGGCGGCACGAAGCCTCGACCATCCAGCCCGAAAACCTCGACCCCGTACCGCTGTTCGATCCAGTTCTTGATCTCTGCTGTCGTTCCGTCCCACAGCAGCCGCTGCTGCTCCACCTCAGCCCACGCCTCGGGGTTCAGGACGGACGCCAAGGCCTCAACCAGTGCTCGCCGCAGCTCCGCCGCTAGACTTCGCTGCTCGATGAGAGCCGTTGCCTGATCCACCACCTCCGGCGGCGGGCCGGCCGAAAGCGCCTCCAGCAGCGTGTCGACCATCGCGGCCTCGAAGGCGCGCAACGCGTTCGTCAGTTCTTGCCGCAGGCTGTCGGGGTATCCGCCGAACAGCGACAGCAGTTTCCGGGCTCGGTCCGCCGCCGCGTCGGAAGGTTCAGTACGGAGCTCACCGATCAGCTCGTAAACCGACAGCGCACGCTCCAGCTGCTCGTAGGCCACCGAACCCTCGTCCACAATTTGCAAGGTGCGCAATAGATCCCGGGAACGTTGCGCCGCTTCCCCGGACGGCGAGGAGGCTAGTTCGGCGACCAGCTCTCGAGCGTATTCGTCCAGCACCGCCAAATCGGCACGACGTCGCTCATCCTCGACTTCCGTACTGAGCTGGCCGTAGAGGACCTGATACCGCACACCGCTATTGCCCAGCGGCTCCGCGGTGCGCATCTGCATCGTCGTATGCGTGCGGCCCGTGCTGGGCGTCCCGTCCTCCGCACGATCACCGAACACGTATGCCGACTCACGGCCGGACGCGACGACGTGTACCCGCACAGCGCGATCTCCGTCGATCGACACCCGCACCGATGCGGAAGACCCATCACCCAGGATAGTGTCGACCGCCTTGCCGATCTCGGCCGATACCCCACCGGCCTGTTCGGGCGTCCACCCCTCCTCCCGCATCGCCGCGTCGACTCTCGTTGCGATCTTGGACCCGCCACCTTCTGTATGGGGGGTGAAATCCTCCACCAAATCCACGAGCGACGGCATGGAGACGTCACCCGCCTCTTTGAGCAATTCGAGTTCCGGCGACCCCAGTTCAACTCGGGTCGCAGACCGGATTCCGGTCCGTGCTTCAGTACCCGCCGAGCCGCCGCGCACACCACCTGTGCCAGGCTGTTGTGTGCTGTTTGTACCGGCGGCCGTTGGTTTCCCGACGGCGAGCGATTCCGCCGGCCCGACCATGGCTACCGGATGTTCACCGGTGTCGAACCGCAGCACAATTCGTTGACCGCCGCCGGGCGTCAGCTCGAACTCGAGCTCGACCGCTTTGGCCGACGACCGCACCCCCGACCAAATGCCGTTGTCTGCCACCAAATCCGGAAGGGAAACGCGACTGTCGATATCGATCACGTCGAGGCGGTCGCCGTGTCCCTCCGGCAGCTCCACTCGGGTAGCCCCAGACCTCATAACTGCCCGGACTGCGTCAGCCGCGGCCGCCTGGGCCTGAGCGATCTGCTCCGGCGACGCGCCCGCCTCGGTCATGCGCAGACCGATCTCGTATGCCGCCCGCGCAGCTCCCGCTTCGTCCCCTGCGACGCCGAATCCCGCTGGATCGGGTTCCTTCCGGAACACGATCGAAAATTGCTGACTTCCGTCGTCCAGGTGCTCAAGGCTGTATTTGCGGTTCGATGGCCGACTGTTGGGGTCTCCGAAAACCTTTGATTCCGAGGCAGTCCCGCTGCTGTCGATGATATCGACAGCCACCAGGTCCCCCAAGCGAAGGACCTCGACCCGCACCGGACCGTCGATCGCACCGACAACGTCGCCTACCACGTCACGAATCTCCTTGGCGCGCCCGATATCCCAGCTATTTCCCTCCAGGATGCGTGCCACAGTGTCGGCCGCGGCGGGAGCGCTCCCGTTGTCGACGGAAAACTCCGTGTGGGAAACCGGAGACTGGATTGCCAGCGAGGGTTGCGCTTTCTCGCCCACGGAACCCAATTCGGGGATACCGGCCGCGCCGGCTTCCCAGTCGGCGGCCAGTTGTTCGAGCCGCACCAACCGCTCCAGCGGATTCAGGCGGAGCCCCTCGATCGTCGAACCATTGGCCAGCCGCGCCGCTTCTCCCAGGTATTCCTCTGCGCGAACCCGTGCAGCGCCTTCGGGGAAGCGATCGGGGTGCGCTTCCCGATACAGCCGCTGAAGGATGGTCTCGGCACGCTCCCCGTACTCGGGCTTTTCGAACATCGAGTCGGCGGACCGTGATTCGGCCGGCAACGGTGTCGAATCCGGCGATCGCGTTACCACCAGACGAAGGGCTGCTTCAAACAACGCCCAGGAGGCGTATACGTCCGCCGGCCGCGCCTGTCCCGCCGAAGCCACAATTGTCGTTACGGGACCTGGGGTGGCCTGTTCTCCCATCCCGGGAGACAGGCCATGCAATAGGGTCGCCAGGCTTTGCCGCAACAACAGTTCTACGACCGCACCCGTCGACACATTAGCGGGTTCGCTTCTCTGCGTGAGTAAATCACCCGACGACAGGTCGGTGAACGATCGCGGTAGCTCATCGAATCCGATCAGGTAGCGCGCTTCGCCGTCGCCGCCAAGCAGAACATCGAACCGGTCTGCAGCCTCACGGACCGCGCCGAAGCTGCGAGCCTCGTCGGTCATCAGGTCGGCCGGGACCCGGCCATTACTGTCGACCACGTTCACCGACAGTGCGACCTGCCCGTTCTCAGCAGTGGTCACCGCGCCCTTCACCGTGGCAGGCGAACCTCCGGACCGCACATGGTCGACCACCTCAGTCAACGCCTCGGCGATCTCGCGTACCCGCGCCGGGTCGACCCCCGCCGCACGCAACGGTTCCAGCACCGATTCGAGCAATGCTCCCGTATCCGCCTTGCCGTCGACGGGCACCTCGGCCGCAAAGTCCATTCGATTGGCTGGGTCTGTGATTTCGAACCGGATCCGCTCACCACCACCCTGCGCCGGGGCGACCTGTGCCTTGCTGTCCGGCATCGAACGCAAGGCGCTGCTGTCCTCCGATCGCCACATGATGGTGGATACGTGTTCGTTGCTAACGGTGATGTCGACCCGCATCCGTCCATTCGGGAGTGGGGTGGCGTCCACGTACACGGGACCGCCGACATCGATGGCCTCCGCTACGTCGCCGGCGACCGCCTCGTGCAGCCGATTCGCACCGCCAGTCGACCATCCAGCGTTCAGTGCCTCTGTCTTGATCGCATCAGCTGCCTGAATGGCACCGACCGAATCGCCGCGCTGTATCTCGATGCTCACCGGTGGCTCGGCAACCTCGGGTGCGTTTCTCCCGTAGCCCTCCGGAACCGCCCCTTCGGGAACCCGCGCGTCGGGGCTCATATTGCCGACGGTGGGCTTTTCTGCTGCTCGTGTTTCGCCGTGTGCAGCAGCGATATTCGCATCCTGCCCGCCATTTGGCGCGACACCCGCACGACCAGGCCCGGTGGCGGTCGACGGCTCTCTTGGTGTGGTCTGAGCCGCATCCGCACCAGCGGGAGCCGAACCGATGGCTCTCGAGTTCGAGGTAGCGGCGGGCGGCTGTGATCCTCCAGACGTGCCCGCATTTCCGGACGACGATGCGTTGTTGGATACCGCCGGCTTCGAACCCTCGGCCACAGACGCTCCACCCACATTCGAGGTAGCTCCGCCGCGGGCCTCGGCCGCAACCTGTTCCAGCTTCGCCAGCCGGTCGTACACGTTCGGTTCATACCGCTGTCCGTCTCGAAGGTAAGGATTGCCAGCGTTTGTGGCATCACCCACGATCTCGGTGGCGCGGACGCGCTCGGGGCCTTCAGGGAACCGATCGGGATGCATCTCCCGCTGTAGTTGGTGCAGAAGGTCATCGCCCCGCGCCTTCGCCTGCGCCTCGGTCATGCCCCGCCCCGACTGCTCAACGCCAGTACCCTGCATACGGGCTTCCTGGCCGCCGGCTTCACTCAACTGCTTTGCAGCCGACACCTCGGCCCTCATGCCCGAAGTCGCACCCTGCATGGCTCCAAATGCGATGCCTCCAAATAGCATCTCGCTGTGGAATGTCGTGTCGATGTCGTCCCAATCAACGGCACCGGTCTGTGCCAACTGAACAGCCGCCTGGTAGACGATGCCAGCGCCCCACATGCCGACCGCGCCCGCCCCACCACCGGCCGCGCTGGCAATCATGCTGCGGAGAGCCAGTGACATGCTCGTGCGCAGCAGTCGCTCGACCTGCTTCGCCACCGGAACGCCGACCATCGCACCCGCAGCCCACTGCACCGCCATTCCCCAGAACTGGGTGACATCGAAACCGTCCGTGTGCCCAGCGGCGTTCTGGTAGAGCTGAATAGCCCCGTCCAGACCGGCGCCAATGGCGCCCACCTTCACGCCGGACTTCCCGATCTCCTTCAGCCACAACAAGAGGCTGTTGCGCAATCCGGGGTTCGCCGCCGTCAAGGCGAGCATCTCGCCTAACTTCACTCCGGCCGCGGCAATCGCCTTTCGGCCGGCGCCGATGATCGCGGGGGCCATCAAAGCGAAGTACTGCGGCGCGACGGTGAGAAGTTTGTAGAGAGCCTGAGCGGTCATCACGGCGAAAACCGCCATGATGATCTGGGTGTACTCCGTGCTTGCGGCCTGCGCCGCCATGTAATCGGCCAGATCATCGATTCCTGCGGCGACTTGGTCTACCGACAGCTCTCCAGAAACGAGTGCATTCAGTTGCTCACGCACCGTGGTGGCGAGGTCGCCGTAGAGCACGTCGAACTCCACCGCGGCGGAGACGCTCTGGCGTAGTTCCGGGGTGAGCTCTCGGACCTCCTCACCGAAGGAATACAGCAGATCCGAAAGCTCGAACATCGCAGCGACATTCGCCTCTGGATACTCCGCACCGAAGTTCAGTGCGGTGAGCACCCAAGGCGGCACTCCGGCCCACAGCTCGGTGATCGACATGCCGACAAATCACCCCGCCCGCGTCAGGGGTCGGACACGTCTCGGACCGAGCTCACCACCCACGATCGGTGACATCAGAGCCGGCGGAGTGATGCTGTTCGTAATCCTCTTGTGTGCCGGGCATTGCCTGTTTCGAATCAGCCGAACCGTCACTCTCCCAACCGCGGTCGACTACCTCCACATCCAGCGACTGTGGCGTCGCGCCGGTGATTTCCTGTTCGTCGTCGCCTCGCCGCATTGCCGCCTCGGGCGGTGAGAGTAGCGTCGCCGCGAACCCGGGCACCAATTCCATAAGATCGGGAGCCCCTGGGAGGAAGTCGGACAGTGTGGGCAGCGACGGATCCCCTTGCTGCAATGATGCGACCAACCCAGCCGCTTGCCGACGCATATCTGCCGCAGCATCTCGAGCGGCACGGACAACAGCGCCCGCTATCTCGGTATAGCTCAGAGACTCTATCTCTGAGGAGAATTCGACATTGGTAGGAGTTCCATCGGCGTCAACGGTCACCGTTACCTGACCAGCGGCGGCCGAAGCGGAGGCCGACAACTGCGCGCGCCGCTGCTGCATTTGATGCAATGACCTCAGACCGATGTGAAACGAGTCCGAGAGCGCGGCAAGTTGGTCTTTGGCTGCCTCGTTCGCCATGGCCGTTACCCTTCCGTCCCAGTCTGGCCATCCCCTCGGCGCGCCTCAGCCCGCCTCGGGCCGCCACCTCCGCCGATGCACACCTCCGTCATCAGACGTGGTTTGTGTTGTCTTGCTACGTCTGCGTGAAGTCCGCTGCAGCATCCATCAATCCGGTACCGAACTCCTGTGCCACATTGCCCCTCGATGAACCCGCCTCCGCGATACTCTCCCTGGAGGACAGATATCCGGCTTCCCCCTCCGCGATTCGCTTTCCGTGCTTATCGCTTCCCCATACACCGTCGTATGCCGCGGTTTCGCTTTCGAAACGCCGAAACAGAGAAACGATGCGATCACCGATGTCGTCCAATGCGCTGCCAGCCCTGTGCAACTGGTCGGGGTCAACCCGAAGTTCCTCAGCCATCCCGCATCCTCCTCATGACAATCAATCCCCGCTCGCACACGCATCTTGTGCAGTGATCTGCCGAATCCTCCTATACCCCTTATCATTCGCCGAAACATGGCCGCACATCCCTACTTGTTCCGACTTAAAAATCGTCAAGTCCAGGTCAGGACTCTCACACCGACCACACTCCGGGACACATCTATCAGGCTGCCCGGATCACATCGTCGCCGTCAGACCGGTGCTGCTCTGGATCAACGAGAACATCGCCGACGCTGGGGGTCAGTCAAACCACTCCCGCGGGTCGAGAGCATCCTGAGCGCCGTCTACAAAATCCTCACCGGCGTCTTTAGCTTCCTGATAATTATCATTGAATTCGCCTATCTCGTCACCGGTCTCGCGCGTTGCGTCTTCGGCGTCGCGCGTTGCGGCTTCGGCGTCGCGCGTTGCGTCTACGACGCCGCCCTCACCGGTCATTGCGGTTTCGGCAGCATACGCGGCGGCTGCGGCAGCATACCCGGCGTCACCTGCGTAATACCCGGCGTCACCTGCGTAATACCCGGCGTCACCTGCGTAATACCCGGCGTTACCTGCGTAATACCCAGCATCCCCGGCGTAATACGCTGCATCGCCGGCGTAATACCCAGCATCCCCGGCGTAACGCGCCGCATCTGCGGCATGGTCCATTGCGTCAATGGCCAGGCCTATCGATTCATTGGTCCCTCCGGGACCGCCGATCAATTCGTTGGCCCTGCCTAGGGAATGACCTAGATCGGTCATAATGGTATTCGTGCGGGCCATTGTGCTATTTGTTTCTTTCATGCCCTGGTTCAGCTCTGTCAATGTTTGAGGGGCGAATAGCAGGTCCATGAAATTCCCAGTAAGGCCCTGCGGGGTCAAACGCGGATCACCAATTATCGTGGGCAGAACACCGGTGGGATCCAGCCGGGCGAGCCCCATCAACGGGCTCAACGGCCCCCCAGTGGTCGCGCCGCCGGCTCCGGGCGCATTTGTGACCTGTAGGGGCTCCGCGATGGCCGAGACTTGTTGGGCCTGGAGGCCCAGCGTGGCCTGCAACTCCTGCATGACCGCGGTTGACTCTTCGGTGGCTTCATTCGCGGCGGTAACGGCCGCGGCCCTGCCAGCGGGCGTAGATAAGTCGATGGCGGCCATCTTCGCCTGATACTCGTCGGCGATTTCGATCATCCGCGTGCGCGCCTGCGCGACGTCGGCCGCCGCAGTCGACACGTTGTCACGGAGCGCGTCGGCTCTTGTTGCCACATCTGCACCCTTGCCGATGGCGAGGCGCGCCTTTTCATCGGCCGCCGCGCCAGACGCGCCCTGCCAGTCGTGCGCAACAGAACCCCTCGCCTGCTGCATGGGGTTTGTGATCGCATCGAGGGCCCCGGAAACCCCGCCAAGGATCTGCGCAGGATCGAAATTCCCATTTTCAAGTGTGCCGAGACCACCCAACAGGGAGGAAATCAATTGAAACGGATCGATCTGGTTAGCCAGACCAGGATCTGTAGGTGCCTCCGGATCCGCGGGTGGCTGCCCCGGAAATTGCTGCAACGGTAATCCGTCAAGGATCTGTTGGGTGGGCGTACTGACGAAATCAAGAAGGCCCCGCTCCACCGCGGCGATAGCTGGCTCCGCGGCAAGTCCGGGAAGGTTCTGTGCTAGCTGATCCGTCTGGTCGCCGGAGTGCGGCGTTAACGTCGTTGGCATCGCGGATCCTTCTCAGCCGTTGTCCCAGGCGACAACCGCCGCCTTTGCCGTGGTCGTTTCGCCGCCGTCCGCGGCCAATTCGGCGGAAACGCATCCTGCGGCCCCAAAAAGAGTGTCGCAGGCCTGCGTCAAGTCAGGGAGATATATTTCGGCGGCAAGGGCCCCTAATCCGGCTGCAAAGGCACCGTACATTGTCGGCCTATCTACCGAAATGGCGCCTGAGATAGTGGCCGCTGCGTCATTACAGGCCGTCGAAAATGCATCCATTCCGCCAGGAACCGCTTTGAATGAGTTTTCCATTGAAACCTCCTCGGACTCCGTTGCCTGGATACACGGCGTATCCACACCAGTGCGGGTACGCGCTGCATTTGGATGGTTGCACGCCTTGCCAGCATAGCACGAACGATCGTGCTGCACCAGGTGCTTCTCTTCGCTAATACAGATCGCGTATGCCCGTGCTCGACAGAGCGCCTGAACCTTGCTCAGGGAGTTCGAGCGTGGTGCCGTCCCGAAGGGTCACGGGCATCTGTTGCAGTGCGCGCGTCCGGTGATTCAACTCGCCAATCAAGGAGTCTTGGCGACGGAGCGCAACCCGCGCCGCCTCGGTAGCGGTGTTGACGATCAGGGTCGCCAACGCGTCGGGTTCGAGCTCGAGCGCCTCCAGTTCCAACCACAGTCCAGTGATGGCGCCGAGACCGTCGACTTCGACGCTGACCGACTCGTCTGCGCTGGCGGCGTTACCGGATACCGATGACAGGCGATCATCCATCTCCCGCAGCAGGTCTCGCTGCGCGACCATGCGCGCAATCAGGGACTCAGCCAGGCCGCTCACAGCGAACTCATCGTTCGCGCCGGCCAGTCACAGCCCGTCAGCGCGGTGGACAGCTCCCACAGATGGGCGGCCATTGCTGGGTCGCAAGCCTTTTCGCGCAGTTTGGTGGCTCTGGGCTTGCCCCACAGGTTGAATCGCGGCGCGAGGTAGGTTCCGGTAGGCAGATCCGTCGTCACCGCCGCGACGACGGCCCGCGCCCCGTCGTCCGGGGTCTGCAGATAGAAGGGGACGAACTTGTGTTCACCCAGCCAATGCAGCAATCCGCTGCTGTCCCTTGTGATGTCGGTATCGACCGCGCCCGGATCACATACGTAAGCGCGGACGCCTCGCCTGGCCAGTTCGTTGATGAAGAACACGTTGGCCAGCTTGGACTGCGTGTAGGCCGCCCACGTCGAGTACTTGCGCGTGCGCCAGTTCAGGTCGTCAATGTCGACACGACCGAAGATATATAAGGCGCTAGTCACCGAGACCACTCGATCGGTGATCTTATCTCCCAGCATGCACGTGAGAGCGAAATGGCCGAGGTGGTTGGTGCCGATGTGCCCCTCGAAGCCGTCAGCAGTGCGAGTAAGCGGAAGACCCAGCACGCCAGCATTGTTCACGAGCACGTCGACGGTGTCCACCGTGTCAGCGAATCTACGCACGCTGCTTAGATCGGCCAGATCGAGAGGACGCACTTCGACATCGCCGATCATTTTCTCCGCGGCCTGGCCCGCCTTCGGGATGTTCCTGCACGCGATCACCACGGTGTGACCGGCGGCGGCCAACGCCGCGCCTGTCGCTTTGCCTACCCCGCTGTTGCCGCCCGTGACGATGATCCGCATTAGCGCCTCATCCCTTCACCATGGGAAACGCGCCGTTCCTCATTGCCACCGCCGTCGGGAACCTGTCTCGGCCGGGCGCCAGACCACCCATGTCTCACCTCACCTGTTGCGAAAGTCGCGTAACGCCTTGACATCTGCGGCGATCAGCTTGTCGATGCGCTCGGCCAGCATCGGCCTGGTCATGGGTCTCGCCTCGCGGAAATCAGCCGCGAAGAGGTACTCGCCGTCGTCCTTGATCCGCACCCATACCGCGGCGTTCTTCCGGCGGTCGAACCCCCAGCGCCTGGTCGGACGCCAGTGGCTTTGCACGGTGGCGAACGCCGTCACGTCGGCGCGGGGCACTTCGGCAGTGGTCGACGTGTCTGCCGATTCGAGAACCGTGAAATCTTCTGCAGCGCCGGCATTGTCGCTACGCGGCAGGTACTCGGGGATGACGATCTCTCCCTTATCGCCTGGCTTGGTCAGGTCCACCGCCTGGGCGACTGCTTGGCCCAGATCGTAGGGTGACAACTCATAGACGTCGATGACGTCTTCGTCTGGTCGTTGCTTTGCCAGGTAGCCAATCTCACCAGCCCGGTGGGCAACGACGCGAAGGCTGGGGATGTCTGCGGGAATGTATTGGACATGGCATTCGACGCGGACATCGGCGCGGGTATAAGACGTCGCGCAGCGCCGGAATATGCGTAGATCGCCATGGTTAAAACGGCCCGGCACCGATCTCGCATACTCGACATAATCGTGATGGGTAGAGAGTGACGGACGCGTCATCCTGAATGGATACGGCAGGAAATCGCGCCCATACGACTTGCTGAGGATGTCGAGGTCGATCAGATCGATACTTCCGATCTCGTGAAGACCGGCTCCGATCGTCGACATCCTGCGGTGTTGCATGGGCCTACTCATGCAGCGTGTAGATGGGGCCGTTTACCGATATGACTGGCGGGCGGGTGATTGCAAGCACGATCGCCGTCGCGCTGACCTGGTACTCAGTAGCAAGGAGGAGGACGATCGAATCTGCTCTCAGACTCCCCGTTTTGGCGAGGTGAACCAGACCGGCGGCCTGAGTGCTCACCCCGAGGTAGCCATGGTCAAGGTTGTTCTGGTGCACGGATTCTGCCCAGGGCAGGTCGATCGCCCGTGCGAGGGATCGGTACGGTTCTCCGCTGCGCGAGCTGTGCGGGACGAAATGAGTGACGTACTGTGGGCTGATTTGGGCGTCCTTGAGGGCTTTCGTCGCCGCGTGAACCAGCATGTCGAACCAATCACGGACTGCACCTGGTGTCCTGGACCGGGCTGCGAGGACCAACGCTGCCCGGAAGTCGGTCCCCGTCGTTTGCTCCCAGTAGGCTTCTCGAGTTCGCCAAAGCTGCGACTGCTCAGGGCAGCTGGCTGTGCCGGTTCCCAAGATCTTCGCAAACCCCCCTCGCGCCGAGAGCACAGCCCCGTGCGCAGCATCGGAGAACGCCTCGCCGCCAGCGGATCGAGATGTGGCGAATCGGTCGTCCCACGACCAATTGTCGGCACCCGTGCAGATCACCGCATCTCCCGATCCGATCAGGCGGTCAGCGATCAGCCACGACGTCAACCCTCCGGCACAGTACTGCCGGACCTCGAGCGCATTACCGTGGCTCCCGATTAGACCGTGCTGGATGTGATGATGCACCGGCCACCCCATGCTGCCCTGATAGCCCGACCCGCAATGAATTACCCATTCCACGTCCGAGAGTGGCAACGCGGCGGCCGTGATCACGGCCTGACCGACCTGGACCGCCATTTCGGCGGGCGGCTGATCGGGACACTCGCACACCGCCCGCCAATCCGGCGCCGACGCCACCTCTTCCGCAGTTGTCGGTCTCGCGGCTGGCAGCAGCAGACCAAGGGATTGAATGAATGTCATGGGTTTTGCACTAGCGGCGCCTGTTCGGGACGGTGCGCACCCCGGGGCACGGACCGCACGTCTGTGCCGGGGGGATCGGTTTGGTCGGTTTGATCGGCATTGGGTCTGGCCGGTTTCTCACGCGCGCCCAACACGGGGACTACTGCGTCCGCTTCACCGGCCACATGCTGACCATTCTTCTTGCGCCGCAATGCCTTGAGGACCTGATGCCCATTGCCATTGTCACCCCCGCGTGGAGCCCCAGCTGGTGCGCCGGCACCCGGGGGACCCATCATGCCCGGCCCAGCGCCGGGGACGGAGCCAGCGACGCTGGGCAAACGTGTCGCCGATGTGGTCGCCGCGCCGGTTGGTCGGCCATCGGCGAAGCTGCGCGGCAGCCGCGTGCCCGCGCCGGCGCCAGTTCTCCCGCCCGCTCCCCCGCCGGGGGGTGAATCACCCAGACCCTTTGGCCCCAAGCCGAGAACACCTTCGGGTGGACCATCCAGCCCGGAGTCAAATGCCTTGTGCGCGCTGTCGGCGGCTTGCTTCGCCGCATCCGTCGCCGCCCCGAGACCGTTTCGTGCCGCGTCAGACGCTGCCCGCACGGCATCGGTGGGGGTGTTGAGGCCGGACGGATTCGCGATCGGGAAACTTGGCAGTGCAGGCATGGTGTCCGTTGGGTCGGGCACCGTAGCGCCCCCCAAATCGGGTATCTCTGGGCCGGTTTTTAGTCCAAGCCCATCGGGTGACCCTAGTCCGTCGAATCCCCCCGAATCGCCCCCTCCGGGCCAGTTGTCATCGTCAAGCCCGGTGTCTTCCCCTACTTCCGAAGGGTCACCTGCTGTGAAGACAGGCATATTCTTCGCAATCAGGTCGATATTTGGTTTGTACACCTCCTGCATTACGATCTTGGCATAGTCATCGTAGTCGTTTTCAACTTCATCGCGATTCTCTGGAAACAACGCAAGATCGTTGTCATACGCCGACTTCTCCTTCACAATATTTTCTTTTGTGGTCGATATTGTATTCGCGAAAGCCTCGACCAGCGTCCCTATTACCGGCGCGACTTTCTCGACCTTCTCGAGTTCGACAATTGAATCGTCGAGGTTGCCTTTCAGCGCGCGGTAGGTTTCGCCCTTCCAGGCAGCGTCGACCGTTCCGTCCAACTCAATAAGCGCCAGCTGAAAGTTCGTCCTAGCCTCATTAATGGCCCAACCGACATCGTCCCAGCCCTTGGGGTCAAACAGAACGATGGGGTCGAACGCCGTTATCATTCTTCCATAGACTTCGTCGAAAGTAGTTTGGCCAAAATGATCGTCGGGCATGGAGAAAGTTCGGTCGTAATCCCGGCCTTCCAGGTCATCAACCCGCGTATCCGCCTTGTCATAATCCCAGTCTTCGTCTTGCCTCGGCCGATACGGGTAAATCTCACTCAAGTCACCGACCGTGCTGTAGGGTTCGTACTCGTAATCGGAGCCGTCGTCCTCATGGCTCAATGCAGTGCCTCCCTAGTTCGCGACGTCGGACGGCCTAACCTTCGCTTAGCATTAGCGTGCACGTGGCCTCGACAGTGGTCTCGCACTCGACGAGGTATTCGGAGTATTTGTCGAGTAAGTCGAGGATTCCGGAGATCTTCAAAATCAGTTCCCGCTTTAACGCATGCGCGGACTCGTAATCTCCGGGGTAAAAGATCGACTGGAGGCCATTGGCCTTAGTTCGGGCTGCCTCAATGTCAGTCCTGAGGTTCGTGATTGCGCCGAGAATTATTTCACGTGAGGCCTCTGACAGCTGGAGGACACCGCCCTCCTGAAGCCCCGTCAACTCGTGCGTCAGGCCCTCGATCGGCATACCGCTCCCCTTCGACGCCGGGTTGGCCGAGGAGTGTCGCTAACCCCACCGGTCTCTACAAACGATCGTTCGTCTGGAAGAATCATACGACCGTTCGTGCTATACCGTCAACATCGCCGGACCTGCGCGTTGAAGGAACAGCACATTCAGTCGGGATCGTCTGCAAGCCGCCGAGTGGCGACCATTCAGGGCCGGACTTCGCGCGGATCGATCACTGTCGGTGCCGCCAGCGCAACCGCGGGAATGTCTCCCGCCACCGCACCGGCCAACACCAATAGGCCTCAAAAGTAGGCGGTTTCAGCAACCCGAAGTCGATGTCGGCACCCTCGGCGAAATGTGGGGCTAGGGGGTCAGATGCACCGAACGGCACAGGCTTCGAATGCTCGTAGACCTGTCCAGCTTCAGCTCCGCCGA
>CAVQFK010000007.1:0-67245 GCA_963711755.1 uncultured Actinomycetota bacterium
TTCCGGCCGCGAAGCGCTGAACACCACGGTGACTCTGGACACCAGGTGCGAATAACCTTGGCGGTCAAGCCAATCCAGCGTGGCCCCCGCACTGCGAGCCGAGTCGACGGCCGTCACGAAATGGTCATGTTGATATCGGCTTATTAGTTGGTGGTGAGCATGCCGAGTACTTGGTTGAGTGCGGCGGCCATGTCGGGTCCTTCGATGCGCATCAACTGGTCTTCGTCCAGGTCGCCCAGGTTGGTGCCGTGGCTTTCGGAGAGCCGGTATTCGCGTTCTTCTTCGGCGGCCTCGATCACGTTACGCACAAACCGCCCATTACCAGCCAAATCGATCCGCCGCTGCGGCACGACCCGAACCATCCAAGCCCCTCGCTCTGACACAACCCGGTGCACGTAGACACCAACTCCTCATACGCCGCCTCGGACAACTCCGAATCGCGGCGCCGCGCGATCATCCGCCCAATATCAGCCAACTCGACCGGACTATAGGACTGGAACCGGATCCGTTTGGTGAACCGCGACGCCAACCCCTCATTCGAGGCCAGGAACCGATCAATCTCCGCGTCATAGCCGGCGATGATCACCACCAACCGATCCCGATCATTCTCCATCCGGGCCAACAACGTATCGACCGCTTCACGCCCGAACGCATCCCCACCCGACAGACCGGTCTGAATCAACGTATACGCCTCATCGACGAACAACACCCCATCCATCGCCGAATCAATCAACGCACTGCTCTTAATCGCCGTGGACCCCAAATGCTGACCCACAAAATCCTGCCGCTTCGCCTCCACCACCGCCGGCGTCTTCAACAACCCCAAACCGCAATAGGTTTGAGCCACCACCCGCGCGATCGTGGTCTTCCCCGTGCCCGGCGGCCCAGTAAACGCCAAATGCAAACTCCGCGCCGACGTACTCAACCCCCTATCCCCACGCACCTTGGCCAACGTCGCCGCCGACCGCAACTTGGCCACCTGCTGCTTAACCTCGCCCAACCCGATCTGCTGATCCAACTCCAGCTGCGCCGCCCGCAAATACTCATTACCCTGCTCAGACAACGCATCCCCCACCAAATCCTCGGCGCTGGGCACACTGGCCGGATCCCACCGATCAGTCCGCGAATCAATCACCTCCTTGGAGGTGATCACCAACCGATACTTCGGATCGGCCAGCGCCGCCGCATTCGCCTCAAACCCCGGCTCCTGGCTATAAATCCGCTCAAAAATCCCCCGCGCCTCGGCCTCGTTGCCCATCTCCCGCAACGTCAAACCCTTACAAAACTCCGCCGCCTGACCCGCCGCCGGCACCGGCCCCCCGATCGCCGCATCCAACCGACGCAACCCCTCCCCAAACAACCCCAACTGCGCACACGCCGACCCCACCATCAAATCCGCCCCCGCCGCCACATATTCATCAGTGAACGACGCCGAGCTACTCAACGCCCCCAACACATCGGGCCACCGCTGCGTACGTGAAATGCAGCACCCCACGGATATAGGCACAAATCTCGGCCGACCCCGCATCCCCACCCGCCATCCCCGCCCGCAGCATCTCCAACTCATCCAAGACCCGCTCAGCTTCGTCATAATCCCGGGCGCCGATCATGCTGGCCGCATACCCCAACCACATCTCCGTCTGCTGCTCAACGGATAATCCAAATACAAACCCGTCTGAAACCGCCCACTCAGTGCCCGCGCCGCAAGACCCAACCGCCGCTGCTCCCGAAACAACGAGATCTTGCTCGTCCGATACAGGTGATACAAAACCTCCGGACTGGAGTCACCCGCAGCCGCCCGACCCAACCACCCATCACACATATCCGGGTCATATTCGGTGGCCCGCTTGAACGCCAGCGCCGCATACTCCACATCACGCTCGGCTTCCAATCCGTCGATGGGAATGCCCAGCGATAACACGCCTGCATCGAACATCCGCTGCGCTTCGCTGGTGCCCCTCATCGGCGGTGACCCGTCTCCTCACTGCGCGGTCGGCTCTGCGGGACGCAGTCAAAACGCGCGGTCATCACAACGTGTTTCGCACATTACTGCCCCGCCAAGCGCCGAACGGACGTTCGCGATTGTACTGAGTTGGATGGTCGAGCGGCGCTGCTGCCAAACATTGGTAACCGCCTCGAACCCGCGAGCGAGACTGCGCGTGCCGCACCAGCCCACGTGTCCGAACTACAGCATCCACCCCTAACCCACTGGAGCGGAACCACTTTCAAACCCGAACGGACCTGACGTCGCTCCATAGCTCGACGACTGTGCGCCTGCTTGGTCCGTGGGCGGAGACATGCCTGGTGGCGCCGACTTGAGAGTGCATCTCCAGAGTTTGCGAAGACTCACGATTCCGTTTGCCGTGTGTGCACATAAGGGCACTGCGGCGCAACGCATTTCGCGGCCTTCACTCGCTCGCACACGCTCCTGAGGCGCGCGCGGGAAGAATTAACGCGGACGCCAGCCGATAGATCAGGTTGCCGTAACCGTAGGTTCGCTCAGCCCGCCTACGTCGACGTCGCCGGCGGCGCTGCGTGATCCGCACAATCCAGGGGCTAATGCGGCCCGCGTGGCTCCTGTTCGGCCCGGCGGGCTAACGACTCAGCTTCACCCGATCACTGCCATAACTGCACGATGATGACGCCATTGCTTGTCTTCTGCCGTGTCAATTGTTTGCTCAGCAATTTGAATGTCCGTCAATTAATTCATTGCCATTTCGCAGCGCTCCGACGGCATCGAAAATCTGTTAGCTGCGTTGAACCTAGGACGTTATAGTTTCGTTTGAGTGGTGAAGACGGACGGTTCCACCGAATCCGGAAGGTGTTAACGCTATGAGTGACGTTTTTGCCGCCGTTCCCGATGGCATGACGGCGTTCTCCGACGCCGTCGAAGCCGCGTCAACGGTGATCACGACGGCCGGATCGGCCGACTCCGCGGCAATGCTCGGCGCCGCGGCGGCCGCCCTTGGCCCGATCGGTGCGCCGTACTTGGCGGCGTACGGCCCTGCTCAGGCAAATAATTTGGCGGGAACGCTGCTAGTCGGCGGAGTGCACGCCGGTATCGGCGCCGCCACAGATTCGTCGAAGTCCGCCATTATCGCCACCGATAACGGCTGACCGGGCGGCACCGATGGCCGCGCTTTCGCCCTCCGCGCCACCCGCTCCGATTAACCCGACGGGTCAAATAGCACAGCAGTTCCCTAGCTACGATCCTGGGCCGGTTATCGCTGCTCAAGAGCAAAGCTTGCAAGATTATCTGAATTTGCCAGTCGCGGAAATTCTGGCCCGGCTTGGGCTGCCTCCTTTGGAAAATGCGAGGCCTGAAGAGAAGCCCGGAGAAGAGGAAGGACAGCCTCCCGAGGAGCAACCGCCGCCGGCCAGTCCCATGGATCCGAGCGCGCTGATCAGTCCCGTCACCGACGCACTCGGCACCTTGGGTTCGGGCCTCTTCGAGGGCGTGGATCCGACGCAGATGTTGGCGGGCATCTCCAACGCGTTCGGATCCACCACTCCGCAACTGCAGCAGTCTCTGGCTGCGGTGGACGACGCGTGGCAGGGTGCAGGGGGCACCGCCGCCTCAGCCAAGACCGCCGAGGCGATCGCCAACGGAAGCGAGGTCGCGGCCCAATCCGACGGACTGCGCTCCAGTCTGGAGACCGCTGCCGCCAACGTCGCCCAGGCGCGGGCGCGGCTGATCGAGATAGTCACCGAATTCGCCGCCACTCTCGCGGCGATCGGTCCCAACATCATCTTCCCGTGGGGCTGGGCGGCCGCGATCGCGGCCGCCAACAAGGCCATTGCGAGTGCGGCCGAAGTCATAACGGAGCTGCAGAGTTCCTTGACTGCTCAGGCCGCCGAGACGACGGCTGTGGGAGAACCAGTGAAGGTCACCGATGTCCCGCAGATGTCCAGTTCCGCAACCAGTGCCAGCCAGCCGGCTTCCGGCATGACTTCGCAACTGATGTCCATGGCGATGAAGGGCGCTCAGGCGGGAATCCAGGCGGGCACCGGTGCGGCGTCATCAGCGAGCGAAGCTGCCAAGCAGACAACGGATTCCGCGGTTGCGCCGGTCGGAGCCGGCGGTGCGGGGGTCCCGCTGCGGGGCTCTGGGGGCGGCGGCTCCGGCGGAGGTGGTGCGGGCGGAGGCGGCGGGTCGCCCTTGCCGCGGTCGGTCGCTACCTCTGCCATGGTGCAGCCCGACATCAGCCAAACCGCTAATCAGTCCGCCGCCGTGCGCACGTCGGGCGGCGGTGCTGCCGGCCCGGGCATGATGGGCGCGCCGTACGGCCCCATGGCAGGGGCAGGTCATGGGGCGAACTCGTCGTCGAACAGCCACAGCGCGGCGGCGTTCCTGCACACCACCGATCAAGGCGGCGAGATCGTCGGGGATCTCGGCACTGCGGCGCCCCCGGTCCTCGGGGAAGCCGATCCCAACGAGCCTCCGGACATCGAACTCCGGATCTAGTTACTCACCTAAGGAGAAAAGTTATGGCCGATAGCGCAGGAATGTCGATCCAGCCCTCCGAGGTACTGGAAGTCAGCCGTCAACTAGATGAGCTCGCCAGTCGCGCCCAACGGGTACTACAGGACGAAGCGGCCAGCCTCGCCGTCACCGCGTCCGGCCGCGACGAGGTGTCGCAGCGAGTTGCAAGCACACTCAACGAAGTTCACTCATCATTTGGCACCGCCGCTGACAAAGGTCTCAACGAGATCCACGAGGTCGCCGCGACGTTGCGCGGCCATTCGAACAACGTCGCCGCCGCCGATCAGGACTTCATCAGCTAGTCCCTGCAAGGCAACAGGTCATCCGACCGATCGGCGAAGGGAGGTTTCCGCGTGGGTTTCACCAACGTTGTGTGGGGATCGCGCAGCACGGAACAACTGGCTCGCGACCTCACCGACGGTCCCGGACCGGCCTCCGTTGGCGGAGCCGGCGCAGCGTGGGTGCGGGTAGCCAACGAATTTGCCAGTGTTTCAGCGGATTTCGACAAGCTTCTGATACGTCTCCGGACGGTGTGGGAGAGCCAGTCCTCCACCGCGGCGTCTCAACGCCTGGAAGAGTTCGGCAAGTGGCTTCAGGCGGTCAGCCTCAGCGCCGCCGCCAACGGCCAGCGAGCCGAAGAGGCCGCCGTCGCCAACACGGTCGCCGTGATGGCCATGCCTACCGTGTCCGAGGCCATGGAGACCAAGGCCGCACAAGACATGATGGCCTCCCTGGCCGCCTACAACGGAGCCGTGCTCACCGGAAACTTCGCCGAGTTCGACGAAGCCGCCACGGCGGACCAGGCCAGCGCCTCGGCCGTGATGACCCAGTACGAAGAGACCGTCGCGCATCTGGCGCAGCCGTGGGAGCAGCCCCCGCCGCCGGACGTTTCGAACGGCAACGCCCTTAACGCCGAACAGAATTCGCAGGGGGCGGCCGCCGGCGGTGGCGGTTCCGGCGCCGGCAGCGCCGGCGGTCATGCGGCGCCCGCGATGCCGCTGGCACCGATGCCGGCGCAGGGACTCCAATCCACGGCAGAGCCGAAGAGCCTGACCAAGACGGGCCTCGCGTCCACGGGAGGCTCAGGAGCCGTCGGCATGGGCGGGGCACCCTATGCCCCGATGGGCGCGATGGGCGCCATGGGCCGGGGCGACCAGAGCAACGGCTACGAGTCGACTCAGCCCGCCTCGGCGCTCGAAGGTGCCGGTGAACCGGGAGCGGGGCTCTCCGATTCGGCGCAGTCATGGCTGCCGGCGACTGCGCAGAACGACGCACCGTTCATGGTGTCCAGCGTCAGCTGGGGACCCGACACCGCCGTCTTTGACGAACTTGCCGCGCCAGAAGGACCCACAACCGAGCCGTTCGCCGAGGGACCCGAGCGCACGCTTGAACAGGTAGACAACCGCTGGGTGTCTCCCCCCGTGATCGGCGTTGACCGGGAGCTCAACCTGTGACCGCAATGATCACACCGCATTTCGTCGTCACCGACGACGAGCTTGCGGTCGTCACTTCACGAGTCGGCGTCCAGGCGCTGCCTGTTGTATTGGGCCTACGGCCGCGGCATAGCACCGAGACTGAGTGCATTGCCGCCGCCGACCATGCCACCCGCGCGCTGACCAACCGGGGACTGATACGCGACGGCGAAGTGACACCCGAGCTTGTGCCAGTGCTGCAGGCCCTACAACGACCCGACCGGGAGCTGGCGATGCGTCTTGTCACCCCCGACGGAATGTCCCGGGTCGCCGTGGTACGTCAAGGCACGCAATGCATCTCGGCACGCCGGGTCGAAAACGAGATCGTCCTTGACGTTCTTGAGGACGGAGTGGGCGTCGCGTCGGAAACCCAGCCCGCGCGGGCACTGCTGCGTCAGCTGCCTGCGGCCCCCGCCGCGGAGATCGTTCCGGTCGGCGCGCCGCTCGATTCGGTCAGCCACGCGTTATCGGACACGAATGATGCGGCAGCGCTCTCGGATCGCATCCGGGCGCTGGGCGCGGAGCCACGCGCAGCGATGGTGCTCGGCTCGGCGCTCGCCTCACGGGTGGCATTTGCCGAGATCGTCTACTACTCACTGGATGTCGACGCAGATCTCATCTCGCGCGGCCCCGCCGCCGTCGCCGTGTTCTATACGAAACGCGGGCGTATCGTCGCCGCCCCCAGCGCCTCACCCAGCGGCCAGTTGTGGACCACTCTCAAGGGTGGGTCAGACCATGCGATCAAACAGGCCATTGGTCAGCTTGTCGAGCTTTCGGGCGAGAGATGGGGGGAATCCTAGGCGTATTGCAATTCGGTTGGCGATGGAAGTTCGTTGGCACGCAAGGAAACACAACCAGTGAGGGAGAAGAAACGAAGTGACAGTTTCGCTTACACCGGCAGAGGCTGAACAGAAGATTCAGGACATCACTGCCGCCCGCGATCAAGCGGTAACCAAGCTGAACCAGATCAGCGACACACAGCAGGCAATGCTGGCGTCGGCATGGCGCGGGACTTCCGCGAGTGGCTATGGCAACACCGCACAGCAACAGCGCGACGAGTTCGACCAGCTCATCATGACCCTGAACGACATCGTCGAAAAGGGATCCACGCACATGCGGTCCGTCGCCAACCTGGACAACGGCTAAGGAGATATCAAGCAAATGAGTGAAATTCACTACAACTTCGGCCAGAACTTCACCTCGCTCGAGGATGTCAGCAGCAATGTGCAGACCATCCAAGGGATCCGCGCCGACATCGCCACCATCTTCAACACACTGGCAACGGTGTACGAAGGTGAAGGCTCCATCGCGCTGAACCAGGCGCAAATCAAGGTGAGCGAGATGATGGACGAGGCGCTCAACAACGTCGCCAACGCGCAGGGGCAGGCCATGGATCAGCAGGCGGCCATGCAGGCGATGGACCGGGCGAACGCCGCGCAATTCTGATGTTTCGCGATAGGCCCGGGTTTGTCGCTGGACGAACCCGGGCTTCGCGCCGTTGAGCAAGGGGTAGCACATGGGCGAGTCGACCGATCAGAACCTGCAATGGGCAAAGACCTTTCACGCCGGCGCCCAACACGCCACGGCCGGCGATAATGATGGTGACAAGTTCATCACGTTCAGCGAGACGGCCTGGCGGGCCTGGGACGCCGCGATCGGTGCTTTCATCACGGATATCGACGACAAGATCCTCACCAAAGTCTCGCAGCTCAGCACAATTTCAAACAACGTTGGCACGTTGATATCTGCGACCGATACCCGCACTTTGCTCGACGAAACGGCGCCAGAAGAAATCGAACAAGCCGTCAAGAAATATAAGGAATACCTCGTCGAGCTCCGAAAAGGCATCAAGGCCGCGTACGAAGCCCTGAACAAAGTCGACGACCGCTAAAGCTGCCGGACGACGAGAGGGACAGAGCCAACGTGTGCGGCGATAATACGGATCCGGACATCCGAATTGACAAGGATGATGTCAGCAAGGATGAAGGCCACTCCCTAGACAAGGGCCTTACGCCAACCGACGGGCAGGAGGCCTTGAAGCCGGTCGGCAAGGAGCCGCGCTTATTGGAAGCATTCGAGACCAGATCGTTCGAAGGCGTATGGCCCGACGTCAAGGACATCAAGAAGGATGCTCCCCCGCCATCACTGGATAAGACGTGGCAGGACCTCGGAGAACAATTGCACACCTCTTCGCTCAACTTCGAGCGAGAGGTAAAGAGGCTGCAAGATGGCGCTGGTTGGGAAGGTGAGACAATAAATGCGGCTTTCACGAATGCCATCAATTCAATATCGGAACCGTTTTACACCGGGACGGCGGCGCTGCGGGGCGCCGAACTCATACACAGGTTCCGGGAAACGCTGAATTACGTCCACGAACACCTCGTCAAGGATCCTGTCGGGGAACATGGCACCATGATGGAAAGGTTCGAGGAGGACCTTAACTGGAAGACGGTAGTAACCCAGGACGAGTTTGCAACCTCTAGTACCGAGCCTACGAATGAGGCCGAGAAGGCCGAAGTGAGGCAGTACTACAACGAGTACATGCGGCTTGTCATGAACGAGAGCTACAAACCCGGCATCAGGGATATCTACGGTGGCTATCCGCAGTTCGTTGAGAGCACCGCGGCGGCAAAGCCGATCGAGATCCCGGGCTTACCGCAGGACCCGAGCAAGCCCAAGGACGAGTCGGGAGGAAGTCGGCCGACGGTCGGCGGTGGTGGCACGCAGCCGTTCGGAGGCGGCGGGCTACCTTCACGCAGCGGTGGCGCTACGCCATCGATTCCCAAGACCCCGGGGGTCCCATTGCCGACGGGTCTGACTGACCAGACACAACTTCCATCACTGGGTGATTCGGACAATCCCGGGCAGTCGACCGGGCAGGATCAGAACGGCCAGCGCCCGTCCCTGACCGACCCGTCGCAGGCGATGGGCCAGGCGGGTGGGTTGGCCAATGCGGCAAACCAGGCGATGGGGGCGGCCACTCAGGCTGCCAGCCAGGCCGCCAAGGCCCCGCCGAACGGACTTCCGAAGGATGTCGGGAAAAAGCCGAACGTCCCCGAGGGCGCGCTTCGGCTCGGAAAAGAAGGCCAGGGCTCGGGCGCCCGCGGTGGCGGCGGAAGTGGCGGCGCAAGCCTGGGAGGCGTGCCGAAGGGGCTGTCGTCGGGGCCTGCGGGTCTGCCTGCCGCGGCGACTCATGCCGCTGCCGCTGGAACATCGCAACCCGGAATGGGCGCGAACGGCTCCGCCATGGGCCCGCCCGGTTCGCCAGGCGCGGCTGGATCGGGCGCGGGGGGTGCACAGCAAGGAAAAGAACACAAAGTCAGCAAGGCGCTGCGCAGTCGCCGACGCGGAATCGAGATCGCCGGCGAGGCCGAAGCGGTTGTGCCGGTCGTTGGACAGGATCAAGAAGACGACCAACAACAAGATGCGGCCGCGGCGCAGCGCGGCCCGGATCCGTCTCGGAGGTCCTCAACACCAGCGCCGGCCACGCCGGTCTCGGCGGCAGAGCAAGAACGCCGTCAACTTCGTGGCCGAGGGTAATCGCTAGCAGCACTGCATATGTCGCGCAAACTTGGCACGCTGACCGTCCTGGAGCTTCACATTTTCTGTCGGGAGTACGGGCGAGGGTTCCTGCCATATCCGTTCCGGTTCACCAAGCCAACGCCATATGAATACGAGAATGATCTGAATGCATATCGCGCGGACCTGATCGACCGATTCACCTCGGGCGAGTTCGATCATCTCCGGCGCTGGCTGGATGTTCAGTTGCGCGAGGCCGAGATTCGCGTCGAGTCGATGTTCATGAACGCCACCGAAGTCACTGCCGCACTCTCGGCCACCCGATCGCAAGAGCTTGGATTCATCGCCAGCCAAGACGCAGATGACATCATCTCCGTGAGTCAAGTGTCGGCGTTCGACCTCGGACCCGAAATCGGAAAGCTCGCAGAGCTTTCCGGTAAACCCGGTTCCCATCCCAAAGTGACTGTTCCCAGCTTGAGAATACGGAAGCGGTCGCGGTCATCGAAAGGGTCGGCGATCGTCGATGAGGTGCGGGCGGTCGAACCGGTGCCCGCAATTCCCTTCGAAGAGCTGCTGGCCGGTGGTGAGATACACACGGATTATCGTCCACCAAGGCGGTGGGCCCCTGATCGGACGAAGGATTTCATCGGCTGGGTAAGCACCGCCGACGGCGATTACGTGGTCCAGCCTCCCTATGAGTATGCGACGCCCGTTACGCGAACTCAGCTGATAGACAACATCGATCGCTTGATCGCGGGTGACGCTGCGGAGGTTCGTGAACTGCGCGCCACGCAGGACCGCAGTTAATAGACGGTCGTCACCTGCTGCTGCGTCACCACTTCCGGCGATCGGGTAATCCGCACGACCATCGACGTCGTGCTGACGTTGTACTCGGTGGCTGTCAACAGCACGGTCGAGTCGGGTGTCAGTGCCCCGTCTTCCGCCAGCCTCACCAGCGCGGCTGCCTGGCCAGAAACGCTGAGATAACCGTGTTCGAGGTGGAACCGATATAGCTCGTCGCTCCACGGCAGCCCAATCAAGCCGGCCAGGTGGCGATATGGCTCACCGGTGCGGGAACTCGGCGCGACGAAATGTGTTATGTCCGAGGGTGCGACGTCCGCATCGTCGAGCGCGAACCGCATCGCATTGCCGACCATCTCAACCAGCGCCGTCACCGAAGAGGAAGTCTGGCTGGACAGCGCTCGGGCATAGACGTCGCGAAACTCTTCGTTGGGCTGGAGCTCCCAGTATCGGTCATCCGTGCGCCACGCCTCCGCATGATCGGGGCAGCTGGCGTTGCCCGAACCGAGAATCTGCGCGAATCCATCGGGCCCGATTACCGCCGCGCTCGCCAAATCGGCTCCCGGTTCGCCGCCATCTTTGCGGGAAACGGCGAATCGATCGGTCCATGACCAGTTGTCGGCGGCCGTGCAGACAACGGCCCTATCGCCGTGCCGCAGTCGCTCGGCGAGTACCCATGACGACAGCCCGCCCGCGCAAAATTGGCGAACCTCGAAGGCGTTGCCGTTGGATCCCAGTAGAGCCGACTGAATCGCGTGGTGCGCCGGCCATGAGCGGGTGCCTTGAGGCCCGCTGCCCGTGTGGATCAGCCAATCAAATCGTTCAGGTTCGATGCGGCAGTTCTCGACAGCGGGCCGTCCTGATTCGATTGCCATGTCGACAGGAGTGCGGCCCGGATCCTGAGACACAGCGCGCCACTCGGGAGCCGACGCGACTTCCTCCGACACCGCAATGGCCTCTGGCAGCAAGACGGACACTGCGGACAAATAGGAATCCGTCACGCTCTCGCACTTATAGTCCGCGCAATCTCGGGTGGGCTCCCGGCTAGGTCCAAGCCGAGTCTTGCTGCTCGAGACTGTCCGCAGCTGTCCTCAGTCCGTGTGAGTAGTGGTCGAGCAGATGGGTCTTGGCGTCGATCGAACCGTCTACCCAATCCGACTGCGATCGGTAGCCCTGCCCGCCAGTTGCGAATTGGTCGCCGATCTTGTCACTCCCCCATGCCTCGCCTTCACCGTCGAGCTCTCCTTGCAGCGCTGACTGCACCTCTTTCATACGGCTGCTGACGTCGGCGAGGTAGTCCGAGGCCGCGCGCAGGTCCTCAGGTGTGACTCCCAGCGGTTCATTCATCCACTAAGTCCTCACAATTGGGTAGCCGCCGGTGTCTTCTCCGCCGTGTTTGCCGGCGCGAGCGAATTGCTGTTGCTGGTCAACAGGATTCAGGTGCGCTATGAGATTCCTGACATCAGGCGCACCTTCGACAACCTCGGACAGCGACGGGAACTGTGCGCGCCGGTCGGCAAGTGGGGCAAGAAGTTCCGCCGTTTGCCGCTCGACATCCCCGGCGGCGGCCCTGGCCGCGACAGTCACGTAGTTTCCGAGCTCGGCGAGGTCGTGGTCATTGAAATAGGATTCATCGACAGCAACCGCGGATACCACCCCTCGAGCATCCACGGTTACTACGACCGCTCCGTCCGCGGCGGTCGCGGTCGCTGACAGGGCGGCACGCTTCTTCTCCACAATGGCGAGGTCGGCCACGTGTTCCTGGACAAGCGCGAGTGCCTGGGTCAAGTCATTTCGCGCCGCGTCGGTGTCCACTCGCCGTATCCCTTCGATCTTTGTCAAGAAGCTGCCGCGACGCCATCAGTCTCCGGTGTCGGCTGGGCGCCGTTCCTCGCCGCTGCTCTACCGCGAACGGCTCCAGTCGCGGCCGTGGGGGCGGAACCGAGAACCGAAACGATGTCAATCGGCTGACCGGTGGCCAGCGCGCCGGTCACCTTCTTGGCCATGCCCGCGCCGTATCCGACGACTGCACCTTTCAGCGTCGAGTCGCCCAGCGCGCGCTGGCCAAATATTGTCACGCTGCCTTGGGCCGCACCGCCGACCCCGTTCGATACGGCCACTACGCCCACTTGCTGCCAGTCCAAGCCCTTTTGGTGTCCGTTCGCCTGCTGGATACCCTGGATGACAAGGTTCTGACCGACGGCTTCGGCCATCTCGACGCCGGCTTTCTTGACGATCCTGTGGACCATCGTCTTCGTCATTGCGCCACCCAGATCGGACATGATCTGTCGAAGCGACATCGAAACGGCCTGGCGAATCACGGCAGACGTGGTCATTTCGATGACGGGGATCTGGGCCGCCGACGCACCGAACGTCACCGACGTCTGGGCAAGTGCCCACGAGATCTCGAATGCCGCGATCGCCAAGGAGGTCAGGATCTGCAACTTGGTGTATTCGATCGTTCTCCCGGTGCCGTCAGCGAGGTCGCCGAGCGCCGCCATCGCCGCAGCGAGTTTGTCGACTGACGCGTCGCCATCGAAGAGCAGCTTGAACTGATCGTCGGCTTGCCCCGCTGTCACGCCTTGCAGCGCCGCCATGGTGGTAGCACGCATCCGATTCAGTTCAGGTATCAGCTCCGTCATGTCCTCAGCGGACGTGCGCCAGTCGCTGCCGATGCGGAACATCGCATCCTCGTCGCCCTTCGGCCATTGCGAGCCGACCAGGTACGACACCCACTGCAGGTAGCCGGGGATCTGCAGGGTCACGACAATTCACGCTATGAGATGACATGACGTCAGGCCATCGGCGACGGCCTTGTTGGCCAAGAGTTCAGCTACTGGTTAGATCGGTGCCGATTCAGGACAATGTGTTAATACATTGAGCCACAAGCACTTCGGCGTTAGATGGCCAGTAGCCCAGCCAGGCTGACTTGATTGATCGCAGTGTCGGCGTCGGCGTCGGATTTGTCGGCGAAAATCGCGGCCACCGCGCTGGGAGTCGCATTCTGGGTGACTGCCAATGTCAACAGCGTCTCGCACGCGTCCTCGGAACCAGGCCCAGTCTGGTCAACCATCGCCTGGATGGTTTCCTCCGGTGTCTGGATCGGGGGCAGCGGGACGTCGAGCTCATCCGACGTGTCGGTGGTTCCTCGGTACCACCGACCGTTCGCCCACCAGTAGCAGAAGGTCAACAGGCCGTTGCGGTTTCGCGTGTTGAGGACGCTGTCGTTGACCCAGGCGGGCGCCCCTGTATAGAGATCGGGCAACGGGGCACCGCCGTTGTATGCGGCCTCGAGCAATTCGGAGTTCCACTTTCCTCCCGAGAGCACCGCGCGATCACCAGGAAGCACGTAAAGGGTTGACCCGCTGCGACGATCGCTCTCATACCAGCCGTAGCCGGGGTGGATGCGCGGGCCCCATTCCGAACCGACGCCGACATGGGCCGCCGACAACACCGCCCAGCGCGCCCACAGGTCGCGAAGGGGCGGAATGTCGTCGGTTGCGATCGCCGTGTGACCGGCGGCAGCATCGGTCGTCTCCGCCGCCGCGGCCGTGCGGGGATCGCGGCCCTGTGCGGCCGGTCCGGCGACGTACCCGGCCAGCCAAACCGGCACACGTGAACGGGGATACGTTTCCAGGTCTCTGCGGTAATGCTCGGCGATTACCAGTTGGTCGTCGGGGAAGGGCTCATCGCCGTAGTCGTAATCAACCGTCATCTCACCGCGGTTGGTGCAGGTCAGCAACAGCCGCCACCAGGGGCCGGCAGGCATCCGTGCTGCGACCTCTCTTTGACGACTGACCAACTCGGCGATCGACTGCGGTACCGGCACGAGACCTGATCGGTCGTCGGAGAAGAACTGCAACTGGGCAATCTGGGACGAGACGGTGAATGCAAATTCAGCCGTGAACTCCTCCCATCCGGCCGGTCCCAGCTGTGCCAACTGCTGAACGATCGGCTCTACCAGTCGAGCCGCTTCCTCTGCCATTTCGGCCTCACCGCTCGCCGCCGGTGTTTCTCCGTTATCCGGTGGCGTGTCAACGATGGTGAAGCTGCTGACGACAGGAGGGCCTTGTGACGCCGCCTCGTTGAACGCCCGCTCGAAGTCGGCCATGAAGTCTGCGTCGTCGGATCCACCGGTGGGCGGCGCAGTGGCGGATTCTGCGGCGGTGAATTCGGCCTCGGCCTGCTCCGGGGGAACCGAGGACGACACCTCCTGAATCCGTCCGGAGTCGCCAACCAGGAACACCGAGCGGCCCACCGGCATGTCCAGGAACGCCACCGGGTCGCTCTCGTCGACGTCCACGGGCGCGTAAACGCTCCAGCCCACATCGAAGCGATCGGCCTCTAATCCGTCGATGGGATAGTCCAGATTGCGGGACCTGATCCAATCTCTCACCAACGAGATCGCTTGCGTTGCTTCCATTGCGTTACCCTCCCGTGTGTTCGCCATCAGCCTACGACCGCCGCTGTTCGGCTTCGATTTCGTCGGCAAGCGCGGAGCGTTCGGCCTGCTGCCGGGCAACAAGCTCGCTACTCAAGGCAGTCCACGCAGCCTCCTGCTCTGGGGTCATCTGTGCATCCTTGACCTCGGATTCGACATCTGGATGAGCGTCAAGGAATTGCGCGAACAGCAAACCCATCTCCCGGCTGTGCCTGCGGTTGAGCGCAATTCGTCGCGGGTCCATGGTCTTCGTCACCTCCGACTACTCTCCACCGGCTGGTTCATCCCGGAGGTACATCACAGCATGCCAGCCGGTGCCCCTCATCAGCTGATGGCCTAGATCGTCTACGCCCGGGGCCGTCAGATTCGCGAGTTCGATGGGCTCCGGAAAGCGCGCGTGGTCGGGCTTCAGTCTGTCCATGTATTTCTCCAAGATGGCTCTGGCCTCGGGACCCACCCGCTTCGACAGTTCGCGAGCGGACCTCCTGACGCTCTCCAGCGACTCGCGCAGCCTGCCGGGATTCAGGTCCCAGCTCAGGCCGCGAAGCGCCCATACCAGCCCACCGTCCTCTGACCACGCCAGCAGCGCGACGCGATCGACGTCGGAACGTTGGTAGTAGGGCAGCAACTCAGAGATCAGGGCCTTGGAAAAGCCCTTTCGGCGGAACTCCTTTTTCAGTGTCAACAAATCCTCGTAGACGACGAGGTTGCCGCCGGTGTCACGGTAGAAGGTCCGATGCAACTCGCCCGCGACCCGGCCGTCCTTCATGATCGGACCATTGAGCAGGAAAGCGATGGGATTGCCGTCGCTGTCACGGGCGACGTCGGGGTGTGTTTCGCCGATCAGCTCAGCGCCATTCAGGCGCATACCGTCGATCGTGAGCATGCCGTCGTCATCCACGGTCCTCAGGTGAACGGTGTAGGGCCCGTAAGCGCCCGAGAGGTCGTCGGCGAGTTGCCGGACTCTGGCCAGACTCACCGAGTGGCCCAGCACTTCGCCGATAGGCTCGGCGTAAGCGGCCTTCGCCTCACGATTTGCCGGATCCTGGCCGCGATACTCCTCCTGAGCATTCCGGGGCGGCAGCTGCCGGTCGACGAAGTCGGTTCGGTCGCCGTAGTCGTACGCCTCGCCGATTTCGATCGTTTTGTCGGGGAACCGGTCCTGCAATGCGGCGTCGATCATCCGGCGAACAGTGTCGAAGTTGGGGTGATTCACAACGGGATCCGCGTAGATGATCGTTGTCTGGATGTTTCCTGAATCGAATATGCGGTACTGCACCCGGCAGCGCACGGTGAGGTCATCGCTGTCGATTCGTAGCAGTCCGGGATCACCGAGCGCCTCGGACAACTGAGCGTGGGTGGGGCCGCGCACCTCCACGGCGCGCAAGACGATCGAAGCCGTCAGCCGCGGAGTACCCGCATCGTCAATCGCTGCGGTCGGGGTTGTGTGACTCTCCGGCGCGAGTCCGGTCACCAATCCAGTCACCGACCTTTGCACCGGCCCCGTGATGTCGGCGACCGTGCTCGGCGTGTGCAGCACGATCGACCCCGACACTCGCGCGTGGTCCCGCGGGATGCTCGGCTCCTCGGGCAGACCCCTGACGTCCCCGATGGCGTCGGCGGCCGCCAGCTGCAGCGGGACATCGTGCAGCGGATGCGTTGGGTTTCCATCGGAATCGAAGTAGGCGACCGCGGTTTGGCTCACCGCACCTTGCGGCGGCCAGGTAAGACGCTCCGACGTCCGCTCGTTGTAGCACTCTTCTACGTAGATCCTGCCGCCGTCATTCACCGCGAAACGGGCATGGCCGCCCCAACGCCCACCACTCCAACGTGACGCCAAAATGGCCGACGAGCCGGGGCCCAAACGCTTCAGTTCCGCGAACACCTCGTCGTCAGTCGCAAAGCGGGAGCCAGATCCGGTCGCCTCGAACACGGCCCAGGCCGGCAACCCCGTGCGTGACCGCGGGATTCCGACGCGCACGTCGCGTCCGTACCTCCTGGCGTAAGCGCCGACGACGCCACGCCCACAGTCGGGCTCTCCCAGTGACTGGCGATCTGCACCGAGCCCGAACCAGCGCTGCAGCAACGCCCGGAATCCCTTGCGCGGCTGCGAAGTCAACACCTCGGTGTCCACAGGCAGATGCCGGACGAGGTGCACTCCCCCGTCTGGACGCAGACCGACGCTCTCCAGCAGTCGCCTGCCCAAGTTGGGTTCGTCGGCCGCCGCGAGGTGCGCAATTTCGATGGGCTCGGGCAGACGCGGGTGATCTGGTTCCAACCGCTGCACCATCTCGTCGAGGGCGCGGCGGGCGTCAGCGCTCACGTGTGATGACAGGGTTTCGGCCGCACGCTTGATGTTTGTCAGCGACTCTTGCAGTTTCTGCGGATCCGGATTCCACGTGAAACCGCGACGCGCCCAAATGTTGGCGCCCTTGTCATGAGTCCAAACCTCGATGCGGTCGACGCCCGAACGAACGTAGTAACGCTCGAGTTCCGCCGTCAGAGCCTTGGAGAATCCTTGACCGCGTAGATGGGCGTAGTCCTCGTTGAGGGACGTGCCCGTGTGATAGGCGACCAATTTGCCGGCGCTGTCACGGTCAACGATCCTTTGGATGTTGCCGATCTCCGTGTCGCCGTTGAAGATTGCGCCGGTTAGCCTGACCTCATTACCAAATCTCTCGGCTTCCAGCCGGATCCGGAATGGCCCGTACACGCCGGAAAGGTCTTCGGCGAGCTGGCGCGCGACATCCATATCGTCAGCGTTGTCCACCACGTCGGCCAGCGGCTGAGCGTACCGAGCATCCACCCGTCGCGTGGTGCGGTCCTGGGCGCGGTACTCCGCCTGCCGCTGCAAGAATTCGGGGTCGCGACGACCGTCGGCCCGCAGCCACGTCGGGTTCCCTAGCCGGTGGATTGACCGCTCGCCGGCGGGGTCGACCGTGCGCAGGAGTCCGCGACCGTCGCCCTCGGTGCGGTGACGTTCCAGATGCAACCCTTCGGTCCGCCCCGCGGCGATACGGCCGAAGTTCGCGAGCGCCTCGCTTCGCACCTGGGGATCGCCGGCCGTATTAGCGAACTGATAGTAGGTGTCGTGGGTTCCCAGCATGTGGAGGCGGTTCATCGCCACCGGCACCTCAGCCGTCACCCGAACGGCGCCAAAGGAATCCATCGCCGGATCGATACCGAGACCGAGGCCGAGCATTCGGGCAATCGGACCGAGGATTCGTGAGGTTGAACCTTGTGTTCGGCCGCCCAGCCCGGTGACGAGGTCCCGCGACGAGGACGCCACGTAGACCTTGCCGTCCTCCAATCCGAATTCGCCTGCCTCCTGAAGCGGCCCAGCCCCTGGCGAGCCGACCAACGACACCGTGCTGACGTAGTCGGCCAGCCGCCCGCCTACGCCGGCGTGGGCGGTGGTTGTCGACCCGTAGGAGTACCCGAACACGTGAACCTGGGGCGTGCGACCGTCACTGCCGTTCCACCCGGTGCGGCCCTCACTGAACGCGCGGATATCGCTGTAGAGAAGTTCGCCGCCGGCACGCGCCAAGTCCTGATTACGCATCCGCGCGAGTTTCTTGCCACTCGGGGTGTCGTAGCCGATCCAGGCGATCGACGCGGCTTTCAGGTTCGGATTTTCTTGTCGGGTCGACACCAGATGGTTTAGGGCACAGCTGTTGTAGAAACCGAAGAAGAAGCGTGAGCGGACCGTGGTGCCCACGCCCGGCACGTGCACGGAGACCGAGTCGGCGTCGTATGGGTCATGGCCGAAGCTGAGCACCGCGCGTCCATCACCGCCGAACTCCGCGGGATCAAACGCCAGCAGCAGCGGACCGTCCACGTTCGCCCGTTTGGCGTCCGCGCTTGCCTTGCGCAGTTCCATGTCGAGCCGGTTCACCCGCCTCAGGAGTTTGAACTCTTCAAGGCTTGGCAGCTTGAAGCGATGGATCTTGTCGAGCACTCGGTCACGGCGATCTCGAAGCTGTTCCAGCACAAGCTGGTTCGCGGTGTCACGATCCTTCGGTGGGATGCCTTCGGCATTGCCGATGTGCTCTGGGTAAGCCGCGATCAAGTCCTGGCGCTGGTCGGGTGTCAACCCTTTCCACCACGCGGCGTTGTTTCGTGCTCGCGCACTGGCCTCGTCCGCCATCTCGGACGGGTTGCTGTCGACCAAGTCCACCGGGTTGCGCAGCTCGTCGGGCCGCACACGCGGCACTCGCTGCGCCAACGCCTCCTCGACCCGGAGTGCCCTGGCCTCCGTCTCCGATAGCTCATGGATGAACGCGGGTTTGGCAGGGGTGTGTTCGGTGTCGGGCGCAGGCGTTTCTTCGACGGCAGCTTGCGAAACGGTGGTGCCGCCGGGTTCGCTTGTCAGGTGGACGGTTTCACGAGTCACGGGGCGAGCGGGTTCGCCATGCAGCCAGGTGTTGGTTCGGGCTGGATGGTCGGTGGCGATCCAGCCGACGCCGAGATCCCGCGCGTACTGCACATCGCGTTGGTCGTTGACGGTCCAGCAGTAGGTGTCCAAGCCTTGGGAGGCCGCGAGGTCGACGAGTTCGGGGTTGGCGCGCAGCGTCTGAATCGACGGACCGATCGCGGTCGCGCCGACCGTGCTGGCCAGAAGACGAGTGCCGGGCCCCAGCAGCGCCGGCCCGAGCTGCACCGTCGGCAGATTCGGCGCGAGATGCCGCACTCGCAGCAGTGCGTCCGGATAGAACGAAATCACCGCCACCCGAGCCTGATCCGCCGATGTCGGGTTGGTGAGGCCATGGCGATCCAGCAGCGCGACCAGCGCACGTTCGAGAGTCCCGTTGTGTTCCTTGACTTCGACGAAGAGCGTCACCGGCCGGTCCTGGGCTTGCACCAGTTCGATCAGCCGGTCGAGGGTGAGCAACGCGGTGTCGCCCTGGGCATCGCCGAGCGCTCGACTGGGATGCCAGCCGCCGTAGTCCAACGCTTGCATCTCGGCGAGGGTCATCTCGCTGACTAGACCGGTGCCGTTCGACGTCCGGTCCACCCGTTTGTCGTGGATGCAGACTAGGTACCCGTCCTTGGTTAGCCGGATGTCGCATTCGAGGCCGTCAGCGCCCTGCCGTAGCGCTTCCTTGTAAGCGGCCACGGTTTGTTCCGGGAGTTGGTGCGAGGCTCCGCGGTGCGCGGCCACCAAGCTACCGGCCCCCGGCGGGACCCACAGTCCGCTGGGGCGGGTGTTGCCCCCGAGCGGCGAGCGGTCCGTGACAGTGATCGACGAGGCGCGCACAGAATGGACGCGATTGGCTCTCAGCGGCTCGCCGTCGCCGGTTCGCTCCCACACCGCTCGGGCGGCACGGAATCCCGCAAGGTCGCTGTACAACACACCGTCCGGGCCGGGTTTGCGTGAAGCATCCCAAGGGAGGCGGAGTTTCGACGCCTCCTTCCCGACACATAAAACGGCGGCCGCGGTCGGCACCTCCTCGCGGGTGGACACCAGTTCGTCAAGCACAGGCTGAATATCGGCCCCGAGCTGATCGATCGGCTGCCTGGTGATGTGCCACGAAACCCGTTCCGCTTGGGACGGGTCGGTACCGAAGCTGATCAGGGCGCGTCCGTTACCGCCGAAATCCCGAGGGTCGAACCCCAGTAACAGCGGAGGATCCAGCCCGGCCCGCTCGGCGGCCGCAGTTGCCTCCTGCAATGCGGCGTCGATCCGGTTCACCCGCTTCAAGATCTCGAGTTCCGCGTTGCCGAGACTCCCGCCATTGTTGAGTTTCGTCTGGTACGCGGCGGCGCGATCCCGATATCCCTGCAGCACACGCTGATTCGCATCATTACGATCTGTCGGGAAGACGCCTTCGGCGTTGCCGATCTCGTATGGATGGGCCTTGACCAACTCCTGTCGTTGTTCGTGAGACAACCCCGACCACCACGTGGCATTCACCTCCGCCCGCGCCGCGGCCAGTTCCGCCCAACCTAACGGCGCGACCAACTCCGCGACGCGTACACGAGGCATCCGCTGCGCCAGCGCATCCGCCACCGGGCCGGTATCGGGACGGCCCTGGACACGGCCGATGAAGCCCGCGGCGGCGAGGTCGCCAACGGATCCGCCATACGCACGGTGCGCTTCGCCGTTGGCATCGAGATACCCGACCGCCGTACGGCGGATCGACTTCTCACTCCACGGCGGTGGCCAATCCGCCCACTCCCCGCGGTGAGGATCGAAAACACGGATCTTCCCCTCGACGTTCATCGCAAGGTAGGCGTGACCTCCCCGGCCCCGGCCGCGCCAGCGAGACGCCAGTAGCGCCTTTGAGCCGTGACCGAGCTTCTTCAGCTTGCGCTCAATTTGCGCGTACGTCGCGAATTCGGAACTCGACTTGATGGCCTTGAACAACTTCCAGGCCGGTACACCCCTTGGTGATGGAGCGGCATCCAGCGTGAAGTCAAGTTCTGGATGCATTGCCGACAGCTCGTCCATGACGCCGTGGCCACAGTCGACGTCGCGGAGGAAGGTTGGGTTCCAGTAATTGCGGCCGTTGACGGAGCGGTGGGTGGTGGGGTCGTCCGCGATGCGGAGGGGCCGCCCGCGGGCGGGTTCGAGGGTGGTCTCGACGGGCTTGCGCCATAGTCGTCGGCGTTCGGCGAGGGTGCGGTTGCCTTCCCTGTCGACATCGGCGGCACGTCCGGCGGCGATGCGGCCGAAGTTGGTCAGCGATTCGCTGCGCACATGAGGGTTGAGCCCTGGGTCCATGAAAGCCCAGTAGATGCTGTGGGTCATCCGCGAGCCCCGGCCCATATGATCCAACGCAGCCGGGAACTCAGCGGTGATACGCTGCGCGCCAAAGGAATCCATCGCCGGATCGATGCCCTGACCCATCGACGACACCGTCCGGCCACGTTGACCGGGGCGTTCACCGCCGAGCCCGGTGGTGCGATCGCGCGAGGACGCCGCGACAAAGACGTTCTCTTCGCCGATGCCGAAGTCGCGGGCATGCTGCAGCGGGCCGGCACCCGGCGAACCGATCAGCGTGATGGTCTGCACCTGGCCGGCCAGCCGCTGACCGTGCCCTGCGTGGCTGACGGTGCTCGACCCGTAGGAATGAGCGAAGACATGGTGATTGCTGAAGTGGCTGCCGTCGCCGGTGAAGATGTCGCGGCCGACGTTGAACGCCAACATGTCACTGGCGAAGATCTCACCGCCATTGCGCGCCATCGTTTGAAAGAGCACCTTCGGATCCCAACTGCCCGGCGGTTTGTAGCCGAGGTAGGTGATCGAAGCCGCCGTAAAGTCCGGATCCGTGTTCTCGCGCAGCGTGGACTGCAGCGTGTTGAAACCGCGCAACATCATCGTGCGCAGTTTCTCGATCGTCGTCGACATCCCCGGCACATACCAAGACACAGACTTCGCCGTATACGGGTCTGCACCGAAACTGACAATGGCCCGCCCGACACCATCAAACGCCCGCGGGTCAAGCGCCAGCAGATACGGTCCGCCCACACCCGCTCTGTCCGTATTGTGCTCGGCCGAACGCAGCGCGCTCTCAATGTCATTCATCAACTCGAGGAACTGCTCTTGCTTAGCATTCAGCGCCACACCGTTATCACGCCGGGACAACAGCACATCGCGATGCGCCAGCCACCGCCGCAACATCTTGGAATTCGCCTCATGGCGAGCCATCGGCGGAATACCCTCGGCATTGCCGATCTGGAACGGATAAGCCCGAATCAAAGCCCACTGAGCGTTCGAGAACCCATCGAAATCGGGATCAGACAAACTCTTCCACCACTCGGCATTGGCCTTCGCCCGCGCCACCGCCTGATCCTGCGACACTCGATGATCAGCCGGGCTCACCAAGTCATCCGGTCCAACTCCCCGCGCCTCCAACGCCAGATCGGCAACGACTCTGTCGGGCACTGGGCCCTGTTCGACATCGCTCGCATCGGCAGGCGGCAGTTCTGCTGGCGAAGGCACACCTTCATCAACCGGAACAACATCGACCGGTGAGGACTCGATCGGCTGTGCGCGGAAACGTGGGTTCCAGTAGTGGCGGCGGTTGATGGGATGGTCGGACGTGGGGTCGTCCGCGATGCGGAGGGGTCGCCCGCGGGCGGGTTCGACGGTGATCTCAACGGGCTTGCGCAGCCACCGTCGGCGCAGCCGCAGCGTGCGGTTGCCTTCCTTGTCGACATCGGCGGCACGTCCGGCGGCGATGCGGCCGAAGTTGGTCAGCGATTCGCTGCGCACATGAGGGTTGAGCCCTGGGTCCATGAAAGCCCAGTAGATGCTGTGGGTCATCCGCGAGCCCCGGCCGATATGGTCCAACGCAGCCGGGAACTCAGCGGTGATACGCTGCGCGCCAAAGGAATCCATCGCCGGATCGATGCCCTGACCCATCCGCCGTATGGTGCGGCCGCGCTCACCGGGGCGTTCACCGCCGAGCCCGGTGGTGCGATCGCGCGAGGACGACGCGACAAAGACGTTCTCTTCGCCGATGCCGAAGTCGCGGGCATGCTGCAGCGGGCCGGCACCCGGCGAACCGATCAGCGTGATGGTACGGATGTCGTTGGCCAGCCGCCCGTCTCGTCCGGCGTAGCTCGCAGTGGTCGACCCGTAGGAATGGGCGAACACGTGGTGATTGCTGAAGTGGCTGCCGTCGCCGGTGAAGATGTCGCGGCCGACGTTGAACGCCAACATGTCACTGGCGAAGATCTCACCGCCATTGCGCGCCATCGTTTGAAAGCCGGCATGCGGATCCCAACTGCCCGGCGGTTTGTAGCCGAGGTAGGTGATCGAAGCCGCCGTAAAGTCCGGATCCGTGTTCTCGCGCAGCGTGGACTGCAGCGTGTTGAAACCGCGCAACATCATCGCCCGCAGTTTCTCGATCGTCGTCGACATCCCCGGCACATACCAAGACACAGACTTCGCCGTATACGGATCCGCACCGAAACTGACAATGGCCCGCCCGACACCATCAAACGCCCGCGGGTCAAGCGCCAGCAGATACGGCCCACCCACACCCGCCCGGCCAGCATTGCGCTCGGCCGAACGCAGCGCGCTCTCAATGTCATTCATCAACTCGAGGAACTGCTCTTGCTTAGCATTCAGCGCCACACCGTTATCACGCCGGGACAACAGCACATCGCGATCCGCCAGCCACCGCCGCAACATCTTCGAATTCGCCTCATGGCGAGCCAACGGCGGAATACCCTCGGCATTGCCGATCTGATGCGGATACGCCCGAATCAAAGCCCACTGCACATCCGAGAACCCATCCGAACCGGGATCAGACAAACTCTTCCACCACTCGGCATTGGCCTTCGCCCGCGCCACCGCCTGATCCTGCGCCACTCGATGATCAGCCGGGCTCACCAAGTCATCCGGTCCAACCCCCCGCGCCTCCAACGCCGCCTTGACCAGTTCCTTCGCGCTCGGGGTGGGCGTTTCCGGCGGGTTGTTGTCGTCGGCGGTGTGCGGGGTTCCTTCCGGCGCGGCGGAACGAAGCCATCGCGGATTCCAGAGCCGCCGGGTCTCGCGGTCGCCGGCGTGCGCACCGGTGGTGTCGTCGGCGAGCTGCAGAGGGCGCCCCTGTGCGGGCTCGACGGTCCGGATGTGCGGTCGGCGCAGTGGCCGCTCGCGGATGGAGCGATGTTGCTCGAAGTCGAGCCCCTGGGTTTGTCCGGCGGCGATGCGACCGAAATTGGCCAGCGACTCGCTGCGCACGTTTGCCGTTCTGCTGACGTAGCTGTAGTACGCGTTGTGCGTACCCATGTTTCGCCGCCAGCGGTCCATTCCTGCCGAAAACTCAGCTGTGATGCGTTGCGCACCAAAGGATTCCATCGCAGGATCGATGCCCCGGCCGCGCCCGAAGATCCGTCCTCTCGATCCTTCTGTTCGGCCGCCCAGTGCGGCGATGGGGTCTCGCGATGAAGAGGCGACGTAAACGTCAACGTCGGGACCGAATTCGTCGGCGCGACTCAGTGGTCCGGCGCCGGGCGAGCCGATGAGTGAGACCGTGCGGATGTCGTTGGCCAGCCGCCCGTCTCGTCCGGCGTAGCTCGCGGTGGTGGATCCGTAGGAATGCGCGAAGATGTGAATGGCGGCGGGGGTGTCCCGAACGGTGTTGAACGCCCGGATGTCGCTGTACAGGATCTTGGCACCCTCACGCGCAAACCTGTCGCTGGCGGCTTGCAAAGGGCCGTTCGGGGTGTCGTAGCCGAGCCACACGATCGAGGACGCGTTCAGCTCCGGATCCTCGTGGAGGGTCGATTGCAGGTGGTTGAGCGCGAAACCCATACTGGGGCCGAGCTCGTCGATCGTCATCGCGACCCCGGGCACGTGTACCGACACCGAGTCCGCCTTGTACGGGTCGTTGCCGATGCTGACCACCGCACGCCCGTCGCCGCCAAACGCGTACGGATCGAATGCCAGCAAGCGCGGCTTGCCGACCTTGGCGTCCGCCGCCTGCAGGGCGGTCCTGTCCAGCGCCGCTTGGATGCGGTCAAGTCGTGCCAGCTGCTTGCTTTGGAGTCGGGTGAGCCGTTCGCCGCGATCGCGCCGCGCCTGTAGATCCTTGCGGTCCTGCTCCAATGCAATGCGATTGGCGACATCCCTGGCATCGGCGGGGATGCCCTCGGCGTTTCCGATGTGCTGTGGATAGGTGTCGATCAGGGCGCGTTGCTGCTCACCCGTCAACCCGTTCCACCAGGGGGCATTGTCCCCAGCCCGCGCGCACGCCGCCTCCATCAGGCCCAACGGGTTACGCAACTTGTGGGACTGCTCAGGAGTCAACCCGCGCTGCGCCAGAGCCTCGTTCGCCAAATCCGCTTGAGAGGGCACATGTTTCCAACGCTGACCCGGGTCGTCGCTGTCGTCGGCGTGTGAATCATCGCCGATGTCCGGGTCGTGGCTGGCTGCCGCAGGCAACTCTGCGCTGCCCGGTGGCTCGACCTGGCCGGTCGGGGCACGCCAATGTGGATTCCACGGCCGGCGGGTGTCGCGGTCTCCCGAGTGGTCGCCGGTGGTGTCGTCGGCGAGCCGCAGTGGGCGTCCTTCTGCGGGTTCAACTGTCCGCCAGCCGACTTGGTACCACGGCCGTTCGTCGACAGTACGGCGCGGATCGGTGTCGACGGGTATTCCGGCCGCGATGCGACCAAAGTTGGCGAGCGACTCGCTGCGCACCGGCGGATCCGCGGTTTTGTCGACGTATCGGTAGTACGCGTTGTGGGTGAGGTTGGTCCGCCGGCTGTCCATCTCAGCCGAGAACTCAGCGGTGATGCGTTGAGCACCAAAGGATTCCATAGCCGGGTCCCTGCCGAGGCGGAATCCGAAGAATCGCCCCAACGAGCCTCGGCTTCGGCCGCCCAGCGCGGTGAACGGGTCCCGCGACGACGAGGCGACATAGACGTTCTCGGCTCCGATACCGGCATCTTCCGCGTTCTTCAGCGGCCCGGCGCCTGGGGAGCCGACCAGTGTGATGGTTTTGACTTGACCGCGCAGCCGTCCACCGTCGGCGGCGTAGCTGGTGGTGGTGGACCCGTAGGAATGCCCGAAGACGTGAACGTCGGCGGGAGTGGCGCGAACGGCGTTGAACGCTTGGATGTCGCCGCACAGGATCGCGCCACCCGTACGGGCGAAGCTGCGACCGGCAGCGCGCCATCGTTTCCAGCCACTGGCCGTGTCGTAGCCAATCCATGCGATGGAGCTCGCCTTAAGGTTCGGGTCCTCCCGCAGGGTGGACTGCAGCTGCTTGAGCGCATCGCCCATCGTGGGGCCGATCTGATCGATGTCCATCCCGCGCCCGGGCACGTGCAGAGACACCGATGCCGCCTTGTACGGGTCGTGGCCGAAGCTGACCAACGCACGTCCGTCACCGCCGAAAGCGAAGGGGTCGAAGGCCAGCAGCAATGGTTCGCCGACTCCGGCCTTCTTCGCGTCTTGGGCCGACCTGTCCAGCGACGCCTGAATGCGGTCATAGCGCGCAAGCTGCTGGCGCTGTTGACCGGTGAGCCGCTCACCGCGATCGCGCCGCGCCTGCAGGTCGGAGCGGCCCTGCTCCAACGAGAGCCTGTTGGCCACGTCGCGGGCCGCGGCCGGGATGCCCTCGGCGTTTCCGATGTGCTGCGGATAGGTGTCGATCAGGGCGCGTTGCTGCTCACCAGTCAAGTCGTTCCACCAGGCGGCATTGTCCCGAGCCCGGTACCGGCCCAGCTCGCGTGCGGATTCCGTTACGCCCAACGGGTGACGCAGCTTGTGGGCCTCCTCCGGCTCCAACCCTCGGTGCGCCAAAGCCGCGTCGGCCAATTCCTCTTGTGACGGCACATGTTTCCAGCCCTGCCCCGGGTCATCGCTGTCGTCGACGTGTGAACCGTCGTCCTCGGGATGCCCCTTGGCGTAGCCGATGGCATCCGCGGCCTTCAGCTTGAGGTATGAGTCATCAAGCGATTGAACCGGATCGCCTCGGGCGTCAAGGTAACCGACGGCCGTCTGCGCGACCTTGTGCTCACCCCAGTACGGCGGCCAACGGTCACGGGTACCCCCCCGGTCGATCAGGTAGATCCGACCGCCGTCATTTACCGCGAGGTAGGTGTGTCCGCCTTTACCTTTGCCAGCCCACGCCGAGGCGATGATCGCCGTCGCGCCATCACCGAGTTTCCGCAGTCTCCTTCGTATCTCGTCGTAGGTTGCGAAGTCAGCATCCGAGTTGGCCGCTTGATACAGCGCCCGGGCAGGCACCCCCTCGGGTGTGACCGGAGCGGTGACACGGTACTTCTTGCCGTATTTGGCGTATCTGCGTTCCAACGTATCGGCGTCTTGGTAGACGCAGTTGTCGTTGACGACACGTTGCGGCTGATCGGTTGAGGGCGTTGACGGGTCACTGGTTGTCGGCTGCTCCGGTCCATCCCGGTCGGTCGTGACATCCGGCTCGGCCGCGGGTTGATCCACGTTCGGATCCGTTGGTGTGGCGGTGGTGTCGGCGACGCGGGCGGCGGGAGTTACGGTCTGCTGCGACGTGGACGCTGCCGCAGTCGGGGTTGGAGCGATGCTGTCGTCGGGAGCAGTCTGGTCGTTTGTTTGCTCCTGCTCGGGCCGCGGGGGTCGCTTCTTGGTCGGCGGTTGGGTTGTGGAAGTGTCCGACGGGGGCGATGTCGTGTTTGTCGGCGTTGACTGCGGCGGGGCCGATGCAGCGATTGGAGGAGTGCCGACACCACTGGCAGTCGTTGGGCTTGCCAGCGCAGCACCGTCCGGGTTGGCGGCGGGTGCGATGTCGGCCATCGTGGGCCTCGTGACCGATGGATCCGAATTCGGCTCAGCAACAACGGATTCTGGGCCGACATCGGGCGCGGCGTCTCCGTCGGACAGCTGCGCCGCATCTGCCGGCAGGTCGACGGGTTGTCCGTTCTGGGATGGGTCAGGCGCGCCGTCCGCGACGGGAAGGCCCTGGGTCGGGCCGCTGCTCGAAGGGTCGCCGCCCGTGTCGGCGCCGGAAAGGGTGGCACCCTCTTGTGTCTGCGGGGGCGTGTCGCTGGTGTCGCGTGCTTCGGTCGACTGTGGACCGGCCTGCGTCGTGTCATCGCCTGCCGACTGGTCGCCTGCGGTCTGCGTCGCCGCCGCTGTGGTCGGATCATCCTGTGTCGCAGCGATGTTCGTGTCACCGGTGGCCGCAGCGGCGGACTGATCATTGGTCGGCTCGGATACCGTGGCACCGTTGACGCTGTTCGAGTCCTGGCCGTTGTCCTGGCCGTTGTTGGTGCTGCCGTTGACCGATGAGGTGTCGTGGTCGGGATCTGCTTGGCTGGAATCGTCGTCTTGGGGCCCGACGGGCGGCTCGTCCCCATCCGGTGGCGATCCTCCGTCGGGTGGTGGGGTCTCGGGCGACTGGCCGTTCGACGTCTGGCCGTCTCGTGCCGGCATCACGCCGGCCCCGCGGAAACCGCCGACACTCGAGGTGGTCGAACTGGCGATGACCATCAACGGGTCCGCGAACGGGTTGCCGCCGACGACGGTGGTGCCCACGATGTTTCCCGCTATCCCGGCGGTGAAGAATGTCGTCGCCCCCTTGCCGGCGCGCCCTAGCTTGCTACCGGCGGGGCCCAAGCCTGCGGAAACCGGGACAGCGGTTCCTCCGCCTGCCCCGCCTCCGACGGTAGAGGCGACGGCGCCAAGCAGTAACCGCTCGCTGTTGGGGATGTAGCGGTCACCCTGAAGGTCGTGAACGATCTTCTCTTGGGTTGCCCAGATGCCCAGCTCTTGCCAGCTTTCTTGGCGCACTTCGCGATACACCATCGTTCTGCCCTGCCGGCTGCTCAGCATGGTGACGACGCGTCCGGTTGCCTGCACCACCCATCGCCGAAAGGCCGCCGTGGTGAGCATTTCGATAGGCGGTATCCAGGCCAGCGAGGCGCCACCCGTCGGGCCGGACATGGATAGCGAATAAGAGATTTCGGCCGCGGCGAGGGCCAGTCCGACGACTATCGAAAGCTTGGCGTACTCGATTTCGCTGCCGACGTAGAGCGCCGATTCGCTAAGCGCCCTGAGCGCGTCGGAGAGCTTGTCCACTGCGTAGTCGCCATCGAACAACGTATGGAACCGTTGGTCGGCGGCTTGGGCGGTCTCGCCGAACAGTACCGAGAGTGTCTCTCCGCGGACCGTATTCAGGTCCGGTATCAGGTCGTCGAGATCCAGGGCGGCAGCGTCGAGGGTTTCGCTGATCGCGTCCATGCCGATTCTGCGGCCCTGTGGCCACGTGTCGCCGGCGAGATACGACACCCATTGGAGCCACGGAGGAATCTCAATTTCCATCAGAGAACCACGGTGTGGCCATGCGCCACCCGAAGGCGCTAGGCCTGGTCCTGTTGCTCGAGGGAGTTCGCGGCCCCCCTCAGGCCCTTTGAGTAGTAGTCAAGCACCCCGGTCTTGGTCCCGACCGAGCCATCAACCCAGTCCAGCTGGGCAAGATAGCCGGCGTCGCCGTTGGCGAACTGATCCCCGATCCGGTCATCGCCCCACTCGGGGCCCATCGCCGCGAGCTGCTCTTGCAGTGCCGACAGCATCTCCTTCATCCTGCCGCTGACCTCATGGAGGTGTTCGGAAGTCGCGCGCAGATCTTGCGGCGTCACGCCGAATGGTTCGGGCATCGGTTATCTCCTCACGGTGGGAAAGATGGTTACGTCGTCGCCATGGGTTCGTGGTGGCCTGGCTGCGGCAAAGGGGTCAAGCCAGGCTGGGGCGACAGCACGCAGATCGGGGGCACCCTCCACATCCTCAGACATCGAAAGAAGCGCCGACCGGCGTTCAGTGATCGGCGCCATTATTTCGGCCACTCGTCGCGCAGCTTCCCCGATGGCCGCCTGCGCCGCCTCCGTGATGTGGTCCGCCAGCTCGTCGAATTCATGGTCGTCTAGGTAGGACTCGTCGATGACGGTCTTGATCAGTTGGCCCGCGGCGTTAACCGTCACCTCGACCGTGCCGTCGGCGGCCGCGCCGTTCACGGTCAGTTCCGCTTGCCTCTGTTGCGCGGCGGCAATATCGGACAGCTGCTCCTGAACAAGCGCCATCACCTCGGTAACCTGGTGACGCATCGCGTCGTTGCTCAAACCGTCTCACCTCACCGAACCGCTGCAGGTCGGAGCGGTCGCGTCAAATGGGTACTCTGACATTCTGTCAAATCACAAATGTACCCGCCAGGAAGTTTCTGCGAACTCCCTTCGCGTTATTGGGATTTGGGCACTCGCCGTGGACAATCGATACATTGCCGACGTTGCGCAGGCACGTAGAGATCCGGTTTGCGGTTCGGTCGCAATGGACGCCTTCATCTCGCACTTACGGGTGCGCCGGTGCTTGCTCAACAGCATTGGCCACGGATCCGTCAATTTTGCAGTGCGGTGCAGCCACTCCGAACGTCACTGCCGGTGGCGTCCACCACGCAACCGCGGGAATTTCTCCGCCACCGCACCGGCCAATTCCAGATAAGCCTCAAAGGTAGGCGGTTTGAGCAAACTGAAGTCGATGTCGGCGCCCTCCGCGAGATGCGGGTCGAACGGGATCAGATGCACCGAACGGCACCTGGCTTCGAAATGCTCGTAGACCTTGTCCAGCTTCAGCGCCGCCGATCCCGGCCGCGACGCGCTGAGCACCACATGCGCCTCGCGGACCAGCGCTGAATGGCCGTGCTGGATCAACCAATCCAACGTTGCCGACGCGCTACGCGCGGCGTCGATCGCCGGCGAACTGACCAAGACGATGGTATGCGCCAGATCCAGGACGCCGGCCATCGCCGAATGCATGATGCCGGTGCCGCAGTCGGTGAGGATGATGTTGTAGTAGTGCCGCAGTATGTCGACGGTGCGCCGGTAGTCCGCCTCGCCGAACACCTCCGACATCGCGGGCTCCTGCTCACTGGCCAACACTTCCAGACGGCTGGCCGCCAACCGAGTGTGACTGCGTACGTCCGCGTAACGATCGATGTTGGGGTCCGACAACAGATCACGCACGGTGGACTGGGTCGAAATGTCGCGGACCCGTTCCGCAAGTGTGCCGCGGTCCGGGTTGGCGTCGACGGCGATCACCCGGTCATTGCGCATCATCGCCAAGGCTGATCCGAGTCCCAGCGTGGTGGTGGTCTTCCCGACGCCGCCCTTGATCGACAGCACGGCGACGCGGAAGTCGCCGACGATGGGCTGGCGGATTCGGGCGAGTAGATCTTCCTTCTCTCGCTCTTTACGCGATTCACCGGGATTGATCCGTCCGCCGCTGGCGCGGTGGACGGTGCGGCGCCAGCCCGAATGCGGTGCCTCGCGGGCGCGGTGGACGACCTCGGCCTCGTCGAGCGAGGGTGGCACGCCAAAGCCCTGCGGCGGTCGGCGGATCGGTGGTGCCGCGGCATGCGGCGGCGGTGGCGGCGGCGGTAACCAGCCCGGCGGTGGCGGCGGTAACCAGCCGGGCGGCGGCGGCATCCAACCCGACGGCGGAGGCGGTGGGAGCGACGGGGCCTGCTGCCAATCCATTTGCGGCGCGGGCGGTTCAACGGGTTCCGGCTCATCGACGATGGGTTCGAATTCGTGGCCTGATGCGTCGGTCCTGGAGCGCTCCTGCTCTCCCGGGTCGAATCGCTCGGCGAATTCTCGTGACCCAATCGAGGTATGGAGCTGCCACGGAGGCGGAGCCAGGCGACGCGTCGGTGGCGGGCTGGCCGGTGCATCGGCCTCGTCTGCGGGCACGGCCCGCTGCGGGTCGGCAGGCTCGCGCGGCGCACTGTCGGTTCGCGGCCGCTCTGGATCGACCCGCCCGGTTCGCCTCGCGGCCATCTGCTCGTGCAGAGCCGCAGCCCGCGCCTCGACATCGTCCTGTTCGACCGGCGCCGCGTCGCCAAGCGAACCGGACTGACCGTTCGATGCCTCGTCCTGCGGCATCAACCACCCTCACGATCCTGTATTGAAGCGTTCGCGTCCGATCGTACGTAGCTATTCATCGGTCGCGTCGCCGGGCCGCCGCGGCCGCGACGATGGCCGCCATGAACACCAGGCTGATCCCGGTGACGCCGAGGACGATCGCACGCGCCCGGACGTTACCCGGATCGGGTTGCGGCGGCCCGCTGATTGGCGTTCCGGCGGCAGACTGCACGGATTCCCCGGTCGGCGTCAACTGATGAGTCAGCGCGGCCACCGGATCCACCACGCCGTATCCGGTCGCCAGGTCGGGCCCGTCGCCGGGCGTGCGCGCGGTCCGCTCGACCAGCTCCATCACCTGTCCCGCGCTGAGCTCGGGAAACCGCGATTTGATCAGCGCCACCACACCGGACACGAACGGCGCCGCGAAGCTGGTGCCATTCAACGGCATCAGGCCGTCCTGCCCGAGCTGGGCGTTGATCAGGCCGGGGCCGTACGGGTCCAGCGACGTCACCCGCTCCCCCGGCGCGGCCACCGCGACCCACGGCCCATGCAAACTGAATTCGGCAGGCGCCGCCGAGGTCGTCACTGCTCCGACCGTCAGCACGTAGTCGTCAAACCACGCCGGGCTGGCGATGGTGCCCACGGTGTCCCAACCGTTTTCCAGTGGTTGGTTGGGGTCTGGCATCACGTTCTGGGCGTTGCACATGCCTTGGGAGTTGAAGTTGCCGGCGGCCGCCACCACCACGACGTTGCGTTCGAATGCGTAACGCACCGCCCTGCCCAGCGCAGCATCGTCCAACCCGGCCCCCACCGGTGCGCACGCGACCTCCGACAAGTTGATCACTGTGGCGCCGAGGTCGACCGCCCGAGTGATCGCCAAGGCCAAGGTGTGGGTGTTGCCGTAACCCGCCGAGGTGGCGTTGGGGTCTTCGCTTCGGCCTGAGCTGGAGCCCGCGACCTCGAAGACCGCGCTGTTTTGCCGAATCGACAAGATGGTCGCATCGGGCGCCACACCGCTGAAACTGTCGTCGGCTGACGGCGCGGCCGCGATGATCCCGGCCACCAGGGTGCCGTGGGCGTCGCAGTCAGTCTGCCCGTCGGTACTCGAGACGTAGTCGCCTCCTGGCTCCAGCGCGCGCAGCCGCGGATGCCGGTTCACCCCGGTGTCTATCACCGCGACTTTCTGTCCGGCACCGCGCGAGAACCGCCACGCCGACCGGTATTCCAGCATCACCTCCGCGCTGGTCCGTCTCGAGAAGTCGGTGGCAGGAAGCACGCCGGTCGGTATCCCGCAGATCGCCTTCAGTTCGGTTGGCTGCTGCGGGGCGACCGGCCCGGTGGGCGGCGGCCCGGGTTCGACAACGGGTGGTGTGATCGCGACGGCGGGCGGCGCCATTGAAAGACCGCCCACCACGAGCGCAGCAGCCGCCGCCGCTGCGTAACGCAGAGCACGGCTCACCATGGCCCCAGCCGGTCGTAGATGCCGAGCGGCCACAACGCCAGCGGTATCAGCGCCGCCACGGCGGCATAATCCAGATGCGCCGCCGCAGTGGACACCCAGTTAGGCAGGCGGCCACCGCTGCTGAAAACGCCGGCCAGTGTGGCGAGCAGGGCAACCGCCGCCAGCAAGCCGATGCCGGCCAGCGGCAGCCACCGTGCGCCGCCCTGGACCAGCAGAGATGCGGTCAGCACCAGCACCAAAGCGGGCACGGCCAAGGCCGCACGTTCGACGACGGTGTGTGCCTGGCGGGTGCGTAGTCCGAGCACGGCCGCGCATACCAATGCAAACACAAAGGTCGACAACTCAATTCGGGCACGCAGCAGCGCCGCGGCGGCCACGAGTGCGACGGTTGCCAGCCCCGCCAGCAGGCCTGCTCGCAACAGCACCGCCCAGCGCACCCGAGCCCAGACTTCCTCGGCCGTCGGCATTTCGGCGTCAGAGCCGGTCACGGCAGCGGGGGTGAACGGCGCGTCGACTGGGCGATGCTTTCGTGCCGCCGAGGACGAGACGGTCGGTGTCGGGAACCGTGCCAACCTTTTGGTCAGCATGGGGACGGCCAGACAGGCCAGCACCGCTGTGGTCGCCACAATCACGGCCAGCACGTCGACGCGTCCACCCAATGCACGCCCAAGGAACACCAGCGCGCCGAATCCGAACACCATCCCGGCTGCGGCGTATGCCCAATGCCCCGTTCCGATCACCCGGTAGTACACCCCGATGAGCACCAGCAGCACCGCGCACGCCGCGGCGAGTCCGTACTGCCCGTAATCCGCCGCGAGCGCCCACCCGAGGGCAGCGCTGAGCGCGATCGCCGGCCAACCGACCGCCGTGGCGATGTCGGTCCGGCGAAAGACGCGGTGCACGAGCGCCCCGCCGGCGACCATGCTGACCGTTGTCAACACCGCACCGGCGATGACCACCCCCCGGTGCGCCGACAACGCGTCGGACACAAGGAAATACACCCACACCGCCGTGCACAACCACAGACCCGCGAAGGCCATCGCGCCGGCCGCAGTGGCGTCCCAAGCGGCGTAGGACGCCCTGTTGAGCCGCGCGGCGGCGTCGACCACATCGTCGTACAGCGTCGGCGGCGACAGCGCGCGTTGCGCCGAGATACGCAGCAACTCACCATTTTTGATGCCGGCGTGGCGCAGTGTCTGGTCTGGCGCCAGCGCCGCGCCACCGTCGACACGGCTGAGCACCCAAAAGGTGCGCCGCTCGTCGCGGTCCGTGACGTTCTCGTCGCGCCGAGTGTCACGTGAGGTGACCAGCCGTGCCAGTTCAGGCAGGAACGCGGCCACCGGGACGTCAGCAGGCAGTGCGACATCGAGCTGGGTACGCCCACCGAGCACCGACACGCGGATCGCCTCGGGCGTGGCGGACACCACCTGCACATGGCGGAGTTCGTCTACGCCGGTCAAGAATGCCCCTCTCGTCCGCCCCTTGTCACAGGTCGGGCATCCTCGACAGTTGGATCACGCCGCTCTTCATGGTGCGCGAGATCAGCATCCCGCGCCCCGGGGGCATCGTGATGGCCTTATAGCCGAACAGTGCGCCCTCCTCCTTGCTGCCACTCATCACCAAACCGGTGCAGGACAGGTCTTTTAGCCGACCGACGATCGGGTCCATCATTGCGCGGCCCGCGCCGCCGCTGCGCCGGGTGACAATGACGCGCAGACCGATGTCGCGGGCCTGGGGTAGGTACTCCACCAGAGGACCCAGCGGATGGCTCAGCGAGCCGCCGGGGATGAGGTCGTAGTCGTCGATCATGACGAACAGATCGGGCCCCGACCACCAGGACCGGTCCTTGAGTTGCTGCTGAGTGATGTCGTTGGGTGGCAGGCGCTCCTTCAGCGCATTGGCTAGCGCCGTCATCAGATCGGCACACGACTGGGGTGCGGTGGCGTAACCGCCGAGGTATTCGTCTGCGATCGCGCCAAGCATCGACCGGCGGAAGTCGACAAGAACGATCTTGGCTTCGGTTGGTGTGGCGTTCTCCATCACGCCTGCGGCGATGTTGCGTAGCAGGCCCGTCTTGCCACATTCGGTGTCGGCGAACGCCACCAGGTTCGGTTGAGCGCCGAAATCCACTACGACGGGCGCCAGTTCCTCTTCGTTGATCCCGATCGCGATGCATGACTTGCTCAGCATCCCGGCATCCCGTGCCGCGCGGACCACCGCGTCGCGGTCGACGTTGTGCGGCAGCATGCGGACCCGTGGAGCCTCTCGGCCATCGTAGTGCGCCCGCATCGCCTCGACCGCGCCGGCGATTCCGGCTGGCAGGTCCTCGACGCCGGAACTGGAATCGAGCCGGGGCAGCGCGGTCAGAATGTGCAGCCGCTCCGGGCTGATGCCGCGGCCCGGTCGGCCGATCGGGACCAGTTCCGCGGCCTTGCGACCCACTTCACTGTCGATCGCATCGCCAAGCCGCAGCTCGATGCGCGTACCGAGCATGTCCTTGACGGCCGGCCGAATCTCCATCCAGCGGGATGCCGAGATGGCCAGGTGCACTCCATATGACAAGCCTTGGATGGCCAGCGACTGCAGCACCGGGTCAAGGGACTCGAAATCGCTCTTGATCGACGCCCACCCGTCGACGACCAGCACCACGTCGCCAAAGTTGTCGCGGCTCAACGGATCCCGAGCGGCCTCTTCAGGTGGCAGCGTGGCCAACCGGGCCTTGCGCTGGCGGAAGTCGCGCATGGATTCGATGCCGAGGTCGCGGAATAGTTGCTCGCGGGCCCGCAGCACACCCGCCACCTCGGCAACTGTGCGACGGATGGCGTCGGCGTCCATCCGCCCGGCCACCCCGCCGACGTGTGGCAGTTTCGCCAGGCTGGTCAAGGTGCCGCCACCGAAGTCCAAGCAGTAGAACTGCAGCTGCTCAGGGGTGTGGGTGGCGGCGGCGGCCATGATCAAGGTGCGAAGCGCCGTCGACTTGCCCGATTGCGGTCCGCCGACCACCGCGACATTGCCTTGTGCCCCGGACAGGTCGACCGTGAGCACGTCGCGGCGTTGATCGTAGGGCCGGTCCACCACGCCAACAGGCATCCACAATTGCCCGTTGATATTGCGCGGCGCACTCCAATCCGTATCCGGCAGTAGCTCGTTGACGGCAGGGCTGGCGTCCAGAGGCGGCAGCCACACCTCGTGCGCGGGGCGCCCGTGGTCTCGGAGCCGGCTCACCACCACATCGAGCAACGTCTGCCTGGTCGGCCGGGAGGACGTCTGCACCGGCGATGAATCCGCTTCCGCATCCGGGATGCGCGGCTCGACCGGTGCCACCGGCACCGGATCCTTCTTCACGGGTGTGGCGGTGAAAAGCTTGGGCGCCAACACTCCCAGGTGTGAAACACGTCCCGCCCGCGCCGCCACCCGCGGTTTGACGTACTCACCGGAGACGTAGCTGGTATTGAACCGAATCGGTTCCGAAGCATCACATTTCAAGAATGCTGAGCCGGGCACGCTGGGCAGGTGGTAGGCGTCGGGCACGCCGAGCACGCTGCGTGACTCGCCTGCCGAGAATGTCTTGAGTCCGATCCGGTAGGACAAGTGAGAGTCCAGCCCGCGTAGCTTGCCCTCTTCGAGCCGCTGTGAGGCCAGGAGCAGGTGGATGTGCAGAGACCGGCCCAATCGGCCGATCATCACGAATAGCTCGGCGAAATCCGGTTTCTGAGCCAGCAATTCGGAGAATTCGTCGACGACGATGAATAGCGCAGGCAGCGGTTCGAGCTCGGCGCCGCTGGCGCGTGCGCGTTCGTAATCGGTGACGTTCGCGAAGTTGCCGGCGGCGCGCAGCAGCTCCTGCCGGCGGTTGATCTCACCGGCCAGCGCGTCGCGCATCCGGTCGACAAGGGGCAGCTCGTCTTCGAGGTTGGTGATGACGGCCGAGACATGCGCTGCACTTTCGAGACCGAGGAACGTCGCCCCGCCCTTGAAGTCGACGAGCACCAGGTTCAGCGACTCCGGCGAGTGCGAGGTAATCAGCGACAGCACCAGGGTGCGCAGAAACTCTGATTTTCCGGAGCCGGTTGCGCCGATGCACAACCCGTGCGGACCCATTCCGCCCTCGGCCGATTCCTTGATATCGAGCTCGATCGGCTGGCCGTTCGGGGTGATGCCGATCGGTACCCGCAGCCGCTCTCGGGGTGACCGCGGCCGCCACACCTCTTCGGGCACGATCTCAGCGGCATCGGGAATCTTCAGCAACGCCATCAAGCCCGGGTCGACCGCCCGTGAGTCGGCGTCCAGGCTGACGATGTGCGCGGCGCTCGCGGGCCGGAACCGGCCGATGCGCCGCGCGGTGGTATCGGCCTCGGCGAGGGTGATGGTGTCGGGGGTGGCGAAGCGCTCAATGCCAACTGCGGTGCGCGCCGCCACATCGTCGCCGTCCGCTACCAGTTGCAGACTCCGCTTCGCCGCCGCACCGTCGCGGGGACCGTTGAGGTCGAGCACCGTCACGCTGTCCAGTCCGGCGTCAGTGATCAACCGCTCGTCGCCGGTGACGAATCCGTCGTCGAGGACCACCACCAGCTGCTTGAGCCCCTGCGTCGGCGGGGCGTTCCGACTGAAACGGCCACGTTCGGCCAGCTCGGCCGACAATGACGTTTCCAGCAGTTCCAGCGTGGGGAACAGAAGCCGCAAGGACCCCATCCCGTCGCGGGTCACGGCGTGCTGGGCGTGTGGCAGCCACTTCACCCAGTTCCAGTTCTCACCGTCAGGATTGGCCGTCACGACGGCAACCTGGACGTGGTCGGGTCCGTGAAACGCGCACAGTTCCAAGATCATCGAGCGCACCAGTTGCTGCGCCAGCTTGCGCTCGCCTTCGAACGTGATGGCCGGGAAGGCCCGCAACGACACGGCCGTCGGCAAGGCGTGCACAACCGAATGCGTCTTCACGAACCGCCGCAGCGCCACCGTCGAAACCGGCTCCAGATCCTCGGGCGGACCGGTCTCCGGAGCCATCAGCCGCGTCGCAAGGCGGTGCGTCCCGATGCCGACGCGGACGTGGCAGTAATCCGAGTCGGTCGGCCGCCGCTCCCACATGCGGCGGGTGCCGACCACGTCGGCAAGGGCGCGCGGGTCGGGATGGCTCCACTCCAGGGCGGTGCGCTGGTCCTCACCGGTCGTGTCCGCTTCGTCGCGCAGATTGGCTAGATAGCTGAAGTAGTCCTTGCGTTCCTCGTTGAGTTCTGCGGCAGCTTTTCCGCTGCGTCCCGCCTGCGCCGCCCATGAACATGCCGATCATCGACATGATCATCATCATCGGAAACAGCATGAACATCGGGTTCCTGGTCATGTCGCGGCCACCGACGGTGATCATCAGCGCGATCATGCCGATGACCGCGACGATCATGACGAACGGCATGAGCTTGAATCAGCAGGTTGCCCGGTATGTTCCGCGGCACCTCAGGCGGTGCCTGCAGATTGACTTCGCCACCGGGCATGCGAGGTGGCACCACCCGCAGGCGGCGGACGAAACCCTGCGTGCTCACCCGTTTGCTCCCGACGTAACGGAACCCCTTATGAGTAAGGTCAGCGACGAACGAACTCAATTCGCAGGAGGCTGACCGGATTTGACTCTACCGCCGTCGCTGTCGGACTTGGATCCCGAGGCCGAGCAGGAACCGGAGCTGAGCCGCCTGACGTTGGTGATCGGCGGTCTCGCCATTGACGTCGGTCTGCCTGCCAACGTCAGAATCGCCGACTATGTCCGAGACGTCATCGATATAGCGAACCAGCAGATTGCGGTGCGGGACCCGTCCGCCGACGTCGAGTTCGACGACACCGACGGCAAGTGGACGCTGGCCCGAGTGGGTGGCGAACCGATCGACCCACACCATTCCCTGAGCGACGCAGGCATCTTCGACGGCGAGCTGTTGATGATCCGTGAGGCAGGGCGGCCGGTGAGTCCGCTGCTGTTCGACGACGTCGACAGTGACATACCCGACGAATCGGCCGTGCGGGGCTGGCTGGCCCGCAACGCCGCTGCGCTGACCTGTTTCGGCGTCGCCCTGGCCGCCACCACCACGCTCGCGGGGACGCTGCCGGGCCGGGCTGGTGATCCGTGGGTGCCGGCCGGCGTCCTCGCGCTCGGGGTGTTGGGAGTGTTGGTCGCCTGCGTGATGGCTGTTCGACCCACGACCGCGCCGCGTTCGGCGTGGGTCGCCGCGGTGGCCTTCCCGTTGGTGCTCGGCGGGTCGCTTTACCTCGTGCCCGATGGGTTCGGCGCGACGTCGCTACCGATGGCCTTCGCACTTACTGCGCTGAGTGCGCTTCTGGTGCTGGTGATCTCGGGGGCGGGCCGCGCCCTGCACACCGGGGTGATCGCCGCTTGCACGTTCGGCGTTGCCAGCGCGACGGCAACGTTGTTGTGGCAGCCGCCCATCCGGACGGTGGGAGCGATTCTCGCGACCGCGTCGGTGATCGTGGTCTACCTGGCGCCGCGCGTGACGATCGCGCTTTCGAAGCTGCCGATCCCGCGGGTACCGACGGCCGGCGAACCGCTCGACGACATCGAGACCCAGGGCGGGACCACCGTCGAGGGTGTCAACGCGATCGGCAAACAGATCATCCCGACCGAAGAAGGCCTGACCCGACGGGTCCGGCGGGCCAACGAATACCTCACCGGGATCCTGATCGCCGCCGCACTCGCTGCAGCCGTCGGCTGCTACCTGGCCGCCGATGTCACTAACGGATTCTTTTGGCAGGGAACGGCTTTTGCAGGAGTGGTAGCGACCGTGATGTGTCTGCGCGGACGTCGCCACCACGATTTGGTGCACTCCGCCACCCTGATCGGAACCGGTATGGCGATCGCTATTGCCGTCATCGTGAAGACGGCGGTGAATATCGACGACTGGCAGATACGCGCGACGGTGGCGTTGATCATGTTGATCGTGCTCGTCGTCGCGTGTGGTCTGGTCGCGCCGCGTCGGGAATTCTCACCGGTCATGCGGCGCTGGGTCGAGATCATCGAGTACATCGCGATCGCGATGATCTTCCCACTCTGCCTCTGGATCACCCGGTTCTACGCGTTCTTCAGGGAACTGCGCATATGACTGCGCCCTGGCAGGGCGCCGAACCTGAGCTTGTTATCGAGAATTCGGCGAATTTTCGAGCTCAAGAGTCAGATTCGGCGAGTGGAACGGATGAGGTGCGACGCCGTCCTATCGACATGGACTGGCCATTCCTCGGCACCGAGGCGTTGGAAAGCGGTGCGGTCAACCGCTATCAGCTCACAACGCAGTACGACGCGGTGTTCCGCAACGTATACGTACCGAAGGGCCAGGCACTCAAGCCCGTCGACAAGGCGGTCGCTGCGTGGCTGTGGTCAGGCCGACGGGCCACCGCAGCCGGTCTCTCGGCCGCCGCGCTGCATGGATCGTTGTGGATCGACTCGAGATTGCCGGCCGAGCTCAACCAACCGAGCCAACACAAAACGACAGGCATCCTGCTGCACAGCGACGAGTTGAGCGATGACGAGGTGTGCGTCGCGCGCGGCGTGCCGGCAACGACGCCCGCGCGGACCGCATTCGACCTTGGCCGTCGGCGTGGCCTGACAACGGCGGTCATCCGGCTCGATGCGCTCATGCAGGCCACCAATATCAAACCGACAGACGTCGAGATGCTCGTCGAACGCCACCGCGGCGCCCGCGGCATCGTGCAACTGCGCGAAGCGGTCAGCCTTTCCGACGCCGGCGCGGAGTCGCCACAAGAGACACGCACCCGACTTGTCCTTACCTCCGCTGGCCTTCGGCCCCAGCGCACGCAGATCGAAGTGTTCAACAACTTCGGCGAGTTCGTCGCGCGGCTCGATATGGGCTGGGATGACTGGCTGGTCGGTGTCCAGTACGACGGCATCCAGCACTGGACCGACCCCCACGAGCGCACGAAAGACATCGACCAGCACGCCGAACTGGCAGCACTGGGTTGGCGGATCATTCGCGTCGGCGCCGACATGCTGCGGTACAGACAGATGACCATCGTCGCGCGGACCCAGGCAGCATTGCGCGCGGCCGGCGCGCCGGTCTAGACGCGGCACTCTGACTCGCCGAACCTGAGCCTGTTATCGAGAATTCGGCGAATTTTCGAGCATAAGCTCAGATTCGGCGTGCGGAACTAAGCGACGTCCTCGATCGCCTTCTGGAATTGCGGCGATACGTACAGCTCGAGGCCGTCGAGGCTCTTGTTGACGGCGGCAGCGAGGTCGATAACGCCGTCGTGCCACCAGTAGACCGACGAGCTCACTGGCGACGGGAGTTCGGCGTGCCCTGTCACCGCCATATTCGCCATCCTGGCCACGGCGTTATAGGCGCCCTTGCCATTGATCGGGTGGATATAAACCAGGCCTTCACAGGGCACGACAAACGCAGCTCCCCATCGCCCGGCAACCGGATACTCTCCCAGCCAGCGAACGTGCGCGCTGGCATAGTCGGACGAGCCGGAGAGCCGCAGGATCTTTTCACCGGAGTCGTTGGCGAGATCGGTCACCTGAAGGAGCCCGTCGCCACGGGCGTTGGCCTCCGCAAGCTCAAACAGCTCCGGTTCGGTGATCGGCCACTGGGATAGGCGATCGTAGGTGACCGGCATGACCGTGTTGACTTGATCGAGCACCACCCGCTGGACCAGTCCCCGCGCGAGGGTGCGGGACACGATCGGGACGCCGACATCATGCATGGCCTCCTCTGGATACATCCGCGTCCGAATCAACGGCCGCATCCGTTCGAAGTCGCCCATGTCGAGCGGTGCTTCCGCCGCGAGATCGATGTGGGTCCACAGGTTGCTCAGATGATCCGCCACCAGGTCGGGCCACTGACTGTATGGCTCGTCGGCTGCCTTGCGGCGCAAGGTCTCCAGGTTCACCACCCAGCCGGATGCTCCATTGCCGGACAGCTTGACTTCGTCGGCGGCGACCGTGCAGGTGTAGCCGCGGTTCTGCGCTTCTGCGACAACCAAATTGGACAACAGATCCGGGGAGTCAGCGGTGTGGTGTTCGGCCTTGGCGGCTTCGATGCGCGACGCCACCTGCGCGAACTGCCCGCCGTCACGGATCTGGACCGCTCTTCGACGAGATAAACGGCGGTAGCGGCGGCAGGCCGAGTCCGGCACCGAATGCGACGCAAGGCATTCCGGCGACCTTGCCCTGGCTCCACATCCACCAGCCACCACCGGCTCGCCGCAGCGTCTCGCCGAGGTACGCGACGGCAGCCTTGACGAAGGGCAATGCGGCGCGACTCTTCATGGCGCCCTCGTCCGGCAGCTGCGCGAGTACCAGTCGTTCGAACGCCGCCAACGACGCTACCGAATAGTCGCCGACGAAATCGGCTGCGACAGTGGGGAGTACATCCGCGACGACCAAGGGGAATTGCTGGCGCCAGGCGTCCACCCGCTGCTCATCGGTCTCGGCGGGGCCGTTGATCCACAAACTCACATCGTCCTCTCGGCAACGGATTCTTCTGGCAGGGCAAGGCTTTCGCTGCCGGGCTTCGCCGGCCATTCGATTCAGCCCGCTGAGTCGGGGCGAGTCAGCCCATCGATGTCGGGCAGTGGCCGTTGGCAGATGTCGCGTGCGTCCTCGGCGGACAGTCCGAACACCCGCAGCAGATTTTCGGTCATCTGGTCGGCGGCCAGTGCGTCATCCCGCGGAAGTTCATCCTGCAGACCCATCAGCGCGCCTGCGGCAACAGCAGACGCCAGTCGTGCGTCACCTACGTGGAATCGGCCGGCCTCAACGCCTTGCGCAATATCCCGCGCCGCGCGCGGTGCCAAGCCGTTATCGGCCGAGACCAGCTTCAGACCGTTCACCAGCAGCACAAGGCCCTCGATGGGGCGCCGGCGAAACAACCGGCCGGTGAGCCGGAAGCTGCACGCAAACTTCTCCACCGGGTCGTCCAGTGACTCGGTCAGCTGATCCATCAGCGCGCCGTGCGCGTCGAGCGCGTCGGCGAGCGCGGTGTCGAACAATGCCTGCCTGCTGTCGAAGTGGTCGAGGAACGAGTCCATCCCGACGTCCGCGGCCTGAGCTATCTCCAGAGACCGGGACGTCCAGCTGACCTTCGGCGATGAAGGCTTGTGCCGCCTGAATCAGCGCCGCTCGTTCTCTGCGCGACGCCGAGCGCTTGACGGACGCGTCCGATTGCTCCGTCATCCCAACCTTTCGTAGCCCTTACGGTAGCGAAAATTACTAGTCCCAGCGATGGTACGGCGTGTATCATCTTACATCGTCAGGTGCGGTCGCCATCCGTCTTCTTTCGGAATAGTCGGGTTCAATTGCGGTGGTTCGGCTTTGGCGCGCTAGCCCTGTGGCACCGCGACAGTGACGCTGTCCGGGTTGGCCGCCATGCCGTCGTGCGCGACCAAGGCCGCCTCCTGCGACAGCGCGGGCCCGGGCGGCAGCAACGACACCACGGGCCACGGCGCCCACTGCGCAGCGGTTTGAGCACCGTCGGGAGAATTGACTCCCGTCACGCCGAGTGCGTCTGCGGTTGGAAAATCCTTGATGTGGTACCGCAATCCGGTATCGGACACGTAGAACAGCTGCCCCACCGACTCGCTGTCAGGTCCACCGCCCGTGGCCCGTACATACTCGCCGGTGCCGGGCGTCAGGTAGACCGAGTCCACACCAGGACCGGTGCCGTCTGCGGTGGCCAGCCCCACGGGCTGGGCCCCGTCCGATACAGGTAGCCGATTGCCCACCAGCAGCCGGACGCTGGCCTCTGCAGCGGTGTTCGAACGCTGCCACCCCATGCACACCACCGGGTCCGGGTCCGTAGACACGATTTTCGGCGACACCGACGGATAGTGGTCGACCCGCAATTGGTGCACGATCGGCACGTCGGCCAGCATGGCCGGGGCGATGCCCCGGACTTCCGCCGCGGCGTCCGGCTCGCCGTGCCTGATGATGTCAGCGGTGGCCGACGAGACGGGTTGCAGCCCGTCGCGCAGCACGACGTAAAGCTGTTCACCCTGGGAGTCGACCGTCCTGACCATCGATCCGATCGGGTGCTCCGGCCCCAGCACGAGGCTCGGCTCCCCCACACCTTCGATGGTCACCGGCGTGATCGGTTCGACCAGAGGGAACGTGTTGAGCAGGGCCAACGACATCTGCCTTGTCTGGGCGTCCTGCAAATGAAGTCCGTTGACCAGCACCGGATCCGACATGTCGATCGGCGCGCGCACTCCGTCGTAGATGAGATAGCTGACGCCGCTCGCCTCGGTCAGGATCGCCTCCGCCGGGCCGGCCGCGCGAACGCCGTTGTCGAGCACCGGGTCGTTGGCCAGCACCGTGGTCTGAACGCGCGCTGCGCCGGTGGTTTCGGTGACGCCGGGCGTCTGGAGCCCATCGCAGACCGTCCACGACGACATCGCCATATTGTCCCCGCCGCGGATGCTCGTCGGTGCTCCGATGATGCCGACCATCGAACCGCGAGGCAGTGGGTTGAGGAATTTGTCGTCGACTTCCTTTGGGCTGTCGTTCTTACCGACGATCAGGCGGGCCGAAGCCAAGTTCAACACCGGGTGGACGCGGTCGCCGATCCGCACGAACGCAGCACCGCTGGACTTGCTCAGCAGGATCTGTGCGTCGCCAAGATTCGGCGTCGGCTTGAAGAACGCCATCACAGCGGCGGCTGCCGTGATGAGGACAGCTATCACCACGCCCACGATCAACGAGCGCATCTGGCCGCGCATCGGGTCGTGGATCATCCGTGAGTCACCACGGATGAGCGCGTGCTCGAGGCGTCGGATCAGGAACCGGTAGCCGTTGACCTGCGCACGCGTGGTAACTTGCGCTGCCATGGTCGCTCCAATTCACCGTCGGGCGGAGAGTTGCCTCGGTAGGGTATCGCACGATCAGTGAAACGCGGTGTGCCAGTTGCCCTTCGCAGCGAACAGGAATCCGAGTGTGGCCCATGGCCGACAGACGCGCCAGCTAACGACTGCGGTCGATATCGGCGCCCGGCGGTTCATCCCGCTCGCCGATGTGCTGGCGCTGCAGATCCTCGTTGCTGCGAGCGTGGTGATCGCGCTGTATCTTGGCGCGCCGGGCTGGCAGGGCGGCACAATCGGTCTTGCCGTCGCACTACCGCTCGTGGCGCCGGTGCGTGGCACGACCTTGCCCCGTGCGATCGCGCTGCGCTGGGAGTTCGTCCGGGATCGGCACCGGCGCAACGATCGGGACCTACCGGCGGATCCCTTCGACGTCACGGCGTCCGACGACCTGCAAGTCGGATTCCGTTGGGACGGCACGACTTTGCTGTCGCTAATTAACATTGACGCAAATCCGCAGGCTATGACAGTTTTAGAGCCCGGCATGACCGTTTCGGGGGAAATGGTGCCGGTGCACGTACTGATCGACTGCCTACGTCAGTTCGACATCATGCTCGACTCCATCGACATCATCAGCCAAGGCGCGCGGTCACACGGTCATACCGACGTCGCCGCCGTGTATGACGCGGTCCTTGGACCTTTGCCAGCGATCGCGCAGCGAAATGTCTGGGTTGCAGTACGTTTCGACCCTTCGAAGTGTGCGGAGGCCGTCCGGCGTCGTGGCGGCGGGCGCGAGGGAATCTTGCGCACCGCAGCCGCCGCGACGCGCCGGGTCGCCAACCGGCTCACCGAGGCGGGACTGCGGCCGCGGATCTTGCCTTCGACCGGCATCGCTGCCGCGACCAACCAACTCAGCGACGGGGTCAATCTCGCGACGGTCGAAGAAGCGTGGGATGTGTGCCGCGACGGGCAGTTCCGCCTGTACAGCTTCGCGGTCGAGCCCGAATTGCTGACTACCGCGGGACTGGGGTTGTTGTGGACCGTGCCCAGCTATTCCACGACAGTGTGCCTTTCGCTGCGGGAAGACGCCGAACACGAACTCGTCAAGATCCGCGGATTGGTTCGTTTCGACAGCGAGGTAGGCGTTTCCGTGCATCTGCGCGGCCTCACGCACCTGCGGGGCTTGCAGTACTCGGCGCTGGCGTGCAGCCTGCCGATACCGCCACCCGCGAGGCCGGTCGGCTATTGGGCATACGGCCAGCGCGACTTCGAACTGCGAGAGTTGGCGGTGCCGGCGTCAGGCTGCGGCCAGGTCATCGGCGCCGACGAACAGGGCCGCGCCGTCGCGCTGCCGCTGTTCGGCCCGCAAATCACTCGGGTGGACATCTGCGGGACCCTGCACCTTGCCCAGCAAGTGGTGCTGCGCTCGCTGGCCCTCGGCGCCAGGGTGCTCGTGCACAGCCGGCGTCCCTCGCAGTGGCGCGACATGGTCGAGGAAGTCCACCGCCAGGATCTGCTGTGGGTCGCTGACTTCAACCGGCATGCCATTCATGCAGGCGCCGACCGCAATTACACGGTTGAGATGTTCGATGGGGTGGCAGAGCAGCCGGTTCGCGTCGGGGTGACCAGCATCGTGGTCACCGCACCGAACACGCCGGTGACAACAAATGCCGACGTCACACTCGAGTTGATCTCGCTGCAGAACGATACTGTCAAGGTGAGTACCAGGACGGGGTCGGCGATCGTAACGATGGTCGCCACAGACGAGGAAATGCGTTACATCAAGGCCTCTGCCAACAGCACCGATTAGCACAGGAGCCATCGTGACCCGCGACTACAACTCGGCCTACCCGAGCCCAGCCGGACAGTCGGACCTCGAGAATCCGCTACCGCGTGGTCTTTTCATTGCCGTCGCCGTGCTGGGGGTGGCCACCTATGCAGTCAGTTTCGGCCCGGTCGTCAGCGATGCCGGTGCAACGGGTTGGTATGTCCGGTTCGCGGCGATGGCTGCACTCAGTGCCGCCTTCGGCTTGCTGCCTCGACAGAGCCCACATGCCCTGGTGACCGCGATATTGGCGACAATGGGATTCCTCGACGCCCTTTCGAGCATTGTGACGGCCACGGATTCGGGATGGGCCCTGTTGGTGATCGTGGTGCTCAACGCGGTGCAATCCGCCGCGGCTGTCGCCGCTTTGGTGTTGGGTCCTACGCCCCGGCCCGACAGCGCCACCGCCGGTTATGAGGCGTACGCCGAGTACTACAACCAGGCGGTGCGGAATTACTACAGTCAGCAGGCGTCGGCGGCACCACCCCCGCCGGAACAGCGCAGCGGTTACGGCCAGGCATCGGCCGCGGCCCAAGCCGCGCCGCAGGCCCACCGCGCTCAGCGCGCGACCCAGTACGGTGACTACTCCGAATTCGTTGGACCGCAAGGTGAACAACGCCAGTCGGCGGCCGCGCCGAGTCCACCTGCAGGCCCTGGTTCGCCCGGACTGCCCAACTTTGCGCCCACACAGCCTCCCGCCGCTCGGCAAGAGAAAGAGGCCGATCAGTCGGCGTGGCCGCCCTCGCCGTAGATCCTGCCAGGCGGCTCCTCCAACTCCGGCACCATCAGCAGCTTTCGGTCGATAAGTTCGACTGCTTGCTCAAGCAGCCGACCGAACAACCAGTTCATGGCACGTTCCATTCGTCGTCGTTGGCGCTCGGACCGTCATCGAGAGGTACGCGCGTCCCAATGCCCGTAATATCGCCGCTGCGATACGCACTGTATCACCGTCACGATACATTGTGTATCCTAGGTGCGATACATGGCGTATCAAGCATGGCCCGCACACAAACGGGGCAGAAGAGGAGAGGCGATCATCTACCGCGAAGATTCCATTGCGCCGTCCCTGGGACACCTCAGGCCCAATCCGGTGAACAAGACCGCAAAATCGCGGCCGGGTCATGTCGTGATACAACTCGACAAGCACCACAGCGCCAAGCCGCTCCCATTCACGACCCGCACGCAATTCGTGCAACACGCGGAGGTGGTTGCGGAGGTCGACTTGTCACTGCCGATTGGCGTGTTCAACCTCACCGTCGCGAGAATGGGTCGACGTACGCGAATCTGCGGTCGCCCAACCAGAGGTTGGTGGCGCACCTTCGGCTCGGCCGCCCGTTCTCTTTGGCCCCACCGAGGCTGTCGCGCGTTCGTCGAGCCTGGATTTCGCCGAACCCGAAGAACGGCAAGAGGTTTGAAGCCCAGCGGCGCCCGTCGCCTTAGGTGAGTTAGAGCCACCCCTTCGCCAGCGCACGCTCAGCGGCGATGGTCCGGTTGGGCGCGTCGAGCTTGCGCATCGCGGCCGACAGGTAGTTCCTTGTGGTGCCCTCGGTGAGCCGTAAGCGGCTGGCGATCTGGGCAACGGACGAGCCGTCGATCGATGCCAGCATCACGTCACGCTCGCGCGGAGTCAGCGGGCTCTCGCCCTCGCGAAGCGCGCTGACGGCCATCGCCGGATCGATCACCGACTCCCCGGCGTGCACACGGCGGACCGAGGCCGCCAACTCTTCGGAAGGACCGTCCTTGGCCAAGAATCCGGCCACGCCGATACTCAACGCGCGCCGCACATAGCCGGGACGATTGAAGGTGGTGAGTATCAGCACCTTACAGCTGGGCAATTCCGCCAAGAGTTGCTCAGCGGCGCTAAACCCGTCCATGCCAGGCATTTCGATGTCGAGCAGTGCCACGTCCGGGTTCGATCGCCTGGCTGCGGCGACAACCTGATCTCCCGAGCCGACCTGGGCGACCACCTCCAGATCCGGCTCAAGCGCGAGCAGGGCGGCGAGCGCTCCACGCACCATGTGCTGGTCCTCGGCGAGCAGCAGCCGTATCACGTTGAGCTCGAACGCCGGACGCGGACCGCCAGCCGGAATCCACCGGTGGCCAGCGGTCCGGCCTCGAGGCTTCCACTCTGCGCGGCCACCCGTTCGCGAAGACCGATCAGGCCGCTGCCACCCTGCGCGTCGCCGCCACGGCCGGTCCCGTTATCCACCACCTCGAGTTCGACGAAACCGCTGGCAGCACAAAGGGTTATCCCGCAGGTATCGGCGCCACTGTGACGCGCGACGTTCGTCGCCGCCTCGCGCACAACGTATCCGAGCAGTGTCTCGACCGGCTCGGTCAATGCGGCCGCGTCCGCGGCATAGGTGACCTGAACCCCTGCAGACCGCAGCAGCCTCATCGCAGTGCCGAGCTGGTCGTCGAACGAGCGCCCGGCATAACCGCCCGCCACGTCAGCCACCTCCACCATGGCCCGCCGGGCCACCAGCTCGACATCCTCCAATTCGCGAGCAACGGGCGAAATGTCGGCAGCAGAACCGTTCAGCTGTTCCCGAATCGCACTGCTCTGCTCCGCGAGCTCACCGAGCCGATACCCGACGATGTCGTGCAGGTCAGCGGCGAAGCGCAGTCGCTGCTCGCTCACGGCGAGTTCGACGAGCTCCTCGCGCGCCCGGCTCAGCTGCGCGCGGACATAGATCAGCTTTCGAACGCCAAGAGTGGCAAAGCCGAGCAACAGGGTCTGGAATGCGAAGCCGATCATGGACGTCCACTCGTACGCCGATATCGCGTTCCACACTGCGATCTGCACGGCCGTGATCAATCCGATTGCGGCCGGTGTCCACCTCATCGGAAGCACCAATGCGGCAATGATTCCGAGGTAGGTGAAGCCGGCCACCGCTTCGAAGTAGGACGCCCTCAACACGACCAGCGGGACAAGGATGATCAGCAAGACAACGCCAGGGGTGCTGCCTTTCTCGGGCGAGGTCAGTCCGAACCACGCCGCCAGAACGAGACCCACGACAACGGCAATCTCGTTGAATAGCACCCAGATTGGCTTGCCGTCCGCAATGTGCGGGATCGGCACGGAGAAGTACGCAAGGAGGAGCACCACGACCACAAGACCGAGCCATCTCCTGCCCGGTCGGCGCACCTCTGGCGGCGGTTCGACGGACGGCGACGCGGTTTGGGTTCTTAACACGATCAATCGATCATACGAGCACAGCAACGCCTGTCACGAGCTGTTAAGGGTCACGTTCTGACCATGACATTTGTCATCAAAGGTCTCACGCATTTGGTACTAACCAGCTTCGCGGACTCTTTCTAGTGTTTGCACCGTGAAACGCTCTTACTCCGCAGGAGCCATCGCGGTGCTCGGCGTGGTCGTCTCGGTGGCGGGATGCGCGCAACAGTCGACGGACACGTCAGCGACCGCGAACAGCCCTGCGCCCCCGGCCGCCAACCAGGTCGATGCACGGTGGATGGGCCTTGGCACGAGTTCGCTGTGGGACTGGGAACTCGTCGACCGCAAGATCACTCCCGATTTCCAACAGTTCGGCGTGCGTCGACTCGATTCGACCGAGAAGCCGCGTTCCTGCGGTTCCTGCGACGGACACGTGCCGACGGCCATCCTGATGGCCTTCTCCCCCGGCAAGTTCGACCCGACCGAAGCACGATCGGGTCAGCCGGTGAAAGTGGACGGCCGTGACGGATTCTTCCGCCCGTCGGCGGGCGACGAGAACGCAGTGCTCACCTGGTCCTACGCGGACGACGCATGGGCGACCCTGCATGGCAGGTCACCCGACACCAGCGAACTCGACGTCATGGTCGCACTCGCGGGCGACCTGCGGCCCACCGAACGCACCCCGGTTCGGCTGCCACTGAGTCTGACGAAAGCGCCTGCGGGCATGCCGTTGTCATCGATCACCGGCCAGCACAGTGATTGGCCGACGATCGTCGAGTTCAGCGCGTGCCAGCCGCGCGGCTACCGGATTACGCCCGCCGAGTGCACCGACCCGAACGGCACGCTGAGCATCAAGATCTGGCCGAAAGACGACTCCTTCGAATCAACGGATGACGACCAGTTCCCAAGTTGGACTGACGGCGCGATCGCCACCGCGATCGGCGGTACCGACGGCCTGTACAACGCGGCTTCCAGCGAAGCGGGCGTACAGATCCGGCCCGAAATGGTCGCGACCTTCGAGATCGCCGACCCCGATGGTGGCCCACGACCGACCACCAACTTGCAGGACATTCTCGCCACCGTCCAATTGCCGACGGATCCCGGGGACGAAGAGACTTGGCCGCTCGTCGAGGACTGGACCAAGTGATGATCAGAGAGGGCGCAAGGATGAAGGCGTCGTATATGACAGCTGTTGCGGTACTAGGGGTGGCCGTCGCGGTGGCGGGTTGTACGCAAGACTCGGCGGCCGCCCCGGCGCCGGCCGCAGACCCCGCACCGGCCGAGCAGCCTGCCACGGTCGCGAGCCAGATCGACGCCCAGTGGATGGGCCTTGGCACCAGGGCGCTGTGGAACTGGGAATTCACCGACCGCCAGATCACGAGGGATTACCAACAGTTCGGTCTTCGCCCACTCGGTTCGGACGAAACGCCGCGGCGGGGCTGCGGATGTGGCAACGGAGGTGAGGGGCCACTGGCCATCCTGACCGCCTATTCGCCTGGCAAGTTCGACCCGGCCGAAGCACGGGTGGGTCAGCCGGTGGACGTGAACGGTCGTGAGGGCTTTTTCCGTCCCTCCGTTGACCTCGAGGACGCGGTCCTCACCTGGTCCTACGCGGACGACGCATGGGCGACCATCCACGGAAGGTCAACGGACACCAGCGAACTCGATGTCATGGTCGCCCTCGCAGGCGACCTGCGGCCCGCCGAACGCACCCCGGTCCGGCTGCCACTGAGTTTGGCCAACGTGCCAGCCGATATGCCGTTGTCATCGATCACAGTCCAGAGTGGCCATTGGCCCGCGTTGATTCGTTTCGATGAGTGCCTGCCGTACAACCCTGGCGTTCCGCGGCCCGAATGCACCAGCACCGCCGACACGATGAGCATCACGATTCGGCCGAACAGCCACTGGTTCGAAACCTACGAAGACGATGGCACCCCAACCTTTCACGACAACGCGGTCGCCATCAAGATCGGTGGTAAGGACGGCCTGATCAACAAGAAAAACAACGAGGCCGGCCTGCAGCTTCGACCGGGAATGGAGGCGGAGTTCTCGCTCGGCCAGCGCGGCGCGACCTACGGACCCGCATCAAGCCGCGTGACAACCAAATTGAAGAACATCCTCGCCGACGTTGAGTGGGCGCAGGACCCGGGAGACGAAAGGACCTGGCCCGAAGTCACGGCGTGGACGAAATAGTTCTACGGCCGCCCGGGATCAGGGGTGAACTCACCTCGGTAGGAAGTCACCGCCGCGCGGATCTCGGTCAGCGCCTCACGCCCGGTGGTCTCGATATTCCGTATCGGAGAAACCAGCGACTCGTAATCGGCCGGTGATCCCGCCTGCTCGAGTAGCCGGCGCGCGAGCTCGCTCTTGAGCACGATGAGGGACAGGCTGTGGCCCAGCAGGTCGTGGAGGTCACGGGCGAACCGCAGCCGTTCCTGGGTGACGGCCAACTGGGCGAGGTGATCGCGCGCCTCCGACAACTCGCCGGTCAAGTCGACCATTCGACGCAGGCCGGCGACGCCCAATCCGACAAGGACGGTCTGCGTGCACGCCACGACGATGCTCGTCAACGAGTAATCCACGGTGTGCCAGGCGACTGCCTGAACCGCGGCGAGCGCGAAGGTCGCGACGGTCGCGGACTTCGTCGACAGCACCAGCCCGCAGACGATCGCCACGTAGGGAAAGCCCGCCACGAAGTCCAGAACGAACGCCAGCACAAGGAGCAGTGGAACCAGCGCGGCCAGGAGCGCCCGCGCCCCACGTCGCCTGCCCCCGGCCAGACCGAGCCAGACGGCGGCCAGGCAGCAAGCGGCGAACACGATCTCGAACGGCACTCCCCACAGTGGAGCGCTGCCCGCCCGCACTTCCTGGATCATCACGAATACCGGGTACAGCTGGTAGGCAAGGACTGCCGCGATTGCTGCGGCACCCCAATACTTCGCGCGCCGCCCACCCGCGCCGGCACCGGCGGTGAACACCGTCAACCATGCCGACCGTCCGCCCATGAAAACCACAGTATGCGGATCGGTTGCCGATCGATCCCGTTCGCTACAGAACGGCCAGCGCACAACCGCCCGCGGCCGCCAGGCACATCGACGGTCCGTGCGGCACGGTGGATGCGGCTCGGCGAAGCGTCACCACGACCGCCCATCCCGCGGTCAGGATCGGAGCCGCGAGCGCCGAGATGGCCCAGACGTCCATTCCGAACGTCCCGGTCAGCGCGCCCAGCCCGATCGCCAGTTTCACGTCACCCGCACCCATCCCCGACGGCGCGATCAGATGCACGACGAGATACACCGCGAACAGCGCAACAGCGCCGAGCACTGCCGGCCCACCCCGCCCTAAAAGCGTTGCGCCCAGCAGCATTACCGCCGCACCCGGCAGCGTCAAGAAGTTGGGCAGCCGCCTGCTGCGGATGTCGAAGACACTCAACGCAACCAGCCACGCCAGCACACCGGCACAGGCCACCCCCGCCCCCATCCTCCCAGACTAAGTCCGGCTCACACCGGCGGTGAGCACCTCTTTGCGTGCGCCACCTACTGTGGAGTGTCGTGCGCACCGCTGCCCGGTCCCCGATTGGTCCGGCGCTGCTTGTCGTCGTCGCCGCGGTGAGCCAAGAGGTGGGGGCCGCGTTCGCCGTCGGCCTGTTCGCGGCCTTGGGCGCCACCGGGGCGGTGTTCGTCCGTTTCCTCGTGGCCGGGGTGATCCTGTTGGCGGCGGTTCGGCCGCGCGTGCGCGGGATGTCCAGAAGCGCGTGGCTTTCGGTGGCGGGCCTAGCGACCAGCCTGACGGTGATGAACCTGTGCTTCTACTATTCGCTGACGCGGATTCCCCTCGGCGTTGCGGTGACCGTCGAAGTGCTTGGCCCGCTGGCACTTTCGGTGATCGTCAGCAGACGCGCAAGCGCCTGGCTGTGGGCCATGCTCGCGCTGGCAGGCATCGCGCTGCTCAGCCTCACCGGCGTCGAGGTTGGCCACCTCGATCCGGTGGGTCTGGCGTTCGCCGCCGCGGCGGCGGTGAGTTGGGCCTGCTACATCCTGGCGTCCGCGCGGGCGGCGTCGGAAGTTCCCAATCTCGACGCGCTGGCGATCGCGACGGTGATCGGCGCGGTTCTCACCGCACCGGCCGCGCTGCTCGTCATCGATGCCAGCGCCGTGCAGTGGCAGATCGTCGGCCTCGGGCTGACCGTCGGCGTGATGTCCTCGGTCGTGCCTTACTCCCTTGAGCTGATCTCGTTGCGCCGCCTGCCTCCGGAGACCTTCGCGATCCTGACGTGCCTGTCGCCGGTCATCGCCGCCCTCGCGGGCTTGCTGATCCTGCACCAGCACCTCGCGCCGACGGGATATCTGGCGATCGTGCTCGTCACGGCGGCCAGCATCGGCGCAGTGCGTTCAACGCGGGAACGCTTGGCGGGGAGCGACACTCGCCCGATCACCGCCTAGCGCCGACATCGCTCTATTGTGTGCGCGGCAGCGCCGCCTGTTCGCTCAACGACTTAATGAAGTCAATGACCGACGTGGTGATGAGGTCGGGAGCCTCGATAAACGGGATGTGCCCGCCGCCTGGAATCTCGACAAACTTGGATTGCGGGATGGCCTGATGGATCACCCTGCTCAGTTCGGCCGGTATGAAGTGGTCGTTGTCGGCGCAAGCCACCAGGGTGGGTACGGTGACCTCGCCCAGCGCGGCAGTAAGCGGCCGGGCCTGGCCGCCACGCTCCCGGCGGCCCAATCGCAATATCGCGTCTAGGAATGCGATGTAAGTGTCGGGCGAGTTCTTCTTGACGCCGGCACGGATGTTGGCGACGACCTGCTGACCCTGCTCGGACTCGAGGAACTGGGGAGTCATGATCCACAACGTGATGAAGTCGGCCATCTCCTCGCCCATGCCGATCTTGGCGATAAGTCGCTTTCGCAGTGCGTAATTGAGTTCCACGGATCGGTTGAGTTCAGTGAAGGCGCCGACGGCAATCAGGGATTGCACTTTGTCGGGATGTCGAACAGCAAGCGAGCAGGCAATCGATCCGCCGAGCGAGGTGCCAAGGACATGGGCGCGGTCATAGCCGAGAACGCTGATCAGTGCCGCGATGTCGTCGGCCCACACCTCGACGGAGTACTCGCCCGTCTCGTCTGCGGCCGACTGACCGACTCCCCGGGGGTCGACGGCGATGGTGCGTACGGCGGCCGAGAGCGCGGGCACACCGAGCCGGTAGTAGGTGTAGTCCAGCCCGAGTCCCGGGATGAGGATCAGTGGTTCACCGTCGCCCTCGATCTGGTAGTGGATGCGGGTTCCGTTGACTTCGGCGAATGGCATAACTGTCTCCAATGAGTGAGGTTGACGGTTGTTCAGCCGGCTCTGGCCGGCTCATTGTGCGACTGCTCTTCAAGGAAGCGGGTGAATGCGGAAAGAAAGGGTGTCGCCTTTTCGAATACCCCCATGTGCCAGGCGTCCGGGACGATTTCTAAGCGTGCATTGGGCAGCGCCTGAGCGAGCGCTACAGACGCGGCCGGCGGAGTGGTGATGTCGGCCGCGCCGGTGATGACGAGCGTGGGTGTTTGCACGGTTTTCAGTCCCTGGAGAGTGTCCAAGCGTGAGATCGCGTCCCAACTCGCTTCCCAACTGGCAGAGTCGTTGGCCGCCAGCGCGTTTCGGCAGCGACGGCCAATGGATCCGGTGCGGGCTTCGGGAGAGAACCACCGGTCGAGTGTGGGCTGGATGACCGGCGCCATCCCGTGGCGGGCGAGCGTCCCGCGTTCGCGCAGCGAGGGCCGCAGCTCGTCCGCAAAGGTTCCCGCTGTGGCGCACAAGATCAGGCCGGCCAGATCTTGATGTTGTAGCGCAAGATGCTGGGCGACCATGCCACCCATGGAGGCACCGATCACGTACACCGGCTGGGAGGTCTCCGCCCGCAAGATCGCAGCCACCTGCTCTGCGAAGCCTTCAAGAGTGGCAGGTTGGCGGATCGGTCCAGACAATCCGTGGCCGGGCAGGTCAACGGCGATGACGCGGTAGTTCTCGGCAAGGTGCGCGATGTACGTTGTCCACCAGGTGCTGTCGAGCCCAACGGGGTGCAGCAGCAGCACGGGCGGGCCCGCACCCCTGACGTGGTAGGCGATGGTCACGTAATCCCGCCGAAGTTGAGGTACTTCATCTCGGTGTATTCCTCGATGCCGTGCCTCGAGCCTTCACGTCCAAGTCCGGACTGCTTCACGCCGCCGAAGGGTGCGACCTCAACCGAGAGGAAGCCGGTGTTGATGCCGATCATTCCAGACTCAAGGCGCTCGGCGACCCGCCATACCCTGCGCAGGTCGAGGCTGTAAAAGTAAGCGGCAAGGCCGAACTCGGTGGCGTTGGCCAGTTCGATGGCCTCCTCTTCTGTGCGGAAACGGAACAGCGCAGCCACCGGCCCGAAGGTCTCCTCGCCGGCGATCTTCATGTCTACGGTCGCGTCGCCAAGGACCGTTGGCGAGTAGAAGGTGCCGCCGCCGGGTGGCTGTCCCCCACCTGCCAGGAGCGTCGCGCCCCTTTCCAATGCGTCGGCCACGTGGTCTTGGACCTTGCGGAGGCCCTGGTGGTTGATCAACGGTCCGATGTCGACATTCTCGAGGGTGCCGTCACCGACGGTGAGTGCGCGGACCCGCTCGGCGAAACGCTCGGCGAAGGTGTCGTAGATGGCGTCGTGGATAAGGAAGCGGTTGGTGCCGACACAGCTCTGCCCGCTCTGCCTGAACTTGGAGATCACCGCACCGTTGACGGCGGCATCAAGATCGGCATCCTCGAACACGATGAAAGGTGCATTGCCGCCGAGTTCAAGGGTCATCTTTTTCACGGTGCGCGCGCACTTCTCGGCCAACAACCGGCCGACTTCGGTCGAACCGGTGAACGAGAGCGCGCGAACGACGGGACTGGCACACAGTTCCGAGCCGATGGGTTCCGGTGAACCCGTGACGATGTTGAGCACGCCAGCCGGGAGTCCGGCGCGCTCCCCCAGAGCTGCCAGAGCAAGCGCTGACAGCGGTGTCTCCTCGGCGGGCTTCATGACCACCGTGCAGCCGGCTGCGATCGCGGGCGCAGCCTTTCGAGTGATCATGGCGGCCGGAAAGTTCCACGGGGTGATGCAGGCGACGACGCCGATTGGCTCCCGCAGCACCATGATCCGCGTGTCGGTGGACGAGGAGGGGATGGTCTCGCCGTGAATGCGGCGCGCCTCCTCGGCGTACAGGTGCAGAAATGAAGCCGCATAAGCGAGTTCACCTCTGGCTTCGGCCAGGGGTTTGCCCTGCTCCAGGGTCAGCAGGCGAGCGAGGTCTTCCTGAGATTCGATGACCAGTGCCCGCCAGCGCAGGAGGATTTCGGCCCGCTCACCCGCAGTGCGTGCGGCCCAGCCCCGCTGAGCTGTCCGGGCGGCCTCGATGGCACGGGCGGTCTCTGCCGTGCCCATGGCCGGCACCTGGCCGACGGTGTCCCCGGTGGAGGGGTTGACGACGTCGAAGTACTCGCCGCTGTCGGCGGTAATCCACTCTCCGTCGATCAAGCAGCGGTTGCGCAGCAGCGCAGGTGCATTCTCTTGAACATAGGTGCTTTGCATGTCGATCGCTCCCTTGTGGTTGTCAGTCAAGTGCGTCGATGTCGTGACCGAGTTGGATGAGGACTTCCTCTGCGGCGCGGAACGCTTCCAGTCCCGCGGGCGCCCCGCAGTAGATGCCGGCCTGGAGGAGCACCTCGCGGATTTCGGCCGGCGTGACGCCGTTGTTCAGTGCACCGCGGACGTGGAGTTTGAGCTCGTGCATGCGGTTGAGCGCGGTGAGCATCGCGATGTTGAGAAGGCTGCGGTCCCGTCGTTCCAGGCCGGGGCGGGACCAGATGGTTCCCCAGCAGTACTCGGTGACCAGTTCCTGCATGGCCCTGGAGAACTCGCTGACATTGGCAAGGGACCTGTCCACGTGCTCGGCACCTAGCACTGCGCGACGGACGTCGATACCCGCCTCCAGCGTGCTTCGGTTTCCACTGGTGGTGTTGACGGACATAACTTTCTTCTCCTGTCATGGGTGCTGAAAACAAGGCATGGGTCAGACGGCCGCGGAACGCATCTCTTCTCCTGCATTCTTGCGGGCAGCTTCCTCGTCGGCGTGGAGGTCGCGACCCCTGGTTTCTGGTAGGAGGTAGTACAGAGCGACGAGCGTCATGGTGGCGACTGCGGTCATGTAGAGGCCGCCGGCTCCACTGAACTCCAGCGAATTGGCCAACGCGGCAACGATAAGGGGGGCCGGGGCGCCGGCGAGTGCACCGGCCAGGTTGAAGCCCAAGCTGCAGCCGGTCAACCGGGTCCGTGCGGGGAAAAGTTCGATGAGCAACACCACCATGGTGACGTTGACCATGGCTTCGAAGAGGCCGAACACCGACATCGCCAGGATGGCGGCCAAGACACTGCCGGTGCTCAGCAGTTGGAAGGCAGGGATGGAGAACACCATCAGGCCCGCGGCGCCGAGCAGGATCGTCGGACGTCGGCCGATCCGATCGGAGATGATGCCCGCGATCGGACACATCGCTGCGTAGATTGCGAGGATCACGCCTGTGGTGGCCAGCGTTGTCATCCGATCCATGCCGATCGCCGGAGACATCAGTGCATTCGGTGTGGAGGTGGCCAGGTAGTAGTAGCCGACGCTGGCCGAGGCGGTGGCGAAGAAGCACAAAGCGATCGCACGCTTGTTGTTGCGCAGGGCTTCGCGAGTCGGAGCCGCAGCGATGTCACCCTCCTCCTTCATCTGCTGGAAGATCGGGGTGTCCTCGAGCTTGAGTCGGATGTACAAGGCTGCCAAGCCCATTGGTGCTGCGAGCAGGAACGGGACCCGCCAGCCCCATTCCAGAATCTGCTCCGAGCTCAGCGAGCTGGTCAGAACCATCGCTACCACTGCGCCACCGAGGCCGCCGGCGGCGGCCGTGGCAGGAACCACGCTGCCCCGCAGAGCACGCTTGCGCAACGGAGCCTGCTCCACGAGGAAGGCGGCGGCGCCGGCCCACTCCCCTCCGATGGACATGCCTTGGAACATGCGCAGTACGACGAGGGCGATGGGCGCAAGGATGCCGACGGAGGCGTATGTGGGCAGTAGGGCGATCAACGTGGTGGAGACCGCCATCAGGATCACTGAGCCCGTCAGGGAGGCTCGCCGTCCGATGCGATCTCCCACAATTCCGAAGACGATTCCGCCGACAGGTCGCATCACCAGCGCGACTCCGAAAGCCCCGAGTGATGCCAGCAGCTCGGTGGTCGGATCGTCACTGGGGAAGAAGAGCTGGCCGATCGTGGCTGCGAAGAAGCCGTACACGGCGAAGTCGAACCACTCCATGAAGCTGCCGCACGCCGCTGCGATCACGATTCGCCGCTGCGTAGCTGGAGACCTAAAGGTCTTCCCTGACGTTCCTGCCACCGATTTCTCCATCCTCTCGAGCGTACGACCGTAATACGGTATTACGATACTGAAGCACTCGCGGTCCTGGGATGTCAAGCACAGAATCGTATGACCGTATTACGCTTGTGCTAGGGTCCAGAGTCGTTCGATGAGCAGAACTGATGCATGCAGGCCGAAGGAGGACGTGTGGTTGACCCACCCAAGGTCGTTCGCGCTGCTGCACCCCTGCGCATGCAGGTCGTCCAGCTGCTCCGCGACGCAATCGTTGTCGGCGACTTCAAACCCGGCGAGCGCCTCATCGAGGGACCCTTGTGCGAGCGTTTCGGGGTCTCCAGGACGGTCGTGCGGGAGGCAATCAGGCAGCTCGAGTCCGAGGGGCTGGTTACTCTCGTCGCCAATCGTGGACCAGTGGTCACGGAACTGAGTCAGGACGACGCGATCGCGCTCTACGAGGTTCGCGCGGTCCTCGAGGGGCTTGCCGGGGCGCGGTTTGCCGAGCGCGCCACCGAGCAGCAGAAGAAACGCCTCGATGGTGCTCTCGGCAAGGTTGCCAACGCATTTGAGAGCGGCGACGAGCGCCTGCGGCTACGCGCCAAAGATCTTTTCTACGATGTGCTTCTCGAAGGCGCGGGCAATCCGATCATCGAGTCGACCCTCCGAGGCATTCACGCTCGGGTCCAGCTCCTGCGGGGCCTGTCGATGCAGGCGCCAGGACGAACAGACGAGGCGCTAGGCGAACTCCGCGCAATCGTCGAGGCCGCCTTGCAGGGTGACAGTGAGCGTGCGCGGTTGGCATGTGAGCATCACGTCAACAGCGCTGCTTCCGTCGCACTGTCGATGCTTTCCGACGACAGGGCCATCCAAGCCACCTCCTGAAATCCCGAGCCTGCCGGCCATCCAATTACCTCAGTGCCCGCCTGTATGCGACAGAGTCGCACTTTGCGACATTGTCGCAGTGAGGCGGGCACAGTCACATATGCCTCCGCTCGTGATAGGTCTTTAGCCCTCGCCAAGCGCGGCGCGCATCGCCTCCTTGGGCGCAGGCCTCCCCGTGAACTGTTCGACCTGCGCGAAGGCCTGATTCAGCAGCATTTGCAGTCCGCTGACGACCCGCCCCCCTGCGGCTTCGACGGCCGCCGCCAGCGGGGTGGGCCACGGGTCGTAGATCGCGTCGAGCAACAGCGGCGTGGCCGCGAACAGGGATGCGTGCGGCGCCACCGCCTCGGCAGGGACGGTGTTGACCACAACGCCGACGTCGGCCAGCGGTGTTCCGAGTTCGATCCAGCGGGCCTCTACCCCGACCCGGGCCGCGAGTGCGAGCAACGGCACAGCCCTGTCCCGGTTGCGGGCGACGACCGAAATATCCTGCACGCCAAGCTCGGCGAGGCCAACGATCACGGCGGGCGCGGTGCCTCCCGAGCCGAGCACTGCCGCCTGGCCCGACACCTGTCCCAACGCCCCTGTCACGCCGTCGATATCGGTGTTGTCAGCCCGCCACCCCGACGGCGACCGAACCAAGGTGTTCGCCGATCCGACGAGCTCCGCACGCCGGGTGTGTTCGTCGGCGAACCGCAAGGCAGCGAACTTGCCTGGCATGGTCACCGATAGGCCGACCCATTCCGGGCCGAAACCGTTGACCAGCGCCGGCAATTGGTCCGCGGTGCACTCGATGCGGTCATAGGTCCAGTCGACGAGGCCCAGCTCACGGTAGGCGGCCAGATGCAGTTGCGGTGAACGGGAATGCGCGACGGGCGAACCCAGTACCGCGGCCCGACGTGGCCCCTCAGCGGGCGGAGTCGAGGACACCGTTGTGTTGCGCCAGCTCGATATTGGCGAGGTGCTGTTCATAGTCGCGGGTGAACAGTGTCGTGCCCTGCAGGTCGACCGTGACGAAGTACAACCAGTCCCCCGGCGCGGGCTGTTCTGCTGCGGCCAGCGCAGGCAATCCCGGCGAGCAGATCGGCGTCGCCGGAAGTCCAGGGCGCACATAGGTGTTCCACGGCGTCTGCTGAGCGCGGTCGCCGTCGGTGGTGGCCACCTCGATCCGGTCCAGTGGATAGTTCACGGTCGAGTCGAACTCCAGCGTGCGATTCTCGGCCAGCCGGTTGTAGATCACCCTGGCGACCTTCGCGAAGTCGTCGGGCTTGGATTCCTTTTGCACCAGCGATCCGACGGTCAAGATCTGGTACGGCGACATGTTGAGCGCCGTGGCGGTGTTGAGCAGCCCGCCCTCCGCGTATTGCGTCGCGCTGGCGCCGATCAACGTGGACAGGATGTCCTGCGGCTGCGCCGACGGGTCGATGTTCCAGCTGCCGGGGGCGATCAGCCCCTCCAGTCGCCGGTGATCGCCGCCCATCGCGGTGACCGGGTTCGTCGCCCAATCGGGCACCGAGAGCGACGACAGTTCGGCGGTGGCCGCGGTCTTCTTCAGATCTTCTGCCGAGACGCAGTGCTGCTCATCGTTGAGGTCCACGCACGTCGCCTTGGAGATCAGGCTCAGAATGCCGTCGGTGACCGCGTTGGTCTTGACGTCCTGGAGGTCGTCGAGCTGGCGTCCCTCGGGAATCACGAGCAGTCCGACCCGATTCGTCGGATCGGCAAGGCGTGCAACGGCATCCGACGCCGGAATCTCGGTACGAACCTTGTAGTAGCCGGGCTGAATCGCCGAGATCGCGGCATTGCCGTCGGCCGCATCGACGAACGCCGAGACGGTCGCGACGACCTCGTGTTCCTGCAATGTCTGGGCGATCGCCGTGGTGGAATCGCCGTCGTGCACCTGGATCACCACGTCGTTGACGCCATCGCCGGAATAGTCACCGCCGGTTCCGAACAGCGTGTGCCACAGCTTCGAGCCGAGGAACACCGCGCCAACGACAACCACGACCAACATGCCCAACGCCAAGCCGCCTGCTACGCGACGCTTGCGTTGACTGCGTGCTTCGCGGATGCGGTCGGCGCGTGTCCTGCGTCGGCGCGGCGGTCCGACCGCTACAGGTTCTGCACGGTCACGACCCCAATTGTCAGACATCCCCGACCTCTCCGTGCGCGGTCAGCGCCGCGCGCCGCTGGTCCAGCCAGTTCTGCAAAATGCCTACCGCAGCGACCTGATCGATCATCGCCCGCTGCCCCTTCGCACGCACGCCGGCGTCCCGCAGCGACCGCTGCGCGGACACGGTAGTCAGCCGTTCGTCGGACAGCCGCACCGGCGTTGGCTCGATCCGCCGCGCCAGTTGATCCGCCAGTTCGATCGCGTCCGCTGCGGCAGGACCGGACCGGTCGGCGAGGGTGCGCGGTAGGCCCACCACCACTTCGACCGCCTCCAGTTCGCCGACCAACTGCGCCAGCCTGCGCAGGTGTTTATTGCTTCGATCCCGCGCCACCGTCTCCACCGGCGTCGCCAGGATCCCGTCCGGGTCACACGTGGCAACCCCGATCCGCACGCTACCCACATCGATACCGAGCCGTCGTCCGCGGCCGGGATCCGAGCCACCGGGCCGATCCGGCAGACGGTCTTCGGTACTGGCCACGGGCTAGCTCCGGTCTATCTCTGCGCGCAGCGCGGCCAATGCCGCGTCGATGCCCGCCGCCCCCTTACCGGAACCCTGTGCCAGATCGGCCTTGCCGCCCCCACGGCCGTTGACCGAAGCACCCAACTGCTTGACCAACTCATTGGCGCTCAGGCCAAGGTCTTGCGCCGCCTGGTTCACCGCGACGACATACGGAACGGTGTCGTTCTCGCCCTCGGCGATCAGCGCGACGACGGCCGGGTCGCTTCCGAGCTTGCCCCGGATATCGCCGACGAGGATGCGCAGATCAGCCGCCGACATTCCGCCGGCCATCCGCTGCATCACGACTCGGACCTTACCGATTTGCTCGGCGCCGGCTGCCGCATTCGCTGCGGCCGCCCGTGCGTCCGCAAGCCGCATCTTGTCGAGTTCCTTCTCCGCGGCGCGCAGTCGGTCCACCAGGTTGGCCACCCGCGCGGGCACCTCCTCCGACGGCACCTTGAGCGACGACGCCAGCCCTGCCATCAGCGCCCGTTCCTTGGCGAGGTGGCGGAACGAGTCGAGGCCGACATACGCCTCGACGCGGCGCACGCCCGAGCCGACGGATGATTCGCCGAGGATCGTGACAGGGCCGATCTGCGCCGAATTGCGCACGTGCGTGCCGCCGCACAGCTCGAGCGAGAAGGGACCGCCGATTTCGACGACCCGCACTTCGTCGGGGTATGCCTCACCGAACAGCGCCATCGCGCCCATCGACTTGGCCTTCTCGAGGTCCGTCGTGAAGCTGTGCACCTCGTAGTCGGCCTCGACGGCCTCGTTGGTGACCTCTTCTATTTGGGTCCGCTGATCCTCGGAAAGCCCGCCCTGCCAGTTGAAGTCGAACCGCAGATAACCCGGCCGGTTCAGCGAGCCGGCCTGAACGGCGTTGGGGCCCAGCACCTGTCGCAGCGCGGCGTGCACCATGTGGGTGCCCGAGTGCCCCTGCGTGGCGCCGTGACGCCACCGCGGATCGACGGCAGCGACGATCGTGTCGCCCTCGACGAACTCACCCGACTCAACGGTGATGCGATGCGCCCACAGTGTTTTGGCGATCTTCTGGACGTCGGTGACGGCCGCCTTGGACGTCGCGGACGAGCCGGTGCCGACGATGCTTCCCTCGTCGGCGATCTGTCCGCCCGACTCGGCGTAGAACGGGGTGCGATCGAGGACCAGCTCGATTCGGTCGGGCGCCGAACCGTCATGGCTGACGACCGGCACCCGCTTGCCGTCGACGAAGATGCCGAGAATCTTTGCCTCGGTGGTCAATTCGCTGAAGCCGGTGAACTCGGTGGGGCCAGCGTCGACCAGGTCGCGATAGGCGGATAGATCGCTGTGGGCCTGCTTGCGGGCTGCCGCGTCGGCCTTGGCTCGCCTGCGCTGCTCGGCCATCAAGCCGCGGAAGCCCTCTTCGTCGACGGAAAGGCCGGCCTCAGCCGCCATCTCGAGGGTCAGTTCGAGCGGGAAGCCGTAGGTGTCGTGCAGCGTGAACGCGTCGGTGCCCGACAGCACCGTGGCACCCGAGGCCGTCGTCGCGCTGGCGGCGTCCTCGAACAGCCGCGAGCCCGATGCGAGCGTGCGGTTGAACGCGGTCTCCTCGGCCACCGCGATGCGATGGATGCGGTCGAAATCGCTGACCAGTTCCGGATACGACGGGCCCATCGCGTCACGCACCGTTGTCATCAGCGCGCCGACGATCGGGTCGTCGATGCCAAGCAGCTTGGCCGAGCGAATCACGCGGCGCACCAGCCGGCGCAGCACGTAGCCGCGGCCGTCGTTGCCTGGGCTCACCCCGTCGCCGATCAGGATCGCCGCCGTGCGGCTGTGGTCGGCGATGATGCGGTACCGCACGTCGTCATCGTGACTGCCCGCGCCGTACGGGCGTGGCGCGATACCGGACACCAGGTCGATGACGGGACGCAGCAGATCCGTCTCGTAGACGTTGTCCACGCCCTGCAGCAGGCACGCCACCCGCTCGACGCCCATACCGGTGTCGATGTTCTTACGCGGCAGCGGACCGAGGATCTCGAAGTCCTCCTTGGAGGTGCCCTCGCCCCGCTCGTTCTGCATGAAGACGAGGTTCCAGATCTCGATGTAGCGGTCCTCGTTGGCCACCGGGCCGCCGTCGACGCCGTACTCGGGGCCGCGGTCGACGTAGATCTCCGACGACGGGCCGCACGGACCGGGAATGCCCATCGACCAGTAGTTGTCGGCCATGCCGCGGCGCTGGATCCGCTCGGCAGGCAGGCCTGCGACCTCCTGCCACAGTTCGATGGCTTCGTCGTCATCCAAATAAACTGTGGCCCAGAGTGTTTCGGGATCGAATCCGTATCCGCCCTCGGAAACGGGATTGGTGAGCAACGTCCATGCCAGTTCGATGGCACGACGCTTGAAGTAGTCGCCGAACGAGAAGTTCCCGGCCATCTGGAAGAAGGTGTTGTGCCGGGTGGTGATGCCGACTTCGTCGATATCGGGTGTGCGGATGCATTTCTGGATGCTGGTCGCGGTGTCGTACGGAGGCTTGCGCTGGCCAAGGAAGTACGGCACGAACTGCACCATGCCCGCGTTGACGAACAGCAGGTTGGGGTCGTCGAGGATCACCGAGGCGCTTGGCACCTCGGTGTGGCCCGCCTTCACGAAGTGATCGAGGAATCTTTTCCTGATCTCGTGTGTCTGCACGTCGTACGCGTCCTTATTAGCTCTAGGTATTGACCGCACCACAGTACCGGTCTGGTGTTCGGCACTGAAAAGGCAACGAACCAGCGCCGGCCATGGTGCCGTGACTACCCGTTGAGGAAGCTCAGGCGCACCGAGCGCCGCGGGTTGTCGCGGTTCATGTCGACCAGTACGACGCTCTGCCACGTGCCGAGCAGTGGTTCGCCATCCTGCACAGGAACGGTCACAGACGGCGCGATCAGCGCAGGCAGCACGTGGTCGGCGCCGTGGCCGGGCGAGCCGTGCGAGTGGCGGTAGCGGTCGTCGCGCGGCAGCAGGCGCTCCAGCGAGTCGAGCAGGTCGTCGTCGGAGCCTGCGCCGGTTTCGATGATCGCCACCCCTGCCGTGGCGTGCGGCACGAAGACGTTGCACAGGCCGTCCTGATGACCGCCGCAGAATGCGCGCACGGCGTCGGTGAGGTCGACGATCCGTCGGTGCGATGTGTCGATTTCGAGCACGTCGGAGTCCACGCCGGTCAGCCTACGGACGCATCCATTTGCCTAGCCAAGCATCCATTGAAACGCCCACTGCATGGGAGGAAGCTGTGAAGGTCCGGTGGCGCCATCGGGGCGCCGCCCCGACGCAAGGGGGGTGGACCGTGTACGCACGTTCTACCAATGTTCAGGCGCAACCATCCAACATCGACGCAGGAATTGCCTTCGTTCGCGACGAGGTCATGCCGGCCCTCCAGGACATGGACGGCTACATCGGCCTATCGCTGTTGGTGGACCGCGAGTCCGGCCGCTGCATTGCCACCAGCGCGTGGGAATCCGAGGATGCGCTGGGCACGAGCACAGACCAGGCAGCGCCGCTTCGCGAACGGGCGGCAGAGATCTTCGGCGGCGATGTGACAGTCGAGCGGTGGGAGTTCGCCGTCCTGCACCGCGACCACCGCGCGACTGAGGGAGCGTGCGTGCGGGCGACGTGGGTCAAGATCGCACCAGAGCGGGTGGACCAGAGTGTCGACTTCTACAAGACCTCGGTCCTCCCGCAAATCGAGGAACTCGAGGGCTTCTGCAGCGCCAGCCTGTTGATCGACCGGGCAGCCGGGCGGGCGGTGTCGTCGGTCTCGTTCGACAGCCGGGCCGCGATGGAACACGACCGTGCACAGGCGATGGAAATGAAGACCGCGTCGATGCGCGAAGCCGGGGTCGAGGAACTCGACGAATGCGAATTCGAACTTGCGCTCGCCCATCTTCGGGTACCAGAAATGGCCTGATCAGCGTCGCGT
>CAVQFK010000008.1:0-234442 GCA_963711755.1 uncultured Actinomycetota bacterium
AGCCAGCTGACCCTCGATGGCGATCTCGCAGTGCGGGTTCGGCGTGCCCTGCATGGCGTGCACACCGGTGCTCGCGGTGAGGATCGCCCATTGCGGATCCTCGAGCGTGGTTTCGAATACCCAAGGCACGCCCGGCGCGAGGACCACCGTCTCGCTCTTGAGGTACTTGTAGGCGTCGGCGTTGTACGCCTCTTTGCTCGCAGGCTGAGCCGTCAGATAGTTCAGTTTGTAATCCGCGGCGCCCGCCGAAACGAGCGTGTAGGTCACCTTCTGGCCGGTGGGCTCGGCAACCGCCGTCGCTGGGCTGACCGCAATACCGGCAGCTGCCACTACGAATACCGCCCCGACCCTAGCTGTCGCTGTTCGCATGTCCGTCACATCGCCGCACCGTACCGGATCGTTACAACCGCGTCACGGCAGCTATTTCGGGCTAGCTGAACGGCAAACGTCTGCCAGTCGAGCTACACGTTAATTTGTTCGTCACATCCAGACATTTCGCAGAAACACATGCGCTCTAACGTCCCGATTCGACACCCGAATGGTGTCTCAACTCTTGCGCTCCTGACGACGCCCATCATCCGATGTGCGCTGCTGACAAAGGGAAAGGCTGTTCATGCGACGACCACGACGCTCCTCAATCAAGAGATCGGCGCGAGCGGCGGGCAGCCTCGTCGCCGCGACCAGTCTCTTGTTGGCCGGCTGCGGAAGCAAGGCCACCGAGACCGATGCGGCAAACACCGAATCGTGCGTCGACGCCTCAGGCCCGACCATCAAGGTGGGAGCGCTGAACTCCCTTTCGGGCACCATGGCCATTTCCGAGGTCACCGTCCGTCATGCCATTGATCTGGCAGTTGAGCAGATCAATGGCTCAGGCGGTGTGATGGGCAAGCAGATCCAGCTCGTCGGCGAAGACGGGGCGTCCGAACCCACTGTCTTCGCCGAGAAGGCCGAGAAGCTGATCAGCAGCGACTGCGTGGCTGCGGTGTTCGGCGGATGGACCTCGTCGAGCCGCAAGGCCATGCTTCCCGTGTTCGAAAGCGCGAATTCACTTCTCTACTATCCGGTGCAATACGAGGGCCTCGAGTCGTCGAAAAACATCTTCTACACCGGCGCCACCACCAATCAGCAAATTGTGCCAGCGCTGGACTACCTCAAAGAAAAGGGCGTCAAGTCGCTCTATTTGGTGGGCAGCGACTATGTGTTCCCGCAGACCGCCAACCGGATCATCAAGGCGTACGCCGGGGCCAACGGCATCGAGATCAAGGGTGAGGACTACACCCCGCTGGGCTCGACGGACTTCTCCACCATCATCAACAAGGTCCGCACCGCCGACGCCGACGCCGTGTTCAACACACTCAACGGCGATTCCAATGTGGCGTTCTTCCGCGAGTACAAGAACGTCGGCCTCACGCCGCAGGAGATGCCGGTGGTGTCGGTGTCGATCGCCGAGGAAGAGATCAACGGCATCGGTATCCAGAACATCACCGGGCAGCTGACCGCGTGGAACTACTACGAGACCGTCGACAACCCGGCGAACAAGGCGTTCGTCAAGGCGTACAAGGACAAGTTCGGCGCGGACAAGCCGACATCGGACCCGATGGAAGCCGCCTACGTGTCGGTGTACCTGTGGAAGAACACCGTCGAGAAGGCGAAGTCGTTCGACGTCAAGGCCATTCAGGACAGCGCGGGCGGCGTGACGTTCGACGCACCCGAGGGCAAGGTCACCATCGACGGTGAGAACAACCACATCACCAAGACCGCGCGCATCGGCGAGATCCGCCCCGACAAGCTGATCTACACCATCTGGGAGTCGCCGGGACCGATCGAGCCGGACCCGTACCTCAAGTCATACCCGTGGGCAGCGGGCCTTTCCAGCTGATATGGATGTCCTAATCGGACAGCTGGCAACGGGATTGAGCCTCGGCTCAATCCTGTTGCTGGCTGCACTCGGGCTGTCTCTGACGTTCGGTCAGATGGGCGTCATCAACATGGCGCACGGCGAGTTCATCATGGCAGGGTGCTACACCGCCTACGTGGTGCAGCAGCTGATATCGAGTGCCGGTGCGTCCCTGGTGATTTCGCTGGTGGTTGGTTTCCTGGTCGGTGGCGCCATGGGCGCGCTGCTGGAAGTCACGTTGATCCAACGCATGTATGACCGGCCGTTGGACACGCTGCTGGTGACATTCGGCGTGGGCCTTGTCCTTCAGCAGGTGGCTCGCGACATCTTCGGCGCGCCCGCAGTCAACGTGGTGGCGCCTGCGTGGTTGTCCGGCGGAATGGAGATCCTCGGAGCCGTTGTCCCCAAGACTCGCATCTTCATCCTGGTGCTGGCGGTCGTGTGTGTCGCGGTGCTGGCCACCGTGCTGAAGGTCAGCCCGATGGGACGGCGCATCCGGGCCGTCGTGCAGAACCGCGACCTCGCCGAAACCAGCGGCATTTCCTCCCGAAAGACCGACATCACCACGTTTTTCATCGGCTCGGGGCTGGCAGCGGTTGCGGGTGTGGCGTTGACGCTGATCGGATCGACCAGTCCGACGATCGGGCAGAGCTATCTGATCGATGCGTTCCTCGTCGTGGTCGTCGGCGGCCTCGGCCAGATCAAGGGCACCGTGATCGCCGCCTTTGCGCTGGGCTTCCTGAACTCGTTCATCGAGTACAACACCACGGCATCGCTGGCCAAGGTGATCGTGTTCGTGATCATCGTGATCTTCCTGCAGGCCCGCCCGCAGGGCCTATTCACCGTTCGGACAAGGAGTCTCGTTTGATGAAGACACTTCTCGGGCGCTGGCAGACCTGGGCCGGTTTCGGTGTGGCTGCGGTAGTGCTGTTCGGGCTGGCACCTCTGGTGCTGTCCGAGTTCCGGCTGTCGCTGCTCGGGAAGTTCCTGTGCTTTGCAATCGTCGCGGTCGGCATCGGCCTGGCATGGGGCCGCGGCGGCATGCTGGTGCTGGGTCAGGGCGTGTTCTTCGGCCTCGGCGGCTACATGATGGGCATTCATCTGAAGATCGCCGACGCCCAGATCCGTGGCGACGACGTGCCCGACTTCATGCAGATCGCCGGGGTGCGGGAATTGCCCGCGTACTGGCAGCCGTTCGCCTCCCCCGCCTTCACGCTGCTGGCGATCGTGCTGCTGCCGACGGCCGTTGCCGCAGCACTGGGGTTGGGGGTGTTCAAGCGCCGCGTCAAGGGCGCGTACTTCGCGATCTTGTCGCAAGCCCTTGCGGCGGCGTTGGCGATCCTGCTGGTCGGGCAGACGAGCGTCGGAGGCAGCAACGGTCTCAACAGGTTTCGCACGTTCTTCGGGTTCACCTTGAACGATCCCGCGAACCGGCGCATGCTGTACTTCATCGCCGCGGGTGTGCTGCTTCTTGTCGTCGCCGTCGTCCGTCAGCTGATGCAGAGCCGCTACGGCGAGCTGTTGGTGGCGGTGCGCGACGGTGAAGAACGCGTGCGTTTCCTTGGCTACGACCCGGCGAACATCAAGGTCGTCGCCTACACCGTGGCCGCGTTGTTCGCCAGCATCGCCGGGGCGCTGTTCGCGCCGATCGTCGGGTTCATCGCACCGTCGCAGGTCGGCATCCTGCCGTCGATCGCGTTCCTGATCGGGGTGGCGATCGGCGGGCGCACGACGCTGCTCGGGCCGGTGCTCGGTGCGATCGGCGTCGCGTGGGCGCAAACCCTTTTCTCCGAACGCTTTCCGTCGGAGTGGACCTACGCCCAGGGCCTGCTGTTCATCATCGTCGTCGGCTTCTTCCCTGCCGGATTCGCCGGACTGAGTGCGTTGCGCCGTTGGCGCAGGGGTAAACCCGCGCCGCTGGTCCCCGAACCGGAACCTGAGCCTGAAGCAGAGAAGGTGTCAACGTCATGACGACAGCAGAGCTGGAGCCGGTCGCCGGTGGTAACGTCGGCATGGGCACCGAGTACCTCGAAGTTCGCGGCCTTACGGTCGATTTCGACGGGTTCAAGGCGGTCAGCGACGTCGACCTCACTCTGTTCCAGGGCGACCTGCGATTCCTGATCGGCCCCAATGGGGCAGGTAAGACCACGGTGATCGATGCGATCACCGGGCTGGTACCCGCCACCGGATCGATCAGCAAGTCGGGCGTCGAGCTGCTTGGCAAGAAGGTGCACCAGATCGCCAGGCGCGGAGTGGGGCGCACGTTCCAGACCGCGAGCGTGTTCGAACAGCTGACGGTGCTGCAGAACCTCGACATCGCTGCTGGTGCCGGCCGATCGGCGTGGACGTTGCTGCGTCGGCGGTCATCGGTGTTGCCATCGATCGAGGAGGCTTTGGAGACAACCGGTTTGACCGATCTGATGGACAAACCCGCTGGAGTGCTCGCACACGGGCAGAAGCAGTGGCTGGAGATCGGCATGCTGCTGGTGCAGAACGCCGACGTGCTGTTGCTCGACGAACCGGTCGCCGGAATGAGTCACGAAGAACGTGAGGAGACCGGAAATCTGTTGCGTCGCATCGGTGGTGAGCGCACCGTTGTGGTCGTTGAGCACGACATGGACTTCATGCGCGATTTCGCCACCTCGGTGACCGTGCTGGCCCGCGGGCAGGTGATCGCCGAAGGCTCGGTGGCCGAAGTGCAGGCCAACCCCAAGGTGCAGGAGGTCTACCTCGGTACCGCAGCCGCGGGTGCCGACGGCATCCCCGACGAACTCATCGAGGAGAGCTCCTGATGCTCGAGCTTGTCGACGTCCACAGCGGCTACGGTCGCTCCGAGGTCATTCACGGGGTCAACCTCACCGTGCCGCCTGATGGGGTCGCCGCGGTGATGGGCCATAACGGTGCAGGCAAGACGACGCTGCTCCGGACCGCGGTCGGCCTGCTGAAGTGCAGCGCGGGCGAGGTGCTTTTCGACGGTGACGACATCACCAAGCTGCGGCCGAGCGCGCGGGTGGCGCGCGGTCTTGCGTACGTACCGCAGGGCCAGCAGTCATTCGGGCAGCTGACGACCGCGGAGAACCTTCAGGTCGTCGCCGACGGCCGCAAGAACGGCAAGCAGCTGATCGACGAGCAGCTCGACCTGTTCCCCGCGCTCACGGAGCTGTTGACCCGGCGCGCAGGCCTGCTCTCGGGTGGGCAGCGCCAGCAGTTGGCGATCGCCAGAGCGCTGATCACGTCGCCGAAATGTTTGATCCTCGACGAGCCGACCGAAGGCATCCAGCCGTCGGTGGTCGCCGAGATCGAGGCGGCGATCACCGCGTTGACTCAACGCGGCGATCTCGGCGTGCTGCTGGTTGAGCAGCACATCGGCTTCGCACTGGAATCCTCGCAGCGGTACTACATCCTGGAGTCGGGCCGGATCACCTCGAGCGGGACGGGTGGTTCCGCGTCAGAGGCGGACGTGCGTGCCGCCATGGCCATCTAGCCCCCCTCACTCGGTTCGCTACCCCACCGAGCTGCCGGGGGTGGCCGGCAGGGTCGGTTTGCGTGGTGGGCCAACGGGATTGGAGTTTCCTGGCACGTTCTCGGCTTGGGCCTCTGCCGAGGGCGCGACGCATTTGGGCGGCTTATCCTGGGTCAAATCCCCGTCGCTCCCGTTGCAGCACCAGCCGACGTCGTTGCCGTTGGCCATGCAGCGGTCGTATGCTTCGATGTCCCACGAGCGCTCGGCGGAAGCCTGTGCAGCGGTCGTCAGGGACATCGCGATGGCCGCCGCAGCGAGCAACTGCGAAGCGACGGTTCGGGCTGGGCTCAAGCGATGGATTGTCATGGCGCTCAACCCTCCACGCCGACGGTGCCGACGACCTGTAAAAGCGTCGGTGCACCGGGCTTCGGCGCGGGGCCGGAGGGGTTGTAGGAGCAATCGCCCTGCGGATTGCAACCGCCTACCCCGCTTTTGGTGACGCAATAGTAGTTACCCGAGGTGGATTGGTGGTAGTCACCGCCGACCTTCTTGCATGCTGCCTGCAGCTGTCCGGCGGTGGCATTGAATTTCACCGTATCGGCTCCCGCAGGCGCGGCAGCGACAAGCGCGAGCGCCGCGAACGCGGCAGCGACGACAGCGCGGGATGGGTGTTTCGAGGTTGTGGTGGAACGTTCAACAGTGGTCATGCTTACGATGCTCGGTCACGCGCCCCGCCTGGCACATGGGGCATTTGCCTCAACCTTCGGCTGCGGCGGGCGCGACGAACCCGTGGCGAAGCGCGTACATGCTGGCGCCGATGCGGTTTGACACCCCGATCTTGGCGTACGTCCGCTCCACATGATTGCGTGCGGTCTTCTGGCTGATCACCAGCGTCTCCGCGATCTCCTTGTTCGACGCACCCCGCGCGACAAGGCACAGCACATCGATCTCCCTCGGCGTGAGCCCGTCCGGACGCACGTTCGGCCGTTCGGCTCGGTGCCCTGCGGCGTGCAGCACCGCCTCGACCGCCGCCGAGTCGAGTTCACCGCCGCGAACCCGCTCCCTGAGCCGCTGCGCGGCCGCACTGGGTGACAACTGCTGACGGTACGGCCTTGGCTCGCAGGCGGATTGGTAACTGACAGCGGCGGCGAGAATCCGGTCGGGCATGCCGAGTGCGGTGCCGGCCAGACCACGTGGATACCCGGAGCCGTTCAGGCATTCGTGATGATTGCCCGCGATCTGTGTCACCGCCTGCAATCCCTGCACCTGACTGAGAATCCGCACGGTCAAGTACGGATGGAGCCGCACTCGCTCGAACTCGGCCGCGGACAGCTGACCCGGCTTGGACCACACCTGATTTGATACTCCGATGCGGCCCAGATCGTGGACGTGACCCGCACGTCGCGTCAAGGCCGCCGTGTCGGCATCCAAGCCTGCAACAACGGCAGCGTCGGCGGCAAGTCGCGCGACCGCCCGTGAATGACCAAGGGTGAACGGACATTTCAGATCTACGAAGTCGCCGAGTGCGATCAACAACGCATCCAGCGATTGCTCATCGAGCCGCTCCCCGTGATCGGGCGCCTCCCGCAAGGCCGCAGCCCACGCATCTCCGGTGGGCGGGCCGGCCAGGATCGCTTCGGCGTTCTCGATGAACGTGTCGGCCACCTGCGGATCGAACTGGCCGCCGCGCCGACTGCGCGCCAGCGCCAACGCCGCCTGCACGCCGCCCTCGCGATGGTGAACCTCTACCATGTCGGCCAGTTGCGCGACCCGCATCTGAATCGGAATCGCGTCACCGTGCGCACCCGCGGGCAGGCCGCCGCCGTCATACCGCTCGAACGCGAACGCCAGCGCCGCCTGCACGTCGGGGCCCAGGCCCATCCGGTCCGCGAGCAGTGCGGCCGACGTGCAGTGCGAGTGGATCAGCCGGGACATCCGACCGCGCGCGTTGATGAACAGCGTCGCCATCACGTTCAGCCGATGCGGTAACGGCTCACCCCTTGCGAGGTTGTTGATGAGGAACCGCATATACGGCAGGCCCGACCAGTCGACCATGTACGCGTCGCGGCGCACGGCGATGTCGTCGCCGAACCACCGCGCGTACTCGTGTGAATCCGCGTGGCAACCGATCCACATGATCAGCGTTGCGTAGTAGATGCAGTTGCGCTGTGTCCGGCCGAGCCCCAGTCGGTCGCTGAGCCTGGTCGCAATGATGGCTGCGCGAAGCATGTGTTCGCTTGGTTGCCCGAGGCCAAGGTCTATCGCCACCGACAACGCTGCGAGAAGCTCAGCCCGACTTGGTGATTCGGCGGCCGGGTTCGGCTGGGCTGGTCGCGGCGCCATTTCGCTGATTGTGCCCCTCTGTGAAGCGCTTGTCAGCCTATCGAGACAGTGTGTTCAGCGGCACGATGCCGCGCCGCATCGAACTTCTCGAAGTGGCCCGAGCCGACGGCGAAAAGTCCCCGCTGCGGAGGCCGAAAATCAGCCAGCCGCGCCTGACGATCCAGCGGTCCGACGGGACCCAGATCCTCACCGCGCAACACGGCGCGCCCCGTCGCCGCCCACACTTGCGTGGGAGCGATCATGAAGCGCTGGCCGTTCGGTGCCGTTCCGGACAGCCGGACCTGTCCGGGCCGCAGAACCAGTCGAACCGCTCGGGCCACCATGCCAAGGAGCAGTTCGTTCGTCCACGTACCGGTCGGCAGCAGCCCTCCGATTGTGCTCGTCAGCCGGGTCGAGGGCGTTGCCCGGATGTCGATGTGCCATTCGAGGACTCCCGCGATGCCGACGAGCAGGGACCATGGGCTGGTCCATGCGACGTCGATGGCGCATTGCACGGCGGCGTTCGGCGTCGCCGAGCTGAAGTATCTGGCGCAGCTCTGCTGACCCGGCGTCGTGGCGTAAAACGTCCAGACGCCCGCCGGATCGCGGTGCCATACCGACCGATAGCCGGGCGAGAAACTCGTCGCCGGAAAGTACCGCAGGGCCAGGTAGTGGCCGCTTATGAAGGGAAACCCCATCACGCCGTAGCCGACGACTCGTTCGTCGTCGCCGGCAGGCAGCGCGGGGTTCTGGAGGACGGCGGTGGCGGCATCCGACGGGGCGCGCGACTTTGTCATGCCGCCATATTTCGCCGGTCTGCTACCCGGCACATGAGGCATTTGCCTCAAATCGAGTGAGCGACGCCCCCGCCCCTCATCCGCGAACGTGCGTGTTTGCTCACAACACGCCGCCGAATACCGGCATTTTGCGCACGCTCAGCGCCGCTGCCATGCACGCTGCAAGGCGTGACTGCACCAGATGCACCCCCCGAGACCCAGATCCTCGCTGACACGGGCGGTCTCGTCGTGACGGACGACGGCCGCCGGGTGCTCGTCTTTGACCGCTGCACCGGTGCACTTGCGGTACTGGCCTTCGTACTGGGCGTGCTGACGCTGGTGGTCGGCGGCTTTGGTGCCGTCGCACTGTTCGCGGGCGTTCCCTCACGGACCGTCGGGGCCGTCTTCGCGGCTGTCGGTCTGCTCTTCGGGGCGATGACCTTCGCCGTGGTGCGCAAGATTCGCCGCAGGCGCGGCCAGCCACTTCACGAATGCCGCCCGGTGGCGGTCATCGACCGCAAGCTCGGAATCTTCAGCTACGGCGGCGGCGCAGTGGTGCCGTTGCATCAGGTGCGCTTCGCGCGTCAACTGCAAATCGGTTCGAGCTCACCTAAACTCGTCGCGATGACACCCGGCGGCACACATGTCCTCAAGCGCGGCAATCCATTCGACGGCGGCGTCGGCGGCGTCGACGAGGTACTCACCGCGGTGGTCCGCGGCGCATGACGGATCACGGTGGGTGCGGTTGCGGCCCGGTCTCACGACGGACGATGCTGGCGGCCTCGATGTCAGCAGTGATCGGCGGAGCTGTTCTCGGCACATCGGCCTGCAGCTCAGCGGAACCCGAGAAGGCACCGGCACCGCCCGCGCTGCCCGAGAATGCGCTGATCACCCTCGGCGTCCAAGCCGGACCACCGCCGGTCCCCAACAAGACCGGAATATCGACGGCACTGAAAATTGGCAGCGACGTCTATCAAATCGACTGCGGCCTAGGCTCCCTGAACGCGTTCACCAACGCCGGGCTGAAATTCGACAACCTCAAGAGCATGTTCATCACTCACCTGCACACCGACCACCTCGTCGACTACGCCAGTTTCCTGTTCTCCGGCGGCTATACCGCCTCGAAGGGTAAAGCGCCGGTGCCGGTCTACGGTCCGGGCCCGGCGGGCGGTCTTCCCGCGAGCCAGGTCGGCAACGCCAATCCAGCCACCATCGACCCGACCAACCCGACGCCGGGGCTGGCCGCCACCACCAAGGCGTTGCAGCAGGCATTCGCCTACACCAACAACATCTTCATCCGCGACATGGGCACCGACGATATCCAGAAGCTGTTCACGGTCACCGAGATCGAGGTGCCGCCAGGGTCGGACTATCGCAACAGGTCGCCGAAGACCGCGCCGTTCCCGGTGATGTCCGACGACAACATCACCGTCACCGCGACACTGGTATCGCATTACGACGTCTATCCCGCATTCGGCTTCCGCTTCGATCTGGCGAAATCCGGTGTGTCCATTACCTTTTCGGGTGATACCACCAAATCCGACAATCTGATCGCCCTGGCAAAGGACACGGACATCCTGGTCCATGAGGCGCAGTTCAGCCTCGATGACGCTTACTACGGCAACAGGTTTCCGCCGAACTATTTGCAGAACTCACACACCTCGGCCGAGCAGGTCGGTGAAGTCGCCGCCGCGGCCAACGCCAAGCATGTTGTACTGAGCCACTACTCGCCAACCGACCTGCCCGATTCCGAATGGCTCGATGCCATCGGCAAGAACTTCTCGGGCGAGATCACGGTGGCTCGCGACGGTCAGGTCTTCGAACTCTAGCCGCCAAGAGCCGCAGGGATACGGTCACCGAAGAGTCGGATGGCGTTCTCGGAGCTGACCTTCCGGCGGGTTTCATCGCCCATTGGGAAGGATGCCATGAACTCCGCGCCGGTCTGGTTGTCGTCCATCGGGTAATCCACCGAAAACATCACCCGATCGGCGCCCAGCACCTCGAGTGTGCACGCGAAGGCCGACGGGCAGAAGTTCCCACTGGTGGTGACGTGGAAGTTGTTGCGCAGGTAGTCCGATGGCAGGCGTTGCAGCCTGTCTTTCGAGCCGCCGTCACCGCCGAGCCCGTAGTAGCGGTCGGTCCGGTAAGCGGCGAAGGGCAGCATCTCGCCGAGATGTCCGATGATCATCTGGAGCCGCGGGAACTTGTCGAAGAGCCCCGAGTAGATCAACCGCAGCACGTGGGTACCCGTCTCGGCGGCGAACCCCCACGAGGCGAGGTGCAGACCGTCGTTGACGTACGGGTTGAACCAGGCTTCCATGACGGCGGGGTGCGGCGTGGTGGGGTGGAGATAGATGGGCGCACCGATCTCCTCGGCACGCCCGAACATCCCCTCATACGCGGGATCGTCGAGGTAGCGCCCCTGGCAGTGCCCATTGATCAGACCGCCGACGAGGCCCAATTCGGTAACGGCGCGCTCCAATTCGGCGGCCGCGGCGTCGGGGTCCTGCGTCGCCAGCGTGGCGAAGCCGCCGAACCGGCTGGGATTTCCACGCACGGACTCGGCCAGGTCGTCATTCGCGCGGCGCGCCAGATCGATCGCCTTCGCGACATCGGTCTCGTCCTGCACGCCGGGATCGAACAGCGACAGGATCTGAAAATCGATACCTGCCGCATCCATCTGCTCGAGACGAAGCGGGCCCCGGTCATACAACCGATCGTGGGCGACCGAATTATTCGTCTCCAACCAGGTCGCCACCACGTTTCCGTCGCTGGCCGGATTCCAGGCGTAATGCTCTTCTAGCGCGATCAAGGACATGTGAGACCTCCGCAGTCGGTTGCTAGCAGCCTAGGCGGGCTGGCTAACGATCGACGCGCACTCGCCTGAGCCGCACACTCGCAGTAACCTCACAGGAGACTGCTGAACTAAACGAGCCCTTCGATGTGTCTTTCATAGGCGTGGACCAGAATCGGCGATCGCTCCTGCTCGGATTGGGTGCGGTCGGCGCGTTTCTGGCCGTCGACCTCGGTGCGGTCGCATACGCCAACAAGTGGTTCGGCCCGCAGGCCGGATTGAGTCGCGAAATCTTCATGGCAGGTTTCCGTCGCGTCTACGGTCTACACCCGGGATTCCGCAGAAACCACGCCAAGGGCGTCGCAGTGACCGGTCATTTCGACAGCAACGGAAACGGGCGCGAATTGTCGAGAGCCGCGATCTTCGCCCCCGCTAGGACCCCTGTCGTCGGACGGTTCTCGCTGTCCGGCGGACATCCGATGATGATCGACACTGCAGCGGCGGCGCGCGGCCTCGGGCTCGCCTTCACGTTTCCCGACGACACACAGTGGCGGATGGCGATGCTGAATCTGCCGGTGTTCCCTGACAATTCGCCGCAAGGCTTCTACGACCGGCTACTGGCCTCCAAACCCGATCCGGCGACCGCGAAACCCGACCCAGCAGCGATGTCCGCGTTCGAGGCGGCCCATCCCGAATCGGCCGCCGCGATGGCGCTGATCAAGCGGCATCCGCCCACACTCGGGTTCGCCGACAGCACGTTCGGCAGTCTCATCACGTTCTTCTTTGTCGATGACGCGGGTGTGCGTACGCCGGTGCGGTGGGCGTTCGTTCCGCTGCAGGCGGCGACGATCCCGCGCCAGGGAACAGTCAACTCGCTTTTCGACTCGCTTGTCCGTCAGGTGCACAGCGGACCGTTGCAGTGGAGGCTGGTGCTGACGGTCGGCCAACCGGACGACCCGGTACGAGACGCCACCCTGCCGTGGCCGGAGAATCGCCCTACCGTCGACGCCGGAGTGCTGACGCTGACGGGGATCGAAACAGACCGTGCCGGCAATGCACGCGATATCAACTTCGATCCGCTGGTGCTGCCCGACGGCATCGAACCGTCCGACGATCCACTGCTGAGTGCGCGATCGGCGGTGTATGCGGCGTCGTATCGCGCCCGCACCGGTGAACCCAAGTCCGCGCCGGCGGTGCAGGTGGACGAGGTTGCGCCATGACGGAAGCGACGACCCGCTACCCGATACGGACCCGAATCCTGCACTGGCTCACCGCCGTCCTGATCTTCAGCGCGTTGTTCATCGGGTTCGTGATGGTGAACTCTGTCGGCTCGTATGCGTCACTTCGGGTCGTCCACATGACGCTCGGCGTGGTTATTCTCGCTGTCGTTGTGGTGAGGGCCGCCAACAGGTTCACTCACCGCGTGCCGCGACTGCCTGAAACTGTCGGCTGGGTTGAGCACAAACTGGTCGTGGGCTCCGAACTGGCGCTGTACACGCTGATGGTGGCGCAGCCGCTGGTCGGCTGGGCGATGGTGTCCGCCTCCGGCCAGCCGGTGATCATCTTCGGGTCGTTACGGCTGCCCCGTATCGCACCCTTCGGCGCCGACCTGTATTTCCTACTCCGCCAGACTCATTCGGTGTTGGCCTACACAATGGTTGCCGTCATCGCCGCGCATGTCAGCGCGGTCCTGCTGCACACGCTGACGCTGCGCGACGGCATGCTGTCCCGGATGACCTTCACGAGAGTCAGGCGCGGCTGAGGCGCGAAAGTACCTCGGGCAGAACGGCGTCGACAGGTATGTCGACCTGCTCACCGGTCGCGAGGTTTTTCACCCCGATGGTGCCCGCCTCGATGTCGCGTTCGCCGGCCACCAGCGCGATCGACGCACCGGAGCGGTCCGCGGCGCGCATCGCGGCCTTGACCCCCCTGTCGCCGTAGGACAGGTCGACCCGCACCCCGGCGGTCCGCAGCCGAGCGGCCAGCACCGCGAGCTTGACCTTCGCCTGCTCGCCGAGCGGAACACCGAACACCTCGACGCGCGCGGTGCCGCCGACGGTTTTGCCCTCGGCCTTGAGGGCCAGCAGCGTCCGGTCGACGCCGAGGCCAAACCCGATGCCGGACAGATCTTTTCCGCCGAGCTGTTGCATCAGCCCGTCATAGCGGCCGCCGCCGCCGATCCCAGACTGCGCGCCGAGGCCATCGTGGACGAACTCGAACGTGGTCTTGGTGTAGTAGTCCAGCCCGCGCACCATCCGCGGGTTGATCACATAAGGCACCTCGAGCGCGTCGAGGTGGGCCAGCACGGTTTCGAAGTGTTGTTTGGCGACATCGGAGAGGTGATCCAACATGACGGGCGCGTCGGCGGTCATCTCGCGCACCGCGGGCCGCTTGTCGTCGAGCACCCGCAGCGGGTTGAGCTCTGCGCGACGCCGGGTTTCTTCGTCGAGGTCGAGCTTGAACAGGAAGTCCTGCAACAGTTCCCGGTACTGCGGGCGGCAGCTGTCGTCACCAAGCGAGGTGAGCTCGAGCCGGAACCCGTCGATCCCAAGGGATCGGAAGCCCGCGTCGGCGATGGCGATCACCTCGGCGTCCAGCGCGGGGTCGTCGACACCGATGGCCTCGATGCCGACCTGCTGCAGCTGACGGTAGCGGCCGGCCTGCGGACGTTCGTAGCGGAAGAACGGACCGGAGTAACACAGCTTGACGGGCAGCGCGCCGCGATCCAGGCCGTGTTCGATCACCGCGCGCATCACGCCTGCGGTGCCCTCGGGCCGCAGCGTCACCGAGCGGTCGCCCCGGTCGGCGAAGGTGTACATCTCCTTGGACACCACGTCGGTGGACTCCCCGACACCGCGCGCGAACAGCGCGGTGTCCTCGAAGATCGGCAGCTCGATGTCGCCGTATCCGGCACGCCGCGCGGCGACGAGCAGGCCGTCGCGCACGCCGACGAACTGCGCCGATTCGGGGGGCAGATAGTCAGGGACGCCCTTGGGCGCCTGAAACTCAGTCACTTATGTCAAACCTTCGAGGAACGGGTTGGTGCGGCGTTCGAGGCCGATGGTGGATTTTTCACCGTGACCCGGTAGTACCACGGTGTCGTCGTCGAGTACCAACAGTTTTGTCACGATCGAGCCAAGCAGATCGCGTCCGCTGCCGCCGGGCAGGTCGGTGCGGCCCACCGAGCGACGGAACAGCGTGTCACCGGTGAAGACGACATCGTCCGGCCCGTCGCTGATCCGGAACACCACCGAGCCGCGGGTGTGGCCGGGCGTGTGGTCTACGGCCACCGTGATGCCGCCGAGGTCGATCTTGTCGCCGTCGCGGTCGAGTTCGACGACCTGCTTGGGTTCACGGAACAAGGCGCCGAACGCGAGCTGGGCCAGGCGTGGCCCGAAGTCCTTGATCGGATCGGTCAGCATGAACCGGTCGTCTGGATGGATGTACGCCGGGCAGCCGTACATATCGGCCACCTTCTGCGCCGACCAGATGTGGTCAATGTGGCCGTGCGTCAGCAGCACCGCGGCCGGTGTGAGGTGGTTGTCATCCAGAATCCGCCGCAACGGGGCCATCGCCCGCTGGCCCGGATCGACGATGATGGCGTCCGAGCCGGCCCGCTTGGCCAGCACGTAGCAGTTGCATGCCAACATGCCGGCCGGGAATCCGGTGATCAACACGGCGTCCAGTGTCCCACCCTGCGCTGGCAAGGGTCGCGAGCCCCACATTCAGCAACGCCTGGCACACTCGTTGCCGACCACCAAGATCACGAGGAGGACTGCGGCGGTGCCGACCAACGAACAACGGCGGGCAACAGCGAAACGCAAACTCGAGCGGCAGCTGGAGCGTCGAGCGGAAAAGGCACGCAAACGCCGCATCTACACGATCATCGGCTCGACCCTGGCGGCGATCGTCGTGATCGGCGCCGTGGTGGCCACCGTCGTGATCACCAACAAGGACTCAGGCAGCGAAACCGCGTCGCCGTCCACCACGACGTCCGCCAGCCCCACGCCCGAGGAACCCAGCGCACCAGGGGCGCTGCCCGCATTCGCTGCGCCAGCGGGCCTCGGCCAGGACTGCCAGTACCCGGCATCGGCGGAGAAGGCGAGCAAGCAGACCAAGGCGCCGCGGACCGGCCAGGTGCCGACTGACCCCGCCGAGATCAGCGCCAGCATGGAGACGAACCAGGGCGATATCGGGTTGATGCTGGACAACGGCAAGTCGCCGTGCACGGTCAACAGCTTCGCCAACCTGGCCCAGTCGGGCTACTTCAACGAGACGCCGTGCCACCGGCTGACCACCAGCGACAGCCTGGCGGTACTGCAGTGCGGTGATCCGACCGGCCAGGGCACCGGCGGCCCGGGATACCAGTTCGCCAACGAGTACCCGACGAATCAGTACCAGCCCGACGACCCCGCGCTGGGACAGCCGGTGGTCTATCCGCGCGGCACGCTGGCGATGGCCAACGCCGGTCCTGGCACCAACGGCAGCCAGTTCTTCCTGGTGTACAAGGATTCCAAGTTGCCGCCCAACTACACGGTGTTCGGCACCATCGACGAGACCGGGCTGGCCACGCTGGACAAGATCGCCGCGGGCGGTGTGGCCGGCGGTGGGGAGGACGGCAAACCGGCAACCGACGTCCAGGTGAAGTCGATTCTGCTGGACTGATCCGGTGACCACTCCGCCCCCGCCGCACGGCGCCTATCCCCCGCCTTACGGCGAGTATCCACCGGTGCCGCCCGGCGGGTATCCGACGGAGTACTCCGGCTATTCGGCCGGCTACGCGGGGTATCCGCAACCTAAGCCGACCAACGCGCTGGCGATCGTGTCGCTGGTGTGCGCCTTCCTGTTCGCGCCGCTGGGCATCCTGTTCGGCCATATCTCGTTGTCGCAGATCAAGAAGAGCGGCGAGGAGGGCCGCGGGCTGGCCATCGCCGGACTGGTCATCAGTTACATACTCACAGTGGTGGCCGTACTGGTCGTCGCGCTCAGTGTGCTGTTCTTCGTGATCCTGGCGCGCAACCTGGAGAACATGGATTTGTATCCGGCGTATCCCGACTACACGGCGACGCCTTCGCCGCCGGTGGACAGCACGCTTCCGCCGTTCAAGCCGCCCGCGACGCTCGGGTCCAACTGCCAGTATCCGGCCACCACCGAGCCGGCGAGCAAGCCGGTGAAGCCGCCACGCAACGGCAAGGTGCCGACCGACCCCGCGTTCGTCGGCGCGAGCATCGCCACCGGCGATGGCAACATCGGGCTGGAACTGGACAACGCCAAGACGCCGTGCACGGTCAACAATTTCGCGAGCCTGGCGCAGCAGGGCTACTTCGACAACACGACGTGCCACCGGCTCACCACCGAACCGACTCTGGCGGTGCTGCAGTGCGGCGACCCGTCGGGCACCGGGACGGGCGGGCCGGGCTACCGGTTCCCGAACGAGTACCCGACCAACCAGTACCGGCTCACCGACCCCACGCTGAAGACGCCGGTGTTGTATCCGAGGGGCACGCTGACAATGGCCAATGCGGGGTCGGGCACCAACGGCAGCCAGTTCTTCCTGGTCTACGAGGACTCGATGCTGCCGCCGACCTACACGGTGTTCGGCACCATTGACGCCACCGGCCTTGCCACGCTGGACAAAATCGCCGCGGGCGGGGTCGCCGACGGAAGCAACGACGGCAAACCCGCCAAGGCCGTCACCATCAAGTCGGTCCGGCTGGACTAGTCAGCGCGAGCAGCTTTCACGGGACGCTGCGCCCCGCCGGGTGGTCGATTGAGCCGTTTCGTACGCGACGCGCCGTGTGGGCGTACGAATCGGCTCACTCGCGGATGACCCCGGTTGCGCGGATCCCCGACCAGGGCATCTGGCACATGTCGCGAGCAGACGAAGAGTCGCACGAAAACCGCTGTTTCGGTGCAATTCTGCGTTCCCCAGCTTGCACGTGGGCCCAGCTCAGCGCCAGAAATCAGCCCTCGGTCGGGCGGGTCTGGATGTAGAACTCGACGTTCTCACCGTCGACCTTGGTGACCTTCATGTTGGCGGTGTAGTCGTCGCCTTCGGGCCCGGTGAACTTGCATTCGAACTCGGTGCCCTCCTTCGCGTCGACGCCGTCCGGGCACTTCACGTCTTTGGCCTCGAAACCGGTCTGCTCTTTCACCAGATCGACGACCGACTGCGCGGCCCCTTCCGGCCTGATCGTGGAACTACAACCCGCCAAAAGCATCGCCAGCGAAGCGAAAAGGACCACCAAAGCAGTGCGCATCGCAGCAGTATTGCAGAACTGGCAAACGGACAAAAGCCCTTCCGCCCCGTCGGCTTATCGTTGGCATTGCACCCAAAGAACTCCCGTGACACCCGTGGAGAGGAGAAGTAGGTGTCAAACCCCGTGCCACAACCGGCTTTCCAGCCCGGCGCTCCCCCGCCGCACAATGGCCCGACCCGCGCGACCCGTCTTGTGGTGATGTTGCTGTTGGTCGTGCTCGTCCTCGGATATCTGTTGGCGTTGTTTCTCACCAGAGACATCTGGTCAGGTAGGGAAGGCACTCGCGCCGTATTTGCGACGCAGACGGGGGACGGCTCGCCGCCACCTCCGAAGGCCATGGCGCAGGCGCTGAACGACGTCAAAGCGCGCCTGGCCGAACGCGGCGTCTCAGACGCCGAGATTGCCGCGCAGGGGACCAATGTGGTCGCCACATTCGGAGGCCGTGATCTCGATAGTGACGCCCTGCGCAACATGTTCGGGCCAGCAGGAAACGAAAATGCTGTACATCCGTCCCTTGATCCAGTCGATGCCGGCCGAGGCTGGGACGCCGCCGCCGCGTGCACGTCCCCTGCCACCGCCGGGGCCCGGCAGCGACCCGGCAGAGCTGATCGCCTACGAGAAAGAACTCCGGCAGAGCACAGCTCAGACCTTTCAGGACCTGGCCATGCAGTTTCAATCCACGCGTTGTGACGAGGACGATGTGCTGGCCGGCCACGACGACCCCAACCTGCCGCTGATCACCTGCTCGACCGACGGAAAGACCGTGTACCTGCTGGACAGGTCGATCCTCGGTGGCGAGGATGTCCAGGACGCCACTGCCGGTTTGGATGCCCAACGCGGTCAGCACGTTGTCGACCTGAAATTCGATGACAACGCCACACGCACCTGGGCGGACTACACCTCGATAAATGTCGGCACCCAGACGGCGTTCACCCTCAACACCCAGGTCCTCAGCGCTCCGCAGATACAGGAGGCGATCCCCGGCGGTCGTACCCAGATCACCGGCAACTTCACCGCCGATTCCGCGCGCGAACTGGCCGATGCACTCAACGGCGGCTCATCGCCTGCGGCCCTGTCATTTGAGTCGTCAGCAGACGAAATGCTCCCGGCGACAATCTTTTCCAAGGTGTTGCGGGTCGTGGTAATCGCAGCAGGACTCGGCCTGGCGGTGGTTGTCGGCGCGGTGGTGTATCTGACGCGGGGTACGTAGCCCTACCGCTGGGAGTCCGTCAGGCCGCGCTGGTGACGCGGTAGACGTCGTAGACGCCCTCGACGTTGCGCACCACGTTGAGCACGTGACCCAGATGCTTGGGGTCACCCATTTCGAACGTGAACCGGCTGATCGCCACCCGGTCATTGGACGTCGTGACCGACGCGGACAAGATGTTGACCTTCTCGTCGGCCAGCACCCTTGTCACGTCCGAGAGCAGCCGGTGCCGGTCGAGCGCCTCGACCTGAATGGCGACCAGGAACACCGACGTCGGTGACGGCGCCCACTGCACATCGATGATCCGCTCCGCCTGTTCTTGCAGCGACGTGGCGTTGGTGCAGTCCGTGCGGTGCACGCTCACGCCGCCGCCGCGCGTGACGAAGCCCATGATGTTGTCGCCGGGGACCGGTGTGCAGCACTTGGCCAGCTTGGTCAACACCCCGGGTGCGCCTGGCACCGAGACTCCGACGTCGTCGGTGGTGCGCTGACGCACCGGCATCGTCGTGGGGGTGGACCGCTCGGCGAGCTCGTCGGTCGCCTCGTCGTCGCCGCCGAGCTGAGCGACCAACCGCTGCACCACATGTCGCGCCGACACATGACCTTCGCCGACCGCGGTGTACAGCGCCGACACGTCCGCGTACCGCAACTCGCGTGCCAACGCCGCCATCGATTCGGCATTCATCAAGCGCTGCAACGGAAGTCCGCCGCGACGGACCTCACGGGCGATGGCGTCCTTGCCGGATTCCAGCGCCTCCTCGCGGCGCTCCTTGGCGAACCACTGGCGGATCTTGGCCTTTGCTCGTGGCGAGACCACGAACGTCTGCCAGTCGCGCGACGGCCCCGCGTTGGGTGCCTTTGAAGTGAAAACCTCGACCGATTCCCCGTTTTCGAGCTTGCGCTCAAGGGCGACCAGCCGACCGTTGACCCGCGCGCCGATGCAGCGGTGTCCCACCTCGGTGTGCACCGCGTACGCGAAGTCCACCGGCGTTGAGCCGGTCGGCAGTGTGACCACGTCACCCTTCGGGGTGAACACGAAGATCTCTTGCACCGCAAGGTCGTAACGCAGCGACTCGAGGAACTCGCCGGGATCGGCCGCCTCCCGCTGCCAGTCGAGCAACTGACGCATCCATGCCATCCGGTCGATTTCGGCGGTCGTGTGACTGGCCGGTGTCCCGTTGCGGCCCTTGGTCTCCTTGTAACGCCAGTGCGCGGCGATGCCGTACTCGGCGGTGCCGTGCATGTCGCGGGTGCGGATCTGCACCTCCAGCGGCTTGCCTTCCGGACCGACCACGGTGGTGTGCAGCGACTGGTACACACCGAACCGCGGCTGGGCGATGTAGTCCTTGAACCGGCCCGCCATCGGCTGCCACAGCGAATGCACCACGCCCACAGCGGCATAACAGTCGCGGACCTCGTCGCACTGAATGCGCACACCGACAAGGTCGTGGATGTCGTCGAAGTCGCGGCCCTTGACGATCATCTTCTGGTAGATCGACCAGTAATGCTTGGGCCTGCCCTCCACCTCGGCCTTGATCTTCGACGCGTTGAGCGTCGCGGTGATCTCGGCGCGCACCTTGGCCAGGTAGGTGTCCCGCGACGGCGCCCGGTCGGCGACCAGCCGCACGATCTCCTCGTACTTCTTCGGATGCAGAATCGCGAACGCCAGGTCCTCCAGCTCCCACTTGACCGTCGCCATACCCAGCCGATGTGCCAGCGGCGCAATGACTTCCAGCGTCTCGCGGGCCTTGCGGGCCTGCTTCTCCGGCGGTAGGAAGCGCATCGTGCGCATGTTGTGCAGCCGGTCGGCCACCTTGATCACCAGCACCCGCGGGTCGTGGGCCATCGCGATGATCATCTTGCGGATGGTCTCGCCCTCCGCGGCGTTGCCGAGCACCACCTTGTCCAGCTTGGTGACGCCGTCGACGAGATGGCCGACCTCGTCACCGAACTCGGCGGTAAGGGCCTCCAACGTGTAGCCGGTGTCCTCGACGGTGTCGTGGAGCAGCGCGGCCACCAGCGTGGTGGTGTCCATACCGAGCTCGGCCAGGATGTTCGCGACCGCCAGCGGGTGGGTGATGTACGGATCACCCGAGCGCCGCATCTGATCGGCGTGCCGCTGCTCGGCCACCTCATAGGCCCGCTGCAGCAGCGTCAGGTCGGCCTTGGGGTGCGTCTCCTTGTGCACCGCGACCAACGGCTCGAGCACCGGGTTGACGGTGCTGCGCTGGGCGGTCATCCGGCGGGCCAACCGGGCCCGTACCCGCCGCGACGCGCTCGTCGAGACCTTCGGGATCTCCAGCGGCTGGGTCTCCGGCAATTGTGCGCCGGGGGGCGACTGCACGGCTTGTCCCGTGCCGGGTTCCTCAGCCATGGTCACCTCCCTGCGATAGCCAGACTTCGAGGATATCGCTCAGACCGTGTACAAGCTGGTGACTGGTAGCGGTTTGAGCACGTCGCGGCCGCCAAGCGCGGTCAATTCGAGCACCACAGCCGCCGCGGGGACCGTCGCGCCCGCATGCCGCAGCAGCTGAGCCGTCGCCGCCACCGTCCCACCGGTGGCCAGCACGTCGTCGATGATCACGATCGTGCGTCCTTCGAGATCGATCCCGTCGGCCGGGATCTCCAGCGTCGCCGAGCCGTATTCGAGCGCGTACGTCTCGCTGTGCACCGGCGGCGGCAGCTTGCCGCCCTTGCGCACGGCCAGCACGCCGGTCTTCAGCCTCAGTGCCACCGCGGCGCCCAGCAGGAAGCCTCGCGCGTCGATCCCGGCCACCAGGTCAGCACCCTCGGCGACCTCCGCAAGCGCGTCGGTCACGGCGGCAAGGCCATGCGCGTCTGCCAACAGCGGGGTCAGATCCTTGAACTGCACGCCCGGCTCGGGAAAGTCGGGGACCTCGCGCATCATCGATGCGATGAGCCGGGAAATCTCGGTCATTCCTCCAACACCCAACGGTCCATGTTCCACCCTGCGCCCCATCGTGTCGGATTGCTGTCCACCGCATACATCTTCTTCGAAGTCAGCAGCGTGCGCTGCTGGCGGTACAGCGGGAGCGTCGGCATGTCGGCCCACAGGACCGGCCCGCCCTCGCCAAGCAGCCTGGCCATCTCCCTGGGATCGGTGGTGACCGCCATCGCGGCGATGATGCCGTCGATCCGTTCGTTCGAGTAACCCGCCAGGTTGTTGCCGTTGGCGGTGTGTAGGTCGTAGGCGTCCATCACCGATGCGCCGGTGGAGCCGCTGCCTGCCGCGCCGCCCGTGCTGGCGATCAGCACGTCGATCTCGTTGTTGCGCAACGACAGTGGGCCGGTGGTTTCCGAAGCGGCGTCCTGCACCGTGATTCCGGCAGGCGCGCACGCCTTGGCGATGGTGCCGACCGTCGCGGCCAGCCGGGCGTTGGGGCTTTGGTATCCCATGCGCACCGTCATCGGCTGGTTGTTGATCGATGCGCGGGCGGCGTCGGGATTGGCAGCCGTGAACTGGCCCGCCTCGACGGTGACCTCGGCCGGGCTGATCGCGTCCTCGGTCGCCGGGTTGAGCCGCGCGTTGGCGATCGGCACCTCCGCGTTACGCGCGATCAGGTCGCGCGGTGTGCACATGGCCAGCGCGCGGCGCGCAGGCGGCCCGGCCAATGGCCCCTGCGGGGCGAAGATGAGCTGCTCGATACCGGCCGACGGGGTATCGGTGCGCACGTAGTCGTCGGGCAGGTTCAGCGTGCCCGACGATCCCGTCGCGATGTCGACAACGTCGAAGGCGCCCTGGTTGACCCGGTCCTGGATGTCGGCGCCCCGCGGCCACACGGTGATCTTGTTGGTGACGGGCTTGGCGCCCCACCACTTGTCGTTGGCGACAAGGACGACGGCACCGTCCTCGGTCACCGAATCCAGCTTGTAGGGCCCCGACGACGGGAACTTCTTGAGGTCCAGGTCCGGCGTCAGGTTCCAGGTGTTGTTCCACACCTGCGCGACGCGCTCGACCGCAGGGCCGTCGTTGTTCAGCAGCGCGGTGGTGACTCCCCCGTCACCGAGGCCGAGATTGTCGGCGATCACGTGCGACGGCATCATCGACGTCGCCGCGAACAGCTGGCCGTAGTCGACGAACCCGCGATCGACGATGAACGACACTCGCGCCTTCTTCTGCCCAGGCGCGCAGTCGACCGAGGCGATGTCGCTGTAGCCGGCACGGTTCGCGGCGTCGAAACCCGGGAACCGGCCCGACTGTGAAGCCCACGCCAGCACCAAGTCGTCGCAGGTGACCGGCTTGCCATCGGAGTAGACCGCGCTGGCGTTGATCTCGTAGTCGAGCACCAGCGGCGCCCGGCCCACCACGGAGATCGTGCCGAAGTCGTGGTCACCCACGATCTGGCCATCGGGTCCGTGGTAGTTGAAACCCGTCAAAACGCGTGCGAACGCCTGCGGGCCTGCGGACGCGGCGCCCGCGACGGTGTTGGTGTTGTACGTGATCAGCGTGCTGTCGACGGCGTAGTCGATTTCGTCGGCGGGACCACTCGAACAGGACGACAGGCCCAGCCCGGCGACCACCGAGAGCACGGCCGTCAGGACGGTTCCACGCCGGCTCCAGGCAACCACGAGCTACCGCCGCCGGGTGTTCCGTTTACCCGACGGTCGTCCAGTCCTGCTGCTCGTCGGCCGGACGGGCCGAGCGCCCGGAGCCGGCTTGTCGGCAGGCGGGGTCTCGGTGGCCCGCGCGGCGGCGGCGACCTTCTCAGGCTCGGCGCCCTCGACGGCTTCGGTCGCGGCGGTGGCTTCGGTGGCCTTCGCGGCGGCCGGCTTGCGCCGGTTCATCACGCGGCGGGTGTGCGTGCGCACTTTCTCGGTGCGCTCACGCATGGACACCAGCAGCGGGGTGGCGAAGAAGATCGACGAGTAGGTACCCACGATCACGCCGACCAACTGGACGAGCGCGAGGTCCATCAGCGTGCCGACCCCGAGCAGCCACACCGCGATCACCATCAGCGCGACGATCGGCAGCACCGAGATCAGGCTGGTGTTGATCGACCTCATGAAGGTCTGGTTCACCGCCAGGTTGGCCTGCTCGGCGAACGTACGACGGGTGGTGTGTTCGAAGCCCTCGGTGTTCTCCTCGACCTTGTCGAACACGACGATGGTGTCGTATAGCGAGAACCCGAGAATCGTCAGCAGACCGATCACCGTCGCCGGCGTGACCTCGAACCCGACGAGGGCGTACACGCCGGCCGTGGTGACCAAATCGAAGACGAGCGTCGCCAACGCGGAGAGCGCCATGTACCGCTCGTAGCGCACAGTGATGTAGATGGCGGCCAGGACCAGGAACACGACCAGCGCGATGAGCGCCTTTTGGGTGATCTGACCGCCCCACGTCTCGGAGACCGCCGAATCGCTGATTGCCTGCTTGCTGGGCTGGCCGTCGCTGCCCTTGGGCGCGAATGCGTCGAACAGTGCGGTGCGCAGCTGTTCGGTCTCCTCGTTGGTCAGCGTCTCGGACCGAATCTGGGCCGTGGCCGAGTCACCGCTGCCGACGATCACCACCGATTCGGGTGGCTTGCCGAGCGTGTCGTCGAACACGCCTTCGACCTGCTCGGTGGTGACGGTGCTTTGCGCGCCGCCGACCGGCATCGACACCTTGGTGCCGCCCTCGAAGTCGATGCCGAACGTGAACCCGCGGATCAGGATGCTCGCGATCGCGATCGCGACGATCAGGCCGCTGAGCGAATACCAGAACGTGCGGCGCCCAACAACTTCGAACGCGCCGGTGCCGGTGTAGAGCCGAACGAAGAAGCCGTGGCGTGGCGCTCCGGCGGCCGCGGATTCGAGATCTGGTGCTTCGACGGCGCCGGACTCGGTCGCGTCGGATGTGTGCTTGGCCAACTGACTATCCCCGTCCCGTCGCGTGCGCGGCGGCGCGTCGTTCCCGTGCGATCTGCTGAACCGCACCGAGCCCGTTGAGAACCGGCTTGGCCATCGTCGGCGACTTCGACGCCATATACGCCAGCGGCCAGGTCACCAGGAACACCACAACGACGTCCAGGATCGTGGTCAGTCCCAGCGTGAACGCGAAACCCTTCACCTGGCCGATTGCCAGCACGTAGAGCACCAGCGCGGCCAGGAAGGTAACCGCGTTGCCGGACAGAATCGTCTTGCGCGCCCTGGCCCAACCACGCGGGACGGCCGACCGGAACGAACGACCTTCGCGTATCTCGTCTTTGATGCGCTCGAAGAACACGACGAATGAGTCCGCGGTCATGCCTATACCGATGATCAGGCCGGCGATGCCCGCGAGGTCCAACGTGTAGTTGATGGATCTGCCGAGCAGCACGAGTATGGCGAAAACCATTGCGCCGGAAGCGACCAACGACAGTGCGACCAGCAACCCGAGCACGCGGTAGTAGAGCAGTGAGTACAGCAGCACCGCCGCGAGGCCGACCGCACCGGCGATCAGGCCCGCCCGCAGAGATGACAGACCCAGTGTGGCGGAAACCGTTTCGGCCTCCGACGACTCGAACGACAGCGGCAGCGAACCGTACTTGAGCACGTTGGCCAGTTCGCGCGCCGTGGTTTCGGTGAACTGGCCGGTGATCTGGGTGCGGCCGCCGGGGATGGCTTCCTGGATTTCCGGCGCGCTGACGACCTTGGAGTCCAACACGAACGCGGTCTGGGTGCCGACGTTGGCGGCCGTGAAGTCCGCCCAGATCTTGGAGCCTTCGCTCTTGAACTGAACATCCACGACGTACTGGCCCTGCTGTTGATCCAGGCCCGACGTGGCGTCCTCAATCTGTTCGCCGCTCATGATCGACTTGTCCAGCAGGTACACCGACTTGCCGTCGGTAGAGCAGGTGATCAGCGGCAGGTTCGGGTCGTCGTTGCCGGCCAGCACGTCGTCCTCGTCGCAGCGGGTGGCCTGGAACTGCAACGCCAGAATCTGAATCTGCTGGTCGGTGCTCTGCCGCAGCTGCTTCTCGTCGGCGATGCGCTGGGCCAGTGGCAAGTCCTCGGGATTGGGCTTGGCAGGCGGTGTGGCCGCCGGTGTGCCCGGCGTGCCCGGCGGTGGGGCCGGGGTCGGCGGTGGGGCCGGTGTTGGAGGAGGCTCCTGCGGATACGGGCGCGGTTGCGGTGCTGCAGGCTCGGTGGGCGGCGCAGGCGGCTGGTCACCGGCCGCAGGGGGTGCGATGGGAGCGCCCGGCTCGGCGGGAGCGATCGGTGGCATCCCGGGTATCGCGCCGGGACCCCCCGGCGGCGCGCCAGGCGGTGCACCCGGCGGGCCCGCGGTCTCTGGCTGCGCGCCCTCGGCCGCTATCTGATGGACGACAGGACGGATGTACAAGCGCGCGGTCTGGCCCAGGTTGCGAGCCTCGCTACTGTCGTTTCCCGGCACCGTGATGACCAGATTGGTGCCGTCGATGATGACTTCCGATCCGGAGACACCCAAGCCGTTCACGCGGTCGCTGATGATCTCCTGGGCCTGCTTGAGCGCCTCGGGGGTGGGTGCGGACCCATCGGGCGTCCGCGCCGTCAACGTGACACGCGTGCCGCCCTGCAGGTCGATACCGAGCTTGGGGTCGGGCTGCTTGTCGCCGGTGAAGAAGACGAGCGTGAAGGCGCCGATGAGCAGCACCAAGAAGATAGTCAGGTAGCGGGCAGGGTGCACCGGCGTCGAAGACGATGCCACGTTTGTCAGGTCTCCTTGAGATCAGGTCGTCAGCACCGCTGAGGGTACGTGCTGGTGCTGTGCTTTTAGCTGTCAGTCTTCCGGTTCGGACTGTCGGTGATCTCCGTGCCGGTCGATTCGGCATCCTCGACGACGTCCACCTCGGTGTCGTCGTCATCCTCGAAGTCGTCTTCGGTGATCTTGTCGCGGACGGCCAGCTTCATCCAGGTGGTGACGACGCCGGGGGCGACCTCCAGCTCGACGCTGTCGTCAGTGATCCCGGCGATGGTGCCCTTGAGGCCGGACGTAGTGTGCACCCGGTCGCCGACCTGCAGCGAATTGTGCAGGTCGATGGTGGCCTGCATCGCCTTCTTCTGGCGCCGCGACGCGAAGAACATGAACGCGCCCAGGATGATGAGCAGTGGTAGGAAAACGACCAGGTCCATGGCAGCAATCGTCTTTCGTGTCGGTCATGCGGTATCGGCGTCCGGACAGCCGGTCACGGCGCCTCGTAGTTGACCAGTGTGCCATTGCGGCTGTGGCCAATGCGCAGCACCGCCAACTGGACGTGGTCGGCATGCGCATTGTCAGAACTGCACCAATGCGCTCCCGGTGAGGAACTCGTAGACAAAATTCACGAAGAAGAACCCGAAGAACAGGAAGTTCAGCACCAGGATCACGTAATGCCACGGCCGTGGTCGAGCCGGCTTGGGCAGCTTCGAATTCAGGTACATCAGCATGAACGGGAACATCAGCGCGCCAAGGTTCGACATGTTGGCCGAGATCTGCACCAGCCGCACCGGCGTGCTCAGGTGAATCGCGATCGCGATCACCACGAGCACGAGAAGCATGTACGGGTAGTAGAACTTGCGTGGGTCGCCCTCCAATAGTCGGCGCAGCCGCGGACTGGTCGCGTGCGCGGCGTCGGTGAAGTTGCGCACCAGCGCCTCGAAGATGCCCAGCTGGGTCGAGAACAGGATGAGCACCCCGACCACGAGCATCAGGTAGAACATCCCCGACCCGTACAGCTCGCCCAGCTTCTCGGCCGTGAAGGTCGACACGTTGCCCGTCGTCGGCTTGTCACCGGTGGTTGCGACGAGGTGGGCCATGAGGATGGTCGGCAGCAGCATCCCGAGCATCGCACCGCAGAAAAACACCACCCACTGGTCGATGAGCAGCAGCCGGAACCAGCGTTTCCACCGTGAGGCATTCTCTGGGGTGTCTCGAAACGTCACCCCGACGGGAAGCAATTCGGGCCGCTCACCGCGCATCCCGGCGATGAAGCCCACCCGATGGCCCATCCCGTAGCCGTGGTCGCGGTAATGGGACATCGCGTACCAATTGAGGCCCGACGCAAGCGCGGTGAATCCCGCGAGCCCGCCGAGCGTGCTCGCGGTGATGCCTTCCGGCGGGGCGGCCGGAGTGATGAGACCGGCGATGCCCTCCCACCAGACCGATGGCGGCACGATGGCGATGTCGACGATGAGAAGGACCGTCAGCAGCAGGCCGACGATGACCCAGTTGCTCAGCTCGAGCGCGCGGGAGATCTTGCGGGCCACCACCGTGATCAGGAAGACGACGAACAGCAGGCCGATCGCCAGCAGCCTGGTGTACTCGACCTCGTCGGGCTGGTGGACCCGCCCGGCGATCACCGCGAACAGGCCTTGCCCGGCGGCTGCTGCCCACCCGCCGAAGATGAACGCGAAATAGAACACGATGAGGGAGAACGGAACCCAGAACTTCCAGCCGGGCGGGACGCGACCCCACCCGACGATCGGAACCTCCCCGGTGGCCACCACGTACCGCGAAATCTCCACGTTGTAGAAGGTCTGCAGGATGGCGGACACCGTGATGACCCAGCCGACACCGATGAATCCGTACGAGCCGACCGCCTGCGGGCCGAGCAGCCACTCGCCGCTGCCGACGGAAATGCCGAGAGCGATCAGGCTGGGCCCGATGACGAACTGGACGATCTGGACAGGCCCCAGTCTGCGGACCTTGAACACTTCCTCGGGTTCGGGCAGGTCGCCGACGCCGAGCGGCGGACGACTGGTACCCAACGGATAGGTCTCGGCGTCGGATTGGAGAACGGAACCAGCTTCAGTGCTGTCGGCCACTGTGACCTCCGTCGATGGGGTGTCGACACTCGACCCCATGGGGTTTCCCATTACCGTCCCCAACCAACCCCGCACAACGACATCCGTTGTACTAGCCGCTTGGAGCCCGCGATTCAGTAGAACTTGCCATGGATATCGATCGAATCAGTGGGCCCGGACTAGGCTTTAGCCGCGACGCGGTCGTCGAACCCACTGGCCGTCAGGAGGCGAAAGTTGAGCACTCTGGAGCAAAGCCGCTATCTCGCTACCTCGATTCCCGGGCCTCGATCGCAGGCGTTGATCGACCGTAAGAGCGCCGCAGTGGCGCGTGGCATCGGCAACACGATGCCCGTGTACGCCGCGCGCGCGTTCGGCGGGATCGTCGAGGACGTCGACCATAACCGGCTGATCGATCTTGGCTCTGGCATCGCGGTCACCACGATCGGCAACGCGTCGCCGCGGGTGGTGTCCGCGGTGGCCGAGCAGGCCGCCCTGTTCACCCACACCTGCTTCATGATCACGCCATACGAGGGCTACGTGGCGGTCGCCGAGGCGCTCAACCGGCTCACTCCCGGCGACGGCGAGAAGCGCTCGGCGCTGTTCAACTCGGGGTCCGAGGCGGTCGAGAACGCCATCAAGATCGCCAGGACGTACACCCGCAAGCAGGCGGTGGTGTCGTTCGATCACGCTTACCACGGCCGCACCAACCTGACGATGGCGCTGACCGCCAAGTCGATGCCCTACAAGCACGGCTTCGGCCCGTTCGCGCCGGAGATCTACCGTGCACCGCTGTCGTATCCGTTCCGGGACGCGGAGTTCGGCAAGGAGTTGGCGACCGACGGGGAACTGGCGGCCAGGCGCGCCATCAGCGTGATGGACAAGCAGGTGGGAGCCGACAATCTGGCTGCGGTCATCATCGAACCGATCCAGGGTGAGGGCGGGTTCATCGTCCCGGCCGACGGCTTCCTTCCCACGCTGCTCGATTGGTGCGGCGCGAACAACGTGGTGTTCATCGCCGACGAGGTCCAGACCGGGTTCGCCCGCACCGGTGCGATGTTCGCGTGCGAACACGAAGGCATAACACCCGATCTCATCGTCACCGCCAAGGGCATCGCCGACGGACTGCCCCTGTCCGCGGTGACCGGTCGCGCCGAGATCATGGATGCCCCGCACGTCAGTGGACTTGGCGGCACGTACGGCGGCAACCCGGTCGCATGCGCGGCGGCACTGGCGACCATCGAAACAATCGAAACCGACGGCCTTGTCGAACGCGCGCGTGAGATCGAGGCGATCATGAAGGACCGGCTGGGCCGGCTGCAGATCGATGACGATCGGATCGGTGATGTGCGCGGCCGCGGGGCGATGATGGCGATGGAACTGGTGAAGCCCGGAACGTGGGAGCCCGACGCGGAACTGACGAAGGCGCTGTGCGCCGGCGCTCACGCCGCCGGCGTAATCGTGTTGTCCTGCGGCACATTTGGCAACGTCTTGCGCTTCCTTCCCCCACTGGCCATCAGCGATGACCTGCTCTCCGAGGGCCTCGACGTACTAACCGATGTTCTCGCGGACTTGTAGACGATTTGTGGAGCCCCAGCCGCGCTCACCGCGGCCGAGACTCCACACATCGCGCGTCTAGCGGTGAGCCAGCCTGCGGTCGTCGTTGCCACGGAACATGTTGCGCCAGCTGCGATGTGCAGGCCTCGCGCCCGCCGTCGGTTGGATCTCCGTCACCTCTTCCGATGGCGCGGGCTGAGGCTCGGCGACCGCGGCGACGGGACGTTGAGCGAACTCGACGTCGCGCACGCTGCGAACCGACAGGCGTCCAAGCGCAACGGCGCCAAGGAAAATGATCAGCGCGCCGAGGCCGTAGAAGTAGGACAGCTCCAGCACCACACTCTTGCTCTCGACGACCGCTACCGGCGTGCCGACGTCGCCGAGACCCAGCGGTCCGGCCAGCGCACGCCCGACGACGAACCACGCGCCGGCAAGCACCGTGATCCAGCCGCCCAGCATCGCGGTCGCGCGATTACGGGAGCTGAGCAGGAGCAGGCCGCCCAACACCGTCGCGGCGCCAGGCAGGACCTCGAGCCAGCCTCGCCCGGCGGTCCAGGCCCACGCCTGATCAGGGGTGAACGCAAAGTCGAAATAGGGTCCGACGAATGGGATGAGCGCACCCCAAACGCCCAACAGGATCAGCAGAAAACCACTGGCCGCGCCGCGGCTGCGGCGAATCTGCATCCGGCTCCCGCGGTTGTGAACGCGCGTTTCGGTCATGGTGCCTCCTCGGTCGAGGACCGGGTACCCACCCAGACGTCGGTGAAACCGCGGGTGACTACCGTGGCGGCATGCGGCTCGACGGCGATGACGCGCGTGAAGTTCTAGCCGATGCGTGGGAGCGATGGGCGCGCCGCTGCGCCACCCTCTCGCCGGAGGAATGGTCGACGCCGACACGATGCAGTGGCTGGGACGTCGCCGCACTGCTGGCGCACGTGTGTCCCGACTCCGCGATGTTCGCCAGGCTCGGCGGCGCAATCGTCGACGGACCCGCCGCGGTCACCGACGCCGCAGAGATGTTGCGCCGCTTCAACGAACCCGATGGCATCGCCCACACGACGGCCGACAGCCTCGCCGAGCAGGCCGTCTCCGATGCCGCCGCGCTGACTCCCGATGTGGCGGCGGCCCGGTTCAGCGAGTGCGCCCGGATACTGCGCACGACACCGATGTCCGACGACACCGTCATCGCGTATCCGACTGTGGGAAGCACCACTTTGGCGGTCATCGCCGAGACCGCGTTGATGGAGGCCACCGTGCACATGCTGGACGTGGCCGCGGCCGTTGGCGGTATCGAACCGTCGGCCCAGGCCCTCGGCGCGACCCGTGACCTGCTGATCGCCGTACCCGACGCGACAGCGGCCATCGAGGTGCTGGCGGGCCGGGCGGATCCGGCGGCCGCCGTCCCAGCGATTCGCTAACGGGTTCACAGCGAACTGACAGCTGGGCGACGGAATAGCTTTAGCTTCGCTAACGATATTTGAAGTAGGGCTCAATGAGGCGCCCTCACCGAATCCGCTGTATCGCTCATAAGGATTGTCATGTCCGCTGAAAGCCCTGAAGAGCGCCTCGCGCGCCGCATCGCCGATATGTCCGCCAACGACCCGGAATTCGCCGCCGCCCGGCCCATTGAGGAAGTCTCCGCGGCAGCACAAGAGCAGGGAGTGCGTCTACCGCAAACGATCCAGACCGTCATCGATGGCTACGCGGACCGGCCCGCGCTCGGCCGGCGCGCCGTCGAGTTCGTCGCTGACCCCGCCACCGGCCGCACGTCGGCGCAGCTGCTGCCCCATTTCGAGACCATCACCTACCGCGAGCTCGGCGACCGCGTCGGCGCAGTCGCCAGCGCCCTGGCTGACGGTGTGGTGTCGCCTGGCGATCGCGTGGCCGTGCTCGGCTTCACCAGCGTCGACTACACGACCATCGATATCGCGCTGAGTCACCTTGCCGCAGTGTCGGTTCCGCTGCAGACCAGCGCCGCGATCACCCAACTGCTCCCCATCGTCGCCGAGACCGAACCTGTCGTGATCGCGTCGAGCATCGACTCCCTTCCCGATGCGGTCGAGCTGATCCAGACCGGACACAACCCCGCGCGGCTGGTGGTGTTCGACTATCTCCCCGAGGTCGACGACCACCGTGACGCGCTCGAAGCCGCCCGCAACCACTTGGCTGGCAACCCGGTAGTCGTGGAGACGCTCGCCGAGGTCCTGCAACGCGGGAAGGCGCTGCCCCCGACGCCCCCGGTACTCACCGATGACCCCAACCCGTTGGCCCTGCTGGTCTACACGTCCGGCAGCACTGGCGCACCCAAGGGCGCGATGTACCCGCAGGAGAACGTCGCCAAGATGTGGAAGCGGGCCAGCAAGAACTGGTTCGGGCCGACGGCCGCGTCGATCTCGCTCAATTTCATGCCGATGAGCCACATCATGGGCCGCGGAAGCCTTTACGGCACCCTCGGCAACGGCGGCACGGCATACTTCGGCGCCAAGAGCGACCTGTCCACATTCCTGGAGGACCTCGCGCTGGTGCGGCCGACCGAGATGATGTTCGTGCCAAGGATCTGGGAGATGCTGTTCAGCGAGTTCCAGAGCGAAGTCGACCACCGCAGCGGCGAAGGTGCTGACCGCGCCGCCGTCGAAGACGAAGTCATCGCCGAACAGCGCGAACACGCGCTCGGCGGGCGGTTCATCTTCGCGATGACCGGCTCCGCGCCCATCTCCCCCGAGCTCAAGGCGTGGGTCGAGTCCGTGATCGAGATGCCGCTGATCGACGGCTACGGCTCCACCGAAGCAGGCATGGTGCTGTTCGACGGTGAGGTGCAGCGCCCTCCGGTGATCGACTACAAGCTCGCCGATGTCCCCGACCTCGGCTACTTCAACACCGACCGGCCGTTCCCCCGCGGCGAACTGCTACTCAAGACCGAGAACATGTTCCCCGGCTACTACAAGCGGCCGCAGGTCACCGCCGAGGTGTTCGACGCCGACGGCTACTACCGGACCGGCGACGTGGTCGCCGAGGTGGCGCCCGGACCGGCTCGTGTACGTCGATCGCCGCAACAACGTGCTCAAGCTCGCGCAGGGCGAGTTCGTGACGCTGGCGAAGTTGGAGGCGGCCTTCGGCAACAGCCCCCTCGTCCGGCAGATCTACGTCTACGGCAACAGCGCACAGCCCTACCTGCTGGCGGTCGTCGTGCCGACGGAGGACGCGTTGTCGCGCTGGGCCGCCGACGAGTTGAAGTCGCAAATCGCTGAGTCGCTGCAGACCGTGGCCAAAGAATCCGAGTTGCAGTCCTACGAGGTGCCACGGGACTTCATCGTCGAGACAACGCCTTTCACGCTGGAGAACGGGTTGCTCACCGGCATCCGCAAGTTGGCTTGGCCCAAGCTCAAGCAGCACTACGGCGAGCGTCTGGAACAGCTCTACACCGAGCTGGCGCAGAGCCAGGCCGACGAGCTCAGCGAGCTGCGCCGCAGCGGGGCCGACCGGCCGGCGCTCGAGACCATCAGCAGGGCCGCGGCCGCCCTGCTCGGCGCGTCGACGGCTGACGTGGCGCCCGATGCCCACTTCACTGATCTCGGCGGAGACTCGTTGTCGGCCTTGACATTCGGCAACCTGCTGCGCGACATTTTCGACATCGACGTGCCCGTGGGTGTGATCGTCAGCCCCGCCAACGATCTGCAGGCGATCGCCGCCTACATCGAGGCGGAACGGTCCGGCAGCAAGCGGCCGACGTTCGCATCGGTGCACGGCCGCGGGGCTACCGAGATCCATGCCGCGGATCTGACGCTGGACAAGTTCCTTGACGCGAGCACCATCGCGGCGGCCTCGTCGCTGCCTGGCCCGAGCGCCGAGGTGCGCACGGTCCTGCTCACCGGTGCGACCGGATTCCTCGGCCGCTACCTGGCACTCGAATGGCTGGAGCGTCTCTCGCTGGTCGACGGAAAGCTGATCTGCGTCGTGCGCGCCAAGTCCGATGACGACGCGCGCCGCCGCCTTGACGCGACGTTCGACAGCGGCGATCCCGAATTACTCAGGCATTACCGGGAATTGGCCGCCGACCACCTCGAGGTCATCGCAGGCGACAAGGGCGACGCCGATCTCGGCCTCGACCAGCAGACCTGGCAGCGGCTGGCCGACACCGTCGACCTGATCGTCGACCCGGCGGCACTGGTCAACCACGTGCTGCCGTACAGCGAGTTGTTCGGTCCCAACGTTGTCGGCACCGCCGAGCTGATCCGGATCGCGTTGACCACCAAGATCAAGCCGTACATCTATGTGTCCACGATCGGGGTCGGCGATCAGATCGACCCGGCGAAGTTCACCGAGGACGCCGACGTGCGCGTCATCAGTGCCACCCGCAAGGTCGACGACAGCTACGCCAACGGCTACGGGAATAGCAAGTGGGCGGGTGAAGTGCTGCTGCGCAAGGCGCACGACCTCACCGGCTTGCCTGCCTCGGTGTTCCGTTGCGACATGATCCTTGCGGACACTAGGTACAAGGGTCAGCTCAACGTGCCGGACATGTTCACCCGGTTGATGCTGAGCCTGGTCGCCACCGGGATCGCACCGGGTTCGTTCTACGAGCTCGGCGCTTCCGGCAACCGGCAGCGCGCTCACTATGACGGTCTGCCAGTCGAATTCATCGCAGAGGCGATCTCCACGCTCGGAGAACGTGTCGTCGACGGGTTCGAGACGTACCACGTGATGAACCCGTACGACGACGGTATCGGCACCGACGAGTACGTCGACTGGTTGATCGACGCGGGGTACTCGATCGAGCGGATCGCGGATTACGCGCAGTGGATCGACCGGTTCGAGACGTCGATGCGGGGACTGCCCGAGAAGCAGCGCCAAGCGTCGCTGCTGCCACTGGTGCACAACTACCAGCACCCGGCCAAGCCGATTCTCGGGTCCATGGCGTCCACGGACCGGTTCCGCGCCGCGGTTCAGGAGGCGAAGATCGGCCCCGACAAAGACATTCCGCATGTGTCGCGGGACGTCATCGTCAAGTACATCACCGACCTGGAGCTGCTCGGACTGCTGTAATCCCGCTACGGCGCTACATCGCCAGCCCGATCCCAAGGAGTACGACCGCGACCAGCGGGAAGATTCCTTGGGTGACGGCGGCGCGCGCCTTGTCGGGCGACGATGCGATCAGCACCACCGCCGCGGCCAGCATCGACCCAACACCCGCGAAGATCAGCGCGAGGCCGATGCCGTAGCGGCCGGTGCCGCCGATCACGATGCCGATTACGGTGACGATGGCCAGGAACAGGTTGTAGAAGCCCTGATTGAACGCCAGCTCCTTGGTGGCCAGCGCCTCTTGTTCGCTGATGCCGAACGTGGCACGCGTGCGAGCAGACGTCCAGGTCAGCGATTCCATCACCCAGATGTACACATGCAGAACCGCTGCCAACCCTGCGAAAAACAAGCCCGCGTAGACCATTACGCCTCCTTAGTAGCCGCGCGAGCCTATCGGATGTCCGTTTCTGACGTCAGGCGTTGCGCCGCGCTTGTATCACCACGTCATGACTGTGGTGTTGCCCGGCACCTCCGGCAGGCGCGTCGCGGGGACGCTCGGTGTCAATGCGGATCTGCCAGTCGCCGGCAAGTAATGCGGCCACGATGTCGGTAGGCCACACGTAGTCAGCAGGGTCGATTCCACGGGACTTGGCCTCCTCGCTGTCGAACCCGGCGTGATAGACGATATGCAAAAGCCCTCCTGGTGCTACGGCCGCCAGAAGTGCGCGCTCAGCGGTGCGGTCGGGCGAGCTTCGCAACGCCGGATACTGAGCAGATACCAAATCGAACCCCGCTTGTGGCAGCGCCGCGTCGACGAGGCCGGTGTGCAGCCACTGGACGTTCACTTCCGATTGCCCGGCGCTTTGCGCCGCGCGATCGAGCGCCACCCGTGACACGTCGAGCGCCGTCACCGTCCAGCCCTGACTGGCCAACCACACCGCATCGGCCCCCTCACCGCAGCCGACGTCGAGCGCCCGGCCCGGTTCAAGTCCGCTCACGTCGGTAACAAGCGCGAAATTCGGTCGGCCGCTGAACAATTGCGCCGAGCTGGCGTACATGTCATCCCACTCAGCGGCATTTCCCGGAGGCTTCCAGGTCGGTGAATCGGTCATCTCGCCAGCCTGTACCTGCGTCGGTGCGATGACAAATGAAATTGCCGATTAGGCAAGCCGTCAACGGGGCGGGCTGCTCCCCAGCACTCTTGCGGTGAAGTCCGCCAGGTGTGCCCGCAGCGTCTCGCGCGACGAACCCTGTTGGCCGGCCAGGTGTTCGACGAGGTCCGCCCGGGTGGCGGCGAGTAGCACATGGGCGGTGAAGTCGTGATCGGCCAGGCCGGGAAGCTGTGCAAGCATCGCGCTGAGCGCACTGTGCCATTGCTCGTAATGCGTTGCCTGGTAAGGGCTGGCGCTTCCGGTGTCCTCGAGCGCCAGCGCGAGGCGGCGGTTGTCGAGCTTGAAGCACAGCAGCGCGTCGAGGAGCGCGGGCACGCGCTCAAGGGCAGGCGTCGCGGGTCCCAACGGCGGCGGACCAGATTCGACGGCTGCCATGATCGGCTCGAGGCGCGCCGCGTAGAGCGCGCGGATCAATCCTGCGCGGTCACCGAAGGCACGGAACAGCGTTCCCTTGCCGACCCCCGCCGCCGTCGCGACGTCGGCCATCGTGACGTCCTGTGGGCTCACCTGCCGGGCAAATAGTGCGTCCGCCGCATCGAGGACGGCCGTCCGGTTGCGGGCGGCATCCTTTCGAGGCTTTCGCTCGGTCACCCGATTCCTTCCCTTGCAAAGTGGACCTGCGGTCCGTATCGTTTGAAACGGACCTGCGGTCCGATTCTACTGATACGTCGAAAGGAACGTGGTGTCCACACACGTCTCGCCAGAGCTTCTGTTTCGCGACAGTCTGCGGATGCTGCTCGAGAAGAACACGTCGGCTTGGGTTGACCTGTGGGCCGCCGACGGCATCATGGAGTTTCCCTTTGCCCCCGAGGGCTGGCCACAGCGGCTGGAGGGCAGGGACGCGATCGCCGCGTATATCCGCGGCTACCCCGACCACATCGACCTTCACGACATCCCTGATCTGCTGATCCATCAGACTTCCGACCCGCGGACCATCGTGGTCGAAATGCGGGCCGTCGGCCGCCTTGTCGAGACCGACAAACCCTTCGAGATGAAGTACATCGCCGTGGTGACCGTCGAGAACGGGCGCATCACCAGCTACCGCGATTACTGGAATCCGCTGGCCGTGCTCCAACCCGGCGTCGCCTTCGCGGGGCAGACGCGATAGCTCGCGCTCGTGAGACGATCGCAGCATGCCTCCTGGGACAGCAGTGCTAGTCCGACTCGCGACAGCCGCGGATGTCCCCCATATCGAGCAGATCGTCAATGACGCTTATGCGCCGTACATTTCACGCATAGGCCGGCCGCCGGCCCCGATGAATGTCGACTACCGACACTTGGTGGCCACCACAAGCAACGCCAGCGTATTGGTCGAGAACTCCTCGATAGTCGGTGTGATCGTCACCGTCGCGGCACCCGATCATCTGATGATCGAAAACGTGGCGGTGGCGCGCACGGCACAGGGCCGCGGTCACGGCAGGACGCTGCTGGAGCATGCCGAGCGGCAGGCGCGCGCGCTGGGACTCGTGCAGGTTCGGCTGTACACCAACGCGGCCATGACCGAGAACCTGGCGTTGTACCCGCGCATCGGCTATGTCGAAGTCGCACGTCGATCGGAAGACGGATTCGAGCGCGTCTACTTCACCAAGGACCTCTAGGTCATTCGAAAAGGCCGACCTGCCCAAGGCTGCTGACACCACTGGGCGGATTGAGGCCCAGATGCGTCCACGCCTGGGCGGTGGCGACGCGGCCGCGCGGCGTGCGGGCGATCATCCCGGCGCGCACCAGGAACGGCTCGCACACCTCCTCGACGGTGGTGGCTTCCTCCCCCACCGCGACAGCCAACGTGGAGACCCCGACAGGGCCGCCGCCGAAACTGCGTGTGAGCGCGGACAATACGGCGCGGTCGAGCCGGTCCAGTCCGAGCTCGTCGACGTCGTACACCGCTAGCGCGGCCTTGGCGATGTCGCGGGTGATGATCCCGTCGGCGCGCACCTCCGCGTAGTCGCGGACGCGACGAAGCAGCCGGTTGGCGATGCGCGGCGTGCCACGCGAACGGCGGGCGATTTCGGCGCCCGCGTCGGCGCCCACCTCGATGCCCAGGATGCCCGCCGAGCGGGACAGCACCCGTTCCAGCTCGGCGGGTTCGTAGAAGTCCATGTGTGCGGTGAACCCGAACCGGTCACGCAGCGGGCCGGTCAACGCACCCGACCGCGTCGTCGCCCCGACGAGCGTGAACGGCGCGACATCGAGCGGAATCGACGTGGCGCCAGGGCCTTTGCCGACGACGACGTCGACCCGGAAGTCTTCCATCGCCAGATACAGCATCTCCTCGGCCGGGCGGGCGATGCGGTGGATCTCGTCGATGAACAACACGTCGTGCTCGACGAGATTGGACAGCATGGCGGCGAGATCGCCGGCACGTTCCAACGCGGGTCCCGACGTGACCCGCAGCGACGTGCCGAGTTCGGCGGCGATGATCATCGCCAGCGACGTCTTGCCAAGCCCCGGCGGCCCGGACAACAGAATGTGATCCGGTGTGCCGCCGCGGTTCTTCGCGCCCTCGATGACCAACTGCAGTTGTTCGCGAACGCGCGGCTGGCCGATGAACTCCCCAAGCGACCGCGGCCGCAGGCTGGCGTCGATGTCACCTTCCCCGACGGTCAGGGCGGCGGAAACCTCTCGATCGGAGGTGTCCTCGTGCTCGTCGTCGTCGAACCGGCTCACTTGTTACCCAACATCGACAATGCCGCGCGCAACGCCGTGGACTGGGTCGCTTCGGGGTCGTTGGCCAGTACCTTGTCGGTGGCCTCCTCGGCCTGTTTGACCGCAAAGCCAAGGCCGACAAGCGCTTCCACGACCGGGCCGCGCACCGAGTGGCCGTTCATCGCAGCGCCGCTCGATGGCGCCACCGGCCCGATCTTGTCGCGCAATTCCAGCACCATCCGCTCTGCGCCGCGCTTGCCGATGCCCGGTACCCGGGTCAGCGCGGTGATGTCGCCGTCGCCAAGGGCCTGCCGCAGTGTGTGTGCGTCGTAGACCGCCAGGGTGGCAAGGGCGATCTTCGGTCCGACGCCGGACACACTGAGCAGCGTGAGGAAGAGATTTCGCGCGTCGGTGTCCGAAAAGCCGTACAGCGTCATCGAATCCTCGCGCACGATCATCGCCGTGATCAGCCTGGCCTCGCTGCCCCTGCGCAGGGTGGCCAGCGTCGACGGAGTCGCCATCACCTTGTAGCCCACACCCGCGGCCTCGATGACCACGTGGTCCAACGCGATGTCCAGAACCTCGCCACGAACGGATGCGATCATCGTGCCGCCTTTGCTTTTTCCTTTGCCTTGGCCTTCAACGTCGCCTTGTACTTGCGTTGTTGCTCGGCGGCCAGCGCTTCGGCTGCCGCCATTCTGGCGATCATCGGCGCACGCCAGCAGTGACAGATGGCAAGCGCCAACGCGTCAGCGGCGTCGGCAGGTGTTGGTTTCGTTTGCAGCGCAAGGATTCTGGTGACCATCGCGGTCACCTGCGCCTTGTCGGCGTTGCCGTTACCGGTAACGGCGGCCTTGACCTCGCTTGGCGTGTGGAAGTGCACGTCAATGTCGCGCTTGGCGGCGGCCAGCGCGACTACGCCGCCCGCCTGCGCGGTGCCCATCACCGTCGACACGTTCTGCTGTGAGAACACCCGCTCGATGGCGATCACATCGGGCTGGTGGGTGTCCATCCAGTGCTCGACGGCGTTGCTGATGGTGAGCAGCCTGCGGTGCAGGGGCTCATCGGCAGGCGTGCGGACCACGTCGACGTCCAGCGCGATGACCTGACGGCCCGCCCCGCCCTCGATCACGGACAGCCCGCAGCGGGTCAACCCGGGGTCGACTCCCATCACTCGCACGCCAGCCCTCCTGTGAACACCTGTTCGATACGGTATCGCGGAGCGCCGACGCGCAAGCGTAGGGACACGCTTTAGATCGTGAAGGATCCGGACCGGCTGCCATGCGCTATTTCCATCGCGAGGTCGTTGATCCGGCGCTTGGCGTTGCCCGAACCGCGCACCAATTCGCGGCCCACTTGATGACCGTCACGCGCAATGGTGATCACCCACCGCACCCCGCAGTATTTGGCGAGTAGCCACAACGGCCACAGCACTGCGAACAACGCACCGAGAACCACCTCGAACCAGCCAAACGTGAGATCGAGCGCATCGCCGGGAAAAGGCCACCACCGACGGCTCACGTCCCACACTGTGCCGCTTAGATCTCTCACCACTGCCACGTGCTTATTTTGCTTGCCAGCGTGGGTAATCCGCGACATATGCCCCAAACGTCTCGATGTGACGTCGACGGCCGGCGCCGCTACCGTCGCGGGAGACCCTGACCCCGACCGTGGAGCTGATCTCACCCGATGCCCGACGAGAACGAGCTGGAGACCGCAACAAACCTCGCCGTCACGCTGGCGTGGGCCGCAGGCGCAGTGACCGCCGGGTATCTGCTGGGGGTGGTGCTGGCCTGGGTGCTGTCCCGCATCGGTCGACGCAGCGGCGTGCTGAGCGACATCGCCGAACTCACCAGGATGCCGGTGCGCGCCGCGCTGATGGCCTTCGCGGCATCGATCGCGGTGCGACACACGTCGGATCCCGCCGCCGACACCTGGCGCCGGTGGGTCGATCACACCCTGCTGATCCTCTTGATTGCGGCTCTCACCTGGCTGTTGACCAGTCTGGTGCGGGTCGCTGAACGGCGCATGATCGCGCGCTACGGCGGGGGCGACGACGAGATCTCCGACGCTGACCGGATATGGCGGCGGGTTCGCACCCAGGTCACCGTGCTGCGCAGGCTGGCCATCGCCGTCGTGGTCATCCTGGGCGGCGCCGCGATCCTGATGACGTTCCCGTCGTTCTCCGACATCGGCACGACCGTGTTCGCATCGGCAGGGGTGTTGTCGGTGGTCGCGGGCCTCGCCGCGCAGACGTCGCTCGGCGCGGTGTTCGCGGGCATGCAGATCGCCTTTTCCGGCGCCATCCGGGTCGGCGACATCGTGCAGCTCGAGGACGGCCAATGGTGGGGCCGGATCGAGGAGATCACGCTGAGCTATGTCGTCGTGCGCATCTGGGACGAGCGTCGGCTGGTCCTGCCGACCACGTACTTCACCACCGAACCGTTCGAGAACTGGACCCGCAGCGCCACCGAGATCATGGGCACCGTCGAATTCGATGTCGACTTCTCCGTTCCGTTCGGCGATATGCGCGCCGAGTTGGACCGGCTGCTGGCCGAAAGCGATCTGTGGGACGGTCGCAATGGGGTCCTGCAGGTGACCGATGCCGTCGGCGGAATGGTTCGGGTCCGGATCGTGGTGAGCGCCCCGAACGCAGGCGCGCTGTTCGATCTGCGGTGTGCGGTGCGTGAGGGCATGGTCGACTGGGTACAACGCACGCGCGTGCTGCCGACGCAGCGCATCGAAGCCTCCGAGCCGACGTCGATCCCGGACTCGCGCACCAACGATGACGCCGAGACACCCCGCGTCGCGTCAGGACTGTTTTCCGGAAGTCCCGAGGCCGAGGATCGCGCACGGGCCTTCGACGAGCATGCCGACTACGACGACGAACTAGCGCCGTCCAACGGACGGGCCTGAGCAAGAGCGGTCAGGGCGACGCCGCGGTACTGCGGGGCCAGCGTGCGACCGGCGGCCAACAGTGGTTCGGTGCTGCGCAACGTGCGTGCGAGCACGAACGCGCCCTCGAGCGCGCAGATGAGCGCGAGCGTGACCCGGCGGGCGAGCGGCTCGTCCAGCCCGCGCGCTTGGAAGTAGGCGGTGCCGCCGTCGACCCACCCGGTGAACACGCCTGCCGAGGTTTCGCGCAGCTCCTCGACGGTGTCGGCGACTTCGGCAGCGATGCTGGCCACCGGACACATGTTGACGAACCCGGTGGCGGCCATGTCCTCGGCGGCCTGGGTGAAACAACCCTCGACGGCCGCGCCGAGGTCGGTGTACCCATCGACGACCGACGGGATGAGCAGCGCATACGCGTGGCCGGCGTTAACAAGCGCCTCACGCACGATCTGCACCTTGCCGCCGCGGAAGTGGTGATACAGCGACCCGATCGGTGCGCCGGACGCCTCGGCGATGTCCTTCATGCCGACCGCGCCATAGCCCTTGCGCCGCATCAGCTCGGCGGCGGCGGTCAGGATCGATTCCCTGGTGGACCTTGCCATTTTCACCTCCCGCAGACAGACTAGAGCATACGTTCTAGAACCAACGTTCTAATCGCCGAAGGGACGCCATGAAATCTGTCGAGGTCACCGCAGGAACCCTCGAATACCGCGAGGAGGGCGATCCGAGCGGCCCGCCGGTCGTGCTGCTGCACGGGTTGCTGATGAACGATGCGCAGTGGCACCTGGTGCTGCCGCTGCTGCCACCGGGATTCCGCTATCTGCTTCCCGTGCTGCCGATGGGCGGTCACCGCACCCCGATGCGCGAGGACGCGGACCTGACCCTGCCCGCAATGGCGGGCCTCGTCGCCGACTTCCTCGATGCGCTGGACCTGACCGATACGACACTGGTCGTCAGCGACTGGGGCGGTGCGCTACTGCTCACCGACATCGGCCGCGATAAACGCGTTGCACGACTGGTGCTCTGCCCGTCGGAGGCCTTTGACAACTTCCCACCCGGCTTCCCAGGCAAGGTGGCATGGCTCGCGAGCCGCAACACTGCGACGGCATGGCTTGCGATGCGCCAGCTCAAGATCGGCTGGCTGCGCAGGCAGTGGCTGATGTTCGGCCAGATGTCGAAAAAGCCTGTGCCACAGGGCATTGTTGATGAATGGTTAGCTGCCGGCTTGGCCGACAAGAGGATTCGTCGTGACCTCGTCAAGTATTGCCGCAGCAAGTTCGACGGCAAGGACCTGATCCGCGCGACGAACCGGCTGGCGGAGTTCGACGGGCAGGCGCTGGTGCTGTGGAGCCGCAACCCGGTGATGCCCGCCGATCACGGCGAGCGGCTCGCGGCGCTACTCCCCCACGGTCAGCTGCGGCAGGTCGACGATGCATACGTGCTGATCATGACGGACCAGCCCGAGCAGACGGCTCAAGCGATCGCGGAGTTCCTCACGCGCTGATGACGCCGAGCTGTTTCATCTGGGCGAGCACGTCGACGACACCCCACGTTTCGACCACGCGGCCGTCGGCGAAACGGAAGATGAAGATCTCGTCGTACACAATGGATTTGCCGGTCGGCGCCACACCCATGTATTCGCCGAGATGAGTCCCGGAACACACGATTCTGGCGACGATCTTGTCGCCTTCCCCGATCAAGTCCTTGACGTCGAGCTGCAGGTCAGGAAGTCCGCGCAGGAGGACCGTCCACACCTGCTTGAGTTTTTCCGCGCCCGTCGCATCGCCAGGCACAGGCGTGCGTATCGTGGCGTCCTTCGCGACAAGCTCATCGAGCGTGGCCGAGATGACCTGCGCGTCACAGGTATTCATGATGTCCTGAAAGCGCCTGAACGTCGCCTTGTTGGCTGCGACCTCGGCTATCGACACAGCGGCCTTTCGGTTACTCCTCGTCGAGGGCGGCGGCGACGTCGTCGGGGATGTCGACGTTCGTGTAGACGTCCTGCACATCGTCGAGGTCCTCGAGCGCGTCGACCAGCTTCACGATCTTGCGGGCACCATCGACGTCCATCGGCACCGTGACCGACGGTTCAAAGCCCGCCTCCGCCGACTCGTAGTCGATACCGGCGTCCTGCAGCGCCGTGCGCACGGCGACCAGATCGCCTGGCTCACAAATGATTTCAAAGGTGTCGTCGAGATCGTTGACGTCCTCGGCACCGGCCTCCAGTACCGCGGTCAGCACGTCGTCCTCGGTCAGCCCGTTCTTCTCCAGCGTGACAAGCCCCTTGCGGGAGAACAGATAGGACACCGAGCCCGGGTCGGCCATGTTGCCACCGTTGCGGGTCATCGCGACGCGAACCTCGCCGGCAGCCCGGTTGCGGTTGTCGGTAAGGCACTCGATGAGCACAGCGACGCCGTTGGGCCCGTAGCCCTCGTAGGTGATGCTCTGGTAGTCCGCGCCACCGGCTTCCTCACCGGCGCCCCGCTTGCGGGCCCGCTCGATGTTGTCGTTGGGCACCGAGTTCTTTTTGGCCTTCTGGATGGCGTCGTACAGCGTCGGGTTACCGGCCGGATCGCCGCCGCCGACGCGCGCCGCCACCTCGACGTTCTTGATCAGTCGAGCGAAGTTCTTACCTCGGCGGGCATCGATGATCGCCTTCTTGTGCTTCGTGGTGGCCCACTTGGAATGGCCGCTCATGCAGGTACAACCTCTTTCACTGACTGCAAGTCCGAACCACGAGTCTACGTGCTGCTTTGTGCCCTACCGAACCGCATTGACCGCGGACGTCCGCCCACTCTGCGAGCCGCTAGCCAGACAGCTGAGCCTTGACCGTGCGCGACAGCTCGTCGGCGAGGATCTCCGGCTCACCCGCGAACACGCCGTCCAATGCGAGCCTTGCGACCACCGACGGATCGGTCTTCTGGTCGGAAGGTACGGAGTCGGCCATGTCGGTGTCCATGAATCCGACATGCAACGCGGCGACATGGACGCCACGAGGAGCGAGTTCCTGGCGGATGGCATCCGTCATCCCCCACGCAGCGGCCTTCGCCGATGAATAGGCGCCGAACTGCGGCGCGTGATACCAGGACAACACCGACAACACGTTGAGGATCGATCCGCCGCCGTTGGCTTCGATGATGGGAGCGAACGCTCGGGTGACATTCAGCGTGCCGAAGTAGTGCGTCTCCATCTCCTGGCGCACATCGTCCATCGACCCGGTGAGCAGCGACGCGCCCGTCGACACTCCTGCGTTGTTTACGAGCACCGTGACATCGCCTGCCGCGGCGGCGGCGCGGTCGACCGATTCCGGGTCGGTGATGTCGAGCTGGACGGGGATGACCCCGGGCAGGTCGATGGTCTCGGGGCGTCGTGCTGCGGCGTACACCTTCGCGCCGCGCTCGACGAGCTGGGCGGCGAACCGCTTACCTAATCCGCGGTTGGCGCCGGTAACGAGTGCGGTGATCTGTTCGGTGCTCATGGTGGTCTCCTGTGGTGGTCGTGGACCTTCACCCAAAACAACCCCGTTTCTTACCGATCATTCCATAACCGGGCTGTGGTGTGGGTCACTGCAGGAATAGCGATCTTGCGGGCGGCTATTGAGAACACTGGGGCCCTTAAGCCAGGAGGCCAGCGATGCCAACGCCCGATTCCAACGTCACGCCGTTCAGCGGCGCGCGAATGCGCTTCGAGAGCGACAAGGCGTACGACGACGTCCTCGCCGCGTTGTTCGCAGATATCGGCGAGCCCGTGCCTATCGCTGACCTGACCGCAGAGGCGCCGACGTGGGACGCCTACCAGAGTCGCGTCGAAACATATGTTGGGCCAAGTGGATTCATGCTGTTCGCGGTGATCGACCATGGCAAATGGATCGGCAACGCCGGCATCGACCGAAAGGTCCTGCGAGTCATCCTCGGCAACCCATTGATCGCCATCACCATGCTGCGCCACGACGTGTCGGCGGGTCTGTTCGCACCGGTCGAACTCCTCGTCGTCAACGAGGCGGGCGATCGCAGCAGCATTACCTACGTACAGCCGTCCTCTCTCATGGTGGTCGAGCCGAACCCGCCGCTGCTGGCCGCCGCCCTTGCGCTCGACGAGAAGCTGGAAGCACTCGTGCGGAAGGTCACCTAAAGCCGATTGTCGGGTCGGTCACAGGCCTACCGCCGCAAACTTACTCAGGAGTAAGATGCTTGCTCATGTCATTCTCCCTTGAGCTGTCGCCCGACGTCATCCACATCAGGGACTGGGTGCATGAATTCGCCGCCGACGTGATCAGGCCGGCCGCGTCCGAATGGGACGAGCGCGAAGAGACGCCGTGGCCGATCATTCAGGAGGCCGCGAAGGTCGGCCTCTACTCGATGGAGATGTTCGCCGAGCAGTCGGCCGAACCGTCCGGCCTCGGCATGCTCGTGGTCTTCGAGGAGATGTTCTGGGGCGACGCGGGAATCGCGCTTTCGATCCTGGGCACCGGCCTGGCCGCGGCGTCACTGGCGGCCAACGGCACACCCGAACAGCTCGGCGAATGGCTGCCGCAGATGTTCGGCACCGTCGACGATCCCAAGGTGGGGTCGTTCTGCTCCTCCGAACCGGGTGCGGGTTCCGACGTCGGCGCCATCCTCACCCGCGCACGCTACGACGAATCCACCGACGAGTGGATCCTCAACGGCACCAAGACCTGGGCGACCAACGGCGGCATCGCCGAGGTGCACATCGTGGTGGCCTCGGTGCACCCCGAGCTCGGCACCCGCGGGCAGGCGACGTTCATCATTCCGCCGAACACACCGGGATTCACCCAGGGCCAGAAGTTCCTCAAGCACGGCATCCGCGCCTCGCACACCGCAGAGGTGGTGCTCGAGGACGTCCGCATCCCCGGCCGCCTGATCGTCGGCGGCAAGGAGAAGTTCGACGAGCGGATCGCGCGCGTTCGCGAGGGCAAGAAGGCCGCCGGCCAGGCCGCGATGGCCACCTTCGAACGAACCCGCCCTTCAGTCGGCGCGATGGCCGTCGGAATCGCGCGCGCCGCCTACGAGTACGCCCTGGAATATGCCTGCCAGCGCGAACAATTCGGCAAGAAGATCGGCGAATTCCAGGCCATCGCATTCAAATTGGCCGATATGAAGGCCCGCGTCGACGCCGCTCGGTTGCTGGTGTGGCGGGCAGGCTGGATGGCCCGCAACGGCAAGCCGTTCGACAACGCCGAGGGATCGATGGCCAAGCTGGTGGCGAGCGAGGCCGCGGTCTACGTCACCGATGAGGCCATTCAGATCCTCGGCGGCAACGGCTACACGCGGGATTACCCCGTCGAGCGGATGCACCGAGATGCCAAGATCTTCACCATTTTCGAGGGCACCAGCGAAATCCAGCGTCTCGTCATCGGCCGCGCCGTGACAGGCCTGCCCATCCGCTAGCCGAGCTCGGGGTAGTACTCGCCCGACCCCTGATCGGATGCACTTGATTCGATCAAAGCGGCGTCCGCGGCCGGCGATGGCGCGGTTTGAATTTCGTCGAAACCCGCGAATTCCTCCTCGACGATCGGTTCTCGCAGCGCAGGGGCGTCCTGCATCACGATGTCGTCCACCAAGGGCTGATCCGGCACCTCCGCCGGCTCTTCCTGGACGACGGCGTCGGGACCAGCCGCCACCGGCTCAGGGGCCGCGCCATTAACCTCGGCCTGTTCGAACATCCGCGCATCGTCCAACAAGACGTCGTTGGCCTTGGAGGTCTCGTTCGTCGTAATGACCGGTTCCCGAGTGGCGTCCACCGTCCCCCACAGCGTCGCGGCCTCCGAGAACGGATCGAGTTCGGCGGGTGTGTTGCCGCCGGTCGCGTCTACGAGATCGATCCATTCCGGCGAAAGATCCTCGACAACATCTGGCTCTGGCTCGTCCGGTTTCTCGGCTTCCGTGGGAACGCCAGGGCCGACCTTCTCGCCGGCGTCCATCGCGCGGTCGTGTAACTCCGCATCGACCGCAGTCCGCTGCTCCGGACTCAACCCGCCATCCTCGGAATACTTCAGATCCGCCAACTGCGCATCGGTATACGCCTCCAACGGCATCTGATTGGGCGGCACCTCATGCCACACCCCGGCCGCATCCTCATAGCCGGTCTCCCACCGACCCGACTCCGGATCCTGCTTGGCCTCATACCGATTACCCGACTCATCGGTAAACGTATGAATCTGCCCCGACGCCACCGCGCGATCGTGCAACTCCGCATCGACCGCAGTCCGCTGCTCCGGACTCAACCCGCCATCCTCGGAATACTTCAGATCCGCCAACTGCGCATCGGTATACGCCTCCAACGGCATCTGATTGGGCGGCACCTCATGCCACACCCCGGCCGCATCCTCATAGCCGGTCTCCCACCGACCCGACTCCGGATCCTGCTTGGCCTCATACCGATTACCCGACTCATCGGTAAACGTATGAATCTGCCCCGACGCCACCGCGCGATCGTGCAACTCCGCATCGACCGCAGTCCGCTGCTCCGGACTCAACCCGCCATCCTCGGAATACTTCAGATCCGCCAACTGCGCATCGGTATACGCCTCCAACGGCATCTGATTGGGCGGCACCTCATGCCACACCCCGGCCGCATCCTCATAGCCGGTCTCCCACCGACCCGACTGAGCGTCGTGTGTGGCTTCGAATCGATTCCCCGCCTCGTCGTAGTAAGACTTGACCATTTCGTACACCTTTACCGCCCCAATGGTGCACAGAATTCTCCCAGCATTCGGCGCGCGCCGTGGGCTTTGTGCAGATCGCGAGGCGGCCATTGTTGTGCTCGCCGAGCTCGACGTCGTCGTTCGAGATGATCCACGCGCCGGCCGCGCGGAGCCGATTCCACGAAGCGGCCGCGCCGTGACAGGCCTGCCCATCCGCTAGCGATTTGTGGAGCGGGAGCCGCGCTCACAGCGGCCGAGACTCCACAAATCGCTAGAGCAGGTCGACGAATAGCTTGTGGATGCGGCGATCGCCCGTCATCTCCGGATGAAACGACGTCGCCAGCATCTGGCCCTGGCGCACTGCGACGATGTGGTCGGCCGCCCGGCCAAGTACCTGCACGTCGGGGCCGACGCGCTCGACCCACGGCGCGCGGATGAACACCGCATGCACAGGACCGTCCAGCCCCTCGAACGCGATGTCGTCCTCGAACGAATCCACTTGGCGGCCAAAGGCGTTGCGGCGCACCGTCATATCGATGCCCTTGAGCGGCGTGGCTTCCCGGCCGCCAACGCCGGCATCCAGGATCTCGGTGGCGAGCAGGATCATCCCCGCGCACGAGCCGTAGGCGGGCATGCCCTCGGCCAGCCGCGACCGCAGCGGCTCGAGCAGCTCGAACTCGCGCAGCAGGTGGCTCATGGTCGTCGACTCTCCGCCGGGGATCACCAATGCGTCGACGGCCTCGAGCTCGCCCACGCGCCGCACCGTGGATGCCTCGGCGCCCGCTTCGCGCAGCGCCGCCAGATGCTCCCGGGTGTCGCCCTGCAAGGCGAGTACCCCGACATGGGGCCTGGTCATGGCGTGTAGTCGCGCTTGTACCGGGTCAGCCCCTCCTGCATCACGGCCGCCACCATCTCACCGGTCTGGGTGAAGATCTTGCCCTGCGTCAGCGACCGACCGCCGGACGCCGACGGCGACGACTGGTCGTACAGCAGCCATTCGTCCGCGCGGAACGGCCGCATGAACCACATCGCGTGGTCCAGCGACGCGATCTGAAGATGCTTGCGCTCCTCGACGTGGGTGACTTGGGCCGAGCCGAGCAGCGTCAGGTCACTCATGTACGCCAGCGCGCAGATGTGCAGCACGTGGTCGTCGGGCAGCGGATCGCGGTGCCGGAACCACACTTGCTGTTGCGACGCCTTGCCGGGCAGTAGCTTCATCTGATCGCGCGGGATGATCCGCACATCCCACTCCGCGAACTGGGCGAATCCGGCGTCGTCGAACGCCCCGCCCTTGGAGATGAAGCCGGGCAGGTCGTCGGGCGGCACCGCAAAGGGCATCGCGTCCTGATGCTCGATGCCGCTCTGGTCGGACTGGAACGAGGCCGACATCGAGAAGATGGTCTCGCCGTGCTGGATCGCATTCACGCGGCGCGTGACGAACGACCCACCGTCGCGGAGGCGTTCGACGAGAAAAACGGTGGGCGCCTTGGCATCTCCCGGCCGAAGGAAGTAGCCGTGCAACGAATGCACCTCGAGGCCTTCCTTGACCGTGCGCACCGCCGACACCAACGACTGGCCCGCTACGTGACCGCCGAAAGTGCGCTGAAAGTACCCGGATTCGGGGCTGAACACACTGCCGCGAAATATGTCGACCTCAAGTTGCTCGAGAGCGAGGATCTCTTCGATCGCCATGCAGTGATGTTTACCAGCCGCGTTCGGCGAGCCGGTGCGGGGCCGCGATGTCCTCCACGTTGATGCCGACCATGGCCTCGCCCAATCCGCGCGACACCTTGGCCAGCACGTCGGGATCGTCATAGAAGGTGGTTGCCTTGACGATCGCGGCGGCGCGGGCCGCGGGGTCACCGGACTTGAAGATGCCCGAACCCACGAACACGCCTTCGGCGCCCAGCTGCATCATCATCGCCGCGTCAGCGGGGGTGGCGATACCGCCGGCGGTGAACATAGTGACCGGCAGCTTGCCTGCCCGCGCCACCTCGACCACCAGGTCATAGGGCGCCTGCAGCTCCTTGGCCGCGACGAACAACTCGTCCTCGGACAACGAGCTCAGCCGGCGCAGCTCGCCGCCGATCGCCCGCATGTGGGTGGTCGCGTTGGACACGTCGCCGGTGCCGGCCTCACCCTTGGAGCGGATCATCGCCGCGCCCTCGGTGATGCGGCGCAACGCCTCACCCAGGTTGGTCGCCCCGCACACGAACGGCACGGTGAACTTCCACTTGTCGATGTGGTGGGTGTAGTCCGCGGGGGTGAGCACCTCGGATTCGTCGACATAGTCCACACCCAGGCTCTGCAGCACCTGCGCTTCGACGAAATGCCCGATGCGGGCCTTGGCCATCACCGGAATGGTGACCGCCGAGATGATGCCCTCGATCATGTCGGGGTCGCTCATCCGCGAAACCCCACCCTGCGCGCGAATATCTGCGGGCACCCGCTCGAGGGCCATCACGGCCACCGCCCCGGCGCCCTCGGCGATGCGGGCCTGCTCAGGGGTGACGACGTCCATGATCACGCCGCCCTTGAGCATCTCCGCCATGCCGCGCTTGACCCGCGCGGTGCCGGTCTGCGTGCCCGACCCGTTCGATCCAGCTGCGGTTTCCACTGCTATCTCCTCCAAATCGCTACTGATCCAGTCTAAAGGTGGCCGCAAATGTGTTAAATCCGCAGCCTCAGCGGATCGACTGCAACTGCCGCTGCGGTGCGCCACCCCGTGCGTCGGCGAGCGAGTTCGCTTCCTCAAGCAGCTCACCGAGCTGCAGCGGGTACACGGTTTCGCCCTTGGCGGCCAGCTCGCTGATCATTGTCGCATCGCACCAGCGGTGGCCATGAATGTAGGCCCGCTCGAGGCCCGAGCGGCCCGCGGTCGATGGCTCGAACCGGTTCGTGCGGTAGACGAAGAACATCTCCTCGCTGCGAATGATCGAGGCGTTGAAGTTGATCACCGCGTCGCGCCGCCACACCGGGCCGATCATGTCGGCGGGGTCGACACGCAGCCCCGTCTCCTCCTCGAGCTCGCGCACGGCCGCCTCCGGCAGCGTCTCGCCCGCTTGGGTCGCACCACCGACGGTGAACCACCAACGCGGCGCGCTGCCGTCCGCGGGGTCTGATCCGCACAACAGCAACACCGAACCATCGTCGTCGAGCAGCACGATGCGCGCCGAAGTGCGGCGGCTGACCCTGCCGACCTCACGCGGCGACGACTCGCCTCCTTCGGCGATCTCGAAATAGGTTGGCAGCGCCGCGGTTCCGCCAAGGCGCAGGGTCCGCACCGCGGGCCGCTCGCGCAGCGTCAGCGTGTCACGCACGGCGTCGTTGTGGAAGCGGCGCGCCAGCAGCACCCGCGCCTCTGCGTCGGCCAGCTCGGCGACCAGTGCCACCGGCAGCGAGGCAGGGTCGACGAGTGTCAGCGCCGCCGACAGCTCGTTCTCCGCGGCTTCGCGACCCGACCGTGGCGCGCGTTCGGCGGCGTCGGCGAGCGCCGCGAGTCGCTTGCCCTCCGGACCGCCTCCGTAGGCGTCCACGGCGACCGCCCTCGCCACCACCGCCCTGCGGGCCAGCGCGCTGTCGAGCGCCTGCCAGGACAGGTCGTACCGGACGTGCAGCCGGTCCAGCCGGTTGGCGGTCTGGAACGCCCACGTGCCCACCACCAGCAGGACCATCACCAGCACCGCCAGCGTGATCACGACAACCCAGGTGATCAACTTGCCACCTGCACCTTCGCCCCGGCCCCCGCGACCGTCTCGTACACCCGCATGATTTCGCGCTCGACCACCGACCAGTCGTAGCGGCCGACGGCCGCCGATGCCGCCTCGATGTACCGGTTGCGCGTGGCGTCGTTCTCCAGCATGTCGATCACCCCGGCCGCCAGCGCCGCCGCGTCATCGACGGGCACCAGCCGACCCGCCTCGCCGTCCTCGAGCACCCTCCGGAACGCATCGAGGTCACTGGCCACCACCGGGGTGCCTGCGGCCATCGCCTCGACGAGCACGATGCCGAAGCTCTCGCCGCCGAGGTGCGGCGCGCAATACACATCGGCGCTGCGCATCGCCGAGGCCTTCTGCGCGTCATCGACCTGGCCGAGGAAACGCAGGTGCCCGGCCAGCTTGCCGGCCTCCTCACGCAGCTCGTCCTCATCGCCGCGGCCAACGATCAGAATTTCGATGTCGGCGAAGTGCTTCACCAACGCCGGCAGCGCGGCCAGCAGCACGGCCATGCCCTTGCGCGGTTCGTCGTAGCGGCCGAGGAACAGCACCGACTTTCCCTGCCGGGGATAACCGTCGAGCAGCGGCGCCGACGCGAACGACGCGACATCCACGCCGTTTGGGATCTCGACGGCATCGGAGCCCAGTGCCTCCATCTGCCAGCGCCGCGCCAGATCCGACACCGCGATGCGGCCGACGATCTTTTCGTGCATCGGCCGAAGGAACGGCTCAAAGACGCTGAGCGTCAACGACTTTGTCGTCGACGTGTGGAACGTCGCGACGATGGGCCCCTCGGCGATGTTCAGCGCCAGCATCGAAAGGCTCGGCGCGTTGGGCTCGTGCAGGTGAAGAACGTCGAAACTGCCGTCGATGAGCCACCGTTTGACCTTGCGGTGGGTGGCTGGCCCGAACCGCAAGCGGGCCACCGAACCGTTGTACGGAATCGGCACCGCCTTGCCGCCCGACACCACGTAGTCAGGCAGGGCGATTTGCGCCTCGGGGGACGCGGGCGCCAACACGCTGACGTCGTGGCCACCTCTGTGCATCACGTCGGCCAGCTGCAACACGTGCGACTGCACACCGCCGGGCACGTCGAACGAGTAGGGGCAGACCATGCCGATGCGCATCAGGTCGGCTCCAGCCTGGCCCTGCGCTCTTTGGACAGATCGGCCAGCCACTGCGGCTGCAGCATGTGCCAGTCGGCGGGGTGGGCGGCGATGTTCTCGGCGAACCGATCGGCCAGCGCCTGGGTGATGACGGTGACATCGCCAGAGCTGGTGTCCAGAGGTTCCTGTATGTCGACGATGCAGTCGTCACCGTCGTAGTGGACGTGCGCGGGAAACAGCGGAGCACCGGTCGCGATCGCCAACTTGGCCGATCCGGCCGGCATGCGGGTGGGCTCTCCGAAGAAGTCGACCTGCACCCCCGACCGGGTGAGATCACGGTCGGCCATCAGGCACACGAACTTGTTCTGGCGCAGCCGTTCGGCGAGCACTTCGAACGGGGGGCGCTCACCGCCGGTCAGCGGCAACATCTCGAACCCCAGGCTCTCCCGGTACTCGATGAACCGCCGGTACAACGATTCCGGCTTGAGCCGTTCGGCGACGGTGGCGAAGGTGCCGTGCGTATGGGCCAGCCACACGCCGGCCAAGTCCCAATTTCCGCTGTGCGGCAGGGCCAGCACGCCACCGCGTCCCGCCTCCGCGGCGGCCACCAGCCGGTCCGCGCCGATGAACACTTCGTCGAGGCGACGCGCGACGGCGGGCAGATCCATCGATGGCAACCGGAATGCCTCCCGCCAATATCGGGCGTACGAGGCAAGCGAAGCACGGATCAGGCTGTCCGGCACCTGCTCGGGCGGCACTCCGATCACCCTCGCCAGATTCTTGCGCAGCTGCTTGGGTCCGCCGCCGAGCGACGCGTAAAGCGCGCCAGCTTCAAAAGAGTTGCGCGCCAAAAACTCCGGCATCGCACGGACGAGGCGCCAGCCCGTCGCATAGCCCAAGTCGGCGACATGGCCCCCCAGCGAGAAGCGGCTGCCGCGATCCGCATTCGGTCCCGCCGGGGCGCTGGTCACGGCGCCTCGGGCTTCTCGCCGGAGTTGTTCTCGGCGCCGGAGGTTTGCAGTGGCTCCATCGCACCTGGCGAAGTCCGCACCGTATGCACCCGCTGGCCGAGCGTGATCAAGCTGGCCACCGCGAGTACCCACATCGCGCCGTGCAACAGCCAAGGCACCCCGAACAGGCCAGAGAAGCCGGCCCCGGTAAGCACGATCATCAGCCGCTCCGGCCGCTCGATAAGACCGCCCTCACCCGAGAGGCCGCTGGCCTCGGCGCGGGCCTTGACGTAGGAGATCACCTGAGAGGTGACCAGACAGATCAGCGTGGCCACCACCAGCGTGGCGCTTTGGAGCCCGAACGCCGCCCACCACAACAACCCACCGAAAATTGCGCCGTCGCCAAGTCGGTCGCAGGTCGCGTCCAGCACCGCTCCGAACCGGGTGCCGCCGCCGCGTTCCCTGGCCATCGCCCCGTCGAGCATGTCGGCCAGCACGAAGAACGACACCGCCACCGCTCCCCACCACAGCTGTCCGATCGGGAACAGGGTCAGCGCGGCCACGACCGAACCTGCCGTGCCGAGGATTGTGATGCTGTCGGGGGTAAAGCCTGCTCGCAGTGCGCCTTTCGCGACCGGCCTTGACAGTTTGGCGTAGGCCGCGCGGGTCATCAGGTAGAAGTTGCTCACTGCTGTTTCGCCCACTCGGTGGCCAGCAGTTCACGGGTCTCACGCAGCAGCTGCGGGACGATCTTCGCACCGCCGATAATCGTGATGAAATTGGCGTCGCCACTCCAGCGGGGCACCACGTGCATGTGCAGATGTTCGGCGAGCGACCCACCCGCCGACCTGCCGAGGTTCAGCCCGACGTTGAACCCGTGCGGTCGAGATACCGACTTGATCACGCGAATCGTCTTCTGGGTGAACGACATCAGCTCCGCGCCTTCGGCGTCGGTGAGATCTTCGAGTTCGGAGACCCGCCGATACGGCACCACCATCGAATGTCCAGGGTTGTACGGATACAAGTTCAGCACGACGTAAACCAACTCGCCGCGCGCCACCACCAGACCATCCTCGTCCGACATCGTCGGGATATCGGTGAACGGCTCGGTCGACGCCGCCGATCCGCCTTTCATTGGCGCGTCGGCGATGTAGGTCATCCGGTACGGCGTCCACAGTCGTTCCAAGTGGTCGGGCTCGCCCGCGCCCTTGTCGACGATCGACTGCTCGTCAGGAGCCATCACGTGCCTTTGCCCACCTTGAGCAGTTCGGCTGTGGGCGCCACGTTTTCCCGGCTCGCGACCCATTGGGCAATCGCGTCGATCGCTTCGTCCCGTGGCACGCCGTTGACCTGGCTGCGGTCGCCGAACCGGAAGCTGACGGCACCTGCCTCCACATCCCGGTCACCGGCCACCAACATGAACGGCACCTTCTGGTTGGTGTGGTTGACGATCTTCTTGGCCATCCGGTCATCGCTCGAGTCCACCTCGGCCCGGACGCCCTGCATCTTCAGTTGCGTGACAAGGCCGTTGAGGTACGGGACGTGATCGTCGGCGACAGGGATCCCGACCACCTGCACGGGTGCCAGCCAGGCCGGAAACGCGCCCGCGTAGTGCTCGGTGAGGATGCCGAAGAACCGCTCGATCGAGCCGAACAGAGCGCGGTGGATCATCACCGGCCGCTGCCTGCTGCCGTCGGCTGCGGTGTACTCCAGCTCGAAGCGGTCGGGGAAGTTGAAGTCCAGCTGGATCGTCGACATCTGCCAGCTGCGGCCCAGCGCGTCCTTGACCTGCACCGAGATCTTGGGGCCGTAGAAGGCCGCGCCACCGGGATCGGGCACCAACTCGAGGCCGGAGGCGGCGCCCACCTCGGCAAGGACGCTGGTGGCTTCCTCCCACAACTCGTCGGAGCCGACGAACTTGTCCGGGTCCTTGGTGGACAGTTCCAGATAGAACTCGGTAAGGCCGTAGTCGCCGAGCAGGTCGAGCACGAATCGAAGCAACGACGTCAACTCGCCGCGCATCTGGTCGCGGCTGCAGAAGATGTGCGCGTCGTCCATCGTCAGGCCGCGCACGCGGGTCAGCCCGTGCACCACACCGGACTTCTCGTAGCGGTAGACGGTGCCGAACTCGAAGAGCCGCAACGGAAGTTCGCGATATGACCGCCCGCGCGCCCGGAAGATCAGGCAGTGCATCGGACAGTTCATCGGCTTGAGGTAGTAGTCCTGACCCGGCTTGCGCAGCGTGCCGTCCTCGTTGTACTCGGCGTCGATGTGCATGGGCGGGAACATGCCGTCGGCATACCAGTCCAGGTGCCCGGAGGTGTGGAACAGCTGCGCTTTGGTGATATGCGGTGAGTTGACGAACTCGTAGCCCGCTTCGCTGTGCTTGCGCCGGGAGTAGTCCTCCAACTCGCGACGGATGATTCCACCCTTGGGATGGAAAACCGCTAAGCCGGAACCGATTTCGTCGGGGAAGCTGAACAAGTCCAGTTCGGCGCCGAGCTTGCGGTGGTCGCGTCGCTGCGCTTCCTCGATGAGGTCGAGGTGCTTGTCCAGCGCCTCCTGCGACTCCCACGCGGTGCCGTAGATGCGCTGAAGGCTGGCGTTGTCCTGATTGCCGCGCCAGTACGCCGCCGAGCTGCGAGTCAGCTTGAACGCCGGGATGTACTTGGTCGTCGGGATGTGCGGCCCGCGGCACAGATCGCCCCATTCCCGTTCGCGGGTACGGGGATTGAGGTTGTCGTAGGCGGTGAGCTCGTCGCCGCCCACCTCCATCACCTCGGGGTCACCAGACTTGTCGTCGACGAGTTCGAGCTTGTACGGCTCGCCGGCGAGTTCTTCGCGCGCTTGGTCTTTGGACTCGTAGACCCGCCGGGAGAACAGCTGGCCTTCCTTGACGATCCCGCGCATCCGCTTCTCCAGCGCCTCGAGATCCTCCGGCGTGAACGCGCGCGGCACGTCGAAGTCGTAGTAGAAGCCGTCGGTGATCGGCGGGCCGATGCCCAGCTTGGCCTCGGGGAACATGGCCTGCACGGCTTGGGCGAGCACGTGCGCGGCCGAGTGCCGGATGACGCTGCGGCCGTCTTCGGTGTCGGCGCCGACCGGCGTCACCTCGACATCGGTGTCGGGCGTCCAGCCCAGGTCACGGAGCCGGCCGTCGGCGTCGCGGACCACCACGATCGCGTCCGCGGCGCCCCTCCCCGGCAGGCCTGCTTCACGGACCGCCGCCCCGGCGGTAGTCCCGGCAGCTACCCGGATCGGGGCTGCTGGGGCGGAGCTGGCGGGGGCACTCATCGGTGACTCGCTTTCGGGGATTGAGGGGTACTGAACGCGACCATGCTATCGGGGCGGGTGGTCACGACCCCAGGCCAATAGGGCTGTTCAGCCACTCGCGCTCGAAGCCGACCAATTCCGCCGTCCAATCGAGCGCGCCGAGCAGCCACAGCGTCGCGGCCACGATCAGCGCCGTGAAAACCCCACCGAGGATCTGCACGATGGCGTGTTGTCGATGGAACCACTCCATCACCTTGTCGTAGCGCTCCCTGGCGTAGGCCAGTAGCCGTCGGGCCCAGTCGAACTCGGTGGCCAGGATGCCAAGCCCGACGAACACGATGGCCCAGCCGGGACCCGGATACGGGATCGCGAGGATGCCGACGCCAAGGACGACCAGCCCGATGACCCCGACGACGATGCGGTAAACGAACTCGGCTCTGCGCCGCTCACGCAGCCGGTCACGCCAGCGCGCCCACCGGCGACGGATGGACGGGCGGTCCTGTTCTGATTGTTCGTCTTGTTTCACGGCTGCCCCGGCTTCAGCTTCACGAACAGCGCGTGGGCTTCGGCCAGCACCGCGTCGCCTTCAAGCAGGCGGCCCGAGACGAAGATCTTGCGGTCCTCGACACCGTCCAGGCAGGCGTCGACCTGCAGTTCCTTCTCGACAAGCGCGATCTTGCGGTAGTCGACATGCAGAAACGCGGTGCGCTGCGCCTTGCTGCCGCTGAGCTTGAACGCGGTGAACCCGAGCAGCGAGTCGAACAACATCGCGACCGCGCCGCCGTGTACCGCGCCGTTGCGGCCAAGGTGAAACCGTTGGAACCGCGCGGTGCCGCGGACCTTGCCGTCCTCGGTGATGCGCAGGTCCACCGGGATCTGCAGGATGTTGCCACGGTTGGGCAGGTCCATCCGCCGGCCCGACGGGGAGGCCCACTCGTCGGCGTCGTACGGCGCGAGCAGCTGCGAGACCTTCTCGATCAGACTCGCGGCCTCGGTGATCACCTCGTCGGGGGCGTCGGCCGCGCGGGCGTGGTCCTGCAGCGCACGGACCGCGTCGACGAACCGGCCGTAATCCGGTCCGCCGCGGGTGGTAGGAACCGGCGGATTGAATCCCCCGCCGGGGTGCGCCGCGACGGGCTGCTCAGTGGTCACCCCATCAAGGTATTGCGCGCCATGCCGAACGGCCTACCGGGTGTCGTCAAGCAGGTCGTGTGCGAGCCGGTCCAACGCCTGCGAGATCTGCACCGACGTCAGGCCGCGGCCACGCTGGTGGACGTAAACCTCGGCGGCAAGTGGGGCCAGCAGGACGTCGACCATCGCATCGGGATCGGACGTGCCCGCAGCGACCAGCAGCGAGCGCACGTGTGCCGACCAGAAGCCGTAGGCGCCGGTCGCGAATCGGGCCCCGCCCGTCTCGGTGCCAAGGACCAGGTCCACATGTGCGTCGAGCAGTTCGATCATTGCGGCGTAGAACGCGGCGAGCCGCGCGGCCGGTGACGCGCCGGGACCCAGCGGTGGGTCGCCGCGCATCAGCCGCTCCTGCAGCGCCCGTTCGTGTTCGTCGAGCAGCGCGACGGCGATCGACCAGGTGTCGGGATATCGCCGGTAGACCGTCGCGCGCCCGACGCCTGCGGCCTTGGCGACGTCGTCCATCGTCACCGTGCGCGGGTCGCGGGCGGCGAACAGCTCGGCAGCAGCGGCCAGCACTCGTGCCCGGTTGCGCGCCGCGTCCGCACGCTCGGGGCCGGTGTCCATCAACGCAATATAACCGGCCACCGGAATAAGTGGGCACGATGTCCGGTTAGTGTTATTGTCGCGATAACCGGACACCGTGACCAGTTATAAGGAGCCTGGAATTGACCACCTTGCTGCACGTAGACACCAGCGCCCGCCGCCAGTCGATCAGCCGGGAGCTGAGCGCCACGTTCGCCACGGCGTGGCGAGCTCAGCATCCCGACGGCGACTATCTCTATCGAGACCTGGCCACGGATCCGGTCCCCTTCATCGACGAGGCGTGGACCGAGCTGTGCGACGCGGTCCTCGCGCAGGGCGGCACCGATCTGGACCGCATCGCCGAATTGGTGCGAACACCCGCGCAGGCGTCGGCGTGGAGCATCGTGGCGCCGCTGCTGGCCGAGCTGCGCGCCGCCGACGTGGTGCTGATCGGAACGCCGATGTACAACTACTCGATCCCCGCGGCACTCAAGGCGTGGCTCGATCAGGTGACGTTTCCGCGAATGTCGTTGGCGCCGCGACGTTTTGTGGTAGCCGCCGCCCGCGGTGGTTCATACGTCGAGGGCACCCCGAAGGCCGCGTTCAACTACCAAGAGCGGTATCTCCGTGACTTCTTCGCCGGTCATTTCGCCGTGACGGACACCGCGTTCGTCACCGCGGAACTGGTCAACTCCCGCCACGATCCGGCCCTTGCCCATCTGCGCGAAAACCATGACCGCTCATATGCACTGGCCATCGAAGCCGCTCACCGGCTCGGCAAGGAGTACGCAGATGCCTGACCGCGTCAAGGGCAAGACGTTGATCGCGGGCGACGAGGGCGACGACGCCAGCGGAGTTCTGATCAAGCTCTACAGCGAGGAGACCAACGGCGCCGTCGCGATCATCGAGCAGCCGTTCGAGCCGGGTCTGCTGTTGCCGCCGCACGTTCACCAGAACGACGTCTGGCTCTACATTCTCGAGGGCGAGATGCACGCGCGCGTCGGCGACGAGGTCGTCAAGGCGACGCCGGGCTGCTGGGTGATGAAGCCGCGCCTGGTCCCCCACACCATGTGGAACGCGGGTCCGGACCCCGCGCGCCTGATCGAGGTGTACACGCCGGGTGGATTCGAGCTCTTCTTCAAGGACTTCGGAGACCGGCTGCAACAGGGGCCGATTGGGCTCGACGAACTGAATCGCCTCGGCGAGCCGCACGGCATCGAGTTCTTCGACGACTGGATCGCCGAGCTGAAGGATGCCTACAACCTGCGCGTCATTGGCGAGTAGGTCAGCTGGTCGAGCCTGCCTTGCTCAGCGTCTCGAATTCGTCGTCGGACAGTGCGATCTCGGCGGCCGCGACGTTCTCCTCGAGATGTGCCACCTTCGACGTGCCGGGGATGGGCAGCATCACCGGCGACCGCTTGAGCAGCCAGGCCAGCGCCAGCTGCGACGCGGAGGCGTCGTGGTCGGCGGCGATCCGCTGCAGTGGGCCGTCGGGCGCGGCGAGTGGGCCTGCGGCCAACGGAAACCACGGAATGAAGCCGATGTTCTGCGCCTCGCAGACATCCAGCAGCGCCTCACTGCCACGCATCGTGAGGTTGTACATGTTCTGCACCGACACGATGGGCGCGACCTTCTGGGCGGCTTCGAGCTGCTCCACGGAGACCTCGGACAAGCCGATGTGCCGGATCTTGCCTTCCTGCTGCAGCTTGACGAGTTCGCCGAGCTGATCCTCGGCGGGGAACTTGTCGTCGATGCGGTGCAGTTGGAACAGGTCGATGGTGTCCACGTGCAGCCGGCGCAGGCTCATCTCGCACTCTTGCCGTAAGTAGGCCGGGTAGCCGAGCACCGGCCACTCGTCCGGCCCGGTGCGCAGTAGACCGGCCTTGGTCGCGACGACGACGCCGTCGGCGTAGGGATGCAGGGCCTTGCGGATCAGTCGTCTCCGACACGTAGGGGCCGTAGGAGTCCGCGGTGTCGATGAAGTTGACGCCGAGTTCGACGGCTCGACGCAGCACGCGGATGCATTCGTCGGGGTCGGCCGGCGGGCCCCACACCCCTTTACCCGTCAGGCGCATGGCGCCGAAGCCAAGACGGTTGACGGTGAGGTCGCCGCCGATGGTGAAGGTGGTCATATTCCGCACCGTACGCCGCCAATGGCAGGGTGGCCTGGTGAAGCTGTGTGAGCTTGCTGCGATGCCGTTGACCTATGCCGAGGTCGGCGCGACAGCTGGACCGCTGCCCGCCGACTACCACCATGTGCAGAAGTCGGCCGTCATCGGCCGCGGGCGGCCCCGCTTCGAGGACGCCGCCGCCAACGGGATGCGGTGGGGCATGCTTCGCGGAGCCGGGGTTCGGGTCGAAGCGACGACCGAGGTCGCCGCGGTCGGATCGGACGTGATCGTGCACCTTGGACCGGTGCGCGCGCCGTGCCGGGTGGTCTATGTCGTGGACGAACCTGATCAGCGCGGGTTCGCGTATGGCACCCTGCCTGGCCACGCCGAATCGGGTGAGGAGTTGTTCCTGGTCCGCTACGACCCGTCGACCGACGAGGTGTATGCGGATGTGACGGCGTTCTCGCGCCACGCCACGTGGTGGAGCAGGCTGGGCTCCCCCGTGACGTCGGTGATCCAGCAGATCGTCACCAACCGCTACCTGCGGGCGCTGTAGGTCTAGCCTTAGAGCACTAGCAAGCACGACGAGGGTGGCCAGGTGAACGAACCCGATGAGGTGGTAGCGACCCACCGTCGCATCGCAGAGATGGTGCAGGACCTGTACGGGCGGCCGGACACCGACTCGGACACGGTGATCGCGGAGTTGGCCGAACACGCCGCCGTCGAGATCCCCGGCGCGAAATACGCCGGTGTTACCGTCACGCGCAACGCCAAGCACATCGACACCCCCGCGGCGACACACAAGTGGCCCATCCTGCTCGACGAGATTCAGCAGCGGCACCAGCAGGGCCCGTGCCTGACGGCGGCGTGGGAGGAAAAGACGGTCCACGTCGTCGACCTCGAAACCGATGAGCGGTTCCCGCTGTATGCGCGCGACGTCCTTGCGCAAACGCCGATCCGGTCGGTGATGGCCTTTCAGATGTTCATCGCCGGCGAGACGATGGGCGCTCTGAACGTCTACGCCGAGCAGGCCGGCGCTTTCGACGCGGCGACCAAGACCATCGGGCAGATCTTCGCCGCCCATTCGTCGGTGGCCTGGAACGCGGCGCGTCGGGCCGAGCAATTCGAGCGCGCACTCGCCAGCCGCGACGTCATCGGTCAAGCCAAGGGCATGATCATGGAGCGTTATGGCGTGGATCCGGTTCAGGCGTTCGAGCTGTTGCGCAAGCTGTCGCAGGACTCCAACGTGCCGCTGATTCAGGTCGCGGCCGACCTTGTTACCACGGCGCAGTCGGCAAGCTAGCGTCCACCGGGCTTGCGTCGCGCCGTGTCCGAAGCGTGACGCATTATTGACCGAATTGCTAAGGCACACCTACACATCGGATCGCCGCCGTACCCCTACGATCTAATTGACACTGTTGTAATTTCGAAGGAACTGTAAGCCATGCGTGGGGTTTCACTGTGCGTTCTTGCTGCAATCGGGATCAACACGATTGTGCCTGCCGGGTCGTCGGGCACCACCATGGCCGGAGCTAGCCAGTCGTTCACGCCCCCCGCGGCGGTGAACCCGTTGTTCAACCCCGCCATCGCTTCGGTACTGCCGGCCACCGGCGACGTCGTCGGGGTGGCGCACCCCATTGTGGTGACGTTCACCGCGCCCGTCGCCGACAGGCGCGCGGCCGAGCGCGCCATCGACCTCAAGTCGACGCCCGCGATGACAGGCGAGTTCGAATGGCTCGAAACCAATGTCGTGCAATGGGTTCCGGACCGATACTGGCCGGCGCACAGCACGGTGGCACTATCGGTGGGCAGCCGGTTGATGAACTTCGCGACGGGTCCTGAGGTCGTCGGCGTTGCCAATATCTCCGATCATTCATTCACCGTCAGCATCGACGGCGTCGAAGCGGGACCGCCCGTCGAACTGCCGACGCCGCACCATCGAGCCCACTGGGGAAAGCCAGGCGTGCTCCCGGCTTCGATGGGAAGGCCGGAGTATCCGACACCCGTCGGCACCTACACCGTCCTTGCCAAGGAACGCGACGTCGTGATGGATTCGAGCAGCGTCGGGATCCCCGTCGACGCTCCCGACGGTTACCTGCTGGACGTGGAATACGCTGTCCGCTTCACTGCCCGAGGCCTTTTCGTGCATTCGGCTCCGTGGGCGGTCGACTCGCTTGGGTATGAGAACGTCAGCCACGGCTGCATCGGGCTCAGCACCGAGGACGCCGAGTGGTATTTCAACACGGCCAATGTCGGCGACCCGATCATTGTGCAGGAGAACAACATCGAAGTTCCTCGCACGGTCTCTGGCTGACCAGACTCCGCACGTAGTTTCGCTTCGTCTCGCCGAGCGTGCCTGTACCGCTGTGACTGTGCACTGACTGCGTCGAGCGTGTCCCCTCTGCGGGAATTCTTGGTAAGCACTGCCGCACATGCACACTCGACGCAGGTGGCGCACACTCGGCCCCGCGGCGTTTTCAGTTCCAATGCCGATCAACGGGTTTGGCCCGGCGACGCGTGGCTACTCGTCGCCGGGCCAACCCGGATCAAGGACTATCTGAGCGCGGTGTCAGCCCGCGGGGCCAGGCAGAATCGGCTGACCCGACGCAGGCGCTCCCGCTGGCAACGGACCAGTTGGCGCTCCCTTACCGGTCCCGGCCATCTCCACCAGTGGGGCACCGATCGGAGCAGCAGCGATCGGGGCACCCGCCGCTATCGGCGCACCCACCGGTGGAACCACCGGAACCGGCGGTGCCATAGGAATCGGCGGCACCAGCGGAGGAGCCACTGGAATCGGAGGAGCCACCGGCGGCGCGACCGGAACCGGCCCTGGCAACGCCATCGGAACACCAGCCATGCTGCTGAGTGGAGCCGCGCACGGGGCGGCCGCCGGAAGTGCAGCGGCCGCGTCGCCCGCCGAAGTCTGGAGACATTCGTAACCGCCGGCCGAGAACGTGGCGGCCGCAGCGACCGGGCTCAACGTCACAGCGGCGCCGCACATCCCAGCCCCTGCAACAACTACCGCGATGTTGAATCGCTTGAAGATCGTCATCGACGTCGAACCCTTCGCTCGCACTCAAAAATTTCGGTTCACGATGCGTGCCGCATCGCGGTCGTCGTTAGACGACCGCGTCAATTATCAGCAGTCCAGGTCGACACGCGCACCGTGCCGCACCGCACCGTTTCCAAATGGTGACGTTCGCTAGCGTTTGCTGGCCAGGCGCGTACCAAACCGTTGCGAACCAGATGCGTGTCCGTCATCGAAGGGGCGCTGATTTGAGGCGCCACCGGTGTTTGACGCCCGCGAAAGGCGGGCATCACTCCCGCGAGAGAGGGGTGGGTAGGGAATGTCCGTGGAATCCAAGCCGGCCGCAACAGCGTCGACCGGCGAACTGATAAGCCAACTGTCGTCGCAGACGTCGCGGTTGATCCGCGACGAAATGCGGCTCGCGCAAAAGGAGTTTCAGGAGTCGGCCAAACACGCCGGTCTCGGCGCGGGTCTGTTCAGCGTCGCGGGCCTGTTCGCATTTCTCGGGCTGGCCACGATGATCGCCGCGGCTGTCGCCGCGCTGTCGCTGGTACTGCCCGTCTGGGCGGCCGCGGCCGTCGTCGGGCTTGTGCTGTTCCTCGTCGCGGGAATCGCCGCGCTCGTGGGGCGCGGCCAGGCGCGGGAGGTCACACCGGCGGCGCCAAGGACCGTCGAAACCGTCAAAGCCGATATCGAAGAACTGAAGGACGCTCGCCATGACCGGACCTAACGCCGCTCCCGAGCCCGGCCCCGACGCCGGCATCGACGACATCCAGGCCGACATCGAGCGCACCCGTGCAGAACTCGGAAGCACAGTCGGAGCCTTGTCGGCCAAGCTCGACGTCAAGGAGCGCACGAAGGAAAAGGTCGCCGAAACAAAGGACCGTGTTGTCGAAAAGGCCGACACGTTGCGGCATACCGCGACCGATAACCCCGCCCGCAGCGTGCCTGTCGCTGCGGTTCTGCTGATCGGCGCGCTTGCCGTCGGGATCGTGGTCTGGCGACGCCGCCGCTGACACCTCCTACCTGCGTACCTTTTCTTGGAACACGGATTCCAGTAATGTCCGTGCCATGTTGCACTCCCCCGAGAGGTGGACCCTGAGGGACCGCGGCCGCAATCTGGTCGTGCACTACGACGGAGCGGGACAAGTGTGGCTGCAAGCCGATGGCCAACTGACCGCACGTAAGTCGCTTGGTGTGTTGGGTGACGCGGTGTTCGACCTCGGCTCCGTCGACGATGCTGTGCAGACGGTGCGGGTATCGCGGGGATTACGTTCGCGTCTGCGTCGCGCCGATCTGGTGGAGAAAGACCCCGAGGCACTCACTCGGCGACCGCTGACTACGCCGTTCGTGCCGCCAGAGGGTACAAAGGCGCGGCGGCGATACGCATTTCGCGAAGCGCATCCCCATCTCTATGCCGCGCGGCACGTGGCCGGCGAGGTTCTCGCGGTGGTCCTTGGCGTGCTCGGCGTCGGCGCTCTGGTGAGTGCTGCGGTGCGCAGTGTGCTGCACAGCATCGACATGTCGTGGTTGCCGGACCTGCCGGACATCTCGCCGCCTGAGTGGCTGCGCAACCTCGATCCCCTGTCGTGGCTGTTTCGACTACTGCCGGAACGGGATTGGTTCGGCTGGCTGCCGGATCTCGACCTGCCGTGGTTGCAATACCTGGTGCCGGTCGTCGTGGCCATCCTCATCGCGGTAGGTGAGGTCGAGCGACGCAAGAAGCGCGTCGAGCGCGAACGACACAGCGACACACCGCAGAACGACGATGCGCACGGTTGATCCCGAGCGACATGCCGCACGGCGGGCGCAGATTCTCAACGGTGCGGCCATCGCGTTCGCGCAGAAGGGCTACGACAACACGACCGTCAAGGACGTGTACACCGCCGCCCGTGTCGGGTCGGGCACGCTGTTTCATTATTTCGCCGACAAGCGAGCAATCTTTCACGGCGTGCTCGAAGCCGACAGGGATACCCTGCTTTCCGACCTGGCCGCCATCGACACCACGGACGCGCGTGCGGCCATGTGGGCAGTCATCGACCGCATGACCGCCGATCTGCGCGATCCCACCGTCGGCTCGATGATGCTGGCGATCCTTGGACAGCTCACGGCGGATCCCCGGGTTGCCGAGATCCTCGACGAGGGAGATGCGGGGACGCGAGTACTGCTGGCCGACCTCATCGGGCGCCTGCAGACCGCAGGCGACGCGGATCCGGATTGGGATCCGGCGCATGCGGCGCAGTGGGCGCAGCTGATGGTCGACGGCTTGTATCTGCGGTGCAGTGACGCCGATTTCGACGCGGACACCGAACTGTTGCGGCTACGGATCGTGCTGAGCCGTTCACTCGTGCTGCGCGAGAAGTAGAGCGGCCTACGGCGCGAGCGCTGGTCAGGTGAGGAAGGGCACCACCTTGTTCGCGACCAACTCCAGATGAGCCATCGCCCGTTCATGACCGATATGCGGAATGCGGTACCAGAACACGATCTCGTGAAACGGAGCGCTGGCCCGAATGTCGTTGAGACGTCGCACGAGATTCTCCGGAGTGTCGACGAGCATCTTCTCGCGCTGCCACGGCGTATCGGATTCGCTTTGGACCCCGACCTTGGACCGGTCGCCGGCCCAAGCGGCGTACTGCCCAAACTGATACTCAATCGCCCTCTTGTAGAACAGATCCCAGTCACGCTCGGGGTCCTCGGATGCCCACAACGGAACACATATCGTGAACCGGAAGTCGGCTAGTGATCGGCCATGCCGCTTTAGCACCGGGGCGAACCTGTTCTGCCAAAGGTCTGCGAATTCGACTTCAGGAGCAAAGAAATCGACCGGTGTGATGCCGTCAGCCAGACGAACGGCGCGATCGAGCACCTTCGGCGCCCCGCCACCGAGATAAACCGGTATGCGGTCTTGGACGGGCCGAGGCAACACCACGACGTCGCTTCCATCGGGCCCGTCCGGCAACGTACCTTCATGAAACCCCTGCCGGAGAAACGCCAGTCCCCTCTCCATGAGTGCGGCGCGTTGGCGAGGGTCGACACCGAACAGCGCGAATTCGCGTGCGTACCCGCCCGCTGCTACCCCGAGTGACAACCGGCCCCCCGACAGCAGATCGGCCACGATCGACTGTTCGACGACTTGACGCCACGGGTGCAACGGCAATAGCAGGGCGTTGGTCATGAAGCGAATGCGTTCGGTCGCCACCGCCAACCCGCCAATCAAGGTCAGCTGGGCCGGCAGATAACCGTCGTCGACTCCGTGCTGTTCAGTCGTGCAGAAGGCGTGGAACGGCAACGAATCGGCCAGTCGCGCTTCGTCGAGCAACTCCGCGTACCGAGTCGCGCCTCGGACCTCACCAAGCTCTGGCCTGACGTCGGTCCAGATACTCACCTTCGGCGCACCGTTCTGGGCCATCGTGTTTGGCATCCTCTCGTTGGCTGCGTACAACCTTCAACAAAGATCGGTGATGACTGTTCCTGGCGCGCCTAGCTTGCACGTCGCACCAACATGATCGGCGCGTCGACCGCTAAGCCTTAGGAGCGCCCGAACGCTCTTGCCAGCGCTCAAGAAGCACCGGAATCTCGTCGAGCAGGAATGTGTAGAAGTCGCGCATCTGAGTGAGGCGGTGCCTGGCCCTGCTGTCGGGTCCGGTGTCGGCGATGCCTGCGTCGGCGGCGTTCAGGAACGCCGCGATCACCTCGTTCTGATTGGTGTAGAGCACCGCCCACGCGTCGTCGCGCAAGCGGTAGTGGTCACGGCGACTGCCAGGTGCCGGTACCCGTTCGACGAGCCCCACCGACATGTGCATCTTCAGGGCGCCCGATATTGCGCCGGCGCTGGCGTGCAGCCTCTCGGCCAGCTCACCCGCCGTCATCGTCGGCTGCTCGGTGAACAGCAGAGTGGCCAACACGCGTGACGACATGCGCTGCAGGCCGTGGTTGGCCAGCACGAGGGCAAGTGCCTCGGCGCCCTCTTGGTCATCGTGGTTCTCGGCCATCACGCCTCCTCCACTTTGAGTCTTCAGTAATTTCTGAAAGTTCAGTATAGTGGCTTTCGGCGCTCCGGGAAGTCTGGTCGGAACTGGTATTCGCGCACCCGGAAAGGCGACCTACATATGCAGACCGTTGAGCCCTTGAACGTGGCGTCGGAGGTGATCCGCGTCCGCGGCCTCACCTTCACCTATCCCGGTGCGCCCGAGCCGGCGGTGCGGGGCATGGACTTCACCGTCGGTCGTGGTGAGATCTTCGGGTTCCTCGGCCCCAGCGGCGCCGGGAAATCCACCACGCAGAAGCTGCTCATCGGCCTGCTGCGCGGGCACGGCGGCGACGCCGAGGTGTGGGGCAAGGATCCGCTGGACTGGGGCTCCGATTATTACCAGCGCATCGGGGTGTCGTTCGAGCTGCCCAACCACTATCAGAAGCTCACCGCGGTGGAGAATCTGCGGTTCTTCTCCTCGCTGTACGACGGGGAGACGTTGGATCCTCTGGAACTACTGGCAGCGGTCGACCTCGCCGACGACGCCAACACCCGAGTTGGCAAGTACTCCAAGGGAATGCAGATGCGGCTGACATTCATCAGGTCGCTGATCAACGATCCGGAACTGCTCTTCCTTGACGAGCCGACGTCGGGTCTCGATCCAGTGAACGCGCGCAAGGTCAAGGACATGATCCTCGACCTCAAGGCCCGCGGCCGCACGGTGTTTCTCACCACCCACGACATGGCCACCGCCAACGAGCTGTGTGACCGCGTGGCCTTCGTCGTGGACGGCCAGATCGTCGCGCTGGACACGCCGACCGAATTGCGGGTCGCGCGCAGCCAGCGCGTGGTGCGCGTCGAGTACCGCGGCAACAATGGCGTCCTCGACAGCGCCGAGTTCGCGATGGACGGCCTAGCCGATGATCCGGCGTTTCATGCGCTGCTTCGCGCCAATTACGTTGAGACCGTTCACAGTCGGGAAGCCAGTCTTGATGATGTCTTCGTCGAGGTCACCGGACGGCGGCTGTCATGAGCAGGGCGATCAGCGCGTTAAAGCTCGAGGTGACACTCCAGGTGCGGCAGCGGTTCCTGCATGCCGCTGTCTTCTCCGGGCTCATCTGGCTGGCGGTGCTGTTGCCGATGCCCCATGGGTTGCGGCCCGTCGCCGAGCCCTACATTCTGCTCGGTGACGTCTCGATCATCGGCTTCTTCTTCATTGCGGGCACGGTGTTTTTTGAGAAGCAGGAGCGCACGCTTGGCGCGGTGATCTCCACACCGCTGCGGTTCTGGGAATACTTGACCGCCAAGCTGATCCCGCTGGTGCTTATCTCGCTGTTCGTCGCGGTGGCCGTTTCCACGATTGCGCACGGGTTCGCGTACCGCCCAGCACCTTTGGTGGCCGGAGTGGTGCTCGGGACATTGTTGATGCTGCTTGCCGGGTTCATCTCCTCGCTGCCGTTCCCGTCGATCAGCGACTGGTTCCTCGCTGCGATGTTCCCACTCATATTGCTGACTGTCCCACCGGTGTTGCAGTTCTCCGGGGTATGGCCGAACCCGCTGCTGTACGTGGTGCCCACGCAGGGCCCGATGCTTCTGCTGGGCGCGGCCTTCGACCAGGTGACGCTCACGCCGTGGCAGCTGCTGTACGCGGTGGGCTATCCCGCGCTGTGGGTCGTCGGCTTGTGCGCTGTCGCGAAGGTGGCGTTCGCACGCTATGTCATCGCGAAGTCGGGAGGAATGTGATGACAAGAGCGCTATTGGCGTTTGGCCGCAACGATATTCGAGGCACGTATCGTGATCCGCTGCTGGTGATGATCGTGTTCGCGCCGGTCCTGTGGACCAGCGGGGTCTATATCATGACGCCGCGCTTCACCACGATGCTGGCCGACCGCTACGACTTCGACCTGGTCCCGTACTACCCGTTGATCCTGACCGCGTTCCTCCTTCTCACCAGCATCATCGTTGTCGGCGGGTTGGCCGCGTTCCTTGTCCTCGACGAGGTCGACGCCGGCACACTGGCCGCGCTACAGGTGACACCGATTCCGCTGACAACCTTTTTCGCCTACCGCGCGGGCACGGTGATGGCGGTGACGACCGTCTACGTGATCGCGACGCTGTCGTTCAGTGGAATTCTCGCGCCGGGCGTACTGCCGGCCTTGATACCGATCGGACTGCTGTCGGGAGTGTCGGCGGTCGTGACGCTGCTGCTGATCGTGGCGGTGGCCAACAACAAGATCCAAGGTTTGGCGATGATGCGGGCGCTTGGCATGCTCATCGCCGGGCTGCCCTGTCTGCCGTGGTTCATCGAATCGGGCTGGAACCTGGCGTTCGGGGTGTTGCCCCCGTACTGGCCGGCCAAGGCGTTCTGGGTGGCCAGCGCGCACGGCACGTGGTGGCCGTACGTCGTTGTGGGCGTCGTGTACAACCTGGCAGTCGCGTGGCCGCTGTTCCTGCGCTTTCGCGCGAAGCACGCGGGGTGACAAGGTCACCCTGGCGCGCTGGTGTTCAAAGCGAGCAAGGCGCTGAGCCCGCGCGCGTCGACGTGGCTGTTCCGGTCCACGACGGCCTGGTATACCTTCGAGGCCCGGTCGGCCCCCAGCACAGGCGCGACGAGACTGCTGGATTTGTTGCGAAGCTCCTCGTCGGTCATCGGGTTGCCCGGCGAGCCTTTCGGAGTCGACACCGCGCACTCGTACACGCCGGACGTCGTGCGGACCTCGACCTCTGTCCACGACGAGCGCGTCTCGGCCGGCATCGCGTACGAGGGAGCCTTCAGCTGGACTTTTCGTGAGGTCGCGTGCAACGCCTCGTTGCTCAGGACGGCCGGGGTGAACCAGTCGACACCGGTCGGTACGCCATGCATCACGAGCGCCGTGCAGAAAGCGGCACTGAACTGCACGTCGACGATCTGCTGCGGGTGGGGATTGGCGAAGCAGTCCCCGGCGCTCCATCCCGAACTCGCCAGCGTCACCGCAAGCACGTCTTCGTGGGAAAAGCCGTGCCTGCCTTGCAATTCGTGCAGGGCGTCCAGCGAGGCGTGGATCTTGCGGCAGCACGAGTAGGGCTTGCTTTCCACCTCATCGACGTGGACTCGGTCGGAGGTCAGCTCGGTGGGCAGCCACTGGTCGGTGCTGGTGAGCGCGGCGAAGCCTCCAGTGCTGTCGAATATGTCGAGCGGACCGGTGATTCCCTCTTGGGCGAGGAACGCCGCCATGACACCTGCGGTGGCCGACGCCGCATAGTTGTTCTTGCCCATCGAGGGACCTCCCGGTGAGTACACCGCCTGCCGAACTGAGGGAACTGGCCCATCGCAGGCTGCCAGTGCCAACGCGTGCGCCAGCCGGTGCCTGTCGAGTCCGAGTAGCTTGCCGGCGACGCCCGCCGCCGCAGGTGCGAACCGCAGTCCGGTCCCCCAAGCAACATTCCTTGCCGATCGACTCGGGTTGGTCGCCGCCGCCACTTTGCCTGCTATTTCGTAGCCGACGATGACCGCCTCAATAAGTTGGTCACGGGACGATCCGGCACCGTGGCCGACCGCTAATGCCACGGGGACAACGACGGCGCCCGGGTGGCCGAAATGTGTGTCGTCGTAATCCAAACAGTTGACCAGCGAGGCGTTCACGCCCGCGGTCGAGGCCATGCCGCCGGGGGCATCACCCGCAAGCACAACCGGACCGTCGGCAGTTGTCCGGATGCCGCTTCCGAGCGCGAAGGCGGCCCGGTGCAAGTTCTCGCCCCAACGGACTTGCCGGGCACCGACTCCGCAGGCAATCGCATCGGCGATGAGCCTCACAGCACGGTCCACTGTGCTCGGTGGTGCGGCCGAAAGGTCGTACCCCTCGATGAACTCGGCCAGGTGCGCGGCGATGTGACGAGCTGACACTGCGCTACGAACTTCCACAGGAGCGACGCACCACGAGCGTGGGCTTCATAACCACCTCGATGGGATCGTCGGCCGGCGGGTCCGACAAGATGATCTGCGCCGCCTTGACTCCCATCTCTCTGGAGGGTTGGTCCACAACCGTGATGGGTGGATCCACATACGGCGCCCACGGGAAATCGTCGAAGCTGACGAGGCCGACGTCGTCTGGGATCCGGACCCGCGCGGCACTGAGAGCCGCGAACAGGGCGTGGGTCAATATGCCGGCCGTGCAAACGATGGCATCTGGGCGGTTGCCCGGCTTGCCGTATTCGAGGACGTCCCGCACGGCTGCCGCGACGTCGGCGGGGTCCGCGCCTTCGCACCCAAATACTGGTGGCGTCCATCGGCTCCGTGACGGCGGCCCGGCTTGGAGTACGCCGGCGGTTCGGGCGACTTGGGTGGCCCGCGTCGGCGAACTCGCAATGATCGCCAGCCGCTTGCGTCCCAGGTTGTAGAGATGGGTCGCCGCCATCGCTCCGGCCGCCTCGTCGTCGAGGTGCACGCTGTGCACTCTTTTCGCCGTGCCCGAAGGACGCCTGGCCAGCACCACCACCTGGGCACCCCGGGCGGCCATTCGTGTGGTCACCGCGTCGGTGTCGGGTCCGGTGTTCACGACGAGACCGCGCACACGCTGCTCGTCCATCAACTCGATGAGTTTGCGCTCCAGGTTCTGATCGCTTGAAGTGTTGGCGACCACCACCAGGGTGCCGACAGCCGTCGCCACCTCCTCGGCACCACGTATCAGCTCCATGTAGAACGGGCTGCGGACGTCACCGATGAGCATCCCGATCGCATTGGACTGACCTTGAAAGACCGCTCGTGTCAGGCCGTTTGGCGTATACCCGAGTTCCTCTACGGTTGCCCGGACCAACGCCACCTTGGCCGGGTCCACCCGGGTGTCGCCGGCAAGAGCCCGCGAGACCGTCGCGGTGGATACACCCGATGCGGCGGCGACGTCACGGATGGTCGGTCGCTGCGTGCGCTGCGACTGACTCGAGCTGATGGCCAAGTCCGGCGCGGAAGTCGCGTCGTGTGGAGGAACGGCGGTCAGGGTCGATCCCTCCCCTCGGGATCAGAAAAGGCAATCGCCCCTCCGAGGAGGACGGTGTCAACCTTCTCCAGGTTGTGCTCGTCGGTCACGACGACATCTGCGATCATCCCCGGCGCGATCCGTCCGCGGTTGGGCGCCACGCCGGGGATCGCGTCGGCCACATTGGCCGTCGCCATGGCGATCGCAGCGGGAAGGCCGACGACGCCTGCCTTCACCGCCTCGGAGATCCCCAGCAGAATTGGGTCGTGGAACCCCGCTGCGTAATCGGTTGAGATCGTGTCGACAAGCCCCTCCTTGAGCATCGTGAACATGATGTGCGGCGACTCCACTAGGCGCCTCGCACGGAAGGCGTCCAGCGTCGACACGTCAATGACCACCCCCAGCGCTCGAAGTTGTTGGGCGTGCTCGACCGCCTCCTGGACAGTGAAGCTGTCGTGATTGGAGTGTCCGGCGATCAGCCGCACGTCCTGCTTGGCGATCCGGGCGACCTGTCGCATGGAGGCGGCCGCGTTGTGAACCAGCACCGGGACGTCGAGGCGACCACCGTGGTCCGCCGCCTCGGCCAAGCCTTCGAGGGCGGTGTCGAACGCTGGCAGCACGATGCTGTCGATGATCTCCTTGACTTCCGGCGGTGTGAGCAGCCCGTCGAGCCCACACTCCTTGAGAACTTCCTCGACGCGCGACTCGTCATACACGTTGGTGTCGATGTGCCGGCCAAGCACCGCGTACTTCAACTCGTTGGCCTCGGCGGGGGTGATCTGTTTACCGGTCTTCTTCTCGACTGCGGCTGGGATGTACATGTAGCTGGCGCCACCCCCGCCCAGCGTGTGCCCGGCACCGATCTCGCCGAGCGCAACAGCACCTTCCCGCACGGCAATGTCAGCGGTGAACGTCACGTTGTCCGGCTGAAGCCCTGAGCCATCGGCAATTTGGGCGGCGTCCAGGCAACTCGGGGTGTTGCAGGAGGCCAGCATGACGTTCATCGGATGGGCGGCGTTGGTGCGCTCCAGAGCTGCACCGGTGACGAATCCGTCCACGCACAAGACGGTGGTGGTCCCCTGGCTCAGGTGAGTGTCGAGGTTTGTCAGTACCTGATCTTCCGCCAACGCTGTGTGCCCGCTTGGAAACAGCGGCCCGAACGCCGTGCCGTGGGTGTGATTGTTGATGATGCCGGGAATCACGACCTTGCCGGACGCCGCGATGATGTGGTCGGCCTGGCTGTAGGTGCGCTGCGCATCGCCGGGGAGAAGCTCCGCGATCTTGCCGCCCGTGATAACCACGTCGGTATTGGGCTCGACGGTGCGGCCATCTCCTGTGACGACGGTGCCGGACCGTACAACGATTGTGCTCATGCCCGCGACCCCACCGGCTCGACGGACGCGGCTGCGTCCGTGAAACGTGCGTGGGCGAACATCTGAGGGACGACGTCCTCGCCCGCGATCCCATCGGCGACCAGTTCTGCGACGCGAAGGCACAGTGTCGCGCCACTATGGGTGACGGCGAAGTGGAAGTTGTCGAGTCCGCTGCTGCGGCCGATCACTGGCAGGCCGTCGCCAGGGATTGGGCGCACGCCCACCCGCGTTGCCTCCACCGCCGCCCCTTGGATACCGGGATAGAGCTCGATGGCCGCGTCGAGCATCTGGTCGGCAGCCGCCTGATCCACCTGCCAGCCATTCGCGGTCTGCGTCACGCCGCCGTCTGCCTCCTCTGTGTGCAAAAGCAGCCGACCGGCGCCATCGGGGCGCAGGTGGATTCCAGGTGCGTGGATGACGTGACGCACATTGACCGACGTGGGTTGGGTGTAGGCCAGCAGCCCCACTGTGTTCCGCATCGGCAGGTCCAGCCCGACCAGCCGCGCCACCGTAGCCGCTTGCGGCCCAGCGCAGTTCACTACCGCAGAGACCGGAATCGACCCACCGTTGGCCGTCTCGACCGTCGTCACTCGATTCCCGGCGACCGTGATCCCGCGCACCTCGGCTTGCGACACGACTGTGGCCCCGTCGGCGCGCGCCGCCGCAAGCAGTGCACCGATCAGCCGGGTCGGCTCAATCCAGCCCTCTCTGAGGTAGAACGCGACTCGCTCGGTGTCATCGAACGCGGAACCGCTCAACTCGGGTTCGAGTTCGCGTACCTGTTGCGGCGACAGCCATTCGACGTCGTAGCCCCAGTCCTGCAACCTGTCGACCTTGCGGGCCTGAACCGCTGCGGCGTTGAGCTGAGCGTCGTTGTCGCTGAGTCGCACCTGTCCACCTGAGGGCGCGCCCTTCCATTCGAGGTTGCCGCGCTCGAAATACCAGTCGGCCCCACCGACACGCTGCGCGAAACGTCGATGCGCCTCCATCCCCTCCACATTCAGGTCGTGGTATGGCCGTGGCTCCTTGCCGCTGCTGTTGATCCACGAGAACGTCGCCCCGGACGTTCCTGCGGATGGTTGGCGGCCCTCGAGCACGGTCACGGGAACTCCTCGGCAGGACAACTCTGCGGCTACAGCAGCGCCCATAACGCCGGCCCCGATTACTACGACCTGGTCACGCATGAATTTTGGTGTCCTTTCTCGACATTGCGGTTATTTTGATTTCGTACTTAGGTACTGAGTAGGAGGCAGTCTTCGACGGCGGCTGTGAAGGTGACCTGCGTTCCTACTGCGGGCAGAGAGGACCCCTTCACCGCCGACAGGATCGCCGTGAGGCGCACACCGCCTGCAAGCTCAGCGACGACGTGCGACTCGGCGCCGAGAAATATGACGTCCTTCACGTGGCCGGTGAGCGTATTGCGTTCGGTCGGCTGATGCTGACGCCCGGCAACTGACGAGAGTTGCAAGGCTTCGGGCCTGATCAACAATTTGCGACAACGGTCGGCGGCCGGCTTGCCGTGCGGGGGCAGCGCCCGCACGTGTTGGTCGCCTGCCAGCCTGACCACCACCGAACCCGACATCTCGTCGCAAAGTGCCTCAGCGTCAAGCAAGTTCGACTGTCCGACGAAGCCCGCAACGAAGGGACTGGCCGGCCGCTGGTAGATCTCGCTGGGCGTCCCGAGTTGCTCGATCCGGCCACGGTTCATCACCGCGATCCGGTCGGACAGCATGAGTGCCTCGGTCTGATCATGTGTGACAAAAACGGTCGTGATCCCGACTTCTTGTTGCAGGGTGCGGATTTCGGCTCGCAGTTGCTCGCGCAGCTTGAGGTCGAGGTTGGATAGCGGCTCGTCAAGGAGCAACACGGTCGGGCGTACGACGCTGGCTCTCGCCAGCGCGACGCGCTGCTGCTGACCTCCAGATAGCTGCTGTGGGTAGCGATCCCCGAGCCCGTCGAGCCCGACGATGTGCAACATATCCTTCACGCGTTCATCGCGCTCGCGTTTGTTGACCCGCCTCATGCGTAGGCCGAAGGCCACATTCTGCGCCACCGTCATGTGTGGAAATAACGCGTACTGCTGAAATACCATGGCGCTCTGCCGTTTTTCGGGGGGCACGCGTGTGACATCCCTGCCGCCAAGGATCACGGCCCCCTCGTCGGGTTCGACGAACCCGGCGATCATATTGAGGGTCGTTGTCTTGCCACATCCACTGGGGCCCAAGAGCGTGAGGAATTCGCCCTGCCGCACCACCAAGCTGACTCCGTCGACCGCGGCGTAGTCGCCGAAGCGTTTGACGACGTCCCTAAGCTCCACGTCGCCGGCCCCAACACGGGCAATCTGCTGGGTAGGGGCGGCCGTTGCGGTCATTTCAGGCATGGCGATCACTTTCTTCCGTCGTAGATGAAGCTGGTCAGTCGCACGAACTTCGCGGCGATGGCCACTGTGATCAGGACAGGAACGACCGTGAGGACGGCGACTGCGGCAAGGACAGGCGAGTACTCGTAGTCCATGTACTGCAGGATGGCGATCGGGATCGGCGTGTCCTGTCGCGTCACCAGAAACAGCGATAGCTCAACGTTGTTGAAAGACGTGATGAACGCGAACAAAGAACCGGCGAAGATGCCGCTCTTGATCAGCGGCAGCGTGACGTGCACAAAGGTGCGTAGGCCCGATGCCCCAAGATCTGCCGCGGCGCGTTCCCAACGCTCGTCTATGCCCGCAAGGCTCACGCTGACCGTGCGGACGACGAATGGGATCCCCACGACGGCGTGCGCAGCGATGAGTAGCGGCATGCCGAGCACGAATCTGGCATTCAAGTGCGAAACGAGTTGCAGCAGCGCAAGACCGATGACCAGCTCGGGCAGCAGCAGGGGTGTCGCCAGGAAGCCATCGACGAGCGAGCGCATCCGTCCGGTCGACTTGGCCAAACCACATGCCGCGCAGGTTCCGAGCACCGTCGCCAGTAGTGCCGCCGCCGCGCCAATCACCAAACTCTGAGCGATCGGCAATAACCACTGCGCGGTTAACGCCTCGTGCCACCACCGCGTCGAAAGACCAGCAGGGGGAAAGCCGGGGTAGGTCTCGGACTGGATCGACGTCCATGCGACCACCAGCAGGGGCAGCGCAATGAACAGCATGATCAGCGTCAGTACGACGGCTTGAACACAGGCTCGGAGGCGTAACGTCCGCCGACTGGAAGGGCGCGTCATCGCGTCGAGCCCCCTTTCGGCCGGCTTGCCCGCGAACGCGCGATCCACATGAGGGACGACACGACCGCCAGCCCCAGAACCAAGATCACGATCGCGACCGCAGAGGCCTGACCCCAGTCCAGCGTCGTCACCATGCGGTCTCGCACCAACGTGGACAGCGTCTGCACCCGGCCGCCGCCAAGAATGTGTGGTGTTGCGAACGCACCGAGGCAGATCGCGAAGACAAGGATCACGCCGGCAAGGACGCCCGACTTCGACAACGGAAGCGTGACCTTCATGAAGGTGGTGAAGGCACCAGCGCCGAGGTCGCGCGCGGCTTTCTCCAGGGACGGATCAACACTTTGCAGCGACGACATCGTCGTAAAGACACTGAACGGCAACAACACGTGCACAAGTCCGACGATGATGGCGACGTAAGTCCCTCGGAAGCCGACCGGGTGGTCAATCAACCCAAGGAACTGCAAGATCTGGCTCACCGCGCCGTCGTTCTCCAGAAGAACGAGCCACCCATAGGTGCGGACCACGACGCTGGCCACCAACGGTGAGATCACAAGCGTCATCACAACCAGCCGCCACCGCGACCGGCTTCGGACCAAGTAGTGCGCGACTGGGTACGCCAAGGTTGCGCAAGTAAGCGCCGTCACAAGCGAAACCCAGACAGTCGCCCACAGGATGCGCACGAAGGTGCCGTCCTCGAAAAGTCCGGCGTAGTTCTGCATCGTCGGATCGAATAGGACTCGCGGACCCTCGTAGGTCAGGAAGCTCGACGCCAGCAGAGCGCCCGCAGGCACGAAGCACAGGGTGAGCAACCAGAGCACTGCGGGAAGCTGCAGAGCCGTCGGCGCGCGGAGGGACATCTTTCGAATTGGTCGCGGCTTCGGTCCAGAGAGCCCCACACTCGGTAGCGGCGCCGTCTTTGTCGCTGTCACAAGCACATTCCCTGTCTCTCGATCATCCCGGCTGCTCACCCGAACAGTTGCTGCCACTGCTTCAGGTAGTCACTGCGGTTGTCGATGATCGTTTGGGCGTCAGCGATTCGAACGTTCGCCAGATCCTCTGCTCCGGTGATGTGTCCCGTTCTCGACTCGGGTGGCAGCGCGACCCCTTCGACGCTGGGTCCGACGTGGTAGGCCTGGGCCCACCGCGCCTGGACCGCGTCGCTCAGCCAGTAGTTCATGAGTTTGTAGGCGGCTTCCTTGTTGTGAGCGCCAGACGGGATTCCGAGCGCGGCAAGGAGGGCATAGGTCCCCTCCTTGGGCACGACGTAGTCGTATTGCGTTGTCTCGGAGTAGATCGCTGCGCGGCCGTCGAAGTACGGGAACGCCGACAGCGCACCCTGCTCCATGTAAGGCACCGCTTCGGACGAAGAACTCGGAGTGGCATGCGCATCGCCGGCAAGTTCGCCGAGTTTCGCCCAGCCCGGCGCCACGTCGCGCTCGTTTCCTCCGGCCAAGTCAGCAGCAATCAGCATCTGGTAGACACCCAGAATGTTCGACGGTTGCCAGACAAGCGTGCCGTCGCGATACTGCGGATCCCACATGACCTCCCATGACGTCGGAGGTTCGGGAAACTTGGTGGTGTCGTACATGAGCACCACCTGCTGCAGCTCGTGCACCACGCCAGCGTCGCCAATCGCTTCGCTGATCTCGGGATAGACGTTGGTCAGGTTCGGCACATCGCTTTCGGTGACTTTGGCAAGCAGACCGTCCTTGCCGCCCTGGATGACCTCCTGAGCAGTCATGACCGCGATATCGAAACCTGGGTCACCCATCGCGGCACGAATCGCCACATAGTCCTCGTCGGCTGAACCCGTCGGCAGGTAGTTCACCTTGATGCCGGTCTCCTCCTCGAAGGGGCGACCGACCGCGTTCATCCAAATATCTTGGTACTCACCGCCATAACCGTTCACAACGAGCGTGAATCCGTCGGTGTCACCGGACGGAGCACCGCCACTGCACGCGGAGATGATGAGCGCGCCTGCAGTGAGGAGTGCGGCTGCCCTGAGTCTGAAAATGGCCACTGGAGATACTCCCGTTTGTCGACGGTGTTGACGCAGTGCCGCTGAGTGGGAGTAGGTCCATTGCGTTTCTAACAGTGTGGATCGGCCCCGCGCCCGGCGTGTGGAACAAGTTACATTTGAATGTAACAAGTTACATAGACCCTAGGAGGCTCCGCCAGCGGCTGTCAAGACCTCGCGGGAGATTGCGTGAAGCCAGTTACTTCCAGCTACCCAACGAGCATTTGGGGCTTAACACGACGAAGGGCGGCGCATCGCCTCGAACGTGCGCGAGGTCAGCAATTCCGTCGCGGTCCTGATCGATGGCCGACGCTCGTACGCGCCGCCATTACTGACGACGGCAGAGACGTTGCAATGTAATTGCGCTGCAGACGGTTTCGTCTTGATTGCTGCCCTTGCCTGCGACACATCGCGGCCGCGCGAGTAGCCGCCGCTCGCGGTGTTCCGTCGCGGCGGGTGACGCTGAACAAAATGGTATCCCGCCGGCCCTCCGGAATACGTTGTGCGACAAGCGCCGCCCATGGCCATCGCCGCCTTCGGCGAAGGACCCGCCGCTCATGCGGGAGTCGAGTACCCCGAACTCAGCAGTCGTCGGCTTGGCGGGAGCCGGAGTTTCGGTTCGGATCATCCTCTGCGCCCTATCAGTCGCGCCGGAGGACGGCGACCTGCGTCCGATTCTCGTGAGGCCGTAAAGACTCGCTACGGTCGCATGGCGCGACAACCAGCGCCTACCCTCCGCCGCCAGCCAAAGCGTCGAAACACGCGAAGCAGACTAGACGGCATACATTCGTCTGAACCAAGCTGGATGTTGTACAGAAACGACAAGCAACTCTTACCGTGTGGTCCCGGCTGGTTTCGAACCAGCGACCTTCCGCGTGTGAGGCGGACGCTCTCCCACTGAGCTACGAGACCGGGAGTCGAACGACGTCGAAGACTAGCACGCGAAGGGCCCTCGGCCAGAATCCGGTGTAGCGGACACCGGCGTGGACTTTGGCTGTTTCGCGTGGTCAGCGGTCGTTGCCACGCTATGGTCACGCGGTGGTTCACCATGTCGAACGCGTTTGCGCAGTCGTTGCCGGATTCGTCACCGTGTTGGCGTTGGTTGGCTGCGGGAGCGCCCTGGCGCAGCCCGTCGAGTCGGACCGCGAGGTGTTCGAGAGCACCTTCTTCCTGTCGCCAGACGGCAACATCGCGTGCAACATCGGGATGGACGAGGGTGTCCGCTGCGACATCATCGATGCCGATTGGCCGCGGCCTGCGACCCCGGCGGACTGCCAAGAGAGCTACGGGCACATGATCGCAATCAATCCGTGGACCGGTCTGGGCAACCCCGCGGCGTTCATCTGCGCCGGCGACACCGTCTTCGGCAGCGACGAGCCCCTGCAGGACGGCGAATCGATCACTTCAGGGGCGTTCCGCTGCGAGAGCGTGGATTCGGGGATCACGTGTCGCAATACCGAAACAAGCCATGGCTTTTCGATCTCCTACGATGCGTACCAACTGTTCTGACCGCGGCGTTCGGCTACTTGTCGGGCTTGCACTGACGACGACCCTTACCGCGTGCGGTGGCGGCTCGACCCCCACGCAAGCCGCGAGCACGACGACGGTGACGAATCCGGATCGTCAGGTCGTTGACAGCACGTTCTTCACGGCAGCGAGCGGCAATATGGGCTGCCTCATCGACATGGACTATGTCCGCTGCGCTATCGGTGACAAGGACTGGTCGGCGCCACCTCGGCCCGCAGAGTGCGAGGGCGACTATGGGTACAACATCGCGTTGGAGTCCGGTGGCCGCGCGGAATTCGTGTGCGTCGGCGACAGCGTGCTGGGTCAGGGCGACGCGCTGTCGCAGGGCGAGTCGATTGCCGCGGGACCGCTGCGATGTGACAGCGCGGAGTCGCGCATCACGTGCCGCAACGTGGAATCGGGCCAGGGCTTCTCGATGCCCCGTGACGCGTGCGAATTGTTCTGAGGCGCCGGCCGAGATGGCGCCGGTATCGTCTCGCACCATGAATCGCGGTGTATTGCTGCTGTTCGGTCTTGCGGTAGCCGCCACGCTTGCCGGGTGCGGCGGCGGTGCGACCGAGGCACAGTCGTCGACGTCGGTCCCCGAGCAAACGACGCTAGCCAAGCCCGCGAAGCTGATGAAGGAAGCACCGGCCGACGAAGATGTGGAACGGTTCACCCCGTTCCGATCGCCGTCGGGCAACATCGGCTGTTACCTCAAATCGAGCTATGTCCGCTGCGACATCGACGAGCGCAAGTGGACGCCGCCGCCTCGTCCGGCCGATTGTGAGTGGGACTACGGCCAGGGTGTCGCCTTGTGGCCGGGCGGCAGCGCCGAGTTCGTGTGCGCCGGCGATACAACACTCGTGCCGGACGGCAATCCGCTCCCCTATGGCGAGTCGATCACGGCCGGGCTACTGCGATGCGACAGTGCGGAGTCGGGCATCACATGTCGGGATACCGAGACCGGCAAGGGCTTCTCGATTTCACGCGACGCATATCAGCTGTTCTGAGCTCGTTGGTGGCTTCGACACGACGGCCGTGGCCGGGATTTGTGCGGCTACACTTTGGTGGACTATCGTCGTCCTTCGCGACGGACGACGAACTCGTTCGTGGCGCGCGGATGTAGCGCAGTTGGTAGCGCATCACCTTGCCAAGGTGAGGGTCGCGGGTTCGAATCCCGTCATCCGCTCGAAGGTGCAGTGGCATCAACCCCAGCGGTGGAGTGGCCGAGTGGTGAGGCAACGGCCTGCAAAGCCGTGCACACGGGTTCGATTCCCGTCTCCACCTCCAACGAGGTTCCCGGCGCGATTAGCTCAGCGGGAGAGCGCTTCCCTGACACGGAAGAGGTCACTGGTTCAATCCCAGTATCGCGCACCAGTGTTATCGCAGGTCAGAACGTTTCTCAGACTGAATCCGAACCGCATGAACTGTATGTGAACTGGTCACAGGGCGCTAGCAACCCAAATGAGAGGTAGCTAGCCATGACCACCGCCAATTTCCCCCAAGTCCCAGTGCCTCCCGGGCGTCGCCTTTGCCGATGACTGGCTGGACGACGATCCGCAGGGCTACCCGGTGCTGTACGGCGTGAGCCGCGGCATCAGGGGCCGCGATGACGTGATCGTCGGAACGACCGCTATTCAGCTCGCAGACGGTCTCATTGACTATGGCAGTGTCGTCGAACCACTCCGGGTCTACGTCGAACAAACCAGGATCGGGGAGTTTGCAAAGCGGACGCGCTCGAGCTGGTCGCGCTGATCGTGGGGGCCGGCGACGAGATCGACGGGTGGGTCTAGCGATGACCATGACCGAACCCCTGAAGGTTCCGCCTATCGAGTGCACATCGTGGTGTGTCTACAACGACGGCCCGGGCGGTAAATCTGTTGCTACTTGGCGTCCGTGGCCAATCGTCCAATCTTGAAAACCAGAGTCTGTGGGCGCCCTGCATTGCTGGTCTGCTGACTCGGCGGCGCCGGCTGGCTGAACTGTGAGCGGTTCCCGATCTTGATGTCGTTAACCGGCCATTCCGCCGCCCGACTGCCGCTGGCGGACTCAGTCGGGGATGGTGGCGGGATAGGAATGGACGGTGTCAGTGGCAGAGCCGGCGCGGCGCTGGCCTGTCCGGCCCCGAGGCTGCCCAGCGCGCCCAACGCGCCCAACGCCAGAATTCCCGCAGCGAGGCCGCGTTTGGCGGCGGAGCTTGATCCGTGGTTGCCGCTGTTCAGAGTCATGAGGAAACAGTCGCAGGCGAGAGCCGGTTCCGAAAATAGTCCAGAAGCCAGAATCCGCTCCTTATACGGGAAGGGTCACCTACCCATTAGGTTAGGAACGCCGCCCGCCACTGCTCCCCTGTGGCCGGGCCGAGCTTCATCCTCAGCCCTCCACCCACTCGAGCTTGTGGATGGTCATCGCTTCTACCAAATCGGGGGCAGGTCGTCGGCCATAGGCATCGATTCCGTTGGCGATGTCGGCGAGGATCGGTCGGAGGTCGCGTGGGACACGTTGCCGGCGTCCTGGACGCCTTTCGGAATATCGTATTAGCTCTGACCCGGTGTTCAACGTATCGGGGCGGAACGCGTTGACGCAGAGGGTCCAGCGCGTCGATCGTCCAAGGCGCCGTCTGATCGGATTCGGTTGGCGGTTCGAATTCGGTTGCGGCAGTTCGGATTCGGCGCACAGCCGTCTAATCAGAAGACCATTCAGATCCTCCTTGTTCACCACGTGCGCGTACAGCCACGCCCGGCCGACCTGAGCGCACTGGCCACACGTCTCATCGTCAGGGCGTGATAACCCCTCGCACTCGACGAAGTCGTACGCCGACCGTTAGAAACTAATCAGGGGCGGTTCGGACGACGAAAGGCTGAGCTCGCTACTGGTGCGTCCCGACGGCTTCGCCGCGTGGGCGTCGGCCTACGGCGAAAGCGACTGCACCGGAACGCAATCCGTGCTGGCGCGCTGGCTGGGAACGGCACGTACGACTAGCACGGCCCCGGGATGAAGAGGTACCAGCATTGCCCCGGCGGCAGCGGCGGAGTGAAGTTGGGCGGCGGTGGCGGCGGCGCCGGCGGAACGGGTCCTTCGAAGATGTTCTGCGCCACGTTGCCCTGCCCGTGGTAGACGTACCAGTAGGTGTGGCAGACGTTGTTGTCCCAAACCACTGGATTCACACGGAGATTGCCGGTCTGCACCGGTGGATCCCCTGGGCACCAATTACAGGGGCCGGACGGGTTGTTCTCCGGGCAACCGGGCCACGCCCCGAGTGGTACAGGACCACCCGGTAACGCCTGGGCAGTTCCTGCGCCCAGCCCCAAAACGGCAAGGCCGAGACCGCCTGACACCGCCACAGCGGTGGCGAACCGCGAAAATCGGTTCATCGTCGTTCCTTTCGTGGGGCGCCGCCCGTTGCGTCGCCGGTGCAGTAAGTACACGCAACGAGGGTGGCTACCGATCCCAACAACTACGGACGCACGTGTGCTTATAGAAAGATTTTCGGGTCACCGGGGCAGCATGTATGGAGTAGTGGGCTACCCCAGTTTTTGCGCCGCCCCGAAGGGCCATGAGTACAGTCGCCATTCCCGCTCCCCCGAATGGAGGGAGACGACCGCTAGTGAAACTGCTCTAGCAGGGTTGCCCGGGAGGCGTGTAGTACGGCACACCTTCGACCGTGTAACAGGGAATCTCGCCAGGAACGTACGGCGTGTGCGCCGCCGCGATGGCCGCACCAACCGCTACATCACCGGCGATGTGGGTGCAGCCGCCCGCAGCGAAATGGCGTCCGCTCGCACCGGCGCAGATCTCCGCGTTCGCGGCCGGTGCAAAGACCACCGGACCTACTGCCATCGCCATCGCCGCCAATAGCCCAGCTGCCAGCTTGTTCATCTCGAGATCCTCCTGGTGGCCCCGGCCTGCGGTGATTATCGCAGGCAAACGCACCGCACATGCCGAAATTTGCGTTCCCGTCATTGAATCTCTGGAATGGCAAGCGAGCCCATACTTCATCTATGCGGTGTGTGAGTCGCACCCCCACGGGCCAGCGCGTGCTGGCCGCGGGCACCGTCGTTGTCGCAACCCTCGTCGGGTGCGCCGACAACCAGCAGCCACCCCAGGACACAACGGTCCTCTTCGACGGCACGACCTACACCATCCACGCCCCCGTCAACTGCGCCGTGGCCGCCAACGGCAGGCTTGGCATCGGCGCCACCGCCGAGCGCGGCAAGAAACTGATCGCGGTGTCGATGACCCGAGAGCCACCGCTGGTCGTGTACTCAGTCGGCTTCCGCGACTTCAACATTCGCGGATACACCAACAACCCCGCCGAGGTATTCGCGACCAACGTGGATAACACCTACACGATCAGCGGCTGGATGCCTCCCGAGGACGGCGAGATGAAGGGGCATCAGTTCAAATTCGAGGTCACCTGCCTCGAGATCAGGGAGTACGCCCCCGGACCCCAGGACCAGAACCGGACCCGGATCCCGCGACCTCCTCGTCCCCATTTCTGACGTCAGCGACAAACTTTCGCGTGTACCGGAAAGCTCTCGTCGGCTCCGCCCCACCTATTAGGCTGCTCCGCAGGCCAACCGGTCACGACGACTTAGGGGTGGGACATGATTCGTGCACTGCTCGTCGCCGCGGCGATCGCGGGCGCTGCCGTCAGCGCGGCGCCGACCGCCCTCGCCGATGACCTGATGTACCCCGACAAGCCAGGGCGATACGACACCGATGTGCCGGGGATGGTCTACGACGCCCACCTAACTGCGCCCTGCACCAACATGGAGCTCTTCACCTTCGGGCGCGGCCCAGGAGGCGAAGCGCTGCAATGCCGCTGGATCGCGAACCAGTGGCCGCCGATCTACACCGGATTCTGGGTCGCCACCTACGAGCTGTTCGGCGTCCAAGACGTCGGCGCGCCGTGCCCGAAGCCGCAGGCCGCAGCCCAGGCGCCCGACGGACGTCCGCTGCTGTGCCTCGGCGGCCAGGGATGGCAGCCCGGATTCTTCACTCGGGAAGGCTTCTTCCCGAGGTAATTCGGGTTAGCTACGGGGCGTGTTCGGGACAATACGAGGCCGCTGCGGCGCCCACAAAGAAGCCGCTCTGCTCGAGTTCGAGGCCGGTCTCCTTCATGACCTCACCGACGGCGTCCTCCAGCGAATTACCCTCGGACATGTAGGCGCACACCCCGTTGGCCACCAGGACCGCGTCTTCGGCGCTGGGATAGGAAATGCCCTCGCCGTCGAGCACACTGACGAAGATGTCGTCGGCTTCCTCGGCGTACGCCGGCGCGGCCAGCCCGGTGGCCAGGGCGGCCCCGGCTACCGCTACTGAGAACAAGAACTTTCCGCGCATAGCGGCCTCCTTGGCACTGGCTGAGAATGCGCACACTACGTCAATTAATCGGATGCCGCTGATCTTTGCTACATGCACAAACGGTTAATTCCGGGGTAGCCACAGGGCCCGTAGAACCGCCTTAGTCGCGCAGGGTCCGGCTCGGTTTGGTTCCGAACACCTGCCGGTAGGCAATGCTGAACCGGCCAGCGTGGCTGAAGCCCCATCTGCCCGCGATCGCGGTCACGGTGTCAACGGATGGATCGGCCAACTGCAGGTCGCGGTGGGCACGATCGAGACGTACCCGTCGCAGGTACTCCAGCGGAGTCGTGCCGAGATGCCGACGGAACGTGTACTGAACCGAGCGTGGCGTGACGCCAACCGCGGCGGCGATGTCACGCAACCCGATGTCCGTTTGCGCATTGTCTTGGATAAACGCGACGGCCCTGCGCAGCAGCAGTGGCTGTTCGCAGTCAACATTCATTTCGACATGTTTCAGCATCGGCCAGTCGGTATACCCGAACACCGAAGGCCGGAAACAGGCTCGACCGCGAAGCCCCGCCCTGACACCATCGGCGATATGACCGACCGCATCGAAGTCCAGCGCACCATCGCCGCGCCCGCCGCCAGCATCTTCGCCGTCCTCTGCGATCCGCAAGGCCACGTCGCGATCGACGCGACCGGCATGCTGCAGTCCGCGGACGGCGATCCCGTCACCGCGGTCGACGACAGCTTCGTCGTGCACATGGACCGTGAGGCGCTCAACGACTATCCGCTCGGTAAATACGACGTCACCGTCGACATCCGCGAGTTCGAAAAGGACCGGTTGATCGCGTGGACGATCTTCGGCCAGATCAAGCCGGACATCGGGCACGTGTACGGCTACCGCCTCGAACCCGACGGCGATACGACGCTGGTCACGTCGTTCTACGACTGGTCGCAGATCGACCAGCACTGGCGCGACGCCAACATCTTCCCCATCGTCTCCGAGCTTGCGCTGCGCGCGACGCTGGGCATCCTCGACCGCACGGTTCGCCGGGGTTACCCCAAAGGCTGATCCGGCCGCCCAGTGTGGACTCGATACACGCGTCGCTCCGAAATGCGTGCCGGTAATCCACGTTCGCGGCGACACACACAGCGTCAACCGTGGGTTGACGAAATCCACGCGTCAACCTAGAGTTGACGCCATGACCGACCCCGCAAAAATCACCACCACCGTCCGCCTCGACGACCTCATCAACGTGATCAAGCAGGTGCACTCCGCGCCTCTGGACCAGCTGACCGACGCGGTCCTGGCCGCCGAATCCCTCGACGAGATCGCCGATCACCTCATCGGCCACTTCGTCGACCAGGCCCGCCGGTCAGGGGCGTCGTGGACCGAGATCGGCAAGTGCATGGGCGTCACCAAGCAGGCCGCTCAGAAGCGGTTCGTCCCGAAAGCAGAAGCCGTGCTCGACCCGAACGCCGGCTTCAGCCGGTTCACCGACCGTGCCCGCAACGTCGTGGTGGTCGCACAGAACAAGGCGCACGACGCGGGCAACAACGAGATAACCCCTGATCATCTGCTGTTGGGACTATTTGTCGACCCGGGCGGTCTTGCGTACAAGCTCCTCGAGAGCCAGGGCGTCGACGCCGACGCCGCGGCCAAAGCCGTGACACTCCCGCCGAAGGTCGGCGAGCAGCCCGCGCTGATTCCGTTCAACAGCCAAGCGAAAAAGGCGCTCGAATTGACCTTCCGCGAGGCGCTCCGGTTAGGCCACAACTACATCGGCACCGAGCACATCCTGCTGGCCCTCCTCGAGGCCGAGGACGGCGACGGCACGCTGCACCGCCTCGGTGTCGACAAGAGCCGCGCCGAATCCGAACTCGTCGCCATGCTCAAGTCGCTGGGCCTGTAGATCTCACATACGTGCGGGCCACCGCGTCTTCAGAATGTGAAGGTGCGACCGTTTGAAGACGTGGTGGCCGAGCACGGTCCGACCGTGCTGCGGGTCTGCCGCGCCGTCGTCGGACCCGTCGACGCCGAGGACGCCTGGTCCGAGACGTTCCTGTCCGCGCTTCGCGCCTACCCGGAGCTGCCCGCCGACGCCAACGTCGAGGCGTGGCTCGTCACCATCGCCCACCGCCGCGCCCTCGACGTCGGCCGCGCCAAGACCCGGCGCGCCGTACCCACCGACTCGCTGCCCGACCGCCCCGCCGCCCGCGCCGATCCCGCGGCCCGCGACCCCGACCTCTGGGCGGCACTCGGCCGACTGCCCACCAAACAACGCCAGGCCGTTGCCTATCACCACATCGCCGGCCTGCCGTTCGCCGAGATCGCCGAGCTGCTCGACAACTCCCCCGATGCCGCGCGCCGCGCCGCCGCCGACGGCATCAAGACCCTGCGCAAAATCTACCAAGAGGACGAAACAGCATGACTACCAACATCTTCGACGAACTCAATGCCGACGACGAGACCCTGGCCCGCCTTCATCGGCGACTGGAAACCGACGCCGACGCCGATGGGCTGCTCGAGGTCGCCTACCGGACCGTCGACACCCCGGTCGGCACGCTGCTGCTGGCCACCACCACTGTCGGCCTGGTGCGGGTCGCCTACGACTCCGAGGGCCACGACGCCGTGCTGGCCCGCCTCGCCAACGCGGTGAGCCCACGTATCCTGCGCGCCCCTGCGCGCCTCGACATCGTCGCGCGTCAGATCGACGAGTACTTCGCCAAGCGGCGCACGGCCTTTGAGGTGCCCGTCGACCTTCGGCTCACCGATGGTTTCCGGCGCAACGTGATCGAGCACCTGCGCGGCATCGGCTACGGACACCGCGAAAGCTATGCGACGGTGGCCGCCGCGATCGGCAATCCGCGCGCCGTCCGCGCGGTCGGGAGCGCCTGCGCCCACAATCCGCTGCCGGTGGTGATTCCCTGCCACCGCGTCGTGCGGTCGGACGGCTCGACCGGCCAATACGTCGGCGGGCCGCTGGCGAAATCGACGCTTCTGGACCTCGAGGCCGCGTAACGGGAATGAATCGGCGCGCGTGGCGGTAGATAGAGAGCATGAAACTCGACGACGCCGCGCACGAACTCATCGGCGAGGGCGCCGATGCCACGCTGGTCACCATCAACCCCGACGGCAGCCCTCATGCGACCGTCGTCTGGGTGGCGCTGGAATCCACCCCCGAGGGCGACGAACTCGTCGCGGCACACCTCGCTGAGTACCAGAAGACTCGCAACGTCCGCCGCGACCCACGGGTGGCCCTGACGATCCTGTCGACCAAGCACCCCCTGCAGCAGACGCCGTACCTGACCATCACCGGCACCGCCCGGATCACCGAGGGCGGCGCGCCCGAACTGCTCAAGAAGCTGGCCACGGCGATGCTCGGCTCCGACGAGCACTTCCCCCCGCCCAACGCCCCTGCCGGACTGCTGACCCGCATCCGGATCGACAAGGTCGGCGGCCACGGTCCCTGGGCGTCCTGACCTCGAAGCTGCTGTAACACGTTTCAGTTTGTGCCATCATTCTCCGCATGCGTCGCTGGTTCGTGCTCCTGGTCGCCGTCATGGCCGTCGCCGCTGGATTGACGGCCGCACCCGCCTCGGCGGGCACCTCGCCCATCGGGCGGCTCGGCGAGACGCTGCGCGTCCAGTTCAAGGGTCTGGTCGCCGACGTGGCCGTCACCAGCATCGACCCGTCGCCCGTCCCGCCGGGGTTCGGGTATCCCCCGCGCGCACCGCGCTATCAGGTCTTCCGCGCCAACGTGACGATCACCCCTGTCCAGCTGCCGACCCCGTACGCCATGGCCATCACCTTTCAGTTCCGTGGCGTCACGCAGACCGGCGACGCGTACGAACCCCGCAACAGCGATGCCCCCGACGCGCTGCAGTACGGCATGCAGGGCGCGGCGGTAGGCAGGACGTTCACCGGCGGCGTGTGGTGGGACTGCTACCGCGACCTGGTTTCCAACGTGGTGCTCATCGACAAGGTCACCGGCGAGCACCTAGCCCAGTGGAACGTGTCCTGAGCCTTGGCGGTTGAGGTCGCAGCGGCCGTCGAAGCCGATCTGGCCGAACTCGCCAGCGTCGCCGCTCGCACCTTTCCGTTGGCGTGCCCACCGTCGACATCGCCGGAGAACGTTGCCGCGTTCATCGAGGAGAACCTCTCCGAGAACCGGTTTCGCGAATACCTCACCGATGCACGGCGCGTGGTGCTGGCCGCGCGCGCGGAGGAACGAATGGTGGGCTATGTCATGCTCATTCGCGGAGTGCCCGACGACGGGGACATCGCGCGTGCGGTGCCGTTGCGCCCCGCCGTCGAACTGTCGAAGATGTACGTACTGCACGAGGTTCACGGCACCGGAGCCTCCGCGGCACTGATGTCGGCGGCGTTGACGCCGAGCTGCCGAACTCGACGCCAAATGCGTATGGCTGGGTGTCAACCAGAACAACCAACGCGCACAACGCTTTTACACCAAGCACGGATTTTCGGTCAACGGCACCAAGACGTTCCGGGTCGGCACGGACTTGGAGAACGACTACGTGATGGTGCGCGCGCTTTAGTGGGCCGACGTCAAAGCCAGCAGTCGCGACGTCGCCCTTAGATACTTCTTGCGAAAGCCGCCTGCCAGCATCTCGTCGCTGAAGATGGTGTCCAGCTTGGTACCGGAGGCCACCACCGGGATGCCTGCGTCGTAGAGGCGGTCGGTCAGCGACACCAGCCGCAGCGCCACGTTCTGGTCGTCGATCGGATGCACGCCGGTGATGAACACCTCCGTCACCCCCTCGATCAAGGTCAGATACCGGGACGGGTGCATGGTCGCCAGATGCGCACACAACGCGTCGAAGTCGTCCAGCGTCGCACCGGGAACGTCCGCGGCTTGCGACGCGACCTCCTCACCGCTCAGCGGTTCGGGTGCCGGCGGCAGGTCGCGGTGCCGATAGTCGGGTCCCTCGATTCGCACTGTGCTGAAAATCGAAGCGAGCGTGTTGATTTCACGCAGGAAATCCTGCGCGGCGAAGCGGCCCTCGCCCAGCTGCTCGGGCAGCGTGTTCGACGTCGCCGCCACCGAAACCCCGCGCTCGACGAGTTGGGACAGCAGCCGCGAGATCAGCGTGGTGTTGCCGGGGTCGTCCAATTCGAACTCGTCGATGCACACCACCACGTAACCGGCCAGCAATTCGATGCACTCGACGAAGCCGAACACCCCAGCCAGTTGCGTCAGCTCGCCGAATGTCGCGAAGGCCTTCGGGCCCGGCACCTCGTAGTACGACGACGCCAGCAGGTGGGTCTTGCCGACGCCGAACCCGCCGTCGAGGTACAGCCCGACACCGGGCAGCGCGTCACGCCTGCCGAACAACTTCTTCTTGCCCGCCCGCCGTGTCACCGCCTGTTCGCAGAACTGCCTGCACGACTGCACGGCGACCGCCTGCGAAGGCTCGGCCGGGTCGGGCCGGTAGGTATCGAAGCTGACGTCGGCGAATGTCGGCGGGGGAACGAGTTGGGCGATCAACCGCTCCGGCGTCACGGTCGGATGCCGATCGACCAAATGCCCCACCCCGCTGGACCCGCACATGCACGCACCATAGCGACGTGCTGCAATTCTGCGTATGTCCGATGAGGGTGGCGGGATAGAGCTCACAGTGCTCGGGCCGATCGAAACCGTCGGGGACGGTCGACTGACCGACTTCTACGCCTACCCCGACGACCTGCAGTCGTGCTGGGTGCGCGGCAACATGATCGCCAGCCTCGACGGCGGGGCCACCGACGACGGCAAGGCGGGCGGGCTGGCCGGCGCAGGCGATCGCGCACTGTTCGGCCTCATGCGCCACGCCGCCGATGTAATCGTGGTCGGCGCCGCGACGGTGCGCATCGAAAACTACTCCGGCGCACAGCTATCCGTCGCGCAGCGACAGGCCCGTGCGCGCCGCGGGCAGGCCGAGGTACCCCCAATCGCCGTCGTCACCCAGAGCGGCGACCTCGATTCCGCCGCCCGCCTGTTCACCCGCACCGAGGTGCCGCCCCTGATCCTGACGTGCACCAATTCGGTCGACGACACCCGCAGGCGGCTCGGCTCGGTGGCCGAGGTGATCGACGCGTCGGGTGGGGACCCCAACACCGTCGACGGCGCGACCGCACTGAAGCTTCTTGCCGACCGCGGGCTGTTGCGGGTGCTCACCGAGGGCGGGCCACTGATTCTGAGCTTGCTGATCGAAGCCGGGCTGCTCGACGAGCTCTGCCTGACCGTGGCGCCGATCCTGGTCGGTGGGATGGCACGGCGAATCGTCACCGGGCCGGGCCAGGTCCACGCCAACATGCGGCGCACCCACCTGCTCACCGACGACGAGGGCTACCTGTACACGCGCTACGTCAAGAGCCACTGAGCCGTCAGTACTGTGGTCAGCATGCATCGGCGTCGTCACGCCCGGGTCCTGGGCACCTCGATTGTCGTGCTGTCCACTTTGCTGGCCGGCTGCGCACCAGGTCTGGCCGCCAACCCGCGCTACGCCACCGACTCGGGCGCGAAGCCGCAGGGACAGCCGGAGACCACCAAACCCGCCGATGGCCCGCCCGCCATCGAGGCGCCCAAGAACGAGCTGAACTGGCGTGAATGCACCTCGCGGGTGTTCAGCGACGCGGGCATCACGCCGGTTTCCGGTGTGAAGCTGGACTGCGCCAGCTTCGACGCCGACCTTGACCCGATCAACGGCGCGACCGGCACCCTGAGCATCGGCGTCGTGCGCGCGGAATCGGACCAGACGCCGGAGGACGCCGGACCGTTGGTGATGACCACCGGATCCGATCTTCCGTCGTCGACTCAGCTGCCGGTGTGGCTAACGCGGGCCGGGGCCGACGTGCTCAAGACGCACCCGATCGTGGCCGTCGACCGCCGCGGCATCGGCATGTCCGGTGCCCTGGATTGCCGCGACTTGTTCGACCGCCAGGAAATGCTGGACCAGGCGCAGTTCGACTCCGGTGACGACCCCGTCGCCAATCTCGGCGCGATCACCCAGACCGCCACGACGAGCTGCACCGACACCATCGCGCCCGGTGATTCGGCCTACGACAACGGGCACGCCGCCGAGGACATTGAGCGGCTGCGCGGCACATGGGACGTGCCGACCATCGCGCTGCTCGGCATCGGCAACGGCGCGCAGGTGGCGCTGGCGTATGCGGGTTCACATCCGAACAAGGTGGCCCGTCTGGTGCTCGACTCGCCACTGCCGCTGGGCATCGCGGCCGAGGCGGCGATGGAACAACGCATCAAGGGCGAACAGACCGCGCTCGACGCCTGGGCCGCGCAGTGCGCGGCCACCAACTGCCCGCTGGGCGCGGACCCCAAGGGTGCGGTCGACGCGCTTCTGGCGGCGGCGCGTGAGGGCCGCGGGCCGGGTGGCGCCTCGGTGGCCACCGTCGCGGACGCCATTTCGACGGCACTGGGCTATCCGAGCGGTGACCGCGTCAACGCAGGCGACGATCTCGCCACGGCGGTGGCCGCTGCGCGCTCGGGCGACTCGAACCCGATGACGAATCTGATCACCCAGGCCGACACACTGCGCCAGACGGACGGCCAATTCGTGAACAGCTGCAGTGACGCGCTGAACCGGCCCACCCCCGACCGGGTCCGCGAACTGGTCGTCGCGTGGGGCAAGCTCTACCCGCAGTTCGGCTCCATCGGCGCACTCAACCTCGTCAAATGCCTGAACTGGCCCAGCGGATCGGCGCCGCAGGATCCGAAGAACCTGAAGGTCCCCGTGCTGCTGCTCGGTGTGCAGAACGACCCGATCGTCGGCAATGAAGGTGTGGCCGCCGTCGCGGCCACCATCCTCAATTCGGGTGCGGCGAACAAGCGGGTGATCTGGCAGGGCATCGGGCACGGCGCCAGCGTCTACTCGCCGTGTGCGCTGCCGCCGGTGATCGGTTATCTGGACACTGGCAACCTGCCGGGGACCGACACGTTCTGCCCGGCCTGACGTTCCACCCCGGCGGCGTCGGTGTACGGTGCGCTGGTGGCGGCACCTGACTCCATCCGTACCGGCCTTCTGAGGGCATTTGCCCCCCGCACTTCCCCACCGAGCACAGCAGCGGTGTTGCGGTCGATCCTGTGGCCGATCGCGATCCTTTCGGTCATTCATCGCAGCTATGTCCTGGCCACCAACGGTTACATCACCGACGATTTCGCACCCGTCTACCGCGCGGTGGTCAATTTCAAGTTCGGCTGGGACATCTACAACGAGAACTTCAACCACGTTGACCCGCACTATCTCTACCCGCCGGGCGGCACGCTGATCATGGCGCCGTTCGGCTATCTGCCGGTCGATGCGTCGCGCTACTGGTTCATCTTTTTCAACACGCTGGCGATCGTGCTTGCCGCGTACTTCCTGTTGCGCCTCTTCAAGTTCTCGTTGGCCTCAGTCGCAGCACCAGCCCTGCTGCTGGCCATGTTCTGCACCGAGAATGTGACGAACACACTGGTTTTCGGCAACATCAACGGCTGCGTACTGCTGCTCGAAGTGTTGTTCTTCCGGTGGTTGCTCGACGGGAACAAGAACCACGAGTGGTGGGCAGGGGTGGCGATCGGGTTGACGCTGGTGGTCAAACCGCTACTGCTACCGCTGCTTTTGCTGCCGTTGCTCAACCGCCAGTGGCGGGCGTTGGCAACCGCATTCGTGGTGCCCGTGGTGTTCAACGCCGTCGGATGGGTGCTGGTCAGCGACCCGATGAGCTTCGTCACCAAGACGGTGCCCTACATCCTTTCCACGCGTGACTACTTCAACAGCTCAATCCAGGGCAACGGGACGTACTACGGCCTGCCGGTCTGGCTGATTCTGTTGCTGCGCTTGGCGTTCGCGGTGCTGGCCGCGGTGTCACTGTGGGTGCTGTACCGGTACTACCGGCAGCGGGACCCGTTGTTCTGGATGCTGACGTCGTCGGGTGTGCTGCTGGTCACGTCGTGGTTGGTACTCTCGCTCGGCCAGGGCTACTACTCGATGATGCTGTTCCCGTTCCTGATGACGGTGGTGCTGCCCAATTCGACGATCCGCAGCTGGGTGGCGTGGCTCGGGATCTACGGCTTCATGACGATGGACCGCTGGCTGCTCGGGCACTGGCCGACGACGGGCCGAGCCTTGGAGTATCTGAAGATCACCTACGGCTGGTCGCTGATCGTGATCGTGGTGTTCGCGGTGTTGTGCTTCCGCTATCTGGACGCCAAGGATGAGGGCAGGCTCGATCAGGGCATCGACCCACCCTGGCTCGACGAGAAGGCCGAGCAGCCGAAGCCCGTATCGACTTGAGCTAGCGTGGAGATATGACTACCCCGGGCCCCAAAGTAGAGCTCACCGACGACGAGTGGCGTCAAAAGCTCAGCCCCGACGAGTTCGCGGTGCTCCGCCGCGCAGGCACCGAGCGCCCGTTCACCGGCGAGTACACCGACACCAAAACCGAAGGCGTCTACGAATGCCGCGCCTGCGGCGCCGAGTTGTTCCGCAGCAGCGAGAAGTTCGAATCCCATTGCGGCTGGCCGTCTTTCTTCGATCCTGCCGACTCCGACGCGGTGATCCTTCGGACCGACGACACGATGGGCATGCGGCGTGTCGAGGTCCTGTGCGCCAACTGCCACAGCCACCTCGGCCACGTCTTCGAGGGCGAGGGCTACCCGACCCCGACCGATCAGCGCTACTGCATCAACTCGATCTCACTGAAGCTGGCGCCCAAGAGTTAGTCGACGCGGGTGGCGTGGACCTCCCAGAACGGCATATGCACCCTGCCGTCGACGAGCCACGGTTCGATGACCCGTAGCCGCTCCAACACCGGGGTCAGGTCGGCGGCCATGTCGGGCATACGCGCGGCCATCGCCTCGAACGCCTCGACGGTGACATTGCCCTGGTACGTCGTCCGCCCCAGATAGGTGATCTCCCAACCGCCTGCGGGCAGCACCTGACGGAAGTCGTCCTCGGGAACGAAGCGGGGCATCCGAAAGCCGTTGACGCTGTGCTCACCGAACTCGAACATGAACAGCCGAGCCCCTGGCTTCGTGGCGCGATGCAGCGCCTTTGCATAGGACGTCTGCAACTCGGGTTCGCCGGTGAAGACATGGAAGAACGCCGAGTCGACGACGGTGCCGAACCGGCCTTCGAGCCCGTCCAGCTTCGTCGCATCGGCGACCTGGAAATCCACCGACACCCCGGCCTTGCGCGCGTTTTGCTTGGCGCGCTCGATGGCAGTGGGTGATGCGTCGATACCGGTGGCCGATAAGCCTTTTGACGCGAAGTGGATAGCGTGGTGACCTGGGCCGGTGCCGGGGTCCAGCACCTCACCCTTGATCGCGCCAAGCGCGACGAGCTGCTGCACGACGGGTTGCGGGCCGCCGATGTCCCACGGTGTGGCGGCAGGCAAGCCGTGCGACGTGCGTTCATCCCGGTACATCTCTTCGAAATGATCAGGTTCTGTTGGAGCAGTCATACTCGCCACCATAGGCCCGCTAACTAAAATGCAAGGTGAGAGCGTCGTCCATCCACGCGATGCCACTGCGGCGCTTATCGAGCGAGGAGTCGCGTGCGAAGCGACGATTTCGGCTCGAGCCGTGGCGCCGTGTGGATGCAGCGCACTCCCGCGCCCGCGCAGCAGCATGGCTTGGTGCCGCGAACCAGATCAAGAATCGCCTCTGCACTCACCGGTGGACTGCAGTAATAGCCCTGGACCACGTCGCAGCCATAGGCGCGGAGCCTGTCGGCGGTTTCGGCGTTCTCGATGCCCTCTGCGACTGTTGTCACGCCGAGGTCATGAGCAAGGTCGATCACGGCGCGGACGATCGACGCGGATCGCCGGTCGACGAGTATCGGTGCGGTGAATTGCCTGTCGAGCTTCACCTCGTCGAACGGCAGGTCGCGCAGGTATGCCAGTGCCGAGTAGCCGCTGCCGAAATCATCGATGGCCACCCGGATTCCGCGCCCTCGCAGCTTGTCCAGCATCGCCCGGGTTCGGTCCATGTTGTCAACGAGGAGATCTTCGGTGATCTCGACCGTCAACAAGGTAGCGCGCAAATCACGCTCATCGAGCGCACGCCCGATCCGGGCCGGCAGTTCCAGATCCCCAAGTGACGGAGCGGAAATGTTCACTGCAATCGGCACCTCGACGCCGCGTGCACGCCAATCGGCGACATCGTCGAGCGCGCGGCCGAGCACGAGTTCGGTCACCGATCGGTCAAGACCATGGCGGCGGACCAACGGAAGAAAATGGTCTGGGCCGAGTATGCCCAGTTCGGGATGCGGCCACCGCACCAGTGCCTCGACACCAACGATCTCGCTGTCGCCCAGATCGAACTTGGGCTGGTAGACCAGTGTCAAGTCGAGGTTGTCGATCGCCCGGCGCAGTCGGGCCAGAAACAATGCACCATCGCTGGATTCGTCGGCTTCACCTCGGTGCATGTCGGCAGTGAAGGTGCGCACACCACCCGACCGGGAACGCTTCGCCGAATACATCGCAGTGTCAGCGCGTTTCAGCAAGGTGTCGGTCGAAATGTCAGCGTTGACCGGGACCAGGGCCAGGCCGACACTTGGCCGAATCAATAGATTATGGCCGTCGATGACGAACGGCTCGTCGAAGGCCTGGACCACGCGGTGCGCGATCAAGCGCGACTGGTGGCCTCTGCCTTCCATCAGGACGGCGAACTCGTCACCGCCCAACCGGGTGACCGTGTCACCGGTCCGCACGCAGCCGCTTATCCGTTGAGCCACCTGAACCAGGAGTGCGTCGCCGGCTGGATGACCAAAATCGTCATTGACGAGCTTGAAGTTGTCGAGGTCCAACGACAGCACCGCCACCGACTGGTCGTCGCGCAGGTGGAGTTGCAACGCATGTGTCAAGCGGTCGTGAAAGAGCACCCGGTTCGCCAGGCCGGTCAAGGGGTCGCGCAAGGCTTGATCCGCCACTGTTTCCAGCTGGCGCCGATTCTGGCTGACGACGACGAACTGCCGCGCCAACACCACGGTCATCAAAACGCTCGACGAAATGAAGATCACGGTCAATCCGGGGGTGAAAAGATACCGCGGCGTACACACCACGGCGGCCGCGACGAGCGGCGCGTACGGCAGCCACATCGAAGGTCGTGACGGCTTCCGCGAATCTGCTTCTTCGCTGTACGGCTCCCAACGACTCACCAGTGCAGCCATTCCCAGCATCACCAGGGCAACGAGATAACCCACATCGGTGAATCCGCCGCCCGTTTCCGCACCTTTAGCGGTCAGATGGGCAAATGCGCTGTCCGACAACGCGTTCAACACCATCCCCGTTGTCAGCAACCACAACGTCATGCGCTGTCGGGTCCGCCCTCTTGCGAGCACCAACAGAGCGACCGTGAGCACCATGATGTCGCTGAGGGGATAGGCCAACGAAAGACCCAACGTGAACGTGCTCTGTCCGCCGGCTTCGAAGACATCTTCCAGGACGAGCACCCACGAGACTTGGAAGAGCGCGCCGGTGATGATGAGGCTATCCAGCAGGAGCCGGGTTCGAGACTGGCCCGAGTATTCGGTGGGGAACAGGACCAGCGCCGCAGAGGCGCCGACAGGGAAGACCAAGTAGGCGATGTCCGCGACCGACGGGAACGGGGACTCTTCCATCCGCAGTATCAGCTGGTAGTAGCTCCAGATTGCCTCGCCGACGGCCCAGCCTCCCAGCCCGATAGCCAGGCACATCCACGCGGCGCGCCGGCGTCCGTGCGCGGAATGTGCGGCCAGCCCAGCACAGAACGTGGAGAACAACGCGAAGACCAGCAGCCCGAGATCGTCGACCATCCGAACGGCCGATTGCCCGCCCCAGCCACCCAGCAGCCACGCGGCGTACCCAATGGCTGCGCCCGTCGCGACGCTTCCTATGCACGCTGTCTTCAGCATTATGGACAGGCTAGCAAAAATTGACGGTGAGCGTGGGTCAAGGGTAAGCGTATCTCGACTTGGTTTGCTAAAGCGCAGTTCTAGATCCTTTTACACAGTCATTTCCTTCTAACCTTAGACGAGGCGTCGTTGCTTGCAGGATGCGGAATGCGCGCGGCCGTAAGCCTCCACAGCTAGTCAGCAAATCCAGCGATTCAACTCAATTTCGCTGCGGCCGGTGTCGAGCGACGGTTGGTGCGCTTGCACGACTTGAGCATCTCAAGCATTGCCACCGCGGGCACCGGCCGACTGTAGAAAAACCCCTGCGCGACGTCGCAGCCGTACTCGAGCAGTCTGGCCGCGGTTGCGGCGTCTTCGACACCTTCCGCGACCGGCGTCACGCCGAGCGCGTGCGAGAGGTCGATGACGGCACGGACGATCGCTGCGGCGCGCGGATCGACGAGGATCGGCGCGATGAACTGCCTGTCGAGCTTGACTTCGTCGACGTGCAGCTCGCGTAAATACCACAGCGCGGAGTAGCCGCTACCGAAATCGTCCAACGCGATACGAACACCATTCTCCCGCAACCTATTTAGGACCGTTCGGGCCCGGACTAGGTTGTCGAGCAGAAGGTCTTCGGTGATCTCGATCGTCAACCCTTCCGGGCGCAGATTGCGTTCGAACAGCGCGCGCTCGATCTGCCCGGGCAGATCAAGGTCTCCCAACGAGGGAGCGAACACGTTGACCGCAACCGGCACGGTGAAGCCCTGTGCATGCCATCCGGCGACATCGTCGAGCGCTTTCTCCAGCACGAGTTGGGTCACCGCGCCCATCAGGCCGTGCTCGCGGACCAGTGGAAGGAAGTGATCTGGGCCGAGCACCCCGCGATCGCGATGCGGCCAGCGGACCAGTGCCTCGACGCCGACGATGTCCCCTTCCCGCAGATTGAACTTGGGTTGGTAGACCAGACTCAGGTCGACGTCGTCGATCGCACGACGCAGTTCCCCGAGAAGCCGCACTGCGGCCGCGCCGCCGCCGGCGCCTCCGTTCTTGTCGACTCCGCTCGGTTCGATGAGATGCATGTCGGGCGTGAAGGTGTGCACTCCACCGAGCCGCGAGCGTTTCGCCGAGTACATCGCGACATCGGCTTGTTTCAGCAACACGTCCGCGGAGATGTCCGGGTCCTCGGCCGCTGCCACCGCAAGTCCGACGCTGGGTCTGATGAGCAGGTCGTGCCCGTCGACGTCGAACGGGTCGTCGAAGGCCTGCACCACCCGATGCGCGATCAACCGTGCGTGATCGGGTCTGCCCTCCATCAGCACCGCGAACTCGTCACCTCCGAGGCGGGCAACCGTGTCGCTGGTCCGTACACAGGCGAGCAGCCTTTCGGCGGCCAGCACGAGCATTGCATCTCCGGCCGGGTGTCCGAAGCTGTCGTTGACGAGTTTGAAGTCGTCGAGATCCAACGAAAGCACCGCGACAAACTGTCGATCGCGTTCATGCAGCTGCATCGCATGAGCCAGGCGGTCGTTGAACAGCACTCGGTTTGCCAACCCCGTGAGCGGATCGCGCAGGGCCTGATCGGCGACTGTCTTCAAGAGCCGCCGGTTCTCACCGACCACGATGAGCTGGCGGATCAGCACGGCGCCGATCAGCAGGCACGACGATATGAGCAGCGGACCCATCCCGGGTGCGCGCATGACCGCTGGGGCGCATACGGTCGCCGCGATCAGAACCGGCAGGTACGGCAACCACATCGACGACTGCGACGGCGAGAGCGTCGTCACCGCGTCCGCTTCCGGCGCGACGCAGGAGACCAGCCCCGCAATACCGATCATCAGCAATCCAGCGGCCCAGCCCAGGTCGATGAGGCTTGCGGTGCGGTAGGCCTCATGGGCGACCAGGTACACGAAGGCGCTGTCCGACAGCGCCATCGACACGATTCCCGCCGTCATCAATGTCAGCGCCATCCGATGCCGGGTAGTGGCCCTGGCCAGCACGATGACCGCGACGGTGATGATCACTACGTCCGTCGCCGGATATGCCATCGACAGACCGACCTCGAGCCGGCTCGCGCCGCCCGTGTCGTAGATACCTCGGATGACGAGCACCCAGGCCACCTCGAACAGTGCGCCCGCGACTATAAGTCCATCCAGCACAAGCCGAGTTCGAGAGGGACCCGAATAGCCCGTGGGAAAGAGCATTAACCCCAGGCACACCGCGATCGGGAACACCAAATATCCGGCGTCGGCCAGTGACGGGAACGGGGCGGTTCCGGCCCACAACTCGTAGTACGCCCACAGCGCCGATCCGACCGCCCATCCGCCGGCCCCGATGGTGAAACAGATCCAGGCGCTGCGCTGCCTGCCGCGCGACGCCAGCGCGGCGAATCCCGAGCAAACGGTGGCGAATAGGGCGAAGCCGACCAGACCGAGGTCGTCGACGACTTGCACCGTCGACTCGCCGCCCCACCCACCGATCAGCCAGGCGGCGAACCCGACTGAGATGGCCGTGGCAATCCCACCAAGGAATGCGACATTCCGCACCGGGAAAAGATTAGCAAATTAGCTGTGTGGACACATGGCAACGGATCGTATTTGCCTAATCAGGTTAGAAAACTAATTCGCGCAGTAATTAACGCACCAGGCCAAACGCATCTACATTGCTAGCTCGAGCGGTGACGCGCTGCGACAGCAAACGCGTCACGGCAGTTTCGTGACAAGCTCTTCGACGCCGACGCGCGGGCCGGTGAAGAACGGCGTCTCCTCGCGGACGTGGCGACGGGCGTCGGTGTAGCGCAGCTTCCACATCAACTCCACGATGCGGGCCAGGTCGGGGCCCTCGAACGCCAGGATCCACTCGTAGTCGCCGAGCGCGAAGGCCGGAACCGTGTTGGCCCGCACGTCGGGGTACTCGCGGCCCGCCATGCCGTGCTCGACCAACATTTTGCGCCGCTCGTCGTCGGGTAGCAGGTACCAATCCAGCGACCGCACAAACGGATACACGCAGACGTAGTCGCCCGGCGCTTCACCGGCGATGAACGCCGGGACGTGGCTCTTGTTGAACTCCGCGGGCCGATGCAGCGCGACGACGCTCCATACCGGCTCACTGGCCACCCCGAGCGCGGTGCGACGGAACGCCGAATAGGTGGCCTGCAGGTCCTCGACCCGCTCGGCGTGCGTCCAGATCATGAAGTCGGCGTCGGCCCGGAAGCCCGCGACGTCGTAGAGACCGCGGACGACGACGCCCTTGTCCTCCTGCTGCTTGAGGAACGTCGCGGTCTCGTCGACCACCGCCGCACGCTCGTCCCCCAATCCGTCCGGATGCACGGCGAAGACCGAGATCATCATGTATCTGGTCATCGAGTTGAGGGCGTCGAAATCGAGCTTGGCCATGGCTTCTATCGTGCCACGCGAGCGGTGATCAGCGACGCGGCCGCCCTGGTGGCGGCCGCCACACACGCCGGCACCCCGATGCCGTCCAGATAGCCGCCTGCGACGGCCAATGTCGGTGGCAGGTCGGCCCGCAGCGCAGTGATGAGCTCACCGTGGCCCGGCCCGTACTGCGGCATCGCGTCGATCCATCGGTGCACATGGCAGTCGACGGGCTCGACATTGACGCCGAACACGGTCGCCAGGTCCTGCGCCGCCCATGACAGCAGGTCCTCGTCGCCCGCGCTGCTGGCCATATCGTCACCAAGCCGGCCGTACGACAACCGCATCAACTCGACGCTTCCGTGCCGGCCCCATTTGCGTGACGACAGCGTTATCGCCTTGGCCCGCAACCGTTCTCCGCTGGCGACCAATACGCCCGATTGCTCGGGCACCGGAATGCCGCCCGGCAGCGCCAGCGCCACCAGCGCCGTCGACGCCACCGCGATGCTCCGCGCTGCGGCGGCGGTCCGCGGGGCGATGTGCTCGACGAGCTTCGGCAGCCGCGGGGCCCCGACGGCCAGCACCGCGGCGTCGGCCTGCCAGCGCGCGCCCTCGTCGTCGACCAGCTCCCAGCCACGCGGCGAGCGGTCGACTCGTTCGACGCTCACCTGCGCCCACCTGGCGCCTGCCCTGCGGACCAACTCGTCGACGAGCACGGAGTAGCCACCCTCCACGGCGCCGAACACCGAGCCGGTGATCGGCGGTGGAAGGGCGTCACGCACCGCCTCGGTCAGGCTGCGCGCGCCGCGGTCCAGCACCGCGGCCAGCGTCGGTACCGCCGACCGCACGCCGATGGTGGCCGACGATCCGGCGTACACGCCTGCCAGCAGCGGATCGACCGAGCGGGCGACCACCTGCTCTCCGAATCGGTCGCCGACGAGGTCGGCTACCGCGGGGTCAGCACCGGGCCGCCACGAGAACGGGCGGTTCGGTTCGTCGCACATGCGGCTCATCGTCGCGTCGTCGACCAGTCCCGCCAGCGACGAGGGCTGCGCAGGGATGCCCTGCAGGGTGTCCTTCGGCAACGGGTGCAGCCGTCCCCCGCAGTAGATCAGCGGCCGCGCGCCGGTGGTGCCGATCTGCCTGCCTGCCAGCCCCAGTTCGGCCAGGAGGGCAGGAACCTCCGGTCTGCGCGCGACGAACGCCTCGGCGCCGACATCGAGCGGCTGCCCGCCGACCCGTTCTGTTCGCAAGACGCCACCGAGCCGGTCCGCGGGGTCGAACACCGTGATCGAAGCATCAGGGCCGGCGGCGACCCGCAACCGGTACGCCGCGACGAGACCTGAAATCCCGCCGCCGACAACGCAATACGAGACAGTCACAGCGAATGAACCAGAGCGACGACGTCAGTGATCACACCAGGGTCGATGCTGGGCAGCACGCCGTGGCCGAGGTTGAAGATGTGACCGGCCGCGCCCGCGTCGACGGCGCGCCTGCCGTCCTCGATGACGGCGCGCACCGCGGGCTCCACCACCGGCCAGCCAGCCAGCAGGACCACCGGGTCGAGGTTGCCCTGCAGCGCGGTGCCCGGCCGCACCCTGCCCGCGGCGTCGGTCAGCGACGTCCGCCAGTCAACGCCGACGACCGTCGCTCCGGCCTCAGCCATCGCGCCGAGCAGTTCTGCGGTGCCCACCCCAAAATGGGTCATCGGCACACCGGCACCGGCCAGCACCGAGAAGACCCGCGTGCTGTGTGGCAGCACGTAGCGGCGGTAGTCGGCCAGCGACAGTGTGCCCGCCCACGAGTCGAACAGTTGGATCGCGTCCACCCCTGCCGTGACCTGGGCCTGCAGGAAGGCGATGGTCACATCGGTCAGCGTGGTCATCAGGGCATGCCACGTCCCGGGTTCGCCGAGCATCATCGCCTTGGTGCGTTCGTGGTGGCGGCTCGGGCCGCCCTCGACGAGGTAGGACGCCAGCGTGAACGGCGCGCCGGCGAACCCGATCAGCGCGACGTCGCCGAGCTCCGAGACCAACTGGGCTACCGCTTCGGCGACCGGCGCGACCTGTTGCGGCTCAAGCGGTTTCATGGCGTTCACGTCGGCGACGCTGCGCACGGGATGGTCGATGACCGGCCCGACGTCCGGCACGATGTCCAGCTCGATGCCAGCCGCCTTCAGCGGCACCACGATGTCGGAGAACAGGATCGCGGCGTCAACGCCGTGCCTGCGCACCGGCTGCAGGGTGATCTCGGTGATCAACTCGGCGTCGAAGCACGCCTGCATCATGGTGTTCTTCGCCCGCAGCGCCCGGTACTCGGGCAGCGAACGGCCGGCCTGCCGCATAAACCACACCGGCACGCGGCTGGGTTTGCGGCCGCTGGCTGCGGCCAAATAGGGCGACTCGGGCAGCTCACGGCGGGTATCCATCACTTCTATGCTGCCATGGGCCTGATCGGGGCCCTACTCCTCGCCCACCAACTCGGGCGGCCACGGCCGCGGAGTGATGCACCGGGGAATCGTTGGAAGACTTTCTCCGGCGACATTTGAGGTGTCCCAGTCGAATTCGACGTCGTTCCATTCGGACGGCGCGTCGAACGACGCGCGAAGGCACTTGAACTTCGCCCCTTCGAATGCCGCGCTTTCGAAGAGCACACCGGAGAAGTCGAAATCGTTGCCCGACCAGCTGGTCTCCGCCTTCGCCTTCACATGCCTGGCAAGCACCCGCAGGATCGTGCTGCGGACCTCTCTGTCGTTCTGGCGGATCTGCTGGCGGCGCAGCTCCTCGATGTGGGTCGCCGGCGGTTGTGCTGCCCACGTGGTGGTCGAGACGAACTCCGTCAGGTTGTTCTCGCCGGAATCGGGGTCATAGGGCAGCCGGAGGTATCCGCAGAGCACGTCGATGCATTGCTGGCGGCGCGCAAACGCCGGACTCTCGTCGGCGACGGCGGCCATCGCGTAGACACCTGCGACACGCACGGCCACGTCGGAATCGCCCAACTGGGCGGAGGCCGCACCGAACCGCCGCGCGAATTGCGCCCGCTCCGCGTCCTTTTGGCGCCGGTACGCCACCACGAGTCCCATGGCGATCACCACCGCGACGAGTGCGGGCGAGGCCGCCTTGACGACGTCGACGGCCGTCGAAGGCGCGGAGTCCATGACAAAGACACCGCCGGTAGCCCTGGTGAGCAGCGCGCTGAGCGCGAGTCCGCTCAGCACGGCCGTGGCGACCGAGACGAACAGCGGAATGCGCGCAGTGCCGGCTGCGCGCGGCTCCCCGCACGGTCCGCCACGGCCTGAAGGCCCACGTCACCAAGATGCCGACGACCATGCCGGCACACGCGGCGAGAACGACCCGAACGGCGAGGCCGTCCGAAAGGAAACCCAGCCGATCCGACACCGCAGGCAAGCCGAGCGCCCAGAACTTGGCACGGCGCCGGCCGCCCCGGCCACCATGGCGAGGAGCAAGGCCACCGCCGCAGGCGTGTTCCGCAGCAGTCGAGGCCGCCGCAGTGCCGGGTCTGCCTGGATCTGCGGCTCTTCCTGCGGCGGGCGGTTGGGCTGGGCAAGTTCGTCGATGGCGTCTGCGAGCCGCTCGGGCATGGTCACATCGTCTCATCCCGCAACGGGTGTTTCCTGCACGTTTGTCCGTCACCGAGGCCTCGTGCGACACGCCGCTATCACAACGGGGTCCAAATCGGCGCGCCTGCGCACAGGCCTGGCCGGATGGGCTAGCGTCAAATGGCGTGACCACCGCCGAACCGGCTCAATTCCGCGAAGCGGTGGAGGCGATGAATGCCACCACCGTGCGACCGGAGATCGAGCTCGGTCCGATCCGTCCGCCGCAGCGGCTGGCGCCCTTCAGCTATGCGCTGGGCGCCGAGGTCCGACATCCCGAGACAGCGATCGTGCCCGAGGCCTCCGAGGGGGACGCGTTCGGCAGGCTGATCCTGCTGCACGACCCCGAGGGCGCCGAGGCCTGGGACGGCACGATGCGGCTGGTCGCTTACATCCAGGCCGACCTTGACTCCACCGAAGCGGTCGACCCACTGCTGCCCGAGGTGGCATGGAGCTGGCTTGTCGACGCACTCGAGACGAAGGCCGACCATGTCACGGCCCTCGGCGGCACCGTCACGGCCACCACGTCGGTGCGGTACGGCGATATCTCCGGCCCACCGCGCGCTCACCAGCTGGAACTGCGGGCGTCGTGGACGGCGACGTCGCTGGAGTTGGGCCCGCACGTGCAAGCGTTCTGCGAGGTGCTCGAGCATGCCGCGGGCCTGCCCCCGGCCGGGGTCACCGATCTGAGCTCCCGCACACGCGCTTGACGATGGCAGACTCCCCAGGGGATGACTCCGTGGCCGCCGAGCCGGCCGAGAGCGAAGAGATCGAAGCCACTCCACTGCTGGCGCCGCGCGACGGAGTGCCCGCGGTATCGGTAAGCTCCGGCGAAATTGCCAGGGCGGCAGACCTTTTGGCGACGGGCGACGGCCCGTTCGCCGTCGATGCCGAACGGGCGTCGGGCTTCCGGTACTCGAATCGTGCCTATCTCCTGCAGATCCGCCGCGCCGGGGCGGGCACGGTGCTGATCGACCCGGTCAACCACGGTGGTGATCCGGTGGCGACGCTGGCCCCGATCGCCGCGGTGCTGGCCACCGACGAATGGGTGCTGCACGCGGCCGACCAGGACCTGCCGTGCCTTGCCGAGATCGGCATGACGCCGACAACGCTCTACGACACCGAGCTGGCGGGCCGGTTGGCGGGCTACGACCGGGTGAACCTGGCCACCATGGTGCAGCGACTGCTGGGCATCGGACTGACGAAGGGCCACGGCGCGGCCGACTGGTCCAAACGGCCACTGCCGCACGAATGGTTGAACTACGCGGCGTTGGACGTGGAGGTGCTGCTCGACCTGCGCCACGCCATTGCCGCGGTGCTCGAAGAACAGGGCAAAACCGAATGGGCGGCACAGGAATTCGAATACCTGCGTACCTACGAAGCGCTGCCGACGCGGCGGGATCGGTGGCGTCGCACATCGGGTATCCACAAGATTCGTGACCCGCGGGCACTGGCCGCGGTGCGCGAGCTGTGGACCACCCGCGATCAGATCGCCCGCCGCCGCGACATCGCGCCCGGCCGCATCCTGCCCGATGCGGCGATCGTCAACGCCGCCACCACCGACCCCGATACCGTCGAGAAGCTCACCGCGCTACCGATATTCGGCGGGTCGCGGCAGCGCCGCAGCGCGCAGGTGTGGCTCGACGCGCTGGCCCGCGCCCGCACCACCGACGATCCGCCGAAGTCTCAGGAGCCGTCGACCGGGCCACCGCCCGCGTCACGCTGGTCCCGGCGCAAGCCAGAGGCAGCCGCCCGGCTCGAGGCGGCCCGCGCTGGTCTTGCCGAACTGTCGCAACGAGTTTCGGTGCCCGCGGAGAACCTCGTCTCCCCCGACGTCGTGCGCAGGCTGTGCTGGGACTGGCAACCGGTCGAGGGCACCGGCGCCGCCATCGACGAGTTTCTGCGTGACGCGCAGGTACGGCCTTGGCAACGCGAACTCGTCGGCCCGGTGCTGACCACGGCGCTCACCACTCCCGACGAGCTGGACCCACACCGAAGGTAGGGGCCGAGCTCGCGGGTCATCCGCGACTGTGCCGTTTCGTACGCGACACCGGCGCGTCGCGTACGAAACGGCACAGTCAACTCAATTTGCTCGCGGGGTTAGGCGACCCGATCGACATGGGCCAGGAAGTGCGTCAGCACCGCCTCGGGCGCTTCGAGTTGTGGCCAATGACCGATGTCGTCGGCAAGCATCACGACATCCGCATCGGGAATGACCTCGGCATATCGCCGCGCCATGTGCGCACCGGAGTTGGGGTCGACGGGACCGTCGATCAGCCGCATAGGCACTGAGGTCTCGCGCATCGCACGCACCCACCGGTTGCGATGGATGTAGCGGTCGCCGATGAAGCGGCCGACCTTGTGCAGCACCCGTTTGCCGTCGTGGTATTCGAGGATCTGGTGGAACCTGTTCATCAGCTCAGGCGACGGCTTGGTGTTCGGCCCGAACATCTCGTTGACCGTTGGCTCAACGATCCTTCGCGACAACGCGCTGCCCTGCAGCGGACTCACGATGTCCCCCAACGGTGTTCCCGAAAGCAGCTTTTGCATGGTGCGCGGCGTGTACGCCTCGTTGAACAGCCCGCCGTTCAGCCAGGTGATCGAGTCATAGCGCACAGATCCATAGGGCTGCTGGCCGAACTCGCTGCGCGCCAACAGTTCCTGGCCAACCGAATCACCGAGGTCGTGTGCTAACACGTGGCAGTGCTCGACATTCAGATGGTGCAGCAGGGCCTCGTGCATGTCCGCGTGATCGGGCACCGAGTAGCCGTACGCGACAGGCTTGGCCGAGAAGCCCAGCCCGATCATGTCTGGTGCGATCACGGTGAACCGCTCGACAAGGCCGGGCCAGATCAGCGACCAGTCCCATGAGTTGAACGGATATCCGTGGATGGCCAGCAGTATCGGGGCATCGCCGAGTGGCGGGCCATCGACCCGATAGAAGATATCGAATCCCAGGTAGTCGAAGTACCGGCCCTCGGCCTTCCAGCGCTCGAGTTCGCCATCCATGTTCGCAGCCTAGCTTGGTCGGTGAAGCCATAGCCTGCACGTTCGCGCTGTGGCAGGATCAAACCCGCAAGGGCGACTGCGGATCGAGGAAACCGGTGCCATTCCGGTGCGGTCCCGCCACTGTGATCGGGTGCGAAAGCCCGAGAGCCAGATACTCACCGCGGTCGCCACCTCACTCTGACTGGGGCGGATCTCCCCAGAGAGGACGAACATGCGCGTATTGGGCCGGCTTCGGGCCTCATTCATTGTTCTGCTGACCCCGGCGCTGCTTGCCGCCGGGTGCGGTTCGGACACCCGTAACCGCGAAGGCGCCGGAGACGGCACCGCACAAGGCTTTCCGGTGACGGTGACCAATTGCGGTGTCAGCACAACCTTTGAAAGGCCGCCCACTCGGGCCGTCGCATTGAATCAGCACGCGATCGAGAACCTGCTGGCGCTCGGCTTGGAGAAAGCCATGCGTGGCACCGCCTATATCGACGACCAGATCCTGCCCGAGTACCAGCGCGCGTACGACACGGTTCCGGTCCTCGCCGACGAATACCCGTCCTATGAGGCATTGCTGTCCGCCGAACCCGACTTCGTGTATGGCGGCTTCGCCAGCGCCTTCGACGAGAAAGAGGGCCGAGGCAGGCAGCGGCTCATCGACGCGGGCATCGACACGCATCTGAACGTGGAGGAATGCACAAGCGGACCCGTCGCCATGTCGCAACTCGACGACGAGATCCGCAGTATCGGAACGATTTTCGGCGTGCAGGACCGCGCCGAACAAGAACTCGAGCGCCTGCACGGAACTCTCGAAGAGGTCAATGCCAGAATCGCCGGCACGCAGCCCCTTCGCGTCGCCGTCTACGACAGCGGCGAGACGACGGTGTACACGGCGGGCGGGACGGGCATCAGTAACGAGATCATCAAGGCCGCAGGGGCGACGAACTTGTTCGCCGACGTCCCCAAGCTCTGGTCCGATGTGTCGTTCGAGCAATTCGCCGAGCGGAACCCCGACGTCATCGTCATCTACGACTACGGGGACCAGCCGCTCGAGCGAAAGAAGCAGTTCCTGCTCGAACACCCTGTGCTTGCACAGGTTTCAGCGATTCGCAACGAGCGGTTCGCGGTGTTGCCGCTGTCCTCGGTCGTCCTCGGCGTGCGGGTCCCCGGCGCCGTTGAATCGCTTGCCGAACAGCTGCATCCGGACCGCTTCCAATGACGGTAGCCGAGATCAGCGGCGCCAAGACGCCCACGCTCGCGCCGATCGCCCGCCGGCTGCCGTACCGAGCGGTCCTTGCCGCGCTCGCGGCCCTGTTGGCGGTGACGATGACGGCAGGTATCGCAGCGGGATCGGTGTCCATCGCGTTCGACCAGGTGTGGGCGATCGTGCTGCACCGGATCCACCCTGCGCTGATCGAGCAGTCGTGGCCCGCGGTTCGCGAAGCGATCGTGTTGGACGCACGGCTGCCGCGCGTGGTGCTCGCCGCGGTGATCGGCGCAGGCCTTGCCGTGTGCGGCATGGCGCTGCAGGCCGTGGTTCGCAATCCACTCGCGGACCCGATGTTGCTTGGCGTGTCGTCCGGCGCATCGGTGGGCGCCGTGGCCGTGCTGGTCTTCGGTCTCGGGGTGTTTCAGGTCCTCACCCTTCCGCTGGCGGCCTTCTGCGGTGCCCTTGCCGCCCTTGTCGCGGTCTACTTCCTGGCCAGGACCGGTGGGCGGATGACCACCGTGCGCCTCATCCTCTCCGGAGTGGCCGTCGCCGAGGTGCTTTCGGCGCTCGCGAGTTTCATGATCATCTCTTCCGACGACCCCCACAAGGCACAGGCCGCGGTGCGGTGGATGCTCGGCGGCCTTGGTGGAACAACCTGGCCGATGGTGTGGATACCCACGGCTGTCGTCCTGCTCGGTGTCGTCGGGCTGCTTTCGGTGACGCGGCCGTTGAACCTGCTCTACACCGGCGAAGAAGCCGCGGCGGCGCTGGGCCTCGACGTGCATCGGTTCCGCGCCGGGGTTTTCGTGCTCGTCGCGCTGATGGTTGGCGCGATGGTCGCCGTCAGCGGCGCGATCGGATTCGTCGGCCTGATCATGCCGCATGTGGTGCGGCTGCTCGTCGGCGCCGACCATCGTCGTGCACTTCCGGCCGTCGCGTTGCTCGGCGCATCGTTCCTCGTCGCATGCGACATCGCGGCGCGCACCGTCGCCGCGCCCGAGGAAGTGCCGGTCGGGGTGCTCACCGCGCTGATCGGTGGGCCGTTCTTCCTGTGGCTCATGCGCCGCAAGGCCACCACATGAGCGGCGAGCTGAGCATCGAGAACGTGTCCGTGTCCATCGGGCCAAACACCTTGGTGCGCAACGTCACCCTGGACGCTACGCCGGGCGAGGTATTGGCGCTGGTTGGGCCGAACGGCGCCGGAAAGACCACGCTGCTGCGCACGTTGTACCGCGCCCAGCGCCCGACGTCGGGCCGCGTGCTGCTCGACGGCGGCGACGTGTGGCGGATGCCCGCGAAGAAGGCCGCCCAACGGCTCGCGGCGGTACTGCAGGACGCGACAGGCGATTTCGAGCTGACAGTGTTCGATGTGGTCGCCATGGGCAGGACGCCGCACAAGCGGGCGTTCGAGGGCGACACCGACGCCGACCGCGCCATCATCGCAGGCGCACTGTCGGCGCTGGACATCGCCGATCTGACCGACGCGCCGTTCAATCGGTTGTCCGGCGGCCAGAAGCAGCGCGCACTCATCGCGCGTGCGTTGGCCCAATGCACGGGCACGATCGTGCTCGACGAGCCGACGAATCACCTTGACCTGCGGCACCAACACGATGCGCTGCACCTGCTGCGCCGTACCGGCGCCACCGTGGTCGCCGCGTTGCACGACCTCAATCTGGCCATCGCCTACTGTGACCGGATCTGCGTCCTTAACGACGGCGAGGTGGTTGCCCTCGGCGCTCCCGCGGTGGTTCTCACCCCCGACCTCATCGCCGACGTGTACGGCGTCGTCGCCGACATCACCCAGCATCCGCGGATGGATGTACCGCAGATCACGGTCATCCCGAGAGTGGCGGGCCACGCGTGAACATATCCGCTGCATTTGCTGAGATCGCTTCGTACGGCGAGTTTTTCACGATCACCGTCGGCGGCACCGGAGAAGGTTGGCAGCCCGTGCGTCGCGTGTACGCCAATGGGTGCGCCGATCTGATCGACGAGACCGTCAATCGCTACAACACGACGGACCTGCGGATAGGCGCCTCCCTGGTGCAGTTCAGCCACGCGAGCAGACTGTGGTCACCGGTCCTGGCCTGCGCACTCAGCCACGGCGTGGTTCCCGACCTCGCGGGCCTCGAACGTGCCGACGATGCGGCGCGGCTGCGCTTGCCCGAGCCAGTCGGTGTGCCCGTCGACCGCGATCGCCCGCCGCCGGAACTGTTGTACCGCCTCGTCGTAGAACAGCACCTGGAACCACTGGCCGCGGGGCTGCGCGTCAAGGTGGCGCCAGGCCTGCTGTTCGGCAACGCGGCATCCGCTCTGGTCGAGGCTTCTCGGGCATTGCAGGCGGCGCGACCCGATCTGCGCGAGGCCGCCACTGTCCTCACCGAATCACTGCTGGCCACTGGGAAACTCGACAGGACGGGCGTGCTCACCGGCCCGGACCTGGTCTTCCGTCGTCGCAGCTGCTGCCTCTACTACCGCACGCCTGCGGGGTCCAAGTGCGGCGACTGCGCGCTCTCGTGAAGTCTGCGTACGCCGAGCGGCCACTTACAACACGCGAAAAGCGAAAACGCGTGTCGTAACTGGCCATTCGACAACCGACGCTGGTTAGTCGAGGCGCTGGCTGACTTCCGGCTCCGAAACCTGCGCACCCTGTGCCGCTATCCAGCCGGTGATCTGGCGGGCGACATTCCGGTCGGTTAGGCCGACTTCGGCGAGCACCTCGCCGCGCGATGCCTGGGCAAAGAACTCCTGCGGCAACCCGACGTCGCGGCATGGCACGTCGATTTCCGCGCGACGCAACGCCGCCGACACCGCTGAGCCGACGCCGCCATTGACCCCGTTGTCCTCGAGCGTGACGACCAGCTTGTGCGCGGTCGCCAATTCGCCGATGACCTCGGGTATCGGCAGCACCCAGCGCGGGTCGACCACCGTCACGCCGATGCCCTGATTGCGCAGCCGATCAGCGACCGCAAGCGCCATCGCCGCGAACGGCCCGACCGCCACCAGCAGCACATCGTCGGAAAGACCCTCCGTGGGTACCGCGAGCACGTCGACACCGCCCCGCCGCTCCACCGCCGGAATGTCTTCGCCGACATCGCCTTTCGGGAACCGGATGGCGGTAGGCCCGTCGTTGACGTCAAGCGCCTCGCCGAGTTCCTCACGCAGCCTGGTGCCGTCGCGCGGCGCGGCCGCCCGCATCCCTGGCACGATGCCGAGCATTGACAGGTCCCACATGCCGTTGTGGCTGGCCCCGTCGGGCCCGGTGACCCCGGATCGGTCCAGCACCATCGTCACCGGAAGTTTGTGCAGCGCAACGTCCATCATGACCTGGTCGAAAGCGCGGTTCAGGAACGTCGAGTAGATCGCCACGACAGGATGAAGGCCACCCATGGCCAGGCCGGCGGCCGACGTCATCGCATGCTGCTCGGCGATGCCGACGTCGAAGAATCGGTCGGGGAACCGCTGCCGGAATGCGCTCAGTCCGGTCGGGCCGGGCATCGCGGCGGTGATCGCCACCACGTCGCGGCGTTTGGTGGCCAGCCGGATCAATGTCTCGGAGAACGCCGACGTCCAGCCGGGACCGGGCACGGACGTCGCGAGTCCCGTCTCGGGGTCGATGACCCCGCACGAGTGCATCTGGTCGTCCTCGTCGTTCTCGGCAGGCGGGTAGCCCATCCCCTTGCGGGTGACGACGTGCACGATCACCGGCGCGTTGAAACCCCGCGCGTTGCGCAGCGCGTACTCCACCGCATGTTCGTCGTGGCCGTCGATGGGCCCGACATACTTGAGCCCGAGGTCGGTGAACATCACCTGAGGCGACAGTGCGTCCTTGATGCCCGCTTTGATGCTGTGCATGCACTGGTAGCAGATCTCGCCGATCAGCGGCATGCCGCGCACGGCCTTGCGGCCTTCCTCGAGCACCCGCTCGTAAGCCGGCTGCAGCCGCAGTCCGGCGAGGTGGTCGGCGAACCCGCCGATCGTCGGCGCATAGCTGCGGCCGTTGTCGTTGACGACGATCACCACTGGCCGTTGCGAAGCGGCGATGTTGTTCAGCGCCTCCCAGCACATGCCGCCGGTCAACGCGCCGTCGCCGACGACGGCGACGACGTGGCGGTTACGGTGCCCGGACAGCTCGAACGCCTTGGCCAGCCCGTCGGCGTACGACAGGGCCGAGCTGGCGTGGCTGGACTCGACCCAATCGTGCTCGCTCTCGCTGCGCGAGGGATAGCCGGAAAGGCCGTCCTTCTTGCGGAGCGTCTCGAACTCGTGGCTGCGTCCGGTGAGCATCTTGTGGACATAGGACTGGTGTCCGGTATCGAAGATGATCGGATCGTGGGGCGAATCGAACACCCGGTGCAGCGCCAATGTGAGTTCGACGACACCGAGGTTGGGGCCGAGATGCCCGCCTGTTGCAGCGACCTTGTGAATCAAGAATTCGCGGATTTCCTGCGCCAGTCCACTCAGCTGCGACTGGGAAAGGTGCTGCAGATCAGCGGGACCGCGGATCTGTTCAAGCATTAGGTCAGTGTACGCAGACGCCCGTACGTCAGTCCTGTCGAGACTCGTAGATGTCGGGCACCCCATCATGATCGGCGTCGGCGGTCTCGAGGGCCTCGATGCGACGGTACGCAGCATTGCGGCTCACCAACACCAAAGATGCCAGTACACCTGCGATAACGGAGCCCACGAGCACCCCGATCTTGACGTCGTCGCCGGCTGTGGTGCCGTGCTCGAACGCCAATTCACCGATTAATAACGAAACGGTGAACCCGATGCCTGCCAGCAGCGACACGCCGAGAACATCGCGCCAGGCCAGGTCGTCATCGAGGCTGGCGTGGGTGAACTTGGCCAATACGAATGCCGTCGCAAAGACGCCGAGGGGTTTGCCGATGACGAGCCCGAGGATCACGCCGTCCGTCAGTGGATGCAGGAGCGAGGCGCCCAGGCCGGACCAGCCGCCGACTGTCACCCCGGCGGCGAAGAACGCGAACACCGGCACCGCGAACCCCGCCGACAACGGACGCATGCTGTGTTCGAAGAGCTCCGCGGTCGGGTGGCCGAACCGGCCGAGCACCGGGACCGTGAAGCCCAGCACCACCCCCGCGACCGTCGCGTGCACGCCGCTGGCGTGGACCAGCGCCCAGGCGGTCACCGCCAGCGGCACCAGCAGCCACCAGTGATGGACCCCGCGCTGAACCGCAACACCGAACAATCCGATCGGGATCAGCGCCAGCGCCAACGCTCCGAGCGAAAGGTTGTCGGTGAAGAAGACGGCGATCACGATGATCGCGATCAGATCGTCGACGACCGCCAGAGTCAGCAGGAAAGTGCGCAAGGCGGTCGGCAGGTGTGTTGACAAGACGGCTAGCACCGCCAATGCGAAGGCGATGTCGGTGGCGATCGGGACCGCCCATCCGCCGATGTTCTCGGGCTGACCGGCGGCCAAGTTGATCCCTATGAACACCGCGGCCGGGACGACCATTCCGCCGACGGCGGCGGCTATCGGCAGCGCGGCCCGCCGGGGATCGCGAAGGTCGCCCGCGACGAACTCGCGTTTGAGCTCCAGCCCGACGACGAAGAAGAAGATCGCCAACAGCCCGTCGGCCGCCCATGCCGAGATGCTCAGGTCCAGGTGCAGCGACTCCGGCCCGATCACGAACGCCGACGTCGTGCGATAGGCCGCAGACCATGGCGAATTCGCCCACACCAGCGCGGCGGTGGCCGCCGCGAGCAGCAGTATGCCGCCGACGGTCTCCTTGCGGAGAATCTCGGCGAACCGTTGCGACTCCGACCAAGAACCACGAGTCAGCAGACGGGTAGGCATTGGCCAGAGTCTAGTGATTCAGCGCGAACAGTTAGTTGCGTGGATCTGTGCCCCGACACCGCCGAACGCCCCTCCGCTCGCCGCCCAATGCGAAACGCTGCGACGAACCGCCCTGTTGGATACGGTCGAGGCGCGACCGGCGAGTTAGGGACTTGTCCTCAATCAAAACGGATCGGGAGGCACTACTAAATTCATGGGCTTTGTCGAGTTCGTCCGGGACCGCTGGTCGGTCCTGTCTTTCCTCGCCTATCAGCACATGAGTCTCGTGGTCCAGACGCTGGTCCTCGCGACCGTCTTTGCCCTGCTGATCGGCGTGCTCATCTACCGCTCACCGTGGGGTTCGGCCGTCGGCAATACCCTCACGTCCGTCGGCTTGACAATCCCGTCGTACGCCCTGCTTGGCGTGCTCGTCGGCATCGTCGGCATCGGCGTCCTGCCGTCGGTCATCATGCTGGTTTTCTTCGGGTTCTTCCCGATCTTGCGCAACGTCGTGGTGGGTCTGACGGGCGTCGACAAGACACTCGTCGAGTCGGCGCGCGGCATGGGCATGAACCGGCTGACCACACTGGTCCGCCTCGAGCTGCCCTTGGCGTGGCCGGTGATCATGACCGGCGTCCGGGTGTCGGCACAGATGCTGATGGGAATTGCCGCCATCGCGGCATACGCCCTCGGCCCCGGGCTCGGCGGCTACATCTTCTCTGGGATCTCCCGGACCGGCGGCGCCAACGCGACCAACTCCATCGTGGCCGCCACCATCGGCATTCTGATCCTCGCCATCGTCCTGGACACCGTGCTCAACGTCATTACTCGACTGACAACCCCGAGGGGGATTCGTGTCTGACTCAGCGACGATCGATCCGTCTGCCGCCAATCCCGGCGAATCGAACGGAACCGGTGGTGCCCGCATCCTGCTCGACGGCGTAACCAAGCGGTACGACGCGAAATCCGCTCCCGCGGTCGACAACATCACCATGGAGATTCCCGCAGGGAAGATCGTGATGCTCGTCGGCCCTTCGGGTTGCGGCAAGACCACCACGATGAAGATGATCAACCGCCTGATCGAGCCGACCAGCGGCCGCATCCTCATCGGTGATGACGACGTGACTCAGAGTGATGCCGATGTATTGCGGCGCCACATCGGTTACGTCATTCAGGGCGCCGGCCTCTTCCCTCATCTCACCGTCGGAGACAACATCGCGATCGTCCCGCGGCTGCTGAAGTGGGACAAGCAGCGAATCGCCACCAGGGTTGACGAGCTCCTCGATCTGGTGAATCTCGACCCGTCGCAGTACCGCGACCGTTACCCTCGCGAGCTCTCCGGCGGGCAGCAGCAGCGCATCGGCGTCGCGCGCGCCCTGGCTGCGGACCCGCCCGTGCTCCTGATGGACGAGCCGTTCGGTGCGGTCGACCCGATCACGCGTCAACGGCTGCAGGACGAGCTGCTGCGCCTACAGGACGAGCTGCGCAAGACCATCGTCTTCGTGACCCACGACTTCGACGAGGCGGTCAAACTCGGCGACCGGATCGCGATACTGCAGGTCGGGTCGGAGATCGTGCAGTACGACACCCCGGAACAGATCCTCACCAACCCGGCCAACGACTTCGTCCGCGACTTCGTAGGCGCCGGCGCCGCACTCAAGCAGCTCACCTTGACCCGGGTCCGCGACGTCGATCTCCACGAGGCTGCGGTCGCACGGACCGGCGGCGACCCGGCCGCAGCGATCCAGGCCGCCCGCGACATCGGCCGCGAGCACGTCATCGTCCTCGACGAGCAGGACCGTCCCCTTCGGTGGATGTCCATCGAGGAGCTGAAAGTTCCGCGATCGCTCGAGCGAGTCGACCGCGACGAGGATCTCGAAAAGGTCAGTCTCGCTTCGACACTCAACGACGCGCTCGACGCGATGCTCACCTCGTCGCACGGCGTCGTGGTGGTTACCGGGCGGCGCAACGCCTACCAGGGCGTGGTGCGGGTCGAGACGATCATGGACGCGATGACGGACCTTCGTACCGCGGAGCACTCTTCGTGACCGTCATACCCCCCGAGATCGACGTCGAGCGCGAGGCGTCGGCGTTTTACGTCGAGCCCACTCGGCTCGGTCTTGGCCGGTGGCTGCTCCAGCCGCTCGCCTGCATCGTCGCCGTCGTCGGTTGCCTCGTCTACGTCAACGTCGCGCAGGTGTCGGAGTCGGAGCAGCGCTCGCTCGGCGTCTCGCACCTGCTGACCCTGCTGCGCCAACACATGACCGTCAGCCTGGCCGCGACGGTGCTGACCTGCGTAGTCGCGATTCCACTCGGCATCTTGTTGACCCGCGGTTCGATGCGCCGCTTCTCCAAGCCGATCATCACCGTCGCCGGCTTCGGCCAAGCCGCGCCGGCCATCGGGCTGATCGCGCTCGGCGCTGTGATCTTCGGCATCGGCGAAGTCGGCGCAATCGTGGCGCTGACGGTCTACGGGGCGCTACCCATCGTCGCCAACACCGTCATCGGCCTGGACGGTGTCGACCCGCGCGTGGTGGAGGCGGCGCGAGGGATGGGCATGTCGGCCTTCTCGACGCTGCTGCGGGTCGAACTGCCCCTGGCATTGCGCGTGATCATCGCGGGCGTCCGCACCGCGTTGGTGCTCATCGTCGGCACCGCTGCCCTGGCATCGTTCACGGGGGCCGGCGGGCTCGGCGAGCTGATCACCATCGGCATCAAGCTTCAGCAGACTGTGACCTTGGTCGTCGGCGCCATCCTCGTGGCGGCGCTGGCACTCTTCATCGATTGGCTGGCGCGCGTCGTGGAAATGGTCGCCGCGCCGAAGGGACTCTGATCAAAATGCCCTGTCGCAGAAGGCTTCTCATGCTCGCGGTCCTGATCACCTGCGCCGCATTGGCGGGGTGTGGCCTGCGCTCGGCCAGCGGGGCGGTGCTCGAGGCGAAGCCGGGGACCATCAAGCACTACGACTCGCTCGACGGGGTGAAAATTACTGTCGCGGCGAAGGACTTCACCGAGCAGCTGATCCTGGGCAACATGCTCTCGACCATCCTCAACGCGGCCGGCGCCGACGTCACCAACATGACCAACACCCCGGGTAGCTTCGGCGTCCGCCACGCGATGCTCAGCGGCGAAGCGAACATCACGCCGGAGTACACCGGCACCGGGTGGATCAACTACCTCGGCAACGAGGAGCCCATCAAGGACGAAGTGGCCCAATGGCAGGCTGTCAACGACGCGGACGATGCCAACAATCTGACCTGGCTGCCGCCCGCCCCGATGAACAACACCTATGCCTTCGCCATCCGGGAGTCGGCCGCTCAGAAACTCGGGGTCACCCGGCTGTCCGACCTCAAACGCCTCAATAAGGCCGACCTGACCTTTTGTGCTGACAGCGAGTTCCTCAGCCGCAACGACGGTTTCGTGCCGATGCTGCAGGAGTACGGGTTGACCAGGGAGGACCTCGCCCGAGTCACCACGCTCGAAGCCGGGGTCATCTACACCGCGACGGCCAAAGGAGACTGCAACTTCGGTGAGGTGTTCACCACCGACGGCCGCATCCCGAGCCTGAATCTGAGGGTTCTCGAAGACGACGAGAGCTTCTTCCCGCTCTACAACCTCACCGAGGTCGTCAACTCCGACTTGCTGGCTGAGCACCCCGAGCTGGCGGAGATCTTCGCCCAGCTCAACCCCAAGCTCACCAACGACACGATGCTGACGTTGAACGCCAAAGTCGACACCGACGGCGAGGACCCTGCCCTCGTCGCCCGTTCCTGGTTGATTGCGCAGGGCCTTCTGACGGCATAGTCCCGGCGCCCAGTCGGACGCCAACGAAAAGCTCTAGTGCGAAGGGGCCAGCCGGAGTAGATTGCCATTTGGTGCGCCGGGAAGTCGGGTCGGCAGTCAGTAGCCCGACTCGTGAAAAGGTAACCTTGCACGCTTATCCCGCGGCGCATGCCCGCACCTCTTCCAATCTCGCTGTCCGAATTGATGGCCTCACCAAACGATTCGGTCACATCGTCGCCGTCGACGAGCTGAGCCTTGCCGTCTCCCCAGGCGAGATTTTCGGCTTCCTCGGCCCAAACGGTGCAGGGAAGTCGACCACAATTCGCCTGCTGCTTGGCCTGATTCGACCCACCAGTGGTGGCGCACAGATATTCGGCATCGACGCGGGCGATGTCGCGCGTGCCCACCGATACGTGGCATACGTGCCTGCCGATGTCGCGTTGTGGCCGACGTTGACCGGTGCCGAAATCCTTGAACTGCTACGCAATGTCGGCCCAAGCGTCGACGTTGCCTACCGCACCGAGTTGGTGGCCCGGTTTCAGCTGGACCTCGACAGGCCAGGAAAGGACTATTCCACGGGCAACCGTCAGAAGGTCGCGCTGGTCGCCGCGTTCGCCACTCGCGCACCGCTCCTCGTGCTCGACGAGCCGACAAGCGGTCTAGATCCCTTGATGGAGCGTGAGTTTCGCCGCTGCGTAACCGAGGCACGAGAGCACGGGCAGACAGTCTTCCTCAGTTCGCATCAACTCGCGGAGGTCGAAGCCGTGTGTGACCGAGTCGCGATCCTGCGATCCGGTCGACTGGTCGAGGTCGACACCATCGCGGACCTGCGCCAGTTGCGCCGAACCCTCGTCGAGGTCTCGTTCACCGGTGCCCAACCAGCGCTGGACAACGTCCCAGGAGTCTCGAATATCGAGCGCCTCGACGGGAATCGGTTGCGTTTCAGTCTGTCCGGCACACCCGCACCAGCTCTGCGTGTCCTGGCACTGGCGGAGGTCAATGCACTGTCGATGCGAGAGCCAACACTCGAGGAGATCTTCCTCGACTACTACGGCGAGGCGACACGATGACCACCGCCGCGCTCCCGACGACGATCGCTATCCCGTCCACCGCCGCTGGGCGTGCGATCTGCCGGCTGACGATGCGTCACGTGCGCCGCGGCACGCTGATCGTCGCCGCGGTGTGTGCGGGGATGTCCGCCGTCGTAGCGGTGCAGTACCAGACGACGTTTGAGGGTGCCATTGATCAGTCCGGCCTGCAGGCACTGGTCGAAAACCCCGCCATCCGAGTTCTTTTCGGTCCGCCGGTGGCGCTGGACGACGCGGGCGGTTTCACCGTGTGGCGGACAGGAACACCGGTGCTGATTCTCGCGAGTATCTGGATCCTGCTGACCGCCACCCGCATCACGCGTGGCGAAGAAGACGCCGGACGCCTCGATCTCCTGCTCACCGGGCGGCTGCGCATGGTCGACGTGGCGCTGCGGTCGACGGCTGTGCTCGCGGGCAGCGCGCTGGTGATCAGCGCTGCCGTCGGGGTCGGCCTCGTGGCCGCCGGTACGGACGGCAAGGGCGCATTGGTCTACTCCGCGGCGGTCTTGGGGGTCACACTCGCTTTCGCGACCGGCGGCGTCTTAGCGGCGCAGATCATGCCGACGCGTTCCGCCGCTGTCGGGGTGACCGTGGGCCTGCTCGGCATGGCCATGCTGGTCCGGATGCTTGCCGACGGCGCACCAAAGCTGGCGTGGTCGGCATGGACGACTCCATTCGGCCTCACCGCGCGAGCCGCGCCGTACGCCGACAACCGGGTCGGCCCGCTGCTCGTTCTCGCCGCCTTTCCGATTGCTTTCGGTCTGGCCGCGCTGCTGGCTGCACGCAATCGGGATGTTGGCCGGGGCTTGGTCAAGGTGGCGGTGCGTCGTCGCCCGCGCACCGCGCTGCTGGGCTCGATCGGCGGGTTCGCGGTCCGCCGCGCCACGCGGCCTACCGCCGCCTGGGCGACGGGCATCGGGGCGTACTTCCTCCTCGTCGGCGCACTGATCGCGTCGATCCTAGAATTCTTCAATGCAAACCAACGGTTCGCCGAGGTGGCCACGGCGGCCGGTTTCGGCGGACTCGATTCGGCGAACGGCTTTGCCTCAGCATTGTTCGGCCTGCTTGCGATACCCACTGGTCTGTATGCGGCCTCGCGGCTGGCCGCGCTGGTCACCGACGAGCGAGCGCGACGCTGGACGCCGCTGTTCGCAACCGATGTATCGCGGATTCGCTTGGCAGGCACGGAAATCGCCGCGGTTACGACGGGTGTCATTCTCCTGCATGTCATAGCTGGTCTCACAATGTGGGGCGGCGCCTCGATGACCGGGGCGCCGCTGACAATCGACGACGCACTGGCAGGCGCCTTGAACTCCGCGTCGATCGCGTGGCTGGCGGTCGGTGCCGCCGCATTGGCGGTCGGTTGGCTGCCGTCGGCCGTCGGCGCCCTCGGTGCGGCGCCGGTGGCGGGCGGGTTCCTGCTCAACGTCGTCACCGAAGGCACGAACGCTCCGAAATGGCTGGCGGATCTATCGCCGTTCGCCCACCTCGCCGCGGTGCCCAACGCGTCACCCGACTGGGCCGCAGTCGCCACGTTCACCGTGCTCGGCGTGGGCCTGGTCACGCTGGGTATTACCGGATACGCCCGTCGCGACCTCACCACATGAAGGGGAACAGATGATCACCAACACCGACGTAAGGTGCTGAGATGCACGCCGAAGACATGGCCGAGGATTTCCCGGTGATAACCGTTGACACGAACGCTCTGGACGCCGCCCGTGTACTCGCCGAACACCGCCTACCGGGAATCCTTGTCACCGACACGTCCGGAAAGCCGTACGCGGTGCTGCCCGCCTCGCAGGTGGTGCGGTTCATCGTGCCGACCTACGTTCAGGACGACGCGTCGCTGGCCGGTGTGATCGACGAATCGTGGGCCGATCGCGCCGCGGAAAAGCTGGGCAACAAGAAGGTCCACGATGTGCTGCCCGAACACCTCACCGACGTGCCCGCCGCCAACGCGGATGACACAATCATCGAAGTGGCCGCCATCATGGCCCGGTTCAGGAGTCCACTCATCGCCGTCATGAAGGACCACAAGTTGCATGGAGTCATCACTGCGTCGCGGCTGCTGGACGCCGCACTGAGGCACTGATGCCGGTAGCTGCCATAGCGATCACCGTTTTCGTGATCGCATACATCCTGATTGCCAGCGATCGCATCAACAAGACTCTCGTGGCGCTATGCGGTGCCGCGGTGATACTTGCCCTCACCATCCTTGATGCCGAAGACGCGTTCTTCTCCCACGAAACCGGCATCGACTGGAACGTCATCTTCCTGCTTTTCGGGATGATGATCATCGTCGGCGTGTTACGGCAGACCGGCGTCTTCGAATACGTGGCGATCTGGGCGGCCAAGCGCGCCAACGGCTCTCCGCTGCGGATCATGATCCTGCTGGTCCTGGTCACCGCGGTTGCATCGGCGCTTCTGGACAACGTCACCACCGTCCTACTCATCGCGCCCGTCACGCTGCTGGTGTGCGAACGGCTCGCGATCAACCCGATACCGTTCCTCATTGCCGAGGTTCTTGCCTCGAACATCGGTGGCGCGTCGACTCTGGTAGGCGATCCGCCGAACATCATCATTGCCAGCCGGGCCGGATTGACGTTCAACGACTTTCTCGTGCACATGGCACCCATCGTCGTGATTGTCCTCATCGTCTTCATCGCCTTGGTGCCGTTAATCTTCCGCGGATCCTTCGATGTCGATCCGGCACGGGTGGCTGACGTGATGACGCTGAACGAGCGCGAGGCGATTCGCGATCCGAGGCTGCTCATCAAATGCGGGGCGGTGCTCGTTGCCGTGTTCGCGGCATTCATCGGGCACTCGATACTGCATATCGAGCCTTCCGTGGTCGCACTGCTCGGTGCCGGGGTTTTGGTGTTGATATCCAAGCTCGAGCAGCGCGACTACCTGGGTAGTGTCGAGTGGGAGACGCTGTTGTTCTTCGCCGGGCTGTTCGTCATGGTCGGTGCGCTGGTGAAAACTGGCGTCGTCGAAGAGCTGGGCCGTTCTGCGACCGAATTGACCGGCGGCAACGGCTTGCTCACTGCGATGCTGATCCTCGGTATTTCCGCGCCGGTTTCCGGGATCATCGACAACATTCCCTTCACGGCGACGATGACGCCGATCGTCGGCGAGCTGTCGGCGAGTGTCTCGGGTCTCTCACATCCAGATGTGTTGTGGTGGGCGCTCGCCCTGGGGGCCGACTTCGGTGGCAACCTGACCGCCATCGGCGCCAGCGCCAACGTCGTCATGCTCGGAATTGCCCGCCGCGCCGACTATCCCATCTCATTCTGGGAGTTCACCCGCAAAGGTGCGCTGATCACGGTGGTATCGATAGCGCTCTCCGCGGTTTATTTGTGGTTGCGCTACTTCGTGTTTGGCTAGAAGGAGTCGAAAGCGCCGGCCCCGCATCCGAATTAGGCTCTCCGCCAAGTAAAGTCATACCGTTCGCGGACTGGACAAATAGTGTCGTCGCAGCGATTCCGCGTAGCGGACACATTCGATCTCCAAGACTTCTGCGTTCTGGCCGTTCGATCGAGTCATCAGAGTAGAATTCTGGACATCGGTCACGCGGCTGCGAGACGCTGATCGCCGGAGAGTTGCACGTCATACGGTGCCACCCAAGCTTCGGAGCGTCCATATGGGCACACGTTCGCCCGACACACTCCCACCTCTGTCCAGACGCGCCCGCCGGCTGATAGTCCTGGGCATCGGCCTGATCATTTTGCTGTTCGTGGGCCCGCAGCTGGTGGACGTGCTCGTAAACTGGTTGTGGTTCGGTGAGGTCGGTTTCCGCAGAATGTGGATTACCGTCTTGCTGACCAGGCTCGCGACCTTCGTCGTGGTGACGCTGACCGTGGGCGGCACCGTATTTCTAGCCATGCTGGTGGCGTATCGCTCACGGCCCGCCTTCCTCCCCGATGCGCGGCCGAACGACCCGATCGCGCCGTACCGGACCATGGTGATGCACCGGCCAAGGCTGTTCGGGTGGGGTGGCGCGGTCACCGTCGGCGTGTTGAGCGGCCTGATCGCCAAGACGGACTGGGTGACGGTTCAACTGTTCCTACACGGTGGATCGTTCGGAATCGTAGATCCCGAATTCGGACACGACATCGGGTTCTTCGTCTTCGACCTGCCCTTCTACCGGGCGGTGCTGAATTGGCTTTTCGTGGCCGTGTGCCTTGCCTTCATCGCGAGTCTGGCGACGCACTACCTTTTCGGCGGCCTGCGACTGACCACGGGCAAGGGCATGCTGACCCAGGCCGCGCGGGTTCAGCTCGCCGCGCTCGCCGGATCACTGGTCCTGTTGAAGGCGGTTGCGTACTGGCTCGACCGCTACGAGTTGTTATCTGGTGACCGTAAAATGCCGACGTTCACTGGCGCGGGCTATACCGACATCCACGCCGCGTTGCCGGCCAAGCTCGTCCTGCTCGCGATAGCGGTCCTTTGCGCCGTGGCGTTTTTCGCCGCGATCTTCCTGCACGACATGCGGATTCCGGCAATGGCCACCGCACTGCTCGTGCTGTCCGCGGTGCTCGTCGGCGGGGTGTGGCCGCTGCTCATGGAACAGTTCTCCGTCCGTCCCAACGCCGCCGACGTCGAACGTCCGTACATCCAGCGCAACATCGACGCGACCCGTCAGGCGTTTCGGCTCGGTAGCGACTGGGTCGAGTACCGCGACTATCCGGGCGTCGGTACCAAGCCGCCCATCGACGTGCCGGCCGACCTGACCACGATCGCCAACGCCCGGCTGCTGGACCCGAACGTACTCTCGCGAACGTTCACCCAGCAGCAGCAGCTCAAGAACTTCTACAACTTCCACGACAAGCTGGACCTCGACCGGTATCGCATCGACGGTGAGCTGCGTGACTACGTAGTCAGTGTTCGTGAACTGTCTCCGGACAGCCTCACCGGAAATCAGCGGGACTGGATCAACCGGCACACCGTCTACACCCACGGCAACGGCTTTGTCGCCGCGCCCGCCAACCGGGTAAACGCGGCGGTCCGCGATGCTGCAGAAGCCTCCGAAAGCAACAGCGGTTACCCCATCTACACGGTCAGCGACATCGCATCGCAGGAGTCTGGTCGACAAATCATCCCCGTCGACCAACCACGCATTTACTACGGCGAGGTGATAGCGCAGGCCGATCCCGACTACGCGATCGTCGGCGGCGCCCCGGGATCCGCACCACGCGAATACGACACAGACACCTCGACGTACACCTACACCGGCACGGGCGGTGTTCCGATCGGAAACTGGTTCTACCGCACGGTGTTTGCCACCAAATTCGCCGAGCACAGGTTCCTGTTCTCCCGCGATATCGGCTCCGACTCGAAGGTGATCTTCCACCGCGACCCGAAGGACCGTGTACAGCGGGTGGCCCCGTGGCTAACTACCGACGCCAACGCCTATCCGGCGGTGGTGAGCGGACGGATCGTCTGGATCGTCGATGCCTACACCACCCTTGACACCTATCCCTACGCGCAGCCCAGCTCGCTGGAGGGACAGGTGCCCAATGCCGCTGGCACGCTGGGATCCGGCAAAGAGGTGTCTTACGCGCGGAACTCCGTCAAGGCCACGGTGGACGCTTACGACGGGACAGTGACGCTGTATCAGGTTGATCGAGACGATCCGGTCCTGCAGGCGTGGATGCGCGCCTTCCCTGGGACGGTGAAACCCGAGGGTGACATCACGGACGAACTGCGCGCCCATTTCCGCTATCCCGAAGATCTGTTCAAGGTTCAGCGCGAGTTGCTGGCGAAATACCATGTCAACGAGCCGCGCGAATTCTTCACCACCAATGCCTTCTGGTCGGTACCCAGCGACCCCACCGACGAAGCCAACCCGACTCAGCCGCCGTTCTACGTCCTCGTCGCTGATCAGCAGACCACAAAGCCGTCCTTTCGGCTGGCCACCGCAATGGTCGGCTACAACCGCGAATTCCTCTCCGCCTATATCTCGGCGCAGTCGGATCCGGAGAACTACGGCAAGCTCACCGTGCTGCGATTGCCAACGGACACACTGACCCAAGGCCCGCAACAGATCCAGAACTCGATGATCTCCGACACCCGGGTCGCGTCCGAGCGGACGCTGCTGGAGCGGTCCAACCGGATTCATTTCGGCAATCTGCTGGCGCTTCCGATCGCCGACGGTGGCGTGCTCTATGTGGAACCGCTGTACACCGAACGGATCTCGACCGCCCCGAACAGCTCAACATTCCCACAGCTTTCCCGGGTGCTGGTGAGCGTCCGTGAACCCCGCGCAGGCGGCGGAGTTCGGGTCGGCTACGCGCCCACGCTGGCCGAGGCGCTCGATCAGGTGTTCGGCCCCGGCACCGGCCGCGCAGCCACCGCACCCGGTGGCAACGCCGCCACCACACCACCACCGGAAGCCGGACTGCCCGCACCACCGCAGGTGGTGCCGCCGCCGTCATCCGGGGAAGCTCCGGCCACCTTGGCCGAAATAAGAGAGGCACTGGCCGAAGCTCGGGCGGCGCTGGAGCGCTTGGAGCGCGCGGTCGATACGTACGAAACTCCCGGCGGATAGGTTGCGCGGCACGAAGCCGCGACGTTGGCGGCGAACTGGAGCTGAAGGACGTGCCAGCGGTGTCGTTAGCTCAACCGATGAGCATCGGTAGTTGAGCCCGGTATCGCGCTCGTTCGGTATCGGTGAGTACGGGTGCGAACGAAACGACGATCGTTGCAACTTGAAACAAGCCACGCGGCACCGCGAACTGTTCCGCTTGGCCGGTGGTTTCGAAAGACTTGACCGCCAAGGTATCGGTGACGATCGAATGCGTGCAGCCGATGCGCGCGCAGTCTTGTGCCGTGGTTTCGAGCGGATTCGGCGCCCGCAAGCCCGCTTTGGTGATCGCGTCGACGACGCCTGCCGCCGTTAATGCGTTCAGTTCGCCTCCGTGAAGGGCGCTTGCGCCGACGGGCTTGCTCGACGAAGGGGCCGTCGATGACCTGGATTGAGGTGCGGCCGGTGTCGCGTTCGAGCAGGCGGTGACCACTACCGCGCTCACCGCGAGCCATGCCGATCCGGCCAGTCCCCACCGTGAGCGGGTGAACATCACGCCGCGGGAGCAAGACGGACGAAGGGCATGCACTCGCCGACAGCGCGAAAATCGGCCTCGGACCCGTCCACCGAGAATCCCATCAGCCGAGGCAATAAATGTTTGGCCGCCATACGGTGACGCGACGCATAGTCCGCGAAGATGTCCGCTCCCTCTGCCCTGGTGAGCGGCACCGCCTTCACCCGATTGGTCCGGGTCCCGACCTGGATGGTGACAGTGGGCGTGTGCAGGATGTTGCGATACCACGCGGCGGTCGGTCCCCATCCCGACGCGACGACGTAGCTGCCGTCGGTGGGGTCGTGCGCCACGACCTCGAGGACGACTTGTCGTGGCTTACCCGAGACGCGTCCGATGTGATTCAGCAGCAGCAATCGGCGGCCGAACAGCCAGCCGAGCCCGAGCCGGTAGAAGTGGATCGGCATCCGAAACAGCAGACGGCTCAACCCCGTCGGTGGTTGCACATTCTTCACGATTCTCACGGTTTCGCTCCTTCCCTTGGAGGCCGGGGACTCGTTTCGGTAGCCGGTAAGCCGCCGACATCACCGAGATTCTTGATGACTGCGGTGGACTTGCCGGCCAGGGTGGCTCCGACGAAGCGGTTGATTACCGGAAGCCATGCGAGCCGCAGTGCGGCCCGGCGGATCCACAGCTGCAATGCCGACTCCGGCAGGAACCATCGCGCAGCACCGCGACCGGTCTTCTGCTTCTCGTCAGCCACCGAACGCCAACACCGCTCGTAGTGGGCCAGTGCTCGGTCGATCGTCGGCGCACGATGCAGCTGGTCTGCCAACAGGTACGCGCCTGCGACCGCGAGCGAAGCGCCCTGCCCGGCGAGCAGGGACACCGCGTAGCACGCGTCGCCCACCAACGCGACGCGTCCCCTAATCCAGGACGGCATTTCGACCTGTGCCACCAGGTCGTAGTAGATCTCGTCCGATGACGGGCACTTCTCGAGCGCCTCTGGCACCAACCATCCCAGCTGGCTGTAGGAATTGCGGACGGCCGCACGAACGTCGTCGGGCAGTGTTGCGTCGAGGGTGCGGTGCACGGCGAACGCCGCTACTCGGCCGTCGCGAAGGCCGTAAAAGCCCATCTGCCGCCCGACGGTATCGGTGAGTACGAAGCGATTGCCGATTTCGCTGCGGATCCGGGAGGACTCCAATATAAAGGCCGCCGTGTGAAAACCTAAGTAACGCACAAACTCTGACTCCGCACCGAACACGATCCGACGCACACTCGAATGCACACCATCGGCGCCGACGAGCAGATCGGCCTCGAGCTGAGCGCCATCATCGAGGGTAACCATCACGCCGTCGCCGTGGTCGGTAACGTCGACCAGTGTCGCGCCGAACCGCAGATCCACCTTCTCGGGCAAATGATCTCGCAGCACCTGTTCCAGATCGGGCCGCATGACGCTGCGCAGCCTGCCCTGGACCGCTTTTGCGAACTGCCCGTACGGCACACCGGCGCGGCGCCGACCGTCGTCGTCAACGAGGCCCACCTCGTCGACGGGGTACGCGACTTCGTCGATCGCCGGCAGCAGGCCCATCGCTTCCGCCGCATCATATCCCGGGCCGAAGAAGTCGACCATGTAACCCTGCGACCGCGGACCGGGTGCCCGCTCCAGCAGTATCACCTCGCCGCCGAGTGCCGAGATCCGGCTTGCCAGTGACAGTCCGGCGATTCCACCCCCGCAGATCACCACGTTCATCGGCTCACCTCCTCATGCGGCGCAACACGCTCTTGGTCCTTCAGCGCGTTAGGCTGGTCGAAAGCGTACCTAGGCAATAGTAGCACCATGCAATAGTTGCATTAGCTTCCGGTTCTGAGAGAGGTATCGTTGACCACCTGCGACAAGCGCCCCGTCGACAACACGGTGGACGCGATCACCGACACCCTGCTCACCGCATCCAGGCTGTTGGTTGCGATCTCCGCGCGGTCGATCGCAGATGTCGACGAGTCGATCACCATCCCCCAGTTCCGCAGCCTGGTCATCTTGTCGTCGCGTGGCTCGATGAACCTCGCCACCCTCGCCGGCCTCCTTGGCGTCCAACCCTCCACCACCGGCCGGATGGTCGACCGGCTCGTCACCACAGGACTAATCGACCGCCGACCGCACCCGAACTCCCGGCGTGAGCTACTTGTCGAGCTCAGCTCACGCGGGCACGACTTCGTACGTATGGTCACGGCGCGACGCCGCGAGGAGATCGCCCGGGTCGTCCAGAACATGCCGGCGCGCGAGCGCCAAGGATTGGTCCGGGCCCTCACCGCGTTCACCGCGTCAGGCGGTGAACCCGCCGCTCATATCGATATTGACGACCAGACGTTCTGAGCCGACGCACCCTGACGGTAGTTGCTTACCGTTGCGCCAGTTCCGAGAGTTGTTCGAGCACAACGCAGTCCGCCGCAGATCCACCGCAGCAGATCCATCGCGGCAGACCGCATCCGCCGATTCGATGAATCCGGCGATGCTGTGTTCGAGAGCGTGCAGCCGACGCAGCTTCTCCCGCACCACTTACCGATGCGCCTCGGCCAGATCCCGCGCTTCCCTGCATGCGCGTTCCTGATCCGCCATCAATGAACGGAGGCACCAGGATGTGAGGGGAATGCAAAATTCACGAAGTCAGAAGAGACGACACTCGACTGCGCCGGGAGTTCAAGTGTTCTTGGCAAGGAAACGGCGAAACAGCAGCCATGCGACCGCGACGTTATAGACCACCCCGGCGACCAAATATGGCCACCAAGTACCGTGATCGCTGGCGGTCCAAAACGCCTTCGCGGCCCAATACGGCGGCAGCACACCAAAAGCCAGGTTCCACGCGGAATCGACGAACCACCCCAGGGCGGGTAGACCGGCGATGAGCATGCCCAGGGCGCGGATCATGGCAATGCCCTGGATCTTGTTGTTGGCCACCGCGACGATCAGCAGCAGCGTCACGACCGCCGACAGCCCTGCCACCAGCCCGATCGGTATAAGCGCCGGGGCCAGGCCAGGCTGCAATATCCCACTGAACGACAGTGTCGCGATCACGTAGATGGTCGTGACCACCATGACGGTTCCCGCACGATAGGCGAAGAAGGTGGCGAGCGGGACAGGTGTCACACGCAGCGCCGCCATCGTGCCGGTGTCCAATTCGTCCAAGACCAACATCGCGCCCAGCCCGCCGACGATGATGATGCTGGTCAAGAGCAGGAACGCGGTGAGGACCAACGGGTAGTACGGGACCAGATCGAAACCGTAGCGCTGCGAGAGCATCTCGGTGAACATCGGCGTGAATAAGGCCACACCGGTGGTCCAGATGACGGGCGCGAGTACGAGCATGACCAGCAGCGGTTCGCGATAAGTGCCGCGAAGGTCGTTGCGGCCGAACGCGGCCACCGCTCCTGCAGATGTCGCCATCACAGCACACCTGACCGTTCGATGACGTAGCGTCCGAATGTTGCCTTGGCCGCCCAGCACAGCCCGACCACCCACACAAGCGGATACAGCACCGCATAGAGCACTTGCCACGGCGCCAACATCACTTGACCGAACGCCGAGCCGAGCAGCAGCAGCGGTCCCTGTGAGGGGATGAGATACAGCACCGGGTTCGGCCACACACCGGAGTAAAACAGTATCGGCAGGCTCAGCACCATTAGCGGGAACGTCGCGGCAAGGAACCAGTCGGTCACCGACGCGAACGGCAGCGAGCTTATGAAGCTCACCAACAACATCACCAATGTGCCAAGCACGACACCGACCACCACCTGTACAACGCCGTATGCGAATCCGCTGGAAATTGTCGCCACGGTAATCGCCACGAGGAGTGAGATCAGCACCAGCACTATCAGTTTCGCGGCCAGGTACTCCCAGAACCGCAGCGGAGTCGAGACGATCGCACCGATGGTGCGCTCCTGCTTTTCGAAGAACACGATGCCCCCGATGAAGAAGAACCCGATAATCGAGATGTCGCCGAAGAGGACGTAAGGCTCGGCCACCGGGCGGAGGCGATGTGACATCGGCAGCAGCACGGCCAGCCACATCAGCCCGGAGAAGACGCCCGCGTGCAGGAACTTCTGCCTTACTTGAAGCGTCAGCTCGAGTCGCAGCGCGCTAACAAACCGGGTCATGTCAGCCGCCTCCCGGTGACCTCGACGAACACGTCGTCCAAGCTCGCTTCCCTGCTGTGAATCGTCTCCACCTGGTTCTCGCGCAACACGGTGTGGAACGTCGGATCGTCGGCCAGTGTGTCCATTCCGAACTCCGCAGTCTCCAGCGCGCCGTTGTTGCTGCGATACTCAACGCGCACAACGCGTTGGCTGCGGGCAATTTTCAGCTCGGTCGGAGTATCTAGCGCGACGATCCCACCGTCGACGACGAAAGCGACTCGGTCGCAGAGTTCATCGGCAGTCGACATGTCATGTGTGGTGAGGAAAATCGTGCGGCCGCGATCCTTCAGGTCGAGGACGATGTTCTTGACCTTACGCGCGTTGACAGGGTCGAGCCCTGACGTGGGTTCATCGAGGAAGAGCAGTTCCGGGTCGTTGATCAGCGACCGCGCGAACGTCAAGCGCATCTGCATTCCCTTGGAGTACTTGCTAACTCGCGTGTTGGCGTCGTCGGTCAGGCCGACGGCATCGAGCAGCTCCATCGGATCCACGGTGTCGACGTCGTACAGCGACGCGAAGAACCGGAGGTTCTCCAGGCCGGTGAGTTTCTGGTAATGGTTCGGCAGCTCGAAGGAGACTCCGATGCGCTGGTAGTAGTCGGGGCCCCAGGCCAGCGGGTCCCTTCCCCACACCGCGGCATCGCCGCCGTGGCCGCGGAGCAAGCCGATCAACAGCTTCTGCGTGGTGGATTTCCCGGCGCCACTGGGGCCGAGAAATCCAAAAATCTCGCCCCTCGCGACGCTGAAGTCCATGCCCCGCACCGCGGGTTCGGTTGACTTCGGATATGTGAAAGTGAGTCCGCGGACTTCGATCACGTCTGTTGTGACACTCGACGGTGTGACGGTGTTGGCGGATCGCATGGCGCGCCCGGCCTCCTATGGGTATGCGGATATTAGTTCCGACCAGACTTCCCGGAGCGCCGTGAGCCACTATACTCAACTTTCATAAATTATTGAAGTCTCTGAAGGAGGGTAATTGGCCGAGACTTCGGATAGGCAGCCAGCGGCCGCCGAGGAACTTGCTCTTGTTCTCAGCAGTCACGGTCTGCAACGCATGACCGCGCGCGTACTGGCTGCACTGCTGTTCACCGAGCAGGCAAGCATGACCGCTGGGGAACTCGGCGAACAACTGAAGGCAAGCGCGGGGGCGATCTCCGGAGCAGTCAAGATGCTCAGCTCTGTCGGGCTGGTCGAACGCGTGCCGGCACCGGGCAGTCGTCGCGACCACTACCGGCTTCGGGACAACGCCTGGGCGATCCAGTACACCAACCAGAATAAAGTCACCGCAGCCGTGATCAAGGCCGCCGAAGCCGGAATCGCCACGACCGACGACGGTAGCCTCGCACGTCAACGCCTCACCCAGATGAGGGATTTCTACGAGTTTTTGTTCGACGAGATACCCGCACTCTTGGAACGGTGGTACCAGACATAGCGGCCTGCAGCGCGATGTCGTCGGTTACCTTGGATAGCAATGATTATCGAGCGGCAGACCATCGTCGATGGGCCCGCAGAGCAGGTGTGGGCCCGGGTTGTCACGCCGGAGGGCATCAACGACGAACTGCGGCCATGGATGACCATGTCGATGCCCCGAGGCGTCGAGTCTCTGACGGTCGACAACGTTCCTGTCGGTGAGCCGATCGGCCGGTGTTGGCTGCGGTTGTTCGGGGTAGTGCCGTTCGACTACGACGACCTGACCATCGCCGAACTGCGCCCAGGACTTGGCTTCCGCGAAGAATCCACGATGCTCAGCATGCGGCAATGGCGCCACGAACGCAGCGTGACACCCGATGGCGAGGGGAAAACCCTTGTGCACGACCGTCTTACCTTTGAGCTGCGCGCTCCCATGCGTCTGCTGACACCCGTCGTCGCGGCGGGGATACGTGCGCTGTTCGGGCATCGGCATCGTCGCCTTGTTCGGCATTTCGCCGGCCAAGATCGTCGATGACGCAGGTGATGTAGAGGGCGACAGCCAGCCCCGGCTCGTCGAGGGACCTCTGAAGCAATCGGGCGATCTTGTCGAGGCGGTAGATGAGCGTATTGCGATGGACGTGAAGGCGATCCGCGGCCCTCGTCATGTTGAAGGCGGCCTCGGCCCACGCGATCAGCGTCACCCGCAGCGTTGCCCACTCACGGTCGGCCTGAAGCGGTGCAAGCAGCCCCTCGACGAGGCGCGCCCGCGAATCGATTGGAACGACTGACAGGGCTTGATGCAGCCGCACGTGTTCGATGTGGTGGATCTTCGTGTCCGGCTGCACGATCGGCCCCAGCTGCAGGGCATCGAAGGCGTCCCGTGAGGCGATGTTGAGTTCGGCGATACCCGAGCCGATAGAGCCGATCGCGACGCGTACTTTCGATCCGCGTGCCTGCGCGCCTGCGACCAGTTCACGGCAGCGATCCGTGACAGCTACGTCAGGCACGGCGACCGCCACCACCATCCTGGCCAGCGGCGCTATGAGGTCCTCGGCCGAGCTGAACACGGCCTCCACCAGTCGGACGGCCAACTCCGCTTCGGTGTCCTCGCTCTGCACAAGGACCACGCGGCGGGCCAGACTCAGATCATGGCCGAGTGTGCGCCCGCGTCGAAGTAGCTGCGCCTTCGCCGCCCCGGAGTGATGCCATTCGCAGATCTCGCGCAACAGTTCGGCCGTGGCCCGTTCATGCGTCATCCTGCTGCCGATCCGAGCAGCCTCCTGCATGAGGATCTCGGTCTGCCGCTTGACCACCAGCCCGAACTGAACGACTTCCTCGGGTGATCCCGACAACCCGATGGTGCCGACCACCTTGTCGTCGATCACCAGTGGGATCGTCACTCCCGGCAGCGTGCCGACGAGGTCGCGGACATCCTCGCTCGAGTGCGCGGTCGTGCGGCGGCTGCGGACCACCCCGATCGAGGCCTCGTGGAACTGCCCGACCCGCGACTCGTCGCCGCTGCCCATGACGATCCCCGACTCGTCGGTGATGAGCACGTTATGCCCGATGACGTCGGTGATCTCGTTGGCGATCTGCTGAGCCAAGGCCTGTCCGAGCATGGGCAATTTGCCTAACTTCTTACGTATCCGAAACTCAAGTCTAGATGATTTGCCTAGTGACGTGGATCACCGCCCGTCCTTACGATTGGGCGATCCTCGGCAAGGAGTTCACATGACACCTCTGGATTGGATCCTGCTGGCGGGCTACTTCGCCCTGCTCATCCTGATCGGCGTGCAGACGATGCGACGAGTGAAGAACCCCGACGACTTCGCCGTCGCTGGCAACCGCGTTGTCTGGCCCGTCTTGTTCGGCAGCCTCGCGGCGGCCTTCCTCGGCGGCGGCGCATCTATCGGAATCGCCGGTGCGACGATGCGCGATGGATACGTCTACATGTTCGCGTTCTGTGCGTTCGGCATCCAGACGGTGCTCGTCGGTTGGTTCATCGCGCCGCGGCTGAAGAACTACGTCGGCGCGCACACATTGGGTGACGTCATGCACGAGCACTACGGCAAGCCGGCTCGCATCGTGACAGGCGTGCTGTCCCTTGCCCTGTGCTCGGGCATCCTGGGCGCACAGGCGCTGGCGATCGGGACGGTGGTCAACGCGACCCTCGATGTTCCGACGGTGCCCGCGGTGCTTATCGGGATGGGCATCGTCGTGTTGTACTCGTCCTTCGGCGGCGCATGGGCGGTGATCCAGACCGACATGCTGCAGTTCGTGTTCCTCGGCGTCTTCCTGCCGGTCGCCCTGCTGATCGGCCTTGACGCGGTCGGCGGCCCGGGCTCGCTGATCGACCAGGTGCCTGCCGCGCATCTCACCGTGCTTGGCGATTACACGCCGCTGCAGTTCCTCACCCTGTTCTGCGCGCTGTTGCTCGGGGAGACGTTGGTGCCTCCGTATGCGCAGCGCGCCTTCTCCACTCCCGACGGCCGGCACGCCCGGATTGGTTATACGTTGGCGGGCTTCTTCTCGTTCGCCTTCTACTTCATCTCGGCGTCGCTCGGGCTGATCGCGCTGGTGCTATATCCGAACATCGAAACGGACGAGGCGCTGCCGACGGTCGTCGTGAATCTGATGCCGATCGGTGTCCTGGGTCTCGTCATCGCGGCACTATTGGCGGTCGTGATGTCCACCGCCAGTTCATATCTCAACTCCACCGCGGTCGTGTTGACAAAGGACATCTATCAGCCGCTCAAGTCGTCGCCAATCCCGTCCGCCCGCAAACTGACGATCGAGCGCGCCACCAGCGTGATCGTGGGAGCCGCCGCTACGATTTTCGCGCTGAGCGTGCCCACGATCGTCGACGCGCTGCTCTACAGCTATACGCTCTGGGCGCCGACCATCATTGTCCCGCTGTTCGCGGCGGTTCTGTTCGGAATCCGTTCTGCGCCAGCGGCGCTCTCGGGGATCGCCGCGGGGGCGATCGTCACCGCCGTCTGGCAGTGGGTCCTGCCCGCCCCGTTCGGTCTCGATGACGGGCTCATACCGGGTGTGCTGGCCAACCTGATCGTCTTCACCGTCGTCGCGACCGTCACGGCGAACCGCTATCCACCCCGCCGCCAGCCGGCGCTCGTCCCCCAAGGAGAACTCGCATGATCGCCAACCTGCTCTACTACGGCGTTCCCGGCCTCGTCATCGCGGTCACCCTGTGGGTCGGCTTCTTGGGATGGCGCTTCTATATCCAGGAAGTAGTGCGAGGCAACGACAATGACTCGGAGCCCGCAAAGTGAAGATCGCCGTCATCGGGGCCGGCGTCGTCGGTGTCACGTCGGCACATGCGCTCGCCGAGCGAGGACACGATGTACACGTGTACGACCGCCGTTCCGAAGTCGCCTCGGATACCAGCGCGAGCACCGGCGGGCTGATCGCCCCTGGACATTCCTACGCCTGGGCGTCCCCAACCGCGCCGCGAATGCTGCTCCGATCCCTGCTCGGCGCCGACACCTCGATCCGTGTGAAACCGCGGGCGGACACCGACCTGATCAGATGGGGCCTTCGCTTCTTGCGGGAATGCACGCCACACCGGTCACGAGCGAACACACTGGCCAAGTTTGAACTCGCCCGCTACAGCCAGCGTCTCACCGACGAACTCGCGCACCGGGAAGGTCTGCAGTTCTGGCATACCGGCAGCGGCGTGCTCTACCTGTACCGCGATGCATCGGAACTTCAGGCAGCCGAACGTAATTCAGTGCTCCTCCGCGACCACGGCCGAAATCAGAAGATTCTCGATACCGAACAACTGATCGCCGTCGAGCCCGCGCTACGACACAGCAAGGCGCGTTTCGCCGGGGCCATCCACGACACCTCCGATGCCACCGGAGACCCGCAACGGTTCGCCGTCGCTCTCGCCGATGCCTGCCGCGGGCTGGGTGTGCAGTTTCACCTGTCGACTGCCATCACCGGTTTGGCGACCGACGGAGCGAGCGTCACCGAAATCACCACTTCAGAAGGCACCATCCAGTCCGACGCCATCGTCCTGGCCGCCGGTGCCGCCAGCCCCCTGCTGGCCAGGACCTTGGGCGTGCGGATTCCCGTCTACCCAGCCAAGGGCTACACGCTGACGGCGGCGATCAAGGATCCTGATCGTGCGCCACACGTCGGCGGCATCGACGAGCGGTCGCTGGTCGCATGGTCACGTTTCGGCGCAGACATCCGGATGTCGGCGACCGCGGAATTCGTTGGCTACGACCGAAGCTCGACGCCCGCCGACTACGCGGGCATTCTGGCAGCAGGCGAACAGCTGTTTCCCGGTGCGATCGATTGGGACAGCGCGCGCTACCGGACGGGTCTGCGCCCCATGACGCCCGACGGGCCGCCGTTGATCGGACTCGGCCGCCACGACAACCTGTACTTCAACACCGGCCATGGGCACGTCGGCTGGACGATGGCGTGCGGGTCGGCGCGCGTGCTTGCCGATCTGATCGAGGGCCGCAGGCCCGATATCGATCCCTCGCCCTACGCGCCGGTTCGCCGCCCACGCCGTTAGCGGGTCAGCACCGCTGGATCCCAGGCTTTGTGGACTTTTGCGTCAACTCGCGGACCCGATGGCGTGCGGTCAGCGGTATTCGGGATTGGCGAAATCGTAGCGACACCCCGCGTCCCATCCGGATCGGATATTGCCGTACGCAGGCACACCGCCGGCCGCGCGCAGCATCCATGCCAGATGCATCAGGTTCCACGTCATGAAGGTGGTGTTGCGATTGGTGAAATCGTTCTCCGGACCGCCGGAGCCGGGATCAAGATAGGACGGACCTGGGCCGGCCTCGCCGATCCAGCCCGCGTCGGCCTGCGGCGGAATGGTGTAGCCGATGTGCTGCAACGTGTAAAGCACGTTCTGTGCGCAGTGCTTGACGCCGTCCTCGTTACCCGTGATCAGACATCCGCCAACGCGGCCGTAATACAAGTACTGCCCTGCGTCGTTGAGCAGATGCGACCCCCCATAGAGGCGCTCGTGAACCTTCTTCATCACCGAGCTGTTGTCGCCGAGCCAGATCGGCCCGGCCAATACAAGAATGTCAGCGCTCAAGACCTTTTCGAAGATCATTGGCCAGTCGTCGGTGTCCCAACCGTGTTCACGCATATCTGGCCACACACCTGTGGCGATGTCGTGGTCGACGGCCCGCACAACCTCGACCTCCACACCATGCTTGTCCATGATGCTGGTGCTGATATCGACCAACCCCTGGGTATGGCTCGGCTCGGGCGAGCGCTTGAGCGTGCAGTTGATGAAAAATGCACGCAATCCGGTGAAGTCGACTGGCTCGCTTGGTTGCGCAATCGCCATCGCGCACTCCTTCCTAAGTCTGTCGTTAGTAACCGCAGATGCCGTGTGTCGATCCCCCGCCGAGCGTTACACCGACGGGGCCGCTCGAACGTACAACGGCGGCCGCCTGCTACCCGGCCGATTCTGCGCGTAACGGTCGAGTGCCTGCGAGCCACTCAGCTGGCATGACCAACTACTCGCCTCGGCGTAAGCGCGTCCTGATTGCCGTTCTAGGAGCTGGCTTATTGCTGCTCGTGTTCCTCGCGTTCTGGTTTCAGCCGTGGAAGTTGTGGACCAATACGACAGTCGACGAACCTGCGCCCCTGTCGACCTCCGACTCTGCGGTACTTCCGGCCGACGCGCCGGTAACGTCAACCGTTCCCCCGGTGCGGCCGGCCGATCACACGACCCATCCGAGGGTGATGTCCGAGGGCCAATTCATCAGCCACGAACACTCCACGACGGGCACGGCCAAGCTCCTGCAGCTGGCCGACGGGAGCACCGTGCTACGGATCGAGAACCTCGTAACCAGCGAAGGCCCCAAGTTGCAAGTCGTGCTGAGCGACGCACCAGTCATCGCGGGCTCCGGTGGCTACCACGTGTTCGACGACGGCCGATACCTCGATCTGGGATCCCTCAAGGGCAACAAGGGCAATGCCAACTACCCGGTGCCGGCCGGCGCCGACATCGCCGGCCTGACCAGCGTGAGCATTTGGTGTGACCGCTTCGACGTGTCGTTCGGCGCGGCGGCCCTGTCGCCAAGTGCGACAGCGTGAACATCGTCGGCGCGCCGGCACCTTGCAGAGGCACGGCTTCTACGATTTGATGCTCGCCTCGTCGGTTTAGGTGTGCGTACCGCTCAACGGTTCAGCACCGCGACGCACTCGATGTGGTGCGCGAGCGGAAACGAGTCGAACACCCGGAGATCCTCCACCTGGTAGCCGTGGCCGAGGTACAGCCCGACGTCACGTGCGAATGATGCTGCCTCGCAACCAATGTGGACCACACGGGGCACCTCCGCGGCGGCCAGCAGGTCGATGATCTCACGACCCGCGCCGGATCGCGGCGGCCCTCGTCGTCGAGCGCCACATGCAGCTGTGCCCCGGGCGGTCAGACCCAGTCGTGCAGCCCGTCGAGCGCACCCGGGGGCAATTGGCCGCAGCCCAGGTCGGTGACCATCTCAGAGCTGTGAAAGCGGTGAAAGCCCGCGCGGCCTTCGGCCGAGGTGTCCAGCCGCACCCTGGTCCGCCAGCCGGTTGCGCTGCCATCGCCGACCGGCTCGGCCGCGGCGTCATCCTCGTCGCGCCAGTCATAGCCGCCGACACCGCATCTAGTGCCCGCGTGCAGTCACCCGCTCTGCGACTCGAGGACCGCCTTGAGCCGTTCGAGATCCTTTGTGTTCGCCCGGCGCATCGCCATCGCGATCATCGGCGCGGCAACGCCCGCGAACCCCGACGGCTCACCGCGGTTCCGCAGCCTCATGCGAGTGGACTCCGTCCCGGCGTCGTCCCACTCGTAGGTCGTCTCCATGGGAAACGGCCCCTCCGCTGTGCGCATGACGAAGCGGCGGCCGGGGACGAACTCGGCGACCTCATACGTGTACGTCAGCTTACGGCCTAAAAACGTTGCGGTGAAAGCGAACTGCGAGCCTACCGCTAGGGGGCGAGGCGTCTTCCATTGCACGCTCTTGATGTTGACGTACCACGCCGTGGCATTGTCCGGGTTGGCTGCGTAGGCGGCCACGACGCCTCGTGGCCGGTGAACCACGGACTCGACGTTGACATCCACAGGTGCCATGCAAGGCGATAGTACGCGGAGCCTTGACACATTATTCAGCAACTCCTAAATTTAGTAGATGCTGAATAAAGACGGGCCTCGCGATCCGGTGACCCTGTACCGCGCCGCGACTGACCGAGCCATGGCTGTCGCCGACGCGGTGCGACCAGAACAATTCGAATCACCGACACCGTGCACCGAATGGACCGTTGCGCAGGTGATCGATCACTTGGTCGGCGGTACGGAGTATCTATTGTCGGCCGCGCACGGTCGCGATCCGGCGCGGCAAGTCAACGTGACTTCCGCCGATTTCCGGCGCGGTGTCACAGACGTATTGGAAGCGCTCGCGCTGCCCGGTGCGACCGAACGGACATGTATATCGCCACTCGGCTTCGAATGGCCGGTCTCCCAGGCGGTGGCGGGAACGTTCATGGACGTATTGATCCACACCTGGGACCTAGCGCACGCTACCGGCCAGGACGAGAAACTCGACCCCACACTGGTCGAAGCGTGCGCGGCCATGTTCCTGCCCGAGATGCCAGAGCGGGGGCGGGCGGCCGGAATCATCGGCCCCGCAGTCGAAGTCGGCGACGATGCCTCGCCGCAGGATCGGCTATTGGCGGCAATGGGTAGGCACCCGTGACCGATCCCGTCCTCGAGGAGGCCATCCGCGCGCTCGCCCATCCCGGCCGACGGGCGATGCTGCGCCTGGTGTGGGAGGAGGAGCGGCCCGCAACCGAGCTCGCTGACGCCGCAGGCTTATCCCCGTCGGCGGCGAGTCAGCATCTCAAACTGCTGCGCGAGGCGGGATTGATCACCGTACGCGTCGACGCAACCCGCCGGTTGTACCGGGCCGACCTGGCCCGCGTCGCGGAGGTCGCGTCGTTTCTCGACGACTTCTGGGCTGCTCCCCTTGACCGCCTGCGCGCGGCTGCAGAGAATCCGCAGCGGGGCTCGTCGTGAAGCTCGCCGTCCAACGGTTGGTCATCCATGCACCGGCCGACCAGGTCTTCGAACACTTCGTCAACCCGGCACTGTTCGGACTCTGGATGGCCGAAGGCGCCACACTCGACCCGACACCCGGTGGCGCCGTGCGTTGGACACATCCCAACGGCGACACCGTTTCTGGTCGCTATGTCGAGGTCGATCCACCCCGCCGACTCGTCTTCACCTATGGCTGGGAACGCGCCGAGGTCCAGATCCCGCCCGGCTCGACGACCGTCGAGATCGATCTGGTCGCCCAGGCTGACGGCGCCACGCTCGTCACATTAGTTCACCGCGGTCTCGAAGACGGCGCCGCCGACGCCCACCAAGGGGGTTGGCGGCACTATCTCAATCGGTTGCGCCGAACAGCGGAAGGCGAAGACGTCGGCCCGGATCCGTGGTCCGACAGACAGGTTCCGACTCCGGAGGGGTATCGCCGGTGAGCCAACCGTCGGCCGATGAAGCCCGCTTCTGGTCATTCGCGGAGCCGCTGCTGGCCGCCCCGTTCGTCACCCGCTCAACGATGATGGGATTCCCCTGCCTGCGGGTGAGTGGCCAGTTCTTCGCTACGTTCGACCGGCGAACGGGTGCGCTCGTGGTGAAACTGCCGGAGGTCCGGGTCGACGAGCTCATCTCATCGGGCCAGGCCGAACCGTTCGTGCCCGCGGGACGCAGATTCCGGGAGTGGGCGAGCATCGAACCGGTCAGGACGGCACGGTGGTCCGAACTGCTCGATGAAGCGCTCACATTCGTCGCAGACGAATGACACCGTGTCGATCGTCAGCGGGTCAGCACCGCGACGCACTCGATGTGGTGGGTGAGCGGAAACGAGTCGAACACCCGCAGGTCCTCCACCTGGTAGCCGTGGCCGAGATACAACCCGACGTCACGTGCGAATGATGCTGCCTCGCAGCCGATGTGGACCACGCGGGGCACCTCCGCGGCGGCCAGCTGGTCGATGATCTCACGGCCGGCGCCGGATCGCGGCGGGTCGAGCACCGCGACGTCGGCGCGCGTCTCCTGCGCGGTCAGCGCCCGGCGCACGGAGTCGTTGACCACAGACACCCAGGTGAGGTCGGCCAGCGCCGCGCGCGCCGATCGCGAGGCTCCGCGCGAGGTGTCCACAGTGACCACTTTGCCGGTCTCACCCACCGCTTCTGCCAGTGCCGCGGCGAAAACGCCTGCGCCGCCGTACAAATCCCACGCCGTCATCCCGGCGCTCAACTGCGCCCAGCCGGCCACCAGCTCGCTGTAGACCCGCGCCGCATCGCGGTGCGCCTGCCAGAACGCGGTCACCGGCACCCGCCAGATTCGGTCCCCGACCCGCTGCGCCGCCTCGTAGCGACCCTCGACCACCTGCGTCGAGGTCTTGCGCCCGGTGCGCGGCCCTGACTGCACGATGTGCCGCACGCCCTCGTCGTCGAGCGCCACATGCAGCTGTGCCCCCGGCGGCCAGACCCAGTCGTGCAGGCCGTCGAGCGCACCCGGGGGCAACTGGCCGCACTCCAGGTCGGTAACCAGCTCGGAGCTGTGGTAGCGATGAAAGCCCGCGCGGCCTTCGGCCGAGGTGTCCAGCCGCACTCTGGTCCGCCAGCCCGTTGAGCTGCCATCGCCGACCGGCTCGGCTGCGGCGTCGTCCTCGTCGCGCCAGTCATAGCCGCCGAGCCGTGCCAGTTGGTTGGCCACGACGGCGCCCTTCAGTCGTCGCGCCGAATCGGGTTCGGCGAACGCCAGGTCACAACAACCGGCACCATCAACCCCCGCGATCGGGCACAGCGGGTCGATGCGGTCGGCCGACGGATCGATGACCTCGACAACGTCTGCGTGCCAATATGATCCGTGATCGCCGACCACGCGGACCTTGACCGTCTCACCAGGCAGTGCGTACCGCACGAACACCACCCGGCCGTCATGGCGCGCCACACAGCTACCGCCGTTGGCAGGTGCCCCGACGGTCAGGGTGAGGTCCTCCGGCAACGCAGGAGGCTCGGCGGCTTCTTCGCTCACTCCAGGAAGCCTCTGCGTATATCGCCTGGGGCCGACTGCGGCTCAAGCGTTTTCAGCCGTTCCGACGAACTCAATTGCCACGGCACCGATGTCACCATCACGTTGGGCTCAAAAAGCAGCCGGCCCTTGAGCCGTAGCGCACTCTGATTGTGCAGCACCTGCTCCCACCAGTGTCCGACGACGTACTCAGGGATGAACACGGTCACGACCGTGCGCGGCGATTCCCGGCTGACGCGTTTGACGTAGTCAAGCACAGGTCGGGTGATCTCGCGATAAGGAGACGCAATCACCTTGAGCGGCACGCTGATATCGCTGTCTTCCCACTTGTGCACCAGCTCACGGGTCTCGCCGTCGTCGACGCTGACAGTGATCGCCTCCAGAATGTCCGGCCTGGTGGCCCTGGCATAGGCCAGCGCGCGCATCGTCGGCAGGTGCAGCTTGGAAACCAGCACGATCGCGTGGTTGCGGCTCGGCAGCACAATGTCCTCTGCCTCCGCTGCCTGCTCCGCAAGCTCGCGCGCAACGGTGTCATAGTGCTTGTGAATCGCCTTCATGATGACGAAAAGGCCGCCCATCGCCAGGATCGCAATCCACGCCCCCACAAGGAATTTGGTCACCACCACCACCACGAGCACCGACCCGGTACACGTCAGGCCGATCGCGTTGATGACCCGCGAGCGCATCATCTTTCGCCGGACGGCGACGTCTGTTTCGGTGCGCAACAGCCTGGTCCAATGCCGGACCATGCCGATCTGGCTCAGCGTGAACGACACGAAGACACCTACGATGTACAGCTGGATCAACGCGGTGACCTCAGCGCGGAACGCTACGATGAACGCAATCGCAGCGAACGCCAGGAACAAGATTCCGTTGGAGAACGCCAGCCGGTCGCCGCGGGTGTGCAGCTGACGAGGCAGGAAACGGTCCTGTGCCAGAATTGATCCCAGCACCGGAAATCCATTGAACGCGGTGTTGGCGGCAAGCACCAGGATCAGCGCGGTCACACCGGCGATAAGGTAAAGCCCGAGCGGGAAGTTATGGAAGACGGCGTCGGCCAGCTGCGCGATCAGCGTCTTTTGTTCATAGTCAGCAGGTGCGCCTCCCAGTTGCTCATGCGGCCGCTCGGCGACCTTCGCCCCGGTCGCCTTGGCCAGCATGATGATGCCCATGAACAGCGATATCGCGATGACTCCCAGCAAGGCCAGCGTGGTTGCGGCGTTGCGCGACTTGGGTTTCCGGAACGCTGGCACCCCGTTACTGATCGCCTCGACACCGGTCAGGGCCGCGCTACCGGATGAGAATGCCCGCGCGATCAGAAACACCAGCGCGAACCCCAGCACATCGCCGTGTTCGGAATGCAGTTCGAAAGCGGCCGACTCGGCACGTAAGGGTTCGTCGAGCAAGTAGATCTGAACGAAGCCCCAGACCAGCATGACGTACATGCCGAGCATGAACGCGTAAGTGGGAATCGCGAACGCGGTGCCGGACTCGCGTATGCCGCGCATGTTGATCGAGGCCAGCACCAGGATGGCGATGACCGCGAACAACACCTTGTGCTCGTTGACGAATGGGACCGCCGAGCCGATGTTCGACATCGCCGAGGCCATCGACACCGCGACAGTGAGCACGTAGTCCACGAGCAGGGCGCTGGCCACCGTCAATCCCGCGGTAGGACCGAGATTTGTGGTGACCACCTCGTAGTCGCCGCCGCCGGACGGGTAGGCGTGCACATTCTGCCGGTAGCTTGCGATCACGATCATCATGACGACGGCGACGGCAAGCCCGATCCACGGTGCCATCGAGTACGCGGTCAAGCCCGCGACCGACAGCACCAGAAAGATCTCCTCGGGCGCATAGGCCACCGAGGACATGGCGTCGGACGCGAACACCGGAAGGGCGATCCGTTTCGGCAGGAGGGTGTGCGAAAGCCGGTCGCTGCGGAACGGCCGACCCAATAACAGCCGCCGCGCGACGGTCGAAAGCTTGGACACGAGTGCCAAGAGTAAGCCCAGCGACGTATGGCCGTTGGAAAGCTGTAGCGTTCTGGATTGCGCGGGTTGAGCAGACAGCTTTTTCTAGGCTTTGGCCGGGAAGGACCGCCAGGTGCGTGTAGTGGTGATGGGATGCGGCAGGGTTGGCGCGTCGCTATCGGACAGCCTGGCCAGGATCGGGCATGACGTCGCAGTGATCGATCGCGACGGCACCGCCTTTCATCGGTTGTCTCCCGAGTTCTCGGGCGAGCGGGTGCTCGGCATGGGCTTCGATCGTGACGTTCTGCTGCGGGCCGGAATTGAGGAGGCCGGCGCGTTTGCGGCGGTGTCCTCGGGCGACAACTCCAACATCATCTCGGCCAGGGTGGCTCGCGAGACGTTCGGCGTTGAGCGTGTGGTTGCGCGCATCTACGACGCGAAGCGCGCCGCGGTATACGAGCGCCTCGGGATCCCGACCGTGGCCACCGTGCCATGGACGACCGACCGGCTGCTCAACGTGTTGACCCGCGAAACCGAGACCACCAAATGGCGTGACCCCACCGGCAACGTCGGCGTCACCGAGCTGGCCCTGCATGAGGACTGGATGGGCCGCAGGACCACCGACCTCGAAACGGCCACCGGCGGCCGGGTGGCCTTCATGATCCGCTTCGGCGCAGGTCTGCTTCCCGACGCGAAAACCGCTATCCAGGCAGGCGATCAGGTGTACATGTCGGCGATCGCCGGGCATATCGCCGAAGCACTGGCCATCGCCGCACTGCCGCCCAGCGAGGACGTGGAGGCGCAGTGAAGGTCGCGATCGCCGGCGCAGGCGCCGTCGGCCGTTCCATCGCCCGCGAACTCGTCGACAGCCACGACGTCACGCTGCTCGAACGCAACACCGACCACATCGACGTCGACGCCATCCCCGCCGCCCATTGGCGTCTCGGCGATGCCTGCGAGCTGACTCTGCTGGAGTCGCTGAAGCTCGAAGAGTTCGACGTGGTGATCGCCGCGACCGGCGACGACAAGGTCAACGTGGTCGTCAGCCTGCTTGCCAAGACGGAGTTCGCCGTGCCCAGGGTGGTCGCCCGCGTCAACGATCCGCGCAACGAGTGGCTGTTCGACGAGAGCTGGGGTGTGGACGTGGCGGTTTCGACGCCGCGCATGCTGGCCTCCCTCGTTGAGGAAGCGGTCGCCGTCGGTGACCTGGTGCGGCTGATGGAATTCCGCAAGGGCCAGGCCAATCTGGTCGAGATCACGCTGCCCGATGACACACCGTGGGGTGGCAGACCCGTCAAACGCCTCGAGCTGCCCCGTGACGCCACCCTGGTGACCATCCTGCGCGGCCCGCGGGTAATCGTGCCGGAGTCCGACGAGCCGCTAGAGGGCGGCGACGAGTTGATTTTCGTCGCCGTCGCCGAGGTCGAGGACGAGTTACGCGAGCTGCTGCTGCATCCGCAGCCCCGCTAAATCAGCGACCCGCTAACGCGGGCGGGGGCGTGGCCCGGTCGTGACACCCCGCCGCCGTCTCCGGTGACACGCGGTTGAAGTCGCACTGATCGTTGCGAATGCCGAGTGCCGAGACCACGCCCGCCACCGCGAGCAGCGCGGCCGTCACCAGCACGCCCTGCCGAAAACTGTCGAAATCGATTGTGCCGCCGATGATCACGCCGGTGAACGCGATCGCGATCAGACCCGCGATCCTGGAGATCGCGTTGTTGACGGCCGATCCGATGCCGCTCTGCGCCGGGTCCACCGCCGCCAGGATCGCCGCGGTCAGCGGCGACACCGTGACCGTCAGCCCGAGACCGAACACCGCAACCCCCGGCAGCATTTGCGTCCAGAAATTGAAGGGTTCACGCGCAGTGGCCATCAGCAGGAAACCGATCGCCGCGATCAGCGGGCCTGCCGCCATGAACAGCCGCGGGCCGTGCCGCCCGGCCAGCATGCCGAACCGGCGGGCCAGGAAGAACGACAGCACGGGCACCGGCAGGGTGGCCAGACCCGCCTGCGTCGCCGACAGGCCGGCGGTTTCCTGCAGGAACAGCGCGACGATCAGCATGCCGAGGGACACCGCGGCATAGAGAAACACCGTGGCCAGATTGCCGACGGCGAAATTGCGGGCCCCAAAGATGCTCAGCGGCATCATCGGGTGCGCCGTGCGGCGCTCCCACCATGGGAAGGCGAGCAGGCACGCCACCCCGACCGCGAATGTCACCACGACTGCAGGATGCGAGAAACCGAGGCGCTGGCCTTCGATCAACGCGTACACCGCGCCGGTCAGGCCGACGGCATTGAGCGCCGCACCGATGAAGTCGACGCGTGCCGAGCCCCGCGCGGCGAACTCGTCGGGCGACAACCGTGTCGTGAGGTAGAGCGTGACGGCCAGCGGCACGATGTTCACCCCGAAGATCCAGCGCCAGTTCAGCGCGTCGACCAGCACGCCGCCGAGCAGCGGACCGATGACGAACGCCGTGCCCGTCCATGCCGTCCAGGTACCGACGGCGCGGGCCTGGTCCGCGCCGGAGAACCGGGCGTTGATCATCGCCAGCGAGCTGGGCACCAGGAACGCGGCGCCCACTCCCTGCAGGCACCTGGCGGCCACCAGCACCCAGCCGCTGGGCGCCACCGCGCACAGCACCGAGGACACCGCGAACACGACCAGGCCCATCCGCAGCACCGCCAGCCGCCCGAACTGATCGGAGATCGCCCCCGCGACCAGGATCAGCGCGCCAAGGGTCAGCAGGTAGCCGTCCACCACCCATTGCTGCAGTGCGAGACCGCCACCGAATTCCCTGTCGATCGCTGGCAGGGCCAGGTTGACCACCGAGCCGTCCAGAAATGCCACGAACGAGGCGAGAACCGCGACCGCGATGAGCGGGCGGTCGGAAACCCGCGCCCCGGACGTCAACTAGATTCCTGGACCGCGTCCTGTTGCTCGGAGTCCTGTCCCTCGGGTTTGGGCGCCGCATCGTCCTGCGCATGAATCGCGCGCTGCGCCGCGCGGATGGCCAAATAGGTCACCAGCGCGGCCACCGCCGTCAGCGGCCAGCCCATCGCGATGCGGGCAACACCGAGCAGCCCGGTCTCGTCGGCGTCGTAGAGGTGATGCTGCACGACGAACCGCGAGCCGAACACCAGCACCCAGCAGACGGTTGCGATGTCGAAGGCCAGCACGGCTCTGCGCACCTTGCGCCAGTCGCGGCCATGGCCGTTGACCCAGCCCCAGACGTAGCCGACGACCGGGCGACGGATCAGCACCGACAGCGCGAACACCGACGCCCACACCAGCGAGGACCAGATACCAAGCAGGAAGTAGCCTTTCGACTCCCCCATCACGTAGGCGATCAACGCGCACACGCCGACGCCGAAGAATCCGGAGATCGCGGGCTGGGCCGATTCGCGGCGCACCAGGCGCCACACCAGGATGACCGCGGCCACCCCGAGCGCCGAAAAGATCGCGGCAGGCAGCCCGAAGGCCGACGAGACCGGAACGAACGCGAGGACGGGGAGCGAGGAATAGATCAGACCGCTGACGCCGCCCATCTGGTCGAGGACGGCGTTCGCTTTGGTCTGCTTCCCCGGTTCAGGTCCGGGGGAACTCACTTCTGAATCTCGTAGTGAGGGTTGTAAATGGCTTTGGCGCCGCTGTCCAGCTTGCCGACGCGGCCGTGCACCTTGAGAGTGCGGCCAGACTCGATGCCGGGGATGCGGCGCTGTCCGAGCCACACCAGCATCACGGAATCGGTGCCGTCGAACAGTTCGGCCTTGACGCCACCGGCGCAGCCTTTGCCGTTGCATTCGACGCTGCGCAGGGTGCCGATCATCGTCACTTCTTGACCGCGCTGACAGTCGATCGCCTTCTGGGCGCCGGTGTTGGCGGCATCGTCGCTGAGTTGTTCAACGTCGAGCTGTTCTGGGTCTTCTGTGAGTCGGCGGGTGAGTCGGCGCAGATACCCTTCGGCCGTAGCCATGGCCTCTCCTGACCTTCTGTAAATCCACTGTGGATCTACCCCAACCAACGCCACGGTAGACCTGTTGGTTCCGATCTGCCACGTCGGGGCGGGGTCGCCACGCCGGTGACTTCGGGGACCGGGCACGATCGTCTGATGCCGGTCAGTCTGCGTGGGGTTACGACGGTGCTGCTGGCCGGTACCGGGTCCGACGACGACTACGTCTACCGGGCGTTTTCCGCCGCCCTGCACGACGAGGGCGCGGTCGTCGTCACGCCGGCGCCGCAGCCGGATCGGCTGATCGAGGGCTATCGGGACGCGCTGGACAACGCCGCGCGCGCTGAGCCGATCGCGGTCGGCGGGGTCTCCATCGGCGCCGCGGTGGCCGCGGCATGGGCCCTGTCGCGGCCGGGGCACGTCGTGGCCGTGCTGGCCGCGCTGCCGGCCTGGACCGGCGCGCCCGACAGCGCCCCCGCCGCGCTGGCTGCGCGGCACTCAGCAGAGGTGCTGCGACGGGACGGGCTGGTGGCGGCAACGTCGGCGATGCGGGCCTCGAGCCCGCGGTGGCTGGCCGACGAGCTGACCAGGTCGTGGGTCGGGCAGTGGCCGTCGTTGCCCGATGCCATGGACGAGGCCGCCCGCTACGTCGCGCCGACGTGCGCCGAGCTGGAGCGCCTGGCCGTGCCGATGGGGGTGGCGTCGGCGACCGGCGACCCGATCCATCCGGTCGAGGTCGGCATCGAGTGGGTGGCGGCGGCGCCGCAGGCCGCGCTGCGCACCGTCACGCTCGACGAGATGGGCGCCGATCCCGCCGTGCTCGGCGGGGCGTGCGTCGCTGCGCTGGCCGACGCCAGCGGCTAGCCGCCGGTGATCGTCCTGAGCTGCTGCATCGCCGAGCCCTGTGCGCTGCGGCGCGCCGCGGGCTCGGGCGGTGGCGGCTGTTGCTGGCCGGCTTGCTGCGCTTGCTGAGCCTGTTGTGCGGCCTGTTCGGCGGCCGCGCGCAGTTGGGCGGCCATCGGCTCAGGCAACTGCACCGCCAGCGGTGTGCGAACCGGCAGCGGGGTGTCACCCCGCCGAACCACGGTGTCGGACAATGCATTTCGGGCCTCGTCAGCAAGTGCCTTGATGTTGTCCTGCGGGCCGTTGACGACGCAGCGGATCATCCAGCGATAGCCGTCGACGCCGATGAACCGCACCACGCCGGGGCTCTGCCCCTCGACTGCGGCCGCCACGCCGACGACCTCACGACCCCACGGGCCGTCCTCGATGGTGACCGTGGGGACGTCCTTTTTCAGCGAGTCGGCCAGCTCGGTGGCCACTTCCCGCCACAGGCCCGGGGACTTCGGTGCGGCGTACGCGGCGACGGTGAAGCGGCCGTTCGGCGTCATCACCCAGACCGCGTTGGGCACGCCCGCCTCGCTCACCTCGACCGAGACCTGCCCTGCCTCGGGCATCGGGATGAGCACCGAGCCGAGGTCCAGCCGACCCGCGGTCGCTACCGAAGGGTCGTCGAAGTCGTCGATATCGAACGGGCCGTCCAGATCATCGTCGGTTTCCGCCGCAGCGGACGTCGTCGCTTCCTGCCGTCCGTTGTCGTCGCTTTTGCGCTTTCCGAATGCCATCACAAACTCGCATGTCCGCCGGAGGAACCGTGGCCGCCAGCGCCACGGGTGGTTTCGGCCAGGCCGGCCTCGTCAAAAGACGTCACCTCGACCAGCTCGGGCAGCTCGACCCGCTGCACAAGCAGCTGGGCGATCCGGTCGCCGCGGTTCACGACGATCGGCTGCTTCGGGTCGAGGTTGATCAGCGCCACCTTGATTTCGCCGCGGTATCCCGCATCGATCGTGCCGGGACTGTTGACGATCGAAAGTCCCACGCGGGCAGCCAAACCCGAGCGTGGGTGCACCAGGCCAACCATCCCGTGCGGGATGGCCACCGCGATTCCAGTCGACACCAGCGCCCGGTGACCGGGCGCCAGCTCCACATCCTGCGCGCTGAACAGATCGACACCCGCATCGCCATCGTGGGCTCGGCTGGGCATCGGCAGATCGCGATCAAGACGGACGACCGCCAGAGAGGTGGACACGACGTCAGAGATTACTCTTGGCCGCGTGACCGACACGCGCGCCACGTCGCAATCCGTGCGCTACCGCGAACGGTTGTGGGTTCCGTGGTGGTGGTGGCCGCCCGGCCTCGGACTGGCGGCGCTGATCGCCCTCGAGGTGAACCAGGGCGTCGGCGGGCTGCCCAGCTGGCTGCCGTTCGCCGTCCTGCTGCCCGTCGCCGCCACCGTGCTGATGTGGTTCGGCAAGACCGAGGTGCGCGTTGTTCGCGGTGCGGACGACACTGAGGTCTGGGTCGGCGGGGCGCACCTGCCGGTCAGCGTCATCTCCCGGTCGGCGGAGGTGCCCAAGTCGGCCAAGTCGGCCGCCCTCGGCCGCCAGCTCGACCCGGCGGCCTACGTCGTGCACCGGGCATGGGTCGGCCCGCTGGTTCTTCTGGTGCTTGACGATCCCGACGATCCGACTCCGTATTGGCTGGTGAGTTGCCGTCATCCGGACCGGCTGCTTGCCGCTTTGCGCGACACGCCGCGCAATTCAACCTGAGCGCGACACGCCGCGCGACCGCGCCTGAGCGCGACTGGCCGTCAGGCCGCGCAGTCCGTGCAGATCATCACGCCGTTCTTCTCGCTCGCCAGCCGGCTGCGGTGATGCACCAAAAAGCAGCTCGAGCACGTGAACTCGTCGGCCTGCTTCGGGATGACCCGTACCGACAGTTCCTCGCCGGACAGATCGGCGCCGGGAAGTTCGAACGACTCGGCTGACTCGGACTCGTCAACGTCGACAACGGCCGACTGGGCTTCGTTACGCCGCGCCTTCAGTTCCTCGAGCGAATCCTCCGAAACGTCGTCGGTTTCAGTGCGCCGTGGGGCGTCGTAATCGGTAGCCATAGCCATGTCCCCTCCATAAACCTTGCAGCAGAGCTTTGTACCAGCGTCGAACGCATCTTCCAAACGATTCGTGCCCGGATTGACACGCGTTCCACTGTGATTTACGTCACACCAGGGCGGATGCCGCGGTGAAGGCGTAGCGACATGGGCCTTAGAGTGCACACGTGGTCGCGGAAATCACAGAGGGCACAGCGTTCGACAAGCACGGTAGACCGTTTCGCCGACGGAACTTCCTACCGGGGATTCTGCTGTTCGTCGCGCTGTCGGTGGTGACGTTGTTGGTCTGGGTGATCGCCCTGTCCCGTCCTCCCGATGTGCGCGAGGCCGCAGTATGCAACGCGCCGCCGCCTCCTGCCAACTCGAGCGACGCACCGCAGCTCGGCCAGCAGGTGTCGCGCGCCGATATGACCGAAGTCACTCCCGCCAGGCTCGCCGACACCAAGATCAGGGTGCTCAACGCCAGCGGGCAGGGCGGCCAGGCGGCCCAGGTGGCAGCCGAACTGCGCGACCTGGGCTTCGCCGAACCCGCCGCGGCGAACGACACGGTGTACGTCAACACCCGCCTGGAGTGCCAGGGCCAGATCCGGTTCGGGCCGTCGGGGCGCGCCGCCGCGGCCGCGGTCTGGCTGGTGGCCCCGTGCACCGAGCTGTTTCAGGATCAACGCGGCGACGACACCGTCGACCTGGCCATCGGCACCGAGTTTGCCGATCTCACCGTCAGCGACGACATCGACGCGGTGCTGGCAAGCCTGCGTCCGGACGCGACCCAGGCTGCCGATTCGACGCTGCTGTCGAAGATCCATACCGGCGCCTGCTGACCGTTATCTCGTTGGGGCGCAGAAGAATTCGCGATCTATAGCGCGCCGGCGTGACGCAACTCCCCCGTCAACGCGTCGGCGATGCCCGGCGCTGCGGCAACCACCATCCTGGCTGCTCCGTCGGCGGTCGGCAGCAGCATTTTCGCGCCGGCCTCCGCGGCGATGAGCGCGGCTGCGGCCCAGTCCCACACGTGCACGCCGTCCTCGTAGTACGCATCGAGCGCACCCGAGGCCACCATGCACAGATCGAGTGCGCACGAGCCGATGCGACGCACATCGCGAACCACGGGCAGCAACGCGGCAAGGACCTGAGCCTGTCGGATCCGTTGGTCGGGAGCGTAGGAAAAACCGGTGCCCACCAACGACATTGACAACTCGTCGACGGTGTTGGCCCGGAGCACGGTGGTCACCTCGCCGCGGCGCAGGTGCGCGCCGTGCCCAAGCGCAGCCGAGTAGAGCTCGCCGGTGGGCACGTTGACGACAGCACCGGCCAGCGAAACACCGCCGCGCTGCACGCCAACTGACACCGCGTAATTCTCGATCCCGTAGACGAAGTTCACCGTGCCGTCGATCGGGTCGAGCACCCAGGTCAGCCCGTCGTGAGCGGCGGTCGATCCGCCTTCCTCCTCGCCGAGGATGTGTTCGCCGGGCCGCAGATCGGCCAGCCGATCCCGAATCAGTCGCTCGGTCTCGGTGTCGACGACGGTGACGGGGTCGGTCGGAGTGCTCTTGGCGCGCACCGCAGGCGCGGTGTTCGGCGTTGCGGGCGCGCCGCCGAAAACCTCGGCGCGCCGCCGCAGGACGTATTCGGCCGCCTCCGTCGCCAGCCGCTCGGCGATGGAGCGCAGCGCGACAGGATCGGTGTCGTTATCGGTCACTGATCCATCGCAGCACATTTGTCGCTGACCGGTTGAGCGACTGCCACGCATGAGTTTTCCCGAGCCACTAAGGTGTGGGGCGCGTTGCACTTTGCCCGCCTGGAGAAAGAGGAGCGCTCATGACCTCCACCGACTCACCCGCCGCTGATCCCAGCACCAACGGCGGCACGCAACGCCGCGGGTTCGGTATCGATGTGGGCGGCAGCGGCGTCAAGGGCGGCATCGTCGACCTGGACACCGGGCTGCTGATCGGTGAGCGCTTCAAGCTCGAGACCCCGCAGCCCGCCACCCCGGACGCCGTCGCCAAGACCGTCGCCGCGGTGGTCAAAGAGTTCGGCTGGACCGACAAGCTGGGCGTCACCTATCCCGGGGTGGTGTCCGAGGGGATCGTGCACACCGCCGCCAACGTCGACAAGGGCTGGCTCGGCGTCAACGTCCGCGACGTATTCGGGTCGGCGCTCGACGGCCAGCCGGTGACCGTGCTGAACGACGCCGACGCCGCGGGCCTCGCCGAGGAGAAGTTCGGCGCCGGCAAGGACAACACCGGGGTCATCGTGCTGTTGACCTTCGGCACCGGCATCGGATCCGCGGTGATCCACAACGGCGTTTTGCTGCCGAACACCGAGTTCGGCCACTTGGAGGTCGGCGGCAAGGAAGCCGAGCACCGGGCCGCGTCGTCGGTCAAGGAAAAAAAGGGCTGGAGCTACGAGCGCTGGACCGAAGAGGTGACCAAGGTGCTGGTTGCCATCGAAAATGCGATCTGGCCGGACCTGTTCATCGCGGGCGGCGGAATCAGCCGCAAGGCCGACAAATGGGTGCCCCTGCTGAAGAACCGCACGCCAGTGGTGGCTGCGGCCCTGCAGAACTCCGCGGGAATCGTCGGCGCCGCGATGGCCGCCGACACCGATGTCACCGCTACTGCCAAGTAACCACGCCCGGTGCGTCAAATTTGCCGCTCGGGGCGGCGCTACCTCACACTGTCGTTACAATGGTCGTCGGCGGCCGCATACGGATAGCGGCGAAATCAACCGCCAATATTCGACATAGCCGACACTTTTCGATGGTGCACGACCCTGCCTCGCATGCGGGACGTGCACCCAGCCGCGAAGAGTTGCAATACGAAAGGGTGTACGTGGCAGCGACAAAGGCACGCCCGGCAACAGATGAGCCGGTGAAGCGCACCGCTACCAAGACCCCCGCCAAGAAGGCTCCACCGGCGAAGGCCGGAAGTCCGGCCGGGGCGGCGAAGACCGCCAACGGAACCGCGCCCGCCAAGGGCGCCGCGAAGAAGGCGCCGGCGGCCAAGGCAGCCAAGGCAGCGAGTCCCGCCAAGGGCCGCGCGAAGAAGGGCACCGGGCCCGAAGCAGAGACCACCGAAGTCGCGACCGACGAACTCGAAAGCACCGAGGACGTCGAGGTCGAACCCGGTGAGGACCTGGAAGAGGCCGAAATCGACCTGGAAGACCTCGAGGTCGCCGACGAGGAGCCCGCAGAGGGCGCCGGGCCTGCCGCGAAGACCCCCGCCGTAGTGGCGCCGGGACCCGCGGACGCGGAGGACGAGATTGCCGAGCCGTCCGAGAAGGACAAGGCGTCCGGCGACTTCGTGTGGGACGAGGAGGAGTCCGAGGCGCTGCGGCAGGCCCGCAAGGACGCCGAGCTCACCGCGTCGGCAGACTCGGTCCGCGCCTACCTCAAGCAGATCGGCAAGGTCGCTCTGCTCAACGCCGAGGAAGAGGTCGAGCTCGCCAAGCGGATCGAGGCGGGCCTGTATGCCACGCAGCTGATGTCCGAGTTCGCCGAGAAGGGCGAGAAGCTGCCCGCCGCGCAGCGCCGCGACATGTCGTGGATCTGCCGCGACGGCGACCGCGCCAAGAACCACCTTCTGGAAGCCAACCTGCGTCTCGTGGTGTCGCTGGCCAAGCGCTACACCGGCCGCGGAATGGCGTTCCTCGACCTGATCCAGGAAGGCAACCTGGGCCTGATCCGCGCGGTCGAAAAGTTCGACTACACCAAGGGTTACAAGTTCTCCACCTATGCGACCTGGTGGATCCGGCAGGCCATCACCCGCGCGATGGCCGATCAGGCCCGCACCATCCGCATCCCGGTGCACATGGTCGAGGTGATCAACAAGCTCGGCCGCATCCAGCGTGAGCTGCTCCAGGACCTGGGCCGCGAGCCAACGCCAGAAGAGCTGGCCAAAGAAATGGACATCACGCCGGAGAAGGTGCTGGAGATCCAGCAGTACGCGCGTGAACCGATCTCGCTGGACCAGACCATCGGCGACGAGGGCGACTCTCAGCTCGGCGATTTCATCGAGGACTCCGAGGCCGTGGTGGCCGTCGACGCGGTGTCGTTCACGCTGCTGCAGGATCAGCTGCAGTCGGTGCTGGAGACGCTCTCCGAGCGCGAGGCGGGCGTCGTGCGGCTGCGGTTCGGCCTCACCGACGGCCAGCCGCGCACGCTGGACGAGATCGGCCAGGTGTACGGCGTCACGCGCGAACGCATCCGGCAGATCGAGTCCAAGACGATGTCAAAGTTGCGGCACCCCAGCCGTTCTCAGGTGCTGCGCGACTACCTGGACTAAGCGCCAGTCGTATCCGGCGGCGAGTGTGGGATTGTGTCAGCGTGCGGCGTTTAATCAGTGGACCGTGACACAAGCCCACGTTCGGCAGCTAGTGCTTGCGCTCGCGCACCTTGTACGTCGCGGGCCACGACTCTCGTGACTCGTCACTGGTCAGCGGAACTCCCTGGGTCCCGATCTTGACGTCGTACGGTTCCATCCCCGCACCGACCTCGCGTTCGGCCTTCTGCTGGGCGAGGTAGAACAGCTGGTCGATCTCCAGTTCCTTGAAGGCCAGGAACGTCGTGCGACGGATCGTGTGCGGGCTCGTGGCCTCGGCGATCATCCGGTCCATCAGCACGCGCGACGCGACCGCAGCGCCGCCGAGTAACGCGAACGGGATCACCCAGTAGCAGGTGAACGACAACGCACCTGCCGTGTCCCGTATCGAGGCATCCGCGACGACGATCGCCGGGACCAACGACGACACCGTCATCGCGGCGAACGTGGCGACCCAGATCCACGTCACCAGCGCGGTGGTCTGGTCGAACGGATCGCTCTTGAGCACCTCTTTGGACTGCTCGGTTCGGGCCAGCTCACGCACGAACGGCTTGCCCGTCAGCGCACCCGCGAGCGTCGCCACGAGAACTCCTGCGATGCTCAGCGGCAGCATCCACCGCTCGGCTACCGACGCGCTCAGTGCGAAAGTAAGCACTGATAGCACCAGAAATGTTGCTACAGAACCTATTTCAAGGAATCCCGGCGGCTTTCCCGTGATGCGGCCGCCTGCCATCGCCGCGACCGCGATCACGAGCGCGACCAACCCGGCCACCGCGAAGGGGACGTTGCCGACCAGCACCCAATAGACGATCCACGGCGCAAGACCAACCAGAATGCCCACGAAGGGTCAGTGTAGGGAGTCCGGCCCGTGGGATGTAACACTCGGGCACTAATTTGTAGTGATGAAATCTCGCCGCAATGTGTCGTCCGGCACGGAATACGAGTCGATCGTCGGCTATTCGCGTGCGGTGCGCACAGGCCCGTATGTGGTGGTCGCGGGAACAACGGGCGCCGGCGAGGATATCGCTTCGCAGGCCCGGGATGCATTGCGCCGCATTGATATTGCCCTTGGCGAGGTCGGCGCGTCGCTGTCCGACGTGGTGCGGACCCGGATGTTCGTCACCGATATCTCGCAATGGCGGGACCTCGGCGAGGTGCACGCCGAGGCTTTCGGCGAGGTCCGTCCCGTCACGTCCATGGTGGAGGTGTCGGCGCTCATCTCCCCCGACCTGATGGTGGAGATCGAGGCCGATGCCTACATCGTCGACTCCAGGGCGCCCTGAGCGCTACCCGGAAAACGGCGCGAACCGGCCGTTCGCATCGGGCCGGTACGAAGTGACGCTTATCACAGCCGCGGCCGGCAACGGCCCGTACAGATGTGGGAACTCCATGGCATGGGGATCGGACGCCACCCCGGGCTCCCAGCGAACTTCAGAGGTGAGTCGCGCGGGGTCGATGTGCAGCAGCACCAGATCGTCGCGCCCGGCGTAGAGCCGGTTGGCCGGCAGATGAACCTGCTCAGGCGTCGAAAGGTGGATGAAACCTGCCTCGGTCAGCGAGTCGGGGCGGTGTTCGCCGACGCTTTGGGTGCGGTCCCAGTCCTGCGCGGTGCAAATATGAACCAGCACGCTGGCCGACGATGTCATACCGTTGGCCTTCCTTGTGGGCAACTCGACCCGATCGTGAGACACGACACACCGGTAAACCCCCGGGGAACAAGGCCGGAACCGAAAACGTCTGAGAGAGTAGAGATACGCGAAGCGATTCGCGAGAGCAATTCGGAGGTGCCATGAACGCAACGCTGACCAGTCCCGAACTGACAAGGGCTGATCGCTGCGATCGCTGCGGTGCCGCGGCGCGCGTACGCGCAAAGCTTCCCTCCGGCGGCGAGCTGCTGTTCTGCCAGCATCACGCCAACGAGCACGAGGCCAAGCTGGTCGAGCTGGCCGCCGTGATCGAAGCCAAGCCGGTCGAGGCCTAGCGCCGAAGATCGCGCCCGCCCGGTTGGGCAGGACCACGGTTCGTCAGGAATGCTGGACTGGTCATGAATGACCAGCCCAAACCACTGCCGGTCAGGCCGTCGCGTCACCACATCAGGCATATCTTGGGTCGCACGCTGTCCAAGAGCTGGGACGATTCGATTTTCTCCGAGGCGGCGCAGGCCGCGTTCTGGTGTGCGCTGTCGCTGCCGCCGCTGCTGCTGGGGATGCTGGGCAGCTTGGCCTACATCGCTCCGCTGTTCGGCCCTGAGACGCTGGCGACGATCGAGCACCAGATCATCAACACAGCCAACAGCTTCTTCTCGCCCAACGTCGTCAACGAGATCATCGCGCCGACGATCCGCGACATCGTCAAGGGCGCCCGCGGCGAGGTGGTGTCGCTTGGCTTTGTCATCTCGCTGTGGGCGGGCTCATCGGCCATCTCGGCGTTCGTCGACTCGATCGTCGAAGCCCACGACCAGACGCCGCTGCGTCATCCGGTGCGACAGCGGTTCTACGCGCTGGGCCTGTACGTGATCATGCTGGTGTTCGTGATCGCGTCGGCGCCGCTCGTCGCGGTGGGACCGCTCAAGGTCGCCGAGTTCTTGCCAGACAGCTGGGACCACGTGCTGCGCTTCGGGTACTACCCGGCGCTGTTTGTCGGTCTGGTCGTCGTGGTGAACGTGCTGTATCGGGTGTCGCTGCCGAAGCCCTTGCCGTCGCATCGGCTACTGCTGGGGTCGGTGCTGGCGGCCGTCGTCTTTCTGCTCACCACGCTGGGGCTGCGGGTGTACCTGACGTGGATCACCGCCACCGGCTACACCTACGGCGCGCTGGCGACGCCGATCGCGTTCCTGTTGTTCGCGTTCTTCCTCGGCTTCGCGATCATGTTCGGCGCCGAACTCAACGCCGCCGTTCAGGAGGAATGGCCCGCACCCGTCACGCACGCACGTCGACTGAGGTGGTGGCTGGAGGAAAAGGCGGAGTCGCTCAACGGCGAGACACCCGCGAAACCGGCGACGGCGGTCGCCGAACCCGACGGCCCTACTGCTTCTTGAGCTTCTCGAAGATCCGCTTGCAATCAGGGCAGACCGGGGAGCCGGGCTTGGCGGCCTTGGTCACCGGGAACACCTCGCCGCACAGCGCGACGACGTGCGTACCCATGACGGCGCTCTCGGCGATCTTGTCCTTCTTGACGTAGTGGAAGAACTTCGGGGTATCGCTGTCGGTCCCGTCGTCGACCCGTTCGTCGGTGTCGGTGCGCTCAATCGTCTGGGTTCGCATACGACCATTTTGCCTGCACCGAATCCGGTCCGTACAGCAGACGGCAAGTGTGGAACAGTAGAAGTATGAAACACGGCCCCGAGCTGAGTTTCGACGACGACGGCAGGCCCGTCCTGATCACTCGCGCGGCACCCTCCTACGAGGTGCAGCACCGCGAGCGGGTGCGGAAGTACCTGACGATCATGTCGTTCCGCATTCCAGCGCTTGTTCTCGCCGCGGTTGCGTACGGGATCTGGCACAACGGATTGGTCTCGCTCGCCATCCTGGTGGCGTCGATTCCGCTGCCGTGGATCGCCGTGCTGATCGCCAACGACCGCCCTCCGCGCAGCGCCGAGGAACCCCGCCGGTACGAACGGCGACAGCGCATTCCTCTGTTCCCCACGGCCGAGCGCCCGGCTATCGAACGCCGCGCGTCGTCGCCGCGGCAACCGGGCGCGGGCGATCCGCCCACCGACGTTCCTGGCTGAGGAATCTTCTGGCTTATTTCTCAGCACATTCTCAGGTCTTGGTCGAATAACCGCTGATCAGAAGGTGTGAACGAGCCGTCGGGTGGGAACTCTTTGACGCACATGGGCGTTGTAGCTCATGACAGTTCGACCCGATCAGGAGGCCGTAATGGCAAATGCGACCACCGCCCGCTTCGACAACGATCTGGACGCTCAGAGTCCAGCCGCTGACCTGGTGCGCGTGTACTTGAACGGCATTGGCAAAACGGCCTTGCTCAATGCCGCCGACGAGGTTGAACTCGCAAAGCGCATCGAGACAGGCCTTTACGCGCAACATCTGCTGGACACCCGGAAGCGGTTGGGCGAGAACCGCAAACGCGAACTCGCGGCAGTGGTGCGCGACGGCGAAGCGGCGCGGCGCCATTTGCTCGAGGCCAACCTGCGTCTGGTGGTGTCGCTCGCGAAGCGCTACACCGGTCGCGGCATGCCGCTGCTCGATCTGATCCAGGAGGGAAACCTGGGTTTGATCCGCGCGATGGAAAAGTTCGACTACAGCAAGGGATTCAAGTTCTCGACGTATGCCACGTGGTGGATCCGTCAGGCCATCACCCGCGGCATGGCCGATCAGAGCCGCACCATCCGGTTGCCCGTGCACCTGGTCGAGCAGGTCAACAAGCTGGCCAGGATCAAGCGTGAGATGCACCAGAACCTCGGCCGCGAGGCCACCGACGAGGAGCTGGCCGAGGAGTCCGGCATCCCGGCAGAGAAGATCGCCGATCTACTGGAGCACAGCCGCGACCCGGTGAGTCTTGACATGCCGGTGGGCAGCGACGAGGAAGCCCCTCTCGGCGACTTCATCGAGGACGCCGAGGCGATGTCCGCCGAGAACGCGGTCATCTCCGAGCTGCTGCACACCGATATCCGCCACGTCCTGGCGACGCTCGACGAGCGCGAGCAGCAGGTGATCCGGCTGCGGTTCGGTCTCGACGACGGTCAGCCCCGCACGCTCGATCAGATCGGCAAGCTGTTCGGGCTGTCCCGTGAGCGTGTCCGCCAGATCGAGCGCGAAGTGATGGCCAAGCTCCGCAACGGAGAACGCGCCGACCGGCTGCGCTCTTACGCAAGCTAGCTAAATCAGCGAATGCCCGTCGGGTGACCGGCGGGCATTGCGCTGTCACGGTCTTCCGACAAGAAGTCGATGATGCCCCTTGCCAGCACGTCCGGGGCGTCCTCGGGCAGAAAGTGGCCAGCGTTCGGCACGATCTGCAGCTGTGCTCCCGGGATGTCGTTACACAATCGCTCGGCATAGTTGACCGGCTGCCATAGATCGTCCGCGCCCCACACAACTTTCACCGGCATGCTCAGCGACGGCAACCGATGGGCAATCTGCTGCGTGTGGCGGCTGTCGTAGTGACTGACCTGATGGGTGAAGAACGAGGCCCGGCCTGTGGTGCCGTCATGAGGCGCCAGGTAGTTCTGCAACACCTCATCGTTTATGGAGTCCGGGTTGGAGACAGTCATACGTAGCTGGCGACTGAGCATCTCGGTGAATTCGCGGCGCTGATGGACGTAGCGCAGATCGTCGTTGTCCCGGATGATCTTTCGCCACGTCGCTGATGGCCACGAGTCGTACGCGACACTGTCGATCAGCATCAACGACCGCACCCGTTGCGGGTGGTTCACCGCGACGATCTGCCCAACCGCCCCGCCGATGTCGTGAGCGACGACGTGGCACGATTCGATGCCGAGCGCATTCAACAGTCCCACGAGGACGTCCGCTTGGGCGGTCACCGATGTGTCGCGGTCCATCGGCCGCTCGGATCGGCCGAAGCCCAGAAGGTCGTAGACCAAAGTTTGGTAGCCGGCCCTGCGCACCTGGGGTTCAATATTGCGCCACAGATACGAGTGCGACGGCGTTCCGTGGACGAGGACGACCGGCGCGCCATCGCCTCGCAGCGCATACGCGAGGCGGCTGTTGCCGACGAGGACATCACTATCTGTCAACGACGTGAAACCACGCTGCGTCTGCTGAGAAGTCATGGCGTCACCACGATCTTGCCGACGAACTCCTTGCCGACGAACGCTGCTTGCGCCGCTGCCAGCTCGGACAAGGGGTACGTCGCACTGAGTAGGGGCTTGATGGCACCGCGCTCCACGAGCGCAACCACGTCGGCGAAGTCATCGTGAGAGCCGAACGACGATCCGATTACCTCGAGCTGGTTGAGGTAGATGGTTCGAAGGTCGGCGGTCACCTCGGGGCCGGCGATCGCCCCGGCAACGACGTACCGACCCAGCGGGCGCAACGCGTTCAGCAGGCTGCCGAATGCGGAACCACCGACGACATCGGCCACGACATCGACCTTGCCGCCCAGCGCGTCCGCAATATCGACGACATCGCGCGGTATCACCGTGTGGGCGCCTAACTGCCGGACCTGCTCGGCCTTCGCTCGGCTTGCGACCGCCACTACGGCGGCGCCCCGGACCCGAGCCAACTGAACGAGTGCTGACCCGACACCACCGGATGCACCGGTGATCAGAATCTGCTCGTCGCGGCTCACGCGCGTACGGTTCAGCATCCGCATGGCCGTTGCGTAGGCGGTGGGGAAGGTAGCCAACTCGGCATCGCTGAGCGTGCTGTGCACGGCATGCGCATTCATGGCCGGCACGGTCACGAACTCCGCGAACCCGCCATCGCGTTCACTGCCGAGGTAGTCGGTGTCGACCAGTTCGCGCTCGCCGCCCCGATAGATCATCGGGTCGACAATCACCCGTTCCCCTACACGGGACGCCGGAACACCAGCTCCAACCATGTCGATGTGTCCCACGACGTCGGCGCCCTGAATCCGCGGAAATGCGAATTCTTCTCGCCGCCAGCCGGTTTGGGCACCGTCTTCGACGTTGGATCCATAGGCACCTTCCCGGGTCCATACATCTGTGTTGTTAAGAGCCGTTGCCCCAACCCGGAGGCGCACCTCGCCTTCTACCGGGACCGGCACAGGGACGTTCTCTCGAAATTCGAGGACTTCGGGCCCCCCGAACTTCGTCAACAGGACGGCGCGCAAGGCAACTCCTTCGTGGATCACATTGGTAAACAGATCGGATTAGTAAATCGTTCTTAACAGCGAGTATAGGAGTAAACTCGTCGGTGTGTATAGTGACGCTATGACGGAACGGCGGTCATTGATTCCGGCGAAGCAGCGTTTGCTCCGTGCCGCGGCAGAGCTGTTCTACCTCCATGGCATCAACGCGGTCGGGATCGCATCCATCGCCGAACGGGCGGGTGTGACCAAAAAGACGGTCTACGACTGTTATCGGTCAAAGGACGACATCGTGGTCGCATATCTCACCGAACGGCACGCGGATTGGCTCGGTTTTCTCGACGCTCGCCTAACTGCCGACGGACCCACTCCGCTGGCCGTGTTCGACTCCTACATCGACCATCTGCAGAAGGGGCAGGCCCTCAACGGCTGCGCATTCATCAACGCCGCAGCGCATTTGCCTGCGTCACACCCCGCGATGACCGTCGTCCGCGAGCACAAGGCCGGGGTCAGGCGGCGACTCGCCGAACTGCTTCCCGCCCGCGACGCCACCCCAGCTCAGCACGAAGCGTTTGTCGACCACCTGTTTTATCTACTCGAGGGCGCCGTCGTCGACTCCGGGATAAAGCACGCGATCTATCCCCTGATCGCGGGCAGAGGCATTGCCGAGGCTGTACTCGCAAACTCGTCGGCTTAGGAGACACGCACACCCGCCCACCGCCGGTGCGACGCGCCACACGGCGCAGACGCGCACGTCAGGCGGATTTCTCAGACTGAGACTGCGGATGAGTTCCGGCTAGGTAAGAACTCAGTTCGAGCGCTCAGACCGGTAGACTCTCGATGACGGAGGGTGCGGAATGAACGATCTGGTCGATACCACAGAGATGTACCTGCGGACGATCTACGACCTCGAGGAAGAGGGCGTGGTTCCGCTGCGGGCGCGCATCGCCGAACGTCTCGAGCAGAGTGGCCCGACCGTCAGCCAGACCGTCTCACGCATGGAGCGCGACGGCCTGCTTCACGTCGCAGGCGACCGGCATCTGGAGCTGACCGACAAGGGCCGCGCCCTTGCCGTCGCCGTGATGCGCAAGCACCGGCTCGCCGAGCGGCTGCTCGTCGACGTGATCGGGCTGCCGTGGGAAGAGGTCCACGCCGAGGCATGTCGGTGGGAACACGTGATGAGCGAGGACGTCGAGCGCCGCCTGGTGCAGGTTCTCAACAACCCCACCACCTCGCCGTTCGGCAATCCGATCCCTGGGCTTTCCGAGCTGGGCGTCGGCGACGACTTCACCGGTGACCACATCAATCTGGTGCGGCTGACTGAGCTGCCTGCAGGCATGCCGGTCGCCGTCGTGGTGCGCCAACTCACCGAGCACGTCCAGGGCGACGTCGATCTCATCGCCAGGCTGAAGGACGCCGGCGTCGTGCCCAACGCGCGAGTGACGGTGCAGGGCAACGACAATGGCGGGGTCATGATCGTGATTCCCGGCCACGAACAGGTCGAGTTGCCCCATCACATGGCGCACGCGGTGAAGGTCGAGAAGGTTTAACCGCTTTTAGATGGCCATCTGCTGGTCGTCCGTGCCGTGCCAGGCATCGACGGCATTCTGCAGGGGCAAGCCGAGCGCGTGGCAGAGTCCGATCACCGTGCCGAAGCTCGGACTGGGCATTCTTCCGACCTCGATCTTGCGCAGTGTCTCTGGTGAGATGCCGGCATGGCGGGCGATCGTCTCGGGGTCGCGACCGGCGCGGGCCGTCCTGATCAGCGCGCCGAGGCGTTGCCCGGCTCTGACCTGCTCTGGACTCAGGGGTACTCGCACCATGTCGGTCAGCATAGTCGGTATTTAAGTACCGGTCCTGGTACTGTCGGGTCGGTATAAAAATACCGATGCTGGACGGAGGTCGCCCGTGATCGAACTCAAGACTGCTACTGAGATCGGCAAGATGGCGGTAACTGGCGAATTCGTCGCGGAGACGCTCGCCACGCTGTCGATCGAGGCGCAGCCAGGGGTGAACTTGATGCAACTCGAGCACCATGCCCGTGCGCTGGTCACCGACCGCGGTGCGACATCGTGCTACTGGGATTACGCACCGTCATTCGGTCGTGGTCCATTTCGCAACGTCATCTGCCTGTCGGTCAACGACGCTGTGCTGCATGGGAAACCACACGATTATGTGCTGCGTCATGGCGACGTGTTGAGCCTGGACTTCGCGGTGTCGATCGACGGCTGGGTGGCCGATTCTGCGGTCACGGTCATCGTCGGCGACAGCGCCGACGATGACGACAGAGCTCTCATCGAGTCGACGCGACGAGCCCTTGACGCGGGTATCGCCGCGGCCTTGCCCGGCGGTCGGCTCGGTGACATCTCCGCCGCGATCGAGCACGTCGCCACCGCCGCCGGATATCGCGTCAACGCCGAGTTCGGCGGGCACGGATTGGGTCGCACCATGCATGAAGACCCGCACGTCTCCAATCGCGGACGGCAAGGGCGTGGACTGCTGCTACGGCCGGGCATGACGTTGGCGCTCGAACCGTGGTGGGCACGAGGCAGCGATCGTCTGGTCATCGATGCCGACGGGTGGACCTTGCGCTCGGCAGACGGGTCGAACACCGCGCACTCCGAGCACACCGTCGCCATCACCGAAGCCGGCCCACGCATCCTCACTGCTGCCGCGGGTTGGCATCAGCCTGCTCGCCGCCCGAACGCCCGCTTGGGCGGCAGCCGCACGCCCAGCTGATCCGCAAGACGGTAGCCGGTGACGGCCAGTTCACGAATCCGCTCGGGCCGCATTCCCGATTGCAAGGCGGTGTCGAGCATGCCCGCCATCCGGTGTGTGGGGTCGCAATGCAGCGCCGCGTCAAGAGATACCCCCGCCAACGGTCCGTCGCCGCGGACGTAGGCGGAGAAGGCCAGCAACACAAGGGCTTCCACCCGCCACGGGTCGGGCAGGGTACGCGACAACGTGGCCCACAGCGCCTCGGCCTGTGCGGCGTTCTCCCCCACCGCCAGCGCGTACAAAGTGTCACGCACACGCGAGTCCTTCAACGCCCACGCGAGCCTGGCCAGCTCGTGATCTGAGAGCTCCCCACCGCCGTCCACCTGCCCAGCTGCGGCAATAGCGTCTTCGATATCGCTACGCGCCTCGGCGTCGGCGCGCTCATCGCCCACCGGCCGGCAGTCACGAACGACGTCAGCGAGGGCGGTGCGGCGGGCGGGGTCGCTCACCTCGATGACTTCCTGCAGCTCGGCGCGCCTGGCGTACAGCCTGCGTCCGTCCAACACGGCGGCCATCGCCAACGGCGACGCGGACGGGTCTTCGACGGCACCGGACGCACCGCAACCGTCGGCGCAGTACCAGCGCCCGCCGACGGCGACCCGGTCCACCACATGGGCGGCGAGCAGTTCGATCCCCTGCTCGGCGAGCGCGGTGCTCAGTACCGCGGCGAGTTGGCGATGTTCGTCGGCGCACGTCGAGCAGCCGAACCCGTTCTCGTCGACCACCACCGCGATCGCCGCGTCGGGTTGCGCGGCGGCGGCCACGTCCGCGATGTGTTTAAGGGAATCCGGCAACTCGTCTGAAAGATCGACGCGCATAACGCATCCCATTTCGCCGCGCTCGACGGTCACGAGCACGAGGGACTTCTCCGGCACGAAACCGAGCACGGCGGGTAGAGCGGCGATCAGGACGCCGGGGCGGTTCAGGTGGAAGTCGGGTGATTGCGATGTCGTCATGACCTGAACCTGGCAACCCGCACCGTCGGCAACGCGCATCAAAGGCGCCACCGGGTGCCGCCTGGGGATGAGTTCGCGACTGGGGATGAACTAGCCGGCGCGGTGCACCAGCAGCACCGCATCGGTGAACAAGGTGTCCAACGACTGGCTGTCCGGCACGGTGTCCGGCGCGCCGTCCTGCATCCAGGTCGCGCTCAGTTGCACCTCGCCGATTTGGGCCACCAACGTCAGCGTTCGGCGCACCGACCCCGATTCTGCGGTGACGGTCTGCTCGACGGCATAGCTGTCGTCGGCGTCGACGGGCGGTGCCGGCAACACCGTCGCGGTGACCGTCGATGAGTCCGGACCGTGGACCGCGGTGAACGACGGGCACGCCGTCAACTGCTCGGCCCTGGCGCGCAGCGGCGGCGCGGGCCGAGTCACCGCCACGATCAGGCTGCTTGCGTCCGCACTGTCATTGCCCTGTGCTGCGGCGCTGTCATGCGGCGCAATGGGAGGAGGGGCGCAGATCGATGGAGTGACCACGGATCCGGCAGGCACGCCGTCGATGTCCTGCAGCACCCGATACACCGCGGTCGCCTCGAGCACCGTGGCGGGATACCGCTCTGGGAAGCGGTCCGGCCCAATCAGTAAGTCCGCCAACGGAATCGGCGTTGAATCGCCCCCCGGCGTGACGGGATGCATCGATCCGACGATGACGCGCGTGCAACCAGTGAACAATGCCACGGCCACGAGGAGCGCGCAGCCCACGATCGGCAACCTGGACATCGACGTCATAGTCTCATCGCCCGGCCCGCAGGGCGGTCAGGCGCGCGCGCAACCCCCGATTTGCCGCCAGCCGATCAATTCACCCGCTATTTGACGTCGTCGGCATGCGCGATGGCCGCAACCGGCGTAGACCTTGTCCCATGAGCACTGTGCTGGAATACGACCTCGTCGTCATCGGATCGGGCCCGGGTGGGCAGAAAGCCGCGATCGCCGCGGCAAAGCTCGGCAAGTCCGTTGCGGTCGTGGAGCGCGGACGGATGCTGGGCGGTGTCTGCGTGAATACCGGCACCATCCCGTCCAAGACGCTGCGAGAGGCCGTCGTCTATCTCACCGGCATGAGCCAGCGCGAACTGTACGGCGCCAGCTACCGCGTCAAGGAGAAGATCACGCCCGGCGACCTGCTGGCCCGCACCTCCCACGTCATCGGCAAAGAGCAGGACGTCGTGCGATCGCAGTTGATGCGCAACCGCATCGAACTCATCCAGGGTCACGGCCGCTTCATCGACGCGCACACGGTGGTCGTTGAAGAACCCAATCGGGGCGAGCGCACGACGGTCAGGGGCGAGTACCTGGTGATCGCCACCGGCACCAAGCCGGCCCGCCCGCCCGGCGTCGAGTTCGACGAAGATCGCGTGCTGGACTCCGACGGAATCCTCGACCTCAAGTCGCTGCCGTCATCGATGGTGGTGGTCGGCGCCGGCGTGATCGGCATCGAGTACGCCTCGATGTTCGCCGCCCTCGGCACCAAGGTCACGGTGGTGGAGAAGCGCGAAACGATGCTGGACTTCTGCGATCCCGAGATCATCGAGGCGCTCAAGTTCCACCTCCGCGACCTTGCGGTGACGTTCCGCTTCGGTGAAGAGGTCACCGCCGTCGACGTCGGCTCCGCGGGCACCGTCACCACCCTGGCCAGCGGCAAGCAGATTCCGGCCGAGACGGTGATGTATTCCGCTGGGCGACAAGGCCAGACGGAGCACCTGGACCTGGCGAACGCCGGCCTGGAGACCGACAATCGCGGGCGGATCTTCGTCGACGACCAGTTCCAGACCAAGGTCGACCACATCTACGCGGTCGGCGATGTGATCGGCTTTCCTGCGCTGGCGGCCACGTCGATGGACCAGGGCCGGCTTGCGGCGTATCACGCGTTCGGCGAGCCGTGTAAGGGCATGACCGAACTGCAGCCGATCGGCATCTACTCGATCCCTGAGGTCTCCTACGTGGGGGCCACCGAGGTAGATCTGACCAAGGATTCGATCCCGTATGAAGTCGGGGTTTCGCGGTACCGCGAGCTCGCGAGGGGCCAGATCGCCGGCGACTCGTACGGCATGCTCAAGCTGTTGGTGTCCACCGATGACCTCAAGCTGCTCGGCGTGCACATCTTCGGCACCAGCGCGACCGAACTGGTGCACATCGGCCAGGCCGTGATGGGGTGCGGCGGCACCGTCGAATACCTCGTCGACGCGGTGATCAACTACCCGACATTTTCCGAGGCCTACAAGGTCGCAGCACTCGACGTCATGAACAAGTTGCGCGCGCTCAACCAGTTCCGTAGTTAATCGCAGTCGTCGTCGAACACCGTCGGCACGTCGTCGGCCGGGCCGCCGGCCTCGGCGCGGGCGAGCAGGCGGGTGATCGCCTCGTCGAATGGCGGGGAGTACGAACTCTCGTCCTGGCAGCCACCGCCATCGAGGCCACCGATCAGGCCCGTGACCGTCGATCCGGTGACCCACGGCGCGCCGGAGAGCCCGCCGACGATGCCCTCGCAGGGCAGGGACGGAAATCCCTTGGTCGCCTTGGCCGTAGGCGCCCGGCAACCGACTGGGCCGCCGCCGTCACCCATCGGGTAGCCGGTGACGGTGACGACGGTCCCCGATTTCGGCGCGGACCCCAGCCGCAGGCCGCCCCCTGCCTGGGCCTGGATCGTGCCGCCGCTGGCGCGGCTGACCCGCGCGATCGCGAAGTCGGCCATCGGGTCCTGGTTCTGCACCCAGCGCGGGTCGAGGTACACCGAATCGACGTGCCACACGTTCTCGGGCGCCGCGTCGTTGTTGAAGCCGGCGACGAATGTGGCATCGACACCGTCGGCGATGCAGTGCGCGGCGGTCAGGATCAAATCTCCCCCAGTCGAGTCGAGCACTGCGCCGCTGCAGCTGTGGAGTGTGCCGTCGCCAAGGAACACCGCGCCGACCACCGGGTCGGGCTGTACAGGCTGCGCCCTGGCCGGTGTCGACGGCAGAACCGGCGTCGCCGTAGGCGGCAGCTCGACCGGGCCGGGCCGCGCACACGCGGTCGACGCGGCAAGCAGTGCGGCCGCCGCGATCATGCGGCCTACCGCGGATAAGCGCATCCAATCGATCTTGCCGCACGACCGCCGGGGCGGCATCGGGCACCATGGCGGGTGGGGCCGCACTCGCATGTACCGCGATATGCGCGACACTTAGGGTCACGAGGAGGCGAGGCAGAATGGCTGACGACCCAGGTAGTGCAGATCAGCACTACCAGCCGGAGCAGACCGGGATCTACGAGCTGGAATTCCCGGCGCCGCAGTTGTCCTCGGACGACGGCCGCGGACCTGTGATGATCCACGCACTCGAGGGTTTCTCGGACGCAGGTCACGCGATCCGGCTGGCCGCCCAGCACCTCAAGAACACGCTGGACACCGAGCTGGTGGCGTCGTTCGCGATCGACGAACTCCTCGACTACCGGTCCCGGCGCCCGCTGATGACCTTCAAGACCGACCATTTCACCCAGTACGAAGAACCCGAGCTCAACCTGTACGCGCTGCACGACAGCGTCGGGACCCCGTTTCTGTTGCTCGCCGGAATGGAGCCGGACCTGCGCTGGGAGCGGTTCATCACCGCCGTGCGGCTGCTCGCCGAGCGCCTCGGCGTCCGGCGGGTCATCGGTCTCGGCACGATCCCGATGGCGGTGCCGCACACCCGGCCCGTCTCGCTGACCGCGCACGCCAACGACAAGGAGCTGATCGCCGACCATCAGCCGTGGGTCGGCGAGGTGCAGGTGCCCGCCAGCGTGTCGAACCTGCTGGAGTTCCGGATGGCCCAGCACGGCCACGAGGTCGTCGGCTTCACCGTCCACGTTCCGCATTACCTGGCTCAGACCGACTACCCCACCGCCGCCGAGGCGTTGCTTTCCGAGGTCGCCAGGAGCGGCGCACTGCAGATTCCGCTGACCGCGCTGACCGAAGCCGGCGCTGAGGTGCACGACAAGATCAACGAACAGGTCACCGGGAGCACCGAGGTCGCTCAAGTGGTGGAGGCGCTTGAGCGCCAGTACGATGCCTTCGTTGCTGCTCAGGAGAACCGATCACTCCTGGCTCGCGACGAAGATCTGCCAAGCGGCGACGAACTCGGCGCTGAATTCGAACGATTCCTTGCCCAGCGCGACAAGTTCAAAGACGGCTTCACCGACGACCCGGACAACAAGTAACCATCGGCCCGACGACGAAGTTGGCGAAATGAACCGGACATATGGCTAACCGAAAGCCCAACCTGCGCACCGTGCGGGAACTCACGCCAACCCTTGAGTTCCGGACCATTCACGGGTACCGGCGGGCGTACCGGGTTGCCGGTTCTGGCCCCGCGATCCTGCTGATTCACGGCATCGGTGACAACTCCACGACGTGGAGCAGCGTCCAGAGCAAGCTCGCCCAGCGGTTCACCGTGATCGCCCCTGATCTTCTTGGCCACGGCAAGTCGGACAAGCCGCGCGCGGATTATTCGGTCGCCGCGTACGCCAACGGCATGCGGGATCTGCTGAGCGTGCTCGACATCGACAGCGTCACCGTGGTCGGCCATTCGCTCGGCGGCGGAGTCGCCATGCAGTTCGCCTACCAATTCCCGCAGCTGGTCGACCGGCTGATCCTGGTCGGGGCTGGCGGCGTGACCAAAGACGTCAACATCGCACTTCGGATCGCCTCGCTGCCGATGGGCAGCGAAGCACTTGCCTTCCTCCGCCTGCCGCTGGTGCTGCCCGCGATGCAGGTGGCAGGCCGGGTGGTCGGCGCGGCGTTCGGCTCCACCGGCCTTGGCCGTGACCTGCCCGATGTCCTGCGCATCCTTGCGGACCTGCCGGAGCCGACCGCATCGTCGGCGTTCGCCCGCACGTTGCGCGCGGTGGTCGACTGGCGCGGCCAGGTGGTCACCATGCTTGACCGATGTTATTTGACGCAATCCGTTCCGGTGCAACTGATTTGGGGCTCTCAGGACTCGGTGATCCCGGTGAGCCACGCCCGGATGGCGCACTCCGCGATGCCGGGCTCGCTGCTGGAGGTCTTCGACGGCTCCGGCCATTTCCCGTTCCATGACGATCCCGACCGCTTCGTCGAGATCGTGGAGCGCTTCATCGACTCGACCGAGCCCGCGGTCTACGACCAGGATTATCTGCGCGGTTTGCTGCGCGCCGGCATCAGCGAAGGCGCGATGTCTGGCTCGATCGACACCCGTGTCGCGGTGCTCGACGCGATGGGCTCCGACGAACGCAGCGCCACCTAAACGGGGCCGCCAGTGCGGGCGCGGGACGAAGTAGCATCGGCCCATGGCCATCGACGTGACCGTGCTGCGCGTTTTCACCGATCCTGACGGCAACTTCGGAAACCCCCTCGGCGTCGTCGACGCCAGCACGGTAGAACCCCAGGACCGGCAGCGCATTGCCACCGAATTGGGTTACAGCGAAACGATATTCATCGACTTGCCCGAGCCCGGCACGAGTACCGCACACGCGCGTATCTTCACGCCCGCCATTGAATTGCCGTTCGCTGGACACCCGACCGTCGGCGCTTCGTGGTGGCTACGCGACGTTGGCACACCCATCCACACGTTGCGGGTGCCTGCGGGCATCGTCCAGGTCGCCTACGAGGACGATCTGACCACGGTCAGCGCCCGCTCGGAGTGGGCGCCCGAGTTCGCGATCTTCGACCTGCAATCCACCGACGAGCTTTTCGACGCCGACCCGGACGACTACCCCGACGACATGCAGAACTACCTCTGGACGTGGACCGACAAGGAACAGGGTGTGATCCGCTCGCGGATGTTCGCGGCGAACCTCGGCGTGCCGGAGGACGAGGCCACCGGCGCCGCCGCGGTGCGGATCACCGACTACCTCAGCAGGGACCTGACGATCGTGCAGGGCAAGGGATCGGTCATCAAGACTCAGTGGAGCCCGGAGGGCTGGGTTCGGATCGCCGGCCGGGTCGTCAGCGACGGCACCAAGCAGATCGACTGACGTCTCGAGGGTCAGTTCTGGGCCGGTTGAGGCGCCTTGCGATGCGCGCGCAGCGCCTCGATCTCCCGCTCGAAATCTTCGGCCGACGAGAACGACCGGTAGACCGACGCGAATCGCAGATACGCGACCTCGTCCAGTTCGCGCAGCGGACCCAGGATCGCCAGGCCGACCTCGTGGCTTGGCACCTCCGGTGAACCCGCCGCCCTGACGGCGTCTTCGACCTGCTGGGCAAGCAGGTTCAGCGCGTCGTCGTCGACCTGTCTGCCCTGGCAGGCCCGGCGCACACCCCTGATGACCTTCTCCCGGCTGAACGGCTCGGTGACACCGCTGCGCTTCACGACAGCCAGCACCGCGGTCTCCACCGTGGTGAACCGCCGTCCGCATTCGGGACACGACCTGCGGCGCCGAATCGCCTGGCCTTCGTCGGTTTCCCGGGAATCGACCACACGGGAATCGGGATTGCGGCAGAACGGACAGTGCATCACCGCTCCTTCGCCGCGACGACCAACAACTACCTCGAACGTCTCCGAGCGTACCTGCGTGCCAGCCGCGTGGCCCAGTACCGGGGCCATACAAGCGCTTGCGATTGATCTGCCCACCAGAGTGGTTGCATTCCAACGTTTTTCACATCTCACGGCGCGGCGTTAGCCGACGGGCGCGATGAGCGTCTGGCCCGCATCGAGCGAGGCCGACTCGAGCTGGTTCAATTCGCGGATCCGGTCAACGACCTGGCCCACCGGCGCATCGGGCGCCACCCGCGCCGCGATGTGCTGCAACGTCTCGCCCGTCTGGACCTGGACGACCGCCAGCCGGTCAGGCACTTGCGCGGCGCCGCCGGTCACCCCACCCAACTGGGCCACCAGGCCGAGCCACACCGTGATCGCCGCGGCGACCAACGCGAGCATCACCGTTTTCGCCGGGGTGATCGGACGCCTGCGGTGCGACGCCCGTGACATCAGCACACCGGAACCGCGGTACCGCATCGGCGCCCCTCCCGGCCGGTGGGACCGTGGCCGCCGCCGGGTCTCCGATGGCCGGAATCCAGGCCTGACCACGGGCGTCGTCGAGATTTCCCTGGTTTCGAGAATTGTCATTGTCCTGCCTTCCGCCTGCCGGGTTCGCTCCTGTGTTCGAACATACTCGCTCATCTGTTCGATTTATAGAACATGTGATCGAACTGTTGCCAAACGATAGGGCAGCCCACCGACAAAATTCCGCCACTGGCCGAACGGGCCTGGTCAGAGGCGACACGCCTCGAACACATGTTTGATTATTGGCCCGGGACGGGCTAGATTCGGCGCCATGAGCGACGACAGCGGCACTCCGGTCAGCACTGACAGCACCGGCGGACGGCGGGGGCTCGAAACGGGCCTGACCGAGCGTCAGCGCACCATCCTCGACGTCATCCGCGCCTCGGTCACCAGCCGCGGCTATCCGCCCAGCATCAGGGAGATCGGCGACGCGGTCGGCCTGACCTCGACCTCGTCGGTGGCCCACCAGCTGCGCACGCTGGAGCGCAAGGGCTACCTGCGGCGCGATCCCAACCGGCCCCGCGCGGTCGACGTGCGCGGCACCAGCGAAAGCGCGCACTCCGTCGCCACGGATGTCGCCGGCTCGGACGCGCTACCCGAACCCACGTACGTACCCGTGCTCGGGCGCATCGCCGCAGGCGGGCCGATCCTCGCGGAAGAGGCCGTCGAGGATGTCTTCCCGCTGCCGCGCGAGCTTGTCGGCGAGGGGTCGCTGTTCCTGCTGAAGGTGGTCGGCGAATCGATGGTCGACGCGGCCATCTGCGACGGTGACTGGGTGGTCGTGAGGCAGCAGAATGTCGCGGACAACGGCGACATCGTCGCGGCGATGATCGACGGCGAGGCGACCGTCAAGACGTTCAAGCGCACCCGCGGTCAGGTGTGGCTGATGCCGCACAACCCGGCGTTCGATCCCATCCCCGGTAACGATGCCGCGGTGCTCGGCAAGGTGGTCACCGTCATCCGCAAGGTCTAACCGCGGAACTCATCGCCCCTGACGAACCCGTTGGCCCGGGCGAATTCTTCACTGGCGAACCATATTTCGGCACGGGCGTCGTCGTACAACGCGCTGCCCGGCACCCAGTACAGCCCTGATTTGGTGTCCGCCTTGACCGGATACCCCTCGGGTGCCTCGTCCGAGTCGTCAAGCGCAAGGCGAAGCGCCGTGCGTGACGGCTCTGGTTCGTCGATCTCGATACGTGCGTGTCGCCCGGTGTCGGTCAGCGGGTCGCGTTCGACTGCCGTTGGTAACCGCGTCGGGGCCGTGTCGACCGAATCGGGGTCTTCGTCGTTGTCGTCGTCGTGTTCGTCATCGTCGTCGGCGGCGGTCTGCGCCGGGATCGGCTGTGCCTCAGTGGCTTCGTCGACATGCCCCGGCGAGCCCCACAGGCTGATCGGCGCGTCCGGATTCGTTCGCTGTCCGGACAGCGGAGACGACAGCACACCCAGCCCGCCGCGAGAGTACTCGTCGCCGAAATTGTCTGCGGTGTGATGATCGCCGGTCCCGGCTTGGTCCGCGGCGGGGGCGCCGCTGTACTCGGGAACTTCGTCTCTGAGACCGGTATCGAACCGATCGTCTTCGGCGCCGCCGCGCCTGTTCCTGAGCGCGGCGAAGGCCACCAATCCGACGAGGACCAGTACCGGAATGACGGCAAGCAGCCACCACCACCAGTGCCACTGGAAACCCTTGTCGCCGTTGCTGTCCGAGGCCTGACCGCTAGGCGCCTTTGGCGCCTCCTGGCCGGGGACCGATAGATCGGACAGCTCGGACGCCAGATTCGCAGGCTCGGTGGTGAACGAGTTCGACGAGGAATCCCACGAGACCACACCGCCGCTGAACCGCTGCGTGATGACGCTGCCATTCTCGCTCTGGTCGGCCATCGGCGCGCCGAGCTCTCCCTTTGCGCCACCGAGCTTTTCCCATGCGGCGTTCATCGCACCGCGCACGATGACGGCGCCGTAATCGGGCGTCCAGAAGATGACCGGTTTGTCGTCGGCCGCGAAGGTGATGATCCGGCTCGACGGCGCCAACCCGCCGTCGGCGTCGTTGCCTGTCGGGAATCCCAGGTCGCCCTCCGGCCCACCGACACTTTCGTACTTGGCCAGCACCTGGCCGGTGACGACGTTCGCACCGGTCTGCTCGCTGTAGAAGATCTTGCCCCCGGCGAAGTTCTGCCCGAGGCCGTCCCCACCGATCGGGTACGGCGCGCCCTCTGCCGCGCCGAGAGGGCCAAGCGCTCCCCCTGCGGCGCGTCGCGCGGCGTTGATCGCCGACGTGGGGTCGTCGGGGACCTCGAGATCCGCGAGCTCCCCGGCCAGCTCCGGCGGCACCGTGGTGAAGGTTTTGGCGCGCGCGTCATAGGAGATTTCGCCGCCGGTGAACTTCTGGGTGACGACGTCGCCGCGGTACGCCTCGTCCTCGGCAGGCACCCCGAGCCTGCCCGCCGAACCCCCGAGCTTGTCCCAGGCGGCGTTGATCGGGCCTCGAACCACCCGCGCCCCTGTTTCCGGGGTCCAGAAGATGACCGGCTTGTCGGCGGCGCTGAACGTGGTGTTGAGGCTGCCAGGGGCGCGGCCTGCGCCCTCGTCGATGGTCGGGAAGCCGAGGTCGCTGTTGGCCGCCCCGCCCAGCGCCTCGTACTTCTCCAGGATGGCGCCCTTCATGATGTGGGCGCCGACGGCGGGGGTGAAGAAAATCTTGCCGCCTGCGAAGTTCTGCCCGAAACCCTCCCCTGCGGGATACACGCCGCCGTCCCGTGGGCCAAGCGAACCCGTGTCGCCACCGCTGGCATCCCACGCCGCGGTGATCGCCGCGTCGGCGTCGGACTCGGGGGTCGCCAATGCCACCGGTGCCAGCAGAAGCATCGCCGCCCCCGCCAGCAGAATGATGGCCACGCGGCCGATCACCGTGCTATGCAGCCTCGGCTGCCCGCTCATTCGCCCTCCCAGCGGTCGGCGCAGAGTTTCCTGAAAAATACCGCGCCCGTCGATTCTGCGTCATTGGGCGTCAACTACCAGGACCATCGCCGATCTTGACGAAAATACCAACGCTGGGGCGGAGCGGTGGGAGGCGGCGGCTTTCTGCGCGAGTCGGACGGCGCTGACCGACTACACACCGAGGCTGCGGCCGATGATCTCCTTCATGATTTCGGTCGTGCCCCCGTAGATGGTCTGCACCCGCGAATCGAGGTAGGCACGGGCCACCGGGTACTCACGCATGTAGCCGTAGCCGCCGTGCAACTGCAGGCACCGATCGATCAGATACACCTGCTTTTCGGTCGAGTACCACTTGGCCATCGCGGCCTGTTCTGCGGTCAGCTTCTCGTCAAGGTGCAGGCGCAGGTACTCGTCGACCATCATCCGCACCACGGTGGCCTCGGTGGCCAGCTCGGCCAGCAGGAAACGGCTGTTCTGCTGGCTGCCGATGGGGCGGCCAAAAGCCTTGCGCTCCTTGGTGTATTGCAACGTGTCCTCGAGCACGGCCTCCATCGCCGTGGCCGCCATCACCGCAATGCTGATGCGCTCCTGAGGAAGGTTCTGCATCAGGTAGACGAAGCCGAGGCCTTCTTCGCCGAGCAGGTTCTCGGCGGGGACCTTGACGTCGGTGAACGACAGCTCGGCGGTGTCCTGGGCCTCGAGGCCGATCTTGTCGAGCTTGCGCCCGCGCTCGAAGCCCTCCATACCGCGCTCCACCACGAGCAGCGAGAAGCCCATCGCGCCCTTGTCGGGGTCGGTGCACGCCACGACGATCACCAGATCGGCATTGATGCCGTTGGTGATGAACGTCTTTGCGCCGTTGAGGATGTAGTGGTCGCCTTCCCTGACCGCACGGGTCTTGATGCCCTGCAGGTCACTGCCGGTGCCTGGCTCGGTCATCGCGATCGCCGTGATGAGCTCGCCTGTGCAGAACTGCGGCAACCACCGTTGCTTCTGCTCTTCGGTGGCCAGGCGCAGCAGGTACGGCGCCACGACGTCGTTGTGCAGGCCGAACCCGATGCCGCTGTAGCGGCCCGCGCTGGTCTCCTCGGTGATGATCACGTTGTAGCGGAAGTCGGGATTGCCGCCGCCGCCGTACTCCTCAGGCACCGCCATCCCCAGAAAGCCCTGCTTGCCGGCCTCCAGCCATACCCCGCGGTCCACGATCTTGTCCTGCTCCCACTGTTGGTGGTGCGGCGCCACGTGACGTTCGAGAAACGCCCGGTAGGACTCGCGGAAGAGCTCGTGCTCCGGCTCGAAGAGGGTGCGTTCGTACATGACAACGCCCATGGCGGACCTCCAGAATTTGGTGGGGGCTTTGGAACGACGATATACCATCCAACCGGGTGGTTGGTTGGCCGGCGGCCAGCACGCCCAGCCATAGACTCACTGCCATGGCGCAAGCCCAATGTCGCCGCCCGAGCGGCTCCGGCGGCCCGACCAGCCTCACGCATTGGGGCGCGTTCACCGCGACCGTCGAATCCGGCGACATCGCCTCGGCCACACCGATCGACGGCGATGTCGACCCGTCACCGCTCCTTGGCAACCTGCCCGGCTCGATTCGGCATCGCTCGCGGATCGCGACCCCTGCCGTGCGGCGCGGCTGGCTCGAGGACGGGCCCGGCCCAAGCACGCGACGCGGCGCCGACGAGTTCGTCGCCGTGTCGTGGGACGAACTCACCGAGTTGCTGGCGGGCGAGCTGCGCAGGGTCGTCGACACCCACGGCAATGAGGCGATCTACGGCGGCTCGTACGGCTGGTCCAGCGCTGGCCGGTTCCACCACGCGCAGAGCCAGGTGCACCGGTTCCTCAAACTTCTTGGCGGGTATACGTTTTCGCGGCATTCTTACAGCCTCGGCGCGACCGGCGTGATCATGCCAAGGGTGATGGGCAGCCACGCCGAGCTGTTCAAGCGATCGACCGAGTGGGACGTCATCGTCGAGCACACAGATCTTCTGGTGTGTTTCGGCGGGCTGGCACTGAAGAACACCGGCATCAACCACGGGGGGACGACGGCGCATCCGGCACGAGACGCACTGCGCCGCTTTCGGGACCGCGGCGGTCGGATCGTTTCGTTCTCACCGCTGCGCGACGACGTCGACGGCGATTGCGAATGGCATGCGGCAGTACCGGGCACGGACGTGGCGATCATGCTGGCACTGGCTCATGTGCTGGCCACCGAGTCGCTGGCCGACCGGGATTTCCTGAGCACTCACTGCACCGGGTATGAGCACTTCGAGCGGTATCTGCTCGGCGTCGACGACGGCGTACCCAAGTCGCCGCAGTGGGCGTCGCCGATCTGCGGGCTGCCTGCCGACGACCTGGTCGCACTGGCGCGGCGGATGGCGGCCGGGCGCACCATCGTCACGGTCAGCTGGTCGCTGCAGCGGATCCGGCACGGCGAGCAGGCACCGTGGATGGGTCTCACCTTGGCGGCGATGCTGGGCCAAATCGGGCTTCCCGGAGGCGGTTTCGGGCATGGCTACGGCTCGATGAACGAACCGGGGTTGGCCCCCTTGCGTTTCCGCCTGCCGGCGCTGCCACAGGGCCCCAACCCGGTGCAGACCTTCATCCCCGTCGCGGCGGTCAGCGACATGCTGCTGCATCCCGGTGCGCAGTTCGACTACAACGGCCGACGGCTCACCTATCCCGACATCAAGCTTGTGTACTGGGCCGGCGGCAACCCGTTTCACCACCACCAGAACATATCCCGGCTGCGGCGCGCGCTGGCCCGGGTCGACACGGTCGTGGTGCACGACCCGTACTGGACCGCGATGGCCAAGCACGCCGACATCGTGGTGCCCTCCACCACGTCGTTCGAGCGCGACGACTACTCCGGTTCACGCAACGATCCGCTGCTGATGGCGATGCCGAAGTTGGCCGAACCGCATGCCCAATCCCGGGACGACTACACGACATTCGCGGCGTTGGCGGAGGCGCTCGGATTCGCCGAGCAGTTCACCGAGGGGCGCACGGCGTGGCAGTGGCTGACTCACCTGTACGACAAATGGGCTGCAGGACTCGATTTCGCCGTGCCGGCGTTTGACGACTTCTGGCGGCGGGGCAGGCTGCGACTGCCCACCGAAAGCGGTTTGACACTGCTCGCCGACTACCGGGCGGATCCGAAGGCCCACAGGCTCAACACGCCGAGCGGTCGCATCGAGATCTTCTCGGCCGACATCGAGGGCTTCGGCTACGACGACTGCGCAGGGCATCCGACGTGGTACGAGCCGGCCGAATGGCTCGGCGGTGAACGAGCCGCCAGCTATCCGCTGCATCTCCTTGCCAATCAGCCCGCCTCGCGGCTGCACAGCCAACTCGACGGCGGCGCGGTCAGTCAGGCGTCCAAAGTGCAAGGACGCGAACCAATCCGCATGCATCCGACCGATGCTGAGGCGCGCGGGCTTGCCGACGGCGATGTGGTTCGGGTGTTCAACGACCGCGGGGCCTGCCTGGCAGGCGTCGTGGTCGACCGGGGCCTGCGGCCCGACGTGGTGCAGCTCGCGACCGGCGCATGGTTCGATCCGCTCGACCCTGCCGATCCGGACTCGATGTGCGTGCACGGCAACCCCAATGTGCTGACCGACGACGTCGGCACCTCGTCGCTGGCGCGTGGTTGCACGGGCGCGCACGTGCTGGTGCAAGTTGAGAAGTTCACGGGTCCGCTGCCACCGGTGCGGGCGCACGAACCACCCGCGGTCGTGACGCGCGCATAGGCCGATGGCCGACACGATCATCGTGCAGGAGCGTGGTCGGCGCATCACGTTCACGTTCGACGATGTGATGCGCTACCACGGGGTGCACTCCCCCGGCGGCGTCGCCGTCGCGTTCAAGGCCATGCAGCGGGGATTCGCAATCCTCTCCGCCGAGGAACCGCCACCCCGGCGGGAGGTTTTGGTGCGCACGGCGTTTCGCGGACCAGGTGCCCGGGACTGTTTCGAAGCCGTCACGCGCGCGGTGTCCGACAACCGCTACACGGTGGACCGCTCGCTGGTGCGGACGGACCGCGGCCGACTGGTCGAGGACTTCGTGTTCGAGCTGACGATCAGCGGGCGCAGCGTCACCCTGCTGCTGCGCGACGGTTACGTCACCGCCGAATTCATCGACCTGGCCCGCACAGAACGTCGCACAGAAGCGCAGGAAGAGCACCTCGACGAGTTGAAGGCACGACTGGCGCGGCACGTCGTCGGCACATCCGCGGCCGACGTTTTCGACGTCGAGTAACCGGTGTGACGTCACGCACTCAATGTTTGCCGACACCCATTGCCGGGGAACACCGCTGTCACACCACACAGGGAGGAACCTGCGATGTCGTCGAACAACAGCGGACCCGAGGAAGCTATCAAAGGCGTCGTCGAGGGCGTAAAAGGCAAGGCCAAGGAAGTTCTCGGCGCAGTCGCCGGCCGAGATGACCTTTACCGTGAGGGCCAGGCCCAGCAGGACAAGGCCGATGCCCAGCGCGACGCGGCCGAAAAGGAAGCCGAAGCCGAGAGCGCTCGCGCTGCGGCCAAGGTAGCTGAGAAGCGCCAGCAGGCCGAGCAGTAACGCATCTGAGCTGAGGTGCCCGCATCGTGGGGTGCGGGCACCTCCTCACGTCGATACCCCTTGGGCGGAACCAAGCAGCGGTAGCCAGCAATGGTGTCAGCTAACATGCCGCCCTGCGCATGGCGCGCTCCGGGTCGACAGTCCGGACGGCACATTGGCGCGTTAAGCACAGCTTAGACGCAGATATGCTCTACTCGTAGGAACACCGCTGTTGTTCGAAGCGCTGTTGGTCGTCTGTTTGGGAGACAAGGTGTGAATTTGCCACGGAGGGTCGGCCAAGCTTGGGTTGAGACCCGGGTTCGTCCGGTCCGTGCCACCCGAACCGAAAGTGGGGCGGGCGGGCGAGCGGTGGCGCCGACGGTTGCAACTCCCCCTGCTGCTGATTATCGCAGCGTATCTGTGCACAACGTTGCCCCTGTTCGACCGCGACCCCGACTTCTCGTGGTGGATCGATGGGATCTGGCAGAACCTTGCGTACGGGGCTGCCGCGCTGCTGTGCCTGGTACGAATTCGTCCGTCAAGTCCCGATAGTCGCGCCTGGCACCTTGTCGCGGCAGCATTGGCGTTCAGTGCGCTTGCGAACACCTACTGGTGCTGGTTCATCCAGCCGATCGTGCCAGAGCCCTTACCCGACACTGACGGATGCGCTGTGGCTGGCGTACTACCCCTGCATCTTCCTCGCAGTGTGGTTGCTGGTGCGGGCTCGAATCGACCATTTCCCGCTCACAATCGGGTTAGACGGACTCCTGGTGGGGTTGGGGACTGCGTCGATTGTGGCCGCATTGGTGCTACCCGCGGCATTGTCAGATTTGGGTGGTGGTTTGTCGTGGCAGCGACGACTCTCGCCTATCCGATTCTGGACGTGGTGTTGTTGGCCGCCATCCTCGCGGCCTGTGCAGTGTTCCGGTGGCACCCCCCGCCCGGTTTATGGTGGCTCGCTCTTGGGTCGGCGGTGTTCGCATTCGTCGACTCGGTCTATCTGACTCAGATGGTTGACGACGGCTACGCCTACGGCGGATTCGTCGACGGAGTGTCCGTCGTCGCAGCCACGATCACCGCCTGTGCGCCAGGACGGCATCGCCGGGCCTCGATCGACCGTGTCCCACGGGCGGTGCCGTTGGCCGTACCAATCCTGGCCACCTGCTTCGGCCTCGGGATTCTCATACTCGACGACTACGTCGAAATCATACCGACTGCAACGTATCTCGCACTTATTACCGTGCTGGTGTCGATGGGCCGAATCCTGGCCGCGTACTGGGAATCGAGCCCCGCCGGGGAGCATGCTTATCTGGCACGGACAGACGATCTGACCGGGCTGCCGAATCGGCGCGGCTTCTACAGCCGAGCAGACTTGTTGCTACGCACCCCTGATCACCGATTTTCACCGGCACTGCTGCTCCTGGATCTCGACAACTTCAAAGACGTCAATGACTCGCTGGGCCACGCCGCAGGAGACGAACTGCTGTGCGTTATCGCCGCTCGGTTGAACGCCAGCCTGCGCGACGAGGACCTGCTCGTCCGCCTCGGCGGTGACGAATTCGCGGCACTCCTGCCCGACGCTGACGACCAGGGCGCGACGCAAGCGGCTGAAAGGTTACTCGCCGCGGTAGCACAGCCGATACCGCTCGAAGACCTTCGCGTACAGGTCACTGGCAGTATTGGCATCGCGATCAGTCCTAAGCACGGCCACGACGTCGGCACGTTGCTGCGCCACGCGGACATCGCGATGTACCGCGCGAAGCGGCAGCGGGTCGGCTACGAGTTTTACACCACCGAAGCGACAGGGGACGGAGCGCTCGAAACCACACGCGACAGCATGCGGTTGCTCGATCAACTGCGTACTGCGGTCGCGAAACGCGAACTGTGCGTTCACTATCAGCCCAAGGTCGATCTGCGATCGGGCGTAGTCGTCGGCGTCGAAGCCCTTGTTCGTTGGGATCACCCCGAACACGGCCTGATGGAACCGGAAGACTTCCTTCCCGCTGTGCAACAGAACGGACTCATGCACGCGATGACGATGGCCGTTCTCGATGAGGCACTCGACGGCGCTGTGCACTTGCGCGAATGCCATACCCCGATGCCTGTTGCGGTAAATCTGTTCCCGCCGAGCCTCGGAGATCTCGATCTGCCGCCCCAAATCGCAGACGCGTTGTCGCGCCGCAATTTGAGCCCAAGTCTGCTTGTTGTAGAGATAACGGAGGACTTTTTGCTGAGCAATCTGAACCGTGCGCTCAAGGTACTGCAAGAGTTGCACGAGTTGGGCGTCCGTATCGCCATCGATGATTTCGGCACTGGATACTCGGCGTTGTCCTATCTGCGCGAGCTCCCCATTGACGAGGTCAAGCTCGACCGTTCCTTCATCGCATCGATCACCGAGGATCGCCGCGCGGCGGCAATCGTCCGGACCGTGATCGATCTCACCAAGACCCTGGGTCTGACCGCGGTGGCGGAAGGCGTCGAGAATGCCGAAACAGCCAGGGCCCTAGCCTCTTACGGTTGCACAGTGGCCCAGGGGTACTTCTGCGGCCGCCCGTTGCCCCTCGCCGAGCTGCTCGAGCACCTTGCCGAGCCTGCCGGCCGGTCCGCGTGGCTCGATGAGAGTCGGCGAGTGGCGACTTAACGCCACAGGCTAGAAGGTCGCGAACTCACGCAGGGTGGCCGCCAATGGAATTGGCACGCGGGCTTTGATTCTGGTGCCGTCGGCGGTGTGCTCGGTGGCATCCACCCTGCCGTCGGCGTGCACACGGTTGACGAGATCGCCGCGGTCATAAGGGATTGTCACGTCGACCGTGGTGTCGGTCGGGGCGATCAGCTCCCCCATCCGCTGCTGCAACCGCTCAAGCCCTTCGCCGGTATGCGCCGATACGAACACCGCGTCGGGCAGCGCGCGGCGCAGCTGGGCCAGCGCGAGATCACCGGCGGCGTCGATCTTGTTGACCACCAAGAGTTCTGGGGCCGGTTTGGTGTTTCGTTCGCTGATGACCTCGTTGACCACCTGGCGCACCGCGTTGATCTGGGCCAGCGGGGTGGCGTCGGAGCCGTCGACCACGTGGACGAGCAGGTCGGCGTCAACGACCTCCTCCAGCGTGGAGCGGAACGCCTCGACCAATTGAGTGGGCAGGTGGCGCACGAACCCGACGGTGTCGGTCAGCACGAACGGTCGGCCGTCCTCGAGCTCTCCGCGGCGGGTGGTGGGCTCCAGGGTGGCGAACAATGCGTTCTCCACCAACACCCCCGCACCGGTCAGCGCATTGAGCAGGCTGGACTTGCCGGCGTTGGTGTAGCCGACGATCGCGACCGACGCCGCATCGCTGGCCAGCCGACGGCTGCGCTGGGTGTCGCGGATCTTCTTCATGTCTTTGATCTCACGGCGCAGCTTGGACATTCGCTCACGGATACGCCGACGGTCAGTCTCGATCTTGGTCTCGCCGGGACCGCGCGTACCCACGCCGCCACCGGCTCCGCCGGCCCTACCACCGGCCTGCCGCGACATCGACTCACCCCAGCCGCGCAGCCTGGGCAGCATGTACTCCATCTGCGCGTATGCCACCTGAGCCTTGCCTTCGCGGCTGGTGGCGTGCTGAGCGAAAATGTCGAGGATCAGCGCGGTGCGGTCGATGACCTTGACCTTGACCGCCTTCTCCAGCGCGTTGAGCTGCGCGGGGCTCAACTCGCCGTCGCAGATGACGGTGTCGGCACCGGTGGCCAGCACGACTTCACGCAACTCCTGCGCCTTACCCGAGCCGATGTAGGTCGACGGATCGGGCTTGTCGCGGCGCTGGACGAGGCCTTCGAGCACCTCCGAGCCTGCGGTCTCGGCGAGCGCAGCGAGTTCGGCCATGCTGGCATCGACGTCGGAGGCGCTGCCCTCGGTCCATACGCCAACCAGCACGACGCGTTCCAGCCGAAGCTGGCGGTACTCGACCTCGGAGACGTCGGCCAGTTCGGTCGACAAACCGGCCACGCGGCGCAACGCCGTGCGGTCTTCGAGGGCCAGCTCACCCGCGCTGGGGGTGGGCCTGACGGGATGATCGGGAGAAGTCATAAGCGGTAATAGATTTGCACGGCTACGGCAGCTCGTGCACCCGAATTAACGTTGAGCAGTGCGCCACCATTCCTCGGATAGTTCGCCGCGGGCCACCAATACCGACGGCCCGCGCAGATAGCTGCTGGCCTCGGTGACCGTGACCGTGACCTCCCCGCCGGGTATGCGCACCAGCAGCGTGCCCGTGGCCGCGCCTGCGAACGCCAGCGCTGCGACGGCGGCCGCAACGGTTCCCGTGCCGCAGGATCGGGTTTCGCCGACACCCCGCTCGTGTACCCGCATCGACACCGTGCCATCCGCAGGCGCCGTCAGCACCTCGACGTTCACTCCTTCGGGAAACTGGGCGCTGTCGAACGAAACCGGCGCCGCGACGTCAAGTGCCAGCAGGGCGTCGATGGTCAGGTCGGGGTCCACGCACGCCAGATGCGGGTTACCGACGTCGATGGCCAACCCCGCGAAGGGCCTGCCGCCGACGATCGCCTCACCGGTGCCGAGCTGGTTGGTCTTGCCCATCTCGACGGTGACGTCGGCGGTGGTGTCGTCCCACTGGTGCAACACCACCGGGCGCGGTCCTGCCAGTGAGCCGACAACGAACTCGTCGCTGCTTTCCAGCCCGCTGGCCCGCAGGTAGTGCGCGAACACCCGCACCCCGTTGCCGCACATCTGCGCGATCGATCCGTCGGCGTTGCGGTAATCCATGTACCAATCGCCTGCGGCCACCCCCTCGGGCAGGCGGTCGAACACCCCCGCCGCCTGGGCGGCCGCGGCCCGCGTCACCCGCAGCACCCCGTCCGCACCGAGGCCCCTGCGCCGATCGCACAACGCCGCCACCGCAGCAGGCGTCAACGACAGCCGGCCGTCAGGATCGGGCAGCAGCACGAAGTCGTTCTGCGTGCCGTGGCCCTTGGCGAACATCACGTGTTTCAGGATACGTGGCGCCATATCCGCAGCGTGTCCTCGATATTGCCGGCGGCCGCGCCGTCGAGCCAGGTGATGCGGTGATCACGACGGAACCATGACCGCTGCCTGCGCACGTAACGCCGGGTGCCGACGAACGTCGGCTCGCGCGCGGCCGAACCGTCACCGCCGCCGTCGAGGTCCTCGATCACCTGCGCGTATCCCAGTGCGCGCGACGCGGTGACGCCGTCGCGAAGCCCGCGGCCCAGCAGGCTGCGAACCTCATCGACGAGGCCTTCGGCGAACATCGTGTCGGTGCGCTGAGTCAGCCGCTGATCGAGAACCGTTGTGTCCCAATCCAGTCCGACGATCGCGGTGTCCCATCGAGGCGACCCGATCTGGGGCGCCGACGCGGCGAACGGCTGGCCAGTCAGCTCGACGACTTCCAACGCCCGCACGATGCGGCGCCCGTCGGTGGGCAGGATAGAAGACGCCGGCCTCGGCGTCGATCCGTGCCAGTTCCTTATGCAGCGCGCCGACGCCGATCTCGGCGAGTCGCCGCTCCCATTTGGCCCGCACCTCGGGATCGGTGGCCGGAAACGCCCATTCGTCGAGCAGCGACTGGATGTACATCATCGATCCGCCGACCACGATCGGCACGGCACCGCGCGCGGCGATGGCCTCCACGTCGCCGGCCGCGGCCTCCTGGTAGCGGGCCACGGTCGCGGTCTCGGTGATGTCGAGGACGTCGAGCTGGTGGTGCGGGATGCCCCGCCGCTCGGCGACCGGCAGTTTCGCGGTACCGATGTCCATGCCCCGGTAGAGCTGCATGGCGTCGGCGTTCACGATCTCGGCGCCGATTGTGGAGCCGAGCCGCTCGGCCACCGCCAGCGCCAGTGCCGACTTCCCCGTGCCGGTGGGGCCGATGATCGCGAGCGGTCTCATGGAAGCCAGGCGCCGACGAAATAGCCGACGCCGTACGGCGCGCCGCGGAACAGCTCCTTGGCCGACCGCAGTCCCGGCTCGACCAGCCCGGCCAGCACCTGATACGCCACCCGGCCGACGATCGCATCCGGCAGCAGGGTCAGCGCGGCGGCATCGCCGCGCGCCAACGCGTCGTCAAGCGCCTCCTGCACCGGTATCGACTCCGGGTCGTAACCACCAGGCGCAGGCGCGGTCAGGGTGTTTGCGCCGTCGGCGACGACCAGCACACCGATCGGCCCGGGGGCCGCGTCGATCTCGGCGCGCAGTTGCCCGCCGCACCGCACCGCGGCATCGGCGTCGAGGTCGTCCGCGTAGGCCCGCACCTCGAGGACCGCGTCCGGCGTGACCCGTCCGCGAACCCAGCCCGCGATCAGCGCGCACAGCGGCAGCTCACGCGGCGCCGCGTCGGCTCCGGGCGACATCGAGATCGACAGGTCCACGCCGTAGCCGGCGAATGTGCCGGCCTGGTCGGGGTCCACCACCGCGTCGGTGGGTCCGACGCCGACGGCGATCCACCGCGGGGGCAGCGAGGCCGCGGCGGTGAATACCGCCTCCCGCAGCCCCGCCAGCTCCTCGGCGGCGGCACCCGCCAGCTCCGGAACCATGACGGGTGCCGAAGGAACGATCGCGATCGCGCTCAGCACGTGACCAAACTAGTGGCTCACGCGGCTGGCTCGGCGGCGGTGGCGGCCTCGCCGCGGGCCAGCGCGACGGTGGCCACGACCATCACTGTGACCGCGACGATCAGCGTCAGCCCGCCGGCCTCCCCCGGCCGCAATGCCTCGCCGAGGACCACGACGCCCAGCGCCGAGCCGACGACGGGCTCGGCGACCGTCATGGTCGGTAGCGATGCGGTCAGCGAGCCCGCCCGGAACGACGCCTGCTGCCACGCGGTACCTGCGACACCGACCAGCGCCCACGCATACAGCTCGGGGGTGCGCACGAGCTCCCAGATGCCGTCGTCGAGCCGGTCCACGACACCCTTCGTCAGCACCGCGAAGAGACCCCAGAGGGCACCCGACACGATCGCCAGCAGCACCGCGCTGGCAGGCCCCTTCAAGATTCCCGCGGCGATCACGCACAGCACCAGCGCGGGACCGAGCACCACGATCACCGCGGTCCACGTCTCCCACGAGGCGCGGGAGTGCCCGGCGGTCGGATTTCCGACGATCACGATCACGGCGACCGAGGCGGCAAGCAGCGCGGCCCACGTCCATTCCCATCGCGTCACCCGCCGGTGCGTCAACATCGCGTTGATCGGCAGCGCGAAGAGCAACGACGTCACCAGCAGCGCCTGCACCAGCAGTACCGACCCGAAGCCGAGAGCGGCGGCCTGAAACGCGAACCCCGCCGCAGCGACGAGGCTGCCGAACCACCACTGGCGATCGCGAAGCAAAGCCATGAACAAGGCGACGTGGCCGACCGGTTCCGCGGTGACCTCGTGGGTGGATCGCTGGTGGATGACGTCGCCGACGGCGATGAAGAATGCAGCACAGAGGGCCAGCAGGGCGGCGATATCCGCCTTCGCCATCGGTGACCTCCTGTCGTGGATTCAGACGAAGCGTAGGCAAATGCGATCGCAAAGGCGTGGGCGCGGGACGCGGGGACCTGTTTGAATAGCCTCTCAGAGCACAGCTATCAGGCGCCGCGTCGCGCGGCAGGTGCGCGGATCCCCGCGCGGAGGATACGAGGTAACGGGATATGACGACCAGCGAGCCAGGCGGCGAAGCCGCTACCGCGAAACCCACTCCCCGGCCAGGTCCATCGCCGCGCCCCGTCCCCCGCCCGGGTCGGCCTGCACCTGCTGTTGCCGCACCTCCCTCCAGCGACCCTCACCGGTTCGGCCGGGTCGACCCCGACGGCACGGTGTGGCTGATCACCGGCTCCGGCGAGCGGGTCATCGGCTCATGGCAGGCAGGCGACACCGAAGCCGCATTCGCACACTTCGGGCTGCGCTTCGACGACCTGCACACCGAGGTGGCGTTGATGGAGAGCCGCCTGAAATCCGGTACCGGCGATGCCCGCAAGATCAAGGCGGCCGCTGCCGCGCTGGCCGAAAGCCTGCCCGAGGCGCATGTCCTCGGTGACGTCGACGCGCTGGCGGCCCGTCTGACCGCGATCGTCGAGCATGCCGACAGCGCTGCCGCAGCGGACAAAGCCAAGCGCGAGGAGTTCCGCGCGGCGCAGACGGCGCGCAAAGAGGCGCTCGCTGTCGAGGCGGAGGAGCTGGCCACCACCTCGACCCAATGGAAGGCCGCCGGTGACCGCCTCCGCGAAATCCTCGAGGAGTGGCGGACGATCAGCGGGCTCGACCGAAAGATCGATGATGCGCTGTGGAAGCGCTATTCGGCCGCCCGCGAGACCTTCAACCGCAGGCGCGGATCGCATTTCGCCGAGCTCGACCGCGACCGGGCAGGGGCGCGTCAGGCCAAGGAGACGCTGTGCGAACGCGCCGAGGAACTGGCCAACTCCACGGACTGGGGTCCCACTGGCGCGGCGTTCCGCGACCTGCTGACCGAATGGAAAGCGGCGGGCCGCGCGGCCAAGGATGTCGACGACGCGTTGTGGCAGCGCTTCAAGGCGGCTCAGGACACCTTCTTCTCAGCCCGCAACGCGGCCAGCGCCGAGCGGGACTCCGAGTTCCGCGCCAATGCGCAGGCCAAGGAGGCATTGCTGGTCGAGGCGGAAAAGCTGGACACCTCCGATCTGGAGGCGGCTCGCGCCGCGTTGCGGGCGATCGGCGACAAATGGGATGCGATCGGCAAGGTGCCCCGCGAACGCAGCGCCGATCTGGAGCGACGGCTGCGCGCGGTGGAGAAGAAGATCCGCGACGCGCCCTCGCACGGCGTCGATCCGGAGGCTCAGGCGCGGGCCGACCAATTCCGCACCCGTGCAGAGCAATTCGAGCGTCAGGCAGAGAAAGCCGAGGCGGCGGGGCGCACAAAGGACGCCGAGGAGGCCAGGGCCAGTGCCGAACAGTGGCGGCAGTGGGCCGAAGCCGCGGCCGACGCGCTCGGCAAGCGTCGCTGATCGCTTTCGCGCCGAAACTGAATTCATGCACAAACTCAGTTTCGGCGCGGGCTGTTCAATTAATTGAACAAGAACGGGTACGGCGACGAGAATTGACCGTAAATGCGGGGCGCCGAAACCTGGGGAGGAGTGGCGTGGATCTCGGCGTTGCCAGGGTTCTGGCAGATGGTGGCCGCACCGCCATTGGCGCAGGTCCGCATGTCTGCCGCCGACGCGTTCGGTGCTGTAGCGACGACCGCGGCAGCAGCCGCTGCCATTAAAAACGGCGCGATAAAGCGAGCCTTGATGTTCATCATGGAAATTCCTATTCTGTCGATCGCAAGGCGCTGTGCCGTTGCGTACAACATTCAATGTATGAACGCGCACAGCGATGCGCCCGTGGTTCATATCGAACACAAATGAGCACCGAATGTCTTCGGCTGCAATCGATCAGGAAGGGCTGTCGCCCGTGTCGCCGTCCAGACCGTCCAGCAGGCCCTTCTTCTGGCGTTCGGCGACCACTCGGCGGCGCTGTTCCTCGGCCGCGAGCTGCACCGCGGTGCGCGCCCACACGGCCCTGGCCCAGTTGATGGTCAGCACGATCACCGTGATCCAGGCAACGATCAGCCCGATGCCCGGCCCAGGGTGCGGTTCTGGCGCGGTCTGTCGTGACCACACCGCAAGCAGTCCCAAGAACGACGCCACCGTCGAGCCGGCGAGGGCGACCCAGGCAAGCGCCCAGCGACGGGTCGTCAACGCGAGCATCGAGAATCCGACGCTGAAAACCAGGACCAGCCAGGTGAACACCCGCGACGGCAGCGCGATTCCGTCGCGGATCGCGGCGTCGTTGCCGACCAGCACGTCCCAGCCTCGTGCGCCACCGGTATGTGGAAGGGCAAACGTCAGCAGCAATACGAAGACGCAGATGGCGATCACCAATGCCCGTGCACCGGGATCGATCTCGCGCGCGACGCGCCGTTCTGCGGCCTCGATGTCGCCCTTGAATTCGTCGAAGTCGCCGTTGTTGTTGGCGGCGCTCACCGCGCACACCCGGTCGCGATGGGCTGCGCGACGGGGGCACCGATGCCCGGCAATCCGAGCCCGACGCCGGTGCGTGGCCTGCGGCCGGCGGCGTGCGCGTCCCCCGCCCTGGTGCGCCGATGATTCTGCAGCTCACCGTCGGCGATCAGATGGTGCGGAGCTGCGCCGGTGACCGTGGTGGTAACGATGTCGCCGGGCCGGATGTCTTGTGGCCCTTGCGGATTGAAGTGCACCAGTCGGCCGTCGCGCGCGCGTCCCGACATCCTCGCGGTGCTGGCGTCCTTGCGGCCTTCACCCGTGGCGACCAGCAGTTCGACGGTGCGCCCGACCTGCGCGGCGTTCTCCTCGAGCGAGATCCGCTCCTGAAGCTCGATCAGGCGCTGATAGCGCTCGGCGACAACGGCTTTGGGCACCTGATCGGAAAGCTCGGCGGCGGGCGTGCCCGGCCGCTTGGAGTATTGGAAGGTGAAGGCGCTGGCGAACCGGGATTGGGCGACGACGTCCAGCGTCGCCTGGAAATCTTCCTCGGTCTCGCCGGGGAAGCCGACGATCAGGTCGGTGGTGATCGCGGCGTCGGGAATGGCGGCCCGCACCCGGTCGATGATGCCGAGGTAGCGCGCGGCCCGATAGGACCGGCGCATGGCCCGCAGCATCCGGTCCGATCCGGATTGCAGCGGCATGTGCAGGGTCGGGCAGACATTCGGCGTCTGGGCCATGGCCTCGATCACGTCATCGGAGAACTCCGCGGGGTGCGGCGAGGTGAACCGAACCCGCTCGAGCCCTTCGATTCGCCCGCACGCACGCAGCAACTTGGCGAAGGCCCCTCGATCGGGGCGCTGATCGGCCCAGGCCGTCGGGTCCTCGCGCAAGCGCTCGTCCGTGGCGAACGAGACTCCGTAGGCATTGACGTTCTGGCCAAGCAGCGTGACTTCCACCACGCCCTGGTCGACGAGCGAGGTCACTTCTGCCAGCACGTCACCCGGCCTGCGGTCAACCTCCTTGCCGCGCAGCGCGGGCACGATGCAGAAGGTGCAGGTGTTGTTGCAGCCGACGGAGATCGAAACCCATGCGGCGTAAGCGGATTCGCGTGCTGCGGGTAGCGCCGAGGGAAACTCCTGCAGCGCCTCGACGATTTCGACCTGTGCGGCCTTGTTGTGGCGTGCGCGCTCGAGCAGCGTCGGCAGCGACCCGATGTTGTGGGTGCCGAACACCACGTCGACCCATGGGGCCTTGCGCAGCACGGCGTCGCGGTCCTTCTGGGCCAGGCAGCCGCCGACGGCGATCTGCATGTCGGGGTCGGCCTGCTTGCGCGGTGCCAGGTGGCTGATGTTGCCGTAGAGCTTGTTGTCGGCGTTCTCCCGAACCGCGCAGGTGTTGAAAACGACGACGTCGGCGTCAACGCCGTCGGCCGCGCGCTGGTAGCCGGCCGCATCCAGCAACCCCGCCAGCCGTTCGGAGTCGTGCACATTCATCTGGCAGCCATAGGTTCGGACTTGGTAGGTGCGCACCTGCTGGCGAACGGCATCGTCTGCCGTCGCGTCTCGGGTCACCACTGAAGTCACGGACCCATCGTACGGTCGCGCCGGTGCGGCGAATTGAGCGGATTGACGAGATCCAGGCACGCTGGGCGTTCCCTGGGTAAGGTCTGCACCCATGGAACCCACCGGGTCGGATGTGAAGGAAGCGAATCCGACTCCCACAGACGTGCCGATGGTCTCGGTCAAGGCGGTCAACAAGCACTACGGCAGCCTGCATGTCCTCAAAGAAATAAACCTGGACGTGGATCGCGGAGAGGTGATCGTGGTGCTGGGCCCGTCGGGCTCGGGTAAGTCGACGTTGTGCCGCACGATCAATCGACTCGAGCCCATCGACTCCGGCACGATTGCGATCGACGGTGTGGTGCTACCCGAGGAGGGACGCAAGCTTGCCGAGTTGCGGTCCGACGTCGGCATGGTGTTTCAGTCGTTCAACCTGTTCGCGCACAAGACAATCCTGGACAATGTCACGCTGGCGCCGATGAAGGTGCGCAAGAAGTCGAAAGCCGAGGCGCGCACAAAGGCCATGGAGCTGCTTGAGCGGGTTGGCATCGCCAACCAGGCCGACAAGTACCCGGCTCAGCTCTCGGGCGGCCAGCAGCAGCGGGTGGCGATCGCGCGGTCTCTGGCGATGAACCCGAAGGTCATGCTGTTCGACGAACCGACCAGCGCGCTCGATCCCGAAATGATCAATGAGGTGCTGAACGTCATGACCTCCCTTGCCAAGGAAGGGATGACGATGGTGGTGGTCACGCACGAGATGGGTTTCGCACGGGGTGCGGCGAACCGCGTGGTGTTCATGGATGGCGGCGCCATCGTCGAGACCGCCGAGCCCGCCGAGTTCTTCGGCAATCCCAAGACCGACCGCGCCAAAGACTTCCTCGGAAAAATCCTCCATCACTAAACGCTCGGCGAAAGGAAACAACCCATGCCGTCCATCTCAAAACGCGTTATTGGCGCCGCCGCACTTGCCATCGCACTTCCGTTCGCACTGTCCGCATGCGGCGGAGGCGGCGACAGCGGTGGTGGCGGAGGCGACACCATCGTCATCGGAACGAAGTTTGACCAACCGGGCCTCGGCCTGAAGAACCCCGACGGCACCATGAGCGGCTTCGACGTGGACGTCGCGAAGTACGTCGCCAACGAGCTCGGCTTCCCCGAAGACAAGATCGAGTGGAAGGAATCCCCTTCGGGCCAGCGGGAGACCCTGATCCAGAACGATCAGGTGAAGTTCATCGCAGCCACGTACTCGATCACCGACGCGCGCAAGGAGAAGGTCGACTTCGCAGGGCCGTATCTGATCACCGGCCAGAGCCTGCTGGTGCGCGCGGACAACACCGACATCACCGGCGAGGCCTCGCTGCAGAACAACAAGAAGCTGTGCTCCGTGTCGGGTTCGACACCCGCGCAGCGCATCAAGGACAAGTTCGCGGGTGTGCAGCTGCAGCAGTACGACACCTATTCGGCGTGCGTAGAAGCTCTGAAGAACGGCGCGGTCGATGCGGTCACGACCGATGAGGTCATCCTCGCCGGCTACGCAGCCCAGAGCCCCGGCGCCTTCAAGATCGTCGGTGAGCCGTTCTCTGAGGAGAAGTACGGCGTCGGCCTGAAGAAGGGCGACACCGAGCTGCAGACCAAGATCAACGACGCGATCACCAAGATGGAGCAGGACGGCGCATGGAAGGCCGCGTGGGACAAGAACCTCGGGCCTGCGGGCATCGAGGCTCCTGCGCCACCGCCGCTCGACAAGTAGCCGGCCACCGCCGAAGTGGAGATATTTACCGAGTATCGCGGGCCGATCTTCGAGGCGTTCTGGACCACGATCCAGCTGACGGTCTTCTCCGCGATCGGAGCACTGCTTCTGGGCACGGCGCTGGCCGCGATGCGGCTGGCGCCCGTGCCGATGCTCAACTGGATCGGGACGACCTACGTCAATGTGGTGCGCAACACCCCGCTCACGCTGATCATCTTGTTCTGTTCGTTCGGCTTGGCGCAGACGCTCGGGATCACTCTGGTGGATTCGCAATCGCTGACGTCGATCGAGGACAGCAACTTCCGGTTGGCCGTGCTCGGTTTCACGGTCTACACCGCGGCCTTCGTATGTGAGACGGTGCGTTCAGGGGTGAACACCGTTCCGCTCGGCCAGGCGGAAGCGGCGAGGTCGCTAGGTCTGACGTTTTCGCAGAATCTGCGAATCGTCCTGCTCCCGCAGGCTTTTCGCGCCGTCATTATTCCGTTGGGCTCGGTGCTGATCGCGTTGACGAAGAACACCACGATCGCGTCGGCGATCGGCGTCGCCGAGGCCGCGTTGCTGATGAAGGAAATGATCGAGAACACCGCGGCGCTGGTGACGGTCGGAACTATCTTCATGCTCGGATTCGTGATCCTGACGCTGCCGACAGGGTTGTTCTTCGGTTGGCTTGGCAAGCGTTTGGCGGTGGCTCGGTAGTGGCCGGATCAGTTCTTTTCGACATTCCCGGGCCGCGGGCACGGACGCGGAACCGGATATTCAACGCCGTCACGGCGGTGGTCATCGTGCTGGTGATCTGGGTCGTGTATTCACGGCTGAACTCCAAGGGTCAGCTCACCGCCGCGAAATGGGAACCGTTCCTGTCGCCGAACCTGTGGACGACGTACGTGCTGCCCGGTGTGCAGGGCACGCTGACGGCCGCCGCGGTGTCCATTGTGCTGGCGCTGATGCTGGGGTTTGTGCTCGGTGTCGGCCGAATGTCCCACAACGCGCCGATCAGCTGGGTGTGCTCGGTTGTCGTGGAGTTCTTCCGCGCCGTCCCGGTGCTGGTCATGATGATCTTCGCGTACTTCCTCTACGCGACGTACGACGTGTTCCCTTCGAAGCATCTGGCGCTGGCGGGCGTCATCACCGGGCTGACTCTGTACAACGGCGCGGTGATCGCCGAGATCGTGCGCGCCGGCGTCAATGCGCTGCCCCGCGGTCAGGCAGAAGCGTCGTCCGCGCTGGGGATGCGCTGGGGTCAGACCATGCGCTCGGTCTTGCTGCCGCAGGCCATCACGTCGATGTTGCCGGTGCTGATCTCACAGCTGGTGGTCGTGCTCAAGGACACCGCCATCGGCTACCAGATCACGTTCCTGGAGATGGTGCGCCAGGGCACCCAGGTGGGTGCGTCGTACGGGAACTACGTCCCCGCGCTGATCGTGATCGCCGTGCTGATGATCAGCGTCAACTTCGCGCTTTCGTGGTTCGCGGTATGGCTGGAACGCCGACTGCGCCGGTCCCGGCGCGGTCCTGCGCCGATGCACGCCGACGAGCCCGTCACGCAGGGTGCGTTTGGCGCAGGCGCCGGGGGCACGATTTGAACCGGGGTGTCGACTGGTTCGTGCCCAATACATGGTTCGCGTTAGGCAATGCCTTTCATCAGGTCTGGCAGTAGTCGGAGTCAGTGCCCTCGTCCTGACTTCTGCGGAGCCTCGGGACCCTCTGCCCCCGGCTGACCAGCCCGCCGTCGCGCTCACCGCCCAGGTGCAACCGCTGCCGCTGCCGTTGGCCCCCGCCGCGCCGCTGGAACTGCTGAGCAGGCAGGTGAACTTCCACGTCGACCTGCTGGTGGACTTTGTCGTCACCGGTGGGCAGCTCGTCGCCCGTCAGGTCCCGGTTCCCGGCACCCTCCTGCTGGACCTCCAGAACGGCACACCTCTGCCTGTCGCGGTCGGCAGGGCGCTGCAGACCCTCGTCGAAGTCGAACTGGACGCGGGCCGCGAATTGGTCGGCTACGCCACGGAGTACATCGCCTTTCAGGCCCGCTTCCTGGCCGACCTGATCGCGCTGCCCTTCGCGGTCGTGGCTGCGGTCAGTGAGGCGGTCGGTTCGTTCTTCGCAGCAGCCGTGACACCGGCCCCAGTCGTCGAGTCCAGCGTGCCGGCGCAGACTCTGTCCGTCAGCCCGGCGCCGACGGCGTCGCGATCCGAGGCCGACGCAGTCGGAGCGGTCGAGGACGAGCCGAAGAAGCCGACGTCGACCGTCTCGGCGCCGGACGCCGACACCGAATCCGACGCCGCGACCACCATCAGCGCTCAGGGCGAAGTCAGAAGTGGCACAACCGAAGCCACCGACTTAACCGACACGACGGACGTGGATGACGCGACGTCGACGGCACGCGACGAGGCTTCGGAGGACGACGAAAGCACCGGCGAGCAGCGCAGCGAGCCTGAAGCCGAGCCGGACAACGACGGCGCCGACGATGCGGCACAAAAGGATTCGAGCACCGACGAAGGCTGACCTCGCCTAGGTCTTGCGGCGCTGTCGCTCCAGATCCAACTCGGTGCGGACCACGTCGAACGCCATCGTCTGGCTATAGCCGCGGCGAGCAAGCATGCCGACCAACCGCCGTGCCACCTTCACATCGTCGCCGTCGTCGAGGCGTTCGCGGCGCAGCTTGTCGCGGATCAGCTGTTCGGCCCTGACCCGTTCGGCGCCCGCATCGATATCCGCCAGCGTCGCGGTGATCACCTCGTTGTCAACGCCCTTGTTCCGCAGCTCGGCGGCCAAGGCGCGCTTGCCTTTTCCGGCGTTCACCCGGCGTGAGCGTACCCACTGCTCGGCGAAGTCAGCGTCATCGACGAGCCCCACCTGCGCCAGCCGGTCAAGCACCCGATCACCGACGTCCTCGGGATAGCCCCGCTTGCTCAGCTGACCGGCCAACTCGGCCCTGGTGCGCGCCCTCGCGGTGAGCAGGCGCAGGCACAAGGCCCTGGCCTGCTCCTCGCGAGACGGCTCAGAAGTCGACGGGGGCGGGCAGGACGCTGTCATCGGCCAAGCCATCGGTCACCACAGCACCAATGCCGAGCTTTTCCTTGATCTTCTTCTCGACCTCGTTGGCCACTTCGGCGTTCTCTATCAGGAAAGTGCGGGCATTCTCCTTGCCCTGCCCCAGCTGCTCACCCTCGTAGGTGAACCAGGAACCGGACTTGCGGATGAAGCCCTGATCGACACCCATGTCGATGAGCGAGCCTTCCCTGCTGATGCCCTTGCCGTAAAGGATGTCGAACTCGGCCTGCTTGAACGGCGGCGACACCTTGTTCTTGACGACCTTGACTCGCGTGCGGTTGCCCACCGCGTCAGTGCCGTCCTTGAGGGTCTCAATTCGCCTGACGTCCAGACGAACCGAGGCGTAGAACTTCAAAGCCTTTCCGCCCGTTGTCGTTTCGGGAGAGCCGAACATCACGCCGATCTTCTCGCGGAGCTGGTTGATGAAGATCGCGGTGGTGCCCGAATTGCTCAGCGCGCCCGTGATTTTCCGCAGCGCCTGACTCATCAGCCTGGCCTGCAGGCCGACGTGGCTGTCCCCCATCTCGCCCTCGATCTCCGCACGGGGCACCAGTGCCGCGACCGAGTCGATGACAAGGATGTCCAGCGCGCCCGAGCGGATCAGCATGTCGGCGATTTCCAGCGCCTGCTCGCCGGTGTCCGGCTGAGAGACCAGCAGCGAGTCGGTGTCCACGCCGAGCTTCTTGGCGTAGTCGGGATCCAGCGCGTGCTCGGCGTCGATGAACGCGGCGATGCCACCGGCCGCTTGGGCGTTGGCTACCGCATGCAGCGCCACGGTGGTCTTACCGGAGGATTCCGGGCCGTAGATCTCGACGACGCGGCCACGCGGCAGGCCGCCGATGCCGAGCGCCACATCCAGGGCGATCGAGCCGGTGGGGATGACAGAAATCGGCTGGCGTACCTCATCGCCGAGCCGCATCACCGAGCCTTTACCGTGGTTCTTTTCGATCTGCGCGAGCGCCAGCTCGAGGGCTTTCTCGCGGTCAGGGGCCTGTGCCATGGGGTGGTCTCCATCCTGGTGCTGTGATCGGTTTTCGATCGGTTGGCCGTGACGCTAGAGCTTGGGTCCGACAAGTCGGACTGCTCACCACACAGTAGACGAACACCTGTTCGATTCAAGTTGACACGCCGATGCCGCGCCATTGGGCCATGCAGCGACTTATGGTGGGGTCATCCCTGCCGAAACGGGGGCAACCGTGCACGAAATGGCAATTACCCAAAGTGTTGTCGACGCGGTGTGTGAGCACGCCGCAGGCCGGCGCGTGCACAGCATCAAGCTGGAGGTCGGCGCGCTGTGCGCGGTCGTCCCCGATTCCATGCAGTTCTGCTTCGAGTTGGCCACCGAGGGCACCGTCGCCGACGGCGCCCGACTCGATCTGAACGTGCAGCCCGGCGTGGCGCACTGCCGCACCTGTGGGTGCGAGTTCGCGCTGGCCGACTTGATCTTGTTGTGCCCCTGCGGGAGTGCGGACGTGGAAGTCCTCGCCGGGCGCGACATGAAGATTCTCTCGATGGAAGTGAGCTGACAATGTGTGCGACGTGCGGCTGTGGCGAAGCGGGTGCGGTAATCACGCTGGCCGGCTCAGGCCATGAACAAGGCCATCCACATGAGCATCGGCATGACCACGAGCACCACCATGCGCACGGCCCCGATCATGTCCACACCGAGACCGTGTCGCTGGAGCAGAAGGTTCTCGCGAAGAACGATCTGGTCGCCGAGCAAAACCGCAAGTGGCTTGCGGAGCGGGAGATTCTTGCGCTGAACATCACGAGTTCACCCGGCGCGGGCAAGACGACGCTCCTGGAGCGAACAATCGGCGAACTCGCACGCCATTCGCAGGTGTCGGTGATCGAAGGCGACCAGGAGACGCTTCTCGACGCCGAACGCATCCGGGCCGCCGGCGCACGTGCGGTACAAGTCAACACCGGCGCAGGCTGCCACCTCGACGCCGACATGGTCCGGCGGGCTATTGAGACCCTGAATCCGCAGCCGCAGTCATTGCTCTTCATCGAGAACGTCGGGAACCTGGTGTGCCCGGCGCTTTTCGATCTCGGGGAAGACAGCAAACTGGTAGTCATCTCGGTCACCGAGGGCGCCGACAAACCGCTGAAGTATCCCCACATGTTTGCTGCCGCTGGCCTGATCGTGCTGAACAAGATCGATCTAATGCCCTACGTCGACTTTGATCTTGATAAATTCGCGACGTTTGTCCGGTCGATCAACCCGACCGCGGAGATTTTGCCACTGTCCGCTACAACGGGCGATGGTACCGCCGCGTGGTACCGGTGGCTGGAGGTTCGAGCAAACAGCGATATGTCACAACGATCCGTTGACAAGACATACGCCCCGGAGTAAACCGAGAACCAGCGGTCTAGAAGAGGCCGCTAAGTCCACACCGTGACATTGGGAGCCCCAGCCCGGCTTCCGGTCGTGAGGGCCCCAGCCCGGCCCCCGGAAAGCTGTGACATATGCCTAGTGAGGCAGCAGTCAAAGCGGAAGAGGCCTTGATTCACGTGCTGTGGATCAACGCCGGATTGAGTTGTGACGGCGATTCGGTGGCGTTGACTGCCGCCACGCAACCCAGCATCGAGGAGATCGCGCTCGGCGCCCTCCCCGGTCTGCCGAAAATCGCCGTCCATTGGCCCCTTATCGATTTCGAGTGCGGACCAAATGGGGGCGCGGACGATTTTCTCGAGTGGTTCTTCAAGGCAGACAGAGGAGAGTTGGAACCGTTCGTCTTGGTCGTAGAGGGGTCGATCCCGAACGAGAAAATCAAGAACGAAGGGTACTGGTGCGGGTTCGGGAACGACCCCGCGACAGGGCAGCCGATGACCACCAGCGAATGGCTGGATCGGTTGGCGCCCAAGGCAACCGCGATCGTTGCCGTGGGTACCTGCGCCACTTACGGCGGTATCCATGCGATGGCCGGTAATCCGACCGGTGCCATGGGTGTGCCGGACTATCTCGGCTGGGACTGGAAGAGCAAAGCCGGCATTCCGATCGTCTGTGTGCCCGGCTGCCCGGCCCATCCCGACAATATGTCCGAGACGCTGACATACCTGTTGTACATGGCCACCAACCAGGCTCCGATGATCCCGCTCGACGAGGCATTGCGGCCCAAGTGGCTCTTCGGTGCGACCGTGCACGAGGGTTGCGACCGGGCCGGATACTACGAGCAGGGCGATTTCGCCACCGAGTACGGCTCGCCGAAATGCATTGTGAAACTGGGCTGTTGGGGTCCGGTCGTCAAGTGCAACGTGCCCAAGCGGGGTTGGATCAACGGTATCGGCGGGTGCCCGAACGTCGGTGGCATCTGCATCGGCTGCACGATGCCCGGCTTCCCGGACAAGTTCATGCCGTTCATGGATGAGCCGCCAGGCGGCAAGGTCTCGACAACGGCATCCGGAATGTACGGGTCCGTCATCAAGAACCTGCGCAAGGTCACCGGCCGCACCGTCGACAAAGAACCCAAGTGGCGGCACCCAGGCTCGCAACTCACGACCGGAGCGACCCGCACGTGGTAGGTGCCGGTCTCGACCCGGGCGGCCAGTAACCGCCCTTTCGCCGTCGGACAGCGTGCGGCGCCTATTCATCAGACGTTTCATCAGACGAAAGCGATTCTTTCGATGACAACGATCATTCCCGAACCGTCGCACGTGAAGCGGGATCCCGGCCAGCTGGTGGAGATGGCGTGGGATCCGATCACCCGCATCGTCGGCAGCCTGGGCATCTACACCAAGATCGACTTCGACAACCGCGAAGTCGTGGAGTGCCACAGCACCTCGTCGATCTTCCGTGGCTACTCGATCTTCATGAAGGGCAAGGATCCTCGCGACGCCCACTTCATCACCAGCCGCATCTGCGGCATCTGCGGCGACAACCACGCCACCTGCTCGTGCTACTGCCAGAACATGGCGTATGGGGTGAAGCCACCGCACCTCGGTGAGTGGATCGTCAACTTGGGCGAAGCCGCGGAATACATGTTCGACCACAACATCTTCCAAGAGAACCTGGTCGGCGTGGACTACTGCGAGAAGATGGTTGCCGAAACGAATCCCAGTGTGTTGGCGAAGGCCGAGAACACCCAGGCGCCGCATGCGGACATGCATGGTTACCGGACCATCGCCGACATCATGCGGACGCTGAACCCGTTCACCGGCGAGTTCTACCGCGAGGCGCTGCAGGTCAGTCGGTGGACACGAGAGATGTTCTGCCTGATGGAGGGGCGCCACGTGCACCCGTCCACGCTGTACCCGGGCGGGGTGGGCACGACCGCCACGATCCAGTTGATGACCGACTACATGACGCGGTTGATGCGCTACGTCGAGTTCATGAAGAAGGTCGTGCCCATGCACGACGACTTGTTCGACTTCTTCTACGAGGCCTTGCCAGGCTATGACCAGGTCGGTCTGCGTCGCACGTTGCTGGGCTGCTGGGGCTCGTTCCAGGACCCCGAGGTCTGCAACTTCGAGTACAAGGACATGGAGAAGTGGGGCAACGCCATGTTCGTCACGCCCGGCGTGGTGATCGACGGCAAGCTGCACACCCACTCACTGGTCGACATCAACCTGGGCATCCGAATTCTGTTGGGCCACTCGTACTATGACGACTGGAACGACCAGGAAATGTTCGTCAAGAACGATCCGCTTGGCAACCCGGTGGACCGGCGCCATCCGTGGAACCAGCACACCAACCCAAGGCCGCAGAAGCGCGACTTCGAGAACAACTACAGCTGGGTCATGTCACCACGCTGGTTTGACGGCAAGGATCACCTGGCGCTGGATACCGGCGGCGGTCCGTTGGCCCGGCTGTGGGTGACCGCACTGGCCGGTCTCGTCGACATCGGCTACGTCAAGGCGACCGGCCAGAGTGTGCAGATCAACCTCCCGAAGACCGCCCTCAAGGGTCCGGTGTCGTTCGAGTGGAAGATCCCGCAGTACGGCTCGAATACGTTGGAGCGCAACAGGGCCCGGACATACTTCCAGGCCTACGCCGCCGCGTGCGCGCTGCACTTCGCCGAGAAGGCGCTCGTCGAGATCCGGGCCGGCCGCACCAAGACGTGGGAGAAGTTCACCGTGCCCGATGAAGGCATCGGCTGCGGGTTCACCGAGGCTGTGCGCGGAGTACTGAGCCACCACATGGTGATTCGCGATGGCAAGATCGCGAACTACCACCCGTATCCGCCGACACCGTGGAACGCCAACCCGCGGGACAGCTACGGCACCCCTGGCCCGTACGAGGATGCCGTTCAGGGGCAACCGATCTTCGAGGAGAACGATCGGGAGCACTTCAAGGGCATCGACATCATGCGTACGGTGCGCAGCTTCGACCCGTGTCTGCCGTGCGGCGTGCACATGTACCTCGGCAACGGGAAGACGTTGGAGAAGCTGCACTCCCCCACCCAGTCCGTCACAGGGGAATAACCTATGGCAGATCGCCCAGACGAATTCGAGCAGGACGCGCAGTGGCGCACGGCGGGCGATCGTATACAGATATTGCTCGACGCCAGCTCGGCAGGAGGAGCCGCCGCGCGCGAGCGTGCCGAACAACTGGTCGGCGAGATCACCGACCTCTACGGGGCCGGGCTGGAGCGGATTCTGCAAATCGCGGTCTCCGCCGACCCGAGCCTCGTAGAGAAGTTCGCGGGCAACGACTTGGTGGCCAGCCTCCTGCTGGTGCACGGACTGCACCCGCATGGCGTGGAGCGGCGCATCGAGGATGCCCTTGACGGCGTTCGGCCGTACCTTGGCTCGCACGGCGGTGACGTCACCCTGCTCGAAGTGGTCGACGATGTGGTGCGTCTGCAATTCGCCGGCAGTTGCAAAAGTTGTCCGTCGTCGGCGGTGACCCTGGAACTCACGGTTGAAGACGCGGTGCGGGCGGCGGCTCCTGAGATCGCCTCGATCGAGGTGGTCGCCGCGGACGTCGCGCCGAATGTCAGTGTGATCCCTGCAGAGTCGCTGCTCAGCCGGGTTCACCAGAGCGATCATGGCCCGGTCGACTGGCATCGGGTTCCCGATCTCGCCGACCTCGCGCCGGGAGAAGTCGGCGGGTTCAGGGTGGCGGGCGCGACTGTGCTGGCGTGCCGCGTCGGCGATGAGCTGTTCGCCTACCACGATCGGTGTGGCAGCTGCACACAATCGCTGTCCGGCGCCGCCCTGCACCGGCCGATGGGGTCGGCAGTCGGAGAGGCGGTACTGCGCTGTCCGAGATGTCATTCCCACTTCGATGTCGTCCATGCCGGCGCCTGCGTCGATGAAAACGCCGATGCGACTGTGCATCTCGATCCGATCCCGCTGCTAGTCCGCGACGGTGTGCTGTCCATCGCGGTAGCTGCGGAACACACCGAGGCGGGCATGGCATGACCGGCGCATACGACGTGCTGGCCCGGATCCGGGCCAATCGCAGCGCTCCCCAACCCGCGGGTGAGCGGTGCGAAATGTGCTCCGAGCAGATTGGAGACGAGCACAGCCACGTCGTAAACGTCGAAGGCCGTCAACTGATGTGCACTTGCCGGGGTTGCTACCTGTTGTTCACCGACCCCCAAGCCAAGCTGCGCTACCGGGCGGTGCCCGACCGTTACCTGTCGTTTCCGGAGTTCGGCCTGGGCCGCCGCGAGTGGCAGCTGCTGCAGATCCCGGTCGGGCTGGCGTTCTTCTTCCGCAACTCGGCCCTCGACCGCACCGTGGCGTTCTATCCCGGTCCGGCAGGCGCGACCGAATCCGAACTGGACCTGTCGGCGTGGGACGGTATCCGGGCCGCCGACCCGCGGGTGGACCTGCTCGCCGATGACACCGAGGCGCTGATCGTGCGGGTACCCGACGACGAAACCCAGCCACCCGAATGCCATCTGGTGCCGATCGACACCTGCTACGAGTTCGTCGGCCGGCTCAGGAAACTCTGGCACGGCTTCGACGGCGGCCAGCACGTGCGGGAGTTCATCGACGAATTCTTCGACCATGTCGACACGCGCAGCAAGGTGGTGGCGCCATGACGGAGGTGACGTTCGCGGTGCTCGACGTGTCGCCCGAACAGTACGCGGTGACACCGGTGCTGACGGCGCGCGTCGGTATCGCCGCCGATGGAGACGAGCCCGTGCACGCCATCGCGCTGCGGTGCCAGGTTCGCATCGAGCCGCTGCGCCGCGGCTACACCGATGAAGAGGCCGTAGGACTGCTCGATTTGTTCGGCCCCCGCGAACGCTGGAGCACCACCCAACACAATTTCCTCTGGCTGCACAGTTCGGCCATGGTGCAGGGGTTCACCGGAAGCACCCAGGTCGACCTCCCGCTCGAATGCACCTACGACTTCGAGGTGACGGCGGCCAAGTACTTCCATGCTCTGCGCGACGGCATCATCCCGCTGCAATTCCTGTTCAGCGGAACGATTTTCGCCAAGGGTGAGCAAGAACTTCTCGGTGCACCAGGTGCCGTGGGACCGCGAAGACCACTACGACCTACCGGTTTCGGCGTGGCGCGAGCTCATAGCGTTGCACTATCCGAACACCGGCTGGGTGCGCCTGAACCGCGACACCATCGACGCACTGGCGGAGTTCAGATCTGCGTGCGGCCTCTTGGGGTTTGACGACGCCATCACCACTCTTCTCGAGGCAAGCTCGGCGAGGGAACCCCGATGAGCGCCAATCAGGATCGTGCCCGCGCCGTTGCCGATGCGGTGCTCTACGAGGGCTACCTGCTCTACCCCTATCGGGCCAGTTCGAGCAAGAACCAGTCGCGGTGGCAGTTCGGTGTTTTGGGTCCGTCGGGGGCGGCCGAGCGCGGTATCGGCGAAGACTCCGCGTTGTCGGCTCAGGTGTTGGTGACCTCCTACGGCGTCCCTTCGGTATCGGGAGTGGTGCGATTCCTGCAGCTGCAGCACCGCTGCGCCGAACGCGATACGGGCAACGGCCGCTTCGAGCAGGTGGAGCAGCTCGTCGCGGGGGCGGCCGCATGGGTCACGTGGGATGAGGCCGTTGAGTGCGAGATCCCTTTCGGCCCGGTCCCGATCACGAGTCTGCCGCTGACGCTGGACATCTCCGTTCCGGCGGGCACCGACGTCGAAACCGTCGAGGGTGGCAGGCTGGTGCGCAGCCGACGCCAACTGCACGGTCAGCTCGACATCTCCGGTGAACCGGACGGCGACCTGATGCGGTTGACGTTCGAAGCGCGCAACACGGGTGCGCCCGCCACCGACAAGGACGAGGCGATCGCCGTGTCGATGATCGGTACCCATCTGCTGCTCGAAGTCGCCGACGGTGAGTTCGTGTCGCTGCTCGAACCACCCGATGCCGCCACCGATGCGGTGGCTCGCTGCCGACAGCACCGCTGCTTCCCCGTGCTCGCCGGGCCGTCGGGCGACCACACCCTCACCTTGGTGTCGCCGATCATTCTCTACGACCATCCCGAGATCGCCGAGCAGAGCAAGGGTGCGCTGTACGACTCCACCGAGATCGACGAGATCCTCACACTGCGGGTGATGACGATGACCGACGAGGAGAAGGCGCAGGCCTGCGCCACCGATCCGCTCGCGGCCAAGATCATCGACCGCTGCGATTCGATGTCGCCGGAGGCCATGCTGGACCTGCATGGGGTGCTACGGAATCCGCACGCCGCGACACCGCAACCGGGGCTGATCCCTGAGGTGCCCGCCGATGTCGACTGGTGGGATCCGATGGCCGACATGGTGGTCCGGCCCGAGCTCGACGCCGTGCTGGTCAATGGCACTCCGGTCGCACGAGGCAGCCGGGTCCGGTTGCGGCCGTCGCGCAGGGCCGACGCGCAGGACCTCTTCTACGCGGACAAGATCGCGCGTGTCACCGCGGTGCATGAGGATGTCGACGGTGACCAGCACATCGCCGTCGTCATCGAGGACGATCCCGCCGCCGACATGCACGAGTGGTACGGCCGCTACCTGTACTTCGCACCCGACGAAGTTGAACCACTCATCGAAAGGAGCTCGAAATGGAAGTAGTTGGCTGGGTCGCCTTAGGCGTAGTCGCGGTCGTCGTGCTTGCCGGAGCGGCGGTCGGAGTCCGATCCATCCCGGATGCCAGGCGTTACCTGAAGATTCGCCGCATGTGACCGAGTGGGAGGCGCAATTACGTCCCGAATTCTGATAGCAGGGATCGGCAACATCTTCCTCGGGGACGACGGATTTGGTCCCGAGGTGATGCGACGCATGCCCGAAGGGTTCGCGGGTCCGAATGTCGAGGTGGTGGACTACGGAATCCGGGGCATGCACCTGGCGTATGACCTACTCGACGGGTACACGGCGCTGGTGCTCGTCGACGCGATCCCGAACCAGGGCAACCCTGGAGCGTTGCACGTCTTCGAGGCCGACCACGAAAGCCTGGCTGCCACTGTGGGTCTCGACGCGCACGCCATGGATCCGGTAGCGGTTTTTGCGAGCCTGAACGCTCTTGGCGGCACGCCGCCACCGACCGTTGTCATCGGATGCGAAGTCGCCGACATCGACGAGAACATGGGTCTTTCGGACGTGGTTGCCGCCGCCGTGCCCGCCGCCGTCGAGGCGGTCAAGGATGTGGTGAGCGAATTGCTCGCACGAACGTCTGTCGGGCAGGGCTGAGCCATGTGTCTGGGAATCCCGGGGCAGGTCGTTCGGATGCTGGAGGGCTACGGCGACCAACTCGCGCTCGTCGATGTGGCAGGTGAACACCGCAAGGTCAACATCGGCATGATGCCGGAGGAAACGTTCGGCCCCGGCGACTGGGTGATCATCCACATGGGGTTCGTCGTCGAGAAGACCGACAAGGCGGGCGCCGACGCCGCGATGGCAGGCCTGGAGTTGATGGGTCGCGGGAGCGACGGGGATTCATCGTGAAACGTCGCCGGTGTGAGGTCCGCGTTGGCGGCGTCGTTCAGGGTGTCGGCTTTCGCCCGTTCGTCTACACGACGGCGGTGGCGCTTGGCCTTTCCGGTGTGGTGCGCAACGACAGTGCGGGCGCCGTGATCGAGCTCGAGGGCGACGGCGGTGACATCGACCAATTCCTGATCCGGTTGCGCGAGCGCCCACCACCGCTGGCTGTCATCGAATCCGTTGAGAAGCACGAAATTCCGGTCGCCGGTGGCACCGGATTCACCATCGCGGACTCCTCGCGATCAGACGGCGGCCGCACGCTTGCCTCCCCGGACGTCGCGATGTGCGGCGAATGCGCCGCCGAGCAACGCGATCCCACCAACCGGCGCTACCGGCATGCGTTCGTCAACTGCACCAACTGTGGACCGCGCTTCACGATCATCGCTTCGATGCCCTACGACCGGTCCTCCACCACGATGGCGGACTTCGCGATGTGCACCGACTGCGCCGGCGAATACGCCGATCCCGCCGACCGCAGGTTCCACGCCCAGCCCGTCTGCTGCCCGAAGTGCGGACCCACCGTCCACTACCGCGACCGCGACGGCCGCGAAACCGACGGTGAAGCGGGAATGCAGGCGGCGCGCACCCTGTTGAGGGCCGGTGGACTGCTCGCGGTCAAGGGCATCGGCGGCTACCACCTGGCTTGCGACGCGTCCAACGGGCAAGCGGTCACCGAACTGCGGCACCGTAAGCGCCGCGGCGACAAGCCCTTTGCGGTGATGGTGCCCGATCTGGCCACGGCGCGCGGCATCGCGATCGTCGATGACACCTGCGCGCGCCTTCTGACGGGTCCACAACGCCCGATCGTGCTGATGCCGCGACTACCCGGCACTCCGATCGCCGATTCCGTCGCCCCGCACATCCCCGACCTCGGGGTGATGACCGCCTACACGCCGCTGCACGCGCTCATCTTCGGGCTGGCTGGCGACGAACCTGGACCGACCGCGTTGGTGATGACGTCAGGCAACCTTGGCGGCGAACCCATCTGCGCCACCGACGACGATGCGCTCCACCGGCTTTCCCATCTTGCGGACGGCTGGTTGATGCACAACCGGGACATCCTGGTGCCGTGCGACGACTCGGTCGTGCGCGTCGTCGACCATGCCGAGCTTCCGGTAAGACGCTCACGCGGCTACGCTCCCCTGCCCGTCGCGCTGCCCGTACCGGTGCCGCCGACGCTGGCCGTTGGGGCCGACCTCAAAAACACCCTGGCCGTCGCGGACCGCAAGTACGCCTGGCTGAGCCAGCACATCGGCGACATGGACGACCTGGCCACCCTCTCCACGTTCGGCTCGGCGGAATGCCATCTCGAGGCACTGACCGGCGTGGCACCGGAAGTCGTTGTCGCGGACTCGCATCCGGCGTACCGGTCCACCGCATGGGCGCACCGCCATGCCGGCGAGCGGCCGGTGCGAACCGTGCAGCACCATCATGCGCACATCGCAGCGGTAATGGCCGAGCACGGCCTCGACGGGACGCAGCAGATACTCGGGTTCGCCTTCGACGGAACGGGGTACGGGCCCGACGGTGCGATCTGGGGCGGTGAGGTGCTGCTCGCCGACTACAAGGGCTTTCAGCGGCGCGCGCAGTTGAAGTATGTGCCCATGGCGGGCGGCGATGTCAGCGTGCAACGGCCGTACCGGATGGCGCTGTCGCATCTGTGGGCCGCAGGCCTGCAATGGGACGACGACCTGCTGCCGGTGGCGGCGTGCCCGGCCGCCGAACGGCGGGCGCTGTCACACCAACTGGCCAGCGGACTGGGCTGTCTGCCGACATCGAGCATGGGCAGGCTGTTCGACGCGGTCTCGGCACTGATCGGTGTGCGCCAGACGGTCGATTACGAAGCTCAGGCGGCGATCGAACTCGAGGGGCGCTCGCGCGACACCGATCCAGGCACGGTGCGGTACGCGTTCGGCGTCGAGGCCGGTGGATCATCGACAGTCGTCGACCCCGCACCCGTGGTGATCGCAATCGTCGCGGACCTGCGCGACGGCGTCCCCGCCGGCGTGATCGGTGCACGGTTCCACCACGCCGTCGCCGAGGTGATTGTCGAGCTCGCCACCGCGCAGGATCCGGTCCCAAGGACTGTCGCGCTGACCGGCGGCGTGTTCCAGAACGCGACGCTGCTGCGCCTTGCCCGAGAGGGTCTTGCCGCCAAGGGCTTTGAGGTGCTCACGCACCGCGTCGTGCCGCCGAACGATGGCGGGATCGCGCTCGGGCAGTTGCTGGTCGGGAATGCCGGGTGATCTGATGACCGCACCGTCTCGACAAGGCTTGCCCACCGGGCATGCGGTGTTCGCCCACTATGCGTTCCCGCCGAACGAGCTCGGCTACTGCGGGCCCGCCGATGCCGATGTGCTCTTGCGCGGTGACGACGCCACCAAGGTTGCCGCGCACGCAAAGGAGTTCGACGGCGCGTGGCCGTATCTGCGGGCCATCGCGGATGCCGCAGGCATCGACAACGGGCTCGATGCCGATGTGGTCGGCAGCTATTGGGTCGGCGGGCCGTTGTTGAACCGCGTCGAGCCGGGGCCGCTGCTTGACAGTCTGCGCGGCGCGTTCGCGGGTCAGGCGACCGGGCTACTCGGCAGCCTAGCCAGTGCGGACGGCGTGCTGGCCCATCACAGCTTCCACGTCTTCGTGGTCTATCCGTGGGTGCGGTTCCTCGATCGCGATCCAGCAACTGCGCTCCAGGTGCTGCAAGACTGCCGAATACGCTGGGGCACAGTCGACTCCGTCGACGACGACCATGTAGTGATGCTGTCGCAACCGCTGACTTTGGTGGCCGGCTCGCTCGCCCTCGGCGACCCAACGGCCGAACGCGTTCGATGGAGCAAGGAGGGTGCGTCGCTGATCGCGGCGCCCACACCCGGTGACACGGTGTCCGCCCACTGGGACTGGATCTGCTCCACGCTCACCGAAGCCGAAACCGGCGCACTGGCCGATGCGACACACACCACGCTGAACCTCGTGAACACTGCCCGCGAAAGGGGGCGAAACCAATGACCGCGCCGACACAATCCGGTGAGTCCTTCGTCGATGCAGGGCTGTCCGCCGACCTGGCGGCCGCAGCACTGGATCTCGCGCGCCGATTCCACGACGGCGCGACGCTCTGGGTGATCGCACCACAATGGGAACCGCACGCCCACCACGTCGCCGTCGAGTTCGTACACCCGGTGATCGTCGGCAAGCGGGCACTACCGTCGGTTGCGCTCGTCGAGCCTGATCCGGTCGCGCAAGCGCGAGTGGCCAGCAGGCCAGGGGACCTGCTCCTCGCAGTGGCGTCGGCCGACGACGCCGCTGTGGTCGACGCCATGCGACGGGCACCGGCATGGGGGGCGCTGACGGTGTGGATCGGCTCTGGGCCGCGTCCAGCGGCCGGCGCGGCGAACCACATCCTATGGGTCGACTCCGATGACCCCATGGTGCCTGCGACTGGACGATTCGTGCTGATGTACCACCTGCTTTGGGAGCTCACCCACGTCTGCTTCGAACACCCGGGACTACTGAAACCCGATCCCGACGACTGCACCGACGAGGTCTGCGTGACCTGCAGCGACGAAGGACGCCTCGCTGAAATCGTGCTCGAACCGGTCGACAGTCAAGCGCTGGTGCGCACCGCCAAGGGTGAGGAGTGGGTGGACGTCACCCTGCTGGGCTCGGATCCCCCAGTCGCGCCCAATGATCTCGTCCTCGTGCACGCCGGGACCGCGATCACCCGATTGGAGGCGAATTGATGACGACGCATGAGTCCGATGCCACCAGCTTCCTGTACCCGTTCATCGACTCCGAGGAGACCGACTCGAAGAGTCTGCTGGACGACCTGGCCGCCTCGGCGCGCGGTAAGGCCACCGAAAGCGCTCGCCTGCAACGGGAATCACTCGCCGAGTACGCCGACGCGTTGACAGCGGCAGGCACCGACATGGCCGAGCGCTTCCTGCGCGGCGGGCGAATGTACACGCTGGGCAATGGCGGCAGCTCCACCGACGCCGCGACGCTGGCATCGCTGTTCAGCAGGCCGGCGCGGGGCCGCCCCGTCGCGGCGTGGTCGCTGGCCGCCGACAACGCGGTGGTGACCGCGCTTGGCAACGACGTCGGCTTCGACTTGATCTTCAAACGGCAGATCATTGCCCATGCCAGCGAGCGCGACGTCGCCATCGCCCTGTCGACCTCCGGCAACTCCGAGGACCTGACGGCGGCGATCACCGAAGCAAAACAGCGCGGCCTGTTGACGATTGGCTTCTCCGGACACGACGGCGGCCGGATGGCCGCGGCCGAGGATCTGGACTTCTGCTTCACCGTGCACAGCCAGAGCATCCACCGTATCCAGGAAAGCCACGCCATTCTCGGCTACGAGCTGTGGTCGGTGACCCAGGACCACATGGCACGCCAACGACACAGTGCGGAGCAGACATGAGCACCACCATCCCTTCCAAGGCCACTAGCGCCGCAGACCGCGAAGACCGTGTGCTCGAGCGCATCGACAAATTCCGGCAGCGGCGGCCCCGGCTCCTCGATGACGTGGTGACGCTGGCGCACGGTGCTGGCGGAAAGTCTTCGGCGGCGCTCGTCGATGCGGTGTTCATGGAGGCCTTCCGCAACCCCGAACTCGAACAACTCGGCGACGCCGCAGCGCTGCGCACACCGCTCGGCGAACGACTGGCGTTCTCCACCGACTCGTATGTGGTTCAGCCACTGAGGTTCCCCGGCGGTTCCATCGGCACCGTTGCGGTGCACGGCACGGTGAACGACCTCGCGGTGTCGGGTGCCCGCCCACAGTGGCTCTCGGCGGCTTTTGTCATCGAGGAGGGTTTCCCCATCGCCGAGCTCCGCGAAATCGTGGCCGATATGACCGAGGCTGCGGCAAGGGCCGGCGTGCAGATCGTCACCGGCGACACCAAGGTCGTCGGCAAGGGCGCCGCCGACGGCATCTTCATCTCGACGGCCGGTGTCGGTGTTATTCCGGAGGGCCGGATGCTGTCGCGTGACCTCGTACAACCGGGCGATAAGGTGCTGTTGTCGGGCACCATCGGTGAGCACGGAATGGCCGTCATGCTGGCCAGAGGAGACCTCGCCATCGACGCCGACATCGCTTCGGACACCGCCCCTGTCAACGAACTGGTGGAGGCCCTGTTGGCGGCGGCACCGTCGACACGGTGGATGCGCGACGCGACCCGCGGCGGAGTCGGAACGGTGTGCAACGAACTCGTCAAGGATTCGCCGTTCGCGCTCATCCTCGACGAGGACACACTGCCCGTCGAACCCCAGGTGCTCGGTGCATGCGACATGCTCGGTATCGACCCGCTCTACGTCGCCAACGAAGGCAAGTTCGTCGCGATTGTGGCGGCCGATGAGGCAGACGCGGCCGTCGCCGCGCTGCGGGCCCACCCGTTGGGGCAGCGCGCCACCGTGGTTGGCGAGATCGTGCCGCAGCCACCCGGAATCGTCGCGCTACGAACGTCGTTCGGCGGCAGCCGGATCGTCGACATGCTGGTCGGTGACCCGCTTCCGCGGATCTGTTGAGAGGAGATAGACGATGTGTCTGGGAATTCCCGGCCAGGTGGTCGACATCGTCGACGCCGAACAGTCCCTGGCCAAGGTCGACGTCAATGGCGTGCGAAGAAACATCAGCGTGCGGCTATTAGCCGACGACAACCTACAAGTCGGTGACTGGGTGCTGGTGCACGTCGGTTTCGCGATGGCCAAGATCGACGAACGCGAGGCGAAACTCACGCTTGAGCAGGTGCAGAAGATGGGCGCCGACTACGTCAACGAGATCGAAGCATTCAACTCATCCGAGATCGCCTGAGAGGCTGGGCAAATGAAGTTCGTCGATGAATTCCGGGACCCCGCGGCGGCTCGCGCGTTGGTCAAATCGATCACCGAACTCGCGACCGGCGACCACTTCAAATTCATGGAGGTGTGCGGCGGTCACACGCACACCATCTACCGCCACGGAATCGAGCACCTGCTGCCCGAGACCGTCGAATTGGTGCATGGGCCGGGCTGCCCGGTGTGCGTGATCCCGATGGGCCGCGTCGACGACGCGATGTGGCTTGCCGAGCAACCGAACGTCATCTTTACGACGTTCGGCGACATGATGCGTGTCCCTGGGTCGAAGGGCAATCTCATCGAGGCGAAGGCACGTGGAGCGGATGTGCGATTCGTCTACTCCCCGCTGGATGCGCTGAAGGTCGCACTGGACAACCCGGATAAACACGTCGTGTTCTTCGCCGTCGGATTCGAAACCACAGCACCATCTACGGCTGTGACGCTGGTGCGCGCGCGAACGCTCGGCGTGAAGAACTTCAGCGTGTTCTGCAACCATGTCACGATCGTGCCGCCAATCAAGGCGATCCTGGAGTCGCCCGACCTGAGGCTGTCGGGTTTCCTGGGGCCTGGCCATGTTTCCACGGTCGTGGGCATCAGGCCGTATCGGTTCGTTTCCGAGGTGTACGGAAAGCCAATGGTGGTAGCGGGTTTCGAGCCGCTGGACATCCTGGCGTCGGTACACATGTTGCTTCAGCAGATCCGCGAAGGCCGCTGCGAGATCGAGAATCAATACACGCGGGTAGTGCGGCCGGAAGGCAACACCCAGGCTTTGAAGCTGCTGTCAGAGACGTTCGAGCTGCGCCCGCACTTCGAGTGGCGCGGGTTGGGATTCATCTCGCAAAGCGCCCTGAAAGTGCACGCTGACTACGCGGAGTACGACGCGGAGCTCAAGTTCGACATGCCCGGCGTTCGGGTTGCCGACCCGAAGGCATGCCAATGCGGCGAGGTCCTCAAGGGCGTCATCAAGCCCTGGGAGTGCAAGGTGTTCGGGACGGCGTGCACACCCGAGACGCCGATCGGAACCTGCATGGTCTCCCCCGAGGGGGCCTGCGCGGCGTACTACAACTTCGGGCGGCTGCACAGGGAGACGGCTCAGCTGATCGGCCAACGCGGCTAGTTTCGGCGCCCATGGCACGGGTATCCCAGCAGCATCGCCGCAGGCTGCGGCGGGCTGCGAGGAGTTGTCATGACCACACCGGAAGAAAAGGGATCACGGGGCACCGGATCAGACGAGCCGTCGGGCGGACCGGCCGACCGGCCGTCAGGCACGTACAAGGGCGATGAGTCGGTGCCCGCCTACGACGATGGCGGCAAGCCCGATTTCGAGACGGCTTTCACCAATGAGCCGCCGAAGGACGTCGAGCCTGCGATCCCGCCATACGAAGGCCGCAAAGAGTCCGCAGATTCGGGCGAAAGCACCGAGAACGCCGGAGCCAGTACGGGCGGAGCGACCGCGCCGACGACGGACCCGGACTACAAGTCCCCAGCGCCGGATCAAACTGCGGGTGGCGCAACGGTATCGCCGGCTTCCGAACAGCCCGCATCGCAGATGCCGGAGACGGATCGAGACGACGACGCCGTCGGCCCCGCCCATGCCGCCGGCACCGGACGGGCCGAGGACAAGCGCTAGCTCACCACTGATCGCGCGGGACGTCGAAGTCGCCGCACAGCGCCCGCCAGACGTCGCGCGGATCGACGCCGTCCTCGATCGCCTGGGTCGCGGTGCGCCCTCCGAGCCCGGTCAGCACGTGGTCGACCAGCAGCGAGGCACCACGCACCGGCCCGAACTGGCCATCGACGAGTTCCCGAAATTCCGTCAAACGCACGTGATCAACCTACGCCGACGCCCCGAGCGCTTCTTGGCACACCCGTACCGGATCGGCGACCTCGGCGATGCCGGCGCCCGCCCGCCTGGCGGCCTCGGAGTACCGCGGCGCCGACAACACTTCGCCAACCGCTGCGGCCAACCCTTCGGCGGTCAGCGGCCGCACCAGCTGCGCACTGCCCTGGCGCACAACACGATTGGCGATCTCCCACTGATCGCCACCACCTGGAACCACCACCAGCGGCACGCCCGCCAGTAGCGTCTTCGCCACCATGCCGTGGCCGCCGCCACAGATCACCAGATCCGCGTGCGACAGCAGTTCGTCCTGGCGGCCCAGCCCGACGGCCGCCCACGAGGGCACCGCCACGTCGGGTCCATCCAGCCGCGACACCACCACCCGCGACCCGTCAGGCAGCACATCGCCTGGCACCAGCACGTCGAGGGCAAGCTCGGCCATCCCGCGGGTGCCCGTCGTCGCCGTCGACGGCGCTACCACCACCACGGGGCCCGAACCCTCGGGGATGCCCAGCACGGACGACGTCGGTTCGAAGTGCAGCGGGCCCACCACCACGGCCTCGGACGGCCAGTCCGGGCGCGGCACCTCTAGTGCGGGCAACGTCGCGATCAGGCGCCGTAACGGCCCGGGATCGGTTGCGGGCAGGCCGATTTCGACCCGTACCGCCGAGCGCTGGCGCAGCCCTTCGCGCCACGATCTGGCGGACAGCGCCCGCATCACCGCATCACGAAGCCGGCCACGGACGCCGACTCCTGGCGCCAGCCCACTGCCGAGCGGGGGCAGGCCCTTGGACGGGCGGTACAGCGGATGGGGGTTCAGCTCGATCCATGGCACCCCCATCAGCTCGGCCGCCAGCCCGCCGCATGCGGTGATCACGTCGGAGATCACCAGATCCGGCGCCAGATCGCCAAGCCGTGGCACGTTGAGGACCGCCATCCGCGCCGCGCGCTGGTGAATCTTCGCCCCAGCGTCGGTGTCGTCGTCGAGAGCCGTCGGGTCCAGACCGTCCAGCTCGACCGCGTCGACCCCGGCCGCGCGGGCGGTGTCCAGCCATTCCGTGCCCGTGAGCAGCGTGGCGGCGTGCCCGGCGGCAAGGAACCGAAGGCACAGCGCAATGGCCGGAAAGGCGTGCCCGGGGTCGGGCCCGGCTACCACAGCGACACGCATCGGCCTACCCTGCCACAGCGGTCGCTGGCTAGGCTGGCACGTATGACGGGGATGACATCGGCAGTGGACAGCACGGCCAACGCGCGGACAGTGGAAACCTTCCTGTACGCCCTGCAGGACGAGGACTTCGACACGGTCGAGGCGGCGATGGCCGACAACATCGCGTGGCAGAACGTCGGATTCCCGACGATCCGTGGCCGGGACAGAATCATGAAGCTGTTCCGGCGCGGCGAGGGCCGATTCGGCTTCGAGGTGAAGATCCACCGGATCGCCGCCGAGGGCAACACGGTGCTCACCGAACGCACCGACGCGTTGGTCATCGGGCCGCTGCGGCTTCAGTTCTGGGTGTGCGGAGTGTTCGAGGTCCACGCCGGGCGCGTCACGCTGTGGCGCGATTATTTCGACATGTTCGACTTCACCAAGGCGACGGTGCGGGGCATCGTCGCGACGGTGTTTCCGTCGCTGCGGCCGAAGCTGTAGGTCGCCGTCGCAACCCCGTTACGGCACGAATTCACTGGTGCCGTAACGCACACCGGCCATGTCGAGTACACCGCCCGATCCGGCCATACGCGTCAGTTCAACTTCGTCGACGCAAGCGATATGAAAAGTCACGGGATGACTCAAAAGTCAACTGTTGCAAGTCATCTGACTAGAACACGCCGTCGATCAGTTCCGAGCCCACCGGCAGCGCGGTGTTGGCCAGGATAGTTCCGTCCACCTGGGATGCGAACGGCTCCAACCGGTCTTGCAGCCGGGGGTCGGCGGCACCTACCCCTCGTGATTGCTAGCATCAGGTTCAGATGAGCAACGACACGCCACGGGCCCGCCCGAACTTCTGGGAGTATATCGGCTACTGCTACGGCCGTAGGCTGCCCGATTCGATGCGCGAGTGGGTGCGCAACGACCTTGCCGGTAAGGGCGCGACGATCCGCATGATGGTCCGCGTCTTCATACCGGCGTTCCTGATCATGATCCCGTTCTGGTTCATCCCGACGACGCTGGACGTGCACCTGTCCATGACCCTGCCGATCCTGATCCCGTTCGTGGCGTTCTCACACGCGCTGAACAAGGTGTGGCGCCGTCACATGTTGGCCAAGCACCGCCTCGACCCCGGCCTTGTCGACAAACTTTCCCGCGAGAAGAACGCCCACGTCCATGAGGCGTATATCGAGCGCTACGGTCCGCGATCGGGCCCGTCCAGCTCCCACGACATCTAGACCGCTACGCGCCGCGACGTCGCCGAAACGTACGTTTTGTAGACCTCTTCTCGAACTTTCGCTCCAAAAAGTACGTTTCGGCGACCTGTCGGCGTGCCCTGCCACCATTCGGCTATGGGGGAGGTCTTCATCGGAAGTGAAGCGATCGCCGCAGGGCGGCTGACAAGGCAGGAGCTACGGCGGTGGCATCGGCCGATCTATCGCGGAATCTATGGGCCTGTCCGGGTGACGCCGTCATTGCGCGACCGAACCATGGCGGCGTGGCTTGCGACGAACCGTCGCGGGGTAATTGCCGGTGCGGCAGCATCGGCCCTACATGGAGCTCAATGGGTCGACGATGATGTACCGATTGAACTGATTGCCAGTCGCGCCAGACCGCAGCGCGGACTGGTAATCCGTGACGAGGCGCTGAACGACGACGAGGTGACGTGGGTCGGCAGACTGCCGGTCACAACACAGGTGCGCACAGCGTTCGACTTGGGCCGGTACCTAGAGCGCGACCAAGCCGTCGCGCGTCTCGACTCTCTGATGCGGGCGCAGGTGTTCTCGATCGATGCCGTGATGCAGCTGGCCGAGAGGTATCGCGGTGCGCGTGGACTGAAGTCGCTGCGGGAGGCGCTGCCACTTGTCGACGGCGGCGCCGCCTCGCCGAGGGAGACCTGGCTGCGATTGCTCTATATCGACGCCGGATTGCCAAGGCCCACAACGCAGATCCCTATCGTCGAGGGCCGCGGGCGACTCGTTCGGATGGCGGACATGGGGTGGGAGGAGTTCATGGTGGTGTCCGAGTATGACGGGGACCAACACCGCACGAATCGCTGGCAGTACACGAAGGACATCCGAAGCCTGCGCAGGGCAAGGGAGCTCGACTGGATCGTCGATCAAGTAATCAAGGAAGACGTGCCTGCCGACGTTGTCGACCGAGCCAGGACCGCATTGATCTCGCGGGGATGGCGACCGTAGTTGCGCGAAACGTACTTTTTGCAGCGAAAGTCCGAGAAGAGCTCTACAAAACGTACGTTTCGCGGAACCAGCCCGGAGAGACCCATCTAGACCGCTACGCGCCGCGCAGGTGGCCCAGTTCGTCGAACGCCTGCGCCCAACCCATCAGTCTGTCGGTCGCGTTGGTCAGCTCATCACGGTAGCGCTGCTGCGACATCGGTGAGCTCGACATCGGCCCACTGTTGGCCGCCGACACCAACTGTGCGGCCGCGGAGACCATCTCGTTGTACTGACGCGCGCCGTGATCCAGTTGCGCGCTGAACGCCTTGATGGTGGGCATCAGGTGCGCCTTCGACTGGGGCGCGGAGCTGATGGCCCGCTCCATCGACACCACCTCGTTCGCGGTGGCGGCCATTGTGGTGGCGGTCTGATTGGCCGCGGCCGTCAGCTCACGAAGCTCATCGGCGGGCAGCATCCGGCCCCGCTCCAGCACCCCCAGCAGCGAGAACAGTCCACGCTCCGAAGCGGCAAGGGCGGCCATCGGCTGGCGCGCCGCCGAACCCCACGGCGGGAGCCGTCGCGCGGCCCGCGAGCGTGGCGCAGGCAGCGGCGTACCGCGCAGCCACCGGTAGCGCAGGAACGACAGCGTGGCCAGGAACGCGGCGCCCGCGGCGATCGGGGCCGGGATGAACAGCGCCCACACCGGCGTGCTCCACGACGCCAGCAGCGCCGTCACCCCGACCCAGAACACCGACGAAACCGTGAAGAACACCCCGAGCCGCAGCGCCATGCGCCGTTTGCGCAGCAACTTGGCACGCGGATCGGCTGCCGCATGCAGCTTTTCGGCCACGACGTCCGACCACTCCGCAGCGGTATCGACGCCGCGCTGCACCAATGACCGCCAGGCTTCTGGTCTACTCGCCGGTGTTTTCACTGCCATACCTACACGATACGGAACTTATTGGGAGAGAGGCTTTTCCGGAGCAGGCGCTTCGGCGTTGGTGGCCGGAGCCGCAGGAGCGGTGGCAGCCGTGCCACCGGCGGGCAGCTGCTCACCGCGCATCGAGGCGCGGATCTGCTCCAACCGGGAATGGCCCGCCATCTGCACGCTGGCCTGCTGCACCTCCATCATGCGGCCCTGCACCGAGTTCTGCGCGAGCTCGGCCGAGCCGATGGCATTGGCGTAACGGCGCTCGATCTTGTCGCGCACCTCGTCGAGGCTCGGGGTGTTGCCGGGCGCGGCGAGCTCGCTCATCGATCGAAGCGAAGCGCTGACCTGCTCCTGCATCTTGGCCTGCTCGAGCTGGCTGAGCAGCTTGGTGCGCTCGGCGATCTTCTGCTGCAGCATCATCGCGTTCTGCTCGACGGCCTTCTTGGCCTGCCCAGCGGCCTGCAGCGCCTGGTCGTGCAGCCCCTTGAGGTCTTCGACGCTCTGCTCGGAGGTCACCAGCTGCGCGGCGAAAGCCTCCGCGGCATTGTTGTATTCCGTGGCCTTGGCCGCATCGCCTGCAGCGGTGGCCTGGTCGGCCAGCGTGAGCGCCTGCCGGACGTTGACCTGCAGCTTCTCGATGTCGGCCAGCTGGCGGTTGAGCCGCATCTCCAGCTGGCGCTGATTGCCGATCACCTGGGCGGCCTGCTGCGTCAACGCCTGGTGCTGCCGCTGGGCGTCCTCGATGGCCTGCTGGATCTGCACCTTCGGATCGGCGTACTCGTCCACCTTCGAGCTGAACAGCGCCATCAGGTAACGCCACGCCTTGACGAACGGGTTGGCCATGAGTTCACTCCGCCTTCGTGTCTATGTCGGTGTTCTGCACGTACGGACTTACCGTGCTGCCCAATCTATCGGGTCAGCGGCGATCACCACACCCAGTCAAGGTCGACTCAGGCCACCGCCATCGACACGACCTGCGGGATGACGACCTTGGTGGCGATATCGATGCTCGAACCGCTCGCGCGGGCGAACTCGGCACCCTCCTGGCGCGCCATTTGGTCGCCCGCGTCGGAGAGCACTCGGGACAGCGGAACATCCAGTGCTCCGCAGATGGCGCTGAGCAATTCGCTCGACGCCTCCTTGCGGCCCCGTTCCACCTCCGACAGGTAGCCCAGGCTGACCCGGGCGGAGTCGGACACCTCACGCAGGGTGCGCCCCTGCTCGGTGCGGGCACGACGCAGCACGTCGCCGACTACCTCGCGCAGCAATGCCGTCATCGCGCTCTCCTTACGCCAAAAAAGTCAGTCGCTGGGGTTCTGTAATAGGCCAACGCTGCGTGCCATCGGGTTGGTTCCCGGCAGGCGCAGATATCGGAGTTGTCAGAGCCCGGCGGGTCGTGTGCGCGAGTCCCTGATCGCCGAAACGACGTAATCCACGCCGGTCAGCGCGGTCAGCACGACCGCGGCCAACATGACTGCCCATGCGGCGGTCAACCAGGCGCCCGACAGCGGCAAGATGAACAAACCGATCGCGACGGCCTGAACAAGGGTCTTGAGCTTGCCGCCGCGGCTGGCAGGGATGACTCCGCGGCGCAGCACCGCCAATCGCAGGATCGTGATGCCGATCTCGCGCACCAGGATCACCACCGTCACCCACCACGGCAGGTCGCCAAGGACGGACAGCCCGATCAGCGCCGCACCGACAAGGGCCTTATCCGCAATCGGGTCGGCCAGGGTGCCGAACTCGGTCACCATGCCGTAGCTTCGCGCCAGCGCCCCGTCGAACCGATCGGTGATCACCGCAACCGCGAACACCACGAATGCCGCTATCCGCCAAGATGTTTCGTGACCTCCGCCGACAAAGAGGACGACGAGGAACACTGGCACCAACACGAACCGCACACCGGTGAGCACATTTGCGATGTTTGCCACCCGGGCGCGCGGAACCACCGGATCGGTAGAAGGTTGGCCCGGCACCGCAACAGAATATCGGTTGCCCAAACCGATACTCTCGCAGCTGTGAGCGCAGACCCCGTTGGCCTAGACATCCGGCGAGCCCGCACGTCGGATGTGCCGGCGATCAAAGCGCTCGTCGATGTCTACTCCGGCAAGATCTTGCTGGAGAAGAACCTGGTCACGCTCTACGAGGCGGTGCAGGAGTTCTGGATCGCCGAACTCGACGGCGAGCTCATCGGCTGCGGCGCCCTGCACGTGTTGTGGTCGGATCTCGGCGAAGTTCGCACGGTCGCCGTCCATCCCAGGGTCAAGGGCCGCGGTGTCGGACACGCGATCGTCAACCGCTTGCTCGACGTGGCCAGGGAGCTGCATCTGGAGCGGATCTTCGTGCTGACCTTCGAAGTGGAGTTCTTCAGCCGTCACGGTTTCGCCGAGATCGACGGCACGCCGGTGACCGCCGAGGTCTACGAGGAGATGTGCCGCTCATACGACACCGGTGTCGCGGAGTTCCTCGACCTGTCCTACGTCAAGCCCAACATCCTCGGCAATACCCGAATGCTGTTGACGCTCTGAGGCGTACCAGACGTCGGGCTCTAGTCGGCGTCGCCACCCTCGGCGCCATTCGCATCGCTGCCGCCGCGAATCAACGCCAGCGTGCCCGCGAGCTCGTCGGGCTTCACCAGGACCTCGCGGGCCTTGGAACCCTCGCTGGGCCCGACGATGCTGCGAGTCTCCATCAAGTCCATCAGCCGGCCGGCCTTGGCGAAACCCACTCGCAGCTTGCGCTGCAGCATCGACGTCGAGCCGAACTGGCTGGACACCACGAGCTCGACGGCCTGCAGGAAGACGTCCATATCGTCGCCGATGTCGGGGTCGACATCGGTGCGCTCGCTGGTGGTCTTGGCCGCGGTGACGCCCTCGGTGTACTCCGGTTCGGCCTGGTCCTTGCAAGCGCTGACGACGGCGTGGATCTCCTCGTCGCTGACGAAGGCACCCTGCAGCCGGATCGCCTTGTTGGCACCCATCGGGATGAACAGGGCGTCGCCCATGCCGATCAGCTTTTCGGCGCCCTGCTGATCGAGGATGACCCTGCTGTCGGTCAGCGACGAAGTGGCGAATGCCAGCCTGGACGGCACGTTGGTCTTGATCAGACCCGTGACGACGTCCACCGACGGCCGCTGGGTGGCCAGCACGAGGTGGATACCGGCGGCGCGGGCCTTCTGGGTGATCCGCACGATGGCATCTTCGACATCGCGTGGGGCGGTCATCATCAGGTCGGCAAGCTCGTCGACGATCGCCACGATGTAGGGGTACGGACGGTACACGCGCTGACTGCCAAGCGGCGCGGTGATCTCGCCCGACCGCACCTTCTTGTTGAAGTCGTCGATGTGCCGCACACGGCTTGCCTGCATGTCCTGGTAGCGCTGCTCCATCTCCTCGACCAACCACGCCAGCGCGGCCGCCGCCTTCTTCGGTTGCGTGACGATGGGGGTGATCAGATGCGGAATGCCTTCGTAGGGAGTCAGTTCCACCATCTTCGGGTCGATCAGGATCATCCTGACCTCTTCCGGGGTGGCCCGCGCCAGCAGCGACACCAGCATGGAGTTGACGAAGCTCGACTTACCCGATCCGGTGGAGCCCGCGACCAGCAGGTGCGGCATCTTCGCCAGGTTGCACGAGATGTATTCGCCCTCAATGTCTTTGCCGAGGGCGATCACCAGCGGATGGTGGTCGCCGCGCGTCGACGGGTCGGTCAGCACATCGGCAAGACGGACCATCTCCCTGTCGACGTTGGGCACCTCGATACCGACGGCGGACTTGCCCGGAATCGGCGCGAGCATCCGCACGCTCTCCGTCGCGACCGCGTACGCGATGTTCTTCTGTAGCGCAGTGATCTTCTCGACCTTGACGCCGGGCCCCAGCTCGACCTCATACCGCGTGACGGTCGGTCCCCGGGTGCAGCCGGTCACGGCAGCGTCCACCTTGAACTGCGAAAGCACCTCCGAAATGGATTCCGACATACGGTCGTTGGCCGCGGTGCGCCGCTTCGGCGGGTCGCCGGCGGCAAGCAGTTCCAGCGGCGGCAGCGTATACGGGCCGTCCACGACCCGGTCCAGTGTCAGGGTCTCCTTTTTGGGGGCCTTCTTCTTTCGGGGAGCGACCGTCGGCTCAGGAACCGTCGGCGCCTCGTCGACAATCGGATAGTTGTCCATCGGGGTACCCGTCGGCCACTGCGTCTCGTCGTCGAATCCGGCCGGGTCGTCGTAATAGCCGTCGGAGAAATCCTCGGGTTCCTCGGCGGCGGGCTCCTCGTCCTCGTAATCCTCGTCGTAGTACTCACCGCGGAAGGCGCGGGCGGAGAACATCCGCTGAACCGTCGACGGCACCTCGCGGATGGTCGTGCCCGTCACCAGCAGCACGCCGAACAACACGCCGATGAACAGCAGCGGCGCGGCGATCCACGCGGTCAGTCCGTCAGACAGCGGGCCCCCGATCGCGAAGCCCAGGAAACCCGAGGCGTGCTGGCGTGCGATCGGATCCTGCGGCGAACCCGCCCACAGGTGCCACAGCCCCAGCGCGGGCAGCGCGATCATCGTCGCGCCGAGGATCATCCGTGGACGGGCATCGGGATCGGGCTCGGTGCGCATCAGCACCACCGCGATCCCGGCGAGCAAGATCGGCAGCAGCACCACTCCCGCGCCGATCAGGACGCGCAGGAACGTGTCGATCCACTGGCCGACGGGCCGGGCCGCGTCGAACCACGAGCTGGCGGCGATGACGACCGCAATGCCGAGGAGGGCCAGCGCGATGCCGTCGCGGCGGTGGCCCGGTTCGAGGTCGCGAGCCCTGCCGACCGAGCGCGCGGTTGATCCCGCGCCCTTGGCGAGCACCAGCCATCCGGCGCGCACACCGCGTCCGACGGCGGCGCCCGCGGCGGAGATCTGCGAGGGGTTGCGGCGCGACGCGGGCTTCCGCCGGGGCGCCGACGGCCGCGCAGGCCGGGATCCGCCCCGCGAGCCAGCCTTTGACCTGGTCGAACGGGCGCCAGAGCGGGCGGCGGTCTTACTAGGCATGCTCCCAAGACTAGTCGCAAACGCCCCATAATCACCATCTGCCACACGGGTCACAGATAGGTATCAGATATTTAGTTAGATTCGCTGAGTAGGGTGGACAACCGTCCGGTCGGCACTCATACGAGGAGTTCATCGCCCATGCCCGTCGTTGTCATCGCAACCATGACCGCCAAACCCGAATCCGTCGACGCCGTGCGCGATGCGTGCAAAAAGGCCATCGAGGCGGTGCACCAGGAGCCAGGATGCGACCTGTACTCGCTGCACGAGGCCGACGGCACGTTCGTGTTCGTCGAGCAGTGGGCCGACGCGGATGCGCTCAAGACGCACAGTGCTGCGCCCGCGGTCGCGACATTGTTCGGCACGGTCGGCGAGCACCTCGACGGGGCGCCCGATATCAAGATGCTGCAGCCTGTCGTCGCGGGCGATCCCGCCAAGGGCCAGCTTCGTCCGTCATGAGCGCACTGGCAGGCAAGGTTGCATTCATCACCGGCGCTGCCCGCGGCCAGGGTCGCTCCGAAGCGGTCAGGCTGGCCGCTGATGGCGCGCAGATCATCGCGGTCGACATCTGCGGCCAGATCGCGTCCGTCCCCTACCCGATGGCGACTCCCGACGATCTTGCGGCGACGGTCAAGCTGGTCGAGGACACCGGGGCGCGAATCGTGGCACACCAGGCCGATGTTCGCGATCAGGAATCGCTGAGCACCGCGCTGCGGGCCGGACTCGACGAGTTCGGCAGGCTCGACATCGTCGTCGCCAACGCAGGCATCGCACCGATGAAGGCAGGCCACGACGGCTGGCGGGATGTCATCGACGTCAACCTGACCGGTGTCTTTCACACGGTCGAGGTGGCCAAGCCGACCTTGATCGAGCAGGGCGACGGCGGGTCGATCGTGCTGATCAGCTCGGCCGCCGGCCTGCTCGGCATCGGGGGCCCCGATCCCGGCGGGCTCGGATACACCGCGTCCAAGCATGCCGTGGTGGGACTGATGCGCTCCTACGCCAATCAGCTTGCACCGCACAGCATCCGGGTCAACTCCATCCACCCGACCGGAGTGAACACGCCGATGATCAACAACGAGCACACCAGGCAATGGCTCGCGCAGCTCGTCGCCGAATCCGATACGCCCATCGACATGGGCAATGCGATGCCGGTGGATGCCGTTGAACCTGAGGACATCGCCGCCGCCGTGGCGTGGCTGGTATCCGACGAGGCCCGCTACATCACCGGCATCACGCTGCCGGTGGACGCGGGCCTTGCCAACAAACGCTGATGGCGCGCAGTCCCGCGGCCAAGACCGCATCTGGCCCGATGGTTCTGGCTGCCGTCGAGCAGTACGAGGATTCTGAGCACCGCCTCGTCCACGACGACCTTGCGCGCGCGTTCCTGCCTGCCGGATTGCGCGCTCTGGTGGCAACGACACGCTTGTCAGTGGCGCGGCGGGCCATGATCGGGGCCACCGAGCGGGCGGGGCCCGGGTTGTGGGCGAACCTGGCCTGCCGCAAGCGCTACATCGACGAGAAGCTCGACGAGTCGCTCGCCGATATCGACGCCGTGGTGGTGTTGGGCGCCGGGTTGGACACCCGCGCGTATCGACTGGCGCACCGATCGGACATCCCGGTGTTCGAGGTCGACCTGCCGGTGAATATCGAACGCAAGAAGGCGATCGTGCGCCGGGCGCTCGGCGGGATGCCACCGTCTGTGCGGTTGGTGCCAGTGGATTTCGAGCGCGATGACCTCGCGGCCGAACTCGCCAAGCACGGGCACCGTGCCAGCGCACGCACGTTCTTTGTGTGGGAAGGCGTGACGCAGTACCTGACGGAGGACGCCGTGCGCGCGACGTTGAAGTACCTGCAGTCCGCGGCCGCGGGCAGCCGGCTCGTGTTCACCTATGTGCAGCGGGATTTCATCGACGGCCGGAACCTTTACGGCGCGAAGTCGGCCTACCGCAGGTTTCGGGAGCGCCAGCAGATCTGGCAGTTCGGCCTGAGCCCCGACGAGGTAGCGGATTTTGTCGCGGCGTACGGCTGGCGGCTCGTCCAGCAGGCCGGGCCCGAATACTTTCTGCGGCACTACATCGAACCCGCGGGACGCGACCTGTCCGCCTCGGACCTCGAGTGGTCGGCGTATGTCGAGAAGGTATACCCCTAATCCCCTAACGACATCGGCATCCGCGGCCCGCAATGCGACCCGCCGCCAGGGGGCGGCTGTCCCGTTACGCGGTCGACAGTGATTCGCCACTATTGATCAACATTGATCAACGCAGCACGACGAGCCAAGGACACTGCCATGACCGCCACCTCTTCCACGACAGTCGCTGTCGTCAGGGTGGGCGTCGGGAACTCCCACGCAGTGTGTTCGTGCGGTTGGTCGGCCTCGCGGCGGCTGCTGAAAGCCGCTGCGTGCCAAGACGCCTGGGCCCACGCCGCTCAACAGGATTGTGCAATCAGCAATCCGCTGGTGATACCTTTCCGATTCCTGCGGACCGGCGATCGCCAGCAGGACCCCGTCATGACTCGCCCGCACGCACCAGCTTGATCGCCGCGGCCTCGATCGTGTCCTCGGACAGCAGCACTTCGCAGCGCCGCGTCACCCAGCGGGATGAAACTGTCGTGGCTGGCCGCCCTGGCCAGCTGCGCCGGCGTATCCGTTGTCGATCAGTGCGGCGAGCACGCCCTCGCTGACCCCGCCGCTCTCCCGCGTCTCGTCGACGACGAGCACCCGGCCGGTCGCCGCGGCCTCGGCGAGCATGTCCGCCACCGGAAGAGGCGCCAGCCAGCGCAGGTCGACCACCCGCGCCGCGATACCGAAGGCGGACAGCCTGCGGGCGACCCGCAGGCTCATCCGCAGGCCGTTGCCGAACGTCAGGATGGTCAGATCGCGTCCGTCGCCGTAGGTACGGGCCCGGCCGATCGGCGTCACGCCGCCGGTGTCCGCGGCAAGCCACAGTTCATCGCCGTCGTCGTACAGATCGCGGGTGTGATACAGCGCGATGGGCTCGAGAAACAGGCACACGACACCGGCCGAATGCGCGGCGGTCACACACGACCGCATCATCGCCGCGGCGTCGTCGGGCCTGGCGGGCGATGCGATCACCAGACCGGGGATGTCCCGGATTGCGGCGATCGAGTTGTCGTTGTGGAAGTGCCCGCCGAAACCCTTCTGGTAGGCGTATCCGGCGATGCGGACCACCATCGGGTTGCGGTACTGGCGATTGGAGAAGAACTGGAGCGTGGCGCCTTCTCCGCGGATCTGGTCTGCGGCGTTGTGAAGGTAGGCCAGGTACTGGATCTCGGGGATGGGCAGCAGGCCCGAAACGCCGGCACCGAGCGCGAGCCCGAGGATCGACTGCTCGTCGAGCAGCGTGTCGAACACCCGCGCCGCGCCGGCCCTGGTCTGCAGTCCACGGGTGACGCCGTAGACGCCGCCCTTGCGGGCGACGTCCTCGCCGAACAGGACTGCCCCGGTTGGTCCTCCAGCACATCCAGCAGGGCACGGTTGATGGCCTGAGCCACCGACAGCTTTGCCTCGGCTGCTCCGGAATTCTGCTGCGCCGCAGCGGCTTCGACAGCGGCGACGGCATCGTCGAGGCCGGCCCGCAGCGGGGTCATCACCGCCCGCGCGCTGTCCAGCTGGGCGAGTTCGGCGACTTCGGTTGCCAGCGTCGAGGATCTTGTCGCGGGTTGGCCTCGTAGCGGTCGAGCACCTGCTGCGGAGTGAGCACACCGGCGCCGACGAGCAGTTTTGCGGTGCACAACACCGGGTCTCGGTCGAAGTCGGCCGTGATCTCCTCGGGTTTGCGGTAGGCCGGTTCGTAATCGGAACCTGCGTGGCCCATCAGCCGGACGGTGCGCAGATGCAGGAACGCCGGGCGCCGGTTGCGCCCGGACGTATTCCGCGGCCGCCGTGGCGGCGGCGTACGCCGAAGGCAGGTCGGTGCCGTCGGCACTGAAGTACTCGAGGCCGTCGCGGTTGGCGTAGGTGCGCGCCACCCAGCCCCGTGGCGTCTTGACGCTGATCCCGATGCCGTTGTCCTCGCAGACGAACAGCAGCGGCATCGGCACGCCCTGATACGCCGTGTGCAGCGCGGCGTTGATGGCGCCGACGGCGGTCGAGTGGTTGGCCGACGCGTCGCCGAAGCTGCACACCGCGAGCGCATCTGCGGGCCACGGGGATCGACGCCGAGCTTGCGGGCCCGGCCGATCGAGAACGCGACGCCAAGCGCCCGCGGCAGGTGCGACGCGATCGTCGACGTCTGAGGGATGACGTTCAGGTCGTGTCGGCCGAACACCTTGTGCCTGCCGCCGGAGATCGGTTCCTCGGTGGCCGCGACCAGCCCGAGCAGCACGTCGCGCAACGGGTCGCTGCCCGACACCTGCTTGGCGCGGGCCAGGAAGAAGCCACCCGAGCGGTAGTGCAGCAGCGCGGGGTCGGTGGGCCGCAGCGCGGCGGCCACGGCCGCGTTGCTCTCATGGCCTGCCGAGCCGATGGTGTAAAACCCTTTGCCGCGCGACCGCAGCCATCTCGCGGCAAGGTCGAGGTGCCTGCTGCCCAGCTGGGCGTCGAACACGTCCAGACCGATCTGCGGCGACAATCCCTGCAGCACATCGATATCCGCCGCACTGGGGGCGGTCAGCGCCGAGACGGTTGCGGTGAAGTACTCGTCGATTGATTCGAGCCACTGTGCTCCTACCTTGCCGTCAGCGGAACGCGGCCGTGCCGGTGAGGGCCTGCCCGATCATCAACGTGTGCATCTCGCTGGTGCCCTCATAGGTCAGCACCGACTCCAGGTTGTTCGCGTGCCGCATGACCGGGTACTCGCCGGTGATGCCGCTGGCGCCGAGAATGGTGCGCGCCGTGCGCGCGATGCCGATGGCTTCCCTGACGTTGTTGAGCTTGCCGAGGCTGACCTGCTCGGGCAGCAGTCCGTCGGCGTCCTTGGCCCGACCGAGGTGCAGCGCCAGCAGGAAGCCCTTGCCGTACTCCAGCGTCATGTCGGCGAGTTTCTGCTGGGTGAGCTGGAATCCGGCGATCGGGCGGTCGAACTGGCTGCGCGACTGGGCGTAGGTCAGCGCGGTCTCGAGGCAATCGCGTGCCGCGCCGATCGAGCCGAACACGATGCCGAACCTGGCCTCGTTGAGGCAGCTCAGCGGGGCGCGCAGACTGGTGGCTCCCGGCAGCCGGGCGCTGTCGGGAAGGCGGACGTCGTCAAGGACGAGTTCACTGGTGACCGACGCGCGCAGCGACATCTTCGAGGCGATGGTGTGCGCGGTGAAGCCGGGTGTGTCGGTGGGGACGGCGAAGCCGCGGATGCCCTCGTCGGTGCGGGCCCACACGATGGCGACGTCGGCCACCGAACCGTTGGTGATCCACATCTTGGTGCCGTTGATGATCCAGTCGTCACCGGAGCGCGTTGCGCGCGTGCGCATTCCGGCGGGATCCGAACCGAAGTCGGGCTCGGTCAGACCGAAGCATCCGATCTTGCGGCCCGCCGCCATGTCGGGCAGCCACTGCTGCCTTGAGCTCGTCGCTGCCGAACGCGTGCAGCGCGAACATCGCCAGCGAGCCCTGCACGCTGACCAGCGAGCGGATGCCCGAGTCGCCTGCCTCGAGCTCGAGGCAGGCCAGGCCGTACGCGACCGCAGACGTCCCTGCGCAGCCGTAGCCCTGGAGATGCATGCCGAGAAGTCCGAGTTCGCCTAGCTCGACGGCGAGTTCGCGGACGGGCAACTCGCCGTTCTCGTACCACGCCGCGATCTCGGGCGTGATGCGGCTCTTCACAAGGGCGCGCACACTGTCGCGGATCTGGCGCTCCTCGTCGTCGAGCAAGCCGTCGATACGCAGCAATTCGTCCGGGCTGGACGGAGCCGAGATCTTGCTTGGCACAGTATCTCCTACGTTGTTGGGAGGGTTCGGACGGTTCAGCAGCAGCCGGTTGCGCCGGCGCCGACAGGAGCGGCCCGCGGCACCTCGCGACGGACGTCGGCGCCTCGCCACGTCACTGACCGGCTCGGCGGCGGGGTCTGCTCGCTGCGGGTGGCGACAAGGGGCACGCCGTCGACGAGCACCGTCGCGATTCCCGGCAGGTCCCCCAAGGCGAACGACTCGAGGCCGTCGCGTGCGGTGGAGCCCGAGATCGGGCCGAGGACCAGCAGGTCGGCGGGCATGCCTTCGGCGATGACGCCGGTGGCCAGGCCGTGCGCGCGAGCGGTCTGCCCGGTCGCCGCGGCGACGGCCGACACCGGGTCCACACCGCACACCGACGCCAGATAGCAGATGTTGCGCAACATTCCGCGCGGGATCACGCCCGGTGCCGCCGGGCGTGTCGGTGCCGAGCGTGAGCCGGTCCAGCCTGCCGCGCCGCATCAGCTCGTCGGCCACCACCTTGGTGGCGCGGTAGTTGTTGGAGCTGCACACCTCGACATTGGTGTCGGGCAGGCCCGCGATGATCGCGGCGATGTCGGCGTCGGGCGCGGGGATCGGGCCGCCCGAGATGTGCCCGACGATATCGGGTTTCACCGCGATCACCACGTCGGCGCCGGCAACGCGGCTGGATCCCGACCGCGACACCCACCGGAGTGCAACTTCACCGTCATCCCGCGGTCGTGGGCCCACTGACGTAGCGCTGAGCCTCGCCGTCCCCCAACCGATTCCAGTCGTAGAAGATGAACTTCAGCTGGTCGATGCCCTCGCGCTGGGCACGGTCGAAGTGTTCCTCGGTCATCCCGGGCACCAGCAGCACGGTGCCCGCATTGACCTTCACCCCGACGGGCGCATCCGCCCGGTGGTGTGCTTGGACGTGATGGCGATGCTCAGCACGAGTTCGGGGGTCAGCGCATCGAAGGCCAGGCCCGGGATGTGCAGCTCGCCCGCCGACACCATCGACGTGGTGCCGCCATGCAGGTAGTTGTGAATCCAGCCGACGGCGTCCTGCGCGGGCGTCCACTCTCCGAAGGTGGGGTGGACGTGGCCGTCGATCAGGCCGGGCATCACGGTGAGACCGCCCGCCGACAGCACCTGGTCGGGCGCCACCGCACTGGCGCCGATCTCCGCGATCACCCCGTCCTCGATGACGAGCGTGGTGTCGCGGACCGGCGCGATCGCGCGGTCGCCGTGCACCAGGAGGCCGATGTCCTCCACAAGCAGCGTCGTCACTTCGTCCTCCTCGTTCTCCGCCGAACGTGGCATTACCGTCACGCTTTTGCAGGGCAAAGCGTGACGGTAATCCACGTTCGGCATTTGGATTTTGTATACACTATCCGAAATCGCGTCTCGGGGAAGCTGCCTCGCTCCCGCCGTGAACGATGGCGCCCAGGGCGGGCACACCGAACACCACCACCAGCACGATGGCCGCGCCCGCGAGATTCATCGCCAGCCGCACGCCGCCCTCATACCAGGGGAAGAGCTGCGGATACTCGTGATCACCAGCAGCACCGGAGGACCCGTGACCGCCCACCACGTGTAGTTGACCGGCCGCAGCGCCATCGCGAGGGTGAACAAGATCACGGTCATCACCGCGACGACGGGCACCGACGGGTGCGTGCCAAGCAGGACCGCCGCGATCAGAGCGCCGACGGTGTTGCCCGAAAGGCGTTGCGCGAGCCGCATTCCGGTGTCCACCGCCGCGGGCTGAACGGTGAGCAGCACGCTGGTGATCAGCCAGTGCCCACCGACCAGATCGGCGGGCAGCAACGCCGCAAGGCCGACCGCCGCGGCTACGGCGACCCCGACCCGCGCTGCATGCCCACGAGGACTCGCGCCATGAGCGTTGGCGCGATTCGACCGCGTCCGGCGGCGTTTCGCGGCGTCGACTCGAGAGCGCGTGCGCAGCCGAACCACGCCGACCACGCCGCGACGACAACCAGTACCCCGACGAGGTACGGGACCAAGGTCGCCGGCGACAGCGGTGCATCGTGGGCGTCGACGGCGACCAGCACGACCGCCAGGCCCGCCGTCGGCCCGACCCGGTCCAGCAGGGCGCCGCCACCGCCGCGGCGATCGTGGCGGCGCCGAGGGCCAGCGGATGCCCAGCGCCAGGACGGCGAATGCCGCACCGGCTAGCACCGCGGCACCGCGAATCCCCATGGTGGCCAACGCCGGACGCCATGTCGTCGGCAGCGTCGGCACCGCGGTCAACACGAATCCCAGCGCCACCGCCCAACCCCACTCCGGCCGCCCAAGCGCCGCCGACACCGCGAGTATCGCCCCTAGGCCGACCGCGAGCCAGCCGCCATCCCCCACCTGCTCGGCCCACCGGCCGGAGCAGTCAGTCCGCGCCAGCCGCGGGTGGCGGCGGCGGGGTCAGGAATCCGCACTGTCCGGTGGCGCGGCGGCGTCCAACACCGCGGCCACAATGCCCTGATATCCGGTGCATCGACAGATGTTGCCGGACAACGCCTCCCGGACCGTGTCCGCGGTCAACGGCTTCTCGGCGTCGGGGTCCTTCGAGCAACTCCAGGGCCGTGACCAGGAATCCTCGTGTGCAGAACCCGCACTGAAGGCCGCCGCGCTCGGAGAATGCCCTGCGCAGCCGGGCCGCCTCCTCGAACTGGTCGAGCCCCTCGACGGTGTCGACCCGCAAGCCGTCGACTTGAACGGCCAACGTCAGGCAGGCCCGCGCTGAGCGTCCCTCGATGAACACCGAACATGCCCCGCACACGCCGTGTTCGCAGCCCAGATGCGTTCCGGTGAGGCCGAGTTCGTCGCGCAGGAAGTCGGCAAGGGTGCGCCGTGGCGGCACCGGCCGCCTGATCAGACGGCCGTTCACCGTGACCGAGACGGTCACTGCGGGTGGAGTGTGGGCTTGGCGTCATCGGGCTCTCCTCGGTGCGTGTGCGCCCGCCGCGCGGCGTCGGTCATGGCTTCGGTGAGCGCGGCCGAGCACAACCGTCGGGCGTAGTCGGCGTCGTCGGCCGCGGGTTCGGTGCGGCGCGCCCACTCCTCGGC
>CAVQFK010000009.1:0-1437367 GCA_963711755.1 uncultured Actinomycetota bacterium
CCGCCTGCTCGCGCACGATATATTCGGCGTACCAGTCCGCCCAATTCTCGTCGTACTGCCCGCCGTTCCGCTCTTCATGCTTCCCGTGCGCGACGCCGGCCCGGCGAAGCTCGCCCGCAAGGTCAGCGGCGGACGCGAACGTGGTCTCGGTCTCGATGCGCCCCGGCGCACGCGTCGTCACCTCCTGCAGCAGCCAGCCGTTGCCGTCGGGATCATGGAACGACGCGAAGGAGTGGTAGCTCGAAGGCTCGGCCGCCGGGCCGCTGACGCGGAGCCGCCCGAACAGGTAGGGCTCATCGGGGCCGGCGTGCTCCCCGGCGGAGTCGTGGAACACCTCGCTGATATCGACGCCCTTGCCGTGCAGCTCGGCACGGGCGGCCTGAATGTCGGAGACGATCAGATAGAGGCCCTGGGCAGAACCCGGCGGCGCGGCGGTGACGTTCTCGCCGAAGATGATCGAACAGCCCGAGCCCGGCGGCGTGAACTGGATGACGCGAAAGTCGTTGCCGCTGTCGAAATCAGCGTCGAGGCGCCAGCCGAGTTGCGCGTAAAACGCCTTGGCGCGGTCCACATCCGAGACGGGGATGACGACGATCTCGAGCTTCAGGTCGATGTTGGCCATGGCGGCCCCCTTTTCATGTCTCCAGGATGTGATCACTCCCGGAGGGAAAAGTCGAGCCTTTAGGCACAACTATTGGCTGGCGGCGCTCGTCACCTGCTGGTAGCGATCGCTCCACGCCCCGGAATTGGCAAGCAGGTCCTCTTCCGGCGCTTCGATCAGTTCCAGGCCGGCGAGGGGGTCGCCTTCGGTGGTCACCGAAGGGATGCGGTTGACGGTCTTGAGCACCTTTTGCCCGTCGGTGAGCATGAAGTCGATGAACAGGATGGCCGCGGCGGGATTCGATGCGTGCTTCATCGTGGCAATCCCGTTGGCACGCAGCGTGATCGGCTGGACAGGCTGACCATTGACCGGACGCCAGGTGACGGGGGCACCTTTGGCCGCCGGTGTTTCGATGTTCTGGGTGTACGCGGAGATGAACACGGAGTACTGGCCGGCGCTGAGCAGTTCGCCGGTGGCGGTGTGGCCCTTGGTGATCTTGGAGTTGGCGGCGATCGCCTTGAAGAGCGTGTCGATCTGCTCCTGGGTCTTCCCGTGCGCGAGCCAGTACGTGGTGAGCGAGGCGAACCAGTCGACCTCGTTGATCTCCATCGCCAGCTTGCCTCGCCAGCGCGGCGAAGCGAGGTCTTCAAAACTCTTGGGCTCCTCCGCCGGCTTGACCAGATCCGTGTTCCAACCGACCACGAACGCGTTGAACCGGTCCGCGGTCCAGGTGTCCTTGATTCCCTGGGGGCGGACCGTGTCGCGGTATTCACTGCGGTACGGGTACAGCAGGTCGTGGCTGGACACGATGTTCATCTCCGGTGAGTTGGTTTCAAGGACATCGGCGCCGTGGAAGTTCGCCTCACCCTCCTGCAGGATGCGGTGCAGGACCGTCTCGGAGTCGGCGCGATACGTCTTGACCTCAATGCCGTACTTGTCCTTGAAAGCTGCTGCGACGTCTTCGATGTCGTTGTTGGAGGTGTAAACCGACAATTCACCCTCGGCCTTTGCCGCCTTGAGCAGTTCGTCCGTTCGCTCCTGGCCGGTCAAACCGTTGAACCGGTCGAATACCTGCTGCGCGGTATCGGCCAGTTCGGCATTGCCTCCGCCGCCTTGGGAGGCCGTCGGCGATCCACCGCAGGCCGTCGCGGTCAGGGTCAGCGCGAAGGCGAGTGCGACCAGCGGGCGACGGTAGCGCATGAGCATCTCCTCCGACGACGTGTCCCGGTTGTGACGGGAACCACAGATGACCCAACTCCTCCTGCGGCCATATGGACAGACCATCATTCCATTTCGTTATCAAACCGTTATGTTTTGGCGGCAGGGCGCTGATATTGGACCATTGGTCTGCTCCTTCTTGTGTTACGTTCGTCACGACCGCGGCTCGGCCCATCGCTGACTCCAAGGAGCTCCCTTGCCTGCGCCCTATCAGAACCCGACGTACGGCTCCGATGTGATGGTTGATGCCATGCGGGCGTTCAACTTTCCGTATTTAGCGTTGAATCCGGGGTCGTCATTCCGGGGCCTGCATGACTCGCTGGTGAACTATGCCGACGACGAGATGCAGATGATCGAGTGCCCGCACGAGAAGATCGCCGTCGCGCTGGCGCATGGCTATGCCAAGGCAACTGGCCAGCCGATGGGTGTCGTTCTGCACAATGTCGTCGGTCTGCTGCACGGCTCGATGGCCATCTATTACGCGTACATCGACCGGGTGCCCGTGGTGATCTTCGGAGGCTCTGGTCCCGCGGCGTATGACCGACGGCGGCCCAACATCGACTGGATTCACGGCGCGAACGTCCAGGGCAACGCCGTGCGGGACTTCACCAAGTGGGACTACGAGCCGCGGTCGCTGGAGTCGGTGCCGGGCACTATCGCGAGGGGCTACCGCATCGCGGCGAGCGAACCGGCTGGGCCGGTGTACATCGCGCTCGACGCGGGCCTGCAGGAACAGCCGCTCGACGAGCCCGTCGCGATGCCGGACTGGGATCGGCTCAAGGTTCCGGCGCCGATCGGCCCGGACCCCAATGCGCTTCGGCAACTTGCCGAGGCACTCGTGAATGCCAAACGGCCCGTGATCATTCCGGGCTATGTGGGCCGGGATCCCAAGGCATTCGATCTGTTGGTGCGGCTGGCGGAGACGGTCGGGGCCGGTGTCATCGACACGAACATCAGGCACAACTTCCCCAATCGCCATCCGCTGTGTGTGACGGGCACGAACGCCCTGGAGCAGGCGGACTGTGTGCTGTTCCTTGATGTCAAGGACATGCAGAAGACGACGTCCGAGTTGGATTCGATCAATCGCAAGATCATTTCGAAGATCGCTGACGGTGCCGTGGTGCTCGATGTCGGTTTCAATGATGTTGGATTGTCCTCGTGGAGCGAGGATTACACCGCGTTGGTGGAGACCGACCTGCAGGTTACTGCCGACACTGCGGTCGCTCTCCCGCTGTTGGTCGACCTGTGTGATGGGCTGGTCGCACGTGACGCGGAGCCGCGCCGAATCGACCGGTCGGAGTGGCGCGCGCAACTGGCGAATCTGCACGACGAGGCCTGGCGCGGATGGGCCGAACGCGTCGACGACTCCGCAGCGGAGACGCCGGTGGCTACGGCGACGTTGGCACGCGCGGTCTGGGAGGTCGTCAAGGAGTACGACTGGGTGCTGACGGCGGGGACCGCAGCCGAATGGGCCAAGCGGGTGTGGGACTTCGACAAGCATTACCGCACGCCGGGAAGGCAGTTGGGCACCGCGACGCAGATCGGCATCGGTCTCGGTGTTGCGTTGGCGCATAAGGGAACCGGTCGGCTTGTCGTGGATCTTCAGCCCGACGGTGATTTGATGTTCGACGCCGGAGCGCTCTGGGTCGCCTCGTACTACGAACTGCCGTTGCTCGTGGTGATGTTCAACAACCGTGCGTATTACAACGATTGGGAACACCAGGAACGCCTGGCTCGCCAACGGGGAACGCCGTTGGAGCGCGCGCACATTGGGATGGAGATCAACAACCCGGCACCTGACTTCGCGACCCTTGCCCGTTCATTCTCCTGGCACGCCGAGGGGCCGATTACCGACTCCGCCGATATCGAGAAGGCGGTTCAGCGCGCCGCGGAGTACGTGCAGTCGACGGGCAAACCCGCTTTGGTCGACGTCGTGTGCCAGCCGAAGTAGCGGCCGATCCAGCGCACGCCGACCTGAGCGCGCCGATAGGAGCTTCCGCCGTGGGTGGGCAGCGCCTGGCCCGGTCGGCGCCCCGTTCGCGAATGCGGGCGGGGCGGTAACGGGCTTTGCTGACCAGCAGGTAAGAACAAGACTGAAGTGGGCATTCGCTGAGCTAGTATCCGCTAGTGAGAAAATTGACAGCGCTGATAATTGGATTTGCCGTAGGCCTCGCCTTTGCTCCGGCAGCGAACGCCGCACCTCTACCTCAGCAGCAAGGCTCAGACTGCGACTCGAACTATGAGGGTTCCTGCGTTCCGATCGCTAGTGACGTCGACTGCGAAGGCGGTAGCGGGAACGGTCCGGAGTATGTGTCCGGTCCCGTGTATGTCGTCGGTGATGACATTTACGAACTTGATCGAGAAGGCGATGGAGTTGCGTGCGAAGCGTAAAACTGCCGAACTTGGCTCACGGATGGCAGGTGACGCGCACCTGAGCCGTGCTGCTGTCAGGAGACGCCGACCAGCGTCGGCTCGCACGGCTCAACGACCCTAGAATGCGCGCTGACGAGCGCTCTTTTTGCATGGTGTCCCCACTGGGACTCGAACCGACACTTGACGGATTTTAAGTCGGACTCCGCTGTCAGATTGGCGTTGGGTAACGCACGGCAGCGATCCAATTTCGGCGGTACTGCCCGCTCTGATCGCTTGTCACACATCACGCCACACCTTCCCGTTCAAGCACGCGGCTTACCGTGCTGTAGCTCCACGCGCCACCCATCGGAGCGGGAACGCCTGCCTTGCGTAAGCGTTGCAGCAATGGACTTCGTGCCGTGTCCGGCCTCACGTTGTTTGATGATGCGTTGCACTATCTTTCGGTCGATAGTGCTCGGCTTACCCAGCTGCTTGCCGGCCTGCCTGGCCTTGATCAAGCCCTGCTTGGTGCGCTTGCTGATCAGCTCGCGTTCCTCCTCGGCGACGAGCAGACGCGCGTGTGCAGTCAGTTGGCTCACGGTGTCGCTGTCGGTGCCGTCTAAACCCACGATGCGCCACCCTTCAAGCTTTGCGTCTGCGACCAACTTCGCCCCGTCTGCCATGCTGCGGCTTGAGCGGTCAAGAGTGTTGACTACCAACACATTCGCCATGCCTGTACGAATCGCGGTGATGGCGGCTATGCGTCCGTACAACTTATCGGTGCGCTTTCCGCTCATCACGTCGGGAATCAGCGCTACAAGCTCAAGACCTTGAGCTTGGCAATACCGCTGAATCTGTTGCGTCTGCGCCTCTAGGCCGTAACCGCTGTCGGCTTGTCTGTTGGTCGAAATCCGTATGTAGCCTGGGGCTTTCGTGTCTATCATCGTTCTCTCCTGGTGTTCGGTGGAGCCTCTGTCGGGCGACGGCGACCTCAACGAACACTTATGGCCGACCTGGTACAACGCCTGGCACAAACGGACAACGACACCCTGACCTGCATTTCTGACCTCTACGGACGGCAGTAGCGCTTGAGTGGCGATTCGATAGCCTCCAGTGCGCCTATCTCGCAGTTCGCCGTGTTGGCCGCATCGATGGCGTCCTGACCTGTGATGTGCCGACGCGGCTGGATCCAGAATTGCCCACCGAAATGTGGTCCCCAATAAAGCGCAATCGCGAAACAGGCTGATCGAGACCGCGCAGGAGAATTTGCCAAGTTAATATCCACAGAGATGTCCCGATGCGGAACGCAAACTTCTTAAACCCGCGGTTATCGAGCAAGTCGATCTTGATGTCGGTGGCCCGTTCTATGCTGTTTTTCAGTGGTTTAAGAAGCGGGCATCACCGTAGGAGAACAAATGAATGAGCATCTTGATAGGACACCATTGCGTGTCGTCCTATCAAACGGAAGTATCCGGTATGAAGCGCGAGCATCAGTCTACGTCGATGGTAAGAGACGCCGTCTCAGGCGGCGGTTCAAAACAGTACTTGATGCAGAGGAATTTCTGGCCACAGTACCTGAAAAGAAAAGAATTGGCCGCCACAAAATCAACGATGAGCAGTATCGCGAGGCGATCAAGCAGTCTCGTTCAATTGCCGGTGCTCTACGTTTGTTACGTGTTGCGGCTGAGGGCGGCAATTATCGCGTGATTCACAAAGCAATCGAGCGTCTCAATCTCGACACATCCCACTTTACTGGACAGTCCTGGTCGAGAGGCGCGACCGTTCCTAGCCGCCTGCGGCCCTTAGAAGACTACCTATCAAACAAGTACCCAATTCAGTCCGATCGGTTGCGCCGACGACTCATCAACGAAGGGGTCCTCGAACGAAGGTGTTCGGCGTGCGGCCTCGAAACTTGGGCGGGCCAGCCGATCCCATTGGAACTGGACCACATAGATGGCAATCATCACAACAACGCACTCAACAACCTTCGACTTTTGTGTCCCAATTGCCATTCGCTCACGCCAACCTTCAGAGGCAAGAACAAGCGATCGGTACCCACGCTAGACTCAGTTGCCTGAAGGGGACGTAGCCTAATTGGCATCGGCGGGGCGCTTAAAACGCCTGACATTTGTGGGTTCGAGTCCCACCGTCCCCACCCCGGCAGCCACATAGCAGTCTCATAGCTCATACGCTGCTCAACGGCGGCCAGGCGGAAGTGTCGGCTGGCAACACCGGGCGATATGGCCCTCCGGATGCATTGGTGAAGAAGTAGTCACTCATCTTGTCGTGCGCGCCCTGGTTGTTGGCGACCTCGCCGGCAACGGCGTCGTCGAAGTCGGCGCCAATCACGGCTGGGCCTCGGCGCCCCGTGCATGAGAGTTCGCTCATCGGCGACTCCTGGAGACCTCATCTGGCGGCGAGATCGTGGCTATGTCGGGAAATCTACGAGAAGGAGACATCCATGCACGCCATCTGGAAGGCCGCGATCCTGGGCGCCACCCTCGGCGGTCTGAGCATCGCCGGCGCCGGCACCGCGCTGGCCGACACCCCACACATCGCCCCGCCGCTCTCGATCACCATCCCCGCCCCCGCCGATTGGCCGTTCGACGATCTCGACGACCTCGACAACCTGATCCCGCCTCCGTTCCACCATCACATCGCCGGCTTCGACGACGACTGGTACGGCGACGACGATTGGGACGACTGGTACGACGACTGAGCCGCGCCCCGGGCGCCCGCTGTCCGAACGGGACTGGCGGGCGCCTTCGCGTCAACCAATCGTGTCCAGCCGATAACCCATGCCGCGCAACGTGACAAACCGCTCCGCGCCCAGCTTCCGCCTCAGATACCTGACATAGACATCCACCACATTCGAGCCCGGATCGAAGTCGTACCCCCACACATGACTCAGCAACTGCTCCCGCGACAGCACCTGGCCCGGATGCCTCAAAAACGTCTCCGCCAACGCGAATTCGCGCGCCGACAGATCCACCGTCCGGCCATCCACCTGCGCCCTCCGCGTCCGCAGATCCAAAAGCAGCCCACCGCACGACAACACGGTCAACTCGGCAACCCGATCCGGCGCCAACCGGAGCCGCACCCGAGCCAGCAGTTCCTCGAACCGGAACGGCTTGGGCATGTAATCGTCCGCCCCGCCCTCCAACCCCGCCACCGTGTCCTGCACGCTCGTCCGCGCGGTCAGCACAATCACCGGGATCCCATGGTTCTCCGCGCGCAGCTTGCGAAGCACCGCGAAACCGTCCAGCTCGGGCAGCCCGATGTCCAACACCATCAGGTCGAATCCACCGCTCGCCGCGAACTCATACGCCGACGGACCGTCCGCCACCGTCGTGACGGCAAAGCCGTTCGCCGACAAACCTTTCTCGATGAACGAGGCGATCCGCGGCTCGTCCTCCGCGATCAGGACACGCGCCATTGTTCCTCCTGTACCGCCGGAATTGCGACGGTGAACGTCGCTCCCCTGCCGCGCACGCTGTCCAGCAGCACCTCACCGCCATGCGCAACGGCGATCGCGCGAACAATCGAAAGGCCAAGCCCCGCACCGTCAGAACGCCGCCCGCCGCCGCGCGCGAACCGCTCGAAGATCCGCGCGCGGTCCTCATCGGTGACGCCGGGACCCGAATCCGACACCCAGAACCTCAACCATCCTCCCGACAACTGCGACCCCACCCCGATCCAGCCACCGTCCTCGGTGAACCGGCACGCATTATCGGCCAACGCCACCAACGCCTGCGTGATCCGTTGCGGGTCAAGCACCGCCACCACCCGCGCCACCGTCTCCAGTTTGAAGTCCCGCTCGGCCAGGCGGGTCACCTTCTCAAACGCCTCCTGCGTCAACGCACCGACGTCCACCACTTCCGGGTGCAGGAACGACGGCTGCTCGGAGTGCGCCAGCAGCAACAGGTCCGACACCATGCGATTCATCCGCACCAGCTCGTCGTCGACCAGTGCCACCGTCGACGTCACATCCTGCGGATCACGCGGGTCCAGCACCTCCAGATGACCCCGCACAATCGTGATCGGCGTGCGCAATTCGTGCCCGGCGTCGTCGATGAACCGCCGCTGCGCGGACACCCCTCCTTCGACGCGGTCGAGCATCCCGTTGATCGTCGTGACGAGGCGGTCCAGCTCGTCGCCATTGCCCATCGACGGCACCCGCTTAGACAAATCGGTGTCGGTGATCATCCGCGTGGTGTCCGCGACGTCGCGCAGCGGACGCAGGATCCGGCCAGCCAACAACCACGCGGCGGCCGCGGCGCCGAGCATCGTCACCGACCCCACGATCAGCATCAGCCGGGCCGCATCGTTCGCCGACGAGCGTTCCGCGTCACCCAGATACGCCGCGACAATCACACCGCGGGCCGGATCTCCGTTCAGGCCAACGGGTATCGCGAGATAGCGCACCTCCCCGACCTCGTCGTGCTGATACCGGCCCTGCGCCGGCTCGGTCACCGTCGCCACCCGCTCGGCGAACGCGGCATCGTGCGCGAGCACCTCCTGGGCGCCCGGCTCCTGCCTGCTCTGGGTCCGATACCGGCCGTCCACATACCCGAGGAACTTCTCGTTCGGCCTCGCGATGTTGTACGCGATCGCCTCCCGGATCACCTCCTCCACACTGGCAAACGGCTCGCCCGTGCGCGGATTGACACCGGGCTCGGTCAACTCGGTGAACTCCTCCACCTCGAACCGCAACGCGCTGTCCATCCGCGCGTCCGTCGCCCGCACCAGCAGCCGCCACGTGACGAACGTGACGACCCCGAGCGCGGCCAGCACCAGCAGCAGCACCCACGCGATGATCTGCGTGCGCGCCGTCGACGGCAGCAGCCGACGCCATCGTCGCCTCTGGTCGTCGGCGACAGGTGCAGCGCTCATCGTCGTCCTTCGGGTCGGTACCGCCTCCGGCCCATCCTCTCGCGCCACCACCGCGGGGGTCTCGACGATCACCGCGCCATCAGTCGTCATCGCCGCCGTCGTCGCCGCCGCCCCCATCGTCGTCGAACCCATCGTCACCTGGGCTGATCGGTGGCGGCGGGGCAGGCACGTCGGCCGTCACCGCAGGCGGCGGCGGGGCGATGGTCGACGCGTCCGGCGGGCGGGGCAGACCCCTTGGCGGCACCGGCACCGCAGGCGCACCGTCCATCTGTTGGGGCGTGGCCGGTAGGTTTTGCGGCGCGTGGACCGTGATCGCTTCCAGAGGTGGGCCCCCGAAATCCGAACCCGACGTCGCGATCACCACGCCGAAGACGGCGCCCAGCACAGCCAGCGCTGCCGCCGCGATCCCCATCGATGTCCGCATGCGGTCCAGCATCGGGCCGGTCGATGTCGCCCCGGTGATACCAAGATGAGAACGCTCTCATCTGCCGGCGCACCGGGGCGCTGTCTTCAGACTCCCAGCCGCCCCGACAGCTTGGTCAGCCGCTCAAGGCTTGCCCCGTCGAGTCCTGTGACTCTAAGGGTCTTCCCTCGCGCCTCGTACTTATGGCGGATCGCGTCCAGAGCCGCCACCGACGACGCGTCCCACACGTCGGTGCCGGACAGGTCGATGATCACTTCGTCGGGATCGTTGGCGTAGTCGAACTGGTGCACCAGGTCGTTGCTCGATGCGAAGAACAACTCGCCCCGTACCCGGTACGTCCGCGTGCCCGACGTCGCCGAATCTCCCTCCACGATCGTCAAATGCGCTACGCGGCGTGCGAATCCGACCATCGCCGCCACTACGCCCAGCGACACCCCGACCGCGAGGTTGCCGGTCGCGACGGTGCCGACCACGGTCACCACCATTACCGCCGTCTCGCTGCGCGGCATCACCCGCAGCGTGCGCGGAGCGATGCTGTGCCAGTCGAACGTCGCCGCCGAGATCACGACCATCACCGCCACCAGCGCAGCCATCGGGATCATGCCGACGACTGGACCGAGTACGAGCACCAGCAGGAGCACGAATACCCCGGTCAGCAACGTGGACAACCGCGTTCGGGCACCGGCAATCTTGACGTTCATCATCGTCTGACCGATCACCGCGCAGCCACCCATGCCACCGAACACCGCGGTGACGATGTTGGCCAAGCCCTGACCGCACGCCTCCCGCGTCTTGTTCGACGGCGTCTCGGTGATGTCGTCGACGAGCTTGGCGGTCATCAGTGACTCCAGCAGCCCGACCATTGCCGCACCGAGGGCGTACGGAGCGATGATCTGCAGTGTCTCCAACGTCAGGGGCACGTGCGGAAAGCCCGGCACCGGAAGGGAATCCGGTAGCGCACCTTGATCGCCGACATCGGGCACGTGCCAGCCGAACACCACAACCGCGGCGGTCAGCAGCAGCACGACCACCAGCGGCGCCGGTACCCCGGTCGTTATCTTGGGCAGCAGCACCATCACGACGATGCCGACCCCGGTCAGCGGATACACCAGCCACGGCACCCCGATCAGGTGCGGCAGTTGCGAGACGAACACCAGGATGGCCAGCGCGTTGACGAAGCCGACCATCACGCTGCGCGGGATGAACCGCATCAGTTTGGCGACCCCGATGAGAGCCAACACCATCTGGAACAGACCCGCCAGCAAGATCGTCGCCACGAGATAGCCCACCCCATGGTCATGCGCCACGGGCGCCACCACCAGGGCCACCGCCGCCGTCGCCGCCGAGATCATCGCCGGCCGCCCGCCGGTGAGCGCGATGGTGATCGCCATCGTCACCGACGAGAACAGCCCGACGCGGGGGTCGACCCCGGCGATCACCGAGAAGGCGATAGCCTCCGGGATCAGTGCCAGCGCCACCACCAGCCCGGCCAACACCTCGGTGCGCAGCCGTGCCGGCGACCGGAGTGCCTGTCGCACAGAGGTTTCGGCGGTGACGGGCGGCTTCCCGGAGGCAGGAAGGGTCAGGCTCACGAAATTCTCCTACTGATGGCGGTCAGGCGCTCTGCGCGGGACTGTGGCCTAGAAAGTCGAGGATGCTGCGCCGACGCCGCTGGTAGTGCTCGTGAAACTGCGCTTCGGCCGAGCGGGGCTGGTCGATGGTGATGACGTCAGCGACGGTCGCCGGCCGGTGACTGAGCAGCACCACCCGGTCGGCGAGCAGCAGTGCCTCGTCGACATCGTGGGTGACGAACAGGATCGTCATCTTCTGGGCCTCCCACACCGAGACCAGTAGCTGCTGCATGTCCAGACGGGTCTGAGCGTCGAGCGCGCCGAACGGCTCGTCCATCAGCATCACCCGCGGTTCGCAGGCCAGCGTGCGGGCCAGCTGCACCCGCTGGCGCATCCCGCCGGAGAGTTGGCTGGGCAGGTGGTCGAGGTAGGCGCCCAGGCCGACCTGCTCGAGCCGCTCGGTGGCCGCGCGCTTGGACTCACGGCCGCGCACGCCGCGGAGCCGCAGTGGATATTGCACGTTCTTCAGCGCGGTACGCCACGGGAACAGCGCGTCCTCCTGAAAAACCATGGCGCACTGGGCGGCATTACCGGTGACCGGGGCACCGTCGACGGTGGCGGTGCCGCCCATCGGGGTGAGCAATCCGGCCAGCGCCCGCAGAATCGTGGACTTCCCGCAGCCGGACGGGCCGAGAAAGACGACGACCTCGCCGGGTTCCACCGCCATGGTGATGTCGGCGGCGACAACCCCGTTGAATCCGAGCTTCAGCTTGTCGAGGACGACGGCTCCGGCGCTCATCGGGCGGCTCTCGGCAGCCAGCGGTTGACCCGGCGGCCGACGTACTCGACGAGCCACGCGGTCATCAGCCCGAGCGCGCCGATCGAAATCATGCCGACCACGACGCCGGCGTAGTCGAGCAGCCCGTAGGACTGCCAGGTGTAGTAGCCGATGCCGAACTGGCCGGAGATCATCTCGGCGCTGACGACGCAGATCCAGGCGACACCCATGGCGACCGACAGTCCGGCGAAGATGCCGGGCAGCGCGCCCGGCAGGATCACCTGGAACAGCAGCGACACCCGGCCGGCGCCCATCGTCCTTGCGGCTTCCTCCCACACCTTCGGCAGCGAGTCCATTGCGTGGATGGTGCTCACCACCACCGGGAAGAACGCGGCGAAGAACGTGATGAACACGATGCCCTGCTCGCTGGACGGAAATAGCAGGATGGTCAGCGGCACCAGTGCGATGGCCGGTATCGGCCGCACGATTTCGATGAAGGGGCGCAACGTCATTCGCGCGACCACGGAGCGGCCAACCAGGATCCCCAGTGCGACCCCGACGACGGCGGCCAGCCCGAAGCCGAGCAGGATGCGCTGCAGGCTTGCCAGCAGGTCGTCGTAGTAGGAACCGGAACCGATCCGCGCCACCAGGGCGTCGAGCACGCTGGCCGGCGTGGGCATTCGGTTGAACCGCAGCCACGCCACCACGCCGTAAGTGGTCAGCAGGTGCCATAGCACCAGGAACGCGGCGATCGGGATCATCGGCAGCACGACCGCGGCGGTGCGGGTGCGCAGTCGCGCGGGCAGCATCTCGATGATGGCTTCCCGCAACCGGATTCGAGGTGGTGCGGCCGATACCTGGGCGGGCACGGCTCCCACGTCGCTAAGGGTGAGCGTCACTTTCTCTCCTTTGATCGGATGGATTCGGGGATGATCAGCCGGACGATCTCGACTGCGAGACCGCGGCCGGATAGCCGATGGTGGTCGCCTCCGGATGCCGGGCCCGGTAGGCGTCGGCGCCGGCTTCGGTGGCGAACGGCTTGTAGCGCTGCGTGGGCGGTGCGCCGGGATCGTCGAGCCAGACGGCGTGGTCGGCGAACAGCCGGATACCGGTGGCGGTGTCGGGGACGTAGGCGGCGCGGACCTCGGCGGTGGTGGCGACGCGCCGCAGCAGGCAGGTCGGCGTGGCCGCGACCTCGGTGTCGTCGGCTCCGGACATCCACACCTCCGACGCCTGAGCCGGGTCACCGACGGGCAGCCGGCACAGGTCGTCGGTTCCCCTCAACGCGCTCGGATTCGTGACGTCGGCGCGGCGACGCTCATAGTCCGGCCCGAACAGGTCGCGTAGGTACCCGTCGTTCACGAAGTCGGCGACGTCGAAGTCGGCGGTCACTGAACCGCGCTTGACCAGGAAGTCCTTCACCTTCGCGAACGCCGCGCCGAATTCGCGTTTGAGCGTCATGTCGAAGGACACCAGCCCGTTGGGGCCGTTGTAGAGGTAGACCACCTCGGGTTCGATGCCGGTGAGCGCGCTGACCCGCTGGGCGGCCTGCAGGGGGTCGGCGACGATGGAGTCGGTGGTGGCCTTCACCGCCTCCATGAAGGCGGTCATGACCTCGGGGTGGGCCTCGGCGAATTGCTTGCGGACGACGACGCCGTGGAACGTCGGCACCTCGTTGTCGCCGCCGTCGTAGAGCAGCCTGCCCTGGTTGCGGAAGATCACCAGCTGCGGCCAGGGCACGAACTGCGCCAGCGCGTCGACCTGCCCCCCGTCGATCGCGGCCGCACCGACAGCCGGGTCCTGGTTCAGGATCTGCAGCGCGGCCTTGTCGATATTGTTGCGCTGCAACGCGGTCGAGAACATTCCGTCGCCGGCCGAGCCGAGGCTGGTCGAGACCCGCTGCCCGGTGAGGTCGCCGAGGGTGCGGGCCGATGACGAGGCGGGCACCACCACCTGGTTGAGCGATCCCCGCAGGTTGTAGCCGGTGGTGGCGATCATTTCGGTCTCGGCGTCGGCGTACTTGCGCGTCTTCGACCCGTTCGTGAGTAGCGGGTAGTCGCCCATCGATCCGATGTCGACGTGGGTTGCGATCATCTGCGCGGTGAGCGGGGCGCCCGACGAGAAGTCCTGCCACACAATGCGGTACCGCTTGCCGTTGGCGGCGCCGACGCGTGCCAGGGCATTCTCCAGCTCCTTCCGGTCGCGGAGCAGGGTGCCGGCGTTGACCGTGTTGATGGTCTTGGACTGATAGCCCACGTTCACGGTGACCGTCGGGTCGGTGAGCAGCCCGCAGCCGGTCAGCGCCTGTGCGCCTGCCACGAGCACCGTGAGGACGGCGGCGGTGCGGCGGCGCCCCTGCCGCGAGGTGTCGGTCTTGTTCACGATGCCCAGCGTCGGCGTTCTCTGTTACCTCGCCGTCACTGAACGTTGCACGGCGGTTACGCCAGCGACGCACGTCAACGTGGCGAGGTGGCAGCGCCGTGAGCTCGTGTTCTCCTACCGGTCCGCCGGGTCCAGCCGTGCTCGGCGGGCCCGCGGCCGATGCGTCGGTGGCCGTTCGCCGAGTGCAGGTGAAGTCTTCGTTACGCCACCGGCAGCGCACTGGTGGCCGGCCGAGTGCCCCCAAACACTGGGACGGTGGACACCGAACACGTTGTAGCCGAGGAACTCCCACAGACGATCGAGCCGGACTACCGGTTCACCCTCGCCAACGAGCGGACGTTCCTCGCGTGGCAGCGCACGGCGCTCGGGCTGCTCGCCGCCGCGGTAGCGGTGGTGCAGTTCATGCCCGAACTGGCCGTCCCGGGGCTGCGGCATGCGCTGGGCGCCGTCGTCGGCGTGCTGGCGATGCTGACCTCCGGCGCCGGGCTGCACCGGTGGTACCAGGTCGACTACGCGATGCGGCGCGACCAGCCGCTGCCGCGTCCGTCGACGCCGGTGTATCTGACGGTCGGGCTCATGGTGATCGGGCTGGTGACCGTCGCGCTGGCGGTCGCGGCGTCGTGACCCGTCAGGCGTTGGCGCAGGACCGTGGCCTGCAACCCGAACGTACGGCGCTGGCCTGGACCAGGACGTCACTGGCGGTCGTGGTCAGCGGGTGCCTGGTATTGCTTAAGGACCGCGACGTGGTGCACCTGTTCGATCATCCGGCGCGGATGGCCGTGGCTGCCGTCGTCGCCGTCGTCGCCACCGCGGTGTTCCTGGTCGGTGTCCGGCGCCGCCGGATGCTCAGTGCCCGTCCGGCCGCCACGCACGGCGCCGCCCGGCGCGAGGTGCTCGGCGCCGGGGCGGCGGTGCTGGCGTTGACCGCACTCGTGGTGACGTACCTGGTGCTGCCCGCGCTCTGAGCCTCAGATGTCGAGGAAGCGGATGTCCTTTGCGTTACGGGTGATGAAGCTCCGGCGGGCCTCGACGTCGTCGCCCATCAACACCGAGAACAGCTCGTCGGCGGTGGCGGCGTCGTCGAGGGTAACCCGGCGCAGCACCCGCACCGACGGGTCCATCGTGGTCTCCCACAGTTCCTTGGCGTCCATCTCGCCGAGACCCTTGTAGCGTTGGATGCCGTCGTCCTTATTGATACGCTTACCCGCCCGCTGGCCGGCCGCGAGCAATCCGTCGCGTTCGCGGTCGGAATAGGCGAATTCCGGTGCGCTGCGTTGCCATTTCAGCTTGTACAGCGGCGGCTGCGCCAGGAAAATGTGCCCGTTCTCGATGAGCGGCTTCATAAAGCGGAACAGCAGCGTCAACAGCAGTGTCGAGATGTGCTGGCCGTCGACGTCGGCGTCGGCCATCAGCACGATCTTGTGATAGCGCAGCTTGGCGAGATCGAACTCGTCGTGAATGCCGGTGCCCAGCGCGGTGATGATGGCCTGAACTTCGGTGTTCTTGAGCACCCGGTCAATGCGGGCCTTCTCGACGTTGATGATCTTGCCGCGCAAGGGCAGGATCGCCTGGAACATCGAGTCCCGGCCGCTCTTGGCCGAGCCGCCGGCCGAATCACCCTCCACCACATACAGTTCAGACTTCCGCGGGTCGGTGCTGCGGCAGTCGGCGAGCTTGCCTGGCAGGCCGCCGATGTTCGTGGCGCTCTTGCGGCGCACCAGCTCCCGCGCCTTGCGCGCGGCCAGCCGGGCGTTTGCCGAGGACGAGATCTTGGTGATGACGACCTTGGCCTCCGTCGGGTTGGCGTCCAGCCAGTGCGTCAGCCGCTCGTGGCAGGTCCTCTGCACGAACGAGCGCACGTCGGCGTTGCCCAGCCGCGTCTTGGTCTGGCCCTCGAACTGCGGTTCGGCCACCTTTACCGCGACAACGGCGGCTAGGCCTTCCCGGATGTCGTCGCCGGTGAGGTTCGGGTCCTTGTCCTTGAGCAGCTTCTTGTCCTTGGCGTACTTGTTGATCACCGTGGTCAGCGCCGCCCGAAAGCCCTCCTCGTGCGTGCCGCCCTCGTGGGTGTTGATGGTGTTGGCGAAGGTGTGCACCGATTCGGAGTAGCCGGCATTCCACTGCATCGCCACCTCGATCTCGAATCCAGTTGCGGCACCGGTGAATCCGATGATGCCCTGCTGGATCGGCTCCTTCGTCCGGTTGATGTGCGCGACGAAGTCGACGAGGCCGCCGGAGTAGTTGAACGTGCGCCGGTCGGACGCCTCGGCGTCGGTGCGCCGGTCCTCGATGGCGAGCGTCAGGCCGCGGTTGAGGAACGCCATCTCCTGCAGGCGGCGGGTGATCGTCTCGAGGCGGAAGGAGGTGGACTCGAAGATCGCCGGATCGGCCCAGAACCGCACCGTCGTACCGGTCGCGGGCGTCGGCGCGCCCTTGCTCAGGGTGCCCGGCACTGACCGGTCATAGGTCTGCGACCAACGGTGGCCATCGCGGCTGATGTCGACTTCGAGGCGGGTGGACAGCGCGTTGACCACCGACACCCCAACGCCGTGCAGTCCGCCGGAGACGCTGTAGGAGTCGGAGTCGAACTTGCCGCCGGCGTGCAACTGCGTCATCACCACGTCGATGGTGGGGATCCCGGTGGCGTGCTTGGCCACCGGGATCCCGCGTCCGTCGTCGACCACCTCGACGCCGCCGTCGGCCAGCAACGTCACCTCGACCCGGGTGGCGTGGCCGGCCATCGCCTCGTCGACGGCGTTGTCGACGACCTCCCAGATCATGTGATGCAGGCCGCGCTCGCCTGTCGACCCGATGTACATCCCGGGACGTTTACGGACCACGTCCAGCCCCTCCAGGATCGTGATCGATTCGGCGCCATAGCGGTTCGACGTGGTCATCTCGGCCTACTGTGGGCGGGCCGGCACGAAGTCGATGGGCGCGCCGGCCGGGATGAGCTCCTCGGTCTTGACGCTCTCGTCGAACTCCTGGATGAAGCGGTAGGCGTGCTGCATCACCCACCACCGCACCCAGGTCTGGTTGACCGCTTCGCGTTCCTTCGGGTCTTCGAGCAGGTTCGTGATGCGCGCGAACCCCAGGGGGATCTCGGGGTCGTGGAAATGCTGCTGACGCTTGAAATTGATTTTGAACTGTGACCACTTGACTGCGTGCAGTTCCTCGTTGAGCCACACCATGCAGCCGTCGCGCTTGGATTCGTCGACATCACCGGCGAAGAACTCGCGCTGATCGATGCCGTCGATGATCCGGTCGTCGGGTACGTCGCAGCCGGCCCACCGAAGCAACGTCGGGAACATGTCGGTGACGTGCACCATGTCGTTGCTTTCGCGCGGAGTCACCTTGCCGGGCCAGCGAATCAGGCACGGTGTGCGGATACCGCCTTCGGCCGAGCTGAAGTAGGAGCCGTCGAAGAACCCTGCGGTGCCGCGGCCGGCCAGGTGATCCTCGGCGCCGTTGTCGCCGGCGAAGACCACGATGGTGTTGTCCTCGATCCCGAGTTCGGTCAACGCGTCCAGGATGCTGCCGAAGTCATGGTCGAGCATCAGCAGCGAATCACCCCAGTTGCCGTTGGTGCTCTTGCCTTTGAACTCCTCACGCACTTCCATCGGGAAGTGCATCAGCGAGTGGTTGTGGTACAGGTAGAACGGCTTGCCTTCGTCGACGCTCCGCTTCATGAAAGCCTTGGCGCGGCGGTCGTATTCGCCGTCCATCTGCCCCTTCAGCTTCACCGTTAGCTGCTGGTCGGTTGTTGTGACTCCGTCGGCCTTCGTGCCGTCGTACATGTAGGAGTAGCCGTCGCGGTCACCGTCGTACCAGGGATCGTCCGGCCACAGGCACTCGTCGTAGGTGCGGGCCGGTCCGTACCATTCGTCGAAGCCGTGGTCCGTCGGCCAGCGACCATCTTCGGCACCAATGTGCCATTTGCCGAAACACGCTGTTGCGTAGCCTGCTTCGGAGAGAATGTCGCTCATCGTGCGCTCCCAGGCGACGATGCCGCCACCGTTGCCGCCGAGTGCGATGGTGTGGTTGCCCGACCGGATCGGGTACCGGCCGGTCATCAGGGCCGACCGGGTCGGCGTGCACTGCGGCTCGACGACGAAGTGTGACAGCTTCAGCGATTCGGCGGCGAAGGCGTCGGCGCGGGCGGTATCGGCGCCGCGCAGGATGCCGCCGCCGTAGCAGCCGAGCTCACCCATGCCGAGGTTGTCGACGTGGAAGTACACGATGTTGGGTTGTGCGGGCATGCTGAATACACCTCTCGTGTGATTGCGAATTGATCCCTTGCGGGCGTGTTGTGCGGTGGCGCTGGAGGTTACGAAGGGGGCGAAGTGGCGCCCCTGGCGGCGGTCGTCACTAATGAGCACCGGTCGCCGCGATACCGCACGGTCTCGAGGTCGAACGGGGTGCCGTCCTCGAGGTGGGTGAGACGGTGGAGCAGCAACAGCGGTGCTCCCGGACGGATCTTGAGGAGTTCGGCGGTCTTCGCGTCCGCCGCAACGGATTCGACGGTGATCTCCGCCCAGCCCAGCCGGACGCCGAGTTCCTGCTCGATGAGCGCGAAGACGTCCTGATGGGCCAGTTCGGCGTCGACCGGGATGGCGCCGACTCGCAGCGACGTTGTGTCCAGCGACAGGGGCAGCCCACCAACGGAGCGCAGCCGTTCGATGAACAGGATCGGCGCATTCTCCGGAAGTTGGAGTTTGGCCGCCACGAATGGCGTCGCCGTGGACTCGCGCACCGACAGCACCTCGTTGTCCACCGGCAGACGATGTCCGGCAAGCGATTCCGCCAGCCCTTCCAGCCGGTCGAGATGCTGGCGGAGTTTCGCGCCGGTGACGAACGTTCCGGCGCCCTGCACCCGGGTGATGAGGCCCTCGCCGCGTAGCAGTTCCAGCGCCTCACGGATCGCGTTGCGGCTCACTCCGAGTTCTGCGGCGAGTTCGGATTCCGACGGCAGCGCCGGACGCGCGGCTGCCAGTCCACCGAAGGCGCCTTCGAGGATCTGGCCGCGGAGGACGTCGCGCACCCACCGGGCGGCGTCGGCACGGTTACCGGCGTACTCCCGTACCGACGGACGCGGAAAGTCCTTCGGAGGGATCTTCGGTTGCCGTGGCATGCACTTACTGTGCCACTCCGCCGACGGGGTGGCGGTAAGCGGAATGTTACGCCACCTGCCCGCCGTAAAACGCTCAGGCCAGGGCCTTCGCGGTGGCGTTGCGGCGAATGTTTCGCCAGCGCCGGGCCAGTCCACCCGTCAGGCGATGCAGCGGAAACCGATGTGGGTGGTGGCGCTGTCCTGGGATTGCGACGACCGCGCGGCGGGGCGGTAGCGGTGGCAGTACTCGGGCGCGCACAGGTGTGAGCCGCCCTTGAGTGCCTGGTTGACGGTCGGGTCCCCGGACGGGGCCGGCGGCGGACAGCAGCCCTCGGCGGGTTCGCCCGTCCGGTGCTGCCGGGCATACGGCGTGGTGGTCCACTCCCAGACGTTGCCGATCATGTCGACCAGACCGAACCAGTTGGCCGGGAAGGTGCCGACCGGCGAGGTGCCTGCCCAGCCGAGGGCACCGCTGTTGCGGTACGGGAACCTGCCCTGCCAGGTGTTGGCCATCAACCGGCCATCGGGCTGGACGTCGTCGCCCCAGGCGTACGCGGAAGTCGCGCCGGCCCGGGCCGCGTACTCCCACTGCGCCTCACTGGGCAGCCGGCGCCCCGCCCACGCCGCATACGCCGCGGCGTCGGGATAGGAGACCTGCACCACCGGGTGGTCCAGACGGTCGTCGATCGACGAGTCGGGCCCGAACGGGTGACGCCAGCAGGCGCCGGGCTCCCATGTCCACCACTGCCGCCAGTCGCGCAGGTTGACCGGTCCGCTCGTGGACCGGAACACCAGCGCGCCGGGGACGAGTTCGGCCGGCGGGACTCCGGGAAAGTCGGCCGGGTCCAGCGGGCGTTCGGCGACGGTGACGTAGCCGGTGTCTGCGACGAAGTCAGCGAACTGGGCGTTGGTGACCGGATGACGCTCGATCGCGAACGGCGACACCGACACCGTATGAACCGGAGCCTCTTCCGGATAGAAGTCGACAGACCCCATGCGGAACGAGCCACCCGGCAGGTCGACGAGTTCGGTCAGCACCCCGCCAGGCTAGGCGCTCCATTCCGAGCGCGCGTGGCGCCTGTCCTGCCCCGCGTGATCACCCCGACGGCGTCTCATCGGGCGCCGCACGGCGTCAAAGTCCGTAAAGGATCGCGCCCAGGCCGTCAAGAAACCGTTAAGGCCCGCCTCAAACTCCTGAACAGGACGTTTCCTGTACCAGGCCGCCGAAATCCGGCAGCCCGTAAATGTGTGGGAGACGGCAATGTCCGTGCTGGTGTACATCGTGCTGACAGTGGCGATCTTCGCCCTACTCGGCCTGATTCAGAAGTTGGTCGAAGGACTGTGAGCTACGACAACGTCATCGGCCTCGTGCTGGTCGTCCTTCTGGCGCTCTTCTTGTTCGCCGCACTGCTCTTCCCCGAGAGGTTTTAGTGAGTACGACAACAGCGGGGATCATCTTCCTCGCGATGCTCATCATTGCACTGGCGGCCGTGCACGTGCCGCTCGGCGACTACATGTACCGGGTCTACAGCTCCGAAAAGCACTCGCGCAGTGAGCGCGTCATCTACCGGATGATCGGCGCCGACCCGAAATCGGAACAGACATGGGGCGCCTACGCCCGCAGCGTGCTCGCCTTCTCGGCGATCAGCGTGCTGTTCCTTTTCATCCTCCAACTCGTCCAGGGCAGGCTGCCGCTGCACCTGAACGATCCGGCCACGCCCATGACGCCGGCGCTCGCCTGGAACACCGCAGTCAGCTTCGTGACAAACACCAACTGGCAGGCGTACTCGGGTGAGTCGACCCAGGGCCACCTGGTGCAGATGGCGGGTCTTTCGGTACAAAACTTTGTGTCCGCCGCCGTCGGCATGGCCGTCGCGATGGCGTTCATTCGCGGCCTGGCCCGGCGGAACTCGACCGAACTGGGCAACTTCTGGGTGGACCTGGTCCGCGGCATTATCCGCATCCTGCTGCCCATCTCGATCATCGGCGCCATCATCCTGATCTCCGGCGGTGTGATCCAGAACTTCGCGCTGCACGACCAGGTCGTCAACACGCTGGCCGGCGGCCAGCAGACGATCCCGGGCGGCCCGGTGGCCAGCCAGGAGGTCATCAAGGAACTCGGCACCAACGGTGGCGGCTTCTACAACGCCAACTCCTCGCATCCGTTCGAGAACCCGACGACGTGGACCAACTGGGTCGAGATCTTCCTGCTTCTGGTCATCGCCTTCTCCCTGCCTCGCACCTTCGGCCGCATGGTCGACAGCCGCAAGCACGGCTACGCGATTGTCGCGGTGATGGGCATCATCGCCACGCTCAGCGTCAGCCTGATGATGCTCTTCCAGCTGCAAGCCCACGGAACCGTGCCCACCGCAATCGGTTCGGCGATGGAGGGTGTGGAACAGCGCTTCGGCGTCGCCAATTCGGGAGTGTTCGCCGCCGCGACGACGCTGACCTCAACCGGAGCCGTCGACTCGTTCCACGACTCCTACACCAGCCTCGGCGGCATGATCACGCTGTTCAACATGCAGCTCGGCGAGGTGGCTCCCGGCGGCGTCGGTTCGGGCCTGTACGGCATGCTCGTGTTAGCCATCATCACCGTGTTCGTCGCGGGCCTGATGGTCGGGCGCACACCGGAATACCTCGGGAAGAAGATCACGCCACGCGAGATCAAGCTTGCCGCAACCTATTTCCTGATCACCCCGCTGATCGTGTTGACCGGCACCGCAATCGCCATGGCGATGCCCGGCCAACGCGCCAGCATGCTCAACTCCGGGCCGCACGGGCTCTCGGAAGTGCTCTACGCGTTCACCTCCGCGGGTAACAACAACGGCTCGGCGTTCGCGGGCATCTCGGTCAACACCGAGTGGTACAACACCGCACTGGGCCTGGCCATGGTCTTCGGCAGATTCCTTCCGATCATCTTCGTGCTGGCGCTGGCCGGCGCACTGGCCAAGCAGGGCAAGACGCCGGATTCCATCGGCACGCTGCCCACCCACCGACCGCAGTTCGTCGGCATGGTCGCCGGGGTCACGTTGATCCTGGTCGCCCTGACCTTCCTGCCCATGCTCGCGCTCGGCCCCCTCGCTGAAGGAATCCACTGATAATGTCCACCACCACAATCGATTCCGCCAGGGCCACTGAGCCGCAGGGCCATACCCCGAAACGGGTCCAGGGCGGCCTGCTGGATCCCAAGATGCTGTGGCGCTCGCTGCCCGATGCGCTGCGCAAGCTCAATCCGCGCACGCTGTGGCGCAACCCGGTCATGTTCATCGTCGAGATCGGCGCGGTGTGGAGCACCGTGCTCGCCATCGTCGACCCGTCATGGTTTGCCTCGCTGATCGTCATCTGGCTCTGGCTCACAGTGATTTTCGCCAACCTGGCTGAAGCCGTCGCCGAGGGCCGCGGAAAGGCTCAGGCCGAATCGCTGCGCAGGACCAAGACCGCGACCATGGCCCGACGCCTCAACGGCTGGACACCAGGCGCTCCCGGTCGCGAAGAAGAAGTCGCGGCGCCACTGCTGCAACAGGGTGACATCGTGGTGGTCGAGGCAGGCCAGACTATCCCCGGCGACGGCGACGTCGTGGAAGGCATTGCCTCGGTGGATGAGTCGGCGATCACGGGGGAATCGGCCCCGGTGATCCGCGAGTCCGGCGGCGACCGGTCCGCGGTCACCGGCGGCACCACCGTGCTGTCGGACCGCATCGTCGTGAAGGTCACGCAGAAACCCGGCGAGAGCTTCATCGACAGGATGATCGCGCTGGTCGAGGGCGCCAACCGGCAGAAGACACCGAACGAGATCGCACTCAACATCCTGCTGGCGTCGTTGACGATCATCTTCGTGTTCGCCGTCGCGACTTTGCAGCCGCTCGCGATCTACTCGAAGATGAACAACCCTGGCGTCCCGGACTCGTTGGCGCTCAACGGCAATGGCGTCACCGGCATCGTCATGGTGTCGCTGCTGGTCTGCCTCATCCCGACCACCATCGGCGCGCTGTTGTCCGCCATCGGCATCGCGGGAATGGACCGGCTGGTGCAACGCAACGTGCTGGCCATGTCGGGTCGCGCCGTCGAAGCCGCAGGCGACGTCAACACGCTGCTGCTCGACAAGACCGGCACCATCACGCTGGGCAACCGGCAGGCCGCGGCATTCGTCCCGCTGACCGGTGTCACGCCAGAAGCGCTTGCCGACGCGGCCCAGCTGTCGAGCCTTGCCGACGAAACGCCCGAAGGCCGGTCCATCGTGGTGTTCGCCAAACAGGAATACGGCCTCCGGGCAAGGACTCCCGGTGAGCTGGCCCACGCACGCTGGGTCGAATTCACCGCGCAGACCCGGATGTCGGGCGTCGACCTCGATGACGGCCACTTGCTTCGCAAGGGAGCGGCCAGCTCGGTCGCCGAGTGGGTGCGAAACGAGGGCGGCCGCGTTTCAGCCGAACTCGGCGACATCGTCGACGGCATCTCCGCCGCAGGCGGCACCCCGCTGGTGGTCGGCCAGGTGCTCAACGGCACCGCGTCGGTGCTCGGCGTGATCCACCTCAAGGACGTGGTGAAGCAGGGCATGCGTGAGCGGTTCGACGAAATGCGCCGCATGGGCATTCGCACCGTCATGATCACCGGCGATAACCCGTTGACCGCCAAGGCCATCGCCGACGAGGCCGGTGTCGACGACTTCCTCGCCGAGGCCACGCCAGAAGACAAAATGGCGCTGATCAAGAAGGAGCAGGCCGGCGGCAAGCTGGTCGCGATGACCGGCGACGGCACCAACGACGCGCCCGCACTGGCGCAGGCCGATGTCGGCGTGGCCATGAACACCGGCACCTCGGCGGCCAAAGAGGCCGGCAACATGGTCGACCTCGACTCCGACCCGACCAAGCTGATCGAGATCGTCGAGATCGGCAAGCAGCTGTTGATCACCCGCGGCGCGTTGACCACGTTCTCCATCGCCAACGACATCGCGAAGTACTTCGCGATCATCCCTGCGATGTTCGTGGCGCTGTTCCCCGGCCTTGACCTGCTCAACGTCATGCGGCTGCACAGCCCGCAGTCGGCGATCCTGTCGGCGGTGATCTTCAACGCGCTCGTCATCATCGCGCTGATTCCACTGTCACTGCGCGGTGTGCGTTACACGCCCAGCAGTGCGTCAAAGTTGTTGAGCCGCAACCTTTACGTCTATGGACTCGGCGGAATAATCGCCCCGTTCATCGGCATCAAGCTGATCGATCTGGTAATCCAACTCTTCCCGGGAATGTGACTATGAACTTCACCAATCTTGTTCGTCAGCATTGGGCCGCGCTGCGGGCTCTGCTGGTGCTCACCGTGATCCTGGGGATCGCCTATCCGGTCTTCATCTGGCTGGTCGCCCAGATCCCCGGCCTGCGGGACAACGCCAACGGCTCGATCATCGAGGCGGATGGAAAGCCGGTGGGCAGCAGCCTCATTGGGCAGTCATTCACCGATGCCGACGGCAATCCGTTGCCGCAGTACTTCCAGAGCCGCCCGTCGGCTGCCGGTGATGGCTACGACCCGTTGGCCACCAGCGCAAGCAACCTTGGACCCGAGAGCATCGTCGACACACCCGACAAGCCGAGCCTGCTCACGCTGGTCTGTCAGCGCAGTGCAGCCGTGGCTGAGCTCGAGGGTGTGGACGGCGCGCGGCCGTTCTGCACCGGCGGCGGCGTCGGCGCGGTGTTGGCGGTGCTCGGCCCGCGCGACGCGCGCGGCAACGTCGTGCACCCGACGAAGGTGGTCAGCGTCAACGAGCCGTGTGACACGACCCAGACGCCGTTCGTCGACACCTATGAAGGTGTGCGCGTCGAATGCGCCAAGCTCGGCGAGGACTACAGCCTCGGGCAGATCGTGCCGATCCGCGGCAGCGCGCCAGCGGACCCCGAGGTGCCTGCCGACGCGGTCACCGCCAGCGGCAGCGGCCTGGACCCCAACATCTCGCCGGCCTACGCCGGCCTCCAGATCGCCAGGGTGGCCAAGGCCCGCGGCGTCGCCGAGGACCAGATCCGTGCGGCCGTCGCCGACAACTCCGCAGGCCGAACCCTCGGCTTCCTGGGCGAACCTCGGGTCAACGTCCTGGAGCTGAACCTGGAACTGGACCAGAAGTACCCAGCAACTAGCTGAGGTTACTGGTGGATGATGAGCTGGTGACCGATCGGCCCGACTACCAGAAGAAGCGCGGGGAGCTGCGCATCTACTTGGGCGCGGCGCCCGGGGTCGGCAAGACCTACGCGATGCTCGGCGAGGCGCATCGCCGCGTGGAACGCGGCACCGACGTCGTCGCGGCCGTCGTCGAGACACACGGCCGCAAGAAGACCGCCGCGCTGCTCGACGGCATCGAGGTCGTCGCGCCGCACTACATCGAGTACCGCGGGAGTCGCTTCCCCGAACTCGACGTGCCCGCTGTGCTGGCACGCGACCCTCAGGTCGTGCTCGTCGACGAGCTCGCCCACACCAACACCCCTGGCAGCAAGAACCCAAAACGCTGGCAGGACATCGAGGAGCTTCTCGACGCGGGCATCACCGTGATCTCCACCGTGAACGTCCAGCACCTGGAGAGCCTCAACGACGTCGTCACCCAGATCACGGGTATCGAGCAGCAGGAGAAGGTGCCAGACGAGGTCGTGCGCGCCGCCGACCAGATCGAGCTCGTCGACATCACCCCAGAGGCGCTGCGGCGCAGGCTGTCCCACGGCAACGTGTATGCGCCAGAGCGAATCGACGCGGCGTTGACCAACTACTTTCGGCGCGGGAATCTGACCGCGCTCCGCGAGATCGCGCTGCTCTGGCTTGCCGACCAGGTCGATGCCGCGTTGGCCAAGTATCGCGCCGACAACAAGATCACCGATACGTGGGAGGCCCGCGAGCGGGTGGTGGTCGCGGTCACCGGTGGCGCTGAGTCGGAAACGTTGGTACGCAGAGCATCCCGCATCGCATCGAGGTCGAGCGCCGAACTGATGGTGGTGCATGTGGTTCGCGGAGACGGTCTTGCCGGTGTCTCCGCGCCCCAGATGGGCAAGGTGCGTGAACTGGTCGCCAGCCTTGGCGCCACCCTGCACACGGTGGTCGGCGACGACGTGCCCTCCGCGCTGCTGGATTTCGCCCGCGACGAGAACGCCACCCAGCTGGTGCTCGGCACGTCCCGGCGGTCGCGGTGGGCACGAATCTTCGACGAGGGCATCGGCGCCTCGGTGGTGCAGCAGTCGGGCAAGATCGACGTGCACATGGTGACCCACCCAGAGGCCAAACGCGGGCCCTCGCTTTCGACGCTCACCCCGCTGCAGCGCCATCTGACATCTTGGCTTGCTGCCCTTGTGGTTCCGTCCGCCATCTGCGCCCTGATTGTGCTTCTGCTCGACCCGTTCACCGGAGTCGGCGGGGAGAGCGCCCTCTTTTTCGTCGGCGTGCTGGTCGTCGCGCTGCTGGGCGGTGTGGCGCCCGCAGTGCTGTCGGCTTTACTGTCCGGACTGCTGCTGAATTACTTTCTCATCGAACCCCGCTACACGTTCACGATCGCCGAGCCTGACAACGCGATCACGACGGTGGTGCTGTTGGCCGTTGCCGTTGCAGTGGCGGCACTGGTTGACAGCGCCGCGAAGCGCGCGCGCGAGGCCAGGCACGCATCGCAGGAGGCCGAACTGCTGGCCTTGTTCGCCGGCTCGGTGCTGCGCGGCGCGGACCTCGACACGTTGTTGGAACGGGTCCGCGAGACCTACGCACAACGCACCGTCAGCCTGCTGCGCGCAGGACCCGACGGTACGGCCATCGTCGGCTGCGTTGGCGCGGATCCATGCGTGGACGTCGACACCGCGGACACCGCGATCGAGGTCGGCGACGACGAATTCTGGATGCTGCTGGCAGGCAAGAAGCTGTCCGCACGGGACCGCCGCGTGCTCGGCGCCGTCGCCGGGCAGGCGGCCAGCCTGGTCAAACAACGCGAGCTGACCGAGGAGGCCGGTAAGGCCGAGGCCATCGCACAGGCCGATGAGCTGCGGCGCTCGCTGCTGTCCGCGGTCAGCCACGACCTGCGCACGCCCCTGGCCGCCGCCAAGGCCGCGGTGTCCAGTTTGCGCAGCAGCGACGTCGACTTCTCCGCCGAGGACACCGCGGAACTGCTCGCCACCATTGAGGAGTCCATCGACCAGCTGACCGCGTTGGTCGGAAACCTGCTCGACTCGTCGCGGCTGGCAGCGGGAGTCGTGCGGCCCGAGGTGCGCCGGGTGTATCTGGAGGAAGCGGTGCAGCGTGCGCTGCTGGGAATCAGCAAGGGCATCACCGGTTTTGGCCGAGGAGGACTCGACAGGGTGAAGGTCGAGGTCGATGATGCCGTGGTGATGGCCGACAGCGGTCTGCTCGAGCGAGTGCTGGCCAACCTGATCGACAACGCGCTGCGCTACGCCAAGGACAGCCCGGTGCGAGTCAACGCCGGCCAGGTCGGTGAGCGGGTGCTGATCGCGGTGATCGACGAAGGCCCCGGCATAGCACGCGGAACCGAGGAGCGATTGTTCGCACCGTTTCAACGGCTCGGCGACCAGGACACCACCATCGGCGTCGGTCTTGGGCTGTCGGTCGCGCGCGGGTTCGTCGAGGCGATGGGCGGCGCCATCTCCTCCAACGACACCCCCGGTGGCGGCCTCACCGTCGAAATCGATTTGCCCGCACCGCCTAAGGACGGTTCGGCATGACCCGGGTGCTCGTCATCGACGACGAACCGCAGATCCTTCGGGCGCTGCGCATCAACCTGTCGGTGCGCGGCTATGAAGTGGACACCGCAAGCACCGGAGCCCAGGCACTCAAGACCGCCGCCGACCACCGCCCCGACGTCATCGTGCTGGACCTCGGGCTGCCCGATATGTCCGGGATCGAGGTGCTGGCGGGTCTGCGTGGCTGGCTGACCGCGCCGGTGATCGTGCTGTCGGCCCGCACCGATTCGTCGGACAAGGTGGAGGCGCTGGATGCCGGCGCAGACGACTACGTCACCAAACCCTTTGGCATGGACGAGTTTCTGGCCAGGCTGCGTGCCGCTGTGCGCCGCGCCGCCGCAGCGTCCGACACCGACGAACCCGTCGTCGAAACATCGTCGTTCACAGTGGATCTGGCCGCCAAGAAGGTGACCAAGAACGGCGCCGAGGTGCATCTGACGCCCACCGAATGGGGCATGCTCGAGATGTTGGTGCGCAACCGCGGCAAGCTCGTCGGACGCGAAGAGCTACTCAAGGAAGTGTGGGGCCCGGCCTACGCCAAGGAAACCCACTACCTGCGGGTGTACCTGGCGCAATTACGACGCAAGCTGGAAGACGATCCGTCACATCCGGTGCATCTGCTCACCGAAGCCGGGATGGGCTACCGCTTCCAGGCGTGACGACTACTCGCGCTACGGAATGCCGTTGATGCCAGGGTGCTGGCCCGGCGGAACGTTAGGCGCGGGAGTCGCTTTGACACCTGGGGTGAACAGATTACCGCCACCGGGATTGATGGTCTTCTCTGTCGGAGACGGCGGCGCTGTGGTCGATGATGTCGTCGATGTGGTGGTCGGAGTCGTCGATGTCGACGGCGCTTCGTTGCCGCCATTGCCGCACGCGGCGGCCAACGCGATCATGGCGACGCCACTGGCGACAGCTAGCGTGCGACGAGCAATCTGCTTCGAACTCATGGTCAAATTCCTACCTCGCTAGTGCTTGTTGCGATGGACGCCAGGCGGTTCGGTCGGCGCCGGCGGCGCGATCACCTGCGGCGAGAACAGGTTGCCTCCAGTTGGGTCGAGGTTCTTCTCGGTCGGCGGGGCCGCGGGGGGTGTCGTGGCCGGCGGCGACGTCGTCGTGGTGGTCGTTGTCGACGGCGTGGTTGATGTGGAAGGCGCTTGATTACCGGAGGTTCCGCACCCCGCGATAGTGGCGATGACCACCAGGGCTGCCCCGCAAGCGGCGGCGACTCGTACTCGCGTCATCATCGGGCCTCGACTAGTGATCCATGGGACCGTTCGGCTGGATGGGGTGTGTCGCGGTTGGCTTCCATGAGCCGCAGCCACACTTCGCTGATGGTCGGGAAGCACGGCACCGCATGCCACAACCGGTCGATCGGTACCCGGCCCGCGACGGCGATGGTGGCCGAGTGCAGCAACTCGGCCACACCCGGTCCGACGAAGGAGACGCCCAGCAGGTAGTCGTGTTCGACATCGACCACCATTCGAGCGCGCCCGGTGTAGCCGTCGGCGTAGAAGTTCGCGCCAGGAACGCTATCGCCGATGTTGACGTCGACGACCTTGATCCGATGCCCCAACCGCTCGGCTTGCTCGGCGGTCAGCCCGACCGATGCGGCCTCGGGATCGGTGAAGAAGACCTGTGGTACTGCATGTGAATCGGCCGTAGCGACATGAGCGCCCCAGGGGGTGATGTCGAGGAGATCTCCATGCGCGCGGGCTCCAATCGCGTTGCCGGCCATGCGCGCCTGGTACTTACCCTGATGCGTGAGCAGGGCCCGGTGATTTACATCGCCGAGCGCGTACAGCCAGTCGCCATCGACGCCGCGCACCAGACATGTGTCGTCGACATCAAGCCAGGATCCCGGCGATAGACCGACCGTATCGAGCCCGATGTCGGCGGTATTGGGCGTCCTGCCGGTGGCGAAAAGGATTTCGTCTACTTCGAACTGATCGCCGTTATCCAGGGTCACCCCAACCGGCCCAGATCCACCGGGCCGGTGCAATTCGGTCACCGACACACCCGTGCGAACATCCACTCCGGCTTCGGTGAGGCCCCGGCTGACGAATTCACCCACGAACGGTTCCATCCTGGGAAGGAGACCCGGTGTGCGGGCCAACAACGTGACCTTCGACCCCAGACCGCGCCACGCCGTGGCCATCTCGACGCCCACGCCCCCGGCGCCGACGACAGCCAATCGTGTTGGCACCGCGCTGCTATCGGTCGCCCTTCGGTTCGTCCATGGCTTCGCCTCGGCCACGCCGGGGATGTCGGGCAGGGTCGCGGTACTGCCAGTGCAGATGGCAACCGCATGGCGCGCAGCCAACACAACGAGGGTGTCGTCGTGTGTTGCAACCACAACGCGGCGCGAACCGTCCAAGCGCGCGTCGCCGCGAACCACCTGGACGCCCGTTCCCTCCATGGAAGCGGCCTGGCCGCTGTCATTCCAGTTGGTCACGTACCGATCGCGCCGCCCGAACACTCCTGCGGTCGCGATTGGGCCGCCGATCGCCTCCCGGGCACCCTCGATACGGCAGACATCCGCAACGGCTATCACCGGACGAAGTAACGCCTTGCTCGGAATGCAACCCCAGTACGAGCACTCTCCGCCCACTAGCTCACGCTCGACTAGCGCGACGGATAGCCCGGCCGCCCTCGCACGGAGCGCAACGTTCTGGCCCACCGGGCCGGCTCCCAGGACGATCACATCGAACTCTCGCCCCGAAGGGGTCGGGGTCTGGCTAAGCCCCTGCGCAGGTGCACTCATCTTCGTAATTCCCTTCTCGCTACGGCTATTTCAGTATCGACTGGCAAATGCTGGTCAAGTGGCCGGACGTGTTGCGTGACGTGTAAGAGCGTGAGCACGCGCATCGGGATAACAGTTCCTAACCCGCGCTAGATTGGGCTCTATAGCCCAGTATTCTGGGTCATTCCACCCATAGATGTCTAGACGCTCACAGGAACATCCCAGGGAACTCGCAACGGTCCGACAGCCAGTTGGGGATCAGGCTTTCGCGGAACGCAGAACAGAACGATTTGCACGCCTTTTGGATGCCTGCCGGAACGAGCCGACGTAGTCGAGCGCCGCACTGAGCGTGGCGCGCACCGGTTCGACACTTCCCGTCACGTGGGTCAGCATGATTCCGCCCTGATGCGCGGCGACGAGCGCAACCGCCAGGTGACGTGGATCGGCGTCTGCTGTCAGGTCGCCGCGACGACGCATCGCTGTCAACCCGTTGTGAAAAAGCTTCAACCAACGCTCATACCCCGCGGCAAGGTCGTCAAGGACATCACCGTCGGCCTCAAGCAACTCACCCGTGAGCGATCCGTAGATGCATCCCCCTCGTAGATAGACCGACTGCGTCTGTGCCACGATCGCGTCGGCCCAGGCGCGGAGCGCCCTGAAGCTGTCGAGTCCACCCAGTTCGGGTTGGGTATGAAACTCCAGGACGTCGTTGGTGCGTGCGGCGATAACCTGACGCGTCAGGTCACGTTTGTCGGCGAAATAGTGCGAGAGCTGCGACCCGCTGACGCCGACGGTGCTGCGCACGTCGTTCAGACTGATCCCCGACACGCCGTGGTCGAACATCAACTCAGCGGCACCCTCCACGATGCGGTTCCGTGTCGCCAATCCCTTGCGCGTGAACCGCTGCCCGCCGTCATCGGGGACGGTTTCGAGTGGACGCCGGTCACGTGGCCGGCGCGGTCGGCGCGACGCCCGCTCGGCTGGGTCGGCGGCGAACAACCGCAGGTAATTCACCACGAACCGCAGCGTGTCGGCCAACGGCCATTCCTGCCGGTAAGCGAACGAGATGGTGGCGGCGCCTTGATGATTGGCCACGACGACAAGTGCCAACTGCCTGGGCTCCGCTTTCGTCCCGAGCACGCCACGATCCTTCATGTGCTGAAACGACTGTTCGAGGAGTTCGATCCATCGCGTATAGCCGGCGGCCAGCGTTTGGCGCGTCGCGTCGTCGGACTTGGCAAGCTGTCCTGTCAAAGCGTGATAGGTCGGAGTTCCTGCGAAGCCGACTCGGCGCAGATAGCGCACGTTCAGGTCGATCCAGCTCTCGAAGTCGTCGAAGGTCTGAAGGCCGCCAAGCTTGGGTTGGCGGTGGAAATCCAGGACGACGTCGATCTGACGAGAAACGACGGCCCGGATCAGCGACTGCTTGTCCGCGTAATAGTGGGTGAGCTGCGAGCCGCTGACCGACGCCGCCCTGCGTACCTTGTCCAGGCTCAGCTCGGAGAGTCCGTCTGCGAGAATCAGTTCCGCTGCCGCGTGCAGAATCCGCTCACGGGTCGCCCGCCCCTTTGCGGTCATGCGTCGTTCGCCCAAAGACTCTGACATCAATAGCGACGGTACGCCGCGTTCTCGAAGATTGGGATCAGCGACCCACCTTTGCTGAAACGCCTCTGAGTGCCCGGCCCCACTGGGCAGGGGTCGGCCGGCGACAGGGATCTGGGGAATCGTGATCAATGCGGCCGGGGCGAACACGCCGATCGTGATGAACAGGTGGCACTCGGCTTCGTCGATGCTAGAGGAATTGGGTTGAGAGACCCATTTCATGTCCCGGATCAGGTAGAACGCTGAGAACGCGCAGTGATTGACCGGTAGATTATGGGTTGTACAACCCAATACTGCTATCGTCGGACACTTCGTCGTCAGATGGACGACCACCCGAGGAGATGACATGACAAGCCAGACAAGAAATCTGATCGCCGAACGCCTGCCAACCATCGATGCAATCGCCGGCATTCTGGGCCGGTACGGGCTCGTCGTGGTGATTGGCTGGATTGGAGCGTTGAAGTTCGCCAACTTTGAGGCGTACCAAATCCAGCCTCTTGTGGCCAACAGCCCGTTCATGGGCTGGCTCTACGGCTTCATGCCGGTGTACACCTTCTCCGCCCTACTGGGCGTGTTCGAACTCGCCGCCGCAGCGTTGCTCGCGATCAAGCCGCTCGCACCCAAACTCTCTATCGCCGGAAGTCTGCTTGCCATCGTGCTGTTCGTGGCGACGATCAGCTTTCTGTTCACCACCCCTGGCGTTGGAGAGCCGGCGGGCGGTGGCTTCCCGGCTCTGTCGCTCACCGGAGAGTTCCTGCTCAAGGACATCCCGCTGCTGGGCCTGTCGTTTTGGACACTCGCTGACGCGATCAGGGCGGTCAACCGCAGGAAGGTGGTATGACCGCACGTTCCGAACTAGCGCCAGCAAACTACTGACTTCACCCATTCCCGCCGCGCCGACCGACCTCAGGGGTTATACATACCGCATGCCTGCCAAGGCATACCTGGGTCGGGTCGGCGGCTTGGCCGTCGCCTTGAGTCTCGGCGCTGCCATCCTGACCGGGTGGAATAGCGGCATCGCGTGGGCCGACGAGTCCGCTGGCACCGCCGAGTCAACCACCTCCAGCGCCACGTCCGGCGCCGAGCCTGCGCCGGACGACCCCGACGCCTCGGAAAAACCCGCGAAGCCTGGCGACATCGGCAAGACAGATGACGCGGAGCGCTCGGCACCTCCTGGAGTCGTCGTCAGTACGGGCGGGCCCACACAAGATGACGAGGAGCCGACAACCGAGACGGCCACACCATCGCCACCCGACGCCGACGCGACCGGGAAGAAGGACCCACCGAAAGAATCCCACCCGGCTTCGGCCAAGCCCACCAAGACGGAATCCCCGCCACCGGTATCCACGGTCGCGACGACTCATGACGAGCCCACCGAGGTCGCGAGCAGACGCACGACCCCAGTCGCGGACCAATCGGAGCAGACGATTGCCACGGTGACCGAGCCCGTGTCGGTCGCCATACCGCACGCACTACCGACGGCAGCGTCATCGCCAACGCCCGTGTCGCCCAACGTGGTTACCGCCATGATCAGTGTGGTGTCCGGGGTCGTCAACGCCATCCTGAGCCCGTTCGCCAGCCAACTCGCAGGAAACACCCGCCATGGCGCCGTCGATCTGGTCTCTGCTGGCATTCGCACGACGCGAGTTCGAGAACGCATTCAGCTCACCGTCGCTGAGCGACACACCCCCGGTCCCCCATACGACCAGCGAGACGCGCACGCTGGTGCTGACCGCTTTTCCCGCCGAAGCCGACGCCGTCCTGGCCCGCACCACCCTCGACCCGAACCCCTCCGTCGTCGTCGACGGTCGGCACTTCTACCTCGGCTCAATCGGCGGCAAGAAAGTCATCGTGGCGATGACTGGCATCGGCATGGTCAACGCCACCCAGACCACCGAAACAGCGCTCGCCCACTTCACGTCCGAGTCCGGCATCTCCATCACCGCAGTGGTTTTCGCCGGCGTCGCAGGCGGCTCTGGCCGCGCCGAGATCGGCTCGGTGGCGGTGCCTGCCCGATGGACCTCCGACGACGGCGCAACATGGCGGCCGGTCGACGCCGACATGCTCGCCGCCGCCAACGCACTCGACGTCGACCTGGACAGCATCGCCAGGCTTGGCGATCCGCTTTGCGTCTGCAGTCTCTTCGCCCAGCTTCCGCTCGTTGACCTCAAGCGCGAACCGCAACTGTTCGTCGGCGGGGATGGTTCCAGCGACGACAACAACAACGGAACGGCGTTCCCCGCGATCCCCTTCGGCGGCGACGTGTTCGGCCCACAGCCCTGCACCGCACCGGATCGCTCACTTCTGTTCCCTGGCAACTTCTTCCAAGCCGTGGTGCCGTTCCTGACGACGGGACTCCTCAGCAACCTGACCGGGCTCCTGAACCCGGTGACACCTGCCGTGGACGCGGTCGATCAGGAGACCGCAGCGGCGCAACAGGTCGCCGATGCCTACGGCATCCCGTTCCTCGGTATCCGCGGCATGTCCGACGGGCCCGGCGACCCGCTCAACCTGCCCGGTTATCCGTTCACCTTCTTCGTCTACAAGCAGATTGCAGCCGAGAACGCCGCGATCGTCACCGAGGCCTTCCTGCAGAACTGGGACGAAGCCTGACTGTCACGAAGCCGTCTCCTCGGCGAGGGCAATCAGCTTCTTGCGCACCAGATCCGGCCGCTCGTCGACGACGAAGTGCGTGGCATCGACGGTCTCGAGTGTGTAGTCGTCGGCATTGGCGGTCTCGGCCGCGACAAGCGCCCTGCTGACCGCGGCGTCACCGGTCCCGAACAACGCGCGAATCGGCACCGTGGCGCGGCGCTTCTCGGGATTCCTTGCGGCCTGCGGTATCTCGCGCAACAGAAACGTCCGGTACGTGTCTCGGCCCGCCTTAGCGCACACCGGGTCCTTGAACCGCTCCGAGAACACCCGCGCTATCTCGGGATCCACCTTGGAGCCGATCTTGAATGCCAGGTCGACGACCTTCGTGTGCCGTTGCAGCGGCACCCCGACGGTGGCGAGAGGCACCTGGTACCACAGCCGCCACAGCCCCGGCGCCAACGTGCGCGGCGACACCCACGGGTGAGCCATGTTCATCACGAGATAACCGTCGAACCGCTCAGGGGCGCCAAGGATCATCCGGTAGCCGACGAAGGCGCCCCAGTCATGGGCGACGAGCAGCACGCGATCCAGACCCATGGCATCCATCAGGGCGAGCACGTCGTCGGCGACGTCGTCCTTCGCCCACTTGTGTGGCGGCGGCCCGGACCAGCCGTAGCCAGGCAGATCGGGCGCGATGATGCGCAGCCCTTGCGGCGGATCGGCGAGCAGGTCCCGGTACTCCCAGTGATGCTGCGGCCATCCGTGCAGCGCAAGCACGGGGCGGCCGTCGGGCGGCCCGGCCTCGGTCACATGAAAGCGCACTCCACGGGCGTCGACGAAGGACCGTCGGACCCCTTCGATCGGCGGCGGGTCGGCAGTCATATTTCGGACTATAGAGAACGGCTCGCGCGCTACCGTGCGCATATGGGCGGATACCGGGACCTCTTCGATGCCAGCCTTTCGGATCCAACGGCGTTCTGGGCCGACGCCGCGCAAGCGGTGACGTGGACCCGCGAGCCGCAGCAGATCCTCGACGACTCCAACCCGCCGTTCTACCGGTGGTTTCCCGACGGCGAGCTGAACACCTGCGCCAACGCGCTGGACCGCCATGTCGAGGGCGGCCGCGCCGAGCAGCCGGCCCTGATCTACGACTCGCCCGTGACAGGGACACAGCGCATCTACACCTACCGCGAATTGCTCGACGAGACGGCGCGCTTCGCGGGCGCGCTAAGAGGCCTCGGCGTCGGCAAGGGCGACCGGGTGGTGATCTACCTGCCGATGATCCCCGAAGCGGTGATCGCGATGCTGGCCTGCGCGCGGCTTGGCGCGGTGCATTCGGTGGTGTTCGGCGGGTTTGCCGCCAGCGAGCTCGCGGCGCGCATCGACGACGCCAGGCCGGCAGCCATCGTGTCGGCCTCGTGCGGCGTCGAACCGACGAGGACCGTCGACTACAAGCCCATGCTGGACGCCGCCCTTGACATGGCCGAGCACGCCCCGCCGGTGTGCGTGATCCTGCAGCGCGAGCAGCGGCCGTGCCAGCTGATCGCGGGCCGCGACGTCGACTGGCGCGAGCTGATGATCGACGCGCAGCCCGTCGACGCCGTCCCTGTCGCGGCGACCGACCCGCTGTACGTGCTCTACACGTCGGGGACGACGGGCAAGCCCAAAGGAATCGTCCGTGACAACGGCGGACACGCGGTCGCGTTGCAGTGGACCATGCAGCACGTCTACGACACCCAGCCCGGCGATGTGTATTGGGCCGCATCCGATGTGGGCTGGGTGGTCGGCCACTCCTACATCGTGTACGGCCCGTTGCTGCTGGGCGCGACGTCGGTGCTCTACGAAGGCAAGCCCGTCGGTACGCCGGACGCGGGCGCGTTCTGGCGCGTCGCTTCCGAGCACGGGGTGAAGGCGTTGTTCACCGCGCCGACGGCGATCCGGGCGATCAAGAAGGAAGATCCCGAAGGCCTGCATCTGAGCAAGTACGACCTTTCGGGATTGCAATACCTGTTCCAGGCCGGCGAGCGACTCGATCCCGGCACCTATCACTGGGCATCCGAGAGACTCGGCATCCCGGTGGTCGATCACTGGTGGCAGACCGAGACCGGCTGGGCGATCGCCGCCAACCCGATGGGCATCGAGCCGCTGAGAATCAAGCCCGGCTCCGCGACCGTGCCGATGCCCGGCTATGACGTTCGGATCCTTCGGCCCGACGGCACCGAAGCCGATGCGAACGAGGAAGGCGCGATCTGCGTGCGGTTGCCGCTACCCCCCGGCACGCTGCCCACGCTCTGGGGTGACGACGATCGCTATATCGCCTCGTATCTGTCCGCGTTCGACGGCTACTACCTCACCGGCGACGGCGGCTACCTCGACGAGGACGGCTACCTGTTCGTGATGGGCCGCACCGACGACGTGATAAACGTTGCGGGACACCGCATGTCGACGGGATCGATCGAGGCGGTGCTCGCGAACCATCCCGCGGTCGCGGAGTGCGCGGTGATCGGCGTTGCCGACGAGATCAAGGGCCAGGTGCCGCGTGGTTTCGTGGTACTCAAGGCCGGTGCGACGGCCGAGCGGCTGGCCGACGAACTCATCGAGGCGGTGCGCGAAAACATCGGCGCGGTGGCATCTTTCAAGGCCGTCGACGTCGTCCCGGCGCTGCCGAAGACGCGGTCGGGAAAGATCCTGCGTAAGACAATGCGTGGCATCGCGGACGGCCGCGACGAACCGGTGCCGTCGACTATCGAGGACCCGGCCGTGCTCGACGCACTCAAACCGATCCTGCGGGGCTAGCCCCAACCAGAACTACGCGCGACCGGCCACGAGGCTGGGGCCTACCCGCATGTCCACCAACTTTCGAAATTATCTTGTGTTATCGAATATTGCTTGTTATAACGAACATGGCAGGCGGCAACGCACAGGGTGGATGCACCAAAAGCTCAGGAGAATCGGTGGCACAGGTTCAGATCGACGCGACTCAGGCAGCGACAGGCACCGCGCCACCGGCGGGCGAGGCGAAGGCGCAGAGCACTATCCGCCGAGCTAGACGATTCGCGTTCGGCAATGACGCCCAACTATTGGTCGCGTTTGCACTGCTGAGCACCGTCTTCGCGATCGCCTACCCAGATACCTTCGCCAGCGCGGCCAACCTGCAGGACATGACGCGCGTCGGCGCGATTCTCCTGATCGCGGCGGTCGGCCAAATGTTCGCCCTGATGGTCGGCGGTTTCGACATCTCCGTCGGAGCGACGATGGGCCTCGTCAGTACCGTTGCTGCGCTCGAGATGAGGGACGGCACCTCGGTCGGTGTGGCGGTCACCATCGCACTGGCGTGCGGCGTCTTCGTCGGCCTGGCCAACGGGATCATCGTCGCCATGCTGCACGTGCCGCCGTTCGTCACCACCCTCGGCACGATGACATTCCTCGTCGGGTTGTCGAACCATCTCAGCGACGGCGCCTCAATCAGTGGGCTGCCGGCCGAGTTTCGCCAATATGGCGGGAGCGATTGGGGATCGCTACCGTCGTCGGTCGTCATCGCGACCACCGTCGCGGTGATCGCTTGGCTGTTGCTGGGGCGGCTGCGATTCGGCCTATACCTTCAGGCGATCGGCGGCAGCCGGGAGACAGCGCGAACGTCCGGTATTGCCGTGGCGCGCTACGAAGTTCTCGCCTATGCGACCTGCGGGCTGTTGGCGGCGGTGGGCGGCATCGTGCTGGCCTCACGCGTGACCGTCGGCCAGGCGTCACTTGGACAAGGCTACGAACTGCTGTCCATCGCCACGGCCGTGATCGGTGGGGTGGCGATCGGCGGCGGCACCGGGCGGCTGCGTGGCGTCCTGCTCGGAGTCGCCCTATTCATCGTCCTGACAACGGGACTCGACATCGCCGGCGTCGGACAGTTCGAGCAGCAGATGGTCACCGGCGCAGTTTTGGTGCTTTCGGTCATCGCTACACAGCGGCACAGAATCCAACTTCCCTTCCGCACGCACCGCACCACCTAGCCGTCGACGACGCTCCCGCCCAAAGTGCAAGCAGAAACGAGAAACCCGTGAACCACACTCCGCTTCGTTCCACCGCACTCCTTTCGGCCGCCATCATCGCGGCGAGCACCGCATGCAGTAGCAGCCCCGACGACGTCGGCGCAGCCGGCGGAACGCTGGACTGTGAAAGGGAATTGACGGTCCAAGAGATGCTCGACTATGCGGTGCCCAAGGCCAAGGAGCGGTACAAGGTCGCGCTGATGGAGGTCAGCCTGTCGGGCTACTACTACCAGGCGCTGGCATACGGGGCGCAAGAGGCTGCCAAGGAGGCGGGCGTCGAGCTCGAGATCCTCGGCGGGAACGGGTATGCCGACGCCAGCCAGCAACTCACCGACGCCGAGAATGCCATCAAGCGCGGCGCTGACGGCATCGTCCTGGCCCCCGTCGACCATCAGGGGTCCGCGGTTGTCGTGGAACGGGCCAAGCAGCACGACATCCCCGTCGTGAACGTTTCGACGGAGGTCGCCAGCGACGGAATCCAGAAGATCCTCCAGGACGACTACATTCAGGGTCAAACCAGCGCCAAGGCACTGGTCGCGGCCGCCGCCGGCGGGGGCCGGGGCATTGTGATGGGCGGCCCCGCCAACGCCACCTGGTCCCGCGACCGCGTCAATGGCTTCACCGACGAACTGGCCAAGCACGACAAGTTCTCGATTCTCGCCGAGACGAACCAGGATGTGGATCCCGCTGCCGGACTTGCGGATTTCGAGAACGCCGCACAGGGTGCATCCAACATCGACTGGATCTATTCGGTCCACATCTTCACTCTTCCGCCTGACTCGCTGCCGGCACGGTTCGGCGGTACCACCTACGTCACAGCCGGTTACGACCCGATGGTCATCACCGCACTGACGAGCGGACAGATCGAAGCGTCGGTCTCCAACGACCCGGTCGCGATGGGGCGAATCGGTGTCGGGCAACTTGTCGCCGAACTCAACGGCGATGCTTCGACCGAGGAGGGCATCACCTGTCTTCCGAACACGATTCTGGGCAAGGACGACATCGGGACACCGGTCACCGAGGCCGAGCTCTATCCCCACGGCTACGAGGCGAAATGACGACTCCAGGTCCGGTTCTGGAACTCGTCGACGTCTCCAAGCGATTCGGTCCCGTCGAAGTCCTCAACAGCATCAACTTCTCCCTCGAAGCGGGCGAGGTGCACGCACTCATCGGCGAGAACGGCGCAGGCAAATCCACGGCGATGAAGATTCTCAGCGGTCTCCTGCAGCCCACCACGGGAACGTTGTTGTCACGGGGCCAGGAAGTTCACTTTCGCTCACCACACATCGCACAGTCTCACGGGGTTTCGCTTGTCCCCCAAGACATTCTCACCGTGCCGGGCCTGAGCGTCGGCCGGAACATCCTGCTCGGCAATGAGCACAGGATCAGCCGTGCCGGCGCGCTGTCCGGCAGAGAACGGGCGATGGTGCGAACGGCGCTGGAACGCGTGGGTGGACACATCGACGAAGACACGCCGGCACGGGCGCTCACGGTGTCCGACTTGCGTCTCGCGCAACTTGCCAGGACATTGACCACGGACAACTTGAGCGTCCTCGTTCTTGACGAGCCGACTGCCGTTCTCTCCGAGACCGATTCACGCCATCTCCTCGATCAAGTGCGGTCATTCCGGGCCGCCGGCGTTGCGATCGCGTACATCAGTCACCGGCTCACAGAGATTCTCGAACTCGCCGACCGCATCACCGTGCTGAGAGACGGCGCGATGGTCGGAACCTTCGTGCGAGGTGAGGTGTCGCGAGAACAGCTGATCAAGCTCATGGCGAAGGACGGTGCACCCAACGGCCTTGAACCGTGTAGTGGGCGCGTTAGGGGACGCGGTGGGGGAAGGCCGGTCCTCGAGATCCGAAACCTCACCGGTTCGGGTGGATTCGAGGCCGTGAGTTTCGACGTAGGCCGCGGCGAAATCGTCGGGATCGCTGGTGTCCAGGGTTCTGGCCATGGACAGTTGTTGAAGACGTTGGCCGGGGGTGGCGCCCCGACGGGAGGCAGCGTCAGTGTCGACGGATCGCCGATCCGGCTCCGATCGCTTCGCGACGGCGTCAAAGCGGGCCTGGCTTACATCGGCGCCGACCGCAAGAACGCCGCCATCGCAGCGGGCTTATCACTGACGGCCAATATCGCGCTGAGTCCACGGGTGCCGAGGCCACTGCGGCGGGCCGGTATCCGGTGGAGCCGAGCGGAGCGGTCGGCGGCGGATCGGTATGTGCGTGAGTTCGCGGTGACACCACAGCGTTTGCAGGCCAAGGCCGGTGAGCTCAGTGGCGGAAACCAGCAGAAATTGGCGCTTGCTCGCGCCTTGGAGACGGCACCGAAGATCTTGATGATCGAGGAGCCGACGCAGGGCGTCGATGTCCACGGAAAGACCGACATCCGGCGGATCCTGCGTGAGCAGGCCGCGTCGGCAGGTCTGAGCCATGTGATTGCGAGCTCCGATTTCGAAGAGCTGATAGGGCTTGCCGACAAGATCGTGGTGATGAGGAAAGGGCGGGTAACCGCGGTCCTCGGGCACACCGCCACCTACGAAGAGATTCTTCACCACGCGCTCTAGCGCACCAGTTCCCCACCTACGCCGAACGGAGTTTTGATGGAACGCTATGACGGCCTGCACGCGCGCCCGAACTACCCGCTCGATCCGGACACAGCAGTCATGGTCGGAATCGACTATCAGCTCGCCTTCGGCCAGATGGAGCCGGTCCCAGCCGCGGCGTCGGCAGTCGCCAACTTCATCCGTGCCGCCGATGCCTGGCGCGCGGTCGGCGGTGCGGTCCTGCACGTGCGCACGTACTACCGCGAGGACACGAGCGCCGGTCGAATGGCGGATTTCGCTCCGTGGGTCATGGACGATCTCGCCGAGGACACCCCGATGACCGCGATGTACGACGGCGTCGCGCGGCCCGGCGAGGAATTGCTCCACAAGACCCGTTTCAGCGCCGTCGCAGGCGGCGACCTGCTCCAGCGCCTCGCGGGCCGCGGCGCCACCACCGTCGTCGTCGCCGGCCTGACCACCCCGATCTGCGTGCAGACGACGGTCGACGCGCTGATGATGGCCGACTACCGCGTAGTGCTGCTCGAGGACGCATGCGCCTCGCGGCCGATGGGGCCGATCTCGGCGCGCGACGCACACCGTGTCGCAGTCGAGCGGATGCGCTACATCATGGCGCAGGTTCTCACCACCGATGAGCTCGTACACCAGCTTGGCCGGTTCGCGACCGCGCAATAAGCATGCGCAAACTCACCGCAGCCGCTCTGCAATTGGCACCGGCACCGGGTCCGCTGGGCTCGTCGGCGATCAAGAGAAATACCGATCGCTGCCTCGAACTGGTCAGGGAGTGTGTCGAGCACACTGGTGCTGAGCTCGTGGTGACACCCGAAAGCGTCACCACGGGATTTGGCCCCGGCTGCACTGCTGACGAACTGTGGGACCTGCTCGACCAGCCGGACACCCTTACCCGAGCCTTCTCAAGTGTCGCAACAGAATTGGGTGTGCACATCTGCCTCGGGGCCTACGTGCGCGGGGAACGGCGAGGGACCGTCTACAACGCGGCGATACTCATCGCGCCCAACGCCGGCGTGTTGGGCATGTACTACAAAACGCACCCGTTCGGTCCGGAATGCTCTACGAACGGCGGGTGGGTCACATCTGGATCCGACGTCACGGTCGTGACGACACCGTTCGGCCGCATCGGAATGATGATCTGCTTTGACGGCGACTTTCCTGAGCTGTCGCGGATCCAGGCCGTGATGGGCGCCGAAATCATCTGCAGGCCCGCAGCATTGCTTCGCTCGGCCGACTTGTGGGAGCTGACTTCGCGGGCCCGCGCCTACGACAACCACGTGTTCGTCGTCGGCGCGAACGCAACTGGTGTCGATGTGGAAGGCACGCCGTACTTCGGCAATTCGCACATCGTCACCCCGACAGGTTTCGTGATTGCCCGCGCCGCTTCCCACGAGGGTTGGGTTTCCGCAGACCTCGACCCTTCCACCGCTCTGGCCGCGTTGACACCCGGCTCCAACATCCGGCAGCCCTTCGACCATTTGCGTGATCGAAACCTTGCGCTGTGCGCCAAGTATCGCGACGACCTCCTGCGTAACGCCGAGTCTCCGTTTGTCCGCTGAGGCCTTGACTTTCCTGCCAGACGCAGGCATATTCGAAACTAATAGTAATTTTCGAAATTATTGAAGGAGCGCCCGATGCGGACCGAGATCCAACCCGACGGCGGTTACCGCTACCTGGATGCAGGCATCGACTTCGCATCCCCAGCCGTGGCCTCACTGCCCGGATTTGCGATCGAACGCGCGCTGCTGCCGGCGACCGAGGACGTCGAGGAGAGTTACGCAGCCGTGCGGCGCGCCCTGGAGGAGGCAACCAGGCCGCTGTCGGCACTGTGCGGTCTTGAGCTGCACTCTCCGAAGGCCACCCCTATCGGCGAATTCGATGAGTACAGCCGTTTCTACCTCGGCAAGTTGGACGCGTGGGGAATCCTCAAGCACGACAAGACTTCCCCTCTTGCCAGAACAAACGTGGTACCCGTCGTCAGCGTCGCGCCGTATCCCGTGGTCGTTGCCTGCTCCTACACCGTGCCTGCCCCGAACGACACCGTCGACTTCGTTACCGCAGGGACCCCGGAGAAGCCCGAGGGGGCATCCCACCCCGAAGGAATCGTGCGGCCCGGTCAATCATCCGACGACGCGCTGCTCGAGAAAATCCTCTGTGTCACCGACGTTCTCGAGGGCCGGGTCGAGCGTGTCGGTGGACTCTGGGACGAGACCGCAGAATTTCACTTCTACTCCGCACATCCAACTGCTTTTAACCGGCAGCGCAACGTACTTCGGGAACGCGGCCGATTGCCCCGCCATGGGATGACAGACCATTTCGCGCAGCCACCGGTCGATGACCTCGAACTCGAAGCCGACGTCCGGCGTCATATCCGCACGCTCGGCAGCCTCCGTCCCTGATCCCGCCACAAGAAGAGAGAGTCATAGCGTGCGAATCGCCAATAACAACGGCCGGGCAGTCTTCGTCGACGGCACCAGGTTCGTCGATATCGAGCGCGAGAGTGAGGGCCGCTTTCCCTCGGACCCGCAGCTGATCTTTGGTCACTGGGAGGCGCTGGGCGTATGGCACAGAGCGGCGCGCTTCAGTTATTTGGACCAACTCGACCACAGCCACCTCGGGCCGGTAACCCCTCGCCCCGGCCAGATCTTCGCCATCGGCTTGAACTACCGTGACCATGCCGAGGAAGCCAACTTCGCATTACCAAGCTCCCCAGCAGTATTCACCAAATTCGCCAGTGCGCTCGCTGGTCCCAGCCAGCCGGTCACGCTTCCTCTCGGCGGAGACGTCGACTGGGAGGTCGAAATAGTCGCGGTGGTCGGCCGCACCTGTCAACACGTGAGCGAACAAGACGCCTGGGACTATGTGGCGGGACTGACTCTGGGACAGGACATCTCGGAGAGAAAGACTCAACTCGAAGGACCTGTCCCCCAGTTCAGCCTTGGCAAGTCCTTTGCAGGATTTGCACCGATCGGCCCATGGGTGGTGTCGACCGATGAATTGGCCGACAAGGACAACATCGAGTTCGGCTGCACATTGAACGGCGATCAGATGCAAGCAGGCACCACGGCCGACATGGTGTTCTCGATTCCGGAGGTGATCTCGCGGCTATCCGCTGTCGTGACGCTGAACCCGGGCGACATCGTCTTCACGGGAACTCCGGCCGGCGTGGGCGCCAGCCGAAATCCACAGCGCTTCCTCGCAGCCGGCGACCGTCTGCGAAGTTACGCCGACGGCATCGGACAGATGGACCACACGTTTGTGTCGAGCACCAACGAGAAAGGCGGCGATCGTCGATGACACGTGCACACATTGTCCGCAAGGGCGAAGGTGACACTGCCGAACCATGGGTGATCAAGGCCCGTGGTGCTCAAACGCACGGACATTTCGATTTCATGCTCGGTGAAGTCGAGTACCACACCGGGCCGCCCCTGCATTCCCATGCGTCGCAGTCGGACTCGTTCTTCGTACTGAGCGGAACTTTGCGGGTCCAGGTAGACGACGAGTTCGTGGACATCGGACCGGGGGATTTCATCACCATCCCCCCGGGGGTTCCGCACACCTTCGACAACATGCTCGAAGGGCAGGGCCCGGTGTCGGTCATCAACATCATGACGCCGGGCGGCTACGACGCCGCGCTGGAAGAGTATGCGGCTGCCGGTCACGGCGCGGACCCAGAAGCGATGAGCGCGATCGCTTCACGCCACGGCGCACAGATCCTCGGACCCACCTTGTTCGAGCTCGACGACCAATCTGCGCACTAATGACAACGTCAATCAGAAACGAGCCCACCGTGAGTCGCGTATCCACGCGGGGGGTGATCGATGTCCATCACCACGCGCTGCCGTCCGTGTACCTGGACGCCATGCACAGCCTGGGACACCACGCGTCGATTCCCGGCGTCGCTTTTCCTGACTGGTCCCCGAAAGCCAGCCTGGAGACGATGGACCGCAACGGCATCGAATCCGCCATACTGTCCATCACTGCCCCCGGATTGGGCGCCGCGCACGGTGTGCGTGCCATCGAGATCGCACAGCGCGTCAACGATGCCTTGGCGGAGTTACGTCGATCATTCCCCGGCAGGTTCGGCGCGCTGGCGGTGTTGCCCATCCTCGCGGGAACCGCGGCGGCCATCGCAGAGGCACAAAGAGCGATCGACGAACTCCATCTCGACGGCGTCGGGCTGTACACCAACGTCGACGGCATCTATCTGGGTGATTCGCAGTTCGACCCACTCATGGACTTCCTCAACGATCGAGCGATCCCGGCTCTGGTGCATCCGGTCGCGCCGAAGCACATTTCGGCCGATCTGGGGCTGCCTGCATCGGTACTCGAGTTCCCGTTCGATACCACCCGCGCGGTGGCGAACCTCCTCTTCAGCGGCACGCTCGAGAAGTATCCGCGGCTGACGATCATCTGCAGCCACGCCGGCGGCACGCTACCGGTACTTGCGCGGCGCCTTGCGTTCACGTCGACGATCGACCCGACCCTGCAAGCACGCCAGCCCGAGGACATTCTCGGGTTGATCCGTCGCCTCTACTTCGACGTGACGATGTCCGCGAACAGCGCGCAGATCACAGCGCTCAAGAGCTTGGTTCCACCGGAAAACATCCTGTTCGGGAGTGACTTCCCATTCATGCCTGCTACTCACACGTCTGAAAACCTCAGCGGCCTCCTTGATTTCGGCGAACTGTCCGACGCCGAACTAGACCTGGTGACTCGCGCCAACGCGGCACGCTTGTTCCCTGGGCTGCACCATAATTCACGCGAAGGAGTGTCTTGACCATGCCTCAGCTCTTGAGAGTCGACGCAGGGGTTCGCCTCGATTCGACCTCGCGCGAATTCACCGAGCGGTTCGCGACCAACTGGCAGGCATGCACACAGGGAACTGTCGTGCACCGCGATCTCGCGCTCACCCCGGTACCCCATGTCACGGCCGCACTCGGGGATCACTTCATGTATCAGCCCGGCAGTCGAGCCCAGAACAAGCCCGACGTAATCCGCCTCAGCGAAACACTGGTAGCCGAATTGCAGTCTTCCGACGCTCTGCTGCTCGGACTTCCGATGCACAACTTCTGCGTTCCCTCGGCGCTGAAGGCGTGGATTGATCACGTCGTGTGGCCGGGCCTCACCTTTTCGATGGAGGGCACCGGTCTGCTGTCGATGCCCGCGGTCGTGTTCTGCACCAGGGGCGGTGGGTATGGTCCCGGCTCGCCCAAGGAAGGCTGGGATTTTCAGGAGCCATATCTGCGCAAGGTGCTGTCATTCATCGGCATCGACGATGTCGAGTTCATCAACGTCGAGTTCACAATGTTCACCGGCGAGGCGTCACCGCGGCCGGACCTCGGTGTGCTCGGCGCCGACTCCATGAAGCGCGCGTGCCGACGGCTCGAGACGTTTCCCTATGCGCAGTTCGGTGCTGTCGAGTCGGCCAGCGTGATGAGACAACCAGCGGGTACTACCATCGATATTCGAAAGTCAACGTAATTTTCGGAGGTGTGAGCTGAGTGGGACCTCGCCGGGGCACTACGGAAAACGGTCCTGCCGCAAGCAGAACCCAAGCGATATTCGACGAGCTTCGCGCTGACATCCTCGGCGGTCGCCTCGCGCCCGGCGACAAACTCCAGTTCGCGCGTCTCGTTGAGCACTATCGCGGGAGTATCGGAGCGATCCGCGAAGCCCTGCAGCGCCTGGCCGAGCAGGGGTTGGTGCAGTCAGAAGCCCAGCAGGGCTTTCGCGTCGTCCGCATCTCTCAGGAAGATCTGGCCGACTTGACCGAGGCTCGGTGCGCGATCGAAGGCCTCGCCATCCGGATGTCCGCCGAGGCCGGCGATGTCCAGTGGGAGTCGGAGATCGTCGCTGCGCATCACATTCTTTCCCGCGCACCGCAATTCGCCGACCCGAAGTCAGGAGAGTTCACCGAGGAATGGGCCGATGCGCATCGCCGCTTCCACCTGGCGCTGATTCGCGCATGCCCGAACCGACGCATCCTCGCCATGGCCGAGGGGCTTCGGGATTCGGCGGAGCTGTACCGCCGATGGTCGGCCTCGGTGGGCAGTGACCGTGATCGCGACCTCGCCACCGAGCATCGCGAACTGCTGGAACTCTGCCTCGCGCGCGACAGCGAGAAAGCGCAGACCGCCCTCACCAAGCACCTGCAACGGACCTCCGCGCCCCTGTTGAAGGTTCCTACCGACTGACGCGATGCTGATGGTCGGTTTCGGTATCGTGGACCAGGCACGACATCGCCGACCAGAGAGAGCAATGACTAGCGCTCCGCGCGCACCCCGAAGACCCGTCCCACTGGGCACATGCTGACAGCGTTGGTCGATATCGGCCTCGGGGTGTTGGTCGTCCTGCTGATCACGGCGTTTACCGCGTACTTCGTCGCGCAGGAATTCGCATACACCGCGGTGAACCGGTCACGCCTGACGGCCCGCGCAGAGACGGGTGACCCGGCAGCCGTCCGGGCGCTGGCGGTGACGCGGCGCACGTCGTTCATGCTGTCGGGCGCACAACTGGGCATCACGGTCACCGGTCTGCTGGCGGGCTATGTCGCCGAGCCCCTGATCGGCACCGGCATTGCCGAGTTGCTTGGCCGCGCGAGCGTGCCGAGCGCCGTCGGTGTCGCGGTCGGCACGGCGATATCGCTGATCTTCTGCACGCTCATCCAAATGTTGTTCGGCGAACTGGTGCCCAAGAACCTCGCCATCGCGGTTCCCGAGTCGGCCGCCCGCGCGCTGGCCACGTCGACCCAGTGGTACCTGCGGCTGTTCGGCTGGCTGATCTGGCTGTTCGACCAGTCGTCGAACGTGCTGGTGCGCGCGCTGCGGATGGAACCGGTGCACGATCTCGAGCACTCCGCCACCGCACGCGACCTCGAACACATCGTCGCGGCGTCCGGAGTGACTGGTGATATGCCTCGCGACCTCTCGACGCTGCTCGACCGGGTGCTGGACTTCCCCACCAGAACAGCCGAGCACGCCATGATTCCCCGCACGCGGGTAGACACGGTGCGATCCGACGAGACGATCGACGATGTGCTCACCCGCATGGCCGAAGGACACACCCGCTACCCCGTCGTCGGCGACTCCACCGACGACCTGCTGGGTGTCATCGACTTGCACGCGGTGCTCGACGCCGACCCAGCCGCGACCGTCGTCTCGCGGTGCCGGCCAGCGGTTCGGGTGCCGTCCTCCCTGCCGCTGCCGAAAACGCTGATGCAACTGGACGAAGCTGGCGACGAAATGGCCTTGGTGATCGACGAATACGGCGGATTCGCAGGAATCGTCACCATCGAAGACATCGCCGAGGAGCTGGTCGGAGAGATCGCCGACGAGCACGACGGGACGGATCTGATTGTCACCGAACGGCCCGACGGCTGGGTACTGCCCGGCGATCTGCACGTCGACGAAGTGCAGCGGCTGATCGACCAGCGGCTCCCCACCGGCGATTACGAAACCGTGGCCGGTCTGCTCATCCACAGCTTCGGCCGACTGCCCGAGGTGGGCGACGCCATCGACATCGCCCTGCCGATCGACTCGGCTGACCTCGTCACGGAATCACCTACGCGACGAAAGGTGTTGTCGGCCACGGTCAGATCCGTGGAAAAGCGTGTTCCGGCATCGGTGTTCGTCTCGGTCCGCAACATAGAGGCCGACAGTGAGTAACCCGTTGATCGTCCTCGCGGTCACCATTGGCCTGATCATCCTCAGCGCGTTCTTCGTGGCCATCGAGTTCGCGTTGATCGCCGCCCGCAGGCACCGCCTCGAGGACGCGGCGACGACCAGCAGGTCGGCGCGGGCCGCGTTGCGCAGCAGCACCGAGCTCTCGGTTCTGCTAGCCGGTTCACAGCTGGGAATCACCGCCTGCACGCTTGCCCTTGGCGCAACCACCAAACCGGCGGTGCACCATTGGCTGACCCCGCTGATCGAGACCTGGGGAGCCCCGCTGTGGGTTGCCGACGCAGCAGGCTTCGTGCTCGCGCTTCTGGTCGTCACGTTCCTGCACCTGGTGATCGGCGAAATGGCGCCGAAGTCGTTGGCGCTCGCACATCCCGAGCGGACGGCGACAATTCTCGCGTTGCCGATGCATGGGTTCATGACTCTCACCCGGCCGATCCTCACCGCGCTGAACCACGCCGCCAACTGGTGTGTGCGACGGCTCGGCGTCGAACCGGTCGACGAACTCGGGGAGGGCCAGGACCCGGATGCATTGCGGCATCTCGTCGAACACTCGGCGGCGGTCGGAACACTCGACCAGCCGCACTACCGCAGCCTGACAAGAGCATTGGAGCTCGAACAACTCACTGTCGGCGATATCGTTTCGCGCACTGCGGGATTGAGCACCGTCGACGCCGATGCCGGCACGAGCGAGATTCAGGCACAGTCGCAGCTGACGCGCCACCAACGGATCCTCGTGCGAGGTGAGGACCAGGCGGTCGTCGGTGTGGTGCATGTCCGCGACACGCTGCGTACTCGCGACGGGTCGACGGCGGGCGACGTGATGCGTCCGGTGTTGCGGCTGACGGCAGAAACCCCGGTGTACAAGGCGCTTCAGACCATGCGTCAGACGCGTAACCATTTGGCGCTCATCGCCGACGGCGACACCGTGGTCGGGCTGATCACGCTCACCGACGTCATGCAGCGGCTGCTGCCGGCCGCCTGACCCCCCGCGAGAAATCGCCCGTCAGCGGAAGGCGCTGTTCAGTCGTTGCTTGAATACCTCGTCGAAGCGGCGATACGTGCTACGCAGGTCGTGCCCCGGCCATTGCCGCGGAATCAGCTCGGCGGGTAGGAGCGGGTCGAGTTCGAGATGCCGGACCACGGTGATGGACAGCGCGAACTGATAGGCGAAGTCGTCGGCCCCGACCGCTTCGACCTCAAGCTCGTCGCGCATCGCGACCGTCAGCCTGCGTGCGTCGACCGCCCAATCATCAAGGTTGAACAGCGATCTCACGGTCGGCGCTGGGATGTCGGTGGCCGCGCCGTGAAAGTGCACGCATTGCCGGTCCAGCACCGCGCGCAACGTCGCCAAGCGGTTCCTGTCGAGGTTGTCCGGCCGGAACCAGATACCTTCGCGTAACTCGGCGAGGTGCAACGCGGTGGCGGCTTTGCGCAACGCGAGCCGGTCGGCCGCCGACCGACGCTCCAGCGAGACGACCGCCAACTCCCACGTGCCATCCCACGGCGCCATCGCGGTGTCATCGATCCGCGACGCCTCATCGACGCGCTGCCGACGTTCGAGCAGGCGTCCCGCGAGCGCATAGGTGCCATCGCCGCCGGTGAGTTCCCCCGCCGAGGCCATCCGCCACAGGCAGGTGCGGGCGGCGCCGTCGCTGATGCCGAACAGTGCGGCCATCCCGACGAGTTCTCCGACCGTCAGATGGGGTTCGTCCGCACCCAGCAGCGCGGTCGCAAGAACGGATCGCGCGCTCAGCGAGCGGTCGCCGATCAGGTCGGCAACACGGGCACGGCGCTCGGCGACGGCTGCTGGCACGGATACATCTTCGCGCATCTCACACAATCGTTGACGCGTGACGATCATAGTGTGATACTCGCACAGTATGAGCACCCCGACAAAGTCGTCGATCGCCGACGACGTGGAGATCGTCCGCCGCATCCTCGCGCACATCGACGCAGGTACCACCGACGAAGGCGACGCCTGGCGCGAGCCGGTCGCGAACTACCTCGACCCGCTCCGATTCATCGACGAGCTCGACACCTTGCGCTCGTTTCCCAGCGTGTACCTGCCGTCCGCCGCGATTCCCAAAGCCGGAGACCACGCGGAACGCGTCGCCTTCGGCGTGCCGCTTTTCGCCGTGCGCGGCCGCGACGGCAAGGCACGGGTGTTCCGCAACGCGTGCAGGCACCGCGGTCTGGCGCTCGTCGAGGGCGCGGGCTGCGGGCACGCCCTGACATGCCGCTATCACGGCTGGACCTACCGCCTCGACGGCACGCTCTCGCACGTCCCCCACGCCGAGGCGTTCCCGGATCTCGACATGCCCAGCCGCGGACTCGTCGAGGTCGACAGCCAAGAGGTGGACGGCCTCATCGTCATCGGCGCGCTGCGGCCTCCTGGCCCAGACGCCGATGCCGCGATGGCGGCCCTCTCCGACGGCAGCGCGTGGCGCGACAAGCTGCTGCCCGCCGAGCGACTGGTCCACGTGGATTCCACTGTCCGCCCGACGAACTGGAAGATCCTCGTCGAGCAATTCCTCGAGGGCTACCACATCCGCTCGACGCACAAGGACACCTTCTACCCGATTCAGTACGACGATCTCAACGTCGTCGAAGCGTTCGGCCCGCACAGTCGAATCACATTCCCTTACCAGAACATCGAGCACCTCCGCGATCGTCCGGAATCGGCGTGGACCACCGGAAGGCGCGTAACGTACGTCTACCACCTCTTCCCGAACGTCATGATCGCGACGTTCCCCGACCAGGTGCTGGTCGTCGTGATCGACCCGGTCGACATCGATCACACCACCGTGACGATCTACGCCATGACCACACCCGAGATGGCTGAGCACGCGACGGTCGCCGCCGGCGGTGCCGCCCTGCTGGCCGCAGGCGCGTTGGAGGACAACGAGATGTCAGAAGGAGTCCAGCGCGGGCTTCACGCGGGCGCAAACACTTTCGTGGAGTTCGGCACGCACGAGAGTGCGATCGGCCGCTTCCACGCCACTCTCGACGAGCGACTGGCGGGGTCCCTGTGAGCTACGACCACCTCCTCTACGAGCATCGCGGGCCGGTCACCGTCGTCACCATCAACCGCCCCGAGCGGATGAATGCCATTGGCCCGCAGACACATCGGGAACTCGTCGACGCCTGGTCCCGCTTCCGCGACGACGACAATGCTCTTGTCGGTGTCCTCACTGGAGCCGGTGATCAGGCCTTCTGCGCCGGCGGTGATTTGAAGGCCGCGATGGCAGGAGAACTGCCGGTCGACGCCAGCCCCGCCGACGGCGTCCTCGGCCCGTCGCGGTGGACCGACATCTACAAACCCACCATCGCGGCGGTCAACGGTGTCGCGTACGCCGGCGGCCTCGAGTGGGCGTGCTGGACGGACCTGGCGATCGCCGACGAGCGCGCCACCTTCGGGGTCACGTGCCGGCGCTGGAACATCGGGCTGGCCGACGGCGGCACCCAACGGCTCACCCGCATCCTGGGTTACCGCCGCGCGATCGACCTCATCATCACCGGCCGGGTCATCGACGCCCGTGCGGCCGAACGCATCGGCCTCGTCAACGAAGTCGTGCCAACCGGCACCTGCGTACAGCGGGCGATCGAACTCGCCGAGACCATCGCCGCGCTCCCCCAGCCGGCACTGCGAACCGACCTCGAAGCCGCCCGCACCGGGCAGGGGCGACCGCTCGACGACGGCCTGCGCATCGAGGCCGAGTGCTTCAACCGCTCGATCTTCGAACCGGAGACCGCCGAGGGTTTGCGCCGGTTCAACGAACGCGACCACCCGGACCTCGCCCGCACAGTTTGAGCAAATCGATCGAGTCGCATAGGGCGCGCCGCTCGGCTACCGTTTTCGCGATGGCAATTCCGAGCATGCCGACCGATAACGACGGCACAGACGTCTCTGACTCGTTGCAGGCCGCCTACTTCCGCGGTGCGCTGGCCGATCAGCGCGGGATGTTGGCCGCCGAGATCGCCAGCCAAACCCAGAAGCTGAGCTTCCTGTCCACCAAGACCGACTCCCTGGCGATCAGCCGGTTGCGCAGACAGCTGCGCGCCAGCGAAGCCCAGCACCGCGACCTGGACCGGATGATCGAGGCTCTCGACCGCCGGTTCTCGCGGTCGTGGTCTAACCAGACATAACGCCGAGCTCATCGAGCGCGCTCTTGGCGTTGCGCTCGACGAACAACGGGACGAAGTCGCGCAGCGGCCTGCCCTCGTATCTGGCGTGGACGTCATGCACGACGGTCGCCACCGTTGATTCCGAAATGGTGGGATAACTGCTCTTAAGGCGCGTGACTATCTGGTCGATGACCGTCTGTTCGCTCAACTCGATCACCCCAAAAGTTTGTGACAGGTTCACCCCGCCGTCAACATGACGGAAGGGTGAGATTTGGCGGTCGGTGACGTGGACGTGGTCGGCGCCACGGTTGGCTACCCCTGCGGAGGAGTGAACTGGCTCAGCGTGAGTTCGGCGCCCTGCGGGTCTCGAATCAACGCGCTCTTCGTCCAGTCGGTGTCCTCGGACGAAAGCACTGTGGCACCGAGCTTTTCAGCGACGGCGACCGAATCGTCGCGGTCGGCCACCGTGAAGGCCACATGCCAATGGTCGGCGCCGGTCTCCAGCGGCGCCAACCAGCCGATCGCGTCCGCAAACCCCGGCGGCGCGGAGATCCCGTCCTGCCGATCCCGGATGCCGGGATCGATGGTGGCCGCAAGGTGATCGCCGTAGCCAGGGCGACGGATCATCGTCGCGAATCCGACGTCGTCGAACTCCCAGCCGAACAGCGGCGTGTAGAACGACTGCGCCGCGGCCGGGTCCGTGGTGTGCAGGTCGCTGAAATTCCAGCTGCCGGGCGCATTGGCCACCTGTACCCCGGGCCGTGCACGCGGCTGCCACAGCCGGAAGTGCGCACCGCGCGGGTCGACGCAGCCCGCCAATCGTCCGCCGGGACCGGCGTCGGCAGGCTCGAAGTCCAGGGACCCACCCGCTTCGCACACCGACGCCGCCACGACGTCCGCATCGTCGACGGCGATGTAGGTGTTCCACGAGGCTTCCGCGGAGCCGTCGGCGGGCCCGATCGCCGCCGCATCGGCGCCATCGAGCGACGCGATCAGATACGTGCCAGGCACCTCGGGTGGCACGGCGTCGGCGAACGTCCACCCGAACAGGCCTGCGTAGAAGTTCCTGGCGGCGTCCACGTCAGGCTGGTCGGTGTCGATCCAGCATGGAACCCCCGCGGGATATGTGCGTTCATCGGGCATTGGCAGCGTCTTCCCTTTCTCTACAAAGTGATGCGAAGTATTGTGATTTCGGCATATGTTGATATGTGTCCGTGTGAGCGAGTTCTGCTCCCACCTTTCTAGGCGGTCAGACCGACAGAGACAGAGGAGTTGATCGGCGATGCGAGTATCAGAAGCCAAGGCCGGCGGTTGTAACTGTCATTGCAATGCCTGCGACAGCGGCCACCACTGCGGAAACCCCCCGAACTGCAACGTAAGAAAGTGACCTGCGCGGCGACCTAGCCGCGACGCCACACCGAATAGCCGACGAACGTGTTTCGTCGGCTATTTGCGTTTGCCGGCCCACATGCGCCCAGACTGAAGCTGTGCAGGAGAAGTTCGAGTGCGGGCCTGCACATCTACAGTTTCGGCGCGATCGACAGCGCAAAGTGGTCGAGCGCTTCGACGCCGTAATCGGCCATCGCGCCACCGGACTCGTGCCCCATCCCCGGCACGATGTGCAACTGCGCGGCGGGCCAGGCCTGGGCGAGTTCCCACGCAATGTCTGGCGGACCGCTCACGTCGAGGCGTCCGTGAATCAATGCCGCAGGGATGTGGGCGATCTTGGGGACGCCGCGAAGCAGCTCACCCTCGCCACGCCACGCGGCGTGGCGCCAGTAGTGAGTTACCAAGCGCGCGAAGCACATCCGGAAGTTGGGTTCCTTGTTGGCAAGCCACGGCCGCGGCTCCGGTCCGAGATTGATATGGCTGTCCTCCCATTCGCACCAGTCACGCGCCGCCTTCTTCCGCACCGCCCGATCGGGATGGTTGAGCAGCCGGGCGTACGCGTCGACCAAGCTGCCATCCCGCTCCGCTGCGGGCACCCCGGCACGGAAGCGGGCCCATTCGGCGGGAAAAACGCGGCCGACGTCCCGAGTAATCCACTGCACCTCGCGCGCCGTGGTGGTGGTCACCGCAGTCAAGACCAATGCACCCACGCGCTCAGGGTGCTCCTCCGCATAGGCCAACGCCAGGGTCGTGCCCCAAGACCAGCCCGCAACCACCCATCGATCCACTCCGAGGTGGACACGAAGGAGTTCCATGTCGGCGATCAGGTGATCGGTGGTATTCGTGGCTAGATCGACCGAGGGATCACTGGCATGCGGTGTGCTGCGGCCACATCCCCGCTGATCGAAGAGCACGAGACGGTACTTCTCGGGATCAAAGAGCTGACGCATCCCTGGCGCACAGCCCGAACCGGGCCCACCATGCACCGCCACGGCAGGCACGCCGTCGGGGTGACCGCAGGCCTCCCAGTAGACGCGGTTGCCGTCTCCGACATCAAGCGCACCAGAGTCGTACGGCTCGGTCGGCGGGTACATGAGTCCCTCCTCGAGACTGAAGCTGTGCAGGAAAAGTTCGAGTGCGGGCCTGCGCAGCTACAGTTTCGGCGCGATCGACAGCGCGATGCCGTCGAGGATGTCGTGCTCGCTGACCACCAGCTCGTCGATGCCCGCCCGCTCGCCGAGCGCGTAGGCCAACTCCTCGACGATGATGGCGCCACCACCGATGACGTCGACGCGGCCCTCGTGCATCGGCCCCAGGGCAGCGCGCTGCGCCCGCGTCATCGCAATCAGCCCGTCGCACACGTCGAGCAGATCGCCGAACCTCACCCGCGACAGATGAATTGCGTTCGCGTCGTACGTCGTCATCTTCTGCGCCAGCGCCGACACCGTGGTCATGGTGCCCGCCACACCGACCCAGGTGCGGGCCTGCTCGACGGGCACCTCGCGCAGCGCCTCCCCCAGCGCTTCGCGGATGACGTCGCGGGCCGCGGCGACCTCGGCCGCGGTGGGTGGGTCGGAGTGCAGGCACCGCTCGGTGAGCCGCACGCATCCGATGTCGGCGGAAAAGCTGGCCTGCACGTCCCGCTCGCCGAGCACCACTTCGGTGGATCCGCCTCCGAGGTCGACGACCACGAACGGCGCACTGCCGGAATCTAATTCGTCGACTGCGCCGCGAAAGGACAGCGCGGCTTCCTCGGTACCGGTGATGACTTCGGCGACGGCGCCCGGCATGACGGCGCCGAGCACCTCGGCGGTCATCGCGAAGAACACGTCACGGTTCGCGACGTCGCGGGCGGCCGACGTCGCCACCATGCGAACTCCTGCCACGTCGTGGATGCGCATGAGCTCGGCGTAGTCGGTGAGCGCGGCCTGGGTTCGCGCCAGCGCGTCGGGCGCGAATTGCCCTGTGGCGTCGACGCCTTGGCCGAGTCGCACGATCCGCATCTCGCGATGTACGTCACGCAGCCCGTCTTCGGCCAGATCGGCGATCAACAATCTGATCGAGTTCGTTCCGCAATCGACGGCAGCGACCCTGCTCATGTCCACCTTTCCTTGTCGAGGATTCCCGCCATCGCCGGTTCGCCGGCCAGCACGGCCAACGCCTCGTCGCCGAGCGGATTCACGCCCGGCCCCTTGGCCAGCGAGTGCGCGATCAACACGTGGAGGCATTTGACCCGGTCCGGCATGCCACCGCCGGAAAACGTTGTGCCCAAAGGTTCTATCGCATCCCGTTCGGCCAGATACGACTCGTGCGCCCTGCGGTAGGCGTCCGCAAGCTCTTGGTCGTGCTGGAGCCGCTCGGTCATCTCCCGCATCATGCCCGACGACTCCAGGCGGCTGCCCGCTGCGGTCAGTGCCGGGTGGGTCAGGTAGTACAACGTCGGAAACGGCGTGCCGTCGGGCAGCTTCGGCGCCGTCTTGACCACGCCGGGCTCGCCATTCGGGCACCGGTACGCGATCTCGAGCACGCCGCGGGGCTCACGGCCCAGCTGCCGCGCCACGGCGTCGAGATCCGACCGGTCAACCACCGGGAGGGGGTACACCGGGCGGTGCGGTGGGCGGGACGTCAGGCGGTGGTGCTCCGGGTTCGGTGGGCGGCGAAACACCGTGCGGCGCATCGGCGATGGTGTGCCACAGCGAGGTGTACCACGGCTCGTCGGGTTTGGCAGCTGGCGCGTCGACCCCCGGCGCGCCGGGCAAACCGGTGCTCTCGGGCAGCTGCACCTGGTACGGAACCTCGCCCGGCATCACGAAGCCGAGCCGCTCACGTGCCTGCGCCGCGATGTACACCGGATCACCCAACTTGACCTTCTGCTCTTCGAGTTCGGCAATCTGCGCGCGCAACTGTTCCTCGGTGGCCTCGAGTTGCTTCATCTCGGTGCGCTGCGCGAAATACGTCCGGACCGGCCCCGCGATGGTCAACGTGAGCACACACACCACCGCGGCAAGAATCGCCGCCCGGCGTGCGGCCGAGCCGAACCGCTGCTCGGATTGCTGCTCGGCCGACACCGCGATGGATTCGCGGACCGACGCGACCTCTGGCTTCTGCGGCTCGGCCTCTGGCGTCGACCGCGACTCCGTGACGCGCGGCTCACGCCGCGCCGGACTAGTACCGCGAGGACGACCCTTGCCAGCGACACCGGCCTTGCCCGGCTTACTCGGCCTTGATGACGCCGGGGACCTTCGCTTCGGATCGGGCCGTTTCGCTTCTGGCACGGGCTATTTGGCCTCCACGGAAAAGCGCGGGAAGGCCAGGTCGCCTGCGTAGCGCGCGGCGTCGCCGAGCGTTTCCTCGATGCGCAGCAGCTGGTTGTACTTGGCGACCCGCTCGCTGCGGGCCGGCGCACCGGTCTTGATCTGACCACTGCCCACCGCAACAGCCAGATCGGCGATCGTGGTGTCTTCGGTTTCGCCGCTGCGGTGGCTCATCATCGTCCGGTATCCGCTCGAGTGCGCGAGCGCGACCGCGTCCAGCGTCTCGGTCAGCGTGCCAATCTGGTTGACCTTCACCAGAAGTGCGTTGGCAGCACCCCGTTCGATTCCGTCCTCGAGCCGCTCAGGGTTGGTGACGAACAGGTCGTCACCGACGATCTGGACGCGATCGCCGATGGCCGCGGTCAGCGCCACCCAGCCGTCCCAGTCGTCCTCGGACAGCGGATCCTCGATGGACACCAGCGGGTACGAGTCGATCAGGCCGGCATAGAACTCGATCATCTGCATGTCGGTCCGGGTTTCCCGCTCGAAGCTGTAACCCGTTCCGTCGGTGTAGAACTCGGTGGCCGCGACGTCGAGGGCCAGCGCCACGTCCGAACCCGCCTTGAAGCCGGTCGTCTCGATGGCCGTCAGGATCAGATCGAGCGCGGCCTTGGTGCCCGCCACGTCGGGGGCGAACCCGCCCTCGTCACCGAGACCGGTGGCCAGCCCGTTCTTCTTGAGCACCGACTTCAACGCGTGGTACACCTCGGCGCCCCACCGCAGTGACTCCTTGAAGTTCGGCGCGCCGATCGGGGCGACCATGAACTCCTGGACGTCGACCCCGGTGTCGGCGTGCGCGCCGCCGTTGAGGATGTTCATCATCGGCACCGGAAGGATGTGCGCGTTCGGTCCGCCGATGTAGCGGAACAGCGGCAGCCCAGCTGACTCCGCCGCGGCCTTGGACACCGCGAGCGACACCCCGAGGATGGAGTTGGCTCCCAGCCGCGACTTGTCCGGTGTGCCGTCGAGGTCCAGCAGCGCCTGGTCGACCAGCCGCTGATCGTCGGCGCTCAACCCGATGACGGCGGGCGCGATCTCGTCGAGCACGGCCTGCACCGCCTTGTCGACGCCCTTGCCGCCGTAGCGGGAGCCGCCGTCGCGAAGCTCGACGGCCTCGTGTTCGCCTGTCGACGCGCCCGAAGGGACGGCGGCCCTTGCGAACGTGCCGTCTAGCAGGGCCACCTCGACCTCGACCGTCGGATTGCCACGGGAGTCGAGGATCTCGCGGGCTCCGACCTGCTCGATGATGGACACTGGTTTCTCCTTGGAAGTGGGTCGCGCGGATTTGGACTAGTGCTCGGGCTTGAGCCTAGAGCGTGGCAGGGCGCCCGGCGTGCTTAGAGGGGGTGTCCGTTCGCATACGCGGTCGCCCAGTCGCGAACTGTGCGGGCGTACTGGTCTGAGAGGTTGTAGGCCCGCAGCGCGTTCATCCAGCCCCGCGGTGTGGAGAGGTCCTTGCCGCGCCAGCACAGATAGCCCGCCGCCGACAGCGCGGCGTCATCGAAATTGTCAGGGCTGACGATGCCGTCGTTGTTCGCGTCGACGCCGTAGAGCTTCCAGGTGTCGGGGATGAACTGCATGGGGCCCATCGCCCTCGCGTACGGCGCATCCCCTTCGTGGCTCACGCCTTCGCTGTCGATGATCTCCAGGTTGCCGTTGGTGCCGTCCAGCCGAACGCCCCGGATCTGCGGCCTGACGTCGCCGTTCCGCGCGATCACAGAGCCGCGGTAGGTGCCGTTGTGGCTCTCCACCTGACCGATGCCCGCCAGGGTCGTCCACTCCAGGTGGCAATCGGGGTTCTCCACCTCGGCGACGCGCGCGGCATATGCGTAGGCCTCCAGCGCTTCGATGGGCATACCGAGCGCGGGCGCCCGTTCGGCGGCCCACTCGCGAAGCTGGTCGGCCGGCCTGCCCGTGGCGTGCGTGTCGATCTTGGGCACCGGATCGCCCGCGGGCGGTGGCACACCCTCGGGGATGGGGGTTCCCAACTGCCACGAACAACTCGACGCCATCAGCAATATCGTCGCGCCGATCACGGCGGCGACCTTCCACCAGCGTCCGCGCAGCGAGCCCGCGGTCACCGTGCTTGCGCCCTGCGCGCCGGATGGGCGCCTAGGAGCCGACTCCTGCGTCGACACGCACCCCTCGTCCGACAAAGCACTCCCTCAGCCCACTCCGGTCGCCACCCCATATTCCCATGCGCCACGAGTTGCTCAGCGCTTGTTCGCGGCGTGGCAACGGGTGCTGCAGGTTCGGCGACAAGGAACAGGCCGGATCAGCTGCGTGAACATGTGGGACAGCAATGAAATCAGGGTGACGCATTCAATTCTTTTAGGTGTGCCTACCCTGGCCTAAAACAATGTAATGTCACGCGTCGACACGAGGAGGTTCGATGAAACGGCATCTCGCCTGGCAGGTACCGGTTGTGGCCCTGGCATTGTTCGCGGCCGGCTGTTCGAGCAACGATGCCGGAAGCGGCACCGAAACGGCTACGAGCGAGGCCACCACGTCCGCGTCCGCAGCCGCGGCCCCCAACCCGCTCGCGGACAAAGCGGCGACAGACTACAAGGCATATGCCGTTGCGCAGATCGACGAACTCGTCGGCCTCGTCAAGGTGTTCACCGACGCCGTCCGCGCCGGTGACCTCAAAGCTGCGCAGGACGCATACGCGCCGTCGCGCGCTCCGTGGGAACGCATCGAGCCGCTCGCCGGTCTTGTCGAGGAGATCGACGGCAAGGTCGACGCTCGCGTCGACGACTTCGCGGGTGTCGACGACCCGACGTTCACCGGTTGGCACCGCCTCGAGTACCTGCTGTTCGAGAAGAACACCACCGAGGGCGGCGCCGAGTTCGCCGACCAACTCGACAAGGACATCGCCACGCTGAAGGACGAGTTCGCGGCGGTCGAGGTGAAACCCGTCGACGTGTCGACCGGCGCCGCCGAGCTCATCGAAGAGGTCTCCGAGGGCAAGATCACCGGCGAGGAGGACCGCTACTCCAAGACCGACCTGTGGGACTTCGACGCCAACCTGCAGGGCTCGCAGGCCGCGGTCAGCAAGTTGAGTCCCGCGCTGGTGGAAGCCGACGCGGCGCTGCTCGGCAAGATCGAAGCCGGCCTCGACTCGGTCTTCGAGACCATGCGTCCGCTGCGCCGTGGCGACGGCTGGGTGCTGTTCTGCACCGAGAACGACCCCTATCCGTCTCCTCGGTGCCCCGAGGTCACGGTGACGCCGCAGGTCATCGACACCCTCAAGGCTGAGCTCGCGGGGTTGTCCGAGAATCTGTCCCAGGTTTCGGGAGTGCTGAAGCTGCAGTGACTCAGCGGCCACACCGCCCCGGGATTTCTCGTCGCGGGTTCGTCACAGGGGCGTTGGGTACCGGCGTTGCGGTGGGCGCTGGCGCGCTGGCCGGCTGTTCGTCGAGCGACGAATCCCCGGCGCCCGTCGCGGCGGAGAGGTTCGTTCCGTTCGAGGGTCCGCACCAAACCGGGATCACCGCGCTGCCGATTCCCGAACAGGGCCTCATCGCGTCGTTCAACGTGCATGCCAAGGACAGGGCGGCGTTGAAGTCGACGCTGCAGGCGCTCACCGAGGAGATCCGCGGCCTGATGGCGGGCAAGCCGCCAGAGACGCGCGACCCCGCCTATCCGCCCGTCGATTCCGGAATCCTCGGGGAGCATCCGCCCGCGGACAACCTCTCGATCGTGGTCGGTGTCGGGGCGTCGTTGTTCGACAACCGGTTCGGCTTGGCCGATCGCAAACCCAAGGAATTGGTCACCATGCCATTCCTTGCCAACGACCGGCTTGATCCCAAGCTGTCGCACGGGGATGTCTCGATCATCCTGGAGGCCGGGCACAACGACACCGTGCAGTTCGCGTTGCGGCAGTTGATGCGGCGCACCCGAAGCGATCTGGTGCTGCGGTGGATGATCGACGGCTACGCCCGCGGCATCGGCGCTGGCCAGGCGTCCGAAGCCGCGACGCCACGAAACCTGTTGGGGTTCAAGGACGGAACGGCCAACCTCAACGTCGACGACGGCGCCCTGATGGATCGCCACGTCTGGGTGGGACCCGACGACGGCGAGCCCGAGTGGGCTGCCGGTGGTTCGTATCAGGCGGTGCGCATCATCCGGATGTTCGTCGAATTCTGGGACCGCACGCAGCTCATCGAGCAAGAGAACCTGATCGGCAGGGAAAAGATCAGCGGCGCCCCGATGGGCCTGACGGGCGAGTTCGACGATCCCGACTATCCGGAGGATCCCGACGGCAAACGGATCAAGCTGGACGCGCACATTCGGCTGGCGAATCCCCGCACGCCCGAGACCGACAAGAACCTGATCCTGCGCCGCGGCTTCAATTACTCGCGCGGCTTCGACGGTGCGGGGCGCCTGGATCAGGGTCTGGCGTTCATCGCCTACCAGCGCAGCCTGCAGGACGGCTTCCTGACCGTGCAAAACCGGCTCAAGGGCGAGCCGCTCGAGGAGTACATCATGCCGGTCGGCGGAGGGTTCTTCTTCATGCTGCCCGGGGTGACGGGACCGGACCGATTCCTCGGTGATCAGCTGGTCGACTGACCGGCTATCCCGCCTCGGCGGCCTTCACAGGCTCGTCGGCTTCCTCTTCGTACTCGTCGGCTTCGACGCCGTTCGCGCTGACGGCATCCTCGGTCGAGACATCGTCGGGCGACGGTTCGGGCACCTCAACCGGTGACGGCTCGGGCACCTCAACCGGGCCCGGTTCGGGCACGTCGGCAGGCTTGGGCTCGGGAATGCGGTCCGGTGCCGGCTCGGTCTCGGCCAAGGTCTCGGCTTGCGGCGCCCAGTGCGCCCGCCACTCGTCCTCGGTGATCTCGCCGAGCGTCGCGACGTCCAGCTCTTCAGGGACGTCCTCACCGCGACGATTCGCCGCGATCGCATGCTCCACGCGTCGCACTGTGTCCATGAATTCCAGCACCTCCGATCGCAGCGTGTTTTCGGCGTCCACATGGGCCGCGACGCTGACCGAGGTGATCGCGTCGGGGAGCAGGTCGGCCGGCAGTCCGGCCGCCGTCACACGCTCAATCACCTTCTGCGCCAATGCCAATGCGGGCTGACCGGTCGGCACATCGTCCATGACCGAGCGGACGCCTTTGCTCGCCTTCTCTAGGGCCTTTCGCTCTTCCCATTGCGCCAGCTGCTCTTCCAGCGAGATCGGCTCACCGGCAAGCACACCCGGCGCCCGATTGCCGAGCTTGCGCACCAGCGAATCGGCGACATCGTCGATGGTGAACGGATGCTCTGGTGCGTCCTCGGCGATGCGGGCGTGAAAAAGCACCTGTAGCAACACGTCTCCGAGTTCCTCACGCAGCTCGTCAGCGTTGCCGCTGCGCACTGCGTCGAAAACCTCGTACGTCTCCTCGAGCAGGTAGCGCCGCAGCGAGTCGTGTGTCTGCTCGCTTTCCCATGGCCCGGTCGTGCGGAGCGTGTCCATCATCGCCACCGCATCGACCAGCCGCTCCCCCGACGAGGCGTTGGGCGCGGCAATCAGTTTGTCGCCAGCGGCCAGGCGCGCCTTGACCGCCGGGTGATCGCGGTCCGACGACAGCAGAACGGGGGCGTCGTCCCCGTCGTATGCCGGTCGCGCCGCCGGCAGCGACCACGGCACCCTGACGGGCATCTCCTCGGTGTACTGCACGTCACCGGTCAACAGGTCGATCGCCTCAACGGGAATCAACGACGGGCGGCGCGGATCGACCAACACGACGGTCATCGTGTGTGACCTCCTACCGGTCTCTGGCCCGACCCAGACTTCGTTATATCAACACTTTCCTGGGGTTTCCCATCAAGCGCCAACACCAATCCCGCCACCATACGGACGAGTTCAAGATCACGGATCCGTGGCGCGGCGACCCCGTCACCGGCCCTGGGAATCGGCACCTGCACGGTCGATGTCGTCGCGCGGTAGTGCGCGCTCGGATACAGCCGCTTCAGCCGTAGTTGCTGAGAATCCAACAGCGGCAACGGTGATAGCCGCAGCGACGATTCGGAAACCGCGCTGATCTCGGTGATCCCGTAGTTCCTGCACAGCAACCGCAATCGCGCGACCGCGATGAGCCGCTGCGCGGTTTCCGGCAGCGGACCGTACCGGTCGACGAGCTCTTCGACCACCGAGTCGACGGCAGCCTCATCCGATGCGGCGGCCAACCGGCGGTAGCCTTCCAGACGCAGCCGGTCACTTGCGATGTAGTCCGGCGGCAGATGCGCGTCGACCGGAAGATCGATGCGCACGTCCTTTGGTTCCTCCGGTGCCAGAACGGTTTTCCCGTCCGCCGCGGCGCGGTATGCCTCGACGGCTTCGCCGACCAGGCGCACGTACAGGTCGAAGCCGACGCCTGCGACGTGTCCGGACTGCTCTGCGCCGAGCACGTTGCCCGCGCCGCGGATCTCGAGGTCTTTGAGCGCCACCGCCATGCCTGCGCCCAGTTCGTTGTTCTGCGCGATCGTCGCCAGCCGGTCGTACGCGGTTTCGGTGAGCGGAACCTCCGGCGGATACAGGAAATAGGCGTAGCCGCGTTCGCGGCTGCGACCGACCCTGCCCCGCAACTGATGTAGCTGTGAGAGGCCGAACGTGTCGGCGCGCTCGACGATCAACGTGTTGGCGTTGGAGATGTCCAGCCCGGTCTCGACGATCGTCGTGCACACCAGAACGTCGAACTCACGGTTCCAGAAACCCTCGACCGTGCGCTCCAATTGCTCTTCCGGCATCTGCCCGTGCGCGACGACGACCCGGGCCTCCGGCACCAGCGCCTGCACCCGCGCGGCGGTCTGGTCGATCGACCGCACCCGGTTGTGGATGTAGAACGCCTGCCCGTCGCGCAGCATCTCGCGCCGCAACGCCGCGGCGATCTGCTTGTCGTCGTGCTGACCCACGTACGTCAGCACCGGGTAACGCTCCTCGGGCGGGGTCAGGATGGTCGACATCTCCCGGATGCCTGCCAGGCTCATCTCCAGCGTGCGGGGTATCGGGGTGGCGCTCATGGTCAGCACGTCGACGTGGGTGCGCATCGACTTGATGTGCTCCTTGTGCTCGACGCCGAACCGCTGTTCCTCGTCGACCACGACCAGGCCGAGGTCTTTCCAGGTGACCCCGGTCTGCAGCAGCCGGTGCGTGCCGATCACGATGTCGACGCTGCCGTCCTTCATGCCCTCCAGCGCCGCCCGCGACTCGGCGGGATCGGTGAACCGTGAGAGCCCCTTGACGGTGACCGGGAATCCGGCCATCCGTTCGGAGAAGGTCTGCAGGTGCTGGTCGGCCAGCAGCGTCGTCGGCACCAGCACCGCGACCTGCTTACCGTCCTGCACCGCCTTGAACGCCGCCCGCACCGCGATCTCGGTCTTGCCGTAGCCGACGTCACCGCAGATCACCCGGTCCATCGGGATCGGCTTTTCCATATCGGATTTGACCTCGGTGATGGCTGTCATCTGGTCGACGGTCTCGGTGAACCCGAACGCGTCCTCCATCTCGGCCTGCCACGGGGTGTCGGGGGCGAAGGCGTGGCCGGCCGACGCCTGGCGCTTGGCGTACAGCGACACCAGCTCCGCGGCGATCTCCCTGACCGCACGCCGCGCTTTCGTTTTGGTGTTGGTCCAGTCGCTGCCGCCGAGCCTGCTCAGGGTCGGCGACTCACCGCCGACGTAGCGGGACAGCTGATCGAGCGAATCCATCGGCACGTAGAGCTTGTCCGACCCGCCGCCCCTCTTGCTCGACGCGTACTCGAGCACCAGGTATTCGCGCCGCGCCCCGCCGACGGTGCGTTCGACCATCTCGACGAAGCGCCCGATGCCGTGCTGATCGTGCACCACCAGGTCACCCGCGGTGAGCGCAAGCGGGTCGACCACATTGCGGCGCTTGGCGGCCAGCCGCTTGCCTTCGGTGGCGGCCGCCCGATTGCCGGTCAGATCCGTCTCGGTGATCACTACCAAGTTGGCTCCGGGGATCACCACACCGTCGTGCAGCGGGCCCTTGAGTACGCCGACGACACCGTCCTTGAGCGGGGCGCCGGGCTCCAACATCGTTGCGGGCGTGTCTGTTTCGGCCAGCTGCTCGACGACTCGGTGGGCCGTGCCGGTTCCTGGGGTGACGACGGCCGCGTAACCACCGGTCGCGACGTGCGCGCGCAGCATCGCGAAGATCTCGGTGAGGTTCGACTGCTGACCCCGCGCCGACGGTGCTGGCCGGATGTTCACCTCGAGCGCCGACTCATCGGACAGCTGGCTCAACGTCCACCACGGATGGCCGCCTTCGCGGGCCGCGGTCTTTGCGTCATCCAGTTCGACGAATCCCGATGCGCCGAGCGCTTCGATGTCGATCGGCGCGTCACCGCCGACGGCGGCCGTCGACCACGACGCCTCGAGGAACTCGCGGCCGGTCTTGATCAGGTCGGCGGCGCGACTGCGAACCTTCTCCGGGTCGCAGATCAGCAGCGGGGTGCCCGACGGCAGGTGGTGGGACAGCGTCGTCAGCTCGGTGGGGCGCAGCAGCGGAAGCAGGGCCTCCATCCCGTCGACGGGAATGCCCTCGGAGAGCTTGGCCAACATGTCGGGCACGCTGCCCCCGACGGTGTTCTCGACCACCGGGTGTTCGGCGGCCAGCTTGGCTGCCCTGTCGCGGACGTCGGCGGTGAGCAGCACTTCGCGGCACGGCACGGCGATAAGCACGTCGACGTCGATCTCGGAGATCGAGCGCTGGTCGGCGACGGCGAACATCCGCATCTCGGACACCTCGTCGCCCCAGAACTCGACGCGGACCGGATGCTCGGCGGTGGGCGGGAAGATGTCGAGGATGCCGCCGCGAACGGCGAACTCGCCGCGCTTGCCGACCATGTCGACCCGGGTGTAGGCCAGGTCGACCAGCCTCGCGATGACGGTGTCGAACTCGGCCTCGGCGCCGATGGTGAGCGTGACCGGGTCGATCTCGGCCAGGTCGGACGCCATCGGCTGCAGCAACGACCGGGCCGTGGTGACCACGACGCGCAGCGGCGGGCCGAGACGTTCGTCGTCCGGGTAGGCGAGCCGGCGCAGCAGCATCATCCGCGCGCCGACCGTGTCGACACCGGGCGACAGCCGCTCGTGCGGCAGCGTCTCCCAGGACGGGAACATCGCGACGGCGTCGCCGAGCACGCCGCGCAGCTCGGCGGTCAGGTCGTCGGCTTCCCGTCCTGTCGCGGCGACGACGAGCAGCGGCGCCGTCTGAGCGAGAGCGGACGCCACGTACACCCGGGCACTTGCCGGGCCGACGAGGGTGAGATCGGCGGGTCTGTCGGCGGCACGGCGGGTGACTTCTTGTAGCGAGGGGTCCCGTAGCGCCAGCTCGACGAGCCCCGCGATCGGGGTTTGGACATGGGTGGTCCCCGATGCGGTCATGATGCCCCCATCCTAGGCAAGGGTGATCGACGTCGCCCAAACGCACGTTCGGGCGCGAAAGTTCGAGTGATTCGCGCCATTACGTCGATCTCGGCGGCACGAACCGTGCAACATCTACTCGTCGAGCAGCGGCGGGTCATCCTCGAGGTGCATCAGCCCGTTCCAGCACAAGTTGACCAGGTGCGCGGCCACCACTTCCTTCTTCGGCTCGCGCACGTCGAGCCACCACTGCGCCGTCATCGACACCGACCCGACCAGCGCCTGCGCGTACAGCGGTGCCATCTCGGGGTCGAGGCCGCGGCGGGAGAAGTCGCCGGCCAGGATCGAGGACACCTGGTTGACGGCGTCGTTAAGCAACGTGGAGTACGTTCCGCCCGCGGTGATGGCCGCCGGGGAGTCGCGGATAAGGATGCGGAAGCCGTCGGTGCGCTCATCGACGTAGGTCAGCAGCGCCAGCGTCACCCGCTCGATGCGCAGCCGGGACCGGTTGTTGGTCATCCTGGTCAATGACGACGTGATGCCGTCGAGCAGAGCCGACATCTCGCGGTCGACCACCACCGCGTACAGCCCCTCCTTGCCACCGAAATGCTCATAGACCACGGGCTTGGAGACGTTGGCGCGTTGCGCGATCTCCTCGATCGCCGTGCCTTCGTAGCCTCGTTCGGCGAACAGCGTCCGCGCGACGTCGATGAGCTGGTGGCGCCGCTCGGCGCCAGTCATCCTGGCGCGGGGTATGCGCACTTCCTTGTCGGGCTTATCGGGCACTGCCACGTCTTTCACCCTAGTTGCTTGGACTACCATCACGGGTTGATCGATCCGTCGTGGTGTAATCGGCAGCACCTCTGATTTTGGTTCAGATAGTTCAGGTTCGAGTCCTGGCGACGGAGCATGACGGTGCACGGAGACGCCGCGGTCCTGGTCCTGGCAGCAGGAGCCGGTACCCGCATGCGCTCGGACACCCCGAAGGTGCTGCACACCCTGGCGGGCCGCAGCATGCTGGCCCATGCGCTGCACGCGGCGGCCGCGGTCGCGCCGCAGCACCTCGTGGTGGTGGTCGGCAAGGATCGTGAGCGGGTGGCACCCGCCGCACAGCAGCTGGGGACTGAGCTCGGCAGGATCATCGACATCGCGGTGCAGGAGGAGCAGCTCGGCACCGGCCACGCGGTCGGGTGTGGGCTGTCGGCGCTGCCACCGGAGTTCACCGGGACTGTGGTGGTGACCTCGGGCGACGTCCCTTTGCTCGACGCCGCCACGATTGCCGACCTGATCGCCGCGCACGGCGCGCAGTCCGCGGCGGCCACGGTGTTGACCACCACGCTGGCCGATCCGACCGGCTACGGCCGCATCCTGCGCACCCAGGACGGTGAGGTGATCGGCATCGTCGAACAAGCCGATGCCAGCCCCTCGCAACACGCCATCACCGAAATCAACGCCGGCGCTTACGCATTCGACATCGCCGCGCTGCGCTCGGCGCTGAGCCGGCTACGTTCGGACAACGCACAGCAGGAGCAGTACCTGACCGAGGTCATTTCGATCATGCGGCAGGACGGCCTCCCCGTGCGCGCCAAGCACGTCGACGACTCCGCACTGGTCGCCGGGGTCAACGACCGGGTGCAACTGGCCGAATTGGGCGGCGAGTTGAACCGGCGCATCGTGGCGGCGCATCAACGCACCGGCGTGACGATCGTCGACCCGGCCACCACGTGGATCGACGTCGACGTGACCATCGGCCGCGACACCGTCGTCTACCCCGGCACCCAGCTGCTGGGAGCCACCCGCATCGGCAGCCACTGCCAGATCGGGCCCGACACCACACTCACCGACGTCACCGTCGGCGACGAGGTGATGGTGGTCCGCACCCACGGCAGCCAGTCCGCGATCGGTGACGGCGCCGCCGTCGGGCCGTTCGCCTACCTGCGGCCAGGCACCGAGCTCGGAGCCGAAGGCAAGTTGGGCGCATTCGTCGAGACCAAGAACTCGACCATCGGAGCAGGCACCAAGGTGCCGCACCTTACCTACGTCGGCGACGCCGACATCGGCGAGCACAGCAACATCGGCGCGTCCAGCGTGTTCGTCAACTACGACGGAGAAGCCAAGAGCCGCACCACAATTGGCTCGCACGTGCGTACCGGCTCTGACACGATGTTCGTCGCGCCGGTCAACGTCGGCGACGGTGCCTACACCGGCGCAGGCACTGTGGTGCGCGAGGACGTCCCACCTGGCGCGTTGGCTGTGTCGGGGGGCCCGCAGCGCAACATCGAGGGCTGGGTGCCCCGCAAGCGCCCTGGCAGCGCTGCTGCCGAGGCCGCGGCAAAGGCGAAAGAGGCCGCCGCGGCCAGCGACGACGAGCAGTAATCGGTCGTTTGTTGTTGGGATTCTGGTAACCCCGCAACGAGCACCCCGACACGCTACGTACCATTAGGCCGACATCGATCCCCGAACGGCGAGGGCGCACAGTGGGCACCGAGTGGACCGACAACCGCAAGAATTTGATGCTCTTCTCGGGTCGCGCGCACCCTGAGCTGGCCGATCAGGTGGCCAAGGAGCTCGACGTTCCGGTCACCGCGCAGACCGCCAGGGACTTCGCGAACGGCGAGATCTTCGTCCGCTTCGACGAATCGGTCCGCGGCTGCGACGCATTCGTTTTGCAGTCGCATCCGGACCCGCTGAACAAATGGCTGATGGAACAGCTGCTGATGATCGATGCGCTCAAGCGCGGAAGCGCCAAGCGGATCACCGCGATCCTGCCGTTCTACCCCTACGCCCGTCAGGACAAGAAGCACCGCGGCCGCGAGCCCATCTCGGCGAGGCTGGTCGCTGATCTGCTCAAGACCGCGGGCGCGGACCGGATCGTCACCGTCGACCTGCACACCGATCAGATCCAGGGCTTCTTCGACGGCCCTGTCGACCACATGCGCGCCCAGTCCCTGCTGACCGGCCACATCGCCAAGCGATACCCGACCGAGAACATGGTTGTGGTGTCCCCCGATTCGGGCCGCGTCCGCGTCGCCGAGAAATGGGCCGACGCGCTGGACGGCACCCCGCTGGCGTTCATCCACAAGACCCGCGACCCCAAGGTGCCCAACCAGGTGGTGTCCAATCGCGTGGTCGGCGACGTCGCAGGCAAGACCTGCGTGCTCACCGACGACATGATCGACACCGGCGGAACCATCGCCGGCGCGGTCAACCTGCTGCACAGGGACGGTGCCAGCGACGTCATCATCGCCGCCACCCACGGGGTCCTCTCGCCGCCTGCCGCCCAGCGGCTCGCCGACAGCGGCGCGCGTGAAGTGATCGTGACCAACACCCTGCCGATCGGCGAAGATAAGCAGTTCCCGCAGCTGACCGTGCTGTCCATCGCGCCGCTGCTGGCAAGCACCATTCGTGCGGTCTTCGAAAACGGTTCGGTGACAGGGCTTTTCGACGGGGACGCGTAAGTTGGACGGCGTCACCATCTATCACAACCCACGCTGCACAACCTCCCGCAAGACGCTGGACTTGTTGCGGGACAACGGCATCGAGCCTGAGGTGATCCAGTACCTCAAGACGCCGCCGTCACGCGCCGAGCTGGTCAAGATGATCAAGGATGCGGGCATCGACGTGCGCACGGCGGTGCGCAAGCGCGAGTCGCTGTACACCGAACTCGGCTTGGCCGATGCCAGCGACGACGAGCTGCTCGACGCGATGGCTGAACATCCGATCCTCATCGAGCGGCCGTTCGTCGTCACCCCCAAGGGCACCAGGCTGGCACGGCCGATCGATGCGGTTCGCGAGATTTTGTGAAGTTGCGGGTTGGGGCGGCAGGCGCCGCGCTCGTCATGGCCATTTCCGGCTGCGGCGCGGAAGCGCCTGACTACCAGTCGATCTTGTCGACGACGACCACGACGACCACGTCGGCCAACGCCGAGCCGCCGATTCCGATCTCGGCGTACCTGGAGCAGCTAGGCGTCAATGGCGAGCTGATCGCGCCCGACAAGCTCACCGACCTGACCGTGACGATGCCTGCCCCGCCGGGGTGGCAGCCGTACGCGAACCCGAACCTCGCACCGGGTACCCGCGCCATCGCCAAGGGCGATACCTACCCGATGGCAATGCTTTTGGTGTTCCGGCTGACCGGTGACTTCGACGTCAACGAGGCCATCAAACACGGCTACGCCGATGCCGAGGCGTCGGAGAACTTCAAGCGTCTCAACGCATCGACGGACAACTGGAAGGGCTTCCCTTCCTCGATGATCGAGGGCAGCTACGACCTCAACGGGCGCCGGATGCACAGTTACAACCGGATCGTGATCCCGACCGGCGCGCCACCGGCCAATGCGCGCTACCTCATTCAGTTCACGGTCACCGGCTACGCCGAGAAGGCCGCCGAGGAGGCGCCCGATATCGAGTCGATCATCGGCGGCTTCAACGTCGCGGTGCCGCCGGCCCCGAAGAAGTAGCCGCGCGGATACGCTCTTCGCCATGAGCGACTGGACCGCCTCCGATCTGCCGTCATTTGCCGGCCGCACCGTGATAGTCACCGGCGCCAACAGCGGCCTTGGCCTGGTCACCGCGCGCGAGCTGGCCCGTGTCGGAGCCAAGACGATCCTTGCCGTGCGCAACACCGCCAAGGGCGACGAGGCCGCGTCACCGATGACCGGCGACGTCGAGGTGCGCAGGCTCGACCTGCAGGACCTGTCATCGGTCCGCGAGTTCGCAGGCGGCATCGACAGCGTCGACGTACTGGTCAACAACGCAGGCATCATGGCCGTCCCGTACGCGCTGACCGTCGACGGGTTCGAGAGCCAGATCGGCACCAACCACCTCGGCCATTTCGCACTGACGAACCTGCTGCTGCCCAAGGTCACCGACCGGGTGGTGACGGTGTCGTCGCAGATGCACCTGCTGGGCTACCTCAGCCTCAACGACCTGAACTGGAAGGCGCGGCCGTACTCGGCGTGGCTGGCCTACGGGCAATCCAAACTCGCCAACCTGCTGTTCACCAAGGAACTCCAACGCCGCCTCGACGGGGCCGAATCCCGGTTGAAGTCCCTCGCTGCGCATCCCGGCTACTCGGCAACCAACCTGCAGGGCCACACCGGCAACAGGTTCGGCACCCGGATCTGGGATGCAGGCAACCGGCTGTTGGCCACCGACGCCGACTTCGGTGCCCGCCAGACTCTGTACGCCGTCTCCCAGGACCTGCCCGGCGACACATTCGTCGGTCCCAGGTTCTCGATGCGTGGTCCGACCGGCAGGCACTGGCGCAGCCCGCTGGCGAGTAACGCCAAGAAGGCCACCGCGCTGTGGGACCTATCCGAGCAGCTCACCGACACCAAATTCGCACTGTAGGCGGCTGATGCGGTAGCCTCGCTGTCGCGTCACGGCGAGGGTGGCTCGGCCACCGTTATCGACGGGATCACGCTTCATCACGAAGTTGCGACCCTGGCCGTGCCCGAGCACTTAACGGCAAACAGGAGCAACATCATGGCTAAGACTGCGGGTCGCAGCGCCAACAATCTCACCGCCTCAGTCCGTAACGAGACCGGCAAGGGCGCATCGCGCCGCGCCAGGCGCAACGGCAAGGTCCCCGCGGTCCTCTACGGCCACGGCGAAGACCCCCAACACCTGGAGCTCGACGCCCACGACTTCTCCGCGGTGCTCCGTCACTCCGGCACCAACGCGGTGCTCACTCTCGACATCGACGGCACGGAATCGCTGGCGCTGACCAGGGCCCTGGAGATTCACCCGATACGCCGCAACATCCAGCACGCCGACCTGCTTGTCGTGCGCCGCGGCGAGAAGGTGACCGTCGAGGTCAACGTCGTCGTCGAAGGCGAAGCCGCCTCGGGCACCTTGGTCACCCAGGACTCCAACTTCATCGAGGTCGAGGCCGACGTCCAGGCGATCCCCGAGCAGCTCACCCTCTCCGTCGAGGGCGCCGAGATCGGCACGCAGTTCACCGCGGCCGCGGTCCCGCTGCCGTCCGGTGTCTCGCTGGTGTCGGATCCCGAGTTGCTGGTGGTCAATGTCGTCGCGGCGCCGACCGCCGAAGAGATGGAGAGCGAGGGCGGCGGCGAGGCAGCCGAGGAGGCCGAGGACGAAGCGGCTACCGGCGAAGAAGGCGAAGAGGCCGAGGGCGGCGAAGAGGCGACCGCCGAAGCTTCCGAGTAGGCGGACACCGCGATGGCCGAATCCCTTTTGGTGGTCGGCCTGGGCAACCCTGGACCGCGATACGAAACGACGCGGCACAACCTGGGTTTCCTTGTGGCCGACATACTGTCCGACCGCATCGGCTCCGGGTTCAAGGTGCACAAAAAGTCGGGGGCCGAGGTGGCGACGGGCCACCTCGGCGGCCAGTCGATTGTGCTTGCAAAACCGCGGTGCTACATGAACGAGTCCGGCCGCCAGGTGCGGCCGCTGGCCAAGTTCTACTCCGTGGAGGCAGCCGGCATCGTGGTGATCCACGACGAGCTCGACATCGAGTTCGGCCGTATCCGGCTCAAGTTCGGCGGCGGGGTCGCCGGACACAACGGGCTGCGTTCGGTGGCTTCAGCGCTGGGCAGCAACGACTTCCAGCGCGTCCGCATCGGCATCGGTCGCCCGCCGGGACGCGCAGACGGCGCCTCGTTCGTGCTCGGTAACTTCACCGCCGCCGAGCGACGCGAAGTGCCGACCATCTGTGAGCAGGCCGCCGATGCGACCGAACTGCTTGTCGTGCAGGGCCTGGAGCCTGCCCAGAACATCGTGCACGCCTGGGGCTAGACCTCCCAAGTGAAAGGAAAACGCACCACCCGCCGTTTAGAAAAGTAATGAGGATAAACGCGCACCGATTGGTGCCTAAGTCGACGTCGCGATATTCGCCGGACGCCAAGAATCGCGTCGACCCGAGACCTCCCGTGGACGCCTCCAGCGTTCTACGGCGCACCGATCTCAACCTCGTCCCCGCACTGGCGGCATTGCTCGATCAGCGCCATGTCACGCGCGCGGCCGAATCTCTGGGGATCGGTCAGCCTGCGATGAGTGCGGCCCTCGCCCGGCTACGTAAGCTGTTTGAGGATCCGCTGCTGGTGCGCAACGGCGGGGTACTCGAACTCACGCCGATGGGGCAGGCACTGCTCGAACCCGTGCATGATGTGGTCGCGGGACTGGACCACCTGCTGATGATCACACCGGCATTCGATCCGAGGGTGGACAGCCGTTCGTTCACCATTGCCGCTAGCGATTACGTCACCCTGGTGCTGCTTCGGCCGCTCCTCGAGCAGTTGCACAACGAAGCACCCGGGGTCGCCGTGAACGTGATACCCGTCAGCCTTTCGACGTCAACTGCCGTCGAACGAGCCCAGATCGACCTGGCCATCATTCCGAATCAGTACATGACCTCTCATGCGTCCTACATCCAGCACCGAGAGTTGTTTACCGAAGAGTACGTGCCCGTGGTCTGGAAGCAGAGTCGCCAGGTCGACGACACGCTGGAACACGAAGCGATGCATCGTCTTTCGTACGTCTGCCACGACGACCGGGCCTGCGGGCCGGCGTTAGTCGATAGGGCGCTGGCCGGGCTGCGCGTAGCGCCTCGGACGGCGCTGACCACAATGAGCATCGTCCTCGTTCCCGAGTTGGTAGCGGGCACCCAATTCTTCGGCTTTGTACAGCAGCGCCTTCTTCACCAGTCGCACGTTCGTCGTGACTTGCGCGCTTTGAACACGCCGATTCGAATCGACCCGATCGTCCAGCACATGTATTGGCATCCGGTCGTGCAACGAGATCCCGCGCATCTTTGGCTGCGCGAACAGATCACGGCTTTGGCCGCCGACATCTGAGGTCGGTTATCGCTCTGATCGGCGCCCACCGTATCGGCTTTTCACGCCGACAAGCCCAAGTGGTCGCGGAGGGTCTCACCCGTGTATTCCTCGCGAAACCGGCCGCGCTCACGCAAGATCGGCAGCACCAGCTCGTAGAAACGGTCCATGCCGTGAGGCTGCAGTGAGGACGTGAGAACAAACCCATCCACCGCGCGACGGTCCACGGCGTCCTCGATGACGTCGGCAACAGTGGTGGGCGAACCGACAATGGTGGCCATCATGTCGTCGAACACGCGCGGCACCAACGCGGCCATCGACAGGTTCTCACGTTCCGCGATCGCCTTGAGTTCGGCGACCGCTTTGCGCGGATCACGCTCGCCGCGAATGCGGTTGGCGGTGTACTCACCGGCGACCCGCCAGTCAGGTTCGATATCGGGCAAGGGGCCTTCGATGTCGTAGCCCGACAGATCCCGGCCCAAGAACCGGCCCAGGTAGTTGCGCACCATGCCGGGGGTCATCATCGACTTCCGAATTTCGGCGAATTCCTCGACCGCATCGGCGTCGGTCTCACCGACGTGCACGAAGGCGCTTCCCATGATGCGCACGCCGTCTGGTGCCCGCCCGCGCGCGGCGATCCGGCGTTTGACGTCGCGATAATACCCCTGCCCCTTCTCCACAGATTCGAACCCGGTGAATACCAGATCGGCATGGGCCGAAGCGAAGTCGCGCCCGGCATCGGACTCGCCAGACTGCATCATCACCGGACGCACCTGCGGATCAACCGGCAACCCGGCGGTTGTGGTCACGTTGAAATATCTGCCGTGAAACTTCACCCCATTCGTGGGGGTCGCCCACAGTTTGGCAGTCAACTCGACGAACTCGGCCGCCCACTGATAGCGCTGGTCGCGTGGCACGTGCGCGCCGACGGAGAAGTTCTCCGACGTGCTTGCGCCCGCCGAGGTCACCACATTCCACCCGGCGCGGCCGCCCGAGATCGCTTCGAGGGAGGCGATCTGACGTGCCAACTCGTACGGGTCGCAGAACGTCGCGTTGACGGTAGCCATCAATCCGATCTTCGAGGTGATGGCCGCAAGGGCGCAGTACAGGGTCAACGAGTCGAGACGTCCAGCCGAGTAGGGCTCGATGACCTTGCCACCGGTTTCCGCGACGCTCAAGTCTTCGCCGTAGAACATGAAGTCGAGCTTGGCGGCTTCGGCGGCGGTCACGAATTCTCGGTGCGCGCCAAAACCGATCAAGTCCTCGGCCTCGAAATGTGCCCACGCAACGGGTTCTCCGACCGTGTACAACCCTGCGCCTAGTGGAATGTGCCGAGAGCGCCTCATCGGACCCTTTCCTGGGATAAGCGATTGACCGCCGCGGGCAGTCCAAGCCGTTCACGAAGCGTTCCAATGTGGGGAGCGGGATCCCGCAGGCCGCGCTTTGCGAGTTCGGCGGCCAGCGCCTGAAGTGGTGCTTCACCGAAATCGAGGCCCTTGAGTTCGACGACGATTCCATGCGCCACACCGGAGATCGTGTCTAGCACTGCCAGTGTGTCCCGCAGGCTGGTGAACGGAATGTCCACAAGAATTCGAGCTTGCGGGAACTCCCTGCGCGCCGCACTGACCTGATCCGCCGACGTAGTCCGAAGACGGACTACCTCGCCCACCGCCCGCGCAAGACACCGGCTCTGCACAGCGTCGGTGAGCGTGACGAACGTGGGCAGATGGCCTTGAGGCGGCCGGGGCATGATCGCGGGGCCGCGAACCGCGAAGTATCGGCCCGTGTGGTTGAGGTGGTGCACTCGGTCGGCGCGGATAAAGATCCCGCGTGCCTTGTCACGGACGATCGCGTCGTCATCCCAGCTGTCCCACAAATCGCGTACCACAGCGATGAATTCGACGACTCGTTCGGTCAATTCCTCGAGCGGCAACGGCGCGGGCAACCCTCGACTGTGTGCAGCTTCGTCACTGCTGTCGATCTTGAGTTGCCAACCGATCCTTCCTGCGGCGACGTGGTCGAGAGTGGCCAGAGTTCTCGAGGCGAAGAACGGTTCGACGTAGGTGACGTCGAACTCGGCCACCAGACCGATCGTGGTCCGTGGTGCGAGAAAGCCCAACACCGATGTCGGCTCCAGACAAGCGCCCCTCTCGACTGTCTCGGTGACGATGAGAAAGTCGACGGTGAGGTTCTGGGCGGTGGTAGCGATATCGCGAATACCGTTGTCCGGAGCAGGAATCGCAATGCCAAGTACGAAGTCGATTGGCAGCGTTTGAATATCAGTCGTCATCGAGTCCTGATCTGACGGCTGATAGGCGGTTCGATACCGTGCCGAAGTGCGTTGCGGTCAGAGCCTGCGCGGCCCGCTCACCGATCACCACACACGGTGCCATCGTTGGGCCGGTTGTAATGCGGGGCATGATCGAACCGTCGGCGACCCGCAGACCGTCGACTCCGTAGACCTTCAGCTCACCGTCGACCACCGACATCGGGTCGCGGCCCATCTTCGCCGTACCTACCTGATGCCAAAACGTACTCGCCGAGTCACGCAGATACGCATCGAGTTCCTGCCCGTTCAGATCGCCGGGCATGACCTCGCGCCGTACGAACCGCCGAAGGGGCGACGAGTTGCCGATCTCACGCAGCGTCTGCACACACAGGCGTGATGCGGCCAGGTCGTCCGGATGCGACAGGCTTTTGGCGTCCACCCGTACCGGGTCATCCGGGCCGGGTCCGGTCAACATCACGCGGCCTCGACTCTTCGGTTGCGTGGGTGCGCCGAACAAGAACCAGCCCAACTCGGGCAGCGGATATCGGGCCGCGGTCGCTTCAGTACCAAAGGGAATCGCCGCGAAACAAGCGTACAGGTCCGGGCTGTCCAGCTCTGGCCGGCTGGTCCAGTACATGCCTGCCTGCCCCCTGGCATCAGGGTCCCATTGGGATCGGAACTCCCACACCAATGGGAACGCGAGATGGTCCTGAAGGTTATCGCCCACCCCCGGCAAGTGGACAGCAACCGGAATCCCATAGTCCCCCACTTGCCGTTCATCACCGATGCCGGACTGCATGAGCACTTTGGGGGTGTTGACGGCGCCGAGTGACAACACCACCTCGGCCTGTGCGGCGATGCGGTGAACCGTCCCGCGGTGGCTGAACTCCACCCCCGTGGCCCGCTGACCTTCGAGCACAAGCCGACGCACCATCGCGCCGGTGAGCACCGTCAGGTTCGGACGGTCCAGGACGGGATACACGTATGAGCGGAACACCGATTGGCGCCTGCCGTCTTTGGTCAGGACATCTAGCCGGGCTGCACCACCGGTGCCCTCCATCATCTCGCCGTTGGGGCTGCCGAAGGTGGGCAGACCGACCGTGTGGGCGCTGTCGATGACTGCCGCAGTGCAGGCGTGAGGGTTCGGCACAGGTTCCACATGCACCGGTCCGCCGGTACCGCGCCGGGCGGGATCCGGTGCGCCCGTCCAGTTCTCGATTCGGCGATAGATGTCGAGGACGCTTTCATAGCCCCAGCCAGGATCGCCGGATTCGGCAGCGAAGAACTCCCAGTCGGCTTTGTGGCCTCGAGCCCAGTACATCGCGTTGATGCTGGACCCGCCGCCAAGCACCTTACCCATCGACATCGGAATCGCCCGGTTGTTCAGGTCCGGATTGGGGTCCGCTATGAAACCCCAGTCCAGATCAGTCCCCAGATTCGTCGGCCACAGGTAGGGATCCATCACGCTCGGCACATCGTCGTCGCTGCCCGCTTCGAGCAACAACACAGCGACATCCGGATTCTCGGCGAGTCGGCGCGCGACCACAGAGCCCGAAGAACCGGCACCGCACACGATGAAGTCGTACGCCGGCCGGAGCGCCGAAGCGAGCCGTTCCTGGTTGTCCCTGGCACGCCGGGTGAAATCCGATGCGTCTGACCCGGTTGCGGATTCGCGCTCCAATGGATCCTGCGCAGTGGTCATCGAAGTAGGCCTCACTTTCTGTAATTCCGAACTTAGGGACAGTCCTTTCGGCGGGCCATAATTCCCCGGCGATGGTTGTCATCGATGATGTCGATACCGGCTGATCGCGCAGGCAAAGTGACTCGCTCGCCAGTCATGGTGTGCTGTCTCACAGCGACGGCGTGGATATAGACCTCAGGCAACGTCCGCGATCCGAATGAGCTTGCGGTTGAGGAATTCCCCGATGCCCAGTTCCGAAAGTTCACGTCCAAAGCCCGAGTTCTTGACTCCACCAAACGGCAGTCCTGGCGAGTCGGCGAAGCACGAGTTTATGTAGACCATGCCGGACTCGATGCGGGACGCAACCTGCTTGGCATGCTCGGTATCCGCGTCGAAGACGTAGGCGCCAAGGCCATAGCTGCTGTCGTTGGCCAATGCGATCGCCTCTTCTTCGCTCTCCACGACATAGAAGGACAGCACCGGGCCGAATGCCTCTTGGCGATAGAGTGGGTTGTCAGTGGTTATGTTTGTGATGATCGTCGGTTCGAGATAAAATCCGGGTCGGTTAATACGCCTGCCGCCATGGATAATTCGCGCTCCGGCGGCCTTGGCGTCCTCGATCTGTTTCAACAGCCCTTCCAGAGCGCGCTCGCTGGCGAGCGGACCGAGCACCGTCGTCTCGTCGGTGGGATCGCCCACTTGGATCGCTGCGAAGCGCTCCTTCAACGCCGCCAGCATCGCTGCTCCCCGCTCCTTGCCGACGACGACGACGCGCTTGATGTTGACGCAGCCCTGGCCCGAGTTGAACGTACGACCCATCACACATTGCTCGACCGCGTGCTCGAGAGGCGCGCCTTCCAGAATGAGGGCCGGATCGCTGCCGCCCAGCTCGAGGATCACCTTCTTGAGATTTCGGCCGGCGCGTTCACCGACGGCGGATCCGGCCCTCTCACTACCGGTCAGGGCGACACCGCGCACCCGGAAGTCGTCGATGAGCTTGGCAACCTGCTCGGTACTGCAGAAGAGGTTGGTGTAGACCCCATCCGGAGCGCCTGCCTCTTCGAAGAGCCGCGCGAATGCGAGCGCGCACATCGGCACGCTTTCAGCGTGTTTCATCATCACGACGTTGCCCGCGACGAGCTGAGGCGCCGCGACGCGGACTAGTTGATAGAAGGGAAAATTCCATGGCTCGATCGCCAGGATGACACCGACCGGCTCAGACACCAACGTCGCGCCAGGCTCGCCCGGTAACGACTGCGCCTCGAGAAGCCTTTGCCCGTGCTTGGCGTAATAGTCCAAGATGTCAGCGACCAAATCGATTTCCATGTAACTGAAGCGGGTGACCTTACCCATCTCCAAGGTCGGATACTGCGCGTACTCTTCGCGTTTCTCGCGCAGGATCTCGGCGGCCCGCGCAACAATCCCGGCCCGCTCAGCAACGGGCCGTAGCTTCCAATCTCCACGGAAGCGTTCGTCCGCGGTTGTCAGCGCCGCGAAAACCTCATCGTCTGTTTGAAGCGGAAACTCCTGTAGGACTTCGCCGGTCGCCGGATTGATGGAACGAAAGTTCATGGTCTCCTCCTTGGTTTGGTTGTCCCCTGGCGGATAGAAGGATTATTTGGCGTCTCCGTCGAACCGCGGCCGCGTGGGGTGGGGCGCTAGCCACCCTTGTGCTCTACGCCACCACACATCCGCAGAGGGTGTGAGCCCGGTTCGGTCGTCTAGGGTTCCGGCCTTGACGATCACAACGTCGGGCCGTTCGGCGAGCGTAGTAAATATTGGAGAGCCGCAGTCGCCGCAGAATTGTCTCTGCCGCAAGTTGCCGTTCTCAGATCCAATGGTGTGGTAGGCACGTGGTGTTCCCGTTATTTCCAACATGTTTCGCGCTACCAACACGTTGACAGAGAAAGCCGCACCGCTGTGGCGCTGACAGTCGTCGCAGTGGCAAAGGATGACTGCTTCGGGTTCCGCATCGAAGCGATAGGAAATCGAGCCGCACAAGCAGTGTCCGGATCGCGAAGTGCTCACGGTAGATCCCTCCTGACTCATCAGCCTCGGCCGAGTGACGTAGCGCTACCAAGTACCGCCGTGGCATGGGCCCCGAGGGTGAGACCCATGCCGTGAACGAGAGAGACAGCGGCACCGGCCTTCTGGCGCGGGCCCGCTTCCCCTCGAAGCTGGCGCACCGCTTCGGTGATCAGAAACAACCCGAGCATGCCCGGATGAGTGTACGAGAGCCCGCCGCCGTTGGTATTCAGTGCGAGCGCTCCGCCGGGGGCGATGTTGCCGTCCGCGATGTATTGCCCGCCTTCACCTTTAGGGCAGAAGCCGAGATCCTCAAGCAGAATCAGAAGGCTAATGGTGAACGCGTCGTATACGTGCGCTGTATCGATCTCGGCGTGTGTGACCCCGGCCATCTGCATCGCCCGTTCTGCGCTTTGGGTGGCCTGCGTCGTGGTGAGGTCCGGCATCTGCGAAATGTTGCGGTGGTTGCAGGCTTCGCCGATGCCGAGTAGATACACGGGTGGTCTGGCCAGGTCCTGAGCCCTGGCAGCAGAGGTCAGTACCGCCGCGGCCCCGCCGTCAGTGACCAGGCAGCAGTCGAGTTTGCGCAACGGGCTCGCGATCGGTGTGGAGTTGAGGACATCATCGACGGTCAAAGGTGTCTGGTATGGCGCGGCCGGGTTCATCAATGCCCAACTTCTGGCGGCGACGGCGGCCATGGCGAGTTGCTCACTTGTCGTGCCGTACTGGGCCATGTGACGCTGCGCGATGAGGCCGAAGCTCCCAACCGGATGAAGCAGGCCATACGGTTGCTCGTATGCGAGCCATTCCGCGTTGCTGACGAGCTTTCCACGGTCGCTGCGTTGCGTACTGCCGTAACAGACGAGCGCGACGTCACAAAGTCCCGCCTCGATGGCGGCGGCAGCGTGTCCGAGGTGGGCGATGAACGAGCAACCCCCGAGGGCTGTCGAATCGGTGTATCTCGGTCGGATGCCCAGGTATTCGCTCATGGTCAGCGTCGGCATCGAGTAGTACGCCGACGTGGTGAAGAGGCCGTCGACTTCGGCGAGTGACACTCCGGCGTCGTCAAGGGCGCGTTTGGAAGCCGTCGCCGCGAGCCCGGCCGGTGAACGACCTTCGGTCTCGAATGTGTCGACCTCGGCGATCCCGACGATAGCGGCCTTGCCGCGAAGGGTCACGTCGATTCCTCCCCGCGTGGCCGAAAGTGCGGCAGGGCGAATCCCTCGTCTGCTTCGTCGAAGACGACTTCGACCGGCATTCCTATGGTGACCTCATGGGCGCCCGTCAGATCGGCAAGCAGCCGGAAGCCTTCGTCGAGGTCCACGAGCGCAAGCGTCATCGGGATCTTGTCGGCGAAATAGGGGTGGCTCGCGCGGTGCTGAACCGTGAACGTGTAGATCGTGCCGAACCCGGAAGAATCACGCAGCGCGAGATTTTCGCCGCCGCAGTGGGGGCACACTTCACGTAGGTAAAAAACCGCCGAATGGCACGTATTGCATGTTTGGTAGGCCAGGCGCTGCTGTGTTGCAGCTTCGAAGTACAGCCGTTCCTCGCCGCGCGGGGTGGGCCTCGGCGGGGCCGCGTTCGGCGGTGGTGCTGACATGGCTACTTGATCGCCATCGGATTGACCGGTGACCCGACGGCGCGGCTGAACGGCAATGGTGGTGCGCAGAAGAAGAATTCGTACTGCCCGTCCTCGGCGCAGTCGTCGGCCAAGACCTCCAGATCGAAGATCTCGCCTACATAGAGGCCCATTCCGACGAGGAATATGCAATGCAGCGGCTGGAATACATCGGGCGTCTCATTCGGCAGCACCTCCATGCCCCACGTGTCGGTGGCCAGACCCGCGATTTGGCGTTCGGCGACCCACGGCACGCTGGCAAGGCCCATACCGGGCGCGTGTCCGCCCGCATAGTCTCCCCAGTCGCCGCGCCGGGCCCCGAGCTGGCCCGTGCGGATCAGGACGAAGTCGCCTTTGCCTACCTCGACTCCCTGCCTCTGCGCGCAGGCGTCGAGGTCGTCGGCCGTGATCGGGTAGCCGTCCTCGAGTGCATCGAGACCCTTTGCCCTGGCAACATCGAGCAGGACGCCGCGGCCGGCGATACGGTCCGCAGCTTGAGCGATGTCGTTTCGGGTAGCCCCCTTGCTGGTCACGCATGAGGGTTCATACCCGTTGTACATGCTGCCGTCAAAGATGATGTGCGACAGCGAGTCCCACTGAGTGCCCGATTGGAGCGGCATGATGATGAGGTCATCGGTGCCTCGGCAGTATCGGTCGTTGCCCCCATAAAAGTCGTCAACGATCGTCCCGGTCGCGATGTCATTACCATCGCGGAACATCAGATGGATGGGGTTGAATCTTCCGAATCCGCCGCGCTGCGGGCCGTCGGCATCAAAGGGCAACGCGAGCGAGAATCGCTTACCCGACCTGATTGTCGACGCGGCGCGCACGACGTCGTCCGGCGTCACGTGGTTGAGGGTGCCCACCTGATCATCGGAGCCCCACCGTCCCCAGTTCTTGTGCTGGCTGATGAGTGCGCGCACCGTCTCGACGTTCGGCGCGACTCCATCGAGTGGGCCGGCGGTCAAGTCCGATGTGTTGGTGGTCATTTGCCCTCCTGGCTTGGAATCGGCCCGCTGTTCGCAGGCACGGGTGATGAAAGACGAGTAGCCGCCTCGCCGATGTCGATGCGGTCTCCGCGTGCGTATTCACCGCTGCGCAACCGATGTTTTTCGATCTTCGCGGTCGAGGTCTTCGGCAGCTCGGTGACGAATTCGATGTAACGGGGAACCTTGAAACGCGCTAGCCGCTCAACACACCATGTGATGAGAGCGGCGGGATCTGGCGGATGGCCGGGTTGGGCAACGACGATCGCGCAGATGTCCTCGTCGAGCAGGTCGGAGGGCACGCCGATGACCGCGGATTCCCGAACCGACGGGTGCGCGTTGAGCGTCGTCTCGACTTCCAGGGAGGACACGTTCTCACCGCGCCGGCGGATGATGTCCTTCACCCGGTCCACAAAGTAGAACCAGCCGTCCTCGTCGCGCCACGCACTGTCACCTGTGTGCAGCCATCCATCGCGGAGCGCTTCTGCCGTGCGGTCGGGATCTTTGAAATAGCCGAGCATCATGGCGGCGTTCTTCAACACCAACTCGCCGACTACGCCAAGGCCGACCTCGTTATCGTGACGGTCGAGAATCCGCGCTTCGGTACGGGGCACTGAAGGGTCGGGGTGATGGCGAGGCACGCCCATCGAGCCGGGCCTGCGTCGCGCGTCCCTCGGTTCGAGCAGGCCATATGTTGTCTCGCTCATCCCGAAACCGGAGATGCAGTCCAGCCCGAAGCGTTGCTCTACCTGTTCTCTGACCGCCTGCGGAAGAGCCGGCACGCCATAGGCGACGCGCACCGCATTGTCGGTGTCGTCGGCCGATGGCTCGCTCTTGCTCAATATGACGGCCATGGCCCCGATGTAGTTGAAGACATTGACCCGATGCCGGCGCACCTCGGGCCAGAACCCACTGGCACTGAACCGCGGCGCGAGGACGAGTGCGCCCTCTGCGCCGATCGCCCCCATCGTGCTGTATGCCTGAGAGTTGATGTGGAACAACGGCAGGCAGGCATACACCCGATCGCCCCTGTTCATGCCCATCCACAACGGGTATGCCTGGCCCGTCAGGACATAGTTGCGATGCGTTTGCATGACGCCTTTGGGTCGGCCTGTCGTGCCAGATGTGTAGATGAGCGAGATGACGTCGTCCCCGTCCAGGTCGACTCCCGGCGGTGAGGCAGTGCCCGCCTGTGCCATGGCTTCGGCGAAATCGACGAAGTCGCCTCCGGCCTCACCGAGGGAGCTCAGTGTCCGCAGTGAGGGCAGTGCGGCTTGGATCGTCGTGAAGAGGCCGGCATGGTCCGGATCGACAAGCGCGGCGACCGCCTCGGAGTGTTCGACCAGATAACGCGCCTCGTCCAGCTTGAACCCGGTGTTGACCGCAACCAAGATCGCTCCGAGCTTCGCCAGTCCGAGCCATGCATGCAGGAATCCGGGCGAGTTCTCGGCCATGAATGCGACCCGGTCCCCCTTGCGAACCCCCATGTCCCACCAAGCGCGCGCCGCGGCGTCCACCTTGGCGACGAACTCCGCATATGTCTGGGTTTCGTCCTGCCAGATCAGAAAAGGCTGGTCGGGGTTCCGTGCCGCGGCCGCTTCGAGGAAGTCGCGAACGTTGAGCTTGTCGAGATCCACACCCATCTCCAATCGTCTCGTTAAATGAGACGGTGTCGCGTTATATGGTTCAAAGTTTTCATGACGCCCCCGCAATGTCAAGACCAAATCTGAGACACTGTCACGCAAGGGCCGAGATGGAGGAAAGCCGTGGTTACTGAAGACAGCACTGGTGTGCACGACCTGATGGCGAATCACGGGGCGGGTTCAGCGCGATCCGGCGTCCTGGACCGCGCCGTCACGTTGCTCGAATTGGTGGCGGCGAACGAAGAGGGAATCGGCGTGCGCGAGGCGGCGCGGCGCAGCGGCATCGACCGAAGTGCGGTCAGCCGGATCCTCACCCAACTGGAACTCCTCGGCTGGGTCGAGCAGACCAAACAAGGGGGCACATACTCGGCGGGCTCGCGGCTGTTCTCATTGGTGGCGGTGTTGCGGGACAGGGACAGCCTGTGGAACGCCGCCAAACCGATCCTGCAAGAGCTCGTCGATCTGTACAACGAGACCTGTTACCTGGCTGTACGGGAGCACCACCGGCTGGTGTTCCGGGACAAGATCGACTGCGACCAAACCATCAGGTACGTGCTCGAACTGGGCAAGCCGTTCCGACTCACCACCGGTGCTGCCGGCACCGCGATCCTCTCCGGGATGCCAACGAGCGAGGTCGAACTCGTCTTCGCCGAGGGGCTCGAACGGCACGCACCGAACAGCATCACCGACGTCGGTGAATACCGCGACGTCCTCGAACGGGACCGGCAGCTGGGATATTCGGTAAGTCGCGGACGCTGGGTGCAAAACGGCGCCGGTGTGGCCGCCCCGTTCTTCGACGCGAGCGGGTCGTGTGCCGGTGCGTTGACCCTGAGCTGTCCCGCTGATCGGCTCGACCTGCTCCCAGTCGAAAAAGTCGGCCAGATGATCCACGAAGCGGGTCAACGGCTTTCTCGCCGTCTCGGTTATCTCAGTCACGAATCGCAATAAAACGAGACAGTGTCTTGACAAACTGATGGTGCATCTCGCAGACTTCGAGGACGCTGTTCCCACTAGCGCCGCTAGCCAGGAGGTACGGATGTGACCGCGTCAAAGCAGATGGCGTCAGATCAGGCAGATCACCGCGGAATGCGGCGAATCGCAATCGCCGGCATTGCCGCGACCACGGCTGAGTGGCTGGACTTCTACGTCTACACAACGGCTGCGGCGCTGGTGCTCGGCCCGTTGTTCTTCCCGGATCAGAGCGCCGCAGTCGGGACCATCGCGGCCTTCGGCACGCTCGCAGTGGGTTTCTTGGCGCGTCCCATCGGTGGGATCATCGCCGGCCATCTCGGCGACCGCTGGGGCAGGCGTCCGACGTTGGTCCTCGCCATGGTCGTCATGGGCGCTGCGACCACATTGATCGGAGTGCTGCCCACCCACGCCTCGGTTGGCGTGCTCGCCCCGGTATTGCTGGTGCTGCTCCGGCTCATTCAGGGGCTGGCCGTCGGCGCGCAGTGGGCTGGCGGCGCCTTGCTGCTGACCGAGCATGCGCCGACACCGTTGCGTGGTTTCTACGGCAGCCTGGGACAGCTCGGCGCATGTTTGGGTGCCGCGCTGGCCAACGGCATATTTCTGATACTGACTGTTGCACTCTCCGACGAGAGTTTCCGGGCATGGGGCTGGCGGATTCCGTTCCTCGGCGGATTCGCCGTCGTCCTCTTCGGCATGTACGTACAGCGACGCATCGAGGAGACACCGGTATTTCTGCATATGCAGGCGGCGAACGCGGCCGGCGCGTCGGCCGTCAAACGGCCGTTGATCGAGGTGCTCCGGAAACACCGCAAAGCAGTGCTGCAGGCTGCGGGTGCCTTCCTGGTGGCAAATGCGGCGTTCTATGTGCTCAGCACGGGGATGGTCGACTACGGCAGCCGCGTGCTCGGACTGCCCCGCAGTACCGTCCTTGCGCTCGTGATGGGCGCGGGTTTGGTCCAGGTGGTCGCTCTTCCACTGTTCGGCTTCCTCAGCGACCGGATTGGACGAAAGAAACTGTTCCTGACGGGGACTGCCTGCATGGCAGTTTGGGTTTGGCCGCTTTTTTTGCTCGCCGACACGGGTATCCCGTGGCTCCTGGGCATCGGGTTGGTGATCGCCTACGTGATCCATTCATCGATGTACGGACCTCTCGCCGCGATGTTCGTCGAGATGTTCACCGCAGAGGTGCGCTTCTCCGGTGCCAGCCTTGGCTACCAGATCGCGTCGGTGGTGGCCGGCGGATTCGCGCCGACCATCATGGCCACGCTCGTCGCGGTAACCGGAAGCAGCTTGTCGGTGTCGGCCTACCTCACCCTATTGGCTGTCATCTCATTTGTCGCCGTCTGGTCGATCACCGAAGTGTTTCGGCGAGATCTCTTTGCGACCAGTGCCACATCCAAGAGTTCTGTCAACAGCACCGAGACGTTCAGCGTTCGGAACGCATAGTTAACGCATAGTTAAGGAGATCCCATGGGGCAGAAGAAAATAGCCACGGTTACGACGTCTGAAGACGGCCGGGCTCGACTGATCAGTCCGTACAGCAGAATCGCCGATACCGCAGCGGACCTGGTTTTCATCGGAGGCATCACCCCGCATCTACCCTCTGGCGAGATCGTGAGATCCTTCCAGCAGGTCGATGCGGACGGCGCAAGCGTGCAGCGCAACCAGATGCTGATCGATGTGCCAGAGGAATCCGCTGCCGCACAGGCGTACTTTATTTTCGACCAACTCGGCGAGTTGCTCGGCACCTACGGGGTCGACATCACAGCGCTCGCGCGACTGCGCGTGTTCGTCTCCGACCGGGAGAACCTCGCCGTAGTCAATCGCGTTGTGCAGGAACGCCTCTGCGGACACCGGCCGGCGATGTCCGTGGTTCTGGTCTCGTCAAGCGGGATGGATCCACAGGTCCAGGTCTATCTCGACGCTGTGGCGTATACCGGCGACGCCGGCGTTCACATCGTCGACGTCGATGGTGAAGGTTCTGTGGCTCGCGCCGGGGACTACGCCTTTATCCCGAATACCGTTGGTACCAAGCCGGTGTCCGCACCGTCTCGGCTCGGCCAGTTACCCGACGACCTCGCTGACCTCGAGTTCAGCACTGCGAAGGGAGCCGAGGTATTACAGCAGTCGTGGACGTTGTTCCAGAGGATGGACGCGGCACTCGAGGCGGCCGGCGGCGGCATCGAAGATCTGTTGAAGGTCAATGGCTGGCTGGGCGATTCGATGCGCTACTACGGGCCCGCAGTGCTTGCGCGGCAAGCGTTGTCGAACCACAACGAGAAGAGGCTGGTGGCGAGCACGGGTCTGAGCATCGGTGGACTGCCGGACCCAAAAGCACACATTGGCTTCGAAGGCGTCGCCTACCTACCGAGCCACGGTGATTCGAAGGAAGTACGTTTGCCGCAGGCAGACATCGCGCGCTACTACGTTGGCGCCGTCAAGGGTGGCGACTTGGTGTTCACGTGCGGTGAGGTTCCCATCGACGGAGCGAATCGGCGCCTGGTCGACCGCAATGCAGGTCTGTCCGACGACGGCCGACGGCTGTTCTTCGGACACCTGGAGGCAGACACGGGAATTCGCGCGAAGGCATGGTACGTCTATCAGCTACATGTCGGGTACCTGCAGGCATACGGCCTCGATCTCGCCGACGTGGTCCACCAGACCGTGTACCTGAAGGATGCCACCGAGATGGCCGTGGTCGAACGCGTCGGCACGATGTTTTTCGGACCGACCCTGCCGCCAACCACCTTCATACCGATCGTCGACACCTCACCGTTCAGCGAGGCATCTATCGAGATCGAAGTTGTAGCGCGGCAGCGATGAGAGAAAAAGGTGCACCACCGTGTCCGCTGAGGTAGGAGAACGTGCCGGTGCGCATCCGGTGACCGGTTACGACGTTAACACTCTGACACCGCAACAGAATTACAAGTTACTGTGCGGCGGCGTGGTGCCACGGCCGATCGCGTGGGTGTCCTGCCGATCGCTGGACGGGAAGGCGAACATCGCGCCGTTCAGTTTCTTCAACATCATGGCATCGGACCCGCCGACGCTTGGATTCTCGGTGTCGAAGTCGTTAGTTCCCGACAAAAGGGCCAAGGACACACTGACATTCGTGCGCGAGAGCGGCGAGTTCGTCGTCAACATTCCCAGCGCAGAGCTGATCGACGAACTCGTCGTCACCTCAATCGAATACCCGTCGGAGGTTGACGAATTCGAGGTCGCCGGCCTCACCGCGAGGGTGTGCGAGCGGATCGCAGCACCACGCATCGGTGAGGCACCGGTGAGCTTCGAATGCGTCCTACACTCGATGCTGGACCTCGGTGGCAGCATCTGGGTGACGGGCACCGTCGTATATGCGCACTTCCGCGAAGGACTGTTAGGTGCTGACCACAAGGTGGACACGGCGGTGCTCCGCCCCCTTGGCCGGATGCCTGGCCCTACCTTCAGCACGCAGATGAATGTCGTTCGGCGCGCGGCTTCGCTGGCCGACCCGGACGCGGGGATCAACTCAAGCGTGGTGTGGTTGAGAGACGAGCAGTGACGAGGTCACCCCTCGTCGCAGCGCTGACAACTGCAGGCCTGGCGGTGGAGACCAGCGGTCACCGTATCGCGGCCTACGCTTACGACGCGTCCAACTACCGGATCCCTCCGATCGGTGTGGTGTTCCCGCGCACCGCCGACGAGGTCGCCACCGCCATCCGGATATGCCGGACATGCGACACTCCCTTGGTTGGGCGTGGCGGGGGAACCTCGATGGCGGGCAACGCCATTGGCCCCGGTATCGTCCTGGACTTCTCGCGATATCTGACCCGTGTCCATGCGATTGACGAGGCCCGCGGCGTGGCCGACGTCGATGCCGGCGTCGTCCTTTCCGAGCTGGCCCGAGTGGCTGAACAAGCGACCTCGGCGAGGTTGACCTTTGCGCCCGACCCGTCATCGAAGACTCGGGCAACCGTCGGAGGCGCGATCGGCAACGACGCGTGCGGCAATCACTCGGTCAGACACGGAAGGACCTCGGACCACGTTCTCGAACTGGACATCGTCACGTGGGACGGGGCGAGGCTGACCGCGCATCACAGCGGGCTCCGCGCTACCGATCCCGAGGACAACTTCGCCCTCAGACGAGCCGGCGAAATCGAAGACCAGCTCAAATCTCTTGTCCGGGCTAACCTCGCCCCGTTCCGCACCGAACTCGGCCGTATCCCACGCCAGGTGTCGGGCTACCACCTCGGACATCTGCTCCCGGAGAACGGTTTCAACGTGGCCCGTGCCCTGGTCGGTTCGGAGGGCACTTGCGTGATCGTTCTGCGCGCCAGGGTGAGGCTGGTGCCGAAAGCTCCTTCGGCACTGCTCGTGTGCCTGGGGTATGCCGATGTGGTCGAGGCCGCCCGCGACATCCCAACGATTCTGGCGATTTCGCCCGCCGCGGTCGAAGGGATAGACCACTCGATCGTGGAAACGATGAGGCTGCGCCGCGGAGACGAAGCGGTAGGAAACCTGCCCGCCGGCAAGGCGTTCCTGTATGTCGACCTCGACGGAGGACACCCCGACGAAGTCGATGCGACGGCGGGCCAACTCTTGGAGCGGCTTCGCCTAAACGGCCGCCTCGTGGAAGGGCGCGCCATTGCCGACCCAAACGAGCGTGCAGCATTGTGGCGAGTCCGTGAGGATGGCGCTGCGCTCTCGTATCGCCCCGCAAGCGGGGGTGAATCGTGGCCGGGGTGGGAAGACTCGGCAGTCGCACCCGAGAAGCTGGCGGACTATCTGGCCGACTTCCGCGAGCTGCTGCGCGAGCACCAACTGACCGGCGTCATGTACGGCCATTTCGGAGCCGGTTGTATGCATATCCGCATCACGTACGACCTGCGCACCGATCGGGGCAGGACGACATACCGCGACTTCATGGTTGCCGCGGCGAAACTCGTAGTCCGCCATGAGGGTTCGCTATCCGGCGAGCACGGCGACGGCCGAGCCCGATCCGAACTGCTCGGCACCATGTACACGCCGACGATGCTCGCAGCGTTCGCTGAATTTCGTCGAATCTGGGACCACTCCGGCATGCTCAACCCGGGTTCCATCACGGCACCAGATCCGATCGACGAGAACCTCGCACTAGCGGGTATTCCCCGTCACGACTGGCGCACCTCCTTCACTCTCAGTCCGATCGCGGCCGCCAAAGCCGACGTCGACCCGTGGACACACGCGGTCCAGGGCTGCATCGGCGTCGGTAGGTGTCGCGCGCCGACAGGCGGCGTCATGTGCCCGAGCTTCCGCGCCACGAGAGACGAAAAGGACTCCACCCGGGGACGGGCGCGAATGCTGCAGGAGATGATCCGAAACACCGCCAGCACTCGAGAAGGCTGGGCCTCAGAAGACGTTCGTGAAGCCCTCGATTTGTGCCTGTCCTGCAAGGCGTGCTCGTACGACTGCCCCGCGGGCGTAGACATGGCGACGTACAAGTCCGAGTTCTTCTCGCACTACTACCGGTGGCGCAGGCGGCCCATGTCTCACTACTCCATGGGGTGGCTGCCGGCCTGGCTCAAAATCACGGCGCACGTCGGCGGCTTGGTCAACCCCCTGTTGGCCAGCCCGAGCAGCACGATGATTGCAAGGATCGGTGGCCTGACAACCCGACGCGCTCTGCCACGATTCGCATCCCGTAACGACCTGCGTCGGGAACTCGCCTCCATTGACACAGTTCGGGAGCAGGCGAACGTTGTCCTGTTCGTCGACTCGTTTACCAAGGGCTTCCGACCACGGGTTGCTGGAGCCGCAGCGCGGGTGGCTGCCGACACCGGCCGACGGGTCGCCTGCGAACGCGATGCCTGTTGCGGCCTGACGTGGGTCTCCACAGGGCAGCTCAAGAAGGCCAAGAAGGTGATGGCCCGGGCGGTGCGCAAGCTCGACGACGGGACCGACAGGCCCATCGTCGTCATCGAACCCAGCTGTGCGGCAGCCCTGAAGAAGGACCTACCCGAATTGCTCGATTCTCCTGGAGCCGAACGAGTTTCGAAACGAATTCGCAGCTTCGCCGAAGCTGTGACGGAATGGGTTGCAGAGGGGTGGAGGCCGCCGCCGACGCCCATCGGTGTTACCTTGCAAACGCACTGTCACGAGTACTCTACTTTCGGCGCCGCCACCCAACGTCGGGCCCTGGCCAGCCTGGGGATCGCCCGAGTTCTCGAAGCCACCGGTTGCTGCGGTGTCGCAGGGAACTTCGGTTTCGAGCCCGAACATTATGAGGTATCCATGCGGGTCGCCGAGCAATCACTGAAACCGGCCCTCGCGCAGACACCCGCCCACACTCCCGTGCTGACCGACGGATTCAGCTGTCATATGCAGGTCAGACATATCGAGCCCGACCGGTCAAGCTTGCACCTCGCAGAGCTGATAGACCCCGCGAACTCCGGCGTAGTCAAATGAAGGAGACACGACCGCGGGCAGCGGCGCAATGCTCTAGCGCCCGCTGATCCCGCTGTCCACGACCTTGACCTGCTTGTGCGGGTAGCGGCGTTCGGCGTGCCGTTTGGCCTCCGAATCCGGCAGTACGTACAGGGTTTCCTTCTTCTCCTGCAGCGGCTTGAGCACCAGATCCATGAAACCCTTGCGGTCGTCGAGGTAGGGCTCGATGACGTCCTCACCCGCCGGGCATACCGCTAGGCAGTAGGCGGCCTTGTAGTTAGCCTTGAACGACAGGCTCTGCCACATCGAGGCGTTCTCGGAATCGCTGACTCGCGAACGGAAGTCGGCGGCGTCACTGCTGTCGGCGATGGTCTGCGCCCAATCGGTGAAGCCGCCCATGAACTCGCGATAGTTGTGCACCGAGCAGGCCACGAAGTCGAACTCGCCGTCCTTCTTGATCGCGCCGACAGGACACGCCGCCACGCATAGCTTGCACTCGAGGCACGGCGAATAGTCCAGCGGCTCACCGTAACTGGATATCGGGGCAGCGACAAGGACCGTGCCCAGCAGAATGAAGTTGCCGAACTTCGGATGAATCACGTTGCGGTGGATGCCCATCACGCCGAGGCCCGACGCGACGGCGACTGGCTTGTGTGCCACCACCCAGATGCGGCCGGGGAACCGATCCATCTCCATCGGGAAGGACATCGACGGGTTGATCGCGCGATACCCCGCATCCTCCATGGCGCGGGTGATGCGGTGCGCCGCCTCGTTCATGATTTCGCCACTGCGGTGGAACTCCTGATTGGCCACGCTGCGCGCGGTCGAGCGCACGTTGTCGCGGTTCATCTTTACGACCAACGAGATGTAACTCAGCGTTCCCGGCAACGCCGCGTCGACATGTTCGCGCTCTGAGGCCAGGTCCGGGTTGTCGACGCTGGCGAACGCGACGTCGTCCGCACCGGCGTCGAGGCACACCTGGCGCAGCCAGTCGGCGTCGATGACGCCGGGCTTTTCCGTCCTGCGCGCCCGCACCTTGCGAACCGTCGGATGATCGGCCAACCGGGCGGGGATCCTGTCCGTCGTCATTCTAGGTATAGTACACAATACTCAGCCTGGTCGACCGGCAATGACAAGCCGTAAAGAACGCCCGGATCGCCCGTAAAGAAAGCGTTCGGGGGGCGTTGCTCCCCTCTGACGCGGGTACACCAGAGGGCATGAACGACCATCGAACGGGCTCCGGCGCGGTGCGCACGGCTCTGTTGCGGCTGATCGACGGCGACCGTCCGTGGGGCTCGATCGATATCAGGCCGGATCGCTTCGGGGTGACTCGGTACCGGCTTGTGGTGTACCCGCCGGGCATCAGCGAGTCCGAGCGGCGGCGGATCCGAGCGGCGCGGGGCTGGCCGCTGTGGGGCGCGCTGGTGTGGGTCATCTGCGAGATCTGGCTCAGCCAGGTCACCGGACCATGGACGGCCCTCACGCTCTCCACCGCCATCTATCTCGGCTTGGGCGTGATCGCGTTCGCGATGGCCGGTCCCGCGCGCACACAGGTACGCACGATGGCGGCGATGGTGATGGTCGGGCACTACGACCCACCATCCAGGGTCGCCCGCGACAAGCTGGAAGCGCATGCGACTCTGCTGATCGAGGCCGACGAACGTCTCAAGCAGGCTCAGATCTCAGCGGCCGAGCATGAAATGACGTGGTGGCACGTGTACGGGCAGTTGGAGTCTGGCCGCCCCGCCATGCACCGGTCTGGCCAGTCCTAGCCTGCGGCGAACGCCGGCGCGACGTAGCGCTCCAGCATCATGCGCTCGGCGTGCGCGTCGGTGTCGGGCCAGAACAACAGCGAGAGTACTAGCCGCACAATCCATTTGGCGGCCCGCGGGTCGTCGGCAAGGCCGGTGAGCTCGTTGGCGAAGTCCGTCACCGCGGGCGACGCGGTCAGCCACGACGTGCCGCGGGCGCCCTTGGCCGATTCGACGAACAGCTGACCGGCGGGGTCGGACCGGATCTGCGCCACCGCGACTTCGATTGCGGTCAACACGCGCTCGGCGCCGGTGAGACCCTCGACGCTGTCGCGAACGACGGCGACGATGCGGGCCGCCGAGCGGGCCAGCACCGCGTCGCGGATCTGCGCCTTGCCACCCACGTAGCGGTAGATGGTGGCGCGCGAGCAATGCACACGCGCCGCCAACGCGTCGACGGTGAAGGCGTCGAATCCGTGGCGGGAGATCAGTTCCGCGGCCGCCGCATACAGACGCTCGCTGGCGACAGCACGGCGTCCCTCGTCGAACAGCCAATCCCCTGGCACGCCACCACCCCCTTTCACGGAGAAACTACTTATCCAATTTATCTCACGCCTGAGACAGAAATAGCTTTCGATCTCAGCCGTTCCTGCTGGTCTGGGCCCCGCGCTGAGAAACGGATTCCCGCGCCAGGTCGACGACGGAATTTCGACTCAGCGCCATCCCATTGACCTCGGTGTTCGTACTGGTCAACCTGACAGGATGCCGGTGCTTCACGATCCGCTCGACTTCTTCGGCGAGGAGTCCATGCAGGACCCCTACCCGCTGTACGACCGGCTGCGCGAGGGCGGCCCACTGCACCGCGTCGGCGACTCGATGTTCTATGTCCTGGCGCGCTGGGACGCGGTGGAGGAAGTCATCGCCCGCGCGGACGATTTCTCATCGAACCTGACCGCGACGATGGTGTATCGGCCCGACGGCACCGTCACCTCGTTCGACATGGAGGGGCTCGACGGCGCGAGCCACGTGCTGGCCACCGCCGACGACCCCGCACACGCGACCCACCGCAAGGTGTTGGTACCCGCGTTGGCGGTCAAGCGCATCCGCGCGGCCGAGTCGTTTGTCGCCGACACCGCCGATCAGTTGTGGCGCGACAGTGTGGCCGACGGGCGCATCGAATGGATGGACGCGATGGCGAACCGGCTGCCGATGATGGTGGTGGCCCGGCTGATCGGGGTGCCCGCCGAGAATGTCGACAAGCTTGTCGAGTGGACCGAGGGCGCGACGCAGCTGCTTGCCGGCGTGGTTTCGGCCGAGGGGCTCGACGCCGCCGGGGCCTCGACGCTGCAGCTCATGGGATACATCATCGAGCACTTCGAGCGGGCGGCCGCCGATCCGCAGGACAACCTGCTCGGCGATCTGGCCAGGGCTGTCACAGACGGTGACCTGGACGCGCTGACGGCGCAGCTGATGATGGTGACTCTGTTCAGCGCAGGCGGTGAATCCACTGCGTCGTTGATCGGCAGCGCGGCATCGATCCTTGCCGAGCGGCCCGACATCGCGCAGCAGGTGCGCGACAACCCCGACCTTTTGGACCGCTTCATCGAGGAGACGTTGCGCTACGAGCCGCCGTTTCGAGGCCATTACCGCCACGTGCGCGTCGACACCACGCTGTGCGGCACGGCCGTTGCGGCCGATTCGCATCTCGTGCTGCTCTGGGGTGCGGTCAACCGCGACCCCGCACGGTTCGAGGCGCCCAACGAGTTCCGTCTCGACCGGCCACATCCCAAGGCGCACATGGCGTTCGGCAAGGGCGCGCACTTCTGCGTCGGCGCGGCCCTTGCCAGGATGGAGGCGCGCATCGTGCTACGCAAACTGTTGGACAACACCTCGCACATCGAGGCCGTCAACACTGGACCGTGGCTTCCCAGCGTACTGGTGCGACGCCGGAAAAGCCTTGAGCTGGCGGTGCGCACCTAGTCGCCGGTGCGACGAGCGTAGGCGCGCAGCGCGAACGGTGCGAAGATCGCCGTCAGCAGCAGGGACCATAGGAGTGTCGAGAGCACCGGATGGTGAAGCGGCAGTTGGGCATCCGCGGGCGCAGGACCCCCGTTGCCCCACAGCTCGCGCATGGCCTGCGCCAATGACGACACCGGGTTCCATTCCGCCAACACCCGTAGCCAGTGCTGCATCGGCTGCGTCGGCGCGAAAGTGTTGGCCAGGAACGTGATCGGGAAGAGCACGGAGAACATCACGCCGTTGACCGCCTCCACGGACCGCATCACCGAGCCGATGAGGATGCCGAACCAGATCATGCTGAAGCCGAACACCAGGATCAGGACGAACGCGAGCGCGGCATCGAGCACCCCGCCGCGGATCCGCCAGCCGATCGCCAACCCGGTCACCGCCATCACGACCACACCGATCGACGAATGCAACAGGCTTGCCACACTGCGGCCGATCAGCACCGACGATCGCGAAATGGGTAGCGACCGAAAGCGGTCGATGATGCCCTTCTCCACGTCGCCGGTGATGCCCGATGCCACCACGAACGCCGTGAAGACGATGGTCTGCGCCAGGATGCCGGGCAGCAGGAACTCCCGATACGAGGCGTTCCCTCCTGTCGCGATCGATGCGCCGAAGACGAACGCGAACAGCAGCACGAACATGATCGGCTGCACCGTCACGTCGCTCAACATCTCTGGCATGCGTTTGGTGTGAATCATGTTGCGTTTGACCATGACCCACGACTGCTGGGCGATGTTGGTTGGCCGGGTGCGCACCGGCTCGATCGTGATGCGGACCGGGGTTGCGACGCCGGTCATGCGCCTACCTCCTCTTCGGTGCGGTGGCCGGTGAGCGAGAGGAAGACGTCGTCAAGGCTGGGCCTGGACAGCCCGATGTCGTCGACGTCGATCTCGCTGTCGCGCAGCCAGCCCGCGACCCGGACCATGTCGGCAAGACCGTCGGCCGCGGCCGTGAGCTGGCGGGCTCCGACGTCGGCGAAGACCTCGGCGCCGGTCTTGGCAAGCAGCGCCTGGGCGGCGGGCAGGTCGGCGGCGGCGGAAACGGTGACCACCAGACTGGCCTTACCGGCCTGCTGCTTGAGCTGCAGCGGAGAACCCTCCGCGATGATGCGGCCCTTGTCGATCACCACGATGTTGTCGGCGAGCTGATCGGCCTCCTCCAGGTACTGCGTGGTCAGCAGCAGCGTGGTGCCCTGTTTGACCAGGCCCCGCAGCACGTCCCACAAGTCGCTGCGGCTGCGCGGATCGAGACCAGTGGTCGGTTCGTCTAGGAACAGCACCGGCGGCGACGCCAGCAGGCTGACCGCGAGATCGAGCCGGCGGCGCATGCCGCCCGAATAGGATCGGACCACCCGGTCCGCGGCGTCGGCGATCGAAAATTGTTCCAGCAGTTGGCCTCCCAGCCGGGCCAGATCCTTTCGCCGGATGCCGTAGAGGCTGCCGATCATCCGGATGTTCTCACGGCCGGTGAGCAGCTCGTCGACGGTGGCGACCTGACCCGTCAGGCCCATATTGCGCCGCACCTTGTCGGGCTCGCGGAGCACGTCGAACCCGGCGACGCGGGCGGTGCCGCTGGTGGGCTCGGCCAGCGTCGTCATCATCCGCACCGTGGTGGTCTTTCCGGCGCCGTTGGGGCCGAGCAGGCCGAGCACGGTGCCCGGCGGCACCGTGAAGCTCACGCCGTCGACCGCAGTGTTGTCGCCGAACCGCTTCACCAGATCGATGGCCTCAATGGCCGGTGGTGATGACATGTCAGGAACCGTATCGGCGACTACCGACACCGCGTTACTTATTTTCTGTCGCGAGCGACCGCAAAATACCAGCTTTCCGCGGCGTGTCGCGTACAGACGCGGTCGCTCGCGGGGCTAGAGAGAGGATCCCAAACCGGCCAACAGCGCCTGCCGACTGGCGCGGACGTGCTCGCGCATCACCCGCTCGGCACTGTCGCCGTCCTTGGCGATGATCAGGTCGAGCACGTGGTGGTGCTCGCGGTCCGACTGCAACGGCCGGCCTGGCTGGCTCAGCGACGTGTTGACCAGCCGCGAATACGCCAGCTGATTCATCAGCATCCGGTAGTGCGCCTCCAGCTTGTTGTTGTCGGCACCGACGATCAGCAGATCGTGAAACTCCTCGACGAGCTCAGCGTAACGCGCCCGATCGTCGGCGGCGACCGCAAGATCGGCCTGCCGCAGATTCTCTTCGAGCTGCTCGATCTCCGGCACCCGGCCGCGCTGGCTGAGCAACCGCGCGGCGGCACCCTCGAGCAGTTCCTTCATCTGGAACAGCTCGGTGATCTCGCGGCGCGACGGCGTGGTGACGAATGTTCCGACCCTTGGCCGGATTTCGATGAGCCCCTCGGTCTGCAACTGCTTGAACGTCTCGCGCACCGGGGTGCGGCTGACGCCGAACTCCTCGGCGAGCGCCAGCTCGGAGATATTGACCCCCGGCTGGATCTCGCCGGCGATGATGCGCCGCCGAACCTCGGTGATCAGCCTGGCCTGAATCGAGCCGTTGGGTGACCCGTTGTCGCTGCTCATCATGCCAGCGAGGTTAGAGCACCGCCGTCGAAGAACCTGCCGGCGCTGTACACCATGGGGGTGCGCTCGTCGACAGACACGTGCAGCACCCTGCAGATGAAGATCGTGTGGGTGCTGGCCTGCAGCCGTTCGCGGATCTCCACTTCCATCTGCGCGCAGCTGCGGTCGATGAGCGGGCTGCCGAACGGGCCAGGCGTCCAGTCCAGGTCCGCGAACTTGTCGTCGGCCTTGGTGGCGAACTTGCCAACCACGTCGAGCTGGTCGGTGGACATGATGTTGATCGCCAGATGTCTTGCGCGGAACAGGCAGTCGTGGGTCGACGAGGTGCGTTGCACGCCGACCATCACCGTCGGCGGATCAAGGGAAATGCTCGAAAACGCGTTCACCGCAAGACCGCGCGGCGTGTGGCCGTCCAGCGCGGTGACAACGGTGACCCCGGTGACGAACTGCCGGTTCACCCGCTTCATCAAGTCGATATCGGGCTGGGCCAGTGCGGCCATGACGGTCACTGGTCCTGGCCGACGGCCAGGATTCCGAGCGCGGTGAGAAGCGAGCGCGGGTCCCAGGTGACGAATTCCTCGACGATGCGGTCGTCCTCGAACCGCGCGAACGTGGCACCGCTGACCGCCACAGAACGCTGCGTGGCAGGCACATCGAGGAAGTTCTGTTGGTGGCTGCCGGTGCTGTGCCAGCGGACGGCGGCTCGATCTCCCTCGACGACGATTTCGTCGATCACAGTCAGCAGGTCGGGGAACGCCGCGCGGGTGTCGACGATCGACTTCTTGAACTCCTCAAGGCCGTGCGCCTCTCCCCTGCTGCCGATCCGGCGGTACCCCGGGCTCAGCAGGCCGTCGAGGGCGTCGACGTCACCGCGGTCCCACGACGCCACCCACGCCTTCTCGATTCGGGTGCGACGGTCGTTGTTGTCGGACATTGTCTTGTGCTCCTTTACTTCTCGGCTTGGGTGGTCGCGGGCTGCTCGATGAATCGGGCTAGCGCGTCACGATCAGCGCGCGAATCAGCGATCAGTTCCTTCCAGAACGACACCGCAAGGCCCGCGATGATCACCAGGAACGGAAGCGACGCCACGATCACTGTGTTCTGCAGCGCGGTCAACCCGCCTGCCAGCATCAACACCACAGCGGTAACCCCGGTGAGCACGCCCCACAGGATCAGCACCGCGCGGCGGGGAACCAGTGAGCCGCCGGAGGTCATCATGCTCAGCACGAAGGTGTTTGCGTCGGCGCCTGAAACGAAGAACATGATGACCAACAGGATCGCGACGACGGACGTCACCGTCGAGAGCGGAAAGTGTTCGAGAGTGGCGAAGAACGCGCTGTTGATGTCTTCTGCTGTGCGCGTGGCGATGTCGCCACCTTCGAACATGTCGACGTGGATCGCGGTACCGCCGAACACGGTGAACCAGGTGAAGAACACCGCGCTTGGCACGACGAGCACGCCGACGATGAAGCCGCGGATCGTGCGTCCGCGCGAGATGCGGGCCAGGAACACACCGACGAACGCGCCCCACGACACCCACCAGGCCATCATGAAGTAGGTCCACCACTGCATCCACTCCAGCCCGCCGAAAGCTGTGCCCTGCAGGCTCATTCGGAAGAAGTCGGTGGCCCACATGCCGATCGACTCGATGAATAGGTTGGCGATGAACACCGCGGGGCCAACGACAAGCATGAAGACGAACAGCGCGATGGCCATGACCGCACTGCCCTGGCTGAGAAACTTGATGCCCTTGTGCACGCCGGTCACCGCCGACATGGTGAACACCGCGGTGACCGCAGCGATGATCAGCACCTGCGTGACGTTGTTGACCGGGATGCCGAACAGCGAGCCGAGGCCGTTGTTGACCTGCAGCGCACCAAGTCCCAACGACGTGGTGGTGCCGAACAGCGTCGCGAACACCGCCAGCACGTCGATCGCCTTACCGATCGGACCATTGACTCGGTCGCCGAGCAGCGGCACGAACAGCTGGCTGACCAGCGTGCGGCGACCCTTGCGGTACGTCGAGTACGCGATGGCAAGGCCGAAGACGGCGAAGATCGCCCAGGCGTGCAGGCCCCAGTCGAAGTACGAGTACTGCAGGGCGCGCACCGCGGCCTCTGGCGTGTTGGGCGCAGCCAGCCCGTGCGGTGGCGTCGCGAGATGCGAAATAGGTTCCGCCACACCGTAGGACACCAGGCCGATGCCCATCACCGCCGACAGGATCATCGCCAGCCAGGTAACAGTCTTGAACTCGGGCCGGTCGGTGTCTTTGCCGAGTCGCCGGTCGCCGAACGGGCTGAACGCGAGGAACACCAGAAAGATCAGGATTCCAAGCGTCACCACCAGGTAGGTCCAGCCGAAGGTGCCGGTCACCCAGTTCAGCGACGCGGTGGTGACCTTGTTCAGGTTGTCGGTGAACGCCACCGCCCAGACGACGAAGACAGCCGACACCGCAACTGAGGTCCAAAAGACCGAGCCGAGCCGGCCGGTCGCGGGTGGATGGTCGACGTCGAGATCGACTTCTGCGTCGAGGCGTGAGATCGGCGCCGCAAGGGTTGCCGATGCGGGGCCGTCCGGACCCGTCTTGAGCTCACTGGACATCGTGCTCCTCGCGTCTGCTCGTACTGGTATGCAACAGAATGTAAGGGCGATCACACGATCCTGTCAATGTGTCGGCGCAGATATTCCGAATTTTGCGTGCCGCCAGGGGCTATGAACTGGCGTTTTTCATCTCATGGCGAGGTTACGCGTCCACCCCGTATTGACCTCCGCAACGCCGACCGATATGTTCTGTGGCATGCAACAGATCGACGGGCGGGCCGCGATTGGCCTTCGCAAGCTGGTCGTGCACCGTGAACACGTGGTGTCCGAAGCAGGCGCTGCGCCCGCGCGGCCGGTACATCAGGCCACCGCTGCGGCTGTGGTGCGCAATCCGTGGGTTGGCACTGGTCCGACCCACGATCTGTCGGCCGACGTCGCCAGGATCGCGCCCGTGCTGGCGCGGTTGCTCACCGATCGCTTGATCGCGGCGCTGGGAGGGGTCGACGCGGTGGAGGCCTTCGGCAAGGCCGCGATCGTCGGCAGCGCTGGGGAGATCGAGCACGGCGGCGCGCTGATCCACACGCCCTACTTCGGCAACCTGATGCGCGAGTTCCTCGGCGGCGAGTCGATCATCTGCTTCGCCGACGCGCGTGCGGACGCCGGCGAGCCGCTGGTCGTCCCGCTGTGGCACAAGACGGCGGCCGCAACGCGCAGCCACTACCAGACCGTCACCGTGCGGGTGTCCGATGCGCCCCGCGCGGACGAACTCGTGATCGTCGCCGCGGCCTCGACGGGCTCGCGGCCACATCCCCGCATCGGCGACCGCACCACCGACCCCGCCATCACCACGACAACCCTGGAGAGTGTTCTGACATGAAGCTGCGCAAAATCGTCACCATCGTCGAGGAGACCCGCACCGAGGGCGGCCGCGAGGTCTACCCGCCGGCTCGCGTCGCCGTCGTCGCCGCGGTGATCGAAAACCCATGGGCCAGCAAGGGATTCGTCGAGGATCTGGGTCCTGGCATCAACGACACCGCATCTGACATCGGTTCGCTGCTGGCTCCCCTGGTGCTCGAGGCGCTCGACGCGCCCGCCGAGGCGTACGGCAAGGCAGCGATCGTCGGGCTCAACGGAGAGATCGAACACGGCTCCGGCCTGATCCACACGTTGAAGTTCGGTGACCACTTCCGCAAGGCGGCGAATGCGACCACGCTGCTGCCCGCGGTCGAGAAGCGCGGCCCCGCAGGGATCGTGTTCGACATTCCGCTAAAGCACATCACCGACGCGACGATCCGCTCCCACCATCAGACGGTGGAAGTGCGGGTCGCCGATGCACCGCATGCCAATGAGATCGTGGTGGCGCTGGCTGCCGCGGCTCAGGGCAGGCCGCAGCAGCGGTTGGCTCCGTTGACCACCGAGCAATGAGCCGATGACCAGAGCGACGGTGGTGTTGTTGCACGGGGTGGGCCTTGATCACACCGTGTGGCAGCCCGTGCAGGCGCTGCTGCCCGACGGTGTCGAGGTAGTGACGCCGGATCTCCCCGGGCATGGCGGCAGTGCGCCTGCGCCTGCTGGCGTGACGTTGGCCGATCTCGCCGACGCCGTCGCCGCGCAGATCCCGCCCGGTTCCCACCTGGTCGGGTTCTCCCTTGGCGCGTTGGTCGCCCAGTACCTCGCCGTGCACCGTCCCGAGCTGGTGGCCACGTTGACGTCGGTGAGCTCGGTGTGCAAACGAACTGCCTCTGAGCGCACCGCCGTGCTGGACCGATTAGACACCGCGGCAACAGATTTCGCGGCGAGCGCGGACGCCTCACTGCATCGGTGGTATGACGGCACCGGCGTCAGCGCCGAACGCGTGCGTCTCACCAGGGCCACCCTGATGGCCAACGACCGCGACAGCTTTCTGCACTGCTACCGCGTATTCGCCACGGCCGACGCCGAAATCGCCGCGGACCTGTCCCGCATCGGTGTGCCCGCCTTGGCGATCACCGGCGAGTGCGATCCCGGTTCGACGCCGGAGATGGCTCGACGGCTCGCCGAGTCGATCCCCGATTGCCGAGCCGTCGTCGTACCGGGAGCGCGGCACATGCTCCCTGTCGAGCGCCCCCGCGACCTCGTCGACCACCTGTCCGCCTTCATCGGAGAGAACGCCCATGTCTGATCAGAACAAGTTGCAGCACTACATCGGCGGCGAGTGGGTCTCCCCCGCGTCCGGCGAGTACTTCGAGAGCACGAACCCCGCGACGCGGGAGCTGCTATACCACGCCGCACGGGGCAACGCGGCCGACATCGATGCAGCGGTCCGGTCGGCACAGACAGCCTTCACCGATCCGCGGTGGCGCGATCTGAGCCAGACGCGACGCGGACACCTGCTGCGCAGGCTCGGCGACCTGGTTGGCGAGCATGCCGAGGAGCTCGCCAGGTCCGAATCGCTTGACAACGGCAAGCTGCTGCGCGAGATGCGGGGCCAGCTGGCCGTTTTGCCCGAGTATTACTACTACTACGCCGGTTTGGCGGACAAGATCCGCGGTGACGTCATCCCGACCTCCGACCGCAGGATGCTGAACTACACCTCGCGCGAACCGCTTGGCGTGGTCGGTGCCATCACGCCATGGAACTCGCCGCTGACCCTCACGACCAGCAAGCTGGCGCCTGCGCTGTGTGTGGGCAACACCGTGGTGATCAAGCCGTCGGAGTACACGTCTGCGACGGTGCTGCGGCTCGCGGAACTGGTTGTCGAGGCAGGCTTCCCGTCCGGTGCCGTCAATGTCGTCACGGGGTTCGGTGTCGAGGCCGGGCAACCGCTCGTCGATCATCCTGCCCTTGCCAAGATTTCGTTCACCGGTAGCACGGCCACCGGCGCGCGGATCGCTTCTGCGGCGGCGGGCCGGTTCATCGGATCCACCTTGGAACTCGGCGGCAAATCGCCGAACATCGTCTTCGAGGACGCCAACGTCGCCAACGCCGCGGTCGGAGTGGTGGCAGGCATCTTCGCGGCCGCTGGCCAGACGTGCATCGCGGGCAGCCGAGTGTTTGCGCATAAATCCGTCTACGACGAACTGCTGGAACGGGTTTCGGAGCGGGCACGCACCATCCGCATCGGCGACCCGCTCGATGATCAGACCGAGCTGGGCCCACTGGCGTTCGAGGACCAGCGTGACAAGGTGGCGTCGTACGTCGACCTCGGCCGCACCGAGGGTGCGCGCGTGCTCACCGGAGGTCGGGCCACCGACGCGGGGTTGGGCGGCTACTTCTACGAACCCACAGTGCTCGTCGACGTCGACAACGACATGCGAGTGGTCCGCGAGGAGATCTTCGGCCCTGTGGCGGCGATCATGCCGTTCGACAGTGAGGACGAGGTCGTCGCGCTTGCCAACGACACCGAGTACGGGCTGGCGGCCGGTGTGTGGACGTCGAATCTTGCTCGGGCACACCGCATGGCGTCGCGCCTTGAAGCGGGCACCATCTGGGTGAACACCTACCGGGCGATGTCGCCGATGTCACCGCGCCAGGGCTTCAAGAGCAGCGGCATCGGGGTCGAGCACGGCACCGAGACCATCAAGGAGTACACCCGGCTCAAGAGCGTCTGGATCAACACCGACGAAGGCCCAGTGCCCGATCCCTTCGTGATGCGGAGCTGACGATGCCGCTCGTCGAGGTCACCATCGCTGAGGGCCGTTCGGCTGACACGATTCGCCGGATGATCCATGAGGTCCACGAGGCGGTGTTGCGGACCGTTGACACCCGGCCCGACTTCATCCGGGTCATCGTCAGGGAGGTGCCGCGGGGCCATTGGGCGACCGGCGACATCACGCTGTCCGAGATGGACCAGCAATCACGAATTGAGGAGGGACAATGAGGTTTTCACTGTTCGTGCACATGGAACGCTGGGACGAGCAGGTCAGCCACCGGCAGCTGTTCGAAGACCTCACGGAGCTGACGCTGATGGCAGAAGCCGGCGGCTTCAGCACGGTGTGGATCGGCGAGCACCACAGCATGGAGTACACGATCTCCCCGAGCCCCATGCCGCTGCTTGCCTACCTTGCCGGGCAGACCTCCACCATCCGGCTGGGCGCGGGCACCATCATCGCGCCGTTCTGGAACCCCATCCGGGTGGCGGGCGAATGTGCGCTGCTGGACGTGATCAGCAACGGCCGCATGGAAGTTGGGCTGGCAAGGGGCGCCTACCAGTTCGAGTTCGATCGGATGCTCGGCGGTCGGCCGGCTACCGACGGCGGCAAGGACCTACGCGAACTCGTGCCCGCGGTCCGCAAGTTGTGGCAGGGCGACTACGCGCACGACGGCGAGATCTGGCAGTTCCCGACGTCGACAAGCGTGCCCAAACCGATGCAGCAGCCGACCCCGCCGATGTGGGTCGCCGCGCGTGACCCCGATTCGCATGACTTCGCCGTTCGCACCGGATGCAACGTCATGGTCACGCCGCTGATGAAGGGGGACGAGGAGGTCGTCGACCTCAAGCGCAAGTTCGACACCGCCGTCGAGAATCACCCCGAGGTGCCCCGTCCGGAGCTGATGGTGTTGCGCCACACTCATGTTCACGCCGCAGAAGATCCCGACGGCTGGCGACCCGCGGCAGAGGCCATCTCGCGGTTCTACCGCACCTTCGACGCGTGGTTCGGCAACAAGACCACGCCGGTGAACGGCTTCCTCGAGCCGAGCCCGACGTCCAAGTTCGAAGGCAGGCCCGAGTTCGAGCTCGAATCATTGCACCGCACAGCGATGATCGGCACGCCGGAGCAGGTGATCGAGCGGCTGAGGTTCTACCAGGATCTCGGCGTCGACGAGTTCAGCTTCTGGTGTGACAACAGCCTGCCGCACGAAGAGAAGCGCAAGTCGCTCGAGCTTTTCATCAAGGACGTGGCACCCGCGTTCCTGTAACACCATCAAGGAGAAGACATGGCGCCACTGCATGTGTTCCTGCGTACTGCCAGCGTACGGGTCGCTGCGCTCAGCCGGGTCGACCTGCCGGAATGCTTCGCCAGGGTCAGTGCTGCCGATCTGCCAGGCGCACAACGTCAGTCGGCGAAGCTGCGCGATCGCACGGTGTTCGTCGACGTCGAAGTGCTCATCGACTGCGACGTTCGTACGGCGATGCGCGCCGCCGAGGAGCTTGGCCCAGGTTCAGCGCTGCGCTACGTCGGCACGCCGGGGGGGTTGGCCGGATTCATCGAGGACCTTCACACTCTCGGCATCGCGGACGGGGTGACGCTGCATCCGCTGCGCGCGGCCGATAACGCCGAGCGCATGATCAACGACGTGCTGCCGATGCTCGGCCTCGACATTGCCCGGCTCGCGGCGTAGGCCTCAGACGATCACGTCGTGAACGCGGTTCACGTAGAAGGTCTGCGGGTTGTCGTGCGGCCCGTAACCGGGCGATCCACTGACCACCACCCACGCCCCCAGCGGGGGGAATGACTGTTCGAACCAAGTGTCTTGCACGGCATTAACGCCGTACCAGGTGATCCACGCCTTGGATCCACGCTGCGGGTAGGCGGCAACGACGTTGGTCACATGACCCAGTTTGAACTCCGGATTGATACTGCACACCTGCAACGCGTGGTTCCAGCGCGCCCGAAACGCCTGTTTGCTTTGGCGGGACTGTGCAATGTGCGCGATGAGCCAGATCGCACCGCCGATCAGCAGAAGCGTGAAGAGTGTTTGACCGAGCGCTAACCCAGGTCGTTCCATGTCCCCCCTGTCAACAGCGCGCGAGCGACCGCAAAATGCCAACATTCCACGGCGTGTCGCGTACAGACACGGACGCTCGGCCTCAATCTCCATTGTCAAGGACGAAGCACGGCTCCCCGTGCAGCAATTCGCGCGAGCGGGGAGTACCTAGGTGACCAACGAGACCGAGTTGGAGCGGCGCAGCTTGCCCGACGGAGTCTTGGGAATCGAACCCGGCCCGAGCACCACCACATTGCGCGGCCGGACGTCCACCTCGGCCACCACTTCGTGGGCGACCTGATGCTCGATGCGGCGCACCTCGACCGGGTCCTGCCAGGAGTTGGACTCGACGGCCACGGCGAACGTCTCGCGTGAATGGCCGGCATCGAGTCGCACGGCGACGGCGCAGCCGGGCCGAACCCCCTCGACGCGACCTGCGGCCCGCTCGATGTCGGTCGGGTAGATGTTGCGGCCGGCCATGATGATGACGTCCTTGACGCGACCGCACACGATGACGTTGCCGTCGTCGGTGATGTAGCCGAGGTCGCCGGTGTCATACCAGCCGTGCTCGTCCTGGGCAGGGATGAAGCCGCCCATGGTGATGTAGCCCGGTGTCAGCGGTTCGCCACGCAGTTCGATGACGCCGACACCGCGCGGCGGCATGATGTTGCCGTGCTCGTCGATGACGCGGGCCTCCAGGCCCTCGAGCAGCGGACCCAGTGAGGCCAGCCTGCGGGTGTTGCCCTTGGTGGCTGGCACCGCGCGACGCAGCGCGGCGAGCAGGTCGGCGTCGACCTCGTCGACAACCAGACCGGCGCCGCACGGTGAGAACGACACCGCAAGCGTGGTCTCCGCCATGCCGTAGGCGGGCAGGATGGCGTCCGGCCGCAGCCCGAACGGCTTGCCGGCGTCGATGAGGTCCTCGACGTCCGCGGGCTCCACCGGCTCGGCGCCCGAGAGCGCGAACCGCAGCGTCGACAGGTCGAACTCGCCCGGCTTGGCCTGACGGCGCAGGCGCTTGGCGAACAACGCGTAGGCGAAGTTGGGCGCCGCGGTCATGGTGCCCTTGTACTTGTCGATGAGACGGGCCCACAGCAGCGTGTCGCGCAGGAAGTCCATCGGGGTGACCTTGACCAGCTCGGCCCCGAAGTACATCGGGATGGTCAGGAAGCCGACCATGCCCATGTCGTGGAAGCAGGGCAGCCAGCTCACCATGACGTCCTTCTCGACGTCATATTCGGCGCCGATGAACATCGCCTCGGCGTTGGAGTGGATGTTCCGGTGGGTGATCTGGACGGCTTTAGGCGATCCCGTTGAGCCGGACGTGAGCTGCATCAGCGCCAGGTCGTCCTCGCCGACGTCGACCGGATCGATCGGGTCCGCGGTCAGCAGGTCGGCGACGGTGAGGACCGTGATGCCCCTCTCCCGGAGCACCGGGATGGCGGCATCGAACGGCTCGGACACGATGACGGCCTTGGCCTCGATCATGCCGATGACGGTCATGGTGTCCTCGGCCCAGATCAGCAAGTCGGTGCGGGGCGTCGGCTGGTGCAGCATGGTCAGGCTGGCGCCGCGCATCCACAGACCCTGAGCGGTCGGGGCGATCTCGACGGGGAAGCCGGCCAGCACGCCCACCGCGTCGCCGTGGCCGACGCCCGCGGCGGCCAAACCGCCCGCGATGCGGCGCGCACGCTCGTGGACCTCACCCCAGGTATGCCGCACGGGCTCGTACGGTTCACCGGTAACCATGCCCGTCGTGACCGTTCGGGCGTTGAAATACATCTTCTCGGTGAACCTGCTCACGACAACCTCCTCGGTTCCGGCGCAAATGCCCGGGTGTAATGCTCCCGCTGATAGAGGGCGTTTCCGCGAAGGCGCGCACACATTTCGGGAGCGGTTAAGTCTCGAATCGGTGTGGTATCGGGCTCACCTATATATCTGTCGAACTGCCCACCGGGGTTACCGGAGGGAGAAAGAGTCGCGTCCGATACCTGACCGCAAGTTTTCACCGCCGATCATCTTAAGCAACTCTTAAGTAGCCGCCAAACTCTAGCGAGAATTGAGGCCTGGGTCACACTCGCCCGTAACCAAATGGACGTCTAAAAGGCCACCGATCAAACGGACGTCGACGGCGTAGGCACCACCCGGGCGCCGTGCACCGGCCCGCTGGCGGCTCGCACCGTGCGGCACACCCCCGCCCCGGCCAGCTGCGCGCCCACGTCGACCGCGGACGCCGCAGAGGCGCACAGGAAGGCGCACGTCGGCCCCGACCCCGACACGATCCCGGCCAGCGCGCCTGCCTCCACACCGGCACGCAGCGTCCGTCGCAGCCCGGGATCGAGGCTGAGCGCCGCCGGAGCCAGATCGTTGCCAAGCAGCGGCGCCAGCTCGGTCGGATCGCCCGACGCCAGCGCGGCCAACACGGGCTCGGGGTCCTGAAGCCTCGGCGGCTCGTCGCGGCCGGATCCGGCCGTCTCGCGAAGGCGGTCGATCTCCGCGAAAACCGCGGGAGTGGACAGCCCGCCCTTGGCGAACGCGAGCACCCAGTGAAATGTGTTGCGGGCGAGCACCGTCGCCAACTCTTCGCCTCGGCCGGTGCCAAGGGCGGTGCCGCCGTGCAAGGCGAACGGGACGTCGCTGCCGAGCTGGGCAGCCAAGACGTGCAGATCCCGGCGGGGCACCCCAAGCTCCCACAGGGTGTTGATCCCGACCAGCACCGCCGCGGCGTCCGCGCTGCCGCCCGCCATTCCGCCGGCCACCGGGATGGATTTTTCGATCGATATCGCGACGTCCGGGGCCCGCCCGACATGGTCGGCCATCAACTCGGCAGCCTGCCAGGCCAGATTGCGCTCGTCGGTGGGCAGTGACTCGACCCCTTCGCCGGACATCTCCACCGACAACACGTCGGCGGTGCGCACGGTGACCTCGTCGAGCAGCGAGACGGCGTGGAAGACGGTGGTCAGCTCGTGGTAGCCGTCATCGCGGCGATCACCAACGCCCAGATAGAGGTTGACCTTGCCGGGAACGCGCACGGTGACCGACCCAGTGGGGACCCATTCGGATGCGGTGTTCCCGTCGGACGCTGACACGGCACGACACTATCTCCCGGCCATCAACTCCACGAGCAGATCGATCCACGCCTGCGTATCGGAGTTCAACTAAGTAGCGCAGCGCACAGCACCAACAACATGACCATCAAGAGCGGCGGCACGACGGCGTCGCGGTGCCGACCGATTCGTCGGTAATCCCCGGCTTGAGCGTGAAACCCGGTTGCCCCCAACATCAACGCCGCAAGACCCGCCGCAGCGGCGACGCCCAGTGGCGGGTACCAGGGACCAAAGGCGATACCGACGGCGCCGAGGATCTCGGCTGCGCCGATCGAGCGGGAGATCGCGCCTCCAACGCCAAGTCGGGCGAGGTTCGATGTCACCTCGGTTCGCAACGCGAGCTTTTGAGCGCCGGCAACGAGAAAGAAGAAGGCCACCAGCAGTGCACTGGTAGTGAGGAGCAGAGCAGGCATTGAAACTGTCTCCTAAAAGAACGAGCGTTCCCTCACTATGCAGGACGTTGTTGTGGTTGTAAAGAATGAACGCTCGTCTTATTTTGAGTACATGGCACGCGTGTCGCAGGAGCACCTCGACGCCCGCCGGCTGCAGATACTCGACGCAGCCCGACGGTGCTTCATCAGAAACGGGTTCCACGCGACGTCCATGCAAGACGTTTTCACCGAAGCCGGTCTCTCGGCGGGCGCGGTGTACCGGTACTTCGTCGGCAAGGACGACATCATCGCCGCCATCGCCTCAGGGGCGCTCGCCGATCTCGCGACTGCCTTCGCCGATGGCGACCAGGCCCCACCCCAACTCGATGACATCGTCGATGTCGTCCTGAACGTGGACACACCGCCGCTTGCGGGGTCAACCGAATCGGCCCGGCTGTTGGTGCAGATCTGGTCCGAGGCTCTGAGATCAGCCGCGCTCGCCGCACAGCTGACCGACGTCATGGACGAGTCGCGCCGGGTGCTCGGCCGCCTCGTCGAGCGACATCAACAAGCAGGGCTGCTCCCGCCCGACGCAGCGCCGGAACAGGTGGCCGCGGTCCTGATCGCACTGGTAGACGGATTCTTGGTGCAACGGGCGGTGTACGGCCGGGCCGACGCGCCGTCGTTTCGCGCAGGAATCCGCGCATTGATGGGCGGCACCACCCTCGGTCGGTAGCCGCGCGGTCTGGGCTTGACGGAGGCCCCGAGCTCGGATCTAATATAAAACGAGCATTCGTTTTACTAGGGAGGCATCGATGTCTACAGCCCGCGTCCTCATTGTCGGAGCCGGCCCGACCGGACTCATGCTGGCCGCGGAACTGGCGCGCCGCGGCGTGTATCCACGCGTCATCGACGCCGGCCCACGCGATCACAAGGAAAGCCGGGCGGTGGCCGTCGTCGCACGCTCGCTGGAAATGCTCGACGATCACGGCATCGCGACGGACCTCATCGAACGTGGGATACCGCTGCGGTCCCTGGACTTCTATACCGGGTCAAAGACAATCGCCACGCTTGATACGACCGCTGTGGACTCCCCATTTCCATTCGACCTCTGCGTACCCCAATGGCAGACGACGTCCGTGCTGCGAAACCGTGCCGAAGAACTCGGCGTCCACATTGAGTGGAGTACTCGGATGACTTCTCTGAGCCAAGGCGACCGCCTGACTGCGACGGTCGAAACCAGCGCAAACACTGAGCAGTGGGAAGCCGATTGGATAGTCGGGTGCGACGGGTCACACAGCATCGTGCGCGCTGAAGCCGGAATCGGTTGGCACACAGCAGATCTGAATCGAGGCTTCATTCTGGGAGATCTCTCCAGCCACTGGAATCTGAGCCGCGATCGATTCCACGTCTGGTTCAGCCGACGAGGCTTGGTTGCGATCTTCCCGATGCCGGGCGGCGTTTGGCGTGTGCTGGCCAGCACGCCGACAGACGACCCGCCCCGACCCGCCCGGCTCGACCACTTCGGCGAGGCTGTCGCCGACCGCACTCCCTTGGACGCTGACCTGAAAAACCTCGAATGGAGTTCGACATTCGTTGCTCGCGAAGGCTTGGCCGACAGCTTCCGTAAGGGACGAGTGCTGTTGGCAGGCGATGCCGCGCACAGCCACAGTCCGATCGGCGGGCAAGGCATGAACACAGGGCTGCAGGACGCCTACAACCTCGGATGGAAACTCGCTTCACGAATCGATGGCGCACCCGACGAGCTGTTGGACTCCTACGCAAGTGAGCGCCGGCCGATGGCCAAGGCAGTAGTTGACGCCACGTCCATCGCTACGCGCGTCGCCACCCAGGAGAGCTTGTTCGGGCGTCGCGCCCGTCGACACGCACTGCGACTCTTCAGCCGGTTCTCCGGCGTTCAGCGACAGTTCTCAGCCGGCATCGGCGAGCACCTGGTCAACTATCGCGACAGCGCCCTGGTCGGTCAGGACTGGGCATACACCCCGTCGCAGCCATGGTCGGATCCCACCGGCGATGGCCCGCAGGCCGGAGAGGTCTTTCGAGATGCCTACCTCGAATTCGGCGACAAGGTCGTACCGCTGCGCCATCTGCTCCGCCATCCCGGGCACCATCTGCTCGTATTCACCGCCGACATCGGTGACCCACGAACGTTGAAGTCATGGCGGTCGTACGCCGAGGACGCAATGGGGACGGCAGGCACCGTGAGTATCATCACGCGGGGTCATGTCAGACCTTCGGGGCCCGGACATACGCTTTGCGACCTTCGCAGTGACGCGCACAACCGATACGGCGTTCGGGTACCGAGCCTCTACCTCATCCGGCCGGACAAGTACGTCGGGTATCGAAGCGACAGCCTCAACTTCGGCGCGGTAGCCGACCACCTCCGCATGTGCGCTCCGATGCAAGACAGTAGGGCGGGTTCGGGCGCCGAACTCTAGTCTGGGTGAGTGCTTTCGCCCGGCGATCGGTTTGAGGGCTATGTCATTGAAGCCGCCCTCGGGCATGGCGGGTACGCGACTGTCTACCGGGCCCATCACACCGCGGGCGCCGATCGCACGATCGCACTGAAAGTGCTCGACGAACAGCATCGGCACCAGGCCCAAGTGGCTCATCTCCGCCGAGAGTTCGAGGTTGCCCACCAGCTCGACCATCCGCATATCGTCCGGATGTACGAGCGCGGGCACGGTTGGCTCTCGATGGAGCTCCTGGCCGGAGGAAGGGTGGTCGTTCTAACGACGGTTCCGCAGCGACTCGAGGCGCTGGCGCAGATTGCCGATGCCCTCGACTACATCCACAACCGCGGCATCGTGCACTGCGACGTCAAACCATCCAATATCCTTGTGCAGCAAGCTATTTCCGGCAGTAGCGCGAAACTGATCGATTTCGGCGTCGCGATGTCGATCACGGATGACATCGGCTATCGCCCAACCCATGTCGAGGCATCCCTGCCGTACTCTGCACCGGAACTGCTCACCGGTCACGCCCCCTCCGGGGCTACCGACGAGTACGCGCTGGCGTGCACCGCGGTCGAATTGATCACCGGCACACCGCCGTTCACCTCAACGTCGAAGGTGGGCCTTATCACCGCCCACCTGAACTCTCCCCCACCGCGCCGGTCACGTGAGATAGATTGGCTGCCACGAGTTTTCGATTCGATACTGGCCAAAGCCATGGCAAAAGCACCCGAGAATCGCTACCAGTCCTGCCGCGAGTTCATCTCGCTGATCACCCGCGCATTGCGGTAATCAGGCGGACGTGTGCGACGGCTCCTGGTCCTGGTCCACATCCTGCTCCTGCAGGACCGGGATCTTTGGCGCTTCCCAGTCGCCCGAGCGCTGCAGCAACCGGATGAAGTCCGCGACAGACAGCGTCTCGCCGCGGCGCGACGGGTCGATGCTTGCGGCGAGCAGCCGGCGGGCCGACTCGTTGCCAGAACCCGCCCACTCGGCGAACGCGTTACGCGAGGTCTTACGCCGCTGCCCGAAGGCCACGTCGACCAGCTTGAACACCTGCTGGCGGAACTCGGGATCGACCGGCCATGGCGATACTTCGTGGCGGTCGATGCGGACCAGCCCGGAGTACACCCGAGGGATCGGCCAGAACACCGTCGGCGACACCATGCCGTACCGGCGGACGTTGCCGTAGAACCGGACCTTCACGCTTGGCACGCCGTATTCCTTGCCACCGGGCTCGGCGGCAAGGCGCTCGGCCACCTCGGCCTGCACCATGATCATCACCGTGCGGATGGAAGGGAACTCGGCGAGCAGGTGCAGCAGCGCGGGCACGGCAACGTTGTAGGGCAGGTTGGCGACCATCGCCGTCGGCTCGTCGGCCAGGTCGGCCCGCTGCAGCGTCAGGATGTCGCGGTTGAGGACGGTCAGCCGGTTGATCTCGCTGTGTGAATGCTCGGCGATGGTCTTTGGCAGCTGACGGGCGAGCACCGGATCGATCTCGACGGCGGTGACCCTGGCGCCCCTGTCGAGCAGTGCCAGCGTCAGTGACCCGAGGCCAGGACCGACCTCGAGCACATGATCATGGCGGTTGATGCTCGAAGCAGAAACGATTCGCCGAACGGTGTTTGCGTCGTGAACAAAGTTCTGGCCGAAGGACTTACGCGGTCTGAAGTCAATCTCTTTCGCCAGATGTCGTATCTCGGTCCGCCCGAGTAGTCGAATAGTCAGCGCGCCCCAATCCTCCCGCTACAAGTCGGCCACGCACCCCAACCTTGTCGCGCCCGAGTGACCTCAGCAATCGCGATCTGTTCTTCTCTTGTTGCCAGATCTGCCCTCGGAGCATACCTCAGACCGCCTTGTCGTTCCCAGGTGTTTTGATCAAATTGGACGCCACCGTAAAAACCGTTGCCTGTGTTGATGGCCCAGTTACCTGTCGATTCGCACCGCGCCAGCGCGTCCCATTGCGCTCCGTTGGAGACCGGAGGCACTTCGGTTCCGGGCTTGGCGCCCACCCGAAGCACCCCGTCGCGGGCGGGAGCAACGACGACATTGGCTACTGGCAGCCTGCCTGTCTCGATTCCATTCACTTTCGCAATGGCAAATGTGACATCCTGTGTTCCCGGCATTCCCGGATCGTCAACAACCTGACGGCTCATATTCATCGTCACGTCTTCGACGCGTTTGTTATTCGGCGGCAGCGGAACGCGCTGAGTGACTTTGTCGATTCTGATTCGCGTGACCTGAATTTGCATCCCGTCGACGACAGGCGAGCCCGCGGCGGGCACCACGGTGTCGCGCTGCTCGAGCGGCACGCCCGCGGCCTCCAGCAGACCGGCCACATGAGGGGCGGCCAGATGCACGGTGCGGATCACTCCGGCGTCGTTGAGTTGCACGGTCTTGGCGCTGACCACGGGAAGTGACATGCCGGCCAGGGGCACGCGGCTGCCTCGCGACGCCGCGGCAGGCGCCTTGTCGGACATCTCCAGTTGCGTGAGCGCGTCTTGAACGGTGGACGCTGTGGTCCATACCTGCCTCGTGCCCTGGCCGTCCAGCGAGACCTGCAGCGGACGGCTGCGGCGCAACACGATGGTGTCGGACTGGTGCACCGGCTGATCGGCTGCCGGGTAGAGGTCGTCGCGTTCGCCGACGTCGAGCCCGTTTTCCTTGATGACATCGATGACCCGCGACTTCATCGTCGGCACCGTGACCGAGGCGCCGTCGATGGTCAGCGTGACGGTCTTGTGCGCAGCGACAGCGAACCCGCCGGCGAAGGTGAGTGCGAGCAACGTCGCACCGACCAGAAGCCGCAGCATGGGTGAGCGTGCTTCATGGAGCTTGTTCAAAGTATTCAAAACGTGGTCTATTCCCGACTATCGGGCCAGAGCGGCTGGCCTGGTTCGATCACAAGACGGTAACGAAAAGGCCTAGGGCCAGCAACTCGGCAGTCCGTAGGCGTGCACGGCCGTCGTAGTACTTTCCCGCGCAATGTCTTCTGCAGGACGCTCGACGACTTCGGCGAGCGCCCTCACGGTGTACGGCAGGCAGTACGGCTCGTTCGGGGCACCACGATACGGGTGCGGGGTCAAAAACGGCGCATCGGTCTCGACGAGCAGCTGGTCAGGCGGGATCAGCAGGGCGGCTTCGCGCAGCGCTTTGGCGTTGCGGAAGCTGACGGTTCCGGACAGGCTCAGCAGCCAGCCGTTGGCCACACAGGTACTCGCCATCGCCGCGTCGGAGGAAAAACAGTGGAAGATCACCGTCTCGGGCGCGCCCTCGGCGCGTAGGACGTCGAGCACCTCGGCGTCGGCGTCGCGGTTGTGGATCATCAACGGCTTGCCGGTGCGCTTGGCAAGGTCGATGTGCCACGCAAACGCGTCTTTCTGGGTCGCGGGTTCGGCGCAGCCTTCGAGCCTGCCTGGCCAGTACATGTCCATGCCGGTTTCGCCGATGGCCACCACGCGCGGATGGCTGGCAAGCTGCTCGACGACGGCCCTGGCCTCCTCGGTGAGCGCGTCGGCGCGGGTCGGGTGCAGCGCCACCGCTGCGTACACGCGGGGGTCGGCGTCGGCGGCCTCGGTCACCCAGCGCGCCGATGCCAAGTCGTCGGCGATGGTGACGACGGCCTGTACGCCGACCGCGGCGGCGCGGTCGACGATCGCCCGGACGCTGTCGGCGTCGGTGGCACCGCACGCGTCGAGGTGGGTGTGCGCGTCGATCAGCGGGGTCAGCGGCTCCGGGGCGGGCGGCGGCGGGCGCTTGGACATCACGCGCACACAATAAGCTGAACGCAAATGAGCGAGCCGTACTACATAACAACAGCCATCGCCTATCCCAACGGGGCACCACACGTCGGGCATGCCTACGAATACATCGCCACCGACGCGATCGCGCGGTTCAAGCGACTGGACGGCTTCGATGTGCGGTACCTGACGGGCACCGACGTGCACGGCCAGAAGATGGCCGAGACGGCCGCCGCGGAAGGCATTCCGACCGCCGACCTCGCGCGCCGCAACTCCGATGTGTTCCAGCAGCTGCAAGAGATGCTCAACATCTCGTTCGACAGGTTCATCCGCACCAGCGACGCCGACCACTACGAGGCGTCCAAGGAGATCTGGCGGCGGATGAACGACGCAGGCGACATCTATCTCGACACCTACGCCGGCTGGTACTCGGTGCGCGACGAAGGTTTCGTCACCGAGGCCGAAACCAGCGTCGGCCCCGATGGGGTGCGGGTGGCCACCGACACCGGCGCGCCCGTGACGTGGACCGAGGAGCAGACGTACTTCTTCCGGCTGTCCGCGTACGGCGAGCGGCTGCTGGCGCACTACGAGGCGCACCCGGAGTTCATCGAGCCGAACGTGCGACGCAATGAGATGGTCAGCTTCGTCTCCGGTGGGCTGCGCGACTTCTCGATCTCCCGCACCACGTTCGACTGGGGCGTGCCGGTGCCCGACCATCCGGACCACGTCATGTACGTGTGGGTCGACGCGCTGACCAACTACCTCACCGGCGTCGGCTTTCCCGACACGTCCTCGGAGCTGTTCACGCGGTTCTGGCCAGCCGATCTGCACATGATCGGCAAGGACATCATCCGGTTCCACACCGTGTACTGGCCGGCGTTTCTGATGTCGGCGGGAATTGAGTTGCCGCGCAAGGTTTTTGTGCACGGCTTCCTGCTCAACCGCGGCGAGAAGATGAGCAAGTCGGTGGGCAACGTCGTCGACCCGGTGAACCTCGTCGACACGTTCGGGCTGGACCCGGTGCGCTATTTCTTCCTGCGCGAGGTGCCGTTCGGGCAGGACGGCAGCTACAGCGAAGACGCGATCATCGGCCGCATCAACGCCGACCTGGCCAACGAGCTTGGCAACCTTGCGCAGCGTTCGCTGTCGATGGTCGCCAAGAACCTGGACGGAATCACCCCGGAGCCAGCCGAATTCACCGCGGACGACACCGAGCTGCTCAAGGCCGCCGACGGGTTGATGGAACGGGTGCGTGAACATTACGACGCGACCGCCATGCATCTGGCGCTCGAGGCGATCTGGTCGGTGCTCGGGGCGGCCAACAAGTACTTCTCCGCGCAGGAGCCGTGGGTGCTGCGCAAGTCGAACGAGGCCGCGGATCAGGCACGGTTCCGCACCGTGCTGTACACGACGCTGGAGACGGTGCGGATCGCGGCGCTGCTGAGCCAGCCGGTGATGCCGGAGTCGATGGCCAACCTGCTCGACCTGCTTGGCCGGCCCGACGACCAGCGCACGTTCGCGACGATCGGCACCCGGTTGGTGCCAGGGACGGCGCTGCCTGCCCCGGTCGGGGTGTTCCCCCGCTTCCAGGTGGAGTGACCCGCTGTCGTCGGTGGTCTGGGCGGGCGATAGCGCAATGTCGGCGGTACCGACAGGACACATCGGAGTAACGCCTCCCGTCTTCCCTTGAAGGCATGACCAACATGTTCCATCTGGGGTGGTTCCTGAACTTCGTCGCCGACGAATGGAACGGGAACTGGGGCGACGGCGGGCGTGATTTCACCGGGGACTTCTACGTCGAAATGGCCAAAGACCTCGAACGCGCCAAGTTCGACTACGTCCTGATCGAGGACAAGCTCATGGTGTCGACCGCCTACGGCGGCACGATGGAGCATGACCTCAAGCACGGCGTGAACCCCAAACACGACCCGGTTCCGCTCGCCGTGCTGATGGCCAACGCCACGTCCCGTCTCGGCGTAGTGCCCACGATGTCGACCAGCTTCTATCCGCCGTTCCTGCTGGCACGGCTGTGCAGCACCATCGACCACATCGCCCGCGGACGATTCGGCTGGAACGTCGTGACGTCCGGGGAGGACCGCGCCGCGCAGAACTTCGGGCTCGACAAGCTCTACGAACACGATGAGCGCTACGTGCGAGCCAGCGAGTACCTGGAACTGGTCAGCAAGCTCTGGGAGTCGTGGGAACCCGACGCCATCGAGCGCGACTACATGACCGGCACGTATGCCAACTACAAGAAGGTCCACACGATCGACTTCGAGGGCAAGTACTTCAAGTCACGGGGCCCGCTGAACACCGCGCCGTCGCCGCAGTACCGTCCGACGATCGCCCAGGCGGGTGCCTCGCCGCCGGGGCGCGAACTTGCCGCGCAACACGCCGACACGATCGTCGCGCCTGCCAACGGTGTCGAGGCCATGAAGGCCTACCGCGACGACATCCACGCCAGGATGACGGCCAACGGTCGCGATCCCTCGCACTGCAAGCTGCTCTACCTGGTCACCCCGATTGTCGCCGACACGCATGAGGAGGCGTTGGCCAAGCAGGAGCGGTGGTTCACCGACCCTCTCTACATCGAGTACATGCTCGCCGAGATCTCCTCGATCACCGAGATCGACTTCGCCCAATTCGATCTGGACGAGCCGGTGCCCGCGGACGTGTCGACCAACGGCGAGCGTGGCGCCCTGGAAAGCTTCCTGGCCCGCGGCAAGGGCAAGACGCTGCGCGAAATCGTCACTGGCAGCGGCCTGTCCGGCAACGTCCCGTTCGTCGGTACTCCCGCCGAAGTGGCCGACGAGATGGGCGCGGTGATGGACGAGGTCGGCGGCGACGGCTTCCTGATCACCAGCCCGGTGATGCGCCTCAACCGCCGCTACGTCACCGAGATCACCGACGGCCTGGTTCCGGAGCTGCAGAAGCGCGGCCTCGTCCGCTCGGAGTACACCACCACAATGCTCCGCGACCACTTGCGGGAGTTCTGATGAGCGACAAGCGATTACATTTCGGCTGGTTCATGAACTTCACCGCCAACGAGTGGAACACGCCGTTCGGCAACGACGGTATGCCGTGGAACGGGAAGTTCTATATCGAGATGGCCCAGGCGATGGAGAAGGCCTGCTTCGACTACATCATGATCGAGGACACGCTGATGGTGTCCGAGGCCTACGGCGGCAATTCCGAGGTCTACCTCAAATACGCGACCATGGCGCCCAAGCACGATCCGGCGCCGCTCGCGGCGATCATGGCCGCCGCGACGTCGAAGATGGGCGTGGTCGCGACGATGTCGACGACGTTCTACCCGCCGTTCCTGCTGGCCCGCCTGGCATCCACCCTCGACAGCATCGCCGGAGGACGATTCGGTTGGAACATCGTCACCTCCGGCGAAGACGGCTCGGCGCAGAACTTCGGAATGGACAAGCTCACCGAGCACGATCTGCGGTACGACATCGCCGACGAGTACGTCGACCTGGTGTGCCAGCTCTGGGACTCGTGGGAGCCCGACGCGGTGGTCCGCGACCAGGAGACCAATACGTACGCGGACTTCAAGAAGGTGCACGCAATCCACTTCGCGGGCAAGTACTTCAAGTCCCGCGGCCCGCTGAACACGGTGCGCTCACCGCAAGGGCAGCCGACGTTCGTGCAGGCCGGGGGTTCTCCAAAGGGCCGCCAGTTTGCGGCGAAGTACGCGGACTCCATCATCGCCGTCGCGAACGGGGTGGACGGCATGAAGTCCTACCGCGACGACGTCCGGGCCCGGGCCGCCGCGCAGGGCCGAAATCCCGACGACATCAAGGTGTTGTTCGTCGTCAGCCCCGTCCTCGGCACGACCGAGGAGGAGGCGTGGGCCCGCAAGAAGGCCTCGGCCGAGGACCCGGCCTTCTTCGAGCAGGCACTCGCAAGCATCTCGTCGGTCACCGACATCGACTTCTCGGTGTACGAGCTGGACGAGCCGCTGCCCGAGCTGGAGACCAATGGAGAACGCGGTTCGCTGGACAAGTTCGCGCAGTGGGGCAGCGGGAAGACGCTGCGCCAGTTGGTCCTTGACGCCGGAGGAACATCAGACTCCATCGAACTGGTTGGCACACCAGACCAGGTGGCCGACAAGATCGGAGAAGCCATGGAACAGGTCGGCGGCGATGGCTTCCTCATCAGCACCCAAAGGGTGAGCACCCAGTACATCACCGAAATCTGTGAAGGACTGTTCCCTGCGCTGCAACGCAAGGGATTAGCCCGCACGGAGTACGCGCACGCCCACCTGCGAGACACGCTTCGCGAGTTCTGAACATGACCGTGCTCGCCGTGGTCACTACGACGGTCGATACTGCGCTGGCCGATCTGCGCGCTGGTCGCATGGTCATCGTCGTCGACGCCGAAAACCCGCAGGACGACGGCGATCTCATGTTTGCCGCCACGCATGCCACGCCGGAGCGGGTGGCGTTCATGGTGCGGCACACCAGCGGCGTCCTGTGCGTGCCGATGCCGGCGAGTGATCTCGACCGGCTGCACCTACCGCCGATGGTCGTCGTCAACGAAGACCCCCGCGGCGTCGGCTACTCGGTGACCGTCGATGCCAGGACAGGAATCAGCAGCGGCATTTCGGCGGCCGACCGGGCCTACACGATCTCACTGCTCGCCAAACCCGATACCCTGCCGAGCGATCTGAGCCGGCCCGGTCACGTGTTCCCGTTGCGGGCCGTCGACGGCGGCGTGCTGCGCCGAGCCGGGCACACCGAGGCGGCCGTCGACCTGGCCAGGCTGGCCGGGCTGCCGCCGGTGGCCGTTATCGGCGAAGTGGTCGACGACGACGGCGCGGTCGCACGTGGAGAGCGACTGCGCGCCTTCGCCTCTCATCATCGCCTAACCATCGTGACGATGGCCGACCTGATCGCCTACCGGCGCCGCACCGAGCGCCTTGTGGAGTTCAAGGCCCGCAGCCGCCTGCCGACCCACCACGGCGAGTTCCAGGCCCACGGTTTCCGGTCGGTGCTCGACGGTCGTGAGCACATCGCGCTTGTGATGGGTGACGTCCCCACGCAAGGCGATATGCCGACCCTCGCGCGCGTGCACTCAGAGTGCTTGACGGGCAATGTCTTTGAGTCAATGAGTTGCGACTGCGCTCTTCAGCTGGACCTTGCACTGCAAATGATCGCGGCCGAGGGCCATGGTGTCCTGGTCTACCTGCGAGGGCACGAGGGCCGCGGAATCGGAGCACTGCAACCGGTCGACGCGCGTGACTACGGTGTCGGCGCGCAGATACTGGCCGACCTTGGTGTGCGGCGGATGCGGCTGATCACCAACAATCCTGTCAAGCGAATCGGGTTGGAGGCCTACGGTCTCGAGGTCGCCAAGACAGTGGGCCTTCCGCTCAGCGAGACGTCGATGTCCTGCTGATGCGATGGTTCCTGCCGCTGATGGCAGCCACCGGGGTCACCATGAGCCTCACCGCTCCTTTGGAAGTGCTTTTCGTACGCGAGTTTTCGCACAGCGGCGCCTACATCGGCATCTTCATGCTGAGCGCGGCGGTCGGCGTGATCGTCGTCGACGTGTTCGGCTCCAGGTTCGTGCCCGGCCTCGACGCCAGGGCGGCGCTCATCGCCGGATTGTTCTTGTTCGGTGTGGCGTGCATCGGCATGGGCCTGGCTTCCGGCGGCCTGGTGCTGATGACGTCGCGGGTGTTGCAGGGTCTCGGCGGTGGGATGGTGCTCGGCGCCGGACTGCAGGCCGCTGTGCGGGTGCGCTCGGGTGACGTCGCCGCGTCGGTGGGCCGGTTCAACGCCGCCTTCCTGTTCGGCGGCGCCGTCGGCTCGCCCGGTGGGCTACTCGTGGCGGGGATCATCGATGGACGGGCCGGCTATCAGGTCGCGCTCGTCGTGACTGGCGTGCTGGCCCTTCTCGTGGCGGGCGCACTGGCCGCCGTCCTGCCGAGCCTGGCCGCGCCGACCGGGATGCCGCCCCCGCGGATCGGCCTGCCGCGCTTTGGCAAGGTGCCCGCCAGCGGCGCCGCCCTCGTCCTTGCGATGAGCGGTGACTTCCTGCGCGGTGGCGTGCTGTTCACCGCACTTCCGCTGGCCGGAGCCGCCCGTGATTACTCGACGATGACGATCACGTTGGCCATCGCGCTGATGTCCGGCGTTGAGATCCTCGTGCTCTGGGGGGCATACCGGCTCATCCGGTACATCGGGGTGGTCGCCATGCTCATCGCTTCGTTCGGGGTGGGCATGTTGAGCGCCGCGATGCTGGCTCTATCGCCGAGCGTGACAACATATCTCGTGGTGTCCGGCCTGTTCGGAGTCAGCCTGGCAGGGGCCACCGCCAGCCTGCCGGTACTGGTCGTGGCCCAGGTTGGCGAATCGTCGGCCGGCCTGGCGAAGTTCCGCATCTCGGCGGGCATCGGAATCTTGATCGGATCGGTCGGCTGCGCTGTCCTCGCCACCCAGGTCGGAATCGCGGCGCTGTTCGCGCTCATCGCCGTCGTGCTGCTCGGCAGCGCGCAGCTCGCGCGCTTCGTCGGCCGGCACATGGCGGCAACGTAACTCGCGCGAATCAGCGAGGACCGCACTCGTAACAATCGACCTGTTCCAATTGACGCATGTCAGCACGCGAACCGGCATCATACGGAGCATTCCGGGCCAGGCTGCGTCACGCCGCGCCGGACCGTCCAGAAGTGCTCTACCAACGGCAGCGCCAAAGCCCGCACCGGCTGAACAACTCCCCTCGCCGCACGTACGACCTGCTCCGCTCGACGCTCGTCACCACCGGCAGGAGCATGGTTCTCGTCGAACGAGAGCTCACCGACGCGTTATCGGCGAGCCGCAACACCATCCGGACCGTCCTACAGCAGCTGGCCCGTGAGGGCCTCGTCACCCGCGAGCCCAAGAACGGAACCCGAGCCACGGGTTCGTTACTGCTGCGCATCGACGAACTCAGCACGGTCGCCCAGTTCGCAAGTGAAACGTCCAGCCGAGTGGAGGCCCGCACCCTCGAGCGCCGATCGCTCGGCTGCCCGCCGATGGTGCGCGACCGCTTGCGGCTGCCTGCGGGGTGGACCGTGCTGATGATCGAGAGCCTCGTGCTGGAAAACGACCTCCCTCTGGGCTTGTCGGTCAGCTACATCGCCCTCGACGAGGAGCAATCTGCCGACTTCAACATGGACGAGCCGGACGTCATCCTGTTTCTCGAGCAGCAACTCGGCGTACGCATCGGCGGAAGCGACACGACCGTCGGCGCGGTCGCCGCCGACGAGCAGACCGCAAAACTCATCGGCGTCGAGGTCGGCGCGCCGCTGATCTGGCTCGAGGATGTCATAGAGGACGAGGACGGGCAGCCACGGGCGCTAGCCCAGCTCCGACTGCGCGGGGACCGAGTCGCCTTCTCTGCCAACGCCCGTCGGTCCGCCTGACATCGACGCCCGCATCAGCTGCTGGTTGCCGATCAGCGTCGCGGCGAGTGCGGCCAGCCCAATCAGCGCCGACAGCAGCATCGCCTGCTGAGCGCCGAAAAGGCTCGAGGTGACGCCAAGGACCACCATTCCGGTCGGCAGCGCCACCCCGATCGTGGTGGCGAGCAGACCGAGGGCCGCGGCGCGTTCGTGTGGCGCGACCACCGCCACCGGCAGCGTCGCTTGCGTCGAGCCGAAAAGGCCCTGGCCGACGCCTGCCACACCAAGGGCGAGCAGGGCGACGCTCACCATCGGGCTGTAGGCGAGTATCGCCAGACAGCACAGGCATAGCGCAACCCCGAACGTGTACGCCGCGAGCGGGCGCCGCACCGGCCGGACAACCAGCGCCGCGGCTATCACGAGCTGCACGACGCCTGCCGCCGCGCCAATAACGCCTGCCATCGCCGCGCCGGCATTGAGGTGCTTGGCGATGACAGGCACAAGTGGCATGAACGCGAAGTAGCAGAGGTTGCAGATGATTGTCACCAGCAGGACCACCGCCAGCGTCCGCGAGCGCCGCAGCAGCTGCCAGTCGGTCTTGGCGCGGGCCATCGTTTCCGGACGGGGCTGGACCGGCAGACTGCGCGTCGACAGCCACAGCATCGGCGCCGAGAATGCCAACAGCACGACGAGGACGCTGAACGCCGCCCCGAGGCCGAAGACAGCGATGGTGATCCCGCCGATCAACGGCCCCAACATCATTGCGCTCGCCATGCCAGTGAGTTCGGTGTTGAGCACACGGGTCGAGCGCCGCGAGCCTGCGATCCGGAAGAGCAGCTCGCGCTGCGCGGTCATGTTGACCATTCCGCCGATGCCATAAGCCAATTCGAACGGATAGACCATCCACGTCGCCACCGCGCCGGTGCCGACCAAGACGGCCATCAGCACCGAAACCGGCAGCAACACGACTTCGGTGAGCAGTACCAGCTTCCGTGGCTCGACATCGACGTCGACCCGCGAAGAGACGTAGGCGCCCAGCAGCAACGGCGCGAACATGGCGACGCCCACGAACTGGTTGGCCAGCGGCGGCGCGCCCAGATGCGTGACGAGGTAAGTGCCGAGGAACAGCCCGTCCCATCGCGTCAGGTGCCACATCCACGAGCTGATGAGCAGCCAGGGCAACGAACCGTTCAGAGTGCGACTCTGGGATCAGCGACCGATTGCAGGACATCGACGACGATGTTGGTCACCACATAGAGCAGGCCCACAACAAGTGTCACGCCGGCGATCGCGTTGAAGTCGGCCTTGTCGATCGCCCGCGATATGTAGAGGCCGATACCTGGCCGGGCGAAGATCAACTCGACGAGGATGCAGTTACCCACCATCACCGCGAGCTGTAGGCCCAACAACGCGAACACCGGACCCAGAGAGTTGCGCAGGGTGTGCGCGATCAGGATGTGCTTTTCTCCCAGTCCCTTTGCGCGGGCCGTCCGGGTGTGGTCGGCCCGCTGTGTCGACTCGAGGCTGCTGCGCAGGACGCGCCCAACTGCCGCGGCCGGTGTCAATGCCAGGCAAAAGGCGGGCAGCACAAGGTGATACAGATCGTCGAAGAACACCTCGGGCCGACCGGCCAGCAGGCTGTCGATGAGCAGGAAGTGCGTCGGACCGGTGGGTGCGTCGACAAAGGCGGTTTGTTCAGTGATGGGAAGGATGTCCAGCCACCGGTAGAACACCAGCATGCCGAGCAGGCAGGCAAGAAACACCGGCACCGACGCACCCGAAACCATCACCACGCGCAGCACGCCGGACCCGCGCCAGCCCTGTGCCGTCGCCAAGCCGAAGAAGAACCCGATGATCGCCGTGAAAATCAGTGCTAAGAAAAGGAGTTCGAGTGTGACCGGCACGAAGGACGCGAGATCGGAGACCACCGGTGTACGGGTGACGGTTGATTGGCCGAGGTCGCCCTGCACCGCATGCACCAGGTACTGCCAGAACTGCACCGGCACCGGCTGGTCGAGACCGAGCTGCTGCCGCGCGGCCTCGTATACCTCGGGTGAGGCCTTCGCTCCGACCAATGCGGCAACGGGGTCGACGGGCGCCACCTTCTGCAGCGTGAAGACCGCGAGGACGAGAACCAGCAGGACGGGGATCGCGCCGAGTAGGCGCCGGGGCAGAACGGTGAGCATCAGCGATCACGTATCCGGTCGCGGATCGCGTCGCCTGCGAAGTTCGCAACGATCGCGATGAGCGCGACGGCGACCGCCGGCATGATGGGAATCCACCAGGCGCTGAAGATGTACGTAACGCCTTGTGCGCTCATCGATCCCAGTTCGGGCGCCGGTTGAGGGGCGCCGAGTCCGAGGAACGACAGACCGGCCACCATCAGGACGAGCGCCGCGACGTCGAGGCTTGCGGTCACGATGGTCACTGGTATGGCGCCCGGCAGCAGATGGCGGTACATCAGCCGCCACCAACTGGCTCCCCCGATCTGGGCGGCCTCCATGTGCGGCGACACCCGCAGCCTGCGTACTTCGGACCGCACGATGCGCGTGTAGAGCGGCCACCAGACGATCGCCACGCCGATGAGCGTGTTGGTGTAGGAGCGTCCGAGGGCTGCCACCACAGCGAGGGCCAGGATCGGTCCGGGAAGCGAGAGGAAGGCGTCGGTCACGCGCATCAGTACGGCGTCGAACCAGCCGCCGAATGTGCCGGCCAGCAGCCCGACGAGACCGCCGAACAGCACGCCGAAGGCGACCACGGCCAGCGCGCCGAACCAGCTGGTCTGCATGCCGCACAGCACCCGGCTGAGAACGTCGCGCCCGACGGTGTCGGTGCCGAGGAGGTTGGCGGCGTTCGGGGCGGCCATCGGCTGACCGACCGCGGCCAGCGGGTCGTAGGGCGCGATCTGGCTGGCGAAGATCGCGACGACGAACATCATGGCCAGCGCGCCAAACGCGACATAGCTCGGCACCGACGTGCCCTGGAAGTACTGGCGGACCGCCAGCCCGGCCCGGCTCCGATATCGCACCAGTGGGGTGGGGACGTAGAACTCCGCGACCGCCATTGCAAACTCCTTAGAACTCGCGCAGCGTCTGCCGCAGGGTCGACTGGGTGTATTCCGTGCGGGTCAGGCCAAGGCGCTGCAGCTCGGGCACCAGGCCGTCGGTGATCGACGCGATGTAATTGCGGTTGAGGTCCCAGCCCGGCTTCATGATCAGGAAGCCGTCGCCGCCGATCTCCTCCATGGCCTCGCCCATTTTGCGGGCGACCTGTTCGGGCGTGCCGATGAACTCGACGCCGGTGGTGGCCCAGTCAATAGCGAGCTGGCGCAACGTCTTTGGCCCAGGGCTGCCGTCGCCGCGCATGAAGTGCTCCAGTGAGCCACGCTCGCCGTTGGTGGTCAGGTCCTCCGGAAGCGGCTTGTCCCAGTCGAACTGCTTGAAATCGATCTCGGTATTCGACGAGATCCCGGCCAGCGACTTCTCGATGTAGCTGTCCGTCGCGACGAGCCGGTCAACCTCGGCGCGCGCCTCGGCCTCAGACGGCGCCACCGTCGGCGACACGCAGAACATGAGCTTGATGTCGTCGGGGTTGCGGCCCGCCTCCGCTGCGCGGGCCCGGATGTCGTCGCGGTAGGACTTCATGCCTGCGATGCCGGTGCCGACGGCGACGATCGCGTCGGCGGCGCGGGCCGCGAACGCCCGCCCCCGCGGGGACGCACCAGCCTGCAGGATCGTCGGCTTGTGCTGCGGGGAGGGCACGGTGTTGAGCGGACCGCGGGACTTGAAGTACTTGCCGACGAAGTCGACGGTGCGCACCTTGTTGAAATCGGCGTAGGTGTGCGTCTCGCGGTCCATCACGACGGCGTCGGCATCCCACGACTCCCAAAGCTGGTTCACCACATCGAAGTACTCGTCGGCGACGTTGTAGCGTTCGTCGTGCTCGGGCAGGGCGTCGAGACCGAAGTTCTGCGCGGCCCGGTCCTCGGCCGAGGACACGATGTTCCAGCCGAACCGGCCTTCGGCGATCGAGTCCACCGTCGAGGCCAGCCGGGCCAGCAGGTACGGCGGATAGAACGACGTCGACATCGTGGCCACCACGCCCAGTCGCGAAGTCTTCGCCGCAATCAACACCGCCAACGGAATCGGATCGTGTTTAGGCGCGAAAACGGAGTTCTTCAGCGAACCCTCCATGGTGCCGCCGTAGGCGTCGGCCACCATCACCGTGTCCTCGATCATGATGTAGTCGAAACACGCTCTTTCCAGATTGCGCGCCATGTCGACGTAGAACCGGCCGTTGGGCCACTTCGCCACGTCTGGCGAGGCCCAAGGCGTATCCCATTCCGGCGGAATGAAATTCATGAACCAGCCCAGGTGAAACTTCTTTGTCATGCGATCTCCTGATCCATCGAGAACGGGGCGGTCAGCGTCGTGGTCAGATGACACGACGCCATGTGCCGGCTGGTGCCGTCGATCGAGACGAGGGTGGGAACCTCGCTGGGACACTGCTGAAGCTGTTCGGTACAGCGCGGATGAAAGCCACAACCGGACGGGATCGACAGCGGGCTGGCCGGTTCGCCTGGCAGCCGAACCGGCTCGGTGCCCGGGCTCGGTATCGCCGCAAGAAGCGCCTTCGTGTAAGGGTGTCGCGGATTCGAGATGAGGTCATCGGTCGGCGCCACCTCGACGATCTGGCCGAGGTACATCACCGCGATGCGATCGGAGATGAACCGCGCCGCGGCCAGGTCGTGCGTGACGAACATGACGGCCATGCCGAGCTCACGGCGCAGTTCCTGTAGCAGGTTCAACACCGACGCCGCCAACGACGCGTCGAGTGCCGAAGTCGGCTCGTCGCACAGCAATAGGCGCGGCGGCACGATGATCGCGCGAGCCAGGGCCACCCGCTGGCGCTGCCCGCCCGACAGGCTCGAAGCCTTCACACCGGCGACGTCTCCAGGCAGGCCGACTTGGCGAAGCGCTTGATCGACGCGGTCGCGGCGCTGTGTGCGGTTCGTCGAGTTCAACAGCCGCTCACCGACGATCTCACCGACCGTCAGCCATGGAGTCAGTGAGGCGCCCGCGTCCTGGAACACCATCTGCGGACGGGTGCCGACGTAGTTCACTGTGCCGTTGGTCGGCTCCATCAGACCGGCGACGACGCGCAGCAGTGTCGACTTGCCCGAACCGGACTCGCCGACCACAGCGATGGACTCGCCGGGGGCGACGTCGAGGATGACGTTGCGCAGCGCGTGCAGAGTGTCGCGCCTGGCCCAGCCGCGCCGCGCGGGAAACCGCTTGTCAATTCCATTGATCTGCAGGGCAGGCCGACTGTCGTCGACCTCAGCCATCGGCCGGAACGGCAGCGTCTCCGCACGAAGTTGCGCGTCCACCGTCGCATTGGGCACGATGCAGGCGCTCAGCCCGCTGTGGGTGGTTGCGGGCGCCGGCTCGGGCGGCGTGCGCCTGCACGCCTCGGTCGCTGCCGGGCATCGCGGGGAGAAAGCGCAGCCCTTTGGGTGGGCTCGTGGGTCCGGCGGCTGACCGGGCAGAGCGTGAATTGCCCTGCCACGCGGCAAGTTCAGATCGAGGCGGGAGTTCAGCAGCCCGACGGTGTATGGGTGCGACGGCGCGGCCAGTACCTCGTCCATCGCGCCGAGCTCGGCGAGCCTGCCGCCGTACATCACCGCGAGGCGATCGGCGATCTGGGAGGCCACGCCGATGTCGTGGGTGACGACGATGAACGACGTGCCCAGTTCGTTGCACAGGTCGCGCAGCAGTCCGAGTACCTGTGCCTGCACGGTGACGTCGAGAGCAGTCGTCGGTTCGTCGGCGATGACCAGGTCGGGCTTGCCTGCGACGGCCATCGCGATCATGACCCGCTGTCGCAATCCGCCCGAAAGCTCGTGGGGGAAGGCCTTCATGCGCCTGCGCGCGTCGGGGACACCGACCAGGTCGAGTAGTCGCCGCGCTTCCTCCGCGTCGCCGGCGGCCTCGATGACCTGCTGGCCCACCCGCATCGTGGGGTCCAGCGACGTCATCGGATCCTGGAACACCGCGCCGAGGTGGGTCTTGCGTGCCAGACGTCGTTCTTCTGCGCCTGCGGCGACCATGTCGATGCCGCAGACCTCGGCCTTGCCGGTGATCACCGGTGCGGGTTCACCGGCGAGCAGCCCGAGCAGAGCAAGGCCGAGGACGCTCTTGCCGGAACCGGATTCGCCGACGAGCGCCAGCACTTCGCCGGCGCGGACGTCGAGGCTGACACCGCGTAGTGCGTTCAACGGCACGCCGCGACGTTGGAAGGTGACATGCAGATCGTGCACCCGCGCGCGGACTGGCCGCAGGACCGGCGTCGCAGGTGCGATGTCGTTGGCGGAAAGCGTCATGGCTCGAACCCTCTGTTGCGGTGGGAGAGCGCGGCCGCCGGTGGCACGCGTCCGAAAGAATCGGGTATGCACAGCAAACCGGTGGCGCGTAACGGCGCTACGACACGTCCGTGTCGTTCCGATTGCGCCGACTGTGCATACGCACGCTGGATCTTTTCGGCGCAATCTAAGGTTTACCGGCTGACCGGACCGAGGAAATTCGGCCCTTGTTGACTGCCTGCATGACTGTCGTCGTCGTAGGAAATCCCAAGCCGATGTCGCGGACGCGCGCCGCCGCCGAAATGGTTGCCGAGAAGTTGACCGGCGTTGCGCCCCAACACGTCATCGATGTCGTCGATCTGGGGCCTGCGCTGCTCGGCTGGGGTGACCCCAAGGTCGCCGAGGCGAAGGAGATCGTGAAGTCTGCCGATTCTCTGGTGGTGGCATCCCCGACGTTCAAGGCCACCTACACCGGCCTGCTGAAACTGTTCCTCGACCAGTTCGGCGCCGGCGAACTCGGCCAGATCACCACGTTCCCGCTGATGCTCGGCGGCTCGTATTCGCACGCGCTCGCACCCGAATTGACCTTGCGCCCAGTCCTTGTCGAGATCGGCGCGAGCTGTCCGGCACCGAGCCTGTATCTGCTCGACTCGGACTACGAGACCTCGCCGGACCTGGACAAGTGGCTGGCTGTCGCGCGCCGTTTCGTTTCGGCAGTGTCGTCGTGATCAAGGCGGCCGCAGACGAATTCGACCAGGCCCTGCTGCGGCAGGCGTTCGGCTGCTTCCCCAGCGGCGTGACGGCGTTCTGCGGGCTGCTCGACGGCGTCGCGGAAGGGATGGCGGCCAGCTCCTTCACCTCGGTTTCGCTCGACCCGCCGCTGGTCTCGGTGTGCGTGGCAAACACCTCCACCACATGGCCGAAGCTGGCGACGCTCGAACTTCTCGGGCTGTCCGTGCTGGCCGGCGACCATGCATCGATCGCGCGGGCGCTTGCCGCCAAGACAGGCGACCGGTTCGACGGCGTCGACTGGGTGGCCACCGAGAGTGGCGCGGTTTTCGTGCACGGTGCGACGCTGTGGCTGGAGTGTGCACCGTTCAAACGCATCGAGGCCGGCGACCACGAAATCGTCGTGCTGCAGATCGTCTCACTGGCGATGAACCCGGATGTCTCTCCGATGGTCTTCCACCGCAGTACCTTTCACGAGCTGACGCCCACCGCCTAGGCCCGCTTCAGTGCTTGCGGCCAGAAAATGGGCGCATAGAAGGAATTGTTCTCGACTCCGGTCACATGCTTGTGCGCGATGGTGGAGTTCGGCGGCAGGCACAACGGAATCCAGATCGCATCGTCCAAGATGATCTGGCTGCATCGCTGGTAGACCTCTTCCGTCTCGGGCCATGTCGGCTGCTGGACCGCTTCGTCCATCAGCTTGTCGAGTTCCGGGTTCGAGTACTGATAGAAGTTCAACGGTTTGGCGTCGGTGCGCGCCAGGATGCGGAACGTGGTGTCCAAATGCAGCGCGTCACCGCCGAGGAACGCCACCATCATGTCGGGCCGTTTCTCGGGCGGTTGGTTGGCAAGGTCGAACATCTCAGCGATCGGCAGTATGCGCACGGTCACGTCGAGCCCGAAAGCCGCAAGCTGGCTTTGGATCAGCTCGGCCATCTGCTGGCGCGGCGCTCCTCCGTCGGCGGCCCACGCAAGGTCGATCTTCTTCGACGCCAGGGTAGGCACCATTGCCTCGAGTGGTCCGGAGTCCACCTGAGCCGGGAACGGCGCCAACGCCGGTGACAGCGTGCGATCCGGCCACATCCCCTCCTGCACAGACGTCATTCCCGCCCACGCGGTGTCGACGATGGAGTTGCGGTCCAATGCGGTTAGCACCGCCTTGCGCAGCTTCTTGTCTGAGAAGATGCCCGAGTTCGGGTTGAGCCATATCGCCTCGCCAACACCACCGAACGAGTTGACGACGGAGAACTTTGAATTGTTCTGGTAGTCGACCACATCCGGGATCGCGAACCCCTTCGTCACGATGTCGAACGCACCGGAATCCAGTTGCAGTTTCTGCGTCGCGATACTCGGTGTGATGTCGATGCGGATCGACTCGAAGGCGGGCACCTCGCCCCAATAGTCGGCGAACGCCTCCAGTGTGTAGTGGCTGCCTGGGACGAACTCCTTGATCGTGTAAGGCCCGGTGCCTGCGTCGTTGGACTTCAGCCACTCCTGCGCGAGGTCGTCTCCTACGGCGTTCTTGGCGACCGCAGTCGGGCTCACCGCGAACGGCTGCCACGGACACGCCATGTAGTGCATGAACGCGTTGTTGGGAGAACTGAGCGTGACGACGAACGTCGTCGGGTTCGGCGCCTCCGTCTTGGCCACGCCCGTAACCATGTAGGCCGGCCCCTGGTTGATGTCTCCGCGGCGCTTGAAGCTCTTGGACCATGCGTCGGCGTCGGCGACGGTACCGTCGTGGAACTTCACGCCCGGCTGCAGCGAAAAGGTATACGTCAGTTGGTCTTCGGAGATGGTCCACGACTTCGCCAGCCCTGGAATGAACTCCGGCGTTCCGGGTTTGTAGCGCACGAGCCCCTCGTAGGCGCACTCCATGACCTGCACGCCTTCGCCCTCGTACATGATGTCCGGGTCGGGCACCTGCATGTCGGCGAGGAACGGCAGACGCAAGGTGAGCGTGCCGGTGCTCGATCCGCCGCCGCCCGCGCCGCTACACGCGGCGATCAGAGACGCGAGGCTGAGGCCGCCGATCGTGAGACCGCTCGCCTTGAGGAAGGTGCGGCGGTCCCAGTCTGCCGGGGTTTTGCTGTGCGGCTGTCCTGTGTCGAACATGATGCCTCCTGCTTGGGTCAACTCTTGACCGCAGTAAATCGGCGTCACGTGACACATCCGCGTCGCAGCAGTGCCTCTGGTATTACGCCGGTTACTAGAACTCCAGGAGGTTCTCCCGGAACGTGCTGTGGTTGTAGCCGTCCCGGATCAGTCCGCGTTTGCGCAGCGCCGGTGCAAGGCCGTCGGCGATCTCTGCGATGTTGCGTCTGGTGACCACCGGCGACAGAAGAAAGCCGTCACCCCCGACTTCCTCCATCGCCTCGCCCATCTTCGCTGCCACGGTGTCGGGAGAGCCAACGAAGGCCAGACCGGCATGCGTGTCGACGGTGGCGATGGCCTCGCGCAGCGTCTTGCCACGCGCACCTTCTATGAAAGCGCGCAGGGTGCTGGTCTCGCCGTTGCCCCACACGTCGGGCACCTCCTTGTCGAGATCGAAAGTGGCGAAGTCGAATTCGCCACCAGAGGTGTAACTGAGCCCCCACAGCGCCTTTTCGATCGCGTCATCGCTCCAGCGTGCCGCCTTCATGTCCTCCTCGCGGGCATGTGCAACGCGATCGGTGTCGCCGAGGATCGGGTCGATGAGGAACAGGATCTTCAGCGTGGCAGGGTCACGGCCGTACTCCCTCATCCGACGGTGCATGTCCAGCCGGAACGCCTTCATCCCCTCGATGCTTGTGCCGTGCGCAAGCATCGATTCCGCGTACTTGGCGGCCAGGTCGCGTCCGGCAGGAGATGCTCCCGCCTGCACGATGACGGGGCGCCGTTGTGGGCCGGGTATGGTGTTCAGCGGCCCGCGGGTCCGGAAATACTTGCCGTCGAAGTCGACGGTGTGCACCTTGCGGTGGTCGGCATAGCGGGGAGTCTCCTGATCCATCAGGACGGCGCCCTCTTCCCACGAGTTCCACAGCGCCCCAACGGCTTCCATCCACTCCTTGGCCATTTCGTAGCGCTCGCTGTGCAGCATCAGCTCGTCGTATCCGTACTGCTGCGCCGCGCGGGCCGAGCTCCCGGTGACCACGTTCAGTCCGACCCGGCCATCGGTCAAGTGATCCAGGGTGGTCATCGTCCGCGCCGCCATGAACGGGTGATAGAAGCTTGTCGACAACGTGACGGCGATGCCGATGTGCTTGGTGCGCTGGGTCAGCAGCGGGATGAGCGGGACGGGATCGCACTTGGGTGCCAGCATCCCGTACTTGAGCGTGGTCTCCATGGAACGGCCGTACGCGTCTTCGACCATGCTGGTGTCTTCGACCAGCAGGTAGTCGAAGCGGGCGCGTTCCAACGACGCGGCGAGGTCGACGAACAGGTCGCCCTTCATCCAGTCGTGGCCGGTGTTACCCGCCCATGGATCCAGCGCCCAGGTCTGTACCGAGAAGCCACTGCCCATGAACCAACCAAGATGAAACATGTCACGAATGTGGATCGCCGATGTTTCGGGGAACGAGGCAGGCGATTCCGCCAGCATTACGCTGGTTTGAACGGCGAGTGTGACACGCGTCACCAGATGGCATGTCACACTCCGGGTGTGCGCGGTGTCTGGAGGTCAGATCGGCTCATCGAGAGCCGGATGACCCGAGGAGTGACATGACAGAACCCACCACCCGCGTCGTCGTCATCGGCGGCGGATACGCCGGCGTGATGGCCGCTAACCGACTGACCCAGCGTGACGGCATCTACGTCACGCTGATCAATCCCCGCGCACAGTTCGTCGAGCGGATCCGGCTGCACCAACTGGTCGCCGGAAACGACGATGCCGTCGCCGACTATGCGACCCTGCTTGGCGACGAGGTCAACCTGGTGGTCGACGGCGCCGCCCGCATCGACGCGGCCGCACGCACCATCGAGCTGACCTCCGGCGACACGATGGCCTATGACTACCTGATCTACGCCGTCGGCAGCACCGGCCCGGTGCCTGCCGCTGTCCCCGGTGCGGCGGAGTTCGCCTATCCGATAGCCGAATTGGAGCTGGCACAGCGATTGAGCGACCGACTGGCCGACGTGCCGACCTCGGCGCCGATGGTGATCGTCGGCGGCGGGTTGACCGGGGTCGAGGCGGCGGCCGAGTTCTCCGAGGCAGGCAGGCCCATCACCTTGGTTACCGACGTGCTGGGCCCGACCCTTGGCAAGAACGGCCGACGTTCGGTCGCCAAGAGGCTGGCCAGGCTTTCCGTCGCGGTCGTGGACGGCAGCACCGTCGCGCAGGTCGCACCCGATCGGGTCGTGCTGAGCGACGGACGCGAGCTGCCGAGCGCCGTGACGGTGTGGACGGCGGGCTTCGGCGTGCCGGGACTTGCCGCGGCCAGCGGGCTGACCACCGACTGCCTCGGCAGGCTGCTCACCGATGAAACCCTGACGAGCGTCGACGATCCGCGCATCATCGGTGCGGGGGATGCGGCCTCACCGTCGGGCCTGCCGCTTCGGATGAGCTGCCAGGCGGCGCTGCCGCTCGGCGCACAGGCCGCCAACACGGTGCTCGCACGCATCGCGGGCGACACGCCGGCAGGGGTGAACCAGGCGATGACCGCCCAGTGCATCAGCCTTGGCAGGCATGCGGGCACCTTTCAGATCAATCACGTCGACGACACACCGCGCAGGCTTTACGTCGGCGGCCGCGCAGGCGCGGTCATCAAGGAGCAGATCTGCCGGTACACGTTGAAGTGGCTGAGCGGCGAGGCCACCAAGCCGGGCTCGTACAAGTGGGCCAAGGGTCCCGACCGTCAGCAGCAGTTGACCACCGCGCCGGTGGCGCTTCGATGAACACCGCGCCGGGTGACGAACACGCCGAACGGTTCACGCTGCTGCGGCCACTGCTGTTCACGATCGCTTACGAGATCCTTGGCAGCGCAACAGAATCCGACGACGTGCTGCAGGACAGCTACCTGCGCTGGGCGAACGTCGACCTCGCGACGGTCAACGACACCAAGGCCTACCTCGCCCAGCTCGTCACCCGGCAGTCCCTCAATGCGCTGCGCACACAGTCCCGCAGGCGTGAGGACTACATCGGCCCGTGGTTGCCGGAGCCGCTGTTGCTCGACGACCGCGACGGCTTGGCCGACGTGGTGCTCGCGGAGTCGGTGTCGATGGCGATGCTGGTCGTGCTCGAGACACTGACACCCGACGAGCGCGCGGTGTTCGTGCTGCGTGAGGTGTTCGGCTTCAGTCACGACGAGATCGCCTCGACGATCGGCAAATCCGCGGCGGCGGTGCGTCAGATGGCGCACCGCGCCCGTGAGCATGTGCAGTCACGGCGCAAGCGATTCGAACCCGTCGACCCGAAGCTCTCGTTCGAGATCACGGCGCGGTTCTTCACCGCGGCCTCGACCGGTGACGTCGACGGACTGCTGGAGATGCTCGCATCGGATGTCGTGTGGACCGCCGACAGCGATGGCAAGGTCTCCGCCGCGCGCAGGCCCGTGGTCGGCGCCGAACGTGTCGCCAAGGTGATCATCGGCCTGATCCGGGTGGCCGGTGAACAGGGCCGCGTCGAGCCCGCGATGTACAACAACTCAGCGGCACTGAAGCTCTATACGGGCGACCGCTTCGAGGGCGTCATCACGATCGAGATCACCGATGGGCGGATCAGCCACTTCTACGTGATGCGCAATCCTGACAAGCTGGCTGGCATCGACCAGCACCGGCGAATCGGCCGATAGTGATACGCGTCACATTCTGTCACGGATCGACTCTTGGCGGTGTCTTGAGGGCATGACTGAATACAACGCAACCCCAAAGGTCGTCGTCATCGGCGGCGGTTACTCCGGAACCCTTGCGGCAAACCATCTTCGGATGCGCGCCGACGTCGACATCACACTTGTCAACCCCCGTCCGAAGTTCGTCGAGCGGATCCGGCTGCATCAGCACGCCGCAGGCAACTACGACGCGACGGTGGATTACGGCACCCTGCTCGGCGAGGGCATCAAGCTCGTCGTCGACACGGCAACGCACATCGACACCGCCAGCCGCACGGTACAGTTCGCCTCCGGCCGCAAGGCGCTGGACTACGACTACCTGATCTACGCGGTCGGCAGCACCGGCACGGTGCCCGCGTCGGTGCCTGGCGCAGCCGAATTCGCTTATCCCATCGCGGAACTGGAGCAGGCGCAGCGTCTGCGCGGTGCCATCGACAACCTGCATCCCGATGCGCCGGTGACCGTCGTCGGGGCCGGGCTGACCGGGATCGAGGCGGCCACCGAGCTCGCCGAGCAGGGCCGCAAGGTCACGCTTGTCTGCGGCGGTCAGTTGGGTCCGTCGCTGTCCGAGCCGGGCCGTCGCTCGGTCGCCAAGGTGATGGCCAAGCTGGGGATCGCGGTGCTGGAGACCGACGTGGTGACCGAGGTCCGGGCGGATGCGGTGGTCTTCGCCGACGGCGCGGTCCGCCCGAGTGCCGTCACGATCTGGACGGCGGGCTTCGGCGTTCCTGACCTTGCCGTCGCCAGCGGGCTGCAGACCGACGAGCTGGGCCGGCTGCTCACGGACGAGACGTTGACCAGCGTGGACGATCGTCGCGTTATCGCCGCCGGGGACTGCGCGGCCCCGTCCGGACAGCCGCTGCGCATGTGCTGCGCATCTGCGTCGCAACTCGCGCCCCAGGCCGCCAACACCGTACTCAGCCGGATCGCGGGAACCGAACCTGCCAGGTTCGAATACGGCATACCGGCACAATGCATCAGCCTCGGCCGCAACTCGGGCATCCTGCAGTTCTCCCGCCAAGACGACACGGCAGTGAACTACTACATCCGCGGTCGCCTGACCGCCCGTGTGAAGGAGGCGATCTGCAAGGGCACACTGTGGGGCATGCGGCGCGAGGCGCGTAAGCCCGGCTCGACCTTCTGGTTCAAAGGCGGCCCGCGTCCCGAGCAGCCGGTGTTCACGCCGAAGGTGGCCACGGAAAGGTGACCACTCCAGCCGAACACGCCGAGCGGTTCACCCACCTGCGGCCGCTGCTGTTCACGATCGCCTACGAGATCCTCGGCAGTGCAACCGAATCCGACGACGTGCTGCAGGACAGCTACCTGCGGTGGGCGGATGTGGACCTCGCGACGGTGCGCGACACCAAGTCGTATCTGGCGCAGCTGGTGACGCGTCAGGCGCTCAACGCTCTGCGCGAGGGCGCCCGCCGCCGCGAGGACTACGTCGGGCCGTGGCTGCCGGAGCCGGTACTGCTCGAGGAGCGCGACGCCTCGGCCGACGTGGTGCTCGCCGAGTCGGTGTCGATGGCGATGATGGTGCTGCTCGAAACGCTGACACCCGATGAGCGGGCGGCCTTCGTCCTTCGTGAGGTGTTCGGCTTCGACTACGACGAAATCGCAGGGGCGATAGGCAAATCCGCGGCGGCGGTGCGTCAGATGGCGCACCGCGCCCGCGAGCACGTGCAGGCGCGCCGCAAGCGGTTTGGCCCTGTCGACACCAAGAGGACCGCACAAATCACCGAGGAGTTCCTCACCGCGGCGAGCACGGGTGACATGGACGGGCTGCTGGCGCTGCTGGCGCCGGGGGCCACCTGGACGGCCGACCACGGCGGCAAGGCGACCGCGTTGCCGCGGCCCGTCGTCGGCGCGAGGAAGGTGGCAGGGGTCATGCTCGCGCTCTTCCGGGCGGCGCATCGCATGGACCTCCGGTTCGAGAAGGCGATTTACAACAGCGCGCCGGCGATGGTCGTCTACCGCGACGATCACCTGGAGGGCCTCTTCGTGTTCGAGGTCATCGACGGCCAAATCACCAACCTCTACGCGATGCGCAACCCGGACAAGCTGGCGGGGATCACGATCCCGCGCATCCTCAGCCGCTAACGTTCTGTCACGCTTAGCGGGTGCGGATCGAGCGCCTCGGCGACCTTGGCAGTGCCCCCGCGGTGCTGCGCGCGCTCGAGAAAGCTAGTCGACGCTTGGAATTGCCACCGCCTGCCGCGTTGATCGGGGATTGGTTCGACTCCGGCGCGGTCATCGCACCGTCGGTCCTGGTGGCGCCCGTTGCTGCCGACGAGGTGTTCGACGTCTCTCCCGGTTCGGCAGGCGATGCCGTCGGCGGCGGCTGGTTCGGCTATTTGTCCTATCCCGACGCCGGCACCGACGGCGCAGCGGCCCGCATCCCAGAGGCCGCGGGCGGCTGGTCGGATTGCGTGCTGCGCCAGGACCGCGACGGGCTTTGGTGGTACGAAAGCCTCTCCGGCGCAGCCCTTTCGGACTGGATCGTTGAGGTTTTGCGATCGCCACCGGCGCCGCGGCACTGCGACATCCGATGGGACGAGGCGGACCGCGACGCGCACCGCGCAGGCGTGCTCGAGTGTCTCGAGGCGATCGCGGCTGGCGAGATCTACCAGGCATGCGTGTGTACGCAGTTCACCGGACGGGTCGACGGTGTCCCCGTCGACTTCTTCGCCGATGCGGTGCAGCGCACCTCCCCCGCCATGGCGGCTTACCTAGCGGGCGACTGGGGTGCGGTGGCCTCGCTGTCGCCCGAGCTGTTTCTGCGGCGGCGCGGTGAGGCGGCGACGTCGAGCCCGATCAAGGGCACGCTGCCGCGGCATGCGGACCCTGCGGAACTGCGCGCGTCGGTCAAGGACGTCGCGGAGAACATCATGATCGTCGACCTGGTGCGCAATGATCTTGGCCGCGTCGCGGTGACCGGATCGGTGACCGTGCCCGAACTACTCGTGGTGCGACCGGCGCCAGGGGTATGGCATCTGGTGTCGACGGTATCGGCGCGCGTCGATGCCGGCGTGCCGATGGCGGCCGTGCTCGAGGCGACATTCCCGCCAGCGTCGGTGACGGGCACACCGAAGATGCGGGCCCGCGAACTGCTGTCCGGCTGGGAGCCGCACCGTCGCGGAGTCTATTGCGGCACACTCGGTTTGGCGTCACCCGTGGCGGGGTGTGAGCTCAACGTGGCGATTCGGACGGTGGAGTTCGATGCGTCCGGCAACGCGGTCCTTGGTGTCGGCGGCGGCATCACCGCTGATTCCGATCCCGACCGCGAGTGGGACGAGTGCCTGCACAAGGCGGCACCGATCATTGATATCGCCGACAGCGGTCCACGAGTATCTCCGCCAGCCGTTCCGGCTCGCTGACCATCAAGTCGTGGCAGGTGTCCATCCCGACGATGGTCTGAACACCGCCGAGCGCCGCGATGCTGCGGTGCTGCGACTTCACCGACAGGGCGCGGTCACGCAGCGTCAGGATCCAGGTGCGCGGTACGTCGTCGGGCATGCCGCTTCGGGTCATGATCTCGGCGAGGATGCTTGTCGATTCCGCGTAGAGCTTGCCGGCCATGAATTCACGTTGCGCACGCGACATTCCGTTGAAGAACGCGAACCTCGCCATCAAGAAGGGCGTGCCCCCGAGCTCGCCGAATCTCGCTCGTCGCCGCGCGATCCTCGCGAACGGCCCCGTCAGCGTGTCCGCCAGTGTCTTTCCCTCGGGGGGAACGAACGCCGTTGCGAGGACCATCTCGCGCACTCTCGACGACCCGAGGTTGGTGACGACTCCGGGCACCGTGAGCCCAGCCATCGAATGACCGACGAGAATGATCTCGCCCAGCCCGGCGTCCTCGATATCGCCGACCACGGAGTCCACGAAGTCGGCGACTGTGAGCGTCCGGAGGTCGCCAGGCTTGTTACGCCGGCCCGGCAGGTCGACTGCGAGAACTCTGAGTTCCGGTGCCAGACGGTGGATTTCGTCGACCGTGAGGTCCCAGCAGTCGGCGGCGTGCCCGCCGCCGTGCACGAGGACCAGCGCAGGCAGGGTCACGCGGTCTGTTGGAGGGCGGCCATCCATCCGTCGATGCCTGAGAAGACGTAAAAGCCGATCTCACCTGCGGCCGTCTGAAGAATCAGGTGTTTCTGTCCGCCAACCACCGAACCCTTGAACACGGTCGCTTCGCGTACACCGGTGATCGTGTCGACCGGAACCTCGATCGTCTTGCCCGTGAGCGTGCGAAAAACCAGCCGCCGCTTCGTCAACGCAATCAGTCGGGTGTTCTTGACCACTGGATAGCCGGGAGCCGTCGCTCCGCGGTAGGAGCCCTTCTCCGGTGCGCGGACAATGGCTTCGCCCGCGATCTCGGTCGCCAACTGTTCGGCGACGGCTCGGTTGCGGCGGCGGAGCCACGCGATGATCGGAATCAAGACCAGTGCCAGTAGGGCCAAGACCCCAGTGACGATCGAAGCCACATACATCGCGGTGCTCATAGGCCCACCCGTTCCGTTAGTCGCGTGCGCGCAAAACCGCATCGTAAAGCTCGCGGCGCGACGGGGAGCCCGGATTCGCACCGACCACGTGCGCACAGGCGTCCTTGACCCGCATGCCGCCGCCGATCAAGGCCTGCACCTCGGCGACGAGCGTCGGCAGATCGGTCTGCGGCGTCGCGCCATCGAGCACGACGGTGATCTCACCGAGTACGCCGTCGCCTGCCCACTCGGACAGTTCGGCCAGCGTGCCCCTGATGATCTCCTCGTGCGTCTTGGTCAGCTCGCGGCAGACCACCGCTCTGCGGTCGGCGCCCAGCGCGTCGACGGCGTCCTTGAGGGTGTCGGCGAGCCGACGTGGTGATTCGAAGAACACGCAGGTGCGGGGCTCTGCGGCCAGGCTCTTGAGCCATGCGAGCCGCGCGGCATGCTTGCGCGGCGCGAACCCCTCGAAGCAGAACCTCTCCGACGGCAGCCCGGCGACCGCGAGGGCGGTAGTCACCGCCGACGGCCCCGGCAGGCAGCTCATCGGCACCTGAGCCTCGACGCAGGCGGTCACCAGCCGGTAGCCGGGGTCGCTGATCAGCGGCATGCCTGCGTCGCTGACCAGCAGGACCGTCGCGCCGCCCTTGATGTCGTCGACCAGCCCCGGCACCCGTGACGCCTCGTTGGCGTCGTAGAGGCTGACCACCCTGCCTTCGGGCCGGACGTCGAGGGCCTGGGCCAGGGTCCGGATCCGCCTGGTGTCCTCGGCTGCGATCACATCGGCGCTGCCAAGGGCGCTGATCAGCCGCGCAGAGGCGTCCGAGGGCTGGCCCAGCGGCGTGGCACCGATAAGCAGTCGGCCGGGGCTCATTCCGAACAGCCTACGATCGTCGTCGTGACCGCCCCGGCCGATGAACTCGTTGCCAGAGGGCGCGCGGTCCCCGTCATCAGCCCCGCGCCCCTGGTGCCGGTCGCCGACTTCGGTCCGGTCGACCGGTTGCAGGGCTGGGCGATGACCGCTGTCATCACCGCACTGGCCGCGGTGACGCGCTTTTTGAACCTGGGCTCGCCGACCGACGCGGGCACCCCGATCTTCGACGAGAAACACTATGCGCCGCAGGCGTGGCAGCTGCTGCACAACCACGGGGTGGAGGACAACCCCGGCTACGGCCTGATCGTGCACCCGCCGGTGGGCAAGCAGCTGATCGCGATGGGCGAGGCGTTGTTCGGCTACAACGGGCTGGGTTGGCGATTCGCCGGGGCGGTGTGCGGCGTCATCACGGTGCTGCTGGTGGTGCGCATCGCGCGGCGGCTGAGCCGGTCGACGCTGGTCGGCGGCATCGCCGGGCTGCTGCTGATCGCCGACGGGGTCAGCTTCGTCGCGGCGCGCACGGCGCTGCTGGACGGCTTTCTTGTGGTGTTCGTGGTGGCGGCGTTCGGTGCCTTGATGGTGGACCGGGACCAGGTGCGGGAGCGCATGCACATCGCGCTGCTGGAGGGTCGCGTCGCCGAGACGCCGTGGGGGCCGAGGATCGGTGTGCGGTGGTGGCGGTTCGGCGCAGGCGTGCTGCTCGGATTGGCTTGTGCGACAAAGTGGTCGGGGCTGTACTTCGTGGCGTTTTTCGGAGTGATGACGCTGGCGTTCGACATCGCGGCGCGCAGGCAGTATCGGGTGCCGAGGCCGTGGATCGGAGCGTTCCGGCGGGACCTTGGCCCGTCGTTGTACGCGATGGTGCTGATTCCGTTCGGCGTGTACCTGGCGTCGTATGCGCCGTGGTTCGCATCGGAGACGGCCGTCAACCGGCATGAGGTGGGCCAGTCGATCGGACCGGATTCGGTGCTGCCCATTCCCGATGCGGTGCGCTCGCTGTGGCATTACACGTATGCGGCGTACAAGTTCCACGCCGGGCTGACGAACGCGGACGGCAACCACCATCCGTGGGAGTCCAAGCCGTGGACGTGGCCGATGTCGCTGCGGCCGGTGCTGTACGCGATCGACAACCAGAACGTGCCCGGCTGCGGCGCGCAGTCGTGCGTCAAGGCCGTGATGATCGTTGGCACGCCCGCGATGTGGTTCATCGCGGTGCCGGTGCTGGCGTGGGCGGTGTGGCGGGCGTTCGTCAAGAAGGACTGGCGGTACGCGGCGATCCTGGTCGGCTACGGCGCGGGCTTCCTGCCGTGGTTCGCCGACATCGACCGGCAGATGTACTTCTTCTACGCGGCGACGATGGCGCCGTTCCTGGTGATGGCGCTGGCGATGATATGCGGCGACATCCTGTACAAACCGAACCTGAACTCCGAGCGAAGAACGCTGGGGCTGGTCGTCGTGAGTTGCTATGTCGCGCTTGTCATTACGAACTTCGCTTGGATGTATCCGATCCTGACTGGCATACCGATTTCCCAGTCGACGTGGAACATGCAGATCTGGCTGCCGTCCTGGCGGTAGCTTTCCTTCGCGAGACGTACACCAGGGTCGCAGTTTGCGAGTTATCCACAGCCCTGGTGTACACCTCGCGGATCGGGGGCAGAGTTGTCAGCCCTCGCGGCCAGCATCCGGGGCATGGAAAGAGCATTCGTCGGCGCCGAACTACTCCAGGGCGGCCTGACCCGAAGCCAGTTGCGGTGGCGCTATAAGGCCGTCCACCCCCGCATCTACGTGCCACGCGGCGCATTGCCTTCGGTTCAACGCGACGCACATGCTGCCTGGCTCTGGACCGATCGCCGCGGCATCGTGGCCGGACGCGCCGCGGCTGCACTGCACGGGGCCCAATGGGTCAACCCCGGAACGGGGATCGACATGATCGCCCCGCGCGAGCGGCCGCGGCCAGGTCTGGTCATTCGGAATGAACGAATCGACTGGGATGAGATCTGCGCGATCGGCGAACTCGCTGTCACCACGCCGGCACGCACGGCCCTCGATCTGGCTCGACACCTCAAACGCGATCTAGCCGTCAGGCACCTCGACGCGCTGGCAGCGGCGACCGGCGTGACTGCTGACGACGTCGCGCCGCTCGTCGAGCGGTATCGCGGTTGGCGGGGGATGAAGCGCGCCCGCATCGCACTGGATCTAATGGATGGCGGTGCGCAGTCGCCCAAGGAGACGTGGCTGCGACTTCTCGTCATCGACGCCGGATATCCGCGGCCTCGCACGCAGATTCGGGTCCACGATGGCCTCGAGGAGGCGTTTCTCGACATGGGTTGGGACGAGCCGATGATCGCCTTGGACTACGACGGCGAACAGCATCAGACGGACCGACCACGATTCGTCCACGACATCGGGCGCAACGCACTGGTCGAGAGTCAAGGTTGGCTCGACATTCACGTGGTCAAGGAGCACAGCCGCGGGTTCACATTGCACAGACTGCGCGAGGCCGCCGAGCGTCGCGGGTGGTTTCCGCTCGCGAGACGTACACCAGGGTCGTGATCGCGTGCGATTCGACGACCCTGGTGTACGCCTCGCGAGGCATGAAGGCTAGAGGGGGTCGCGGGCCGCCGGGCACGACATACACCTCGGGCCGCCGCGGCCGGTGCCCAGTTCACACGCCTCAATTGGCAGCACCTCGATACCCGCATCCACCAGCCGGGCATTGGTTTCGACGTTGCGCTCATAGGCGACCACGACGCCGGGCGCGACCGCCAAGGTGTTGTTACCGTCGTCCCATTGCTCACGCTCGGCCGTTACCGGGTCAAGGCCCGTCGCGATCACCCGCAAGCGCTCGATGCCCATCGCCTCCGCTGCGGCCTGCACAAACGGCATCGCGTCGTCGATGCGCACCCCGCCGTCACCCGAGCGGTGAATGGTGAACGCCGACAACGAGTCCACGACGTTCGGGTACATCACGGCCGCGTCGACGTCGACCATCGTGCACACCGTGTCGAGGTGCATCTGCGCGCGCTCCTGCGCGATCGGAACGGCAAGCACCGTGTGGGCAAGGTCGTCGTCGAACAAGCTGCGCGCCAACGCCTCCGCGCCCGCTGGCGTCGTCCGCTCCCCCACGCCGACCGCGACCACGCCCGGCGCCAGCAGCAGCACATCGCCACCCTCGACCGGCGCCGACCGCGACTCGTAGGCCCGCCGCACGCCGAGGAACCGCGGATGGTGGGCATAGATCAGGTCGGTGATCGACGTCTCGCGCACGCGCGCAGGCAACGCCAGCGACGTGATGGCCACCCTCGGCCCGATCCAGAACGACGAGTCGCGGGTGAACAGCAGGTTGGGCAGCGGCTCGATGACGAAGTCCCCGCCGTGATGCATCCGCCGCACCAACGACAGGTCGCTGCCGCTGAAGGGCACCTCGTTAAAGGTCATCCCTGCCATCAGGATGTGCGCCAGCGGCGACGGCTCCAGGCCCCGCAGGTACGCCGAAAGCTCTTGTGCCAGCGGCGCTCCGAGCCGTCGGGGATCGACAGCCGCGGCGATGCCGTGCATGCGCGCGGCCCCGCTGCCCGACAGCGCCTCGGTCAGCAGATCCGCCAGCAGCAACACCTCCACGCCGCGGTCGCGCAACATCGAGGCGAACGCATCGTGCTCCTGCTGCGCCCGTGCCACCCACGGCAGGCCGTCAAACAGCAACGCGTCGTTGTTGCGCGGCGTCAGGCGCTGCAGTTCGGCGCCGGGGCGGTGCAGGATGACGGCCCGCAACCTGCCGACCTCGGAGTCGCAGCCAAGCGCAACATCTGTCACATCTAGCACCGTAACGGCCTCCGCGCCGAAGGCCACCTCAACTATTGTTTAGGTCATGGAGTTGATTCATGAGCTGACGCCGGGCGATATGGCATTCCGCAGCGGCGTCGCGGTCTCAGCGCTGCACTTCTACGAACGCGAAGGCCTGATCGCCAGCCGCCGCACCGGCGGCAACCAACGCCGTTACGCCCGCGAGACGTTGCGCCGCGTCGCGTTCATCCGGATGTCCCAACGACTCGGCATCCCGCTGGCGCGCATCCGCGAAGCCCTGGCCACCTTGCCCAGCGACCGCGTCCCGACCAGCAAGGACTGGGCGAAGCTCTCGGCGGGCTGGCGTCAGGACCTCGACGACCGCATCCTTCACCTGCAGCGACTCCGCGACAACCTGACCGGATGCATCGGCTGCGGTTGCCTGAGCCTCAAGACATGCGCGCTGTCCAACCCCGGCGACGTGCTCGCCGAACAGGGCCCCGGCGCCGTGCGGCTCTGACGTTTCGAACGCCTGTGCGATAGACTCGCGGCCATGGAGCAGGCGCTTCAGAGCTCGCTGTTCGAGGCCGCCGATCGACGGCACCTCGGCGCAGGCGCGTGGGTCGAGGTGCGCTCCGGCTGGCTGACCGACGCCGACGAGCTGTTCGGCGAGCTGATGGACGTCGTCCCGTGGCGGGCCGAACGCAGGCCGATGTACGACCGGGTTGTCGACGTGCCGCGACTGGTCAGCTTCCACGATCTCCTCGACGAACCGCCTCCGCATCCGCGGCTCAAGCAGATGCGCCGACGGCTGAACGACACCTACGCCGGTGAACTCGGCGAGCCCTTCACCACCGCAGGCCTGTGCCTGTACCGCGACGGCAACGACAGCGTGGCCTGGCACGGCGACACCGTCGGCCGCAGCAGCACAGCGGACACCATGGTGGCGATCGTCGGTCTCGGTGCGACAAGGGTTTTCGCGCTGCGCCCGCGCGGCGGTGGAAAGTCGCTTCGGCTGCACCACCATCACGGCGACCTACTTGTGATGGGCGGCTCGTGCCAGCGCACATGGGAGCACGCGATACCAAAGACCGCGCGCCCCGTCGGCCCGCGCATCAGCATCCAGTTCCGGCCGCACGACGTGCGCTAGCAGCTAGCCCTTGACCGCCGCCACCGCCGCGCTGAGCAGCTCCCTGGCCCGCTGCGTGTTCACCTTCGCGACGGGCTTGTCCGGCAGCACCAGCGGATTGGCCGTGACGATCACCAGGAAGGTGCCGAAGGTGGCCACGTAGTTGTAGAGCTCGCCGGTGCGGGGTTTACCTTCGACCGTCGTCTGCACCACGCGATGAGTGCCGAGCGTGTGCGCACCCTCGATCTGCGGAGCCTCGACCACCTCGACGAGGCCGCGCACGCCGCCGCCCGCAAACCCGACCTTGTGGCAGTTCTCGGTCGGATCGTTGACGGGCACCGGCTCCGAGGTCTCGATCGCGATCGCGATGAACCTGTTGCCCTCGCCCTCGGCGGTGGTGGCGGCCATATTGCCCTTCGCCCCCGCCGGCACGAGCTGCTGGGCGGCGAACTTCGCACAGTCGACGGGATCGAACGCCATCCCCTTCGGCAGCGCCTGCGGGCCGAGCAGACGCGGATCGATGCCTGTTGGCCCCACGTCGGTCACCTGGAAGGGCGTCGCGAAGCTCGATCTCACGTTCTTGACGTTGGCGATGTCGGCGTGCGAGAGATCCGGCTCTGCCGACTGCCCGCAAGCCGTCAGCACGCCTGCGCACGCGACGGCGAGCATCGCTCTCGGGGTCAGCATCGCCGCCAATGTACCCGTACGCGGCGTTTCAACCCCGCAACGCCGACACCGTTTTCACCAGCAATTCAGCCGCGAAATCCTGTCCGAGTGGAGGATTCGGCGATCCGGGATCAGTGACGACCGTCACGAACGCGACGTAGTCGCCCAGGTAGGCGATGAACGTGTCGGCGTGCGCACGGGTTTGCGTGCCACCCTCAACCACCGTCGTGATCGCGGTGGACAGCCCCACCGTCCCGACGCCATCGATGTCGGGCGCGGCCGCGAAGGTGACGTCGCCGCTGGTGTGCCCTGCCGATAAATTCCATTGCGCACATTCGGCGATCAGCGCATGATCAAGCCCGACAGCTGCACCCGGCGAGCCGGTGACCACCGCATTGACGATGCCCCCACCGCCGGAGGCCGACCAGCCGCGCGTCACGGCGCCATCGGTCACCGGGTCGGCCAGCGCGGCGCACTGCGGCGGTTCGGCCGTCCACCCAGGACCGAAACCCCACCCCGACGCGGGCGCCGCACGGCCTGCGATGTCGGCCACTTCATAGCCGGCAGGCAGGTCACGCAGCACCTTCGCGATATTCGCAGGTTGCACGTGGACCGGAGCGCTCGAAGACGCCGTAGGGCTGGCGTCAGTCGGCGCGGGAGACTGCCCGCAGGCCGCCGCGCAGAGCGCCACCATGGCGATCGACGCGAGCAGGCGCATTCGGTGTTGGTAGCACAACCACCGCTGCGGGGAATCGATTTGCGCTACCGCGAGTTTCATCATCTAGACCGCTAGTGACCGGAGCGGTCATCGACGGGGAAGGCACGACAAATGAATAGAATCGCGCTTGGCACCATTGCGGGAGGAGCATTCATAGCGCTGGCCATGGGATTTCCCGCCAGTGCGCAAGCGGCACCATCGGGCATCGGATCCGCGCAGGACGCCGTGGAGGAGCTGGAGCACAGCGGCTTCAAGGTCGTGTTGAACAAGGTCGGCGCCGCCCCCCTTGAAAACTGCACTGTGGACTCAGTACGCCCAGGCGAGACCGTGACTCACGCCGTCAAATCGGGCACCGAAGTGGTGAGCCGGGTCGTCTATCAAACCGTGTACCTGACTGCCAAGTGCTGATCGCCGAATCGGACTGCGTTTAGGCGGCCGCGGCCGCGTCGTCGTTCTCGCTCTCGGCGGCCGGTTCCGGCTCGGGAGTGGCGCCGGTTCCGTTGGCGGCATCCGGGTCTGTCGAGGGCGAATTCGGCTGCGGCTGCGGCGAATCGAACTCGATCGGACCGCGCACCTCAGGCCGGTCGGGGTCAGTGGCCGACGGTGTCTCGTTCGGATCCGGCGTGGTGGTCTCGAGCTCTTCGGTTGTCGGCGTTTCGGGATCGACGGTGGCAGTTTCGGTGGGCTCCGCGGTGGGCTCGGGCTCGGTCGTCGGCTCTTCGGTGTCCTCGCTGCCTAGCGACAAAGCCTGTGGTTCACCGGATTCCACGTCGTCCCCGACGATTTCCGTCGTCTCCGCCAACGTCGACACCGTCGTAGTCAGCGCCGACGGCGGCGCAGGCAATGGCGGGCCGCCGACGCCGAACGGACCGGACGCGGTCGTACCCAGCGCCCGCCCGACCCCGAGGTCCTCCAACGCGTTGTCGATCGCGACGGGGATGGCCGCCAACAACTTGAGGGCCAGCGCGATCGGGTCTCCGAACGGCAGCAGGCTCGCCGCTGTTGCGACGCCAGGGTTGACGTCCCGCAGATACGCGTCCTCGATGAGCACCCTGGCGAACTCGTCGAAAAACGACAGGATGGGTTTCGGGACGCCGACCAACTGCAGTGGCATCAGTATCGGCACCAGTTCGGTGGGGAACATGTAGTACGACGTGTCCCCGTGCTTGCCCTGGAACAGCGCGTCACTGGACGGCTGGTTGACGACATCGCCGTGCAGCAGGGCATAGCCGGCCATGGCATTGATCAGGGCAAGGGGATTCAACGCCCGGAACGGAAAATCGCCGCCGAGCCCGTCGTACTGCTGTACGTAATCCGCCGACGGATACGCGTACGTGTCGTCGGTCGGATCGCCCGGGGTGCCGTTGTCGTCGAGCACCTCGCTGTCTGTCGGCGTCGCACCGTAGAAGGTGATGCCGAAGAATGGAATCGACGGAAGCATGATGCCGCGCATCAAGATGCCCCCGTTGCCTCGCATGGGATTTGCGACGAAGAGGAACGATTTCTGGTCGCCCGCCACGTAGTTGTCGATCAGGTCCTGCTTGACCAGCGAGGCCACCACGGCGCTCTGCGAATAGCCGAACACCACGAGGTCGTCATCCACGGCGGGTGGGTATGTCACCGGGACGTTCGGATCGACCAGGGGATCGTCGTTGTAGACGCAGGCGGCGCTCCCCGAGAGGCAGGTGTGCAGGTTCTGACGGCCGATCTCGACGGACTGGTTGAAGGGCAGCGAGCCGTATACCGGGAAGAACTCCTCGGGTGTGTAGACGGCGACGACGTTGTCCACCGACCCGGCGGTTCCGTTGCCCGCGTCGGCCGACGGGTTGATGTAGAGGCTCACCGCGTTGTCCAGATAGTCCGTGACGAAGGACGGCGAATCCTTTGGCCCGACAAGCGGATGGTCGGTGCCGCCCATGATCAGCGCCGTGGTCGCCAACAGCTGGACGGCTGTCGTCGTGGTCCAGGCCACCGCAAGCCCGATCGCCCCCAGCAACGCGATGAAAGCCACCCCTAGCGACCGCGCGATCACCCGCATATTCGATCCCCCTCAGTTACGGCACCGCCGCCCCGAAACAGCAGCACAGCTGGATTTTGCCCGCATGACGGCGAATAGATAGCGGAAACCGCAGTTTTCTTCTCGAATTGGGTGTGGACAAAGCTGCGCGCCGGTGCGTCGACGCGAATCGCCACGCTCGGGAGCAGTTTCGCGTGCGGTCGGAGTTTGCCGACCGTAGGCTACGGCGAGATTCCAATGGACGGGAGACCATATGACAGCGTCACGCGGCGCCGGGGGCATCATCGCCATCGCGGCCATCGCACTCGGCCTCGGGCTGACGGGCTGCGGTTCTGACACCAAGTCCGAGCCGACGACCTCGGCGGAGGCGTCCACCACGACGACCACCACGACAACGTCCGAGGCCGCGCCAACTACGTCGGCGCAGGCATCAGGACCCAACCCGACGATCGTCGACTACATCCGCGACAACGGCATCGTCGAGGCCCCGGTGAAGCGCGGCGACCCAGGGTCGCCAACCATCGACCTGCCGTTCCCGCCCGGCTGGGAGGACGCAGGCGCCAAGACTCCGGAATGGGCTTACGGCGCAATCATTTCCACTGACCCCGCCTTCGCCCAGGAACCGCCGACGATCATCGCGCTGGTGTCCAAGCTGACCGGCAATGTCGAACCCGCCAAGGTGCTCGAGTTTGCGCCGGGTGAGATCAGGAACCTGCCCGGATACGAGGGCGGCGACGCGGGTAGCCCGAGCCAACTCGGCGGCTTCGAGGCCACCCAGATCGGCGGCATGTACACCAAGGACGGCGTCAAGCGCGCGATCGCCCAGAAGACCGTGGTGATCCCCGGGCAGGACGGGCTGTACGTGCTGCAGATCAACGCCGACGGACGCGAGGACCAAATGGGGGCGCTGATGGACGCGACCAGCGCCATCGACGAACAGACCACCATCACCCCGTGATCGATAACGAACCGCCACCGCAGCGCGGCCTGACCCGCGAGGAGCGCGGACGCGACATCAGCGAGGCGCAGGCCGAAATGGAGGCCGAGACCTCAACGGTGAACAACTACCTCAAAGCGATGAGCCCACGGATGGTGTTGTCGATGGCCGAGGGCTACCCGGTGGTCCTCAAGCAGTTCATCCAGTTCTGTCTGATCCTGATCTATCCGGCGTGGGTGTTCGCGGTGCTGTTCGGCGCCGCGATGCACGCGCTGTTCTACGTGACCGTCTACCCGGTGTTGTGGCTGCTCTTCTGGCCGGTGCGCGCGTACCAGAAAAAGCACAACCCCGAAGAGTACGAAGCAGCCGGCCGGAAGCACTCGAAGAAGACATAGTGGGGCTGTTCAAGCGCTCGAGTCCAAGGCATCGAGCAGGTGCGCAGACAGATCGTGGTCGCCAATGCCCCATAGCCCCATGGCCCCATAGGCGTCAGGCCCGAGACACCGCCGAGGCCGCGGCGACCTGCTCGGCGGTCGGGCGCACGCCCGTGTACCGCTCGAATTGCTCGGCGGCCTGCAGTGCGATGACCTCAGCCCCGGTGATCACGTCAACACCCGCGGCCCGCGCCGCTACGATCAGCGGTGTTTCTGACGGCAGCGCGACCACGTCGAAAACGGTGTGCGCCTTGGCGATTGTCGCTTCTTCGAATGCACGCTCATTGTGTTCCGGACCGCCCGCCATCCCCACCGGCGTGACGTTCACAATCACGTCCGCGGTGCGCGAACCGACCTCAGTGGCATATTCGTAGCCGAGCCGGTCGGCCAGTTTCTTTCCTGTCTCGGTGTTGCGGGCCACAATCGTGCCTGCCCGAAATCCGTTGTTCCGGAAGGCGGCACCGACCGCGCTGGCCATGCCTCCGCTGCCGCGGATGAGCACCGACTGCGACGGCTGCAAACCGTGCTCGTCGATTAGCCGCTGCACGGCGATGTAATCGGTGTTGGACGCGGTCAGGTGCCCGTCGTCGTTGACGATCGTGTTCACGGAGTGAATCGCCTGCGCCGAGGCCTCCACATGGTCGACGAGCGCGAGGACATCCTCCTTGAAAGGCATTGAGACCGAACAGCCCCGGATGCCAAGGGCGCGCACACCACCGATCGCGGCGACGATGTCGGTGGTGGTGAACGCCTTGTAGATGAAGTCGAGGCCGAGCTCGTCGTACAGGTAGTTGTGGAACCGGGTGCCGATATTGCTCGGCCGCCCCGCCAGCGAGATGCAGAGCCGGGTGTCCTTGGACAGTGGCGGTCGCATCAGCCCACGGCCCTGATCACCTGGCGAGTGACGTCTCGGATCTGCGCGGACAGCTCCCGAGACAACGACAGGTCCTTCGGCGGGGGAACGTCGACCACGGTTGTGACCACACCCAGGTCGTCCCGATGCCATAGGGCGCCGAAGCGGTCAAGGATTGCACGCATCGGGTAATTCTCCGACAGCACTCGCGCGGAGAAGAACCGGATGCCGTCGTACCAGGCGGTGACCGCGACCGCGTCCATCAGGAGCGAGCCGATTCCCTTGCCCTGGTAGGCATCGCCGACCAGGAACGCCACCTCGGCAAGCGACGCATTGTGTTCGTCGCGGACGAACCGCGCGTCGGCCACCACGGGGCCGTCGGGTCCGTCGGTCACCACCCAGACGAAGTGGTCGACGTAGTCCACCTCGAACAGATAGGCCATCAGCTTTCTGGTGGGATGCCGTGGCGACTGGAAGCGCCGGTACAGCGACTCGCTGGAGAACTCGACAGGGCCGTTCGTCGTGCGCTCGTTGTCCCCCGGCAATACCGGCCGCAAGTACACACTGGTGCCGTCGCGAAGCGTGACCGGAATCGGGGTGACGAACGCGGCGAGCCGCTGGCGCGCAACGCGAACCAATCTGTCCATCCGGCCGGGCAATTCGAGCATGGTGGCGAACGCGTCCCGGTCACCCACCCACCCCGTCAGCGGATCGATCGCGATCACCGTCGCGGTCCGCGGGGTATCGCGCAGCAAGGCGATCTCGCCGACGATCAGGCCGGGCGACACCTCGCCGACGGTGATCGCGCCGTCGTCACCGGTGTGGGTGACCTCGACCCGCCCCGATTTGATGGCCAGGAAGGTCACCGCCGGTTCGCCCTGCCGCATCAGCACGTGTCCCGGCGCCGCGGTCAGCAGCCGCAACTGGGCCGCCAGCGGCGTCAACGCCTCAGCGGAGCAGCCGGCGAAGAAGTCCAGTTCGGCGAGTTCGTCGGCGCGGGCAACAGTCTGGCCGGCCACCGTTGAAACGCTACGGCGTCGGCGTCGCGGCGAGCAAGAAATGTGGCCGGCGCGTCATTTCAGCTACGAAAGGCCGATATTCGTCCTCGCCGACGGCATCTCAAGGACAGCGATCCCCAGCGACGCCGGACGCCGGCCTCCGCCACGGCGGCGGGCAGGCCGGATTTCCGCCGACGAACTCGGCATTCGACAGCGTCGGCAAGCCACCGCCGCTACCAAAATTGACGATCGCGGCAAATAATGCGGGGTTGCCACGGGCCCCGAGTTTGCGCCCGCGCCGTCGCCGCAACGTGTCCGTCCGCGAACCGACGGGCGACCGGTAAGCTTTTCCCTGCGCGCAGATCGGCTATGCCAGAACCGCGGGCTTTCGTTCTATGGCTAGCCGATATCAATTTGCTACAGCACTCGGTACTCGTATTTGCTGGAAGTCAGCTACTTTTTAGCAAATCAAATGCAAGAGGGGGGTTCTTTGCCAGCCGCACCGTGTTGCGCGGGATAACACCCCTGCCCGTACCATCAACTTTGGACGTAAGCGCGCAATGTCGCCCGCGGTTGCCTAAGCTCGAAGCAATTGTCCGCGCGGTCAATTAGCAAACGCCCTGCTCGGGGCCCAGAGCCGAGCCGAACAGGAAGGTCGACGTACGTTGATGTTGGGGTCCTCCATACCCGCTGTGCTGCGCGAGCGCGCCAGCCTGCAACCCAATGACGCCGCATTCACATTCATCGATTACGACCACGACGGAACTGCGGTACCCGAAACCCTCACCTGGGCCCAGCTGCAGCGGCGGACAGCAAACATTGCGTCCGAACTCGGCGTTTGCGGGTCACCTGGTGACAGAGCCGTCATATTGGCTCCTCAGGGGTTGGACTACATCTGTGCATTTGTCGGGTCACTGCAGGCCGGGCTCATCGCGGTCCCGCTTTCGGTCCCACAGGCAGGCGCCCACGACGAGCGGGTGACCTCTGTGCTGCGCGACACGGCACCCTCGGTCATCCTCACCACTTCGTCGGTTCTCGGCGATGTCAGCGACTACGCGCGGGCAACCGATTCCAATCCCACCGTCATCACCGTTGACTCGATCGACCAGAGCTCCAGGAAGCGTTCGCGGGTACGCACCGGGGCCGGCCCCGACATCGCGTATCTGCAGTACACCTCGGGGTCGACGCGGGAGCCCGCGGGCGTCATGGTCACCAATCGCAACCTGTCGGCCAACTTCGAGCAGATTTACGCCGACTTCTTCGTGGACTTCGGCAAGGTCGCCCCACCGGATACCACTGTGGTGTCGTGGCTGCCCTTCTATCACGACATGGGCCTGCTGCTCGGTGTCTGCGTACCGATTCTCGGCGGCCTGCACAGCGTGGTGATGAGCCCGATGTCGTTCCTGCAGAGCCCGGCGCGGTGGATGAAACTGCTGGCGAGCCATCCGCACGTCATGAGCGCGGCACCGAACTTCGCCTTCGAGCTGGCGGTCCGCCGCACCACGGACGAAGACCTGGCCGGCCATGACCTCGGGAACGTGCTCGGCCTGCTGAGCGGCAGCGAGCGCGTGCACCCCGCGACGCTCAAGCGCTTCACCGACAAGTTCTCCCGTCACGGGTTCCGTGACAGCGCCATCCGGCCGTCCTACGGCCTCGCGGAAGCGACGGTGTACGTCGCCACCCGCAGGCCCGGTGAGCCGCCGGAGATCGCGTACTTCGAAACCGAGAAGTTGTCGGCGGGCCACGCGAAGCGGTGCACGAACACGTCCGGCACGGCCCTGGTGAGCTACGGCAAGCCGGAGTCGAACACCGTACGGATCGTCGACTCCGAAACGCTGACCGAGTGCCCGGCGGGCACAACGGGTGAGATCTGGGTGCACGGCGAGAACGTCGCCGCCGGCTACTGGCAGAAACCGCAGGAGACGCAGCGCACCTTTTCAGGCAAGCTCGTCGCCTCATCGAACGGCACTCCGGTCGAACCGTGGCTGCGGACAGGCGATCTGGGCTTCATCTCCGAGGGCGAACTGTTCATCGTCGGGCGCATGAAGGATCTGCTGATCGTCTACGGCCGCAACCACTACCCAGAGGACATCGAGGCGACCATCCAGGAGATCTCCGGCGGGCGGTGCGCGGCGATTTCGATCTCTGACGCCAGAAGCGAAACACTGGTCGCCATCATCGAGCTCAAGAAGAAGGGCGATACCGACGAGGAGGCGATGGCCCGGTTCGACGCGATCAAACGCGACGTCACCTCGGCGATCTCCAAGTCACACGGTCTGACCGTCGCCGATCTCGTGCTGGTCGGGCCCGGCGCGATACCCATCACCACCAGCGGCAAGATCCGGCGATCGACCTGTGTCGAGCAGTACCGGCACGATCAGTTCACCCGCTTGGACGCCTAGGACCTAACGGATTTCCTTCCATTCTTTGCTCGCCGACTTTTTGAAAATCCAGACGGACATCGAATTGGAGAACCATTCCCAGGCCAATCTCGGCCAGCCAACCGTATGTGCTCGCCTGCCCGTGTGGTAAACGGCCAGACTCCTTACAAAGCGTGTCCGGCCGATTTTCGAAAGCCTCTGAAATAGGTCCATATCCTCGGCGGCGGCGAGCTTCTCGTTGAATCCGCCAACAGTCCTAAAAGCGTCGCCAGCTATCATCTGAAACTCACCGCCCGCCGCCCCGATGCGGAGGATATTGTTGGAGAACAGGAACTGCAGGCCGAGCATTCTGAAAAAGATGCCGTCGGCCCACGTTCTCTGTTCAGGGACAACTTTGTACTGCACGGTCAGGGCGACCAATCTTTCATCCGATCGAAATGCCTCTTCGGCGGCCTCAAAGAAGCGATCGATGTCGGGAATGACGACATCGGCATCAAGAAAAACGAGATACTCGCCCTTGGCCTCCGCCGCGCCCATGTTCCTGGCCATGGCGATCGTCTGCCGGTCCGGCCTATCGTAGACAATGACGTTGTCTGTGTACTTCCGGCAAACATCTACGGTGCCATCTTTACTATTGCCGTCTGAAATTATGATCTCGTTGGTTCCGGAATATTCCGTCAGGCATTGCAGGGTCTGCTCGATCGTCTTTATCTCGTTCAACGTCGGTATGACAAAAGAGATCATGACCCATTCTCTCGCATTTAGTCGTGGCGTGCCCGTGCCACTCTAGATGCTCGACGCCCGGCCAGCCCGCTAGCGGGCTTCGGAGGACTCCGGCTGCAGGGAGATGACGGTCGGCCGCGTCGTCAGCAGCCGCCAATCCTTGGCCCAATAGCGCATCAGCCCATAGCGGTAGCGATATTGGGCCCGCGCCCCGTAGAGGTGGTTTACGACGTTGGCCGTCTTACGTCCGAAGTGGTTGATGTACGCCATCTCGGTGGCATACACGCCAAAGCCCGCCTCACGTGCGCGAAGGCACAGGTCGGCGTCACTGCCCCAGGCGAACTTTCCGAACGCTCGTTCGTCGAAGCCGCCAACGGCCAACCAGGCCGCCTTGGTGATCATGAACGCGCAGGCATCCGAAATCGGCAGCTTGCGCAGGATGGGCTTGGGCTCGTAATCGCAGGCCGGGCCGCGATAATCGGCGACGATCCTCATGTGGCCGCTGGTGTCGTCGTAGACGGGGACGACGATTCCGGCATCCTCTGGGATGCGCGGATCCAGGATGCCGTCGACGAAACCCGGGGAGAGCCGGGTGTCGTTGTTCAACGTCATCGCGTGGGTGTAGCCGTTGGAGAACGCGTATCGCAGGATGAAGTTCGAACCGCCCGCCCAGCCGAGGTTTCGGCCGGGCGTGATGACGTGTTCGTCACCGATGCGCGGGTAATCGCCCCCGTTGTCGATGATGACGAAGTCCGCCTGTTCGCGGCGGAGGTCCTCGATGAGCGCGTGCGTGTACTCGTGTTGCCCATAGACCGGAATGCCAATCAGCATCATCGATGCGCTCCCCCTGCCTGTGACCTGCTCCGATGCTAAAGCGCCCAACGACCTACTGTCCTGCAAATAGGACACCTCGTCCCACCCCCCGATCTACGACTGTGTCGAGCGCAATCCAATCGCCGGACGTGAATATACCGGGCACCGTCACAACGGCGCAGCGTTAAACGTTGCGCTCGCGTCAATTGCGGCGAATCCACGTTCCTCGGGATTGCTTTCTGAATTTGAACGGAACGGGCTTTATTGCTGGTCGCAACCTATTAACGCCGCCACAGACAAATTGCTGGGACAACAGGCAGCCGCGTCCGAGTGCTGACTGCACGCGCGTACCGCCCAATTCGCGCACCGGTTGCGCGCCCGCGGGGACGCATCGCAGCACCTCCAAGCAGGTTTGCCCGCGTTGCACACCGCCGACTGAATTTGACAGGATGCCGGGGATGACGCCTTATTCTTCGGCGTGAATGACCAATTGATTGACAGTGTTTTATTAGCCATCGACGGTGACCGCAACGTGGCGTTCATTTCAGTGATTTGAACGCAAGGATCTCAATTTGCGCCCCCACTGGTGAGAACAGTACGCAACGCACGCGACAGCATCTATTGTTTCGGGCGGGGGTGGTCCGCGCGCATCTGCTCGCCAATGTTTCTAATGTCGGCAATCCGCTGGTCGATGAATGGGGAAGTTTGATGAGTCATACCGAGACCGCGAACTACTACCAGGCCGATCGGCCCGAAATGCTCAAACTGCTGCCCGCGGCGACCGGTCGGCTTTTGGAGCTGGGCTGCGGCGAAGGTGCCTTCAGCGCCGCGGCCAAGCGGCGGTTCGGCGCCGAATGCTGGGCAATGGAGTACAACCACGCCGTCGCAACCAAGGCGTCCGCGGTGCTCGACCGAGTGCTCGTTGGCGACGCCGACCAGCACATCGACGAGTTGCCCGACGACTACTTCGACGCGATCGTCTGCAACGACGTGCTCGAGCACCTGGCGAACCCCCAGGACACGCTCATGCGGTTGCGACCCAAGCTGCGGATGGGCGGGGTCGTGGTGGCCTCCATTCCGAACATCCGCTACTTGCCCGCGCTGTCGCGGATCATCTTCGGCCGCGACTTCCCACTCGAGGACGACGGCACGTTCGACCGGACGCACCTACGGTGGTTCACGCGCAAGAGCATCCGGCGCATGTTCGACGCCGCCGGCTACCAGGTGCAGTCGATGCGGGGGCACAACATGGGCAACCCGCTCGCCGTCGCCATCGGCATCTTCAGCCTCGGGTTCTTCTGGGACGGCGTGTGGATGCAGTACAAGTGCGTCGCGACACCGCAGTGAGCGAACCCGGCGCTTGCTCGAATCTCGGATCAACCTTGTCTTGTGCCGTGGCTGGCGGGTATTGCCTCGGCCAGCCCTTAGCTGGCGAATCGCGAAATGCGAAATGCGAACTCATAGCGCGTGCGGACGGCTTGACGATCACAACATTTGATTGTGAAGATTTCCTCCACGGGTGATGGATATGTGGCTAGGGGGACTTATGCGAGCCAATAGAGCGTGCCTGCGCAACACATTTGTGAATGCGGTTTACCGCAGGCCATTCTGACTGGTTGACGCGCCGTGCAACGCCTGCAATCCGGTCCCAACCTTCACGTGCCGAGCTACCTGGCGGCCCTGCGTTACCGCGTCGGCGGAGACGCGCTGCGGTTCGTCACCGAGACTCACCAGGCGATTCCCTCCGAGCCGCCGACCGAGGGCCGCACGCTTGTGCTGTTCGCGCACTTCGACCCCCACGGCAGGGTCGACCCTTACGTCGTCTACTACCTTCAGGCACTGCATGCGCTCGGCTCGACAATTCTGTTCGTTTCCGGATCGCCCACCCTTGCGCCGGATTCGGTGGCGCCCATCCGCTCCCTCTGTGCCGGCATCTATACCCGTGACACCCTGTCGCTGGATTTCGGTAGTTGGCACCTCGGGTGGAGCATTCTTCGGCAGCGCGGGTGGTCACTCGAACATTTCGACCGTTTGGTCGTCGCCAACGACAGCGTCTACGGTCCGCTGTTCCCACTCGACGAAATGTGGAGTTCCTTCGAAGGCGCAGATATGTACGGCGCCATCGAATGTCTCGAGCGCGGTCAGCATCTACAATCCTTCCTTCTCGCTTGGGATCTCAATTCGCGGACCCGCCCGTTTCTCAACGACTTGTGGGACGGCTTCCAGTACGTCGTGGATAAGGACCTGCTGATCCGGAGATACGAGATCGGCCTGTCCAAGCGGGCTCGCAAAGCAGGCCTGAGCATAAGACCGTTTGTTTCCGCCGCCGATATCAAGGCGGCGTACGGACGAGCGCCGGAACATCAGTGGGCCCGCATGCTCTGCAAACCACGCCCCAACAACACGTTGTTCTACTGGGACGGCCTGATCGAGCATTTGCGATTCCCGTTTCTCAAGACCGCTCTGCCGCGCTATAACAAGCCGTGGCACGACTCAATGGCCCACCTCGGTGAATTCATCGAGCAGCACACCGCCTATCCCTACTCGCTCATAGAATCGAACGTCGAGCGGCTTGGACTTGGCAGCCGCGCGTGGACCCAGCCAGCAGGTCGGAGGTTCAGCGGCGTGCTCTCCGAGCACTGAGATTGGCCAGCTTCCGATACAGCACGGGCGGCATGACGTCGCCGAGCACGTCTTGGCCCTTGGACTTGAGGTCCGGCGCATCATTCGTATCGCCGGGCCGCACCCTGAACTGCGTGGTGTGCTTTCGTTTCGTGTTGTTCCAGGTGGCCGTGTAGTAGTACAGCGCGATCGAGCGCCGCGGCGTGCGCTCGGGGTGGTTGACGGGCGCAGGGTTGCCGTGGTTGCTCTCGGAGGTCGTGCTGAAAATCACGCAACGGTTGAAGAGCGGCACGAATGACTTCACACAGGACTTCATGTCGTTGTCCCAGAGCTCCAACTGGGCGCCGTACTCGTCCTTCCAGTCCTTGTTCAGGTAGATCAGGACGTTGATCCGGCGCTCGAGGTTCAGCGCCTGGTGGTAATTGAAGTCGGCATGGACGGACAGGTGACCGCCCTGGGTCAACTCGTGGTAACCGCCGCCCTCGAAGTACGGATCGGGGATGAGCCCATGGATTCCGGAGATGTTCTCCACCACCTGGATGAACGGCCGCGAGTTGAAGGCGTAGAACAGATGTCGCGAATAGGGCTCCAGCACATCGGGAGTGAAAGCTCTCTTGAACCGCTCCTGGTTCCGGTCATAGGTGTCGGTGACTCCCGCAGTGTCCGTGGGGAATTCGGCAAGACACCGTTCGAGGATCTCTTCGGGCAGGAAGTCGTCGATCGCAATGTGCGGGAAAGGATCCCCAGCCTGATAGGCCTTGCGTAAGTCGCGTCCCTTGTCGAATACCTTCGTCTCGTCAAGTAGGCCAGTTTCTTGATCGATCTCCGACAGGAACGTCATGGCGTACAGATTAACCGGCAGCCTTCGCGGCTGAAACCCCGCGAGCGCGTTACCGCTAGAGACGTCGCGTCAAGTCGTCGTCCATCCAGATCCCGCACACCCCGCAACATTCGGGGTCGTCGGCATCCGGGGTGTGGCTGCCGACATGCCGGCAAAGAACGATGTCGCGCGCGACGCGGTCACGGGCGGTTAACACGGCTTCCACCAACGGGTTATGCACGATCTGATATCCGCCGGGCTTGCGGATCCACCTGTTCTCTACGCGCAGCTCGATCGCGGATGTGGTGGTATCGCCAGGATAGGAGGCCAGAAAACTATCGGGGACGAAGCCCGGGCTCGCCGTTCCGATGCTGTAGGTGGCGGCGCAGACGTACAGCACAAACGAATCGTGCGCCAGCTCTGCGCCAGCGCACTTCTCGCATGCACAGGCTTCGACGAACTCATAGGTGCTCATTGCAGACCCTTCGCCGGTTCGGCGACCTTCGCGGTGGACGAGAGTGCTACTTCCGCCAATTCCATAGGAGTTAACGTCTGCGACAATATGCCTGACACCTGAGAGAAATCTGAGGTGCGGCCGTGTAGGAGGTCAGAAATGTGACACGGTTTGGTCACGCGGATGTTGCGTCGACGAGTTCGGCGTTGAGCCATTCTTTCAATTCGCGATGGATTGCCCTATGCCATTCGGTGCAAATGTGCGCACATTGGCACCGAGAACGGAAATCAATCGCGTACGGCCGTGGCTACCATCGGTCGACTTGCGGTCGCGCGCAGGCGACCCCCGCACCGCCTGAGGTTTCATGAGAGGATTCTCCAGGCCGGTTCCCGGTTCCAGTCCCTTCTGCCAACGGTATCGTGAGAATTCGTGATCGAGCTAAATAGCGTTGCCAAGATTTTCGACGGCAATGTGACCGCCCTGCGGGACGTGAGCTTTTCCGTTCCCACCGGGTCAATCTGCGGTTTGCTTGGCCATAACGGCGCTGGTAAGACGACGGTCGTCAAAATCCTGTCCACACTTCTTCGGCCGACCGCCGGCCGGGCGGTGGTGGCGGGATACGACGTCGCGAGCCAGCCAGGCCAGGTGCGCGCCAGCATCGGGCTCACCGGGCAGGAAGCCGCGCTCGACCTATTGCTCACCGGCAGGGAGAACCTCGTGTTGTTCGGCCGGCTGCGCGGCATGCGCCGCAACAATGCCCGGCGCCGCGCCGACGAACTGATCGAACAGTTCGACATGGCCCACGCCGCCGATCGGCCCGTGCACACCTATTCGGGAGGCATGCGCCGCCGCATCGACATCGCGGGTGCGCTGGTGGACACCCCCAAAGTGCTGTTCCTCGACGAGCCGACCACGGGGCTTGACCCGCGGAGCCGCCGCGACGTGTGGGCCCTGGTTTCGTCGTTGTCAGCCCAGGACATGACGGTCCTGCTGACCACGCAGTATCTCGAGGAAGCCGACGTCCTCAGTGATTCGATCATCATCCTCGACGCCGGCCAGGTCATCGCCAGCGGGACGGCCGACGACCTGAAACGTCGCATGGGCTTCAGCTACTGCGAAGTGACGCCGGTCAACCCCGCCGACCTGCCAAGGATCTTCGCTCTGGTCGCCGATATCGAGGGCGCAGAAGCCGATGCCGCGACGAACACAGTCTCGGTGCCGGCCCCCAACGGAGTCGCGACGCTGGTCGAGGTGCTTCGCCGAATCGAAACCCTCGGCGTCGATCTGCACGACATCTCGCTGCGCAAGCCGTCACTCGACGAGGTGTTCCTGCACCTGACCTCGTCGACTCTCACCGTATGACCGCGCTGGTTGCGCTGACAGAGCGCGCAGTAGTCGCCTCAGTGCGCGACCGTGACCTACTGTTCGCGGTCCTTGCGCCCGTCGTGATCTTCGTCGGCTTCACCTTCGGATTGCAGAACGTGATCGACACCGGCGGCATGAGCTACCCGCAATACGTCCTGCCTGCGGTCGTCGTCCAGGCGATGCTCATGGGTGTGCTGACCAGCGCCGAGCGAGCCGCAAGCGACCAAAGGGCGGGCTTCGCCGTTCGGCTCCGCGCATTCCCGATCCCCGTGGCTGTGCCGCTGATGGCTCGCATGCTGTACTGCCTCTTTCGCGGTGTGCTCTCGCTGATCGCCGCGTTCACGGTCGCCTACATCTTCGGCTTCCGGATGACCGGCGGGTTCGGCTACGCGGTGGCTTTCGTCGTGATCGTGCTGCTGTTGACGCTGGCGCTGTCGCTCGGCGCCGATGCCACCGGCTCCTACGGCAGGAAATTGGACGCTGCCAGTCAGCTGCTCCTGATTCCCCAACTGCTGCTGGTGCTGCTGTCCACCGGCATGGCGCCCGCCGAGGCGTTCCCCGACTGGCTGGAACCCATCGTGCGATACCAGCCTGTTTCACAGGTGACCGAAACGCTGCGAGGTTTCGCCAACGGCGACGTCGTCGCCAGCAATCTGCTGACCAGTCTGGCGTGGTGCGTCGGGCTGCTGGTGGCCTTCGGCGCGATCGCCATGCGCATGCAACGGCGAACCGAATGACCACCGACATGTCGCCGCGGAACTCACTCGTCGCCGAGAGCCTGGTGTTCGCAGGGCGGCACGTCAGCCGCTGGCGGATCGAGCCGGTGGTACCGATCCAGAGCGTGGCGTTTCCGACCCTGCTGCTGATCGTCTACTACCTGCTCGTCGGCGAGTCCATGGTGACGATGACCGGCACGGACAACCTCACGGGCTTGGTTCCGGTGTGCGCCTTGGCCGGTGGGATGATCGGCGCGCTTGGCGCCGGCTTCGCCGTTCCGTTCGAACGGGGCAGCGGCCTGCTGTCTCGCCTGTGGACATTTCCCGTGCACCGGGCCAGCGCCCTGATCGGCAGGCTGCTCGCGGAGGCCGCGCGCACACTCGTGGCCGTCGCCGTGATCACCGCGGTCGGCGTCGCGCTTGGACTCCGATTCAAGGGCAGCTGGCTCGCGGTGATCCCGTTCCTCCTCGTGCCGGTCGTCGTCGTCCTTGTCTTTGCGACTGTGGTCCTGACGGTCGCACTTGCCGCGAAGGGGACGTCGGTCAACGCCGTGTTCACCTGGCTGGCGTCGGGGTCCATCGGCTTGGTGTTCGCCAGCTCTGGTGTCGCACCGATCGATACCCTCCCGTCGTGGCTGCGGCCGGTGATCCAGTACCAGCCGATGTCGCAGGCGATCGAGTCGATGCGGGCCTTCGCGGAAGGCACCTCCGCGCTCTGGCCGCTGACGCTGACCTTCGCGTGGGCTCTTGGTGTCGCCGCGGTGTTCGGCCCACTGGCCGTGCGCAACTACCGGCTAGCCGCCGAAGGCGGATAACCAGCGGACCGGCTAGGCCCCGTTGCAGCCCTTGAGCCGGTGCTCGTACGCGTCGTCGTCGTCCTCGGGCGGCCCCGCCCCCACCAGGCTCGGCACCGCATCCGACGTGTCCTCGGCGACGGTGTCCGCAACGGGAGCTTGGTGTACCACTCGCGGCCGCTTGACGGGCTTGTGCATGCCAGGGGCCGTCTTAGAAGGCCACCAGTTCGCCCTGCCGAGCAGTACGGCCGTGGCAGGCACCGTGACGGTTCGCACCAGGAAGGTGTCGAGCAGCAGGCCGACGCCGATGATGAAACCGATCTGGACAACGGCGGCGAGGCTGCTGAACGTCAGGCCCATCATCGACGCCGCGAAGATCAGACCCGCAGAGGTGATGACGCCACCTGTCGCGCCGACTGTGCGAATGACTCCTGTTCGTACACCCCGTTCCGCTTCATCGCGTATGCGGGAGATAAGCAGAAGGTTGTAGTCGGCTCCGACGGCCACCAGGACAAGGAACGTCATCCCTGGGACGCTCCATGAGATCTGCTGACCCAAGATGAATTGGAAGAACACCACCCCGATGCCCAGCGCCGACATGTAGGAGAGGATGACCGACCCCACCAGATAGATCGGCGCGACGAGGGACCTGAGCAGCACGGCGAGAATCAGGAACACGACGATCAGCGTGACGACGATGATGAACTGGATATCGGCGTTGTAGTAGTTGCGGATGTCGTTCTGCAGGGCCGAGAATCCCACCAGCGAGATTTTCGCGTCGGACAGTGTGGTGTTGGGCCGCGAACTTTCAGCGGTCTTGATGATCTGCTCGACCTGATCCATCGCTCCGGTGTCGAACGGGTTCAGCGCCGTCTGCACCATGTACCGGGCCGAATGACCGTCCGGGGAGACGAAGAGGTCCGCCGCCTTCTTGAACTCCGGCTGGGTCAAGATCTCCGGCGGGATGTAGAGGCCGGCAGCCTGCGGGCTGGCCGCATCCCGCTTCATCGCGAGCAAGAACGCGGACGCTTGATCCAACCCGCCGCCCATCGCCTTGGTCTGGTCGACAAGCAGCTGAGTACCGATCGCGAGTGCACGGCTCGAATCGGCGAGCAGGTTCGCGCCCTGCTCCACAGTGGCCAGCTGCTGCGGGACGCTGTCCGGATCGTCCAGACCCAATTGGCGCGCGGCTTCGGTCGTGGTCGACATGCTCTCGCTGAGTTGACGCAGGGTCTGGTCGAGCGTCTGGGTTTCGTCGGTGGACTCGAGGTCGCGGCCAAGCATGGTGATTCTTTGCACGGTCGCGGCGTTCTGGGGCGCGGTGAGCGTCTGCAGATCGCGACGGGACGCCACGCAGGCCGGATCGATATCGCATTTGACGCTGCCATTGAGGGCATTGACCATGGGAACTGCCCAGGTGTAAATGTCGGTGATCCGAGTTGTGTTGACGCCCATCGCCTGTCCGAGCGAACGCATGTTCTCGACAAGGCTCGCGGTTTTGTCGACCTCCTCGAGCGTCTTGGTCCCCCCGTACTGTCGCTGCATCTGACCGAGGGCGTCTATCAGCGGGCGAACGGTGATCATCGACGTGAGCACGCCGTTGCGGAGTTGATCGAGGGTGTCCGCGAGCTGGTGGGATCCGGTGCCGAGCGTGTTGAGGTTCGTGTCGTTGGTGGCGATCAGGGTGGACGCGTCGCCCAGCTTGCTGCCCACTTCGCCGGCTTGCCAGGTGGCCTTGGCCTGCTCGAGCACCTCGCCGGTAGGACGGGTGATACCGCGCACCAGCGCGATGTCGTCCAGCTGGCTCACCCGCGACGCCAGCTGCTCCATATCGGCGAGCGCCCGTGGGCTGCGCAGATCCTGCGGCGATTGGATGAGAATGAACTGCTCGACCATGCTGCTGACAGGGAAGTGCCTGTTCATCGCCTCATAGCCCATATTGCTGTCGGAGTCAGCAGGCAGATTCTTGCGGTCGTCGTATTCGTACTTGATCAACAAGGAGCAGGACGCCAGACCGACAAGGATCAAGAGGCTGACCGCGAGATGCATGACGGGTCGGCGGACAATATGTACCCCGGACTTGCGCCACCATCGGCCGGTCATATCTTTGCGGGGCTTCACCCAGCCACGCCGTCCGGCGAGCACGACCATGGCAGGCAACAAGGTAACTGAGGCGAAGAAAGCAATGCCTACGGTGACCGAAAGGGCGGGGCCGACTGTCGAGAACGCACCGAGCTGGGTGAAGGCCAAGCCAAGGAATGTGATGGCAACCGTTCCCGCCGATCCCGCGATCACCCGCCCAATCGATTCCATGGCGGCGACGATGGCGTCGTCGGAACTCAGGCCGCTGCGGACACACTCGTGGTAGCGACTGAACAGGAAGATGGCGTAGTCGACCCCCGCGCCCATCATCATGGCCGTCATCAACATGAAGGTCTGCGGCCCGAGCCCGAGGATTCCCACGTCACCGAGACCCGCCACCACCGATTGCGCCACCACGAGGGCGACCCCGATCATCAGGATCGGCAGGATCATCGCGACCAGGTTCCGGTACACCACGATCAGGATCGTGAGCACGATCAGGACGGTGGCAATCTCGATGACGAGCTGATCCTCGACACCGACCTTGTTGAGGTCGGCGAACGTCGACGCCGGGCCGAGCACATTGGCCGTCAGCGTTGTGCCGTCTGTGACTTCTTTGACGATCTCGACGACGTTTCCGTAGGCGGTCTGGCCCTCCCCGGTACCCATCGTCCCGTACATGGACAGCGGCAGCTGCCAGGCCTTCCCGTCCTTACTTGTCATCACCTGCTTGAGCTCAGGGATTTTGACGAAGTCCTGCATCGACAGGATGTCCGCGGTGTCGGCGCGCAGCCGCTCCACAAGTGTTCGGTAGGTGGCCTCGTCGGCCTGGGTCAGCCCCTTCTCATTGGTCAGGATGATGGCGGCGACGTTCTCCGCGTTCCCCGCGTCCCCCTGGCCGCCCTGGCTGAACGCATCACTCATTTCGCGGCCCGCCACCATCACCGCGGAGTCATCAGGCAGAAGCCCTGGCGGCTTCTTGGCCGCCACTTCCATCAACGGCGGCAGCGTCATGAACAGGACAACGGCGAGCGCAATCCACGCGGCGATAACCAACACCGGATGACGAACGACCAGTCGTCCCAGACCTGGAAGTCCCACCCCCGCAAACACTCCGGTAGGCGTGGTGCGCCTTAACATCTCCAATAGGCTACACGGGTGATTAGCGAACTGTTCGACGTCTCTTCAGCGCACTTGCAGGATCTGCCCACCAGATCGAGGCGGCGGGCCGCAGTTCTGCAAATAACGCTCAATCGGACACCCGCTCAACCCATTACCGCAGTTCACAGTTGCTTCCAAGGGACCTTCTCGCGGACGCCCGATACGATGCCGCGCCACCGAAACCCTCGTCGTTTCAGGAGTCGCCGAGCGGCACAGATCCAATCCGTCTGCGGCAGCATTGCTCTCACTGGCCGCCGTCAGAGAGCCTTCACAAGCGCCGCTTAGCGGACCTGTGGCAACCCTTTCTGTGGCGTTTCGGGCTGCGCAACCCTACCCGAGGGGATCGGTCACAGCTAATCAAGACAGCGTTGCCAACGAACGCCGACCTCGCGAACGCCTGGCCCCGTGCCGGAGGGAACTGTGCTCTAATCGGGGCCGTGCTCGAGATGGCGAAATAGCCTCGCAGCGGGGAGGATCCACGGCGTGAAGTTCACTGTGGCGGTCCACGGCACCCGCGGCGATGTCGAACCATGCGCCGCCGTCTGCCAGGAGCTTATGAGGCGAGGCCACGACGTGCGGGTGGCCGTTCCGCCAAACCTCGTCGCGTTCGTCGAATCCGGTGGCCTTGCCCCTGCAATTCCCTACGGTGTCGATTCACAGCAGCAGATGGACGCGGACATTTTCCGCAAGTACTGGAAGCTCCAGAATCCCGTCGTCGCGCTGCGCGAAGTACGCGAGTACATCACTCAGGGCTGGGCGGAGATGAACGCGACCTTGACGCCCCTGGCCGAGGGGTCGGACTTGATCTTGACCGGCACGACATACCAGGAGGTGGCCGCCAATGTCGCTGAGTACCACGGCATCCCGCTTGCGGCATTGCACTACTTCCCGGCGCGGGCAAACAGCCAGGTGCTGCCCATTCCCCTCCCGCCCGCGGTGGTGCGGTCCGGATGGGCCGCGCTCGAATGGGTCCACTGGCGCGCTTTGAAACAGGCCGAGGACGCGCAACGACGAGAGCTCGGCCTGCCGAAGGCAACGGTCCGCGCGGTGCGGCGGATCGTGGAAGGCGGTGCGCTCGAGATACAGGCCTACGATGAGCTGTTCTTTCCGGGCCTTGCCGAGGAATGGGACGGTCGTCGGCCCTTCGTCGGCGCGATGACCATGGAGTTGGAAACCGACGCCGACGAGGAAGTCTTGTCGTGGATCGCTGCGGGAAGACCGCCGATCTACTTCGGATTCGGCAGCATGCCAGTGCAATCTCCCGCCGATGCCGTCGCCACGATCACCGCGGTCTGCGCCGATCTGGGAGAGCGCGCACTGATCTGTTCAGGGCCGTGGAACCTTGACGGCATCGCGGCCGCCGAGCACGTCAAGATCGTGCGCGCGGTCAACCACGCACAGGTGTTTCCCCTGTGCAGGGCGGTCGTCCACCACGGCGGCGCAGGAACCACCGCCGCGGGTATCCGCGCGGGAGTGCCGAGCTTGATCTTGTGGGTGGGCGCCGATCAACCGTTCTGGGCAAAGCAGGTCGAACGGCTCAAAGTTGGTGCCTACGGGCGCTTTTCGAAGATGACAGGAGAATCGCTGCGCGCGGCGCTCACGTCGGTCCTCACCAAGGAGTGCGTCGACCAGGCCCGTCAGGTCGCCACCGAGCTCACGAAGCCCGCCGTCGGTGCTGCGACGACCGCTGATCTCCTCGAAGACGCGGTCCGCAAATTCAGCGCCGTCAAGGGATGAAGCCGGTGAGATCGAAGTCGTCGAGTGTGGCGGCGACGAGTTCGCGCAGCGCCTCTTTCGTGTTCTCCCTGCCAGGCTGGTAGGCACGGAAACCGAGAAACAGCTTTCCGCAGATCCGACCCGACGAGATGTTGAGTTCTCCGCCCGCGAGCTCAGGGGATTTCGTGGTGAGGTTTTGCTCAACCATCCTCAGCAAGACGTAGTCGGCTTCGGTGCCATCGACACGAGCCACGGCGGGGTCGATGTCACCGAGATTCGCACAACCGACGGGGAAGTCGGCGGCGTTAAGTGCGCCCAACGGCAGTTTTCTGACAACGACTTTGGGGATCAGAGGGGTCAGCGGGAAGACACGCTCCTGCTCCTTGAACTTTCCAAGCCCGGAAACCAGGGCATGTTTGATCGTGTTGCGGATTTCCCGCAAATCCGTCGTTGCTTGCGAGGGGTCCACCGCAAAGTCAATGCCCTTGATGGCGTTGGCGCGCAGATCATTCTCGGTGCGGTCATTGACGGGATATGACAGGGTGACCAAACCATCGGTGGCCCGCAGCCGCCCGAGCCTGGAAGCAAGCTTCGCGGCAAACCCGGCGACAAGCGCGTTGCTCGTCCCGTTGAGGAGTTCCGCACGAGAATCCCACTCGGCCAAGTCGATGTACACCGACGCTGTGGGCACGACGACGGGCCGATCGATCTCGTCGGTCACCCCAACGCCTTTCTGGCGCGCGCCGGGCCTGCCAACGCTTGGCAAGTCGCGAATTCCCACCTTCACCATGGCGCCGACCGCGCGAACCATATCGGGTACACCGCGCGCGGCCTGACGGGCATCCTCGTTCAACGCCCGCCTGCGGGGGCGTGAGCGCGGCGGCGGGTAACCGTAGTCGTGCCGCGCGCCCTTGACCGCTTCTGCTATTGCAAGACACGTTCCGAGCCCGTCCACCACCGTGTGCGAAGCGACCAAACTGACTGCGGTTCCGTAGTTCTCGACCGGAAGGACGCCGAGGTGCCAGGTAGGGCCGAACTCCGGATCAACTGGTATCTGCGCTCGCTCGTCCACCCAATCGTTCAACGCCGCGCGCGGACGAGCGGGCACGACATCGATGCCAGGCAGCTCATGGGACGCGACCCACCGGTGGCGCCCGAACGGAAGTGGGGAGGGCTCGACCCGGCGGCCCAGCAACCCGTGGCCGAGGTTGTCGTGCACCCGACGCAACCCGTCGATGTCGACGTCGCGCCGGTACACCCAGGTGCTTTGAATGCCGTGCACATGGCCGCTGGCCCGCACCCACAGATACGAGGCCTGGTCCATGAACGCGAGCGTGTTGTCGAAAGGGGTTTCTCCCTCAGCAAAAAGTGCATGGGGTTCGCCGGTGACAAACCTCACTTCGCCTCGTCTCTGTTTCCTGTTGGTCGAAATACATCGACACTTCGGCATTTTCGCCAGTTACCCCGTGCGGGTGACAGTGTGTCGCGCACCTGAAATACTGACCCCGATGATTGATCAAATTTACCGCCCTGTGGTGTCGAAGGTAGTCGGCTTTTCGCACCGGCGGTTCGGAAAACTTGTCGGGAAATACGGATATAGCCTGATCACCCGCAGGCTCGGCAACGACGAAGTGCTCTTCCTCAATTGGGGCTATGAGGAGGACCCGCCGATGGGCTTGCCCCTTTCGGCATCCGACGAGGTCGATCGGTTCTGCATCCAGCTCTATCACCGCGTCGCGTCGCAGGTGGATCTCAAGGGCAAGCGGGTGCTGGAGGTCAGTTGCGGCCACGGCGGCGCGGCCTCGTACATCACGCGTACCTTTGGCCCCGCCTCGTACACGGGACTTGACTTGAACCCCGCGGGTATCGCCTTCTGCCAGCGGCGCCACGATCTGCCCGAGTTGTCGTTCGTGCAGGGCGATGCCGAGAATCTGCCGTTCCCCGAGCACAGCTTCGACGCGGTGATCAACGTCGAAGCCGCGCACCTCTACCCGCACTACCGTCACTTCCTCGAGGAGGTCACGCGGGTGCTTGCCCCTGGCGGGCATTTCCTCTACGCCGATCTGCGTGGCCGCCCCGATGTCGCCGAATGGGATGCCGCACTTGCCGATTCCGCGCTGCGGGAGGTGTCTCAGGAGACGATCAACGCGCAGGTTCTGCGCGGACTCGAGAGGAACTCGCCCCGCTACCAGGATCTGGTCAACCGGCACGCGCCGTCGTTTCTTCGCCGGTTCGGTCGCGATGTCGCGGTCACGAAGGGCTCGCCCCTGTACGAACAGGTCGAGAACGGCGATATCGAGTACCGGCTGTATTGCCTCGCCAAGGATTGATTTCTAGACGATCTCACCGGTGAGGTCGAAATCGGCGAGGGCATGTTTGGCCAACTGACGTAACCAGTCTTTCGAGTTCTGCATGCCGACTTGATACGCGACGACGGTGATGCCGACCTTGCCCCCGATGCGGCCTGCCACTACGACCAGTTGGCCGCCCGCCCGCTCGATATCGGCCCGCAGGACGTTTTGGTCCACACCGCGCAGGATCACGTACTCGGCGTCGGTGCCGTCGAGACGGGCGACGGCCGGATGCAGATCACCGAGGTTGGAACACGAAACGGGAAGCTCTGCACCGGATCCCAGAAATTGCTCGATGACACGCTTGAGCGCCCGCCTCGGCACGTATGGAACCAGCGGAAGCAGTTGCAGCGTCTCGTCGGGTGTCTCGCGCGCCGTCTTCAGCGCCTGCCGAATGACGATCCTGGCGTCGGTGAGATCGGTCGTCACCGGCGCTGGGTCGAGTTTCACCGGCGCGAACAGCATCGCGTGTGCGCGGGTGTCGTCGAAGCTCGTGCGGTCATTGAGCGCGACGTTCAGCGTCACGGCGCCGTCTGGACCAACGCGGCCCATCTGTTCGGCGAGTTTCGCGGCGAATCCGGCGAACAGCGAATAGTTGGTTCCGTTAAGGGATCTCGCGCGCTCATCCCAGTCCTGCTGGTCGACGAAGATCGAGATGGCAGGCACCACCACGTTGCCGGCGCCGACCGGACGGGGAGTCGGTGGGTTCTGTGGCGCGGCCGCTTCCTTTCGACTTTTCAGGCCGAGCTTGGCCGCCCTCACCAACGTTCGCGCTGCCTCGGGTGCACCTTTCGCCGTGTCGCGTAGGTCGGCAAGCGCACCGCGAAACCACTTGCGGGACCGAGGAAGCGGGTAGCCAAGATCACGGTTCGATTCCATTGTCGCCTCGACGATGGACAGCAAGGCCGCGACGCCGTCGCCAAGATGGTGCGAACCCACCAGGCTGACGGCGGTCGAACCGTCGGTCATCGGCAGTACGCCGAGATGCCAACCAGGTCCCCACTCCGGATCGACCCACACCTGCGAACGCTCGTCGACCCAATCGCTGAGCGCCTCACGGGGCCGCGGCTGCTCGACGAAGTCGATACCGGCTTGCGGTCCAAGCGCCGAGACCCAGCGGTACCTGCCGAACGGCAGCGGCGATCGCTCAATCCTGCGGCCAGGCAGCCCGTAGCCGAAGTTTCGGTGGAAGCGTCGCAGCCCTTCGATGTCGAGCGGATGTTCATAGATCCAGACGAGTTGCATGAGCTGTCCGCGGCCGGTCGCCCGAAGCAGCTGAATACCGGCTTGATCCATGAACGTGAGCCGGTTATCGGGCTGCACAACAGTTTTCCGATCGTTCGCCATGGTGCTAGTCGATCACGCCGGTGAGTTCGAATTCGGCAAGCGTCTTCGCAGCCAGCTCACGCAGTTGGGGCTTGGAATTCTGTATACCGGGCTGGTAGCCGACGACGGTGATCGAGATCTTCCCGCCGATGCGTCCGGCCAGTACGGTCAGCAGGCCGCCTCGTCGTTCGAGGTACTGACGCGTGACGTGGCGGTCCACCCCTCGCAGCATGACGTAGTCGGCGTCGGTGCCGTCGACTCGGGCCATCACGGCATCGACTTCGCCGAGATTGGAACAGGACACGGGCAGATCGTCGAAGCCGAAAACCACGTCGGCGCCGCGTTTCACCGCCCGCTTCGGGATAAACGGGGTCAGCGGCAGAAGCGCAAGCGTCTCGTCCGGCGCTTCCCGCAGCGTCTTCAGCGCTTGTTTGATCTCGGCCCGCGCGCCGGTCAAGTCGGTTGTCACCCGTGTCGGGTCGACGGTGACGGTGGCAAGCGATGCTGCGTTCGCACGGGTGTCATCCGGAACCCGGTCGCTGACGGGAATGTTCAGGGTGACGACACCGTCGGCGGCACGGCGGCGGCCCAACTGCTCGCCCAACTTGGCGGCGAAACCGGCGACCAGCGAATAGCTCGTTCCACCACGGGATTCCGCGCAGGCATCCCAGTCGTCGAGGTCGATGTAGATAGTGATGGCAGGCGCGACAACGTTTTCGTCGCCGCCAACGCTGGTGGGAGGTCGCGATGCTCCCGATCGGGTCAGCTCGTGCCTGCGACGGAATGCTTGTTTTGCGGCCGTGACAATCGTCCTGGCAACTTCCGGTGCGCCCTGCGCGGTGTCGCGGAGGTCGGAGATCACGGCGCTATGTCGGGTACGCGAGTGTGGCGCTGGATATCCCATGTCGCGCCTATTGCCTTTGATCGCTTCGACAATCGTGAGCAGGGCCCCGATGCCGTCCGAAAGACAATGTGACATCACCAGGCTGACCGCGGTCGAACCGTCGGTCATCGGCAGGACGCCAAGATTCCAGCCGGGCCCCCATTCGGGGTCGACAGGCAACTGCGCGCGTTCATCGACCCAGTCACTGAGTTCGGCTCGTGGACGCGGGGTTTTCGCGATATCGAGATCCGACGGCGGCCCCAATGACGCGACCCACCGGTGCCTGCCGAATGGCACCGCTGACCGCTCGATCAGCCGGCCGTACAGCCCGTAACCGAAATTGCGGTGAAACCGCCTCAGCCCGTCGAGATCGACTGGACGCTCATAAATCCAGACGGCCTGCATGACCAACTCTTGTCCGGTGGCCCGCTGCCCGAGGAACAGGAGTTGGTCGGTGAACGAGAGTCGATTGTCCTGCACCGGTGTTAGACCGGTTTCAGGTCGAGGTCAGCGAGTTTGGCAGGTGCCAATTCCCCGCGCCCCTCGGCAACGACTCCGAACACGTGTTTCATCGCATCGACATACCTGGTCACCGATTCGCGGGCGATCGGATTGTTCGGGTAGGCCACCGTCACCGAAGTGCCGGTGCCGAACCTGTTGAACCACATGCCGACCTGATGTGCCGCGCCCAGTTCGCTGTAGATCTTGCCGTTCATCCCGTTCCATTCGGCGACGACGGCGGGTGCAAGCGGCGCAAGTGTGGCGTCGAGGTAGGAGATCATCGGCACACCGGACCCGGGTGCGCGAACGCCTGCCTCGGTGGCCGCCAGTTCGAGCACCCGATCGAACGGCACGTGCGCCAGCTCGAGACCTGAATCGAAGGAGGCCTGCGCGGCGCGCACCGTAGCCGTGAAAGATGTTGCGGTGACGGGCACGGAGACCGGCACCGTGCCGGTGAACCAACCTGTCGTCATCATTTCCGCGTGCGTGCTGCGGGTACTCGTCGGAGTGATCACCGAGTAGCTCGGGCTGCCGGTCAGCTCGTACTCCGCAAGCGCGGCGGCGGCGAACACGCCACCGACGAAGCGGGCACCGGCATCGGTGCACGCCGACTCGAATCGGTTCGACTGCTCTTCATCCATGATCAAGACGGTGAGCAGATCACCTTCGCAGGGCACCGACGGATCGCCGAGCGGCAGCGGGAACCGCGGCAGGGTTCCGTTGTTGGCCTGTGCGAACGTGATCCATTTCTGCACCTGGGGCGAATTCACGGTCAGCGTCGAGGTGAATTCGCGCTGCCGGACGCAATAGTCGTCATAGCTGCCCGCCTCGGGCAGCCGGATCGGCGCCCCTCCCCCTGCGACGGCGTTGTACATCATGTGGATCTCGACGAAGGCAAGGCCCATGAACATCGCGTCGACGTGAAGATGGTCGACGCTCATGTAGAAGGTGAAATGGTCGGCGCGCTGGATGAGCCCGAACCGGAAGCAATCCCATTGCAGCGGAGTCGGAGTGGCCAGAATGTGCTCACGCCACTCGGGTGCGGTCTTCTCGCCGTGCTTGGTCGCAACGAACTTGATGTCGTGTGGGTTTTGCAGGGTCCGACGGACCACGTTGTCGCCGTCGGTGAACTCGAACCAGCTGCGGTAGGTGTCATGTCGACGCAGATACGCGTTGATCACGTACGTCATCGCCCGAATATCGCAGCGGCCGGGAATGTTCCATGCGGGGATCGTCAGTCGCGCCATCTCGGTGCCACGTGCTGCATGCTCGCGATAGCTCCGAAGATGCTGGGCCTGCTGATAGGAGGCCGGAACATCGGCCACCGGCGCAGCTGCCACCTTCGCCACTGTGGCGGGTGACGGGGCCCACGAAATCAGCTCACCCGGGTCATCCACCCATTCGTGGATTCCTTCTAGTGCGAACACGTTTCTCCTCTTGTCACCAAACGTCGTCAGGTAGCTGCCGCGACGGCGTCGTCAGCGGCGAGCGTGTCGCAAAGACTGTCGGCCAATCCCCGCACGGTGCCGACACCCATCGAACTGATGCGGACTCCCGTCTCGGCCTCGAGGCGTGTCCGCAGTTCGAGGTTTCCGAGGGAGTCTAGCCCGTACTCGGACAGTGGCCGGTCCGGATCGATCGCGCGTCGCAGGATCAGGCCGACCTGCTCCGCAATCAGCCTGCGCAGGTGCGTCGGCCATTCCTCTCGTGGCAGCGCTGCCAACTCGGCGCGCAATCTCCGTCCCTCCGTTGAGCTTTGGCCCGCGGATTTGAACAGCTCGGCGAACGGGCTGCGCTGCGCGAACGCGGCCAACCACGGAGTGCCGAGGATCGGCGCATAACCGGTGTAGACGCGCTCGTAACGGAGCAGCGACTCGAACGCATACGCACCCTCATCGGGAAGGATCGCCGCGTCGCCGTCAGCCATCGCAGTGCCACGGCCGATCTCTGCCCACGCACCCCATGCGATGGTGCTGGCCACAAGGCCCTGCGCCTTGCGCCACTGCATGAACGCATCCAGCCAGCTGTTGGCCGCGGCGTAGGCGCCCTGCCCTGGCGATCCCACAAGTGCGGCCGCCGACGAGAAGGAGCAGAACCAGTCAAGCGGCTGCGATGCCGTCGCGTGGTGAAGGTTCACCGCGCCGAACACCTTTGGCGCCCAGTCTCGTTCGATGAGCTCGTCGGTGATGTTCGTCAGGACGGCGTCCTCGACGACCGCCGCGGCGTGCAGCACGCCCCGAAGCGGAAGCCCGGTCGCGGTTGCCGTCGCCACCAGCCGCTCGGCTGTGCCCGCCGCGGTGATGTCACCACACTCGACCACGACGTCGGCTCCGGTGGAGCGGATCAGCTCGACGATCTCCTGCGCCTTGACGGTCGGTTGACTACGCGACGTGATGACGATGCGCCCGCAGCCCGCTTCGGCCATCTTCTCGGCCAGGAACAGGCCGAGACCGCCGAGGCCACCTGTGACGATGTACGAACTGTCACTGCGGAAGACCGGAACCTGCTCGGGCGCCACCACCACACTGCTGTGCCCGGTGTGCGGGACGTCGAGCACCAGCTTGCCCGTGTGCTTGGCCCCGCTGATCTGCCGGATCGCGGTCGCTGCGTCGGTGAGCGGGTAATGCGTGATGTCCGGCAACGGCAGCGTGCCGTCGGCGATCAGTTGGTACACCTTCTGGAGCAGCCCACGGACCTTGTCAGGGTGAGTGATGGTCATCAGCGCGAGGTCGATGGCGTAGAACGACAGATTGCGTCGGAACGGGAACAGGCCAAGGCGGGTGTCGCCGTAGATGTCACGCTTGCCGATCTCGATGAACCGTCCGCCGAAGGCGAGCAGCTCCAGCCCAGCGCGCTGCGCAGCGCCGGTGACGGAGTTGAGCACGATATCGACGCCGTACCCGTCGGTGTCCTTGCGTATCTGGTCGGCGAACTCGGTGCTGCGGGAGTCGTAGACGTGCTCAATCCCCCAGTCGCGCAACAACTGCCGGCGCTCATCGCTGCCAGCGGTGGCGAAAATCTCAGCCCCAGCCGCGCGCGCAACGGCAATCGCCGCCTGCCCGACGCCACCGGTCGCGGAGTGGATCAGCACCTTGTCACCCGCGGTGATCCGTGCCTGCTCCTCGAGGCCGAGCCACACGGTGCCGTAGGCAAGGCCGACCGCGGCGGCCTGGGCCTCGTTGATCCCTGCGGGCAGCGTTGTCGCGAGGGTGGCCTCGCATGTCACGAACGTGCCCCAGCAGCCGTTGGCCGAAACGCCGCCGACGCGATCGCCGACCTTGTGGGTCGTCACGCCCTCGCCGACCGCGGTGACCACGCCACCGAACTCGGAGCCGAGCTCGGGCAGCCGCCCGTCGAAGCTCGGGCACCGCCCGAACGCGACGAGGACGTCGACGAAGTTGATGCTGGACGCGCTCACCGCGACCTCGATCTGACCCGGCCCTGGCGGAACCCGGTCGAACGCAACAAGTTCCAGCGACTCCAGGTCTCCTGGCGTGCGCACGTGCAGGCGCATCCCGTCGCCGTCGTTGTCGGCCGTTGCGGTGTGCCGCTCCTCTGCGCGCAGCGGCGCCGGGCACAACCGCGCGGTGTACCACTGGCCGTCGCGCCATGCGGTCTCGTCTTCGGCCGACCCTGAGAGCAGCTGACGCGCCAGCTGGTCGCCATCGGTTGCCCCGTCGACGTCGATCTGAGTGGCGCGCAGCCGCGGATGTTCCATCCCGATGGCGCGCACCAGCCCACGGAGCCCGGCGTGCTCGAGATTCGGAACATCATCGGCCACAACGGACTGCGCGTTGCGGGCCACCACGTACAGCCGCGGCGGCTCACCAGGAACCTCTGGTAGCTCGCGCGCGATCCGCACCAGATGGCGAATACACTCGACGCCGCGGACCGCCGCGTCGGCGGCTTGACCATCGCCTGCGGGAGCGGCAAGCACCACCACACCGCGCAGCGGCTGCTCGCCCAGATACGAGGTGAGCAGCTCGGTATTGGCCTCGTGATCACCGCCCGGTTGCCACACCATCGCCGTGCACTCCGCGCCGGCAGACTTGAGGGCATCGCCGAGTTGGGCGGCCAGCACGTCGCCGTTGTCGGCGGTGTTGATCAGCAGCCACGAACCCGCATCGACGTCGTCCACGTCAGGCAATTCACGGTGCTGCCACTCGATGGTCAGCAGCCGGTCGTTGAGCAGACGATCCGCCTGCGCGCCTTCGGATGCGCCGGTGCCGAGTTGCAGCCCGGTCACGCTCAGCAGCACCGTGCCGTGCTCGTCGAGCAGTTCGAGGTCCGCTTCCACCCCGTCGGCGTCGGCCCTGACCACGCGGCTGTAGCAGTAGTGCGTGTTCCGCGCCGAGGCGTAGGCGCGCAGCCTGCGTACGCCAAGCGGCAACAACATGCCGCCGGCAGCGGCGGCCTGGACGTCCGGATGCGCCACGACCGACTGGAAGCACGCGTCCAGCAGTGCCGGGTGCACCCCGTAGCCCCGCTGCTGTGACCGCAGTGGGCCCGGCAGCGCGACGGATGCCAGCACGGTGCCCCCCGCCTTTTCGGCGGTGTAGGCCGTCGCCAGCCCGGCGAATGCCGCGCCGTGGCGGATGCCAACGCTGTCGAAACCCGACCGAAGGTCGGCGCCGTCGACGCCGTCGGGATGCGCCGTCAGCAGACCGTCGATGTCGTAGGTCGCGGGCTCGCCGGCAGCGACATCGGCGTGCAGAATCGCGTTGGCCCGTCGCGTGCGTTCACCGGCCTCGTATGTCTCCACCGCGAACTCGACCACGCCAGGTGAGACCGCCGACGCCGAGGCAGAAACCGGTGTCTCGTCGTCGAGCATCAGGATCTGCTCGAAGGACACGTCGCGGACCTCGCAGGCCTCGCCGAGGACGGCGCCCGCGGCGGCCAGCGCCATCTCGCAGTACGCCGCACCCGGCAGCACCGCGACCTCGTGCACCAGGTGATCGGCGAGCCAAGGCTGCGCCTCGGTGCCGACCTCGCCCTGCCACAGGTGGCGCTCGGGCTCCTCCGGCAGCACGACGTGGGAACCAAGCAAAGGATGCACCGCGACCATGGCCCCGCCACGCGCCGCGGCGTCGTGACCCTCGCGGTCCAGCAGTAGCGAGGTGTGCGACCAGGTCGGCAACGGGGCATCCACCAGCCGCCCGGCCGGGAAGAGCACCGAGAAGTCCACTGCCGCACCCACGCTGTGCAGGTCTGCCACGAAGCCGCGCAACCCGTGTGGCATTTCCTGCTGACGGCGCATGGCAGGCAGCACGGCAAGGGGCACATCCAGGCTGTTTGCCGTTTGCTCAACCGCGTTCTTCAGCAGCGGGTGCGGCGAGAGCTCCGCAAACACCCGGTGCCCGTCCTCGAGGGCGGCCTGAATCGCGGCCGCAAAGCGCACAGCGTGACGAAGGTTGTCCACCCAGTAGTCGGCGTCCCACTCCGCCAGATCGCGCGGGTCGTACAGCGTCGCCGAGTAATACGGGATCTCCGGCTCGATTGGGGACAGGTCGGCAAGCACGTCGGCGAGGTCGTCAAGGATCGGATCGACCTGCGGTGAGTGCGACGCGACGTCAACGGCGATCTCGCGTGCCATCACGTCTCGCTGCTCCCACGCCGCCACCAGATCGCGAACCGACTGCGTGGCACCGCCGATCACCGTCGACTGCGGCGAGGCGACAACGGCAAGGGAGACGTCGACGACGCCTCGCGCCGCCAGCTCCGAAAGGACTTGGGAGGCAGGCAGTTCCACCGACGCCATCGCGCCGGAGCCGGCGATGCGCGACATCAGCCGCGACCGCCTGCAGATGACCTTCACGCCATCTTCCAGCGAGAGTGCGCCTGCGACAACGGCAGCGGCCACCTCTCCCATCGAATGGCCGATGACCGCACCCGGGGTCACCCCGTATGACTTCATCGCCGCCGCCAGCGCCACCTGTACGGCGAACACCGTTGGCTGCACACGGTCGATTCCGGTGACCACCTCGGGCGCCGACATCGCTTGCGTGACAGAGAAGTTGGACTCGCGCTCGACGAGGGGCTCGAGTTCGGCCACCGTGGCGGCGAAAACCGGCTCTTTTGCCAGCAGTTCCGCTCCCATCGCGGCCCACTGTGAGCCCTGCCCGGAGAACACCCACACGGGGCCGCGGTCGTCGTTGCCGACCACCGGCTGATACGGGGTGTCAGCGTCGGCGACGTCGCGCAGCGACTTGATCAGCTCTTCACGGCCGCTGGCGATCACCGCGGTCCGCACAGATCGGTGTCCACGCCGCCTTGTGAGGCTGTAGGCCAGATCGGCAAGGTCGATCGCGGGCCCACGCCCGTTTCCGTCACCGCCATTGGCCACCCAGTCGGCCAGGATGCCCGCGGTGCGGCGCAGTTCGGGCGCAGAGGTGGACGACAACGGGAACAGCAGCGGCCCTGCGGCTTTAGGATGCGTCGGCAGATCCTGCTGCAGTTCGGCTGCCTGCTCGACAATCGCGTGGACGTTCGTTCCCGACAGCCCGTACGCCGACACCGCCGCCCGCCGTGGCTGCTCGCCGTTCGTCGGCCACGCCGTAGTCGCTTGCGGCACAAAGAGTTCTGTCTCGATCTTGGCCATCTCGTCGGGCATGCGGGTGAAATGCAGATTCTGCGGGATGACGCCGTGCTGCACCGACAGCACCGCTTTCATCACCCCGAGCGCACCCGCGGCTGACTGGGTATGTCCGAAGTTGGTCTTGACGGACCCCACCGCGCATGGGCCCTCGGTGCCGTACACCTCGGCCACGCTGGCGTACTCCAGCGGGTCCCCGACGGGGGTTCCGGTGCCGTGGGCCTCAACCAGGCCGACGCTGCTGGCCTCCACGCCGGCCTCCGCCAGCGCCGACCGGTACACCTTTGTCTGCGCCTCGGACGACGGCGTCGCGATATTGATCGTGCGTCCATCATTGTTAGAAGCTGTGCCGCGGATGACGGCCAGGATCCGGTCCCCGTCGGCGACCGCGTCGTCCAGCCGCTTGAGCGTCAGCACCACGGCGCCCTCGGCGGAGACGAACCCGTCGGCAGCGACGTCGAACGCATGACAGCGGCCGGTCGGCGAGAGCATGCCAGCCGCTGAACCGCCTGCGGCCTTGCGCGGTTCGAGCAGCACCGAAACGCCACCGGCCAAGGCGAGATCACTCTCGCCCTGGTGCAGGCTGCGGCACGCCATATGAATCGCGCTCAGGCCGGACGAGCACGCGGTGTCGACGGTAATGGCTGGACCGTGCACTCCCAGCGCGTAGGCGATCCGGCCGGACGCGAGGCTGAAGCTCGTTCCGGTGAACCCGTAGGGGCTCTCAAGGGTGTCGGTGTCGGCAACCAGATGCGCGTAGTCGTTGTGCGTCAGCCCCATGAACACGCCGGCCTGCGAGCCGGCCAGGCTTGCCGGGTTCAGGCCCGCATGCTCCACGGCCTCCCACGCGGTTTCCAGCAGCAAACGATGCTGCGGATCGATCTCGGTTGCCTCGCGCTCGGTGATGCCGAAGAACGCCGCATCGAAGGCCGACGCGTCATCGAGGAAGGCGCCCCACTTGGACACCGACCGGCCGGGCACCCCTGGCTCGGGGTCGTAGTACTCGTCAGCGTCCCAGCGATCACTTGGAATCTCCGAGACGAGGTCGTCGCCGCGCAGCAACGCCTCCCAGAGCTGTTCTGGAGAGTCGATGCCACCAGGAAGGCGGCAGGACATTCCAATTACAGCCACTGGAATAACGCGCGCTTCACCCACCTCTGTAAACCTCTTCTCAGCGTGCGATCAGAAACTGCAGTCGAATTAGGATAGGGGGTACGAAGCCATCCGTCTCAACTTCAGTGCACCAATGGCACTGCCGGCTGGCAACGATTCCGTGCCGCATGCAGGTGAGCATCGAAAATCGCGAAGGCCGACAACAAATGTTGTCGACCCGTCCATCCGCATGTGCATAGTCCGCGAGAGCGTACCGCACCTCGGCCGACCGCAACGATCCCCCTATTTGCGTAGCCGAACGATGCCGACCCGACCGGCTCCGCAAAGTCCGACAGGGGACCACCGTCCCGGTCACCAGCACCCCAATCGGGCGCCTCACCCGTTTGCGACGGATAAGTGAGAACCGACATGCGCGCCAATCTAGCAGGTCGTTCTCACTGTTGGGACACTATTCCCAGATTCGCCATGGTGTCTCGAACATCTGCCAGAGACGTAAGTTCTGGCAAAGTCTGCTCCGACTTTTGCAAGCGCATATGGTGGTCGTTGAGAACATCGTTAGGTCCGAGGCAAAGAATCATGCGGCATAAATAAACGCCAGGTGCACAGCGAACTGTGCACCCAGCCCCAACCACGAGGCGCGTTACACCAACAGCCGAATTCGTCCGGTGCACTCAATGAGGGGACCCCTGCGGAAATGACGCTGTTGTGATAATGCACAGACGATTCGCGTTGAGCAATCCGGACCGCAAGTTCCGACGCGATCCGGTAAACCGTCCAGACATGCTGATTCACGTCGAATTCACTCGCGACGGAGCAGGGACGGCAAATGGTACGCCGATATTCCACCGGTAAGGAATGTGGCATACATATCAATGCGAATGGGGCCGGCTCGGATAATAAGGCCAGCTAACTGTTTTCCTTCGGCGACGTTCCCTGGTGAGGATCCAGCAACACTTGCCGCAATGACGGTGCATGGCGAATACGCGCTCCGCGAAATGGTCCGCCTGTGCGGGCAAGCGACGGGAGAGCGGGTCGGCCGGCGCTTAGCTACCGCCAAAGACAAGTCGCTACGTGATGTGCTGCATCGACGTCGCACACGACCGACCCGCGGAGCTACGTTAGCATGAACATCTGAACAGTTGGACAGATGTTATGAGCGAGCCGTAAGCCCGAAATCAGCACGACAACCGAAGAGAAGGGAACTGCATGGAGTACACGCTGCCCGACCTGGATTACGACTACGGTGCGCTGGAACCGCACATCTCGGGTCAGATCAATGAGATTCATCACAGTAAGCATCACGCCACGTATGTGAAGGGGCTCAACGACGCCGTCGCCAAGCTCGACGAGGCGCGTGGCAGCGGCGACCATGCGGCGATTTTTCTCAACGAGAAGAACCTGGCGTTTCATCTGGGCGGCCACGTCAACCACTCCATCTGGTGGAAGAACCTGTCTCCCAACGGCGGCGACAAGCCCACCGGTGACCTCGCGGCCGCGATCGACGATCAGTTCGGGTCGTTCGACAAATTCCAGGCACAGTTCACCGCGGCCGCCAACGGGCTGCAGGGTTCGGGCTGGGCGGTGCTGGGCTACGACACGCTGGGCCAGCGGCTGCTCACCTTCCAGCTGTACGACCAGCAGGCCAACGTGCCGCTGGGGATCATCCCGCTGCTGCAGGTCGACATGTGGGAACACGCGTATTACCTGCAGTACAAGAACGTCAAGGCCGACTACGTCAAGGCGTTCTGGAACGTGGTGAACTGGGCCGACGTGCAAGACCGGTACGCGGCTGCGACCTAAGCGCGCACCTACTGCGGGGCTTCGAGGTAGGCGACGATCGCGTTGGTCAGGCCTTGGCGGGCCAGGTCCAGGTCGGAATAGCTGCCGAGCTGGCGCTCTGACGTGATGCCACGCATCGCGCCGGGAATGAAACTGGCGACCTCTTTGACCCGGTCGGGGTCCACGTCGAGGCCGGCGAACGCGTCCAGACACGTTGCCAGCCAACCTCTTCCCCACGATTGCAGTTCGGCCGCAGTGCGCGGGTACAGCCGTTCGAGTTCGGCGGGGTCACGCGGCAGCGCGGCCCGCAGATTCTCGATCGCGCGAGAATCGGTCCCGGTGAGGCCGTCGTAGAGGGTGTCGATGATCCTTGCGACACGTTGCCGCAGCGATGCCGTCCTACTCGAAGGGATGAACACGTCGGCCCGACGCTCTGCGGTGCGGTGCAGCACGGCGGCCCACAACCCGTCGGCGTCGCCGAACTGGTATTTCACCGCACCCCAGGTGGCCCCGATCTCCTTGGCGATCCGATTCGCCGATACGGCCCCGGGATCGCCGGTGGCCAGCGCCTTCAACGCGGCTTCCAGCATGTTCTCGCGCGTGGCATCACCGCGCCGGTTGGTGCGCTGAGGCTGGACGCCCATCTCGGTCACCCCCCGATGCTACGGGATTCACAGAGGGTTCTTTGAAATTTACATAGAACCCTCTACGCTTCGTATGTGGCGAAACCACCGCTCTCGATGAAGCCAACGGGATGGTTCCAGGTCGCCTGGTCCGAGGAGATCGACGTCGGTCGCGTTCACAAGATGGTGTACTTCGGCCAGGAGATGGTGGCGTGGCGCGCGCAGTCGGGTCGGCTGACCGTGATGGACGCCTATTGCGAACACCTCGGCGCACATTTGGGTTTCGGCGGTCACGTCGAAGGCGAGGTCATCGAGTGCGCGTTCCACGGCTGGCAGTGGGATCACCAGGGCCGCAACGTCTGCATCCCTTACGAGAGTCGACCCAATCGCGGGCGCAGGATGCGCGTCTACCCCGTCGTGGAACGCAACGAGTCGGTCTATATCTGGCATGACACCGAGGGGCGTGAGCCGTTCTTCGACGCGCCCGACGTCTTCGCGAGCTTCGATGACGGCAGCAGCGCGGCCGACTACTATCCGCGGGCCAGCCTGTACGAGCAGCGGCTGGAACTGCATCCGCAGTACGTGCTCGAAAACGGCGTGGACTTCGCACATTTCAAGTTCGTGCACAAGACACCGATCGTGCCGGTCTTCACTCGACACGACTTCGACCAACCGGTGTCCTATGTCGACTTCACCATCACATTCGAAGGTGATGAGCACCAGTCGATCGACGACATCAAGAGCGGTGTCGAGGCGATCAACGGCGGGCTGGGCATTGCGGTGACGAAGAGTTCGGGGATGATCGACAACCGGACCATCTCCGCGGTCACGCCCGTTGACGAGGCCACCTCCGACGTGCGCTTCACCGTCTTCATCGGCCGCACGCCAGGCATCCACACCGCGCGAGCCGAAGCCAAGGCTCAAGAGTTCGCCCAAGAGGTCATCAGGCAATTCAGCCAGGACGTTTATATCTGGTCACACCAACGGTATTCGGACCCGCCCGCACTGTCGTCTTCGGAGTTCAAAGGCTTCACCGCGATTCGCGAGTGGGCGCGACAGTTTTATCCAGACGGTCGAGGCGGCAGCGCCGCCGAACTGCACGCCGGACCCTCCCCCGCACCCGCAACCCAGTGACGAAAGGTCGCAATCAACATGAACGCTCCCGTCCGCGTCTTCCAAGTGGCCACCGGCAACGTCGGCTCCGAGATGATCAAGCGCATCAGCACGCACCCCGATCTCGAACTGGTTGGCCTGCACTGCTATTCGCCGGAGAAGGTCGGGCGCGACGCCGGTGAGATCGCCGGCGTGCCCCCGAACGGCGTGACGGCAACGGGTTCGGTGGAGGAGATCATCGCCGCCAAACCCGATGTGCTGACCTTTCACGGCGTCTTTCCCGACGAGGACCTCTATGTCAAGGTCCTCGAAGCCGGGATCAACATCGTCACGACGGCCGACTGGATCACCGGCTGGCACCGCGACACGAACCATCCGCATCCGTCAGGACAGCCGGTGAGCCAGCTCCTGGCGCAGGCGTGCGCCAAGGGCGGATCGACGTTCTACGGCACCGGTATGAACCCCGGCCTGAATCAGATCCTGGGAGTGGTGTGCTCGGCCGATGTCGCCGAGATCGAGAACGTCACCACCCTCGAATCTGTTGACGTGTCTTGCCATCACAGCAAGGACACCTGGATCGAGGTTGGGTATGGGCTGCCCGTGGACGATCCGTCGATTCCGTCGAAATTGGAGAAGTACACCCGCGTCTTCGCCGACAGCGTGCTGATGATGGCCGACTGTTTCGGGCTTGAGCTCGACGAGGTCAAGTTCAGCTACGAACTCGGCGCGTGCACCAAGGACGTCGACCTGGGGTGGTACACGATGCCGAAAGGCTCACTCGGAGCCAACTACATCAAGTACCAGGGCATGGTGAACGGGGTGCCCAAGGTCGAGACTCATCTGGAGTGGCAGATGACCCCGCACACCGATCCGAGTTGGGATATCAAGGGCTGCTACATCACCCAAATCAAGGGCGACCCCTGCATCTACAACAAACACATGATCTTCCCGAAGCCGGGCGTCGACTTGTCCAACCCGGACAACTTCGCCTCCATCGGCATGACGGTCACCGGCCTGCCCGCACTCAACGCGATCAAATCGGTCGTCGGCGCGCCCGCCGGACTGCTGACGAGCGCAGATCTTCCCCTGCGCGGATTCGCAGGGCGGTTCGCGACGTAGGGCCGTTGCCTGAGTCGTTGACGGCCGTCATTGACGGTCGTCATTGACTAGTGCCAGCGAAAATGTGTACGGTGCCGTCATGGAGTCGCCGAACGCCGTGAAGGATGGTCACTCGGTGCGCACCGCCCGAGAGGCCCGACGGCTGGAAACGCGCGCGCGTCTCTTCGACGCCGCACTGGATGAGATCAACCGGTCCGGACTGGCCGGCGCCGACGTCAGCGCCATCGCCAACGCGGCGGGGGTGGTCCGGGGCACGTTCTACTTTCACTTCCCGACCAAGGAACACGTCTTGGTCGAGTTGGAAAGAAACGAAGAGGCCAGGGTCGTCGCGGCACTCGACGTCGCGCAGAGCCAAACCGATGACTTGGCGTCGGTGCTCTCGCTACTGGTTCGGCATGTGGTCGCCGCCGAGCGTCGACTGGGTCCAGTTGTCTTCCGAGACATGTTGGGGTTGCACTTCTCCGCAGCCCGACCGGCCGAGGACGAACTTTCAGAGCATCCGCTGGCGGAGTTCGTGATCGGCGCGATCACCGTCGCGCAGGAGGCCGGTCAGGTGCCACTGGATTCCGACGCGACCGAACTTGCCATGTTCTTCCTGACCGGGCTTTTCGCGCTCCTAGCCACCGGCGCTCAGGATTCTGCGAAGGCTGACGCCGTCTTGGGTCGGTATGTATCGACCATCGTCAAAGGAATGGAGACACGATGAACGACAACAGAATCGACGGCTACCGCGACTTCCTGAAGAGACGTGACGGGGAAGCCGATCTTCTGAATCGACGCTTGGCGAATCGCGAAGACTTCTTCAACAGACTTGAGAACAATCCCGTCCGATCGCTCCACCCCGCCGACCGACCAACGTTCCTGCGCAACCTGCGCCGCAGGCGACCTGAGCCCGGCCTGGACAACAGGATGCTGTTCCTGTTGGCCACCGCCAAGCTCAATCAAGCAGAGCGATTCGGAGTCGGTCTCGGGGAAACGTACGGCCGCAACAGCGACGAGAACCTCCCACCCGAGCGGGTGTACCTCGAACTCGAGGAGCACTACCACACGCGGTTGCTGGCATACGTGTTGGACGTGTTCGACCTGACGTTCCAAGTGGTGCCACCGCCTTTCGTCATGCGCCAATTCGTCAAGACCGGGGTGTTCATCCCTGAGCGACTCGGGTTCCTGTTCGTCGGAGCGGCGGAGATGGCCGGTTGCGTGATGTTCGACGAACTGCGCCGGGTCGGCGTTGAAATCTTCGCCGACGAACCCGACGTAGCCGAACGAGTGGAACTGCTCTACAGCGACATTCTGACCGACGAGGTGGGCCACGTCGGCTACTGCGCATCACGATGCACAGCGGCGGAACGTTCCGTGATGCGTTGGCTTTACCCGCGTATCGGACGGCTATTTGCACGCCAAACCGCTGAGATCAGCCTCCTCATCGACCCCGCAAAGCTGCGCGCCCGACTCGATCGTCCGTTCGACGTCGAGGAACTCACCGCCGGCTTGAACAACGAGACGTACGTAGTCGCACATCCGTGATCGTTGTTCACGTACAGCAGTTGGGATCCAGCACGACGCAGAGCGCGCCGAGTGCATCGCGGTGCGCCCGGTGATAGACGTTCATCCCTCGCCGTTCGGACTCGACGAGTCCCGCCCGTCGAAGCTGGTTCATGTGGTGGCTCACGGTGGACTCGGACAGTCCCAGCGCGGTCGCCAGATCACCACTGTTCTGCTCGCCGGATGCCGAACTGAACAGCAGGGACACGATCTTCACGCGTACCGGGTCGGCGAGTGCCTTGAGTCGCAGCGCCACATGTAGTGCGTCGTCGTCGCTCATCGGGCCGGCGGCGACGGGGGCGCAGCACACCGGCGCAGAGATGTCGATCGTCGGGAGCGTCTTGGGCACATGCCCATGCTGCCATGGATCTTGACATATATCAAAAAGGTGGCATGCTGACCCTGGCGCGCTACTTCGATATATGTCTCACAGGTACAGGAAGGAATCACCATGTCCCGAGTCCAGTTGGCACTCAACGTCGACGACCTCGACGAGGCGATCACGTTCTACTCCAAGTTGTTCAACACCGCGCCGGCCAAGGTGAAGGAGGGCTATGCCAACTTCGCCGTCGCCGAGCCGCCGCTGAAGCTGGTACTGCTGCAGAATCCCGGAAAGGGCGGCACGATCAATCATCTCGGCGTCGAGGTCGAGTCCAGCGAGCAGGTACATGCCGAAATCGCCCGGTTGACGGGCGAAGGTCTTTTCACTGATGAAGAGATCGGCACGACCTGTTGCTTCGCCACCCAGGACAAGGTCTGGGTCACGGGGCCGGCAGGTGAAAAGTGGGAGGTTTACACGGTTCTCGCCGATTCGGAGACGTTTGGCTCCAGTCCGCAGCACCCTGAGGCAGAGCAGAACGGCGGTGTCTGTTGCGGCGGCCAGGCTGCCGACCGCGCGGACGTCGGGGCCTCCTGCTGCTGACGAGTTACTTGTCGTCACCGTCCGGGGCCGGCTTCGCAGCGGTCCCGGCATCGTCTTTCTCTCCGGCGTCTTTCTTGACCTCAGCGTCCTTTTCGGGCCCGGCGGTTTCCTTCTTGACGGTCTCGTCGTCCTTGTCAGGGGTGGCGCCGACCGGCTCGGCATCGAGTGAATTGTCGCTCGACGCAGGGGCTTTCGGTGGGTCCTGTGGTTCCGGATCGGTGTCGGCCTCGATCACGTTGACCGTGCCGGCCGACTCCTCGGAGGGCAGGGATGCGTCCTCGACCGCCGGGGAGATGTCGTCCTGCACCGGGGCGGCGACATCGAGAGTGACTGCACTCGATGTGCGGGCGAGGCTGAACGTCTCGTCGACTGCGGGGGTACTCAGTTCGGAGACATCCGCCAGGGGGGCAGGCGGTGGAGGTGTCGCCAGTGCGGTTGCGATGCCCAGCTGTGCGGCCTCGATACCGTCGACTATCGCCTCAGCGCCCGCGCCGAGGGCGACGATGAAGTTCCTCGTTCCGTCGACAGCTGCGTCGACGATGTTGCCGAGGTTGAAGGTGAGAATCGCGGCGACCAGGTTCTGCGTGCCCACGATCAGCGAAGTGACGACACCGTTCCCGGCCACCAGGAAGCCGTTGATCGAATCGATCAACGCCTGGGGCACCGCGGCCTGCAGGGCGGTCTGCACCGCAAGAGCCTTCTGGTTGCGCCAGATCAGCGAATCAAGCAGCGGCTGTCCGACCGCCACCACCGAGTCGCGAACCGCGGTAGCGAAGGTGTCGAAGGCGCCGACGAAGTCGAGGGCCAACACCTCCTGGATGATCTCCACGGTGACGCCGGGGATCGCCAGCACCGACTGGCCAAGCCCGACACCGGCTTTCGCGAGCCCGGCCAGGTAGACCGCCCAGTTCTCGGCCCAGTTGCTGATGGCCTGCCGCACGATCGGCAACGTCAGGATGTAAGGGAATTCGACGGCGGTGAGGTGGACCTCCGACGAGACGACGGCCGTCGCAGCCCGCACGTTCACCGTCGGTGACGATGCGGTGATCGGAGCCAGCGGAGCCATCGCGATCGCGGTAGCGCCGACAAGGGCGACTCCCGTGGTGAACCACGGTCGTATCGAAGCGTCTATGGCCAGCCCCCAACTTTGTGGCATGAATTTACGAGGGCGACAGTAGCGTGTTTGGAGCTCGAACTACGGCCGAACGGCGATTTGCGGGACACCCCAGTCATCTGGTCCGCGCCGTGCGACCGCATAGACCGTGTGAGCGCCCTGAAGGCCCTTGAGTTCGACCTCGCGCGGCGGCCCGAATCCAATACCGGCCAATCCGTCGACGGCATGTCGAACCGTCTCGCTGACCAGAATCTCGCCGCCGCTAGCGAGCCCGGCCACCCTCGCCGCCATAGCGACGTTGCGCCCGAACAGGTCGTCGCCGCGACGGACCGACGTCCCCATGTGCACGCCCATCCGCACCCTGATCTCGTCCCAACGCTCCGGGTCCTCGTCGAGAGCCTGCTGCACCCCGAGGCCGCAGAGCACGGCAGCCCTGGCATCTCCGAAGGCGATCATGAACCCGTCGCCCTGGGTCTTGACCACGTGTCCACCGTGCTCGCTGACGTGTCTATAGAAGAGTTTGTTGTGCTGCTCAAGCAGTTTCACCCATTCGCGGTCGCCGAGTGCGTCGTTGAGTTCGGTCGAACCTTCGATGTCGGAGAAGACGATGACGACGTGGCCGTCGGCAGTCAGCCGTGCAAGATCGGGGCGCTCGACCCGCGCCCAGCCTGCAAGGTCCTCGATCGAGTTGCGCACGGTGGCACCGACGCCCTTCTTGATCAGCGAGTCGGCCGTCTGCCAGACGGTCCTGATCGCGACGGGCGCAAGCCCGCGGGGCCGGCGACGACGAGGCTTGTCTTGGCGGCTGCGCTCGAGTTCGCGTCGCGTTCCCTTCAGCTGGTGGCGCGCGACGATCAAAAGGACGGCCAGCGCGATGAGTCCGGCGAATTCGACACCGGCGACCACCCAGACGATGACTGGGGTCAATGTGCGTTCGCGGCCGCGGCAGATGTCATCACTGGGCCAGTATGGCTGTTGCTCGGAATGATCCAACTGAAGTGGAGCTAAGGGGAATCGAACCCCTGACCTACTCGATGCGAACGAGTCGCGCTACCAACTGCGCCATAGCCCCTGATACCGGTAGCACAGGCTACCAGCCGCGACCCGTCGGTCGAAACCGACGGCGCTACTGGCCTGCCGCATGCGGCAGGTCGAAGCTGCGCGAGAACGGGGCGTAGTCGAGATGCTCGAAGATCGGGTCCTCGTCGTCGATCTCCAGCACCACCGAACCCGGCCGCCGCAGCCGCGACGGGACCACGTCGAACTCGCGATCGTCGGTGTTCTCCACCCCCAGCCGCGACCGTGCGACCCGCTGCGCGCGACGCCTGCGCAGCCGCTCCTCGATGCGCGTCTGCCGCCGCAGATACGCCAGATAGAGCAGTGTGATTGCGGCGATCGCGCCGCACGCCCACCACGCCGCGGGAGCAACCGTGTAGGCGGCCGCAGCCGAGGCCACCACCGCGACCGCCAGGAATGTCAGCATGCGCTTGCGGAACTTGTACTTGCGGGCGCTCACCGCAGCCGCGGTCTTCGACTCATGCCTGCGCCTGCGCGCGGCGCTCAGCGAGTCGGCCATTTGCAGCTCGTTCTCCGAGGGCGCCTCGAGCCCTGACGAGTCGGCGACGTATTCGTACTCGTCGTCGTCGACAGCGCGGCCGTCGGGTTCCGGTTCGTACTCAGCTTCCGGTTCGTCGGCTTCGGTCTCGAATTCCAGTGTCAGTTCGTCGGTTTGGTCGTCCTGCTCGGGTTCGGGCTCCTCGACCGGCTCGCGTGCCGACTCCCCGACAGGCAATGCGCCGGAGTCCTCGTCGATGACATCAACGTCGAGGTACTCAGATTCGGCGACGATCTCGTCGGCGTCAGCTTCGGCCACTACGACCGATTGCCCTGGCGATTCGTGCTCGGCCTCGTCGTCGAAATCGTCGTCGCGATCCTCGTCGGATGGCTGCCAGTGCGGGTCGCTGCGGTGACCGGCGGCGGGTGCTCGACGCTTCAGCAGGCGGGCGCCGCGGCCGGTGTTGAGCACCCGCGTCGCCAGAGCGACGTCGCTGGTACGACGGACCGCGTCCCGCTTGCTGATCAGCATTGGCACCAGAACGAAGAGCCAAAGGACGACAAGTGAGATCCACAGGAGAGATTGGGGGATGCTTGGCATGGCGCCTGCTCCTTTCCCCATCAGGCTAGGTCCGTGACCAGCGCATCCGCGGATGGCGCGCCGATACAATTACACACCTGTAATTCGTGCCTGACAAGCACCATTAGTCACAAATGTCACATCTGTCACAAGTTGGCGGTGTGTGCAGCCCGCGAGACGTACGTGAGGGTCGTAATCGCGGCTCGCAGCACAGCCCTCCGGTACGTCTCGCGAAGACGCCTCCCTAGGCCCAACTCGCGTTGCCCCGGCGCACCAGACCCGAGGCCGCCGAACCCTGCAACTCGTCGATCGTGATCGCCACCAGCAGGTGATCGCGCCACGCGCCGTCCACTTCGAGATAGCGCTTCAACAGCCCCTCTTCACGGAACCCGACCTTTGCCAGCACTGCTCGGCTCGCGGCATTCTCCGGGCGCACCGTGGCCTCGACGCGATGCAGCATGACCGGTCCGAAACAGTGGTCCAAGCCCAACGCCAGCGCGGCGGTCGCCACCCCACCGCCGGTGGCCACCCGTGCCACCCAGTACCCGATCCATGCCGACCGCAGCGCGCCGTGCGTCACGTTGCCGATGGTCAGCTGGCCGGCAAACTGCCCGTCCAACTCGATCACGTACGGCAGCATCCGGCCCTTGCGCGCCTCGGCGCGCAGCCCCGAGCACACCGACGGCCACGACGTAATCGCATGCCGCGTATCCCAATCCACGTCGGTGGCCGGTTCCCACGGCTCCAAGTGCTCGCGGTCGGCCATCCTGATGCGGCTCCACTGGGCCGCGTCGCGCAGCTTCACCTGACGCAGCCGCACCACTCCGGCTGGCACGCGCAGCGGACCGACGGGTGTCGGCCAGCCCGGATGCAGAGAAGTCGAACGCCACAGGTTCATGAAGGCACGCCGGTCTCGCGGTTCAGCCGCGTTGGGCGAGGAACGCGACGTCGACGATCTCGCCGGTACGGATCTGTTCGGCCTCGCTCGGCACGGTCACCAGACAGTTTGCCTCCGCGAGGGTGGCCAGCAGATGCGACGACGCGCCCGCCTCCCCGCCGAGGGCTTGGACCAGGTATTCGCCGGTGTCCTGGTCGCGCATCAGCTGCCCGCGCAGATAGCCCTTTCGGCCCGCCACCGAGGCGATCGGAGACAGCGTGCGGGCCTGCACGATCCGCCGCATCGGCGCACGCTTGCCCAACGACAACCGGATCAAAGGGCGCACCATCACCTCGAAGACCACCAACGCGCTCACCGGGTTGGCTGGCAGCAGAAACACGGGCACGCCCTCCGGTCCCAGCTGCCCGAAGCCCTGCACGGACCCGGGATGCATCGCGATGCGGGTGACCTCCATCTCGCCGAGCTCGCCGAGAACCGACCGGACGCTTTCTGCTGCTGCCCCACCGACCGCGCCGGCGATGACCACCACCTCGGCCCGATTGAGTTGGCCCTCAACGACTTCGCGCAACTCCTTGTGGTCGGTGTCCACGATGCCGACCCGGGACACCTCGGCGCCGGCGTCACGGCCCGCCGCAGCCAACGCATACGAGTTGACGTCATACACCTGGCCGTTGCCGGGTGTCCTCGAAATGTCGACGAGCTCACCGCCCACGCACATCACCGACAACCGTGGCCGCGGATGCACCAGGACTCGTTCGCGTCCGACCGCGGCGAGCAGGCCCACCTGCGCCGCGCCGATGATCGTGCCGGCCCGTACCGCGACATCGCCCGGCTGCACGTCGTCACCGGTGCGGCGAACATAGGCTCCCGACCGCACACCGCGTAGCACGGTGACCCTGGCCTCGCCGCCGTCGGTCCACCGCAGCGGCAGCACCGCGTCGGCGAGCGTTGGCATCGGCGCCCCGGTCTGCACGCGCGCGGCCTGCTTGGGCTGTAGCCGGCTCGGCGTGCGGGCGCCTGCCTCGATCGAGGCCATCACCGGCAGGCTCACTTCGCTGGTGTCGTTCTCGCCGGCTTCGGCATCGGAGTCGCCGCCGCCGACGCCAAGCACGTCCACGCTGCGCACGGCGTATCCGTCAATGGCTGCCTGATCAAAGCCCGGCAGTGGGCGCTCGGTGACGACTTCCTCGGCGCACATCAGACCCTGCGCTTCGGCGATGGCCACCCGGACGGGTCTGGGCGCCACAGCGGCGGCCGCTACCCTGGCCTGCTGTTCCTCGACCGAACGCACTAAACCCCTATCCAGACGTCAGGGGGCCGTCGTGGCGTGTCAGCAATCGATGAGCCCTAATCGCTCCACCAACCACCGCCGCAGCTCGGGCCCGTAGTCGTCGCGCTGCAACGCAAAGTCAACCGCAGCCTTGAGGTAGCCGCCGGGATTTCCGAGGTCGTGTCGAGAGCCGCGATGCACAACCACATGTACCGGATGTCCGTCTTCGATCAGGAGTGCGATCGCGTCGGTCAGCTGGATCTCGCCGCCCGCTCCGCGCGAAACGCGCCTGAGCGCATCGAAGATCGCCCGGTCGAGGACGTAGCGCCCTGCCGCGGCGAACAGCGACGGCGCGTCCTCGGACTTGGGCTTCTCCACCATGCCCTTGACCCGCAACACGTTCGGATTGTTGGAGTCAGGAACGGTTTCGACGTCGAAAACACCGTAGGCGCTGATCTCGTCGGGCCCGACCTCGATCGCGCACAGCACGGTGCCGCCGCGTTTGGCCCGCACCTTCGACATGGTTTCGAGCACTCCGGTGGGCAGCACGAGGTCGTCGGGCAACAGGACCGCGATGGCGTCTTCGTCGGGCCCAAGGCTGCCCTCGACACAGCCCACCGCATGACCAAGGCCCAGCGGTTGGGCCTGGACCACGGACTCGACCTTGATCAGCGCTGGCGCTCTGCGCACCTTCTCGAGCATGGACTGCTTGCCGCGAGCCTCGAGCGTGCCCTCCAGGACGAGGTCCTCGACGAAGTGCGCGACCACGCCGTCCTTGCCTTCGGACGTGATGATGATGAGCCGGTCGGCGCCGGCTTCTGCGGCCTCGGCGGCAACCAGCTCGATGCCGGGCGTGTCCACGACCGGCAGCAGCTCCTTGGGCACCGTCTTCGTCGCGGGCAGGAACCGGGTGCCCAGGCCCGCGGCCGGGACGACCGCCGTGCGCGGAATCGGTACCAAGGACGGTGTCATCGTTCACACACTAACTGGCTTAGGTTGGTTCAACCGGTTAAGGCCGACGATTCGAGGAGCTTTGCCGTGCACCGAACGAAGTCCGAGTTGCGGGCGGAGATTCTGTCGGCGCGTCGGGCCCTGGCGCCGGCACTTCACGAGGCCGAGGACGAGGCGCTATGTGCCCACCTCGTGGGGCAGGTGCGCGATGGCGACACGGTTGCTGCGTACGTGCCCGTCGGCTCCGAACCGGGCTCGATCGAGCTGATCGACACGCTGCTGCGGATGGGTGCGCTGGTGCTGCTGCCCGTCGCCCGCGACGGCGCGGCCGGCACTCCCCTGCCGCTGCAGTGGGGTCGGTACCGGCCCGGCGGTCTAGTCGCGGCGCGATTCGGCTTGCGTGAGCCTGCGGAGCCGTGGCTGCCCGCCGATGCCGTCGCCGCGGCGACAGTTGTTTTGGTTCCCGCGCTGGCTGTCGATCGCTCCGGTGTCCGGCTTGGCCGCGGTGCCGGCTTTTACGACCGCACCCTTGGTCTTGCCGACCCTGGGGCGAAATTGGTCGCGGTGGTCCGCGACGACGAGCTCGTCGACACGCTGCCCGCCGAACCTCATGACGTGCGCATGACCCATGCGCTGACACCGCGGCGCGGGCTGGTCGCGTTGGGCTAGCAGTTCTTCAAAACCGCTGCCATCGCCCGCTTCTCGTTGGCCGATACCCACAACCGGTAGGCCGCCTTCACCTCGACCTGACGGGCGACGAACTCGCAGCGGAACCCGACGTTCGGCGGCAGCCATCCGTTGGCATCGCGAAATGCCTTGTCGAAGTTGGCTTTTGCGCCAACAGCCAGCAGATTGCGGGGGTCGTTCGCGAAGTCGCGCCTGCGCAGGTCGTCCCAATCACGTGCGCCCTTGTACCAGGCGTCCGACAGCGAAACGAGGTGGTCGATCTGGACCGCGTCCGAGGTGTCGGGGCCCCGCACGAACGCGATCGACTCGCCGGTGTACGGGTCCTGCAGCACACCGCCGGCGGCGAAGCAGGTGCCCGGCCGCACCACGAGCTCGGCGAGATCACGACGCAGGATGTCGTCGCGGGTGTTGCAGCCGTTGTGCCCGAACTCCACGTTGACGTCGTCGCTCCAGGCTTCGCCGAACCGGTCACGCTTGAAGTCGGTGTGGCGGTCCCAGCCCTTGACGGGTAGTGCGGCCAATTGCGCCCTGGCGTCGTCGAAGTCGGCGCTCTGGGTGACAGCCGGTGCAGGCAGTTCGGCCGGCCGCTGCCAGTGCAGCCAGATCGCCACCGAGATTCCCAGAGCCACCAGACCCAACAGCACGGGAATGACGCGACCCACATAGCGGTTCTAGCACTTGAGCCGGTAGAGTGCTAAGAAGTTTGATCACCTCGGAGGTTTCTGTGCCCACCTATTCCTATGCGTGCACCGAATGCGGCAATCGCTTCGATGCGGTGCAGGCGTTCAGCGACGACTCGCTGACCAGCTGCCCGAAGTGCTCGGGTCGGCTGCGCAAGCTGTTCGGCTCGGTAGGCGTGGTGTTCAAGGGCAGCGGTTTCTACCGCACCGACAGCCGCGAGGCGGCCAAGAGCACGATCAACGGCTCCAGCAGCAGCTCGGAATCCGCCGCCTCGAGCTCGTCCTCATCGGAGAAGTCGTCAGACAAGTCGTCCGACAAGTCGTCGTCGGACAAGTCCAGCGCCAGCTCGTCCAACGGTTCCAGCTCGACCAGCTCCGCACCCGCTGCCGCGGCCTCCAACTGACGCCGCGAGTTATCCACAGGCGGGCAGTTATCCCGCACCATCTGGACCGCGCGTTGCCTAGCGTTGCGGCATGGGGGACTCTCTCAATCCGACGGCGCTGAGCCGGCTGATCAACGGCCTGCGGCCGGACTGGTCACGCACCGTGGCCGCCCGCCGCGCCACTGCAGGCGCACTGGTCGTTCTCGCCGCCGTCGCGGCGCTGCGCTCCGACCCCGACGGTGATCGCACCGAGATCGTCGTTGCCGCCCGCGACCTGGCGCCAGGGGTCGAGCTCACTGCCGCCGATGTGCACCTCGAAACCCGTACGGCAACAACGATTCCCGACGGCTCGACGTCGGATGTCTCAACGGTGGTCGGCGCAACGCTTGCCGGGCCCGCGCGCCGCGGCGAGGTCATCACCGATGTGCGGCTGATGGGCCCCCGACTGGCCGACGCCGCCGCGGGCCCCGACGCGAGAATCGTGCCGCTGCACCTCGCCGATACCGCGCTGGTCGATCTGATCCGCCCCGGCGACGTGGTGGACGTGCTGGCCGCCAGCACGTCCGATACCGGCGCCGACGGGCGGCCTCAGCTGATCGCTACCGACGCCGTGGTGGTGCTGGTTTCCGAGAAACAGAAGGCAGCGGGTAGCGGCGGCGACAGGGTGGTCCTGGTGGCACTTCCCGCGCACGCTGCCAACGCGGTCGCAGGCGCGGCCCTGGTGCAGACCGTCACGCTGACCTTCCACTGACCTCTCAGCGTGGCGGCGCAGGCACCGGTGTCGCGGACTGCGACCATCGCAGTATCGAGCCGACTAACGTTGCCTCTCAGCCAGATACACATGACAGCAAGAAGGGTGCGCAAGCATGTTGAAGGGCTTCAAGGAGTTTCTCGCCAGAGGCAACATCGTCGACCTGTCGATCGCGGTGGTGATCGGCACCGCCTTCACGGCACTGGTCACCAAGTTCACCGACAGCATCATCCAGCCGCTGATCAACCGAATCGGCGCCGGCGGCGAATCGGACTACGGCATCCTGCGAATCGGCATCGGCGGCGGCCAGGCCATCGACCTGAACATCCTGCTGTCGGCGGCCATCAACTTCATCCTCGTAGCCGCGGTCGTCTACTTCCTCGTCGTCGCCCCATACAACCGGCTGCGGAAGAAGGGTGAAGTCGAGCAGGCGCAGGACACCGAGCTCGCGATCCTGACCGAGATCCGCAACATCCTCGCCGAGACCAATGGCTCGTCCGGCAAGCACGTCACCGGCCCAGGCACCGGGCCGAGCCCGGATACCGCTGAGACGACGAGCGGGGACAGATCCTAGCCCGACCTAGTTCATGTTCCAGGCTTCGCCGTAGGTGGTGACGCTGTCACCGGTCGAGGCGATCAGGCGAGCGAACGGACGCAGCAGCACACCACCGGCCGCACCGGTCACCGTGCCATGCGCGTTGGAGACCGCCACACCACCGCCAGCACCAGCGACGTCAACCGAGAAGGTGGCCACTTCCTGAATACCCGGACCGTTACCCAGGTCAGCGCTGATCGACACACCCGGGAACAGGTTCGGCGTAATGACCGACTCCAGACCAAACGGCGGAGCGGTGATATTGCCATCGTCGATCAGGATGTTCGGGGTGGTGTAGCTGAAGTTGATACCGACACCGAGCGACCACGGGAAGCCGATCTGGTAACCCAGCTCCAACGTGCCCTCAAACTCATCGGCACCCGGGCCGGCCACGACGTACTTCGCGCGACCCGAATGGAACCACTCACGGGTCAGCCGGTTGCGGTCAAGCGGGAACACACCATTGAGGAAGGTGTCCCACTGCTGCACCGTCAGGGTCCGATCCTGGCCATCAACCAGGCTCAGTTCGTTGTCCAGACCCGCGTGAGAGGTGCCAGTGCTCACGAATAGCGACGCAATGGCCCCAGATATGGCCAAAACCATCGCGATCAGCACCCGACTTACTGTCTTCATGTTCGCCCCATCTGTGTCAGGCCTGGTCGTTACACCACGTTGTCGTTATTGATGGTGTAATCGTTACCGTAGTTGTACATGTTTCTCGCGTTACTGAGGTGGTTTCAATAAAAACGGCCCCCGTCCAATCGGACAGGGGCCGTTTTATTGGGCTTGAGCTGGGACGTTAGTTCATGTTCCAGGGTTCGCCGTAGGTGGTGACGCTGTCACCGGTCGAGGCGATCAGACGGGCGAACGGACGCAGCAGCACACCACCGGCCGCACCGGTCACCGTGCCATGCGCGTTGGAGACCGCCACACCACCGGCAGCACCAGCGACGTCAACCGAGAAGGTGGCCACTTCCTGAATACCCGGACCGTTACCCAGGTCAGCGCTGATCGACACACCCGGGAACAGGTTCGGCGTGATGACCGAGTTGAGGCCGAACGGCGGAGCGGTGATATTGCCATCGTCGATCAGGATGTTCGGGGTGGTGTAGCTGAAGTTGATACCGACACCGAGCGACCACGGGAAGCCGATCTGGTAACCCAGCTCCAACGTGCCCTCGAACTCATCGGCACCCGGGCCGGCCACGATGTACTTCGCGCGACCCGAATGGAACCACTCACGGGTCAGCCGGTTGCGGTCAAGCGGGAACACACCATTGAGGAAGGTGTCCCACTGCTGCACCGTCAGGGTCCGATCCTGGCCATCAACCAGGCTCAGTTCGTTGTCCAGACCCGCGTGAGAGGTGCCAGTGCTCACGAACAGTGACGCAATGGCCGCAACCATCGCGATCAGCACCCGACTGATTGCCTTCATGTTCTTCCTTAGCTCTCAAGCCCGGGATTGCACCGAGTCACCATTGCTTCTGTTGCAATCGCTACTGCTGTTGTATCTGTTTCAGGCGTGCATGTTGTGATTTCAGAAAAACAGCCCCCAGATGTTGTATCCGGAGGCTGTTTTCCGATGCCTGAAGAATTTAGTTCATGTTCCAGGGTTCGCCGTAGGTGGTGACACTGTCACCGGTCGAGGCGATCAGGCGAGCGAACGGACGCAGCAGCACACCACCGGCCGCACCGGTCACCGTGCCATGCGCGTTGGAGACCGCCACACCACCGCCAGCACCAGCGACGTCAACCGAGAAGGTGGCCACTTCCTGAATACCCGGACCGTTACCCAGGTCAGCGCTGATCGACACACCCGGGAACAGGTTCGGCGTAATGACCGACTCCAGACCAAACGGCGGAGCGGTGATATTGCCATCGTCGATCAGGATGTTCGGGGTGGTGTAGCTGAAGTTGATACCGACACCGAGCGACCACGGGAAGCCGATCTGGTAACCCAGCTCCAACGTGCCCTCAAACTCATCGGCACCCGGGCCGGCCACGACGTACTTCGCGCGACCCGAATGGAACCACTCACGGGTCAGCCGGTTGCGGTCAAGCGGGAACACACCATTGAGGAAGGTGTCCCACTGCTGCACCGTCAGGGTCCGATCCTGGCCATCAACCAGGCTCAGTTCGTTGTCCAGACCCGCGTGAGAGGTGCCAGTGCTCACGAACAGTGACGCAATGGCCGCAACCATCGCGATCAGCACCCGACTGATTGCCTTCATGTTCTCCCTAGCTATGTCGACGGAAACCCGGCCGGATTCCCGTGTGTTGTACGTGCCTGGCTCACCCGCTACACCACACACGACGCATGAACCTCATGTGAAAGAAATGAGAGACCTCACATGCTGCTCTTACGCTTCGCTCATCTTGACACGAGGAACATAACGGGGCGGCATCGGACCGGCAACGCGTGGGGCCGACTGCCGAAAGTCACAAAACGCGAAATTGCGGGTTTGCTGCGGCTGCCACGGCGCGGCGAAATAGCCGGCGAGGCGTCGGCCCCAGCGATGCGCCGAGACAACATCGACGAGTTCGCTTCGCACACCCCGGTCAAGTCACGGGTTCAACCGGCGACCAGCCGTTTTGCGCGTTCAAAGCGAAATCACAGGTCAATCGTGGTGAGGCGGAATATTGTCCCGCAACCACTTCTCGTGATCGGCATCGTCCTCAGGCGAAGTATTGTCGCGCTCGTCAAAAGATGACTGCGGCAAGGGATCCCCGAAAATCTTGTTAACTGCATCGCGCGACGGCTTTGAATGGTCCGTCACAGTCGACTTCCTGTGTGACGAAGATCACATCTGGGACGGGATTGCCGTTCACTTCCGCGCAACGCAGGAGTCGGCGTTTTTGTTGCCGCCACGCACGCGACCGACCACCGCGACGCCCCGTTTACGGTGCGCCGCGGTGAGGCGAGCGAGTCCGACCGAATTAGATCTCCAGGCTGGATAGCTGGCCGATGATCTGCACCGCCAGCGGGGACAGCGTTGCCATGCCGTCGCGCACCGACGCCCTGGAACCCGCGAGGTTGACCACGAGGGTGCTGCCGGAGATTCCGGCCAGCCCACGTGACACACCCGCGTCCACGATCCCTGCGGACAGGCCCGAGGCACGCAGCGCCTCAGAGATGCCGAGAAGTTCACGATCGAGGAGGTCGACGGTGGCCTCGGGTGTGACATCGCGAGGAGTGACACCCGTGCCACCCACCGACACCACCAGGTCCACCCCGCCGATCACCGCCGTGTTCAGGGCATTGCGGATCTCCACCTCATCCGCGGACACCACGACCACGCCGTCGACGACGAAGCCCGCCTCACCGAGCAGCTCGGTAACCAACGGACCGCTGTGGTCCTCCTCGCCATGCGCGGTGCGGTCATCGACAACAACGACGAGCGCGCGGCCCACCAACTCCCCTGGCTGTTCCATGAACCCAACCGTATATCTGGGATCGGACAGCGGCGCGGCCACTCTCAGCGTCACCCCGCCCGGAGCGATTGTCACTGCTCGGCCTTGCCGAGGGTGACCTGCACGGTCTGCGGTTTACCCGATGGGTCCAGGTACGTCAGCGTGACCGTGTCACCTGGGGCTTTCGACCTGACCGCGGCCACCAGCGCATCGGCACTGCCAATCACTCTGTCGTCCACCTTGGTGACCACGACGCCGCTGGGCAGGCCCGCCGCGGCCGCGGCGCCCCCACCGGTGACCTCGACGATCTTGGCGCCGTCGGTGGCCGCGTCGTTGCCGACCTGAACGCCGAGCGAGGCATGCGAAGCGGAGCCGTTCTTGATGAGTTCATCGGCGATCCGCTTGGCCTGATCGACCGGGATCGCAAAGCCCAGCCCGATCGACCCGCTCTGGGCCGCAGGTCCCGCGTCGCCGCCGAGTGTCGCGATGGCCGAATTGATACCGACCAGTTCGCCGTTCATGTTGACCAGCGCGCCGCCGGAGTTTCCTGGATTGATCGCGGCATCCGTCTGAATGGCGTCGAGCACGGTGTTCTGGTTCTGCGCGTCGCCGCCAGCGGCCACCGGCCGGTTCAGGGCGCTGATGATGCCGGTGGTCACCGTGCCTTCCAGGCCAAGCGGCGAACCGATCGCCACCACGTCCTGGCCCACCCGAAGGTTCGCCGAGGAGCCCAGAGTGACCGGTGTCAGCCCGGAGACTCCCTCGGCCCGCACCACAGCGATGTCGCTGCTCGGATCGGTGCCGACGACGGTGAACGGCGTGATCTTGCCGTCGGCGAACGTCACCTTGGTCTGTGCGCCGCCTTGGGGGCCGCCGCCTGGGATGTCAGGACCGCCCTTGGAGGCCGACACCACATGGTTGTTGGTCAAGATCAGACCGTCGGAGGACAGGATGACTCCGGAACCCTCCTCGGAGGCCCGGCCCATGTCGACCTCGAGCTTGACCACGCTGGGCACCACCTTGGCCGCGACCTGCTCGACCGAGCCCGCGGGCGCGCTGGCCGCAGGAACAGAGGGGGCGATACCGCCAATGCTCGACGTGCTGGCAGGGCGGTCGTTCTGCGAAAGCAGCGCCACTCCGCCGCCGACGCTGGCCGAGACCACCGCGATTGCCAGTGCCCCAGCAGTCAAAACACCTGCGCGCGAACGTTTTTGGGGCCGCACCGGAGGCGCGCCGGACGGGGCTTGCTGCGCCCCGCGGTACGGATCGTAGGGTGCGCGGTACTGCTGCTGAGTCTGCTGCGTCGCATAGCGCCAGTCGTATGGCTGCTGGTGCTGACCAGACCGCTGCGGTCCGGGGTATCCGGGCGCGCCGTGTTCATAGGCGCCGGGCCGCCCGCCCTGATGCGGGGGCGGCGGCGTGTACCTCGGGTGATTAGTCATGTCGCTGCGGTGCTCTTCCTCAAGTAGGTTCCGACATTCAAAACAACGACGCGTGCATGCCCACAGTGCCCATCTGGGCTGAGAATCCACTTAGAGAACCGTTGGGAGATACCCAATTTTCCCGTTCCCTCCCCTGCGACCGCCGCCCCCGGTCAGCCATTGTCGGCGCTGAGGCCGCCTTCGTCCACGTCAAAGGGGCGTGTCGGCATGGGTCGTCCCGGCAGCACCACGTGGATCGAGGTGCCTGGCGGTTGACCACCGACGACGGTGTCCTCGACCCGCAACGCACCGCCGTGTTTGACCACAACTTGTTTCACGATCGCCAGGCCGAGTCCAGAGCCCGGCATGGCGCGCGCCGACGTGGATCGGTAGAACCGCTCGAACACCAGACGTCGTTCGTGCGGCGGAATGCCAGGTCCATAGTCGGACACCACAAGCTCGGCGTGCAGCGGATCGACTTGCGTCAACCGCACTCCCACCCGTCCGCCGGGCGGGCTCCATTTGGCCGCGTTGTCCATCAGGTTGAGCACGGCCCTGCCGAGTCCTCCGCTGTCGCCGAACACCTGCCATGGCGTGACCGAGACTTCGAACTCAATATCGTTGCGGCGCCGACGAACTCGCTCGAGGCACCGATCGACAACCTCGGTCATGTCAACCGGCTCGTGAATGATGCCGCCGGCCTCGTCGCGCGTCAGGTCCACCAGATCGCCGACGAGCGTCGACAATTCCTCGACCTGGGCGATCACGTCCGTGCGCAGATCGGCCATCTCATCTTCTGGCAGCCGCGGCGCTCCCGGAGCCATCGACGCCATCAACAGCTCGACGTTGGTGCGCAACGACGTCAGCGGCGTGCGCAGCTCGTGGCCCGCGTCGGTGACCAAACGTGCTTGCCGCTCGCGCGATTCGGCCAGCGCCCGCAGCATCATGTTGAAAGCTTCGGTGAGACGGGCGAGTTCGTCGCTGCCGAACACCGGAATGGGCCGCAGGTCGTCGGTGCGCGCCACCCGTTCGGCCGCCTCGGTCAGCCTGGCGACCGGTCGCAGGCCGGCCCGCGCGACGGCACCACCTGCCATCGCCGCGATCACCACGCCGAGCCCGCCGACGATGAGCAGCACGGTGCCCAGCCGTCTGAGCACCTGCGTGGTCGGCCAAAGGCTCTTGGAAATCAGCAGTGAGCTGCCGTTGGTCAGGTGCCGGGCCAGCACGCGCTGATGGTTGACGGTGCGCAGCGACATCAGCCACTCGCCTCGCACCACCGCCTTCTCGGGGTCGCCGAGCGGCAGCGTCTGCCCCTGCTGGTTGGCGGTGTAGATGGACCGGCCGGGATTCACCAGCATCGCGTTCACATCCGAGTAGGCGGTGCCCTCGATCGCCTTGCCAGGGTCGGCGGCCAGCGAGCCGCTGTCGATCAGCAGCTGCGCGCGGCTTTTGAGCTGGTTGTCGATGTCGTCGTAGAGCGCCCTGGACACCACCGCGTAGACCGCGACGGCCATCAGCACCACGACCATCGCCACCATCGACATGGCCAGCAGCATCACCCGCCACCGCAGTGACAGTGAGCTAGTGGTGGAGAGGCCGGGCAAGAGGTTGGACTGTGGCCGAAATCCCAACTTCTGTGCGGACATCAGGGCGGCGTCTCGCGCAGCACATAACCCACCCCACGCACGGTGTGGATCAGCCGCGGCTCTCCTTCTGCCTCTGTCTTACGGCGCAGGTACCCGACGTACACCTCGAGCGCGTTGCCCGACGTGGGAAAGTCGAACCCCCACACCTCCTCGAGGATGCGGCTGCGGGTGAGCACCCGCCGCGGGTTGGTGATCAGCATCTCCAGGAGCGAGAACTCGGTGCGGGTCAGGCTGATCGCCCGCTGACCGCGGGTGACTTCGCGGGTGACCGGGTCAAGGGACAGGTCCGAGAAGACCATCGCGGGTGACTCGGTGCCATCGTCGGGGGTGGTGCGGCGCAGCAACGCGCGCATCCTGGCGAGCAGCTCCTCGAGGGCGAACGGCTTCGGCAGATAGTCGTCGGCGCCGGCATCGAGTCCCGCGACGCGCTCGGACACCGAATCGCGGGCGGTCAACACCAGGATCGGCAGGTCGTCGCCGGTGCTTCGCAGCTGACGGCACACCTCGAGGCCGTCCAGCCGCGGCATCATCACATCGAGAACAAGGGCGTCGGGCCGGTCGCTGGAAATCAGATCGAGAGCCTCGAGGCCATCCTGCGCCAGGGCGACGGAGTAACCGTTGAACGAAAGCGACCGGCGCAGTGATTCGCGCACGGCGCGATCGTCATCAACGACAAGAATGCGCACCGCCACAGTGTCATCCCCCTATCTGAGAGTGACCTGAGAGGCGCGCCGCTTTCCGCCTTAGCGTTTGTCGAGGTCGATCAGGCCGAGACGGGCAGCCTTGAGCAGCCGCCGCGGCACCTTGTGCTGCTGACCGGCGACCGTCACGCCGACGAGTTCGGGGCGCTTGGCTTTCCACTGCGCGCGCCGGCTACGGGTATTCGCGCGCGACATTCTCCGCTTCGGCACAGCCATGATCGAGCTTCTCCTCTTGAGGGGTACTGAAAGTGCGAGCCGCGGGTTCGCCGGGCTCTGCAATTGCACCTCAGGATAGCCGGTGGCCTGCGTAGCCTCCAAAACAAGCGACTTCGGCGCGCTAAACCACGCCCAGCGACGGTAAGCGCGCCCAAATCGCAACTTCGGGAACACCTTGACGTGGTACCGGCGGTTGCGGCTAACCTACCGGTTGGTTGAGGCTGCGACTTGGATGGAGGGCCGACGTGTTGGATCCGGTCCGGATCGGCAACTGCTCGGGCTTTTACGGGGACCGGCTCGCCGCGATGCGCGAGATGCTCACCGGCGGTGACCTCGACTATCTAACCGGCGACTACCTCGCCGAGCTGACCATGCTGATCCTTGCCCGCGACCGCGCCAAGTCACCGGAACGCGGCTACGCCAAGACGTTCCTGCGCCAGCTTGAGGACTGCCTTGGCACCGCGCTGGACCAAGGCGTGCGGATCGTCGCCAATGCCGGCGGGCTGAATCCTGCGGGTCTGGCCGCGGCGGTGCGCTCGCTGGCCGAACGGCTCGGCCTCGACGTCAACGTGGGCCATGTCGAGGGTGACGACCTGGTGGGGCGGGCCGCCGAACTCGGGTTCGGCACGCCGCTGGCGGCCAACGCGTACCTCGGGGCGTGGGGCATCGTCGACTGCCTGAAGTCCGGCGCCGACGTCGTGGTCACCGGACGCGTCACCGACGCCTCGGTGGTCGTCGGCCCCGCCGCCGCGCACTTCGGGTGGGCGCCGACCGACTACGACGCGCTGGCCGGCGCGGTGGCCGCCGGTCACATCATCGAATGCGGGGCGCAGGCCACCGGCGGCAACTACGCCTTCTTCACCGAGGTGGCCGACCTGTCCCACCCCGGTTTTCCGCTCGCGGAGATCCACGCCGATGGGTCGTCGGTGATCACCAAACACCCTGGCACCGGCGGCGCGGTCAGCATCGGCACGGTCACCGCCCAGATGCTCTACGAGATCACCGGCGCGCGCTACGCGAATCCCGACGTGACACTGCGGGTGGACACCATCGAGCTGTCCGACGACGGACCCGACCGGGTGCAAATCGGCGGGGTGAAGGGCGAGCCGCCGCCACCGACGCTCAAGGTGTCCCTCAACAGCATCGGCGGTTTCCGCAACGAGATGGCACTGGTGTTGACAGGTCTGGACATCGAGGCCAAGGCCGACTTGGTGCGCAGGCAGCTGGAGACCGCGCTGACTGTCAAGCCCGCGGAGATGCAGTGGACGCTGGCCCGCACCGACCATCCCGATGCGGACACCGAGGAAGCCGCCAGCGCGCTGCTGCGCTGCGTGGTGCGCGATTCGGATCCCGCGAACGTGGGTCGCCAATTCTCCTCGGCCGCTGTCGAACTCGCACTGGCCAGCTATCCAGGGTTCACCAGCACCACGCCGCCGGGCGACGGTCAGGTTTACGGGGTGTTCAGCCCGGCATACGTCGCCGCCACCGAGGTGCCGCACGTGGCCGTGCATTCCGACGGCACCCGGGTGGACATCGCACCGGCCACGCAGACCCTGGAGCTGGCGCCGGTGCCGCCGTTCGCCTTGCCCGAGCCGCTGCCGTTCGGTGACACCCGGCGCGCGCCACTCGGGATGATCGCCGGCGCCCGCAGCGGCGACAAGGGCGGCAGCGCCAACGTCGGCGTCTGGGTGCGTTCCGACATGCATTGGCGCTGGCTGGCGCACGCACTGACCGTCGACAAGCTGCGCGAATTGCTGCCCGAGACAGCCGATCTCGCGGTGACCCGCCACGTCCTGCCCAATCTGCGTGCGGTGAACTTCGTCATCGACGGCATCCTCGGGCAGGGCGTCGGGTACCAGGCCCGGTTCGACCCGCAGGCCAAGGGGCTTGGCGAATGGCTGCGCAGTCGACACATTGATATTCCTGAGGAGTTTTTGTCGTGAACATCTGGCACACCCCCGAGCGCGAAGAGCTCCGAAAGACGGTGCGGGCGTTCGCCGAACGAGAGGTGTTACCCAACGTCGACGAGTGGGAGCGCAGCGGCGACCTGCCCCGCGAGTTGCACCGCAGGGCGGGCGAGGCCGGGCTGCTTGGCGCGGGTCTGCCAGAGTCGGTCGGTGGGGGCGGCGGCGACGGTGCGGACGCGGTGGTCATCTGCGAGGAGATGCATCAGTCCGGCTCCCCCGGCGGCGTTTTCGCATCGCTGTTCACCTGCGGTATCTCGGTGCCCCATATGATCGCCTCCGGCGACGAGCGGCTGATCGAGACCTATGTGCGGCCCACGCTGCGGGGCGAGCTGATCGGCAGCCTGGCCATCACCGAACCGGGTGGCGGTTCGGACGTCGGCCACCTGACCACCCGCGCGGTCCGCGACGGCGATGACTACATCATCAACGGTGCGAAGACCTACATCACCTCGGGCGTGCGCGCCGATTACGTCGTGACCGCGGCGCGGACGGGAGGGCCTGGCGCGGCAGGGGTTTCGCTCATCGTCGTCGACAAGGCCACGCCAGGCTTTGAGGTCAGCCGCAAGCTCGACAAGATGGGCTGGCGCTCGTCGGACACCGCCGAGCTGTCCTACACCGATGTGCGGGTGCCAGCGGCCAACCTGATCGGCGCAGAGAACACCGGCTTCCTGCAGATCGCCGCCGCGTTCGTCTCCGAACGCGTTGGCCTTGCCGCGCAGGCGTATTCCAGTGCACAGCGCTGTCTCGACCTGACCGTTGACTGGTGCCGGAACCGGGAGACGTTCGGCAAGCCGCTGATCGCACGCCAGCAGGTGCAGAACACTCTTGCCGAGATGGCCCGCCGCATCGACGTCGCCCGGGTGTACACCCGGCACCTCGTCGAGCGGCAGCTCGCCGGGGATACCAACCTGATCACCGAGGTCTGCTTCGCCAAGAACACCGCCGTCGAGACGGGCGAATGGGTGGCCAACGCCGCCGTGCAGCTGTTCGGCGGCATGGGGTACATGGCCGAATCCGAGATCGAACGGCAGTACCGCGACATGCGAATCCTCGGAATCGGCGGCGGAACAACCGAAATCCTCACCGCGCTCGCGGCCAAGACCCTTGGATTCCAGTCATGACCTTGCGGTCCACCCTCGACCCCGGATCCCCCGCCTACACCGAAGCGGCCTCGGTGATGACGGCCAAGCTGGCCGAGCTCGACGCCGAGCACGCCAAGGCGCTCGGTGGCGGCGGCGCCAAGTACGTCGAGCGTCATCACGGGCGCGGCAAGCTCACCGCGCGTGAGCGCATCGAGTTGTTGGTCGACCCCGACTCGCCGTTCCTGGAGCTGAGCCCGCTTGCCGCGTACGGCACCGATTTCGCCGTCGGTGCAAGCGTGGTCGTCGGTATCGGGGCGGTCAGCGGGGTGGAGTGCATGCTGGTGGCCAACGACCCGACGGTCAAGGGCGGCACCAGCAATCCGTGGACGCTGAAGAAGGTGTTGCGCGCCAATCAGATCGCGATGGAGAACCGGCTGCCGGTGGTGTCGCTGGTGGAGTCTGGCGGCGCCGACCTGCCGACGCAGAAGGAGATCTTCATTCCCGGCGGGCAGATGTTCCGGGATCTGACCCGGCTGTCGGCAGCAGGCATCCCCACCATCGCGTTGGTGTTCGGAAACTCGACCGCGGGCGGTGCCTACATCCCAGGGATGTCGGATCACGTGGTGATGATCAAGGAACGCTCGAAGGTGTTCTTGGCCGGCCCGCCGCTGGTGAAGATGGCCACCGGCGAGGAGTCCGACGACGAGGCGCTTGGCGGTGCCGAGATGCACGCCCGCACTTCGGGTTTGGCCGACTATTTCGCGGTCGACGAAATCGACGCGATTAGGATCGGGCGGCGGGTCGTGGCCCGGTTGAACTGGCGCAAGCAGGGGCCGACACCGGGACCGGTCACCGAGCCGCTGTTCGACGCCGAGGAGCTGCTCGGCATTGTGCCCTCGGACCTTCGGGTGCCGTTCGATCCGCGCGAGGTGATCGCGCGCATCGTCGACGGCTCGCAGTTCGACGAGTTCAAGGGGCTCTACGGCGGCTCGCTGGTGACCGGATGGGCCACGCTGTACGGCTACCCGATCGGCATCCTTGCCAACGCACGCGGGGTGCTGTTCAGCGAAGAGTCCCAGAAGGCGACCCAGTTCATCCAGCTGGCCAACCGCTCCGACACGCCACTGTTGTTCCTGCACAACACGACCGGCTACATGGTCGGCAAGGCCTACGAGGAAGGCGGGATGATCAAGCACGGCTCGATGATGATCAACGCCGTCTCGAACTCCACCGTCCCGCACCTCTCACTGCTGATCGGCGCGTCCTACGGCGCAGGCCACTACGGCATGTGTGGGCGCGCCTACGATCCGCGTTTCCTGTTCGCATGGCCGTCGGCGAAGTCGGCGGTCATGGGCGGCACGCAGTTGGCCGGCGTGCTCTCGATCGTCAGCCGCGCGGCCGCCGCGGCCCGCGGGCAGGCCGTCGACGAGGACGCCGATGCCGCTCTGCGCGCAGCAGTTGAGGCGCAGATCGAGGCCGAATCGCTGCCGATGTTCCTGTCCGGCCGGCTCTACGACGACGGGGTCATCGATCCACGCGACACCCGCACCGTGCTGGGAATGTGCCTGTCGGCCATCGCCAACGGTCCGATCAAGGGGACGTCGAATTTCGGCGTCTTCAGGATGTGAGGCCCCGATGATCACGCGAGTGCTTGTCGCCAACCGCGGGGAGATCGCCCGCCGGGTGTTCGTCACGTGCCGCCGCCTCGGTATCGGCACAGTTGCCGTGTACACCGAGCCGGATGCGGCGTCCCCGCACGTCGCCGAGGCCGACGCGGCGGTCCGTCTGGCAGGCACCACGGGTTACCTCGACGGTCGCCAGCTCATCGCGGCCGCTCACGCCGCGGGTGCCGACGCGATTCATCCCGGATACGGGTTCCTTTCGGAGAACGCCGAATTCGCTGCTGCGGTGATCGAAGCGGGCTTGACGTGGATCGGCCCGCCGGTGGCAGCGGTGGCGGCGATGGGCTCCAAGATCGAGGCCAAGAAGATGATGTCGGGCGCAGGCGTTCCTGTGCTGGACGAGCTGCACCCCGACACCGTGACCGCCGATCAGCTGCCGGTGCTCATCAAGGCGTCGGCGGGCGGCGGCGGCAGGGGCATGCGCGTGGTCCGCGAACTGTCGGAGTTGCCGGCCCAAGTGGAGGCGGCGGGCCGGGAGGCCCGATCGGCGTTCGGCGATCCGACCGTGTTCTGCGAGCGCTATCTGGCCACCGGACACCACGTCGAGGTCCAGGTACTCGCCGACGAGCACGGCACCGTGTGGGCCGTCGGCGAACGCGAATGCTCGATTCAGCGGCGTCACCAGAAGATCATCGAAGAAGCGCCGTCGCCACTGGTCGAACGGACGCCCGAAATGCGGGATAAGCTGTTCCACGCCGCGCGACTGGCCGCAACCGCTATCGGCTACACCGGCGCGGGCACCGTGGAATTCATGGCCGCCGACAACGGTGACTTCTTCTTCCTCGAGATGAACACCCGGCTGCAGGTCGAGCATCCCGTCACCGAGGCGACCACCGGACTTGATCTGGTCGAGCTGCAGCTGCATGTCGCCGACGGCGGCACTCTCGACGCCGAACCGCCTCCGTCGCACGGCTTCTCGATCGAGGCCCGGCTGTACGCCGAGGACCCGGCCAAGGGCTGGCAGCCACAGGCGGGCACTGTGCACCGGTTCGACGTGCCAGGAGACGTCCGGGTCGACTCCGGAATCGTCGACGGCTCAGCGGTGTCGATCTACTACGACCCGATGCTGGCCAAGGTCATCTCGTACGCCCCGGTGCGGCGCCAGGCAGCGGGTGTGCTCGCCGACGCGCTGGCAAGGGCCCGCCTTCACGGGGTACGCACCAACCGCGATTTGTTGGTCAACGTGTTGCGGCATCGGGCATTCCTCGACGGCGCCACCGACACCGCGTTCTTCGACACCCACGGCCTTGCCACGCTAGCCGCACCGTTGGGTGACGACCAGCGCCTCGCGTTGTCCACCGTGGCAGCCGCACTCGCGGACGCGTCGCACAACCGCGGAGCGGCAACGGTTTTCGCCTCGGCGCCCAGTGGTTGGCGCAACCTGACATCGGGCTACCAAACGAAGTCCTACCGCGACTCCGCGGACGGCGAGCACCACGTGCGCTACCGATTCACCCGCACCGGCGTCGACCTGCCCGATCACGACAACGTCCGGCTGGTATCCGCGGGCGCGGACCGGGTCGTGCTGACCGTCGACGGTGTGGACCGCCCATTCGACGTGGCCCGCTACGGAGACGATGTATTCGTCGATTCTCCGCTGGGCCCAGCACAATTGACAGTGCTGCCGCGCTACCCCGATCCCGACGCCGCAGTCGCGCAGGGCTCGCTGCTTGCGCCCATGCCGGGATCGGTGCTGCGGGTCGGCGCCGCGGTCGGCGACACCGTCACCGCCGGGCAGCCGCTGATCTGGCTCGAAGCCATGAAGATGGAGCACACCGTGACCGCACCGGCCGACGGTGTGCTCGTTGAGCTCACCGTCGAACCCGGCCAACAGGTCGACGTCGGCGCCGTACTTGCCCGAGTGGACAATCCCGGAGGAGAACAATCATGAGCTTTGTCGAAACCGAAGAGCAGCAGGCGCTGCGCAAGGCGGTTGCAGGCATGGCCGCAAACTACGGTCAGGACTACTACCTGGAGAAGGCGCGATCCGGCGGGCACCCCACCGAATTGTGGAGTGAGGCAGGCAAACTCGGGTTTATCGGCGTGAACCTGCCCGAGGAGTACGGGGGCGGCGGCGCAGGCATGTACGAGCTAGCGCTGGTGATGGAGGAGATGTCGGCGGCCGCATGCCCGCTGCTGCTGATGGTGGTCTCCCCCGCAATCAACGGCACGATCATCGCCAAGTTCGGCACCGAGGATCAGAAGCAGCGCTGGCTGCCGAGCATCGCCGACGGCTCGACCACGATGGTGTTCGCGATCACCGAACCCGACGCCGGGTCCAACAGTCACCGGATCACCACCACCGCGCGCCGCGACGGGAGCGACTGGATCCTGTCCGGCCAGAAGGTGTTCATCTCCGGCATCGACCAGGCGCAGGCCGTGCTGATCGTGGGCCGCACCGAGGACCACAAAACCGGCAACCTCAAGCCCGCACTGTTCATCGTGCCAACCGACACCCCCGGCCTGTCATGGACCAAGATCGACATGGAACTGGTCATGCCCGAGGGCCAGTTCCAGGTGTTCCTCGACGAGGTGCGCCTGCCCGCCGACGCACTGGTCGGCTCGGAGGACGCCGCAATCGCCCAATTGTTCGCGGGCCTGAACCCCGAACGCATCATGGGCGCCGCGAGCGCGGTCGGCATGGGGCGGTTCGCGATCAACAAGGCCGTCGACTACGTCAAGACCCGGCAGGTGTGGAAGACGCCGATTGGCGCGCACCAGGGACTGTCGCACCCGTTGGCGCAGAACCACATCGAGATCGAACTGGCCAAACTGATGATGCAGAAGGCGGCCACGCTGTACGACAGCGGCGACGATGTCGGCGCCGCCGAATCGGCGAACATGGCCAAGTACGCCGCGGGTGAGGCGTCGGTTCGCGCTGTCGATCAGGCCGTCCAGTCGTTGGGTGGCAACGGGTTGACCAAGGAATACGGCATCGCCGCCGCGGTCACCGCGTCGAAGCTGGCCCGCATCGCCCCGGTCAGCAGGGAGATGGTGCTCAACTTTGTGGCGCAGACCTCCCTCGGTCTGCCACGCTCGTACTGATGAGCTCACTAGTTCACTACGCGGTCAAGGGCAACGTCGCCCGCCTCACGCTGGACTCCCCTGACAACCGCAACGCGCTGTCGACCACGCTGGTCAACCAGCTGCACCAGGGGCTCACCGACGCCACCGAGGAATCCGGGGTGCGCGCCGTCGTCCTCGACCACACCGGCGGAACCTTCTGCGCGGGCGCCGATCTCGCGGAAGCCTCTGGGCGGGATCTCGGCGATGTGGCGGTCAGCCGCGCTCATGAGCTCACCAGGTTGCTGCGCCGAATTCTTCACCTGCCGATCCCGGTCATCGGCGCGGTCAACGGGCACGTGCGCGCGGGCGGACTCGGTCTGATCGGGGCGTGCGACATCGTGGTGGCCGGGCGGGCCAGCACGTTCGCGTTGACCGAGGCGCGCATCGGTGTTGCACCGTCGATCATTTCGTTGACGCTGCTGCCGAAGATGTCGGCGCGTGCCGCGGGCCGCTACTTCCTCACCGGTGAGAAGTTCGGCGCCGAAGAAGCCGAAAGCATCGGCCTTATCACCCTGGCCGCAGACGACGTCGACGCCACCGTGGCGGAACTCACAGCCGCGATCGGCAAGGCGTCACCGCAGGGCCTGGCCGCATCCAAGTCGCTGACCACCGCGCCCATTCTGGCGGCCTTCGACGAACGTGCCGATGATCTCACCGAGGAGTCTGCCCGGCTGTTCGTCTCCGAAGAAGCCCGCGAAGGCATGATGGCTTTCCTGCAGAAACGCCAGCCGCGCTGGGTGGGCGATCGCTAGGCACCTACAAGTTCGCCTGTCTAAACGCTTCGCCCGGGGTCCGGTGAAGGCACAGTTTAGCCAACGGCCTTGCATGTGGCAGCGTTCGTCGTAGGCTCGACATTGATGAGCACTCCAGCGTCGCGGAACGGTTCGATGCGTGCTGCAGACACCGATCGGATCCAGGTGGCGCAGTTGCTCACCGATGCGGCCGCTCAGGGCCGGCTGCAGATGAGCGAGTACGAGGACAGGCTGACCAGGGCGTATGCCGCCCAAACGCACGAGGAACTCGACCGGCTGTCTGCCGACCTGCCCGGCGTCATGACCCGGGGCGGTGGCCAATGCCGCCCCGCGCCCTCGACACTTCTGCTGGCGATCATGAGCGGGTTCGAGCGTCGCGGTCGGTGGAATGTGCCGAAGCGGTTGACGACTTTCGCCCTGTTCGGTGGGGGCGTTGTGGATTTGCGCTACGCCGACTTCACCTCACCCGAGGTGGAGATCCACAGCTACTCGATCATGGGCGGGCAGACCATCCTGGTGCCGCCCGAGGTCAACGTCGACCTCAAAGGCTTTGGGGTAATGGGCTCGTTCGATCAGAGCGTCGCCGGCCACGGATCGCCGGGCGCGCCGTGCGTGCGGATCCGCGGCTTCTCGCTGTGGGGCAGCGTCGGCGTCAAGCGCAAGAAACGCAAAGTCGCTTAACCGCAAAAAACATCGGCCCCCTCCATTTCGGAGAGGGCCGATGCGTCACAACGTTTTTCAGCTGGCGCCCTCAGCACCTCCCTCAGCATCACCGGTGTCGGGGGTCGACTCAGGGGCAGGCGCTGCACCTCCGAAGCCGAGGGCCTTGCCGAAGTCCTGCCAACGCTTGACGGTCTGGTCCCAGGCGGTGCCTCCGCCGCCGGTCCCCCGCTCGAGCAGAATCGTCTCGGGCTCGACTTTGTTTCCGGAGTTCATATCCTCTTCGGTCACTTCCTTCGGATCGTCCTCTTCACCCTCGTTGGCCGCAGGCGTTGCGGGGGCCGCGGGCGTTTCCGACGGAGCGGGAGCCGCTGCGGGTTGCGCCGCCGGTGCGGTACCGGTGGCGGCCGCAGCCGTGACGGTTTCCTCGACGTCAGGCTCGGGCGTCTTCTCTTCTTCCGGCTCGACCGCCACGTTCAGGCTGAACGAGCGCGCGTTCGGGTTGATCGGCGCACCCGCATCCGGGAGGTCCGCCGCCGTACCCGTGTCTTCTGCCAGCAGCGAGGGACCGGATTCGGACTCGACGCTCAGCATGACGGTCTCTTCCTCGTCCGTCGGATTGCCCGCGAGCCGATCGAGGATGTAGTGGACCAAGCCGACGACTCCGGCCGGGCCAGCAGGCAGGTCGCCGTCTTCGAACGGATAGCCGGAGAAGAACGACGAGATTCCTTGCTGGACCACCTCATCGGTGCTCAGGCTCAGAAGTACGGCTTCCGTCACCGGGACAAATCCACCGTTGACGAACGTGTTGGCAAGGGGGTTGCCTTCGGTCAACAGGCTGGCCACGCCGATGACCCCACTATCGACGAATGCCGACGCAATCGGGTCACCCTGCACAAGCAGACCAGCCAACCCCATGAACCCCTCATTGACGAACGTATTGGCGACGTCGTTGCCTTCGGTCAACAGGCTGGCCACGGCGATGATCCCGCCGTCGAGGAACGCCGCGGCCACGGGGTCTGCCCCGAACAACTCTGTCGCCAGCCCGACGATTCCACCGGTGACGAACGAGTTGACCAAGGGAGCGTCCGTCGTCAAGACATCGGCCAACCCGATGACGCCACCAGAGACGAATGTGGATGGCAGCGAATCTGCGCCAAAGAACTCGTCGGAGAGCAACAGACTCACGCCCACGGCTCCGGCGGGCCCTTCGGTGGTCGGGAAGCCACTGAAGATGGCGTTGAGCAATTCCTGCGAGGTGAATTTCAACGCGACGTCGGAATACACGCTCTTCTGGGCGCCCGCGGCGACCTTCATGTCGGGAGGCGTCGGAGACGGCACGACCGCCGGCATGGCAGCGACCAGAACGCCGGCACTGACGACTGCTATGCCAGTTTTCACATAGGGACGAATTTCCATTCTGACGCGCTCCCTTTGGGACGGGTGGAGGGTGGGCACACAGAAACTTACGCTTGTGTTGATAAGAACCTGAGAAGATCTTGAAAAGATTAACGACGTGTTTGCCACGCAGCAACTGATAGCGGCGCTCCTTAAGCAAGATCCGTCATACCCGTCACATGGGAGGCGCCGCGGGCACCTGCTACCGCCCGCCGCATCGGCATGCTGACCTGTATTTTTGTCGCTACAAGTTGCGCGCGCCCAGCAATGATTTACGATGACGTCAAAATATGGCCAAGGCCGTCATCTGGTTGCCACAGTGCAACCGGAGAGTTTGCACGTTTGCTGAACCTGCACTAGGCCGCCTCGCAGGGCTTCGCCGGCACATACGAGCGGGAGTAACCGCCGACCACAACGGCTCCCCGACATGTCAACATCTGGCAACGCGACCCGGTTCTCCATTGAGTGCGCCGGGCGTGCGAATCCGCGGCTTCTCGCTGAGCCGCGGCGTCGGCGTCAACGGCAAGAAACGCAAAGTCGCCTAACCGCAAAAACATCGGCCCCCTCCATTTCGGAGGGGGCCGATGCGTCACAACGTTTTTCAGCTGGCGCCCTCAGCACCTCCCTCAGCATCACCGGTGTCGGGGGTCGACTCAGGGGCAGGCGCTGCACCTCCGAAGCCGAGGGCCTTGCCGAAGTCATGCCAACGCTTGACCGTCTGGTCCCAGGCGGTGCCTGCGCCGCCGGTCCCGTGCTCGAGCAGAATCGTCTCGGGCTCGACCTTGTTGCCGCCCTTGATGTCATCGGTGACATCGTTGGCGCCACCTTCGTCCTCTTCACCCTCATTGGCCACCGGAGTGGCGGCCGGAGGAGTCTCAACCGGTGCCGGTGCCGGTGCCGGTTCCACAGCTGGTGCGGGCGCGGCCACTGGGGTGATGGAATCGGCCAAGTCGGGATCGACTGCCTTCTCGACCTTGTCCTCCACCTTCAGATCGACGGTTTTCGCGTCCGGATCGATCGTCGAGTTCGCCTCGGGGAGGCCGGCCCTGGCCGACAGCAGCGAGGTACTGGATTCCTCGTCACTGAGCGCCGCTTCGTCCTCCGGATCCGGCGGTACGACGCCACCGATCAGCGAGTCGATGATGTAGTGGACCAACCCGGTGACGCCGGCCTTGGCTGTGTCCCCCCCAAAGGGATAGCCGGCGAAGAACGCGTTGATCATGTCCTGGTTCTGCGACGGGCCGGGCGTGGCTGCGAGGAGGAAGTTGCCGGGCGAATTCCGTTGCCCCGCCGCCGAAGAACGCGTTGATTCCCGTCTCGGTGGCCGGGTCGGCGTTGTTGTCGACCAATTGCCGCCAGGCCAAGTACGTGAACCCGGCGGGAATGTCGTAATCACCGGATTCAGGGCCGTTGAAGCCGTCGAAGAAACCGTTGATAGTTGCTTGCTGATTGGGGTCGGCGGTTTGATTGACGAGGAACTGCTGCGTCACCTCGGTGGCACCGCCCCCGAAGAACTGGTTGAGGGCGGCCTGTTGATTCGGGTCGGCGGTTCGGGAGATCAGGAACTGCCACGTCAAGAACGAGAACCCGGCAGGGATGTCGTAATCACCGCGATTCATCTCCGTTGAAGCCGTCGAAGAAGCCGTCGATCAAGGCGTCTTGCGCCGGATCGATGTTGTTGAGGAGCATCCACTGCTGCGCCAACTCAGTAAAGCCGCCGCTGAAGAATAGGTTGATCACCGCTTCTTGCACCGGGTCGGAGGTGTTGTCGACGAGCCACTGCCGGAGGAGTTCGGGGAACCCACGGGCGGGGAATCCCTCGGTACCCGAGAAGAAGCCGGTGATCGCCTCTTTAGCGTTTGTGTCGGTGCCGACGATCTCTAATAGGGTCCGTTCGGTCGCTCCCGTGATCCCGTTGGCGAAGAACTGGTCAACGAGGTCCTGCAGGAACGCCTGGAGCTTGACGTCGTTGACGTTCGGGCTCTTCGGAATGCCCGCGGCGACCTTTACATCTGGTGGCGTCGGAGACGGAACAATCGCAGGGAGTGCGGCAATCAAAGCGCCGGCACTGACAATTGCTGCGCCTGTGGTCAGGTAGGGACGAACAGCCATCTGAGATGCCCCTTCGGTGCGGTAGATGAAGACGGTAAGAAGAACTTACGCCTTTACTGAGGATGAGCTGAGAATATCATTCAAACATTCAAATAGGGTTTGCCGCAACGCCAGCAAACTTCTCAGTCAGCTTTAGCTGCTGCCACCAGCACTGTCGGCCACGAAAGGGCGCCGGACGTCGCATTTTCCCGGGCTGAGGTGCGAACCGAAACGCCAGGATCAATTTCCTGGCATCGTCGAAATCCAACACTTACGTGTAGGTAAAATCGTCGCTGGCGTTGATAATGGTTTGCGAATGGCGATCAGCGGTTACTACGGATTGTTTGCTCGCGACACGCTTAGCGACGTCGTCGTGCGCGCAGATAGTCGCCGACGACCGCGGCACCCAATCCGTCGAGATCCGGCACCACGACGCGGCCTTCGACGCGTCGGGCGACCTGGTCGATGAAACTCGCCAGGCTGGGGTCGCTGCCGAGCCGGAAAATCGTGACCTGCGCCCCCAGCCGGGCGATGTCGTCGAAGCCCTTCACGGTGTGCGCGATGGTGCGGGGGTGCGGGGGGTAATCAAAGAACACCGATGTGCCGTCGCCGTCGGGATCCTCCAGATGTGCGGTGGGTTCTCCGTCGGTGACCACGAGCACGACCGGTTGAGCATTGGGGTGCCGGCGAAGATGCCGCCCCGCAAGTGCCAGCGCGTGGTGCAGGTTGGTGCCCTGCTCGTAGACCCCCTCGAGCCCGGTCAGTTCGGCCGCGGTCACCGTCCTTGCGTACCGGCCGAACGCGACGATCTGCAAGGCATCGGAGCGGAACCGGGTGCTGACGAGGTGGTTCAGCGCCAGCGCCGTCCGCTTCATCGGCAGCCACCGATTCTCCATCACCATCGAGAACGAGGTGTCGACGAGCAGTGCGACCGCGGACTGCGTGCGTGTCTCGGTCTCGGAGATCTCGACGTCGTCGACGGTGATCCTCATCGGCAGCTCGGCCACCCCGGTCCCCGCCTGCCGCAGCACGGCGTTGGTCAGCGTGCGCGTGACGTTCCACGGTTCGGTATCACCGAACTGCCACGGCCGAGTCGCGCCGGTGAGTTCGCCCGCCGCGCCGGCGCGCCGGGTGTCGCGTTCTCCGTGCCGGCCCGAAAGCTGTTGCGCGACATCCCGCAAAGCGGTCTGTCCTAGCTGGCGCATCGCCTTTGGCGATAGCCGCCACTGCCCGTCGGAGCCGCGGTCAAGGAATCCCTGATCCATCAGCGCCCGCTCGAGTTCGGCAAGCGTGCGCGCATCGACGGCGGCCTCGTTGCCGAGCTGACGCGCCAGCATCTCCAGGTCGACATCGTCCATCGACGCCCCGGCATAGCTCTGCGACAGCGACTCGGCGAGCTGCTCGAGCTCGGCGATGTCGGCGAGCGCCTGGGTGCCCTCGCCCATTCCCATCGGGTTGTCGCCGGAGAACCGCGACGAGCCGGACCAGTCTTCGCCCGGCCGGGCCGCCTGAAGATGCCCGTCGAGCCGGTTGAGCGCGTTCATCAGCGACGGTGAGCCGAATGCCTGCTGCGCCAACGCATCCAACTCAGCACGCTGATCGGGCGACAGGCTGTTGCGAAACCGCTGCGCGGCGGCCGCCCGTTGGGCGAGTGAGTCCAGCAGCTCGTCGATGTTCCTCGGGTTCTCCGGGAAGAACTCGCCGTGCTTGTCCATGAAGTCATCGAAGTCTTGGGGCGTATCTTCCCCCTGGGCGTGCTTGTCCAGCAGGTCGTTGAGGTCGTCGAGCATCTCGTTGACCCGCTGACGGTCCTCGTCGGTGGCGTTCTCCATCGCCTGTTTCATCCCGGCGAAGCGCTGGTCGAGCATCTCGCGTCCGAGCAAATCCCTGATCTGGTCGTACTTTTCGCGCGCCTCGGGGCTACGCCATTCGTAGTCGGAGAGTTCCTGCACGGCCTTGGCAGGCGAGGGGGGCAGCGACTCGATCCGCAACTCGTTGAACCTGGCGTCGTCGTCAAGCGCGCGGGCCAGTTCCTTGCGCTCGGCAAGCACCGCCTCGTCGAGCAGCTTCTTGACTTCTTGCAAGGTGCCGTCAAGGTTGTTGCGCTGTAAGAGCTCTCGACGACGCCGGTTGGCCTCGGCGGCCAGCTTGTCCGCGCCGCGCATGTTCTGCGTGCCGCGCCGCAGCATCTCGGAAAGGGCACGACGGGGCGAGCTGCCCTCCATGACGTCCTGACCGATCTGCTCCAGTGCCTCGCGGAGGTCGACCGGCGGCGCCAACGGGTCGGGCCCGCCGGTGTAGGCCGTATACCGCGAGGTGTGCTTAGCCATAGACCGTTTCGCCTTCTGACGAATCCTTGTCGATCCGCTTTGCCAGATATAAGGCCTCGAGGGCCAGTTCGACGGCGGCCGCGCGCTGGCCGTCGGATTTCGCGCCGAGGCGCTTTTGAATCTCCGCGATCGCATGCACCTCTGGCACCGCCGCCAATACGTCCCTTGCCGACACCCGGTCGCCGGTGGTGACCGCGGACCCGCCCTCGATCGCGACCACCAGCGGGCCGACGTCGATGCCGCCGAGCAGCCGTTGCGCGGTATCCGCAGTGGCCCGTCGCAGCAGGTGTTCGAGCACCGCCTGCTCGCGGCCCTCCTCACCGGACTCCCATTCCAGCTTGCCGCGCAACACGTCGATCACTGTGGACAGGTCCACGACCCTGGCCACCGGATCCTGCTCGCCAAGCACGGCCGAGCGATGCCGGGCCGCGGCGGCGACCGTCTCGGCAGCCGCGATCGCGAACCGCGCAGAAACACCCGAACGCTGATCGATCGACCGCGATTCACGTAGGTAACGGGCGAATCGGGCGAGCACGTGCACCAGATACTCCGGCACCTCGGCGGCCAGATGCGCCTCCTGGTTGATGACGCCGACCTCGGCGTCGAGTTCGAGCGGGTAGTGGGTGCGAATCTCGGCGCCGAACCGGTCCTTGAGCGGGGTGATGATGCGGCCGCGGTTGGTGTAGTCCTCGGGGTTGGCGCTGGCGACCACGAGCACGTCCAGCGGCAGCCGCAGCGTGTAGCCGCGCACCTGGATGTCGCGCTCCTCCATCACGTTGAGCATCGACACCTGGATGCGCTCGGCGAGATCGGGCAGCTCGTTGATGGCCACGATGCCGCGGTGTGCCCGCGGGATCAGGCCGAAGGCGATGGTCTCGGGGTCACCGAGGCTGCGCCCTTCGGCGACCTTGATCGGGTCGATGTCGCCGACCAGGTCGGCGACGCCGGTGTCAGGGGTGGCCAGCTTCTCGGTGTAGCGCTCGTCGCGATGCTTCCATTCGACCGGCAGGTCGTCGCCGGAATCGGCTGCGCGCCGAATGGACTCGGGCGTGATGGGTGAGTACGGGTGCTCGTTGAGCTCGGCGCCCCCGATGACCGGGGTCCATTCGTCGAGCAGCCCGGTCAGCGCGCGCAACAGCCGCGTCTTACCTTGTCCGCGCTCGCCGAGCAGCACCACGTCGTGGCCGGCGATCAGGGCCCGCTCGAGCTGCGGGATCACGGTGTCCTCGAAGCCGAGGATGCCCGGCCACGCGTCGCTGCCCTCGGCCAGCGCGGCAAGCAGGTTTTCCCGGATTTCGGCCTTGACGCCCCGCTCGCGATGACCGGAGGCCTTCAGCTCGCCGACAGTCCGGGGCCGATCGTTAGGTTGTGTCACCACTCCACGCTACGACTGCTGTCGAGCGGCGGCAGTGCCTACCTCCGCTCGGCCGGCTACGTCTCGGCCGGCGGCAGCAGCTGGAAGCCCGTCAGAATCTCCTCGGAGTCGCGCTTGAAGTCCGGATTGTCGGGGTCTTTGGTCTGGACGGTCACGCTCACCGCGTACGTGGTGTCATCGGCGTGCAGAACCGCGACCACCGCAACCCCCGGATGCGGATCGATGTTTCCCATGATCGGTGTCTGATAGTTCATGGTCTCGGCCGGCAGCCCGCACAGCGTGTGCTCGCTCACGCGCAGGTCGGTGACGCCCAGATCCGACTCCAGCGCGTCGCGCATGGTGTCGAACACGACGTCAGGGTCTTCGATACCCGGCGCATTCTCCAACGTCACCACCACGTTTGAGGCGAATCCTCCAGTCGTGAGGCTTCGGTTGGCCATCGCAAAACGGATTAGCTCCGAATCCATCATGGTCATCCGGTCCCACCCTTGCGGCTGCGGAATCTTCATCACCGGTTCGTCGTCGCCCTGCGCCGGGATCGTCGTCAACTTCGCGTCGACGGACTCACACTGCGAGCCATCGGATGCGGCGGCGATGGGTGACCGATCGGGACCGGCGACGGGCCGCGCGTCGTCGACGATTCGCGTGCACGAGGCGATCAGAACCGCCGCCGCCAGAAGCACACACGCCGTCCTCGACGTAGACACCATGATGTGCAACATAGCCGCCCGCGGGGCGCGTGACCGGACAGGCTCAGCCGACTCTGATCGAAACCGTCACCGTGTGTGTTTTGGCGGGCAGTTTCGCGGTGTCCACGACCAGGAACTCGCCGGTGTCCGGCGTGCCGTTGGCGAGGGTCTTGGGCTTCAACGCGAACGGTGGCTTCTCGGTCTCGAGGCCGGCAAGGCCGAAGTCGCTGTCGTTGGCGATCACAATGGTCTTGCCGCCGTCCGGGGTCGCCAGACCCTCGATCTTGTCGTGTCCGAAAAACTCGCCCTTGGCGTTCAGTTCGACAAGCATGGCGCCGAGATCCAGCTTCAGCGTCTTGGTTGCGGTGGCGATTCCGACGGTCTTCAGCTTCTCGATCGCCGCGGCATCCGTGCTCACCCCGACGAAGGTCTCGATGGGTTTACCGTCGACCTGCAAGCCGCCTGCGTCGGCACGATATACACCGCCTGGCACCGTTGCGCCGGGTCCCACGTCGGTGGCCTGCGAGATGTCGGCGACGTAGATCTTCTTGTCACCGCCGGGTTGCAGTTCGCCGTCGCGTTCGTCGATCAGGAACGTGGTGGCGCTGAGCGCGGTGATCTCAGAGACCGCGACCTTGGTCTCCTTCGGATTGGCGAGCGGATAAAGGTATTCCTTGACGGCCTTGGTCGCCAGGTTAACGGTGACGATCCGGGCCAGCGGAACCGATTTCGCCGAACCGTCGAGCCCCGGGGTCTTCAGCGCCGACTGCATGATGCCGACCAGCGTCGAGCCGTCGGGGGTGATCGTCAGGCCTTCCATGCCCTGATTGGCGCTGCGCAGCGACAACTCACGGGGCAGTGTCCCGTCGAACGGCGAAAGCCGGTCCAGCTCTTTGCCATTCGCGTCGAAGTGGACCATAAAGGGGCCGTACTCGTCGGACACCCAAAAAGTGCTGTCGGACATCGCGACGAGGCCCTCGGTGTCGAGGCCGTGATCAGAGGTGGGCATCGGGTTGCCGTCGATGTCCACCAGGGTTTCGCCCGTGTTGGCCTGCGGATCGACGAGCCCGACCAACGGCTTGCCGTCAGTGCCCGACAGCGTGATGGTCTTGCCAGGCGTGGCGGTGCCATCGCTGAGCCGGAAGACACCGATCTGTGGGTGAAAGTCGGGAACTGGCAACACCTTCTCGTTGTCGGTGCGCCCGTCGACGTTGGGTCCGCGGTCGGTGAGACCGTAGATCTGGTCGGCACTGCCGGGGACAGCGGCGATGGCCGAGCCGTTCGCGCTGCCCTGGATCTCCACGTCGCCGACGGTGGCGATCGGCGGGGTGCCGACGGCGTACAGCTTCACCGCGTCGGTGGTCGTCACCTGTAGCTCCTCGGTCCCGGAGAAGCCCTTGTTCGGCGTGTACACGATGCTGCCGCCAGGGCCGTAGGCGATGGTGCCGTTCTTCGGAGCGGCGAAAGCAACTGGCGTGGCGCCGTCGGTAGCCGCCAGCAGCTGCGACGGAGTGAGGGTGAGCGCCTGGTCGGCGGCCGTGGTGAGCTGATCGGGCGGCGTTGACGACGCGTTCGAGTCCTTCGAGCAGGCCGCGCCTGCGGCCACAACCACCACTATGCAGCCCGTTACCAGCATCTTTCGGCCATTGATCACGAGGCACAGAAATATCAGGCATTGGCAACCGCGAAGTGTCGGGCACGTGAACGGCGCGGGGCGCGAAAGCTCAGTGCGCGAAGTGGCGGGCGCCCGTGAGATAGAGCGTGATGCCCGCTTTGGCCGCCGCCTCGGTGACGACGTCGTCGCGCATCGACCCGCCGGGATGCACGATCGCCTTCACACCCGCCTCGGTCAGCGTCTCGAGGCCGTCGGGGAACGGGAAGAACGCATCAGAGGATGCCACTGCCCCGCGCACCCGGTCGCCACCGCGCTGCACCGCGAGGCGCGCCGCATCGACGCGGTTGACCTGGCCCATGCCCACGCCGATGGTGGCGCCGCCGCCTGCGATGACGATGGCGTTGGATTTCACGGCCCGGCATGTGCGCCACGCGAACTGGAGGTCGGCCAGGGTCGCCGGATCGGCTGGCGATCCGGTCGCCAGCGTCCAATTGACCGGGTCGTCGCCAGGAGCGGTCAGCTCGTCACGCTGCTGCAGCAGCAGGCCGCCGCTGACCTGACGGAACTCGGTGCCGCCCGGCTGGGGCTCAGAAGCCACGAGCACGCGGATATTCTTCTTGCGCGCAAGCACTTCCACCGCGCCGGGCTCGTACGCGGGCGCGATGATCACCTCGGTGAAGATGTCGGCGACGGTCTCGGCCATCTCGACGCTGACCGTGGTGTTGGCGGCGATCACCCCGCCGAAGGCCGACAGCGGATCGCACTCGTGGGCCTTGCGATGCGCGTCGGCCACCGAGACCGACGAGATCGCGATGCCACACGGGTTGGCGTGCTTGATGATCGCCACGCAGATGTCTTCGTGGTCGAACGCCGCTCGCCACGCGGCGTCGGCGTCCGTGTAGTTGTTGTAGGACATCTCTTTACCGTGCAGTTGCTCGGCCTGCGCGAGGCCGGGCCACACGGCATCGTTGCGATACAGCGCCGCCTGCTGGTGCGGGTTCTCCCCGTACCGCAGCACGGCGGCGCGCTTCCACGTCGCGCCGACCCAGGCGGGCAGCTTCTGCGCATGTTCCTCAGGAGCCAGCACCGAACCCATCCACGACGCCACCGCCACGTCGTACTCCGCGGTGTGCCGAAACGCCAATGACGCCAGAATCTTTCGCTCTGCCAACGTGAAGCCGCCGGCCCGCACCGCGGCAAGCACGCCGTCGTAGCCCAGCGGTTCGACGACGACGGCGACGCTGGGGTGGTTCTTGGCGGCGGCCCGCACCATCGACGGCCCGCCGATATCGATCTGCTCGACGCATTCGTCGACGCTGGCACCGGAGTCGACCGTCTCGGTGAACGGATACAGGTTGACGACCACAAGTTCGAACGGCGCGATGCCGAGTTTTTCCAGCGCGGCGACGTGGTCCATCTTGCGCTGATCGGCAAGCAGGCCTGCGTGCACGTGCGGGTGCAGTGTCTTGACCCGCCCGTTGAGCACCTCGGGAAAGCCGGTGATCTCTTCTACCGGGATGACGGGAATACCCTTGCCGGCAATGGTTTTCGCGGTTGACCCCGTCGAGATGATGTCGACCCCAGCGTCGTGCAGTCCCTTGGCAAGCTCTGCGAGACCGGTCTTGTCGTAGACACTGATCAATGCGCGCCGGATCGGCCTGCGCCCGTCTTCACTCATCCTATGATCGCCTTTCGTCCGGTCCAGGTCACGCCGCGGACAGCCACCGCGGCCAAGACTTCCACCAGCAGCCGCCGTTCGACGACCTTGATCCGCTCGTGCAGCGTGGCTTCGTCGTCGTCGTCCAACACGGGGACAGGCTCCTGTGCCAGGAGCGGTCCGGTGTCGGTGCCCGCGTCGACGAGGTGCACGCTACAGCCGGTCACTTTGACGCCGTAATCGAGTGCCTCGGGTACTGCGTGCGCACCGGGAAACGCGGGCAACAATGCGGGATGGGTGTTGATGATCCGGCCCATGAACCGGGAAAGAAAATGCTGCCCAAGGATTTTCATGAATCCGGCGGCCACGATCAGGTCCGGCTCGTGCGCTGCGGTCGCTTCGGTGATAGCGCCGTCCCAGGCATCGCGATCCGGGTGGTCGCGCAACCGCACGGTGTACGAAGGCACCCCCGCCGCCGACGCGATGTCAACCGCCGGACAGTCGCGATCGACTCCGACCGCGACGATCCTGGCCGGGAAATCCGCAACCGTTGTGGCGTCGAGCAGCGAACGCAGTAGCGAACCGGTGCCCGACGCGAGAATCACCACCCGTGCAGGGGCCGTCGGAGGTACATGGAGCGGTTGCTGCACGCGATTACCCTAGTCGGCGGCTTCATCCCTCTTGCCGCGGGTCGCACCCGGCGTGGCGTCATCGTCAGCAACGAAATGCGCCTCAGGGTCCTCGTCGTCGACGGGGGGTTCGTCCTGACGCGGCGGTGTCTCCTCGTCGAGCGGCGCCGGCTCGTCGACCTCGGCCTGCGGCTCCGCCTCGTCGGCGGCGGGCTCGTCGGGCTCCGGTTCAGGTGCGGGCTCGGGTTCGGGTACCGGTACTGGCTTGGCCCGCTTGGGCCGTCGCGCAATTCCGCCGGACATCGCCACGGTCAGCGCGCCGATGCCGACGAACCACAGGAAGATCGCGGGCCCGAAGGTGACCTGATCGACGCCGACGTCGCCGAAGTTGCCCAGCCGGCCGCTGCCCGCGTATGCCAGCAGCGCCATGGCCGCCGCAGCGACTGCCGCTGCGACCGTGACCTTGGCCATGGCAGACAGCAGCGGCAACGGCCGCAGCGCGCATTGCTGTCCGACCGCGACTCCCGATGCCGCGGCGACGATCAGCAGCGCCACCCAGATCGGCCCAAGCGGTGGGGACGGCAGCGCGGCGAGCACGGGCAGCGCCGGAATATCGCCGCCGAACACCGTGAACGAACTGAACGTCGCCAACCCGACATGGGCACTGGAACCCACCGCCACCGCGGCGGTGCCCATCACCACGTTTGGCACGTAGAGCACCGACAACAGCGTCAGGCTGAACTGCCCGAACGCCGAATCGGTGATCGCGTAGAGGTCGTGCATCGTCGACCAATGCACCACCATCGAGCAGACCATCACAACACCGGAAAGCCCGACCAGCGCCAGCACCCCGGCCACGGCGGCCCGAAACGCGTCGGGCAGCCAGTTCGGTAAGCCCAACGCGGTCAATGTCTGGCGGCCGACGCGGGAGCCCACGCCGAGCAATGCCCCGGCGGCGTGCACGGCCAGCACGCCGCCGAACGCGCGCAGGGCGTGCGGTGTCTGCAACTCGGTGAGCACCGAGGATGCGTCATGGATGACGGCCAGCGCGATCGCGGTCATCAGCAGCGGGCCGCCGAGCGCTGACGCGACGACCCAGCGGATCACGAACCACGACGCGTTGCCTGCTGATGCGCGGCTCCGGACGCCGACGTCGCCGCGGCCGTGGTGCGCGCCGTCCCCCACACCATGGCCAGCATCGGCAGCAGGGGCATCACGCCCAGCTCGCGGCCACCGATCGAGACCGGCACCTGATGCACACCGAGCCACATGCTCGCAATGGCGCCCGACGCGCCGGTCATATCGCTGTTGGCGATGAGCAGCTGCAGGAGCACGACGGCCGCGATGACGACCAGCGCCACTACCGATGGCCCGAATGCGACCCGAAGCAGCTCGCGCGCCTGGCGCGAGCCGACTGGCCGGTTCTCCACTATCTGTGCCGCTCCCCCCGCACGCTCACGCGCACGAAGTTGACGCACGCGCGGCTCAGATTACGACGGCGGGGGGCCGGACTGCGAGGATTGCGGCTGTGCAGGCACCTGTGATGTCGGGGCCGAACTCGACGGCGGCTGGCCGTAGGTGGGGAATCCGGTCGGCGGCGTCGGCGGGCCGGACTGGGGCCCGCCGGAGAATCCGCCGGTGGAGGGTCCACCGCCACCCTGGTACGCGCCGTACTGCGTCGGATATCCCGGACGCTGCTGCTGGGGGGCCTGTTGCTGCGGCGGTCCGTGCTGCTGCGGCTGTCCGTAGTACTGCCCGGGCGCGCCGTACTGGCCGTACTGCTGCTCGTAGCGGGGCTTCGGTGCAGGCGGGGTGAGTATTCCGGCGTCGAACAGCAGTGCCGCCACCGCAACGATCGCCTGCAGCACGCTCAACGCGATGACGGAGTAGAGCCCCCAGTCGATGGCGACTCCGTCGGGCACGGTGAGCACGACCAGGATCACCAGCAGGAACCCCAGCACGGAGAGCACCGCCACAAGCGCGGGCAGGGCCTTCTGCTTGGGCAGCAGGCCGACACCGGCGATCAATGCCGCGAGCACGGCCGCGACGACACCGAGATTGAGCAGCGTGGGAACGAAGTAGTCGCCGCCCGCGGTGAATAGCGGGCCGAAGCTCAACAGATAAAGCAGAAGACCCAGCCCCGCAACCCCGGCGGTCAGATACTCGGGGAGCTTGCTCGGGCCTTCAGGGGCGGCCGGGCCGGCGTCGGGCGCCTTGCCGAACTGCTGCGTGGGCGCAGCGAACTGAGTGGTCGGCTGTTGTGCGGGCGAGTATCCGGGGTTACCCGGGTGGCCTTGGGGGTACGACATGACCTCTCCTGTGCTGGACGCCTGAGCGATTCGATCACCCACGCTAGCGCACCCTCGGGTAGGGGCGGCGGCCATCAGGGTCTCATGCGGACGCCAGGACAGGCGTTCCGATCGAATCCTCTTCGGAATCTTCGATTTCGCGTACCAACGGCAGCACCCGCGAACCGAAGTACTCGATCTCCTCCTGGAAGTGCAGGAAGCCACCGAGGATGAGGTCGACACCGCGTTTGCGGTACGCCGCAACGCGTTCCGCGATTTGCTCGGGTGTGCCGATCAACTGGGTCCGGAAGCCGTCGTTGTACTGCACCAAGTCCTCGAACGACGAGTCGGCCCACATACCGCGCTTGTCCGACGTTGAGTTGCCGGCTTGTTGCACGGCGGAGCGGAATCCTTCTACCGCAGGACGATTGGCCTTCTCGATGATCTCTCGCAGGACGTCCCTGGCTTCTTTTTCAGTGTCGCGGGCGATGATGAAGCCGTTGAGCCCGAAGGAGACCTCGCGACGCGCCTCACGGGCGTGGTCGCGCACCTCGACGAGTTGCTCGGTGAGCCCGTCGAAATCTTTGCCGTTGGAGAAGTACCAGTCGGAGTAGCGGCCGCCGTTGCGCCGCGCGGCCGTGGAGTTGCCGCCCTGGAAGATCTCGGGGTTGGGCCGCTCGGCCGTGTTGAGCGGTTTGGGCTTGAGCGTGAAGTCGTGAATGCGATAGAAGTCACCGCGGAAATCAACACTGTCCGTCGTCCAAATTGCGCGCAGCACCTGAAGGAACTCGGCGCTGCGGCGGTAGCGCTCGTCGTGTTCGAGCCACGGCTCGCCGAGGTGGGTGAACTCGTCCTTGAACCAGCCCGACACCACGTTGACCGCGAACCGGCCGTTGCTCAGGTGGTCGGCGGTGGCGCCCAGCTTGGCCAGCACGGCGGGCTGCCACAACCCCGGGTGGACGGCGGCGATCACCTTGAGCTTTTGCGTGGCCAGCAGCAGCGCAAGGGAGAAGCTGGTGGACTCGTGCTGAAACTCGGCGCCGTAGCTGGCCTCGTAGCGGACCTGGCTGAGCGCGTACTCGAATCCGTTGTTCTCCGCCGTCTGAGCGAGCTTGACGTTGTACTCGTAGTTCCAGTCGGTGCGCTGCTCGATATCGCTGGTGACCAGGCCGCCGCTGACATTGGGCACCCAGTAGGCGAACTTGACGTGCTCGGCGATGCGTTCGGTCGTCATGGTGTGCCATGACAGCAGCCGCGATAGGGGCCCGTCGCCGGTAACGCTCGCGGTGAAAGAAACTCAGCCGCCGGTGATGTGGTCGAGCACCGGCTTGAGCTCCGCTGTCGGGGAGAAGTCGATGTACTCGCAGTCGGTGAGTGCTTCCGGCGCGTGGCCCGCCGCCCAGTAGAACGCGTCGCCAGCCGAGAAGGTGTGCTCCCCGTCGGCGGTGTGCATGCGCAGTTGTCCGCGCAACATGTACCCCCAGTGCGGGCATTGACAGCGGTCGGCGTCGAGCCCGACCAAGGCGGGCCGCAAATCGGTTCCGGCCGCCAGCTGCACCCAGGCGATCGACATGTCGCCCACTTCCTGGCTCCGGAAGTCAACATCGTCGCTCTTGACGACGGCCGGCATCTCGTTACGTCCCAAACGCTGCATCAGATCCCCCAATTTTATTGCCGACAGGTATTTGCCGAACAGCACCATCAGCGTAATTTGTTCGACGTCATAGCGCATGAATCCGACCAAAGCGGGTTCGCCACGACGATGCAGAGGCGCCCTGCCTTGCGGTGGCAGACTGAAACACGTTCTAATTCTCGGCATGGACTACGGGCTCGTGCTTTTCACCAGCGACCGGGGCATCGCCCCCGCGCCGGCGGCCAAACTCGCCGACGACCATGGCTTTACCACCTTCTACGTGCCCGAACACACGCATATCCCGATCAAGCGGCAGGCCGCGCACCCGACCACCGGCGACGAGACCCTGCCCGACGACCGGTACATGCGGACCTTGGATCCGTGGGTGTCGCTGGGCGCCGCGTGCGCGGTGACGTCGCGAGTGCGCTTGTCGACGGCGGTGGCGCTGCCCGTCGAACACGACCCGATCACGTTGGCAAAGTCGATCGCGACGTTGGATCACCTCTCCGGTGGACGCGTGAGCCTTGGCGTCGGATTCGGTTGGAACACAGACGAGTTGGCCGATCACAACGTGCCGCCGGGGCGGCGGCGCACCATGCTTCGGGAGTATCTGGAAGCGATGCGGGCGCTGTGGACGGAAGAAGAAGCCTCCTACGACGGCGAGTTCGTCAAGTTTGGACCTTCATGGGCCTGGCCCAAGCCGGTGCAATCGCACATCCCGGTGCTGGTCGGGGCGGCGGGCACGGAGAAGAACTTCAAGTGGATCGCGCGTTCGGCCGATGGCTGGATCACCACGCCGCGCGACTTCGATATCGATGCGCCGGTCAAGTTGTTGCAGGACACCTGGGCCGCGGCCGGGCGTGACGGAGCGCCGCAGATTGTCGCGCTGGACTTCAAGCCGGATCCCGACAAGCTGGCCCGCTGGGCCGAGCTGGGCGTGACAGAGGTGTTGTTCGGGTTGCCCGACAAGTCCGAGGCCGACGTGGCCGCGTACGTCGAGCGACTGGCCGGGAAACTTGCTGCGTTGGTCTAGACGCCCGCGGACTTAGGCTGGTAACTCACACGCCGGCCAGGAAGTTCGATGTCCATCTCGTTGATCCGCGCGCAGAACCCGCAAGGGGTCGTCGACGCAGGTATGACCGAACAACGCAAGGCCGCCGACCTCGACGCGCTCATCGGCGAGCAAGTGCGCGCGCTGAACAAGCTGCGCGAAAACTGGCAGGGCACCGCCGCGAACGCCGCAATCGCCAAGGCCTACCGCGATATCCAGAAACAACACCTCCAACACGAGAAGCTGGCGGCGCTGGCCGCGGCCATGCAGTCAGGCGGACACGCATTAGACGCCTGCCGCGATGTTCTGCTGACGTGGGTGGAGATCGCGTCATCGATGTTCGATGTGTCCGACGCGGGCGTCGTGACTCCGCGTCCGCCGAACGACACCGCGCCATGGGTCGCGATCGCAGCGACCTACACCAGGCTGATCCAGCAGATGATCGAGGCTTTCCTCAAAGCGGATGAAACCGTGGCGAAGGGTATCGGCGCGATCAACGCCGGCTGGCTGCCAGGGAACAACCCGTTGCCGGGCGGGATCGACCCGGACAGCCTCAACAGCGCGCAGATGCAGTGGCTGCAGAGCCTTGCTGGCTCTGGTCACCCGAAAACGGGTGAGGGCGGTGTAGGTGTGCCGAACACCGACCTGTCGATCATGGGGATGACGCCCGACGGGCGGATGTACACGATCCAGGGTGACACCGGCGAGGGCATGGGCGAAGACGGCGGCGGACCCGGCCCACGGCCCGAACGCGGCGGCCACAACAACATCATCTTCTGGAAGATGGACGAGCACGGGAAATGGGTGGTCGACGAGGTCGTCAACGACCCGTTCCCGAACTCGGAAGGCGACATCTCGACAATCCCGACATCGACGTTCACCGACGGCGACACGATGTACACGTCGGTGATGAACGTCAGGAGCTGGGAAAACGACTCCTGGCAAACCCGCAGTTCCCAGCTATACAAGTCGACCGACGGCGGCCGCACCTGGACAGCGGCGGGTCCGACATGGCAGAACACCGGCCACAATCAACCGTTTCAGGTGCAGAGCTTCTCGCCGAGCGATGACGGCTACGTCTACATGTACGGCACCGAGGACGGCAGGGAGAACGACGGAATGCACGTTGCGCGTGTACCCGTCGGCGCGATCGAGGACCCTTCTCAGTACCAGTACTGGAATGGGTCCTCGTTCTCGGCCGACCAGAATCCCGCCACGAGCCCCGTTATCCTCCAACCGCCTGCGGGGTACACCGGTGTCGGTGAACCGAACGTGCACTTCTACGACAACAAGGCGCTGCTCACCTTCAACGACAACAGTGGCAACGTGTTCACCAGTTCGTCGACTGACGGGATCAATTGGTCGACACCGCAACTCGTCACGTCACAGCCCGGCGCCTACGGCATCTACCAATCCCCGTTGTCCGGAGGGGATTCCGTCGATGCCTCCATCTCGCTGTGGAATCCATACGGCACTCAGCTTGTCCAGATCCAGAACTCCGATACCCGAGGATTGGGGACGTACTAGTGAGAATCGCCATCGCACCAATAGCAGTTTGCGTTGTAATCGCCGCCGCGGGATGCACACCGTCCGGTGAATCGGTATCCAACCAGTCGACGTCGTCACAGGTGCCATCGTCGGCAACGACGACGGAGTCGACCACCGCGTCCGCACCTAAAATCGCCGGCTTTCCCGACTTGTCGAACTACACCGAAGACACCTCCGGCTCCTACGAGGCCATCAATCGCCCGCGCGTACAAGGCTTCCGGTTCTCCACACCCAACGGGCTCATCTGCGGGAGCAACGCCTATCCCGACGTCGAGTACCAAACGGTGAGCTGCCGCGGACCAATGCCACACGAAGGTCCTGGCGACTGGTCGGTCGTCGCACGTCGCAGTCAGCAGACGACTGTCGAAAATATCACCGGCGATCCAAGTTACGCGGCGGCCGTGAAGGATCCGCCGCCGGTGTTACCACCGATGCACAAACTGAATTCGGTCACGGGTGATGCGGTGTGCGCGGTCGATGACAAGGGTATGACTGCATGCCAGGTCGGCGAGCATGGATTCGTGATCACACCGACGTCTAGGCAGTTGTTCTGATGCGATCTCAATGGGCTGTACTTCTGTTAGCGACAACCTGTGTCGTCGCGTGCAGTCCCACTACGCCGGGTAATCCGGAAAGCAGTGCGCCTCCGCCACCACCGCCACCAAGCACTGCAACGGCGCTCGCGCCCATCGACGGGTTTCCTGACATGTCCTCGTACACCAAGTCCGACCGACGGGACTATCTCAAGGTAATCCCAAATCGCCCGGGCTACATTTCCTGACCCCCGACGGCATGTCGTGCTGGCTCGGCGCCGTACCCACCGCCGAGCAGGCCTACGCATTCTGTACCGGAGCCCGGCCCGACATGGGCGGGGGTGACTGGAAAGTCGACGCGGACCGCAATGAATCAGCAAGCGTTGAAGTCGCGCCACCCCCAGCGAATCCGAACTACGTCAGGCCGACGCCTCGGGCGTTGCCGGCCATGCATGTACTGCATAACGACGCTGACCAGTTCTGCGGTGTCGATGACAAAGGCATGACGGCGTGCCGGGTTGGCGACCACGGCTTCGTCCTCACGCCCACATCGACGAAGCTGTTCTAGATGTCACATCGATGGACCGTAATCTTTGTCGCGTCAACGTGTGTCGCTTGCAGCCCGGCCAAGGATGATCAGGCCGAGAACCTGCCACCGACGTCGCCCACGACGACGGAATCGACCACCTCGTCCGCGCCGCCGATCGCTGGCTTTCCCGACTTGTCGAACTACAACGAAGTTACGTCAGGCTCCTACCCGGTCATCAATAGCCCACGCACGCAAGGCTTTTCCTTCTCCACCCCCAACGGGCTCATCTGCGGGAACAATGTCAATCCCGACGTCAAGTACGAATGGGTGGGCTGCCGGGGGCCGATGCCGCATGAAGGCCCTGGTGTTTGGTCGGTCGACGCGCGTCGCAGTCAGCAGACGACCGTCGAAAACATCACCGGCGATCCGGACTACGCGGTGGCCGTCAAGGAACCGCCATCGGTGCTACCGCCGATGCACAAACTCTTTGCGGTCGGTGGTGACGCGGTGTGTGCGGTCGATGACGGTACGACTGCATGCCGAGTCGGCGATCACGGTTTCGTCCTCACACCGACATCGACAAAGCTGTTCTAGGCCAAGGACGCTCGGTTGCCATGCTCCGTTGACTGCACGGTGATGCGCGCACCAAGCGGGTCGTCGCCAGACAGCAGTGCCACCAAATCCTCATCTTCGGATGTCGCCAGGAAGCGGCTACCGTCGGAATCGAGGCGGCCCACGATGATGCCGGTGTGCACCGGCCAGTCGTACCGCACCGAGTACGTCTCGATCATCGCCGGCCCATCGGCATCCTTCGCGACGGCCACCTTTGGCAGCTGCGCGACCTCCTCGGACAGCTCCGCACTGCGGGACAGCCTCCAGTCGACCGGCTCCGTGGAGTAGATACCGACCGAGTACTTGCTCATGATGCCGCCATTGGCGCCGACAAACCCGAATCGCCCTGGGTTGTCACGCATTTCGTTGACGGTCTCAGCAATGCCGTGCAGCGAATAGCTGTTGCCCGGTCCGCCGAAGTACGGCAACCCGCCCGTCAGCGTCAAGCCGCGCGGGTCATCGCCGTCAATGCCAAGCGCCTCACAGATGACGAACACCGGGAACGGGAAACAGCTGTAGAGGTCGAAGGTGGCGATGTCGTCGACGCCAAGTCCCGCGACCCGCAACGCCTCTCGCGCCGCCATCACCGCTGCCGGGCTGCTGCCGAGATCCGCGCGCTCCATCAGCCCCTGCTCGATCATGTCGGAGTGACCGTGCAGATACACCCACTTGTCCTCGGGCACACCGAGTCGACGCGCAGCCTCCACCGACATCAACACGCTCGCCGCACCCTTGTTGACTTGATCACGTGCGACCAACAGCCGGGGGTACGGATCGCAGATCAACCGGTTGTCGTCGGACACCGTGGCGATCTCGGCGACCGAACGTTCCACCGGCGACGACGAGAACGGGTTCTTGGCTGCAACGTTCGAGAACGGCGAGAACAGCTCGGCCATCTTCTGGCGATAGTCCGCCACATCGAGCCCCAGCCGCGCGCGCCGCGCGTTCTCAAGTAGGCCGTACTGCACCGGCGCGCCGGTCAGCCCATGCTTGATCGTGTACTCGTCGATGTAGCTGAACAACCGGTGGCCGCGGTCCTCAAGCTGCCCCTCGACGTGTTCGGTGAAATCCGGCTTGTCATCCCTGTCGGCGAAATACCGTGCCGTCGAACCGGGTTCGGAGCCGATGATCATCGCCACATCGATCTCGCCCGCCACGATCGCTCCCGCGAACTCCGTGACGAGCTTCTGCGGCCCTTGTCCGCCAACGGGTTCCAGCACCGCCCGCGCCGGCTGGGCACCCAGGCGCTGCATCACCGAGCGCGGATAGTTGTTCGACTTGCCCAGCGTTGCAGGCATCGGCCCAGAGATCTCGAACTGCCGAAGACCCACCACCGCGTCGATCGCCTTGGCGACCGTCTGCGCGTCGGCACCCGTGTCGGTCAACGCGGCCTCGGCCGCGGCGGTCGCCAGCTCCACCGCCGACATCCCCCGGTAACCGGGATCGTCGATGCGCTCGGTGAACTGTCCGACGCCGACTATGACGGGTGTACGCGGATCGACCGCCATTACCGACCTCCTGACACGTGTTAATTCGCCAGGCTAATCGATAACTAGAACGTGTTCCTAATTCTGCGGCGCACGTCACCCTTCGCGTGGGCCACGCGCTGAGGACTACAGGCTCTGCAGGATCTCTTTTGCCAGCCGGGCGGTCTCCGATGGGGTCTTGCCGACCTTGACGCCGGCAGCCTCAAGGGCTTCCTTCTTGGCCTGCGCGGTGCCCGACGAACCGGACACGATCGCGCCCGCGTGACCCATCGTCTTGCCCTCGGGCGCGGTGAACCCCGCGACGTAGCCGACGACCGGCTTGGACACGTTGGCCTTGATGAAGTCGGCAGCACGCTCCTCGGCGTCGCCGCCGATCTCGCCGATCATCACGATGACCTTGGTCTCGGGATCCTTCTCGAACGCCTCGATCGCATCGATGTGGGTGGTGCCGATGACCGGGTCGCCGCCGATGCCGATGGACGTCGTGAAGCCGAAATCGCGCAACTCGAACATCATTTGGTAGGTCAGGGTGCCGGACTTGGACACCAGACCGATCGGCCCCGGCCCGCTGATGTTGGCGGGCGTGATGCCGACCAGCGACTGTCCTGGCGTGATGATGCCGGGGCAGTTCGGACCGATGATCCGGGTCTTTTTGCCCTTCTCGACGTTGTAGGCCCACGCATATGCGCTGTCCTGCACCGGGATTCCCTCAGTGATCACCACAAGCAGCGGGATCTCGGCGTCGATGGCCTCGATGATCGCGTCCTTGGCGAACTTGGGCGGCACGAAAATGATCGACACATCGGCGCCGGTCTCCTTCATCGCCTCCACGACGCTGCCGAACACGGGCAGCTCGATGTCCTTGCCGTCTTTGTCGACGTGCGACACCGTGGTTCCGGCCTTGCGCGCGTTGACGCCGCCAAGAATCTGGGTGCCGGCCTTGAGCATCCGCGCGGTGTGCGTGGTTGCCTCTCCGCCGGTGATGCCCTGGACGATGACCTTGCTGTCCTTGGTCAAAAAGATTGCCATTTCAGTCCTTTCAGGCCTGTGCGGCTTCAGCGGCCTTGGCGGCTGCAACGTCGGCGGCTTCGTCCATCGTGCCCACCTCGGTCACCAGCGGGTGGTTGGCCTCGGCGAGGATGCGACGGCCCTCGTCGACGTTATTGCCGTCGAGCCGGACCACCAGCGGCTTGTTGGCCTCGTCGCCGAGGATCTTCAGGGCGCTGACGATGCCGTTGGCGACGGCGTCACATGCGGTGATGCCGCCGAACACGTTGACGAACACGCTCTTCACTTGCGGGTCATGCAGGATGACGTCCAGGCCTGCGGCCATCACCTCGGCCGAGGCGCCACCGCCGATGTCGAGGAAGTTGGCCGGCTTGACCCCGCCATGCTTCTCGCCGGCGTAGGCGACGACGTCCAGCGTCGACATCACGAGCCCGGCACCGTTTCCGATGATGCCGACCTCCCCGTCGAGCTTGACGTAGTTGAGGTCGTTCTCCTTGGCCTTGAGCTCCAGCGGATCGGTGGCATCGCGATCCTCGAACTCGACGTGCTCGGGATGGCGGAAGTCGGCGTTGCCGTCGAGGGTGACCTTGCCGTCCAGCGCCAGGATCTGATCGTCGGGCGTGCGCACCAACGGGTTGACCTCCACCAGCGTGGCGTCTTCGGCCACGAAGACCTCCCACAGCTTCTGGATGGTCACCGCGGCCGCGTCGAGCACCTCGGCGGGCAGATGGCCCTGCTCGGCGATGGAGCGTGCGAACGCCAGGTCGACACCCTTGACGGCGTCGACGGGCACCTTGGCCAGCCGCTCGGGCTTGGTCGCCGCGACCTCTTCGATCTCCACGCCGCCTTCGACCGAGCACATCGCCAGGTAGGTGCGGTTGGCGCGGTCGAGCAGGAAGGAGATGTAGTACTCCTCGGCGATGTCGCTGGCCTCGGCGACCAGGAGCTTCTTGACGACGTGGCCCTTGATGTCGAGGCCGAGGATGTTCTGCGCGTGGGTGAACGCATCGTCGGCGGTGGCCGCGTATTTCACGCCGCCCGCCTTGCCGCGACCACCGGTCTTGACCTGCGCCTTCACCATGACTGGTCGGCCGATCTCCTCGGCGATCGCCTTGGCGTCCTCGGCGGTGGTGGTCACGCGACCGGGTGTGGTGGGCACGTTGTGCTTGGCGAAGAGCTCTTTCGCCTGGTATTCGAAGAGATCCATGGACTCACTGTCTGTCGTTGACTTCGAAGGTTTGCGCCTGACGGGCTCGGGGGAACTTTAACTACACGCGCCGAAAGCTTCGGCACCGCCTACCGCTCATGTGGTAGATCTCACCGCCGCGTGACAGTGAGACACGTCACAATCCGCGACGGAATACTCGCTCGGGTTGCCACAAACATTGGAGTTTGGTTAACGTCCTCTGGTCTAGATAACGTTCTGGTCACGACTAAAAGGACATTCCAGGTTGGCACAGCACCGTTCGCCTCGATCTCCCGCCGGAGTTTCGACGAACGCACGGCCCGCCAGGACCGCTCCCGGGACCGCCAACTTCCCGGTTGAAGCCGCCGAAATCACCGACATCATCCCGTTCAACGAGTTCGGCGACCTCGCTGACCTGGACTTTCGCGAGAACAGCGCGTTCGACCGCGAATCGCAGGTCATGAAGGCGCCCGAACTCGACGACCTGCACGACACCGACGATCTGATCCCGCTGCGGCTCGCCGTGCCGTCGCAGTTCCGGCCCGACGCGCGCGACGAGCGGCAGTCGGCGCGGGCCTACCGCGACAGCCACACCGATGTCAGCGACGGCATGGCCGCCACCGACATCATCGACATCGGCAGCCGCCGGGGCCTTCATCGCAAGGACGAGGGCGTTCCGGTCAAGGGCCGGCTGATGGTCGCCGCGATGGCCGTCGGCGCGACCGCGGCTGGCGCCTACTCGATTTCCAATGCCGCGGACCGGCCGCCCGCCGAAACCGTGCTCGCTGCCGACCAGACCGCCACAGGCGGCGTCATCACCGGTTCGGTGGACGGCATGCAGGTGGTCACCGTCGCGCCTGCGTCCAACTCGGCCGTGCATGCCGAGGAGATCACCAAGGCCTCCGCGTTCGCGCAGGAGCGCGCTGAGCGCGAAGCACGCCTGGCCCGGCCGATGTTCGTGATGCCGACCCGCGGTGTGTGGACGTCGGGCTTCGGGTACCGCTGGGGCGTGCTGCACGGCGGCATCGACATCGCCAACTCGATCGGCACCCCGATCCTGGCCGCCTCCGACGGTGTCGTCATCGACGCGGGCCCCACAGCCGGGTACGGCATCTGGGTCAAGCTTCGGCATTCCGACGGCACGGTCACCCTGTACGGCCACCTCAGCGCGGTGCTCGTCAACATCGGCGAGCGGGTCTACGCCGGCGACCAGATCGCCAAGATGGGCAACACCGGCAATTCGACCGGTCCGCACCTGCATTTCGAGGTTCTGCTCAACGGCACCGACCGCGTTGACCCGGTCGGTTGGCTGGCCAAACGCGGACTTACGCCGGGCAACTACTCTGGCTGAGTGGCCAGCGACGAAACCCCAAGCTCTCCACGCATAATCCGGCGATTCCCGACGGGCGAGTTCCCTGCCGTCGACGGCGCTGAGCCGCAAACCAGCATCATCCGGCGCCATCCGACCGGTGAGATCCCCGCCGCCACGGCGGAGCCGCAGACGAGTTATATACCGCGGGCCAGGCCCGCCGCTGTGGGGCAGACACGGTCGGCCCCGGCCAATCCGGGGATGGCGATCGCAGCGTCCATTGTGAGCATCGTGTCCGGCTGGGCCACCGCCGTCATCGCCACCGACCTGATCACCGGATGGTGGCAGTCCGACCGGCTGTTCTGCGTGGCCGTCGGCTTTCTCACCGCGGTGTCCGCTGCGGCCAGCATCGGGGGTTTGATCGCGCTTCTGCTGCGCAGGCGGATGGGCAGGCTGCTGATCGTGGTGGGCTCGATCGTCGCGCTGCTGATCTTCTCGAGCCTGTTCGTCGCCGGCGCGAAGCTGCCGCCGATCGTCTACGCCATCCCGGTGCTGCCGCTGGCCAGCATCCTGTTGGTGCTGCTGCCGGCCACTGGGAAGTGGGCCAGGCCCTAAAGCTTGTTGACCGGCGCGTGGTTATGCATCAGCTTGACCCGCCCGGCACTGCCGAAGTCGATCAGCGACATCGCGGACTCACCGACGCCGGAGACCTCCTCGACGCGGCCAAGCCCGTACTTGTCGTGGGTCACACGGTCGCCCGGTTCGAGCACCAACAGCGGCCGTTTGCCTGCCGACGACCGTGCCGGCGAGGGTCGCGGCGTGCCGAACCGCCCCGCCCCGCTGACGGGCGCCGAGAACGACGGCGTCGGATCGGTGCGCCGCCAGTCGATGAGGTGCTGCGGAATCTCCTTGAGGAACCGGGATTCTGGGTTGAGCATCGGCTGGCCCCACGACGAGCGGACCTTCGCCCGGCTGACGTAGAGCCGCTGACGGGCGCGGGTGATGCCGACGTACGCCAGCCGCCGTTCCTCGGACAATTCGGTCGGATCACCCAGCGCCCGCATATGCGGGAACATGCCGTCCTCCCAGCCGGTCACGAACACCACGGGGAACTCCAGCCCCTTGGCGGTGTGCAGCGTCATCATCGTCACCACACCGGCGCCGTGCTCGGGTAGCTCGTCGGCGTCGGCTACCAGCGACACCCGCTCGAGGAACTTCGCCAGCACACCCGTGTCGGGAATGTCTTCGTCTTCCGGCTCATCGAGAGCCTCGGCATTGGCCAGGTCGGTGCTGAATTCGTGTGCAACGCTGACCAATTCATTCAGGTTGTCCAACCGCGCCAAATCCTGTGGATCGCTGGAGTTCTCCAGCTCGGTGCGGTAGCCGGTGCGATCCAGTACGGCTTCGACAACATTGCCGAGCTCGTCGTCGAGCAGCCCGCGTAGGCCATCGATCATCTGGACGAAACTCGCGATGCACTTCTCCGAGCGGGTGTTGAGCATCGGCACCCTGCCCTCGGCGGCCGCCTGCAGCGCGTCATTGAAAGTGGTGCCGGTGTTTTCGGCATACACCGCCACGCAGGCTTCTGCGCGGTCACCGATGCCCCGTCGCGGAGTGTTCAGGATGCGTCGCATGCTCACCGAGTCGCCGGGGTTGTCCAGCACCCTCAGGTACGCGACGATGTCGCGAATCTCCCGGCGCTCGTAAAACCGAACGCCGCCAACGACTTTGTACGGTATGCCGGCGCGAATGAAGACTTCCTCCAACGCCCGCGACGAGTTGTTGGTGCGGTAGAACACCGCGACGTCGTTATAGCTGAAGCCACCCTGATCGGCCAGCGAGTCGATTTCGCCCGCGACGAACCTGGCCTCGTCGTGCTCATTGTCGGCGACGTAGCCGACGATGAGTTCACCGTCGCCCTCGTCGGTCCACAGCCGCTTCTCGCGACGCCCGGCATTGCGGGAGATCACCGAGTTGGCGGCGTTCAGGATGTTCTGGGTCGACCGGTAGTTCTGCTCCAGCAGAATCGTTGTGGCATTGGGGAAGTCGCGTTCGAAGTCCTCGATGTTGCGGATGGTGGCGCCGCGGAACGCGTAGATCGACTGGTCGGCGTCACCAACCACGCACAACTCGGCAGGCGCGACGCCGTCCTCGGTTTCGCGCCCGACGAGCTCACGCACCAGCACGTACTGGGCGTGGTTGGTGTCCTGATACTCGTCGACGAGAATGTGCCGGAACCGCCTGCGGTAGTACTGCGCGATCTGTGGAAAGGCTTGCAGCACAGCGACTGTCTCACCGATCAGATCGTCGAAATCCAAAGCATTGGCCGCGCGCAACCGACGCTGATACTCCCCGTAAGCCTCGGCAATGATGCGGGGCAGATCCTCACCGGCCTCCGATGCCTCGGCCGCCGCCTGCTCCGGGCCGACGAGTTCGTTCTTGTGGTTGGAGATGCCGTTGGCCAGCAACCGCGGCGAGTACCGCTTGGTGTCCAGCCCCATGTCCTTGCCGATCATCAGCAGCAGGCGCCGCGAGTCGTCGGCGTCGTAGATCGAGAAGTTGGAGTTCAATCCCGGCAACAGCGACGCCTGGTTGCGCAGGATCCGCACACAGGTGGAGTGGAACGTCGAAACCCACATCGACCTGGCGCGTGGGCCGACCAGCGAGACCACCCGCTCACGCATCTCCGCGGCGGCCTTGTTGGTGAAGGTGATAGCCAGTACCTGGCCGACGCCCACGTCGCGGGCGGCCAGCAGGTACGCGATCCGCCTGGTCAGCACCGCCGTCTTGCCTGAGCCTGCGCCGGCGACGATGAGCAGCGGAGACCCCTCGTGAAGCACCGCCTGGCGCTGCTGGGGATTGAGCCCTTCGAGGAGTTGATCGGATTCGGTCGCAATGGTCATATCGTCCTCGAACTTACCGCTGGACAGGGACACTTTGCGCCGACGCGGCTGTTGGTGGCACACTCAAACCCGTGCTCATCAAGCAGCGTCGATTTTTTTACGGGTACCCGCCTGCGGTGCCCGTGGTCTAGCTGCTTCCAAGAGCCCCGCGGTCCGCTTCCGGATCCGGGGCTCGTCTCTTGTGTGAGGCCCGAAACCGGATGAGACCAGACCCCCCACACAACGAGGAGCCTGAGATGTCTATCGAAGTCGAGATCGAGTCCGACAGCGTGCCTGATATTGATGACCTACGCCAGGAGATCGACCGGCTCGACGCCGCGATCCTGGAAGCGGTGAAGCGGCGCACCGAGGTGTCGCAAATCATCGGCAAAGCCCGGATGGCCTCCGGCGGCACCCGGCTGGTGCACAGCCGTGAGATGAAGGTCATCGAGCGTTACAGCGAACTCGGCCCCGACGGCAAAGACCTGGCGATGCTGCTGCTGCGCCTCGGCCGCGGCCGCCTCGGCCACTAACGCAGCGCATCCGTCAGCCAGGGCGTCAGCCATTCGACCGCGTCCGGTGTCGGATGCACGCCGTCGCTGCGCATCCGGATGCCGTTGACCTTGGTGGTGTAGGCCCCGTTCGGTCCCAGCTTCTTGTTGAGGTCAAGCACGGTGACGTTCGGTCGTTGGCCGACGACGCGGCGCAACAGGGTGTTCCACTCGTCGACGCGATCAGGATCGTCCTCGGGGTACAGGCTGCCGTCCGGTTTCTCCGCACGCCGGTTGTACGGCTCAGTGGTGACGACGACGCGCGCGCCGGTCGAGCCAAGGACGTCGAGGGCGCGGCCGAGTTCGCCGCGCAGATACGAGTCGTAGGCCTCGTCGCCCACCGACATCCAGCGACCCTCATGCATCCGATCGACGACCTCCCAGCGCCCGATGATCAGCAGCACCACGTCCGGCCGGTCGTGTTTGATCCGCTGTGACCACCGGCTCGGCCAGGCATCGCATTCGGGTTTCTGGTTCAACGTGTCGCCGACATACCGGTACGGGCCGCCGCGGGCGATACCGCAACCGATGGTCGTGTAGTTGGTGAAGCTCAGGCCCGGCGTCGGCGGCAGGTACCGCATCAACGTCCACGCGATCGAGTCGCCGAACACCGCGACGGTGCGGGTGCCCGCGGGCCGCTGCGCCTGCGTCTGAACTTCGACGGGTCGCTCGGGCAAAACCAGTGCGGCGGAGTCGATGTCGGAGGTCGGGTGCGCATCGTCGGGTTTGACCCCGACCGGCAGGACGAGCATCGTCACCGCCGCAGCCGTCGCGGCCGTGGCACCGGCAAGAGGCAGCATCGGGACGATCACCGGTCGCCAGCGGCGGACGGGCTGCTCGAGCAGCCACCACGACGCCGCCGCGATCACGACCGTCGCCGCGCACCGCAGCGCGAACAGCGACCAGCCCGACCAGCCGGTGCGTTCCCCGTTGAGCGCCAAGAAGACCGGCCAGTGCCAGAGGTAAACGCCGTACGAGATGGCGCCGAGCCACACCAGCGGCCGCCACGCCAGCACCCGCGCCACCGGCCCGTCCTGTTCCAGCGCCACCGATGCGACGACGAGCACCGCGGCCAGGGCCACGACGATCAGCAGCCCACTGCGGAATTCGCGGGCGGCGCCCGTCGCGTAGTGCGCCGCGGCCGCCAACACCGCAAGGCCGATCACCGGCAGGATGCGCGCCACCCACCTGGCCCAGCGTGACCGAAGGTACGGCCCGCCCATCGTCACCGACGTCCAGTCCCGCACCAGCAGGGCCGCCGCCGCGGCGCCGACCAGAAGCGCCTGCGCCCTGGTGTCGGTGCCGAAGTAGACGCGGTTCAGCGTCGCTTCGGAGGTGAACAAAATGGCCCCGGCCGCCGATGCCAGCACACCGACCGTCGCCATCCCGAAAACGGCCCACCTGGCCCGCGCCCGGAACACCACCGCAACGGCGATCAGCAACACCGGCCAGATCAGGTAGTACTGCTCCTCCACACCCAGTGACCAGGTGTGCTGCAGCGGCGATGGCGTCGCGCCATGCGAGAAGTAATCGGCCTTCTGAGCGACGAACGCCCAGTTGGCGATCCAGAAGAAGGAGGCGACGGCGTCGTCCCGCAGCGCGGCGATGGCCTCGGGCGGGAACAGGTCACGCGCTGCCACGACCGCAAGCACCATCACGATCAGCGCGGGCAGCAGCCTGCGGGCGCGCCGAATCCAGAAGCCGCGCAAGCCGATCCGCCCGGTCCGATCTAATTCGTCGAGCAGCAGCGAGGTGATCAGGAATCCGCTGAGCACGAAGAAGACGTCGACCCCAAGAAAGCCGCCGGATAGGCCGGGGATTCCGCCGTGGTCGGCCAGCACGAGCGCGACCGCGACGGCGCGGATGCCGTCCAATGCGGGAATCCCGCGCTGGCGATCCGCTGTCACTGCCGCTATTTTGCCCGTGCGTCAGTCGCGAAATCGCATTGGCGACGGCGTGTCGACCTACTTGGTCAGGGCGATGTACTTGATGTCGAGGTACTCCTCGATGCCCTCGAATCCGCCTTCGCGGCCGAAGCCGGACTGCTTGACACCGCCGAACGGCGCGGCCGGGTCGGAGATCACGCCCCGGTTCACCCCGACCATGCCGGCCTGAATGCCCTCGGCGGCCCGCAGTGCGCGGTCGAGCGACTGCGTATAGATGTAGGCCGCCAGCCCGTACTCGGTGTCGTTGGCTGCGGCGATGCCCTCCTCCTCGGTGTCGAAGCCGGTGATCGGAGCGACGGGGCCGAACACCTCCTCCTTGAGGATGCGGGCGTCGGCGGGCACGTCGGCAAGAACCGTCGCCGGGTAGAAGTTGCCGGGTCCGTCAGGGGCGACGCCACCGACGGCGACGGACGCGCCGCGCGATACCGCGTCGGACACCAGGTCCTCGACGGTGGCCACCTGTTTGGCGTTGATCAGCGGCCCTAGCGTCGACGACGAATCGGTGCCCTTGCCGAGGGTGAACTCGCTCATCCGCTTGACCAGCTTCTCGGTGAACTCCTCACGCACGGAATTGGCGACATGGAAGCGGTTGGCCGCGGTGCAAGCCTCGCCGCCGTTGCGCATCTTGGCCAGGATCGCGCCGTCGACCGCGGCGTCCACATCGGCGTCGTCGAACACGACGAACGGCGCGTTGCCGCCCAACTCCATCGACAGCCGAAGCAGCTTGTCGGAACCCTGCTTGGCCAGCGCCTTGCCCACGCCGGTGGAACCGGTGAACGTCAGCTTGCGCAGCCGGCCGTCGTCGATCAGCGCTTCGGTCACCGGGCCAGCGCTGCGGGTCGGCAGCACCGACAGCACGCCCTTTGGCAGGCCTGCCTCGTCCATCAGCTTGGCGAGCAGCAGCATGGTCAGCGGCGTCTCCTGCGCCGGCTTGACGATCATGGTGCAGCCAGCCGCGAAGGCCGGGCCCATCTTGCGAGTGCCCATGGCCAGCGGGAAGTTCCACGGCGTGATCGCGTAACACGGCCCGACGGCTTGTTTGGTGACCAGGATGCGGCCGGTGCCTGCCGGGCTTGGCGTGAACCGGCCCGCGATGCGCACCGCCTCCTCGGCGAACCAACGGAAGAACTCGGCGCCGTACTTCACTTCGCCCATGCTCTCCGCGACCACCTTGCCCATCTCGAGCGTCATCAGGGTGGCGATGTCCTCGGCGCGCTCGGTGATCTTCTCGAATACCGACCGCAGGATCTCGCCGCGCTCGCGGGGCGGGGTGGCCGCCCACTCGGCCTGCACTGCGGACGCGGCGTCCAGCGCGGCGATGGCATCGTCGGCGGTGGCGTCGGCCACGGCGGTCAAGACCTGGTCATCGGAGGGGTCGAGCACGTTGAATGTCGACTTGGCTTCGCGTTCCTCGCCGCCAATCCACAGACCGGTGGGAACCGATGACAGCAGAGCTTTGGTGTTCATACCTCCATCATTTACACCTTTGAAAACCCGGCCGCACTAGGGTCGAAAACATGACGTCCGATACGCAGCAGATCCTCGATGTTGTCGCCACTCCCGCGTGGAGCGCCCTGCAAAAGCATCGCGACGAGATCGGCGACAAACACCTCCGCGAGTTCTTCGCCGAGGATCCCGCGCGCGGCACTGAACTGGCGCTGACGGTCGGCGATCTGTACATCGACTACAGCAAGCACCGCATCACCCGCGAGACCCTCAAGCTGCTCGTCGACCTGGCCCGCGCCGCCGGACTGGAGCAGCGCCGCGACGCGATGTTCTCCGGCGTGCACATCAACACCTCAGAAGACCGCGCCGTGCTGCACATCGCGCTGCGGCTGCCACGCGGCGAGGAATTGACCGTCGACGGACAAAACGTCGTCGCCGATGTGCACGAGGTGCTGGACCGGATGGGCGACTTCACCGACAGACTGCGCAGCGGCGAATGGACCGGGGCGACCGGCGAGCGGATCACGACCGTCGTCAACATCGGAATCGGCGGCTCGGATCTGGGCCCGGTGATGGTGTATGACGCGCTGCGCCACTACGCCGACGCAGGAATCTCCGCGCGGTTCGTCTCCAACGTCGACCCCGCGGACCTGGTGGCCGCACTCGACGGACTCGACCCGGCCACAACGCTTTTCATCGTCGCATCCAAGACCTTCTCCACGCTGGAGACGCTGACCAATGCCACCGCGGCGCGACGCTGGCTCACCGACGCGCTCGGTGACGCCGCGGTCGCAAAGCATTTCGTCGCGGTGTCAACGAACAAGAAGCTGGTCGACGACTTCGGTATCAACACCGACAACATGTTCGGCTTCTGGGACTGGGTCGGCGGCCGCTATTCGGTGGACAGCGCGATTGGCCTTTCAGTGATGGCGGCCATCGGGCGCGAACGGTTCGCCGACTTCCTTGCGGGGTTCCATCTGATCGACGAGCACTTCAAGTACACACCGCTGGAGGCCAACGCACCGGCGCTGCTGGGTCTGATTGGCTTGTGGTACAACAACTTCTTCGACGCGCAGACGCGCGCGGTGCTGCCTTACTCCAACGACATGTCGCGGTTCGCCGCCTACCTGCAGCAGCTGACGATGGAGTCCAACGGCAAGTCCGTTCGCGCCGACGGCACGCCTGTCACCACGAGCACCGGCGAGATCTTCTGGGGCGAACCGGGAACCAATGGCCAGCATGCGTTCTACCAACTGATTCACCAGGGCACCCGGCTGATTCCTGCCGACTTCATCGGGTTCTCCCAGCCCACCGACGATTTGCCGACGGCCGATGGCACCGGCAGCATGCACGATCTTCTGATGAGCAACTTCTTCGCGCAGACCCAGGTGCTGGGATTCGGCAAGACCGCGGAGGAGATCGCCGCCGAAGGCACGCCACCAGAAGTGGTGCCGCACAAGGTGATGCCGGGTAACCGGCCGACGACCTCGATCCTTGCCACCAAGCTGACGCCGTCGGTGGTTGGCCAGCTGATCGCGCTCTATGAGCACCAGGTGTTCACCGAGGGCGTCATCTGGGGCATCGACTCGTTCGACCAATGGGGTGTCGAACTCGGAAAGACTCAGGCCAAGGCGCTGCTGCCGGTGATCACCGGCGACGGGCCCCCCACCGAGCAGTCGGACTCCTCGACGGACGCGCTGGTGCGGCGCTACCGGACCGAGCGCGGCCGCAAGGCCTAGTCCGGATCGGGCCGGATCCAGCCGAGGATCATCGCCGGCGTGCAGCCGCCGATCAGCAGCACGGTCATCGCCATCAGGCCGCCGGCGTAAGCCATTGCGGTGTCGGTGCCTTCGGTGATGACCGACCCGAAGATCAGATAAAAGATCGGTAGCAGCATCAGGTTCTGCGTCACCGTCAGTCCGATCGACCGTGCGGTGTTTCGCTGTTGCACCTCGTACTCGTCGAGGGCGCCCTGCGGGGCGTCACCTTGGCGCCCCGACACGATCTGCAGCACGATCCACAGCGGGAAGAAGAGCACGCACGCCGGCAACCAGAGTAGAGGCGCCCATTCGATCCCGAACGCGCACAGCACGCTTACCCCGGCCATGAACGCGAAGGTGACAGCCAAGCCGATCACCAGGACGCGACGACGCTGTTGCGTGCGCCAGCTCGGGAGCGAATGGGCGTACGTGCGTTCGTACTTCAAGAACCGCCGGGTGCGGAAGTTCTGGTACCTGTCGATGAGGGTCAGATCAGTCTGCGCGGTCGAGTTGGACATCGCCACCGCCTCCTTGAGTCGCTGTCGGCTTTCGGTAGAGCTCGGCGGACAGGGGCGCGAACGGAGTGCGGGAGAACACCGCCTCCACCGGCAGATCGAAGACGTCGCAGATGCGGAACGCGAGATCGAGGCTCGGATAGTGGTCGCCTCGTTCCAGCGCACCGACGGTCTGCGGGTTGACGTCGATCAATTCAGCCAGCTGCGCCCGAGTCATCCGCCGCTCGGCGCGCAGGACGCCAATGCGGTTGTGGATGGGGAACGTTTCCCCTCTTCTCACCGGACTCACACAACATATTGTTGTAAAAACCCAACGCTCTGTCAACCCTGGACGCAGTTCGGCGCGCTAATCCACGCTCACCGTGGACTAGCGCGCCGAAATCAGTTTCGTGTTACGGCAACGGGACAGACGTGCACGGGCCGCCAGGGACACAGGCGATATTGCTGCCATCAGGTCCGGCCTGGGCGAATGGGCCACCTGGTATACCGGCCCACACCTCGCCGTTGGAGCCGGCAATTGCGCCGGGACCACCGGGGATTCCGGCGCCGGCGCCCTGCGGACCCGCCGACGGGGTGCATGGCGTGCCGTCAGCGTTGAAGCACGGCGGTGGCGGCGGCGGAGCCGGCTGAGCAGCCGCGATCGGTGCTGCGATGATCGCTGCCGACGCGGCACCCGCGAACAATACGGACGTCGTTTTGATCAGCTTTGTGTTCATGGCTTTCGACTACCACGATCGCCGAGCGATTAAACCTTAAGAACTACTAAGCAAACGGCTTGGCCAGCCGGGGCGGCAGCACCTTGAGCAACTGGACCAAGGGAGCCCACGGCCACCACGGCACGGCGGCTCTGCCCGTCTCCCGCTCCATCGCGTCGACCATGGCTTTGACCCCGGTTTCGTTGTCCACCATCAACATCGTGGACGACGATTTCGCGGTCATTTCCGATTCGATGTAGCCGGGCTCCAACGTGGTCACCTTGATCGGGCCACTGGCGTACTCCGCGCGCAGCGATTCACCAAGCGATGACACGCCCGCCTTGCTGGCGGCGTATGCGGCCTTCACACCGGGCACGCCCTTGTTGCCGAACACCGACGAGACCAGCACCAGGTGGCCGCCGCCGGCCGTTTTGAACATCTCGATCGCGGTCTCGATCTGCACCAGCGCCGCAACGAGATTCGTCTCGATCGTCTGCTTGTTGGCCCACAGCTTGCCCGAGCCCAGCGGGGCGCCCTTACCGATCCCTGCGTTGACCACGATGCGGTCGATGCCGCCCAGCTCGTCGGAAAGCTCGGCGAACACCTTGGGCACCTGCTCGTGGTCGTTGACGTCAAGCGCGCCGATCGCGACGGTGATGCCGGGATGCCGTTCGAGCAGCTCGGCCCGCAGTTCCTCGAGCCGGTCGGCGCGTCGCGCGCACAGGGCCAGGTCGCGCCCCTTGGCCGCAAACGCGCGGGCCATGCCGGCACCGAGGCCCGAGCTCGCGCCGGTAATCAGGATCTTCTGCCGAGTCACCCCGACAGCCTAAGCATGATGGGTTGATGAACCCGAATCGAAGCGCCCTCCTGGCTGGTGGTTTGCTCCTGGTCTGCCAGCTGACACTGGCCGGCAACGCTTCCGCTGCGCCGGTGAACCCGTTCTATCGGCTCGTCGACACCGCAGCACAGCGCCTGGAGACCGCGGACCCCGTCGCGGCGTCCAAGTGGATCAGTGGCGGTCCGATCACCGACACCGCGCGGGCCGACCACGTGCTCGACAGTGTGGCCGCCGACGCGACCGCACATGGCATCGAGCCGGGGTACGTCCGCGCGATCTTCACCGACCAGATCGCGGCGACCGAAGGAATCGAGTACACGCGGTTTGGTCAGTGGAAGTTCGACCCTGCCACCGCCCCGACCACCGCGCCCGACCTCGCCGAATCGCGCACACAGATCGACGGGTTCAACAAGGCGTTGGTCGAGGAGATTGCGCTGCACTGGAATTCACTGCACAGCCCCGGTTGCGGGCAGGATCTGTCGGATGCGACGGCGGCGGTGTCCAACGACCGCCACCTCGACCCGCTCTACCAGCAGGCGCTGTCGTCGGCGACCAGGTCCTACTGCGAAACTACTTGAGAAGCCGCGACATTCGTCGGTCGGCAAGCACCTTGCCGCCGGTCTGGCAGGTCGGGCAATACTGAAACGACTTGTCCGCGAACGACACCTCGCGAACGGTGTCGCCGCACACCGGGCACGGCATGCCGGTGCGGGCGTGCACCCGCAGCCCAGAACGCTTCTCGCCCTTGAGCGTCGCGGCGCCCTGGCCGACGGACCGCGCAACGGCGTCGGTCAACACACCGATCATCGCGTCGTGCAGCGTGGCCAGCTGCGCGGCCGACAGCTTTCCCGCGGTTGCGAACGGCGAGATCCTCGCGACGTGCAGGATCTCATCGCTGTAGGCGTTTCCGATGCCCGCGATCACCTTCTGGTCGGTGATGACGCCCTTGATCCGCCCGCTGTTGCCCGCCAGTACTTCCGCCAGCTCGTCGGGACCCAGTGCCAGCGCGTCGGGGCCCAGCCCGGCGATGCCCGGCACCTTGGCCGGGTCGTCGACCAGCCACACCGCCAGCCGCTTCTGTGTGCCTGCCTCGGTCAGATCGAATCCCGGCGCCTCACCCGGCGTGCCTAGGTGCACCCGCAACGCGATCGGGCCCTTGCCGGGTTTCAGCGGCGCGGCGGCAAGCTTGTCCGACCACCTCAGCCAGCCCGCCCTCGAGAGATGTGTGATCAGATGCAGGTCCCCGGCCTGCATCCCGAGATACTTGCCCCACCGGTTCGCGCCGGTCACGGTCTGACCGTGCAGCACAGAGATCGCCGGATCGAACGTCTTGAGTACCGAGAACGCCGAAACGTCGATGCGCCCGATGGTGAGCCCGACCGCGCAGCGACGCAGGTGGTCGGCGAGTGCTTCGATCTCGGGGAGTTCGGGCATGTCTAGTCCCCGGTTCGCACCACGAGTGACAACAGCCAACTGATGACCGACAGCACGATCGCCGCCCAGATCGCGGTCCACCAGAAGTCGTCGATATATAGGCCCCAGTGCGTGGTGTGCTCGGTGATCCACGACGTGATCCACAGCATCAACGCGTTGATGACGATGTGAAATAGGCCGAGCGTCAGGATGTACAGCGGAATCGACAGGATCTGCACGATCGGTTTGATGATCGCGTTGACGACACCGAAGATCAGCGCGACAACGAAGATGATGCCGACTTCCTGCAGCGTGGTCTCACCGCCGGTGAAGCTGACGCCGGGCACGATCAGCGTGACGATCCAGAGGGCGAACCCCGTCAACGCGGCGCGCAGGAGGAAGGACCCCATACGGGTGATCCTGCCATGACGCGGCCTCAAGTGGTGATCGCCGAGAAAGAGGGCGAGCCGTAATTCGCGCCGCCTAAGACATAACCGGCAATTGGCTGGGTGTTTGAGGTGCAGAGTCCGGTGATTGTTTGGAGGCTGTGGTTGATGGCGTCGCCGCATCCGCGGCATGCCAGCTGAGTGGGAGTCGCCATAGCGGCGGTCTGCGGTGTCGGGTCAGGGCGCAGGCAGTTCGGATGCTTCCACGCGTAAGTCCGGTGAGTGGCACCAGATTTCGCCAACATTGTCGCAGCAGCGGGTCGATGTCGGTGGGTGCTGGTTACATGGTCGCCATGGCAACCGCGCCCATCGACACCACCACAGCTATCGGCGGTGCGGTGGCGCCGCGGCGGCGCGGTAAGTCCAAGGCCCCCAACTTTAAATACGAGGGGCCGGTGTCGGTGATCCGCCTGGAACTTGACGTCAGCGACCCACGTGCGCGTCGCCGCATACAGCACCAGTGGGCGGCGGTGTTTCGGCTACGGCGGGCGACACAGCGTGACGCCGCGGCGCGCTGTCGTGCCTATTGGGCCGCCCACCATGAACGCGGCGGCGATCCAAAAGGGCTGCGGCAGCGGCTAGGGTTGTCGCGCAAAGGGATCGAGGCGGCGGCGAAATCCCATATCGATGCCAGCGGGTGGATGCGCGATCACCTGACCAAGGCCGTCGGCCTGCATATCGCAGACGAGGTGTGGGAAACCGTGGATCGGCATCTGTTCCCCGACGCCTCCGGGCGCCGCAATGGGCCCCCGCGGATCGGGTCGTGGTGGGATTTCACCCGCATTCCCGGGCGGGCCCGCTCCCACACCAAGGCCACCCCAGTGTGGGAAACCTGGCGGCTGGTCGGCACCCTCGACGGGCATCTGGGCGCTTACCGGCACCCAGGGCTACCGATTGCGGTGGCCACCGCGGTACAGGCGGCGGTCCAACCGGCGGGGACCTCGATCCTGGCCCCGCCGGCCCGACTCCGGCCCCCGTGCGGCCCCGCTCGGGATCGTGGGCCGATCACACCGGGGTGTTGGCGGTGGTGTTCACGGGACTGCCGGGCGGGGATCTGGTGTTACCGGTGCGCCTACCCCAGGGCGCGGGCCAGTGGGCACACCTGTGTCATTTCCTGGCTGACCCGGCCGTCTGGCACAAGATCGACCTGGTGCGGGTGCGGGACCGCAAAGCACCCAGCGGATGGCGGTACTACGCCCATCTGCTGACCCACCAGGCGGGTTACCAGGCACTGGCCACCCGGGCTCGTCGCGCCCAGGTCCCCACGGGTCGGCGCGCAGGTGTGGATGCCAACGTATCCAACCTGGCGCTGGCCTCGTTTCCGGCCGGGCATCCCGAGCAGTTGGTTGTCGAGCAGATCACGTGCACCCAGGAGCAGCAGCAGGCCGCAGTGCGGGCCGCTACACGGGTGCGGGCACGTCAGCGGGCATTGGATCGCTCGCGCCGCAACACCAACGCTGAGCAGTACGGGCCCTCGGCGCGCCAGCACAAGCGGGCGGCACGCCGCCTCCAGCGCGGGTTGGCGGCCAGACAGCTAACCAATCCGGGCGGCCCTCGCCGCGCCCGTACTGATGGTGTGCCGCTGCGGGCCTACCGCCACGACAGGCTCTCGGGCCGCTACCGGCGCACCTGGGTGGACCACGCCGCCCGAGCCAGGGCGGCCAGTCAGGCCAAACGTGCCCGCGCCCACCAACTTGCGGCGCGGATCGTGGCCATCCAGGGCCACACCACCACCGTCGAAGAAGCGAACATTTCGACGTGGGCGCGGTTGTGGGGCAAGCGGATCGCCCTGTTCAGCCCCGGGATGCTCGTTGCCGCCCTTGCCCGCGAATGCGCCGCCGCCGGCGGTGCGCTTCAGCGCGCGGGCACCCGCTCGACAGCGCTTTCCCAGCACTGCCTGTGCGGTGCCCGGGTGCCCAAGCCGCTGGCCCAGCGCACCCACCGCTGCCCCGCATGTGGGCTGTGCGCCGACCGCGACGTCACCTCGGCGGTGTTGGCGGCCTGCGTCGAGTTCGCCAACCCCGACGATCCCGCCACCGCGCGGGTCGACTACACACTTGCCCACGCCCTACGGGCATGGCTGGCCTCCCAGCAAGAGTGGGAGGGCTCAGTCAACCAGCACCAGCCACCAGCATCACCTGATGCTGGATCGGCCAGGGCCGGCAGCCACCAACAGGTGGCCTCTGCTGAGCAAGCAGCACTCGGCTTACCTTCGAACAGACCAGGCACGCTTGGACGTCGCGGACCCAGCCGAAACAACAGCACCCCAAGCTGTTCGGCGCTGCATGACCCACAACGGGCCACCTCTTAGTCTGCCGAACGCAACAGGTACGTGTCCATGATCCAGCCGTGCGCCGTCCTCGCGTCCGCGCGTGCTTCGGCGATCCGCTGTCCCACCTGACCGACCGTGCCGGAGTACAGCAGCTCGTCGGGTGTACCGAGGTAGGCGCCCCACCAAATGCGAGTCGCGGGCGGACAGCTCAGAAATGAGCACTCCGCGTCCAGCATTACGACCGCGCTACCGGAGAACCCGTTGTCGCGCAGCTGCCTGCCGGTGGTGATGAGCACCGGCTCGCCAACGTCGTTGAGCGGAATGCGATGGCGCGCGGTGAGCGCCTGGATCGCCGTGATGCCCGGGATGACGTCGTACTCGATGGCAACGTGCGACGCGACCGTCTCGAGGATCCGCAGCGTGCTGTCGTACAACGACGGGTCCCCCCACGCCAGAAATGCTCCGGTGGCACCGTCAGCCAGCTCGGCCTCGATGGCGTCGGCCCAGACTCTGGCGCGCGCGGCGTGCCAGTCGGCGACGGCCTGGCGGTAATCACCGTCCTTTGCGCGCGGCGGGTCGGCCAGTGCGACGAACCGGTAGCCGGGCTCGCGGATGAAGCGCTCGCAGATCTGTCGCCGCAGCGACACGAGGTCATCGGACTGCGAGCCTTTGTCCATCGCGAAGAAGACCTGGGTGTCGTTGAGCGCCTCGATCGCCTGCGCCGTTACATGGGCGGGATCGCCTGCCCCGATGCCGATGACGTGAATACGACGAGCCACGGACGCGAGTATGCCATTGACCAGCAATTACCCAAGGTATGCAGTACCCGGGGTATTGACATCTCGGCGTCCGGCTAACTACCTTGAGCTTGGCATCGATTGAAGGGACGTCAACGGTGACTGCACCTACACGCGAGGAATTCTCCGACCGTCTGCTCAAGGGCTCGGTCAAGAAGTCCTACGCCCCGATCGTCGATATCGACTGGGACGCTCCTCTGGACCCGGACAAATTCTTCCTGCCGCAGAAGACCGTCTCGCTGTACGGCACGCCGTTGTGGGACAAGATGACCCACGAGCAGCGCATCGAGTTGTCCCGCCAGGAGCTTGTCAACACCCTGTCCGCGGGCATCTGGTTCGAGAACATTCTCAACCAGGCGCTGTTGCGCAAGATGATGCACCAGGACCCGACCGCCCGTGCCACACATTACGAGCTGACCGAACTCGGCGACGAAACCCGCCACATGGTGATGTTCGGCAAGGCGATCGAGCGCGTCGGCGCAAAGCCGGTGCGGCCCAGGCGATATCAGCGCATGATCATCAACCTCCTGCCGTTCACGTTCCAGGGGCCGATGCTGTGGGTGGCAGCGCTGATCGGCGAGGAGATCTTCGACTCGCTGCAGCGGCAGATGATGGACGACCCCGAACTGCAGCCAATGGTGCAGCGGCTCATGCGCATCCACGTCACCGAGGAAGCGCGCCACATCCAGTTCGCCCGTGACGGGCTACGCAAGCGTGCACCGACCATGCGGTGGCTCCCAAGAGTGTTCGTGGCCAACATCAACGGCGTCGGCGGCTACTTCTTCCGCCACCTATTCAGCAACAAGGTCCCGTATGGCCGGACGGGGCTCAATGGCCGCGAGGCGCGCCGCGTGGCCCGCAGCAGCCCACACCGTGTCGAGGTTCAGATCCTCGGATTTGCCCCACTTGCAGCCTTTCTCGAAGAGGTGGGGCTGATGGGCCCGATCGCGCGCCGCATGTGGAGACGCAGCGGGTTCCTGCCACGATGAGTCACGTCTACGACGTCGCCATGATCGACGGCCACCCGGCCGGCATACCCATGAGCGACGTCGTGATTCTGCGGTCGGTGGAGATCGTCGATTCGGTGTTCGACGAGGATCGCCACCACTGGACACTTCGGACGCGCGGGGGCGACCAGTACGACGCCCGCGTCGAGATCGCCTACGACCAAGCGCCGGTGGCCGACGGCATGCTGCCATACCTGGGGGTCGCGGTGCATGGGTTGCCGAACCAGTTCTTCGTCTCAGGTCCTGATGCCGGTGGCCAGAAGCTGTACATCGCAGCGTGCCTGGATGCCATGGCCCGCACCCGCAGCACCCGTATCGAGGTGCGCCGTAGCACGCAGCGCACCTACACCGATCGATTTAAGTCTGGCGGCGCAGTCAACTGGCGGCGCATGCGCCGCAAGATCTACGCGTCTTTCGACCTCAGCTCGCACATCGGCGTCGATGACGAGGTGTACGACGGACAGGCCACCGTCCGCATCGGCGACGACGCTCACGACGCGCGGGTGCGCCTGACCGGGCACATCGAGCCGATCGACGGTCGGTATCACTGGCAGGGAATGCTTTTCGCCGATCTCCACGAGACCAAGCTGCCCCTACTCGTGACGGTGACGGTCGGCGAGAACTCCGCCGAGGCCCGCATCGTCGAGCGCACACCGCAGGGCGGCTACTCGGTGGTCGGTGTCGGCGTCCCGCCGTTCGTGCGCGATGACGTCGAACTGCTTGTGCCCGAGATGTAGCGCCCGCCGAACGCCACTGCGAGCAGCGCCACAGCGAACACCCCGCCCACTATGCCGGAGATGAGCAGCGGCAGCTGCCCGTCGGCACCCCACAGCAGCCCGGCCCACAATCCCGCGGCAAGCATCGCGAAACCGCTCAGCCCCTGGAAGACACCCTGCCCACTGGCCTGTAGATCCGCGCCGATCAGCGACGAGATCCATGCCTTGCCAACGCCATCGGTGCATCCTGCGAACAACCCGTAGGCCCCGATCAGCAGCCAGGCCGTCGTCGGGTCCGTCGTCAACCCCAGGCCGGCATATCCGATGGCGAAGAACACCAGCCCGATGCCGAACACCGCAGCACGTGGAATCCGGTCGGCCAACAGCCCGGCAGGATAGCTCGACACCGCATACACCGCGTTGTAAGTGACGTATGCCAGGATCACCTCGACCACCGAGAAGCCGATCTCGTTGAGCCGCAACAACAGCAAGGCGTCCGGGAAGTTCACCACGGTGAAGGCGATCAGTACCCCGCTCACCCGCCAGTAGCGCCGAGGCAACTCGCCGACCCTGGCGAAGACTGCCCTGCGGCTGACGGTGCGCACCGCCACCCGTCGCTCACGGACTCCGAACACCAGCGCGACGGACAGGACTGCCGGCACGACGGCCACCCACAGCAACGGCGCGATCTGATGATCGAGCAGCTCGTATCCGGCCAGACCGAGGAGCGGGCCGACGACGGCGCCGAACGTATCCATCGCCCGGTGGAACCCGAAAACCCGGCCGCGCGCGGCGTCATCGACATCCACGACGAGCAGCGCGTCACGTGGCGCGCCACGAATTCCCTTGCCGAGTCGGTCGACAACCCGGCCGGCCAACACCCCGGACCAGCCGGAGGCCGCGGCCACCATGACCTTCCCCAGCGCGGCCATGCCATACCCGGTGGCGATCAACGGACGGCGCGCGAACCGGTCGCCAAGTGGCCCCGACGCCAGCTTCGTCAGCGACGCAGCGCCTTCCGCGGCGCCTTCGACGACACCGACCACCGCGACGGGCGCGCCCAGCACCGATGTCAGATAGATCGGCAGCAGCGGGTAGAGCAGCTCGCTTGCGGTGTCCTGAAGAAACGAGACCGCCGACAGAACCCTGACATTGCGGGTCAGCCAGCTGCGCACCTACGCCATCATGCCGTGCAACGCCTACCGCGGATCCTCATGGGTGACGGCCCGATAGCCTTTCGCGCTTGCCCGGTCGACGGCCGCCCGCACGACACCGAAGATCAAACCCTGCACCGCGGCGGCGATGAGCGCCTCGCGGGTCGAGCGGGTGAGGTCCTTGGGCTCCGGCGGCTCCTGATCCGAAGGACTGACTCGCTGCCAAATCTCGGTGAAGATCTTGCCGGCCAGCAGGCCACCGGCCACGCTGGTGGCGATCGACAGGGGTTTATACAGGGCCTTCGTTGCAGCGCTCACGGCCGTCAGATTCCCAACGACATGATCCTCAAACCTAGAACACGTTCTAGTATGGCCGGATGCGCTTTACCTATGCCGAGGCCATGACCGATCCGACGTACTACGTGCCGCTGGCGAAGGCGGCCGAAGCCGCGGGCTACCACGCCATGACGATCGCGGACAGCATCGCCTACCCGTTCGAGTCGGACGCGAAATACCCGTACACGCCCGACGGGAACCGCGAGTTCCTCGACGGCAAGGCGTTCGTCGAGGCGTTCGTGCTCGCGGGCGCGCTGTGTGCGGTCACCACCACGCTGAAGTTCAATTTCTTCGTCTTGAAGCTGCCGATCCGGCCGCCCGCGCTGGTGGCCAAGCAGGCCGGCTCGCTGGCGGCGATCTTCGACAACCGGCTGGGGCTGGGTGTCGGCACCAGCCCGTGGCCCGAGGACTACGAGATCATGGGGGTCCCCTTCGCCAAACGCGGCAAGCGGATGGATGAATGCATCGAGATAATCAAGGGCCTGACGTCCGGCGAGTACTTCGAGTTCCACGGCGAGTTCTACGACATCCCCAAGACGAAGATGACGCCCGCCCCGACCAAGCCCATCCCGATTCTGGTCGGCGGTCACGCCGAAGCCGCCCTGAAACGCGCAGCACGATGCGACGGCTGGATGCACGGCGGCGGCGACCCTGAAGAACTCGACCGGATGATCAAGCGGCTCAACCAGATTCGTGAGCAAGAGGGGCGCACGGGCCCGTTTGAGATCCACGTCATCTCGCTCGACGCGTTCACCGCCGACGGCATCAAACGCCTCGAGGACAAGGGCGTCACCGACGTCATCGTCGGCTTCCGCATTCCGTACATCATGGGGCAGGACACCGAACCGCTCGACGCCAAGATCCGCAACCTGGAGTCGTTCGCGGAGAACGTAATCGCCAAGCTGTAGCGGCTCTGTTCACGCTCGCGCAACTCTCATATCAAACGCATATGTTTGCAATCCCTATGAGGATCTGGCGATAGCGCGATCCGACCCTAGATTGAAATGCATAAGCACAACCAATCTATCAAGGGGTCGGAACAATGAAACGTTATCTCGCCGTTGGGTTTACCACAACCGCCTTGGCATCGGGCTTTGTCGCCCTTGCCGCCGTTGCCACCGCAGCACCGACGGGGCCTTCACAGGTCGACAACACCGTGCGCTCGCTGGAGGCCGAGGGATACAACGTCATCGTCAACAGGACTGGCGATGCGCCACTTTCGCAATGCTCGGTCAGCGCAGTACGTCCCGGACAGACGCATCAGACCACGGATTCCCGCGGCGGCGGCTCAGTGAACACGACGGTGACGTCGCAGACCGTCTACCTGGACGTCGCCTGCTGAAGCATCGCATCTATCGCCCTCGGGCCCAGCACGTGGTCCAGCACCATCGTGGCACTACCGATGACACCGGAACGGTTGCCATAGGTCGATGGCACGATTTGCAGCACCCGGGTGGCCAGCGCGGTCGCGTTGCCGTACAACGTTTCTCGCAGGCCGGCCACGAAGACGTCGTACGCTCCTGACATGTCTCCTGCGACGACAAGGACGGCGGGATTGAGTAGGTTCACTGCGCCGGCGAGCACCTCGCCGACATGGCGACCGCTGTCGCGGATCATGCGACGCGCGTCGGCGTCGCCGCTGTTGGCCAACTCCACGACGTCGCGCACGTGGCCGACAGAACGACCACCCGCCTTGAGTTCACGCACCAGGGCCCAACCACCGGCGATCGCCTCAAGGCACCCGATATCCCCGCACCGGCACGGGACGCCAACCGCCGCGGCAGTTTTGATGTGTCCGAACTCCCCTGCCGCCTGCACCGAGCCTCGCTGCAGCACGCCGCCGGCGATGATCCCTGCGCCAAGGCCCGTCGAGGCCTTGAGCACCAGCAGATCGTCGATCACCTGGCGGTCGCCGCGCCGTTCGGCGAGCGCGATGACGTTGGCGTCGTTGTCGAGAACCACCGGCGCATGGGTCAATTCGGCGAAATAGGGCGGCAGCGGGATACCGTCCCAGCCGCTCATGATCGGCGAATTCAGGCTGCCGCCGTGCTGTTGATCGACGGTGCCGGGCAGGCTGACACCGACCCCGTAGATCCGGTTGTCTCGATAACCAGAGTCATCGAGTAGTGCGTCGAACCGCTTGACGATGTCGGGCATGAGGTCGTCGGGGCCGAGACCGGGCTCCTGATCGATGTCGGTGGCCGCCAGAATTTCGCAAGCCAGGTTGCACACGGCGAGTCGGGTGCGGCTCCGGCCGATAGCAGCGGACAGCACCACGCCGGCGTCGGCATTGAAGCTCAAGAACGCCGCAGGACGCCCCCCGGTCGAAGGGGCCAGCTCATGCTCGCTGACCAAGCCCTGCGCGGCCAGCGCCGCGACCCGCGCGGACACGGCGGTGCGGGACAGGTCGGCCAGCTGTCCGATCTCGGCGCGGGTGATATCCCGCCGCGCTCTGATCAGGGCATAGATATCGCCGGCGGACATCGACGGTGAAGTCCGGGTAAACGCCATGTTCGAAAGCGTAACTCCGATGACTTTTGCATTTCAAGTACGTAAGTGGGTTTGCGCATAGTCCAAAGTCTCTCTACCGTGGTCCCGGTGACCAACCCCTGCGACTTCGTGATTTTCGGCGGAACGGGCGACCTCGCCATCCGCAAGCTGTTGCCGGCGTTGTACCTCAGCGACCGGGACGGCGAGCTGACCACCGACACCAGAATCATCGCCGTGGCCAGGGCCGGCCTGGATGAGCCCGGCTACCGCGACAAAATCCATGCTGAACTGGGCCGATTCGTCGCCGCCGAGCTGCTCGACACCGACACCGTCGACCGGTTCCTGGCTCGGCTGCGCTTCGTCAGCATCGATCTGACCGAACCCGCCGACTATGTGGCCGTCACCGACGTGCTTTCCGCCGCTGCGGTCGACATCCGCGTGTTCTACCTCGCCTGCGCACCTGCACTGTTCGGGCCGATCTGCGATGCCCTCGGCAGCCAAGGCCTGGTCACCGAGTCGTCGCGGGTGGTGCTCGAAAAGCCGATCGGGCACGACCTGGCTTCCGCGCAGGCGATAAATGATGCCGTTGGCTCCGTCTTTGATGAGCACCAGATCTTCCGCATCGACCACTATCTGGGCAAGGAGAGCGTGCAGAACCTGCTCGTTACCAGGTTCGCCAACACGTTGTTCGAGCCGCTGTGGAACTCCAGCCGGATCGACCACGTCCAGATCACCGCCGCCGAATCGCTCGGCGTCGGCGCCCGCGGCGACTACTACGACAAGTCCGGGGCGCTGCGCGACATGCTGCAGAACCACCTGCTGCAGGTGCTGTGCCTGGTAGCGATGGAACCGCCGACCTACGTGGGTCGCGAGACCGTTCGCGACGAAAAGCTCAAGGTCCTGCAGGCTCTGAAACCACTGTCCGCCGAGGACATCAAGCGCGACACCGTGACCGGACAATACGGACCGGGACTGGCCGACGGACAGGTGGTCGAGGGATACCGCGCCGACGCCGAAAACCCGGACAGCTCAACGGAAACGTTCGTCGCGGTCAAAGCCGAGATCAACAACTGGCGATGGGCCGGCGTGCCGTTCTATCTGCGTACCGGGAAGCGGATGTCAAAGCGGTATTCCGAGATCGTCATTCAGTTCAAACCTGTTCCCTTGCCCATGTTTCCCGGCAGCGACGGCGACCCCGAGCCGAACCGGTTGGTCATCTCGCTTCAGCCAGATGAAGAGATGCGCCTCGAGCTGACCGCGAAAGAGCCCGGTCCCGGCGGCATCCGGATGCGGCCGGTGTCCCTGGCGCTCAACTACACCCAGGCGTTCCAGCGCCGTTCTCCCGATGCCTACGAGCGACTGTTGATGGATGTGGTTCGCGGCGATCCAACGCTGTTCATGCGTCGCGACGAAGTCGAGGCTGCGTGGGCGTGGGCCGAACCGATTCTGCGCCAATGGCACAACTCATCGCGCCTGCCGCGACTGTATCCGGCAGGCACCGACGGACCCGTCGACGCCGCCTCGCTGCTCGACCGCGACGGCAGGCGCTGGCACGAAGGAGCTTCATGACGCACCCCGTGATCGTCGACGTGACGGCCAGGATCACCGAACGCAGCGCCGATCAGCGCACCGCGTATCTGAACCGGCTGGCGGCAGCGGCCGATACCGGGCCCGCCCGCGGAAGGCTCGCCTGCGCCAACCTCGCGCATGGCTTCGCCGCATCCGGCACCCGCGACAAGAACGCGCTTCGTCGGATGGTCAAACCCAACGTCGCGATTGTGTCGTCGTACAACGACATGCTCTCGGCGCACAAGCCGTTCGAGAGCTATCCCGCGCAGCTCAAGCAGGCCGTGCTCGGGGCGGGCGGCATCGCCCAGTTCGCCGGCGGTGTGCCCGCCATGTGCGACGGCATCACCCAAGGCCGCGACGGCATGCAGCTGTCGTTGTTCAGCCGTGACGTCATCGCGATGGCGACCGCGATAGCGCTGTCACACGACATGTTCGACGGTGCGCTACTGCTCGGGGTATGCGACAAGATCGTGCCCGGAATGCTGATCGGAGCATTGGGATTCGGGCATCTTCCCGTCATCTTCGTGCCGGCCGGACCGATGACCTCGGGCCTGCCCAACACCGAGAAATCGAAGATCCGCCAGTTGCACGCGGAGGGCAAAGTCGGCCGCGACGCGCTGCTGGACGCCGAGGCGGCGTCGTATCACGGCAGTGGCACGTGCACGTTCTACGGCACCGCGAACTCGAACCAGCTGCTGATGGAGGCGATGGGGCTGCATCTTCCCGGCACCAGTCTGGTCAATCCGGACACTCCTTTGCGGGAAGCGCTGACGGCCGAGGCGGGTCGACAGGTGACCGGTCTTACCGCTCTCGGGGATCGACATACGCCGGTCGGACACATCGTCGACGAACGTGCCGTTGTCAACGGATGCGTCGCGCTGCTGGCCACCGGGGGCTCGACCAATCACACGATGCACCTGGTAGCGATCGCCCATGCCGCAGGAATCACCTTGTCGTGGAACGATATCGCCGACCTGTCGGCCGTCGTGCCGTTGCTGGCCCGCGTGTATCCGAACGGGCACGCGGACGTCAACCACTTTCACGCCGCCGGCGGGATGGCGTTCGTCATCGGCTCGCTGCTGGACGCCGGGCTCATGCATCCCGACGTGCGCACGGTCGCCGGTGACGGATTGCACCGCTACACATCCGAACCTCGACTGGACGGCGAGGGGCTGCGATGGGTGGACGGCGCCAGGGCAAGCCTCGACACGACGGTATTGCGCGGCGCCGACGATCCGTTCGCACCCGATGGCGGCTTGAAGACGCTGACCGGAAACCTCGGAACGGCAGTGATCAAGACATCCGCGGTCGATCGGCAGCATCGGACGGTCACCGCGCCTGCGGCCGTCTTCGACAGCCAGGAAGCGTTCCTGTGCGCCTTCCAATCCGGTTCGCTTGACCGCGATTTCGTTGCGGTCCTGCGCTACCAAGGGCCCAAGGCCCTCGGCATGCCGGAACTGCACAAGCTCACGCCCGCGCTGGGTGTGCTTCAGGACCGCGGCTACCGGGTGGCGCTGGTCACCGACGGCCGCATGTCGGGCGCATCCGGAAAGGTGCCCGCCGCAATCCATCTCACCCCAGAGGCGGCCACCGACGGGCCGATGGCCCGGGTACTGGACGGCGACGTCATCACGCTCGACGCCGACGCCGGTGCGCTGACCCTCCATGTGCCCGATGACGAGTTCGCGACCCGCGCGCCCACCGGCAGGGCACCGTCGGCCGACGAGTGGGTCGGCACGGGCCGCGAACTCTTCGCCAGCATGCGCGCCGCGGTCGGCCCTGCCGACGAGGGCGCGAGCGTTTTCAGGAGCGCGTTATGAGAGAACCCACGTCATTGCTCGACATCGCCCCGGTCATTCCCGTCGTCGTCGTACACGACGCCGCGGACGCCGTCCCGATCGCCAGGGCGCTCGTGGACGGCGGTCTGCCCATCATCGAGTTGACCCTGCGCACCCCTGCCGCGATGGACGCCATCGAGCGGATCGCCGCGGAGGTGCCCGAGATCCTCGTCGGAGCGGGCACCATCGTCGAGGCCAACCAGCCCAAGCAGGCGGCGGCGGCAGGAGCACAGTTCCTGGTGTCGCCCGGAAGCACGCGTGACCTGCGGGCGGCCATGCGCGACAGTGGATTACCGCACCTGCCTGGCGTGGCCACCGTCTCGGAAGTCCTGACGCTGCTTGAAGACGGCTACACCAATATGAAGTTCTTTCCGGCCGAAGCCGCAGGTGGCGCCGAGTACCTGCGCGCCATCCATTCACCCGTTCCCGCTGCCCGGTTTTGTCCGACCGGCGGAGTGTCCCCGACAAATCTCACCGACTACTTGGCGCTGCCGAATGTCGGATGTGTCGGCGGCAGCTGGCTCACCCCCGCCGACATCGTCGAACGGCACGACTGGACAACGATTTCCGACCTCGCGAGGAGCTCACGTGACCGTCACGGTTGACCGCCCGTCCGTCCAGCCGTCGGTCGTCGCACCCGACCCAACGGTGCGCTGGCTGGCCGTGCTCGCGCTTGCGCTCGGCGGCTTCGGGATCGGCACCACCGAGTTCGTCGCCATGGGCCTGCTGCCCGATATCGCGACGAGCCTGAGAATCAGCGAGCCCACGGCGGGCCACGTTATTTCGGCGTATGCGCTTGGCGTTGTCGTCGGCGCACCGTTGATCGCCGCGCTGACGGCGCGGATGCCACGCAAGCCGCTGCTGCTCGGCCTGATCGCGGTCTTCACACTCGGCAACCTGGCCAGTGCGCTGGCACCGACGTACGAGACACTCATGGCCGCACGCTTTATCGCAGGACTGCCGCACGGCGCGTTCTTCGGGGTTGCGGCCCTGGTGGCCGCACACCTGATGGGGCCGCAGAACCGCGCGAAGGCCGTCGCACACGTGATGTCCGGCCTGACCGTGGCTACGGTTATCGGCGTCCCGGTCGCGTCGTGGCTCGGCCAGGCGCTCGGCTGGCGCAGCGCGTTCGGGCTGGTGGTCGCTATCGGCGCGATCACGCTGACCGCACTGTGGTTCTGGCTGCCGACCCGGTTGCGGTCGATGCACAGCAGCAGCCCGCTGACGGAGCTCGGTGCGCTGCGCCGCGTCCAGGTGTGGCTGGCGCTGCTGGTTGGCATGATCGGCTTCGGCGGCATGTTCGCGGTCTACACCTATGTCAGCACCACCATGACCGACGTCTCCGGGCTGCCGCGTGCGCTGGTTCCGGTGGCACTCATGGTCTTTGGCATCGGAATGGTGGTCGGCAACCTGGTCGGTGGCCGATTGGCCGACCAGTCGGTGATTCGCGCGCTGTACGTCTCGATCGCCGCGCTCGGCACGGTGCTTGCGATCTTCGTGTTCGCCTCGCACAACCCATGGACGGCATTGTTGGTGCTGTTCGGCATCGGCGCGGCAGGCTCGGCGATCGCGCCGGCACTGCAGACGCGGCTGATGGATGTCGCGCACGACGCGCAGACACTGGCTGCGGCGCTGAACCATTCGTCGCTCAACGTCGGCAACGCCACAGGTGCGTGGGTCGGCGGCGTGGTAATCGCGGCCGGATACGGCTACACCGCCCCGGCCGCAGCGGGTGCGGTCTTGGCCGTCGGCGGGTTGGTGGTGCTCAGCGCATCGGTTCTGCTGCAACGCCGTTCGCGCTAGTCACTCATACCAAATGCATATGTTTGCAATCCCTATGAGGATCTGGCGATAGCACAGAACGACTCTAGATTGAAGTGCATAAGCATACCAATCTATGAAGGGGTCGGGAATGAAACGCTATCTCGCCGTTGGTTTTACCACAACCGCCTTGGCATCGGGCTTCGTAGCCCTTGCCGCCGTCGCCACCGCGGCGCCGACGGGCCCGTCGCAAGTCAACGACACCGTGCGCTCGCTCGAGGCCGACGGGTACAACGTCATCGTCAACAGGACTGGCGCTGCGCCACTTTCGCAATGCTCGGTCAGCGCCGTACGTCCGGGACAAACGCACCAGACGACGGACTCCCGCGGTGGCGGTTCAGTGAACACGACGGTGACGTCGCAGACGGTTTATGTCGACGTTGCCTGCTAAAGGCTCATACCAATTCGGCGGTTGCCGACGGTTCATGTTGAACCGTCGGCAATTGCACTTTGAAGACCGTTCTGCCAGAGCCTGATTCGGCTGCGATCGTGCCGTGATGCGCGTCCACGATCGACGCCGCAATCGACAATCCCAATCCAAAGCTGCCCGCCTGCCGCGACCGTGACTTGTCACCGCGGAAGAAGCGCTCGAACAGGTGGGGCAAAAGGTCCTGAGGGATCCCGGGGCCGTTATCGGCGACGGCGAGCTGGACGTACGGCACGCCGTCATCGCCTCTGCCGGTACCGATCCCGGCCGTCACAGTGGTGCCTGCCGGGGTGTGCACCCGAGCGTTCGACAATAAATTGGCCAGCAGCTGATGCAGCCGTGCGCGGTCGCCCCGCACCCACACCGCGCCGTCGGGCAGCTGTGTGAGCCACTGGTGCGTAGGCGCCGATACGGTGGCGTCGTTGACGGCATCCAATACGACGTCGGAGAGGTCGACAACCTCAGTGGTGTCCAGGTCCTGGCCTTCATCCAGCCGTGCCAGCAGAAGCAGGTCGGACACCAACCTGTTCATCCGGTGCGCTTCGGCTTCGATGCGCGCCAGCGAGTACTCGGTGGTCTCGGGAAGCACAGCGGCGTCCTGGCGGGTGAGTTCGGCGTAACCGTGAATCGCAGCCAGCGGTGTGCGCAGTTCGTGGCTGGCATCGGTGATGAACCGGCGCATGCGGCGATCCGACGCCGCGACCTCGGACAGCGCCCGTTCGACGTGATCGAGCAATCGGTTCAGGGTGTCGCCGACAAGGCCGACCTCGGTGCGCCGATCGGTGTCCTGTTCCGGCACCCGCGGCGTGATCTCGTGGTGGTCGCGGTCCAATCGCAGAGTCGCCACCTCGGCCGCGGTCGAGGAGACCCGGCCTAGGGGGCGAAGCGCGAACCGGACGATCGCGACCGTGCTCAGCGCGGTGAGGATCAAAGCCAGCGCGGTCATGGCCGCTACGATCGCGGTCACCCGCGTCACGGCCTCCCACGCGGGCTGGCGCGATACGCCCGTCACCAAGACTTCGTTTCCGTCGCCGGGGCGCGCCACCATCCGGTACCAATTCAAACCGGGCAGTTCAACCGTGCGCGGCTCTGTACCCGTCCAAGACATTTCGGCGATCTGCTCTACGGCCGCCTGCGGTGCCGGCCGCGCCTCTCCGTCCACGAAGTATGCGGAATCCACCACCTTGCCGTTTTGGATCAGGGCGATGACATTGCCCGGCGCCTGCCCGATGAGATATGTCAGCGGTTTCATCGCGCCCTGCGGCGGCAGTTCACCGGACTGCAGCGGTGTGATCCGATATTTCGTCACCGAGTGGCTGAATCCGTCGGCTGACCCCGCCAGGTTTGCGTCGAGGATGCCCTGGACCGACGCCCGCAGGGTCAACACAGACATCGTTCCGACGACCACCAATGCCACCATGACCAGCGCCGAGACGCCGATCACGAGCTGCCGCAGTAGTGTCCAGCCTCGCCAGATGCGCAGCAGGCGACTCATTCTGCGGGCCGCAGCATGTACCCGACGCCTCGCACGGTGTGGATCATCGGCTCGCGCTCGGTGTCGATCTTCTTGCGAAGGTACGAGACGTAGAGGTCGACGATGCTCGAGCGGCCGCCGAAATCGTAATTCCACACCCGCCGCAGAATCTCCTTGCGGGTCAATGCTTTGCGGGGATTGCGCATCAGGTATCGCAGCAGCTCGAATTCGGTCGACGTGAGCGAGATGGGCTCGCCGGCCCGCGCCACTTCCCGGCTGGCGCTGTCGAGTTCGAGGTCGCCGACGGTCAGCATCTCCTTGTCGTCGGGCGTCAGGTAGGCCGATCGGCGCAGCAGCCCGCGCAACCTTGCCACCAGCTCCTCGAGGGAGAAGGGCTTGGTCATGTAGTCGTCGCCGCCGGCCGTCAACCCGGTGACACGGTCGACCACCGAGTCGCGAGCGGTCAGGAACAGGGTCGGCGTGTAGGTCTCGGAATCGCGAATCTGCTGCAGCACGCCGAGGCCGTCCATGTCGGGCAGCATGATGTCGAGGACCAGGATGTCGGGCGTGCTCGCACGGTACTTGTCGACGGCTTCGCGTGCGTCATGGGCGACGTCGATCTCCCAGCCCTCGTACTGCAACGCCATCTTGACCAGATTGGTCAGCGCGCGTTCGTCGTCGACAAGCAGCACCCGGATCGGCGACCCATCCACGCGGTACATACGGGGCAGCTGGCCGAGAATGGCGCGACGGGGCCCCGCACCCAAATCGCTGACCGGCACAGACGTCATCTGCCCATTCTCGCGGTCATACAGCGCCCCGTCACAATCCTCATAGATTTTTCATATGTGGACATCAAACCGGTGTTCGACCTGGTCCGGCAGACGCTAGAGTCACTCATCGCATCGACTCGATCGTCCTGGTTGTGGCTCGGGGTCGGTTCGATGCTTCTGCCGTTCGCCCAGTTCCAAACCATCCTGCCGCTGGCCGCGTGGTTGGCCCCGATCTTTCTGCTGCGATTCTCGCGCATGCAACGCGCGCGCCTGGCCCTGCCCATCCTCGCGCTGGTCCACTACCTCGCGACCCTCGTTTCGATGCGCGGTGGACTCATCCCAGCGGAGACACTCACTTACGCCGTCGGCGGGGCGTTCGGCGTCCTTCCATATGTCGCCGATACCGCGCTCGCCCGGCGAGTACCGGGTTGGGCCCGAACGCTGATCTTCCCAGCGACGGCTGTGGTGCTGGACTGGGCCTTCGGGTTGACGTCGCTCGGCACCCTCGGCTCAATCGCCTACAGCCAGTTCGGCTTCCTTCCGTTCACCCAGATGGCGGCCATCACCGGCATTTGGGGCATGGTCTTCCTCATCATGTGGCTCGCGCCGGTTGCCAATGAGATCTGGGAGCACGGATTACGCTGGGCCACAATGCGTTCGAGCGTCGTTCCATTGGCAGCAGTGCTGCTGATGGCGCTGCTGCTCGGCAGCGTTCGACTGGCATTCTTTCAACCGACCGTTCCGACCGTGCGCGTTGCAGCACTGGCCGCCGACCGCGCCCTGTCGGAAAGCGACCAGCACGGCCAGGTCATCGACGATCTGTTGGCGCGGACACGCCGGGAGGCGCAAGCGGGGGCGAAGATCGTGGGCTGGGCGGAGGCAGCTGTTTTCGTGCGCAAGGAAGACGAGGACGCGCTGGTTCGGCGGGCGGAAGCCCTTGCCCGCGAGCAACATATCTACTTGCAACTGGGCCTGATCGTCGAACTGAGCACCGAGCATTACCCTTTCGCGGAGAACCGGGCCATCCTGATCGACCCCTCGGGCAAAGTCGTGCAGAACTATTACAAAGCGATCCATCCGCTCGGTGATGCCGACGTATTTGCGCCGGGGCCGGGCGTGGTGCCGACGACTGAAACGCCCTACGGCCGGCTTGCGACAATCATCTGCTTCGATGTTGACTTCCCGGCGCTGGTTCGCCAAGCAGGTCAGGCACGGGCGGACATCCTGTTGGTGCCGTCCAACGATTGGCAGCCGGTCGATGAGATCCACGCCAGGGCAGCGACTTTCCGGTCGGTCGAGAACGGTGTCGCGATGGTGCGTCCGACCGGCAACGGAATCTCCGTCGCGGTGGACCACCTTGGACAACCCTTGGCCACCGCCGACTACTTCACAACACCCGCGCTGACGATGGTGGCCGATGTGCCGACACGCGGCGTTGGGACCATCTACTCGCGGATCGGCGATGCAGTTGCCTACGGCTGCATTGCGCTGCTCGTGATACTTTGCGCGACAACGCTATTCGCCTCGCGCCGCCGCCGCATGCGTGACATCGGCTAAACCTTCATGCGGGGCGCGGAACTCCGGCCAAGCTTGATTGGCCCAACCAGGCGGGCACGGCCCGGCGCACATCCGATGGCCCGCTGATGGCGACCGAGCCATCGAGTAACGACCGTTGCCACGACAAGTCGCCCCGCCACACCTGGGCCAGGGTGCGGACGTCGGTCTCGATGGTGGCCATAACCTCGTATCCGGGATCGAAGTCACACACGTCGGGTTCTCCGCTGGCGACCATCAGCCACCATCGAGAGGCCTTGGGAGGCACACCCTTTAGTTGGAACGCCAACACCGTGCGGGTCCGCGGCCACTCCTCGACGGGAATGGTTCGCCTGATGTCCCACATCAGAATGCTCGGGTCGAGGTCCTTGTCGACGAGGTCGCCGAACCAGCGCACACTCCACGCGCCGAGGGCCTCGATCACGCTGATCAGTTCCTTGCCACAGTCGGTCAGCGTGTACACCGTGCGACCGTCTTCTTCGGAGCGTGCGACGACACCGGCCCGCGTCAGCGTCTGCAGCCGTTTCGACAGCAGAGTCGGAGACATCTTCGGCACGCCGCGGCGCAGATCGTTGAAGTGACTACTCCCCATCAGCAACTCCCGGACCACCAACACAGTCCAACGCTCGTCGAGCAATTCCATGGCCTTGGCCACCGGACAGAACTGACCGTATCCAGACATTTAGCCCCTCCCCAGGACGGCACAGCAAACCCCGTCCCAGTAGACCGCACGAGGCCCCCGCTTCGCTAGTCCCGGGCCTTACAAGACCAGCAGCACGGCGGAACTCGAGTACACGCGGGCCCGCACCACGGTGGCTACCGCTGCGATGAAATACAGCACCAGTCCGATTGCGGCCATCACGCCGATAGCCGGTATGAAAAGGCCAACGAGGAGGCCGGCGGCTCCGGTGGCCTTCGCCGTGCCGAGCCACGGCCACCACGAACTCGGTACGCCGTATTCGGCCATGGGGTGCACAATCCAGTGCGCTCGGGAGAAGACGGACACGGCGCAGAAGCCCACCCATGCGGCCCAGAGGATGGTCAATGCGGTGGACATCGCGGGGTCCTTCCTCCGGCCGGGCGGACAACGACACGCTACGTATCGTGTCGACAACGGTACGGCCCGCCGCAGTCAGTGTCAATACGACACGTGTCGTTTCCGCTACGATGCCGCCATGGCGACTCCCAACGCCCTTCGCCGCAGCCAGAAGAGTCATCGAGCGATCCTGGACGCGGCCCTCGAACTCTGCGCCGAAAAGGGCTACGGCAACGTGACCGTGGAGGCCATTGCGGCGCGTGCGGCAGTGAGCAAGAAGACGATCTACCGATGGTGGCCCACCAAGGGCGCCGTCGTGTTGGAGGCACTTCACGAATCGGGCGCCGACGCCATGGCCCTTCCCGATACGGGGGATATCGTCGCTGACCTCCAGGCTCAGTTGGAGATCCTCATCGAGTTCATGACCGGCTCCCGTGGCGCGGCCTACACCGGACTCATCGCCGAATCACAACACGACGAGCAACTCGCCCATGCCCTCGCCGACCGATTCATCCGGCCCCGCAACGAGGTCACGCTCGCGCGACTGCGCACCGCACAAGAGCAACATCAACTGGCGTCGGACGCCGACCTACCGCTACTCGTCGAGCGCCTGTACGGCCCCATCCATTACCGGATACTCCTGCATCTCGGGCCGTACTCCCCCAGCGCGATCCGCTCTCTGATCACGGAGACTCTCGGTCCGGGACTACGGCTCCCGGTGCCGCGGACGTCGTCGCCTGTTCCTCCCGCCGGTCCTTGAACAGGAGCAGGAACAGCACCATCACGACGCCCGCGATGGCGGCAGGGATGATCCAAATCTGGGTCCAGTCATGACCGTCGGCGGTTGCGAAGCGGTCGACGATGGGGCCCGCCGCAAGCGAACCGATCAGGATGCCCACGCCGTAGGTGGCCAGGGTGATCATCCCCTGCGCCGCGCTGCGGACCCGCTCGCCTGCGAACTTGTCGGTGTAGATCTGTCCGGCGACGAAGAAGAAGTCGTAGCAGATCCCGTGCAGGACGATGCCAAGCAGGAGCAGCCAGAACATGCTTCCTGAATCGCCGAAGGCGAAGAAGACGTACCGCAACGCCCAGGCGGCCATCCCGATCGCCAGCGTGAGCTTCACCCCGAGTCGCATCAGCAGGAACGGCAAGAGCAGCAGGAACAGCACCTCGGACACCTGCCCAAGCGACTGCACGGCGGCGGCAGACCCCACGCCCTCCTCGTTGAGGAAGAGGTTGGTGAAGTTGTAGTAGAAGGCAAGGGGAATGCAGATCGCGATCGAGGACAGGAAGAACACCAGGTACGAACGGTGCTTCAGCAGACCGAGCGCATCGAGCCCGAGGATGTCGCGGATGGTGATCTTCTCGCCGCGACGAGTCGGCGGGGTGGCGGGCAGCATGAAGCTGAACACGCCAAGGATCAATGACGCGACCGCGGCCATCCGGAAGGTCATGGTGAGCTGCCCCTGCTGTTCCCAGCTCAACCAGCCGATGATCACCCCGGCGACGATCCATCCGATGGTGCCGAGCACCCGCACCGCAGGGAATTGCTTCTCCGGATTGGTCATCTGGCGGAACGACACCGAGTTCACCAGGGCCAGCGTCGGCATGTACACGACCATGTAGGCGAGGATGACGGGGAAGAACGCCTCGAAGGTCGACATCGTGGACGCCAAGAACAGCAGCGCGGCACCGGCGAGATGCAGTATGCCAAGCACCTTTTGGGCGGAGAAGAACTGATCGGCGATGAGCCCGATGATGAACGGAGCCGCGATCGCGCCGAGGGACTGGGTCAGGTAGGCGAGGCTGATCTGGCTGCCCGATGCCGACAGGTTTCCGGCGAGGAAGGTGCCCATGGTGACGAACCAGGCGCCCCACACGAAGAACTCGAGGAACATCATCGTGGAGAGCTTCAGACGTGTCGCTGTATCGATGGCGCCTCGGGGCTGATCTGTCGTAGCCGTCATGTGCGTATGCCTTTCGTTTCAGACGACGATCAGGGGCCGCAGGGTGCCGTGGGCGACGCGCAGGCCGGTCTTGATCCGCTCCTGCGTGCCGCCCCACACCGGGTCCTCGTGCTCGACGGACAGCACGCCGTCGAAACCACCCTCGTAAAGGGCGTCGATCAGATGCGGCCAGTCGACCTGGCCGAGGCCGGGCACCCGGTAGCGCCACCAGCCGACGTCCCACGGGTCCTCCCGGACCACGGCCTTGCCAGGCCAGCCGTACCGGTTGCGCTTCTCAGGGAACAGCTGCACGTCCTTGGCCTGCGCGTGCGGGATCTTGTCCACGTAGGGCCGGACCGCTTCGACGGGGTCGATGCCCATCCAGATCAGGTGCGACGGATCGAAGTTCAGGTACAGCCCGAGCGAGAACATCCACTCCCACAGCTCCGGGGAGTAGGCCAGGTTGCCGGGATAGCCGTCGGGATGCCAGCCCTCCATCACACAGTTCTCGATGATCACCTTGACGCCGTTTTCCCCCGCCCGATCCACCAGCGGCGCGAACACATCCTCTGCCGCGCGCAGGTTCTCGGCGACCGTCTGGCCGGGGTGGCGACCGACGAAGGTGCCCACCGTCGGGCACTCCAGCAGCGCGGCGGCGTCGATGAGGGCGGCGACGTGGTCGTTGACCGCCTTGCGCTCGGTCGGGTCGGGGTGCAGGTTGTTGTCGTAGTAGGCCAGCGACGACAGCGTCAGCCCATGCTGGTCAAACAGGGCCCTCAGTTCGTCGGCCTCGCGCTGCCCGAAACCGTCGGCCTTCAGGTGGGTGGCAGTGAACGGGCGGGCACCCAGGTCGGGCCATGCTGCGACCTCGAGGGCCTCGAAGCCGTTCGCGGCGGCCCACGCCGCGATGTCGGACAGCGAGTGGTCGGGCAGGCAGGCGGTGAGGAATCCGAGTTTCATGAGGGGACCTCCACCCAGGTCGAGGATTCGGACGAGGTGATCACGGCGTCGACGAGCTCGGCGGCCCGCGCGCCGTCGGCGAAGGTGGGCAGCCCATCCGGGGCGGACCCGTCGATCGCGGCGTAGGTGTCTTTGACGAAGGCGTTGAAGCAGTCCTGATAGCCCTGCGGGTGTCCAGGTGGGAGTAGCGAGTAGCGCGCCGTCGCCGCGGAAGTCGCGGGTGACCCGCGGTGCAGCGTGAGGTTGCCCTCCAACCCACCGACCCAGAGCGTTTCTGGGTGTTCCTGGTCGAAGGCGTATGCGGCGTCGGCGCCGTCGAGGGAGAACCGCACCGCGTTGCGCCTGCCGATGGCGGTTTGGCTGGCCAGCATCGATCCGGATGCGCCTGCGTCGGTGGAGAACAGCACGGTGGTGAACGTGCCGCCGCCGGCGGTTTGAGCCAGCAGTCGGACGATGCGGTGCCCGGTGGTGAACTCGACGAGGTCGCACCAGTGCACGCCGATGTCGGCGAACGCCCGATAAGCGCCGCCTTCGGTGGCCTCGCCGCGCCAGCCGGCATCGGCACCGCCGGCCTGCCAGTCCTGCAGATAGGCTCCGTGCAGCAGGTGCAGCGGCCCGGCCTCCCCCGCCGCGATTCGCGCCCGAGCTTCGCGCACCGCCGGATAGAAGCGGTACACGAACGGCACCGTCGCCACCCGGCCGTTCGCCGCGGTCACCAACGAGTGGGCGTCGGAAAGTGTTGTCGCCAGCGGCTTCTCGCAGACCACCGGTTTGCCTGCGGCAAGTGTGCGATGTGCCAGTGGCGTGTGCAGAGAGTTCGGGGTGCAGATGTGCACCACGTCGACGTCGTCGGAATCGATCAGTTCCTCGGCGGTGGCGGCGGGGGCGAGCGCGCCCAATCGGTCGGCAGCCGCGGCGGACCGCTCCGGCGTCGACGCCGCGACCCGCGCGACCAACCCGCCGGCGGCACGCACGGCATTGGCGTGCACTGCGCCGATGAACCCGGCTCCGATTATCCCTGCGCGCATCTGGTGGATACTCCCACCGCATCCCGTGCCGTAACAGGGAATTGAAGATACTCAGTGGTTCTCGGCTCTCGAAACCCACAGTGACGCACGCTGTCTCAGCTTTTCGCTGCAATGTGACGGGTGCTCGAAAGCGGCAGTTCACAAGCGCGACGAGACGTGGCCGACGTTAACGCGGGCCCTTACCTGGCGGGTAGGAAACTCTGTCCATCGATGCGGCAAACCTGACTTGCCGGCGATTACGGACGCAGGTCCTGATCACGACTATGGATGTCGGCACTTTAGGAACCGACCGACATTAGGAAGCACCATGTTCGCGACAGCACCGTCCGGCACCACTCGGCCACCGGAAGAAACTGTGCGGCTGCGCCTCACGCCGGACGAGAAGACGACGCGACTGCGGCCCATCGAACTGGCGACGAAGGCGCTGCCGAAGGCCATCAGCGGCTTTGACGGCAAGACGGTGCGCCTGCGCCCCGTCGACCTGCCCGTCGTCGGCAAGGTCGCCAACACTGTGCGGCAGCGCTACGCGGACCTGAGCACGATCCAGCGCAAGCCCACCAAGTGGGACTTTGCCCGGGTTGGGTTGGTGATGGTGCTGGCGTCGATGCCGATCCTGGCGATCTCGGCCGAGGTGTTCGGCCTGGCCTCGCAGAGCGCCATCACGATGGTCACCATCGCGCTGGTCGCCGTGCTCGCCACGCTTGTCACATTCGCACCGCACCGGATCGACATCATCGTCGGGCGTGGCCTGATCGCCGGAATGGTGGCGTGCATCGTCTATGACGGTGCCCGGCTGTTCGCCGTGCACGTGCTGGGACTGATGGGCGACTTCATCCCGGTGATGGGTTCGTTCGTCACCGGCGAGCCGGATACCGCGGGCAGCGCGGCGGTCGGTTACGTGTACCGGTACATCGGGGACGCCGGCGGGCTCGGGGTGGCGTTCTTCGTCATCGCGTTCGCGGTGGGCATCGACCGATGGAAGAACGTCTACGCGCTGCTGGCCGCAGTGGCGTTCGCGGTCTTCCCCTGGACGGGCCTGATGGCAACCGTGGCGCTGGCTCCGCATGGGGAGGAGATGATGTTCGACCTGAACCCGGCGACGTTCGTGATCACGCTGGTCGGGCACGTGATCTTCGGCCTGGTTCTGGGGCTGGCCTTCCTGAAGGCGCCGCGCGGCAAGGACCGCAGCGACTGGCCGTGGCCACCGCTGTCGGAATCAGCGCCCGCCAAGCGGGTCACCCGGTTCTGGAAAAAAGTCACTAACTCGCCGTAGAAAGGCAGGGCGGGTCAGAATTGCCAGCATGTCGTCCCACCTCGAGGTCTCGAAGCCGTCAGGACGGGAGCTGATCCCGTTGGACGGTCAACGAGTGACCCTCGGTAAGGCCTCGACCAATGCGGTGTCGCTCGAGCATGACGAAACCGTCTCGCGACTGCATGCCGTCTTGGAGAACCTCGGATTCGCGTGGTCGATACGCGACTTGGGGAGCCGCAACGGCACGTACCTCAACGGAGAGCGGATCACCGCCGAACGCGTCCTTCGTTCCGGTGACGAGGTGCGGGTCGGCAAGTCGCGGCTGCTGTTCTGGGAGGTAAGGGATTCGGGCGAAGGAAAACTCGATGAAGAAACAAAGACTGCCCAGCCGTTGGAGCTCCCGCCGCGGCTGACCCCGCGCGAACTCGACGTGCTGGTGGTGTTGTGCCGCCCCCTGGTGTCCGACGACGCCTTTCCTGAGCTGCCGTCGGTTCGGCGGATGGCCGGCGAGCTGTTCGTCACCGAGGCGGCCGTCAAACAGCATCTGCAGAACCTGTACGACAAATTTTCCATCCCCGCCGAGGGAGACCGCCGGGTGCGGCTGGCCAACGAGGCGCTTCGCCGCGGCGCCGTCACAATCGCCCAGCTGCGCGACACCGACTCTTAGTCAGCTAGCGAGCAACCTCATACCGCCGAGTCGACGTGACGTTTCTGGGCATGCGTCACGCACAGTCGACCAGGGTGAACCTGGCCGACCTATGGACGCTCCCGCTCATGGATCACGTCCCCGGCTCTCTCCAGCTAGGACGCCGGTTCGATGAAACCGGCTGTGGGCCACGGTTTCTCGCTTAGCGGGTTGATTACCTGCGATATTCTGCAGGCAATCAACCCGCTAAATCGACTCGGTCGTAGGTTCGCCGGTGTGCAGTGATATCGCCGAACTAACGATGGCTGCAGACGATTCCGGCTGTGGCGAACTTCATCCCGACCAAGTGAAGTTAGGTGAAGTCGAGGGCCTCCACGGTGGCGACGGGCCCTTCATGCGAGGGCCGGTCGGCGCCGCCGATGCAATACAGCGTCGAGCCGACCGCGGCTACCACCTGGCCGTGACGCGGAGTTCCCAAGGGCGCCACCGTTGTCCACTTGCCACTCGAGGTGTCGTACATCTCGACGGTGGCCAGCACGCGCGTCGGCTCCTCACCACCGACGGCCACGATCCGGCCCTCCATGAACGCGGCGCCGTAGCTCCCCCGCGCGGACGGCATGTCCGCCAGCTCCGCCCAACTCCCCGACGCCGGGTCATAGCGGTCCACCGCCGCGGAGTTCTCGTCGGAGGACAGATTTCGTCCGCCCACCGCGTACACGTAGACGCCATCGGATACCGCGGCGAGGTGCTCACGCGGGGTCGGCAGGTCGGCCGCCTGCGTCCAGGACTCTCCGTCGAACACCTCGGTCGGTGCGACGAGCTGTTTATCGTTCTGCCCGCCGACGACGACGAGCTTGTCGCCGACGACCGCTGCGGACGCGGCAGCGCGGGCATGTTGCAGGGGCGGTAGCTCTACCCACTTACCTTCGCGGAATGCGAAAACCTTGTTCGACGCCTCCGCAAGGGTCTCGCTGGCACCTCCGATGACGACAGCCTCACCGCGATATGTCGCCGCGGTCGCGTGATGCAGGGGTATCGGCAAGGGCGGTTGGGGTTGCCAAACCCCCGTCGCCGGGTCGTAGCTCTCCACAGTTTGGAGGGTCTCGTCGTGGCCGAGCATCCCGCCGGCGAGCCAGATCTTCCCGTCAAGCACCGTCGACGCCATCATCAATCTCTCGGTCGGCGCATCGGGCAGGGCTTGCCACTCCGACGCCGGCTGCGGTTTGCGCGCACCCAGCTTCAGGGCTTCGGCCGACGACGTGATCTGCCCATCACCGGCACCGGTCGACCCGCCGATCACATAGACAGTTCTGCCAACACCGGCAACCGCCATGCCGTGGCGGCCAGTACCCATGTCCGGCAAGCCATTCCACGACTGAGTCATGAGATCGAGTGACACAACGCTATTGAGGACCTGGCCCCCAGACATGCCCCCCGCCACGACCAGCCGTCCATCGGCGTATGCCACGCCGAAGTCGCTACGGCGTCCGGGAAGTTCGGAAAGACTGGTCCACGTGTCCGATGCGGGGTCGTACGCCTCGACCGTCGCCAGGTCGGCGTTCCCGCTCGTGCCGCCGAGGACGTACACCACGTCGCCGTCCGACGCCGCGCCCGCCATCTGCCGCGCGGTGGGGATGGGCGCGACGAGCGTCCACGACGTGCCGTCGAAGACCTCGGTCGTGCTCAACAGGTTGCCGTCGGCGCCGACGCCGCCGGTGACGATGATGCGATCGCCGACCACGGCGGCCGCGGCGGCCGCCCGGGGCTGCAACAGACGCGGCAGCTCTGTCCAGCGACCGTTGACCACCCGCCACACCTGATCGGTCGCGACCCTCACGTTCGCACCGTCGGTGCGCCAACCGCCGAGCACGACCGGGTTCTCCCGCCACGTCACCGCCATCGCGTGCTGCACGGGAACAGGTAGGTCTTCACCGCTCTTCCAGCTGTCGATCGCGGGGTCGTAGCCCTCGTGTTGTCCGCTGACGCGGTCATCGGCGCCCATGCCGCCGAAGACCCAGATGGTGCCGTCGGCCTCGGTGGCCGCCACCGCCTCGCGGGCGACGCGCGCATCCGCGATCGGCTGCCATACCGCCTGCGCTTCGACTTGCGCGGCCGGTGCACTTGGCGCCGCTTCGTCACCCTGCTTGTCTCGCGACGACGTGACGATGAAGACCCCGCTGATCACCAACAGCACCACTGCCGCGGCAGCCGCGGAGGCGATGAGGACTCGCTTGCGCCCCCGCTTCTCCGGCGCAGGCTCGGGCCCCTTGGGCGGCCCCGGCGGCTGCGGCGGCTGCGGGGCATTGACGGGTTGCCACGGCACGCTCGACGCGCTGATCGACGCGGTGTGCGCAAACATGTTCGGGTCCGGCCGCGCCGGCGCAGGTGTTCCGCTGGGGACGGGAACCGCGTCGGATGTGGCGGCCGGTTCCGACAACGGTTCGGCTCGCGTATCGTCCGTGCGCTCCGGATGACCGCTGGCCTCACTGAGCGCCATCGGGTCGGCCGTCAACCCGTTATGCCGTTGCGCCAGTTGCAATTCGCGGCCGAGTTCCTCTGCCGACGTATGCCGGTCGGCCGGCTCGATCGACATCGCCTTCTCGATCGCGGCGCAGACGTCGGCAGGAATTCCCTCGGGCCGAAGATCCGGCACGGGCATCGACGTGATCCGCAGATAGTGCGCGATCAGTTCCTCGTCGGTCTTGCGCTCGTGCGCGGCGTTGCCGGCGATCAGCGCGAAGATCGTCGCCCCTAGCGAGTACACGTCGGCCGCGACCGTCGGCGGTTTGCCGCCGAGCACCTCGGGCGAGGTGTAGGACAGGGTCCCGGTGAAGAATCCGGTCTCCGTCTTGTACCCACCGGCGATGCGCGCGGTCCCGAAGTCGCTCAGCAGCGGTTCGCCGTAATCGTTGACGAGCACGTTCGCGGGCTTGATGTCGCGGTGCAGCGTGCCTGTGCGATGCGCGGTTTCCAGCGCACCGCACAGCTTCACCCCGATGCGCAGCGCCTCGGGCCACGCGATCCGGCCCGCCCTATGCACTCGGTCGGCCAGCGAACCGGCTGCGTGGTACGGCATGACGATGAAGGGCCGGGAACTTTCGGTGACGCCGACCTGCAGGATGTTCACGATGTTCGGGTGGCCGGAAAGCCCTCCCATCGCGAAGCTCTCACGCAGAAATCGTTCCCGGTCCCCCTCGTCGAGATCAGACGCGAGCACCTTGACCGCGACGCTTCGTCCCAGCGATGGCTGCTGGCAGCGGTAGACGACGCCGCCGCCGCCCCTGCCCACTTCGACAGCGTCGGTGAAGCCGGCGGCTGCCAGCTCAAGCGCTATCTGGCCCGCCATAGTGCAATGTCCTCCGGGAGATCAGAAGCTTTGCTCCAAAGGTACCGAGCAAAGCCGCCTCAAACGCCGGATTTACCGAGCTGGCAAGCCTCAGGTGATCCTGATGAGCTTCTTGTTGACGAACTCGTCGATGCCGAAGCGGCCCAGCTCGCGTCCGAAGCCGGAGCGCTTGACGCCGCCGAACGGCAGCTCGGCGCCCTCGGCGCCGACGGCATTGACGAAAACCATTCCGGCATCGATCTTGTCGGCTACCCGCTTGGCCTGATCGCTGTCCGTGGTGAACACGTACGAGCCAAGGCCGAAGGGGGTGTCGTTGGCCAGTTCGACCGCCTCGTCCTCGGAGGACACCTTGTAGACGGTCGCGACGGGGCCGAAGAGCTCCTCCTTGTACGACGGCGAGTCCGGGGACACGTTGGTAAGCACACCCGGCGGGAAGAAGGCCCCCTTGCGCTCGCCCTCGGAAACCAGGGTGGCGCCGTCGGCGACGGCGCGCTCGACCTGCTCGGCGAGGCGCTCGGCGGCCGCCACGGACGACAACGGGGCCAGGCCGTCGGCCTTCTCCTTGATCCTGGCGGTGAACTTCTCAAGGAAATCGTCGTAGACGTTGTCGGCGACGATGAAGCGCTTGGCCGCGTTGCAGGCCTGCCCGGTGTTCTCGAACCGGCCGTCCACCGCGGCCTCGACTGTGGCCTCCAGGTCGTCGGAGGACAGCAGGATAAAGGGATCCGAGCCGCCGAGTTCCAGCACCACCTTCTTCAGGTTGCGGCCGGCGATCTCGGCGACGGCGGCGCCTGCCCGCTCCGACCCGGTCAGCGAGACGCCCTGCACCCGCGGGTCGGCGATGGCCTCGGCGATCTGCTCGTTGGTGGCATAGACGTTGACGTAGGCGCCTTCCGGATAACCCGCGTCGTGGAAGATCTGCTGAAGCGCAGCGGCCGATTCTGGGCACTGGGGCGCATGTTTGAGCACGATGGTGTTGCCCAGCACCAGGTTGGGGCCGGCGAACCTGGCGACCTGGTAGTACGGGTAGTTCCACGGCATGATGCCCAGCAGCACGCCGATTGCGCTGCGGCGGATCAGCGCGCTGCCTTCGCCTTCGAGCAGTTCGATCGGTTCATCGTCGAGGAACTTGGCGGCGTTGTCGGCGTAGAACTCGTAGATCGAGGCGCTGAATTCGACTTCGCCGACCGACTGGTCCAGCGGCTTGCCCATCTCGCGCTGGATGATCTTGGCGAGTTCGTCCTTGCGTTCGTTGTGTAGGTCGGCGACGCGACGGATCAGCGCGACGCGCTCGTCCAGCGTCGACTTTTTCGACCATTCCCGGAAGGCCCGGCTGGCCGAGGCCAGCGCCTGCTCCATCTGCTCGTCGGTGGCGGTCGGGTATTCCTTCACGACGTCACCGGTCGCCGGGTCCACCACTGCATACAGACTCATCGAACTGCTCCCTGTCCTAGATATGTGCTCGCGTACTGAATCTAGGCGATTACCGTCGGGTTTCGACAAGTAATAAGGTCCGCATCCATGACAGTCACCGTCGACGACTTCGACGTCGCCGATCCAGCGAACGCCTGGACGCGTGCCGGGTTCGGTGTTGATGCGGATTCCGTCTGCCGGGTCGGCAACGTCGGCATCCGACTGGTCGGGCGTGACCACGGCACCGGCATCGTCGGATGGTCGCTGAGTGGGCTGCCGTCGGACGGATCGCTGCACGACGTCGACGGCGTCCCGACGACGAAATCCGAAGCGCTCACGGCAACCCCGGGCACACACGCCAACGGCGTCACCGCAATTGACCACGTCGTGCTGCTGTCGCCCGACCTGAATCGGACGGTCGAATCGCTGGCCGCCATCGGTGTGGAACCGCGCCGTGAACGCGACGGCGAACTCAGCGGACAACAGATCCGCCAGATCTTCTTCCGCTTGGGCGAGGTGATCGTCGAGGTCGTCGGTTCGCCGGAGACGGCGAGCGAGGGACCATCGGTTCTCTGGGGAATCACCTATGCCGTCGCGGACATCGACGCCACCGCCTCGTTCTTCGGTGACCGCACCGCACCGGTCAAGGACGCGGTGCAGCTGGGGCGCCGGATCACCACCCTGAGGCATCGCGATTTCGGGATGTCGGTCCGAACGGCGATGATCACAGCGCGTCGCTGAACCGATTGCTCTGCCGCAGTGCCTATCCTCGGCGCATGTACGACGACGTCGTGGTCATCCACACCGACGGGGGCTGCAGACCCAATCCCGGCCCTGGCGGCTGGGGCGCGGTGCTGCGCCAGCGCGAGCACGTCCGCGAAATGTGCGGTGGCGAGTCCGGCGAGACCAGTAACAACCGGATGGAGTTGACCGCGCCGATCATGGCGCTGGAGGCGCTCACCAGACCGGTGGTGGTGCACCTGTACACCGACAGCACCTATGTCCGGAGCGGCATCACCAAGTGGGTGCTCGGCTGGGAACGCAACGGTTGGAAGACCTCCGCGAAGCAGCCGGTGAAAAACGTCGACCTCTGGAAGCGGCTCCAAATCGCCTGCGCGCGGCACAAAGTTGAGTGGTTCTGGGTCAAGGGCCACTCGGGTGTCGCTGACAACGAGTTGGCGGACGTGCTGGCAACCCGGGGCATGGAGGCGGCGATCGACGCTAGGAAGCGAGAAGCAGCGCCGACGTCACGAGCATGATGGCGGCGGTCAGGCCATGAACGCCCAACGCGATCGACTTGGCGCCGCCGTTGCCCAGCACGATAATCGTGTCGGCGAGCGGAATGATCGTGGCGGCCAATATGACCCAGCCCAGCAGGTGTGTTTCGCCCGCGGCCATCAGAATGAAGACGAACAGCCCCGAGGCGATGTCGCGCACGCCCTTGACGCTCAGGTAGGCGTTGGCAGTCGGCTGGCCGGGCGCGAGTTGCACACCGTAGCCGGCGGCGGCGACGCGCGGCGCGACGATGAATCGTGCGCCGATGAAGATGATGGCCGCGGCGATAAGGCCGGCGAGCGTGTAAGCGATGGTGGTGGTCATGTCGCACTCCTGGATGTGATCAGTGGATCGGCGAGAATGATGTTGGGTCAAGCAGAACCGACTGAACGTCGACGATCTCGTCGACATCGAAGCCGGCCATGTCGGCAGCGAATTCCGGACTGATCATGATCTGCCGCGTGAGTTGTTCCGGATCGGCGCCGGGTGGGTAGCGGATCAGCGCGACGAGTCGATTCGCACCCCCGTTTCGCTCGGTCCACACACCGTGGGTGGTGACCCCGAGCGTCTCGAAGGTGGCCAAGTGCCGGCCCCAGTGAACCGTCGCGTAGCGGTGCAGAGCCTCCGGCGAGCGCAGGGTGTATATCCTGAGTTGGAACATCGAATCCTCTACTCCTCCAGTTGATGTCGGTTGAGGCGTATCCGTCAGACCATCAACACGACACAGAGGGCGGCCACCGCAAGACCCTGCAGGATCGCCCGGGCGCCGATTATTCGGTCCCACTTCGCTTGCAGCGCACGGCCGTTGGGTAGTGGCTCGTCGGCGTCGGTGGCCGCAGTCAGCTGCCGATTGATTGGTGCGCTCACCCGTGCGTAAAGCACAAGCCAGCCCAACAGCAGGACCAGGGCGGCACTTGCCGCGATGGCCTGCACCACGTGCGCGGCGACCGTGGCCAGCACCGCACTGACCGCGGCGCCGACAATTCCGAGCACGCCGGGCACCGGCATGCGCCGGTCGCCGTATCGGTGCACACGTCCCATCACCGCGACCAGGGCACGGTCGTCGACCGACGCCAACGCGGGTCGAAGCACGGTCGCGCAGAACACGTCGGTGCCGTAGACCACCGCGGTACCCAGCACCGCGATCAGCGCGGCGGTACGGGTGATCAGGTCGAAATCCATGTCACGACTCCTCTTCGGCGATAAGTGCTAGCAACGCTAACCCCTCGATCTTCTCGCGTCAATATCAGTGCTAGTTTTTATAGCTGTGATATCTTTGCGGTCATGGCCATCGAAGATCGCCGGGAGCGCGAGCGGTCGGCTCGCCGACAGTTGATCGTCACAACGGCCCGCAGGCTGGCCGAGGCCGAAGGCTGGGATGCCGTCACCACCCGTCGCCTGTCCACCGAGATCGAATACAGCCAACCCGTCCTCTACAAGCACTTCGCCGGCATGGAGCAGATCGCTGATGCCATCGCTATCGACGGGTTCGGCGAACTCGCCGATGCGATTCGGGCCGCCCGTTCCGACGCCGGCGTTGCCCTGACCCGAATTGCACGCGCCTATCTCGACTTCGCCCACAACCATCCGGCGGTGTACGACGCGATGTTCACCCGCACCACCGCTTTGCATTTCGCCGCCGAGGACACTCCGCCTGCCCTGAAGACGGCCTTCGCCGAGCTGCGGCAGGCCGTCGAAATCGTCGCTGGCGAGCAGGATGCGGATACGCTCACCGAGGTGTTTTTCGCCGCACTGCACGGACTGGTCACCCTTAATCGCGCGGGCCGACTACGCCCCGGCTACGACTCGGACCGCCTCCAGTTGCTCGTCGAGCGGTTCACACGAGAACGATGAGGCAGATCTCTCACGACTATTCCCACACCACCTCGTCGGGCTCTTTGTCAGGACGAAGGCCCCGCCAACTCGGTTGGCGCAATCGGTCGTCGGACGTTCGCTCGCTGTAGCGCACTTCGCCGACCAACTCGGGTTTCAAGAACGTCACACCCTTGGCATCTAGGTTGGAAAGTCTTGCGTTGAAGGGTGATTCGTCGGTCTCCAGCGGCTTGAGCATGCCCTTGAGCTTGGTCAGCTCCTTGTCGGTGAACCCAGTGCCGACACGGCCGACGAACTGCAGCCCACCGTCCGCCGGGATGCCGAGCATCAGCGCGCCGATGCCGCTGCTACGCCCGCCTTCCCCCTGGCGCCAGCCGCCGATCACCACTTCCTGGGTGTTCCAGATCTTGTCCTTGATCCACGACGACGATCGTCGACCTGCCTGATAGGTCGAGTCGCGTTTCTTCGCGATCACACCTTCCCAGCGGCGCTTTCGCGCGTACTCCATGGCCTCGGGGCCGTCCCCAGGCAGTGCATCCGGCACGATAAGGCCGCCGCCTGCCGCCAGCGCCTCCAGCAGCCTGCGGCGATCAGAGTACTTGGCGCGCAACAACGATCGGCCGTCGAGATGCAGGATGTCGAACGCCCAGAACTCCACCTTTGTGGAGCGGGCACGGTTCTGCATCTCACCGAAACTGGGCACTCCGGACTCGTCGAGCGCCACCGCTTCGCCGTCGAGGATCACGTGATGGTCAGCGAGATCGGCTGCCAGCGCCTTGAATTGGGGATATTCGTGGGTGACGTCGCGGCCGCGCCTCGAGCGCAGATTGAGCGTGCCGTGATTCGCGTCGACCAGAACCCGATACCCGTCCCATTTGCCTTCGAACGCCCACTGCGTGGACGTCAGCTTCTCGACCGAGCCCTCTGTGGCCAGCATCGGCGCGAGATCCCCTGCCTGCGGCCGCTTCTGCTCCTTCATCCGGTGCGCCAGCCAGTTCTTGCCGTCGGTTTGGATCAGCGCGTACCTGCCGTCGATCCTGTTGCCGTGCAAGGTGACGATGACCTCGCCGCCCTTCTCCGGGCCATCAGGCGGATTGTCGTTGAACTTCTCCGTCTCATAGGTTCCGGTGTCCCACACAATGACCTTGCCGCCGCCGTACTCGCCCTTGGGGATCTCCCCGGCGAACGTCAGGTATTCCATCGGGTGATCCTCGGTGTGCACGGCGAGATGGTTGACCGACGGCGTGTCCGGCAGGTTCTTCGGGACAGCCCATGACACCAGTACTCCGTTGCGTTCCAGTCGGAAGTCGTAATGGAGTCGGCGGGCATGGTGCTCCTGTATGACGAACGCGTCGTCATTGCCCGTCTTGGGCGCTTTATGCGGCACTGGCTCGGGCGTCTTCCCCGCATCTCGCATGCTGCGGTACGTCGTCAACCGATCCGCGACCGGTGCCGCCTCGTCCAGATCGGCGAGCAGGTCGCCGTGCTCGGCAACGCGTTCGAGCACCTCGTCGAACCGTAGGTGGCGCAGCTTCGGATCCTTGATCTCGTCCCACGTGCGTGGAGCGGCGACGGTCGGATGTTCGCGCCCGCGAAGGGAATACGGTGCGATCGTCGTCTTGGCCGCGCTGTTCTGACTCCAGTCCAGGAACACCTTTCCGGAGCGCAGGCTTTTCGTCATGGTCGCGGTGACCTGCTTGGGCATCGCCTGTTCGAGCTGCTGCGCCACCCGTTTGGCCAGCACGGAGGCACCCCGCGAGCTGATCGGATCCTTCAGCGGGACATAGAGATGCAGGCCCTTGCTGCCGCTGGTGACCGGGAAAGTCGTCAAACCGATATCGGTGATGAGCTCACGAACCTCGTTGGCCACCTCGCACAGTTGCCGGAACGTCACCCCCTCGCCGGGGTCGAGATCGAAGACGATGCGCGTGGCCGGGCCAGGATGCTCGTCAACAAAACGCCACTGCGGGACGTGCACTTCCAGCGATGCCTGCTGCGCCAGCCACGCCACCCCCTCGACGGTGTCGATGACTGGGTACGTCGTGGTGCCCGACTTGTGCACGATGGTGCCCCGGCCCAACCAGTCCGGCGCCGACGAGGCCAGTTGCTTCTCGAAGAACGACGACTCGTCGACCCCGTTCGGCCAGCGCTTTCGGGTAACGGGCCGGCCTGCGATATGCGGCACCATCACCTCGGCGATGTGGAGGTAGTAGTCGAACACCTCGGCCTTGGTGGTGCCCGTCGCCGGGTACAGCACCTTGTCCGGATTGGTCAGCTTGACCCGACCGAAGTGATCCACCACAACACGGTATTACCCGGCGTAGCGTTGACCTATGACGAGAATGGTTGCGGCGTGCCTGCTCGCCGCCGCCGCGCTGATCGCCGCCCCCGCCGCTGCGGCCGATCCGCAAGACCTCGTGCCCTACTGCTCAGGTGACCAGACGCCGATGGACAACAACTGCCGGTCCATGCCGCACCAGGTATTCACCCACGGTTCTGGCGTCGATCCGTTGCTGCCGAGCGGTCTGGACCCCGGCAACGAACCCGTCACGTAAGCCTCACGCCGCGTTGGGTTCCGGCCCGTCGGGTTGGTCGTGTTGGCCCGTGGTCGGTTCATCATCGGGTGGCCGGAAGAGTCGTTCGGGTCGGTGGTAGTCGTTGACGCGAGCCTGGCCGGTGTCCAGGTGTGCCGGTGGGATCCATTCGACATCGGTGTCGCCGTTGATGCGGGTGCTCCAGCCGCCGGGTTCGACCATCCGGTTATCCGGTGGACACGCCAAACCCAGCTCATCGATGTTGGTCAGCCCGCCGTGAGCCCAATCACGCGCGGCGTGGTGCACCTGGCTGCCATATGCGGGCACCGTGCAGCCGGGTTTGGTGCAGCCCCCGTCGCGGGCGATGAGCATGATCCGCTGCGCCGCCGAGGCGGTGCGGCGGGCGCGGAACAACTCCAGTGCGGACCCGGTGGCCTTATCGAACACCGCCAGGTAGTGGGTGGCGTGCGCGGCCATCGCGATGACGTCGCTGATCGGAATCACGGTGCCCCCGCCGGTGACCCCGACCCCGGCGCGGTGCTCCAGATCCTGCAGGGTGGTGCGCACGATGATCGAGGTGGTCAGCCCGTTGTGCTGGCCCAGCTCACCGCTTTCCAACACACTGCGTCCGACCGCCACGAGTGCGTCGTGCTGGCGCTGGGCCAGGGTGCGGTGATCGTTGTCGATCTGGGCTTGGGTCGGCGTCCCCACATAGCAGGGGTGTTCGTCGGCGGGGTTGCACATCCCGGGTGCGGCCCACTTCGCGAAAATCGGCTCCCAGGTCGCCCACGCCTCAGGGGTCAGATTGGCTTTGATCGGGATCACCTTGTCGCGGCCCTGCGGGCCTTTCCACAGCCCGCGCCGGCGTTCGCGTTCGGTCTCGTCGGGTTCGGGTCCGTCCTGATCGAGCAGAAACAGGGTCCGGTTGGCGTTGTCCTTGAGTTCCTTGGGTCCCACCCCGATCGCGGTGCGCGCCAGATCGGCTTCGATCTGGCTGCGGGTCAGGACATCGACCGCGGCGGGGATGTGCGCCATCGTTTCGCGTACCACCTTGACGTGCTCGCTGTTGATCAGCCCGTGCGCCTGCGCGAGCGCGGTGCACGGCAGCACCGGTTCGAGCGGTGCTCCGGTCAGGGTGCGCCGTGGCCCCAGTTGCGCAGCCTCCTCGAGGCGACGGGCGGCTTCAGTCGATGAGATGCGCCACCGGACCGTCAGCACGTCCTTCCACGACTTGGCGCCCATCTCCTTAGCCGTCGTCTCGGCCTGCAAATGGGCCAGCATGCGGTGACTCTGGGTAGGCAACTGACAGGTCAGTGTCTCCAGGTCATCGAGCACCCCGACCAACTCGGACGCATTGAGCGCATCGATCGGCAGGGCGGCCAACTGGTCATAGGCGGCGCGCAGCGCGGCGACCGTAGCCTGAACCGCTCCCGCTCCCATCACTCGAACATATGTGCGAACTCTAAGAACTCACGTCGTATTTCCATAAAGTTCCATGAGAGGTTGTCGCAGACTGCGACAACCTGAAACTGCTGTTACACAAGAGGTTTCGCCGACCCGGCGAATGGCAGCCGACCTAGTTGAGACGCTCCCCCGTCTCCGGGTGGAACAAATGCACCACGCCGTCGGGGTTCTTGCGCAGTCGCACGGTTTCGGCGAGCTTCGGTGCGCGCCTCGGGTGCGACCGGGCAACGAGCTGAACACCCGAGCCGGCGTGCGTGTACACATAGGCCTCGCTACCGAGATCCTCGACCAGGTCGACGACCACCTCAACGCCACCGGACTCAGCCAGTTCGAGCTGCTCGGGCCGAATTCCGAAGGTGACCTCCGACAGGCCCGCGTCGCTCAACTTGGTCAGTTGGTCGCGTTCGAGTTCCAGCGTCGAATCACCGATCTTGACACCCTCACTGGTGACCGGCAGGGTCACCAGGTTCATGGCGGGTGACCCGATAAAGCCGGCGACGAATGCGTTGGCGGGCTTGTCGTATAGGTCGTTGGGCGCGGCGAACTGCTGCAGCTTGCCGAACCGCAGCACCGCCACCCGGTCGCCCATCGTCATCGCCTCGACCTGATCGTGCGTGACATAGACGGTGGTGGTGCCGAGTCGCCGCTGCAGCGCGGCGATCTCCGTGCGCGTCTGGACCCGCAACTTGGCGTCGAGGTTCGACAGCGGCTCGTCCATGCAGAACACCTGCGGCTCACGCACGATCGCGCGGCCCATCGCCACCCGCTGCCGCTGACCGCCGGACAACTTCGCCGGTTTCCGGTCGAGAAACTCGGTGAGGTCAAGCAACTTGGCCGCCTCCTCCACCTTCTGGCGTCGCTCGGCGGCCGACACCCCGCGCAGCTTGAGCGCGAAGCCCATGTTCTCGGCGACCGTCTTGTTGGGGTACAGCGCGTAGTTCTGGAACACCATCGCGATGTCGCGGTCCTTGGACGGCACACCGGTCATGTTCTTGCCGCCGATCTCGATGGCACCCTCGTCGATGTCCTCGAGGCCGGCCAGCATGCGCAGCGCTGTGCTCTTACCTGAGCCCGAAGGACCGACGAGGACGATGAACTCGCCGTCCTGGATGTCGAGGTTGAGACTGTCCACCGCGAGTTTGTCCGAACCCTCATAGATGCACGAGGCGTTCTTGTAAGTGATTGCAGCCATTTCTTTCTCCGTGTCTGTGTGGTTGGGGTCGTCTACTTGATCGCGCCGAACGAAAGTCCGCGCACCAGCTTGTTTTGTGCGAACCACCCGCAGAGGATCACGGGGAGTGCTGCCATGGTTGCGGCCGCCGAAAGCACGGCCCAGTACTGGCCCTCACCGGCGATGAAGCCGACGAGATATACCGGCATGGTCTGAGCGTTCACCGCAGTCAGGTTCACCGCGAGGAAGAACTCGTTCCAAGCAAAGATCACGCAGATCAACGCCGTCGCCGCGATACCGGGTGACACCAGCGGAAGGATCACCTCTCGCACCGATCGCCACAGGCTGGCGCCGTCGAGACTGGCCGCCTCCAACAGCTCACCGGGAACCTCAAGGAAGAACGAGCGCATCATCCAAACGGCGATCGGCAGGTTCATCGACGTGTAGAGGACGACCAGGGCCCAGATGTTGTCCAGTAGGCCGATGTTGGACACGATCACGTACAGCGGCAGGATCGCCGCGACGACTGGCAACATCTTCGTGCTCATGAAGAAGAACAACGCGTCCGACGTCTTGCGGACGGGCCGCAGCGACAATGCGAACGCAGCGGGCACACCCAGGAGCAGCACCAGCAGCGTCGAAACACCGGTGGCCCACACCGAGTTCAGCATCGCAGGACCGATTTCCTGATCGAAGACCTTCGCGTACTGATCCAGCGTCGGGGTGAAGAAGAACGTCGGCGGATTGGTCGCCGCGTCACTCTCCTGCTTGAACGAGGTCAGCACCATCCAGAGCACCGGGAAGAAGAACCCGATCCCGACGAGCCACGCGACCACACCCCACGGACTGAATTTCTTGGACTTCTTCTTCCTCGCCGGAGCGGGATCACTTGTCGTCGTGACTCTTTCGACAGTGGTAGTCATGATCAGGCCGCCTCTTCCTTGCCGGAGAACGATTTGAAGATCAAGCGAAGGGCGAAGCTGGCGATGATCATCGTGAAGATGACGACCACCACGCCCATGGCTGCGGCCTGGCCCATGTCGAAGCCAAGGAACGCGCGCTGATAGATGTAGAACGGCAGGTTCGCGCTGGCAACGCCCGGTCCACCCTGCGTCATCATGAAGATGGCGTCGAAAGTGTTGACTAGGTAGACGGCGCCGAGCACGACGCCCAACTCGATGAAGCGCCGAAGGTGGGGCAGCGTCAACTCGCGGAAGAGTTGGAACGCGGTGGCACCATCGACTCGGCCCGCCTCGAGCTGGTCGCGGGGCATCGACGTCAAGCCTGCCAGGATCAGCAGCATCATGAACGGAGTCCACTGCCAGATCAATTCGACCATCACCATGGCCAGCGGGAACTGACCGATCCAGTCCACCGGCCCGATGCCGACCAGCGACAGCACCCAGTTCAGGATGCCGTTGTTGGGGTCGAGGATCGTCGTCTTCCAGATCAGGGCCCCCGCAACGGGAGTGATCAGGAACGGCGTGATCAACAGCGTCCGGACCACACCGCGGCCCAGGAACGCGCGATCCAGCAGCAGCGCGATCAACAAGCCGAGGAAGGCCGAGATCAGCACCACGCCAACGATCAGGATGACGGTGTTGCCCGCCACCGACCAGAACTGACTGTCCTTGACCACATCGACGTAGTTGCTCAGCCCGACGAATTGCCGTGAGCCGGGGCGAACCAGGTTCCAGGACAACGTCGAGTAATACAGGGTGAACAGGAACGGCACCTGCGTCACGGCGATCATGAAGATCAGCGCGGGCAATAGCGGTCCCCGCCTGCGCCATCCCTCGGCGCGAGTTACGCCGACGTCCTGCGCTTCCCGGATCTTGCGGACCCGTTCCGCCACTGCCTCCTGACTGGCGTCGGACGACGTCTCAGCGGTAACAGTCATCACTTCTCCTGATATGTCTTGCCGACGACCTCGGCGTATTGCTGTGCTTGGGCAAGCGCGTCATCGACGGACTTCTGTCCGGCGATCGCCGCACTGATCTGCTGGCTCACCCGCGTCCCCAGATCTTGGAACTCGGGAATCCCGACGAACTGCACGCCGGTGTACGGAACCGGTTGCACCGTGGGCTTGTCCGGCGTCGCATTCGTGATCGACTGCAGAGTCAACGGGCCGTACGACTTCGAGATCGCTTCATATTCCGGCAGTTCGGTGTACGTCGATGTCCGGCTACCCGGTGGGACACGCGCCCAGCCGAGCTTCTCGCCGACTAACTTCATGTAGTCCTTGCTGGTCATCCACGAGATGAACTTCCATGCCCCGTCGGGATTCTTGGCGGCCTTCGGAATGCCCAGCGCCCAGGTGTAGAGCCAGCCCGAGTTCGGCTTCTCGACGATCGGTGCGGGCAGGTAGCCGATCTTGCCGACCAGATCCGGGTAGGTCTTGGGATCCTCGAGTACAGAGACCGCCGACGTCGCGTCGTACCACATCGCCGTCTGACCCTGACCGAACAGGTTGGCGCACTCCTGGAAACCGGTTGAAGACGCGCCCAATTCGCCGGATTTCTCGATGGTGTCGACGTAGAACTTGACGGCCTCCTTCACCTCCGGGCTGTTGAGTTGCGCGTTCCACTGATCGTCGAACCAGCGACCACCGAACGTGTTGATCACCGTGTCCAGGGGCGCGAGCACCTCACCCCACCCCGGCTTGCCGCGCAGGCAGATGCCAGCCCGGTCCCCGGTCTTCAACTGTTCAGCCCACCCCGCGACCTCTTGCCACGTTGGCTGGTAGCTCGGGTCCGGATTGACCTTGATGCCAGCCTGTTCAAACATGTCCTTGCGGTACATCAGGAACGACGACTCGCCGTAAAACGGGACCGAGTACATGTTGCCCTCGTAGGACAACGATTCGCGCAGCGACGGGATGAAGTCATCCTGGTCGTACCCCGGCGTGTTGTTCGCGTAGTCCGAGAGGTTCAGCAGCCAACCGTCTTTGGCCCATTGCGGGGTCTCGAAGTTGCTGATCATCACGACGTCGAACTGACTGCCGCCCATCGCCGTCGACATGGTGATCTTGGCCCGCGCTTGGTTCTCCGACAGCGAGATGAACTTCAGCTTCGTGCCGGGGTTCGCCGCCTCGAACTCCGACGACAACTCAATGGCGTCGGTCATCTGCGAGTTCGAGACCATCGCGATGGTGACCTCGTTGCCCGACGCGCCCATGCTGCCGGCACCGGCGCAGCCGGCGGTCAGCGTCAGACCCGCCGCGGCCGCACATACGGCCAATTTTCGTAGCGCTTTCACCATTACATTCACCTTTCACTGTGCCAATAGCCAACGGGCACAATCGATGTCACAGACCAGCAGTCTGGCCAGCTTGCCTCGCAGCGCACCGAGCGTGGCGTCGTACTTGGTGGCGCCACTGGAAATCAGGATCGTCTTCTTGCAGCTGCGGATGTCTTCGAGCGCAACCGATACGGCGCGCTGCTGCAGTTCGGTATCGACAGGGGCGCCCTTGCCATCGAAGAACCGACCACCGATCTCGCCCACCGCGCCAAGGGAGATGAGCTCGTCGAGCATCCGGGTGTCCAGGAAGCTGCCTTCGAACAGCGTCGTCGAGGTCGACACCGCGCCGACGCCGAATAGCATGGTGTCGGCGCGCCTTCCGGCCTCGAGTGTGCGTGAGATCAGCGAGTCGCTTCGCATGGAGGCGACCGTCGACGGATCGGCGTACAGCGGGGCGGGCAATCGAATTGTGTCGGCCCGCAGCATGTCTGCGCATCGGCCGAGGATGAATTCGGTGCCGGTCTGATAGGCGGCTGTCGACATGGCGCCGTCCAGTTGCACGACCGTTTGACAGCTCGCGACACCGGGTGCCAGTTCAGTTGCCACGGCGACTTGTTCGGGACCCCACGTGAATCCGAGAACGTCGGTCGGCGATAACCGCCGCATCAACAAGGCGGCCGCGGCGCGACCGACGCTGGCGAATGCGGCGGGCCGGCCCGGTGCACCAACGTCGATACCGTGCCCGGCGACCACGGCTTCGGTCAGGCCGTAACGGTGCTCGAGTTCGCGCTCCTCGTCGGCGTGCAGATCGTCACGCAAGTCTGGCGGGACGACCACCTCGATGCGAACCAACCCCTTCGCCTTGGCGCGCGCGATGAGCCGCCCCGCCGTCGGCCGGGAGACCCCGAGCCGGGACGCGATCTCGGCCTGGGTGAGGCCGTCGAGGTAATAGAGCGTGGCGGCCCGCAATGCGAGCCGCATGTCCGCCGACGCCCCAGCCGTCCCGGCAGCCTGGCCGTTTGACGTCGGTGTGACCACGGAAATCCCGTCCTCAATCCCTGCCTGACCCGTGAGCTTTTGCTCAGGGGTGCGAGTAGATGCTCATCACGCTAGCATGTGAATGTGACGTACACAACACTCTCGACCGAACCCCGAATGCAGGCCACTGGACCAATAGGAGAGACCGCGCAGGCCCTGGCCTCCGAACGCACGCCGGGTAGCGTTGAGCCGGTGGTGACGGTGTCATGAAGCTGAGCAACAAGACGCTGGCGCAGATCCCGATCTCCAAGCCCAGCTACGATCGCGATGAAATCAGCGTCGGCATAGTGCATTTCGGTGTCGGAGGCTTTCACCGCGCGCATCAGGCGATGTACATCGACCGCCTGCTGGAGAAGGGCGCCCCCTGGTGGGGAATTTGCGGTGTCGGCATCATGCCCGCGGACCGCAAGATGGCCGAGGTGATGGACGCCCAGGACGGGCTGTACACCCTGCTGCTGGAGAACCCGGACGGCGGCCGCGAGGCCAGGGTGATCGGATCGATCGTCGACTACCGCTTCGCGCCGGACGATCCCGAGGCCGTGATCGAACTGCTGGCCGCACCCACCACCAGGATCATCTCGCTGACCATCACCGAGGGCGGCTATAACATCGACAACCTCGGCGACGGCGTGACGGTGTTCGGCCTTGTCGCCGCGGCGCTTGCCCGACGTCGCGTCAGAGGCCTCGCCTCGCCGACGATCGTGTCGTGCGACAACATCGAGGGCAATGGCGAGGTGGCCCGACATGCGTTCACCACGTATGCCGATCGGGTGCACCCCGGCCTCGGTGACTGGATGAGCGAGCACACCCGATTTCCCAACTCGATGGTGGATCGCATCACGCCCGTCACCACGCCCGAGGTGATCGCCGACCTGCAGAGCGAATTCGATGTCGAGGATCTCTGGCCTGTTGCGGCAGAGCCGTTCACGTCGTGGGTGCTCGAGGACGACTTCTCCGACGGTCGCCCGCTTTTCGAGGACGTGGACGTCTTGCTCGTCGACGACGTGACACCGTACGAGCTGATGAAGCTGCGGCTGCTCAACGCCAGCCACCAATGCCTTTGCTACTTCGCGTACTTGGCTGGCTACCGGTTGGTGCACGAGGCTGCGGGCGATCCGCTGCTGGCCGAATTCCTGCTCCGATACATGGATTCGGAGGCCACGCCGACACTCAAGCCGGTGCCGGGCATCGACCTTCCCGACTACAAGCGCACGCTGATCGAACGGTTCGCCAATCCTGGGGTCAAGGACACCATCGCGCGGCTGTGCTTCGGCTCGTCGGACCGCATTCCGAAATGGCTGCTTCCGGTGATCAGGGAAAACCTGAAGTCCGGCGCCCCCGTTCGGCTGTCCGCGGCGACCGTCGCCAGCTGGGCCCGCTACACCGAAGGCGTCGACGAGCAGGGCGAGCCCATCGACGTCCAGGACCAGCTTGCGGACACCCTGGTGCCGCTCGCCCGGTCGCAGCGCGAGAACCCGAAGGCGTTCATCGAGAACACCGAGGTCTTCGGCGACCTCGCGGAACACCGGCGGTTTGTCGACGCCTATCTCTGGGCACTCGACTCGTTGCAGCGGGATGGTGCGCGCGCAACACTGGAGAACCTGTTGCGGGAGGAGTCATCGTGAGCGCGCCCGGCAGCCCGCAGCGGGCCCTGGTCATCGGTGAGGCGTTGATCGACATCGTCGAGCGTGATGGTCAGGTCACCGGCGAGCATGTCGGTGGCAGCCCGCTCAACGTGGCGGTGGGCCTGGCCCGGCTGGGCCGCGGCGTCGACTTCCTCACCCACATCGGCACCGACGCACGCGGTCACCGTATCGCCGACTATGTCAAAGCATCTGGGGTGCAACTGGTTTCGGGCAGCGACTCGGCCGTGCGCACGCCGACCGCGCTGGCCAAGCTGGACGCGACCGGCGCGGCGCAATACACGTTCGACCTCGATTGGCAGCTGTCGGGCACGCCGGAGGTGACGCCGCCGCTGGTGGCGCACGCGGGGTCCATCGCGACGTGGCTGGAACCCGGTTGCCGGGCCACCGCAGCGCTGCTGGACGCCTATCATCCTTCGGCGACGGTCACATTCGATCCCAACGTGCGGCCGGCACTCGTCGAGGACGCCGACGCCGTGCGGGGCCGCATCGACCGCCTTATCGAACGCTGCGATGTGGTCAAGGCCAGCGACGAGGACATGCACTGGATCGACCCGAACCGGTCCCCCAAGCAGATCGCGCAGACGTGGCTCGGGCTTGGGCCGTCGGTCGTGGCGGTGACGATGGGCGAGACGGGCGCCTTCGCGGTGTGCGCGGCGGGCACCGTGAAGGTCGCTGCGTTGCAGGTGAAGGTCGTCGACACGGTCGGCGCAGGCGACGCATTCATGACCGGGCTGATCGATGCGCTGTGGTTGCAGGGTCTGCTCGGCGCCGAGCGGCGCCCCCAACTGCGCCGCATCGGGCTGGACGCACTCAACGTCGTGCTGCAGACGGCCGCGCTTTCGTCGGCGCTGACCGTTTCGCGCGCGGGCGCTGACTTGCCTGATCGAGCCACCCGCGACGCGGCCGCGTCATCGGCCATACTGAGCTGATGCGTTCCATTTGGAAGGGTTCAATCGCCTTTGGCCTGGTGAACGTCCCGGTCAAGGTCTACAGCGCCACCGAGGACCACGACGTCAAGTTCCGCCAGGTGCACGAGAAGGACAACGGACGCATCCGGTACAAGCGGGTCTGCGAGGTGTGCGGCGAGGTCGTGGAGTTCCGCGACATCGCCAAGGCCTACGAATCCGACGACGGGCAGACGGTGATCATCACCGACGAGGACATCTCGACGTTGCCCGAAGAACGCAGCCGTGAGATCGAGGTGCTGGAGTTCGTGCCGGCCAGCGACATCGATCCGATGATGTACGACAAGAGCTACTTCCTCGAACCCGAGGGCAAGTCCTCGAAATCGTATGTGCTGCTGGCCAAGACGCTGATGGAGACCGAACGGGTCGCGATCGTTCACTTCGCACTACGCAACAAGACCCGCCTTGCCGCATTGCGAATCCAGGACTTCAGCAAACGCGATGTCATGGTCATCCAGACGCTGCTGTGGCCCGACGAGATCCGCGATCCCGATTTCCCTTCGCTCGATGCGAAAGTCGACATCAAGCCCGCCGAGCTGAAGATGGCGAGCCAGGTGGTGGAGTCGATGACCGACGACTTCAACCCCGACCGCTACCACGATGACTATCAGGAGCAGTTGCACGAGCTGATTCAGGCGAAACTCGAAGGTGGCGAGGCGTTTACCACCGAGGAGCAGCCCAAGGAACTCGACGAGACCGAGGACGTCTCGGATCTGCTGGCCAAGCTGGAGGCCAGTGTCAAGGCTCGACGTGCCGGTGGCGGTGGCTCTGACGGCGAGAAGCCCGCCAAGAAGGCGCCCGCTAAGAAGGCAGCGGCCAAGAAGGCGCCTGCTAAGAAGGCTGCGAAGAAGGCACCCGCCAAGAAAGCCGCGAAGAAGACCGCAGCCAAGAAATAGCGCTCATTCGTCGTCGTGGGGCTGGGTAAGCGCCCACTTCCGTGCCCGGAGATTCTGCCCGCCAGGTGACATGTCGTCCACCGGCGTGGCGAGCGACCAGCTATGGCCCGCGGGGTCCTCGATGATCGCGTAGCGGTCACCCCAGAATGCGTTCTCGGGAGGGCTGACGGATCTCGCCCCGGCGTCGAGGGCTCGCTGGTACACCGCGTCGACGTCTGCGACGTACAGATGCAGGCGCATCGTGGTTCCGCCGAGCCGGGTTGGCGCGCTGATCGTGTCCTTCTCGAACTCGTCGACGACCAGTAGCCGACCGCCGCAGACGAGTAATTCGGAATGCATGACGCGGCCGTCGGGCGCATGGTTACGCACCAGCTCGTCGGCGCCAAATGCTTTCCGGTAGAACGCGATCGCCGCGTCGGCGTCGGCAACCGCGATTTGTGGCGTCGGCCCGAGGAACTCCTCGCCGAACGACGTCATGACGCTGACCGATTCGCGGCCACGGTGACGCCTACCCGGCGCGCGGCGGTGACCAAAGCCCCGAGCCGCTGAGCTTCTGTCGTCGTCGCCGCCCGGCCGGCCTCGGTGATGCGGTAACTGCGTCGCCGCTCGGCACGGCGGTCCGGCGGAGCTTGCGCCGGGTGCCCTTCGTCCAGCTCTTCGATGAGACCGTCGACGCGCAGCCGCTGAAGTGAGCGATACAAGGTGGCGGGGCCGAGCGTGATGACGCCGCCGGTGAGTGTGTCGACGTCGTCCATGAGCGCGTAGCCATGCCGTGGACCTGCGTGCAGCGCAAGCAGAATCGCGAACATGGCTGGGGTCAGCGTCATCGGGGCTGCATGATCAGAACCTCGAGCCCGTCGGGATCGGTGACGACGAACGAGGTGCCCCAGGCCTGCGCCTCGGGTTCGGTGACCGTGACGTCGCGAGCGAGAAGCGTCTGGTGGGCGGCGGCGACGTCGTCGGTCGCGAACACCAGGTCCGCCGAAGAGCCAACGCGATCCTGCTTGCCGAACACATCGCCGCGGGCCAGCACCAGCCCCGTCCCTGCGCCGGAAGGGCAGACCTCGATCCATCGTCCCATCGGTCCCATGTCGCGGTCCGCGCGCTTTTCGAATCCGAGCTTGTCAACGTAGAAGTCGAGTGATTTCTGCTGGTCGCTGACGTAGACGGTGACGGTGTTGAGTCGGGTGATCACTGAGTTTCTCTTCCTGACGGCCGAGCGGGTTTATATCCATGATGGATAGTACCTACTGATCTGCCATCCGGGCCAGGGCCGCGTCGAATCGGTTGCCGGTGACGGCGAGCCCCGGGTCAAGCTGAACTTGAATCATCTGCCCGTAGAACATCGCAAGGACCAGGCCCGCGGCGTCGGCACCGGCTTGATCGCCGCCGAATCCGATGAGTTCGGCGACAGCCGGCCGGGTGCGACGAAATCCGGCGGCGAGCTGTTCGCGGACCAGCGGATCGTGCGGCGCCTTGGCCAACGCCGCGAAGAAGTTCTGGACCAGACCGAGGTGGCGTCGTCGGGTCTGCTCGATCACGGCGTTGGCACGGCGAAAACGCTCGGCGGCGGTGCCGGGTCTGATCCCTGCGAGTGCGCGTTCGACTTCGGCGAGCCAGCGATCGAGCCCTTCGATCACCGCGGCCGTCACCAGCGCGTCCTTCGAGCCGAAGTGATAGGCGATCGAGGCGAGATTGGCGCCGGATTCCTCGGCGATGGCCCTGGCGGTGATCCGTTCGGCAGGCATCCGTTCCAGGCAACCAAGCGCGCCGAGGATCAGCTGTTCACGATTGCTGCGCTGCGGACTCATTGCTTTCAATCTATACGTATGTATAGATTGAGTCATGGACGCTCCGCTGATCGTGGTGTCGAGTCTGCTGGCCTCCGTCGTCACGTTCTCGGCGGCGTCCAAGCTCACGCACCGGCCTGCCGTCGTGGAGAGTTACCGCGGTGCCGGGGTGCCCGAGTCGTGGCTCAACGGCTTGGCCGCAGTGCTGATCGCCGGGGCGCTCGGCCTGATCGCCGGAATCTTCTGGCCCATGGCTGGTTTGGCCGCCGCGGGCGGACTGGCCGTCTACTTCTTGCTCGCGGTCGGCTTTCACATCCGCGCGAACGACACCCGGCACGCCATCACGCCCGCAGTGCTGGCGGGAGTCGCCGTCGCGGTGCTGGCGTTGCAAGTCGCCTGACAGCCATCTCTGTGGGCGCCGCGAAATCTACATGAGGGTCGTTGAATCGCGTGGAATCACAGCCCTGGGGTACGTCTCGCGAGAGCCTTAACTAGAACGTGTTCCAGAAACTGCCCACACGGGACAGCTAGCCCTGCTACGGTTCGCCCGGCGAAGGAAGGAACCGAACGTGATTCTTGACAGATTCCGGCTGGACGACCAAGTCGCAGTGGTGACCGGAGCGGGCCGCGGGCTCGGCGCCGCGATGGCACTGGCATTCGCGGAAGCCGGTGCGGACGTGGTGATCGCGTCCCGCACCCAGTCGCAACTCGAGGAGGTCGCAGAGCAAATCAAATCCGTCGGCCGTAGGGCGCACATCGTGGTGGCCGACCTCGCGCATCCTGAGGACACCGCAAAGCTTGCGGCCGAGTCGATCGAGGCGTTCGGGAAACTAGACATCGTCGTCAACAACGTCGGCGGCACCATGCCCAACACGCTGCTGACCACCTCCACCAAGGACCTGCGCGACGCATTCACGTTCAACGTCGCCACCGCGCACGCGCTCACCACCGCGGCCGTCCCGTTGATGCTCGAGCACTCCGGCGGAGGCAGCATCATCAACATCACGTCGACGATGGGCCGCGAAGCCGGCCGCGGGTTCGCCGCCTATGGCACCGCCAAGGCCGCGCTCGCGCACTACACCCGCCTGTCCGCCCTCGACCTGTGCCCGCGAATCCGCGTCAACGCGATCGCGCCCGGCTCCATCCTGACCTCCGCGCTCGATGTGGTGGCCTCCAATGACGAACTGCGACAACCGATGGAGAAGGCGACACCGATGCGCAGGCTCGGCGACCCAGAAGACATCGCCGCGGCCGCGGTGTATCTCGCCTCGCCCGCAGCCAGCTACCTGACCGGCAAGACACTCGAGGTCGACGGCGGTCTCACTTTCCCGAATCTCGACCTGCCCATCCCGGATCTATAAGGAGATCGCCATAGCCATCAAAGTCGCCGCGATCGGCACCGGCAACGTCGGCCGTCACGCGCTGAAGCAGCTCATCATCGACCCGGCCTACGAGCTCACCGGCGTCTGGGTGTCGGGCGAATCCAAGGCTGGCAAGGACGCCGGAGAGCTTGCGGGCCTTGATGTTTCGACGGGCGTGGTGGCCACCACCGACCTCGACGCGATCCTGGCCGACCAACCCGAATGCGCGGTCTATACCGCGCTGGCCGACAACCGGCTGCCGGATGCGCTCGAGGATTACCGGCGCATCCTTTCCGCCGGAGTCAACGTCGTCGGCAGCAGCGCGGTGTTCTTCCAATACCCCTGGCAGGTGATTCCCGACGAGCTCGTCAAGCCGATCGAGGAAGCCACCGAGACGGGGCGGTCCACCCTCTTCGTCAACGGCATCGACCCCGGTTTCGCGAACGACCTGCTGCCGCTCGCCCTTGCCGGCACCTGCCAGAGCATCGAGCAGATCCGGTGCATGGAGATCATCAACTACGACACGTACGACAGCGCGGCGGTGATGTTCGACGTGATGGGCTTCGGCAAGCCGCTGGACGCGATCCCAATGCTGTTGCAGCCGGGTGTGCTCAGCCTGGCGTGGGGATCGGTGGTCCGCCAACTCGCCGCGGGTTTGGGCATCGCGCTCGACGAGGTGACCGAAACCTATGCGCGCGAACCGGCGCCGGAGGATTTCGACATCGCGTCCGGCCACATCGCGAAAGGCACTGCCGCGGCGTTGCGGTTTGAAGTGCGCGGCATCAAGGACGGCAAGGTGGCCGTGGTGCTCGAACACGTCACCCGACTGCGCAACGATCTCCACCCGGATTGGCCGCAACCGGCCCAGGAAGGCGGCTCGTACCGGATCGAGATCACCGGCGAACCGTCCTACACAGTTGACCTCTGCCTCAGCAGCCCCAACGGCGACCATAACCACGCCGGACTGGTCGCCACGGCCGCGCGTGTCGTCAACGCAATCCCCGCCGTGGTGGCCGCCGAACCAGGCATCAAGACGACCCTTGACTTGCCGTTAATTACTGGAAAAGGGCTGTACGCTAGCGGATAAGACGGGGGCAACTGACCAAAGGACGTGCCTATGCGGACCACTCTTCGTTTCTTCGCCCCGACTGTCGCTGCGGGCGCAGCAGTAGCTGCGTTCCTCGCGGCTCCCGCGGCGGTGGCCCAGCCGGCACCACCCTCGCCGGTACCCACTCTCCCGACATGTGTCGACACGGGTGGCGCCGAGGCCATCGGCGGATCCACCACCGAATGCGCGACGCCGGGCAACGTTCAGATCAACGCCACGCCTGCCGAGCCGGCATACGAAGGCCCGTGGGGTGGCATGTGGGAAGGCGACGGCTTCTTCTTCCCATGATCGCTCACTTCTACTTCACCCCGCTGATCGCGGCGGCTGGGATCGCGGCAGCACTTTCCGCCGCACCGACCGCAGTCGCCCAACCCAGCAATCCCACCCTGCCGCAATGTGTCGGCACGGGCGGCGCCGAAGCCATCGGCGGATCCACCACCGAATGCGCGACGCCAGGCAACGTCCAAATCAACGCCACCCCCGCCGAACCGACGTACCTGTATCCCTGGGACGACGAGTTCTACGGTCCCGCACTGATTTTCGGCGGACCGGGCGGTCACGGCGGTGGCGGTGGCGGGCACGGCGGCGGAGGCCGCTAACCAATATTTTCCGCGGCCTAGGAGGCCAATCGTGCGGGTCAAGATTCGTTATCTCACACCATTTTTCGCGGCGGCAGGAGCTTGCGCCGCTATCGCGATGGCGCCGGTTGCTACTGCGGCGCCACAGTGCACCAACACCGGACCGACCACAACGCAGTGCGAAACCAACGGCAGTGCGCAGATCGTCACTTCACCTCCGGTGATCAACAACTGGGGCTGGCCATGGGGCGGTGGCTTCGTAATCGGTTTCGGTGGCGTCGGGTGGTAAAAGCAGCGGCGCTTGCGCTGGCCGTGGCCGGAGTTGGGGCGGCCATGCTCGTCGCACCGACTGCCACCGGGGCGCCGCGCTGCGTCGACATCAACCCGAGAACCACGCAATGCGAAACCAACGGCAGTGCGCAGATCGAGACGCGACCCCCGCCGATCGGTCCGTACGTCCGGTTCGGCTGCACCCAGGGCTTCACCTCGTTCTGCGATCTGGGATTTCCTGGCGGCCTCGTGCCGTGACCGTTGCGAGTGAGTGATCCTTAGTGGTCACGCGACTCGCACCCCATCTCGGGGTTGTTCAGCAGCCTTGCGGCTGCGTCCCTTCCGCGCTTCATCGCCACCGGCCCGGCTCAGCCGGGTCTTATGGTCGGCTCCACGCTTGACGGCGGCCCCAACTGGGCCGACGACGCTAACTGCTTCCTCGTAGCGTGCGAGGTTGATCGCGGCGTTGTGATCACGCTGGTGGGTGACCGAACAACCGGCGCATTGCCAGTGTTCGTCCCAGCCAATGTCCTGAACATGCCCACATTCATGGCAGGTTTTCGATGACGCAAACCAGCGGTCGGCGACCACGATCTGTGATCCGTACCAGCACGTCTTGTAGGACAGGTGCCGGCGCGGGGTGCCCAACGCGGCGTCAGACAGTGCGCGCCGTCTGGCGCGGGCGCCCGCCAGGCCCTTCTGCCGCAGCATTCCCGCCGCATCCAGGCCTTCGACAACGATGCGGCCGTGAGTTTTGGCCAACCTCGTGGTCAGGACGTGCACATGGTGGGTGCGGACATCGTTGACCCGGCGATGCAGCCGGGACAGTTCAACGGTGCGCTCACGATATTGGCGCGAGCCTTTCGTGCAACGTGACCGGGCACGACTGGCGTGCCGCAGCTCTTTGAGCGCCGCCTCGAGCGGTCGTGGATTCGGCACCGCCTCAATAATGTTCCCGTCAGCGTCGGCGACGGTGGCCAGGCGCCGCACACCGACATCAACACCAACCCGCGAATCTGGACGGGCGACATGGGGTTGTTGGGGACGTTGCACGAGCACCCGCACGCTCGCATCGAGCCGGGTACCGTTGCGGCGCACGCTGATTGCCAGCACCCGCGCCCCGATGACCGGAAGCGTCAAGTGCCGGCGGTCGGGCTCCACGCGCATCGCGCCGGTCGTGAATGACACTCGATCATGGTCGCGACCCTTCTTCTTGAACCGCGGGAACGCGACACGTTTGCCGGCCCGCGTGCCGGCGCGGGAGGTCTGCCAGTTCCAATACGCGTGCACCGCGCCGTCGATACCGTCGGCGTAGGCCTCCTTCGAACATTCCGGCCACCACACCTGCCCGGTCTCACCGTTGACACACACGTCGTCTTTGGCCTGGTTCCAGCGCTTCCGCAGCACCCGCAGCGACGGTTTCTCCGTCTCGACACCGGACGCGTGCCAGTCTTCGATGTCGGCTCTCAGGGTGGCCACGGTCCAGTTGAAGGCCTTACGACGGGCGCCGAAATGCCGCGCCAGCGCGCGAGCCTGGTCCTCTGTCGGGTCCAGGGTGAACCGGAACGCCTGTACACCCCAGCCATCAGGAATCTCGAACTTCGCCACCTCAGGGCGCCTCGCACTCATCAACAGCGGCGGCTGTGAGGGCACCCTTGGCGCGGTTGGCCGTAGCGCGCTTGCCGCAGAGGCCAACACACATCCTGGTGAGGATCTCGGTCATATCCCGCACCAGGGCGTAGTCGACCTCGGCTGAATCGACCACAACCAGCTCCCGGCCATGCGCGGCGCGCGCGGCTTGGACATATTCAGAGCCGAAGCGGCAGCACCGATCCCGGTGCTCCACCACGATCCCGCCCACCGACGCGTCACCCAGCAAAGCAAGGAACTTGCCGCGATGCCCTCTAAGCGCCGAACCGACCTCGGCCACCACCTTCTCGACCAGGACCTGTTCGGTCGTGGCCCATGAGGTCACCCGAGCCACTTGCCGATCCAGATCGGCCTTCTGGTACGCAGAAGAAACCCGCGCGTACACCGCCGTCCGCCGATGTCGGGCCCTCTCGGCCGCCACATCGTTCTCCACAATCAGCCGACCAACACGTCGCGCCGGAACCGGCAACCGGCCTAAGCGAAACCAGCGATACGCAGTCACCCGCGCAACACCGATGCGCTCAGCCCACACCGCCAGATTCATACACCTGTTGCTACAACACACCACCGACAAACAAACGACCGCTCAGAACGCAACAGCTACAAACCCCCGCTAGCCCTACGCCAAGGTTTCGGCTAACCTAACTTTTCTATTCGAACCCCCGGATAGAGAGTGGGTCAGTTGGTACAGGACACCGAGGCGCGGTTGCGGCCAAGCTGGATTCTGCTTGGGCCGGCGTTTGTCGCCGCCATTGCCTACGTCGACCCCGGAAACGTCGCCGCCAACGTCAGCGCGGGCGCGCAGTTCGGCTTCCTTCTGGTCTGGGTCATCGTCGCGGCCAACGCGATGGCCTGCCTTGTGCAGTACCTGTCGGCCAAGCTCGGGCTCGTCACCGGGATGTCGCTGCCCGAGGCGGTCGGTTCGCGGATGCGGCGGCGTAGTCGGCTGGCCTACTGGCTGCAGGCCGAGTTGGTGGCGATGGCCACCGACCTGGCCGAGGTGGTTGGCGGAGCCATCGCCCTTTATCTGCTCTTCGACCTGCCGCTGCTGACCGGCGGCGTGATCACCGGCGTCGTGTCGCTGCTGCTGCTCGTGGTGAAGGACCGGCGCGGCCAGCGCACGTTCGAGACCGTCATCACGGGCCTGCTGATGGTCATCGCCGTCGGCTTTTTGACCAGCCTGTTCGTCGCGCCGCCTCCGGTCGGCGAGGCGGCGGCCGGGCTGGTGCCGAAGTTCGAGGGCACCGAAAGCGTGCTGCTGGCCGCGGCCATGCTCGGTGCGACGGTCATGCCGCACGCCGTGTACCTGCACTCCGGGCTGGCGCGCGATCGTCATGGACACCCCGAGGTCGGACCCAATCGCCGCATGTTGCTTCGCGTCACCCGATGGGATGTCGGGCTGGCCATGCTGGTCGCCGGTGCGGTGAACCTGTCGATGGTCCTCGTCGCAGCCACGAATCTGCAGGGTCGCGAGGGCACGGACTCGATCGAGGGCGCACACGCCGCCGTGCAGGACACGCTCGGACCCACGGTCGCGCTACTGTTCGCGATCGGCCTGTTGGCGTCGGGGCTGGCCTCGTCATCGGTGGGTGCGTATGCGGGCGCGATGATCATGCAGGGTCTGTTGCGCAGATCTATCCCGCTGGTTCTGCGCCGGCTGATCACCTTGCTGCCCGCGCTGGTGATTCTGGCGATCGGGATCGACCCGAGCCGGGCGCTGGTGTTGTCGCAGGTGGTGCTGTCGTTCGGCATCCCGTTCGCGCTGATCCCGCTGATCCGGCTGACCAGCGATGCCCGGTTGATGGGCGGCGACAAAAACCACCGAGTGACCACTGCTCTTGGGTGGGGAGTCGCCGCGTTGATCACTCTGCTCAATGTGGTGCTGATCTATCTGACCGTCGCGGGATAGTCACACCAACGGTCAACCAGCTTCGCCGAGCACTGCCTCCGCCAACGTTCGCGCGACACGTCCCGGGTGGGAGACAGTTGACACTGCGCCGGTGGCGAGCACGCCCTCGATCAGCAGTTGCAGTTGTTCGGCGGCGCGGCGCGGCGAAGGATGCCCCAGCTCGGCCAGTTCGGTTTCGATCAATGCGCGCACGCGCTGTCGGTACGCGGTCGTTTCCTGGTGGATGGGGTGCTCGCTGTCAGCGAGTCCTAGATCCGCGCCGAGGTAGCGACAGCCGCGGAAGTCGGGCTGAGTCACCACGCGGTCCAGCGCGTCGAAGATCCCGAGCAGCCGCTTTCGTGGGTCGCGGCCGCCCGCAGCGATTGTTGCGCGCATCCACTCCGCGTCCTCATTCGCTGCTTCCTTGATCACCTCGAGGAGGAGCCCGTCCTTCCCGCCGAAGTGCTCATAGAGGGACCTCCGCGCAACCCGAGCCTCCTCGAGGATTGCGTCGACGCCGATCCCAGGTCCGTTGCTGTAGGTGAGCCGTTTGGCGGCCTCCAACAGGCGGTCACGCGGACCCATGCGGACGGACGAGATTGCCATGAGAACAGCATGGCAGACCGTTGACAGTAGATCAACCGTTCTATATGGTTCGATAGATCAATCGTTCTATCTACTGCACCGAAAGGGTTTAGCCATGGCGACAACGAGCACCACACGCGAGGTCCTGGACCGCTACAACGAAGCATTCCGCCTCCACGATCCGACGCTCCTTGACGATCTCATCGCAGACGACTGCGTCATCGAGGACACGAGCCCGGCCCCAGACGGAATGCGCCGTGAGGGAGGTCAGGCCTGTCTGACGAGATGGTCCGAGCTCGCCGCGGACCGCGCTCTCGAGTTCACGCCGGAGGCAGCCGAGATCGCAGGCGACCTCGCAGTCCAACCGTGGCTTCTGCGATGGGGAAACGACGAAAATGATCGTGTTCGCGGCGTGAACCTCATCCGCATCCGCGACGGCCGGATCGTCGAGGCGCGCGGCTACGTGAAGGCCTGATGACGATGATCATCATTGCCGGCCATGAGCTTGTGGACGCCGAGCGGCGGGACCCCTTCGTCGCCGCGTTCCGTGACCTCATCACACGTGCTCGTGACTTCGACGGATGCATCCACGTCGCCATCACCGCCGATTCCGTGGATCTCGAACGGGTCAACGTGATCGAGGTCTGGCGAGACGCCGAAGCCCTGAAAAAATGGCGAAAGCAGGCCAAAGGCCCAAAGGTCGACAAACCCAAGCACATCGAGGTGAAGCGGTACGACGCCACTGACGGCGGCCCGCTCTTCTGAGTCCCTGCAAGGGCCGGGCGCGGCCGAGTTCGTGGGCCGCGCCCAGTAAAGTGACAAGAATGGCTAAGCGACATGTTGCGGGCTGAATGCAGGCCAGCCACTACTACTTCGCGTACGGGTCCAACCTGTGCGTGAGGCAGATGGCTCAACGTTGCCCCGGCGCCGTCAATCCCCGACCGGCGCGGCTGGCCGACCATGACTGGCTGATCAACGAGCGCGGAGTGGCCACCGTCGAGCCGTTCGACGGCTCGCACGTGCACGGCGTGATGTGGCAGTTGACCGACCACGACCTTTCGACCCTCGACAGCGCCGAAGGTGTCCCGGTGCGCTATCGCCGCGACCGGCTCACCGTGCACACCGAGGACGGCCCATCCGAGGCGTGGGTCTACATCGACCACCGCGTCGATCCTGGTGCGCCGCGCACGGGCTACCTCGAGCGCATAATCGACGGCGCCGAGCACCACGGCCTTCCGCACCGGTGGATCGAATTCCTCAAGCGGTGGGATCCGATGCACTGGCCTCATCGTGACGGCAAGTCGAACTTGCCTGCACCACAGTCACTTTCGGAGCTGCTCGCCGATCCAAGCATCGCCGAGCAGAGCACGCTGCGCTCCCGCTTCGGCTTCCTGGCCATTCACGGCGGCGGACTTGAGCAGATGACCGACGTCATCGCCGAACGCGCCGCGGAGGCCGCGGGCGCATCGGTCTACGTGGTGCGCCATCCCGAGAATTACCCGCACCACCTGTCGTCGGCGCGCTACCTGGCGCAGGAATCCGGCCGGCTCGCGGAGTTCCTCGACCACGTCGATGTCGCGGTGTCGCTGCACGGTTACGGCCGCATCGGGCGCAGCACCCAACTGCTTGCCGGCGGCCGCAACCGGGCCCTGGCCAAGCACCTGGCCAGCCACGTCGTGGTGCGGGGCTACCAGGTCGTCACCGATCTGGACGCGATCCCGCGCGAATTACGCGGCCTGCACCCCGACAACCCCGTCAACCGGGTGCGCGACGGTGGCACGCAACTCGAACTGACCCCGCGCGTGCGCGGCATCAGCCCCCGCAGCCCGCTGCCTGGTGACGACGGCCTGTCCCCCGCCACGTCCGCGTTGGTGCAGGGGCTTATCGCGACCGCACATTCCTGGGAACTACGCTCGCGTTAGTGCGCACCGCAATCTTCTTAGCCGCCCTGCTGATCTTCGGCTTCACCGCCGCGCCCGCCTACGCCCAACCCACCGCCGTCGAGGCCGCGTTGACCCGTGCCGTGGTAGACACCGACCTGGCCGGCGGCATCGCGGTGGTCAGGGACGGCGCCGGCCTGACCCGCTCCGCGGCCGGCTACTCCGACGTCGACACCCGCGAAGGGTTCGCCCCGCAGACCCACGTCCGCGCCGCCAGCATCACGAAAACCTTTGTCGCCGCGACTGTTCTGCAGCTGGTCGCCGAGGGCAAGATCGACCTCGACGCCTCTGCCGAGACGTATCTGCCCGGCCGCATCCGCGGCGAGGACATCGACGCCAAGGCGATCACGGTGCGTCAACTGCTGCGGCATCAGAGTGGCCTGCCGGAGTACTTCGACGAAGACACCCCGCCGCCGGCCGAGCCCGTCTCCGCCGAAGGGCTCCTCGACGCGGCGCTGACGCGGCCTGCCCAGTTCGGGCCCGGCACCGCGATGAAGTACACGAACACCAACTACGTCATCGCCGGCCTGCTCATCGAGAAGGTGACCGGCCGGGCGGCCGTCGACGAGATCACATGGCGAATCATCTTGCCGCTCGGGCTTTTTGAGACGTACTTTCCCGCGCCGGGTGACATGGGACTGCGTCAGCCGTTCGCGCACGGCTATGAACTGGTGGACGGTCGCCGCACCGACGTGACGGACTTCAACGCCTCGGCGGCGGGCATGGCCGGCTCGCTGGTCTCCACCAACGAGGACGCCTCGGCGTTCATCACCGCCCTGCTCGACGGTCGCATCATCCCTCGGGCGCAACTGGATGAGATGATGCAGACCGTGCCGATGGCGGGCGGCGACGGCCTACTCGACTACGGCCTCGGATTGATGAAGGTGTCGCTCCCATGCGGTGTTACTGCATGGGGACACGGCGGCGACGTCGAGGGCTACCACAGCTTCATGGCGAAAACGTTTGACGGTCCTGCCATCTCGATGACAATCACGCAGGACCCCGACGCTGCTTCGCCGACCGCCGACCCTCGTGGCGACGTCATGTCCGCCCTCTACTGCCCGGCGGCCTGAGTAAGCAGCACGGCTGCAAGCTGTTCACACGTCAGCGTCCACCCGTTGTGGAAGTTCTCGAAATCGTCTGCCGGGACGAGTGAATGCTCGATCGACATCAGGGTCTCGTCGTCACCGAAGGGCTCGAAGGTGACGTTGACAATGCTGGACGCCGTGGGGTCGGCCCAGTTCGAGTTACTCCACGTGAACCGCAGTAGGCGTGGTCGTTCGATGGCGAGAAACTGACCCGAGATCAGAACCAGCGTGCCCGAGTGATCGACGTCGAAACGTACCCGCCCGCCGACGCGGGGCTCCACGACGATGGACACGCAGTAATCGGGACGAGGACACATCCACTCGGCCAACGACTCGGTATCGAGCCACTCGTCGAACACGACCTCTGGTTCGGCGGGCATCACGCGCGTCACGCGAACTACCTGCGTCTCGGTCATCGTCGAGTCTTCTTCCTGCGCAGCCGGGCTGCCAGCGCGTCCGCACGTGTCGACCAGAAGTCGGTCTGTTCGTTGATCCACTGCTGAGCCATTGTCAGTCCGTCGGGCCGCAGCGATACCCAGTGCTCACGGCCCCGTACGTCGCGCTGCACGAGCCCGGCCGATTCCAGCACGCCGATGTGGCGCGATACACCGGCGAATGTCATCGGCAGTGGAGCTGCCAGATCCGTAATGCGGGCATCACCTTCCCGCAGCCTCACCAACAGCAGGCGGCGAGTGGGGTCGGCGAGCGCGGCGTACGCCCGGTCCAACACCTGATCTTCAACCACATTGTTGACTATAGCGGGTTCAACGTGGTGTTCTGGAATTAGACGTTAAACCAACTTGTTGAACGTTGACGACGAAGGAGCCCCATGACAACGACCAATGACCGCCCCTCGAGCTACACCAATGTGGCTGACGCACCGACGATTGCCCGCCTGTACCAAGACACCAGGGAACGAATCCTCGCCGTAGTAGGCCCCAGTGACTGGAACACCGCCGTTCCCGCGTGTCCCGGCTGGTCCGTTCGCGATGTCGTCGCCCACCTGACCGCCATCATCGACGACTGGGTCAACGATGGGCCCCTTTCGGGTCCACCCACCGACGCCGATACGGCGGCAGGGGTTGCCCGATTCAACGGCCAAGATGTGGATTCTATTGTGGCGGTGTGGAACTCCGCATCCGCACGGCTGGACAAGCTCGCCGTGAGCGATGGCCTCAAGGCGCCCCTTGCGGACGCCGTGGTTCACGAGCACGATATCCGCGGCGCCATTGGCCAGCCGGGAGAACGTGACTGCGCGGCGGTCATCTGCGCCTCGGACCAGCTGCTCACATCACTGAAAACACCGGTGTCACTTCGGGTGACGGTCGAGGATGCCGACTACACCTGCGGCCCGGACGGCAGCCCCGAAATGCAACTCCGTACCACGCGATTCGAAGCACTCCGGTGGCGCACCGGCCGACGCAGCCCAGCCCAACTCGCGGCTATGGACTGGTCGGGGAACCCCGCACCGGTACTCGACCACCTGTACATGTTCGGGCCCGCCAATGCCGACCTCGTCGAGTAACGACTACGACAGCCGCACGATTTGGCGCACCGCCCGACCGTCGGCGAGGTCATCCATCGCATTGTTGATCTGGCCAAGCTCGATTTCCGAGGTGATCAGCCGCTCCACGGGAAGCAACCCCTCCCGCCACAATTGCGCGAAGGTAGGAATGTCTCGAGAGGGAACGGCTGAACCAAGATAACTGCCGACGATGGTCCGCGCCTCGGCAGTCATCCGTGCCGGGGACAATGACGCCATCGCGGTCGGGCCCGGCAGGCCGACCGTGATGGTCCGTCCGCCGACGGCCGTCAACTCGAATGCGGTCTCAAATGCCCGCGGATGGCCTGCGGCTTCAATCACCACCGCCGCCCGAATCCCGCGCTCGACCGCCTCTCGCGGCGTCAATGCTTCGCTTGCGCCGAGATCGCGGGCCAGATCGAGCTTCATACCGATGTTGTCGACCGCGATGACGTCGTGACCGAGCGCGCGGGCCGTCATCAAAGCCGCCATGCCGACGCCCCCGAGACCGACGACGGCGACGGGCTCCCCCTGTTCCCGCGTCCCTCCGTTGAGGACCGCTCCTCCGCCCGTCAGCACGGCACAGCCGAACAGCGCAGCGACCGCAGGCGGGACATCATCGTCGACCGCGACAACGGAGCGCCGGTCGACCACCGCGTGCGTTGCGAATGCCGACACTCCGAGATGGTGACGGATCGGCCGGCCTTCTCTAGTCAGCCGAGTGCCACCACCCAACAGTTCACCTGATGCGTTGGACGAGCTTCCGCGGTCGCACGGCACCCGCCCGTCGGTGGCGCAGCCCGCGCATCGACCGCATCGGGGAAGAAAGCTCATGACAACACGCTGACCGACGTGGAGGTCGTCGACATCGTCGCCGAACGCCTCGACGCGTCCCGCTCCTTCGTGCCCGAGCACCATCGGCAGCGGCCGCGGCCGGTTGCCATCGATGACAGACAGATCGGAGTGGCACACCCCTGCCGCATCGATGACGACTCGGACCTCGCCAGCCCGTGGCTCGTCCAGCACAAGTTGCTGCGGGGCGAGCGGTTGACTGGCACGGTACGGCCGCGGGGCCTGGATCTGATCCAACACCGCGCCAATGATTTTCACGCTGCGCTTTGTCTTCCCAGCAGATCGGTCGCCGTGCGAGCATCCACCCCGTCGTGCACCACGGCCAGCAATGCGGCAATCATGGCTTGTGGATTGGGGTGCTGGAAAATGATGCGGCCGTAGACGATTCCTGCGGCGCCCTGGTTCATTATCTCGACCGTCCGTTCAAGGATCTCGGTGTCGGACGCACGCCCTCCCCCACGTACCAGCACCGGGACACCCGACGCCGCAGCGACTACCTCGTGGAATCGCGAGGCCTCGGCGCAGGGGTCGGCCTTGATGACGTCTGCACCGAGCTCTGCCGCCTGACGGACCAGTGCGGTGATGCGGCCGAGATCGCCGTCCACCTGGTAACCGCCTGCGGCGGTATTCGGCGACATCACGAGCGGTTCGACCATCAGCGGCATCCCGGCACTCGCGCAGGACGCCCGCAGCTCGCCGATGTTGCGCACGCATTGGCTGTGCAGCTCGGGCTGGTCGGGCAGCAGCAGCAGGTTCACCACCACGCAGGCGGCGTCGAGTCGCACCGCAGTCTCGACGATCTCTGGCAGCAACTCGCATGACGGCGCGCGCGGCACCGATGTGCCGTACACGTTGGAGACGTCGGTACGTAACACCAGCCGGGGGTCGTCGCCGGTTCGGCGCTCCGCGAGTAGCCGGGCCATGCCGGGCGTGAGCTGGATCGCGTCCGGACCGGCGGCCAGGATGGTGTCGACGGCCGCTCGCGCGTCGGCAATGCCTGTCAGCAGGGCAAGTTCGTTGACTGCACCGTGGTCGATCGCGACGTCGAGAAGCCGGCCATCGGCGCCGAAGAGACGTTGAAGTCGGGGCAGCATGTCACTCCTTCGGGTACATCGAGTACGAGCCTTCCGGCAGCTCGAGCCTGGGGCAGTTGCCGAGTTCGAAGATGAAATCGAGCTTGGACTCGGTGTCCATGTAGTAGTGCACGTCGACGTCGAACCAGCCGGTCTGCATGACGCCGATGCCCTTGTCCGCATAATCCGACACCACGCTGTCGACCTTGTCTTCTGCGATCTTCTCCTTGATGTGGTGCAGGCCCTCGCCGCGCCGCTGCAGGAACTCCTCGTAGATCGTCGGCCCGTAAACCGGTTGGATCAGCTCGAAGTCGATATCGCCGACGGTTGCGATTGCGATCAGGAACTTGAACGGCTCCGTCACCGGCCTCCCGGCGACCTTGAGGTCGCGCACGCTCTCGTTCGTAAAGGTGAGGACCGTCCAAGGACCGATGCCGAGATTTTCGACCCAGGCCTTCATGCTGTGCTCGAGATCGCGGGTGACAAGGGCGATCTGGAAGATCTTGCGCTGGGCATTGCGTTCTCGAAGCTCGTCGATGGTCATCGTCATCTGTTTCCCCTTCATTGTGTCGATGTGGACAGGGCCTGCCGGGACAGCCAGTCGGCCATCTCGCTGAATATGAGTGCGACCGAGATCGCTCCCGGGTCGGGAAAGCCGAGCGAACGCGGTCCGAGCGTGGCCGATTTACCATGGCGCGCAACCATGTTGCGGGTCGATTCCGCTCCCTCGCGTGCAGTGGTGGCAGCGCGGCTGAGGGCATCTGCGATCGGCGCGTCGGCCGCTTCGGAGCGCAACGTTGCCGTGGCCGGGATGAGGGCATCGAGCATCGTCTTCTCGCCGGCGCTGGCACCTCCGCGACGCTGGATCTCATCGATGGCGGCGTCGAGGTGGTCAACCAACGATCCGACGGTCAGTGCACCGTCGAACGTCACGTGACGCGCTCCCCGGAACAGGGTTCCGAACAGCACACCGGACGCACCGCCCATCGAGGCGATCATTGCTGTTCCTATGCCGCTCAGCACGGTGTGCGGCGATGAATCGGGCGGTACCGTCCGAAGGTAGTCGCGCGCTGCGCTGAATCCGCGCGCCATGGTTTGTCCGTGGTCACCGTCACCGATCTCGCGGTCGGCCAGGGCCAGCATGTCCTCGCTGGCGATCAGCGTGTCGCAAACCGCGGTCAGCATGTCGACCACTCCGGCGGTGTCCAGTGACGTGGTGCTCATCAACGACTCCCGACGAACGATGCCCGCAACGCGGTCCCGTACAGCGGTGCAAGAGACTCGTCGAGTTCGAACAGCGAAATCGAAAACCCTTGCATTTCTTGACTGGTGGCGTACTCGCCGACATGAACATCGGCGACCTCGACGCCCTCGTCGCCGAGCCGGGTGAGCAGTCTGCGTGCCACGATGAACAGTTCGGCGCGGGTGGTTCCGCCGAGGCCGTTGACCAGAACCGCGATTGGGTTATCGCAGTCCAGTGGCCGGTCGGCCAGCAGAATGTCGAGCATCTTGTCGGCGGTGGCGTCCGCGCTGAGCATGTCGCCGGTCCACACCCCCTTCTCGCCGTGCATTCCCATGCCGATCTCGAGACGGCCATCGGCGACGGTGAACATCGGCTCCTCGGAGCCAGGGACGGTGCCGCCCGCACTGGCGACACCGACGCTGCGGGTGCGCTCGACCGCCCGCGCCGCCAATACGCTGACGGCATCGAGGTCGTCGCCGCGCGCCGCCGCGGCCGAGGCGATGCGGGTGGCGAAGTATCCGCCAGCGATGCCCCGGCGTTCATGACGGCGGTCCAGCGGTGCGGCGGCCACATCGTCGGCGATGCGCACCGTTCGCACCGAGATCCCGGCGGCCTCGAGTTCCTCGGCGGCCATGTCGAAGTTGAGCGTGTCGCCCGCATAGTTGCCGTACATGAACAGCACCCCGCGGCCACGGTGGGCGGCCGTCGCCACCGTCACGATCGACATCGGATTGGGTGCGGCGAACACCTCACCCTGACAGACCGCGTCGGCAAGCCCTTCGCCGATGTACTCCAGCCAGACCGGCTCATGGCCGCTGCCGCCCCCGGAGACCACCACGACCCGCTGCGGGATGTCCCGCCGTACCAGGCCGAGGGTTCCTGGCACCCGATCGAGGTCCGCGCAGTAGACCGCCGCGAATCCGTCGATTGTCTCGGTCGCCACATCCTTGGGCTTGTTGATGAACTTGCGCATGCGTTGTCTCCGCTCGAGAATCACTGGCGCGCGGCCAAATAGGCGTTGACGGCTTCGACGTCTTCGCGGCTGAAAGTGGGTGCAGGGGTGAAGTGCATGAAATCACCGGAGTCCTTACCATCGCGGATAGCTTGCGCGACGTTGACGACCTCGTCGGCCCACGCGGCGGCGTCTTGTCCGGTCGTAAACTTCACGATCGCGTTCTGGTCGAGCAGCAGCTGGGCGACGGTCGGGTTGATGCCGATACCGAACACCGCAACCTTGTCCGCAAGTCCGCGTGCCTCAACGGCTTTCGCGGCCGCGATGACGCCGTCCTCGTTCTCGGCGATCAGTACATCGATATCGGGGTGCGCGGTCAGCATCGCGGTGGCCACCGGCGTGGCGGCGTCGACGACGAAACCCTCCTGGGAGGTCACTGTTTCCACGTCGAGCCCGGCGAGTGCCGCGTCCAGACCAGCGCGCCGTTCTTTGCACACGTCGTACGTTTCACAGGTCAGGTAGGCCAACTTCGCCGAACCGCCAAGCCGATCGGTGACGTACGAAGCGACCGCCGCACCCGTCGTCTCACCGAGCGCCCGCTGGTCGTTGGTGACGAATGCCTGCGTGGTCTGCGCGTCAAGGGGAGGCGCAAGGCAGGTGTTGTAGCAGACGACGGGTACACCGGCGGACTGGAGTCTCCGAATCGCCGCGACGGAACCCGTGCCGCTCGCAACGCTGGCGACGACGAGATCGACGTTCTTGGTGGCGAAGGCCGTCAGGACCTGGTTTTCCTTGCTCACGTCGTTATTGATGTCCTGGACCTCGAACGTGATGCCGCTACCGGGTCCGATTTCGTCAAGCCGGTCAACGAATTCCGAGAAGGAGCCCGTCGGAAACAGCGTCGTCACTCCGACTGTGTAGGTGCCGTCGTTCTGGCCCTGCCCGCCCTGACAGCCGGAAACCAGGACGGCGGCGGCCACCAGCGCGGCGGCCGGTTTGGCGATCTTCATTGGCGCACCGGTCCTTTCACGGTTGTTCTATTTATCGTTTATATGGTCGAGATATTGAACACCATAGAAGGTGACGTGAGCCACCGTCAAGTACGAAACAGACTTCGGTCTAGGCCCGTGAGGCGAGATCGTGCGCGAGGCGGCGAATGGCGGAGGCGTCCTTCGAGCGCGTGCCTTCACCACGCGGCCGCACCACACCCACGGCGGCCAGTACGCGGCCTTCGACCATCACCGTGGTCGCCGTGCCGGCGAGCGTCATCTCCTCGACTCCTGCATTCGACGCCCAGCCGTGGCGGCGGTACTTCGCACGTGCTGCTCGCAATCGCTGCGGATCGAATGTCAACCCGCTCGGTGACGTTGCGGGGACGTCGCAGAACAGCCTGTCGACACTTTCGTCGGACAGCTCCCCAAGCAGGGCGATCCCCGTGGCCGTCGACCACGCAGGCAGGCGCATGCCAGGAGTGAGGGTCAACGGCAGCGGGCGTACCCCCTCGCGCACCGCGACATGCGCGATATCGCCGCCGATGCGCACGGCGAGCACCACTGCGCTGCCGTCGAGTTCGACGACCCTTGAGCAGGCGCGCGGGAACTCCTCGATCAGTCGGGTTCCGCCGACGAATCCGCTGGCGATCTCCACCATGCGCCCGCCAAGGCGCACAACACCGTTCTCGTCGCGGGTAACAGCGGACTCGGCGACCAGCGTCGAAACGAGATCGACGACAGAGCTTTTCGCCGTTGCGAGCCGACGGGCCAGTTCGGGCACCGTCAGGCCATGGGGATGCACAGCCAATTCGGACAGCAGCCGGGCGGCACGCTGAACGGCTGGCGAGCCCGGGCCGGTGTTCATGCGCCGTCCCAGGGCCGGTAATCCCGCGTGGCCGCGGTGACCAGCCGCGGTGACAGCAGCCGCACTCGGGACGTGGACAACCGGCCCGAGAACACGTCGGCGGCAACCGACATGGCGACACGCGCCATTCCGGCGGGGTCCTGCGCGGCGGTCGCGACCAGTCCATCGGTTCGACTCAGCACTGATACCGCGCGCTGGGAACCGTCGACGCTGACGATCGGGACGCGAACGCCAGCCTCTTCGACGGCGCGCAACACACCCAGTGAGGTGGGATCGTTGATGCCGAAAAAGCCGTTCACCGGCCCACATTCGGCGATGATGCGCCGCGCGACGGCATGTCCAGAATCCTCCGAGTTGTCCCCACGTTGACAGGCGACGATCTCGATGTCGGGAAAGTCGCGCAGTGCGGAGACGAATCCGGCGACCCGGTCGGCCGTCGCGGTGACGAACGTCCCGTCGACGATCGCGACCCGTCCGCGTCCAGAAAGCGCCGACGCGAGGTATCGGCCCACCATGGCGCCCGCGGTGACGTTGTCCGTCGTCACGGTCGCATCGGCACCGTCCGCCCCGACGTTCATGGCGATCACCGGAACCCCGGCATCGCGGGCCTTGGCGACTGCGGGTCCGACACCCTGGGAGTCAACGGCATCGAGCAGCAGCGCCTGAACTCCGTCGGCCACCAGATCATCGATCTGCGCGAGTTGACGACGGACATCCTGGGATGCATCCCGCACGTCGACCTCGATGTCCTGGGCATCGGCCACGGTTCGGGCGGATGCGATTTCGGCAACGAAGAAAGGGTTTTCGACGTTCTGCACGCAGAGTCCCAGCCGTGTCAACCGCACCGGCTGTCGCGTGTACGCGGCGGCGAGTTCGACGGTTGCAAGTCCCAGGCCGTACGTGCCGTCGGTGACGGTGAGCAGCCGCTGATCAACGAGCGCCTGACAAATGCCCAACAAGCTGCTCTTGGGCAGCGCCACCCGCCGCGACAGTTCCGACAAGCTCGCCGGACCATGCACGGCGATATCGGACAGCACCTGGAATGCCCTGCTGACGGCCGGCACACGTGGCGATGCGTCCGGCTCGATGCCCATCCGGCCAGAGTATCGAGGTTTACTTCCCGCGACGCTCAGGGGCGCACGTTCGCCCGGATCCACGCGGTAACCGATTCGTCGTTGGGCCGCCAGCCGAGTTCGTCCCTTGCCGCCCTCGCCCGCACCCTGCTGTTGGACCCCAACGCGTAAACCGCTGGCTCAAAGCCCCATTCGGTGATCGCGTCGTCCACTCCGATGGACTGCGGCGGAGGCAGGCGCAGCGCCTCGGCGATCGCCTCGGTGATCGACAGGAACGTGGCCTCGCCGTTCTCGACGAAGTAGAACGAACCGGCCGGCGCCTTGTCGAGTGCAAGCAGGTACAGACGGCATGCGTCGTCGAGCGACACGTTCGACCACACATTCAGTCCCCGTCCGATGTGGCGGACCACCCCGGTCCTGCGTGCGGTCGTGACGAGCCGGGGTACCTGCACGCTGTCGCGGTGCACTCCTTCCCCGGTTCCGTACACCATGGAGTTGCACAGCACCACCGAACGGATGTCGCGCTCGCGGGCGGCCAGTACGGTCCGATCGATGGCGACGCGTGCCCGCTTTTCCGGCGCAGGCACCCACTGACCCTCGCCGGCGATGTCAGTCTCGGTGTAGATATCGTCTTGTGGCTCACCGCCCGACGGCTCTCCGACGATGCTCGAACCGCTAGTGTGCAAGAACGGTTTGCCGGTGCCCTCGAGCGCGGCGAGCAGGATGTCCACCGCCGCGGCGTGATCGCTGTCGGCGGCGTTGATGACGGCGTCGGCGGCTCGCGCCTCGTCGGTGAGCACAGCGGCGTCGTCGAGGTCCGACAGAACGGGTTCGATACCCGCCGCGGTGAGCGCGGCGATATTGCTTGCCGAGCGGGTGAGTCCACGGACGCGATGCGCCGAGGCCAACCGGGTGGCCAACGTGCCGCCGAGGAATCCGGTCGCTCCGGTGATGAAGATTCGCATGTTGCTTCCTACTTCCGTGATGTTCCGATGAGTGTGCGGCTGCCGATGCGGGGGCGGAACCCGCTGATCAGGACCGCGAGCAGCACGATCACCCCGTTCGCTACGTACTGCGCATAGCTGTTGACCCCAAGAAGCACCATCCCGTTGTTGAGGACGCCGATGAACACCACCCCGAGCAGGGTGCCGACCATCGAGCCCCGGCCGCCGTAAAGGTTGGCGCCGCCGACGATCACCGCGGTAATGACCGCGAACTCGACGCCACGTCCGATGGTTGGGTTGCCCGCACCGAGCTGCGAAGTTTGCAACAGGCCCGAGATCGCGGCAAGAAGCCCGGTTATCGAGAACAATGTGGTGCGCACCCTGGCAACCGCAATCCCTGACAGGCGTGCGGCCTCCGGATTGCCTCCAATCGCATAGACGCTGCGCCCGAAGGATGTTCGGTTGGCGAGCACCCAGAACGCCACGAACGTCGCCACCATCACGATCGCCGGAATCGGCACGCCGAGCACCGCACCGTTGCCCCACTGCGCGAACGCGATATCGGTGATCGGGATCGGAATCGCATTCGTGACGAGCAGCGCCAGGCCGCTCAACGCGGAGAACAACGCCAGCGTCACGATGAACGAAGGCACGTTGAGCCGGGCCCGTGCCATGCCCGCGCCTGCTCCGACAAGTGTTCCGGCCGCGCATACGGCAAGGGCGGCGAGCCACAGCGGAAAACCCTGCTGCACAACAAGAACACCGAAGAACGCCGACGCGAACGCGATCGCCGATCCGACGCTGATGTCGATCTCACCTGCAACGATCACCAAGGTCATGCCGAACGCGATTATGCCGGTGAACGACAATTGGCGGGCGACATCGAGTAGGTTGCCGGTCGTCAGAAAGCTGGGAGCGGCGACCGAGAGTGCGATGACGGCGATGACGAGCACGGCCAGCAGGCCGGCATGCTCGCCGCCGGACTGCCGCAGCGCCGCCACGGCCGATGCTGCGCGGGTCGGGTGGGCGGTCGCTGGGTCGGCGGACGGGGCAGTCGCCGAAGCGCTGAATGTTGCTGTCATAGGGTGCCTTCCATTGCAAGCGCCAGCACTTCCGATGGCGCGGTCTGTTCAACGGCCCGCTCCGCGACGACGCGGCCCCCATTGAGCACGACAATGCGGTCGCAGACAAGGAAGAGTTCTTCGGTCTCCGACGACACCACGACGGTGCTCACGCCGTCGGCGGCGAGTTCGCGAATGAGTTCGTAGATCTGTTCTTTCGCCTCGACGTCGACGCCGCGGGTCGGCTCATCGAGCAGCAGGATCCGTGCGCGCGCGTTGAGCCACTTGCCGAGGATGACCTTCTGCTGGTTGCCGCCGGAGAGCTGCCTGACAGCGGTGTGGATCGATCGCGTCTTGATCGCCAGGCGTTTCTTGCTCGTTTGGGCAAGTTGAGCTTCGGCTCGGCGGGAAAGGAATCCGGCGCGCGAAATCCGGCGCAGGACGGCAAGTACCAGGTTGGCCGACACGCTCATCGATAGCGCGAGGCCGTCGTGTTTGCGGTCCTCGGGCGTGAAGCCGATGCCGGCGCGAATGGCCTCCGCGGGCGAGCGGGGAGCATGTGCGGCCCCAGCGACGGTCATCGACCCGGCGTCGTGCCGGTCGAGTCCGAAGATGCACCTCAGCAGCTCCGTGCGCCCCGAACCGAGCAGCCCTGCAACGCCAAGGATTTCGCCGCGGTGCAGTTTGAGGTCGACGCCGCGCAGCCGGTCACCGACGCGCAGGCCATCGACGTCGAGCACGACCTCACCGTGAACCTTGGCCACTGCCCGAGGTGGGCGATCGTCGCTCGTTTTTCCAGTCATGAGTCGAACGATCTCCCTGGTGTCCGCCTGCGCGATCGGCCGGGTATCGACGAGGCGGCCGTCCCGCACCACAGTTACGGAGTCCGCGACCACGGGGATCTCGTCCATCCGGTGCGACACGTAGATGATGGCCATACCCGAAGCGGCAAGCCGACGGACGAGTTCAAGCAACACCTGGACTTCGCTTGCCGGCAGCGAACTCGTCGGCTCATCGAGGATCAGCACCCGGCTACCGAGCGACACCGCACGGGCGATTTCCACGCTCTGTTGTTCGGCGACGCTGAGGGTACGGAGCTTGGCCCTCGGATCGATCGCGAGTTTGAGCCGCGCGAGATGCTCGCGCGCATACGACACCGTCGCCGACGGCGCCAGAAAGGGACCGACCGATCCGGCCTCCCGCCACCGGCCCAGCAGCAGGTTGTCGGCGACAGTCAGCTCAGGGACGAGGCTGAGCTCCTGATGCACTGTCGCGATCCCGAGCTCCCGTGCCCGCGACGGCGACGTAATGGCAACGGGCGCACCGTCGATGCGAGTGGTGCCCGCGTCTGGCCGCTCAGCACCGGACAGGATGCGCACGAGCGTCGACTTGCCTGCGCCGTTCTTACCGAGGAGTGCGCGCACCTCACCCGCCTGTAGCGACAGGTCGAAACGGTCGAGCGCCTGAACGCCCGCGTATCGCTTGGACACCCCGTCCACGTCGAGTCGCGAGTGCATGTCCTATGCTCCTCCTTGTGTTCAATATCTCGCGATATTGAACGATAATCTGAACATAGGTTACGACAGGAGACTGCAATGAGCAACCCAACAAACGAAGCCGTCGTCCGGCAGTTCGTTACGGCGATAGAAGCCGGAGACACCGCGACGCTTACCGCGATCATCGCGCCCGATGCGACCTGGACCCTGCACGGCACGCTGCCGGTTTCGGGGCACTACGTCGGGCGGCAGGCAATCCTCACGGACTTCCTGGCGCAGGGGCTGGGGCTTTATCGGCCGGGCACGCTACGGCTGGAGCTGACCCGCCTAGTTTCGGACGGAGATGTGGTCGCGATCGAATGGCATGCGGTCGGGACGAGCGCCGGCGGGAACGCGTATGACAACGACTACGCATTCTTTTTCACCCTGACCCATTCGCGAATCACGTCGATCCGCGAGTACTGCGACACGTTGCACGTGCGGGACGCGTTGTACGCGTAGGCGACCGGCCCCGCCTCACTCAGCCATATCGAGCACCGGCGTCGGCCTCCGGAAACCGTGGGTGACGGCGGCCAGCCAGACGAATCCGATTGCCAGCCAGATCAATCCGAACACCAGCGTGGAACCGGACAGGCTGGTCCACAACCACACGGTCAGCCCGAACCCGATCAACGGCAACACCAGGTTGTTGAGCACGGCCCCGCCGGCACGGTCACCCGTGTCGACGAAGTAGTGCTTGATCACGGTGAGGTTGACCGCCGAAAATGCCACCAGCGCACCGAAACTCACAAGCGAAGCCAGCATGGTGAGGTCGATCCAGATGGCCGCGAAGGAGATCACCGACACCACCAGGATCGCGTAGACGGGGGTGAAAAACCGCGCAGACACGTACCCGAACACCTTGTGCGGCATGATGCCGTCGCGGCCCATCGCGAACAGGATTCTGGACACCGACGCCTGCGAGGTGAGCGCGGAGCCGATGCAGCCCGCGACGTAGGCGGCGGTGAAGAAGGTGTTGAGGAACTGGCCGCCCGCCGTGGTCATCACGTCCAGCGAGCCCGAATCGACGTCCTCGAAGTTGTTCGAAGGGAACACCAGCTGGGACACGTAGGACAGGCCGAAGAAGATCAGCCCTGACGCTACCGTGGCGATCATGATCGCTTTGGGCACACTGCGCGTGGGTTCCTTGGCCTCCTCGGACAGCGTCGAGACCGCGTCGAAGCCCAGGAAGGACAGGCACAGGATCGCCGCGCCCGCGAAGATGGGGCTCGCCCCTTCGACCGTGCCGTCACCGGTGAACGGCGCCATCAGGTTCACACTGCCCGCGCCGGAAATCGTCGCAACGGCCATCACCAGGAAGACGGCGATGAACACGCATTGCAGCGCGAGGAGCAGGAAGTTGGCCCTGGCCACCGAGACGATGCCAACGACGTTGAGCACCGTCACCACCACGATCGCAACGACGATGAACACCCACGGCGGCACCGAGGGGATCGCGGCACCCATGTAGATGCCGATGACCAGGTAGTTGAGCATCGGCAGGAACAGATAGTCCAGCAGCAGCGACCAGCCGGCAAGGAAGCCGATGGGCGCCCCGAACGACTTCTGGGTGTACGCGTAGGCCGAGCCGGCGACCGGATAGGCCGCCGCCATCCGCGCGTAGGACCTGGCGGTGAACACCATCGCGGCCAGCGTCACCAGGTAGGCCACCGACAACCGCCCGCCGGACAGCTGGGTGACGATGCCGTAGGTGGTGAACACCGTGAGCGGCACCATGTAGACCATGCCGAACAGCACGAGCGCGGGCACACCGAGCGCCCGTTTCAGCTGCCCTTCTCCTGGTGCTGGCTGCGGGGTCACAGCAGCGGAGTCCGACGACGTTGTCGACATGGCACGCCCTTTCATCACTCAGCCGAATAGACCGGCCTTCCAGCAAGATAGGTCGCGCGCACCCCGATGGTCGGCAATTCGAGCGGTGGCGTGGTGCGCGGGTCCTTGTCCAACCACACCAGGTCCGCGCTCGCGCCGGGGGCGATTGCGCCCCATTGCCCATCGGCAAACGCCTGATGCGCGACGCCAGAGGTGTATGCGGTCAGCGCCTGCTCGACGCCGAGGATCTCCTGCGGCACCCAGCCGCCCTCGGGATCACCATCGGCGGTCTGCCGGGACGCCGCGACGGCGATGCCCTTCAAGGGGGCGCCCGAGGACACCGGCCAGTCCGAGCCGAACGCCAGGCGCGCGCCCGATTCGTCGAGACTGCGCATCCGGTACTGCTTTTCGGCCCGCTCGACACCCAGCCGCGGCAACGTCAGGTCGACCATCAGCGGATCCAGCTGCGCCCACAGCGGTTGCATATTGGCGATCACGCCGAGCTTTGCGAACCGCTCGATGTCGGCGTCGTCGACGAGCTGCGCGTGCGCGATGACGGGCCGCCGGTCGCGCGGGCCGTTGCTCGCCACCACGTGCTCGATGGCATCCAGCGCCTGACGCGCCGCCGCATCGCCGATCGCGTGGATATGAATCTGGAAGCCCAGCTCATCGACCGCCTGCGCCGCCGCGGCCAGGTCGTCCCACACCTGCATGCCGTGGTCGTGCAGCGAGCCGCAGTAGGGCGCAAGCAGCGCGCCGGTCTCGTTCTCGATGACACCGTCGGCGAAGAACTTCACGGTCTGCGCGGTCAGCAGCGGTGAGCCGAGCTCCTCGACGCGGCGACGCGCATCGGCGAACTGCTCGAGCTGGGTGGTGAAATGTCGAGGGTCCGCGTACAGCCCGAGGTTGAACCGCACGCCCAGCGCGCCCTGACGGGCTGCGTCGAGATAGGTGTCGACGTCGGCGGGCTCGACCCAGGCGTCCTGCACCCAGGTCACCCCGCGCGCCAGGTAGTAGTCGGCGGCCGTGCCGAGCGCGCCGATCAGCACCTTGGGGTCGCGTGCTGGCACATATTTGTAGACCAGGTCGACCGCGCCCCACTCCCGCAGCGTGCCAAGCACCGAGCCGTCCTCGCGGCGCGGAATCTCGCCGAGCGGGGGGTCGGGCGTGTCGGCGGTGATGCCCGCCCGCTGCAGTGCGGCGGTATTGCACCACACGGTGTGGTAGTCCCAGGCGCGTAGCACCACGGGTCGATCGGGGACGGCGGCGTCCAGCCAACGCGCGTCGAACAGACCGTCCTGCGCCATGCTGCTCTCGTAGGATGCGCCGACGATCCACTCGTCGTCGGGGTGTTCAGCCGCGAATGTCCTTACCGCAGCGACGATCTCGTCGACCGACTGGCACGGCCGCACCTGCGGTCCTACGGCCTCAAGGCCGCCTTGCAACGGATGGGCGTGACCGTCGCCGAACGAGGCCATCAGGAAGCCGCCGTCGAGGTCGACGGCCTCGGCGCCCGCTGCGAGTTCGCGTGCCTCGGTCCCGACGGCCAGCACGAGGCCGTCGACCACCAGCAGCGCGTCGGTCGTATGGCCGTCGACGCCGGTCCAGATCGTTCCTCCACCGAAAATCGTCGAAGCCATCCCGCGACATTACGACACCAATCCGTCGGCCGTCTGACTCCGAATACCAGATGTGGAACGGACGAACCTGTACGAACGCTCGATCGCGGTTATCGGCAGCGGCGTGGCCGGACTTGTCGCCGCTTATGCACTGTCGGCGCGCGACCGGGTCACCCTTTTCGAGGCGGACACCCGGCTCGGCGGGCACGCGCACACTCACTACGTCGACAGGGGCGACGGGCTCATCGTCGGCGTCGACAGCGCCTTCCTGGTGCACAACGACCGCACCTATCCGACGTTGTGCCGGCTGTTCGACGAGTTGGGCATCGTCACCAAGGACACCGACATGTCGATGTCGGTGCGCGACGACGGCAGCGGACTCGAATACGCGGGCGCACGCGGCATCGGCGGGCTGTTTCCTTCGTTGACCACGCTGGCCCGGCCGCGGTACCTGATGATGCTGGCCGAGGTGAAGCGGTTCCACGCGGCGGCCACCCGGTTGCTTGGCAGCGGATCCGACGAAGAGACCGTCGGCGTCTTCCTGGCGCGGCACCGCTTCTCCGGCTACTTCGTGGACCACTTCATGACCCCGCTGGTGGCGGCGGTGTGGTCGTGCCCGCCTGGTGATGCGATGGGGTATCCGGCCAGGTACCTGTTCGTCTTTCTCGAGCATCACGGCATGCTCTCGGTCTTCGGCTCGCCGACGTGGCGCACCGTCGCAGGCGGATCGGCGACCTATGTCGAAGCGATCGCTACGCGGATCGCCGAAGTGCGCGCGGGTACGGCGGTGCGCTCGGTGCGGCGGGTCGCAGGGGGCGTTGCGGTGACGGCCGACGAGGGTCCGCGCATGTTCGAGGCCGCGGTCATCGCGACGCATCCCGATCAGGCGCTGCTGATGCTGGCCGAACCGACCGACGCCGAACGCACCGTGCTTGGCGCCATCCCCTACTGCACCAACCATGCACAGCTGCACACCGACGAGTCGGTGCTCCCTCGACATCACCGGGCCCGCGCATCGTGGAACTACCTGAGCACCCCCGACGACGGCACCGTGTTGGTGACCTACGACGTGACCCGCCTGATGCGGCTCGGCGGGCAGCGGCGCTTCTTGGTGACCCTCGGCGGCCGTGACCGCGTCGACCCGGCGACGGTGCTGGCCGAGATGACCTACAGCCATCCGGTGTACACCCCGGAGTCCGTTGCCGCCCAACACCTTCTGCCCATCCTGAACGACGACCGAGTGGCATTTGCGGGGGCCTATCACGGGTGGGGATTCCACGAGGACGGCGCGGCGTCGGGTCTGCGGGCGGCGCAACACCTCGGTGCGGCGTGGCCGTCGGCCCGGCGGCGAGCCGAGGCGGTGCCATGCTGAAGGCCGCGCTGTATCGGACGCGCATCACGCACCTGCGCCGCGCGCCCGTGCACCACTACTTCGAACACCGCGGCTACAGCTGGTACGTCGACCTCGACGACCTGCCGCAACCCCCGCGATGGCTGCGGCCCTTCGCCAGATTCGACGCCCGCGACCACTTCTGGGCACCCAAGAACGGCGGGTCGAATGACTCACTGCGACAACGCATCGACGAGTTTCTCGCCGACCGCGGCATCGACCTGGCCGGTGGCAGGGTCACCGCGCTGATGCAGGCTCGGGTGCTCGGCTACGTGTTCAACCCGCTGTCGCTGTACTGGTGTCACGACGCCGACGGCGTGCTGCGCCACATCGTCGCCGAAGTGCACAACACGTACGGCGGACGGCACGCCTATCTGCTGCCACCCGACGGCGACCGGCCCGCGATGGCACGCAAACGGTTGTACGTGTCGCCGTTCAACGCGGTCGACGGCTATTACTTGGTGCGCGCACCAGAACCCGGCGCCGAGCTGGATGTGCGGGTCTCGTTGCACCGCGACAATCAGCCGGCGTTCGTCGTGACCATGCGCGGTACCCGGCGACGGGCAGGCATCGCGGAGCTGCTGCGCCTGCAGGTGGTCGCGCCGCTGGCACCCCTTGCTGGCGCGCTGGGCATTCGCGTTCAGGGCATCACCTTGTGGCTGCGCCGGGTCCCCGTCGTACCACGCGCCGAAACCGTTGAGAGAGAAAAGGTCGACCAACTGTGAGCATCGATCTTGGCGGAACCATCGCGAGAGCAATCGATTCGGATCGATGGCCGGCGGTGGCGAGCGTGCCTGCCGGCCCGCTGAACGCCACCTCGGCCGCGATCGCCGACCGGTTGTTTCGTCGTGCGGCGTCGCGACTGCCGGTTCGGGTGGTGTACCCCGACGGTACGGTGATCGGCGCGGCCGATCCGACACTGCCGACGATGGAAGTGCACCGGCCGGACGCGCTCGTGCGCAGGGTCGGCCGCTACGGCCTGATCGGCTTCGGCGAGTCCTACATGGCAGGCGACTGGGACTCCGACGATGTGGCTGGCGTGCTCACCGAGTTCGCTAAGCGCCTCGTCGAACTGATTCCCCCTGCGCTACAGCGGTTCCGGCCGCTCGCGGTGGTTCGGCACCCACGCTCGCAGCACAACAGCCGAGTGCACGCCCGGCGCAACGTCGCCGACCACTACGACCTGTCGAACGAGTTGTTCGCCGAATTCCTCGACGAGACAATGACATATTCGAGTGCGCTGTTCGACGAGCTCCCGGCATCACAGGACGACCTGGTGACCGCGCAGTGGCGCAAGATCGACCGATTGCTGGACACGGCCCGCGTCGGACCTGGCAGCCGGGTGCTCGAAATCGGTACCGGTTGGGGCGAACTGTGCCTGCGCGCAGCACAGCGGGGGGCACAGGTTCGCTCGGTGACGCTGTCTGCCGAACAGCAACGGCTGGCGCGGCAGAAGGTCGCGGCGGCCGGGCTGTGCGACCGGGTCGACGTCGAACTTCGGGATTACCGCGACGTCGACGGCCGCTACGACGCCGTGGTGTCGGTGGAAATGGTCGAGGCGGTGGGATATCGGTTCTGGCCCAACTATTTTCAGGCCTTGGACCGGTTGGTGGTGCCCGGCGGACGCGTCGCGATTCAGGCCATCACCATGCCGCACGACCGGATGCTGGCCACCAGGGACACCTACACCTGGATCCAGAAGTACATCTTCCCCGGCGGCCTGTTGCCGTCGACAGAAGCGATCATCGGGATCACCGAGCGGCACACGCGGCTGCGCACGGTGGACATGCTGTCGCTGAGGCCACACTACGCCGAGACGCTGCGGCTGTGGCGGGAGCGGTTTGCACAGCGCTGGGATGCCTTGGCGGCGTTGGGTTTCGACGAGGTTTTCCGCCGGATGTGGGATCTCTACCTGGCGTACTCCGAGGCGGGTTTCCGGTCCGGCTATCTCGACGTCTATCAATGGACCTTCGCACCGACCGGGAGTGGCCGATGAGTTTCGTCGTCGTCGCCGCGGCATCGCTGGCGAGCCTGCTCGCGGTGCACGGGATCACCTTTCTGATCGGACGCCGGATCGGCCGGTTCAACGTCGTCGATGTCGCGTGGGGGGTGGGCTTCGTCGCGGTCGCGGCCGTCGCCGCGTTGCTGGGTACCGGCGACTTGTTCCGCCGAATCCTGCTGTTGGGACTTGTTTCGGTGTGGGGGCTGCGGCTGGCCTGGCACATGGTTGTCAAGTCCGCGGGCAAAGGCGAGGATCCGCGCTACCACGATCTGCTCGGCGGCGACTTCTCGGCTGTCCACGTGCTGCGCAAGGTGTTCGCCATCCAGGCGGCGGCGACTTGGTTTGTCGCGCTACCGCTGCAGGTTTCGGCCGTGCTGGGACCGACGCCGCCGGCGCTGCGACCGGTGCTGATCGCCGGCGTCGCGCTGTGGCTCGTCGGTCTGCTGTTCGAAGCCGTCGGCGATCACCAGTTGCGCCGTTTCAAGGCCGACCCCGCCAACAAGGGCGTCATCATGGACCGCGGGCTGTGGGCGTGGACCCGCCATCCCAACTACTTTGGCGATGCCTGCATGTGGTGGGGGTTGTGGCTGGCATGCATTGCCGGCTGGGTCTCGCTGGCCACGGTGCTCTCGCCCCTGCTGATGACCTACTTTCTCGTCTACGCCACCGGGGCACGGCTCGCGGAGAAGTACATGTCGAAAAGGCCGGGATTTGACGAATATCGCTCGCATACATCATTTTTCATTCCGAAACCGCCTAGATCACGAATACCGTGACGACATTGACGCGGATGGCTAGGCTACCGCTCGTGACCGCCGAACTCGACGCATTGCTGCGCCAGGTGGCCGCCCGGGATGTCGACGCGTTCGCCACGTTCTATGACCACACCCGGGCACGGGTGTTCGGCCTGGTCACCCGCGTATTGCGCGATCCCGGCTACAGCGAGGAGACGACGCAGGACATCTACCTGCAGGTGTGGCGCACGGCCGCGAACTACGACGCATCGGCCGGGTCGCCGTTGGCATGGCTGCTCACGCTGGCGCACCGGCGCGCGGTGGACAGGGTGCGCTCCGAGCAGGCCGCCAGCCAGCGCGAGTCGCGCTATGGCGCCGCCAACGTGGACCAGCCGTCGGACCAGGTTTCCGATTCGGTGATCCTGCGCGACGAGCGGCGTCAGGTGGCCGACTGTATTGGCTCACTGACCGATGTGCAACGCGAGTGCATCCAGCTGGCCTACTACGACGGTCTGACGTATGCCCAAGTGTCCGAACGGTTATCGGCGAATCTCGCGACAATCAAGTCGCGGATGCGCGATGCCATCCGTGGCCTTCGCAGATGCCTGGGGGTCGCATGACCGAGCCCATCGAACCCGATCTGATCGCGCTCGCCACGCCGTATGCGCTGGACGCGATGTCCGAATCCGAACTCGCCGACGTCGACCGGCTCGTCGCCGCCGCTCCAGAGGAGGTCGCGCAAGCGTTCACCGAGGAGGTCCGCGCGATCAGGGAGACCATGGCCGTGATGTCGGCGGCCACCGCGGTCGAGCCGCCACAACAGCTGCGGGACCGCGTGCTCGCCGAGGTAAGCGGCGATCCGGTGCGCGAACTGAAGCCGCGAATCAAGCGCTGGCAGACTGCGGCGCTGGCCGCCGCGGCCGCCTTGGTGATCGGGCTGGGCGCGTTCGCGGTGGGGCAGGCGCTGCAACCGGCACCGTCGACGGCCGAGCAGGTGTTCGCCGCGCCCGACGTGCAGACAGTGTCCGGTGAGATCCCAACCGGTGGCACCGCGACCGTCGTGTTCTCCCGCGAGAAGAACGCGGGTGTGTTGGTGATGAACGACGTCGCACCGCCGCAAGCGGGCACGGTGTACCAGATGTGGTTGATCGACGACAAGGGCCCGCATTCGGCGGGGACGATGGACGCCAAGGCCGTCGCGCCGTCGACGACCGCAATGCTCGGCGATCTCGGCGATTCCCAAACGCTCGCATTCACCGTCGAACCCGGCAGCGGATCGGCGCAGCCAACGACGCCAATTTTCGCCGAGCTGCCCCTTATTTGACAGTGCTACTGCCACTCTGGCAGTCTTACTGCCATGGCAGCGCGTGGGGTTCAGGCCGCCCGGGCGCGGGCGGTGGAAGAGCAGGTCCTAACCGGCATGGCCAGCCTTCTCGAGCGCGGCGAGGATCTGACGTTCGCGAAGGTCGCCCGGGCTGCGGAAGTCCCGGAGCGGACGGTCTACCGATACTTTCCGAATCGCAACGCGCTGCTGGCGGCCGCTTATCAGGCGGCGAATCGGCGTATCGGCTTCGAGGGCAGCCGCCCCACGAGCGTCGACGGCCTTGCCGACCTCATCCGCCGGGCCTTTCCCGTCTTCGACGACCTGGCTCCGGTCGTCAATGAACTCCTTGTTGCGCCGGAGGGTCGGGCCGCGCGGCTGGCCGACGGACAGGCCCGCCGCGACGCGTTCCTCACGCTCGTCCGCACCGAAGCGCCGTCACTTGACGCGGTCACCACTCGCCGAATCGCGGCGGTGGTACAGGTACTCGGGAGCGCCGCCAGTTGGCAGGCGCTGCGCGAGCATTGGGAATTCGACGGCGCGGAGGCCGCGGAAGCCGCCGTCCTTGCGGTGCGGCTGTTGATGGAGGGAGCGCGCCAATGCTGAAGGGTGTCAACCACATCGCGGTGATGACGGCCGACCTCGACCGCTTCATCGACTTCTACACACAGGTTTTCGACATGGAGATGGTGTTCTCCGAAGACACCCCGACATTTCGGCATGCGATCCTGCGGGCAGGACCCGACTCGTGGGTGCATCCGATCACACTCACCGAGCCAACGGACGACGGCGAAGCGTCGCCGTCGACGTTCCATCGAGGTCACCTCGACCATTTCGCCCTCACCGCGTCATCACCGCAGAGCTTCGACGAAGCCAGGAGCCGGCTGAGCGCACGGGAAGCGTGCGGCCCTGGCGTGGATTGCCTTGGGCCCTTCCGAAGTGTCTGGTTCACCGACCCCGACGGCATGCGCGGTGAACTGGTGCTCATCACCGATGCCTCGCTGCAGGGCATCCACGAACCGCGACCCGAGTAGGACGCGACTAAACGTCTGAGAGCGTCGCGGACGCCGCCTCGGCGATCACGTCGGCCACCTGACCGCTGGCCTGGAACGCGCGCCGCTGCCGCATCGCCCCGTTGCCCTGCTCGAAGATGCGATCGAGCTCGCTGCGCACCAGTTCGTAGTCGCCGACCGCTTCGAGGGCCGGCCGCACACGATTCACGAGGCGGTCCAACAACATTCGCGCGGGGGCGGGCTGATGGCTTTCCAGGTCGACGGCTTCACCGTCGAGGCCGTCGCGGGCGGACTTCCAGTACGCCGCCTTCAACGCGTGCGGCGCCAGTGGGGGTGTCGGTTCGCCGCGCCGTTCGTCGTCCAGCGCCGTCATCACGCACGCCCTGATCAGCGTGGCCAGCAGCACCGTCTCGCCGACCGTGGCTGGCACGTCGGCGACACGCACCTCGACGGTCGGGAAGTTGGCCGACGGCCGGACATCCCAATAGACCATGCCGTCGTCCAGCATGGCACCGGCGTGACGCATCATCGCCACCACCGCGTCGTATTCGTCGACCGAGTCGAAATGAGGTGGCGGCCCTGCGCTCGGCCAGCGCGCCCACACCACGCTGCGCCAGCTGGCGTAACCGGTGTCGGATGCCCGGTACACCGCCGAGTTGGCTGCCAGCGCCAGCAGCAGCGGCAACCAGGGCCGCAGCCGGTTGCTGACCCGGACCGCGGTCTCGCGGCTCGGCACCGCGACGTGCACGTGACAGCCGCAGATGCCTTGCTCGTGGGCGATCATGCCGAACTTCTGGGCGATCTCGCGGTAGCGCGGGGTGTCGGTGATCGGGAACTCGTGCGGCACGGCAGGCGGCAGCCCGACGGCCAGTAGTTGCGCCCCGCTGGCCTGCGCGGCCTCGGCGGTGATGCGGCGCAGTCTCCTCAGCTGGTCCCGCAGTTCTGCGCTCCCGCCGACGACGTCGCTGGTGGTCTCGATCTGGCAGCTGGTCAGTTCAAGCTGCAGCTTGACCCCGTGCTCAGCGGCGTGCGCGGCCACCTGTTCATTGCAGGCGACCGGTTCGCCGGAGTCGGGGTCGACGAGTAGGAATTCCTCCTCGACGCCGATGGTGGGATGGCTGGCCATAAGAGTTATTGATCCGGCCCGTCGGATTTCTCGCGACGGGCCGGATGGGGCATGCAAGTCCTTTAGTTGTTGACCCCGGCATCGGGGTCGGCGGGAGGGGGTTGCCCGGTGCGAGCGGCTCCCAAACATCTGCGGATGAATACGATCTGGGGATGGCCAACGAGTTCCGGTTCGGTATGAGTCTGCACGACACACGGTCGCGGTCGAAGGTCGAGGACGCCGCACGCCAGGCGGAGCAATTCGGCTTCGACGTGCTGCATGTCCCCGACCATCTGGGTGCACCGGCGCCGTTCCCCGCGCTGACGATGGCCGCCGCGGCGACCCGCACTCTGCGACTCGGGACCTTCGTCCTCAACTCGGGCTTCTACAAGCCGGCGCTGCTGGCCCGTGACGTCACCGCCCTGCGTGACCTGTCCGACGGGCGACTGGAGCTCGGCCTTGGCACGGGGTACATCCGCGAGGAGTTCGAGGCGGCCGAGCTGCCTTATCCGACGGCGGGTCAGCGGGTCGACTACCTGCAGCACATGACCGAGTACATGCGCGAGCACGCGTCCGACGTGCCGATCCTGATCGCGGGCAACGGCGACCGGGTGCTCACGATCGCGGCAAGGATGGCGAACATCATCGGCCTGACGGGTGGCGACAAGGCCGCAGACGCGACCGAGGATCCCCTGGCGGACCGGATCGGGTTCGTGCGCACGGCAGCGGGCGACCGGTTCGACCAGCTCGAGCTGAACCTCGCGATCACGGCCATGCCCATCGACGAATCGGGGGTGCCGGACCTGACGATCCCGCGGCGCTTTCTGCCCACGCTGTCGGACGACGAACTCCTGCGTCATCCCGGCGTGCTGTCCGGGTCGGTGCGGGATATGGCCGACCGGCTGCGCGAGCTCCGCGTCACCTACGGGGTGAGCTACATCATCGTGCAGGCTCCCCATGCCGAAGTGTTCTCGAAGGTCATCGCCGAGTTGAAGTAAGCTCCGAGTCGCCCCGCCCTCGTAGCTCAGGGGATAGAGCACGGCTCTCCTAAAGCCGGTGTCGCATGTTCGAATCATGCCGGGGGCACTAACCGAATTGTCGATACGACAGCTCGGCCCTTCAAGGGGTGGGCCGGCATGGCGCCGGGGGTTCAGTTGCCCAGACTGCGGGAGGCCGCGGAGCGTCGCGCGTGGTTTTCGCTCGCGAGACGTACACCAGGGTCGTGATCGCGTGGGATTCGACGACCCTGGTGTACGCCTCGCGAGGTACGAACGAGAGCGGATCGGTGTTCCGTTGAATCGAGCGCAACGGTTACCAGCTCGCTGCGCAAGGGCGGACTCCTAAAGCCGGTGTCGTACGTTCGAATCATGCCGGGGGCACCAGGTTGGCGGGAGTGGTAGATTGGCGCCGTGAGTCGAACATGTGTTCTAATTGACTCGTATTGCCAGCCCGCTTAATGCGGGCGATATTCGAGAAGGAGATCGCCGCAACGATGACTGTTGACACTCTGCCAGCAGAAGCTCCATCCACCGATTTCGACACTCCCGACGACTTGATTTCATCTCCTCAGAGCACCTCAGCTGCGAGTGCACCGGCGCCCGACGCGCCCGCCCCCGCCGCTTCCGCCGAGGAGAAGCCGAAGAAAGCTCCGGCCAAGAAGGCGGCCGCCAAGAAGACCAAGACCCTCGAGCTGACCCTCACCGTCACCGGCACCGCCGACGGCGAATGGTCCGCCGAACTCAAGCGGGGCACCACGTACCTGGCCCGCAACCTCGCGGTCGCGGCCGCCGCCGTCTCCCGCGCGGCCAAGGAACTGCACGAGGAACTCTCCACCCCGATCGACGACATCATCGAACAGGCGCGCTCCCAGCAGGCCGCCAAGGTCGCCGCCCTCGAAGCCGAACTGGAAGCCGCCCGCAAGACCCTCGCCGACCTGGACTGAGGGCCGCTGGAAATCAACCCGCTCGTACTCAGATGAAGTCGCTGCCGCCATCGACGTTGACCGTCGCGCCGGTCACGTAGCCGTTTCGTCGCGACACCAGGTACGTCGTTATCGAGGCGACTTCTTCCGGCAGGCCGGCGCGGCCGAGATCGCAGGGCTGATGGAAGTTGTTGTCAATCCACGTCATCACGTCGACTGGGTCGTCGGCGTCCAATCCATCAGCGGCGAGTACGTCGCGCAGCGCCTCAGTGAAGCTCGCGGTGACGATCGTGCCGGGGCAGACGCAGTTCACCAAGATGCCATCCCCGGCAAGGCTTTTCGATAGGTTCTTGGTGATGCTGGACAGCGCGGCTTTGGACGCCGTGTAGGCCACGATTCGCGGGTTCTGACGCTGGATGGAGTGCGCCGCGAACGTCACGACTCTGCCCCAGTCGGCTGCCCGCAGAAGCGGCAACGCGGCCCGTATACAGCGCACCCCGGACATGGTGCCGAGGGTGAACGCGTCATCCCACTCCTCGTCGGTCATCGTCTCGAAGTACCCGTCGGCGGGACCAACCGTGTGCACGAGACTATTGAGTTGACCCCATCGCGCCCGAATTGCATCGAAGGCCGCGCCGATCGAATCGGCGTCACCCACGTCGACGCTGATGCCGACCGCATCGGGTGCTCCTGCCGCGCGCAACATTTCGGCCGTTTCGTCGAGCGGTCCCCTGTTTCTCGCCATCACCGCCACCCGCGCGCCTTCGGCGGCCAGGGTCAGCGCGATCGCAAGGCCCATGCCCTTGGTGCCCCCTGTGACGACGGCCGTCGCACCCGCTAGCCCTAGGTCCACTTCACTCCCTTCGGGACAACATCAGCGATGACATCGGCGCCAACACCGAGGCCGCGAAGGCAGAAGCGCTGCACGCGATCCCGGATCTCGCCGCGGGTCGCCTCTCCCCGTCGACCATTGCCCCTCGACATTGGTCCATACGACTCCGTGAATGGCGCGCGCCTCCGTGGTGGGGTCCACGTCGACGAACACGCCCAGCCCCGCCCCGCGTTCGACCGCGTCGACCAGCGGCCGGAGAATCTCCTCGTAGGCGGGCGCGATCAGCTCCGGGGCCGCGAACATCTGCGACTGCGCTTCAAGCGACATCCGGCGCAAATCGGATCGAATTCGGCTTTTGAAGGCCAGGTCCAGGCGTCCGTCGATCCATGCCGCGACCGCTCGAACGGGGTCGGCGCCTTCCATCTTCTCTTGGAGGCGTTGCACTTCGGCGCGCGCCATCTCGAGAAACACCGCCGCGATCAACTGGTCCTTCGAATCGAAATGCCGGTAGAACGCGCGGGTGCCCAAGTCGCGCGCGACCAAGGACCTGCGCAATTCCAAGCCCGCGAACACCGTCTTCGCGGACGACCGCCAGTGCGGCGGCCAAGATCGCCGCTCGCATCTGCGGATCGGGGTCCAGTTTCGGACGGCCGCCCGCCGCTGCCTCAGGCGGAGGCATCGTAATTGGTGAGGTAGTCGCTGAAGGCCTCGCGAACTTGCTCAGGTGTGAGTCCGTAGTCGGCGAGGTCGTAAGCGTGCGCGCCGCGGTGCCCCGGCTGATGGGACTCGGCCCAGTCCCGCACGCTCGCCCGCGCGGTGGCGTTGAACTCCAGGGCCAACCGCTCATAGCTTCTGGCGACCGTGTTGACCGGATCGGTCTGCAGATCCTCGAACGACACATCGACGAACCGATCGTCACCGAACTTCTTTCGGAACTCCATGGCACGGCCGATACCTTTGACCCACCAGGCCAGTTGTTCGGCGCCGAGCTCCTCGGGATCCTGGTAATCGCTACTCCAACTTCGGATGTAGGCGATGAGACTGCACACCGAGCCGAGCACCTTGGCCGGATCGCGGTGGCTCCACAGGAATTTCGCGTTGGGATACGTGCCGACAAAAGCCTCCAATGCGAACATGTGTACCGGTGTGCGCAGGTGCCACAGGTTCGGCTTGCATCGCCACTGCAGCAGCTTGAGCACGTCGCGGTGGAAGGTGTAGGTCTCGCGCATGTCGCAATCCATCAACCACTCGACGTAGCCCGGCACCCGCACCACACCGTCGAAGTGGAAGGTGCGAAAGCTCATGCCCATCAGGTCTTGGCACTCGGTCGCGGCCTGCGGTTCGGTGCTCACTGTGGCGCGGAAGTCGGGAAACATCATCTCGATCATCGCGATGCCTTCGGCGGTCTGGTCGATGCGCGGATCGGTGTGCTGTGTCGCCGTTTCAGGTGGCGGGGTTGGCGCCTGGGATTCCCAGGTCCGCAGGCATCTGAACTGCGGGTCCGCCGAAATCAGTTGCCCTAGAGCGGTAGTCCCGGTGCGCGGGAGGCCGAGCACGACGACAGGCCCGTCGATGACCTCGTCACCGATCTCGGGGTGCTGCTTGTAGGTGTCGATGATCTTGAGCCGCTGGATGAGGGCATTGCTGACCGTCGCGTGCTGCATGGTTCTGCCGAGGTCGTTGAGGTTGGCCTCGTTGTTCAGCGCCTCAACCGTGCGTTCGAGACCCTCACGGTAGTAGGACGACCCGAAATCAGTCAGGCCGGTCGCCTGGCGCGCACCATCCTCAAGCTCGTCGGCGGAGAAACTCATCGGTAGAACCTCTCGTGGACAGCGCGGCGTCGCGCGGCGATGACCTCCCCGCGGTGGTCTGGTGTTGTCATGTCGGTGTCTGAGGGCAGTGATGATCGGATGCCGTCGTACTTCACGACTCGTGTCGCGGGGACGGGCGCCGAATCGGTTCGCACGCACCGCAGCAGGATTGCGCCGTTGCTGTGACCGGCGCTGTCGAGCCAGTTCGTCACCCCCGGATCGCTCGAGGCGATGACGAATCTCGCCGTACCGTCGGCGTCGACGACTGCTTGGTGCCCGTTCAGACTGGACTGATGGCGTCCGTAGTGAATGGTTTCCAGCCACGGGTTTCCCAGCGAGATGCCCCAGTAGATCCCTTTGGGTGGTTCGAACTCCAGGATCAGCGCCTCGTCGGGGTCGAGTGCGAATCGCCCTATGACGGGCCGGTTCTCGGCCGCGGCGCCCATCTCGGTCATGTCCATCGGCGGTAGGAAGCCGTTGGTCTGGGGCATAGCACCGAAGTCGAGGAAGAACTTCAGGTTGTCATAGACGAAGTCGCCCAGCGCATTTAACGCCGAGGCGATCGATGCCACCGCATCCACGCCCTCGGCGGCAGGCGGGTTCTCGGCACCGACGCGCTCGATCTTCAGCGACGCCGGCGACTCGGTGTCCCAGTCGTAGAAGAAGTTCCGCACGGTCAGGGTCGGATGGTCGCCCGCGAGCGGCACCCAGTTGCCGTCGTGCTCGTCGGCCGACAGTACTGCTTCGAAATTCCCTTCGGAGTCCACATCCAGGTCGTCGACGAGGCAGTTCGCGATCGACGCCATGCCGTCCATCGTCTGAAGGCCGACATAACGGGCGGTGCCACGATTGCCGAACAATCGGTATGTCTCCCCCGCCCGCAAGCTGGCATTCATGTACACGCAGTCGGGGCACTCCAAGCCCCACGTGACGATGTCGTCCATGCCGGCCCGATTGACCGCCAACACAGGGTCAGGGTCTGCCCGCAGCGCCATATCGGTACCGACCGCGAGCAGCACCAGCAGATGGCGCATTCCTGCCGCGTTGTCGATGGCGTTCTTGTTGACCGGTGTCGACGCCACCAGTCGCTGCGCTTCGGTCAGGCGTTCGTGCAGGTGCGCCCATGCGCGCGCGGCGTCGCCGTCTCCTGCACTTGCGGTGATGGCGGCCTCGGCGATCGAATGGGGCAACCAGGCCATCGGGTTCTTCCACGCGTCGGTTTCAGCCACAACTTCTTCTCCAACCAGTTTTGAAAATGTTATTTTCAAAACTATCGTCGAAGTTACACTCACGCGCGCAGATGTCAACCCTGCGGCCGCGCAACGCGCTGATCCCGTTAAGGCACTAGAAAAGTCAGCTCTTGGGCATCTTCTCGAGGATGTCGCGGGCGATGGTCTGCGCGCCGCCGCTGCCCCGGTTGTAGCTGCACGTCGTCACGTCGATGGCGACATTGCTGGCCACCGCAAGGGCACGCTCGCAGCCCCAGCCGTCGCCGTCCTCCATGACCATCGAGGTGGTCAGCATGCCGTCGGCGTTCTCGATCTTGCCAACGGTCCACAGGGTCTCGACGTCCAAGTCGGGCAGCCGCAGGTTGTACCGGCGATCGGCGCATTCCGCCCAGGTCTTCTCGGAGTCGGCGAAGAAGTTCGCGGCGACCTCCTGGTTGGGGAACGCGACGACGGATTGCTCGGCGAAGTGCGGAGGGTCGTCCCCCGGCTCCTGCAGGCTCAGGTAGCGCATGGCCGACCAACCACTGCCCGTATAGACCTCGTATTCGCCTGCGCCATAGACCGGCAGGCAGTCCGGCTCGGAGATCTCCGTGCTGCTGTCCCACATCTGCTTGGTCGATTCGGCGACGGTCATCTCTGTTGCGCCCATTGCCCCGTTGATCGCGGCCTCGTCGAGCAGCAGGCCGTCCAGGTCGCCGGCGGCGACGGGCGGTGACACCGCTTCGGCAGCAGCAGCGACAGGTCTGCCCGTCACAGTGGTGGAGCAACCGCTCAGAATCGCAACGGCCACCAGCGCGGCCGCCGCCAACGACCGGCTAGTCATCGCCCCGGGTGTCGATGACCTGCTGCGCGATCTGGACCAGTCGGGTGTTGCTGTCCTGGGACAACCGACGCAGCATGTCGAAGGCACGCACGTCGTCGACGCCGTAGCGTTCCATGATGATGCCCTTCGCCTGGCCGATCCGGTCCCTGGTGGAAAGCGCCGATTCGTACTGCTGGTCCTGCCGGCTGGCCATGATCGCTGCGGCCGCATGGGCGCCAAGCACGGCGCCGATGGTCTCCGCCTCCGCATCGAAAGCGTTGGGTTTGAAGGCGAACAGATTGAGCGCGCCCGCGGTCCGATCGCTGGTATACAGCTTGAACGACACTCCACTGAGCACACCGATCTCGACCACCGCCGCTGAGTATTGCGGCCAGCGCCGTTCTTCGCGGAAATCGTCGGTGCGCACGATCAGATCGTCGAGCGCGGCTTGCATGCATGGACCTTCGTTGAATTTGATCTGCAGTTCGTCAAGCCGGTGCGGCAGCTCTGACGTGCCTGCGAGCGACTCGAACTTTCCGCGGTCGCCAAGCAGCAGGACGCCTGCGGTTTCGGCTCCCTCGATCAGTTCCAGTGCGGTTGCGGTGACATCGGACAGCACATCCTCCACACGTCGCGGTGCAGCGACGGAGCGCGCGAGCTCGGCCATCCGGTGCGCAAGGTCGTAGTTACGTGACGACGTCATGGGTCGAGTCTTCCCGATTGCAATCCACCGCAGGAGGTAATCCCCGGGTTCGTGTTTGTCCTACCGCACAGCGGGCATGCCCAATTACAGGCAAGTGCGGTGGTCGACTACCACACTTGCTAGGTCTCGTCGGTTCAGACTCGAGCCGGCGGGGCCGCACCCCAAATGGTATCCGGTCACTCTCTTAGTTGTAGTAGCGTCTGGGCATGGACAACGTCTGGATCCTCGGCGGCTACCAGAGCGACTTTGCACGCAACCTGCACCGAGAAGGTCGTGACTTCGCGGACCTGACGGCCGAGGTGGTGGATGCCACCCTGGCGGCGGCCAAGGTGGGCGCCTCCGACATCGGTGTCGTGCACGTCGCCAACGCTTTCGGGGAGATGTTCGCCCGCCAGGGCCACCTCGGCGCCATGCCCGCCACCGTGAACGAAGGGCTCTGGGACACCCCCGCATCGCGGCACGAGGCCGCCTGCGCATCGGGCAGCGTCGCGACGCTGGCGGCGATCGCCGATTTGCGATCGGGCGCGTACCGCACCGCTCTTGTCGTCGGGGTCGAACTCGAGAAGACCGTGCGGGGCGACACCGCCGCCGAACATCTCGGTGCCGCCGCATGGACCGACCACGAGGGCGGCGATGCGAAGTTCATGTGGCCGTACATGTTCGACCGGGTGGCCGCCGAGTACGACCGGCGCTACGGCATCGACGAGGGCCACCTGCGTGCGATCGCGCAGCTCAACCTCGCCAACGCGCGCCGCAATCCCAATGCGCAGACCCGCGGCTGGACGGTCCCCGATCCGCTGACCGACGATGACGACGCCAATCCCGTCATCGAAGGCCGGCTGCGGCGGTTCGACTGCAGCCAGATGACCGACGGCGGTGCGGGTCTCGTCCTGGTCAGCGACTCCTACCTCCGTGACCACCCCAACGCGCGGCCGATCGGCAGGATCGAGGGCTGGGGGCACCGCACGGTCGGACTGGGTCTGCAGCAGAAGCTCGACCGCAGTGCCGACCAGCCCTATGTGTTGCCTCATGTGCGACGCGCGGTGCTCGACGCGTTCGACCGCGCCGGGGTCACGCTCGACGACGTCGACGGTTTCGAGGTGCACGACTGCTTCACCCCGAGCGAGTACCTGGCCATCGACCACATCGGCGTCACCGGACCCGGCGAGTCGTGGAAGGCCATCGAGAACGACGAGATCGGGATCGGCGGGCGGCTGCCGCTCAACCCCAGCGGCGGGCTGATCGGCGGCGGGCATCCCGTCGGCGCATCGGGCGTGCGGATGCTTGTTGATGCCGCCAAACAAGTCAGCGGCGCCGCAGGCGACTATCAGATCGAAGGCGCAAAGACGTTCGGAACCCTCAACTTCGGCGGCAGCACCGCGACGACGGTGAGCTTCATCGTGAGCGGGGCCTGAAATGACCGCACCAAACGTTGAGATCGTCGGCAAGTACCTGTCGACGTTGCCCGAGGACGACGACCACCCGTACCGCACCGGGCCGTGGCGGCCGCAGACCACCGAGTGGGACGCCGATGACCTGGTCGCCGTCGAGGGCGAGATCCCGCACGATCTGGACGGCGTGTATCTGCGCAACACGGAGAACCCGTTGCATCCCGCGCTCAAGTTCTACCATCCGTTCGACGGCGACGGCATGGTGCACGTCGTGGGGTTCAGGGACGGGAAAGCCTTCTACCGCAACAGGTTCATTCGTACCGACGGTTTGGCGGCAGAGAACGATGCGGGCGGACCCCTCTGGCCAGGGCTCGCCGAACCGGTGCAGATCGCCAAGCGCGACACGGGGTGGGGCGCGCGCGGCCTGATGAAGGACGCCTCGAGCACCGACGTGATCGTGCACCGCGGTACGGCGCTGACGAGCTTCTATCAATGCGGTGACCTGTACCGGGTCGACCCGTACTCCGGTGAGACGCTTGGCAAGTCGCAGTGGGGCGGCGCCTTCCCATTCGACTGGGGGGTATCGGCACACCCCAAGGTCGACGACACGACGGGTGAGCTGCTGTTCTTCAATTACAGCAAGCAGGCACCCTATATGCACTATGGCGTCGTCGACGAGGACGATCGACTGGTGCATTACGTCGACGTGCCCCTACCGGGCCCGCGGTTACCGCACGATATGGCGTTCACGCCAAACTACGTCATCCTCAGCGACTTTCCGTTGTTCTGGGATCCTCAACTGCTGCACGCCGATGTGCACCTGCCGGGGTTCCACCCGGATATGCCGTCGCGGTTCGCCGTCATCCCCCGCCGCGGCGGCACCGACGACATTCGGTGGTTCGAGGCCGACCCGACGTTCGTGCTGCACTTCACCAACGCATACGAGGACGGCGACGAGATCGTGCTGGACGGGTTCTTCGAGGGTGACCCCACTCCGGTCGGCACAGGCGACAAGTACCAGAAGGCATTTCGCTACCTGTCCCTCGACGGTTTGCAGACCAGGCTGCACCGCTGGCGGTTCGATCTGGTCACCGGCCAGAGCTCGGAAGAGCAACTGTCGGACAGCATTACGGAGTTCGGCATGATCAACAGCGGCTACGCCGGCGCCCCCTACCGCTACACGTACGCCGCTACGGGCAAGCCGGGCTGGTTCCTCTTCGACGGTCTGGTCAAACACGACCTGGTGACGGGATCCGAGCAGCGATTCGCCTTCGACGACGGGGTGTACGGCAGCGAAACCGCCATGGCGCCGCGCATCGCAAGCACCGCAGAGGACGACGGCTACCTGATCACGCTCACCACCGATATGACCGCCGACGCCTCGTACTGCATGGTCTTCGATGCCGCCAGGATCGCCGAAGGACCGGTGTGCAAGCTGGCCCTGCCGGAGCGGGTGTCCAGCGGTACGCACTCCACCTGGGCCCCGGGTTCCGAGCTGCGACGGTGGCATGAGACCGACTCCGCGGCAACCGCGATCGGCCTTTAGTGGCGCAATCCGGCCCCAACGCCGTCGGCCGCATGCTTGGTGTCCTCGGCGACGAGTGGACGCTGCTGGTCATCCAGCAGGCGCTGCTGGGGGCGACGCGGTACGGCGACTTCATGGCGCGACTTCCGATCTCCAATTCGGTACTCACACGGCGACTTCGAACACTGAGTAGCGACGGGCTACTCGAACGCCGTGCGTACCAGAGGAATCCGCCACGCTCCGAATACGTCGTCACCCCGCAGACCAGGTCGCTGTGGCCGGTGTTGTTGTCGATCTGGGAATGGGAGCGCCATTGGGTACCCGATCACGCCGAGCGGCTCCCCGGCATGCGCCACACCACGTGTGGTGCCGACTTTGCTCCGTTGGTCACGTGCGGCTCATGTGAGGCGACCACCAGCGAGAAAGACGTTGTCGCACAGTGGGGTCCGAGCGGTTCATGGCCACGCTCGATGCCGGTGACTTCGACGCGGCGACGATCAGACGGTGACCGCCACGACGCCGCCGCCGGCCTGTTCCCGCAGACCATGAGCGTGCTTGGCAATCGCTGGGCGTTCGCGCTGCTGGTGGCGACGTTCGTCGGGATGAGCCGGTTCACCGACTTTCAGAGCCAACTCGGCGCGCCGCCCGGTTCGATCGCCGACCGGCTTTCGATTTTCACCGCCAACGGCGTACTGGCCGTCGGCGGTGACAATCGCTACCGGCTCACCGAGAAGGGCAGGGCGCTGTACCCGGTACTGGTCTCCGCACTGCACTGGGCTCAGCGGTGGTACCGGACGCCGGAGGGCCCTGCTGTGCTCCTCACGCACACCGCGTGCGGGCAGCCGTTCACCCCGGTGCTGATGTGCGATCAGTGCTCCCGACCGCTCACTGGCGCGCAGATCGAGACTGTCTAGCCGAAATCGCCATCAAAAAATCGTCGCACGGTCGTCGAAAAATATCTGGCACTCTCCGTACGCGAGTGCTAACATCGCAGGTGCACAGTGGTTTAGCGGCCCGCCAGGGTGGCGGGCTCTGAGATGACGCAGGAGGTGAATTGCTGTGCTTCGCTTTGATCCGTTCAGTGACCTTGACGCCCTGACCCGGGGACTACTGACCGGCCAGTCCGGATCAAATCGCACCCCCCGGTTCATGCCGATGGATTTGTGCAAGATCGACGACCACTACCTGCTGACTGCCGACCTGCCCGGCGTCGACCCCGGATCGGTGGACGTCGACGTCGACAGCGGCACCCTGACGATCTCGGCGCATCGCACCGCGCGCTCCGAGAATTCCGTCCAGTGGCTGGCCAACGAGAGATTCTTCGGCACCTACCGCCGGCAGCTATCTCTCGGGGAGGGCATCGACGCGTCGGCTATCTCCGCGACATATGAGAACGGCGTGCTAACCGTCACCATCCCATTGGCCGAACGCGCCAAGCCGCGCAAGATCGACATCGCGCACGGCGGCGGCCAGAAGTCGATCCAGCCGACCACCGTCGAGGCCGAATAGGTAACCGGCCGCTAGCCGTTGCGGTCCAACCGGTAGCGCAGGTTGGACCGCACGGCCGGCCATTCGATGTCGAGGATCGAGTACACCACGGTGTCGCGGCGCGATCCGTCGGGCAGCACTTGGTGGCTGCGCAGTATCCCGTCGAGCTTGGCACCAAGGCGCTCGATCGCGCCGCGGCTGGTGAAGTTGAAGAAGTGCGTACGGAATTCGACCGCTACACAACCCAACTCGTCGAAAGCGTGGCCGAGCATCAAGAGCTTGGTCTCGCTGTTGATGCCGGTGCGCCGCGCGGTCGCCACATACCAGGTGTACCCGATCTCCAGTCGCCGGTTGACAGGATCGACCGCCATATAGCTGGACGACCCGACGAGTGCGCCGTCGAGGTCCCGCACCACAAGTGTCAGCCCCGTGTCGGGCTTCTGCGCGGCAAGCCGCATCTGAACCCACTGCTCGGCGGCGTGCGCCTTCGGTGCGTGCGTGAACCACAGCGCGCCGAGTTCACCGTCTTGCGCGACCGCGGCGATCTCCGGAATATGTTCGGGGGTAAGCGGTTCCAGCGTCACCCACCGATCGCCGGTCAGTTTGACCGGCTCGACGAAGCCGGTCATGCGTTTCGGCCCGCCGTCGCCCATGCGGTAGCCATCGCCCACACTGAGAGCACGACCGCGGCCATCGCCGCTGCTGCGCCGACGTAGAACCCGTAGCCTGCGGACACCGGCGGATACACGTACAGCCGGTAGTACCACATCGTCAGCACCACCAGCAGTACCGAAATGGCCAGCGCCGACGCGGATGCCGTCCGCGCCGAAAGTCCGCGTGCGGCCATCGCGGCCGCGACGATCAATGTGGCCGCCAGCAGAACGATGAGCTGCCCGACCCCGAACCCCGGCGGCGGCACCGGCATCGTGCCGACGAAGCCCCCGATCGCGTTCGCCCGCGCTCCTTCTTCGACCAGCCACGGCAGCCAGGCGCTGACGGCCAGGACCGCAGCGCAGAACGCCACCAGCCAACCGGGACGCAGGCGAGCCATGGCTTGAGACTATCCCGTGTGGGAGTTCAGCCCGGTCTCTACTGTGGGGTGTCGACACCGAAAGGGGGCACCACGATGAGCGAACTTCCTGAGTGGGCGCGCCGGCTCGACCTGTCCCCTCACCCGGAGGGCGGCTGGTTTCGGGAAACCTGGCGCAGTGGGTTGACGGTGCCCCAATCCGCCCTGCCTCCGGACTACGCGGGCCCACGCAGCGCGGGAACGGCGATCCTGTTCCTACTCATGCCCGGCCAGCAGTCGGCATGGCATACAGTGCGCAGCGCCGAGTTGTGGTTCTTTCACTCCGGAAGCCCGCTGCTGCTTCAGGTCGGACCCGAGCAGGACGGTGCCACAACGCATCTGCTCGGTGCCGACATCGCCGCAGGAGAGCACCCGCAGCACCTCGTGCCGCCGGGACACTGGCAGCGGGCACGCCCCCGCGACGACGAACCCAGCCTGGTCAGCTGTGTGGTGGTACCGGGCTTCGACTTTGCCGATTTTGCGTTGGCTCCGTCTACCGACTGAGCATTTCAACCGCTGCGGACACCAGCGCTGCGTTGTCTTTGGCCGTCGAACCATCCGGCAGCGTCACGGTGTCCTCGAGTCCGATGCGGGCCTGCACGCCGCGTCTGCCCGCGTGTTGCAGCAGGGGCCAACAACTTTCGTCGAGGCCGTGCAGCAGCACGGGTGCCGGCGAGCCTGCGGCCATCACCTGACTGAGCAGGTCGTCGGCGGTCGCGATATCGCCGTCGCCCTGCAACTCGATCATCACGCGCATGCAGTGTGGCGCTATCTCGGACGCCGCCCACGACGCTGCCGCCTCGGCGTGGAAGATCCCGGCCTCCACACCCACTCCCCTGCTCAGCAGCAGTTCGGCGAGGTCCTCGGCGCCCGGCTCATGCCAGTTCACCGAGGCGAAGTCGGGCAGCTCGCTCCACCGCTTGACTGCTTGCAATCGGGCGTCGGCATCGGGCAAGGCCCAGTATCCCGTCGTCACTCCCACGGGCAGACCGGGCACCGCGTGACGCACCGCGGAGACCGCTGCGTCGACGACGTCTGGCTGCAGCGAGTCCACTCCGTCGGCGGTTTTGGGATGCATGTGGACAGCCTTGGCGCCGGCCTGATGGACGGCCAGCGCGTCGGCGGCCAGTTGCTCAGGGGTGACGGGCAGATTCGAGTGCTGATCGGGGGTGCGAGCGCCGTTGATGCACGCCTTCACATAGATCTTGGGGGTGGCGACCATCCGTCCATCTTCGCCTGCCGCAGCTTGTCCAGCACCCGACGATCCCGTTTGGTCGGCCTGCCAGCGCCGCGGTCGCGGACAGCGAACTGAACGGTGTCCGTGAGTACGGGTTTGGGGGTTCGATCGAGGAAGCACGTCGCCGCGTCGGCCGCACCAACCCGTTTCTGGATCACCCGCACCACCTCGACGACGCGCGTCGTCGGACCGACCCGTGCGCGCACCTCGTCACCGGGCGACACCGTGGTGGCCGGCTTCGCGGGCCGTCCGTTGACCCGGACGTGGCCACCCCGGCACGCCTCCGCGGCGTCCGGTCGGGTCTTCACGAGCCGGACCGACCACAGCCACTTGTCAACGCGGGTCGACTCCACGCCTTCCATCATGGCCCAGGTCGTCGGCGCCGCCAGGCCCGATGACTACCTTATTGTTACCTTATGTATGCCTTATTTTTCTTAGAAACTCGTGTACGGTGGGAGCTTCGTAGCGGAATCACGGCGCGAGGGAAGGAACTCGACATGAACCACGCACCGGCACGGATCGTCCTGGTCACCGGCGGTTCGAGAGGCATCGGCGCCCAGGTCGCGCAGCAACTCGCCAGCCCCGACACCCACGTCGTCGTGAACTACCGCAAGCGGGCAGAGCGCGCCGAATCCGTTGCTCAGGCCATCCGCAGCGCAGGCGGGAACGCGTCGACGTTGCGCGCCGACATCTCCGACGAAGCCGAGTGCACGGCGATGATCGACGCCATCGCCGATCGCTTCGGTCGACTCGACGCCGTGATACTCAACGCATCGGTCGGCCCCGAGACCGGCGCCGACCTAGGTTGCGCAAAGCGCCTCAACCGCGATGCGCAGCGACGCATTGCGCTGAAGACGGTGCCGTTGATGCCGACCGGCGGCCGAATCGTCTTCGTGACCAGCCATGCGGCGCACTTCTTCCCCCACCGGGCTGTCCCGAAGGGATCGGTGGCCGTGGCCGCGAGCAAGTGGGCGGGCGAAAGCGCGCTCTACGCGTTGCGTTCGGAATTCCGCCGCGCTGGTGTGCATTTCACCGTGGTCTCCGGCGATACGGCCGACGCAACGTTCGCGGGGGCGATCGCCAGGGCCGCCAGCACCCCGAACCCGTCAGGCATTGTCTACGTCGGCGGCCCCGACCACCTGATGACCGCCTAGCCCGCTCCTTTCGCCCAAACGGACAAACGGGCGCAGAAATGCGAGTAGGCGCCACCATTTCGTCCATCTCGGCGAGGTGTCGGACCCCTGTATGACGATGCCGCCATGGGGGAAGTGTTTCTTGGACGGGAAGCTGTGGGCGATGGGCTTCCCCGGCATGAGTTACGACGTTGGTATCGCCCGATGTTCCGCGGTGTCTACATCCCGAAACGGGCGACGCCGAGCTTGGCGGACCGAACCTTGGGCGCTTGGCTGACAAGCGATCGGGCCGGGGTGATCGCCGGTGTCGCCGCCTCAGCGCTACATGGGGCGAGGTGGGTCGACGACTCCGTATCGATCGAGATCTTGGTGAACGATCGACGGCGTCAGCCAGGGCTGGTGGTCAGGATGGACCGCGTGACCGATGACGAACTCACGATTGTCAACGATCTTCCGGTGACGACGGTGGCGCGGACGGCGTTTGATCTGGGGCGTTACCAGAAACGCTTCGCTGCTATCGCCCGCTTAGATGCCTTGATGCGCGCAGCGCCGTTCTCCGCGGACGAGGTGTCGACGCTGATGCGGCGCTACGGACCGGTGCGTGGAGTGCGTCAGCTGCGCGAACTCCTTCCGTTGGTCGATCCAGGCGCAGAATCTCCGAGAGAGAGCAGGTTGCGACTTCTATTGATAGACAACGGATTTCCAGTACCAGAAACTCAGATCCCTGTCTACGACGGCGACGAGCCGTTTGCCTTTCTGGATATGGGGTGGCGTCATATAAAGCTGGGGGTCGAGTATGACGGCGATCAGCATCGCACCGACCGGCCTCAGTACGTCAAGGACCAGAGGCGGCTGCCGAAGATCGCGAAGCGTGGGTACGAAGTGATCCGCGTCATCGCTGAGGACAGGGATTCTGAGATTTTGGAGCGCGTGTATGAGTCATGGCTACGCAGAGGCGGCGCCGAGATCGACAAAATGGCGCGATTCACTCGCACTTTCCCGCCAGAACGTGAGTTTGGGCGAAGAGATGCGGCCTAGCCCGGAAAAGTCATCGCGTGACGCCGAGTACCCGCAGTGCGTTGTCCTTGAAGATCAGCGGCACGACGGCCGGGTCGATGTCGAGGGTCTCGAAGTCGCGGCGCCAGCGGTCAATCTTGATGTACGGGTAGTCGGTGCCGAACAGCACTTTGGTGCGCAGCTGCCGGGCCGCCGCGCGCACCAACTGCGGCGGGAAGTACTTCGGGCTCCAGCCGCTCAAATCGATATAGACGTTGCTCTTGTGCGTGGCGATCGCGATCTGCGAGTCCACCCACGGCACCGCGGGATGCGCCATCACGATGGTCAACTCTGGGAAGTCGGCGGCCACGTCGTCGAGCAACATCGGATCCGAGTAGCGCAGCTTGATGTGGTGCCCGCCAGGCAGTCCCGAGCCGATGCCGGTCTGCCCGGTGTGGAACAGCGCGGGCACCCGCGCCTCGGTGATCGCCTCGTAGATCGGGTAGAAGCGCCGATCGTTGGGCTCGAATCCCTGCAGACTCGGGTGGAACTTGAAGCCCTTGACACCGTATTCGCGGACCAGCTCGTGCACGCGGTGCACCGCGCGTCGCTCGTGCCACGGGTCGACGCTGCCGAACGGGATCAGCACGTCGTTGTTGCGGATCGCGCCAGCGACAAGGTCGTCCACCGAGTTCGACTCGTGGCGCATGGCCGTGCGGGCGTCGATGGTGAAGACCACCGCCGCGGTGTTGTGCCGCCGGTACTCGTCGGCCAGGGCATCGACACTCGACAACGCTCCCGGCCCCATCTTGAAGTACTTGCCGACGGCGTCGACCAGCTCGTCGTCATAAGCTTTGCGGCCGTGGCCGTCGACCTCCACGTGGGTGTGGATGTCGATGGCCGCGATCGCGTCGAAATCGATTCCGTATTCGTACTTCTCGCCCGGCATGGGCTGAGCCTATTCGGGCGCGTAACCCAGGGTGCCCTTGATCTCCAGGTACTCGTCGAACCCGAACTCGCTCCACTCGCGCCCATTGCCGCTGCGCTTGTAGCCGCCGAAGGGTGCATTCAGGTCGAATGCGTGGTTGATCGCGACCGAACCGGCACGGATCCTTCGGGCGACCGCGCGCGCCGCATCAAGGTCGGCGGCCGAGACATAGCCCGCGAGGCCATAGTCGGTGTCGTTGGCGATCTCGACGGCCTGGTCGAGGTCGTCGTAGTCGAGGATGCACAGCACCGGGCCGAAGATCTCCTCGCGCGCGATCGTCATGTCGTTGCTGACGTCGGCGAAGACCGTCGGCTTGACGTAGTAGCCGGTGTCAAGCCCGTCGGGCCGGCCCGGGCCACCTGCAACCACCGTTGCGCCCTCGTCGATGCCCTTCTGGATCAGCCCCTGGATCTTGTCGAACTGCGCCTTGGAGGCCACCGGCCCGATGGCGGTCTTGTCGCTCAGATCGCCGACCTTCACCGATTCGGCGGCGGCGCGCGCGGCGGCGACCGCTTCGTCCTTGCGTGATTTCGGCACGAGCATCCGCGACGGCGCATTACAGCTTTGACCCGAGTTCGGCATCATCGCCTTCACCCCGATCGCGACGTTCTGCGCGAAGTTGTCGTCATCGAGCACGATGTTCGGACTCTTGCCGCCAAGCTCCTGCGTCACCCGCTTCACCGTCGCGGCAGCGTTGCGCGCGACGTCGATGCCTGCGCGCGTCGACCCCGTGAACGACACCATGTCGATGTCTGGATGGCTCGAAAGCGCCGCGCCCACACCGGGTCCGTCGCCGTAGACCAGGTTGTACACGCCGGCCGGGACGCCCGCGGCGTCCATGACCTCGGTGAAGATCTGCGCGGAGTACGGCGCGACCTCGGACGGCTTGAGCACCATCGTGCAGCCGGTCGCCAGCGCCGGGTACACCTTGCAGGCGATCTGGTTGATCGGCCAGTTCCACGGGGTGATCAGGCCGCACACCCCGATCGGCTCCTTGATCACCAAGGTGGACCCGCGCGGCTCCTCGAAAGAGTAATTCTTCAGAGCGTCGATGGCGTTGTTCAGATGGCCGAGGCCGAGATACACCTGCGTGCCCGAACCCAACGAGGGCGGTGCGCCCATCTCCTCGGAGACCGCCTCGCCGAGGTCGGCCGAACGCTTCTGATACTCGGTCGCGATCGCCTGCAGCAGATCGAGCCGCTCCTCCCGGGTGCTCTGCGACCACGTGGCGAACGCCTTGCGCGCCGCCTTCACGGCCTTGTCGACGTCGGCCGCCGCGCCGAGCGCGATCTTGCCGGACACCTGCTCGGTGGTCGGGTTGTCGACGTCAAGGGACTTCGGCTCGACCGGATCGACCCACTGACCGTCGATGTAGAACTTCAGATACTCGCGCATGTTTCCAACCCTTCCCTACTGAGTGCCTTCTGCGTACCAGGTTCGGAATTCGTCGTATTTCGGCATCTCCTCCGAGTTCGCCTTCGGGTCGATGCACACATGGACCACCGCGGTCCTTCCGCTGGCGAAGGCCCGCTCGATGGCCGGGGCCATCTCGTCTTCCTTCTCGACGTACTCACCGTGGCAGCCGAAACCCTCGGCGATCTTGTCGAACCGCACGTCCTTGCTCCAGTGCACGCCCGGCTGCGGCGACGGCTGTTCGAACGTGCGCTTGTACACACCGACTTCCAGGCCCCACTGGTGGTCGACGCCGACGACGCACACCAGCGGCAGCTTCTCCCGCGCGGCGGTCTCCAGTTCGGCGATGTGGAACAGGAACGCCGAATCGCTGGTCAACAGCATCACCGGCCGCTTGCGGCCATCGGCGATCGACGCGCCGACGGCATACGGCAGGCCCGTCCCGAGATGGCCGAAGTTCTGGTTCCAGATCACGTCGCGCGGCTTGGCCTGCGAATAGGTCCACTGGAAGATCACGGTGGCACCGCCGTCGCGCACCAGGATGCCATCTTTGGGGAAGGCCTTCGTGGCCTCGACGACGAAGCGCGCCGGGTGCAGCGGTGTCCTGCCGGTCGGCGCTGATTCGGCGAGCTGCGCGAGCTCATCGGCGTCCTTTTTGATCAGCACGTCCAGGTCGGGCGACGGCTGTCTCGGTGTTTCCCTGAGTGCCTCCACCAGTTGCGGGACGACGCCGCGCAGATCACCCACCAGCGGCACGTCGACCGGCCGATTCACCCCGATCGCCATCGGGTCCTGCTCGACGTAGATCCATTTGCGAATGTCGTTGCGCGGCGCCCAGTGCCGGGATTTCCCGTAGTGCACCGGCTCACCGAGCTCGGTGCCGAGCGCAACACACAGGTCCGAGTTGACGACCGCTTCGACCGCCGACGGCGAGAACCCGTAAGCAAAGGTGCGCTCCTGCAACCCGGGAATGAACGACGTACCGCCAGAGGTCTGAATCACCGGGCAGGCCATCAGGTCGGCGAGCTCCTTCACCGGACCTTGGGTTCGCGAGGTGTGAACACCGTGACCCACCAACAGAATCGGACTCTTGGCCTCCCTGATCAATTTGGCGGCCTCGGCGACCTCGCGTGCGCCTGCGCCCTGGTTGACCAGTCGGTATCTGTTCGGCGGCAGCGCTTCGGGCACATCGAGTTCCTCGAGCAGCACGTGTGCCGGGTACTCCACGTAGGAGGGGCCCGGCGTGCCCGACATCGCCCGCCGGATCGCCTCGCGAACGATCTCGTCGGTCTGGTCGGCGTACTCGATCGACGCGCTGTACTTCACCGACGGCGCGAAAAGTGGCTCCTGGCGCACGAACTGGATGCGACCGCGGCGAACCCGTCGCTCGGTGATCCTGGCCCGCTGGCCGCCGAGGAAGATCACCGGCGAGTTCTCCACCTTGGCGCACATGATCGCGCCTGCGATGTTGGCCATCCCCGGCCCGAGGGTGCCTATGCACAGGCCCGGCCCACCGGTCATCCGCGAGACGGCCTCGGCCATGAACCCGGCGCTCAACTCGTGGTGCGGCGCGACCACCGACCATCCGCGCGCGTCGGCTTCTGCGAACATGTGCACGAAGTTCGGGTCCGGGATGCCGAACAATGTGTTGACGCCCTCGGCCTCGAAGAGGTCGAGGATGCGTTTGTAGACGGGTATACCCATATTTGTGAAACTTCCTTTACACGTAGCGTTTAGCTAGTTCTTTGCGGTGAACCGCAGGCGAGCCGAACAGTGAACGATTGAGCGCCGCACGCTTGAGATACACATGGATGCCGCTCTCCCATGTGTATCCGATGCCACCGTGCAGTTGCATGGCCTTGCCAGCGATGTCGACCGCGGCCGTAGAGGCGTAGGACTTTGCCATCGAGGCGGCGCCATCGTCTCGGCCATGCACGACGGATTCGATTGCGGCGCGAACGAGTTGGCGGGTGACAGCGATGTGCACCTTCATGTCGGCGCACGCATGCTTGACCGCCTGGAAAGAGCCGATCGGCCTGCCGAACTGCTGGCGCACCTTGACGTAGGCGACGGTCGCGGACAGCATTGCCTCGCTGAGGCCCAAGCTGTCGCACGCCACAGCCACGGCGGCCCGGTCGCGCAACCGGCGAATTGCCGCAACGGGGTCCCCGTCGAACCGCAGCGCCTCAATCGTTTCCGCGCTCGACACGGCGGCCAGCCGCCGTGTTTCGTCGAGCACCGGCCGCTTCGTCACGGTCACGTCCGCTACGGCAACGCCGCCGTCGGCGATGATCAGGATCCGGTCGGCGCCCTCGGCGTCGGGCACGAACTGCAACGGCTCGAGCGCAACGACAACCCTGACTGCCCCTGACGCCGCATCGGTCAATAGCCTGTCGCGAGTAGCACTGGGCTGCAGCGCATTCAGGGTGCCGACTGCCAGCACGGCGCTACCCAGATAGCTGTTGGTGCTGGCCGCCCTGCCCATCTCCTCGCAGATGACCGCAGTCTCCGCGAAGGTCGCCCCTGCCCCGCCGAACTGCTCGGGCACTTCCAACCCGACCCAGCCCGCTTCGACGAGCGCCTGCCAGTCGACTACCGGGTCCTTGGAGAGCACGTCACCGGCGACGGACCTCAGCTCGTCGTGGAACTCGGTGAATTCGGGTGCCATCAGAGGACGCTCGGCTCTCGGGGCAGGCCAAGGCCGCGCTCGGCAATGATGGTGCGCTGGATCTCGCTCGTGCCGCCGGGGATCGTCCACTCCCACGAGCCGATGAAGTCCAACATCCATGCGCCGGATTCCCACCCGCTCGACAGCGGCTTCGCCAGCTGGGTGTGCGCCTGCAGACCCCCGAGTTCGGCGCCGAAATCGGTGATCCGCTGCAGCAGTTCGCTGTAGTACAGCTTGACGATGGACGCATCGGCAGGCCCTGCTGTGCCGGCCTCGGTGCGTTCCACCAGATCCCTGGCCAGCCCGCGCAGAGCGGTGATCTCGATGTCGAACTGCGCCAACCGGTCGGCCACGATCGGGTCGTCGACGGGACACGCCTGCACCAGCCAGCGAAACCCGGCGTGGCCGAGCCGCTCTGCGAGTTCGAGCATCGTCATCCCGCGTTCGGCGCCCAGTGTCGCCTGCGCGACCTGCCATCCCGCGTTCTCGACGCCAACGAGGTTCGCTGCGGGAATCGCGACGTCGTTGAGGAAGATCTCGCAGAAGTGCTCATCGCCGATGGCGTTGCGGATCGGCCGCACCTCGACCCCCGGGGCGGACATGTCGAGCAGGAAATACGAAATACCTTTGCGCTTAGGGGCATCGGAATCGGTGCGGGCCAGCAGCAGGCACCAGTCGGCGTGCGCGCCGCCGCTCGCCCAGAGTTTCTGGCCGTTGACGACGTAGGTGTCGCCGTCCCTGCGCGCCGATGTGCGCAGGCTGGCCAGGTCGGACCCGGCCTCGGGTTCGGAGAAACCCTGCACCCAGATCTGTCCGTCGAGGATCGCAGGCAGGTGCGTCCCGCGCTGCTCGTCGGTGCCCGCCGCCAGCAGTGTCGCCGCGGCGTGATGAATGCCGACGAAAGCCAGCACCAGCCGCGGCGCGTCGTTGGCGGCCAACTCCTGGTAGAGCACGATCTGCTCGCGCACCGACATGCCACCGCCCCATTCGCGCGGCCAATGCGGGACTGCGTAACCCGCCGCGTGCAATTCGGCGAACCAGGACTTCTGGAAACTGACGAACTCGGCGTCGGTGGCGCTCGTCTGCGCCTGACGCCAGTCGGTTGGAATGTGCTCGACGCACCATGCCCGAACGGCGGCGCGGAAGCCGTCGAGGTCCGCCGTCACGAGAACAATCCCGTCAAACCGGCGCCGCCAACGCGGCGGGTCAGCTGGTCGCGCGTCGCGGACAAGCCGAGCGGCAGCCGACGCAGCGGCTGGCTGTAGCGCGACAGCCACGACAGCGTCGTCTCGTCGCAGAACCCGACCGCGCCGTGCAGCTGATGGCATACCCGGAAGACGACATCGGCAGCTTCGAGCGCGGACATCCTCAGTGCCAGAGCGTCATCCAACGCCTCGAGACGCGAGGTGCCGATGCTCCACAGCGCGTACTTGGCGAGCATGTCCAGGCCGCTGCGCTCGACCTCGGCGTCGGTCAGCTGGAACTGGACACCCTGAAACGACGACAGCGGCTGCCCGAACTGCTTGCGCAGGTTCACATGCGCGACGGTCAGCTCGATGGCCCTGTCGAGCATGCCGAGCAGGGTCCAGCACGGCAGCACCAGCCCGAGCGCGACGTCGCCAGCGCCCGCCTCGTCGAGCGCCGACAACTCGAGCTCGGCGACGAACGCCGGACCTGCAGGCCCTCTGCCTGCGACCTCACTGCGGGCACCGTCCATCGTGACGGCGGCCCAACGAGTTTCGAGGCCGGCAAGGACGGCCGACGGGCGGGTTTGCGCCACCACGACGAGGCCGTCGACGTCGAGATCGGTCGGCTTGGCAAGCCGTTCGGCCACCGGGTACGGCACCGCCCAGTAACCCGCACTGCGAGACAGCACCGCAGCGGCCTCCAGACCGTCGGTGTCGGTGCGGGGGTCGAGTTCGGCCGCGCCGAGTTCGGTCAGAATAGGGCCAATCAGCGCTTCTCGGCTGTCGGGCTTGGCCTCGGCCTGCTGGACCAACTGATCGCCACCGGCGGCCCCGAACGCCCGAATCGCTTGTCGGCCGTACTCTTTGGCGTCGTCGGAAAGATCGAGAACCATATCGCTCATCTGCCGGCCGCCAACATCGCCCTGGAAAGCAGGATGCGCTGCATTTCAATGCTTCCTGACGACACGGTGGACGCTTGCGAATAGCGCCAATGGTCCTCGACCTCACCGAGGAACCATGAAGCGTTCGCATCGTCGTGCGTCACCTCGGCCGCGATATCCGTAAGGACTTCCGCGCTGTCCTGGTCCAACTTGGTGACCGCGATCCGGTATGCCGCGGCGTCGCCGGGCTGGATTCGCCCGCTGTTCTGCAGTGACACCACCTGGTACGCGAGCAGGCGGGCCCGGCGGCAGTGCGTCAGCATCCGCACCCACCGCCCGCGCAACTCCGCGGGCACGTCGTCCCAGCGGTCGCCGAGGACCGCGGGCGCGGCAGCGAGCAAGCGTTCGCACCGGGCGTACCGCGCGATGCCGACCCGCTCGAACGACATCACGTCCTGCACGATGGACCAGCCGTGGTCGACGGTGCCGAGGACGTCAGCGTCGGTGACCCTCAAATCGTCGAAGAACACCTCGTTCAGGTGGTGCGGTCCCAGCATCGACCGGATGGGTCTGACCTGAATCGCCGGATCATCCATCGGGACAAGGAAAATCGTCAGGCCTTCTTGTTTTTTCTTGGCTGCGCCCTCCCCCACCTTTGACGTGCGCGCCAGCAGGAAGCACCACTGCGCCATGGTGGCGTACGACGTCCAGATCTTCTGGCCGCTGACCAGCCAGCCGTCACCGTCGCGCCGGGCCGTGGTGCGCAACGAGGCGAGATCGGAGCCTGCCTCCGGCTCGGAGAAGCCCTGGCACCAGATCACCTCACCGCGGGCGATGGGCGGCAGATGCGTGCGCTGCTGGTCTTCGGTGCCGTGGCGCATGATGATGGGCCCCACCCAATTGACGCCCATGTATTGCGCGCCGCGTGGCTCGTGATGCGCCCACATCTCCTCGCGGACCACCGTCTGTTCCCATACTGACGCGCCGCCGCCACCGAACTCTTCTGGCCACGACAGGCACAGCAGGTTGCGCTCCGCGAGCAGCCTGCAGAACGCCTGCGCGGTTTCTAGGTCGGCAGGGTCGTCGGTGAATGCGCCAAGGAAATGCTCCGGCACATGGGCTTTCACCAGTTCACGCAGCTCGCCGCGAAGGTCATCGGCCTTGCGCCCCATCTCGAAGTCCACGGCTACACCGACTCCACGTCGGCCAAGCCGAGCTCGGTGAGTACCTCGTCGGTGTTCTCGCCAAGCAGCGGGGCGGGCCCTGCGACTCGGCCTGGGGTGCGCGAAAACCATGTCGGCACACCGGGAAACCGGACCGGGCCGTGTGGGGTGTCGACGGTTTCGAACAACCCGACCGCGTTCAGGTGTGGGTTGTCGAACAACGCGCCCGGCGTGTTCAGCGGCGCGGCGGGTATCTCGAGCTCGCGGAACAATGCCAGCCATTCGTCGGTGGTGCGTTCCTTCATGGTTTCGGCCACCAGCCCGTACACCGTGTCGATCTGGTTGGCGCGGCCTTCGAGCGTGGCGTACAGCTCAGTGGCCCAAGCGGGCCGCACCGCATCGATGAACGCGTTCCAGTGCTTGTCGTTGTAGATGAGCGCGGCGAGGTATCCGTCGCTGGTGCGATACGGCCTTCGGTTGGGTGCCACCGTGCGCGGGTAGATGGCGGGCCCCAGCGGAGGGTCGAACATGGCGCCGTTGGCATGTTCGACCAAGATGAACGCCGCCATGGTTTCGAACATGGCGACCTCGACCTCTTGGCCCTCCCCGGTTCGTTCGCGGTGGAACAGGGCCATGGTCGTCGCGTACAGGGCGGTCAGCCCGGCGACCTTGTCGGCCATGATGGTGCCAACATAGTCCGCCTCGCCGGTCAGTTGTTGCTGAACAGCGGGTATTCCGCACTCCGCCTGGATGGTGTCGTCGTAGGCGGGACGGTCCCGGTCCGGCCCGCGCCGCCCGTAGCCGTAGCAGTTCGTGTAGACGATCGCCGGATTGATCGCGGCGATTTCGTCGTAACCGAAACCGAGCTTGGTGATCGCCTTGGACCGCATCGAGTGGATGAAGACGTCGGCCCGTTCGATCAGGGCCCGCAACGCGGTCTTGCCCGGCTCCGTCTGCAGGTCAAGCACGACGCTGCGCTTGCCGCGGTTGACGTTCACGAACACACCGCTCATCCCCGAAACGGGACCGACGGAGACGAAGCGGGTGTCATCGCCTTGCGGCGGCTCGACTTTGATCACATCGGCGCCCATATCGGCCATGATCTGCGTGCAGTACGGCCCCATCACCATCGCGGTCAGATCGATCACGCGAACGCCAGCCAGCGGGCCGCTACCCATGAAGGGCTCCCGCCGACGCCATCGCGAAGCTGTAGCGGATGTGGTCGCCGTGGCCGTCGGGCGCGACGGGGAAGACGACCGGTGCCGACGCGTCGCGGATCGCCGCGATATGCTCGCCGACCTCCGCGATCGACCACGACGGACGGTACACACCGGGCGTCTCGGCGACGACGGCCCTGGCCACCCGGCCGGCAAGGGCGACGAGCATTTCACCTGTGATCGAACAGGATTCGTGGGCCAGCCAGCCAACCACGGGTGCCACCAACTCGGGGCCCATCGGCGGGTACGCCGAGGTGTCGATGCCGTCGGCCATTCTCGTCACGGCGGCGGGCACGATGACGTTGCTCGTCACACCTTGCGCCGCGCCCTCCACGGCCGCCACGTTGGAAAGGCCGATCAAACCCGCCTTGGCGACCGCGTAATTGGCCACGTCGTGGTTGCCGTACAGGCCGCCGATCGACGACGTCAACACGATGCGGCCGTATCCCGCGTCGCACATCAATCCGAATGCGGGCCGCACGACATGGAATGCGCCACGCAGGTGGACGTCGAGAACGGCCTCGAAGTCGTCGTAGGACATCTCCTTCAATGAGGCGCGTCGAACGATGCCCGCGTTGTGGACGAGGATGTCGATACGGCCGTATCGGTCCAGCGCGGTGTCGATGATCGCCTTGCCACCGGCGGGCGTCGCGACGGAATCCGTGCTGGCCGCGGCTTCTCCACCCGCGGTGGCGATCTCGTGCACGACCTGCTCGGCGGGCCCGGCGTCGGTGCCGTCACCTGACAGGGTGCCGCCGGGATCGTTGACGACGACCTTGGCGCCCTGCGCCGCGAGCAGCATGGCGTACGAGCGGCCCAGTCCCCTGCCGCCTCCGGTGACGACGGCGACCCGGCCGTCGAATCTCAGGTCAGGCACGAATTTCAAGCCCGTCCAGGTCACCCTTGTCACGCCACGCGGCAATCAGCTCGTCGAAGGCGTAGAAACCGGGCGAATAGAAGTCACCGAGGAAAGAGCCGTTGCCTACTGCGGCTCCGCGGCCTTCATTGTTGTAATAGCCTGGTGTGCAGGACAGTTCGAATGCCGAGTTGTCGAGTGCGAGCTCGCGGACCGTCTGCACCCAGGTGTCCTGCCCCTCCTGGCTGGGCTCGACCGTTGTGGCGCCCCGGTTCTGGGCCTCGGCGATGATGTAGGCGATGTGCTTGGCCTGTTGCTCAAACATCGCCGTGGTGTTGGCCGATACGCCGCCCTGAATGAAGCCCATGAAGAACTGGTTCGGGAAGCCGCGGCTCGTCATCCCGTGCAAGGTCTTGTAACTGTCCTGCCAGTAGTCGAAGAGCGAGAGCCCGTCGCGACCGACGATCGCCTCGATGGCGTACCGGCGGCTGATCTCTGTCGAGATCTCGAAGCCGCTGGCGAAGATGACGCAATCGACCTCGTACTCGACACCGTCGGCGACAATTCCCTTCGCGGTCAACCGTTCCACACCCTTGGTTGCGGACACGTCGACGAGCGTGACGTTCGGGCGGTTGAAGGTGGCGAGGTACTGCTCGCTGGAACACGGACGCTTGCACATGAACCGGTAGTACGGCTTGAGCGTCTCGGCGGTGTCCGGGTCGTCGACGATCTGCGCGACGTGGCGCCGCAGCCGCTCCATGATCTTGAAGTCTTCTTCTTCCCGGAAAGCCATGATCTGCTCGATGGTCACCGACGAAGGGTCGTCGCTACCCGCGATGCGGGCGGTCAGGTTGCGGCCGAGTTCAGTCCAGAAGTCGCACACCAGATCCGGCTCACCGAAAACGACGCCGACGAATGGCGACCAGTTGTGGAAGTTGCGCTTGCGCTCCTCCTGCCAGCCCGGCTGCACCGAGGCGGCCCAGCCGGGATCGGTGAGGGGGTTGGTGCGCGCATCCACCGAAGACGGCGTCCGCTGGAATACGAAGAGTTGGTGGGCATCGCGGCCGAGGTGTGGTACCAACTGAATTCCGGTAGCACCGGTGCCGACGAGTGCGACGCGCTTGTCCGCCAGCTTGTGCAGGCCGCCGTCCGCATCACCACCGGTGTAGTCGTAGTCCCAACGCGCGGAGTGGAACACGTGCCCGGTGTAGTCCTTGATACCGGGGATGCCGGGGAGTTTAGGGCGGTTGTACGAGCCTTGGGCCATGACGACGAACCGGGCCCGGATGTCGTCGCCGCGGTGGGTGCTGATCCGCCAGCGCTCGGTCGCGTCGTCCCAACGCAGTTCGCGCACCTGGGTGGAGAACAGCGCGCCGTCGTACAGGCCGAAATGCTTGCCGATGTTGCGACAGTGCTGGAAGATCTCGGCGCCGTCGGCGAACTTCTTCGACGGCATGAAGTCCAACTCTTCGAGCAGCGGGATGTAGCAGTAAGCGTCGTTGTCGCACTGGATTCCGGGAAATCGGTTCCAGTACCACACCCCGCCGAAGTCGCCGGCCATCTCGATGACGCGGATACCTTCCACACCGGCCTTCTTGAGATACGCGCCGGCCAGCAGTCCGGAGAAGCCACCGCCGAGAATGACGACGTCGGCGTCTTCGACGATCGGGCCGCGCTCGGTCACCGTCGTGTAGGGGTCGACCTCGTAGAACTCGGCGAAATCCCCTTCCAGTTCCAGATATTGCGAACCGCCCTCGGGCCGAAGACGCTTGGCGCGTTCGGCGGCGTACTTCTCCCGAATTGCGGGGATGTCGATATCGGTTGGCGTATCAGTCGGCCCGCACGTGTCGAACGACGTCACTGCAGCTCCTGTGGTTCGCCGGTACCCATGTACTTCGACAGTTGGTGGTGCAGGTTGACGGTGCTGCGTTCGCGGTAGGGGTTGGGCTTGGTGCCGCCGAAGCCGAGGGACTTCATGCCCTGCTGCACGGCGGCCATGTTCGAGAAGTCCTGCGGCAGCACGCTCAGCCAGCGGGGATCACCAACCGGGGTGTACTGCCATTCGGTCTGCGGCTCTTGCCCTTTCGGGTAGAGCTCGAACACGGCGACCTCGAAGATGCACTTGTTCGGGTCGTAGCTCGGATCGGGCCTCGCGCTGTAGCACAGCGCGCTGGTCAGGCCCTGGCCGACCTGGAAGTTGGGGAAGATCTGCCACGCGGTGCCGCTCTGCCCGAGGATATCGGCGGGAATGGTCGGCCATATCACCCCCCGCGCCGCATCGTCATTGCGCGCCGAGGACAACCAGTGCTCGAGCACCTTGTCGGCCGGTGTGCCCTCGGGTAGTTCGTCGACAAGCCGCTTGGCCGCGTTGACCAGCGTCTGGGTGGTGGTCGCGTTGGTCTGCTCCCAGGTGTACATCTGCATCTCCGCCGTGGAGACTCGCGGGTCGTCGCCCGTGCCAAGCCGGATCTTGGATTTGGTTGCTTCCATGTCTTTTGGCGCGTCGTAGCCGATGTTGCTGTGCTTGCCCTGCGCCTTGGCCCAGCCCTTGAACTCACCGAACTTGTTGAACTCGGGATGCGTGGTGAACACGTGGTAGGTCTCGTTGAAGGCCTCCATCGCGACTTTCCAGTTGCAGTCGAAGTTCAGCCATTTGCGCCACTTGTAACGCATGTTCTCGAGGCCGAACGGATCGAGGATCTTCGCGGCGGGGAACAGATAGTCGGCCAGCGGTTCGCAGTCGGGGTCCATGTTGACGAACAGCCAACCGCCCCACGTGTCGACCTGGACCGGCGCCAGGTGGGTGTTCTGCGGTGTGAGCGCGCCTTTCCAGTCGTCCTGCTCACGGATATGCGTGCACGTGCCGTCCAATCCGTATGTCCAGCCGTGAAATCCGCACACGAATGACTTCCGCGCGCGGCCGCACGCATTCTTGGCGCCGTCGGGGGTGTCGACCAGGCGACGACCGCGGTGCATGCACACGTTGTGGTGGGCGTGAAACTCGTTGGGTCCGGTCCGCACCACGATGATCGAGTCGTCGAGGATGTCGTAGGTGAGGTAGCCGCCCACTTCGGGGATTTCCTCGACGCGCCCCACCTGCTGCCACACCTTGCGCCACAGCTTGTCTCGCTCGGCGCGGGCGTAGTCCTCGGAAATGTAGGCCTCCACACCGATCGTCATCGGCTGGGACAGTTCCTCGGGCGCTTGAACTTCCATATCGGTCACTGCATCCTCCTGATTTCTGCGCGGAAGGATTCGTCTTTGAGGAACAGCGAGGTGTTGTCGTCGCCGAGGTGGGTCCACTTGAGGTTGAGACCGCCGTCGACGAGCAGGGTCTGGCCGGTGATGTAGCTCGACAGATCCGAGAGCAGAAAGAGGATGGCGCCGGCCTGTTCCTCGGGTCGCCCTCGGCGGCCCATCGCGATCGCAAGCCGGTCCCGCTCCGGATCGTCGTCGACGTAGGTGCGCGACGCGACGGTCTCCGTCATGCCGGGCGCTATCGCGTTGACGCGAATGTTGTCCAGCGCCAGTTCCACCGCCATGGTGCGCGTCATCGCCACCACCGCGGCCTTGGCGGTTCCGTAGGCGATGTGGAACGGCGCGGTGTTCATGCCGCTGATCGACGAAATCGACACGATCGAGCCTGGGTTCTGCTGGCTTCGTATCTCTGCGGCCACCGCCTGGCTCATGAAGAACGCGGTCTCGAGGTTCGCGGTGAACAATGCGCGCCAGTCGTCCCGGCTCACCCGGGTCGAGGGCATCCACGTCGAAGGCTCGGCGCCGCCGGCCACGTTGACGAGTCCGTACAGAGTGCCCTCGGTGCGCCGGACCTGATCGAGAACGGCAGCGATGCCGTCGTCGGTCGAGGCGTCCGCGGCGACCGGAACGACGGCCAGGCCGTCCTTGGCCAGCGGGGCGATGTGTTCGTCGAGGTTTTCCTTGGACCGGCTCACCGCGACGACCGTGGCGCCGGCCGCGGCGGCCATCCGGCTGACGGTGGTGCCGATGCCGCCGCCACCTGCGCCCGACACCACGACGATGCGGCCGTCCAGCCTCAGAAGTTCGTCCATACTCAATTGTCCGGACAAAATACGGTACTCTGCATATTGCAGAACACTATTCCGCAGCAGTAATCCGCTCGTCAAGGCCAGCGACGGCCGCTTTCGCCGCTATTGTCTGGACTAGGAGGAAGTTGATACCGTCCGAGGTCGTGAGGTACCGCGCACCCAACCCGACGACCGCCGACGGCTGGTGCGTTGAGCACCTCACCGCACCCAGCCGACTCTTCGGCGCCAACGGTCTGCGAACCGGACCCGACGGCCGTGTCTACGTCGCACAGGTGACGGGCAGCCAGATCAGCGCGCTGGATCTCGGCAGCGGTCAGGTGGACACGGTGAGCCCCAAGGGTGGCGACATCATCGCGCCCGACGACATCGCGTTCGATTCGAGCGGCAACCTGTACGCGACCGAGGTGATGGACGGCCGGGTGAGCGTGCGCGAGGCCGCGGGCCGAACCCGCGTGCTGCGCGACGACCTTCCGTGCGCGAACGGCATCGCCGTGCACCGGGACCGGTTGTTCGTCAACGAGTGCCGAGACGGCGGGCGCCTGATGGAACTCGACCGCAGCAGTGGCGCCACGCGCATCCTGCTGGAGAACCTGCCGTCGCCCAATGCGATGGAGGTCGGACCCGACGGGCTCCTCTACTACCCATTGATGACGGCGAACGAGATCTGGCGGGTGGATCCGGAACCCGGCAAACACAGTGAGCCGCAACGGGTCGCGAGTGATCTCGGTGTGCCAGACGCGCTGAAGTTCGACTCCGAGGGCTTCATCGTCTCGACCCAGGTGGCCAGCGGACAGGTGCTGCGCATCGATCCCCGAAGCGGTGAGCAGACGCTGCTTGGCCCAGCTCAATCCGGGGCTCGACAATCTGACATTCGTCGGGGACCGCTTGTTCGTTTCGAACTTCACCGGCGAGATCACCGAGATCCTCGCGGGCGGTCAGACCCATACGGTGCTGCCCGGCGGATTGAACTGGCCACTGGACCTGACCGTTGGCCACGACGGCAACCTGTATGTCGCCGACGGCACCTACTTCTACGCCGTGGGCGCGGACGGATCTCTGCAGACCGTCGGGATGCTGTTCTCGCCTGGATATCCCGGCTTTCTTCGCGGCCTTGCGCCAGCGGGACCTGGCGCGTTCGTCGTCTCGACCTCGGGCGGGCAGATCGCCCGCTACCGCCCTAGTGACGGCGAAACGGATTATCTCGCAGACGGATTCGACCAGCTCTACGGTGTCGCGATCGGGCCGGACGACAGTATCGTGTTCGCCGAGCTCGGCACCGGTCGCGTGCACTCGCTGCGTGCGGGCCACACCGAGGTGCTGGCATCGGGACTGCATGATCCGGTCGGCGTCGCGTTCGACCTGGACGGTACCCCGCTGGTGGCCGAGTCCGGGGCAGGCCGGGTGGTGCGGCTCGGCGGGCCCGCCAAGACGGTGGTCGACGGCCTGGCCCGGCCGCAGGGCATCGTCGTGGCCGACGGAACGCTCTACATCGTCGACGCCGGCGCCAAGGAAGTCATCGCGGTCGACCTGGCCGGCGGTGGCCGCCACACCGTCGCGTCGGGCCTGCCGGTCGGCCCGCCTCCTGGTGTGGAACCCAAGCCGCTCAAGGGAATGCCGCCGTTCTCCGGACCGCAGGGACCTTTCGCGGGCATCACCGTCGGACCGGACGGCACGTTGTACGTCTCAGCGGACGGCGACGGCAGCGTGCTGGCATTGCGCAGGGTGGCCGCATGACCGTCAGCCCAACCGATCACCGCTACCTGCAGGTGGCGCGCACGCTGCGCAAGGAAATCGTCGACGGCGTCTATCCGGTCGGCTCGCAGTTGCCGACCGAACACGAGTTGTGTGAGCGGTTCGAGGTGAGCCGCTACACCATTCGCGAGGCGCTGCGCAGGCTCCGCGACGACAACCTCGTTTCGTCACGCCCACGTGCTGGCACCCTCGTCGTCCCCCGCCCGACGGCGAATTCCTATGCCCAGGACGTGATGTCGATCAACGACCTGCTGGCGTTCGCGTCGGGCGCACAGCTCACGATCGAATCGAATGCGATGGTCACCATCGACGAAACCCTCGCGGCGCGGACCGGCCTTGCGGCGGGCTCGGAGTGGCTGGCCGTCCGCGGATACCGACAGGGCGAGGAAGCCACCGCGCCGGTCTGCCGCACGGAGTACTACATCAACCGGGCGTTCGCGGCAGTCGGCAGATTACTGCAACGGCATGCCGGCCCCATCTTCCCGCTGATCGAGGACCTGTTCGGCGTGAGCATTGTCGAAGTGCATCAAGAGATCTCGGCGATCTCGGCGTCCGACGAGCTGGCCGATGCGCTGAAGGTGGACCCAGGCACCGCCGCGCTGGAAATGCAGCGCACGTACAAGACCTCCGACGGCGAGGTTGCACAGGTCACGATCAACACCCATCCGGCGTCGCGGTACCGGCATTCGATGACCATGCGCCGGGTCAAGGGCTAGGCCGCCCCGTGCGGACGACGCTCGCCGATGCCCTGCGCGCCGCCGCGCAGACCACACCCGACCGAACAGTCTTGGTAGACGGGGATATTCGGCTCGACTGCCGAACCCTTCATCAGCAGGCAATTACTTTGGCCCACGCGCTGGTCGCGCGAATGCCTGTCGGCAGCACGGTGTCGTTCATGCTGCCGAACTGGCATGAGGCCGCCGTCATCTACCTCGGCGCGACGCTGGCAGGCATGGTGGTGAACCCGATCCTGCCGTCGCTGCGTGATCGCGAACTGCAGTTCATCCTGTCCGACGCCGAGAGTCGGGCGATCTTCATCCCGTCCACGTTCGGCACGCACGACTACGCGGCGATGCTGAGCAGGGTCACAGCCGGGATGGCGTCGCCACCGGAGGTCGTGGTGCTCCGCGGCGACGAACGCGGTCACACGCCGTACGCGGCGCTGTTCACCGAGCCGGCGCAGGCGGAACTGCCAGTGCTGGACCCCGGCGCGGTGCGGATGATCCTGTACACCTCGGGAACGACGGGCCGGCCGAAGGGTGTTCTGCACACCCACACTTCGATCGACGCACTGATCCGTCAGATCGGCACGCACTGGCTCGTCGATGACGGGGACAAGTTCCTGGTGCCCTCCCCCATCGCCCACATCGGCGGGTCGATCTACGCGTTCGAATGCCCACTGCTGCTCGGCAGCACGGCGGTGCTGATGCAGCGCTGGGATCCGGACGCGGCCGTCGCTTTGATGCACGCCGAGCGCTGCACGCACATGGCAGGCGCAACGCCGTTCCTCAAGGGCCTGCTGACCGCGGCCGAGCGCGCAGGCACCCGGCTGCCCGATCTGAAGGTGTTCATCTGCGGAGGCGCTTCGGTGTCGCCTTCGCTGATCCGCAGGGCGGCAGCGTATTTCGACCGAGCGGTCGTCACCCGCGTGTACGGTTCGACCGAAGTGCCCGTCACCACCATCGGTTCGCCGACCGACCCCGAGCACGCGGCGGACACCGACGGACGCGCCGGGATCGCCGACATCAAACTCGTCGACGGCGAGATACTGGCGCGCGGACCACAGATGCTGATGGGCTATCTGCACCCCGAAGACAACACCGACTCCTTCGATGAGGACGGCTACTTCCGCACCGGAGACCTCGGCCGCTGGCTCGACGACGACTACCTCGTGGTCACCGGCCGAGCCAAGGACATCATCATCAGAAACGGCGAGAACATCTCGCCGAAGGAGGTCGAGGACATCCTCGTTGGGCATCCGGATATCGCGGAGATCGCGGTCGTCGGGGTGCCCGATGAGCGCACCGGCGAACGAGCATGCGCCGTCATCGTCGCGTCCGATCAGCGCGAGCCCGACCTGACCGACCTGCGCGACCTGCTCGTGAGTGAGGGGCTGGCCAAGTTCAAAATCCCCGAACAGATTGTCATTTGGGATGCACTGCCGAAGAACGACGCGGGGAAGATCTTGAAGCATCAAATCCGAGCTTCGCTGATGAAGGTGGACTGACATGCAGGTTGCGATCGTGACGGGCGCGAGCAGCGGTATCGGTTTCGGGTGCGCGACCAAGCTCGCCGAGGCCGGTATGGCGGTGCTTGGTACCGGACGCGATGCCGACCGGTTGGCCGAACTGGAGAAGGCGATCGGCGATCCCGCGCGTGTCGCGACGGTGGCCGTCGACCTCACCTCGGACGACGCGCCGAAGCGGATCGTCGACGCGGCGGTCGAGCGCTGGGGCCGCATCGACTTCCTGATCAACAACGCAGGAGTGGGCAGCCCCAAGCCGCTGCACGAAACCGACGACGAAAGCCTCGACTACTTCCTGGGTTTGATGTTGCGGGCGCCGTTCCGGCTCGCGCGTGACGTGATCCCGCACATGCAGGCGGGATCGGCGATCATCAACGTCACGTCGACCTTCGCGGTGGTCGGCGGGCTGCGTGGCGGTGCGTACTCGGCGGCCAAGGGCGGCCTGACCGCGCTCACGATGCACATCGCGTGCCAGTACGGGCCGCAGGGAATCCGGTGCAACGCCGTCGCGCCGGGCGTGACGCTCACCCCGATGGTCGCAACCCGCCTCGAGGACGAGCGATTCCGCAAGATCAACACCGAGATGACGCCGTACCCGCGCCTCGGGAAGGTGGAAGACCTCGCGAGCACGGTGGCGTTCCTGTGCTCTGAGGGCGGCAGTTTCATCAACGGGCAGACCATCGTCGTCGACGGCGGCTGGAGCTCGACGAAGTATCTGTCCGATTTCGCGCTGAACTCGGATTGGGTGCCGCGTTGAACCTGTTCGCCCTGCTCGACCAGGCCGCGGACCGGCACGGCGACCGCGGCGCGGTGTATCTCGGTGAGCGCCAACTGCATACCTGGCGCGACTTGCGTGAGCGGGCGCTGAGACTGGCGGGCACGCTCGGCGCCCCTGGCACGCGGATCGCGATCGCCAGCGAGAACCGGCCCGAGATCATCGAGCTGATGTTCGCCAGCTGGGCCGCCGAGTGCACGGTCGTGCCGATCAACTTCAAGCTGCATCCCCGCGAGATGGAGCAGATCATCGACGACGCCGGTGTCTCGCGGGTCTTCGCGTCTCCGAAGATCGGCGCAACGCTAGGGAACGCCGAAATCATCGGTGACACCGCCTATTCCGACAGACTCTCGGCCCCGCAGGTACAGCCGCCGCGCACCACCGATCCCGCGACGCTGGCGTGGCTGTTCTACACCAGCGGGACCACCGGCCGATCCAAGGGTGCGATGCTGTCGCACCGCAACCTGATGGCGATGACGGTCGCCCACCTCGCGGATTTCGATGCGCCGGACGAGAACTGCAGCCTCGTCCACGGTGCGCCGATGTCGCACGGTTCGGGTCTCTACATTCCCCCGTATGTGCTGCGGGCCGCGCGGCAGGTGATCCCCGCATCGGGCGCGTTCGAGCCCGACGAGTTTCTCGATCTCTGTGATTACCATCCGGGCTGCAGCGCTTTTCTCGCGCCGACCATGGTCCAGCGCCTGGTGCAGACCGGACGCTCCTGCCCGCGCAACCTCAAGACGGTGGTGTACGGCGGCGGCCCGATGTACGTCGACAGCCTGAAGAAGGCGATGTCCGCGTTCGGCCCGATCTTCACGCAGCTGTACGGCCAGGGTGAAGCGCCGATGACGATCACGGGCCTGCGCCAAGCCGACCACCTGGGGCCCGACGACGCGATCCTTGGCTCGGTCGGCTATGCCCGCTCCGGCGTCGACGTGGCGGTGCTGCGCGACGACGGCACACCGGCAGGCATCAATGAGATCGGAGAGATCGTCTGCCGCGGCGACGTGGTGATGTCGGGCTACTGGAACAACCCCGAGGCCACCACGGCCGCGCTGCAGAACGGCTGGTTGCGCACCGGTGACATGGGGTCGTTCGACGAGCGGGGCTACCTCACGCTGCGCGACCGCTCCAAGGATGTCGTGATCAGCGGCGGGAGCAACATCTACCCACGCGAGGTGGAAGAGGCACTGCTCGAGCACCCCGGCGTGACCGAGGCAGGCGTGGTCGGGGCACCGGACGACGAGTGGGGCGAGGTCGTCGTCGCGTTTGTCGTCGGCTCGGCGTCGGCCGCCGATCTGGACGCGCACCTGCTCGAGCGCATCGCCCGCTTCAAGCGGCCCAAGCGCTACGAGTTCATCGACGAGCTGCCGAAGAACAGCTACGGCAAGGTGCTCAAGCGGGACTTGCGGGCTCGACTGACTCCTTAGCGCGAGCAGACGCAAAAGTGCCCTTTTCGCGGCTCAGATGGGCACTTTTGCGTCTGCTCGCTGGAAAAATCGGCGGCCCGTAGCATGGCGATATGCGTGTGGTAATCGCCGGCGGGCACGGCAAGATCGCCCTCATTCTCGAACGACTGCTCTCGCAACGTGGGGACTCGGTGGCGGGCTTCATCCGCAATCCCGCACACGCCGCAGACCTCGAAGCGGCGGGGGCCGAACCTCTGGTCGTCGATCTTGAGAGCTCTTCGGTCGACGAGGTGGCCGCACATCTGCGGGGCGCCGACGCCGTGGTGTTCGCCGCGGGGGCGGGTCCCGGCAGCGGAGCGGCCCGCAAAGAGACGGTCGACCGTGACGCCGCGATCCTGCTCGCGGATGCCGCCGAAGCGGCGAACGTCGGTCGGTACCTGATGGTTTCGTCGATCAACGCCGATGCAGAGGCGCCAGACGACGCGGGCGATCCGGTGTTTGTGGCGTACCTGCGCGCGAAGGGCGCTGCGGACGACAACGTCCGGGCTCGCGAAGCGCTGGACTCCACCATCGTGCGGCCAGGTCACCTGACGAACGATCCGGGGACCGGACTAGTGAAGATCGGGACTGATATCGGTCCCGGCAGTATTCCCCGCGAAGACGTCGCGGCGGTCCTGCTCGCCGTCCTTGATGCGCCCGCAAATCTGGGACAGACGTTCGACTTGATCTCCGGTGACACCCCGATCGTCGAGGCGCTCACCACATCAAGCCGCGAATAACCTCGGCCTGCGGAATGTCCTCCACCGCGATCAATCCCTTTGGGGCGCGGCAGATCCAATCGATCGCGTTGACCACCCGGGCGGCCGTTGAGACACATCCCGCCTCGGTCACATCGAGCACCGGATCGGAAACGTGTGTGTTGAGCTCGACACGCGGTTCGCCCTCGACAACGACTCGGTGCACGCCCGGCTTACCGTCGGGCGGATACTCCCAGTCCGGGGCCGAAGCCGCGGTGAGGCGGGTGATGTGTTCCATCGTGATCACGGGCACGCCGTCACGCACACCTTCGACCGCGAACCGAACAGCAGCCATCTGCCCTGGTTCGACCGTCGCCATCTTGCATTCGATGCGCTTCTCGGCGTACCACGGCTCGATCCGCTGACGGACCTCGTCGAGCTCGATACCGAGCTGGTTGGCGAGATTGCGGACCGGACCGCCCCACATCGTCGTCAGGACACCCGGCAGGAAGAGCATCGGGGTCTCGTCTTCGGCGCTCGCACCGAAACCCATTGACTTGCCGGTGAACTCGTAGTCGTCGTAATTGGCATAGTCGAAGATCTCCTGGACCAGGATCGACGTCGCTCGGGTAACCAGGCTCAACGCACTGTGTACCTCGGTATCGCCGGAGTAGCCGGGATCGACGCCGTTCACATACAACGAGGAGTTGCCGGCCTCGCACGCCTTTTCCAATGGCCCCCGCAGCCAGTCGTCGGCCTGCCCTGGCGTCACCAGCCACACCATGGAACTGCCCACGACGTTGATACCCGCGGCGAGCAGCTTCGACAGCTGCTCGATGGCTTCCATCGGCCGCGTTTCGGCCTGCGCTGTGTAGACGACGCAGTCGGGCTTGTGGGCTATCAGCGCATCGATGTCGTCGGTCGCGATGATGCCCGTCAGTTCGGTCAGCCCGCACAGTTCGGCTGCGTCCCTGCCGATCTTGGCCGGGCTCGCCGCGTGCACACCCACCAACTCGAGATCGGGTCTGCCGATGATGGCCTTCAATGAATGTTGCCCCACGTTGCCAGTAGAGAACTGCACAACTCTTCGCATTTCGGTCCTCGCTCATTGAAATTGACTGCAGTCAACCACACCTGTCAAGACCGCACCCCTGTTGCTATCGTCGGTGCATGGCAGTGGTGGACAAACCATCGGCGCGCGAGGCGAAGCGGCTGCAAACGCGGGAACGGTTGATGGGAGCGGCCATCGCCGAGTTCAAGCGATCGGGCATCGCCGACGCCGACGTGGGCGCCATTGTCACCGCCGCGGGGGTTGCACACGGCACCTTCTTCTTCCACTTCCCGACCAAGCAACATGTGCTGTTGGAGCTCGAGCGACGCGAGGAGGAGCGGATCGCCAAACAGCTGATTCGCTACGCCGAGGCCAAGCGGGACGTCGAGTCGATTCTCAAAGAGGCGGTTCGCCTGGTACTGGGACTGGAGCGGCGTCTCGGCGCGGTACTGTTCAAGGACTTTCTGGCACTGCACTTCTCGCAGACACGGCCAACCGATGAAAGCCACGAACATCCCGTCATCGTGAGGGTCGCCCACGAGATCGAGCGTGCCAAGGCCGCAGGACGCGTCGACTCGGATGTGCAGCCGATGAATAGCGCGGTGTTCTTTCTGCTTGGCCTTTACGCACTGTTGACCACCACACACGACTGGCCTAATCAACGCGCGATGCTCGATGACTACGTGGCGCGCACCTTCCGCGGCATCGAAGCCCGCTAACTGGTTGACTATAGTCAGTTTCGCTGGGAAGCTCGGGCTGCTACTGACCGCAGGAGGAGCCCGTGAATCCCCCACCGCTGACCACGAGTGCGAGCGGACTCGACGAACACATGGAGCAGTCGCGCCTCGCCCAACGTCAGGCGGACAAGTGGCTCATCTCGGGCAGTCTCCTGATCGGTACCGCGGCGCTGGGCGTCTTCGGGCTCCCGCTCTTCCTTCGCGGCGTATGGCTACTGCGCAAGGCGCAGCGTGAAGGACTGACCGTCCGTCCGATGCTGGTGACGCTGCTGGGGTATTTGGTGATCATCGATGCGGCCATCAACACCGTGGGATGGGCGCTCGACCTCGTCGCCAACCATACGATCCTGGCTCGAATCCTGTTGAACGGGTGGGGCGCAATGTTCGATGCCGGCTATTTCTGGCACTACAACGAACTATGGCTCGGCGGCGCGGCGGGACCGGGTGAGAAAGCCATGGAAGTGGGGATGATTCTCACCGTCTTCACCATGCGGATCGCCGCTGCGATCGGGTTCTTGCAGATGAAGCGCTGGGGCCACCAGTGGATGATCGTCACCTGTTGGATGGGTGTGCTCATCTGGTGCCTGTACGTGTTCAACATGACCATGTATGCCGACGTGCGCTACGCCGGCGTTGTTCTTCCTGTGGTCGGCTGGTGGCTCTACGACATCTTCTACATCACGCCTTTCCTCGCCATCCCGTACCTGCATTCGGTCAACCGCGAGATCTTTTCCGACTGAATTTTCCCTGACTGCACTCATTGACTTGAGTCAGCAATTGGGTTACAAAGAGCAGACCATGACGTCACAGGTCAAAGCGTTGACGCGCGAAATGCGTCGACGCCAGACGCGGGAGCGCATACTCGGCGCTGCGATTGCCGAGTTCAAGCGAGCGGGCATGGCCGGCGCCGACGTGAACGTGATCGCGGCGACCGCGGGAGTTGCGCACGGAACCTTCTTCTTCCACTTCCCGAGCAAGGAGCACGTGCTCTTCGAATTGGAGCGCCGTGAGGAGGCACTGCTTGCCGAGGAGTTCGCCCGCTTCCTCGAAAAGCCGCACGACCTTGCTTCGGTCTTGACGGAACTCGTCGACTGCGTGACCGGTCTTGAACAGCGGCTCGGTCCGATTCTGTTCAAAGAGCTACTGGCGCTGCATTTCTCTCCGACGCGGCCACACAAGGACGACTGGACCGATCATCCCGTGATCGTGTTGCTGATCGGCGAGATCGAGCGGGCCCGAGGTGACGGGGTGGTGCACCCGGAGGTCGACGCCTTCTACAGCGCGACGTTCTTCCTGCTCGGGGTGTACGGCGTCCTCACGAGCACCGACGACCGCGGGACCCGCGACACGATGCTGGCCAAGTTGATCGCTACCCAACGATGAGGAGATTCTGACGTGGACTGGATTTGGGAGATCCTGCGATACGTCGCCGCGTGGGGCGGCACCGGCCTGATCATCTGGTTCTGGTACTGGATGTTCTCCAATATCGGCACCTTCTGACCGACCATGACGGACCTGTCGGATTCGCACGCGATGGCGATCGAGCGCAGTTGCGCGGTGACCGCTGTCGCGATGAGTGGTAAGCGCCGCGAGGGCGTGCGACTGGTAACGGGCGAGCACCGGGCGTTCAGTCTCAGTTCGGCACTGGATTTCGTACAGGTTCCGTATCCATTGATAGGGCGCGACTGGACGCGTCGGACCCTGACTTGCGGTGTCGCACTGCAATGTTCGCCGTCGAAAGACCGGATCGTCGAGTATCGTCTCAACGAACTCTCGGCACGAGAGCTCCTGGCGCTCACCCTCGTCGAGGCAGCCGTCGCACTGGGATGGACCGCGACGCACTGGCCAGGGCTGGTCGACGAAGTGCGGCGGGTGCTCCCCGATCTCGAGGCGTTACCGGGCGACCTGGATGCCGCAGAGATGCTCAACCGGGCTATCTCGTTCGCGCGCACCAGGCATGCATTGAGCGTCCATCCGCTGCTCGGCAGATTGCCGTCGGCGTACACCGTCCCACAGGGTCTGTCCGACAAGCTGCGCCGCAGCTTCGGCCGTATGCCGTGGACGACAACGCAGAAGCGGCTCCCGCGACCGTATTCCGTACCCGTCGGCGGCGACGGCGGTGTGCGAAACCCCAATCTGCCGCCGCCGAGCCGACCGCAGGACAACGATCTCGACATCACTCCGGAGCACCGTCCCGGTATCCCCTATCCGGAATGGAATGCGTGGACGAAGAGCATCATGCGGGATCATGTCGCGGTTCTCGAGCGTGTACACACCAGCGGGACCCGCGAGCCGGGAGCGGCGTCAGCCGACCTCCGGAAATGGTTCGAGGAGCACACCCATCGTTCAATGAAGAACCGTCTCGAAGATGGTTCCGATCTCGATGTCGAGCAGTACGTCTGCCACTACATCGATTTGACGACGGGCGAAGCGGTCGAGCCTCGTATCTTCCGCGAGTTGCTACCAAGCAATCGTGACGTCACCACGGCGCTGCTGCTGGACGGCAGTTCATCGCTTGGCGTGCATGGTGGCCGAATCTTCAAGCTGGAGTTGGCGTGTGCCGACGCGCTGTCCCAGGCTATGTCGCTGGCCAAGGAGCGGCACGGCATCTTCGTGTTCACCGGCAACACCCGCCACCGCGTCGAAGTCAGTTGCCTCAAGGACTTCGAGGACCGGCGGTTTGTGCCGCCCAGTCAGCTCGGCCTGGCGACAGGCGGGTACACGAGGCTCGGCGCGCCACTGCGTCACCTGACCAGCCGGCTCTTGGCGCAGCCGTCCGAACGGCGGCTACTCATCGTGATCGGTGACGGATTGATCTCCGACGAAGGCTACGAAGGCCGCTACGCGTGGGCCGATGCCGCGCACGCGGTCGAAGAGGCCAACGATGCCGGCGTGTCCATTTACTACGTCGGAGTCGGGCCAACCCGTGTCGATCCGCTACCGGAGGTCTTCGGACCCCGTCGCTCGCAACGCATTCGACGGATTGAAGACCTGCCACGGGTACTTGCCCATGTTCATCGAGAGTTGGTGGCCGCGTGACCGAAACGTATTTCTCAAACGGCAACGAAGTGCAGTTGTTCGAGCAGGCCTATCGCCAGCGGCTGCCCGTCATGCTCACCGGACCGACCGGATGCGGTAAGACCCGGCTGGTCGAACACATGGGGCTGCTCCTGCGACGGCCGGTCATCACGATCAGCTGCCACGACGACTTGACCAGTTCCGACCTGGTGGGCCGGTTCATGGTGACCGGCGGCGACGTTGTATGGAACGACGGGCCCCTCACCAGGGCCGTCAAGGCCGGCGCCATCTGCTATCTCGACGAGGTCGTCGAGGCGCGCCATGACTCGCTGGCCATCCTGCACTCGCTGACCGACCACCGGCGCGGGCTATACCTCGACCGCGCAGGCGAAGTCGTCCAGGCGCCAGAGGAGTTCATGCTCGTCTGTTCATACAATCCCGCCTACCGCAGTTCCCTCAAGGAGCTCAAGCCGTCGTTCCGTCAGCGGTTCGTCACCGTTGCGATGAGATATCTGGCTCCCGACCGTGAAGTCGAGGTGATCGTCGCCGAAGCGCACGTCGAACTTGCGACGGCCAAGCGGCTTGTCCGGTGCGCGACCGCGATCCGCACCGCAGACGAGGCGTTTCACTTCGAGCCGCCGTCGACACGCGTGCTGGTCACTGCCGCGCAGCTGATCGCCGCCGGAGCCACCGAACTGGACGCCGCCGAGTCCTGCATTCTCGCGCCGTTGTCCACCGACGGTGCGATCACCGACGGCCTCCGCGAAGTCGCGGCGGCCAGCCTCTTGGAAGGAGTCAACTGACATGGATCAGAAGGAGAAGAAGCGCAAGCGAGCGCTCATCGTTCTGCAGATCGTGATCTACGGCTACCTGCTGACCATGTTCGGAATCCAGCTCTACATGTCGTTCGCCCGCGGATGGTGGGAGTTGTGAACCTGGACGTGCGAGCGGGCGGCACCGTAAGCCTCGAAGAACACGACGAGGAATCGCGCCTGGCGCAACGCCGGGCGGACAAATGGATGATCGTCGGTGCCGGCTTGATGGGCATGTGGGCCCCAGGGATATTTGGATTGCCTATCTTCCTGCGCGGGGTGTGGCTGCAGCGGCAGGCTGCACACGCCGGCCTGTCGATGCGGCCGATGATCGTCACCCTCATCGGGTACCTCGTCCTGATCGACGGCATGCTCAACAGCTTGGGCTGGGCGCTGGATCTCGTCGCCAACCACACGTTGATCAACCGCGTGCTGATGGTCGGCTGGGGCGCCATGTTCGACGCCGGGTATTTCTGGCACTACAACGAATTCTGGGTCGGCGGCGCCGCAGGACCCGGCGAGAAGTCCATGGTGTTCGGCATGATCCTCACCGTCTTCGCGATGCGGTGCGCGGCCGCGATCGGCTTCCTGCAGATGAAGCGCTGGGGCCACCAGTGGATGATCATCACCTGCTGGATGGGCGTGCTCATCTGGTGCCTATACGTGTTCAACATGACGATGTACGCCGACGTGCGCTTTGCCGGTGTGGTGTTCCCTGTCATCGGCTGGTGGCTTTACGACATCTTCTACATCACCCCGTTCCTCGCCATTCCGTATCTGCACACGGTCAACCGCGAAATCTTCTCCGACTGACCAGGTTCAAGGAGCAACGCCATGACAACGACTGAAGAGCTTCCGCCAGGCACCACGCCCTACTACGCGCGGATGCACAAATGGATAAAGCGCGCGGTGCTGGTATGCCTTGTCGCCCTTGTCATCGAAGGGGCGTTCACGCTGCCGTTCATGGCGGTGTACTACGGCTACCCGACGCTGAGCCTGACCGAGATCTGCAGTGAGCTGCTCAAGGTGCGCTACTCCGACGACACATTGGAATGCAAGGTCCCCTACCCGCCGCTGGGGCCGCCGGAGGGCGCCGAAGGCAAGGACACCGCGCGGGACGAGTGGGGAATCCAGCCGGTTCCGAAGTACAACCGGATCGGCTTCCGCGAACTCGTCCGCATCCATGAGGAGCGTGAGGCCAGGCAGGCCGTCGAGCAGCAAGGCGCTCCGTAGTGCCTCGATCACCAGAAGATCATGCGGACAACTGGGATCTCCGTCACGAGGATTTCAACGACAACGACTTCTTGTATGACGTGTATGCGGTGATGAGGCAGAACTCGCCGTTCTCCCACACCGACGAGCCGTTTCTCGTCGCTACACCCGGTGGCGCATGGGTGGCGACGCGTTACGCAGAGTGCTACAAGATCCTGCAAGACTGGCAGCACTTCTCTAGCAATCCGTCGCCGGAAGGGGCCGAAAAGCTCACCGGCGATCTCGTAGTGACACTCGATCCACCGCGGCAGCAGAAGTTTCGGAAGATACTGAACCCGTACTTCTCGCCGGCACGCATGAAAGCACTACGGCCACAGATCCAAGCCGAAACCGACCGACTACTGGACGGATTCATCGAACACGGCTCCGGCGACCTTGCACAGGTCGCGTGGCGCCAGCCCGGCATCGTGTTTTTCAAGTACCTCCTCGGCATGCCCATCGACGATGTCCCGTTGTATATCGAGTTGACCGATACCGGGCTCAACGGCGACTCCGAGGAGGCTCGGATGGCCGCATGGGGCGGGCTGTACCAACACCTCCACGATGCGGTATCTGCGCGGATCACCGCCCCATCAAGAGATGACATGATCGACGTCCTTCTGTCTGCTGAAATCGACGGCGAGAAACTGTCTTTCGAAGACGTCGTCTCCAATGCGATGCTCCTGGTTCAGGCAGGGCTCGAGACGACGGCCAGCGCCATGTCCTCGGCGTTCCACTACCTCGCCACCCATCACGACGAACGCGACCGGCTCGTCCGCGAACCCGAAATCTTGCCGCGGGCCGTCGAAGAGTTCATCCGATTCTCCGGATCGATTCACGGCCTGCCGCGAACCGTCGCAACCGAAGTCGAGTTGAGTGGACAGACGTTCTGCCCTGGCGAATCGGTTCTGGTCAACTACGCCTCGGCCAATCGCGACGCCGCGGTGTTCCCCGAGCCGGATCGCTGCATCCTCGACCGCCATGACAATCGGCATCTCGGTTTCGGCGCCGGGGTGCATCGCTGCCTCGGGTCCAATCTGGCCCGACTCGAATTCCTCATCGGTCTCGAACAGGTCTTGTCACGGATGCCGGATTACACCCTGGCCCCCGGCAGTGCGGCTGTGTTCCATGGGAGCTCCGTGACGCGGGGCTTCCGCTCTCTTCCGGTTGTGTTCAGTCCCGGGCAGCGGTACGCCGCATGACAGCACAGGAAGGTTCGCAGCTTCACCACGTCGTGTTCGCCGTCGCGCCGGAACGGCACGACACGGTGGCGCAGATGTTCACCGAATTGGGTTTCAACTTCGATAAGGCCGAGCTGACTGAACTCGGTGTCAATCTCAGCCTGGACTGGAATGGCGGACTCGAGGTGATCAGTGCGGCCCCCGGTGCGACCGCCGAAGTCGCCACGTTTGTGCGAGATTTCGTCGACCGCTGCGGCGATGGTGTGTACACGGTGGTGTTGCGCGTGCCGGGCGCCTCCGCGGCGGAGGCCGTCGCCGAGCGCTACGGATCGACGACCCGCTTTCGGCAGAGCTTCTCCGGGGAGGGTTCCTACTTCGACGAGATCGACCTGTCAGTGTTCAGCCTTCCGCTGACCTTCCTTTCGACCAACGTGCCATGACCGTCGATGCCGCCAAGCCGAGCGTCTTTGACGCCGGACTCCCAACACTCAGTTACGACGTCACCGACACGCCGCAACAGATCTATCCCCAGTTTCGTTCAGCACAGGAGGTTGCGCCGATCGCACTGGGTCCCATTGGGCCCGAGGTGCTCTCGTACGAACTTGCGAGGATGGTACTTCGCGACCCACAATTCGTCGTTCCAACCGGCATCCATCTGTCCGCACACGGCATCACATCCGGTCCGTTGTGGGACAGGGTGACGCGCAGCATCTTGAACATGGAGGGTGAGGAACATCGTCGGTTGCGCAGCATGGTGTCACGGGCGTTCACGCCGCGGGCGACGGCGCGAATGCACGACACCATTGGAACAGTCATCAACGAGCTCATCGACAGCGTCATCGACTCCGGCCGTTGCGAATTCGTCGCCGACATCGCCAGGCCGTACCCGATACCGATCATCTGCGCATTGCTCGGTGCGCCTCGCGAAGACTGGCAACTGTTCTCCCGGTGGGCCGAGGACATCTTCAAGATCGTCAGCTTCGACTGCAACCTCGTCGAGGAAGAGCCGGTCGTCCTGAAGGCGTGGGGCGAGTTCGACGACTACATCGACGACATGATCGCCTCGAGACGTCAGCATCTGACCGACGATCTGCTCTCCGAACTCATTCGGATCGAAGATGGCGGTGACCGGCTCGACGCGGCCGAGCTGCGCATGCTGGCGTTCAGCATTCTGGTGGCCGGAACCGACACCACGCGCAGTCAGCTCGCCGCGTCTATGCAGGTGCTGTGCGATCACCCCGATCAGTGGGCGCTGCTGCGGGACCAGCCTGACCTTGCGATGCGCGCAGTCGAAGAGACCATGCGCCACTCACCCTCGATGTGCAGCACCGTCCGCAGCGTGCGTGACGACGTCACCATCGGTGAATTCACCTTCCCCGCAGGAACCTTCATCCTCGTCAACACCTATGCGGCCAATCGTGACTCCACGGTTTACGACGACCCGACACGCTTCGACATCACCCGCGACGATCCGCCGCCCATTCTGACCTTCGGCGGTGGAGTGCATTACTGCCTCGGCGCCAACCTGGCGCGGCTGGAACTCGCCGAAGCACTGAAGATCCTTTCCCATCGTTTTTCGAATCCGCGTCGCGCGGGACCGGTGCCTTGGAAACCACTCCTCGGCCTGAGTGGGCCGACGAGTCTGCCGATGGAGTTCGACTGATGAGTTCGACGTCGCAAGCGCCGTCCGTCGCCCTCACACGCGAGGTCATCCCGTTCCGCGAACGCAAGGGTGACATCGTCTTGTGGATCTTCTTTCTGGTCAACGTCACCTTCGTGACGTACCAGGCCGACATCGAGCAGCTCGTCATCCGCGACCCGGACAATTTCAGCTATCCGGTCTGGCCTCTGCCCTACATGGTCGACTTCTTGCACTGGTATTTCGCGAATTACGACCCGCTGCTCTATGAGCGACCCGTCTGGTACACCACCATCGTCGTGATCGACCAGGTCGTCTACGGGCCCTTCTACATTGCTGCGCTCTACGCGTTCTGGAAGGGCAAGGACTGGATCCGCAATTGGTCGATCATCTGGGCGTCCGTGATGATCGCAACCGTCACCGTCATTCTTGGTGAGGAGATCGCCGGACCGCACGCGACCGATCACCTGCCACTCGTGTTCGCAACCAACGCTGGCTGGCTCATCGTCCCCATCTGGGTGCTGATCCGGATGTGGCGAGAGCACCCGTTCACGCGGCCGGTCACGGCGAAAGAGACCTAGACATGGCAACGTTCGCAGAACGCTACGGTCCGTGGGCCGTCGTCGCTGGGGCATCCGAAGGGCTCGGTGAGGCATTCGCGCGAGGGTGTGCCAACCGGGGACTCAACGTCGTGCTCATCGCTCGGCGTGTCGAGCCCGCACAACAGCTCGCGGACGACATCGCCGCCACGACCGGTGTGCAGACGCGCGCGTTGCGCGCGGACCTCGCCGACCGCGACGACCTCGACCGCATCCTCGCCGATCTCGTCGACCTCGAAGTGGGTCTCCTGATCTACAACGCCGCGTTCTCCGTCGTCGGACCGTTCTGGAACTTCGACATCGACACTCACCTCAAGGAGGTCGACGTCAACGTACGCGGGCCGCTCGTGCTCAGCCACGGCTTCGGTGAGAGGTTCCGTGCACGAGGTCGTGGCGGGATCATCCTGCTGTCGTCGATGGGCGCGCTGCAAGGCATGGTAAAGGTCACGAACTACTCCGCAACCAAGGCGTACAACCTCGTACTGGCAGAAGGCCTTTGGGCCGAGCTCCGCGACGAGGGCGTCGACGTGTTGGTCAGCTGCGCGGGAGCAACCCGGACGCCGAACTACGTGGCATCGGAGCCCGACGACAGCAAGGTGCCGGTCCAAGAGCCCGAGCAGGTAGCCACCGAGACGCTCAACGCCCTTGGTAGAAAGCCAACGTTGTTCCCCGCGCGCGTATTACGTGTCACGCACTTCGCGTTCCGTCATTTGATGGGACGCCGTACCGCTGTGCGCCTGATGGCCTATGCGAGCAACAAGGCCTACAAAGAGCAGGGGAGCTACAGCACCGGAGACCGCGGATGAAGCCGTACAAGATCGATCCGGACGTTCTGCACAAGGTCGCCAATCAGGTGGTGGGCCTTTCGTTGGAAACCGGCGAGGTCATCACGCGAGCCATCGAGCTGCTAGCCGACGAATACCCCGACCTCATCGATCCGACGCCTGGACGCTGGGTCGGGAGCAGGGCGGGCGGCATCCTGGGCAAGGTCCGCTTTCTCTATTTCAGCGCACACGAGTATATCGTGATCTTCGGCACTCCTACTGGCACACAGGGTTTTTCGGGCCGCTACAAACATGTGCAAATCCACAAGTTCCTGATGACCGGCCGGATCGACTCGTATGACATGGAATCCGACGACACCAACACCATAACGCTGCTGCCTGGCGATCACGCGTGCATGGAGAAGGGCCACGCCAGGGGTCTGACCATTCACCCGGGCTCGTGGCACATCGAGTACGGCCGCGGCGCGGTCGTCACGACGCTGCCCTTCGCGATGGTGGACACGCTGTTGGTGTCGCTGGAAGTCGAGTCTGTCCGCCGCTCGACGGTCGAGTTCACCAAACTGGTCAGAAGGCGTTTCCGCCGCTAGCTCATCCGGTGTAGCGCAGGATCTGCAGACCCCGGTTCTTATCGGTGAGGTAGATATAGCCGCGCCTGTCGACCACGACGTCTTCGCTCTGAGTGACCAGGTTGCCTTCTGGCATCGGCCCGAATCGGCGGGTGGGGTCTGCGGGAAGGTAGTAGCCAACCTCGCGGACCAGCCTCGTGTTCGACACGTCGTACACCCGAAGTCCGGCGTTGAAATGTGCGATGTAGAACAGGTTCCCCTGCTGTTGGACATCGGGGTGATGGTGGTGATGGTTGAAATTGTGTGGTCCGCGCCAGCCGCCTCGCGTGGTGAAGTCACGGTAGGGCGCATCGGGCGGTGGGACCGGTTCGGGGAAGAGTGACAGCAGGTACGGGTTCGCCGGGTCGGCGATGTCAACGATCGAGGCATGGTGCGCCGGCCCATCGCCGTACGTGACGTTCTCCGAGTTGACGAACGCGATGTCGCGTTGCGGCACCGGCAACACGCCGTGCACACCGAACCGGGAGTGAAACGGTGGGCTGAACCGCAGACACCCGAGCTGGCGGGGTCGCGCGACGTCCGAGATGTCCAGCACGACCATGCCCGCCCCGCCGTAGGGCAGATACACCAGATTCCCTGCCACATAGGGCGGCCCGTGCAGGGACACGTCGTGACCGCCGCCGCAACAGAAGCTCACCGGCTGCCCGCCACCCGACGCCGCGGACTCCGCAGAAGCCTCTCCACCAGCCTCGTGCTGACCCGGGACCCACCACCGACCCGCCTCGCGCGGGTTCGACGGATCGGCGACGTCAACGATGACGTAGATGTTGCCGCGGTACCCGGGCATCCCCGCGGCCAGGTGCGCGTAGCGCCCGCCGGGATAGAGGTTGCGATGGGTGCCGGTGCCACCGGTTCGGAAGTGACCGAGACGCGCAGGCCGCACCGGATCGCTGATGTCCCACAGGTATACGCCGTCGGCGAACGGCTCGCGTGGATCTCCACCGAAGTTCGGGAAGACCTGCTCCAGGGCGGTGACCATGAGGTCGCCGGACAGGTCGACCTGCAGCGTCCACGTGTTCTCGGGTCCCGGAACGAACGCGACGACTTCAGGATCGGTCGGGTCCGTGACATCGACGATGCTCCACCCGGAGTGCCAGAAGTGGCCCAGGTACAGATACCAGCGGCCGCGCGCCTCCCGGATTGCCATCTTGAAGCCGGGCCGGTCGTCCAGATCGCTCTCGCCGACCAACTCCACATTGAGAGCGAAACCTCCGCCCGGCGTCGATTCTGGCCGGTCGGTGGCGCACGACGCAACGGCCATCGTTCCCGCGGCCGCGACCATGGTCCCCAGCAGAGCCTCGCGCCGAGTTACCTCGACCATCAGCTCAGCTCGACCGCGACGATGCGAAACGCTTGCGGGATCGGGTGATTCGAAGCGTCATCGATCAGGCGGTGCCGGACACGCGATTCGCTGACGTAGGCCACGCCGTCGGCGCCGATCGAAAGATTGACCGGACTCTCCAGACCCCCAGCCACCGTGAGCAATTCGCGCTCCCCCTGGTGAAGTGGGTCGGGGATTCGCAGTACCTTCCCATCACCGCTTTCGACCGCGCCCTCCAGCACGACGAGTGATCCGTCGGGCGCGAATGCGATTCCGTCGGGATTCTCGATGGTTCGTGGGAGCGCGAGTTCGCGGAGCGCGTTGTTCTCGAGGATAAAGAGACCGCCGGAAGAGAAGTTCCCCATCACGACCACACCGTTTTCGGCGCGCGCGATGCCCGCCAGGCCGAGCCCGCTTTCATGGGCCAGCCGTGGGTCCGCAAAGACCTTTTCAAACCTGGATTCTCCCGGCCTCAGCCGCATGAGTTGGCCGTGCTCGCTCTCGGTGATCAAGATGCTTCCCTCGGGCTCGACCGCGATGTCGTTGCCGAAGCCATCCGGAACCGCGACGGTCTGCTGCACTCGCCCGGTCACGGTGTCGATCGAAAAGATGTAGGGCGTGCGCGGTTCCGCAGGCGGCAGGAAGTCCGGTGATGTTCCCCAGAGAAGTTGACGGTCCTCGTCGAGACGCAGTGACGTCGCCGCGTATATCTGCGGCGACCCGGGATGTACCGACGACCAGTCGCCGTCGGGCGAGCGACGCAGAATGCCGCCCTGAGTTATCTGACCGACATAGATCGAGCCGTCCGACGCCGTGGCGATGCCGTTTGGATAGACGATCTCGGTGGGCAGCGAAATCGATTCGGGCTCCGGAGTGTTGGCCGTTGTCGCACATGCCGTTGCCAGAACCACCAGGGACGCGAAAGAGAGAACTGTCCGCATGCCTCCCGACGCTATTGGCACAGTCGGACGTCGGCCAGATTCTCATACCAAACTCAAACATGCATGACCATGCCGATCGGGACGCTGCGGATCAGCGACGAGCCATCTGCCGAACGGCGGCGAGATGGCCGCGGGCGTCGAGACGTTCGGCAAGATCGCGGTACGTGGTGAGTGCGTCCAGGTAAACGGACTCATCACCCGTTGCATCGGCCAGCACGGCCCGGCAGTGCAGGGGCCACAGCTGCAGTGCCGGCTCGCAATGTGCAAGTTGGGTTTCGAGCCGCGAGACGATGTCGTGCGCCTGATCCAGGTCGCCGGACGCTCGCCGAAGGGCCAGGACCTGGACCAGAACCGAAATCGACTGGCCGACGGTGAGGACGTCGCCGTCGCTCAGTTCGGTTTGAACAGCGTCGAACAAGGCCGCGATCTGGTCGTCGTCTCGCCGACCCTGGCGCGACGACTCCGCGACGATGTCGGCCTCGAGATTGCTGCCACCGATATCAATGCCGTCGGAGCGGGACAATTGCAGAAAACGGACACCTTCGGCGCGGCGCGCATCATCGGTCCGCAGTAGCGCCATGCCGTAAGACCATCGTGCGAGAGCGAGTCCGTATGCGTCGCCAAAGGTTTCGGCCATGTGCACGGCGGCATGCGCCTCGTTCAGCAGTGTCTTTTCTACGAGGTCGAATCCCAAGAGGACCGGATCGGTCTCGTAACCCAACGCAATGACGAAACCAAGAGCGTCGCCGGCCTCGCGACTGAGGTGGCGCGCAGTGTCAAGGTCACGCCGTCCTTCCTCCCGCCGGCCGATGAGGATCTTGATGGCACCGGCCATCGCCATAGCCGGCCCGACATCTTCTACGATGGCCAATCCCGCCCCAATCGACAGCAGGCGGTCGATGGTCCGCAAGGCTTCGGACAGCTCACCCGCGGAGTACTGCGCAAAAGCCACGGCCATCAGCACCTCGGCTCTTTCCGAAGCTGTTCCGGCCATCCCGTCGTACAGACCGTTGAGTTCAGAAGCCATGGCCGCGGCGTCTCGCACCCGACCGTCATGGAGGATCAAGGATGTGGCCCGTCCCGACATCGCCAACGCCAGCGGCAACTTGTCGTCGGACTGCGCGGTCAACAATCGCAACTCGTCGACGAACTGCTCACTGTCGGCGCTACCGCCAACCATCCACTCGGTCAATGCCAACTGGGCCCGGGGCGCGACCCGCTTCTCGTTGACTCCCGTGTCTTCGGCCGACATGTCGTCTGCGATCACTCGAGCCCGCTGCCAACAATCCCGAGCGGCGTTGATATCGCGGTGCATAAGCCACTCCGCTGAACGCATGTACCACGGATAGGCATCTTCAGCATCGCCGGCTGCTTCGAGATGGTGGGCGATCAGAGCCGAATTCCTTTCCACCGCATCGGGGTTACGTGCCTCGATAGCATCGGCTACTCGACGGTGAGAATCCGCCCGGGTCGTCGAGAGCTGGGATTCGTAGGCCACCGCGCGTACCAGCGGATGACGGAATTGATAGCGCGGTAGCGGGATGAGCTGAGTTTGGTCGATCAGTTCGGCGGCCACCAGCCCCTGCACTTCAGCCCGAGCGGTGCCGGGTCGTAGCGACTCCAACACGTCGAGATCGAAGCTTGATCCGATCACTGCCGCGGCATTGAGGACCGATTTCTCTGGCGTGCTCAACCTGTCAATGCGCGCGGCGAGCACCGCTTGGACGGTCGGTGGAACCGAAATGGAGTCCAGGTCACCGACGAGTCGGTAGTCACCTCGAGTACCGTCGAGCAGCCCTCGGCCGGCGAGATCGCGCACCGTCTCCTCGACGAAGAACGGATTGCCGGCAGCGTGCTGCGCGATGCGTGCGGCGACACCATCGACCGCTGGGTGCCGACCAAGGATCTCTTCCGCAAGGGATAGCGCCGCCATGCCGTCGAGCGGCACCAGCCTCACCGTGGAGTGCGCCATTTCACGTAGTCGCCCGTTGTACTCGGGCCGGAAGGTTCCCAAGAACATCGAGCGGTCCGCGGACATCATTTCGACGAAGGCGGCCAAGATTTCCTCACTGGCGGCGTCGACCCAGTGCAGATCTTCGACAACGAACACATTTGGCGCCGGCCGGGTTTGTGCGAACTTCGCCATCACCTCCACCAGCCGTTGTCGCCGGGTTTGCGCGCTGATCTCGGCCGCTTCTTTCGGGTCGCTGATCGACAGCAGGTCGAACACGACTTCGCCGTCACCCGGCTGTAGATCGGTCACTTCGCGCAGCAGGGACGAGATACGTGCCCGGGTCGCTTGCCGATCCAATCCGCGGACGCCGAACATGGCGCGCAACAACCGCGACAGCGCGTGCAGAGGAACCTCGGCGGTGTGCGATTCACACCTGGTGATCACCATCTCGGCGGCGTAACTCGTTGCAATGGAGTTGAATTCCCGCACGAGTCTGCTCTTGCCCACACCCGGCTCACCAATTACACCCACGATCGTCGACCTGCTGGTGAAGGCGTCGGCCAGCTGCGCTAACTCGCGGTCACGACCGATCAGCGGGCCCTCGTCGCGCCCGAGCATCGTCCGGTCTGACTCGACGCTGACCAGCAGACGCGCCCGAACCGGTTCGCGGTCCCCTTTCACGGTGACCCACTGGGTAGGTCCAAGCACTGCCAATTCTTCGATCAATCGAGCGGTCGACTCGGTGCACAACACACCGCCCGGCTGTGCGGCCGCCTCCATCCGCTGGGCCATTCCCACCGGATGCCCGATGACGGTATAGCTACCGGGACTGCCATCAATCCGTCCGGCGATGACTTCGCCAGAGTTCAGACCGATCCGAAGGAGCAGGTCCACGTTGTCTCGCACTCGTACTTCAGCGGCCAACGTACGAGCGACCGCTTGGATTTCCAGTGCCGCAAGACTTGCTCGCAACGCGTGGTTCTCGAGCGCCACGGGCGCGCCGAACAATGCCATCAAGCCATCACCAGTGAACTTGTCGACCGTCCCCTGGTACCGCTGAACCACCGCGGCCGACCGGTTGAAGACATAGCGCATGATTTCGTGCCACCGCTCGGAGTCCAGTTCGGCGGCCAGCTTCATCGACCCCACGACGTCCGCGAACAAAACGGTGATTTGCTTACGCTCGCCGGCGATTCCGCTCGAACCAACCGGTGAACCACACGCATCGCAGAACCGGGCTTGGGTGCGCAGACCGACTCCGCATGCTGCACAACGCAGATCCGAATCACCAGCGTCCATACGCGCCTCCCGCGAACAGACGCAAAGTAACCCCGAGACGCCCTAAAAAGGGGGATTTTGCGTCTGTTCGCGCGAGAAAGCTATGCGGCGGAGGCGAACACCGATTTGAACTTGTCCAGCGACTCCCGAATATCACCCTTCAACGCGCCCGCTACGACCATGCCGATCGGGCCGAACAACGCCGGGCCGCCAAGATGCAGATCGAACGTCACCGTGGAGCCGTCACCCGACGGCTTGACCTTGCCGATCAACTTGACCTTGAGGCCGCCCCTGCCCTCACCGTTGAGCGTCATCGCCTCGGGCGGCCTGTAGTGGACGATGGTCCACTTGATCCGGTTGAGCATGCCCTTGACCTCGACGATGGACTCGATCACCACGCCTTTTTCCAAGGTTTCGGGCAGCTTGCTGCGCCACACCCGGTGAATGGTCAGCCATTCCTTGTAGCGAGACAGGTCAGAGGCGCAGGCCCATGCCGCCTCCGGCGGCAGCGGAACGTCGACGGAGACGGAAAGTTTGGCCATCCGTACTAGGGGGTCTGCGGGTTGCTCTTGTCGACGGCCTTCTTGGCGGCGTCCTGCACCTTGTCGACGTGCTGGGTGTACTTGCCCTGCGTCTTCTGGTCGACGATGTCACCAGCCTTGTCGATCGCGGTGTCCACCTTGTCGGCGTTCTTCGAGAGCAGATTCTTGATCTTGTCTAGGAATGCCATACGGCTACCCTACCGCTCTTTCCACAAGCGCCGTCGCTCTCCCAGCAGTGCACCCTGGACCCACCAGATCGCCTCGATGGCAGCGGCGCCAACCAGGCCGATTCCCAACGCTATTGACGTGATCGTCACATTGGACACGTTCAGCATGAACAATTCGCGCGCCGGCGGAATGGAGAAGATCACCACGTAGGCCAACGCCGACACTGCGACCAGAATCACCCGCCACCACTCATAAGGCCGCGCCACCACGGCGAGCACCCAGAGTGACGAAACCAGCAACGTGATCAGCGCCGCCGTCGACGCCTGCGTCTGCTGGATCGTCGTTGCCTCACGGCCCTGGTAGGCCAGCAGATACGACACGAACGTGGCGACGCCGACCACGACCCCCGACGGCAGCGCCGACGTCATCACCCGGCGCACGAAGCCCGGCCGCGCGCGCTCGGTGTTGGGCGCCAGGGACAGCACGAACGCAGGGATACCGATGGTGAACCACGCCGCGATCGTCACGTGGATCGGCTGGAACGGGAACAGCAGCGGATCGGTGCCGAACAGCTTGGACGCCAGGCCGGCCAGGCCGACGAGGACGGCCAGCAGCACCGAGTACACGGTCTTGGTGAGGAACAGGTTGGAAACCCGTTCGATGTTGCCGATCACCCTGCGGCCTTCGCCGACCACATAGGGCAGCGTCGCGAACTTGTTGTCCAGCAACACGATCTGAGCCACCGCGCGCGACGCCGAGCTACCCGAACCCATCGCGACGCCGATGTCGGCGTCCTTGAGCGCCAGCACGTCGTTCACCCCGTCACCGGTCATCGCGACGGTGTTCCCCCGCGATTGCAGGGCGTGCACCATCGCACGCTTCTGGTCGGGTCGCACCCGGCCGAACGTGGTGTACTCCTCGAGGGTGTCGGCCAGTTTCTCGGGTTCGGATGGCAGCTGCCTGGCGTCCATCGTCTCGCCGTGCAGGCCGAGCGAACCGGCGACCGCGCCGACAGATACCGCGTTGTCGCCCGAGATCACCTTGATCGAAACCTTCTGTTCGGCAAAGTAATCAAGCGTGCCCCGAGCATCGGGGCGGATGCGCTGTTCGAGCACAACCAGCGCGGCGGGGGTGACGGTGCCTGGTGCACCGGGATGGTCGACGGGCATATCGCACGAGCCGACCAGCAGCACCCGCAGGCCCAGCGAGCCGATCTGCTCGGCTTGTTCGGCAATCGGCGAACCCGGTTTAAGCAATACGTCGGGAGCGCCGACCACCCAGTTGCCGTGTTCGCCGTAGGACGCGCCGCTCCACTTCGTTGCCGACTTGAACGGTGCGGTCGCCGTTGCGGTCCAGCCCGGTGGCATCTTGTACGCCTCGGCGATGGCCGCCATGCTGGCGTTCGGCCTCGCGTCGTCTGCGGCGAGTTGAGCAAGGATGTCGGGCACCGCCACACCGCCGAGCGACTTGAGATCGCTTACCCGCATCCCGTTTTCGGTAAGCGTGCCCGTCTTGTCGGCGCACACCACGTTGACGCGGGCCAGGCCTTCGATGGCGGGCAGCTCGTTGACGAGACACTGACGGCGGCCGAGCCGGATCACGCCGACCGCGAACGCGATCGACGTCATCAGCACCAAGCCCTCCGGCACCATCGGGACCAGCGCGCCCACCATGGCCAGCACGGCGCGGCGCCAACCCACATCCGTGGTGAACAACTGGGTGTAGATGGTCAGCAGCCCGGCAGGGATCAACAGGTAGGTGATGACCTGCAGAATTTTGTTGATGCCGTTGCGCAGTTCGGAATTCACCAGGGTGTACTTGCTGGCCTCCTCGGCAAGCTTGGCGGCGTAAGCCTCTCGGCCAACCTTGGTGGCTCGGTAGGCACCGCTGCCCGCGACGACGAAGCTGCCCGACATCACTTGATCGCCTGCGTCTTTCGCGATCGGATCGGCTTCGCCGGTGAGCAGCGATTCGTCGACCTCGAGGTTGGTTTCCTCGACGATCTCACCGTCGACGACGATCTGATCACCTGGCCCGAGCTCGATGATGTCGTCCAGAACCACCTCATTGGGCAGTACCGCGGTGGTGCCGGACTGCCTGCGCACCAACGGTTTTGTCTGTCCGACGATGGCCAATTTGTCGAGCGTCTGCTTGGCCCGCAGTTCCTGGATGATGCCGATTGCACTGTTGGCGATGATCAGTAGACCGAAGGCGCCGTTGATCACCGAACCGGTGGACAACACGATGATCAGCAGCACACCGAGGATGGCGTTGATGCGGGTGAACACATTCGCCCGGACGATCTCGGACACCGTCCGCGCCGCACGGGTCGGCACATCGTTGGTCTTGCCGTCAGCGACCCGCTGGGCGACTTCGGCATCGGTCAGCCCGGCTGCGACAAGCGCGGTCATTTGGTGAACGTCCCTTTGTTCAACTCGTCGTAGTACTCCAAGGTGAGCCTGTTGCCGTCGAACGTGGCCTTGGAAATCGATCCTGGCGGCGAGTTCTCGGACACCCACGTGTAGGTGAACACACCTGCGTCCCAATGATTCAGCGGAACATTCAGCTTCGAGCCGAGGGCGAGCTGCAGTTTGCCGTCCTTCTCGGAGACGCGGGCAGGGCCCCAGTAGTCGTTGTTGTAGGTCCCGATGTACGACGCGAGCGGGGCGGCGGGGGCCGGATTGGCGGGCGGCTGCTTTCCGACGAGCGATCCGACGGGTTCCTCCATCGGCGTCAACAGGCCCTGGTAGAGCGGGTACCAGTCCTCACGGATCTCGCCGAACTGGACGAGGTCGGCGAATTGGGCGTTGAGTGCTTCTGGCACCCCTGCCGGTGTGGCGTTGGTGAGCGCGACGATTGCCACGTCGGCCGACGGCAGGATGACGAAGTTTGCCCCGGCACCGAGTCCGAAGGCACCGGAATGGCTGAGCTCCATGCGGGCCGCCGATGTCGCGCCGACGTTGAAGCCGTAGCCGTAGAAGCCCGATCGCATCGCGGGTTCGGTGGCCCGGCTGGACACGACCTGCGGGGTGACGGCGGGCAACAATGCCTTCTCGTCGATGATCTGGGTGTCCTGGTAGCGGCCGTCGCCGAGCATCATGGCCATCCAGTGCGTCATGTCGTTCACCGACGAGCTGGCGCCGCCTGCCGCAGCCTCCCGCTGCGCGTCGCGGATGTAAAGCGGCTCATAGCGACCGTCGACGTGGATGTGGCCGACCGCTCGGTTCGGCCGCGCCTCGTAGTCGGCGAATTGATAGCTGGTCGACGTCATTCCGAGCGGTCTCAGCAGGGCCTCGTCGCAGAGGTCTTCCCACGACTTTCCCGCGCTCACTGCCACCGCTTCCGCTGCGGCAGTCAGCCCGAAGTTCGTGTACGCGTAGGAGATTCGGAACGGGTCCAGCGGCAGTTGGCGCAGCCGTTCCAGGACGTACCGGCGGTCATGGCCCAGGTCTTCGAGCATGTCGCCCGCGTGGTCGGGCAAACCGGAGCGGTGCGAGAACATGTCACCGATGGTGACCATCCTGGTGACCACCGGATCGGACAGCGCGAACCATGGCAGCTTGGAGACGATGGGCGTGTCCCAATCGATCGCATTCTCACCGACCTGGTGGGCCACCACCGTCGCGCTCAGCGGTTTGGACAGCGACGCAACCTGAAACACCGTGCCCGGATCCACTCGGTTTTTCTCGTCGTCCACTGCTTTGACATCCTTGACGCCGAATCCCTTGGCGTACACGGTCTTTCCGCCGTGCACCACCGCCACCGCCATCCCCGGAATGCCAGACTTGCGCATCAGCTCCTCGGCGAGGCCGTCCAGCTTGGCCACTGCGTTGTCGACGGCATTCTCGGGCAGCTCCATCGCCGGCACCAGCGGCGGCGGGACCGACACCGCGAAGGTGTCCGACGGTGGCGCGGGCTCAGCCGATTCCGACGCGCAGCCCGCGACGAGAACCAGGACTGCCGTGAACGCCGCAGCCTTTGCCAGTGCCTTCATGAGTTGAACCGTAACGGTTCAACGTCATCCGGACGCGTCATACGCGGCCTGCGCGGCGAGGATCGCCTCGGCGTTGTCACGAATCCAGTCGGTGAGGCCACCCAGCCTGTCGGTGATTCCCTTGCCGAGCGCGGTCAATCGATAGGACACCTGCGGCGGCGTCACCGGTTCGACCTCGCGGTGCACAAGGCCGTCGCGCACCAATGTGCGCAGCGTCTGCGCGAGCATCTTTTCGCTGACACCTTCGATTCGGTCGCGTAGTTGATAGAACCGCAGGTCGCCAGCCAGCAACGCGGTGAGCACCAGTACTCCCCACCGCGCGGACACATGGTCGAGGACCATGCGTGCCGGACAGTCGCGGGTAAAGACGTCGTCCACCGTTAGGAGCTTACCTTCAGGTATGTCCTTCCGAAAAGTAAGCCGATCGCCTAGCGTCGGATGCCATGCGAACAGCACTGGTGACAGGGGCAGGTCGGGGCATCGGAGCCGCGACGGCTCGCGCGTTGGGTCGACGTGGATTCCATGTGGTGGTGAACTACCGCAGCGACAGCGCCTCCGCGGACCAGGTGGTCCGAGACATCGAGACGACGGGTGGCAGCGCCACAGCGATCGGCGCCGACGTCACCGACGCCGCACAGGCGGCCGAGCTCGTCGCGGCCAGCGGCAGGCTCGCCGCACTGGTCTGCAACGCGAACATCCAGCCGGCGTTCGTCCCGCTCGCACAGCTGCAGTGGGAGGTGCTCAGTGCCGGCGTCACGGCCGAACTGGCCGCGGCCTTCCACGTGACCAAGGCCGCGCTGCCGATGCTGGGGCGGGGCTCGCACGTGGTGTACGTCTCCAGCGTTGCCGCCGACACGTTCAGCACAGGCGGAGCCGTCCTCTCCACAAAGAAGGCCGCATTGGACGCGTTCGCGCAACAGGTGGCGACCGAGGCGGGGCATGAGGGCATCGCCGTCAATATCGTTGCGCCAGGCGCGGTTCGGACCGACGCATCGGCGGCCATACTCACCCCCGAGATGGTCACCGAACTTCAAAGCCGCTCAGTGCTTGGCCGGATCCTCGAGCCTGCCGATGTCGGCGCGCTCATCGCGGCGCTGGCAGCGGGTGACCTGCCAGGGCTGGCAGGCGTTCGTGTCCCGATCGACGGCGGCTACCGGTTGATGGCGTCCTAGCCTGCGTCTTCTAGCGTTGCGGTCATGACGACAATGACCCGGCTGCAGTCGGCGCTCTGGCTGCCGATCTTCGACGAACTCGCCGACCCCGCGGTGATCGCGCGTCTGGCCGCCGAGGCCGAGGACGCCGGCTGGCACGGCGTGTTCGTATGGGACCACCTGCGCTGGCGGGCGCCGGTCCAGCAGGTGGCCGACCCGTGGATCACGATGGCCGCGATCGCCACCGCCACCGCATCCCTGCGCTTCGGCCCTATGGTCACCCCCCTTGCCCGCCGCCGGCCGGCCAAGCTCGCAAGGGAAACCGCGACGCTGGACCGGCTCAGCGGCGGTCGCCTCACGCTCGGCGTCGGTCTCGGAAGCGATCGCTACGGCCAGGAATTCTCCGGAACGGGTGATGAAACCGATGATCGGCGGCGAGGCGAGATGCTCGACGAGTCACTGGAGATTCTCGCCGCCGCGTGGTCCGGAGAGCCTGTGCACCATCACGGCAGCCACTACACCGTCGACGGATTTTCCTTCCTTCCCACCCCGATTCAGCACCCCGGCGTACCGGTGTGGGTCGCGGGACAGCCCGGCAACGTCAAACCGTTGCGCCGCGCCGCCCGCCACGACGGTTTCTTCCCGGTGAATCTCGAACACCCCGACCAGCTCGCCGACGCCGTCACCACCATCGCCGGTCAGCGCGCGCAACAGACGGCCCCATACGACATCGCCGTCGCCCTCCCTCCCGGCGCGGATCCGGCGCCGTACGTTAAGGCAGGCGCCACGTGGTGGCTGACGGAGTTCGAGCCGGATACCGTTTCGCTGGACCAGGTGCGAGGAGTGCTCCGCGACGGCCCTGCCGATATCGCTCTCGAGAGGTGACGATGTCCGACTTTGACTACGACGCGGAACTGCGCCTGCACAACGCGCTATTCCGCGCCGCCGCCCGCGTCGGCCCTAACGACCGTGTGCTCGACATCGGCTGTGGCACAGGCCAGTCCACACGCGAGGCCGCCCTCGCCGCAGCGGAAGGAAGCGCGCTGGGCGTCGATCACTCCGCGCCGATGCTCGAACGGGCCCGTCGGCTCAGCGACGAGCAGGGCCTGACCAACATCACCTTCGAGCAGGCCGATGCCCAGGTTCACCGCTTTGCGCCAACGCATTTCGACCTCTGCATCAGCCGGTTCGGCACGATGTTCTTCGCCGACCCGGTCGCCGCGTTCACCAATATCGGGAGCGCTCTGCGCCCAGCGGCACGCCTGGTGCTGCTGGTCTGGCAGGAGCACGACCGCAACGAGTGGGCCACCGTGATCCGTAAGACCCTCACCGCCGCGGGGGCCAAACCTGGTGGCCCGAACCCATTCTCACTTGCGGACCCGACGGTCATGGAAGGCATTCTTGGCGCGGCCGGCTTCGCGGAAGTCGCCTTCACCGACGTGCACGAGCCCGTCTACTACGGCGCGGACAGCGCCACCGCGTTCGACGCGGTGCTCGGCCTATGGGGACTCAAAGACCTGCTTGCCAACCTTGACGACGCGGCGGCCGAGCAAGTACGCACAGGGCTACGCACCACCCTGCACTCCCATCAGACCGAGGGCGGGGTGTTCTTCGATTCGCGTGCCTGGATCGTTACCGCTCGCCGCGAACCGACTTAGAACCGCCACCACGGGTCGGACGTCGATGACGAGGCGGGATCGACAAGCTGCCCGGGCCTTGGCACCACCACCCGCACGCCCGCAGGATCGGCGGCGGCGAGAAGACGCTCGACCGGCTCCGACCACGGGTGGGGGGCCAGCCGGAACGTCGCCCAGTGAATGGGTACCAGCAAGCCGGATTCCGCCTCTGCGACGTCGAGATGAGCGCGGATCGCATCCTCGGGGTTCATGTGGATGTCCGGCCACGCCGGGTGATACGCGCCGATCGGCAGCAGCGTCAGGTCGAAAGGCCCGTGGTCGGCGCCGATCCCGGCGAAGCTCTTGGTGTAGCCGGTGTCGCCGCCGAAGAACGCGCGGTGACGGGGTCCCGCGATCACCCACGACGCCCACAGCGTGGTGTTGCGGGAGAACAACCGACCCGAGAAGTGCCGTGCGGGTGTGCACACCAGCGTCAGGTCGCCGATGTGATGGCTTTCGTGCCAGTCCAATTCGACGATGCGGTGCTCCGGAATCCCCCACTTGCGCAGATGGGCGCCGACCCCGAGCGGGACGACGAACGGCGCGCGCTGTGTGTGGGCAAGGCCGGTGATCGTGTCGATGTCGAGGTGGTCGTAGTGGTCGTGGCTGATGATGACCGCATCGACGGCGGGCAGGGCCTCCAGCGGGACGGGCACCTCATGCAGCCGTTGCGGGCCCAACGTGTGCGACGGCGAGCACCGTGGACTCCACACCGGATCGGCGAGCACCCGGTAGCCGTCGACCTCGACGAGCGCGCTGGAGTGCCCGTACCAGCGCACCGACAGCGGGCCTGCGGAGGCGTCCGCGGGCGCGGCCGCGAGCGGAATCGGTCCGCCCGGTTTGCCGCTGTCGCGTCCGCCAACCAGCTCGCGGACCAGCAGCATCTGCTGCTCACGGTCGAGGCTCATCGCCGCCGCCGGGTCGGTGTTGACGAACACCCCGTCCTGAAAGTTCGGGGACCGATGCGCGACTCTCTGAATCTCGGCGGGCGTGGCGCCGAGCGCCGCGGGTGCACCGCGCAGCGCGCGCAGCAGCCAACCGGCGGCCAGCAGAGAGCCCGTGCCGAAGCCGAAGCGCAGCGCCGCCCGCGGCACCATCAGGCGCCCTGGAACCTTGGTGGCCGTTTTTCGATGCGCGCCACCTGCGCTTCGATCACGTCCTGACTGGCCCATGCCTTGTCGAACATCTCGGTGTGCTCGGGCCACGGGTCCTCGTAGGCGCCGTCGTCGTTGAGCACTCGCTTGGCGTGCTGCAACGCCAGCGGCGCGTAGCCGGCGATCTCGGTGGCCCATGCCTGTGCGTCGGCTAGTGTTCCGATGCGGTTGGCCATTCCGGTCTGCAGCGCTGCGTCGGCGGTGAGCCGCTCGGCGGCCAGCAGCATGCCCCTGGCCCGGCCGGCCCCGACCAGTGAGGTCAATCTGCGGATGCTCCAGTTGTCCAGGGCCAGGCCATATTTCGCAACCGGGAACTGGAAGTACGCCTCGGGTGCCACGACGCGCAGATCGCAGATCATCGAAAGGATGACACCGGCCCCGATGGCAGGTCCGTTGATCGCCCCGATGACAGGAACCGGCGCGGCGTCGATCGCGAGGTTGAGCGCCTTGGCCTTGTCGGGCAGCTGTTCGGCCATCCCGGCGGCGTCGGTCAGGTCGGCGCCTGCGCTGAACACATGCCCCTGCCCGGTCAGCACGATGGCCCGGATGTCCTCGCTCGCGGCTTTCTCGACGGCGTCGCGCAGGCTGTCCACGAGCTCGACGTTGAGCGCGTTGCGGCGCTCGGCACGCTGCATCTCCAGTGTCATCACGTGGCCGTCACGGGTCACACCAATCATGCGGCCAGCCTATATATGGTCATCATGTGAGCCGGATCGGCGCCCTGGAGTTGCGCGACGCCGTGCTGGACGACGGGTCCTTCATCAGCTGGGATACCACGCCGCTGGCCGTCGCTGCCGACGACACGTACCGGCGTGAGCTGGCCGCCGCCTCGGCCAAGACCGGCCTCGACGAGTCCGTGCTGACCGGGCGGGGCACCGTCTTCGGCAGGCCCGTGGCGCTGGTGGCCTGCGAGTTCGACTTCCTTGCCGGCTCGATCGGGGTCGCCGCCGCCGAGCGGATCACCGAAGCGGTGCAGCGGGCCACCCGCGAGGGCCTGCCGCTGCTGGCGTCGCCGAGCTCGGGCGGCACCCGCATGCAGGAAGGCACGGTGGCGTTCCTGCAGATGGTCAAGATCGCGGCGGTCGTGGAGCTGCACAAGCGGGCGCATCTGCCGTACCTGGTGTACCTGCGCCATCCGACCACCGGCGGGGTGTTCGCCAGCTGGGGTTCGCTCGGGCACGTCACCGCGGCCGAGCCGGGTGCGCTGGTGGGTTTTCTCGGCCCGCGCGTCTACGAGCACCTCTACGGCGAACCGTTCCCTGCCGGCATCCAGACCGCGGAGAACCTGCAGCGCCACGGCGTCATCGACGGTGTGGTGCCGCTCGAGGTGCTGCGTTCGACGATCGATCGCACCTTGAAGGTGGTGGCCGATCCGCCGGAAGCGCCGCCGCCCGCACCTCCTGCCGAGCCGGTGCCCGATGTGCCGGCATGGGAGTCGGTGGAGGCGTCGCGTCGGCCGGATCGGCCAGGTGTCGGATATCTGCTGCGGCACGGCACGACGGAGAGAGTGTTGCTGTCAGGCACCGGAAGGGGCGAGGCCGCGACCACTGTGCTGGCGCTTGCCCGGTTCGGCGGTCAGCCGGCGGTGGTGCTCGGCCAGCAGCGCGTGGTCGGCGGGATGGTGGGTCCCGCTGCGCTGCGTGAGGCGCGCCGCGGCATGGCGTTGGCTGCCGGGCTGCAGCTGCCGCTGGTGCTGTTCATCGACACCGCAGGACCTGCGTTGACGGTCGAGGCCGAGCAGGGCGGCCTTGCCGGTGAAATCGCCCGCTGCCTGGCCGAACTCGTCACCCTGGACACCCCGACGGTTTCGGTGCTGCTCGGCCAGGGCAGCGGAGGGCCCGCGCTTGCGATGGTGCCCGCCGACCGGGTACTGGCCGCGCTGCACGGGTGGCTGGCGCCGCTGCCGCCGGAAGGGGCAAGCGCGATCGTGTTCCGCGACGTCGCCCATGCCCCTGAACTGGCTGCGGCGCAAGGCATTCGGTCGGCAGATCTGCTGCATCACGGAATCGTCGACGCGATCGTGCCCGAGCATTCGGATGCCGCCGACGAACCGATGGAGTTCACCAGGCGGCTCTCGGCCACCGTCGCCAACGAGTTGCACCGGCTGCGGTCGATGCCGGCAGAAGATCGGCTGGCCGCCCGGCTCGCCCGCTACCGGCGGATCGGCCTGTGACGACATTGTTGTTCGTCCACAGCCCGGTGGTCGGGCCGACGACATGGACAAGTACCGCAGAAGTGTTGCAGAGCAATGGTTTTCGCTGCGCGGTGCCGGACCTCACTGGTGTCGCCGCTTCGGGTCCGCCGTATTACCCGAAGTTTGCCGCCGTTGCGGCTCAGGAGGTGACCGACGGGCCCGTCGTGCTGATCGGGCACAGTGCCGCTGGGCCGCTGCTTCCGGTCATCGCAGAAGCTAGCGAGACGGTCGGGGCCGTATTTGTCGACTCGTTCCTTCCGCATCCCGGGCGCAGCTGGTTCGACACGGCCCCGGTCCCGCTGCGCGAGCAGCTGGTCGACATGGCCGACGCCGGGCGGCTCCCGCCGTGGAACGAGTGGTTCGGAGCCAACGCCCTCGACGAGCTGGTGCCTGACCCGAACGTTCGGCGGGAATTCATCGCCGAGATCCCCCGGCTGCCGTTGGCCTTCTTCTTGGAGCCCGCGCCGGTGACGCGCGGCTGGGACACGCTGCGGTGTGGCTATGTGCGCCTCAGCGGGGTCTACGACCGCACGGCCGGGCAGGCAGAGAGCCTCGGCTGGTCGGTGACCCGACGGGACTGGGACCACCTGCGGATGCTGGCCGACCCTGCGGCCGTCGCTGAGGTGATCGGCCGCACGATCAGCGACTTCGGAGATTGATGGCATTCTGGGCGTGTGGAAGCTCTGCTTCATTTCGCGGGGAACTTCTGGTGGCTGATCTTTCCGCTGGGCGGTGTGATCGGCGGTGGTGTGCGGGCGGTCGCCGCGGCCAATGAGCGACGGGCGCAGCGACGGCTGGAGCGGTACCGCATCAAACAGCAGACCAAGGTCGCGCTCGCGGAGGCGTCGGGCCGGGCCCGCAACAACGAGGCCGCGTATAAGCGCGAGATGACCAAGGTGCTCGGGCGGCACGACCACACCGACAGCCGCTGGCTGGACTACGAGGTCGACATCGCCAAGCTGCTGGACTTTCCGTTGATGACCGATATGCGCGATCCGCTGACGATGGGCTTCCACAAGGCCAGGAGCCACGCGGACTGGCTACGGCCGGACAACGTCGACGACATTCTCGGTGACCGCACTGCCCAACTCGAATATCGCGACGCCGTCGGCGAATACGTTGCCGCGTTCGATATCGCCGAGTCGGAGGCGATCCGCAGGCGCCGCAGCGATTTCTCGGCCGAAGCCCAAGAGCGTCTGTCACGGGCACAGCACCTGCTGCGGCTGGCGACCAACGACGGGGCCACGCCGCAGGAGCGGCAGACCGCATATGCGCGGGCGCGAAAGGAACTCGACGGACTCATCGTGCTGCCCGCAGTGACGCGGGCCAGTATCGAACGAAAGATCGCCGGGGAGATCGAGGCCTAAGCAACTGCCAGTGCGGCGAGCATCGCGGCGCATGTGAGGACGTCCAAGGGCAGTCGCAACAGGCTGCGACGGGTCCACCGGACGGCGGCGGCCTCGTCAACCTTCGCGGGATCGGTCTTCTCGAACGCCAATGCCTTGGGCACGAAGTCGACGAGTGACCACATCCGCATCGCGGCGTGGCTGACGAGCGCCACGAGCAGCGCCGCCCGCACGCCTGCGTCGTTCCATGCCGCGACCAGCGAGACGATGAGTAGCGTCTCGAACACCACGTGGGCCGGTATCCAGAACCGGGCCCGCGATACCCCGCCGTTGCGCGACTGGATGATGCCCGGCCGCTTGGGCCAGTACGGGTCGATGACGAGGTATTCGTAGAGGCCGCCGCCGAGCGTGGCACAGGCCGCGAGTGTGGTGATGGCGATCAGGACGAGCGTCGAAGTCCACATCGCCTGCAAGTATCCCGGCTTATTCCGGTGCCTCCAGATACCGCTGAACCGTCGGCCCGAGCCAGCCGACGATCTCGTCGTGCGACAAACCGACAACCGGCGGTAGCCGCAGTACATAGCGACACAGCGCGAGTCCAAGCACCTGGGTGGCGATCAGGCCCGCTCGGCGGTGCGGCTCAACGGGATTCACTCTGGCGATGACCGGAAGCAGCTGCGCCGAGAAGATCTCGCGCATACGTTGCGCCGCTGCGTCGTTCGTGGCGCCCGACCGCAGCAGCACGATCAAGGCTTCGTCCCGTTCCCACCGGTTCACGAAGTGTTCGACGAGGCGGGCACCGAGCTGGCCGGTGTCGACGTCGGACAGATCCGGAATCGCCAGATCGAAGTCGGCCGCCGCGGCGAACAGCTGATCCTTGTTGCCGAAGTACCGCATCACCATCGACGGATCGATGTTCGCGTCCGCGGCGATCGCGCGGATCGTCGCCTTCTCGAAGCCGGATGCGGCGAATCTCTCCCTCGCTGCGGCAAGGATCACGGCCTTGGTTTCCACCGAGGATCTGCGCATGCCAACGAGTGTAGGCCAACAACTGTTGACATAGCCAGCGCCAGGGTGGATAGTCAATGCCAACAAGCGTTGGCATAGAGAAGGAGATCGAAATGTACGACACCGATGTACTCGTCGTCGGAGCCGGCCCCAGCGGACTCACGGTGGCCGCGTCGCTGGTCAACAGGGGTATCGCGACCACCGTGGTGGACAACCAGTCCGCCGGGTCCAATACGTCGAAAGCCGCGGTGGTCAATGCGCGCACCCTCGAGGTTCTCGAGGACCTCGATGTGGCGAGGCGGCTGGTCAAGGAGGGCATCCAGGCGCCGCGGTTCACCATCCGCGACGGGCATCGCACGCTCATCCCCGTCGACTTCAGCCCGCTGCCGACCGCCTATCCGTACTCGCTGATGGTTCCCCAGTCGACCACCGAACGGCTGTTGCTGGATCGGCTCACCGAACTGGGCGGTTCGGTCATCCGGCCCAAGACTTTGCAAGCGATCGAGCAGGACCCCGACGGCGTGACGGCGGTGTTCGACGACGGCGATGTCATCCGGGCGCGCTATGCCGTTGGCGCCGACGGCATCCGCAGCACCGTGCGCGAGCATGCCGGCATCGGTTTTCAGGGCGGCGCGTACGACGAGTCGTTCATCCTCGCCGATGTGCGGCTGGCCGGTGAAGCGCCCGTCGACGAGGTGATCCTGTTCTGGGCCAAGGCCGGTCTGACGGTGGTGGCTCCGCTACCGGGCGGCGTCCACCGCATCGTCGCGCCGGTCAGCGATGCGCCCGAAGAGCCAACCGCGGCATTCGTCCAACAGCTCCTCGACGAACGCGGGCTCGGGACGGGGCGGATGGTCGTCACCGAGGTCATCTGGGGCTCGCGCTTCCGGATCCACCATCGCGTTGCCGACACGTACCGGGCGGGACGGCTGCTGCTGGCAGGCGACGCTGCGCACGTGCACAGCCCGGCAGGCGGGCAGGGCATGAACCTCGGTATCCAGGATGCGGTCGCGCTGGCCGACGCCTTGGTTCGTGTACTGGGCGGCGAACCCGACTCAGTGCTCGATGACTACAGCGCCGCGCGGCGACCCATCGCCCTCGGCGTCGTGAAGATGACCGATCGGCTGACCCGACTGGCCACCCTGCCGCGCGCCGCGCGCCCGATCCGCAACGCCGCTATTGGGTTGGCCGGACGGATACCGGCGGTTCGGCTGGGCCTTGCTCGGCAACTCAGCGGGCTGGTGTACCGCTGAGCTCGCGGAGAAAGGCGATGGTCTCCAGTTCGCGGTTAGTGGACTCGTCATCGCTAGTGCCGTACCTGCGGTTCGCAGATAGCTTTACGACGACGGTCTTCTTGGTTGGGCTTACATAGACAAACTGGTTATACACGCCGATCGCGGTGAATTCGCCGGAATCGCTTGCAGGAAGCCACCATTGATACCCGTATCCCAAATCAAGCGGGTGACTGCCAACGACCGGCCGGCCCGGCCGCAGGTGATCGGCTTCGGATGTCAGTGACGCAGTTACCCAAGGCCGGGAAACTATCTGCTCATCCCGCCATCGGCCGCCGTTGCGGTATAGCTCACCCAATTTGGCGAAGTCCCGCGCCGTCATGATCAGCCCGGCGAACGCGACCTCCATGCCCGTCGAGTCGACAAGCCAATACGCCGGCGAACTGAAGCCCAACGATTCGACGAGCTTCTCTTGCATGTAGTCGGTGATCGAGCGATTGGTTGCACTCACCAACAGGTGGCCGAGGGCCTGTGTGTCGCCGGAGTTGTATCGGCAGATGCGTCCCGGCTCGTTCTCGCGCACCATGGTCGCAACAAACTCCTCGAGCGTCCCGCCGTTACCCATCGCGGCGGCCAGCCGGTAGATGTCGGACGCCGGATCGTTGTAGTCCTCATTCCACCGTGCGCCCGACGACATCTGGAGCACGTCCCTAATCGAGACACCGTCGTAAGCGGAGCCGGGGGTCGCCCGGACGTAGTCGCTGATCGGCTGGTCGATGCTCGAAATATGGCCTTCCCCAACCGCAATGCCCACCAGCGCCGAGATGACGCTCTTGGCCACCGACATCGAGATCCACCCAACGTCCCGCCCACCGGTGAGCGCATAGCTCTCGAAACAGATAGCACCGTCGCGGAGCACGAGTAGCGCGGCGGTATCCGTCTCGACGAGGAAATCCTCCGCGGATTTCACGCGGCCCTCAAACGCATAGGTATCCGGAAGGTCGATCACGTCGGTCGTCGGCCAGTGATGTGGCGTCGATGACGGGGACATCTTGCTTGTGGGGATCAGGTCGGGCAGCCGACAGAAGTTTTCATGCTGAGGAATGCCGGTAAACAAGCCCAGCTCGATCAACGAGGACGGAATGTGGTCGGCCATCTTGCTAATATAGCCGTACCAAATGGTTTGTACAACCAATTGGTACGCCTACCTGGAGGAAGGTACAACATGTCCGCGATGGACGGTCCCGTCGACGGCCGCACCCTGCGCTACCAGCATCGACGGCCGGAACTACTGGCCGCTGCCACGGAATACGTGCTTGATCACGGCATCGGCGACATGTCGCTGCGGGATATGGCCCGCGCGCTCGGTGTCACACATGCGACGCTGTTGCGGCACTTTTCCTCGAAAGAAGACCTGCTGCTTCAAGTCATCGCCAAGATCCGCGCCGACTTCGCACATCGACTCGCCAACGATGAACGGACGCGTGCCGTCCAGTCGGCGCCGGAACTCGTGCGTGCCACGTGGAATCGACTGTGCGAACCCGCCGAACAACGCCAGTTCGCTCTTCTCTTCGAACTGGTCGGCCGGGCTACGCGAGGGGGCGGCCGCGTCGCCGAACTGGCGCAGGCGACCGTCGATGACTGGCTCAGGATCGTCGCCGATCAGCTTTCGCGAGGTGGCTATTCGTCTCAAGAAGCCGACACTCTGGCCACGCTGTTGCTAGCGCAGGTACGCGGCCTTCAGCTCGATCTGTTGCTGACTGGCGACCGGATGCGGGTGGATCGCGCGATCGAGGCGTTGATCGCGATGATCGCGATGATCGACCGGACTACGAACTAGCGCCTCATTGCGGCGCGTGCGGTAGTACAACACTGCGATGGCGACGGTCACCTCGACCGCTGCGATCGCGGTCGCCAGCCCCATCAGCATCGACTGCTGACCCGCCGCATGCACGCCGTGGTGGTGCACAGGCGCTGGCAGATGCACCGCGATCATCGCAATGTTCATCAGCCCCACGATGCACCAGGCCCGCAGTGACCCGCGCTGCCAAAGATCACGGGCGCAGTAGACACAGGCGGCGATCATCGCGGCCAGCAGTCCGCCTGCCACGACGTTCGACGCATGGCCAAGCATCACTGCGTGCAGACCCGCCGAACTCAAGGCGAGCGCCGCACACGCACGTCGCCCAAAGACGACGGACGTGGCGAACATTTCACTCCTCACACATATACAGACACGCCAGGCCGACGAAACTCATCCCTGACGGCCAGATTGTTCAATCTTCGCAGCAATGGGCCCGCGGAGCAGCTTGAACCCTGCGTAGTCGACGGGCATCAATTCCGCTCGCGAGACGTACACCAGGGTCGTGATCGCGCGGGGTTCGACGACCCTGGTGTACGCCTCGCGAGGTTCTGGTGGCGACCACCGACGACATGCTCGGCGGTATCTAGAGGCCGAGAAACTTCACGGTCTCCTCGCGCATCTCGACCTTGCGGACCTTGCCCGTCACGGTCATCGGGAACTCGTCGACGATGTGGACGTAGCGCGGGATCTTGTAGTGCGCCAGCTTGTCTTCTGCGAACGCGCGCAGGGCGGCGGCATCCAGTGCGGTGCTGCCCGGCTTCATCCGGATCCACGCACAGATCTCTTCGCCGTACTTGTCGTCGGGGACACCGATGACCTGGGCGTCGTCGATGTCGGGATGGGTATAGAGAAACGCCTCGACCTCGCTCGGATAGACGTTCTCCCCACCGCGGATCACCATGTCCTTGATGCGCCCAACGATGGTGCAGTAGCCGTCTTCTCGCATCACGGCGAGGTCGCCGGTGTGCATCCACCCTTCGGAGTCGATCGCCTCGCGGGTCTTCTCCTCGTCGTTCCAGTAGCCCAGCATCACGATGTACCCGCGTGCGCAGAACTCACCGGGTTGGCCTCGCTCGACGGTCTCGCCGGTGTCGGGGTCGACGACCTTGATCTCAACGTGCGGCTGCGCGCGGCCAACGGTCGCGGTGCGCCGCTCCAGGTCGTCGTCGATCAGCGTCTGGCACGAGGCGGGCGACGTCTCGGTCATGCCATAGGCGATGGCCACCTCGGACATGTTCATCTCGTTGATGCAGCGCTTCATGACCTCGACCGGACAGACCGAGCCCGCCATGATTCCGGTGCGAAGGGACGACAGGTCCCGGCTTGCAAAGTCGGGATGGCCAAGCATCGCGATGAACATCGTCGGCACGCCGTAAACGCCTGTGCACCTTTCCGATTCGATGGCTGCCAGCGTCAAACCCGGATCGAACCCTGGCGCAGGAATCACGATCGTCGCACCGTGGGTGGTGCAGCCCAGATTTCCCAGCACCATGCCAAAGCAGTGATAGAACGGCACCGGAATGCACAGCCGGTCGTCCGGCCCGAGATTGATGAGCTCTGTCACGAAGAACCCGTTGTTGAGGATGTTGCGGTGCGACAATGTCGCGCCCTTCGGGAAACCCGTCGTGCCCGAGGTGTATTGGATATTGATCGGATCGGTGTTGCGTAGACCCGCCATTCGGGACCGCAGCTGTTCCTCGGCGACGGCGTCGGCACGGTCCCGCAGGCCTGTCCAGTCCGGCGTGCCGAGGAATAGGACCTCTTTCAGCGCACTCGCATCGGCGCGCACCTCGTCGACCATGCGCACGTAGTCCGACGTCTTGAACGCGGTCGCGGAGATCAGCGTCCTGACCCCGGACTGCTTCAGCACATAGGCCAGCTCGTGAGTGCGGTACGCGGGATTGATGTTGACGAGGATCGCGCCGATTTTGGCCGTGGCGTATTGCACGATGGTCCATTCGGCGCAGTTCGGCGCCCACATTCCCACGCGCTCACCGGTTTCGATCCCGAGGGCCATCAAACCCCGTGCGATGAGGTCGATTTCGGCGTTCAACTCTCCGTAGGTCCAGCGCCGGTCGACCGCGACGTCGACGAGCGCCTCTACATCGGGATGCGATGCGACCGTGCGTTCGAAGTTCTGCCCGATCGTCTCCTCGAGGATCGGCGCGTCGGTCGGCCCTGCGTCATAGGACTTCAATGGCTCACCACGTCCTCGTATCTGTGCTCGGTCGCGATCGGCGTGCCCGCCTGATGTGCTTCATCTTCGCGCTTGCGCAGCTCGACGCGCCGGATCTTGCCCGAAATCGTCTTCGGCAATTCGTAGAACTCGACACGACGCACTTTGAGGTACGGGGCGAGGTGGTCACGCGCGTACTCCATGATCGCCTTCGCGGTGTCGGCATTGGGCGCCCAACCGTCCGCCAGCGACACATAGGCCTTCGGCACCGCAAGCCTTGTCTCGTCCGGCTGCGGCACCACGGCCGCCTCCACCACCGCTGGATGCTCGATGAGCACGCTCTCCAGCTCGAACGGTGACACCTTGTAGTCCGATGACTTGAACACGTCGTCGGTGCGGCCGATGTAGGTGATGTAGCCGGCTTCGTCGCGGCTGGCCACGTCGCCGGTGTGGTAGTACCCGCCCGCCATCACCGTGTCGTTGCGTCGCGGGTCGTCGAGGTAGCCGGTCATCAGGTTCAGCGGAGCGCGGCTCAGGTCGAGGCAGATCTCCCCCTCGTCGGCGAGCTCGCCGGTCAGCGGGTCCACGAGCACGACCGGCACACCAGGCATCGGCCGTCCCATCGACCCCGGCTTCACCGGCTGGCCGGGCGTATTGCCGACCTGCAGGGTGGTCTCGGTCTGGCCGAAGCCGTCGCGAATCGTCAGCCCCCACGCGCGTTCGACCCGCGCGATGACGTCGGGGTTGAGCGGTTCACCCGCGCCAAGGATCTCGCGCAGCCCTTCGGGCCTGGGACCCAGCTCGGACTGAATGAGCATGCGCCACACCGTCGGTGGCGCGCAGAAGGTGTTGACACCAGCGCGACGGATCTGGCCGAGCAACGCCGCGGCGTCGAAGCGGGCGTAGTTGTAGACGAAGATCGTCGCCTCGGCGATCCACGGCGCGAAGAAGCAACTCCACGCGTGTTTCGCCCAGCCCGGCGAACTGATGGCCAGATGCACATCTCCTGGCTGCAGGCCGATCCACGCCATCGTCGACATGTGCCCCACCGGATAACTCACCTGCGAGTGCTCCACGAGCTTGGGCTTGCTCGTCGTGCCGGACGTGAAGTAGATCAGCATCGAGTCGTCGACGTTGGTTGGCGACTCGAACGGCCCCGTAGAGGTGACGTCGTCGGCGTCGGCGTACGTGTGCCATCCGTCGATGGCACCGCCGACCGCGATGCGGGTGTAGTCGCCGGGTACCTCGCCGAACTTTGCGGTGTCGGCCGCGTTGGCGATGACGAACCTGGCGCCCCCGCGACCGATACGGTCCGCGAGGTCGGCGGGCCCGAGAGCGGCGGTGGTCGGCATGGTGATCGCGCCCAACTTGGCGACGGCCAGCATGGTCTCCCACAGCTCGACTTGGTTGCCGAGCATCAAGATGACCCGATCGCCCTTGCCGACGCCGAGCTGCGCCAGCCATGTCGCGACACGGTCGGATCGGTCGGCCATCCGGGCGAAGGTGACCTTCTGCTCGGAACCGTCTTCCTCGACGATCCACAGCGCGGTGCGGTCCGCGGTCGACGGCTCACGCGCGATCACGTCGAACCAGTCGATCGCCCAGTTGAAGGAACCGGTGAGCTGCGGGAACGCGAACGTGTCCACGGCCTTGTCGTAATCGCCGATCAGGCCAACCAAGTGGTCGCGGGCAGTCCGGTAAATATCGGTGTTCGTGGCCATGAAGATAGGATCTACGTCACAGTTAGCCACCGCTACCCCCGAAAGTGGGTGTTGCTGATGTCCGTCCGCACGTCGCTGCTGCGACCGCGTGACGCCGACGCACTGCGGGCTGAGCTGCGTCACATCGCCGACACATCGGGCCTGCCGCTGGCGTTCGGCGGCGAAGTGCACGACGACACGTTGTTGCTGACGGAATTCTTCGGCACCAGGACCAGCGGCATGCGTGGCCTTGCGGTGCTGCCAAGCGCGGGCCTCGGTGGCGCGACGGTGGTCGCGCGGCGCCCGCTGTCCGTGCCCGACTACCGCAGCGCGGCCACCATCACCCATCACTACGACGGCCCTGTTCTCGAGGAGGGCATCAGGTCGATCCTCGCGGTTCCAGTCGTCGTGGCGGGCAGGTCGCGAGCAGTGCTCTACGGTGCGCACCGGGCAGCGGCGCCGATCGGCGACCGGACAGCTGACGTGATGATGGCCTCGGCGAGGCGGCTGGGCCACGAGCTTGCGGTCCGCGACGAGGTTGACCGGCGGCTGCGGATGCGTGAGGCGCAGCTGGCGAATTTCGCCGACACCGCGGCGAATGCGGAGGAGATTCGCGAGGTGTACGCCGAGTTGCGTCGCGTGGCCGCCGACGCCGAGCCTGCGATGGGTGATCAGTTGCGCGTCCTTGCCGATCGGCTGGCACGGGCAGGCGACACGAGGCCCGCGTGCGCCCCGCTGACGTCGCGGGAACTCGACGTGCTCGCCCTTGTCGCGCTCGGATGCACAAATAGCGAAGCGGCGCAGCGACTTTCGTTGAAAACCGAGACGGTGAAGAGCTACCTGCGCAGCGCCATGGCCAAGCTCGGCGCCCGTAATCGCCATGAGGCCGCATCCAAGGCGCGCCGGTCTCGACTGCTCCCGTAGCTTCGATGGATGGCGCAGATCAACCCGTTTCGCATCGCTGTACCCGAGGCTGACCTCAACGATCTCAAGGCACGTCTGACGCGCACGCGCTGGCCAGAGGCGGAATGCGTCGACGACTGGAGTCAGGGCATCCCGCTGAACTACACCCGCGAGCTGGCCGACTACTGGGCTGGAGAATACGACTGGCGCGCACGTGAAGCAGCGCTGAACCGCTTCGACCAGTTCACCACTGAGATCGAAGGACTGGATATCCATTTCATCCACCAGCGGTCGCCACACGCTGACGCGTTCCCGTTGCTGCTCACGCACGGCTGGCCCGGATCGATCGTCGAGTTCCACAAGGTGATCGGCCCGCTCACCGAGCACGGATTCGACGTCGTATGCCCGTCACTGCCGGGTTATGGCTTCTCCGGCAAACCGACGGCAACGGGCTGGGGTGTCGAGAAGATCGCGGCCACGTGGGAGACGCTGATGGGCCGGCTCGGATACGAGCGCTACGGCGCCCAGGGCGGCGACTGGGGAGCGTCGGTCACCACGCAGATCGGCCGCAATGTCGGTCGCTGCATCGCAATTCATCTGAACATGCCAATGGGCAGGCCGCCGAAGGACGTCACCGAGCCCACCGAGGACGAGCTTGCCGCATTCGAACGGCTGGCCTATTACCGCAAGTGGGACAACGCCTATGCCAAGCAGCAGATGACGCGGCCGCAGACGCTCGGCTACGGACTGGTGGATTCGCCGGTGGCACAGCTGGCCTGGATCGTCGAGAAGTTCTGGTCATGGACGGACTGCGATGGACATCCCGAGAACGCGCTGCACCGCGACGAAATGCTCGACAACGTGATGCTGTATTGGCTGACCGCATCCGGGGCATCGTCGGCGCGGCTGTACTGGGAAAGCTTCGCCAGCTTTCGCGGCGGCGAACCGGTCACGCTGCCGACCGGAGTCGCGGCGTTCCCCAAGGAGATCCTTCGTGCGCCGCGCAGCTGGTGTGAAGACGGGTACAACATCACGCATTGGACGACGATGCCGCGCGGTGGTCACTTTGCCGCGTTCGAACAACCGGAGCTGTTCGTCGACGACGTACGAGCGTTCTTCGCGTCGGTCCGCTAGACATGGCGTGGTGAGCCTCGCAACCACCGCGCGACAATGTGGGGGGTTATCCCCAATGACACTGGCATTTTTGATCGGCATGCTGGTGGTGATGACACTGGTTGGCGTGCCCGCGGCGCGGGCGGACGGCATCGGTTCGGACGCCGACGTGCACGTCGCCCAATCGCTCGGCGGTCGCGAATTGACCGTCACCATCCGGCGAGTCGGCCCGGTCCTCGGGCCACTGCACGTCGACGTCGTCACACATCGCGGCGACCCTCCAGGCACACTGCAACTCACCGCGTCGGCGCCGGGAGCCACTACCAGCAGCGGGCAGGTGAAGCTCGGCACGCCCGGCATGTATTCGGCGACACTGAACGTCGACAGGGCCGGACCGTGGGAACTGATCGTCGACGACGGCCACACCGCGGCGCGGATCCCGTTTCTGGTTCCGGCGCAGGTGGTTCCGCCGTGGAAGAAAGCCAGTGACTACGGCTTCTTCGCCGCGGGCGCGCTGCTGATCGTCTCGCTGGGAGTGGCGTTGCGCGCACGCCGCAACTGGATGGCGTTCGTCCCTGCGGCCGGCATGGTCGTCGCGCTGACGGTCGCTGTCACCGGCGCGACGCTGTCCGCGTACTCACCGCCGCCCCCGCAGCCCGGGCCGGACCTTGACCCCACCCTCGAGAACATCCGTGATCCCTATGCCCGTGTTGCGGCGAATTCGCTTAACCCGGTGGATCATTCGCGGCCGCCGGTGAACATGGCGGTGTCCGTGCAGCAGTCCACGCTGCGGTTGAACCTCACCGACTCCGCCACCGGGCGACCCGCCGACGACCTGCTGATCCACCACGGCGCGCTGATCCATCTCATCGTCGTCACACCTGCGGGCACCATGTCGCACGTTCATCCCGTCCGTGTCGCGCCGGGACGGTACGAAGCACAGTTCGAACCCGCCGAACGGGGGACATACGCGATGGCAGCCGAAATCGCCAGGCGCGGTGGCGGGGTGCAACTGCTACGCGGCTCGGTCGACGGGCAATCACCTGCTGCACCGCCGTCCGCCGCCGCACCGTCGCAGGGCAAGATCACCACCACGGTGGCACCGGCGGGCAGCCCGAGCACTATCCGGGCCAGGTTCGGGGACACCCCCGACCTGCAGCCGTGGCTTGGGATGGTCGGGCACATGATGGTCGTCGGCCCGTTGCCCGACGGTCCCGACGGTCCCGACGTCGGCAAACACGCACTGACAGCACCGGTTTGGTCGCATGCGCATGCGATGGTCCCGCCCGCACCCGGCGCTGCGGGCGGCCAGCCCGACGAATCGGTTGCCCGGTACGGGCCCGAGATCGGTTTCACGTACTCGTTCGCACTGCCCGGCCGGTACAAGGTGTGGGTACAAACCGAACGCGACTACGCCATCCTCACCGCGCCAACCGAAGTCGAGGTCCGGCAACCGTGAGTCGGCAGCGTCTTTTCGTCATCGCCGCGATCGCCGCAGTCGTCGTTGGCGCCGGAACCTGGTGGCTGTGGCCGAAATCGGCGGACCAAAGTGCGGCTGCCGCGACAGCAGGACCGTACCTGGTGCAGCTGACCGGTGAATCGCCGAAGGTCGGAATCACCCCGGTCACCGTCGAGATCACCGGCAACGGGGTCCAGCCTCCGACGCCGGACTCGGTCACCTTCGAACCTGCGATGCCCCAAATGGGCCATGCCACAACGCCTGTGGCCGCCGCGGCCCAGGGCGACGGTCAATACCGTGCCGACGTGGACCTTTCCATGGCCGGGCAATGGGAGATCACGGTCCGCATCGCCGCCAGCGGCCAAGTGCAAGAAGCAGTCCTGAGCGTCACCACCAACGGCTAGAAAGGCACCGCCATGACGAGTGCGGATTCCCACGGCAAGGTACCGGCGTTTGTCATGCTCGCGGGCACCCTGATTTCGCTGTCGGGATTGACCTGGGACATCGACTGGCACAGTTATGTCGGGCCGGACAGCTTCTTCACGCTGCCGCATCTGTTCATCTACTCCGGCGGCGCGATCGCCGGGCTCACCAGCCTGGTGATGGTGTTGCGGGCCACCGCAGCTCAGCGCAACGGCCACGATCCCGATCCGGCCGTCGGCGGTCGGGCGTTCAAGGTGCTCGGCGTATTCGCCGCGCCGATCGGCTATCTGGTCGGCGGCATCGCGGCGGCGTCGTTCCTGCTGTACGGGCTGTGGGACGAGTGGTGGCACGGCCTGTACGGATTCGACGTGACCATCGCGTCGCCGCCACACCAGGGTTGGCTGACGTCGATCTGCGTCACCATGATCGGCACCGCGATCGTCTTCGCCGCGGCCCGCGAACACCGCTGGGGCCGTTGGGGATTCATGGTCGCGATCGCGGCGTTCGGGCAATACGCCTCGATCACCAGCAGCGCGCTTGCGGACATCAACCTGAGCGCGACCATCGACTGGTTCACCCTGACCTGGCTGGCCATTCCGCTCGTCTGCGTGCTGCTCGGTTCTCAAGTCGTGCCGCGCGGCGGAGCCCTCGGCACCGGACTTCTCACACTGGTGCTGAACCTGGTGACCTGGTCGTTCGCCGTCTGGGCGGTCGGCTGGTACGCCGACCTGCAGCACTTGGCGCTTCGCGACTTCGTCGAGTTGGGCTTCCCCATCGACATGGTGCTGATCCCCGCAATGGTTTTCGTCTTCGGCGTCATCGTCGAGCTCCTGCTGCGGTGGAGAGGCGCGAGCGCCTGGCTGCTGGCCGGTACCGGCGCCGCAGGTGCGATCGCGATCACCTGGTTGCTCGGCTCAATGGCAGGGGGAACCGACCTGGGTGGTGATGGCGGCGGCGGGCCCGCGGGCAGCATCCTGCTGACGTGCGTCGCCGCGGGGCTGCTCGCGGGGGTGCTCGGTGGTGCGACGTGGCGGCTAGGGCGGGCGTTGCGCGCGTCGAACACCTTGCCCGCCGTCAGCACGACCGTCGGCGCGTCGGCATGAGCATCGGAGTGCGGTCGATGATCTCGATGCTGTGCGCCGTCGTCGCGCTGTCGATCGGCGCGGCACCGGCCGCGGCCGCCGATCCGCTGGACTACGTCGTGCACACCGAGCACGTCCAGGTGGGCCCCTATCCGGTGACGGTCGGGTTCACTGTGTGGCCGCTGCGCGCCATGCAGTCGTTGGATTTCACGTTCGAACCGGACGGCGGAATCGCAGGCAAGTCCGGCACCATCACGGCGATCGCTCCCGATGGCCGGGAGGACGCGGATCGACTGTCCCGGCATCCCCGCAACCGCGAGGTCTGGGGCCTTGACGTGGAGTCGCTCGACTCCTCTGGAACATGGACGCTGCGGTTCAAGATCGACGGTCCGCAGGGCGAGGGCACCGGCGTCCTGGCCGTCGATGTGCTCAAACAGCCAGGACCCCCATTGGCGCTCAGCTGGCTCGTCGGACTCATCCCGTTGACGCTGACGTTGGTGTTCTTCGCGGTGGTCTGGATACGCACCGGCCGGCGCAGCGACATCGACACGAGTTCCTAGGGCCGGACGTCACCGCTACCACATGGGTGTGACACGAATCGTGTTGAGCGCCGGGGTTATTCACAGTGCGTGATTCATCCACAGATCGGCTGAGCGGGCTGGTCCTGTTGCCTCACGTCAAGATGCGCGCATGGGGCTTTTCGTTGCCTCATTTGAGGGTGCGCGCTTGGACCTGCGGGCTCCGGCTTTGCTCGTGGTGAAGGTGAGAAGTTGATTCGTGAGGGCCTGAATCCGGCGCTGGACGGCTGCGGGGTTGATCCGGCCGTGTGCGACGGCGAGATCCGTGATCAGGTCCTGGGAGGAGGTCGGGTGGATGATCACGCGGTGAAACGGGGTGGCCGCGACGTCGTACTTCCTGATCACCTTGGCGCCGTCGCGGACCTTGGATATCAATTTCTGCTGCGGCTGGAAGAAGTTGGTGAGTTTGGACTGCAGCTGCCAGATCTCGTTGAGCAACAACAGCTCTGATGCGGTGTCATAGCGGTGGTAGCCGACCACGGTACGCACCACCGCCCAGTTCTTCTGCTCGACGTGGCAGCCGTCGTTCTTGTTGGCCACCCGTGCGCGGGTGAAGGTGATCCGGCGCTCTTCGCACCACTTCAGCAAGTGCTCGTTGATGAACTCCGAGCCGTTGTCGGAGTCGACCCCCAGGATCGGGAACGGCATCTTGTAGTCGACGTCGTTGAGTGCAGAGACCACGCATCGGGCGTTCTTGCTGCGCACCGAGCGGTTCTCGGTCCAGCCGGTGGCGACATCGGTGACCGTCAACGTGAACGCGAACCGACCGACGGGGATGCCGCCGTCGTGGGAGACGAGGTCGATCTCCACGAACCCGGGTCGTGCGTCGTCCCAGTCAGCCCAGGTGCGCACCGGGATCTGGCTCTTGAGCAGCGATCCCGGCTTGGTCGCGCAGCGTCCTCGGTGCTGCCGTCTGCGCCGTTCGGGAGCCAGTCGACGGTCGATGGTGGCCGCCGACATCGACACCAACTGCTCTGCGACGTCGTCGTCGATGTTCAACTCCCCGAAATGGCGCAACACCATGACGAGTTCGCCCAACATCGGTGCCAACCGCTTACCGGCCGGCATCCCCAGTACCTCCCAGCATGTCGTGAGCGCGGCGATGACACCCGGCCCGTAAGTCGGCGGCCGCGGACGTCTCGGCGATACCCGCCTGGGCTGCAACACCGACGTGAGCGCCTTGCGGGCGTGGTTGCGGTGCCAGCCAGTGGTGGCACACAGTTCGTCGAGGATGAAGCTCTTCGTCCGTTTGTCCGCCTGCGCGTATCGGATCGCGATCACGTCGGTCACTGCCCTGCGTTCGGTCAACGTCAACCCCATCGTCAGGGCCTACCGAGGTCATTGCCAGCCAGTCGGTTAGGCGCGCCGTTCGCGCGCATTTCGGATGAGGCAACGAATGCTCATTCCAAGGCCTTTCGCGCGCATTTCGCACGAGTCAACGCGCTGGTCGGAACGTTGTGAGCGGCGAACAATCGAAGATGTGTACGACAGTGATGCGGTGTTGGTGGAGTCGATCTCGGAGTGCGCGCGTCTTGAGGCGGCCACCGCGGGCCGGCGCCTGGCGACGATCGCCGAGCTGGCCACCCGACGCTGCGGCACCGAGCTAGCGGCTTCGCGCGAACGGTGGGCGTGTGATGCGTGGGACAGTTGCGCGGCCGAAGTCGCCGCCGAACTGACAATCTCGCACCGGACGGCCTCGACACTGATGCATCAAGGCTTGGATTTGCGTGACCGCTTCCCGGCTGTGGGGGCACTTTTGGCCCAGGGCGCCGTCCCGGTGCAGGTGGCCACCACGGTGACCTGGCGTGGTCAGTTGATCGAGGACCCCGCCCTGCTGGCCCTCGTGGACGCCGATATCGCCGAGGCGGCGACCCGGTTCGGGAAACTCTCCGAGAAGAAACTGTCCGACGCCATCGACACCCACATCAACCGGCACGACCCCGATGCGGTGCGCCGCTTTAAGACCGCGGAGCGGGGACTGGATGTGCGGTTCGGCAAGCCCGACGACGAGACCGGCACCCGGTCGATCTACGGGCGGATCAAAATCACCGACGCCGAGTTGCTCGAGCGCCGCGCCGACGCGCTGGCCCGCTCGGTATGCGCCGATGATCCGCGCACCCACGGCGAACGGCGCAGCGAAGCTCTGGGGATCATCGCGGTCCACGGCGAGGGTTGCCGTGCCGGTGCGGAAAACCCGACTGCCCCGCGGCTGGGAAAGACCCGCGCGCTGAGCACGTCGTCATCCACCTCATCACCAACAACCCCGGCGACCAGGGCGGGCCCGACGACAGTTCTGGTCCCGACGACAATGGTACCCGACGACGGTCCTGACGACAGTGGACCCGACGACAGTTCTGGGCCACAGGGCAGCGGCCAGGCCGGGGCGCCTGCACGCACCCCGGTGCCGTGCCCGTCCACCGCGGTGATCGCCGGTGGCGGGGTGATCCCCGCACCGCTGCTAGCCGAACTGCGGGCCATGGGTGCGACGATTCAACAGGTACTCAATCCGATAGACCTGACCACGGTGCCCGGCTACCGACCCTCCACCGCGCTGGCGCGGTTCGTACGCACCCGCGACACCACCTGCTGCTTCCCCGGCTGCGATCGCCCCGCCGTGTACTGCGATCTCGACCATACGATCCCCTACACCGCCGGCGGGTTGACCCATCCGGGGAACCTCAAATGCCTCTGCCGAAAACACCACCTGCTCAAAACGTTCTGGCTCGGGCGCCCCACCCTTCTGACGAACAACCCAACAGTGGCGCGGGCACGCTGAGACGGATCACTAGCGTTGCGCCCGTCGTTCGCTACCGTGACTTCGGCGGGCAAGGGGGCACGGATGCGAACGATCGAGGCCGACTACCTCGTGGTCGGCGCGGGCGCGATGGGACTGGCGTTCATCGACACCTTGGTCACCGAGACGGACGCCACGGTCGTCGTGGTGGATCGCAATGATCAACCGGGCGGCCACTGGACGGTGGCATACCCGTTCGTGCGGCTGCATCAGCCGTCGGCCTACTACGGCGTGAACTCACGAAATCTCGGCTACGACACCATCGACGAGAGCGGCCTCAACGCCGGCTATTACGAGCTGGCCGGAGGCGCCGAGGTGTGCGCCTACTTCGACGCCGTGATGCGCCAGCAGCTGTTGCCGACAGGCCGGGTGAGCTATCTGCCGATGAGCGAATACCTCGATGACGGACGGGTGCGCACCCTGGGCGGAGAGGACATCGAGGTGATGGCGCGCCGCGTCGTCACCAGCCATGTGGAGATCATCGTGCCGTCGATGCGTCGGCCGTCGTACACCGTCGCTGACGGGGTCGACTGCGTGCCGCCGAACGACCTGCCGCGCATGCGCAACGGCAGGGACCGCTACGTGGTCGTCGGCGCTGGCAAGACCGCGATGGACGCCTGCCTGTGGCTGCTGCGCCACGGGATCACCCCGCAGCGGTTGACGTGGATCAAGCCCCGCGACTCATGGATGCTGGACCGCGCGGCGGTTCAGCCGGGCTCGCAGTTCGCGAAGCGGGTGCTGCGCGACTTCGCGTACCAGCTCTCGGCGGTGCAGGAGGCGGAGTCGCTTGCCGACCTGTTCGACCGGTTGGAAGCCAAGGGTTCCCTGCAGCGGATCGACCGGTCTTTCGAGCCCACCATGTACCGGTGCGCGATCGTGTCGCAGGCCGAGCTGACCGAACTGCGGCTCATCGAGGACGTGGTGCGGATGGGGCATGTGCAGGCGATCGAGCCGGGTCGGGTCACGCTCGACGAAGGCACCTTCAATGTCGACGGTTCCGCCTTGTACATCGACTGCAGCGCAGACGGTTTCGCACACCGGGAGCCGACCCCGATCTTCACCGACGGCCGCATCTCGCTGCAGGGTGTGCGGACGTGCCAGCCGGCGTTCAGCGCGGCCGCTATCGCGCACGTCGAAGCGGCATATCCCGACGACGACACCAGGAACGCGTTCTGCGGTCCGGTGCCGTATCCACGCCAGCCAGCCGACTGGCTACGGATGATGTTGGCGTTCAACAGGAATCAGTTGCAATGGTTCGCCGATCCCGACATGATGGCGTGGGTTGACGCCTCACGGCTCAACGTCCTGCATCACGTGTCGGCCGCGGTCAGTGACCGGGCCCGCGAGAAGATCATCTCGGTGCTGGGCGCGCAGTTGCCCGCCATCAACGACAAGCTGGAAACCCTTCTGGCGCAGGCCGAGCGCGCGCAGAGCTAGGCCAGCGACGCCACCCACGCCCTGTGCAGCGCCGCGTACCGCCCGTCGCCGGTCGCGATGAGCTCGTCGGGTGTGCCGTCCTCGACGATGCGGCCGTGCTCGAGCACCAGCACTCGGTCCGCGACCTCCACCGTTGACAGCCGGTGCGCGATGACCAACGCGGTGCGGTCGGCCAGCACGGTCTCCAGCGCCCGCTGCACCATCCGTTCGCTCGGGATGTCCAGCGACGACGTGGCTTCGTCGAGGATCAGCACCGCGGGGTCGGCAAGGAATGCCCGCGCGAACGCGACCAGTTGCCGCTGCCCCGCCGACAGCCGACCACCCCGCTTGGCCACGTCGGTGTCATAGCCCTCGGGCAGCGAGTCGATGAACCGGTCTGCTCCGACCGCCGCGGCCGCGGCGACGACCTCGGCGTCGGTCGCGTCCGGCCTGCCGAACCGGATGTTGTCGGCGACGGTCCCGTCGAACATGAAGTTCTCCTGCGTCACCATCACCACGTGGCGTCGCAGCTGCGTCTGCGAAATGTCGCGCAGGTCAATGCCATCCAGTGTGACTGCGCCCGACGACGGGTCGTAGAACCTCGCGATCAGCTTGGCGATCGTGGTCTTACCCGCGCCGGTGGTGCCGACCAGCGCGACGGTCTGCCCGGCAGGGACGGTGAAGCTCAGGTCCGGCAGCACCGGCCGGTCGGGCACATAGGCGAACCGCACGTCGTCGAACGCGACCTCGCCGCGCACCGATTCCAGTGCGACCGGTTGCGCAGGCTCCTTGATGCCCGGCTGTTCGGCGAGCACACCGGCCAGCTTCTCCAGGGCCGACGACGCGGACTGAAAGGTGTTGAAGAACTGCGAGATTTCCTGCATCGGCTCGAAGAACATCCGCAGATACAGCAGGAACGCCGCCAGGGTCCCGATGGTCATCTCACCGTGCAGCACCCGGTAGCCGCCATACAGCAGGACCCCGCCGGTGGTGATGTTCCCGACCAACTTCACGCCGGGCATGAAGATCGCGAGCAGCCGGAACGTCTTCTCGTTGATCTCGCGGTACTGGTCCGCGATGTCCTCGAAGATCTCCTGGTTGCGCGGCTCGCGCCGGTAGGCCTGCACCGCCTTGATGCCCGTCATCGTCTCGACGAACTGCACGATGACAAGGGCGGCGCTTTCGCGCACCTTGCGGTACGTCTTGGCCGACTCGTTGCGGAACCACCACACCAGCGCCACCAGAAGCGGGAACGCCGCAAGGCACATCAGCCCGAGCTTGGTGTCCAGCGTGATGAGCAGAATCGACGTGCCGAGCAGCGTCAGCACGGCAGTGATCAGGCTGTCGAAACCCGTCTCCAGCATGTCCTGAATGGCCTCGACGTCGTTGGTCGACCTGCTGACCACCCGGCCCGACGTATAGCGCTCGTGGAACGCGATGTCGAGCCGCTGGAAATGCCGGTACACCCGGCGGCGCAGCTCGAGAAGTACCTTCTGCCCGATTCGGCCCGACTGGCGCAGGAAGATCATCCGGCTGGTGACCTGAACGACCGCGACGACGCACAGCACACCGACGATGACCATCAGGACGTGCGCGGGACCGCCTGCCAGGATCGGCGGGATGCCCTTGTCGATACCGCGCTGCACCAGCAGCGGAACCGAAAGGCGGGCAACGTTTTCCACTACGACGACAAGCGCAAGCAGCGCGACCGACGTGCGGAACGGCTTGAGTAGCGAGCCGAGCAGCGCCCGCGCCTCGCGCCGCCGCGGCACGTTCTCGTCGATGGGCAGATCGTCGTCCTGGGACTCCTTGACGCGACCGCGCCACTCGGTGGTGGTCATCTGCGCTCGACCTCCGGTGGCACAAATTCCCTTCTGTCGTAAGTCTCTTCGGCGACGCTCTGCTCGGTATGCATGCGCTCGAGTCGATTTCGATCCTCGTCGTCCTGCCACGCACAGGCACGCTCGGTGCCGTCGTCGAGTTCGTCGTCGGCGGCCAGCAGATAGCGGTACTGCGGCACCCCGGCCAGCAATTCGGAGTGCGTACCGACGTGGGTGATGGTGCCGCCGTTGTCGGTCCGGCTGAGCAGCGCCACCTTGTCGGCCAGCAGGACCGTCGACGCCCGGTGGGCCACGACGATGCCGGTGACGTGGTGCAGCACACGCCGCAGCGCCTCCTCGACGACGGCCTCGGTGTGCACGTCCAGCGCGGACAGGGTGTCGTCGAGCACCAGGATCTTGGGTGCGGCCAGGATCGCGCGCGCCAGCGACAGCCGCTGGCGCTGCCCGCCGGACAGGCTCATGCCCTGCTCGCCAATGCGGGTGTCCAGCCCGAACGGCAGGTCGTAGACGAACTGCGCTGCCGCGATCTCGATGGCCTGGGCCATCTGGTCCTCGGTCGCGTCGGGACGGCCAAGCCGCAGGTTCTCCGAGACCGACATCGAGAACAGCGTCGGATCCTCGAACGCGGTGGCCACCGCCTCGCGCAGCGCGGGCAGCGACAGCTCGCGGATGTCCTGCCCGTCGATGCGAATCGAGCCCTCGGTGACGTCGTGGAGCCGGGACAGCAGCGCCGCCAGCACCGACTTGCCGGAACCCGTCGACCCGACCAGCGCCAGCGTCTCCCCCGGCTCCACCGTCAACGTGACGTCCCGCAGCGCCCAATCGTCGGGCGTGGCGTCCGGGAAGCGGAAGCCGACGTCGATGAGCTCGAGGCGCCCGCCGCGTGGTGGTTCGTCGCGCGGTCCGTCGGTGATTTCCCTTGGCGCGTCGAAGATCTCGGCGATCCGGTTGGCGGCGGTGAACGACTCCTGCGTCATCGACAGCAGGAAGCCCAGCGACGCGATGGGCCACACCAGCGACAGCATCATCGTGATGAACGCGACCAGGGTGCCCATCGTGACGTAGCCGTGGCCGGCGGCGTAGGCGCCGAATCCGAGCACGACGATCAGCGTCAGGTTGGGGATGATCTCGAGCACGGTCCAGAACTTCGCCGACACCGTCACCCTGCTGACCTGTGTGTCGTAGAGGTCGGTGAGCTGCTTGTCGAACCGGTCGTAGGAGTAGTCCTCACGCCCGAAGGACTTGACCACCCGCACGCCGAGCGCGGCCTCCTCGACATGGGTCGCGACGTGCCCGGACTGATCCTGAGCCAGCCGCGACAGCCGCGTGTACTCCTTCTCGAAGTGCAGCACGGTCAACGTGATCGGCACGATCGAGGCAAGCACGACCACGCCGAGCGGCCAGTACATCGCCAGCAGGATCGCCGTCACCACCGCGATCTGCAGCCCGTTGAGGATCAGGAACACCAGCCCAAAGGACATGAAGCGGCGAATCGTGCCGAGGTCGTTCATGATTCGCGACAGCAGCTGCCCGGACTGCCAGCGGCCGTGGAAGCTCATCGGCAGGATCTGCAGCTGCGCGTAGAGATCCTTGCGGATGTCGGCCTCGACGCCCATCGTGGCGCGGGCGACCAGCCAGCGGCGGATGAACCACAGCACGGCCTCGGTGATGCCCACCCCCATCGCCGCGGCGCCAAGCACCCACAACCCGTGTTGGTCCTGCTGGCGCACTGGGCCGTCGATCACGGCCTTGGTCATCAGCGGAATGGCCACGGTGGCACCGAGGCTGGTGATCGCGACCACGACCATCGCGATCCACCGCACCCGGTACGGCATCAGGTACGGCATCATCCGGAACAGGTCGGAGCCGACCCACTGGCGGGCCGACGGCGGCGCTATCGAGGGCGCCGAGCGCAGCGCGTCACTTACGGGTTCAACCACTTAGTAGATCTTCCCATGCGGCGCAAATCCTTAACCCTGGCGACGTCATGCGGCGACGACCTCACGCTGGGTGCCGAACTGGGTCTCGTACAGCTCGGCGTAGCGACCGCCACGGGCGAGCAGGTCTGGGTGCGTGCCGCGCTCGACGACGCGGCCGTCCTCGACGACGAGGATCAGGTCCGCCGCGCGCACGGTCGAGAGCCGGTGGGCGATGACGATGGACGTGCGGCCTTCCAGCGCCTCAGCCAGGGCCTGCTGCACCGCGGCCTCCGACTCCGAATCCAGCGACGCCGTCGCTTCGTCGAGCACCACCACGCGCGATCCTCCCAACAGCAGGCGGGCGATGGTCAGCCGCTGCCGCTGCCCGCCCGAAAGACGGTAACCGCGCTCACCGACAACCGTGTCGAGGCCATCGGGCATCGCGGCGACGACGTCGGAAAGCCGCGCACGGTCGAGGGCCTCCCACAGCTGCTCGTCGGTCGCGTCGGGGGCGGCCAGCTTCAGGTTGGCGCGGATCGACTCGTGGAACAGGTGGCCGTCCTGGGTCACCATGCCGACGGTGGCCTTCAGCGACGCGAAGGTCGCGTCGCGCACGTCGACCCCGTTAAGGCGCACCGCGCCGGAGTCGACGTCGTACAGCCGGGCCAGCAGCGACGCGGTAGTCGACTTGCCGGCTCCCGACGACCCGACCAACGCGATCATCTGGCCGGGCTGTGCGGTGAACGAAATGCCGTGCAGCACTTCGTCTCCCCCACGGTCGTCGAGAACAGCGACTTCCTCGAGCGAGGCCAGCGACACCTTGTCGGCCGACGGATAGCTGAACCGCACGTCATCGAACTCAACCGACACCGGACCGTCGGGCACCGCCACCGCGTCGGGCGTCTCCTGGATCAGCGGCGGCAGGTCGATCACCTCGAAGACCCGCTCGAAGCTCACCAGCGCGCTCGCCACCTCGACGTGCGCGTTGGCCAACGCGGTCAGCGGTGCGTACAGCCGGGTCAGCAGCAGCGCCAGCGACACGATCGCGCCGGCTTGCAGGTGCCCGCCGATGGCGAGCACGCCGCCGAGCCCGTACACCAGGGCAAGTGCGAGCGCCGACATCAACGTCAGCGAGTTCATGAACGTCGACTGCAGCATCGCGGTGCGCACACCGATGTCGCGGACCCGGTCGGCGCGCTTGAAGAACTCTCGGGATTCGGTGGCCGGGCTGCCGAACAGCTTGACCAGCGTCGCGCCCGGCGCCGAGAACCGTTCGGTCATCTGGGTGTTCATCGTCGCGTTGTGGATGGCGGCCTCGCGCGCCAGTCGCGCCATCGTCGCGCCGATCCGTCGCGCGGGCACGATGAACAGCGGCACCAGCACCAGTGACAGCAGGGTGATCTGCCACGAGATGGACAGCATCACCACGAGCGTCAGCGTCAGCGTCACGACGTTGGACACCACACCCGAAAGGGTGTCGGAGAACGCGCGCTGCGCGCCGAGCACGTCGTTGCCGAGCCTGCTGACCAATGCCCCTGTGCGGGTGCGCATGAAGAACGCCACCGGCATGCGCTGCACGTGATCGAACACGGCGGTGCGCAGGTCAAGGATCAGACCTTCGCCGATGGTGGAGGACAGCCAGCGCGTCAGCAACGAGACTGCGGTCTCCGCGACGGCGACGGCGGCGATGACCGCCGCAAGCGTCACGACCACCGAAGGGGCGCCACCGCTGACGATCGCATCGACGACCCTGCCCGCCAGCAGCGGAGTGGCCACCCCGAGCAACGCGCTGATCACGCTGACCCCGACGAAGCCGCCGAGCCTGCGGTGATGGCGCGCCGCGAAGTGCCAGATCCGGCTCAGCAGCGCGCGGTTCGCCAGCGAGTGCAGGTCCCCGCCGCGGGCATGCGTCTGCCGGGACAGCGTTCGCCACGCGACTGATTCCATGTTCATGAGGTTCACCGTAAGACCTCAACAATAATTGAGGTCAATAAGCTTCCCGGCGAGCCGCAGAGGTGCGGATCTATTCGGGATCTACCTGTCGTCGCGGTGCGTTTTCTGCAGTTCGGCCTCGGCGTCCTCGCTTTGCTATTGCCCGAGCGTTCGGCATGCCGTGACGTATCGGTGATGCGACTGCCGCAACGGTGAGACCGCGGGTGCTCTCGTGCCTGTCACACCCCCGGCACCGCATCAGGCAATATTGGCGTCATGGACAGTGGTGCAGCCTCGCCTCGGGTGCTCGTAGTGGACGACGACCCCGACGTGCTCGCCTCGCTCGAGCGCGGCCTGCGGCTGTCCGGCTTCGACGTGTCCACCGCCGTCGACGGCGCCGAGGCGCTGCGCAGCGCCACCGAGATCCGGCCGGACGCGATCGTGCTCGACATCAACATGCCGGTGCTCGACGGCGTCAGCGTGGTCACCGCGTTGCGCGCGATGGACAACGACGTGCCCGTCTGCGTGCTGTCCGCGCGCAGTTCGGTCGACGATCGTGTCGCCGGCCTGGAAGCCGGCGCCGACGACTACCTGGTCAAGCCGTTCGTACTGGCCGAACTCGTGGCGCGGGTCAAGGCGCTGCTGCGCAGGCGCGGCTCGACAGCGACGTTCTCGTCGGAGACCATTCAAGTCGGCCCGCTCGAGGTCGACATCCCCGGCCGTCGGGCCCGCGTCAACGGCGTCGACGTCGACCTGACCAAACGCGAGTTCGACCTGCTCGCGGTGCTGGCCGAGCACAAGACCGCGGTGCTGTCGCGGGCACAGCTGCTCGAGCTGGTCTGGGGATACGACTTCGCCGCCGACACCAACGTCGTCGACGTCTTCATCGGTTACCTGCGCCGCAAGCTCGAGGCCGGCGGAGCGCCCCGACTGCTGCACACTGTGCGCGGAGTGGGATTTGTCCTTCGGACGCAGTAATGAGCCTGCTCACGCGCATTTTCCGCCGGACCCCGTCGCTTCGAACCCGGGTTGCCATCACCAGCGCGATCGCAGCGGCGATCGTCGTCGGCATCGTCGGGATCGTGGTGTGGGTCGGCATCACCGGCGACCGTAAGGAGCGCCTGGACCGCCGCCTCGACGAGGCCGCAGGGTTCGCGATCCCGTTCCTGCCGCGCGGCCTCGGCGAGATCCCGAAGTCACCCAACGACCAGGACGCCGTCATCACGGTCCGCAAGAACGGGGAGCTGACGTCGAACTCGGATGTCGTGCTGCCCGCGCTGCCAGCCGGCTACGCCGACACGTATGTCAACGGGGTCCGCTACCGGGTGCGGACCGTAGAGATCCGCGCGCCGGAGCCGATGTCGGTGGCGGTCGGCGCGACCTACGACGCCACCATCGCCGACACCAACAACCTGCACCGCCGCGTGATCATCATCTGCTCGCTTGCCATCGGCGCCGCCACCGTCGGGGGCTGGCTGCTTGCGGCGTTCGCGGTGCGCCCGTTCAAGCGGCTGGCGCAGCAGACCCGGTCGATCGACGCCGGTGATGAGCACCCCAACGTCGAGGTGCAGGGGGCCACCGAAGCCGTCGAGATCGCCGACGCGATCAAGGGCATGCTGCAGCGCATCTGGAAGGAGCAGGACCGAACCAAGGCGGCGCTGGCGTCGGCGCGCGACTTCTCGGCGGTGTCCGCCCACGAATTGCGCACGCCGCTTACCGCGATGCGCACCAACCTCGAGGTGCTCTCGACGCTGGATCTGCCCGAGGAGCAGCGCAAGGAGGTGGTCAACGACGTCATCCGCACCCAATCCCGCATCGAGGCCACCCTCGGTGCGCTGGAGCGCCTCGCACAGGGCGAGCTGTCCACGGCCGACGACCATGTGCCGGTGGACATCACCGAACTGCTCGACCGTGCCGCCCACGATGCGATGCGGGTCTACCCCGACCTCGAGGTGGCGTTGACGCCTGCGCCGACGGTGATCATCGTCGGATTGCCCGCCGGCCTGCGACTGGCCGTTGACAACGCGATCGCCAACGCCGTCAAGCACGGCGGTGCCACCCGGGTGCAGCTGTCGGCGGTCAGCTCCCGCGAGGGCGTGCAGATCGCGATCGACGATGACGGCGTCGGCGTGCCACAAGAAGAGCGCGCCTTGGTGTTCGACCGATTCTCCCGCGGGTCGACAGCATCGCATTCAGGCTCTGGACTCGGCCTGGCCCTGGTGGCCCAGCAGGCCGAATTACACGGCGGCACAGCATCTTTGGAAGACAGCCCGCTTGGCGGTGTCCGCCTGCTGCTGAATCTGCCGTTCCGCCGCTAGGGGCGCGCGGCGCCGTCAGCTGGCGGCAAGCAGGTCGATGACGAAAACCAGTGTTTTGCCGGACAATCGGTGCCCGCCGCCCTCGGGGCCGTAGGCCTGTTCCGGTGGAATGACAAGCTGCCTGCGGCCGCCGACCTTCATCCCGGGAATGCCGTCCTGCCAACCCTGAATCAGCCCGCGGAGCGGAAACTCGATCGATTCGCCACGGTTCCATGAGCTGTCGAACTCTTCGCCGGTGTCGTACTCGACGCCGACATAATGCACCTCGACGGTTCCGCCTGGCACCGCTTCTGCGCCGTCGCCGACCGTCAGGTCCTTGATCACGAGCTCTGTCGGCGCGGGACCGTCGGGGTATTCGATCTCGGGTTTCTGAGTCACCGCACCCACGGTAGTCGGGCAGACTGGAGCCGTGACTAAGGACCAAGACATTCTCGCTGAGGTCAATCGGCTTGTCGCCGAGGAGCAGGAGCTGCGGACCAAGCTGCAGCACCACGAGATCGACGCCTCGGAGGAACAGCAACGGCTGCAAGCGGTGGAGGTCGCACTCGATCAGTGCTGGGACCTGCTTCGGCAGCGCCGGGCCCTTCGCGAAACCGGCGGCGATCCCCGTGAGGCGCAGGTGCGCCCCGCAGGCGAGGTCGAGGGCTACCTTGGCTGAGCTGTGACCCAGCCCGACGTGGTCATCGTCGGCGGCGGGCACAACGGCCTTGTCGCCGCCGCGTATCTGGCCCGCGCAGGCAGGCGGGTGCAGGTGCTCGAACGGCTCGACCATGTCGGCGGCGCCGCGGTGTCCGCGCACGCGTTCGACGGTGTCGACGCCCGGCTGTCCCGCTACTCGTATCTGGTCAGCCTGCTGCCGCGGCGCATCGTCGAGGATCTCGGCGCCAGGGTGCGGCTGGTGCGCCGGCGTTACTCCTCGTACACCCCCGATCCGGCGACCGGCGGCCGGACAGGGCTGCTGATCGGACCGCCCGGCTCGTTCGCGGCGATCGGGGCCGCCGGTGACGAGGAGGGGTTCGCCGAGTTCTACCGGCGCTGCCACGCCGTCACGTCGCGGTTGTGGCCGACGCTGACGTCGCCGCTGATGACGCGTGACGCGACGCGCACGCTGGTGGGTGACGACGACTCGTGGCGATTCATGGTCGACGAGCCGATCGGCCGAGCGATACGCGAGGCAGTGGAAAACGATTTGGTTCGTGGCGTGATGGCAACCGATGCACTGATCGGCACGTTCGCGCGGGCCGACGATCCGTCGCTGATACAGAACGTGTGCTTCCTGTACCACCTGGTTGGTGGCGGTACCGGCGACTGGGACGTCCCTGTCGGCGGTATGGGCGCCGTCAGCGGCGCGCTGGCCGCGGCGGCGGCCGGCCACGGGGCCGAAATCATCACCGGCGCAGAGGTTCTCGCCATAGATCCAGATGGCGACGTGAGATACCGACGCGACGGCGAGGAACATCGCGTGCATGCCGGTTTCGTGCTGGCCAATGTGACACCCGCGGTGCTGGCCGGGCTGCTCGGTGAACCCGAGCCTGCCCTCGCGCCGGGGGCGCAGGTGAAAGTCAACCTGATGCTGCGCCGACTACCGCGGCTGCGCGACGAAACCGTCACCGCGGAGCAGGCATTCGGCGGGACGTTCCACATCAACGAGACATTCAGCCAGCTCGAAACGGCGTACACCCGCGCCGACCACGGCGTGGTGCCGGACCCGCTGCCGTGTGAGATCTACTGCCATTCGCTGACCGATCCGACCATCCTTTCCGAAGAGCTGCGGGCAGCGGGCGCGCAGACCCTGACCGTTTTCGGGCTGCACACACCGCATCGCCTGGTGGCAGGGGCCGACCCCGACCGGATGCGCGACACGTTGACGTCGGCGGTGCTGCGCTCACTGAATTCGGTTCTGGCCGAGCCGATTCAGGAGGTGCTCATGGAAGACTCGTCGGGTCGGCTGTGCATCGAGGCCAAGACCACCATGGACTTGGAGAACACGCTGGGCATGACGGCAGGCAATATCTTTCACGGCGCGTTGAGTTGGCCGTTCGCCGAGGATGACGAACCTTTGGACACGCCGGCGCGCCGCTGGGGCGTTGCGACCGCGCACGACCGGATCATGTTGTGCGGCTCGGGATCCCGCCGAGGCGGCGCGGTCTCAGGGATAGGCGGTCACAACGCCGCGATGGCGGTGCTGGAAGCGACTTCGGCGCGCTAATCCGCGCTCAGCGCCGATATGCGCGCCAGAATCGTGTGCAGCTGCTTGAGTTCTGCGTCGGACAGCGCCGCCACTACCTCCGGCGCCGGATCTTCGACCGCGTCGATCGCGGCCACCACGTCCCGGCCGGCGTCCGTCAGCGACACCAATTTGCACCGCCGATTCGTCGGATCGATCGAACGCACCACGAGCCCGCGCTCCTCGAGGTCGTTGACCGCAACCGTCGCCGCTGGCGCGTCAATGGTGGCGGCATACGCGACCTGCTTCACCGACATCGGCCGTCGGTCAAGGCGTTTGAGAATCCTAACCCTGCTGAACGGCAACCCGGTCTGCTCGACGACTGCGCGCCTCCAGCTGTCACGGTTGCTGAACACCATGGCGGCCATCGTCCGCCACACCTCGTCGGCAAGAGGGCTATGCGACATTGGCGATCACCACCCGCTGGGGGCCGGCCACCAGGGGGGCCAACCGCTCCGCCGAGCGCAATGCGCGCGCCGAGGTCGAGTAGGCGCCGAGCACGACGATGACCAGCCCGAGGCCCGAGCAGATCAGCCACAGTGGCCTGGCGGCCGTCGCGAAATCCGCGCCTATCGTCGCCAGCGCGGTGCCCGCGACCGAACCACACAGCGCCACACCGATACTCACCCCCACCTGCCTGCTGGTCGAGGCGACCGCGGAGGCCGCGCCTGCCCGATCGGTCGGCATACCACTGACCGCGGCGTTGGTGATCGGCGCGTTGACCATCGAGAAGCCGACGCCGAACACGGCGAAGATCGCCAAGAGTTGCCACACCGGCGTCTCGGCGTTCAGTCGGGTGAGCAACAACGGCGCCACGGTGAGCAGGACGCCGGCGATCAACAGCGACGGCCGACTGCCGAAGCGGCCGACCATCCGGCCCGAGAGCGGTGAAAAGACCAGTGCGCCAACGGCGACGGGCAGATAGATCAGCCCGGTGTGCAGGGCCGAGAAGCCCCGCGCCTCCTGCAGGTACAACGACATCATGAACAGGAACGCCCCCCAGGCGGCGAACGCGCATATCGCGATGACCGTCGCGGATGCGAACGGGATGCTCCGGAAGAACCGTAGGTCGATGAACGGGTCGTGACGCCGCGCCTCGTAACGCAGGAACACGGTAAAGGCCAGCGCCGCGATGACTGCGACGGAGATGACGCGCCAGTCCGCCCATCCGAAACCGGGGCCTTCGATGAGCACGAACACGATGCCGAACAGGAACGCCATGCCGAGGCCCTGCCCGATCGGGTCGACGTCGCGCATCGTTTCCGATTTGGATTCCGGCACGAAGATCGCCGTCAGCAGGATCGCGAGCGCACAGATCGGCAGGTTGATCCAGAACACCGCGCGCCAGTCCACGAACTCGATGAGCGCCCCGCCGACGATCGGCCCCAGCGCCATCGAGATGCCGACCACCCCGCCCCAGACGCCGATGGCGCGGGCACGTTCGACCCGCCCGGTGAACACCTGCGTGATGATCGACATCGCCACCGGGTTCATCATCGAACCGCCGATGGCCTGCAGTAGCCGCGCGGCGATCAGCGTCTCGATGTTGGGCGCGATGCTGCACAGCAGCGAGCCGACGGCGAACAGCGTCAAGCCGATCTGGAAAGTGCGCCTGCGGCCGAACCGGTCGCCTGCGGCGCCCGACAGCAGCAGCAGCGATGCCAGTGCCAGGGTGTAGATATCGATCACCCATTGCAGCTGCGACGCCGAGGCGCCGAGGTCGGTGCGAATGCTGGGGATGGCGACGTTGACGATCGTCGCGTCCATCGACACGATCAGCAGGCTCAGGCAGCAAGACACCAGGATGATGGCCTTGCGCCGGGCGCTCATCGACCGCACGACGGTTTCATTCACACAACTATTGTGAAACTACAACTGTCGCGAAAGCAAGCTCGGTCGCGGTGAGATGTGTCGCAGAACGTCAGCGGGCGTCTTGCGCCTTGTAGTCGCGCTCGGTGTACCCGGTGTAGACCTGGCGCGGACGGCCGATCTTGCCGCCGCCCTCGTCGTGCATCTCGCGCCAGTGTGCGATCCAGCCCGGCAGCCTGCCGAGCGCGAAGAGCACGGTGAACATCCTGGTCGGGAAGCCCATCGCGCGATAGATCACGCCGGTGTAGAAGTCGACGTTCGGGTAGAGCTTGCGCTCGACGAAGTAGTCGTCGGTCAGCGCGACCTCTTCGAGCGCCTTGGCGATGTCGAGCAGTTCGTCGTCGCCGCCGAGCTTGCCAAGGATCTTGTCGGCCTGCTCCTTGACGATGCGCGCCCGCGGGTCGTAGTTCTTGTAGACGCGGTGCCCGAAGCCCATCAGCTTCACGCCGTCTTCCTTGTTCTTGACCTTCTTGACGAAGTCGTGGACGTCGCCGTGCTCCTGACGGATCTTGTCCAGCATCTCCAGCACGGCCTGGTTGGCGCCGCCGTGCAGCGGGCCCCACAGCGCGTTGATGCCGCCGGAGATCGAGGTGAACAGGTTGGCCTGCGACGAGCCGACCAGCCGGACCGTCGACGTCGAGCAGTTCTGCTCGTGATCGGCGTGCAGGATGAACAGCATGTCGAGGGCCCGCACGAGCTCGGGATCCACCTCATACGGCTCGGCGGGCAGCCCGAACGTCATCCGCAGGAAGTTCTCCACCAGCGTCATCGAGTTGTCCGGGTACAAGAACGGCTGCCCGACGGACTTCTTGTACGCATACGCCGCGATGGTCGGCAGCTTGGCGAGCAGCCGGATCGTCGAGAGCTCGACCTGCTCGTCGTCGAACGGGTCGAGTGAGTCCTGGTAATAGGCGCTCAACGCGTTGACGGCGCTGGAGAGCACCGGCATCGGGTGCGCATTGCGCGGGAAGCCGTCGAAGAACCGCTTGAGGTCCTCGTGCAGCAGCGTGTGCCGCTGGATCTGGGTGGTGAACTTGTCCAATTGCTCGGTGGTCGGCAACTCGCCGTAGATCAGCAGATAGCTGACCTCGATGAAATTCGACTTCTCCGCGAGCTGCTCGATCGGGTAACCGCGGTAGCGCAGGATCCCCGCGTCGCCGTCGATGTACGTGATGGCGCTCTTGGTGGAGGCGGTGTTGACGAAGCCCTCGTCGAACGTCGTATAGCCGGTCTTGGAGAGCAGCGGCCCCAACGCAATGCCGTCCGCTCCTTCGGTGGCCTGGACGATGTCCAGGTCGATCTCGCCACCGGGGTAGGAGAGCGCGGCGTGCTCGGTCTTCTCGGCCACGGTTATCCCTTCGTCGCTGCTGGGAATGGGAGTCTCTGCTCTACAAAAGGTAGTCCCATTGCCGCACTCGCGCCCGTGGGGGTGCCGCGGATCGCTCAGGGGGGCGGCGGAACGTTCCCGATAACGTCGATGAACTCGATGAATGTCTCTTCGAGGCGCGCGACGATGTCATCGGTACCGAGGTGCTCCCAATCCACACCGTCGTCGGCGAGGTCGGACAGCGCAGTCATGATGACCGATCCCCACATCGCGGAGGTGAGTCGCAGAGTGCGGGACTCGACATCGACGCCGAGCCGCTTGGCCAGCTCGGCGTTCACCGCGTGCGGACGGTACTCAAGGGCGGCGTGTCGCAGCGTCGGCGAGCTCATGATGATCCGCACCGTGCACATCATCCGGGCCGACGACAGCCCCCCGGGCGGGGCGACCTTGGTGTTGTTGTACATCACCACGTACGCACGCCGTAACGCCTCGAAATGGTTGATATCCAAAGGCTGGCGCGCCAACTCGACGGCGGCCAGGTTGATCGCCTCGTCGATGAGCGCGAACGCGATCGCGTCCTTGGTCGCGAAGTACCGGCTGAACGTACGCGGCGAAACGTCGGCGATGGCGGCGATCTGATCGACGGTCGTGCGCTCGAAACCCTGCCGTTCGCACAACTCGACCGCGGCATCGATCAACGTGGCACGGGTCCGCTGCTTCTTGCGTTCGCGCAGACCCAGTGCGGGCTCCCCCCTCGCGTCAGCCACGTTTGGAGATGCTATCCCTCAGAGCCGCGATTCGACGGAGAATATGGCTAGTTCGGACATTTGGCGTCCCTCAGACTTTGTCACCCTCAGTCACCCGGTAGCGGATAAACGCGGGCACGACGAGCGCGGCGATCACCACGCCGACCACGACCAGTGCCCCACCGCCCGCGGCGGCGACGGTGGTGCCGACGACGGCGGCCGCGCCGCCATGCAGCGCGTCGGCCAGCCTTGGGCCGCCCGCGACGACGACGGTGAACACACCCTGCAACCGGCCGCGCAACTCGTCGGACGCCGCCTGTTGCAAAATCGTCGATCGGAACGCCGCGGACACCATGTCGGCGGCACCGCCAATCGCCAAGAACACCAACGCAATCCACAAAACGGTGCCCGCCGTCCCGGGTGCCAGCCCGCCGGCAATACCGAAGCCGACCATGGCAAGGCCCCAGACCACGATCGCGATCACCACGGCCAATCCCTGCCGCCGTATTCGCGGCAACCAGCCGGAGAACACCCCGCCAGCGACCGCACCCATCGACATCGCTGCGGCAAGCAGCGCCATCGTGGTGCCGCCCTCGATGGGCCCGCCGAAACTTTCGTGCGCCATTTGCGGGAACAGCGCCCGCGGCATGCCAAGGATCATCGCGATCAGGTCGACGACGAACGACATCAGCACCACATTGTTGCCGGCCAGGTACCGAAAGCCGTCAAGCACCGCGCCGAATCCCCAGCCGGACGAGCCCTTGTCCCCGTTGATCGGCGGTATCGGTGCGAGCCGAAAGGTCGCCCATACCGGCAGGATGCAGGTGATCGCATCGATGAGATACAGCGTCGACAAATCGACCCAATGCAGCATCACCCCGGCCAGCAGCGGCCCGACGATGGCGCCGAGCTGGAACACGGTCATGTTGAGTGAGTTCGCGGCGGGCAGCTGATCTCCTGGCAGCATGCGCGGAATCGCCGCCGACCGCGTCGGTGAGTTGATCGCGTAGAACGCCTGCTGCACCGACAGCAGGCACAAGACCACCCACACGTTGTTGAGCTCCATCAGGGCCTGTAGCCACAACAGCACCGACGCGACGGCAAGCCCACACGACGTGATGATCAGCAGCAGGCGACGGTCCATCGCGTCGGCCCATGCCCCGCCAAGCAGACCGAACACCACCAGCGGCACCAGTGCGAACAACCCGGCCAGCCCCACGTACGCGGAGTTCTGGGTGAGCGCGTAGAGCTGTACCGGCACCGCGAAAATGGTCAGGTTGGCGCCGATCACCGTGACGATGCCGGTCAGCCACAGTCGCCGGAAGTCCGGCGTTCGCAGCGGTGTGGTGTCGGCGAAGAGCCGGCGCACTAAGGCTGCAGCCGCTCGATGCGGCCCTCGGCAACCCGAATCCTGTTGTGCACCCGGTTCTCCCGGCCCTGCCAGAATTCGACGACCTCTGGTGCGATCAGGTATCCACCCCAATTCGGCGGCACCGGTACCGCGTCACGGTCGGCGAACCGTTCGGTGACGTCCGCGAGTTGCTGCAGAAGCGCGGCCCGCGACGCGATCGGCCGCGACTGATGCGACGCCCATGCGCCCAGCTGCGAACCGCGCGGCCGATGGGACCAATAATCGGCGGTCAGCTCTTCGGACACCTTGGTCACCGGCCCACGGACGTGAATCTGGCGGCCCAGCAGGTACCACGGGAACGTGGCCGATGCATAGGGCACGGAGGCGAGTTCGGTGCCCTTGGCCGAGTCATAGTTGGTGTAGAAGCTGATGCCCGTCTCGTCCATGCTCTTGCACAACACCGTCCTGGTGACGGGCCTTCCCCTGCCATCCACCGTGCCGACCACCATGGCGTTGGGCTCGGCCACACCGGCCTCTTCGGCGTCGGCTAACCACTTGCGCAGCAGCGCAAGCCAGCCGTCGGCGAGCCAATCGGCATCGAGATCTCCGCTGCCGTCCTTCTCCACTGAGCCGTACTCGGCCCGCATCCTCGCGAGGTGTTCGTCGGGAGTTGCCACGCGATCACGCTACGCCCAGCACAGAATGCAAGAATCTGCCCATGACTGCTGTGCCTGACGACTTCGTCGAGGGGCTTGAAGGCGTCGTGGCCTTCACCACCGAGATCGCAGAACCGGACAAGGACGGTGGCGCGCTGCGGTACCGCGGCGTCGACATCGAGGATCTGGTCAGCCGGCACGTCACGTTCGGCGACGTATGGGGACTGCTGGTGGACGGCAGGTTCGGTCACGGGCTGCCCCCTGCCGAGCCGTTCCCGCTGCCCATCCACAGCGGCGACGTGCGCGTCGACGTGCAGGCCGGGCTGGCCATGCTCGCCCCGATCTGGGGATATGCGCCGATCCTTGACATTGACGAGCCGACCGCCCGCGATCAGCTGGCGCGGGCATCGGTGATGGCGCTGTCCTACGTCGCGCAATCGGCGCGCGGCATCTATCAGCCCGCAGTCCCCCAGCGCAGGATCGACGAGTGTTCCACCGTCACAGCACGATTCATGACGCGCTGGCAAGGCGACCCAGACCCCAAGCACGTCGAGGCCATCGACGCCTACTGGGTCAGCGCCGCCGAACACGGCATGAACGCCTCCACGTTCACCGCGCGGGTGATCGCCTCGACCGGCGCGGACGTCGCGGCGGCGCTGTCCGGCGCGATCGGCGCGATGAGCGGCCCACTGCACGGCGGCGCACCCGCCCGCGTCATCCCGATGATCGAGGAAGCCGAGAAGACCGGCGACGCACGCGCGGTGGTCAAGGGCATCCTCGACCACCACGAGAAGCTGATGGGCTTCGGTCACCGCGTCTACCGCGCCGAGGATCCGCGCGCACGGGTGTTGCGCGCCACCGCCGAACGGCTCGGAGCGCCGCGCTACGAGGTCGCCGCCGCGCTGGAGCAGGCCGCGCTCGCCGAGTTGCGCGAGCGCCGCCCCGACCGGGCGATCGAAACCAACGTCGAGTTCTGGGCCGCGGTCATCCTGGACTTCGCCCAGGTGCCGACGAAGATGATGCCCGCCATGTTCACGTGCGGTCGCACCGCCGGCTGGTGCGCGCACATCCTCGAGCAGAAGCGGCTCGGCAAGCTGGTCCGCCCGGCCGCCATCTACGTCGGCCCCGACCCGCGAAGCCCGGAGTCGGTCGAGGGCTGGGACCAAGTCGTTCAGTCGTGAGCTCGGGGACCGACACGTTTGCAACGTTCGCTTCGGCGGCACGGAGTTTCGCGGCGCTCGTGCACCGGATTCCTGCCGACGCGTGGGACGGCCCCGGCCTGGGTGACTGGGACATGCGCTCGCTGGTCGGCCACACCTCGCGCTCGCTGATCACCGTCAGCACCTACCTGCAGACCACTGCCGAGCGCGAGGACGTCACCACTCCGCACGCGTACTACGCGCTGGTGACCCCGGCCGCACTCAGGATTGATCCTGAGGCGGTCCTCGAGCGCGGCAGGCAAGCAGGCAGGGACCTCGGCGACGATCCGGCGGCGGCCGTCGACGGCCTGGTCGAGCGCGTGTTCGGCGACCTCGAAGACGCCGACGATCGGCTGATCGAGGTCATCGGCGGGCGCGGTATCCGGTTGTTCACGTATCTGCGGACCCGCACCTTTGAGCTGGCGGTGCACAGCCTCGATATTGCTGCGGCGCTGGGCATTTCGCTCGAACTGCCGGACGATGTGCTGGCCGACGCGCTGGCGTTGGCCAGCCGAATCGCGGTCGCATCCGGCCATGGCCCCGCAGTGCTCCTTGCGCTGACCGGGCGCGCCGGGCTGCGGCCGTCGTTCTCTGTCGTCTGACGTCGCCGACTTGTCGGTGGGCGGTGATTACATGACCGCTGTGCCGATGAATTAGGCGTGCCCGCCTTGTCGGTACAGGTAGCCCATCCGGGGCAACAACAACCGAGAGGAACTCTCACATGGCCATTGATGTTCAGCCTTCGGTGTCCCCCATGCTCACCGTCGCCGACGGCGCAGCCGCCATCGACTTCTACATCAAGGCGTTTGACGCCGAGGAACTCGGCCGCGTCCCTGGACCCGACGGCAAGAAGCTCTATCACGCCGCGCTGCGGATCAACGGATCGCTGGTGATGCTCAACGACGACTTCCCCGAGATGTCCGATGGCAAGTCGTTGACCCCGCCCGCGCTCGGCGGATCCCCGGTCACCATCCACCTGACCGTCGCCGACGTCGACGCGAAGTTTCAGAAGGCCGTCGACGCAGGCGCGACCGTCACGATGCCGCTGGAGGACGCGTTCTGGGGCGACCGCTACGGCGAGCTCGTCGACCCGTTCGGGCATCGGTGGTCGATGGGCCAGCCGATACGCGAGGTCAGCGAGGCCGAGATCGCCGAAGCGGTGAGCCAGCACCAGTAGCGATCTCACATCGGGCGCGCGGCGAACGTCTACACGGTGTGAACGAAACCGCCAGTGTGTTGCGAGGGATGTATGCCGCCGAGGTCGAGTATCTGGCCGCAGGCGGTCCCGGTACGGCGAGCTTCGATCCGCTCGCGCCGTTCTTCGCATCCGACGTCGTGCTGCATCAAGCCGAATCGCTGCCCTACGGCGGGATTTGGCGCGGGCACGATGGCATGGAGCGGTTCTTTGCGGCGATGAGCCAGGCGTGGGAGGAATTCGAGATCGTCGAACAGGAGTTCCTCTCCACGTCTGGCACCGCCGTCGTGCTCACCCAGGTGCACGCCCGTGCCCGCGCCACCGGCCGCGAACTCGACTTCCCGATCCTGCAGACCATCCGCGTCGTCGACGGGCGCATCGCCGAAGTGCGGCCGTTCTACTGGGACACCGCGGAGATCGCCGCGGCGTGCCGTCCCTAGAGGGTGGTCGGGATGTACAGCCCGAGAAGGCCCGTCGGCAACCCGTTCGACGTCGCGATCTGCTTGATGGCCGAGATGCTTGCCGGCTTCGGAGTGCGCTCCAGTTCCGGTGTCGCCGGATCGGAGCCGTACAGGCCGAACTGCAGGTGGTAGCCCTCCGACCATTCGAGGTTGTCCACGAACGACCAATAGGTGTAGCCGCGGATATCCATGCCGTGCGCGACCAGGTCCTGCACCACCGCAACGTGGTTCACGATGTAGGACGGCCGCTTAGTGTCCTCGTCGTCGGCGATGCCGTTCTCGGTGATCCACAGCGGTACCTGCGTGCCGTTCGCGAATGTGTATGACGCCGCGACCTCGAGGACCTCGCGGAAACCGCCGGGGTCCGTGGGCTGGTTGAAGTCGCTGCACGTGGGCGACTCCGCGGCGCACCGCACCGGAAGGCCTTTGAGGAAGGGGAATCCCGGGAGCGGGGCAACGCCGAAGCCCTGCATCGGCTGCGACCCGTAGTACTGCACGCCCATGAAGTCGACCTTGTCGATGAAGTCGGCGTGTACCTCGTCCGGTGTCTGGATGCCGTCGAAGTTCGCGTCGACCCATCCGTTGATCACCGCGTTGGGGAACCAGTGGTTGTAGTACTTGTTCCACGCGTCGGCCGCATCCACGTCCAGCTGGCTCAGCGGATTCGCCGGGCGGGCAGGGATCATGTTGTTGGTGAACCCGACGAACGCCTTGGGCTGGCCGATGGTCGCCGAGGTCTGATCCCACAGATGGATCGCGTCGTACGCGGCCACGTGACCCTTGGCCTCGTTGACGAGGAACGTCGAGGCGAGGTCCGGCCGGATGACCCCCGGCGGCCAGTTCGGGACGAGCCCGGGAATCGCGAGAAACTCGGTGAGTACCGGGGGGAACGGCTCGTTGAGCGTGGCCCAGTTGTCGACCTGATCGCCGTACTTCCACGCCAGGTATGCCGCGTACTTCTCGAACTCGACCGGCGTGGTCGGCGACAGCCAGCCCGCGGCGGGCGCGGGCAGCCCGAGTTGGATCAGGGGCCGCGCCGTGATCGGGTCGTGCACCCACGAAGGCAGCGTGAAGTGGTTGACCGTGACGAACGGCTCCAGCCCCCGGGCGCGGAGTGCGGCGAAAACGGCCTCGTAGTGCGCCACCTCCGCGTCGTTGGCCAGCGCGTCCAGCGCCTCGAGATCGGCCAGGCTGACGGTGCCGCCTTCGTCCGAAATATCAATCGCCGCAGTGGAATTCGGGAAGATGCGGCTCCACTCCACGCCCATCCGGAAGGTGTTCATGCCGAGATCGTTGCGAGCCAGCAGCGCGTCGGAGTCGTAGGAGATGTAGGCCCCCGGCCCGTTCTCCGGAACGCCGTTGGTGATTTTCAGCAGCTGATTGATCGGGTCGTGCACCCACTTGTACCAATCGGAATTGGGATCCACCGGCGAGTTCGGGCCACCCTCTGCCTGGAATCCGGCGTGTGCGACGCCCCAGTGGAAGCCGGGCGGAAGCGACAAGTCAACACCCGCAACAGGTGTCACGTTGACGGTGATCGCCTGCGCCACCCGGTGACCACCGCCGGGGTTCACGAAGCTACCGAGAATCGGTACGAACTGCAGCAACCCCACCGGGCCGTGGAGGTGCACGCCTTCGGCCTCTTCGCCGACGACGACGACGAACGTGTCGACTCCGCCGACCGCTGCCATCGCGTTCATCGGCCGGTAGGTGAAGTTGCCGTTCGCGTCGACCGACACCGTCCCGCCGTTGAGCGGGCGGCCGATGACGGTGTACGTCAGCGCGTCACCGTCGGCATCGACCGCACCGATCTTGCCCTTGACCTCCGGATCGCCGTCGAGGTTCAGGCTTTGGGTGTTCTGCGTGGGGTTGTAGGTGATGGTCGGTGAGGAGTTGAAGAACTCCCGGCGCACCCAGGCGAGAAGCCCCCACAGCGACGGATCGGCTGGCGGCGCGGGCAGGCCGGCAGTGAACGGGCTCAGGAACGCGGTCACGACATCCGACACGATGCCCACTGCATAGCTGACCAAGGTGAGCGGGTCGTATGCCGTCGGCCACGGCCGCAACGTCGGTACTGTCGGCGTCGTCACCGTGGTCGTGACCGCGGCAGTCGATGGCGCTGACATCGTCTGCGCGGCAAGGAAATTCACCGGCTCTTCTTCGTCGGCAGCACGCGCGGCGGTGCGCTGGGCATCCGCATCGACGGTCACGTGGGTGCCATGAACCTCGGGCGCGGGCGGGTCGTTCGACGCGGTGGGTTCGGTTGTCGGCTCGGCGGTGGGCGGATCGCCGGATTCGGGCTCGGGCTCCGGTTCCTCGGTGGGTTCCGGTTCGGGCGTCGCCGTCTCGGTTGGCGCCACCGTCTCGGTCGTCTCGTCCGTTTCTTCGTCCTCGTCCGCACTCGGCAGCGCACCGCCGGTGCTCACCACAATTCCCGGCGGGGCCGACGATGTGGTGGATCCCGTCGACGTCGATGTCGTCGTCGAGGTGGTGGTCGACGGCGGATCATCGGGTTCGTCGGGTGTCTGCTCAGGCGTGGTGTCGCCGTGGGGATCCGTCGTGTCCGCCGGCGTGGCGTCCGCTGGCGAATCCGATGAGGACGATTCCGACGAGGGCGTCTCGGCCCATGCCAACCCCGGCGAACCGGTGACCACCGCCGCCCCGACCCCAAGGGCAACGGCCAAACCCCCCACTCGACCGACGTAGCAAGCAGGCTTCATGCCCATTGCTATACGCGAAAGCTCCTACCGCCCGGGTGGCTTTGGGGAAGTTGACAGGCAAGTGGCTACTTGCATAACATTTCGAATGTGGGTGACGTCTTCAAGGCCCTTGCCGATCCCACGCGCCGCACGATCCTCGACGAGCTCACCGAGAGAAACGGGCAGACGCTCTTCGAGATCTGCGCGCGCTTGACGACCAGGCACGGGCTTGCCTCGTCGCGGCAGGCGATCTCGCAGCACCTCGAGGTACTCGAGGCAGCGGGCCTGCTCGAGACCAGGCGTGAGGGCCGGTACAAGTTCCACTACATCAACACCACCCCGCTCGAACCGATCGTCGAGCGGTGGCTCAGGAAGGCCGGGAGGGATCGACCATGAGAATCAACCTGACCAGTGTGTTCGTCAACGACCAGGAAGAGGCGCTGCGCTTCTATACCGAGGTGTTGGGATTTGTGAAGAAGCACGACGTCCCGACGGGCGAGTACCGGTGGCTGACCGTGGTGTCCCCCGAGGACCCCGAGGGCACCGAGCTGCTACTCGAACCCAGCGGCCACCCGGCGGCCAAGCCGTTCAAGGATGCGCTGGTCGCCGATGGCATCCCATTCACCGCCTTCGCCGTCGACGACGTCCACGCGGAGTTCGAGCGGCTGCGCGGCCTTGGGGTGCGCTTCACCCAGGAACCGACGGATATGGGGCCGGTGACCACGGCCGTGCTCGATGACACGTGCGGCAACCTGATCCAGATCCAAAAGGGCGGTTAGCGGCGCAGGCCCGCCAGCAGTCGCTCGTGCATGGGCGGGGCGGGCGCGGTCGCCGCGGCGGCCAGCATGTCGGCGACCGCGGTGAACTTGTCGCGGGGCCGCTCGTCGCCGCCACGCGCGACCTCAGCGGCATCGATGGCTTTCCAACCCGCAGCGTCGACCACATCGGGTTGACGACTGCGCACGAACTTGTCCAGCGCCGCAGGCTTGCCGGCGGGGTCGGCAAGCAGACCGGCGTTGTAGTCGGCGACCAGGAGGTGCACCGTCTCCGCGGCGCACGACTTGTTGGTCCCGATGAATCCCGTCGGCCCGCGCTTGATCCAGCCAGCGACGTAACTACCCGGCGCGCCAATGACGCGGCCCCCTTCATTGGGCACCACGGCGGCGGACTCGTCGAATGGCAGCCCACGAATCGGCTTGCCGCGGTAGCCAATTGAGGTCAGCACCAGGCCGGCCGAGAGCGCAACCACCTCGTCGCTGCCCGTCACGGTGAATTCCACACCTTCGGCGCGCCCGTTTCCAACAACGCGCTTCGGGGTCAGCTGATACGCCAGCCGGATCCTTGGCCGAGTGACCGGCGCCGAGGCATCCCCGAGCTTGCTGAGGATCTCGAGTTTGTTGCGTGTCAACGGATCCGAGGCGACGGCCAGGTCACGGATGACCAGATCGTGGTCCGCCGCATCGAGCACCACCTCGCACGTCGACGTCAGCCCGATCAGTTCGGGCAGAGTGAACGCTGAATCGGCGGGCCCGCGGCGGGCGGCGATCACGACCTCGTTGACGCGCGAGCCACGCAGCGTGGCCAGCGCCCCATCGGAGATGTCGGTGCGCGCCAACGCATCCGGATCCGTCGTGAGAATGCGCGCGACGTCGAGGGCGACGTTGCCGTTGCCGACGATGACCACCCGTTCGTGGTTCAGATCGACTGGGAGGGTTGCGAATTCGGGATGCCCGTTGATCCAGGCCACCAGCTCGGTGGCGGTCCCTGTGCCCGGCAGGCCCATGCCCTCGATGTCCAGCCTGCGATCGTTGGGCGCTCCGACCGCATAAAGCACCGCGTGATGGTGCGCGAGCAGCTCGGCGTGAGTCAGGTCCGATCCCACCTCGACGTTGAGGTAGAACCGAAACCCGCGCCGCCTGGCGATCGTGTCGAACAGCGTCGTCACCCGCTTGGTGCTCTGGTGGTCGGGCGCCACGCCCGCGCGCACCAGCCCGTACGGTGTCGGCAGCTTTTCGAAGACGTTGACCCGCACGCCACGCTGGGTGAGTAGCTCGTCGGCGGCGTACATCGCGGCCGGCCCCGAACCGACGATCGCCACCGTCAGCGGGCCACCGGAACGGGCCTCGACGAACGGCGCCTCGATCACCGGAGCCAGCTTGGACGTCGGCGGCAGCTTGGTCTCCCGCTTGGGATAGAACGCCGCGTTCAGCTCGATGAAGGGCAGCTGCTTGGGTTCCAGCTTGGTGTCGGGTGCGATGGCCCCGACCGGGCACGCGCTCACGCACGCACCGCAATCCACGCACGCGACCGGATCGATGTAGAGCATCTCGGCCGTGGCGAAGCCCGGCTCGTCCGGTGACGGGTGAATACAGTTCACCGGGCAGGCGTAGACACAGGACCCGTCGCTGCAACACGACTGGGTGATTACGTGTGGCATGAAACCCCTAGGCAGCGACCACGTGCTGGCGCTGCGGTTCGCTGCGGTAGCGGCTTGGCCTGCCGTCGATCTTGCAGATACGCCACACCAGCTTGGCGATCGGATTGATGAGGCCGGTGTCCTTGCAGAGCATCCGGACGTCACCGAACATGTCACGCAGCATCTGCTTGGACTCCGGTGAGCGGAAGAAGATTTCCTTGCGCACCGAACGCGGAATGTCGAACGTCTTCCAGAACGAGCGCGGCGGAACGATGATGGCCGAGCACAGGATCCGCATCGTGAGCGGAACGTAGAGCGACAACCAGAACCGCTTGCGCCGGGGCAGGTGCGGAACCCGCTTGCGCAGATACTCATGCGCGAACGAGATGTGCCTGGCCTCCTCGGCGACGTGGATGGCCATCACCCGCTCCATGATCGGATGCAGCGTCTTGCCCTCGCGTAGCACATTCTTCTGGGTGTGGTCGATGGGCTCCTCGCCGGCGAGGATGCCGAACCAGAACGGGATCGGCAGCGGACCGGCGACGAGCGGGATGACCGGCTGGATCCACTTCAGCATCCGCGGCATGCCAGGCACGTCGACGCCGATTCGGTTCACCATCTCCTGGAACATCATGGTGTGGTTGCACTCTTCGACCGCTTCGTGCAAGCAGTACCGGTACTCCGCCGACCCGTTCGGCGTCCAGAAGGCGTACTCCATCAGCCCGCGAATCAGGATGGATTCGAAGTGCAGACCGACCTTGGCAACGTTGGCCTGCCGCCACATCCCGATCTCGATCTGGCGTTCCTTCGACTGCGCCTGGTACCACGGGTGCCGCCCCAACGGATCGGTTCCAGGCAGAATCCAGCGCTCGTCGTTTTCGATCACCGCGAACTCGGGCGAGTCCCACTCGATGTCCGTGTACGGATTGAAGTTGCGACGCACCGACCCCTCGGACAGTGTGTTGAGCATGTCCACGTACTCGGCGTCGTCGGACACATCCATGTTGCGACGCCAGCGATTGACGATGGCCGTTCGAGCCATTTGAAGCCTCCCATGAGGTTTACATTTAGGTACTCGATGTCCAACGACGGTACCGCAGGTATCGCCTAATGAACAGACCCGTTCCTGCGATGTGGCGCGCGGAGCCGCAGGTCGATGATGTGACGGAGGACACACAACGATGGTTGAGTTGAAGACCGAAGCCGAGGTCGAGGCCATGGCCGCGGCCGGCGCCGTCGTCGCTGAAGCCCTGCGGGCGGTGGCCGAGCATGCTAGGCCGGGACTGTCCACCGCCGATCTCGACAAGGTCGCCGCCGACGTGCTGGCCCGCCACGGCGCGAGTTCGCCGTTCCTCAACTATCACCCGCGCTGGGCGCCGAGCCCATTCCCTGCGGTGCTGTGCGTGAGCGTCAACGACGCGGTCGTGCACGGTGTGCCCAACGGGCAGGTGCTTGCCGACGGGGATCTGGTGTCCGTGGACTTCGGCGCGATTCTGCGGGGCTGGTGCGGTGACGCGGCGCGCAGCTTCATCGTTGGGACGCCGCAACCCGCAGACGCCGCGCTGATCGAAGCCGCCGACAAGGCGCTGGCGGCGGGCATCGCGGCCGTGCGGCCCGGCAACACCCTCGGCGACGTCGGGCACGCAATTTCGTCTGCGGTCCGGGCTGAGGGGTACGGCCTACTGGCCGACCACGGCGGCCACGGCATCGGTCGCACCATGCACGAGGATCCGCATGTGCCCAACGAAGGAAGGCCGGGCAAGGGCATGCGGCTGAAGCCGGGCCTCGTCATCGCGATCGAGCCGATGCTGATCGCCGACGGCACCGACGACTACATCCACGACCCGGACGGCTGGACACTGCGCACGGCGTCGGGGGCGAGGGCCGCGCACAGCGAGCACACCGTCGCCGTCACCGCCGACGGAGCCCGCATCCTCACCAGCTAGCGGTGATCCGCTCCCCGATTTCACGCACCACATCGACGAGTAATTCGATATCCCGTTGCGTGGTACGCCAATTCACGATGGCCGGACGCAACGCGACACGATTGCGGTACACCGTCGTGCCGACGTAAACCCGGCCGTCGGCCAGCAGCTCGCGGCCCAGTTGCGAGTTCAGCTCATCGAGGCGCTCCTCGGCGACACCCGGCGGCCGATACCGAAAACAGGCGATGCACAGCTGAACCGGTGCCAGCGCTTCGAGGTCCGGCGCATCGGAGACCAGTCGGCCGAGGTGGGCGGTCACGTCGAGGTGGCGTTCGATCATCGCCCGATGACCTTCGCGGCCGTACGCGCGCAGCGTCGCCCAGATCGGCAGCGCGCGGGCGCGGCGCGAGGACTCCGGACCGAGCTGGTTGTAGTCGATCTGGGTGGCGTCGACGGACGCGAGATAGGGCACCCCGAACGAGCCGAACGCATCGGTCAGCGTGCGCGGGTCGCGGACGAACGCGAAGCCGCTCTCGTACGGCACGTTGAGCCACTTGTGCGCATCGGCGGCCACCGAGTCGGCACGAGTAACCCCGTCGACCAAGTGCGCGGTGCGCGGCGAGAGAGCGGCGAACAGGCCGAAGGCGCCGTCGACATGCAGCCAGCTGCCGTGCTTTTCGGCGAGGTCGGCCATGGCGTCGATGGGGTCGAAGTCGCCGGCGTTGACCTCACCGGCGCACCCGACGATGACCGCGGGGCCGTCGATCCGCCCGAGCGCGACGTCCATCGCGTCGAGGTCGACCCGTCCTGCGTCGTCGCGGCTGCAGACGGTGACGGCGTCGCGGCCGGCCCCGAGGATCTGCATCGCCTTGCGCACGCTCGCGTGCACGTACCCGCTGGCGAGTACCGGCATCGCAGGCAGCCCGGCCAGCCCGTCGGCGGTGACGTCGCGACCGTGCTTGGACCCCCACCACTGGCGCGCCGCGGCGAGACCGGTGAGGTTGGCGAACGTCGCACTCGGTGTGAGCACGCCACCCCAGTCGGGCGGCAGGCCGAAGAGGTCCTTCAGCCAGCCCAGCGTGACGGTCTCGAGAGTGGTCGCCAGTGGCGACGACGTCCACAGCCCGGCATTCTGGTCGAGCAGGGCGGCGACCCAGTCGGCGGCGGTGGCCGCGGGTGTTGTCCCACCGATGACGAAGTGGAAGAACCGCGGCCCCGCGGAATGCGTTGCGGCGGCGGTGCCGATGCGCAGCAGCTCGTCGACGGAATCCAGGGTGCCGAAGCCGTTTTCGGGGAGCGGCTGCCTCAGCTCGTCGAGCAGCTCCATGGCGGCCGGATCAGACACGAGGCGCTCGTCCAATCCGGACAGGTAATCTGCCGCGGCCTTCGCGACGGCGTCCAAGGCCTCGCTGGCCAGCTCCCGTTCCTGCAGCGGATCCATGCCTCAACTCTGCTACAAGTCCCTACTTCTTCCCGAAATCCCCCGCCACGGCCATCTTGTTGCCGTTGCTCACCGCCGAGAACCCCGCTTCGGTCAATCCGCAGTTGGTGATGATCGCGCGGTGGCCAGGGCTGTTCATCCACGAGGTGACCGCAGCAGCCGGAGTGCCGACGGAGCCAGTGCCCCAATAGACGATCTCGCCGACGGTCTGGTAGGGCGCGTAGCCGGCGTCCGTGACGCGCTGGACCAGGGATGAGCCGTCCGAACCAGTGTGGGAGTGCACTCCGTTTGCGAGCATGTCGTTGGCGTGCCGCGCTGCCGACGCAGTCAGCTGCGGATTGGCCACAACGGGTGCACAGCCGTTCGCCGCGCGCTCGGCGTTGATCTGGCCCAGCACTGCGCCGCCCTGGTCGGCGTAGGCGTTGGCCGGCAGCGCGGCGACCATCGAACCGAAGGCCGCGACCGCCGCTGCGCAGACCGGTATGGCCCTCGAACTCTTCCCGCGACTGATCACGTGGCCCCCCACAGGCTCAGTCCCCGACTGATAACAGTATGGACACAGCGGAGCCGATGAATTTGGGTTTGCAAACATTTCCGGGTTCTTTGCCGACCCTCCGCGCCGGATGCGCCCAAGTCGGGTCATTACGCTAGGAGCCATGGCCGAATTGACGATCCCCGCCGACCTCAAGCCGAACGACGGACGCTTCGGCTGTGGGCCGTCCAAGGTGCGGCCGGAACAACTGCAGGCCCTTGCCGCCGCGGGCGACCTGTTCGGGACGTCGCACCGGCAGGCGCCGGTCAAGAATCTGGTGGGCAGGGTCCGCGACGGGCTGCGTCAGCTGTTTTCGGTGCCCGACGGCTACGAGGTCATCCTCGGCAACGGCGGTTCGACGGCGTTCTGGGATGCGGCGGCGTTCGGGCTCATCGACAAGCGCTCGCTGCACCTGACCTACGGCGAGTTCAGCAGCAAGTTCGCCTCCTGCGTGGCGAAGAACCCGTTCGTCGGCGACCCGATCATCGTCAAGGCCGACCCCGGCAGCGCGCCAAAGCCGCAGGCCGACCCGTCCGTCGACCTGATCGGCTGGGCCCACAACGAAACCTCGACCGGCGTCGCGGTGCCCGTCGTGCGGCCCGAGGGATCCGGTGACGCCCTGATCGCCATCGACGCGACGTCGGCGGCAGGCGGTCTGCCCGTGGACATCACCGAGACCGACGCCTACTACTTCGCGCCGCAGAAGAATTTCGCAGGCGACGGCGGCCTGTGGGTCGCGATCCTGTCCCCCGCCGCGCTGGCGCGGATCGAGGCGATCGCGGGGTCGGGCCGCTGGGTGCCCGACTTCCTTTCGCTGCCCATCGCGGTCGAGAACAGCGTCAAGAACCAGACCTACAACACCCCGGCGATCGGCACGCTGATCCTGCTGGCCGAGCAGATCGACTGGTTGCTGGCCAATGGCGGACTCGACTGGGCCGTCAAGCGCACCACCGACTCGTCGCAGCGGCTGTACACCTGGGCCGAGGCGTCCGCATTCGCTACCCCGTTCGTGTCCGATCCCGAGTTGCGCTCGCAGGTCGTCGGCACCGTCGACTTCTCCGACGAGGTGGACGCCGCCGCGGTCGCCAAGGCGCTGCGGGCCAACGGCGTGGTGGACACCGAGCCGTACCGCAAACTCGGGCGCAACCAGTTGCGGGTCGGGATGTTCGCGGCGGTGGAGCCGGACGACGTCAGCGCACTGACCCAATGCATCGACTGGGTAGTCGAACGCCTCTGACCTCGGGCGTGTCTGCCGGGTTACGGCTAGATAACGAAGTAGGGTGACGTGCTAATCGGGCTTGGCGCTCGCCCGGAGGAGGTCGGCATGCAGGAACTCAAAGTCGTCGGGTTGGACGTCGACGGCAAACGCATCATCTGCGAATCCGGCGACTCCGGGGAGAAGTTCATCCTGCTGCCCGACGACCGGTTGCGGGCCGCCCTGCGCGGCGAGAAAACCGGCACAAGTCAATCCCATACCGAGGCCGAGGTTCCAAGCGTGCTGCGTCCCAAGGATATTCAAGCCCGGATCCGCGCAGGCGCTTCCGTCGAGCAGGTCGCCTCTTCGGCAGGGGTCGACATCGCGCGGGTCGAGAGGTTTGCTCATCCGGTGCTGCTCGAGCGCTCACGCGCGGCCGAGCTGGCAACCGCGGCGCACCCGGTGATGCCCGATGGCCCTTCGGTGCTGACGCTGCTGGAGACCGTGATGGCCGCGCTGATCGCCCGTGGTCTTGACCCCGAAGGAACCAACTGGGACGCCTGGCGCAACGAGGACGGCCGCTGGACCGTGCAGTTGGCGTGGAAAGCGGGCCTTTCGGACAACGTCGCGCATTTCCGGTTCACCCCCGGCGCACACGGCGGCACCGTGACCGCGTTCGACGACGCGGCCTGCGAGTTGATCGACCCCGACTTCGCGCGTCCGCTGCGCCCGGTCGCGGCCCTCCCCCAACTCGACTTCGAAGAGCCCGTGCCACCACCGGCGCCCGCACCTACCCCCACGCCAACACCAGAGCCGCCTGCCCCGCCGAAGCCGCGGGCGCGCAAGGGCAAGCCTTCGGTGCCCGCGTGGGAGGACGTGCTGCTCGGGGTGCGCTCCAGCGGCCAGCGCTGACGATCGGCTTGACCTGAACCGTCGTTGAGGTCCTAGCGTGCGTTGACATGAACACGCTTGGGCCGATCGGCCTTGCAAGCAGCAATCCGTACACCGATGATGCCGCCGTCGTCGCCGACGAGGCGCGGCATGCGGAAAGCCTTGGGTTCTCGACGTTGTGGCGGTCGGGCAACCTCCCGATGCTCGACGTAGCGGTGCGCGCCACCAAGGCGATTCCCGTCGGCACCGGCATCGTCCCGGTATCCGAGGTGCCCGCGGCCGACGTGATCGCGGCCTACCAGGCGTTGCAGCGTGACCACCCTCGGCGATTCATCGTCGGGCTCGGCGGTGCGCGCAACGCCCATCCGCTGGAGACCCTGAACACCTATCTCAACGAGCTGGACTGCGCTGGTGTGCCCGTCTCGACGAGGGTGCTGGCGGCGCTCGGGCCCAACATGCTGGCGCTGGCACGCGACCGGGCTTCTGGTGCGTACCCGTATCTGGTCACGCCCTCCTATGTCGCCGACGCGCGCGCCACCCTCGGCCAGGACCGGCTGCTGGCGGTGCTGCTGATGGTCATGCCCGTCGCCGATCGGGAGGTGGCGCGAAAGGCGGCGGCGGTGCCGCTGGACTTCCTTGCCAAGGTGGGCGGCTATCGCCGCAACCTGCTGCGTCAGGGATTCTCCGAGAGCGACATCGACGGGGTCAGCGATCGGCTGCTGGACGGCATCGCCGCATGGGGCGACACCGCGGCGATCGCGGCAAGGGTCGCCGAGTACCACGCGGCCGGTGCCGATCAGGTGGTGCTGCGGATTCTCGGCGTCGACGACCTCGCCTTGTCGCGGACGCGGCTGGCGGAATCCCTCATCGGCTGAATTCCGTTATCCCCCAAGGGCCATCGCCAGCAGGCCCAGCCATGCACCGGCCACGCCGACACCGGAGCCGAGCACGAACCATCGCCACACCGGAAGCTTGCGCCAACCCCACACCGTCGGTGCGAGCCCGCCGACGGCCACCATGTTGAGCCCGACAGCGAGCAGCGGGTGGACGCGGGTCAGGCCGAGGCTCAACACGATCACGGCGGCACCGGTCACCGCGGCGACGAACGCGGCCACCGTCAATCCCGTCGCCCACGGCGTCGAGTCATCGGTCACGGCGCGGTAGTCGGGGTGTAGGGGGGTGGGGGTGTGGGGTTGTTTGGGGGGTGTGGGGGGTGTGTGGTGGGGGGGGGGTTGGGGTGGGGAGTGTGTGGTTGGGATGGTGGAGATGCGGTGGTGTGTGTGGTGTGGAGGCTGGAGTGTATGGGGTGTGGGTGGAATAAGTGTTGCACGCCTGGACTCCGCGTCGGTCGCGGGACGGCGTAGCCAGGAACGAGCCCGAGCGGCTTGCCCTGCATAGTGGCGAACGGTTCACGCACACGAACCCGAGCTTGGCGTACAGGCTCATCGGCGGTTGTGGTAGGCCGATTGCAGCAATCGCACCCCGGGCGCATCCTGTGTCGCGCTTCGTTCGAGCAGCGCGTTCATCAGCACCAGTCCGACCCGACGATCCTGCGATTGGGATCGACGGTGATCGGGCCGAGGCCGCGAATCATCGACCGTTCGTCGAGAAAGTTGCTTCCGAGGATTCGCCCGTTGTCCTCGGCGACGACACCGAAGAATCCGGATGCGCGATTAATCCCGTCACCGCCCCCGTCGCGGCCTCGACCGACGGGAAATCGGGTGGAAACCGATGGAAGTTGGCGATGGCCGCGAATGCGTCATGGCAATCATTGTGCGTGCGTTGAATTGTAGTAGCGCCAATCTAGCCCGTTCGTAGAACGCCAGCGCCGCCGCGGTCGCGACGTTGAGCGAGTCGGTGCCCCTCGACATCGGGATGCGCACCCGCATATCGCTGGCGTGCATGGCCCGCTCGGTCAGACCGGGGCCTTCTGCGCCCACCAGAATCGCGACCCGCTGGTCGGCAAGTGCGGTCATCGCGTCGGGAAGGGTAAGTGCCGATGCGTCGGGGGTCATGGCAAGGAGCCGAAACCCGTTGTTCCGCAGCAACTCTAAGTCACCTGGCCACGCGTCGGACCACGCGTAGGGCACCAGCAGCGCGTGGCCCATCGACACCCGTACGGCGCGCCGGTACAGCGGGTCGGCACAGCCGCTGCCGAATACGATCGCGTCGACGCCAAGGCCTGCGGCGTTGCGGAAGATCGAGCCGAGATTCTCGTGGTCGTTGACGCCTTCGAGGACCGCGACGGTGCGGGCGCCGTCGAGCACCTGCGCCACGGCCAGCTCCTGCGGACGCGACGCGGACGCCAGCACCCCGCGGTTCAGATGGAATCCGACCACCTCGGCCATCACGTCGGCATCCGCCCGGTAGTACGGCGCCTCGACGTTGCCCAGGTCGGCCGACAGTTCGGCAAGCCGCCGGTCGGTGCCGAGCAGCGCCCGCGGGGCGAACCGCGACGCCAGCATGCGCTGCACGACCAGCACGCCCTCGGCGATGACAAGGCCCTTGCCGGTGGGCAGGTCCGGCCTGCGGTCCACGCTGTTGAGATCGCGGAAGTCGTCCAGCCTGGAGTCGGCGGGATCGGAGACGTCGATTACGTTGGGACTCACGCGCTTTCGTCGACGATGGCCGACATCAGGTCGGCGGCCATCAACAACGTCTTGCGTTGGTCTGGTTCCAGCCGGGCCAGCCGTTGTTTAAGCCACTCCTGGCTGGCACGCCGCTCGGCCTCGATCAGGTCCGTCCCGCTGTCCGACACCGTCACCAGCACCTGACGACCGTCGGCGGGATGCGCGGTGCGCGCGACCAAACCCAGTTCGGCCAGCGACGCGATGACCCTGGTCATCGACGGCGGCCGCACCCGCTCCCGGTCGGCTAACGCACCAGGCGTCATCGCGCCTTCCTTAGCAAGCGTCGACAACGCCGACAGCTGCGATAGCGAAACCGGGGATTCCGGGCGACGGAACCGCAATTGGCGAGCAAGGCGGATCACCGCCAGGGAAAGATCGCTCGCCAGCCGGCCTTCGAAGTCTTTCCTCTTATTGAGAAGCTATTTGAAGCCTGTTGTTTGTCCTGGAGATTCCCCGACGAAAGCGGCGGACGACAAGCCATGGTGTCGATCTGGACGGTGGCCGGGCGGTTGAAGAACATACGGATCGATGGGCGACTCGAAGCAGCTGATGCTGTTGCGCAACCGCGTCGATCGGTGACCGACGAGATCGATCGGGACGGCAAGTGGTTTCTGTACGTGACTATCGACGCGCCGGAAGCCCCGCTCGCCGAGCCAGTGCGATGGGTTCCTCGGCGTCGACAAGGGCAACGACAACAACGCCACCACCAGCGACGGGTGAGAGAGCAACGGGTTCGGGATAGAATTCGGATCGCGAACGACAGCTGCGGCTGCGGAAACGGTTGCAGGCCGAGAAGACCAGTGCGGCGCGGCGGCTGTCGAAAGCGGCGTCGCGGCCCGGTTCGCCGCCGACACGAACCACCAGATCTCCAAACGCATCGTGGCGAAACACGAGGCAAAGACTACCTAGGAGGTCTCGGGAAATCTTCGGTAATCGGATACGTTGTTTTCAATGTCATCCGAGAGCCAAGAAGTGCCCGCCCTGCCCGCCGCGCTGCTCAAACCGTGGCCGGTGATCGTGGTGATCGCCGCGGGCTGGGTGATCACCGTGGTGTTGGCCTTTACGGTGCCCGCCCTGCACGACTGGCGGCCCACCACCATCGCCGGGCTCGGCGTCGGCGTCCTTGGCACATCGATCTTTCTATGGCAACGTCGCGCCGTGCGTCGCGGATCCCGTGGCGCACAAGGCGGTCTGGACTAATCCCGAAGGGGGAAGCGTGGCAGCGCCACTGTTGCAAGCGCGGATCGACATCAACGCTCCAGTCGCCAGGGTGTGGGCGCTGGTTTCCGACCTGCGCCTGATGCCGCAGTGGAGCCCGCAATGCAGGTTGATGAAGTCGTTCGGTCCGCTGCGCCAAGGCACCCGCACGATCAACTTCAATCGCCGCAAGTTCCTCGTCTGGCCGACCACCTCCACGATCACCGAGGTCATCCCCGAGAAGAAGTTGGCGTTCCGGGTGAATCTGAACAACACGGTGTGGAGTTACGAACTGGAGCCGACCGATTCGGGAACGCGCGTGGTGGAATCGCGCCACGCCGAGAACGGCGTCACGGCGGTTTCCAACATGTCGGTCAATGCGCTGATGGGCGGCGTGCCCAGCTTCGAGCGCGAACTCGTCGACGGCATGAACGCGACACTGGCCCGCATCAAGGCCGCAGCCGAACGCTAGTCGGACGACGTAGTCGGCAGGTTCGGTGAGGTCGAGCACGCCGTCGTCGAAGGGGTCGAACATCGGTGTCCCTGTCCCTGGCGGCGCCGGCGTGTCCGAATGTGCGCCGCAACCGTATTCGGCGTCGACCACATGCCCGTCGGCGGCCATCTCGTTGGCGCACACGCCGAACATCAAGCCCATCGCTCCTGCCACCGGAAGATAGAAGCCGCAGTCGCGGCACACCCTGCGGGTGGACCGCGCCATCGCCGAACCCGGGCCGAATTCCCCGTCGTGCCAACGCTGGGCTGCATCATCGCGGCCCCATGGGCCGAGCACCTGCCGACGGCCGAAGCCGACCTCGAGCGCGACCTCGTCGACCAGCGGGTCACCGCTGGCCATGAAGCCGGGCACCAGCCGCGGATCGTTGGACGGCGGGGCAAGGAGGTCGCCTGGACTCAGATCACCGGGGCGGATCCGCTCGTGCCATGGCACCCACTTGGGCGCGAGCAACGCCGTCGGCCCGGGCACCAGCACCACTTCGCTGATCGTGGCGTGATCGGCGCCAGGGCAGGCCGCGACAACGACCGCCCACTGCCAGCCGCGGTATCCCGGCATATCGGCCAGGAATCGGTGCGTCGCGGAGGTCGGGTCCTCAAATCCCGCGCCCAGATACTCCCCGATGGTGTCCTCGCCGCTCATCTCGACGATCGCCGAACGCGCCAGTTCGACGGCGCCAAGGAGCACCGCCTCCAGGTCGGGGCGGTCAGCCAGGTCCCCCGTGGGGGCCGACGTGGCCTGTTCTGCAGATTCGGTCGCGCTATCCATCGCCATCAATATTGCCTGACCCGCGAACCCCAAGCCACACCGGTTCGCTGCACGCCCGCAATCGCGGCTATAGGGGAGAATCAATTCTGTGACCGGACCGCGGCGTGACCCTCGCTATTTCCCGCCGCGTCCGCCCAGTGACTCGGGGGACGACCCGCCCGGTGACGAGCATCCCGGCATGGCCAACTACCCCAGCGACGGCAGCGGCTATCGGCGCTCACGCCGGACCATGCCGAGCTCCAACAGGTGGTTGCCACCGCTGAACGAACACTCGCGGGAGTACGTCGATACGCCACCGAACGTCGGGTCCGCCGCAGGCCAGAAGGTGACCGTGACGAGGGCCGCTGCTCAGCGCAGCCGGGAAATGGGTTCCAAGATGTACGGCCTCGTGCACAGGGCCGCCACTGCGGACGGTGCCGACAAGTCCGGGCTGACCGCGCTGACGTGGCCGGTGGTCGCGAACTTCGCCGTCGACGCCGCGATGGCCGTCGCGCTGGCGAACACGCTGTTCTTCGCGGCGGCCAGCGGGGAAAGCAAGAGCAAGGTCGCGCTGTACCTGTTGATCACCATCGCGCCGTTCGCGGTCATCGCCCCGCTGATCGGGCCTGCGCTGGACCGCCTTCAGCACGGCCGCAGGGTGGCACTGGCGACGTCGTTCATGCTGCGCACGCTGTTGGTGGTGGTGTTGATCGCGAACTTCGACGGTGCCACCGGCAGCTACCCGTCATGGGTGCTGTACCCATGCGCGCTGGGAATGATGGTGCTGTCCAAGTCATTTAGCGTGCTGCGCAGTGCGGTGACCCCGCGCGTGCTGCCCCCGACGATCGACCTGGTGCGGGTGAACGCGCGGCTGACGATGTTCGGGCTGCTCGGCGGGACGATGGTCGGCGGCGCGATCGCCGCAGGCGCGGAGTGGTCCTTCGGGTTGGTCCACTTACCCGGGGCGCTGTACGTCATCGTCGCGGTCAGCGTCGCGGGCGCCGCACTGTCGATGCGGATCCCGAAGTGGGTGGAGGTCACCGAGGGCGAGGTGCCCGCCACGTTGAGCTATCACGGCCGCAGCGGTGAGCTGCGCAGGCATCCCGAACAGCACAAGCCATCGGCGACCGCGCGACAGCCGTTGGGCCGCAACATCATTACCGCGCTGTGGGGCAACTGCACCATCAAGGTGATGGTCGGCTTCCTGTTCCTTTATCCGGCGTTCGTGGCCAAATCGCACGACGCCAGCGGCTGGGAGCAGCTGCGCATCCTCGGGCTGATCGGTGCGGCGGCGGCGATCGGAAACTTCGCGGGCAACTTCACCAGCGCGCGACTGAAGCTCGGTCATCCGGCGAAACTGGTGGTGCGCTGCGCGATCGCGGTGACCGCCAGCGCGCTGGCCGCCGCGGTGACCGGGAACCTTTTCGTGGCCGCGGCCGCCACCCTCGTCACCTCGGGCGCCGCGGCGATCGGCAAGGCGTCGCTTGACGCGTCGCTGCAAGACGATCTGCCGGAGCGCTCGCGGGCCTCGGCGTTCGGCCGTTCGGAGTCGCTGCTGCAGCTGGCCTGGGTGGCGGGCGGCGCGACGGGGGTGTTGATCTACACCGATCTGTGGGCGGGCTTCACGGCCATCAGCGCGGTGCTGATCCTCGGACTGGCGCAGACGGTGGTGAGCTACCGCGGCGAGTCGTTGATCCCAGGTCTCGGCGGCAACCGTCCGGTGCTGGCGGAGCAAGAGGGCGGGCGGCCAGCGCCGGTGGCGCCGCAGTGAAACGTGTCCTTGCCGTGTTGGCGGTGGTTGTCGTCGTGGCGTCTCTCGGCACCGGCGTGCTGATTTGGCGACTGGCTCAGCAGCCCCGGCAGGAGCATCCGGAGATCAGCGCTTACACGCAAGGACACCTGACGCGCGTGGGGCCCTACCTCTATTGCGACGTGAACGACTTCAACAACTGCGAAAATCCGCAAACCGTAGGCAAACTCGCGGTCGACGGCCGCCATCCGGTGCAGTTGTCGGTGCCGCCGGCGATCGCACGGGCGCCGTGGCTACTCGGGCGCGCCTACGAGGATTCCGACGTGGTCGACGAGTTCAGGCCGGACAGCACGCTGGCGGTGACGATTCCCACCGTCGACCCGCATCGCGGCAAGCTGACCCGCATCGTCGTGCAGTTGCCGACGATCGTGGTCGATGCGGAAGGCAACGAGCGTCCGTCGTGGCACGCGGAGTGGTCGATAGAAACGGTGTGGCCTCAGCCTGCCCCGTGACCGTCGGGCACCCGTTCGCCCTGCGGTGTCGGCCCGGGCGGTGTGCCGTCGCCAAACGGTCTGCCGCCCAACGCTTCCCGGCCGTGCGGAGTGAGCCAGTTGGACAGGTCTGGCCCCTTGGGCACGACCTGCGTGGGGTTGATGTCCTTGTGCACGATGTAGTAGTGCTGCTTGATCTGGACGAAGTCGGTGGTGTCGCCGAATCCCGGTGTCTGGAACAGGTCTCGCGCGTATGCCCATAGCACCGGCATCTCGCTGAGCTTGCTCCTGTTGGTCTTGAAGTGACCGTGGTAGACGGGGTCGAAGCGCGCCAACGTGGTGAACAGGCGGACGTCGGCCTCGGTGATGGTGTCGCCGACGAGATAGCGCTGCTTGGCCAGGCGTTCGGAAAGCCAGTCCAGCGCGGTGAACAACCGGTCGTAGGCCGCGTCGTAGGACTCCTGGGAGCCGGCGAATCCGCAACGGTAGACGCCGTTGTTGACCTCGGTGTAGATGCGCTTGGCGACGTCGTCGATCTCGTCCCTGCGGCCTTCGGGGTAGAGCTGCGGGGCGCCGTCGCGGTGGAACTTGGCCCACTCGGTGGAGAAGTCGAGCGTGATCTGCGCGAAGTCGTTGGTAACGACCTGGCCCGTCGGCACATCGACGATCGCAGGCACCGTGATGCCCTTGGGATAATCAGGGATACGTTTGAGGTAGGCGTCCTTGAGCCGGGGAATCTTCAGCACCGGGTCGACGCCGCCGGGGTCGAGGTCGAACGTCCAGCTGTCCTCATCGTGGGTGGGCCCGCAAAAGCCAATGGACAGTACGCTTTCGAGGCCGAGCAGCCTGCGCACGATGATCGTGCGGTTCGCCCAGGGACAGGCCCTCGCGACGATCAGCCGATACCGGTCCGGTTCGACTGGGTAGCCGTCACGGCCGTCGGCGGTGATTCGGGTGGTGATGTAGTTGGTGTCGCGGTTGAATTCGCCACCGCCGGCCACGTATGCCATGCCTTGATTCTCACATCGCGGGGGCGGGCGGTAGAAGCCGATGGGCGGCGCGGGCAATCCACGAGGGGTCGAACGTCCAAATGCCCGCGTCGCTGTGTGGCCACGCATAGGCGGGGACGCCCCGTTCGAGAAGGTCACGAAGCCCCGGCGACTCGAGTTCCTCCGACGACCATGTGAACAGCTGGTCGAGCCTGGGCATGATGATTCCGACGTCCAGTGCGTGCCCGAAACCATGCTCGACCGCGATGTAGCTTTCCGCGTTGTCGCCGAGGGGATACCGATCGGGCAGCACGCGGGACAGCGAAAGGAAGATCCCTGTCATGCCGACGCGTGGATCGCCGACGAGGCCGCCGAGCGGCGCGAGCCAGCCCATGGCCAGCCGCGGCCGTGCGACCAAAGAGTGGGCGAACAGCACGCGGACAAGAACCACGTTGATGAAGAAACGTTCCACCCGGTCTTCACCGTCGGCCAGCTGCCGATTGGCCAGATAGCCGTCGACGATGCTGAGGTTATGCGCCCGGTACCAGTTCCTGGCGGTCGGTCTGTTGATGAAGTCGAGGTGTGCGGCGACCCCTGGTCTGCTCGGCTCGCCGCTATGGCCGAATGCCAGGGCTCTCGCCTCGGCGGTGTCGATCAGCAGCGCCTCGTTTAGTGCGCGCCACCATGGGCTTCCGGGCCGACTGTCGTTGCGGGAGTTGAGAACTCCCCGCTGCAGCTGCCATCCCATAAATGCAGACGCTGCGCGGCGGTAGGGAAGATAGCCGCGATCGACGCCGCGCGGAACTTCGTACAGACTGCGGAGGAGCGCCAGGCGAGCCGGTGGGTCGTCGCGCACAGCGTCGACGGCGGCGCGGGCGTATGCAGCAGCCGAAACCGTCACGTCCTGATTGTTGCCGAAACTGAACATATGCAGGCGAGAGCAACGCATCTTCATGCACAAGCTCAGTTTCGACGGGAACCGAGTGGGGGTTAAGGCCGTCGTACCGGCGTGGATCCTTTTCTGGGCACCGAGGCTTTGGCCGCTGGGGTCGTAACCCGCCACGTACTCGCTACTCGTTATGACGCCATCTATCGCAACGTCTACATACCGCGAGGTCAGCAGGTGACACCCGCTCAGAAGGCGAAAGCAGCCTGGTTGTGGTCAGGGCGGCGGGCGACGGTCGCCGGTATTTCGGCCGCGGCGATGCACGGTGGGAAATGGATCGACTCGCGGCTGCCCGCCGAGCTCAATCAACCGAGCCAGCACAAGACCACCGGCATCGTGCTGCACAACGACACGCTGTGGCCGGACGAAGTCGTCGTTCGTCGCGGCATCTCTGTGACAACGGCCGCGCGCACGGCATTCGATCTCGGCCGTAGGTACGGACGAACGCTGGCCGTGATTCGTGTTGACGCCCTCATCCAGGCGACCGATCTGAAACTGTCAGACGTCGACTCGCTCGTCGACCGACATCAGGGCGCACGAGGCATCGTGCAACTGCGCGAAGTCGTGAGCCTCGCCGATCCCGGCGCGGAGTCGCCGCAGGAAACGCGGACCCGCCTCGTGCTGACCGACGCCGGCCTGCGGCCAACACAAACGCAGATCGACGTCTTCGGTCGCTACGGCGCGCACATCCATCGCATCGACATGGGCTGGCCCGAATACAAGGTCGGCGTGGAGTACGACGGCGAGCAACACTGGACGAACCCGGACATCAGGGCTAGAGATATCGACCAGCAAGCCGAACTTGAAGCGTTGGGCTGGCGCATCATTCGCGTCAGCGCCGAGATGCTCCGCTACCGGCCGCACACCATCGTCGACCGTACGCTGTCCGCCCTCCACGCAGCTCGCCGAAACTGAAGTTGTGCAGGGGAAAACAGCGAATTCTCCTGCACAAGCTCAGTTTCGAGCCCAAGCGCGGAAACTACGCGTCGAGCTCGCTCGCGACGGCCCGTACCACCTCGGAAACCCGGCGCGCGACCTTGCGATCGGGGTACTTGCCCTTGCGCAGCTCTGGCTGCACCGCACTTTCCAGCAGCGTGATCATGTCCTCGACCATGCCGTGCAGCTCGTCGGGCGTGTGCTTGTGCTCGGCCGCTGCGGCTTCCCGCCGGGTCTTGGTCAAGCTCGGTGGCGACTCGAGGATCTTCAGGCTCAGCGCCTGCGGCCCGCGGCGGCCCGCGGCCATGCCGAACTCGACCCGTTGGCCTGCCTTGAGACCCTCGACCCCCGCCGGCAGGGCCGAGGACCGGACGTAAACGTCCTCGCCCTCCTCCTGCGACAGAAAGCCGAAGCCCTTCTCGGCGTCGTACCACTTAACCCGGCCGGTCGGCACTGGTCTCACCTGCTTGTCTCTCGAACCACATAGGAAAGCGTCCCGTCAGCGCCGGGACGCGATGTCAGCCGATCCTACTCGGCCGCCCGCGGGCCCAGCATCGGTGTTTAGTCGGTAGTCTGAAACGACCGCTGGAGGAGATAATGCGCCTGATCCTGAACGTCATCTGGTTGATCTTCGGCGGCCTGTGGCTGGCGCTTGGCTACCTGCTGGCCGCGCTGATCTGCTTCGTCCTCATCGTCACGATCCCGTTCGGGTTCGCCTCATTGCGCATCGCGGCATACGCGCTGTGGCCGTTCGGCCGCACCATCGTCGAGAAGCCGGGACCTCGTCCCGGCGCGTTGATCGGCAACGTCATCTGGGTCATCCTGTTCGGCGTCTGGCTGGCGATCGGCCACGTGATCACCGCAGTGGCGATGGCCATCACGATCATCGGCATCCCCCTGGCATTGGCCAACCTCAAGCTGATCCCGGTGTCCTTGATGCCGCTTGGAAAGGAGATCGTCCCCGTGGACGACGCCCATGCCGGGACCATTCCGTCTCGAGCGGCCGCGTGACCGTCACCGGGCTCGGGCTTCCTTCGGTGCAGCGCCCGCTCGATGACGTACCGGCCGACGGTCCACTGATCGACACATTCGGCCGAAAGGCGACCGACCTGCGGGTGTCGTTGACCGACCGGTGCAACCTGCGCTGCACGTATTGCATGCCTGCCGAGGGACTCGACTGGCTGCCCCGCGAGCAACTGCTGCGGCCCGAGGAGCTGAACCGGCTGCTGCGCATCGCCGTCACCCAGCTCGGCATCACCAGCGTGCGCTTCACCGGTGGTGAGCCGATGGTCGCCAAGCACCTCGAGGATGTCGTCGCGGCCGCCGCGGCACTGGCGCCCCGCCCGGAAATCACGTTGACCACCAACGGCATTGGACTCGACAAGCGCGCGGCCAAACTCAAAGAAGCGGGCCTGGACCGGATCAACGTGTCGCTGGACACCGTCGACGCCACCCGCTTCGCTCACATCACCCGCCGCGACCGGCTGTCCGACGTGTTGGCAGGCCTTCACGCCGCCAAGGAGGCCGGGCTGGAACCCGTCAAGGTGAACGCGGTGCTGGATCCCGTCACCGGGCTCGACGACGCGGTGTCGCTGTTGGCGTTCTGCCTCGACCACGGATACCAGCTGCGGATCATCGAGCAGATGCCGCTCGACGCCGACCACCAATGGGAGCGCGGTAAGTCGCTAAGCGCCGACGACGTGCTGGCCGCCCTGCGACGGCATTTCGACCTGACGCCCGACGCGGCGCCGCGTGGCTCGGCCCCTGCCGAGCTGTGGCAGGTGGATGGCGGACGCGGCACCGTCGGCATCATCGCCTCGGTGTCCCATCAGTTCTGCTCGGCCTGCGACCGCACCCGACTGACGGCCGACGGTCAGGTCCGCAACTGCCTGTTCGCGCGCCACGAGACCGATCTGCGCGCCCTGATGCGCGCCGGCGGGGACGACGCCGCGATCGAGGCCGCATGGCGCGCCGCGATGTGGGCCAAGGCGGCCGGGCACGGCATCAACGACCCTGGCTTCGTCCAGCCCGACCGTCCGATGAGCGCGATCGGCGGCTAGCGATGACGACCACCACCACCGTCGCTGTGACTGTGCGCTACTTCGCCGCTGCCCGCGCCGCCGCCGGCGCGGAGGTCGAGACCATCCACCTCCCGTCCGGAACGACGGTGGCCGGCTTGGTCGATCAGCTCGGCGCCCGCGACGCCGAACTCGCGAAGGTGCTGAAGCGATGCTCGTTCCTGTGCGACGGCTTCGCGGTTCGCGATGCAGGGGTAACGCTCGAGGCGGAACAAATCATCGACGTCTTGCCACCCTTCGCCGGAGGCTAAGGGTGATTTGCGTCACATAACGAAATGGTCACAAGCTGGCTACGGACCGTTATCCAGCAGATTGCACCAGCGGAAACGCCCGGCTCGCCTGCGCCTTTAGAGACCCTTTAGGATTTGCCCCTGCATGAATCGCCGACGTCGTCAAAAGATGACGGGAATACCCATAGCCGTTAGGTTCTTCATCCAAGCCCCTCGACCGTAATCGGGTGGCCCGCTGTGTCGGGACAGCGCCGAGCTCCATCCGTCCGGACATGGTCAACGACAAACAATTTGGATGGAGGCGGGGGACCCACCGGTCCACCGATAGATAGGACCAGGAGTCGCATGCGACTCCTTGGGGTGAAGCCGTCGTCGAGTTTTTGACGATGACGGCCGGGCGACCTCTCCAGCCCGAACCCGACAGCTGACCTCGCGGGCGCGCAAGAGAGGATCCATCGCACCTATGAGTGGACGGCATCGCAAGCCCACTACATCGGCCAAGAACGTCGCCAAGATCGCCTTCACCGGCGCAGTCATCGGCAGCGGAAGCCTCGCCCTCGCCGGGCATGCTGGCGCCGCCACCGACGGCGAGTGGGACCAGGTCGCCAAATGTGAGTCCGGGAACAACTGGGCCATCAACACGGGCAACGGTTACCAGGGTGGACTGCAGTTCTCGCCGTCCACCTGGTCCGGTCACGGCGGCGGCGAGTTTGCGCCTGCCGCTCACCTCGCCACGAAGGAAGAGCAGATCGCGGTCGCCGAGCGCGTGCTCGGCAGCCAGGGCAAGGGCGCATGGCCCAGCTGCGGCGGTCCGCTTTCCGGCTCGACGCCGCGCAACGTCGTCAACGAGCCGCAGCCGCTCGACGTCCTCGGACTGAACGGGGAGCTGCCTCCTCCGCCGCCGATCGACCCGTTCGCCCCGCCGCCGCCTCCGCCTGCGCCGTTCGATGCGCTGTCGGCCCCGCTGCCCGAGGCGCCGCCGCCACCGCCACCCCCGATCGACCCGTTCGCTCCCCCGCCGCCGCCTCCGCCTGCGGCCCCATTCGACGCGATGGCCGCTCCGCTGCCCGAGGCGCCGCCGCCACCGCCCCCGGCGCCACTGCCAGAGCCTCCCGCGCCGCTGCCGCCCGTCGAGGCACCGATCGTCAACGCCGCGCTGCCACTCGACGCGCCACTGCCCCCGCCGCCTCCGCCCGCGGACGCACCGCCGATCGAGGGCGTGATCGTGCAGTCCGCCCTTCAGGCTCCTGCGCCGCTGCAACCCGTACTGCCGCCGCTCCCGCCGGCTCCACCGGCCCCCCCGGCGCCGCCCGCGCCGGGGGCCGTGGCCGCACCGCCCGCCGACCCGCTGGCGCCGCTCAACGGGGTCAACATCCCGGGTCCTGCGTTCGACGCGGCCAACCAGGCGATCACGGATCCTGCCGCCGCCCTGCCGCCCGTGCCCGCCGAAGTGCCGCACCTTGCGAGCCCGCAGAACCTGCCGCCCGGCACCGTCGATGAGCTTCCCCCCACGCCGGGGCAGGGACCGAACGCGACCTATCTGCGGGAGATCTGGCACGCGATCCAGACCCAGGACATCAGCGGCAAGGACGCTCTGCTCGCGCTGACCCAGCGTCCGCTGACCACCCCGGACACCCCGGGTGGCCCGCCGCCGAATATGCCTGTGGCACCGGTTGATCCGGCTGCGCCACCGCCACCCGCGGACGCTCCGATCCTGCCGATCCCGCCGGGCTAAGCGCTCAGGCCGAATTCACCCATTCGTCGGATCCGTCGGCGAAGAACTGGTGCTTCCACACCGGCAGTCGAGCTTTGACGGAGTCGACCAGCCGGGCGCACGTCTCGAATGCCGCCGCCCTGTGGTCTGCTGCGACAGCGGCCACCAGCGCGGCGTCGCCGATCTGCAGCGTGCCGATGCGGTGGCTGACCGCGATGGCCCGCACCCCGTGACATTCGGCTGCGATCTCGGCAGCCACGTCGGCAAGGGTCTGCTGCGCCGAGGGGTGCGCGGAGTACTCCAACCGCGTCACGGTGCGGCCGCCGTCGTGATCGCGGACGACGCCCGCGAATCCCACCACCGCGCCCGCAGCCTGATGGGCCACCAGCTCCTCGTGCTCGGCCAGCACGATGAGGGCTTCGGACAGCTCGGCACGCAGAACGGTCGTCATCGCGGATGGTCCCCACCGCTGAGTTGATCCAGCGCATGGTCGAGCACCTTGTCGAGCACCGCGAGACCGTCCTTCACGCCGCCGGGTGAGCCGGGCAGGTTCACGATGAGCGTGCGCCCCCGTACCCCGCAGACTCCGCGCGACAGCACCGATGTCGGCACCTTGTCTTCACCCGAGCGCCGGATGGCGTCGGCCAGTCCGGGGATCTGGTAGTCCACGATGTCGGCAGTCGCATCGGCGGTGCGATCGGTCGGCGAGATCCCCGTGCCGCCCGATGTGATGACCACGTCGACGTTTTCGCCGACGGCATCGAACAGCGCCTTGACGACGTCGGTCCCGTCGGACACGACTGCCGGATCGGCGACCGCGTATCCGCGTGCGCTCAGCCACTCGTTGATGATGGGTCCGCTGCGGTCCTCGTAGGTGCCCGCCGCTGCGCGGGTCGAGGCGATGACGACCCTGCCTGAGCGTGTCACCTCGTCCACACCCCTGTCTTGCCGCCTTCTTTGCGCAGCACCCGGATGTCGTCGATGCGCGCGGCGGGGTCGACCGCCTTGATCATGTCGTAGAGCGTCAGTGCGGCGACGCTTACCGCGGTCAACGCTTCCATCTCGACGCCGGTGCGGTCGGTGCTGCGCACCGTCGCGGTGATCCCGACGGTGCCCTCTTGGCCGGAGGCGAGGTCGAAGTCGATGTCGACCCCTGTCAGCGCCAGCTGGTGGCACAGCGGGATGAGGTCACTGGTGCGCTTGGCGGCCAGGATGCCTGCCACCCGCGCGGTGGCAAGTGCGTCGCCCTTGGGCAGCCCGCCGGAGGCGATCAACTCGACGACGTCGGCCCGGGTCACCAGGGTGCCTGCGGCGACGGCAGTGCGCTTGGTGGCATCCTTGCCGGTTACGTCGACCATGTGCGCCGCACCGGATTCGTCGAGGTGCGAGAGGCGGGCCCCGCCGTCAGTCACCGTTACTTGTTGACGACCGTGACGGGGTGGACATATGGAATGTCATCGGACGGCAGCGGGAACGTCAGCTCTCCGAAGGGCGACAGCGCGCCGGTGCGGTCCGTGGCCAGCTCGCTGACCGCATGGTCGTCGTCGCCGTCGAGTACGGGCCAGCCCGGGTCGACATACTGCTTCTTCTGCCGCTTGTTCTCTGCCACGTCCACATTGTCGCAGGCGCAGCGAGCGATCGCGACACCGGCGACCTGCTTTACCCTGGTCAGCAATGACCGAACAGATTCCAGGCGTCCCGCTGGGCGCCTGGTTGGCCGAGCTTGACGACGAGCGGCTGATCCGGCTGCTGCAGGCGCGGCCCGACCTCACCCAACCGCCGCCTGGCACCATCGCGGCGTTGGCCGCCCGCGCCCAGGCGCGCCAGTCCGTCAAGGCCGCGACCGACGAGCTCGACTTCTTGCGGCTCGCGGTGCTCGACGCGCTGCTCACGCTCCATGCCGACACCGCGGCGGTCCCGCTCACCAAGCTGCATGAGCTGGTCGACGGCAGGGCGAGCGAGGAGGCCGTCACCGCCGCCGTCGACGATCTGACCGAGCGCGCGCTGGTGTGGGGCGACACCGCGGTGCGGGTCGTCCCCGAGGCGGTCTCGGGGCTGCCCTGGTATCCCGGCCAGGCGATCGCCGAGGCCGAACAGTCACCGGCACAGATCGCCGAGCGGCTGGCCGAGGCCGACGAGGCCCAGCGCGACCTGCTGAACAAGCTGCTCGAAGGTTCACCGGTGGGCCGTACGCGCGACGCCGCGCCTGGCACACCGCCCGACCGCCCGGTGCAGCGGCTGCTGGCGGCGGGCCTGCTGCGCCAGGTGGATGCCGACACCGTGATCCTGCCGCGGCTGGTCGGCCAGGTGCTGCGCGGCGAGCTGACCGGCCCGGTGACGCTGGCCCCTCCTGACCCGGTGGTCTCGACCACGACGGTCGCCGACGTCGACGCGGTGGCCGCCGGGGCGGTGATCGACGTGCTGCGTGAAGTCGAGCTGACGATCGAAACACTCGGCGCCACACCGGTTCCCGAGCTGCGCAGCGGCGGCCTAGGAGTTCGCGATGTCAAGCGGCTGACCAAGGTCACCGGCATCGACGAACGCAGGCTGGGACTGATCCTCGAGGTGGCGGCCGCCGCTGGGCTGATCGCGGTCGGGATGCCAGAACGCGACCCGGGCGACAGCGGCCCCTTCTGGGCACCGACCGTGGCGGCCGACCGGTTCGTGGAGTCCCCGGCGGCGTCCAAATGGCACCTGCTCGCTTCGACGTGGCTGGATCTGCCTGGCAGGCCCGGATTGATCGGCAACCGCGGCCCGGACGGCAAACCGTATGCGGCACTGTCGGATTCGCTGTTCTCCACAGCGGCACCGCTCGATCGGCGGCTGTTGCTCGAGGTGCTGGCGGACCTGCCACCCGGTGCTGGTGTCGACGCGGCCGAAGCGTCGCGGGCGATGATCTGGCGCAGGCCCCGCTGGGCGGTCCGGCTGCAGCCCGAGCCGGTGGGCGACCTGCTGACCGAAGCGCACGCGCTCGGCGTGATGGGCCGCGGTGCGCTGGCGACGGCGGCCAGAGGCCTTTTGGCTGGCGACCCGGCCGATGAGGTTGTCGCGGCGATGGGCAAGGTGCTGCCAGAGCCGATCAACCACTTCCTGCTTCAGGCCGACCTGACCGTCACCGTGCCCGGCCCGTTGGTGCGCGAGCTTGCCGAGCAGCTGGCGGCAGTTGCGACCGTGGAATCCGCTGGCGCGGCGATGGTGTACCGCATCAGCGAGCAGTCGATCCGCCGGGCGCTTGACTCAGGCCGCACTGCGGGCGAGTTACACGCCCTGTTTGCGCGGCACTCCAAAACACCCGTGCCGCAAGGGTTGACGTACCTCATCGACGACGTAGCGCGCCGACACGGCCAGTTGCGGGTCGGCATGGCGGCATCGTTCGTCCGATGCGAGGACGCAGCGCTGCTTGCGCAGGCCGTCGCCGCACCCGCCGTCGAGCAGCTGGAGATGAGGCTGCTCGCACCGACGGTCGCGGTGTCGCAGGCCCCGATCTCCGAGGTGCTCGCCACGCTGCGCCAGGCAGGCTTCGCGCCGGCCGCCGAGGACTCCTCCGGCACCATCGTCGACATCCGCGCCCACGGCGCCAGGGTCCCAGGGCCTCCGCGCCGACGCGCCCACCGCGCGATGCCGACCCCGAACGGTCAGACCCTGCAGGCGATCGTCGCGGTACTCCGCAAGGCGGCCACCACCCCGTTCGCCAACGTGCGCCTGGACCCCGCCGTCGCGATCAACCAGCTGCAGGAAGCCGCGCTGCTTCAGACGTCCGTGGTGATCGGATACGTCGATCCTGCCGGAGTTGCCACTCAGCGGGTGGTGGCGCCCGTCAACGTCCGCGGCGGCCAGCTGACCGCCTACGATCCCGCGTCAGGGCGGGTGCGCGAGTTCGCCATCCATCGCGTCACGTCGGTAGTGTCCGCCGACGAGCAGTAGCGCGAGCGACCGCGAATGCACAGCGTGTGCGGCGTGTCGGCGCGCAAACACGGTCGCTCGCGGGGCTGGTGTCCGCCGACCCTGGATAATGGACAAAATGACCGACGGCCCCCTGATCGTGCAGTCCGACAAAACGGTGCTGCTCGAAGTCGAACACGAGCAATCCGGCGCGGCGCGCGCCGCGATCGCCCCGTTCGCCGAGCTGGAGCGCGCGCCGGAACACATCCACACCTATCGCATCACCCCGCTCGCCTTGTGGAACGCCCGCGCCGCGGGGCATGACGCCGAGCAGGTCGTCGACGCGTTGGTCTCGTTCTCGCGCTACGCGGTGCCCCAGCCGCTGCTTGTCGACATCGTCGACGTCATGGCCCGCTACGGCCGGCTGCAGCTGGTCAAGAGCCCTGTGCACGGCCTGACCCTGGTCAGCCTGGACCGCGCGGTGCTCGAAGAAGTTCTGCGTAACAAGAAGATCGCCCCGATGCTCGGTGCCCGCATCGACGACGACACCGTCCAGGTGCACAACAGCGAGCGCGGCAGAGTCAAACAGATGCTGCTCAAAATCGGTTGGCCCGCAGAGGATTTGGCCGGTTACGTCGACGGCGAGAAACATCCGATCAGCCTCGACCAAGAGAACTGGCACCTGCGCGACTACCAGGAGATGGCCGCGGAGTCGTTCTGGGCAGGCGGCTCGGGTGTGGTGGTGCTGCCGTGTGGCGCAGGCAAGACGCTGGTCGGCGCGGCCGCGATGGCCAAGGCCGGTGCCACCACGCTGATCCTGGTCACCAACACCGTGGCGGGCAGGCAGTGGAAGCGCGAGCTCATCAGCCGGACATCGCTGACCGAGGAGGAAATCGGCGAATACTCCGGGGAGAAAAAGGAAATCCGCCCTGTCACCATCGCCACCTATCAGGTGATCACCCGCCGCACCAAGGGCGAATACCGGCACCTCGAGCTGTTCGACAGCCGCGACTGGGGCCTGATCATCTACGACGAGGTGCACCTGCTCCCCGCGCCCGTGTTCAGGATGACGGCCGATCTGCAGTCGCGGCGCAGGCTCGGGCTGACCGCCACGCTGATCCGCGAGGACGGCCGCGAAGGGGACGTGTTCTCGTTGATCGGCCCGAAGCGCTACGACGCGCCGTGGAAGGACATCGAGGCGCAGGGCTGGATCGCACCGGCCGAGTGCATCGAGGTGCGGGTAACGATGACCGACAACGAGCGCATGCTCTATGCCGTCGCCGAACCCGACGAGCGCTACAAGCTGTGCTCGACCGTGCACTCCAAGATCGCGGTGGTGAAATCGATCCTGGAACGCCATCCCGGTGACCAGACGCTGGTGATCGGCGCTTACCTCGATCAGCTCGACGAACTCGGCCAGGAGCTGAACGCCCCGGTGATCCAGGGCTCGACGAAAACCGCGGAACGCGAGGCGCTGTTCGAGTCGTTCCGACGTCGCGAGATACCGACGCTGGTGGTGTCCAAGGTCGCGAACTTCTCCATCGACCTGCCGGAAGCCAATGTGGCGGTGCAGGTTTCGGGAACCTTCGGGTCGCGGCAGGAGGAGGCGCAGCGGCTAGGGCGGCTACTGCGACCCAAGGCCGACGGCGGTGGAGCGATCTTCTATTCGGTGGTGTCGCGGGACAGCCTTGACGCCGAATACGCCGCGCACCGGCAGCGCTTCCTTGCCGAGCAGGGCTACGGCTATGTGATCAAGGACGCCGACGACCTGCTGGGCCCGGCGATATGACCGTGCGACGGGTCATGCCGGTCCTCACGGTGGCCGACCTTGCGGCGTCCCGTGAGGCGTATATCCAGGTGCTGGGGCTACGCGAGGTGATGAATCTCGGTTGGATCGTCACGCTGGCCGACGACGAGCTCCGCCATCAGGTCAGCTTGATGACGAAGGACGCGACGGCGCCGGTGAACCCGAACGTCTCGATCGAGGTCGACGACGTCGACGCCGCCTACCGGGCGGCCGTGGACGCGGGCCGCAAGATCGTCCATCCGCTCAGCGATGAGGAATGGGGGGTGCGTCGGTTCTTCTTCGCCGACGCCGCAGGCAACATCGTGAATGTCTTGACCCACCGCCACTAGGTATGCGGCCCAACAGGTTTCGACACCGTCAGTAGCACCACCGAATCCTCGATCGCATGCAATCCATGCCGTACTCGGGGCAGGATGATGTGATCGCCCGGCGAGCCGTCCCAGCCCGACGTCGAATTGGTGACCCGCACCCTGCCCTGTATCACCTGCAGCGTGGCCTCACCGGGACTTTCGTGATCGTCCATCGTGCTGCCCGCCGTCATCGCCATCAGGGTCTGACGCAACGAGTGCTCGTGTCCGCCGTAGACCGTATGCGCGCTGCGTCCGCTGCTGGCCGCCCGTGCGGTTTCCAGGTGCTCGCGCGCGAGTGCGGTAAGTGAAATCTTCTCCATCGTCGGCGTCCCTTTCAGACGATCAGATATGCCATCGAGTGTTTGGACCATGGATCGTCTCGAATTCGGGCTGTTGAATTCGAGCCATGACAAACACACCCACCAACACCATTCTCGTCATCGGCAGCACCGGCAAGACCGGGCAACGCGTCGCAGGCCAACTCGAAGCCCTCGGCATCCCCGTGCGGCACGGCTCACGGTCGTCCGACATTCCCTTCGACTGGGAAGACCAGCAGACCTGGGCGCCCGCGCTGGCCGGCGTCGAGAAGGTCTACCTCACCTACTACCCCGACCTGGCCGTCCCCGGCTCGGTCGACGCCGTGCGCGCAATCACCGAACTCGCCAAAGATGCCGGCGTCCGCCGGCTCGTGCTGCTTTCCGGCCGCAACGAGGTCGAGGCACAACGCGCCGAGGACGTCGTCAAGGCGTGCGGCCTGGACTGGACCATCGTGCAGTGTGCCTTCTTCTCGCAGAACTTCAGCGAGGGCGCCTTTCTCGATGAGGTTCTCGCAGGGAGCATTTCGTTGCCGGTTGGCGACGACATCCAGGAGCCGTTCGTCGACGTGGATGACATCGCCGACGTGGTGGTGGCGGCACTGACCGACGATCGTCACATCGGCCAGCTGTACGAGCTGACCGGGCCCCGGTTGCTCACCTTCCGCGAAGCGGTGACCGAAGTCGGCAAGGCCGCAGGACGTGACATCGACTTCGTCTCGGTGTCGATCGACGACTACTCCGCGATGCTCGCCGACTATGGGCTGCCACGGGACTTCATCTGGCTGCTGAACCATTTGTTCACCGAAGTTCTCGGCAGCAAGGCGCAACTGGCCGACGGTTTGCAGCGTGCGCTGGGGCGCGATCCCAAGGACTTCGCGGACTACGCTCGCGAGACCGCGGCCACCGGTGTGTGGAACCTGCCCAGCGAGGAAATGCCTTCCAGCTGAGAGCCGATCGGTCGTGGCGCCCGCTCTGGGTGCGAATCCACGATTGAGCGATGCGAGAGCACTGGGTCCACGTCGGCCGCGGGGCGGCGGCATTGGGCGCCGCGATGGGCATCGGGCGTTTCGCTTACACGCCGATCCTGCCGTTGATGACGGCGCAAGCGGGTCTGACCCCAGCGGCCGCGGGACATCTCGCCACCGCGAACTATGTCGGCTACCTCGCGGGCGCACTGGCAGGCGCGGCCTCGAGCCGACTGGCCCGCTCGGTCGTCGCATGGCGCGTATCACTGGTCACCCTGGTCGCCAGCTTGGCGGCAATGCCGTTGCTTGCCAGCACATTCGGATGGCTGGCCCTGAGGACGGTTGCCGGCTTCGCCAGCGCTGTGGTGTTCGTCATCGCCGTCAACTGGATGCTGGACCACCTCGGAGAACATTCATCGCACCTGCCGGGTTGGGGACTCGGTGGCGTCGGCGTCGGCATCGCACTGTCCGGTGCGCTGGTGCTGACGTTGCCTGCGACCGCGGGTTGGCAAGGGGCGTGGTGGTTGGCGTCGATTTCGGCCGGTGTTCTCAGCGTCGCCGCCTTGGTGATGTGCCGGATATCGCCGCCCGGCGCCGCCGTCACCGCACCGGTCGCACCGGCCGCGCAATCGGCACGGCGTCGGCGGTTCAGCCCACGGTTCGCCGTTCTCTTCGCGAGCTACACCCTCGAAGGCATCGGATACATCGTCGCGGGCACGTTCCTGGTCGCGGCCATCAAACAGAATTCGCCAGGGTGGCTGGCCAACGGAGCCTGGTTGTTCGTCGGGGTGGCCGCCGCGCCGTCGGCCGCGCTGTGGGCGTGGCTCGGTTCGCGATGGTCGCATCGGGTCCTGCTCGTCATCGCGCTCGCTTTACAGGCGGTCGGGATCGCCGTGCCCGCGTTGGCCGGTGGCACGGTTGCGGCGTTGGTCGGCGCGCTTCTGTTCGGGGGGACCTTCATCGGCGTGAGCACGATGGCGCTCGCTGCCGGACGCGCGCTGCAGATCCCCGGCGCTGTCGCCCTGCTGACCGCCGGCTACTCCGCGGGCCAGATCGTGGGCCCGCTGGCGGTGGCTCCGCTTCTGCGCCATGGTTTCGAGCACGCGTTGATAGCCGCCGCACTGGTCGTGGTGGCCGCCGCGGTTGCCGCAGGGCTCTTCCGAACTCCTCAGGCTGCGCCCGGGCGGTGAGGATCGGCCGCGGGCAGCCAGACATCTTCGTCATCGATTCCCAGATCCCCGGTGTCGCGGGTGAAGGCATCGACGACAGCCAACACCGCCGCGCTGGTTTCGTCGCGACGCCAGACCAGTGACCACGTCCATAGCGGCGCCGGATGGACCACGGGGCGCCGCACCAGGTCTCGTGGCTCCTGCTCGTTTTGCCCCTTGGGATTGTTGAGGACCGGCCGGCCCATACCGCGAATATGGTCGAAAAACGCCTGCCCGGTGACTCCGCCGTCATCGGTATGCGCCTTACGCGCCCCGGTATCGGCAGCGAACTGCTCGGCGAACCGATTCCATGACGACCAGGTCGCCGTGTCCTGGTCGACGAGCACCACGGTGTCGGCTGCCTCAACCGGCGAGGTGTCAGAGCCCGCGCTGAGCGCGTAGAGCCGATCCACGCCGACCAGGCGCGCCTCGAGGGAAAGCGATTCCAGGTCGGTGGTGTCGACCCAACAGATGGCGAGGTCGAGGACGCCCTCGGCAACCCTGGCGGCCTGGGTGTGCGACGGCATCATCCAGGTGTCGACCCGCAACTGCGCGACTCCTGCGGCCCGCTCGGCCCAGTCGACGGGGCACCAGTTGACGCATCCGATCCGGACCGGTTCGGTCGTCGGTAGATCGCGGGCGTGCCTTCGGAGTTCGTCGGCCTGCTCCACGAGGGCGCGGGCGCGTGGCAGCAGGGAAGCACCGGTCGGGGTGAGTGCGACCGAGCGGCGATCGCGGTCGAAAAGGCGCACTGTCAGATCACGTTCGAGCGCCTTGATCTGTTGGGAGAGCGAAGGCCCCGCGATGCGCAGCCGCTCGGCGGCGCGGCCGAAGTTCAGTTCCTCGGCGACGGCCACGAAGTAGCGCAATTGACGCAGCTCCACGCGGCAAGCCTAACGCTGTAGGAGGCGCAGCCTATCAAGAGGGAGCAAACCGGTCGTGGCCGCGGGGAGTCTGTCCCGCCGACGCTTTGTTGCGGTGAGTATCACCACGAGAAAGGGATCCTGACATGACGAATACACCAAAGGTCGCGGTCATCACCGGAGCGTCTCAAGGCATCGGCGAAGCGTTGGTCACGGCTTACCGCAAGCTCGGCTACGCGGTCGTCGCCAACTCACGAACTATCGGCGACAGCGACGACCCGATGGTGATGACCGTCCCGGGCGACATAGCGGTCCCTGGGGTCGGCCAACGCATCGTCGACGCGGCCATCGATCGGTTCGGCCGCATCGACACCGTGGTCAACAACGCGGGGATCTTCATCGCAAAGCCGTTCACCGAATACACCGACGAGGATTACGACGCCATCACCGGTGTCAACCTGCGCGGCTTCTTCGAGGTCTCCCGAGCCGCGGTCGCGGCGATCGAGTCCGGCGGTGGCGGTGGACATCTCGTGAACATCTCCACCAGCCTGGTGGACCAGGCCAACTCGCAAATGCCATCGGCATTGGCGGCGCTGACCAAGGGCGGGCTGAACGCGGTCACCAGATCGCTGGCGGTCGAGTATGCGTCGCGCGACATCCGCGTGAACGCCGTCGCGTTGGGCGTCATCCGCACGCCGATGCACGATCCCTCAACACACGAGGCGCTGGCGAAGCTGAATCCGGCAGGCCGCCTCGGTGAGATCGACGACGCGGTCCAGGCCGTCCTCTATCTGGAGAGCGCCCCGTTCGTCACCGGCGAGATCCTGCGTGTGGACGGTGGTCAAAGTGCAGGACACTGAGATTCTGCGCGGCGTCCTCGACCAATGGCAGGCCGGCATCGACGCTCACCAGCCGGAGCACGTGGCAGAAGTGTTCACCGAGGACGCGGTCTTCCAGGGTCTGCGTCCCTACGGCGTGGGGCGCCACGTGGTGAGCGAGTACTACGCAAGCCAACCGCCCGGAATGACGGTCACCTATCGGATCCTCGAAACACGCCGGCCCGCGGAAAATGCGGTGCTCGGCTATGTGGCCGCCGACTTCGCGTATCCCGATCGGCCGACAGTGAGCCTCTATATAGGTGTGCTGGCCGCGCACGGCGACGACGGCTGGCGCATCGGGCACTACCAGGCATCGAGGCTGAGCTAGGGGTTACGGCGGACGGCGGAAATCGCCCTGACTCCGCGCGCGCGGCGAGGAACCGTTAGCCTCAGTCACGGGTCGACAGCAGCCTCTCACGGGCTTTAGCAGGAAGGACACCACGCAGTGCGCAGTGGACACCCCTTCTCACCCCCACAACTCGCCAGAATCGCGCTCACCGGTGCCTTCATCGGTTTGGGCGTGCTGGCGTCCGCGGGCCAGGCGAACGCGCAGCCGGTCCCGCCGTTACCGACGCCGGTCCCCGGCCAGCCTCTGCCTCCCGGGCAGCCCGTCATGGAGGTGCCTGGCAGCGAGCCCATCGCCGCGCCTGCGCCGCCACCGATCGGGGCACCCGTTGTGCCGGAGATCGCGAATCCCCAATACGGGCAGGGCAGCAGTCCTGGGCCGTTGGGATTCCTGCGCGACGCCTGGCACCAGGCGCAGGATCCGTACGGATTCACCGGTACGCCGCCCGGCCAGATGCCCGCGGCGGCCCCACCCCCGCCGGGAGCCGGTCCGGCGCCGCAACTGCCGCCCGGATACGAATCGCTGACCGATCCTGCGTCCAACGGGCCGCCGCCCGCGGGACCCACCACGGGCGGGCCACCTCTCCCAGAGGGCTACTACCCGCTCACCGGACCGCCGCCTCCCGGGTACTTCGACGGGCCTCCCCCGCCTCCCGCCGGTCCGCCATTGCCGCCGGGGCCGGCGCCGAGGACCGCGTCTAACTTGCCGCCCCCACCGCCGGCATAACCTCGCGCTCGAACAGTTCGATGCCCGAGCGGTCGTAGGCCGCCTCGGGGAAGTAGAGGATCGCGTACTCGCAGCCGAGTTCGCGCAGCCGCGTCAACTTCTCGATGGCCTGTTCCGTTGTGCCACTGGCTGAATCGGGTGACGTGACCATGTTCAGCATGCCGTCGACAGCCGACGCGTCCGCCTTGGCGACCTGTCTGGCACGGAGGCGCTCGACGCGCGCCTTGACATCGGCGTCCGACTCGCCGATCACGGCGTTGAAGTTGGCCGAGCGCACGATCGCGTCGTAGTCGGTGCCGACGTCACGGCAGTGCTTGGCCAGCACGGCCGACTTGTGCGCGAACCCGTCGGGCTCGGAGGTGAAGTTGGTGTACTGCGCGTATTTGGCGGCGATGCGCAGCGTCACCTTCTCCCCTCCCCCGGCGATCCACAGCGGAAGACCGCCGTCCTGCAACGGTTTTGGCTCGACGATGGCACCGTCGACCTGGTAGTGCTTGCCATCGAAGCTGACCTGGCCGTCGCGCCAGGCGTCGCGCATGATCTGCACGCCCTCGTCGAGGCGTCCGAGCCGCTCCCCCGCGGACGGGAAGCCGTATCCGTAGGCGCGCCACTCGTGTTCGTACCAGCCGCCTCCGATGCCCATCTGGACCCGCCCGCCCGAGATGATGTCGGCCGTCGCCGCCACCTTGGCGAGGTACACCGGATTGCGGTAGCTCATCGCCGTGCACATCTGGCCGAGCTTGATCCGCGATGTCGTCGCCGCATAGGCGGACATCAGGGACCAGGCCTCGTGGGTGGCTTCGTGGGTCGGCACCGGCACGGTGTGGAAGTGGTCGTACACCCACAGCGAGTCCCACGCGCTGCCGTCGGCGTAGGCGGCCAGGTCACGCATGACCGGCCAGTGCTTTTCGGTGGGGATGTCCACCAGATCGAGTCGCCAGCCTTGCGGGATGAAGAATCCAAAGCGCATGGCTGGAGACTCTATGCGACCGTGTCCAACAGAAAGATGGTGATCGGGTCGCTATGACGTACGAACGAATGCGCACCGCGCATCTACATGCCGTCCGGGCCGCGCTCGACGACCACGTCGCGCGCCTGGACTGGTCGCGCGACCGGATTGACCGCCATCGAGACCAGCGGCTGCGCATGCTCCTTGGCTATGCGAGCGAGCGCTCACCGTTTCACGCGCGGCGACTGCGCGACCTCGACGCATCACGCGCGTCGGTCGCTGATCTGGCGTCGTTGCCGATGATGACGAAGAGCGATGCGCAGAACGAGTGGGACGCCATCGTGACCGACCGCAACCTGAGCCGAGCTGGGGCCGAACGCACTCTCGCTGAGCAGCAATGGTTTTCGTACACTCCGACCGACTGTCAGGTGTTCAGTTCCGGCGGATCCAGCGGGGTCCGGGGCGTCTATCTCTGGGACTGGCAGCTCTTCGTGTCCATCGCGTGTTTGGCGTGGCGGACGCAGGCGCGTGCGGAGCGCGCATCGCCGTCGGCGTCCGTGATGCGTCTGGCGGTACTGGAGGCCGGTGTCCCGCCGCACGCCAGCACACCACTTTTCGATGTGCCAACCGCGCCGGGTATGGAGACGGTCGTCATCGCGGCAGGCGCGCCGTTTGACGAGGTGCTCGCCGCGGTGGCGGCGGCCAGACCCACTCATCTCGTCGGCTACGCGTCGGTGGTCGGCCGACTTGCCCGCGCGGCGTTGGCGGGAGAACTCGACTGCCGCCCTGTGCGGGTGAGCACCAACTCGGAGCCGCTCCTCGATGAGGACAGGACGGCGATCCGCGAGGCATGGCACGCGCCGATCCACAACCTATGGGGGTCGACCGAGATCGGGGTGCAGGCGGTCGGTTGTGGCGTCGGTGCGGGGCTGCATGTCTGCGAGGACGAGGTGGTCCTGGAACGCGTCGACGATGCCGGTGTGCCGGTAGGTCCCGACGAGCCAGCGGCAAGAACGCTGGCCACCGGGCTGGCCAATCGCACGTTCCCCTTCATCCGATACGACCTCGGAGACCAGGTCGAGTGGCTTCCAGGTGCATGCGAGTGTGGCAGCGCGTTCGCGCGCGTGGCGGACATCGGCGGACGACGAGACGACGACTTCCGGTATGCGTCGACCGCGGTGCCCGCCAGCGCGTTCCGTCACGTCCTCGGCACACATCCGCAGGTATCGGAATACCAAGTCGCGCAGACGGTCGCGGGAGCGGACGTCCTCATCGTCGGGAACCCAGGGCTGGATGCGTTGAAGACATCGCTGATTGCCGCGCTGCGCCGTTATGGCTTGCCGGATCCGACGGTCGAAATCGGTGTCGTCGACCGCATCCCCCGGCATCACGCGACCGGCAAGCTCAAGCGTTTCATTCCGTTGTCGACTGAACGGCGGCTTGACTGACCTTCGCACTAGCCTGGTGTCCATGGCCCTCTCAAAGGAAGAACGCGAACAGTTTCTGTCCGAGCCTCACATCGCCGCGCTTTCGGTCAGCGCAGGTGACAAGCGTGGACCGCTGACCGTGCCGATCTGGTACCAGTACACGCCGGGCGGCGAGCCGTGGGTGCACACGGGCAATGGTTCACGCAAGCACCGTCTGATCGAATCGCAGGGGGAATTCACCCTGATGGCACAGCGGCTCGAGCCGACGGTGCGTTATGTCGCGGTCGACGGGCCGGTCAGCCGCATCGAGCCGGCGACTGACGAGCAGCTGATCGAGATGGTCAAGCGTTATCTGCCGCCAGACAAGGTGGACGGCTACCTCGAATTCGCCCGTCGTGAGCACGGTGAGGGCGTCGCCATTTTCCTCAAGCCGCAGCACTGGATTTCGGCCGACCTCGGAGCGATCTGACGTCGTGACCTCGCGACAACGTCTGTTCCGGGCGTTCTACCGGCTCGGCTTCGTCCCGTGGGACGGTCACCCGCTGGCGAAGAGCCTCAAGGACCTCGTCGAAGGAAACGGTGCGGCGCCGCTGGTACCGGGCACCGCGCTTGACCTCGGCTGCGGCACGGGTGACAACTCCATCTACCTCGCCAAGCACGGGTGGCAGGTCACCGGCGTGGACTACGTCGTCAAGGCGGTGGACAAGGCCCGCGCCAAGGCGGCCGCCAACAAGGTCACGGTCAACTTCGCACGGGCCGACGTCACGCGGCTGTCTTCTGAGGGCGTCGGGCAGAACTTCGGGTTGATCGTCGACAACGGCTGCCTGCACGGCATGAGCGACGACGACCGCGACTCGTACGTACGAGAAGTGACGGCGGTTGCGGCGCCCGACGCGCGGTTGCTGCTCGTCGAGTTCGTGCGCGGCGGATCGTTCGGGGTGCCGGGCATCGACCCCGGCGAGGTCGAGCGGCGGTTCAGCAAGGACTGGATGCTGCTGTCCTCGGGCGATGAGCCAGCGATGAACCACAACGGGAAAAACCCGGTGCGCCACTACCTGTTTGCGCGCGGGGCGTAGAGAGCGGCGACGGCGGGAAGGCTCACCTTCAGCGCCGGGTTGCGGGGCAGCTCGTCGACCACAGTGAAGGCCACCGGAACGTTGTACACCGGCAGCGAGGCGCGGACGAGGTCCTCGAGCTCGTCGTCGGAGGGCACCGGCATGCCGGGCGTCGTTTCGATTGCGGCGAACGGCACCTGCCCGAGTCGCGCGTCGGGCACGCCAACCACACACGCGTCTCGCACCGCGGGATGCGAGATCAGCACCCGCCGAACGCCTTCCGGCATGATCTTGAAGCCGCCGCGGTTGATCGCGCCGTCGGCGCGGCCGTGCAGGGTGACGAACCCGTCTTCGTCGATCGACGCGATGTCGGTGGTGCGGATCCAGTCCGGCCCCATCGGCGCGACCTTCGCCTCCAACAGTCCTTGCTCGCCGGCGGGCACTGCTTCGCCGGTGTGCGCATCGACGATGCGTAGTTGAGTGTCTGGCAACGCCCTTCCCACGCTGTGGCGTTTGGCGGCACCGAACTCTGTTTGCAGGTCGGGTGTCCATGCGCACAGTGAGCCTGCGAATTCGGTTGCACCGTAGGCCAACACGACCGGGATTCCGTACCGCGCCTCGAACTCGTCGCGGGCCTCGGGGTCGAGGGGACCCGACGCGCTGATGATGGACTGCAGCGACGCCAGATCGTCCTTGGGGACGTCGGCGTCGAGCAGCATGCGGATGACGGCGGGCTGCACCCCGGATCGATTGATGCCGTGCGTCTTTACCGCGTCGACGAACCCCTCGACGGTAAACCGCTCCAGCATCACGATCCGCCGGGTGTTGTGCACGCCCGCCACGAGCTGGCACACCCCGATGCCGCCGAACTGCCAATAGGCGAGCTCCGGCGGGGCGTCGGGCGGAGCGTTTTCTCCGCTGGTGACGCTGAAGACCGTGCGCTCCAGCACTTCGGTTCTGATCGACTGCCGTTTCGGCGGGCCGGTGGTGCCGCTGGTCAAGATCTGAAGCGCCACACCGGGTTCGGCGTCGGCGTGCTGTCGGGTGCGGTCGCGGCGCTCGAGGTCCGCGATCGCGGTGACGGTCGGCGCGTTCATCGACAACGCGACACCTGCGCTGCCAGCCCGCTTGGCCGCGGCGATGACGCCTGCGGTCCAGTCCTCGTCGTCAGCCACGATCGCCGACAAATTCAGCTTCTCGATATCGCGGCCGATGGCTTCTGGCGACTGGAACGAGTAGATCATCGACACGGTGCGGCCCGCCGCGATGAACCCGATGATCGCCGCGGCGTGCGGCAACCGGTTGCGCACCACAAGACCGACAGGGGCATCGTCGGCAACCCCGGCGTCCCGCAACACCGCCGCGATGGCGTCGGCGTAGTCGACCACATCGATGCCCGTGTACCACCGGCCACCGAACTCGATGCACGGCCGGTCGGCGTAGCTCGCCAGCCCTGCCGCGAACGTTTCGGTAAAGCTTTCGGGCACGGCTAGACGATAACGAATCGCTCTTCGGAGATTTCGAACAGACCCGGCCCTCAATTGGTTACTGTCCAGCCTATTCGGGGGAGGGTGCGGAAATGTCCACAAAGTTGCGGCTGACCGTTGTCGTGTGGGTGTTGTGGGCCTGGGTGGTGGTCGGATTCGCCGGCGGCATCGCCCATGCCGATGACACGCCATCGCCAGCCGGTGATTCAACTTCGGTGGGTTCACCCGCCTCGAAGGACTCAAAAACCGATCCGGACGCCGATCCCAACCGCAAACCCGACACGGAAAAGCCCGACCGCGAGGCGCCCGAATCGCCAACGGATGAGAACGCGGCAACGGCCGAGGACACCGACACCGACACCGACCCTCCGACTGGCGCGGTCGCGCCCCCGACGGCGGACCCGGCGCCGGAAGCCACCGAAGACACGAAGGACCCAGCGCCGGATTCGCGGCGCAGTTCACTGCACCACGACGTGACCAAACAGTCGCCAACGCCGACGAAGCCCATCGCCGCTGAGCCGCGGACCCCGGCCGACGACGTAACGAGTCATCGCAGTTCTGCATCCATCGAACAACCGCCGACGCAGACTTCGAGCCGAACGCAGCAGGCGCTGACCGTCGCGCCCAGCGGCCCCACCGCGTCGATCAGTCAACCCGGCACGGACACACAGAATCTCCCCCAGCTCGGCCGACAGGTAGTAGGGCTGGTATCCGATATCGGGACCGTCGTCATGTCCGCGGTCTATACGGTGGCCGACACCGTCGCCAAGGCCTTTGGACCGGACAGCTTCTTCGGCGTGCCCTATGCGCTGGCCACCGCGGTGGCCAATTCGGCTGCGGCAGTGAGCAGAACATTGATCGGTGCGCCAGATTATGTGGGCACAGGACGATTCCCCGTCAACTACGGGATCATCAACGGGCTGACCTTCTTCAATCCGCAGGGCGCGCCGCCTGGTGCCAACGACCCGCGGATCACCGTCACCGACGAGCATCCCCTTCCGATCATTCTTGTCAACGGAACGGTTGCCACCCAGGGGGAAAACTGGGGAGTCGGCGCGCCGCTCCTCGCCAACGCCGGATACAAGGTCTACTCGTTCAACTACGGAAACGTCACGGGCGACCCCAATTTCCCGATCCAGGCGACGGACGACATCAGGGAGTCCGCGCGCCAGCTCGCCGCCGAGGTGGACAGGGTTCTCCTCGAAACGGGTGCACCCAAGGTGATACTCATCGGCCATTCCCAGGGCGGCGGAATCCTGCCTGCGTACTACATCAACAACATGAACGGCGCCGACAAGGTGTCGCAGCTCATCGGAATCGCCCCGAGTAATCACGGCACCGATTTCAACGGACTGATCGGTTTGCAGAACCTGCCGATCCTTGGGCCGTTGGTGCTGGGCGTTGTCAACGCGTTCGGGGACGCGTTCCTGCAGCAGTCGTTGGGTTCGGAGTTCCAGCAAGAGGTCTACGGCAACGGCGACACCCGCCCCGGTGTCCTGTACACCATGATCGCGTCAACGCATGACGAGGTGGTTACCCCGTACACCCAGCAGGCGCTCAACGGCGCACGCGTCACCAACATCGTCATTCAAGATCTCTATCCGGGCCTGCCGGTCGGCCACCTCGGCGTCGTCTTGAGCCCGCAGGTGTTGTCCGTCGTCCTGGACGCACTGGCGAGCAATCCGCAGGCCAATCCGCTCGCTGATCCGCAGCAGAGCGTAGAGCTGGTCGCATAGCAAGACCCCCGAGACGCCTACGGTGTCTCGGGGGCCTTGGCTTGCTATTGCTAGCTGGTAAGCGAATCCGGCGGGGTGAAGCGGTCACCGTACTTGGCGGCCAGCTCCTTGGCGCGAGCCACGAAACCTGCCTTGCCGCCGGGGTATCCGACGATGTACTGCGCCGAGCCACCCGTCCACGGCGGGAAGCCGATGCCCATGATCGAGCCGATGTTCGCATCGGCGGTCGACGTGAGCACGCCCTCGTCGAGGCACTTCTGGGTCTCCAGCGCTTCGGCGAACAGCATCCGGTCGATCATGTCCTGCAGCGGCGGCTGCGAGGAACCGGACTTGAACGTCTCGCGCAGCCCCGGCCACAGACCGGTGCGCTTGCCGTCGACGTACTCATAGAACCCTGCGCCCTTCAAGCGCGACGGGCGGCCGGCCTCGATCATCTTCTCCACGACCGCCTCTGCGGGGTGCGGCGTGTAGGTGCCGCCCTCGTCCTCGACACCCTTGCGGGAGGCGGTGGCGATCTTGTGCATCAGCTCGAGGTTGAGCTCATCGGACAGCTGCAGCGGCGGCGCCGGATAACCCGCCTGCGAACCGGCCTGCTCGATGCTGGCCGGCTCGACACCCTCACCGAGCATCGCGAGTGCTTCGTTGACGAACGTACCGATGACGCGGGAGGTGAAGAAGCCGCGGCTGTCGTTGACGACGATCGGGGTCTTGCCGATGGCCAACGTGTAATCGAACACGCGGGCCAGCGCCTCGTCAGAAGTCTTCTCGCCTTTGATGATTTCCACCAGCGGCATCTTGTCGACCGGGGAGAAGAAGTGGATCCCGATGAAGTCGTCCTGACGCTTCACTCCGGTCGCCAGACTGGTGATCGGCAGCGTCGACGTGTTCGACCCCAGTAGCGCGTTGGGCTCGACGATGTCCTCGATCTCCTGGAATACCTTGTGCTTCAGCTCGACTGACTCGAACACGGCCTCGATGACGAAGTCGACGCCCTTGAAGTCGGTGGCGTCGGCGGTCGGCGTGATGCGGGCGAGCAGCGCCTTGGATTTCTCCTCGGTGGTCTTGCCCCGCTCGAGCGCCTTGGCCTCGAGCTTCTCCGAGTAGCTCTTGCCCTTCTGCGCGGCCTCGATGCTGACGTCCTTGAGCACCACCTCGAAGCCGGCCTTTGCCGACACATAGGCGATGCCCGCGCCCATCATGCCAGCGCCGAGCACGCCGATCTTGGTGATCGGCGTCTTACCGATGCCGTCGGGCCGCGAACCACCACCGTTGATGGTCTGCAGGTCGAAGAAGAACGCCTGAATCATGTTCTTGGCGACCTGGCCGGTGACCAGCTGGGTGAAGTAACGGCTCTCGATGCGTGACGCGGTGTCGAAGTCGACCTGCGCGCCCTCGACGGCGGCGTCGAGGATGGCCCGCGGCGCGGGCATCGGCGCACCCTTGAGCTGCTTCTTCAACAACGCGGGGAACGACGGCAGGATGCCTGCGAGCGCCGGGCTGGCCGGGGTGCCGCCAGGCATCTTGTAGCCCTTGGCATCCCACGGCTGAATGTGCGCTTCGGGGTTGGCTTTGATCCACGCCTTCGCGGCGGGCACCAGCTCGTCCACCGATCCGAGCACCTCGTCGACGAGGCCGACCTCCTTGGCCTTGCCCGGCTTGAAGCGCGTGCCCTGGCTCAGCACCTCCATGAATGCCTTCTGGATGCCGAACATCCGCACAGTGCGGGTGACGCCACCGCCGCCGGGAAGCAGGCCCAGCGTGACCTCGGGCAGGCCGATGACGCTGCCCTTGACGTCGGCCGCGATGCGGTGATGGCACGCCAGCGCGATCTCGAGGCCGCCGCCGAGCGCGGCGCCGTTGATGGCGGCGACGACCGGCTTGCCAAGCGTTTCGACGGCGCGCAGGTCGCGCTTGACCGACTCGACGGTGTCGAAGGCCTCACCGGCGTCCTCGGGGCCGAGGTTGATCATGCCCTTGAGGTCACCGCCGGCGAAGAACGTTTTCTTGGCGCTGGTGATGACCACGCCCGTGATTGAATCCTTCTCCGCGACAAGACGTTCGACCGCCTTGTGCATCGACTCGGCGTAGTGCTCGTTCATCACGTTCGCCGAGCCGGTCGGGTCGTCCATCGTCAGCGTGACGACGCCGTCAGCGTCCTTATCCCATTTGATGGTGTTCTCTACTGCTGTCATTTCTAGGCCTTACACCCTCTCGATGATGGTCGCGACACCCATGCCGCCGCCGATGCACAGCGTGACGAGCGCGCGACGCGCGTTGCGGCGCTCGAGCTCGTCGACCATGGTTCCGGTGATCATGGCGCCGGTCGCGCCCAGCGGGTGGCCCATCGCGATGGCGCCGCCGTTGACGTTGAGCTTCTCGTCGGGGATGTTCAGGTCCTTCTGGAACTTGAGCACCACCGACGCGAACGCCTCGTTCAGCTCGAACAGGTCGATGTCGTCGACCGTCAGGCCTGCGCGGTCAAGCACCTTGCGGGTGGCCGGGGTCGGGCCGGTCAGCATGATGACCGGGTCGGCACCACTGGTGGCGGTGGCCACGATGCGGGCGCGCGGGGTCAGGCCCTGCGACTTGCCGGCCGCCTCTGAGCCGACGAGCACCAGTGCGGCGCCGTCGACGATGCCTGAGCTGTTGCCGCCAGTGTGGACGTGGTTGATCTTCTCGACGTAGTGGTACTTCTGCAGCGCCACGTCGTCGAAGCCGCCCATCGCACCGATGCCGTCGAACGCGGTCTTGAGCTTGCCAAGACCCTCCAGCGTGGTTTCGGGGCGCATGTGCTCGTCGTGCTCGAGGATTACAAGCCCGTTCTGGTCCTTGACGGGTACGACGGACTTGGCGAAGTAGCCGCCCGACCATGCCGCGGCAGCCTTCTCCTGCGACCGCAGTGCGTAGCGGTCGACGTCCTCGCGGGAGAAGCCCTCGATGGTGGCGATCAGGTCCGCGCCGATGCCCTGCGGCACGAAGCCGATGCGGTAGTTGGTCTCGGGGTCGGTGGCCCATGCGCCGCCGTCGGAGCCCATCGGGACGCGGCTCATCGACTCGACGCCGCCAGCCAGCACCAGATCGTCCCAGCCGGAGCGGACCTTCTGCGCGGCGGTGTTGACGGCCTCGAGGCCGGAAGCACAGAAGCGGTTGAGCTGGAACCCGCCGGTGGTCTCTGGCAGCTTGGCCACGAGAGCAGCGGTGCGGGCGATGTCGCCGCCCTGGTCCCCGACCGGGGAGACAACGCCGAGGATGAGGTCGCTGATCAGATTCTCGTCAAGATCGGGGTTGCGGCTGCGCAACTCGTCGATCAGGCCGACGACCAGGTTGACCGGCTTGACCTCGTTCAGCGAGCCGTTCTTCCCCTTGCCGCGGGGAGTGCGGATGGCCTCATAAATGAAGGCTTCTTCGGACATGAAGTATTTCCTGTTCAGGTGGGGTTACGGGAGTCCTGCCACATGGGCGGTAGTCCTCTGCGCGTCCAGCGTAACAGCCTCGCCCAACCCGTTGGTTGGGGCGTCTAAGTACCGGAGGGGCCGGTCGACCCGCGCACCACGAGTTCTGTGGGCAGAAGTCGATGTACCGGTTCGCCGGTTGCTGCTATCCGGCCCAGAACCAACTCGGCCGCTGATGCCCCTATGGCATATTGCGGGATCGCGACGGTGGTGAGCGGAGGATCGAGATAGCCAGACAGCGGCATGTCGTTGAATCCGACGACGGACACATCCGCGGGGCAACGGGCCCCGCGACTGCGCAGGGCGGCATAACACCCGATGGCGATCATGTCGTTGCCGGCGATGACCGCCGTCGGCGTGCGCCGCTCGAGGAGGTTCGCGAACGCACGGTGGCCCTCGTCGACCGCGTAGCGGTCAGCCGTCTCGATGAGCGCCGGTTCCGGGGTGAGGCCGACGGCGCGCATCGCCTCCTCGAATGCGGTCAGCCGAACCTGGGTCATCGATAGCGCGGCGGGCCCGGTCACATGCGCGATCGCGGTATGGCCCAGCTCAGCGAGGTGGGCAACGGCCACCTGCATCCCGGCGGGGTCGTCACTAGCCACGGAGTCCGCCGCAGCGTCGAGCAGCCGGTTGACCAGCACCACGGGCGTGGTGGACCGCACGAGGCTTTCGACAGCGGGGTCGTCGCGCCGCGACGAGGCGATGACGAACCCGTCGCAGTTCCTGGCCTTGAGCACGTCGATCAGTCGCTCTTCGCGCTGCGCGCTGTCGTCGGTGTTGGCAATCACCGCCTCGTAGCCGGCCGCCCGCAGGGTGTCCTCGATACCACGCACGATCGGCGGGAACACCGGATTACCGAGGTCTGGGATCAGGACGCCGATCGTGTGCGAACGACGGGTGCGCAGGTTCCTGCCGAACTGATCGGGTACGTAGCCGAGCCGCGCTGCCGCTTCCTCGACGCGCCGCGTGGTCTCCGGCGTGATGCGGCCAACGAGCTCGGGGTTCAGCGCGCGCGACACGGTTCCCGGGTGGACGCCCGCGGCCCGCGCGACGTCCTGGATCGTCGGCCTTGCCACGCGGGCAATCGTAGTCGGATCCGGGGGCAGGCTTGCGTTCACGCGCTCGCGGAGTAATGTCTGTGGCAATCGATTGCCAAGAGCTAGAAGGAGTTCTCATGCCGCGCATCAGCTACGTCGACCCCGATTCGATCACCGACCCTGAGCTCGCCGGGTACATCGCCGCCTCACGCAAGTACGGCACCCCCCGCGTCGAGAGTCAGGCGATCCGCGCGCATGTTCCCGCCGTACTGCGCTCGTTCAACCAGTCATGGCAAGCGGTCTTTCGCGAGGGGGTGCTCGACCACACCATCAAAGAGCTGGCCCGCGTGTTCGTCGCCAAGTCGCTCGACTGCGGCTACTGCGCCGGCCAGCGATCACACCTCGCCACCGCCGCAGGCCTGACCGAGCGTGAGTTCGACGATGTCATCGAGTTCCGCAGGTCCGAGGTCTTCACTCCGCGGGAAAAGGCGGCGTTGCTCTTCGCCGAGGCGATCGCCTGGGATCCAACTCTTGCCGACGACGATGTCTGGGCGGCGCTACACGCGCATTTCACTGAGCCCGAGATCGTCGAGCTCGGCTACTTCATCGGCCTCACGATGGGTCAGCAGAAGTTCCTCAAGACGCTCGGCATACAGCACGGAGACCTCGGCAGCGCATCGACCGCCGGCCTCGCCCCCGCAGTCGCGGAATCCCTTACTACGTCCACCCGCGCATGAGTCGTTCCGCGTCATGACCGCGCAGGCGCGAGCCCGTCGTCGACAGGGACGTTCTCCGGCGTCAGCGTGACACCGGCGCCGCGGGCCACCTCCAGCAGCAGCGTCGCGAAGTCCTCGTCGTCGCCGCGGCCCGCACCGACGGCCTGCGCGACGATCTGGCGGGTCGCCGAAGCGACGGGCATCGGTGACTTGAGCAGGTGCGCCGATTCGAGCCCGAGGTCGAAGTCCTTCTGCAGCAACTCCATCGTGAATGTCGGGGCGAAGTCGAGGTTGACGAAGGCCGGCGTCTTGTACTGAGTGAACACCGAGCCCATCACCGAGTCGTTGAGGAAGGCCAGGAAGTCCGCGCGGGTGACGCCGCCCTTCTCGACCATCACGGTGATCTCGGCCAGACACTGGGTGACGACGCCGAGCATCAGGTTGTGAGCGATCTTGACTAGCCGGGCGACTTCGCCCTCGCCGACGTAGGTAACGCTGCGGCCGAACACATTCAGGATCGGCTCGACCGACTCGAACACCTCGCGCGGGCCGGACACCGCGACGGTCAACTTGCCTGCGGCGATCACCTTCGGGTTGCCGCTGACCGGGGTGGCCAGGAAATCGCAGCCGTGCGAGTTGGCCGCGCTGCGGATCAGCGCGCTGACGTCTGCTGAAACCGTCGAGGCGTCAGCGATCACCCGCGGTGACGAGTCGCCGGTGAGGAGCCCGCCGTCGCCAAGCATCACTTGTTCGAGATCCTTGGACGACGACACCATGCTGAACACCAGATCGCGGTCGGCGAGATCAATTGGCCTGGCGGCGATTTTTGCTCCGCGGTCGGCAAGGGGCTGCACCTTGGACGCGGTGCGGTTGTACACGGTGACGTCGTAGCCGGCGTCGAGGAGCCGGTTGACCAGCGCGGCGCCCATCCGGCCCGCGCCGATCCAGCCGATGGTCAGGGGTGAGGCAGACATGTGGGTTCCTTATTTCGTTGGGGTGGCGTGCACGGCGCCGCCGAAGTAGAGGTCGGCGATTTCCGGGTTGGCCAGCACCGAGGACGCCTCGCCGGTCAGCAGCACGCGCCCGCTTTCCATCACGATGCCGTTGGTGGCCATGCGCAACCCGAACCGCACGTTCTGCTCCACCATCAGCACGGCCTTGCCGCTGTTGCGCATGAGGGCGACCGCCTCGTCGATCACGGTGAGCGACTTGGGATCCAGACCGAGCGAGGGCTCGTCGAGCAGCACCAGTTTGGGGTCGAGCATCAGGGAGCGGGCGAACTCGACCATGCGGCGCTGACCGCCGGACAGGTTGCCGCAGCGGATCGACGTCTTGTCCCGAACCAGCGGGAACATGTCGAGCACCTCGTCGTAACGTTGCCGCACCAATGCGCGCTGCCGTCGGATGACGTAGGCGCCCATCAGGATGTTCTCCCGAACGGTCAACGTCGGGAAGAGCCCGTTGCTCTGCGGCACCTGGGTGACGCCCCTGCCCAGCACCGCGTCGGGTGAAAGGCCGGTGATGTCGTCGCCGTCGAGCAGGATGCGGCCCGCGCTCGGTTTGAGCAGACCGCTGACCGCGCGCAGGACGGTGGACTTGCCGGCGCCGTTGGGTCCGACGATGCAGCCAAGCTCGCCAGCGCCCACCTCGAGGTCCACCCCCTGCAGGACGTTGCCGCCGCCGTAGCCCGCGACCACTCCTTCGAGCCGAATCATGCCGGATTCCTTTCCACCGCAGGCACATCCGCGGGCGGCTTGGCTTTTGACGGCGCTTCGAGCAGGTAGTCGTCGCCGAGGTAGGCGTCGAGCACGAGCGGGTCCTTCTGGATCTGCTCGGGGGTGCCGTTGGCGATCACCGCGCCGCGCGCCAGCACCCTGATCGGGTCGCACAGCCCAACCACGAACGGCATGTTGTGTTCGACCAGCAGGAAGGTGGTGCCCTTGGCGTTGAGATCACGGATCAGATCGCCCATCCGCTCGATCAGCGTCGGGTTGATACCACCCGCGGGCTCGTCGAGCAGGATCAGCTTCGGATCGAGCATGAGCACCTGGGCCAGCTCCACCAGCTTCTGCTGGCCGTAGGACAGCGACCCGGCGAGGGCGTCGCGGTAGGCGGACATCCCGACGAATTCGAGGAGTTCGGTTGCGCGCGCGGCCTCCGAGCCGCTCACCGCGCCAAGTCCCAGTTGGCGCACCGAGAAGTCGCGCAACGGGGCGACGGTGTTCTCCAGCACCGTCATCTCGCGGAACAGCCGGGTGATCTGAAAGGTTCTGCCCACCCCGCGATGGGCTCTCGACCACGGCGAAAGACGTTCGATGCGTTCGCCGTTGAGCAGGATCTCGCCTCGCTCGGGCGCCATGGTGCCCGAGATGAGGTTGAACACCGTGGTCTTGCCCGACCCGTTGGGTCCGATCAGCGCGGTGATCGAGCCTTCTGGCACCGTGAAGCTGCAGTCGTTGACCGCGTGGTTGCCGCCGAAGCTCTTGTGCAGGCCGCGTACCTCGAGAAGGGTGCGTCCTGTCGGCGCGGGCCGCTTGATGTCGGCAGGCGCGAGCGGGCGGTCCAGCGGATTGAGGCGAGCACCGGAAAGACCAACGGTGCCTTTGGTTCTCGCCCTCTCCAGCAGGGCTGCCGCGGTCGGCAGGATGCCCTTCGGCAGCAGGATCACCAGCAGCACCAGCAGACCGCCGAACAGCACGAGTCGGGCGTTGCCGCCGCCGAAGGTGTCGTTGGCGAAGGTGTTGACGGGCTGGATGATGAACGCGCCGAGCACCGGTCCGAACAGCGTGCCGCGTCCGCCGAGAATGACCGACAGCACAATCAGCGCGCTGGTGATGATCGAGAACATGCCGATCGGGTCGACGAACGACAAGTAATAGCCGTACGCCGATCCGGCCATGCCGACGAACAGCGCACTGGCGCCGAAGGCCAGCAGCTTGTAAACCGGGGCATTGACGCCGATCGTGCCCGCCTTGCCCTCGTCCTCGCGAATCGCGATGAGCCCCATGCCGAATTTGGTGCGCCGGATGGCCCACGTCATCAGTAGCGACAGCGCCAGCAGCGTGACGAGGACGAGGTGGAACGGCCAGTTGCCCCACGTGTCAGGCCAGTCCGGCAGCGGCAGGGTCAGCCCTGCGGTGCCGTTGGTCACCGGCACCCATTCGATCGCGACGAACTGCGCAAGGAACAGGAAGGCCACGGTGATGATCACGAACGCGGGGCCACGGGAGCGGTAGGTCACCAGACCCAGCAGCATCGCGATCGCGGCGGCGAACACGCCTGCGACCGGCACCCATAGCAGCGGCGGAACGTCGGGGATCCGGATGGCCAGGATGGCACCGACGTAGGCACCGATGCCGACGAAGGCGCCCTGGCTCAGCGACAGGTAGCCGGTGAAGCCGGTGATCACGTTCAGACCGCTGGCGCCGATCGCCAGCACCAGCGCCATGATCACCGTGTTCTGCGCGGACATGCTGGGCGACAACGGAAATAGCACGATCACGGCGGCGGCAGCCACGACGATGGCCCGGGTCACCCACGTCTGCAGCCGGGGATCCAGCAGTTTCGTTAGGGCGCTCATGCGACCGCGTCCTCTCGAAGCCGGGTGCCGAGGATGCCCTGCGGGCGGGTGATCAGCACGACGATGATGACGAGGAACGGCACCGCGACCGGCCAGGCCGCGCCGAGGTAGCTGGTGGCCGCGATCTCACCAACGCCGATGACGAGCGCCCCGAGGATGGCACCGGGAAGGCTGCCGAGTCCGCCGAGCACGACGATGGCCAGCAGTCGGGCGATCCATTGGTAGTGCGAGCCGGGCAGGAACGGGTAAATGGTGCTCAGCATCGCCCCGCCTGCGCCAAGCGTCGAGACGCCGATGGCGAAGGTGAGCGCGGCGATCGTGGCCACGCTCACCCCGACCAGCAGCGCCCCGGCCTCGTTGGCAGAAGCGGCGCGGATGGCCCGGCCCGCCCAGGTGTGGTTCAGCAACAGATAGAGACCGCCGAGGATCAGCACCGCGATACCCGCGGCGATGAGCATCACCTGAGGTATGTACAACGGCCCCAACGCAATCGAGGCGTCGGTATAGGACACCCGCACCGCCGAGGACGTGTTGCCCCAGATGAAGCCCATGATCCCTTCCAGCATCAGCGCGACGCCGAAGGTGGCCAGCACAGTCATGCTGACGTGGGATCCGCGGACGTGCCGGATCACCGTCACGTAGACCAGCCAGCCGACGGCGAACATCACCGCCATCACGATGGGAATCGACAGGATCGGGTCGAGGCCGAGGTGCTGCCACAGCGTGAAGGTCAGGAATGCCGCCAGCACCGCGAAGGCTCCGTGGGCGAGGTTGATCACCCGCATGACCCCGAAGATCAGCGTCAGCCCCGAGGCCATCAACGCGTAGAGCGCGCCGACAAGCAGGCCAAGGATGAGGGTTTGGATGAACGAGGTCATGATCAGATCGGGCCACCCTGCCAGCGCAGGATCTTGTCGGTGGTGGCGACATCGGTTGGCAGCACCACCTGCGAGACGCCACCCTGCCACTGACCCACCAGGAACTCGCCCTTGGGGCTGCCGTCGGCGTTCCAGCTCAGCGGGCCGAGGATGGTTTCGACGGTGTTGTTCCGCAGCCAGTCGGCGAGCTTGGACTGATCGTCGATGGAGCCGACGGCCGTGACGGCGGCGGCGAGCACCTGCCCTGCGGCGAATCCGTCGGCGGCGTCCTCCGGCGGGAGCCCGCCGAATTTCTCCTCGAACTTCTTGACGAACTCGGCGTTCTGGTTGGTCTTGGCCAGTGAGCTGTAGCTCGACGAGAAGAACACGCCCTCGGCGTTCTGCTCTCCGACCCCTTCGAGGTACTGCTGTCCGTAGGTGGGCGAGCTGCTCTGGTACACGATGGACGGCTTGTAACCGGCACGGTTCATCGACCTGATCATGTTGACGCCATCTTCGAATTGCGCGCCCTGCACCACGATTTCGGCGCCGGCATCGCGCATCGCGTTGACGACGGAGTCGAAGTTCTTGGTAGTCGCCGGGTATTCGTCCTTGTAGACGGTCCTGATGCCTGCCGCGGAAAGGATCTTCTCGGCTCCCTCGACCACCGGGCCTGCGAACGGATCATCCAGCGACGGGTACGCGGCGGTCTTCGGCCGCTGCTCGGGCGGCAGGTTGGCGATCCATTCGGCGAACACCTTGGCCTGGTCGGTGGCGACGGCCTGTTGCGAGAAGAAGATGTATTTGAAGCCGCGGTTGTACATGTCGGGCGACCCGCACGACGGGCAGACGAACAGCATGTTGTTCTTCTCGGCGACCGCCGAAGACGGGATGTTCAGCAGCGACGACTGGCTGCCGAGCACCAGGTTGACCTTGTCCTTGGAGATCAGGTTGTTGTAATTGCTGACGGCCGTGTCCTGGGTCGTCGCGTCGTCACGGACGATGACCTCGACCGGCTTATCGAGCAGCCCGCCCGCCTCATTGGTCATCTCGACCCAGGTCTCGTACCCGTGCTGGGTGTCGAGGCCGCCCTGGCTGAACTCACCGGTCAGCGGAAGCGAGGCGCCGATCGTGATGGTGTCACCGTTGTTCGGGGTGTCCGCGCTACACCCTGAAACGGCGAGGGCGACGACGGCGACACCGACGATCGCGCGAAGTGCAGTAGTTCTGCGCATGTCCAACCTCTCTGTCAGACCGATTGACCGAATAAATCTGCAATCGATTGCAGTGAATCGTGCCACAGTCCGAGGCGGCGCGTCAACGGCTTCGCGGTCCGCTTCCGCACCCGTTGACACAGGAGCTATGCTCTGCCCGCAATCGATTGCAGATCCTCGTCGTGCAGCAACGCACGCAAACCCGACGGAGTGGCAGATGACGTCGAGCGACACCCACCTCGAGCGTTGATGGTGGGGCACTGATCGCGCGCGACGCGCGGATGATCCTGATCGTCGCGGCGTTCGTTGCGATGGTCGACCGCGCGGTGATGCCGCCGCTGGTGCCGGTGGTGGCCGCCGATATGGGGGCATCCGTCGGAGCCGTCGGGCACTCGTTGACGGTCTACGCGTTGGCGTACGCGGCCTTTCAGTTGGTGTGGAGCACGCTGTCGACCCGATGGGGCCGTATCAGGGTGCTCACGGTTTCCACCGCGGTGAGCGCGGTTGCGAATGTCGGTAGCGCCCTTGCCATCGATCCGGTGACGTACTCCGTGGCGCGCGGCCTCTCCGGTGCGGCGTTGGCGGCCACGATCACGGGGGTGCTCATCTACTTCGGCGACACCTTGACCATGAAGCAGCGCGCGGTCGCGATGGCCAACCTGGCCGCCGCGATCTCGTTGGGCCTTGCGGCGGGCACGGTGGCCGCAGGTGTGATCGCCCAATGGTGGAGTTGGCGCTGGGTGTACGCCGGCATCGCGGTCGCCTGTGCCGCGCTCGTCGTCGTGCTCGCGCGGCTCAAGGAGCCGCCGGCCGGCAGAAGCGAGCGACTGCTGGTCGCCGTCCGGCTGATTGCCGTCAACCCGTGGGCGCTGACCATCCTGTTCTTCGCCGTCGTCGAGGGGGTGCTCCTGATCGGGGTGTTCAACTATCTGCCCGTCGCACTGCAGGCGGAGGGCGCGTCGGTGCTGGCCGCAGGGCTGGTCACCGCGGCGTTCGGCGTCACGGTCGTGGTGGCGACTCAGCTGATGAAGTTGGTGCTCGGCCGCTGGCCGGCATGGTTGTTGCTGTTGCTCGCCGGCCTGGCCATGACCGCCGCGTATATCGCACTGACAGTTGACGTCTCACTGCACAGCGTGCTCGCGGGCAGCAGCCTGCTCGGGCTGGCATGGGCGCTGGGCCACACGACTATCCAGACCTGGATGACCGATGCCGTCGCCGATACCCGCGCGACGGGCATGTCGTTCTTCTCGCTCGCGCTGTTCGTGGGAGCGTCCATCGGCGCCGCCCTCGGCGGTGTGGCCGCGGCCGGCGGCGGGTTCGGTTTCGCCGCGCTGTTCGTCGCCTCGGCCGCGGTGTCGCTGTTCTTCGCCGCCACGGCGAGCGCGGCGCGGGGCACCTACCGGGTGAGGGGCGAACCCGACACGCTTTAGGCTCGACACCCATGACAGTGCGTCGGCTCGAGCCCTACGCGGTGACGATCTTCGCCGAGATGTCGGCGCTGGCCGCCCGCATCGGCGCGGTGAACCTCGGCCAGGGTTTTCCCGACGAGGACGGCCCGCCCGCGATGCTCAAGGCAGCCGAGAATGCGATCGCCGATGGCGTCAACCAGTACCCACCCGGTCTGGGTATCGCACCGCTTCGCGAGGCGATCGCCGCGCAACGCAAACGCCACTTCGGCACCGACTACGACCCGGACACCGAGGTGCTGGTGACCGTCGGCGCCACCGAAGCCATTGCCGCCGCGGTGTTCGGGCTGGTCGAACCAGGCTCGGAGGTGCTGCTGATCGAGCCGTTCTACGACTCCTACTCCCCCGTCATCGCGATGGCCGGCTGCGAACGGCGCGCAGTTCCGCTGGTGCCCGACGGCCGCGGTTTCGCGATCGACGTCGACGGCCTGCGCGCCGCGATCACGCCAAAGACCAAAGCACTGATCGTCAACTCTCCGCACAATCCGACCGGAATGGTGTTGTCGGACACGGAGTTACGCGCGCTTGCCCAGCTTGCCGTTGACGCGGATCTGTTGGTGATCTCCGACGAGGTGTACGAACACCTGGTTTTCGACGGGCACCGGCACCTGCCACTGGCCAACTATCCAGGCATGGCTGGGCGGACCGTGACGATCTCCAGCGCGGCCAAGATGTTCAACGTGACCGGCTGGAAGATCGGATGGGCTTGCGGCGCACCGGAACTCATCGCCGGAGTGCGGGCGGCCAAGCAGTACCTGTCCTATGTGGGAGGTGCGCCGTTCCAGCCCGCGATCGCACAGGCGCTGGCTACCGAAGACGACTGGGTCGCCGCGCTGCGGGATTCGCTGCAGGCCAAGCGCGACAAGCTGGGTTCGGCGCTGGACGAGTTGGGCTTCGACGTGCACGACAGCTTCGGCACCTACTTCCTGTGCGCCGACCCGCGTCCGCTCGGGTATGCCGACAGCACCACGTTCTGCGCCGAGCTGCCCGAGAAGACGGGCGTCGCGGCGATTCCGATGTCGGCATTCTGTGACCCAGGCGCCGCGCATGCCGACGCGTGGAATCACCTGGTGCGCTTCGCGTTCTGCAAACGCGACGACACCATGGACGAGGCGATCAAGCGATTATTCGTGCTGCGTCGGCGATGAGGTTCTGTGACCATGGTCAAGTGACGGAATCGCTGCCGGATTTTACCTGGTTACCTGACCTGGCGCTGCGCCCGCTGGGCGGCGCGGTCCTCTGGGCGAACGACGAGACTTTCGCCGAGAAGGAGAACCTGATCAAACCTGGGCCCGCCACGTACGAGCCGGCGTCGTTCGGACACAAAGGCCAGGTGTACGACGGCTGGGAGACACGGCGCCGTCGCGAACCGGGACACGACCAGGCCATCGTGCGGCTCGGTGTGCCGGGCGTGATCCGTGGCGTGGTAGTCGACACGGCGTGGTTCACCGGAAATTATCCGCCCGAGGTGTCCATCGAGGCGATCGAGGTCGACGACATCGTCGAACAGGTACGGCTGGACATCTATCCCGACGGAGGCCTGGCGCGGCTTCGGATTTTCGGCGAGTTGACGTGACCGAGTATCCGCGGGACATGGTCGGCTACGGCCGAAATCCGCCGCACCCGCAATGGCCGCGCGGTGCCGCGATCGCCGTGCAGTTCGTCCTCAATTTCGAAGAGGGCGCGGAGAACAACGTGCTCGACGGCGACGGGGCGTCGGAGACGTTCCTATCCGAAATGACGCCGGCCGAGCCGTTCGCTGACCGGCACATGAGCATTGAGTCACTTTACGAATACGGTTCTCGGGCCGGATTATGGCGCCTGTTAAGCATTTTCGAACGGCGTGACGTACCTCTGACGGTATTCGCGGTGGCCAGGGCCATGCAACGCAACCCGGAAGCAGTGGCCGCGTTCAAGGAGCTGGGTCATGAAATCGCCTGCCACGGCTTGCGATGGAAGTCCTACCAGCTGACCGATCGTGACACCGAGCAAGCACATATGGCCGAGGCCGTGCAGATCCTGCAGGATCTCACCGGGGCCGCCCCGCTCGGCTGGTACACCGGCCGAGATTCGCCGCGTACCAGGGAACTCGTCGTCGAACACGGCGGCTTCCTCTATGACTCCGACTCGTATGCCGACGATCTGCCCTACTGGGTGCGCGTCGGGGACACCGCTCACCTGGTGGTGCCGTACACGCTCGACACCAACGACATGCGCTTCGCCTCGCCGGCCGGCTTCGCCAACGGTGACGAGTTTTTCGCGCATCTGCGCGACGCGTTCGATGTGCTCTACGCCGAAGGGCGACAAGGACATCCGAAGATGCTCTCGGTCGGATTACACTGCCGGCTGGCGGGCCGTCCGGCGCGGTCGAAGGCACTTGAACGCTTCCTTGATCACGTCCAGTCTCACGACGGCGTGTGGTTGGCCCGGCGTATCGAGATCGCCCAGCACTGGCGTGCGATTCACCCCGCCGAATAGGCCTTCGGTGGAGGCGCGGCGTACTCCCCCCGCTTCGACGTGCGCAATCCCATCGCGACGAGCGACTGCACTGTCAGCGTGGCGGCCGTGACTCCGTCGACCACCGGGGTGCCGATCTCCTTCGAGATGTGCCCCCGCATGTCGGCCATGCCCGCGCAGCCAAGCACCACTACCTCGGATCCGTCCGTTTCCACGGCCTCCCGGCACGCTTCGGTAATGAGCTTGAGCGCATCGGGGTCGGTGTCGAGATCGAGGACGGGGATCTCGCAGGCATGGACTCCGCGACAGAACCGCTGCATCCCATAGCGTTCCGCGAGACCCGCAGCCGTCCCGGTAGTGCGTGCAAGCGTGGTGACCACGGAGAAGCCGCGACCCAGATGGCTGGCCGTGTGCATCGCTGCCTCGGCGATACCGATCACCGGTCCGGTGGCGGCCTCTCGGGCGGCGTCGAGGCCGGGATCGCCGAAGCAGGCGATCACGTACCCGTCGACGCCTTCGACCTCACCCCGCCGGATCGCGGCGAGCACGCCGGGCACGCTCATCGCCTCGTCGTAATGGCTCTCGATCGACGGTGGCCCGATTTCGGACGTGACGCCGGTGACCGAAACACCTGGCGCGGCCACCGCACGGGCGCACGCCTCGATCTTGATCGTCATCGGCTCGGTGGTGTTGGGGTTGATGACCCAGATTCGTGTCACGGGATGGCGGGAACGGCAAGTCGGGTGCGCGTCGCGAGCAGCCAGTAGAGCGCGAATCCGATCCCACAGCCGATGAACCAACTGTACTGGGCCGCGGTGTGCATGCCAGCGACCGAGCCACCTAGCAGCACCGGGATCACCGCGACGACAGCGGCCACCACCGTCGTGATCACCGCAGCCAGGTTATAACCCTTTGTGTACCAATAGGTTCCGCTCTCGTCGAGTGTGAACATGTCATCGATGATCACCTTCTGCTTGTGCACGAGGTAATAGTGCGCGATCAGCACACCGAACAGCGGCCCGATGAACGCACCGAGCGTCTCCAGCGTGTAGTGGATGACCTCGGGGTTGTTGTAGAGGTTCCACGGCGTGATGAGCACCGAGCCGACCGCGGCGATCATTCCGCCTGCGCGCCAACTGATCCGCTGTGGGCTGACGTTGGAGAAGTCGAACGCCGGTGAGATGAAGTTGGCGACGATGTTGATGCCGATGGTCGCGATCGTGAAGGTCAAGGCGCCCAGCACGATTGCGAACGTCGAGTCGATCCGGGCCACCGTCTCCACCGGGTCGGTGATCAGCTCGCCGAAGACGGGCACCGTCAGCGACGCGGTGACCACGACCAGGATCGAGAACACCAGGAAGTTCACCGGCAGGCCGAGGAGATTACCTCGCTTGACGGCCTCGAACGACTTGCCGTAGCGGGAGAAGTCGCCGAAGTTGAGCATCGGCCCGGAGAAGTACGACACCACGAGCGCGATGGCGCCGAGCATCACCGGTATGGACTCGACACCGGTGTAGGTGACCTCGCCCAGGTTGAGATCGATTGCGCCCCAGCCTGCCTGGTAGATCAGATACCCGCAGAGCAGGAACATCACTACGTAGACGGCGGGACCGCAGAAGTCGATGAACTTGCGGATCGACTCCATTCCGCGCCAGAACACACACGCCTGAAGGATCCACAGCAGGATGAAGCTGCCCCACCCGAGCAAGGGTAGGCCGAGGAAGCCGTATTGGTCGACATCCGCGTAGGGAGCGAGGCCCGGGAACAGTTTGAGCAGGACGATGTCGAGGGCCGCCGACGCCAGGTACGTCTGAATGCCGTACCACGCCACCGCGATCAGGCCGCGGATGATCGCCGGGATGTTGGCGCCGAGCACACCGAACACGCTGCGGCAGATCACCGGATACGGCACTCCGGTCGCCTGACTGGGTTTGGCTACCAGGTTGCAGAAGACGTTGACGATCACGATGCCGATCAACAATGCGACCAGCACCTGCCAACTGGCCAGCCCGAGCGCGAACAGGCTGCCCGCCGTCACGTATCCGCCGACGCTGTGCACGTCGGACATCCAGAACGCGAAGATGTTGTAGGTGGTCCACGTCTGCTTTCGCAGCGGAGCCAGGTCCTCGTTCGTCAGCCGCGGGTCGTAGCCGGGCTTGATATCACCGCCGCCGACCGGGTGACCGGCCGCCTCGACCAGGTCACCGGCGCCGACCACGGCGCCCGGCGGCAGATCTTTCACGCTATGAGTGGTGTCGATGTCGGTCATGCGCGGACGCTAACCACGAGGCATTTCGCGAATATTTCCTGGGAAATACCTCGCTATTGCGGAGAAGATATATCCGGTTCCACCAGCAGGCCGGTGTCGGTGGGCAGCGTCGCGATGACCGAGTTGAGTCGCTGGGCGTGCAGTTCGGCGATCGTGAGCAATTGCTCGACGTCCCGCGCCAGGAACAACTCGACCATCTCGCAGTGGTCTGCGTGCAGGACCGCCCTTTGGTCCGGTGAGACGTGCACCATCGACTGCACGGGTTCGGTGACATTCCACGCCGATTCCAGCATGTGCACGAGGCGATGCATGCGTGATGGGCGAGTCAGCGCCAGGTGGAACTCGCGACTCTGCCGGTGGTAGGTAGTTGGGTCGTCATCGCGGATGGCTTGCTGCAGAACGTCGTTCACCGCGATGATCGCGGCCCGGTCGTCGTCTGTCGCATTGGCCACCGAAGCGGCGAGCGCGGCCGACTCCAATGTCTCACGCACGATGTACATCTCGCGCAGCTCCTGCGCAGTGAGCTGAGCAACGGTGTAGCCGAAATTGCTCCGGTGGGTGACAAGGCCCTCGCCGATGAGCGTCTTGAGTGATTCGCGGACGGGAATCTGGCTCACCCCGAACAAGTCCGCCACCTCTGCCAGCGGGATGAGGGTGCCAGGCAGGACGGCGCCGTCCAGAATTACCCGCCGTAGCTCGTCGAGGATGGCCTGTTGCGGCCGGCCAGGCACGTCGACCGTCAGGCGTGAGAGCAATGCCGAGTGGCGACGATGCGGCATCCCCTGCATTCTCCGGATGTTCAGCCCGCGGCCGTAGCCGAAGTCCCCGAATGGAGCGCGCGCAGAACGTGTCCCGACAAGAGACCCCGGGTCACGGCGTACGTCACACAGGAGGCGCGGTTGGTGGCGCCGAGTTTCGCCATCGCGTTCTCGATGTGGTGGCCGGCCGTACGCGCGCTGATGAACAACCGGGCCGCGATCTGGTTGTTCGTGAGGCCATGCGCCGCGAGCGTGAGCGCGTCCAGCTCACGCGGTGTAATGCCCAACGGTAGTGGCGCCCTGGTGATCAGAAGCACGGCGCTGAGGCTGTCGCGGCGGAACCGCGGGGCAGTCGGAATGTGCTTGACGTGAAGCCAGGACGTCCCATCGTGCCACCGGGTCGCCTCCGGCCGGATCTGGAGCCCCGGCGCGTGCACGGCCACCGCCATGTCGGACATCAACCGGGGGTCAAGCCCAGCCTGGAACGAGCCGCCTAACCTCAACATGTGCGCGCCGCCCACTTCGTCGATGGCCCACGCCTGCGCATCCGGTGAAAGCAGTTCGGCGACCATCCGCGGCCGCTGCGAAAAATCGAGGTACTCTGCCAGTTGCCTTCGGAGCGAATTGATCTCGCGGACGTCGTCGTCGCTGGGGTGACACGGATCGTCACAGTTGACGTGGACGGTGCCGACGTAGGTGCCGTCGGCGGTCACCAGCCGGGCAGACAGCCCCTCGTCGAAACCGGCAGGGGTGAACACGCCCGTCACCGAGTAGGTGTTGCGGTAGTCGGGAAAGTCACGCCACCGCAGTGCCCCAAGCCCGTGCGTGCGCATGCTGTCGAAGAGCGGATCGTGATCGATGAACCACGTGTTGAGGTGGTCCATCACCGCGTCCGGGTAGTTGTGGTTGGCGACATCGACGTGCCGCTCACCTATCGGATCCCACAGACAGATCGCCGACGCTGACGACGTCGCCCGGCGATCGAGCGCATCGAGCACCTCATGCGCTCGCGTCTCGATGCTGGCCGAACTGCCCAGCACCTCGCCATACATGCCTGCCATCCGGCAATCCTTCGTTCCGGGGTCGCTGTTTCGTCCATCATCGGCACCCTAGGTTTCCCCGATGTTTCGTCGGCGCTGCGGCAGCGCTAACCGTCCGGCGAGTTGGGAGATTCGTCCCATGGCGATCCCCGTCCGACGGCTCCTACGCTAAGCGCCAATCCGACCTCGGGCCCGGTGCCGTACACGGGACCCGCGAGATCAGTCCAGTGCAAGGAGCAATCACATGTTCGGGTCTTCGACAGGTTCGTCCCATGCGTGGCGGCGGCGGTACACCGCCGCATTGGTGGCAGCGGTGACGCTGCTGGCCGCCGGCTGCGGCAGCCGGGCCGGCGATCCGGAGTCCGCCGCCAAGGAGGGCTGCGTCGATACGTCAGGGGACACCGTCAAGGTGGGTTCCATCAACTCGTTGTCGGGCGGGCTCGCCGTCAGTGAATCCGTCATTCACGACGCCATCGCGATGGCCGTCGACGAGATCAACGCCGGCGGAGGCGTTCTGGGCAAGCAGCTCACCCTCATCGCCGAGGACGGCGCATCCGAGCCGACGCTATTCGCCGAGAAAGCGCAAAAACTCGTCAACGACGATTGTGTCGCGGTGGTGTTCGGCGGATACACGTCGGCCAGCCGCAAGGCGATGCTGCCGGTGTTCGAGGATGCCAATGCGCTGCTGTACTACGGCCAGCAGTACGAAGGTCTGGAGAGTTCGCCGAACATCTACTACACCGGCGCCACCACCAACCAGCAGATCATTCCGGCCCTGGACTACCTCAAGCAGCAAGGCGTGAAGTCGCTGTACCTGATCGGGAGCGACTACGTCTTCCCACGGACCTCCAATGCGATCGTGAAGGCCTACGCACAGGCCAACGGCATCGAGATCAAGGGCGAGGACTATGCGCCGTTGGGCACCACCAACTTCGCCACCATCGTCAACAAGATCCGTACCGCGCAGGCCGATGCCGTGTTCAACGTGGTGGTCGGCGATTCGCTGAACTCGTTCTTCCGCGAATACCGCAACTCCGGGCTGACCCCCGAAGTCATGCCGGTGATGTCGATGTGTGTGGGCGAGGAGGAAGTCCGCAGCATCGGAGCCGACACATTGGTCGGTCAGCTGTCCTCGTGGAACTACTACCAAACCCTCGACACCCCGACAAACAAGACGTTCGTGACCGACTTCACCGCCCGCCTCGGCGCCAACCGCGTGACGTCCGATCCGATGGAGTCGGCGTACACGGCGGTCAAGCTGTGGCAGGCCACCGTCGAGAAGGCCAAGTCGTTCAAGGTGGCTGACATTCAGAGCGCCGCAGGTGGCGTCACCATAGATGCGCCCGAAGGATCTGTCACCATCGACGGCGAAAACCACCACGTCACGAAGACGGCGCGGATCGGTCGGGTCTCCCCCAACGGCCTGATCCAGCAAGTGTGGGCCTCACCCGAGCCCATCGCCCCGGATCCGTTCCTGCACGGGTATCCGTGGGCCAAGGGAATCACGGGCTGACCGACATGCACCTGACACCCAAGGACGAGGACCGGCTGCTGCTGTTTCTGGCCGCCGAATTGGCCCGCAAGCACCGCGCCGCCGGTCTCGCACTCTCATACGCCGAAGCGCGCGCGTTGATCGCCGACGAGGTTGTCGAGGCTGCACGCGCCGGAGCGACGGTCGCCGAGGCCGCCGCGCACGGAGCGGCGCTGCTCACCGACGACGACGTCATGCCCGGCGTACCCACACTGCTGGGCTCGGTTCAGGTCGAGGCGTTCTTCGAAGACGGCCAAAAGCTGGTGACGGTGCACGACGCGATCGGGCCTGGCACCCGGACCCGAGACGAACTCGCCGTCATCCCAGGCGAAATCCTGCCCGCAGAAGGCGATCTCGAGCTCAACGCCGGCCGCCCGACCGCCACGGTAACGGTCGAGAACACCGGCGACCGGCCGGTGCAGGTCGGCTCGCACTTCCACTTCTTCGAGACCAACCGGGCCCTGCGATTCGATCGGGCTGCGGCGTTCGGCATGCGGCTCGACATCCCGTCTGGCACGGCGGTCCGGTTCGAACCCGGTGAAGCCCAAGACGTTTCCCTGACTGCCTACGGCGGCGAGCGCACCGTCGTAGGCCAGAATGACATCACCAACGGTCCGGTGTCGTCGCCGCCCACGGTCGAGGCCATGGCGGTTCTGCATTCACTGGGGTTCCTCGACGCGCCCTCGGGCCGCTGAATGGCACATCGCATCAGCCGCAGACGCTATGCCGAACTGTACGGTCCGACGACCGGCGACCGGGTCCGGCTGGCCGACACCGAACTTCTCGCCAAGGTCGAACACGACGCCACCGTCTACGGCGATGAGTCGGTGTTCGGCGGCGGTAAGACCATGCGCGAGGGCATGGCGGTGCACGGCGACGTCACCAATGCCGACGGTGCACTGGACTTCGTCATCACCAACGCGCTGATCATCGACGCCGTTCTGGGAATCCGCAAGGCCGACATCGGCATTCGCGACGGGCGCATCGTCGGCGTCGGTAAGTCCGGCAACCCACGCACCATGGACGGCGTCGATCCCAACCTCGTCATCGGCGCAGGCACCGACATCCGGTCCGGCGAAGGCATGATCGCCACCGCAGGCGCGATCGACGTACACGTCCACTTCGACAGTGCCGGGCTGGTCGAGGAAGCGATCTCCAGCGGGATCACCACGATGATCGGCGGTGGGCTCGGCCCCGTCACCGTGGGCATCACCTCGTCGGGTCCCACCAACCTGGCGCGGATGTTGCGTGCCGCGGAAGCCTTTCCGGTGAACTTCGGGTTCATCGCGAACGGCAGCGCGTCGAGTACCCCGCCGCTGATCGAGCAGGGTCTGGCCGGCGCGATCGGCTACAAGATCCACGAGGATTGGGGTGCCACGCCCGCAGCGATCCGGGCGTCGCTGGACGCGGGGGACGAACTGGACCTGCAGGTGCAGATCCACACCGACACCCTCAACGAATCCGGGTTCTACGAAGACACCATGGCCGCGATTGCGGGCAGGCCAATTCACACCTACCACGCCGAAGGCGCAGGCGGCGGTCACGCCCCCGACATCATGCGCGTGGTCGGCGAAGCACACTGCCTGCCATCGTCGACCAACCCCACCAACCCGTTCACGCTCAACACCTTCGACGAACACCTTGACATGGTGATGGTGTGTCATCACCTCAATCCCCGCATCCCCGAGGACGTCGCGTTCGCGGAATCGCGCATCCGCCGCGAGACCATCGCCGCCGAGGACGTACTGCACGACCTCGGGGCGATCTCGGCGATGGGCTCGGACTCGCAAGGCATGGGTCGGATCGGTGAAACTATCGCCAGGACATGGCAACTGGCGTCGCACATGCGTGCCACCCGTGGGCCGCTGCCCGGCGACGAGGGAACGGGCGCCGATAACGCGCGCATCCTGCGTTACGTCGCCAAGATCACCATCAACCCCGCCAAGCTCTTCGGCATCGATCACGAGGTGGGGTCGCTGGAACCGGGCAAGCTGGCCGACATCGTGCTGTGGGAGCCAAAGTTCTTCGGGATTCGCCCGGAAGTCGTGTTCAAGGGCGGCTTTCCGGCGTGGTCCGTGATGGGCGAGGCCAACGCGTCACTCATGACGTGCGAGCCGCTGCGGTACCGACCGCAATGGGCCGCCTACGGCCGGACGCCGTCGGATGTCTCGGTCAACTTCGTGGCTCAGGGCGCGATCGACGCCGGACTCGGTGATCGCCTCGGACTTGACACTCCGCTAGTGGCATGCCGCGGGTCCCGCGCGTTGACGAAAGCCGGTCTACTGCACAACGACTACCTGCCGCAGATCACCATCGAGCCCGACACCTACCGCGTCGTCGTGGATGGGTCACCGTGCACGAGCACGCCGATGAGCACCGTGCCGCTGGGACGGCGCTACACACTGAAATGATCGGAGGGACGGCGATGAACGGCGTAATCCGCATCGGCATCGGGGGTCCTGTGGGGTCGGGTAAGACTCGTCTGGTGGAGACGCTTGTCCCGCAACTGACGCGATCCGGATTCAGCGTCGCGGTGATCACCAACGACCTGGTCACCGACGAGGACGCGCAACGCGTCAGGCGCAGCGGCGTCATCGACCCGCGTCGGGTGTTGGCGGTGGAAACCGGGGCGTGTCCGCACACCGCCATCCGCGAAGACCCGTCGGCCAATCTCGCGGCCGCCGAGCGTCTGACGGCCGAGTTCGACGATCTCGACCTCATCCTCATCGAGTCCGGCGGAGACAACCTCGCCGCCACGTTTACGTCCGATCTGGTTGACTACTGGATCTTCGTCATCGACACCGCAGCCGGCGACGACATCCCCCGCAAACGCGGCATCGGCTTGTTGCAGGCGGATCTGTTGGTGGTCAACAAGATCGACCTCGCACCCCTGGTCGGCGCCGACCTCGACGCGATGCGCCGCGATTGCGCGGTCGCACGTCCCGTCAAGCCGACGGTGTTCACCGACCTGCGAACCGGGTACGGGCTCGCTGAGTTGACCGACCTGCTCGTCAACCGAGCAATGCTGGTTCCGGGACACGCGTGAGTTCCCTTGCGCCAATAGCGCCGGGCGAATTGACGGTGCACGTCGCCGCCGACGCAGCAGGTCGGACTCGTGTCACGTCGTTGCGACAACGCTATCCCCAGCGGGTTACCGCCCCGCTGTACTCCGATCCGGACCATCCGGACTCGGCGGTGTTGTGCGTGCAGAGTCCCAGCGGCGGTGCCTTCTCCGACGACGACCTACACACCACCGTGCGCTGCGGAGCCGGCACGCATCTTCAACTCACGACGCAGGCCGCGACCCAGGTGTTCGCCGGCGACGGCTCCGGGGCACGGCATCAGCTCCGATTCACCATTGCTGCCGACGCGGTCCTCGAATACCGGCCCAAAACCGTCATTCCACAATCTGATTCGACGTTCACGCAGAGACTGGACCTCGATGTCGCCCCCAGTGGGATCTACCTGGGCTGGGAGACCGTATCCGCTGGCCGGATCGCACACGGCGAGAGGTTCCGGTATGCGCACTATGACAACGCGTTCGCGGTCGGGATCGCAGATCGCGTCATTGCCAGGGACCGACAGGTCTTCCGGCCGACAAGCACGGCGAGCGGCGAGGCGCTCGTCGGCGGCGACTACGCCGCTACCTTCCTGGCGGTGCTACCCGGGCGTGCCGCCGGTCCGGTACTGCGGCGCGTCAGAGCGATACTCGACGAGCTGTCAGGGCTTCTCGGCGGCGCCGGTGAACTTCCCGGCGGCAGCGGGGTCATCGCGAGGATCATCACGCGGACCGCCCCGGACTTGCACCGCGCCCGGCAAGCGGTGCACGACGCCGCGCGCACCGAACTCCTATCCTCCGCAACGACATACGGTAGGAGCGCGTGAACATGAACGCCGAAGCCATCCTTGGCGCGGTCGACGACTCGAGGTTCGCCGACCGTCACAGGCACTTCGTCGACATCGGATGGGGCGATGCTAACAAGCACCGTCAGATCGTCACGTCCGACACCGGTCTCGAGGTACGAATCACCTTGCCGCGCGGGGTGTTCCTCACCGACGGTGCGGTGATCGCCGACGACGGCACCGACGTCGTAGTGGTGCGGCGGCCACCCGAACCGGCGATCACGGTCCGGTTCGACGACAACACCGGTGTCGCGGGCGCGCGGCAACTGATGCTCTTGGGATACGTCCTTGGCAATCAGCACGCTCCCATCGACGTCAACGATGCCGTATTGGCCGCACCGTTGCTTACTAGTGCGGAGGCTGCCAGGGCGCTGCTGGCCGAGTTGGGGGTCACCGGTGACGTCACGGCGGTGGCGATGGCCGCGACCGGTTGGTCACGAACCTCGGGCACTCATCATGCGGGCCACCGTCACTAATCCGACCGCTGCGCTCGCGTTGTGGTCGCTGGTGCACGACAGCGCATTTCCGGCAGGCCGGATGGTGCACAGTCACGGTCTGGAGGAATGGCTTTCGGCGCGGCCCGGCGCGGACGTCTCGGCCATCGAAACCGTGGTCGTCGCCTTCCTCGCATACGGCTACGCCCCACTCGACGCCACCATCACCGCCGCGGCGTGGCGGGCTTTCCCGTCGGCGGAGCGCCTCACCGCCCTCGACGAGCTCACGTCGTCACACAAGCTCTTCGAAAACGCGCGCACGGCCTCGGAATCCACTGGCCGACAACTCGCCCGTACCGCCGAACAGATCGGCCTCGTTAACGGCAACGCGTACCTCGCGGCGGTTCGCGACGGCACGACCGCCGGACATGCCGCGGTGGTGGAGGGCGCGCTGCAGGCGCACCTCGGCGTCGACCTGCACCTGGCCGTGCTCGGGTCGCTGCGTTCGATGCTGGCGTCGATGCTCAGCGTCGCCGTGCGGCTCGGCAGATTGGGGCCGATCCAGAGCCAGCGCATCCAGGTGCACCACGTGGCGACGGTTCTCGCCCTCACGGGCGAGGCGTGCCACCGATCGCTGGACGACCTGTCGAGCACCGCGCCGACCCTAGAGATCAGTGGCATGCGGCATGAAACGCGCACGGCCAGGCTCTTCGCCACCTAACGCAGAACTAGACCGCGGCGGCGATGTCCCAGATGTCTTGTCGCGCCGTCCCGTCACGCCGGATCGGTGACAGCACCACATCGGTGGCCCCGGCATCGCGGTATGAGGCCAGCCGGCGCACCACCGAGTCGGCCGTCCCGATCGCGGCGATCTCCACCGCTTCGTTCACACCCTCGCGCGCGAGCACCTTCTGATACGACGGGATGGCCTCATAGAAGCTCAAGTGTTCAGCGGCTTCGGTACGCGCGGCATCGGCGTCGTCAGACACCAGCACCGGTACGAACGCGATGATTCTGGGCTTAGGGCGTCCAGCGTCGGCGGCCGCCTTGGCGATGGTGGGCTCGATGAACTCCGAGATGGTACGAGGTCCAGCGAGATACGGCAGCGTGCCGTCGGCGAGTTCGCCGGTGACCTGCAACGCTTTTGGCCCCATCGCTGCCACGTAGACCGGGACAGGTGCGCCGCCGGCGACGCGCACCGGCCAGGCCGGGCTCGCGCTGAACTCGGTCCCGGTGAAGTCCACGGCTCCGGTGTCGAAGATCGAACGCAGAATCGTCAGGTGTTCGCGCAACCGCGCGATGGTGTTGGGCCATGCGGTACCGAACGCCAGACGTTCTGGTTCGTGTGCGCCCAGCCCGAGGCCGAGGCTGAAATTGCCGTGCGCGGCGGCCTGGGCCGTCTGCGCCGCCGACGCGACGATCAGCGGATGGCGCGGGTTGAGCGGCACTACCGAGGTGCCCACCCCCAGCCCTGGCACTGCCGCGCCCACCAGGCCCGCCAGCGTGATCGCGTCATGGTCGAACTGCTGGGCCAGCCAGATCTGACGGACGCCGATGTCGTAGGCGCGCCGGGCCTGCGATACGACGTCGTCGACGACGTTGGCGGCTTGTGGGCGGGGGAAGAGAACGACTCCGGTCGGCATACAGCCACCAACTGCGGCCCGCCCGCCAGATATTCCGTTCTCGACTAGGACGCGTAGCGCTCCATGACCCGCTGTCGCAGCCTTTCCGTCGCCACGTCGAGGACGATTTTCTTGGCCCGTTTGATCAGGAACTCGGGGATCGGCGCGGCCAGCTCCATGATGATGTCGAAGCGCACCCGCGTCTTGTCGTCGCCTTCGGGTGTCAGGTTGTACTCGCCGTGCTGACCGCGCTGCTGAAGGGTCTGCGCGGAATCCCAGACCACCCAGCGCTCACCCCAGTGGTACTCCAGGATCTCCTTGTCGGTCACGCCCATGATCTTCAGCGTGGCCTTCACGTGGTGGGGCCTGCCGTCTGGATGACGGTCGAGCACCTCGGCGTTCTTGTGCACCGGCGACCATGTCGGCACCCGTTCGATGTCCGCGAGTGCATCCAGGATCGCCTCAGGCGGTGCCTCGAAGACCACTTCTCTGGATGCCCGTACAGCCATGCGGCAAATACTAGTTAACTTCCGGGCCTCGCGCAGGAGATTCCGTAGCTAACCCGCCCGACGATGCCGCGTAGTGGAAGCCCTTCGGTAGCCCCGCATCGGGGACATGGCCGTAAAGGTCTTCTTCGGGAAGCCCATCGGTGATGATTGCGCGTGCGGCGATGAGGGCTTGGACGTCAACGCCGGTGCGCAGACCCATGGATTCGAGCAGGTACACGAGATCCTCGGTGACGATGTTGCCGCTCGCGCCGGGAGCGTAGGGGCAGCCGCCCAATCCTGCCTGCGAGGAGTCGAACGTGGTGACGCCGACTTCGAGCGCCGCGACCACGTTGGCCAGGCCTTGGCCGCGCGTGTTATGCAAGTGCGCACCGCCAGCACGCTCACCCAACTCAGCGCCTAGGCGGGTGAACAGCCGCCGGATCTGAGCCGGATCCGCATAGCCGGTGGTGTCCGAAAGACCAACGCTATCAGCGCCATTGCGTGCCGCGGCCACCGCCAGCTCGATCACCCAGTCCTCGCTGACCGGGCCTTCGACTGTGCAGCCGAATGCGGTGGAGATGCCGACCTCGAGATGCAGATCCGGGATGCCGGCGCGAAGCTCGGCAATCGCGCCTACCTCTTGCAATGCCCGCTCCGGGCTCATTCCGATGTTGCTCTGGCTGTGCGCGCGGGAGGCCGAAACCGGGATGGTCAGCGCGCGGGCTCCTGCCGCGGTCGCGTTGCGCGCACCGGTGAGGTTGGGCACCAGGGCGAGGACGTTCAGGTTGGGAATGGTGAGCGCCTTGGCGACCACGACGTCGGCGTCCGCCATCTGCGGAAGGCGTTTGGGCGAGACGAACGAGGCGACTTCGATCTCGCGCAGACCGGCATCGGCGAGTGCGGCGATCCATCGATGTTTCACCGCGGTCGGCATGGTGCTGTTCACGCTCTGCAGGCCGTCGCGCGGCCCGACCTCACTGACCAGGATGTCGATCTCGGACACTCGCGACACGCGATCGATAGTTGTAGTCATCGGACGTTGATCGCTTTCGCCGGGACCTCACCGCGGTAGGCGGTGAGGATGGATTGTGCGGCGTCCATCGCGACGCGTCGCAATGCTTCGCGGGTCTGACCGCCGATATGTGGCGACAGCACCGTCCGCGGGTGCGCGGCGATCGGGTCGCCCGTGGGTGGCGGTTCGTTGGCGAGGACGTCCAGACCCACGCCCGCAAGGTGGCCGTTGTCGAGATACTCCAGTAATGCCTGCTCGTCAATGAGCCTGCCGCGAGCGGTGTTCACGACGACGGCGCCAACGGGCAGGGCGGCGAGCGCGCGCCGGTCGATGATCTTGTGGGTTTCGGGTGTCAGCGGCAAGTGTATGGACAGCACGTCGCTGACAGCGAACAGCTCGTCACGGTCGATCAGTCGGAGTCCCAGGGCATCGGCGTCGGCTGAAGACAGCGCTGGGTCGGTGACGGCGACGGTCATCCCGAGCGCAGTGGCAATGGTGGCGACGCGGCGGCCGATGCGGCCGCAGCCGAGAAGACCCATGGTGCGGCCGGCCAACTCAAACCCGGTGAGGTCGTCGCGGACGGCCGTCCACCTGCCGGCTCGCACAGCGTGGTCGGCCGGCACGATGTTGCGGGCGACGGCGAGCAACAGCGCAAAGACGTGTTCGGCAACGGCGCCGGCATTGGCCGCGCCGGTGATCGTGACGGGGATGCCGCGCTCGGTCGCCGCGTCGACGTCGACGGTGTCGTAGCCCACGCCGTGCCGGGCGATGACGCGCAGGTTCGGCGCCAGATCGATATGCGGGCGCCGGAACTCGGTGGTGCGCAGCAGCACTCCCGTGGTTCGGGGTGCGACATCTCGGTAGTCGACCGCGTCCGGCCCGTAGCCCAACGCGACGTCACCGTGCGCGCGCAGCTGGTTGACGGCCTCGCCGGCGACGGGACGGGGAATCCAGGTCAGCAGCGCCATGCTCATCGGATGGGTTTCGCATTGGCTACGCGCTTCGCCGCTTCCAGCGCCTCGATCTCCCCGGCCTTCTCAATCGTCTCGGCCAAGGCGGGTCGCCCGACGATGGTGACGCCGTCCCGGTCGGCGACAACGGCATCGCCGGGAGCGACACATACGCCGCCGACGGCGATCGGTTGAAGCAGTCGGAATGGGCCGTGCTTGTAGGGGCCGGCCGGGGTTGACGCGCGGGCGAAAACCGGCATGTCCATTTCCCGCAACGCGTCAATGTCTCGTGCCGCGCCGTCGAGCACAAACCCGGCGACCCCGCGGGCCTTCGCCTTGATGCCGATCATCTCGCCGATCAACGCCCGGCTCTTATCGCCAAAGCCGTTGACCACTAACACATCCCCGGGACCGACCACATCGAGCGCGTTGTGGATCGCAAGGTTGTCTCCGGAGCGGGTCAAGACCGTGAAGGCGTTGCCCACCAGGCGGGCGGTCGGCCACTGCGGCTGGATCTCGGAGTCAAGCGCACCGAATCGCTCCATCGCGTCACTGACCATCGCTGCGCCGAATCGGGCAAGCCGGGCAAGCACGTCGGCTTCGCACCGGTGGAACTCGGCGATTGCGGGAGTCGTCGTCGTCATCGGGCTCCTCTAGGGGTGTCGTGCGCGTATTCCGCCAATACGGCGTCGGTGTGCGCACCGAGAACCGGTGGCGGACAGGCGGGTCCGATCGCTTCGCCGTCGACCTGGACCGGACTGCCGAGCAGGCGCAGCGTGCCGCCGCGCCCGGACGGCGAGTCGACGGTGTGGATCAGCTCGCGGGCACGGATGTGTGCGGACTCCAGTGCTTCGCCGACGGAGACGACAGGCGCCGCCGGGACGCCGATGCGCATGAGCTGTTCGTCCCACTCGCGCGCGGTCTTCTGGCGCAGACTCTTTTCCAGTTCTTCGCGTAGCTCGTCGCGGTGCAGCTTTCGGGATTCACGGACGGCGAACCGGGGGTCGGCCAATAGTTCCTGGCGTCCGAGCACTCCGCAGAGCGCCTCGAACTGCTCCTGTTTGTTCGCCGCGATGTTCAGCTTGCCGTCGGCGGTGTCGAACGTGCCAGACGGCGCCGAGGTGGGATTCTCGTTCGCCATCGCACGAGGATCACGTCCGGCGATGAGCTGGTCGGAGACCACCCAGCCCATCGAGGCGATCGCCGCGTCGAGCATCGAGACGTCGAGGAAGGCGCCTTCTCCGGTCTGGGCCCGCCTGACCAGGGCGGCGCACATTGCGAAGGCGGCCACATAGCCGCCGATGCTGTCGCAGATCGGCACCCCGACGCGCATCGGCGAGGTCTCTTTCGTGCCGGTGACGCTCATCAGCCCCGACAGACCTTGAATGATCTGGTCGTAGGCGGGGCGCTCACGCATGGGGCCCGTTTGGCCGAAACCGGATACGGCGCAATAGATCACCGACGGGTTGATCGTACGGACGGCGTCCCAGCCGAAACCGAGACGGTCCATCACGCCGGGCCGGAAGTTCTCGAGGATGATGTCGTAGTCGGCGACGAGCCGACTGAAGACGGTGCGGTCGTGCTGGTCTTTGAGATCGAGCGCAATCGACCGCTTGCCCGCGTTCTGTGCCAGAAATGACGCTCCGAGCTGTTCACGGCTGAGGTCCGGGTCGGCACCGAGTTGCCGAGCAAGATCTCCGCCGTGCGGATTCTCCACCTTGAGTACGTCGGCGCCCAACAACGCGAGCTGGTAACCGGCGAACGGACCGGCAAGAACGTTAGTGAGGTCGAGGACCCGAACCCCTTGCAGCAGCGGAACACTCACAGCAGCTCCTCGACGGCGCCGAGTCCAAACCCCGAAATCTCCTTCGCGGTCTCGACCGCTGCACTGATGGCCGCCTCGAGCCGGTCGCCGGTAAGCCGGGAGCTGGGGCCGCTGATGCATAGGGCAGCCAGGACGCGGCCGTCGGCTGCCACGATCGGCGCGCTGACTGCGCTGGCGCCGTCTTCGCGTTCACCGTGGCTGACGGCGAAACCGGCACCGCGGGCTTCCTCCACGTCGGCGCGCAACTGGGCGGTGTCGACGTTCGACCTGATGTGTTCCAGGTCGTCGATGACCTGCGGAGCGCCGGTCAGGAGAACCTTCGCGGCCGACCCACCCCACAAGGGCATCGGTGCACCGACTTCGACGACGTTGCGCACGGTGTGGGTGCCCTGCTCCTGCGCGATCGACATCCGCGTCGTGTCCTGCCGGATGTAAATGTTGACCGTCTCGCCGCAGGTGTCCACGAGCCTGCGCATGCTCACGATGGTCGCCTCGTTGACCTCCCACAGCGCTGCGGCCATTCGCACCCAGCGCAACATCCCGGCGCCGAGGGTGTAGCTGCCATCCGTGCGGACCGACACCAGTGCGCGGGACTGCAGGTTGGCCAGCAGTCTCACCACCGTCGTCTTCGGCAGCCCGCTGCGTTCGACGATCTCGCGCAAGGTCAGGAACGGCCGGTGGTGGTCGAACAGATTCAGCAGGTCAAGCGTCCGTGCGACGCTGCGGACCTCGGAATCGCCACTCACGAAGCGCCCCCTCCAGGTCGGTTGTCGGTGAGCCGAACGTACCCGAACGATGCAAGAAAATCCACTGGATGGTTTTTCTGGACCATCAGATGGATTGTGTGTAGGGTACGCCGGGACAGCACTGTGATAAGGAGCACAAACATGAGCGTCTTGCGATCGCGGCGCACCCGTCGCCTTCTTCCTGCCATCGCTTTGGGCGTGAGCGTCGCCCTCACCCTGGGAACCGCGTGTGCTCCCGGCAAGAAGGACGGTGGCGACGACGCCGCCGCCGCGAACTATCCGACCCAACAGGTCGAGCTGCTGGTGCCCGCCGCACCCGGCGGCGGTTGGGACCAGACCGCGCGTGGACTGCAGCAGGTCGTGCAGGAAGCGAAGCTCACGGATCAGAACATCGAGGTGATCAACCGCGAAGGCGGCGGCGGCGCCACCGGCCTGGCCGAACTGACCACCAACGACAAAGGCAACCCCGACACGCTGATGATCGGCGGCCTCGTCATGATCGGGGCGCTCAAGAAGGCAAACTCGCCCCTCTCGATCACCGATGCCACGACCATCGCGACACTCACCTCCGAAGCGGAGGCGTTCGTCGTCCGTGCCGACTCGCCCTTCCAGACCATCCAGGACGTCGTCACCGCCTACCGCGCCAATCCCAAGTCCGTCATCTTCGGTGGCGGTTCGGCCGGCGGCTCCGACCACATCGTCATCGGCCAGATGCTGAAGGCCGACAACCTCAACCCCGCCGAGATGAACTACATCGGATACGCGGGCGGCGGCGAGGCGACGGCCGGAATCCTGTCCGGCGACGTCCAGGTTGGGGTTTCGGGGGTATCCGAGTTCGAAGGGCAGATCGAGAGCGGCGAAATGCGGCTCCTCGCCGTGAGCTCGAAAGACGAAATTCAGGTCGCGGGAAAGCCCGCCCCCACCCTGACCTCAGCCGGACTGGACGTCGACTTCGTGAACTGGCGGGCGATCTTCGCCCCGCCTGACCTCAGCGACGCCGACGTCGACGGCATCACCGCGTTCGTCGACAAGATCCACGCAAGCGAGCAGTGGAAGGCGCTGCTCGATCAGCGCGGATGGACGGACGACTACCGCACCGGCGACGACGCTGCCAAGTTCGTGGCCGATCAGGAGCAGAAGACGGCGTCCACCCTCGATGAACTCGGCCTGTGAGCATCGCCAAGGGAGACCTGGACACGAGCTCGGACGACGACGGACCGCCGGATGTCGAGGAGCAGGTTGAGGTGATTCCACCGGCGTCGCCGGTGGCGCCCGTGGTGTTCGGCGTGATTGTCCTCGCGGTCGGGGCCGTACTGCTGTGGCAAGGCTGGCAGGTACCCGGTGACCTCGGACCCCGTGGCCCGCGGTTCCTGCCGGTCGTTCTCGCCGTCGGGTGGATCCTGCTCTCGGCCGCCTACCTGGCGGGCGCGGTCGCTGCGCTCGCCGGCCGCCACTTCGATACGGCCGCCGAAAGGCTCGACCACCTCCCACGGGTGCTGGCGCTGCTGATCACACTGATCGCCTATGCGTACGCGCTGGAATATGCCGGCTATCTGATCTCCACGGTGGTGCTCTTCGCGTTGTGCGCCGCAATCTTGGGCAGCCGCAGCCACATTCGCGATGCAGTGGTGGCCGTCAGTCTGACCGTCGCCGTCTATTTCCTGTTCACCCGCGGACTGAACATCCACCTGCCCACGGGAGTGCTTCCGATATGACGGTCTTCACCGACCTGCTCGGTGGCTTCGCGACGGTCTTCTCGCCGACCAACCTGCTGCTGGCCGCGCTGGGCGTCACGCTGGGCACGCTCGTCGGGGTGCTGCCCGGCATCGGTCCCGCGGTGACGATCGCGCTACTACTGCCCGTCACGTTCCAATTCGACGACCCCGCTGGGGCTTTCATCATGTTCGCCGGCATCTACTACGGCGCCATGTACGGCGGCTCGACCACGTCGATCCTGCTCAACACCCCGGGGGAATCGGCATCGGTGGCCACAGCCCTGGAAGGCCACGCGATGGCCCGGCGGGGACGCGCACGCGCGGCGCTCGCCACCGCCGCGATCGGCTCGTTCGTGGCGGGAACGATCGCGACAGTTCTGCTCACGTTCGTTGCCCGGCCGATCGGTGAGCTCGCCAAGTCGTTCACCGCCGCCGACTACACGGCGTTGATGGTGTTCTCACTCGTCTCGGTCACCGCCCTCGTCGGCCGCTCGATCGTGCGGGGAATGCTCGCTCTGTTGTTCGGCGTCACCGTCGGCCTGGTCGGGCTCGACGCGCTTTCCGGCCAGGCGCGGCTCACGTTCGGCCAACCGCTGCTCTACGACGGGATCAGCGAGGTCATCCTCATCATCGGCTTGTTCGCCATCGGCGAGACGTTCTACGTATTGGTCCGCGGCCGCACCAGACCTGGCGTCCTTGCGCCGCTGGATCCGCCGCGCAAGGGCGACATCTTCTGGATGAGCCGCCAGGACTGGCGACGGTCCTGGGGGCCGTGGCTGCGCGGCACCGGTCTGGGCTTTCCGTTCGGCGTGCTGCCTGCGGGCGGCGCCGAGTTGCCGACGTTTCTGTCGTACAGCTATGAGCGGAAACGCTCGAAGGGCAGGGCCGAGTTCGGCAAGGGTGCGATCGAGGGCGTCGCAGGCCCAGAGGCCGCCAACAACGCGTCGTTCTCCGGCGTGCTGGTGCCCCTGCTCACACTTGGCCTGCCGACATCGGCCACTGCGGCCGTCCTCATCGCCGCTTTCCAAATATTCGATCTGCAGCCGGGACCGCAGCTCTTCGATCACTCACCCGACCTTGTGTGGGCGCTGATCGCCTCGCTGTACATCGGCAACGTCATGCTGCTGCTGCTCAACCTGCCGCTCATCAGGCTGTGGGTGAAGGTGCTGCAGATCCCACGGCCGATGCTCTACTCCGGCATTCTGGTGTTCGCCACGCTTGGCGTATATGCGGTGTCCGGCAACCCCATTGACATCCTTATCGCCTACGCCATCGGGGTCGTTGGACTGTTCATGAGGCTCTACGACTTCCCGATCGCCCCAGTCATCCTCGGCGCGATCCTTGGGCCAAACCTGGAAAGTCAGCTCCGCCGAGCACTTACCGCATCCAACGACGACTGGAGCGTCTTCGTCACCCGCCCCTCGTCGGCGATCGTCCTCGCGCTCGCCGTCGTGGCCATCGTCGTGCCGTACCTGCCGTGGCTGATTCGACGGGCACGTGGCGAACGCGCGGAAACGGCCAAGATCACGGTCGGTGCCGAGGACTGACTACCAGTCGATGTCGCCGATGGGCGTGGTGACTTGCGGCGGTGCGCCGACCGGCCCCGGCGGAGTGCGGGAGAACCGCGGCGCCGGCGCAGCCTGCTCGACACCGTTGGCTTCCACCACAGTTGCGCGCGCCCTGAGGTGGTCGTTCTGCGATGCTTCGGTCCAGGTGAGCACGGGTGTGACGCACGCGTCGGTGCCGGCGAAGATCTCGGTCCACTCGTCGCGCGTCTTGCTCGCAAACCTGTCCTCGAACAGCTTGTGCGTTTCTAGATAAGCCGCGAAATCGAACTGGGCGACGTCCTCGTCCGAAAAGCCGAGCCCGGCCAACAGCTGCGCGAAGAACTGCGGCTCGATCGCGCCGACGGCCATGTACTTGCCGTCGGACGTCTCGTACGTGCGGTAGAACGGTGCGGCGCCGTCGAGCATGAAGGACTCGCGCTCGTCTTTCAGCGAGCCGGTGGCCTTCATCGTCCACATCATCTGCGAAAGGATGCTCACCCCGTCGACCATCGCGGCGTCGATGACCTGGCCTTTGCCCGACCGTTCCCGCTCATAGAGCGCGGACACGATGCCCAGCAGGACGAACATCGACCCACCGCCGAAGTCGGCGACCAGGTTCAGGGGCGCAACCGGCGGCCGGTCGCGAAAACCGATCGCGGACAGCGCTCCGGTTTGCGACAGGTAGTTGATGTCGTGACCGGCCGTGGACGCCAGTGGGCCGTTCTGGCCCCAGCCGGTGATGCGGGCGAAGATCAGCCGCGGGTTGACCGCGGCGCAGTCGTCGGGGCCGATGCCGAGTCGCTCGCAGGTGCCGGGCCGGAAACAGTCGAGCAGCACGTCGGCCTTGGCCGCAAGGTCGAGCAGTGTCTGCGGATCCTTCTTGACGTCCAGGTCGACGATGCGTTTGCCGCGGTGCAACAGGTCAACGTTTTCTGCAGGCATGGTCAGCCCGCCTGGCCTTCGCACCCGCACCACGTCGGCACCAAGGTCGGCGAGCACCATCGCCGCGTGCGGCCCTGGGCCGATGCCGCCGAGTTCGATTACTTTCACCCCGGCAAGGGGCCCGGTGTTGGTCACCGTTGGAGGCTAGCGCCGCGAACTCAGGCGCTCCAGCAGTTCGGCCAGCAGCGCCGTCTCGCCGGGCGTGAGATCGCCGCGGCCGGACGTATCGCCCAGGCCCGACAACACGGTGGCCGCCGCGTCCGCGACCGCCGGATTCAGTGCCGCGTCGGTGAGAACTCCGGCAAGCACGTTGTCCCGCAATCGAACCGAGAGTCCCAGATCGCGCTCACCCTCTTCGCGGCCGAGCAGGTACAGCGTCACCCCGACGTTCGCGGCCACGATCTGGTGGGCGGCCTCCTCGCAGGACACCTTGAGCGACCCGGCTTTATCGACGTGGCGCAACAACTCGATCAATCGGCGCTCGGCCACCGCGGTGACCCCGCATTGCACGCCCGGTTTGATGCGTCCGTAGAGCAGGACGTAAAACGACGGGTTGCCCAACCCGTACCGCACGTGGTCGTCCCAGCCGCGGCGCAGCTGACCGACCAGATCATCGGCGTCGACGCTGTTCTCGTGCGAGACGTACTGCGACGTGCCGTACTCGACGACCGCCTGCAGCAGTCCGTCCTTGTTGCCGAAGTGATGGTAGAGCGTTGGCGCCTGCACACCGGCGCGCTTACAGACGGCCCTGGTGGAGACGTCGCCGCCGTTGGCCTCGTCGAGCAGTTCTGCGGCCGCCCGCAGCAGGCGGTCCCGTGTGTCGTCGCTGCGCTCTTGCACCCCGCTATATTAGCGCTACACATTGTCGTATAGCACCGCTATAGTGACGGACATGTCTTCGAACCCTCTCCTACTTGTTGAGCCCACCACCGAGTTCACCGGCCGCCGAGCGATCGTCACCGGCGGCACCCGCGGCATCGGGCGCGCAATCGCCGACCGACTGCGTGCAGGAGGTGCCGACGTGCTCGTCGCGGCCCGAACGATGCCCGACGATCTGCCAGCCGATTCGGTGGTGATCGCCGACGTCGGCACCGCCGAAGGCGTGGCCTCGTTCGGCTCCGAAGCGATCGAGCGGCTCGGCGGCGTCGACATCGTGGTGCACAACGCAGGCGGATCCGACCAGGTGACCGGCGGCGTTGCCGCCCTGACCGAGCGCGACTGGGCCAGCGCGTTCGACGTGAACCTGTTCGCCGCGGTGCGCCTGGACCGTGCGCTGATCCCCGCCATGATCGAGCGGGGCAGCGGGGCGATCGTGCACATCACCTCCCTTCAGCGTCACAGCCCGTTGCCGACGACGGCGCCGTACGCCGCCGCCAAGGCCGCGTTGGCCAACTACAGCAAGGCGCTCGCCAATGATCTTGCCCTCCAAGGCATTCGGGTCAACTCCGTGGCGCCCGGGTTCATCGAGACCGACGCAGCCCACGAGATGACCGTGCGGATCTCCGAGCTCGAAGGGATCTCTGAGCAACAGGCGCGCCAACAGATCATGGACTCCATCGGCGGTATTCCGTTGGGCGCGCCAGGGCGGCCGTCCAACGTGGGCGAGTTGGTGGCCTTCCTGGTCTCCGACCGCGCCGCGTTCATAACCGGCACCGAGACGGTGATCGACGGCGGAAGCCTTCGCACGGTGTAACTGCTGACCCACAACGAAAGGAAACAAGAATGACCACATCGACACCGGCGCTCGTCAACACGTACTTCGAGCTTGCGGCACAAGGTGATTCGGAGGCGTACCTTGCGCTCTTCGACGACGATGCGATCGTCGAGGACGAGGGCAACACTTATCGCGGAATCGAAGCCATCCGGAAATGGCGCGCCGAGGTGCCACAGGTGACGTACAACATCACCTCGGTGGACGCCGCGGCCGACGGCGGCGTCGTCGTGACCGCCACTGTCACCGGCGATTTCCCCGGCAGCCCGTTCGAGGGGCTGCGGTTCGAATTCGTGAACTTCGACGATGCGAAGATCCGCACGCTCTACATCCGAACGTAGCGTCACCTTGCGCAGGCCTTCGGTGGCGGTTTCCATGAGGCAAACGACTTGACCTGTGCGCATCGCCGCACGGCAGTGCCGCGCACGTCAATATCGTCACTCTGCTGGTTGAACCGTGCGAGACGCCATACGCTTGGCGGATCGTGATGTCAGTGAGGGCCACTGGACCGGCGGATGAAGCAGCGACGCCCGCAGCAGGGGTGTGCCGGTCGTGTGGCGCCGCGCTACACGAGGGTGCCCGATTCTGCGGCACATGCGGGTCACAGTTGGTGGCATCTGTCGACACGGCGGCGCAGTACAAGCAGGTGACGGTGTTGTTCGCCGATGTGGTGCGCTCGATGGACATCGCGGCCGCGTTGGATGTGGAGCGGTTGCGCGAGGTCATGACCGAGTTGGTGGAGGCCTCGGCGGCGGTGGTGCGCCGCTACGGCGGAACGGTGGATTACACCGGCGACGGGGTGATGGCGATCTTCGGCGCTCCGATCGCGTTGGAGGATCACGCTTTTCGAGCATGTCTGGCCGCGCTGGCCATCCAGGAGGAAGCCGACCGATTGGCGGCCGAGGTGGCCCGCCGCGACGGTGTCGATCTTCGCATGCGGGTGGGTCTGAATTCTGGTCGGGTGATCGCCGGGGAGATCGGTTCGGGGTCGCTGGGGTATGCCGCGATCGGCGAGGCGGTCGGGATGGCGCAGCGGATGGAATCGGTGGCGCACCCTGGCGCGGTGATGGTTTCGGAGTCAACCACACAACTGGTCGAGCACTCCGTAATGCTGGACGAACCGCAGTGGGTGCACATCAAGGGCGCCGAGAAACCGGTGCGTGCGCGCCGGCTGGTGGCGATCGGCCCACGCGATGGGCTGGTCGGGCGCGCCGAGGCGAGCCTCGTCGGTCGGAGCTGGGAGATGGCCGCCGTTGACGCCATGGTGCAGCGCACGATCTATGGCCGCGGCGGTGTTGTGAATGTGGTGGGACCGCCGGGCATTGGCAAGAGTCGGGTGGCCCGGGAGGCGGCGGCGGCCGCGGCCCGTCGCGGGGTCAAGGTGGTTTGGGCCTTCTGCGAGTCCCACGCCCGCGGTATTCCCTTCGGTGTGGTGAGGCGGCTGCTGCGGGCGGGCAGCGGTGTGGCGGACCTCGACGGCGAGGCCGCCCGCGCTGGGTTGCGGGCGTATGTGCCCGACGCCGACCCGCAGGATCTGCTGCTGTTGGATGACCTACTGGGCATCGCCGATCCAGACGTGACGCTGCCCCCCATCGACCCGGATGCGCGGCGGCGCCGGTTGACCGTGCTGGTGAACGCGAACACGCTGGCGAGCACCGAACCGACGCTGTTCATCATCGAGGATGCGCACTGGATCGACGCGGTCAGCGAGTCGATGCTGGCCGACTTCCTCACCGTCGTTCCGCGTACTCCGTCGATGGTGTTGATTACGTCGCGCCCCGAGTATGACGGGGCGCTGATGCAGGTGCATGGCGCGCGGGCGATAGCGCTTGCCCCACTGGGTGATTCGGACAGCGCGGCACTGCTGGGCGAGCTGCTCGGCTCGGACCCCTCGGTCGGCGAGCTGGCAGCGATCATCGCTGAGCGGGCCGCCGGAAACCCGTTTTTCGCCGAGGAGATGGTGCGCGAGTTGGCCCAGCGCGGGGTGCTGGCCGGCGAGCGCGGGGACTATGTCTGTCGCGCGGATGTCGCTGAGCTGAGCGTGCCCGCCACGGTGGAGGCCGCCATTGAGGCGCGCATTGACCGCCTGGACGCCCCGGCGAAGCAGACATTGAACGCGGCCTCGGTGATCGGCGTCCGCTTCGGGGCAGATCTCCTCGCCGCGCTCGGGATCGATGCGGTGGTCGATGAGCTGCTTGGGGCGGACCTGATCGATCAGGTGCGCTTCACCCCGAGCGCGGAGTTCGCCTTCCACCACCCGCTGATCCGCGCGGTGGCCTACGAATCACAGCTGAAATCCGATCGCGCCCAGTGGCACCGGCGCCTGGCCGCCGCGATCCAGGAGGGCGAGCCAGGGTCGGCCGACGAGAACGCGGCGCTCATCGCCGAACATCTACAGGCCGCCGGCGAGCTGCACGCGGCGTATGGCTGGCACATGCGCGCTGGCGCATGGTCAACCAACCGCGATCTCGTCGCAGCCCGGCTCAGTTGGCAGCGGGCACAACGGATCGCCGACGCCCTGCCTGCCGACGACCCCGACCAGCTGAAAATGCGCATCGCCCCGCGGACCATGCTGTGTGCCACCGACTTACAAGCCCGAGAGGTCCAGGAAAGCCAGGGCCGCTTCGCGGAGCTGCGGGAGTTGTGCAGCGCGGCCGGGGACAAGGTCTCGCTGGCCATCGGCATGAGCGGGCCGGCCACCGAGCTGATCTACGCCGGGCGCGTGCGCGAAGGCTCGCGGCTGGTATCCGAACAGACGGCGCTGCTCGAGTCGATCGACGACCCCACCCCGACCATGGGGTTGGCGGCCATAGCGTTCGTCAACTGGCTCTGTGACGGTCAATTCGGCGAGATCTTGCGGTGGTCGCAGACCGTCATCGACATGGCCGCCGGTGACCCCACCAAGGGCGCCAGCTACGGCTGGGGGTCACCGCTGGCGATCGCGTTGGCCTACCGCGGCACTGCCCGATGGTGGCTGGGCCGTCCCGGATGGCGCCAAGACCTCCACGACGCCCTCGCGATGACCCGACACAGCAACCCGGAAACCCGCTCCGGCGCCATCGCCTGGACCTACGGTCACGCGCTGCAGTGCGGGGTGCTTCGGGCCGATGACTCCGTGGTGCGCGCGAGCGAGGATGCACTGCAGAACGCCCAAAGCGCCAGCAACGATCGCGCAGTGGGCTTGGCCGCATATACGTTGGCTGTCGGGCTGCTGAATCGGGACACCGCGGCCGACCGTCACCGCGGGCGTGAATTGATGATGCAGACCCGCGAAATATGGCTGCGCAAGCGTGCCCTCTTCCTCATCCCGGTCACCGACGTGTGGACCGCCCGGGAAACGGCCAGGGGCGGCGACCACGATGCTGCCATACCGGAGATGCGCCAAGCCGTCGACGAGCTGCGCCAGGCAGAAAACCTCTTCTATGGCGTTTGGGGCACCGGCCTTCTGGTGCAGACGCTGCTAGAGCGTGGCACCCAGGGCGACGTGGCCGAAGCTCAACTGGCGATCGACCGACTGGCGGTCCTATGGGTAGACGACGGTTCTGCAATGCGCGAAATCACGCTGTTAAGGCTGCGCGCGCTGCTGTCCCGCGCCCGTGGCGACGATGTTGCCTACCGGGAATTACTGAGTCGTTATCGCGCGATGGCGAAATCGCTTGGCTTCGAAGGACATATCGCCTGGGCCGAAGGTATGACATGACTGCGGCGGCGTTGATCTGCGCAACCTGTGGCGCTGAGTTGCAAGAGATCAACAAGTTCTGTCATCAGTGTGGCGCGCGAATCACTCTGTTGCCCAGGCCTACCGAGTACAAACAGGTGACGGTTCTGTTCGCCGATGTTGTGCGCTCGATGGACATTGCGGCTGCCTTGGATGTGGAACGGTTGCGCGAGGTCATGACCGACCTGCTGGAACGCTCGGCGGCGGTGCTGCGCCGATGCGGCGGAACGGTGGAGTACAACGGCGACGGCGTGATGGCACTGTTCGGCGCACCAGTTGCGTTAGAGGATCACGCTTTCCGCGCCTGTGTGGCCGCGCTCGCCATCCAGGAGGAAACCAACCAGTTGGCGGCCGAAGTGCAGCGCCGCGACGGAGTCGATCTTCGAGTGCGGGTGGGCCTGGATTCGGGTCGGGTGATCGCCGGTGAGATCGGTTCGGGGTCGCTGGGATACGCGGCGACCGGGGAGCACGTCGGGCTGGCGCAGCGGATCGAATCGGTTGCCCCGCCCGGCGCGGTGTTGCTGTCGGAGGCGACCGCACAGCTGGTCGAGCACATCGCTGCACTGGCCGAACCGGAGTGGGTGCGCATCAAGGGTTCCGATGAACCGGTGCGCGCGCGGCGGCTGGTCGGGGTCGGCCCGCGGGATGGGCTGGTCGGGCGCGCCGAGGCGGGCCTGGTGGGTCGGGGCTGGGAGATGGCCGCGCTCGATGCCATGGTGGACCGCGCGACCGGTGGCCGCGGGAGTGTGGTGAATGTGGTGGGCCCGCCGGGTATCGGTAAGAGCAGGGCGGCGCGGGAGGCCGCGGCCCGGGCGGCCAGTCGTGGGGTCGAGGTGGTTTGGGCCTTCTGCGAGTCGCACGCCAGCGACATCCCGTTCTATGCCGTGGCGCGGCTGTTACGGGCGGGCAGCGGGATAACTGACCTCGACGGCGAACATGCCCGTGCTGGGTTGCGGGCGTTTGTGGCCGATGCCGACGCGGAGGATCTGCTGCTGCTGGATGACCTTTTGGGCATTGCCGATCCAGAGGTGCCGCTGCCCGCCGTCGACCCGGATGCGCGGCGGCGCCGGTTGACCGTGCTGGTGAATGCGACAACGCTGGCACGCACCGAGCCGGCGCTGTTCATCATCGAGGATGCGCACTGGATCGATGCGGTCAGCGAGTCGCTGCTGGCAGACTTCCTCACCGTGATTCCCCGCACCCCGTTGATGGTGCTTATCACCTCTCGCCCCGAGTATCAGGGAGAGCTGACACGGGTGCACGGCGCGCAGACGATAGCGCTTGGGCCACTGGGAGATTCGGAAACCGCCATGCTGCTGGGCGAGTTGCTGGGTTCGGATCCTTCGGTCGCTGAACTGGCGGCGGTGATCGCCGAGCGGGCCGCGGGGAATCCGTTTTTTGCCGAGGAGATGGTGCGCGAGTTGGCCCAGCGCGGGGTGCTGTCCGGCGAGCGGGGTGGCTACGTCTGTCGGGCGGATGTCGCTGACGTCGCGGTGCCGGTGACGGTTCAGGCCGCCATCGAGGCGCGCATCGACCGGCTGAGCACCGGCGCCAAGCGATCGTTGACCGCGGCGTCGGTGATCGGTGCCCGCTTCGACGCGGAGCTGTTGGCAGCGTTGGGCATCGATGCGGTGGTCGACGAGCTGCTCGGCGCGGAGCTCATCGATCAGGTGCGGTTCACCCCCAGCGCCGAATACGCCTTCCACCACCCGCTGATCCGCGCGGTGGCCTACGAATCACAGTTGAAATCCGATCGCGCCCAGTGGCACCGGCTTCTGGCCGCCGCAATCGAATCACGTGACCCGGCAGCGGCCGACGAGAACGCGGCGCTGATCGCCGAACACTTGGAGGCCGCCGGTGATCTGCATACCGCGTATCAGTGGCATATGCGCGCCGCAACGTGGGCGACCTACCGCGACATCGCCGCGGCGCGACAAAGTTGGGAGCGCGCCCAAGCGATCGCCGACGCGCTGCCTGCCGAAGACCCCAACCGAACAGCGATGCGCATCGCCCCCCGCACCATGTTGTGCGGGATCGCCTGGCGACTCCACGCGAACGTGGCCGGCGACCGCATCGACGAATTGCGGGAACTGTGCGCCGCCGCCGGTGACAAGGCGTCGCTGGCGATCGGCATGGCAGGGCTGGTGATAGATCAAGCGTTCCAGGGCCGCATCCGCGAGGCATCGCAGCTGGCATCGGAGGCGTGGGCCGTCATCGAGTCACTCGGGGATGCGACGTTGACGGTGGGGCTGTCCTTCCCGGTGATCTATCCCAAGGGTCACGGCGGCGAGTGGTCTGAAACGCTGCGGTGGTCGCAGCGGGCGATCGACCTGGCCGAAGATGACCCCTCTAAAGGCAACCTCCTCGTGGGGTCTCCGTTAGCGCTTGCCTTTACGACACGGGCTCTCGCGCGGTATTGCCTGGGTCGTCCCGGATGGCGCGACGACCTGCGGCACGGCGTGTCCATGGCCCGCAGCACCGACCCGTTTTCCTACGCCACGGTCGTCGCGTACGTCTACTTCCCGGGAATGCCGCTTGGCGTGCTGGCTGCCGATGATCCGGCCCTGCGCGAGATCGAGGATGCGCTGCGGATTGCCGAACGATCCGGTGATGACATGGCGTTGGCCTTCGCCCGCGTGACGCTGGGCCTCGCGCTGGTGCACCGGCACACGGACGCAGAGCGTTCCAGCGGACAGAAGCTGCTGGCCGAGGTCAGCGACGTGCTCGAACGCCGGAAACACAACCTGAGCGAGTTACGGCTCATCAACGTGTACTCCGCACGTGAGAGGGCTCGACGTGGAGATCGCGACGAGGCGATACCGCTCATGCGCGCCGCTGTTGACGAACTGGTTCGTGAGGGACAACTGCTGTCGTGGGGCATTCCTGCGACGGGTGTCCTGGTGGAGACACTGCTGGACCGTGGGTCCGGGCGTGACGTGGCCGAAGCCGAGGCGGCGATCGAGCAGTTAGCGGCGGCACCTGCCGACGACGATTTGGCGATGCGAGACATCTGGCTGCTGCGAATGCGTGCTCTACTGGCCCGAACCCGCGACGACGACGTGACCTACCGGGAGTTGGTAGGTCGCTATCGCTCGATGGCAGAATCGCTTGGCTTCGAAGGACACATCGTCTGGGCCGCAGCAATGGTCGACGGCTTGCAGGTAGGCGAGAGCCACTAGGAACCGTGTCAGTGCCGCACCACTGCAATCTGACCCGATTTCTGCGCGCAACTGCGTAGCCACAGTCCTAACGCTCGAGAACCGTTGGGAGGCAGGGCGTGAATTAGCGCCAACCTGCCCCCGCAGCAGGCTGACGCTAATTCGTGCCAATTCCTTACGAACCGCCGGACTCGCCGCCAGATGAGTCGCCGTCCGAGGAATTGTCGTCTGTCGAGGACGAGGCTGACGATGATGCGTCCGAAGCGGATCCCGCCGTTGGCCCTGAAGAAGTGGCTGCCGTCGCTCCCGTCGACACTTTATCTGTCTCAGCGGTGTCAACATCGTTCGTCGACCTCGCCGTCTCGGTCTGGGTCTGCCGGGTTTCGTTCTCATCAGTCGTCGAATCTTCCTCGACCTCAGTAGCTTCGGTCTCATTCATCGACTCTTCGATGCCCTCGTCGGCTTCCGTCACAGTCACTGCCGACAGATCGTCAATTTTCGTGTCGATCGTCGCCTCACTCGACAACATCGGCGCGGAAAGGCCGGCCGACGCGGTCTCGCTGGCGCGTGTCGCATCTTCTGGTCCTGCCGTCGCAGTACTCGCAAAGGCGGAGTCACTGACGAGTGCGTCCTCGATCTTCAGTGTTGGGGTGACCATCGCGGTTTCTTCGACCGTCGCGATAGCCGCCAGAGGCAACGCCGGCACGGGTAAATAGATGCCGAAATAGCTCGGAATGTAGCTGAGAAAGCTAATAAGTGCGCATGGGAGACATAGGAGGATAACGCCCAAGATCAGCGGACCGAACAAGAGAAGAACACCAGGGTTCAGGAGCGCCAAGAACGGGCCCAACGGCCCCGGATCGAGTAGCGGAAGCGCAGCGGCGGAGGCGTCGAAGGCAGCGGCCTCCGCCTTCCGATTGTTTGTCGGCGAATCGACCGTGACCGGCGTTCTCTCGCCCGTGGCAGTGACCTCCGCATTACGGCCGCCGGCCTCCTGGTTGAGGCGGATGACCAGTCGAGCTTGATTGCTGTTGAATATCTTCAGGATTGCATTCGGAGATGCCGCCGGAGGCAGCGTGAAGGCTGCGAGCTGCACAGCACGGACCTCAGTTCTCGGGCGGTCGAGGTCCGATGGTGCGCCCACGAGACTCAAAGCGAGGATGCCAGCGCTGGCGATTGCGCCACCAGTGGTGAGGTAACGGCGAACAGACGGGCGTGATCCCGAAGTGACCGATGTGCCTGCGTTACCCATCATCATTCCTTCCGAGATGCCTTGCGAAACGACGGCCACCGGAACCGGTGTCGTGATTTGCAATAGAAATCGTCGTTCCGGTGCGACGTGACGAGCGCAGTAGTGCACCACTGCAATATGGCTCGCTTCACCGCGGGGCAGTTGGGTCGACGTCGACGTAGCGTCAGATCACGTCGGTACCCACGCCAGCGTCGCGCAGCCTCAAGGCCGTTCAACTCACCCGAGTACGTAGTCGATGCCGCCGTGGCGCCTAAGTAGAACCGAGCCGAGATCGGGCGAGATTGCAGTGGCAGGCTACTGCGCTCGTCGCACCACAGTGCAACCACGATTTCCACTGTGGAGCGACATTTGACCCTGTAGCCGTCGTTTCGCCAGGACATCGCGGAAGGGACGATGGTGGGTGGGGCAAGAATATCGGTCGCGAGCGACGGTCTCAACGCTGAGCGACCTTCGCTGACCGGTCCGTCCGACCACTTGGCGGTCCTTGGCCGGATTCGGGGTCCGCGTGACTTGCAGGGATTGTCGCGCTATGAGTTGACAAGACTCGCAGATGCGATCAGAGCATTCCTCATCGAAAAGGTGTCGGTGTCAGGAGGGCACCTCGGTCCTAACCTTGGTGTGGTCGAGTTGACCATCGCCCTTCATCGGGTATTCGAATCACCGCGCGATGCGCTGATTTTCGACACCGGTCATCAGGCCTACACGCATAAGATTCTGACGGGCCGCCAATTCGACTTCGACCACTTGCGAGCCTCCGGCGGCCTGTCAGGGTATCCGTCGCGCGCCGAGAGCGAGCACGACTGGGTCGAGTCTTCGCATGCGTCGGCGGCGCTTTCCTACGCGGACGGTTTGGCCAAGGCATTCGAATTGACCGGCACTAAAGATCGCCCTGTGGTCGCGATCGTTGGTGACGGCGCGCTCACTGGTGGAATGTGTTGGGAGGCAATGAACAACATCGCGGCCGGCAAGAGCCGTCGTGTCATTGTCGTGGTCAACGACAACGGCAGGTCTTATGCACCGACAATCGGTGGCCTTGCCGAGCGTCTGACCAGCCTGCGGCCGCGTCCCAGGTATAAGCGGCTTCTGGCCACAGTGAAAAGGGAGCTGACCGGGTTGCCGACGCTCGGACGTCCCACCTATTCGGTACTGCACGCGGTAAAGGAAGGATTGAAGGATGCGTTGAGTCTGCGGACATTATTCGGAGATTTGGGCATCAGGTATCTCGGCCCGATCGACGGACACGATATTTCAGCGCTCGAGAAGGCCCTGCGGACGGCAAAGGGCGTGGGTGGCCCGGTTATCGTCCACACGGTCACCCGCAAGGGAATGGGATACCGCCCGGCGGAGGAAGATCCGGCTGATCGCATGCATGCATGCGGACCGATTGATCGTCGAACTGGCAAACCGAAGACCGACACCGATGTTACGCAATGGACGGACGTCTTTGCCGGTGAGCTGCTCCGATGGGGCAGCCGCCGCGACGACGTCGTCGCGATCACCGCCGCGATGCCGGGGCCGACCGGTTTGACGGCGTTCGGAAAGCAGTTTCCCAACCGGATGTTCGATGTGGGGATCGCGGAGCAACACGCTGTTACATCCGCAGCGGGGCTGGCACTCGGCGGCATGCATCCGGTGGTCGCCGTCTATTCTACGTTTCTCAACCGAGCCTTCGACCAGGTGTTGATGGATGTCGCTCTGCTGAAATTGCCCGTGACATTCGTTCTCGACCGCGCGGGCATTACCGGGCCCGACGGGGCCAGCCACAACGGTGTGTGGGATTTGTCGCTGCTGGGCATGGTTCCTGGCATGAGAGTCGCCGCCCCACGCGATGCGGCTTCTCTCCGCGAACAGCTCGGCGAGGCACTCGAAGTCGATGACGGCCCGACCGCGATCCGGTTCCCGAAGGGATCAGTGGGCGCCGATACCAAAGCCCTCGAACGAATCGAGGGCGTGGATATGCTTTGTCGCCCACAGGATCCGGATGTTTTGTTGGTCGCGGTCGGCCCCCTGGCATCGGTCGCCTTGACGGCGGCCGCGACACTCGGGGAGCGTGGCGTGGCTGTCGTGGTGGTGGATCCTCGGTGGGTGCTGCCGGTGCCCGAGCAGGTGGTGAAGTTCGCCGGCAAGGTACGCCTGGTAGTAACACTGGAAGAGTCGGGGCTACACGGCGGGGTTGGGTCGGCCGTGGCGGCGCGGATGCGTGAGGCGCGGATCGACACGCCGGTGCGCAGTGTCGGTGTGCCGCACCGATTCCTCGCTCACGCCTCGCGCAGCGCAATTCACGCCGACCTCGGCCTAACGGCCGCCGACCTGGTCACCAACATTGGTTTCTGGGTTCAGCGGCTGGCTGACGACGATGCGAGCCGGAGCGAATGACGATGCGCAGCAGAGTATTTGCAGAAGGGCGAGGGACCGATGCTGTCGCACACGGCGCCTCCGGTTAAGCGAGCCAAATTTAGTGGTCATGGGCTTGCTTCCTAGACAGCGGGTCGAGAGCGGCGAGCTGGAATTGCGTTGCGAGGGCCCGCATAGCGTCGGCGTCGCGGGGTCGCAGCCTTTCCAGGGCGCCGAACGCTAGATGGTCGGCGATCATCATGCGGCGCACTTGGAACTCGGGCAGTTCGCCGGTCAGCGGTTCTCCCGGCAGGGCTTCGACGAGCGCAAAGGTAGCGCCGACGATGAGCGGGCCCACCGAGGGCGGCATCGAGCGCAGGTCACCAAGGGCAAGGAGGTCGGCCGCGCCCGATCGGGCAGCAGGACTGGCCGTCACCGAGGGGTGGGGCGACGCATCCAACAGACGGTGGATCGCCCCATCGACCGAACAGCGCACTCGCGTCAGCATCGTGGTCCAATGAGCGGTTGAGACGGAGGCCAGCACCGCCGCGGCCAGCTGCACCGGTCGCCGGTAAGGTGCGGGCGCTCCGACAGCTGCGCACAAGAACGCGGTCGTGGTGATGGTCATATAGGCCATCGCCACCCGGGCGCCGCGACTGGGGGTGCACGGGCCGAGCCGAGCCAGCAGGGCGATGCTGCCTAGCGCGGGGGCCAGCACGCGTTGCATTACCGCCCGGGTCAGTTCGTCGCGGCCGCAGGCGCCGTACAGCACCAGTTCGCCGTCCCGTAAGTCGTTGGCCAACTGGGCGGTGACGCCAATGCATCCGGCCAGCTCGCTTAAATCGGCGTCGGCACAGGCATTTTCGGCGACCAGTGAGCATACGTAAAGCATCACCCGTCCGAGCACGCCCTCACCGTAGGCGGTCCGCGACAGCGGGCAATCCAGGTTTAGCGCCATCACCTGGCCGACATCGACCAACAATTGGCCGATCCGTTTGCGGCCTTCGAAGGGCAGTTCCGACAGCAGCTCCCGCACGTCGCGGATGCGCTCGACCAGCACCAGGTCGACCGCGTCACTGTCGCAGACGGCGATCGCCTGAAGTGGCGGTGGCGGCGTGTCGGTGTCGCCGTTCAGGTAGTCCACGGCGGTGACGACGGCACCGGCCGCCCGCGGGCGGGCGCTCAGGTCTTCGTAGGCGTGAAGCACCCGGCAGGCCAGCAGGGCGGCGGTGGCCTCGGACCGTAAGTCAGCGGGAAGGAAACCGGCCGCGATGCCGAGGTTTCGGGCCGCCGGGACAAGCGCCAGCCGGGCCAACTCGCCCGGTGACCGGGCCGCCCGCATCGCAGCCAAGTCAGGTGTGCGGTGCAGGTGCCACAGCCCGTCGGCCAGGGTGCCGATTCGCCCCCCGCTCATCGGGACACCACCCGCACCGAGAGTGCGCGCAACTGCTCACGCGCGGGGGAGGGCGGGAATGCATTGATCGCCCGGCAGGCCGTCTGGGCGGCGCGGACGGCGACGGCACGGGCAGCTCGGGTGGCCCCGCTGCGCACCATCTCGGCCTGCAGGTCGGCACTGGAAGTCAGCCTGGAGAGCCACATTTCATGGGACCCGGGCCGCATGGCCAGCCATTCGATCACCGGCCAGGTCGGCACCCGTCGGTCGAGGTCGCCGGCGGCCTCCTTGCCCAGCGAGGGTCCGCCCTCGACGTCGCGGACGTCATCCATGATCTGAAAGGCGAGGGCGAGTTGATCTGCGTACCGCATCAGGGCGCACAGCTGATTGTGGTCGAGGCCGCCCGCCGTGCCGCCGTACGAGCACGCCAGCCGGAACAGGGTGCCGGTCTTCGCCCCGGCCACGAGTTCGTAGTGCCTGCGCATGGCGGCGTCGTCGACGGCAGGTGGCAGGGTCTCGATGAGCTGCCCGAAAGACAGGTCCGAGATGCGGTCGAGGTAGGTGACGCCGGGGGCCTCACCGAGCCGCGCGAACACCGCCGGGTTGTCGGCCAGCACTCGTGCGAGTACCTGTAAAGCCGTGCCGACCAAATGAAATCCCGCCCGGGCGGCGGTGCGGACACCGAACGCGGCCGGTACAGACGGTGCATCGCGCCGCAAGAGCGATCCGTCGCAGATGTCGTCGTGAACGAGCGACGCCTCGTGGATCATCTCGATCGCGCACGCCACATCGACGGCGCCGCGCAGCGGCGCCGCGGCAGCCGAGGGCAGCAGACGGGCACAGGCCAGCACCATCGCGGCCCGGGCCCGTTTACCGGGGACGGCAAGGATGTGACGGTAGATGGCATCGAAACCGCCACCGCTGATAAGGACTTCGCGCAACCGATCGGCGACCAGGGGCAACTGATCGGATGGGCTGGTCAGCGAAGGCTGGTCGATGTTGAGGCTGTCGGATGCGGCCAATATGCTTGCCTCAACCATCATCATTCCTTCTGCGATGTTCTCGAAACACTGCCACCGGACCCGGCGTTTCGTTTCACCACAGAAATCGTCGCTGCCGTGTGGTGCAGGGAGCGCAGTAGCGCGCCACTGCGATCTCGCCCGATTTCGGCGCAGTACTACTTAAGCCCGATCTTGAGCGACCGCCGTCGTGACGATTCATGCGACTCAGTAGTACCGAGCCGAGACGAACGCCGATTGCAGTAGGGCTCTACTGAGAGCCACCCCCCCGAATCCGAGTGACGATCCCTATTGCAGTGGTCCTTTGCGTCGGATCTCCATACGGCGCAAACGAGCGGAGGAGCCAACGATGCATGCACTTGCACGGAGTACGCCTCGAGTGATCCCCGGACGCACGATTGCAACCCGCGACGTGGCGCCAAGCGGAGGCGTTTTTCGCGGGTTAATCCGCGTGGATCTTCAAGACCCTGTGTTCTTCGACCATCCGCTCGATCACGTGCCGGGAATGCTGCTGGTGGTGGCTGGTCTTGAATTGGCTGAGCACGCAGCGATGCTGCGGCCGGCCAATGTGAGCTTCCGTCTCACCTTCACCAAATTCTGCGAGCTCGACGCCCCGGTTGAGGTGAGTGCGACCCGCGAAATCGGTGGAAACCCGTTCGAATTCATCCAATCAGGCCGCAGCATAGCGAGGGGACTGCTGGGCCGACGCGAGACCGCGCTGCCTGCGGAGCTTGCCCCGGTGCCAGCATTTGGGAACGGCTCGATCCCGAGTGGACTGGTGCACCGGGCCGACCCCGGAAATATCGCAGTCGGCCCGCTCACAGTCGACGCCGGACGCGTCTGGGTCCGCGTACATGAGCAGGCCGCCATCGGCGGAATACCGCCGCGGGCCAGCGCGGTCGCCTCCATTATCGAAGCCGCCCGCCAGTTCGTCATCGCGATTCTTCACTTATGGGGTCAGCATCCAATGGGGGCGAAGATGATATTCGTCGGGCTCACCGCCGACGTGCCCACTGCGGTGCCGCAGGGCCACATGACGCGGGCATTGTCGTGGCAGCCCACTCCGCCAGAACAGACGCGCAAACTCCACATCGACGTGCACGCAGTAGGCGATCGAGCGATCAAAGTCGGCTCGATCGTCATCGCGAGCCGCTGCGTCGACGAAGTCGAGTATGCGCAATTGCGCGCGGGCTAAACCCTGACTCGACGGAGGCTGGCAATGACTGATCGAGTAGCCATGTACATTCTTCGTACTCTGTTGGCACTGACCGCTATCGGCCTTACCGTTGCGGTCGCGGCACACCTTGTCGGTGGGCGCCTCGCTGCAGCGGCTTTCGTCGCCGCATATCTGGTGTGGATGCTTTCCGAAGCACGAATCACTGTCGGGACACCAACACAGTCGGCCGCGGAGACTCGCACCCTCGTTCCATACGCGATAGCGCGAGTCACGACGGCACTTACGGCTGCCTACTCCGCGCCCGCGGTGCCCGACAAGTTCGGTATCGTGCTGGCCGGGGTTTTCGTTGCTGGTGTGACGTTACGCGCATGGGCGATTCACGAATTCGGTGTCCAGTATTCGCATCGAGTGGTTCGGATCTCCGAGGGTGGCCTCGTTTCATCCGGGCCGTATAGGGTGCTGCGCCATCCTGCCTATGCCGGGATGTTGCTCGCCAACATCGGTTTTGCCGGTTACTTTTCGAGTCCTGCGAGTATCACGGCGCTGACTCTCCTTGTCGCCGCAGTTCTCTGGCGCATCAGGATCGAAGAAGACATCCTCACTGAATCGCCCCAATATCGCGCTTTCGCCAACACGCGATGCCGGATTGTGCCGGGGGTGTGGTGATGATCAAGATCATTGACGCACCAGCAGAACTGGCTGACGCTAGCGTGGTTGGGCACAAGTTCGCGCGCCAGCAACAGTTATGCGATGCCGGAGTTTCCGTTCCGCCGTTCTTCTGCGTCGTCAGAGAAACCCCGTGGACAGCCATCGCCGATGTGGTTGGCACCTTTCCTGGTGTCGGCGCCAGTGTCGAGAAATTGACTGCCTGGGCCGAGGCGGCTCGCAGCGCCGCCGAACACATGCGCCTCATGCCGGAGACAGAAACCGAGATCCGGGACAGATACGCCGCTCTCGGCTCACCCGACGTCGCAGTCCGAGCATGCGTGGTCGGCCGCCACGCACAGCCGGGCGAAGATGACGCCGCCGACCCGTTCGCAGGTCTCACAGATAGCTATCTGTTCGTGGGTGCCGACGCGCTTATCGATGCCGTTTCGGTCTGTACCGCATCACTTTTCAGCGTCAGATCGGTACTCTACCGCGCGCGGCGAGGAATCGACCCCCGAGCCCTCAGCATCTGTGTCGGAATTCAGCAGATGATCGATGGCGAGCGGTCGTTTGTCGCGTTCACCCACAATCCTGCTACCGGAGCCAAGGAAACTGTGGTCGCTGCGGTCTACGGCATCGGAGAAGGTGCGGTAGCCGAACGTGCCGACATCGACCACTTTTTCGTACGCACGGACGGGATCGGGCGGCTCATCTCTCACAAGAAAAGAATGCTCCGCCGAGCACCGGGCGGTGGCGTCGCCGAATATCGGGTGCCGGATGGACTCGCCGACCTACCGGTGTTCTCCGATGCGCAAATCAGTCAGATCGCAGCGCTGGCGGAGACCACCGAGCGGCTGTTGTCCGGACCCCAGGACATAGAGGGCGTCGTCACGGCCGACTCAGCGATTCACCTGGTGCAGGCACGGCCCGCCACGTCGCCCCAAACGCCGGCGACCACGATCGAATGGACCAATCACAATCTGACTGAGAGCTTTCCGGGCGTGACCACCGCGATGACCTACTCGCACGCACAAGTCTTCTACCGCATCAGTTTTCGCGACTTCTATCGCATCGTCGGAGTCCCTGAGAGCCAACTGCGGAGTCGGGAGTACCAACTTCGTCGCATGATCGGATTCCTCGACGGCCGGGCCTACTACCGCCTAGACGCGTGGTACGCACTGCACAGCCAGCTCCCCGGATGGGACGTGCTTCGTCCGATGTGGGAGCGGTCGTTGGGGCTCGCAGAACGAAATCCCAACCCGGGCCAAGTGCTCGACCGCCATGCCATCACACGCATCATCGGGCGTTCACCGCGACTGCTATGGGCGGCCGCGAGCTTTCCCCGGAAATTGCGGAGATTCTTGTCCTGGTGGGATGCCCAGCACGTCCTCGGGACAGGACTGTCGCAAAAGTCGGTTGAAGAAGTAATCGAGATATACCGCCGAGTGTGGTCAGAAGCCGAATCGCGCTGGGGCATAACGATCCTCTCTGGCTATCTCGCCCTGGCCGGATATGTCGTCGCGAGCGTCCTGGTGCGGCGGTGGACCGACTCCCCTGAGGTGGACCTCACTGTGCTGTTGCCCGGAGGGGCGCCGAACCGAACGTTGCAGTCGTTGCACTCTACGGTGGCGCTCGCCGAGCAGATAAACGCGAACCCCGCGTTGTCGGCGCGGGTGCTGACTGCCGACGCGCGCGATACCTGGAACCGTATTGCACGAGGCGCCTACGGCGGCAAACTGCAGTCCGATGCCCTTACGCACCTGAGGAAATTCGGCGATCGCGCCATGCACGACCTCAAGATCGAGGAGCCGACGCCACGGCAGAGACCTGAGATGGTGATCGACGCCCTGCGGCCGTTCGTTGCGATCGGAGCGACAATGCAGCAGACGCGGCTTCGGGAATCGACCGCGGCCACAGCCGCGCTCGATGAACTACACCGTATCTGCCCGTCACGATGGAGACGCGCCATTCTTCGCGCCGCGTTGCGGGTGGGTAGGTTCTTGGTGAAAGCCCGTGAGGACACCCGGTTCTGCCGCACCCAGCTATACGGATTCTCGCGGGAGGTCATGCGTCGACTCGGGTCTGACCTCGCCGCTGCGGGGTGTCTGGACTCGCCCGAGGACTATGTTCATCTGGAGGCCGAGGAATTATTGGGAGCCTTCGACGGCACCTCCACACACCCCGATCTTCGCGTCCTGGCAAGGACCCGAAAAGACGCCTATCTACGATCGTGCGATCGGCCCGCCCTCGCAGCCAATCTCACAACTGCCCCGCCGCCGATCGCTGCCGCCGACCTCCGTCGCAGCGCTGCCACATCGGCGGCCGCAGGTTCCAGCACCGAATTGACCGGTCTTCCATCCAGCGCCGGGATCGCCCGTGGTCGCGCGAAATTGGTGCTGCAACCGGATGTTCCGCCGAGCGACTGCGCTGGGCGGATCCTGATCGCCCGCGAAACCGATCCTGGATGGCTACCACTGATGCTCAACGCAACGGGACTCGTCGTCGAGCGCGGCAGCATGGTCTCCCACACCGCAATAACAGGACGGATGCTCGGTATCCCGACCGTGGTAGCCGTTCCTGGCGCGACCTCCAAGATATCCGACGGCGACGAGGTCGAGATCGACGGTAGGTCGGGCAGCGTCCGCATCCTCCGCCCTCACTCGCAGAGACCGCGGTGACATCATGCAATTGCCGCTAGAGAGCTGTCCGCGTACTTCGCTCCCGCAACATCATGTCGATCTCTTTCGCAACGAACCGACCCTCGACGTCACGTTGGCTGACGGCACTGCGGCGATTGCCGTAACTCGTCAGTGCGACGTACGAACCGTGTTGAGTGACAACCGCTTCAGTCGGGCACAATTTCACGTGCCTACCGTTGGCGCTGGTGCCGATCTGCCTCTAGCACTGGTCACCTCGGATCCGCCAACCCACACACGTCGGCGCCAGGCCGTTCAAGGATGGTTTACGAAGCGACGGGCGCAGACGGCTCGGCCGCTCATTGGCCGCGTCGCCGATCAACTTCTCGACGAACTGCTCGCGGCAGGCCCACCAGCCGACATCTTCACGCAGTTCTGCCAGCCCTTTCCGAACCTTGTGCACATGACCCTCCTCGGGCTGGACACCGCCGATCTGCCTTTTCTCCTGCCGCGAATAACGGTTGCATGGTCGGCTGGTCACTACCAACCTGACGAGGTCACGAAAGCAAACCGCGACTTGCACGACTACTTCGAAAGTCGAGTCAGTCGATCGCGCAGCCAGACGACAGCGGGCGGGCTGATCGATGCCCTGGTACAGGACGAATCCTCAAACAGATTGACTCACGCGGAGATCGTCATGCTCGCCATGGGGCTGCTCATGTCGGGCGCAGAGACGACCGCCAGCCATCTCGCGCTGAGTCTCGTTGAGGTGCTTCAGCGGCCCGGACTGGTGGATTCGCTTCGCCGATATCCCGAGCAGATTCCTTCGGCTGTCGAAGAGCTGCTGCGTTGGGTTTGGTTCGGCGGCAGGATCGGTGGTACGGCGGGGCGTCCGCACATCGCGACCGCTGACGTGACGCTGCGCGACCGTCTGATTTCAAAGGGCGAAATCGTCGTGCCCATACTCGATGTCGCCAACCGCGATCGCGATGTGTTCCCGGACGCTGACGAGTTCTGCCCTCAGCGGAGTCCGAACCCGCACCTCGGATTCGGCCACGGTCGGCACCAGTGCATCGGAATGGCTTTCGCTCGCCTCGAACTGCAAGTTGGCCTGCAAACCGTGCTGTCCCGACTGAGCGGACTAACTCTTGCGAATGCATCCGAGATCGACTGGCGCACCCAGATGTTCACCCGGGGGGTATGGAGCCTGCCGGTGATGTGGCAAGGAGCCGGACAATGACTGCTGCGGTCGGTATCTCAAGCTTTGTACTGAACCGGTATCCACCCGTCCTGTCGAGCGTGTACGTCTTGGCGTTCGGCGTCGGAGGTATCGGTCTATTCGCCGCGCTCGCTGGGGAACGGATTCCTGCCAGCGCCATACCGATGTTGGGGATGGTCGCCGTAACCCTGTTCGCCGACTTGCTGATCATGCGTGTCCTCGACGACATCCGTGACAGCGACTACGACCGGATCGCCAACCCACAGCGCCCGGTGGCGTCCGGCGCAGTTGCGCATCGGGACCTGTCCACTCTGTGCGCCGTATGCGTGACGGTCATCGTCGTCGCGAATCTGTCCTTCCCCAGCGGACTCTTCGTCCTCGTCGTCCAGCTTCTCTACACCGCGGCGCTGACGGCTGTCGGGCAGCGATTCCCGGCCACCCGCGGCGACAACCTCGTTCTGAACTTGCTTGTCAGCTTGCCGGTTCAACTACTGCTGTACGTGTACCTGCTCGCAGCCTTCGCCAACATCCGCGGCGATGCGCCGACCGCAGTCGTTGGTGGGATGGGAATTCTCATCCTGACACTGTGCGCCGGCCAGGTCGAGTTCGGAAAGAAGCTTGTCCGCCAGCCCGCGCCAGGCGAACGAAGCTACGTCAATTCGATTGGCTACCATGCAACGTCGCTGCTTACGATCGGCGCCGGGCCGCTCGCCGTCGTGCTGTTCGCCATCGCTGCGCCTGTTTCGCCGCTCTCCATGGCATTCGTTGCGTTGCCTGCGATCGGTGTTGCCGCATTCGGCATCAAGTACCTCAGCCAAAAGGACAACCGATGGCCGGCGGTGGTATCAACCGTCGGCCTACTGGGCACGCTGGTCGCCTTCGCCGTCGTCGGAGCGTTCGGTTAGATGGGACCGCCCCTCGGCGCGCGGCGAGAACCAGTCCTCTGCCGGATCGATTGCCACGTTCAACTCGGCGTGCCAATACTCGTGCAGGACCGAGCAGCGTCCGTCCGATCCGAATCGGAGCGTGACGCAACCGGATGCGGTCCGCGGTTCGTGCGTCGCCGGATCATGAAGAACGCACCAGAATTCCACCGCGGCGCGGCCCGCGGACTCGATCGCACTGCCGAACCAGATTCGCGGGTCGACTTGTCTGGACAAAGTCTCGACCCAATGTGCGCGAATCGCGTCGCGTCCGCGATGCGGTTCACCGAATGGGCCGCGATGGTAGGACGCATCATCGGTGAAGAGGCCGGCGATCGCATTGGGATCCCTTTGTCGCCACCCCGACTCTAAAGCGCTGAGCCATTCGTCGGTGCTCATAGGTCCTTGCGTCACCGGAGTTCAAACTGCGGAAAGTAGGAAATCGTCTCGTCGATGAGCCCGGCTAGCTCAGTGAGACACTGCGGGTCACCACCGAGCGACGCGAGCGTGTCGCGAGCGGCACGGACGATGGGCTGGATCGTCTCCGCGTAGCTGGAAACGATGTCCGCCGCCAACATCGCTCGCTTCAGTTCGGCCCGCGCCTCCTCCGAAGTGCGCGCTTGCCGGTGAAGGCCGATCAATTCCGCACGTCGGGCGGTCGACGCAGTGCCTAAGAGATGAACGAGCAGATAGGTTGCAGTGCCGTTTCGCAGATCCTCGTCGCGCTCGGTGACCAGGTCGCGCTGGTCGTTGACCAGTTGACGAAGCACTCCGAGCGCCCTACCGAACGAGCGCCAGGCATCGACCCGGTCGGCATCGCACTCCGCGAGCTGCGCGGCGAGCCCGGCGGACATCCCGTAGGGCGCGCCCGTCTTGCCCTGGTAGTTGCGCAGCACATCGTCGAGAGTTGCCGTCTCCGCGTTGAGAACCAGGTCGGTCAGCTGCCCGCCAAGAGCATCGATACATCCGTTGCTGTACTCGGTCATCAGCCGAAACCGAACGGCGTCGGATACAGCCAGGTCGCCAATGATGTTGAGCGGCAGATAATTACCCACCGCAATTGCGGTCATCACCCCGCGGTTGAACTCCGCGGGATCGGACCGAGCGAGTTGCGGAGTGTCGATCATGTCGTCCAAGTACCGCGCCGCCGCCCACCAGAGTGTGTGAATAAGCGCTACGGGTGTCGCGGGCATCGGCGCAGCGGTCTCGGCGCCGAACACGAGCACAGGCAGCATGACGATGCCGTTGATACTGGGCGCGGAGCCGTCCAACGGAATCATGGCGAAGAACGTGTCGACGAACGTCCCCATCGCGCGATCGCCGGTTGAATTGCTGGCCAACAGCCGTTCGGTCATCGCCGAAGCTTGTGCTGCGACCTCCGCCAGCGCGCGTTGCTGTGCAGTCATTTCGGATGCATCGCGTTGTAGCGCCCGCATGTCAATTCGCCGCCAATTGCGCTGTCAATTGGCGCACGGTCAGTTGATGCCGACGACGGGCCCCACTCACGAGCAGATGCGCGGGAGGCCGTCGCCAACGAGGCGCCCACCAATTCGCGCGACCCATCAGCCTCATCGCGGCGGGCATGAGTACCGCACGAATGAGTGTGACGTCGAACAGGATTGCCAGCGTCAACCCGACGCCCAGCAACTTGACGAACGACACCTGAGAAGTGGCCATGGCGATGAACACGACTGACATGATCAGTGCCGCCGCAGTTACGACGGGGCCAACGCGTTGCAGCCCGCTCATCACCGCGAGGTTGGTGTCGCCGTGCGCGCGATACTCCTCAGTGATGCGCGACAACAGGAACACTTCGTAGTCCATGGACAGCCCGAACGCGAGACAAATGATGAGGATTGGCGTCGGTGTAGCCAGTGTCCCGGTGACTGCGAAATCTCCAACCAGCCACTTGAGGTGACCCTCCTGAAAGATGAACACCATCGCGCCGAGAGTCGCAGACAAGCTGACTACGTTGAGCAGCAACGCCTTTATCGGCAATACCACGCTTCCGGTGAACGCGAACAGCACGCCGAACATCGCCAGCACGAGCAGTGCCGCGGCCAACGGAACTCGTTCGAACAAAGCATCTTTGGTATCGACGTCCTCTGCGGTGAGTCCACCGACATGCACCGTATCCGGAGCTGGGGTTTGGCGTACCTGATCAAGTAGGTGGTGGGCCGCATCGCTGTAGGGATCGACGTCTGGGAGCAGACGTAGATAGGCGCCATTCGCGTCGGGCACCGGCTTTTCGCCAATCCGTTGGCCGTCGACATAGCTTGTCATTCCCAGCTTGACGGACACGACGTGCGGCAACTGTGACAGCGCCCCGGCGTACCCGTCCAGCTGATCCGCGCTCACGGAGCCTTCGAGGACCACATCCATCGCAGCGGTCGCTTGTGCCGGGAATTCGGAGCGGGCCACGTCGCCGACACTTCGGCTTTCAATCGTCGCCGGCAGCGACCGGTCGTCTGAAGAGGCCAAGTGGATGGAACCGAACGGTGCCGCAAGCACAAGAGCCAGGAGCAGAACCGCGCCCCCCATCACTACCGGCCGACGCATGACCAACCGTGAACTGCGGAACCAGAACCCGTCTTCCTCAGCCCGCGCTTCGGACGTTGCGCGACGCCCAAACACCTGTGGAATCACCCGGCGCACGTTGAGCGAGTCGATTCGGGAGCCCAGAAGTTTCAACATGGCGGGCATGACAACGAGCGCGCACACCGTCGCGAGCAGTATCACACCGACACACGCGTAGGCGATCGAACGCAGGAACATCATCGGGAAGACGAGCAGCGCCAGCACCGACAGCGCCACCGCAGTCGCAGAGAACACGACCGTGCGGCCGGCGGTTCGAACCGACTCGATGATCGCATCATCGAGTGACTGAGCCCGCGTCCGCTCCTCACGGAACCTGGTCAGCACCAGAAGGCTGTAGTCGATCGCCAGAGCCAGACCGATGATCGTCGTCACGTTGAGCGCATAGTTGGACACCGGGGTGACAACCGACAACAACGCGAGAAGGCCTAGTGAACCCACGATCGAAAGCACACCGATTACGACCGGCAAGCTGGCTGCGACGAGACTGCCGAACACCAGTGTTATCAGCACCAGGATTATTGGCATCGCGATTGCTTCACTGATCGCCAGGTCGTGGTTGAGCTGATCGGTCACATCGTCGTAGCTCACCGCCTCACCGCCGAGTTCGAGCTTCAGCGGACCGCGCTCGGTGTCGCGGTAGGTAGCGATGAGACGTCTGGCCGCCGCCGCAAACTCGCGCTCATCGCCTTCGACGTGCGCCACGATCAGCGCCTTCGTCCCGTCATCGCTACGGAGCAATTCGGACTGGCCTGGTCCCCAGTACGAGCTCACCGTCGTGATACCAGGCGTGGCGGCAAGCTCTTGAGTAAGCGCCTCGCCAGCGGCAACCGCAACCGGATCGTCGACAGACCCGCCGCCGGTGTTCGTCGCGAGAATCACCAGGTTCGGTTTGCCGACGTGAAAACGCTGCTCGAGCGCGGCAGCGGCGCGCTGCGATTCGGAAGAACTGTTATAGAAGCCGCCGCCGGACAGCCGCTCGGTGATCCCTGACCCATACGCAAGTGCGGCAACCATGAGCACCAAGGTCGCGGCGAGAACCATCTTTGGCCGGGTCACGGCCAGTCGTGCGAGCCGGTCTAACATGACTGCCTTCCCACGCGTTGGAGACCCATCGAATTGGTCGGAGGCAGCAGCCTTATGGCTGGCGATACCGCGGATGCCAGCACTGCCATAACATCGCGATCACCACCAGGGCTGCGTCGCCGATCGTCCGACTCATGCGCCTGGCTGCGCACCGAACCTTCCCGACGCGCCGTGGTACTGCCGACGTCACGACGCGACCGACGGTCTTTGTACTCATCATCGTTCCTCCTAGGTCTTTGCCCACCCCGCCGCTGCTCGGTGTACTTCCTCATCCGAGCCCCTGACCCGTTGAATGACTCGCAAGTTCACGTCGTAATGCGTCGCGACCCAACCGATGCCACGTTCGCAGTCGACGCGCAGCAGCGTGCCGTCCCCGGCCCATGCGTGGCCGGTCGCATGTAGAGGGATCGTCGCCACAACGGCGCGACCGGCGAACTTCGCGGTGCTCATCATCGTTTCTCCATGTCAGTCCTCGTGGAAGGGTTGCCACGGCGTTGGGTTCCACTATCGGAATCGTCGCTCGAATTCGGCGGGACGAACTCAGTAGCGCGCCACTGCAATATGGCCCGCGTTGGTGCGGCGCTACTTAATATTCGTGGTGCAAGCGCGATCTAGCGCCAACCTGTCCCCGCCGCAGGCTGGCGCTAAATCAGGTCAATTCACTTGGACCCGTCAGCGTCGCCGCCAGATGAGTCGCGCGAGGATTCGCCGTCTGTCGAGGACGCTGAAGACGGTGCGGCCGAGGAGGATCCGGCTGTCACCGGCAGATCGCTGAGCTGCTCGGGCGCCCCGAGTGAACGACGCACCACCGGCCGCGGTGTCGCCTTAGCTTCTTCAGATGTGGAGGCGCTTCATCCGGCGCGGTCGCCGAGCCCGACCCGGTGCAGCAGCTCCTCGGCGCGTGCGTCGGCGGATCGGGTCGGCATGCCGTCGAGAACCAGCGACAACGACACGTTCTCGACTGCGGTCAGCATGGGCACCAAGTTGAAGAACCGGAACACGAACCCCACTTTGCGCCGAAGGAACCCGGCACGCGCGCCGGTGCTCATCGACCACACGTCCTGGCCGGCCACGGACACCGTGCCGTCATCTGGCGCGTCCAGCCCGCCCGCGATATGCAGGAGGGGCGTCATTGGATCGCTGCGATGGCTGCCGAAGTAACGGCTAAGGTCCCGGTCACAGCCTGCGCATTTCTCGCCCCATAGCGGCGTGCTCGACAAAGGCGTCGCGACGCGGCGGGTAATGCCGTGGTGGAACGTCACCCTGTGCGGGCCCTTCAGAATCCTCAGATGTACGTCGGAACATCGCCCGCAAGGCGGCCATCAGGCCGCGGGTGGGTTTCGCACGCAGCAACGACGCAGCGGCTGCCGTGCTGAAGGTTACTTCTTGCTCGGTGATGACAACCTGCGGATGTGCCCCCGCATGGATCACATGCTCAGGCTCTTGGGCGACATTCTGCGGATCGACTTTTGCCGTATTTAGATCGGACACTTTCCGCCTCCTCACATGGCGTTATGTCCGACTAATTGTCAGTCGCGTCAGTTCCGGCGAATGCAGTGGCCCGCCACTGCAATCTCCCCCGACCTCGGCGCGGTACTACTTAGTCGCCGGCTTGACTCCGCGCCCTGGAAGGCGGCAGTAAGGCGGCCAGCTCCTCGCGGGTCGTGGTTCCGGTCTTCCCCATCGCCCGATGGATGTGGCTTTCGACGGTGCGGACCGAAAGAGTCAGTCGCTCGGCAATCTCGCGATTGGACAGCCCCTCACCGATAAGCATTGCGACCTCTGCTTCCCGGTCGGTCAGTGGCAACTCTTCGCTAGCCAGACGAAGCGCCGGTGTGCGCGCACCGCCTTGGGCCGCCAGGGCATCCGCCCGCGTCGAGCAGCCGAGCGCCGAACCCCGTTTGACTTGGTGGCGGTACACGAGGGCAGCGCGCGCGGCCGCGTCAACGGCGGCAACGAGATCGCCCATCTTCTCGAATTCCTCTGACACCGAAGATAATTCAGCGGGATCGCCGTCACGCAGAGCCTCTGCGAATCGCATTGCAAGGCCGACGCGGGGCCCCTCGACCGCCGATTCAAGCTCGCGCAGCCGGGGTCCGCTGGTGCGATCGCCGAACTGGGTGGCGGTCTGCAGACAGAGCACTTCTGCCGCGAACCGCCCTAACTCCCTGGCCTTTTCGGCTGCCGACAGCAATATTGTTATCGCCTCGCTGACAGCGCCCTGCCCCGCGGCTAGCCATGCTCGAGCGAGGCTCTGCTCGTGGTCCAGAGACCGAAATCGGCGTTGCACCCTGCTCAGCGCTGCCAGCGTCGCCGCCGCCTCGGTAGTCAATCCGCGCATGGCAAGCGCAGTAGCGAGGGGTATCCGATAGCGGTATCCAAATCCCTCGGGGTAGGTCGCGGATAACCCTTCCGCAGCGTATTCCAGTAGCTGGCATGCGCTCTCAAGATCGCCGGCACCAAGCGCGGCCCGACCAGCCACGGCAGCGCCGAGCAGTTGCGCAGCGCCAGGGAGATGGGCTGCCTGTTGGCGGGTCCGCTCGGCAACGCCAAGTGCTTCGGAAACTTGTCCCGACAGCAACAGGGCGCTGACTTCCGCGTCAGCGATATTGAATCGCATGTGCGGAGCATCAAGGGTGCGGGTCGCGACGGTGTGACCCTTGTCCGCGTTGGCCAATGCCTCGGCAGTACGGCCTGCATCCGCCGAAATCTGCGCGAGCGCCCAGCCCACTTCAGCACCGACGACGGGAATGTCCTCCAATGCAAGGCTTCTCGACACTTGTACGGCTGCGTCCGGCTGGTCCGTCGCGAACCAGTAGACCGTCAGGAAGGCGTCGATGTAGGTCCGGGCACTGGAAGGCATGTTGGCTGACGCCGCGTCAATTATTTCTTTGGCGCGCTGGGGGTCGCCAATCGCCCACAGCATGTTGCTGGACCGGAGGAACGCAAATCTGGCTTGGTTCTCGTCGGACAACTCACTGGTGCGGATGCCGGCGAACACAGCCTCAGCCTCGTCGCCGCGACCCAACCACGACAGGGCATGCCCGCGAACGAAGTTCGGTTCTGGTCCGGCACCGGGATGGATGGCCGCTTCTGCGAGTCGGTCCGCTAGCGCCAGATCGCCCAGCCAGACCGCGCCATACGCCGCCCCGACGAGTAGATCGGCGTCAGGTGTGAGGTCGGAATCGAGACTCAACGTCGCGCGGCGCACGACCACTCCTATGTCGTCGACATCAGGCGATGCGGCGAGTTCCGTCGCAACCAGTCCACGAAGCCTTCGCAGTCGGCTCAGTGGTGCACGCCTGCGGCGCACCTCAGCGTAGAGCGGATGTGCCACCCGCACCTCGATACCGCCACCCGCGGGCTCAAGTGAAATGAGGCCGCGGGTCTCGGCCTCCTCGATCGCGGCCGCATCGGTGATCCGGCTAAGGACGGCGAGCTCGATCGGCTCTCCAACGGCCAGCACATCGATGACGTCGCCGACCGGCGCGGCTAGGTCCCCGATGCGGGATTCGATGAGCTCGACCAGACCTGGCGGCATTATCGGATCACCCATCCACCGCCAGCGTCCGCTCTCTCCCACAATTCGGCCGTCGGCGACCTCCTGCTCGACGATGTTCCGCAGATAGAGAACATTGCCGCGGGTCAGCTTCCACAGCCGCTGAGCGGCCTCCGAGTCCACCGAACCTTCCAACGTCGCCGACAGCAACGCGGTGGTTTCGTCAAGCGACAATTGCTGTAGGTCGAGTCGGTCGAACTGGCCGGTCTTCCATATCTCCTGTATCGCAGGGGGAATCGGCTCACCGTCTCGGACGGTAAGTATCACTTTTGCCGCGCCCCGTTGCACTATCTGATGCACGACGAACGTCGAGAGATCATCAAGCAGGTGTACGTCATCGACGCCCAGGACCACTTTGGCGGCCGAGGAAGTCGCGGCAGTCAGTGACTCGATCACGCCCTGCAGTAATTGAACCGTGTCGGTGACACCCGACGGCGCCCACGCAGTAAACGCACCAAGCGGTATTTCCCGCGCTGATGATGTGCCCGCCGTCAAGCGGGTTTCGCAACCCTGCGATGCGGCAGCCGACAACCCCTCACGGGCGATCCGACTCTTCCCCACACCCTCGGCTCCGCAAATTAGAACGCCGGAGACGGCCGGAGCCGAGATCGCGGCCTTGATAGCTCGCATCTCCTCGGTGCGGCCAATTAACGGCCACGACAGGTGCACCCCAAGGATCGTAAGAGCCCCAATACCGCCACGCGGGGATATGGCGACTTCGCGCTCGCCAAGTGCAGTAGTCGACTACGGAACGCGGCTCATCGGCTGACTGTGAGAATCGGTGACGTGGCCCGATGGGCCATTGCGGTCGGTCCACCACCAAATTGCTCAGCCGCTCTTCTTGACCCTCAGTACCTGTTTGCGCAGGCCTTCGGTGGCGGTTTCGACCCCGCCCTTCATCGCGCGCTTGAGGATGAATCCAGGAAGCGGGACCGAGAGGTCGACGCTGATGTCGAACCGCACCTTCGTCTTGTCGCCGTCGGGCCTCAGCGTATAACTGGCGTCCTGCGCCTTCAATTGGCCTGCCGAAATCAAGGTCCAGCTCACCTTGTCGGCCGACCACGTGTACTCGACGACCTGCTCGTCGGTGATGCCCGCGGTCTTGATCTTCATCTTGACCTGACGGGGCCTGCCGTCGTCGTAGGCGTCGAGAATCTCGCAGCTCTGATACTGCGGCGACCAGGTGGGCGTCGATTCGACATCGGCGATGACGTCGAGAATCTCCTCGGGACTCGCCTCGATCACGACCTCGCGGGTATCGCTAGTTGCCATGGCGCGACCCTAACGCGTCCGCTACTCGGCGAGTGTGGAGTTGAGTCACGCGAAATCGCGGCGGAATCAAGGTTCAGTTGCAACAGTGAACTCTGGTGGTTGTGAAAGTAGTCGGTTGAGGACTTCGGCGGGGCTGTCCCAGTCGTAGCGTTTTCGGGGCCGGTTGTTGAGTTCGATTGCGACTTCAGCTAAGTACGGCCGAAAGGCCGAACAGCAGCGCCTTGACGAGAGAGACGATGACCTGTGGCAGTCCGGTCAGCAGCGTCAGCCCTGCGACGAAGACACCCGGTGTGACGTTCTGGACGAAGACGACGAAGAAGTAGCTTCCCGTCAGCCCGACGAGCGCCACCACCGAATAGAGCATCAGCGCGACGAACGTCGCCGCGATCACCCTTGGCACCAGAAGGGCCTGGACCGGGTTGACGCCGATGACCTTCATCGCGTCGATCTCTTCGCGAATGGTTCTGGCGCCCACATCGGCGCACATCGCGGTGGCGGCCGCCCCGGAGACGACGATGGCGGTGACTACGGGGCCCACCTGAGTGACCGAGGCCAGCGCTGCGCCCGCACCGGACAGGCCGCCCGCGCCGAGCTCGATCAGCACGATGTTCAACGTGAAGACGATCAGCACGGTGTAGGAAATCGACGGCATGATCGACACCCTTGCCACGAACCAGACCTGTTCGATCAGCTCACGCCACGCGAAGGTTCTGCGGAACATCGCGGCGAAGGTCTCGCCTGCGAGCACGACGAAGTCGCCCATCGCGACGGCGGCTTCAACATGCGGCCTCCGCCGTGGTCGACAGCCGGTTCAAATACGTTCCTATCGTCTAGCATGGGCGGACGCCAGGAGAGCACTGGTTAGCTGTCAACGCGAGCAGGTGCGCGAACGAGCCTGTCAATTAGAGGAATTCGCTGGCTGCCCCAACGCTTTTGGTTTCGCTCATTTTGATCGAATCGTGCTGAGCAAAAGTCTTGTTTCAGAGGCGATTCTTCGCCGGTAGGCGTCTCGTTCAAGACCGCCTCCGTCGGGCATGCGCGCTGTTAGCCCGCGAGTGTCAGCAGAACCCTTGACTCATAGGTCAATAATGGCGTCGGTTTGTTTGAGCTCGCCTATCCTTTGGACAGTTGGGTTACCGGGGCACCCTTGGATCGGTGGTGCTGGATTTGACGGTCGACGGGGTGGCGTGCACGTCATGCGGCACTGGTCTGCGGGAGAACGCGAAGTTCTGCGACGAGTGCGGTGCCGCGACTGCGGTGTCAGGTGATACTGCGAAGTACAAGCAGGTGACAGTGCTGTTCGCCGATGTGGTCCGGTCGATGGACATTGCCACCGCAGTGGATATAGAGCGGTACCGCGAGATCATGACCGAGCTGGTGGAGTGCGCGGCCGCGGTGATACGCCGCTACGGCGGCGGCAGCGTCGAGTACACCGGCGACGGCGTGATGGCTGTCTTCGGCGCCCCAGTTGCTTTGGAGGATCACGCTATTCGGGCGTGTATTGCCGCGCTGGCCATCCAACAGCAGGCGAACCGGCTCGCGGCCGAGGTTCAGCGACGCGACGATGTCGAACTGCGGTTACGGGTTGGCCTGAACTCGGGCATGGTCATCGCCGGTGAGATCGGATCGGGATCGTTGGGTTATGCCGCGATCGGCGGTCAGGTCGGGATCGCGCAGCGGATGCAAACAGTGGCCCCGGCCGGCGGGGTGATGCTCTCGGAATCGACGGCGCGACTCGTCGAAAACGTCGCCGTGCTGGCCGAACCAGATCGGGTGTACATCAAGGGTGCCGACCAACCGGTTTCGGTGCGTCGGCTAGTGGCGATCAGCCCAAGAGAGCGCGTGGCAGGGCGTGCCGAGGCCAGCCTGGTCGGCCGACGCTGGGAGATGGCTGCCGTCGACGCCCTCTTGGACCGTGCGATCGGTGGCCGCGGAGGTGTCGTGAACGTGGTCGGACCACCAGGCATCGGCAAGAGTCGGGTCGCTCGGGAGGCCGCCGCGGTCGCGGCGGCCCGCGGGGTCGAGGTGTTTTGGACCTTCTGCGAATCCCACGCGATCGATATTCCTTTCTACGTGATAGCCCAACTATTGCGGGCAGGCAGCGGAGTGGCCGATCTTGACGGCGATGCCGCCCGCGTACAGCTGCGGGCACAACTAGCCGACGCCGATGAACAGGACGTACTGCTCCTTGATGATCTGCTGGGCATCGCCGACCCCGAAGTGCCGCTGCCCCAAATCGATCCCGATGCGCGACGACGCCGGTTGACCGCACTGCTCACCTCGGCGTCACTCGCGCGCACCAAGCCGGCGCTGTTCGTTGTCGAGGATGCGCACTGGATCGATGCCGTCAGCGAGTCGATGCTCGCCGATCTTCTCGCTGTGATTCCACGTACCCCCTCTATGGTGTTGATCACCTCTCGCCCCGAGTATGAGGAGGCGCTGATGCGGGCGCATGGCGCTCAGACGATAGCGCTTGCCCCCCTGGATGATTCGGAGACCACAGCACTACTGGACGAGCTGCTCGGTGGTGAGCCCTCGGTTCGCGAGTTGGCCGCGATCATCGCCGACCGCGCCCGCGGGAACCCGTTTTTCGCCGAGGAGATGGTGCGCGAGTTGGTGCAGCGCGGGGAACTGACCGGCGAACGCGGACGGCACGTGTGTCACACGAGCGCCGCGGACGTCGCAGTGCCCGCCACGGTGCAAGCGGCTATCGAGGCGCGCATCGACCGGCTAAGCCCCTCGGCTCGGCGAACTCTGAATGCGGCGTCGGTGATCGGCGCCCGCTTCCAAGCCAACCTCCTCGCGGCGCTGGAGATCGACGCAGCAGTCGACGAGCCACTGGGCGCTGAATTGATCGATCAGGTGCGGTCCACCCCCGGCGCCGAGTACGCCTTCCGCCATCCGCTGATCCGCGCGGTGGCCTACGAATCACAACTGAAATCCGATCGCGCCCAGTGGCACCGGCGCGTCGCGGGCGCCATCGAATCCTGTGAACCGGCAGCGGCTGATGAAAATGCCGCCTTAATTGCCGAACACCTGGCGGCCGCCGGTGATCTGAACGGCGCTTATCAGTGGCATATGCGCGCCGCGACCTGGGCGACCTACCGCGACATCACCGCGGCGCGACATAGTTGGGAGCGCGCTCGAGCGATCGCCGACGCATTGCCTGCCGAAGATTCCAACCGGCGAGCGATGCGCATCGCCCCGCGCACCATGCTGTGCGGGATCGCCTACCGAGTCCATACGAACGTTGCTGGTGAGAGCTTTGAGGAGTTGCGGAATTTGTGCACCTCCGCAGGGGACGAGGCGTCGCTGGCCTTCGGGACTGCAGGACTGGTGTTGGACCACGGCACCCGAGGCCGAAGTCGGGAAGCGTCGCGGCTGGCATCGGAAGCCTGGGCCCTCATCGAGTCGATCGGGGATGCCACGCTAACGGTAGGGCTGTCCTTTCCCGTGATCTACGCCAAGACTCAAAGCGGCGAGTGGGGCGACGTGCTGAGGTGGTCGCAGCGCGCAATCGACCTAGCCGACGGTGATGCTTCTAAAGGTAATCTCGTTATCGGCTCTCCCCTAGCTGTTGCCTTTGCATCAGCGGCTACTGCTTGTTATTGCCTGGGTCGTCCCGACTGGAAGGATGACCTGTGGCGCGGCTTAGCCATTGCCCGCAGCGCCGACGCGTTGACCTACGCCGCGGTCGTCGCCTGGGTTTACTTGCCCGGACTATCGTATGGCGTTCTCGTTGCCGACGATCGAGCCGTGCGCGAGATCAAGGACGCGATACAGATTGCCGAACGATCCGGTGATGATCTGGCCGTGGCCATGGCCCGCGGAATGCTGGGCGTTGCGCTGGTGCACCGTCACTCGGATGTGGATCGCGCCAGCGGACAGGAGCTGCTCGCTGAGATCAGCGATGTGTCACTGCGCCGCCAGCACACACTGAGCGAGCAACGGCTGGTCGCCGCGTATTTGGCACGTGAAAGGGCGCTGCGTGGAGATCGCGATCGGGCGATCCCGCTGATGTTCGCAGTCGTCGACCAATTGGTTCGCGAGGGACAAATGCCGTCATGGGGCATTCCCGCGACGGGTGTTCTGGTGGAGACACTGCTGGACCGTGGCGCCGAGGGTGACGTCGCTGAGGCCGAAGCCGCGATCGAGCGGTTGGCCGACGCGCCGGCCGACGATGGTCTGGTCATACGTGAAGTCTGGCTTCTGCGGTTGCGGGCGCTTTTAGCCCGGACCCGTGGCGACACCGATACATTCCGCAACGTCATGATTCGCCACCGCGCGATGGCGGAAGCGCTTGGCTTCGAAGGACACATCGCCTGGGCCGAAGCGATGATCGAGTAGGCAGTTCAGGCGTAGATTCAGCGCCAACCTGACCCCGCAGCAGGCTGGCGTTGAATCATGTCAACTCATTCGGATTCGTCGCCGCCGCTGTCCGATGAATTGTCATCTGAGGAGTCGCTGCCTGTGGTGGGCGACCCGGCTGACGATGGTGCGACTGAAGCGGATCCGCCCTTCGCGAAACCGTCGCCGTAGGTAGCGGCGGTCCGAGCGGTCGGCTTTACCGGCTCCACCGCGGCATCACTGGCAGAAGCGTCGGCGGTGACGGTCACATCCTTGTTCTGCGTTGCCGTGTCCGTCGAAATCCGCTGAGTTTCGGTGACGGTTTGCGTAGACCTCAGATGCTCCGTGTCAGTCGACGTAATCGGCGGGGAGCCAGCTACTTTCCCGGCTTCGGCGGCCGTCATCGCATCCGCCGGTAGCGCCGTTGCGGCCGCCACAGGCGCGGAATTGCTCAACAGCGGTGGCGAGCCGACGAGAGCCGCGGCGTTGTTGACACCCTCTCCGATTGCGTTGACCAGATCGGTGGTCACCGTCGCGGGGTCGAGCGGCGGAATCAGCCGCGCCGGGGTGGGCTCCCCGGGCGGGATGGTCCGGTCATAGCCCAGTTCCACCAGCACCCGAAAGAACGGCTCAATGACGTCGATCAGCGGCTCGGGCACCCCGAGCGTGCGAAGCGGACCGAACAACGGCAGATCTTCGGTCTCGAAGAAGTAGTAGGTGGTGTTGTCCTGCTGAGTCACGGTAGGCGGCGTTGCCGTCGGATCGGGCTGCAGGCTGACGTCGAACAGGAAAGGGCTGCACGTAGATGACGCCCAGAAGCGCGTTCAGGGTGGCGATGACGTTGAGCGGATACAGCGGGAAATCGGCGAATCCGTCGTACTGCCGAATGATGACGTCGGTGTCGAACTGAGTGTTGGTCGGCTCGGGGCCGTCGAACGTCCAATCGAGGATCGGGATGTAGAGACCGGGAAACCGGGCATGAATACCGCCATTGGGCACATTGAAGTCACTGGTGAGCACGAAGTCGATATCGGGGGCTGCGGATCCATCCGGATACTGTTCGGCGAGCTTGCGCTTCACCACGTTCGCGATTATCGAGCCTTGGTTGTCGCCATAGATCACCAGATGGTCGTTGCCCCCTGCGGCCATCGCCTGCTCCAGTTCGGCGACTCCCGCCTGGATCGACTGATCGACGGTGAGGTCGAACAGCCCGGAGAGTTTCCACAACGGATAATCCGGCCAACAGTCTCCGCCAAGTTTGGCGCAGCCCGGCTCCCCGAAACCAAGAAGTCCCAAACCGCGGAAGAGTCCGGTGAGAGGCCATAACTCCATGGGGGCCGTCACCGCGATGTAGTCGATGTCCTGACCCGGATGAGTCGGCGCGACGAATTGGTTCTTGATGTCCTCGACGTGGGCGTCGTTCCACGTTGGGCAGGCGGTCCCACACAACAGCAATGCGGTCGAGTCGGCCGACAGTGTTACCGCTGGCGACTCCGTCGATACCGGCGCCGCCGCGGCGATCACCACCAAAGCCGCGACGCCGATCGACACCGTCGCACGCGTGGCATTTCGCCGAACCGTCCCTATTCCCAGCGCGACAGCCAATGCGCCAACCCGACCGATGTGCTTCGCGGTACTCATCATCGTTCCTCCATCGGATGTCGTGGCGGAACGATGGCCACCGCGTCGAGGGTCGAGTTCCGCGAGGAGAATCGTCGCTCCGACGCGACGGGACGAGCGCAGTAGTGCACCGCTGCAATCTGACGCGCTTTCATCGCGCCAGTACTTAGCCTCAGTCGTGAGCCACCGCTTGCCCGAGCCCAGACGCGTGTGCAACCCCAGATGTGCTGTGGGCGTTGGTACGGAGCAGGCCATCAAGGGAGGTCGGCTCGAGCCCGGCGTCGGGTTAGCAATGCGGCGAGCTCCTCGCGGCTCGTGGTTCCGGTCTTCCTCATCGCCCGGAAAACGTGGCTTTCGACGGTGCGAACGGAAAGCGTCAGCCGCTCGGCAACTGCACCGTTGGACAATCCCTGAGCCATCAGCATTCTGACCTCTGCTTCGCGCTCAGTCAGCGGCAACGTCTCGCTAGCCTGGCGAAGCGCGGAGTTGCCGGTAATCCACGTTCGCCGCTCGGTACGCTGCCCCCATGACCGCCTCCGTCGATCCCACGGTCCCGCCTAGTGGTACCGGTTGCGCCGAGTGCGATGCCGACGGCGGGTGGTGGGTACACCTGCGCCGCTGCGCGGCGTGTGGCCACATCGGTTGTTGCGACGACTCGTTGGCCCGGCACGCCTCGGCGCACTGGCGCGACAGCGGGCACCCCATCATCCGGTCGTTCGAACCGGGTGAGGACTGGTTCTGGGACTACGCCGAAAACGAGTACTGCGACGGGCCCGAACTCGCCGCGCCGGCGTCCCATCCGGAGGATGCGCCCGTCCCGGGTCCCGCCGGCCGGGTGCCAGGCGATTGGATGAGTCAGCTTCGGAGTCGCGGCGACTAAGATGTCGGCGCGCTGATGATTTCTGACGCAAGACCTGCGCGCATCAACAGGGTGCGCTCATCGATCGCCAATCTCCGTTCGAGATTGGTTCGCACGACTGCGATCACCCGCGACTGAAGCTGCGCGCGGGTCATGCCAAATTCGGGCAACGCCTCGTCGTCCGGCGGCCCGCCATAGGGCAACCAGCTGAGCCAGAACTCGACCAGTTCTCGGTCAAATCTGTCCATCTCATGGCGGTCCGAGGGCATTGCCCATTTGGGGTGGCGTCGCCCTCGGTGACCACGGTTCATCGAACAACGTGCTTTCAGCCTGGACCCCGGTTGCCATTCGACACGTCGGTGTGCGTGAATTCGGCTAACTCGTAATCCAACTGCGCAAGCTCCTGACCGCCTGCCATCTTGTTGAGCACTTCCTCGCGATTGGTCTCGTGTTTGGCCAGAGTGCCGTAACTCTGTCCCCTGTTGAGGACAGTGAAGCGATCGCCAACTGGGAAAGCGTGGTGGACGTTGTGAGTGATGAACACGACGGCTACCCCGCGGTTGCGCGCTTGCAGGACATAACGCAGCACGACGCTGGCTTCCCTCACACCGAGAGCCGACGTGGGTTCGTCGAGGATGAGGACGCGGGCTCCGAAGTGCACAGCCCGCGCAATCGCGACGCACTGTCGCTCTCCCCCGGAAAGGGTGCCGACCAACTGGCCGACATCGCGTACTCGTATCCCGATCTGCTCGAGTTCGGTCTGCGCCGTCTCGTTCATCTTCCGAATGTCGATGCGCCGCAACGGACCGACTCCCTTCATCGGCTCGCGGCCGACGAAGAAGTTCCGGCTGATGCTCATTAGTGGTATCACCGACAGGTCCTGGAAAACCGTCGCTATTCCCCGCGACATCGCATCGCGCGGACTATCGAACCGAATGGGACTTCCTTCGAATAGGAGCACTCCGTCAGACGGTTCAAACACTCCCGACAGGATCTTGATCAATGTCGACTTTCCTGCGCCGTTATCCCCGAGCAAGCAGTGGACTTCACCTGGGAAGACCTCGATGGAGACACCGTCCAATGCGCGCACTGCGCCAAACCATCTGCCGACCTCACGCAGTTCGAGTATCGGGTTCTGCAGAGATGTCATCGGGATTCCAACGCTTTCTTGCGGATGATGTTGTTCGCGATCACGGCGAGGAGCAGCATCAGTCCGAGGAAGGCCTTGAACCAGTCGGGATCCCAACCGGCGTAATTGATGCCCAGACTGGCCATACCGAGTGTGAGTGCACCGAACGCGGCTCCGATAACCGTGCCGTAACCGCCAGTGAGAAGGCACCCTCCGACGACGGCGGCGATGATTGCCTGCAGTTCCTGTTGGTCACCGCGCAGTACGTCACCCGAACCGAAGGCAAGCACCTGCATCACACCGACGAGGCACGCGGCCGCGGCGGTTGCTAGGAAGAGCAGGACGCGGACCCGGTCAACCTTGACGCCGGTATTGCGTGCGGCTGCGAGATCACCACCGGTGGCGTATATCCAGTTACCCAGGCGCCCCCGCATCAGGATCCATGTCGCGAGAGCAGAGATGATCAGCCACCACACGATTTCGAGCGAGAAGGTGCCATAGGTGGCGGTCAGGACGTGCGCGAGGAGCGATTCCTCATGCGCACCATTGAGACTGACATTGGTGGAATCGCTTGTCGCACGGGAGACTCCGATCGTCAAGCCACGAAGCAGGAACAAGGTGGCAAGCGTGACGATGAAAGACGGCAAGCCGGTCTTGATGACGAGAACACCGTTGATGAACCCGACGGTGAGAGCGAACGCAAAGGCCATCAACACCGCCGCCCCGATCGGCATGCCGTAGTGGCCGACGCCGATCGCCACAATCATGCCCGTGGCGCCAATCATCGAACCGACCGATAGGTCGAATTCACCGGCGATCATCAGCATGGCGACGGGCACGGCGATGATCCCGAGTTCGGCTGCAACGGTAAGCCAGTTCCCCATGCCCTCAGGTGACGAGAAAGGGTCGCCTGCGACAACCGCGAACAATGTGTACACGCCGAATGTGCCAGCGATAGCGCCGAATTCGGGTCTCCGGAGTACCCGGACCACATTGAACCGATATCGCTGCCCGGCAGTTGGATTGGACTTGGGTGGTGCAGTCGCTGTCATCGTCATGGGCTACCGCAGTCCTTGCTTCGACAGGTCGAACGCCTGCTGGGCGTCATCCTTCGTCACGAAGTTGGGCCCCGCCAGAACGAGTCCCGTGGCGGATACGCCGATGCGAAGGCGTTGTGCGAGGAACTCGACCGGAAGATATCCCTGCAGATACTGCTGCTGGTCGATCGCGAACTCGGCTTGGCCGTCGCGCACCGCAGCCAAGATGTCCGGCGACAGGTCGAATGTCGCAAACCGGACCTTGTCCAGCTTTCCTGTCGAGACGAGCGCCTCCTTGATCGGATTGAATATCACCGGCCCGAGGCCAAGGACTCCGTCGATGGAGGGGTTGGCTTTCAGTGCAGCCTCGACCCGGCGTTGCGTCCCTGTCGGGTCGCCCGTGGTGACGACTACCTGTTCGGAGTTCCCGCCCGCGCTACCGATAGCGTCCTGAAATCCCTTGCAGCGCAGCTCCGCCGACTTGTCGCCCTGGCCATGGTTTACACAGATGGCGTCTTTGACGCCCTCGGCTGCCATGCGCTCACCTGCCTGGTAACCGGCCGTTTCCTCGGCCTGGCCGACGTGTGCAAGAATGCCGAGTTCGGCGAAATAGGCGTCACCGGAGTTCAAGGACACGACAGGTATCCCTCGGTCCACCGCTTCTTGGATCGGACCCGCAACCGCGTCCGGATCGAGAATGCTGACGGCCAGCCCGTCGGGCTTGCGGGCGATCGCGGCCTGGATCAGCCGCGCCTGCTCGACTGGATCGACTTTGGTTGTTGCCTCGTAGTCGAGGTCGACGCGGAAGTCGTGAGCAGCGTCCTCAGCGCCGCGCTTGAGCGCGTTCCAGAACGGATCACCAGGAACACCGTGAGTGACCATGATGATGTGGACTGGCTTCCCGGCACTGACCGCTGTGCCTTCTCCTGCGTTGCTGGCCTTCGAGCACCCCGCGATGCTCGCCGCCATCAGAACCAGAGATATCAGCGCTACCAAGATTTTTCGCATTGTTTCTCCTAGGGATTGGTTGCCGTGGGGCGTTCACCGCGTGGCGAATGCGCCGCGGTGTGCCGCGAAAAATTCCGCGCTGCTCTCGATCAAGTGGTCGATGTGACGGTCGTCGTGGGCCGCGGTGATGTATCCCCGGATCATGTAGTGCGGGTGAATGTAGATCCCCCGCTTCAGCATCCAGCGTTGATAGTCCCGCTGGACTCCGGTGTTCTTCTTCTTGGCCAGCCGGGAGATGTCGCGGTAGGTACGCGGAGGCGAGTCACTGAAGTTGATACTCCACACCGAGCCGTAGTTGTCGATGTTCACTGGCGCCCCTGCAGCGGCGGCGCCTTCGCGGAGCCCGTCGCGCAATCGAGTTCCGAGGCGGTCCAACCTCCGGTAAAGCTCGGGCGACTCAGCGAGAATCTTCGCGCACGAGAGAGCGGCCGCCACGCTGAGCGTATGGCCGTAGAACGTGCCCGAGAAGAACGTCGGACCGGCAGGCGTTAGGTTCGCCATCAATTCCCGCTTGCCCGCGAGTACCGAAATGGGCATGCCGTTGGCGACGGCCTTTCCCATCGTGGTCAGGTCCGGCGTTACGCGGAGCCGCTGTTGCGCTCCTCCAGGTGCCACCCGAAAGCCGGTGATGATCTCATCGAATATCAGCACCGCACCGGTTGCGTCGCACAGTTCTCGGCAGCGGTCGAGAAATCCCGGCTCGGGCAGAACGACGCCAGCGTTGAAAAAGATCGGTTCGACGAAGATCGCGGCCAGCTCGTCCTTGTTCTCGTTGACGACCCGTGTCAAGGACTCGATGTCGTTGTATTGCACGACCAAGATGTTGTCGCGCGCCGACTGCACAACTCCGGCGCTTTCTGCGTAGGGCAGCGGCCGGTCGGCTGGGCCTCCGTCGCGCTCGGCGTCAAAATGGACGCTCCAGTTGAGGTGCTCGTTCCACCCGTGGTAGTTCCCTTCGAACTTGAGCACCTTCTGCCTGCCCGTCACCGAACGGGCCAGTCGCAGCGCGTGCAACGTCGCCTCGCTGCCCGTACAGCTGAATACTGCCATCTCCGCGCACGGCACCATGTCCACGATCTGTTCTGCGAGTAGCGCTTCCAACGGATGTGCGCATGCAAACGTCACGCCCCTATCGCGCAAGCACTCTTCCATCGCCGCGCGGACAACTCCGTTGTTGTGACCGAGCAGGACTGCGCCGAACGCACTATGGAAATCGAGGTAGGCATTGCCGTCGGCATCCCAGACATGCGCGCCGTCGGCACGCTCGATAAAGAGGGGATACGGGTCATAGATCCTGCCCTGCCCGACAACCCCGCCCGGAATGACCGCTTTGGCTCGCTCATGAAGTTCGAGCGAGCGGGTGCTGTTAACAGGCCAAGATGTGTAGTCCGGCGCTTGCTGGACATTGGTCGTCATGCACCGTCACCTCCAATTCGTTGTGTAAACGGTTACATTCCCGCTAGAGTCGAAACAACGGACAATGTAAACGGTTACATTGGAGTGTAAACGGTACCATCGCGTTGTCAACACCTCAGCGAGGAAGACATTGGTCAAGAAATCAGAGCCAGCCCGGACCGCCGAAACGAGTCGCGCGTCCGTGACGATCCGAGACGTCGCGCGCGCCAGCGGGGTCTCGATCGCGACGGTGACGCGCACCTTTCAGGAGTCACCCACTGTCCGCCAGGAGACTCGAGAGCGCGTTGTGAGGGCCGCCGAACAACTCGGTTATCGTCCTGACCCAGTCGCTCGCGCGCTGGTAACCGGTTCGACGAAAACGGTTGGTGTGTTGGTGCCCTCGATCCGCACCCCGTACTGGAGTGAAGTCACGCACGGCATCGAGCAACTCGCGGGAACCCACGGGTTCTCGGTCGTGGTGGCTACGTCCCGGGGCGAGCCGGATCGTGAGCGCAAAATGCTCGAAGTGCTGTTCAGCAAGCGCCTGGACGGGATCATCGTCGGTGGCGCCGCGGGGAACGCCGCGTCGTGGCCGCTACCCGATCAGCGCACACCGCCACTGGTGCTGTTGGAGTGGGACGAGACGCCACGGTGGGATCTGCTTGAGCAGTTCAGCACCGGTCGCATCACCAAACGCGCCGTGCGCGCAATGTCCGACCAAGACGTCGCAGGCCCGTGGGTTGCGCACGCCGTGTATGACGACGTCCGTGGCGGCGAGCTGGTTGCCGAGCACCTCCTCGAACTTGGACATCGAGACGTTGCGTTCGTCTCGGGTCCGCCGGTACGAACCTCCCTGCTCCGATTGCTCGGCTTCCGTGGCAAGTTTCAGGAGGCTGGCCTCGACGCACGGGTTGTCACCGCGACCGATGACTCGTTCGACGCAGCATATGAGGCCGCAATCCCAGTCTTGCAACAAGATTCACACCCAACTGCACTCGCCTGTTACAACGACGTGCTCGCAATTGGCGTGATGAAGGCCGCACGCGATGTCGGTCTCAACGTGCCTAGAGACGTATCGGTGGTCGGTTACGACGACATCGAATTCGCTCAGTACGTCGACCCGCCCCTTACCACGTTGTGCAATCCGAAACGTGAACTCGGCGAACTGGCACTGGAACTCGTTCTTGCGGCGCGCACGAACGAGACTCGCGGACAACGCCACAAACTTGCCGGTACGTTGATCCTGCGCGCATCGACTGACGTGCCAGCAGACCAGAGGTAGGCGGCCAAGTCCATGCCGCACACACCGGAGCGGTCGGTCCAATTGAGCGGCTATCCCGACGTCTGGGTCGCAAAGCCCGGTAAGACCGTCAGGTTCTATTTCGATTCGGACGGGGAGCCGTTTCGAATGCGTCTGGTCGAGTTGACGGGCGGCACAGTCAACGGCTCGCCGCTCCAAACCCGTACCGTGCTGGAGGCAGGTAGTCACGACGGCATCTCCCAGTACACCCAGACGGGTTCATCTGTACTAGTCGATGGTGCGGCGGATGCGCTGCGCAGCAACGGGTTTACGATCGGCGCTTGGCTCTGGCCGACCCTCCCTGGCAACGGTCGAGCGCAGACCATCATGTCGCGTGCAGATCATCGTGCCGAGATCACCTTGAAGCTCAACGGTGCTGGACGACTTCAGCTCGTCTTCTCATCGTCCTCAGGAAGCCATGACGTGACGTGTAGTCGTCCGCTCGGTGCGCGGACGTGGTATCGGGTCGATGCTGGGTTCGCCGATGTCATCGGCGAAGCCTTTGTGCGTTATGAACCGTCCGATGGCTCACCTGACGGCGAGACGGCGAGCAGAGGCATTGACGGGGTGATCGTCCGGCCTGGCCCCCGCGCTCCACTGCTGATTGGCGCACGTCGCACGCCGACTGACGGTCGAACCCGTGATCACTTCGAAGGCAAGCTCGAATCGCTACAGGTGCGCGGTGATCGAGGAGAAATGGTCGCCGCGTGGGACTTTGGAGTTGCACCCGAGACCAATCGTATTCACGACACTGGCCCCACCGGGTTACATGGCCGCGCCGTTAACGCACCAGCTCGGCTGGTCACCGGCCACGACTGGGATGGGACGGAAGTCGATCCACGTCACGCGCCCGCGGCGTATCGCGCCGCGCATTTCCACTCGGATGATCTGGAGGATGCGGCGTGGCAGCCGAGCCTCGACATCAGGTTGCCCGCGGATGTCCCGAGCGGCGTATACGCTGCGGAACTGCGCTCTGCCGGCGACCGCCGATGGATCCCCTTCTTCGTCGCACCGCATCGTCCGTCGAGCGATATTGCCGTTATAGCACCGACATTCACCTATCTCGCGTACGCGAACTTCCGGATCAGCGACCGTGCTGCCGAACTGGCCGCGCAGCTGCGTGGCCTGCAGGCACCGCAATTGTCGCCGGAGGAACGCTATGTGCTCGCGCATCCAGAGCTCGGCATGTCGCTATACGACACCCACATCGATGGCAGCCCCAACTGTTATTCGTCCCGGCTACGACCGGTATTGGAGATGAGCCCGACGTACCGGTATGCCTTCAGTGGTGCGCCTCGCCATCTATCCGCCGATCTTGAACTCATCGGTTGGCTGAATCGGAAAGGGCACGCGCACGATGTGTTGACAGACGAATGCCTCCACAGCACCGGTTCGCCGCTTCTGGCTCCCTACCGCGTGGTCATCACCGGCAGTCATCCCGAGTATTACACCGCACCGATGCGCGACGCACTCAGCGCCTATATCGCGCGCGGGGGACGCGTTATGTATCTCGGGGGCAACGGGTTCTATTGGGTAACCGCGACGGCGGCCGCGCGCCCGCACCTGATCGAGGTTCGGCGCGGACACTCCGGCACCCGGACAGCCGACTCCCCGGCCGGCGAAGTACACCACAGCCTCACCGGGGAACCAGGGGGCCTTTGGCGACATCGCGGCCGCGAGCCGCAACGTCTCGTCGGCGTTGGTTTCAGTGGCCTCGGATATGGCAACGGCGCCGGATACCGGCAAGCGCCCGCTGCCCGGAAGGGCAGGTACTCGTTCCTGCTGAATGGTATCGCCCCCGAAGAAGAGATCGGGGCGTTCGGCCCCACCGGTGGCGCTGCCGACGACGAATTCGATCATGTGGCTGTCGCGTGTGGCACTCCGTCGACCACCGTTGTACTCGCCACATCGAAAGGCAACCATCGATACGGCTATCACCACGCCATAGAGGACGTCCATCAGCTGGCATCCGATGTCATGCAACCTGATGAGGTCGGTGCCGACCTCGCTATAACCGAGTGGCAATGCGGGGGCATAACGTTTGCAGCCAGCTCGATCGGCTGGATCAACTGCCTTTCACACAACGACGACGACAACAACGTGTCGGCGGTGACGGAAAACGTCCTTCGCGCCTTTCAGCGAACGACGTCTCCCTTCGGAGTCGCGGCGACTGACTTTGGGTACTCACCCGCAATGAAGAAAGACAGCCCCGACACCTCCGAATCCGACGCAGGCGCCGCGGGCGCCGATGACGACGTGCAAAGCGATCCGGCCAAGGGCGCGGACGGCATCGACTGGTCTGACGAGGGCGGCGCCACACCGAGCGGCCCCGCCGACACCGGCGACGAGACGCAGTAGCCGCTAGAGGGACTCCGCCAGCAACGACAACGTCTCGGCGGCAGTGTATTTCGGTGTCCAGCCGAGCTGCGTCTTGGCCTTGGTGGTGTCCATCACCACGGACGTGCGACCGACGTGCAGCCACTCCAATGCCGATGGCACGAACGGCAGCCTTGCGACGACTTGCGACGCCGCACTTGCGGCGACTCTGGGCACCCGCACCGGACGGGCGCCGAGCGCTTCGGCCACCTCCGACATCGATATCACCCCGTCGGCCGCGATGTTGTACGCCCCTGGGGGCGCGGAAGTCGTTGCGGCCAAGCCGATTGCGGCGCCGACGTCGTCGTGGTGGACCAGTTGCAGCGGTGTGCCGGGATCAGGGAACGGTGGCTTCAACAACGGCAGCATCTGGGCGACCCGCTGCACCGGCCCTGGTAGCCGGCGCCACGGCATCGACTCGGCCAGCATGGGCGCCTTGGGCCCGGCAACGATGCACGGGCGGAGCACGAACACCTCGAGCGGCGAGTCGGCCGTGATCTCGACGAGAGCGGACTCGCATGCGGCCTTCTGCTGGGAGTAGTAGTGCTCGGGCGAACCCCTGGTCGGCACGTCCTCGGTGATGGGCATCGGGTTGTCCGAGTGATAGCCGTACGCCGCGACCGATGAGGTGTACACCAACCGCCTCGGCCGGTCGGCCGCCGCGGTGGCCTCGAACACGTTGCGGGTGCCCTCGAGGTTCACCCGTGTGCTTTCCTCGCGGGAGCCCATGATGATGAAGGCCAGGTGGATGACGACGTCGGCGTCGGCGACCAGGGCATCGACGGCGCCGCGATCCAGGATGTCGCCCTGTCGGTACTCGGTTCTGGCCCAGCCATGGTCAGCGGGGTCGAACGGCCGTCGCGCCATCCCGATGATGCGGTCGACTTCTCCAAGGCGCTCCAATGCCTCGACTGCCGAGATCCCGATGTCGCCTGTGGGCCCGGTGACGACCACGGTGAGTCCCATCCCCGATGCGTTCCCTGTTGGTCATCCGGCGAAACGTGGGTACACAGCACGTGCGGAGACAAGGGAGGGTTTCATGAAGCTGATCTCGCCGACGGACTCGATGTTTCTGCTGACCGAGTCCCGGGAGCACCCGATGCACGTCGGCGGCTTGCAATTGTTCAAACCCCCTGACGGGCTTTCGGGGCCGGAACTCCTGCACGACATCCATCAAGCGATGATCGCGCAACGCGATTTCCAGCCCCTGTTCCGCCAGCACCCAGCGACCATCTTCGGCGGTATCGCCAACGTCGGTTGGACAGTCGACGACGACGTCGACCTCGACTACCACCTGCGCCGCTCGGCGCTGCCCACCCCCGGTCGCGTGCGGGATCTTCTCGAACTGACCTCACGCCTGCACAGCACCCTGCTCGATCGGCACCGCCCGCTGTGGGAGGCGCACCTGGTGGAGGGCCTCGACGACGGGCGCTTTGCCGTATACGTCAAGTTCCACCATGCGTTGATCGACGGCATCTCGGCGTTGAAGCTCACCCAGCGCACGCTGTCAACTGACCCCGAGGACAACGAGATTCACGTCCCGTGGAATCTACCGACCAAGCGTCGGGCATCCGCACACCAGAGCGCCGTCACTATTCCAGAGGATCACCCAGACGGCCGGCTCGGTGGCTGCGCTCGCACCGTCGACGCTGTCGCTGGCTCGTGCCGCCCTGCTCGAACAGCAACTGACGCTGCCCTTCGGTGCGCCGAAGACCATGTTCAACGTGCCCATCGGGGGCGCGCGCCGGGTGGCCGCCCAATCCTGGCCGCTTGAGCGCATCCGCAACGTGAAGCAGGCGGCGGGGACCACGGTCAACGACGTAGTGCTCGCGATGTGCGCAGGCGCGCTGCGTCAGTATCTTCTCGAGCAGAAAGCCCTACCCGATACCCCGCTGATCGCGATGGTTCCGGTAAGCCTGCGCACCGAAGCCGACGCCGACAGCGGCGGCAACATGACCGGTGTCGTGTTGTGCAATCTCGCCACCGACGCCGACGATCCCGCCAAACGTCTTGAAGCCATCAGTATTTCGATGCACAACAACAAGAAGGTGTTCTCACAGTTGCCGCGTGTGCAGGCACTGGCGCTCTCGGCGATGATGATCGCGCCGCTGGGCCTTGCCGCGTTGCCGGGATTTGTGTCCTCCGCCCCGCCGCCGTTCAACATCGTCATCTCGAATGTGCCCGGTGCGCGTGAGCCGTTGTACTGGAACGGCGCACGGCTGGACGGCAATTATCCGCTCTCGATCGCGCTCGACGGGCAGGCGGTCAACATCACGCTGGCGAACAACGCGGACAACCTGGACTTCGGGCTCGTCGGCTGTCGCCGCAGCGTGCCCCACCTGCAGCGCCTACTCGGGCACCTGGAGGACTCGTTGAAGGAACTCGAACGGGCGATCGGAGTGTGACGACGTCCGTCAGGCCTCGGCCAGAGCCTGCTTGGCGGCGTTGTAGCCGGGGATGAAGGTGATACCGGGTCCGCCGTGGCAGCCTGCGCTGGCCAGATACAAGCCGTCGATTGGAATCGGTTGGTCGACATAGCCTTTGGGCCCCGGACGGTTGGGGCCCATCTGGTCCGGATGGATCAGGCCATGGCAGTAGTCGCCGCCCGGCGCACCGAACATGGTGCCCATGTGCTTGGGCGTGAAGGTGGTGTGGCGGATGATCAGATCCTCGAAGTTCGGTGCGAGCCGGGTGATCTTCTCGATCACGCGCCTGCCCATCTCCACCTTCATGTCCCCGTAGCTCGATGGGGTCTCCTCGACGGGGAACCACAGCGAGAACGCCGAAATCGCATGTTTGCCAGGTGGCGCCAGGTCCGGGTCGTTGACGGACGGCATCTGCAAGGCGATCGAAGGGTCGGAAGGGACGATGCCGCGACGACAGTCCTCCCACTGCTGCTGCAGCTCTTCCGGGGTGCTGAAAATGCCGATGTTCGACTGCATTTCGGGATCGTTGAGCAGCTCATAGGGCGCCGCGAACTCGGGCGTGCCATCGAGCGCGAAGTGCATCTGCAGGTAGCTGCCGCGGTGGTCGACGCGTGAGAAGCGCTCGCGGATATCGGCGGGCACCGCGGCCGAGTCGACCAATCCGGTCACCGTGAGATCCGGGGCGACAGCGGAGATCACGATGGGTGCCGTCAGCGTCGAGCCGTCCTCCAGCCTGACCCCGCCAACGTGACCGTCGACGACAAGGATCTCGTCGACCTTGCTGCGCAGCCGCAGCTCGCCACCGTTGGTGGTGAACAGGTCCTGCAGGTGTGAGGTGAGCGCACCGATTCCGCCGCGCAGCTTCTTGACAAGCAACGCGTGCTCGTCCGGCACGGCGAACCCGTAGGCCAGCGCGGCCGCGGTGCCCGGCGTTGCGGGTCCGCGGTAGGTGGTGTTGCACGCCAGCAGCGACAACATGCCGCGCAGCGCACCGTGCTTCTCGCGGTCCGGCAGATACCGGTCGATGACATCGGTGACCGAGCCGAACAGCAGATCGGTGATCGTTGAGCGCTCGAATTCGTTTGTGGCACAGGCATACATCTCGTCCAGCGTCTTCGGCGGCTGGCCCGCCTCGAACCGCCCGAGCGCCCGCGTCGGGGCCTGGCACCAGGCCATCAGGCCGGCCATTCCGTTGACGGCTTCCGCGCCGTGCACGTCGTTGATGTGCGTCAGCAGCTTCATCGGATCGGTGTAGTAGACGAGGGGTTCGTCGCCGACGCCGCGCAGAGACACCGACATCACGTCGAGCTCGACGGTCGGCAACTCGTCGAGGCCGAGTTCGCGGCTGACCACCGCAGACGTCGGGATCTGGACCGAGCCGGCGATCTCGAACTTGTAGCCGTCGAAAAGCTCGACGGTGGAAGCCATTCCGCCGGCGTACAGCTTGAAGTCGAGGCAGAGGGTGCGCAGTCCCGCCTTCTGGAGCAGTGCGGCCGCGGTCAAGCCGTTGTGACCCGCGCCAACGACAATTGCATCAAAGTCCGCCATTGGCTGAGGCTGACATGGCTCCAGAGTTTTGTCAATATTGACGAAACTTCACCCTTAGGTCGGGTCGCCGATGCCCTTGCGCAGCGATTCCAGCGCGTGCGCGCACAGCCGGCCGAGCTCGGATAGCGAGCGTTTCTCGCCGAGCATCCAGACCTCCATGGCACCGAACACCGCGGCCGCGATGCACCTGGCGGTGACGGTGATGTGCATGCGTTCGTCCGTGCCTGGCTTTGGCGGGTTCACCCCCGCGAGGTGTTCTTCGATCGCCTCGGCGAAGTCGGCCTCGACCTGACGGATGTGTCGCACGATCCGGCCAGGATCGAGTTCCTGCGCGCGCAGCGTGGCGATTTTGGTGACAGCCCAATCGTCGTACGGCCTCGCCATGATCGCCGATTGCACCGACTCGATGATCGACTCGTCCGGCGACCGGGCCGCCAGCGCGCGGCGAAACCAGTGCAGTCCGGCGTCGTAGTCGGCGAACAACAGGTCGTGCTTGGACGCGAAGTGCCGATAGAAGGTCCGCAGCGAAACCCCGGCATCGGCGGCGATCTGCTCGGCCGACGTCTCCTCGACACCTTGGGCGATGAACCGGACCAGGGCGGCTTGCCGCAATGCTTCGCGCGTGCGCGCGCTGCGCGCCGTCTGAGCAGGCCGGACCATCTGCGTAAAGTACCGCACCGAAGTTATGTCAATATTGACAAAACTTCCGGGACTGGCCAGACTCCCCGATATGGTCTCGCTGTTGATTCACGCCGTATTGGGCGTTGCTGTCGTCTGGTTCACGATCGCCGCGAATCCGAAGATTTTCTCCCGGCCAGCGCACGGTCCGCGGTTCTCGGCGTTGGAGATCGCCTTCTGGGCCGTTGGCCTCGTGTCGATCCCGCTGTGCTGGTATTTCAACTATCAGTTCGTTGCGCAGTACGCGACGCCGTCGTCGAATCCGATCTGGGGTCCGGGAAGCTGGCAGGAGTTCATCACGCTGGGCTACGCCAACCCCGCGGCGAGCTCGGCGAGCGCGGACTACACCATCATCAACGTCATTCTGCTGCCGCTGTTCACGATCATCGACGGCAGGCGGCGGGGCATTCGGCACCCGTGGCTGTTCTTCGTGTCGAGCCTGTTCACCAGCTGCGTTTTTGCATACGCCTTCTACTTCGCCACGATCGAACGGCAACGCCGCCACCAGATGGCGACCGTGGAGGTCAACTCAGGGGTCTGACGACTTTGATCGTCGTACAGTGCGGGAATGATCGACGACGACCTGCGGCGGCGCCGCCTCGAAGTCATCCGTGAGCACATGGACACGGAGGTGACCCAGGAATTCGATAAGACCCTGGCCACTTTCAACGGCCACCCGCACTACGAGATCATCGCCACGGGCCAGGTCTTCGACGGCGACGACGAGGTCATGGGCTACTACCGAACGACGCGCACGGCGTTTCCCGACCAACGGCACGACAACGTCCGGTGCCACGTCGCCGACGACGCCGTGATCGTCGAGTTCGACTTGCTCGGCACCAATCTCGGCGAGTTCTACGGTCTTCCGCCCACCGGCAAGGCATTTCGCGTGCCGATCATCGCCGTCTTCTTCTTCGAGGACGACCGGATAGTCAACGAACGCATCTACTTCGATTCTGCGAGCCTGGTGACCCAGATCGGCCGAGGCGAATTGCTCGCCGCCGCAGGTACGGTCGGGTAGGTGAAGGTCCACCACCTCAACTGCGGCACCATGGACCCGCCGGCCACCGCGCAGATGGTGTGTCACGTGCTGCTCGTCGAAACCGACAACGGCCTGGTGCTCATCGATACCGGCTTCGGGTCACACGACTGCGCGGATCCCGCTCGCCGACTCGGCCCTGTGCGCTACCTCATCAGACCGGTGTTACGCCGCGACGAAACCGCGGTGGCGCAGGTCGAACGGCTGGGCTTCCGTCCCGACGATGTCCGCCACATCGTGATCACCCATTTCGACGCCGACCATATCGGGGGCCTCGCCGACTTCTCACACGCCCAGGTCCACGTCACTTCGACAGAAGCGCTTGCCGCGATGGCGCCGCAGTCATGGGACGAGAAGGCGCGCTTCCGTCCCATCCAATGGGCACACGGCCCAAAGATCGTCGAGCACAGCCCCGATGGCGAACACTGGCGGGGATTCGCCGCCGCCAAGGAGCTCAGTGAAATCTCAGCGGGAATCGTCCTGATCTCGATGCCCGGCCACACCCGCGGCCATGCCTGCGTGGCCGTCGACGCGGGCCACCGCTGGGTCCTGCACGCCGGGGACGCGTTTTTTCACCGCGGCACGCTCGGCGGCGAATTCCGTGTGCCCCGCATTGTGACGACCTGGGAGTCGCTGATCGCGTTCGACCGGAAACGGGTGCAGGAGAACCACTCCCGCCTCACCGAGCTCTACGGCCGCGGGGAAGCCGACTTGCTCATCGTCTGCGCACACGACTCGACGCTGTTCGAGCGCGCACTGGCGACCGCGTAGCCGGGCGCCCGCCGGTACACCACAACGCTGCCGCCCCTGCTCGGCGCGAATGCGACGCCCCGGTTGTGCAGCCGCTCACCGCGCGCGCTCGTCGGCTCCAACCGAAACTCGCGCAGCAGGGTGCGCAGCACGACGTTCATCTCCATGTTCGCGAACGCCGCACCAAGGCAGCGGCGCGTGCCGCCGCCGAACGGCACCCATGCGTACATGTCCGGATTGGCATTCAGGAACCGGTCCGGGTTGAAGGTCTCCGGGTCCGGGTACGTCGCCGCGGTCCAATGCGTCAGCGGAATATCGACCTGAACGGTGTATCCGCGCGGAATCACCCACTGCCCCAGCGGCATCGTCGGCGCGATGACCTGGCGCGCGGCCCCATCGATCACCGGCCGGTTGCGCTGCACCTCGTGGATGGTCGCCTGCAGGAGATCTGAACCGCCGGAGTCGACCTCATCGACCAAGCGCCGCAGCACATCTGGATGCCTGCGCAACCGTTCGACGGCCCACGCCAGCTGAGTCGCTGTGGTCTCGTGCCCCGCGGCCAGCAGGGTGAAAAGCTCGTCCGCGAGGTCACCGCGCGACATCGCCGTTCCGTCGTCGTAGCGGGACTGCAGCATCAGGGCCAGCACGTCGTCCCGCTGGTCCAGGTTGGGGTCAGCCGAGACGCGGTCGATCAGCGACCCGACGATCTGGTCGAACTCTTTTCGCAGCCCGAGGAATCGCCCCCATGGACTCCACCGGCCGAGGTCGTGATGCAGCCACGGCAGGAAGGCCAGGAACGACCCCATGGTCACCAGCGGTGGCATCACCTTGCGCAGGGCGTCGAACTCGGCGCCTTCGGCACCGAACACGGCGCGCAGGATCGCATTGAGCGTGATCCGCATCGTCGAGGGCAGCACGGGAAACTCCCGGCCCTGCGGCCACGTGGAGAGCTCCTTGCGGGTCTCGTCCTCGATGAGGCTCTCGTAGGCGCGCATCCGCTTGCCGTGGAACGGCGGAACGAGCAACTTGCGTCGCCGCAGATGTTCGTCCCCTTGGAGGCCGAACGTCGAGCCGGCGCCGAGCACCAGATCGAGATTGGGTTCGACGGCACGCACCACATCGGTTCGGGTTTGGAAGAACTGCTTCACCAGAGCGGGATCGCTGATCATGACCGTCGGGCCGAAGAACGGCAGCTTGACGGTGAACGCCGATCCGTAGCGTTTGTGGAGCACATCCATCATTCGCCGGCGCGCCGCAAGGTAGCCGACGCCCTGGAGCGCGATCGGGGACCGTGGGCCGGGCGGCAGATGCACGTCGGCGCTCACGAGGGCACGACCTCTCTTGTCTGGCTTCGGCTTCGCAGGACTGATTCGAGCCTGCCGAGGATGTCGTAGTAGCGCGTCGGCGCGAACCGGGCCAGCGTGTCGAACATGTAGGCGTCGGGTCCCACGAGGATTCGGGCCTTGCCTTGTTCGACGCCACGGTGGATGATTTCGGCGGCCTTGTCCGGCTCGGTCATTGTGATCGCCGCGAACTCCTTGACCATCTGGTCCTGGGTGCGGCCGCGGCCCTCGGGATCCTTACGGAACCGGGCGTTGCGGACGATGTTGGTGTTGATGCCGCCGGGATGCACGTTGATGGCCGTGACTCCGGTGCCGCGCAGTTCTTGACGCAGTGAGTCGGTGAAGCCGCGCACTGCGAACTTGGCTGAGCAATAGGCGCTTTGGTTTGGCATGCCGACGAGTCCGAAGACGCTCGAGGTGTTGACGATGGCGCCTTCGTTCTGTTCGACGAGGATCGGCAGAAACGCCCTTGTGCCGTTGACGACGCCACCGAAGTTGATGTCCCACAGCCAGTTGTCGTCCTCCGGCACCGAGTCGAGCACACTGGAGGAGACCGCTACGCCTGCGTTGTTGAACACCGCGCCGATCGGTTGCGGCGCCCAACCCAGAACTTCGGCGGCGAAGTCGCGTTGCGCCTCTGCGTCACGGACGTCGAGCACGCGCACGAGGGACGGTCCGTGCAGTGCGGCGTCGGTCTCCTTGAGCCCCTTCTCGTCGACGTCGGCGAGTGCGACCGGGCAGCTGTGCGCGGAAAGCCGTTGTGCCAGAGCGCGTCCGATACCCGACGCAGCGCCGGTGATGACGACGGTGCGCCCGCTGATGGTGCGCTTGGACTTGCTCATGCTTGCTCCTCGAATTGTGTGGTGGTGATCGGGGCCCGACTGGCGTGATCGGTGATGAGGTCGATCACCCGGCCCCAGGCCCCCATGGGCAGGTCGTGGCCGAGACCCTCGATGGTTTCCAACCGGGCCCCGGGTATCGCCTCTGCGGTTGCGGTGCCGCCGGTCGGATGGACCATCCGGTCCCGGTCGCCGTGTAAGACGAGCGTCGGCACGTCGATGTGCCGCAACTCGGCGGTGCGGTCGCCCGATGCGAAGATCCCTGCCAGCTGGCGCACGATGCCGCCTGCGGTCGGGTCTCGGTCCCACGCGATTCCCGCGGCTTCGCGCACCGCGTTCTCGTCGAACGGGAATCCATGAGAACCGATGTGGGAGAACATCGCCGCGGCCCGGTCCATGGCTTCGGTCCGGTTCCGCGGCGGCCGCGACGTCAGCATCCGCCGCCAGGTTGATATCGCAGGCCGGCCGAGGCGCTTTGCGCCGGTGGTGGACATGATCGACGTCAGCGTGCGGACTTTGCCTGGGTGGTGCGCTGCGACCGTCTGCGCGATCATCCCGCCCATCGAGATGCCGACCAGGTGCGCATCGGGGTAGCCGAGCGCATCGAGCAGGCCAACGGTGTCCCGAGCCATATCGCCGAGGTGGTATTGGTGGCGGGCATCTCCGCCGCGGAACATCGCCACCGGGTTCGGCGGTGGAAAGTTCATGTGCGTGGAGCGGCCGGCGTCCCTGTTGTCGAACCGCGTCACTCGATAGCCGCGCCCTGCCAAGGCGCTGACGAAATCGTCCGGCCACGAATGTAATTGCTGCCCGAGGCCGGCGATCAGCACGATCGGCGGGCCCGCAGGGTCACCGGCCTGCTGGTAGCACAGCTCGATTCCGCGGCCGACACCGGCGATCGCTTCTTGCGCCATCATGCCGACACCTGCGCAGCGTCGCTGCCGACGGTATGCCGGGTGCCAGCAGGCCGCCGGTAGACGACAGCTCGCCCTCCGCGTGCCGGTGCCGTCGCGACACCGCGGGAGTGCAGTCGCTCTCCGCGGGCGTATGTGGTGCCGAACTCGAACTCGCGCAACAGGGTTCGCAGCGTGACCGACATCTCCATGTTGGCGAACGCCGCGCCGATGCAGCGGCGCACCCCGCCGCCGTAGGGGATCCACGCGTAGTTGTCGGGCGGGTTGCCGGCGAACCGGTCAGGGTTGAAGGCTGCCGAGTCGGCGAAGGACTGTTCCGAGGCGTGCGCAAGCGAGATGCTCGCAAGGACGGCATGGCGCTCGGGAATCACCCACTCCCCCAGCCGAATTCGCGTCTTGGTCATTCTGGCGGTGCCGTTGATCACCGGCCGGGTGCGCTGCACCTCCCAGATGGTGGCCTGGCGCAGTTCGGATCCGCCCGCGTCGGCTTCGGCGGTGAGCCTGGCGAGCAGCCGCGGGTGACGGCGCAGCCGTTCGACGGCCCAGGCCAGCGTCGTCGCCGTGGTCTCGTGGCCGGCGGCAAGGAGCGTCAACAGCTCGTCCGCCACATGGTCGTCGGAGATCGGCTCGCCGTCTTCGTAGCGGGCCTGCAGCATCAGCGCGAGCACGTCGGTGCGGTCCTCGAAGGCGGGGTCGCTGCGGATACCGGAGATGAGCCTGCCGATCGCCTCGTCGTAACGCTGACGATGGGCGACCCGCCTGCCACCCGGACTCCTCGGCCCGAAGTCACGGCGCACGACGGGCGGCAGCACGGCCAGCCTCGACGCGTGCAGGACCATGGACGGGAGGAGTTCGCGGAGTTCGTCGAGCGCGGCGCCCTCGGCACCGAACACCGTGCGCAGGATGGCATTGAGGGTGATGCGCATCATCGATGGGAGGGTTTCGAACTCCCTGCCCTCGGGCCACGTCGCGATCTCGCGCAGCACCTCTTCTTCGACGATGGCTTCGTAGCCGGCCATGCGCTTGCCGTGAAACGGCGGGACCAGAAGCTTGCGGCGTTCGCGGTGCGGCGCCCCGTCCAGGCTGAACGTCGAACCCGGACCGAACATCTCACCGAGGACGCCCGCTCTGCCGACCAGTTCGGTCTTGGTGGTGAACAGGTCCTTGATCAAGGCCGGGTCGCTGATCACGACGGTCGTGCCGAAGATCGGCAGGTTCAGCGTGAACGCCGGGCCGTGCCGTCGCGCCAATGCGGAGACTGTTTTCTCCCGCGCGGCGACGAACCCGACGCCTTGCAGGAGTTTCGGTATCCGAGGTGCGGGCGGGAGCCGGACCGGATCCGTGGTCGCCAGTGCCATGTAGTTGCCCTCCGTGGTACTCCAAGGTACCGGCTACGGTACGCCGAGGTACCGAGGATGGCAAGACTCTTTCTACACGCGTCAAATAGACGACGGCGGGCTGAGGAGCGCGATCGACGCGTCGACCGCTTCCTCGGTGATATCGCTCAAGCGCCCGCCCTCTTCGACGGTGATGGCGGTCAGTTCGCGCAGTCCGCCCAGCAGCATGATGATGCGCGGACGCGACACCGGGCCGATGCCTGCGGAGCGAAATTGTTCAGTGCCTGCGAGTGTCTGGACCATCTCGATGAACTTCTCCGTCACATTGCGCTGCAGAAGGCGCGCGGCATCACCGAGCGATGGCACGTCGCGGATCCAGCTCAGCATCAGCGAGGGACGGGATTCCCCTGAGGAGATCCACGCTTCGATCGCCTGGCGCACCTGGTCTCGCCATGGCGAATCGGCGTCGACGGCGGCCGAGATCTGCGTGACCTGATCGGCGTTGGCATCGGTGAGAAGTTCGACGAAGCATGCTTCGCGGCTCTCGAAGTGCTCATAGAAGGTCCGCCGGGAGGTCCGTGCCCTGCGGACGATGTCGGCGACGGTGGTGTGTGGGTAGCCGTCCTCGGCGATCGACTCCTCAAGGGCGTCGAGTAACCGCTGGCGAAACGCGGTTTGCTCGCCGGCCTTGGCGGTTCTGGCCGCCGTCATCCGTTAACCCACATGTCACCGGGCATCGTACTGCGCGGCGCTTTTCTCGGCGTGGCCAAATTGCAGTGCTTCGCGCCTCGTTTCCGACGCGCGATCAGACAGCAGCCGAATGCTGTTCCTCCAGCGCCGGCCACGGACTTCGCGTTGCACTACGAACTACGGGCAACCGACCACGGGTTTTCAAGGGTCCGCTAAGCCTCCGCAACGGCGAGTCTTAGTCACAAGAAACAAACAGCTTCTAGGAGGAAGCAATGAAAGCCACTTCCCGAGTCGTGGTCGTCGGCGGCGGATACGCCGGAGTTATGGCTGCCAACCGACTTCGTCAACGTACGGACGTCGAGGTCGCATTGGTCAATCCTCGTGCGAAGTTCGTCGAACGAATTCGGTTGCACCAACTCGTCGCCGGCAGCGACGACGCCGTCGAGGACTACGCGTCGATCTTGGCCGATACCGTACGCCTGATCGTCGACACAGCCGAACGGATCGACACCGCCACCCACCAGTTACGACTGTCGTCCGGCGCCACGCTGGACTACGACTACCTCGTCTACGCTGTCGGCAGCACGGCGCCGGTCCCGGCATCGGTACCCGGTGCCACCGAATTCGCGTATCCACTAGGCGAATTGGAGGCCGCACAGCGCCTGGCGGCCCGGCTCGCCGACGTCCCGCTGTCTGCGCCGATCGTTATCGTCGGCGGCGGCCTGACCGGTATCGAAGCGGCAGCCGAGTTCGCCGAAGCGGGACGGCTAATCACCCTCGTCACCGATGTCCTCGGCCCGTCGCTGGCGTCCGGGGGTCGTCGGTCAGTGGCCCGACGCTTGAAGAAGCTGGGCATCACCGTTGTCGACGACGCGACGGTGGCCCGTGTCAGCACCGACAGTGTCACGCTTGGCGACGGCAGAGAACTGCCCAGCGCCGCCACCGTGTGGACGGCAGGCTTCGGCGCGCCGACGCTGGCAGCCGCCAGCGGACTGCGCACCGACGGTGTCGGAAGGCTGCTGACCGATGAAACACTCACGTATATCGACGACCCTTCGATCACGGCGGCGGGCGACGCCGCGTCCCCGTCGGGCGTCCCGCTGCGGATGAGCTGCCAGTTCGCCATGCCCCTGGCTTCACATGCCGCCGACACCGTCCTGGCGCGCATCGCCGGCACCCCACCCACCACCTTGAATCCCGCCTCCGCGGGTCAGTGCATCAGCCTCGGTCGCAATGCCGGCACCATCCAGATGGCGCACCTCAACGACAGTCCGATTCCCATCCAGATCGGTGGCCGACTCGCCGCTTCCATCAAAGAGTGGGTGTGCAACGGGACGCTGAACTTCCTGGCGAAGGAGGCCCGTAAGCCGGGCAGTTACTTCTGGCCCAAGGGGGGCAAGCGGCGGAAGCACCTGGCGACGGCGCCCGAGTGGTCCCGCCCGTAGGCTCAGCTCGGCCGTCAGCCACCGACGACCGTAACCGCGGCGTCGACAACCGGATCCTTTGCCGAGCTCGACCGGTTGCGGATTGCCCGATGCGCCAAGAGTCCTTTCGCCAACCAGCGTTGCGCCGGCAGCGCGCATCATCAGCAGGAACGCTTCGTTGCTGCTCATGTTGACCGGCCCGGTCAGCACGGCCGTCGGCTTACCGTAGGCCGCGATGCCCTCGGCGGGCGTCAGCACGGCGTCCTCGCGCGGAGTGAACCCGCCAGGTGCGTCGGCGTCGCGAAGTTCGCGCTTCGCGTAGACCACGGGGCCGTTGACGAAGTACTTGGCTACGCTGCGCGCGATCCGTTCGTCACCGCCGGTATTCGGGCGGACGTCGATCACCAGCCCGGTCGTAGCACTCAGATCCGCGATCACATTGGGAAACTCGGTTTCGACGAGCCCACATTTCTCCCGCTCCCAACTGCCGATCAGGACGTAACCGATGGTCTTGTCGATACGCCCGGTTGCCATGCATGGGCCGTGCTGCCTGACGTCGGTGACGATCGTCCGCAAGACGTCCTTGTTGAAGTTGACGTCCCGCGGCGGTAGTCGGGTTGGCACGCGGCGGCCGCCCGCGACGTCGAGCCAGATGTGCACGTCCTTGGCCGAGCGGAGCAGCTCGGCCGCGTGCCCGGCGAATTCCTGTGGCGTGCGGGCGGTTTCGAGGTCGGCCCGCTCACTCTCAAACAGCGCCGGCCAGTCCAGGCCGAGCCGGTCACGGTACGAGTACTTGGTGTCGATGGCTTTTTGCAGAACGGCGACGGCAGCGGCGTTCTCGGCAGTGCTGCCTCCACAACCAACTGCCAGCGCGCACGCACAGATCGACGCAACCACCAGCCGCGAGATTCGCATGCGCCATTCAACCTCAGCTGAACACCGGACCGCCGCCATTGCATGCAGGGTTCGTCGGCGCGCACTCCGGACCCTTGTCTGCCGGTGGAGCCTTGGGCACGATGAACGTGGGCTTCGTCTGCGTCGGCTCCTGCGGGGGCGGTTCGACCGCGGGCGGCAGCTCTGGCTCCTGCGGCTCCTCGTTCGGTTCGGTGCGCGCCGGCTGCCGCGGCCCGGTGGTGTTCGGCGCTTCGGTCGCCCGCTCGGGGGTCGACGGTTCCGATTCTGCTGTCGGGATCAGCGCCTCGGCCGGGGCGGGGGTGGTCTCGGATGCGGGTGCGATGACGACGCTGGTGGTGGTGATCAGCGCGGGTGGCACCGTCGAAGGGGCGGCGCTGGGCGCCGGGCGCTGGGCAATCGATGGTGTGGTTGTCGGCGCGCTCGTTGTCGACGTCGTCAGAGGTGTGGAGTCGTCGACCGGGCCGACGCGGTAAACAGACTGGGTGGCCAGCACCGCCGCCCCGCCGATGGCAAGCAGGACCAATGCCGCGCCGAAGCGCACCCGCCCACGATGCGGCCACGCCTTGTCATTCTCGAAATCGCCTGGTGGCCACCAGGTCTCGCCGTCCTCTACACCAGAAGAGGGTGCGCTGGCATCGGACAACTTGGCGGCCGCCTGGTCCAGGGTCGACTCACGCAGCCAGGCCGGCGCAGGGATGACTACCGGGGCGGCGCGCAGCAGCGCGGCCGGGCTGACCATCCTGGCGCGGTCGCCCTCGCAGACCGCGCAGCTGTCGATGTGCCGCGCCACCCGTTTGCGCATCAGCGGAGTGAACTGGCCGTCCCACTGGCCAAGGATGGCGGCCAACTCGGGGCAGCGGTCGGGATCGGCTTTGCTGCGGCGGCATACCAGTAGCGCACCCAGTGAACGTGCGATGGTGTCGCGGAGCCGTTCGACCAAGGTGTTGGCGTTTCTGGGCGTAACGCCCAGCGCCTCGGCCAGTTCGGGGCCGTCGAGCCCCTGGCGGTATGCCAACTCGAGCACCACGCGGTCGCGATCGCTCAAGCCGCCGCTGGCGTCGGCGATCAGGTCGGCCAACTCGGTGCGTGCGGCCAGTGTGGCCATATCCGCGTCATTGCTGGGCATTTCGGGCAGTTCCTCGCTGAGCTGTTCACGTTTGCGATCGCGTAGCCGGGCCAGCGCCTCCGAGCGGGCGATCGCGTACAACCAGGACCGCAGCCGGTCCGGTTCGCGAAGTTGGACCAATTTTGTTGCGGCGGTGACGAACACGTCCTGTACGCAATCCGCCGCGGCTTCCCGGTCGCGGAGCATGCCGATGCAGAAGTCGTGCAGCCGGTCGGCGTACCGGTCGTAGATCTCAGCGAACGCCGACCGGTCGCCGGACGCGGCCGCGCGTGCGAGCGTCGCGTCATCGCGACCGCCGGCCTCAGAAGATGCGAACCTCGTCATCGACTCACCCCCGGATCGCACCTGACGTGCATCAAGAAGATCATGGTCGTCCCCTCAGTGCCGTGCGGTGAAATGGAAAAGTGGCGGGGCGGGACGCTGCTGGATGCGTCCCGCCCGACTCGTTCGGTGCGCTACCGCGGGCTGAGCACCAGGGGCTGGCTAACCTTCGGGACCGAGGGGGCCTTGTAGAAGCCGTAATCGGTGACGATGGAGGTGCCGAGGTGGTTTCCGCTCCGGCCATACAGCTTGCAGATCTGGTCGCGGTCCATGCCGCGACGCTCCGTGCTGTAGACACCGCTCTCCGCCCCGGTGGCGTAGAGGCCGGGACTGTCCTTGCAGGACTGCTCGAAGGTCTGCGCGCCGGCCGGTGCACTCATGGCGAGTGCGCCGACGGCGATGGCGCCCGCACCGAGTGCGGTGGCGACGAGGCGGTGAAGGGTGTTCTTGGCGTTCATTGGTTTCTCCTTGTGTTGGTTGCGGCCGGTGCCGCGTTCACAGGTAGGAGCAACCCGCCAGCGCAATTCCCTCAGTTTTTTTGAAGAGATTTTGTGGGTTTCGGCGTGACGGCATTCACGCAGGTCAGCGGGCTAGAAGGCCGCGAACCTCGGTGCCGATGAATGAGGTGAACCGGGCAAAATCCTCGTCGGCCGGTGGTTGAAAGACGATCGTGTCGGCACCGGCGTCGACCCACAACCGCGCCGCATGGGCGATCTCCGCCGACGTTCCGTACGCGGCGACGGGGCCGTTCGCGTCGGCCTGCGAGTCGAGGTCGGCGGTGGCGCGCCGGCGAGCGTCCGGGCCGGTAGCGCACGGCAGATAGGTGGTCACCGAGTGAGGCGACGAGGTGTCCCGCAATGCGGTGCCGGCACGGATATGGGCGACGGCGTCCCGCAGCGCGCTCGGTGTGGTGCCGCCGGAAATGACTGTCCCCCTCGCTAATTCACCACTGAGGCGCAGGGTCTTGGGTCCGGTTGCCGCGGCGAGCAGGTCGACATGGGTGTCCGGCGGCCAATCCAGTGCGACGCCGTCGAGGACGACGTAGCGGCCCTTGACCGTCACAGTCTGCCCGTCGAGCAGGCCGGACAGCGCCGAGAGGTACTCACGCATGAGCGTCAACGGAGAGCCCACCTTCTCCCCGACCTGGGCCATCCAGTCTTGGACGCCGTGCCCGACCCCCACGCGCAGCCGCCCGGGAAACGCTCTGGCCAGGGTCGCGATCTCCATCGCCGTCAACGCGACATTGCGCAGCGGCACAGGCAGCACTCCGATGCCGACCGTCAGCTGGGAGCTGTGAGAGAGCGCGATCGCGGCCGACGTCAGGCCGCCCGTGAGAAAGCAGTCCTCCCACAGCCAGAGTTCGTCGACACCGGATTGATCGGCAACTCGCGCGGCCTCGGCCAGCCGCTCCGGTGGGAATTGTGGGCGATACACACAACCGACCCGCGGGGCAGGCACGGCGGCTTCCACGGATGGACGCTCCTAATATTTGTGGCCAGGGCCGGGATCGAACCGGCGACCTTCCGCTTTTCAGGCGGACGCTCGTACCAACTGAGCTACCTGGCCGGAAGGCACCGGCCGAGTAGAGAACCGAAGTGCCTCGCCGCAATGGCGACCCTGACGGGACTCGAACCCGCGACCTCCGCCGTGACAGGGCGGCGCGCTAACCAACTGCGCCACAGGGCCTTACTAGTGCGACCCCATCGTACGGTGCCGCGTGTACCCCCTACGGGATTCGAACCCGCGCTACCGCCTTGAAAGGGCGGCGTCCTAGGCCGCTAGACGAAGGGGGCCGGCCGAATCTCTCCGGGGTACTCGCAACGACGAGTCGTTGGGAGCCTCGATAGCTTAGGGTACCGGCACCCCAATCCTCAAACGAACCCACTGCCGGGCAGGCAGTATCCTGTTCACTCGCGCCCCTATAGCTCAGTTGGTAGAGCTACGGACTTTTAATCCGCAGGTCCCAGGTTCGAGCCCTGGTGGGGGCACAGCACCTATCGTCATCGACCGTCCCGACAACGTTCACCACAGGAGCACCAATGCTGATCCGGCGGTTCCCAAGAGGGGCATTGGTGGCGACGATCGCGGCAGCCGGCCTCAGCGTCGCGATCACCTTCGGATACGGGTCGGCGCACGCCAGCCCCGAGGACGACGCGTTCGTCAGCATCGTCAAGCAGCTCAACATCCCCGTGAACTCACCCGATGAGGCAGTCCAAGTGGGACGGCAAATCTGCACGGCAATGGATGCCGGTGCGATCGAACCGGCGCCCACGATTCGAGGCGTGATCAGCACCCTGAGGTCCAAAGGGTTCGACAAAGGGCAGTCCGTGGGTTTACTCAGGGGTGCCGTCAGCGTCTATTGCCCGCAGTACACCCCACTCGTCGCGCGCTGACCGCCCTAGTCCTCCTTGGGCTTCGGCCCCTTGCCGTTCTCGCCGCGATTGCCCTTGCGTTGGCCCGGCGGACCCTCATCTACCTCGGTCGGCGGCGGCGGGGCCGACGTGAGCGGCGGCGCCACGGACGTGGTGAGCGGAGGGGGAACCGGCGTGCTGGTGCTGGCCGGCTGCGGTGCGGGCGCACGCGATGTGGTGTCCGCGATGAAGGCCGCCGCGGCGATCACGATCGCGACCAAGGCGGCCGCCAGGCCGAGCATCTTCCGCGATCGGCTGCGCCGCGCCGCCGGTGGCACCAGCATGGTCGCCGGGTCAGGCAACGGCGAAGCCAGCACCATCGTCGGCGGGCGGGCACCAGCGGGTGCCCGGCCGGCCAACTCCGCCCGCATCGCCGCGGCGCTGCCGAAACGCCACTGCGGATCGCGCGCCATCGCCCGATTGACGACGGTGTCCAGACCGGCATCCACATCGGGGCGCAACACAGCCAACGGAACGGGCCGGTGCTCGGCGATGGCGCGGGCGAGTTCGACCAGGTTCTCCTGCGGGAACGGCCTGCGGCCGGCCAGCGCCTCATATCCGACAGCCCCGACCGCATAGAGGTCGTCGGCGACGCTCGCGGGCCTTCCGGCGATCCGGTCGGCACTGAGGTAGGCCATCGTGCCGACGATCTGACCTGTCATCGTGTGCGGTGTTGCGGCGCTCTTCGCGATGCCGAAGTCGGCGAGCTTCGTGGCGCCCGAGTCAGAGAACAGGATGTTGCCGGGTTTGATGTCGCGGTGCAGGATCCCGGCCGCGTGCGCGGCGGCCAGCGCCGAGAGCACGTCGTCGAGAATCGACCGCACCTGCGACTGCGGTAGCGGCCCTTCGGCGATGAGGTCGGACAGCGTGCGCTCCGACAACCGCTCCATGACGATGTAGGGGGTGCCGTCGTGCTCCCCGCTGTCGTGCACGGCGACGATATGCGGATGGCTGAGGCCGGCGGCCGCGCGTGCCTCGATCTCGAAGCGCCGACGGTTGTCGGGTTGCATGCTGAACACCGGATACAACAGCTTGACCGCGACGGGCCGATCCAGCCTGGTGTCCCAGCCGTCGCGAACCTCGGCCATGCCACCGCGGCCGAGAACACCCCGCAGTTCATACCGGCCGCCAAGAATCGCTGGCGCCTGCATCCGTTAAAAATAGCCCCTCAGCGCAGGGCGCAAACCATCCCTATTACCTGGCAGGCACCGTCGGCACCACCGATGTGTTCGGCCAGCAGCCCAGCGGGCTGATCCCGGCCTCACGAGCGGCGTCAAGGCACTTGCTCACGAGCACGTTCGGATCGTTGGACACCGACGCTGCCAGGATCTCGTTGGCCTTTGCCTCGGCCGCGGCGGTCTTGGCGCGCTGCTCGGCGATCCGCGTGTTGGCCTTCTCCACGTTCAGTGCATTGATCCGGTCCTGGGTGGCCTGGTCGTAATTCACCAGCGGCACGATCACGTTGATGATCTCGATCTGCCCGCCGACCTTCGCGCGCAGAGTCTCGGCGACCTTGTCGCCGAGCGCCTGTACGTTTGTGCCCTCGACGTTCTCCGGCGCGAGCGGATCGAAATCGGCGAACACCTCGTTGAGTGCGGCCCTCAGCTCGCGGGTGACCAGGTTGTCGCGCACATTCGCGAATTGGCGGTAGTCCAAGAACAATTCATCGGCCGCCGCCGGCTGGATACGCCATCGCACGCTGTTGTCGACGTTCGCGGTCGAGTTGTTCCCGAGCCGCACCGTCGTCGCGGACTCGCCGGTGTGATTGTCGATCTGGATCGTGCCGTCCATCTCGGTCACCGACTGCCACGGCGCCTTCCAGTGCAGGCCGTTGGACAGCGTGCCGCTCGGACGGCCGAACGTCGTCACGACGCCGACGTTGCGGGCTGACACGATCGTGGTCGAACCCAGGATCACCACGAATAGTGCGATTACACCGGCCACCACGGCGATGCGCAGCGAGCGTGTCTTGGCGGCCGGGTTCTTGGCCCCCAGCATGCCGAGCACGGCCACCACGACGACGATGAGCAAGACGATCGTGACCCAAACTTGCCACGGCATTTGGTTGATCCTTCGCGGTAGGACCGTGAGGCGATCCACGGCGGAAATGTTTGCCGAATCGTAGCGGGCTACCCGCGGCGAGAAACTCCGATTAATCTTGCTGGCATGCTCTACCAGCAGGTTCGGCGGCCATTCTGGCGCCGCCACCCGGTGGTGACCGGCACCGTACTGCTGGTCACGCTGTGGTGGCTGGCCAATGGGTGGTACGAGGCACTCGCCGTGACGGCAATCGCCGCGTTGCTCATCGTGGTCCGCCGTCGTATGCGGGCGCTGGCCCGCCGCGACGCGGGGCTACGCGCCCGCGCCGAATTCGAATACCGGCTCAGCCTCGCCGGAGACCAACGCGGCGTGTTCGGGCGGTATCCGCCCGTGCAGGCGGGCTGGTTCCCCGACCCGCAAAACCATTGTCAGATGCGCTATTTCGACGGCGCGATGTGGACGGGTCAGACGACAGGGCAGTAGTGCATCGGCTGGCCGCGCCTGTCCAGCGGCGGCAGATTGCGCGCGGGTGTCTGCGGCAACGGCGCGTCGGCCGGAATCCGGCCCGTCGCCCTGTCTAGGCCCGCACGTGCACGCGGATGCTTGCGCGCACGTTTCGGCAAGAGCGAGAACGTCATTCGGACGACGGCGCACAACCGGCGGTGCAGCCATTCGTCCCGGCTCGACCAGGAAAAGCCGAGCAGGTCCCGCACCGACGGATCGTAGAGACCGATGCACAGCCATCGCATCACCGGCGCGACGACGTGACGTTGCATCGGTGCGAACATCGCGTCGGGAACCCGGCGCATAAACCACGGTTTGCCGTAGTTCTCAAGGGCCAGCACTTCACGGGTCGCCCTGTTGTCTTCCAACACGTTGCGGCACATGTGATCCCAGTAGGCCTGAAAGGCCTCCCACGTCTGTGGCACCGGCCGCATGCTCATCCCGTACATCCGGTACCACTCGACGTGCTCGTCGAACAGCTGACGCTTCTCGGCCTCGGTGATGCCGCCGCAGAACCGCTCGGCGACCAGGATGGTGCCCATGAAGAACGTCGAGTGCGCCCAATAGAAGACGTCGGGGTTCAGCGCGTGGTAGCGGCGGCCCTGCGCGTCGGTGCCCTTAATGGTGACGTGGTAGTCGCGCACCTCGGCACCGGTCATCGGCGCCCGGTCGCAATCGAACACCACACCGCCGATCGGGTACAGCGACCGCAGCACGCGCTGCCACGGCTCACGGGTGAACGTCGAGTGCTCCTCGACCGCCGCACCCAGCTGGGGATGCATGTTCTGCATCGAGCCGGCCCACGGACCCTGCAGCATGCCGCGCCAGTCGCCGAAGTACTTCCAGGTCAGCGAGTCAGGCCCAAGCGGGACAGGCGGTGCCTCGTATCCGCCGGGCGCTACCGGGCAGCCCTGCGCGACGGCGCCGGATTCGTTGGTCACCGGGCATGCCGCGGACGTATCTTGAGTCACTGATGAACTTTCCCATCGATGCCAGTCTAAAATTCTGACTACGCGTGTTGTCACCCTAGCCTAGGAGTGAAGTGGAATCCGGTCAACGACGGGGCCGCTGGTCCGGCGTTCCCCTACAAGACCGCCAGGTTCTGCGCCGCGACGAACTGATCGCCGCCGGAGTTGCGCTCCTTGGCAGCGAGTCCGGCCCTTCGCTGACGGTGCGCGCCGTGTGCCGCGCCGCGGAGCTGACAGAACGGTACTTCTACGAGAGTTTCGCCGATCGCGACGAGTTCGTCCGCGCGGTCTACGACGACGTCTGCACCAGGGCGATGTCGACGCTGATGAAGGCAGAAACCCCGCGCGACGCCGTCGAGAGGTTCGTCGCGCTCATGGTCGACGACCCAGCGCGCGGACGGGTACTGCTGCTGGCACCGGAGGTCGAACCGGTGCTGACGCGCTCGGGCGCCGAGTGGATGCCGAGCTTCATCGACCTGCTGCAGCACAAGCTGACCCGCATCACCGACCCAGCCATCGGCGCCATGGTGGCCACCGGGTTGATCGGTGCACTGACGGCGCTGTTCACCGCCTATCTCAACGGCAGGCTGGCCGCCACGCGCGAGCAGTTCATCGACTATTGCGTCGACATGCTGCTCAGCCGGGTATCGAGTTACTGAAAAGAATTACTCGTCCGGCGTGCTGGCCGCTTCGAGCTCTTCCTGCTCGGCCGCTGCGGCCTCGTCTGCGGCTGCCTTCGCTTCACGACCCATCGGGCTCGCCAGCGAGGCACCGGGATTGGTCGCCGTCGCGTGCCCGCCCGCGCAGTTCAGTGACACCATGACCTCGCTTTCGGCATGCGCGAACGCCGTGTCCTCATAGACAAGGTCACGCACGAACGGCGCGTCCCAGGCGTTGGTGACGATGCACTCGTCCTGGGGCAGCTTGTCGCCAGTGCGCACCGCCACGACGGCCGTGCCACCTTCCTCCTCGATCGCCGCCGTCGCGTCGGAATACGGCTGGCCGACCACATCGGGGGCCGCAGCGGCGACGCCCGCTCCGAAAAGTGCCAAAGCCGGCGCCGCGACAACAACGGCGCCGCCGGCAAGGATGTTGAGTTTCTTCATGCGCCCGCCCTCCTGGCCTGGTGTCGTCCACCAGACCGCGGGCGCATGCGTGCCTATTCGGCTGTCACCGTCCGCGACCTGTCGCAACGCTTACGAATGACCCCAAGGCTGCGGCAAGTCTACTCGTCGGGTGTGCTGGCCGCTTCGAGCTCTTCCTGCTCGGCCGCTGCGGCCTCGTCAGCGGCTTCCTTCGACTCACGGCCCATCGGGCTCGCCACCGAGGCGCCGGGGTTGGTCGCCGTCGCATGGCCGCCGGCACAGTTCAGCGACACCAGCATCTCGTCCTCCGAGTGCACGTACTCGTCGCCGGCGTCACGAACAAACGGCGCGGTCCACGCCGCGGTCACGACGCAGTCATCCTGTTCCAGCTTGTCGCCGGTCCTGGTGGCTACCACGGGGTCGACGCCGTCCTCGCTCATCGCCTCCGACGCGTCGGCGTACGTCTCGCCCACATAATCGGCGGCGGCAGTAGCTGTTCCGAACAACGTCATCGCGGCCGCGGCGGTAGCGACGGCACCCATTCCAAGAATGTGCTTTCTCACGGGAGAGGACACTGCTGGCACAACATGAACAGACCGGCGCGGCCAGGTAGCCGAAGGGTGAATTCCCTTCCGCGCGAGGACTACTCGTCGGGGGTGCTGACCTCTTCGAGCTCGTTCTGCTCGGCCTCGGCGGCTTCGTCCGCTGCGGCCTTGAACTCACGCCCGGGCGTCGAGCCCAGCGAGTTGCCCGGGTTGGTCGCTGTCGCATAGCCGCCATTGCAGTTCAAGTAGAACTGCACCTGGCCGTCGTAGTGGGCGCCGTCGATGGCACTGGCGAAGGGTGCGGTTTGCGATCGCGTCACGATGCACTCGTCCGTCGGGAGCTTGCCACCCACCGTGCTCGCCACGGTCACCGATGCACCCGCGTCGCTGGCGGCCGCCGAAGCGTCGGCGTAGGTCTGGCCTGCGTAATCGTCCGCCGCCGCCGTACCGGTGCCGAACAGGGCCATGGCGGCCGCTGCGACGACGGCCGATCCGGCACCAAGAACGATGTGGTTTTTCACGCGCGCGCGACCTCCGAGTGTCAGGGCAATGTCGGGAGAGTTAATGCGCGAAGTTTAAGGGCATCCACAAGGAACCGCTACCGATACCGCGGCATCGGCGCCGATTGGTCCGTAAGCGGCTATTCGTCGGGTGTGCTGACCGCTTCGAGCTCTTGTTGCTCAGCGGCTTCGGCCTCCTCTTGGGCCGCCTTGGCCTCCCGGCCGGTGGGGCTGGCCACCGAGTTACCGGGCTTGCCCGCCGAGGCCACGTCGCCGTTGCAATTCAGCGCGACCATCACCTCTCCGCTGGCGCTCTCGCCGTCACGGACAAATGCTGCATCCCACGCGTTGGTCACGATGCAGTCGCCGGTGTCGGCCCCGCTGCCGGTCCTGGTCGCCACCACGGCCGTGCCGCCTGATTGCTCGATCGTCGACGAAGCGTCGCTGTACGTGTCACCGACGACATCGGGCGCAGCGCCCGCGATGCCCGCACCGAACAGGGCGGCCGAGGCCGTTGCTGCTGCGGCGCCGGCGATGATGGTGAGCTTCTTCACGAGTGCCCGACCTCCCAGTCTGTAGTCCCTACGGCAGAAAACCGGGCTTAACGGCTTGCCTGAACGGATCCTACCGCGACAGATGATGCCGCGAGTGACGGTTGTGACACTCCCGCGGGAAGACTTGAATGTCACCGAGGTACACAGATATATTGAGTGCAACCAACAGGTACAGATAACTGGGAGGGCCCATGGCGCAAGATCTGACGGATCTTCAGCTGTTGCACGAGCTTGAGCCCGTGGTCGAGCAGAACATCAACCGCCACATGCGGATGCGCAAGGACTGGAACCCCCACGACTACATCCCATGGTCCGACGGCAAGAACTATTACGCACTCGGCGGCAAGGACTGGGACCCCGATCAGTCCAAGCTCTCCGAGGTCGCGCAGATCTCGATGCTGCAGAACCTGTTGACCGAGGACAACCTGCCCTCCTATCACCGCGAGATCGCGATGAACTTCGGCATGGACGACGCCTGGGGATTCTGGGTCAACCGCTGGACCGCCGAGGAGAACCGCCACGGCATCGCGCTTCGCGATTACCTCGTGGTCACCCGCGCAATCGATCCGATCGAACTGGAGCAACTGCGCGTCGAGCAGGTCACCCGAGGTTTCAGCCCGGGCCAGAACCAGCAGGGCGACATGTTCGCCGAGAGCCTCTTCGACTCGGTCATCTACGTGACGTTCCAGGAACTTGCCACCCGCGTTTCGCACCGCAACACCGGCAGGGCCTGCCAGGAGACGGTCGCCGACCAACTGCTGCAACGTGTTTCGGCGGACGAGAACCTGCACATGATCTTCTACCGGGATGTCTCCGCTGCTGGCTTCGACATCGCCCCCAACCAGGCGATGGCGTCCCTGCACCGGGTGCTGCGCAACTTCAAGATGCCGGGATACACCGTGCCGGAGTTCCGCCGCAAGGCCGTCATCATCGCCGTCGGCGGCGTCTACGACCCGCGCATCCACCTCGACGACGTGGTGATGCCGGTGCTCAAGAAGTGGCGCATCTTCGAGCGCGACGACTTCACCGGCGAGGCCGCGGAGATGCGCGACGACCTCGGCGAGCTGGTGAAGGAATTGCAGGACACCTGCGAGAAGTTCGAGATCGCCAAGGAGCGTCGCCTCGAACGCGAGCGCAAGGTCGCCGAGAAGAAAGCGGCCAAGAACCTTTTGGTCTCGACATCAGCGTCCTAACTGAATCCGCCAACGGGCTGCGGATCGGGCCCATCGCGCTGAAAAGCCCGGTCGTGCTCGCCCCGATGGCCGGTGTGACCAACGTCGCCTTCCGCACGCTGTGCCGTGAACTCGAGCTGGCGCGTGCCGGGACGGTCAGCGGCCTGTACGTGTGCGAGATGGTGACCGCCCGTGCGCTCGTGGAGCGCCATCCGGTCACCATGCACATGACGACGTTCGCGCCCGAGGAGACACCACGGTCGCTGCAGCTGTACAGCGTCGACCCGCAGAACACCTATGCCGCGGCGAAGATGATCGCCGACGAGGGCCTCGCCGACCACATCGACATGAACTTCGGCTGCCCTGTTCCGAAGGTCACCCGGCGCGGTGGCGGCGCCGCACTGCCGTTCAAGCGCCGGCTGTTCGGTCAGATCGTGGCGGCCGCGGTGCGGGCCACCGCGGGCACTGCGATTCCCGTCACCGTGAAGTTCCGCATCGGCATCGACGATGCCCACCACACCCACCTGGACGCCGGGCGGATCGCCGCAGACGAGGGCGCTGCCGCCGTCGCATTGCACGCCCGCACGGCGGCCCAGCGGTACTCCGGAACCGCCGACTGGGAGCAGATCGCCCAGCTCAAGCAGCACGTCACCGCCATACCGGTGTTGGGCAACGGCGACATCTTCGACGCCGAAGACGCCCTGGCCATGATGGCCGCCACCGGCTGCGACGGCGTGGTCATCGGCCGTGGCTGCCTTGGCAGGCCGTGGTTATTCGCCGAATTGTCGGCGGCTTTCGCAGGCACGACGGCCGCGACGCCGCCCACGCTCGGCGAGGTCGCGACGATCATCCGCAGGCACGGCGAGTTGCTGGCCGCCCACTTCGGCGAGGACAAGGGCATGCGTGACATGCGCAAGCACATCGCCTGGTATTTGCACGGATTCCCCGCCGGCGCCGAGTTGCGTCGGGCATTGGCCCTGGTCAAGACCCTTGCGGAGCTGGACGCGCTGGTGGGTCAGCTCGATGCCGATGTGCCGTTCCCCGATGCCGCGACGGGCCCACGCGGGCGCCAGGGCTCACCAGCGTCGGTGGCCCTGCCCGAGGGCTGGCTGGCCGACCCCGATGACTGCACCGTGCCTGCTGGAGCAGACGTTATGCATTCTGGGGGCTAACCGAGACGATCTCGACATCACGTCTCTCAGGATGTCTCAGTACGATGTGAGTCTCGTATCGGCTCCGGTGGCGGAGTCCGCAGAGTGCTGCTAGAAGAGCAAGGGGCGCTTTACGCGCCAATGCGCACCGGCGCGCACTGTTTTCAGAGTCGGAGGCCAGAAGGAACATGAGTGACGGCGACAGCGCCACTCCTGGCCGTCCCGGCTCCACTGGGCCGCCGGATCCTGGCGCCGACAACCAATGGCTTACCCGAACGCCGCGCTCTTCACCAGGCGCCGCGCCGTGGGAGCGCAGCGCTCATTCCGGTCCAGAAGACGCCGATCGACGCCGATGACGCCAAGCCGACCGGCAATCACACCGACGGCGTCACGGTCGCCGACCTCATCGCACGGGTCAGCGGTGACGCGAGTGTGCCCGAGGAGCTGAAGAAGCGGCCTCCCGTCGCGCCGGCCCGCGAACGCCGGCCCAACACGCAGCCCACCGAGATCATCGAGCCCGTCCAGCCGGCGTACGCCGATCCGGCAACCGAAGTCATCCCCGTCACGTCGGCGCCGGACTCGGAACTGCCCGATCTGGCCAAGGTGCGTCGGCCCGGTCGGGTGTCGCCGTCGCGCGTCGGTTCCGGACGCGCCGCCACACCACTGCGACCACACCGTGGGCGCCGCAGGACGATGCTGGCCGGACGCTCGCTCGCGGCGCTGATCGCCGTGCTGGCGTTGGCGCTTACCGGCGGCGCGTGGCAGTGGCAGTCGACGAAAAACAGCATGCTCAACAGGATTTCGGCACTGGATCAGGATTCGCGCGACATTCTGGACGCCAACGCCCAATTCGGTGACGAGAACTTCCTGATCGTCGGCGTGGACAGCCGGGCAGGCGAAAACCTCGACATGGGTGCGGGAACCCCCGAAGACGCCGGCGGCGCCAGGTCGGACACCGTGATGCTGGTGAACATCCCCGCGAACCGCGAACGCGTTGTGGCCGTGTCGTTTCCGAGGGACCTCGCCATCGAGCCCAGGCAGTGCGAGCCGTGGGACCCCAATACCGGGCAGTACGGTCCAATCACCGACCCCGAGTCGCCGATGTACGGCGCCGAGGAGGTGTACACCGAAACGAAGCTGAACTCCGCGTACGCGGTGGGTGGGCCGAAGTGCCTGGTGAAGGTCATCCAGAAACTTTCCGGGCTTTCGGTAAACCGGTTCATGGCAGTCGATTTCGCCGGCTTCTCCAAGATGGTCGACGCGCTTGGCGGTGTCGAGGTGTGCAGCACGACGCCGTTGGAGGACTATGAACTCGGCACCGTGTTGGCCAATGCGGGCCGGCAGATGGTCGACGGCCACACCGCGCTGCAATATGTGCGGGCCCGCCAAGTCACGACCGAAACCAACGGCGACTACGGCCGCATCAAGCGCCAGCAGCTCTTCCTGTCCTCGCTGCTGCGTTCGTTGATCTCCAAAGAAGTGTTCTTCTCGCTGAACAAGCTCAACAACGTGGTCAACATGTTCATCGAGGACAGCTACGTCGACAACATGAACACCAGGGATCTGGTCACCCTCGGCCAGTCGATTCAAGGCATCGCGGCGGGCCGGATCACGTTCTTGACCGTGCCCACCACGGGATACATGGACGAATACGGCAACGAGCATCTACGCGAGGACGACAACCGGGCGATCTTCGACGCGATCATCAACGACGATCCGTTGCCAGAGGAGAAGAACGCCGACAACACCCCGGTGCCGGGCACGCCTGAGTCTTCGGTCAGCGCCTCGCCGCAGTCCGACCAGACGCCCACGAGCACTTCGGAGTCCACGACCGGTGAGCTGGTCGATGCGGTCACCACGAACCCGCAGGACATCACGGTGCAGGTGTCGAATTCGACCGGCGCGGACGGGCTCGCCTCCACCGCGGCCAGCGAACTGCAGACCCACGGCTTCAACGTCACCACCCCCGACGACTATCCGGGCCCGCTGAACTCGACGACGGTGTTCTTCTCCCCGGGTAACGAGCAGGCCGCCGCGACAGTGGCATCGTCGTTCACCAACCCGACGATCGAACGGGTGACCGGCATGGGCGACGTCGTGCAGGTCGTGCTCGGCTCCGATTTCTACTCGGTGGCCCCGCCGTCGCCGAGCGGCTCGCCGGTCCAGGTGCACGTGCTTCACGGCACCAGCAGCACCCCGACGCAGCTACCTGAAGACCTCACGGTCACCAACGCAGCCGACACCACGTGCGAATAACGGCTGCGCCAGCGGCGACGGGCGGCGTTTGGGCAGGTGGCATTCACCTTTCGTTCACTATCCACGTCGTGCCGTTTCGACCGCCAAACCCGTAGGCTGTGCCCATGCGAACCGCGTACCACGAGCAACTCGATGCCTTGACAAGTCAGCTCGGTGAAATGTGCGGGCTGGCAGGCGCTGCGATGGAACGCGCGACCCAGTCCCTGCTGCAGGCCGACCTGGTGCTGGCCGAACAAGTCATCACCGACCACGAGCAGATCGCGGCGATGAGCGCGCGCGCAGAGGAGTCGGCTTTCGTGCTGCTTGCGCTGCAGGCTCCGGTAGCAGGAGACCTGCGGGCGATCGTCAGCTCGATTCAGATCGTCGCCGACGTCGACCGGATGGGCGCGTTGGCCCTGCACGTCGCCAAGATCTCCCGGCGCCGCCACCCCCAGCATGCGCTGCCCGAAGAGGTGAACGGCTACTTCGCCGAAATGGGCCGCGTTGCAGTGGAACTGGGCAACAGCGCGCAAGAGGTACTGGTCACCCGCGACCCGGAGAAGGCCGCGCGGATCCAGGAAGAAGACGACGCGATGGACGATCTCCATCGGCATCTGTTCACGGTGCTGATGGACCGTGAATGGAAGCACGGCGTGGCCGCGGCCGTCGATGTGACCTTGCTGGGCCGGTTCTATGAGCGGTTCGCCGACCACGCCGTCGAGGTGGCCCGCCGGGTCATCTTCCAGGTCACCGGCAATCACCCGGACGAGGCACAGCTGCCCGCCCCACGCTGATTCGGCGCGCAGGTCACGGCCGAAGGACCAGTTTGCCCCTGGTATGGCGCTCTTCGAGCGTGCGGTAAGCGTTCTGCACGTCGCCGAGCGCAAACACCTGCGCGATGGGCACCTCCAGCTCGCCGTCGGCGACCAGTGCCGCGAGCTCGGCAAGCACGCCGGCATCGGAAGCGTCGGCATTGCCTGCCCCTTGCACGCCAAAACGTTCGATGGCGGCGAAATCGATGATCGTGTCGATACGTTCCGGTGCGACGCCCAGCTCACTCACCGCGAGCTCGACATAGCCGCCACCGAAGAAGTCGAGGAAGGCGTCGACCCGGCCACCGGGTGCGGCCGCACGGAGCCGATTCGCCAGGTCGTCGCCGTAGTTGACCGGGATCACCCCGTGCGCGACGAGCCACTCGTCGTTGCCAGGGCCGGCGATACCGAGAACCGTTGCACCGGTGCGCTTTACGAGCTGAACAGCGATCGAGCCGACACCGCCCGCTGCGCCTGAGACGGCAACGGTGTCGCTCTCGGTCAACCCGAGGGAACGGACCGCGGCGTACGCGGTGGTACCCGCCACGAACAGACCACCTGCGACGTCCCAGGTAACCCCCGCGGGTTTGGCGGTCAGCTGCCCGCTGGGCACCGCGACGAACTCCGCCTGGCTGTTGCGGGATTCGGAGAAGCCGAGCACCTCGTCGCCGACCGAGAAGCCGTCCACCCCCGTGCCCACCTCGGCCACCACTCCAGCGAGATCACTGCCCTGTCCCGAAGGGAACGTGGCGGGCCAGCGGTCGTGCATGACGCCGCGGCGGATCATCGCCTCCCCCGGGTTGATGCCGGCCGCCTTGACCTCGACCAGCACCTCGCCTTCACCGGCGTTGGGCCGCGCTACCTCACGCACCTCGAGAACGTCGATATCGCCGTACCCGTCGAACTGCACCGCTTTGCTCATAGCAGCTATGACAGAGCGCGCCGCCCAACTATTCCGGCACCGTGATCCGTACGCCGACTTTGGTGGTCGACGCGAGATCACGCAGCACCTTTTCGAGCACCGCAAGCTCCGCACCGCTGTAGCGCTTCAGAAAGTCGCGAAGGCCCAGCGCCATCTCCTCGTGCATCTGCCGGTGCGCTTCGGCAACCAACTTGCCGTCGGCTGTCAATGTCAGGTGGCTTTCCTTGCGATTGCCTGGAATTGGTGTGCGTTGCACCAACCCCACCTCGACCAGCCGCTGCACGTGCTTGGAGACGGTGCCCTTGAGCTGACCGGACCGGGCCGCCAGCTTGACCAGGCTGAGCGGCCCCTCTTCGATACCGGCCATCAGGTGCATCGACAGCGTCGGCAGCTCGCGTACCGCCGCCCGCAGGCGTGCCGGGCAGCGGTCGGTCATGAAGTCACGCTCGGCGTCACCGTCTTCGTCGGAGTCGAATTTCTCGCCGATGACCCTGACCAGCCCGTCGATGTCGGCGATGAGCGCGGACTTGGTTTTCACAGAAACTATCTTGCCACTGCCCCCATTCGTGAGGAGTATGGTTGTTATAGTTTCTGTAGAAACTATTTCTTACGAAACTTAGGAGGCGGTCATGCTGGCGGCGATAGTCGAAGAATGGGGAAGCACCCCCGTGTACCGGGACTACCCCGAACCTCAAGCCCGCGACGGCGCTGTCGTGGCCACCGTCGAGGCATCTGCGCTGTCGAACCTGACACGCGGGCTGATGTCAGGAAAGCACTACGCCAGCAAAGAGATTCGACTCCCCGCGATCGCCGGCGTCGACGGTGTCGCCCGGCTCGACGACGGGCGTCGTATCTACACCGGCGCGCTCGCGCCCTACGGCATGATGGCCCAACGCACCCTGGTCAGTGAGAACGGCGCCGTCGTCGTGCCCGAGGGCGTCGATTCCGTCACTGCGGCCGCCGTCCCCAACCCGGGCATCTCGGCGTGGATGTCACTCGAACACGCGGCTGCGCTCAAGCCGGGCGACCACATCCTGGTGTTGGGCGCCACCGGGGTGACCGGTTCGATGGCAGTTCAACTCGCCAAGTCCGTGTTCGCCGCCGAGCGGGTGATTGTGGCGGGCCGCGACGCTTCGCGCCTGGAATGGTTGCGGTCGGTAGGCGCCGACGACGCCATTGCGATCGGCCGCGACGATTTGACCGAGCGTGTGCGCGCCCTGCACGCCGATCGGCCGTTCGATGCGGTGCTGGATTATCTGTGGGGCGAACCCGCCGAAATGGTGCTCACCGCACTGAGTTCCAGCCACCCGTCCGAGCACTACCACCCGACACGGTTCGTGCAGATCGGCTCGATGGCGGGCCCGACGATGGAACTGCCCGCAGGGGTGCTGCGAAGCACCGGCATTGTGCTGTCCGGTGTGGGCCTCGGCAGCATGCCGCCCGATGTACTGATGCGCGTGCGCGGCGAGGCGCTGCCACGGCTGTTCGGCATGGTGGCCAACGGTGACCTTCAGTTGCGCACCCTCGCCCGGCCGTTGGCCGAGGTCGAGCAGGTGTGGACCGCAGCCGAACCGTCGGGGACCCGAGTTGTCTTGACGCCCTAGGCGTAGATCGATGGCGCCAACCGATATCCGGCACCGCGGATGGTGCGGATGAACTCACCATGTTCGGGGTCATGGCCGAGTTTCTCGCGCAGCCGTCGTACATGGACGGCAACGGTGTTGGTGTCTGCGGGATGGCCCCAGACGGCCCGACTGATCTCGTCGCTGCTGGCGACGCGTCCGTGGCGCTCGATGAGGTAAACGAGCAACTCGAGTTCCCGCTGGGTCAATTGAACGTCTCGGCCTCGGACGCGGGTCTCGTAACCCTCCCGGTCCACTTCGATTGGGCCGGCCGTATAGATCGTTTGATCACGCTGCGGCTGATGATGTCCGTTGAAAGCGAACGGCGCGATCGTGTTGATGTCATACGGGCGAGCAATCAACGCCGACGCTCCGGCGGCCAGGGCGCCGTGTGTGTCCTTGTCGTCTGCACTTGGCGACCCGATCAGGATGGGAAAATTCCACCTGCTGCGGACCACGGAAGTGATTCGCGCCGCGTCGACGACGTTCGTGCGGGCGGCGAGGACGAGGACGTCGGGCTGGTCTTCGCCGATGGCCAGGAGCGCTTCGGCGCCGTCGTCACACCACGTGGTGTCGATGCCTATCGCGGCCGCGTCGTCCATCAAGCGTGACGCTACGTCCGGATCGGCGTCGACAAGCATCAGCGTCCCCCGCATAGGCGGGATTGCTGCACGATACTTTTTCAAGCCTGACGTCGCGTCGCCCGTGCCGTCACGCTGCAGCCCCCTCTGTGCGACGTGCATGCAGCGATTCTCAGCCGAAGCGGCCAGAGATGTAATCCTCCGTGGCCTTCTGCGTCGGATTGGAGAAGATCTTCTCGGTGTCGTCGACCTCGATGAGTTTGCCGGGCTTGCCGGTCGCCTCGAGGTTGAAGAACGCGGTCTGATCGCTCACGCGGGCAGCCTGCTGCATGTTGTGCGTGACGATCACGATCGTGTAGTCCTGCTTGAGTTCTGAGATCAGGTCCTCGATCGCCAGCGTCGAAATCGGATCCAGGGCCGAGCACGGCTCGTCCATCAGCAGCACGTCGGGCTGCACCGCGATCGCACGGGCGATGCACAACCGCTGCTGCTGACCACCCGAAAGGCCGCCGCCCGGCTTGTCCAGCCGGTCCTTGACCTCGTTCCACAGGTTGGCACCCTTCAGCGAGCGCTCGGCCACCTCCTCGAGCGCTTTCTTGTTACGCGTGCCCTGCAGCTTGAGACCAGCGACCACGTTGTCGCGAATCGACATGGTGGGGAACGGGTTTGGCCGCTGGAACACCATGCCGATGGTCTTCCGGACGCTAACCGGGTCGAGGCCCGACGCGTAGATGTCCTCACCGTCGAGCAATACCGAGCCCTCGACGCGGGCGCCGGGGATGACTTCGTGCATCCGGTTCAGGGTCCGCAGCACTGTCGACTTGCCGCAGCCGGACGGGCCGATAAAGGCCGTGACGCTGCGCGGGTGCACTGCGAGACTCACATTGGCCACGGCATGGAAGCTGCCGTAGTAGATATTGAGATCCTTGAGATCCAGCCGCTTGGCCATGAGGCTCCTAAACTCTGTTCCGCGTCAAGTATCGGTTGACTAGTGCAGCGCCGAGGTACAGCGCCGCGATGATCAAGATCAGGGTCAATGCAGCGCCCCAGACCCTCAGTGCGCCAGCGGCTTCCGGGTTGACCAATTCGGTATAGATCAGCAGTGGCAGCGACGCCATATTGCCCTCGAACGCATCCATGTTGATCGACCGGCTGTAACCGACGAGCACAAGGACCGGAGCCGTTTCACCCATCACCCTGGCCAGCGCCAGCAGGATGCCGCTGATCATCCCTGGCAGTGCCGTGGGTACGACGACCCGCATGATGGTCTTCCACTTTGGAATGCCCAACGCGTAGGACGCTTCTCGCAGTTCGTCGGGTACGAGCTTCAGCATTTCCTCGGTGTTGCGAACGACGACAGGCAGCATCAGCAACACCAGGGCCAGCGAAACGGCGAAGGCGCTCTGTTCGAACCCAAGGGTCGCAATCCACAACGCGAAGACGAAAAGCGCGGCCACGATCGACGGCACACCGGCAAGGATGTCGACCATGAACGTGGTCACCTTCGCGAATCGGCCGCGACCGTATTCGACCAGGTACACCGCTGCCATGACACCCAGCGGCACAGAGAGAACGGCGGCGATGGCGGCCTGGATCAGGGTGCCATAGATCGCGTGATACACACCGCCGGCCATCTGCTCCGGCAGCACGCCGGCAAGGGAGTGGCTCCACCACGTCGAGGAGATGATCGCGGTGATGCCCTTGGCGAGCACGGTGTAGATCAGCCAGACCAGCGGGATCATCGCGACCACGAACGATGCGGTGAACAGCGTCGTCGCGATGTTGTTCTTCAGTTTGCGACCGGCGCCGACCGGGTGAAAGGTCGGCGCCTTCACCGGCTGGTCGAGTGTTGCCGTCATCCTCCGCTAACCCTTCCGCCGGCCGCCGCCCGAGCCAGCGCGTTGACGACGAATGTCAGCGCGAAGAGCACGAACCCGGCTGCGATGTATGCGCCGGTCGGCAGCGGTGCACTGAATTCCGCTGCTGCCGAGGCGATTTTGGACGCAAACGTGTAACCGCCGTCGAAGAGCGACCATGTCCCGGCCTGCGCGGCGGTGCGCAGAATGATCAGGATCGCGATCGTCTCACCGAGCGCGCGGCCCAAGCCGAGCATCGATGCCGCGATCATGCCGCTGCGGCCGTAGGGAAACACCGTCATCCGGATGACTTCCCATTTCGTGGCGCCAAGAGCCTGCGCGGCCTCGACGTGGCCCCGGGGGGTGAGCGCGAAGACCTCGCGGGTGACCGAGGTGATGATCGGCAGGATCATCACCGCGAGCACAATTCCCGCGGTGAAGATTGTTCCGCCACCGGCCAGCGACACGTTGCCCTGTGAGAACAGGAAGAACCAGCCGAGGCTGTCGTTGAGGAAGGTCGCCACCGGGGTGAGCCAGGGAGCGAGCACAAAGATGCCCCAAAGGCCGAAGACGATGGACGGCACCGCCGCCAACAGATCCACCAGCATTCCGAACGGTCGGGCCAACCGCTTCGGTGCGTAGTTCGTCAGGAACGCCGCGATCCCGATCGCGATCGGGACGGCAATGATCAGCGCGAACACCGAACTGAGCACCGTCACCATGAACAGGTCACGGATGCCGAAGCGCAGGTTGGCGGAGTCGCTGGTGAGGAACTCGGTGCTGGTCAGGAAGTTCGCCTGATTGGCCTGCAGCGACGGGATCGCCTTGACGATCAGGAACAGCGCCATCAGGGCGATCGCGCCGATGATGGTGGCACCGGCAGCGATCGCGATGGACTTGAAGACGGTATCGCCCCAACGTCCCTCGCCCTGCTTCAAAGCCGATCCCTTCCGGTCCTTGGTTGGCTTTCCTGAAGTATGCCCAACCTGCTGTGGGCTCGCCGTCGATGCCGACGAGCCCACAGCGGTCGAGTCTGGTGTGACAGCCATTGAATTCTGGCTACTACGCCGTCGCGTTGATGGCGTCGACAGCCGTGGTCAGCCGCTGCTTGAAGGCCTCGGGCACGGGGATGTAGCCGTTGTCTTCAAGACCGCTCTGGCCATTGCCGAGGGCCGAGTGCATGAATGCCTTCACCGCGGTGGCAACCTCGGCGTCCGGGTACTTCGAGCACACGATCTCGTAGGCCGCGAGCATGATCGGGTAGGACCCGGCCTCGGTGGGCTTGTAGAACGACGCGGTGTCGAGGACGAGATCGTTGCCTTCGCCCTTGAACTTGACGCCGTCGATGGCCTTGCCCGCCGTCGCCGTGCTCAACTCGACCGGTTCCGGCCCTGCCGAGGTGATGATCTTGGCGATGGACAGGCCCTGCGACTTCGCGAACGACCACTCGTTGTAGGTGATCGAGCCGGGAGTGCTCTTGATGGCCGCCGAGGTGCCCTCGTTGCCCTTGGCGCCCTCACCGACACCGCCGGCAAACGACTTGCCCGCACCCTTGCCCCAGGAACCGTCCGACGCCGCATCGAGGTACTTCTGGAAGTTGTCCGTCGTACCCGACTCGTCGCTCCGGAAGATCACGTTGATGGGCTCGGCCGGCAGAGCGACGCCCTCGTTAAGCGCCGCGATCTCCGGCGCATTCCAGGTCTTGACCGCGCCGTTGAAGATCTTGCCCAGCGTGGGCCCATCCAGCACGACGCCGTCGACGCCTGCGACGTTGTAGGTGACGGCGATGGGGCCGAACACGGCAGGAAGGTTCCACGCGTCGCTACCGCCGCAGCGTTCCTTGGCCTTCTCGACCTCACCCTTCTCGGCGCTGAGCGGTGAATCCGAGCCACCAAAGTCGGTCTGTCCACCGAGGAATTCCGAGACACCCGCGCCCGAACCACTCGAGGTGTAGTTCAGCGTGAAGCCAGGGCAGTCCTTCTCATAGGCATTGATGAACCGCGTCATCGCGTTGGCCTGCGCCGAGGACCCACTGGCCTTGAGCGCTTCTTTGCCACCGCAGTCGCCGGCCGGCGCTGATCCGGACTCTGATCCTGATCCCGAAGAGGCGTTGTTGTCGCTGCCGCACGCCGACAGCAGCAAGGTGCCAGCGGCCAGCAGGCTCAGCGCGGCACCAGTTCGATTGGCCTTCACGAAGCTCCTTTGTAAAACGGGTAGACGCTGGCGCCGGGCCGACTGCCCGTTGCCGTGACACCTGTCGCGTCAAGCAGACCCATCGCTGCTCGGCTGAGAACTTAAGCGCACGTCATGAATGAATTCCCTACGGATAGTGAACGGAAGATGAACCAGCAACGGGCTCCGCGCGACGTTTCCACTGGAGGAGTTGACGGGCCGGATTCGTTTCAGTAATTATTGAGTCAATGTTTATTGAGACAAATTCACCACTGTCGGAGCGTGCAGCCGTTTTCGCTGCCCTCTCCGAACCCGCGCGGTTGACGATCGTCGATCACCTGCTAACCGCCGACGCGTCTCCTTCGGAGCTACGGGCACTTCTGTCGATGTCCTCAAACCTGCTCGCGCACCACCTTGCCGTTCTGAGGAAAGCCGGCGTCGTGCGGCAAACCCGTTCGGAAGGCGACGGCAGGCGCACATATATAAAGCTCAACCACGCAGCCCTCGAAAGCCTTGTCCCCCAGGCCGAACGCCGGGCTCGTCGCGTCGTGTTCGTCTGTACCCATAATTCAGCGCGGAGCCAGCTCGCCGCGGCGATCTGGAACCGGCGAAGCGTGGTGCCGGCCACCTCGGCCGGCACCCAACCTGCGCTTCAGGTCCATCCGGGCGCGATGGCCGCCGCCAAACGCAACCAGCTGTCGATGCGCCCAACCAAGCCGCGCTACCTGGGCGATGTCGTAGCCACCGATGACCTGGTGATCGCGGTATGCGACAACGCCCATGAGGAACTTCCGGTCGAACTACCCCGCATTCATTGGTCCATCAACGACCCGACACGCACGGCGCTCGCGGCCTCGTTCGACGAGGCGGTGAGTGATCTCACTGAGCGCATCGAGCATCTCGTCCCCCGTCTTCAACCAACCTGATCGAGGAGAAGATCGTGACCGACAACCTCACCGAGGGCATTGCGCATCACCGCAACGACCTGTCCATCGACCAGCGCTTGGCGATGAAAACCGCAGCCACGCAATTGCTTCAGGATTTCGACGGGGTGTTCGGTGTCGAAACCATCGAGCGCTTCCTGCATTCGTCGTACGACCAATTCGCCGGTCGTGCCAAAGTTCCGAATTTCTTGCCATTGCTCGCCGAAAGATTTGCACGACAACGCCTTCGCGCGCTCGCCAAGGTGGAGGGCAAATCGTCTGACGGAAAACCAACCGTGCTGTTCCTATGCACTCACAATGCAGGCCGATCACAGATGGCCCTTGGGTTCTTCACGCATCTAGCGCAAGACGCCGCGGTGGCGTGGTCTGGAGGATCCGAGCCGGGCAACGAGATCAACGCGGGAGCAATCGCCGCAATGGCGGAGCGTGGCATCGATATCTCGGGTGAATATCCGAAACCGTGGACGGACGAGATCGTTCAGGCCGCGGATGTCATCGTGACGATGGGTTGCGGTGACGCTTGTCCGATCTTTCCTGGCCGCCGATACGAAGATTGGGTTCTCGAAGATCCGCATGGCCAAGGGCTCGAGGTGGTCCGTCCGATCCGCGACGAGATCGAACGTCGGGTCCGGGCACTGCTCGTCGAGCTCGAGGTACCTGTCAATGCGTAGGTGAGATCAGCTGCGCGACTCGATCAAGCGCGTCGTCGTTGACCCAGTAATAAGCCCACTTGCCGCGCTGCTCTCGAGATACCAGCCCGACATCGACCAAGATCTTCATATGGTGAGACACCGTCGGCTGGGCCAGTTCGAGTGGCTCGGTGAGGTCACATACACAGGCCTCGCCCGCCGCGGAGATTAGCGACAGCAGCTTCACCCGGGCCGGGTCGGCGAGTGCCTTGAACACGGCCGCCACCCGTTCGGCCGTCGGCGTGTCGATGATTCCGCCGGTCACCGGGGAGCAGCACGCCGCCAGGTCGTCGGTCGTCACGGCCACTGCAGCGCTGCTCATAGGGTCATCATGCCACATGCATTGACAAACATCGATGTATCGACGAACATCAATGCATCGATAAACGTCGATGTGAGGAGAAGATCTTGACTGAGTTGCCTGTTGTGGTGATCGGCGGCGGCCCTCAAGGGTTGGCCGCAGCCGCGCACCTTCTCGAACGTGGCCTAGAACCGCTGGTCGTCGAATCTGGCGACGGTCCCGCCGCAGCCGTCGCGGAGTGGGGGCACGTGCGTACCTTTTCGCCGTGGCCGGAGTTGGTCGACGCGGCCGCCGCGCGCCTATTGGGGCGCGCTGACCGGACCGCACCGTCGGCCGGCTATCCGACAGGGCGGGAGTGGCTAGACACCTACCTCACACCGCTTGCCGAAGCGCTCGGTGATCGAGTCCGCTATTGCACCCAGGTGGTCGGAGTGTCGCGGCGTGGACACGACCGCGTGGTGAGCGAGGGCCGCGAACACGAGCCGTTTGTCGTCCACGTCACCGATCACCTCGGGCACGAATCACGACTAGTCGCCCGCGCCGTCATCGATGCGTCGGGAACCTGGTACCAGCCCAATCCCGCTGGGGCAGATGGACTTCCGGCGATCGGTGAGCGTCAAGCCGTCGAGGCCGGTGTGGTTTCCTACGTCCCGCCCACCCGGGAGCAGTCAGCAAAGTGGGCCGGTATGCACATCGTCATCGTGGGCAGTGGACATTCGGCCATGACCGCGGTCATCGATCTGGCGGAGGCTGCACGACGCGATCCGTCGACGCGAGTGACATGGGTGTTGCGCCGCGGCGCAGTCGGCGACATCTTCGGCGGCGGCGAGTCCGATGCGCTGCCGCAGCGCGGAGCGCTCGGCAAACGGGCCCATGCGGCGGTGCAGGCAGAGCTGGTGACACTCCTTACAGGATTCCGAACGGAGCGCATCGAGCTCACCGGCGATCGTGCGGTGTTGATTGCCGAAGACGGGCGCTCATTGCCAGCAGCTGACCATGTCGTGGCGTTGACCGGGTTCCGGCCGGACCTGTCGTTCCTTTCGGAGATGCGTCTTGAGCTCGACCCTGTGTTGCAGGCACCCAGCAAGCTGGCGCCGGAGATCGACCCGAACGTGCACTCGTGCGGCAGTGTGCCACCGCACGGCGCAGCCGAACTGGCTCACCCCGCAGAGCCTGGGCTATACCTGGTGGGGATGAAGTCCTACGGCCGCGCACCCACGTTCCTGGCGTTGACCGGTTATGAGCAGGTACGCAGTGTCGCTGCCGCCCTGGCCGGGGATCATGACGCAGCAGGCAAGGTCGAGCTAGTGCTACCAGAAACGGGCGTTTGCAGCGGAACCGGCCTTGCCGAAGACGCGGGCGTGACCGGCGAAGGTGGCTGCGGCGCTGGGGTGGCCGCACCGTCTGCACCGCTGTCCGTGTCGCTCAACCCGATTGGCGGATGACCACACCGATTGACGGAGACCACAGCGCAGTCCGCGGCGTCGGCCTGCGCTGTGTTCTCGTCAGCCTTTGCCTAGGTCAGATCACCAGCTGGGGGGTGCTGTACTACGCATTCACCGTCATGTCGCCGGCGATTTCAAAAGACACTGGCTGGTCAGCACCCGCTGTAACCGCCGCGTTCTCCTCTGCGTTGGTCACTTCCGCCGTGCTCGGTATCGCCGTTGGTCGATGGCTGGATCGCATCGGCCCACGCGCGATAATGACCACCGGCGCGCTACTGAGCCCGCTGGCGTTAGTTGGAGTAGCGACCGCGCCGAATTTCGGATGGTTCCTCACAGCATGGCTTGCCGCGGGCGTGGCGATGAGTGGCGTCCTTTACGCTCCCGCGTTCGCGGCGCTCACTCGATGGTTCGGGTCTCGCGCGGTTGGAGCGCTCACAGCTTTGACGCTAGTGGCCGGGCTGGCGAGCACCGTGTTCGCGCCGCTTACCGCCGCGCTCTTGTCGCAGTTGGGCTGGCGCAGTACTTATCTCGTGCTCACTTCGGTATTGGCCGTCGTCACGATTCCGTTGCACTTCTTCGGGTTGCGACGCACATGGCCGCCCCTCCCGACGCACGGTGTAGAACCGCCCACGACGACAGCACGGAGCCGTCCATTCGTGGTCTTGACAGTGGCGTTCGCATTGGCCGCATTGGCCTCCTATGCCGTCATCGTCAACCTTGTTCCGCTCATGGCCCAACGTGGCATCAGCACGGGCGCGGCCGCTGTGGCCCTCGGCCTCGGCGGCGCCGGACAAGTCTTGGGCCGACTGGGTTATCAGGCACTGGTCCGCCGGATTAGCGTCGTGCCCCGCACCGTGATCATCATGGCCGGCGTTGCCATCACCACCGCACTTCTCGGCCTGTTCACCTCGCTCGCTGCGCTGATCGCGGTCGCGATCGCGGCCGGATTGGTCCGCGGCATCATGACCCTGTTACAAGCCACCGCAGTCACCGAACGTTGGGGTGCAACCCATTACGGACACCTCAGCGGCATCCTTTCGGCACCGGTAATGCTCGCCACCGCCCTGGGACCATTCATCGGCGCTGCGCTCGCCAGCCTGCTCAATGGCTACGCCGCTATGTTCCTTGTACTCGGCGGCATCGCTGCTGTCGCCGCGGCGCTGGCCGCTGCCACCACGACGGTGACGTCGGGGTCGCGCCGTCGTGAAACAACGGCCGTCGGTCGAACAGAGCGACCGCCGACGTCGTAGCGGCCTGTACTGGTACTGGTTCTAGGTTGCTGCCAGTTGGGAGGCAAGTGCTCTCACGCGTGTAGCGATGTCGTCGCGAACCAGCCGCATGCGTTCGATGCCCTCGATCCCGCGATCTGAAGGTTCATCTGTTTCCCAGTTCCGAGCTGCGCCCACAGCAGGTCGGGGTCGATCGGTTTGGGCTTCTCGTCGCTGATGTCGACTCCGACCTCGGCGAGAGATGCTGCCGAGAGAGCATTGATCTCCGCTCCGGGGTTGGTGCCTGCCGAGTACACGTCCACCGTTTCACCGGTCGTCTGGCGCATCAGGGCGGCCGCCATTTGAGACTTGCCGCCATTCTTGACGCAGACGAACAACACCGCGGGCTTCGGTCCTTTGCTCATGCACTTACGTTTCGGAGTGGGAAGCGCTTTCGCAGAGCCAGAGATACGTAGACCAGAGCGACGAGTACGGGAACCTCGATGAGCGGGCCGACCACTCCGGCGAGTGCTTGGCCGGACGTCGCACCGTACGTGGCGATCGCGACGGCGATGGCTAGTTCGAAGTTATTGCCGGCCGCGGTGAAGGCGAGGGTGGTGGTGCGTTCATAACTGAGCCGTAGCGCAGCACCGAGAAGATAGCCGCCGATCCACATGACGGCGAAATATGCCAGCAGCGGCAGCGCAATACGCGCGACGTCCAGCGGCCTGCTCGTAATCTGATCACCTTGCAGTGCAAAGAGAATCACGATGGTGAAGAGCAGGCCATAGAGTGCCCAGGGCCCCACGCGCGGCAAGAACTTCGTCTCGTACCATTGGCGACCCTTGGCCTTCTCGCCGAGGCGTCGTGACAGGTATCCCGCGAGCAAAGGGATGCCAAGGAAGATCAGCACCGACTTCGCGATCTGCCACGGTGAGATGGCTATCGTTGTCTGCTCCAGCCCGAGCCAGCCGGGCAGAACCGACAGGTAGAACCACCCCAGCACAGCGAACATCACGACCTGGAAAATCGAATTCAGCGCCACCAGCACGGCGGCGGCTTCTCGGTCGCCGCAGGCCAGGTCGTTCCAGATGATCACCATCGCGATACAGCGCGCCAGCCCGACGATGATCAGGCCGGTGCGGTATTCAGGCAGATCCGGCAACATCAGCCATGCCAGCGCGAACATCAACGCGGGCCCCAGGACCCAGTTGAGCACTAGCGAGCTGACCAGCAGTCTGCGGTCGCCGGTGACGGTGTCGAGGCGGTCGTAACGGACCTTGGCCAGCACCGGATACATCATGATCAGAAGCCCGAGCGCGATAGGTAGGGAGATGCCATCGATCTGCACCTTGTCTAGCGCGGTGTTGAGTCCCGGAATCCAGCGGCCGAGCAGCAGGCCCGCGACCATCGCGATGCCGATCCACACCGGCAGGAACCGATCAAGGCTGGACAGCTTGGCGACCACGGCAGGCGAGTTGTCAGATGCTCCGCTGCGCGCGGCGATGTCGGTCATACCGAGGCCCCGGCAGTCGGCGCGAAGTCGGCGCTCACGCTGAGTAACGACGACAACGCCCCGAGCGCCTCGGGCACGACCGCGTAATAGACCCACGACGCGCGTCGCTCCGACGTCAGCAATCCGGCATCGCGCAAGACCTTGAGATGATGCGAGATCGTCGGCTGAGACACCTCGACACCCGGCGTGATATCGCAGACGCACGCCTCACCACCAGCATGGCTAGCCACTGAACTAAGCAGACGCAGCCGCACCGGGTCCGCCAATGCCTTGAACTTCGCCGCCAACTCCACGGCCGCGCTTGCGGTCAGCGGCTCCCGTGCCAACGGCTCGACGGGACAACGCTCGCCGGAAGTGGCCAATTGATTCGACACATATCGATATTGACGGAAATCGAATCAGTTCGCAAATCGACGACCGATTCTGTTTGGTTCCCGTTCACTCACAAGTCTGTGCCGCGTAGGCGGCGTCGACGCTGAACACCGTAAATCCAAGTCGCTCATAGGTTTTCACGGCCGCCGAGTTATCTGCCTCGACGTATAGCATGACGGTCGGCCGCGAACTCGCTGACAGCCGTTCGGCCAGGTAGTGCAGACCGGCCATGGTGAGCGTGGCGCCAAGCCCCCGCCCCTGCGCGGCGGGGTCGACGCCGACGACATAGACCTCACCGAGGTCGTGTGTGTGCACCTTGGTCCAGTGGAAGCCCACCATCTTGTCGGTCTTCTCGTCGACGGCCATGAACAGCCCGGCGGGGTCGAACCAAGGCTCGTCTCGTCGCTCGGTAATGTCCGCGCCCGTCCAGCCGCCCTGCTCGGGATGCCACGCGAACGCCGCGTTGTTGACCCGCAACAGCTCGGCGTCGTCGTCGGGGCCGGAGTAAGTAGTGATGCGGACGCCGTCCGAAACCGTCGCGGGCGGCAATCCAGTCAGCGGCCGCCGCATCTGCAGTAGCTCGCGGACCACGCCAAGGCCGAGTGCGGCCGCCGTCGCGCGGGCCGGCTCGAGGTTGCCGTGCGCCCAGATGCGGGTGCCGTCGCCGCCCTCGGCCAGTCCGGTGCGCGCCATCTCCGTGCCGACGCCCCGCCGCCTGGCCCGCGGGTGCACCACCAGTTCGGCCATGGCGGATCCGTCCTCGCTCGCGAGGTTCAGGTAGCCGGCGATGTCCTCGCCATCGGTGGCCAGCAGGTGCCTGGTGCGGTCGTGGGGCAGCTCGCGCAGAACCTGGTCGCCAACGGGCGCGACACCGTCCGCGGCCGCCGCGGCGGCCACTATCTCGCGAATCGCGCGTTGCTCGTCGTCCGAAAGACGAGTGCGCCAGCTAAACGCCGTCACTGACTACGCAGCGGGTCTACAAACGTTTCCGGCACGGTGTCGGGTGCGCTTTCGTACGCGGCGTCGTCGATCATGTCGTCGGACAGCTCGGGGCCTGCGGGCGAGGGCCGGCCACGCGCAGGGCGCACGGCCTTGTAGCCGACGTTGCGCACGGTGCCGATGAGCGATTCGTATTCGGTGCCGAGCTTGGCACGCAGTCGCCGCACGTGGACGTCAACGGTGCGGGTGCCGCCGAAGAAGTCGTAGCCCCAAACCTCCTGGAGCAACTGCGCGCGGGTGAACACCCGCCCCGCGTGCTGAGCCAGATACTTCAGTAACTCGAATTCCTTGTAGGTAAGGTCCAGCGGCCGTCCCCGCAGCCGAGCGGTGTACGTGCCCTCGTCGATGACGAGCTCGCCAAGGCTGATCTTGCCGAGGTTCTCCTGGTTCGCCACACCGCCGCGGCGGCCGACTAGCAGGCGCAACCGCGCATCGATCTCAGCGGGCCCGGTGCTCGGCAGCAGAATCTCGTCGAGGCCCCACTCGACGTTTACCGCGACCAGCCCGCCCTCGTTGACGACGGCTACCACGGGAACCGACGTCCCTGTGCTGCCGAGCAGGCGACACAATCCGCGTGCAGCGGCCAAATCAGTACGCGCGTCGACGATGGCCACATCCGCAGTGCCGGCCTCCAGCAGGGAGGAGACCTCGGTCGGCGCCGTTCGCACGTTGTGGGCGAGCAGGGACAACGAAGGCAGCACCGACTCAGGATGTGGGTCGACGGTCAGAAGCAGTAGATCCAACTGGCCCTCCAACTGCCATGGGGATCTCGCCGGTGACAACAATGTCGTGGTGACTTCCCAGATTCATGCCCGACACATCGCCGTTACCCGGCCGATGGTGACATAACGATAGCGCGACACCTGCTGGTAAGCCGCGTCGAATCGGCACTCGGGGTTCGGTGAGCCAGAATGTGCGGGTGCGAAAGCTGCTGATCGGTGTCCTTGCGACCGCGACCGCCGTGGTGGTGGGTGCCGTCGGCACGGACTTCGGAGCGGCCATCTACGGCGAATACCGGCTGGCCAGGAGCGTGCGCAGCGCCGCGAGCCTGAGCTGGGACCCGTCGGTGGCCATCCTCGGCTTTCCGTTCATCCCCCAGGCGATGCGCGACCATTATGACGAGGTGGAGATCAAGGCAAGTGGCGTGGATCACCCCGTCGTCGGCAAGGCCTCGGTCGAAGCGACCCTGCATTCGATTGACCTCACGGATGCGTCCTGGTTGATCGGCCCCGATGCCCAGCTGCCGGTGGGCAAGGTGGAGAGCCGCATCATCATCGACTCCACCCATATCGGCCGGTTCATGGACATCGCGGACCTCCTGGTCGAGGCACCGACCCGGGAAAGCAACGACTCCACGGGCGGAACCACCGAATCGGGCATCTCCAGTAACCGCGGCCTGGTGTTCACGGGCACGCCGAAGAAGGCGGGCTACGACGAGAAGGTCAGCATCGCGGTCGACCTGACGGTCGCCGGGCCGGACCAAACCACACTCGTGTTCACCGCCACCGGCGTGCTGACCGGGCCAGGCACTGCCGACCAGCCGGTTCCCGAGGACAAGACGGGTGCGGTGCTCGCGGCCTTCTCCACCAGCCTGCCCGGCCAGCGGCTGCCGTTCGGTATCGCGCCGACCAGTGAGGGTGCCCGGGGCTCCGACATCATCATCGAAGGGATCGCCGAGGGAGTAACGATCACCCTCGACGAGTTCAATCTGTCATGAACACATCCGTCGCCGTCGTGATCACCGTGCTGATCGCGGCGCTCGGCGTGTCCTTTGTGATCGGGCGGCTGCTGACGTTGCGGGCCGGGATGCTCAAGGAAACCCACGATGCCGAGGTGAACACCAGCGACCTGGGGCTTTCGGACACCGGACCGACGGTGGTGCATTTCAGCGCGGTGTGGTGCGGGCCCTGTGCCGGGGTGCGCCGGGTGGTCGATGCGGTGTGCGAGGAGCTGCCCGGCGTCGCGCACGTCGAGATCGACATGGACGCCAATCCGGCGGCGGCACGACGGCTTTCGGTGCTGTCGCTGCCGACGACGTTCATCTTCGACGCCCACGGTCACCAGCGTTACCGCACCTCGGGCGTCCCCACCGCCGCTGACCTGCGGTCGGCGCTGGAACCGCTGTTGGCTTGATCACTACGTCATTGGGTAAGCTGTCGGCGTGTCCGCCCGCCTTGAGCCAATGCTCACCAAGCGCCGCGCAGTCGATCTGTGCCGCGTCGCGGGTTGTTGCTGTTGTTGTTGTAGCTGCTGAGCGCAGCTGCGCCTGCTTGGCGCGCTCGCTCTGAGCGGTCGTATCGACCTGCTCACACCCAGCCCGTCCAACGCAACAGGAGCGTGACTGCATGTCGACAAACACCAAAGAGGCCACCGCGCAGGTGGACGTCCGCGGGCCCAGGTTCGTCGCATGGGTGACCACGGTGGTGATCGTGGCGACGCTGCTGGTGTCGACCATCAGTAATGCCGGTGCGGCCGTGGTCCTCGGCCTTCAGTCGGTGGTCTTCGCGATCGGCGCCTGGCGCGGACCCCGCCACCACCCGTACGGCCTGATTTTTCAGTACCTCGTCGCGCCCCGGCTTGGCCCGGTCACCGAACGCGAACCCGTCCCACCGCTCAAGTTCGCCCAACTCGTCGGTTTCATCTTCGCCGTTGCCGGCACGCTCGGGTTCGCCGCAGGCATCCCGCTGCTCGGCCTGGTCGCCACCGGATTCGCGCTTGTGGCGGCGTTCCTCAATGCGGCCTTCGGCATCTGCCTTGGCTGCCAGCTCTATCCGTTCGTCGCACGGCTTCGCCGTGTGCCCACAACCGCCTAAAGCTTCAAAACCCAAGCAATCGAAAGGATCCCCTACATGGCACGCTCCGACGTCCTGGTCTCGACGGACTGGGCCGAGAGCAATCTCGACGCGCCGAACACCGTCTTCGTCGAGGTCGACGAGGACACTTCGGCCTATGAAGGCGGCCACATACAGGGCGCCGTCAGGCTGGACTGGAAGACCGAGCTGCAGGATCAGGTGAAGCGCGACTTCATCGATGCGCAGCAGTTCTCAAAGCTGCTGTCGGACAAGGGCATCGGCAACGACGACACGGTGATCCTGTACGGCGGCAACAACAACTGGTTCGCGGCCTACGCATACTGGTACTTCAAGCTGTACGGGCACGACAACGTCAAGCTGCTCGACGGCGGTCGCAAGAAGTGGGAGCTCGACGGCCGTCCGCTGTCGACCGACGCGGTGAGCCGCCCGGCCACCAGCTACACCGCCAAGGCGCCCGACAACAGCATCCGCGCGTTCCGCGACGAGGTCATCGCGGCCATCAATGCGAAGAACCTGGTCGACGTGCGCTCCCCTGATGAGTTCTCCGGCAAGATCCTGGCCCCGGCACATCTGCCCCAGGAGCAGAGCCAGCGCGCCGGGCATATCCCAAGCGCCATCAACGTTCCGTGGAGCAAGGCGGCCAACGAGGACGGCACATTCAAGTCGGACGACGATCTGGCGAAGTTGTACGCCGAAGCAGGGTTGGACGGAGAGAAGGAAACCATCGCCTACTGCCGGATCGGTGAGCGCTCGTCGCACACCTGGTTCGTGCTGCAGGAACTGTTGGGACACAAGAACGTCAAGAACTACGACGGCAGTTGGACCGAATACGGCTCCCTAGTGGGAGTCCCGATCGAGTTGGGAAGTTGATATGTGCTCTGCACCTAAGCAAGGACTGACGTTGCCCTCCAGCGTCGACCTCGAGAAGGAGACCGTGATCACCGGCCGCGTCGTGGACGGCGCGGGTCAGGCGGTCGGCGGCGCGTTCGTGCGACTGCTGGACGCCTCCGACGAGTTCACCGCGGAGGTCGTCGCGTCGGCCACCGGTGACTTCCGGTTCTTCGCCGCTCCTGGCACGTGGACGCTGCGTGCGCTGTCCCCAGCGGGGAACGGCGACGCCAGCGTGGCACCGTCCGGCGCGGGGATCCACGAGGTCGACGTCAAGGTCGCCTAGCGACGATCCTGACCGCGATTCAGCGGTTTGACGCCGGGCGATTAGACTCGCTGTCGTGGTTCTGTTCTTCGAGTTGATGCTCGTCGCGGCCGTCGTGGTGATCACCTGGTTCGCGCTGTACGCGCTGTACCGCCTCATCACCGACGAGTCGTGACCTCGGGCGACGAGGCGGTTGCAGCGGCGGCCGAACGGGCCAAGACCACAGCGGCACGCAACATTCCGGTCTTCTCCGATCTTCCGCTGCCTGCCGACACCGCCAACCTTCGCAAGGGCGCAAATCTGTCCGATGCGCTGCTCGCGCTGCTGCCCCTTGTCGGCGTGTGGCGCGGTGAGGGCGAGGGCCGCGGCTCGGACGGCGACTACCGGTTCGGTCAACAGATCGTGGTCTCGCACGACGGGCGCGACTACCTGATCTGGGAGGCCCGCTCGTGGCGGCTCACCGAATCGGGCGACTATGACCAGCCCGCGCTGCGGGAATCGGGTTTCTGGCGTTTTGTCGACGACCCGGCGGACCCGTCGGAGTCCCAGGCCATCGAGCTGCTGCTCGCCCACTCCGCGGGCTACGTCGAACTCTTCTATGGCCGCCCGCTGAACCAGTCGTCCTGGGAGCTGGCCACCGACGCGCTGGCGCGCAGCAAGACCGGGATGCTGGTCGGTGGGGCCAAGCGGCTCTACGGCATCGTCGAAGGCGGCGACCTGGCCTACGTCGAGGAACGCGTCGACGCCGACGGCGGGTTGGTGCCACATCTTTCGGCCCGGCTGTCGAGGTTCGTCGGCTAATGCGGGCGATACAGCTGGCCGTGGCCATCGCCGCGGCGGGACTCCTCGCGGCGTGCTCGACGGACACCCCGCCCGCGGAGCAATCCCCGACTTCGGTCGCCCCGACCGGTCACGGCACCCTGGCTCAGTGCCTCGGCGAGCATGGCGTGCCATCGGCCCCCGGCCCTGCCGTTGGGCCGCCGCCCGGCGTGGACCCGGGCACTTGGCAGCAGGCCATGCAGGCGTGTTCGTCGCTGGCGCCGGGACCTGCCGGCTAGTCGCTCGGACCGCCAGGCACACGACAGTCCTAAGGGAGTGTTAGGGAAGCCAGCTCACACTCCCTGGTCCGGTGTGACCGCCCGCACAGTGGGTCTGCGGAAGGCGCGATCAGCGTCGAAAGGAGATCCCCATGTCCGAACTCACGTCCACCCTGACGGGTCCAACACGTGCCCAGACGAGCACCCGGCGGGCGGTGCTCAACACCATCAAGGGCTCGGCGGGAAACCTCGTCGAGTGGTACGACGTCTACGTCTACACGGTCTTCGCCATGTACTTCGAGGCGCAATTCTTCGACAAGAACGACACCAATTCAACGCTGTACATCTACGCGATCTTCGCGGTCACCTTCGTCATGCGACCGGTGGGATCCTGGTTCTTCGGCCGGTACGCCGACCGTCGCGGCCGCAAGGCCGCCCTGATGCTCAGCATCACAGTCATGTCATCCTGCTCCTTCCTCGTGGCGATAATGCCCACGCGCGAGATCATCGGGTACTGGGCGGCGGTGATCCTGATAGTCGCCCGGCTGGTGCAGGGATTCGCCACCGGTGGCGAGTACGGCACATCGGCGACCTACATGTCCGAAGCGGCGACCGCGAACCGGCGCGGCTTCTTGTCGTCTTTCCAGTACGTCACCCTGGTGGGCGGTCACGTCCTCGCGCAGTTCACGCTCCTCATCGCGCTCAGCGTGCTGGATGTCGAGGCCCTGAGTGACTGGGGATGGCGGATCGGCTTCTTCATCGGCGGCATCGCCGCCCTTGTGGTGCTGTGGATTCGCCGCACGATGGACGAGTCGCTCAGCGAGTCGCATCTGCAGGACATCCGCGAGGGTAAGGACCGCGACGCGGGATCGATGAAGACGCTGTTCACCACGCACCGGCGCTCCCTGCTGCTCGTTTTCCTCATCACGGCGGGCGGCACGGTCGCGTTCTACACCTACAGCGTCAACGCGCCGGCAATTGTCAAGTCCACCTTCGGGGCCGACCAGGCGATGACGGCAACGTGGATCAACCTGCTGGGGCTGATCTTCCTGTTGCTGCTGCAGCCCATCGGCGGCATCATCAGCGACCGGATCGGCCGCAAACCACTGCTGATCTTCTTCGGCGTAGGCGGCGTGCTCTACACCTATTTCCTGCTCACGTTCCTCCCGCAGGCCACCTCGCCGCTCATGGCTTTCGCACTGACAGCCGTCGGCTACGTCATCCTCACCGGTTATACCTCGGTCAACGCGATCGTGAAGGCGGAGTTTTTCCCCGCCGACATCCGTGCCTTGGGCGTGGGGCTGGGCTACGCGCTCGCGAACTCGGCCTTCGGCGGCACGGCACCGATGCTGTACCAAGCGTCCAAGTCGGGCGGTCAGGTCGGCTGGTTCATCGTCTACGTCACGCTGGTGGTCGGAGTGAGCTTGCTGGTCTACATCTTCGGGCTGAAGAACAAGGCGATCACGGTGCTCGATCGCGAGCAAGGGAGCGCCTGGGCTGTGCCTGTCGCTTCGGCTGTCCGCTGAGCAGACCACACAGCAGTCGCGATTCACCGTATTTCGCCGATCACCCACCGGTTCATGCGTAAGACTTCGAAGCACTCCACCATCGACGCCGAGGGCGCCGACGCCCCGGTGGAACACAGAAGGACACGCGAGCCGGAGAGACCGAATCGGCCTCCGTATGAGGCTGACGTCCCCGCGCGCGCCGGTCCTTCGCCCAGGAAGGACCGGCGCGTGCGGTTGGCGGTAGTGGAGGATGACGACGGGGTCGCGGGCGCGTTGGTCGAGTCGCTGCGGGCCCGCGGGTTCGACTGCGACCGGATGCGGCGGGGCGCCGACATCCTGATCCGGCACCGCGGGTACGACGCGGTGCTGCTCGACTTGGGTCTGCCCGACCTCGACGGTTTGCAGGTGCTGCGGCAGTTGCGCGCGGTGAGCGCGGTGCCGGTGGTGATTCTCACCGCGCGCACCGACGAACGTTCCATCGTGCGCGGCCTGCGCGGCGGCGCCGACGACTACGTGGTCAAGCCGCCGCGGATCGCAGAGCTGATGGCGCGGATCGAGACCGTCACCCGCCGGGCCGCGGTGGCGGCGGCGGGGTCGAGCCCCGTGGTCACGACCGGCGATGTTCGCGTCGATCTCGCCGCGCACACCGTCGAGGTCGGCGGCGAGCCGGTCGCGCTGACCCAGAAGGAGTTCGAGCTGGTGGAGGCGCTGGTGGAGCGGCCCGGGTCGGCGGTGAGCCGCCAGCAGCTGATGGACCGGATCTGGGGCGATGCGTTCGTCGCGGTATCACGGACTCTCGACGTACACATGACCGGCCTGCGCGCGAAGCTGAACAGGCCCGGCCTGATCAGCACCATCCGCGGTTACGGGTACCGGTGGGGGTCGTGAGGGCAGGGCCGGGATGCGCCGGCGGCTGCTGATCTCGCTCACGGTGTTCGCGGCGGTCGCGGTGTTCGGCTTCGCGGTTCCGCTCGCGTTGACGTTGGCTACCAACCGCACCCAGCAGCTGCTGCTGGCCCGCTCCAGCGACGCCGAGCGTTTCGCCAGTCTCGCCGACGCCGAGGCGACCAGCGGCGCCGGCGGCGGGCTCGCCGCCGAGATTGCGCGGTATCGAGAGGTGTACGGAGAGAACGTGGTCGTGGTCGACTGGCGCGGCGAGGCGCTGCACAACGCCGGCGTCGACGTCGGCGCGCCCAAGGTGGTGCGGGCGGTCGACGCGGCGCGGCGCGGCCTGCCGCCGGACCCGATCGAGCGGCTCACCCCGTGGAGCACCCCAACCTTGCTGGTCGCGCGTCCCGTCGGTACCGGGGTGCAGGTCGACGGCGCGGTGGTGATCGAGGCGTCGACCGCGCGGGCCCGCGCCGACATCGCCCGCTACTGGAGCTGGGTCGCGTTCGGTGCGCTCGCCGCGATGGCGCTGTTCACGGCGCTGGCACTGACTCTGAGCCGGTGGGTGCTGCGACCGCTCGGGGGCCTGTCGGACGCGGTCGCGCACCTGACCGCGCAGCTGCCGAAACCCCACGCCACGCACGACGCAAGCATCACCACCCGACACGGCGGCCCGCCTGAGATCCGGGCGGTCGCGGAGTCGTTCGATGCGATGGCGCACGCGGTCGTCGACTCGGCCGACGCGCAGCGCCAGCTCGTCGCCGACACCGCGCACGCAATGCGCAACCCGCTGGCCGCGCTGTCCATCCGGCTGGACTCGCTCGAGCCGGCGGTCGGCGAGCGTGGCCGCACGACCTTCGCCGGCGCCACCGCCGAGGTCGAGCGCTTGACCGCCCTGCTCGACGGGCTGCTCGGGCTCGCGGTCGCCGAGGCAGTGCCCGACTTCGACCCCGGCCGCGCGGCGGCGGTCGACGCCGAGCCGTGCGACGCGGTGCAGGTCGTCGCCGACCGCTTCGACGCCTGGCACGGCGCGTTCGACGAGGCCGGGGTGACGCTGTCGGTGGTCGACGGTCCGGACCATGCCGAGACGACCGCGTCCGCGGACGCGCTGGCCCAAATCCTCGACGTCGCGTTGAGCAACTCGTGTCGCTACGCCGGCCGCGACGCGCACACGCGCGTGGTCGTCGACGTGGACAACGACCGGGTCGACGTACGGGTCGTCGATGATGGAGTGGGGGCGGCATCCTCCGAAGTCGACCGGCTCACCACGAGGTTCTTCCGCGGCGCCGCGGCTGCCGAGACGAGCAGCGGCTCCGGTCTCGGCCTGCCGATCGCGGCGGCGCTCACTAAAGCTCAGCACGGCACCCTGATTGTGGAGCGGGTCGAACCGCACGGACTCGCGGTGACGGCCCGACTGCCGGCGGTGCGCCGATGATCCGCCGTCGGACGTTCCTGCGCGGCGCCTGCGTTCTGCTGCTCGCGTCGCCGGCCGGCTGCCGATTCGGCGCGCAAACCCCGACCGTGCGCCTAGGCGCAGGGGAGCGCGGCGGCCTCTACTACGCCTTCGCCAACCTCCTCGCCGACGCCGGCGGCGAGGACGTGCACGTCGAACCGCGCACCACCGCGGGTTCGCGCGAGAACCTGGACCTGATCGCTCGCGGCGAGGTCGACGCGGCCCTCGCCCTCGCCGACTCGGTGCGACCCGACGACGACGTGCGGGCCATCGGACGCGTCTACGAGAATTACCTGCAGTTGGTGGTGCGGGCCGACAGCCCGATCACAACGGTCGCCGACCTGCGGGGCCGGCGGGTGAACCTGGGCGCGACCGGGTCGGGGGCGGCGCTCACCGGTGACCGAGTGATGCGCGTGGCCGGGCTGGACCCCGAGTCGGATCTCGCGGTGAGCCACCTGCCGCTGCAAAGCGCGGTCGCGGCGCTCGACGGCGGCGAGATCGACGTGATGCTGTGGTCCGGCGGGGTGCCCACTGCCGCGCTCGCCCTGCCCAGCGGAGTGCGGCTGATCGGACTCGGCGACCTCATGGAACCGATGCGCGAGCAGTACGGCCTCTTTTACGACCGCGTCCGGGTGCCCGCCGACGCGTATCCCGGGGTGCCGGGCGTTGCGACCATCGGGGTGCCGAACTACCTGCTGTGCCGTCCAGACCTGCCCGACGCCACCGCGCAGGCGCTGGTCGATCTGCTGCTCGACGACGCGCACGCGCTCGTGCCCGAGGAGACCCTTGGCACACAATTCCTCGACGGGCGCTCGCTCATCGGCACGGGCGAAGTGCCGTTACATCCCGGAGCCGTCGAGGCCTATCGCCGGTGGCACGGGTAGTTCCGGCGCGACCTCTAAGTCAGCACCGGCGCCTTGCCTGCATCGGTCAGCCATCGCTGCTCGAGCTGGTCCAGCGTGCCGTCCTCGCGAAACCCGTCAACGACCCACGACACACAACGGGTGAGCGCGCTGCCCTTGTCCAGCACGATCCCGAATTGTTCGACATCGGCTGAGTCCGTTGGGAATTGGCCGACGATAGTTCCGCCACGAAGTTCGTTGGCCACCGCGAACGCGGTCGGTAGGTCCACCACCAACGCATCGATTTCGCCGGTGCTCAGCGCCAGCTTGGCATCGCCGTTGGTGTTGTAGGCCTCGACCGGCACCCTGCCATCGAGCGCGGCGGCTGCCGTATGGCTGGTGGTGCCGACCTGGGCGCCGAGCCGCATTGACCGCAACGCCTCGAGCGATTTCGCACCCACCGCCGGCGACGTCTTGATCGTGACGACCGCCTGCGTGACGTCGAAATAGGGCGAGGAGAAGTCGACGGCGGCCTTGCGCGGATCGGTGATCGAGAACTCAGAAAGGTTGGCGTCGAAGGGTTTTGGGCCAGGAGCCAGCGCCGCATTGAATGGCACCCGCACCCATCGCACGTCGTCGCGCGAGTAGTTGAGCTTGCCCGCGACGGCGTAGGCGAGGGCTGATTCGAAACCCTCGCCGTTGCCGGGGTTGTCGCCCATGTACCACGGCGGGTAGACCGGCTGATCGGCGCCGAACGTGAAGATGCCCGGGTACAGCGTGCCCAGCGCGTCCTTGTTGCAATTCTCGGCGCTTGCCCATGAGGTGCGGTCCGGATCAGATGCACACGCTGCGACCGACGCGAGCGTGGTCGCAGCCATCAGTGCGGCCAGCGTCCGCACGGTGCGCATGAGCAATCTTTGCGTAACCCGGTGTTCGATGGCCAGAGGACCGCGGAAAGCCTGCTGGAGGCAGACATGAAGCGGCCCCCGAGCCGTTGTTCCTGGTTGGACAAAACCAAGGGCTCGGGGGCCGGGTGACTGCGGGAAATTCGCCAGCGCGCGCAGGTGAATGTTCCCCTGGTGCTGCTAGCGGGCAGCCACCTCACATGTCCGTAAGTCAATCAATTTCTCGGACCACCTCCTTCCTTGTGTACGAGCGAACGTACCCGCGAAATCGCGGTCCGACAACCGATTTTCAGCGATCGCAAATGATGGCGGCGTCGACCAGCCCGGCGACCTCGGCGGCCAACGGGGCCGCAGGCAGTGCCTTGCCGTCCAGCGTGTGCACCCGCGCGGCAAGGGTGATACTCGATACCAACCAAACGCCCTGGGCGGCAACAAGATCTGCGGGCCGCAGGGCCCGGTAGTCGCAGTCATAGCCCTTGTTGCGGGCCACCTCGAAAAGCGCCTGCTGCGTCGTGCCGCGCAGAATCGGGAACCACGGCGGCGGGGTCAGCAGCGCCGGACTGCCGTCGAGCTCGGTGGCGATCACCACCGTCGAACGCGGACCTTCCAGGATGTAGCCGTCCGAGCCGACGAAGATGACATCACCTGCGCCGTGCCGCTCGGCATGCCGAAGGGCGGCCATGTTCACCGCGTAGGACAGCGTCTTCGCGCCGGCCAGCAGCCAGGGCATCTCGGCGGCGCCCTCGGCGGGCAGGCCGCGGGCCAATGTCAGCGCCGCCACCCCTTCGCGACGGGCCGCGGCCACGCGCGCGGGCAGCGCGCCGATGGTCGCGAACGCCGTGGGCGGTGAGCCGCTTTCGCGCCCTCGGCTGTAGACCAGGCGCAGCACTCCCTCGCCGCCGCCCCCGGCCATCCAGTGCGCCACTCCCGCTGCCACTGCGTCGCGCCACCGCGGCAGGTCCGGCGGGGGAAGCTCGGTCATCCTGGCCGATTGCGACAGCCGGCCGAGGTGGGCTTCGAGCAGACACGGCCTGCCGTCGCGCACGAGCAGCGTCTCGAAGACACCGTCGCCACGGACGGCGGCCAGATCGTCCGCGTGCAGCAAGGGCGCCGCCGGGTCGTGCAATTCACCGTCGAGCGTGACAACAACGCCGGGTTCGCTCGCCATGGGCAAGAAGCGTAGCGCCGTACAGTTGGCACTATGTCTGCAGTTCCCGCCCCCGACACCGGACCTGACGCCGGCGCCGTGTGGCACTACGGCGATCCCCTTGGTGAGCAGCGTGCCGCATCGGACGAGGCGGTGGTCATCGACCGCTCCCACCGCGCGACCATCGCGCTGACCGGAGCCGAGCGCAAGACGTGGCTGCACAACATCTCCACCCAGCACGTGAGCGAGCTGCCCGACGGCACCGTGACCGAGAATCTGAGCCTGGACGGGCAGGGTCGTGTCGAAGATCACTGGATCCAGACCGAGCTCGGCGACGTCACCTATTTGGACACCGAGGCGTGGCGCGGGGAGCCGCTGCTGACGTATCTGCAAAAGATGGTGTTCTGGTCCAAGGTCGCCGTCGAACCGGCCGATCTGGCGGTGTTGTCCCTGCTCGGCCCGCGGCTGACCGACGCACCCGTGCTCGAAGCCCTCGGTGTCGATTCGCTGCCGGCGCAGCGCGAGGCGGTGGCGCTGCCCGACGGCGGTTTCGTCCGCCGGATGCCGGCTCCCGGCGTGGCACTGGACCTCGTGGTGCCGCACGCGCAGACCGCGCAATGGCGTCAGCGACTCGTCGACGCCGGGCTGCGGCCCGCGGGTGTGTGGGCCTACGAGGCGAACCGGGTCGCCTCGCTGCGCCCGCGGCTTGGGGTCGACACCGACGAGCGCACCATCCCGCACGAGGTCGGCTGGATCGGCGCTGCCGTGCACCTGGACAAGGGCTGCTACCGCGGCCAGGAAACCGTCGCCAGGGTCCATAACCTGGGCAAACCGCCACGCATGCTGGTTCTGCTTCATCTCGACGGCTCGACCGACCGACCGGCCACCGGGGACCCCGTGCTGGCCGGCGGGCGAACGGTGGGGCGGCTCGGCACCGTCGTCGACCACGTCGATGACGGGCCGATCGCGCTGGCTCTGCTGAAGCGCGCGCTGCCCGCGGACACGGAGTTGGCCACCGGGGCCGAGGCACAGGTGGCCGCGGTGATCGACGCGGATTCGCTGCCCGAAGCCGACGTCACGGGTGCTGGACGGCTCGCGGTGGACCGGTTGCGGGGCACATCACGGTGAGGCGCCGCAGGGCCTGCCAGCGGCGCGCAGCCGGGCACGGTAAAGTGTTGGCAGGACAATAAACACACACAGATCGGAGCCGCCTTCTAATTGGGCCGCTCCGTTATTGCGCGAGGGGGTCCCCCCATGGGCCGCGGCCGGGCGAAGGCAAAGCAGACCAAGGTTGCTCGTGAGCTTAAGTACAGCTCACCGCAGACCGATTTCGAGCGGCTTCAGCAAGAGCTGTCTGGCGCTCCCGATCATGACAATCTGAACGGAAACGACGGGTTGGCCGATGATGAGTGGACCGCCGATGACGACTGGCGGAGGTAGGCCCTAAAACCGGGGGTGTTGGCCCACGAGTTGGGCACGCGGGGCGTCTTTACTCCCCTTGTTGATGGTGCCCAGGGTCCAGCACTTCAGGTGCCGTGCGGTCAGCACCGCCAACGCGCGGTCGGTGTCTTCCGGCGCGACGACGGCGACCATGCCGACCCCCATGTTGAACGTCTTCTCCATCTCGACGCGTTCGACGCGGCCGCGCTGCGCGATCATCCCGAACACCGGGGCGGGCGTCCAGGTTCCGCGGTCGATCTCGGCCACCAGGCCGTGCGGGATGACCCGCTCCAGGTTCCCGGCCAGGCCGCCACCGGTGACATGGCAGAACGTCCGGACCTGGGTTTCGGCCGCCAGCGCCAGGCAGTCCTTGGCGTAGATCCGTGTCGGCTCGAGGAGCTCCTCGCCGAGTGTGCGGCCGAACTCTTCGACGTGGCCAGCCAGGTTCATCCGGTCGATCTCCAGCAGCACCTTGCGCGCCAGCGAGTAGCCATTCGAATGCAGGCCCGTCGCGGCCATCGCGATGATCACGTCGCCGGGCTTGACCCTGTCGGGCCCCAGCACGTCGTCGGCCTCGACCACACCGACACCGGTGGCCGAGATGTCGTAATGGTCGGGCGCCATCAGCCCGGGGTGTTCGGCGGTCTCGCCGCCGAGCAGCGCGCAGCCGGCCATGACGCAGCCGTTGGCGATGCCGGACACCAGTTCACTGATCCGCTCGGGCTCCGTACGCCCGACGGCGATGTAGTCCTGCAGGAACAGTGGCTCGGCGCCGCACACGACCAGGTCGTCGACCACCATCGCGACCAGGTCGATGCCCACGGTGTCGTGCTTGTCCATCGCCTGGGCGACCGCCAGCTTGGTGCCGACCCCGTCCGTCGACGAAGCAAGCAACGGTTCGCGATAACCGCCGCGCAGCGCGAAGAGCCCGGCGAAGCCGCCGATGCCGCCCCGCACCTCGGGCCTGCTGGCCTTCTTGGCCAGCGGTTTTAGGAGTTCGACGGCCCGGTCACCGGCTTCGATGTCCACCCCGGCCGATGCGTAGGAGATGCCGTGTTGTTCGGCGCGATCCGTCATCGAGAGCAAGGCTACCGTCGTTCGACGCGGCTCGGTAACTCCTTGGCTTCCCGCCGCATTCCATTCGATCTGTCGCGGGATCACCAACGGTGTGACAACGTGACCGACCATGAAACCTGTTCGCTGGTTTGCGCTCGTCGCGGCCGCTACCGCGCCGGGGGCGATGGTCTCGTCACCTGCTGCGTTCGCGACACCCGCGGTCAACACCGAGGCGGTGGTCATCTCGCAGGCGACGCTCGACGGCGTCGAGTACATCACCAGGGCGATCACGATCCAGCCGGGCGGCAGCACGGGATGGCACTTTCACGACGGCCAGGTGTTCGGTGTCGTGCGGGCGGGCACGCTGACCCGCACCTTCGCGGACTGCGCGGACGTCGTCTCCCCCGTCGGGTCCGCGGTCACCGAGGAGAGCGGGCCGGACCATATTCACAACGGCCGCAACCTCGGGCCGGATCCGGTGATGCTGTGGATCGACTACATCCAACCGGCGGGCACCCCATTATCCGTAGACGTGCCCGGTCCGCCCGGCTGCCCAATCGTCTGAGATGGCCGAGCCACCCGCCACCACCCGGGAGCTTTTTCCCGGGATCAGTTCCCGCGCATGGGAACATCCCGCGGACCGCACGGCCCTCACCGCGTTGCGTCGGCTCAAGGGCTTCGACCAGATCCTCAAGGTGCTGTCCAGCATGCTGCGCGAGCGACAGCATCGGTTGCTGTTTCTGGCCAGCGCCGCTCAGGTCGGCCCACGGCAGTTCGCCGACCTCGACGCGCTGCTCGACGAGTGCGTGCAGGTTCTCGACGCCCCTGCAAGGCCGGAGCTGTTCGTCAGCCAGTCGCCCGAGGTGAACGCCTTCACGATCGGCATGGACACGCCGTTCATCGTGATCACCTCGGCGTTGTACGAGCTGATGTCGCACGACGAAATGCGGTTCGTGGTCGGCCACGAGCTCGGTCACGCACTGTCCGGCCACGCGGTGTACCGCACCATGCTGATGCACCTCATGCGGTTGGCTTCGTCGTTCGGGTTCATTCCACTCGGCGGCTGGGCGCTTCGCGCCATCGTCGCCGCGCTGCTGGAATGGCAACGCAAGTCGGAACTCTCCGGTGACCGGGCCGGGATGCTGTGCGGCCAAGACCTCGACACCGCGATCCGGGTCGAGCTGAAACTGGCCGCAGGCAACCACCTCGACAAGCTCGACACGCAGGCATTTTTGGCCCAGGCCCGGGAGTACGAACGCTCCGGCGACATGCGAGACGGCCTGCTCAAGCTGCTCAACCTGGAAATGCAGACCCATCCGTTCTCGGTGCTGCGCGCAGCGGCGTTGACGAAGTGGGTCGACACCGGCGGATACGGCGCCATCATGGGCGGCGACTACCCGCGGCGTGCCGACGACGACAAAACCCGACTGCACGAGGACATCGGTGCGGCCGCCCGGCATTACAAGGACGGCTTCGACCAGTCCGATGATCCGCTGATCCGGGGTATCCGCGACGGCCTCGGCGGCATCGCCGATGTGGGCCGCAGGATCAACCAGTGGCGGCGCGGCTCGAAAGACGAGTAGTGCGTTTGGGTTTGCCGAACCGCATAAACGGCCATCCTCGAGCGTGTCTGATGACAAAATCCGCTGCCTGGTCACGGGCGCGACCGGCTACATCGGCGGCCGGTTGGTACCCGAACTCCTCGACCGCGGCTATGACGTACGCGCGCTGGCGCGCAACCCGGACAAACTCGCCGACGTGCCATGGCGCGAGCGTGCCGAGGTGGTTCGCGGCGACCTCGGCGACGCCGACTCGCTGACCGCGGCATTCGACGGTATCGACGTCGTCTACTACCTCGTGCACTCCATGGGCTCCGGGCCAGACTTCGTGGACCAGGAGGCGCAGTCGGCGCGCAATGTTGTTGCCGCGGCGCAGCGCGCCGGGGTCAAACGGCTGGTGTACCTCGGCGGGCTGCACCCGAGCGATGTCGACTTGTCTCCGCATCTGCGATCGCGCACGGCCGTCGGTGAGATCCTGCTCGAGTCCGGCATCGAGACCGTGGTCCTGCAGGCGGGCATCGTCGTCGGGTCGGGGTCGGCGTCGTTCGAGATGATCCGCCATCTCACCGACCGCCTACCGGTGATGACCACCCCGAGGTGGGTGCACAACAAGATCCAGCCGATCGCGATCGATGACGTGCTGCACTATCTGGCCGAGGCGGCAGCCGCGACCGTGCCCGCGTCGCGGGCATGGGACATCGGCGGGCCGGACGCACTCGAGTACGGCGAGGCGATGCAGGTCTACGCCGAGGTGGCCGGCCTGCGGCGACGGATGATCGTCGTATTGCCCTGGCTCACACCGACTATCGCGAGTTTGTGGGTAGGTCTTGTGACACCGATCCCGTCGGGACTGGCGCGCCCTTTGGTCGAGTCGTTGGAATGCGATGCGGTGATGGGCGATAACGACATCGACGCGCTCATCCCCCGCCCACCCGATGGCTTGATCCGCTACCGCGACGCCGTCGCACTGGCGTTGCGTCGCGGTCCCCTGCCCGGCGACCCCCGATGGGCACACGTGGGACGAGGTGCGCCCTAGGTCGGTTCCTTCCGCGGGGAGTTGGCGAGAATCTCGGCGAAGCGAGCCTCGTATACCGGCGTCAAGTCCGAATGGGTGATCACCCAGAACCGGTCGGTCAGGATCGCGTCGACGATCTTGTCGGCGACGACCGAAGGCGTGAGCCCATCGGGCCCGGTGAACCCGGCCTTGATGCCCTGGCGCCAGTTCTCGGCGTCCTGCGTTCGGCGCTCCGGCCCCATCGCGACCGGACGGTTGCGTTCGGCCTCCATCACCTTGGTGTCGGTGCCGCTCGGGCACGCCACCGAAACCCCGATCGGCTCGCCCGCGATCGCCAACTCCTGCCGCAGCGTCTCGGAGATCGCGACCACGCCGACCTTGCTGACCGCGTACGGACCGAGAAACGGTATGCCACTGACGAGTCCGGCCACTGACGAGGTGTTGACGATGTGGGCCGGGGTGCCTTGCGACCTCAGCACGGGCAGGAACGCGTCGATGCCATGGATCACGCCCCACAGGTTCACGCCCAGCACCCAACGCCAGTCGTCGAGTGTCTGGTCGGCGAGCATGTTGAAGGTGGAGACGCCGGCGTTGTTGCAGAGCACGTCGACGCGGCCGTGCCGATTCAGCACGGTGTCACGGAGATCGGCCACCGATGCCGGGTCGGACACATCGGTCCGCACCGCGAGGGTGTCCGCGGGCAGTGCGCCGGAATCGCGCACCGCGTCGAGCGCGGTCTGCTCCACATCGGCGATGGCGACATGGGCGCCACGCATCGAGACCGCCCTCGCCAGTGCCAAACCGATTCCGCTGGCACCACCGGTGATGACTACGACCTTGTCTTTGAGCGTGTCCATGTTCACCCTCCGTCTAGAACGATCATTGCACCGTTGAGGTATGAACTGGCGTCACTCGCGAGATACAGTGCGGTTCCGACGATTTCGTCAGTGGCGGCGATCCGGCCGACGCTCACGCTCGACGCTATCGCCAGCCGGATCTCCTCGGTGGGCATGGACTTGTGCAGGCTGTCCGTGTGGAACGTGCCGCACACGATGCAGTTGACCCGGATGCCGCGCGGACCGAGTTCCTGCCCGGCCGCCTTCGTCAACACATTCAAGCCGGCCTTGGCCGCGGCGTAGACGACCGTCGACGGGCTCGGGTAAAGCGCCGCCTTCGAGCTGATGTTGATCACCGCCGAGCCTGCCGGCATGTGTTCGGCGGCCAACGCCGTCAAGCGCAACGGCCCCTTGAGGTTGACATCGATTGTCTTGTCGAACAATTCGGGTGTCACGTCGTTGAGACTGGACGGCACCGGGGCGATTCCGGCGTTGTTGACCAGCACGTCGATCCGGCCGAACTCCTCCACGGCCTCGTCGACGAGGCGCCGGCACTGCGCCCAGTCACCGACGTGAGCGCTGACAGCCAACGCTCGCCTGCCGATGGCCCGCACTTCGTCGGCCACCCTCTGGCAGCCGTCGAGCTTGCGGCTGGCGACCACGATGTCCGCGCCCGCCTCGGCGAATCCGAGGGCCATCGCCCGTCCGAGGCCCTTGCTTGCTCCGGTAATGACGACGACCTTGCCGTCCGCACGCAGGTCCGGGATCGCCATCGTCACGCCCCCTCGGCATCGCGGGCGATGCCATCGATCACGTACTGAATCTGCAGGGTGAACAACTCGTCGGCTTCGGCGGGAGTGACGCCGTCCGGGTTGCCGCCGGAGCGGTGGCGCCGCGTCGAATTGACCGACGGTGTCTGCGCCGCGTTTTCGATCGCGACGAACCCGACCGTCGCCCACATCACCAACCGGCACGCCTGCACCGCGGCATCCGCCGCGAACGAGCTTGCGCGCATGACCGCGACCAGTGGACGTGACGCCTCGACGTAAGCCTCACGGCCCGCGACCAGGATCAGGCGGCTGTCGTGTGCCCGCCGAAGCCGATGGCGCAGTTCCTCGGCCCACCGCAGGGCGTAGTCCATCCACGGCTCGCCATCGACGTGCGGTGGCGCCAGGTCGGCAAGCAGATGGTCGGCGATCGCATCGACCAAACTGTCCTTGTTGCCAACCCGGCTGTAGAGCGGCGCGGGTGACACCCCGAGGCGCGATGCCACGCTTCGCATGCTCACCGCGTCGAGTCCCTGCTCGAGGAAGATATCGACCGCGGCGGCGATGATCTCGTCGGCGGCCAGCTCGAAATCGTTGGTCTTCGGCATCAGCTGACCTCGCCGAAATCGCGTGCCATGTCGTCGGGGAACAACATCCTCGCGACATAGGAGAAGTCGCCGGACGGCGGCGGCAGCGACGATCCGCCGCACACGCCGAGCAACTGCCCGGTGACCCAGCCGGAGTAGTCGGACGCGAAGTACACCACAGCGCGGGCGACGTCTTCTGGAAGCCCGAGGCCGCCGTGCGCGCTAAGGCCGGCCAGCGGGGTGCCGTCGCGGATAATCGCCATGTTCTCGGGAGTAGTTGTGGCGGTGACTGTTTCGGTGGCGACCCAGCCCGGCCGCACTCCGTTCACCCGGATGCCGAACCTGCCGAGTTCGGCGGCGCAAGTGCGCACCAACTCGTCGACGGCGGCCTTGGTGACGTTGTAGGTCGCCATGAACGCCGCCGGCCGGGAACTGGCGATCGAGGAGATCGCGACAATCGAACCGCCGTTGCCCGCCATCCGCCTCGCGGCGTGCTTGATGGTGTGCGCCGTACCGAGCAGATTCACGCCGACCGGCCCCATCCAATGGTCGTCGGTGAGGTGCAACACCGACCCGGGCATCGGAACGCCTGCGTTGGCGACCGCAATGTCAAGTGCGCCGTCGATACAGGCCGCGTCGACGGCCGCCTGCACCTGTGCCTCGTCGGTGACGTCGGCGACGACGCTGCTTACCGCGCCGGGCATTTCGGCCGCGGCCGCCTCGAGGACCGCGAGATCGGGGCCGCAGATCGTCACCGCAGCGCCCGCTTCTGCCAGCGCCGCCGCGCAGGCCTTGCCGATGCCGGTGCCACCCCCTGTGACAAGCGCGCAGCGTCCATCCAGCGACAGCACCGGCGGTGCGATGGCTCGTGTCACGTCAGGCATCTCCTCGTTCGATCAGGGCGCTGGCGTCGGCCAGCAGCAGGTCGGCCTGTTGGCCGAAGAACTCGTGCACCGGCTTGTCCGACTGGCCGCGGACGAACTTGGCATAGCTGCCTTCGAGCACGATCGCCAGCTTCCACCGCGAAAACACCACGTACCAACCTAGATTGGTGACGTCGCGCCGCGAGCGCTCGGCGTAGCGATCGACCAGCGCAGGCACGGCGGGCAGGTGGTCAAGGGCGAAGCGCGGCTCACCGGCCATGCCGAGCGGCATGGTGCCCCCGGGTCCGGGATGAAAGATCAACGCCCACGCCAGGTCGACCAGCGGGTCGCCGATCGAGGCCATCTCCCAGTCCACGACGGCCAGCAGCCGCGGTGGTGCATCCGGCGCGAACAACACGTTGTCCAGCTTGTAGTCCCCGTGCGCAACCGTGGCCGGTTGGTCTGCGGGACGCCTGGCCTCGAGCCATTCGCCGATGCGCCGAGCGTCAGGAAGGTCCCGTCCGCCATAGGAGTCCAGCTGAGCGAGCCAGCGCGTCACCTGCCGCGACAAGTACTGCTCCGGATGCCCGAAATCGGTTAGGCCGCACCGCTTCCAGTCCACTGCGTGAATCTCGACGAGCGCGTCGATAAGCTGTTCGAGGGCTTGGCCGTGCGTCGTCGGGATCGCGGCCCACGCCGGAGGGACGGCTTTGCGCACCGGCACTCCGTCGATGCGGGCCATCACATAGAACGGCGAGCCGAACACCTCGGGGTCGTCGCAACACAGCACAGGACGGGCGATCCGCACCGGCTCGTCCTTGAGGGCGTCGAGGATGCGGAACTCGCGCAGCACATCGTGCGCGGTCGACGAGCTGGCATGGCGCGGCGCCCGGCGCAGCACCCACCGGTCGTCGCCGCGGTCAACGGCGAAGATTTCACACGAGCCTCCGCCGGGCATCGGCGTGACGGACAAGGGCATGCGGTCACCGAGCTGCTCGTCGAGGTAATGCTCAAGGGCCGCAAGCTGTGTCATGTTAGGCCGGCTTCGGCTCTCAGTGCCGCCCATTTCTGTTCGGCCGCGGGTCGGCGGCTCGGGACGTGCTCGGTCGGCCACCCCTCGACCGGTTGGTAGTTGCGCAGGAGCGTGCGGGCCAGCACCGACTTGTGCAGTTCGTCGGGGCCGTCGCCGATCGAGCCGAACCGGGTGGTGCGGTACCAGCCCTCGACGGGCAGGTCGGCGGAGTAGCCGAGCGCGCCGCACACCTGGATCGTGCGGTCGAGTACGCCGAGCACGACCTTGGACACGTGCGCCTTGATCATGCCGAGGTCGGCGCGCACGGCCGAAGCGCCGAGCTTGTCCATCTTCCACGCCGTCTGGAAGGTGAGCAGGCGAGCGGCCTGAATTTCCATGTGCGACAAGGCGATATAGTCCTGGATCATCTGGTGATCGGCCAGCCGCCTGCCGTGCGAGGACCGCGAAACCGCCCGCTCGCACATGATGTCGAGCGAACGCTGAGCCTGGCCGAGCCAGCGCATCGAGTGGTGGATGCGCCCCCCGCCGAGCCGCTGCTGGGCCAGCTGGAATCCCGCGCCGGGGTCGCCGATCAGGTGGTCCGCCGGAACGCGGCAGTCGGTGAACAGGATTTCGGAGTGGTTGCCGACCCGCCCGTATTGGGTGTCGGGATGTCCCATCGTGGGGATGTCGCGCACGATCGTCATACCCGGCGTGCCGGCAGGCACCACGAAGATCGACGCGTGCCGGTGCGGTCGGCCTTCCGGGTTGGTCTCCGCGACGACGAGGACGATGTCGGCACTGGATGCGTTCGTGGTGAACCACTTGTGGCCGTTGATGATCCAGTGGTCGCCGTCGAGGGTCGCGGTCGTGCCGATCACCGTCGGGTCGGCGCCCGCGAGGAACGGCTCGGTGAGTGCGAACGCACTGGTGATATCGCCCCGCAGGTTGGGCCACAGCCAGCGCTGCTTCTGCTCCTCGGTGGCGCCGTGGGCCATCAGCTCCATGTTGCCGCTGTCGGGTGCCTGCACCCCGAAGACAACCATCGAGACCATGCTGCGGCCGATGATCTCCGACATCAACGCGAGCTTGAGTTGACCGACGCCGGATCCGCCGAGTTTCGGATCGAGGAACGCCGCCCACAGACCCCTGGCCTTGACCTGATCCTGCAGGTGCCGCTTGACCTGCGCCCACTCGCCGCTGTCGATCTTCTCGTCGAGGATCGGCTCGAGCGGCACGATCTCGCGGTCGATGAACTCGCGCATCCACACCAGCTGCTGCTCGAATTCCGGGTCCGTTTCGAAATCCCACGCCATGGCTTCACCCCTCGGGCTAGTGTGGATCACACTGTAATCACACTGTTAGTCAGGAGGCAATCGATGCGCGCTTGGCAGGTGCACGGCAAGGGCGAGCCGATCGACGTCCTCGAGCAGGTGGACGTACCGATCCCGCCGCCAGGTCCCGGGCAGCTGCAGGTGCGGGTCACCGCCGCGGGGATCGGATTGCCCGACGTCTTGATGGCGCGCGGCACGTACCCACTGACGCCGGCGCTGCCGTTCACCCCCGGCCAGGAGCTGGCCGGCATCGTGACCGCCGTCGGCACGGGCGTCGACACCCCTGTCGGCACCCGGGTGATGTCCACCAGCGGGTTCATCGAGGGCCACGGCTCCTTCGCCGAATACACCGTGGTCGCCGCCGAGCAGGCGTTCGCCGTGCCCAGCGCACTGGATGACGCCGCGGCCGCCGGCTTCTGGATTCCGCACATGACCGGCTGGACGGCCCTCGTCGACCGCGGCCGGATCGCGGCAGGCGACTGGCTGGCGGTGCTCGGCGCTGCCGGCGGCAGCGGCATCGCCGCCGTGCAGCTGGGCAATGCGCTCGGGGCGAAGGTGATCGCCGTCGTCGGCGATGAGGCCAAGTCGGACTTCTGCCGCGGCCTCGGGGCCGAGACGGTCGTCGTGCACCGCAACGGTGGGCTGGCCGCGGACCTGCGTGCCGCGTCGGACGGCCGCGGTGTCGACCTGATCTTCGACCCGGTCGGCGGCGAGTCAGCCGAGGAGGCCCACGGAGCGTTGGTCAGGGATGGGCGACTGCTCGCCGTCGGGTTCGCCAGCGGCCGCTGGCCGGCCATCGACACCCAGCTCCTGGTGATGATGAGCACGTCGCTCGTCGGTGTGTTCGCAGGCGGTTACTCGCGCGACGAACTCGAGGCGGTGCACGCCAAGCTGTCCGAACTGCTGACCGCAGGACGGCTGCGCTGCGCGGTCACCGAGCGCGTCGCGTTCGACGAGCTGCCGCGCGCACTGCAACGGTTGGCGAACCGCGAGGTGATCGGCAAATCGGTGCTGGACGCGCCGTGACGCCTAACGGCTACGGCCGCCGCAGCGCCGAAGCGTTGTCGTTGTCGGCCTGCAGCGGAATTCCTGTGCGGGCGGCAGTGGCCAGCATGTGCTCAATGACGTTCTTGCCCAAGGCCGTTTCGCCGGGCAGCTCGATCGGGTACTTGCCGTCGAAGCATGCGCTGCACAACCGCGAGGCCGGCTGCTCGGTGGCCGCGATCATGCCGTGTTGGCTGATGTAGCCGAGGGTGTCGGCGCCGATCGCGTGCCGCACGGCCTCGAGCACCTCGTCTTCGTTCTCGACCGCGTTGGCGATCAGCTCGGCGGGCGTGGCGAAATCGATGCCGTAGAAACATGGCCACTTCACCGGAGGAGAGGCGATCCGCACGTGTACCTCGACGGCGCCCGCCTCACGAAGCATCCGCACCAGCGCCCGCTGGGTATTGCCGCGCACGATCGAGTCGTCGACGACGATCAGCCGCTTGCCGCGGATGACCTCCTTGAGCGGGTTCAGCTTCAGCCGGATGCCCAACTGGCGGATGGTCTGCGATGGCTGGATGAAGGTCCGTCCGACGTAGGCGTTCTTCGTCAGGCCCTGCCCGTAGGGAATGCCCGATTCCTGCGCGTAGCCGACGGCGGCGGGGATTCCGGATTCCGGAACGCCGATCACCAGGTCGGCCTCGACGGGCATCTCCTGGGCCAGCCTGCGCCCGATGTCGACCCGGGTCTTGTGCACCGACCTGCCGCCGATGGTGCTGTCCGGCCGGGCCAGGTACACGTACTCGAAGACGCAGCCCTTGGGGTTCGGGTTGGCGAAGCGGGTGGAGCGCACGCCGTCGGCGTCGATGGCCAGCAGCTCGCCGGGCTCGATGTCACGGACGAACGACGCGCCGACGATGTCCAGCGCGGCGGTCTCCGAGGCCACCACCCAGCCGCGGTCCAGCCGCCCCAACGACAGCGGCCGCACCCCGTAGGGGTCGCGGGCCGCATACAACGTGTTCTCGTCCATGAACGTCAGACAGAAGGCGCCGCGCACCGTCGGTAGCAGCTCCAGAGCGGCCTGCTCCAGCGTGGCGTCGGCGGCGCCGTGCGCCAGCAGCGCACCGAGGATGTCGGAGTCCGTCGTCGCGGCTGGTGCACCGCGCGTCCCCAAGAGCCCGGCCTCACGTGCACGGGTGGCCAGGTCGGCGCCATTGACCAGATTGCCGTTGTGACCGAGCGCGACGCCGGTGCCTACGGCGGTGTTGCGGAACACCGGCTGGGCGTTCTCCCACGTGGTGGAGCCGCTGGTGGAGTACCGGCAGTGGCCGATCGCGACGTGGCCTTCCATCGCGGCGAGGGTCTGCTCGTCGAAGACCTGGCTGACCAGCCCAAGGTCCTTGAACACCAGCACCTGTGAGCCGTCCGCGACGGCGATGCCCGCGGCCTCCTGGCCGCGGTGCTGCAGGGCGTAGAGGCCGTAATACGTGAGCTTGGCGACATCCTCGCCAGGCGCCCACACGCCAAAAACGCCACACTCTTCACGGGGTTCTGGATCGATCTGCGGGCCGGTCACGATAGGGCTGCTCCCAGGGCGGGGTTAGTGACGCCGTTCAGTCTACGGTCATCATCCGGTAATCACGGAATCGTGCGACGGTGTCGCCGCATTAGATAACAACGTGACGACAGTCTCGATTCCTGACCAGCAATCCGACCGAAGAATCGGCGAGCGCACGCCGTGGCCCACCGCAACCAGGGTGGCCTTTCGGTTCTGCTTCGCCTACCTGGGGCTGTTCTGCCTGTGGTTCGCGCAGATCACGTTCGTGTTCACCGGCATCGCCGGGCAGCTGCTCGGAGACCAGGCGATCATGTGGCAGATGGTGACCCTCGAACCGGTCACCGGCTGGGTGGGGCGTCACGTGCTCGGCGTGAATTCGGTCATACACCAGGACTCCGGCAGCGGCGATCAGGCGGCCGTCTGGGTCGGGGTGTTTTGCGTGCTCATGGTTGCGGTGATCGTCACGGTCATCTGGTCGGTGCTTGACCGCAGACGCACCGAGTACGCGCGGCTGTCCGCCTGGTTCCTAGTCTTCCTGCGGTTGTGCCTCGGCGGCCAGATGCTCTGGTACGGCATCGCCAAGGTCATTCCGACGCAGATGCCCAGCCCGCCGCTGACGGCCCTGTTGCAGCCCTACGGCGACTTCAGCCCGGCGTCGGTGCTGTGGTTACAGGTCGGCAGCTCGCATCCGTACGAGATCATGCTCGGCGCCGCGGAGGTCGTCGGCGGGTTGCTGCTGTTCCTGCCACGCACCGCGACGCTCGGGGCTCTGGTCAGCCTGTTGTGCATGGCGCAGGTGTTCGTCCTCAACATGAGCTTCGACGTACCGGTCAAGATCCTGTCGTTCCACCTGCTACTGATGAGCCTGGTGCTACTGGCACCGCAGATCCGGCGGCTGGCGAATGTTCTTGTGCTGGAACGACCATCGGAGCCCGCCAGCCAGCCGCAGCTGTTCGGCACCCAGCGGGCGAACAGGACGTCGGCCCTGGTGCAGGCACTGCTTGGCATCTGGGTGTTGATCGGCTGTGTACAGGTCGGGTGGCAGTCCTGGTACGAATTCGGCGACGGCAGAGCCAAGCCGGAGTTGTACGGAATCTGGTCGGTCACCGACTTCACCGTCGACGGCAAGCCCGTGCCGCCACTGACGACGGACGAGAACCGTTGGCGACACCTGGTTTTCGACGAGCCGGAGGTGGTGACGTACCAGCGCATGAACGGCGAGCTGGTACCCGCACCGGCCGAGGTCGACAGCGCCGCCATCAAACTGCCCGAGCTGGACGCCACGTTCACCTTCGTCCGGCCGCAACCCGACCAGCTCCGGTTGACCGGGCACCTCAAAGGTCAGGCAACGACGGTTTCGCTGGAGCGAGTCGACCTGAACAGCTTCACGCTGCGCAACCGCGGGTTCAACTGGGTTCAGGAGTACCCGTACTTCCGCTGAGCGGTACCAGCGGCAGCAGCTCCGCGATCTCGCGGGCCCGCGAGCCCGATAGCTGTAGCGCGCCTGCCGCCGCGGCGTCGTCGACCTGCAGCAAACCGGTGACCAGCAGCAGCCAGGTGCGTGGGTCCGTCTCCACCACGTTGGGCGGGTTCCCGCGAGTGTGCCGTGGTCCCGGAATGCACTGCACGGCAACGAACGGCGGTACCCGCACCTCGACGCTGGCACCAGGGGCGACCTCGGCGAGGGTGCGGGCCGTCAGCCGCACCGCATCGGCAAGCGTGGCTCTTGCCGGTTCGGGTTGCTGGTCATCGCGCAGCCAGTCGGCCAGCGCCGACACGGCGGCACGGGTCTTCGCCGGATCGGCACTATGACGAGCGGCCATACCTTAGATTCTCAAAGTGATTGTCGACCGCCACCATCCGCCCTACAAACTGGCCGGAGCGGTCCTGCTGATCATCGCGGCCGTGTTGGCCGGTTTCATCTTTCTGCAGTTCCGCGGTGACTTGACCGACAAGAAACACCTGACGCTGCTGTCGTCGCGCGCGGGCCTTGTCGTCGATCCTGGCGCGAAGGTGACGTTCAACGGGGTGGAGATCGGCAGGGTCTCGCGGATCGGCATGATCGACGACGCCGGCGCTGAGAAGGCGAAGCTCTCGCTCGAAGTGGACCCTGACTATATGCGGTTCATCCCGACGAACGTGGATGCCCAGATCAAGGCCACCACCGTGTTCGGCAACAAGTACATCTCCTTCAGTTCACCGGAAAACCCTTCACCACAACGCGTTTCGAACAACGACGTGATCGACGTTTCCGCGGTGACCACGGAGTTCAACACGCTGTTCGAGACGGTCACCGCCATCGCCGAGAAGGTCGACCCGATCAAGCTGAACCAGACGCTGTCCGCCACCGCCGAGGCCTTGACCGGGTTGGGCGACGGATTCGGGGAGTCACTTCTTGACGCCAACCGCATTCTCGACGACCTGAATCAGCGGATGCCGCAGATCCGCGTCGACACCCAGCAGGTGGCGGGCCTTGCCGAGGTGTACGCCGATGCCTCACCCGATCTGTGGGACGGCCTCGAGAATGCGCTGCGCACTGCGCGCACCTTCAACGATCACCGCGACGACATCGACTCGGCGCTGATGGCGGCGGTCGGCTTCGCCAACACCGGGGCGGACAGTTTCGAACGCGGCGGACCTTATCTGGTGCGCGGCGCCGCCGATTTCGTGCCGACGACCAAACTGCTCGACGACTACCGCGGCATGATCTTCTGCACGCTGCGCAACTTTCACGACATCGAGCCGCGCGTCCACGATGCCTTCGGCAGCAACGGCTATTCGCTGGCGACGTCGTCGGGCACGATCGCGGGCGCGGGCAACCCGTACATCTACCCCGACAACCTGCCGCGGGTGAACGCGAGGGGCGGACCAGAGGGTCGCCCCGGCTGCTGGCAGAAGATCACCCGCGACCTGTGGCCCGCACCGTATCTGGTGATGGACACCGGGGCCAGCATCGCGCCGTACAACCACATCGAGCTCGGCCAGCCGATCTTCATCGAATACGTGTGGGGCCGCCAGATCGGTGAGTTGACGATCAACCCTTAGCCGTTGACATCAACAGTTGTTGAGGTCATACGTTGGCGTCATGACTTTCAAACCCCACGAAATCGAGTTTCTGCGCAACGCCGAGCTTGGCCGGCTGGCCACCATCCAATCCAACGGCACACCGCAGAACAGTCCCGTCGGTTTCACCTACAACGACGAACTCGGCACCATCGACATCCCTGGCTATCAGATGTCGAAGAGCCAGAAGTACCGCAACCTCGCGCACAACGAAAAGGTGGCGTTCGTCGTTGACGACGTCACGTCACGCGACCCATGGCGGGTGCGTTGCCTGGAGATCCGCGGCACCGCCGAGCAAGCCGAGGTTCCCGCGGCCAGTGGTGCGGCAGGCGACCAGCTCGACACGGCGATCATCAGGATCACACCGCGACGCATCATCAGCTTCGGCATCGACGATCAAGAGTCCGAGCCGCACCAGCTGACAGCCGACATCCGGGACGTCTAGCGCGCTCGGCGCTGCACGGCCAACGCCGCGAACGCACCCGCCTCGTTGATGGCCAAGTGGGCCAGCATCGGCGCGGCAAGACTGCCGGAACGCTCGAACAGCAGGGCGAACAGCCAGCCCGCCGCGCCGGTCACGACGACCGTGCCGACCACCGGTTCGCCCGTGGCACGCGCGTCGTCAATGTGCGAGAGGCCGAACACCACCGACTGCAGTAGCCGGCCTCCCGTCGGCCCGAACGCCGCTGCGGCCATCGTGCCGAGCGCGGCGCGGTAGGCCGCCTCCTCCGCCCATACCGTGCCCAGCGGGATGCGCAGCAGGAGCCAGCGCGCGGCGGCGTCGGGCAGGTCGCGGTCGGCCATCGCAGCGCGCACCGGCGGGACGGCCGTCGCGGCCGCGACACCGAGCAGCACCGGCGTCGCCACGGCCAGCCCCAGCCGCAAGCCCGACCACAGCGCGGGTGGCCGCAAACCCAGCGCCGGCCTGATGGCCGCGACAAGCGCCGTCCCCAGCACGGCGTGCGGCCCAGGGTGCCATCGCACCCGCGGCGCCACCAGACTCCAACCCACCAGCGCCGCGCCCAGCGCCACCGCACGGATTCGACTGGGACGCACTAGTATTCGGGCCCGTCGGCTGATTCCGTCTTCTCCAGCGCCAGCCTGATGCGCTCGGTGTCCTCGGTGGTCCAGCCCTCGGGCGGCGCAACGGCCGCCCAGCCGTCGAGCACGAAATCGCCGTAGTTGTGCCCGTGCCCGCCAGGCACCGAACCCGCGTTCGTCATGTCGGCGGCCACCTGCCAGAACGTCACGATCGGGTACCAGCGCATCGACGCCGTGCGGTCCCGGCCAGGAGGTTCGGACAGCCAGTCCGGCCGGTTGAACAGCAGATCCGACGACCACCACACGATCGGGTCCGAGGAGTGCTGCAGGAACAGCACGCGGGTACCCTCCCACGGCTGTTCGGTGTCGCTGAGGATCTCCGCGCCGTCGGTGGCCTGCGAGAAGCGCACGGTGCGCCCGTTGTCGTACCGCGGTTCGACTTCCGGTGTGCCAGGGTCGCGCCGCACCGTGATGGCGCTCCACAGCGGGCTGGCGTTGGGCGGCCCCACCCACAGCACCGACGAGAAGCCCATCTGCGCGATATCGGGCAGCCACCCGAACGCGCCCTGGCCGGCCATCGAGCCGAGGCTTTCGCCGTACAGCACCAGCTTTGGCCGACGGTTCTGCGGCAGTTGCACCCATCGCTGGTGGATCGCCTCGATCATCATCCGGCCAGAATCCATCGACTTCTGCTGGTCGCCGAGGAACGAAATCCAGCTCGGCAGATAGGAATACTGCGATCCGACGAGTGCGGTGTCGCCGTTGTACATCATCTCGAGCGAACGCGCCGCGACGGGGTTGATCCACCCGGTGCCGGTGGTCGGGATGATCACCAGCAGCTTGCGCTCAAAGGCGCCCGTGCGCTCGAGTTCGCTGAGCAGCACGGCCATCCGTTGTTCGTCGGTGTCTGCGGTCTGCAGTCCGACGTAGACGCGGACGGGTTCCTTGGCGGGTCTGCCGTTGATATCGGCCAATTCTTCGGCGTCGGGTCCGGTGGCGACAAAGTTGCGGCCCTGGTAACCGAGGGTGTCCCAGGGCGCGAAAGAGTTTGGGCTGCCTGACCGTTGGAGTTCCGTTGGTTGGACGATGCCGGCCCGTGTGGTGGTGTTCTGCGGCTGGAACACCCTGTTGGCGCCCGCCAGAAAACCGCGCAACAGGACGCCGTTGATCAGCGTGATCACCAAGACGACCACGATCGCGGAGCCGATGAACAATGCGACCTCGTCGTGCAGGTGCCACCTTCGAATGAAGTAGCGCGCCATCGTCTTGATCATGTCCAGCAGCACCCTCGCCATCCCGACGCAGACGCCGGCGACCAGCGCACCGATGAGCAACGTGCGCATATATCCAGGCGTGGTCGGGCCCTCCATGCCCACCACCGCAGACACCTGACGCTGCCAGTTCGCGGCAGGAATCGTCATCAGCACACATGCCGTCACGGATACCGCAACGGTCACCCCCTTGAACCAATACATCACCCGCTTCGGAGGCGGCCACCACTTGCGGCGACGTAATACGAAGCGGCGCAACATCTTCTCGACGAAAGCGCCGATGCCGTAGCCGATGGCCGCGTTGACCCCGCCGATCAGGCCCTGGAACAGCCAGTCGCGCGGCAGCAGCGAAGGGGTCAGCGATAAGCAGAAGAACAGCGCGCCGAAGGCGATCCCGGTGAAGTCGAGGTGGACCAGGCTCCAGGCCCAGACGTATAGCGGATGTCGTTCGCGGGTCGGCGCACTCACCCGAACAACCCGGGAAGCACGCCCTCCGACGTGCTGCGCAGGTCCTCGAGACTCACTGTGAACAAACCTTGCACTTCGATGGCCTCGCTGGCCTGGTCCACCACACCGATGCGGGTGGCGGGCAGTCCGCGGGCCTCACACATGGCGCGGAACCGGCTCTCCTCGGTGCGCGGCACCGCAACAAGCGCGCGGCCCGCCGACTCCGAGAAGAGCGTGACAAACGGGTTCTCACCCTCGGGAATCAAGATCCGGCAACCGGTTTCGCCGGTGAGCGCGGCTTCGACGACGGCCTGGATCAGCCCGCCCTCTGACAGATCGTGCGCTGCCGACACCAGCCCGTCGCGCGATGCGGCGGCCAGCACCTCGGCGAGCAGCTTCTCCCGCGCCAGGTCGACCTTCGGCGGAACACCGCCGAGATGGTCGGCGGTGACCTGCGCCCAGATCGACCCGTCGAACTCGTCGCGGGTGTCGCCGAGCAGGATCAGCGTCTCGCCGGGTTCGGTGCCCAAACCGGTAGGAATGCGCCGTTTTACGTCGTCGATCACACCCAGCACGCCAACCACCGGGGTCGGCAGGATCGGCGTGGTCCCGGTCTGGTTGTAGAAGCTGACATTGCCGCCGGTGACTGGAATGCCAAGGGCTGCACAGCCGTCGGCGAGCCCGCGCACGGCCTGACTGAACTGCCACATGACGCCGGGGTCCTCCGGAGAGCCGAAGTTCAGGCAGTTGGTGACGGCGATGGGCGTCGCACCGGTGACCGCGACGTTGCGATACGCCTCGGCAAGCGCCAGCTGCGCGCCGGCGTACGGATCGAGCAACGTGTACCGGCCGGACGCGTCCGTCGAGATCGCGATGCCGCGGCCAGTTTCTTCGTCGACGCGCAGCACGCCGCCGTCGGCGTCCTCTGCCAGCACCGTGTTGCCGCGCACGTAGCGGTCGTACTGTTCGGTGATGAAGGCGCGGCTGCACAGATGCGGACTGCCAAGCAGCGCAAGCAAAGTCGCTTTCAGCTCGTCACCGGTTGTCGGCCGCGGCAGCGCGGCCGTCGTGTCGGCGATGAGCGCATCCTGGGTATCGGGCCTGGCGACGGGGCGCTGATACACGGGCCCTTCGTGGGCCACCGTGCGCGGCGGCACGTCGACGACCGTCTCGCCGTGCCAGGTGATCTCCAGCCGGTCGCCGTCGGTGACCTCGCCGATGACGGTGGCCAGCACCTCCCACTTGCGGCACACCGCCATGAACTTCTCGACGTTCTCCGGCGCGACGACCGCGCACATGCGCTCCTGCGACTCGCTGGACAGGATCTCGGCGGGCGTCATATTGGCCGCCCGCAGCGGCACGGTATCCAGCTCGACGCGCATGCCGCCGTCGCCCGCAGACGCGAGTTCGGAGGTGGCGCAGGATAATCCGGCACCACCGAGATCCTGAATGCCGATCACCAGGTCGGCCGCGTACAGCTCGAGACAGCACTCGATGAGCACCTTCTCCATGAACGGGTCGCCCACCTGAACGCTCGGCAGCTTCTTGCGTCCCGGTGCACCGCTCTCGTCGCCGCCGAATGTCTCGGACGCCAACACGGACACGCCGCCGATGCCGTCGAGTCCCGTGCGGGCGCCGAACAGAATGATCTTGTTGCCCGTGCCCGACGCGAACGCCAGGTGCAGGTCCTCCGTGCGCAGCACACCCACGCACAGGGCGTTCACCAGTGGATTGCCGGCGTAGGAGGCGTCGAACACCGTCTCGCCACCGATGTTGGGCAGGCCGAGCGAGTTGCCGTATCCGCCGATCCCCCGTACCACGCCGTCGAGCACCCTGCGGGTGTCCGGTGCGTCGGCGGCCCCGAACCGCAGCTGGTCCATCACCGCGACAGGGCGCGCGCCCATCGCCATGATGTCGCGCACGATGCCGCCGACGCCGGTGGCCGCGCCCTGATACGGCTCGATGTACGACGGGTGGTTGTGCGACTCCACCTTGAAGGTGGCCGCCCATCCGTCGCCGATGTCCACGACGCCGGCGTTCTCGCCGATGCCCGCCAGCATCGAGGCCCGCATCTCGTCGGTGGTCGTCTCGCCGAAGTAGCGCAGATGCACCTTGGAGGACTTATAGGAGCAGTGCTCGCTCCACATCACCGAGTACATCGCCAGCTCGGCGTCGGTGGGCCGACGACCGAGAATCTCGCGGATCCGCTGGTACTCGTCGTCCTTCAGGCCGAGTTCACGAAACGGCTGAGGATGGTCGGGGGTGGCGGCGGCGTGGTCGACAGTGTCCAGGGCGTGTGCGAGCTCGGACGTCACGCCGACAGTCTAGTTTGCGCCCCGGCTAGCCTGCTCCGGCCACGCAGAAGGCATTGCCCTCGGGGTCGGCAAGCACCACCCATTCGAAATCGCCGAAGTTGTTCCTTCCGGTCTCGGTGGCGCCGAGTTCGACCAGCCGCTTGACCTCCGCCTCCATGTCGGCGGCGGCGAAGTCGATGTGCACGCGGTTCTTGCCGGGTGTGGGATCGTCGACTTTCTGAAACGCCAACCCCGGGCCTTCCGGCCGGGACACAGCGACGAAAAACGGTGGTGCGATTGGATTTACCTGGCCATCGAGGGCGCGGGCCCACCAGTCGGCCAGTTTCTCCGGATCGTTGCAGTCGAACGTGATGTTTTCTGTCTTGAGCGCCATGGCGCTGACCCTAGATCAACCCGGTGACAAATCCGCTTACGTCTCGGGTAATTGAGCCGCCGCCCTCGCCGGCGCACCCTTGGCCCATGACCGAGGCAAAAAGCCGACCGAAATTCAGCGCCGAGATGTGGGCGGCTTTCTGGGCCGCACCCGCCGAATCGCGCATCGGCGACATCCTCGCCGACGACATCGTCGGCTATTGGCAGGGCGATCCGAAGCCCGTGCGAGGCCGCGAGGCGTACACGGCCGAGATCAGCGCACCAGGTGAGCAGCTCGTCTTCCTGCACTACGTCGGCAGCGGCACCGGGCCCGACGGTCCGTTCGCGATGCGGGGCCTTGACCGGGTCCGGACCCGCGACGGGATGGTAATTGAGAACGTCATCCGCTACGACCAGGTCGAGCCCTAGCGGGGCGACAGGAACGCGCCGAGGGCGGCGGAGTACGCGGCGACGTCCTCGGCGCCCATCACCTCGCGCGCCGAGTGCATGGCCAGCTGGGCCGCGCCGACGTCGACGGTCGGGATGCCGGTGCGCGCCGCGGTCATGGGCCCGATGGTCGACCCGCACGGCAGATCGGCCCTGTGCTCATAGCGCTGCAGCGGCACCCCGGCCTGCGCGCACGCCAACGCGAATGCCGCCGCGGTGCGACCGTCGGTGGCATAGCGCAGATTGGGTTGCACCTTGAGCACCGGGCCCGCGTTGACCTCGATGAGGTGGCCCGGCTCGTGCCGTTCGGGGTAGTTGGGGTGGGTGGCGTGCGCCATGTCCCCCGACGCCACCATCGACCCCGACAGCCGCCGCAGGAACTCCTCCCGCCCGCCGCCCTCGGCCAGCGTGATGCGTTCCAGCACGGTCAGCAGCAGCTCGGACTGGGCGCCGTGATCGGACTGCGAGCCGACCTCCTCGTGGTCGAACAGCGCAAGCACCGGCACGTAGCCGTTCAGCTCGGCGGCCAGGAACGCCTCGAGGCCCGCGTAACAGGTGGCCTGGTTGTCCAGCCGCGGCGCGCTGAGCAGGTCTCCGTCGGCGCCTGCCAGCGTCGAGGGGGTGAGGTCGTGGGTCATCAGGTCGAAGCCGAGGACGTCGGCGGCATCTATCCCTGCGCGGTCGGCGACGAATCCCACAAATGACCGCGTGCCGGTTCCGATGCCCCACACCGCGTTGACGTGCCGCTGCGGGTCCAGCGACACCGCCTTGCGGTCGTCGGCCAGATGGATTGCCAGCTGGGGCACCCGCAGGATCGGTTCGTCGATGCGCAGCACCCGGTGATCGACGGCGTTCCCGGCCCGCACCGACAACCGGCCGCTGAGGCCGAGGTCGCGGTCGAGCCACGAATTCAGCCACGCCCCGCCGTACGGCTGCAGCGCAACCACCTGCCAACCGGACACGAACCGGTCGGGATGCTGTTTGACCCGCAGGTTGGGGCTGTCGGTGTGGGCGCCGACGATACGGAAGGGCAGGGTTGGCTCACTGGCATGCCACGCGACGAGCGAGCCCGCGCGCACGATGAAGAATCTGCCATTGCCCGGCCAGCCGTCGCCCTCGAGCAATTCCCTGAACCCCGCCGCGCGCAAGCGGTCTGCGACCGTGGCGCACACATGGAACGGCGACGGCGACGCGTCGATGAACTCGCACAGTCCCTGCGCACTCGCGGTCATGGTTCACCATGATGACGGACCCGCGGTTCGCTAGGGTCGTCTGGTGCCCGCACCACTGCCGCAACCGGTTACGGCGCCGTTGACACCCGCGGCCATCTTCCTGGTGCTCACCATCGACGACGGCGGCGCATCCTCGGTCCACGACGCGCTTGGCGACATCTCGGGTTTGGTGCGCGCGGTCGGATTCCGGGACCCTGACAAGCACCTTTCGGTGGTGACGTCGATCGGCTCGCAAGCATGGGACCGTCTGTTCGCCGGCCCGCGACCCGTTGAGCTGACGCCGTTCGTCGAGCTGGACGGCGGGCGCCACAACGCACCTTCCACGCCTGGGGATCTGCTGTTCCACATCAAGGCGATGTCGATGGACATGTGTTTCGAGTTGGCGAGCAGGCTCGTGAAGGCGATGGGCCCGGTCACCGTCGTCGACGAGACCCATGGCTTCCGGTTCTTCGAGAACCGCGACCTGCTCGGGTTCGTCGACGGCACCGAGAACCCCGAAGGCCCACTTGCGGTGTCCGCCACCGAGATTGGTGACGAGGATCCTGATTTCGCCGGCGGCTGCTACGCCCATGCGCAGAAATACGTGCACGACATGACGGCGTGGGAGTCCTTGTCGGTGACCGAGCAGGAGATGGTCATCGGCCGCAGCAAGCTCGACGACATCGAGATGGACGACGACGTCAAGCCGGCCAACGCCCACATCGCGCTCAACGTGATCGAGGACGACGAAGGCAACGAGCTCAAAATCGTCAGGCACAACATGCCGTTCGGCGAAATCGGCAAGGGCGAGTTCGGCACGTACTTCATCAGCTACTCGCGCACCGCCGCGGTCACCGAACGCATGCTGTGCAACATGTTCATCGGCGACCCGCAGGGAAACACCGACCGCATCCTGGATTTCTCGACCGCCGTCACCGGCGGGAAGTTCTTCACCCCCACCGTCGACTTTCTCAACGACCCACCCCCACTTCCGGATTCGATGCCAGAACCGGAAGCGGTAACCGCTAAACCCGTCAGTTATGACGGGTCGCTCGGCATCGGCAGCCTGAAAGGAACCACCCGATGAACAACCTGTACCGCGAGCTCGCTCCGATCACCGAAGCCGCCTGGGAAGAAATCGAATTGGAGGCGACGCGGACGTTCAAGCGGCATATCGCCGGGCGCCGGGTGGTCGACGTCAGCGAGCCCGGTGGGCCGGTGACCGCCGCGGTCAGCACCGGCCATCTGCGCGACGTGACCCCTCCCGGCGACGGTGTGGTGGCGCACCTGCGCGAGAGCAAACCGCTGGTGCGGCTGCGGGTGCCGTTCACGGTCAGCCGCACCGCGATCGACGACGTCGAGCGGGGTTCGCAGGACTCGGACTGGGATCCGGTCAAGGAGGCCGCCCAGAAGCTCGCGTTTGTCGAGGACCGGGCCATCTTCGAGGGCTACGAGGCGGCGTCCATCGAGGGCATCAGGGCGTGCAGTTCCAACACCGCGCTCGCCCTGCCCGACGATGCGCGGGAGATCCCCGACGTCATCTCACAGGCGCTGTCCGAGCTGCGCCTCTCCGGCGTCGACGGCCCGTACTCCGTGCTGCTGTCGGCCGACGTGTACACCAAGGTCAGCGAGACCACCCAGCACGGCTATCCGATTCGCGAGCACCTGAACCGCCTTGTCGACGGTGAAATCATCTGGGCGCCTGCCATCGACGGCGCGTTCGTGCTGTCCACCCGCGGCGGCGATTTCGACCTGCAGCTGGGCACGGACGTGTCGATCGGTTACCTGTCCCACGACACCGGTTCGGTGCAGCTGTATCTGCAGGAGACGCTGACGTTCCTGTGCTACACCGCCGAGGCGTCGGTGGCGTTGACGCCCTAGGCGGCCAGCACCAGGTCCAGTGCGGAGTAGAACAGGCCGAGGCCGTCGTCGGACGGGCCGGTCAGGGCCTCGGTGGCGTGCTCGGGATGCGGCATCAGCCCGACGACGCGGCCGTTCGCGGAGCTGATGCCCGCGATGTCGCGCTGTGAGCCGTTGGGGTTGTCGCGGTAGCGGAACACCACCCTGCCCTCGCCCTCGAGCTCGTCGAGCACGTTCTCGCTGGCGACGTAGCGGCCCTCGCCGGACTTCAGCGGCACCAGCAGGTCGGCGCCAAGCTCGTAGCGCGACGTCCACGCCGTCGAATTCGATGCCACCTCGAGCCACAGGTCGCGGCAGACGAAGTGCAGACCGGCGTTGCGGGTCAGCGCACCGGGCAACAGCCCCGCCTCGCACAGAACCTGAAACCCGTTGCAAATCCCCAACACTGGAAGTCCATTGGTTGCGGCAGAAATGACCTCACCCATCACGGGGGCGAACTTCGCGATCGCGCCGCAGCGCAGGTAGTCGCCGTAGGAGAAACCGCCGGGCACCACAACGGCGTCAACGCCCTTGAGGTCGGCGTCGGCGTGCCACAGGTTGACCGCCTCGGCGCCTGCCAGCCGCACCGCCCGTGCTGCATCGACATCGTCGAGAGTTCCCGGGAATGTGATGACGCCCACTCGCGCGGTCATGATTGCTCCCTGCTGACCGACCAATCTTCGATGACGGTGTTCGCCAACAGCGATTCGGCGATCTCGGCCAGCTGCTCGTCGTCGATGTCGTCGGCGACTTCGAGCTCAAAACGCTTGCCCTGCCGCACATCTGAGACGCCGCCGAAGCCCAGACGCCCCAGGGCGCCGACGATCGCCTGGCCCTGCGGGTCGAGGATCTCAGCCTTGGGCATCACATGTACAACCACCCTTGCCACGCGACAACCTTACCGTCCGGTGCGGCGAGGGTGCCTCACCGGCACGAACCGAGATAGGCGTTGCACAGCGGGGCGGCCATCGCCTCGAGGACCTGCGCATCCGGAACGGCCGGCCAGTCGACCTCCGGAGGCAGCGAGGACCACATCGCGAGCTCGACGATGCTGCTGCTGGCGGGGTGGGCCAGCAGGTACTCGTGCATCACCTGGTCGCCTGCGACGCTGATCACCGCGGCGATGCCCTGAGGAAGGTCGGTGGTGATCGACGGGGAGGCCTGCGGGGCCGTGGCCTGGCAGTCCCGCAGCCTGGCCCGTGCCGCCTCAAAGGAGGCCATCGCGGTCGGCCCGCCCTGCGCGGTGGGCCCGCGCCAGTGCAGCACCTGCACCGCCAGGTTCCACTGTCCGGCCGCGTTCGGCACCACCGCCCGCTCGGCGACCACATAGGCACGGGGATCGTCGGCGACCGTCGGGCTGTCGCACAGCGCTTCGAAGCCGAATTTCGTTGCCGGCGCCGTGACGGCTAGTCCGGGCAGGCCGGGCCAGTGATACACCGAGTCCAGCGGGATGGCCGTCGGCGAGATCCACGCGGCGTCCGGGATGGCGTCGCAAAACGGCGGGCATTCGCCAGGCACCGCCCGCGCACTCGGCGCGATGGCCAACCCGCAGGTCGCCACGGCTACCGCCAGTATCAATCGCACGTCTCAAGTTCCCCCTGGTGCCGCCATGCGCAGCCACAATATAGGCATGCAACTGACGCATTTCGGCCATTCATGCCTACTCGCAAGTTTCGGCGATACTTCGGTGCTGTTCGATCCGGGCACCTTCTCGCACGGCTTTGAGGGCATCACCGGTCTCTCCGCGATCCTGATCACCCATCAGCATCCCGACCATGCTGACACCGAACGGCTGCCGGCGCTCCTCGACGGCAACCCGCAGGCGGCCCTGTACGCCGACCCGCAGACCGCCGCTCAACTCGGCGATCCGTGGCGCGCGGTGAATGTCGGCGACGAGTTCAACGTCGGGCATCTGACCGTGCGCGGTGCCGGCGGAAAGCACGCCGTGATTCACCCCGAAATCCCTGTCATCGACAATATTTCGTATCTGATCGGCGACGGCGAGCACCCGGCCCGGCTGATGCACCCCGGTGACGCGCTCTACCCGCCCGGGGAACCGGTTGACGTGCTGGCCACCCCTGCCGCCGCGCCATGGATGAAGGTCTCCGAGGCCGTCGACTATCTACGGGCCGTTGCGCCGACGCGTGCGGTGCCGATTCACCAGGCAATCATCGAGAAGAACGCCCGAGGGATCTACTACGGCAGGCTCTCGGAGATGACGGACACCGACTTCCAGGTGCTCGAACCCGAAAACGGCACGGATTTCTAGGCTTTACGCCAGGCCACGGGCGACCGCCCGGCCTGCCGCGCGGCCGGAGAAGATGCAGCCGCCGAGGAACGTGCCCTCCAGCGAGCGATAACCGTGCACACCGCCGCCACCGAAACCGGCGGCCTCACCCGCGGCGTACAGCCCGTCGAACACGGTGCCGTCGGCCTTGAGTACCTGGGAGTCCAGATCCGTCTCAAGGCCGCCAAGCGATTTGCGGGTCAGGATGTGCAACTTGACGGCGATCAGCGGGCCTGCCTTCGGATCGGTGAGCCGGTGCGGGGCGACGACGCGGCTGATCCGATCGCCGAGATACCCACGCGCGGCGCGGATCGCCGTCACCTGGGTGTCCTTGGTGAACCGGTTGGCCACCTCCCGGTCACGCGCGGTGACCTCGACCTCGACGGTGGCGTAGTCGACGGGCAACACGTCGGGCACGGCGTTCATCGCGGACACCAAGTCCCGCAACGAGTTTGCACTGACGAAATCCACACCCTTGTCAACGAAAGCCTGCACCGGCTTCGGCGCACCCTTCCGGACTCTGGCCAGCACGTCGCGCACGCTGCGCCCGGTGAGGTCGGGGTTCTGCTCCTGTCCCGACAGCGCGAACTCCTTGGCGATGATGCGCGCGTTGAGCACGAACCACGTGTAGTCCTGCCCAGTTTTGGCGATGTACTCCAGCGTGCCGAGCGTGTCGAAGCCCGGATACAGCGGTGCGGGCAGCCGTTTGCCGTGCGCATCGAGCCACAGCGACGAAGGACCCGGCAGGATCCGGATGCCGTGCAGCGGCCAGATCGGGTCGTAGTTGGTGATGCCCTCGGTGTAGTGCCACATCCGGTCGCTGTTGATCACATGCGCGCCAGCGGATTCGGTGATGCCGATCATCCTGCCGTCGACGTGTTCGGGCACACCGCTGATCAACTGTTCTGGCACCCGACCCATCCGCTTGGGCCAGTTCTGCCGCACCAGGTCGTGGTTCCCGCCGATGCCACCGCTGGCGACGATGACAGCCTCTGCCCGGAACTCGAACTCGCCGAAGATGTTTCGCGACGACGCGACCCCACGCGGAGCGGTCGACGGTTCCAGCACCGCGCCGCGCACCCCGACCACCGCGCCGTCCTCGACGATCAGTTCGTCGACGCGGTGGCGATGGACGAACCGGACGTTGTCCGCGTCGAGAAGGCGGCGCGCGAAGATGTCGACGATCGCGGGCCCTGTGCCCCATGTGACGTGGAAGCGCGGCACCGAGTTTCCGTGCCCACGGGCGTCATAGCCGCCGCGTTCGGCCCAGCCCACGACGGGGAAGGTCTGCAGACCGCGTTCGCGCAGCCAGCTTCGCTTCTCGCCGGCTGCGAAATCGACGTACGCATGCGCCCACTGTCGTGGCCAGTGGTCTTCGGGCCGGTCGAATCCCGCGCTGCCCAGCCAGTCCTGGAGTGCCAGTTCGTAGCTGTCCCGGATGCCGAGTCGCCGCTGCTCGGGGCTGTCGACGTAGAACAGGCCGCCGAACGACCAGAACGCCTGACCGCCGACGTTGTTGGCGTTCTCCTGGTCGAGGATTATCACGCGGCCGGCGCGGCCGATCAGTTCGCAGGCGGCGACAAGGCCGGCCAATCCCGCACCCACCACGATCACATCAGCGTCCACAGACGCTACGGTAACCGCGGTTCAGGCGGCGTCGGTCAGTGCGGGGTACGGGCGCCACTGGTAGATCGCGGGCGCGCAGTTGTGCATGAGCGCGAGGTCGACCGCGTCGAGCATGGCCTGCCTGGGGCCGGACCGGCGAAGGTGCCGCGCCGCCACCGCGACGCGGACGATGCCGTCCCGCCGGGCGGTGCGCTCGGCGGCCAGCACAAGCGTTCGGCACCACCATGGCTCGCTGAGAAAGCCCTCGCCGATGCCGAGCACCCGTGCGCGCTCCGTGGTGTGCCGAACCAGGTCGGTGATGCCGCCCAACCCTGCCAGCAGCCGAAAGCCGTTGCGGGGCAATGCTGTCACCGTGCCCTGTGAGACCGTCCAGCCAGGCGCGGCGAACAACCGCGTTCGCAGTCCAAGGTGTTCGAGGACCCGGTCGGCGGCCATCAGCCGCAGATTCGCCTCGTGCGCAAGCAATGTCGCGAACTCACCGCGGCGTTTCTTGGTGGCGGCCTCGTCGAAGCCGTGCAGTACGACGGCATCGCCGGCATCGCGGCGGGCGGTCAGCCACTCGACCGTCGGCGCATCGCCGTCGAGCCGGTAGCCGCTCTTGAGTCTCGGCGCGACCAGGAACGACATCGGCACGTCACGGCCCTCGAGCTGCGAGCAGAACATGTCGACATCGGCCAGTGTGCGGTCGCTGATCCCGGAGATCGAGACGATCAGTTGTCCAGCCACATGTGCAGTGTGGCAACGCCAGATGTCCGATTGGTTGCCGACACTCTTACGGCAGCTGTCTTTCTGCTATCGCGGCAAGACTGCCTCTATGGCGGCGATCACCTCGGGAGCGTCGGGAACCGTGCGCGGCCGGAACCTGTTCACCACCCGCCCATCCGGTGCGAGCAGGAACTTCTCGAAGTTCCACTGCACGTCGCCCGCCTCGCCGCCGTCGTCAGGGGTCTTGGTGAGCTCGCCGTACAGCGGGTGTTGATCGGGACCGTTGACGTCGGCCTTGGCCAACAGCGGAAACGTCACCCCGTAGGTGGTCGAGCAGAAGGTCTGGATCTCCTCGGCGGTGCCGGGCTCCTGACCCATGAACTGATTGCACGGCACGCCGATCACCGTCAGCCCGCGATCTCCGTAGTCCTTCGCCAGCCGTTCCAGCGCACTGTATTGCGGCGTCAGGCCACACTTGCTGGCCACGTTGACGATCAAGGCGGCGCCGCCTGCCAATTCGGCAAGCGTGGTTGGCGTGCCGTCCAGTGTGGTCAGCGCGATGTCGGTCAGCTGGGCTTCGGTCATGCCCGCACGCTACCCGTCGAACAACATCTGGGCGATTCGCTTCGCTTCGGCGATCGGCTCACCGTCGGTGTCGATGGCCTTGTTGAGCCACAGCATCGAAAAGCCATGCACCAGAGACCAGGCCGCGAGTGCGGCGCCCTGCGGATCGGTCGTGGCGCGCGGGCCTTTGAGGGTGCTGACACCATGGGCCAGCTCGGCGCCCGCCGCATTCTGGGCGGCGGCGAGTTCGGGATCGTCGGGGTCGACGAGGGAGCTGTCGAACATCACCGCGTAGTGGCCGGGATGGTCGAGCGCGAACCGCACGTAAGCCAGCGCGGCGTCGACGAAGTCCGGCCGGGCCAGGGTGAGCGCCGCGGCCAGCTTCCGCCAGCCCTCTGCGGCCAGAGCGGTGAACAGGCCCCGTCGATCGGTGAAGTGATGGGCAGGCGCGGCGTGCGACACCCCCGCGGCGCGGGCCAGCTCACGCAGCGAGATCCCGTCGGCGCCGCGTTCGGCCACCAGCACGGCGGCCTGGCCCAGGATGACCGCCTTCAAGTCGCCGTGGTGATAGGTGTCCCTGTCCATCGGGCTATCATAACCGTGAATCTTGACAGTGCCTAGATTATCGGTTATGGACGGTCGAGCAGCTCGTCTTCGTAGGCGCCGCCCTCGTGGTTGGCCTTGGCGGCATCCAGTAGCCACGCGTACTGGAACGCGGCTTCCTTCCAGCGTTCGTAGCGTCCGCTGATACCGCCGTGGCCGGCGTTCATTTCCGTCTTGAGCAGGACGGGGTGGTCGCCGGTCTTGGTGTGCCTCAGCGCGGCAACCCATTTCGCGGGCTCGACGTAGAGCACCCTGGTGTCGTTGAGCGACGTCATAGCCAGGATCGGCGGATACGGCTTGGCCTCGATGTTCTCGTACGGCGTGTAGGACTTCATGTAGTGGTAGACGTCCTCGTCCCGCAGCGGATTGCCCCACTCGTCCCACTCGGTGACCGTCAACGGCAGCGACGGGTCCAGGATCGTGGTGAGCGCGTCGACGAAGGGCACCTGAGCCAGAATGCCTGCGAACAGCTCAGGCGCCATATTGGCGACCGCACCCATCAGCAGCCCGCCTGCGCTGCCGCCAAGGGCGACAAGGTTTTCGGGCCTGGTGATATCGGTGGCGACAAGATGTCTGCCGACAGCGATGAAATCGGTGAACGTGTTTCGCTTCTCGAGCATCTTGCCGTGTTCGTACCACGGCCTTCCGAGCTCGCCGCCGCCTCTGACGTGCGCGATGGCGAACACCATGCCCCTGTCGAGCAGCGACAACCGGGCGATGGAGAATCGCGGATCTTCGCACGATTCGTATGCGCCGTAGCCGTACAGCAGCGTGGGCGCAGGATACTGAAGGCCGATGCGGTGGATGATCGAGATCGGCACTCTGGCGCCGTCTTCGGCGACGGCCCAGTCGCGGCGCTCCACGTAGTCCTCTGGACGATAGTCGCCGAGCACCGGCTGTTCACGCAGCAGCGTGCGCTCACCGCTTGCCAGGTCGACGTCGTAGATGCGCACCGGGGTGACGAACGACGTCGCGCCGATCCGCAGCTTGGGTGAACTCCAGTTCGGGTTGCCGCCGAGGCCCGCGGACATCAGATCGGACTCGAACGTGAGATCTTCTGGGTGGCCGTAGGCGCCGTCGGCGTACACCGGCCACAGCTGGATCCGCGGAAGGGCTTCGCTGCGGTAGCTGACGACCAGGTGCCCCTCGAACGCGTCGACGGCGTCGAGGCGCACGTCGTCGCGGTGCTCGATCAGCGTCCGAAAAGCGGTGGGATCACTGACAGGAGCGTCGACGAGGGTGAAGTTCTCCGCGCCGTCATTGTGCAGGATCAGGAAGCGATCCTCGCCGCCGACGATCGCATGTTCGACGGCGTACTCGACCAGTTCGCGGCGCGGCCACACGGTGGTGAACTCGGTCTGCGGGTCGGCCGCGTCGCCGTAACGCATCTCGGAGGTTACGGCGCTGCCTGCCGCGATGATGATGTAGGAGTTGCTGCGGGTGCGGCCGACGGCCAGCCAGAACCGGTCGTCGGCTTCGTGATAGACCTTCTCGGCGGCAAGTCCCGCACCGATGCGGTGGCGCCAGACGGTGTCCGGGCGCCACGCGTCGTCGACGGTGGTGTAGTAGACGGTGTGGTTGTCGGCCGCCCAGGTGACACCGGAGGCGATGCCGACGATCTGGTCGTCGTACAGCTGGCCGGTGCGTAAGTCCTTGAACCGCAAGGTGTATCGCTCGTCACCCGTAACGTCCACCGAGTACGCCAGGATGTTGGCGTCGAGGCTGACCGACGCGGCGCCCAGCGCGAAGAAGTCATGGCCCTCGGCCTCGACGTTCTCGTCGAGCAGCACCTGTTCGCCGGGGATCTCGGTGCTCTCGTCGAGAACGGGCGGCGTCCAGTCGTTGGGATCGCCTACCGGGCAACGGCATTGCACGCCGTATTGCTTGCCTTCGAAGCTGCGGCCGTAGTACCACCAGTCGCCGCGGCGGGTCGGCACCGAAAGGTCGGTCTCCTTGGTGCGGGCCTTGATTTCGTCGAAGATCTTCTGCCGTAGCGGCGCAAGATGATTGGTTGCGTGCTCGGTGTAGCCGTTCTCGGCGTTGAGGTAGTCGATCACCTCGGAGTTGGCCTTGTCGCGAAGCCACTCGTACGGGTCGATGAAAACGTCGCCGTGGTGCTCGCGGCGATGCTCGACCCGCTTGGCCACCGGCGGTTTCATGCGCCGATCCATGCGTCGAAGCTCAGCCCGGAGATGCGTTCGTAGGCTTCGATATAGCGCGCACGGGTCGCCTCGAGGATGTCGGGCGGCAATGGTGGCGGCGGCTTGTCACCGTTGCGATCCCAGCCGGAGTCGGGGCCGGTGAGCCAATTCCGGACGAACTGCTTGTCGAAGCTCTGCTGCACAACGCCTTCCCGGTACTCGTCGGCGCGCCAGTACCTGCTGGAGTCGGGTGTGAAAACTTCGTCGGCAAGGCGCAGGTTGCCGTGCTTGTCGATGCCGAACTCGAACTTGGTGTCGGCGACGATGATTCCTTTCGTCAGCGCGTGATCGGCGCCCTGGATGTAGGTCTGCAGGGTGCGTTCGCGTAGCTGCTCGGCACGCGCGGCGCCGACGAGTTCGACCGCCGACTCGTACGAGATGTTCTCATCGTGCTGTCCCAGTTCGGCTTTGGTGGCCGGGGTGAAGATCGGCTGAGCGAACTTGCTGGCCTCGACCAGCCCCTCCGGCAGCGCGATGCCGCACAGCGTGCCGGTCTTCTGGTAGTCGATGATGCCTGAGCCGGTGAGGTAGCCGCGGGCCACGCACTCCACGGGCATCATCTCGAGTTCGGAGACCACCAGCGCGCGGCCCAGCACCTCCTCCGGAATGCGCTCGTCGTCGGGCGGGCCTGCCAGGTGGTTGGGCGCGTCAACATAGTCGAAGAAGAAGACGCTCATCGCGGTGAGGATGCGGCCCTTGTCGGGTATCTCGGAATCAAGGATGTAGTCGTATGCCGAGATGCGGTCGGTGGCGACCATGAGCAGGTGCTCGTCGTCGACCCGGTACAGCTCGCGAACCTTGCCGCTGGCCAGGTGTTGGTAGTCGGACAGAGCGGGGCGCATCGGGTCAGCCTATCGGGCAGCATGGGTGACCATGAGTTCCCGGTTTGTCCCATACGCCACCGTGCCCAGCCGACTGCTGGCGCAGCTGATCAGCGACATCGTCATCGCGGTCTGGTCCATCATCTGGCTGCTGGTCGGCATGGCCGTGCACTCCGCGGTGTCGACCATCGCCGCGGTGGGCCGTCAGGTCCAGACCGGGGCCAACGGCGTCGCCGACAACCTCAACACCGCAGGCGATCGCACCGACGACGTCCCGCTGGTTGGCGATGCGCTGACGGCGCCGCTGCGTGCCGCCAGTGAAGCCGCGCTGGACATCGCCGGCGCAGGACACAGCCTCGACACCACAGCGTCGTGGCTGGCGTGGGTGCTGGCGATCGCGGTGGCCGCGCCACCGATCCTGTTCGTCGCGATGCCGTGGCTGTTCCTGCGCATCCGGTTCTTCCGGCGCAAGTGGACCGCGATCACGCTGGCACGCACACCCGCGGGCGAACAGCTGCTGGCGCTGCGGGCGCTGGCCAACCGGCCGCTCGCGAAGTTGGCGGCGATACACGCCGACCCGGTAGGTGCGTGGCGCAGCCACGACGCCGCGGCGATTCGGGGGCTCGCGGCGCTCGAACTGCACGCCGCAGGGGTCCAACGGCTCCGCCGCTGAGCGATTTGTGGAGCCGCGGCCGCGCTCACCGCGGGTAGGGCTCCACAAATCGCTGGTGTGGGAACCGTTACGGCTGCCGCGCCCGTCGAATAGCCGTGATTGATGATCTTCTTCGTCGACATGACGGCGTAATCACCCTCGCGCAGGCCCAACAGGCGGGCCTCAGCCAGGATGCCGTGGATCGGCGTGTGAGATCAGGCCACTGGAAACGATATGCACGCGGTGTGTACTTCGTCGCTGATCGGGAATTCACCGACCGTGCGCGGATCCGGGTTGCGGTCTGGAGTTACGGCTGCCATGCGACGGCGAGTGGCCTCGCGGCGGCGTGGTGGCTCGGTCTGACAAAGTTTGCACCCGACATCACCGAAGTCACTGTTCCGCGACATCAACGATTGCAACGCCAACCGGCGACACGACTAAGACGCCGCGATCTGAAGGTTAAAGACATTGTCGAACGGAAGGGCCTGCGGGTCACCGAGCTGTCGCTGACGGTCATAGAAGCCGCGGTCAGACGGGGCGGTGGCGCCCAACTGATGGACTCGGCGCTGCAGCGCCATGTCGAACTCCGGCACCTGTGGCATGCGCATCTTCGCAACAAGGGCCGCCACGGATCCCCTGCTGCACGGCGACTCCTGCAGTCAGCCGCCGACGGCGCACGCTCGGAAGCGGAGCGGCTCTTGGTGCGGCTGTTGAGGCAAGCCGGCATCACCGGGTGGAAAACGAACTACCCGCTCGGCGGATACAAGATCGACGTGGCATTTCCGTATCAGAAGGTGGCCATCGAGACTGACGGCTGGGCGTTTCACAATGACCCTGAGGTCTTCGTCAAGGATCGCCAGCGCCAGAACAAAATCGCGCTGCTCGGCTGGCAGGTGCTGCGCTTTACCTGGCTCGACCTCACCGAGTACCCGCAGCGCGTGATCGCCGAAATCAAAGCAGCGATCAGCTGAACATGCGCCGCAACGCGGTACCCAGCGGGTAGCGCGCGGTCACCGAGCCGAATCGCACGCGGCCGCGGACCACCAGATGCAGCCGATCAGACGACGGTCCGTGCGGCACCTTGACCGTGGTGCTGCCCGCGAATGTTTCGACGCCATTGAGGTCGGCGGTGGCACGGTCCGGCAGGATGAGGCTCGTCGTGCTGCAGTAGTCGTCGATGTCCAGCACTACCGTCGCGCTCTGCGTCGTCGCGTTGCTGAAATCCAACGTGGTGTCGCACATCCGAGTGTTGAGCGCCAGCCGCCGCGGCACCGTCCATTGCCCGCGGCGCTCGACGGAGGACATCCGCCCGCGCAGCTGCTGAGCGGCCCCATCCAACGACGGTTCGGCGTGCACCAAATCCATGCCGGGTAGATCGGCCACGACGGCGCCGAGCTCCCCGCGGGTACGGGCAGCCAAGGTGCGGTCGATCCGCTCGCTGAACTCGTCGAGCGTGAGCATGCCCTGCCCGACGGCCCGCTCGAGTAGCTGGCTGACGTGTGCTCGATCGGCATCGGAGACGCGCAGATCCGGATTACTTGAGTCCACGCTTCGAGAGTAGGCCGAGGCTCCGCACCTCTGCGACCGCCACGAACAGCCACGTGCTCAACGCAATCCACAAGAACACCAGCGACACCCAGGTCAGCCACGGCCAGTCGAGTTCGACGTACATCGCATACGTCGCCGACGCATACATCCCCAACGGGAACACCGTCGGCCACCCGATGCCTGCGAACCTCCGAATCATCGCGTACGCCAGCGGTGCAAGCCACAGCGTGGCCACCACCCACGTCACGATCGTCACCGCCCGCACACCGTAGTCGATCGGACCGGGTGTCAGAATGTGGTGAACATGCTCGCCCGCCAGCGTGGCGATTGCGGCCCCGCCCATCAGGATCCAGCTGTCGGGTTTGGCCAAGTCGACGCGCCACACGATCAGCCCGGTCATCAGCAGGTACACGCACATCGCCAGCACCCAGAACACCACGGCCCAGAACACGATGCCGAGATCGGCTGACACGATGGCCAATCCGGACGTCGCCACGCTGACCAGTTCCCACGCGCCGTGCGCGCGACTGCGCAACGAGCCGCGATGCTGCCACATCCGGCGGGCCACGATCGGGGCCAACGACAGCCAGCCCTGGAGCGCCATCGCGGCCAGCGCCCACAGCACAATGCGGTGCTCGGCGAGCCGCGCCGCCAGCACCGCACACGCGGCCACGTACGTCAACAGCCCGATCGGCACGTCCAGATCGCGGAAATCAAAGGCCCGCCATGCACGAGCCACCGCCACGATCAGTACCGCGAACGCGACCGCCGCCACGACCACAAGGCCGCCGCTGACCACGCCATAGCCGTGATCGACGGCGGCGATCGACACGATGCCGGTCGCCATGACCGCCGCGAAAACGTCCGGCCTCATGCCCGCAGTTCGACCACCAGGTGACGGATGCCGGTGTGCCGGTTGCTGCGTGTCCACTCGACCGGCTTGACCACCTGCACGGACGCAAACCGGGTAAGCAGCTCCTCGAACAACACGCGCAGCTCGAGCCGGGCCAGGTTGGCACCGAGGCAATAGTGCACACCCTGACCAAAACCCAAGTGCGGATTGGGTTTACGGGTGACGTCAAACGTGAAGGGGTCGTCGAAGACGTCCGCGTCGCGGTTCGCGGAGCCCTCCCACACCAACACCTTGTCCCCCGGCGAGATGGCGTGTCCGCCGAGTGAGGCGGCGACGGTTGCGGTGCGCCGCTTCGACGGCGACGGCGACGTCCACCGCACCATCTCCTCGATGGCCGTCGGCAGCAGAGCCAGATCGGACCGCAAAACCTCGAGTTGCGAGGGGTTTTCGGCCAGCGCCAGCAAGCCACCCGCGACGGAGTTCCTCGTCGTTTCGGCGCCCGCGCTGAACAACAGGTTGAAGAACAGGTACACCTCGGCATCGCTGACATCGGCATTGGCGACGACCGAGAGCATGTCGTCAGACGGTGCTGCGCGTTTGGCCGCGATCAGCTCCTGGCCGTAGGTGTACATCCGCGAGCCGGCCTCCTCGATGGACAGCCTGGCAATGGACGCTTTGCGGGATCTGCCGAAATCGAAGCTCGGTTCGATCGCTTCGAACAGCCAATGCCGTTCGGACTCAGGCACTCCCAGCAGTATGCAAATCATCTGCATCGGCAGTTCGGCGGCCACGTCGACCACGAAGTCGAAGGCACCGCCCGGCTCAATCCCGTCCAGCAGCCGCCTGGCCCGCACCCGAAGGTCATCCTCGACACGCCTGATCATCCGCGGCGTCAGCCCCGAGCTGACCAGCCGCCGGATCTCCGAATGTCGCGGGTCGTCCATCATGTTCAGCACCTGGCCAGCGATCGCCAAATCCTGAAGCAGGGTTCCGCCGTACGCGCGCGGGCCGCCGGTCACCGACGAGTAGGTCTCCTGATCGCGAAGCACCGCAAGGGTTTCCGCGTAAGTCGCGACGGACCAGAAGCCCTCCCCGTCAGGGGTGTTCTCCGTCGCGGGGTGCCAGTACACCGGCGCCTCGCGGCGATGCACTTCGAACAGCTCATGCGGAAAGCCGGCGGCGAAGTTGTCCAGATCGGTGAGATCCGCCAAGGTCACAAGATCGCGCCCGACGTGTACTTGGCCGCCTCCGGGTATCGGCTGACCAATTCGTCGACGGCGTCGACGACCCGATCGACCTGGTCCCCCGCCGCGCCGGTGAACGCCTGCTTGTCGGCCAGCGCGGCATCCAGCGAGACACGGTCCAGCGGCAGCCGCGGATCGGCGGCCAGCCGGTCGAGCAGGTCGGGCTCTAAACCCTTCTCCCGCATCGCCAGTGCCACCGCGACGGCATGCTCCTTGATCACCTCGTGCGCCGACTCGCGGCCCATGCCCGCCCGCACCGCCGCGATCAGAATCCGCGTGGTGGCCAGGAACGGCAGATACCGGTCGAGCTCACGCTGGATCACCGCCGGATAGGCGCCGAACTCGTCGAGCACCGTCAGGAACGTCTCGATCTGCCCGTCGATGGCGAAGAAGCTGTCGGGCAGCGCGACACGCCGCACCACCGAGCAGAACACGTCGCCCTCGTTCCACTGCGCACCTGCCAACTCCGCGGCCATCGACGCGTAGCCGCGCAGCACCACCTGTAGCCCGTTGACCCGTTCACACGAACGCGTGTTCATCTTGTGCGGCATCGCCGACGAGCCAACCTGCCCGGGCGCGAAGCCCTCGGTCACCAGCTCATGCCCGGCCATCAGCCGGATGGTGTGCGCCAGTGACGACGGTCCTGCGCCGACCTGCACCAAAGCGGACACGACGTCGTGGTCCAGCGATCGCGGGTAGACCTGTCCGACGCTGGTGAAGATGTCGGTGAAGCCCAGGTACTCCGCGACTCGCCGCTCCAGGTCGGCCAGCTTGGAGGTGTCCCCATCGAAAAGATCGAGCATGTCCTGCGCGGTGCCCATCGGTCCCTTGACGCCACGCAGCGGGTACCGATCGATCAGCACACGCAGGCGTTGCAGCGCGACCAGCATCTCCTCGGCGGCCGACGCGAACCGCTTGCCCAGCGTGGTGGCCTGCGCGGCGACGTTGTGGCTGCGCCCGGCCATCACCAGATCCCGGTAGCTGATCGCCTTCTCGGCCAGCCGCGCCACCACTGCGACGCCATGCGTGAAAACGAGCTCGAGGGAGCGCCGGATCTGCAGCTGCTCAACGTTTTCGGTGAGGTCGCGGCTCGTCATGCCCTTGTGCACATGCTCGTGTCCGGCCAGCGCGTTGAATTCCTCGATGCGTGCCTTCACATCGTGGCGAAGCACGCGCTCGCGCGCGGCGATCGAGGACAGGTCGACGTCCTCGAGCACCCGCTCATAGTCGGCGACGACGCCGTCGGGCACCACTGTGCCCTCGATGCCCAACTCTATCTGCGCCGTCAGCACCGCCAGCCACAGCCGGCGCTCGGCGACGACCTTGGCCTCTGGTGACCAGATCGCCACCATCTCGTCGCTGGCGTACCGGCTGGCCAGCACATTAGGGATCGTCACAAACACACAGCTTACGACGGGGCATACGAGCACGAATAAGGCAAGGTAGTGCCCATGTACTTCGTTGGGCTCGATCTCGCGTGGGGAGAGCGCAATCCGACGGGTGTCGCCGTGGTCGACGACAACGGTGACCTTGTAGAGGTTTCCGCGCAGACGGACGACGCCAGCATCCTTGCGGCGATCAGGCCGTACGTCGCCGATGCCTGCGTCGTCGGCATCGACGCGCCGTTGATCGTGACGAACCCGAAGGGCAACCGGCCGTGCGAAGCGGCGCTCAACAAAGACTTCGCGAAATTCCAGGCCGGTGCCCATCCGTCCAATACGAGCAAGCCCGAGTTCGCGAACGGCACCCGCGGAGGGCGCCTGGCCGCCGCGCTGGACCTGGATCTCGACCCGCACTCGCCCCGCCCAAGGCGCGCATTGGAGGTGTACCCGCACGCCGCGGCCATCTCGTTGTTCCGGCTCGGCAGGACGCTGAAGTACAAGGACAAGAAGGGTCGCAAATTCGAGAAGATGCAGTCCGAACTGCTCCGGCTGATGACACTGCTCGAAGGACTGAAAGACGTCGACGTGCCGCTGCGGGTCACCCAGCACGACGACTGGCGACAGCTCCGCCGCTCGGTCGAAACTGCAACGCGCAAAAGCGAATTACGAAAGGCTGAAGATCAGGTCGACGCGGTGCTGTGCGCCTATGTCGCGCTCTGCGCCGTCCGCCAACCCGACGACGTCACCGTGTACGGCGACATCGACACCGGGTACATCCTCACACCGACCTTGCCTGCGGACCTGATTCCCCAACCCGCGGAACCGATTCCGGCCAGCGCGCGGATCGCCGTCGCGGACTACGAGACCCGTCGGCCCGCACTTGTAGTCGCCACCGACAACTATCTGCGGTTGGTGACAGCGCTTCTGGACGATGCGGGCATCAACTATCTGAGCATCACGGCGCGGACCAAGAGCATTGAGTCGTTCGCGGCCAAGGCCGAACGCACCGTCGACGGTCGGCGGCTCTTCGGCGACCCGCTGGTGGAGATCACCGACCAGGTTGGGCTGCGGGTCATCACCTATCTGCGCGAGGACGTCGACGCGGTCGCGACGCTGCTCGCCGACGAGATGCGACTGCTCGACGACCGCGACATGGGCCTTGAGACTGCGCGCGAGGGCCGCTGGGGCTATGCCAGCAGGCACCTGCTTGTCGGCGTCGAGGGCGAACAGCAGCCCGCGTCGATCCAGGTCCGCACCGTGCTGCAGCATGCGTGGGCCGAGTTCGAGCACGACATCCGCTACAAGGGTTCGATTCCCGCCGAACACGCACCCGACCTCGACCGGCGATTCACGCTGGCGGCAGGGTTGCTCGAATTGGCCGATCGCGAGTTCACCGGCATCCGGGAGCGGCTGCTGGTCACCATGACCGGCAACGAAACGACCGACGAAGAAGTGTCTGACGATCCGCGGATCGCGACCCCGGTGCTCGCGACATACCTCGGCAACCGGTACGCCGACGCGGGCTGGTCACGCACCGACCACTACGGCTGGATCTCGGGCCTGCTGCTGGAACTCGGCATCACCTCGCTCGACGAACTCGCCGGCGTGCTGGACACGGTGGACGCCGACGCGATCAACCGGGCGATGGGCTATCGCTATCCGGCTGGTGCGGTGCGTCGCCTCGACGACGCGCTGCTGGCCGTCTTCGGCGATCGGTATGTGCGCCTGCACGGCAATGCACACCGGGTGGGGCTGCTGGCCGACAGGATCAAACGGCTCCGCAACGACGACAACTAGGCCGCGTACGGCACAGTAGCCCTATGCAGTTCGTTGGATTGGATCTTGCGTGGGGCGAGAAGAATCAGACTGGCGTGGCAGTTGTCGATGCCGATGGACGGCTCCTGCACGTCGGAGTCGCCCACGACGACGCGAGCATCGAAGCCGCCATCGCTCCGTTTACCGGCGACGAGTGCCTGGTGGCCATCGATGCACCGCTGATCGTGCCGAACGAGACCGGCGCCCGGCCGTGCGAGACGGCACTGTCCCGCGATTTCACGAAGTTCGACGCGGGTGCGCGCCCCGCATATCGGGGCCGACCGGAGTTCGACCCGCCACGCGGTGAGGTCCTCGCCAAGAGGCTGGACCTCGATATGGACCCACACTCCCGCGCCAAGCGGCGGGCCATCGAGGTGTTCCCGCACTCGGCGACGGTCGTGTTGTTCCGGCTGGCGAAGATCCTGGCGTACAAGCGCGGCGAGTTCGACGTCCGCAAGCGCGAACTCCTGCAGTTGATGACGCACATCGAAGGCCTCGACAACGCGTCGCCGCGACTGCGGGTCAACCGCAACCCGTCCTGGGTCGAGCTACGCAAGCGCGTCGAGGCAGCAACCCGGCCCGGGCATCTCGACAGGGACGAGGACCCTGTCGAGGCGGTGATTTGCGCGTACGTCGCGCTCTACCAATTTCACCGGCCCGAGGACGTCACCATCTACGGCGACGTCGAAACCGGTTACCTCGTCACGCCGTCGCTGCCAACCGGTCTGGCTCCCGAGCGACCCGAGCGACCCGAGCGACGGGGCAGCCGCAGTTCGCTGGAATCGCGGCTGATCCGCGCGATGGAGCTACTCGACGACGCCCAAAAGGAATTGGTCGCCATCCGGGAGGCGCTGCGCTAATCCGGCGGGGCGCCGAGGTGTGGATCTTTGATGCCTGCGTCGCGGATGCCGAGTTGGCGGTTGATCAGCATGGTGACGAAGAACAGCACGACGCCGGTCCCGATCAGGATCAGCGCCAACAGGTACTGCTGGCCCGGCCGGCCCGAGAGCGGTGTCACCAGATACAGCGAGGCGACGAAGCCGAAGACGGGCAGCGCGGTCGGCGTCTTGAAATGTCCGCCGGCCGCCTGGACGTCGCGCCTCAACACCAGGACCGCGACGTTGACCATCGCGAACACCGCAAGCAGCAACAGCGATGTGGTGCCACCCAGCAAGGAGATCGCGCTGCTGTTCGCGAACACGGTGACATAGAAGATCAGGCCGAACGCGATCGCGGTGGTGAACAGGATCGCCACCCACGGTGTTTGGCGGATCGGGTGCACCGTACCGAGCACCGGGGGCAGTACATGCTGGCGGGACATGCCGTAGATCAACCGACTGGCCATCAGCATGTTGATCAGCGCGGTGTTGGACACCGCGAACATCGAGATGAAGGGCAGGATGTCCTCGATCGGCAGGCCGGGCGCGCCGGCCTTGACCACCTCCACCAGCGGGGTATCGCTTTCCGCGAGAACGCCGACCGGCACCAACGCCACCGCGACGATCGCCACCACGACGTACACGACACCGGCGATCGACAACCCCGTCAGCAGCGCCCGTGGAAACACCTTCACCGGGTCTTTGGTCTCTTCGGCCATGTTCACCGAATCCTCGAAGCCCACCATCGCGAAGAACGCCAACGACGTAGCCGCCGTGACGGCCATGAAGGCGTTCTTGTCCGAAGCGGTGTCGAATGCCACGACACGCGAGAAGTCGACGTCGGCGCCGCCACCTGTGAATGCCCAGAGGCCGACCAGGATCACCAGCATCAGGCCCGTGATTTCGACGATCGTGAGTGCGACGTTGAGTTTGACGCTCTCCCCGACCCCGCGAAAGTTCACGATGGCGAGCATCGCCATGAACAGCAGCGCGACACCGGCGATGACGAACTTGCCCAAGTCCAGGTCGAACGCCGTGGAGAGATTGGCAGCGAAGAACCGCGAGGCGGTCGACGCCGAGGTGATGCCGGAACACATCACGATGAACGCGACCAAGAAGGTGACGAACTGCACGCCAAAAGCCTTGTGCGCGTAGAGCGCAGCGCCGGCCGCCTGCGGGTACTTGGTCACCAGCTCCAGGTAACTGAACGCGGTGACGGTCGCGATGAGGAACGCGACAAGGAATGGAACCCACGCTGCGCCACCGACTTCGGCGGCCACATCGCCTGTCAGCGCATACACGCCGGTGCCGAGGATGTCGCCGACGATGAACAGGAGTAACAGGCCGGGACCCATGACTCGTCGTAGTTGTGGTTGCTCTTCGACCGTCTCTGGCTGAGTCATCGCCCTCCCTATTGGTTACACCCGCACTATCCGTTCGTCGATCGGTGCCAACACGTCTATCACGTCTATCAGCGTCGCGCGCGCCGTTGCCCGAGGACTGTCGCCATCGCCGACCAGCGCGGCCACCACGGCGCCGTCGACGGCGTTGACCAAAGCGGTGAGCAGTTCGGCGCGCACCGACCGACCTGACCGCTCGACGACCTCGACGACGGCGTCGGTGCGCTGCTGCAGGATCCGACGCTGGATCTCACGCAGCCCTGGATGACGCGCGCTGGCGATGTACCGCTCGTAGCGCGAGATCAATTGTTCACTGACGAGCGGACCCGGCGCCTCGCTGACCAACAGGTCGACAAGCACGTCGGCGGTCGACTCCGCGCCCCGACGCCTGCGCGAGAGCACGGCGACGCGCTGCGTCAATTGCTCGGCCTCACGCAGGCCGACATGTTCGACGGCCTTTGCGATCAGGTCGTCCAGCGATGAGAAGTAGTACGTCGTCGACGCCAGCGGAAGGCCCGCGCGGCGCGCGACGGCACGATGCCGCACCGCATCGAAGCCGCCTTCGCACAGGAGATCAGCGGCAGCACTCACCAGTGCATACCGCCGACGTTCTCCCTTAGGAGTGACCGCTGCCGTCACGTTAAGCATGCTGCCAGTCGGGGGGTTATGGCATTGCCTTTTCGGCCAATCATCAGGCTTTACTCAGGGAAGCCGGGAAAGCCGACCAACCGCCGATGGCATGATGGCCCGCATGCCCGAACTGAACCGTCGCGCAATTCTGCGCCTTGGTGTCGGCGCGGCAGCGGGCGCGGCGGCGTTGCGTCTTGCCCCGCAGGCATCCGCGGCACCGACGTATGTCACCGGCTCGTTCGTCTCGGCGGCGCGCGGCGGCGTCGCAACCAACTTTGCGATCGCCCGCCCGCCGGGACAGACCAAGCCGCTACGCCCGATCATCGCGTTGCACGGCAAGGGCAGTAGTGCGGCCGACGTGATGGCAGGCGGGGTCGAACAGGGCCTGGCGCAGGCCGCGCAACTGGGCCTGCCGCCGGTCGCGGTGGTCGCCGTCGACGGCGGCGGAAGCTACTGGCACAAGCGCGCGTCCGGCGAGGACGCCGGGGCGATGGTGCTCGACGAGCTCATCCCGATGCTCGGCGAGCACGAGATCGACGCGTCGCGCGTCGGCTTCCTCGGCTGGTCGATGGGCGGCTACGCGGCGATGCTGCTCGGCGCGCGCCTCGGCGCGCCGCGCACCGCGGCCATCTGTGCGGTCAGTCCGGCGCTGTGGACCTCGGCAGGTGCGGCGGCGCCCGGCGCGTTCGACGGTGCGGACGACTACGCCGCCAACAGCGTCTGGGGATTGCAGGCACTGAACGCGATTCCGCTGCGGATCGACTGCGGCTACGACGATCCGTTCTACTCGGCGACGAAGCAGTTCATCGCCCAACTCCCCAATCCGCCCGCGGGCGGGTTCTCCGAGGGAGGGCACGACGGCGCGTTCTGGTCGTCTCAGATACCCGCGGAACTGGCGTGGATGACGCCCCTGCTGACCGCCTAAAGGGTGATCGCGCCCTCCGCGGCGGCCACCCCGATATCGCTGCGGAAATGGCTGCCCGGCAAGCGAATTGACCGCATCAACGTGTAGGCGGCGTCACGTGCGGCGGTCAGGTCGGAGCCGGTGCCGACCACCGAAAGCACCCGCCCGCCCGACGACACGATCGCGCCGTCCTCGCGGCGGGCGGTCCCCGCGTGCAGCACGCCGTCGGCTTCCGCGCCCGCGATGACGTCGCCCACCCGCGGGCGGCCCGGATAGTTCTCGGCGGCCAACACCACCGTGACGGCGGCCTCGTCGCGCCACTGCAGCGCAGGCACCTCGGCAAGGTGGCCGGTGGCGGCGGCATGAAGCAGCTTGCCAAGCGGGCTGTCCAGCAGCGCAAGCACGCATTGCGTCTCGGGATCGCCGAAGCGGCAGTTGAATTCGACCACGGCCGGACCTCGCGACGTGATCGCCAGCCCCGCGTACAGCAGGCCCGAGAACGAGTTGCCGCGTCGAACCAACTCGGCCGCAACGGGTTTGACGATCTCATCGACAATTCGGGTGACCACGTCGTCCGGCAGCCACGGCAGTGGGGCATACGCGCCCATACCGCCGGTGTTCGGTCCGGTGTCGTTGTCGCCGACCCGTTTGAAGTCCTGCGCGGGGAGCAGTGGCACCACGGTTTCGCCGTCGACGACACAGAAGAGCGACACTTCCGGCCCATCCAGGAACGATTCGAGCAGCACCGGGTGGCCGGCGTCGAGCAGGCTCGCGGCGTGCGCCCGTGCCCCGTCGCGGTCGGGGGTCACCACCACACCCTTGCCTGCGGCCAGCCCGTCGTCCTTGACCACCCACGCCGCGTCCCCGACCGGGGGCCCGAACCTGTCCATCGCGGCGTCGAGGTGCGCGGGGTTGTCGACGATCTCGCTGGTGGCGGTGAGCACGCCCGCTGCGGTCATCACGTCCTTGGCGAACGACTTACTGCCCTCGATCCTGGCGGCGTCCTTCGTCGGCCCGAAGCAGGCGATGCCGGCTGCCCGCACGGCGTCGGCGACTCCGAGCACGAGTGGCACCTCGGGCCCGATCACCACCAGTTCGGCGCCGATGCGCTGGGCCAGCTGGGTAACCGCGTCGCCCGAGGAGATGTCGACGTCGTACTGGTCGGCGATGATCGCGGTGCCGGCGTTACCGGGCGCGACAGCCAATTCCTCGACCTCGGGGTCCCGCCGCAACGCAAGCAGCAACGCATGTTCACGGGCACCGGATCCGATCACGAGGACGCGCACAGGCTCACCCTAATCAGACGCCGCGGAGTCGAACCGACAGACACGTGACACATCCCTCGAGCTTCTCGAACTCGCCGATGTCGACGAGCACGGGTTCGTAGCCACGGCCCCGCAACATCGCGGCGGTCTCCGGTGCGCGCGAGGACATCAGCAGCCGACCGCCGCCGAGCAGGACGACATGGGCGCCCGGTTCCTCCGGCACCGGCAGGAACGCACCGAACATCGACGGGTCGTCCACCACCGGCGCGTAACCGATGATGGTGCCGTCGGGCAACGCGGTGACGGCGGACTTGAGGTGTAACGCCTTGGTCAGCGGGACCGCAACCACTGTCGCGCCGAAAGGCGCCAGATGCTCGGCCAATTGGCGGATACCGTCGGGATTGGTGCGCCCGGATTGGCCGACGTAGACAGTTCCCTCGTGCTTGAGCACATCACCGCCGTCGAGCACGCCTGGTGCGTCGATATGTGCGACGCGATAACCAAACTCGGCGACCACTTTCTCGGTGCCCGCGATTTCCGACCGGCGCTCGACGGCACCGGGCCGCGCGATGACGGCGAGGTCGCCGTATACGACCACGGTGTCTTCGACGAACACGCTGTCGGGGCAGTCGGGCACCGACTCGACCTCGGCCACCTGCCAGCCCGCGTCGGCGAAGGCTCGTACGTAGCCCTCCCATTGCCTGACCGCGACGTCCGCGTCGACCGGCGACCGCTCGATGTGGGTGAGGAGCCCCTCGGCCAGCCGCGGGCTGGGCCTGCGCACCAAAGCCTTCTTCGCATGCACGGTTCGATCGTACGGACGACCACCAGCGAAATTAGGCCATACACTTGACACCGGCGTGTATGGTCAAAGTATGACGCAGAGCACATGCCCGTTCGGCCCCGGCTACGACTTCACCGATCCGGACGTTCTGTTGCGGGGCATCCCCGTCACCGAGTTCGCCGAACTGCGAAAGACCGCCCCGGTGTGGTGGAACGAGCAGCAGGATTCGATCTTCGACGACGGCGGCTACTGGGTGATCAGCCGCCACGAGGACATCAAGGCCATCTCGCGCGACGGCGACCTGTGGTCCACCAACCGAAAAGGCGTCGTGATGCGCCTGCCCGACGGCACTGAGCCCGAGCAACTGGAAGTGACCAAGGCGCTGCTTATCAACCATGACGCTCCCGAGCACACCCGGCTGCGCAAGATCGTGTCACGGCTCTTCACGCCGAGGGCCGTCGCCAAGCTCGAGGAAAAGCTTGCGGTCGCCGCCCACGAAATCGTTGCCACTGCAGCAGAACGCGACTTCGGCAATTTCGTTGATGACATCGCGATGAAGTTGCCGCTGCTGGCCATCGCCGATCTGATCGGCGTGCCGGAGGCGGATCGGGAGAAACTGTTTCACTGGACCAACGCGATCATGAACACCGACGACCCGGACTTCGAGGCGGACTACGTGGCCGCGAACGCCGAGTTGATGGGCTACGCCTACAACATGGCCGACGAGCGGCGCCGCTGCCCGGCCGATGACATCGTCACCCGGCTGATCGAGGCCGATATCGACGGGGAGGCCATGGGTGAGGTCGAATTCGCGTTCTTCGTCATCCTGCTCGCCGTTGCGGGGAACGAGACCACCCGCAATGCCATGACGCACGGCATGAACGCCTTCTTCGAGAACCCGGACCAGTGGGAACTGTTCAAGCGTGAGCGGCCCGACACCGCGGTCGACGAGATCGTCCGTTGGGCCACCCCCGTGCATTGCTTTCAGCGAACAGCGTTGGCGGACACCGAAATCGGCGGCGTATCCATCAAGGAGGGCCAGCGCGCCGGCCTGTTCTACAGCTCGGCGAACTTCGACGAATCCGTCTTCGAAGACCCCTTCCGATTCGACATCACCCGCGACCCCAACCCGCACCTGGCCTTCGGTGGCAACGGTGCCCACTTCTGCATCGGAGCCAACCTGGCGCGCATGGAGATCAAGTTGATCTTCAACGAGATCGCCGACCAGATCCCCGATATTTCCAAACTGTCCGAACCGCAACGCCTTCGCTCGGGCTGGCTCAACGGGGTCAAGAAGCTCGAAGTTTCCTATCAAGGCTGAAGTAGCATCGCGGCGTGCGTACCCATGGATGGTCGGGATCAGCGCCGGCAAGCGACGACGAGGCGATTGAGCGGATCCTCGCCGCGGCCAGCAAGGCCATCGACGAGCGCGGCGCCGACATCAGTATCTCCGACGTGGCCCGCACCCTCGGCGTCACCCGCCAAACGGTCTACCGGTATTTCCCCAGCACCGATGCGCTGCTTGTCGCGGCGGCCGTCCATGCTGCGGCGGACTTCCTCGACCGGCTCGCCGAGCATCTGGTCGGCATCACCGATCCCGCCGAGGCCGTCACGGAGGGGATCGCCACGGCATTGGAGTGGCTGCCGAAGGACAAGCACATCGGCCTGCTGATCGTTCCGGGCCGCGCCACGGCGCACACCGAGTCGGTGACCTCGGAAGTCGCGCAGGACTTCGCGCGCGCGATGCTGCGACGGTTCGACGTCCGCTGGGCAGGCCTCGGCTTCACCGACACCGATCTCGACGAATTGGCCGAGTATCTGCTGCGCGTCATCCAGTCGTTCGTCATCGACCCTGGGCGGCGGCGCGGCGAGGACCTGCGGGACTATCTGCAGAGGTGGGTGGGCAGCGCGGTCAGACCACCGTCAGCGGCAGCGACTTCCGCGGCTCGAACACGAACGTTGCCCCGCCGCTGACCTTGGCGACCGACACCTCCGGAAACTCCTTTGCCGCGGTGTCATTGGCGAACACCCTTGCGGACCACTCGTTTTCGGAACCCACCACTTCGACATCGAGGTGCGGGTCGACTGCGGCGACAATCGCCTGCAGCGGGCGCTTCTCGGCAGGGCCGACCAGTGACACCCAGGCTCCGTCCTCGTGGGCAGCGGACCTGTGCACGTCCACGACGTCCGGTCCGAACTCGGCGGTGACGTACGCGGAAGGGTTCAGCAGCGGATGGAGTTCGAACACCTTCATCGCGCCCTCGATGCCCGCTGGCAGTGCCAGCGCGTGGTGGATGCGTTCGGCGGCCACGCCTGCGAGACCGATCAGCTGTTTGGTGCAGATTTCGGTCGCGAGGTCCGTGTTGGTGCCCGCCCGCTTGCCGACGGCGATGACAAACGACAGGTTCAGCAGGTGCATCTGCAGGCACACTTCGTCGGCGATCCGCACCAGCGCCGAATGGGAGAAGGCCGCGAAGTCGAGATCGGACAGCAGGGCGCCCGAGTAGTCGGACCGCCCGTCGCCCGAGGTGTCGATGGGGTCGAGTTCGGTTCTGGCGGCGCGGGTTCGGCGCACCACGTCCAGCACGGGATGGCCTTCGACCTCGGGGTGTGACTCGTCGATCACCACGGTCCATGCGCAATGCGGTTGCCGGTCGGAAGGGGTGCGTGGCGGCCGGTGAATCGGCCGGATCTGAGCCCGGCGGTTGGTGGCCACCGCCGTCGCGTCGAAGGTGGGGTCTTCGATGTCGTGGCACATGCCGCGCACGTAGTCCTCGCCCATCGGTTCGACGTCGAGCAGCGCGCCGCAGTGGTCGAGGTGGAACTCGCCGTGCCAGCGGTCGTGCACGGTGTAGCGGAAGTCCATGAACTGTGGCGGGGCGCCGATGTCGAGTTGCAGGCCCTTGAAGATCGTGACGACGTCGTCGCCCTCGTAGCACAGCGCCTTCTGCATCCGCTTGGTGTAGATCGGGCTGGCGCCCATCCACTCCTCGATGGCGATCTGCAGCATCTCCTCGCGACCGAAATTGCTGATACACCAAGCCATCCCGGACCGGTCGATCAGCTGACCGATCAGCAGCAGCTCCGGCACCAGCGTCGCGAGCTGGTCCCGAGACAGGGCGGCGTACCTACTTGTCATCGTGGACCTTGCCGCCGGAGTGCATCTGGACGGCGGCGTTGACATTGGCTCGCCTTTGTTCGGCCGTGTCTCCCCCTCTGCCCTTCTTGTGCTGCTTCGCGACCTTGGTGACGACTCCGTCGAGTTTCGAGCCGAGCGGGAAGCCGAGGTAATGGGTGAGGAAGATGGCCATCTCCTTCAGCTCGTCGACACTGAGCTCACCGTTGGCGACCGCCGCGTTGGCTTGGATCTCGGCAAGGTCTGAAATGCCGAGGGCGGTCACCACGGTCAGCGTCATGATCCGCTTGTCGCGCATCGAAAGACCGGGCCGATTCCAGATGGTGCCGAAGAGGTGGTCGGCGGTCAGCGCGAAGTAGTCGCCTGGCATGTCCGGCATCTCCCAGCCATAGACCTCGTTCATCTTCTCGAGGCCTTTTCGGCGCAGCTCGTCCATAATCACTCCTTCGTGTGCGGAACGCCAAGCCCCGCGGCCAGGTTTTTCAAGGCGATCGAGGCCAGCGGCAGGTCGACGTCGGTCGCTTCGCCAAGCGCGAGCGCCAGGCTCAGATCCTTCTCGCCAAGCCCACGGGTATGGGTGAAGGCGTCGTGCAACCAGTGGTCGGGCGCGAGATCCTTCATGTCCTCGCGCACGATGATCGCGCCGGGTCCGCCGCTCTGCGCGTCGCTATGGCGCACCACCCGGCCAAGGGCCTGCAGGCTGAGACCGGTCGCCTGCGCCAGCTTCATGGCCTCGCACGCCGCAGCGTAGGAGGTGAAGGTCAACATGTTGCGGGCCAGCTTCATTCGCGTGCCGTCGCCGGGTCCCCCGGCGTGCACGACCAAGGAGGCAAACTGCTTGAAGGCCGGCTTGATGCGTTCGTAGACATCGCGTTCGGCACCGACCATGACGGCCAGCTCGCCTTTCTCCGCCGCTCCCCCACCGCCGCTCACCGGCGCGTCGACGATGTGGATGCCCTGCGGCTGCAGCTCTTTGGCGAGTTCTACCGCCGTGTCAGGGCTGATGGTGGAATGGATCGCGATGACGGTGCCCGGCTTGGCGTGCCCTGCCAGCTCGCCGACCACCTCACGCACCTGCTCGTCGTTGAGCACCGTGACGCTGATGATGTCGGCGGCCGCGACGTCGGCGACGCTGTCGGCGAGCGACGCGCCCGCTTCGGCCAGCGGCGTCATCGCCTCGGCGCGGAGATCGAAAACCGTTACCCCACCGGGCCAGTCGACCAGACGCTTGGCCATCGGCGCACCCATGTTGCCGAGCCCGATGTATCCGAGCCTTTCGTGCTCGCTCATGATCTGATGATCTGCCCGCCGTCGACGTTGAAGATCTGACCGGTGATCCACTTGGCCTGATCCGACAACAGGAACAGACACATCCCGACCAGGTCCTCGGGTTCACCCATGCGCGACAACGGGATTCGCTTGACGATGTCGTCGACGATTTCCTTGGGTGTGGTGGTCCGGTTGGCCTCGGTGTCGATCGGGCCCGGCGCGATCGCGTTGACCCGGATGTTCTGTCCGCCGAGTTCGGTGGCCAGCTGTTGGGTCAGGCCGTTGATGCCGACCTTGGCAAGGCCGTAGTAGTTCGAGTACAACCAGGCCGCGGTCGAGGACTGGTTGACGATCGCGCCGCCGCCGCGCTTGGCCATCTTGCGGTACACCGCGCGGGTACACACCAGCGCGCCATCGAGGTTCACGCTCATGAACTTCTTGTAGTAGTCCCAATCCACCGTGATCAGAAAGTCAAGCTTCATGCCGCCGAAGATCGCGGCGTTGTTCACCAGGTAGTCGATGCCGCCGAACTCGGCAAGCGTCTGCGCCGCCATCTCCTTCGCGGAGTCGGGATCGGAAACGTCGACCCGCACCGCCAGCGCGTTGCCGCCCTCGCCCTTGATGCCGTCGGCAACCTTCTGGGCACCTTCGGTGTTGATGTCGGCGATGACGACCGCGGCACCCTCGCGGGCCAGCGCCTCGGCGTACGCCTGGCCGATGCCACCACCGGCTCCGGTGACGATGGCCACCTTCTCGTCGAACTGCCCCATGCTGTTCCTTCCTAAACCCCAGTCGCAATGGCCTTGGTTTCGAGGTACTCCTCGAAGCCGGCGAGCCCCATCTCCCGGCCGATGCCGGACTGCTTGTAGCCGCCGAACGGCATATCGGCGGAGTACCAGACGCCGCCGTTGACGTTGACCGTGCCGACGCGGATCCGCGCGGCGATGCCCGCGGCGCGATCGGGATCGGCCGAGAAGACGGTGCCCGACAATCCGTACGGCGAGTCGTTGGCGATGCGCACCGCGTCGTCGTCGCCGTCGTGCGCGATCACCGTCAGCACCGGCCCGAAGATCTCCTCGCGGGCCACCTTCGCGTTGTTGTCGAGGCCGGCGATCACGGTGGGTTCGATGTAGAAGCCGGTGTCCCGATCGGCGGGACGTCCACCGCCACAGGCGAACGTGCCTCCCTCCGCGATCGCAGAGTCGAGGTAGGCCTGCACCCGGTCGCGCTGCCGCGCCGAGATCAACGGCCCGCAGACGGTGCCGGGATCCGTCGGATCGCCGGCCTTGATCGACCCCATGGTGGCGGCAGCGGCCGCGACGGCTTCGTCATATCGGGCGCGGGGCACGACCAGCCGGGTGGTGATCGCGCAGCCCTGCCCGGCGTGCATCGACGCGGTGAACGCCGACATCGAGCATGCGCCGGGCAAATCTGCGTCGTCGAGCACGAGGAACGCCGATTTGCCGCCGAGTTCGAGGAACACCCTCTTCAGCGTTGCGGCGGCGTCGCCCATCACGGCACGGCCCGTCGCCGTCGAACCGGTGAACGAAACCATGTCCACCCGTGGGTCTTTCGACAGCAGCGCACCGACACCGTGATCGCTCGACGTGACGATGTTGAGCACGCCCGGCGGCAGCTCGGTGTGCTCGGCGATGAGCTCGCCGAGCACCGCGGCGCACCACGGGGTGTCGGGAGCGGGTTTGAGCACGACGGTGTTGCCCGCCGCCAGCGCGGGACCGATCTTGGCGAGGTTGATCTGATGCGGGAAGTTCCACGGCGTAATGGCAGCGACGACGCCGACGGCCTCGCGGGCGATCGTCCTGTGGGTCTTGATGCCCATCGGCGACGCGATCCCGGCGTCGGTGGTCCACTGGAAGTTCTCTGCGGTGTCGGCACAGAAGCTCAGGTCGGCGATCGGGCCTTCCAGCTGCGCCATGGACGTGAGCATCACCGGGGCACCGACCTCGGCGATGGTGAGCTCGCGAAGATCCTCGACGTGTTTGGTCAGCACTTCCTGAAGCTGGCGGATGCAGCGCACCCGCAGCGCGGTGTCGGTCGACCAGTCCGTGTCGTCGAATGCGCGGCGGGCCGCCCCGATGGCCAGGCCCATGTCGTCGACGCTCGCGTCGGCGGCAACACCAAGCACCTCCTCGGTGGCCGGGTTGACGGTCGGGAACGTGCCGGCGCTGCCTGCGACGAGCTCGCCGTCGATGAGCAGCTGACTCTCACGGTTCGCGAGGATCCCCATGCAGACTCCTGTCAAAAGGTTGCTGGACAGCTGTCCGGAACTCTTGACTTGAACCATAGCCCGCTACGGCAGCAGGTCGCAAGGTCCGCCGGTTTAACCTGTGCACTTGCCCATCCAAGGCGTCGTCAGCTACGTTGGACATGTGTCCAGCGATGCAGTGGTTTCCATCCCGGAATCGCCGCGGAACCGCAGGCAGGAAGAGACCTTTCAGAAGGTGCTTGCGGCCGGCGTCGAGATGCTGCGCGAGTCGTCGTACGCCGATCTGACCGTGCGCGCCGTCGCCGCTCGCGCGAAGGTCGCGCCCGCGACCGCATACACCTACTTCTCGTCGAAGAACCACCTGATCGCCGAGGTCTATCTCGACCTGATCCGCCAGGTGCCGTACTTCACCGACGTCAACGACAGCACCTCGACAAGGGTCGAGAAGGCGCTGCGCGCGCTGACGCTGGTGATCGCCGACGAGCCGGAGGTCGCGGCCGCCTGCACCACCGCGCTGCTGAGCAACGGCGATGCGGCGGTGCGCGCGGTGCGCGACCGCATCGGCGCCGAAATCCACCGCCGCATCCGCTCCGCGCTCGGCCCCGACGCCGACCCCCGCACGCTTTCCGCATTGGAGATGACGTACTTCGGCGCTCTGGTCCACGCGGGCAGTGGCGTCGTCACGTACCACCAGATCGCCGATCGCCTCAGCTACGTGGTCGGCCTCATCCTCGGAGATGATCAATGAAAAACAGCCTCGGGGACGAGCAATGACTTCGCGCACGCGAGGAGCAGAAATGGCTTTAGGCACCACCGATGTCGTTTTCAATCCGTATGACTACGACTTTCACGAGGACCCATACCCGTACTACCGAAGGCTGCGCGACGAGGCGCCGCTGTACCGCAACGACGAGCTCAAGTTCTGGGCATTGTCGAGGCACACCGACGTACTGGCCGGCTTCCGCAACAGCACCGAGCTGTCGAACATCTACGGCGTCTCGCTCGACCCGATCTCACGTAACTCCGAAGCGCACAAGGTGATGTCGTTCCTTGCGCTCGACGATCCAGCGCATCTGCGGCTGCGCACCCTGGTGTCAAAGGGCTTCACCCCGAGGCGAATTCGAGAACTCGAGCCGCGGGTCACCGAGATCGCGGTGCAACACCTCGATGTCGCGTTGCAATCGGACAGCTTCGATTACATCGACGAGTTCGCCGGCAAGCTCCCGATGGACGTCATCTCCGAGCTGATGGGGGTGCCCGAGCCCGATCGGGCCCGCATCCGTGCGCTCGCCGACGGCGTCATGCACCGCGACGACGGGCTTGCCGACGTGCCTGCATCGGCCATGCAGGCCTCCGCTGACCTGTTGGTCTACTACGCGGACATGGTCAGCCAGCGCCGTAAACAGCCCAGCGACGACCTCACCTCGGCGCTGCTGGAAGCCGAGATCGACGGCGACCGTCTCACCGACGACGAGATCATGGCCTTCTTGTTCCTGATGGTGGTCGCCGGAAACGAGACCACCACCAAACTGCTTGCCAACGCGGCCTATTGGGGCGCCAGGAACCCCGACCAACTGGCGCCGGTTTTCGACGATCACTCCAGGATCCCGCTATGGGTGGAGGAGACGCTGCGTTACGACACGTCGAGTCAGATCCTGGCGCGCAGCGTGTCCGGCGAGCTGACGCTTTACGACACCACGCTGTCCGACGGCGACGTGTTGCTGCTGCTGCCCGGCTCTGCCAACCGAGACGACCGGGTGTTCGAGGATGCCGACAAGTACCAGATCGGCCGCGAAATCGGCTCGAAGCTGGTCAGTTTCGGCAGCGGCGCCCATTTCTGCCTCGGTGCCCACCTGGCAAGGATGGAGGCCAGGGTGGCGCTGACCGAACTGTTCAAACGAATCCGCGGTTACGAGGTCGACGAGGCCAACGCCGTCCGCGTCCACTCCAGCAATGTCCGTGGATTCGCTCACCTTCCGATCACGGTGGAGGTCCGTTAATGCCCCGTTTCGAACCACTCCCCGACCGCAGGCCCGCGATCGTGGCTGGCGCGTCGTCAGGGATCGGCGCCGCTACGGCGGTCGAGCTCGCAGGCCGCGGCTTCCCGGTCGCGCTCGGTGCGCGGCGGGTGGACAAATGCGAGGAACTGGTCGCCCAGATCCGTTCTGCCGGTGGTGAAGCGGTCGCCCTTCCCCTCGATGTGACCGACGCCGATTCGGTCAAGGGATTCGTCCACAGGGCCACCGATGAGCTCGGCGACATCGAACTGCTGGTCGCGGGCGCCGGCGACACCTACTTCGGCCGGCTGCACGAAATCAGCACGGACGCTTTCGAATCGCAGATCCAGATCCATCTGGTCGGAGCGAACCGCCTGGCCACCGCGGTGCTGCCGGCAATGGTGGAGCGCCAGCGCGGCGACCTGATCTTCGTCGGCTCCGATGTCGCGCTGCGCCAGCGTCCGCACATGGGCGCCTACGGCGCGGCCAAGGCGGCGCTAGTCGCAATGGTCACCAACCTGCAGATGGAGCTCGAAGGTACCGGTGTGCGCGCCTCGATCGTGCACCCCGGTCCGACGAAAACCGGTATGGGCTGGAGCCTTCCTGCCGAGTCGATTGGGCCGGCTCTCGCGGACTGGGCCAAGTGGGGCCAGGCCCGCCACGACTACTTCCTGCGTCCCGGCGACCTGGCCCGCGCCATCGCGTTCGTCGCCGAGACGCCGCGGGGCGGCTTCATCGCCAACATGGAGCTACAGCCCGAGGCGCCGTTGGCCGACAAGAAGGACCGCCAGAAGCTGAAGCTCGAGACGGAGGAATCGTGACCAGCCAAGAGCTCAAAGAAGTTCCGCGCGTTTCCGGCGGCGAGGAAGAGCACGGACACCTCGAGGAGTTCCGCACCGACCCGATCGGCTTGATGCAGCGCGTCCGCGACGAGTGCGGCGATGTGGGTTGGTTCCAGCTGGTCGACAAGCACGTCATCTTTTTGTCCGGCGCAGAGGCCAACGAGTTCTTCTTCCGGTCCGCCGACGAGGATCTCGACCAGGCCGAGGCCTACCCGTTCATGACGCCGATCTTCGGCAAGGGCGTGGTTTTCGACGCCAGCCCGGAGCGGCGCAAGGAGATGCTGCACAACTCGGCGCTGCGTGGTGAGCAGATGAAGGGCCACGCCGCCACCATCGAGGGCGAAGTCAAGAAGATGATCGCCGGCTGGGGCGACGAGGGTGAGATCGAACTGCTCGACTTCTTCGCCGAGCTGACCATCTACACCTCCACGGCCTGCCTGATCGGGTTGAAATTCCGCGAACAACTCGACCACAGGTTCGCCGAGTACTACCACGACCTCGAGCGCGGCACCGATCCGTTGTGTTACGTGGACCCGTACCTGCCGATCGAAAGCTTCAAGCGGCGCGACGAGGCCCGCGTGAAACTCGTTGCGCTGGTACAGGAGATCATGGACCAGCGGCTGGCCAACCCGCCGAAGGACAAGGCCGACCGCGACATGCTCGACGTGCTGGTGTCGATCAAGGACGAGGACGGCAACGCCCGCTTCTCCGCCGACGAGGTCACCGGCATGTTCATCTCGCTGATGTTCGCCGGGCACCACACCAGCTCGGGCACGTCGTCGTGGACGTTGATCGAGCTGATCCGGCACCCCGAGGTGTACGCCGAAGTGCTCGAAGAGCTCGAAGAGCTGTACGCCGACGGCCAGGAGGTGAGTTTCCATGCGCTGCGCCAGATTCCGAAACTGGACAACGTCGTCAAGGAGACCCTGCGGCTGCATCCGCCGCTGATCATCCTGATGCGGGTTGCCAAGGGCGAGTTCGAGGTTGCGGGCTTGCCGATCCACGACGGCGACTTCGTGGCCGCCTCACCCGCGATCAGCAACCGGATCCCCGAGGACTTCCCCGACCCTGACGCGTTCGACCCGGATCGCTACAACAAGCCCGAGCAGGCGGACGTCGTCAACCGGTGGACGTGGATTCCCTTCGGTGCCGGCAGGCACCGCTGCGTCGGCGCCGCGTTCGCCACCATGCAGATCAAGGCAATCTTCTCGGTTCTGTTGCGCGAGTACGAGTTCGAGATGGCCCAGCCCGCTGACTCCTATCGCAACGATCATTCGAAGATGGTGGTGCAGCTGGAGAGGCCGGCCAAGGTGCGCTACCGCAAGCGCGGGTAGGACGCCATGGCCATTCGCATCGAAGTCGACATGGACCTGTGCCAGGGCCACGCCATGTGTGAGCTCGAGGCACCCGACTATTTCACCGTGCCCAAACGGGGCACGGTCGAAATCCTCAATGCCGAACCACCAGAAGAAGATCGGGCCCAAGTCGAACAAGCTGTGTGGGCCTGCCCCACGCAAGCCTTGTCCATAAGAGAGGAAGACTGACAATGCCGTCATTGCCCCGCGAGGACCTCGACAAGTGGGTCGAACAATGGCTCGAAACCAACCGCGAGTGCGAACGCCAGGGTGACTGGAAGCCGCTGGCCGATTTCTACACCGACGACGCCACCTACGGCTGGAACATCGGGCCCAAGGAAGATGTCATGTGCGTCGGCAAAGATCAAATACGCGAAATCGCCTTGGGTTTGGAGATGGAGGGCCTGGAGAACTGGGTCTACGAGTACCAGAAGGTCCTCGTCGACGACAAGCAGGGCGAGATCGTCGGGTTCTGGAAGCAGATCGTCAACAAGACCGACGGCACCACGGGCGAGATATACGGCATCGGCGGCAGCTGGTTCCGGCTCAATTCGGATCTGATGATCGAATGGCAGCGCGACTTCTTCGACTTCGGACACGTGGCCCACATGTTCGGCCAGCTGATCGGGTCGGGTGACCTCAGCGCCGGCATGCAGAAGCGAATCGAGCGCAGCATGGCCGGCGAGAAACTGCCTGGTTACTACCCGCTCGGCGAGGCGCCGGTCCCGATTTGGTGACGCCCGGCCAAGCGGTTGCTTGGGGGTGGGTGTGACGCATCTAACTAATGGCTCTAGTCTGGCCTGACTGGCCCTAGCGGAAGGCACATCGGATGAAGACAAAAGGCGCTCTCATCTGGGAGTTCAACCAGCCGTGGTCGATCGAGGAGATCGAGATCGGCGACCCCGTCAAGGACGAGGTGAAGATCCAGATGGAAGCGTCGGGGATGTGTCACTCCGACCACCACCTGGTCACGGGCGGCATCCCGATGGGCGGCTTCCCGGTGCTGGGCGGTCATGAGGGCGCCGGCATCGTCACCGAGGTCGGCCCAGGAGTCGAGGACATCGCACCGGGCGACCACGTGGTGCTCTCGTTCATCCCGTCCTGCGGGCGGTGTCCGTCGTGTCAGGCCGGCCTGCGCAACCTCTGCGACCTCGGCGCGGGCCTGCTCAACGGCGCGGCCGTCTCGGACGGCACCTTCCGGATCCAGGCCAAGGGCCAGAACGTCTTCCCGATGACCCTGCTCGGCACCTTCTCGCCGTACATGGTGGTGCACAAGAGCTCGGTGGTGAAGATCGATCCTTCGGTCCCGTTCGAGGTGGCGTGCCTCGTTGGCTGCGGCGTGACGACGGGCTACGGCTCGGCGACCCGCACCGCCGACATCCGGCCCGGCCAGGACGTGGCAGTCGTCGGCGTCGGCGGGGTGGGCATGTCCGCACTGCAGGGTGCGGCCAACGCGGGCGCCCGGTATATCTTCGTCATCGAGCCGGTCGAGTGGAAGCGTGATGCGGCGCTGAAATTCGGTGCCACCCATGTGTATCCGGACATGGACACCGCGCTGATGGGCATCATGGAAGCCACCGCGGGATTCATGGCCCACAAGGTGATCATCACCGTCGGCGAGCTGCATGGCCAGGACATCGACAGCTACCTGATGATCACCGCAAAGGGCGGCACCTGCGTGGCCACCGCGATCGGAAGCCTGATGGACACCCAGGTGACGCTCAACCTGGCGATGCTGACGCTGATGCAGAAGAACCTGCAGGGCACCATCTTCGGCGGCGGCAACCCGCACCACGACATTCCTCAGCTGCTGTCGATGTACAAGGCCGGCAAGCTCAACATCGACGACATGATCACCCGGCAGTACAAGCTGGAACAGATCAACGACGGCTACTCGGACATGCTGGAAGGCAAGAATATTCGCGGCGTCATCCGCTACACCGACGACGACAGGTAAGCCGCGATCAAGAGTTTCCCTCACCTGTTAGCGCCGGGCAGGATCGGCGCGATGTCGCTACGCAACCGGCTGGTGATGTCGCCGATGGAGACCATGTACGGCACGCCGGACGGCCTGCCTTCGCAACGGACCATCGACTACTTCGCCGCACGGGCCAAGGGCGGTGTCGGCCTGATTACCGTGGGCGCCACCGGAATTGATCACCACCATCCCGAGACGCCAGGCGGGCTGCATCTTGGCACCGACGATGCCGTCGGGGCCCACCGCGCGCTGGTCGATGCGGTGCACGAGCACGGCGCCAAGATCCAGCCGCAGATCGTGCATGCCGGGCCCGACGGACTTGGACCCGAGATGCACGGTGTCACGTCGATCGGGCCGTCGGTGATCCCTTCCTACCTGACGGGGCGCCCGTCGGCCGAGGTCACCCACGACCAGTTGATCGAGGTCTTCGACCTGTTCAAGGCGGCGGTACGGCGTGCGGCCGAGGCCGGCTACGACGGTATCGAGCTGCACGCCGCGCACGGATACATGTTCCTCGGCTCGTTCCTGGCGCCCCAGCGCAACCGCCGCACCGATGACTACCGGGGCGACTCCACCAAGGGCCGCATCCGCGTGGTGCTCGAGGCGCTGGCTGCCATCCGCTCGGAGATCGGCGACGCGCTGCCGATCACGCTGCGCATCTCAGGCTACGAGCGGGTCGCCGGTGGCCGCCCGATGTTCGAAACCGCCCAGGTGGCACCGCAGTTGGTGGCCGCTGGGGTCGACTGTTTCCACGTGAGCGGCGGGGTGATCGACCGGCTCGTCACGGGCATGGTGAACGGCGCCGACGATGGAGACGCGCTGAACGTCGGTGCCGCCGCAGCAGTCAAGCAGGCCGTCGACGTGCCGGTGATCGCCGTTGGCCGCATCCATGACCCCGAAACAGCCGAGCAGATTCTGGCCGACGGACGCGCAGACTTCATTGCCATGGGCCGCCCGATGCTCGCCGACCCCGAACTGCTGCTCAAGGTCGAGGCCGGGTTGACCGGTCGCATCCGCAGGTGCATATCGTGCGAAAACTGCATCGACGCAATGGAACAGCGGTTCTCGGTCGACTGCGCGGTCAACCCGCGCACCGGCAAGGAACGCGAACTCGCCGTGCACCGGAGCCCGAGCCGCAAGAGGGTGGTGGTGATCGGCAGCGGTCCTGCCGGCATGGAGGCGGCCAGGGTAGCGGCCGAACGAGGCCACCGTGTCACGCTGTTCGAGCGCGACATGCAGACCGGCGGCGCGCTGTTGTGGGCGTCGATCCTGCATCCGGAGAACGAGCCGTTCCTGCGGTACCTGCGCGACGAGGTCGGCCGCAGCGACGTGAAGGTCGAACTGGGTCACGAGCTTTCGGCCGACGACGTGGCGGCTATGCGGCCCGACGCGGTGGTGGTGGCCAATGGCGGCCAGGTGGTGCTGCCAACTATCCGAGGTTCCGACCTGCCGCTTGTGCAGACCGGGCCTTCGGCCGTTCGCGCGGCCATGCAGCTGCCGCTTGGCCATCGCGTCGTCATCGTCGGTGCCGACCTGGTGGCAATTGAGCTTGCCGAATTCCTCGCCGCCCGCGGCCGGCTGGTGGCGGTGCTGGAACCCGGAAAGGCAATCGCGCCAGAGCTGGGCAACAAACGCAAGACCGAACACATGGACCGACTCGACCGACTGGGGGTGACGGTGCACGCGCGTGCGGCCGTCGAGCGGATCGTGAAAGGCGGCGTCGTCTTCACCCCGTTCGGGGGCACCAGTCGCGAGCTGGCCGCGGACAGCGTCGTCGTGGCGGGAACCCTGGAATCGAACACCGAGCTGTACGAGAAGCTCGTCGCGGCCCTACCCGAGGTCCCCGTGCACGCGGCGGGCGACTGCACCGGGCTCGGGCTGATCCGCAAGGCCACCGAGGACGGCGCCCGTGCCGCCTGCGCCATCTAACAAAAGGAGCGAAATGTCCGACAGCAGCACAGAAACAGTTCAGCAGTCCCCGGTCGTCACCGCGTCGGAGGCCTCATGGCGATGCGTCCAGGCGGGCGACAGAGACGGCTGGCTGGCCCTGATGTCAGACGACATCGTCATCGAGGACCCGATCGGTGAGTCGGTCACCAACCCGGACGGCAACGGTGTGCGCGGCAAGGAAGCCGTCGGCGCATTCTTCGACACCAACATCGGGCCGAACCAGTTGACCGTCACGCGCGAGGAGACGTTTCCGTCCAGCTCTCCCAACGAGATCGCCTACATCCTGGTGCTGCGCACCAAGTTTCCCAATGGATTCACCGCCACAGTGCGCGGCGCTTTCACCTACAAGGTCGATGACGCCGGTCTGATCACGAACCTGCGCGGTTTCTGGAATCTGGATGCCATGCAGTTCGGCCAGGAGGGCGAGACCGATTAGCCTGGACGGCCGCGGCGCGGTCGTCGTCGGTGGCACTCGCGGCATCGGGTTGGCGGTCGCCGAGCTGCTATCCGCCCATGGAGCAGGGGTGGTCGTCAACGGCCGCGACTCAGCAGCGGTAGATGCTGCTGCGCAACGTATTTCGGGCGTGGGGTACGCGGGTTCACCAGCTGATCCGGAGGTCGCCGATGCTCTGATCGAGACGTGCATTCGCGAGTTCGGTGGCATCGACATCCTCGTCAACTGCGCGGGTACCGCTGGGCTGGCAGCGGAGTCGATCCTCAAGGTCACCAGCGCCCAGTTCCGTGAACTGATCGACGCCCACCTCGGCACGACATTCGAGACGTGCCGGGCAGCCGCACCGAGGATGGTCGCGGCGGGCGGCGGGTCCATCGTCAACACAAGTTCGTTCGCATTTCTCGGCGACTACGGCGGCACCGGCTATCCGGCGGGCAAGGGCGGGGTCAACGCGCTGACGATGGCGATCTCGGCGGAGTTGAAGGAACACGGGGTGCGTGCGAACGTGGTGTGCCCCGGGGCGAAGACCCGGTTGTCGACCGGCACGGACTACGAGGCACACATCGTCGAGCTGAACCGCCGTGGCCTGCTGGACGAGGCGAGTACCAAGGCCGCAGTCGACGCGCCCCCACCCGAATTCGTCGCGCCGACGTACGCCTATCTCGCCAGCGACCTGGCCAAGGACATCACGGGTCAGATCTTCATCGCCGCGGGCGGGTTCGTCGGCCGCTTCGATCGCCAGACGCCCGCGATCCTCGGCTACCGCGACCACAACGACTCGCCGCCCTGGTCGGTCGATGAGCTGCACGACATGATCAGCCGGGCTTGATCATCCGGTAACTGGACTGGTCAGTTTCTTCGTACTGGCACTTCTCACCCTGCCGGTGCCTTGGCAATCATCGAGTTCCGCCCCAACCGCGGGCGGAACGATTGCCGAGGAGATCCATTGACCGACAGCGTTTCACCGTCCTACGCGCTGCGCGCCGCGCGTGTCCTTGACCCAGCCGACGGCCGCGTGCAGCAGAACATGTACGTGCACATCAACGACGGCCTCATTACCGAGACGACCACGGAACGTCCACTCAGCGTCCCGCTGCTCGACCTCGGCGACGTCACCTTGCTGCCTGGCCTGATCGACTGCCACACGCATATGCTCCTGCGCCCGGAGGATCAGGTGTTTCCGCCGGCCATCACCCACAAGACAACGCCGTACCGTGCGGTCGAGGGCGTGGCCGCGGTGAACAGCGCTGTTCAGCTCGGCTTCACCACGGTCCGCGACACCGGCAACGAACAGGCCTGGCACTGCGACACGGCGCTACGCGACGCGATCGCTCGGGACGTCATTCCCGGTCCCCAGATGTTCGTCGCGACCGACACCCTCTCCATCACCGGCGGCGATATGCGTCTCGACGACCGCGTGAATCCGCAACTCGGGCTGCCCGACCTCGCCGAGATGGTGGACAGCCGAGCCGAAATGGTCAAAGCGGTCCGCCGCCAGATCCGCCTCGGCGCCGACTGGATCAAGTTGTACGCGACCAGCACTCAGATGGACGTCGATCCCGAAACGATGGAGCCCTTGCATCAGGTAGACCTCGAGGACGTCAAAACCATTGTCGCCGAGGCAAAAAGATTCCGCCGGGACGTCGCGGCGCACGCATATGGCGGTGCCGCAGCCTTGGCCGCTTCTCGCGGCGGTGTCCGAACCATCGAGCACGGCCCGTTGCTGACCGATGAAGACCTGGCCGTCATGTCCGAGCGCGGCACATACTGGGTGCCGACGTTTTCGACTTACGTCAAGCCCGGTGAATACTGGGGCAAGCAGTCTTCGGACTTTCACCAGCGCTTTGTCACCAGCCATAAATCAGCACTTCCCAGGGCACAGAAGGCTCGGGTACGGATCGCGTTCGGCACCGACGTCGGATCATTTCCGCACGGCGAACAACTGTATGAATTCCGCCTGCTCGTCGACTACGGCATGTCGCCGTTGGACGCGTTGAGAGCGGCGACCACGACGGCGGCGCAGTTGCTGCGCCGCGAAGGACAAATAGGCTGCCTGCGGCCAGGCGCCCAGGCCGATCTGCTCGCCGTCACGGGAGATCCGATCAGCGACATCACCGCCATCGAAAACGCCGTGTTCGTCGCGCGATCCGGGCGGATCTTGCGCGACGACGCTGCGGTGGCCCAGCCTCATAAGGAGCTGACATGGACCCCTTCCCGATAGCCCCGCCAGTGGGACACGACCCGCAACCGGACGTGATGACCGATGCCCAGCCTCTCGCCAGGGCGGCAACTGGCCGGCGCGGTGCTATCGCCGCCGCGACCTTCGGGAACATGGTCGAGTGGTACGACTGGTTCATCTATGGGCTGTTGGCGCCAGTGTTCGCTCACCAGTTCTTCCCGACGTTCTCGCCCACCGCAAGTCTGCTACTTACGTTGTCGGCCTTCGCGATTGGTTTTCTCGTTCGTCCCCTCGGAGGGCTGTTCCTAGCGCCGCTGGGTGATCGTCTGGGACGACGCACGGCGATGGCAATCACGGTGTTGCTCATGGGAGCGGGCTGCCTACTTCTGGCGGTGGCCCCCACCTTCAACCAGATCGGATGGGCAGCACCAGCGCTGCTCGTCATCGCGCGATGTGCTCAAGGGCTGTCGGCCGGCGCAGAGTTCGCCGTGAGCAGCGTGTTCCTCATCGAGCACAGCCCCGCCAACCGGCGTGGGCTCATCGGCTCGCTGCAGAACGCGTCTGTCGGGTTCGGATCGCTGCTGGGCAGCGGGGTGGCGGCCGCCATCACCGGCTTGATGCCCGACGCGGCCGCCCAGTCGTGGGGATGGCGATTGGCCTTCGTGCTCGGGGCGGTGCTGTCCCTCTTCGGGTTGTTTCTGCGGCTTAGGGTGCCAGAAACCGCCGAGTTCACCGCCATCGAGAAGGTCGACTCTGTCGCATCCTCTCCGCGATCAACAGTTCTGCGGTCCTATCCGCGGGCAACGGCACGGATCATCGGCATGAACATGGGCGCCACGGTCACGTTCTACCTCTTCACGGTGTTTCTTCCGTCTTATGGCCATCTGGTCGGCGGACTTCCCCTGTCGGCGACACTTCTCGTGAACGCGGCGACGCTGACGTTGTTCGTGCTGGTGATGCCGTTGGCCGGGTTGATCTCGGACACCATCACCGGCAGGCGGTTGCCGATGGTGATAGAGGCGGCCGGATTCGTAGTTCTGGCGTACCCACTGTTGTATATGGCGGGTTCGGGCAATCTGGTGCTCTACGCGACCACCAGCGCGGTTGCGGCGCTGCTGTTGTCGTTGATGGAATCGAACATGCCGGCCGTGTACTGCGAACAATTCCCTGCTCCGTTACGCACCACCGGTATCGGCATCGCCTACGCCGTGTCCGCGGCGATCTTCGGCGGTACGGCACCTCTGATCAGCGAGTTCTTCATCCATATTGGCCACCCACTGCACCTCGCCGCCTATATCGTCGCCACCCAACTGGTCAGCGGTTGTGTTTACCTGGGCATCAAGGAGGTCATGCCCCGACAGCGGAAATCCCCGTCGACATGACCGGGACCGTAACGGTGCGTACGGCACTCGGTGTGCGGAGCGTGGACCCGGACGACGGTTACACACTGCCCCATGAACACGTGCTGTGTGACGTGCGCGCTCGCTGGCACGGGTCGAGTCCAATCGACCATCCAGAGGTGGCCGGGCGGAGGGTCGGCCCGGCCACCATTGCCGAGGTACGCGACGACCCGCAGGGCAGCGTTCCTGAAAACCTCGTGCTGAGCGATTCCGACTTGGCCACAGAGGAGTTAAAGCATGCCGTCGACACCGGATGCCAGCTCGTTGCTGAACTCACCACCGAGGGGTTACACCCTCGCCCGGCGGCAACGGTTCGCGCGGCAACGGCGGCAGGCGTGCAGATCGTGCTCGGGATTGGCAGATACATTGCCGCGTCGCTAAATCCGCGGCAGCAATCGGAGTCCGTCGACCAATTGGTTTATCGGTGGATCGACCAGTTCACCGACGGGATCGATGGTTACACGATCGGGGTGCTTGGCGAACTCGGTGTGAGCGCCGAGTTTCCGACCGCAGAGAAGCGCACACTTGAGGCGGCGGCGATCGTCGCTGCCGATACGGGTCTACCCGTCGTCGTGCACACCGAACCAGGGCTGCCCAGTCTCGACGGCGCCCTCGACATCCTCGAACGACGGGGGGTCGATCCCACGCGGGTGACCGTGGCTCATCTCGACTGGCACATCGACGCCTGGGTGGTGGCCGATGTCATGCGACGGGGATACACGGCATCGTTCGATCTGTTCGGGCGGTCGCTGTTTCGCGGAAACAGTGCGGGCTACGCCGACACCGACCACGCGCGCATCCAGGCGATAGTCGGTCTTGCCGACCGCGGACTACTCGGCAACATTGTGTTGTCACAAGACATTTGCATGCGCCACTGTCTAGCGGAATATGGCGGCTACGGGTACGCCCACCTTGCCGAAGCCGTCTTCCCTGAGCTGGGCCGCCTGCTCGGAGCCGATGCGACCCATCAGCTGACGCGAGTCAACCCACTGCGCTCCCTGCGCGTGTAAGGATGCGGGATGGCGCGCTGGGCGGTCGAACTGAACCTTGACGCCGCCGGCTCCCACCGGCCGATGTTCGAGCGCATCGCGCTCTCCATCACCGCGGAGATCCTGCGTGGTCGGCTGCGACCGGGCACTGCACTGCCGGGCAGCCGAACGTTGGCGGAGCAGCTCAGCGTAAGCAGGCAAACCGTGGTTACGGCCTACGACACCCTGGTGGCGGAGGGGTGGTTGAAGATGGCGCCTGCCAGCGGCACCTTCGTTGCCGACACCTTACCGCAATCGAATGCCAGAAGGCCGCGAGGCCGGCGTCGTACCTCTGCCGCTTCACCGTTGACGGTTCATTCACCGCCGGAGACCGTCGATGACGGTTTCAGTGCATCGGTCGATCTCAGCAGCGGCCAACCGGATCTGTCCAACTTTCCGATCGGCGAACTGTCGCGAGCATGGCGGCGGGCGCTGCGCCTCCAGGGACATCAGCTTCTGGGTTACCGGGACCCGACCGGCCATCCGCGGTTACGAGCGGCATTGGCGCAGATGGTGTCGGCGACCCGGGGATTGCCTGCCGCGCCGTCGAACGTACTCATCACGGCCGGCAGCCAGATGGCGTGGACGTTGTTGACCAGGGCTCTCGCGACGCCGGGGCAGCGAATCGCCGTCGAGTCCCTGGGCTACCGGCCCGCGTGGGAGGCGATGTCGCAGAGCGGGGCCGGCCTGGTCCCGATTCCTTTGGATGACAAGGGAATCGACATCGAGGCGCTGGCCAGTGCCGCAGCGACTGGCCGCCTGGCGGCGGTGTATTTGACGCCGCATCGGCAGTACCCCACAACGGTCACGTTGGCCGCCGACCGACGACTCGCGCTTCTCGATCTAGCCGAAGAACACGATTTCGCTGTTATCGAGGACGACTACGACCACGAATTTCACTACGGTAGCCGTCCCGTTCCGCCGATCGCCAGCCTCGACTCGACCGGCCGGGTCGCCTACGTCGGGACACTCTCGAAGATATTCGCTCCGGGTCTGCGGCTCGGGTTCGTCGTCGCCGCCCCTACGGTCATCCAAGCCGCCGCGCGACACCGGGCGATTCTCGATCTTCACGGCGACCATGTCTTGGAGGCTGCTGTTGCCGAACTGCTCGAGGACGGCATTGTTCAACGTCACGCCAACCGGCTTCGCAGTGTCTATGCCAAACGCCGAACGCTGATGCTTCGCGCCCTGCACGACGAGCTGGGCGACGTGCTTTCGCCAGTGCCTTCCGATGGCGGCCTTGGCATCTGGTGTCCTGTGACATCGGAGTCAGATGTCGACGTGGGTTTGTGGTCGACCCGCTGCGCGGCCGGCGGCCTGCATGTGCGAACCAGCCGCGATTACGCATTCGCGGACCCCGTGGCGCCGGCGCTGCGGCTGTCATTCGCGCCCATCGCCGACGCCGATATCGCCAAGACGGTCCGATTACTCGCCGAGGCATGCCCGATCCGCTCGCGATGATCGCTGAGAATTAGCTGGGCAAACGTGAACTTTGCCTAAGAACTAGGACAACACGGTGACATGACGCCAGCCAGCTAATAACATTCCGTTGCATGGTGCTCCCCGCGGTGCGTCCTGGCGTCACCGACAAGTTCACGTCGGCGATCCCCGGCTGGCCGTCGAGGTCGGTGGCGGTGCGGGCGGCGGCCGAGGCGTTCGTCTACTCGATGCATCGCTGCCGGGTGCAGCAGTACGACGTCGTCGCCCAAGGGTGGATTCAGGCCACCACCCGTCCCGTCGCCGGCGGCACCAACCGTGAGATCGTGCGGCGCTTTCGAACGGCGCCCGCGTTTTGGCCGCTGACCGTCAAGTCCGATGAGGCCACCCTGACGGGCTACGGGGTGAACGCGCACGCCGTGCTGATTCGGTACGCGCAGCGGGTCTTCCCGCTCGCCGGCGTGACTGACGGATTCACCACTGTACGAACAGAGTTCGGCCCCGGCTGCCGGGATTCACTGATGCGCGCGTCGGGCACCGTTCCTGCGTTTGTCTGTGAGCCCCTTTCGCCGCGCGACGCGCAAGAAGTGGTGCGCGCCTACCTGATCGACGCCGCGATGTCGCTCGTCGAGGGGCGCGGACCGCTGGTGATCGGTGCGCACGCCGCGACGCCTGAGGCCTAAGCGGTCGTTGGGTGTGTGTAGGTGCGACGCGGTGCGACGAGCACGGCCGCCCTTCGATCCTCGGCCATCACGCGGTCGTAGGTGTCCCAGTCGTCGTGTGTTCCGCCGGCGGACCGGAAGATGTCGCGTAACAACGTCCTCAGGCCGTCAGCGTCGATGTCGGGATGCGGGTCGTCGGGTCCCACAATCTGGGCCTTGCCCTCGACGGTCGCCCATTGCCAGCCGGCGCGCGCGACGATGGTGACGCGGGGATCGGCGCGCATATTGTCCAGCTTGCGCGCACCGCCGATGGCCACGAGACCGACGACCCGCTCACCGGTCAATGGATGTGGCAAGACTCCGGCGTTGACTACCGACGACTGGGCGCTGCCATCGCCCCGCAACGTGGTTACCACGCAGAGCCCGTGATCCATCGGCAACAACTCGGCGAACACAGAAACATCAGTCATGAGTTATCGATCCATTTCTCGAGGCGGCGGGCCTGACGGGTCATGAGCTCTGGTTTTCCCAGTGTGTTGGCGAGAACGGCGCTGCCCTGATAGCCGACGAGTAACTCGACCGCCAGATCGTGTGCGTGGCGTCGCCCCATGGCTTGAAACTGCTGTTCGGCCCAGTCCAGCTGGATCTGCATCAGCGGGGTGGCGAGCGAACCTGCTTCTTCCGTCTGCTTGGCCAGCTCGGTGCTCAAAGTTCCGTGCGGGCAACCGTAACGGGAGGTCGAGTCCGCGTGCTCGGCCAGGAACCGGACCAGCGCCTTGAGGCGGGCCCTCGGACTACGATGTCGGCGTTCCAATTCGGCGAGCACAGCTTCGATCTGCTGCGCCTGCGTCTGCACGACCGCGCCGACGATGTCGTCTTTCGTCTTGAAGTAGTAGTAGACATTGCCCACCGGCACTTCCGCCGCCTCGGCAATGTCCGCCAGCGTGGTACGCGCAACGCCCTGGCGGTACACAAGCTCCTGAGCGGCTGTCACCAACCGCTCACGCTTGCCACGCGGCGCTGGCACCGGTTCTAAGTCAGTCATCTCACTCAGAGTCTAGGGCTTTGTCAGTGGCCAGGTCTAGGTTAGTTGGGTAACTAACTCACACCGAAGGAGATGCCATGCCCATCGGATACCTAGACGTGCCCATTGGCGCTGATCAGAATCAAAAAAGCGAACTGATGAGTGCGATGTACCACGCGCTGCACGAAGCGTGGCCCTACCCGGACGACGTGCGGATATTCGTGCGGGAGTGGCCCCTGTCCACCGTGAGCCAGAACGGATTGCTTGGCTCGGAGCCTGTTCGGCCTGTGCTTACCCTGCATATCCCCGAGGGCGCCGACGTTGAGGTCAAGCGCAAGGTGCTGAAGAAGATTGGCTCTGCGGTCGCCGACGCCTACCAGCTCCCCGACTTCATGACCTTCCTGGTCGAATATCCACTAGACCTCGTGGCGCACGAAGGGAAACTGCTTGCGGATAATCGCTGAAAACCCTTCGCAGCGCCACAAATCGGGCAAGCGTCGCAACGAGATTGGCCGCCACCAACACCGAGAGCTCCATCTCTTTTCCGACCGTCGGGTCGAAGCGGTGCAAGACGAACAGCGATCCGCTCGTGATGGCAAGCCCGAACCCGAAGACCAGCAGTCCATGGAACTGGTGGCGCGCGGCGCCGCCGCGACCGCGGATGCCGAACGTGAATGCGCGGTTGGCCGCGGTGTTTCCGACCGCGGTGAGCAGCAGCGCGGTCAGGTTGGCTGCCTGCGCGCCCATCGCGGGGTGCAGCGCCAGATACAGCAACGCGTAGGTCAACGTGCTGGCCACGCCGACCATGCCGAACCGGACCAGCTGGCCGACCATGCCGGGCGGCACGCCTGGCACAAGTGGCTCGCGGCCGAGGCTGCGTTGCAACTCACGCACCGACAGCGCGCCGGTGGCCAGCGCGCGCCCGACCCGCCAGCAGCCCTTGAGGTCGTTGATCGCGGTGTCCACGATCGCTACCCGGGAGTCGGGGTCATCGACCCAGTCGACAGGCACCTCGTGGATGCGGAGGCCCGCGCGCTCGGCGATCACCAACAGCTCGGTGTCGAAGAACCATCCGGTATCGACCACCAGCGGCAGCAGCTGGCGGGCCACGTCGGCGCGCACGGCCTTGAATCCGCATTGCGCATCGGAGAAGCGCGCACCGAGCGCACTTCGGAGTATCAAGTTGTAACTGCGCGAGACGAACTCGCGCCTTGGCCCGCGCACCACCCGCGACGAGGCCGCCAACCGTGATCCGATCGCGACGTCGGAGTGGCCCGAAATCAGCGGCGCCACAAGGGGCATCAGCGCCGAAAGGTCGGTGGACAGGTCGACGTCCATGTACGCGACCACGTCGGCGTCCGAGTCCATCCACGCCGCGTAAAGCGCGCCGCCACGCCCCTTCTCGTCCAGATGGATGATGTCGACGTTGCCGAGCACGCCGGCCAGGTCCTTCGCCACCGCCAGCGTCCCGTCGGTGCTGCCGTTGTCGGCCACGGTGATTCGGGCGGTATAGGGCACTTCGGCCGCAAGGTAGCGATGCAGGCGGCGAAGACATCCTTCGAGGTCGCGTTCCTCGTTGTACACCGGGATCACGATGTCAAGGACGCACGCCACGATTAACTACGGTGTCCTAACTAGCTGCCACCCCACTGCGGCGCGGCTGAGAGCTTGCTGGAAAGCTCGTGGCCATGGCGACCGTCTTCACCAAGATCATCAATGGGGAGATTCCGGGCCGGTTCGTCTACGAGGACGACGACATCGTCGCCTTCCTGACGATCGCCCCGATGACGCAGGGCCACACGCTCGTGGTGCCACGCGCCGAAATCGACCAGTGGCAGGACATCGAACCCGCGGTGTTCGCCCGCGTGATGGAGGTGTCCCAACTGATCGGCAAGGCCGTGTGCAAGGCCTTCGGAGCGCAGCGCGCGGGCGTGATCATCGCCGGGCTGGAAGTGCCGCACCTACACGTGCACGTGTTCCCGGCCTACAACCTCACCGACTTCGGGTTCGCAGGTGTCGACAACAATCCGTCGCCCGAGTCCCTCGACGAGGCGCAGGCGAAGATCAAAGACGCACTGGCACAACTCAACTGACCGAAGCGGCCACGTCGGCGATCCGCGGCAGTTTGACCTTGAAGCGGCAGCCCTTGCCTGGCGCGGTGGCGACGGTGACGGTGCCGCCGTGTGCGAACACCAGCGAGTCGACGATCGACAACCCGAGCCCGGTGCCACCGCTTGACCGCGTCCGCGAGGAATCGGTGCGGTAGAAGCGCTCGAACACGCGCTGCGCGTCCTGGCTGGTCATGCCGGGCCCTTCGTCGCACACCTCGAGCACCGCGTTGTCGTCGTCGGTGCCGACGCGCACGGTGATCCCTGCGCTTTCCGGGGTGTGTTGCAGCGCGTTGGCCACCAGGTTGCCAAGCACCTGCCGCAGCCGCGCCTCGTCGCCGAGCACCTCCGGGGTGCCTGGGCCGTCGAACACCTCCATGGTGATCTCCCGCTTCGGCGCGATCGACTGTGCATCGTGGACGGCGTCGGTGGCCAGCGTGAGCAGGTCGACGCGGTGCCGTTCGAGTGGTCGCTGGGCGTCGAGGCGCGCCAGCAGAAGAAGATCCTCGACAAGCAGGCCCATGCGGCTGGACTCGCTTTCGATGCGGCTCATCAGCATCTCGACGTCCGTCGCGGCGCCCTGGCGGTACAGCTCGGCGAAACCTCGGATGGTGGTCAGCGGCGTGCGCAGCTCGTGGCTGGCGTCGGTGATGAACCGGCGCATCCTGTCCTCGGAGCTTCGGGCCTGCTCGGCTGACGACTCCGACGACGCCACCGCCCGCTGGATCTGGGCAAGCATTCCGTTGAGCGCCAACGACAATCGGCCCACTTCGGTGCGCGGGTCACGCTCGGGGACACGGCGGTCGAGCTGCCCTGCGGCAATCGCGGCGGCGGTCTGCTCGACTTCGACGAGCGGGCGCAGGCTGCGGTGCACGACGGCGAAGCCGGCGACGCCGAGCACCAACAGCACCGCAGCGCCGATCCCTGCCTGTGCGTAGATCAGCGCGCGCACGGTCGACTGGACGTCGGACAGGTCGATCGCGACGGTAGTCAGCTCGCCACGAGGTCCGCGCACCGTCATCGCGCGCCACTGCACGCTCGAGTTGTCGATCGAGCCGATGGTCACCGGCACCGGCCCGACGTCGTTGTCGGCGGGCAGCAGGGGTTCGGCGGCGCGGTCGTTGACGGCCATCCAGATGTGGCCGTCGGGTCCGATGCCGCGGACATAGAAGTCCGACGGCGGCCGGAACGGGCTGGGGCCCTCGATCTGCGGCGCGGGCCGCTGGCTCGGCGCCTGGGCCCAGCTGCGGGAAGCGTCGAGCAGCGTATCGTCCACGCGGTTGTGCAGGTCGTGCTTCAGGATCGACGTGACCGCGATGCCGGACGCCAGCAGGCCGCAGGCCACCAGCACCAGGGTGGCGGCCACCAGCCCAACCTTCAGGGGGATTCCTCGCCCGCGCAGAACGGTCACCCCTTCATTGTTCGGCAGAAATTACCGCGGTTCGCGCAGAACGTAGCCAACGCCCCGCAACGTGTGCAGAAGGCGCTTGTCGCCGGTGTCGACTTTGCGGCGCAGATAGGACACATAGGACTCGACGACGTTGACGTCGCCACCGAAGTCGTAGCGCCATACGTGGTCGAGGATCTTGGGTTTGCTCAGCACCGTGCCCGCGTTGATGATGAAGTAGCGCAGCAGCGTGAACTCCGTCGGAGACAGCGAGACGGGCTGGCCGGCCTTCCACACTTCGTGGGTGTCCTCGTCGAGCTCGATATCCGCGAAAGTCAGCCGGGCATTGCGGGGTTCCTCGACGCCACGGCCGGTCCGACGCAGGATCACCCGCAGCCGGGCGACCACTTCTTCCAGGCTGAACGGCTTGGTGACGTAGTCGTCGCCGCCGAGGGTGAGGCCGGCGATCTTGTCCTGCAGCGAGTCGCGGGCGGTCAGGAACAGCGCGGGCGCGTCGATGCCGTCGGCGCGCAGCCTGCGCAGCAGCCCGAAGCCGTCCATGCCGGGCATCATCACGTCGAGGATGACGGCGTCGGGCTTGACCTCGCGAGCCTTGTCCAGCGCCGCGGGCCCATTGGAGGCGGTGTAGACCTCGAAACCCTGGAACTTCAGGCTGACCGAGAGCAGCTCGACGATATTGGTCTCGTCATCGACCACCAGGACCCTGGCTTCGGGCACGTTCTCAGGTAGTGCAGGCATCGCCATCCCGCTAATCTCCACCAATTCGCTTGGAATAATCCTGCACGATCACTGGGAACTTCCTGTGAGTTTCGCCTTGCGCGGTCCATAGACTGTGCAAATGGATCTCGGCAAAGCCCTCACAGACCTCGCTCTGACGCCGGTCAAGGTCGGAATTGCGGTCGCCGATATTGGGCTCGGGATCGCTCAACGGGCGCTCGGTGAGGCGAACTTGCGCGCCAAGTCCGGCTCGGTGGCGGGCGTGCTTGGCCTCGAAGATGCGGTCGAGCGGGCGAACCGGCTGGCAAGACTGATGGACGATGACGCACCGCTCGGGCGGGCGTTGGCACCGAACGGCCCCGTCGACCGCCTGTTGCAGCCCGGCGGGCTTGTCGATCAGCTGACCAAAGAGGGCGGACTGCTGGATCGGCTGACCGCGGAGAACGGCGCGGTCGCGCGGGCGATGGCTGAGGGTGGACTGGTCGACCAGTTCACGTCAGAAGGCGGGCTGATGGACCGGATGACCACCGACGACGGCGCGCTGTCGCGGGTGATCGCCCCCGGCGGGCTTGCCGATCAGCTGCTCGCCAACGACGGGCTGATCGAGCGGGTACTGCGCGAGGACGGCGTGGCCGATCGCCTGCTCGCCGAGGGCGGCCTGCTCGACACCCTGACCGCGGAGGACGGGCCGCTGCTCAAGCTCGCCGATGTCGCCGACACCTTGAACCGGTTGGCACCAGGACTCGAGGCGCTGGCGCCGACGATCGACGCGCTGCACGAGGCCGTCATCACGCTGAGCCAGGTGGTCAATCCGCTGAGCAACATCGCCGACCGGATTCCGTTGCCGGGCCGTCGGCCGAGGAACCGCGTCAGCGTCGCGGCCCATCGTGTCGCAGCGCGTGATCGACACCGACGAGTGACCCGATAAACTCAGGCCGCACGCCCCCTTAGCTCAGCGGTAGAGCAACGCACTTGTAATGCGTAGGCCGTCAGTTCAATCCTGACAGGGGGCTCAAATCCGGCGGAGGCTGGTTGTCGGTAGCAAGTCGTAGCTTCGGAGCATGAGACAGTGCCGCGGTTGCGGTTCAGCAATGTCGAAGCGCACCCAGAAGATCTACTGCAGTAACACATGTCAGGCGTCGGTGCGTCGCGACACCAATACGAAGCGTTGGCTTGAATCCGGCGAGGCGCGAATGGACGGCCACCAGGGTCACTACATTCGGCTGTACCTCGCCGACGCTCAGTCGGGCTGCTGCGCGATCTGCGGCGCGAGCAAGCACCTGGGTGGGCCTGCCACTTGCATTGGTGCTGGACCACGTCGACGGGGATCCGACGAACAACCGACGCGAGAACCTGCGGCTGATCTGCCCGAACTGTGACTCACAGCTACCGACGTACAAGAGCCGGAACCGTGGCAACGGGCGCCACTACCGCCGGCAGCGATACGCCGACGGGCAGTCGTACTAGGGGCTCTCGCAGAGACGTCATTACGACACCGTGGCCTCCCCAAAATGGGGGGTTGACCTGCGGGCCAGATTGGGAGTAGAACATTTACTGCTCCGTAAGTCTGGTTCGAGCGGAAAGTCTGGTCGCGAGCCGTTTTCCGCGCCGAGCACTGACGCTCAGCAGGATCTGCCGAGCACACAAATTGGCAGAGGGTATTCCGCACAAGGGGTATTGCGATGCAACAACATCCAAGAAATGAGAACCAAACCGCCGACGTGCAACCCAGCGACGGCGCCCAGCGAGTCGGCTGGTTCCGCTTCTACTTCGACGACGACCGCTGGGAGTGGTCACCTCAAGTAGAAAAGATGCACGGCTACCTGCCGGGCTCCGTCACCCCGACCACAGACTTGGTGTTGTCTCACAAGCACCCCGACGATTATCGCCAGATCGCCGACACGCTCGATCTGATCCGCCGAAACCGTCAAGCGTTCAGTAGCCGGCACCGCATAGTCGACGTCGAAGGCCGAGTCCATCACGTCGTCGTTGTCGGGGATCTTCTGCGCGAGGTCGACGAGACGGTGATCGGCACCCACGGCTACTACGTCGACGTCACACCTTCGGAGCAAGATCAGCAGGAACAGGTGACCGCCGCTGTCACGGTGATCGCCGAGGAGCGGGCACCTATCGAGCACGCCAAGGGCATGGTGATGCTCGTCTACGGGATGGACGAGTCCGCCGCGTTCGAACTGCTCAAGTGGCGATCCCAAGAGACGAACGTGAAGTTGAAGCTTCTTGCCCGACAGATCGTCGCCGACTTCGTAGCCCTTAGCGGGAGCGAAAGACTCCCGCCTCGCTCCGCCTACGACAACCTGCTTTTGACCGCACACCTTCGGATCAAAACAGGTGTCGAGCCGAGGGACGGTGCCGTCCTCCACCAGTCGGAAAGCACTGCTTAGACAGTTTCCGTATACGCCGGGACGGGTAACACGCGCGTGTGACCACCACACCGGCCCAATCACCGCACTCGCTCTCGTATGCAGTCTGAAGAAGAGTCCGGCGCCGTCGAGCAGCCAGTTGATCGCTGAGCATGTGTTTGATCAACTGCGCAAGCAGGACGTCAACTGCGAAGCCCTTAGATGCGTCGACTTCGCGATCGCCCCCGGTGTGGAGCCCGACATGGGCGGCGGCGACGAATGGCCGCAGATCCGCGAAAGGTGCTTGCCGCAGATATTTTGGTCGTCAGTACGCCCGTCTGGCTGGGCCATCCTTCCAGCGTCGCCCAGCGGGTGTTGGAACGTCTCGACGCGGAGTTGTCGAACAAGGACGATGCGGGACGTCCCGTGCTGGCCGGCAAGGTCGCCATTGTCAGTGTCGTCGGCAACGAGGACGGTGCGCATAAGGTGATCGCCGACCTTTTTCAAGCACTCAACGACATCGGATACAGCGTCCCGGCCCAAGGCAGCACGTATTGGAACGGCGCGGCCATGGAGTCCACCGACTACAACGACCTCGACGAGGTACCTGAAGCCGTCGCCACAGCGACTGCCGCAGCCGCACGCAATGCCGCCCACCTGGCCCGCGCACTGAGATCGTCGAGCTACCCGCCGTACGAATGACGCAAAATCTGCGCCAGTAGGAATGACTTTAGGCTTGCTAAACGTTGCGATCTCATAGGGCCGGGAAGAGGAGATTGGCAATGTTGATCAAGAAGATTGCGGCTGGCGCTGTGATGGTGGGCGCACTGGGATTTGGCGCCGTCGGACTTGGCGCGGGCATCGCGAGCGCGGCACCATCTGCCCCCGTCGTCACGGGCGTTCAGTGGCAGCAAGATCGAGGCGATTGGGACAACTGGGGCCACGACCGTCGCGGCTGGGATGACCATCGCGGCTGGGACAACCGCGGAGGCTGGGGCTATGGCCCGGGATGGGGCTGTGTCACCGGACCGTTCGGGCACATCACCTGGTGCCCGTAATCGCCTACCGGTAGCCACGTTTCAACAGATGCCGGGCACCGGCATCCATGGCTGCGGGTGTCGCGATGGCGAAGTCGAACGCGTTGGCCAGTCGGGCGGTGATGTCGAAGGCCAGACATACGGCCAACGCGTCTTCGATCTGCGCACGGGAAACGCCTGCGGACAGCACTTCTCGGATATCATCCGCAGCAATCATGTGTTCCCGAGTGATCTTGCCGAGCATGCGCAGCGTGGCCCGCAGCGGTTCCTCGATGGGCGCGGTGTCCAAATCGGCAAGCGCGGCAGCGACTTTCGCGCGGTCGCCGTACCACAGCCCCGACGTCGCGGAATGCGCGGCGATACAGAACGGGGATTCGTTGGCCGCCGAGACGACCGCCGCCATCAGCTCGCGGTCGCCGATCGACCATTCCGACGGTCCGCGCATCGCCTCGTGCGTGAGATCGCCTGCGCCGTAGAAATCTTTGCGGTAGAACGCCAACTTCACGGCGTCCACTACCGGCTGGCGCGAAACCAGCCGAATCATCCCCAGCAGCGCCTTCGTCCCAAATGAGTGCCCCCGGTCGAGAATGTCCAGCCTCATCGCCCGCCCTCTTCCGTCGCCTCGGCGAGCGCGGCGTGCGCGCCGGCGTACTGGCGGTCCGCCTGGCCGACGGCAGCACACACCACAATCTCGAAAATCTGGTCCTCGCTTAGCCCTGCCGCACGCACTGCGGCGACATCCTCGTCGGTCACGGCCCACGCGCGGTGGGCCACCTTATCGACCAGCGTGCGCAGCGGTTCACGCAGTCCGGCATTGTCGAACGCGGCCCTGCGCATCTCGGACGGCGCCTTCGCGTCGCTGTCGAGGACGCGGGCGACGAGCGCGCGATGCAGTTGGCTGATGTCAGTCACAGGGTTCCTCTCGGTAAGTGCCAGAGATGCGCTGTTGCAGGACAGCCTGTTCGGCGGGGTTTGCGGTCAACTCGAGGGCGCGGCGATCAGCGGCGCGCGCCTCTTCGGGCCTGCCGAGTCCGCGCCAAAAGTCCGCTCGGGTGGCGTGATAGAGGTGATAGCGGTCGAGTTCGCTTGCAAGCGTGTCGAGTTCGGCCATCGCCTCCTGCGGTCCTGACCGGTAGCGCAGCGCGATGGCGCGGTGCAGGCGCGTGATGGGCGACGGCGCGAGATGCAGCAGCATGTCGTACAGCAACACGATCTGCTCCCAGTCGGTGTCATCCCAGCAGCCGGCGTCTGCATGGCAAGCGACGATCGCCGCCTGCAGCTGGTACTGGTCTGGGCGCTGCTGGTTGGCGGCGCGCGCCAGCACCTGGCCGGCCTGGTCGATCGCGGCTGTGTCCCACAGGGACCGGTCCTGGTCTTGCAGCAGCACCAGGTGACCGTTGAGATCGAAGCGGGCCGCGGCGCGGGCGCGGTGCAGCCGGATAAGCGCAAGCAGGCCGGCCACTTCCGGCTCCGAAGGCATCAGCCCGTGCAGCAGCGAGGCCAGCCACTCGGCGTCGTCGACGAGGTCGTGCGCCTGCGCCCGTTCGGCCGTCGACAGGTAGCCCTCGTTGAACAGCAGATAGATCACGGCGAGCACCTCGGTCAGCCGCGGGCCCAGCTCGTCATCGTCGGGTATCCGGTACGGAATTTGCGCCTCTTTGATCTTCTGCTTCGCGCGGGTGATTCGTTGCGCCATCGTCGTTTCGTGCACCAGGAACGCCCTGGCGATCTGGGCAGTGGTCAGGCCACAGACGACCCGTAGCGTCAGCGCGATCTGCGCCTGCCGCGGCAGTGCCGGGTGGCAACAGGTGAAGATCAAGCGCAGCCGCTCGTCTGGCTCAGGCTGGACGGGCCACTGCAGTTGCGCCAGCTTGGCCGCGTAGTTGTGCTCGCGCCGCAGCGCGTCAAGGCCGCGGCGCCGGGCCACCGTTAACAGCCATGCGTCCGGCCGCTCGGGGATCCCGTCGGCCGGCCAGTGGCGCAACGCGGCCAGCACGGCATCCTGCACCAGATCCTCTGCGAGGGCGAAATCGCCGGTCAGATGGATCAGCGCCGCGGCCAGTTGGCTCGCATGTTCGCGTACCACGCGAGCCAACTGGTCATATGCCGCATCGGTCACACCGGCTCGAAGTCGATGGGGCGAACCTCAACGATCGGGCAGCCCGGCCAGGTCTTAGCGGCGAGTAGCGCCTCATCCAGGTCGGCGACCTCGATCTCGACGTAGCCGCTCACGACCTCTTTGCCCTCGACAAAGGGCCCGTCGATGATGACCGGTTCACCACGGTCGAGACGCACGGTCGTTGCCGTCTCAGGTGCCTTCAGCTTGCTGCCGCTTCGCAACTTGTCCGCGTGGTTGGCGAACCATTCGTTGACCCGGTCGTACGCGCGCTCGCGCTCCGATGGGCTCATGGCCGCCATGTCGCTGTTGAACTGTTCGGTTTCGACGAATAGGAGTACATACTTCACGTTTCACAGCCTCCTCGCTAGAGATCTTGTTCCTATAAACAAGACGACCGGCGGCACGCCCGATACGACACCGGCGGCAAGCGAGTCTCAGCGCATGGAGCCGATGAAGTACGTCTCTTTCCCGGTCGGGTATCCGCCGCCGTCGGTGGCGATATGGACGTGGTCGTAGTGGTTGGCCGTCTCATTGCCGTAATCCGCCGTCCAGCTCGGCGCACCGATGCCCGGGTAAAAACCCTGCCGCCAGATCACATGGATCACGCCCCATCGCTCCGCGTTGGCCAGTGCCAACCCGGCGATCTGGTTGCCGAGCTCGATGCCTTCGTCGCTGTTGTGATTCGGGATCATCACGTCGATCGCCAACCCGTTGGGATGCCACCTCAACGGGTCCTGCCGATACCCGCCAATGGTGGTGATCTCGGGAAACATCACGCTGATGGCGCGCGCAACCCAGATGGTCTTGACCTGCAACCCGTCCTCCGGCGTGATGCCCTTCGGCAGCGCGAACGGGACTTCCTGAGCAGCGGCCGGCGCACTGGCGGCCAACAGTTCGGCCTCCGCGGGAATGGTCGCGTTCGGGGTGCCGCCAGGTGCGGACTCCTGGCTTGGTGGAGCCGATGCCGCGGTCTCGGGCGCGCGCGGAGCGTCAGTGTTCTGGGCGTAGATCATGGCGGCGGAGACAGCCAGCGAGGCCGCGAGCGCCAGCCAGCGACCCCGACCGTTGCCCAACAGCTTTCCGCCCACCCCGAGCACTTTACTGCCGTCCCACATGTCACATGACCCTTTGCTGTCAGGATCTGGCGATCGACATTCCAACTAGCCGCCATCTTCTCCTCATTGAGGTTGGCGGCTAGCACCACTGACGACGATCCCTGTGCGGAGCACTCTGGATTTCAGGCGGCCCGAGGGGTCAACGGCGGTCGCCTGTAAGCGATATCACTCAAGAAAGAGGAATCATGAAACTGCGCATCGTCGTCGCATCACTGGCCATCGCCGCCTCCGCTGCCACCATCGGCCTGGCACCGATCGCCGCAGCCGACTCCAACGTTCATCAGAACCCGGGAAATGTCCAGGTCACCGCGACTCCGGGGGCAGCCGCGCATGAGGCGGCGCAAAATCAGCAGCCCTTCGGCGGAAATTCGGGCGCGCTGATCTTCCACCACTGACAATGACCGGCGGCCCGGCATCAATCTGAGAGTCCGAATGATGTTGCCCCCAACACAAAGTGGTCCCCGGCGAGGTAGACGCGACCGGCGTCTACCTCGCCAAGGGGGAAGCCCAGTCTGGCACCAACGCCTCATCATCTACTATTGCACTACGTAGATGGTGATCCCAGGCTGCCACGACTGGAGGGCGTCGAATGCTCGCGTACACACGTCGCCACATTGCTCCGCTCGGCGTCACCGTCCTCGCTCTGCTGGCATTCCAGAGTGGTTCCGCGGCGGTCAAGTCCGAACCAGCAGCGCCGAAAGCAGCTACTGCCAAGGACCAGCAGGCCGTCGAGGTCAGTCCCCCGGTTGTGAGGATCGACGCCAAAGGCGACGACCGTGGGGTCGCGCCCGTCGACTCCGTCCGGGTCGCGGCGACGTCGGGAACCCTTGCCGACGTGTCGATGATCAACGAGCAAGGCAAAACCGTCAACGGTGCCATGGCGCCCGACAGAACGGCATGGACGCCGACCGAACCGCTCGGATACGGGCGCACATACACCCTCAGCGTGACCGGTCGCGGCACGGATACGACTACCACAAGGCAGGTTTCGCGGTTCTCGACCGTGGTTCCCGACAACCAGACTCGGGTCTCGCTGACCAGCACATCGGGCGCGGCGCTCGCCGAGGGCGCAGCATACGGTGTCGGGCACGTCATCGTTGCGCGCTTCGACGAGGACATCCCCGACCGGGCGGCCGCTGAACGGCAGTTACAGGTCAGGACGTCGCCGCCGGTCGAAGGATCGTGGTCATGGGTCAACGACCGCAAGGCCCACTGGCGACCACGAGAGCATTTCCCGCCGGGCACGCAGGTCTCCGTCGCGGCGCGCATCTACGGCGTCGACCTCGGCGGCGGCCTTTTCGGAGAGCAGGACACCCAGGTCAATTTCCGCATCGGACCCTCGCACGTCACGATCGCCGACGATGCAACCAAACAGGTGAGTGTGTACGAAAACGGCCGGCTGGTGCGGACCATGCCGACGTCGATGGGCCGCGGCGGCACCGAAACGGTGGACGGCAACACGATTCACTTCTGGACGCAGCGCGGGGTGTACACCGTCATGGACAAGGCCAACCCGGTGTTGATGGATTCGTCGACCTATGGGCTGCCCATCGACTCGCCGTCGGGCTACCGGATCAGCGTCCCGTACGCCACCCGCATCAGCCCTGACGGGATCTACCTGCATGAACGCGAAGCCACAGTGTGGGCGCAGGGAAACACCAACGTCTCGGCGGGCTGCTTGAACCTCAGTGCCGAGGACGCCGAATGGTTCTACAACTTCTCTGCGCCCGGCGATGTCGTCGAGATCCGCAACACCGGCGGCGAGCCCCTGCAACAGTGGCAGAACGGAGATTGGAGTGTGCCGTGGGACCAATGGCTCTTGGGCAGCGCCCTGCGCACCTGAAAATCCCGCTAGCCTCTGGAGGATGAGGATTAAGCGTCCCGTGCAGCTGCGTGGATTCGGTGATCTGGAAGCCGTTGTGATGGATCGTGTCTGGGCCCGTGACGACGAGGTCACCGTGCGCGAGATCTTCGACGACCTGGCTGCCGAACGCGAGATCGCCTACACCACAGTGATGTCCACCATGGACAACCTGCACCGCAAGGGCTGGCTGGATCGCAAGCGGGTGGGCAAGGCGTACAGCTATTGGCCGACGATGACTCGCGAGGAGCGCTCGGCCAACCTCATGCGCGACGCGTTCCAATGCGGCGGAGATGCCGACCTCGTACTGAATTTCTTCCTGCAGCAGATGAACGACGACGAGTCGGACCAACTGAAGGCTGCGCTGCGCAAGGTCTCCCGCCGTCGGCGTGTCACATGAACGCTGCGATCTGTCTGTTGCTCTACGGGATAATCCTGGCCTGGATGAGCCCACCGGTGCTGACTCGCATCACCAGGAGCGGGCACAGCCCCCGACTGTCGGTGACGGTGTGGCTGACCACGATCGCCCTTGCCATCGGTGCGTGGGTCGTGGCCGCAGGCGGCATGGTTGGTGCGCTGCTCGGTGAACATCCGGCCGCCCCCGTGCAGTACTGCATGGACATGCTCCTCGCACTCCATCACTTCGGCTGGGCCGGCGACCTCACGCTCGGTGTGGCAAGCGCCGCGGCGTTGGCCTGCTCGCTCATTGTGGCGCGTCGCCTGGTAAATGCCTTGCGGCGCTTCTGGTCTCGCAGTCGCGAACACGCCAACGCCGCACACATTCTTGGCGTAAGAACCGAACGGCCCGGGGTGGTGCTGGTGACCGCCGACAAGGCCGCCGCCTACTGTGTCGCCGGGCGCCCAGACGCGATAGTGGTGACCACCGGCGCAACGGCGATGCTGACCGAACCAGAGCTCGCCGCGGTCCTCGCCCACGAGCAGGCTCACCTGGCTGGGCGGCACCCGCAATTGATGATGCTGCTTCGCGCGCTGGCTTCGGCGATGCCACGCCTACCGTTGTTCCGCGCGGCGGTTGAGGCGGTGGGGCGATTGGTAGAGATGTGCGCGGACGACAATGCCGCGCGCCGCCACGGCCCCGAAGCGCTGCTGTGTGGACTGATCGCGCTGGCGAGTCCACCGGCGGCAGGCGGGGTCGCTCTCGGTGCTTCCGATACCGCAGTGGTGGCGCGCGCGGCCCGGCTCGCGGCACCGGCGCAGTGGGATGCGCGGTTGCGCGAGTGGCTCGTGCTCACGGCAATCCTGTCGAGTGTCGTTGTGGCGCCTGCGATCATCATCTTCGTCTGCCACTCGTGACCGTGCGACGTGGCAGCATTTGGGACACTGGCGGCGATCATCAACTCACTAGGTATGCGAAGGTGAATCAATGACAAATTCGGCATGGCCGCAGCTGCGGGTCCAGGACTGGTCGGACACCAAGGACACCCTGCAGTTGTGGTTGCAGATCGTTGGCAAGATCCGGATGAGAAAGTCACCGTTGGTCAACCACTGGTGGCAGTCGACGTTCTACGTCAGCCCCCGCGGTCTTGCGACATCGTCGATTCCCGACGGGACCGGCGGCGTGTTCGACATCGAGTTCGACTTTCTCGATAGGCAGATGCGCATCCGCACCAGCGGCGGCGGCCAGCATTTGGTGGCGCTCAAGCCCAAGACGGTCGCCGACTTCTACGCCGAAACGATGAGCGCACTGGACGGGTTGGGGATTGCCGTGCGAATTCAGGCCACGCCCAACGAGGTCGATCCGGCGATCCCGTTCGCGGAGGACACCGAGCACAGCTCATACGACGCCGAGGCGGCCGAGCTGTTCTGGCGCCAACTGATCGCCGTCAACCGCGTGATGCAGGAGTTCCGCGGTTCCTACGTCGGCAAGGTCAGTCCTGTGCACTTCTTTTGGGGCGCGATGGATTTGGCGTGCACTCGCTTCTCAGGCCGGACCGCGCCGACGCACCCGGGCGGAGCTCCCAATACGGGCGACTGGGTGATGGTCGAGGCGTACTCCCACGAACTGAGCAGTGCGGGGTTCTGGCCGGGCGTCGGCGACGAGGGCGCCTTTTACTCCTACGCATATCCCGAGCCCGACGGCTATGCCGACTATCGCGTCGGCCCTTCCGATGCGTCCTACCGCAAGGATCTTGGCGAATTCCTGCTGACCTATGAGGCGGTACGCACGTCCGCGTCCCCGGACGCAACGCTGCTCGAATTCCTGCACAGCACATACCAAGCCGCCGCGGACAGCGGTCGCTGGGACCGCGGCGTCCTGGAGATCGACCCGACCCGTTGGGACCACAAGAGCCTGGACTGACGGGTCACCGCGCCCCAAACCACTCCTCGAGATGGGCGAGCGCATCCGCACCGTCGTCGGCGGTGTAAACGAGATCGGCCATCGGCACCGGCAGGAAACCGTCCTGCTCCATCCGTGCGAGCTGCAGCGCCAACCCCTCGTAGAAGCCCGCGGTGTTCAGCAGCACCACCGTCTTGTCGTGCAGTCCGTGCTTCCTGAGTTCCAGGATCTCGGTCGCCTCGTCCAGCGTGCCAAGCCCGCCCGCCATCACGACCACCGCGTCGGAGCGGGCGAGCAACAGCGCCTTGCGCTCGGCGAGATCCTTGGCGAACACCATCTCGTCGGCGTCCGTTCTCGCCAAGTGGCGCAGAAACTCGACAGAGATCCCCACGAGCCGCCCGCCGCTGTCTCGAACTCCGTCGGCGACGACCTTCATCAGCCCCGAATCTGAACCGCCCCACACCAGGGTGTGGCCACCCTTGCCGATGAGCTCGGCGAACTCGCGGGCCGGCCGGGTGTAGCGCTCGTCCAGGTCGGCAGCGGACAGGAAAACACAGATGTTCATGGCCTGAGATCCTTTAACGCGGCTAGTCGACAACCGTCAGGATGCCAGGCGGGGCGTCGAGGGCGTCAAGCGTCCGTGCTGCGGCCGTGTCGATGTGCACGCGCGGCGCCTCCGGCGGCTCCCCCTCGTAGTAGGTGCCCGGCCCATAAAAGCGGCCGTAACGAAGGACGACCCCGTTCACGGCGAGCACGTCTTTCTCCAGTGAGGCGACGGAGTCGGCACCGGGGCCGGGGGCCGACGGCCACGCGATGCTCTGGGCCATGATCTTCGTGCGCTCCCAGTTCTGCACTGCGTCAAGCAGATTGCGGGTGCCCTCGACCCGTATCCGCGCGTTGAGCAGCACTGCGTCGGGCACCTTGTCCAGATCGTCGGGCAGGTCCGTCAGTTCGTGCAGCACCATATCGGGCGAAAACGTGCGAACCGCGGTCGCCAGCGAGTCCCTGTCGAAAACGTCGCAGACGATCGGTTGGGCTCCGATGGCGGCCAGCCGGTCGGCATTGCCTGCCGATCTCGTCATGGCGCCGACGGTGTGGCCGGCGCTGACCAGTAATGGGACGAGCCGAATGCCGATGACGCCGGAGGCCCCCGCAAGGTAAACGCGCATACCGTCGACGCTACGTGCGCAGTGGCCTACCAAGTTGGTCCATTTCCATGGCGAATTGGTGGGCCACTTCGGGCCGACGACGCCGTCGGGTCACCGCGCGCCGCGCACCAACCGGCCTGGCCGCGCGCCGGTGTCGACGCTGTCGCGACGGGTGACCACGCCACTGACGACGGTGGCTGCATAGCCGCTGGCACCCTGCACCAGCCGTTGCCCTCCCGCCGGGAGGTCGTAGGCCATCCGCGGCGCGTGCAGGGTCAGGGCGGCCATGTCGATCACGTTGACGTCTGCCTTCTTGCCGACCGCGATCGTTCCGCGGTCCGTCAAGCCGAAAAGCTCTGCGGTGTCGTGACTTTGCTTGCGCACCACATACTCCAGCGGCAGCTTGTCACCGCGGTGACGGTCGCGGGCCCAATGGGTCAGCAGGAAGGTCGGATACGACGCGTCGCAGATCAACCCGCAGTGCGCGCCGCCGTCGGACAAGCCGACCACACCCGCTGGGTGAGTGAGCATCTCGCGAATCGCGTCGTGGTTGCGGTCGGAATAGTTGAAGAACGGCAACATCAGCATTGCGCAGGCGTCCGACTCCAGCATCAGGTCGTAGAGCACCGCAAGCGGGTCTTCACCGCGCGCCGCAGCGATCGCCGCGACGGTACGGTCGGGCGTCGGCTCGTAATCGGGCGGCTCACCGAGGACGTACAGCCGGTCCAACGAGTACTGCACCAGTGCGAACATCGCGTCGAACTGCAGCGCGGGGTCCGGTGACAGGTCGGCCTCGGACAGGATCGCCGACTTGACGCTCGGATCGGCGAGCTTCGCAGCGAGCTCATCACGCCCCAACTCGGACTTCAACTTTCGGTAGGTGGGCCGGTGCGTGAAGGCATGATGTCCAGGAAAGCCGATCAGCATTCCGAAGGGGCGCGCGGCAACCTGTGGATACAGCGGACTGCCCTGTGCATGCGCCTCCGCGGAGACCTCCAACTGCTCACGCCAGAGCGTCGGCGCGGCATCCACCTGGATCAGCGCGAATGAGACGGGCCGATCGATTTCTCCTGCAAGCCTTTTCATCCATTCGAGCTCACGCTTGGGCGCCACGATGTCTTCGCCTGCCGAACCCTCCGGCGCCAGCTCGAACACCGCGCGACCGCCCGCGGCCATCGCCCTTCCGAGGCCGAACAGTTCATCCTCCGCGGCGAAAGTCCCCGGCACCGGTTCGCCGTCCATCGCCTTGTGCGCGATGGTCCTGGAGGTCGAAAAGCCAAGCGCGCCTGCCTCAATCGCTTCGCGCACCAACCGGCCCATCGCGTCGATGTCGTCAGGCGTTGCCGGCTCGTTGCGCGCGCCACGCTCCCCCATCGCATACGCCCGGATAGCGCCGTGCGCGACCTGGCTGCCGACGTCGACGGCCAGCTCGCGCTTCTCGATCACGTCGAGATACTCGGGATAGCTCTGCCAACCCCATGAAATGCCCTCGGTGAGCGCGCTGCCAGGAATGTCCTCGACACCCTCCATCAGCTCGATCAGCCAGGCCTCGCGCCCGGGTGCCACGGGCGCGAACCCGACCCCGCAATTGCCCATCACGACGGTCGTCACTCCGTGTGCGCTCGACGGTTCGAGCAGGCCGTCCCAGCTGACCTGGCCGTCGTAGTGGGTGTGGATGTCGACGAAGCCCGGCGCAACGACGTGTCCGGTCGCATCGATCGTTTCGCGGGCCTCGCCGTCGAGCCCCAGGTCGGTGGGTGCACGGCGCCGCACTTCGACAATCCGCCCGTCCGCGATGCCGACGTCGGCGAGGTAGCGGTCGGCACCAGTGCCGTCCACCACCGTGCCCCCGGTGATCTTCATGTCGTACACGGCGCCCTCCTCAGGCCCGGCCAGGCTCACTGACCTTGATCAGCATCTTGCCAATGTTGGCCCCGGTAAACAGGCCGTTTAGGCCGTCGACGCAGGATTCGATGCCTTCGAGGATGGTCTGGCGGTGCACGAGCCTGCCGTCTTGCTCCCACTGATGCAGCGCGGTGAACGCCTCGTCGAAGCGGCCCCACTCGTCGAGCGCGTTGAAGCCCTGCATCAGCGCGGTCTTGGCAAGGAGGTTCACGTAGTTGGCGGGCCCGGGGTGCTCGCCGGTGAGATAGCTGGAGATGACGCCGCACAGGACCACTCGCGCCTTGTGGGCCAGGCGGCCGAGCACCGCGTCGAGAATCGGCCCCCCGACGTTGTCGAAGTAAACGTTGACCCCTTTGGGGCAATGCTGTTTGAGCGACGCGGCGATCCCATCTTGGCGGTAGTCGATGCAGGCGTCGAACCCGAAATCCTCGACCACCGCGCGACACTTCTCCGGCCCGCCCGCGATGCCGACGACACGGGCGCCCGCGATCTTCGCGATCTGGCCCGCCACCGATCCTGTCGCGCCTGCCGCGGCCGACACCACCACCGTCTCCCCGGCCTGCGGCTTGCCGATACCGCTCATCCCGAAATACGCGGTGGCACCGGTCGGGCCGTACACCGACATCACCGCCAGCTGGTCGACGACCGGGCCGGGCACCGGTGTGGTGAACACGTCGTCGCGGCAGATCACGTACTCCTGAAAACCGGTCAGCGTGGTGACGATGTCGCCGACGGCGTACGCGTCGCATCGCGATTCGACGACCTCGCCGATCCCTGCGGCCCGGATGACCTCGCCGAGCTGCACCGGCGGCAGGTAGCCCGGCTGGTCGTTGAGCCAGGTGCGAACCGCGGCGTCGATACCCACATAAGTGGTGCGCACCAGCGCCTCACCATCGGCGGGCTCGGGTGCTGGCGAGGGCACCAGGTCCGTGTCCCCGGGTTGCACCAACCCCTCGGGGCGGCGACGCAGCAGGATCTGGCGGTTGGTCAGCTCAGCCACGATCGCAACCTACCGAAGAAAGTTCGGTAGGAACGGGTATGCCGTCCAGATGACGGTCATCGGATTCCACTGCTCGCACGAGCAAATCGACCCCGCGCAGCTGCTTCGCGACGTCCAGCACGCCGAACGAGCCGGCTTTGACGCCGCGATGTCTTCCGACCACTTCAGCCCGTGGAGCAGTCGGCAAGGAGAGTCCGGGTTCGCCTGGTCCTTCCTTGGCGCGGCGCTGGCCACCACGGCCCTGCCGTTCGGCGTCGTGAACGCCCCAGGGCAGCGCTACCACCCCGCGATCATCGCTCAGGCCATCGCCACCCTCGCGCAGATGTTCCCCGGCCGCTTCTGGGCGGCGCTCGGATCGGGCGAGGCCTCCAACGAACGCGTCACCGGCGACGAGTGGCCTCGAAAGGAGATTCGCGACCAGCGCCTCGTCGAGTGCGTCGACGTCATCCGGCGCCTGCTGTCCGGCGAGGAGGTGAGCCACAGTGGCCTCGTCCACGTCAACAGGGCGCGGCTGTGGACGCTTCCCGAGACCGTTCCTCACCTTGTCGGCGCGGCCGTGACACCCGAAACCGCGGGCCGCCACGCCGCGTGGGCCGACGGTCTGATCACCGTCAATCAACCACCCGACACGTTGCGGAGAGTCCTCGACTCGTACCGCGAGGCAGGCGGTCGCGGTCCGGCCCGCCTTCAGATCCACCTCAGCTGGGCAGCCACCGAGGACGAGGCAACGGCCATCGCCCACGACCAATGGCGCACCAATGTATTCGCCCCTCCGGTCTGCTGGGACACCGAGACCGTCGAGGCGTTCGATGTCATCGGCGAGAAGGTTTCGCCCGAGCACGTCAAGGAATCAGTCCGCGTCTCAAGCGATCTCGGTCAGCACGCCGAGTGGCTGCACCAAGACCTCGCGCAGGGCTGGGACGAGCTTTATCTACACTTCGTCGGCCAGCACCAATCCGGCTTCATCGATGCCTTCGGCGAACGCGTGCTGCCCCAGCTCTCATCCGAGAAGGTGACGACATGAGGCGCAGCGATACCGGCGACCTGTGGTGGAAGAACGCCGTCTTCTACTGCGCAGACGTGGAGACCTTTTACGACTCGAACGGCGACGGCTACGGCGACATCCGCGGCATGACCGAACGCGTCGAGTATCTCTTCGACCTCGGCGTGACGTGCCTGTGGCTGATGCCGTTCTATCCCACCGCCAGCAAGGACGACGGCTACGACATCACCGACTTCTTCGGTGTGGACCCACATTTGGGCACCCACGGTGACTTCGTCGAACTCGTACGCACCGCCAAAGCCACCGGGATCAGGGTCATCATCGACTTTGTCATGAACCACACGTCGGATAGCCACCCGTGGTTCAAGTCGGCTCGCCGCAGCATCGACGACCCCTACCGGGACTTCTACGTGTGGAGCGCCACCAAACCCAAGTCGACCCGTAAGCAGGTGGTGTTCCCCGACCAGGAGGACAGCCTCTGGGAACTCGACACCAGGACCGACGAGTGGTACCTGCACCACTTCCTCAAGACCCAACCCGACCTGAACATCGCGAATCCCAAGGTACAGGAAGAGATTTCGCGGACCCTGGGGTTCTGGCTGGAGCTGGGGGTCTCGGGCTTCCGGGTGGATGCCGTTCCGTTCATGTTCGCTAACGACGGCGCGCCTGGAGATCCAGGCGTGTTCGACCCCGCCCAGTATCTCGGCGACGTTCGCAACTTCGTCACCCGCCGCCTCGGTGACGCGGTCCTGCTCGGCGAGGTGAATCTTCCGTACAAGGACCAACTGGCGTTCTTCGGCGGGCCCGACGGTGACGGCCTCAACATGCAATTCGACTTCATCGGTATGCAGGCGATGTACCTTGCGTTGGCTCGCGGCGACGCACGCCCGATCACCGACGCGCTCCAACAGCGGCCGGAACTCGACATAACAAGCCAGTGGGCCAACTTCGTCCGCAACCACGATGAGCTCACCCTCGACAAGCTCTCCGACGGTGAGCGCCAGGAAGTGTTCGACGCCTTCGGGCCCGACCCCGATATGCAGCTGTACGGGCGAGGACTGCGTAGGCGGCTGCCATCGATGCTCGGCGGCGACCAACGCCGAATGCGAATGGTGTACTCGCTTGCGTTCTCGCTGCCAGGCACGCCAGTGCTGTTCTACGGCGAGGAGCTCGGGATGGCCGAAAACCTGGATGTGCCAGGGCGATTCGCAGTGCGCACCCCCATGCAGTGGACCGCAGGCCGCAACGCCGGTTTCTCGAGGGCCACCAAACGGCGGCTCGTCCGGCCCCTGCCCGACGGTCTGTTCGGTCCGGACCGAGTCAACGCCGCGGACCAGCGCCATGATCACGAGTCCTTCTGGTGGTTCATGCGAAATCTCATCTACACCTATCGGGCGCAGCCAGAGATCGGCTGGTCGACGGCCGAGGTGCTCAAGCAGCCCAACCCCGGGGTGCTTGCCCACGTGTGCAGGGAGAAATCGGGATGGGCCATGGTGGCGCTGCACAACTTCGCGGCCGAAGGTTGCATCGTGCCCATCCAATTGGCGGACGTGCCTGCGGGGTCTGTTCTTGTCGACCTGCTGCACGGACTCGTCGAGCACGAAGTGGACGCCAACGGGCGCGTCGAAGTCGGCGTTGACGGCTACGGCTACCGGTGGCTGCGCGTGCGGAGACCGGACGACGACCCAATCATCTAGTCGACCATCTCCCTGACAAACCAGCGGCTTGCCAGCGCGTAGCAGATGACGGCAAGCACCTGCGCCGCAGGAACAACGAAAAGTGCGCGACCCAGCGACATGGCGCCGAGGTCGGCCCTCAACGCGTCACTGATGACGCCCGTCGCGAACGGCCCTGCCGCTCCGACGATCGCGCTGAAAAACAGAAACACCGCCGATGCCGTCGCGCGTTGCTCGGGCCGCGCCAGCCGCTGAATGGCGGAGATGGACGGTGCCATGTACGCGGTCCCGACGACGTAGCTCAGCGCGATGAACCACACACAGAGCAGCTGGCTGTCCACCACGAATGCCAACACCGAGAACGGGATCATCGTCGCGGTCATCGCCGCCACCAGCCACAGCGGCCACCGACTGTCCTTGAGCGACAAGCGATCTGCCAGGCGGCCGACGAGTAACAGGCCTACGATGCCGGTCAGGCCGCTGGCCACCCCGTACTGCACGCCGACCTCGCCGAGCGACATTGCCCTGGTGCGCACCAAATACGCAGGCGCGAACGCCGTCAACGAATAGCCGGCGAACGAGATGAAGGCCGCCCCGGAAACAATGGCCAGGTAGCTGGGCTTTCTCAACAGATCCCACGCATTGGCCGAGCGCTGCTGGGCTCGCGGTGGCTCGACGGGCATGTCCTGCCGCGGCCCGAGCACGAAGACCACGACCGGCGCGACCAGCACACTGATCAGGCCCATCACCACGAACGCCGTTCTCCAGCCGAGGGATTCAGCGAGCAGGCCGCCGCCGATCAGGCTGGCGGCACTGGCGAGCGGGATGGCCAGCGTGATGACGGCAAGCGGCGCCGCGCGGCGCTCAGGAGGGAAGTTCCTCGCCACGTAGGCATGCGCGGCCGGCGTGCTGCCCGCCTCCCCCACCGCGACCCCCACCCGGGTGAGCGCCAGCTGGAAACCCGATTGCACGGCTCCGCCCAGCATCGTCATCGCCCCCCACAGGGCCAGACACGACGAGATCACCAAGCCGAACGCGCCGCGGTCGGCGATCCGTGCGATCGCGATGCCGAGCACCGCGTACACGACAAGGAACCCGAACCCGTTGATGACGCCGAGCGCCGTATCCGAAAGTGCCAGGTCCTCCTTGATCGGCTCGGCCAGGACGGCCGGCAGGAACCGATCGGCGTAATTCAGGGTGCCGACGAGCGCGAGCAATATGACGGCCGCCCAGGCGCGTCGCGGCCCGTGTTTGACGTCATCCCCGCACTCGAGGGTGCGGGGATTCCTCGTGCCAACTGGCTGTTTCGATCCGCTCATGTGGAGATCGCCGTGGGCCAGCTGGTGACGGAAGTTCGCGCCGAGCGGCTCTGTCGCCTCGCAGCCCTACGGGCTTTGATGCGCGCCAGTGACCTCCGCGAGGGCGGGTGTCTACGGCCTTGCCGCTTAGAGGGGGTTCGACTGGTTCTCGGCGACCCATCAACGTCCTGACGGTGCACCAAACCCGGTCGGGCCGCGTGCAGATCCAGCCGATCAGAACCATCCTCGGCCTGGTGCACGTGCAGTGCGAGGTAGGCCGAGAAGATGTCCCGATGTTCTTCGATTCCGCACTCGCAGCGATGCACTCGCTGGTTGAGCGATTTTTTCTTACGGTTCCCGCACAGACAGATTTGCGACAGGGCAGTTGTAGTCGGGTTGAACTGGTAGAGACGATTACCGCCGGCACTTTCAGCCTTGCGGCCAATAATCTCCACCAGCAACCCTGGTGCCCGGTCGCGCACACTGCGCGGAAAGTTCTTCTGCCACGCCCGATAATCGAGCTTCTCGCACGCCACATCGACACCATGGCCGAACATGCGGTTCGTCAGCGCCCCATGCAAACTCTTGCGGTGCTCGGCCAGCCGCCGATGCCATTCGGCCATATGCATGCTGGTCTTGTTCGCCGCTTCCGACCGCTCCCACGAGCACCCACCCGTCTTGTGAGTGCCGTCTGCGTGGAAGCAATGCGGTGAGCCCGCCCGGTGCTGGCGGTCCAACTTGCGTTGACTTCGGCGCAGCCGGGCGGTGTCCCGCCGGATTTGCTCGGCCAGCGGCTCCACCCACCCCGACCACGACCCGTCCGTCCGTTCGACAGCGACGGCGATCTCGCTGGGTCCCAAATCGAAGGCCACGCGCCCGTCTCCGACGGGGTGCCGGCGAGCCGGCGGACCGTCGCACACCAACTGCATACGAAATGTGTCGACGCCCTTGACCAACGTGCGCACTATCCGCGCCGATAACACTTTCCCGGTCGCGATCAAGGCTTCGATCTCGGCCAGTTCGGCTTGCTGCTCCTTACCGCGGCGACCGGTCTGCGCCGGCCGGGCAATCGAGATGACCAACCCCGCACCCCACTGCAAACCCACCAGACGGCCCGAACCATCAACCCTGGGGCGCAGTGCACCGTTGCCGTCCTTGGAGGCCAGCGAATGCAGGCCCCGCTTGACCGATTTGAACCTCGGCTTACCGCACTTGCCCACATGCCACAGTCGCACCGCGTCGAACGCTCGCGCGCCCAGGTTCTGGGCCTCCTGCGCGGGCATCTGTTCGCGCACCCACGCCTTGCGCAGATTCGAAGCGTAGGACTGCGCGGCGCCCCGATCAAACCCATGGGCGGTCTCGACCGCGCGGAACGCGGCGCTGCGGGCCTTAAGTTCGTCCCTGTCGCGGTGCGGCAACTCGCGTGCAACAGCCCACGCGGGGTCGGCCTTCACTGCCCGGCCCCGCTTGACGAATTCGCCCAGGACCGCGTTATACACCCGCATACCCGCCCGAAACCGGACCCCAATCACCTTGGCCTGCCACAAATCCGGTCGCAACGCCCAGGACCGAACATGCGTAGGCGCACCCTTGGGGCGCTTGCGCGCACGCGACTTACTCGCCGGCTCCTCGGCCGGGGTCGCTGCCACGCGGTAGGCCGTGCCCACACCGCAACCGTAGAGGTGAGCACTGACAACCACGACCTATCGCCGCGCCCTACACAGCGTTTCGCTGCTGCAAACCCACTTGGCGTTCGTAACCCAACACCGACGCCCAGTGTTCACCCACGCGATACGCACCTTCACCGAGACCACCATTCGCGGCGTCTGCACGGAACTCAATGACGAGTTGGTCGACTTCAACTCAGAACCTGACCAAGGTGCACCTGTTCGTGGCGTACCGAACCACTCTTGCGATCTCTGTTCTCGTCCAGCCTCTGAAAGGCCGCACCGCCGAGGCCGTGCACTGCCAATACACCCGCGCGTAATTGCGTCCACATGCTCGGCCACCTCAGGTCGCCGTTCTACTTCGCTGTCTCCCGCGGTCCCCCAACAAGACCTACCACCCTGAGCGCGGGGTCCCGCCTGACCACATACGCGATGGGCCAACCCGAACTAAAGTCCGAGGTTTGGCCCGAGAAATCCAGTCATCCGCCGAAGTGTAGAAGGAGAGTCATGGCGCAAGCAGGACTCTGGCTGGCGTGGGGCATTCCCGCCCGCGGCCGCGAAACGCAGGCTCTCGAACTTCTCAAGGAGACCACGACGGGATACCTCGAGCGTCTGGCCGACGAGGGGCAGATCGAGCGGTTCGACGCGGCCATCCTCAAACCGCAGAGCACCGAGCTGGGCGGGTTCATCCTGATCCAGGGCACGCAGGAGCAGATCGATTCGCTGCGGCGCGACGCCGACTTTCTGACCTGGGTCACCCAGGTCCAGCTGGTCGCTGACCGCGTCGGCATCGTCGATGCCTGGGTCAACGACGGGCTCACCGAGGCCATCGGCCTCTATGAAGTCGCCCTGCGGAAGGCCGGCCTTACCGAGTAGCGGCGTTACCCCTGTGGTTTGTGGGACTTTGCCAGTTTTGCTGTGATCAAGACGGGCGTGCTATCTAATGGCACTAATTGACGGGGAGGGGGATTGCCTGTTGGAGGGAAAAACATGGGTGCATCCAGCTATGTCGGACGCGTCGGAGGCCTAGCCGTCGCACTGGGCGTCGGCACGGCGATCGCGACCGGAAACGGCGTCGCATCGGCCGACACGACCGACTCACCACCCCCGCCCCCCTCCACCAACTCCTCCACCACCGAGCCGTCGACGACCGACACGCAACCGGTCGACCCGACGACGACCCCCGAAGCTTCCGAGTCTCCGGAGTCGGACACCACCACCGAAACGAAGACGGCCACCACCGTCACACCGGGGGTGGTCAGCGCCCAGACCAACACCGGGACATCCGGTACCACTGCCGAAGAAGAGCCGGCGGAGACTGCCGACCCGGAGCCCACGGAGACCGAGGAACCGGAGCCGACCGAGACCGAAGAACCCAACGAGGAGCCTGGGACTCCGACGGAGGAACCGACAGCGGTCCAAACGGCGAAGCCCAAAGACACCGCGCCCACCACAGCGGCCGAACCGAGCACCACGCTGTCGGCCCGCACGATCCAATCGTCGGACCCGGCCTCGGCGTCCGTGATTCAGGAACCCGCCAATGTCGCGGTGTTCGCCGACGCGCGCGCCCTTGCCGCGGCAGGACCCATCAACGTCTCACCGATGATGGCCGCGACTACACCGGCGCCCGCACCGCCTCCGGCACCGGACCTGCTGACCGCGGCGGTCAATATGGTGTCGAGCGTGGTCAATTGGGTGCTGAACCCGCTGGCAGGTGCGGCGCCCACCACCCCTGCGCAGCCGCCGCTGATCTGGGGTCTGCTGGCATTCGCCAGGCGCGAGTTCGAGAACTTCTTCAACGCGTTGAGCGGACGGGCCGCGACCAACACGATGCTGGCCGCCCCGCAGACCACGACGAGCCTCGCCCTTGCCGCGACCGCGGTCGTCGATCCGTATCTGCCTTTCCCCAACGCCCAGGTGAGCCCGTCGACGAACTTCGTCAAGTGGGTCACCGGCGAGTACGTGTACACCGACAACCTGCTGCTGGCGAATACCGTTGGGCGCTACTCGGTCTGGGGCACGGACGTCGGAGTCATGTGGGACAACGGCATTCCCGACAACCCGGCGACATTGATCAACGAACACCAGATCCTGATCGCCCTCGGCGACACGTTCAGCGCCGACAACATGACCGGGGTATGGCGGCCCAACACGATCTTCCGCAGCTCCGACATCGAACCTTGCGAACGGGATGGAGGTCCCCAACGGCCAGTGGTTCAACGGCAACATGTTCGGCGGCGCTCCGCTGGGCCCGAACTCGACGACCGCGAGGCAGGTCATCTTCCCCGAGGGTCTGCCGGCCGGGGTGACGCTCATCCCGACGGCAGGTATCTCCGTTCCCGTCGCGGGCTCGCGGTTCGGCGCGGTTCAGTACGTGAGCTTCATGTCGGTGTCGCAGTGGGGCGCCCCGGGGCAGTGGTCGACGAACTACTCCGCGATCGCCTGGTCCGACGACAACGGCGAAACGTTCCACGTCGCACCGAGCACCGTGCGGTACAACCAGCCGTGGGGCGGTAACCAGAACTTCCAGCAGTCGGCGTTCGTGCGGCCCGGCGACGGTTATGTCTACATGTACGGCACACCGAACGGCAGGCAGGGCGCCGCGCACCTGGCGCGCGTCGCCGAGCGAGACATCTTGGACCTGACCAAGTACGACTACTACAGCGCAGGCACCCCCGGCGGATGGTTCGGCTGGGGAGCGACGCCGGCGGGGTGGCACAGAAACAATCCGGCTGCCGCCACCGCCGTCTTCGGACAGGACACCGGGGCATGCGGGGTTGCCAACGCGGGCAACCAGGTCAGCGAAATGTCGGTGCAGTACAACAAGTCGCTGAAGAAGTACGTCACGCTCTACGGCGACCAGTTCAACAACATCGTGATGCGCACGTCGGACACCCCGCAGGGGACATGGTCGTCGGCGAAGGTGCTGATGGCCCAGCAGAACGGCGGAATCTACGCGCCGATGATGCATCCGTGGTCGCCGTCGACCATGGGCACCGGATCGGACCTGTACTGGAACCTGTCCCTGTGGTCGGAGTACAACGTCATGCTGATGCGCACCGACCTCACCAAGGTGTAGTCCGGTGAAGAGCGTGGCGTTCGCGGTGGCAGCGCTTTCCGTGGTGTTTTCGTCTGCGGTGGCTGCTGCCGACCCCGTTGCGCCGCAGTCGGATTCGCCGTGCGCGTCGAACTACGCCGATGCGATGACCCTGCCGTCGGGCGCCACGATGCCGTTGGTGTGCCAGGGCGGGCAGTGGCACGCCGTCACCACGCCCCAGCCGCCGAGCGACGTGTGGCTGAGCTACGGTCCCGCGCTCGCGCTGCACGGTGAAGGTAAGCGCAACCCGAACCTGCGATCGGGCGAATGGACCGCGACACCGCAGGACTCGTCGAGCCAGTGCCGCGCGCAGCAGTCGGTCGTCCTGAGCCCTGGCGTCGTCGGTGAGCCCCAAACCACGGAGGGACAGCCGGGCAGGCCGCTCGAGGTCACCGTCCTGCCTCGGCTGTTCGACATCGCGCTCAGCGGCAACTGCCTATGGCAGCGAAACGACTAGTCCGCGAACGCGATTGACGTCTCGTCGCACCCGGTGACAGCTTTGCCTGGCGGAAAGGTGCCAGGATCCGCGTTGGCGATGACGGTGTCCCGGTAGTACGCACGCTGCTCATCGGCCGAGCATTCGAGGTCGGCGTTGAGCACGCGGAACGAGGCCGCGTCGGCATCGATGATCTGATCGGCGAAATAGAAGACGTGCCCGGCATCTTGGGCGTAGGCGCCCGCCAGCACGCGGAACGTCGCGGGGTCCGCGCCCGCGATCGGGTTCCCGTTGACGTGGACCGTGCGGCCGTCCTTCCTGTCGAGTAATTCAAAGGTGGCGGGGTCAGCGCCGGGAATCTGCCTGCCGTCGTAGTACACGGCCGACTTGTCGCGCGCGTACGTCCGGTCGACCGCCTCGAAGGAGGCGACGTCGACACCGTCGACCTGATTGGCCTTGCCGGGGAAGCCGACCAGGTAATCGACCTTGTCGCCGCGCACGTGGTACCCGGCACTGTCGAACATCGAATTCGGCGGCTTGTCCTTGGTGCAGGCAGGCAACAGCGCAACGGCGACGACGCACACCGCGGCGATCAAGCTCCTCATCAGTTCACCGGCACATCGAGGATCGGCCGCTTGTCGTAGGCGTCGTCGGTGTCGAAATGCCACCACTCGCCCGAATACACCGAAAGGCCACCGGCGGCCATCGCCTCACGCAGCCGCGCCCGGTTCGCCTGCGCCGCCGCGCTCACGCCTTCGGTCGCGTAGGCGGTGGCGCGCGGCGTGAACTCGTCGAAGTCGGTCCCCATATCGGCGCCGGCGATCGTCACGTCGACCGAACGGCCCGCTTCGTGGCTGCGCGAATACGGGCCGGGCCGTGCCACCCAGTTCGGGTCGGAGACCTCCTCGAACATCTGCACCTGAACGTGGTGCGGCCGGTAGCAGTCCCAGAACGCCAGCACGTCGGGGCGCAGCGCTTCGGCCGCGGTGGCCAGGCCTGCCGCCATCGACTCGTGCACCAGACACCGGGCATCGGCGGGATACATCTGCACGCCGACGAAGTTGTTCGATGTCGCATACCGCAGGTCGATGACCGCATCCGGCACAACGGTTCGCACGTCGACGAGCCCTGCCGCACGTGCCTCGTCGGAAACCGGTGGTACCGGCGGTGACGCCGACGCCACGCCCGGTGCACACCAGAACGCTATGAGTACGGCCAGAAGAGCACTTCGCACAGCCATCTCGACATTGTCGCGCGCCTACACTTCGACTATGCGCGACGTCCTCGACGAGTTGCTGAGTGTCTGGAGGTCCGGCGGCACGGCCGGCGTCGGCACCGTCGTGCGCACGATGAAGTCCGCGCCGCGTCAGCCGGGCGCCACCATGGTGGTCGCCCCCGACGGCACGGTCGCGGGGTCGGTGTCCGGCGGCTGCGTCGAGGCCGCCGTCTACGAGCTGGCCAACGAGGTGGTAGCGAGTGGACACGCCGAGCTGCAGCGGTACGGCGTCAGCGACGACGACGCGTTCGCCGTCGGGCTCACCTGTGGCGGGATCATCGACATCTTCGCCGAACCGATATCGCAGGCCACCTTCCCGCAACTGCAGGCGGTTGCCGACGACATCGCCGCGCACCGCCCGACCGCCCTTGCCACCGTTATCGAGCATCCCAATTCGCAGTGGATCGGGCGCAGGCTGATCGTCGGCCCGCACAGTGTCGAGGGATCGCTTGGCTCGGCGCGCGCCGACGCCGCGGTCGTCGACGATGCGCGGGGTCTGCTTCTGGCTGGGCGCACCGAGGTGCTGACCTACGGGCCGGACGGCCAGCGCCAGGACGCGGGCATGGAGGTGTTCGTCGCCAGCCACGCGCCTCGACCGCGGATGCTGATCTTCGGCGCGATCGACTTCGCCGCGGCCCTTGCCAGGCAGGGCGCGTTCCTCGGATACCGGGTCACGGTGTGCGACGCGCGGCCGGTGTTCGCGACCGCCGCCCGATTCCCCGCAGCCGACGAGGTCGTCGTCGAATGGCCCGACCGCTACCTGTCCGCACAGTCCGAAGCGGGTGCAATCGACTCCCGCACCGCCATCTGCGTGCTCACCCATGACCCGAAGTTCGACGTGCCCGCACTGGTGGTGGCGCTGCGGCTGCCCCAGGTCGACTACATCGGCGTGATGGGGTCGCGCCGGACCCACGGCGATCGGATGAGCCGGCTGCGCGAGGCCGGGCTCACCGACGCCGAGCTGGGCAGGCTCGCCAGCCCCATCGGCCTTGACCTTGGCGCGCGGACGCCGGAGGAGACAGCGGTGTCCATCGCCGCGGAGATCATCGCGCGCCGCTGGGGAGGTGGCGGCCGGCCATTGACCGAGACCGCGGGGCGCATCCACCACGACGGTTGATTCGGCCCGATCCCGGGCGAGAATGCCATATGCTCTAAACCGAGAATGACATATCCGGTACGCTGACGCTGTGCGATTGCTTAGCCCGTTGGAGCTGCCATGACGTATGCGGGCACCCGGATGGCGCGGGTCGAGGACACCCGCCTGCTCACCGGGCACGGCACGTTCGTCGACGACATCGTCCGACCGGGCATGCTGCATGCCTGCTTCGTGCGCAGCCCGTTCGCGCGGGCCCGGATCAGCGGCATCGACGCCTCGGCCGCTGTGGCGCTGCCAGGAGTGGTCGCGGTGTTCACCGCCGCCGACCTCAACCCCGATGTCCGGGAAGCCTGGCACGCGGTAGCGGGCAAGGACATCGCCGACACCCCACGCCCGCCGCTGGCCGAAGGCGAGGTGAAGTTCGTCGGCGACCCTGTCGCGCTCGTCGTCGCCACCAGCCGCTACCTCGCCGAGGACGCCGTCGAGCTGGTCGACGTCGACTACGAGCCGCTGCCCGCCGTCGCCGACTTCACTCAAGCCGTCGGCTCGGATGTGGTTGTGCACGAGGCGTATCCGGACAACGTCGCCGGCGGCATGGGCGGGGCGCCGCCCGACGAGGAGACGTTCTCGTCGGCCGCGTACGTGGCTGCGGCGAACGTGTACCAGCAGATCTACGCACCGGTGCCGATCGAGACGCGCGGCATGGTCGTCGAGTGGGAAGCGTCCGCTGGCGAGCTGACGATGTGGGCCTCCACCCAGACGCCGCACGAGCTGCGCGCGTTCTGTGCGCGGCTGCTCGGCATCGCGGCGCAGAACGTGCGAGTCATCATGCGCGACACCGGCGGTGGCTTCGGCCAGAAGGTGGTGCCGATGCGCGAGGACATGTGCATCATGCTGGCTGCGCGCAAGGTGCCCGCGGCGCTGAAGTGGATCGAGGACCGGCGCGAGAACCTGATGTCGGCCGGGCAGGCCCGCCACGTCGACGGCAACGCGCGAATGGCGTTTGATGACGACGGCAACATCCTGGCCGCCGATATCGATTTCGTTCAGGATGTCGGGGCCTACCCGACTCCGTATCCGGTGTTGACCACCGCCGCGATCGGGATGTTCTTCCCAGGGCCGTACCGGGTGCCCAAGGCCAGCTTCAACTACAAGACCGTGTTCTCCAACACCGCGGGGTTGGCGGCGTACCGCGGCCCGTGGCAGTACGAGACCCTCACCCGCGAGATCCTTCTCGACGTCGCCGCGCGCAAGATGAACGTCGATCCCGTCGACCTGCGCCGCAAGAACCTGCTGCGCCGTGACGAGATGCCGTACTTCAACCCGAACGGGATGCCGTACGACCATGTCGCCCCGGTCGAGACGTTCGAGCAGGCGGTGAAAATCCTTGACCACGAAGGCTTCCGCAAGGAACAGCGCGACGCGTTGGAGCAGGGCCGCTACATCGGGCTCGGCTTCTCGGCGTATATCGAGCCGACGGGGGCGGCGACCGGTCACCTGGCCACCGAAGGCGCCACCATCCGGATGGAGCCGACGGGCAAGATCAACGTCTACGTGAACGGCGGTTCGACGGGCAACAGCATCGAGACCACCGTCGTGCAATTGACCGCCGATGCGCTTGGCGCCGATATCGCCGACGTCGCAACGATCCAGGGCGACACCGCGGTGACGCCGTACGGCGCGGGCACCCAAGGCAGCCGCAGCGGCCCGATGACTGCGGGGGCCGTCAACGAGGCAGGGACGATTCTGCGTAAGCAGATCGTCGCGATGGCGGCTCATCGTCTGGGCGTCGAAGAGGACGACATCGAGCTGGGCGGCTCGAAAGCGTTTGCACGCGATGACGAGTCGAAGAGTGTGAGCTTCGCCGACCTGGCGTACCGCTCGTATTACGAGCCGCAGCAGTTGCCGCCGGGGATGGCGGCGACGCTGGAGGCGACCGCACGCTTCACCTCGCAAACGATGATCCACTGGGCCAACGCCACGCACGCGTGCACCTGCGAAGTTGACGCGGACACCGGCCACGTGACGCTGACGCGCTACATCGTCAGCGAGGACGTCGGTCCGATGATCAACCCGAACGTGGTCGAGGGGCAGATCGCCGGAGGCACCGTGCAGGGCATCGGCGGTGCGCTGCTGGAGAACATGGCCTACGACGCCGATGGAAACCCGCTCTCCTCAACGTTTGTCGACTATCTGATTCCGACAGCCACCGAGGTGCCGAACATCGAGTACGGCCATGTCGAGATCCCCGGGCCTGGCGTCGGCGGATACAAGGGCTGCGGCGAGGGCGGGGCCATCGGATCCACACCGGCGGTGATCAACGCCATCAACGACGCGCTGGCACCGCTTGGCGTCGAGATCACGAGGCTGCCTGCCAGTCCCGCCGCCATCGTCGAGGCTATCGAAAAGCACGAAAGGACCGCTAGCGGTGGAGCTCAATAACGAATTCCGGGTCGCCGTGCCGGTGGCCAAGACGTGGGAGGTACTCACCGACGTCGAGCGGGTGGCGCCGTGCCTGCCCGGCGCGACCCTGCTGTCCGTGGACGGCGACGAGTTCACCGGCGCCGTCAAGGTCAAGGTCGGCCCAATCACCGTGTCCTACAAGGGTGAAGCCGCATTTGCGGAAAAGGACGCCGCGGCCCGCCGCGTGGTGCTCAAGGCCAGCGGCAAGGAGACACGCGGCAACGGCAACGCCGCCGCTCTTGTCACCGCGCAGCTCAAGGACGAGGGCGACGCCACCCTCGTGGTCATCACCACCGACCTGACGATCTCCGGCAAGGCCGCACAGTTCGGCCGCGGGGTGCTGGCCGACGTGGCAGGCAATCTGATCGGACAGTTCGCCAAGAGCCTGGAAGCCAGTGTGGTCGGGGATGCGCCGGCCGCCGGGGTTTCGACGGCCGCTGCCGCCTCAGGATGCCGGCGATTCGGTGGATCTGCTGAAAGTCGTTGCGGTGCCGTTGGCCAAGCGCGCCGGTCCGGTCCTCGCCGGGGTGGCCGCGGGTGCGGTGATCGGATTCCTGCTCGGCCGTCGCACATGAAGGCGGCCTCGTTCGCGTACCACCGCCCCGACACGGTCGCCGAGGCGGTGCAGATGCTCGGCGAGTTCGGTGAGGACGCCAAGATCCTGGCGGGCGGGCAGAGCCTGGTGCCGATGCTCGCGATGCGGCTGACGTATTTCGAGAACCTCATCGATATCTCGCGTGTGCAGGAAATGCAGAACATCGAACTGCGCGACGACGAGGTGTGGATCGGCGCGGGGACGTCGCACGCGCTCGTGGGGATGGACGACGAGGTGGCCGACTCGGTGCCGCTGCTGACGTTGTCGACGCCGTACATCGGCCACTTCCAGATTCGCACTCGGGGGACGCTTGGCGGTGCGATTGCGCACGCCGACCCGGCCGCGGAGTACGCCGCGGTGGCGCTGGCCCTCGACGCGACGATGGAGGCGACGTCGTCGCGCGGTCGTCGGCGTATTCCGGCGGCGGAGTTCTTCACCGGTTTGTGGGAGACGGCGTTGGCGGCTGACGAGATTCTGACCGCGGTGCGATTCCCGGTGTGGGGTTCCCGGTCGGGTTTCGCCATCGAGGAGTTCGCCCGCCGCCACGGCGATTTCGCGATCGCCGGGGCTGCCATCGCTGTGAAGCTCGACGACGCTGGTCGGGTGGAGCGCTGCGGCATCGGCCTGTTGGGGCTCGGCTCGACACCATTACGCGGTTCGGTCGCAGAGCAGGCCGTCATCGGTCAGCCCGTCGCGGACCTTGCCGGGGACGAGATCGGCCGGCTGGCGATGAGCGGGTTGACCGGAATTCCCGCCGATCTTCAGGGTTCGTCCGAGTACCGCGCCCGGGTGGGTGCGGCGATGGTGACACGGGCCTGGGCCGGCGCGGTTCGAGAGGCGACGACGACGGAGGCGATCCATGCATGAGCTGCCGGTCGAGGTGTCGGTCAACGGACGCCCGCAGCAGGGGTTCGTCGAGCCGCGCGTGACACTGGCCGACTTCCTGCGCGAGAAGTGTGGCCTCACAGGCACTCATCTCGGTTGCGAGCATGGTGCGTGTGGTGCGTGCACGGTGCTGTTGGACGGCCAGGCGGTGCGGTCCTGTTTGATCTTCGCGGTGCAGGCCGACGGCCAGGAGGTCACCACGGTGGAAGGCATCGCGGGCGCTGACGGCGAGCTGTCGTCGGTGCAGTCCGCGATGCGCGAATGCCACGGATTGCAGTGCGGGTTCTGCACGCCGGGCTTCGTCATGTCGATCACCGCGCTGCTGCGCGACAACCCAAAGCCCACCGACGAAGAGATCCGCGAGGGTCTTTCGGGGAACTTCTGCCGGTGCACCGGATACCAGGGCATCGTCAACGCGGTGCACCGTGCTGCGGAGATGACGTAACTAGTTGCCGAATCCGACTGCGCGCGACTAGAAGAGCGTCAAGGCCTCGGCGATCATGCGGTGGCCCTGATTCTCGAACCGTTCGTCGCCTACCTGGTATGCCCAAACAGCAGTCCCGATCGCTTCGTGAAGCGCGAACATACGCCAATGATCCGGGGTTCTCGGGTCGCCGCCATATCCGGCAAAGAACGCATCTTCGAGCCTGGGGTCGTGTCGCCACTGCTGGGCTGCAAGTCGGCAGAAGTCGCTCATTGCGGGCCGCCAATCGAAACGCCCGAAGTCGATGACCTTGATCATGCCATCATCGACAAGCCAGTTCCGCGGTTGCCAGTCGCCGTGAGTGGGTACGACTGACACCGGCCGCGGTCGGTGGCCCGTCAGAATAGCTCGTAGCGTCGCGGCGATCTGCGGCTCAATTCGATGTGGTTTGTCAAGCCAGCCAAGCGATTTCGCCACCGCCGCGCTGTCCCAATCGCGGTCGGCGCGTTCGGCCTGATCATGAAACACCCGAGCAAGCCTTCCCGCCTGCCGATAGGTGTCGGGAGCGAACTCGGCCTCGGACCCCAGTACCAACGACCCGTCGAGGTACCCAATGATGAGAAGATTCGCAGCTCGATCCTGGTGGACTAGCTGGGCGGCGTGCCCGGTCCGCGCCAAACAGTCGGTGAACCCCTGAAAGGCAGTTATCTCTCGGCCAATATGATGATTCTCCCGGCTAGCGGCCTTGATCACGACCCGTCCGCACTCAGAGTCGACGTCGAGGACCACTGTATCGACGAGATTCCAGCTCATGTCACTGCGAACACGAGCACCAGGAAGCCAGCGAGCGACATGAGCGGCCTGCAGATCGCTGAGCCTCCCCCTATGCCATGACCCCATGCAGTGATTAGACACCACAACCTGCCCCGCCCCCAAAGCTGTTCTCCCGCATAGCTTCAAATGCAGGCGTGACAGTAACTCCGATACCTTCAGAACGGTGGCGGTTGGTAGTTGGCGGCGAGCCAGGCTTGGCGTTGGCGTTCTTCTTCGGCGATCAGTTCGGTGCGTTCGCGGCGTTCGGCGTTGATCCGGTCGCGGCGGTCCTCGTCGCGGGTCTGTTTGCGTTTGGGCATCATCACCGACCGATCCCCCTCAGCGGGAACCGACTCGGGCAGGTCCAACTCCCCGGTGGACTGAGCCAGCGCCGGGAACATCGCCGCCCCATGGGCCTCGGTGCGGTACACCAGCCCGGTCGGGGACGTCAAGATGATGGTGCCGTCGGGCAACTGCTGATCGCACCAACCACCAAAGGTCTTGAGCAGGTGATGGATACGGCAGTAACACTTGTTATTCGACCCCATGCGTCGGACCCGCCGGCCACGGCACCGTGTGATCAATATCGGACATCTCCGCGGGCTTATCGCAGCCGGGCCAGCGACACGTCAGATCGCGCCACTGCACAAACTCCGTGCACGCCGCCGACGGCCGATACCCCGGATCCGGGGCAGCGCCGGTCGGCACCGTGACCGGCTTGAGTTTGGCCGTCGTGGCGACCCTGCGCACACTCTCGGCGGGCATGATCCCGAGCCCGCGCAGATACCCCGGGTTATCACTGGTGCCATCGAGGGTGCCTTGTTCGGCGAGCACATGAATCACCGCGGTCGGCCGCGGTGTTGCGTTCGGCGCCTGCGGTGCAGTCCTCACGGCCGCACAAACACGCCAGGAAGGCTTCGCGCCGGCCCAGCGGACCGCACGCATCCGAACGCCGCTGCTGGTGGGTGCGTGGATCGTGTTCACACACCGTGGCCGCCAACGCGTCCAGGCCTTGATCCAATGCTGCGCCGTCCTCGGCGCGGATATGACCGTTGGCGAACGCCATCCCCGCGCTCGCGCCCGGCGATACCTCGAAGTAGCGGCCCTCATCGACCTGCGGGGTGACCCGCACCCCGGCCGGATCGAACTTGGCCACCCAGTGATCGACCCGGTCGCGCAGCTTCTTTTTCGAGAGTTTCATCCACTTTTCGCAGTGGCGGGCGATCGCCTCATCCAGATCGGCGATCACCGCGTCGTCGACGTTCTCGGTGCGCGCGATGATCGTCAACACCATCCGCATATCGATCGTGCCGCGCACAAACACCTTGGCCACCTGCGGCAGCCGCTCGCGCAACGTGCGCCCATACCAGATCTGACCGACCGCGCGGGCATGGCTGATGTTCTGCACCGCCGAAATCTCCGCAGCCACCGCCGCCGTGGCATCGGTGCACCACAGACCCCGTTCGACCCACTCCACCGCCCGCCGGGCATACAACTCACCCACCGCCAACAACCGCAACGCAATCGACGTCGACTCATCACGCGTGGCCTCACCCATCACCTCAAGAAGACCCACATCCGAACCGTCGAACATACTTGCGATTATGCCAGCGGGGTACGACAGATTTCGGCGGCGTTGCCTCACTGAAAATGCGCGCCGACGCCCTAGATGAGCGAAGTGATGGCGGTGGTCCGCGATTTCGGGGAGCAGGTCATTGATGAGCGCCGCGGCCATCGACAGGGGTGCGGCCGCCCTACGTCGACACCACTCCCCGCAGGCCGTCCGCCCCGAAAATCGGCTCGAGCATGGCCGACATGTCGGGTCCGCGACGCAGCCCGTGCCCGCCATCGACATTGATGACCTGGCCGGTGATCCAGCTGGCGGCGTCGCTCAGCAGGAAGAGCGCAGCCTTGGCGATATCCTCGACCTCGCCGGGCCGCGGCAACGGCGTGCACGACGCATAGTCGCCGCTGATCTCGGGCGAACTCAGAATGGGCGCAACGAGATCCGTGCGAATCAGCCCCGGCCTAATGCAGTTGACCCGCACCCATGACGCGCCAAGCTCGTCCGCCGCCAGCATCATCAGATGGTCGACAGCGGACTTGCTGACCCCGTACGCGCCAAACCATCGATGCGTGTTGCTCGATGCGATCGACGAGATACCGATGAACGATCCACCGCCGCCGCGAACCATCTCGCGGGCCGAATGCTTGAGCACATACATCGAACCGTTGACATTCAGGTCGACCGTGCGCCGCCACGCGTCGGAGTCAACCTGCGTGATCGGTCCGATCGTCTCGCTGCCTCCTGCGCAATGCACCACACCGTGCAGCCGTCCCGTCCACGCCGTGGCGGCCTCGACCACGCGGGCGACCTCATCTTCATTGGTGACGTCCGCGGGCTCGTACAGCACCTCACCATCGCCGCCCAACCCCTTGATCTCGTCCGCGGCAGCGGAAAGCTTGTCGGCATTGCGGCCGACCAGCATCGCCTTGCCCCCTGCGGCGACCACGGCGGCAGCGACGCCCTTGCCTATCCCGCTGCCACCACCGGTGACCAATACCGTCTGATCCGCCAACGACAGCTGCACAGCGACCCCTTCGTCCGACCAACTAGAACAGGTTCTAGTTATACGTCACGGCTCGTCGCGGCGGGCCGGCTTGGGCGGTCCGAGAGTCTTCCAGTCGGGAACGTTGGGCGGCAGGCCGATCGGGTAGCGGTTCTCGTTGTGCGCCGCCCAATGGGCATGCCCGAGCTCGTGGATGTGGAACCCGTGCCGCAACGCCTCGGTGAAACCCATTGCGTCGCTGGCCGCGTTCACCGAATCCTTGATCAGCAATGCCGCCATGGTCGGGCGCTCGGCGATACGGCGGGCGAATTCGAGCGTCTTGTCCTCGAGTTCGTCGCGGGCGAAGATCTTCGACACCATGCCGAGGTGATAGGCCTCTTCGGCATCGATCGAATCTCCGGTCAGCAGAAGTTCTTTGGCTTTTCGCGGGCCGAATTCCCAAGGGTGCGCGTAGTACTCCACCCCCGGCATCCCCATCCGGACACCGACAACGTCGCTGAACTTGGCATCGTCGGCGGCGACAATCAGGTCGCATGCCCAAATCAGCATCAGCGCAGCCGAGATCGCATTGCCCTGCACAGAGGCGATGGTGATCTTGCGCAGATCCCGCCAGCGCCGGGTGTTCTCGAAGAAGAAGTGCCACTCCTGCAGGTACGTGCGCTCCGCCACGGCGGGCACCGTCGCGCCGTGCGAACGAAATGTCGGATGCTGCGCGGGACCGGGTTTGCGCTCGAGGAGCGCCTCCTCCGAACCGAGATCGTGTCCCGCCGAGAAGTTTTTGCCCCTTGCGGCCAGGATCACCACCCGCACCTGATCGTCGGCTTCTGCGCGGCCGAACGCCTCGTCCAATTGCACCAACAACGTTCGCGACTGCGCGTTTTGAGCCTGCGGTCGGTTGAGCCAGATCCGCGCGATTCGCCCCTCATCGAGCGTTTCGTAGGTCACCTGTTGGGGCGCATCGCCTCCGGCCGGTTCGGCATTCACGAATTGCACATTACGGTGCGGGGACGCGCCACCTCGCAGCGGTGCCACAGCAACCTTACAGCTACCTGTCAGAAATAGGACAGGCGCACCACTTTTATCGGCGATGGAACGGCCTTTGCCAGTGAGTGAGCGTAAAGTTCGCACTAGCCGTCGGCCTCTCCCATCGCGATATCGGGACAGCCACCCCCACGGCCAGCAAACTAGAGAAAGCGCAACGATGGCGACCCTTCAACTCCCTGCCCGACGGCTCATCCTTGCCGGTGGATTCGCGGTCGCAATTGCCGCAACCCCGGCAATCGCCGCCTTCGCCCTACCGGCGCCCCACGCCACACCGGTGGCTCAGTGCCCCGCGGGTGAAGAGACAGACACTTTCACCGGGACCTGTCTTCCCCACCTGGTGCCGAACTCGCCTGCGTTCGGAACGACTTCGCCCACCGGCGGCCTTCCCGAGATCAACGGCATCCCGTGCTCGGGCGCCAACTCCGGTCAATGCATCGGTCTTTCCGAGGAACAGCAGGCCGAAGGACCCCAACCGATTCCGCGTTCCACGGTCAGTTCCAGCCCGTAGCACCACTAGGACGAGACGGCCGAGGCGCTTTGCGCGCCTCGGCTTTTTCGTGCGTACCGGTCGGTAACTGTGCTGGCGCGGCACCTAGTCCGTCGGCGGCAAAACCGCAACTTCACGCGACACATTCTCAGTGAACTCTCGGAACGTATGCAGATTCCTCTCAGCTTCCATAGAATCCACCCGACGACATGGTCAATAACTAGAGAAAGCGTGACGATGGCGACCTTTCAGCTTTCCGCACGACGTCTGATCCTTGCCGGTGGTTTTGCGGTCGCAGTTGCCGCCGCCCCGGCGATCGCCGTCTTCGCTGTGCCCACCCCGGAGGCCGCGCCGATGGCCCAATGCCCTGGGGGTGAAGAGGCAGACCAGTTCACCGGCGTATGTGTCCCTCACACGGTCCCGAACGCGGGCGCGCAGTTCAGCAGCATTCCAGGCAACCCGGACATCCCCGCGGTGAACCTGCCCGGCGGCGGCGGGGCCATCCCCTGCAGCGGGCACAACTCGGGGCAGTGCATCGGCCTTGCCGAGGAGGCGGCGGCAGCGGGCCCGCAGGCGGTGCCCGAGTCCACCGTCGGCTCCAGCCCCACGGTGACCGGCCACATCGGCTAGTTTCCGCAGGCGGCGGCCCGGGCCCGGCCCGGGTCGCCTAGAGTTGGGTTATGCCTGCTAAATCAGATCCCGCCGAACTCGGCGACGTCGAACCCCTAGCTGACAGCACGGCACGCCAGGCCAGGCGTGTAGTGGCGGCGTACGCGACCGATGCTGATGAGTGCCGGGTTTTCCTGTCCATGCTCGGCATTGGGCCCTCGAAAATCGAGGCGTAAGTGGCTCCGCGGGGCGGCCAGGTGGCCGGCTCCGGGGATTCCGACTTCGTCGTGGTGGCCAACAGGCTACCCATCGACATGGAGCGGCTGCCAAACGGCAGCACTGAGTGGAAGCGGAGCCCTGGTGGCTTGGTCACCGCGCTCGAGCCGCTGCTGCGCCGCCGAAGCGGTGCGTGGATCGGGTGGGCAGGTGTGCCCGACGCCGACGAGGACCCGATCGACGACGACGGCCTGCAGCTGTACCCGGTTCGGCTGTCTGCAGACGACATCGCCGAGTACTACGAGGGTTTCTCCAACGCCACCTTGTGGCCGCTGTACCACGATCTGATCGTCAAGCCGATCTACCACCGCGAGTGGTGGGACAGCTACGTCGAGGTGAACCGGCGGTTCGCAGAAGCGACCGCCAAGGCGGCAGCGCCGAATGCGACGGTGTGGATCCAGGACTATCAGCTGCAGCTGGTGCCGAAGATGCTGCGAATGCTGCGGCCGGACCTCACCATCGGGTTTTTTCTGCACATACCGTTCCCCCCGGTCGAGATCTTCATGCAGATGCCATGGCGCACCGAGATTGTCGAGGGTCTGCTCGGCGCCGACCTTGTCGGCTTCCACCTGCCCGGTGGCGCCCAGAACTTCCTGGTGCTGGCGCGGCGCCTGGTCGGTGCGAACACCTCACGCGCATCCATCGGCGTGCGGTCCAGGTTCGGCGAGATCCAAACCGGTTTTCGCACTGTCAAAGTCGGCGCCTTCCCGATCTCCATCGACTCGACGGCGCTGGATCAGCAGGCACGCAGCCGGGCGGTCCGGCAGCGGGCTCGCCAGATCCGCAATGAGCTCGGCAATCCCCGCAAGATCCTGCTCGGTGTCGACCGGCTGGACTACACCAAGGGCATTGACGTTCGGCTGCGGGCGTTTTCGGAACTACTCGCCGAGCATCGGGCCGAGCGCGACGACACCGTGCTTGTCCAGCTCGCGACACCGAGCCGCGAACGCGTCGAGAGCTACAAGGTGATGCGGGAGGACATCGAGCGCCAGGTCGGCCACATCAACGGCGAATACGGCGAAGTCGGCCACCCGATCGTGCACTACATCCACCGGCCCGTCCCCCGCGACGAGCTGATCGCCTTTTTCGTCGCTGCCGACGTCATGCTCGTCACCCCGCTGCGCGACGGGATGAACCTGGTCGCCAAGGAGTACGTGGCCTGCCGCAGTGACCTCGGCGGTGCGCTGGTGCTCAGCGAATTCACCGGCGCCGCAGCCGAACTCCGTCAGTCTTACCTGGCCAACCCGCATCACCTCGAGGGAGTAAAGGACTCGATCGAGGCGGCCCTGAATCAGACCCCTGAAGAAGGCAGGCGACGGATGCGCGCCCTGCGCCGCCAGGTCCTCGCGCACGACGTGGACCGCTGGGCGCGGTCATTCCTCGATGCGTTGGCGTCGACGAAGGCAGGCTCGGCTAAATCGGGGTGATGTAGTTGATCAGCCACTTGCCGTCGACGCGCTTGTACTCCACCCGCAGTCGAGAGCCGTCATAGATGGGCTGTTCGCGACTCGACTTATCGGAGACCGTCCGGTTGATGTAAACCATCACCGCTGCCGAATTACGCTGCGCATCCATGACTCCGACGCCGACAACGTTGGCTTGGCTCACCACTTCCCGCTGCCGCGCCTGCGGAATGATGTCGGCATTCGCCCTGTCCTCGAACTCCCTGCGGTATTCGGGCGTGAGCATGCTGTAGGCATCGGTGAGGTTTCGCTCGACGGTTTTGTAGTCGTAGTTGAACACTGCAGGGATCTGCTTCTGCGCCAGCGGTGCGAGCTCGTCGCGCGCGGCTTGCTCCCCACGCGTTTCGGTTCGTTGCCAGTACAGCGCACCGCCCACCGCGGCAAGCCCCACGAATGCAGCGGCCATCAGGCCGGCAATGCCATTGACAAGCCAGCGCATCAATTGCCGCCGTTCGGGTAATTGAGGTCGTAGGCCGTCATCCGTCCTTCGTCATCCTCATGCACGATGATCCGCAGCCGATAGGGCTGCGACGGCCGGTTGTTCCCGTTGGTGTCGCTAGCCGTGACCCGCGCCGAAACCAGCACCGATGCGTTGTTGCTGATGCCGTCGATGCCCTCGAGCGCGGCCCCGTTGATCACCGTCTCCGAGCTACCGCCGGTGTCCCGGAAGATCGCCTTGAGGTTCTCGACGTTGTTGTTCTGGCTGAACATGTCGCGCAGCGGCCCGCTGGTGCTGTTGTAGAACTGGTCCACGCTGTCGTTGATGTTGTCCTGCTTGAAGCTGAACATGTTCACCACCGTCTGCGTGGCGGTGTCGACGAACCGCTGGTTACGCGCCTGCGTTGCTTCTGCGTTGTTCTTCTGGACGACCAGCACCGCCACCAAAGCGCCGAGCACGGCCATCGCGACCACCCCGGACGCCAGCGCAACGGTCGCGACCAGCCGACGGTGCGCAGGCCGGCGTGGCGGTGGCCCTGCCTTGCTGGGCTTACGCGCCGACGGTGTGCTCGTCGACGTCGGAGTATCCACAAGCACCGCGGTGACCTCGGCGGCCTTGCCGTTGGCCGCCGGACCGGCGGCCCTGGAAGCGCGACGGCGCTCGGCCCGCCGCGTTGGAGTCGATGTCATCAGGTTTGCCTCGGGTAAAGCATCAGATCTAGCCAAGTCTCTTGTGGCCGCATATTAGCGGCTCCCGGCGCGAACACCCCAGTACCGCCGGCAGGGTCGACGAACACGCCGGTGTTCTGGTCGTACATGCCGTAGGACGCCCCGCTGGCGAGCGGGGGGCTCGGCGGCGGCGGTGGTGCCGGGGCAGGGCCCGGCGGCGGCACCACGGGGTTATATGGCCCAGGGAACATGAACGGGGGTTGCGGATTCGCAGGCGCTGGCCACGCATCCGGATACGGCGCCGGTGGTATCCACGCCGTCAACGGTGGCGGCGGTCCGTTGTCGTTTGGCGGCGGGATGTACGGCCACGGTTGATGCGGCGCGGGCCCAGGACCGTGCGGCACTCCAGGCGGCACCGCACCTGGCGGGACGGGATACCCCGGGTCCGGGTCGTTCTCCGGTGGGATGTACGGATACTTGTTGGGCGGCAAGATATTTCGTGGGTCCTCGACCGGCGTGCCGTACGGCACCGGCGGCCCCCGCCACGGACTATTCCCGACCGGAACATAGCCCTGGGGATCCCGGCAGAGCTGAACCGTCGGCGCACGCTTACCTGGGAACTCCTGGCACGGGTAATTCCGCGCACCGCGGACCACGGTCGGATCGTTCTGCGCCACTTTGCAATACATATCCGTCGGCAGATCCCGGATGGTCGTGTCGCCGGGTGTCCGATACTCCATCGGTGGCAAAAACCCGGTGGTGCATGGGGGCGGGTCATTGATGGAGATCTTGAAGTCCTGCTTGCCGCCCTCGTCGATGGGAAGCTGGCCGCCGACCGTGAGGAGGGATGCCTGCAGGGCGGGAAAGATGACCAGCCCCTGTTCGATCGACCGGTGATAGATGACGCCGATGCGGCCGAAGTTGGCCAAGTTGGCCGCGAGCACCGGGAACGACGGGCGAATGCCCGCGAACGTCTCGCTGGCTTCTGCGGCCGCCCCCGGCGTGGTCGCCAGGAGCGCCCGCACCTGCGGATCGGCACTGGCCACTTCGCTGGTGAGGCGCGCAAGGCCTTCTGCGGATGACCGGATGTCGTCGCCGCTTCGGATCTGCGCGTCCAGGAATGGCCCAGCCTGGTCGATCAGCGCCGAGGTCTGCGGCCAGCTCGTGTTGGCCTCGTCGATCAGCAACCGCGCCGATTGGATCATCCGCGCTAATTCCGGCCCGGACCCGTTGAACGCCTTGAACGCGTCGCGCAGCAGGTCCTGAAGCCGAGTGTTGTTGAGGCTGCTCACCAACTGGTCAGCCTGGCGCAACAGATCCGCGACGTCCTGCGGGAGCGCGGTGCGCTCCTGCGGGATGGTGGCACCGTCACCCAGCACCGCCTGTGATGGGTCGTCGGGTGGAACGAAATCTACGTATTGCTCGCCGATCGCGGACACGCTCTTGACGGTGGCGATCGAGTTCGCAGGGATCTTGATGTCGCTGTTGAGCCGCATGTGCGCGGCGATGCCGTCGTCGGTGAGGTTTACCGCCTCGACGCGGCCGGCCTGAACGCCACGGAAGGTGACATTGGCGTTCTCGTACAGGCCGCCACCCGCGACGAAGTTCGCCGTGATCTCATACGCACCGATTCCCACCCGGGCGGGCAGGCGCAGGTAGAACAGCGAGATCGCACCGACGGTGAGCACGGTCACGACGGCGAAGGCCAAGAGCTGGATACGTGCGGTTCGATTGAGCATTACTCGGGCGGCACCTCCTGGCCCGACGCGGTACCCGGCGGGATCTTGAAAGGATCTGCGGCCTGCCCGGACAAGTTCGCCATCTGACCAGTCAGAAATTCCGGCGCGTTGACGACTTCGCCGAGGCGCTTCATGTTCGGGTCGAAGAACGACGTCGTGAAGATGGTCTCACCGAGCCTGCGGACCGTCAGATCGAACGTCGAGAAGATATTGAAGTAGTCGCCCCTTGCCACTCGATGAAGGTTCTTGCCAGGGAACGGAAAGGTCGCCAAGCTGTCCAGGTCGGTCACGAAGGTCTCGCGGTTGTCGTTGAGCGGCTTGATAATCGCGTACGCGTCCTTGATGTCCGCGGCGAAATCGTCCTTCGTCTCCGAGAGGATGTGTGAACCGACCGTGGCGAAACTCTGCAACGCAGCGAACGCGTCGACGATGTTGGCCCGGTTGTCGTTGAGCACCTTCAGGGCCTCGGGAAGCGTATCCAGGGCACGCCCGAGGCTGTCTTTGTTGCGCGCGAGGACGTCGGCGAAACGGTTCAGGCCTTCTGCTGCGGCGATGATGTCGTCGGTCTGCCGATTCAGCGACGTTGCCAGCTCAGCGAGCCGCGGAATCAGGTCGGCGAACTGGCCTTGACGGCCCGCCACCGCGTTGGAGACCTCTTGGGTAATGTCTTGCAGCGCACCGAGATTGCCTTTGTTGACGACGACACCCAACGCGGAAAGCACTTCCTCGGTGGTCGGGAAACGACCGCCCTGGCTCTGCGGGAGCTCGGACCCTTCGCGCAGCTCGCCCACCGGTGGCTGGTCCACAGGAGGCGAAAGCGCGATGTGCTGCGAGCCCAGAAGTGATGTCTGCGCGACCATTGCCGTCGCATTGGCAGGCAGCTTGACTTCGCGGTCGAGCGAGAGTTGCACCGCCGCGTAGAAGGTGCCGTCCGTGCGCTGCACGGCCTCCACGCCCGACACGCTGCCGACGGTGACATCGTCGACCATCACCGGCGAGTTCTGAGGCAGTGTGGCCACATCCGGCAGCTCCACAGTGATTGTGTAAGAGCCTTTTCCGTGACCGGCGGTGCCCGGCATGTTCAGCGAGTTCAACCCGCCGAACTGGCAGCCCGCGAGCAGCACCACTCCGGAACCGACGGCGACCGTGCGGCTCGTCGCGCGGCCAACGCTGACGCCCAACGACTTTCGTGTCATCCTCCGCCTCCCGGTTGTTGCTCGGCCGGAAGCAGGCCTGGCGCGGTCGGCGGCGGCGGCGGTGGGGCGGCCGCCTCGGCCGGGAACGGGACGGCCGCTTCGGGCGGGAACGGGAAAGGCGCGGGTGGAGCTGGCGGCGGCGGTGGCGCACCGGGCGGCGGTGGTGGTGGCGCACCGGGTGCCGGTGGCGGTGGACCAGCAGCCGGGTTCGGCGGCAGGAGCAGCGCACTGATATCCCCAGCAGCATCCTCGGCGGACCGGGGCGGGAACCGCCCGTCCGCCGGTATCCACTCCAGATACGGGATGTAGGTCTGTGCCTTCGCCTCCGTCGCCGGGGTGTCGTAGATGACCTGGCCCTTGTACGCGGTGATCGTGTTGATCCCATGCGCCATGATGGGCGGGTAATTCATCATCAGGCGCCGCAGCACCGGAGCCATCCGCTGGCGGCAGATCTCGGACCGCTTGATGTTGTCGGCTGTGCCGGCCGCATCGAAGTTGCCGCAGATGAACTGCACCGGGTTGCCGAACTCCGGCAGACCGAGCAGACCGTTCGCGGCGCCCTGGGCCGGGTTGTAGATGTTGTAGAAGTTCGCCATCGCATTCGGCAGGACGTGCAGGATCTGCTCGATGTCCTCGCTCTGATTCGACAGCAGGCTGGTGAAGTCGGTCAACCTGTCAATGCTGCCGATCACCGTCTCGTTGTTCTCGTCCAGGAAGCCGCGGACGTCCGAAAGAGCCGCATTCAGGGTGCCCAGTGTGTTATCCAGGTCCGCCGTGCTGTCGGCCAGCACCTGTGACACCGAGGCCAAATGTCCACTGAACTGGACGATTTGCTCGTTGCTCCTCGACAGCGCGTCGATCAGGATCTGCAGATTCTTCACCGTGCCGAACAGGTCGGTGCGCGAGTCACCCAGCCGCCCCGCGGTCTGCGACAACTCGCGCAGGGCCTTCCGGAACGAGTCGCCGTTGCCGTCGAAGGTATCGGCGGCCTGGTCGATGAACACGCCCAACGGGCCCTGCACCTCGCCCGCCTGCGGTCCGAGCTGCTGGCTGAGCTGGGTCAGCTGGGTTTTTACGTCATCCCACTCCACCGGCACGGCCGTGCGATCCAACCCGATACTGCCGCCGTCCCCCATCTCCGGGCCTTCTTTGTAGGCCGGGGTGAGCTGAATGAACCGGGCGGCAACGATGTTCGGCGCAATGATGACCGCGCGGGCATTGCCCGGCAACTTGACGCTGTCTTGCATCCTCATCGTGATTTTGACGGCATCGGCCTGGGGCGTGATCGATTCGATCGTGCCGACCGGTACACCGACGATGCGGACATCGTCGCCCGGATACAGGCCGGTTGCCGATGCGAAGTATCCATCCACCCGGTATGTGCCGACCCGCGGCCACAGCACGACCAGGCCGCCGATCAGCGCCACCGCCAAAGCGGTGATGATCCCGTATCGCAACCAGCGGCTCATGGCGACTTCGGCCTTATGATCAGCCGCTCGTTGAGGAACCCGCGCAGGTTATCGGCCAGGCTGTCAGGAATCTTGCCCGGCTGGAAGTAGAAGTCCAACAGCAACGCTCCCTGCGAAATGTTTGGTAAAGAGTTGGGGAGGTTGACGCTGAACCCGGAACCGGAGCCGACTGAGTCGCCTAGCGCGGTGGCATAGGGCGGCAATCGTTTCACCGCCTCGCTGATGTGCGCGCGGCGTTCAAGCAGGTTGTCCATCACCAGGTTCAGCTTCTTCAGGGCCGGACCGAACTCACGTCGGTTGTCGGCTACGAATCCCGAAATCTGCTGTGACACTTCATCGATGCCGGCAATCAATGTACTCAGCGCGGTACGGCGCTCGTCGAGCGCGGCGAACAGCTGATTCCCGTCGTTGACGAGTTGGTTCACCTGACCGGCCCGGTCGGCGAGCACCTTGGTCACCGACTGAGCGCGTGTCAACAGCTGGCCCAACGCTTCGTCGTTGGCGTTGATGCTGCTGGACAACGCGGCCACCCCGTCGAGCGTTCGACGCAGCTCCGGAGTGGCGTCGCGAAGCGAATCGGTCAGGACACCCAACGCCTGGGTCAACTGTGGCTTGTCGAGGTCGCTGGAGTTCTGTCCGAGATCCTGCAGCGCCATATTCAACGTGTACGGAACTGTCGTGCGGCCCACTGGAATTGATGTCACCCAGCCGCCGCCTTGCGGCGTCACCGCCAGCGACCGCTCACCAAGGACAGTGTCGGTCTTGATCGATGCCAGGGTTTGGTCGCCAAGCCTGATTTTGCGGTTGACGGTGAATGTCACCTTCGCGACGTCGCCGGCCAGCGCAACTTCACTGACTTTGCCGACCGTGATGCCGGAGACGTTGACGTCGTTACCCGGCGAGATGCCACCGGCATCGGCGAAGTAAGCCTCGTATGCCTTGCCTTGTGGATAGAACGGCAGGCTGGAGTAGCCGAACGCGACCATCACGACACACGCGACGATCACGATTCCGAAGGTGCCCGCCCGGAGCGTCTTATCCATTTTCTGAACACCTGCCCTTCGACGGGTCCGGGACTCCGCCCAGTGGCAGGAAGATATCGCTGCCCGCCGGGCCGGTGAACTTGAGCCTCAGGTCGCAGATGTAATAGTTGAAATAGGCTCCGTAGGAGCCAAGAGCGTTGAGCCGCAAGTAGTTCTCGGCGAGCGGTTCGATGACCCGGTTGACTTCTGCTTTGCGGTTGTCGAACTCGGTGGCAAGGGGGCGAAGGTTTTCGAGCACACCCTGCAGCGGCCGCCGCGAGTTCACCAGCATGTCGGTCAGGTCCGCCTCCGCGGACGCCAGCGGTCCGATGGCCCCTGCGATCGGGTCTCGGCCCTCCGCCAGCCCGGTGACGAGCTTCTGAAGCTGGTCCACGCTGGCGTTGAACTGGGCGCTCTTCTCGTCGACGGTCCCCAACACCGCGTTGAGATTGTGGATCACCTCCGAGATCACCTGATAGCGATCGGCGAGAGATTGGCTGAATGATCCAGTCTCCGAAAGCAATTGCGACAACGCGCCGCCCTGGCCCTGCAACAGCTCGAGGATCGCGTTGCTGATCTGGTTGACCTGTTCACCGTTGAGGCCCTTGACCACAGGGCGCAGGCCACCGAGCAGAGCATCGAGATCCAGGGCAGGCTGGGTGTGGTCGATGTCGAGTGTGCCGCCCGGCGGCAGCTTGCGGAGCTCGCCGGGGCCAGAGGCGATCTCCATGTAGCGGTCGCCGACGAGATTCTCGTAGCGGATCAGCGCACGCGTCGACGTGTACATCTGATACTTCTCGTTGACGGTGAACGCCACATCGACCGTGTTGTCGGGGTTCAGCTTCACATCTTTGACCGACCCGACCGGAACGCCCGCGATCCGCACGTCGTTGCCGCCGGTCAACCGCGCGGCGTCGCTGAACGTGGCGTGGTAGGTGCGGGTCGAGGCGAACCGGAACTCGCCGAAAATCACCACCAGGCCCGCGGAGACCAAGAGCATGGCCACGGCGAAGATGCTCACCTTGATCAGAAGTCCTCGGTGGGCCATCAGAAATCGTCCCGTTCTGCGAATGCGCCATTGAAGAGGAATTGCAGCGTGTTCGGTGCGTCGACCTGCACCTCGGTGAACGGCTCGTACGGGATGTACGCGTTGTCGGTGACCAGGAATGGCGCCCGGTACCACGAGCCGGCGTACTGCTTGGTTGGCAGGTCGGGAAGGCCGCGGCAGTTGGGTCCGCCGGTCGCGTTCACGATCGGCAGGCTCTCCGGATACGTATACGCCGGCACGCCGAGGATGAAGCTGGAACTCACCATCGCGCCCGGTTTGATGCCACCGAGGAGCTTTCCGGCCCGGTCGCCGCCGACCTTGACGCCCTCCAGGATGCAGCCGAATTCCGGCGAGTAGTCGCCAAGCACCTTCAGCGGCGCCCTCAATCGCTGGATCGCGGCGATGTAGTCCTCTGCCCCAGGCTCAAGTGTGGCGGTGCCCTCGTTCGCCACGCCAATGGCCGCGAGCAGCGTCGCGTTCAAGTTGTCCTGCTCATCAACGATCGTTTTGTTGATCGTCGGCACGTTGTTGATCACGGTGACCAGATCGGGGCCTGCATCGCCGTAGATGTTAGCCACCGTCGCGGTCTGCGCGAACACCGACTCAACCGTCGGCAGCTTTGGATTCAGTTGCGCGAGATAGGAATTCAAGCCCGCCAGGGTCGCCCCGAAATCGTCGCCATGGCCGCGCAAGCCCTCGGCGATCGCCGAAAGGGTCGCGTTCAGGTGTATCGGGTCGACCTTGTGCAGTACATCGATCAAGGTTTGGAACAACGTGTTGGCTTCCAGCTGCACGGCTTCAGCATGGACGGCGGCGCCTGCGCGCAGCGGTGTGTCGGTCGGCGAATCAGGCGCAATGAACTCCACCGACTTCGCACCGAACACCGTGGTGCTGGCGATGCGAACCAGAGCGTTCGAAGGGACGTAGCGCAGCTGGTCGCGGTTGATCGCCAACGTCAACTTCGCCTGATCACCGGTGTACGCGATCTCTTCGACCTTGCCGATCTGGATGCCGCGGTACTTGACCTTGGCTTCGGAGTCCATCACCAAACCGGCCCGCTGCGACGTCACCGTCACGGTGTCGGTCGGGCTGAACGCGGCGGTGTACGCCAGATAGGTGAATACCGAGAACGCCACGAGGATCGACGCCAACACTGCGGCGGCGATCCTGATCGCGGTAGTCCTCGACACGACGTATCCCCTCTACCCCGAGAGGTTGAAGTTACCGGACGCTCCGTAAACGGCGAGCGCGATGAACAAAGTGATGACGACAACGACGATCAGCGACGTCCGGACCGCCTGTCCCACAGCGATGCCCACGCCGACGGGGCCGCCGGAGGCGTTGTAGCCGTAGTAGGTGTGCACCAGCATCACCGCGATCGACATCACGATGGCTTGCAGGAACGACCACAACAGATCGGTCGGTATCAGGAACGTGTTGAAGTAGTGGTCGTAGAGACCGCCGGATTGTCCGTTGACGTAGACGGTGATGGCGCGGGCCGAGAAGAACGAGGCCAACACGGCCAGCGAGTACAGCGGAATGATCGCGACGAGCCCGGCGACGATCCGGGTGGACACCAGGTAGGCCACCGAGTGCACGGCCATCGATTCGACGGCGTCGATCTCCTCGGCGATGCGCATCGCACCGAGTTGGGCGGTGGTACCGGCGCCGATTGTGGCGGCGAGCGCAATGCCGGCGATGATCGGCGCGACGATGCGCACGTTGAGGAAGGCGGACAGGAACCCGGTCAGCGCCTCGATGCCGATGTTGCCGAGCGACTCGTAGCCCTGCACCGCGATGACGCCACCGGATGCCAGGGTCAGGAACGCCGCGACGCCGACCGTGCCGCCGATGAGGATCAGCGCACCGGTGCCCAGCGTCATCTCGGCGATCAGCCGGATCGTTTCCTTGTGGTAGCGCCGCAACGCGTGCGGTATGTATCGGATCGACTGGGCGTAGAACAACGCCTGCTCGCCGAAGCCGTCGACGGACCGGGGCAGCCATCGGAACGCCCGCCGCATCCGCAGTGTGACGTCGTAATTCCCCAACTGGCTCATGAACCCAGCACCCGGACCCCGATTGCCGTCATGAGCACGTTGATCACGAACAGACAGATGAAGGCATAGATGACGGTCTCGTTGACGGCTTCTCCGACCCCCTTCGGGCCACCCTTGACGGTGAGGCCGCGGTAGCAGCCGACGAGTCCCGCCATCAGACCGAACAGCAGAGCCTTGAGTTCCGAAATCACCAACTCGCCCAACCCGGTCAGGATTGTCAGGCCGTTGATGAACGCCCCAGGGTTTACCCCCTGCAGCAGCACGGAGAATACGTAGCCGCCGCTCAGCCCGATCGCGATCACCAGACCGTTGAGCAGCATCGCCACGAACGTCGACGCCAGCACGCGCGGCACCACGAGCCGGTGAATCGGATCGATGCCGAGCACCTTCAACGCGTCGATCTCCTCACGGATGGTGCGGGCACCCAGGTCGGCGCAGATCGCCGTCGCTCCCGCGCCCGCGACGACCAGCACGGTCGAGATCGGACCCAGCTGAGTCACGACGCCAAACGCGGTACCGGAACCGGACAGGTCCGCGGCGCCGATCTCGCGCAGCAGGATATTGAGGGTGAACGCGACCAGCACCGTGAACGGAATCGAGATCATCAGCGTCGGAACGATCGAAACCCTGGCGATCATCCAGGTCTGTTCGAGGAACTCCGCATATTGAAAGGGGCGACGAAACATGGCCCGGAAAGTGTCGAGCGACATTTCCATGAACCCGCCGACGGCCCGAGCCGGAACGGCGAGTTGCTCGATCAACCTCGGGCTCCGTTCTCGGGGCGGGGCAGGGCACTCGCGTGGCGAAGGGGTAGGGAACTCTCCGAAAAACCCTGCCGCGGAGGGCTTCCCACCCCTGCTTTAAGCGTTGCTCTTAGTGAGCCGGATCATACTAACTAGAACAAGTTCGCAGTGTCAAAGAACGGCAATATCCGTCGAAAATGTAACATTTGCCGAGGTCAGAGCCAGTGTGACACATGTCATTCTGAAACGTGTTCTAACAGCCTCAAATCGTTGTCAATCGAGACCGTCAGTCTCAAGACTCCATCAATGCCACCGCCGAGAAATTCCGCTCAGGATCGCGGTCAGCAAAGTATTCGCGCATCGTTGCTGCGAGGTCGGCCGGGTCCCATGCCTCGGATTCCGCAGTGAATCGAGCCTCGGCGATGGGGGCGGCAACCAGCGTCACAGTAGGACCGTAAACGATGAACAGCTGTCCGTTGACGCCTTCGGCAGCCGGGGATGCCAGAAAGCGCACCAGATTGACGACGTGCTCGGGCGACAACGGGTCGATCTGGCCCTCGGCCAGCTCGGGCTCGTCGCCGAAGACGTCGGCGGTCATCGCCGTGCGGGCCCGCGGCGCGATGGCATTGGCCCGCACCCCGTAGCGCTCCAGCGCGCGGGCGGCCGTGAGCGTCAGCGCCGTGATGCCTGCCTTGGCTGCGCCGTAATTGGCCTGGCCGACCGGGCCGGCAAGACCCGCCTCCGACGATGTGTTGATGATGCGGCCGTATACCTGGCCGGCTTCATCTGTTCCGGCGGCCTTGGCTTTCGCACGCCAATACGTGGCGGCGTTGCGGGTCAGCAGGAAGTGGCCGCGAAGGTGCACCGCGATGACGCTGTCCCAGTCCTCGTCGGACATGTTGAACAACATCCGGTCACGGGTGATCCCGGCGTTGTTGACGACGATGCTCAAACCGCCAAGTCCGTCGGCCGTTTCGACCAGCTCGTCGGCCGTGGACCGTTCGCTGATGTCGCCTGCGACCGCGACGGCCTTGGCCCCTGCGGTCACGATCTCGTCGATGACGTCCGAGGAGTCCAGCGCGCCGGCGATGTCGTTGACGACGATCGTCGCGCCCGCCCTTGCGAGGCCGATGGCCTCCGCGCGCCCAAGTCCTGCGGCCGCGCCGGTCACTACCGCGACGTGACCGGAGAGGTCAGTCGCTGCGTCATTGTTCGTCAATTTATGAATACCTCTAGTCTCGTCGCAAGAGTGCCGCTCGTGGGCATTCGGCGATCGCTTGTTCGGCCAGTTCTTCCTGGTCGCCAGGCACCGGGTCGGCCTTCACCACGGCGTAATCCTCATCGTCGAGATCGAAAATATCCGGCGCAACGCCGAGACATACCGCGTTGCCTTCGCACCGATCACGGTCAACATCAACTCGCACGACACCCTCCTCGAGGCTGGGCTGGTGGCCTCGCCGTCAGAATACGACTCACGCTCGCTGGACCCCAAGACTAGAACGTGTTACAACCGGTGGGAAACCCGGGTCAGAGAGGACGAGGCGATGCGGATCGGCTACACCCCCGAACAGGAGGAGTTGCGCCGCGAGTTGCGGTCCTACTTCACCAAGCTGATGACGCCCGAGCGCGCCGAGGCGCTCAGCTCGAGCGACGGCGAGATGGGACGCGGCTCCGTGTACCGCGACACCGTCGCGCAGATGGGCAAGGACGGCTGGCTGACGCTGAGCTGGCCTAAGGAGTTCGGCGGCCAGGAGCGCACGCCGATGGAAGGGCTGATCTTCAACGACGAGGCCGCCATCGCGAACGTGCCGGTGCCGTTCCTGACCATCAACAGCGTCGCGCCGACGATCATGCATTTCGGTTCCGACGAGCAGAAGAAGTTCTTCCTGCCCAAGATCGCCGCGGGTGAGCTGCACTTCGCGATCGGCTACTCCGAGCCCGGTGCGGGCACCGACCTGGCCGCCCTGCGCACCACCGCGGTGCGCGACGGCGATGACTACATCATCAACGGCCAGAAGATGTGGACCAGCCTGATCGCCTATGCCGACTATGTATGGCTCGCGGTGCGCACCAATCCCGAAGCCAAGAAGCACCGCGGTATCTCGATGTTGATCGTGCCGACCACCGCGGAGGGTTTCTCGTGGACGCCGGTGCACACCATGGCCGGCGTCGACACCAGCGCCACCTACTACCAGGACGTGCGGGTGCCTGCGACCAGTCTGGTCGGTGAGGAGAACGCCGGCTGGAAGCTGGTCACCAACCAGCTCAACCATGAGCGGGTCGCGCTGGTCTCCGCGCAGCCGATCTTCTCCGCGCTCAACGGAGTTCGTGAGTGGGCTCAGAACACCAAGGACGTGCACGGCAACCGGCTGATCGACTCGGAATGGGTGCAGCTGAACCTCGCGCGGGTGCATGCCAAGGCCGAGGTGCTCAAGCTGATCAACTGGGAGCTGGCATCGGCATCCGATGCCGCTCCTTCGCCCGCCGACGCATCGGCGGCCAAGGTGTTCGGCACCGAACTCGCCACCGAGGCCTACCGCCTGCTGATGGAGGTGCTCGGCACCGCGGCGACGCTTCGGACCGGTTCGCCTGGCGCGCTGTTGCGCGGACGGATCGAGCGGATGCACCGCAGCTGCCTGATCCTGACGTTCGGCGGCGGCACCAACGAGATTCAGCGCGACATCATCGGCATGGTCGCGCTTGGCCTGCCCCGGGTTAACAGGTAAGGACTGCCAGCATGGACTTCAAGACGACTGAGGCCTCCGAAGACCTTGGCGGGCTGGTGCGCACCATCACCGAGTCGGTGTGCACGCCAGAACATCAACGCGAGCTCGACGGGCTGGAGCAACGGTTCGACCGCGACCTGTGGGACAAGTTGATAGAAGCCGACATCCTGTCGGCCGCCGCGCCGGAGTCGTTGGGCGGCGGCGGTTTCGGGGTGCTGGAACAGGCGGCGGTGTTGGTCGCGCTCGGCCGTCAGCTCGCCGCGGTGCCGTATCTGGAGTCGGCGGTGCTCGGTGCGGGCGCGCTCGCCCAATTCGGGTCCGAATCGCTGCAGCAGCATTGGGCAGCGCCGGCGATCAGCGGCGGCAAGATCCTGACGGTCGCGCTCGACGGCGATATGGGCGAAGGCCCGGTGCTGGCGACCGCAAGCGGCGACGGGTACAAGCTGACCGGCTCGCGCACCCAGGTCGCATACGGCCCCGTTGCCGACGCTTTCCTTGTTCCGGCCGAAACCGATTCGGGCACCATGGTTTTCCTGGTCGCCGCGGGTGACGCCGGTGTCTCCGTGACCGCACTGAACACGACCGGGCACGGCAGCGTCGCGCATCTCGAGCTGCAGGGCACCCCGGTGGCCGCCGACCGGGTGGTCGGTGACGGTGACGTCGTCGGGTGGCTGACCACTCACGGCACAATGGGCCGCAGCGCATTTCAGCTCGGAGTGCTGGAACGGGCGCTCGAACTCACCGCGGAATACGCGCGCGAACGCGAACAGTTCGATAGGCCAATCGGCAGCTTCCAGGCCGTGTCATCGCGATTGGCGGACGGTTACATCGACATCAAGGGCCTGCGCCTGACATTGACGCAGGCGGCGTGGCGATTGTCCGAAGACCTGCCATCGGACATCGACGTCGCCAGCGCTGCGTTCTGGGCGGCCGACGCGGGACACCGGGTCGCGCACACGACCGTCCATGTGCACGGCGGAGTCGGCATCGACACGGATCACCCTGTGCACCGGTACTTCCTGGCGGCCAAGCAGACCGAGTTCGCGGTCGGTGGTGCCACCGGGCAACTGCTGCGCATCGGCCGCGAATTGGCGGACACGCCGGTCTAGCGTGGCACTCCCCACCGTCAACGATCTGCTCACACCGCTGGTCGACGTCGACGACCGGGGGGTGTACTTCGAGGACTCGTTCGTCACCTGGCGGGACCACATCCAGCACGGCGCCGCGGTGGCCGCGGCGCTGAAGGCACGCCTCGATCCGTCGCGGCCGCCGCATGTCGGGGTGCTGCTGCAGAACACGCCGTTCTTCTCGGCGGTGCTCGTTGCGGCGGCGCTGACGGGCATCGTGCCCGTCGGCCTCAACCCGGTCCGCAGGGGCGCCGCGCTGCAGCGCGACGTTTCACACGGCGATTGCCAACTGGTGCTTGCCGATTCGGCGTCGGCGGCTGCGCTTGGAGAGGTCGAGCACATCGATGTCGATTCCGCGCAGTGGGAGAAGGAGGTCGCCGCGTACGCCGATGTGCCGGTGATCGCGCGCGAGGCCGATCCCGGCGACCTGTTCATGCTGATCTACACATCGGGCACCAGCGGCGACCCCAAGGCGGTGAAGTGCAGCCACGGCAAGGTCGCGATCGCGGGTGTGACGATGACGCAACGCTTCTCCCTCGGCCCCGCAGATGTCTGCTACGTCTCGATGCCGTTGTTCCATTCGAACGCGGTGCTGGTGGGCTGGGCGGTGGCGATCGCCTCGCGGAGTTCGCTTGCGCTGCGGCGCAAGTTCTCTGCCTCCGGATTCCTTCCCGACGTCCGGCGCTTCGGCGCGACGTATGCGAACTACGTGGGCAAGCCGCTGTCGTACGTGCTTGCCACCCCGGAGCGGCCCGACGATGCCGACAACCCGCTGCGGGCGGTGTACGGCAACGAGGGTGCCCCCGCTGACCTCGAGCGGTTCGCCCGCCGCTTCGGCACCGTGGTGATGGACGGCTTCGGTTCGACCGAGGGCGGGGTGAACATCGCCCGCACGCCCGACACACCGGCGGGCGCGCTCGGGCCGCTGCCAGAGGGGATCGACATCGTCGACCCCGACACCGGCGAGCCGTGCGGGCCGGGCGTGACCGGCGAGCTGGTAAACGTCTCTGACACAGGGCGTTTCGAAGGCTATTACAACGACCCCGCAGCGGACGCAGATCGGATGCGCGGCGGCGTGTACCACAGCGGCGACCTGGCGTACCGCGACGAGAATGGCTTTGCCTATTTCGCAGGCAGGCTCGGCGACTGGATGCGGGTGGACGGTGAGAACCTCGGCTCGGCGCCGATCGAGCGGGTGCTGCTGCGTCACCCGAATGTGGTCGAAGCGGCGGTGTACGGGATCCCTGCGCCAGACGTCGGCGATCAGGTGATGGCCGCGCTGGTGCTGACCGACGACGCCACCTTCGACGCCGACGAGTTCCGCGCGTTTCTGGCCGAGCAGCCGGATCTCGGACCGAAGCAATGGCCTGCGTTCGTACGGGTCAGCGCCGAGCTACCGCGCACCGAGACGTTCAAGGTGATCAAACGCCAACTCTCGGCACAGGGCACCGAATGCGACGATCAGGTGGTTGTCATCGCCCAGCGGTAACGTGGGCAACGTGGGCTACCGTGAATTTTCCCCGCCCACGGGGTTGGGCGACCTCGTCGAATGCGCCTGGGTGGTGGACGGTCCCCCGGGGCCGGTGCGCGTGCTTCCCGATGGTTGCATGGACCTCATCCGGATGGATGGCAGGGTCACGGTCGCCGGACCCGACACCGCGCCATCGGTGAGTCCCCGCGAGGGAGAGCCGTTCGTGGGCTTACGATTTCGGCCCGGTGTGCTCCCGCGCCTGCTCGGTGTGCCCGCCTCGGAGTTGCGCAACAACCGAGTCCCCCTTCACGAGATGAAGGCGGGATACCCGCGGCGTGGTTCGCTGGTCGACCTGGCCGCCGCGTTGCTGGTCACCGAACCGAGCCGCGAAACCGCCCCCTGGTCACTGAGGACCCTGCGCCACGTCACCGACAGCCTGGCCGTTGGCGCGCCCGTCGGCGACCTGGCGGCGGAGATCGGGTGGTCCAGCCGCACGATGCAGCGCCAGTGCACCGCCGTGTACGGCTACGGGCCTGCGACGCTGCGCCGGATCCTGCGGTTTCAGCGCGCGCTGCGGCTGCTGGATGACGGTCTGCCTGCTGCAGACGTGGCCGCAGGCGCGGGCTATGCGGACCAGCCGCACCTGCATCGCGAGGTGCGCGATCTCGCCGGTGTTCCGCTGTCGGCGCTGCGTCAGGATTTCAGTGACGCGAACAGGTCCACCCAGTTGCCGTCCGGGTCGGCGACGGTCGCGTAGCGCTGGCCCCACGGCGCGTCATAGGGCTTCAGGGGTCCATCGTGGCCCGCGGCGGTCACCGTCTCGAACAGTGCATCGACTTCTTCCGGTGAGTCCACGCCGAAGGCCAGCGCCAGCCTGCTGTCCGAACCACCGCCCTGCGGCGCCCAGCCTGGATGCATGCCGGCCATTGTCTCTTCGGTATCGAAGGACAGCGTGTTGCCGCCGGGCAGCGCGACAGCCACGTGCGGCGCGCCTTCGGGCTCCGGCACGGAAAGGCCGACCAATCGGTAGAACTCGAGCGATCGTTGCAGGTCGTGGGCGAAGATCTGAAACACCGTTGATGTCACACGAATAGCCATGCCAGGAACGCTAGGTCGAGCCCGTGGGTCAGTCTTGAACAAATCGGACAGATGCTCGCCACCAGCAAATGAGTTGAGCTAACTGACGGACCCTTGCGGAGCGGCGCCCCGTTTTGGATTGAGTAGATCTACTTACGCTGCATAACTGTGGTTTTCGACTACGCTTCGCTACGGAATACACGCCAAATGCAGTTTGCCGCGTGCGGTAGCAAGCGAACACCCTCAGGGGACAGGAGTTAATACATGAAGTTCACAGCAGTCTCGGGCACAGCCGCCGTTGCCACGGCGCTCGCCCTGGTGCTGTCGGGATGCGGGTCGGACACCAAGACCGAACCCAGCACTTCCGCCGAGTCGACGACCACCACGACCACCACGCCGAGCGCCAAAGCCGCGCCGTCGACGGCCAAGGTTGCCCCGCGGGACGAGGATGCCGCCGGCCCCAACCCGACGATCGCCAGCTACATCGCGGAGAACAACATCCAGGAATCGCCGGTCAAGCGCGGCGATCCGGGGTCCCCGACCATCGATCTGCCGTTCCCGCCAGGCTGGGAAGACGCCGGCGCGGACACCCCGGAATGGGCCTATGGCGCGATCATCTACACGGGGCCGGAGGCCGCCGAATACACGCCGAGCATCGTGGCGCTGGTGTCGAAACTGACCGGCAACGTCGACCCGCAGCAGATCATCGATCTGGCCCCCGGAGAACTTCAGAATCTGCCCGGTTGGAGCGCGATGAACGAGGGCGAGGTCAGCACCCTTGGTGAGTACCCCGCGTTCCAGCTCGGCGGCACGTGGGAATCGGACGGCCAGACCAAGATCGTCGCGCAGAAGACGGTCGTGATCCCTGGCGCCGATGGGCTCTACATCCTGCAGCTCAATGTCGACGGCCTTGAGAATCAGGGCGAGGTCGTTGGCTCAGCGACGAATGTGATCGACGAGCAGACAACCATCACTCCCTGACCCGAAGCTACGCCGCGCCGCCAAAGTGCCGCAAGCACTTTGGCGGCGTTCTGGCTATGTGAGGCCGTGCAGAAGTTCCGCCAGGTCGCGAGGGCGTGACAGGAATGGCGAGTGGCTGCCGGGCATTTCGATGAGGTCGGCGCCCAGTCGTTCGTGCGCGATCCTCCTGGACCAATCGGGATTCACCATCCGATCCTCAGCGCACACTATGTAGGTCGAGGCGACGGCTGGATACGAAGACAACGAGCACGGCAGTCGATAGGGGTACAAAGCCTGTGGACGTAGTCGTGGGATGGCCACAGCTGCCGTACCTTCATCACAATCGCCGAAAAGGTGAAAACGGGCCCGCTCCTTGTCAATCCACGACCGCCGTCCCTCGGAATCCTTTTCGCCGAGTCCCTTCGTGTATTCAGGGTTGAGCATCTCGGGCTCCTCGGCCATCTGCTCCGCCATCGGCTTTCCTGGAACAGGAATCAGAGCGCAAAGATAGACCAGCCTCCGCGTCGGTCGCTGCTGCGCAACGAGCGGAACGGTCATGCCCCCCAACGAGTGTCCGACGACAATCAGGTCGTCGTCGGAGCAGTCACTTAGTGCGTCACACGCGACGGCGGCGTAGTCGTCGAACGACGCCGAGCTGTCATCGATCGGCAGATCCATCGCAGTCACGCGGTGACCAAGTGCCTCGAGCTCGGGTGTCAGCCGTTCCCAGCACCACGCCCCATGCCACCCGCCGTGCACCAAAGCAAACGTCGACATCGCCATGCCCCTCCCCTTGATCAGCGGATCATACGAGGATCGCGGCCTGCGTGTCGGCGGTTAGCTAACTTTCGCGAATACCGTCGAGGCGGCGGGTGGCCTCTTCGAATCCCTCGACCAGCTCGGCAATGATGTCTGCGACAGGCCGGATCTGGTTCATCCGGCCGACGATCTGGCCGACCGGCATCGCGACGGTGTCGGGATTGTCCGAGTCGTTCATCCGCTGATGGGCCTCGCTGACCAGGATGTTCTGCAACGGCATCGGCAGCGGTTCCGGTGCGCCGGGCGCATCCCAGGCATCGGTCCATTTCGTCTTCAGCAGCCGCGCTGGCTTGCCGGTGTAGATGCGACGGCGCACAGTGTCGCCGGAGTCGGCCCGCAGCAGCGCTTCCTGAATGGTCGAGACCCCGCCTGGCTTGCGGTGTCCGAGGTCGTATTCGGCCGCGGTCAGAAACGCCGAGCCCATCCAGACGCCTTGTGCGCCAAGGGCCAACGCCGCAGCCACCTGCCGTCCGGTGCCGATGCCGCCTGCCGCGAGCACGGGCGCCTTATCCCCGAGGGCGTCGACGATTTCCGGCCACAGCACCATCGAGCCGATCTCGCCGGTGTGCCCACCCGCCTCGTGGCCCTGCGCGACGACGATGTCGACACCGTTCTCTACGTGGCGTTGCGCGTGCTTGGCACTGCCGGCCAGCGCCGCCACCGGGACACCGGCCTGGTGGGCCTGCTCGATGACGTCGCGCGGCGGGGAGCCCAGCGCGTTGGCGATCAGCTTGATCGGATGCTTGAGCGCCACCTCGACGTGTGACCTTGCCACCGAGTGCAGCCAGCCGAGCACCCCGGCCGAGCGCTCTTCGTCGTCGGGCAACGGTGGAACACCAAGATCGGCAAGGGTTTTCGAGACGAAGTCGCGGTGCTCGTCGGGAATCAGCTTGCCGATGTCGCCGGCCGTGCCCTCAGTGGGCACCTTGGCGGGCATCACGATGTCGACGCCGTAGGGCTTGCCATCGGTGTTCTCGTCCATCCACTGCAGGACGTTTTCGAGGTCGTCGGCGTCATTGAAGCGCACACAGCCGAGCACGCCCAGCCCGCCAGCCTTGCTGACTGCCGCGGCGACCTTCTCCGACGGCGTGAAGACGAAGATCGGATAGTCGATGCCGAAGCGATCGCAAAGCTCGGTCCGCATCACGTCTTCGCCTCGGCGTGGTTGGCGTGCACGTCGTCGGCGGGCCGCTCCTCGGTGGTGTCCTTGGCCCAGCGGTAGTCGGGCTTGCCCGCCGGTGTCCGATGGATATCCTCCACCCACCAAACCTTGCGCGGCACTTTGTATCCCGCGATCTCCTGACGCACGAACGTGTCAAGTTCGGCCAGCGACGGGTTGGTGCCTGGACGACGGTGGATGACGGCGGCCACGCAGTTGCCGAATCGCTCGTCGGGGACACCGACCACCAACGCATCGAAGACGTCCGGGTGGCCCTTGAGCGCGGCCTCCACCTCTTCGGGGTAGATCTTCTCGCCGCCGCTGTTGATCGACTGGGAACCGCGGCCCAGCATCGTCACGGAGCCGTCCGCGTCGACCTCGGCGTAGTCGCCGGGAATCGCGTAGCGCACACCGTTGAAGGTCTTGAACGTCTCGGCGGTCTTCTTTTCGTCCTTGTAGTAACCGACCGGAATGTTGCCCTTCTTGGCGATCATCCCGCGCACTCCGGAGCCCGGCTTGACCTCGTTGCCGTCCTCGTCGAGAACGACGGTGCGTTGGTCGATGGTCACGCGCGGTCCGCCGGTATGCGACTGGCCTTTAGCCACGATGCTGGTGCCACCGAAACCGGTCTCCGACGAGCCGATCGAGTCGGTGATCACCCGGTTGGGCAGCAGTTCGAGGAACTTCTCCTTGATGCTGGTCGAGAACAACGCGGCGGTGCTGGCCAGCAGGAAAAGGCTGGACAGGTCGGGCTCCTTGCCGGAGTCGTGCAGCTTGGTCAAGGCGTCGAGCAGCGGGCGTGCCATCGCGTCGCCGGTGAAGAACAGCAGGTTCACCTTGTACTTCTCGATGGTCTGCCATACCTCGTCGGCGTCGAATTCCGGTGCCAGCACGGTGGTTTGACCGGAGAACAGCGACATCCAGGTGGCCGATTGGGTGGCGCCGTGGATCATCGGCGGGATCGGGTAGCGGATCATCGGCGGGTTCGCCGCAGCCTGCTTGGCAAGGTCGTACTCGTCCTTGACGAACTCACCAGTGGCGAAGTCGGTGCCGCCGAACAACACTCGGTAGATGTCCTCGTGGCGCCACATCACACCCTTTGGGAAGCCGGTGGTGCCGCCGGTGTAGAGCAGGTAGATGTCGTCTGCGCTGCGCTCGCCGAAGTCGCGTTCGGGGCTGCCCTTCTCGATGGCCGAGTAGAACTCGACCCCGCCGTATTTTCGGAAGTCGCCGGCTGGGTCTTCTGTGCCGTCCTCGACGGAAAGGATGGTCTTGACGTTCGGCGTCTCAGGCAGCACGTTGGCAACCCGGTCGGCGTACCGGCGTTCGTGCACAAGCGCGACCATGTCGGAGTTCTCGAACAGGTACTTCAGCTCGCCCTCGACGTAGCGGAAGTTGACGTTGACAAGGATGGCGCCGGCCTTGACGATGCCGAGCATCGCGATCACGATTTCGATGCGGTTGCGGCAGTAGAGGCCGACCTTGTCGTCCTTCTTCACACCCTGGTCGATCAGGTAGTGAGCAAGGCGGTTGGCCTTCTCCTCCAGCTGGGCGTAGGTCAGCTCCTCGTCACCGGAGATGAGGGCGACACGGTCAGGCACAGCGTCAACGGCGTGCTCGGCGAGATCGGCAATATTCAGGGCCACAGAACCTAAACTAGAACGTGTTACATTTTTGTTCAAGCAGCACAGCCAGACAAAGTCTTTTTATGGCATCGACGCTGGAAGGCGGACCCCTGTGAGCGACCCTCAAAAAGGCCCTGACGCCCTCATTGAGCAGCGCGGACACACCTTGATCCTGACGCTGAACCGGCCGGAGGCGCGCAACGCGCTTTCCACCGAGATGCTCTCGATCATGGTCGAGGCCTGGGACCGCGTCGACAACGATCCGGAGATCCGCAGCTGCATCCTGACGGGGGCGGGCGGCTACTTCTGCGCTGGCATGGACCTCAAGGCCGCCACGGCCAAGCCGCCTGGCGATTCGTTCAAGGACGGCAGCTACGACCCGTCGCGCATCGACGCCCTGCTCAAGGGCCGCAGGCTGACCAAACCGCTGATCGCGGCGGTCGAGGGCCCGGCGATCGCGGGCGGCACCGAGATCCTGCAGGGCACCGATATCCGCATCGCGGGCGAGAGCGCCAAGTTCGGCATCTCCGAGGCCAAGTGGAGCCTGTACCCGATGGGCGGCTCCGCAGTGCGGCTGGTCCGCCAGATCCCGTACACGGTCGCCTGCGATCTACTGCTCACCGGTAGGCACATCACCGCGGCCGAGGCCAAGGAGATGGGGCTGATCGGCTATGTGGTGCCCGACGGCAGTGCGCTGGAGAAGGCGCTCCAGGTCGCCGAGGTGATCAACAACAACGGACCGCTGGCGGTGCAAGCGATCCTCAAGACGATCCACGAGACCGAAGGCATGCACGAGAACGACGCCTTCAAGATCGACACCAAGATCGGTATCGAGGTGTTCCTTTCGGACGACGCCAAGGAAGGCCCGCTGGCGTTCAAGGAGAAGCGCTCACCGAACTTCACCATGAAGTAATCGCTTCTTAAGCGCTCACTGGCCTGGTGGGCGTGAACACCACCGGCATCTTCTCAAGGCCCGACACGAAATTCGCAGGGCGAAGCGGCAGTTCGTCGCCGGACGCCAATTGCATATCCGGTAGCCGCTGCAGCAGTCGCGTCTGCATGATCGACAGCTCGAGCCTGGCGAGCTGATTGCCGAGGCAGAAGTGCGTGCCGAAACCGAACGCGAGGTGGTTGTTCGGATAGCGGTCGATATTGAACTCGTCAGCGTTCTCGAAGACTGTCTCGTCGAAATTGGCCGACTCGAACAGCAGGATGATCTTCTCGCCCTCTTTGAGCGCGGTGCCGTGAAACTCCGTGTCGGCGACGATCGTTCGCGCCATGTTCTTCACCGGCGCGGTCCAGCGCAGCATCTCTTCGATCGCATTGGGCAACAATCCCAAATCGCCGGCCAGCCGCTGATGCTGGTCGCGGTGCAACAGCAGCTGGCGCGTGCCCCCGGACAGCGTGTGGCGGGTGGTCTCGTCGCCGCCGATCAACAGCAGCAGCACCTCGGTGACGATCTGGTGATCCTCGAGCTTGGACCCCTCGACCTCCGCATGCACCAGCACGCTCACCAGGTCGTCGGCGGGCTGCTCCTTGCGCTCGGTGATCATGCCCATCATGTACTCGGAGTAGGCGGCGAAGGCATCCATCGTGACCTGGATATCCGCTTCTGCGGCAGTACTACTCAAGGAGCTGACCAGATCGTCCGACCACTTGAGAAACATTTCGCGTTCGGTAGGACGCACCCCGAGCATGTCCCCGATGACCGCCATCGGCAGCGGAGCCGCGAGGTCCCATACGAAGTCGCACTCCCCTCGCTCGCACACCGCGTCGATGAGCGTGTCGCACAGGGCTCCGATGGACCCCTCAAGGTCCTTGACACGCTTGCGGGTGAATCCTGAGTTAACGAGCTTGCGCCGCAACAGATGTTGAGGATCGTCCATCTCGATCATCATCTCGACGCCCGGCTGGTCCGGCCGGATGCCGCCCGCATTGGAGAACAGCTCGGGCTGGCGTTCGGCCTCGATGACCGACTGATAGGTCGCCGCGGCAGCCAACCCGTTGCGGTCCCTGAAGACCGGTTCGTTTTCGCGCATCCACTTGTACACCGACCGCGAATCACCCGCATAGAACGCGCCGTCCGTCAGATCCACATCCGGCTTCGTCGTTGTCATCGTCCGACCTGCTGCGCATCGCCGAACGTCATGTCCACGTTGCCGGCCGAGCCAGAGAGCAGTGCACGCTTCGGAAAACCAAGCGCGGCCAGCTCTTTGGCGTAGGGATGCTCGCCAAGCCGCACCCGCACCCCACCCAACCGATTGCGCACGCCGGTCAGCGACATCTCGAACGGAGTCTCGCGGGTGACGCCGTCGCGATGCGAATACGAACGCTGCACCTGCTCGCGCGGCGTCAACGCAATCGGCAGGCCAGGGCGAAACTCCATGCCGAGTACGAACTGACCGTCGATGGTGAGATCAAACCCGAACTGGCGGCCATCTCGAATCGTGAAGTCCGCCATCACCTTCGGGTAACCCCAAATGGTAGTGCCGGCTTCGAGGGTGAATTCCTGGTCGACGGGAAGGTGGTGGATGAAGGCGCCCGCCGACTGCAGTGCCCGCGGCCCAGTCGCTTGCGAACCCGGCGGATTCACCATCACGTTCGTGCCGTACTCGTAGTACTCGCCAAGATCACCGTCGATGTAGTGCATCAGCATCAACACGACCATCGCCCGCCCCGGTAGATACCGGCAGACCTTCAGTCCGCTGTAGTCGATCATCCGTTGGGCAGCGTCGGCGTCGACGGAGAACATCGCCATGTGCTGGCTGGCCTTGCGGATTCGCACCGGCATGGTGAGCACGGTGCCTGCGATGGTGTGCTGCGAAGCAGTCATCGAGTCAATCTAGAACGCGTTCTAGACACCTGGCAAGAAAGTGTCTACCCGACTTCTAGATCAACCCCGCAAGCTCGCGGATCTGCTCGGCGTTGCGGCCGCTGACGACCATCATCGTGACGCCCGCGGCCTCCCAGACCTTGATCTGCTCGCGCACGTAGTCCAGGTCCCCGACGATCGCGGCGTCGTCGACGAGCTCGTCGGGGATGATCGTCGCCGCCTCGTCCTTGCGGTCATTGCGGAACAGCGCGGTCACCTCGTCGACCACCTCGGAGTAGCCCATCCGGCGGTACACGTCGGCGTGGAAGTTGGTGTCCTCGGCACCCATCCCGCCCATGTAGAGCGCCACATACGGCTTCATGGCCTCGAACGCGGCGGCGCGGTCGTCGGTGATCACGATGTTGGCCGTCGCACAGATCTCGAAGTCCTCGCGGCTGCGGCGCGCGCCGGGCCGAGCGAAACCCTCGTCGAGCCACTCGTTGTAGGTGTCGGCCATTCGCGGCGAGTAGAAGATTGGCAGCCATCCGTCGCAGATCTCGGCGGCCAACGCGACGTTCTTGGGGCCCTCGGCACCCAGCATGATGGGGATGTCCGCGCGCAGCGGATGGGTGATCGGCTTGAGCGCCTTGCCAAGCCCGGTGGTGCCCTCACCGGCCAACGGCAGCGGGTAATGAGGGCCGTCGCTGGTCACCGGGCCCTGGCGCGCCCAGACCTGCCGGATGATGTCGATGTACTCGCGGGTGCGGGCCAGCGGCTTGGGGAACTTCTGCCCGTACCAGCCCTCCACGACCTGCGGGCCCGACACCCCCAGGCCCAGAATGTGCCGCCCGCCCGAGAGGTGATCCAGGGTGAGTGCGGCCATCGCGCACGCGGTCGGCGTGCGCGCGGACAGCTGCACGACCGACGTGCCAAGGCGCAACCGCTGGGTCGACGCCCCCCACCAGGCCAGCGGCGTGTACGCGTCGGATCCCCACGCCTCAGCGGTGAACACGGTGTCGAAGTCGGCCTCTTCGGCAGCGGCCACCAATTCCGGCGCATTTGCCGGCGGCTGCGCGCCCCAATAACCCAGCTGAAGTCCGAGCTTCATTAGCCTGCCTCTCGACCCGTGGTTGAAACCATTCTTAGAACCTGTTCTACTCGATGCTGTGACCGCCAGCCAAAGCAGCCCGGTGCAGATCGACACCCATGAGCCCCCGCTTTCAGCGCCGCTGAGGCTCTCGTTCGACTACACCCGTTCAGTCGGACCACTCCTTAGCCAGTTCTTCACCGCCCTGCGCGAACGCCGCATCCTCGGCGTGCGCGGTTCGGACGGACGGGTGCTCGTGCCGCCTGCCGAATACGACCCGGTCACCTACGAGGGATTGACCGAGATCGTACCGGTGAGCAGCGTCGGGACCGTGGTCTCGTGGAGCTGGCAGCCACAGCCGCTCGAGGGGCAGCCGCTCGATCGCCCGTTCGCGTGGGCGCTGATCAAGCTCGACGGCGCCGATACCGCGTTGCTGCATGCGGTCGACGCCGGCTCCTCCGACGCAATAAGCACCGGCGCGCGGGTGCACGTGCATTGGGCCGACGAACCGGTCGGCGCGATCACCGACATCGCCTACTTCACGCTGGGTGATCAGCCCGAGGATGTTCCCGACGTGTCGGATGACCGGGACCCAGTGTCGATCCTCGTCGTCCCCACAACGATCGAAATCCAGCACACCGCTTCACTTCCCGAGAGCGCGTTCCTGCGCGCGCTCGAGGAGGGCAAGCTGCTCGGCGCGCGAACCGGCAAGGATGGAAAGGTCTACTTCCCGGCACGGGAGGCCGACCCCGCGACGGGACAACAGCTCGACGAGTTCATCGAACTTCCCGACAAGGGCACGGTGACGACCTTCGCGATCATCAACATCCCGTTCGCGGGCCAGCGCATCAAGCCGCCGTATGTCGCCGCATATGTGCTGCTCGACGGCGCCGACATCCCGTTCCTGCATCTGGTCACCGAGATCGAGGCCTCCGAAGTACGGATGGGCATGCGGGTCGCGGCGGTGTGGAAACCCCGCGAGGAGTGGGGGCTCGGCATCGACAACATCGACTACTTCCGGCCGACGGGTGAGCCCGACGCCGACTACGAAACCTACAAGCACCACCAATAAGAGGACCTATGACTGAGATAGCCGTCGTGGGCTTCGCCCACGCGCCGCATGTGCGCCGCACCGAAGGCACCACCAACGGCGTCGAAATGCTCATGCCGTGCTTCGCCGAACTCTACGAGGACCTCGGGCTCAAGCAGACCGATATCGGGTTCTGGTGCTCGGGCTCCTCGGATTACCTTGCCGGGCGGGCCTTCTCGTTCCTCTCGGCGATCGACTCGATCGGGGCGGTGCCCCCGATCAACGAGTCCCACGTCGAGATGGATGCCGCATGGGCACTGTATGAGGCCTATATCAAGATCCTGACCGGTGCGGTCGACACAGCGCTGGTGTACGGCTTCGGCAAGTCCAGCGCGGGCGTGCTGCGGCGGGTGCTGGCGATGCAGACCGATCCGTACACCGTGGCGCCGTTGGTGCCCGACGCCGTGTCGACCGCAGGTCTGCAGGCCCGGCTCGGTCTGGACTCCGGGAAGTGGACCGCGGAGCAGATGGCCCAGGTCGCACTGGATTCCCTGGCCGCCGCACCGCGCAACGATCGATACGAGCCGGGCTCATCGATCGACGAACTGCTGACCCAGCCGTACTTCGCCGATCCGCTCCGCCGCCACGACATCGCGCCGATCACCGACGGCGCGTCGGCGATCGTGCTGGCCGCCGGGGACAGGGCCAGGGAACTGCGCGAGCGCCCGGCCTGGATCACCGGTTTCGAGCACCGCATCGAGACGCCGGTACTCGGCGCCCGCGACCTCACCACGTCCCCGTCGACCGCGGCGTCGGCTGCGGCCGCTTTGAACGGCGACGCCGGCTCGATCGACGTGGCAGAGCTCTACGCCCCGTTCACGCATCAGCAGCTGATCCTCAAAGAGGCCATCGGCCTCAACGGCTCGACGAAGGTAAACCCGTCCGGTGGCGCACTTGCCGCCAACCCGATGTTCTCGACGGGCCTGGAGCGCATCGGCTTCGCGGCCCGGCACATCTTCGACGGCACGGCCCAACGGGTGCTGGCCCACGCTACGAGCGGGGCTGCGCTGCAACAGAATCTGGTCGCGGTCATGGAGGGGAAGTAATCATGGCGGGACAGCACGCAGCCGTCCTCGGCACCGGGCAGACCAAGTACGTCGCGAAACGCAAGGACGTCTCGATGAACGGCCTTGTTCGCGAGGCGATCGATAGGGCGCTCGAGGACTCCGGGTCGACGTTCGACGACATCGACGCCGTGGTGGTCGGCAAGGCGCCCGACTTCTTCGAGGGCGTCATGATGCCCGAACTGTTCATGGCCGACGCGGTCGGTGCCACCGGCAAGCCGCTGATCCGGGTGCACACCGCCGGTTCGGTCGGCGGATCCACCGCGGTCGTGGCCGCCAGCCTGGTGCAGTCCGGCAAGTACCGGCGCGTGCTGACGATGGCCTGGGAGAAGCAGTCCGAGTCGAATGCCATGTGGGCCCTTTCGATTCCGGTGCCCTTCACCAAGCCGGTCGGAGCCGGCGCCGGCGGCTATTTCGCACCACACATCCGTTCCTACATCCGCCGCTCCGGTGCTCCGAACCACATCGGCGCGATGGTCGCGGTCAAGGACCGGCTCAACGGCGCGAAGAACCCGCTGGCGCACCTTCATCAGCCCGACATCACGCTGGAGAAGGTGATGGCATCCCAGATGCTGTGGGACCCCATCCGGTTCGACGAGACGTGCCCGTCGTCCGACGGCGCCTGCGCGCTGGTGATCGGCAACGAAGAGATCGCCGACGCACGCGTCGCCGACGGCCACCCCGTCGCGTGGATCCATGCGACCGCGCTGCGCACCGAGCCATTGGCGTACTCGGGTCGCGACCAGGTCAACCCGCAGGCCGGGCGCGACGCCTCAGCGGCGCTGTGGCGCGACGCGGGCATCACCTCCCCGATCGACGAGATCGACGTCGCCGAGGTCTACGTGCCGTTCTCCTGGTTCGAGCCGATGTGGCTGGAGAACCTGGGCTTCGCGCCCGAGGGCGAGGGCTGGAAGCTCACCGAGGCCGGCGAGACGGCGATCGGCGGGCGCATCCCGTTCAACCCGTCCGGTGGCGTGCTGTCGAGCAATCCCATTGGGGCGTCGGGCATGATCCGGTTCGCCGAGGCCGCGATCCAGGTGATGGGCAAGGCGGGCGAGCACCAAGTACCGAACGCCCGGAAGGCTCTGGGCCACGCCTACGGCGGCGGCTCGCAGTACTACTCCATGTGGGTGGTCAGTTCGGAAAAGCCCGGGGACAAGTCCTAATGAAATACACCTGTAGCGTCGCGATGGGGCCGGTCGACCAGCTGATCGAGATCGCCAAGACCGCAGAGGAAGTCGGCTTCGACTCGATCGCGCTGCCGGATTCGCTGTTCTACATGGAGCAGCAGGCCGCGGACTATCCGTACACCCCCGACGGGTCGAGGATGTGGAACGCAGACACTCCATGGGTCGATCCGCTGATCGCCGCCGGTGCGATGGGTGCGGTGACATCGACGCTGGGCTTCTACACCAACGTGATGAAGCTGGGCTCGCGCAATCCGCTGCTGCTGGCGCGTCAGGTCGGCTCTGTTGCGACCCTGACCGGCAACCGGTTCGGGTTCGGCGTCGGGATCGGCTGGGCACCAGAGGAATTCGAATGGTGCGGTCAGCCGTATGCCAAACGCGGCAAGCGCGTCGACGAGATGATCGAGGTGATCAAGCTCGTGCTCGGCGGTGGCATGGTCGAGTTCCACGGCGAGTTCTACGACTTCGACAAGCTGCAGATGAGCCCGGCGCCGAGCAAGCCGGTGCCGTTCTACGTCGGCGGCCACACCGACGTCGCGCTGCGGCGGGCCGCACGCGTCGGTGACGGTTGGACCAGCGCGATGATGACCTGCGACCAGTTGGCCGGGACCATCGGCAAGCTGAACCAGCTGCGCGCCGAGTACGGCCGCTCCGATGAGCCGTTCGAGTTCCAGGCCGTGTGCATCGACAAGTTCGGCGTCGACGGGCATCGCGACCTCGCCCAGGCGGGCGTCACCGACAACATCGTCATTCCCTGGATGTTCGACGGCCTCGGTTTCGACGCACCCATCGAGGCGAAGAAGGACTCGCTCAAGCGCTTCGCCGACACCTACATTCACTCGGGGTGGCAGGCATGACGGACTCGCCAGTCCATCTGGCGGGCAAGCGTTCCCGGGAAGCCGCGATGGCCCACGACAAGGAGGCGTGGCTGGCGGTGTTCGCCGACGACGCGATCGTCGAGGACCCGATCGGACCATCGCACTTCGACCCTGAAGGCAAGGGCCACAGGGGCAAGGAGGCGATCGCGAAGTTCTACGACACCGCGATCGCGCCGAGCGAGCTGACGTTCAACTTCGAAAAGACGTACCAGTGCGGCAACGAGGAAGCCAACGTCGGCCACATCGTGATCAACGCCGCCGGGTATCAGGTCATCGCCGAAGGCGTGTTCACCTACCGCGTCGACGACGACGGCAAAATCGTTGCGCTACGCGCCTACTGGGAACTGGATCAGGCCACCGCGAGCGCGCGCAAGATCTAGCCCGACCGGAATGTGAGCGTTAACATTCAGGCATGACACGGCCCGCGCTGGGAGAACAACACGAGCTGACGCTGGAAGCCGCCGGGCGCTCCGTCCGTGCGGTGATCACCGAAGTTGCAGCCGCGGTGCGGCACCTGTCGGTCGACGGCGTCGAGCTCACCGCGAGTTATCCCGCCGATGCCCCTGCGCCGTTCAGCAGCGGAATCGTACTGGTGCCATGGCCGAACCGGGTGCGTGATGGCCGATGGGTCTATGAAGGACGCACGCTGCAACTCGACATCACCGAACCGGACCGGGGCAACGCTTTGCACGGCCTTCTGCACAGCACGCCATATCAACTCGTGGAGCGCACGGCGTCCTCGGTGACGCTCGGCGCACAGGTGTTCCCGCAAAACGGATATCCCTTCCACCTCGACACACGAGTGCGCTACACCGCGGCCCCTACCGGCCTTGAAGTCACCCACACCGTCCGAAATGTCGGATCCTCCTGCGCGCCAGTGGCTCTGGGCGCCCACCCGTTTCTCACCTTTGGCGACGTTCCCGCCGACGAGCTCGTCTTGACGGTCTCGGCCGACCACCACATCGTGGTGGACAACCGGCTCAACCCCATCGGCGTCGCACCCGTCCATGGCACCGCGTGGGATCTGCGTGATGGTCACGTCGTTGGCACCCTCGAACTCGACGACGCCTGGTCCGGCGTGACGGTCGTCGATGGGGGGAGTACACATTCGTTGCGGGCCCCCGACGGACGCACCGTCTCGCTGTGGGCCGATGAACATTTCGGCTACGTGCAGGTGTTCATCACGAGGAAGTTCCCGCGCGGGGACGGCTATCAGACCGCCGTCGCAATCGAACCGATGACTGCGCCCGCTGACGCCTTCAACAGCGGCGAGGGATTGCGGTGGCTTGATTCCGGGGGCGACTGGTCCGCGTCGTGGGCCATCCGGTATCAGAACGCCGGGTGATCAAGCGCCTGGCTCGACGATCACCTTCAAACCTTCTCGACGGGCAGCCACCGCGAAGGCCTCGGCGACACGATCGAGCGGATACCGATGCGTCACTATCGAGGACACGTCGATCATGCCGCGCTCGACGAGCCGAATTGCGCGTGGGTACGCGTCATTCATCCGCCTGACCAGAACCAGGGTGAGCCCCTTGCGCCGCGCAAGGGAAGCGGGAAACGACGTGCGGTCCCCGTCGGGGATGCCGCCAAGCACCACGCGGGCACCCGGTCGCGCGGCGCGCAGCCCCGTCTCGACCGCCTCGTCGCAGCCGGCCATCTCGAACACGACGTCGGCGCCCGCGGCTCCGGTGGCGTCGGCCAGCGCCGCCTCGTCGGCCTCGTCGACATCCAGAACGACGTCGGCGCCATACTTGCGCGCCGCGTCACGTCGGTGTGCGAGCGGCTCGACCACGACGACGCGGGTCGCGCCTGATCGTCGAAGAGCTTGCAGCAGAAGCAATCCGATCGGGCCCGCGCCGATGATGGCCACGACCGCGCCGATCCGCACGTGACCAAGATCCAAGGCGTGCAATGCGACGCCGAGCGGCTCGAGCATGGCGCCGTCGGCAGCGTCCATGCCCTGCGGCAGCGGGTGAAGTGCCCATGAGGGCCACACCAGGTATTGCTGCAAGCCGCCGTCCCGGCCTGAATGTCCGGCGAAAACCACGTCCGGGCACAGGTTCTGGTCACCACGCAGGCATGTGTCGCACTGCCGGCACGGCAGTGCAGGGTCCACGGCAACCGGTATCCCGTGACGCGGGCCGCCCTCGATCACGCCGGCCAACTCATGGCCAGGCACGAGCGGGCGCACGAGCCGGGCGTCGCCGATTCCGGCTTCGGTGAACCAGTGCACGTCCGATCCGCACAGACCCACCGCCGTGACGCGCACCAACTCCTCATCGCGGCCGGGGTTCGGAACTGTTTCGGTCTCGGGACGTACGTCCGCGATGCCGTGCAGCCGGGCTACGGTCTGCAAAGTCAACGACATGAAAACTCCAGCTGCGCTTAGATTTCCGAATCTACACCCTGAATGTTAACGTTAACATCGCCGATTGGGAATCCCTGCGCGCGGTACTACGATTCGAGCGTGAGCGAACGCCGACCGGTCAACATGCTCGACGTTGCCAGGGTGGCGGGTGTCTCCCACCAGACGGTGTCCCGCGTGCTCAACGGTTCAGCCGCGGTCAAGGAGTCCACCCGACGCCGTGTCAACGCCGCGATCGACCAGCTGGGCTACCGGCGCAACCTCGCGGCGCGCGCGCTCGCGACGCACCGGTCCAAGACCCTTGGTGTCGTCTGCTTCGACAGCACGCTCTATGGCCCGGCGAGCATGCTCTACGCCATCGAGCACGCCGCGCGCGAATCGGGCTACTACGTCAGCGTGGCGAGTGAACCCACCATCGACAGCACGACATTGCCGCAGGCTCTGCGGCGGCTCGAGGAGCAATCGGTGGAGGGCGTCGTGGTCATCGCGCCGCTGTCCGAGACGCGCCAAGCCCTCCTGAAATTGCGCGGCGATCTGCCAATTGTGGCTGTCGACGGGACCGGCGGACTCGGCCTGCCGACCGTGAGCGTTGACCAGTTCGACGGTGCGCGGCAAGTCACCAGGCATCTGCTCGACCAGGGCGCCTCGAATATCTGGCACGTCACGGGCGCCGAAGGTTGGATCGAAACCGACGCCCGCCTGGCTGGGTGGCGCGCGGAGCTGGCCGCCAACGGGCGGTCCGCACCAGAACCCTTGCGCGGCAATTGGTCACCCTCGTCGGGATACCAGGCGGGTATCGAACTTGCGAGCCGGCCCGAGGTCGACGCGATCTTCGTCGCCAACGATCAGATGGCGCTCGGCCTGCTTCGCGCGTTCTCCGAGGCCGGCCGATCGGTGCCGGACGACGTACTCGTCGCCGGCTTCGACGACGTGCCAGAGGCCGAGTTCTACTCGCCACCGCTGACCACGGTCCGTCAGGACTTTCCGACGGTGGGGCGCAGGAGCGTGGAGATGCTCATCGGCCGCATCGACGGCGACGGCGGGCGATGGACCACCGAGGAACCGATTCTGGTGCCCGCGCAACTGGTCATCCGGCAAAGCACCCGCAGACGCTGAACCGGTCAACGCCCGCCCCGCCGCTTGTTGTAGACGTCGAAACCGACTGCCGCGAGGAGAACCAGACCCTTGATCACCTGCTGGACGTCGCTGCCGATGCCGAGAATCGACATTCCGTTGTTGAGTACGCCGAGAACCAGTCCGCCGATGATCGCACCGAAGACGGTGCCAACGCCGCCGCTGGACGACGCGCCGCCGATGAATGCCGCCGCGATGGCCTCGAGTTCGAAGTTGACGCCCGCCTGCGGCGTAGCCGAGTTCAGCCGCGCCGCGAACAGCAGACCGGCAACGGCAGCAAGGACGCCCATATTGACGAAGACCAGCAGCGTGACCCGCTGGTTGCGGACGCCGGAAAGCCGTGCAGCGGCGGAGTTTCCACCGACCGCATATACCTGCCGGCCGGCGACAGTGTTGCGCATCACGAACGCGTACACGATGGTGAGCACCACCAGGATGATGCCGACGATCGGCACCCCGCGGTAGCTGGCGAGCAACAGTGTCACCGCCCCGAGCGCCGCGGCGATCCCCGCGCATTTGGCGACGAAAAGCGTTGTCCTTGAGACTTCTTGACCGTAGCGGCGCTGAGACCGCCTGCGCCGGACCTGCACAACGAGGGCAGCGGAGATGATGACGACGCCCAGTATGACGGTCGGCCAGTGATAGACGGCGTCGACGCCGAGTTCCGGCAAGAAGCCGCTGCTGACCTGCTCCAGCCCGTGCGGCAGCGGGGCGATGGACTGTCCTTCAAGCAGATACTGTGTGGCGCCGCGGAATACGAGCATGCCCCCGAGGGTCACGATGAACGACGGGATTCCGACGTAGGCGATCCAGAATCCCTGCCAGGCGCCGATCAGCGCGCCGATTCCGACGCAGACCCCGACCGCGACCACCCATGGCATGTCGTTGCGCACCATGAGCACCCCGGACATCGCCCCGATGAAGCCGGCGATCGATCCGACGGACAGATCGATGTGACCGGAGATGATCACGATCACCATGCCGATCGCCAGGACCAGTATGTAGCCGTTCTGCTGAATGATGTTGGTGACGTTGAGTGGTTTGAGCAGAATGCCGTCGGTCCACACCTGGAAGAGCAACACGATGGCCACCAGGGCGACAACCATCCCCGACTGTCGCACGTGCGACATCAGGAACGCCGAAACGCGTTGTCTCAGGCTCGGCGGTGCCGGCGGGGTATCTCCGCGGTCCGGCGGCGCAGCGGGGTTCTGCGGCGATTGCTCGACGGTGGTGGTCACCTAGGCACGTCCCTTCATCATGTATCGCATCAAGGTCTCCTGCGTGGCGTCGGCCTGCGCCACCTCCCCGGTGAGCCGGCCCTGGCTGAGTGCGTAGATGCGGTCACACAGACCGAGCAACTCTGGCAGCTCGGATGAGATGACCAGGACAGCCTTGCCCCGGGCGGCGAGTTCGTTGATGAGCGTGTAGATCTCGTATTTGGCGCCCACGTCGATGCCGCGCGTTGGTTCGTCGAGGATCAGCACGTCGGGATCGGTGAAGAGCCACTTGCTCAGCACGACCTTCTGCTGGTTACCGCCCGACAGCTTGCCGGTGGCCGAGGCGACGGACGACGCCTTTATCCTCATCGAGGCGCGGAACCGCTCGGCGACTCCGGCTTCCTCGTGATCGTTGATCACCCACCGCTTACTCACCTTGCGCAGCGAGGGCAGCGTAATGCTCTTGGCGATGCTGTCCATCAGATTCAGGCCCAGCTGCTTGCGGTCCTCGGTGGCGTAGGCAATGCCGTTCTTGATCGCATCTGGCACGGTCCGGGTGCTGACTTCGCGGCCGTCCTTGAACACCTTGCCGCTCACGTATTTTCCGTACGTGCGACCGAAGATGCTCATGGCGAGTTCGGTGCGGCCCGCCCCCATCAGCCCGGCAATGCCGACGATCTCACCGGCGCGCACCGCAAGTGTTACGTCGTCGACGACCTTGCGGTGCTGATCGATCGGATGAAGCACCGTCCAGTTCGCGACACCGAACACCACGTCGCCGATCTCGCGGTCCGCGCGGGGCGGGAAGCGGTGCGTCAGGTCACGGCCCACCATTCCGCGAACGATGCGGTCCTCGGTGAGACCGTCGTCGACGTCGATGGTCTCGATGGCGCTGCCGTCGCGCAGGATGGTGACCGTGTCCGCTACCTGCATCACCTCGTTGAGCTTGTGCGAGATGACGATCGAGGTGATCCCGTGGTTACGGAGTTCGACGATGAGATCGAGCAGGTGCCGGCTGTCGGCGTCGTTGAGCGCCGCAGTGGGTTCGTCGAGAATCAGCAGCCGAACCTGCTTGGACAGCGCCTTGGCGATCTCCACGAGTTGCTGCTTGCCGACGCCGATATCCGAGACGCGGGTCTGCGGGCTTTCCGCAAGCCCGACCCGGTCCAGCAATGTCCGGGCCTCGCTGAGCGTCTTGTCCCAGCCGATGACGCCGTAGCTGCTCAACTCGTTTCCAAGGAAGAGGTTTTCAGCGATCGACAGATACGGCACCAGCGCGAGCTCCTGGTGAATGATAGCGATGCCACACCGCTCACTGGACCGGATGTCCTTGAACTCGCATGACTTCCCGTCGAACAAGATCTCGCCGTCGTAGCTGCCGTGCGGATAGACGCCGCTGAGGATCTTCATCAGCGTCGACTTGCCCGCCCCGTTCTCCCCGCAGATCGCGTGGATGGCACCGGCCTGCACCGTCAGATTCACCTCGGAGAGCGCCTTGACCCCAGGGAATTCCATGGTGATTCCCCGCATCTCGAGCAAGGTCGTCATCGTGTCAGGGTCACTGAACGTCGGACTCCTTGTAATAGCCGGAGTTGATCAGCACCGTTTCGTAGTTCGACTTGTCGACACTGACCGGTTGCAGCAGGTATGACGGCACCACCTTGACACCGTTGTCGTATGACTTGGTGTCGTTGACCTGTGGCGTGCCACCGGTGAGCACCGCGTCGGCTTCCTGCACCGCGGCCTTGGCCAGCTCCCTGGTGTCCTTGAACACCGTCTGGGTCTGCTCGCCGGCGACGATGGATTTCACCGATGCCAGCTCCGCGTCCTGACCGGTCACCACCGGCAGCGGCTTGGCCGCATTGCCATATCCGGAGCTCTTCAGCGCCGAGATGACGCCGCGGGATATCCCGTCATACGGGGACAGCACCGCGTCGACACGGGCCGTGGTGTACGCCTGGCTCAGCAGGTTGTCCATCCTGGACTGGGCCAGCCCGCCGTCCCACCGAAGCGTGGCGACCTGGTCGAAAGACGTCTGCCCACTCCTGACGACGAGGGTGCCCTTGTCTATGTAGGGCTTCAGCACGCTCATTGCGCCGTCGAAGAAGAACGTCGCGTTGTTGTCATCGGGTGAGCCGGCGAACAGCTCGATGTTCATCGGTGCCTTGGCCTGCGCCAGGCCCAGCTTGTCGATGATGTAATTCCCCTGCAGCACACCGACTTTGAAGTTGTCGAATGTCGCGTAGTAGTCAACGTTGGGGGTGCCACGGATCAGCCGGTCGTAACTGATCACCGGGATCTTCAGATCCGCTGCATGCTGCAGCGTGGTGGTCAGCGAGGAGCCGTCGATCGGAGCGACGACAAGGAGCTTCACCCCTTTGGTGATCATGTTCTCGATCTGCGACACCTGGTTCTGCACCACGTCGTCGCCGTATTGCAGATCGGTGGTGTAGCCGAGCGCCTCGAACTGCTCGACCATGTTCTGTCCGTCGGCGACCCATCGCTCCGACGACTTCGTCGGCATCGCGATGCCGATCGTGCCCTTGGCTCCGTCGCCACCCGCAGTGTCTGTGGAGCGTCCACAACCCGACGTCGCCAGCGCAGTCACGATCGCCAGCAGCGCGGCAAACCAGATCAATTTCCGCACGAATTCCTCCTGATAGGCGCCGCACGCGAGCGTCGGCCGAGACGGCAGCGGAGCCATCTATGTGAGCGTTAACATTGCGGCCGTCAGTATGTGAGCCACTTCACTGGCTTGTCAATACTCTGTGCGAAACATGCCATTGACCAGGCGTTATCCCAAAACACTCGGGTGGTCGCCCCAGGGCGCCGGTAGGCGAATTCACCCGTTGACACCGCCGGAGTGTTAACGCTAACATCCGCCAAGTGTAATGCCGGTCACATCGCCGAACGGCTATCGAGACAACGGCTATCGAGACAACGAGGAGTCGCCGTGAGAAGAACACTTGCACTGGCAGTGGCCGCAGTCGTGGCCACCACGGTCGCAGCCTGCGGCAGCGGCCCGGCGCCCGGCGCCGGACCAGGAGGCGAATCGTCCGGCGGCCAGATCACGATGGGCTTCTCGCAAGTGGGCGCCGAAAGCGGATGGCGCACCGCCAACACCAAATCCATCCAGGAGGCGGCCGCCGCGGCCGATGTCGACCTGAAGTTCTCCGACGCGAACGGCAAGCAGGAGAACCAGATCTCGGCCATCCGCTCCTTCATCCAGCAACACGTCGACGTCATCGCGTTCAGCCCGGTGGTGCGCACCGGATGGGACGCGGTGCTCCTCGAGGCCAAGGCCGCGGGCATCCCGGTTATCCTCACCGACCGCGCGGTGGACACCCAGGAGACCGACGTTTTCAAGACATTCGTCGGCGCCGACTTCGTCGATGAGGGCCGGCGTGCCGGAGCATGGGTGGCTCAGCAGTACGCCGAGGCGACGGGTCCGGTCAACATCGTCGAACTCCAGGGCACCACGGGCGCTGACCCGGCGATCGAACGAAGCAAGGGCTTCCTCGAGAGCATTGCGGCCGACCCGAACCTGAAGGTGATCGCCTCGCAGACAGGCGATTTCACACGGTCAGGTGGCAAGCAGGTGATGGAGGCATTCCTGAAGGCCAACCCCAAGATCGACGTGGTGTTCGCCCAGAACGACGACATGGGTCTCGGCGCGATCGAGGCAATCGAAGCCGCCGGTCTCAAGCCGGGGCAGGACATCAAGATCGTCGCGGTCGACGCGACCCGCGATGGCATGCAGGCCCTCGCTGACGGCAAGTTCAACTTCCTGGTGGAGTGCAACCCACTGCTCGGCCCGCAACTGATGGACCTGGCCAAGAAGGTCGTCGCCGGCGATCCCGTCCCGGCCAGGGTCGTGGTTCCCGACCAGACGTTCGACCAGCAGCAAGCGAAAGCCGTTCTGCCGGAACGCAAGTACTGATAGCCGCGAAGCTCTCGGCGTCGGCTCTGCTGCCCCTCCCCCCGGCCCAGGGCCGGCGCCGAGTCTCTACTACCCGAAAGCGGAACGCCACATGACCCCCAACTCCCCGGCAGTGCCATCTGCCACGCCGGTGGTGCAGATGCGCGATATCAGCATCAGCTTTCCGGGGGTCAAGGCGCTCGACGGGGTGGACTTCCTTCTGCTACCGGGCGAGGTGCACGCCCTCATGGGCGAGAACGGCGCGGGCAAGTCCACCCTGATCAAAGCCCTCACCGGCGTGTACGACATCGACGGGGGCAGCATCACCGTCGCGGGCGTGCCCCGCCGCTTCTCGCGTCCACGGCAGGCGCAGGACGCCGGGATCAGCACCGTCTACCAGGAAGTCAATCTGTGCACCAACCTGACCGTCGCGGAGAACATCCTGCTGGGACGCGAGCCGCGCCGATTCGGCAGCATCGACTTCCGAGCGTTGAACCGCAGGGCCACTGAACTTTTGGCGCACCTGGAACTGGACGTCGACAGCCGCTCCAAACTCGGAGCACACCCGATCGCTATCCAGCAACTGGTCGCCATCGCGCGCGCGACGGCCGTCTCCGCGCAGGTTCTTGTGCTCGACGAACCGACGTCAAGCCTGGACGCCGGTGAGGTCACCGAACTGTTCAGGGTGATCCGGCGCCTGCGCGACGCAGGGACCGCCGTGCTGTTCGTTTCGCACTTTCTTGATCAGGTGTATGAGATCTCCGACCGGATGACGGTGCTGCGCAACGGTCGTCGGGTCGGTGAGTACCTCACCGCCGAACTCGACCGTCATCAACTCATCGCGGCGATGCTCGGCAGGGAACTCGAACTGTTCGACGAGATCGCCGAGGCCACCACCGGCGCACACCGCGACGACACCTCCCCACCGATGGTGCGAGCGGTCGATGTCGGCCGCAAGCCGCGGATCCAACCGACCACGATGGACATCTTCTCCGGTGAAGTCGTGGGACTGGCCGGGCTGCTGGGTTCTGGCCGCACGGAACTCGCCCGGTTGGTCTTCGGCGCGGACCGCACGACCAGCGGTCATTTCGCCATCGACGGGAAGCCGGCTCGACTGCGTTCTCCGCGCGCTGCGATCGCCAACAAGTTCGCGTTCACGTCGGAGGACCGCAAGGCAGAGGGCCTCATCGGCGACCTCAGCGTCCGCGAGAATCTAGTGCTGGCACTACAGGCCCGGCGCGGCTTCGCCCGGCCGCTGTCAAAGCGCACGAAAACCGAACTCGTGCAGCGCTACATGGACCTCCTCGACATCCGCCCACGAGACCCAGATGTCCCGATAAAGAACCTCAGCGGCGGAAATCAACAGAAAGTTCTGCTGGCTCGGTGGCTGATCACCGAGCCACGTCTGCTCATCCTCGACGAGCCAACCCGTGGTATTGACGTCGGCGCGAAGGCACAGATCCTCAAACTGGTCACCGATCTCGCCGCAGACGGCATGGCCGTGCTGTTCATCTCGGCCGAACTCGACGAGATAGTCCGCATCAGTGATCGAGTCGGTGTGCTGCGCGACGGCCGCCACGTCGCCCAACTCGACGGTGAGCGCACCGTGGCGGAGCTCACCAGCATCATCGCGTCCGGGAGCCCACAGTGACACACCGGATAACCGCATCGCCGCTGCTGTGGCCGGTGCTGGCCCTGGTCGGGCTGCTGGCGTTGAATGTCGTTCTCACGCCGAACTTTCTGGCTCTTCGCGTCGAGGACGGGCATCTCTACGGCAGCGTCATCGACATTCTCCGCAACGGCGCCCCCACCATGCTGGTTGCGCTGGGAATGACGCTGGTGATTGCGTCGCGCGGCATCGACCTGTCGGTAGGTGCGGTGGTGGCCATCTCCGGCGCGCTGGCCTGCGCGCACATCGCATCCTCAACCAATCCGAACGGGCCAGCCACCATTGCCACGGCTACCGGCATCGCACTTGGGGCGGCCGTCGCCCTTGGCCTGTGGAACGGAATGTTGGTCTCGGTGTTCAGGATTCAGCCGATCATCGCCACCCTCGTGCTGATGACGGCGGGCCGCGGCATCGCGCTACTCGTCACCGAGGGCCAGATCGTCACGATCGACAGCGTCCGGTTCAAGACACTCGGAGCGGGCTATGTGTTCGGCCTGCCGATGGCGATCCTGGTCAGTCTTTCGGTTTTCGCCGTTGCGGGGCTGGTCATCCGGCGCAGTGCGCTGGGCATGCTGCTCGAATCGGTTGGCGTCAACCCACAGGCCAGCCGACTGGCCGGGGTGCGGCACCGCAGCATCGTGTTCGCCGTCTACGTCTTCTGCGCATTGTGCGCCGGCGTCGCCGGGCTGATGATCGCGTCCAATATTTCGGCGGCCGATGCCAACAACGCCGGTCTGTGGATCGAGATGGACGCCATCCTGGCAGTGGTCATCGGCGGAACGTCACTGGCCGGCGGCCGGTTCAGCCTGACGGGAACGATTCTGGGCGCCTTGATCATTCAGACGCTGACCACGACTGTGTACACCGCGGGCATCACGCCGGAGACGACGTTGGTGTTCAAGGCCATCGTGGTGATCGCGGTATGCCTCATGCAGGCACCCAAGTTCCGTCAGCTGCTGCGACGCCGGCGCCCGACCACGCCGCCGCGCGACAGCTCCGGCCAGGCGCCCGCCGGTCGTTCGCCGCAGCCGCACACCAACAAGGTCGGCGCATCATGAGCACGGCGCTACTCCGGCCCACGGCTGGGATTCCCGCGGCCGCGGTGCGAATGCGCGAACGGTACATGTCCGTGATCGCCTCGGGGGCTCTATTCCTAGTGCTGTTCGGTTCGATCATCGCGCGCTACGACTTCGCCAGCCCCGCCCAGGTGTTCCTGAACCTGCTCGTGGACAACGCATATCTGATCGTGCTCGCAGTGGGGATGACGTTTGTCATCCTCACCGGGGGCATCGACCTCAGCGTCGGATCGGTGGTCGCACTGTCGACGGTGATCCTGGCCAAGACGCTGCAGGCCGGACTGCCGACACCGGTGGCGATCGTCGTCGTGCTGCTTGTCGGGCCGCTGCTTGGCCTGCTGATGGGCAGCGTCATCGAGTTCTTCGACGTGCAACCGTTCATCGTGACCCTGGCGGGCATGTTCCTGGCGCGTGGGCTGTGCTACGTCATCAGCGTCGACACCCTGCCGATCAAGGACCCGGCGTTGCGTGCCCTCGGGCTGAACTACGTGTACGTGTACGAGGACAAGTTCATCCGCTGGACGGTGGTCATCGCTCTGATCGTCGTCGCGGTCGCCGCCTATGTGCTGCACCAAACCCGGTTCGGGAGAACGGTGTACGCGCTCGGAGGCAGCAGGCAATCGGCCCAGCTGATGGGGCTGTCCACCACGCGCACCCAGATCTCGGTGTATGTAGTCAGCGGGTTCTGCGCAGCGCTGGCCGGGTTGCTCCTCGGTGTGCAAAAGCTGTCCGGCTACAGCCTCAACGGCATTGGGCTCGAACTCGACGCCATCGCAGCGGCGGTCATCGGCGGCGTATTGCTCTCGGGCGGAGTCGGTTTCGTACTCGGTTCGCTGATCGGTGTGCTCGTGCTCGGCAGCGTGCAGGTACTGGTCACCACCGAGAATCTCGACTCGTACTGGACCCGCATCATGACGGGTGTTCTGCTACTGGTCTTCGTGCTTGTGCAGCGCGTCGTGCTCAGGAAATCTCCGTGACGGCCGACGCGAGTCCGCGCCGGCCGGTGATGGCCGACGTGGCGCGCCTTGCCGGCGTCTCGCATCAGACGGTGTCGCGGGTCATCAACGGCTCGACGAGCATCCGGCCCAGCACCAGGGCCCGCGTCGAACGGGCGATCGCCGATCTGGGTTACCACCCGAACACCGCGGCCCGCGCATTGGTCACGAAGCGCTCCAAGACAATCGGCATCATCGGCAGTAACAGCGCGTTCTACGGGCCCTCGAGCATTCAGTTCTCCATTCAGGAAGAGGCAAGGGCGGCTGGATATTTCACCAGCTTGGTGACTCTTGGCGCGATGACCCACGCCGAGCTGCGGGCAGCACTGGACTACCTGAACCGCCAATCCGTTGAAGCGATCATCACCATCGTCACGCAGGAGGACGCGCTCGCCGTGGTGCGTTCGGAGGCCACGTCAACGCCGCTGATCGTCGTCGAAGGCGAGCTTTCTGGACGCGGCCGCAGCGTTGGCGTCGACCAGATCGCCGGGGCGCGGATGGCAACCCAGCACCTCGTCGACCTCGGTCACCGCGACATCGTGCATGTCACCGGTCCCCTGACCTGGACCGAGGCGCGGGCACGCCGCGCCGGATACGTCGAGGTGATGCGCGCCGCCGGGTACCCCCCGCGCGCCGATCTGGAAGGCGACTGGAGTCCAGCTCGGGGTTATGCCATCGGCAGGGAGCTGGTCAGGCGCGACGACTTCTCCGCGGTATTCGTCGCCAACGATCAGATGGCGATCGGCGTCCTGCACGCGTTTGCCAATGCCGGCGTCACCGTACCGGACGACGTCAGCGTCATCGCTTTCGACGACATTCCTGAGGCGGCGTACCTCAATCCGGCACTGTCCACAGTGCGTCAGGACTTTCACGAGGTCGGCAGGCGCGCGATCGAACTGCTAACCGCCGTCCTCGGCGGCACAGCGATCGAAACTCCGCTGCTGGCACCAGAGCTCGTCATCCGCGCCAGCACAAGCCCCTATGCCGACACCAGGTGAGGACATCCATGCAGCAAGCTAGATACACCATCGGAATCGACTTCGGCACGTTGTCCGCAAGGGCGGTTGTCGTCCGGGTCGACGACGGCCATGAGATGGCCAGCGCAGAGCACGTCTACGAGCATGCGGTGCTGACGCGATCGCTACCCGTCGGCGACGCGCGGCTGCCCGCCGAGTGGGCGCTTCAGGTGCCGAGCGACTATCGCAATGCACTCAAAACCGCCGTGCCACAAGCGGTCAAGCTGGCAGGTGTCGACCCTGGAGACGTCATCGGCATCGGCACCGACTTCACCAGCTGCACGATGGTGCCGGTACGGGCCGACGGCACACCCCTGTGCGAGCTGCCAGCATTCGCCGATCGCCCGCACGCGTACGCCAAGTTATGGCGGCATCACTCACCACAACCTCAGGCCGACCGGATCAACGCCGTCGCGGCAGACCGCAACGAGCCGTGGCTCAAACGCTACGGTGGCTCTATCTCCAGCGAATGGGAGTTCGCGAAGGCGCTGGAGATCCTCGAGCAGGATCCAGACGTCTACCACGCGATCGACCATTGGGTGGAAGCCGCCGACTGGATCGTCTGGCAGCTCTGTGGCCGGTACGTCCGCAATGCGTGCAGCGCCGGGTACAAGGGGATCCTGCAGGACGGCCGCTACCCCACCCGAGACTTCCTCACCGCGCTCAACCCCGGCTTCGCCGACTTCGTCGGCACCAAATTGGCCCACCCCATCGGGCATCTCGGCCACGCAGCCGGAGGCTTGACCGAACAAGCTGCCCGGTGGACCGGCCTGCCGGTGGGCCTGCCGGTCGCGGTCGGCAACGTCGACGCACACGTCACCGCGGCCGCCGCCAACTGCCTTGAACCCGGCCAGCTGCTGGCGATCATGGGCACCTCGACCTGTCATGTGATGAATTCCGATGTTTTGCAAGAGGTTCCGGGGATGTGCGGCGTCGTCGACGGCGGCATCGTCAACGGCCACTGGGGTTACGAAGCGGGACAGTCGGGCGTCGGTGACATCTTCTCGTGGTTCATCAACAACTGCGTGCCGGCATCTGTCGCGGAACAAGCCCGCGACCGCAACATCTCCGTCCACGACATGCTGACCGAGTTGGCCGCCGACCAGCGCGTCGGCGAGCACGGTCTGGTGGCCCTCGACTGGCACAGCGGCAACCGATCGGTCCTGGTCGACCATCAGCTCTCTGGCGTGATCGTCGGGCAGACGTTGGCGACCACCTGCGCCGACATGTACCGGGCATTACTGGAGGCCACTGCCTACGGCACCAGGATGATCGTCGAGACCTTCGTCGACAGCGGCGTTCCGGTGCGCGAAATCATCGTCGGCGGTGGGCTGCTGAAGAACCGGCTGCTCATGCAGATCTACGCCGATGTGGTCGGTCTGCCGCTGTCGACCGTCGATTCCACGCAGGCGCCTGCGTTGGGAGCGGCGATCCACGCCGCCACAGCGGCCGGCGCGTATCACGATGTGCCCGCTGCCGCGAAGCAGATGGGCGGGCGCACCCGGGGCGCGTACTCGCCGAACGTCGACAACGTCGCGCGGTACGACGACCTCTACGGCCAATACGTCAAGCTGCACAACTGGTTTGGCCACGGCAACGCCATCATGCGCACGTTGCGCGAGATCTCCACCCCCGCACACCAGGGAGCGTCCCGATGACCGTCACGTCCGACATCGGAGCAGTCGTGGCCGATCTGCGCCGCGAAGTCTGCGTTCTGCATGCCCAACTGACGAAGTACCAGTTGGTCATCTGGACCGCGGGTAACGTTTCGGCCCGGGTACCCGGCCGCGATCTGATGGTGATCAAGCCGTCCGGGGTCGAGTACGACGACCTCACCCCCGACGACATGGTGGTCTGCGATCTGTATGGCAACCTGGTCGACGGCCGCCTCGCCCCGTCGTCGGACACCGCCGCGCACGCCTACGTCTACCGGCACATGCCGGAGGTCGGCGGTGTGGTGCACACACACTCGACGTATGCCACCGCGTGGGCCGCGCGCGGTGAGCCCATCCCGTGCGTGCTGACCATGATCGCCGACGAGTTCGGCGGAGACATTCCCGTGGGGCCCTTTGCCCTGATCGGTGACGACTCCATCGGACGCGGCATCGTCGAGGCCTTGCGGGGCAGCAGATCTCGGGCGGTGCTCATGCGAAACCACGGTCCGTTCACCGTCGGACCCGATGCCCGCTCGGCGGTCAAGGCCGCCGTCATGGTTGAAGACGTGGCACGCACCGTGCACATCGGCAGGCAACTCGGCACCCTCGACCGCATCGAGGATTCCGACGTCACCGCTCTGTTCGACCGCTACCAGAACGTATATGGCCAGTCGGCCGCTCCGCAGGAAGGCGCACCATCATGATCGATTCCCACCTGATCGACAGCGAGGTGTGGTTCCTCACCGGAAGTCAATCCCTCTATGGCCAAGACACTTTGGACCAGGTAGCCCAACAGTCTCGCGAGATTGCCGAGCGTCTCGACAGCTGCGCCGAAGTGCCGGTGCGGGTCCGGTGGGTGCCGACCGTCGTCAGCGCCGACAACATCGCCGCGGTGATCCGCGAGGCCAATGGCAGTGCCCAGTGCATCGGCGTGATCGCCTGGATGCACACCTTCTCCCCCGCCAAGATGTGGATCCGAGGGCTGCGGGCCCTTCAGAAGCCGCTGCTTCATCTGCATACCCAGTTCGGGGTCGAATTGCCGTGGGACAGCATCGATATGGATTTCATGAACCTGAACCAGGCCGCGCACGGCGACCGTGAGTTCGGCTACATCCAGTCCCGGCTATCGATCCCACGCAAGACCATCGCCGGACACGTCAGTCACGAGCGGACCCGCGCGCGCGTCGGTGCGTGGACCCGCGCCGCGCTCGCCAACGCGGCGGTGAGCTCCCTCAAGCTGGCACGGTTCGGTGACAACATGCGAAACGTCGCGGTTACCGAAGGCGACAAGGTCGAAGCCGAGGCGCACTTCGGCGTATCGGTGAACGGCTATTCGGTCAACGACCTCGCCGAAGTGGTGCGGCGCGTTCCGGACGCCGAGATCGACAAGCTGGTCCGCGAGTATGAGCAGTCCTACCGGCTTGCACCCGAGCTCCGGCCGGGTGGCGACCGCCACGCATCGCTGCGCCACGGCGCCCAGATCGAGGCGGGTCTGCGAAAGTTCCTGGAAAGCGGCGGGTTTCACGCGTTCACCACCAACTTCGAGGATCTCGGCGGACTGCGGCAGTTGCCGGGACTTGCCGTGCAGCGACTGATGGCCGACGGTTACGGGTTCGGCGCAGAAGGCGACTGGAAGACCGCGGTGATGCTGCGGGCGGTGAAGGTGATGGCCGAGGACCTGCCCGGTGGTACGTCGTTCATGGAGGACTACACCTACGACCTGACGGCCGGCGCCGAACGCGTCCTCGGGGCGCACATGCTCGAGGTGTGCCCATCGATCGCGGCGGACGTGCCCTCCCTTGAGGTGCATCCGCTGTCGATCGGTGGCCGTGAGGACCCCGTCCGGCTGCGGTTCACCGCGGCCCCCGGCGATGCGGTGATCCTCGGCATCAGCGACATGGGCGCCCGTTTTCGACTGGTAGCCAACGAGGTTCGCGTGGTGGAGCCGACAGCGCCACTGCCTCGGCTACCCGTTGCCTGCGCCGTATGGGAGCCGCAACCCAGCTGGTCCGTCGCCGCAGAAGCATGGCTGCTGGCGGGCGCACCCCACCACACCGTACTGACCACGGCGGTGGGCGTGGACACCATCGAGGACTTCGCGACGATGAGCGAGACCGAGCTGCTGGTGATCGATGCCGACACCACGATGCGCGGCTTCGTCCGCGAATTGAAATGGAACGACGTCTACCACCATGTCGCCGCAGGGCTGTGAATCCCCATGCCGCAGCTGGATCGCTTCGATCGTGATCTGCTGGTGTTCGTGCTCAACTGGCGCCGCTACGGCGGGCCGCCCGAGGACGAGTGCATGGTCGAGTTCGGCCTGAACCTGGACCAGTTGCACGAACGATGCATGGAACTGGTCTGCCGGTGTCACCCGAGCGCATACCGTGATGCCGAACGCACCCTTTTGCTTCGTGCCGGCGGAATGCTCATGCCAAACAGGTTCAGCGCGAGAGACGTTCCCCGGCCGCGGTAAACAAGCCGAGGGCGAACCGCTTCGTGCGCCGGCCGGCGCCGATGAGAACCTTCTTGCTGGCGTTGGGCGTTCTGACCGCAACGTCGTCACCAATCCGGACCGTGCCGTCCGAATCGACGCCGCAATAGACGCCGAGGCAACGCTGTGCTCGGACAGCCACCGCTTTGGTGATGCGGCGGTCGACCTCGATTCCGGGTTGCGCGCGGCTCGGGACAACGCAGCGAACCGTCGGCATCATCACGTCGAGAACTGCTTTCCCGACAACGACTTGCCCTCCGGTCCAGTGCGACTCCGGCAGGCCGTCGCCTGGATTATCAAGCACCACGAGCACATTGGGCCGGAATCGGCGAACGTCCACATCGCTGCCAAGCTCCGCGCCGATGGTCTCCAGGCTGGTTTGGCTCAGCACATGTACCGGTGCCAAGTCGACGAACATGCCCGGCGGAGTGGAGTAGCGCGTGAAGTTGACGATGTCTGAGACCCGCACCATCGACAGGTCGGGCAGTTTTTCGCGATCGGAGACGCCGAACGCGGCACGAAGCCACTCCGGTGACCTCGCTTCGGCGCGCCCTTCGCGATTCAGCCGGTGCAGGCTGGTGTCGTCGGCCGGCGGCAGCGGAGTCAATTCGACGTCGCGGCCCGCCAGTTCGGAGAGCTTCGCGTGCACGCCAGCGTCGCTGCTGGAGAGAACGGTGCCGTCGGGAAAGGCGATCTCGACCTCGGGCGCATTGCCGGGTCCCGCATCCGTCGGGACGGGCCGCGGGTATCGGGCCGTCGCGGTCAGCAGGACAGGCATTTGCCGGGCAGAAACGGTGATGTCGCGTTCGAGATCACGAACGGCCCACAGCCTGTCGCCGAGTATCCCGCGCGCCCCGATGTCGGCGTGCTCGAGCCGCTCGCCACCGAGCGACTTGACCGGATAGCGCCAAAGCTGAGCAACTCGGCCTGCCGTCATGGCGACACCGTACCGCTACTCGATATGCCGCAACCCCGTCATGTAGCGGCGGGCCAGGTCCTGGTAGGCCCCGGGATTGCCGTTGACCCACGCCTCGGCACCGGTGCCAGCGAGCGGCCCTCTGACCTTCGCAGGCGAGCCGGTGACCACCACCTCGTCGGGGATCTTCGTACCACCGACGACCAACGAATGCGCGGCGATCAGGCTGCGGGCCCCGATCACCGCCCCGTCGAGCACCGTGCAGTGGTTGGCGAGCACCGCATGGGCCCCGATGTGCACCCCGTGCACGACGCAGCCGTGCGCCACGGTGGCGCCGGGCCCGACGTCGACAGGAATGCCCGGCGGGGCGTGCAGCACGCAACAGTCCTGCACGTTGGCGCCCTCGCGGACCACGATCGGTGCGAAATCGGCCCGAAGGACGGCGTTGAACCACACCGACGCGCCCGCCTCGACATGTACGTCACCGACGAGGACGGCGGTAGGGGCGATGAAAGCGCCCGGATCGACCGTCGGTGACCGGCCTTCGAACGAGTACAACGGCATCGTCTAGATATACCGCAGGTAAAACGCGTTTAGATTGCGTGTCGGGGGGCAAAAACTGTAACGTGTTCTAGTTAGAGACACAGAAACGGGGAGGTCCACCGTGACTACCGAAACCGCAGGGATTCGCGAGATCGACACCGGCGCGCTGCCGGACCGGTATGCGCGCGGCTGGCACTGCCTTGGCCCGGTGAGCGGCTACCTGGACGGTAAACCGCACGGCATCGAGGCTTTCGGCACCAAGCTGGTGGTGTTCGCCGACTCCTCCGGCGAGTTGCAGATCATCGACGGCTACTGCCGCCACATGGGCGGTGACCTGTCCCAGGGCACCATCAAGGGCGACGAGGTGGCCTGCCCTTTCCACGACTGGCGCTGGGGCGGCGATGGCAAGTGCAAGCTGGTGCCGTACGCCAAGCGGACGCCGCGGCTGGCCCGCACCCGGTCCTGGACCACCGATGTGCGCAGCGGGCTGCTGTACGTGTGGCACGACCATGAGGGCAATCCGCCGCCACCTGAGGTGCGGGTGCCCGAGATCGGTGAGTTCTTCACCGACGAGTGGACCGACTGGCGCTGGAACTCGATCCTGATCGAGGGCGCCAACTGCCGCGAGATCATCGACAACGTGACCGACATGGCGCACTTCTTCTATATCCATTTCGGTCTGCCCACGTACTTCAAGAACGTGTTCGAGGGTCACGTCGCGTCGCAGTACCTGCACAACGTCGGCAGGCCGGACGTCAACGATCTGGGCACCTCCTACGGTGAGGCGCACCTGGACTCCGAGGCGTCGTACTTCGGGCCGTCGTTCATGATCAACTGGCTGCACAACAACTACGGCGGCTTCAAGGCCGAGTCGATCCTGATCAACTGCCACTACCCGGTGTCACAGGATTCGTTCGTGCTGCAGTGGGGCGTCATCGTCGAAAAGCCCAAGGGCCTCGACGAGGCGACGACCGAGAAGCTGGCCCGGGTGTTCACCGAAGGTGTGAGCAAGGGCTTCATGCAGGATGTCGAGATCTGGAAGCACAAGACCCGCATCGACAACCCGCTGCTGGTCGAGGAAGACGGCGCGGTCTATCAGATGCGCCGGTGGTATCAGCAGTTTTATGTGGACGTAGCCGACGTCACCCCGGATATGACCGACCGCTTCGAGATCGAGATCGACACCACCGCGGCCAACGAGAAGTGGCATGTCGAGGTCGAGGAGAATCTCAAACGTCAGGCCGAAGACAAGGAAACGGCCGAGCAAACGACATGAGCCCGCGCAACGAAGCACCGGACGTCGACCGGCTGGCCCGGTCGATGCTGATGCTGTACGGCGCGCACGACGACGACGACGAGCACGAGCACGAGCACAGCGGGAACGTCGATTCTGAGGAAAGTTGGACTCGAACTTGGTCCAAGGCACCCGCTTTCGATCCTGATCGGGCGGCCGAGCTGCACGCGGCCACGCAGCAGGACCGCGAGCGGTACCTGACGTCGGGACTGGTGTCCGTCGACTGCCGGTTCTGTCACGTGGCCGTCGATGTGAAGAAGCTCGGGCCCTCTCACACGTCGGTGCAATGGAACACGGCGGCGTCGCGGCGCTGCGCGTTCTTCGCCGAGATCCGGGAATCCGGCGGCGAACCCGCCCGCACCAGGTCATGCCCGAGACTGTCCGACAGCATCAAACACGCTGTTGCCGAAGGCTGTTTGGAGGAAGTGTCGTCGGCTCCCTCCCCCGGCGACGGCTAGTTATCCGTCCGCGATCTCACCGTGCGTCGGCTTCGGTGAGCAAATCCCGGTCGAGGGTTTCGGGTGCCATGATCGTGGCCACCACAGTGATCGCCATCATCACCGTCATGTAAATCGCTACCGGCCACCACGATCCGGCGGCCCACGTGACCAGTGCCGAGCAGATCAGCGGTGCGATGCCGCCGCCGAACACCGATGAGAACTCACGGCCGATCGCGACGCCGGCGTAGCGGTACCGCGAGCCGAACAGCTCAGGGAAGTACGCGGCCTGCACACCCACCGTGCCGTAGCCGGCGAAGATGAACCCGAGCACGATGACGATCGAGATCAACCACAGGTTCTGCGTTTCGAGCAGCATGAATGCCGGCACGGGGAAGATCAGCAAAAATCCGGTGGCTACCAAGTACATCGGGCGTCGACCGAAGCGGTCCGACAGGGTGCCGAAGACGTAGGCCGACACACAGGCGAAGAGCGCACCGACAAGCAGCACCTTCGGGATGACCGCCTTGTCGATGTCGAGTTGGCTGATCAGGTAGCTACCCAGGAAGACCTGGAAGACGTAGGAGTGGGCGTTGGCCCCGACGTTCATGAAGAACACCCGTGCCACACCGAGCCTGCCGTGCTTGAGGACATCGGCGATCGGCGCGTGTTGGCGCTCGACGACACCCTCGGTCTTGAGTTCGGCGAACACCGGCGACTCGGACATCTTCCGGCGAATGACGAACGCCGCGATGGTCACGAACACCGACGAGAAGAACACTACGCGCCAGCCCCAATTCATCACGTCTTCTTCTGGCCACAACTGGACGAGGATCCAGACCACCGCCCCGAGTGCCGTACCGGCGGCTGCCCCGACGAAGACCAGCGACGAGTAGCGTCCGCGTCTTCCCTCCGCCGCGGTCTCGGTGAGAAGCACGATGCCGCCTGCCTGTTCGGCGCCCGCGCCCAAGCCCTGGAGGATGCGCAGCACCACGAGCAGGATCGGCGCCAGCAACCCGACCTGACTGTAAGTGGGCAGAAGGCCGATGACGAAGGTGGCGACGCCCATCAACAGCAGCGTCGCTACCAGGACCCATTTGCGGCCGAGTCGGTCGCCGAAATGGGAGAAGATCAGTCCGCCCAGTGGGCGCGCGGCGAAACCCACCGCATACGTGCTGAACGACGCAATGAAACCGACAGCGGGTGAGACGTCGGGAAAGAAGATCTCGTTGAACACCAGCGCGGCGGCGGTGCCGTAGATGACGAAGTCGTATTGCTCGAGAGCGGTGCCGATCAGTCCGGCCCACGCCGCTCTGCGGACCGTCTGTTGATCTGCCGGTGGGTGAGTGTCGTGCAGTTTCAGATCACCCTCGGGGTTTTCTCCAGTCATGCGGTTCACCCGCCTACCTGTAGCGATCTAACGTAAGGCGGAAAATACCCCGTCATTAGACTCGCAAACATGGCGAGAACGACCTTGGCGCTCTTGCTGTGCTTTGTTCTCGTCGGCTGCACGCGAGTGGTCGACACGGCACGGCCGCAGGCGCAGTCGCCGGTGGCGCCGATCACCGCGGGCCAGGCCCGCGACCTGTTGAGCCCGGAAGTCCAGGAGTCCGACGGCAACCTGTTCGTCACCGTCGAGCCGGAGATCTGCACCGCGGTCGCGAGGGAGGTGGATCCACCGTTCATCTTCGACAGGGACCCGGCCGCACATGACGGCGGGCATTGGGCCGTCGACGGCAGGGAGGTGCTCGTCGAGGAGATGGTCGGCGTCTACCGCGCCGACTTCGACCCCAAGGCCGCGGTCGACGAGGTCAAGCGCACCCTCGAATCCTGTCGCGGCGTTCCGTTCACGGTCACCACGATGCGGGGCCGCGAGCATGTCTTCGAGCTGCTGCCCCCGGTGGAATCGGGCTCGCCGAAAATCGTGCTCTGGTCCTTCACTGCCATCGACTGGGCCTGCGACAGTGCGTATGTCGCCGCACACAATGCGGCCGTGGAGATCTCGACGTGTGGACCGATGAACGGCTACGATGTGGGCGCGCTCGCCGAGGACACACTGAAACGGATTGACGCGCTTGCCAATACGACCGCATAGAGGCCTGGTGCTGGTGCTCCTGCTCACCGGCTGCACACCGGTGATAGACGACGCTCGCCCACGGGCCCAGGCGCCGGTGGCGCCCATCGTCGTGGGACAAGTTAGCGACCTGTTGAGCCCCGAGGTCCACGGTGAGGATGGCAACCTGTTCGTCAGCGTCTTGCCTGAGGACTGCAGCGGTGTCGCCAGGGAGGTCGATCCGCCGTTCATCCAAAACTTCGACCCCGCGGCGACCGACGGTGGGCATTGGGTCGCCGAAGGTAACCCCGAGGTGTCCATCGACTCCTGCCGCGACGGCCCGATCCGGGTCACCACCATGCGCGGCCACGAGCACGTCTTCAGCCTGCTGCCCCAAGCAGATTCGGGTTCGCCGAACATCGTGCTGTGGTCCTTCACGGCCGAGGGTCGGGCCTGTGACAACGCGTTCGTCGCCGCATACAACGCGGCCGTTGAAATCACGACGTGCGCAGACATCTACGGGTATGACGTGCTGTCGCTGGCCCAGAAAGCGTTGGGGCGGATCGAGGCACTGGCCGACATGAGGGCCTGACCGTCACAGCCCCTTGAAGCTCTCCTTGACCTGCTCAACCGTCAGACCGTAGTCGGCAAGCGAGTACTTGTGCTTTGGCGCGCGCGGGCCCTGCTGACTCTCCGCGTGGCTCTGTTCCATCGCCGAGCGCGCCGCGTCTGTCATCTCGATGCCGAAGTGGTTGTAGATGGCGTCCATCTCACGCACTGGATCGTCGATGAACGCAAAGTAGTCCATGTCGTAGAACTGGGCCGGATTACGCTTGGCCCGTTCGGCATTGAACAGTTCAAGGCCTCGGGACCACGTCTCGAGGGAGTCTCTGCCGATCGTCTCGCCGACGAAGGTGTTGGACCAGCCCTCGGTGGTGTGCTGAGCCAGTGAGCACATCGACGCCAGGATGGTCTCGGCAGGCCGGTGGCACTGGATCACCAGCGCATCGGGGTAAGTCGCGAACACCGCGTCGAGCGCGAACAGGTGGCTGGGATTCTTGAGCACCCAGCGCTTCTCGGCGTCGTTGAGCCCGATCAGCTGAAGGTTGCGGCGGTGCCGCCGATAGGACTTGGTCCAGTCCTGTTTGGCCAGCCATTGGGCATATGTCGGAACGTGTGCGAGCGTCTCGTAAGACACCGAGTGCAGTGATTGGCGCAGCAGCTGCCAGCACTCCTCCACCTCGTCGGCGGTCATGTAATGCAGGCCCGTGTAGTCCGGGTTCTCCTCGTGCGCCTTGGTGAACTGGGCATCGAGCTGCTGGAAAACCGGGTTGTCAGACCAGGTTTCGCGCGGCGGACGGGGTTGCGGAAACTCCGCCAGCCACAGCTCGAGGCCTTGATGGCGCGGGTCGGCGGCCAGCAGCCGGTGCAGCGCGGTGGTTCCGGTGCGAGGCAGGCCGGTGACGAAGATCGGCTGTTCGATCGGCACCTCGGCATGCTGCGGGTGCTGCTTGAACGCGGCCTCTGAAACCAGCCGGGCCACAAGGGCATTGCGCACGAAGAATCGCTGCATCTTACTGCCGAGCTCGGTGAGGTCGGCGTCGCGCTGGAACGAGTCGAGCAGCACGCCAAGCGCTTCGCGGTAGTTCTCCTCGTCGACGCCGAAATCGTCCAGCCCGCAGGCCTTGACGGCCGAAGCGTGCAGGTCCTCGACGGTTCCGACGTTGGTCCTTGCGCTCATCAGGCCTTGTACTCCCCGCAGTTGACGTCGAGCGCCTGGCCGGTGATGCCACTGGACAGGTCGCTGGCCATGAACAGAATCGCCGAGGCCACCTCGTCCTCGGTGGGCAGCCGCTTGAGGTCAGAGGCTGCGGCGGTGGCCTTGTAGATCTCGTCGACGGTGGTGCCGTATTTGCCGGCCTGGTGGTCGAAGTAGCTTTCCAGCGTGCCGCCCCAGATATAGCCGGGCAGAATTGAATTCACCCGGATACCTTGGTCACCTAGCTCGGTGGCCAGCGACTGTGACATGGCAAGCAAGGCGGACTTGGCCATCTTGTACGCACCGTACTTGGCCTGCGAGTGCCGCACCACCATCGAGTTCACGTTCACCACCGAGCCGTTGGACTCGGCCAGTGCAGGGGTGAAGCCCTGGATCATCCGCAGCGCACCGAAGACCGTCAGCTCGATGGCGTCGCGCATGTGCTCGAAGGTGGTGTTGGCCAACGGTTTCATCGAAGGGACGCGGAACGCGTTGTTGATGAGCACGTCGACCTTGCCGTACGCCTTGAGGGATTCGGCGACCAGGTTGTCGACCTGCGCCTCGTCGGTGATGTCTGTGCCGATCGAAACGGCGCGACGGCCCGTGTCGGTGACCTGCTTGGCGACGTCCTCCAGCCGTTCGACGGTGCGTGCCGCGAGCACCAGGTCCGCCCCGGCCTCGGCACATCGGCGGGCCAGCGTGGTGCCGAGAGCGGGTCCGACGCCACTGATCACCACGACCTTGCCGTCAAGCAATCCGGCCATCTGCTAGCCCACCATCCTGTCGCCGATTTGCTTCTGACGTAACGCTATCCGGGCACGCCAGTCCTGTTCGGAGATCTTGTTGGACTCGTAGTACGGCAGTGCGGCGGCCACCTTGTCGATGTCGACGAGCTCGACCGTCGGCCCGTCAGCCTCGGTGAGGGCGCGCGACAGCCGTTGCCAGCGGAACTGCAGATAGCCCTTGCGGTGTCCGAGGGTTTCCACCCAGTTGGTCACACCGGGGTTGGCGTCGGCCACCACGTAGCGGATCTTGCCGTCCGGATCCGCTTGCGCCTGAGTGCCGTTCAGCGAGGTCTGGTGGTTGATGTAGTCCAGCGAGATGTACCACAGGCTTCCAAGCTGGAAGCCGAGGTACGGAGCGTCCGTCACCGGCAGCGTGATGATCAGCGCCTGCTCGGGCGTGAGATCGAAGTGGCCCACGGACGAGAACTGGGTGGCCAGCCCGCCCGGCGTCAGGCGCGGGGCGATCATGGTGTTCACCGGCAGGGTGTTGTAGAACCACTGCGGGAACTGCAGCCACGTCTTGACGCGCTGCACGAGCTGCTTACCGGCGACGGCGTAACGCTTTTCGATCAGCTCGCGGGTCAGGGGCGGCGGTGCGGTGCCCGCCGTGTCGGTGCGCGCGATGCTGATGTGGCCACGCTGCGCGGACCAGTCGTTGTAGACCTCGCGCACCACCAACTGTGAGGGGCTCGTTGGGGTCACCCGCCACTCGTAGTTGCCGTCGGCGTCGATGTCGAGTTCACGGTCGTCGAACGCCGCCTGGCTCTCCGGCACGTTGTCGTCGGTGTACTCACCGCCGAGCATCTGGAAGCAGAGGTCGGTGGTGGTGCCGCGCTTGCCGGTGACGACGTACTCGTGCCCGGGCTGCACACGGGTGCCGAAGTACATCGCGTCCGGGTTGTCCAGGCCCATCTTCGTGAAGGGGCCCGTGCCTGACTGCATGAACGGATAGTCGCGGTCGTAGTCGAACGCCAGGTGGGTGCATCCCGAGATGCAACCGGCGAGGTATTGCAGACCTTCGAGCAGATCTGCCTCGGACTCGATGAACGGTGCTGTGGCGACCAACTGCTCGGCCTCGGCGATCGCGTCGATCAGCGGTTGTGAGAACACTCCTTGAAACTAGAACGTGTTCTAAGCATAGTCAATATATCGACCGTGGCGTTACATATATGGAACGCCGCGATACCATCGCACGATGGACCGACCCGCCGACCGCTCGCGAGACGTACACCAGGGTCGTGATTCGCCGCGCGACCACGACCCTGGTGTTGACTTCGCGAGGGCTGCTGGTCGCGCATCGCCGCCCACCGAACGAGTGGTGCAAGTGCTCGACTTCCTTGCCGGCCGCCCCGAGGACCGCTTCGGGGTCTCGGAGCTGGCCCGTCGGCTCGGGCTGAGCAAGCCGACCTGCCTCGGCATCGTCACGTCGCTGACCAACGCCGGCTATCTGGTGCGCGACCCCGGCGACAAGACCTACCGGCTGGGCCCGTCGCTGATCACGCTCGGGCACAAGGCGCAGGAATCGATGCGGGTGAGCCCGGCCGCCCGCGAGCGGCTGCGCCTGCTGTCGGCGCGCTTCGGGGTGACAGTCGCGTTGTCCGGCGTGATCGACGACCGCATCACGCTTCTCGACCTGGTGGCGCCCACCGGCGCGCGGCCCGGCGTCGAGGTCGGTCAGAGCTACCCGTTCGCGCCACCGGTCGGTTTGATGTTCGTGCTGTGGGACGACGAGGCCGAGCGCAACTGGCTGGCCAAGGAAGCGACGATCCCGCTGCGCACGGACACTGAGCGGCTCAACAGGGTGATCGACGTGTGCCGTGCCGACGGCTACCTCGTCGAACGCCTGACTCCGGGTGGGCGACGGCTGTACTCGTTGATGGCAGGCATGTCCGCCACCCTGCCCGACGAGCTTCGCGCCCTGCTGGGTGAATTGGTGTCCGATATCGGCGAGCGGGTGTACCTGCGCGACGAAAGCAAGCAGCGACGTCACGACATCAGCGTCATCTCCGCGCCGGTCTACGACCATTACCAGCGCCAGGTGATGGTCGCATCGATGCACATCGGAAAGTCGCTGACCGATGGCGAGATCACCGAACGCGCAAGGGCTTTGGTGGCGACGGCCGATGCGGTGACGGCACAATTGGGCGGCGTCAAGCCCCACTACGTTTAAGCGTCGCCGCTGCACGGCTGTTTATCCAGACGATCCGTACCCTCAGTTGGCGCCCGGGCTTCCGTTGTTTCCGTTGTTTCCGTTGTCGCCGGAAGCGCCCGAGTTGCCCGATGTGCCCGATGTGCCCGATCCGCCGCTACCACCCGAGCCACCGGGGCCGCCCGCACCACCGGCACCGCCAGTACCGCCGGCACCTCCGGGGCCGGGGTTGCCCCTCGAGCCTTCGGTGACGGTGCCTGTGCCGTCAGCGGGCATGCTGGTCGAACCCCCGGAGCCCCCTCGACCGCCGTTACCCCCGTCGGCTCCGGTACCGCCGCCGCCGCCGCGACCGCCGGCACCGCCAGCACCGCCAACACCGCCTAGCAAGCCGCCGCGACCGCCGCTGCCGCCTGCGGCGCCGCTAGCACCGGCCCCGCCAGGAGCCCCCGCGCCACCGGCACCTCCGTTGCCCCCGTCGCCCGCGAATACGTCGCCATTGCCGTCCACGTCGCCCGCACCGCCCTGACCGCCGTTGCCCCCGTCGGCTCCGGTACCGCCAACACCGCCGTTGCCGCCGGTACCGCCCTGCCCGCTACCTTCGTCGCCGCCGGCGCCCGCGCCGCCGCGACCGCCGGGACCGCCGTTGGCGCCTGCGCCCCCCGGACCTCCGTCGCCGCCATCGCCCCCGACACCCGCAGCGGCGAGGCCCGGGTTTGCAAGGTTCGTCGAGCCGTCCCCGCCAGCGCCGCCAATGCCGCCTCGAACACCAGCACCGCCAGCGCCCCCAGTGCCGCCAGCACCCCCGACCACTACCCCGTCTGACGCGCGCGCGAAGCCCCCGGCGCCACCGCTACCGCCGATAACGCCCGGCCCGCCGTCAGCGCCGGCCCCGCCGTTACCGGCTACAAGGAGCAGGTTGCCTCCTTGGTTGTCTATGAAACTCGTACCTCCTGCGCCGGTGGCAGCGGTGCCAACGGGGATGATCACGCCGGGGTTGACGCCGTTGGCACCCGCCGCGCCCGCGCCGCCAGCCCCGCCCGAGCCGCCGTTGCCGATCAGCCCGGCGTCGCCGCCGTTGCCGCCCGCCGCCCCGAGCCCGCCGGCGCCACCGGCTCCGCCGTTGCCGAAGAACGATCCGCCGTTACCACCCTTACCGCCGGCGACACCCGCGGCATTGCCGAAGCCGCCGGAGCCACCGTTGCCGAACAGACCGGCGTTTCCGCCGGCACCACCGTTCGCGCCCTTGCCGCCGTTGCCGAAGAAGATCCCGCCGGCGCCACCGTTGCAGGTCGTGCCGGCGCAATCGGCGGGGGCGTCGGCGCCGTTGCCGAACAAGCTGGCAATCAGAGAGCTGATCGGGTCAGCGCCTGCAGTTGCAGACGGGTCGGCCACCGCTGGGGACAGGCTGGCCACCGCTGGAGGCCGCTCGGCCGCCCCAGCGGAAACCCTTGACGTTCGGCCACTCCCGCCGAGGGAAGGCGAGGCGAACCCGGTCAACTGCGCGGGAGAAAAGAAGTTCGCCCCGCCCGGCACCGCACCGCCACCGGTACTCGCGCCGCCGGCAGAACCCGCCGCGACGCCGGCCGGCCCGCTCACCCCGCCACCCCTACCCACGAAGCCGGCGGGACCGATCACGCCAAGCACCACCAACGGGTTCACCGCGGCATCACCCCCGCCAACGGTAGGTGTCCCCACCGCCGTCAACACCGGCGCGGCCGCCGCGGACGTGAACTGGGGCACCGGGGAATCGGTACGCGTCCGCTCCGCATCGGCAACGGTGCCGCTGCCGCCCACCGCGATCACCCCGGCCGCCACCGCCGACATCGCCGTCCGCGTGCCCACCGCTGGCACCGCGCGGCCACGGCCTCGAACACGCTGGCCGTGCAGGTCCGGTTTCGACATGGCGATCCTCCTGTGCACTCGCGGATTACTTGCCTACGACGCTAGGCACCTGCGGCACAGGGAGAAATAAGGGCTGTCCCTACAACTTTCGGCATTGACGGACGTCACGAATTCGCCGGGGCGACGCTTCAGGTCGTGCCGGGGTGCCCATCCAGGTACCTGCCGAGTTCTGTGCAGGTCAACGCCGCCAAGCCGGTCAGCCGACAAACATGGACAGGAGATGGGTCAGGCGGTTTCCAGCTGACCGGGTCGGCCCAGGCAGCAGCCGAGTTCGGCACGGGAACGGATGCCGAATTTTCGATAAACGCGGGATAGGTTGACCTCGACCGTTTTTGGGCTGATGAATAGCGCACCCGCAACGTCGCGATTCGTCATGCCCGACGCCGCAAGCTCGGCGACCCGTTGCTCGGACGGTGTCAACAACGCCGTGCCAACCGGGCCGACGTGGGTGCGGGCCAACTCGGCACGGGCCCGTTCCGCCCACAGCGTCGCCCCCATCGTCTCGAAGGAATCTAGCGCCTGACGCAAAGTTGTTGCGGCAGAATCTTTTTGACGTAGCCGACGCAGGAGTTGGCCCAACAGCAAGTGCACTTGTGCACGCTCGAATGGCATCTCGACTCGCTGGTGCTCAGCTAAAGCTCGTTCCGCTGCCAAGATCGACGCGTCAATGTCACCGCGAGCAGCCAACAAGACAGCCTCACACCGGGCGGCAACCGCTAGCATCCAGGCGCGGTTCAGTCGAGTTCCGTCGCACCGCAGCGTGTCGACCAAGCGCTGCGCCTCATTCAAGCGGCCTCGACGGATCATTACCTCGGCGGCATTGGGCACGAGCCAAGCGATGATCATCTCGGACCAACTCCCGCCCGCACCAACTGTTTCGAGAAATGCTTCTGGCGCGCTTAATGCCTCGTCGCTGGCCGCTAGAGACCCTTGCAGTAAGCCGCGGAATGCAGACGACGATGCATCCGTCGCGCTCAGGCTGAGCCACAGGAGTCGTTCAATCGCCGCGCTCGCGTGCCCGGGCAAATCTGTTCCCAGGCATGAAGCCTGTCCTTCGGGTTTCACCACATACTGGCCGCCGGTGTCGTAGCCGATTGCCACGGCGTCCTCACAGAACTTCATTTTAGGAACTGGTCGCTAACTCGGTGATGGCCCCAACGCGGGGGCCCCCTGGGCGACGGGAGGTTCTTTGAGTTCGATGAACAGGGCGTGGCTGTCGGTGTCGCCGATGTTCTCTCCGGCGTGTTCTTGCGCGCCGACCCATCGCGGTTGACCCGCAACCAGTTCCACCTCGACTTGGCGGCCATCGGCACTGATGCGCCGCCGGAACGAGGCCAACGGAACCAGGACGGTATCTGGATGACCATGCCAGTGTGTGCCTTCTCCGGGCCTATCGCGGTACTCCAGGATTCGCACCCGATCGTTTTCGAGGATGACCCGGTAGCGCTGCGGGTCGGTGACGATGGGGTCGGTGCTCACGGGCGGTCCTTCGCTCGACACGGTCAATGTGGGATCACAGTACCATGAAGGGTAATGCAGTACCATCTTGTGGCGATGACAGTTCCATATGAGGTGACCGGTCGGCGCAGCCAAAAAGCCCGCACCCGCGCCGCCCTGGTCGCCGCGACACGCGTACTGCTGGGTCAAGGTCTGATCCCGACCGTGGAAGATGCCGCCAGCGCCGCCGACATCTCGCGGACAACCGCGTATCGATACTTTCCAAATCAGCGGGCACTGCTGAGCGCCGTGCGGCCCGAGATCGACCAGACGTCGTTGTTGCCCGACCCCGCACCCACCGATCCGACCGCCCGTCTGGAACTGGTGATGACCGAATGCGTGCGGATCAGCCTGGAGTGGGAGCCGGAACTGCGTACCTCATTGCGCCTCTCCTTGGAGCCCGGCCAAGCCGAGTGGCCGGTATTGCGCGGGGGCCGCGTGATCGGGTGGATCGAGGACGCCCTCGCCCCGCTCCACGACACCCGTCCCGACATCGACACCTATCGACTGGCCATCGCCATCCGTTCGGCCACCGGCATCGAATCGTTGATCTGGCTGGTCGATGTCGCTGGCCTGTCCCGCGCCGAGGCCGCAGATGTCCTGCGCCACACCGCGCAGGCGCTCCTCGCCCACGCGTTGGCCGAGCCTCCCGCCCCCCCGCCGCCGACTGGGCAGTTGTAGCGGCCGCCGGGGAGAAGTGCTCCAGCACCTCGGTGGGGTACTTCCCGCGATGAACACAACGCTCCCGCTCCGAAATAAGCGTCATCTCCGCGCCGATTTACGACCATTACCAGCGCCAGGTGATGGTCGCATCGATGCACATCGGAAAGTCGCTGACCGATGCGGTGACGGCGCAACTCGGCGGCGTGAAACCGAGACGCTAGCTCACACTGGCCAACGCGAACGGCAGGACGGCATCCGCGCCCGCCGCACGCACCACCCGCGCGGCCATCGTCAGTGTCCAGCCGGAGTCGGTCAGATCGTCGACAAGCAGAACCGGGCCATCGACCGCGGAGAGCTGCGGAGACTCCCACGAATCATGTAGCGCGGCAACACGATAGGCGGAGTTGGCCGCCGTGACGGGCCGCCGATGCGGCGTGTACTGCAGTGTCCCGAGGTCGGCCAGCCTGCCAAGCTCGGCAAGGCGGGCGGTCAGCGAACGGATCAGCAGCGGGTGCGTCGCCGAGTCCAGGCCCATCACCGCACTCGGCCGGGCGGCCCAGTCCCAGTTCGCGAGCACTTCGACGGCGGCGCGCACGACGTCGTCGGACACCTCGCCGTCGGGTTCGTCGAGAATGCGGCGCAGCCGCGCACCCCAACCGAGATCGGTGAGCCTGCCGATGACCCGCCCCGCCGCGGGACCGTCGCCGATGCGGCCGCTCAGGTCGACACCGAGTTTGGCCAGCCCGGTGGGCCACTGCTTGCGCGGTGTGATCTCGACGCCGGGGCGCATCAGCCGCGCCCTGGTGGCCTCCGTGATCGCCTCGTCGACGTCGGCGCTGTAACCGGACCCGGTGCAGTTGTCGCAACGACCACACTGCTCACCGTCTTTGAGGTCGGGGTCGTCGAGTTGGCCTCGCAGGAACGCCATCCGGCATACATCGGTGACCTGATAGTCGAGCATGGCCTGCTGTTCGCGCTTGCGCGCCTCGTCGAGCTTGCGGTAGCGCTCTTCGTCATAGCTCCACGGTTGCCCGGTGCTGATCCAGCCGCCCTTGACCCGACGGACCGCGCCGTCGACGTCGAGCACCTTGAGCACCATTTCCAGGCGGTTGCGGTTGAGGTCCACCAGCGCCTCGAGCGCAGGGGTTGACTGTGGACGGTCCGGCTCGAGTTCACGGATCACGTTGCGCACCAAGAGTTCCGGTGGGAATGCCACCGAAGCGAAGTACCGCCATACGTCCTGGTCTTCGCGGCCGGGCAGCAGGATGACCTCGGCGCTTGCGGTCGACCGGCCCGCACGCCCCACTTGCTGGTAGTACGCGATCGGCGAGGACGGCGCGCCGAGGTGCACGACGAACCCCAGATCGGGCTTGTCGAATCCCATCCCGAGCGCCGAGGTGGCGATCAGCGCCTTCACCCGGTTGGCCAGCAGGTCGGCCTCCAGCTGCTCGCGTTCGGCTGTCTCGGTGGAGCCCGTGTACGCCGCGACGGCGTGGCCCTGCGAACGCAGGTCGGCGGCGATGTCGTTGGCCTGCGCGACGGTCAGGGTGTAGACGATGCCAGAACCAGGAAGCGAATCGAGGTGTGCGCCAATCCATGCCGCTCGTTGCGCGGGACCTCCGGCCTTGACCACCGACAGGCGCAACGACTCGCGATCGAGGCCGCCGCGCAGCACCAGGGTGTCCCTGCCACCGACCCCGAGTTGGCTGGCCACGTCTTCGACGACCCGGTCGTTGGCCGTCGCGGTGGTCGCGAGAACCGGTATGCCTTTTCCCAATTCGGCGATCAGGGTGCGGATGCGCCGATAGTCCGGACGGAAATCGTGGCCCCAGTCCGATACGCAGTGCGCCTCGTCGATCACCACAAGGCCGGCATCACCGGCCAGGGCGGGCAACACGTTGTCGCGAAAATCCGGGTTGTTCAGCCGCTCCGGGCTGACCAGCAGCACGTCGAGTTCGCCGGTGGCGACTCGGCCGTGGATCTCGTCCCAGTCGGCCATGTTGCTCGAATTGATGGTGGCCGCGTGCACACCTGCCCGTTCGGCCGCGGCCACCTGATTGCGCATCAGCGCAAGCAGCGGCGACACGATCACCGTCGGCCCGTGACCCGCCCCGCGCAGGAGTTTGGCGGCGATGAAGTAGACGGCCGACTTGCCCCATCCGGTGCGCTGAACGACGAGCGCCTGGCGGCGCCCGACCACCAGGGCCTCGATCGCGGTCCACTGGTCGTCACGCAGCGTCGCCCCAGGGCCCGCCAACTGTTCGAGAATTTCCTGAGCCTGGTCGCGGGTCGCCACGCGCCTAATAGTGCCCGCGGCCCCCGACAGGCGTCAGGACAGGTCGCGGAAGGCCAGCGCGAAACCACCAACCGCGGTCACCGCCGCAACGGCGTAGCCGATGATCGACCACCAACCGATGTGCATGTAAGCGGTGACTGCGACAATCGCCATGGCGACAAAGACCATGACCATTCCGTACAGCGGCGGTCTGGCGGCGTACCTGTTGCGGGTCATCGAATCACCTCTCTGCGAAGGGAGTTTAGGCCCGATCGTCGGGGTCCACGGGCCGGTTGGCGACGACGGGGAACTCGCCGGTGTAGCCCATGCGTTCCTGCGCCACTGCCAGCACACGGCCGCGCACCAGATACCAGCCGCCGATCAACATGGGGATGACGACGACCAGCGTGCCAATGGTCCAGGTTCCGATCGGCGCGTCGAATGCCATCAGCACCAACACGCCGACGAGGAACACCAGCGTGGCGTAGCCGCTCCACGGGGTGAGCGGCATCCGGAATTTCGGCCGCGTCATGACCCCGGCGTTCGCCATCTTCACGAGGCGCAGCTGGCACAGCACGATCGAGGCCCAGGACGCGATGATGCCCAGCGCGGCCATGTTGAGCACGATCTCGAAGGCCTCTCCTGGCTGGAACGCGTTGAGCGCGACACCGAAAAGGCAGATGAAACAGGTCAGCAGAATCCCGCCGTACGGCACACCTTGTTTGGACATCCGCGCGGTGAACTTGGGGGCGCTGCCGTTCATCGCCATCGAGCGCAGGATGCGACCGGTCGAATACAGCCCGGCGTTCAGGCTGGAGAACGCGGCGGTGAGGACCACGATGTTCATGATGTCGCCTGCGCCGGCGAACCCGATCTTGGAGAAGAACGTGACGAACGGGCTCTCGCCGCCCTTGTACGACGTGTACGGCAGCAGCAGTGAAAGCAGCACAACCGATCCGACGTAGAAGATCGCGATGCGGGCCACGACCGAGTTGATCGCGCGCGGCATGATCTTCTCCGGCTCAGCCGTCTCTCCGGCCGCGGTGCCGACCAATTCGACTGCGGCATAGGCGAACACGACGCCCGAGGTGACGATCAGCAGCGGTAGGACGCCCGTCGGGAACAGTCCGCCGTTTTCGGCCCAGATGCTCAACCCGGTGCTCTGGCCCTCGACCTTGTAACGCCCTGCCAGGAAGATCGTGCCTGCGACCAGGAAGGTCATCAGCGCGATCACCTTGATCAAGGCGGCCCAGAACTCCATCTCGCCGAACCACTTCACCGAGACCATGTTCACCGCCAGCACCAGCACCAGCGCGATCAGCGCGAGGAGCCATTGCGGAACGACGTTGAACGCCCCCCAGAAGTGGAGATACGTGGCGATCGCGGTGGTGTCCACGATCGCGGTCATCGCCCAGTTCAGGAAGTACATCCAGCCGACGGCGAAGGCCGCCTTCTCGCCGAAGAATTCACGCGAATACGAGACGAACGATCCGGACGAGGGGCGGTGCAGGACAAGCTCGCCGAGCGCCCGCAGGATGAGGAACACGAAGATGCCGCAGACCGCGTAGACCAGGAACAGGCCGGGCCCTGCCGACGCCAGCCGGCCGCCGGCGCCGAGGAACAGTCCCGTCCCGATGGCGCCGCCGATGGCGATCATCTGCAGCTGCCGGGGCTTGAGACCCTTGTGATAGCCCTCGTCCTCGGCGGTGAGCAGTGCGCTGGGCGCGGGCGTCGGTTCGGAAGTGCTGGTCGCCATCGAGTTCCCCTCGTCATCGGTCGAAGCGGACCGGCTGCCAGGCTGTCAGACAGCTAGTCAGCCGAGTGTGGCACTCGTCACCCACCGCGTCAAGACGAAGCTCAGTTCACGCGGCCAGCCAGCTTGGTGACCGCGTCCTCGACCTTCTCGAGGTGCTGGCGCATGCAGTCGCTGGCATCGGCGAAGTCGCCGGCCGCGATGGCATCGAGGATCTTGCCGTGTTCGACGTTCGATGCCTCGCGGCGCTTGATGATGCTGGCGTTGAGCAGGCGGGATTGCTGCGTGAGCGCGTCGCGGATGGCGCCGACGACCGTGGCGAACACTTCGTTTCCTGATGCCTTTGCGATGCCGAGGTGGAACTTGCTGTCCAGTTGAACCCATCGCGCCGGGTCGGTTTCGGCTTGCATTTCGTCGTTGAGCTTGGTGAGGTCCGCCAACTCGGTGTCGGTCCGTCGGCGGGCGGCCCAACCCGCGGCGGGCACCTCGATATAGGGGCGGGCCTCGACGAGATCGCGGGCCGAGAACCTGCCGTACCGCGGTGTCGACGGGTGGGTCGAGACGACGACGGTGCCCGATCCGGTCTTGGTCTGCGTCAGGCCCAATGTCTGGCAGGAGCGAAGCGCTTCGCGGATCACGGACCGGCTGACGCCGTAGCGCTCGGCGAGGGCGGCCTCTGGTGGCAGTTTGAACCCGATTGGCAGATCGCCCTTCTCGATGGCCGTGTACAGGTCCTCGAACACCGATTCCGCGGCATTGCGCCGCTGAATCAGGCGGGGACGATCTGTCCAGCTATCGGGCAGGTTGTTCACAGCAACCACAGTGCCCGCGGCGATCTACGGCTGTCAACAAGGCACACCGCCATCGACGCCGACGACATCGGCGAAGGCACTTGCCATCTGGTGGTGGTCGGCACCACTGGCGAGCAGTGCGGCCAACATGATTCTCCCCTGCCCGGCACGCAGCCACGTCGAGGCGACCGCGCCCGCGCTCACCAGGTCGTGGCCGCCGCCGTGGCCGCCGTAGATGGGTTCGACCACACCGTCGGGCACCCGGCTGGTGATCACGACGGAGATGCCGTTGGCGACACAATGTTCCACCGCGGCAAGGATATTCGGGTTGGCATTGCCGGACCCCATGGCGTCCAGCACGATCCCTCTCGCGCCTGCGGCGATGCTGGCATCGATGTGCGTTCGGTCGGCGTCCGGATACAGCGCGACGATGTCGACGCGAATCTGCGAGACTTCGCGATTCCAGGACAAGGTCGCGCGCGGGTATTCGTTGGCAGGCAGGTAGTTCTCGAAGCCGTCGAGCTCGGTGGTGTGGGCCTTGCGGGTGCCGCGCGCGGGCATCACTCGATCGCCGAAGACGACGAGCACCCCACGGTCGCGCACATCGGTGCGGCGCACCGTCGCGATGGCGGTCTCGATATTGCGGGGGCCATCGGGATCGGGGTGGTCGGCGGGGCGCTGCGCGCCCGTCAGCACAACGGGGCGGGGATCGCGGTGAAACAGATCGAGGAACATCGCCGTTTCCTCGAGGGTGTCCGTGCCATGCAGCACCACCACGCCGACGACGCGCGGATCGTCGAGCGCCGTCGTGACCGCGTCCCGGATCTCGACCATCAGCGCTAACGACATCGTCGACGAATCGACCGCCATCACCTCGCGGAGCTGTATATCCGGGTCGGATAACGCCGCGAGCGGGCCACGGGCGGTCGGTGCGATGCGGCCACCGGCGCCGCGGACGCTCGCGATCGTCCCACCGGTGGTCAGCACTACGACCGCCAAGGAATCCTCCTGAAGTCCTGCCGACGTGTATACCACAATTCGTCAGGCTGTCTGACAGATTTAGTAGGCGTAAGTGTTGGCGGGCTTGTCGATTCGCTTCACGCTCGACACCTCGAGCGTCGGGATGTAGTTGGTCGCGGCCACTGACGTCCCCGGCACGACGGTGCCCTCCACTTGCAGCCAGGTGTCCTCGGGGTGCCCAGCCGCGAGCTCGGCGGCCGGGCCCGAAAGATGGATCCGCGCGAGCTGGGCGTCGGCGGCGCAGCACACGATGACCACCCGCGCCAGGTCGGTGCCCTCCGGGTACTTCAGCGTGAACCCGTCCATGGTGAGCAGCCGGCCATCGAGGCTGTTGGTGGAGTCGGTGGCCGCACGCATGAGCACGTCGGGCAGCGACACAGTCGGAGCTCGACCGGCGGGCAATGGCGGGAACGGGCGGCGCTGGGGTTCTGTCGCTGCGACGGCTTCTGGAGTCGCGCCGTTCGCGCCCAGCGGCGGCGGGACGACGAAGGTGGTGAGCGCGATGGGCACCAGCAGCGCCCACACCAGCCAGTGGCGATGCCGGTGGCCGTCGGTGTCACCGGAACCATGACGGAGATCGCGCACGATGGCGGCCACCGCGAGCGCGATCAGCACGACCGCGGCGGCGATCAGCCACGGCAGCAGGGCCGGCTTCACGTAGTGCAGATACGACCCCTTGATCGCCATCACGACGGTGCTGAGCCCGACGAGCAGCAGCAGGGCGTTCTGCGTGCCGCGGCTCAACGGGCGCCGCCGAGCACAAGGAGACCGACGATCGTGGCGACCACGGTGGCGACCACGAATGTCGCGGGCCCGAAACGAATTGCGAATCCACGGCCGAACATCCCGGCCTGCATCGCCGAGAGCTTCACGTCGATCGCGGGGCCGACCACCAGGAACACCAATCGCGGCAGCAGCGGCAGCATGGTCAGGCTCGCGGCGACGAACGCGTCGGCCTCCGAGCACAGCGCGAGTACGACCGCCAACAGCGCCATGGTCAGCACACCGAGGATGAGGTGGCCCGCGAGATGCTCGAAAACCCACGGCGGCACCACAACTCGAAGCGCACCCGCGGCCGCGGCGCCCAGGACCAGGTACGAGCCGGCCTGGAGGAAGTCGTGCCGCGCTGCCTCGGTGAAGGTGGCCCACCGCGACGCCCCTGAGTGATGCGGCGTCGGCAGTCGCCGCGTCACCCATTCGGCACGGCCCCAGCGCTGCCATGCCAGCCCCATCGCCACCGCCGTGATCAGCGACGCCACGCAACGCGCGAGCACCATCGCGGGCTCACCTGGAAACGCGACCGCGGTGGCCACCAGCACAACGGGGTTGATCGCCGGCGCGGACAGCATGAACGTCAACGCAGCCGCCCCTGTCGCGCCCTCACCGAACAGCCGACGCGCCACCGGCACCGAACCGCACTCGCAACCCGGTAACGCCGCACCGCCAACCCCAGCGACCGCGACGGCCATCGCGGGTCTGCGCGGCAGCCAGCGCGCGAGCCGGTCGGCCGAGACGAACGTCGCGATCAGCCCGCTGACGACCACGCCCAACACGAGAAAAGGCAGCGCCTGGACGAACACGCCGCAGAACACCGTCGCGGCGACCGCCAGGCTCGGGTTGCCTGCCACGAAAGCACTCATCGCGCCGGCCGAAAGGGCCAGCGCGATGAGCGAAGTCAGCAAGACCTCCATTGAACCGATGCGCCTGCGGCGGTCGGTTCCAGGGGCGGTCACCGCCCCATCTTGCCGTTTTTACTTGTTAGAGGTCTGACAGCGCCTCAGAGATCGGCGTCGGTGTCACCTCGACGCCACACTGGCTGGCGAGGTCAACGACCGGCTGATTGATCGTCTGCAGTTCCGTCTCGACCTGCGGGTTCTCCGCGAAGTACGTGCGGAACGCCTCGGTCGCCTGCTCCTGCGGCTGCGTCGCGATCTCCGTCAGCGCATCATTGGCTTCCGGATTCGACGCGAGGTACGTGCTCGTGGACGCCGACACCGTGCTCGAGGTGTTGGCGATCGCGCTGACGCTGCAGTTGTTGTTGGTGTCTGCGGTGTCAGGCTGGGCGTTGGCCACCGGCGCAATGATCGCTGCGGATCCAAACGCAAGCAGGCCGCCCGCGAACATGCCGTACAGGCCGCGTCGAACGGTCGTTTCGGACATCTTCATGGGGATAACTCTCCTTCGGTCTGCGAAATGTGCGACGGAAGCGTCGCGCCCCAAGGCCTATCCGAATACGCACATCGCTAAACGACCCCCGCGCCGCATCCACCGGCGCATCCCGCCGTCACGCCTGGGCAGCAGCGGTTATCGCGTGCCGAAAAAAATCTGTCCCGGCTAAACCCCTGTGGGTGCTGTGGCGCCTGTGTCTTGCTCGCGCTTGATCTCGAGGGCGATGTCGATCAGCTGGTCTTCCTGGCCGCCGATCAGCTTGCGCTGGCCGGCCCTGTGCAGCAGCTGGTGCGCGGGCACGCCGTAGCGCTCGGACTGCCGGATGGCGTGCTTGAGGAAGCTCGAGTACACCCCGGAGTAGCCCATGATCAGCGCGTTGCGGTCGAGCAGGCATTCGGCGGGCATCGCGGGCGCGACGACCTCCTCAGCGGCGTCGGCGATGTCGAAGAAGTCGATGCCGGTCTTGACGCCTATCTTGTCGAACACGCCGATCAGCGCCTCGACCGGCGCGTTGCCGGCTCCGGCGCCGAAGCGGCGGCAGCTGCCGTCGATCTGCTTGGCGCCCGCTCGCACGGCTTCGACGCTGTTGGCCACGCCGAGGCCGAGGTTCTCGTGGCCGTGAAAGCCGACCTGTGCGTCGTCGCCGAGTTCGGCAACCAGGGCCGCGACGCGGTCGGCGACGCCCTCGAGCACCAGCGCACCGGCCGAGTCGACGACATACACGCATTGGCAGCCGGCGTCGGCCATGATGCGGGCCTGGGCGGCCAGCTTCTCCGGGCTGATCGTGTGGCTCATCATCAGGAACCCGACGGTTTCCAGACCGAGCTCGCGGGCCAGCCCGAAGTGCTGGATCGAGACGTCGGCCTCGGTGCAGTGGGTGGCGATCCGGCAGATCGAGCCGCCGTTGTTCTGCGCCTCCTTGATGTCCTCCTTGGTGCCCACACCGGGCAGCATGAGGAACGCGATCTTGGATTCCTTGGCGGTCTCGGCGGCGAGCTTGATCAGCTCCTGCTCGGGGGTTTTGGAGAACCCGTAGTTGAAGCTGGATCCGCCGAGCCCGTCGCCGTGGGTCACCTCGATCACCGGCACGCCCGCGGTGTCCAGCGCCGCGACGATGGCGCCCACTTCGTCCTTGGTGAACTGGTGGCGCTTGTGGTGCGACCCGTCGCGCAGCGACGTATCGGTCATCCGGATGTCCCACATCGGGTTGAAATAGACGTCGGTCATGCCTGGGCACCTCCTGCTGTGGCAGACAGCGATTCTTTAGCGATCTCCTCGCCGACCTTGGCGGCCGCCGCGGTCATGATGTCCAGGTTTCCCGCGTACGGGGGCAAGTAGTCGCCCGCGCCCTCGACTTCGACGAAAGTCGTGACGAGATGGTTGCCGCCGTTGAACACCGACGGTTCATCGAACTGCGGCTCGTTGAGCAGCCGGTAGCCGGGCACGTACGTCTGCACCTCGGCGACGACGTCGCGGATGGACTGCGCGATCGCATCGTGATCGGCGTCCTCGGGGATGGCGCAGAAGATGGTGTCGCGCATGATCATTGGTGGATCGGCGGGGTTCAGGATGATGATCGCCTTACCGCGCTTGGCGCCGCCGATGGTCTCGACACCCCTGCTGGTGGTCTTGGTGAACTCGTCGATGTTTGCGCGGGTGCCCGGCCCCGCAGAAACCGATGAGACCGACGCGACGATCTCCGCATAGGGCACGTCGACGACGCGCGAGACGGCGTACACCATCGGGATGGTGGCTTGCCCTCCGCAGGTGACCATGTTGACGTTCGGCGCGTCGAGGTGCTCGCGCAGGTTGGCGGGCGGGATCACCCCGGGACCCACCGCCGCCGGTGTCAGGTCGATGGCACGGATGCCTGCCTCGGCATAGCGCGGCGCGGCGTCGCGGTGCACGTACGCGCTGGTGGCCTCGAACAGCAGGTCGGGTTTCTCGTCGAGGCCCAGCAGCCAGTCCGCGCCCTCGGCGCTGGTCTCGAGACCGAGCTTGCGCGCGCGGGCCAGCCCCTCGGAGTCGGGGTCGATGCCGACCATCCAGCGCGGCTCTAGCCACTCCGAGCGCAGCAGCTTGTAGAGCAGATCGGTGCTGATGTTGCCCGACCCCACGATGGCGACGGAAGCCTTCTGTGGCATATAGCGCTCCTCGGTTATTCGAAACTCAGTCGTACAGAACCTAACCCGGTGAAGTCGGCGACGAAATGGCTGCCGGGCACTGCATCTATCGCACGTGTGCACGAGCCAGGCAACACGATGTCTCCGGCCTTCAGACGCACGCCGAAGCCCTCCACCTTGCGCGCCAGCCAGGCCACCGCGGTCACCGGATTGCCGAGCACCGCATCGCTGCGGCCCTTGGCGACCACCTCACCGTTGTTGGTGAGCACCGCGTCGATGTTGCGGATGTCGATGTCCTTCGGCGACACCCGCGCCTCCCCGAGCACCCAGCCCGCCGACGAGGCGTTGTCGGCGATCGTGTCGCACAGCTTGATCTTCCAGTCCTTGATGCGGGTGTCGATCAGCTCGATCGACGGCGCGAACGCGGCCGTCGCCGCCAGCACGTCGTCCTCGGTGCAACCGGCGCCTGGCAGGTCGTCGGCCAGGATGAAGCCGACCTCCACCTCGACGCGCGGATAGAGATATCGCCCGGCCGGAACTGGCTGGTCCTGGTAGACCTGCATTTCGTTGAGCAGGTGCCCGTAGTCGGGCTCGTCGACGTTCATCATCTTCTGCATCGCCTCGGATGACAGGCCCACTTTGTGCCCGATCACGCGGGCGCCCTCGGCCACCCGCTGGCGGATATTGATCAGCTGGATCTCGTAGGCGTCCACCACGTCGATATCGGGATTGCCAGTGGTCAGCGGATCGATCGCGACGCGGGTCCGTTCCGCCTCCGCGAGGTCGGCGGCCAGCTCGTCACGCACCTCGACACTAAGCATTCAGCGAAGTCCCCTCGTTTCTTCGACCGGGGCAGTTGTCCCCGAGCCGGGCAATTCTATAACGTGTTCTACATGACTGGACAGGAGTTCGATGTCGTCGTGGTCGGAAGCGGCGCCGCGGGCATGGTCGCTGCCCTCACCGCTGCCCACCAGGGACTATCAACAGTAGTCGTCGAGAAGGCCCCGCACTATGGCGGTTCCACTGCGCGGTCCGGCGGTGGCGTCTGGATCCCGAACAACGAGGTCCTGCGGCGGGACGGGGTCACCGACACCGCCGAGGCCGCGCGGACCTACCTGCACGGCATTATCGGCGACGTGGTAGCCCCCGAGCTCATCGACACTTATCTCGAGCGCGGTCCGGAGATGCTGTCGTTCGTGCTGAAGCACTCGCCGCTGAAGATGTGCTGGGTGCCGGGCTACTCGGATTATTACCCCGAAGCGCCCGGCGGGCGTGCCGGCGGCCGGTCGATCGAGCCGAAGCCGTTCAATGCCAAAAAGCTCGGGCCTGACGAGAAGGGCCTCGAGCCGCCGTACGGCAAGGTGCCGTTGAACATGGTCGTGATGCAGCAGGACTATGTGCGGCTGAACCAGATGAAGCGCCATCCGCGCGGGCTGCTGCGCAGCCTGAAGGTGGGCGCGCGCACCGTATGGGCCAACGCCACCCGCAAGAACCTTGTCGGCATGGGCCGCGCGCTGATCGCGCCGCTGCGGATCGGCCTGCAGAAGATGGGGGTGCCCGTCCGGCTCAACACCGCGCTCACCGACCTGTACGTAGAGGACGGTGTCGTTCGCGGAATCTACGTTCGTGACACGGCGGCACCCGAATCCGCTGATCCCCAACTGATCCGGGCCCGTCGCGCGGTGATCCTCGGATCGGGCGGATTCGAGCACAACGAGCAGATGCGGGTGAAGTACCAGCGCGCCCCGATCACCACCGAATGGACGGTCGGCGCGACGGCCAATACCGGGGACGGCATCGTCGCAGCCGAAAAGCTGGGCGCCGCACTGGACATCATGGAGGACGCCTGGTGGGGGCCGACGGTGCCGCTTGTCGGCGCGCCGTGGTTCGCGCTGTCCGAGCGCAACTCGCCGGGTTCGATCATCGTGAACATGTCGGGCAAACGCTTCATGAACGAGTCGATGCCCTACGTCGAGGCGTGCCATCACATGTACGGCGGCGAGTACGGCCAGGGATCGGGTCCCGGAGAGAACATTCCCGCCTGGCTGGTATTCGATCAGCGGTACCGAGACCGGTACATCTTCGCGGGACTGCAACCGGGACAGCGCATTCCGAAGAAGTGGCTGGAGTCTGGCGTCATCGTGACGGCCGATACGCTGGAGGAGTTGGCCGCAAAGGCAGGCCTGCCCGCCGAAGGGCTGGCGACAACGGTCGAGCGGTTCAACGGTTTCGCTCGCTCCGGTGTCGACGAGGACTTCCACCGCGGCGAGAGCGCGTATGACCGCTATTACGGCGACCCGACCAACAAGCCGAACCCGAATCTCGGCGAGATCGATCACGGGCCCTATTACGCCGCCAAGATGGTGCCAGGCGACCTGGGCACCAAGGGTGGTGTCAAGACAGACGTTCATGGCAGGGCGCTGCGCGACGATGGGTCGGTGATCGAGGGTCTGTACGCGGCCGGCAACGTGAGCGCACCGGTGATGGGACACACCTATCCGGGGCCAGGCGGGACAATCGGTCCCGCGATGGCCTTCGGCTATCTGGCGGCGCTGCACATCGCAGGGAAGAACTGATGCCGATCAACGTCGACGAGGCGCTCGCCGCCGAGCTGGAACCCGTCGAATTCTCTTGGACCAGTAGCGATATCCAGCTGTACCACCTTGGGCTCGGTGCCGGCTCAGACCCGATGGATCCGCGCGAGCTGCGTTACCTGATCGACGACACACCGCAGGTGCTACCGACTTTCGGCAACGTGGCGGCCAGCTTTCACATGACCGAAGCGCCGACGGTGAAGTTTCCCGGCATCGATATCGAGCTCTCGCGTGTCCTCCATGCCAGCGAGGCCGTCACGGTGCCCGCCCCGATCCCGCCGTCGGGCACGGGCCGCGCGATCACCAGGTTCACCGATATCTGGGACAAAGGCAAGGCCGCAGTGATCTGGTCGGAGACCACAGTGACCGCGCTGGACGGCACGCCGCTGTGGACTCAGAAGCGTTCGATCTTCGCCCGCGGCGAAGGAGGCTTCGGCGGCGAGCGAGGCCCGTCGACGTCATCGGAACCGCTGCAGCGTGCGCCGGACTTCGAGGTGGCCATCGGAGTGTCGCCGCAGCAGGCGTTGTTGTACCGGATGTGCGGCGACCGCAACCCGCTGCACTCGGATCCCGAATTCGCCGCTGCCGCAGGCTTTCCACGACCCATCCTGCATGGGCTGTGCACGTACGGCATGACCTGTAAGGCGCTCATCGACACGCTGCTCGACGGGGACACGTCCCGGGTCGGCCACTACGGAGCACGCTTCGCGGGTGTGGTGTTTCCCGGTGAGACGCTCAAGGCGAGCATCTGGAAAGAAGGCGACGGCTTCGTCGCGGTGGTCACCGCACCCGAGCGCGATGATGCCGTCGCGCTGGCGGGCGTGGAGTTCACCCCCGCCTAACGCTCGATCGTCGCGGTACCGGCGAACGTTCATACAGCAAAGATCCTCTGGGTGATCCTGACGCGCGTCCGCCACACCTGAACCGTGTCGTCCTTGACTACATAAGTTTGCCGTGTGGTCGGCTACACGTAGTCATCCGTTTGCTACTTTTCGGCGTTCCGTTTTGCGGAATCGATACTTTAGTCAATTTTGACAAACCGCGCTGATCTGCTGATATGCGCGTCATTGCTGGATATAGCCCTAGATGTGGTCGATCAGGCGACCTCGCTAAGCGACTTGGCAAGACAGACCACGTTGCTTACATAGCTGCCAGCAAATTGCGGACATTCATGGACGACATGCAAAATTGTTTGCCGAAACACTCGCAATCCGAGGTGTGGTGTGTCTACTATTTAGCTCGTCAACATCCAGGCAGCTAAGGAGCAGCCATGTCATTCTTTCGTTCAACTTTTCTGCTGGGCGCTTCGCTAGTCGGGGCCGGCGCGATCGCTCTCGTTGGGGCAGGCGCGGCTTCTGCCGAAAGCGGCATCAACCTTTCGCCGGGCAATGACGGCCTGCTGAACTTCGGGACCGGCAACAGCGGCATCCTCAACGGCGGAACAGGAAACACCGGTATCGCGAACAACCTCCTCGGCCCCGGCGGCCTGAATAGCGGTGTGGCCAATGGTCTCTTCGGCGGTTCCCTCAACAACGGCATCGCCAACCAGGGCAACCTCAACCTTGGCGTCGCCAACATCGGCACGGGCAACGTCGGGCTCGCCAACATCGGCGTGTTGAACGGGGGCGCCGTCAACGTCGGCACCTTGAACGGTGGTCTCGTCCAGATCGGCGGGGGCAACTTCGGCGCCGTCAACATCGGCAATGGCCGAACCGGCATTCTGCGCATCTTCGGGTAAGGCGCGACGCACAACTGAAACTCAGCATCATCATGAGGCTGCAGGCGTATGCCTGCAGCCTCATGATCGTCTGCGGTGAGTTTTGCCGCTCCCGAGCGGCTAGTGCGAACGTGGTGCCCGGGCGGCTGCGAATCTAGTTGACAAAGTTGCTGGGGAGATTGTTTGGGACGTCAATTAACCAGCACCACAAGACATCCGGTGTCCCCAAACACACAGCGACCTGCTAGCTTCGCACTCAGTGATCATCCCCATAAGAGGGATGCCGCCTGTCGGACGAGCCAGGAGTGCACCACATTGAAGATCACCGCCATCACCGCCGCGTTGGCAGCCACCGTAGCCGCTTCGGGAGCCGTCGGCATCGGCGCACCGATCGCCTTCGCCGAAACCTCCACCCAGACAATCGGATCCCAGGGCAAGCTGATTAACGGGGACGTGGTCCAGGCCTGGACGATCCGCGATCTGAAGCCCAGCACGGACGCCATCCCCCATCAGCTGAACGGCACGCTGTGGGAAGCGACCGCAACCGATCAAGCCATCCAGGGTTCTGCGATTCCGATCGTTTCGAACCTCAACGCCCGTACCCAGAGCGGCCAGACGTACCGGGCCCTTTTCGGGGCCGCGACTGCGCAGGGCGTCAACCCGGCCACCCTCGCACCCGGGCAGGAGACCACCGGAAAGGTGTACTTCGACGTCACCGGCGACAAGCCCGACAGCGTCGTGTACAACGCCGGCGGCGAGGATCTGCTCGTGTGGGTGCAGCCGCCACCGTCGGTTCCGCGGTCCGGCACCGGCACCCGGTCGACGCCGTACTACGCGCCCGCGAGCCCAGCCACCTCCGCGCCTGCGACCACGACACCGGCACCAGCGCCTGCGGCCGCGGAATCAACGGCCACCCCGACACCCGCACCGACCACCACGCCCGCAACGCCTGCCCCCGCGGGCAGCCAGGGCACACCGCTGCCCGCCGGCAGCGAGGGCACACCGCTGCCCGTTGGCAGCCAGGGCACGCCCCTGGCTCCTGGCGAGGTCCCGCCGCCCGTGAACGGAGAAGGCGCGCCGCGGCCTGCGAGCGTCGAACAGGTGCCTGCAGGCGTCGAGCAAGTTCCTGCGCCCGCCCCCGAGGCTGTGCCGGCCCCCGAGGGAATCAGCCACGGCACACCGCTCGCGCCGGCTACAGCGACTCCGGTCGCGCCGACCACGACAACGGTGGTACCGGCACCGGCACCCTGACACGCAACGTCAGGAGTGCGACGACCACCACGCGTAAAGCTGGTCGAGAGTTGGCCCCTGCGGCCCTGATTGGACGGTGCTGACCAAGAGGTCATCGACGTTGGTCCATATCACCGTCGGCCGGTCCTCGTGGATGCCGCAGAACAGCACCCCGCTGGTCTTCTGCGGGGTGGCGTTGCGGCGCCATGGGCCCGGGGACTGAATGTTGCCGGGGCAGTTGACTCTTGTGGCCGCCCGGATGCTGTCGTCGAACGCCGCCTCGAGCGCCGTCTCGTCCCTCGCCAGCGTGTACGTGGCCGAAAGTGGGCCGCCGGGGTCGGAGTTCTTCTCGCAGCTGACTTCGGCCACCGCGCCCTCGTCCGCTGCGGCGGGTGTGCACGACTCGGAGGGGTAGCCCGCGGGAAGCAGCCGCAGCAGCCGGTCCTGGGCCTCGGGATCTGCCGCCGTGGTGGTGGGTGTCGCCGGCGCGTCGTCGGCGGTCGACTCCGGCTCGGACGACGGCCGAAATAGCCAGAACGCCAGGGCGGCAAGGACGACCGCCGCCAGCACGCCTGCGCCGGCCAGCAGGAATGGCTTGAGTGGGCGACGCACCGGCCGCGGCGTCACCGTCAGTGGTTCGAAACGGCGGGGCCAGTCGGTGTCGTGCGGGGTGTAGAGGTGGGTGTCTCCCGGCAGGCCGCTCTCGGGCAGGACGGCCTCGTCCTCACGACGCTCGTAGCGCGGCGTCGGAATCCGCAGCGGGCCCGTGTCTTCGTCGTCGGGTTCAGGCTCCCTCGGGTCCGAACTCACGACGGAATCTCCGGGTGGCTCACGAACACTTCACAACCCCCATGCATCGCCGGTTTCCCTGCGGTACTGAGAGTAGTAGGCGAGGCGCTCAGCCCAGGATCAGACCCGATGTCGGCACGCCGGTGCCTGCGGTGACGAGCACGTGCTCGACGTCGGGCACCGGGTTCACCGACGTCCCGCGCAACTGGCGGACACCCTCGGCGATGCCGTTCATGCCATGGATGTACGCCTCCCCCAGCTGGCCGCCGTGGGTGTTGATCGGCAGTCGCCCGCCGATCTCGATGGCACCGCCGGCAACGTAGTCCTTGGCCTCGCCCTTACCGCAGAACCCGAGCTCCTCCAGCTGGATAAGGGTGAATGGGGTGAAGTGGTCGTAGAGGATCGCGGTTTGAATGTCGGTCGGCCTGAGTCCCGACTGCTGCCACAGCTGTTCGCCGACGAGTCCCATCTCGGGTAGTCCCAATTGGTCGCGGTAGTAGCTGACCATCGAATACTGGTCGGGGCTGGCCCCCTGCGAGGCCGCTTCGATGACCGCGGGCCGGTGCTTGAGGTCCTTGGCCCGCTCGGGTGTCGTCACGACGATCGCGACGCCGCCGTCGGTCTCCTGGCAGCAGTCGAGCAGGCGCAGCGGCTCGGCGATCCACCGCGAATTCTGGTGGTCCTCAATGGTTATCGGCTTCTCGTAGAAGTACGCCTTCGGGTTGTTGGCGGCATGCCTGCGATCGGCAACCGACACCGCGCCGAAGTCCTTGCTTGTCGCGCCGGAAGCGTGCATGTACCGCTTGGCGATCATCGCCACCTGTGCGGCCGGGGTGGAGAGCCCGTGCGGATAGGAGAACGAGTTGTCGACGCCCGTCGAGTCGGCGTTCTCCACCAGCCGAAGCTGCACCTGTCCGAACCGCATCCCCGAGCGCTCGTTGAACGCCCGATACGCCACAACACATTCCGCGACACCGGTCGCCACCGCGATGGCCGCCTGCTGGATGGTCGCGCAGGCCGCGCCGCCGCCGTGGTGGATCTTGGAGAAGAACTTCAACTCGCCGATGCCCGTGGCGCGGGCGACCGCGACCTCGGTGTTGGAGTCCATCGTGAATGTCACCATGCCGTCGACGTCCGCGGGGGTCAGACCGGCGTCGTCGAGCGCATCGAGCACCGCCTCGGCGGCGAGCCGAAGCTCGCTGCGCCCGGAGTTCTTGGAGAAGTCGGTGGCGCCGATCCCGACGATCGCGGCCTTGCCGGACAGTTCGCCGGGCATCAGGCACCTCCGATGGTGAGCGTCGCGTTGGCGATGACGTGGTCGCCAAGGCTGTTGCTGCCAACGATTTTCAGGGTGATCAGGCTCGTGCTGTCTCCGCTCCTCGCGTCCGCGGTCTCCACCGCCGTCACCTCGCCGTTGAACGTCACCGTGTCGTATGCGTACCACGGCACTCCGAGCCGCAGCCCGATCGACTTGATGATCGCGTTCGGACCCGCCCAATCGGTGATGTACCGCTGCACGAGGCCGGTGTCGGTGAGGATGTTGACGAAGATGTCCTTGCTGCCCTTGGCCTGCGCCTTGTCGCGGTCGTGGTGCACGTCCTGGTAGTCGCGCGTGGCGATCGCCGTCGAGACGATGAACGTGGGGTCTCCATACAGCTCGAGCGCGGGAAGCTTGGTGCCCACCGCTACGGTCGGTGCGCTCATGCGTCCGGCTCCCATGCGTACAGCGTCCACGCCGGGCCGGAGTTGCCCTCGGGAAAGTCGATATAGGTTGCGCGAACGGGCATTCCGATCTCCACTGCGGCCGGGTCGACGTTGCGGAGTTCGCCGAGCATCCGCACCCCTTCCTCGAGTTCGACGAGTGCGATGACGAACGGCAGCGTGCGGCCGGGCACCTTCGGCGCGTGGTGCACGACGAAACTGAACACCGTGCCCTTGCCGCTGGCCACTACATAGTCGGTGGGTACCTCTTTGTCCTGCCAGATCGCAGGCACTGGAGGATGCTGCAGGCTGCCGTCTGCGCGCTTCTGGATGCGCAGTTCGTGCGCGTTGACGCCGTCCCAGAAGAACTTGGTATCGCGCGAGGACGCCGGCCGCATCATCACGTCGGCGTCCAGATCGTCCGGTACGTCTGAAGGAGCAGGCCGCCCCTCTTTTTCGGAGGGCTTGAATTTCATTATGCGCCACATCATTTCGGCGACGTCCTCGTCACCGACCTGCCAGGTGATCCGCTGCGTAATGAAGAAGCCGTCGCCGAGCGCGGTGCGCTTGGGGCCGATGACATCGGTGAGCTCGGCGGAGACGCTGACCTCTTCGCCCGGTTGTAGATAGCGGTGATAGGTCTGCTCACAGTTGGTGGCGACGACGCCGATATAGCCTGCGTCGTCGAACAAATCGAGGATCTTGCCCAGTGGGTCGTCGTCGGGGCGCACGCCACCGAGACCAAACATCGTCCACACCTGGATCATCGCGGGCGGGGCGACGACGCCGGGATGGCCCGCCGCCTTGGCCGCAGCTTCGTCGACGTAGATCGGGTTGCGGTCACCCATCGCGTCGAGCCAGTGGTCGACCATTGGCTGATTGACCGGATGGCGAGCGACGCGCGGCTTGCTCTTGCCGTCGGCCTTGACCTTCTCGGCCGCCTTTTGGATGTCTTCGATCGCGCTCACCGCGGCACCCTAGGCACCTTCAGACCCGAAGCCGCAATCATCTCGCGCATAACCTCGTTCACACCTCCGCCGAACGTGATCACCAGATTTCGTTTCGTCTGGCTGTCGAGCCAATCCAGCAACTCGGCGGTGTCCGGTTCGGCCGGGTTCCCGTACTTGCCGACGATCTCTTCTGCGAGCCGCCCGGCGTACTGGATGCGTTCGGTGCCGAACACCTTGGTCGCGGCCGCGTCGGCAATGTCGATGGTCTCGCCGGACGCGGCGACCTGCCAGTTGAGCAGTTCGTTGATCCGCCACATGGCCTTGAGCTCACCGAGCGAACGCTTGACGTCGCCGTGATCCAGCGGGATGTCCCCATTGCCACCGGGTTTGGACGCCCACGCGTGCACCCGGTCGTACAGCGCGGCGAACCGGCCCGCCGGACCGAGCATGACGCGCTCGTTGTTCAACTGAGTGGTGATCAAGCGCCAGCCGCCGTTCTCCTCACCGACGAGCATGTCGGCGGGTACCCGGACATCGTTGTAGTAAGTGGCGTTGGTGTGGTGGGCGCCGTCGGACAGGATCATCGGGGTCCAGGAGTAGCCGGGATCCTTGGTGTCCACGATGAGGATCGAAATGCCCTTGTGCTTGACGGCTTCCGGGTCGGTCCGGCAGGCCAGCCAGATGTAGTCGGCGTCGTGGCCGCCGGTGGTGAACACCTTCTGCCCGTTGACGATGTACTCGTCACCCTGCCTGATGGCGGTGGTGCGCAGCGACGCCAGGTCGGTGCCTGCCTCCGGCTCGGTATAGCCGATCGCGAAGTGCAGCTCACCGGCCAGGATCGCGGGCAGGAACTTCTTCTTCTGCTCCTCGGTGCCGAACACCTGCAACGTCGGTCCGACGGTCTGCAGTGTGACGGCGGGCAACGGCACGTCGGCGCGGTGCGCCTCGTTGACGAAGATCGACTGCTCGATCGGGCCGTAACCAAGGCCACCGAACTCCTTGGGCCAGCCGACGCCGAGCTTTCCGTCATTGCCCATGCGTTTGATCACGGCGCGGTAGGCCACACCGTGGCGGTCGGCCTCCATCTCCTTGGCCTCTTCGGGCGAGATCAGGTTCGAAAAGTACTGCCGCAGTTCGGCTTGCAGTTGACGCTGCTCGGGGGTCAGTTCGATGAACATCAGGCTCCCACCAGGTCCAGACGGTGCGAAGGACCACCGACCAGGCGGGTCAAGTCCTTGATCGTCGAGTAGTAACGGTCCATCGGGTAGGCGATGTCCATACCCATACCGCCGTGCAGGTGATGACAGAGCTGCATCACCGGCGGCGCCTGCGAGGCCAGCCAGTACGCCAGGATGTCGATGTCGTCGTCGGCGTCGCGGCCCTCGGACAGCCGCCAGACGACCGATGTCGCCGCCAAAGTCAATGTCCGCGAAGCGATGTAGACCTCCGCGAGTTGGGCGGCGACCGTCTGGAAGGTGGACAGCGGCTTGCCGAACTGCTCGCGGTTGGCCACGTAATCCGCGGTCAGCCGCAGTGCGCCCGCGACCAATCCGGACGCGAACGCGCCGATGGCCGCCAGGGCCAGCTGGTTCACCCGGCGTGGCGCTGCGCCTTCGAGCGCCCCGTCCACCTCCGCGTCGGCGAACGTGACCGAGTACTCGTCGCTGTGGTTCGACGTCGGGGTCTTGGTGAGCGTGACGCCGTCGGCCTTCGGGGATATCACCACGACCGCGTTGTCGGCGGTCACGATGAGCCAATCCGCTTGCTCGGCATAGGAAACGGCGACCTTGGTGCCGTTCAGCTTGCCGTCGGCGTATGTCGTCGACGGCCGATCGGGCAGCGGCGCACCGGCTTCGTTCAGGGCCGCGGTGAGCACGGCGCCCTTGGCGACCCCGGCCAGATAGCGATCCTGCTGCGGGTCGGACGCCAGATCCAGCAGCACGGCGGTGGCCCCGAGGGTGGCGAGTGCCGGGCTGATGGTGCCGTGCCTGCCGACCTCGGTCAGCGCGGTGGTGAGCTCGGGAAGGCCCACACCGTCACCGCCGAGGCGTTCGGGCACCGCGAGCGCCGTAACGCCGCCGGCCACCAGCGCGTCCCAGCTGTTGTCCCGCTCCAGCACCGACGTCACTACATCGGCGACAGCTTGCTGCCCTTCGTCTGGACTGAAGTCCACCCGAATCCTCCTTGATTCGATTGCGCGCCAGAGCTACTGCGCGGCCACCGCATTCTTGCCGGTGTAGTCCACTTGCCAATGCTTGATGCCGTTGAGCCACCCCGACCGTAGCCGTTCCGGCTCACCCACCGGTTTGAGATCGGGCATGTGGTCGGCGACCGCATTGAAGATCAGGTTGATGGTCATGCGGGCGAGGTTCGCGCCGATGCAGAAGTGGGCGCCCGTGCCGCCGAACCCGACGTGGGGGTTCGGGTCGCGCAAAATATTGAACGTGTGCGGGTCCTCGAAAACCTCTTCGTCGAAGTTGGCCGAACGGTAGGACATCACCAACCGCTGACCCTTCTTGATCTGCACACCCGACAGCTCGGTGTCCTCGTGTGCGGTGCGCTGGAACGCCGACACCGGGGTGGCCCAGCGGATGATCTCGTCGGCGGTGGTCGACGGCCGCTCTTTCTTGAACAGCTCCCACTGGTCGGGGTTCTGCGAGAGCGCGATCATGCCGTGGGTGATCGAGTTGCGCGTGGTCTCGTTGCCCGCGACGGCGAGCATGATGACGAAGAAGCCGAACTCGTCGTCCGACAGCTTCTCCCCGTCGATGTCGGCCTGGATGAGTGTGGTGACGATGTCGTCGGTGGGGTTCTTGCCCCGCTCGTCGGCCATCGCCATCGCGTACATGATCAGTTCCATCGACGACTGTGCCGGGTCGACGTCGGCGAACTCGGGATCCTCGCCGCCGGTCATCTCGTTGGACCAGCGGAACAGCTTGTCGCGGTCGTCCTGCGGCACACCGAGCAGACCGGCGATGGCCTGCAGCGGCAGCTCACAACTCACCTGCTCGACGAAGTCGCCGGAGCCCTCGGCAGCGGCGGTCTTGGCGATGTTCTGTGCCCGCTGCGCGAGCTCCTCCTCCAGCCGGCCGATGGCCCGTGGCGTGAACCCGCGGGAGATGATCTTGCGCAGCCGGGTGTGGTGCGGCGCGTCCATGTTGAGCATGACGTTGCGCTGCAGCTCGATGTTCTCGAACGTCATTTCCTGCGGCCAGACCGGGATCGCCCCGTTCTGCCAGCTGGAGAATACGTCGCTGCGACGCGACACCTCCTTGACGTCGGCATGCTTGGTCACCAGCCAGTACCCCTTGTCGCCGAAGCCACCCGTGCCGCCCGGCACGTCGACCCAGTGAATGGGCTCTGCCTTGCGCAGCTCGGCGAGCTCCGCGACGGGTAACCCGGCGAGGTTGACATCGGGATCCAAGAAATCGAATTCAGGGGAAATGTTGGGGGGTGCCATAGGTCTGCGCTCCTCAATTGCAACGTGTTCTAGTGCCAGTAAAACATGCCTTCTGCGCAGATAAAAGGCAGGTAGGCATCCTCGCTTGTCAGAGTAATGAAACGTGTTCTAGCCTGACGGAATGGGTAACCCTGTCATCGTTGAAGCCACCCGCAGCCCCATCGGCAAGCGCAATGGCTGGCTGTCCGGTCTGCATGCCACCGAGTTGCTGGGCGCCACGCAGAAGGCGCTCGTAGAGAAGGCCGGCATCGACGCCGGCGACGTCGAACAGGTCATCGGCGGCTGCGTCACGCAGTACGGCGAACAGTCCAACAACATCACGCGGGTCAGCTGGCTCGTCGCCGGCCTGCCCGAGCACGTCGGCGCGATGACGGTGGATTGCCAGTGCGGCAGCGGCCAGCAGGCCAACGGTCTGATCGCGGGCCTGATCGCGGCGGGCGCCATCGACGTCGGCATCGCGTGCGGCATCGAGGCGATGAGCCGCGTCGGGCTTGGCGCCAACGCGGGGCCCGATCGCGGGATCCTGCGGCCCGAGTCGTGGGACATCGACCTGCCCGATCAGTTCACCGCGGCCGAGCGGATCGCCAAGCGGCGCGGCATCAGCCGCGAGGAGATCGACCAGTTCGGTTTCGACTCGCAGCGCAAGGCCAAGCAGGCGTGGGCCGAGGGCCGGTTCGAAAGGGAGATCAGCGGTATCGAAGCGCCGGTGCTCGACGAGAACAAGCAGCCGACGTCCGAGCGCCATGTGGTCACGCGCGACCAGGGCCTGCGCGACACCACGCTGGAGGGCCTGGCCTCGTTGAAGCCGGTAATCGACGGCGGTATCCACACCGCGGGCACGTCGTCACAGATCTCCGACGGCGCCGCCGCGGTGCTGTGGATGGATGAGTCCGTGGCACGTGCGCAAGGCTTAACCCCGCGGGCGCGCATCGTCAGCCAGGCACTCGTCGGCTCCGAGCCGTACTACCACCTCGATGGGCCCGTGCAGTCGACGGCGAAGGTGCTCGAGAAGGCCGGGATGAAGATGGGCGACATCGACATCACCGAGATCAACGAGGCCTTCGCGTCGGTGGTGCTGTCGTGGGCCAGGGTGCACAACCCCGACATGGACAAGGTGAACGTCAGCGGCGGCGCAATTGCGTTGGGGCATCCCGTCGGTAGCACCGGCAGCCGGCTGATCACGACGGCGCTGCACGAGCTGGAGCGCACTGATAAGTCGACCGCGCTGATAACCATGTGCGCAGGCGGGGCGTTGTCCACCGGCACGATCATCGAGCGGATCTAGTGCCCGCCTCGGACGCCGAACGCATCGCGGCCGCCCAGGCGTACATCGATGCGCTCGTCAGTCACGATGCGGACAAGGTTCCGTTCGCGCCCGGCTGCATCCGCATCGAATTCGGGATGAAGACAGGGTTTTCCGGAAACCATTTGCGCCGCAGCCTGAATCGGGGTCCGCAGTACCGGGTCATCCGGGCCACGACGGTGCCCGAATTCACCGTCAGCGGCGACGAGGTTCGGGCCCGGTTCGATCTGGAGACCAAGCCGTCGATCGCCGGGCGGCGCGTCGGCGCGCACGTCGATGAGACGTTCCTGATTCCGGCGGCCGATGGGCAGATCCACCACATTCGGGCGATCGTGCGGCCGCTTCTGCTCAAGTCCTAGGGGTCGGCGACCTTACGACCGAGTCCACCCCGGTGTTGACCCCGCTGGTAGGGCTGGCCAGCAACCATCAGTGCAATTTCGACGTAGGAAGCCAGACGTAGCATCGAGCCATGCCAAACACTCGTCCCCGCTTCATGGACACCAAGCCCGCGGACTTTTTCATCAAGTGGATGTCGAAGATCAACACCTTCATGTACCGCCGCAGCGACGGCGAGGGCTTCGGAAGCAACTTTCAGGGCATCCCGGTGGCGCTGCTGACCACGACGGGCCGCAAGAGCGGTGAGCCCAGGATCAGCCCGCTGTATTTCCACCGCGACGGCGACATCGTGGTGGTGGCCGCGTCCAAGGGCGGCAGCGACAAGCACCCGATGTGGTACCTGAACCTCAAGGCCGATCCGAAGGTCCAGGTTCAGATCAAGAAAGACGTGCTCAACCTCACGGCCCGTGACGCCACGGACTCCGAACGCGCCAAGTACTGGCCGCGACTCGTCGCGATGTACCCGACGTACGAGGACTACCAGTCCTGGACCGACCGCAAGATCCCGCTCGTGGTCTGCGAGCCATGAGTTACGACCTGCACTTCTATTTCGACCCGGTCTGCCCATTCGCCTGGATGACCAGCAAGTGGGTGCGGATGGTCGCCGCCGAGCGTGAGTACACCGTGGACTGGCGGTTCATCTCGCTGCGCATACTCAACGCGCACATCGACTATGCGGCGCATTTCCCCGAGTACTACGAGGAAGGCCATACCGCAGGCCTGAAGCTTTTGCGCGTCGCTGCGCGAGCGCGCGCCGACCACGGTCGCGGGGCGGTCGGGCCGCTGTATGAGGCGTTCGGAACCCGGATCTTCGATACGTCACGACAGCAGAGCCTCCAGGCAGCCGACCAAGCTGCCCGGGAGCTGGTGGAATCTTCCCTGAGCGAAGCCGGACTACCCGGCGATCTTGCGAATGCGCTCGACGACGAGACGTTCGACGAGGTGATCCGCACCGAGACCGAAGAGGCTCTGGCGCTGACGGGGCGCGACGTCGGCACGCCGATCCTGCATTTCCAGCCCCCCGATGGCACGGCGTTCTTCGGCCCGGTGATCAGCAGGCTTCCGAGCCCCGACGACGCCGGTCAGCTCTGGGACCATGTGATAGCGCTGGCGAGCTTCCCCGGCTTCGCCGAACTCAAGCGCAGCCTGCGCGAACGACCTCAGCTGGTCAGCTCCGGTGTCGACCCCGAATCGGTTGGAATCGAGGAGGATTGGCACGGCGGTAGCCGTCGCACCAAGAAGTAGGGCTACGTGTGTACGTCAGGCCGGTCGCGGCACCGCCGCCAGGATTGATTGGCCGATCCAGGTGGGCACTGCTCGCCGCACCTCGGATGGGGCATCGATGGAAACCGACCCGTCCAGCAGTGCCCGCTGCCAGGACTGGTCTGCACGCCAGATCTGGCTCAGCGTTCGCAAGCTGGTCGAAACCGTCGCCGCCACCTCATACCCGGGATCGATGTCGCATGCCTCCGCCCCGCCGTCGGCGACTATCAGCCACCACGACGACGCCTTCGGGGGCGCGCCAGTCAATCGGAACGCCACCACAGTGCGCCCCCGCGGCCACTCCTCGAGAGGAATATTGCGGTGGATATCCCACATCAACAAGCTCGGGTCGAGGTCGTCCTCGACGAGGTCCATCCAGCGCACGCCCCAGGTGCACAGCGCGCCGACCACCTCGGCGAGTTCCTTCCCGCATTCGGTCAGCGAATATTCCGAGCGGCCCTCGACCTCGGATCGCTTCACCACCCCGGCGCGGGTCAAGGTTTGCAGCCGCTTGGACAGCAGCGTCGGCGACATCTTCGGCACCCCGCGGCGAAGATCGTTGAAGTGCGTACTTCCCGCCAGCAACTCGCGAACCACCAGCACGGTCCACCGCTCATCGAGCAATTCCATGGCCTTGGCCACCGGACAGAACTGACCGTACCCCGCCATCTGCACCCCTCCTAGGCCAGACCAGCAAACATACTGCCAGTAGACCGCATGATCTTGAATCTGACTAGTACAACTCCAGGACCACCTCGGTACAGATCCGTGACTAGCGCGCGCATGTTTGCTCAGCCGAGCATTGTCCTCAACCGAAAAGCTCACATGAATGGAGGAGGACATGCGCACCGCAGCACCGACAAGTAGACGTTTGACCCGCTACCTAGCGGTCCCAGCCCTCGCACTGGGTCTGGCGATGGGATCAGCCGCCGTCGCCAACGCCTTGCCAGAGTGGGACATCGGGGCCTACGACAGGTGCGTCGCAAACATCCCTACCGATGTCCTGGACGCCGGACATTACACGGACGCGGTTCATGAGTGTTGCCTGAAAACCGGCGGCATTTGGGATGGCACCAAGTCCGAAAACAGCTGCGGCGCTCCACCTGCCGAACAGAGCGGCCGCATCCCACTGGACGACGCGCCGACTCATGTCATGCAACCGTTGCCGCTTCCGGGCCCGCCCGGCGACCTCGGGTCGGCATCGGGAGGGGTCGGCTAAAGATCATGACTCACATCGACACCATCTCGCCGCGGATGACTCACGGCCCCATACCCCCCGGCGTTAAGCCTCGGGGACTCGCGCGGCTCGCGGCCGGGGCGCTCCTGGCCAGCACCATCGGACTCGGTGCGGGAGCGCTGTCCCCAGCCGGGATCGCACACGCTTACACGGGGTCCTGCGTCGGGCCGGTAGGCGCCGGCAACATCTTGCAAGTACGCGAGTTCTCGCTACAGGACGCAGGCAACGGCAATTCTCTGGCCACCGTCGAGGCTTACGCGGCCATGTCAGAAAGCGACGCCCAGGCGTACATCGACCGACCCGGCAAGGAAGAGGCATCCTTCCGCCTGTGGGGCGACGACGCCGGATCCGACCAGCTCCTCGCGAATTTCAACCCGGAGCGCTACTGGGCCTCCCCTGCCGGCCTGGGAATGCGAGGCTCAGCGCAGCGCTCGAACTCCGAGCTGGACGAGGACCCCGGATTCGAATCCGAAGGTCGCGGTAATCCGAACATCACGCCGCAAGCCGACGAGTTCTACGCCAGTATCCGGCTGCCCGACTTCCGCACCGGATCGACGCACCAGGTCGAAACCTGCCGCCTATCCCTCGCTACCTGAGGGCACGCGCCTCACTGGCGTTCGATTCGTGGTTTGCAAGCCGCGCGACACGGCTAATCAGCTCCTATGACGCAGCGGCGACGGGTCCGGAACTCGAAGTTCCTTGCGCTGCTGATGAAGTACTTCGCGCGCGCACACATCTGGGTGTATCAGCGCACCAACGGACGGTTGGGCGCCAAGCTGCTGTGGTTCCCCGCGGCGCTGATCACGACGACTGGACGCAAGACCGGCAAGCAGCGCACCACCCCGACGCTCTATCTGCGTGACGGCAATCGGGTGATACTGCCAGCGTCGTTCGGCGGACGCGACGCCAGCCCGGGGTGGTATCGCAATCTGAAGGCAGATCCCAAGGTGCACATCCAGATTCGCGGGGAGCACCTCGACCTGATCGCCCGAGACGCCGACGATGCTGAGCGGAACCTCTACTGGCGCAAGCTGATCAGGATTTATCCGCCGTATCGAGGTTATCGGCAGGCGGCTGATCGAGTGATTCCTCTGGTGGTCTGCGAGGGATGACGAGATTGAGGACCACCGCCGTCGCCAGCAGGCCGGCGCCGACAGCCATCGTGACGGGGTGAAGGTAGAGCAGCAGCGCCGCCGCGGGCGCGCAGAGCAGCCGCTCGGGCCAGCCCGCCTTCCTGATAAGCCATCCGCCGGTCACCACGGCCAGTGCGGCCACCGCCAGCGCGCCGACCGCCGCCGTCCACACCATGTCGCCGATCGAGCGCAGCCCGAGCATGCCCTCGCCGTTATTGGTCAGCACGAACGCGAACGGCACCAGGAACGCGGGCAGGGTGTACTTCCACGTCTGCATCATGGTGGGGATCACCCGGCCGCCGGTGATCGCCGACGCGGCGACCGAGGCCAACGCCGTCGGCGGCGTCACTTCGGACAGCACCGCGAAGTAGAAGACGAACATCGCCGCGGCCGGGGCAGCGACGCCGAGATCCTGCAGCGCCGGTCCGATGACCACCCAACTGATCACGAACGACGCCGTGACGGGCACCGCCAGACCCAGCACCGACACCGCCAATGCCGCAAACAGAGCGGTGAAAATCAGTACCGCCGTAGGGTTTTCGGAGATCGCGCGGGCGCTGTTCACCAGGATGGAGTTCAACTGCAGGCCCAGCCCGGTTCGGGTGATCATCGCGGCGATGACGCCAGCGGCCGCACACACCGCCGCCACCGACAGCACCCCGCGCACACCGGTGGCCAGCGCGCCGTACAGCCGCTTCGGGGTGAGCCGGTGTTCGCGGTCCAGGTACGACAGCACGATCTGCACCGCGGTCGCGTAGATCACGGCCCTCATCGCCGACACGTCCATCGCCAGGAACACCACGATCATCGCCAGCGAGATCAAGTGATAGCCGAACCGTCCCAGCAACCGCCAGGTGGATTCGGTGGCGACCTCGACTTCACGGGTGCCGTAGCGCCTGGCATCGATTTCCACGGCGAGCAGGATGCCGAGGTAGTACAGGATGGTCGGCACGACAGCCCAGAGCAGCACCGTCAGATATGACACCTGCAGGTATTCCGCGATGATGAACGCCGCGGCGCCCAGCGTCGGAGGGGAAAGGATGGCGCCGATGCCTGCGGCGGCCAGCATGCCTCCGGCATTCTCGGCCGGGTAGCCCGCGCGTCGCAGCACCGGCCATGTCACGGTGCCAAGGCTGACGGTCGTCGCCGTCCCCGAGCCCGAGACGCTGCCCATCAGGAAACCGGCGAGCGTCACCGTCCTGCCGGGTGCCGCGCGGGACCGCCGGAACGCGGAGAAGGACAGGTCGATGAAGAACTTGCTGGCACCCGAGGCGTCCAGCACGGCGCCGTAGATGGTGAACATCACGATGTAGGTGGCCGCGACGTCCAGCGGCACGCCGTACAGGCCGGTCGACTGGATGAACGAGGCGTTGATGATCTGGTCCCAGTCCACGCCTGCATGCGCGATCGCCGCGCTCTGGGGCAGGTAGCCGCCGTAGTACGCATACCCGAGTGCAAGGACGCACACGATCGGCAGCGCGGCGCCCGTGGTGCGGCGGCAGGCTTCGAGCACCAACAGCAACACGATCGACCCGACGACGATGTCGACCGCACCCGGAGACCCCTGCCTGCTCAGGAACCCGTCGAATCCGCCACCGCCGTCGGCGATTTGGAAGGGCAGCACCGGATAGAGGCACGCCACCAACGCCACCGCGGCCAGCAGCCAGTCGATCGGCGTCGGGTTCTGCCGGGGCGCCGTTGTGGTGTGACGACGCAGCCGCACACCGGAGCGGTAGCACAACAACGTCAGCGGCAACACCGCCGCAAGGAACAAGATCAGTGAGACCTGGTTGCCCTGCGCGAGCGGAAAGAACACCTGGTACAACGCGAACAGCCCGACCACCACGCAGGCGGCCGTCACGAAATGGCTCACCCAACCGGTCAGCTGGCGTGCCGGTTTCTCCTCCTCATAGGAGACTGCCGAGCTCTCGGTCAGGAGGCCGCACCGAGCTCGTCGAGTGCCTTCTTGGCACCGGGATGCAGCGGCACCGGGCTGGTCTGCGTGGCGGTGTCCAACGCGATGGCGTCGGCGGCCTTGTTCGCCTTCACCAGATCATCCTTGTGATCGAACAGTGCCTTGGTCAGCACGCAGGCGGTGTTGCCGTCCATATCGTCTTTGACCAGAAGCACATTGGGCACCACGACGGTCGGCACGTCGGCAGGCGTCGCATACGTGCTCGCCGGGATGACGCCGCGTTCGTAGATCGGGTTGATCTCCTGCAGCTTGCTCAGGGTGTCTGTCACGTCGATGAACTTGACCCCGGCACGCTGACTCACGAACAGGTCGGTGATCCCGCCTGTCGGCAGACCGCCGGACCAGAACATGGCGTCGATGGAGCCGTCCTTCATCCCCTCGACGGTCTTGCCCAGTTCGGTGCGCTGCGCGGCGATGTCCTTGGTGGGGTCGAGGCCCGCCGCTTCGAGCATCCGGTTGGCGATCACCTCGGTGCCGGAGTTCGGCGCCCCGGTGGACACCCGCTTGCCACGCATCTCGGCGATCGTGTTGATTCCGGCGTCGGCGCGGACGATCACCTGGGTGTAGTTGGGGTACAACCGGGTCAGCGCCGCGATGGGCTGCTTCTCGGTGAACGAGGCCGTGCCGTTGATGGCGTCCGCTGCGGTGTCGGCGAGCGAGAACGCGATCTGGTGCGTGCCAGCCACCAACTGCTGGATGTTCTGCAGCGACGCCGATGTCTCGGCTGCGGTCGCCTTCAGCTTGCCGCCGGTCTGCTGACTGATCGCTTCTGCGTAGGCCCCGCCGAGCGTGTAGTAAACCCCGGTGGTGTTCCCCGTCGCGATGCTCAGCCGGGCGTCGGCGGTGACTTCGCACGACGTCGGCTCGGTTTCGGCGGCCGCAGAATCATCACTCCGCTGTCCACCACACCCGGCCAGTAGCAACAACATTGCGCCGATAACGGCGCCCCGTCCGTATCGTCTCACCCGACCATCATGGTCTGCGGCGCGGGAGTTCAGCGGCGGTTTGGCCCAAGTTATGCGCCATACACCGGAACCGGGGGTCGCGCCTTGGCGAGCAGATCGTTCACCACGGGGCCGAGTTCGGCGGGATCCCACCGGGCGCCGTTGTCGATCTGCGGTCCGTGCGCCCAGCCCTCGGCGACGCGGACGATGCCGCCCTCGACCTCGAACATCCTGCCGGTCACGTCGCGTGATTCGACGCTGCCGAGCCAAACCACCAGCGGCGAAATGTTTTCCGGCGCCATGGCGTCGAACTCGTAGTCTTGGGTCGACATCATCTCGGCGAAGACCGTTTCGGTCATCCTGGTGCGTGCCGACGGGGCGATGGCGTTGACGGTGACGCCGTAGCGGCCCATCTCGGCCGAGGCGACCAGCGTCATGGCGGCGATGCCGGCCTTGGCGGCGCTGTAATTGGCCTGCCCCACACTGCCCTGCAGGCCGGCGCCGGAACTCGTGTTGATGATGCGGGCATCGGGGGTGTTGCCCGCCTTGGACTGCGCCCGCCAGTAGGCGCCCGCGTGCCGCATGGTGGCGAAGTGCCCCTTGAGGTGCACGGCGACCACCGCGTCGAACTCGTCCTCGCTGGTGTTGGCGAACATCCTGTCGCGGACGATGCCGGCGTTGTTGACAAGCACGTCGAGCCCGCCGAACGCGTCGACCGCGGTTTGGATCAGCCCTTGCGCCTGCGCCCAGTCCGCGACGTTGGCGCCGCTGGTGACGGCCTCGCCACCGGCCGCGGTGATCTCGTCGACCACGCCCTGTGCCGCGCTGCCGCCACCGGCCGGCGCGCCGTCCAATCCCACACCGATGTCGTTGACCACCACCCGCGCACCCTCGGCGGCGAACGCCAGGGCGTGTGCCCGTCCGATACCGCCGCCTGCGCCCGTCACGATGACCACGCGGCCGTCGAGCAATCCCATGTGAGTTGTCTCCTCTATTTGATGTCTGCGGTTGTGGTTGCCAAGTAGTGCGGTGGTTCGCCGCCGCCGTGCACCTCGAGCGAGGCGCCGCTGATGTAGGACGCGGCGTCGGACGACAGGAACGCGGCCGCCCAACCGACATCGGCGGGCGTGGCCAGCCTGCCGAGCGGCACATTCTTGGAAATCGCGGCGATCGAATCGGCGTCGCCGTAGAACAACTCGGACTGCTCCGTGGAGACCATGCCGACAACGACCGAGTTGATCCTGACCTTTGGCCCCCACTCGACTGCCAGAGTGGCCGTGAGGCTTTCGACACCCGCCTTGGCGGCGCCGTAGGCGCCGGTGCCGGGGCTCGGCCTGCGCCCACTGACGCTACCGACGTTGACGATCGAACCGCCCCGCGCCTGCGCCTGCATATGCCGGTTGGCGTGTTGCGAAACCGAGAGCGGCCCAAACAGATTGAGCTCGATGATCTTGCGGCTGAACTTCGCGCTGGCGTCCGCGGTGAGGACGTACGGCGAGCCGCCTGCGTTGTTCACCACCACATCGATGCGGCCGTGACGCTCAACGATCGCATCGACCATCGCCGCTACCGCGTCGTCGTCCCGCACGTCACAGGCATGGAATTCGTACGGCAATCCGTCCACCGGTCGGCGGGCGCACGTCACCACGGTCGCGCCCTGATCGGCGAAGACCGCACTGATTCCGGCGCCCACTCCGCGGACGCCGCCGGTCACCAGAACGACCCTGTCCTTGAGGCCCAGGCTTATTTCTGAGGGGTCGGTCACCGTGCTAGGGTACCAAGCAAGTGCTTGCTTAGGTAGCGACCCAGGAGTAACTGAGGTATCCGCATGACGATCACCACAAAGACTGTCGAGCCGGGCATCGTCTCGGTCACCGTCGACTACCCGAAGGTCAACGCGATCCCGTCGAAGGGTTGGTTCGAACTCGGCGACGCCATCACGGCCGCCGGCCGCGACCGGAGCACCCACGTGGTGATCCTGCGAGCAGAGGGCCGCGGCTTCAACGCGGGCGTCGACATCAAGGAGATGCAGAACACCGAGGGCTTCTCCGCGCTCATCGATGCCAACCGCGGTTGCTTCCACGCCTTCCGAGCGGTGTACGAGTGCGAGGTGCCGGTGGTCGCGGCGGTCAACGGCTTCTGCGTCGGCGGCGGCATCGGGCTCGTCGGCAACGCCGACGTGATCGTCGCTTCCGACGACGCGACGTTCGGCCTGCCGGAGGTGGAGCGCGGCGCGCTCGGCGCAGCCACCCACCTGTCGCGGCTGGTGCCCCAGCACATGATGCGCAGGCTGTTCTTCACCGCCGCCACCGTGGATGCGGCGACGCTGCATCACTTCGGGTCGGTGCATGAGGTGGTGCCCCGGGACGAGCTCGACGAAGCCGCGCTGCGGGTGGCCCGCGACATCGCGGTCAAGGACACCCGGGTGATCCGGGCGGCCAAGGAGGCGCTGAACCTGATCGACGTGCAGCGTGTCAACTCGAGTTACCGCATGGAACAAGGCTTTACGTTCGAGTTGAACCTTGCGGGGGTGGCCGACGAGCACCGCGATGCGTTCGCAGGCACATCCAAGGGAGACAAGAAGTGAGCGACAAGCGGACCACGCTCGACGAGGCCGTCTCCGAACTGCGCGACGGCATGACAATCGGCATCGGCGGCTGGGGATCACGGCGCAAGCCAATGGCATTCGTGCGCGCGCTGTTGCGAACCGACGTCAAGGATCTGACCGTCGTCTCGTACGGCGGGCCGGACATCGGGCTCCTGTGCTCCGCGGGCAAGGTGCGACGGGTGTACTACGGCTTCGTCTCGCTGGATTCGCCGCCGTTCTACGATCCGTGGTTCGCCAAGGCGCGCACATCCGGCGCGATCGAGGCCCGCGAGATGGACGAGGGCATGCTGCGGTGCGGGTTGCAGGCCGCCGCGCAGCGGTTGCCGTTCCTGCCGATCCGGGCGGGCCTTGGCAGCTCGGTGTTGGATTTCTGGGAAGGCGAACTGTCGACGGTGACGTCCCCGTACCCGACTGACGGCGGCTTCGAGGAACTCGTCGCGATGCCCGCACTGCGCCTGGATGCGGCGTTCGTGCACATGAATCTCGGTGACGCGCAAGGCAATGCCGCCTACACGGGGATCGACCCGTACTTCGACGATCTGTTCCTGATGGCCGCCGAGAAACGCCACCTTTCCGTCGAGCGAGTGGTGCCCACCGACGAGCTGGTGAAAGCCGTGCCGCCGCAGGCGCTGCTGATCAACCGGATGATGGTCGACACCGTGGTGGAGGCCCCACACGGCGCCCACTTCACCACGGCCGAACCGACCTACCGCCGCGACGAGAAGTTCCAGCGGCACTACGCCGAAGCGGCGGCGTCCGATGAGACGTGGCAGGCGTTCGTCGACACCTATCTGTCGGGCAGCGAAGCGGACTACCAGGCCGCGGTGCGGAAGTTTCAGGAGGCGGACAAGTGATTTCCGTGACCCGTGCGGAGGTGTGCGCCGTCGCGTGCGCCGAACTCTTCCGCGATGCCGGTGAAATCATGGTCAGCCCAATGGCGCCCATGGTGGCGATCGGCGCGCGGCTGGCGCGGCTGACTTTCTCCCCCGACATCCTGTTGACCGACGGTGAGGCGAGGCTGCTGGCCGACACCCCGGCGCTCGGCGTCGTCGGCGCCATCGAGGGATGGATGCCGTTCGGCCGGGTATTCGAAACGCTGGCGTGGGGTCGCCGCCATGTAGTCATGGGCGCCAACCAGATTGACCGCTACGGCAACCAGAACCTGTCGGCGTTCGGGCCGTTGCAGCATCCGACCCGGCAGATGTTCGGCGTCCGTGGCGCACCTGGCAACACCATCAACCACGCGACCAGCTACTGGGTCGGCAACCACTCCAAGCGGGTGTTCGGCGATTCGGTGGACGTGGTATCGGGCATCGGGTGGGACAAGGTAGATCCCGAGAACCCGGCGTACCGGTTCGTCAACGTCTACCGCGTCGTGTCCAACCTGGGCGTCTTCGACTACAACGGACCGGACCACCAAATGCGCGCACTGTCGCTGCACCCCGGTATTTCGCCGGACGATGTTCGCGAGGCGACGTCGTTCGAGGTGCACGGGCTGGATGCCGCCGACACCACCCGGCTGCCCACCGGCGACGAGCAGAAGCTGATCCGCGAGGTGATCGACCCGAAATCGGTGCGGGACAGGGAAGTACGATGAGTCGCCTTCGCACACCGCTGACCGAGCTGGTCGGCATCGAGCATCCGGTGGTGCAGACCGGTATGGGTTGGGTGGCAGGTGCGCGGCTGGTCGCGGCGACCGCCAACGCCGGCGGGCTTGGCATCCTGGCGTCGGCGACCATGACGCTGGACGAACTGCAGACCGCGGTGACCAAGGTCAAGGCGGCAACGGACAAGCCGTTCGGCATCAACATGCGCGCCGACGCCGGAGACGCGAACGATCGTGTCGACCTGCTGATCCGCGAGGGCGTGAAGGTCGCGTCGTTCGCGCTGGCGCCCAAGCCAGAGCTGATCGCTCGGCTCAAAGAGTCTGGCGTGGTGGTGATCCCGTCGATCGGAGCGGCCAAGCACGCCAAGAAGGTGGCCGGGTGGGGCGCCGATGCCGTGATCGTCCAGGGCGGCGAGGGCGGCGGACACACCGGCCCGGTAGCGACCACGCTGCTGCTGCCATCGGTGCTCGACGCGGTCGACATTCCCGTCGTGGCTGCCGGTGGCTTCTTCGACGGGCGCGGCCTCGCGGCAGCCCTGTCGTACGGGGCCGCGGGTGTGGCTATGGGCACGCGTTTCCTGCTGACCGCGGATTCGACGGTGCCCGATGCGGTCAAGCAGCGTTACCTCGACGCGGCGCTGGACGGCACCGTGGTGTCCACCCGCGTCGACGGCATGCCGCATCGCGTGCTGCGCACCGGCCTTGTCGAGAAGCTGGAGAGTGGCTCGCCGCTGCGGGGCTTCACGGCGGCGGTACGCAACGCGTCGAAGTTCAAGAAGATGACCCAGATGACGTGGCGATCGATGATCAGCGACGGCAGGCAGATGCGGCACGGTAAAGACCTGACGTGGTCGCAGGTGGTGATGGCAGCCAACACCCCCATGCTGTTGAAGGCCGGGCTGGTCGAGGGCAACACCGATGCCGGCGTGCTGGCCTCCGGGCAGGTCGCCGGCATCCTCGAGGACCTACCGACGTGCGCCGAACTGATCGAGGCGATCGTCGGTGATGCGGTCAAGCATCTGCAGGCCGCTGCCGCGCTCGTCGAGTAGCGCTGGCGCACGTTCGCTGATGCTATGTAAGTCAAGGGTTTAGCGCGAATAGCAGGCGTACGAGCTCAGCTTGGCGGTGGGTACCGGTTTTCTCGAAGACGTGCTGCAGATGGGTGCGGACCGTCGTCAACGAGATGGACAGCTCCTCCGCGATTCGCCTCACGTCCTCGCCATGCATGACGTGCAGTGCAATCTCTGCTTCCGCTTCGGTGAGCCGGTACAGCCGGCGCAACAGCGCTGCGGCGGGTTCGGGTTCATCATCCGGATCGATGATCAAGACCAAGGCCATTGGCCGCCCAAGTGGCTCGTCGGCATTACGGCGGTGGGATGGCAGCACGTGAATCACATAGGGCCGCTTACCCGAAGGCCGAACACAGGTGAGCGACTGCGCTGTGCGGACAGCGGACGGTTCGCCGGCGAGGGCGTACTGTATGGCGCAATGCAACTCCTGTTCGGCACGCGTGCCTATCGCGGCGATGCGTCCTGACGCCATGCGCAGCCCGTCTTCCGCGCGGACGATCCGCTCGGCGGCCGAATTCAGGTTTATCACCAGGTGTTCGGCCGCGACGATGATTACCCCGTGCCGGACAACCTCCAGCGCGCCTGCCAGCTCAACGGCACTGTCCGCCAGCGCCACTAGTTTGCCTTGCGTGCGCAGCGCCTGCTGCAGGTGGGGAATCAGCGCGCTCATGAACTTCACACGCTCGGCGGTATCGAATGGTTCGGCGTCGTTTCGGCGCCGCGACCAGAAAGCTTGTGGGTAGCCTGCCCGCAGTCAGCCGCATGAACATTCCGTCTTCCATTCCGAACGGGCGCATGAAGTCGGCCTCGAACTCTGAATGGGCGTTGAGCGCAACCAGTGCCCGACCGCCTCGTATCAGACCGACTGGGCTCTTTTCGACGGCATCCAGCACATAGTCGATCGTGCGGTAGTACGCGATGTAGGCTCCGCTCGCCTCCAAAGGGACGGTGGCAGTCATCACCGACCGGCTCGAGCCCGCGCCCGTCAGGAGTCCCGCACCGGATGCGTTGAGGATGCGACTGATGTCGGCCAGCGCCACCGCCCAGTGCTGGGGAGTGACCGCCGCGGCGTAGACGCCGGATACTAGGCGCGAGAATTCCTCGACCGTGACCATCGCCACGCCCTCGATTCGCCAGCAGCCCGCATGGGAACCGTCCTCGCTGAGAATCTGATACCGAGACTCAACTGAGAGAGTAGCCGGATCTCATGCATTTGGACGAGGTACTGGCCGTCTCGCGGTGCTTCGCTCTGCTCTATGTACCGAAAGCCGTGACTCCGGTCGGAGCCACCAACATCGGGAGGAGGCATCCGCACATGTCGCACATATTGCTGCGCGCTACTGCAGCACCGAACGTCAAATCAGCCCCGTTCAGGGTCTGCCCCGCGCACCCCGGCCCCGCAGGGGTTCTTGTTACAGAAAAGGAAGTCGTGCTCGGCACCGCGACGGTGCTATCGGTATCCGTTACGACGCGCCATCATCGGCTGGCCACAAAGCTCATTGGCGCAATCAGCCGCATTCACATCGCGCTGCCTGAACCACGGCCGCACTATCCACCGCGACGGGCCTATTTCGAGGTCGCGGAAATGTCGCGCGAGATGGACCACCTGTGACGACACATGGCTAGCAATGAAGGCTGTAAACCCAGGAGGAAGAAATGAAGTACGTCATGACATGGACGCCCCGGTTCAGTGGCTCCGCCGACGACAATGAAGCGGCAGCGCGACGTGGCTTGGAACTGTTTTCGAAGTGGCAGCAACCGGCCAGCACGACGTTCCTCCAATTCGTCGGCCGAGTTGATGGGTCAGGAGGATTCGCGGTGGTGGAGACCGACAATCCCGCGGACCTACTGGACGGCGCCGGCAAGTTCGGTCCGTTTAACGAATTTCAGATCTACCCGGTCGTGGACATCGCCGATTGGGTACGGGCGGCGCAAGACGGTGTGGAGTTCAGGGAGTCAATAAGCTGAGCCGCGCTACATCAAAGACGCTGCTCGTGGAGGGCAGTCCCTCTATTTGCCTTGCCGCCAACAGGTTTCGGGCACAATTTTTCGAGTAGGTTCTTCCTTCCCCAACCGGATTTTTGGCACCGAAGTCAGAATCGGCTTCCTTGCCGCCTCGGCCCCGTCGCCCGTATGGAGCTATTTGCTTCACTTTCTGTGAATTAAGCTATTATCTTCATATGACTGTAGTGAAGGATAGAACTTCACTCGCGACGCTCATCGGCGACGTTGTGGGTTCGCGCCGAGTCGCCGACCGAACCGCCTCGCACAAGGTGTTGAACCGTGCGCTTCGCGACGTCGCCGCAGGCGCGATCGACCCGCCGGCGTTCACGGTCGGCGACGAGTTCCAGGGCAGTTATCCGACGGTCGGCATGGCGATCGATGCCGCGCTGTCGCTGCGACTGGCCGTGACACCGGACATCGATATCCGGTTCGGAATCGGCTGGGGCGCGGTGATGGTGCTGGACGCCGAGGCCGGGATTCAAGACGGGCCGGGATGGTGGGCGGCGCGCGAGGCCATCGAGTGGACCGCATCGGCGCAACGGCAGCCGGGCCTGGCCTTGGTCCGCACGTCGTTCCGGTCCGAAAAAGACGCACGGCAGGACGTCGACGCGATCAACGCGGCCCTGATGTGTCGGGACCATCTGCTTGGATCGCTCGATGACCGATCGCTAAGGATTTTGAAGGGCATGTTGACCAACCAGACGAAGAAGGACATCGCCGCGAGCGAGGCCATCAGCGCCTCTGCGGTGTCGCAACGTGCCGGTCGCGACGGCCTGGACTTGATGGTTCAGGCGTCGCAATACCTGCGGGGCGTGCCGTGAGCGCACTGGCGGTGATGTTCATCGCGGTGGGCCTCGCCGACATTGGTCGCAGGCTGACCGACCGGCAATCGGTGGGGGTGGTGATCGCGCCGGTCACCGTCATCGGGTGCGCGGCGTTCGCAGGCCTGTGGCACTTCGGCGATGTGGTGCTGCTGCTGATCGCCGCCGCGGCCGGCGTCGGCTGGGTGGTGTTGTGCGCCCGCGCCGAGCGGACCGGTGCGCACGAGGTGGCGCCGCTGGTTCTGTTCGGCGGTGCCGCCGGGTTGCTGATCGTGTTGTCGGGTTGGGCATCTGACGTCGCGGGCCTGATCGCCCGTTGGCCTGCGTGGGTCGGTCTTTCGGTGAGCCCTGACCAGCTGTTGATGGTCGTTGGCGTCGTGATGCTGCAATTGGTCACGGGAAACCTGTTGGTGCGCTTGGTCCTTGGCTCGGTAGGCGCCATCAAGCCCGAGGGTGAGCCGCAGCCGTCGGACAAGCTGAAGGGCGGCAGGCTGCTCGGCCCCATGGAGCGGCTGCTGATTCTCGGCCTCGGGCTGGCGGGTCAGCTCGCGGCGGCGACGGCCGTGGTCGCCGCCAAGAGCATCGTGCGTTTCCCGGAGATCAACGCGCAGAAGGCCCGCGAGAACGGGGGCATCGGGATCGACGAGGTGACCGAGTACTTCCTCGTCGGCAGCTTCGCCAGCTGGATCCTCGCGCTCGGCGGGCTGGCGCTGGCCCACTAACCCTAGAGGCGTTCGATGATCGTCACGTTCGCGGTGCCGCCGCCCTCGCACATGGTCTGCAGACCGTAGCGACCGCCGGTGCGCTCCAATGTATTCAGCATCGTCGAGAAGAGCTTCGCGCCGGTCGCACCGAGCGGGTGTCCCAAGGCGATCGCGCCGCCGCTCGGGTTGACCTTCTCGGGATCGGCCTTGGTCTCTTTCAGCCATGCCATCACGACGGGTGCGAACGCCTCGTTGATTTCAATCGTGTCGATGTCCTCGATCGACAGCCCTGTCTTCTCCAACGCGTGGTGGGTTGCCGGGATCGGTCCCGTCAGCATGAACACCGGATCGGCGCCGCGGGCACTGATGTGGTGAATGCGGGCGCGCGGCTTCAGGCCGTGTTCCTTGACGGCTTGCTCGGAGGCGAGCAGCACGGCGCTGGCACCATCGGAGATCTGGCTGGCCATCGCTGCGGTCAACCGGCCACCGTCGACGAGTGTCTTGAGGCCCGCCATCTTCTCCATCGAGGTCTCGCGGGGCCCCTCATCGGTAACGAAGCCCTCGACGCCGATGATCTCGTTCTCGAAGTGCCCGGCACGGATCGCGTCCAGCGCGCGCTGGTGACTTCTCAGCGCGTACTCCTCCATCTCTTCACGCGAGAGGTTCCACCTCTCCGCGATCAGCTCGGAGCCGCGGAACTGCGAGATCTCCTGATCGCCGTAGCGGTGCAACCAGCTCTTCGATTCGTTGGTGGGCGAGGTGAACCCGAACTGCTCGCCGACGATCATCGCCGACGAAATCGGGATCTGGCTCATGTTCTGCATGCCGCCCGCCACGATCAAATCGGCGGTCCCCGACATGATCGCCTGTGCCCCAAAGGAAATCGCCTGCTGGCTCGATCCACACTGCCGGTCAACGGTGACTCCTGGCACTTCCTCCGGATATCCGGCGGCCAGCCACGACAGGCGTGCGATATTGCCCGCCTGGGGACCGATCGCGTCGACGCAACCGGCGATCACGTCGTCGACGGCGCCCGGGTCGACGTCGACACGGTCGAACAGACCGCGCCACGCGGCGGCTCCGAGGTCGACAGGATGCACGCCTGCAAGCGATCCGTTTCGCTTGCCGACTGCGGTGCGCACAGCTTCGACGACGTACGCCTGCGAAATCCCAGCCATGTCAATCCTTTTCCCTTGTGATCCCGCCGAGGACAATGGCGAGATATTGCCTGCCGACCTGCTCAGCCGTCAGCGGTCCACCTGGCTGATACCAGCGGACCGAAACCCAGGTGGTGTCGCGGATGAATCGGTAGACCAGGTCGACATCGAGGTCCGGGCGGAAGTAGCCCTCCTCGATGCCCTGGTTGAGCACGTCCATCCACATCTTGCGTTGCTCTTTGTTGCGCTCGTCCACATAGGAGAACCGCGCCTGCGACGACAGTCGTTTGGCCTCGTCCTGGTAGATCACGACCTGTGCGTGCCGGTGCTCGATCGCCTCGAAGGACGCCATGAACAGGCCCTTGAGCCGCTCCAGCGGATTCGGTTCGGTGTCGACGATTTCCTGGTAGCGGGTGAACAACCAATCCAGGAAGCCCCGCAGTACCTCGTCGACCATCTCCTCCTTAGACGAGAAGTGGTGATACAGGCTGCCGGACAGGATGCCAGCAGAGTCGGCGATATCGCGCACCGTGGTGGCCCGCAGGCCGCGCTCGGCGAACATCGTCGCGGCGAGCTCGAGAAGCTCGTCGCGCCTGGTCGGGGCTGGCGTGGTCATGGATGCTGGCTCGACACCGAAATCACTTCTCCAGTCAGGTAACTGGAGTACTCGCTGGCCAGGAACGCGATGGTGGCCGCCACCTCCCACGGCTCGGCGGCTCTTCCGAACGCCTCGCCCTCCGACAGCCGGTCCAACAGCTGGGAGTCGCTGGTCTTCTCGAGGAACTTGTGCCTGGCGATGCTCGGCGACACCGCGTTGATCCGCACGCCGTACTCGACGGCTTCGATCGCGCTGCAACGGGTCAACGCCATCACACCGGCCTTGGCCGCCGCGTAGTGCGCCTGCGAATGCTGCGCGCGCCAGCCCAGCACGCTGGCATTGTTGACGATGACGCCGCCATGGCCGGCGTCGCGGAAGTACCGAAGCGCCGCACGGGTCGCCCGCATCACCGACGTCAGTGTCACGTTGAGGACGCGGTCCCATTCCTCGTCGGTCACGTCGACCACCGGTGTCTGCGCGCCCAGCCCCGCGTTGTTGACCAGTACGTCGAGTCGACCCATGCGGGCGGTCGTCGACGAGATCAGCGCGTCGACCTGCGCGGTGGAGGTCACGTCGCACACGACGCTCTCGACCCGGCCGATGCCGAGCTCGGTCAGCTGGTCACGGGTCTCCCCGAGCCGCCGCTCGTGGTGGTCGGAGACGACGACGTCGGCGCCCTCTGCCAGCGCCCGACGCGCGACCGCCGATCCGATGCCGGTGCCTGCCGCTGCGGTCACGACCACGACCTTGCCGTTCAGAAGGCCGTGTCCCTCAATCTCTTTGGGCGCTTGCGCCAGAGTCATCCCTTTACCTCACGCGGTAGGCCAAGCACTCGCTCGGCGATGATGTTGCGCTGTATCTCATTGGATCCGCCGTAGATGGTGTCCGAGCGCGAGAACAGATACAGCCGCTGCCACTCGTCGAAGTCGCCGTCGGTCAGCGTCAGGCCTTCTTGCCCGAGCACCTCCATCGCGATCTCACCAAGCTCGCGATGCCAGTTGGCCCACAACAGCTTCGAGACGTTGTCCTGGCCGGGCTGTTCGACGTCCATCGTGGCCAGTGCGTAGGACCGCATGGTGCGCAGGCCGGCCCACGATCTGGTCAGCCGCTCGCGGATCAGTGGGTCGTCGGCGGCGCCGGTGCGCTTGGCCAGCTCGGCGACACCGGAAAGCTCACGCGCGTAATCGATCTGCTGACCCAGCGTCGAAACGCCACGCTCGAATGTCAGCGTGCCCATCGCGACCCGCCAGCCGTCACCCGGGTCACCGACCACCAGATCGGCGTCGGTGCGGGCGTCGTCGAAAAACACCTCGTTGAACTCCGAGTCGCCGGTCAGTTGCACGATCGGGCGGATTTCGACGCCCGGCTGATCCAGCGGCACAAGGAGATACGACAACCCGGTGTGGCGCTTGGAACCCTTCTCGGTGCGCGCCACCACGAAGCACCACTGCGCCCAGTGCGCCAGCGACGTCCACACCTTCTGGCCGTTGATCACCCACTGGTCACCGTCGAGTTCGGCGGTCGTCGAAACGTTGGCCAGATCGCTGCCCGCGCCCGGCTCCGAGTAGCCCTGACACCACAGCTCGGTGACATCGAGAATCCGCGGCAGGAACCGCTGCTGCTGCTCGGGCGTGCCGTACGCGATCAGCGTCGGGCCGAGTAGCTCCTCACCGAAGTGGCTGACCTTGTGGGGCGCGTTCGCGATCGCGTACTCCTCGTAGAACGCCACCCGGTGCGCGACGGAAAGGCCGCGGCCGCCGTGTTCCACGGGCCAGCCAAGACACGTCAGCCCCGCCTCGGCAAGATGCCGGTTCCACGCTCGTCGTTCCTCGAACGCCTCGTCCTCGCGACCCGGCCCGCCGAGCCCCTTGAGCGCGGCGAATTCGCCGACGAGGTTGTCGGCGAGCCACTGGCGGACCTCGGCCCTGAACTCCTGGACCCCTATCACCCTTGTAGGCTAACCTACCAAGCACTTGCTTTGTTAGAGGAGCGTCCATGACTGGCCATCCGAGGACCATTCCGCAGGTCCTGGACGACGTTGCCGATCGCTTCGCCGACCACAATGCGCTGGTCACTCACGACCGACAGGTCACGTTCAGCGAGCTGCGAACCGAGGTCCGCCAGGCCGCCGCGGCGATGATCGAACTCGGCGTCAACGCCGGAGACCGGGTCGCCATCTGGTCACCGAACACCTGGCACTGGGTGGTGGCGTGCCTGGCGACCCACTACGCGGGCGGCGTGCTCGTGCCGCTGAACACCCGCTATACCGCCAGTGAGGCCGCCGACATCCTGGCCCGCACCGGGGCGCCACTGCTGGTCGCAGCGGGCGAGTTTCTCGGCGCCGACAAGACCGCCGAACTCGATCGCGACGGGTTGCCCGCGTTGAAGCACATCGTGCGGGTGCCCATCGACGCCGCCGACGGCACGTGGGATGAGTTCGTGGCACAAGGCTCCAACCTCGACGCGGTCGATGCCCGCGCCGCCGCGGTCAAACCCGACGACGTCTCGGACATCCTGTTCACCTCGGGCACCACCGGCCGCAGCAAGGGTGCGCTCTGTGCGCATCGTCAGTCGTTGGACGCATCGGCGGCATGGGCCGAGTGCGGCCGGGTCACCAACGATGACCGCTACCTGTGCATCAACCCCTTCTTCCACAACTTCGGCTACAAGGCGGGAATCCTGGCCTGCCTGCAGACCGGTGCGACGCTGATCCCGCAGCTGACCTTCGACCCCGAAAAGGCCATGCGGGCCGTGCAGGACCACCGCATCACGGTGCTTCCAGGACCGCCGACGATCTATCAAGTGCTGCTGGACCATCCCAAGCGCGGCGACTACGACCTGACATCGCTGCGCTTCGCGGTCACCGGTGCCGCGGTCATCCCCGTCGTGCTGATCGAACGGATGCAGAACGAGCTGGACTTCGACATCGTGCTGACCGCCTACGGGCTGACCGAGGCCAGCGGGTTCGGCACGATGTGCCGCGCCGACGACGGCGCGGTGACGGTCGCCACCACCTGCGGCCGGCCGATCGCCGATTTCGAGCTGAGCATCGGTGCGCAAGACGAGGTTCTGCTGCGCGGGCCCAACGTCATGCTGGGTTATCTCGATGATCCCGAAGCCACCTCCGCCGCAATCGATTCCGATGGCTGGCTGCACACGGGCGACGTCGGCAAGATCGACCCAGCGGGCAACTTGACGATCACCGACCGGCTCAAGGACATGTACATCAGCGGCGGATTCAACGTCTACCCGGCCGAGGTCGAGCAGGTGCTGGCCCGGCTGGAGGGCGTCGTCGAGTCCGCTGTGATCGGGGTGCCCCATGAGCGCCTCGGCGAAGTCGGCAAGGCCTTCATCGTGACCAAGCCCGGCGCAACTCTCGACGAGAGTGCTGTCATCGCCTACACCCGCGAGCATTTGGCGAAGTTCAAGACGCCGAGTTCGGTGGAGTTCCTCGACGTCCTGCCCCGCAATCCAGGCGGCAAGGTGGTCAAACCACTGTTGAGAGAAAGATCCTAATGGACCTGAGTTTTGACGACGCCACCCTCGAGTTCGGTTCGGAGGTGCGCCAGTTTCTCGCCGCTAACAAGGAATCGTTCCCGACGAAGTCGTACGACACGGCTGAGGGCTTCGAACAGCATCGGCGCTGGGACAAGGTGCTTTTCGACGCCGGCCTTTCGGTGATCACGTGGCCCGAGAAGTACGGCGGCCGTGACGCCAGCCTGCTGCAGTGGGTGGTGTACGAGGAGGAGTACTTCCGCGCAGGCGCACCGGGGCGAGCCAGCGCCAACGGCACATCGATGCTCGCGCCGACGTTGTTCGCGCACGGCACCCCCGAGCAGCTGGACCGCGTGTTGCCGAAGATGGCCAGCGGCGAGGAGATCTGGGCGCAGGCATGGTCCGAGCCGGAGTCCGGCAGCGACCTCGCCTCGCTGCGGTCCACCGCGACGAAGACCGACGGCGGCTGGCTGCTCAACGGCCAGAAGATCTGGAGCTCGCGGGCCCCGTTCGGCGAGAGGGCCTTTGGGCTGTTCCGCTCCGACCCGCAGGCCGAGCGTCACCGCGGGCTGACCTACTTCATGTTCGACCTGAAGGCCGACGGCATCACCGTGCGACCGATCGCGCAGCTCGGTGGTGACACCGGCTTCGGCGAGGTCTTCCTCGACGATGTGTTCGTGCCGGACAACGACGTCATCGGCGAGGTGCACGAGGGCTGGCGCGCGGCGATGAGCACCTCGAGTAACGAGCGGGGCATGTCGCTGCGCAGCCCCGCCCGGTTCCTCGCACCCGCCGAACGGCTGGTGGCTGCATGGAAAGCATTGCAGGCCGACTCCGCTGACATCTTCACCGACCGGGTTGCCGACGTCTGGATCAAGGCCCAGGCCTATCGCCTACACACCTTCGGCACCGTGACGCGCGTGGCCGGCGGCGGCGAACTGGGTGCGGAGTCGTCGGTCACCAAAGTGTTCTGGTCGGACCTCGACGTCGCGCTGCACCAGACTGCCCTTGACATGCAAGGCGCCGACGGTGAGCTCGCGGATTCGTGGACCGACGGCCTGCTGTTCGCACTCGGCGGCCCGATCTATGCCGGTACCAACGAGATTCAGCGCAACATCATTGCCGAACGCCTGCTGGGGCTGCCGCGGGAGAGGGCCAAATGAAATTCGATCTTGACGAGCAGCAGCGCGACTTCGCGGCAAGCATCGATGCCGCGTTGGGTGCTGCCGACCTTCCTGCCGCTGTCCGCGCCTGGGCCGACGGTGACACCGCCCCGGGCCGCAAGGTCTGGGCCCAGCTGGCGGATCTCGGCGTCACCGCGTTGATGGTTCCCGAGAGGTTCGACGGCATCGAGGCACATCCTGTCGACCTGGTGGTGGCCGCCGAGCGGCTGGGCCGGTGGTGCGTGCCGGGACCGGTCACCGAATCCATTGCGGTAGCGCCGATTCTGCTCGCCAGTCAGGACGACGGGGCCGACCGCAGCGCAGCACTGGCCGCCGGCGACCTGATCGCGACCGTCGCGATGCCTCCGCAGGTGCCGCGCGCACTTGATGCGGATACCGCTGGCGTGGTTTTGGTGGCCGCGGACGGTTCGGTGCAAGACGCGACGGTGGGCGAGCAGCACGAATCTGTCGACCCCAGCCGAAAGCTGTTCGACGTCACCGCATCCGGAGACGCCAAGCCCGCCGACGTGGCGCGCGCATACGAGTTCGGCGTGCTTGCCACGGCCGCACAGCTGGTCGGTGCCGGCCAGGCGATGCTCGACGCCTCGGTCGAATACGCCAAGCAGCGCAGCCAGTTCGGCAGGGTGATCGGCTCATACCAGTCGATCAAGCACAAGCTCGCCGACGTGCTGATCGCGATCGAGCTGGCCCGCCCGCTCGTGTACGGAGCGGCACTTTCACTGGCCGACGACTCGCCCGACACCGCACGCGACGTCAGCGCTGCCAAGGTCGCGGCCTCCGACGCCGCGCTGCTGGCCGCGCGCTCGGCACTGCAAACACACGGCGCCATAGGATTCACGCAGGAACACGACCTGTCGCTGTGGCTGCTTCGGGTGCAGGCCCTTCGCTCGGCGTGGGGCGACGCGACAGCGCATCGGCGTCGAGTACTGGAGGCGCTCTGATGACTGAAGAACGCGAACTGCTGCGCGAAACCGTCGCGGCACTTGTCGACAAGCATGCGTCGCCTGCGGCGGTCCGCGAAGCGATGTCGTCAGAACTCGGCTACGACGAGTCGCTGTGGAAGCTGCTGTGCGAACAGGTCGGCGCCGCGGCACTGGTGGTGCCTGAGCAGTTGGGCGGCGCGGGCGGCGAACTCGCGGATGCCGCCGTCGTGCTCGAGGAGCTCGGCAAGTCGCTGATACCGACTCCGCTGCTTGGCACCACGCTGGCGGAGCTGGCGCTGCTCGCTTCGGGCGAACCCGACGGTGATGCCCTGGAAGGGCTGGCCGAGGGCACCAAGATCGGCGCGGTGGTGTTCGATGCCGGATATGTGGTGAACGGTGCAATCGCCGACATCGTGATCGCCGCCGACGGCGAAACCCTCACCCGCTGGACGAGTTTCACCACCCAGCCCGTCGACACGATGGACCTGACGCGCAGGCTGGCGCGCGTCGAGCCGCAGGAGACGACCGATATCGGGGCCGACCCCGGGCTGGCCGACATCGCCGCGATCCTGTTGGCCGCCGAGCAGATCGGGGCGGCCGCAAAGTGTCTCGACCTGACCGTCGAATACACCAAGGACCGTGTGCAGTTCGGCAGGCCGATCGGCAGCTTCCAGGCGCTCAAGCACCGGATGGCCGACATGTATGTCGCGGTGCAGTCCGCGCGGGCGGTGGTGAACGAAGCGATCGCCGAACCGTCGGCGACGACGGCCGCGCTGGCCAGGGTCGCGGCGAGCGAGGCATTCACGAAGGTGGCCGCCGAGGCCGTGCAGATGCACGGCGGGATCGCGATCACCTGGGAGCACGACATCCAGCTGTACTTCAAGCGCGCGCACGGCAGTGCGCAACTGCTCGGACCGCCCCGCGAGCACCTGCGCCGGTTCGAATCCGAGCTGTTCTAGCGTTTGACGGCTTGCAGCGTATAGCTCAATGGGAGCCGCTCTGGATGGTCGATGAGCCGCCATTCACCGTCGTCCCGGCGCATGCGCCCAGGAAGTGCCTCCCACGGCACGGAGTCGTGCTCGACGAACATGGTGAGCTCCAGACCCGCCTCGAGCACCGCGGTGATGACCTCCCCGAGGCTGTGGCTCCAATCCCTCGCCTCGTTGTTGCCGAACTCGACTTCGGAATCGACGTAGGTTCCAGACGCGTCGGAATGCCCCGGTTCCGACTGCTCGAAATATGGGTAACCGAGCACCCATTCGTCTGTCCGCTGCTCATCGAAGGCCAAAAGCATAGGATGTCCCTCACGCAAGAAAAGCCTGCCACCCGGGCGCAGTAGTTCCGCGACGGTCATTGCCCATCGCGGAACATCGGGCAACCAGCACAGTGCACCGATTCCAGTGAAGACCAAATCGAATCCACCGCCGACGGCGGCAGGCGCGCTGTACACGTCCGCTTCGACAAAGGTGACATCGGCGCCCGTGTCGGCGGCTATGCGACGGGCGATCGCGATCGATTCCGACGAGAAGTCAAGGCCAGTCATCGTGGCGCCGAGGCGGTCCAGTGAGATCGTGTCCGTGCCGATGTGGCATTGCAGATGAATTCCGCGCTGTCCCTTGATGTCGCCGAGCCGTGGTAGGTCGAAACGGACGACATCTGACAGCCGCGTCGCGTCTGTGATGAGTTCCCGCACGGCGTAATCTGGCGAACTAGCGTGCGCTGGAGCACGTTCGTCCCACCAGGCTCTGTTGATCGCGTAGTGCTCGTCGTTCATGAGAACTCCTCGTCTCCCGCGAGGCTAGCGCACGCTCAGCTGGCCGCCGACCACCACGTCGAGGACCAGCGGCACCCCGGGTCGGTACGCCAGATGGACATACGAGGGCGCGTCGAGGCGCACGAAGTCGGCCCGCTTGCCTGGCGCGAGCACGCCGACATCGTCGCGTCGAAGCGCGGCCGCTCCCCCTGCCGTCGCGGACCACAACGCTTCGGCCGGGGTGAATTTCATGTCTCTGACCGCGACGGCGATGCAGAACGGCATGCTCGTGGTGAACGAACTGCCGGGGTTGCAATCGGTCGCGAGAGCGACGGTGACGCCTGCGTCGATCATCCGGCGCGCGTCCGGCCATTGCGCGCGGGTGGAGAACTCCGCCCCCGGCAGCAGCGTCGCGACCGTGTTGCCACCGGCGAGCGCGGCGATGTCCTCGTCGGAGGCGTACGTGCAGTGGTCCACCGACGCCGCCCCAAGCTCGACGGCCAACTGAATGCCGTCGCCAGGCCCGAGTTGTCCTGCGTGCACACGCGGTTGCAGCCCCGCGGCGACACCAGCGTCCAGGATTGCCCGTGTTTCATCGACGTCGAATGCGCCACGGTCGCAGAAGACATCGATCCACCGCGCATGCGGCACACACGCCGCAAGCATCGGGCCCTTGACCAGCTCGATGTATGCCTCGCGGTTGGCCCTGAACTCGGGAGGAACGACGTGGGCACCGAGAAAGGTTGTCTCGCTGGTAAATTGCTGCGCAACCACCAGCGAGCGCGTCTCGTCCTCGACGGTGAGGCCGTAGCCGCTCTTGGATTCGAAAGTCGTCACGCCCGCACTCAGCAGTTCGTCGGCCAGCCGCTTGACTCCCGCGCTCAGCGTTGCGTCGTCCGCGGCGCGGGTGGATGCCACCGTGGTCGCGATTCCGCCGGCGGCATACGGCTGGCCGCTCATCCTTGCGGCGAACTCGGCCGACCGCTCACCGGCGAACACCAGGTGCGCGTGGCTGTCGACGAAGCCGGGTATGACGCTGACGCCGCCGAAGTCCACACCGTCGTCGGCGGACGGTGCGTCGCGCCGGGACCCCACCCACGCGATCGTGTCGCCGTCGACGAGGACAGCGCCGTCCTCGACGATGCCCAGTGCGCTGCCGTCGCCATGGGCGGGATCGTTGGTCACCAGTTCGGCGATGCCTGTGTACAGGGTGCTCATGTCATCAACTCCGCGATTGCCGACTGCAGTTCTTTGGCGACGTCGATGCGGACGTGGCGTCGGTCTGCCACCACGATCTTGCCGTCGATCACCACGTCGGTGACGTCGCAGGCCGATGCTGCAAAGACCACCGCTTCCGGTGTCGCGTCGCCACCGGAGGTACGAACGGAATTCAGGTCTACGGCAACGAAATCCGCCCGCGCCCCGACCTCGAGTTGCCCGGCGTCCGTCCACCCGAGCGCATGCTGGCCTCCGACGGTTGCAGCGTGCAGCAGAGTCGACGCGCCGATGATGCCGCGCTGCTCGCGCGCGAGGCGCTCGTCGAGCTCGACGGCCCGCGCCTCCTCGAACAGATCGATCACCGCGTGACTGTCCGAACCGAGACTGAACAGTCCGTTGGATTCCAGCAGCGCCGGCGCGGGGCCGATCCCGTCGCCGAGGTCCCGTTCTGTGGTCGGGCAGAAGCACACGCCTGTTGCCGTGGCGTCCAGGTCGCCGATGTCTTCTGCGGTCAGGTGCGTGGCATGCACCGCGGTGGTCCGCGCGCCGAGCACGCCCGCGTCCTTCAGTACCGCCGTCGGGGTGCGCCCGTGTGCGGCGATGCACTGCTCGATCTCGGCCCGCTGCTCCGAGGAGTGCACGTGCAGCGGAGCGGCGTGTGCCTCGGCCCATTCGACCACTGCTGGCATGTGCTCGACCGGTACCCCCCGCACGGAATGCAGTGCGGCGCCGATGAGTACGTCTGTCCTGTTGACCTGTTGGTGCAGCGCCTCGACGCGCTCCGCCCAGCGCGCTCCGCTGCCGTCCCCGAACCGCTGCTGCGGCCCGTCGTTCAGGGGTGTCCCGTCGGGAGCCGAACTGAGATAGCAGGTATCGAGCAAGGTCAGGCGCAGGCCCGCATCGGTGGCGCCGTCGATCAGCGCGTGCCCCATCGCGTTCGGGTCGGCGTACCGGCGTCCGCCCGCGTCGTGATGCAGGTAGTGGAACTCGCCGACCGATGTGATTCCCGCCAGCGTCATCTCGGCGTACACGCCGCGCGCAAGGGCACGGTACCGCTCGGGGTCGAGCCGGTCCGCCGCGCGGTACATCAGGTCGCGCCATGTCCAGAACGACCCGCGGTCGCGTTGGGTTCGCGCCCGCAGCGCGCGGTGGAACGCATGCGAATGCGCGTTCCCCATGCCGGGTATCACGATGCCGTACAGGCGATTCGACGCTTCGGCTGCTGCGGCGCCAGACCGTGTCGATGTGATCCGGCCGTCATCGACGGAGATCATCACCCCGGCTTCGACGGTGTCTCCACCGAGCCAGGCGTGTTCGCACCACCAGTCGGTCATGCCGTTACCCAGTCGGCCATCACGTCCGCAAGTGCCACCGCCCCCTGGTTGCAGTCGGACATCTCCGCGTGCTCCTGCGGCGAATGCGAGACGCCGGTCGGATTTCGAACGAACAGCATCGCGGTGGGGACCAGTGCGGAAAGGATGCCCGCGTCATGGCCCGCCGCCGTCGGGAGAACAGGAATATCGCCGAGATGGCTCAACGCCCTTGTCAGGCGTGCGCGGGGCTCTTCCGGGAATTCGACGATCGGGGTGAGCGATTCGGTGAGGACGTCGAGTGTGATCGAATCGGCCACTGCGTGCCGGCGCGCCTCGGCGGTTATCGCGTCGACGAGCGCGGTCAGCGTCGCCTCGTCGGCGGCCCTCGCGTCGAGCCAGGCCCGGATTCGCGAAGGGATGGCGTTGGCCCCGTTGGGTGAGACGATCACCTTGCCGAACGTCGCGACCGCGTCGCGCGCGGCCGCCTCGGTTCGCGCCGAGTGCACCGAGGACGCGAACGCCAGCATGGGATCGCGGCGGTCGGCCAGTCGTGTCGATCCTGCGTGGTTTGCTTCGCCGCCGAACGTGAACTCCCACCGTCCGTGTGGCCAGATCGACGACGCGACGGCGACGGGAGCGTTCACCAAGTCCAGCGCGCGGCCCTGCTCGACGTGCAGCTCAACGAACACTCCGACCCGCTCGGCAAGCTGCGGATCTGCACCGAGGTGTTCCGGATCGCGACCGGCTCGAACCAGCGCCTCTGCCAGGGTAATTCCGTCGGCGTCGCGCAGACCCCTGGCCCGGTCGGCGGTCAGGGCGCCGGTCGACAGTTGTGATCCGACGCATGCGACGCCGAAGCGTGCGCCCTCCTCGTCGGAGAATGCGGCGACCGCCACCGGGATGGCGGGTACCACCCCGCGCTCCCGCAATATGTCGATCGCGGCGAATGCCGAGACCACGCCGAGCGGTCCGTCGAATGCCCCGCCGTCGGGGACGGAGTCCAGGTGTGAGCCGGTGACGAACGCATCGTGAGGGTCTCCCGTCCATCCCTTCGGCATCCACCACGCCCACATGTTGCCGTTGCGATCGACCTCGACGTCCATCCCGCGCTGCTCGGCACACCCGGCGAACCACTCCCGCAAGGTCAGGTCGGCATCCGACCACGCGAACCGGCGGTACCCGCCGGTGCCTGCGTGCCTGCCGACGTCGAGAATGGTCGGCCACAGTGTGTCGAACGCCGTCACGCGTTCTCCTGCATCGGGATACGGACACCACGCTCGGCTGCGACGGCGGTGGCGTGTTCGTATCCGGCGTCGGTGTGCCGGATGACGCCCATGCCGGGATCGTTGGTCAGCACGCGTTCGAGTTTCTGCGCCGCCAGGTCTGTCCCGTCGGCGACACAGACCTGGCCGGCGTGAATCGACCGGCCCATGCCGACACCGCCGCCATGGTGGATCGAGACCCACGTCGCCCCGGATGCGGTGTTGAGCAGCGCATTGAGCAGCGGCCAGTCGGCGATGGCGTCCGAACCGTCGAGCATGGACTCGGTCTCGCGGTACGGCGAGGCCACCGATCCGGAGTCGAGGTGATCGCGGCCGATCACGATCGGCGCCGACAACTCACCGGAGGCGACCATTTCGTTGAATCTCAGTCCGGCGCGGTGACGTTCGCCGTAGCCGAGCCAGCAGATGCGCGCGGGGAGGCCTTCGAACTCGACGCGCTCGCCTGCCATGGTGATCCAGCGCCGCAAATGGTCGTTTTCAGGGAACAATTCCAGGATCGCCTTGTCGGTGGCCGCGATGTCCTTCGGATCGCCGGACAGCGCGGCCCAGCGGAACGGGCCGAGGCCCTCTTCGAACTGCGGGCGGATATACGCGGGCACGAATCCGGGGAAGTCGAAGGCGCGATCGTATCCGGCCTTGCGTGCCTCGTCGCGAATCGAGTTGCCGTAGTCGAAGACCTCCGCACCCTTGTCGAGGAAACCGACCATGGCTGCGACCTGCTTGGCCATCGACTCCTGTGCCTGTTCGGTGAAATAGACGGGGTCTTTTTCCGACATCTTCTTCATGTCGTCGAAGTCGATGCCGATGGGCAGGTACGACAGGGGGTCGTGTGCGGAGGTCTGGTCCGTGACGATGTCGATGGGCGCATCGCGGTCGAGCAGCGCAGGGAAAATTTCGGCGGCGTTGCCGACGACACCGATGGACAAGGGCCGCTTGGCATCTCGGGCCTCGATGGCCAGCGCCAGGGCATCGTCGAGATCGGTGGCCCGAACGTCGAGATAGCGCTTGGCAATGCGGCGGTCGATGCGGGTGGCATCGACGTCGACACAGATGGCCACACCCTCGTTCATGGTCACCGCCAGCGGTTGGGCGCCGCCCATCCCGCCGACGCCACCGGTGAGGGTGATGGTCCCCGCCAGGGTGCCGTTGAACTTCTTCTTCGCGATGGCGCCGAACGTTTCGTAAGTGCCCTGGAGGATGCCCTGGGTGCCGATGTAGATCCACGATCCCGCCGTCATCTGGCCGTACATCATCAGGCCTTCGGCTTCGAGCTTGCGGAATTCCTCCCAATTGGCCCAGTCCCCAACCAGGTTGGAGTTCGCCAGCAGCACACGCGGCGCCCACACGTTGGTGCGGAACACGCCGACGGGTTTACCGGACTGCACCAGCATCGTCTCGTCATCGGCCAGAGAGCGCAGAGTACGCACGATCGCGTCGAACGCCGGCCAGCTGCGCGCGGCCCGTCCTGTGCCCCCGTAGACGACGAGATCGTCGGGATGCTCGGCGACCTCGGGGTCGAGGTTGTTCATCAGCATGCGCAGGGCGGCTTCTTGTGGCCAACCCTTGCAAGAGATTTGGGTTCCACGATCTGCGCGGACGGGACGAGGCCCGGAGGTCGGTGAGGTTTGAGCCATGAGAGTGATGATCCTTCGAGTGTTGCTTACTGAGAGCTGATGCCCGCGTCGGCGAGCCATTTCTTGGCGATGTCGGAGAGGTTGGTCCCGGTGGCGGCCTCGGCGTTCATCGAGATGAGGTCCTCGGTGGTGAGTTTCGCCGAGACGGCGTCAAGGGTGGTCGTGATGGTGTCGTTCAGTTTGGCCTTCTTGATCAGCGGGACGACATTCTCCGCGGCGAACAGCGATTTGTCGTCCTCGAGGGCGACCAGGTTGTTCGCGACGAGTCCGGGGTCCGTGCTGAAAAGGTCACCGGCCTGAATCTGGCCGTTGGTGAGCGCCGTCATCGTCAAGGTGCCGCCCGCGTCGAGCGGGACGAACTCCTTGAAGTTCAGCCCGTACAGGTCGCGCAGGCCGACCACACCCTGCTTGCGGGACTTCCATTCCGGCGGTCCGCCCAGCACGATCTCACCGGCGATCGGCTTCAGGTCGGAGATCGTCGTCAGTTCGTACTTGTCGGCGGTGGCCTTCGTCACCGCAACAACGTCCTTGTCTTGTGCCCCCGACGGCGTCAACATGGCGATCCCGGCAGGCAGCTTTTCTTTGAGCTCGGCCGACACCTCTTCGGAGGTCGCGGCCGTCGAGTCAGGATCGAGATAGTGAAGAAACGCGCCGGAGTACTCGGGGACCAGATCGATGGACGAGTCCTTCAAGGCCGCGATGTAGACCTCGCGGCTGCCGATGTTGAGCTGTTCCACCACCTCGATACCCTTGGCCTGCAGTGCCTGCGAGTAGATGCTGGCGATCAGCTGGCTTTCGGTGAAGTCGGCGGAACCGATGATGACCTGGTCACCCGGCGATCCGGCATTGTTGCCGTCGCCAGCGAGCGGGTCCTTGCCGAGGCCGCATCCGGTCAACGCGAGCAGCGAGACGGCGGCGAGGACCCAGAGTTTCATGCGAATGTTCATGTGGCAGCTCCTGCGGTAGCGAGGGGCGAGCTGGATTTCCCTGCGACGCGGCGCAGTCCTGGCGACACGATGATGCGGCCGAGTGCGCCGAAGCTGAGTTCGAGGATGAGGGCCAGTACCGCGACGACGATGGAACCGCCGATCATTTCGGCGAAGTTTGCCTGGGCTCTGCCGTCGATGATGAATCTGCCAAGACCCTGTAGGCCGAGATAGGCGGCGACCGTCGCCGTCGAGACGATCTGCAGGGTCGAGCTTCTGACGCCGGAAATCATCAGCGGCAATGCACACGGCAGCTGGACCCGAAGCAGCGTCTGCCGTTTCGTGAAGCCCATTCCCCGTGCCGCACCGACCGCATCCGGGTCGGCATTCTGAATGCCGGCGTATGTTCCGCTGAGGATCGGCGGAACCGCAAGCAGGACAAGCACGATGATGGTGGGCACCACGTAGACGAGCTTGCCTGCCACCACCGGGGAGATGATCAGGAAGAGCATCACCAACAGCCCCAGCGTCGGAAGCGCGCGCAAGGCGTTGGCCATGCCTGCGACCACGGTCTCGCCCTTGCCGGTGTAGCCAATCAGAATGCCGAGCGGGACGCCGATCGCCAATGCTATTGCCAGCGCCAAGAAGCAGTACAGCAAGTGGTAGCCGATCTGTGCGGGGATGCCGCCGGAACCCGACCAGTTGATCGGATCCGTGAGCCAGCCGAAGATGTTCACGACGTGACCGTCCTTTGCCGCCAAGGGGTTAGGAGCTTGTTGAGCCAGATGATCAAGCCGTCGAAGACGACGGCGAGTACGACGCACAGGACAACGCCGGTGACCAAAGGAACGTAGAGCCGCAGTTGAAACCCCTGCGTGAACAGCGAGCCGAGTTGCGGAATGCCGAGCAGGGCGGCCATGGTCACGATGCTGACGTTCGACACGACCGCAACCCGCAATCCCGCGGCAATGACGGGGACCGCGACGGGCAGCTCTACCAGAAGCAGGCGCTGCCAGTTCCGATATCCCATCGCCTCGGCGGCGGCCACCGTGTCGTGCGGCACCGAGCTCAGCCCGTCGGCGACGACACGTACCAGCAGCGCCAGGGTGTAGAGCGTAAGCGCGACAATGATGTTGACCGGATCCAGGATCTTCGTCCCGAGGATCACCGGCAGGATGATGAACAGTGCCAGCGACGGAATCGTGTAGAGCAGGCCCGCGGTTCCGACGATCGCCGCGTACCCGCGTCCCGATCGATGCGCCCACCAGCCGAGCGGGAGCGCAAGCAGCAGACCGAGGACCGTCGGTGCCAGGGTGAGCCAGATATGGCTCGCGGTGAGCGCGACGATGCGATCGATGTTCGACGAGATCCAGTTCATGCCGCCGACCTCCCATCCTTGGCGCGCCTGATCGCGTCGATGACGTCGTGGTCGGTGGCGGTCCCGAGCAGAGTGCCCGACTCGTCGGTGACCACACAGCGCCCGCTCGGACTCGAAAGGGACGAGTTGAGCAGGTCCCGCAGCGGATCCCCCCGCTTCGCCGTCGTGGCGCAGAGGTTGACATCACTGTCTTGCACGCTGTCGCCGCGCACGCTCTCGGTGTCGACCCAGCCGATCGGTGAGTTGTTGGCGTCGACCGCGAGGACCCATCGCCCGGAAGATGCCGCAAGCGCTGAGGTCGGTTGTCCCACAGTGACCGTCGGCTCGTCGTTCAGCTTGAGGTGATCATCCGAGATGTGGAACCCGAGGGCACGGTAGCCGCGTGCGGACCCGACGAAGTCGGCAACGAAGGCATCCCTTGGCCCTGCGAGCAGCTCGGCGGGGGTGGACGCCTGGGCCAGAGTCCCGCCCTCGCGAAGCACCACGACTTGGTCACCCAGTTTGAGGGCTTCGTCGATGTCGTGTGTGACCATCACGATGGTCTTGGAGATGTCGGCCTGCAGGCGCAGGAACTCGTCCTGCAACTGACTTCGGACGATGGGGTCCACAGCGCTGAACGGCTCGTCCATCAACAGGAACGGCGGATCCGTCGCCAGCGCACGCGCGACGCCCACTCGCTGTTGCTGACCGCCGGAGAGCTGCCAGGGATACCGCTTGGCGAACTTCGCGTCGAGGCCGACACGTTCGAGCAGTTCCATTGCCGCGGTGCGGGTTTCCTTCTTGCCGCCGCCGAGCAGTCGCGGAAGGGCTGCGACGTTGTCAACGACGGTGCGGTGCGGAAACAGGCCTGCATTCTGGATGACGTAGCCGATCCTGCGGCGAAGGGCGACCCTGTCGAGGCTCTGCGTGTCGACCCCGTCGAGTTCGATGGTGCCCGAACTCGGCTCGATCAGGCGGTTGATCATGCGCATGGAGGTCGTCTTGCCGCAGCCGGACGGGCCGACGAGGGTGGTGATCATCCCGTTGGGCGCGGTGATGGTGAGGCCGTCGACCGCCACCGTGCCGTCGGGATACACCTTGGAGACGTTGTCGAATGTGATCATGACTGTCCTTCTGGGAGGCGTGATTTCGGGGAACGACTGAGTTGGGCGGACATCCCCGCCGCGGCTGCGGCCAGCGAACGGCCGTATTGCACCGTCTCCGGTGCCGTCAGCCGGTACGTCGGAACGACGAGGCTCAATGCAGCGACGATGCGAGCCTCGGAGTACACCGGGGACGCGATCGCGGTGACGTCGGCCTCGACGCCACGTTCGACGACGATGTAACCGTCGTCAGGGACATCGCCGCGCAGCGCATATCCCGCCGCCGACGTGTCCATGGGCACCGTTCGACCTACCCAGCTGGCATGGCGGACCGAATGCGTGCCCTCGACGATGCCGATGTACAGCGCCATTTCGCCATGCCCTTTGACGCTCAGATAGACGGATTCCCCGGTCTCGGACGCCAGCTTTTCCATGGCCGGCTTGGCGAGGTCGACCAGGGACTCATTGCTCAGTGCCGCAGCGCCGAGCTGAATGAGGCGACTTCCGGGCCGGTACGTCCCAAATTCCTCTTTCGCGACGAAACCGGTGGTTTCGAGGGTGCGCAGCAGCCGTAGCGCCGTGCTTGGCGCAAGACCGCAGTCCCGCGCACTGTCGGCGAGGTTCGCTCCGCCGCGATCACAGATGGTCGCAAGCAGGGCAAGTGCTCGTTCCACAGTCCGGGTGGACGGTTCGGCCACCTTGACCTCCTCTCGTCGGGACGAAATCTACGATCCCGACGTTTCGTCCAAAGCTCCCCGCGTTGCCACTGGGTAACATTTGATTTCCATCTAGCGGAATTATGGACTTGGGGCGATGATAGGGCTTATCGGTCGCGTGCGATAGGGAACGAGGAGAATTACATGATTGTGCTGAACGGGACCGGCACGATTGCCGACGTCGTGACGCTCGCGGACCGGCGCGATCGGGTCGCGATCTCACCTGAGGTGCTCGACGTCGTCGGCCGGGCATACGAGCGGGCCGCCGACCTCAGTGCACGATTCCCCACCTACGGACGCACGACCGGTGTCGGGGCGAATCGCAGTACACCGGTGCTGCCGGGCGACAAGGACTTCGGGATGCGCCTACTGCGCAGCCACGCGGCCGACGCGGGTGATCCGCTCGACGCCAGAACGGTTCGTGCGATGCTCGCCGTGCGGCTTGTGCAGCTCTGCATCCCAGGAGCGGGTCTCGATCCCAAAATCCTCGACGGCCTCGAGCGAATGCTCAACGAGGACGCCCTTCCCGACCTTTTGCACTACGCGTCGATCGGCACAGGGGACCTCGCGGCGCTTGCCGGTACGGCGCTGACGCTGATCGGCGAGAGGCCGGCCTCGGCGCCGTTGACTCCGATGGGCCCGTGGGGCGCCGATAGTGCGCTGCCGTTCATGAGCAGCAGTGCGCTGACCGTCGGGCGCAGTTGTCTCGCCGTGTCGGAGTTGGCCCGGCTCGAACGCGCTTCCAGCGTGATCTACACGCTCAGTTTCCTTGCGCTCGATGGCAACCCGTCGGCGTTCTCGGCGGCCGCCGCACGGGCCGCCGCAGCACCACGGGTGGAACACGTCGCCACCCGGTTGCGCTGCTTGTTCTCCGATGCCGGAGGACCCGACCACAACCCTGCGCGCATCCAGGACCCGTACGGGCTGCGGGTCTACCCGGTTTCCCAGGCCAGCGTCGTCGCGTCGCTGGATTCGCTTGTCGGGCAGCTGGAGCGGACATTGAACACCGCGCAGGAGAACCCACTGTTCGACATCGATGGCGACGAGGTCGTCCATCACGGTGCGTTCTATCAGGCGTCGTTGTCGCTCGAACTCGACGGGACCACCCTGGCTTTGGCGCTGACCGCACCCATCACGCATTCCCGCATCAGAATGCTCAACGACCCGGAGACCAACGGCCGCAATGCATTTCTGGCCGCAGGCGAGGACGGTGCGTCGGGACTGATGATGGTTGAGTACGTCGCTGCTGGCGCGATCGCCGAGATCCGTGCCGCGGCGCAGCCGGCATCGGTCGGGACGCTGGTGCTGTCAAGGGGCATGGAGGAGGACGCCACCTTCGCCTCCCAGAGCGCACTTCAACTCGAGCGGTCGGTGGCCGCCTACCGGGTGCTGCTGTGCTGCGAACTGGTCGGGGCGGTGCGGCTGCTGCGGCAGCGCGGCCTCGACGACCGGTTCACCGGTGTGACAGGTGAGGCGCTCGCGCTGGCCGCCGGGCTGCCATGGAATGACGACGATCGCGACCTTCGCGGAGACCTCGCGGCCGCCGGGCTCCTGCTCGACGACCTCGGATGTCTCGTAACGGAATCAGCGTAGGGGGCCGACGACGGATTCGGCCGCGGCGACAAGCGATCCATCGCGCGCGAGTTCGACGACGGCTTCGATCTCGGGCGCGAGATGACGGTCGGCGCCCGGCCCCTCGACCCGCGCGCGCACAGCCGCGATCACCGCGCCGGTCGCAGGCGACGGCGTCAACGGCGCACGCATATCGATTCCCCTTGCCGCGGTGAGTACTTCGATGGCAAGGACGCGGGTGAGCCCGTCGAGTGCCCTGCGCAGCTTGCGGGCTGCCGACCAACCCATGGAGACGTGGTCTTCCTGCATCGCCGACGACGGGATCGAGTCGACGCTCGCGGGGTTCGCCAGGCGCTTCAGTTCGGAAACGATCGCGGCCTGGGTGTACTGGGCGATCATGTGGCCACTGTCGACGCCAGGGTCGTCGGCAAGGAACGGGTTGAGCCCGTGGTTGCGGGCCTTGTCAAGGAAGCGGTCCGTGCGTCGCTCGCTGATGCTGGCGAGATCGGCGACGACGATCGCCAGGAAGTCGAGCACGTAGGCCACGGGTGCGCCGTGAAAGTTCCCGTTCGACTCGACCTGTCCGTCGTCGGTGACGACGGGATTGTCGATGGTGCTTGCCAGTTCCCAGTTCGCGACGTTGCGGGCGTGCGTCATGGTGTCGCGCGCGGCGCCCGCAACCTGGGGTGCGCACCGCAGCGAGTACGCATCCTGGACCAGGGTGCAGTCCGGTCCGCTGTGGCTCGCGACGATCGGTGAATCGGCGAGCACCCGCAACATGTTGGCGGCGGACACGGCCTGACCGGGCTGCGGCCGCAGCGCATGTAGGTGCGCCGCGAACACCTTGTCGGTGCCGAGTAGGCCCTCGACGCTCATCGCCGCGGAGATGTCGGCCAGCACGACCAGCCGGTCGAGGTCGGCGAGGGCCAGCACCAGGTGCCCGAGCATGCCGTCGGTGCCGTTGATCAGGGCAAGGCCTTCTTTTTCGGCGAACACGATCGGGGTGAGGCCATGCGCGCTCAGCGCTGCCGAGGCGGACACGAGCTCACCGTCGGCGGTGCGCACCTGGCCTTCGCCCATGATCGCGAGTGCGACGTGCGAGAGGGGCGCAAGGTCACCGGAGCAGCCGAGGCTGCCGTGCTCGTGGACCACCGGCGTCAGGCCTGCCGAGAGCATCGCCGCATATGCGCGTGCGACGTCGGGACGGACGCCGGTGCGGCCGGTGGCCAGTGTCGACAACCGCAGCAGCATCATCGCCCGGACGACCTCGCGTTCGACCTCTGGCCCGGACCCCGCCGCGTGCGAGCGAATAAGGCTGCGCTGCAGCTTGGTTCGGAGTTCGACAGGGATGTGGCGAGTCGCGAGCGCGCCGAAGCCGGTGGAGACGCCGTATACCGGAGTCGGATGCTCGGCGAGCGCTTCGATATGGGAGCGACTCGAGGCGATCGCGGCGAGAGCGTCATCCGCGATCACCACACCGGCGTCGTCGCGCGCCACGCGGACGACGTCGTCGATGGTGACCGGGCCGATACCGACAACAACCTGATTCATTCGACGATTGTGCACGCTAGCGTCTACCAAGTGACCGATCGCGTTGCTCTTCGTGCCGGTATCCCGCCCTTTCACGTGATGGATGTGTGGCTGGCCGCCGCGGAGCGCCAGCGTACGCACGGCGACCTGGTCAACCTGTCGGCAGGCCAGCCGAGCGTGGGCGCGCCCGCCGCCGTGCGCACCGCGGCGATAGATGCGCTGACCAACACCGTCCTGGGCTACTCCGTCGCGCTGGGCATCCCCGAACTGCGTAGCGCAATCGCCGGCTCATATGCGGACCGGCACGGCATCGTCGTCGACCCGAGCGAGGTGGTGGTCACCACCGGCTCGAGCGGTGGATTCCTGCTCGCGTTCCTTGCGTGCTTCGACGTCGGCGACCGAGTGGCCATCGCCAGTCCCGGCTACCCCTGCTACCGCAACATCCTTTCGGCTTTGGGCTGCGAAGTGGTCGAGATGCCATGCGGACCGGAGACCCGGTTCCAGCCGACGGCGCAGATGCTGGCGGCGCTCGACCCACCTGTGCAGGGCGTCGTGGTGGCCAGCCCGGCCAATCCGACCGGGACGGTGATCCCGCCTGAGGAACTCGCTGCCATCGCGTCGTGGTGCGAGGCGTCGGGGGTCCGGCTGATCAGTGACGAGGTTTATCACGGGCTGGTGTATGAAGGCGCGCCCGAGACCAGCTGCGCATGGCAGACCTCACGAGATGCCGTAGTGGTCAACAGCTTTTCGAAGTATTTCGCGATGACCGGGTGGCGGCTCGGCTGGCTACTGGTGCCTGGCGGCCTGCTTCGCGCCGTGGATTGTTTGACGGGGAACTTCACCATCTGCCCGCCGGTGCTGCCGCAGCACGCCGCGGTCGCGGCCTTCACCGCCGAGTCGATCGCCGAGGCAGAGGGCCACCTGCATCACTACGCCGCCAACCGTGAGCTGCTGCTCGACGGGCTGCGCAGGATCGGCCTTGACCGGCTCGCCCCTACCGACGGCGCGTTCTACGTGTACGCCGACGTCTCCGACTACACCACCGATTCACTGGCGTTCTGCTCGAAGTTGTTGGCCGACACCGGTGTTGCGATCGCGCCTGGCATCGACTTCGACACCGTACGCGGCGGCTCCTACGTGCGGTTGTCGTTCGCGGGACCGACGAGCGACATCGAAGAGGCGCTGCGGCGCATCGGATCGTGGCTGGCCTAGCGGACCCGCAGGTCCAGCCCGCCGACGCGCTCCGGCGCCACGCGCAGCTCGTCGACCGTGGAGTCGGCGGCCAGTAGCGAGCGTTCGTCCAGCCATGCCCGGGCCTTGGAAAGCGAGCCTGCGCTGAAGACGAGGCGGGCGATCCCATCGCGGTTTCCTGCGGTAAGCACAAGAGCGGGACCGTCACCGAGCACCCAACGGTCACCGGAATTGGGCGCCGGGTCGAGCAGCTGCTGCCATCGCCGCCGGGCGGCGTCGACGTCGCGGGCGTTGACAACGACCTCGCTTGACGCCGGTGAGTCCCGGTCCCGCGGACTGTGCCTCGGCGAAGCGCTGCGCCTCGGCGGCTCTGCGGGCTGCGACGTCGTGCCCCCACTCGCAGATCGCCACGAAATCCGGCAGCGCAAACAAGCCTGCGGACAGGCGCCCGAGCGACCGACTGGAGGCGACCCTGCTCATCAACGACGCGGTCACGGCGGCCGTCGGCGTGCCATCGACCATCGCCCGCGCCGACGACCGCGAGACGATCGTCCGCTGCGCACTGAGCACCCCGTCGACAGGGAACACCCGCCAGTTCGGCTCGACAGCGGAGCGCCGGTAGGACTCATATGACTCAAAACGCGTATGTGCCCCACCGAAGGCCAGCGGCGCGAGATGGGGCACGCCGCGCGCAATCAACTCGGCCGCCGACTGTGCCGCCGAGCCGTCGGGCTCGAACACGAGGCCGGTCACCGCGACGCCGGCGGCCGGACGCGGCCCGCCGTGCCAGCGGATCGATTCCAACGTCAGGTTTCCTGCTGTCAGGATTTCGAGCTCGAAGGTTGGACAGCGCAACAGTGGGGCACTGACAGGGAGGGCGAGCGCCTCGGCGAGCATCTTCGCGGTGCCCGCGGGGTCGTCGCTGATGACGTTGACGTGATCGATCTGCCGAACCGCGCGGGCCATCAGATGCTCGCCGATCCGGCCATCAACCGGTCGTAGACGGCGGTGAACACTCGGGCCCAGATACTGGTCATGGCGCCATCTCCTGGGCCAGCGGGTTCGGCGCGCGCGTGGCGCCGAATCATGTCACCGTACAGCTGAAGCTCAGCAAATACGCCACTATCGCATGGGCAGTTTCAACAGGCACTAATCCGCCAGTTGCGGCTTTCTCAGTAAACGCGTTAGGGCTTCTGTTTCGCGTACCAATCCAGCAACGCGGGGTTGTCGACAGCGCTGCTCTCCACCACCCGTGAGGGGTCGCCGCCCTGAAGCAGCTTCTTGATCGGCACCTCGAGCTTCTTGCCGGTGCGGGTGTGCGGAATGCCCGGCGCCTCAAGAATTTCGTCGGGCACGTGCCGCGGCGACACCTCGCGGCGGATGGTGTCGCAGATCCGGGTCTTGAGCTCGTCGGTCAGTTGCGCGCCGTCGGCCAGCACCACGAACAGCGGCATCCAGTACCCTCCGTCGGGCTGTTCGGCGCCGATCACCAATGCCTCGGCAATCTCAGGCAGCCGCTCCACCGCCTGGTAGATGTCCGCGCTGCCCATCCGGATACCGTGCCGGTTCAGTGTCGAGTCCGACCGTCCATGCACGACGATGCTGCCGTGGTCGGTGATGGTGATCCAGTCGCCGTGCCGCCACACGCCTGGAAACATCTCGAAATAGGCTGCGCGATACCGTGATCCGTCCGCGTCGTTCCAGAAGGCAATGGGCATCGACGGCATCGGCTTGGTGATGACCAACTCCCCGACCTCGCCGCGCACCGGGTTGCCCGACTCGTCCCACGAGTCCAGCGCCACTCCCAGGTACGGGGCCGACAGCTCGCCGGGCCATACCGGCACGGTGCGGACGCCGCCGATGAACGCCGAAACCACATCGGTGCCACCGCTGATCGAGGCGACCTGGACGTGTTCGCCGACGTTGTCACGCAACCACAGCGCCGACGACGGCGGCAGCGACGACCCGGTGATTCCGACCGTACGCAGCTTCGAAAGGTCATGGTCCTTACGCGGCACCGCGTCTGCCTTTGCACACCCGAGGACGTATCCGGGGCTGGTCCCGAAGACGGTCGCACCGACACGGGCAGCGATGTCCCACAACGCATCCGGCCGGGAGAAGGTGGGGCTGCCGTCGTAACAGACCACGGTCGCGCCCGCGAGCAGCCCGGCGACCTGGAAGTTCCACATCATCCAGCTCGGGCTGGTGAACCAGAAGAACGTGTCGTCGGGGCCGATGTCCGATTGCAGTGCAACGGCTTTCAGGTGCTCGAGCACGACGCCACCGTGGCCGTGCACGATGCCCTTCGGCAGGCCAGTCGTTCCCGACGAGTAGAGAATCCACAGCGGATGGTCGAAGTCCACCGGCTCGACGTCGAGATCGCTGTCATCCTCGACGGCAAGCTCCGATGCCATCACCGTGGCCCGCAGCGTCGGCAGGCCCGCTCGCAGTACCTCGACGTCTGGGCCCTTGTCGTGCCACTTCCCGCCGAAGCGGTACCCCTCGGCGGCCACCAGCACGACCGGTTCGAGCTGGCCAAGCCGATCCAGCGCGGCCTTGGCCGAGTAGTCCTGCCCGCACGCGCTCCAGATCGCGCCGATGCTCGCGGTGCCAAGAAAGGCGATGATCGCCTCGGGGATGTTGGGCAGGTAACCGACCACCCGATCGCCGGCCGTTACCCCCAGTTCGCGCAGCCTGCTCGCGAAAGCGGCTGTGCGGCCGATCAGTTCGGCCCACGACAGCTCGACGCTCGGGGCGTCCTCACTGACGTACACGATGGCGGGCCGGTCCGTGCGCGCGTTTCGCACGACTTGGTCGACGTAGTTCAGTCGAGTATCGGGAAACCACCTGGCGCCGGGCATCTGCGGGCTCTCGAGCACCACATCGGGGGCGTCACCGAGGCCGAAGTACTCCCATAACGCCGCCCAGAACGCGGCAGGGTCGTCGACCGACCACTGCCATAGCGCGTGATAGTCGGAGTCCGGACGGCCGGCAAAGCGGGCGAAGTCCGTCACCCGCGCCTCGTCGATGTCCTGCGATGTCGGAACCCACTGGGGTTCGGTCATCGCGCGCTCCACCCACCGTCCATGGTGTACGACGCACCGGTCACCATTCCAGCTGCCGGTGAGGCCAGCCAACCCACCAGGGCCGCGACCTCCTCCGGTTCGACCAGTCGCTTGATCGCGCTCTCCTTGAGCAGGATCTCCGCGACAACCTGGTCCTCTGCGATGCCGTGGGTTCTGGCCTGATCGGTGATCTGCTTGGTCACCAACGGTGTTCGCACATAGCCGGGATTGATGCAGTTGCTCGTCACGTCGTGTGGACCACCTTCGAGCGCTGTGACCTTGGAAAGCCCCTCCAGCGCGTGTTTGGCGGTCACGTAGGCGACCTTGTATTCGGAGGCGCGGATTCCGTGCACCGACGAAATGTTAATGACTCGCCCGAACTTCTGCTGGTACATGTGCGGAATTGCCGCGCGGATCAACAGGAACGGCGCCTCCACCATCAGCGCGAGCATCATCCTGAATCGGTCCGGCGAAAACTCGTGAATCGGCGCGATACTCTGGATGCCCGCGTTGTTGACAAGGATATCGGCCTGCAGCTGCAGGCCTTCGAGTGCGGTGACGTCGAGAAGGTCTATCGCCCATGCCTTTCCGCCGATCTCCTCGGCGACGGCCTTTGCGCTCACATCGTCGACGTCCGCGACGGTGACTACCGCTCCCCTTGCCGCGAGTTCGCGCGCACACGCCGCGCCGATCCCGCTCGCACCGCCGGTGACCAGCGCGGCGCGGCCATCGAGGTCGGTCATACGACGCCGGCCCTCGCAAGCTCTTCGCGGTCGGCTTCGTCGACGGACTCAAGATCGATGCCGTTCGTCTCGCGCATGAACAGCGCCGCGACAAGAGTGACCACGGCGGCCGCGGCCAGATATATAGCGATCGGCACCCAGGAGTCGTAGATGTCGAGCAGTTTCACTGCGATGATCGGGGCCAGGGACCCTGCCACGATCGAGGTGACCTGATAGCCAAGGGAGACACCGGAATACCGCATGCGGGTCGGGAACATCTCGGCCATGATGGCCGGCTGTGGGGCGTACATGAAGGCGTGGATGACAAGGCCGATGATGATCGCGCCCATGATCACGAGGTAATTACCGGTGTCCATCATCGGGAATGCGAAGAAGCCCCACGTCCCCGCGCCGATGGCGCCGGCGATGTACACGGGGCGCCGTCCGAAGCGATCCGCCAGCCGCCCCACCTGTGGGATGACCAAGAAGTGCACCGCGTGTGCGACCAGCAGCCACAACAGGATGGGGCTGGTGTCGGCACCGACCTGCTGCTTGAGATAGGTGATCGAGACGATGACCACCAAGTAGTACATGATGTTCTCGGCAAACCGCAGGCCCATCGCGGTGAAAACCCCACGCGGATACCGCTTGAGCACCTCGAACACGCCATACGACACGGCCTTGACCCGCTCGATTTCCTGTTGCGCCTCGAGGAAGATCGGCGCGTCGCTCACCTTGGTGCGGATGTAGTAGCCGACGAGCACCACCACGGCCGACAGCCAGAACGCGATCCGCCATCCCCAAGACAGGAAGGAAGCCTCGGACAGCGTCGCGGTCAATACGAGGAGCACCACGGTGGCGAGCATGTTGCCGACCGGCACGGCCGCCTGTGGCCAGCTGGCCCAGAAGGCGCGACTCCGGTTCGGGCTGTGCTCCGCCACCAACAGCACCGCCCCACCCCACTCGCCGCCGACGGCGAAGCCCTGGAGGAACCGCAGCACCACCAGCAGCGCTGGAGCCCAGTAGCCGATCTGCCCAAAGGTGGGCAGGCAGCCCATCAGGAACGTGACGGCGCCGACCAGCAGAATGCTGAACTGCAGCAGTTTCTTGCGCCCGTACTTGTCACCGAAATGTCCGAACACGATGCCGCCGAGCGGGCGCGCAAAGAACCCGACCGCATACGTGATGAACGCCGCCAAGATCGCGTCCAAGTCGCTGCCGGCCTGTGCGAAGAACACCTTGTTGAAGACGAGCGTGGCCGCGGTGCCGTAGAGGAAGAATTCATACCACTCGACGACCGTGCCGGCCATCGACGCGGCCACTACTCGCTTGAGGCCGGTCGGAACTGCCCCGGCTTCGCCGCCCACAGGCGGTGGCTCATTGTGAATCGTCATCGGACGCTCCTCGATTGTGATGCCCCACACAGACGACTGTGAGTATTCATGCAGGTACCCACACCTGCAATGACCAAAACCGCAGGAACTATCTGCAAAAATGCAGGCATGACTTTGCCTTCCGTGCGCCGACCCAGCGCCGATGACCTGCTGGTGTTGCTGGCCGTCGGCCGGTCCGGTCGCTACAACACCGCGGCGGAGGAGCTGGGGCTCAACCACACCACCATCTCGCGCCGAATCGCCGCGCTGGAGCAGTCGATCGGAGGGCGGGTGCTGGCGCGGGTCGGCGGCGGCTGGGAGCTCACCGATCTCGGGCGCGACGCGTTGTCAGCCGCCGAAGCCGTCGAGTCGGCCGTGCGTTCCCTGACCGTCGACCCAGGAGGTGAGCGAACCCTCGAAGGCGTCGTGCGGATATCAGCCACCGACGGTTTCTCCGCCTATATCGCCGCCCCTGCCGCCGCACACGTGCAGCGAAAGCACCCCAACGTGGCCGTCGAGATCGTCGCCGCGACGCGGCGGGCTACCCAGCAGCGGTCCGGCCTTGACGTCGAGGTGGTCGTAGGTGAACCAAAAGTGCGCCGCGCCAAGGCGATCCGGCTCGGCGATTACTGCCTTGGCCTCTACGTGGCGCGTGAATACGCGGCCGAGCACGGCGTTCCGACGAGCATCGCGGACCTCGCGCGCTATCCACTTGTCTACTTCATCGACTCGATGCTGCAGGTCGACGACCTCGATGTGGCCCCGAGCTTCGCTCCGGCCATGCGCGAATCGGTCACGTCCACCAACGTTTTCGTGCATGTGGAGGCCACCCGCGCGGCGGCGGGCATCGGCCTGCTGCCGTGCTTCATGGCCGACCGCCACGAGGATCTGGTCCGCGTGTTGCCCGACGCGGTGGCCGTCCAGTTGACGTATTGGCTTGTCACCCGCGCCGAGACGCTACGCAGACCCGAAGTCGCGGCGGTGGTGAAGGCGATCCGTGACCTCATGCGGGATCAGCGCGATGTGTTACTTGGCGCACAATGAGGAAGGGCACCCCATTCGGGGTGCCCTTCTCGTTTGTTTTGTCGGTCAGTGGCTTTGGTGCACACTCGTGTCGACCTGAGGGACGTTCACCTTCGGCTGGATGTCATTGAGCCAGTCGAGGTGATCCACGCCACTGGAATAGCCCATCGGGGTCACCGGAACGGTGACCTCGTCGCTTGCCTGAGCTGGGCCTGCGAATCCGAGCGCAGCTGCAGCGAGTCCGCTGGCGACTACGGCGGCGAATCCGAACTTCTTCATTTCGATCTCACTTCTTTCTTTTCTCTGTGATCTAAAGGGTTAAACGCGGAGGTCAGGCCAATAATTCCGGTGGCAGAAAATTGGCCGCCGGTTGGCAGAAACCGTGCACACTGGTTCCCATGCCATTCATCGAGCACCCGAACGGCCGGGCGTACTACCGGCACTGGGCCGCAGCAGAACCGCGCGCGGCGGTGGTCTTCTTGCACGGGTTCGGCGAACACACCGGCGTTTACCACCGCTATGGGTTCGCGCTCAACGCCGCGGGCATCGACCTGTGGGCGGTCGACCAGTTCGGACACGGGCTGAGCCCTGGTCCGCGCGGCGACTTCGGATCGATAGAGGACAGCTCGGATCTGGCCGACACGTTGACCGAACTCGCGGAATCCGAACCCGGCGGGTTGCCCCTTGTCGCGCAAGGGCATTCCTTCGGTTCGATCGTCACGCTGTTCCGGTTACTCGGGCAGCCCGACCGCTATCGCGCTGGCGTGATCTCCGGTGCCCCGCTCATCCCGATCCCCGAAATGCTCGACGCGGACAGCTCTTTCGACCTTGACCCCGGCTGGTTGTCCGCCGATCCGTTCTACCTCGACTCGTTGGAGAACGACCCGTTGGCGTTCGTCGATGCGGACGGAGCACCGTTGGCCCGCGAACTCGACAAGGCATGGGACCGGTTCGGCGCCGAGCTTCCCACGCTCGCGGTGCCGACCCTTGCCGTGCACGGCGTCAACGATCCGATCGCACCGGTTTCAGGGGTGCGCGCCTACGCCGATCAGATAAAGCCCTTGCAGATCACGGAGTTTCCCGGCGGGCGTCACGACATCCTCAACGACACGATGCACCGCGAGGTGGCAGGCAAGATCGTGGACTTCGTCACCGAGCACGCACTAGGGTGACGATGATGTGGAAGAGGAAGAGGGCGACGCTCGTCGTGGTGTCCGCGGTTGGCGCGGCCCTGTTCCTTGCCAGTCCCGCCAGCGCGCAGCCGGGCGACAATCCGTGCGATCTCGCGGTCCACTTCTTGTGTAGGTTCGTCCCGATCGCGCCCCACCTCGAGGGCGACGTCGACCTCACCCAGCAGCAGCCGCCCGTGGACCCGAACGCGCCACTGCCGGAGTCGTTGCCCCCGCTCGACCCGTGCTCGGCAGGCTGCATTTAGCGCCAGCGCGATCTTGTTGTAGGGAAACACCTGATTGAACGGGCGACCGCTGCCGCTAACGTCTATCGCGACGGCCAGCAAACGACCTTCCGCGACGAACAGAGGGAACCGCTATGTCTGCGTCCACAAAATCCCACCACAGAAAGCACGTAAGGCGACCGCCGCGATAGCGGCCGGTGTGCTGACCCTCAGCGGGACTGCGGCATTCGCTTCCGACGTTGCGATCCAGCCATCCCCTGGCCAGGGTAACGAAACCCCCAGTGCGAACACGCAACCGGCAGCCGCGGTGCCAACGCCGATGCTTGCCGCGTTCGGCGCCCCGATCATCGAACGCACGGATAGCGAACGAACGGCGTTGACGGTGCTCGGGTTGGTCAACCCCAGCAGTCCCGCAGGCGCTGGTCCGCATCCCACCTCGGGCGGTGGCAACACCGCCGTTGTCGGCAACTTCAGCGCGAGCTTTGCGCCGACCATCCTTTCCAGAACATCGTTCACCAATGGGCGCAGCGGTGCCCCTGCGGACTCGTCGGCGAGCACCTTGTCCAGCGCGAGCACACTGTCGGCCGCCGCGGCCGTGATGGCTGTGCCTGGTGGCGGAGCGTTCCTCGGATTGATCGGCCCCGGCGGTCTGCTCATCGGCGACGGCCTCGACGCCACCTGCGCCGGCTGCGCCGGCGGAAACGGTGGATTGCTCTGGGGCAGCGGTGGAAAGGGCGCCGACGGCGCCCCGGGCCAGGCCGGCGGTGCCGGCGGCGCGGGGGGTTGCTGTTCGGCAACGGCGGCGCAGGTGGAGCAGGCGGCCTCGGCGCGAACGGCGGCGACGGCGGCAACGCGGGACTGCTGTTCGGCGATGGAGGCGCGGGCGGCAAGGGCGGCAACGGCATTAAAGGCCTGGCCGGCGTCAACCCCACCCCCACCGGCGAAAGAGCACCCGACGGCACCGCCTTGTTCGGAAACCCGAACGGACAGGACGGCGGGCCAGGTGTTGCCGGCGGCAACGGCAGTGACGGCTTACACAGCGAAGGTGAGAGTACTGACGGCGACGCGATCCGGGGCGGCAACGGCGGTGACGGCGGAAACGGCGGCGCAGGGGCCGTCGGTGGCAACGGCGGCGACGGCGGAAACGGCACCAGCAGTACAAATGGCATCGGCATCGGCGGCAACGGCGGCGCCGGCGGCGCCGGAGGAAACGGCGGCCAAGGCGCGCCGGGCGCGACCGGGGGCAGCGGCGGGCAAGGCGGCAAGGGCGGCAACAGCGGACTGCTTGGCGGCACCGGAGGCGCAGGGGGCAGCGGTGGCATTGGCGGTACCGGTGGTGCGGGGGCCACAGGCGGCAACGGCGGCAACGGCGGCCGCAACGGCGGGACATTCGTCCACGACGCGGTTGATGGCTTCCATTACGCTCCCGGCGTGGAGGGTCAAGGTGGACAGGGCGGCGCCGGTGGAACCGGCGGCACCGGAGGTGCGGGCGGTCAGGGCGGCACGGGCGGTTCCGGCGGCTTCGGCGGCCAGTCGGGAGGCACCGGCCCTACTGGTGCGGGCGGCAGCACCGGCGCAACGGGTACTCCAGGCTCAGACGGTGAGGACGACGGCGGAGTTTAAAGCCAGGTGTCGTCGGTGGTGGCGGTGAGAAACGCCTCCAGGTCGTCGCGCCAGTGCGCGGGGGTGTTCTTGTCCGGCTCGATCCCCGTGTACTCGCCGCGGTAGAACAGCAGCGGCCGCGGCTTGCGGTGCGGCACATCCGATAGCGAGTGCACGGCACCGAACACCACAAGGTGATCGCCGCCGTCGTGTACCGATTGCACTGTGCAGTCGATGTGCGCCAGCGTGTCCTTGATCACCGGAGAGCCCAGTCTCGATGGGAGCCAATCTATTTCGGCGAACTTGTCCGGCTCCTTGGAGCCGAACCGAGCCGAAACGTCCTGCTGCTTCTCGTGCAGCACGTTCACGCAGAACTTGCCGCTGGCCTCGATGGCCTGCCAGGACCGGGACACCTTGGTCGGGCAGAACAACACCAAAGGAGGGTCCAGCGACAGTGCCGCGAACGACTGGCATGCGAATCCGACGGGGGCGCCGTCGTGCACGGTGGTGATCACAGTGATGCCGGTACAGAACTGCCCGAGCACATTCCGGAATGTGCGAGGGTCCAGCGGCTCGGCCGACACTGTTACTTGAAGCCGACGCTGAAGTCGTGGCCCCACAGGCTGACCGCGGTGCTCTCCCTTGCCACCCAGCCGTCGTCCTCGACCTCGAGTCCCTCACAACCGAATTCGATGTCAAAGCCGCCAGGGGTCTTCATGTAGAACGACAGCATCTTGTCGTTGACATGGCGGCCGAGGGTCGCCGACATCGGCACCTTGCGGCGCAGCGCGCGGTCAAGGCACAGGCCGACATCATCGGCCTCTCCCACCTCCATCATGAGATGAACGATGCCGCTTGGTGTCTCACCCGGCATGAAGGCCAGGCTGTGATGTCGCGGGTTCACACCGAAGAAGCGCAGCCACGCCGGGGGGCCGTCCGCGGGCCTGCCGACGAGTTGCGGTGGCAGCCGCATCGAGTCACGCAGCTTGAAGCCGAGCACGTCGCGGTAGAAGTGCAGTGACTCCATGTCGTCGCGGGTAGTCAGCACCACGTGGCCAAGGCCCTGCTCCTCGGTAACGAACTTGTGGCCGTATGGACTGACGACCCGGCGGTGTTCGAGGGCGGCGCCGTGGAACACCTCGAGGGTGTTGCCGGACGGGTCGTCGAACCTGATCATCTCGTCGACCCGGCGCTCGGCCAACTCGGCCGCCGAAGCTTCTTTGTAGGGCGTGCCCTCTACCTCCAGCCGATTGCGAATGTCCTGCAGCTCCGCGGCATTGGCTGTCTCCCAGCCGGATTGGCTCAGCCGGTCATGCTCACCGGGGACGATCACCAGGCGGGCAGGGAACTCGTCCATCCGCAGGTAGAGCGCACCGTCGGTGAGCCCCTTGCCCTCGACCATGCCGAGGACCTTGAGGCCGTACTCCCGCCAGGCGGCGACGTCGGTGGATTCGATGCGCAGGTAGCCCAGTGACCGGATGCTCATGATCAGCCTCCCAGGAAATCGATCGTCAACTTGTTGAACTCGTCGAACTTCTCCAGCTGCGCCCAGTGACCGCACTGCCCGAAGACGTGCAACTGCATCTTCGGAATCTGCTTGAGCGCCACCAGCGCACCGTCGAGCGGGTTGACCCGATCTTCGCGACCCCAGATGAGAAGTACCCGTTGACGCAGTTTGTACACTTCGCGCCACATCATGCCGAGCTCGAAGTCGGGGCCCGCGAACGACTTTCCCATCGCCCTGGTGGCGGCCAACGACTCTGGCGTGCTGGCGATCGCGAAGCGCTCGTCGATCAGCTCGGGGGTGATCAGATTCTGGTCGAACACCATGATCCGGAGAAACTTCTCCAGATTCTCCCGCGTCGGCTCGGCCGAGAACTTGCCGAGCAGTTTGACGCCCTCGGTGGGATCGGGTGCGAACAGGTTCACCGAAAGCCCGCCGGGGCCCATCAGCACCAGCCGGCCCGCTCGCCTGCCATTGTCCAACGCGAACCGGACCGCGGTGCCGCCGCCCAGCGAATTGCCAACCAGGTCAGCGCTTTCGATGCCCAGGTGGTCGAAAAGGTTGAGCAGGGCGGTGGCGCTGTAGCGGTTGTACTGTTCGTGTTCGGTGTGCTTGTCAGAATGTCCGTAGCCCGGCTGGTCGACGGCCAGTACGTGAAAGTGCTTGGCCAGTACCGAGATATTGCGCCCGAAGTTCGACCAGCTCGACGCACCAGGGCCGCCACCGTGCAGCAGCACGACGGTCTTGTCGTTGCCGACGCCGGCCTCGTGGTAGTGCAGCCGCATGTCCTCGCGAACCTGTGCGTACCGCGAGGTCGACTCGAACGTGATCTCTTGCTGTTGAGCGGTTTCGGCGGCGAAAGACGTCATCAGACCATTGTGTCCTGAGGCGGAAGACCGAACTCGTTGTTCCCGAAGATCAGGTAGGCGCGTTCGGGATCGTTGGCGGCGTGCACCCGTCCTGCGTGCGCATCGCGCCAGAACCGTTGCACAGGAGCGTCGTTGTTCAGCGCGGTGGCGCCCGATGCTTCGAAGAGCCGATCAATGGACGAGATGGCCCTGCCGGTGGCGCGTACCTGATCGCGGCGAGCGCGGGCACGCAGTTCGAACGGGATCTCCTTGTCCGCTTCCAGCAGCGCGTACTCATCGCCGACATTGCCGATCAGCTGGCGCCACGCGGCGTCGATGTCGCTGGCCGCCTCGGCTATACGCACCTTGGCAAACGGATCGTCCTTGGCCTTCTCCCCGGCGAACGCGGCACGCACACGCTTGCCCTGGTGCTCGACGTGGGCGTCGTAGGCGCCGTACGCCATGCCGACGATCGGCGCGGAGATCGTCGTGGGATGCACAGTGCCCCAAGGCATCTTGTACACCGGCGCGGTGTTGGTCTGCAGGCCGCCCGCCGTGCGGTCGTTCATCGACTTGTACGAAAGGAAGCGGTGCCGCGGCACGAACACGTCCTTGACCACGACGGTGTTACTGCCGGTGCCACGAAGTCCGACGACATGCCAGACGTCGTCGATCCGGTACTCGCTGCGCGGGATCAGGAAGCTGCCGAAGTCCACCGGCCTGCCGTCCTTGATGACAGGGCCGCCGAGGAACGCCCACGTGGCGTGGTCACAGCCCGACGACCAGTTCCATGACCCGTTGACGAGATATCCCCCGTCGACGACCGTGCCGGCACCCATCGGGGCGTACGACGACGAGATGCGCACGGACGGATCGGCGCCCCACACCTCTTCCTGCGCCTGCTGGTCGAACAGTGCGAGGTGCCAGTTGTGCACACCGATGATCGAGCTGACCCAACCGGTGGACCCGCAGGCCGTCGCGATGCGGCGGACCGCCTCGTAGAACACCGTCGGATCGCACTGCAGGCCGCCCCACTGCTCGGGCTGGAGCAGCTTGAAGAAGCCGACCTGGTCGAGTTCGGCGACCGTCTCGTCGGGTAGCCGTCGAAGATCCTCCGTCGCCTGGGCGCGCTTGGCGATCAGCGGCAACAGGTCGTCGATGCCGGCTAAGACCGACTTCACGTCACCCTGTTCAATGGACGTCACTGGTTTGCCTCCCGGGAGTACGGACCTGAAAGAAGATTAGAACACGTTACGATTTGTGTCGAGCAGCGCGTTCCTGCGGCAGCTGGACCTGCGGACATCCATTTCTGTAACCTGTTCTAGTTATCCCGACAAAGAAGGGCGCAGCCGTGACGGACGAGCCACTCGGTAGCCACGTGCTCGAGCTGCAGGTGGCCGACGTCATCGAGGAGACCGCCGACGCGCGCTCGCTGGTGTTCAGGGTCCCCGACGGTGCCGATATCCCGCCCGAAAGACTCAGGTACGCACCCGGTCAGTTCCTGACACTGCGCGTGCCAAGCGACCGCACCGGCTCGGTGGCCCGCTGTTACTCGCTGTGCAGCTCGCCGTTCACCGGCGACCCGATGACGGTGACGGTCAAACGCACCGTGGACGGGTATGCGTCGAACTGGCTGTGCGAGCACGCACATGCAGGCATGAAGCTCCATGTGCTCGCGCCGTCGGGCACATTCGTGCCCAAGACGCTCGACGCGAACTTCCTGCTGCTGGCCGCCGGCAGCGGCATCACCCCGATGATGGCGATCTGCAAGTCCGCGCTCGCCGAAGGCAGCGGCAAGGTCGTGCTGATCTACGCGAACCAGGACGAGAACTCGGTGATCTTCGGCGGCGCGCTGCGCGAGCTGGCCGCCAAGTACCCGGACCGGCTCACCGTCGTGCACTGGCTCGTGAGCGTGCAGGGTCTGCCGAGTGCGGCAGCGCTAACCGGGCTTGCCGCACCGTATTCCGGCCACGACGCGTACATCTGCGGACCGGGGCCGTTCATGGCCGCGGCCGAGGAGGCCGCGAAGAACATCGGCATGGCGGGCGACAAGATCCACATCGAAGTGTTCAAGTCATTGGAGTCCGATCCGTTCGCGGCGGTGGTGATCGAAGAGGACGACAGCGACGAGGGACCCGCCACCGCGATCGTCACGCTCGACGGCGAGAAGCACGAGGTGCGCTGGCCCCGCAAGGCGAAGCTGCTCGACGTGCTGCTCGACAAGGGCCTCGACGCACCGTTCTCCTGTCGCGAGGGCCATTGCGGTGCGTGTGCGGTGCTGAAGAAGAGCGGCGACGTCGATATGGAGATCAACGACGTGCTCGAACAACAGGATCTCGACGAGGGCCTGATCCTCGGTTGTCAGGCGCTGCCGCGATCGGATTCCGTCGAAGTCACCTACGACGAATAGCGAACGGATACCTTGCTGACGATGAACCGGCTCACAGCAGCGACCGCGGCGGCACTGCTGGCCGCGGTGCTCACGCCCACCGCGTCGGCCTCGGCCGCGTCCGATAACGGCGACACGTCGTTCCCGCTGCCCGACGGCACCAACTTGGAGCTGCACGTCACGCTCAACTGTCCGCTGCCCGACAAACAGTGCTACTTCACGGTGCAACCCCAGCGGCGCAGAGGCGACGCCGTCGAAGGCTTCCCAGGAGACCTGTGGGCACGGCTGACCACCACGATCCGCTCCATGAACAGGAACAACTACATGGAGACACAGGTCGTCGCCGACAACACTCGGGTGTTCAAGAACGGCGGCATCCGCGAGATCACCACGATCTTCTTCGGGGGCGGACCACCGCAGAAATACTTCATCAGTGGCCAGATCCAGCCGACCAACTGGCAGACCGGTCAGCCGATGCTGGAGGCCGACGTGATCGCCTGTTCCCACATCCAGGTCGTCTATTCCGGCGTGAACATCACGTCGCCGGACACCTGCGCGCAGACGACGTTCAGCTAACGCGGCAGACCCAGTAGCCGTTCACCGGCCAGCGTGAGCAGGATCTGCTCAGTGCCGCCGGCAATAGTCAGACAGCGGGTATTGAGGAAGTCGTGCACGGTGTCGTTCTCGACGACGCCCCCGCCGTCGGACAACTCCATCCGGAACTCAGAGAGCGCCTGCCGGTACCGCACCCCGATCAGCTTGCGGGCGCTGGCGTGCGGCCCGGGATCCTGACCACCGAGCGCCAATTCGGCGATCCGCTGATCCAGCAGTGAACCGACCTGCGCCGCAACGATCAGCGCGCCGAGCCGGTCCTGCCCGGCCGCATCGAAGTCGAGTTTGGCAACGGTGGCCAGCACCTGTTCCATCGGATTGCCGAGCGCGGTGCCGTGCGCCATCGCAACCCGCTCGTTGGCCAGCGTGGTGCGGGCCAGCCGCCAGCCGTCGTTGACCTGCCCGACGACCATCTCGTCGGGCACAAAGACGTCGTCGAAGAACACCTCGTTGAACAGGTTGTCGCCGGTGATCTCGCGCAGCGGCCGGATGTCGATGCCTGGCGATTTCATGTCGATCAGGAAATAGGTGATGCCCTTGTGTTTGGGCGCGTCGGGGTCCGTGCGAGCCAGGCAGACGCCCCACTGCGCCCAATCCGCCCGCGAGGTCCACACCTTCTGTCCGGTGAGCTTCCAACCGGGTCCGCCGGTGCTCCTCGCGTCCGCGCCTTCCACGCGAACGGCTTTCATGCGCAGCGAAGCGAGGTCCGACCCAGCGCCCGGCTCGCTGAACAGCTGGCACCAGAACACCTCACCGCGCAGCGTGGCAGGCAGGAATCGTTCAACCTGCTCGCGGCTGCCGTGCTCGAGAATTGTTGGGGCGGCCCACCATCCGATCACCAGGTCGGGGCGAGTCACACCCGCCGCGGCCATCTCCTGATCGATCAGCAGCTGTTCGGCGGCGTCGGCCGCGCGGCCGTACGGCCGCGGCCAATGCGGCGCCAGCAGCCCCGAGTCGGCGAGCGCGATCTGCTGCTTCTCGACGGGGAGCGCGGCGACTTCGGCTACCGCAGAAGCGATTTCGGGCTGAAGGTGCGCGACGGAGTCGAGCTCGATGTGCAGGTCGCGCCGGACTCCCTGCTGCGTCAGCGCCGCCACCCTGCGCAGCCACAGCGGGGCGCCGCCGAGGAAGTGAGCGATCCCGTACGCGCGGCGAAGGTACAGATGGGCGTCGTGCTCGAAGGTGATGCCGATGCCGCCGAGCACCTGGATGCAGTCCTTGGCGTTGGCCTTGGCGGCCTCGATCCCTGCGGACGCGGCGACCGCAGCGGCGATGGACAGCTGATCCTCGGGACCCTCGGCATCAGAAGCCGCCTTGGCGGCGTCGGCCGCGGCCACCGAGATCTGCTCGGCGCGCAGCAGCATCTCGGCGCACATGTGCTTGATGGCCTGGAAGCTGCCGATCGGCTTGCCGAACTGTTCGCGCACCTTCGCGTACTCGGTCGCGGTCTGCAGCTGCCAGCGGGCCACCCCCGCGGTTTCCGCCGCGAACACCGTCGCCGCCAGGTCCTTGACTCGTTGCGCCGCGACGGGCAGCGCTTCGGCGGGTGCTGAGTCGAGCACGACGCGCGCCAGCGGGCGGGAGAAGTCGGTGGCCTTTAGCGGTTCGATCGTCACACCGTCGACACCGGCGTCGACGAGCACGAAGGTGTCGCCCGCGGGCAGCAGCAGCACTCCGCCGGCGTCGGCGCCGAGCACGTGCTCGGCGGTCCCGAAGGCTCGGCCGCCTTCGAACCGCAGGTCAGCAGTGAGGGCGACACCGGCGACGCGCTCTCCCGACGCCAGCGACTCGAGCAGCGCGCCGTGCGCTTCACCGATGACGAGCGTGGCCAGCGCCGTTGTGGCGACCGGACCGGGGACCATCGCGGCGGCGGCCTCGTCGACCATCGCGCAGAGTTCCTCCACCGAGCCGCCTGCCCCGCCGTGCTCCTCGGCAACGGCGACCCCGAAGATGCCCAGCTGGGCGAGCGCGTCGTACGGGGCGCGCCACGCGTCCGGCCTGCCCTGCTCCACGTCCCTGGTGGCGGCGAGCGCGCCGGAACCCGCGGCCCAGCTACGGATCAGTTCGCGCACGGCAAACTGTTCGGAATTGCTGGTCTCCGGAGAAGATATCGCCACCGTGGCTCCTAGCGTTTGGGTGAGAAAGGCTTGCTTCTCACTAGAACGTGTTCTAATAGTGCCAGCGTTCGACAGTCAAGTCGACCGCCGTTACAGCAGGACATGTCCACGCCGTACCGGCGCTCGGGGGAGAAATTGGAGTCCGGCATGCGTATCGTTTTCAGCGAGTACGCACGATGAAGGAGCCGCAGACCGCATGTCGGGGATGTCTCGAATGGCTGGAGTTTCCGAGCCAGCACACACCAACCCGGGCTCGGGGTCGGAATCTCGACCACGCCAGGTGATGAACGTGGCTGTCCTGGCCGAGTCTGAGCTCGGGTCCGAAGCCCAGCGGGAGCGCCGCAAGCGCATCCTGGACGCCACCCTGGCCATCGCGTCAAAGGGCGGCTACGAGGCCGTTCAGATGCGCGCAGTCGCCGAACGGGCCGACGTCGCGGTCGGCACGCTCTACCGCTACTTCCCCTCCAAGGTGCACCTGCTGGTCTCCGCACTTGGCAGGGAGTTCGAGCGCATCGACGCCAAGACCGACCGCGCCGCGCTGGCAGGCGGCACCCCGTACCAGCGGCTGAACATGATGGTCGGCAAGCTCAACAGGGCGATGCAGCGCAACCCGCTGCTGACCGAGGCCATGACGCGCGCTTTCGTGTTCGCCGATGCGTCTGCCGCCGGTGAGGTTGATCACGTCGGCAAGCTGATGGACTCGATGTTCGCCCGCGCCATGAGCGACGGCGAGCCGACCGAGGACCAGTACCACATCGCCAGGGTTATCTCCGATGTGTGGCTGTCCAATCTGCTGGCCTGGCTCACTCGGCGGGCCTCGGCGACCGACGTCAGCAAGCGGCTGGACCTCGCGGTGCGGCTGCTCATCGGGGACGGCGAGCACCCTAAGGTTTAGCGGGTGGCCAACCTCCCACCCGAACTGCAGCACGCACTCACCGCAGCGGCAGAGGTACCGCGACTGCTGGTTACCTCCGATTTCGACGGCACCATGGCGCCCATCGTGAACAACCCTGCCGACGCCCGCCCGCTCCCTGAGGCCGCCCGCGCTCTCATCGCGCTCGCCGACGTGCCTGCCACGGCCACAGCGCTGATCTCGGGCCGTGCGCTCGAGGTCCTGCGCTCACTGTCATCGATGCCGGACACCGTGCATCTGGTCGGCAGCCACGGTGCCGAGTTCGATTCGGGCTTCTCGCACGACATCGACAAGACGCTGCTCGCCACGATCACTGCCACGCTGAGCGGGATCGCCGATGGCAGGCCGGGCGTCGCCGTCGAGACCAAGCCGGCAAGCGTCGCGCTGCATGTCCGCAACGCCTCCGCCGACGATGGCGCCGCCGCGCTTGATGAGGCGCGCGCGGCCGCGGGGACATGGGATGCCCAGTTGACCGAAGGCAAGGCGGTCCTGGAGTTCGCGGTGATCTCGACCGACAAGGGCGAGGCCATCGACATCCTGCGCGATCAGCACGACGCATCTGCTGTGGTGTTCTTCGGCGACGACGTCACCGACGAGAAGGCGTTCCGCAGACTGCGGGACGGCGACGTCGGCGTCAAGGTCGGCACCGGAGAAAGCCTGGCCCACTACCGGATCGAGACACCGCAAGACGTCGCGACCGCGCTTGCCTATCTGCTCGAGGCCCGCCTGCGGTGCTGACCGCAGACGAGATCGCTGGACGGACCGCCCGCGCGGTGGCCGCCGCGACCGCGACCGGCTCCGAACTGGGACTGCGCGTGGACGAACCGCGGGTGCTGTACGACGTGTTCTCCGTCGTCGTGCACCTGGCGCCCGCACCCGTGGTGGTGCGGGTCCCCACGGTGGTGCCGCCGTCGTACGTCAAAGCTCCCGATGTCCAGTCGGCGCAGCAGCGTGCGGAACTGGCGGTGACCGGATGGCTTGCCGACCGCGGCTATCCGGTGGTGCCGCCGAGTCCGCTCGTGCCACGCGAACCCGTTCGGCGGGACGGGTTTTCGATGACGTTCTGGCAGTTCGTGGAACAGCTCCCCGATGCCGAACCGGACATGGCCACCCGCATGGAGCAGACGGCACGGCTACACGCCGCGCTGCGCGACTACGACGCCGGTGACCTCGGATTCTGGGCGCCGTTCGGCACCTACATTCCCGAGGGGCTTGCCGAGTTGCAGCGCTTGCCCGACCTGATCGATGCGGCCGATCTCGAACGGGCGCAACGTGAATGGGCCGTCATCGCGCCGATACTGACGGCGCGCAAGGCTTTTGAGGCTGCGTTTCCGACGGTCGAGCTGCAGCCGATTCACGGCGACGCGCCCTACCACAACATGATTGCCACGCCAGAAGGCGAGCTGTGGTCCGACTTCGAACTCGTCACGGTGGGCGCGGTCGAGTCCGATTTGACGTTGGTGGGCCCAGAAGCCCTTGCGACCTACGACGCCGCCGCGGTGCGGTTGGGCCTGCGGCCACTGGACGCGGGGGTGCTGCGTGTCACCGAAGCCGCGGGCCAGCTGGCCATGATCGCGGCGCTGGCGATGGCGCCGCAGCTGCCGATGCTCGTCGACGGTATTGCGCCGATGGTCGATCTGTGGCGCTCTACACCGCCGCTGACCGACATTAGGTAGGGTTCGGCGCCTGCGCCATCGTCTTCAATGTCGCTGCTGCGGGACACCGCTAGCTTGTCCGTCAGAACGGTGGCGGGTTGTCGAGATCGTGTTGATGGTTGCGTGCGCGTTCGGCTGTGATGCTTCGGTGGTGTTGTTGGGCGCGGGTGCGTGCGCGTAACGGCATGGTCAGTTCGCGCCCGGGCGCGGGTGGGCCCGCGGGTACTGGGGTGGTGGGTGTCGGGGTGGTGGTGTCCCAGTCGGGAAACAGCACGCGACTGCCCGGCGGTACGTGTTTTCGTCGTCCGGTCGGGGTGGTCCACACGATGGTGCCGTCGGGGAGTTGTTCATCGCTCCACCCACCGCGCCCGACCCAAAATGTTTTGAGTAAATGATGCTTTCGGCACAGACATTTGAGGTTCCCCGGATGGGTCAACCCTCTGGCGGTGTACGGGATCGTATGGTCCACATCGCAATACACCGCGGGGCGATCGCACCCCGGGAAGCAACACGTGGAGTCGCGGAGGCGCACGAACCGCTGCAGGGCGGTGCTGGGCCGGTAGCCGGGCACCGCGCTCAGGTCCACCGGGTTGAGCACCGGCTGAATCATCGCCCCCATCGCCCGCAGTTCGGCCAGCAGCGGTGCGGGGATCACCCCGCCGCCGGCGCTCACCGCGGTGGACGGGCACGGCACCGGCGTGCGCGCCGGCGCGCCGGCCTCGCCACCGCCGTCGTCAGGACCATCGGGCCCACCGTCGTCGGGACCGCTGTCGTCGGGACGGTTGTCGTCTGGGTCATCACCGGGGTCGTCGGTGATGACGTGGATGACCAGATGCTCGGCGCGCGGGTCCTTGCCCCCGGTGGCGGGGCAGTCGGGTTTCCCGCACCGGCACGGCAACACCTCGCCGTTGACCGCAATGATCCCCAAGGCCTCGGTGCGGCGCTCGCCGTGGGTGCGCGGATCATCCGGACACACCGAACGGGCCAACGCCTCAACCCGGCGATCGGTCAACTCAGCGTCAGTGATCTTGACCAGCCCGTAGATCGACCGGGTCCCGGTTTCGTCGTCGGGCTTGCCGAACCGCACATCCAACCCTTTGGCCGCACTCTGAAAACGGCGCACCGCATCCGGATCGTGATTACCGATGCGGGTATCGATGGCGTCGGTGAGCTTCTGCTCGGACAGTGCGCCGAACCGGGTCGCGGCCTCGGCGATATCGGCGTCCACCCGGGCCAACAAGTCCGGGTCCTCGATCAACTGGCCACGCCACGTCACCGTCGTGGCCACCCCCACCGTGATCGCACCCTGGGCCAGCAGCGCCCCCACCGCCGGGAAGCGATCCCGCAAATCGAGTCCCTGATGCATCAACCCCGAGGCGGCCCGATGCGAAATCGTGAGCTCGGCGGCGACCTCGGCCGCGCAGCTGTCCCAGGCATCGCACGCCCATCGTTCGCGCGAGCGGGCCAGCTCGGTGCCGCAGCGCCGGGTCGCCAGCTCGGCGATCGCGGCCAAACGCTTGCCTGCGGTGGCGGCCTCAGCACGCGCGCACGCCGAGATCGACTCCACCAACACCGCATCACTGTCGTACACATCTTCGATTGTTCGCCGCTCACAACGCTCCGACCAGACCGCACAACCGATCTGTGGATGAATCACGCACTGTGAATAACCCCCGCGCTCAACACCATTCATGTCACACCCCTGTGCTAAAGGCGTGCCAAACCGAGACGAACCACTAGGCCGGCGGGCCTGAGGTCCGGCCGCGCACCAATTCGGTGTCGAGAACGTCGATTACCGGCAGGCCGTCTCGCGGCGGGTTGTGCAGCAGCCGCCCGGCCCTGCGACCCTTCTCCATGCTCGGCTGCACGACAGTGGTCAGCCCGCGGCTCAACGCTTCCGGCACCCCGTCGAATCCGGTGACCGTCATCTGGCCGGGAACATAGATGCCCCGCGCCCGCAGGTAGTCCATCGCCGAAAGGGCAAGTACGTCGGCGGTGCACATCAGCGCGGTGATACGCGGATTGGCTTCGAGCGCGACCTCGGCGGCCGCCCCACCCGACGTCGGCAGGTGCTCGTAGCTCTCCACCACGGTCATCGCCCCGACATCGCGCCCCGCAGCGGACATCGCGTCGTAGACGCCTCCGATGCGCTCGCGCTGGACGTGAAAGTGCGGGGTCTGCAGCCGCTCGGGATCGGCAATCGCGGGACGCGGTCCGCCGTGCGGCCAATCCCGTCCCAACCGCATGGTCAGCAACCCGATCTCGGTATGACCAAGTCCGACAACATGTTCGGCGAGCCTCCGCATGGCCTCGCGGTCGTCGATGCAGACTCGTGAGGTGCCAGGCACGTCCTTCGGCTGGTCGACCACGACCACAGGAAGGTGCCGCTGCTGCACCACCGCCAGATACGGGTCGTCGTCGGAAGCGGAGTACACCACGAACCCGTCGACGCCGGCGGCGAGCACCGCCGCAGAGCCGTCGTCGACGCTGCGGTTAGGTCCGATCGCCACCAGCAGCAGGCCCTGGCCGGCCTCCTCGCACGACTCTGCCAGTCCGGCAACGAAATCCAGCGCGGCCGGATCGGAGAACGAATAGTTGAGCGGTTCGGTGATCATCAGCCCGACGGCGCCGGCCCTGCGGGTGCGCAGCGAGCGCGCGACAGGGTCGGGACCCGGATAGCCCAGCCGTTTGGCGGTGGCCAGCACGCGGTCGCGCAGATCCGTCGACAGTTGGTCCGGCCGGTTGTAGGCGTTGGAGATGGTGGTCCGCGAAACCTTGAGCTCCGCGGCGAGCGAGGCCAGCGTCGCACGCCGCCTCGGCGTGGGACTCCTCGACATGCTCTGTGAGGGTAGTGGATCACCGGTCCCAAGATCGCAGACGGCGCGTTCAGGCCACCGTTACACGCTGGGCCGCCGGTCGTAAACCGCGCTGGGCTGCCCAGACTGCCGCCCAGATCGCGCAGGCGATCGTGACGATGACGAAGCTCGGCGGCGTGTTGAACATCGCCGAAACGACCAGCCCCAACCACACCGAAGACACGCTGATCGCCGTTGCGGTGAGCATCGCCGTGCTCGGCCGCGGCGTCAGCATGATGGCGGTCGCGGCCGGGGTGACGATCAGCGCGAACAACAGCAGCGTGCCGACGGCCTGCACCGCCATCGTCACCGACAGCCCGAGCAGCGCCATGAACAGCACCGACAGTGCCCGTACCGGCACGCCCTTGGCCTCGGCCACCTGCGGGTTGACCGAGCTGAACAGCAACGGCCGGTAGATCACTCCGATGCAGGCGGCCAGCACCGCGAGCAGCATCGCGAACGTCAGCAGTTGCCCGTGGGTGATAGCGAGCAGGTTCCCGAACAGCACGTTGGTCATGGTGCTGCTGCTTTTGGTCGCCAGCGAGTTGAAGAACAGCCCGAGACCCGTCGCCATCGCCAGCACGGTGCCGGTGGCCACCTCACGGTCGGCCGCCCTTCGCCCGAGCGCACCGATCACCAGCGCACCACCGATGCAGAACACCCCGAGCCCGAACACGACGGGAACCCCGACCAGCACCGCGCCTGTCGCGCCTGGCAATCCGATGTGGGCGAGCGCATGGGCGGCGAACGCGGTGCTGCGGACCACGACGAAGTAGCCGATCAGCCCGGCGGCGAGCGCGACGATGGTGCCCCCGATCAGCGCGTTGCGCATGAACGCCGACGCCAGGATCTGCGACCAGTTCTCCTGATAACCCAGCGCCACCAGGGTCGTGCTCATCACGACCTCCTCATGTACAGCTCGCCCTGCGGGGTGTGCACGACCTCCATGCGGGTGCCGTAGAGGTGGCTCAGCAGTTCCTCGTTGACGAAGCCGTCGAGAGTGTCGAAGTGGGCGTGCCCGTCCAGCAGGTAGATCGCACTGGTGAGGACGTTCAGCAGCGGGTTGAGGTCATGGGCCACGACGAGGATCGTCACCCCGAGCTCGGAGTTGATCCGCCGCAGCAGCGCGACGATCTCGCTTTGGGTCCGCAGATCCAGCGATGCGAGCGGTTCGTCGAGGATCAGCAATGTCGGCTCGCCGACGAGCGCCTCGGCAAGGGCCACTCGCTGGCGCTGGCCGCCGGACAGTTGGGACAGCCGCTTGTCGGCAAGTGCGGTTGCGTCGACGGCGGCCAGTGCCTCGTCGACGCGTTCGTTCTCCGAGCGCGATGAGCCACGCAGGCCCCACCGGTTTCCGTTCAGCCCCAGCATCACCGCGTCGCGGGAGCGGACCGCTTCACCCGGTGCGGCGCCGAAGTTCTGCGGGACATAGCCGATCCGCGGGTTGAACTCGCCGGGTGATTCGCCGAAAACCCGGACCTGCCCGGTTGCGGGAGCGATCAGCCCGAGCACGATCTGCAGCAGTGTGGTCTTGCCCGCGCCGTTCGAGCCGATGACCGCGACGATGCCGCCCGCCGGTACCTCGAAGTTGGCCTGCGACCAGATTGTTTGGCCGCCGCGCATGGCGCTGACGTCAGTGAACGACAGCGCGGGCGGTGGGGTCATCGACTCACGCAGGGACACCAAGTGCCTTGGCGAGCGCGGTCAACTGGTTCACCTGCCAACTCTCGAAGGACGTCGACCCTGGTGGAACGGTCTCGGTGACCTCGACCACTGGCACGCCAGCCTGCTCGGCCGCGGTCCGAATCTGTTGCGGCACTGAGCCTTCGGTCTGCACGTTGTAGATGAGCACGTCGGCGCCGCGGTCGGCGAGCAGCCGGAGGAAGGCATCCAGATCGGCGGGCGAGGGGTCCGACTCGTTGGCCGACGCGACCTGATAACCCTCGGGTGTGCGGTTGACGAGGCCGAGGGCCGCGGCCATGTCGTCGAACACGCTCTCGGTCGCCGCGTAGGTCTTGCCAGACGCGCTGGCCTTGATGGAGTCGATCAGGTCATCGTACGGCTTGAGCGTTTCGGTGAAGGCGGTGCGGCGCTCGTCGAAATAGCCCGCGGCATCGGGTGCGAGCTTCCCCAGTTCGGTGGCCACCGCGTCGGCCACGGCCGTCACCGCCGTGGGGCTGTACCAGGCGTGGGGGTTCGGCTCACCTTCGTGACCGTGCTCTTCGCCGTCGTGGCCGTGCTCTTCGCCCTCATGGCCCGCTTCGGCGCCGCTGGCCGCCAGCGCGTCGACGACGGCTGCGTCGGGAGCCGAGCTCGCCGCCAGCTTGGCGGCCCACTCGTCGTAGTGGCCGCCGTTGATCACGACTAGCTGCGCACCCTCAAACTTCGCCGCGTCCGACGGCGCGGGTTCGTAATCGTGGGGATCGACCGCCGAGCTGGCCAGCACCGTTGTGACCTTCGCGCAGTCACCTCCCAGCTCCGAGACGATGTCGCCCCACTGGTCGACGCTGACCACGACGTCGACCGGCGTGACGGGGCATTGGCCCGCGGCAGCTGTCGTGGCGCCCGGCTCGGCAGGCTCGGCGCCTCCGGAACACGCCGCAAGGCCAAAAGGGGCAGCCAGCAGGGCGCTTGCCACCAACACGCGCACGCTCGCAATCTTCGTCGTCATCACGCCGGTAACGATAACCGTTTGCATTAGCGAAGCGCGAGTCAGGTGTGCACCTTTATTGAAAATGATTATCATTAAGGGATGTCACCGCTTGCACCCGAACTGCTGCCCGTCACCGTGCTGTCCGGCTTCCTCGGAGCCGGAAAGACCACATTGCTCAACCACATCCTTGCCAACCGCGAAGGTAAGCGCGTGGCGGTCATCGTCAACGACATGAGCGAGGTGAACATCGACGCGGCGCTGGTGGCTGGACAGGGCCACCTCGATCGCACCGAGGAGAAGCTCGTCGAACTGACCAACGGATGCATCTGCTGCACGCTGCGCGAGGATCTCATCGAAGCTGTCGACGCACTCGCGAGACACCAGCGCTTCGACTACCTCGTGATCGAGTCGACCGGCATCTCCGAGCCCATGCCGGTGGCAGCAACATTCAGTTGGGAGTTCGAGAACGGCTTCAGCCTTGGTCAAGTGGCCCGACTGGACACCATGGTCACGGTCGTCGATGCGTCGACGTTCCTCGCCGAGCTCGCACGTGGTGAAGCATTGGCCGCCCGCCAGATGGTGGCGGGTGAAGGCGACGCGCGCAGCATCGCCGACCTGCTGGTGGACCAGGTGGAGTTCGCCGACGTGCTTCTACTGAACAAGACCGACCTGGTCAGCCCCACCCAACTCGGCGCGGTTGAGACGGTGGTGCGCCGGCTGAACCCCACCGCCAAGCTGATCCATATCGACCACGGCGTCGTGGAGCTTTCACACGTGCTCGACACCGGTCTTTTCGATCCGATTGCCGCCAACGAGGCACCCGGCTGGGACGAGGAGATCGCCGTCGGCCACACGCCGGAGACCGAGGAGTACGGCATCGGCTCGATGACGTTCCGGTCGGATCGGCCGTTTCATCCACAGCGGCTCTCGCAGGCACTGGATCAAGTGCGAGGGCTGTTGCGCAGCAAGGGGTTTTGCTGGATCGCCACCCGGCCGTCGATTGCGGCGATCTGGTCGCAGGCCGGTCCGAACCTGGTCATCGAGCCGGCCCAGTACTGGTCGACCACCGAGCTAAAGCCCAGCCAGGAGATCGTGTTCATCGGAGTGCGCATCGACCGGGACAAGCTGACCGGGCTGCTGGAGTCGGCGCTACTGACCGACCAGGAGATCGCGCAGGGCGAGCAGGCGTGGCAGACCTATCCCGACCCACTGCCGGCGTGGGGCGTCACCCATAGCCACTGAGGGTGACGCCGCCACGCCAATGCTCAGTGCTCGTGTCCGACCGCGCCGCTGATCTCGTTGGGTGTCTGCTCGAGGGTGACGGAACTGCTCACCTGTCCGGCTTCGATATCGACCGCATGCAACTCCTTGCTGGCAGGCTCGGTGACGTAGACGTCATGCCCTCGCGTGAACACTGCGGGCCGGGGTTGCTGCCAATCATCGGGTTCCGTCCACTTCTCGGTCACCGCAATGGTTTTGACCGTTGCGCCCGTGTTCGGGTCGATGACGTACAGGTTTCCGTCGGTGCCGAGGATCAGTGCTTCGGCATGCGGGCCGCGAGCCAGCGACCGCCACGAATAGCTCACCGAAGCGGGTAACCGCACGACCTTTAGTTGATTGGTGTCAGTGTCGATCAGGGAGAACTGCTCGGTGCGCTCCAACTCGGCGTCGGGGTCCACCTTGAAGTCACCAAGCCCGACCGCGGAATCGGCGTGTGCCTTGATCGTGCCGACCCGGCCGTACTCGCCGGGACTGGCGATCTTGGTGAACCGGCCGTCGGCGAACGCCAGTACGCCGTCCTCACAACCGAACACAGCCGTCTCGCCGGCCACCACAGCCTCGCCGTGCAGGCCGGCGCACTCCGCGCTGCGCGCGATTTCCTTGCCGTCCGCATCGAGGGCCACCGCTCCGCTGCGGGTGTCCTCATTCCCCTCGCTACGCAGTTGCGTCCCGTCGCTGAGCACGACGGCGACACCGTGATGCGGCTCCGGCACCTTGGCTGTCTCGACTTGCGGTGTGCCGTCGGCCAGTTCATGCGGATCGAACATGGTGATCTCCCCGCTGCCGTCGGCGAACAGCACCGTGCGCTCGCCGTGCGGGACGACATGACCAGGCTCCTCGGCGGCGAAGGTGGTGTCGGTCAGCTGCGCGCTCGCGGCGTCGAGAACCTGGAACCCCTCGTTTGTCGACACCATCACGTGCTCGGTGTCGCCGGCCGGATTCACCCGCAGGAAGCCGTCCATCGGGATGTCGGCCTTTACCTCGAGGCTCTCTCCGTCGATAACCATGAGGCCACCGTCGTATGTCGCAACGACCGGCTCGTTCACCTTGATCTCTGGAGATGGCGTTGAGCTCTCGGCTGCCTGCTCGCCCCCGCCTCCGCAACCCGCCAACGTCAGCGCCGCAGCCAGCGCCCCCGACGCCGCGAAGTACCTCTTCGTATGCATGTATCTCCTAATCGGTTGTCTTCCAATGGGTTCAGCGCGAGGTCAGACCGTTGACGATCGCCTCGGTGTTGGTACGCATCATGTCGAGGTACGTGGCACCCTTAGTGCCCGGCTCGTCGAGTGATTCGCTGTAGAGCGCCACGACGTCGACGTCCACTCCCGCTTCGTCGGCGAGCACGCGTGCCAGCCGGTCCGGGTGAGACGAGTCGACGAAGATGGCTGGCACGCCCGCGTCGCGAACGGCACCGGCGAGCGACTCCAGATCCGAAGAACTCGGCGAGGCCAGCGTCGTACCACTGGGCACGACGGCCCCGATGACGGTGAAGCCGAATCGCGCAGCCAGGTAACCGAGGACGTGATGGTTGGTCACCAGTTTGCGGCGCTCGACGGGGATGGTGGTGAACCGTTCGGTCATCTCGTTCGACAGTTGCCGCAGTTCCTCGCGATAGTTGTTGGCGTTCTGGTCGATCCGGTCGCCTTCGATGGCTGGGATGTGCTCGCGGACGGCGTCGACGATGGCGTCCACCCCAGCGAGCATCCGCTGCGGATCCGTCCAGAAGTGCGGGTCGGGATTTCCTTCTCCATCCCCCGTCGCGTACTCGATGGGATCGACATGATCGCCGACTGCCAGCGTCGGCACTCCGTTGTCAGCCGCGGAGTCGACATGGCGCTGCAGCGACTCCTCGAGCCCAAGTCCGTTGTAGACGACCAAGTCTGCGGTGGTGATGGCGGCTGCCTCCTGCGCCGAGACCGCGAACGAGTGCGGGTCTGCGTTGGGTTTCATCAGCACGCGCACGTCTGCGGTATCACCCACGACGTTTCGCACCACGTCACCGAGAATGTTTGTGGTGACCACGATCTGGTGGTCGGCGGACGGCGTGCCGCCGGTTCCTGCGCATCCCGCGATCACTGTGACCAGCGCAAGACTCGCTATGTGCAGCAGATGCTTCACCGGCCGGCCTTCACCATCAGGCCCGGTTGCACACCGGTGTTCATGGTGCGCGCGATCCGCAGCGAGTCGCCGTAATCGACCTCATAGATCTCGCGTGCCGCGGCGTTGTTGATGTAGGCGCGATCACTGTCAACCTCGATCACCGGGGCGGGCCCAACGTCCGGCACACCGCCTGAAAAGAGGCTCACAGAGGCGGTTTCGGCGCCAGTGACCGCATCGATGGCGCGCAGCACACCATCGCGCGTCAACACCAGAACCTCATTGTCATCGCCTGTGCTGACCGCGACGGCGCCGGCTGCCGCCACCGGGGACCAGGTTCGCCGCCCACTGTCCAGCACCCACACCTCGTTGCCGGCGATTGCGGCCAGCAGGTTGTGTCGGTCGCGGTGCTGCAGCTGGCCGAGCGCCGCCGCGGGTCTGTTGGTGGGAAACGGGATCTGCGTGACGGCGGGCTCCTGCCCACCGACAGCCACACGAATCGCACCGTTCTCGCAGCCAAAAATCACAGCTCGACGCGTCACAGCGGCTCCCGTCGCGGCCGGGCATTCGCCGGGCAACAGGCGCGCCGAACCGTGATCATCGACCGTCTGCAGCTGGCCCGACTCCGTGACGATGAGTAAGCCGTCTCGCTGTGGAACCGCATGGGCGATACCGCGCAGATTACCGACGTCCATCGATGACGATTCGATCGTATGCTCGCCGAGTCGCTCGCGATCGAGCAGTTTGACCCCGCCGTCGTCGGACAGGAAGGCGGCAGTGCCCTGGTCGGCGGCGACGAAATCGGGCCCGCCGTCCACGGTGCCCGCAACAGCCGGCGCAGCGATGTAGTAGTGGTTGTGGTCGCCGTGATCGAACGTCCACGAGCCTGCATCGACAACCGTCACCTTGTCACGCCCGTGCAGGTATCCGAATCGGCCGTCACCGCTGAGCTTTTCGACGGAACCGAACAGGCCAAGGTTCGTCTCCTTCTCGTCGAGCACGTCGAAAACCGAGGTGTCGCCGGTGAAGGGGTCGACCACGACCAATCGCGTCACCGGCTCCGCAGATTCCTCCGCGCCTGCGGGTGGCGCCTCATCGTCGACGGCGGGCGGAGTCGACGTCGCCGCGTGGTCGGTGCCGCCACCGCATCCGGCCAGTCCCGCCGCAACCGTGAGCAGGACGCCAGCCTTGACGGCGTGGCGGCGCAGCACAGAGGCCGCCAGCGAACAGAAGAAGATCCCGACGGCTACGGCGGCGATCGTCGCCCCACCGGCGGTCGCGGCGTGCCAGGACACCACCAAGCCAAGGCCCACCGCCGCGCAGCCGATCACCGCGGCCGCGGTCATGATCTGGGGGATTGTGTTGGCCCAGATGACCGCTGCCGCCGGCGGCGCGATCAACAGCCCGAAGACCAGCAGCGTGCCCACCACCCGGAAAGAGGCGACGATGGCCACTGCTATGAGCACGGTCAGTGCCGCGGCGGCAATTTCTGGTCGCAGTCCCAGCGTCGCCGCCTTGCGGGGATCGAAGCTAGCCGCCACGAAGGCGCGTCGACCAACGGCCGCCGCTGCTGCGGTCAACACCAATGCGGTTGCAAGAAGGGCGATGTCGCTGGCCCGCACTGCAAGCACATCGCCGAACAGGAAGCCGGTGAGATCGACGGCGTAGCTCTGCGAGTGCGACACGATGATCACACCTGCGGCCAGCATGCCCACCAACAGCAGGCCAATGCTGGTGTCGGCGGACAACCGGGATGAGCTGCTGATCGCCGACACCCCGTAGGCCATAGCCAGCGCCGCCACCATCGCGCCGACAAAGATGTTGCCGCCGAGCACGGAGGCAACAGCGACACCGGGAAGCACACCGTGCGACATCGCGTCGCCGAGGAACGCCGCGCCGCGCAGCACCACCCACGTGCCGACGACTGCACACAGACACGCCACGACCAACCCGGCCAACAGCGCACGCTGCACGACGTCGGATCCGAACGGTTCGCTAAGCCAGGCAAGCACGCCTATACTCTAAACGTTAATGACAACCATTTTCAATTGGGATGCGGTTGATAGTGCGCAGTAGCGTCAACTTGGAGCGGGTTACGTTCGGCTATAACGGATTCCGTGTGTTCAGCGGGCTGACCCTTGCGCTCCCGGTCGGGGCGACGACGGCAGTGGTCGGCCCCAACGGCTGCGGAAAGTCGACGCTGCTCGAACTGATCGCCGGGGTCAGAGCACCCGAGGGCGGCACTGTCGAGCTGGGCGGACGCGAGGTGGCGCTGGCGGTGCAGCGCAGTGCGGTGGGTGATGCATTTCCGATCACCGTCGACGAGGCGGTCGCAATGGGCCGATGGCGCCAGCTCGGGTTGCTGCGCCGCCCTTCGCGTTCCGACCGCGACATCGTCACGTACTGGATCGCAGAGCTCGGTCTCGAGGAGCTGCGGCACCGCAGGCTCGGAGACCTTTCCGGAGGGCAGCGCCAGCGAGTCCTGCTGGCCCAGGCCTTCGCCCAGCAGGCGCCCGTCGTGCTGCTGGATGAACCCACGACCGCGCTCGACGGCGACGCGGCGGACCGGGTGGCGCGGCAGCTGCGCCGACTCGCGGCCTCAGGCACGACGATCGTGGCGGCCACCCACGATTTCGGTTTCGCCGAGCGATTCGACCACTGCGTGCTGCTCGGCGGTGGCCGCGTCGTCGCGGTTGGCGCGCCCGCGGACGTTCTTACCGAGTCGAACCTGGCTTCGGCTGTGTCCCCGCGCGAGCGCTGACCATCCAGCAGGCAGCGGTGTAGCGGACCACATCTCCGTCTACGTAGGGATCGAACGCGGGACGGACAGTTTCGATGACGCGCGAGCGCGTACGGTCATCGACCCCTCCGAGGACCAGACCGAGCGGACCCAGCCGGGTGAAGTACCGGACCAGATCCTTCTCCGGCAGCGTGCAATTGACATCGATCGCCCGAATGCCGATATCGGCCCAGCCGCTCTCGTCCAAGATGTCAGCGACCCGATGCCGGTCTGCGAAGCCGAACTGTCCCGGCGAATCAGGCTGGCGGACAGGGATGTTCGGGACCAGCGGGGCCGCAGCGCGCTCGGCGGTGGTCATGAACGGATTCTCCTCGGCACTGCGCCAGGCGATGAACGCCATCTCGGCGTCGTCCCGTGCGGCGCTGCGCAGGTTCGCAAAGGCCATCACCGGGTCGTTGAAGAACATGACGCCGAAACGCGAGATGATCATGTCGAAGTCCGCAGGTTCGAACGGGTGGGTCTGAATGTCGGCGCGGATAAAACTTGCGCAGGCGTCTTCGCTTTCGGCGCGGGTTCGGGCCGCCGCGATCATCGGATCGGAAATGTCGACGCCTACACAGCGGGCCTGCGCGCCGAGACGCCGCGCAACGGCAAGTGTGATGCCGCCCGCGCCGCAGCCGACGTCGAGCACTCGGTGCCCGGATCCCGCGACGACGGCGTCGACGAGCAGATCCTCGAGCGGCTGGAACATCCGGTCGAGCAACTCCTGCTCCTCGACCCAGGCGCATCCGGCCACACCGTTCCAATGCTTCGGTTGCTCGTCGTAGGTCTGTTTAGTGATAGTCATGACCTGACTATGTCGGTTCAAGTCGACTTGAAGTCAACCCGCTATTTGGGCTCGCGTGCCACGGGACGCGCCGGGTCCGAGCACCACTCCGACCACGAGCCGGGATACAACGCCGCGGTGACACCGGACGCGGCCAATGCCGCAACGACGACCGACGCGGTGACCCCCGATCCGCAGTACGCGCCGATGGCACCATCGCCGTACAGCCGCGCGGATGCGGCGTCGGGCAGAAACGTTCCGTCATCGGCCAGCAGGCTGGTGCTCGGCACATTCCTGGCTCCGGGGATGTGTCCGGCGACCGGATCGATGGGCTCGACGTCGCCGCGGTAGCGTTCGGGCGCGCGAACGTCGAGCAGCGTCAGGCCCGGTGCAGTCACCTGGCCTGCGGTCAGTGTGGGCAGTGCGCCGGCGTAGAGATCCTCGTACGGCACCGTCACGTCACCGGGTTCCGGTGTCACGGTGCCGTTTTCGAGCACATCGGGCCACGCCGACAATCCGCCGTCGAGGATGCGCACCTCGGGTATGCCTGCGGCGGTCAACACCCACCACGCCCTGGCCGAGCCCGCGCGATTCCAGTCGTCGTACACGACGACCGGCACGCCCTGGCGGACGCCCCACCGGCGGGCGGCCGCCTCCAGCGCGCGTCCCGATGGCAACGGGTGGCGCCCCCGCCCGCTGACGGCATGATCGCTGAGCTCGTCTTCGAGCGAGAGGTAGACCGCGCCGGGAATGTGGCCCTGCTCGTACGCGGCGCGCCCATCGGGTTCGCTGAGCTGCCATCGCACGTCCAGGATGGTCAGCGGTTCAGCCGATTCGATGCGGGCGGCCAATTCGGTTGCCGTGATAAGTACGTCTGCCACCCCACGATGGTGCCACCTAGGCTGGCTGGCGTGACGGACCACGCGTTCAGCGCAAAGGAGCGGCAGGCGGTCTACCGAGCGATCGCCGAGCGGCGTGACATGCGCCGTTTCGTGCCAGGTGCATCGGTGCCCGAGGATGCGCTTGCGCGCCTGCTGCAGGCCGCACATGCGGCGCCGAGTGTGGGCCTGATGCAGCCGTGGCGATTCATCCGGATCACCGAAACGACGTTGCGCCGGCAGATCCACACCCTGGTCGAGGACGAACGCGCGCGGACCGGACAGGCGTTGGGACCGCGTCGCGACGAGTTCCTCGCGCTGAAGGTCGAGGGCATACTCGAATGCGCCGAACTCTTCGTCGTCGCTCTCGGAGATGGCAGGGACAACCACGTGTTCGGCCGCCGCACGCTGCCGCAGATGGATCTGGCGTCGGTGTCGTGCGCGATCCAGAACCTGTGGCTGGCTGCGCGCGCCGAGGGCTTCGGCATGGGCTGGGTGTCGATCTTCGATCCGCGCAGGCTCGAACGCCTGCTGGACATGCCGGAAGGCGCCGAGGCGATCGCGGTCCTGTGTCTCGGTCCGGTGCCCGAGTTCCCCGACCGTCCCCAGCTGGAGTTGGACAGCTGGACCGTGGGGCGCCCGCTGTCGGAGTTCGTCTCGGAGAATCGCTGGCCGTCGCCGGCCGTAGGCTTGGCGACGTGACCGCCGTCGATCTCAATGCCGACCTCGGCGAGGGCTTCGGAGCATGGCAACTCGGCGACGACGAGGCCATGCTCGACGTGGTCACCAGCGCCAACATCGCGTGCGGATTTCATGCCGGCGACCCCGCGCTGCTGCGTCGCACGTGCCGGGCCGCCGCCGAACGGGGTGTCCGGATCGGCGCACAGGTCGGCTATCGGGACCTTGCCGGGTTCGGCCGCCGGTTCATCGACGTCGCACCCGAGGACCTGAGCGCCGACGTCATCTACCAGATCGGTGCGCTACAGGCGCTGGCACACGCGGCAGGATCGACCGTCAGCTACGTCAAACCCCATGGCGCGCTGTACAACACGATCGTCAACAATCACGATCAGGCCCATGCGGTTGCCGAGGCGGTGCACGCCGTCGATCCCGACCTGCCCGTGCTGGGCCTGGCCGGTTCGGTGTTCTTCGCCAACGCCAACGAGCTGGGCCTGCGCACGGTGCCGGAGGCGTTCGCTGACCGGTCGTATCGCGCCGATGGTCAACTGGTTTCGCGACGCGCGCGTAACGCAGTGCTGCACGACCCAGCCGAGATCGCCGATCGGGTCGCGTCGATGGTGAGCTCCGGCCGGGTTGCCGCTGTCGACGGCTCGACAATTCCGATCACCGTCGAATCGGTTTGCGTGCACGGCGATTCGCCAGGGGCGGTGCGGATCGCCACAGCGGTTCGCGAACGCCTGCTGGCCGACGGCGTCACGCTCACGCCGTTCATTTAAGTGGCCGGCGGTCAGGTCGGCGCTGGTCGACAAGTCCCGGTGATTGCGTTGACCGGCTATCTCGGTGCGGGCAAGACGAGCCTTCTCAACCACGTGCTCCGCACTCCAAGAGCGCGGATCGGCGTGGTGATCAACGACTTTGGCGCGCTCAACGTCGACGCCGGGCTTGTCGCTGGACAGGTCGACGAACCTGCCTCGATTGCCGGCGGCTGTATATGCTGCCTGCCCGACGACGGTGGACTTGACGACGCGTTGGCCAGACTTGCCGATCCGCGGCTGGACCTAGACGCCATCATCGTCGAGGCCAGCGGCCTTGCCGACCCGGTCACAATCGCGCGGCTCATCCGCTTCAGCGGTGTCGCAGGGGTGCGGTCGGGGGGCGTGATCGATGTCATCGACGCCCCTGCCCACTTTCAAACCCTCGACCGCACGACGATGCCGCCCGCCCGGTATGGCGCGGCCTCGTTGGTCGTCGTCAACAAGCTCGACCAGATACCCGATGCCGACCGCAACCCGACGCTCGAACGGGTGCAACGGCGTGTCCGGGAACTGAATCCTTACGCCCTTGTCGTAGGGACGGTTGGCGGCCGGATCGATCCCGCGTTTCTGTATGACCCCGCGGCGGAGGATGAGCCGGGGCAGCTCTCGTTGCGGGAATTATTCTTTGACGCCACAACGGACTCCGCACCGAAAGCTCATGCCGCCGACGACGACCATGTTCACGCCGACTCGGTCACGGTGACCAGCGCTGGCTGTATCGACCCCGGACGGCTTCTTGACCTGCTGGAGAATCCACCCGCCGGGGTCTACCGGCTCAAAGGAACGGTCGCGGTGCGATATCGCGCTAGGGTGCGGACCTACGTGGTGAATCTGGTTGGCCCATCGATTCACATCGCCACCGCTGGCCCATCGGCATCACCGAACTGTCTGGTTGCTATCGGAATGCACCTCGATACCGACGACGTCCGCGCCCGGATTGACGACTGTTTGCGCCCACACGACGGCCCTGCGCCGGCCGGCGCCGTGCGCCGCCTGCAGCGGTATCGCCGGCTCAGCTTCTGACCGAACTGACCGACAGCGCAGGCGGGCACCCCCGTGCGCGCCCTACCTCGAATCGCCGAACGGCAACAGCGCCATCTCGCGGGCGTTCTTGATCGCCATGGCAACCTGGCGCTGCTGCTGGGGCGTCAGGCCCGTAACGCGCCGGGAGCGGATTTTGCCCCGCTCAGAGATGAACGTGCGAAGCAGGTGCACATCCTTGTAATCAATGGTCGTGACGCCAAGCGCCTTTAACGGATTTTTCTTCTGCCGCTTAAGCTCTGGCGGCGGGAGGCGCCGCGAGCGGTTCTTCTTCGCCATCGCCTTACCAACTCGCCTTGGACACGCCAGGCAGTTCACCGCGATGAGCCATTTCACGCATCCTGACCCTGGACAGCCCGAACTTGCGCAGATGACCCCTCGGCCTGCCGTCGACAACATCTCGATTCCGCAATCGCACCGGGCTGGAGTCTCGCGGAAGGCGTTGCAGCGCGGCCATTGCCGCTGCCCGCTGGTCAGGTGTGCCGCGTCGGATGGTGTCCTTGAGTTCAGCGCGTCGCTCGGCATATCGCGCCACCATGCGCCGGCGCTGTTCGTTCTTTGCGATCTTGGATTTCTTGGCCATCAGCGTTCCTCGCGGAATTCGACGTGGCGACGAACGACGGGATCGTACTTGCGCAGCACTATCCGGTCGGGGTCGTTGCGCCGGTTCTTGCGGGTGACGTACGTGTAGCCGGTGCCCGCGGTCGAGCGCAGCTTGACCACGGGCCTGATGTCGGTGCGGGCCATCAGATCTTCACTCCATCACGACGCAGCCGGGCGACGACGGTCTCGATGCCGTCGCGATCGATGACCTTGATGCCCTTGGCGCTGACCCGCAGCTTGACCCTGCGGCCCTCCGAAGCCAGGTAGTACGTCTTGGTCTGGATGTTGGGGTTCCACCGACGCCTGGTGCGCCGGTGCGAGTGGGACACCGTGTTGCCGAAGCCGGGTGCCCTGCCGGTGACCTGACAGTGCGCGGACATATGCCTCCTTTGTGGCTCGGGTACTCTGCCTAACGGTAATGATAATCGTTTTCAATTGAGAGCGGAGGGGTGCATGCGAACTCCAGTGGTTCTGGTCGCCGGACAGGGCCAGACCGAGGACGTCGTCGATGTGTTGGCGGACCGCAGCGGCACCGTCGTGGTCAGGCATCGGTTCGACGGCCAGGTGGTGGTGCGCAGCGTCAGCACCCGAGGGGCGACATCCGAATGGCCACTCGAGCTGACGAGGGGCTGCGTCGCCTGCACCGTTCGCGACGACCTGCTGGTGCTGCTGCGTCGACTGCACCGCCGCAGCGACGTTCAACGCATCGTCGTGCACCTGATGCCATGGCTGGAGCCCGAGCCAGTCTGTTGGGCGATCAACAACATCCGGGTCCGAGTCGGTCCGGGATATGTCGACGGGCCTGCGGCGTGCGACGTGCGGATCGATGCGGTGGTGACGTGCGTCGATTCGGCGCATTGGCTACAGCAGGCCGTGGGAGACGACGAGCTCGACGACGGTCGCACCGTGGCACAGGTGGTGGTCGGGCAGGCCGAGTTCGCCGACGTGCTGGTGCTTTCCCGGCCCGAGCCGAAAATGCTTGCCACACTTCGCCGCCTGGCTCCGCTGTCTCGGATCACCATTGGTACCGCACGCGTCGAGGTGGCGCTGGCCAATCTGGAGTCCGGTACCCGACGCGGCCGCAGCGATAATCCCCACGACCCGTTGCTGGCAGGCGAACCGCCGCTGGATCCCGACGGTGACGTCGGCCTCATGGTGTTCACCGCCCGCCGACCGTTCCACCCTCAGCGGCTGCACGCCACTTTGGACCTGCTGCTTGACGGCGTCGTGCGCACCAGGGGCCGACTGTGGTTGGCGAACAGATTCGATGACGTCATGTGGATCGAGTCGGCGGGTGGCGGGATGCGGTTCGAGTACGCCGGAAGATGGTTGGCAGCAATGAGTTCCAGCGAGCGGGCGTATGCAGATCCGCAACGCAGCGCGCTTGCGGCCGCCGACTGGCATGACCGATTGGGCGACAGGCACGTCTCGATCACGGTGCTGGTGTGCGGCGCCGAACCCGAAGAGATCGTCGACGGGTTGCGGGGGGCGTTGCTCACCGACGACGAGCTGTCACGGCCCGAAGAATGGCCGACCTACGCCGATCCGTTCGGCGACTGGCACGAGGATCCGTGCGAAGAAATGTCCGAGCACGCGGACGAGCACGCAGGCGCACACGAAGGAGAAGATCGATGAAGCGCGACATCCACCCCGACTATCACCCGGTGGTCTTCAAGGACGCCACGACTGGCGACGCGTTCCTGACCCGGTCAACCATCAGGAGCGAACGCACCATCGAATTTCAGGGCAGCACTTACCCATTGGTCGTCGTCGACATCAGCTCGGCATCCCACCCGTTCTGGACGGGTTCGCGCAGGCACATCGACACAGCGGGGCAGGTCGAGAAGTTCCGGCGCCGCTACGGGAGTCGCACCTAGGCACCTAGGGTGGCCGTATGCGCCTCAAGCTCGGCCGACCCGACCTACGCGACTACACGCGCTACTTCGACGTTCCGTCGCCAGGGCCCGGCGCACCCCTGACCGTCACCTGGGCAGGTGTAACGACGCTGCTGATCGACGACGGCGAGTCCGCGCTGATGACCGACGGCTTCTTCTCCCGGCCGCACCTGCTCGACGTCGTCTTTCGGCCGTTGTCACCGTCGGCCCCGCGCATCGACGGCTGCCTGACCCGCATGAGCGTCGACCGCTTGGAGGCGGTGCTTCCTGTGCACACCCACTTCGACCACGCGATGGATTCCGCGGTGGTCGCCGAGCGCACCGGTGCACGTGTGGTCGGCGGGACGTCGGCCGCGCAGATCGGCCGCGGCCACGGACTGCCGGAGGATCGAGTCGTCGTGGTCACCCCCGGTGAGCCGATAACCCTTGGCGCGTACGACGTCACGCAGATCGAAGCCGAGCACTGCCCGCCCGACCGCTTCCCGGGGGGGATCACCGAACCGGTCACCCCGCCCGTCAAGGTGAAGGCCTACAAGTGCGGCGAAGCGTGGTCGACGCTCGTGCACCACCGGCCATCGGATCGTCGGCTCCTGATCGTCGGCAGCGCAGGCTTCGTCCGCGGCGCGCTTGCCGGGCAGCGCGCGGACGTCGTGTACCTCGGGATCGGCCAACTGGGCCTACAGCCCGAGCACTACCTGGTCGACTACTGGTCAGAGACGGTGCGCACGGTCGACGCCCGCCGCGTGGTGCTGATTCACTGGGACGACTTCCTTCGGCCACTGCACAAACCACTGCGGGCCCTGCCATACGCCGGCGACGATCTCGACGTGTCGATGCGGGTGTTGTCCCGGCTGGCGGACGTCGACGGTGTCGCACTGCATCTGCCCACCCTGTGGCAGCGCGCCGATCCGTGGCTCAGCTGACACTGTGATCGCTGCTCTTGCGGCACTCGTCGTGGTTCTGGGCTTCGCCCTGGTGCGCCCGCGGGGTTGGCCCGAGGCCGTCGCAGCGGTTCCAGCGGCCGGTCTGCTCATCGCATTCGGGGTGATTTCGTGGCACGACGCGGCCGCCGAAGTCGGCAGGCTGTTGCCGGTGGTCGGCTTCCTGGCCGCCGTGCTGGTGCTGGCGCGACTCTGCGACGACGAAGGGCTTTTCCATGCCACGGGGGTGGCCATGGCCCGAGCGAGCGCCGACAGCCAGCACAAGCTGCTGGCCGTGGTCTTCGTGATCGCCGCCGCGACCACCGCGATCCTGAGCCTTGACGCCACGGTGGTGTTGCTGACACCGGTGGTGCTGGCGTCGGTCAGGGCGCTCGCGGTCCCGCCGCGGGCATATGCATACGCCACCGCGCATCTTGCCAACAGTGCGTCGCTGCTGTTTCCGGTGTCGAACCTGACCAACCTGCTGGCGTTCACCGCAGCGGGCATGACGTTCCTTCACTTCACCGCGGTGATGGCGCTGCCCTGGTTGGCGGCGATAGCCGTCGAGTTCGTGCTGTTGCGTTGGTTTTTCGGTCGCGATCTGTCGGAGAAACCGCGCGCCGAGGCCGTGCCAGAAGCCGCGGAAGTGCCGGTGTTCGTCCTCGTCGTGCTGGCGGCGACGCTCGTCGGGTTCGCTGTCACCTCGCTGTTCGACATCTCACCGGCGTGGGCGGCGCTGGCTGGCGCCGTCGTGCTCGGCGTGCGAAGCCTCGCCCAGCGCCGCAGCACACCGGCGGGCGTCCTCGACGCACTCAACGTGCCGTTCCTGGCGTTCGTGCTGTGTCTCGGCGTGGTCGTGGATGCGTTGATGCGACACGGCCTCGGCGAGGTGATGCGTGCGGTACTGCCGACCGGGACCACCCTGCTTGCGCTCCTGGGCATTGCGGCGGTGGCAGCGGTGTTGTCCAACGTCGTCAACAACCTGCCGGCGGTGCTTGTGCTTTTGCCGCTTGTCGCGAGCGGTGGGGGCCCCGCGATACTGGCGGTGCTGATCGGGGTGAACATCGGGCCGAACCTCACCTACGTGGGATCACTGGCGAACCTGTTGTGGCGCAGCGTCGTTCACCGAGAAGGGATCCCAGCGGGCTTCGCAGAGTTCACCAAGGTCGGGCTGTTCACCGTGCCGCTCACGCTGGTCGCCTCGGTTGGTGGGCTTTGGTGCGGGCTCCAACTGTTCGGCGGCTAGCGCCCGCCCGAGCTAAGCAGCGGTTACGTCAACGCGAACGGCGGTCGGACGGTTGGCGTCGATTCGCACTTCGCAGGCGCTGCGGCGTGCGAACCGCCATAGGATCGGCATCATTGAAGCCGTGGCCGTGTTCAGTAGGTATGTGGCACTCGGCGACTCGTTCACCGAGGGTGTCGGCGATCCTCACCCGGCCAGTCCAAATGGTCTGCGGGGATGGGCGGATCACGTGGCGATGGCGCTGGCGCAGAACAATCCCGAACTGCGCTACGCCAACCTCGCCGTTCGCGGCAGGCGGATGGACGAGATCCTCACCGAGCAGGTTCAGACGGCCGTAATGCTCGAACCGGATCTCGTCACCGTGTATGCGGGCATGAACGATCTGCTGTTGGTGCGCAACGACATCGACGGCAAGATGGCCCGCTACGCCGACGGGCTCAAGACGTTGCAGCAGACCGGCGCCCGTGTGCTCGTGTTCACCGCAGGCGACCTTGGCACCGTGCCGCTGTTCCGGCGGCTGCGGGGCCGCGCGGCGGTGTACAACGAACTTCTCCGCGGCATCGCCGAGGACCTTGGTCTGCAGCTGATCGACTTCTGGCGGTTCAGCGAGTTTCGTGACCCACGGTTGTGGGACGGCGACCGCATCCACCTCTCACCACTGGGTCACGAACGGATGGCCGCCAAAGTTCTTGATTCACTGACTGTTCCGCACGAACTTGCCACCCGGTCCGTGGCCCTGCTCCGGTCGACGCCCCCGGTCCGCGACTTTCGCGCCAACCTGCGTTGGACCACCGCCTTCGCGGCACCATGGGTAGCCAAGAGGGTTCGCCGCGCGACGCCTGGCGCTGGGATCGAGCCGAAGTCGACGACCCTGGTCAAGGTGCTCTAAACGCAAGCAGACGGAGGCTAACCCCTTCGCTGCCGGGCGATTTCGGCTAGCACCACACCGGCTGCCACCGAGGCGTTCAGCGACTCCGTCGGTCCGGCCATCGGAATGGACACCACGGCGTCGCAGGTCTCCCGGACCAGTCTCGACAGCCCCTTGCCCTCGGAGCCGACGACGACGACCGTCGGCACCGTGCCGTCGAACTGGTCGATAGCGGTTCCGCCATCGGCGTCGAGGCCGACGATCTGAAGGCCGGAATCAGCCCAATGCTTAAGCGTCCGAGTCAGATTCGTCGCACGGGCCACCCGTACCCTGGCGGCCGCACCGGCGCTGGTCCGCCACGCTACCGCGGTGACGGACGCAGAACGGCGCTGCGGAATGAGCACGCCGTTGCCGGCGAACGCGGCCACCGATCGGACGATCGCACCGAGATTTCTGGGGTCGGAGATGTTGTCAAGCGCCACCAACAGCGCGGGATCCCCGGCCGCGGTCGCGGCGGCGAGCAGGTCGTCGGGATGGGCGTACGAGTACGGCGGAACCTGCAGCGCGATGCCCTGATGCAAACCGTTGGCCGCGATCCGATCCAGATCGTGGCGCGGCACCTCGAGAATCGAGATGCCCGCATCGGCGGCGATTCTGACGGATTCGGTGAGGCGCTCGTCGGCCTCGGCGCCAAGTGCGACGTACAGCGCGGTGGCGGGCACGCCTGCGCGCAGGCATTCGACGACGGGATTGCGGCCGAGCACGATCTCGGTGTCGTCGGTCTTGCGGGCATGGGCACGGCCACGCTGCTGCTTGGCCGCCTTGGCTGCGCGCTTGGCCGCTGGATGGTGAGGACGCTCGTGGGCGGGCGGCGTCGCGCCCCTGCCTTCGAGACCGCGTCTGCGCACGCCGCCGGACCCGACCGTCGGCCCTTTCTTGGTGCCGGGTTTGCGGATCGCACCCTTGCGCCGTGAGTTACCAGCCATCTACTTCGAATATCCGTCCAGTAGCGACCATTGCGGACCGTCGCCGGTGTCAGTGACCTCGATGCCGGCCTCCTTGAGCCGGTCGCGGATCGCGTCGGCCTCCGCCCAATCCCTTCGCGCCCTGGCATCCTCGCGCCGCTGCACCTCGGCCCGCACCAGCACGTCGACCGCGGCCAGCGCGGCCGAGGTCTCGTCGTGCGATTCCCAACGCTCGTCGAGTGGGTCGGCGCCGAGGATGCCCATCATCGCCCGGATCGACATCGCCTGCGCCAGCGCAGTTTCGTGGTCGCCGGTGTCCAGAGCCCGGTTTCCCTCGGCGCGCGCGGCGTGCACCTCGGCGAGCGCGATCGGCACGGCCAGGTCGTCGTCGAGCGCCGCGCCGAATTTCTCGGTCCACTCGCCGGGCACCACCGCGCCGACGCGGTTGCGGACCCGGTGCAGAAAGTCCTCGATGCCGGTATAGGCCTTCACCGCGTCCTGCAGTGCCGTCTCGGAGAACTCGAGCATCGATCGGTAATGCGCGCTGCCAAGGTAGTAGCGCAACTCTGCGGCCCGAACCCGTTGCAGTACAGCGGGGATCGCGAGCACGTTGCCCAGCGACTTGCTCATCTTCTCGCCGCCCATGGTGACCCAGCCGTTGTGCAGCCAGTAGTTCGCGAACGGGTCGCCTGCGGCCTCGGCCTGAGCGATCTCGTTCTCGTGGTGCGGGAACACCAGGTCCATGCCGCCGGCGTGGATGTCGAATTCGGGACCGAGGTAGGCCTCGCACATCGCGACGCATTCGGTGTGCCAGCCGGGACGGCCTGGGCCCCACGGTGTGGGCCATGACGGCTCTCCGGGTTTGGCGCCCTTCCACAGCGTGAAGTCGCGCTGGTCGCGCTTTCCGGTGGCCACACCTTCGCCCTGATGGACATCGCCGATCTTGTGCCCGGACAGCTTCCCGTACTCGGGCAGGCTCAGCACGTCGAAGTACACGTCGCCGCCGCCGACATAGGCGTGTCCTCGTTCGATGAGTCGCTCGATCAGCTCAACGATCTGGGTGATGTGCCCGGTAGCGCGTGGCTCAGCCGACGGCGCAAGCACCCCGAGGGCGTCGTAGGCGGCCGAAAACGCCCGCTCGTAGGTGGCGGCCCACTCCCACCACGGACGGCCCGCGTCAGCGGCTTTGTTGAGGATCTTGTCGTCGATGTCGGTGACGTTGCGGATGAACGCGACGTCGTAGCCCTTGGCCGTCAGCCAGCGGCGCAGGATGTCGAACGCCACCCCGCTGCGCACGTGGCCGATGTGCGGCAGGCCCTGCACGGTCGCGCCGCACAGATAGATGGAGACGTGACCGGGCCGCAAAGGCTCGAACTCACGAACGGCACCTGTCATGGTGTCGTGGAGCTTCATGCCTTCGGTCACGACGCGCCAGCTTACCGGCACTATTCGGCGTGAATGACCAATGCCGTCGCGATCGCCGCCAAACCTTCACCACGGCCGGTAAGCCCAAGACCGTCCGTGGTGGTCGCCGAAACCGAAACCGGCGCGTTGAGCAGATCCGACAACAGGTGCTGAGCCTGGTCGCGGTGCGCTGCGATCTTCGGCCGATTGCCGATCACCTGCACGGTGGCGTTGACGACGCGAAAGCCGTTCGTTTGGAGCAGCCCGCGGACGTGGCTCAGCATGTTTGTCCCGGTCACGCCTTCCCAACGCGGGTCGTCGACGCCGAAGACCAAGCCAATGTCGCCGAGGCCCGCAGCCGACAGCAGCGCGTCGCACAGCGCATGAGCCGCGACGTCGCCGTCGGAGTGACCGGCGCAGCCGTCAGCGCCCTCAAAAAGCAAACAGAGCAGCCAACACGGCCGTCCGGCCTGTATTGGGTGTACGTCGGTGCCGAGCCCGACCCTGGGCAAACCGTCAGGAGGCGGCAGCGAGTGCCTCGTCGAGAATGGTCGCCGCCTTCTCGTCATCGGTGTTCTCGGCAAGCGCGAGCTCGCCAACGAGGATCTGCCGCGCCTTGGCCAGCATCCGCTTTTCTCCAGCGGAAAGGCCGCGTTCCTGATCGCGGCGCCACAGGTCACGGACAACCTCGGCGACCTTGTTCACATCACCGGAGGCCAGCTTCTCGAGATTGGCCTTGTACCGGCGCGACCAGTTGGTCGGCTCCTCGGTGTGCGGCGCGCGAAGCACCTGGAACACCTTGTCCAGGCCCTCCTGCCCGACCACATCGCGGACGCCAACATATTCAGCATTCTCGGCGGGAACTCGAACGGTGAGATCTCCCTGGGCGACCTTCAAGACGAGGTATTCCTTTTGTTCGCCTTTAATGGTCCGGGTTTCGATCGCCTCGATCAACGCAGCACCGTGGTGTGGATAGACAACGGTGTCTCCGACCTTAAAAATCATCAGTTAGGAGCCCCTTTCACTACTCAATGTTAGCACGGGGTCCGGACACGTGCGTCACAACTATGCAGGTCAGGGGCACCGCAGGTGAAGACCAGGGGTTGACATGGTGACCAATCCATGCCACACGCTGGCCGATTAGAGCTCCCCTGCGAACCGCTTCGACGTAGCTGTCGAGGTGTTGTGGCGCCGCTGCGCAAACCGTTTCCGGCGCCGCCAACCCTCCGCTACCGCCGCGAACCGCCACCTACTACTGTGCATAGTTGAATCACCGCGACCGGCGTGCAGGAGGCATGTGTGAACCGCTTCAAACTGGCCACCTGCGGGCTAGCCGCTGCCCTCGCGCTCAGCGGCTGCGGGGCCGGCCAGATTTCCCAGACCGCCACCCAGGAACCGGCCGTCAATGGCACCAGCGCGAACATCGGTGACATCTCGCTGCGCAACATCCATCTGCGCGCGGACCAGACCGCCGACTACGTGCAGCCGGGCCGCGACGTCGAGCTGATCTTCGTCGCCGCCAACAACTCGCCGGACGAAAACGACAAGCTGTTGTCGATCACGTCCGAATTCGGCGAGGTGACGCTGACCGGCGACGCCTTGGTGCCCGCCAACGGTGCGCTCCTCGTCGGCGTGCCCGACGGGCAGACGGCCGCGCTGGAAAGCGTCGACCGCGCCGACACCGTCGAGGCCACCGTGAAGCTGACGAAGCCGATCACCAACGGAATCACCTACGACTTCACGTTCGACTTCGAGCGCGCCGGCCAGGGCACCGTCGGAGTGCCGATCTCGGCGGGCGAGGCCCCCCGGCGTGAGGAGGCCGTCGAGGCCGGCGCCGAAGAGGGCGGCCACGGCGGCGGGCACTAACCGCAACCGGGGCGATTGCCGCCCCGACACGACGTCGCGCACAGGCGTTCTGTCGGTCGCGACCGATACCGTCACGGCGTGGCCAAAGCGCGTTCGCAGTATCGCTGCTCGGAATGCCACCACTCCAGCGCCAAGTGGGTCGGCCGCTGCCCGGACTGCGGCACCTGGGGCACCGTCGACGAAGTAGCGGTGCTGGCCGCGGTAAGCGGCTCGAACGCCTTGCGCGCGGTCGCCCCGACCTCCCCCGCGGTGCCGATCAGCTCGATCGACGTCGGAAGCACCCGCCACCTCCACACCGGCGTGAGCGAGCTGGACCGTGTTCTCGGCGGTGGGCTGGTCCCAGGGTCGGTGACACTGCTCGCAGGCGATCCTGGTGTCGGCAAGTCGACGCTCCTGCTCGAGGTTGCGCACCGCTGGGCGCAGGGCGGCAGCCGCGCGCTGTACCTCTCTGGTGAGGAGTCGGCGGGCCAGATCCGGATGCGCGCCGAGCGCACCGGCTGCACCCACGACGAGGTCTTTCTCGCCGCCGAATCGGACCTGCAGATGGTGCTAGGCCACATCGACCACGTGCGGCCAAGCCTTGTCGTGGTCGACTCGGTGCAGACGATGTCGACCACCGAGAACGACGGCGTCACCGGCGGTGTCACCCAGGTGCGGGCGGTGACCACCGCGCTGACGATGGCCGCCAAGACCTCAGGGGTGGCGATGATTCTGGTCGGCCACGTCACCAAGGACGGCGCCATCGCCGGGCCCCGGTCGCTGGAGCATCTCGTCGACGTCGTGCTGCATTTCGAGGGCGATCGCGCGACCTCGCTTCGGATGGTCCGCGGCGTCAAGAACCGCTTCGGCGCCGCCGACGAGGTCGGCTGTTTCTTGTTGCACGACAACGGAATCGAATGCGTGGCTGATCCGTCGGGATTGTTCCGCGATCAGCGGCCCGCACCGGTGTCCGGCACCGCGGTGACGGTCACCCTCGACGGCAAGCGCCCACTGATCGGTGAGGTGCAGGCGCTGATCGGGTCGCCAGCCACCGGGTCGCCGCGGCGTGCGGTCAGCGGCATCGATTCCTCGCGCGCCGCGATGATCACCGCAGTGCTGGAGAAGCGCGCATCGCTGCCCGTCGGAGCCAACGACATCTACCTGTCGACCGTCGGCGGGATGCGCCTCACCGACCCGTCGGCCGACCTGGCGGTGGCACTCGCGATCGTCTCGTCGTTCAAGGACCTGCCGATGCCCGCCACCGCCGTCGCGATCGGCGAAGTGGGCCTGGCAGGCGACCTGCGGCGCGTCACCGGGATGGATCGCAGGCTTTCCGAGGCGGCCCGGCTCGGGTTCACCTCCGCCGTGGTGCCCGCTGGCGTGACAGCGGTGCCCGCGGGGCTACGCACGATTCCGGCCGACAACATCAGCGAGGCACTGCGGGTGCTGCGGGAGATCAGCAAGGTTTGAGACAATGGCGGCCGATCCGAGGAGGGGCGATGGCCGTGAAGGCGGGCGGCAGGTCGAATCGTAACGTCGTGCAGCTGGTACGGCCCACGCTGCGGGAGACCATTTCACGGCTGGCCCCCGGCACTGCGTTGCGCGACGGGCTGGAACGCATCCTGCGCGGCCGCACCGGCGCGCTGATACTGATCGGATACGACGACAGTGTCGAGGCGATCTGCGACGGCGGGTTCGTCCTTGACGTCCGCTATGCGCCGACGCGATTGCGCGAGCTTTCGAAGATGGACGGCGCGGTCGTGCTGTCCAGCGATGGCAGCCGAATCCTGCGGGCCAACGTCCAGCTGGTGCCCGACCCTTCCATCGCGACAGAGGAATCCGGCACCCGGCACCGCTCCGCTGAGCGCGCCGCGATCCAGACCGGTTATCCCGTTATCTCCGTGAGCAGTTCGATGAGCATCGTGACGGTGTACGTCGCCGGGGAGCGCCACGTGATCCCCGATTCCGCGACCATCCTGTCGCGCACCAACCAGACCATCGACACGCTCGAGCGCTACAAGACGCGCCTCGACGAAGTCCACCGGCAACTGTCGACAGCCGAGATCGAAGACTTCGTGACACTGCGTGACGTGATGACGGTCGCGCAGCGGCTGGAGATGGTGCGCCGGATCAGCCTCGAAATCGATTCCGACGTAGTCGAACTCGGCACCGACGGGCGCCAGCTCAAGTTGCAGCTCGAGGAGCTGGTCGGTGACAACGACAACGCGCGTGAGCTCATCGTGCGCGACTACCACGCCAACCCCGACCCGCCAACGGCCGCGCAGGTAAGCGCCACCCTCGAGGAGCTCGACGGGCTCTCGGACAACGAGCTGCTCGACTTCACCACGCTGGCAAGGGTTTTCGGATATCCGTCGACGCCAGAGGCGCAGGATTCGGCGATGAGCTCTCGCGGTTACCGCGCGATGGCCGGCATTCCCCGTTTGCAGTTCGCGCACGTCGACCTGTTGGTCCGGTCGTTCGGTTCGCTGCAGGGGCTACTGGCGGCAAGCGCGAATGATCTGCAATCGGTCGAGGGCATCGGCTCGATGTGGGCCCGCCACATTCGTGAGGGCCTTTCGCAGCTGGCCGAATCGACGATCGCCGACCGGCTGGCCTAGCCGAGCTCAGCCTGCTGGCGGCACCTCGGCGGGCGGCGGCACGCCCTCGCCCGGTTGTTGGCCCTCCGGGCCGGGGCCCGGCTGGGCGAGGATGAACGGCACCGTCGCCGAACGTAGGTTGCCGAGCTGCACGACGAGGTTGTACGTGCCGGGGCCGATCGGCTGGCGTGGCAGCGGGCATCCCGGCGCCGAACCCATTCCGGTCCAGGTCACCTCGGTGGTGACCTGCTCACCGGGCTGGAATGTCTTGACCAGGGTCTCGTTCGAAGGTGCACAGTCCAGGTTCGACCACAGCCGGCTGTTGTCCAGCGAGTAGACGTAGGCGGCCAATACTGCGGCGCCCACATCACGCTGGCAGGCCACCAGTCCGATGTTGGTGACCACCATCGTGAACTTCGGCTGCTCGCCGACGACGTACTGCGGCTGGTTCGTGATCCCCTTGACCGCGAGCGTGGAATCCGGGCAATCGTCGCCCTCGTTGAGCACCGGCGGCGGCATGACCGCCGCGGTCGGCGTTGGCGTCGGCGCGGGGGCCTGCGGTGCCGGCGGCAGGACCGGCGACTTGACCTCGGGATTCTCCCCCGGCAACGGGGTTGGTCCGGCGGCAGCGGTGGGCGCGGGGCTCTCGGCGCCGGTGTTCTCGGTGCCGGTGCTGTTCTTTACGACGATGACCACGACGGCGGCGATGATCGCGATGACGAGCGCACCGATGCCAAGCGCCAGCGCCCTGCGCCGCCAGTAAATCTGCCTCGGCAGCGGGCCATGCGGTTCGATATCCAGCACGGCTTCAACGGTAAGCCCAGGTCATGCCGAGTTGTCCGAGGTGACTCGGCGTGTCGCGGGTCAGCCTTCGCCGATATCGCCCAGGTGGTCCCGCAACACCACGCGCCCGTCGGCCAAGTGGTAGGTGAGCCCGACGATCGCCAGCGTCCCGTCCGCAATGCCCGTCGCTATGGGGATGGAGCGGACACGCAGCTGAATGGCGGTCTCCTTGACGTGCTGCGCCTCGAACTCATCAACACGGGTGAGACCGTTGTGACGGCCCTGCATCACGGACGGCGTAACCCGTTCAATGATGTCGCGCACATATCCGCCGGGCATCACGCCGTCGTCGAGCCAGTCCAGCGTCGCCTTCACCGCGCCGCAGCTGTCGTGGCCGAGCACGACGATCAGTGGCACGTCGAGCACTGTGACCGCGTATTCGACGGAGCCGAGCACCGCGGAGTCGATGACGTGACCCGCAGTGCGCACGACAAACATGTCACCGAGGCCCTGATCGAAGATGATCTCGGCGGCCACCCGGCTGTCGGCGCAACCGAACAGCACGGCGGTTGGCTTTTGCGAGTGAGCCAGGCGATGACGATCCTCGATGCCCTGGCTCGGGTGCGCAGGCGTGCCCGCGACGAAGCGCTCGTTACCCTCCTTGAGTGCTTTCCACGCGGTCACTGGGCTGGTGTTTGGCATGACTCGGATTGTGCCGCACATGGTGTCTGCGCTGCTCGACTGGTATCACCGCGAGCAGCGCGACCTGCCGTGGCGGCGCCACGGGGTCACGCCGTGGCAGATCCTGGTCAGTGAGTTCATGCTGCAACAGACGCCGGTGGCCAGGGTGCAGCCGATCTGGCTCGACTGGGTGGCGCGCTGGCCCACCCCTTCGGCGACGGCCGCGGCCAGCCCCGCCGACGTGCTGCGGGCGTGGGGCAAGCTCGGCTACCCGCGCCGCGCCAAAAGGCTGCACGAATGCGCGACGGTGATCGCCACCGAGCACGGCGACGTGGTGCCCGACGATGTCGAGACGCTGCTTTCGCTGCCCGGCGTCGGCGCCTACACCGCCAGAGCCGTCGCATGTTTCGCATACGGCAAACGGGTGCCGGTCGTCGACACCAACGTTCGGCGCGTCGTGGCCAGAGCGGTGCACGGGCGCGCCGATGCGGCCGCGACGTCGGTCCGCGACCTCGACGACGTCGAGGCGCTACTGCCCAATGATGCTGACGCACCGCGATTCTCGGTGGCGCTGATGGAGCTCGGCGCCACGGTGTGCACTGCGCGCGCACCGCGCTGCGGGCTGTGCCCGCTCGGAGTCTGCGCATGGCGATCCAGCGGATATCCGGCAGGCACCACCACGGCGCGACGCGTGCAGAAGTACGCGGGCACCGATCGCCAGGTCCGTGGCCGGCTGCTGGATGTGTTGCGCGGCAATGCCTCTCCCGTCACCCGCGCGCAGCTGGACGTCGCATGGCTTACCGACACCGCGCAACGCGACCGCGCGCTGGACACGTTGTTGGTCGACGGGCTGGTCGAGCTCATGGCCGACGGCCGTTTCGCACTTGCCGGTGAGGGTGACTAACAGCTCGTAAGCTCTAGTGCCATGCGCACTGCATTTCATCAACAGCTTGACGAGCTGACAGTCAGTATCGCGGAAATGTGCGGGTCTGCCGGTCAGGCGATGGAACGCGCGACTCAGGCGCTCATGCAGGCCGACTTGCTGCTCGCCGAACAGGTCATCACCGACCACGACACCACGGTGCGGCAGGCCAGGAAGACCGAGGAACTGGCAATGACCGTGCTGGCATTGCAAGCCCCCGTGGCCGGAGATCTGCGCGCAGTGGTGAGTGCGTTGAAGAACATCGCCGATGTCGACCGCATGGCTGCACTGGCGCTGCATGTCGCCAAGCTGACTCGAAGACGCCATCCCGAAAAAGTGCTGCCCGAAGAAGTCAACGGCTACTTCACCGAAATGGGCCGCATCGCAGTCGATATGGGAACTACCGTGAAGCAAGTCGTTCTCTCCAAGGATCCCTTTCGAGCAGAACAGCTCGCGGACGACGACGACGATATGGATCACATCCACCGCCATCTGTTCTCAGTGCTCATGGACCGTGAATGGAAACACGGCGTGGCCGCAGCCGTCGACGTAACCCTGCTCGGCCGCTATTACGAACGGTTCGCAGACCACGCCGTCGAGGTTGGCCGTCGAGTCGTCTTCCAGGCCACAGGACAGCCGGCTTAGATAGCGCCCATCGGTTGAATCGATCTCGGCCGCTCGCGAAATCCAAGTCGTCCAGGTTCGTCGACGTCCCAAATCCAGGTAGTCGCCCGACCAGCTTTGGTTTCCGCGAGCGGCCACTAATGCCACGCGACTCCGCGAAACGGCGTGTATTAAGTGGCCACTCGGCGCGGGGTGACCGTCAAGCGGTAATCGCGGCCTCCTCACACGGGCCGTTGCAGGAGAAGCGGCGCCGGTAGTCCGACGGGGTGACGCCGATCATCCGTCGGAAGTGGTGACGCAGCAGCGTGGCGGTGCCGAAGCCGGACCGGTCGGCGATCCTGTCGATGTCCAGGTCGGATTCCTCGAGCAGCCGCCGCGCGTAGAGCACCCGCTGATCGGTCACCCATTGCATCGGGGTGCGTCCGGTCTCCTCGACGAACCGGCGGGCGAAGGTGCGGGCCGACATGTTGACCCTGCGGGCCAGCGTGGCCACGGTCAGCGGCTTGTCCAGATTGCTCAGCACCCAGTCGAGATGCGGCGCGAAGCCCTCCGAACATCGGACCGGGATCGGTTGGTCGATGTACTGACGCTGACCGCCGTCGCGCTGTGGCGGCACCACCATCCGGCGCGCGATCTTGTTGGTGACCTCGCTGCCCAGCTCCCTGCGAACCAGGTGCAGGCACGCATCGATGCCCGCCGCGGTGCCGGCACTGGTGATCAGGTTCCCGTCGTCGACGAACAACACGTTGCGGTCAATTTTGGCGGTCGGGTACGCCCTGGCGAGATCGTCGGCATGCATCCAGTGCGTGGTGCACGGCCTGCCGTCGAGCAGCCCGGCCGCGCCGGCGACGAAAGCGCCCGAGCAGACCGTCAGGATGATCGAGCCGGATGCGGCGGCCGCCTTCACGGCCTCGAGCGCTTCTGGCAGGTATCCGCCGTTCTGGCTCTGGATCGCCGGGATGGCCACCAGATCCGCCCCGATCAGGGAATCAAGCCCGTGATCAGGGGTTATCGTCGCGCCGACCGACGTTCGCAGCGGCTTGCCCGCCTGCGGCCCGCAGACCTTGAAGTCGAAGTTGGGTACGCCGTCCGCCGAGCGGTCGATCCCGAAGACCTCGCAGATCACCCCGAACTCGAAAACCGCTAGACCGTCCAGGACCAGTGCCGATACGCTTCTTATCGCCATGGCAGCATTTTATCTCAAGGTGTCCTTTCTGCCACTGTTGGCGGGATATTTATCAGCGGAGCATTACTGCCATGACCACTGCACTGAGCTTCCTCATCCTGATCGCCCCCTTCGCGGTGGCAGCAGCGCTTAGCTGGGCCGCTCACCGCTCCGGCTCTCTTCGCATTCGCTTCGACCAGTTCCGGTGGGCCGCACCCATGACCGGCCGGCTGTTCGGGGACGACCGTGACGGGTTCCGGGTTGCGCACGACGTCGATGCGATCCGCACTCGCTTCGAGCAGGCCCCAGCGTGGCCCACCTCAGGCGCGACGGGCGAGCGTCGCTAGAAACGACTCGACCGCCTTTTGATAGACCTGCGGCGCGTCGTCATGCACCAGATGACCGGCGCCGGGCACGTGCAAATACGTTGTCCGGTGGCCGGTTTCATTCATTTGGCGCATCTGACCCTGCGGCGTGACCGAGTTTCCTGCCTCCACGAGCAATGCGGGCACCTGCACCGCCCTCCATTGCCGCCAGTAGTCGCGGGTACCCCACTCCGCGGCAATCTCGATCCACCACTGCGGCCGGCCGTGCAGTCGCCAGCCCGTCGGGGTCCTGTCGAACGCCTCCAGGAAGTACTGCCCCGCCACCTCGCCGAACTCGTCGTAAATCCTTTGGGCTGACCCGAATTCGACCGGAAGAGCGTGCACCCACGGTTCCCACGGCCCGGTGGTGCGGCCGCGGAAATCCGGCGCCATGTCCTCGACCACCAGCGCACTCACCAGATCCGGCCGCGTCGCGGCCAGGCACCAGGAATGCAACGCCCCCATCGAGTGGCCGATCATGGTCGCGGGCCTGCCAAGAGCCGCAACGGCGTCGCCAAGGTCTGCCACGAACCGTTCGGTACTGATCGGGTACGGGTCCGCGACGTCGCGGCCGCGGTGCCATGGCGCGTCGTAGGTGTAGACCTCTCCCAGCCTGGTCAGCCATGGCAGCTGACGCGACCAGGTGCTCCCCCGCCCCATCAGGCCATGCACCAGGACCAGCGGCGCACCGCGGCCGCCGCGCGAGGTCAGCAGGTCGGTGGCCATGGCGGGCACGGTAACCTAGCGGAATGCCCGTGGTGAAGATCAATGCGATCGAGGTCCCGCCCGACGCCGGCCCGGAACTCGAGAAGCGTTTCGCAAACCGTGCACACGCCGTCGACAACCAGCCCGGTTTCCTTGGCTTCCAGCTGTTGCGTCCCGTCAAAGGCGAAGACCGCTACTTCGTGGTGACGCAATGGGAATCGGAAGAGGCGTTCCAGGCATGGGCGACGGGCCCCGCGGTTGAAGCACACGCAGGTCAGCGCGCGAATCCGGTGGCCACGGGCGCGTCGCTACTGGAGTTCGAGGTCGTACTGGACGTTGCGGGCGCCAAGGCGTAGCGCGGGCCGGTCCCGACACGGGGCGGTCGCGGTCGCGATCGCGCTTGTCGTAGCCCTGGCCTGCGGATGCGCACACACCGGCCCGGCATCGCCCGCCGACGCCGCGTACGGCGTGCCGATCGCGATCAACACACCCCAGGGGCTGCGGTCCAAGCAGACCATGGACATGCTCAACTCCGATTGGCCGATCGGCACCGTCGGGGTCCGCACGATGGCCGCCCCTGAGATGGTCAACCCCGTCACCTCGGCGATGGGCAACCTGTGGTGGGACCGCCCGATCACGGTCAGAAGTATCAACATCGGGGCAGGCAGCGCCACGCTGCACGTGCTGACGTCCTACGGCGCCAAGCAGGACATCGAGTTGCGCACCAACGACGCCGGTCTGGTGGACCGGTTCGAGGTGACGATGCAGCCGCCGGTGATCAAGAAGTGGTCGGACATCGACGCCGAGCTGACCGCGTCCGGCGCGCGCTACTCATATCAGGTGTCGAAAGTGTCCTCGGGCAAGTGCGAAACGCTCGCGGGCACCAACACCGAGCTGTCGTTGCCGTTGGCGTCGATCTTCAAACTCTATGTGCTGCTTGCGGTTGCGCAGGCGGTCAATGCCGGAACGGTGAGCTGGAACGACCCACTGATCGTGACCAAGGAGGCCAAGGCGGTCGGTTCCGCGGGCCTCGAGGAACTTCCGCCGGGCGCCAAAGTATCGGTGCGCACCGCGGCCCAGGAGATGATTTCGGCAAGCGACAACATGGCAACGGACCTGCTCATCGAGCGGCTTGGCCCCGGCGCGGTTGAGCGCGCGCTCGCGGCGGCGGGCCATCACGATCCGGCCAGCATGACCCCGTTCCCGACCACCCACGAGTTGTTCTCGGTCGGCTGGGGTGAACCCGATCTGCGCGAGCAGTGGAAGCAGGCCTCACCGCAGGCCCGCGCACAGTTGTTGAAGCAGACGAATTCCCGTCCGTACGAACCGGATCCGGCCCGAACACACACACCGGCCTCCGACTACGGCGCCGAGTGGTACGGCAGCGCCGCCGACATCTGCCGGGTCCACGCCGCGCTGCAGGCGGCCGCGGTCGGCACCGCCGAGCCGGTCAGGCAGATTCTTTCGGCCATCCCGGGCATCGACCTGGACAGGACGAAGTGGCCCTACATCGGCGCCAAGGGCGGAAACCTGCCTGGGGACTTGACATTCAGCTGGTACACCGTGGATCGGGCGGGCCAGCCGTGGGTGGTCAGTTTCCAGCTGAACTGGCCGCGCTATCGCAGTCCGACCGCTGGGAGTTGGCTGCTGGCGATCGTGCACCAGACCTTTGGCCTGATACCGGTCGGCTGACCTACATACTCGAACGCAGCGTCCAGGCATGCCCGCGGTAGTGCATCACCGTGCGGCTCACCGGCGCAATGTCTATGCGCCAGAACGACTTCGGCGGAGCATCGAGTGCAACCAGGATCGCGGCGCGGATCACCGCCGGGTGGGTGACCGCGATCAGCCTTGCCCGGCGGGCGGTCAGTGAGTCAAGCCACCCGCGCACCCGTCCGATCAGGTCGACAACCGACTCGCCGCCGTGTGGCGCACTCGCCGGATCGGTGAGCCAGATGGTCATCTCGGCAGGCAGCACCCCGGCCAGCACGTCGCCGCGCCACCGGCCGCAGTCCAGATCGGCCAGCTTCGGCTCGACGCCTGCCTGCAGCCCGAGCAGCTCCGCGGTCTGCCTGGCGCGTTTCTCCGGTCCACAGTAGGCACGCTCGGCCACACCAAGATCGATGGACGCGTCGACCTGGCGGTGGCCGACCGCGTTGAGCGGCTCGTCAGTCGGGAACCGTCCGGCCGCCATCGCATCGGTCATCGCATGGGATACGAGAGTGAGGCGAACGACCTCACTCACGCAGCGAGCGCCTCCTGGCGTCTGCCATCCAGCAGCCGCGATACCAGCGCCGCGAACACCAGGCCGATGGTCGCCCACATCACGACCTGCGTGCCAAACGAGAACAGCCGGAACTCATACAGATCGTCGGCCGGGAAGCCTTCGTAGACGATGTTGCCCGCGCCGTCGAGCAACGGTCCCGGCGTCTCGTCGATGGTCGGCAGGATGAGCATCACGACAAGGACGGCCACGATGTACCCCGCGGCGGCGACCAGCGTCGCGTTCCACGCCCCCATCCGCTCCGCAAGCCGTCGGGCCAGGTACACCGCGCCTACGAGCAGCGCGGCCGACAGCACGACCAACAGCAGGTACAGCAGCGTGCGCTGCCGGATGGTCTCGTCGAGGCTCACCGCAGGCGGGTTGGGCGGGTACTTCAGCGCCGGTACCACGTACAGGCTCAGCAGCATTGCGCCCGCCACATACACCGAGAGCAGCCGCGCCGAGACGTTGCCGACGCGTCCGTACGCCACCGCGAAAACCACCGCGAACAGCGCCCCCATGGCGACGCTGAAGGCGAGCACTCCGAGGCCCATGCCGATGTTGGCCTGCACGGTGCGGGTGAACCCGCCGCCTTCGGCGCCGTGGTGATGGCCCGCCGCTGCGCCTTCCAAAGCCTCGTGCGCGGCACCGATGCCGTCCTCGTAGCCAATCGCGCGTTCGATCACCGGTTCAACGAAGATCCTGGCGAAGACGAACGCGAACACCCCGGCGAGTGCGCCGGCCAGAACGCCGCGCCCGATTATCTGCTTTTCCATTGTGTCGACTAGTCCGGCGCACTCAGTGGCACGGGAAGCCGAGAAGGTGGCGGGCGTCGTGCACGAACTCGTGGATGACGGTGTTGTTGCCGAACACCGACGTCGCGCCCTGGTCCATGCCGACGAAGTAGAGGACCGCCAGCGCCAAAAATGCGGTGAGGGTCAACCACACCGCCGCCTTGGTGGCCGAAAAATCGAGGGGAACCGCAACGCTCTTGTGTGCCTCGGGAGAGGTCATCTGGAGTGTCCTTTCCGGGATCTCGCGTCCCAGCTTCAGGTTTCACGGCGGACGTCGGGTCTGACTTCACACAGTGGCGCGACCGTTCTGGATTCTCACCAGATTCCTTCGCCCGCCGATTACATCAGCATCCTAAGCACTAGGTCTTGCGAACAGAAGCAAAGGCCCCCGAAATCGTTGCGATTTCGGGGGCCTTGCGCTCTAGCAGTTATTCCGTGGCAGCCGCTGTCGGCGCGCCAGCGGCTCCGGCCGCCTCGAGTTCGGGCTCGTCCACCTTGGCCGGCTTCTTGGCACCGACGAAGGTGAACACCGCGTCCTCGCCCGCACCCTCGCCGTCCCAGTTGTCGACGTCGACCGTGACGAGCTGGCCGGGACCGACTTCCTCGAAGAGAATCTTCTCCGACAGCTGGTCCTCGATCTCGCGCTGGATCGTGCGCCGCAGTGGCCGCGCACCGAGCACGGGGTCGAATCCGCGCTTGGCCAGCAGAGCCTTGGCCTTGTCCGTCAGCTCCATGGCCATGTCCTTGGCCTTGAGCTGCTTCTCCACCCGGCCGATCATCAGCTCGACCATCTTGACGATCTCTTCGCGCGTCAGCTGGTGGAACACGATGATGTCGTCGATGCGGTTGAGGAACTCCGGCCGGAAGTGCTTCTTCAGCTCGTCGTTGACCTTCTGCTTCATCCGCTCGTAGTTGTTCTCGCCGCCACCCTGGGTGAAGCCGAGCCCGACCGCCTTGCTGATGTCCGACGTGCCGAGGTTCGAGGTGAAGATCAGCACGGTGTTCTTGAAGTCGACCGTGCGGCCCTGACCGTCGGTGAGACGACCGTCCTCGAGTACCTGCAACAGGCTGTTGTAGATCTCCTGGTGCGCCTTCTCGATCTCGTCGAACAGCACCACGCTGAAGGGCTTGCGACGCACCTTCTCGGTGAGCTGGCCGCCCTCCTCGTAGCCGACGTAGCCCGGAGGGGCACCGAACAGCCGCGAGGCGGTGAACCGGTCGTGGAACTCGCCCATGTCGATCTGGATGAGCGCGTCGTCGTCGCCGAACAGGAAGTTGGCCAGCGCCTTGGACAGCTCGGTCTTACCGACACCGGACGGGCCGGCGAAGATGAACGAGCCGGACGGCCGCTTGGGATCCTTCAGCCCGGCGCGGGTACGCCGGATGGCCTTGGAAACAGCCCGGACCGCGTCCTCCTGGCCGATGATCCGCTTGTGGATCTCGTCCTCCATGCGCAGCAGCCGAGTGGTTTCCTCCTCGGTCAGCTTGAACACCGGGATGCCGGTCCAGTTGCCGAGCACCTCGGCGATCTGCTCGTCGTCGACCTCGGCAACCACATCGAGATCGCCTGAGCGCCACTGCTTCTCACGCTCGGCGCGCTGAGCGACAAGAGTTTTTTCCTTGTCGCGCAGGCTCGCGGCCTTCTCGAAGTCCTGCGCGTCGATCGCGGACTCCTTCTCACGGCGCGCATCGGCGATCTTCTCGTCGAAGTCACGCAGGTCCGGCGGCGCGGTCATCCGGCGGATCCGCATCCTGGCACCGGCCTCGTCGATCAGGTCGATCGCCTTGTCGGGCAGGAACCGGTCGTTGATGTAGCGGTCGGCCAGTGTCGCCGCGGCGACGATGGCGCCATCGGTGATCGAGACCCGGTGGTGGGCCTCGTAGCGGTCCCGCAGACCCTTGAGGATCTCGACGGTGTGCTCGACAGTCGGCTCGCCGACCTGAACGGGCTGGAACCGGCGCTCGAGCGCGGCGTCCTTCTCGATGTACTTGCGGTACTCGTCGAGGGTTGTGGCGCCGATCGTCTGCAGCTCACCGCGGGCCAGCTTCGGCTTCAGGATCGAGGCCGCGTCGATCGCGCCCTCGGCGGCACCGGCCCCGACCAGCGTGTGCAGCTCGTCGATGAACAGGATGATGTCGCCGCGGGTGTTGATCTCCTTGAGCACCTTCTTCAGGCGCTCCTCGAAGTCACCGCGATACCTCGAGCCTGCGACCAGCGAGCCCAGGTCGAGCGTGTAGAGCTGCTTGTCCTTGAGCGTCTCGGGCACGTCGCCGTGCACGATCGCCTGCGCAAGACCCTCGACGACGGCGGTCTTGCCGACGCCGGGCTCACCGATCAGCACCGGGTTGTTCTTGGTGCGCCGGCTCAGCACCTGCATGACCCGCTCGATTTCCTTTTCACGGCCGATGACCGGATCGAGCTTGCCCTCCATAGCCGCAGCGGTCAGGTTGCGGCCGAACTGGTCGAGGACCAGCGAGGTGGACGGATTGCCCGCCTCGCCGCCGCGGCCGCCGGTACCGGCTTCCGCGGTCTCCTTGCCCTGATAACCGCTCAGCAGCTGGATGACCTGCTGGCGCACCCGGGTCAGTTCGGCGCCCAGCTTCACCAGCACCTGCGCGGCGACGCCCTCGCCCTCGCGAATCAGGCCGAGCAGAATGTGCTCGGTGCCGATGTAGTTGTGGCCGAGCTGCAGCGCCTCACGCAGGCTCAGCTCCAGCACCTTCTTGGCGCGCGGCGTGAACGGGATGTGGCCGGACGGCGCCTGCTGGCCCTGGCCGATGATCTCCTCGACCTGGCTGCGCACGCCCTCCAGCGAGATGCCCAGCGACTCGAGCGACTTGGCGGCTACGCCCTCACCCTCGTGGATCAGTCCCAACAGGATGTGCTCGGTCCCGATGTAGTTGTGGTTGAGCATCCTGGCCTCTTCTTGGGCCAGAACGACAACGCGGCGTGCGCGATCAGTAAAACGTTCGAACATCGGTGGTTACCTGCTCTCCCTAACCATTGGGTACTGCGGAAAGACGCTGTGCCCGCCTTCTACTGTAGTGGGCGGCCGCTCCGTGTGCCCCACCGTGCGACCCTTCGCACGGACGCAAACACAGCAACGCCGCAAAGTCGGTGGATCGTTCCGCGATCGGCCGGCGATCGGTTCGCCGCTAGCGAACGGCGCGCGCACCGGCTGGGTACACGCAAGTCGCCGATTGTTGCACCACTCAAGTGTAGGGGGGCCATGCCGCGGGATGTTCCGGCTCCCATCCGGTTGGCCGCGGCGGGCCTGGCGCTCATCGCCGTCTGTTACGGCCTGGCCCGGTTCGCCTACGGCCTGTTCCTACCGGTACTGACCGAAGAATTCGGGCTCGACGGCGCCGTCGCCGGAACCATCGCATCAAGCAGCTACATCGCGTACTGCGTAGCCGTCGTGGCGGCCACGGCGGCAACCGCCGCCTGGGGTCCGCGGGCGGTGGCCGTCGCCGCGGGGATCACCGCGGCCACCGGGACCGGTGTGATCGCGGCCGCAGGCAGCACCGGCGTGCTGGCCGCCGGGGTGGTCATCGCGGGCGCGAGCACGGGCCTGGCATCACCGCCTCTTGCCGACGCGGTGGCGCGCTGGGTCGCCGCGGACCGCGCCGACCGTGCCCAGACCGCGGTGAACGCCGGGACGGGTCTCGGTGTGATGATCTCGGGTCCGGTGGCATTGCTCACCGGCCAGAACTGGCGCCTGGCCTGGGTGGTGTTCGCGCTGACCGCCGTCGCCGTGACGATCTGGATCGCGCTCACGATCCCGAAGCGGGACTCCGCCGCCGACCCGTCGCGCTGGCGCGAGTTACTGCCCGCGCGCTGGTTTCCACCTGGATCGCTGCGGCTGCTCACCGCTGCGACCTTGATGGGCGCGGGGAGCTCGGCCATCTGGACGTTCGGCCGCGACATCGCAATCAGCAGTGGCGGCGTGAGCAGTCAAGCGTCGACGGTGCTGTGGATCGTGCTTGGCGCCGCGGGACTGCTTGGCGCGTTGACCGGTGATCTGACCGCCAGGATCGGGCTGGCCCGTTCGTGGTCCATTTCGATGCTCGTGCTTGCCGCGGCGACCGCGACCTTCGCCGTCGCGATCCGTCACTACGCGGTCATCCTCGTGGCGGCGGGAGTGTTCGGGGCGGTCTACATCGCGGTGACGGGGCTCCAGCTGTTGTGGGGGGTGCGGATCTATCCCGACCATCCTGCATTCGGCGTCGGGGCGCCGTTTTTCTTGATTGCTGCCGGGCAAGCCCTCGGCTCGCCGCTGATCGGCCTGCTTTCAGATGCCACCACGGCGACGATCGCGTTCGGCGTCGCCGCCGCGGGGCTTGCCGTCGGCGCCACGGTCAGACCGCGCCCGTGACGCTCTCCGGCAACTATGAATTATGTTGCCGCGTGGAACGCATCGATGACGTCGGCAGGGATGCGTCCGCGGGTGGACACGTTGTGTCCGTTGCGGCGCGCCCAGTCGCGGATCGCCGCGCTTTGCTCGCGATCGATCGCCGCCCTTCCGCGGCCCGACCCGGCGGAACGACCGCGCCTGCGACCGCCCACCCTGCGGCCCGCGTCGACCCAAAGCTTCAAGTCGTTCCGAAGCTTTGCCGCATTCTTGGAAGAAAGGTCGATCTCATAGCTCACCCCGTCGAGCCCGAATTCGACCGTCTCATCGGCTGCGCCTTCGCCGTCGAAATCATCGACTAACGTGACGGTCACTTTCTTCGCCATTAGCTCACACTGACCCTTCTGCACGCGCACCTAGTGAGTACTTAAGTCCTCGAACCCCCGGCACCAATGTGCCATATCAGAGCAGGCCATTCAACAACTTGAGAATATAAGCTGATCAGTTGCTGTGACGCCGAACAATCGGGAACAAAACGGTCTCTCTAATCGACAGTCCCGTCAATGCCATCAACAACCGATCGACACCCATTCCGGTGCCCGTCGACGGCGGCATCGCATACTCCAAAGCGGTGAGAAAATCTTCATCGAGCGCCATTGCCTCGTCATCGCCGGCGGCAGCCGCGCGGGCCTGCGCTTCGAACCTTTCGCGTTGGATAACGGGGTCAATCAGTTCGGAGTAGCCGGTGGCTAACTCGATTCGCCTCACGTACAGGTCCCACTTTTCGGTGACGCCCTCAATGCTGCGGTGTTCGCGGGTCAGCGGCGTCGTCTCGACCGGAAAATCCCGAACAAAGGTAGGAGCCCATAGCTTGTCGCCGACCGTATGCTCCCAAAGTTCCTCGACCAATTTCCCATGGCCGTAACCGCGATCGCGCGGAATCTCAACGCCGAGATCCTCGGCGATCTTCCATAAGTGTTCGGCCGGAGTCTGCGGGGTGATCTCTTGACCAAGAGCCTCCGACAGCGATGGATACATTTCTATCGTGTCCCATTCGCCGTCGAGATCGTAGACGGTGCCATCGGGCAATGGCACTGTCCTGGATCCGATCGCCTCGTCGGCGACCTCCTGAATAAGCTCCCGGGTGACGACGGCGGAATCGTCGTAGGTTCCGTAGGCCTGATATGTCTCCAACATCGCGAATTCCGGTGAATGCGTCCAATCCGCACCTTCGTTTCGGAACACCCGATTCAACTCGAAGACCTTGTCGAAACCGCCTACCAAGCAACGCTTTAGGAACAGTTCCGGTGCGATACGCAGGTACAGGTCCGCGTCGAGCGCATTGGAGTGGGTGACGAACGGTCTGGCCGCCGCCCCGCCCGCCAGGGTCTGCAACATCGGCGTCTCGACTTCGAGAAAGCCGCGACGCTCCAGCGCGGAGCGTACCGCGCGGACCACGGCGACCCGCTGGCGCGCAATGGTGCGGGCCTCGGGGCGAACGATGAGATCGACGTAGCGCTGCCGGACCCGCGACTCCTCGCTCATCTCTTTGTGGGCTACGGGAAGCGGGCGCAAAGCCTTTGAAACAATTTGCCAGGATTCGGCAAGCACAGACAGTTCCCCGCGGCGAGAGCTGATCACCTCACCGTGGACGAACACAATGTCGCCGAGGTCGACGTCGGCCTTCCAGGCGTCGAGCGAGTCCTGGCCGACCCGATCGAGGCTGATCATGATCTGCAGCGAAGTGCCGTCGCCCTCCTGCAGCGTCGCGAAACACAGCTTGCCCGAGTTGCGCGCGAACATCACCCTGCCTGCGACGCCGACGATCAGGCCGGTCTCGGTGTCGGCGGCCAGCTCCGGGTAGGCCTGGCGGATCTCGGCAAGGGTGTGCGTGCGGCGCACATCGACCGGATAGGGCTGGCGGCCTTCGGCGAGCAGTCGCTCCCGCTTGGCCTGACGGATCCGGAACTGTTCGGGAACGTCGGTGTCGGGCTGCTCAGGTGATGTCACGACCTGCCAGCTTAAGGGACTGCCGACTGAGCGTTCCGCTAGCGGGCCTGCTTGAGCCTGCCGCGCTGACTGTCCCTGTTGCGTTCGAACACCAGCCTCAGGCCGTCGAGGGTGAGGTGCTGGTCGTAATGGGAGACAGAGGTCATGTCTCCCAGCAGCAGCGGCGCGATGTGCCCGGTGGCCACCACCGCGACGTCGTTGCCTGAGAATCCGTCGACATCGTCGCGGATGCGCCTGACCAATCCGTCCACCAGACCTGCGAATCCGAAGATCGCGCCGGCCTGCATGCATTCGACGGTGTTCTTGCCGACCACCGAGCGCGGTCTGGCCAGCTCGATGCGGCGCAGCGCAGCGGACCGCGCCGCCGCGGCATCGGAAGACACCTCGACACCGGGGGCTATTGCACCGCCGAGGAATTCGCCCTTGGCCGAGACGACGTCGACACAGATCGACGAACCGAAATCGACGACGATGGCCGCCGAGTTGTGCTTCTGGTAGGCGGCCAGGCAGTTGACGATGCGGTCCGCACCGATCTCTTTGGGGTTGTCGACAAGCAGGGGGATGCCGGTGCGCACCCCTGGCTCGATGAGCACGTGCGGCACCGAAGGCCAGTACTGACCGAGCATCTCCCGCAGTTCGTGCAGCACCGATGGGACGGTAGAGAGCCCGGCTGCACCCGTCAGCTGCTCGGAGTCGTCGCCGATCAGGCCGTCGATGGTGAGGGCCAGCTCGTCGGCGGTGACCTCGGTTTCAGTGCGAATCCGCCAGTGCTGCTCCACTTTCGCGTGATCGCCCGATCCTGAGATCAGCCCGACGACGGTGTGGGTGTTGCGGACATCGATAGCGAGCAGCATGAACAGCGGCCGCCCTACCGCGGTGACATCAGCTCGGCCGCGTCGGCCGGCACGTAGGCGGGATCGTTGGCGTGCGCGCCGAGGTCGATCTTCCGGTTGTCGGCGTCGACGAACACCACCCGCGGTTGATAGGCCCTGGCCTCGGCATCCTCCATCGTTCCGTACGCGATGAGGATCACCAGGTCCCCTGGATGCACCAGATGTGCTGCGGCGCCGTTGATGCCGATCACGCCGCTGCCCCGCTCGCCGGTGATCGCGTAGGTGACCAACCGGGCGCCGTTGTCTATGTCGACAATGGTGACCTGCTCACCCTCGAGTAGGTCTGCGGCGTCCATCAGGTCGGCGTCGATGGTCACCGAACCGACGTAGTGCAGGTCGGCCTGCGTCACCGTGGCCCGGTGTATCTTCGATTTGAGCATCGTCCGTAACATCAATTCCTCCAAGGCAATTCGTGATTCTCGGCCGATCCGACGCGGGGATGACCGTCGATGCCCGCTGCCGCGCCGATATCGACGGCGATGTTGTCAAGAAGTCTTGTCCTGCCGAGCCTGCCGGCCACCACGATGCGGCCTGCCCCTTCGTCCGGCGCAGGGCCGAGCATCGGGTCGCGTACCTCCAGGTAGTCGACCTCGATGGCGGGCACCTCGTCGAGCACTGCGCGGGCGGCGTCCAGCGCTGCGGGCGCCCCTCCCGCAGCGGCATACATGCCCGCCAGCAGCGCGGCCGAAAGCGCGCCCGCCTGCTCACGCTCGGCCTCGTCGAGATAGCGATTGCGCGATGACATCGCAAGGCCGTCGGCTTCGCGCACGATTGGCACGCCGACGATCTGCGTGTCGACGTTCAGGTCGGTGACCATCTGCCGGACCAACACCAGCTGCTGGTAGTCCTTCTCACCGAAGAACGCGCGGTCCGGCCGCACGATAAGCAGCAACTTCAGCACGACAGTCAACACGCCCGCGAAATGCGTTCGCCGAGCGGCACCTTCGAGTTGATTACCCAACGGGCCCGGCTGCACCGAGGTCCGCATACCGTCCGGATAGATGTCATCGGCACCGGGGGTGAACGCGATCTCGACGCCCTCCTCGCGCAGCGCCGCGAGGTCGTCGGCGAGCGGACGCGGATACGCATCGAGGTCCTCGCCAGCGCCGAACTGCAGCGGGTTGACGAAGATCGACACCACCACAACGGCGCCCTGCACGCGCTTGGCGGCCCGGATCAATGTCAAATGGCCCTCATGCAGAGCGCCCATCGTCGGCACCAGCATCACCCTGCGGCCGGTGGTCCGCAGCGCGCGGGTGACGTCGGAGACGTTGCGTGGGCTGGAGTAGACGTTGAGTTCACCAGCGGTGAACTGCGGCTTGGTCATGACTGTCCCGGCGATTCGGATGTATCGGAGAACACCGCTAAAACGTCCTTTGGCGCATGCGCGCGCTGCGCGGTCCGCAGCGAGTTGGCCCGATATGCCTGCGCCAGTTGCGGATCCACCTCGGCCAGCGCGCGAAGGTGACCGGCCACCGCTGCGGCGTCACCGCGGGCGACCGGTCCGGTCAGCGCCGCCTGTCCACGGTGCAGCGCGTTCTCCAGCGCCGCCCTGGCCAGCGGACCCACCACGCGCTCTGCGAGGCCGCCCGGTGCGTCGCCGACCAGTTCTTGGCCGAGTAGCTCCTGTCCCCACAGCGCAGACCTCAGCGCCTCGACGGCGTCGAGCAGCACGGTGACGACGTGATTGCTCGCATGCGCCAACGCCGCGTGGTAGAGCATGCGGGCGTCCTCGCGAACCCGGAACGGCTCGCCGCCGATCTCCAGCACAAGGGATTGGGCGATCGCGTACCCCACCTCGTCGGCGGCCGTGATGCCGAAGCAGGTCTCGGACAGCCGCTCGATGTCCTCGTCGGAACCGGTGAACGTCATGGCCGGGTGGATGGCAAGCGGGATGCAGCCTTGTTCGGCCAGCGGGGCCAGCACGCCGACGCCGTTGGCGCCCGAGGTGTGCACGACGATGGTGCCCGGCCGCACCGCCTCGGTGGCGGCGAGCCCCAATACCAGCCCGGTGAGTTCGGCGTCGGGCACCGCGAGCAGCAACAACTCGGCGCGGGCCGCGACCTCGTCGGTGGGCAGCACCGAGGTGTCGGGCAGCCTGCGCTCGGCGCGCTGGCGCGATGCGTGCGAAATCGCGCTGCAGGCGACCACCACGTGCTCGGCGCGCTCCAGCGCAACACCGAGCGCCGTGCCCACCCGACCAGCAGAAATGATGCCGATCGTGAGCCGAGCTGGACGGAATCCGTCGGGGGTCCCCATGCAGACGACCTCGCTGAGTGTCGAGAGAGTATTCGTTCCGGTCCTGCGGTGCGGGTACCGGACGGTCGATAAGAGGTTATCTCACTCGTCGCGGCGACGGCGACGGCCGCCTCCCGTGGGGGCGGCCTGGAGCCTGGCAAGCAGCTCGGCAACCGACTGCCCTCCGGTGGTCTCCGTCTCATCGGCGCTGCGATGCCGCGGCACGTCAGGCGGCGGTGGTGGTGCCGGCTGGGGTTCGGGGTGCGGTGGAGGAGCCGCAGGTTCGGCGGCCAAGGTCGGCGGCGATGGCGGTCGACCGGGGTCGGTGGCATCCGGCGGTGCGGAATGGCGACCGCGGGGAGGTTCGGGGGGTCGCGACTGCATCGCAGGCTCGGGTGCCCGCCGCCTGCCGACGTACTCACCGGAGGAGCCGTTCTCGACGACGGTGGGTGACGCCCAATTGCTGCCTGGCGCCCCGGCGGGGATCCACTCCCCTTCGGCAGGAGCCGGTTGCCACTGTGTGGACGGTTGCTCCTGCGGTACGACAGGTTCGGGCCGCGGCGGGGGCGGTGGCGGCGCAGCTTTGGGTGGTGGCGGTTGCTGTTGCGGTGGCGGCCAAGAGGATTGGGGCTCCGGCGCCGACCGGGGCGGCGGGGCTGGCGGAGTCGACGGCTGCTGTGGGGGCGACCACGCGTGCGGCGGCGTCTCTTCTGACGCGCTTGGCCAATCCTGCGGCTCCGCCTCCGACGGCCTGCGGTGCGCACCCCCGGACGCCGCGGGCGGTACCCACTCCGGCTCCGGTGGATGGGGTTCGGCGGGCACGTCGATGATCGGGCTTTCCTCCGTGCGGTGGTCCGTGTCGATGCGAAAGTCCTCGCGATCCTCGGTGTCGATCCGGCTGCTGGTCACCCGCCCGGTGCTATCAGCATCCCTCGTCCAGTCGCTGTACGCGCGCACGGCCCTGCGCTCGGTCTCCAGCGCGGGCCGGTGCGAAAGGTCCGCATCGAAAAGAATCTCCAGGTTGGCGCGCAGCGCCGCCAATTCGGCCCGCAGGCCGGCCACCTCGTCGGCGGCCTGCGCGCGCAGTTCCGAGGACAGCTCGCGGCGCAGCTGGGTCTCCACCGACAGCTCGTACTCCCGCCGCGCCGAGATCTCGCGGTCCAACTGCAAGTCGTAAACCAGCTTCAGGTCCCGCACCTTTGCCTGGTCCATATCGCTTTGCCGTCGATAGATGACCGACACGAACGCGGCGACGACCGCGGCCCACAGCGCGAGGATGACGGCCAGCTTGAGCAACTCCACCCGACTGGTGAAAACCAGTGCAGAACTCGCCACGATGGCGAGCACCAGCAACACCGTCAGCAGCAACCAACCCGGCCTGCGCACACCGCGCCGAGAGCGCGTGCCGCGGGTCGGATCGGTCATGGGGCGACTGTACCCGCCACAGGTCACTCAGCGTGTCGACCTCTGCGGCGATTCGGCGACTCGGCCCCGATCGCCAGCTACTCCGTCGCTCCATCGACGTTGTCCTGCGGGTCATTCGGGGACTTGCAGCAATGCTGCAACCAGAGTGCGGCGACGACCAGCGCCAGTGCGCACACCGCAGCAACGACCGCGCCCGCGCTGTCTTCGCCGGCCACTCGCAGGGTGCCGCGCCGTGGCAAAAGATAGATCAGCACCCCTGCCCACCAACCCAGCACCACAGCGCCAACCCACGCGGATGCCTTGGCGATCAATACCGATCTGGCCACCGCAATCGGATGCAGCCAGCCCCGCGCGTCGCCGATTTCTCCTTCGGTGATCTTGGACCGGACGTAGAAGGCCCAGCCGGCCTCCGCGATCGCCACGGCCAGGAGTGAAACGCCCGTCAGCAGAGTGATCGGCGGGAACCACCGGTAGGTCAGCACCACCAGCAAGTAGCCCGCCACGGCGGCAAGCACCGTGGCGGCCGTGAGGTCGCGCTTTCGGGTCGGTCCCATCAGGCAAACGCCATCTCGGTGAGGTGCACTCCGTCGCGCTCGGCGGGGTCGATCTCGGCCAGCAGTTGCGCGACGGGCCGCTGCTTACCGGCGACGGCGAGTGTGGCATCTGGGTCGACCGCCAGCCACGGGATCAGGACGAAGGCCCGCAGATGGGCGAGCGGATGCGGCAGGGTGAGTCGCTCGTCGCGCGCGATGACCTCACGGTCGCCGTCGTGACAGACGACGAGATCGACATCGAGGGAGCGCGGACCCCAGCGCTGGTCGCGCACCCGGTCGGCCGCCCGTTCCAGGTCCTGCGCGCGTTGCAACCAGCCTGGCGCGTCAAGCGCGGGGTCGTCGGCGATCACCACCGCGTTCAGGAACGGGCCCTGCTCGACGCCGCCCCACGCGGCCGTCTCGTAGACCGGTGACACCTCTTTGACCGCACCATCGAGTCCGTCCACCACCGACTGCAGCCGGGCCATCCGGTCGCCGAGATTGGACCCGATGGACAACACCACTGAAGTCAACTAGTGCTCCTCACGTCCGCGGCGCTCATGGTGCGCCCCGCCCGCCGCGCCGGGAGCGTCGCGCCACCACCGCCACATCTGAGAACTGCAACGGGATCGGAGCCGACGGCTTGTGCACCGCGACTTCGACGGCGTGCACCCTGGCGTCGGCCATCACCCGTTCGGCGATATCGCCTGCGACCGCCTCGATGAGCTTGCGCGGCGGCCCGGCCACCACGTCGGCGGCCTGCTGTGCGAGCACGCCGTAGTCGAAGGTGTCGGCAAGGTCGTCGGTGGCGGCCGCGGTTGCGAGGTCAATCCACACCGTGATGTCGACGACGAAGTCCTGGCCGTCGCGTTGCTCGTGCTCGTACACACCGTGGTGACCGCGAACGGTCAAGCCGCGCAACTCGATTCGGTCAGTCATCGGCCCATGCCTCGACCACCTTGAGCGCGTCCACCGACGCCCTCACGTCGTGCACGCGCACCCCCCACGCGCCGTGCAGAGCGGCAAGCGCGGAGAGCACCGCCGTCGCGGTCTCTCTGCCGTCGGGTGGCCGCGGCGCACCGTCGGGATCCGCGAGCAGCGTGCCGAGAAAGCGCTTGCGGGACGCGCCGACGAGGACAGGAATTCCGGTGCCGACGAACTCCGGCAACGCCCGCAGCAGCGCCCAATTGTGTTCTGCGGTCTTGGCGAATCCCAGGCCGGGGTCGATGATCAGATTCCCCGGATCGACTCCGGCGGCAACGGCGGCATCGACGCAGGCCAGCAGTTCGTCGCGGACCTCGGCCACGACATCGTCGTACGCCGGGATATGGTGCGGTTTGGCACTATCCACCGATCGCCAATGCATAAGCACCCACGGCACTTTCGCGTCGGCAAGCAGGTGCGCCATGTTGGGGTCGGCTCGCCCGCCGGAGACGTCGTTGACGATCTGGGCGCCCGCGCCGAGCGCCGCCTGCGCCACCTCGGCGTGCATCGTATCGATGCTGACCTTGATGCCTTGTCCGGCAAGCTCTTTGACCACCGGAAGCACACGTGCAATTTCCACCCGCCCTTCGATGCGGGTAGCACCTGGTCGAGTGGACTCACCGCCGACGTCGACGATCGCGGCGCCCTCGGTAGCCAGCGCCACACCATGCGCGACGGCGCTGTCACGGTCGAGGAACAGTCCCCCGTCGGAGAAGGAGTCGTCGGTGACGTTCACAACTCCCATCACCTGCGCGCGTGGTGGGCTCACCTTCGCAGAATGAGATCCAGCGCCTCGGCCCGCGATGACGCATCGCATTTGAACTGTCCGCGCACCGCCGATGTGGTGGTCAGCGCGCCGGGCTTGCGCACGCCGCGCATCGACATGCACAGGTGTTCCGCCTCGACCACGACGATGGCGCCGCGCGGATCCAGCTTGCGCATCAGCGCGTCGGCGATCTGCGCGGTCAGCCGTTCCTGCACCTGCGGGCGCTTGGCATACAGATCGACCAGCCTTGCGATCTTCGACAGCCCGGTGACCCTGCCGTCCTTGCCGGGAATGTAGCCGACGTGCGCCACCCCGTGGAACGCGACGAGGTGGTGCTCGCAGGTGGAGTACAGCGGAATCTGCTTGACCAGCACCAGCTCGTCATGCTGCTCGTCAAAGGTGGTGTCCAGCACGGTATCCGGATTGGTGTACAGCCCGGCGAACATCTCCTTGTACGCCCGCGCGACCCGCGCAGGGGTTTCCTCGAGTCCGTGCCGGTCGGGATCTTCCCCGACCGCTATCAGCAATTCACGCACCGCCGCTTCGGCGCGCGGTTGGTCAAACGCCGGGGTGGTGAACGTGGCCGAATTGTTGTTGTGCGACCGCGTCATCGAAGCCTCCGATCGGTTCAGCCCTGAGCAGATGGGTTAGACCGGCTGTTGTCCTGGCCCGGCTCCCCATCCTGGTTGGGCGCGGGTGGGGGGCCCTGTGGTGCGGGTTGTCCTGGCGCAGGGTAGGGCTGATACGGCGGGTAGGGCGGCGGAGCCGCTCCGGCGGGGACATTCGGGTTCTGCCAGTGCGGGGGCGGATACCAATACCCCTGCGGGTGCTGCTGCGGAGCCGATGGCTGCGGCTGGTTCGGCGGCGGCGGCCAGCCCGGGGCGTGCCAGCCGGCGGGAGCGCCGTAGTCGGGCTGGGTCGTCCCATTCGCGGGAGCTCCGTTGCCGTTGGTGCCGTTTGTTCCGTTCGTGCCGTTGGACTCCGCGGCGCGGGCGGCTTGGGCAATAGCAGCCTTGAACGCCGGCTCCGGCACCGGTTTCGGCCATTCCTCGCCGCGCTCGATGGCGAGCTCGCCCGGCGTCTTGATCGGGGGCTTGTCGGAAGGGACGCGACCGCCGAAGTCGTCGAACATGGTGAGCCGCGGGCGCTTCTTCACATCGCCGAAGATGGCCTGCAGCTCGGCGCGGTGCAGGGTCTCCTTCTCCAGCAGCTCGCCTGCCAGGATGTCGAGCACGTCGCGGTACTCGGTGAGGATCTCCCACGCCTCGGTGTGCGCGGCCTCGATGAGCTTGCGCACCTCATCGTCGATGATCTGCGCCACCTCGTGGCTGTAGTCGGCCTGCGTGCCCATCGTGCGGCCGAGGAACGGGTCGCCGTGCTCGGTGCCGTACCGCACCGCGCCGAGCTTGGAGCTCATGCCGTATTCGGTGACCATTGCGCGGGCGATCTTGGTGGCCTGGTCGATATCCGAAGAGGCGCCGGTGGTCGGCTCGCGGAACACCAGCTCCTCGGCGGCGCGCCCGCCCATGGCGAACACCAGCCGGGCGATCATCTCCGAGCGGGTCATCAGGCCCTTGTCGTCCTCGGGCACCGACATGGCGTGCCCGCCGGTACGACCGCGCGCGAGGATGGTCACCTTGTAGATGGGGTCGATGTCCGGCATCGCCCACGCCGCCAGGGTGTGTCCGCCCTCGTGGTAGGCGGTGATCTTCTTCTCGTGCTCGCTGATGATGCGGCTCTTGCGGCGCGGCCCGCCGACGACGCGGTCGACCGCCTCCTCGAGTGCCGGACCGGTGATCACGGTGCCGTTCTCGCGGGCGGTCAACAGGGCGGCCTCGTTGATCACGTTGGCCAGGTCGGCGCCGGACATGCCGACGGTGCGCTTGGCCAGCCCGTCCAGGTCGGCGTCCTCGGCGATCGGCTTGCCCTGCGAGTGCACCCTGAACACCGCGCGGCGGCCGGCCAGATCGGGGTTGGACACCGGGATCTGGCGGTCGAAGCGGCCGGGCCGCAGCAGGGCGGGGTCCAGAATGTCGGGCCGGTTGGTGGCCGCGATCAAGATGACGCCCTGGCGCTCGCCGAAGCCGTCCATCTCCACGAGCAGCTGGTTCAGCGTCTGCTCGCGCTCGTCGTGGCCACCGCCGAGGCCGGCGCCGCGCTGGCGGCCGACGGCGTCGATCTCGTCGACGAAGATGATGCACGGGCTGTTCTGCTTGGCCTGCTCGAACATGTCGCGCACCCGGGACGCGCCGACGCCGACGAACATCTCGACGAAGTCCGAACCAGAGATGGTGAAGAACGGCACCCCGGCCTCCCCGGCGACGGCGCGCGCGAGCAGCGTCTTGCCGGTGCCCGGTGGACCGTAGAGCAGCACGCCCTTGGGGATCTTGGCGCCAAGGGCCTGATACCGCGTGGGGTTCTGCAAGAAGTCCTTGATCTCGTAAAGCTCCTCGACCGCCTCGTCGACACCTGCGACGTCGGCGAACGTGGTCTTGGGCAGATCCTTGTTCAGCTGCTTGGCCTTGGACTTGCCGAAGCCGAAGCCCATCCGACCGCCGCTCTGCATGCGGGAGAACATCACGAACAGGCCGACCAGCAACAGCAACGGCAGTAAGTAGATGAGCAGCGAGCCGAGCATGCTGCCCTGGTTCACCACGGTGTTCGTCTTTGCGCCCTTGCCGTTCAGCGCGTCGAACAGCGTCACCCCGTACCCGGTGGGGTACTTCGTGATGATCTTGTCGCTGTTCTCGGTGTCGCCGTTGCCGTTCTTCAGGTCCAGCCGCAGCTGCTGTTCACGGTCGTCGATCTGCGCGCTCTTGACGTTGTCGCTGTTGATCTGCGCCATCGCCACCGAGGTGTCGACCGGCTTATAACCTCGGGTGTCGTCGCTGAAATAGAAGAACGACCAGCCCAGCAACAACACCACCGCGATCGCGGTGAGCGTGCGGATCACATTTTTCCGGTTCATCAAGCATCGGCCGTAACCGGCCAGGTCCTTCCAGTACGCGCAGCTGGGATAGTTCAGGCTACCGCTAGACCAACGAAACAAGGTTCCCGGCGGTGTCTCCCCTTCCCGCGGCGAACGTGGATTACCCGCACGCTCGCACCGCTCCAGGCGTGCGGGTAATCCACGTTCGCCGGTTGGGAGCGGCCCTTTCCGAGCCGTCAGCCCTGTGCTTGGGTGAGATCGTGCTCACATCGACCGAACGGTTAGTCGAGACAAATGGGGTGCAGCTTCGAGTGATCGAGGCGGGCGACCGCGGTGCACCGGTCGTCGTGCTGGCCCACGGCTTTCCGGAATTGGCCTACTCGTGGCGCCATCAGATACCCGCGCTGGCCGCTGCCGGCTATCACGTGCTCGCACCCGATCAGCGTGGGTACGGCGGGTCGTCCAAGCCTGCGGCGATCGACGCCTACACCGTCGTCGAGCTGTCCGCCGACATCGTCGGCCTGCTCGACGACGTCGGTGCCGAACGGGCCGCGCTCGTCGGCCATGATTTCGGTGGCGTCGTGGCGTGGACGGCGCCGCTGCTGCACCCGGATCGGTTCGTCGGCATCGCCGGCCTGAGCGTGCCTCCCGTTCCGCGTCCGAGGGTGACGACGACGCAGGCCTTCCGAAGGATGTTCGGCGACAACTTCTTTTACATCCTCTACTTCCAGGAACCGGGCCCGGCCGACGCCGAACTGAACCGCGACCCGGCCACCACGATGCGCAAGCTGATGGGGTCACTGAGCAAGACCACCGACGAGGCGGCCGCGCTGAGGATGCTGACACCCGGACCGGAAGGCTTCATCGACCGCATCGGTGAACCGGACGGCCTGCCTGACTGGATCAGCCAGGACGAATTCGACCACTACGTCGGCGAATTCAGCCGCAACGGGTTCACGGCACCGCTGAATTGGTATCGCTGCTTCGACCACAACTGGGAGCTGACCGCGACAACCCCTGCCGCCACCATCGGTGTGCCGTCGCTGTTCGTCGGGGGCGGCGCCGACCCGACACTGGCGTACACCCCGCGCAAGCGCGTCCGCGACGTGGTCTCGGGCGACTATCGCGAGGTGATGATCGATGGTGCCGGGCACTGGATCCAGCAGGAGCGTCCGGCCGAGGTCAACGAGCTGCTGATCGAATTCCTGTCCGGATTGGAGTCATAGGTGAGCCGTCCATTGAACTTCGGGGTGTTTCTCACTCCGTTCCATCCGGTCGGCCAATCCCCCACCGTCGCACTGGAATACGACCTCGAGCGGACGGTGGCGCTGGACCGGCTCGGCTTCGACGAGGCCTGGTTCGGCGAGCACCACTCCGGCGGCTACGAGCTCATCGCCTGCCCGGAAGTGTTCATCGCCACGGCCGCCGAGCGGACCAAGCACATCCGGCTCGGCACCGGCGTGGTATCGCTGCCGTATCACCATCCGCTGATGGTGGCCGACCGCTGGGTGCTGCTCGACCATCTGACCCGCGGCCGGGTGATGTTCGGCACCGGGCCCGGCGCGCTTCCTTCGGACGCCTACATGATGGGCATCGATCCTGTCGACCAGCGACGGATGATGCAGGAGTCGCTCGAGGCCATTCTTGCGCTGTTCCGTGCCGCGCCCGACGAGCGCATCAGCAGGCACTCCGACTGGTTCACGCTGCGCGAGGCGCAGCTGCATATCCGCCCCTACACCTGGCCGTACCCCGAGATATCAACGGCGGCAATGATTTCCCCATCCGGGCCGCGGCTGGCCGGCGCGCTTGGTACGTCGCTGCTCTCGCTGTCGATGTCGGTCCCCGGCGGCTACGCCGCGCTGGAGAACACCTGGAGCGTGGTCACCGAACAAGCCGAGAAGTCCGGCCGGGAAGCGCCGGACCGCAAGGATTGGCGGGTGCTTTCGATCATGCATCTGGCCGACACGCGCGATGCGGCCATCGACGACTGCGTGTACGGGCTGCAGGACTTCGCGAATTACTTCGGCGCCGCAGGCTTTGTGCCGTTGTCGAATTCGGTCGAGGGCACGCAGACTCCACGGGAGTTCGTCGCGGAGTACGCGGGGATGGGCAACTGCTGCATCGGCACCCCCGGCGATGCGGTCGCCTACATCCAGGATCTGCTCGAGCAGTCCGGCGGGTTCGGCACCCTGCTGCTGCTCGGCCACGACTGGGCATCACCGCAGGCGACCTACCACTCGTATGAGTTGTTCGCCCGTGAGGTCATGCCGCACTTCAAGGGCCAGCTCACCGCGCCTCGCGCGTCGCACGACTGGGCCAAGGGCATGCGAGACCAACTGCTTGGCCGTGCGGGCGAGGCCATCGTCAAGGCGATCACCGAGCACACCGACGAACTGAAAGAACGGGAACAGAACTGATGCGCGCCGTCGTACTGCGCGACCGTCAGATGGTGCTGCGCGAGGACGTGCCGGAGCCGGTTCCTGGTCCCGGCCAGGTGCTCGTCGGCGTGACCGCGTGTGGAATCTGCGGTTCGGACCTGCATTTCGCCAAGCACGGCGACAAGGTGCTCGAACTCAGCGAACAGATGCAGGGCGCCGAGGACGGCGACCAGAAGCTGGACCTGTCGGGCGACGTGTTCATGGGTCACGAGTTCAGCGCCGAAGTGCTCGAAGCGGGCCCGGACACCGACGGCGCCCAAGACCGGGACAACCGTCACCTCACTGCCGGTGCTGCTGTCGGCCACCGGCTTCGATCCGATCTTCACGTCCAACACCACGATTGGCGGGTACGCCGAGCGGATGCTGCTTTCGGCGCCGCTGCTGCTGCCCGTGCCGAACGGGCTGGACCCTCGGCATGCCGCGCTGACCGAGCCCATGGCGGTCGGCCTGCATGCGGTCAACAAGTCCGGAGTGGCACCCGGCGAGGTGACCCTGGTTATCGGCTGCGGGCCGATCGGCCTGGCGATCATCGCCGCGCTGCGCCTGCGCGGCGTGGAACACATTGTGGCGGCGGACTTTTCACAGGCCAGACGCCGGCTTGCCGAGACCATGGGCGCACACCAGAGCATCGACCCTGCGCAGGGTTCGCCGTTCGACGCGGTGCAGCCGGCGGTGGTGTTCGAAGCCGTCGGCGTGCCAGGGGTGATCAACGACGTGTTTCGGCGGGCGCCGAGGGGCGGCAGGCTGATCGTCGCAGGCGTGTGCATGGAACCGGACACGGTGCTGCCGTTATTCGCCGTCGCCAAGGAGATCAATGTGCAGTTCGTGTTCGCCTACGACCCTGCGGAGTTCGCGGAATCACTGCGGGCCATCGCCGAGGGCGAGATCGACGTCGGCCCTCTGATCACCCGTGAGGTCGGGCTCGACGGTGTCGGTGCGGCATTCGACGAACTGGCCAAACCCGACACGCAGTGCAAGATCCTGGTGACGCCCTAACGGTAGGGTGCCAGCATGCCGATCGCAGCGCGCGCGAAACGCCGCCTCTTCGTCCTCGCCGCGGCGGGGCTGACCGTCCTCGGAACATCGGCTTGCGATGCTTCGTCGGGACCGGTGGCGGCGCCAAGCGACGAATCCCAGCACGCGGTGACCGTCATCGGTTCCGGTGAGGTGCAGGGCACCCCCGACACGCTGAACGTCAACGCGTCGATCGAGTTCATTTCGCCCGACGTCACCGGTGCGATGAATCAGACCGGCGACCGGCAGAACGCCGTCATCCAGGCGCTGGTGGACGCGGGCGTCGACCGCAAGGACATCAACACCAGCCAGGTGAGCCTGCAGCCGCAGTTCACCGGCGGCGGCGACAACCCGCAGACCATCGTGGGCTACCGGGCCAGCAACTCCATCGACGTCAAGATCAGGCAGCTGGACGCCGCGTCGCAGGCGCTCGCTTTGATCGTGTCCTCCGGCGGCGATGCCACCAGGATCAACAACGTGAACTATTCGATCGAGGATGACTCCGAGCTCATCCGCGACGCCCGCAGCCGTGCCTTCGAGGACGCCAAGGATCGTGCCGAGCAGTACGCCCAGCTGTCGGGAATGAGCCTCGGCAAGGTGGTTTCGATCTCCGAAGCGGCTGGCCGCCAGCCGCCGCCCGTTCCCTACCGGGGCGACCAGGAGATGGCGATGGCGGTGCCGGTCGAGCCGGGCCAGCAGACGGTCGGCTTCTCCGTGACGGTGGTGTGGGAGCTGGCCTAACCGGCCGGTGCGATGTCGACGGGGATGCCGTTGAGCACCGCGGTGCCCGACAGCGGGTCGAGCTGATTGCCGTCGTTGAGCTGGTTGACGTTCATGTCTTTCCACCCGTGCGGCATGGACACCACCCCCCGCCGCATGGCGGACGTCAGCTCCACCGGCGCGAGCAGTTCACCGCCCGGCCCCTTGATGGCGGCGGTTTCCGACAGCCCGAGGTCGGCAGCGTCGTCGGGATGGATCTGCAGCGTGCACCGGTTGGTGCCGCCGGCGAGCGCAGGCAGATTGTGCATCCAGCTGTTGTTGGAGCGCAGGTGCCGCCTGCCGATGAGGACGAATCCTTCGGCGCTTCTGCCGAGCGAGTCGCGTAGCCGCTCCACATCGGAGACCAGTGGCGCCGGCGTGAGTTCGATTCGCCCACTTGGTGTTCGGAGCACTTCGAGCAGCCGCGGACGCAGCGCACCCAGGTCGACGCCGTGCGGTGCGGCCTTCAACGTCGCAAGGGTGAGCCCGTCGGGGTTGGCGCCGAACGCGTCGCCGTAGGGGCCGAGCCGCAGCATCATGTCGAGGCGACGCTCGTACCCGGGACCCGCGGTGAGCATCGCGGTGAGTTCATCGACCGGGCGCCCGGCGACGGGCGAGTTCGGATCGGCGGCCTGGATCGCCAGCGTGGTGGCGATGACCTGGTCGTCGACCAGTGCTGGATCGCCCGCAGCCCCGACGCCGTAGAGGATCAGCGCCAGGCGGGACAGGATCTCGGGCTCGTCGGGACGCCCATCGGCCAGTGGCAACACCGGCGGCGAGTACCGCGCGTTGTTTCGCACCGCGAGATTGTTGAGTGCGAAGTCGAAGTGCGGGCTCTGCGACGGAGGTGGCGGCGGCAGGATCACGTCGGCGTGCCGGGTGGTCTCGTTGAGGTAGGGGTCGATGGAAAGCATGAACCCGACGCCGTCGAGCGCGCGTTCCAACCGCTCGCCGTCGGGCGCGGACAGCACCGGGTTTCCCGCGATCGTGATCATCGCCTTGATCTGGCCATCGCCGGGCGTGTCGATCTCCTCGGCGAGCGCGGCGGCGGGCAGTTCCGAAAGCGCTTCGGGGTGAGAAGACACCCTGCTGTGCCAGCGGCCCGTCACGAACCCCCTGCCGTGTTTCGGCGGCCGCGGCGCGGGAGCCGCGGCGCCGAGCGGGAACATCGCCCCGCCTTGGCGGTCGAGGTTGCCGGTCAGGACGTTGATGACGTCGACGAGCCAGCTTGACAGCGTGCCGAATTCGACTGTGGACGTGCCGATTCGGCCGTAGACGGCCGCGGTCGGGGCAGCCGCGAGCTCGCGGGCAAGCGCGCGGATCTCGTCGGCCGGCACACCGCAATGGGCGGCGACGTCGGCAGGGGCGAACCCTACGGCCAGCTCGCGAAGTTCGTCCAGCCCGTTGACGTGGTCGGCCACTCCCCCGAGATCCGGTGCGACAAGGCCTTCTTCGAAGAGCGCGTGCACGACGGCGAAGAGCAGCGCGGCGTCGGTGCCTGGACGGATGGCGATGTGCCGATCGGCCAGCTCAGCGGTGCGAGTGCGGGCCGGGTCGATGACGGTGAACCGGCCACCGCGCTTGCGCAGCGCCCTGAGCTTGCCACCGAAGTCGGCGGCGGTGGCCAAACTGCCATTGGACACAAGAGGATTCGCGCCGATGATGACCAGATAGTCGGTGTGGTCGAGGTCGGGCACCGTGAACGCGACAGGGCTGCCGAACAAGTAGCCGAGCGCGACGTGCTTGGGCATCTGATCCAGCGTGCTGGCGCTGAACACCTGATGCGTGCCGAGCGCGCGGATGATCAGCGGCGCGTACAGGCTGCCCGCGACGGTGTGGGCGTTCGGGTTGCCGAGGTAAACCCCGACCGACGTGCCGCCGTGCTCACGAATGACCGCGCCGAGGCGTTCCTCGACGACGGCGTAGGCCTCCTCCCACGACGCGTCGGTCAAAACACCGTCGCGACGGACCAGCGGCCTCGTCAGGCGGTCGGGGTCGTTGTCGAGTTCGGCGTAGCTTGCGCCCTTCGGACAGATGAAGCCCTTGCTGAACACATCGTCTTTGTCGCCGCGGGCGCCGGTGACCCGGCCGTCGGCGATGGTCAGCGTCAAGCCGCAGGTGGCCTCGCAGAATGGGCAGATCCGGAGGGCTGTTTCCGTCATGGCCTCATCTTGCGCGGAGATCGCGCAAAGGGACAGGCGGTCGCCGAGATCGACGTTTTGCAGGCGATTACTCGTACTTTTCCTGCGAAACGTCGCTTTCGGCGGGGAGATTACTGCTGTTCGTACACCTTCGGGTCCAGCGTCCCGATGTACGGCAGGTCGCGGTAGCGCTCGGCATAGTCGAGGCCGTAGCCGACCACGAACTCGTTAGGGATGTCGAAGCCGATGTAGGCGATGTCCACGTCGTCACGCACCGCATCGGGTTTACGCATCAGCGTGCATACCCGCAGCGTCCGCGGATGCCTGGTCGCCAGGTTGCGAAGCAGCCAGGACAGCGTCAGCCCCGAGTCGACGATGTCCTCGACGATCAGCACGTCACGGTCGTTGATGTCGCGGTCGAGGTCCTTGAGGATGCGCACCACTCCCGACGACGATGTCGACGAGCCGTACGAGCTGACGGCCATGAACTCCAGCTGCGTTGGCAACGGAATGGCCCTGGCGAGGTCGGTGACGAAGAACACCGCGCCCTTGAGCACCGTGATGAGCAGCAGGTCCTGGTTGCTCTCGGCGATGGCCTCGCGATATTCCTCGCCGACCAGTGCGCCCAACTCGGCGACCTTGGCCTGGATCTGCTCCGACGACAGCAGCACCGACTTGATGTCGCCCGGGTACAGCTCGGCAGATTGCTCTGACACGCCCACAGCGTGCCATGTTCTACACCGACTCGGTGTACAGGGTCAGCATCCCGTCGCGCCGGCCCGCGATGAGCCGCCGGCTGCGCAGCGCCGAACCGACCGCCACGCCGCCCTGCCCACGCCACGCGGTGACCAGCGTGTCGACCCCGCGAATCTGCTTGTCGGTGAGCCCGCTCGCCCCGCCCGCGAGCAGCCACCCGCGAATCACCCTGCGCCGGACGGCTTCTGACAGCGTGGCCAGCCGTGCGACGTCCAGACCCCCGGCGGCACCCATCTCGGCAAGTGCCCGCTGCGCCACGTCGTCGAGGGTGTCGGTGTCCTCACGAAGCGCGGTCGCGGTGCGGGCCAGCGCTTCGGCGACGCCGCCGCCGAGCACGTCCTCGAGCAGTGGCAACACCTCGGTGCGCAGGCGGGTGCGGGTGAACCGGCGATCGGCGTTGTGCGGGTCGTGCCACGGCGCGAGGCTCAGTTCGGCGCATGCGGCGTGCGTGTCGGCGCGCCGAACGCTCAGCAGCGGGCGGTACCAGGGCGGATCGCAGGGCCGCATGCCGGCGATCGAGCGCGCCCCCGACCCGCGGCCCAACCCCAGCAGCACCGTCTCCGCCTGGTCGTCGAGCGTGTGCGCCAACAACACCGGCGCATCCTCTCGCGCGGCGTCGAGCGCCAGGTAGCGGGCCGTGCGCGCGGCGGCCTCGGGACCGCCGGCAGTCCCGACCTCGACGCAAAGCACTTGAGCGCCAGCACATCCCAGCGCCATCGCCTGATCCCGTGCGGTCGCCGCCACCCGATGGGAATCGGGTTGCAGGCGATGGTCCACGATCAGCGCCGTGGTCGGCATGACCGTGGCCGCAACGGCGGTGAGCGCCAGCGAGTCGGCTCCGCCCGAGAGCGCCACACACCAACGGTCCTCGCCTGCGCTGAAGTCGCGGGCGAACGCGCCGACCGCGCTCCGCAGCGTGGCTACAGCACCCTGTCGATCCATCGCTGCGGCTCGTCGATTTCCGTTGGCAACGGCAGGGTTTCCGGGCCTGACCACACCGTGTTGAACCGGGCCATGCCGACCTGGGAAACGACGTGGTCGACGAACGCCTTGCCGCGGGTGTACTGGCTGAGCTTGGCGTCGAACCCGAGCAGCGCCCGCATCACCCGCTGCAGCGGCGGCTGCTTGCGCTTACGTCGTTCGTCGAACCGCCTGCGGATGGTGACCACTGACGGCACCACCTTGGGCCCGACCGCGTCCATCACGTGGTCGGCGTGGCCCTCCAGCAGCGTGCCGAGCACCAGCAGCTGGTCCAATGCCTTGCGCTGCGGCTCGGACTGTACGGCGCGCAGCAATCCGACCATGCCCGTCGTATTCGGTTGGGGCGCCGCACCATTGGCCCCGTTGCGGCTGACGCGGACAAACTCGGCGAGCCGGCCAACCACCTCGCTGACATCGTCGCCCGTCTCCTCGGTGAGCACGGCCAGCGAGCGCGACATGTGTTCGGCGAGCCAGGGATTGGCACGGAACTGGACCCGGTGGGTGACTTCGTGAAGGCACACCCACAGCCGGAAATCGGCGGGCTGGACCCGCAATTGGCGTTCCACGGCGATCACGTTCGGATACACCAGCAACAGCTCGCCGCCATCCGGTCCGAAGGGGTCGTACTGGCCGAGGATGCCCGACGAGATGAACGCCAGCACCGCGCCCGTCTGCGCACCGGTGATCCGTCCGGAAATCATGCCGGGCTTGGCCCCGTCCTTTTCACTACCGCCGGTCATCACCCGCATCGACTTGGTCGCCGCGCGGATCCATTCGGGACGGTCCACGATGCGGGCCTCGGGAATCTCACCGCTCTCGATGAGCCCGGTGACGTCGCGCACCGGCAGTTCGGAGCTGCGCGCCGCCTCCGTCAGTTGATCGATGGCCTGGCGGTGGGTGTAGTCGGTTGCCGCGGGCCCCGGCCGGGCCAGCCTGGCGCCGACGCTCGCGGCGAACTCCCAATCGACGGCGCGGCCGACGCTGAGCTTGGACTTCGTCGGCTGATTCATGTGCTGCACCCGCACGACCGCAGCGTGGCGGCCAGATTGTCGATGGCGATGCGGCCCGTCGGCCCCGCGTTGTTGGAGATCAGCGCGAAGGTCAGGACCCGTCCGCTCGCGTCGGTGACGATGCCTGCCAACGAATTGGTTCCTGTCAGTGATCCGGTCTTGGCCCTCAGGAAGCCGGCAGCAGCGCGACCAGCATCGGTGTCGAGATAGCGGTTGGACAGCGTGCCGCTGCCGCCTGCGATCGGCAGAAGATCCACCAGCGGCCGCAGCTCGGGTTGGGCGCTGCCTGCGGCCGCATTGACGACCTCGTCGAGCGTCTCAGCTGTCAGCCGGTCGTCGACGGATAACCCGCTGGAGTCCAGCAACCTCGCGCCACCGGTGTCGACCTTGGCGCCGTCCAGTTCGTCGAGCACCGCGTCGACGGCGCCTGCGAAACTTTGCGGCCGGTTCGCGGCGGCCGCCACCTCGCGGCCGATCGACTCGGCCATCACGTTGTCGGAGGCGTTCATCATGTCCCGCAGGCGCTCCATCAGCGGCGGGGACTGCACCGACGCGATCTCCGTGCCGCCGCGCAGTCCCCTCGGCAGCACGGTGACGGTTGCCGGATCCACCTCGAGCGCCACCGCAAGTGCGCGACCGGCATCGAGCGCGGGAGTCGTGGACCGCCGCGATTCGACGCTGACGGGTTGGGTGCGGCCACCGTCGAGCATCACCGCTTCCATCGGGGCGATATCGCCGCCGTCAATGTCGGCAGGATCCCAGCCCGGCGCCATGGTCGGTCCGCTGTAGGCGCTGACGTCGACCTGTACGGCGGTCACGTCGTTGCCGCTGCTCTTGACCTGTTCGGCAAGGTCGCTGATCCGCGCCGCGTTCCGGTACCAGGTGTCCTGGCCTTCCGGCGCCGCCGACAGCGTCGGGTCGCCGCCGCCGACGAGCACCACCACCCCTGGCCGCGTACCCGTGAGCACCCGGGTGGTGACCCGGGCGTCCCGTTCCAGGGCCAGCAGGGCCGCGGCCGCCGTCAGCATCTTGTTGGTCGACGCCGGCTGCATCGGGATGTCGGCGCCCTGCGCCCACAACTGCGCGCCGGTCATCGCATCGGTGATCCTGCCGGTCATGATGCCGAGGTTCGGATCCGCAAGAACGGGCGCCAGGGTGGCGGCCAGCCGATCGGGTGTGGGCTTGGGCGCAGAGTCGGCCACGGGCACGATGCCCGGCTGCGCGGTCGCCGCGGGCGGAGCGGGTTTGACGGCCGCCTCACTGGAGTGCCCGCCGGTCGCCACCGCGGCCACCGCCACCAGCCCGGCAACGAGCAGCAGCACAGCCACTCCGACCACCACGTGGGTGGATCGACGCCACCTACTGGGCCGCATAGCTCTCCTGCTTGTTGTGACCTGCCGAAGGATCCCCTATAGACCAGGGTAATGAACTATGAAAACAGCAAACCTGCCGCGCTGCCGTGTTCGTTACATCAACGTGTGGCGTCGCTAGGTTTCGCGACGACGTTGGGCGGGGTGGTCAGCGAGGATTCGATGGCGTGCCAGCAGGCGGTCCATCTGTTGGGGGTTTCGTCACGGTTGCGGCCCGGGGCCGGCGTCAGGCCGCACATGAGCAGACGCTGTATGTGCACCGCGCCACCTTGTACTGCTCTCGCTTACCCATCCCATAGAAGTGTTCCGCCGAGAATCCGGGCTAGCATTCGAGTTCGGCGGCAATCGACGGGGGTACGCCCTCGTCGGTGCAATCGAACCCACTGCCGTATGTCACTGTGCGCCAACCGCCGCCGTCGTGGTGGAACAGCGTGATGCCGGGGGGATTCGTGTTGGGGGGAGCCTTCATGGAGATCAGGGCCTTCGCCCAGTCGCCGGAGCACAGCACCTTGTCGACGGTAAACGGCTCGGAAAACGGTCTCCCGAACCCACTTTGCGCGGCCGACTTCAAGACATCCGCCGTCGCCGACAAGCAAGGGGATGCGGATTCACTCGTGGCAAGGGGCGCGACCGATTGGCTAGTAGGCGCGGCGTCGTTCGAGACTCCTGCTCCGCAAGCGGTTACCGATGCGACGGCAGCCGCACAGAACGTCGCGTTCTTGATCATGTCCATCGCACTGCACTCCTCGTTCGGCCCGGCCAAAAATGGTAACCGCGTTGGCAAGCGGTCGTGCGCGGACGTTTGCGCCAGGTCGATACGGTGCACCCAGTCGGACTCGAACGGCAAGCGAACACACTGATGCACAGTACTGATCCCTCTTGACAATTTGCGGAACTCACTCCCCGCTCCAGCGCCTCGCTGCCCAGAAACACCGACACTGGACTCATTGCGAGAAAGTGGGCCGCACAGAAAGTCCGCTTTTGCGAAAACCCGGTGCGCTCGGGGTGCGCGATCCCCAGGCGCAGTGCGTCGACCGCGCTCTGGCGCTGGCGGTATGCGGGCATGGCGCGTCCGCGCTCTACTAGGGTTGACCTCCGTCGTCACCCGACGGCCCTGATCGAGCACATGAGTAAGGAGTCGCGGCGGTGGAGTTCGAGGTCGTCATCGAGATCCCAAAGGGTTCGCGCAACAAGTACGAGGTGGACCACGACTCCGGTCGGGTCAAGCTGGACCGCTATTTGTACACGTCGATGGCCTATCCGACTGACTACGGCTTTATCGAGAACACCCTCGGCGAGGACGGCGACCCACTCGACGCTCTGGTGCTGCTGCCCGAGTCGGTGTTTCCCGGCTGCATCGTCGACGCCAGGCCGGTCGCGATGTTCCAGATGACCGACGAGGCGGGCGGCGACGACAAGGTGCTGTGCGTACCGGCAGGCGACCCCAGGTGGGACCACATTCAGGACCTCGGCGACGTGCCGGCGTTCGAGCTGGAGGCCATCAAGCACTTCTTCGTGCACTACAAGGACCTCGAGCCGAACAAGTGGGTGAAGGCCGCCGACTTCGTCGACCGGGCAAAGGCCGAGGCCGAGGTGCTGGCTTCGCTGGAGCGGTTCAAGACGACCGGCCACTGAGGCAGGAGTTTTCCTATCCGTAACACTGAGTAACGTCTGCGTGCTCTTCGAATTCGATGATTGCGAATGTGTTGATGCATCAGGGCATGGGGCTGGACGCGTTCAATGCCATGCCGATGCGTCGCGCCGTACACGCGGTGTACGAGTGTTGCTACAGCGTGCCGCTCGCGGCCGACCTGGCCCGCGGTAGGCCGTACGACAATCACGACGCTCTCTTTCGTGAGGCCGACGCGCTGTTGTTCGGGCTTGCCGAGGATTCGATCGACTCGATCTTGCAGGCCTACCCGGACATCGGGCGGCGTCCCGGCAGCGAGAAATCAGCCGCCGAGCAGTGCGCGATCTGGTGCGACCAGCCAGGGGTGATGGATCAGCTGGCCGCGGCGTCGGAGCGCTATCTGCAGCATTTCGGCTTCGGCTTCGTGATGTTCGTCAACGGCTACACCGCTCAGGATGTGCTTGCGACGATGACCGACCGCCTCCTGAACGACATCGACACCGAGCGCAAGGTTGTCCGCAACGAGCTCGCCCGCATCAACCGCACTCGACTCGAGCGGATGCTCGGACCAGAAGGCGGCTACGACAACTGGTGACGAGCGCTGAAGTTCAGCGGTTTACCACGTTCTGCAGCGGCTCTCCGCGTGACAGGCGCCCGATGTTGGCGGCGATATCGTCGACTCTGCCGACAAACGTATTCTCGGTAACCCCAGACGAGTGCGGAGTCATCAGAATGTTCGGCAATTTACCGAACGGCAGCTCGCTCGGCGACACATTCCCGTCGGCATCCGGGTACTGATACCAGACGTCGATCGCCGCACCGGCGATCGTTCGCGCCGAGAGGGCTTCGTACAGCGGGCGTTCGGCCACCAGTGGGCCACGGCCGACGTTGATGAGCACACCGTCGGGACCAAGCGCGCGCAGCTGCTCGGTGCCGATCATCCCGGTAGTGCGTTCCGTCAGCGGCGCGGAGACGACGACCACGTCGGACGTTTGCATCAAATCCTCGAGGCTTCTCACGTCGGCCGCCCACGACAACCCCTCCGCTGCGGCATCCAGACTCCCGCTGCCTGTGACGGCCGCGCCACGACACCCGAACGCCCGGAACAACTGCCAGCTGCGCCTGCCGATGTGCCCGAACCCGACAAACCCCACCCGAGCCCCCTGCAGCGACCTCGGCTGAGGGATCGACGAGTCGTAGACCGATGTTGCCCAGATCCCCTCGCGCAGCGACCAGTCTTGTTCGAGGAAGCCACGCCGGAGCAGCACGGCGGCGGCAAGAACATATTCGGCGATGGACTGTTCGTGATGGAACGTGTTCGCCACCAATACATCTTGCGGCAATGCGTCGAACGCGATCTTGTCGGTGCCTGCGCCCGCAGTATGCACGAGGCGCAGTTTCTCCGCCACACCGGCCATTTCGGCGTCGAACCTGCTGCCGACGAAGACATCCGCGTCGCGCAGGTCGTCAAGCATGCCCGGACGTGTCGCATCGTGCCAGTGCGCCGACGTTCCTGGCGGCAGCGCGGCCTCAAGGCGCTCGCGGTGCGGCATCAGGTTCGAATCGCGGACGACGACCTTCACATCAGATCCGTTGCAGCGCCGGACGTTTTCTGTCGAACGTCCAGCCTGGGATCAGGTACTGCATGGCCGCCGCGTCATCACGGGCGCCGAGACCTTCTGCCAGGTACAGCTCGTGCGCAGCGGCGACGGCGTCGTCGTCGAGCTCGACACCGAGGCCGTTCCGGTCCGGCACGGTGAGGTGGCCGTCGGTGATCTCGTAGGGCGCCTTGGTGATTCGCTGACCGTCCTGCCAGATCCAGTGCGTATCGATCGCGGTGATGGTGCCCGGTGCCGCTGCGGCGACGTGGGTGAACATCGCCAGCGACACGTCGAAGTGGTTGTTCGAGTGCGAGCCCCACGTCAGCCCCCATGCGTCACAGAGCTGTGCGACGCGCACCGACCCGTTCATCGTCCAGAAGTGCGGGTCGGCCAGCGGGATGTCGACGGCGCCGGCCCGGATGGCATGGCCAAGTTCGCGCCAGTCGGTCGCGATCATGTTCGTGGCCGTCGGAAGGCCGGTGGCGCGCTTGAACTCAGCCATCACCTCACGCCCGGAGAACGCACCCTCTGGCCCGACCGGATCCTCGGCATACGCCAGCACGTCGGTCAGCTCGCTGCACGTCCGCACGGCCTCGTCGAGTAGCCAGGCACCGTTGGGGTCCAGGGTGATTCGGGCATCCGGGAAGCGATCCGCAAGCGCGATCACGGCCTTGGCCTCGTCGGCGGCGGGCAGCACGCCTCCCTTGAGCTTGAAGTCGCGGAACCCATAGCGGTCACGTGCGGCCTCGGCCAGCCGCACGATGGCCTGCGGTGTCAGCGCCTCGTCGTGCCGGATTCGCAGCCACTCATCGGCGTCGGCGTCCTCGTCGGCGCTCGATCGGTACGCGAGGTCGGTCTTGGTGGAATCACCCACGAAGAACAGGTAGCCGAGTGCGGGCACCCGATCGCGCTGCTGCCCGTCGCCGAGCAGCGCCGCGACGGTGACACCGAGGTGCTGACCGAGCAGGTCGAGCAACGCCGACTCGACGGCGGTGACCGCATGCACCGTGATCCGCAGATCAAACGTCTGGGCGCCACGGCCACCGCGGTCTCGATCGGCGAACTCGCGCCGCATCGCGGCCAACGTCGCGTGGTAGGCACCGAGGCCGCTGCCGACGACGAGCGGTATCGCATCTTCGAGTGTGCGACGGATCGGCTCGCCGCCAGGAACCTCGCCGACACCGGTATTGCCCTCGGAGTCGGTAAGTATCACCAGGTTTCGGGTGAAGAAGGGGCCGTGCGCGCCGCTGAGGTTCAGCAGCATGCTGTCGTGGCCCGCGACGGGGACGACCTTCATCTCGCGGACGGTCGGGACGCGATTCGAGGCCATGATGGCCTAGATTACTGACCGCGATCGATGCACGTCCAACACTAAGATGGCATGGACTGATGCCTGTGCAGCATGGAACGCACCACTCGTGACACCTTGTCGCCGACGGTGCGCAGCGCTTCGACGATCTCGCGCTCGCGCTCCTCGGTCAACCGCGCAACCGGCACCGATGCGCTGATCGCGTCGGGCGCGGGCCGCGCATAGTGCAGCGCGACGGCGAAACAGCGCAACCCCTCGGTGTTCTCCTCGTTGTCTGCGGCAAAGCCGCGGACCCGCACCTCGTCAAGGGCCTCGTCCAGTTCAGCGCGCTCGGTGATCGTGTGCGGGGTCAGCGGGACGAGGATGGGCGGCAGGTGCTGGTCGCGTTCCGCGCCGAACCGCTCGGCAAGGAGCGCCTTACCCAGTGCGGTGGCATACGCGGGTAGCCGACGCCCCACCCTGTTGGCGGTCCGCACGTACTGCCGCGACTCGCGGGTGGCGAGGTACACGACATCGGTGCCGTCGAGGCGCGCGAGATGGAAGGTCTCGTCGAGGTCTTGCCGCAGGTCATCGAGGAACGGCGCAATGGCCGGCAGATACGGATCGGTGTCCAGATAGCTCGTACCAACCAACAACGCGCGAATTCCGATGCTGTACAACGTTCCCGACGTATCTGTGCGGATCCAGCCCTGTGCCATCAGCGTTCGCAACAACGCGTGCGCGCTGCTGCGCGGCATATCGAGCGCTGCGCAGATCTCCCGGATTCGCGCCGGCCGCTCCTGGCGCGACGCGAGGTATTCGAGCAACTCGACCGTGCGCACGGCCGACTTGACCTTGCGCTCTGGCAACTCGGGCACGTCAGAATCCTATGAGTTGTCGGGCGATCAGCACGATTGCGCCGAGCGCAGAGATCGCGATGGCCAGCCATCGCTGCCGGTCTTTGTCGAGCACGCGATTCACCAGCCGGGACAGCCCATAACCGACGGCGACCGCGGGCATCAGCAACGCGAACGTCAATACGGTGTGCTGGTTGACGGCACCGGTGATCGCCAGCACGGCGATCGACATCAGCGAGCCGATCAGGAAGAATCCGCTCATCGTTCCGCGCAGTTGGGCACCGGTGGTGTTCTGCCACACCAACGCCATGGGCGGACCGCCGATCGCCGTCGCGGTGCCGAGCACACCCGATGCCGCCCCTGCTACCACGAGGTTCTGGCGGGTCGGCGCCGGAATCCAGCCGACGCTGGTCAGCACGACTCCGCCGAGCACGACAGCGGCGAGGACCAGCGCCAGCGCGCGCTCGGGCAGCACTGCCAGCAGCAGCGCTCCGGCGATGGTGCCGGGCACCCGGCCGACCAGCGCCCACCCGGTACCGGCCAGGTCGATGTGCTGGCGCTCTCGCGCCACCACGAAGATCGTGAGGAACGCGGCCAGCATGATGAGCGTTCCTGGAATCAATCCTGGGTCGACCAGCGCGACGATGGGCGCTGCCAGCATGCCCATTCCGAACCCGATGGACCCCTGCATGCAGGAGGCCAGCATGATCGCAACGGCGACAACCGAATACGCTGCGACGCTCACACTGTCACAGTAGCGACCCGGTCGGAGAGCAACGGATGGTGGCAGAGTGCACGGTGCTCGGCGACTCGTGAGTCGATGGCTTGCGGCGGTGTCGTGGTCGCGCAGATCTCGGTTGCTCGCCAGCATCGGGTCCGGAACCGGCAGCCCGACGGTGGGTTCAGCGGCGATGGCACCTCGCCCTTCAGCAGAATCCTGTCAGCACGTTGGGCCGCTTCGAGTTTCGGCGCCGCCGACATCAGCGCAGCAGTATACGGATGGTTGGGTCGCTCGAAAACCGCCTCGGTTGGGCCTGTTTCGATGATCCGGCCCAGGTACATCACGGCCACCCTGTCGGCGACGTGACGGACCACCGACAGGTCGTGCGAGATGAAGAGGTAACTGATGCCCAGCCGCTGCTGCAACTCGTTGAGCAGGTTGAGAACCTGCGCCTGCACGGATAGATCCAGCGCGGAGACCGGCTCGTCGCAGACGATGATGTCGGGGTTCAGTGCGAGCGCGCGGGCGATGCCGATGCGCTGCCGCTGACCGCCGGAGAACTCCTGCGGATACCGATCCGCGTCGCGGGACCGCAGACCGACGAGGTCCAGCAGTTCGCGCACGCGCGTCTCACGGTCACTTCGAGTCTTGTAGAGCGTCTTGTGCGTTCGCCACGGCTCGGCGATGATGTCGCCCGCCGACATCCGCGCGTTCAGCGACGCGTACGGATCCTGGAACACCATCTGCACACGCCTGCGGAACTTCATCAGCTCGTTGCCGCGCAGGCTGAACGGATCGATGCCGTCGAAGATCACGGTGCCGGAGTCCGGCCGCTCCAGCATCAGCAATGTCCTTGCCAGCGTGGACTTTCCGCAGCCGGACTCGCCGACCAGGCCGAGCGTCTCGCCGCGGCCGAGCTCGATGTTAATGCCGTCGAGTGCGCACAGTTTGTTCTTGGCACCTGCGACCCGGAACGATTTGGTGACGTCACGGACCTCGAGCAGTCGATCAGACATCTTTCACCTCTTCCGGAAAGTGGCATGCCGACTTGCGGCCTCCGCCGCCGGTCGGCTCCAGCGTTGGCCGCTTTGTCTCGCAGATTTCCCTGGCCAGCGGGCAGCGCGCCGCATAGACGCAGCCTGCCGGGATGGAGTGCAGGTCAGGCGGTGCGCCGCCGATGGACTTGAGGTCCTCACCGCGGACCGCGTTCACCGGAACGGAGTTCAGCAGCCCCTTGGTGTAGGGATGCTGCGGGTTGGCGAAAACATCTGATACTGGTCCGGTCTCGACGATGTTTCCGGCATACATCACCGCGACCCGGTCGGCCTCCTCGGCCACCAGCGCGAGGTCGTGGGTGATCAGCACCACGGCCATGTCGAATTCGGAGCGCAGATCCCGCAGCAGCGCCATGATCTGCGCCTGCACGGTGACGTCCAGCGCGGTGGTGGGCTCGTCGGCGATCAGCACGCTCGGATTCAGCGCGACGGCCATCGCGATCAGCAGTCGTTGCCGCATACCGCCGGAGAACTGATGGGGGTACGAGTTCAGCCGGGTTTCGGCCTGCGGGATTCCGACGCGGGTCATCAGGTCGACGGCCTTGCGCTTGGCGTCCTTCGCGGACAGCCCCTGGTGAATCCGGAATGGTTCTGCGAGTTGAGTTCCCACGGTGTACAGCGGGTTCAGCGCAGTCAAGGCGTCCTGGAAGACGATCGCGAGTTCGGTGCCTGCGAGTCGCAGGCGCTTCTTCTTGTCGACGGCGAGCAGATCGACTTTGTCGTCTCCGCTGACCAGCCGGGCCGATCCGCCGACGACGTCGGCGACCGGTTCGAGCAGGCCGACCAGTGCCGTCGCGGTCATCGACTTCCCGCAACCGGATTCGCCAAGCAGCGCCAGTGTTTCGCCGCGGTGAGCGTCGAACGAGACTTCGTTGACGGCCCGCACGGTGCCGGTGATGGTGCGGATGTCGACGGACAGGCCGGTGACCTTGAGCGCAGGGTCGGCGAGAGCGGTAGTCATCTACAGGGCCTTTGCGGGTTTGGTGAACCGGGACAATCGCTTTTGCGGGACGGTCAGGCGCCACCGCTGGCCGGGATCGGTTGCGATCCTGGCCCACGCGGCCAGGATGGTGGCCGACACCGTCGTGACGACGATGGCAAGGCCGGGGAAGAATGACAGCCACCACGCGGTGTGCAGGTAGGTGCGGCCCTGCGAGACCATCAGGCCCCAGCTGACGTCGGGCGGCTGGATACCGACGCCAAGAAAACTCAGGGAGCTCTCCGCGAGCATCACGTAGCAGAAGTCCAGTGTCGCGACGGTCAGCAGCGTCGGCAGCACGATCGGCAGCACGTGGCGGGTGATTATCGCCGTCGCGCCGGCACCGAATGTCCGTGCGGCATCGACGAACAGCCGGCTCTGCAGCTCCGCGGACTCGGCCCGCGCGGTGCGCAGATAGACCGGGATACGCGTGATCGCCAGCACCATGACGATGTTCGCTGCACTCGGCGAGAACACGTACAGCACGACGACCGCCAGCAGCAGTGAGGGGAAGCTCATGATGACGTCGGCGATACGCATTGCGACGGTCTCGCGCCAGCCGCGGTAGTAACCGGCCCACATGCCGATGGCCGAGCCGACGACCGCGGACAGCACCACTGCGGGGATGGCCACCGACAACGTGGTCCTGCTCGCGACGATCAGCCGGGCCAGCATGCTGCGGCCGAGCGGATCGGTGCCGAGCACATTGGCCCAACCGTGTGCCAGCGTGAAGGGCGCCTGGTTGGAGTTGTCCAGGTCGATGCGCGTCGCCAGCTCGCCGACCAGCATCGGTCCGAACACCGCGGTGAGAAAGACCAGGCCGAGCACCGCAGCGGCCACCGCCGCGACCCTGTCGTTGATCAGCAGCCGGTACCAGGTCGAACGGCCGCGCTTGCGCGAGGTGCCGGCATCCGCGTCGCCGACGATGGCCGTCGTCGGTTTCACGGGCACGTAGTCGAGTTGATTACTCATCTACCAAACTCCCTTAGACCTTTGCCGGTTCGCGTACCCGGGCGTCCAGCAGTGCGTAGCAGCCGTCGATGACGATGTTCAGTACGAAGATGCTGACGGCGGTCAGCAGCACCGCCGCCTGCAGTACCGCGAAGTCACGCTGCAGTATCGCGTCGATCATGAGCTTTCCGATGCCGGGCCAGCCGAAGATGGCCTCGACGACCACCGCACCGTTGATCAATCCGACGGCAAGGTCGCCTGCGACGGTCAATGCGGGCGCGGCGGCGTTGCGCAGCGCGTGATGGGTGACGACGCGAAGGTCGCTGGCGCCCTTGCTGCGCGCCAGCCGCACATAGGGCGCCGACAGCGCGGAAACCATTGCGCCGCGCACGACTTGGGTGAGCACCCCCAGTGGCCTGATCATCAGCGTCGCGATGGGCAGGATCCAGGACAGCCCGCTGTCAACGCCCGAGGTGGGCAGCACTCCGAGGAGCACGGCGAACAGCCACACCCCGGTTATCGCGAACCAGAAGTCGGGGATGCTCGCCGCGGTCATGGACAGCAGGCTGGAGAACCGGTCGGCGATCGAGTTCGGCCGGTAGGCGGCCCAGCAGCCGATCACGATGGCCCCGACGATCGCGAGCAGCATGGTGGTGATCGCGAGCTGCAGGGTCGCCGGGAATGCGCGCAGCGCCATCTCGGATGCCGATTCGCCGGTACGCAGCGACGTGCCGAAGTCGAGGTGGATGACGCCCCTGAAGTAGTCGGCCATCTGGGTGAGCAGCGGCTGGTCGAAACCGTTCTTCGCGGCAAAGGCCTCGCGCTGTTCCTGCGTCGCGGATTCGGGCAGATACAGGCTGGTTGGGTCGCCGGTGAGGCGGGCAAGAAGGAAGACGCCGAGCAGCACGATGATCAACGGCAGAGCGCTGGTGTACATCCTGCGGCGTACGAACGAGAACATCGGTCAGTACCTCCGGCTTTTCACTGCGCGTCGGTGCGGTCGGCGGCGGCGAATCTCATTTGAGAGAGCCGCATTTCGTCACCGGTCGCGGAGTTGGGCTGATAGTCGACACGGGCCGACTTGGCGAGCACACCCTTCATGTGCGCGATGTAGGCCATCTGGGCGATCTCATCGGGCTCTTCGGCGAACAACTTCGCGAAGGCGTCCTGCCGCTGCTGGCCGGTCAGCTCCTCTGCCGCCCGGATCTTGCGGTCGAATTCCGGTGTGCCGTACGCGTTCTGGGGACCCTCGTTGAGGATGTACTGATCCATGGTGAACGCAGCGTCACCGGCTTGGTTACCGTGCATGATCATCAGCACGTAGGGCCCGGCGTTCTCAGGGAACGGCCGCAGCTGGTATTGCAACTGTCCCGCCGTGTCCATCATCTCGATCTTGACGTTGAGGCCGATGTCGCTCAGCTCGCTCTGGATCACCTCGATGGTCTCGGTGATCTTCGGGAACTGCGCGGTGCGGCCGATCAGCCGGATCGGCTTGTCGACAGGCACGCCGTCGGCCTTGGCTTCGGACACCAACTCCCTGGCCTTGTCCGGATCGTGCGGCCACAGCGCCAGATCCGCATTGTGGCCGACGACCCCGTCAGGGATGAGCTGGGCAGCGGGTTCACCAAGCCCCCGGAACAACGCCTTGACGATGCCGGTGCGGTTCACGGAGTAGTTGATTGCCTGGCGCACGCGGATGTCGTCGAGCGGCGGTTCGGTTGCCTGGATGCGCAGTGCGGTGGTCTCGTTGTTGGGGAACGCCACGCCGAGGTCGCCCGCTCCGTCTTCCGGTCCGATGCCCGTGCCGATGTCGGCCTCGTCGTTGACGACCATCGCCGCGCGCACGCTTCCCTCACTGCGCCATTGGTATTCGGCCCGCGCGAAGTCGGGCTTGGTGCCCCAGTAGGCGTCGTTGCGGCGGAGCACCAGCTTCTGCCCGTACTCCCACCTTTCGATCGCATAGGGGCCGGTGCCGATGGGTTCGCGCACCTTCTCCGAGGTGCTCATCGTGCGCGGCACCATCTCGACGAACGAAATCCGCAGCGGCAGAATCGGGTCCGGCTTCATGGTGCCGACGGTCACCGTGGTGTCGTCAGGTGCGGCCACGGTCAGCGGGTCGTCACCGAATACGTATCCGTCGACGTTGCACTGCAGATCCGAGTTGACGGCGCGGTCGATCGAGAACGCCGCGTCGGCGGCGGTGAACGGCGTCCCGTCGGAGAATGTGACACCGCGGCGGACATCGAAGGTCCATTGCGTGTCCGACGTCTGACGCCAGCCAGTGGCCAGCAGCGGCGCCAGATCGCCAGTGCCAGGATCGCGCTCGATGAGAGGCTCGGTGATGTTGGACCGCACCACGACACCCGTCGAAGTCAGTGAGCTCTCGCACGGTTCGAGCGTCGGGGGCTCCTCGGGAAGCACGATCCTCAACGTGTTGACGTCATAGCCACCGTGGCCTGAGTTGGCGACCGTGCAGCCCGCGGTCAGCGCGCAGGCGCCCAAGAGGGCGACGACAGCGGGTCTCATAGATCCTCCAGATTTGGGCTGTCCACGTATGTGGATGAAGTCTGTGACCGCAGCCACAAGCTAAGGACGTTCGCGATTGCACGTCAAGCCAGCAAAATGGCTCGGAGCGGCGAAGTTTTGTGCAGCGGGGGCGCCACGACGCGGCTCGATAGGCACCGCGTTGAGTGGTTTGACGTGCGGATTTACCGTACCTGCCGGTCCGCCGATGCGGTGATCGCGGGCAATGACGGACGAATTATGCGGCTTAGGCAATAACCAATGCTATTTCCGTGTTGGACGGGTATTCGCAGCACGGCCTACCGTGCTTTCATGACTCCTGCCCGCCGAGTGCTCCAGGTCGGCCCGCTCAAGCCGTCGCTCGAGGAGACGCTGCGCGCGTCGTATGCCGCACTCGTGCTCCCCGACAACGACGCCGGCCGTACGGCGTTCCTCGCGGAGCACGCCGGGGAGATCACCGTCGCGGTGACCTCCGGCCGCACCGGCGTCGACGCCGGGCTGATGACCGCGCTGCCGCACCTCGGCGCGGTAGTGAACTTCGGGGTCGGCTACGACACCACCGACGTGGAAGCGGCCGCGAGCCGGGGTGTCGCGGTCAGTAATACCCCCGATGTGCTCACCGACTGCGTGGCCGACACCGCCGTCGGGCTGATGATCGATGTCCTTCGTCAGTTCTCTGCGGGCGACCGCTACGTGCGCCAAGGGCGGTGGCCCGTCGACGGCAACTACCCCCTGACGCGACAGGTCAGCAATACCCGTGTCGGGATCATCGGGATGGGCCGCATCGGAAGCGCTATCGCGCATCGTCTTTCGTCGTTCGGTTGCTCGATCAGCTACCACAATCGCCGAGTCGTCGCCGATTCGCCTTTTACGTACGCCGCGTCACCTGTCGAGTTGGCCCGCCGAGTCGAGGTGCTGATCGTCGCGGCGGCCGGTGGCTCCGAAACTCGCCACCTCATCGACCGTGAGGTCCTCGACGCACTCGGCGCCGACGGCTATGTGATCAACATCGCACGGGGCAGCGTCATCGACGAAGCCGCATTGGTGGATGCGCTGACCGCCGGCCGGCTCGCAGGCGCGGGCCTCGACGTGTTCGCCGACGAACCGCGAGTGCCTGATGAACTACTCACGATGGACAACGTCGTACTGCTGCCTCACGTCGGAAGCGGAACAGCGCAGACCCGCGCGGCCATGGAAGACCTCACGCTGCGCAACCTGAACCAGTTCCTCACTACCGGAGAGCTGGTGACGCCGGTTCCGATGCCGGTGGGTACCGGAGGTCAGTAGTTGTTGCAGGTGTTCGCTACGCGCGAAATCAGCGGAATGTACGGCTGAAGCGCAGGCACGCCCTGCCATTGCGCAACCGTCTGCCTACGTCCCTCTGGACCTGACGCGATGAGGTTCTGCAACCCGGCAACCAACGCGGGGTTGGCAGATACCTGTCCGGCCATATTCGGGTCTTCGGCATTCAGCGCCGCCATCACCTGCGAATAGTTGCAGGTCGAATTGATGATCGCGCTGGTATCGGGTTGTGCGGAAGCGATCCCGGCTCCGGTGCTAAGTGCCAGCGACAGACCGCTAACCGCGACAACCAGTTTCATCGTGGAATGCATGTGCATAACACCCTTTCAAAGGTCTTAATTAGACGGTAGCAGCAATTTGCTCTAGCCGACAAAGTCCTCAACCAAATCGTCCGTCGTCCATTCCCGCTGAGGCAGAACATCTCTGAGTAGGCGAAGCAACGCGGGGTTGCTGCTGTCGCCGCGCCACACCGCGTCGAGCTCCACCGGCCGCTCCCGAAACGCCCCGATGGACCGGAACACCACCCCGTCCGGGTGCAGCGTGGCAGCCGATGCCGGGACCAGAGCAATGCCGATTCCCGAGCGTACGAGGACCAGCATGGTGTGCACCTGTGTCACATACTGCACGTAGCGGGGAGTCGCGCCAGCGATGGTGAAGGTACTTATCAGCAACTCGTTGAAATACCGCGCCTGCACCGACGAATACATCACAACGTCCTGGCCGTCGAGGTCGTTCAGCGTCAGCTGCCTGGCCAGGCCGGCCAACGAATGTCCAACGGGCAGCGCGGCAATGAGCTGCTCATGCAGCAGCGGCCGGGAAACCAGGCCCGGCCGCTTCAGCGGCGGCCGCGCCATCCCGAGGTCGAGCTCGCCGGTCATCAGTCCTTCGACCTGCGCTGCGGTGACCATTTCGCGAAGGTCGAGCTTGACGTCGGGCAGCTTCTCGCGAGCGGCGTCGAGCAGGCGTGGCAGCACAGCGTGTGCCGACGCCGCGGTGAAGCCGACCACGACCGTGCCGAGATCGCCTGCCGGAATGCGCTTTACGGTCTGCGCCGCACCCTCGGCCAACTGCAGGATCCTGCGGGCGTCGGGAAGGAAGGCCACCCCTGCGGCGGTGAGCGTCACCGATCGGGTGGTGCGGTCGATGAGATGAACGCCCAGTTCACTCTCCAGCTGTTGAATCTGGCGGCTCAGCGGCGGCTGCGTCATGTGCAGTCGTTCGGCGGCCCTGCCGAAATGCAGTTCCTCGGCCACCGCGATGAAGCAGGAGAGGCGCGCAAGGGAGAACATCGATGCACTCCTAGCATCACTAGACGCCGCCGACGCGGCGATCGCGCATCAGTCTAGCTACCAGCGGGGACTGATCGCCCGATACTGAGAATCGATGCTCTGCATATAGCCGGTGTCGTCGCGATCTCGGATGCCACAGCGCAGGTACTGCTCGTGGAGTGCGGCGAGTTGATCGTCATCGATCTGGACTCCCAGCCCGGGTCCGCTGGGCACCGACACCGAGCCGTCGACGAACTCGAGCGCACCGGGCTTGACGACCTCCTCGGTCTTCCACGGCCAGTGCGTATCGCAGGCGTACGTCAGGTTCGGCGTTGCGGCGGCCAGGTGCACCATCGCGGCAAGGCTGATCCCAAGGTGCGAGTTGGAGTGCATCGAAAGGCCGAGGCCGAAGTTCTCGCAGATACCTGCCAGCAGCCGGGACCGGTGCAGGCCGCCCCAGTAGTGATGGTCTGAAAGCACCACTCCGACAGACTCTTTCGCGATCGCCTGCGGCAGCTGGTCGAAGGCGACCACGCACATGTTGGTCGCCAGCGGCATCGGGGCCTGCCTCGCGACCTCGGCCATGCCGTCCAGACCCGGCGTCGGATCCTCGAGGTACTCCAGCACCCCCGCCAGACCGGAGGCCACCTTGACCGAGGTCTGCGGGGTCCACGCGGCGTTGGGGTCGAGCCGAAGCGGGTGCTCAGGGAACGCGGCCCGCAGCGCTTCGATGGCGGCCATCTCCTCCTCGGGAGGAAACACGCCGCCCTTGAGCTTGATTGCGGTGAAACCATATTCGGCGATGATCCGTTGCGCTTGCGCGACGATGCCCGCCGGATCCAGCGCCTCGCCAAAGGCGTCCGGCTCGAGTCCGGGGTGCGCCGCCCACTTGTAGAACAGGTATGCGCTGAACGGAATCGTGTCGCGGACCTTGCCACCGAGGAGGTCGGAGACTCCCCTGCCGATGGCGTGGCCCTGGATATCCAGGCACGCGACTTCGAACGGGGAAAGCACCTGATCGGCCACGCTCGCCGAGGTGATCATCCCCGCGGTTCCTACCGCGGCGTCGTCACCGCGCAACCGCTGCGCGATGATCCCACGAATGGCGTTGAGCGCGAACACGTCCTGACCGACGATGGCCTGCCCGGCCGCCGCCAGGCGGCCAAGGTGCGCGGTGTCGGCGTAGGTCTCGCCGAGGCCGACAAGGCCGGCATCGGTATCGAGCTGGATGATGGCGCGCAGGGCGTACGGCTGGTGCACGCCGACGGTGTTCAATAGCGGCGGGTCGACGAACGCCACGGGGGTGATGCGCGCCCCCGTGATGCGAATCGGCTCGCTGGGCATCAATGAACTGCTTCTGCGGCGAGTGCGTCGGCGAGCACCGCCCGCCCCGACGCGATGATCGCGCGCAGCTCGTCGATATCGTCGGCCGACGGCATGATCAGTGGCGGCCGCACCGCGCCTGCATCGATTCCCTCGAGCGCCACGCCGGCTTTGATCAGCGACACCGCGTACCCGGGCACCGTGTCACGCAGTCGCACAAGCGGGTGGAAGAACTCGCGCAGCAGCGCCGCGGTCAGTGGTTCGTTGCCGGATTCGAGTGCTTGGTAGAACGCCAGCGCAAGCTCGGGCGCGAATGCGAAGGTTGCGGACGAGTACAGCGTCACGCCGATAGCTCGATAGGCCTGTTGTGACACCTCGGCGGTCGGCAGGCCGTTGAAAAACTGGAACGGCTTACCGGTGGGCGCGAGCGCGTCGGTCACCGCACGAACGATTCTGGCGACCTGATCGAGATCGCCTGTGCCGTCCTTGAATCCGACGACCTTGTCGAGCTGTGCGACCTGCACCGCGGAGTCTTCGGTGTAGCGCGCGTTGTTGCGGTTGTAGACGATGACCGGAAGGTCAGTGGCTTCGGTGACCGCTCGCGTGTAGGCGACCAGGCCCGCCTGTGGCATCTCCACGAGGTACGGGGGCAGCAGCAGCAGCCCGTCGGCGCCCGCGTCCGCCGCGGCCTCGGCGAACGCCGTGGCCTGTGCGATCGAACCACCCGCACCCGCGTACACCGGGACCCGGCCACCGACCACGTCGACCGCGGTGCGCGCGATGGTGCGCAGTTCAGACGCGTCCAGCGCGTGGAATTCTCCAGTGCCACAGGCGATGAAGACTCCGCCGGGGCCGGCGTCGACGCCCTTGGCGACGTGCTGCGCCAAGCGTTCGGTGTCCACGTCCCCCGCTTCGGAGAACGGGGTGACGGGGAAGAACAGGACGCCATCAAGGGCAGGGTGCATTGCAGACTCCTCGCGGTGTATTCGGTTGTCCGGTCAGTCTTTGGTCAGGTCACCGTTGATACGGCGCCACAGCCGCTCGGGGTTTCCGTCGGCAATCGAGTTGGGCAGCAGCGCCTTTGGCACGTCCTGGTAGCAGACCGGCCGCAGGAATCGTTCGATTGCCCGCGCACCGACCGAGGTGGTCCTCGAGTCAGATGTCGCAGGGGACGGCCCGCCGTGCACCATCGCGTGCCCGACCTCGACACCCGTTGGCCAGCCGTTGAACAGGATCCGTCCCGCCTTGAGCTCGAGGATCGGCAGCAGTGCGAGCGCTTCGTCGTGGTCGGCTTCGTCCGCGTGCACGGTGGCCGTCAGCTGACCCTCGACATGGGCCGCGACGTTGCGGACCTCTTCGGCGTCGGCGCATCGCACGATCAGGCTGGACGCGCCGAACACTTCGGCCTGCAACGCGTCCGAGGCCAAGAAGGTCTTCGCGTCGGCGCTGAACAGTGCGGCGCGGCCAACGCATGGCGCGTCGTCGGCAGCTCCGCGGGCGATCAGATCCGCCTCGTCCTGCAGCGCCTGGACACCACGTCGATAGGTATCGGCGATGTGCGGCGTCAGCATCGCGGTCGGCTCGGTCCCGGCAATGGCATCGCGGGCCGCGCCGATGAACGTATCGAGATCGGGCCCGTCGACGGCGATCACCAAGCCGGGGTTGGTGCAGAACTGTCCGGAGCCCATGGTCAGTGACGCCACGAAGCCGCGGCCGATGTCGGCGGCCCTTTCGGCAAGTGCACCGCCGAGCAGGAACACCGGGTTGATCGAGCTCATCTCGGCGTACACCGGGATCGGCTCGGGCCGCGCGGCCGCCGCGGCCACCAGAGCCGTTCCGCCCGAACGTGATCCGGTGAAGCCGACGGCCTTGATGCGCGGATCGGTGACCAGCGCGGTGCCGAGTTCCGGGCCGTACCCGTACAGCAGGGAGAAGGTCCCTGCTGGCAGGCCCGCCGCCCGCACCGCGTCCGTCACCGCGCGGCCAACCAGTTCGGATGTCCCCGGATGCGCGTCGTGTGCCTTGACGACGACCGGACAGCCGGCGGCCAGCGCCGATGCGGTGTCGCCGCCCGCTACGGAGAATGCGAGGGGGAAGTTACTGGCGCCGAAGACGGCGACCGGGCCGATGGCGATGCTTCGTTGGCGAATATCGGGACGGGGCAACGGTGTTCGGTCCGGCACGGCGGGATCGATGCGCGCTTCGGTCCAACTGCCCTCGCGCACGACGCCTGCGAACAGCCGCAGCTGTCCGGTGGTGCGGCCGACCTCGCCGGTCAACCGGGCCTGCGGCAGCCCGCTCTCGGCGACGGCGCGGGTCACCAACTCGTCGCGAATCGCCTCGATGTTGTCGGCGATCGCTTCGAGGAACGATGCGCGCTGCTCGCGGCTCGTGGCCCGGTAGGCACCGAATGCCGCGTCGGCCGCCGCGCATGCGGCCTCGACATGCGAGGCATCGCCGTAGCGGTAGACCGGGTCCAGTTCGGTCCCAGTGCTGGGATCGAAGCCGCGGAACTCGGCGCCCGAGCCACGTACCGGCGACCCCGCGATGATCATCTGTCCTGTCAGGTCAGTCGTCGACGACATCAGAGACGTGCGAGAAGTCATACTCGCAGGTTATTGGCCCGATAAATACATGTCCAAGTCCGATATTGGCCCAAATCATGCACTGTCTGCATCAATCGTTCGGTCCCGGAGACCGCGCCCGGTATCGCATGATGGTTCGGTGAGCGACATTGTGCACGGCCACTGGGATACCCGCTTCGACAAGGTCGCCGATGCGCTCGCCGACGAGATAACCAAAGGTGAGGAGCTCGGCGCCGCGATAGCAGTCGATGTCGACGGCGAGCTCGTCGTCGACATCTGGGGCGGCCACGCGGACCGCGCCAAAACGGTGCCATGGGGCCGGGACACCATCGTCAACTTCTTCTCCTGCACGAAGACGCTCACCGCGCTCGCGGCGTTGATCGCGATCGACCGCGGCCAGATCGATGCATTCGCCCCGGTCGCCAAGTACTGGCCGGAGTTCGCCCAGAACGGCAAGCAGGACGTCGAGGTGCGGCACCTGCTGGCGCACACGTCGGGGGTATCCGGATGGGAGATGCCGTTCGGCATCGAGGACGCCTACGACTGGGAGAAGGCGACCGACCACCTCGCGCATCAGGCGCCGTGGTGGCCACCGGGAACGGCATCGGGTTATCACGCGGTCAACTACGGACACCTGATCGGCGAGGTGATCCGGCGCGCCACCGGCAAGACCCTCAAGGAGTACGTGCGCGACGAGATCGCGAGCCCGCTCGGAGCCGACGTCCAGATCGGCGCCCTCGCACAGGACGACCATCGCATCGCGGAGGTTATTCCGCCGCCGCCGTTGCCCATCCCGCTCGACTCGCTACCCCACGACCACCCGGCCTACCTGACGTTCGCGAGCTTCCCGCCCGACGAGAACAGCGCCATGATCGTCGAGACCGAGGGGTGGCGTCGCGCGGACATCGGCGGTGCCAACGGCCACGGCAACGCAAGGGCACTGGCGCGGGCGCTGTCACCGATCTCGTTGGGCGGCAAGGCCAACGGCGTGCAACTGCTCAGCCCGCAAACCATCGATCTGATCTTCCAGGAGCAGTCCAACGGCCCCGACCTGGTGATCTTCGTCCCGCTGCGGTTCGGCATCGGCTTCGGCCTGCCATCCCCGGAGAGCATCCCGGTCATTCCCGACGGCAGGATCTGCTGGTGGGGTGGTTGGGGCGGTTCGGCGATCGTCATGAACCCCGACCTTCGGGCAACGTTCGCCTACGTGATGAACAAGATGGGGCCGGGGACGACAGGCACCGAACGCACCAACCGGTACGGGAAGCTGATCTACGAAGCCCTTGGCTGATCCCGCAGGGCCAACCGGTGCAGCACGTCGCGGCCGAGGGCCGCAAGATCCTGCCGCGGTGACGCCGGAATCAAGGTGACGCCATCGGCCACGTCGGCTTTTTCGATGTCGGAGATCAATCCGGCCAGCCCTTCAACCGTCCCCGCATAGTGCACTGTGGCGCCGTCCGGTTCGAAAACTGTTCGCGCCGAACGGAAATCGCCCGCCACGGCGACAGATACGTCGAGGATCACCGCCACGGGTTCACCATGCGCGCGGATCCTGGCGCTGGCCCGCCGGGCCTGCTGCAGATCGCGGGCGGCAACGCGCACGGTTGGCTGATCGCCGTCCGTCAGTTCCGACCAGCTTCCGGGTGTCTCTGCTACGAATAGCCGCACGGCGCCACGCTAAGGGCGCCGTGCGGCGCTGTCGACCGTTGCGATCAGCGAGAATCCAACGACTCTTCGGAGTCCGCCGAGCCCTCGGTGTCCTCGGGCTTCTCGTTCTTGCCGTTGCCGCCGTTGCTGCCGTTGCGCTGATCATGGACCCGCGTCTTGTACAGGCTCGCGACCGTGGTGATGATCAGCGTCACGATGATGACGCCGAGGCTCGCAAGCGTCGGGATCTCCGGCACCGCAACGTGCTCACCGCCGTTGATGAACGGCAGCTCGTTCTCGTGCAACGCGTGCAGGATGAGCTTCACACCGATGAACGCCAGGATGAAGGCCAGCCCCTGCGACAGGTAGACCAGCCGCCTGAGCAGGTCACCGAGCAGGAAGTACAGCTGTCGCAGTCCCATCAACGCGAACACGTTCGCCGTGAACACCAGGTACGGCTCCTGCGTCAGGCCGTAGATCGCCGGAATGGAGTCCAGCGCGAAGAGCAGATCGGTGGTGCCGAGGGCGACAATGACGAGGAACATCGGCGTCATCAGCCGTTTGCCGTTCTCCGTTATCCACAGTTTGAGCCCGCCGTCCCACTTGTCGGTGAGGCTCAGGTGTTTGCGCGCGAACCGCACCACGAAGTTCTCGGCATCGTCGTCGTGGTCGGTGTCACGTACCAGGGTGATCGCGGTGTACACCAGGAACGCGCCAAATGCGTAGAAGACCCACGAGAACTGATTGATCGCCACCGCGCCCAGCGCGATGAAGATCGCGCGGAAGATCAGCGCCAGGATGATGCCCACCAGCAGCGCCTGCTGCTGATACTTCTTCGGCACGTTGAAGCTGGCCATGATGATCAAGAAGATGAACAGGTTGTCGACGGACAAGCTGTATTCGGTGAGCCAGCCTGCGAAGAACTCGAGACCGAACTGGCTGCCGTGGAAGAACCACACCCACACACCGAACGCCACCGCCAGCCCGATGTAGATGGACAGGTATGTCCCGGTCTCGCGCTTAGACGGTTCGTGCGGCCGACGCCCGATCACCACCACGTCGAACAGCAGCACGGCGATCGTCACGCCTACCGTGATGATCCATTCAAGCTGGGAAACGTTCACAAAACCTCCGGTCGTCGATCAACGCCGGAGGTCTCTTCCACCGCCACGACGCATCAGGCACGTTGTGGTCGGCCCGCAGTACCGGTCGTCCGATGACGGACGACGTGGTGACGACACCGCGGCGAAGGAATACTCCCCTCCGGGGCTGATTCTGCCAGGACATGGGGCTCAGGCGAAATCGGGGCGTTGCCGCAATTGTGATCACGCATCGAGTGCGGCGCCGAGAGCCGGGGCACGACGCTTAGTAGTTTTATAGTCGTGGCGCCGGAGATACCAGCACAGTATGTGCTTTCACCCTTTGCTCCTGAGCCGCGCACGCTCGTCGACATCCTCTATGACACCGCGGCCCGCCATCCCGACTCGCCCGCGCTCGACGACGGCGACGTGCAACTCACCTACGCCGAATTGATCACCGATATCGAGGAGAGCGTCGAGTGGCTTGCCGCCCGCGGCATCGGCCGCGGTGACCGCATCGGCATCAGGATGCCGTCCGGCAGTTATGCGCTGTATGTCGCGATCCTCGCGACGCTGGCCACTGGCGCCGCGTATGTGCCGGTCGACGCCGACGATCCGGACGAACGCGCCGCGTTGGTGTTCGGCGAGGCGAACGTCGTCGCGGTGATCACCGAGAAGGGACTGGTCAGGTCGTCCGGCTCGTCGCGCGGATGGCGCGCCGCATCCCCGCTCGGCCGCGACGACGCGTGGATCATCTTCACGTCCGGGTCCACCGGCACGCCAAAAGGTGTGGCCGTCACCCATCACAGCGCCGCGGCATTCGTCGACGCCGAAGCGCAGATGTTCTTGCAGGACAACCCGATTGGGCCGGGAGATCGCGTCCTGGCGGGGCTCTCGGTGGCCTTCGACGCGTCGTGTGAGGAGATGTGGCTGGCCTGGCGGCACGGCGCGTGCCTTGTCCCCGCGCCGCGCTCGCTGGTGCGCAGCGGCATGGATCTCGGGCCGTGGCTGGTCTCCCGCGACATCACCGTGGTGTCGACGGTGCCGACGCTGGCCGCGCTGTGGCCCGCCGAGGCGCTCGAGGCGGTGCGGCTGCTCATCTTCGGCGGCGAGGCATGTCCACCCGATCTGGCCGAGCGGCTGGCCGTCGAGGGCCGCGAGGTGTGGAACACCTACGGTCCGACCGAGGCGACGGTGGTCGCGTGCGCGGCGCGCCTCGACGGCACCGGACCGGTCAGCATCGGCTTGCCGCTGGCCGGCTGGGACCTGGCGGTGGTCGACAAAGGGGGTCAGCCGGTGCCGTTCGGCGAGGTCGGCGAGCTCGTCATCGGCGGGGTGGGCCTGGCGCGCTATCTCGATCCCGAGAAGGACGCCGAGAAGTACGCGCCGATGCCGACGCTGGAGTGGAGCCGCGCTTACCGCAGCGGCGACCTGGTCCGGCTGGAACCCGACGGCCTCTACTTCATGGGCCGGGCCGACGATCAGGTCAAGGTCGGCGGCCGCAGGATCGAACTCGGCGAAGTCGATGCCGCGCTGGTCAACCTGCCCGGCGTGAGCGGCGGCGCGGCCGCGGTGCGGCGGACCGCCAGCGGCACACCCCTGCTCGTCGGTTACATCTGTTCTTCGGCTGCCAGCGGCGCCCCCTCGTTCGACCTGACGAAGGCGCGCGCGACGCTGGCAGCCACGCTGCCCGCCGCGCTGGTGCCCCGGCTGGTGCTCCTGGCGGAGTTGCCGACCAGGACCTCGGGCAAGGTGGACCGCAACGCGCTGCCGTGGCCGGTGGCAGGCGGCGCGGACGACGAGTCGGCCGATCTCGGCGGGACGATGGGCTGGCTGGCCGGGCTGTGGCGCGACGTGCTGGCCGCGCAGGTCGACGGACCCGAAGCCGACTTCCATGCGCTTGGCGGCGGATCGCTGTCCGCGGCACAACTCGTGGCCGCAATGCGACAGCGCTATCCCCAGGTGGCCGTCGCGGATTTGTACGACCATCCCCGCCTCGGCTCGCTCGCCGGGTTCCTCGACGAACTCGACCCGCCGCCCACGGTCGAGACCCGCGTCGTCAAGCCGACGCCGAGGCTCGCCCAGATCGCTCAGGTGGCCCTTTCGTTGCCGCTGGCCACGTTGACCGGCATGCAGTGGGTGGTGTGGCTGGCCATCCTCAATAACCTTGCTAACAACGTCGCGACGTCGCTTGGCCTGGTGCCGTGGGCGGTGACCGTCGGCTGGTGGTGGGTCGTTGGCGGCTTCGCGCTGTTCGTCAGCCCGCTTGGCCGGATGGGCATCGCCGTGCTGGGGGCGCGGCTGCTGTTGTCCGGTGTGGAACCCGGCACGTACCGGCGCGGCGGGTCGGTCCATCTGCGGGTGTGGGCCGCCGAACGGCTCTCCGAAGCCAGCGGCGCGGAGAACATGGCGGGCGCGCCGTGGCTGGTCTACTACGCCCGCGCGCTTGGCAACAAGGTCGGCAAGGGCGTCGACCTGCACTCGTCCCCGCCGGTGACTGGGCTGGCCAAACTGGGACACCGCTGTTCGATCGAGCCCGAGGTCGACCTGTCCGGGCACTGGATCGACGGCGACCACTTCCACGTCGGCCGGATCACCGTCGGCAACGACGCCACCATCGGCGCCCGCACCACCTTGCTGCCCGGGGCGGTCGTCGGCAAGAACGCCGACGTGGCGCCGGGCTCAGGGGTGGTCGGCAAGGTCAAGAACAGCCAGTACTGGAAGGGCTCACCCGCCGTGAAGTCCGGCAAGGCACGGCATCCGTGGCCGGACCACCGCCCTCCGCGCCGAGCGTTCTGGGTCGCCGTCTACGGCGTGACGTCCGTGCTGCTCGGCGGGTTGCCGCTGGTGGCGCTGGCCGCGGGTCTTGCGGTGATCGGGTGGGGTATCCGCGGCGCGGAGTCGCTGACCGCCGCGATCGTGTCCGCGACGCTGTGGACTCCAGCGGCGACGCTGGCCGCGGTGCTCGTCTACGCGCTGCTGACGGTGATCGGGGTTCGGGCATTGTCACTGTGGATGCCCGAGGGCTACCACCCGGTGCGAAGCCGGGTCGGCTGGCAGCTGTGGGCCACCGAACGCCTGATGGATGCGGCCCGCAACTACCTGTTCCCGGTGTACGCCAGCCTGCTCACACCGTTGTGGCTGCGGGTGCTCGGCGCGAAAATCGGTAAAGGAACCGAGATCTCGACGGCACTTCTGATTCCGAAGTTCACCGTCGTCGAGGACGGCGCGTTCCTTGCCGACGACACCATGGTCGCGTCGTACGAACTCGGCGGGGGCTGGATTCACGTCGCCAAGGCGACCATCGGACGGCGGGCGTTCCTCGGAAACTCGGGCATCACCCAGCCGGGACGACGGGTGCCCGACGACGGCCTTGTCGCCGTGCTCTCCGCGACACCCCACAAGGCCAAGACGGGGTCGTCGTGGCTTGGCAGCCCACCGGTTCGGTTGCGCCGCAAGCCTACTGCGGCCGACGCCCTGCGCACGTTCCATCCGTCTCTGCGCCTGAAGTTCCTGCGCGCCATGGTGGAGACGTGCCGCCTGATTCCGCTGATCGTCACGTTCGGCATCGGGGTCGCGGTGCTGTTCGCGCTGCAATGGTTGGCCATCTCGTACGGCTGGCTGTTGGCGGCACTGGCCGCGGGGGTGGTGCTGCTGGCGGCTGGCGCGATCGCCGGCGGGATCGCGGTGATCGCGAAGTGGCTTGTGGTGGGCCGTATCCGCGCGATCGAGCATCCGTTGTGGTCACCGTTCGTGTGGCGCAACGAAGTCTCGGACACCTTTGTGGAAACCGTCGCCGCGCCGTGGTTCGCCCGCGCCGCCAGTGGCACCCCTGTGATGAACCTGTGGCTTCGGGCGCTTGGCGCGTCGATCGGCCGTGGCGTCTGGTGTGAGACGTACTGGCTGCCGGAGGCCGACCTGGTCACGTTGGCCGACGGCGCGACCGTCAACCGCGGCTGCGTGGTCCAGACCCATCTGTTCCACGACCGGATCATGCGGATGGACACCGTTGTGCTGGAAGAGGGTTCGACGCTCGGTACGCACTGTGTCGCGTTACCCGCGGCGCGGATCGGCGCAGGCGCGACGGTCGGGCCGGCATCTCTGGTGATGCGCGGCGACGAGGTTCCGCCGTCCACTCGCTGGCAGGGCAACCCGATCGGACCGTGGAATGTGTTCCGTAAGAAGCGCGGCGATGCACCCAACCCGGGCCCGACGACCTCAGCAGAAAGCGCCGCGTGACGAGGAGTAAAAAGGCCATCAAGAAAGCGACCCAGGTGGTCATCGACCCGTACCTGCCTGCCAACGGCAACTTCGGCTATCGGGTGTCGCGCTACGAGCTGGACCTGGAATACAAGGTGGCCATCAACCGCCTGTCCGGCTCGGCCACCATCACCGCCACCACGCTGGCGTCGCTGCGCACGTTCACGTTGGATTTGTCCGATGCGCTTGCGGTGACGAAGGTTTCGGTGAACGGCCGCAGGCCCGCGCAGTTCCGGTCCTCGGCTGGCAAGCTGCACATCGCATTACCCCAATCCCTGCCCGCCGGTGCGGCGATGACGATTGTCGTGCGCTACGGCGGCACGCCGCGACCCGTCCGATCACTGTGGGGTGAAGTCGGTTTCGAGGAATTGTCCGAAGGTGTGCTGGTCGCAGGTCAGCCCAACGGCGCCGCGTCGTGGTTTCCGTGCGACGACCATCCCAGCTCCAAGGCCAGCTATCGCATTCGGATCAGCACCGAAAGTCCCTACTGGGCCCTTGCCAACGGCGAGCTGGTGTCCAAGCGCGCCCGCGCGGGCATGACCACGTGGACCTATGAGCAGGCCGAGCCGACCTCGACCTACCTCGTGACGCTGCAGATCGGCATGTACGACAGGCACCGGTTGGCCAAGAACGGTGTCGGCATCCATGCGGTGTTGCCGGATCGGTTGCGCCGCAACTTCTCTCACGACTTCGACCGCCAGCCGCAGATGATGAAGTTGTTCGTCAAGCTGTTCGGGCCCTATCCCCTCGCGTCCGGGTACACGGTGGTAGTCACCGACGACGACCTTGAGATACCGCTTGAGGCGCAAGGCATTTCGATCTTCGGTGCCAACCACTGCGACGGCAAGCGTAGCGCCGAACGGCTGATCGCCCACGAGCTGGCGCACCAGTGGTTCGGCAACTCGGTCACCGCGAAACGCTGGCGCCACATCTGGCTGCACGAGGGCTTCGCCTGTTATGCCGAATGGCTGTGGTCCGAACACGCGGGCGGCCAGAGCGCCGATGAGTGGGCCCGCCACTATTACGAGCGGCTGAAGCACTCGCCACACGATCTACTGCTCGCCGATCCCGGTCCGCGCGACATGTTCGACGACCGGGTGTACAAGCGAGGCGCGCTCACCCTGCACACGCTCCGGCGAACCATCGGCGACGAGAGTTTCTTTGCGCTGCTGCAGGATTGGACCACCCGCTACCGTCACGACACCGTCGTCACCGACGATTTCACCGGCTTGGCGGCCAACTACGCGCACGAATCGCTTCGGCCGTTGTGGGACGCCTGGCTGTACTCCACGGGCGTCCCGCCGCTGTGACCGACGCGGGAACCGGAACGGGCCCGATCACCCGCGCCAGCGTCACCCGCGTCGGCACCGCGACGGTGGCCTCCGCGCTGTGCGGCTACGCGGTGCTTTACCTGGCCGCCCGCGATCTGGAACCGGAAGGGTTCTCGGTGTTCGGCGTGTTCTGGGGCGCGTTCGGGCTGGCGACCGGCGCCGCGTTCGGCCTGCTTCAGGAGGCGACCCGGGAGGTGCGATCGGCGCGCTACACCGAGGTCATCGCGGGGCCGCGAACGCATCCGATGCGGGTGGCGGCCGGGGTCGGTGTGGTGGCCGCGGCGGTGATCGCCGTCAGCGCGCCGCTGTGGTCGGGCCATGTGTTCGTGGAATCCCGATGGTTGAGTGTGGCGCTGCTGTGCGTCGGGCTTGCCGGCTTCTGCCTGCACGCAACGCTGCTCGGCATGCTCGCGGGAACCAACCGGTGGAGCCAGTACGGGGCGCTGATGGTGACCGATGCCGGCATGCGGGTGGCGGTGGCGGCGGCGACGTTCGTGGTGGGCTGGGGATTGGTCGGATACCTGTGGGCCACCGTCGCGGGCGCGGTGGCGTGGCTGATCCTGTTGCTCGCCTCGCCAGCCACCCGCGCTGCGGCCCGGCTGCTGACACCCGGCGGCACGGCGACGTTTCTGCGTGGTGCGTCGCATTCAATCGCCGCTGCAGGGGCCAGCGCGGTGTTGGTGATGGGTTTCCCGGTGCTGCTCAAGGCCACCTCGGGGGATCTCGGCGCGACGGGTGGCGTGGTGATCCTGGCCGTGACGCTGACGCGGGCACCGCTGCTGGTGCCGCTGACCGCGATGCAGGGCAACTTGATCGCGCATTTCGTCGACCAGCGCACGCATCGGCTGCGGGCGCTGGTGGCGCCTGCGACCCTGGTGACCTCCCTTGGCCTGCTCGGAGTGCTGGCGGCCGGTGTCTTCGGTCCGTGGCTGCTACGCAGTGCGTTCGGGGCCGACTACGTGGCCGGCGGCGTGCTGCTGGCCTGGCTGACCGCGGCGGCCGTCGCGATCGCGTTGTTGACGCTGACCGGCGCCGCGACGGTGGCGGCGGCGCGGCATCGGGCGTACTCGTTGGGATGGGTTTCGGCGACGGTCACGTCGGCGCTGTTGCTGTTGCTGCCGGTGAACCTGGAGACCCGCACGGTGATCGCGCTGCTGTGCGGGCCGCTGGTGGGGATCGCCGTCCACCTGGGCGCGCTTGCCAGGATCCCCCGACCCTGACCCTGTATTTTGTGATGCATCAGTTCCTCAGACATGCGCTATCACGACGTTTGGATCGTCGTCCCGGCCTTTAACGAGGCGGGCGTTATCGGCGACGTCATCGCTGACGTTCGCTCCGTTTTCGATCACGTGGTCTGCGTCGACGACGGCAGCAGCGACGCCACGGACGAAGCGGCGCTGAGCGCCGGTGCCCACGTGGTGCGCCACCCGGTCAACCTCGGACAGGGCGCGGCGATCCAGACCGGCGTCGAGTACGCCCGCAAACAGCAGGGGGCCAGGGTGTTCGCCACTTTCGACGCCGATGGTCAGCACCAGGTCAAGGATGTCGTTCGGATGATCGACCGGCTGTCCGCGGACGACGTCGACCTGGTCATCGGCACCCGGTTCGCCGACGCCGGCGTGGTCAGCCGCATCCCGCTGGCCAAGCGGCTGGTGTTGCGCGCGGCGGCCCGGCTCAGCCCGCGCAGCCGCAGACTGGGCCTGACCGATGCGCACAACGGTCTGCGGGTGTTCACCAAGACCGTGGCCGACGCGCTGAACATCACCATGAACGGCATGAGCCACGCCAGCGAGTTCATCACGCTGGCGCACGAAAACCGTTGGCGGGTAGCCGAAGAGCCGGTGGAGATTCTCTACACCGACTACTCGAAGTCTAAGGGCCAGCCCCTGCTCAACGGGGTCAACATCATCTTCGACGGCTTGTTGCGCGGGAGGACGTCGCGATGAACTGGATCCAAGCGCTGCTGATCGTCTCCGTCCTTGCCCTGCTGGCGTATCTGCTGCGCTCGCGCGGCAACGCGCGGTCCAAGGCGTGGGTGAAGGTCGGTTACGTGGTGTTCGTGATCATCAGCATCTACGCGATCCTGCGCCCCGACGACACCACCGTCGTCGCGAATCGGCTTGGCGTTGACCGAGGTGCCGACCTGATCACGTACATGCTGATCATCGCGTTCGCGTTCACCACGCTGTCGGCGTATATGCGGTTCAAGGACATCGAGTTGAAGTACGCGCGGCTGGCAAGGGCGGTGGCGTTGCAGAACGCACGGGTGCCCGAAGAGCGCGGCTAGGACGGCGCCGGGGCAGGAACCGTAAGGCCGGGCAACACGGCAACCGGCTTGCGCCGGAGCCGTTTGGCGTACTGCATGGCCGGCTTCTCGATTGCGTAGTACGTCACCGTCCCGGCGAGGATGGTGACGGTGAGCAGCAAGACGATATTGCGGAGCATTCCCGGTGCGTCGTCCCCAGCCATCAAGCCGAGGCGCCCCAGCAGGATCAATATCGGGAAATGCCATAGATAGGCGGACAGCGAAATCTCGCCCACATAGCGAATGGGCTTGGCGTCCAGGCAAACCGCCAGTTTGGACTTCTCCGAACGGGCCAGCGGCGCGACGATCACGACGATCATCAATGCGGCAACGACGCCGACTGCTGCGGTGACGAAATGCAGGGCCACAACAAAGAGCACCGCGCATACCGCCAGCACGGGCAGGATCGCGATCGCACTGAGCGCACGCACGCGCCGTGCGAGGCGTTCCGGAACGGCGCCGCGCTCGAGTGCGACGAACGCCAGCGCGGCCAACATGCCGAGCGCGAAGTTGTCGGCGTTCGTCAAGAAGCTCTTGGTGAACACGGCCGCCCAGTTCGGTCCCCAATATTGCAGCGTCAGATCGGTGACGCCTTCCTGAGCGAAAAGCGTTGGGATCAGGGCTCGCCCGGCCAATCCGACAACCATCAGGATCAAGGGCGCCCCGATAGCCAAAACGAACGGGTTCATGCTGGTGCGCTTGCGAAGCGCGAACAACGCCAGACCCAGCAACGGCAGTGTCGCGTAGAACGCGTACTCGAGCGTTAGCGACCACGACGGCCCGATGCCGGTCTGGATGTACTGCGGGAAGTACGTCTGCGTCAGGGTCACGTTCGCGAGCAGTGCCAAGGGGTCGGTGATCATTCCGGTGCGTCCGCCGGACCCGTCCGGCTGCGCCGGATTGCTGACGTACGACAGCTGCAGGATGAAGTTGACGATCAAAAAGATCGCCAGATAGCACGGCATGATCCGGGCCACGCGGTGCAGCGCGTAGTCCCGCACATTGGGCATCCGTGCGGACCCGACCTGGCCGACGAGGTTTCGGACGTACGGCAGGAACAGCAGGAAACCGCTGAGCACGAAGAAATACACCAAGGAGAAGCCGAAGACGTTCATCTTCCAGGCGACCGCGGTGTGCGGGGAGTAATGCCAGGTCACATGGGTGATAGCGATGCTGAGGCACAGCAGTCCGCGCACGCCGTCGAGCCCGATGATCCGCGCCCTGCGATCGGCCACGACGGCCGTCGCGATATCGCCACTATTTGCCACCAACGGCCTCCATTATTGACGATAGTGTCAGAGGGAGGGCCGTCGGCGTATCGGAATTCGCTAAATCAACAGCTGGCTACCAGCTCAGCCGTGTTAGCCGGGTTCGGTCGCGAGCGGGGTCAGCAGCGCCGTCAACAGCTGGATCCGGTTCTCTTCGATCTCGGGCTGCGGCAGCACCGCGCGGACCATGGCGGCGCCGTCGAACGTGTTGGTGAGTATCGCCACCAGGGCCGCGAAGGTGTCCTGGGGCAACAGGTCGGCCCCTGGCAATGCACGGGCGGTGTCGTAGATGTTCGCCGCGTACTCCGTCAGCACTTCCTGCAGTGTGGCTTTCAGCTTCTCGTCGGTGCGGGCGGCGATCAGCAGTTCGTACATCACGGTGTTGGTGTCGTTGCCCGTGACGTCCCGCATGATGGTCAGCGCCGCAGCCAAAGCCGGCTTGTCGGCGGGTATTTCGGCGACCCGCTTGTTGAACAGTTCAAGCTGGCGCCGCATCACCTCGCGGGCGGTGGCCGCCATGAAGTCACCCATGGTCGGGAAGTGCCGGAACAGCGCGCCGTCGGAGACCTGCGCACGCTTGGCGATGGTCGCGGCCGATGCCCTGGCGTAGCCGACCTCGATGATCGCTTCGATGCTCGCGCCGAGCAACCGCGCGACCGTCTCCTCGCGGCGCTGCTGCTGCGTTCTGGCCATGTCAGGCAGGCGTTTTCGCGAGCTGTGCGGCGCCGGCGCGCAGGTAGCGGCCGGACTTCAGCGTCGTGCCGTAGCCGTCGCTGAACTCGCCGTCGCGGAACACGACGGTGCCGTTGACTCCGGTCGCGACGATCGCGGCGTCGTTGCGGTTGACCATGCGGCTCAGGTCGCCGTAGAACGGGACCTTCGCCTCGTGATAGGCGTCCACTGACTCGTCGAGACCGGCGGGGTCGATGACCACGAAGTCGGCGCGGTCACCGCGACGCAGCGTGCCCGCGTCGAGCCCGAACCAGTCGGCGACCTCGGCGGTGAGCCGGTGCACAGCATGTTCGACGGTGAGGAACGGGTCGCCTGCGCGCTCGGCGTCGCGGACCCGCTTGAGCAGGCGCAGCGCGTAGTTGTAGAAGGCCATATTGCGAAGGTGCGCACCGGCATCCGAGAAGCCCATATGAACGGAGGGCTCGGCGGCGAGCTTGTTGAGCTGCTTGGGCCGGTGGTTGGCCACGATGGTGGTCCAGCGGACGTTGCGCTCGCCGTTCTCGACGAGCACGTCGAGGAACGCGTCGAGCGGATGGATACCGCGCTCGTCGGCGATCTGCCCGAAGCTCTTGCCGACCAGCGTCTCATCGGGGCATTCGACGATTTTGGCGTCGTGGAAGTCGCGGTGCCACAGCGTGGGTCCGAGCTTGCGGCGGTCGAACGACGTGCGGAACCGGCGACGGTAATCGGGGTCGGCAAGTAGCTTGTTGCGCTCCAGCTGATCGCGCAGATGCAGCGCGGCGGTGCCTGCGCCGAACTCTTCGAAGACGGGCAGATCGATTCCGTCCGAATACAATTCGAACGGCACCGGCAGATGCTGGAAGCGCACCTTGGCGTCAAGTATCCGGTTGAGCAGCCGGGTGCCCGGCCCGAGCACGCGCACCGCGCCTGGTGAAGACTTGGCATCGGCGGACACCAGCAGGCTCATCCGCACGCCGCGGCGGCGACCGAACAAGCCACTGCTTTCCAGGAAGAAGTTCAGGGCCTCGTGAGCCTTGGCGACGTTGGGTGCGCTCTGCAGGATTCGGCCGCGCTTGCGCAGCACCTTGATCAGCCGTCGGCGCTCGCGCCACGTCGCGAAGGTGGACGGCAGCGCACGCGACCGGAACCGGTCGCCGTCGAGTTTGTCGATGGCAGCGTCCATTCCGGACATGCCGAGCATCCCGGCGTCCAGCGCCTCCTCGAGTTTGGTTGCCATCGTTTCGAGTTCGGCGTCAGTGGGCCGCACGCCCCTGGTGGTGGCGCGGTCAAGGCCGAGCACCGAGGTACGCAGATCCGAATGCCCAAGCAACGAGCTGATATTCGGCCCGAGCGGCAAACCGTCGATGACCCGGACATACTCGGCCGGACCCGACCAGGTTTTGTGCTGTTGCAGCGCGTCGAGCACGAAGTTGCGGGGCACCGCCTCGACGCGGCTGAACAGGTCGGCGGCGTCCTGCGACTCCGCATACACCGTCGACAGCGAGCACATGCCCAGCAGCACGGTGGTGACGCCATGACGCACCGATTCCTTGAGTCCGGGGTCGAGCAGAACCTCGGCGTCGTAGTGCGTGTGCACGTCGATAAAGCCGGGCACGATCCACTTGCCTTCCGCGTCGATCACGTCGGGGCAGCCGGTCTCGTCCAGTGGCGTCGCGGACACGTCGGCGACGATTCCGTCGCGTATGCCCAGCGTGCGGGTCTGCGGGGTGGCTCCGGATCCGTCGAACCACAGGCCGTTGCGAATGATGACGTCGTAGGGCATGTCGGCGAGCCTACAACAGATAGTGAGTGCTTACAATCTTTTATTGCGCGCGGAAGAACTCGACCGTCCTGGCCACGCCGACATCGAACTTCACGGTCGGCCGCCAGCCGAGCACCGATTCCGCGCGACTGATATCGAGGCAGGACCGCCGCAGATCGCCGAGCCTTGGCGGATGGAATTCCGGATCGTCGGGCGCGCCGATGGCCTTCGCGATCTCCGAATGGAGTTCGCGCACTGAGGTTTCCACTCCGGTGCCGATGTTGAAGCGTTGCCCTCCCCCGGCTTCGCCGGACGCCAGGACGAACGCGTTGACGACGTCGTCGACGAAGACGTAGTCGCGGGTGTCGGAGCCGTCGCCGAAGATCTTGGTCGGCCGCCCCGCGAGCAGGGCCTGGGCGAAGATCGCCACCACGCCGGCCTCGCCGTGCGGATCCTGGCGGGGGCCGTACACGTTGGCCGGTGCGATGTGTGAGCACTCCAGGCCGTAGAGGTTGCGGAAGGTGTTGAGGTAGACCTCGCCCGCCACCTTGCTTGCCGCATAGGGCGAGGTCGGGTCGGTCGGCGTGGCCTCATCGGTCGGGTACGAGGGGGGCGTGCCGTAGATCGACCCTCCCGACGAGGTGTGCACGATCTTGCGGACGCCTGCGCGGCGGGCCGCCTCCGCAAGGCGCACGGTGCCCACGACGTTGACGGTGGCATCGAACGGCGGATCGTCGACCGAATGGCGCACCGAGATCTGGGCGCCGAGGTGGAAGATGACCTCCGGTTTGGTGTCGGCGAGCAGCCAGATCAAGTCGGCGTCCACGATGTCGGCCTTGACGAACTCGAAGTCGGCATGGCGTTCGGCCGGGCCGAGGTTCTCGCTGCGCCCGGTGGACAGGTCATCGACGCCGATGACGGAATGCCCGTCCGCCAGCAGCCGATCTACCAGCGTTGATCCAATGAAACCGGCTGCCCCCGTGACCAGTGTGCGCACGCGCCCACCATACCGAGGACGGCTGCGCGCGGTCTCGAACCGTACTCTCGACTGGAGATGAACTGGGTCGCCCGCACTGCCGCCGCGCTGATCGCGGTGCAGCTGATCGTCCGGGCGGTGCTCGCGTTCGGCGGTTACTTCTATTGGGACGACCTGATCCTGATCGGCCGCGCGGGCACGCAGGGCCCGCTGTCGCCGGGGTACCTGTTCGACGACCACGACGGCCATGTCATGCCTGCAGCCTTCCTGGTGGCAGGCGGAATCACCCGGTTGGCGCCGTTGGACTGGATCGGCCCCGCGATCAGCCTGGTGGTGCTGGGGCTGCTGGCCTCGCTGGCGCTGCTGCGGGCGCTCTACGTCATTCTCGGCTGGCGCCCTGTGCTGCTGGTGCCGTTGACGTTCGCGTTGTTCACCCCGCTGGCGGTGCCGGCATTCGCGTGGTGGGCGGCGGCGCTGAATTCGCTGCCGATGCTGGCCGCGCTGGCATGGGTGTGCGCGGACGCGGTGTTGTTGGTGCGCACCGGCAACCAGCGGTACGCGGTTACCGGTGTCCTGGTGTACGTCGGCGGTCTGCTCTTTTTCGAGAAGGCCGCGGTGATCCCGTTCGTTGCGTTCGCCATCGTGGCGCTGTATGCGCATGTCACCGGTTCGGATTCGGTGGCGCAGGTGTGGCGGCGCGGGATGCGGCTGTGGGTGGCGTGCCTGGCGGTGACGGCGGCTTGGATCGGGGTGTACCTGATCGTCGTCGACCAGAAGCGCTGGAGCTTCGACGTGGCGATGACATGGGATCTGTTGAGCCGCTCAGTGACTCACGGGATCGTTCCGGGTTTGGTTGGGGGGCCGTGGGATTGGCAACGGTGGGCGCCTGCGTCGCCGTGGGGGACGCCACCGGTAGCGGTGATGGTGCTGGGCTGGGTGGCCCTGGTGGCGGTACTGGCGGTGTCATTGCTGCGCAAGGAACGGATCGGGCTGGTGTGGCTTGCGGCGCTCGGCTATGCGGTGGCGTGTCAGATCCCGATCTATCTGATGCGGTCGTCGCGGTTCACCGCCCTCGAGTTGGCTCAGACGCTGCGTTACCTGCCGGACCTGGTGGTGGTGCTGGCGCTGCTGGCCGCCGTCGGATTGTGCGCGCCGAACCGGGCCCGTTCGCGATGGCTGGATGCGTCGCGGGCAAGAACAGCGGTAATCGTCGTTCTCACAGCGACGTTCGTGGCGAGCAGCCTGTATTCGACCGCGACGTTCCTGACCAGTTGGCGGGACAACCCGGCTCAACCGTACCTGCAGATCACCCGCGCCGCGCTCGCGGCGGCGGCGCGTGAGTCCGACGCGCCCCTGCTCGACCAGGAGGTCGACCCGATGGTCCTGCAGCGGGTCGCCGCGCCGGAGAACATGACCAGCCACATGTTCGCCCTGCTTCGAGAGCGGCCCGAATTCGCGGGCGCCACAACCGAATTGCGGATGCTGGATTCCAGCGGGCATCTGGTGGATGCCAAGGTCACGTGGGTGCGGACGATCGTCGAAGGCCCGGCTCCGCAGTGCGGCTACTTCGTCCAGCCCGACTTCGGGGTCACAATGCCGCTGGACGGCCCACTGCTGCCTGCCGATTGGACCGCGGAGATCAACTACCTGGCCAACAGCGAAGGCTCGATGACGATGTCGTTGTCGGAGGGCCCCGATACGAAAGTGCCGGTGCGGCCAGGGCTGAACCGGGTGTACGTGCGGCTGGCAGGTGCGGGCGACGCGATCAACGTCGCGGCCAATACCTCTGCGCTGTCGGTGTGCATCGCGGCGGGGCCGGTCGGATTCCTGGCACCTGCATAGTGGTGGCTGGGAGATACTGACTGGATGACCGTGTCGGTTTCGCTGGTGGAGACCACGCGCCCGGAAGCGTTGACCACGGCCGCGACCCAGATCGGCGGCAAGGTCGCCCAGCTGAACTCCACCATTGATGCGCAGCGCAATGCGCTTCGTGTCCTGCAGGGCGGCTGGCAAGGCACGGCGGCCGATGCTGCGCTCGCCAGGGGCCAGCGTGACCTCGCCAAGCAGACGGGCCTGCGGGACCGGTTGACGCAGGCGCAGCAGGTGTTGCAGGCGGGCGGGACGCACCTCACGCAGGCGCGGGCGGCGATCCTGGGCATCGTGAACTCGCTGCGCGGTCAGGGCTGGCAGGTGTCCGACAGCGGCGTCGCCACCCCGCCGTCGAACCTGCCTCCGGTGTTCAAGAGCACGGCGGCGGCGTGGACGGCGATTGTGCAGAAGCTGCTGACGACCTTCGGTCAGATCGACGCCCAGACGGCGGGCAATCTTCCGAAGTTCAGCCTGCTGTCAACCGATGAACCGCCGACGGCAGGTGAGGGCGACAAGAAGGACGAGAAGAAGCCCGAGGATGTCGGTGCGGAGGACTCGCGGGCGCTGCAGAACGGTGAGTTGACACAGGAGCAACGGGATCGCCTGGTCAACAACACCACCCTCGCGCCGGACCAACAGGCTGCACTCGACAACGGCACCCTCACGCTGCCGCCCGAACAGATGTCGTACCTGCAGGGCTTCTCACGGGCCTTCGGCGACAAGACGCCCGCGGAGATCAAAGCCATCATGGACAAGGCAGGCCCCGAAGGCGGCCGGGTCGCCGATGTGTTCCAGATTGCCTCGAACCCCAATGTCAAGACCGGACTCCCCGGAACGCAGCCGCCGTCGATGAGCAACCCGTCGAGCGGTGGCAAGTACGCGTTGCCGGACGGCATCCAGCAGGTGCTGGACGGACCGGTGCTGACGCCGTTGGGCTTCGGCGAACCAGTTCACCGCCCCGACGGCTCCATCGGTCCGCCTGAATTGACGATGGCTTCCCAACCGGTGAGCGGCCTCAACGAGCTGGCGGACGTCATTCAGCGAGGAAACCGGGACCTGCAGGTGGGTAGCGACCTGGATTCCGGGCTCTTCGACAAGAGCAGGCAGCTGCTCGAACAGTCCAACGGCTGGCCGGTGCCGGGCAATGACCCGATGGCGGATCGGCCGCGCTGGTATCACCAGTTGGTCGACCCGACACTGCAGAACATGTTCAACGCGGTCAACGCCGACGATATGGTGATTCACGACGCGGTCACCGGGGCTGGTAGTGAGAAGTTCCTCGACAACCTCACTGCACACCAATGGCAGGACGACGGCCTGGCCGCGGGTGGGCTGTTCGACTGGGTCGGTCAATCCGCCGCGCACGACACGACCGGCCGTGCCGCCGAGACCGCCCACACCTTGGCGGAGTACACGAGCGGTGGCTACGAACGGCTGTTGAATCTTCCTGACACCGAAGGCCAGTCGCTGGGCCAGGTCAATCCCGAACTCACGCGCGACTGGGCACGAGCGTTCTCTCCGTACATGGACGACATGGTGGGGATGAACACCGGTGACAGCAACGGACTGTTCGCGCCGCTGGATCCCGACGGCAGCGCCGAACCCGCGAACACCCGGCACTTGATGAGCGTCTTGTATTCCGACCACGCGCCGCTAGGTGCAGAGGTAGATCCAAACGCCCCACCGACGGCTAGCCAGATACTCGCCAACAGCTCAGAAGCGCATATCAACAACTATCTGGATGCGAGCGCGAAGTCCGCAGCGGATGCGACACCCGGCGAGGAAAACTTCGCGATGAACGCAGCCGGTAAACTCCAAGCCGCAATGGATCTCGGCGCGTACGACGAGCGCTTTGACGCGACGCACGACCAATTCGAGGCTCAGAAGCAGTCTTACGAGATGCGCTCCAACGCGTTCGATCTCGTCAAGGATGTCGTCGGTGAGGTTCCCGGAGGTTCAACTGTCGGCGGGGTCGGCGGGCTCATGAAGGATTTCCTGCTCGGTCCAGAGCCCGTCATGCCCGGCGTGCAGAGTATCCCCGGTCGCGACATGTTCCCCGTCCAGTTGCACATGGCGCAGACACTCGCGGCCGAAGGTGTCGGAGACCCCCAATTCCTCGAAGTCGTTCGGAGCCATCTCGATTCGAACGGAGAATTCAATATTCCGAAGGAGGACGGAAGGCCCGACTATGGAAACTTCAAGGACGACATCAAGGACTACCTGGGCTCGGTTGGCCAACCCGGCGTGATCAACGACATGACCCAAAACTACTGGAACACCTACATGCAAGCGATCATCAACGCGACACCTCCAGAGCAGCCATGATGCGGCCCCTGTCTTCGATCATTGCGGCCCTTACGGCCGTAACCGTCGTCAGCGCCTGTAACACGGACCCGACTGAGCCACCGTCGACAACCGGCACCCCACCTGAGCGGATTTCTCCGAATTGGCCGCCGCTGCTCAACGACTTTCGCTTTCACTGGACGGCCGCACCCGGAATAGACGTGACAACAGGGCCCGCGATGATCGTCCGTGCGTACCTGGAGTCATACAACACCGCGTGGTTCACGCTGAACCTTGACAACCTTTTTCCTGGTTTCCGTAGGGCCACGCCCGAAAACCAAGAGTCAGTGGGCGATTTCCTGTGGCAACTTGTCAACATCCGCCCGCTCGGCAGGGGATTCACCAAGACGGCCAAGGACGCCCGACCTCACTTCGGCTACCAGGACCTTCACTTCCTGGAGCTCACACCGTTGGGAAGTGGTTACCGCGCCATCGTGTGCGGCGGCACGTACGCGCATTTCGTCGAAAGTACCGCACAGCCAGGAAAATTCGTTTCTATCGGTACCGACGAGGATACCGCGCAACCAGATTCAGGTGAAAGCGGCGTGTATCCCACCCAGATCGACCTCATCCAGCGTGATCCACGTATAGGACCGAGTCTGCCGCCGCAACGTGGCCCGGCGCCCGCACCCGAACAGGATGTCTTCGGCGATTGGTGGTTCACGGGAGCGAGTTACTCCTCCTGGGGGTCGTCGAACGACCGTACGGCAATTGACTTTCCGCCACCCGAACTCACGAAGCGCTGTGAAGACGCCATGCCGCTACCCGAGGCCGAACGCCTCGCCATGATGACGGGCTTCAAGGATCAGCCACCACCCCACGGCGAGGCGATTCCCGGCTGGCCCACAAAGGCCGAGTGACCCAAGCCAATAGCACGTGCCACTCTGGATGGCATGACAGATGTGCGTGAAACAGGCCTGCAAGTGTTCCGCGAGCTGCTCCCCGGTGCAGTGCCCGATGGCGACGTCAGCCTGCGCGACGGGAAGTTCGGCGACGAGCTGCTCGAGATCGGCATCGACAACGTCTTCGGCCGGCTGTGGGGGCGCGAGGGCCTGAGCCGCCGCGACCGCAGCCTCGTCACGCTGGGCATCCTCATCGCGCTGCGCGCCACCGACGAGCTGAAGATCCACCTCCAGATCGCGCGTACCAACGGACTGACCGAGGACGAGCTCGCCGAGGTCATCTACCACGCCAGCGGATACGCCGGCTTCCCCGCCGCCAACACCGCACGCAAGATCGCTCGCGAGGTGTTTGACGAACAGTCCTGACGGGGAACCGAAACGGTATGCAACCAGCCCCTGTCCGCCATCGCCGTGTGACCGTCGACGGCATCGACACCTTCTACCGAGAAGCAGGACCCGCTGACGCGCCGGTCCTGCTGCTGCCCCACGGCTACCCCGCGTCGTCGTTCGTCTACCGCCATCTGATGGCCGCGCTCGGCGAATGGCGAACGATCGCGCCCGACCTTCCCGGATTCGGTTACAGCGCAACACCTTCGCCGGACGAATTCGGTTACACGTTCCGTGCCTACGCCGAGTTCCTGCAGGCGTTCGTCGACGCGCTGAGCCTCGACCGCTACGTCATCTGGCTGCACGACTACGGCTCGCAGTTCGGTTTTCAGCTTGCCTTGGCCAAGCCGGACCGGGTCGCCGGGCTGATCATCCAGAACGGCGACATCTACGCCGACGCGTTCGGCCCCAAATACGACTTCCTCAAGAAGATCTGGAAGAACCCCGGCCCCGACGCGCGGCGGCGCATCGCCCAGCACGTCACCCTCGAAGGATTCGAGAGTGAGTTCCGCGGCGAACTGCCCGACGAGGTGGCCGACCGGATCAGCCCCGACCTGTGGACCCTGCACTGGTCGCTGATGTCCACCCCGGACCGCGTGGCCAACCTCATCCACCTGCTGGAGGACCAGCCGTCGACCCTGGACTGGTTCAGCCAAGAGCAGGCCTACCTGCGCGAGCACAAGCCGCCGACGCTGATCGTGTGGGGACCGCACGACGGTTACATGCCGGAGGCGTCGGCGCGGGCCTACCAACGCGACCTGCCCGACGCCCCGCTACATCTGCTCGGCGGTGGTCATTGGCTGCTGGAAACCCACCTCGACGAGGTGGTCCCGCTGGTGGCCGACTTCCTGGCCGACACCTGCGCACGCTGACCCGGATTTTCCCGCAGCCGTCGCCGTACGGTTCGTGACGCAACCATCGATGACGATAGGGACCCCCATGAGAACTTGGATCCGGTTATGGACCTGCGTGGTGCTGACGAGCATCGCGGTCGCGGGGTGCGGCGGCGGCGGTGATGGGGACGACGCGCTGGAAGTCAAGCTGGCCGATCTCAAGCAACGCGGAGAGGCTGCGCGGCTGAGCGACCTCACCGATTTCAGCTGGGACGAGGTCCACCTGTTCAACGAACACACCCGGCGGGAGGCGATCGAGAAGATCGTCGGCTCCCCGGTGATCACCGCCGACTATCACAACGCGGGCAGCCTGCTGGTGTTCGAGGATCACGGCACCCTCGTCAAGTCGGTCACCGTGTCCGGCGATTACCTGCGGGCCGAGGGCTACACCTTCGGACCCGACGTGATGGTCGAACCGTGGGGCAACGGCGCGATGCGGCTGACACCGCCGGGCGCACAGTCGCCGAGCTGAGCCACCTAGGAGAATCGAACTCCTGACCTATTCATTACGAGTGAATCGCTCTACCGACTGAGCTAAGGTGGCGTGCCTTTCGGCGGCCCGAGTCTACGGCAGGGCCCGCCGCGCGCCCAAGTCAGTCACGCAGCGCCTGGCCGACGGTGGCCACCATCGCATCGACCGCGAACTTCGGCTTGACGTTCACGGCAAGCGCTTCGCGGCACTCCAGCACCGCCTCGATGCAGCGCAGCAGCCTGTCCGGCGGCGCGTGCGCAGCCATCGCCGCGACCCGCTCGGCCATGTCCGGGTGGTTGGCCTGGACCGAGCCCGCTCCCGACGACACCAGCAGCGCGTCCCGAAAGTACGTCGCGAGGTCGATCAGCGCCCGGTCCAGCGCATCCCTGGACGCCCGCGTCTGGCGCGACTTCTGGCGTCGCTCAAGGTCTTTGATCGCGCCCGTCGAACCGCGCATCGTGCCTGCGGTGCCCTTGCCCGTGCCTCCGGCACCCAGCGCCGTCCGCAACTCTTCCGTTTCGGTCTCGTTGCGGCCCTCGGTCAGCGCGCGCGCTTCGGCCTCCGCGGTGGCGACCAACTCCTCGGCCGCGGCGTACGCCCGCGACGGCGTCGCCGCATCGCGGGCCAGGCCGAGCGCCCGCTGCCTGCGCTCCCTGGCCTGCTCGTCGGTGGCCAGCCTGCGGGCCCGTCCGACGTGGCCGCCGCTCACCGACGCCGCCCAACCGGCGTCCTCTTCGGAAAGGCCGTCGGTCTGCACCAGCACCCTGGCGATCGCGTCGACGGGCGGCGTCACCAGCGCCACATGGCGGCAACGGGAGCGCAAGGTGATCGCGATGTCCTCGGGATCCACCGACGGCGCGCACAGCAGGAACACCGTGGACGGTGGCGGCTCCTCGACGACCTTGAGCAGCGCGTTCGCCGCGCCCTCGGTCAGCCGGTCGGCGTCCTCGATCAGCACGACCTGCCAACGCCCCGAGCTCGGCCGCCGCGACGCGATCTGCACGATGTTGCGCATCTCGTCGACGCCGATGGACAAGCCCTCGGGAATGATGCGCCGCACATCGGCGTGCGTACCGGCCATCGTCGTCGTGCACGCCCGGCATTCGCCGCAGCCCGGTACGCCGTCGGAGGTGCATTGCAGGGCGGCGGCGAAACACAGCGCGGCGATCGAGCGCCCCGATCCCGGCGGGCCGGTGACCAACCAGGCGTGTGTCATCGTCCCCGTCGACGCGGCAGTGTGAGCCGAATCACCCCGCGCTGCCCACGCGGCAGCCACCAACTCCGCTTCTACGGCGTCTTGCCCGACAAGACGCGAAAAAACCCCGGCCATCGTCAATAACAGTAGTGCGGCAAACCGACACAGCTGTCTCAGTGCGGCGTTTGGAGTCAGGACTGCCCGTTACGGTTGTCAGGTGACCTCCGAGGCCATTCCGATAGGGCGAATCAGCGCATTCGTCCGTTGGGTGGCGCATACCCCGTGGCCGGTGTTCACCCTGGGCATGCTGCAGTCCGACATCATCGGCGCGCTACTGGTGTTCGGTTTTCTCCGTTTCGGGCTGCCACCGGAAGACCGCATCCAGCTGCAGGATCTGCCCGCCTTCAACCTGACGATCTTCATCGGCTACCTGTTCCTGTCGTTCACCGTCGGCGCCTACCTGAGCCTGCGCTTGCTGATACCCGTGATCCGCTGGCAGCGGCGCGACACACTGCTCGCCGATGGGGACCCCGGCATCACGGAGCTCGCGCGGACACGGGCGCTGAAGATGCCGCTCTACCGCTCGGTCATCAGCGTGACCAACTGGTTCCTTGGCTCGATCGTGTTCATCGTGGCCAGCTGGCCGGTGGCCAGTAAATCCGCCCCCGTCGTCGCGGTCGCGACCGGCCTGGGCGCCACCGCGACCGCGATCATCGGCTATCTGCAGTCCGAGCGGGTGCTGCGCCCGGTCGCCGTTGCCGCCCTGCGCGGCGGCGTGCCTGAGAACTTCCATGCCCCGGGCGTCATCCGGCGCCAGCTGCTGACGTGGGTGCTCTCCACCGGCGTGCCCGTCCTGACGATCGTGCTGGCGCTGGTGGCCAGCAAGTTCGAGATCCTGTCCGCGCCCGCAGACCGGCTCACGACGCCGCTGCTGCTGCTGGCGATCGCCGCGCTGGTTATCGGGCTGGCGGGCACCATGCTGGTGGCGATGTCGATCGCCGACCCGCTACGCCAGCTGCGGTGGGCGCTCGGCGAGGTGCAGCGCGGCAACTACAACGCCCACATGCAGATCTACGACGCCAGCGAATTGGGCTTGCTGCAGGCCGGATTCAACGACATGGTGCGCGACCTTGCCGAACGACAACGATTGCGAGACCTGTTCGGCCGCTACGTCGGCGAGGATGTCGCGCGACGAGCGCTGGAGCGCGGCACCGAGCTCGGCGGCCAGGAGCGCGACGTCGCAGTGCTTTTCGTCGACCTGGTGGGGTCGACGCAGCTGGCCGCGACCCGGCCCGCAACCGAGGTCGTGAACCTGCTCAACGACTTCTTCCGCGTCGTGGTCGACGCCGTCAACCGCCACGGCGGGTTCGTCAACAAGTTCCAGGGCGACGCGGCACTGGCGATCTTCGGGGCTCCCATCGAGCATCCCGACGCCTCCGGTGCGGCGCTGGCAGCGTCGCGCGAACTGCACGACGAGCTCATCAGGGTGCTCGACGCAACGGATTTCGGCATCGGGGTCTCGGCAGGGCGCGCGATCGCCGGGCACATCGGGGCGCAGGCGCGCTTCGAGTACACCGTCATCGGCGACCCGGTCAACGAGGCCGCCCGCCTCACGGAGCTGGCCAAGCTCGAACCGGGGCACGTGCTGGCTTCGGCGATCGCGGTCAGCGGTGCGTTAGATGCCGAGGCGCTGTGCTGGGACGTCGGCGAGATCGTCGAACTGCGTGGCCGAACCGCGCCGACTCAACTCGCCCGGCCGCTGAATCTGGTCTCGCTCGACAAGGTCAGCGAGTGCGACGACATCACCAGCGACGCGCACTAGGACTTCTTGGCCGCCTTCTTCGCCGGCGCCTTCTTTGCGGCCTTCTTGGTCCGCTTGACCGGCCCGCGTGCCCGCCGGTCAGCAAGCAGTTCGGAGGCGCGCTCGTCGGTGATCGACAGCACGTCGTCGCCCTTGCGGAGGCTGGCGTTGGTCTCACCGTCGGTGACGTACGGCCCGAACCGGCCGTCCTTGATCACCATCGGCTTGCCGGTCGCCGAGTCGTTGCCGAGTTCGCGCAGTGGTGGCGCCGAAGCGCCTTGCCCGGCACGACGTTTGGGCTCGGAGTAGATCTTCAGCGCCTCTTCGAGCGTAATGTCGAACATCTGCTCTTCCGTGGCCAGCGAACGAGAGTCGGTGCCGCGCTTCAGATATGGGCCGTAGCGGCCGTTCTGCGCGGTGATCTCCTCGCCGGTGGCGGGGTCCACACCGACGACCCGTGGCAGCGACAGCAGCCGCAGCGCGTCCTCGAGCGTCACGGTTTCCAGGTTCATCGCCCGCAGTAGCGAGCCCGTGCGCGGCTTCGGCCCCGTCGGCTTTTTGGGCTTCTTGACCGTAACGCCCGAGGGGTCCTCGGGCGGCTCGGGCAGGACCTCGGTGACATACGGCCCGTAGCGACCGTCCTTGGCGACCACCTCGTGGCCCGTCACCGGGTCGACCCCCAGTGAACGTCCCTCTTGCGGTGTGGCGAAAGCCTTTTCGGCCAGCTCGAGGGTCAGCTCGTCAGGGGTGAGCTCGTCCTTGAGGTTGGCCCGCTGCGGCTTGAGCTCGCCGTCGTCGCCCATGATCATTCGTTCCAGGTACGGCCCGTTCTTGCCGACCCGCACATTGATCACGCGGCCCTGGTCGTCGTCAAAAAGCTTGATGGAGTTGACTTCTCGCGCGTCGATCTCCTCAAGGTTGCCGCCGACGAGCTTCTTGAGCCCGCCGGCACGCGCGATGGAGCCCTCGACGCCATGGTCGCCGCCGAAGTAGAAGTTGTTGAGCCAGTTGGTGCGTCGCTCGTTACCCGACGCGATCTCGTCGAGCTCGTCTTCCATCGCCGCCGTGAAGTCGTAGTCGACCAGACGTGCAAAGTGCTGTTCGAGCAGCCCGATGACGGCGAACGCCACCCACGAAGGCACCAACGCGCTGCCCTTCTTGTGCACGTAGCCGCGATCCTGAATGGTCTTGATAATCGACGAGTACGTCGACGGCCGTCCGATGCCGAGATCCTCCAGCGCCTTGATCAGCGACGCCTCGGTGTAGCGAGCGGGCGGGCTGGTGGTGTGCCCGTCCGCGGTCAGGTCCTTGGCATCGACGCGTTGGCCCTCGGTCAGGTTCGGCAACCGGCTCTCGGCGTCGTCGGCTTCACCGCCGGCCTGCTCGTCGAGGCTCTCGACGTAGGCCTTGAGGAAGCCGGCGAACGTGATGGTGCGGCCGCTCGCGTTGAACACGACCTGCTCGCCTGAACGGGCGGCTCCCGAGATCCGCAACGACAGCGTGGTGCCGCGGGCGTCGGCCATCTGCGAGGCCACCGTGCGCTGCCAGATCAGCTCGTACAACCGGAACTCGTCGGTGTCCAGCGCGCTGTGCAGCTGACCGGGGGTCTGGAACACATCGCCCGCGGGCCGGATGGCCTCGTGAGCCTCCTGCGCGTTCTTGACCTTGCGGGTGTACTGCCGCGGCGTCGGATGCACGTACTCCTGGCCGTAGAGCTGGCTGGCCTGGTTGCGCGCCGCGTTAATGGCCGACTCCGACAACGTCGTCGAGTCGGTACGCATATAGGTGATGTAGCCGTTCTCGTAGAGCCGCTGCGCGATGCTCATCGTGCGCTCGGAGGAGAAGCGCAGTTTGCGGCCGGCCTCCTGCTGCAGCGTCGAGGTCATGAACGGCGCGTAAGGCCTGCGGGTGTAGGGCTTCTGCTCGACCGACGACACCGTGAGCTGGGCGCCGCGCAGGCCCGTCGCCAGGGCAGCCGCGGCGGTCTCGTCGAGCACGAGTATCTCGTCGGGCTTCTTCAGCCCGCCCAACGAGTCGAAGTCGCGCCCGGTCGCCACGCGCCGGCCGTCGACCGAGTTCAGCTTGGCCGTGAAAGTGGGCGGGGACGCCTGCGCGTCGGAAACGCTGGCGTCGAGTTCGGCGGTGACGTCCCAATAGCCCGCGCTGCGGAACGCCATCCGCTCACGCTCACGAGAGACGATGATGCGCGTCGCAACCGACTGCACCCGGCCGGCCGACAGCTTCGGTGCCACCTTCTTCCACAGCACCGGGCTGACCTCGTAGCCGTACAGCCGGTCCAGGATGCGGCGGGTCTCCTGCGCGTCGACCAGGTCGTTGTCCAGGTCGCGCGGATCTTCGGCGGCGGCCCGGATGGCCGGCTCGGTGATCTCGTGGAACACCATCCGTTTGACGGGGATGCGCGGCTTCAGCGTTTCCAGCAGGTGCCAGGCGATGGCCTCGCCCTCACGGTCGCCGTCCGTCGCCAGATACAGCTCGTCGACGTCCTTGAGCAGGTCTTTCAGCTCGGCGACGGTGCTCTTCTTGTCCGGGCTGATGATGTAGAGCGGTTCGAAGTCCGCGTCGACGTTCACCCCCAGGCGCGCCCATGGCTCGGACTTGTACTTGGCCGGGACGTCGGCCGCGGCCCTCGGCAGGTCGCGGATGTGCCCCCGGGAAGACTCGACAATGTAGTTGGAGCCCAGGTAGCCAGCTATTTTGCGCGCCTTAGTAGGCGACTCGACTATGACTAGCCGCCGCACACTACCGTTGCGACCGCTGCCGCGGTCCCCGTCAGCCACCTCTGCTTACGCTCCACTTCTGCTGTTGCAACCGGCCCAAGATATATAACGCCTCGGTTGATTCTGGACCCGCTGGCAACTGACAATTTCGCACCCCGCGCCAGCCGACGCAAACTGGCCCCCCTCTCACGGGTCGCTAAATGCGGGGCCATTGTTCGAACGCATCGACATTGCCCGGAGGTTCCCCTACGTTCTCTACCAGGCGCGATAGCCGCCGCCGACCGCTGATCCGCAGCGCCGGGTGGGACCCTCTCGTGCCGATCAGCGTCGGGGCTATCCCGACCCGCATCATGGCCGAGGCAAGCGGCGAATGCGTGTCGGGGGCGTGCGGGTCGAGGCCGAGAAGGTACCGGTCGGCTTCCGGGGTGCCCGCCGCAAGCGTCCAGGCCCGCAATTCGCGCGGGCCCGGCAGCCACTGTGGAGGCACCATCTTGACCGCCCCACGTGTCCAGTCGCGGGCGATACCCACCAGCCGCGCATCTACCGCCGTGCGCACCAGCGGGGTGTTCTCATCGGTGCGGGCGATCTCCGGCTCCAGCCCCGCGTCGAGGATCATCTCGGCCAGCGCCTCGGCGCGCCACAGCCGATCCACGACCACCGAGAGCCGCGCAGCCGGTCCGTTCTGGGACCCGACCAGCACCACCTGGCCAGAAGCAGCCAGCATGCCGGTCAGGTCGGCGACCGCAGGCGGCACCGACTCAGCCGAGAAGAACGACAGCTGGCTCACGCAAACGACAGTAGGCCAGGGGCGCCTGACCGATATGACGCCGGGCCGCAGTGGCCCGGAAACGAAAGCTCCCCCGCAGTCGCCGTTACCGGGGGTGCGGGGGAGATTTCCTCAAGCGTGATTGCTTAGACGGCGCGAACGCCAGTGGCCTGTGGACCCTTGGGGCTCTGGCCAACCTCGAACTCGACCTTCTGGTTCTCTTCAAGGGTGCGGAAGCCGCTGCCCTGAATTTCCGTGTAGTGGACAAAAACGTCGGCGGAGCCGTCCTCGGGGGCGATAAAGCCGAAGCCCTTCTCCGCGTTGAACCACTTCACAGTTCCCTGTGGCATCTCTCGTACTTTCCTTCTCTTCTACCGGGAGCGGTCCACCGACTTCCGGTGTACCGGGCCCGTTCCGACCGCCATACCTTCGTGGAGTCGTCGGAACTTGACCCGACCTACAACCCTCGCAGGAACCGCGATCGCAACGTCGATCCTGCGAGTGCAAATACACGAACACAGAAGCTGCGACCGCCGTTAGTCAATCACGTTCCGAGCTGTGGCGACAGTCTCGAGCCCATCAATTGATGAACAATTCGTCTACAAAGAGGTTTCAGGAGGGTCGCAGTGTCGAATCAAGGGTCGGATTTCGGCCGCGAGCTGCTTGCTTGCGCGCTCGAAGGCACCGATCCGGACGAACATCCGGTGCGTCATGTCGCGGATCTGCCTCCGCGCCAGGGCCGACCACAGTCCTGGCCGCGGTGGGCGGACCCAGATGTCGTGCGGGCGTTTGTTGATCGCGGCATCGAGGCACCGTGGTCGCATCAGCTCGCGGCGGCGAACTTCGCGCACGACGGCCGTCATGTCGTGCTCAGCACCGGCACGGCGTCGGGCAAGTCGCTGGCCTACCAATTGCCGATATTGACGGCGCTGAAGGCCAATTCGCGGGCTCGGGTGCTGTATCTGTCGCCCACCAAGGCACTCGGCCACGACCAACTGCGCACCGCAGTGGCACTTACCGAGGCCGTGCCCGCGTTGCGTGACGTCGCGCCGAGTTCGTATGACGGCGACAGCGGCACCGACGTGCGGCGGTTCGCGCGTGAGCGGTCCCGGTGGATCTTCTCCAATCCCGACATGATCCATCTGTCCCTACTGCGCAACCACCCCCGCTGGGCGGTGTTCCTGCGCAATCTGCAGTTCATCGTGATCGACGAATGCCATTACTACCGCGGGATTTTCGGATCCAACGTGGCGATGGTGCTACGACGCCTGCTGCGGCTGTGCGCGCGCTACACATCGAGCCCGACGGTGATCTTCGCAAGCGCCACCACCGCCGACCCCGCCGCAACCGCCTCCGAGCTGATCGGCCAGTCCGTCGCGGAGGTGACCGAGGACGGCTCCCCGCACGGCGCACGCACCGTGGCACTATGGGAACCCGCCATGCTCGGCGACATCGTCGGCGAAAACGGTGCTCCGGTACGCCGTTCCGCCGGTGCGGAAGCGGCACGGGTGATGGCCGATCTGATCGCCGAGGGTGCGCGGACGCTGACCTTCGTCCGGTCTCGCCGCGGGGCCGAACTGACGTCGCTGGGTGCGCGGGCCCGGCTGGAAGACATCGCTCCCGAGCTGGCCGACAAGGTCGCGTCGTACCGCGCCGGCTACCTGTCCGAGGACCGCCGCGCGCTGGAACGAGCCTTGGCCGAAGGCGAATTGCGGGGACTCGCCACCACCAATGCGCTGGAGCTCGGTGTCGATATCGCGGGTCTTGACGCGGTGGTGCTCGCGGGCTTTCCCGGCACCGTCACATCGTTCTGGCAACAGGCAGGCCGCTCGGGCCGCCGGGGGCAGAGTGCACTGATCGTGATGATCGCGCGCGACGATCCGTTGGACACCTACCTGGTGCACCATCCGGCCGCGTTGCTTGACAAGCCGATCGAACGCGTTGTCATCGACCCGGCGAACCCGTACGTCCTTGGCCCCCAATTGCTCTGCGCGGCGACCGAGCTCGCCCTTTCCGACGCCGAGGTGAGGATGTGGAACGCCGAGGCGGTGGCGGAGTCCCTTGTCGACGATGGGCTGCTGCGTCGGCGGCCCACCGGCTACTTCCCCACCCCTGGCGTCGATCCGCATCCGGCGGTGGACATCCGGGGGTCATCGGGTGGGCAGATCGCGATCCTGGAGGCGGACACCGGTCGATTGCTGGGCAGCGCGGGTGTTGGTCAGGCACCGGCGTCGGTGCATCCGGGCGCGGTGTATTTGCATCAGGGTGAGAGTTATGTCGTCGAATCGCTCGATTTCGAGGACGGCGTCGCGTTCGTGCATGCCGAGGACCCCGGCTATACGACCTTCGCACGCGAGTTGACCGACATCGTCGTCACGGGGGAAGGCGAGCGAAATACCTACGGGCCGGTGACCGTTGGGCTCGTGCCGGTGTCGGTGACCAACACGGTGACCGGCTACCTGCGCCGCCTGCGCAATGGCGAGGTAATCGACTTCGTCGAGCTCGAGATGCCGACCCGCACACTCGACACCATGGCGGTGATGTGCACGATCACGCCGGAGGCGTTGCAGCACAACGGAATCGATTTGCTGCGTGTGCCCGGCGCCTTGCATGCCGCAGAACACGCGGCCATCGGCTTGCTTCCACTGGTCGCCAGCTGCGATCGGGGCGACATCGGCGGAGTGTCTACGGCGGTCGGCCCGGTGGACGGACTGCCGACGATCTTCGTCTACGACGGGTACCCGGGCGGGGCCGGCTTCGCTGCTCGTGGGTTTCACCGGATCGACACCTGGTGGGAGGCGACGGCAGCGGCGATCGAAGCCTGCGAATGTCGGCTCGGCTGCCCTTCGTGTGTGCAGTCGCCGAAATGCGGCAACGGAAACGATCCACTCGACAAACAGGGTGCGGTGGCGGTCTTGCGGCTGGTGGTCGCGCGGCACCGGATGTAGGCCCAGAAGTGGGGGACGACCTACCCCTCGACGGTCGCCCCCCACGGGTCTGTGGCCGGGCACACCAAGCACACAAACGATTGCGGGCGAACGGCCGGACAACGCGATCCGTTCCCAATCCCGAAGTACGGGTGCAGACGAAAAGTACCTTGTCGGAGGGGGGATCGCAACCTAGAAGCACGCAACCGAACGCGCTAGAACGTGTTCTAGCCAGTTAGCTCGACGGATTTCGTAGCTGACGGCGGTCGTTAGCGCCCTATTTGCTCACCGGTAAAATACCGCCATGACCCACGACTGGCTGCTCGTGGAGACGCTAGGCACTGAGCCCGCCGTGGTCGCACAAGGTTCCCAAACCAAGAACCTGGTCCCGATCAGCGCGTTTCTTCGACGCAACCCCAACCTGATGGCCATCCAGACGGCCATCGGCGAAACGGTGCGCGCGGGTAAAGGGCTGAGCAGCATCACCCCGAAGAACGACCGCGTGATTCGTACTGAAGTTGTTCAGATGTCCGATGGGCGGATCCACGGCGTACACGTGTGGATAGGCCCGCCGGACATGGAACCACCGGAACGACCGGTACCCGGCCCGTTGATTTGGGACTTGTCCAGAGGCGTCGCCACCGATACCGCAGAGTCGCTGCGCAACAGCGGTCGAGATCCCGAAAAGGTGCCCACCCATGGCCGCGCCTTCGCAGACGATCTGCCGCGTCGGGACCTCAACCCGAGCGAGGCCAGGGTGATTGCGATGGCAATCAAACCTGAGGTGGGTCAAACCTTCTGCAGCGCTTGGGATGTGACCGACTACAAGGGCGAGCCGATCACAGTCGGGTTCGTCGCGAGGGCATTGGCCGAGGCCCAGGACGATGGCAGCGAGCGGCTGATATGTCGCGCGATGAATTGGCGCGGTGAGCGGGAGAGCTCGACCGTTCCTCAGGACTACCTGGCGCAGCGGATCCTCGACGGGCTGGCGCAGCCTGGGGTGCACCGGGCGCTGGTCGACCTGAAGAACTGGACGCTCCTGAAGTGGCTCGATGATCCGGCGCCGTTCTTCGATTGGCGCGCGAGCATGGCGGGCGACCATTCCGTACATCCCGACGATCAACCCCAGATGGACGCGATGACAACGGAATTCGTCAGCGGACGGGCGTCGGGTGTGCTGCGGATGGCTGCCGTCGGAGGTGGATGGGCACCGGTGCACGTGACGGTCAACCGAATCGAGCTCGAGGAAGACATCTTCGCCGGGCTGATTTCGCTGCGACCGCCGACCGCCGACGAGCTGGCGGCGGATACCGGCGGACCGGCCGCGCCCAAACGAAAAGCGCGCTCGCCCAAGGGCAAAGCACCCAAAGCTTAGCCTGGCGCGTCGGCCGGGCCAGCCCGTGCGGCGGCCCGCGCCGTGCCCAATCCGATCCTGCCGAACGCCACCGGCACCTCCACCGTGACCGTGACATCGAGCTGGTCCAGCACGCATTGCGTCACAACGGTATTCATCGCACGCGCCACCGCGGACGCCTGAGCGCACGCCGATTCGGCGCCGTCGGTGAGCCCGCCCGCGGCTGCCAGCGATGCCAAATCGGCCGCGGCCTGCGCCCGGTGCCTGGCGATCACCGCCGCGCCGAGGCACAGGCCACCAACGGTGATCGACAGCAGCACCGCGATGATCGCTACCGCCACAAGTGCGGCCGAACCGCGATCACCCTGGCTCGACCGCTGCCACCGCCTCCGCCGTGATGCTGATGCCCGGCAGCAGCGGCGATGTGGTCGTGACGGTCGCGATGACGAACCCGCCGTCGCGCCGGAATTGCAGCACCGCCCCCGCCGGTCCGATACCGCGGGCGGCCGCCGATGCTGAGCCGTCGTCGCCGCGCGCCGCGAGCCGCGCGGCCTCCCGCGCCGCGTCGACACAGCGCACCTGCATCGAGACCGCCGTGAGCCCGGCCACGCACATCCCCAGCACGACGACCAAAGCAGCGATCGAGAACGCCGCCTCGACGGTGACGCCTCCGGTCTCATCACCTAGACGTTGGTGTTCAGCGCCCGGTTGATGATGTTGGTCAGCGCACTGACGATCGAGTCGCCGGTGATCACCGTGTACAGGATCGCGCCGAAGGCCGCGGCCGCTATCGTCCCGATCGCGTACTCGACCGTCGACATGCCGTCGTCCTCGACCGCCAGCAACGTGAGCCGGGCCTGTAGCGCCCGAATCTTGTTTTCTACCATGTGTTTTCCTCCTCATCATTGGTTCTGGTGTCACAGCAGCCCTGACTGCAACACGTCGCCGGCCAACCCGGCGACCACCGGAACGATTCCCAGACACAGGAACGCAGGCAGGTAGCAGACCCCCAGCGGCCCGGCGATCAGCACCGAGGCGCGTTCAGCAGCGGCGCTCGCACTGTCCGCCGCATCGTGGCGCGCCTGTTCGGCAAGTTCTGCAACGCCGTTCGCAAGCGCGGCGCCCGACGCGGCCGATCGGCGCGCCAGCCGCAGCAGCGCCTCGGCGTGGTCATCCTTGGTCAGGTGGCGATCAGACCACGCGGTGGCAGGATCAGCGCCCAGCGCAAGCAGATCGGCGGCACGGTTCAGCAGCCGCGCCAGTTCGGCAGGAGCCGACTGCGCCGTGGCGGCCGCGGCTGTCGACACCGCCATGCCCGAGCGCAGGCACGCCGCTAGGACGTCGAAGGTGGAGGCGGCGGCCAAGGGGTCACCGGAACGCGCAGGCCGGTGCCGCCTCCGTGTCGGCGCTGTCCTGCCCGCCCGGATCCGCGTTCGCGAATCATCGGCACCGACCAGCAGGGCGGTCGCCAAAAGCAAAGCCGCCCAGGTCATGTCAGTACCTTCCCGGTGATCCGGTCCGACCACAGCAAGCCGGCGCAAGCGAGCGCGACACCGATAACCAGCAGCCAGCCGCCTGCACCGCCGGAAAGTAGGAACCTAACCGGGTCAGCCCCGATGAGCTGCCCGAAACCCACACCGACTGCGGGCAGCACCGCCAGCACGGCGGCAGTCGCGCGGGCGCCTGCCATCCCCGCGGTGACGCGCGCCGAGAAGCGTTCGCGTTCAACGATGTCCCGCTGTGCGGTGTGCATCAGCGTGGCGATCGCCAGCCCGTGCGCCTGGGCGAGTTGCCAACACACCGCAAGCCGTTCCCAGTGCGCGGGCACGGGTGAGCTCCTGGCCACGCTGCGCAGGCCCGCGGCCACATCGGCACCGAGCCGCGCGCGTGCTGCCACTGCCTGCAGTGAGCGGGCGATCCCGCCGTCGGCCTCCGTGCTGGCCACCTCGAACGCGCGCACCGGGTGGGCGCCGACGCGCAGCTCGCCGACGAGCACATCCAACGCCGCCTGCAGCGCGGCGGACTCGGACCGGCACCGGCTCAAACGACGCTGTCGCCTGCGGCGCACCACCACAGTGAACCCGACGATGGCCGCAGCGCCGACGACGGTGATCGGCACGATGAACGCCAAAACAGTTGCGGCACAGGCTGCGATCGCTGCTGCCGGGATTCGGCGGCGAGCCCGCGCGACGAGCAGGAGCGTTTCGAGGCGGCGCCGCGACGAAGTCGGCACGATCATCAGCGCGAGCGCCAGCAGGAGCGCCCCGGCACTCATGACCGGTCCCTGGCACGGATCAGTTCACTCAAAGGATCGGCTCCACCCGCGAATCCGGTGTCTACGTGCCACGCCGTCGTGGCGCGGACGCGGCCGTCTTCGCCCGCGCGAAGGACCGCGATCTCACTCAATCGGCGCTGACCCGCGCGGTCACGGCTGACGTGCAAGACGACCTGGACGGCGGCGGCGAGTTGACTGTGCAGGGCGGCGCGGTCAAGCCCGCCGAGGCCGCCGAGCGCCTCGAGTCGAGCGGGCACCTCTGCGGGGTTGTTGGCGTGGACCGTGCCTGCGCCGCCGTCATGGCCGGTGTTGAGGGCCGCGAGCAGGTCGACCACCTCGGCACCGCGAACCTCGCCGACCACGATCCGGTCCGGCCGCATCCGCAGTGCCTGCTTGACCAGGTCACGCACGGTCACCTCGCCGACACCCTCGACATTGGCGCACCGCGCAACGAGTTTCACCAGATGTGGATGTCGCGGCGCCAGCTCAGCGGCGTCCTCCACACAGACGATGCGCTCCTCGGCGGACACCGCGCCAAGGGCGGCCGCCAGCAAGGTGGTCTTGCCTGCACCCGTGCCGCCGGAGATCAGAAACGCCAACCGCGTACGGATGATCTCCTCAAGGAGCGCCGCGGCCTGCGGTGCGATGGCGCCGGTTCGAGTCAGCGCCGTGAGGTCCTGACTGGCGGGCCGCAGTACCCGCAACGACAGGCACGTGCCGTCGGCGGCGATCGGCGCAAGCACCGCGTGTAATCGGACGGTGAACTGGCCGGTGCCCAGGCCGGTCAGCTGCCCGTCGACCCAAGGCTGGGACTCGTCGAGGCGGCGCCCGGCTGCAAGGGCGAGCCGTTGCGCCAGCCTGCGCACCGCGGCATCGTCGGCGAATCGAATTGAGCTGCGGCGCAGACCGTTTCCGTCGTCGATCCACACCGCGTCCGGCGCCGTGACAAGGACATCGGTGGTGCCGTCCGCACAGAGTAGTGGCTCGAGAATGCCCGCTCCGGTCAGTTCGGTCTGCAGAGTGCGCATACTGCTCAGCACTTCGGCGTCGCCGAGCACACCACCGGACTCGGCGCGGATCGCCGCGGCGACCACATTGGGCCGCAGCGGGGCGGACTCGGCTGCCAACCGTTCACGGACCCGCTCGATCAGCGAGGTGGTCATGCGGCGTTCACCGCCGGGTGCTGGTGCACCACCGCCAGCACCCTCCGCGCCGCGGCTGCCAGCGGCGATCGCCGCCGTAGTCGCAATCCGCCGCGCTCGAGCACCATTGACACGTCGCCCTGTGGGCGCATGGCCGCCAGCAGGGGCAGTCCGACGATCCCCGCGACATCGGTCGACCGCAGCCCGCCGGGCGCCGGGCCCCGAACCACTGCGCCGGCATTGGGATTGACGCTCGACACCCACGGGGCGATCGCCGCCGCGGCGGCGCACGACCGCACATCGGCGGGTGCGATCACTACCACGAGGTCGGCGGCCTCCAGCGCGGTCTCGGCCGCGGGCGTCGATCGCCTGGGCACGTCGCAGACGACCGTGGCGCCGCCGCGAGCTCCCGCTTCGATCACCGCACCCAGTGGTGCGGCGTCGATGTCACCTCCAACGCGACCGCCCGACAAGACGCTTACCCCGTGGCGCCGCGGCAGCGCGTCGCGCAACGCGGCGAAGTTCAACCGGCCGCCCTGCAGCGCCAGATCAGGCCAACGCAACCCACTGTCCGACTCGGTGCCAAGCACTAGGTCGATGCCCCCGCTCCACGGGTCGGCGTCGATCAGCAATGCGTCGGGCGTGCATTGCGCCAGTGCTGTCGCGAACACCGACGCGCCCGCGCCGCCCCGACCGCCGATCACCGCGATGACCGCACCGCGGCGTCCGCCGTCGCGGGCGGTCTCGGCGGCATCGGAGAGTTCGGCCATCAGGCCGCCATCCTGCGCGGGCAGGGTGATGACCTGCTGGGCGCCCACCGCGATGGCGGCTTCCCAATCGGCGGCCTGTGGTTCGGATTGGCTCACCAGCACAACGCGGCCGCGGCGCGGGAGCGCGCGGTCGGCACATCGGCGAGCGGCCTGCACATCGAGCAGGACGGCGACCGCTCCGGTCCATACCTTGCGACTGGAGGGGTCGGTCGCGTGCACGATTTGGAGTCCTGATGCCGCGGCGACGCGGTCCACATCGTCGCGCAGGGTCGGATCGCCGACCAGCGCCAAGATCCCAGCGGATGCCGTCATGTCCCCACCTTGCGGGCAGGTGCCGACGCGCCGCTATTGGCTCGGCGAAGTCTGTGGATAAAGAACGATGTGTGGACAAACCACGCGGTATGGAAGTACTGAAAACCAGGTTCCGCAACTTAGCGACGGTATGGAATCTATCCGCCTGGCGAACTTGCCCCCACAAAAGGGACGACCCCCGCCAGGGGGGGAGGAGGCGGAGGTCGTCGTGTATCAGCCCCGGGGGGTCGGGCTGATGCACACCCGGCATAAGCCGAGTGATCCTCACTATACACACGGCAACTGTGAAGGGCGCAAGTCCTTCTTGCTCGAGAAAGCGGTGAGGACCAGGAAAGACTGCAGTCACCGACACGTGTCGTGAACTGCCAATTTGTACACTCTGTCGCGATTTGTCACGCCACGGCCCCTATGCTGGGCCATGTGACCGCATCCGATCCGGCTAGCGGCGGCGCGGGCGTGCCGCAGGGCCGGACACCGGCCAGCAAACCTATTCGTACCGCCGCGTTCTTCGATCTTGATAAGACAGTAATCGCCAAGTCCAGCACGTTGGCTTTCAGCAAACCTTTCTTCGATCAGGGGCTAATCAATCGGCGGGCCGTTCTCAAATCCACCTACGCCCAGTTTCTGTTCCTGATGTCCGGTGCGGACCACGACCAAATGGACCGAATGCGCTCGTACGTGACAAACATGTGCACCGGGTGGGACGTCGAGCAGGTGAAATCGATTGTCGGCGAGACACTGCACGACATCGTCGACCCGCTGGTATTCGCTGAGGCCGCCGAGCTGATCGCCGACCACAAGCTCTGCGGCCGCGATGTCGTCGTGGTTTCCGCCTCCGGCGAGGAGATTGTCGCCCCGATCGCCCGTGCGCTCGGCGCCACCCACGCGATGGCGACCCGCATGGTTGTCGAGGACGGTCGGTACACCGGCGAGATCGCGTTCTACTGCTACGGCGAAGGCAAGGTCGAGGCGATCCGTCAGCTCGCCGCGCGCGAGGGATACGCGCTCGACTACTGCTACGCCTACTCCGATTCGATCACCGACCTACCGATGCTCGAAGAGGTCGGCCATCCGACCGTGGTGAACGCCGATCGCTCATTGCGCAAAGAGGCTGCGGCGCGGGGCTGGCCAATGTTGACATTCTCCAATCCGGTGTCGCTGCGCGACCGCTTCCCAGCGCCGTCCACCGCGGCCGTCGCCACCACCGCGGCCGTCGGCGTGAGCGCACTTGCCGCGGGCGCGCTGACGTACTCGCTGCTTCGCCGTTTCGCATTCTGAGGCGCTACGTCCTGTAGTAGCTGACACGCCGCGATAACAATCCGGCGGCTCGCCCGAATTGACCCTTGATGTGACCGTGGTCACGGAGTACAAAGGAACCACGGAAGCTTGGAGAGGCCAAGACCGAGCCGGAAGAGAAGGCTCGATCTCCCGATTCAGGCTCCCCAGCACGGATCCCGGCACCCACGCGGAGCACATACCGCGGAATAGGTAAAAGTGTTGCGGGCCTGCGTAATTGCGGAGAGCGGACGGCCACGACGGCCCCTTGGGTGGGGTTGCAGTCGAAGCGCATCGACAACGACGCCGAGGCCACCCACGCGACCCAAACAGCACGCTTGGTAACCGGAGTCCGTGCTAGCGGGCGACGCGCCGAATCATTTCGGAACGTCGCCCGCTTCATTTTGCTGTGAAAGAAGTTACGACGAGTGCGCCGTCGCGATGGACAGCGCCTCCCTCGCACCGGCGTGCAGACCGCGGCAGCTGAGCACCAACCACGCCGTCAGCCCGTCCGCGGTGCCCGACGAGAAGCCGCGCGCCGCGGCGCGATAGTCGCCGGATTGGCGCATCCAGTACACCTCCGGCACCCCGAGCCCATGCGGATCAAGGCCGCTGGCGATGGTCACCAGCCGCGACACCGCGCGGGCCACCACACCGTCGGCGACGCCGAAAGGCTCCAGGGTCAGTAACTCCCCATGCACGACTCCGGCCAGCACCGGCGCGGGCACTGTGGTGCCGCCGGTGACGATGTCGGCCAGCAGCTCGAGCCTGCGCCCGACATCGCCGTCTGCCCGCGGACGGCCCAGGTGGTCGTCGTCGGTCAGATCCGCTGCGGCCAGCGCGTGCAACCGGGCGATCGCCTGAAGCGGTGCCCGTTGCCAGACCCCGACCAGCGAGGTCGCGCCGCCTTCCAACGCCTCGGACACCCGTAGCGCGCCGGCAAGCACCGGGTCAGGCTTGCCGTCCTCCGACAATTGCAGCGCCCCGCCGTCCAGCACCGAGGAGGCGCGCGCCGCCCGCAACGCGGCCTCCGCCGCCGTCGTCGGCCATCCGCGCAGGTTGGTGCGGTGCCGATGAGCCTTGCCGAGCGCCTCTCGCGCTTCTTCACTGGCGTCCGCCACCCCTGGTAGGTCGGCCAGCGGGGCCAGCGGATCGGTCACGGCAACCGACGCTAGCCGACCGCTCGGCGCGCAGCACGCGCCGCCCGCAGCGCACGCTGTGACTTGCCGGCGATAGTTGCGACGGCGGTGACTACGCTCACACGTATGACAGAAAGCTCGACCAAGGACACCGCCGGTCCGTCTGCATATCCGCCGCCGCAAGAGTTCGCCGCGCAGGCGAACGGCACCGACGAGCTGTACGGGGAGGCCGAGGCCGACCGGTTGGCGTTCTGGGGCGAGCTGGCCAACCGGTTGTCATGGGACACACCGTTTACCGAGGTGCTGGACTGGTCGGACGCCCCCGTCGCCAAGTGGTTCGTCGGCGGCAAGCTCAACGTCGCCTACAACTGCGTCGACCGGCATGTCGAGGCAGGAAACGGCGACCGCGTCGCCATCCGCTGGGAGGGCGAGCCCAAGGACGACAGCAGGGAGATCACCTACTCCGAGCTGCTCGCCGAGGTGTGCAAGGCCGCGAACGCGCTCACCGAGCTGGGCCTGGTGGCCGGCGATCGGGTGGCGATCTACATGCCGATGCTGCCGGAGGCCATCGTGGCGATGCTGGCCTGCGCGCGCCTCGGTGTGCTGCATTCCGTGGTCTTCGCCGGGTTCTCCTCGACAGCGTTGGCCGCCCGCATCGAGGACGCCGAGGCCAAGCTGGTGATCACTGCCGACGGCCAGTATCGCCGCGGTAAGGCGGCCTCACTCAAGGAGCCCGTCGACGAAGCGGTCGACGGGCAGAAGTCCGTCGAGCACGTTCTTGTGGTGCGCCGCACCGGAATCGACACTCCGTGGACCGAGGGTCGTGACCTGTGGTGGCACGACATCGTCGACAAAGCGTCGCCTGAGCACAAGCCTGGGGCGTTCGACTCCGAGCATCCGCTGTTCCTGCTCTACACGTCGGGCACCACAGGTAAGCCCAAAGGCATCATGCACACCTCGGGCGGCTACCTGACCCAGGCGTCGTACACGCATCACTACGTGTTCGACGTCAAGCCCGAAACCGATGTCTATTGGTGCACAGCCGATATCGGCTGGGTCACCGGCCATACCTACATCGTGTACGGGCCGCTGTCCAACGGCGTTACCCAGGTGGTCTACGAGGGCACCCCGAACTCGCCGAACGAGCACCGTCATTTCGAGGTGATCGAAAAGTGCGGCGTCACAATCTATTACACGGCACCAACCCTGATCCGTATGTTCATGAAGTGGGGGCGCGAGATTCCCGACTCCCACGACCTGTCCAGCCTGCGCCTGCTGGGGTCGGTCGGAGAGCCGATCAACCCCGAGGCATGGCGGTGGTACCGGGATGCCTTCGGCGCCAATCGAACTCCGGTTGTCGACACCTGGTGGCAGACCGAGACGGGTGCGATCATGATCTCGCCGCTGCCCGGTGTGACGGCAGCCAAGCCCGGCTCCGCGATGTCTCCGCTACCCGGCATCTCGGCGAAGATCGTCGACGAGGACGGCAAAGAGCTGGTGCCCGGCGCCGACGAGGCCGAGCATGTGACGGGCTATCTGGTGCTGGATCAGCCGTGGCCGGCGATGCTTCGCGGCATCTGGGGCGATGAGGAGCGGTTCAAAGAGACGTACTGGTCGCGGTATGCCAAGCAGGGCTGGTACTTCGCCGGTGACGGCGCCCGCGTCGACTCCGACGGCAACATCTGGGTGTTAGGCCGCATCGACGACGTGATGAACGTGTCGGGCCACCGCATCTCGACCGCCGAGGTGGAGTCCGCTCTGGTCGGGCATTCCGGGGTGGCCGAGGCCGCCGTCGTCGGCGCCACCGACGACGCCACCGGCCAGGGCATCTGCGCGTTCGTCATCCTTCAGTCCAACACCCCCGACAACGAGGGGATGGTCGAGGAACTGCGCGAGCAGGTCGCCAAGGAGATCGGAAAGATCGCGCGGCCACGCGAAATTCACGTGGTGCCGGAACTGCCCAAGACCCGCAGCGGCAAGATCATGCGCAGGCTGCTGCGTGACGTCGCCGAGGGCCGTGAACTCGGCGATACGTCAACGTTGGTGGACCCCAGCGTGTTTGAGGCGATCCGGGAAAGCAAGTAATCAGGCCGCTGCACCCACCGGGACAAACCCGGTGCCCGGCCGGTTCTTGGCCGTGATGTCGGCGAGTTGGGTGTTGAACGACATCGTCACCGCCGGGGTGTGCAGCGGGATGAACTTGATCACGCACGTCGGCAGGCCTTCGCTGAACGCGCCGTGGATCATGCCGACCAGCCGGTTGTTCACGGTGACCGGTGCGCCGGAGTCGCCGGGCTGACCGCACACCTGGTTGACGATGGTGCCCGGCTCGTTGCCAGGTCCCCACGTCACACCGCACGAGTAGCCGGTGGTGCGGCCCAGCTTGCACGCAATGTCGCCGGTCACGGGGTCCGGCCCAAGCCCGTCGATCTGAAAGCCGTTGACGCTGTTGACCGGCCGGACCTTGGCAGGGTCGAACTGGATCACCGCGTAGTCGAGCGCCTCGTTGCCTGCCACCATCGTGCCGACCACACCCGCGTTCTCGAGGCCCTCGGCCGCCACCTGAGCGCCGGGGCCTCCGCAGTGTGCGGAGGTGAAGCCGATCAGGTTGCCGCGGCTGTCGTTGCCGATCGTGGTGAGCGTGCATAGCGTCTCGCCATTGACGACCAGGCCCGAGCCCCCGCCGAGGGGTGTGGGATCGGCGGCGCTCGCGGTAGGCATCGGCAACAGGGCCAGGCCCAGAGCCAGGATCGCCGCAGAAACCATCCGGCGGCGGCCGCTGGACCTCAAGTGTTAACTCCTATCGACGTGCCTTCCGACAATCAACGCAGGCAGTCTATCGTCGGCCGGGATCGTTTAGCGGGACGCCACATGGCAACATGAACCGCGACTGACATCAGATGCGGGGAGGAATTGTTCCGTGAGCGATCGCAGGAATGGCGTACCGACCACTGTGACCTCGATACCGCTGGTAGACCCGCACGCCACAAAGGCCGACCCGTCGATCGGCGACCTCGTAAAGGACGCGACGTCCCAGGTGTCGACACTGGTGCGGGCCGAGGTCGAGCTCGCCAAGGCCGAGATCACCCGCGATGTCAAAAAGGGCCTCACCGGCAGCGTGTTCTTCATCTTGGCGCTGGTGGTGCTTTTCTATTCGACGTTCTTTTTCTTCTTCTTCGTCGCTGAGCTGCTCGACACGTGGATCTGGCGCTGGGCGGCGTTCCTGATCGTGTTCGGGTTCATGGTCGTGACCACCGCGGTGTTTGCGCTCTTCGGCTATCTGAAGGTCAGGCGCATCCGGGGCCCGCAGCAGACCATCGAATCGGTGAAGGAAACACGCGAGGCATTGACGCCGGGCCACGACAAGGCGCTCACCTCATCGGACGGCCAGCGCGCCAAGGATCCGGCCACCGATCCGTCAGGCTGGTAGTGGCCCCGCCCGATCCGTCGGTCGTCCGCATCGACGGTCCGTGGCGACATCTAGAGGTGCACGCCAACGGGATTCGCTTCCACGTCGTGGAGGCGCAGGCCCCAGAATCGGCGTCAACCCCCACCGCTGAACGCCCACTGGTCATCCTCCTGCACGGGTTCGGCTCCTTCTGGTGGTCGTGGCGTCATCAGTTGCGGGGCCTCACCGGCGCCCGCGTGGTGGCCGTCGATCTGCGCGGCTACGGCGGCAGCGACAAGCCGCCGCGGGGCTATGACGGGTGGACGCTGGCGGGTGACACTGCCGGGTTGGTGCGCGCGCTCGGCCACAAGGCGGCCACCCTGGTCGGTCATGCGGACGGGGGCCTGGTCTGCTGGGCAACGTCGCTGCTGCACCCACGTGCGGTGCGCGCCATCGCGCTGGTCAGCTCGCCGCACCCGATCGCGTTGCGCCGATCGACGCTCACCAGACGTGACCAGGGCCGCGCACTTCTGCCGTCGATGCTGCGCTATCAGGCGCCGATCTGGCCGGAGAGGTCGCTGAGGCGCAACGACGCCGCGGAGCTGGAGCGGCTGGTGCGCAGCCGAGCCAGTGGGAAATGGCAAGCCTCCGAAGACTTTTCCGAGACCATCCGGCACATGCGCCAGGCCATCCAGATCCCCTCGGCCGCACACTCGGCCCTCGAGTATCAACGCTGGGCGGTCCGCAGCCAGCTACGTGGCGAGGGCCGCCGGTTCATGCGTGCGATGAAGCGGCCCCTCGGCGTGCCGGTGCTGCACATGCGCGGTGACGCCGATCCGTACGTACTCGCGGACCCGGTGTACCGCACCCAGCAGTACGCCCCGCACGGTCGTTACGTATCAATCACCGGCGCAGGGCATTTCGGCCATGAGGAAGCACCGCAGTTGGTCAACGAACAGCTGACACGGTTCTTGAGGCAGGTCTACGACCGCTAGGCGATGCAGGCGCCGGTGGCAACCTGCTGCGTGTTGCCGACTCTAGCGAGCTGGCGCGACACCTCATTGCCGGTGAGCACGAATCCGGTGTCGGCATCGTCGACCGCCGCTCCGAACACCACGCCAAGCACCTGGCCGCCACGGTCAATCATCGGGCCGCCCGAGTTGCCTTGTCGCACAGTGCCCCTGACGGTGTAGACCTCACGGGTGACCGTCGTGGTCCGATAGATGTCGGGACCCTTGAGTTCGATGATCTCCCGGACCCTGGCTGGGGTTGCGACGAAATCTCCGCCGCCCGGGTAGCCCATCACGACGGCGTCGGTGCCCGTCTCTGCGGGGGCATCGGCGAAGGCCAGCGGCGCCGACGGCAGATTCGGCACGTCGAGGATAGAGATGTCGGCGTCGGGGTCGTACGACACCACCGAGGCTTCGTAGCTTTGGCCGTCGGCCTCGACCGTCACGCTTTCCGAGCCCGCGACCACGTGCGCGTTCGACATCACTCGATTCGGCGAGACGACAAAACCGCTGCCCTCCAACACTTTCTGGCAGCTCGGGGCGACACCGCGGATCTTCACCACGCTGGGGCGGGTCGCGGCGACGACGGCGTCCCCTGCCAGCGCGGCGTCGGGTGCCTCGACCGCGACGATGGGCGTGCGGCCGAACGGCTGCAGCACGTCGGGCAGGCCCGAGGTGTCCAGCAGTGCCGAAAGCCGGGTAGGCACCGACTTCAGCCAGGTGGGTGCCACCTCGTCGACCTGAGCAAGCACCTTGGAGCCGCGGACCGCGGCGGCCAGATTCGGCTGGTCCGACGACGTCAGCGGCGTGGCCAGCAGCCATGCCGCCACCAGCACCGCGACCAACTGCAGCCCGACGCCGATCACCGAGTCGAACGTGCGAAGGGTGCGGTTGCGGATGGCGCCGCGGACCGCGCGGCCAAGCACCACGCCTGCGATCTCCCCGATCACCACCAACGCGAGGATCAAGAACAACGTCACGAACAGCTTGGTGCGCGGGCCGCTGATGTTGTCGACCACGTGCGGGGCCAGCAGCACCCCGGCCACCGCACCCAGCACCACCCCGACGAACGACAGCAGTGAGCCAAGCGCCCCCGACCGCCAACCGGAGATGGCGGCCACGAAGGCTACGGCGAGGACGGCGAGGTCAAGCCACTGCGACGATGTCATTGTTGGGGTTCACCGTAGCCGCCGTCATGGCCGACGAGGGCCATTGCGTCATCGAGTTCTCGGATGTCGTCGGTGTTCCACGGCAGTGCCCAGCCTGCGACGTCGAGCATCGCCGAGATCACCTGACCGGTGAACCCCCACACCAGCATCTCGTTGAGCAGGAATGCCGGGCCTGCGTAGCGCCGAGTGTTCTCCCTGCGGTACACCATGATTCGATTGTCAGGGTTGATGAACGCGCGCACGGGGACGCGGGCGACGATCGCCGTTTCGGATTCGTCGACGACGGCAACGGGACCCGGATCCGACGAGTAGGCGAGCACCGGAACGACGTGGAACCCCGACGGCGGGATGAACATCCGCTCGAGTGTGGCAAGCGGATGCAGCCGGCTGGTGTCGATGCCGGTCTCCTCGTTGGCTTCGCGCAGCGCGGTGTACACCGGACCGCGATCGTCAGGGTCGGCAGCGCCGCCGGGAAACGCCGCCTGGCCCGCGTGGTGGCGCAGCGTGGACGCGCGGACGGTGACCAGCAGGTCGGCGTCGTCGGGCAAGCCATCCGACGCGGCGTCCAGCGGACCGGAGAACAGCACCAACACGGCCGCGTCGCGGCCGTCCCCGCTGATCGCGGCCTTCGCGTTCGCAGCCATCACCATGGCCAGCACCTCGGGCGGCACACGGCGTCGATACGCGCGCTTGACCCGATCGGCGTTGTCGACCAGCGGCTTGAGCCAGGGCGGGGCGGCTTGAGGGTGCAGCTCATCGGTTTCGCTGCCCCAACTCACCCCGGCTCCCCTGTCATCTGGCCCACCTGCGGTCCTACCGCCGCGGCGATCTCCTCGGCGCTGGCGAACGACCGCGGCAGGATTTCGGCAACGGTACCGTCCTGGCGCAGCACCACGGTCGCAGGCATCACGTTCGGCACCTTGAGCGCGGCGGCGATCAGCCGTCGGCCATCCTGCAGCGTCGGCAGCCGCACCCCCAGCTCCGCCAGCCGCAGCAACGCCGCTGTTTCGTTCTCGTCCTGATGCACGGTCAGCACCGTCACGGCGGGCCCGACGCGCCGCTGGTACTCGGCCATCGCAGGCAACTCCTTGGTGCACGGCGCACACCAGTACGCCCACAGGTTGAGCACCACTGTCCGGCCGGCCACGGCCTTGGCGACGTCGACATTTGATCCGTCGCCCGCGCATTCGAGGGTGATGCCGCGCAAGGTTTCAGGGCCGGAGCCCGCCCCCGGCGACGGGCAGGGCGGCAGGTCGGCGCGTTCACGGGGCCCGGCGAGCGCCTCGGCGGTATCGGCGTCACGGCGGTCGCGCGCGGACGCGGGACCTTGCGATCCGGTCGACGATCCGTCGTCGCCCAACTCCGTCCACAGCGCCGCCCCGAGCGCAACGACGACAACCATCACCGCGACGGTCCAGCGGGTCGAAGTGCGCATGGGCTCGCGGAGGCGGCTAAAGCCCGGCCAGCGACAGCAGGTGCTCGGTTTCGGGGCCCTTGACCAGCGGCGCGGCGACCAGCGGGTCGGTAGGGCCCGCGCCGAACGAGGGACAGTCCTTGGCGAGCACACACACGCCGCAGGCGGGCTTGCGGGCATGACACACCCGACGGCCATGGAAGATCACCCGGTGGCTCAGCAGCGTCCACTCGCTGCGCTCGATCAGGTCGCCGATCGCGTGTTCGACCTTCACCGGGTCTTCCTCGGTGGTCCACCCCCACCGCCGCACCAGCCGGCCGAAGTGGGTGTCGACGGTGATGCCGGGGATGTCGAAGGCGTTTCCCAGGATCACGTTGGCGGTCTTGCGGCCGACGCCGGGCAGTGTGACGAGCTCGTCCATGGTCGACGGCACCTGGCCATCGAAGCGCTCGACGAGCTCCTGGCCGAGCCGGATCAGCGAGTTGGTCTTGTTGCGGTAGAACCCGGTGGGGCGGATCAGCTCTTCGAGTTCGGCGCGATCGGCCTGCGCGTAGTCCAGCGCGCTGCGGTAGCGCTTGAACAGCGCCGGGGTGGTCAGGTTGACGCGCTTGTCGGTGCTTTGGGCCGACAGGATGGTCGCCACCGTCAGCTCCAGCGGGTTGGTGAAATCCAGCTCGCAGTACACATGCGGGAACGCTTGGGCCAGTTCGCGATTCATCCGTCTGGCACGCCGGACCAGGCCGAGGTGGGTTTCGCCATCACGCGTGCGTGCGCGTCGGGCCGGCTTGGCGGCGGAAGTCTCACCCACAGTCACGAAAACAGCCTACTGAGGTGGTCCGACACCGCAGACTGCGGACCGGTGACAATTCGTGATCCCGCTGAGACCTTCGGCGTGTTTACTTCTGCCTTGTGTCTTGGTTGCTGGTAGCGCTCATCCCCGGGTTGCTGATGTTGGCAACGTTCGGGCTCGAGCGACTCGAATCCGGCCTGCACCGCGACACGGTCTCGGCGACCGATGTGGCCAAGTTCCTCGAGCAAGCCGAGGCCGCCGACGTCGACACGCTCGCGCGCGACGGGATGAGCTACGCGCTGGACTGTCTGAATCAGCGTCTGCACGAGCGGGAGTCGGGAACCAACGGGGTCAGCGCGCCGAGAACTTCGCCAGGTTTGCCGACCCGGGTGTATCTCCATCACCTGGCCAATCCTGAATTTCAGCCGACTCGGCATGCCAATCGTGTGTAGCGTGGGACGTCGCGAAAAGGCATACCTCTAGACTGATCTCGCGAACCACTTAGAGGTCCGCTTGCGCATGTCATATCACCGAACAGCTTAAGAGGGGCAACGTGGACGAGATCCTGGCGAGGGCCGGAATCTTCCAAGGGGTCGAACCCAGCGCCGTTTCCGCGCTGACCAAGCAATTGCAGCCCGTCGACTTCCCGCGCGGGCACACTGTGTTCGCGGAAGGGGAGCCCGGCGACCGGCTGTTCATCATCATTTCCGGCAAGGTCAAGATCGGCAGGCGGTCCCCTGACGGCCGCGAGAATCTGCTCACGATCATGGGCCCGTCGGACATGTTCGGTGAGTTGTCGATCTTCGACCCCGGCCCGCGGACGTCGAGCGCGACCACCATCACCGAGGTGCGGGCGGTGTCGATGGACCGCGACGCATTGCGCGCGTGGATCGCCGACCGGCCCGAAATCGCCGAACAGCTGCTGCGTGTGCTGGCCCGCCGGCTTCGTCGCACCAACAACAACCTGGCCGACTTGATCTTCACCGACGTGCCAGGCCGTGTTGCCAAACAGCTGTTGCAACTCGCCCAGCGGTTCGGCACTCAGGAAGGCGGCGCGCTGCGCGTGACGCACGACCTGACGCAGGAGGAGATCGCGCAGTTGGTCGGCGCATCGCGTGAGACCGTCAACAAGGCGCTCGCCGATTTCGCCCACCGCGGCTGGATTCGCCTGGAGGGCAAGAGCGTGTTGATCTCGGACTCCGAGCGATTGGCTCGACGCGCCCGCTAGGATCTCAGGTAGTCCACCTGGGCCTGCACGCTCCATTCGGCGGCGTCCCATAGCTTTTCGTCGACGTCGGTGTAGACGTGTTCGACGATCTGCCGCACGGTCGCGTCATCGCCGAGTTCGCGTATCGCGCCGCGCACCTGCTCGAGTCGCTGCTCGCGGTGCGCCAGGTACATCGAGCTGACGGCTTCCAGGTTCTCGAGATCCGGGCCGTGGCCGGGCAGTACGGTTCTGGACCCCAAACCCCGCAGCCGGCGAAGCGATTCCAGGTAGTCACCGAGGCTGCCGTCCTCGTTGTCGATGACGGTGGTGCCGCGGCCGAGCACGGTATCGGCGGTGAGCACCGCGTCGTCGAGCAGAAACGACACCGAGTCCGCGGTGTGGCCCGGCGTGGCCATCACGGTGATGCGCAGTCCCGCCGCGTCGATGACTTCGCCGTCGATCAGCGGCCCACCGAGGCCGCGCAGGAAGCCACTGCCGACCGAGCGCACGACGGCACCCGTGCGCTCGACGATTTTGTCGATGGCCCCGGTGTGGTCCTCATGCTTGTGGCTGATCAGCACCAGCGGGATCGTGCCGAGTTCGGCGATCTTGGCGATGTGCTCGTCGTCCTCGGGTCCCGGGTCGACGATCACCATCTCGTCACTACCGGGTCCACGCAGCACCCACGTGTTGGTGCCGTCCAGCGTCATCAGCCCAGGGTTGTTGCAGAGCAGCACCGACGCGGTCTCGGTGACCGGGCGCAGCAGCCCGTAGGCGGGATGCTCCAGCGTCACTTCGCCTCCGCTGGATCGTCGCTCACGCGACCTCGACGATGAGCTCGACCTCCACCGGCACGTTCAGCGGCAGCTCGGACACCCCGACGGCGGAGCGCGCGTGTGCGCCCGCATCGCCGAAGACCTCACCGAACAGCTCGGAAGCACCGTTGACGACGCCGGGCTGGCCGTTGAATCCCGGCGCGGAGGCGACGAAGCCGACGACCTTGACCACCCGGGTGACCGCGTCGATGCCGACCAGTGAGTTCACCGCCGCCAGCGCGTTCAGTGCACACACGCGTGCCATTGCCTTACCGACTTCTGGGGTCACGTCGGCGCCGACCTTGCCGGTCGCCTCCACCTGGCCCGCGGTGATCGGCACCTGACCCGAGGTGTACACCAGGTTGCCGGTGCGCACGGCTGGTACGTAGGCCGCCAGCGGCGTGACCACCTCGGGCAGCTCGATCCCCAGCTCGGAGAGGCGGGCAGACCAGCTCATTTGGATCGCTTCAGGTACGCGACGTGTTGTTCACCGGTCGGGCCCGGCAGCACGGAAACGAGCTCCCAGCCGTCGTCTCCCCACTGGTCGAGGATCTGTTTGGTCGCGTGCGTCAGCAGCGGGACGGTGGCGTACTCCCAGCGGGTCGGTTCGCTCATGGGGCTGAGCTTATCCGGCAGCCGTCGCGGCTTGGCTAGCATGCTTGGGTGGCTACCACACCGAACGGCGGCAAACACCTCGGCTGGCCGTCCCGCCTGAGCAAGGCGCGTCTGCATTTCGTCACCGGCAAGGGCGGCACCGGAAAGTCGACCATCGCCGCCTCGCTGGCGCTCGCGCTGGCCGCTGGCGGACGCAAGGTGCTATTGGTGGAAGTCGAAGGGCGCCAAGGCATTGCGCAGCTGTTCGACGTCCCGCCGCTGCCATACAAAGAGGTGAAGATCGCCACCGCAGAGGGCGGCGGTCAGGTCAACGCGCTGGCCATCGACATCGAGGCGGCGTTCCTCGAGTACCTCGACATGTTCTACAACCTCGGCCTTGCCGGCCGCGCGATGCGGCGAATCGGGGCAATCGAGTTCGCGACGACCATCGCGCCAGGCCTGCGTGACGTGCTGCTCACCGGCAAGATCAGGGAGATCGTGACCCGCGCCGAGAAGGGCAAGCAGCCGGTCTACGACGCGATCGTGGTGGATTCGCCGCCGACGGGCCGCATCGCCCGCTTCCTCGACGTCACCAAGGCGGTCTCGGAGCTCGCCAAGGGCGGCCCGGTGCACTCCCAGGCCGAGAGCGTGGTGAAGGTGCTGCATTCGGATATGACGGCCATCCACCTGGTCACCCTGCTCGAGGCGTTGCCTATGCAGGAGACGCTGGAAGCCATCGACGAACTCAAGGAGCTCGACCTGCCGATCGGCAGCGTCATCGTCAACCGCAACATCCCCGTTTACCTGCCCGCCGACGACCTTGTTAAGGCCGCCGAGGGCGACATCGATGCCGACGCCGTACGCACCGGACTGGCTGATGCCGGAATCACATTGTCCGACAATGACTTTGCCGGATTGCTTACCGAAGCGATCCAGCACGCCACTCGGATCGCGGCGCGCGCCGAGAGCGCCGAGCAGCTCGACGATATCGACATCCCGAGGCTGGAGCTGCCCGCGCTGCCAGATGGCGTCGATCTCGGCAGCCTTTATGAATTGGCCGAAGCTCTTGAACGGCAGGGAGTCCGATGAGCACCACACCACCCGCCCTCGACATGGGCACGATCCTTGGCGACACGTCCAACCGCGTCGTGGTGTGCTGCGGCGCGGGCGGCGTCGGCAAGACAACCACCGCAGCGGCAATGGCGTTGCGCGCGGCCGAATATGGCCGCACGGTCGTGGTGCTCACCATCGACCCGGCCAAGCGCCTTGCCCAGGCGCTCGGCATCAAGGATCTCGGCAACTCGCCGCAGCGCGTTCCGCTGGCGCCAGAGGTGCAAGGGGAACTGCACGCCATGATGCTCGACATGCGCAGGACGTTCGACGAGATGGTGATCCAGTACTCCGGGCGCGAACGGGGTGAAGCCATTCTGGACAACCAGTTCTATCAAACCGTTGCCACGTCGCTCGCCGGAACGCAGGAGTACATGGCGATGGAGAAGCTGGGTCAGCTTCTCGCCCAAGACAAATGGGATTTGATCGTCGTCGACACCCCGCCGTCGCGCAACGCGCTGGACTTCCTTGATGCGCCAAAGCGGTTGGGTAGCTTCATGGACAGCCGCTTGTGGCGGATGCTGCTGGCCCCCGGTCGCGGGATCGGACGCCTGGTGACCGGCGCGGTCGGCCTGGCCATGAAGGCGCTTTCCACCGTGCTCGGCTCTCAGATGCTTTCCGACGCAGCAGCTTTCGTGCAGATGCTGGATACCACGTTCGGAGGGTTCCGCGAGAAGGCCGATCGCACGTACGAGTTGCTCAAGCGCCGCGGGACCCAATTCGTGGTCGTGTCGGCGGCCGAGCCGGATGCGCTGCGCGAGGCCTCGTTCTTCGTCGACCGGCTCTCAGAGGAACACATGCCGCTCGCCGGGCTGATCCTGAACCGCACCCATCCGACGCTGTGCGAGCTGCACGCCGACAAAGCCGCCGAGGCTGCCGAGGAGATCGCGAAGAAGGACCCCGACAGTTTGGCGGGCGCGGTGCTGCAGATCCACGCCGACCGGGCGTCGATGGCCAAGCGTGAGGTTCGGCTGCTGTCGCGGTTCACCGGCGCCAACCCGCATGTGGCGATCGTCGGTGTGCCCTCGCTGCCGTTCGATGTTTCGGACCTCGAGGCGCTGCGGGCGATCGCCGATCAGATCACCGGCGAGGCGGCCTAGATCAGATCGGTGGCCTGTTCGCGATGCGGTCCATGATCGTCACGGCCTCGTCGGTGACGCCCCTCTTGCACACCACCACGTCGATGACGATGTTCGCCCGATCCGTCATCGCGTGCGAGCACACATAGTCGGAGGTGTCGACCAAGGTGATGGTGACCACCAGCGCCCGAACGTCGGGAATCTGGGTGGTGGTCCCGATCGTCCACAACTGGTGTGCCCCATCCTCCTCCGGCACCGCCCGTACTTCCTCCCCTTCGCAGTCGCGCCAGATCGTTTCGGTATCCGTGACGAAACGATGCGCATCGCGATCGCTCGGGAACCGGACCACGCCCTCGTCCACCCAATACTCCGAAGACAGCTGCGACGACCAAATGTTCATTCCACTGACGGCTTCGTATCCGGTGTCGCCATAGGCCTGCACGATGACGTTGAACGGCGCTGCTGCACACGGTCCTGGTGAGACCTCGAAAGCTGTCCACAGCTCGTCGTAGGTTTCCCTGATTTCCAGGTCGTCCCTTCCGACGATCGGCTCGATGTCTTCGACGCTGAGCAGCATCGCGGTGAGGTCGTCGGCTACCACGGGCGGCGACGACTCCCGCGCGGCGGTGCCGGAGACCGTTGACGCACATGAGGCACATGCACTGAGCACGAGGCCACACGAAGCAGCGGCCAACCACCGGCGCATCGGCGCGACTACGCGGAGAGGCCTCTTTATACGGCGCTGCGGTGTTTGCGCTGGGCGGAGAAGAAATCTGCCCAGGAAACCACTTCCGGGTGCTGCTTGAGCAGGGCGCGGCGCTGGCGTTCGGTCATACCGCCCCATACGCCGAACTCGACTCGGTTGTCGAGCGCATCGGCGCCACATTCCAGGATCACCGGGCAGTGCCTGCAGATGACAGCGGCTTTGCGCTGCGCGGCCCCCCGCACGAACAGTTCGTCTGGATCGGCTTGGCGGCACCGGGCCTGGGATACCCAGGCGATGCGGGCTTCGGCCTCCGCGCCCTGGACAACGGCGTGGGCTGAGGGGTTGGTTGTCCTGCGCGCAGCGGGCCTTGTACCTGACACCAGCGATTCCCTTCGTTCCAGCCACCAAGCGACGGCGTAGTACTCCGGTGTAGAACGCTGATGCGATCTACGCCACATTGTGCAGGTCGAGTGTGACCTGCATCGCACTGTGTGCCTAACTTAGGTGGTCAGGGCGGTTCCGCGCAATGGGTAAGTACCTACTTTTTTGGGACGACCGTGCCGTCAGCCCAAAAATTGACGCATGCGCAGGTTAGGCCCCCCGGCTAATTGCTGGCATTTCCTGACAAAACAACGCGTTGGCGCGAGTCAACTGGGACGTCGTTAGTCTGTACGCATGCCGGAGCGCCCCCCGACCGCCGTCACGGTCATCAAGCTCGCCTGGTGCTGCTTGTTGGCCAGCGTGGTGACCGCGGCGCTGCTGTTTCCCTTGGCGGGCGGCTTCGGGCTGGTGTCCAACCGGGCCTCGGATGTCGTTGCCAACGGCTCGGCCCAGCTGGTCGAGGGCGAGGTGCCACAGGTCTCGACGATGGTCGACGCCAAGGGCAATGTCATCGCGTGGCTGTACACGCAGCGCCGATTCGAGGTACCCAGCGACCAGATCGCCAACACCATGAAGCTGGCGATCGTCTCGATCGAGGACAAGAGGTTTGCCGAGCACAACGGCGTCGACTGGCAGGGCACCCTGACCGGCCTGTCGGGATACCTTTCGGGAAACCTCGACACCCGTGGCGGCTCGACCATCGAGCAGCAATACGTCAAGAACTACCAATTGTTGGTGATCGCGCAGACCGACGCCGAAAAGCGCGCGGCCATTGAGACCACCCCGGCCCGCAAACTGCGTGAGATCCGAATGGCGCTCACGCTCGACAAAACCTTCACCAAACCCGAGATTCTCACCCGCTATTTGAATCTGGTGTCGTTCGGCAACGGCGCGTTCGGCATTCAGGACGCCGCACAGACGTATTTCGGCGTCAACGCCGCCGAACTGAACTGGCAGCAGGCCGCATTGTTGGCCGGCCTCGTGCAGTCCACCAGCACACTGAACCCCTACACCAACCCCGACGGTGCGCTGGCTCGCCGAAATGTCGTGCTGGACACCATGATCGACAATCTGCCCGAGCACGCCGAGGAGCTGCGGGCCGCAAGGGAACAACCGCTCGGCATCCTGCCGCAGCCCAACGAACTGCCGCGAGGATGCATCGCGGCAGGAGATCGCGCGTTCTTCTGCGACTACGCGCTGGAGTATCTCGCGCGCGCCGGCATCAGCAAGGAACAGGTCGCACGGGGCGGCTATCTGATCAGAACCACGCTGGACCCAGATGTCCAGATTCCGGTCAAGGCGGCGGTCAACGAGATCGCCAGCCCCGACCTCGACGGCATCGCCAGCGTGATGAGCGTGATCAAGCCCGGCAAGGAGTCGCATCCGGTGCTGGCGATGGCCAGCAACCGCACGTACGGCCTCAACCTCGATGCGGGTGAGACCATGCAGCCACAGCCGTTCTCGCTGGTCGGCGACGGCGCCGGTTCGGTGTTCAAGGTCTTCACGACCGCGGCCGCGATGGACATGGGCATGGGCACCAACGCCCAGTTGGACGCGCCGAGCCGGTTCGAGGCGAAGGGCCTCGGCAGCGGCGGCGCCAGAGGCTGCCCTGCTGCCACGTGGTGCGTGCAGAACGGCGGCAACTACCGCGGGACGATGAGCGTCACCGATGCGCTGGCCACCTCGCCGAACACGGCATTCGCCAAACTGATCTCGCAGGTCGGCGTCCAGCGCACGGTGGACATGGCCGTCAAGCTCGGGCTGCGGTCCTACGCGCTGCCCGGCACCGCTCGCGACTACGACCCGGAAAGCAACGAGAGCCTCGCCGACTTCGTCAAACGGCAGAACCTCGGCTCGTTCACGCTCGGACCGATCGAGGTCAACGCGCTGGAGCTGTCGAACGTCGCGGCAACGCTGGCGTCGGGCGGCACATGGTGCCCGCCAAACCCGATCGCCGAGGTCATCGACCGCGATGGCAAGCAGGTATCGGTGACCACCGAAACCTGTGAGCAGGTGGTTCCCGAGGGACTGGCCAACACACTGGCCAATGCGATGAGCAAGGACGACACCGGCGCGGGCACCGCGGCGGGCGCGGCCGGTTCGGTGGGCTGGGACCTGCCGATGTCGGGCAAGACCGGCACCACCGAGGCCAGCCGGTCCGCAGGCTTCCTGGGCTTCACCAACCAGTACGCGGCGGCCAACTACATCTACGACGACTCGACCGCGCCGGGAGCGTTGTGTTCATACCCGCTGCGCCAGTGCGGCGGTGACGGCAACCTGTTCGGCGGCAACGAGCCTGCCAGAACCTGGTTCAACGCGATGGAACCGATCGCCAACAACTTCGGCGAGGTGAAGCTGCCGCCCACCGATCCCCGCTACGTCGAAGGGGCACCCGGTTCGCGGGTCCCCAGTGTGTCGGGCCTGACTCAGGACACCGCGCGCCAGCGCCTGCGTGACGCCGGTTTCCAAGTCGCCGATCAGGCCAACGAGGTCAACAGCACGGCGCCCAGGTACGCGGTCGTCGGAACCTCGCCGTCGGGGCAGACCGTTCCCGGCTCGATCATCACGATTCAGATCTCCAACGGCGTCGCGCCGCCACCGCCTCCGCCACCGCCGGGAGCGATCCCCGGCCTACCGGGGTTGCCCGCGCCGATCGGCCAGACGGTCGTCGAGATCCCCGGCTTGCCGCCGATCACCGTCCCGGTGCTGGGCCCGCCGCCGCCACCACCGCCGCCGCCACCGCCGTGATCGGTGACTGGCAGTAGGCTCTCGGGCATGCCCGCGGCTTCAACAGTCTTCAAGAACACCGCCGCCGTCACAGCCGGCTCGCTGGTGGCCGGTATCGGCTATGCGTCCCTGATCGAACGCAACGCGTTCGTGACGCGCGAGGTAACCATGCCGGTGCTCACGCCGGGGTCGGCGCCGCTGCGGGTGTTGCACATCAGCGACATCCACATGCGGCCACAACAGCGGCGCAAGCAGGCCTGGCTTCGGGAGCTGGCCAGCTGGGAGCCCGACCTGGTGGTCAACACCGGCGACAATCTTTCGCACTCCAAGGCCGTGCCGTCCGTCGTGCAGTCGCTCGGTGACTTGTTGGCGGTGCCAGGGGTGTTCGTGTTCGGCAGCAATGACTACTTCGCGCCGCGGATGAAGAACCCGGCGAACTACCTGACCAAACCGGGGCACCGCAGCCACGGTGAGCCGCTGCCGTGGCAGGACCTGCGGGCGGCGTTCACCGAGCGCGGCTGGCTGGACATGACGCACACCCGGCGCGAGTTCGAGGTGGCCGGCCTGCGGATCGCCGCGGCGGGCGTGGATGACCCGCATTTGTCCCGCGACCGCTATGACACCATCGCCGGGCCGGCGAGCCCCGTCGCCAACCTGACGCTGGGGCTGACTCATTCGCCCGAGCCGCGGGTGCTGGATCGGTTCGCCGCCGACGGCTATCAGCTGGTGATGGCGGGCCACACCCACGGCGGACAGCTGTGCCTGCCGTTCTACGGCGCGATCGTCACCAACTGCGACCTGGACCGGTCGCGGGCCAAGGGCGCGTCCCGGTGGGGTGCGCACACGCAGCTGCATGTCTCCGCAGGCATCGGCACGTCACCGTTCGCGCCGCTGCGGTTCTGCTGCAGGCCGGAGGCCACGCTGCTGACCCTGGTGGCGACCCCGACCGGCGGCCGTGACGCGGGGACACGGGCGGGTCAGTCCCACCCGAGCGTTTCGGCGCGGTGACCGAGGCCCCAACTGCTAGTCGCAGCCAGCCACGCACGTGGGTGGACAATGCGGTCCGGCTGATCGAGGCCGACGCACGGCGCAGTGCGGATACCCACTTGCTGCGCTATCCGTTGCCGATGGCGTGGTGTGACGGCGTCGACGTACAGCTCTACCTCAAGGACGAGACGACGCACATCACCGGCAGCCTCAAGCACCGGCTGGCGCGTTCGCTGTTCCTGTACGCGCTGTGCAACGGCTGGATCGAGGAGAACACCACCGTCATCGAGGCGTCGTCGGGATCAACCGCGGTGTCCGAGGCGTATTTCGCGGCTCTGCTGGGGCTGCCGTTCATCGCCGTGATGCCGTCCTCGACCAGTGCCTCCAAGATTGCGCTCATCGAATCACAGGGCGGCCGTTGCTATTTCGTGGCTCAGTCGTCACAGGTGTACGCCGAGGCCGAGCGGCTGGCCGAGGAGACCGGCGGGCATTACCTGGACCAGTTCACCAATGCCGAGCGGGCGACGGACTGGCGCGGCAACAACAACATCGCCGAGTCGATCTTTCAGCAGCTCGGCGAGGAGTCGCACCCGATTCCGGAGTGGGTCGTGGTTGGCGCGGGCACCGGAGGTACCAGCGCCACGATCGGCCGCTACATCCGCTACCGCAGACACGCGACGAGGCTGTGTGTCGTCGACCCGGAGAACTCCGCGTTCTTCCCGTCCTATGTGCAGCGCGACCGCGACGTGGTGACGGGGATGTCCTCGCGGATCGAGGGCATCGGGCGGCCGCGGGTCGAGCCGTCGTTCCTGCCGGACGTGGTCGACCGCATGGTCGTGGTGCCCGATTCCGCATCCGTTGCCGCGGCGCGGCATGCCAGTGTGGTGCTTGGCCGCCGGGTGGGACCTTCTACGGGGACGAATTTATGGGGAGCGTTCGGTGTGCTGGCGGAAATGATCGCCCAACGACGCAGCGGGTCAGTGGTGACCCTGCTCGCCGACAGTGGCGACCGCTACGCGGACACCTACTTCTCGGACGAGTGGCTGACCAACCAGGGGCTGGACCCCTCCGGATACGCTTCGGTGCTGGTGGAGTTCGAACGATCGGGTTCCTGGCCCTGATCGTTGACGCCACCGGTCAGCGGCCCGTCGGAGGTCAAGAACAGCCACAATGCGGCCAGGGCGAAGAATCCTATGTAGATAGAAGCTCCAAGCCCAGTCATCTCGTGCCTCACTTCTTCGGTTAACTACCGTCAGTGTGCATAACGCCACCGACAACTCACATCCATCCCTTGGCGTGTCGTGATGTACGTCGCTACGCGGACGCGGGCGGGGCCGCTGTGCTACTAGGTTGCGAACATGGACCGGCTTCGCGATGCGCTGCGCCGGCCACGGGTGTGGCTGATTCCGCTGGTGATCGCGGCCATCCAGGTCGTTGGCAGCAACAGGCCCCGCCATCGCGGCGGACCGGACCTGCGCAATGGACCCGACCTGCACTGGGTACCGCTGAACTGGTTCGGCTACCTGCTGCTGATCGCCGGGCCCCTGGCACTGCTGTGGCGCACCATCTACCCCTACACGGTGTTGCTGATCGTCATCGCCATCACCGGGGTTTACCTGGGGGCCGGGTTCCGCTTCGGGCCGGTCTTTGCCTCGCTGATCGTGGCGTTCCTGACCGCGGCGGTGGCGGGCCCGCGATGGCGGACCTATCCCCTGCCACTGCTGGGCTGGGCGGCGGCGGTATGGCTGATCCCGTTGCTTCGCGGCGAGGACCCGCCGCCCGCCATCGCCGTCGGTGCGATCGCGGCGTGGCTGATCGTGCTCGTCGCCGTCGCCGAGGGGATCAGGCAGCGCCGCGCGGTGGTCGACGCCCGCAGGCAACGCAAGGCCGCGGTGGCGCGCGAGGCGCGAGCCGAGCAGGAGCGCAGGGCCACTGATGCGCGGCTGTCCATCGCAAGGGAACTGCACGACGTGCTGGCGCACAGCCTGTCGATGATCAATGTGCAATCCTCGGTGGCACTCGAGCTGCTTGACGACCAACCCGAGCGAGCGGGTCCCGCTCTGGCGGCAATCAAAGAGGCCAGCAAGCAAGCGATTTCGGATGTGCATTCCTTGGTAACGGCGTTGCGTGCGGACAACGGCCTGCCGACGGCCCCCACACCTGGCATCGCCGATCTGGACAACCTGGTCGGCACGGCACGCGCGACGGGGCTGACGGTGACGACGTCCGTGCACGGCGAGCCGCGCGTGCTGCCTTCGGTGATCGATGTCGCCGCGGCACGCATCGTCCAGGAGTCACTGACCAACGTGGTACGCCACTCGACAGCTCAAAATGCCACGGTGACAGTGGATTACGGGCCGGATGCGGTGAGTATCACCGTCGACAACGATGGGCGCCCGCTGAACGCCAGTCCGCCGTCGGGTGGTAGCGGCATCATCGGGATGCGTGAGCGGGCCCGCGCTCTTGGCGGCGATCTATCGGTGCGCAGGCATCCGGGTGGCGGGTTCAGCGTGCATGCCACGATTCCGATAGTCAGCGAAAACGGCAGTGAATCATGACGATTCGGGTGGTGGTCGCCGACGACCAGGCGCTGGTGCGGGCCGGCTTCGTCGCGCTGCTGGACGCGCAGGACGGTATCGAGGTGGTCGCCGAGGCCGACACGGGAACCGGGGCGCTGGCCGCCGCGCGCGAGCTGCATCCGGATGTGGTGCTGATGGACATCAGGATGCCGGAGATGGACGGGCTGGCCGCGACGCGGCTGATCGCCGCCGACCCGTCGCTGGCGGACGTCCGGGTGGTGGTGCTGACGACGTTCGAGCTGGACGAGTACGTGTTCGAGGCGATGCGGGCGGGCGCGAGTGGGTTCCTGGTCAAACACACCGAGCCGGCGGAGCTGGTGCGGGCGGTGCGGGTGGTCGCCGACGGCGAGGCGCTGCTGTCGCCGTCGGTGACGCGCAGGCTGGTCTCGGAGTTCGCCGCGCGCACCAAGGAACCGACGGGCGCGCCGGACGCGCTGGCGGAGCTGACGTCGCGCGAGCGGGAAGTGATGGCGCTGGTCGCCGAGGGCCTGACCAACGCGGAGATCGGGGTGCGACTGTTCATGAGCCCGGCCACCGCGCGCACCCACGTCAGCCGGATCCTGACCAAACTTTCAGCGCGCGATCGCACCCAACTGGTCGTGATGGCCTACGAGAGTGGGCTGGTACGTCCGGGATGGCAGGGCTGACGGTTCGTCTACGCGTCGCGGCGTAGGTGCGGTGACTCCTGCGGGCCGATGTGTCTTTCCGGCCCTGGCGGCAGGCTCGTTGACATGAGTATTTACGAGATCACCCCAACCACAACCACTTACCTGGCCGAGGAGTACGAGCGCTGGGGTCACCATGGTTTCTCGCCGTGGTTCCTCGTGATTCGCCTCGTGGTCCTGGTGCTCGTCATCGGCACGATCATCTATTTCGCGCGGCGCTGGCGCGGGCGCGGCGGTGAGCGCACGCTGCGCGACGCGTATGCCAAGGGCGAGGTCAACGAGGCCGAGTACCGCGAGCGGCTGGCGGTGCTTCGGGAGACCCGCAGGTAGTCGTTCGGACCCACGTTGACCGCCGCGAGATCTACACCAGGGTCGTTATCCGCGAACCGATCGCAGCCCTGGTGTAGATCTCGCGGACCCGAATATGCGTTTGGCCTCGGAGGCGGCCGGTGCGATACGCTGTCGTGGCTTCACGCGGGGTGTGGCGCAGCTTGGTAGCGCGCTTCGTTCGGGACGAAGAGGTCGTGGGTTCGAATCCCGCCACCCCGACAGCGTTTATGCAGGTAGACGGGGGTCCGCCGGTGTTCCGGTCGGAGCCTTCGTTGGCTCAAATCGCAGTAGATTCTAGTGACTTGGTGCGCGTGCCTCGTCGACGGCAATGGAATTGAGGCAGCGAGAAAGCCCGTCGTGTTATGCGTCGAACGTCACCGCCCGAGGGCGATCCCCAATCTAGCGATGGCTGCGCCGTGTGCGCACCAAAGTTCCGGGGTCATCTCGCGCTTGTCTGTGCTCAGTGTCGCCTTCAGCAAATGACACTGAAATGTCGCTCAGTTGAGCACAAATCATCGTCAACCCGGAAATGGGTCGATGTCCGGGTAGAGCCAGCATCACTCTGCGAAAGGTGGGAAAGATGAGCCCGTCGACCTCACGGTGGCGACAGGTGAAGTGTGCGGCCTTCAGCGGAACCGGCAGCAGCCGCGCGAGCAGCCGTGCTTCGGTGAACACGTCGGGTAGGTAGTCGTGGCGACGAATTAGCCCACCATCGTCGATGTAGAAGGTCTCGCGGTGGCAATGCGAGTCGAATCCAGGTGGATATTCCACCTCGAGTCGGCGCCAAACCTCATGGTCGCCTCGCCAGTCCTCGCCGCGCTGCACATGGAATCCTGGCTGCGTCAGGCGGTAAGGATGTGACATGTAATTGGACATTGCGTACCCCACGAAATAAGCCGAATCGATAGTGTCCCAACGTGGGATACGTCGCAACGCGCCGCGGCCGCCAAACGCGCGGCGGGCTTGGGTGCGCCGTTCGATTAGCTTTCCGCCGGATTCCACCCGCACCTCGTCGTGGGTGAAGATGCAGGTGAGCTCGGGGACCGGAAAGCCTTGCATCACATTGCTAACGCCGTGAATATCCACCTTCTGGTGGTAGTGGTAATCCTCAAGTGGCCGACCCGGGAACTTCCATGTCGGCAACAAGCCACGGGCTTGTACGTGGGCACTGACCGATTCAGCCTTGGCCCACCGCTCGGCTCCGCCGTGGGCCTCCACCGCTTCCGACAACAGAGCGGCCCCGCGGGTCGTGGCGAGGTCTGAGCGTTGCGTCAAGTCGGGCCTCCATTAGCGTTCGAGTCAAAGTCGAGGCATCCAAGATCGGTAACGACCAAGCTCACCGGACTGGTACGCCTCGCCTTGTTGGTCTAAAGATCTGTTTCACCCGCACGAATCGCGTGCCCGGGCTGCGTCGCCGCCCAGTCGCGGATCGCGGCGACGACCTCCTCGGGCGCCTCGGACACCACGAAATCGCCAGCGCCCTCGACGATCACGGTTTTATGCTCGGGGAAGGTCGCTTCGAGCCGCTCGCGCTCCTTGGGACGGAAGCCGATTTGGGCGTCACCCCACACGATCAGTGTCGGCAGCTGGGCAAGGTCTGCAAGGCCGGCCTCGACCTCGGCGAAGAAGTCCCGGCTGGCGGTGATCTGGCCGGGGAGTACAGCGGAGGCCTGGCGCCGCTCGGGGGTGTCCAGCGCCCGGCGGTAGTGGGTCATCTCGATTGCGGTCGGCTTCCGCCTGCGGTGGCCGGTGGGGATTAACGCGTTGACGAGAAAGTTGAGCCGCCGGGTCAGGAAGCGGACCGGAGGTCCGCCAATGATGCGCGAATACCACTCGAAGTGGAAGTCGCCGTTGACCGGCCAGGCCCAGGTGTTGGCGAGCACCAGCCGATGGAAGACGCCTGGCCGCCGCTGCGCGACCGCGAGGCCGATCAGCCCGCCCCAGTCCTGCCCGGCCAGAGTGACCCCGTTGAGGCCGAGCGCGTCGACAAACCCGGTGACCACGTCCGCGTGCTCCTCGGGCAGGTAACGGTAACCGGGCCTGGGCGTGGATAGCCCGAAGCCCGGGTAGTCGAGGGCGATACACCGGAAGTCGTCGCGCAGCGCGCGGATCACGTCGCGCCAGAGGAACGACCAAGTCGGGTTGCCGTGCAGCAGTAGCAGTGTGGGACCCGACCCCTCGTCGACGTAGTGCACGGTGTGGCCGTCGATATCGACGAAGCGGCTCTCGAACGGGAACAGGCCGTCGTCGACCCAGGCCGGCCGTGCGCTCTTGGTGGTATCCGTCATGGCGGCTCCTCGTTGGCTCGGTCCTAGGTATACTTGATTATTTCAGATATACTTGAGATCTTCAAGTGAAGGGAATGCGGTGCGTAGCTACGGCCAGTACTGCGGGCTCGCCCGCTCCCTCGAAGTCGTCGGCGACCGGTGGAACCTGCTCATCGTCCGCCAGCTCCTCATCGCCCCCGCCCGCTACCGTGACCTGATCGACGGCCTCCCCGGCATCGCGACCAACCTGCTCGCCGACCGACTACGCGACCTCGAAGCTTCGGGCGTGATCGAGCGGCGACTGGCCGGCGAGGGCAGCGTGGTCGAGTACGCCCTCACACCGTGGGGCGCCGAGTTACGCAAGCCGATCGAGAGCCTGATCCGCTGGTCCACCCCGCTGATGGTCCGCGGCCCCGACAGCGACTCCTTCCGCCCCGAGTGGCTCGCCCTCGCCGTCCCCGCCCTGCTCGACACCCGGGTCAAGGTTCGCCACTCGGCGACGGTCGGCCTGGAGATCGGCGAACCGCTCCTCCAGCTCCACGCGACGCGCTCTGGCTTCAAGGTCGACCCGCATGACGGCCGCGACCTCGACGCCACCGTCCGCGCCGACCCTGCCTACGTGCTCGGCCTCGCCGCCGGCGCCCTCACCCTCAGCGACGCCCGCGCGCTCGGACTGGTCGAGATCGACGGCGACGAGTCCGTCGTCCGCACCGTCTTCGCCGCCTGACGGGCGGCTCCGTCAGGCGCGCGCGATGGCAGCGTCTCGTGGGGATACGGCTAAACCTCCTGCAGGAGTAAATCGGCCGGCAGCACGATCGCTTTGTTCGTTGGAACAGACGTACTCCGCGCCATCAATCGCGATGAGCAAGTTGATACATCGATCACCAGTAGTTGGCAAAATGACTAACCGAACCGGCACGAAGAGGCCGATCATGGTGAATTCGCCAGCTACCGGCCAGGCAGTGACCTCGGCAGCCCGAACCACCCGAGCACATCGGCGTCGAACCGCGTGAACGCGCAGATGCGGTCGCCGGCCAGCGTCAGGACTAACAGCCCGCTGCCGTGCCGGATGCCTCCAGAACTGCGCAGGTACGCCCCGAACGCCGGCTGTCCATTGGCCCGCGTCGGCACCAGGTCCACCCTGCGGCCCGAAGCGAATATGCCGGCGAACAATCGCGCCACCACGTCACGGCCCTGGTATTCCAGGGGTATCGGCGGCATGGAGACGAACACGTCGTCGGTGAACAAGGCGACCAGCGCCTCGGTATCCCCGGACTCGTACGCGCGCACGAACTTTGACACCAGAGCCTGCTCGGCGGTCGATTCCGCAGCGGGCGGGGCTTCCGATGGCAGCCGCTGCCGCAGACCGGCGCGAGCCCGCTTCAGCGCGCTGTTCGCCGAGTCGACGGTCGTGTCGAGCATGTCGGCCACCTCAGCCGCGCGGAACCCGAGCACGTCTCGCAGAATTAGCACCGCGACCTGACGCGGCGGCAGAGTCTGCAGAGCCGTCACGAACGCCAACGAGATGGATTCGGTTTGCTCATAAGACGATTCGGGCCCGTCAAACAGACCGTCGGGGAACGGCTCCAACCATCCGACTTCGCCGAGCCGGCTCGGTTCAGGCGGTTCGACAGCGGGCATGTCCCACTCCTTGGCGGGGCGTCTGCCCGCCGATCGACGCGCATCCAGGCACCTGTTGGTGGCGATCCGATAGAGCCACGTCCGCATCGACGCGTGACCCTGGAAGCCGCCGATCCCCTGCCACGCCGCCAACAGCGTGTCCTGCAGCGCATCCTCGGCGTCCTGCAGCGAGCCGAGCATCCGATAACAGTGCACCTGCAACTCTCGCCGGTGCGGTTCAGTCAGCGCGCGAAACGCCTCGCCGTCACCAGCCTGCGCCCTCGCCATCAGGTCGCCCGTCATCAGCTCCACTCTCGTATAGACGCCAGCCTCGAACGAAACTGGGCGCCCACTTTCCCGACTCCGCGGCGTCTACCTAGCCATGATGCTGAAGGACAAAGTCGCGGTGGTCTACGGCGCCGGCGGTGCGATCGGCGGCGCCGTGGCCAGCGCCTTCGCCGCTGCAGGCGCCAACGTGTTTCCCACCGGGCCACACCTGGCGGCCCAAGTGGACGCCCTCGACGAACGGACCGTCGACGACCATTTGCGGTCCGTCATCAAAACGGCTGGCCGCGTAGATATCTCGTTCAATGCGGTCGGCATCCCGAATGCGACGATCCTCGGTGTGCCTCTTGCCGAGCTGGACGCCGACCAGTTCACCGCGCCGATCGTGGCCTATACGACGTCCTACTTCCTGACCGCGCGGCTCGCCGCACGGCACATGGTGGCCCAGCGGTCCGGCGTGATCATGACCGTCACCGCGCTGCACTCGCGGACGGGGATCCCGCTGGTGGGCGGCTACGGCCCTGCGATGGCGGCCAAGGAAGCACTCACTCGCGATCTGTCCGCCGAGCTCGCACCGTACGGCGTTCGGGTGGTCGGTCTGCGCCCGCAAGCCATCCCTGAAACGCCCACGATCAGAGACGCCTTCGAACCGCGCGCCAAGGCGACCGGCATGAGTTGGGAACAGTGGCAGGAATTCCTCGCAGCCAGAACCCATGGTCGACGCCTCATGACACTCGACGAGCTGGCCGACGTGGCCGTCTTCATGGCGTCCGACAAGGCGCGCGGGATGACGGGGACGACCGTCAACCTGACGATGGGCAGCCTCGACGACTAGGCGCCGCGGTGTGCCTTCACCGCGGCGCGCACCAGTAGCCGCATCAGCACCTGGCCGATCGCCGCCAGCGGCGCCTTCACCAACGGGAACGATGCCGTCGACGAAATGGTCCATGCGATGTGCGTGCCGGCACCGGCCTGGCTGAGCCGCACTTCACCTTCGTAACCCGGAAACGGCGTTCCCGAAAGCGCCTTGTAGCGCATCACATTCGGCGGCTCGAACGTCACGACCTCCTCGACGATGTCGGGACCAGGACCCGGTGTCACGATGCGGCGGACCGCCCCGACCCCATTGGCATCGGCGGTGCCGGCCCGGTCCATCGTCACGGTGACGCCCGGGCCCCAACTCTTCATCCCGATGTGATCGGTCAAGGTCTCCCACACGACCTCTATCGGTGCGGAGGCGGTGGTCTGAGCGGTGGCTTGCATCGGTCCACCATAAGCATTGAACACTTGACCAGTGAACTGGTCATACGGCTAGTATGTTGGCCATGCGTCCAGCCAGCGATTTCACCGCTCGCGCCCGGATACGGGATGCGGCGATGCGCCTGTTCGCCGATCAGGGTTCCGCGGCTACCACCATCCGCGCCGTCGCCGAGCAAGCCGACGTCGCCCCTGGCCTTGTCTCGCACCACTTCGGCAACAAGCAGGGATTGCGCGACGCGTGCGACGACTACGTCCTCGAGTACCTGCGGGAGATCATCGCGCAGGGCGTCGACGAGCAAGGAATTGCCGACCCGGCCTACGTGGACCGGATATACCAGGGCGCCGCTGACGTAATGCGTTATGTCGCACGAGCTTTGGTTGACGGATCGGCCGGGGCGGCGGCATTGTTCGACAACCTCGTCGCACTCACCGAGGAGTACCTGGCCGACCACCAGTCCCACGGCGCCGCCTCGCAGACCGACCCACGGACCCAGGCCGCTGTCATGGTCGCAATGCGACTCGGGGTCTGGGTGCTGCACCCGCACCTGCTGCGCGCGATAGGTGCCGACGCGTTGACGCCCCAGCTGCTGGCCCGACTTTCTGCGGCGGTACTGGACGTCATGTCGCAAGACTTCGCAGGCGCGGACATCGTCGCGCTGGCCCGCACCGGCCTCGCCCGCTACCAGCAGACGTCCGACGAAAAGGAGTAACCACATGGAGCTGGAAAAGGTCAGACTCACCGGCGCGCAGGAGACGACGTTGGCCACGCTGTACGGCAAGGCCATGGAAAGCCGGCGGCCCGATTCCATCCTCGAGGACATCGCCGCAGACAAGGCGCTGGGGCGTATCGACTACGACTTCAACCGGCTGAAGATCCGCCGCACCGATCACACGTCGCTCGCCGTGCGGGCAAAGGCCTACGACGTCTGGGCCCGGCAATTCCTCGACACCCATCCGGCCTGCACCGTGCTGCACCTCGGCTGCGGCTTGGACACCCGCGTGTACCGCATCGATCCCCCACCCACCGTCCGCTGGTACGACATCGACCTTCCCGACGTTATCGAGTTGCGCCAAAAGCTCTTTCCACCGCACGAAGGCACGCAACACATCGCTGCATCGCTGACCGATCCAGGTTTGCTCGACGGGATCTCGAGCGATACGCCGGTACTCGTCATCGCCGAAGGCCTGACGCCCTACCTGCGCGCCGTCGATGGCCTCGCGCTGCTACGGCGCATCACCGCGCATTTTGCTGGCGGGGAAATGTTGTTCGACGGCTATGGCCGTTTCGGGGTGTGGTTTCTTCAGCGCTACGGATGCGTGAAAGCTTCCGGCGCACAATTGGGCTGGGCTATCAACGACCCGCACGAACTCGAACGAGCAGTGCCGGGACTGAATTTCGACGCCGAGCTGTGGTACACGAACGCACCAGGGCTCGAAGAGCATTTCTCGAGGCTCTACCGACGCTTTGCTGCGGCGCTCTATCACGTGACTCCGGTACGTCGACTCGGCCGCCCGTTACGCTACCGCTTCAGCAGCGAAACACGTTGAGCTACGCGAAAATACCGACGCCAGGGCCCGGCTTGGATTGGACCTTGGTGTACAGGATGCCGGAACTTAGCTCCACGATGCCGACGAGCAACAACGGCCACACCGCACCCGCCAACACGCTCAGCCACAATGGATTCGGTGGGGGCGACCGGCGATCGTTCCACCGCCTGCTCGCGGCAAACATCCCGAGCGTGGCCACCATCCAGCCACCGAGGTAGATCACTACCAATGTGTCGACCACGTGCATCCCCCGTCCAACACCAGTGTTGGAGTTACGTTCCCCTTGAAGCTTAAATCTAAACCAGGACGTATGGCGATAGGCGCGCAAGCTCATCTGCGGGACTGGCACACGTGTCAGTTTTCTTCTGGCAGGTGCGGTTTGACCCGCGATGATGTGGGGAATCACGTGCGCGTGACTCTTCCATCGACTGCTGTTGACCCGAGGCTGCCTCACGCGGTGGGACCGTTGTCCGCGACGGTAATCGACATTCTGCGAAGCGGGCGGCCCGCGCTGCACGTCCCCCGGATCGATGGTCCGGTCTTCGAAGCCGACCCCTACGGCCTGGACCTGCAGCTGACCCTGTACGTCTGCTACGAGCTGCACTACCGGGGATTCGAAGGGGTTGATCCGCGATGGGAGTGGAACCCTGCGCTATTGCACCTGCGGGGCCGGCTCGAAGAGGTCTTCGGGAGCGCGGTGCGCGACGACGTCGGCGCCATCGGGCCGGACGAGACCGCCGCCGACGAGATGGACGCCTTGTCTGTCGAGCCCGTCGACGGCCAAGGACCGTCGTACTACTTGCGTGATGAAGGCACCTGGGCCCAGATGCGGGAGTACTTCGTCCTTCGCTCGCTGTATCACCTCAAGGAAGGCGACCCGCATGCGTTCGCGATCCCGCGCTTGATTGGGCAGGCCAAAGCATCGTTCGTGGCCGTCGAGTTCGACGAATACGGCGGCGGCCGGGGTTCTGCGGTGCACCAGCAACTGTTCGCCGACTTGATGGACGCGGCCGGGCTGGACTCGGCCTACCTGGGGTACCTGAACGACGTGCCTGCCGACGCACTGGCGTCGGTCAATCTGATGTCGCTGTTCGGGCTCCACCGGGATCTACGTGGCGCAGCAATCGGACACTTCGCGTCGACGGAGATCACGTCCTCACCCGGCTCGCGCCGGTTGGTCGGCGCGCTGGAGCGGATGGGCGCGCCGGACCCGTGCATCGGGTTCTACCGCGAACACGTCGAGGCCGACGCTGTCCATGAACAGGTGGTGCGCACCGACGTCGTCGCCGATCTCGTCGCGCGGGAACCGCGATTGGAACGCGATGTCGTCTTCGGGATCAGGGCGCGCGATGTCGTCGAAGACCGGCTTGCCAAGCACGTGATGGACCGCTGGACCGCCGGACACTCGTCGTTGCGGAGACCTCTTGCTTGACGGCCGATTTGGCCGCGTTTGCTTTGCGGGTAGGTGGGGCATACCGGGGCATGCAGGTTTCCGACGTCGCTGCGCTTCCCATCCGGTGGGGCGCAGCCGCTCGTCACGCCCGCTTGTTCCATCCCGACGGTGTGCTTGCCGAGGGCACGCTCGAACGGGTGGCACCGGCCGGTGAAGGCCTGCCGATGGTGTCCTGCGAGGTCGTCGCGAGGGTATCGAAGGGCATTGGCCTGCCCAATCGATTGCCTGACGTCGCCGGCTTGGCGTGGCGGATGCCGCCGCCGCAGGATCTACGCAGTTGCTCATCCTGGGACGTGCTGTTGGCATCGACCATCGCCAACAGCCGTGTCCTCCTCGCGCCAACCGCCTCGTGGTCCGGCACCACTTTCTCCAGCCTGATGCCCTTGCGGTACAACGGCGCGCTGTGGTGGGTACGCGCCCGCCTCGTCACTGATATCGGAAATTCCGGGTTGTCCCTTGACACGGTCAGGCACCAAATCGACTCTGACGAAATCGCTTTCGATATTGAACAAGCCGCAGGCACCGGACGCTTCCAGCGCCTGGCCCGCCTCGCGCTTGCGCATGTCGATCCCAGCTGCGACGACATCGCATTCGATCCGACGATGCACAGCGACCCCGATGTGCAGCTGGCGCCCTTGTGGCTCAGCGGCTTTCGACGCGCGGCCTATCGCCGCAGCCGCGAGGGCCGGCCCTGAACTCAGGCCGTCGGCTCTTGGTCTGCTTCTGCGACATCCGGGGCGTTTTCCCGGGTCGCCATCCCGCCGTCGCCGCCCTGGTCGCTCGGCCCCGGTCGACCGCCCTTGGGCTCGTCGCTGTCTTCGTCGTCGTAGATCCCTTTACCCCGTGGCATGCTCAGTCCTTTCATTGAGAGGCGATTCGAAGCTTCTCCAGCAGCGAGCCGGCCGCTTCCTTGAGGAACAACTCCTGGTTATCGTCGCCGACCTGCACCAGTGCGATATCGGTGAAACCCGCTTCCCAGTACTTGCGGACGGCCTCCACGATCTCGTCGAGATCCGGTCCGCACGGAATGGATTCGGCGACATCCTCGGGTCGCACGAACTGGGTAGCGCCCTCGAAGCCGGCCGTCGTCGGAAGATCGGAGTTCACCGCCCAACCTCCGGCGAACCAGCGGAACTGGTCGTGGGCACGCTGTATTGCCTTGTCTCGGTCAGGATCCCAGCAGATCGGAATCTGGCCGATCACTCGGACATTGCCGTTCAGTCCGGTCGCCCGCCGAGCTTCATGCCACGCGTCGACGAGGTCTTTGTTCGGCTCGACGGCGATCAAGTGGTCCGACAGCGGCGCGAACATGCCGACGGATCGGTCACCCGACACCGCGGTGGCGATCGCGACCGGCACCTCGGGGATGTCCCAGATCCGGGCGGAGTCGACCTCGAAGTACTCGCCCTTGTAGTCCACCAGCTCTCCGGTGAACAGCTCGCGAATGAGCTGGATGGCCTCTCGCAGCATGTCGTGTCGACGCGTCACCGTCGGCCAGCGTCCACCGACCACATGCTCGTTGAGGTTCTCGCCGCTGCCAAGGCCGAGGGTGAACCGACCGTCGGCGAGGATCTGCAGTGTCGCGGCCTTCTGCGCGACGACCGCGGGGTGGTAGCGCATGGTCGGACATGTCACATAGGTGAACAGCTCGACCCGCTCGGTGGCGTATGCGACGGCACCGAGCACCGACCACGCATACGGCGCGTGGCCCTGCGACGACAACCACGGGAAGTAATGGTCGGAGGACACCTCGAAGTCGAAGCCCGCGCGTTCCGCCGAAACGGCATAACGGACAAGGTCTTTAGGCCCGCTCTGTTCTGTCATCAGGGTGTAGCCAAAACGCGTCATGGCATCGGGGTACCCGAGTGCCGGCCACCGAAACGGCTACAGTCTGGACTTCACCGCAGCCGAAATGCGCGACCCGTCCGCCTTACCGGCGGCGATCGCGGTCGCGGCCTTCATCACCTGGCCCATCTGTCGCATGCTCGGCCGTTCACCGATCTCCTCGGCCACTTGCGCGATCGCGGTGTCGGCCACGTCGGCCAGTTCGGCGTCGGTGAGCGGGGTTGGCAGGTATTCGTCGATGATCCGCGCTTCGGCGTGTTCGGTGGCGGCCAGCTCACCGCGTCCGTTCTGGGTGTAGATCTCGGCGGACTCACCGCGCTTCTTGGACTCCTTGGCGAGCACCTTGATCACGTCATCGTCGGACAGCTCGCGCGGCTCGGCACCGGCGACCTCCGCGTTCTGGATCGCGGCGAGCAGCATCCGCAGCGTCGCCGTGCGCAACTTGTCCTGCGACTTCATCGACGCCGTAAGGTCTGCGCGCAACCGGTCCTTGAGTTCGGCCATGCGCCAAACGGTACGCCGTGGCGTGTCAGGCGTCGCCGACCACGAACCGCGCGTCGACGGCGACCGCCACCTCGATGTGCTCGGGCACGAAAGCGACCTCAGCACCGCCCCCCGCCGCCGCAGCACGCAGGTAGGCGGGGCTCTGACCGCCCTGCGGATTCAGCTGAACGCCGAGCATTCCGGCATCGGCGATCGCAGTGGGCCGGATCTCGCCGAGTCCGAGCGCATCGGCATACTGCTGCGCGCGGCCGACGGCATCCCGCACGGCCCGGGTACGGACCTCCTTGAGCAGGGCCTCTCGCCGGTCCACGGTCAGCGCCCACTCCACTTGCGAGACACGGAATCCCTCGGTGTTCGCGGTGTGCTCACCGACCCAGCGCGACAACGCGGCGAAGTCACGGAACTTGACCTCGACGGCGACGCTGGCGTGATGCACGAGCGGAAGCTGCTTGCCTTCGTTGTTCCACGGCCGGTTCGACCATGTCCGCAACTGCTCGGCGGACCACCACGTGACGGGCCCGTTGTCGCCGCTCTTCAACGGGATGATCGACGTCTGCACGGACTCCAAGTCGCGCGCCACCCTGCCATAGACCGGCTCCATCGCCGCGCCCTCGTAGGCGATGGTGGCGTGCACGGTGCCGCGTTCGGGCGGCTCGAACGCGGAGTAGGACCCCCGCACGGTGATCTCTGTCGCCATCCCGCCACCGTAGCGCCGGTAGGCGATGGGACACGGCAGTCGACCACGTTGTCAATTTGCACGGCGATCGACAGGATGGGGCCATGAGCAACGACGCCGGCGGGTCGCCGACGCCCGGATATCCACCGCCGGGCTACCCGCCACCGGGCTACCCGCCGCCGGGTTTTCAGCAACAACCGGCGCAGGGATACGCCGGATATCCACCGCCCGGGTACGGTCCGCCACCCGGCTACGGACCGCCACCCGGTTACGGGCCACCGCCGGGGTACGGATACGGGCCGCCGCCCGGCTACGGACCACCACCGGGGTACGGACCGCCGCTTGCGCTCAAGCCGGGTGTCATTCCGCTGCGACCGCTGAGCCTGTCCGAGATCTTCAACGGCGCCGTCGGCTACATCCGGGCGAATCCCAAAGCGACGCTGGGCCTGACCACCATCGTGGTGGTGACCTCGCAGGTGCTGGCGCTCATCTTGTCGGTCGGCCCGTTCGCGTTCAGCGGGCAACTCGGCTCGGCGATGACCCGCGAGGCCGAGTTGTCGACGGGCACTTTGATCGGCGCGTCGGCCTCCAGCGTCGCCGCGGTGGTCGCCACGTGGCTGTCGTCGATCCTGCTGAGCGGCCTGCTAACCGTGGTGGTCGGCCGCGCCGTATTCGGAACGGGTATCACCATCGGTGAAGCGTGGCAACGGCTTCGCGGCCGGCTGTGGGCGCTGATCGGCTTCACCGTCCTCTGGGTGCTGACGGCGGGTGTTGTTGGCGGCGTCGTCACGGCCATCATCATCGGGGTCGCGTTCGCCGCCCACTGGGCAGTTGCGGCCGTCGTCGGGATCCTGCTTGGGATCGCGGCGATCGTGGGGCTGGCCTATCTGTGGACGATGCTCAGCTTCGCGCCGTCGATCATCGTGCTCGAGCGGCTCGACATCGTCTCGGCGGTCAAGCGGTCGTTCAAGCTCGTGAGGAACGACTTCTGGCGAGTCTTCGGCATTCGGCTGCTCGGCATGATTGTTGCCGAATTGATTGCCACCGCGGTCGCCGTACCGTTCACCCTCGGTGGCCAAATCCTGCTGATGACAGCGTCATCCACCGCGGTAGTGCTCATCTCACTGATCCTGCTGACAATCGGCGGCGCGATCGCCCAGATCATCGCCTCGCCGTTCAGCGCCGGCGTGGTGGTGCTCCTGTACACCGATCGCCGCATCCGCGCCGAAGCGTTCGACCTGGTGTTGCAGACTGGCGTCGCGTTCGGACCTGGTGCGCCGCCCGATTCCACTGACCACCTATGGCTGACCCGCCAACAACCCTGACGTGCCGACCATAGACATCGACCGCGATGCCGCTCATGAGGCCGCGCAGAACGAACTCGCAAAACCGATCTACCCCAAGGCTTCACTGACCGAACGCCTGATGAACTGGTTCGACGAGCTGCTGTACAAGCTCATCGTCGAGGGCTCGTCCGTGCCCGGGGGCTGGTTCACGATCAGCGTGCTGCTGATCCTGGTGGCGGTCGCGGTCGTCGTCGCGGTCCGGATCGCGCGTCGCACCATGCGCACCAACCGGGGCGGCGGCCTTGCACTCTTCAGCGAGCACGAACTCAGCGCGGCCCAGCACCGCGCCAGCGCCGAACAGGCTGCAGCGGCGGGTAATTGGGCCGCCGCGATACGTCATCGACTCAGAGCCGTGGCACGTCAGCTCGAAGAAAACGCCGTACTCGACCCCGTGCCGGGGCGCACGGCCACCGAGCTGGCTCGCGATGCCGGACGGGCGCTACCCGATCTGGTCACCGAATTGCTCAGGGCCGCAGAAGCCTTCAACGACGTCACCTACGGCGAGCGACCCGGCACCGAGCCTGCCTATCGGATGATCGCCGAACTCGACGACCACGTCCGGCACCACACTGTTGGCGCGACCGCAGGCAGTGCTGCGCCCGCCACCGCGCAGGGCTGGGCGCAAGTGCAATGACCCAACAAGATTCGGCCGTCGGCCCGACCGTTGTGCAGCGGTGGCGCAGCGCACGCTGGGTGGTGCTCGCGGTCGTCGTGATTGTCGCGGTGGCGGTGCTGAGCACCCTGCTGACGGCGCCACGACCCGGCGCCCGGATGGAAGCCGAGTCCACCTCGCCGGACGGCGCACGGGCGCTTGTCACGCTGCTGCGCGACAAGGGCGTGGACGTCATCGTCGCCGACGACTTCGGCGCAGTGGAACGGGCCGCCCGCCCCGACACCCAGATCCTGTTCGCGCAAACGTTTTACCTGGCCGACGACGACGTGCTGCGCAAACTGGATGCCCTCCCAGGCGACCGTCTGCTCGTGGAACCGTCGACACGGACTCGCGAGAAACTGGCGCCGAAAATCCGACTCGACGATTCGACCACCTTCGGCGGTGCAGACCCCGACTGCGACCTGCGGGAGGCGACTCGCGCAGGCACGGTCCAGCTCGACCTCGCCGACACCTACGAGGCAGAGGACGACGTCTCACTGACGCGCTGCTACGAAGGCGCGCTGGTCCGGTACACCGACGACGGGCGAACCATCACGGTCGTCGGCTCCGCGGACTTCATGACCAATTCCGGCCTGCTGACCGAGGGCAATGCCGCGCTCGCGATGAATCTCGCGGGCACGCACCCACGCCTGATCTGGTACGCGCCGCAACGCAGCGAGGGTGAGACCCAGGGCGTGGCAAAGCTTTCCGACCTCATGCCGGATCGCGTGACGTGGATCGTCGTGCAGCTCTGCCTTGTCGTTGCGCTGCTGGCGCTGTGGAAAGCGCGACGAGTCGGCCCGCTGGTGGCCGAACAGATGCCGGTGGTGGTGCGGGCATCGGAGACCGTCGAGGGCCGCGGCCGCCTGTACCGATCGCGGCGCGCTGCCGACCGCGCCGCCGACGCGTTGCGCACCGCGACGTTGCAGCGGATGCTGCCCCGCCTTGGCCTCGGCCCCGATTCCGCGCCGCCCGCGGTCGTACAGGCCGTCGCGGAGCACTGCGGCCTGAACCCGCAATCGGTGGCGCACACGCTTTTCGGTCCACCCCCGGCGACCGACGCCGACCTGGTAATCCTCGCCAATGAACTCGACAACATCGAAAGGCAGGTCGCACAGTCGTGACGCAGCCGACCACACAGACCATCTCAGCGGATGCGGCGCGAAATGCGTTGCTGACCTTGCGCGGCGAGATCGCCAAGGTCGTCGTCGGACAGGAAGCGGTGGTGAGCGGCCTCGTCATCGCGCTGCTGTGCCGCGGTCATGTCCTGCTCGAAGGCGTTCCCGGTGTCGCCAAGACCCTGCTGGTGCGCACCCTGGCTGCCGCGTTGCAGCTCGAGTTCAAGCGGGTGCAGTTCACCCCCGATCTGATGCCTGGCGACGTCACGGGCTCGCTCGTATATGACGCGCGCACAGCGGAATTCGAGTTCCACTCGGGGCCGGTGTTCACCAACCTGCTGTTGGCCGACGAGATCAACCGCACCCCGCCGAAGACGCAGGCCGCGCTGCTGGAAGCCATGGAGGAACGCCAGGTCAGCGTCGAGGGTGACCCACGGCCGCTTCCGGACCCGTTCATCGTCGCCGCGACGCAGAACCCCATCGAGTACGAAGGCACCTACCAACTGCCGGAGGCTCAGCTCGACCGCTTCCTGTTGAAGCTCAACGTGCCGCTTCCGCCGCGCGACCATGAGATCGCGATTCTCGATCGGCACGCCCGCGGCTTCGATCCGCGCGATCTGTCAGCAGTGCAACCCGTTGCCGGTGCCGCCGAACTGGCAGCAGGGCGCGAAGCTGTGCGTCAGGTGCTGGTTGCCGACGAGATTCTCGGCTACATCGTCGACCTCGTCGGTGCGACAAGGTATTCCCCGTCACTTCAGTTGGGCGTTTCGCCTCGCGGCGCGACGGCGCTATTGGGCACCGCGCGGTCGTGGGCGTGGCTCTCGGGCCGCAACTACGTCACGCCCGACGACGTCAAGGCGATGGCACGCTCCACGCTGCGGCACCGGATCCAGTTGCGGCCTGAGGCCGAACTCGAGGGCGCCAATCCCGACGGGGTGCTGGACGGCATACTGGCGGCCGTGCCGGTGCCACGCTAGTGGTCCTCACCGGTCGAGCCGGCCTCGTCGCGCTGCTGTGCGTATTGCCGATCGCATTCTCACCGTGGCCGGCAATAGCTTTCGGTGTTTTGCTGGCGGGGCTGATCGCGATTGTATCGATCGACGTGGCGCTGGCAGGCAACCCTCGGCGGCTGGCTTTCACTCGGTCCGGTGACACCGCGGCACGCTTGGGCCAGCCGGTCGAAGCGGTGCTGGCGGTCGAGAACGCCGGTCAGCGACGGTTCCGCGGGCAGATTCGCGACGCGTGGGCGCCCAGCGCCAGAGCGGAACCGCGCACGGTAACGGTGGATATGGCTGCGGGACAATCGGTCCGGGTGACGGTCCGGCTGCGCCCCGTTCGCAGGGGTGATCAACGCTCCGCTCTGGTCACCGCCCGCTCGATAGGGCCCCTCGGGCTGGCAGGCCGGCAGGGTTCACATCAGGTACCGTGGCAGATCCGCATCCTGCCGCCGTTCCTTTCCAGAAAGCACCTGCCGTCGCGGCTGGCGAAACTCCGCGAGCTCGAAGGCATGACCCCGGTGCTGATCCGCGGGCAAGGTACCGAATTCGACTCGCTGCGTGAGTATGTCGTCGGCGACGACGTGCGTTCGATCGACTGGCGCGCCACCGCTCGCCGCGCCGACGTGGTGGTCCGCACGTGGCGGCCCGAGCGTGACCGTCGCGTGGTGATCGTGCTCGACACCGGCCGAACCTCGGCCGGCCGCGTCGGGGTTGACCCCACCGCCAGCGACCCCGGCGGCTGGCCGCGGCTGGACTGGTCGATGGATGCGGCGCTGCTGCTTGCCGCGCTGGCCGCACGGGCAGGCGACCACGTCGACTTCCTGGCGCACGACCGGGTCTCGCGCACCGGGGTGTTCAACGCGTCGCGCACCGAACTACTCGCACAGCTGGTCGAGGCGATGGCACCGCTGCAGCCGGCGCTCGTCGAATCCGACGCGCGCGCCATGGCGGCCGCAGTGCAGCGGCGCGTCCGGCGCCGGGCGCTGCTGGTGCTGCTCACCGACCTCAACGCCTCGGCACTGGACGAGGGCTTGATGGCGGTGCTGCCCCAGCTGTCCGCCAAGCATCAATTGCTGCTCGCGGCTGTCGCCGATCCCCGTGTCGATCAGCTCGCGGCTGGCCGCTCCGACGCCGCTGCGGTCTACGATGCCGCCGCCGCCGAACGGTCCCGCAACGACCGGCGCGCGATAGCGTCGCGGCTGCGGCGCAGCGGTGTCGACGTGGTCGATGCGCCGCCGGAAGAACTGGCGCCCGCACTCGCCGACCACTACCTGGCGTTGAAGGCCACCGGCCGCCTTTAGCTCGTGGGCACCAGATCCGGCGCGTCGTCCACGTCGCCGGTCTCGCCGGCCCGCACGCCTTTGCGTCCGAAGTAAATGATGTATGCCAGGAAAGCGATTTCGGCTGCCACCCCGATGCCGATGCGGGCGAACGTCGGAAGTGGTGTCGGGGTGACCAGCGATTCGATCAGCCCGGCCACGAGCAGCACGACTATTAGCCCGATCGCGACGGACACCACCGCGCGGCCCTGTTCGGCGAGCACCTGCCCGCGCGGCCGATTGCCCGGCGACACCACAGACCAGCCCAACCGCATTCCGACTGCGCCTGCCAGAAATACCGCGGTCAGCTCGATCAGCCCGTGCGGGGTGATCAAGCCAAGGAAGATGTCCCCCTTGCCCGCATCGAACATGATTCCCGCGATCAGCCCTAGGTTTTCGGCATTGACATAGAGCACGTAGGGAATCGGTATGCCGAGCAGGATCGCGTAGGCAATGCACTGGGCCGCCACCAACGAGTTGTTCACCCACACCTGCAGCCCGAACGAGCCGGCGGGATGCTCGCTGTAGTACGAGGCGAAGTCGTGGTTGACCAATTCGTCGATCTCGCTTGGTGTTTTGAGTGCGGCCATCACCTCGGGGCTACCGGCCACCCATACCGCGATCATCGCTGCGACGGCGAAGAACACGACGGCCGTCCACGCCCACCACCGCCACGAGCGGTACGCGACCACCGGGAACGAAACGGTCCAGAACCGGACAAACTCACGCCACAGCGGCGCGTGCGCACTGGTGACCGCCGAGCGGGCACCAGCCACCAGGCCGGACAGCCGGCCGATCAACACCGAATCGCTCGACGAGCTGCGCACCATCGACAGGTGGGTCGAGACCCGCTGATAAAGGTCGACGAGCTCGTCGACCTCCGCGCCCGTCAGCCGCCGACGCCGCTTGACCAGCTGCTCGAGCCGGTCCCACGTTCCACGATGCGCCACCACGAACGCGTCGACATCCACAAAGTCGAATCCTAGTAGCGTGGCCGGCATGGTCGGCCAGCAAGAACCCGTGGTGACCGGCGATGCGGTGGTCCTGGATGTGCAGATCGCTCATCTGCCGGTGCGCGCCGTGTCGGCGCTGATCGATGTCACGGTGGTGCTCATCGGATACGTCATCGGCGTGTTGTTGTGGGCGACCACATTGACCCAATTCGATTCCGCGCTGTCGGCTGCGATTCTGATCATCTTCACCATCGTCACGCTCTTGGGCTATCCAATCGCGTTCGAGACCGCAACGCGCGGCAGGTCATTGGGCAAGATGGCGCTCGGGCTGAGGGTGGTATCCGACGACGGTGGCCCTGAGCGCTTCCGGCAGGCGGTGTTTCGCTCGCTGGCGGGTTTCATCGAGATCTGGGCGCTCTCGGGCGGCCCTGCGGTGATCTGCAGCCTGATCTCGCCGAAGGGTAAGCGTATCGGCGACGTTTTCGCGGGCACGCTTGTCATCAGCGAGCGTGCGCCGCGGCTCACGCCGCCTCCACTGATGCCGCCTCAACTGGCGTGGTGGGCGTCGTCGCTACAGCTGTCCGGGCTCGGCCCGGAACAGGCCGACTTGGCTCGCCAATTTCTCTCCCGCGCATCGCAATTGGACCCCGCGATGCGGGACCAGATGGCCTACCGGATCACCAGCGATGTCGTCGCACAGATTTCGCCACCCCCACCACCGGGAACGCCGCCGCAGCTGGTACTGGCGGCGGTGCTGGCCGAACGTCATCGCCGCGAGCTGGCCCGGCTGCAGGCCCGGCCGACGGGACTGGCCGGACCACCACCGCCGCCACCGCCGCCGGCTCCGAATTGGCCCGTTCCCCCGGCACCGACGCCACAGCAGCCGGATACCGGGGGATTCAGGCCGCCGACCTAGCGGTAGCGCACGCCGATCAGCAGCACGACCGCGGCAATGAAACTCGTCGCCGTGCGGACGTGGTTCCAGTTCGTCCACGTCGAGAGATAGGCCTGCCATTCGCGGGCGGCGTCAGCGGCAGACAGTCCGACCGGGTTCACGGCATCGAGGTGGTCGTTCAGCGGCACGTTGAACGCCATCGTGATGATCGCGGCGAGGATTCCCAGCACGGCGCCCACCAACAGCACCCAGCTTCCGGGTTGCCGCAGCTGGATGACGGCCAGCACGCCGACCGCCACGGACAGGATCGCCGCGCCGAAGTAGCCGAGCAGGAACGCGGGGTTGGAGTTCGCCTCGACGTTGATCGCGCGCATCGCGGTGATCGCCTCAACGGGTTCGAGGCGGTCGAACCCGCGCATCACGAATGTCGAGAACACATACATCATTCCGCCTGCGGCGGCGCTCGCGATGGCAGCGAGGGAAGTCAGGATGACAAGGGGGCTCATGTTCATGGCTCGAAGTCAACCGGGGATCAACACGCCGATCCATCGTTGGTCGTCCCGACTGCATACGCCAGCGTCCGCCTACACCGACCGGTACAGCCTGACCGACACCGCGGCGAGCCAGGCCCACGCCAGCACGACCGCCGCGGTGAACACCAGAATCGTCACCGGCCCGCCCGCACCGGATCCGAGTGCAAGGAAGCTGCCCGCGAAGAACAGCCCGGTGATGCGGGAGAACCACGCCCACGACGCCTGTCCGTTGCGCGCGAACCACGAACCCAGCACGAAGCAGGCGGCGACCAGGCACGCGAATCCCAGGCCCGCGACCGCGAAATGCACCAAGCCGTGCCAGCTGACCTCGCCGACCCCGGGCGGGGTGCCCGGCGGGAAACCGTCGGACGGATCTGCCGTGAAGCACCCGGCCACGACGAGCCCGGCCCCATAGGCCCCGAGCAGACCCGACGCCCATAACGATTGCCGACCGGGCCCCAGCGCGCGACGCACGCCGACGGCCGCGGCGATGGTCATCGCCCCGGTGATCAGGAACGTGGCGATCTGGATCCACCCCAGCTCGCCGTTCGCGAGCTGGCTCGCGGCATGCCGGGTCGGGTCGAAACCGTCGCGGGTCGCCGCCTGCGCGGCCACCGACACCACGTAGATCGGGCCGGCTATCACCCCGTAGCCGAGCAGCGACTTGGTGATCCGCACCGGCAGCGGTGGACAATCTGTCGTGGTCATCGCATACCTTTCGCCAGCATCAAACTAGACTGTCCAGTACTGTACAAGCGGCGGAACTAGACTGTCTAGTACTCAAACGGAGGTGACATGCCCGAGGTGCTTGGCCGCTCGGCGCGTAAGCGTCAGACCATCCTTTCGGCGGGCCGGACGCTGTTCTTGTCCAACGGCTATCAGGGCACCAGCGTCGATCAGATCGCCGCGTCCGCGGAAGTCTCCAAGCAGACGGTCTACAAACACTTCGGAGACAAGCAGGAACTGTTGCTGGCGATCGTGGACAACGCGCTGGAGGCGAGCGTGACACCGTTCCTCGAACGCATCGCCGCGCTGGCGGACACCGCCGATCTGGAAGCCGACCTTACCGCCATTGCCGCGGACTATCTGCGCGCGGTGTTGCTGGAGCCGGTCGTTCAGCTGCGCAGGCTGGTGGTCGGTGAAGCCAATCGGTTTCCCGGGCTCGCGCGGCGTTATTACGAACAGGCGCCCGCGCGCACCCTTGCCGCGTTCGCCGCATGCTTTGCAAGGCTGCACGATCGCGGGCTGCTGCACATCCCCGAAGCCGCCCTTGCCGCAGAGCATTTCGCGTTCCTCATCGTTGGCCGGTGCATCGACCAAGCACTGTTCTATGGCGGACCGCCGGTGCTCAAGAGTGTCGACCCGGCAGCCAATGCACGCGCGGGTGTGCAGGTGTTTCTTGCCGGTTATCGACCACGGACTGCAGCCGATTGACGATAGGCTCGCCGCGTGGACGCCGTGGTCGGCCTGCTCGACGGTGTGCGAGCGCGAGGCGCTTTCGTGTTGCGGATGATGATGGATCCGCCGTGGTCGATGAGCTGTCGGGACGAGGCGCCCCTGACGTTGATCTGCCAGACCCACGGCAGCGCAGCGATCGTGGGCGAGAGCACCGGTACCGTCTGGCTGCGGCCCGGCGACGTCGCGCTCACCCGCGGCACCGAGCATTACGTCTTCGCCGATGACCCCGCGACCACACCGATGGTCGTCATCCACCCGGGCCAGCGCTGCACGACGCTGTCGGGCGAAAGCCTGAAGTTCGAGATGTCGCTGGGCGTGCGAACCTGGGGCAACAGCTCATCGGGCGCCACGCGGTCGATCATCTGCGCCTACGAAGGCCGCAGCGAGGTGAGCGCGCGGCTACTCGATGCGCTGCCGACGGTGCTGGTGCTGCGCGCCGACGAATGGGACGCCCCGCTGGTGGAGTTGCTCGCCGCCGAGGCGGGCTTCGACGGGCCCGGCCAGGAGGCCTACCTTGACCGGCTGCTGGACGTGTTGCTGATTGCCGTGCTGAGAACCTGGTTCGACCGCGACGGCAATGCGCCGTCGTGGTGGCAGGCGGAGCAGGACGAGGTGGTGGGTCCTGCGCTCAAGTTGATCTACAACAATCCCGCACACCCGTGGACCGTGGCCAATCTCGCTGCGGCCGTTGGTTGTTCGCGCGCGGTGTTCGCCAGACGATTCACCGAACAGGTCGGCGAGCCGCCCATCGCGTTTCTGACCAGTTGGCGCCTCGCGCTGGCCGCCGACCTGCTGCGGTCGAGCCAGGCCACCATCGCCGCCGTGGCACGGCAGGTCGGGTACAGCACACCGTTCGCGTTGAGCAGCGCGTTCAAACGCGCCTACGGTGTCAGCCCGAACACCCACCGCGCCACCGCCACGTATCCCGAGGACGCCGTGGAGTCGACGGCGCTCTGAGTTCAGGCTCGGGCCTGTTGCTGTAGCCAATGCCTTGCTAACGTCAAGAGGTTGGAACCGCAGCCTGGACGGGTTGAGGTCGGCCGCTCCCAAGCCGCCGGCTCCCAGACGCCGTAACGCCTCGCGATGGGCGGAGGCCTGACTGGGGTCGGATGCCCGGTGCAACAGCGATGAGGGGTGGCGATGAGGGGTTCAGTCCAGGCGTTCAGCAGCTAGCGCCTGCCTTTCGTCGTCTATGCTTTCGAATCAGGCGCTGATCCAGTTTCCGTGGAAGCCGTACGGAACACGTTGCGGCAGTTTGATTCTCGCTACCGGCTTGCCACCGAAGTCGGATGCATCGATGATCACCAAGTCGCTGCCGTCACGGACCTGGTCGTAGACGTAGGCGATGTACCAGCCGCTGCTCTCGTCGGCGCTGCCCGAAGCAGGCACGAACACCGCCTCACCCGGACCACCGGGTGCGGCCGCGGTGCCGAAGGCATGCTCCATCGCGGATCCCGTTGTCAGGTCGTAGCGGACCAGCTTGTTGCTGCCGACCGTGACGGCGTAGCGGGCCGGCAGGGTGGCCAGCCGGTCGTCGATGCGGGGGAACTCCACCGCGCGATCGTCGACCTGGCGCTCGCTGACCGTGCCGGACTGCAGGTCGATGGTCCAGCTCCACAGCACGCCGTCGGCGTCGAATCCGCCGCTGTCACGCCATAATTCGGGGTAGCGAACCGCCTGCAGCACAATCGAGGTGCCACTGTCGTGTGCATTGGCGACGTGGAACACGTAGCACGGGTCGATCTCGAACCAGCGCACCGGTCCGAACGGATCGTCGCGCCGCATGACGCCGAGCCGGGCACCGTAGTTGTCGTCCCAACGATACGGCATATCGGACTCGCCCTTGAGGGCGATGTCGAGGTTGAAAACAATCGGAAGGTCCATGAAGATCACGTGATTCGCGGTCAGCGCGAAGTCGTGCATCATAGTGAGCGCCTTGACGTCCAGCGGCCGGTTGATCACCAACTCGCCGTTGGCGTCGGCGCGGTGGTAGGTGACGTGTGGTTCGAAGATGTTGCCGTAGCCGAAAAAGTGCAACTCGCCGGTGGTCGGGCAGATCTTCGGGTGCGCGGTCATCGAATCGACCAGCTTGCCGCCGAAGTCGTACGCGCCGACGGTCTCGAGGTCGTTCGTGATTTCGTAGGGTAGCGACGACTCGACCAGCGCCAGCGTCTTGCCTGCGTGGTTCACCACGTGGGTGTTGGCCACGGCCGAGCGCAGGTTGCGGGTGCCGTCGGCGTTGTAGAGCGGGAAGTCTTTCTCGAAGCTGTCCGTGCGCACCCAGCGGTTGCGATACCACGCCGCGCGCCCACCCTCGAGCCGGACGCCGTGGATCATCCCGTCCCCGGTGAACCAGTGCGCGCCTGCCTGACGCGGATTGGGTCCGTTGCGCAGATACCAACCGTTGAGTTCGGCGGGAATGGCGCCCTCGACGCGCAGGTCGGAGTGGGTCAGCTCGTCGGCAACTGGCGCGTAGTTGTCGCGCTTGAAGAACTCGCCGGTGCCGAAAAGCGTCGAGTCGTGTGAAGTGGTGGGTGTCATCGGGCTCTCCTGTCGGTCGACATGTCTACTGTGACATGTCATAACTAACATGTCAATGGTGAAGTATGATCGGCGGGTGAGTCTGAGAATCGCGGCCCTGGGGCTACTGGCGCAGGAACCCGGCAGCGGGTACGACCTGCTCAAGCACTTCGAGAAGTCGATGGCCAACGTCTGGCCGGCGACCCAGAGCCAGTTGTACGGCGAGCTGAACAAACTTGCCGATGCCGAGCTCATCGAAGTGTCCGCCATCGGCCCGCGCGGCCGCAAGGAATACCGGATCACCGAGGCCGGCCGCGCCGAACTGCGTCGCTGGGTGGCCAACCCCGAGGAGGATGCCAAGTTCCGCAGCGCCGAGTTGTTGCGGGTGTTCCTGCTCGGTGAGATCCCGCCACAACAGGCCCGCGAGCACATGGTCGCCGTGGCCCAGCACGCCGATGCCGAGGTCGAGCGGCTCGAAGTGCTCGACGCTTCCGTCGACTGGGGCAAAGACGAAGGCTCGTTCTTCGGCCGTGCCGCACTCGAGTACGGGCTGCGGTTGTATGCGATGGAGGCCGACTGGGCTCGCTGGCTGGTCAAGGCCATCGAAAAACAGTCAGAGAAAAAAGTGTCAGAGAACTGAGGCGCGTTCGCTCCTACCTGTGAAAGCGGCCCAACGGGGCGGCGACCACACCTAAGGAGCACCACATGAACACCAAGCACAAGCGCAAGAAGTCCGCCTTCGCGGCGGTTGGCGCGGCCATCGCGGCGGTGGCCGCACCCGCGCTTCTGTTCACCGGCGCGGGCACCGCGCAGGCGGCGTCCACGCTCAATACGACCAGTGACGCGCTGGGCGTCACGGTCCAGATCCACTCGACGGGTAGCGAAGGCCTGTGCTTCTACAGTGCCGAGCCGTGGTTCGGATGGACGACCGTGAAGCCCGTGGGTGTGTACAAGGTGCCGTTCTATCTGCAGGCGAATCAGGACCACAACCTGTGGTTCCCGGGCATCCAGACCGGCACAACCTGGAAGGCGAAGGTCGAATGCCCCATCGGCGGCGTTGATTTCTTCAACCCGACCTACTGAGTCTCGCCGTCCTCCGGTGTGGTCCTCGTCGCTGGTGTTGCGAGGACCACACCGATCGGACGTTGCATCACGATAGTTTCCGATATATCGTGAACGTATCGGAAGCGCATGCCGTGCTTCCTCACATCCGTAAGGAAACACTCATGACCAACCCATTCACCCCACCTCCCGGCGGTTTCGGATTCGGCTTCGGCCCCGGCGATCGGCGCGCTTTTCATCAGCAGCGCCGGCAAGCCCGCCGCGATTTCCGCGAGCACCTTCGCGACCATCTGCACCAGCAGGACGCCGGTCCCGGCTTCGAGAACAACTTCGGCGGCTTCGGTCCCGGCCGTGGCTTCGGCCCAGGCCGCGGATTCGAGTTCGGATTCGATCCGCGCGGCGGCTTCGGCGGCTTCGGCCCCGGCGGTCCGCGCGGTCGTGGCCGCGGCGGGCGAGGACGCGGCAAGCGCGGCGACGTCCGCGCCGCCATCCTCAAGCTGCTGGCCGAGCGGCAGATGCACGGCTACGAGATGATTCAGGAGATCGCCGAGCGCAGCCAGAACCTGTGGCGGCCCAGCCCCGGCTCGGTATACCCGACGCTCCAGCTGCTGGTCGACGAGGGTCTGCTGGTCGGACGCGAAAGCGAAGGCAGCAAGAAGCTTTTCGAGCTGACCGACGAGGGCCGGGCGGCCGCCGACAAGATCGAGACCGCGCCGTGGCAGGAGATCGCCGACGGCTGGAAAGATGAAGCGCCCGGTCACCTCAATCTCCGCAGCGCGGTCGGCCAGCTGATGGGCGCCGTCGCGCAGTCAGCGCACACGGCCAGCGACGAGCAGCAGGAGCGGATCGTCGACATCGTCAACAACGCCCGCCGCGAGATCTACGGCATCCTGGGCGAGTCCGACTAGCAAGCGATTTGTGGAGCCTGGGCCGCGGTCAGCGCGGCTCAGGCTCCACAAGTCTTTAGTGTGGCTTCATGCAGACATTTGAGCTTGGCTCCTACACCGTCGGCCGCGTCGGCTTCGGCGCCATGCAACTCCCCGGCCCCGGAGTGTTCGGGCCGCCGCGCGACCACGATCAGGCGATCGCGGTACTGCAGCGCGCAATTGAGTTGGGTATCAACCACATCGACACCGCGCAGTTCTACGGCCCGAACGTCTCCAACGACCTGATCCGCGAAGCGCTCCACCCGTACCCCGCTAACCTCGCGCTCGTCAGCAAGGTAGGGGCCCGCCGCGACGACACCGGGGCGTGGCAGGCCGCGCAGGAGCCCGACGAGTTGCGGGCGGACATCGAGGAGAACCTGCGCACGCTGGACATCGACCGCCTCGCCGCCGTGAATCTGCGCATCCACGCCGGTGATCCGAGTTCGGTCGGCCCGGTGGACCGTGACCTTTTCGACCGTCAGCTGACCGCGATGATCAAGGCCCGCGACGAAGGACTGATCGCTGGAATCGGGCTGAGCAGCATCGGTCCCGATCATCTGCAGATCGCGTTGGACCGCACCGAAATCGTCACCGTGCAGAACGCGTACAACCTTGTCGACCGGGCGTCGCAGCCAGTACTGGACGCGTGCGTCGAACATGGCATTTCGTTCGTGCCCTTCTTCCCGCTCGGCTCGGGATTTTCCGCCGACAACCCCGTGCTCGGCCACCCCGCGGTTCAGCGCGAGGCAACCAAACTCGGCCGCACACCCGCCCAGATCGCGCTGGCGTGGACGCTGTGGATCGCCCCCAACGTGCTGCTGATCCCCGGCACCTCGTCGGTGGCGCACCTCGAGGAGAACACGGCCGTCGCCGACATCGCCTTAGACGAGGAGACCAAGCGCGAACTCGACGCTGCTTAGTCGCTAGTCGACGTCGACCCAGTCCAGCGTGCGCTGAACTGCCTTCTGCCACCCGGCATAGCCGTCCGCGCGCTGATCCTCACTCCACGCGGGCGTCCAGCGCTTGCCCTCCTGCCAGTTGGCGCGCAGATCGTCGTGGTTCTCCCAGAACCCGACCGCCAGCCCCGCGGCGTAGGCCGCGCCGAGCGCCGTGGTCTCCGCGACGACCGGTTTGATGACGTCCACACCGAGCACGTCGGCCTGGATCTGCATGCACAGGTCGTTGGCGGTGATACCGCCGTCGACCTTCAGCACGTCCATGTGCACGCCGGAGTCGGCCTCCATCGCGTCGACCACGTCGCGACTCTGGTAGCAGATCGCCTCCAGCGTCGCGCGCGCCAGATGTGCGTTGGTGTTGAAACGCGACAGCCCGACGATCGCGCCGCGGGCATCCGAGCGCCAGTACGGCGCGAACAGTCCGGAGAACGCGGGCACGAAGTAGACGCCGCCGTTGTCGTCCACCTGGCGCGCCAGGGCCTCGCTCTGGGCGGCGCCGCTGATGATGCCCAACTGGTCGCGCAGCCATTGCACGGCAGAGCCGGTCACCGCGATCGAACCCTCAAGCGCGTAAACGGGTTTCGCGTCCCCGAACTGGTAGCACACCGTTGTCAGCAAGCCGTTCTCCGAGCGCACGATCTTCTCGCCGGTGTTGAGCAACAGGAAGTTGCCGGTGCCGTACGTGTTCTTGGCCTCGCCGGCGTCGAGGCACACCTGCCCCACCATCGCGGCCTGTTGATCGCCGAGGATCCCCGTCAACGGGACCTGCCCGCCGAGCGGCCCGTCGTCGAGAGTGATGCCGTAGGACTGCGGATACGACGACGGCTTGATCTCGGGCAACATCTGCCGGGGGATGTCGAAGAAGGACAGCAGCTCGTCGTCCCAGTCCAGCGTCTCCAGGTTCATCAGCATGGTGCGGCTGGCGTTGGTGACATCGGTGACGTGCACGCCGCCCCGCGGTCCCCCGGTCAGGTTCCACAGCACCCAGGTGTCGGGGTTGCCGAAGATCGCGTCGCCCTTCTCGGCCGCTTCCCTGACCCCGTCGACGTTCTCGAGGATCCACTGCACCTTGCCGCCGGAGAAGTACGTCGCGGGCGGTAGGCCAGCCTTGCGGCGGATAACGTCGCCGCGGCCGTCGCGGTCCAGCGCCGAGGCGATGCGGTCGGTGCGGGTGTCCTGCCAGACGACGGCGTTGTAGTACGGCCGCCCGGTTTTGCGATTCCACACCAGCGAGGTCTCGCGCTGATTGGTGATACCCAGCGCCGCCAGGTCGGTCGCCGACAGGCCGGTCTTGTTCAGCGCCGATGCGATGACGGACGCGGTGCGCTCGGTGATTTCGACGGGATTGTGCTCAACCCAGCCCGCTTTCGGCAGGATCTGGTCGTGTTCGAGTTGGTGGCGCCCGACTTCGGCACCGTCGTGGTCGAAAATCATGCATCGCGTACTGGTTGTGCCCTGGTCGATTGCTGCGACGAAGTCGGCCATTCGACCATGATGGACTACGTGACCAAAACGCTCGCCGACATTGACCGCATGCCGCGTGGCGGCCCGGACGCGTCCTGCGTCGACCGGCTGCTGCAGACGGACCGCCTGGAATATCTCGACCGTGTCTCCGACTCCCCTGCCGACGACGCGCGCAAGCGCAGCGTGGTCCGCGCATTGGAGTGGACCGGCGAATTCTTCGGCAACACCGAGAAGTTCGCCCGCATCGTGCTCGACGAGGTGGCCGAGGTGGCCGACCCCAGGATCCTTGAGCTCGGATCGGCGCACGGCGGGTTGTCGCGCAAGCTGCTCGAATGGCATCCCACCGCCGAGCTCACCGTCACCGACGTCGAGGCGGCGTCCGTGGCCGCCATCGCCGCGGGAGATCTCGGCCAACACCCGCGCGCGACCGTGCGTGAGATGGATGCGACCGCCATCGACGCGGCGGACGGTGCTTTCGACCTGGCCGTGTTCGCCCTCTCGTTCCATCATCTGCCACCGGCGTTGGCGTCACGCGTGTTCGCAGAAGGCACCCGCGTGGCCGACAAGCTGGTGATCATCGATCTGCCGCGGCCGCCGTCGCCGCTGCACGTGCTGCGGCTGGCGCTGATGCTGCCGTTCGCGCCTGTGGTGCCTTTCGCGCACGACGGGCTGATCAGCTCGTTGCGCGCCTACAGCCCATCGGCGCTGCGCGCGCTCGCCGCACATGCCGATCCGGCCATCGACGTCACGCTGCGTGGCGGGCTGGCGAGCCCGCAGGTGGTGGTCGCCAGCCGCTAGTCGCGATAGCGGTGGTGGTAGAACATGCCGTCGCCCTGGGCGATGAGCACGACCAAGAAAATGACGTAGAGGACGGCGAACAGCAGCATCAAGCCGCCGAAAATCCATAGCGACAGCTGACCCAATCGGCGGACCCGATCCGAGGCGTACTGCGCGCCTGCGAAGTTGCCAGAGGCCCACAGCGGATACACGTTGAACGCGTGGGCGAACGCCGAGAACGAAAGCGGCCAGAAGAACAGCAGCGTCGCAACCGCCCAGCCGGCGTTGGCCGTCGGCGGCACCGGCCGCAGGTTCGGGTTGGTCGCCGCGCCTTGGTCAGACGGCGGTGTGGCAGAGGTTGGTACGTCGGTCATCGGCGCCTCCTTTAGCGGTGAGCGGTCCTTTCGATTCCCACGCTAGACCCGCGGCGCAGTCACGCTCAGTCGTCATCCGGATGAATTACCGCCCGTAGGAACTCTGCTGTCCTGGCGTGCTGCGGAGTATTGAAAATGACCTCGGGCGACCCCTGTTCGAGGATCCGGCCCTGATCCATCACGATGACCCGGTCCGCGACTCGCGCCGCGAAGCGCATCTCGTGGGTGACGATGATCATCGTCATGCCCGATTCGGCGAGATCGCGCATCACCTTGAGCACCTCGCCAACCAACTCGGGGTCCAGCGCCGAGGTCGCCTCGTCGAAGAGCATCGCCTTGGGCTCCATGGCGAGGGCCCTGGCGATAGCAACACGCTGCTGCTGCCCGCCGGACAGCTCATGGGGACGGTTGTCCATCCGCTCGGCGAGTCCCATCCGGGTCAGCAGACGAACGGCCTGCGCGTCGGCCTCCCGTTTGCCGATTTTGCGCACCCCCATCGGCGCGGCCATCACGTTCTGCCGAGCGGTCAGGTGCGGAAAGAGGTTGAACCGCTGAAAAACCATGCCCAGTTCGAGCCGCGCGAGCCGCGCCGTTTTCGGATCGAGGCGATGTCGGCCGTCGGCGGCGTCCTGAATCACTGTGCCGTCGACCGTAATTCGCCCGTGATCGATGGTTTCCAGCGCATTGATGGTCCGGATGAGTGTCGTTTTCCCGGATCCGCTCGGGCCGATGACCGCGACGACCTCACCCTCGCCGACAGTCAGATCGACACCGCACAGCACTGGTACTCCGCCGAACGAACGCCGGATGTTTTCGACGACGATCAACGGCGCCGTCATGCGGTGCGTCCCGACGTAGCCACGGCGCCCACGGGCGCCTTCTTCTGCGTGCGCGGTCTGGTCAGGTCGAGCCGGTGTTCCAGCCATCGCAGGAACAGGCTGGTTGGATAGCTCACCATCAGGTACAGAACTCCGATGACCGCATACACCTCCATGTATCGAAACGTCTCCGAGCCGATGATCTGAGCGGTGAAAAGCAGCTCCGCAACCGAGACCGTGGAGGCCAGCGCGCTGTCCTTGAACAACGAGACGGCGTAGTTTCCCGTCGGCGGGAGCGCGACCCTGGTTGCCTGCGGCAGGATGACAACCCGCATCTGGGTGAACCAGTCCATCGCCAGGGCAGCACCGGCCTCCCACTGTCCCTTCTCGACGCTGATGATCGCGCCGCGGAACACCTCGCTCAGGTAGGCGCTGGTATTGATCCCCAGACCTACGGTGGCTGCCGTCAGCGGCGACAGCTGGATCCCCATCGAGGGCAGCGCAAAGTAGGCGAAGAACAACTGCAGGATCAGCGGCGTGCCGCGCAGCACCTCTACATAGACCGTCGCCGGAATGTACAGGTACCACCGCCGCCTGTTGAGCCTCATCACCGCGATCAGCAGACCAAGGACAAGGGACATGGCAAACGCCCCAGCGGTGATGATCACCGTGTATTTCAAACCCTCGAAGAGTCGCGGCAACCACTCCTGAGTGAGATCCAAAGTCATGCAACGCCTCCGGGTGCCGCGGCCGCCTCGAAACTTCGTCGGCCCCGCGCCGAGATATGTCCCATGGTTTCCACCAGCAGCTGGACGCAGAGAAATGCGGTGACTTGATTGGCCGCATCGACCATCGGGTTCAGCTCGACGATGTCCATGCCGCAGACATCGAAGTCGGCGGCGACGGCGGCCAACGCATCGCGGAGGTGCTCGTAGTCGAGGCCGTCCGGTTCCGGTGTCGCCACGCCTGGCGCGATCGCAGAGTCCAGCACATCGAGGTCCACGCTGATGTAAACCGGCAAATCGGGATCCAGTTCTGCCAGAACGCGTTCCGGGCCGTCGCGCAGATACTGCTTGGTGGTCAGCACCCGGTTGCCGTCGTTGATCGCGTCACGATAGTGGTGTTCATCGGTCCGAAAGCTCCGCATTCCCACCTGGACGATGTGTTTGCATTCGGGCAGTCCGTGCGCCATCCGGACCGGATTGCCGTGACTTTGGGTCACGCCGTGCACGAACGGCTGGTAATCGAGGTGAGCGTCGAAGTGCAGGAACTGCAGATCCATCCCGTAGGACCTCAGCACGGGATAGGTGGCGGCGTGGTCGCCGCCGATCACCACGGGCGTCGCCCCACGATCAAGGATCGTCGATACCAACCGGGTGGCGTTCGCCCACGTGGCGTCGATGTTGGTGTAGACGACATCGACGTCGCCGCAATCGACGATCCGGCCATCGGCCATCTCGCGCTCCAGGTAGCGACGATCGGTGTCGATGTCCCAGAATCCTGGGCTCCCACCGGTGTTGCACGAGTTGAACCGCAGCGACATCTCGCGGGCTCGTCGCGGACCCAGACGTGACCCAGGAAGCCAACCCGACCCTTCATCGCAGGGAAAGCCGACGAAAGCGTAATCGGCATCTAGCTCAAGGGGATTCGCGCAGATCGCGCCGCGCAGAAAGGTGGGAATACCGGTGAAGGCGAGATCGAGGCGATTGGCAACCTCGTCCCTGCTCACCTAGGGCTCCAGCCAGGTATCCACCGGCTCGAGACCGGCTTTCTTGAAGATGGTCGCCACGGTGCCGTCCGCTTTCATCTCCTCGTACACCTTGCTGAAGTCCTGGGCGAAAGCCCGGTGCGTCGGCATCACCGCAAGGCCATTGGAGGACGCGGTCTTGTCTGCGGGCTGATAGCCCTCGGCGAGTTCCATTCCCAGGCCCGGATTCTGTTTGACGGCCAGCGCTGCTATCGACGAGTCAGCCAACACGCCCTGAACACGACCGGTCTGAATGTCTTGGAAGGCTTCATAGATCGTCGCGTACACCTTGACGTTGATCGAGGCGCCGTCGGGACACTCGGCGCTCGCCTTCTCGAGGTCCTTCACCCAGACCGTGCCCTTGTACGTGGCGCCGGTGTGACCGCACAGATTCGCGAGGCTGTTGATTCCGAGTGGATTGCCCTTCGCGACGGCGAGTCCTTCGGTGTTGTAGAACAGGACGTCGGTGAACGCTACTTCCTTCTCCCGCTCGGGCGTGATGTACATGGCATCACCCATCAGCTCGATCCTGCCGCTCTTCATCGCCGGAATCAGGCTGTCGAAGGGCATCGGTGTGGATTCAATCGTCGCGTCGACACCTTTGCGCTTGAGGTATTCGCGGATGAGATCCGGGATGATGCCCACGGCCTCGCCGTTCTCGACCGCCGACCACGGCTGGTCGTTAGAGGTCCCGATGGTGATGACCTTGTTCGTCTTGACGTCGGCCAGCAGATCCGCCTCACCGCCGGACTCCCCACTACCACCGCTGCAGGCGACCAGGCCGAGGGTCAAGACCAGGCCCAGCCCTGTGGCCACCATGGTGCGAGTGCGCTTCATGTGCGTTCTCCCTGCTCTGATATCTGCGATCACCGGAATACGTTAGAATCTTGCAGTCCTGACACTAATGATGCAAGGGTTGCTTACGATACGTTTTGATCATTACCAAGGTGTTTCGCAAAGTTAATACGGTAAGTGTGGCCATCTACTTGCATCATCGGGCGTGATAGATGCAAGGATGGTGATCCTGCGCTGACGCCCCACCCGGCCTGGAGGAGTCGTATGCAAGACCGAACTACGAAGCCGCAGATTTCGCTGAACAGTGATATCGGCGAGGGTTTCGGCGTGTGGACGGTGGCCGACGACCGTGCGCTTCTGGAAGTTGTCACCGATGCCAACGTGGCCTGCGGATTCCATGCCGGGGATCCGGACATTCTGTTGCAGACGTGCCGAGACGCGGCCGAGTTGGGCGTCACCATCGGTGCCCAGGTCGGCTACGCCGACTTGCGCGGCTTCGGCCGTCGGTTCATCGAGGTGCCGCCCGCGAGCCTGACCGCCGACGTGCTGTATCAGCTCGGCGCGCTGGACGCCATCGCACGTAGCTGCGACCTCCGCGTGCAATACCTCAAGGTCCACGGCGCACTCGATCATGTCTGCATCGCACGTCCGGAGGTCGCGCGTGCCGTCATCGCCGGACTACAGATGTTCGACGCCACCATCCCTGTTATGTGCCAAGCCGGCACCGCTTTCGCCGAAACCGTTCTGCAAGCAGGCTCGCCGCTGATCCGCGAAGGTTATGTCGACCGCGCCTACCAGGCCAACGGGCTTCTCGTACCCCGGGGTCAACCGGGTGCCGTCATCACAGATCCAGAAGTCGCGGCGACGCGGGCCGTCCAACTTGCCACCACCGGAACCATCGCGGCCATCGACGGAACTGTGCTCGAACTCGATGTCGAATCGGTGTGCATCCACTCCGACTCCCCCGGCTCCCTTGAGCTCGCCAAGGCCACCCGAGCCGCGCTGGAAAGAGCCGGTGTGTCTGTGCGGGGGATCCTTGGCTGAGGATCCCGCGCTGCGCTGCGCGGATGTCATCTCACGCATCCATCGACTCGCCGAGACCGGCGCTCTGCTCGACATCTCCACCCTGTCCGACGCACGGGCCGTGGCCGAAAAGGCGCATTGGGTCGACGTCGGCAACGAGCTCGTCGAAGTCATCCCTGCGGCTCGAACCGTTTACCTGCAGGCACCGGCCGCCGCACTTTCCTCGATCCTCGAACGTCTGCTCGCCGCCCCACTCACGTCGCCGACGACCCGCAACACACGGCTGATCACTATCGACGTCCGGTACGGCGGCCCGGACCTGGCTGACGTTGCCGAACGATTGGGTTTGAGTGTGCACACCTTCGTGCGGCGCCACCAGGAAGTCGAGTATGAGGTCGCCTTCTTCGGGTTCGCCCCGGGCCAGGCGTTTTTCGCAGAGATTCCAGTGGATCTGCGGGTGCCGCGCCGCAGCGTGCCCCGAACACGTGTTCCTTCAGGCGCATTGGCGATCGCCAACGAGTTCACCATCATCTATCCGGAGAGCTCTCCCGGCGGTTGGAACCTCATCGGTCACCGGGTAGGTCCTCCACTGTGGGTCCCCGGTGCACAACCGCCCAACGCGGTCGATGTGGGCGACCGCGTCAGATTCGTGGACGTGACGTGATCAGAGTCATCTCCTGCGGACCGCTTGCGACCATCCAGGATCTCGGCCGCTACGGCTATGGGCACCTGGGAGTTCCCCGCAGCGGACCGGTCGACGCGCCGAGCCACCGCTTCGCCAACCGCCTGGTCGGCAACGCCACGTCCGCCGCGACCATCGAAGCGCTGCGCGGCGGGTTGACCCTGCAGTTTGTGCATCCCGCCACCTTCGCGATCTGCGGCGCCCCTGCCGCTGCGTGGTTGTCGGGAAGACCTATTGCCTCCGGCTCACCGGTGTGGGCACCGCGCGGGGCGACACTGTCGATGGACACTCCGGTGTTCGGGCACTGGAGCTATCTCGCCTTTCGCGGCGGAATCGACGTGACACCGCAACTCGGCAGCAGATCGACGGACACGTTGTCGGGTCTGGGGCCTGCGCCGTTGACGGCGGGGGACGAACTCCCCATCGGCGACGCCATCGCCGGACCGGCGCGGGCCGTGGATGTGCCACGGGCCCTCGATCTGGATGTCGTGGTCGAGCTCGAGGTGACCACCGGACCGAGATTCGACTGGTTCACCTCCGACGCCCATACCCGGATCGCCGATTCCGTTTGGACGCTGAGCTCGGAGATCAACCGAGTCGCCGCCCGGCTCACCGGGCCGATTTTGGAGCTGGCCAAGCCACGCGAGCTACCAACCGAGGGCATCCAGATCGGATCGATCCAGGTGCCGCCTTCCGGGCAGCCCATCGTGCACCTGGCGAACCACCCTCCCACCGGCGGCTATCCGGTGATCGGCATCGTCGACGAGACGATGCTGCCGAGACTGGCACAGGCACTGCCCGGCACTCCGGTGCGATTCAGCTGGAGAAAGCGTCATGTCCTGCGACGTTGAAACCGGTCGTAGAGCCGTCGCTCCAGCCCACGGTCACGCTCTGCGGCAAGTTCCAGCAGCCGCACGACCAGCGCATTGGCGGTGGCCGAGGCCGCAACCGCCGAATTGAAGAAGGTCGACGTCTCATGTCGGGTCATCAGCGTCCGCACCAGGGGATCGATGGGCACCGGAGCCAGCGCACTGTCGGTGATCACCACCGAACTCGCGCCGATCGTCGTGGCGCGCTCGACGGCATTGAGCGAACGCTCGTCGTAGACCGGGAACGTGAAGGCCAGCACCGCGTCATCGGGGCGGATCAAGTCGACATCGTCGGGAATCGTGCCACCGACAGCACCAAGCAGACGGGTGTTCATGAAATGCCGCAGATGAAACTCGGTGGTGTAGGCCAGTCCGAACGAAGACCGGAAGCCGACGACGTGCAGTTGACGACCGGCGAAGAGTGCCTGCGCCGCCTCGTCCAACGTGGCGTAGTCGAAGTTGTCAACGCTCTGCGCAAGGTTGTCGAGGTCGTCCTTCAGACAAGAGGCGACTCGCGCGTCTCGCGGCGATGCCGAGCCGGGATCATAGGCGGCGGTTCGCTGAGCAGCGGTCAGTTGAATCGCCGCCTGCATGTCGGGAAAACCCTTGTACCCCATCCGAATCGCGAATCGGACCACCGTCGATTCGCTGACCCCGAGTTTCTCGGCGATGCGCATTGCCGTTAGTTCGGACGCCTCCAGTGGCTGGGTGATGCAATACCGGGCGATCTTGCGCTGGCTGACGCTGAGCCGGTCCTCCTTGCGCCGCACCCGTTCCGGCAAGGTTTCGGCGCTACGGCTCATGAACATCTCCTTGGCCTCGTGGCGGCAGCAGTTACGGTGCTGCAGGCCATTTCTACAACCTGACCGTCCCCCGGCATGGACACCGCGCCGACGACGAGATATGTAACGCCGCCGACACTGCGCAATAACCGCACGTCGCAATAGTATTAGCAACAAACGGCCGCCGGGCCACCGCGTGAGTTGGACCGACGCTAATCTTGCACCACTTGTCACGATAGTGCAGGATCTTGTGTCATGAGGCCAGCTTCCGCACTCGGTGGCGCGCAGTGTGAAGCAGGGCTGCGAGTCGGCGTGTTCGACGCCGGCATCGGCGGACTTCCCTTCGCGCGGGAGCTCATAGGTGCGGTCCCCGAGGTTTCGATCTGCTACCTGGCCGACTCATCGCGACGACCGTACGGCCCGCAACCGCTCGCCGATGTGGCCGGCTATGTCCTCCAAGCCGAGGATTTCTTTGTCCGGCAAGGCGTCGACGCCTGGGTAATCGCTTGCAACACAGCGAGTGTCGTCGCGCCGGAGGTAGTGGACCGTCGTCTGCCCTGCGTCGATATGGTCGAGGCGATCGGTCGTGTTCTTCCCGATGCCTCGGTCAGTCCGATCGCACTGCTCGGCACCCGGGGCACCGTCACCAGCGGGGTGATCCCCCGACGGTACCCAGACCGGACGTGGGTGGGCATCGCGACGGAACGGCTGCTGAGATACGCCGAGGAAGGGATCGTCGACGCCCCCGAGGTCGACGATCTGCTCACCGACCTCGGTACCCGACTCGCCGAGGCAGGCGCCCGGCACGCGGTGCTCGCCTGCACCGATTACACGTGTGTGTTGCCGACGATGGCAGCACGACTGCCGGATGTGGAGCTTCTGGACCCGCTCAGCGGCGCAGTCCAGGCGGTTGTCGATCTCCTCCCCCGTGCTCCGGATGGGGTGTTGTCGGGCTGTCACGAATTGCACGACACCGGTGTCCATCCCGTCGACATCGGGCGTCTCGCCGAACAGACGTACGGATTCACCTTCTCAACTGTCACCCTCCATCAGAACTGAGGTACCAGATGAACTTTCAGCCCGCCGAGCGCATTCACCGCCTGGAAGGGCCGCACCTGCGCGCGACCCACGGCGACACCCTCCGCGCGCTTGAGCGAGAACTCGAACAGCAGCCGGCAGGCAGTCCATTCCTGGACGCCACCTACGCCGACACCCACCGCTTCCCGCCCGTTGACTGGGCACTGCCCGAATTCAGCAAGGCGGCCAGCGGCGCCGGCATGACGTACACGCCCTATCGCGGTGACGCCGGGGTGCGAGCCGATGTCGCCAAGAACATCGGCAACCTCATCGGGCACGAACTCGACCCCGCAGCGGAGGTGATCCTGACCCCTGGCACCCAGGCCGGCCTCTACTGCGCGCTGGCGACGATCCTTAATTCCGGTGACAAGGTCGTCATCCCCGACCCCGACTACATCACCAGTGATCGATCAGTGCGCTATTTCGACGGAGAAGTGCTGCCGGTGCCGCTGGTTTGGGACGCTGGGCGTTCGCCGCGACTCGACCTCGACGTGTTGCGCGCCCAGCTGAGCAAAAAGCCCAAGCTGGTGATGTTCTCGCATCCGAACAATCCGACCGGGGCGGTCTTCACCCCCGAACACGTCGCCGAGATCGCTGCCGTCGTCGCGGAGTCCGACGCGCTCGTGCTGGTCGACCAACTCTACTGTCGGCTGGTCTACGACGACGCGCCGTTCGCGCACTTCGCCACGCTCCCCGGCATGTGGGAGCGCACCCTGACGACCTTCGGCCCGAGCAAGACGGAGTCGCTGAGCGGGTACCGGATCGGCGCCGCGATCGGTAACCCGGAACTGATCAACCGCATCGAAGACGTCATGGGGATCGCGTCGCTGCGTGCCCCCGCTTACGCTCAGCACGTGATGTCGCGGTGGATTCGCGACGACGACGACTACGTCCGCAGTCGGACCGTCGAGTACCAGTCCCTGCGGGACCGCACCGTGGCCGCACTGAATGAGATGGCAGGAATCGATGTCCGAGTCTCAGGCGGCTCGGCGTATCTGTTCCCTTCGTTCGCCGGACTACGCGCCACCGATCAGGAAGTCGCGCTGGCGCTCAAACGTGACGCCGGAATCGTGGTGAATCCGGGTTATCAGTTCGGGGCCGGAGGCGATCGGCATTTCCGCATTTGCTTCGCCCAGGAAGAGCTGGTCTGGGACACCGCCATGAAGCGCATGGCCGCAGTCCTGGCCGGTTTCCCGGCCGCGGCCTGACATGGGTCTGTACTTCGACGAGCAGGAGTACGCCCGACGCTGGGGTCTGGTCACCGCGCAATTGGCGACTCGCGGCCTGGACACCGTGGTGATCTGGGGCCGCGCCGGCGGCCAATTCGAACATTGCGGAGACATCCTCTACCTGACCAATCATTTCGCGATCAGCGCGGGCGCTGATTCGCCGATCTGGAATGCACGGTCATTCGCAGCGCTCATCGTCCGTGGTGGCCATCCGCCCGAGCTCTTCATCGATGAACCCGACCCCCGGATGGACCGGCTCGCCGTCGCCGACGTCCGCTGGAGCTCGGATCCGGTACAGGCCGTCGGGGATCGTTTGAACGAACTCGGCGTGACCGGGGAGGTGGGCTTCGTCGGGACCAACTTCTTCCCGGTGAAGTACTACCAGCAGCTGTGCGAGCTCTGCCCGCGCATCCGGTGGCGCCCGAATGACGACCTGGTCAGTGACGTCCGCGCCATCAAGAGCGAGGCCGAACTGGACTGCTACCGGGTCGCAGGCCAGACGGCATCCGCGGCACTCACCCGCCTGATGACTGGTTTGATCGATGGCGAGAAGGAAGCGGTGGCCGCAGGGGCCGCCAGCCAGATCGTGGTCGAGCGGGGTGGACGGATCCAGCTGATGGGCACCACTCACGGCGAGCACATCGGCTATCAGTGCACCGAACCACTGACCGGCTACAGCCAGCTGGCTCCGCGGCCCGGCGACCTCGTCGCCGGCATGGTCCACGGCCCGATGTGGCAGGGCTACTACCTGGACCCGGCACGGGAATGGGTCTGCGGCGGCACCCCAACAACCGCACAGGACGACCTGATCAAAGCCACCGTCGAGATCGTCGAAGAGCTCTGCACCATGATCCGACCCGGGGTACCGCTACTTGACCTCGCCCGTCGCGGCGACGAGATGACCCAAAGGTTCGGCGGCGACGATTCACCGACATCCAAATTCTTCCCGTTCTATGGACACGGAGTCGGCCTGTTCTTCGAGACGCCGCGGATCGGCACTGACTTGTCCGGCCCGCAGGACGTCTTCGTCGAAGGCATGGTCTTCGGCGTGGAAGCTTTCCTGTCCAAGGACGGCGTCGGGAGCTGCCTGATCGAAGACAACGTGATCGTGACCAAGGCCGGCGTCGAGGTACTGACCACGACGCCGCTGCACTGGGATCGATGACGTGACCGATCAACTGTTCGCGTTACGGGTCGATCAACTCCACGACGGTCACCGCTTCCTGCCCGGCCACGATCACCTGGTGGTGATCGCCGACGGTGCGATTCTCGACGTCGGCCCAGCCGGCGCGCTGGGGTCGAAGTACGCCGCATTGCCCACGATTCGTCATCACCGCGGCGTCCTCACCCCGGGATGGATCGACTCTCACGCACACACCACTTTGCCCGGGGACGGCTCGACGATCGAGGACGTGGCACCGCTGCCCTTTCAGGACCGGGTCCGGATCGCTGCGAAGAATCTCGAACAGCACTTGATCGGCGGCGTGACGACGGTCCGCGACCTTGGTGCGCACCTGGATTTCCTTGCGTGGCAACCCAATCCGCAGACGATGCCGCGGCTGCTGCGATACGGGATGCCGATAACCGCTTACCGCGGACACATGCACTGGTTCGGCGGGGCGATCAACGCCACACGGACGACGGCAGACGTCGCGCGGGACAACCTCCGCGCCGGTGCGGACGGACTCAAGCTGGTCGGCAGCGGAGGCGGAACCGCGGGCACCATCCCGCACCAGGCCACGCTGTCCGTTGATCAGCTGCGCATGGCCGTCGACGTCGGCCACGCGCTCGGCCGCCGGTCTACCGTGCACGCGCTGTCGAACGAGGCGATCCTGCGCGCGGTCCAGTCAGGAGCGGACGGCATCGAGCACGTCGGTTTCCTGACCGCCGACGGCGACAGCGTTCTCGATGCGCACGCCCTCGACGTCGCACTCGAAGCCGGAGTCACCTTCGGCAGCACCCTCGGCTGCAACGAGGCCTATCTCCACCGACCCGGCGTGCTGGGCACCGAGGAGCACCGGGAGCAACGCGAGCGCACGGACTACTACCAGCACAATGCGGGCCGCTTGGTGAAAGCCGGCGCAAGGATCGCGGTCGGCAGCGACGCCGGATGGAAGCACACGCCGTTCGGGCAGTTCGGTCGCGAACTTCACCTGCTGGCCCGCACGGGACTGAGCAGTGAGCAGATCATCCACCTCGCCACCGCCGGCAATTCGCGCGCGCTCGCCGGCCGCGGTGTGACCGGACAGGTCAATCCCGGCCACCCGGCCGATCTTGTCGTGATCGACTCCGCGGACTTCGCGTGCGGACCGCCCCAAGTTCTCGACGTGGTGATCGGCGGGTTTCGCCGCCGGTCGGGCACGCTATGACCCGGGTTCTGGTCACCGGATCATCTCGGGGCATCGGCCGGGCCATCGCGACCCGCTTCGCCGCCGAAGGCGCCCGAGTGGCGGTGCATTGCAACGCCCGGATCGACGAGGCCCGCGAGACGTTCACCGGGCTGGCCGGTACCGGCCACGTACTGGTCCGCGGCGATCTGCGATCACCCGAGGAATGCCGGCGAGTGGTCACGCAGGCCGAGTCGTCCCTCGGTGGTCTCGACGTCGTGGTCAACAACGCCGCGTTGGCCACGGCCCCGGAACTGGCACACCCCGTGGACAGCACCGACTTCGACGACTGGGTGAGCGCCTGGCGAACGTTCACTGAGGTCAATCTGTGGGCGCCGGCACACATCTCGTGGGCAGCCGCGCACTCGATGATCGCCTCGGGTGTCTCAGGCCGGATCATCAACATCGGATCGCGTGCGGCGTTTCGGGGTGAGATCCACCATCCCGCCTACGCGGCGACGAAGGCAGGTCTGCACGCGCTGGGCCAGTCCCTTGCGCTGTCGCTGGGGCCGCACGGTATCGCGGTGGCAAGCGTGGCGCCCGGGTTCATCGCCACAGAGCGGATCGCCGAACGCTTCGGGGAGACTCTGCCCGCTTCGGTCACCGCGGACAGTCCGCTCGGCCGGGTTGGCACAAGCGAGGAAGTCGCGGCCGCGGTGTACTACCTCGCGTCCGCCGAGGCGCAGTGGGCGTCCGGGGCGATTCTCGACCTGAACGGCGCGTCCCACTTTCGTTGAGGCACGCCCGCGAGCGTGCGCAAAATGCCAACTAATCACGGCGTGTCCACGTACAAACACGCACACTCGCCGACAATGGCGATGTGGGCGAAGATGTGAAGCAGACCGAGTTTTCCCGCGCGCACCGCCGCGAGTACCGGCGCAAGGTTCAGCTGTGCCTGGACATCTTCGAAACCATGCTCTCCCAATCCAGTTTCGAGTTCGACCGCCCATTGACCGGCATGGAGATCGAGTGCAACCTGGTCGACGCCGAATATCAGCCCGCGATGAGCAACCAAGAAGTGCTCGCCTCGATCGCCGATCCGGCGTACCAGACCGAATTGGGCGCCTACAACATCGAATTCAACGTCCCACCGCGGCCGTTGCCGGGCCGGGCGGCACTGGAGCTGGAGTCGATCGTTCGGGCCAGCCTCAACGCCGCCGAAGCCAAGGCCAACCAGGACGGCGCGCACATCGTGATGATCGGCATACTGCCGACGCTGATGCCCGAGCACCTTTCGGGCCACTGGATGAGCGACTCGACGCGCTATCAGGCGCTCAACGACTCGATCTTCACCGCCCGCGGCGAGGACATCCTTATCGACATCGCCGGACCCGAGCGACTGAGCCTGCAGACCGAGTCGATCGCGCCGGAATCGGCGTGCACCAGCATGCAGCTGCATCTGCAGGTCTCCCCCGCCGAGTTCGCACAGAACTGGAACGCCGCGCAGGTGCTGGCCGGTCCGCAGCTCGCACTCGGGGCGAACTCGCCGTATTTCTTCGGACACCAGCTGTGGTCCGAGACCCGCATAGAGCTGTTCACCCAGGCCACCGACACCCGCCCCGACGAGCTCAAGACGCAGGGCGTGCGGCCGCGGGTGTGGTTCGGCGAACGGTGGATCACGTCGATCTTCGACCTGTTCGAGGAGAACGTCCGCTACTTTCCTTCGCTGCTGCCAGAGCTTTCGGAGGAAGATCCGGTGGCCGAGCTGGCGGCTGGCCGCACCCCGCGCCTTGCCGAACTTCGGTTGCACAACGGCACCATCTACCGGTGGAACCGGCCGGTGTACGACGTCGTCGACGGCAAGCCACACCTGAGGGTCGAGAACCGGGTGCTGCCAGCAGGGCCGACCGTGGTGGACATGATGGCCAACTCGGCGTTCTACTACGGCACGCTGCGTGCACTGTCCGAGGAGGACCGCCCGCTGTGGACGAAGATGAGTTTCGCTGCGGCACAACATAATTTCGTCGCATCTGCCGAGCATGGGATGGACGCCCGGTTGTATTGGCCCGGGCTCGGCGAGGTAACGCCCGACGAGTTGGTGCTGCGTCAGCTGTTGCCGATGGCCGACGAGGGCCTGCGCCGCTGGGGGGTGGCCACCGAGGTGCGCGACCGCTATCTGGGGGTCATCGAAGGCAGGGCCAAGACCGGCCGCAACGGCGCCACGTGGCAGGTTGCCACCGTGCGCGCGCTGCAGGAACGCGGGCTGACCCGACCGAACGCACTGGCCGAGATGCTGCGGCTGTACTGCGAGCGGATGCACAGCAACGAGCCGGTGCACACATGGTCGTGAAAGCGGTGTGCCTGCTCGCACTGGCGACGGCACTGGTGGGTTGCCACAGCAGGCAGGCCGATGCCGCGCCCGCCGAGTACAACCTCGACGAGGTGTTCACCCTCGGCGGGGGACAACAGGTGTCGATCAGAAGCGAGGACCTGAGCCTGCGCTTCACCGACGTGCTGGAAGACTCACGCTGCCCGACGGCGGTCGACTGCGTCTGGACGGGGCAAGCGCGCATCGCGGTCGAGGTCCAGCCGCAGGGAAGCGCGCCGACGGCAACGGAGTTCAACACCAACGCCGCTCCTGACCAAAGCATGCAGACGACCACGGTGGGCGCGTACACGATCGAGCTGCAGTCCCTTGACCCCTACCCGGATACCACAGAACCGATCGCGTTCGAGGATTACCGGGCGACGCTGCTGGTGACTAAGCCCTAAGCAAATCCATACCCACCAGCCAGATTGCGCCGAGTAGGTTGGGACCCATGACATCTGAGGTGATGGATTGGGACGACGCCTACCAGAACCAAGGCCCCTTCGGAGGGCCGCCGCCGTGGAATATCGGCGAACCGCAGCCCGAACTCGCCGCGCTGGCCGCGGCAGGGAAGGTCCGCAGCGACGTACTCGACGCGGGATGCGGTTACGCCGAATTATCGCTGGCGTTGGCCGCTGACGGATACGTCGTGGTCGGCATCGACTTGACGCCGACCGCGGTGGCGGCGGCCGCCAAGGCCGCGCAGGACCGCGGACTCACCGACGCGACGTTCGTCCAGGACGACATCACGTCGTTCACCGGGTTCGACGGCCGCTTCAACACGATCATCGACAGCACGCTGTTCCACTCGCTGCCAATCGAGGGACGCGATGGTTACCTGCATTCGGTGCTCAGGGCGGCCGCCCCGGGCGCCAACTTCTACATGCTGGTTTTCGCCAAGGCCGCGTTCCCGCCCGAGGCGGAGTTCGGCCCGCACACCGTCGCCGAGGACGAATTGCGTGAGGCGGTGTCGAAGTACTGGGAGATCGACGAGATCCGCCCTGCGTTCATTCACGCCAACGCAATGGTCTTTCCCGACGCGCCCTTTGAGATGCCGACCTTCGAGAGCGACGAGAAGGGCCGCCAGAAGATGCCGGCGTACCTGCTGACCGCGCACAAGGCGGGTTAGGCCAGGGTTAGGCCTTGGCGGTCGCGACGGCCAGCGCTTCTGCGAACTGCTCGAGGTCCTCGGCGGTGCTGTCCACGTGCGGCGACGCCCGCAACACCGGTGTGCGCATCTCGAAAGGCGCACGCAGCATTTCGGCGTAGGTGGTGACGATCCCCCGTTCGGCGATCAACCACGCCCTGATGCGCTGCGGGTCCGCACCGCCAATGGGCTCAAGGGTGGTGATCGCGGTCGGCTCGTCGAGCGGCTCGATCACGCGCCAGCCCTTGACGTCGGCAACGGCGCTGCGCGTCAGTCGGCCTACCGTGGCCAGCCGGTCCCGGACGTTCGCGGGACCGGCGGCCAGATGTTCACCGACTGCAACCGAAAACCCTATGCGGGCAGCCAGATTCGCCTCGCCATGGTCGAGTCGCGCAAGCACCGACAACGGCAGACCCCATTCCGGCGGAGGCAGCCGCGGCTGCAGCCGTTCCGCGAGCGCAGGTGTGATAGCCAGCACCCCGACGCCGCGCGGGCCCGCCAGCCACTTGCGGGACGAGCTGTAGACGGCCGATGCGCCGACCACGCAGTCCAGGTGCCCGAGCGCCTGCGCGCCGTCGAGCACCAACGGCAGGTCCAGATCACCGCAGACCGAAGCGAATTCGGCCATCGGCTGGGCCAGGCCGCGATGGCTGGCTAACGGGGTGAGGTGCACGAGGGCGGGCGGGTCGGCGGCCAACTGCCGCGCGGCCTCGTCGATGACGAGCCGGCCGTCGCCGTCGGCGGGCAGCGCGCTGACCCGAAAACCGTTGGCGGCCATGATCGCAAGATTCGGCCCGTACTCACCTGGCAGACAGGCCACCGTGCGCTCGCCCTGCCAGCTGCTCAACAAGGTGTCTAGGGCGTCGTTGGAGCCGGTGGTGAAGACGACGTCGTCGCGGCTCATCCCGGTCAGGGTGCCGACGGCGGCACGCCCCGCGTCCAGCACGGGCGCGGCGGCTTCGGCGGCCACGTACCCGCCGACCTCGGCCTCATGTTTGGCGTGTTGCGTCGCCGCATCGATGACGGCAAAGCTCTGCCGCGAGCACGCCGCGCTATCCAGGTGCAGCCCCGCGACTTTCGGCCGGGCCGCGCGCCACTGCTCGGCGAGGCTCCCCGCGTTGGATGTCACAGCGTCGACAGCGAGAGCCCGAAGTCTCCCGCCGGATCTGTCCACCAGTGCGTGCGGCGCAGGCCCGCCGCGGCCAATTCGGCAGCCACTCCGTCGGCCCGGAACTTGCAGGACACCTCGGTGAGCATCTCCTCGCCCGCCGCGAAGTCGACGGTCAGATCCAACGCGGCGACGCGCACCTGTTGAGCAGTGGTGGCGCGCAGCCACATCTCGATGCGTTCCTCCTCGGCGTTCCACTTCGCCACATGCTCGAAGGCGTCCAGGTCGAAGTCGGCATCGAGCTCACGGTTGACGACGGCGAGCACGTTGCGGTTGAACCGCGCCGTCACACCGGCGCTGTCGTCATAGGCGCGGACCAGCCTATCGGTGTCCTTCACCAGGTCGGTGCCGAGCAGCAGAGTGTCGCCGGGTTGCATCGTCTCCGACAGCGCGGCAAGGAAATCGGCGCGCGGACCGGTGGTCAGATTGCCGACGGTGGAACCGAGGAAGGCGATGAGGCGACGGCCGACACGGGGAATCTCGCCGAGGTGCTCCTCGAAATCACCGCACACCGCCTCGATCTCGATGCCGGGGAATTCCTCCCGGATCGCCGAACCTGCCGCGCTCAGCACTCCGGCGTCGACGTCGAACGGAATGAAGCGTCGCAGGGAACCGCTGTCCCGCAAGGCGTTCAACAGCATGCGCGTCTTCTCCGAGGTACCGCTGCCGAGTTCGACGAGGGTGTCCGCACCCGACGCCGCGGCGATCTCTGCGGAGCACTCGCGCAGGATCTGCGCTTCCGCACGTGTCGGATAGTATTCGGGCAGCCGGGTGATCTGGTCGAAAAGGTCGCTGCCGACCGAGTCGTAGAACCATTTGGGCGGCAACGTTTTCGGTGTCTTGGCTAAGCCGTCGGCCACGTCGCGACGCAGCGCCTGCGCGGCTGAGTCGGCGGCAAGATAGTTGGACAGCGACAAGGTCATAACGCGCCTTTCAAAGGGATCAACTCGACACGAGCGCCCACGACCTCGACGAGGTGTCGGTCGGGGATCTCCTGCCATTCGGGGTTGTCGTCGTATGGTTCACTCGCCAGCACCACGCCGTCGTCCCTACGGAGCACGGACAGCGTGTCGCCCCATGTGGTGGCGCGCAGTTGAGTACCATTGGCCGCCACGATGTTCAGCCGGGCGTTCGGATCCGCCGCGGCGACCTCGACGATCGTGTCGCCGAGCGCGTCGAGTCCGCGCTCGAAGATCAGCGCGGCCAGCAGCGCGCTGTCGACCGTGGACTCGGCCGTACCGGACAACGGCAGCACGGTCCTGTCCACGAGGCCGTTGTGCGAGAGCAACCACCGACCGTCGGTAAACGGTGCCGAAGCCGACGGTTCGATCGGCATACCGACGCTGGCCGAACGCACCGCCGCCACCACGCAACCGCTGCGAAGCGCCGGCGCGACCGACGCGAACGACGCGTCACCCCATAGCGGTGCGGCGCTGCGCCACCGACGGGCGACGCCGCCCTCACCGTCGAAGAAGCCGACACCCCAACCATCGGCGTTCATCAGGCCGTGCTTCTGGCGTCGTGGCGAATACGACTGCACCAGAAGCCCATACGCCGGCTCCAACACCAGCGACGCCACCGAACACGGTGCACCGAGCCAAGCCAGATGGCGGCACATCAGCTGACGTCCCAGGCCAGCCGCACACCGGAGAAGATCTGCCGCCGGATCGGATGGTCCCAGTTGCGGAAGCTGGGCCGCAGGATGCTCGACGCGACCGCCCATGATCCGCCGCGCAACACCTTGTAGTCACCGTCGAAGAACGGCTCCGAGTACTGCTCGTAGAGCATCGGCGTGAAGCCCGGCCACGGCCGCAGCGGTGACGACGTCCACTCCCACACGTCGCCCAACATCTGCTCGGCGCCGTAGGCCGAGGCGCTCGCGGGGTATGCCCCGGCCGGGGCGGGGCGCAACGCGTCGCCGCCGAGGTTGGCCAGGTGTTCGGTGGGTTCCGAAGCGCCCCAAGGGAATCGGCGACGCTTGCCAGCCGCGGGGTCCCAGGCGGCGGCCTTCTCCCATTCCTCCTCGGTGGGTAGCCGCGCGCCGGCCCACGCCGCGTATGCCTCGGCCTCGAAGTAGGTGACGTGCTGCACGGGCTCGTCGCCGGGGATCTGTTCGACGTGCCCGAAGCGGGTACGTGTGCCCGCCAAATCCCCCGTGTTCCAGAACTGCGGTGCGGTCAGCCCCGCCTGCTGCCGATACGCCCAGCCGCGGTCCGACCACCAGCGCTGCTGCCGGTAGCCGCCGTCGTCGACAAACTGCTGCCACTCGGAGTTGGTCACGGGGACCCGGCCGATCCGGAATGCCGGCAGATCGACCACATGCGCGTTGCGTTCGTTGTCGAGCGAGTGCGGTTCGCTGACCGCATCGACGCCGAGGACGAACTCTCCTGCGGGCACGAGCACCGACGTGCCTGCGATACCCGACCGGCCCGGCGGCAAGGCAGCTCCGCGATCCAGCAGCGGCGGGCCTGCCCGCAGGTTCAGCGCCTGCATCATCGTCTCGTCGTGCTGGTTCTCGTGGCTGATCACCAATCCGAAGGTGAAGCCGGTGTCGTCGTCGGCAAGTTCGTCAAGGGTGTCGAAGACCTGGTTGCGCACCGTGCCGCAATACGCGCGCGCGTCCGTTGGCGGCAGCAGCGGCAGATTCACCCGGCTGGCGCGGGAGTTGACGAACGCGTCGTAGCAGCGCTCGACCTGTGGCTCGAGCAGTCCCGGCCGATCGGGGTTATTGCCGCGGAGCAGCCACAGCTCCTCCTGCCAGCCGATGTGCGCGAGATCCCACACCAGCGGGCTCATCAACGGGTCGTACTGGCGATGCAGCTCGGCATCGTCGAAGTCGACGAGCCGCAGCGTGCGATCCCGTGCCTTGGTGAGCTCACGCGCCAACGTTTCGCGTGACGTCACATCTCTCCTCGCGCCAATTGACTGACCGCAGGGCCGATCCCGTACTTCACCGCCCGGTCGGCGACATCGTCGGCCGGACATCGCCCCTTTTCGACCGAACGCACGAGGCCTTGCATCGATTCCTCCAGCTCGGCAGGAGCGCGCTCGGCCGCGGCCTGCACGCACCGGAGCGCGGCATCGTGCAGCCGCCGGTCGCCGAGCCCGATCTGGGCGGCCCGATCCCACGCAGTGGCCACCGATTCGGTCGCCTCGGCGGCGATGTCGGCGGCGTCGGGATCGTCCAGCAGCGTGACGAGGGTGAAGACCACCGCGGGCCACACCGCGTCGGGCACGCTGTCGAGGTAGCGGATCTCCAGGAACTGACGCGGGCGGACCGGCGGAAAAAGTGTCGTCAGGTGGTAGTCCAGGTCGGCTTGGGTGGGTCTGCGGTCGCCCAGCAGCACCCGGCCGTCGGCCCAGTCGGCAAACGGCACCCAGGTGGTGACGGCCTCGGCAGCCCCATCGTTATGGACCAGCATCACCGGCGCACGCAGGGCGTACCGCGCCCAGTCGCTGGCCGGGTCGTCACCGTCGGCGCCGAGAATGGGGCCGCACCGCGCCGAATCCAGCTGACTCCACACCCGTTGGCGGGTGGACTGCCAGCCGGAGAACTTCGCGCCGAGCAACGGCGAGTTGGCCGACATCGCGATCATCGTCGGGCCGAGCGCATGCGCCAGCCGAACCCGCGCGGCCCAACCGTCCCGCGGCCCGGCCTCGAGGTTGACCTGTACCGACGCCGTCGACGTCATCATCGCCGCGCCCGCGGCGCCGGTCTGGCTGGCAGTGAAGAACCGTTCCATCGCGCGGTACCTGTCGCCGGGGTTCACCCTCCTTGCGGGCCGCAGCGGATCAGCGCCGAGCAGCACCAGCCCGAGCCCGGCCTGTGCGAACGCGGTGCGCAACACCGCCCGGTCGGCCGCCATCGCGGCGATGGCCGACACCGCGCCATCCATCGGGGGCCCGGACAGTTCGACCGCACCGCCCGGTTCGACGGTGACAGTGCTGCCGCCGGGCAGCGGGGGCACGCCGGCGATCACGTCGGTCAGCTCCGCCCAGCCGGGCCGACGCATCGGGTCGGTCAGATCGAAGCAGTGCGCCTCGACTTCCAGGCCCACCGGTCCTACCGGACCGTCCTTCAGACACATCTCGCCGATCTGCACGCCTGCGCTATGTGCGCTGGTCAGATGCGCGTCTTGCACCTCAGGCGTGATTGTGAAGGTCATATCTTCCGGCCCCTTCCGGGTAGGGAATGATCGCGGCCTTCACACCATCTTCCAGAGGACACCGACAAAGTCCCGCGATTTTTTCAGTGACGCGTTGGTGACATGTACCCCAAAATCTCTCGCATTATTGCCCAAGCGTGTTCTGCATCGCGCCTGCCAGCACGTTCACCGCTGGGCCGCCGTTACCGGATTGGCAGACTTTCGCCTGCAGCAGAACGTTCTCCCGTTTCCGGGTGGTGGTGAAGCAGCGGCGGTCGGTGCCTGCCTCCTGTTTGGACCAGTCCGCGTCGGTGGCGCCCGCGGGGCCACCCGTGAATGTCCACACCTGGTTGGTGAGGTTGTCGAGGTGCATGGTCGTCGTTTGACCGCTGCAGCCGATGGTCCTGTCGACGACGCGGTGGAACGCACGGTCGGCGGCGTCGGTGGTCGCGAACACCCCGACCGCCTGCTTGACGAAGTGCGTCATATCGGTCGGCGACTCCTGCGCCACAGACCCGTTGAACGCCGCAAGGTCCGGATCGGCGTACACGTCGGGCAACCCGATGTCGGCCCAGTTGTTGCAGACGGGATTGTCGACGTAATACGACTGGAACGGATCTGTGAACGTCGATTCGAACCTCATCGTCGCGCCCACGATGTTGCCGACCGAGCCCTTGGGAAGCACCGCGTAGTTCACCACGCCCGGATCCGAAGGGCGCGCGTGCGCAGGCACCGCCAACAACAGGCCGACAGCCAAACCGGCACCGGCCATGGCGAGGATCCGCACCGCCCTAGACCTTCGCCGACAGCTCGACGTCGATGTTGCCCCTGGTTGCCTTGGAGTACGGGCAGACCTGATGCGCCTTGTTCATCAGGTCGTCGGCGACGCCCTGCTCAAGTCCGGGTAGGTAGCCGATCAGGTACGCGGTGAGGCCGAAGCCGCCTTCGGAGTCCTTGCCGAAGCCGATTCGTGCGGTGACACCGGACGCGTCGTCGAGCGTGACGTCGTCATTGCGTGCCACCAGCCGTAGCGCGCCGAGGAAGCACGCCGAGTAGCCCGCCGAGAACAGCAGTTCGGGGTTAACCCCCTCGCCGCTGCCGCCCGCCTCCTTCGGCGGGCGGGTGTCCAGATCAATCTTGCCGTCGGTCGACTTCACGTGCCCGTCGCGACCGCCGCCGGTCGCGGTTGATTCTGCGGTGTAAACGACGTCGATGCTCATGGGGATTGATCATGCCAGGTTGGCGCGTACACCTTCCTCGATCTTCTTACCGAGGTCGGGGTCCACGTGCTTCCAATACTCGAAGACCCGTGAAAGCACCGGCTCCCGAACGCCCTTGGACACATGACCAATGATGTTGTGAGCCAACCGGTCCCGCGCGTCGTCGTCCAATACTTCGCGGACCATGGTGCCCGCTTGGCCGAAGTCGTCGTCGTCCTGGCGCAGGGTGTACGCGGCGCGGACCATGTCGCCGTCCGACAACCAGTGCACTTCGGCGGCCCGCTTCGGGTCGGCCTCTGGACCACCCATCGAGTTCGGCGCATACACCGGGTCGGTCACATTGCGGATTCGCATTGCGCCGTCCTTGCTGTAGCTGTGCACCTCGACCTTGGGCGCGTTGACCGGGATCTGCTTGTAGTTCACGCCGAGTCTGGCGCGATGTGCATCGGCGTAGGAAAAGCCGCGGGCAAGCAGCATCTTGTCCGGGCTCAGGCCGGTGCCCGGCACGATGTTGTTGGGTTCGAACGAGGCCTGCTCGATCTCGGCGTGATAGTCAGTGACGTTGCGGTCCAACGTGAGTCGGCCGACCTCATGCAGTGGGTAATCGCCGTGCGGCCATACCTTTGTCAGGTCGAACGGGTTAAACCGATACGTCTTGGCGTCCTCGAACGGCATGATCTGAACGTGCAGCGTCCAGCTCGGGAAGTTGCCGTTCTCGATCGAGGTGTATAGGTCGCGCTGGTGGTAGTCGCCGTCCTCGCCGGCGAGCTGGTCGCCTTCCTCCTGGGTGAGGAAGTCGACGCCCTGGTCGGTCTTGAAGTGGTACTTCACCCAGCACATCTCGCCGTCGGCGTTGAGCCAGCTGTAGGTATGGCTGGAGTAGCCGTTCATCTGCCGCCAGGACTTCGGGATGCCCCGATCGCCCATCAGCCACGTCACCTGATGCGCCGACTCCGGTGACAGCGTCCAGAAATCCCATTGCATGTGATGGTCACGCAGGTTGGTGGCGGCCATGCGCTTCTGGCTGCGGATGAAATTCTGGAACTTCAACGGGTCGCGGACGAAGAACACCGGGGTGTTGTTCCCCACCATGTCGAAGTTGCCCTCGGACGTGTAGAACTTCAGCGCGAAACCGCGTGGGTCGCGCCAAGTGTCCGGGCTGCCGCGCTCGCCGGCCACGGTGGAAAACCGAATCAGCGTCTCGGTCTTGGTGCCCGGCGCGAACACGGCCGCCTTGGTGAACCTGCTGACGTCGTGCGTCACCTCAAAGTGGCCAAACGCGCCGCCGCCTTTCGCATGCGGCTGGCGCTCCGGGATGCGCTCCCGGTTGAAGTTGGCCATCTGCTCGATCAGATAGTGGTCCTGCAGCAGGATCGGACCGTCAGGGCCAACTGTCAGCGAATGCTCAACGCTCGGTATTGGGGCACCGGCGTCGGTGGTGGCGTACTTCTCGGGGTTCTCGGGCATCCCTTCATCTCCTTGTCGCGGTGGGCTGTCGCGGATGACCTACAGCCGGGTACCCAAAATCGCGTCAGAGGAACGCGCGCTACGGACGCGCAGGCACCGGGGAGCCAGGTGCTTGGGGTCCGCCCGGTGCGCCAGGTGCCCCCGGTGGCGGCGCTGGGAAGTTGGGGCCGCGGAAGACGAACGGGCCACGCTCGAACTCGCCCATCGGCCCCATCTGGAAGGCCGGCTCCGGGCGATGCTTGAACATGACCGCCTCGTGCCGGTCGAATCCGCGATCACCGGAATGTGCACCGAGCACGAAGCCGGTCCCGAAGATCACCGCAACGATGAAGACCGAGCCCGCGACGATGCCGACCCAGGCGGCGACCTGATTCAACCGGCTGTGCTTGTACGGCTTGTACGGCTGTGGCGGTGCAACCGCGGTGGGCGGGACTGGCGGTGGCGGCGACGCCGCAACGGGCTGTGCGGACACTGGTCCTGTGGTCTCGGTCGACTGCTCGGGTGAATCGCTCATGTCCGCCATGATGCGTGCGCTCAGCTAGGTCGCATCAATGATTCAGATATGAGTTGGCTGTGAAAGCCCCACCGTGTTTGCCGAGGGACAATGCCGGGTACGGACGTGGGTAATCCAGCGCGACTGGGGTGCGGATCGGGGGAACTAGCGGTGGCGGCATCGGCCACAACGCTGGTGGGTCGCTTCCCTGCCCTAGCAAATTAACGCATAGGGAAACACCCCATTCCTCTCCTGCGGCGTAGGCGGTAGATTCAGCAAACGAGCTAACTGACGCTGAGGCTAGCGACGGACTGGCGGGGGGATCCGGTGGGGTACGCGAGGTACGTCGGGCGGGTTGGAGCACTTGCGGTCGCGCTGGGAGTCGGGGTGGCGGTGGCCTCCGCTCCGGGAATTGCGGTTGCTGAGCCATCGGTGGAGTCGGAGACCAATTCGACCGATTCGCCCGACGATTCGGCACCGGCTAACCCATCGGAGCCGAAGAAGACCGAATCCGAGCCAACGGGCACGGAAGCAGAACCCGAGGAAGCTGCGCCCACCGCACCGACGAAACCGACGCCGACTTCCGACCCGACGCCCACAGCCACCGTCCCACCGACGCCGTCACGCGAGCCCGAGCCCGAGCCGGAAAAGCGCACGCCGAGCGATCCCGGCCCTGCCGAACGCGGATCGAAGTACTCGGAAAAGCCGGCGGCCACGAGCACCAAGACTGTGGAGCGGCCGCGGGTGGCCAGCGCGGACCCGGTCAAGGCGACCGTTGCGACCCCGCCGTCAGCCCCCGCTGCCAAGGCACCGGCGCCTGCCACTCGTTCGACATCGACGCCGACCGCGGTCGCCGTGACGGTCGACAGCACCGCGATCGTCGCTCCCACCGCCCCGGAACCAGAGAAGGCAGCGCTCACGCCGGCCGCGCAGCTGCTGGTCGGCCTGATGGGCTGGGCCGGGCTGAACCCGTTCGCCACGGATACCCCCGGCGTGCCGCGTTCTCCGGTGTCGTTCCTCGAACTCGCGTGGGCGGCTGCCCGGCGCAACACAGTGGAACCAGGGGAAGCCGCGACGGCACGGGCCGCGCAGACGCAGGACACCAGCCAGACCTTCGCCATGGCGGCGGCTGCCAACTCCGACCCGACGGTGCAATCGGTGACGGTGGGTTCGCCTGCGGCGTCCAATGGTGCGGTCACCGTTGTGGTTAATGCTGTTGATCCGGACGGGGATTCGTTGTCGTACGCGACGAGTGCGCCTGCCAAGGGTTCGGTGACGTTGACTGCGCCGGGTCAATTCACTTACACCCCAACCTATGCCGCGCGTCATGCCGCGGTGGCCAGCAATGCCACCGCTGCCGATCGGCAGGACAGCTTCACCGTCACGGTGTCAGACGGGTTCGGCGGTCAGGTCAATGTGCCGGTGACGGTGTCGGTGATCGCTTCGCCCGCGGTGTTGGGCACGGTGGGGGTGGGCAGCGCCCCTGGTGCGGTGGTGTTCACCTCCGATGGGTCCCGCGGCTATGTGGTCAATCCCGGTGCAGGCACCGTCTCGGTGATCAACACCGCCACCAACACCGTGACCGGCACCATCACTGTCGGCTCAGGTGCCAGCGCGGCCGCGGTCAGCGCCGACGGCACCCGGCTCTATGTCACCCGCAACGGACCCAACACCGTCTCGGTGATCGACACCACCAGCCACGCGATCACCGCGACCATCAACGTCGGCGCCTTGCCGAACAGCCTGGCGTTGAACACCGATGGCACCCGGTTGTATGTCACCAACCAGAACTCCAACACCGTCAGCGTGATCAACACCGCCACCAACACGGTGACCGCCACCATCGCCGTCGGGCGCCAACCCAACCACGTCACCGTGGTCGGCACCCGCGCCTACATCAGCGTGGCCCAGGACAACAAGATCCAGATCCTGGACACCACCACCAACACCCTGACCGGAACCATCACGGTGGCCGGCCCGTACGGCAGCACCGCCAGCCCCGACGGCACCAAGCTGTATGTGGCCAACGGCTCGACCAACACGATCTCGGTCATCAACACCGCCACCAACACCGTGACGGGCACCATCGCCACGGGCACCACGCTGCCCTACAAAGTCGCCATCACCCCCGACGGCACCCGCCTGTTCGTCACCAGCATCGGCAACTGGTCCACCCCCGCAGGCACCGTCACCGTCATCGACACCACCACCAACACCACCATCGCCAACCTGCCCAACAACACCTGGTCCTTCGGGGTCGCCGTGGCCCCCAACGGCACCTACACCTACCTCACCAACCGCAACACCAACACCCTCACCAAAATCGCCACCACAACCACCAGCAACGCCACCGCCAACCAAAACCCCACCACAAACCTGTCTGTGGGTTCGCCGGCGGCGTCCAATGGTGCGGTCACCGTTGTGGTTAATGCTGTTGATCCGGACGGGGATTCGTTGTCGTACGCGACGAGTGCGCCTGCCAAGGGTTCGGTGACGTTGACTGCGCCGGGTCAATTCACTTACACCCCAACCTATGCCGCGCGTCATGCCGCGGTGGCCAGCAATGCCACCGCTGCCGATCGGCAGGACAGCTTCACCGTCACGGTGTCAGACGGGTTCGGCGGTCAGGTCAATGTGCCGGTGACGGTGTCGGTGATCGCTTCGCCCGCGGTGTTGGGCACGGTGGGGGTGGGCAGCGCCCCTGGTGCGGTGGTGTTCACCTCCGATGGGTCCCGCGGCTATGTGGTCAATCCCGGTGCAGGCACCGTCTCGGTGATCAACACCGCCACCAACACCGTGACCGGCACCATCACTGTCGGCTCAGGTGCCAGCGCGGCCGCGGTCAGCGCCGACGGCACCCGGCTCTATGTCACCCGCAACGGACCCAACACCGTCTCGGTGATCGACACCACCAGCCACGCGATCACCGCGACCATCAACGTCGGCGCCTTGCCGAACAGCCTGGCGTTGAACACCGATGGCACCCGGTTGTATGTCACCAACCAGAACTCCAACACCGTCAGCGTGATCAACACCGCCACCAACACGGTGACCGCCACCATCGCCGTCGGGCGCCAACCCAACCACGTCACGGTGGTCGGCACCCGCGCCTACATCAGCGTGGCCCAGGACAACAAGATCCAGATCCTGGACACCACCACCAACACCCTGACCGGAACCATCACGGTGGCCGGCCCGTACGGCAGCACCGCCAGCCCCGACGGCACCCGGCTGTATGTGGCCAACGGCTCGACCAACACGATCTCGGTCATCAACACCGCCACCAACACCGTGACGGGCACCATCGCCACGGGCACCACGCTGCCCTACAAAGTCGCCATCACCCCCGACGGCACCCGCCTGTTCGTCACCAGCATCGGCAACTGGTCCACCCCCGCAGGCACCGTCACCGTCATCGACACCACCACCAACACCACCATCGCCAACCTGCCCAACAACACCTGGTCCTTCGGGGTCGCCGTGGCCCCCAACGGCACCTACACCTACCTCACCAACCGCAACACCAACACCCTCACCAAAATCGCCACCACAACCACCAGCAACGCCACCGCCAACCAAAACCCCACGGGCACAGCGAATCCCGGCGCACCGGGTGCCAACGGTGTGGTGACCGGCTCGGTCACCGCCAACGACACCGACGGCGACACAGTCACTTTCAGCGGCTCCACCACCACAACCAAAGGCACCGTCACCGTCAACACCAACGGCACCTTCACCTACAACCCCAACGCCGCCGCCCGCCACGCCGCATCCGCCGACAACGCCGCAGCCACCGGCGCCAATGTCGACACCTTCACCGTCACCCTCAACGACGCCCACGGCGCCACCATCGCCGTCCCCGTCACCGTCACCATCAGCCCCACCAACACCGCGCCAACCGGCACCGCCAACCCCGGCGCACCCGGCACCGACGGTGTGGTGACCGGCTCGGTCACCGCCAACGACACCGACGGCGACACAGTCACTTTCAGCGGCTCCACCACCACAACCAAAGGCACCGTCACCGTCAACACCAACGGCACCTTCACCTACAACCCCAACGCCGCCGCCCGCCACGCCGCATCCGCCGACAACGCCGCGAGCCACCGGCGCCAATGTCGACACCTTCACCGTCACCCTCAACGACGCCCACGGCGCCACCATCGCCGTCCCCGTCACCGTCACCATCAGCCCCACCAACACCGCACCAGGCGCGATCAGCGCCACGCCAGGCACGCGAAACCCGTTGACGGGTGCTATCTCCTACCAGTTGGCCAGCTCCGACGCCGACGGCGACACATTGACCTACACCGTTACGTCGTTGCCTGCGCACGGAGCGGTCTCGAGTTCTGGGGGCGGCACCTTCACCTACACCCCCAACACGGCGTACTACTCCGGCCTGACCACCGGTGGCACCGACTCCTTCACCGTCAGCGTCAGCGATGGCCACGGCGGCGCGGCCACCCGTGCCGTCAGTTATACCTGGTCAGCCCTCAACACGCCGACGACGTCGGTCGCGGTTGGGGACAAGCCGGTGGCGGTGACGTTCAACCAAAGCGGTTCGCTGGCCTATGTGGCGAACCAGGACGGCAACTCGGTATCGGTTGTCGAAACCGCCACCAACACCACGATCAAGACCGTCACCGTCGGCGACCGCCCACAGCTGATGGCGTTGAGCGCGGACGGTAGCCGCCTGTTCGTCGCGGGTTCGCGCACCGCGGGACCGTCCACCAGCGACCCCGACGGTTGGGTCGCGGTCATCGACACCAGCACCAACGCGATCGCGGGATCGCTCACGTTGCCTGTCGCGCCGTCAGCGATGGCACTCAGCAGCAACAGCTCACGGCTGTACGTCGCGTCGCAGGCCGACGACATCGTGTTGGTGGTCGACACCGCGAACGGAACGATGGCGGCGGTTGGGGTTGGCAACGGACCGACGAGCGTGGTGTTGAGCAGTGACGGCGCAAAGCTCTACGTCGCGAATTCCCTTGGCAATTCGATCTCGGTGCTCCAGACATCCAACAACGCCGTGAGCACCATCACCGGGCTGCAGGCCCCCCGTGGTTTGGCGCTAAGCGCCAACGGCACAAGGCTCTACGTCGCCAACTACGGCGGCACCAACGCCGTGGTGATCAACACCGCGACCGATACCGTGACCCAGATTGTCATCGGCGACCGCTCATCGCAGGTCGTGGTCAGCCCGGACGGTTCCAGGGTCTACTTCAGCGACGGCGACGACACCGTCACCGCCGTCGATGCGGCCACGAACGCGGTGATTCAGCGGATCACGGTCAACGCGGGCCCGCGCAGCATGAAGGTTTCCGCCGACGGCACAAAGCTGTATGTCGCCAGTGAATTCGGCGAATCGGTCACCATCATCAACACCGCGACGAACGCTATCGCCGATTCGTACGCGGTCGGTGCGGGTCCGGTCGATTTGGCGGTGAGCCCGACCGGCGCTCGGGTTTACGTGGCGGCCAGCGACAACAACGCACTGTCTGTCATCCCGACGGGCGCAAGCCCGGGAGCACCGACGCTCCCGGTGTTCGGCACGGTGGGAGTGGGTGCTGCCCCTGGTGCGGTGGTGTTCAATTCCGATGGCACCCGCGCCTATGTGGTGACCACCGGTGCGGGCACCGTGTCGGTGATCAACACCGCCACCAACACCGTCACCGGCACCATCACCGTGGGCTCGGGAGCGTCAGCCGCAGCAGTCAGCGCCGACGGCACCCGACTCTACGTCACCCGCAACGGCCCCAACACCGTCTCGGTGATCGACACCACCACCAACGCCATCACCGCCACCATCAACGTCGGCGCGCTACCCAACAGCCTGGCGTTCAACACCAACGGCACCCGGTTGTATGTGACCAACCAGAACTCCAACTCCGTCAGCGTGATCAACACCGCCACCAACACCGTGACCGCCACCATAGCCACCGGGCGCCAACCCAACCACATCACGGTGATCGGGTCCCGCGCCTACATCAGCGTGGCCCAGGACAACAGAATCCAGATCCTGGACACCACCACCAACACCCTGACCGGGTTCATCTCCACCAACAGCCCCTTCGGCAGCACCGCAAGCCCCGACGGCACCAAGCCTGTATGTGGCCAACGGCTCGACCAACACCATCACCGTCATCAACACCACCACCAACACCGTCACCGGCACCATCGCCACGGGCACCACGCTGCCCTACAAACTGGCCATCACCCCCGACGGCACCCGGTTGTTCGTCACCAGCATCGGCAACTGGTCCACCCCCGCAGGCACCGTCACCGTCATCGACACCACCACCAACACCACCGTCGCGTCCCTGCCCGCCAACACCTGGTCCTTCGGGGTTGCCATGGCCCCCAACGGCAGTTACACCTACCTGACCAACCGCAACACCAACACCGTCACCGCCGTGGACACGACCTCGGTCGTGAAGCTGTCATACCGGAGCAATGTGTCGACCACGTCCATCCCCGGCGGGATCGTTGCGGGCAGCCTTGGATCACCGGCGGGCAAGCTGATGTTGGTCGGCACGGGCGCGGCGGATCTCGTCGAGGTGGCACCCGGCTACTACGCGCCGAACTGGAAGGCCGCCAACGACGGAACATCCGGTTCGGTCACGTATCCCACGTCGAGTTACGGGGTGGCGTTCCAGGTTCGCGGGTCGCAGTTCGCCGAGATCGAGATGCGGGCGGGGACGAACGCCAATGTTCAGGTGTGGGTGGATGACCGGATGGTGACGACCCTGCCGGTGCAGCCGGCTTGGACGACCAACGCCGTCAACACCCTGAAGGTCGACCTCGGCGATCTGGCGACACACACCGTGCGGGTGATGGTCTCGGATGCCGCGATCGGGCGGGTGTGGGTCGCACCCAACGGGATCGTCAATCAGACGCACCACGCGGTCCCCCGTCTCTTCGTTCTCGGCGACTCGATGACGCAGGGTGGCGTTTACAACACCGGCGCGGAGTTGGGATCGTGGCTGCCGCGCTTCGCCGGTTCTGTTGGTGTCACTGACTATTGGAACGGCGGCATCGGTGGCACGGGGTTCGTCACCAGCCACGACGGATACCCGGATTTCGCGAGCCGGGCCGTCACGGACGCGGCTCCTTCCAACGCCGATGTCGTGATCGTCGGTTCCTGGTACAACGACAAGGCCGCCGGAAAGTCCGCCGCCGAGATCGCCGCCGGGGTCGCGAATGTGCTCGGCACACTGAACGCGATGGAGAGCAAGCCGTACGTCATCGTGCTCGGCGCCGCCGACCCCACCGGCGTCAATGGCGCAGACTACCTCGAGATCGAAGCGGCCGTGAAGCCGGTGTGCGTCAGCTACGGCGCTGCATTCGTCTCCCCGATCACCGGTGAGGTGATCGACGGCGCCGGGAACGTGGTAGCCGCAAACGGACCGTGGATCACCGACGCGAACAAGAACGCGTTCGTCGCCTCGGACGATCTCCTCACGAACAACGAAGGCGCCCACTATCTTGCGACGCGAATGGAAGAGGCCTACCGGGCGTTGCCCGTCCGGGTGTGGTCGAGCGAATTCGACAGCATCGGCGACTGGAACCCTCAGACGGGCCGTTGGGGCGCTGGGGACGGCGAGCAGCAGTACTACACGACGACGAACCATTCGGTTGTCAATGGGCAGTTAGTGATTCAGGTCCGTCAGGAGACGGCGCCCGACGGGATGGACGCTCCGTACGACTACACCAGCGGCCGCATCGTGACCGCAGGTACCGCGGGCTTCGAGCCGCCGGTGCGCATCGTTGCGCGCGTCAAGATGCCTGTGTCAGAGGGCCTTTCGCCCGCATTCTGGGCCGTTGGGATGAAGCCGGGCGCCGAGTTTACCTGGCCGCAGCAGGGTGAGATCGACATCGCCGAGGCTGCGATCAACCCGAACCATCCTGGCAGCGACACGACCGCCAGCTTCAACATGCACGGCCCTTCGGTACTGAACCCCAACGTCGACGTGTCTGCAGCGCCGTCGCCGGGCTTCGCACAGCTGGACCTCACAGAGTGGCACGAGTATGAGATCCAATGGCGCACGGGTTCGATGACCTGGCTGGTCGACGGCCAAGAGATCGGCACCGTGACGCAGGCGCAGTACGAAGCCGCGGGCGGCAGCTGGGAGCCGTTCAGCGGCGAGTGGCCCATCTACCTGACTCTCAACGTGGCCGTGGGCAACGAGTGGGCGGGCAACGAGATCGGTTCGCTCCCAGCGCAGATGGAGGTCGACTGGGTGCGGGCGTACAGCCTATAAACCGGGCTTGATCGGGTTCACCGCGAACTGGATGACGCGATACGGCGTACCGCCACGCGGGGTGGTGTTCCACTGGCTGATGAACACTCGCACTTCGTCGAGCGTGGAACCCGGCGAGATGTAGCCGCCGTACGGCTGGGCCAGCCTGTTGTCCTCAGGCGGCCCGAGATGCTCGACGGGGTCGGGCCATGCGGTGGCGACGACGACCGTGGTGACCGGCGCAGTACCAAGGCCGGTGGGATCGTCGGCGACCCGCACTTCCATGTTTCCGTTAGAGGCGTTGAAGTACGAAAGCACCGTCTTGCCGTCGATCTGCCGGACGCTCATCTCCCCTGTCCGGTCCGGCCACAGCGGCGTCGGCGGATTCCCCCAACCAAGTTCACGCGACCAGCCCTGCCAGCCGGACCGGTCGGTGAATGCTTCCGGCGTGGCGCGGTACAGCACCACCGGTCCGCTGCGATCGAAATCGTTGGCGACGATGTACACCCAGCCGCTCGGCGAGTCCGGTTTGGGAATCGGGTCGTAGTAGCCGCTGATCTGCGACTGCCTGCCGTCCAGATACTCGACATCGCGGACGGAGCCCGGCACTGTCGGCCAATTCCCCTGTGCAGCATTGGCTTTCACCAGCCGCGAGGATTCGACGATCAGGTCGCGGGTGGTGGTCACCAGCATGTAGTTTTCCCGGTTGATCTGCACCACCCCGGAGGGCAGCTGCGAGGTCCCCTGCGGCGGCGGGTCGGCGAGCAGGGGCTTGTCCACACCCATCACGCCGCCGTACCGGACACCGGTGGCATCGTTGATCGAATCGGTGTCGACATGTAGCGCAACCGGCGACCACCAACCTCCGAACCCGACGGCCTGGCCAGCGAAGCTGTCGCCGCACACCTGCAGGATGCCGCTTGGGAACTCCATGAACTCACACAGATCGGTCGCTCCGATGCCGTAATCCCTTGTGGGCGTGCCCGTGCCGGCCGCCGGTCCGAGCCGGATGACCTGACCGGGCGCCAGCGGCGGCAGGACCGGATCGGGAATGGGTGCGGCCGGTTCAGCGTGTGCCGGCGGGGCGTGCAGCAGCGCCAGGCCGATCAGCAGCGCCGTCGCGGCGGCGCGGATCACAACTCGGCGGCCAGCAACTCGGCGATCTGAATCGTGTTCAGCGCCGCACCTTTTCGTAGGTTGTCACCCGATACGAACAATGCCAATCCGCGCCCGTCGGGTGCACCGGGATCCTGGCGGATCCGGCCGACAAGCGACTCGTCCACACCGGCCGCGGCCAGCGGGGTCGGCACGTCGACCAGCTTCACCCCTGGCGCACCAGCGAGCAACTCAGTGGCTCGCTCGACCGACAGCGGCCTTGCGAACTCGGCGTTGATCGACAGCGAATGGCCGGTGTACACCGGCACGCGCACACACGTCCCGCTCACCAGAAGATCGGGAATCCCAAGGATTTTGCGGCTCTCGTTGCGCAGCTTCTGATCCTCGTCGGTCTCGCCGGTGCCGTCGTCGACGTACGAACCGGCGAGCGGCACCACGTTGAACGCGATCGGTGCGACGTACTTCTGCGGCGCGGGGAACGACAGCGCCGACCCATCGTGAACCAGCTGCTGACTGTCCTCGACCACCGCGCGCGCCTGACCGAACAGTTCCTCGACACCGGCCAGCCCGCTGCCCGACACCGCCTGATAGGTCGACGCGATCATCCGCACCAGGCCGGCTTCGTCATGCAGCGGCTTGAGCACCGGCATCGCGGCCATCGTGGTGCAGTTCGGGTTGGCGATAATGCCTTTCGGGCGGGTGCCCGCATCGCGCACGAAGTTGACCTCGCTGACCACCAGCGGCACGTCGGGGTCCTTGCGGAACGCCGACGAGTTGTCGATGACCACCGCACCGGCGGCGGCGAACCGTGGCGCCTGCACCCGCGACATCGTCGCGCCTGCGGAGAACAGTGCGATGTCCAGTCCGGACGGGTCCGCCGTCGAGGCGTCCTCGACCTCGATCTCCTGCCCCCGGAACGTCAGCTTCTTGCCCTGCGAGCGGGCCGACGCGAAGAACCGCACGCTGGTGGTCGGGAAGTCGCGTTCCTCGAGCAGGTTCCGCATCACCTGGCCGACCTGGCCGGTCGCGCCCACTACTCCGATGTTGACCATTTAGCGTCCCGTTCCCGCGTAGACCACAGCTTCCTCGTCGCCGCCAAGCCCGAACGCCTCGTGCAGCGCGACAACCGCCTTGTCCAGCTCGGTGTCCTTGATCAGCACCGAGATTCGGATCTCCGAGGTGGAGATCAGGTCGATGTTGACACCCACCCCCGCGAGCGCCTCGCAGAACTTCGCGGTGACGCCGGGGTGGCTGCGCATGCCGGCGCCGATCAACGACACCTTGCCGATGTGGTCGTCGTAGAGCACCTTGGAGAACCCGATCTCCTCCTGAAGCGCGGTCAGCTTCTCCACCGCGCCCGGGCCACTGTCCCGCGAGCAGGTGAAGGTGATGTCGGTCTTGCCGTCCTCGATCTTGCTGATGTTCTGCAGCACCATGTCGATGTTGACGTCGGCGTCCGCGACGGCGCGAAACACCTTGGCGGCGTAGCCGGGAACGTCGGGAATGCCGACGATCGTCACCTTGGCCTCGCTGCGATCGTGTGCGACTCCGGTCAGGATGGCGTCTTCCATGGGGATGTCCTCTATCGAGCCGGTCACGAAGGTGCCGGGTTTGTCCGAGTACGACGACCGGACGTGGATGGGAACGTTGTAGCGACGGGCGTACTCGACGCACCGCAGCATCAGCACCTTGGCACCGCACGCGGCGAGCTCGAGCATCTCCTCGAACGTCACCGTGTCCATCCGGTGGGCGTTGGGCACGATGCGCGGGTCCGCGGTGAAGATGCCGTCGACGTCGGTGTAGATCTCACACACGTCGGCGTTCAGTGCCGCGGCCAGCGCGACGGCGGTGGTGTCTGAGCCGCCGCGGCCCAGCGTGGTGACGTCCTTGCTGTCCTGGCTGACACCCTGGAAGCCGGCGACCAGGACGATCAGCCCCTGGTCGAGGGCGTCCCGCAGCCTGCCCGGTGTGACGTCGATGATCTTGGCGTTGCCGTGGATGCCGGTGGTGATCACGCCGGCCTGTGACCCGGTGAACGAGCGGGCCTGCGCGCCGAGGGAGGCAATGGCCATCGCGACCAGCGCGTTGGAGATCCGCTCGCCCGCGGTCAGCAGCATGTCCATCTCCCGCGGCGGCGGCGCCGGGCACACCTGCTTGGCGAGGTCGAGCAGGTCATCGGTGGTGTCGCCCATCGCCGAGACGACAACGACGACGTCGTTGCCCTGCTTCTTTGTTTCGACGATTCGCTCAGCGACCCGGCGGATCCGCTCGGCGTCCGACACCGAGGATCCGCCGTATTTCTGCACGACGAGAGCCACTGAGAAACCTTTCGCGATGGGGTCCAACCAAGAATAAGGGGTCGGCGCACCTGATTTACTCCGCCGGTAGCGTCAGGATGTGGTCAATAACCGGCGTGCCCAGACCCGGGTGCCGATTCACCCCCCTATTGCCGCGCGGTGGAGCCCACGCGCGTTCGATCCAGAGGCGGTGCTGCAGGCCAAGGACGTCGTCGCCGTCCTCGAGGCCGGCCGCTGGGCCGCGACGTGGGGCCACCGTCAGCCGGTGCGGTTCATCGTCGGGATTCGCGGCGATGAGACCAACACCGCAGTCGCCGACCTGCTGCGGCGTGGCAATAGCTACGCCAAGGCCGCAGGCGCGTTGATCCTGGTGTGCGCCGACGAGGGCGAGGACGAGCGGACAGCGCGGTACGCGGCCGTCGACGCCGGTGCGGCGATCGCGCAGTTGACCATCGAGGCGGTATCGCGCGGGCTGATCGCGCATCCGATGGCGGGCTTTGACACCGAAGCGGCCTGCGACGTGTTCGGCATCCCGGCCGGGGTGCGACCGATCGCCGTCGTCGCGCTCGGATCGCTCGGCGACTACGACAAGGCGCCGCAGGAGATCATCGAACGCGACGCACAGGGCCGCGGCCGGCTGCCGCTCGACGAGGTCGCCTTTGCTGGCGGCTGGGGCAGGGCACTCAAGCTGTAACCCGCCCGAAACACCCCAACAGCGTCTACGTAACAGAAACATTGGTTACTGCCAGTGATCGGCCTCGCCGGGGGCCGCGCCACTGCAGGAGATGTATATGGACGTGGATACGGGGACCACAGCATTCATGCTGTGTTGCATCATCGGCCTGACGCTGATGATTCCGGGGCTCGCGCTGTTCTACGGCGGCATGGTGTCCGTCAAGAGCTCGACCAACATGATGATGATGACGTTCGGCGCGGTCGCGATCGTTGGCGTGCTGTGGGTGCTGTTCGGTTTCTCGATGACCTTCGGCACGTCCTACGGCGGATTCGTCGGCAGCTTCACCGAATTCGCGGGGATGAAGGACCTTCTCGAGTCGAACACGACGATCGCCGGGCTGCCGATAAGTCTGTTCTCGTTGTTCCAGGCGCTGTTTGCCGCCATCACCGTCGCGCTGATCTCGGGCGCAGTCGCCGACCGGATGAAGTTCGGCGCATGGATGGTCTTCGCCGCCGCGTGGGCGGTGCTGGTGTACTTCCCTGTCGCGCACTGGGTGTTCGCGTTCGACGGAGTCGTCACCGAGAACTCGGTCGGCGGCTGGATCGCCAACAAGCTCGCCGCGATCGACTTCGCCGGCGGCACCGCCGTGCACATCAACGCTGGTGCGGCCGCGCTGGCCGTCGCAATCGTGCTTGGCAAGTCCGCAGGCTGGGGAAAGCTCCGCAAGCCGCACAACGTGCCGTTGACACTGCTCGGGGCGGGCCTGCTGTGGGCAGGCTGGTACGCGTTCAACGGTGGGTCCGCACTGGCCGCAGGCAACTCGGCATCCATCGTCATGGTCACCACGTTCGTCGCCACCTGCGCGGCGACGCTCGCCTGGATCGCCGTCGAGAAGATCAAGGACGGCCACGTGACGGGCGTCGGGGCGGCGTCGGGCGCGATCACCGGATTGGTGGCAATCACCCCGGCGTGTGGGTCTGTCACTCCCGTCGGTGCGATCATCCTCGGCGCGATCGCAGGTGCCATCTGCGTCTACGCCGTTGGCCTCAAGGAACGCTTCGGCTACGACGACAGCCTCGACGTGGTGGGCGTCCACCTTGTCGGTGGCGTCGTTGGCACGCTGCTGATCGGTTTCCTGGCCAGCGAGTCGATGCCCAACGGCATCAATGGGCTCTTCTACGGCGGCGGGTTCGACCAGCTGTGGCGGCAGGCGGTCGCGGCGGGCGCGGTGATGGCCTACTCGTTCGTGGTTGCCTTCGCCATCGCGTTCGCCATCAAGAAGACGATGGGCATCCGCATCTCGCCCGACGAAGAGGAAAAGGGCATCGACGCGACCTTCCACCGCGAAGCGTCGTACGAACTCCAGCCCGCCTAACCAAGGACGACGGTCGGCGCGGGACATTCGCCCGCGCCGACCGCTCGCCGTGCATCAGGTTTCTTACCGTGATACCTTGATTCATCTCAAGAGACAAGGTCCGTTCAATGACGCAAACTCTCGCCGCCCTGGCCGAAGAGTCAGGCACGAAGTTCGTCCTCGCGCTGTTCGTCGACCTACGCGGCAAACCGTGCGCGAAGCTCGTCCCTGTCGAGGCCATCGACCTGCTCGCCACCGATGGCGTCGGCTTCGCCGGTTACGCGGTCGGTGCCATCGGCCAGGAACCCAAAGACCCCGACTTGATGGCGATGCCGGACCCGGCGTCGTTCACGCCGATCCCGTTCATCAAGGACGGCCTTGCGATCGTGCACTGCGACCCCCACGTCGAGGGCAAGCCGTGGCCCTACGCACCCCGCGTCATCCTCAAGGCGCTGATCCAGCAGGCCGCCGACGCCGGTTTCGAGCCGTGGGTCGGTGCGGAGGTCGAGTACTTCCTGCTGACCCGCAACGCCGACGGCGGCCTGGCCACCGCGGACGCCGCCGACACCGCCGACCAACCGTGCTACGACGCGCGCGGCGTCACGCGGATGTACGACCACCTCACCACGATCTCCGCGGCGATGAACCAGCTCGGCTGGTCCAACTACGCCAACGACCACGAGGACGGCAACGGCCAGTTCGAGCAGAACTTCCAATTCGCCGACGCGCTGACCACCGCGGACCGGGTGGTGACGCTGCGCTATCTATTGACGATGATCGCCGCGGAGCGCGGCATGCTTGCCACCTTCATGCCAAAGCCGTTCGCGGACAAGACCGGCAGCGGACTGCACCTGCATCTTTCGCTGACCAGTGGCGGCAGCCCGACCTTCCCTGGCGACGAGGACGACCGCGGCCTCGGCCTCTCGCCGACCGCCTACTCGTTCATCGGCGGTATCCTCGACCACGCCTGCGCACTGCAGGCCCTGGTGGCGCCAACGGTCAACTCCTACAAGCGAACCGGTGCGATCTCGACGGCATCGGGCGCCTCGTGGGCGCCGAGGACCCCGACGTACGGCGGCAACGACCGCACGCACTACATCCGCGTACCCGACGACCAACGCATCGAGTTGCGCGGCGGCGACGGGTCGGCCAACCCATACCTGGCTATCGCGGCGGCGCTCGGCGCTGGGATCGACGGGATCAAGCGCAGCACCGACCCTGGTGCGGTTGGCGCTGCGGGTCGTTCGACGCTACCGCCCACCCTTCTGCACGCGGTGGACGAGCTCGAGAACGACGCCGTGGTCGCCGGCGTGCTCGATGCGGCGGGTGAAGGCGTGGCGCCGTACTTCGCCAACCTCAAGCGCGAGGAGTTCTTCGCCTACCACAGCAGCGTCAGTCCATGGGAGATCGACCACTACCTGACCGCCTTTTAAGAACCGAACGACAAAGGAAGACAAGCCATGTGCGGAATCGTGGGACTGCATCTGCGCAACCCGGATCTGTATCCCCTGCTGGGGCAACTGCTCACCGGGATGCTCTGCGAGATGGCCAACCGGGGTTCGGACTCGGCAGGCGTCGCCGTCTACGGCGATCCCACATGGACGCCGCCGGGAAGCGGCACCGTCTCACTGCTGGAGGTCGACGCGACCGCCGAGGAGGTGGCCGCCGCGCTGGGACCCGACGTGACCGTCACTCGACTCGGCGAGACGTACCTGGTTAGCGCACCCACATCGGCGGACTCACTGCTGGCCGCCGCAAGGGCGGCCTACCCGCAGGCGTTGGTCGCCGGCTTCGGTGCCGACGTTGCGGTGCTCAAAGGCGTCGGACACCCCAAGGCGCTGACCGACGCCTGGGGCTTGGCAGGCGCCGCCGGCTGGCAGGGCGTCGGGCACACCCGGATGGCGACGGAGTCTGCCGTCACACCGTCGGGCTGTCATCCCTACGCCGTTGGGCCCGACCAATGCCTGGTACACAACGGATCGTTCGCCAACCACGCCACCATCCGCCGCGAACTGCGCGCCGCAGGAGTGGAATTCGACAGCGAGAACGATACGGAAGTCGGTGCGCGCTTCGTCGCGCAAAAGCTCGCCGACGGACTCGATGTGGAGACCGCGCTGAAAGAGCTGTGCGGCAGATTCGACGGCTTCTACACGCTGCTGGTGTCCAACCGCGATTCGTTCGCCGTCGTGCGCGACGCGATCGCGTGCAAGCCCGCGGTTATCGCCGAGACCGACGACTGGGTCGCGATGGCCAGCGAGTACCGCGCGTTCGTCGGCCTGCCCGGCGTGGCGAAGGCCAAGATCTGGGAGCCCGAGCCCGAGGTGGTGTACGCATGGACAAAATGACAGCAACGCTGTCCTCAAGAACCTTCGACCTGGACGCGGTGGCGGTACGCGACGTGAACGCCGCCCTGCACGCGAAGAATCTCTCCGGCGAGTTCGTCATCGAAAATCCTTCAGGGGCACACAATCTCGCGGTCGGCCTCGATGCCCCGGTGCAGATCACGATCGACGGCCACGTCGGCTACTACGCCGCGGGCATGAACCAGCAGGCCGAGATCACCATCAACGGCAACGCAGGCACCGGAGTCGCCGAGAACATGATGAGCGGCAGTGTGTTGGTCAAGGGCAACGCGTCGCAGTCGGCCGGTGCCACCGCACACGGAGGCGTCTTGGTCATCGAGGGCAATGCCGCTGCACGGTGCGGCATTTCGATGAAGGGAGTGGACATCGTCGTCGGTGGCGATATCGGGCACATGAGCGCGTTCATGGCGCAGGCGGGCCGGCTCGTGGTGCGCGGGGATGCCGGTGAGGCGCTCGGCGACTCGATCTACGAGGCACGCATCTACGTCCGCGGCACGGTGACGTCGCTCGGCGCGGACTGTGTCGCCAAGGAGATGCGGCCAGAACACCACGAGGAGCTCGAACGTCTTTTGAAGGCGGCGGGTTTCGAGGATGACGACACGAAGGCCTATACCCGCTACGGATCCGCCCGCGCCCTGTACCACTTCCACGTAGACAACGCTTCGAGTTACTGATGACGAACTGGGCACTACGCGAATCGGCCACCTTCGACCGGCCCACCATCGCCGCCATCCAGCGCGCCGCGGAGACCGGCATCTACGACATCAGGGGCTGGGGCGCGAAGCGGGCGCTGCCCCATTTCGACGATCTGCTGTTCCTCGGCGCATCGATGTCCCGCTATCCCCTCGAGGGTTACCGCGAACGGTGCGGCACCGACGTCGTGCTCGGTGACCGCAACGCCAAACACCCGCTGCACCTTGATATTCCGGTGACAATCGCCGGCATGTCGTTCGGCGCGCTTTCCGGTGCGGCCAAGGAAGCACTGGGCAGGGGCGCCAGCGAGGTCGGCACCTCGACCACCACCGGCGACGGTGGGATGACCGCAGAAGAACGCGGACAGAGTAAACACCTGGTGTACCAGTACCTTCCGTCGCGTTACGGGATGAACCCTGACGACCTGCGCAAGGCCGACGCAATCGAGGTGGTCCTTGGCCAGGGCGCCAAACCCGGCGGCGGAGGCATGCTGCTCGGGCAGAAGATCTCCGAACGCGTCGCGGGTATGCGCACCCTGCCGGAAGGCATCGACCAGCGCTCGGCCTGCAGGCACCCCGACTGGACCGGCCCCGACGACCTGACCATCAAGATCGGCGAACTGCGCGAGATCACCGACTGGGAAAAGCCGATCTACGTCAAAGTCGGCGCCACCAGGACCTACTACGACGTGAAGCTCGCCGTGCACGCCGGCGCCGACGTGGTGGTGGTCGACGGCATGCAGGGCGGCACCGCCGCCACCCAAGAGGTGTTCATCGAACACGTCGGCGTGCCAACCCTTGCCGCGATCCCGCAGGCCGTGCAGGCGCTGCAGGAACTCGGTGTGCACCACAAGGTTCAGCTCATCGTCTCCGGCGGCATCCGCAGTGGCGCCGACGTGGCCAAGGCGCTCGCGCTCGGCGCGGACGCGGTGGCGATCGGCACCGCCGCGCTGATCGCACTTGGCGACAACCATCCGCGCCATGCCGCCGAGTACGAGAAGTTGGGCAGCGCAGCGGGTTTCTACGACGACTTCCAGGACGGCAACGATCCGGCGGGGATCAGCACGCAGGATCCCGAACTGGCCGCCCGGTTCGACCCGGTCGCAGGCGGCCGTCGGCTGGCCAACTACCTGCGAGTGTTGACGATGGAGGCCCAGACCATCGCACGGGCGTGCGGCAAGGCCCACGTGCTGCATCTTGAGCCCGAGGACCTCGTCGCGGTCAGTATCGAAGCCGCGGCGATGGCGCGGGTGCCACTGGCGGGAACCGAATGGATCCCTGGCCGATGAGTGCCACGGCTGACGTCGTGATCGTCGGCGGCGGACTCGAGGGCGCCGCTTCGGCATGGGCACTGTCACAGCGCGGGATCACCGATGTAGTGGTGGCCGAACGCAATACGGTCGGCTCGGGGATGACGGGCAAGTCCAGCGGTATCGTGCGGTGCCACTACGGCGTGAGCTCGCTGGCCGCGATGGCAACCGTCGGGCTGGAGGTCTTCGAGAAGGCCGAGGAGATATTCGGCGACGACATCGGCTTCCGGCAGACCGGCTACGTCGTCGGCGTCGGTGAACCGAACGTCGAATCGTTGCGCAAAAGCCTTGCCGCACAACGGGCTGTCGGTGTGCAGACCGAGGAAATCGAGCGCAGCGAGGTGGCCAGGATGTGGCCGTTCGCCGACCTGGAGCCGTTCGCAGCATTCGGCTGGGAGGCGCGCGGCGGGTACGGCGACGCGTACCAAACGGCGCAGGCTTTCGCCGTCGCGGCCCGCGCCGCCGGTGTGCGGGTGCGCCAGGGCTGTGAAGTGGCGGGCCTTCTGTTGGCAGGCGACAAGGTCACCGGTGTCCGGCTGACCGACGGAAGCGAGGTATCCGCAGGCACGGTCGTGGTGGCCACCGGTGTCTGGACGAGGCCGTTTCTCGAGCCGTACGGCATCGACGTCCCGATCCGGGTGGTGCGCGAGCAGATTGTGATGATCGACCCCGGCGTCGAAATCGGCCCGGTGCCAGTCTTCTCCGATCTCGTCTCGTTGCAGTACATCCGCCCTGAACTCGGCGGCGAGGTGCTGTTCGGCAACAGCGATCTGTCCGACGTCTCGGTGGCCGACCCCGACAACTACCTCAACCGTGCCGACGACGCTTTCATCGACCTCACCGTCGACAAGGTCGGCACCCGATTCCCCGGATTCACCGACGCGGCGATCAGCAGCAGCTACGCCGGCTGCTATGACGTCACGCCCGACTGGAACCCCGTCATCTCGGGAACCGGCATCGACGGGCTGATGGTGGCGGCGGGATTCAGCGGGCACGGATTCAAGATCGCACCGGCCGTCGGCAGGCTCGTCGCGGACCTCATCGTCGACGGGCGAAGCGCCGACCCGCGGATTCCCGAATCCGATTTCCGGCTGTCCCGGTTCGCCGAGGACGACCCGCTCAAGAGCCCGTATCCGTATGTCGGCGCCGGCCAGATGCGATGATTCCGGCCGGGAAACATGACTGACGTTCCGCTCCTTCGCAACAAGTCCGGCACCGCCCGCGACAGGGATCCGCACGCCCCTGTCGAGGAACTCGAGATCGAGGCCGCGATCGGACACAACGTGCGGCAACTGCGCGCGCAGCTTGGGCTCACGGTGGCCGAGATGGCCGCGCGCGTCGGCATCTCCAAGGCGATGATGTCCAAGATCGAGAACGCGCAGACGTCATGCAGCCTTTCCACGCTGGCGTTGCTCGCGAAAGGCTTCGACGTCCCGGTCACCTCGCTGTTCCGCGGTGCTGACGTCGAGCGCCCCGCCGCGTTCGTCAAGGCAGGCACCGGCGCACGCATCGTGCGCAACGGCACCAAGGAGGGCCACGAGTACCAGCTGCTTGGCTCCCTGCGCGGCGAGCACAAGAGGCTCGAATGCCTGCACGTCACGCTGTCGGAGAAGAGCAAGACCTATCCGCTGTTCCAGCACCCGGGCACGGAGTTCATCTTCATGCTCGAAGGGGTGATGGACTACAGCCATAGCCGTTCGGTCTATCGGCTGCGTCCCGGCGATTCACTGCAGATCGACGGCGAGGGCGCGCATGGGCCCGTCGACCTTGTCGAAGTGCCGATCCGTTTCCTTTCGGTGATCGCGTTCCCTGACTCCCAGGTCTAGCGGTCAGCCGGAACAGGCGTCGGACAGCTCCGCGAGCTTGCGGGTGATCATCTCGTTGAGGCCTGCCAGCTCGTAAACCGCTGGTGGCGCCGGCGCTCCCGGCGCCCGCGCGTCGGCTTGCGCCCGCACCGTGGCCATTTCACTGACGAACTCGTCGGCCAGACTTGCGACCTGACCGGCAGTGCGCGCGAGGTCAGGTGAGCTCACATTCTGTGCGCGGTCGGCCAACCCGTCTGCCCACGCCTGGTAGGCCGCCTCCTCTGAGGCGTCCGGAATCCCTTGGGAGTCAGCGAATTTTGATTCGATCGCGGCCGACTGTGACCGGTTGAATTCCAGCAGCTCCTGCACTGGGCGGCATTCCTCGGGAGGAGCGCTGAAGAAGGTGCGTGACACCACAAGCCCCACGAGGACCACCACAACGACGCCGATCGCTATCCACCACCGCCTGTCGAGGTTCATCGGGCCAGACTCTAGTGAACGGCCTGGGGTTTTGGCCTTTCAGGTGGCCTTGATACAGTGGGCCCGTGCAGCGGGTGCTCCTTCTCGGCAGCCGCGACGGGGTCTGATCCAGACTGGCCTCCCGTCGCGGGTAGTCGTGATGCGCCGGTCTTGACCGTTTAGGTCTCCCCCAAAACGACCCGGAGCGACACCGTGACTACCTTTTCAAAACCCTCACCAGATTCGCCCGACGCCTTCACGTCGGCACGCACCATCAGCACCCCGTCGGGCCCGCCCCACGAAACCCAGCCGGGCTGGAACACCCAGCGCGGCACATCGATGCCGGTCAGCCGCTATCGCACCTTCGCAGAGGAGGTCGAGCCAGTCACGCTGGCCGACCGCAGCTGGCCGGACCGCGTCGTCACCACGGCACCCATGTGGTGCGCGGTGGATCTGCGCGACGGCAACCAGGCGCTGATCGACCCGATGAGCCCGGCCCGCAAACGCCGCATGTTCGACCTGCTGGTGCGGATGGGCTACAAGGAGATCGAGGTCGGCTTCCCGTCGGCAAGCCAGACCGACTTCGACTTCGTCCGCGAGATCATCACCCAGGGCGCGGTTCCCGACGACGTCACCATCCAGGTGCTGACGCAATGCAGGCCCGAGCTGATCGAGCGGACGTTCGAGGCCTGCCAGGGAGCACCTCGCGCCATCGTCCACTTCTACAACTCGACGTCGATCCTGCAGCGCCGCGTGGTGTTCCGCGCGGACCGCGAAGCGGTCAAGGCCATCGCCACCGACGGCGCGCGCAAATGCGTCGAGGAGGCGGCGAAGTATCCGGACACGCTCTGGCGGTTCGAGTACTCGCCGGAGTCGTACACGGGCACCGAGCTGGAGTACGCGGTCGAGGTGTGCGACGCGGTCGCCGAGGTGATCGCGCCGACGCCGGAATGGCCGTTGATCGTCAACCTGCCCGCGACGGTCGAAATGGCGACGCCGAACGTATACGCCGACTCGATCGAGTGGATGAGCCGCAACCTGGCCCGGCGGGACTCGATCATCCTGAGCCTGCATCCGCACAACGACCGCGGAACCGCCGTCGCCGCAGCGGAATTGGGCTACCAGGCCGGTGCCGACCGGATCGAGGGCTGCCTGTTCGGCAACGGTGAGCGCACCGGCAACGTGTGCATCGTGACGCTGGGCCTGAACCTGTTCAGTCGCGGCATCGACCCGCAGATCGACTTCTCCAATATCGACGAGATCCGTCGCACTGTCGAATACTGCAACCAGCTGCCGGTGCACGAACGCCATCCGTACGGCGGCGATCTGGTGTACACCGCGTTCTCCGGCAGTCACCAGGACGCCATCAACAAGGGCCTGGACCAGATGAAGGTCGACGCGGACGCCGCCGGCTCCGATGTTGGGGACATCCTCTGGCAGGTCCCGTATCTGCCGATCGATCCCAAGGACGTCGGCCGCACGTATGAGGCCGTCATCCGGGTCAACTCGCAGTCCGGCAAGGGTGGGGTGGCCTACATCATGAAGGCCGATCACGGGCTGGTGCTGCCGCGCCGCCTGCAGATCGAGTTCAGCCAGGCGATCCAGAAGATCACCGACGGCGAGGGCGGCGAGGTGTCGCCGAAGGAGATGTACGACGTCTTCTTCGACGAGTACCTGGCTCCAGTGCGTCCGCTCGAGCGGATCCGGCAAAAGGTCATCGCGTCGGAGGTCGACGGCGGCACCGACACCATCGAGGCGGTGGTCAAGGTCGACGGCGTCGAACGCGAGATCGTCGGAGCGGGCAACGGCCCGCTCGCCGCGTTCGTGGACGCATTGGGCGCGATCGGCATCGACGTCGGGGTGCTCGACTACTCCGAGCACGCGATGTCGGCGGGCGAACAAGCGCAGGCCGCGGCCTACGTGGAGGCGTCGGTGAACGGCAAGACCATCTGGGGGGTCGGCATCGCCACGTCGATCACCACCGCATCGCTTCGCGCGGTGGTCTCCGCGGTCAACCGCGCAAGCCGCTAGTCAAGGAAGGCACTCAGCAGTCGGTCCACAAGACCGGCGGCATCGTGCGCGCCCGGCTCGGGCGCAATGGTGAGGTTGCTGAACACAAAGCCGTTCAGCAACCTGCTGAGTTCGTCCATCCTTTGCGGTGTCGGGGTGAAGCCGGCGGCCTCGATGATGAGCGTCGCCGACTTCACCGCCGCCGCCTGAAGCTCCTTCATCAGCGGCCGCAGCTCTTCACGCCGGGTGCTCTCCATGAACAGCTCGAACCGCGCCAGCGTCCACCGGCGAAACTGCTCGTCGGGGTCGAGCATACGAATCAGCAACGCCTTCAAGGCATCTCGGGATAGCGGGCCGATCGCCGACTGCAGCGCCTCGACCCGCTGCCAGTGCAGATCCACCGTGCGGGCGGCCGTCGCCTCGAGCAGCGCCTGCCGGTTCCGGAAGTAATTCGACGTGGTGCCCGCGGGCACACCTGCGCGGCTGTCGACCTGCCGATGCGTCAGACCCCCGACTCCGTCGTCACACAGGATGTCGATCGCGGCGTCGAGGATCTGATTGCGGCGTTCTGGATTGGCTGGCATCAGTTCCTATAGTGCAGTTTGGCGAACAGGGTCAGGAACGCCGGGTAGACCAGGCAGATCAGCATCCAGCTGAACCAGTGTCCCGCCATGTGCACAAAGAAGCTGACGTCTTGGCGCACGAACGTCACGTACAGGTGCAGGGGCACGCTTGCGGCGATGTAGACCAGCGATGCCGTCAGCGCGATCTTGTGCACCCGGTTGACGAACACCATCCGGCGGTAACTCACGATGCCGGTGATCGCCGCGTAGATCATCGGAATCATCAGCACCATGTCCGTCGTCGGCGTGACGACATACTGCAGTGCCAGGTCGTCACCGAAGATCACCCGGTATAGGTGCATGCCGAAGCCGAGGCCGATGGTCAGCATCGCCGCCTCGCGGAAGAAGTACCCGTGCCTACGGAAGGCGTCCCGGAAAGACCCCGGTTGTACAACATTCGTAGTGGAAGTCATGACGGCAAGTTACCACTACGATCGTAGTGATGGCAAGGGTGTTTAGAACAGGGCGAACTGGTCGCCTGCGAGCGTGGTGTCGGTGAAGTCCTCAATGCTTGTTCCGCCGACGACGGCGCCGAGGCACGCCATGAAATCGGTGTCACTGACCAGCGGTATGCCCAGTTCGCAGGCCGAAAAGCCCTTCCCCTGCTCGGGCTTGGGTTCGTTGCAGACGACCAGGGAGGTCTCAGGGTCGACGGTGTCGGTGAAGGCAAGGCCCGCGTGCACGATCCGCTCGATGAGCTCCTCGTGGGTGCGCGCGACCTCGGCCGACAACGCCACCCGCATGCCCTGCACAAGCGGCCGACCCGCGACGAACCGGCCGGGGTTGAGGTACACGCACGGCAACCGGGCCGCGAGCATCTTCAGCGGCCGCAGCTCCTCATGCGTGACGTGCCCGTTCGGCCAGTACCGGCGCGAAACCGGGCGCAGCGGCAACCAGACCTTGCGTTCCCGTGCGCGCACCAGAACCGGTTTGAGGATCTGCGCGAGCACCATCGCGTCGTCGAGGGCATCGTGCGGCTTCATCTGCGTGATGCCCCAGTGGCCGGCCAGCGTTTCCAGCCGCAGGTTTTCGGTGCCCAGCTCGAGCCTGCGGCTCAGCTCGACTGTGCACATCACCGTGTCTACCGGCAGTTCGGCCCCGACCATTTCGGCCTCGGCGGCCAGGAACGAGTAGTCGAATCCGACGTTGTGGGCCACCAATGTGCGGCCGCGCAACACGTCTCTGAGCTCGCCGATGATGTCGCCGAAACACGGCTGGCCCGCCAGCATCTCGGTGGTCAGCCCGTGTACGTGGGTGGGCCCGGGATCGACGCCGGGGTTCAGCAGGCTGTAGAGGCTGCGCTCGACGTTGCCGTCGTCGCCGAGGGCCAGTGCCGCGACGCTGACGATCCGAGCCTGCCCGGGGCGGAAGCCGGACGTTTCCACGTCGACGACGGCCCAGCCTGCGCCGGTTTCGGCCGCCGGCCGGCCCCAGTTTTGGCTCATGACCCGAGGATGGCACGGCCGTCCGACAACGCCGGATCGCTGTCCAGCGTGTCGGCTACCTAAAATGCCCAGGATGGTCACCACTCGAGGACGGGTCGCTTTGGCGGCCGGTGCGGGCGCGCGCTGGGCGTCACGGGTCACCGGACGCGGCGCTGGCGCGATGATCGGTGGTCTGGTGGCGTTGGCGCTGGACAGGTCGGTTCTTCGCCAGCTCGGTGCTGGCCGTCGCACGGTGGTGGTGACCGGCACGAACGGCAAGTCCACGACGACAAGGATGACGGCGGCCGCACTTGGCACTCTCGGGCCGGTCGCCACCAACGCCGAGGGCGCGAACATGGATGCCGGGCTGGTCGCCGCGCTGGCGGGTGCGCGCGACGCGAAGGTGGCCGCGCTCGAGGTCGACGAGATGCACGTGCCACATGTGATGGATGCGGTCGATGCAGCCGTTGTCGTCTTGTTGAACCTGTCGCGCGATCAGCTGGACCGGGTCGGCGAGATCAACCACATCGAGCGCACGCTTCGCGGCGGTCTTGCCCGCCACCCGTCAACGGTGGTGGTGGCCAATTGCGACGACGTGTTGATGACGTCCGCGGCCTACGACAGCCCGAACGTGGTGTGGGTGGCCGCGGGCGGCGGCTGGGCGAACGACTCGGTGAGTTGTCCGCGGTCGGGCGAGGTCATCGTGCGCGACGCCACCGAGTGGTATTCCACCGGAACGGATTTCAAGCGGCCAAGCCCACAGTGGTGGTTCGACGATTCGAATATCTATGGGCCCGATGGGCTTTCGCTGCCGATGCGCCTTGCCCTGCCAGGAACGGTGAACCGTGGCAACGCCACGCAGGCGGTGGCCGCGGCGGTGACATTGGGTGCCGACCCCGCCGCGGCGGTGGCGGCGGTCTCGGGTGTCGACGAGGTGGCGGGCCGTTACAGCACAGTGCAACTCGGCGCGCACACAGTGCGGATGCTGCTGGCGAAGAACCCGGCAGGCTGGCAGGAGGCGCTGTCGATGGTGGACACCTCGGCCGGTTCCGTTGTGATCGCGGTGAATGGGCAAGTGCCCGACGGTGAGGACCTGTCGTGGCTGTGGGACGTCAACTTCGAGCATTTCGTCGAGCATCCGGTGGTGGCGGCCGGGGAACGAGGCACCGACCTGGCGGTGCGGCTGGGGTACGCGGGCGTCGAACATACGTTGGTGCACAACACCGTCTCGGCGATCACGTCCTGTCCGCCAGGACACGTCGAGGTGGTCGCCAACTACACCGCGTTCCTGCAATTGAATCGAGCGCTGTCTCGTGGCTGACTCGACGGTGCGGATCGGGCTGGTGCTGCCCGACGTGATGGGCACGTACGGCGACGGCGGCAACTCGGTGGTGCTGCGGGAGCGGCTGCGGCTGCGGGGCATCGACGCCGAGGTCATCGACATCACTTTGGCGGACCCGGTGCCGTCGTCGTTGGATCTCTACACACTTGGCGGCGCGGAGGATTACGCGCAGCGGCTGGCCACCAAGCATCTGGTGCGGTATCCGGGCCTGCAGCAGGCGGCTTCGCGCGGGGCGCCGGTGCTGGCGATCTGCGCGGCCATCCAGGTTCTCGGGCACTGGTACGAGACGTCGTCCGGTGAGCGGGTCGACGGGGTCGGCATGCTCGACCTGACCACGTCACCGCAGGACAAGCGGACCATCGGCGAGGTAGTGTCCGAGCCCAAGCTGGCGGGTCTTTCGAAGAGGTTGACCGGCTTCGAGAATCACAGGGGCGGAACGGTTCTCGGTTCTGCGGCTCAGCCGCTCGCCCGTGTGATTTCCGGCGCGGGCAATCGCGCAGGTGACGGCGTCGACGGCGCGGTACAGGGCAGCGTGCTCGCCACATATCTGCATGGCCCGTGCCTGGCGCGCAACCCCGAGCTCGCTGACTTCCTGTTGGCGAAGGTGGTGGGCGAGCTCGCGCCGTTGGACCTCGACGAGGTCACGCAGCTGCGCAAGGAACGCCTGGCCGCGCCCCGTCGCGCCTAAAACGACGCCGTAACGACTCGTACCCCGGCCTTCTCGAAGGGCCGGGTCTGGGCATCGGTCGCACTGGAATCGGTGACCAGCGTGGCGCCCGGCGGGATCGGCGCCCATGCATGGAACGGACGTCGCCCGAGTTTGTCCGCGTGCGCGAGCACGTACACCTCGTCGGCCCGCTCGATCATGATCTCCTTGAGCCGCGTCTGCACCAGCTCCGCTTCGCAGATCCCGAGATCGGCGGTGACGGCATCGGCGCCAAGGAATGCGCGGTCGAACGTCAGCCGCTGCAGCGTCGCCTCGGCGAGCGGGCCGATGAAGCCCTGGCTGAGGTGCCGCAGCGTCCCGCCGATGCATTCGACACGGACGTCGTCGGCGTCCGCGAGCGCCTCGAGCGCAGTCAGGCCGGCGGCGATGACGACGAGGTCAGGGACGTCGCGCAGGAAGTCACCCATCGCGCCGACCGTGGTACCGGCATCGAGCAGGATCGTCTCGCCGGGCAGCACCTGCTCTGCGGCCCACCTGGCGATGGCCCGTTTGGCGTCGAAGCCCTCCATGGCGCGTTGTCGCAGCGACGATTCCTGTTGCCGGTGCAGCGCAATCGCCCCGCCGTAGGTGCGGGCGATCAGCCCCTGCGAGGTCAGCTGGGACAGGTCACGCCGGATTGTCGACGGCGTGACACCGAACTGGGAGGAAAGCTCCTCGACGCTGGCCAACCCGCTTGACCTGGCCAGTCGCACGATTTCCGACCGGCGAGCCTGCGACTCGCGAATGGGCATCTTCGCCTTTCGGTTACCTCACAACTGCTGTGCTACTTGCTAATTCGGTGGCTTGACGGAGCGCCTCGATCATACTGCCGTGTTCGGCGATTCCTTTGCCGGCAATGTCGAATGCGGTGCCGTGGTCGACGGAGGTGCGAATGACCGGCAGCCCCACCGTGATGTTGACACCGGCCTCGATGCCGAGCACCTTTACCGGGCCGTGGCCCTGGTCGTGATACATCGCGACGATCAGGTCGTAGTCGCCGCGGCCTGCGAGGAAGAAGGCGGTGTCGGCGGGGAGCGGTCCGTGCACGGCCCAGCCTTCGGCCTTGAGCTTCTCGACCGCCGGGATGATCTTCTGCTCCTCCTCGCCGTAGCCGAACAGCCCGCCCTCGCCCGCATGCGGGTTGATACCGCAGACCCCGATTTTCGGGTCGGGGGTGCCGGACCGCACCAGCGCGTCATGCCCGCGCCGGATGGTGCGCTCCACCAGACCGGGTTCGATCAGCGCAACCGCATCCAGCAGACCGATGTGCGTGGTGACGTGAATGACCTTCATCTTCGGGGTCGACAACATCATCGACACCTCCTCGGTGCCGGTCAGGTGCGCCAACAGCTCGGTGTGGCCGGGATAAATGTGCCCGGCAGCGTGCAATGCCTCCTTGTTGAGCGGCGCGGTGCAGATCGCCTGCACCTCGCCGCGAACGGCGAGTTCGCTTGCCACGCGGATGTATTCGTAAGCTGCGTTGCCTGCGCCGGCCGACAGTTCACCCCAGGCCAGATCGTCGGGCAGCAGTCCGAGGTCGATGACGTTGACCCGGCCCGGCACCTGTTTGGCATCGTCAACCGACTCGACGGCGACGATGTCGGCGTCACGTCCGATGATGTCAGCGGCCTTTCGCAGGCGCTGTGCATCGCCGATGACGACGGGCTTGCACATACGTAGGACCTTGTCGTCGAGCAGTGCCGGAACCACCACTTCCGGGCCGATTCCCGCGCCGTCGCCCATGGTTACGGCAATGACGGGCAATGGCTGATTGGACTGTGTCATGCGTTGTCCTCGCTTCGATGGGTGAGATATCGGGTGATGGTCATCAGGCTGTCGGCGTCACCGAAACTGCCGGGTCGCGTGACGATGCTCCGGCCGTCGGGAGCCACCGATACGACCGCGCCGTGGTGGATTTCGTGCACGGGCCGCAGTGACGTGATCCCGATGGCGTCGACGACGGCCCGTGCTGTCTCGCCGCCCGTCAGTACCAGATCGGGTCGGTGCTCGGCTTGTGCGGTGGCGACGAATTGACCGAGTGCCGACGAAACCGCAGGCCCCTCAACGGGTTCCAGGACACCACCGACCGTGACCACCACAGAACCGTGAGCCAGTGCGCGCTGAACCGGCTCGGTGTCGGCCTTGTCGTGCAGCAGCGCGCGGGCGTCGACCATGACGGCGCGGGCACCGTCGGCGACCAGGGCTTCGAGCTGGCCCGCCGCAACAGGCGCAGCCGTTCCGATCACTGTCAGAACGGTTTTCGCCGGCTGCCGCTCGCCGACCTTCCCGCTTCGTGTCGGCAGTGTCCGCGCGATCGCGGCGGCCAGCGCGGACGTGCCGACGAATTGAGCGCCGGGTATTCGCCGGCCGGCAGCCACGATCGCGTCGAGATCGGCGTCGGTTTCCGCATCGCACACCCTGATTCGTTCCGACCCGGCGAGGCCGGCGAACAGCTCCGCGACCGCGCGCGGCGGGCTTGCCGATTCCGCTGCCCATGCGTCGGTTTCGTGCAGCGGTGTGTCACCGACGTGCAAGACGCCGTTACGAACCGTGCGACCGAGAGCCGGCAACGCCGCGGCGACGATCACCGGGCCGCGTTTTGCCAGCACCGCGACTTCTGCGCCGATGTGGCCGCGCAGCAGCGAATCGATCTTCTTCACGACGACAGTTCCCGCGGGCACCTCGGCCAGTGCGGCGCGGATAGTTCGCACCGCGTCGAGCGGCGTCATCGTGCGGGTATTCAAATCGGTGATGACGACTCCTGTCGATGACCGGAACGTGTCGAGCCGCAACGACATAGGGATTGCACGGCCAAGGAACGTGCCAGCGACCTCCGCCGCGCCGGACAGGTCGTCGGCGAGGACCGCGATATCGGGCACCGTGTTCGACGATTCCTCGCTTCGTATTTCGCGCATCACGGTAGCGACGCTCCTGCGCACTGGACGATGGCTTGGCCGGTGATGCTGCGGCCATGCGGGCCAAGGAGAAAGGCGATCAGATTGGCGACCTCGTCGGGGTCGACCAGCCGGCCCATCCGCGGCAGTTTCACCGGCGTGTGCCGCCTTGCGGGATCGACGAGCATCGGCGTGTCCGTCGGGCCGGGAGCGACGACGTTGACAGTGATCGAGCGGTCGACGAGTTCGGCAGCCCACGACCGCGCCATGCCCGTCAACGCGGATTTAGTTGTCGCATACTGGCTTTTGCCCGCGTTTCCAGTCATCGTGCGGCTGCCGACCAACACGATCCGCCCGCCGTCACGCATGCGTTCGGCCAGCGCGTTGACCAGGATCTCGGCGGCCGCGACGTGAATGCGCCACATGGCCAGGCCATCGTCGACCTTCAACGCGCCAAGCGGAGCCGAGCGTTGGACGCCGGCGGCATGCACGACCGCGTCGAGGGCGCCGATCTCCGATGCGCGGCTCCTCAGATCGTCGAAGTCTCCCAAATCGACTGGAATCCAACAGAATCGGTCATGGTCGAGTGATGGATCGCGGCGGCTGAGGCCGGTCACCTGCCAGCCGTCGCTGAGCAGCTGCCGGACGGTGGCGGCACCGATTCCGGAGCTGGCTCCGGTGACGACCACGGTCTTCACGGTCCGCTGATCCACTCGGGTGTGATCTCGACGTATTCGATGGCCTGGCGGAACCGGGTGAACGCGATGTGCAACCGCTGTCCCGTTGCCGTGATCGTCGGATAGGAGTACTCGCGGTTGACCCCGTCGCGGGAGTTGTTCGAAAGGCAATACCCGTCGCCGACCTCGATGTTGCGGCGGACGGGCCAACTCACGCCGGCGTCCTCGGAGATCGCCAGGCTCATCGGCGCCCTTGGTGCACCCCAGAATGCGGTTGGCCCATCGTCGGCGACGGTTGCGACCTCGGCAGGCGGCGCATCGGCGAGACCATCGTCGTCGATCTCGTCGTAGAGCGAGGTTCGTCGCGCGGTGGCGTCCGCGGCACTGGATTCGTTGAACACCAACGCAAGCCGGTCGTCGGGCAGGACCACGAACTGGACCGACGAATTGTTGTTGGGCAGCTCCGTGGGTTCGGGCCGGGTCCACGATTCGCCGTCGTCGGCCGACGTGCTGCGGTAGACGGCGTCGGCCCACCGGCTTCGATACAGCGCGACGAGGGTGCCGTCGGTCAGCCGCCCGATGTTCATGTGCACGCAGCCGGTGCTGTCCGGGACGACGACTTCGCGCCACGTTGCGCCGGTGTCGTCGGAGATCATCACGGCGCTGTAGTCGCGGTCGCCCACCCACTTGCGTCCCGGCACCCGCACGCAGTGGAAGACCGGCAACAGCAACCGGCCGCTCGGCAATGCGGCAACGGGCTGGCGGACGAAGATTCCGCCCTCCGCGGTTTCCGGCAGCAGCGTGTGAATCGGCCCCCAGCTGTTGCCGCCATCGAAGGAGATCCGGCGCATCACTCGCGCGGTGTCCTGGTTACCCGCGTGCTGCGACGTCCACAACACCCAGACCTCAGCGGAATCCAGCACGTACAGCACCGGGTTCTGCTCGGACCGGGTCGGGTCGTCGGACAGCTGAACCGGCTCCGACCAGCCCTGCCCGCCGAGTCGCGAGAACCAGACGCTGATGTCCGGCACCCCCTCCTGCGTTCCGGCGAACCAGACGCAGGCAAGCGAACCATCCGGCAGCACAGCCAGATTCGCGGCGTGGTTCTGCACAGCAGGGGCCGGCAGCAGCGCCTGGCGCCTGCCGGGTTCGTCGGTGACGCGCAGCACGCCGTCCGTCGCAAGGATGTCTGTACTCATGTGTGCAGCGACACCGCCGTGAGGTCGTAGGAATTGGTCGGGCGCAACGCGACGCCGTCGATGCGGTCGCGCCGGGCCAGCACGGCCTTCGGCACGAACGACCACAGCATCGGGCAGGTATCCCAGACCTGCCGCTGCGCGTCGGCGAGCAGTTGGTTGCGACGTGCCGGGTCGGGTTCCTCGGATGCCCTGGTGATGACCGCGGTGATCTCGGGAAAAACGTAGCCGTGGTAGGAGTCCCTTGTCGCTTCCTTCTCGGGGGTGCCGGCGTACATGCCCTGCATGATCGTCAGCGCAAGGCCGGTGGGGCTTGGGAAGCCGTTGCCGAGCACGTCCCAGTCACCGGCCTTGCCTTGACGCCATTTCGAGATGTCGCCGCCGGGCTCGAATTGCTGCAGTTGGGTTTGCACGCCTGCGGCGCCGAGCATCTCGACCACCGATTCCATGATGTCGGTGTCGGCAGCGAATTCGCCTCGCTCCCAGATGATTTTGAGCAGCAGGTCGCGGACGCCCAGCGCATCGAGCTCGGCGCGGGCACGCTGTGGGTCATAGGTGTATTCGCCGGTCTCGATGGCCCCGTCGAGGGTCTGTGGAATGACGCCGCGCGACGCGGTGGCCGAGCCCTGCATCACATGGTCGATGAGTGCGCCGCCGTCGATCGCATATGTCAACGCGCGCCGCACCCTTGGGTCCGCTAAAGGATGGTCCTGCGGTTTACGGAAATTGAAGAACAGCTGGTTGAGCCGCACACCGTCGGTACGGTCGATGCTCACCCCCTTCAGGCCCGCGAGCTGATCGGCGGAGTCGGGCGTGATGGAGTCGATGACATCGATCTCGCCGCTGCGCAGGGCTACGACGCGACTGGTCTCGTCGGGCATGAACTGAACGCGAACCGACTGGACGTGCGGCGGCGGGCCCCAGTACTTGTCGTTGCGCGCGAGCGTGTATGTGCCTGCGCCGCGGTTGCTTTCGGTCACGACATACGGCCCGGTCCCGACACCTGACTGCAGTTCCTCCGGCGCGTTGCTCGCCGCTGGGGTGATGAGGATGTTCGACATCAGGTAGTCGAGCACCGGCACCGGACGTTCGGTGTTGAGGTTGAAGCTGGTCTCATCGAGCTTCTCCAGGGTGGGGAACTCTGGAAAGAACGTGGCGACAAAGGAGCCGTCGACCTCGCTGTACATCTTCAGCGCGGTCGCGACATCCTCGACCCGCACCGGCGACCCGTCCGAATATCGCACCCCGGGTCGCAGGCGCACGTACCACTGCGTCGGCGAAACGAGCTTGAACTGGTCGGCCAGCACCAGTCGGGGCTGCAGGTTCTGCTCGATCTCGGTGAGTGCCTGGCGGACGCCGCGCTGCACGGTCAGCGCCGCGTCGAACTGGTTGAGCTTGTTGTCGAGGCTGACCAGCGACCTGTTCAGGCCCAGGCCGACGGTCGTCGGACCCGGCGTACCGGTCGGGGTTGCGCATCCAGCGCCTGCGCCGATGGCCAGGCCGGCACCAACCCACAGGCTGGACCGCAGCATGGTGCGCCGCGAGAACGGTTGCTCGAAAAGCGGCTTGCTCACCGTCGACCTCCCGGGTGTGATCGTGAACACACCGGACTGTACGCGCAATTGCTCACAACACGCAACAGTGCCCTCGGGTCTTGCGCGAATCACGCAGAAGTGTCATTGTGAGCTGAGTAACAGAAAGGTCGTCGATGACCCAGCAGCTCGCCGACACGGTAGACCCGGCTCAGTCCGCCCAGACCCGCGCCTCGGCCTCGCGCTTCTCGAGCGCGGCGCTCCCGATGTACGTGGCCAAACGCCTGGGCCAGAGTGCGTTCGCGTTGTTTTTGACCCTGACCACGGTGTTCGTCCTGATCCGGCTGGCACCCGGCGATCCCGCGTATGCGATGGCGGGACCGCTTGCGACCACCGAGGACCTCGCCAAGATCCGGGCCGATATGGGACTCGACCAGTCGGTGATCGTCCAGTACCTGCGCTACCTGCTGGGTGTGCTGCAGCTCGATCTGGGCACGTCGTACTCGTTCCAGGCGCCCGCGTTCGAGGTGGTGATGGACCGGCTGCCGTACACCCTCACGCTGTCCATCGCGGCGATCCTGCTGACGACGGTGGTGTCCGTCCCGCTGGGCGTGTGGATGGCCCGCAACGCCGAGACCCGCCGCGAACTCGCCGCCAATGCCGTCACGATCGCCGGGCAGTCGATGCCCGACTTCTGGACCGGGCTGATGCTGATCACGTTGTTTGCGGTGCTCATTCCGGTCTTCCCGACCGCAGGCTTCACGACGTGGTCGAGCCTGGTGCTGCCCACCGTCACGATCGCGATCCTGCAGGTCGCCCTGATCTCCCGGCTGGTTCGCCGCGAGATGTCGGGCGCCTTCGCGTCGCCCTACATCACCGTGGCACGCTCGCGTGGCGTCTCCGAACGCGAGTTGATCTGGCGGTACGCGTTGCGCAACTCGGCGATACCGGTTTTCACCGCGTTGGGCACCCGGTTCGCGTTGATGCTCAACGGCGTCGTCCTCGTCGAAGTGGTGTTCGCCTGGCCGGGCGTCGGCTCGCTGGTCGTGCGCGCCCTCGATACCCGCGACTATCCGCTCATTCAGGCCACAGTGCTGGTGACCGCCGTGCTCGCGATCCTGGTGCAACTGCTCGTCGACCTGTGTTACCCGCTGCTCGACCCGCGGGTCCGGCTCGGAAAGGGAGCGTCCAAGTGACAACAACCGTCATCGATCCCCCGACCAAGCCACGCCCGTCCGCCGTCACCGCGCGCGACTTCGCGCGTGCAGGCGCCACCCGCAAGGCACGCGACAGCAGGGTGAAGATCTGGGTTGGCAGCATCTGTGCGCTCGTCGTCATCCTGCCGGTGGCGCTTGCGCGGGTGTTGCCCTTGGCGTCGCCCGACGCCACCGACCTGGCCAAGCGACGGCTGCCCCCGCTGACCGAAGGCCACTTGTTCGGCACCGATCAGCTCGGTCGTGACCTGTTGGCCAGGGTGCTCTTCGGCGGGCAGGTGTCACTGACCATCGGCATCCTGGCCGTGGTGGTGTCCGGGTTGATCGGTCTGGTGCTCGGCGCCGTTGCCGGCTATTGGGGCGGCTGGGCCGACACCGTCGTCAGCCGGCTGCTGGAGGCGCAGTTGTCGCTGCCGCTGTTGATGATGCTGCTGCTGGTCGTGGCGCTCTTCGGGCCGTCGATCCCGGTGATCACGTTCGTCATCGCGATCGCGCAGTGGCCCGAAATCGCGCGCCTGACCCGGTCGCTGTGTCTGGTCGAACGCGAGAAGCCGTACGTCGAAGCCGCGCACGTGCTGGGGCTTGGCGCCACCGCGATCCTGCTGCGCCACATCGTGCCCAACGTCATCAAGCAGGTGTCGCTTGTCGCGCTGCTGCTGCTGGCGCAGGCCGTGCTGCTGGAAAGTGCACTGAGCTACCTGGGGGCGGGCCCGCAGCGGCCGTTCGCCACCTGGGGACGCATCATCGCCGACGGTCAGGACTACGTCACCACGTCGTGGTGGCTGGTGACGCTCCCCGGCCTCGTCATCGCGCTGCTGGTGGTCGGCGTCAACCTGCTCGGCGACGGCCTGCGGGACCGCCGCGGTGGCTTCAGATTCGGCCTACTGCAACGGTTTTCGCTGCGAAAGAAAGAGGCATGACGATGGGTCACCTGCTACGAGTCGACGACCTGCAGATCGAACTCATCACCGCAGACGGCGTGGTGCGCGCCGTTGACGGCGTTTCGTTCTGCATCGACGCCGGCGAAACCGTCACGATCATCGGCGAATCCGGGTCAGGCAAGTCGACCACCGCGATGGGCATTCTCGGCCTGCTCTCCGGCGACCTGGCGGTGCTGTCGGGTTCGGCGAAGTTCGGAGACACCGACATCCTGGGTAAGCCCAAGGCACTGGCCAAGGTTCGCGGCAGGCACATCGCGCTCATCCCGCAGGATCCGATGACCGCGCTGAGCCCCGTGCACAGCATCGGATCGCAGCTTCGCGACGCGATCCGGCACAGCGGCGTCACCGGAAAGTCCGACCAAACCGCCCGCGCCGTCGAACTTCTCGAGCAGGTAAAGATCCCTACCCCGCTGGAGCAGCTCGCAAAGTACCCGCACCAGTTGTCCGGTGGCATGCTGCAGCGGGTGCTGATCGCCGCCGCGCTCGCCGCAGGCCCGGAGTTGATCATCGCGGACGAGCCCACCAGCGCGCTGGACGTCACGGTGCAGGCCAGGATCCTAGATCTGCTGCTCGAGCTTCAGCAGCGCACAGGCATCGGCATGCTGCTGATCACCCACGACCTTGGCGTGGCGCGACTGATGTCGGACCGAATCTTCGTGATGAAGGACGGCCGGTTCGTGGAGAGCGGAGGCGCCGAAGACCTGATCCGCAAACCGCAGAGTCCCTATACCAAGAAACTGCTGGACGCCGTGCCGCGGCTGTCCGACACCATCACCATGGGAGTTCCGGTATGAGCCTGCTCTCGGTAGAGAACCTCGTCGTCGAATATCCGGTCGCGGGAGGTGTTTTCCGCGCCGTGGACGATGTCAGCTTCGCGGTTGAGAAGGGCTCGACGCTCGCGGTGGTCGGCGAATCAGGTTGCGGTAAATCGACGATCGCCAAGGCGATCGTGCGTCTGCTCAACCCCACGTCGGGACGGGTCATGGTCGACGGTGTCGACATCGCCCGGCTGTCCGAAAGGGGACTGCGCCCGTACCGTTCCCGGATCCAGATGGTGTTCCAGGACCCGTATGGTTCGTTGGATCCACACTTGACGGCGGTCGAGATCGTCGGGGAACCGTTGCGGCTGCAGGGAATCCGCGCGCGCAGCGAGCGGGATAAGCGAGCCGCGTCCCTGATCGACCGCGTCGGGCTGCCGTCGACGTCGCTGCGTCGTCGGCCCGCCGAGTTCTCCGGTGGGCAGCGCCAGCGCATCGGCATCGCCCGGGCGCTGGCCAGTGGACCGGAACTGCTGGTGTGCGACGAGGCGACCAGCGCCCTCGACGTGTCCGTGCAGGCACAGGTGCTCAACCTGCTGCGGGAAATCAAGGCCGACACCGGGTTGACCTATCTGTTCATCTCCCACAATCTCGGTGTGGTGCGGGAGATCAGTGACACCATCGTGGTGATGTCGGCAGGCAAGATCGTCGAACATGGCGTCACCGCAGACGTTCTCGCCCATCCGGCCGAGCCGTATACGAAGACGTTGCGCGCGGCCGCCCTCGACCCGATCGCCATGGTGGGTACCAAGCCGCGCCACGTACTGCAAGGAGTCGCATGACGCCGTTCGGCCCGCTGATCCTCGGCACGATGACGTTCGGCGATACCGTCGACTTCGACGGTGCCGCTGCCATGCTCGACGCGGCACTGGATGCCGGGATCACCCATATCGATACCGCGAACGGCTACGCGGGCGGGGACTCCGAACGGATGGTGGCCAAGCTCCTCGACGGCCGCCGTGACCGGGTGACCGTGGCGACCAAGGCAGGCATTCCGCATCCCGACGCGGGCGATCACTCACCGCTGTCACCTGCCGGATTGCGGGCGTGCGTGGACGGCAGCCTGGCACGTTTGGGCACCGACCATGTCGACCTGTTCTATCTGCATCAACCCGACCGGGCGGCGTCACTGGCCGAGACGCTCGGCACCGTCGCCGAACTCGTGACTCAAGGCAAGATCGGTGCGCTCGGGGTGTCCAACTACGCGGCATGGCAGATCGCCGAAGTCAACCACACGGCCGACGACGTCGGTGCCCCCCGACCGGTCGCCGCGCAGCAGCTGTACAACCTGCTGGCCAGGCGGATCGAGGAGGAGTACGTCGAGTTCGCCGCCACGACAGGGCTGACCACCGTGGTGTACAACCCGCTCGGCGGTGGGCTGTTGACGGGGCGGCATTCGTTTGACTCCGATCCCGAGCAGGGTCGCTTCGGCAACTCGCGTCTGGCGGCGATGTACAAGCAAAGGTATTGGAACGCAGCGATTTTCGATGCTGTGCAGCAGTTGGCGGTAATCGCGGACAAGGCAGGCATACCGCTGACCGAGCTGGCGCTGCGCTGGCTGGTGGCCAAGCCTGCGGCTGGCCCGATCCTGCTCGGCGGGTCGAAGGTGGAGCACCTGCAGTCGAACATCGCGGCGGTGGCCAAGGGGCCGTTGGATGCCGATGTGGTGGACGCCTGCGACGATGTCGGCGCGGCCCTGCGCGGTCCAATGCCGAACTACAACCGATAGGGGCTGTTGGTGAGCGCACACGAATTCGCGGCGCGCCTTCGGGGGCGCGAACGGCTGCTTGGCTATTGGTCGGTGTTGGACAGCCCGGTGTCGACGGAGTGGCTGGCCCACGTCGGATGGGATTACCTCGCACTCGATCTGCAGCACGGGTTGATCGGCTACTCGGGAATGGTGGCCGGCCTCACCGCGATCGATGCGGCTGGGTCGACGGTCGGTCTGGTGCGGGTGGAGGCCAACGACGCCACCGCGATCGGGCGAGCGCTGGATGCGGGGGCGGCAGGCGTCATCGTGCCGATGGTGAACAACGCTGCCGAGGCGGCGAAAGCTGTTGCGGCGGCGACGTATCCGCCAGCCGGCATTCGGTCGTACGGGCCGATGCGCTCCCAGCTGCGGATCGGCCCACTACCCGCGGATGCCGACCGCGACACCGTCGTGCTCGCGATGATCGAGACGCCGGACGGGTTGGCCAATGTTGAGGAGATCTGCGGCGTTGCCGGGCTCGACGGCGTCTACGTCGGCCCGTCGGACCTGCGGCTGGCCATCGGCGGCACCAGCTCACAGGATCCCGCGGTCGACGACGAATTCGAGGCCGCGCTGCAGCGGGTGCGAGAAGCCGCGGCCGCCAATCCGATCGCGGCGGGCATCCACACCGCCGACGGTGCGACCGCGGCCCGCCGACTGGCCGAGGGTTTCACCTTCGCCACCGTCGCTTCGGATTTGGTGCACCTCAAGATCGCGTCGGCGGCGCACTTGAAGGCCGCGAAGGGCAACTAGGGCCTCCAGCCTCGACTTATCAATGCCGTTCGCGCGACTAGACCCCGACGTCGAAACGTACGTTTTTGTCATCGCTACTTGCACTATGCGTCGAAAACGTACGGTTCGCGGGCTTGTCGGCCCCGGCTGCCATCATGCCGCCATGGGGGAAGTGTTCATCGGGAGCGAAGCCGTCGCCGCTGGAAAGCTCACCAACAGAGAGTTACGGCGGTGGTATCGGCCAGTGTACCGCGGCGTCCACTCGTCGAAGCGATCGACGTTGTCATTGCGGGACCGAGCCACCGCGGCGTGGCTGGCGACGAACCGTCGCGGGGTAATTGCCGGTGCGGCGGCATCGGCATTGCATGGAGCTCAATGGGTCGACGACGACATACCGATTGAACTGATATCCAGTCGTGCTCGACCGCAGCGCGGCCTGGTGGTTCGTGAAGAGGCGCTGAACGACGACGAGGTGACGTGGGTCGGCAGATTGCCGGTCACAACTCAGGTGCGTACAGCGTTCGACTTGGGCCGGTACCTAGAGCGCGACCAAGCCGTGGCACGTCTCGATGCACTGATGCGGGCGCAGGTGTTTTCGATCGAGGGCGTGATGCAGCTGGTCGAAAGGTATCGCGGTGCGCGTGGATTGAAGTCGCTGCGGGAGGTGCTGCCACTTGTCGACGGCGGCGCCGCGTCCCCGCGGGAGACCTGGTTGCGATTGCTTTATATCGACGCCGGATTACCAAGGCCCACCACGCAGATACCCATCGTCGAGGGTCGCGGTCGACTCGTGCGAATGGCGGATATGGGGTGGGAGGAGTTCATGGCGGTGTCCGAGTACGACGGGGACCAACACCGTACGAATCGCTGGCAGTACACCAAAGACATCCAAAGCCTGCGCAAGGCCAGAGCGCTCGGCTGGATCGTCGACCAGGTGATCAAAGAGGACCGCACCGCCGAGATTGTCGACCGAGCCAGGACTGCACTGATCTCGCGGGGATGGAAACCCTAGCTACGCCAGACGTACGTTTCCGACGCGAAGTTCGAGTAGTGGCGGCAAAAACGTACGTTTCGCGGCGGCGCGGGGCGGTCGCGAGCTCAGACCATGGCCCGGCGGCCGGCCAGCGCCCGGCCCAGCGTCAACTCGTCGGCGAATTCCAGGTCGCCGCCCATCGGCAGCCCCGAGGCGATGCGCGTCACGGTCAGCCCAGGGATGTCGCGCAACATCCGCACCAGATACGTCGCCGTCGCCTCACCCTCGGTGTTCGGGTCGGTCGCGATGATCACCTCGGTGACGTCGACGCCGTCGATCCGCTCGCCGAGCCGATTCAACAACTCACGGATCCGCAGCTGATCCGGCCCGATACCGGACAGCGGGTCCAGCGCCCCGCCCAAAACGTGGTAGCGGCCCCGGAATTCGCGCGTGCGCTCGACGGCCTGGACGTCCTTCGGCTCCTCGACCACGCACACCAACGACCCGTCGCGCCGCGAATCCGAACAAATTCTGCAGCGGTCCTCGTCGGAGACATTGCCGCACATCGCGCAGAACTTCACCCCGTCGCGGATGCGTCCCAGCACACCGGTGAGCCGATCGATCTGCGGTGGCTCGACGGACAGCAGGTGAAAAGCGATCCGCTGCGCACTCTTCGGCCCGATGCCTGGCAGCTTGCCAAGCTCGTCGATCAGATCCTGGACCGGGCCCTCGAACAAATCAGAGCCCCGGTAATCCCATGCCGCCCATCCCGCCCGCTAACGGGCCGAGGCGGTCGTGGGCAAGAATCGTCACTTGCTTGGCAGCGTCGGCAATCGCGCCGACGACCAGGTCCTGCAGTGTCTCCACATCAGAAGGATCAACAACCTTCGGGTCGATCGATACGCCGACCACTTCCCCGCTGCCCTTCATGGTGACCTGCACCAGCCCACCGCCGGCCTGGCCGTGCACCTCGGAGTTGGCGAGCGCTTCCTGGGCTTCCATCAGTTGTTGTTGCACCTGCTGCGCCTGGGCGAGGAGAGCCGACATGTCGGGCTGGCCTCCGGGTTGCATGACAGTCCCCTTGCGTATTGGTCTCGACTTGGTTGCGCCTGGCAATTGGACTTCAAGCCTAGACGCCGAGGCGCTAACTTGACGCGGTGCCACTTGGAGCCTGCGTGCGTGTCGGCGTTGCCAGCGTGCTCGTCGCTGCGTCGACCCTCGTCGCCCCGACCGCGCACGCTGCCCCCGCCAACATCGCGGGCATGATCGTGTTCCTCGACCCAGGCCACAACGGCTCCAACGACGGGTCGATCAGCAGGCAGGTGCCGACCGGACGGGGCGGCACGAAGAATTGCCAGGAAAGCGGCACCTCGACCGACGACGGCTACCCGGAACACACGTTCACCTGGGACACCACGCTGCGCATCAGGCAGTCCCTCACCGCGCTCGGCGTACGAACCGCGATGTCACGCGGCGACGACACTGGCCTCGGCCCGTGCGTCGACGAACGCGCCGCCCTTGCCAACTCGATCAAGCCCAACGCGATCGTCAGCATCCACGGCGACGGTGGCCCTTCCAACGGCCGCGGATTCCACGTCCTGTACTCGTCCCCACCCCTCAACGACGCGCAGGCAGGCCCTTCGGTGCGGTTGGCGCAGATCATGCGCGATCAGCTGGCCGCATCGGGCTTCGTGCCGTCCACGTACCTCGGCAGCGGCGGCCTCAACCCGCGCTCTGACATCGCCGGGCTGAACCTGGCTCAGTACCCGTCCATCCTGGTGGAGCTGGGCAACATGAAGAACCCGGTCGATTCGGGCCTGATGAAGACGCCCGAGGGCCGACAGAAGTACGCCGACGCCGTGGTGCGCGGGATCGCCGGCTTCCTGGGCAGCTCGAGCTAGCTAGGAGCGCTCGACCGATTTCTTCAGGTTCTCCAGCACCTCGGCCTGAATCTTGCGCAGCCCCAACGGCGCAAACGTCTTCTCGAAGAAACCCCCGATGCCACCCGCGCCCTGCCACGACGTCTTGACCGTGACCGACGAACCCGGCCCGGCAGGCGCAACCGTCCAGTTGGTGACCATCGTCGAATTGGCGTCCTTCTCGATGACGGTGTGCCCGGCCAGATCGACGGTGGCCTTGACGTCGCGCACCCGTGACTTGGTGGCCTGCAGCTTCCACGTGGCCACCGTGCCTGCGCCCTGCCCGCCCTCGAGCACCTGATAGCCGCTGTAATGCGGGGAGAGGATCTGGGGGCGCACGGTCTGGTAATCCGCGACCGCCAACAACACCTTCTCCGGCTCGGCGTCAATCAAAACGGTGCTCGACGCGCTGACCTGTCCCATCGGTAAAACTCCTAGTTAGACGTGACGTAACGGTGTGATCCCCGCTTCGTGTAGTCGCATCGGGTGCGACCGCGGACTAGCGTATATGCGTGTCTGCTGAGGGGACTGACGCGCTGAGCGCTCACGCCGCTGGCGTCGAGCGGCTTCTCGCCAGCTATCGCGCGATTCCACCGAACGCCACTGTCCGGCTCGCCAAACCCACGTCCAACCTGTTCCGCGCGCGGGCCAAGACCAAGACCAAGGGCCTCGACACGTCGGGGCTGACCGGCGTCATCGCGGTCGATCCCGGCGCACGCACGGCCGACGTCGCAGGTATGTGCACGTACGAGGATCTCGTGGCGGCCACCCTGCCCTACGGGTTGGCGCCGATGGTGGTGCCGCAGCTGAAGACCATCACGCTCGGCGGGGCGGTCACCGGGCTCGGCATCGAGTCGACGTCGTTTCGCAACGGCCTGCCCCACGAGTCCGTGCTGGAGATGGACATCCTCACCGGCACTGGCGACGTGTTGAGCGCTTCACCGGACCGGAACGACGATCTGTATCGCGCCTTCCCCAATTCGTATGGCACGCTTGGCTATTCGGTGCGCTTGAAGATCGAGCTGGAACCCGTCAAACCCTTCGTCGCGCTCAACCATCTTCGCTTTCACACGATCGAAGACCTCGTCACGACGATGGACCGCATCATCGAAACCGGCGGCCTCGACGGCACGCCCGTCGACTACCTCGACGGCGTCGTGTTCAGCGCCACGGAGGGCTACCTGACGGTGGGTGTGCAAACCGGCACCCCCGGCCCGGTCAGCGACTACACCGGCCAGCAGATCTACTACCGGTCCATTCAGCATTCGGACGGCGAGAAGCACGACCGCCTCACCATCAGCGACTACCTGTGGCGATGGGACACCGACTGGTTCTGGTGCTCGCGCGCGTTCGGTGCGCAGAACCCGCGGCTGCGCCGCCTGTGGCCCCGGCGCTACCGGCGCAGCAGCTTCTACTGGAAACTCATCGGCTACGACCAGCGCTTCAACATCGCCGACCGCATCGAGAAGCGCAACGGCCGACCACCCCGCGAGCGCGTCGTTCAGGACATCGAGGTCCCCATCGAGCGCACCGCGGAGTTCCTCGACTGGTTCCTGGCCAACATCGGAATCGAGCCGATCTGGCTGTGTCCGCTGCGGCTGAGGGACGCCGGGAACTGGCCGCTGTACCCCATCCGCCCCCATCACACCTACGTCAACGTCGGCTTCTGGTCATCGGTCCCGGTGGGACCCACAGAAGGACACACCAACAGGCTGATAGAACGCAAGGTCAGCGAGCTGGAGGGACACAAGTCGCTGTACTCGGACGCGTATTACAGCCAAGACGAGTTCGAAGAACTCTACGGCGGGGAAACCTACAGAACAGTGAAGAAGACCTACGACCCCGATTCACGTCTCCTTGACCTGTATGCGAAGGCGGTGCAAAGACGATGACGACTTACAAAGACAACACAGATGCGCCGGACAGGAAGCTCACGCTGGCCGAAATCCTGGAGATCTTCGCCGCGGGGCAGGTGCCGCTGAAGTTCACCGCGTACGACGGCAGCACTGCCGGGCCCGAAGACGCCCCGATCGGGCTCGATCTGCGCACCCCGCGTGGCACCACCTACCTGGCCACCGCACCCGGCGAGCTGGGGTTGGCCCGCGCGTACGTCTCAGGCGACGTCGAACCGCACGGTGTGCACCCCGGGGATCCGTACGAGTTGCTCAAGGCGCTCGCCGAGAAGATGGACTTCAAGCGGCCACCGGCCAGGGTGCTTGCCAACATCGTTCGCTCCATCGGCATCGAGCACCTCAGGCCGATCGCACCGCCGCCGCAGGAGGCGTTGCCGCGGTGGCGGCGAATCGCAGAGGGGTTGCGGCACAGTCGCACCCGTGATGCCGAAGCCATCCATCATCACTACGACGTGTCCAACACGTTCTACGAATGGGTGCTCGGCCCTTCGATGACGTACACCTGCGCGTGCTACCCAGGCGCCGACGCCACCCTGGAAGAGGCGCAGGAGAACAAGTACCGGCTGGTGTTCGAGAAGCTGCGGCTCACCCAAGGTGATCGGCTGCTCGACGTCGGGTGCGGTTGGGGCGGGATGGTCCGCTACGCCGCGCGCCACGGGGTGAAAACGATCGGCGTCACGCTGTCCAAGGAGCAGGCCACCTGGGCGCAGAAGGCGATCGCCGAACAGGGCCTTGCCGATCTGGCCGAAGTTCGTCACGCCGACTACCGCGACGTCCGGGAGAGCGGCTTCGACGCGATTTCCTCCATCGGACTGACCGAACACATTGGCGTACAGAACTATCCGTCGTACTTCCGGTTCCTCAAGTCCAAGATGCGCAACGGTGCACTGCTGCTCAACCACTGCATCACCCGGCCCGAGAACCGGACGGGGTCGGCGGCTGGCGGGTTCATCGACCGCTACGTCTTCCCCGACGGGGAGCTCACGGGGTCGGGCCGCATCATCACCGAAGCCCAGGACGTCGGGCTCGAGGTGGTGCACGAGGAGAATCTGCGCCACCACTACGCGCTGACGCTGCGCGACTGGTGCCGCAACCTCGTCGAGCACTGGGACGAAGCCGTCGAAGAGGTCGGCTTGCCCACCGCCAAGGTGTGGGGCCTGTACATGGCCGGGTCACGGCTGGGCTTCGAGACGAATGTCGTTCAGCTGCACCAGGTTCTGGCGGTCAAACTCGACTCACATGGCCGCGACGGCGGGTTGCCGCTGCGGCCGTGGTGGACGCCCTAGCTTCCTTCGATGCGACGGGCGCCAAGCTCGCTCTGCAGCAATTCCAGTGCGGCTTCCTCCGGGTCGCGGCGCGGTGCCTGAGGGTCGTCGTTGCTGGCCTCGGCCAGCATGCTCTCCTCTTCGGCGTCGCGCTGCGGTGACACTGCAGGAGCAGGCGCGTCGGGCACGACCGGTGCGGGGTCCGACGCTGCACCCGCCTCGCAGCGGATCTTCCAATTCACGCCGAGCGCGTCCTTGAGCGCTTCCCGGATGACATCGGCGTTGCGTTGTTCGGTGAGCCGCTTGGCCAACGGCGCGGACTCGTGGCTGAGCACCAGGGTGTCGCCCTCGACGGCGCGGACGATCGCGCCGGCGAGCATCACCTCCGTCGTGCGGCTACGCTCGCGCACCTTCTCGCGCACCGTAGTCCACATGCTGCGCACCGCCGCCGTATTGGGCTCACCTGCCACCGCGGGTGGCGGCGACGCAGGCTGAGGCTCAACGGCTTTGGGCTCGACCTGCTCGACCGGTTCCGGTTTGGGCTCCGGTACAGGCTCGGGCCTTTGTTCCTGCGCAGGCTCAGCCTTCGGCACCGGCTTCGGCACCGGCTTTGGCTCCGGCGCCGGTTCCGGCTTGGGTTCGGGCGCGGGCTCGGCCTTGGTCTTGCGCGTGTACTGCTTCGGCGGCCCGACGGGCGCGGCGGATACCGCGTCGGAGGCCGGAATCGAAACGTCCAGGCGCGTCTCGATCCGCTCGATGCGCTGCAGCAGTGCGGCCTCGGTGTCGCTGGCCGACGGCAACAACAGCCGCGCGCAGACCACCTCCAGCAGCAGCCGTGGCGCGGTGGCCCCCCGCATCTCCCCCAAGCCCGCGTGCACCACCTCGGCGTAGCGGGTGAGCGTCGCCATCCCGATTCGCGTCGCCTGGTCCCGCATCCGCTCCAGCACGTCCTGCGGACCGTCGACCACACCCCGCGCCACCGCATCGGGCACCGCCTGCAGCACGATCAGGTCGCGGAAGCGCTCCAGCAGGTCGGTGCCGAACCGCCGCGGGTCGTGCCCCGCGTCGATCACCGACTCGATGGCCCCGAACAGCGTGGCGGCGTCCCCCGCGGCCAGCGCGTCGACGGCGACATCGATCAGCGCGACGTCCGTCGCCCCGAGCAACGCCAGCGCCCGCGGGTACGTGACCCGGTTCTCGTCCGCACCGGCAAGCAGCTGGTCGAGGACCGAGAGCGTGTCGCGAGGCGAACCGCCGCCGGCCTGGATGACCAGCGCATACACCGCCTCGTCGACCGTGACGTTCTCCTGCGCGCAGATGCGTTCCAGCAGGGCCCGCATGGTCCGCGGCGCCAGCAGCCGGAACGGATAGTGGTGGGTCCGCGAGCGGATGGTGGGCAACACCTTCTCCGGCTCGGTCGTGGCGAACACGAAGATCAGGTGGTCGGGCGGCTCCTCAACGATCTTGAGCAGCGCGTTGAAGCCCGCCGTGGTGACCATGTGCGCTTCGTCGACGATGAAGATGCGGTAGCGCGACTGCGCAGGGGCATAGAACGCCCTGTCGCGCAGCTCGCGGGTGTCGTCGACGCCGCCGTGGCTCGCGGCGTCCAGCTCGACCACATCGACGCTGCCCGGCCCGTTGGGAGCCAGTGCCACACACGAGTCGCACACCCCGCACGGCTCCGGTGTCGGGCCCTGCTCACAGTTCAGCGAGCGGGCCAGGATGCGCGCCGAGGACGTCTTACCGCACCCCCGCGGCCCCGAGAACAGATAAGCGTGGTTGATGCGACCTGCGGACAGCGCGGTGGACAGCGGTTCGGTGACGTGCTCCTGGCCGATCACTTCGGAGAAGGTCGCCGGTCGGTACTTGCGGTAGAGCGCCACGCTCAGCAGGGTACCGATGCGCGCCGACGTCTATCGGTCACACTGTGGCATGGCCCTGTTTGGAAGCTCCGACGACGATCTGGCGCGTCGGGTCGAGGAACTCGAACGCCGCGTCGCTGCGCTGGAGCGCGCTGCGCTTCACGACGGTCAAACACCGGGCCGACAGCGCGTCGGTGAGCCCGACGAGACATGGCCAAGCGACGCGGTGAGGCGTCTTGCCATGGAGGGCAACAAGATCCAGGCAATCAAGGTGTTCAGGGAGGAGACCGGGCTGAGCCTCAAGGAGTGCAAGGACATCGTCGACCGGCTGTGACGTCAGTCCTTGAGGAGCGCTTCGGTCGCGGCGAGCAGCGCGCAGGTCGCGAGCCCGTCCACCGCATCGCGCAGCTCGGGCTCGGTGGGGAATGACGGTGCGATCCGGATGTTCTTGTCGTCCGGGTCTTTTCGGTACGGAAAGGCCGAGCCCGCCTCGGTGACGGCGATGCCCGCATCCTTGGCAAGTGCGATGGTCCGCTTGGCGGTGCCTGCCAGCACATCGAGGCTGACGAAGTAGCCACCCTTGGGCTCGGTCCAGGATGCGATCTTGGACTCACCGAGCCGGTCCTCGAGAATGTCGAGCACCGCGGCGAACTTCGGCGCCAGTATCTGCTGGTGCCGCTGCATCTGCAGGCGCACCCCGTCGGCGTCGCCGAAGAACCGCAGGTGCCGCAGCTGGTTGACCTTGTCAGGGCCGATCGATTTCTTACCCGCGTACTGGAGATACCACGCGATGTTGCCGAGCGATCCGCCGAAGAAGCTCACCCCGGCGCCGGCGAAGGTGATCTTGGACGTCGACGCGAACACCAGCGGCCGGTTCGGGTTACCCGCCGCTTCGGCCAGCCCCAGCACGTCGATGTTGCGCTCGAAGTCGTGGGTGATGGTGTGCACCGCGTACGCGTTGTCCCACATCAGCCGGAAATCGTTTGCCGCCGTTTTCATTTGAACGAGCCGGCGAACCGTCTCCCACGCGAAGGTGACACCGGTCGGGTTCGAGTACACCGGAACACACCACATGCCTTTGATGCCGGGGTCGGAGGCGACGAGCTCCTCGATCAGATCGATGTCAGGGCCGTCCTCGCGCATCGGCACGGGGATCATCTCGATGCCAAGGGTCTCGGTGATCGCGAAGTGGCGGTCGTAGCCCGGCGACGGGCACAGGAACTTGACGGTCGGTTCTGCGATCCACGGTCGGGTTGAGTCGACGCCGCCGTGCAGCATCGAGAACACCACCACGTCGTGCATCAGTTCCAGGCTGGCGTTGTTTCCCGCGATCAGGTTCTGCACCGGAATGCCGAGCAGCTCACCGAAGATGGCCCGCAGCTCGGGCAGCCCGTGCAGCCCGCCGTAGTTGCGGGTGTCGGTGCCGTCACCGTCGCGGAAGTCGTCACCCGGCAGGGAAAGCAGCGCGTTCGACAGATCGAGCTGGGCAGGGGACGGCTTGCCGCGGGTCAGGTCTAGTTTGAGGCCCTTGCCCTGCAGGTCGGCGTAATTGCGCGTCTGCTGCTCGTGCTGTGTGACGAGATCGGATCGGCCGAGCGACTGAAACGACACGAGGCGCCTTTCACTTGCGAGCCGGGAAAGCCGGGGAAATAGAAGGGGACCCCGCGCACCCGCCAGAGCCCATTGACCCTTGCTGCCTTCCGGCCCTGGGGGAGTTCACAGGATAGACGCCGCGCGGGGTCCACGGAGAGTCTAATACCCGGCCGGTGCGCATCTCGACGGGCGCATCAGACAGGTCGGCTACCATGGCCCGCGGAGGATTCGCCTAGTGGCCTATGGCGCTCGCCTGGAACGCGGGTTGGGTTAATAGCCCTCAGGGGTTCAAATCCCCTATCCTCCGCACTCGGTCCGGGGTGCGACCAGCTGACCGACGGCCCGGTCGCACCCCGGCCAAATGAAGGTATCTAGGAGGAGTATGAGCCGCACCGTTGCGGTGATTTGGCACGCGTCGTTCTCCATCGCCGCCGGTGTTCTGTACTTCTTCTTCGTCCTGCCGCGCTGGCCCGAACTGCTCGGCGACACCCCGCACACCCTTGGCACCGTGCTGCGCATCGTCGCGGGCGCGCTGATCGGACTGGCCGCGCTGCCGGTGGTGTTCACTCTGCTGCGGACTCGTCGGCCGGAGTTCGGCACCCCGCAGCTGGCGCTGACGCTGCGGATCGCGTCGATCGCCCTACATGTGCTGGCCGGCGTGCTGATCATCGGCACCGCGATCAGCGAGATCTGGCTCTCGCTTGACGACGCGGGGCAGTGGCTGTTCGGCCTCTACGGCGCCGCTGCTGCGATCGCGCTGCTCGGCCTTTTCGCGTTCTACCTGGCTTTCACCGCCGAGCTGCCGCCGCCTCCGCCCAAGCCGCTCAAGCCGAAGGAACCCAAGCAACGCCGCGGCCGGCGCACTGCCGCCGAGGGCACCGCTGCCGAGGACGCCGAGGACACGGCGGACGAGGCCGAGGCCGAGGAGCCCGCCGAGGACGCCGAACCGGAGCCCGCAGAGGTGACGGCGACGGCCGAGGAGCCGGAGTCGGCCGCCGATGAGATCGAAGCGGCGCCAGCCGAGGAAACTGAGGCAGACGACACCGCCGACACCGAGTCGACCAACGGCAAGCTGCGCAATCGGCGCCCGTCCGGCAAGAGCGAACCGACCCGGCGTCGACGCAGGCGGCTGCGCGGAGGCGTGTCCGTCGAAGATTAGGAATCGCACCATCGGGCAATATGGGCTCATGGGTATAACCCCTTTCCGTAGTCCGCTGGCGAGGTTGCTTCTCGCACTCGGCGCGATCCTTGCCTTGGTCGCGCCGCTGCAGCCGGCCACGGCAGTAGCCGCTCCCGCTGACCCGGTCGCCGCCTCGGCCCAGGTCGAGCCGGCCGTCGTACGCCTCGATACAGAGATCGAGTATCAGAACGCGCTCGGCGTCGGCACCGGCATCGTCCTCGATCCTGGCGGGCAGGTGCTCACCAACTTCCACGTCGTGCAGGGCGCCGACCGGATCCACGCGACCGTCGCAGGGCGCTCCTTCCCCGCCGAGCTGGTCGGCTATGACCGCCGCCGCGACGTCGCCGTGCTTCAGCTGCTCGGCGCCGGCGGCCTGCCGACGGCAGCGATCGGCGACTCCGCGCAGCTGGTTGAGGGCGAGCCGGTGGTCGCGCTCGGCAACGCGCGGGGCACCGGCAGCCCGCTGACCCGCGAGGTCGGTGAGGTCACCGGCTTCGGCCGCACCGTCAACGCCGAGGACGCACTGACAGGAAGCAGCGACGAGCTCACCGGCCTCATCGAATTCGCAGCCCCGGTGCGGGCCGGCGACTCGGGCGGCCCTGTGGTGAATGGAGCGGGCCAGGTCGTGGGCATCACGACCGCGGCGTCGGTGAACTTCCGGCTGGGTCCTGGCGGCGAAGGCTTCGCGATACCCATCAATGATGCGATGGCCGTCGCGGGCCAGATCCGCTCGCGGGCACCTTCGGACACGGTGCATATCGGCCCGCCGGTGCTACTCGGCGTTGGGGTCAGGACGGGCCCGCGCAACGAGCCTGGCGTGCTCATTCACGAGGTGTTGCGTGGCGGTCCCGCCGAGCGGGCCGGGCTGCTGAACGGCGACATCCTCACAGTGCTCGACGCCACGCCGTTGGATTCGGCGACGACGCTGACTTACGTGCTCGACCGCCATTACCCCGGCGACGTGCTCGACCTGACCTGGATCGACACCACCGGTCAAGAGCGCACCGGAAAGGCCACGCTGACCTAGAAGGGTGTGTTTGTCGGTGTATTCTTAGGTGTACACCACGATCGGAGTAAGCATGCCAAGCTTGACTGCATCTGCCGCCGAGAAACTTGAGTACGACGCGACCGTTCTCGCCTCAAGCGATATTGCGCGTTACCTGCAGGAGCAGCTTGGCCAGCGGATGGCCGCACATGTCGTTGGGCTCTCAGATTCGCGCCAGATCGGTCGATACTCACGGGAGGACGGCCCGCATCCATCCGAGAGCACCGAACGCCGGCTACGAGAGGCGTACAAGGTGGTGCGAATGATCGCGGATGCATATGACGCGAAGACCGCGAAGGCATGGCTTTTCGGAACGAACTCGCGGCTCGACGATCAAGCTCCGATTGAAGTGCTTGGCCAGTCGGCGGAGCCTGCACACATGACCGCCGTCGTTCGAGCAGCTCGGAAGTTCGCCAGCTTTCAGTGACCGACCCGCCGGAGCGCAAGTACTGGCGGGTCGGCTATCACTTGGACCCAGCTGGGTTCGTTCCCTGGGAGCTGTGTACGTGGAATCACAGATATGACGACCTCCTGCAGCGGTTCCGGACGATCTACATCGCAGAACAGGATCAGACCGCGATCCGCGAGGTGCTTGCGGATCTGCGACCGAACGCCGCAGCCATAGCCCGATACGTCAAACGTTTCGGACCTGCGGCGGCGAAAGATATTCCGTCACAGCCGGTCACACAATCGTGGCGTCGTCAGCATGTGCTCGCACAGGTGCACCTCGATCGGGACGGCCCGCTGCTCGACCTCTGCGATCCCGACATTCGGTACGACCTCGAGGTTTCGCTAGCGCCGTTCCTGCATACGTACGAGATGGACCACCTCGACCTCTCCGACATCACGGCCCGACTTCGGCCCCTAACCCAATTGATTGCGACGCTCTCCTACGACGCGGATGTGGCAGGCGTGCGGTTCCCATCGAGGCTGGATGGCCAGCCATGTGTCGCCGTCTTCGAGGGCCGCGGCTCAGTCGAGCTAATCGGAGATCCGGCCGCGCTGATTGATCCGCCACCTGAAGCGTTGCAAGAAGTTTGCTCGGGCTGGCACCTACTCCTGGAGCCGGCATCGGGGCTCTGAGTATGCTGAGCGAGTGCACAACACTGCTTCTTATCGGGTCGTCCAGTGGACCACCGGCAACGTCGGAAAGAGCTCAGTAGCGGCCATTGCCGCCAACCCCACCCTCGAACTCGTCGGGTGTTATGCCTGGTCACAGGACAAGGCCGGCCGTGACGTCGGCGATCTGGCAGGCATCGAACCGCTCGGGATCAACGCCAGCGATGACGTCGATGCGTTGCTCGCGCTGAAGCCCGATGTCGTGGTCTACAACCCGATGTGGGTCGACGTCGACGAGTTGGTCCGCATCCTCGAAGCGGGCGTCAACGTGGTGTCATCGGCGTCCTTCATCACCGGGCACAACCTCGGCGAGGGCCGCGGCCGCATCGAAGAGGCATGCCAGCGGGGCGGCGCCACAATGTTCGGTTCGGGGGTCAGCCCCGGGTTCGCCGAACTGTTGGCCATCGTCGCGGCCAACGGCTGCGCCAGGGTGGACAAGATCACCATCGCCGAGGCGTCCGACACCACCTTCTACGACTCACCCGCGACCGAGACCCCGTGTGGCTTCGGCATGCCGATCGACGATCCCAATCTTGCGCCGATGATGTCGCAGGGGACGGCGATCTTCGCCGAGGCGGTGCGGATGGTCGCGGACGCGTTGGGCGTCGAACTCGACGAGATTGTCTGTGAGGCGGAGTACGCGCAGACCACCGAAGACGTCGAGATGGCCTCGTGGACAATCAAAGCCGGCTGCGTTGCGGGCGTGTTCGGCAGCTGGCAGGGCCGTGTCGGAGGCAAGACCGTCGTCGATCTCAACGTGCGGTGGCGCAAGGGCCAGACACTCGACCCCGACTGGAAGGTCGAAGGGGATCCATGGAAGATCACCATCGACGGACTGCCGACGGTGACAATGCAAGTCGGCTTCCTTCCGCCGCCGGACTTCATCGAGAACGCCAAGACGATGGAGGACTTCATGGGCCTCGGCCACATCATCACCGCGATGCCGCCGATCCACGCGATCCCGGCCGTCGTCGCAGCGGAGCCGGGCATCGTCACCTACAACGACCTGTCGCTGACCGTTCCGCGCGGCGTGGTCCCCACGGGCTAGCGCCGACCCGCAGCCTTCTTGGGTATCGCCGATTCACGGTAGCGCGCACCGTATTTGGGCGTCACAACGATGCCGTCGTGCCGTGCCGCCGTGATGGCGCTACGCAGCGGGCGGGCCAGGCCTGCGAACGAGGCCATGTCGAACACCATCGGCGTCAGCAGCCGGTTGTGGACGAACGCGAACGCGCTTCCGTTGTGCGGATCTGCCCACCCCAGGGTCCCGCCGAGGCCAAAGTGACCGAAGCCCTTGAGCAGCCCGGGAATCGGCGATTCGTGGTATCCGAGGTGAAACGGCATGGGCACGCCGATGTTAAGGTCCGGCCATGGCCGGGGATTCCCGATCAAGCCGCGCGCCAGCTCTTCTGACAGGAATTGCGTCCCTTCGATGCTGCCGCCGTTGGCGATCGCGGCGTACATCCTGGCCAGCCCACGAGCGGTCACGACACCGTTGGCGGCGGGCACCTCGCCGTCGAGGAACGGAATATCGCCCTGCACAAAAGATTTGATGCCGGGAAAGAACATCGACCCGAACGCCCCTGACAGTGGCAAGCCCGCCACCTTCGGCGCGACAAAGTTGAACACCGGGTTGCCCCTGCTGCTCTGCGGCGCAAGGATCTGAGCGACGGTGGTCGGTGCGCCAGCCGGCGGCCGCCCCAGATGCAGGCCGTCGGTGTTGAGCGGACGCGCGACCTCGTCGCGGACCAACTCGCGCATGCCCTGTCCTGTCACCGCACGGGCCAGGCCGGACAACAGCCAGCCGAACGTCAGCGCGTGGTACGCGGGCCAGCCACGCAGGCGATCGGCCGCCGCGGCGGCGAGCTTGTCCTCCATCAACTCGTGGTCCAGCAGTTCGTCTTTGGTGACGCCTTTCAGATGGGACAGACCCGACCGGTGCCGCAACACATCCCGCACCGTGATCTTGTCTTTTCCGTTGGCCGCGAACGCGGGCCAGTACGCCGCAACGGGCTCGTCGTAGGACAGCAGGCCGCGGTCGACCAGGCGGTGAATGACGGTGGCCGAAACGCCTTTGGTCGCGGAGAACACCATCGCACCGGTATCCGCTGTCCACGGCCGCTCACCGTCCCGGTCCGCCCAGCCCGTCCACACGTCGACAACCGGGCGCCCGTCGATGTAGACCACCAGTGCCCCGCCGCCGAACCGGCGGCCGGGGAACAGACCCTTGAACACGCGCACGACGTTCGCAAAGCGTGGGTCGGCGGACCCCTGCACGCCGCGTGGCAGACCCTCTTCCGCCCGCAGCAGCGGCGCCTTTGTCATGAAGGCTCCTATCCCACGGGGATCGGCATGGGGGTGGGCACGGGCGTCGAGCTCAGAGAGGGACCGAAGACAGGTCGCACGATCACCTTGGTCGCCTCGGCTTTCAGTGCGGCACCCGGTGGGCCGGGCAACTTCACGTCCTTGAAGATCTTGGCCTCGGTTCCGTGCACGGTGAACTCGCCGTTCTGCGGCTCGCGACCACCGGTTACCAGGTACTCGATCCGCAATTCGTCGTCAGGCAACGGATTCCTTCCGATGAACTTCGGCTCGATCGTGTAGGTGTAGACGCACTCACCCCCCGGCGGACACTCCTGCGCGGTGACCACGACGCCGATGGTGAACTCCCGCGGTTCAGGCACTTTAGGGGGCGGCGGAGGAGGCGGGGTGCGAGAAGCGGTCGGTTGAGGTTTCCCCAGATCCCCGAATATCAGGATCGATGCGATGCTGATGCCGCCTGCGAGCATGCAAAAGATCGCCAATGCCGCTGACCATCTCCGGATGCGGTCAGGCCACTTACGGTCGCTCATCCCCTCCCCTGCCGGTCGCTGACCTCACTGTGTCAACTATCGCCGCCGCCGATGGTCACTTTGTCGATGGTAGGCAGGCCGAGACCCAACCGATCCGGATCTCAGCAACGTCTCCCGTGATGAGAAATTACCGTGCTCGTCAATGGTGGCAAATCCGCGAATTCTCGAGTAGAGGTGTTCGTTCCTAGGGAAACACCTGATTCGTACCGCACCGTAGCGCGGTACATTCAGTCAGCAAACATCGGCACGGCGGGGGATGTCCACGATGAACGTCACGGCAAAGAATGGTTGGTTCGGTGCGCTGGCGGCCGCTCTCGGGGTGGCGGCGCTCGTAGGCGCTGGCGCGGCCGGCGCCGCACCATCGGTGGTCGGGATGACATATGACAAGGCGAGCGAGGCCGTACAGTCCGCGGGCGCCCAAGCCGAAGTCTCATCGGTCACCGGCACGGCGCTGCCGAAGGGCGAGTGCATCGTCACGAACCAAGTGATCCGCGGTGAACTGAACTTCGGACGCGAGTACACGCCCAGCAAGGTGATGTTGTCGCTGAACTGCAACGCCACCCTCGCCTCGCCAGGTCATCCCGGCAACTCGGCGGCCAGCCCTCAGGGCCGCAGCGCCAAGGAAGAGCAGAAGAAACAGGAATGGTTGGCCACCCCCGACGGCCAGCAATGGTGTGTGGAAGCCCTGGCGGACCACCCGGATTGGTTCCCCGTCGAGGGCTGCCCGAGCTGACGCTCACGTGACCGGGTTGCCGTCCTCATCCCAGTTCGCGGCCACCTTCTTGCTGGGCTGCACCCGAGGCGGCTCGCCGGGCATCTTGGGGTAGCTCGGCGGGTACGGCAGATCGCCGAGCCCGCGCTCCTCATCGGCGCCGACCATCTCGAGCAGCGGGTCGAGCGATTGCGGGTTCGAGTCGATGTCCGCCCACGGATCAGGCCGTCCCGCAACGAAATCCGGCACCGTGGCGATGGTGTAGTCATCGGCCTCGGCGTCGCGCAACTCGTCCCACGTCAACGGCGTCGACACCGTCGCGATCGGTGTCTTGCGCGCCGAGTACGCCGAAGCGAAGGTGCGGTCCCTGGCGTTCTGGTTGTAGTCGATGAACAGCCGCTTGCCTCGCTCCTCCTTCCACCACGAGGTCGTCACCGCGTCGGGCGCGCGCCGCTCGACCTCGCGGGCCAGGGCGATACCGGCCCTGCGCACCGCGATGAAGTCCCAGTCCGTCTTGATCCTGACGAACACGTGCACGCCGCGTCCTCCGGACGTCTTCGGATAGCCGACAAGGCCGATCTCCTCGAGCAGCGGCTTGAGTACGTCGACCGCGATCGTCCTGGCCTCCTTGAAGCCGGTGCCCGGCTGGGGGTCAAGATCCACGCGCAGCTCGTCGGGATGCTCGGTGTCCGGGCAGCGCACCTGCCATGGATGCAGGGTGATGGTGCCCATCTGCGCGGCCCACGCGATCGCCGAGGGGTGCGTCACCTTCAACGCGTCGGCGGTGCGACCCGACGGAAACGTCACCTCGCAGGTCTCGAGATAGTCGGGATGCTTCTGCGGCACCCGTTTCTGGTAGATCTCCTCGCCGTCGATGCCGTCGGGAAAGCGCTGGAGGTGGGTGGGCCGGTCGCGCAGTGCGGTCAGCATCGGACCGGACGCGACGGCGAGGTAGTACTCGACGAGTTTGCGTTTGGTGCCGGCGGACCCCAGCTTCGGGTAGTAAACCTTGTCGGGACTGGTCAGCCGGACCTTGACGCCGTCGACATCGAGTTCTTCTGCGGCCGTTGCCATTTAGCTTGACTCCAGTACGTCGTAGAGGTCGTAGTTCACCGGAACCTCGAGCTGTTCGAAGGTGCAGCTCTTGGGATCGCGATCCGGGCGCCACCGCAGGAACTTCACCGCATGCCGAAACCGTTTGCCGTGCACCGTGTTTCCCTCCATCTGGTCATAGGCAACCTCGCACACCTTCTCGGGCCGGACCGGGATCCACCGCTTGTCCGCTGCGGAGTTCCACCGGCTCGGCGCACCGTCCACGGCTTCGTCCCCTTCGCGCAGCGGTTCCAGGTCGGCGAGCAGCTTGAGCCGGTCCTTGGCGGTGAACGACGCTGCGCCGCCGACCATCTGGAGCTCACCATCGTCACGATGAAGGCCGAGCAGGATCGACCCGACACCCTCACCGCTCTTGTGAATCCGGTATCCGATGGCCACGCAGTCGGCGTCGCGGGCATGCTTGACCTTGACCATCTCCCGCTTGCCGGGCAGATACGGGCCGTCGAGGCGCTTGGCTATCACCCCGTCAAGGCCCGCGCCCTCGAACGTGTTCAGCCACTGCGCACCCTGCTCCGGGTCCTCTGTGGTGCGGGTGACGTGGCACCACTTCTTCTCGTGCACCGCTTCGGACAGCGCTTCTCGACGGGTCCGGAAGGGCTCTTTCAGCAGCGAGGTGTCCTCGGTCGCCAGCGCGTCAAAACCGATGAAGTGCGCCGGGGTCTCTTCGGCGAGCATCTTGATACGGCTGGCCGCCGGGTGGATGCGCTGTGAGAGCGACTCCCAGTCCAGCCGGATGCGCCCGCCGATTTCGCGCGGCACGACGATCTCGCCGTCGAGCACACAGCGTGGCGCCAGTTCGCTGCGGATCGAGTCGAGAAGCTCGGGAAAGTACCGGCCGAGGTCCTTGCCGCTGCGCGACAGCAGCACGACCTCGGCACCGTCGCGGAACACCAGCGCCCGAAAGCCGTCCCACTTGGGCTCGTAGGACCACACGCCGGCGTCGTCGGGAACCTTGGCCTGGGCCTTGGCGAGCATCGGCTCGAGCGGTGGCTGCACGGGGAGGTCCACCTTGCCCATTATTGCGTTCATGTCACATCAGACCTGCAACGCGAGGCAATGTAATCGCGCCGAGTCAGATCGGGGCGATGGACCTGACCCGGCTAGCCGGAGTTGCCGGCGCTGCCGGTCCCTCCAGTTGCTCCAGTGCCGCCCGCAGTGCCGTCGGCGCCGGCACTGCCGGTGTAGCCGCCGTTGGACCCACCCTTTCCGCCGGGACCACCGGTGCCGAGGCCCCCCCGGGTGCCGCCGGTACCAGCCCGCCGCCGGCACCTCCGGCGCCCGCACTGCCGGTGCCGCCGATAGGCCCACCGGTTCCGCTGGCACCACCGGTGCCGCCCGAGCCGCCAGCCGACGCATCGATGCGCTGATCGAGGCCGACCAACGCAGCCGCCAACTGCGCAGCGCCGCGATGGCCTATCAGGGTAATCGGCGTGACAGTGTCGTATCCGTCTGCGTGGTGCTGTTCACCTTCGTGTGGTGGCACGTCAACCACGACCGCAACAATTGGCTACCGGTGTTTGCCATCTTGATCGTGCCGTCGGTGATCACCGGAGTCTATGCACCGCTGGGGGTCAGCCGCGCTTTCACGCCGCACCGGGCAGGCCCGCACGGCATTTCGCACAGTAACGGTCTATGAGCAAAGGTCGCACGTGCAGAATGAAAGACCCCATCAAGGAGGCACCGTGACCGAAGCGCACAGCAGCATGGCCGCCGGTGGTTGTCCATAACGCCAATGAGGAGTCACGGGATATGAGCGAACAAGAATCGGTGAACAGAACTCATCTACCAATTCCGAGTAAGACCCGTACCGGGTTGATCACCTATGACGCGAAGGATCCGGACTGCGCGTTTCCGCCGATCGAGCGGTTGCGTCCGCCGGCGGGGGCGCCGAATGTGTTGTTGATCCTGCTCGACGATGTCGGCTTCGGGGCGTCGAGCGCATTCGGCGGGCCGTGTCAGACCCCGGTCGCCGAACGCTTGGCCGCCGGCGGGCTGAAATACAACCGCTTCCACACCACCGCGTTGTGTTCGCCGACGCGGCAGGCGTTGTTGACGGGCCGTAACCATCACTCGGTGGGCATGGGTGGCATCACCGAGATCGCGACCGGTGCACCAGGTTACAGTTCGGTGCTGCCCAACACGATGGCGCCGATCGCACGGACTTTGAAGCTCAACGGATACAACACCGCTCAGTTCGGCAAGTGCCATGAGGTTCCGGTGTGGCAGACCAGTCCGGTCGGGCCGTTCGATGCCTGGCCGTCGGCGGGCGGGGGCTTTGAGTACTTCTACGGATTTATCGGTGGTGAGGCCAACCAGTGGTATCCCAGCCTGTATGAGGGCACCACGCCCGTCGAGGTGGACCGCACCCCCGAGCAGGGTTACCACTTCATGGAAGACATGACCGATAAGGCGATCGCCTGGATCGGTCAGCAGAAGGCGCTGGCCCCCGACATCCCTTTCTTCACGTATTTCGCTCCGGGTGCGACCCATGCACCGCACCATGTTCCGATGGAGTGGGCCGACAAATACAAGGGCCACTTCGATGCGGGTTGGGACGTCGTGCGTGAGCAGACCTTCGCCCGACAGAAGGAGCTCGGGGTGATCCCCCCGGACTGTGAGCTCACCGCGCGGCATGCCGAGATCCCATCGTGGGAGGACATGCCTGAGGAGCTCAAGCCGGTGCTACGCCGCCAGATGGAGGTCTACGCAGGCTTTCTGGAGTACACCGACCACCATGTGGGTCGTTTGGTCGACAGCCTGGAGCGCCTCGGCGTGCTGGAGGACACCCTGGTCTTCTACATCATCGGCGACAACGGCGCCTCCGCGGAGGGCACCATCAACGGCACCTACAACGAGATGCTGAACTTCAACGGCATGGCCGCCATCGAGACCCCGGAGTTCCTCACCAGCAAGATCGACGAACTCGGCGGTCCACAGTCTTACAACCACTACGCGGTGGGCTGGGCGCATGCGATGGACACCCCGTACCAGTGGACCAAGCAGGTGGCCTCGCACTGGGGCGGTACCCGCAACGGCACCATCGTGCACTGGCCCGCGGCGATCACCGCTACGGCCGAAGTCCGGAGTCAGTTCCACCACGTCATCGATGTCGCACCGACCATTTTGGAGGCCGCCGGAATTCCCGAGCCGCTGTTCGTCAACGGAGTGCAGCAGCACCCCATCGAGGGCACCAGCATGCTGTATTCGTTCGATGACGGACAGGTCCCGGATCGCCACGAGACCCAGTATTTCGAGATGCTGGGCAACCGCGGCATTTACCACAAGGGATGGACTGCGGTGACCAAACACGGGACGCCGTGGCTGCTGGTGGGTGCGGAGAAACCGGCATTCGACGACGATGTGTGGGAGCTCTACGACACCACTCAAGATTGGAGCCAGGCCAAGGACCTGTCGAAGGAGATGCCTGACAAGCTGCACGAACTTCAGCGGCTGTGGTTGATCGAGGCGACCCGCTACAACGTGTTGCCACTCGACGACGACACCGCCACCCGGATGAATTCCGATCTGGCCGGCCGGCCGGTGCTGATCAAGGGCAACACCCAGGTGCTGTTTGCCGGCATGGGGCGGTTGTCGGAGAACTGCGTGCTCAACCTGAAGAACAAGTCGCACTCGGTGACGGCGCAGATCGAGGTGCCCGACGCGGGCGCGGAAGGCGTAATCGTGGCACAGGGGGCCAGTATCGGCGGCTGGAGCCTCTACGCCACCGGCGGCAAGCTCAAATACTGCTACAACCTCGGCGGAATCCAACACTTCTACGCCGAGTCCACCGATCCACTGCCCGCAGGCCAACATCAGGTCCGCATGGAATTCGCCTACGCCGGAGGCGGTTTGGGTAAAGGCGGCGATGTCACGCTCTACGTCAACGGCCAGAAAGCCGGCGAAGGGCATGTGGAGGCCACTCTGGCCAACGTCTTCTCAGCCGACGACGGCTGCGACGTCGGGGTAGACACCGGTTCCCCCGTCTCACCCGACTACCCACCGGCCCACAACGCCTTCAACGGTCGCGTCAAAGGCGTGCAACTGGCCATCGCCGATGCCGCCCACGCCGACAATCATGTGGTATCGCCCGAAGACGCGATCCGCATCGCGCTGGCCCGCCAATAGCTCCGTAGCGAACTGAGGAAGGACTCCACCAATGAGACTGACACTGAACCGAATCCGGGGTGCCGGTGCACTCGCGCTTGCTGCGGGCGCCCTTCTGGGTGCTGGCATGGCCAATGCCGAGCCGCCCACCGAACCGCTGCGCCCACCCAATTGTTCTGCCGCCGATCTGGCCGGAATCGCCTCCGGGGTCGCCGCCGCGACGTCCGCGTACCTGTTCACCCATCCCGAGCTGAACGGTTTCTTCACCGACCTGCACGGGCGACCCCACGAAGAGGTACCCGAATCCACCAGGGCCTACTTCGACGCGCATCCGCAGGAGCACGCAGAGCTGAGGGGTATCCGCCAACCGCTGGTCGATTTCCGCATCCGCTGCGGATACAGCGAACCCAATCGACTTGGAGGGCAACAATCATGAAGAAATCACGTTGGTCGGTTCAGACCCGTGCCATGACGGCGGCGCTCGCTTTGTTCACGTTGCCGGGCGTCATCGTGTTGGCCGCGCCGGCCCATGCAGACGTGTGCGCCAGCGCAGGGCGCCGGATCTCCGTCGGAGGCTGTGTCAACATCGCCGACGCCGTGGCCCCCTACGTCCCGCCACCGGCCTACTACGCGCCGCTGCCGGACGATCCGCCGCCGCCTCCGCCGCCCCCACCCGGCTCCAACGTCAGCGGCTGCATCGGCTACAACGGCCGATGGGTCAGCGCTGGGGGATGCAACTGAGGCTGGTAACCAGCAGCCAGCCCGACTGTCCAGCTGGTTCATTGCACCTCAAGGCCAGGGCACGCCGGCACCGCCGCGCAGAATTCGGCATCTGCGTGTTGCGCTGCACTATGTGCCGGTCATTGTGCAGGACCGGGGGCTTGCAGCCGGGGCCGCAAGAACTGACGAACTGGGGTATCTAGCGATTCAGCGTGCATCGTCTCTCCCTGCGCCTGGAGCGATGCCGACGTCATAGGCATGCGCTCGTCGAACGAGCGAGAGCTGCTGCTCGACAGATAGTGGTCGGTTCACGCGTTTCGCGCGCCAAACCGGCTCTCTGCGTGGCGATCTGACGCTGGCGGCATTGGCGATCCACGGTCATCTCCGCGCCCGGCCAGATCGATGTCCGTTTCCAGGTGTGGCAAGAAAGCAGCACCACCATCCCGCTCGGCTTCGCTCGTCCGATAATCCCTTGCCGCACGATCCACGGACTCGTTGCGGACCGCGGGTGCGATCTAGGCATAACTCAATACGGTACGGGGTATAGTATTTAGCGACGAGGAAAATGCTCTCCCGGCGAGGGAGGGCAAACAGGACAGGAGGGTGTTGTGGTCGCTGACGATGCCGCAATGGCATCTGTGCTCAACCGGCTGCGGCGCGCGCAAGGGCAGCTGTCGGGAGTCATCACCATGATCGAACAGGGCCGCGAGTGCAAAGACGTGGTCACCCAATTGGCAGCTGTCTCCAAAGCGCTGGACCGAGCAGGTTTCAAGATCGTCGCCACCGGGATGCGGCAGTGCTTGACGGGAGAAGCACCCGAAGGCACGACCCCGATGTCCGAGGCCGAGCTGGAGAAACTGTTCCTGGCACTGGCTTAAAACATCTCACGGTGAAGAAAGGGAGAGTATGAGTTACGCATTGTCCACCACTGTTCACACAACGTTCGACGAAGCTGTCGCGCGCACCCGGAAAGCCTTGGCGAATCAGGGTTTCGGCGTGCTGACCGAGATCGATATGAAAGCCACGCTGAAGGCGAAACTCGGCGAGGACATGGAGGACTACCTGATTTTGGGGGCATGCAACCCGTCGTTGGCGCACCGTGCCGTTGAATGTGACCGTCGAATAGGGCTACTCCTGCCGTGCAACGTCGCAGTACGTGCCGATCCCGCCGATCCCAACAAGGTCATCATTGATGCGATGGATCCCGAGGTGATGGTGCGGCTCTCCGATGAACCAGGTCTACGCGAAGTCGCCGACGACGCTGCGGTAAAGCTGCGCGCCGCAATCGAGACCCTTCAAGGGTCAAGCGCCGCAGAGTAATTGCGGTCAAAACGATGACCATCGCCCTTGCGCTCGGCTTCGGCGCCGTCATCGGCGTGCTGCTCGGACTGCTCGGAGGTGGCGGTTCGATCATGGCTGTGCCCGTGCTGGTCTACGCCCTCGGCCTCGACATCGAACAAGCGATCTTGATCGCGTTGATCGTCATCTCGGTGGCCTCGGTGTTCGGCGCGCTCCCGAAGGCGCGGGCGAGGCAGGTGCAATGGCGGCTGGCGGGGGTTTTCGCTGCAGTCGGCATCCCGGCCACCTTCGCCGGATCGGCTGTCGGCGACCATCTGCCGCAGGCACTGATCATGGTCGGCTTCGCCGCGGTGATGGTTGTCGCCGGCCTCCGGATGCTCACCGACACCAGCCACACCGGTACCGCATGCGAAATCGGTGACAGCGGCATCAACTGGCGCCGTTGCGCTCCCCGGTCGATTCCCGTGGGCCTCGTTGTCGGCTTGCTGACCGGGTTGTTCGGCGTGGGTGGCGGCTTTTTGATCATCCCGGCGCTGGTGATGATGCTGGGTGTGGAGATGTCGATTGCGGTCGGCACTTCATTGCTGATCATCGCTGCCAACTCGGCGGCCGGAGTGCTGTCCCACCTGCACGACGCCAGCGTCGACTGGGCGTTGACCGCTGCGTTCGTCGGCACCGCGCTGATCGGATCCCTGGTAGCCGGCCAGCTCGGCACCAAACTCGACAACACCCGCCTGCAGCGCTGGTTTGCCTACCTGGTCTTCTTCGTCGCGGCTTACGTCCTCGTCGACACCCTACTTTTGCGTTGACCTCGATCAGCCATCACGCAATCGCTTCCGTCCGAATAGTGAAGGAGTCATCTCATGGACATATCCATCATCGAAACCTCCGGGCTCGGCGACCGAAGCTACTTGGTCAGCCACGGTGACACCGGTGCCGTGATCGATCCGCAACGCGACATCGACCGAGTACTCGAACTGGTCGACGAACGCGGCGTGCGGATCACCCACGTGCTGGAAACCCATATCCACAACGACTACGTCACTGGCGGACTGGAGTTGGCCCGCACTACCGGCGCCGAATACATCGTCGCACCCGGCGACGAAGACCTCGGCTACCAACACCGCGCGGTTCGTGACGGCGACATCATCGACGCCGGATCCTTCCAATTCCGCGTCCTGCACACCCCCGGCCACACACATCACCACGTCAGCTACACACTTCACGACACCCACGGCACACCGGTGGGAGTCTTCACCGGCGGGTCCATGCTCCACGGCACCACCGGACGCACCGACCTACTCGGCTCCGAACACACCAAAGCCCTGACCCATGCACAATTCCACTCGGTACGGCGCGTGGCCGACGAACTTCCCGGCGAAGCGCAGGTCTATCCCACCCACGGCTTCGGCAGCTTCTGCTCGTCCACCCCGGCAAGCGGCGATTCCTCGACCATTGCCGAACAGCGCGACACCAATCCGGCACTGACCCAGGACGAACAGACCTATGTCGAAGAACTGATCTCCGGACTGTCGGACTACCCGGCCTACTACGTGCACATGGGTGTCATCAACACCAAGGGCCCGGCTCCCGTCGACCTGTCACTACCCCACCCGGTGGAAGCAACCGAGCTGCGCCGCCGCATCGACGCGGGCGAATGGGTCATCGACCTGCGCAACCGCACCGCCTTCGCCGCCGGACACCTCGCCGGCACCCTGGGTTTCGAACTCTCCGGATCCTTCGTCGCCTACCTCGGCTGGCTCTACACCTGGGGTGCACCCCTCACACTCATCGGCGACGACCACGACCAAATACTTGAGGCCAGGCGGGAATTGGCACGAATAGGCGTCGACAACCTCACCGGATCAGCCGCCGGCGACATCCATACCCTCGCCGAGGGCGCACCGCTGCGATGCTACGGCGTCGCCGACTTCAACGACCTCGCCGCGACGATCAACACCACCACGCTCACCGTCCTGGATGTTCGCCGAACCGACGAATACGACAAGAGCCACATCCCCGGCGCGATGAACATCCCCCTGCACGATCTGCCCGGCCGCACCAACGAAGTCCCGGCCGGCGACGTCTGGGTGCACTGCGCCTCCGGGTACCGATCGTCGATCGCTGCCTCGATGATCGACCAATCCCATCGCACCGTCGTCCTCATCGACGACAAATTCGACAACGCCGAAAAACTCAACCTCACCACCTAGCCGAGAGAATCCGCCGTCAACGACCGACACCGCCCCCGATTCAGGAACACGTAGACCGAGCTTGCGATCAGTGACGTCCCATCTCGGTTCGTGGGTTCAGATCCCGGCGTAGGTCGGCATTTCGTTTCTGCTGCGGCAAGTATCGGCTCGATCGGTGGCAGCACGGCAAGGTCCAGGCCACACTTTCCTACCGCCGACACCTCGGATAAGCCCCAAGGCTTAGGCAACTCAGTGCTCAGCTATTGCGCAGCGCGGACCCATCGCCCAAGTTCTCGAGCGGGATAGCACCTCGATCCCGGCCTCGTTGTCCCACCACAACTCATGCGGTATCGCGGCGAAGCTGCTCGAGAGCAGCTGCCACATCCCGGCCACCAGGTCCATGGTCTGGCGCGAGGGCAGCATCACCGCGGCGATGAACCGGGAGAACGCGGCCACCATCACCAGCACCGGCAGCATCGCTTCCTGACCGAACCCGACCGCGATCTTGGGTGCCGGGAACCACAGGTCGCACTGGGCCACCCGGCCGGGCAGATGCTCGAGGCGGTCGACCGGATCGGCGGGCAGGTATTCCGGGCGGATCGCGCGGACCCGCTCCCGGAACCACGAGATCGAACCCGTCCAGCCGACCCGCTCGGCGAGCACCGTCGCCGGCAGCTGGGGATACGTCGACAACAAGGCCCGAATCCGGGGCTCCACGGCGTCGATCGCCGACGGCGACGAGGCCCGCCGTACTCGGTGGCCCATCGCTGGCAGCGCACCGGACGGTGTAGGAATCAGTGATCCGTCGGACTCCAAGATGACGACACCGATCGATTTGATGTCGCCGTGGCCGGATGACCGTATTGCATGACATATGTCTTCAGCGCTCACACGTTCCCGAAGCATCACCTCCTCGTCGAAGTGTCCGTCGATCATGAGCACAGCCGGTCGGGACGTCAGGATCGCACGGCCTCTCCTCCACCTCGCCGTAATGGTCGCTACTACGAACTGCAGACCAGCCAGAAGAGCAAGTGCCACAACGCCTTCAGTGAAAGACACGTCAGAGTTCAGCAGAATCGTGGACAGGGTGGATCCAACAGCAACCGTCACGACCAGATCGAACGCGTTGAGCTTGGCCAGTGTTCGCTTCCCGGAAACACGCAACACTGTTACCAGTGCGATATACGCCGATGCACCAACCAGCAGCACCCTGGCGATATCGTCCCAGCTGTCGAACCAAATGTGAGAGAGCATCACTAAGGCTACCCAGCGGCGGCGATGACCAGCTCTATCCGGTCAACGTGGGGAATGGGCCGAGCGCGTACACCCAGCTTGGTGTGAAAGTCACGATCCCTATTCATCTTCATCGATGCGGCGCGATATGACGTGCTCGACCCGCCTTGCCGCGAGCTCCAGATCACGCAGTTCGGCCTCGTGAAAATCTGACTCCGCTACGGTCGTTCTCAGCCTTTGGAGCTGATCACGGATCGGCGGGTAATCGTGCACATGCCACGCCAGTTCCTCGAGAAGCCGAAACAACCGAGCCATCACCTGAGGGTCCGATGCCCCGTACCGCCGAGGCTGAGTGATGGCGACGTCGAGCACCTCCGCGAAGCTGGGCCTACGCAGCACCACCCGAATTTCATCGTCGGCATCGTGGAGCACCACCGAGCGCAGCTTGCGGCCGGCGATCTGACAGAGAATCGCAGAAATGTGGCTCAAGGCGTGTATCGCCGTCGTAGGGTCGTTGATTCCGGGTGAGAGTGCCTTATTTGCGACATCGGTGAGCTGTCGCAGTCCATAGCTGATGTCTTGGGCCGAGGTCCGTTCGAATCCGACACCGATCGAATCGCGGAGCGCGCCGTGGAGCCGATTCCAGTCGTCGTCGCTGAGACCACCGGATAGCGACCAAGCAGCTCCGATCGGAGTTCCCTCGACGATGGAGCTGCCGGGATAGCTCTCGAGCACGACACAGGCATTCATTTCTGTTGCCGCAGAAAGCAATCCTGCTTCATCGAAGCTGGTGACAAAGCCCGACGATGGCGCCTTGACTTCGATCGCATTCGTGGGAGGCGTGGGTAACGCCGGTTCTGGGCACGTGTCGTCGTCGAGGGGGCTGGTCATGCTTTGCACGGTGGCACTGGCGTCGTCGTGAACGTCGCGGAGCATCGTCTCGACGCGGATCTGCCGGGCGAGATGCGCGAGGAACAACACCAACCCCAACACGCTGACGATGGCCAGAGCGAAGGCGAGCGTGACCGATAGCCGCGGCACGAAAGCCGTTGCGCCGTCGTCACCGCTGCGGACGGCGCGCAGAACCGTGAGGGCAAAGGTGAATGTAGACAAGAAGATCGCCAGCGTCGCCTGGATGAACCTGTCACTGCTGAACGTCCGAAGCAACCGAGGCGAGAACTGACTGCTCGCCAACTGAAGGGTGACGATCGTGAGGGAAAACGTCAGTGACGTCACCGTGATGAGCGAACTGGAAATAGCACTGAGCAACGTGCGCGCGGCGCCACCATCGCCCCCGAAAAGCAACGCAGCCAACCATGACGGCAGTCCTTCGTCCACATAGGCATCCAGCCGAGGTAGCAACACTCCTGCCACCACGGCGAGAACGACGCCAGCAACCGGCAGCGGCCACAGCTGAGTCCGCACTGTCTCTCGAGCGGATGCAAGAAAGGGAGTCACTGGGAAGGCCCGCCGACGACTGTGCGTGGGTGTTTGATCGGAGCCTCGACTTGCAAAATCCAGTAAAGGAAGCCGTCCCACTCGGGCTCGTAGGACCACACGCCATGTTCGGTCGGAACCTTGGCCTGGGCCTTGGCGAGCATCGGCTCAAGCGGTGGCTGCACGGGGAGATCCACGGTTTCCATACTCACGTAGACCATCGAGCCGAGGCAATGTCACCGCGGCCGGCGAAAGTCCAGCATTCGTCGCAGTACTCAGTACAGATCTGAAATTAGATCCACGCCCCTGTCCGGCAGACGATCGCCGCACAACACAACTCGGGTCAGGAGATGGCTATGACAACAACTATCGCGGCCAGCGAACGCGGCCGAATGGCACAGACCGTAAAGACGTCTATACAGGCCGTGGCTGCTGCCGTCGCCCTGGCGACCGGCACCGCGCTCTGTGCGACGCCGGACGCCGATGCCCGACCACGTAAGGAAGTCGAGGACGCCAGGACCTCCTGTGTCAGCAAGCCCAGCGGCAAGTGGCAGAAAAATGGGGTCCTCGGCTACATCTGTGAGTACCGCACCGGCGATTACGAGATCCAACAATGGGTCGATACTCAGGGCGGTTTCGGACAAATTTGCTATCGACTCGACGCCGGCGCGCCATGGACGTGCAATTAGCGCCGTTTGGCATGGGCGTCTTGCAGCAATGGTTTCACCAGCCAACAACCCGTGGGCAGTACAGATCCGTAACTAGATATTCGGCTCCCCCGCGCAGACGATCAGGCCACGCCACGCCCATCGGATGTGGCACGCTGAACGGAAGGACGGGCCATGCGGCAGCTTCCTGCGATGACTACCTCATCGCGCAAGACGATGGTTACGGCCGCGGTGGCCGCCGGCGTAGTTGCCGCGGCGAGTACCGGCTCGTTAAGTGTGCCCGGATCGACCCCGCACAGACTGCCGACACCGGTTGTTGTCAGGGCGTCGACGCCGACCTTGGCCGCACTCGCCACACCGAGCAGTTTTGCTCTGGCCGTCAAACGGCGAACTGGCCGGCACCCCCACCCATCGCAGCGTCTTCGCATCCCGGCTGGTACCGAGCAACCGGACTGCCGGTGGTACTGCTCCGATTGGCGACTCTGGCTTAAACCCCTTCAGCAGCGCCCACGGTGCGACGTCGAACCTGTTCGCCCCCACGGTGTTCGCGCAACCGCCGGAGGGCCCGCTCGCCGGCGGCCCGGGGACAGGCGGCGGCGCAACGACCATGGCCGCGGCACTTCGTACATACACGAACGCGGGCTCCTCGCCGATCGCGACCAACCTGACCCTCCTGCCGCAGCTGTGCGGCACCCGGCGGCTCAGAGCGATTTACACGATGCCGACGCTGCACAACCCGCTGGGCTGGGTCACCCCGTTGCAGTCCCGTCAACGCTCGTGGCGATCGCGCGCGAGCACGGACTTCTCATCATCGAGGACGCCGCATACGCGTTTCTGGTCACGCGGGCACCAATACCGCTGGCCGCGCTGGCGCCGGAGTTGGCGATCTACATCTCGGGACTGTCCAAAAACGTGGCCACCGGCCTTCGCTTCGGATTCGTCGTCGCCCCAACCAAATTCATCGCACCCCTGGAGCGTGTCATCCGGGCGACGACGTGGAACACCCCAGCGCTGATGACCGCGATCGCCACCGGGTGGCTGAACGACGGCACGGTCACCCGGTTGGAATCGCAGAAGCGAGAGGACGCCCGTCGTCGGCAATCCGTGGCCAGAAACGTACTCAACGGACTCGAACTCGTCGGGCACCCGTCGTCCTACTTCCTGTGGCTCCCGCTGCCCGGCCAGGTCCGTGCCGACCAGGTGGCCACGGCACTCATGCGCGAAACCGTCTCGGTGTCCGCGGCCGAATCGTTCGCGACGACCAAGAATCCGCCGCATGCGATCAGGTTGGCGCTCGGGTCGGTCACCCTCGACGTTCTTGCCGAGTCACTGGCCACGGTGAAACGGGTGATCGACGCCCACACATGTTGAGCTGCAATGATCGGTACGTGCCGATATCCACGCTCCACGACCCCGACTGGCGCGCGTTCGCGAGCGACAACTACGCGGGCGTGCACGCCGAGGTGCTCGCCGCACTCAGCGCGGCCAACGGCGGTCACCAGGTCGCCTACGGCGAAGACCGCTACACAGCGCAGCTTCAGGGCGTGATCCGAACACACTTCGGTGAACGCGCAGAAACGTTCCCCGTCTTCAACGGCACGGGTGCCAACGTCGCGGCACTGACCGGCGTGCTGCCCCGCTGGGGCGCCGTCGTGACCGCGGCAAGCGCCCACATCCACACCGACGAGGCCGGCGCCCCCGAGCGGATGACCGGCCTGAAACTGCTCACCGTCCCCACCGCGGACGGCAAGCTGACACCGGAGGCGGTGGCGCGCGAGGCGTGGGGCTGGGGCGACGAGCACCGCGCCCAGCCGCTCGCGGTGAGCATCACCCAAACCACCGAGCTGGGCACGCTGTACACGCCCGATGAGATCCGGGCCGTCTGCGATTTCGCCCACCGGCACGACATGGCGGTGCACATGGACGGCGCCAGGCTGTGGAACGCCGCGGCGGCACTCGGTGTCCCGTTCCGCGAGTTCACCACCGACGCGGGCGTCGACATTCTCAGCTTCGGCGGCACCAAGAATGGATTGCTCGGCGCCGAGGCGGTGGTGGTACTCGATCCGAGCAGGGCCGCCGGCATGGTGTTCCTGCGCAAGTTGACGATGCAGCTGGCGAGCAAGATGCGCTTCGCGTCAGCGCAACTGCTCGCGCTCTTCGAGGACGACCTCGGCATGCGCAGTGCCGCGCACGCGAACGCGATGGCGCGACGCCTGCGTTCGGCGCTGGAGGCCGGCGTCGCCGATGGCACGCTGCGTGGGCTGGCCTTCACCCAAAACACTCAGGCGAACGCGATTTTCGCGACGTTGCCGACGGACGTTGCCGACCGCATCCGCGAGCAGGCGCGCTTCTATGACTGGGACCGCGCCAGGGGCGAGGTGCGCTGGATGACGGCGTGGGACACCACAGCCGATGACGTCGACCGTTTCGTGGCGATCATCACCGCCGAGTTGTCGCGATGAAACTTCCTGTGCTGCCGCCAGTTTCGCCGATGTTGTCCAAGTCGGTTACGGCGATCCCGCCCGGCGCCTCGTACGAGCCGAAGTGGGACGGCTTTCGGTCCATCTGCTTTCGCGACGGTGACGAGGTCGAACTGGGCAGCCGCAACGAACGTCCGATGACCCGCTACTTCCCCGAACTGGTTTCGGCCGTCATGGCCGAGCTGCCAACGCGTTGCGTGGTCGACGGCGAGATCGTCCTTGCCACCGACCACGGACTGGATTTCGAGGCGCTGCAGCAGCGCATCCATCCGGCGGCCAGCCGCGTGAACATGCTCGCCGAGCTCACACCCGCCTCGTTCATCGCGTTCGACCTGCTCGCCCTCGGTGACCAGGACTTCACGGGCAGGCCGTTCAGCGAGCGCCGCGCCGCGCTCGTGGACTGCTTGGCAGGCTCGGGCCCGTCGATTCACCTCACGCCCGCGACGACCGATCTGCCCACCGCGCTGCGATGGTTCGACGAGTTCGAGGGCGCGGGCCTCGACGGGGTGATCGCCAAGCCGCTGACCATCACCTACCAGCCGGACAAGCGGGTGATGTTCAAGATCAAGCACCAGCGCACCGCTGACTGCGTGGTCGCCGGATACCGGCTACACAAATCGGGTGCCGACGCGATCGGCTCGCTGCTGCTCGGGCTGTACAAGGACGACGGTACCCTGGCGTCGGTCGGCGTCATCGGCGCGTTCCCGATGGCGACGCGGCGCGAACTGTTAGCCGAATTACAGCCGCTCGTCACGACTTTCGACGAGCACCCGTGGAACTGGGCGGCCCACATGACCGGCGAACGCACGCCACGCCGCAACGAAGGCTCCCGGTGGAATGCGGGCAAGGACTTGTCGTTCGTGCCGCTGCGGCCTGAGCGGGTGGTCGAGGTCCGCTACGACCACATGGAAGGCGAACGGTTCCGCCACACGGCGCAATTCAACCGATGGCGGCCCGACCGCGACCCGCGCTCATGCACCTATGCGCAGCTCGAACAGCCGGTCACCTTCAGCCTCGGCGACATCGTTCCCGGCCTTGGCACTCCTACCTCACCTTGACGACGACCTTGCCCTTCGCGCGTCCCGTTGCGACGAAATCCAAAGCGTCCGTGGTCGATTCGAACGGAAACACCCTCTCCACAACCGGACGAATGACGCCCTGATCGATCAGAGCCGTGATCTCACTCAATTGATCGCCGCTGGCCCTCATGAACAGGAACGAGAATGTCACGTTGAGTCGCTTGGCCTTTCGTCGTGCGCCGAAGCTCAACACGTACATTATCGGCTTGACGTACCACGGCGCTCCGATTTCGGTCGCGAAGGCCGGGTCGGGTGGTCCGGAAATGGAGATGAGCTTTCCTCCGGGCTTCAGCACCCGCAGTGACTTGTCCAGGGTTTTCGAGTCTTGACTGTGCAGAACCACGTCGTAACCGTTCAACACGGTTTCGAAGTCCTCGGACTTGTAGTCGATCAAGACATCCGCGCCGAGGCCTTTGACCAACTCGAAATTCGCGGCGCTTGCCGTGGTGGCTACCGTCGCCCCAAGATGTTTCGCCAGTTGAATGGCGAACGTTCCGACACCGCCGGTTCCCGCCTGGACGAAGACCTTCTGGCCGGGCTTCAGTTCGGCAATCTCGACCAGCGCCTGCCATGCGGTCAAGCCGACCAGCGGAACCGAAGCCGCTTCCTCCATGGTGAGCTCGGCCGGTTTGATCGCCACATCGGCTTCGTTCATTGCGATGAACTCCGCGAAGGTGCCGATCCGATCCTTGTCCGGTCGCGCATAGACCTCGTCGCCGGGTTTGAATCGGCGGACTGCCGGACCCACTTCGACCACGACGCCTGCCACGTCGTTTCCCAGAACAAGCGGAAAACGGTACGGCAGAAAGATCTTGAATTCGCCGTCGGAGATCTTGGCGTCGAGGAGGTTGACGCCGGCGGCTTGGACCTGGACCAGTACGTCGTTGACCCCGACGTCAGGCCGCGGCATATCGACGATCCGGCCGCCGTCCTTGCTCTTGTAGCGATCGATCGCAAAGGCCTTCATCCCACACGCTCGCGAATCGGCTTGCTCAGATCTGCTCGAGCCCCGCGGGTCATGTCGTCGGCCAGGACCTCGTCGGCACCGGACTCGATGCCGTCGAGCACCTGACGGACCACCTCGGCGGGATCGGACTTGCCGCTATCCGCGAACGACGCCATGTCGGTGTCCACAAGTCCCACGTAGACACCCACCACCTGGACGCCACGGGAGGCGAGTTCAAGCCGCATGGAGTCCGTGGCGCTCCACATAGCGGCCTTCGTCACCCCGTAGCTCGCGCCGACGGGAAACCATGCGAGCACCGATGCGACGTTCACGATCGCACCCTCACGTGCCGCAATCCGATCGGCGAACGCGGACGCCATCGCCAACGGACCGAAAAGGTTGGTCTCCATTTCCTCGCGTAGTTTGGAGGCGTCCCGATCAAGGACCGACGCTCCGCGCAGGATTCCGGCGTTGTTGATGAGCACGCTCACGTCGGATGCCGCTTCGGCGGCCTCGGAGACGGATATCGCGTCGGTGACATCGAGCCACAGCGGAACGACGCGTGGGTCCACGACGTCGATTGTTCGCGGATCGCGCGCAGCGGCATAGATTTTCGTCACTCCGCGGTCGAGGAGCTGCGCGACGTATTCGCGGCCCATGCCACGGTTGGCTCCCGTGACGAGCACCGTCTGATCGGCGAGCGTAGTCATCAGATGCTCGATTCGAGGAATGCGAGTGCCTCGGGGACGAACCGTTCGTGGGCCTGGAAGACGCCGCCGTGTCCGGCGTCCTGGTAGATGCGCAGCGTGGCGTTCGGGAGGCGCTGGGCCAGGTCGTAGGAGTTGGCGGTCGGCACCATGCGATCGTCGTCTCCGTTGGCCACCAGGACGGGGTGCTGGATACGTGACAGGTCGGCCGGTTTCGCAAGGCCCCAGGTGTGGATCGCCGTGAGCTGCGTGCGGAACGCCCGGATCGTGGTGGCCTTGTCGCGGTCAGTTGTGCGTTCCTTGAGGCGCTTGATGAACGCCTTGGCCTGCGACTTGCCGTGTTCGGTGCGGGTGAAGAACAGCAGTTCCTTGGGATCTTTGAAGGTGGCATAGGCGTGCAGGGTGTCCAGGTAGCTCAGCTTGGTGACGTTGACGATGCCTTCACCTCCAGCCGGGCCGGTGCCTGCCAGGATGATCTTGCGGATCAGCGCCGGCTCCTCTTGGGCGATCACTTGCGAGACCATGCCGCCGAGCGAAAACCCGAGAAGGTCCACCCGATCGAATCCCAGCGCCCGGATGAACGCCACAGCATCTCGCGCCATCGCCTCCATGGTGTCCGGTGTCTTGCCCTCAGACGCTCCCAGCCCGCGGTTATCAAACGTGATCACGCGATGCTTGGCCGCGATGCCGTCGACGACGCGAGGGTCCCAGTTGTCAAGGTTGGCGGCCAGGTGGTTGAGGAAGATGACCGGTACGCCGCTATCGATGCCCAGCTCCCGGTAGACGAAGCGGGTCCCGCCGACGGAAACCGACTTCGTCGGCGCATTCTTGTACGACGTGCCACCCCAACGGGCGCTTGCGGTTCGCTTGGTTGCCATGATCTTCTCCATTTGGTAAACCGATTGGTGTACTTCCTGATGTTACGCTAGCACGCAGCCTCCGCGTTGTACACCGATCGGTATACCCACCTGTATGACGTCAGTCACCCCGAACGGCGGCCCATATTTCGATGTGGTTGCCGCTGCCAGAACGGCGTCATTGATCGCGGTCGGCGAGATGGCGACGAGAGCCTTCTGCGCGCGGCTGGCGGCATCGAGTATGTAGCGACGTTTAGGTCGCCTCGATGTCAATGCGTGGTCGACGGCTTTGGTGACCTTCTTGGGATCAGCAGCGAGCTTCTGCAGGCGGCCCAGCAGCTTGCGCGTACCTGCGAGGTGTGATGCGTACAGTGCTCGGTGCTCGTCGGTCAGTTGCGCGGCCATGCGATCGTGCTCGGTGAGCATGTCGGCCCACATGTCGGTGCGGATGGGGCCGGGCTCGATTAGCGAGACGGGGATCCGCCACGGGCGCAGTTCTATGCGCAGCGCGTCGGCCAATGACTCGACGGCGTACTTCGACGCGCTGTACGCACCGGTGCCCGGTGTGGTGATCAACCCACTGACCGACGACATGAACACGATGCGTCCGCGGGCCTCACGAATCTTCGGAAGGACGGCTTGCGTCACTCCGATCTGAGCCGTCACGTTCACGTCGAGCTGGCGGGACAAGTCGTCGAGGGACAGCCCCTCGACTGGTCCGTTCACGATGATGCCCGCACTGTTCACGACACCGTTCAACGCACGAGGAAGTTGGTCGGAAAGCTTTGCGATAGAGGCCCTGTCGGCAACATCGAGGGGAATCGCATGCACATTGGACAACCGGTCGAGGCTATTGAGGGCGGAATCGGAGCGAGCGGTGGCGTAGACGTCCCAGCCTCGACGGCTCATGTGCTCGGTGACCGCAAGACCGATTCCCCTGCCGGCGCCGGTAACCAACACAGCAGGCATGATCAGATCGCCTTCGAAGAGACGTGCCGCTGCCAAACGAGAAGCCCCGCTACACCGATCGTTTCGAGCGCGATCGCCGACACCGTGATGGGATGCGGTCGCCCCCGCTGTTGCCATGACCGCAGTCGCGCCAGACCGCCGGCGAAGATGGTCGACAGCGCGAAGGTGACGGCCGACGACTGCTCGACACGTCCGAGCTGAGACCACATGACGGGTCCGACCGCCAATTTGAACACGTTGGCATATCGCAGGGAGCTGTCCACCGTCGGTGCCAAATCCGGCGAACCACCGGGAACTCCCTGCGGCCCCCGAACGATCTCCCCGATCGCGCTGGCCGTCGGTATCGCCGCGAGCACCGCTAGTGTCCGCTGCAATCCTCGCCTACTACTGCCTTGTTGTGCCACGACTGCTCCTAATAAACCGATCGGTGTACTTGATGGCCGCCGAGGCTACACGCCTTTGCGTGCGATGTAAACCTATCGGTATACTCGGGCTATGACCACCCAGCATGAGGCCCCGTCCACCAAAGGACGCGGTGGCCGCGGCGCGCGACAGCGCATCCTCAACACGGCTATCAGCCTGTTCTACCGCGAGGGCATCAACGCCACCGGTGTCGAGCGACTCGCCAGTGAAGCGTCAGTATCCAAACGAACCCTCTATCAGCACTTTCCGAGCAAGACGGCAGTGGTCGAGGAGTACCTGCGGTATATCCAGCAACACGTCGAAGACCCCATTCGACCCGGGCCGGAAGCCGCAAACCGCACGCCCCGCGAACGCATACTCGCCCTGTTCGAGATGCCTTCACCGGGCGGGCAGATGCGCGGCTGCCCCTTCCACAATGCCGCCGTCGAGGCGTCCGAGGTCATGCCGGAAGTTCAAGACATCGTCCACGAACACAAGCGTGCCTACATCAAGGGTCTGATCAAGCTGGCCCGCCAGGCCGGAGCGGCCAACCCCACACTGCTGGGCAACCAGCTCGGCCTGCTCTACGAAGGCGCAGCGGCACTGTCGACCTCCCTGAACGATCCGGCGCCCTGGACACACGCACGTAAGGCGGCCACGACGCTCCTCGACCAAGCGGTGGGCTAATCGCTGGGTCGGTGCTGGGAAATCAATTCTTTGACATGACGGGCGACCTGCTCCAGCGGCTTTGTCGACTGCGCGGCGCGGGAAAGTATCACCGCCCCTTCGAGCGCGGCGACGACTGTCGTCGACAATGATTGGGCCGCAGCGCGATTGATGCCGTCTTGACGGAGTCGGTCCGCTAGCAGCTGACTCCACTCCGCGAATACATCGTTGGCGGTGCTGGCAGCCTCGGGAGCCTCGGCGCGACTGGATGCAGCTGCCACGATGGGGCAGCCGCCTTCGAAATCCGTGCTGATCAGCATCTCGGTCCATACGCGAGTGAATGCCCCTATGGGGTCACGCTGCTGGATGCAGTCACGCAACGTCGTTGTCAGCTCGTCTCCGGCTGCACGCGTCGCCGCCGCGACCAGTTCGGCTTTGCCGCCGGGAAAGTTCAGATAGATCGATCGTCGCGTCACGCCGCTGGTGGACAAGATCTCCGCAATCCCAGTGCCTGCCACGCCATGTCTTTGCATCAGCATGGCCGTGGCAGACGTGAGCCTCTCACGTACTCGCATGACTTGCACTATACCAGTCGGTGTACTAACGTGCCGTCTAGCAGTAGACCGAACGGTATACCAAAAAGGAAGAGATGGCTGTGTCCACCTTGGCCCCAGATGATTTCGCTTGGCTTTCGGCGACCGAACAACTTGCGGCACTAGGCGCGGGGGAGGTGTCCAGCGCCGAATTGGTCGAGCTGTACCTGTCGCGAATCAGCGCGCACAACCCGTCGCTCAACGCGATCGTCACGACCGACGCGGACGCTGCGCGACTGGCCGCAACTCAGGCTGACGCGGCACGCTCGCGCGGAGATGATCTCGGCCCGCTTCATGGCCTGCCGATCACCGTGAAGGACAGCTACGAGACGGCCGGCATGCGCACAGTCTGCGGTCGACCGGACCTGGCCGACTATGTGCCGACGCAGGACGCTGAGGCCGTCGCCAGGCTACGTCGCTCGGGGGCCATCATCGTCGGAAAGACGAACATGCCGACCGGCAACGCGGACGTGCAGTCCAGCAATCCGGTGTTCGGCCGGACGAACAACCCGTGGGATCGTTCGCGCACATCGGGCGGATCGGCGGGCGGCGGCGCCGCCGCCACCGCCGCAGGCCTGACGAGCTTCGACTTCGGCTCCGAAATCGGTGGCTCCACCCGGATTCCGGCTCACTTCTGTGGCCTCTACGGCCACAAGTCGACATGGCAGTCCGTACCACTCGTCGGCCACATCCCAGGCGGGCCTGGCGATCCGGGACGGTGGGGAGAAGCCGATATGGCCTGCGCCGGAGTGCAGGTGCGCGGCGCCCGCGACATCATCCCCGCGCTGGAAGCCACCGTCGGCCCGCTGAACCCGGACGGGGGATTCTCGTACACCCTTGCCCCGCCGCGCGCGACTGCGCTCAAGGATTTCCGTGTCGCGGTATGGGCTGACGATCCGGCCTGCCCAATCGACAAAGACACCCGCCGGGCCATCGACGACGCCGTCGCGGTGTTGCGCGGCACCGGCGCGCGGGTCGTCGAACACCCCGCGAGCGTCCCGGTGGAGCTAACTGCCTCACACGACCTGTTCCTGAGCTTGGTGATGGCCGCGTTCTCGGTTGACCGGTCCACGATGAGCCCGCGCTTCGGCGGTGCGCTTGCCCTGCGCTCACTGATCAGTCCACGCGGCGATGCTGCCGCCGCGCTGCGCGGGACGATCCAAAGCCACCGGGCGTGGTTGTTCCGCGATGCGGCGCGTCGCGAAATCGCGCACCGCTGGGTGGGATTCTTCAAGGAGTTCGACGTCCTGCTGCTGCCGGTGGCACCCACCGCCGCGCCAGGTCATCACAACAAGGACCATGACCGCTTCGGTCGAACAATCGACGTCGACGGTGTCACCCACTCCTATTGGGACCAGACCAAGTGGAGCGCGTTGGCCAACATCGCCGGTGCACCGGCCACGACGATGCCCATCACCACCAACTCAGCGGGCCTGCCCATCGGCATCCAGGCGATGGGACCGTCAGGGGGAGACCGCACGACGGTGGAATTCGCCGCGTTACTCACCGAGGCTCTCGGCGGCTACCGCGTCCCGCCACAGTACCGCTCACCCGTAGCGAGCACTGCCTGATGCGGCGCAACTTGTCCGGCCAGAGAATCGTAATCACCGGAGCCGCAAGGGGGATCGGCGAGACGGTGGCGCGTCTTGCCGCCGCCCGCGGTACTCGCGTCGCCCTCATCGGACTCGAGCCCGATCGGCTGCGTGACCTCGCCGACGAGCTCGGCGCAGGCGCGTCATGGTGCGAAGCCGATGTGCGCGACGGCATCGCCTTGCGCTCGGCGATGGACAACTGCGCGAAGGCCATGGGCGGCATTGACTATGTCGTCGCGAACGCGGGAGTTGCCGCGTACGGCACGGTGCGGCAGGCCGACGAGGCGTCGTTCGAACGAGTCCTGGACATCAACCTGAACGGCGTGTTCCGGACGCTCAAGTACGCGACACCTCACCTGGAGCACAGTCGGGGCCACGCGATGGTCATAGCCTCGGCGATATCGTTCACGCCGATTGCCGGGCTGGCCTCATACGCGGCAAGCAAGGCAGGCGTGGAGATGCTCGCCCTCGCCTATCGCCAAGAAGTGGCGCACCTCGGAATCACCGTCGGACTTGTCCATCCCTCGTGGATCGACACCGACCTCGTCCGAGGCGCAGAGGCGGATCTTCCTTCATTCCAGGAGCTACGTAGACGGCTCCCCTACCCAGGCAATGTCACCACGAGTGTCGACCGAGCGGCCGCTGCGATCGTGCGTGGACTCGCGAGCCGACGCAGCCGCGTATACGTGCCGCGCGCTGTCGTCGTCGCCAACTGGGCGAAGGCTCTGCTGAACTCGCCAGCCGCGTGGCCGTGGATGAGGCGCTTCGCAGCCGAAGTAACACCGGCGCTCGAACGTGAGGTAGAGACCTTGGGAAGGCATGACCAACTCATGCCCGCGCATGTTCCATCCCTTCCGGCGAAGTCACAATGAAAGCAGAAGCCATGACACAGCAAGCCGCCAGTCACCTCGACATTGAGGACCGCGGCCCGGTCCTGATCGTGCGGGTCGACGGCGGACCCCACAGCTTGTTCGGGGTCGACATCGCCAATGAGCTCGGTGAGCTGGTCGACCGCGTCAGCGGTGATCCCAGCGTGCACGCCGTCGTGTTCACCGGTGCGCGTCCTGGCCGGTTCGTCAGCCACGCCGACGTGCGGTGGCTGCAAGAAGGTGGGGCCGTGAAACCGAAGCTGGGCCGGCGCGGCGCCTCGGCCGCCCTGCGGTTGGCCAGAAACATCGACCGCGCCGGTATCCCAGGGCCGGTTGTGGACAAAACTCCGCTGAGCGGAGCCGGCCAGCTCGACCGGTTGCACGAGACGTTCATGAAGATGAACGCCAGCGGCGTCATCTTCGTTGCGGCCCTGAACGGTTCGGCTTTAGGCCTGGGCGCCGAATTCGCGTGGGCATGCGATCTGCGCGTCATGGCCGATGGGGATTACTTCATCGGCCAGCCGGAAGTCCTGCTTGGGATCATGCCGGGTGGCGGCGGCTCCCAGCGACTGCCCCGGCTGATCGGCACCCACAAGGCACTGGTCGCGATCCTCGAGGGCAAGCCGTTCACGCCTGCGCAAGCGTTGGCCAACGGCGCGGTCGACGATGTGGTGGCGCCCGACGACGTGGTGTCACGGGCGACTGAGCTGGCCGAGTATTTCGGAAAGCGGCCCAAAGGCTCGGTCGAAGCCATCAAAAGGTCGGTGTACTTCGGCGGCTCGATGTCGCTGGCGGAAGGTCTGCACTTCGAGCGGACCGAGTTCTTTCCAACGGATCAGTCCAAGGTCGGTCAGGAACTGATGGTCCAGTACCTCGCGAATACCGAGACCACCGGCGAGCTACCCCTCTACCGCCCGGACACCTATGCGCAAGCGCTCCAAGCGGGCCGGGTGCCCGCGGTCGTTGCGACCAACGGAGCGGTGAAAAGGTGAACACCACAGGGGGCTTCGCCCGCCACGACGTCTCGTTCACGTCGGGCGAGGACGCCTGTGCCGCATGGCTCTACCTGCCGACCGGAGTCACCTCGCCGCCCGTGGTCATCCTCGGACACGGCCTCGGCGCGACCCGCGAGATGCGCCTGGACGCCTTCGCCGAGCGATTCGCGCAGGCCGGCATCGCCGCCTTGGCGTTCACCTACCGCCACTTCGGCGACAGCGGCGGGCAACCGCGCCAGCTGTTGTCGATCAAGCGGCAACTCGCCGACTGGGACGCCGCCATCGCGTGGGTGAAGAATCGTCGTGACGTCGACGGAACCCGCATCGCGGTCTGGGGCAGCTCCTTCGGCGGCGGACACTCCATCACCGTCGCGTCGCGCCATCCTGAACTGAAAGCCGCGGTGGCTCAATGCCCGTTCACCGACGGCCTAGCCTCCGCGCTGGCGCTGGGACCGGCCGAATCCCTGAAGGTCCTGCCCTTAGTCGCGCGGGATTTCGCTTCCATGGTCTTTCGCCGGCCACCTGCCATGATCCCGCTCGCCGGCCCCCCTGGGTCGCTGGCCCTGATGAATGCCCCCGATGCCCTTCCCGGATACGAGGCGCTGTTGCCGCCCGACACGACGTTCCGCAACGAAGTGGCGGCGCGAGTCGCTCCGACGATCGCGTCCTATCGGCCGGGGCGTGCGGCGAAGAAGATCAAGTTCCCAATCCTGTTCTGCGTCAGCGACACCGACAGTGTTACGCCTCCTGCGCAAACACTGCGTTACGCAGGCACCGCACCTGGGGGCGAGATCAAACGCTATGACGCCGGTCATTTCGATTTCTACCTCGGCGCGCCCTTCGAAGCACTGGTGCGCGACCAGACCGAATTCCTCACAGCCCACCTGAAAGGACCATCCCAATGACCTCCCTGCGCGACCCGCTGACACTGCCGTGCGGCCAAGTGCTGCCCAATCGGATCATGAAGGCCGCGTTGAGCGAGGGACTCGGCGACAAGCGCAACTCCCCTGACGGCCGCCTCGAGCAGTTGTATTCGACCTGGAGTCAGGGCGGATACGGTCTGATCGTCACCGGCAATGTCATGGTCGACCGGACGCAACTAGGTGAGCCGGGCAACGTCGTCATCGAGGATGAGCGCGACCTGGATGCGCTGTCACGGTGGGCCAAAACGACCAAGGACGCCGGTGTGCCGATCTGGGTACAGCTCAATCACCCAGGGCGCCAATCTAACCCGCTGGCGCTTGGTCACACGCCGGTAGCGCCCAGCCCGGTGGCCCTCAATCTGCCCGGCGCGACCACGCCGCGTGAGCTGACATCCGCTGAGATCGAAGACATCATTGAGCGTTTCGCGGCCGCCGCGGTGGTATGCGAGACGGCGGGTTTCGACGGTGTGCAGATTCATGGTGCGCATGGATATCTGGTCGCGCAGTTCCTGTCGCCCCTGTCGAACCAGCGCGACGACGAGTGGGGCGGTGACCCTCAGCGACGGATGCGTTTCGTGCTCGAAGTGGTGCGCCGCATCCGTGCGCGAGTGTCCCCGGGGTTCGCGGTGGGCATCAAGCTCAACTCGGCGGACTTTCAGCGTGGCGGGTTCACCGAAGACGAATCCCGCTCTGTGGTGGCTGCATTGGCGGGTGAGGGCATCGACTTGATCGAGGTCAGCGGCGGTAGCTACGAGCAGCCCGCCATGATGGGCAAGGCAGCCGACAGCACCCGCAAGCGCGAGGCCTACTTCTTGGAGTACGCCCGCACGGTTCGCGACCTCGCCGGCGACATCCCATTGGCGGTCACCGGAGGTTTCCGTTCCCGCAGCGCGATGGGAGAGGCGGTGGACGCCGGTGAGTGCGACGTCATCGGTCTTGGCCGGCCAACCGCGACAACGACGGACGCCGCTAATGTGGTCCTGAGCGGGCGCCTTGAGACTCTCACGTCGCACCAGAAGCGCGCCGGCATGCGCCGTGTCCTTGGCAGGTTCGTCGACATCAAATCACTCGACGGGATTCTCGAACTATCCTGGCACACAGATCAATTGCATCGCGTCGGCGCTGGCCTCAAGCCCGACCTAAGTCGTGGACGGATCGCCACCACGCTCGCGATGCTGCGTCGCAACGGCACCGTCTCAGTCGGACGCAAACGCGGTCTGTGACATGCCGGGCTATTCGCTCTCCGACAAGGTCGTGCTGATTACCGGCGCAGGCCGCGGGCTGGGTGCCGCCACCGCCACGGTGCTCGCCCGGCGCGGGGCACGGGTGGTGCTGGCCGACATTGATGTGTCTGCAGCGCAGGGGATTGCAGCGACGTTGCCGAACAACCGGGGTCTGGCGCTGCAATGCGATGTCATCGACATCGATTCCGTCCAGGAAGCCTCGCGGCGCACCCGCGAGGAGTTCGGGCGCATCGACGTCGTCATCGCCAATGCCGGTGTCCTCGGCCGCGGTGGCACATTCCGCAGCCTCACGCCCGACCAAGTCAGTGGCGTCATGTCGGTCAACGTGGATGGAGTTGTCAACACGGTGGCGGCCACGCTGGAATCGGTGATCAGCAGCCGAGGCCAGATCGTCCTGGTGAGTTCGGTGTTCGCCTACATCAACGGCGCGGGCGCCATTCCGTACGCGATGAGCAAGGCAGCCGTCGAGCAACTGGGCCGTGGCCTTGGCGTCGAGTTGGCAAGGCATGGCGCGTCGGCCATGACGGCGTACTTCTCACTCATCGAGACGGACATGATCCGTCAGGGCGTCGACGCTGATCCTCATGTCTCGGCCCTGCTCGCGGCGATGCCCAAGTTCATCCTCAAACGAATCCAGCCTCAGACTGCGGCCGCCGCGATTGCCGACGGCCTGGAACGCAGGCAAACCTCCATTACGGTTCCTGGCCGCTGGCGGCCCGTCGCCGCGCTTCGGGGCGTGGCCGGACCGATTTCCGATGCGAAACTCGCGCGCGATGCCGGCGTGCGGCGAGCGCTCGCCAAACTGGAGGACCGGGAGTCGAGGCTAACGGGTTGATCGCACGCACCTGCGGCGACAGATCCGGCGGTGGCGGTCCGTCGGCCTCGGCTCGGCGAGCCCGGCATGGGCGGACGAGCGGCTCGATGGCGACTACACCTTCACCAACGGCGCGACGGTCAACACCTGGACCATCACCACGCAATGCAACGCGGAGTTCACGTGCGGAGGAACGGTCTCGAGTTCCACCGGGATGGTCGCGGCGATCAGCCGTCTGGCCGGTGGACCCTGGACTGTCGAACGCCACGACGTCCCGAACGGATGGGCGTGCGCCGACGGCAGCAGCGGCCCCGCGGACCTGACGTACTCGTTCGACCCGGCAACCCTGGTCGGCACGCTCACCTACTTCTCGAAGCCCGGGGTGTGCAACGACCCTAACGAGGGCCACGACCAGAAACCGATCAGCCTGCTGAGGGTGTAGCGCTAGATTCACAGCGTGGCTGATGAGATCGTCGTTGCCTGGCTGCTCGACTCTGATCCGGCGCTGCGCTGGCAGGTGGAGCGCGACATCGTCGGCGAGCCGCCGGACGTATGGGAAGCAACGCGGGCACGGACCGCGACCGAAGGGTTCGGCGCACGGCTCCTGGCGTTGCAGGATCCCGACGGCCAATGGGCCGGCGGCGCGTTCTTCCCAGCCGGCCACGACTTCGACGACCCCGAGGTAGCAGGTGCTCAGCCATGGACCGCAACGACATGGACCCTGAACTCGTTGCGGGAGTGGGGAGTCGACGCAGAGGCGCTGGGCCGCACCGCTGAACTGCTCGCCGAGAACTCCCGCTGGGAGTATGACGACCTGCCGTACTGGGGCGGCGAGGTCGACTGCTGCATCAACGCCTGGACCGTCGCGAACGGGGTGTGGCTCGGCGCCGACATCACCGGCATCGTCGATTGGTTCCTCGAACATCAACTCCCCGACGGTGGTTGGAACTGCGAATGGGAAAATGGCTCGTCGCGATCGTCCTTTCATTCGACGCTCAACTCGTTGAAGGGCCTGCTCGCCCATCAAACTGCGACAGGAGGCACCGATGCGACGCGCGCTGCCCGCCGCTCCGGTGAGGAATACCTATTGCAGCGCAACCTCTTCCGCCGCCTGTCGACCGGCGCACCGGTGGGTCCATGGGTGGACCGCTTCACCTACCCGTGCCGCTGGCTCTACAGCGTGCTGAACGCCGCCGAGTACTTTCGCGAGGCGGCGTTGCTTGACGGGCTACCGCCAGACCCGCGGATGGCGCAGGCAATCGACATCATCGGAGCCGCCAGAACCCCGGACGACACCTGGCTTCAGGGCAAACCGCACCGCGGGCGCGTGTGGTTCGACGTCGATGTGCCCGAGGGCGAGCCGTCCAAATGGCTCACGCTCTCGGCGAGCCGAGTCCTCGCGTGGTGGGAGTCTCGCTAACCGTAAAGGTCATCGGACCGACCGGCTTTGAGCCGGGACCACTGAGCCGTTGGCCGTCCGTCGGTGCGGAACTGGTCGCCGGCACTGGGGTCGATCGAGTGCGGCCAGCCTTGCGGCGAGTCCTCCCAAAGCTCCTGCCGCCCATACACGGTGAGATCGAGCAGGTGATAGCTGCTGGCGCCGGCTTCCACACCGCGACCGGTGGTCCAGTACGTTTCGAACACCCGGTCACCGTCACGGAGGAAGCAGAGGTACCCGCCCATCCCGCGGCCGGCCTGTATTGCCTCCAGCGAGTCGCGGGCCGAATACCATGGCATGTCCCAGCCCATGAAGTCCCGGTACCGCACGCTCTCCTGATACGGGCCCTCGCAGAATGTCGCGTACGTGACATCACGGCTGTGCAGATACGACAGCTCACGGGCGTGGCCGGTGAAGAATGTGCACCCCTCGCATTGGCCCGCGGCGGGTTTGCCGTCGTGCCACATGTGCAAATACGCGATCAGCTGGCGGCGTCCTTCGAATACGTCAACCAACGGCACCGGACCCTCCGGCCCGACGAGCGGAATTTGTGCGTCCACCTCGACCATCGGCAGTCGCCGCCGGGCGGCCGCGATGGCGTCGCCCTCACGGGTGTGCGCCTTCTCCCTGGCCAGCAGGCTGTCGAGCTCGGCTTGCCACTTTGCGCGGTCGATAATCTCAGGCAGTGGGTAGGTAGTGGATTCTGTCGCCATACCTATGCAGACCACCCGGCGGCCGCGAACTCATCGCGAATCATCGCTTGACCTCAAGTTTGGTTCAGGGTGAAGGCTCGGGTCCTGAACCTAAGGAGGATCATAATGCGCCAAGTTCTGGCCGACCTGTGGGAAACCGGCACCGACTCGCCCTTCCCTGGGCTGACGACCCACGCCTACCTGTGGACACCCGGCAACCATTTGTTTTATTCGGTGGCCGGCGACACCGATTTCGAGCCGATCGCGGAACTCGGCGGCGTTGCCGACCACTACCTTTCGCACCGTGACGAGGCGGGTCCGATGCTCAAGCCCATCGCCGACCGGTTCGGCGCACGCCTGCACGCCCCGGCAGCCGAGCTTGACGAGATCGGCAAGCACGCCCGCGTCGACGTCCCGCTCGCCGAGCGCCACGTCGATGCCAACGGTGTGGAAGTCCTTCCAACGCCGGGACATTCACCGGGCAGCGTGTGCTACCAGGTGCGGGGCGCCGAGGGCACCTACCTGTTCACCGGCGACACGCTGTTCGTCAGCGACACGGGTGAGTGGACGGCCGGATTCATTCCAGGAATCAGCGACGCCGACGCGCTCACGTCGAGCCTGGAGCTGCTGGCCACACTGGCACCCGACGTGGTGATCTCCAGTGCGTTCCAGGGCGACTCCGCGGTGCACCGCATCGACGCAGGCGACTGGCGTGCGCAAGTCCACCAGGCACTTCACAGGCTCTCGCCCGTTTAGCGAACCGCCGCCGATGGGCATCCATCGAGCATGTCTGTAACAGCATTTCAAGATCTGCCACTGGCCGACCGTGACCGCGACTGGGACGGCGGTGCCGCCGAAAAGCGGGTTCGCAAGTGGGCAGGCGCCGAGGACGAGCCGAACCAGAAGTATCGCGACGCCCATGTTTGGTACGACAGCGACAACAAGGACAACTTCACTGCCTACAAGCTGCTGATCGCCGACGTCATCGACGGCAAACTCGAAGCCGTGCCGCGCGGCGTGATGGCTGCCGGCGCGATCATGCAGGGCTCGCGCGGGGGTGTCGACCTGCCCAAGGACGATATCGATCGCACGAAGAGTCACCTCGCGAAGTACTACAAGAAAATGGGCGACGCACCGCCCTGGGAACGCTAACCCGCCGCTGCGTAGAGGTGGACCAGCCCGGACGCCACCGCAAACCGTGGCCCGTGCACGCCGTCGATGTCCGCGCGCCCCACCACAATCCCGAGGGCACGCAGAGATTCGCCAACGGTGCGCAATAGTTCATCGTCCAGCGCTCCCCCACCGGCCAGCACGAGCGCGGTCGGCGGTCGGTCGAAGGCCTTCAAACAACGCGCGATGTTCGCCGCGACCGTCTCCTGTTTGATCGCGAGCCGCAGACTGCGCCACTCCTCGGCGGCCAGCCTGCTGGAAAACGGTACGAGGCCGGCACTTCCCCTCGTGCACAGCCTGCCGATCGCCTCCGCGGGAGCCGTGCCGTCCAGGAACACCCGGCGCCCGTCCTCTTCGTGCGCGACGTGCGGGCTCTCCACGCGCACCGCCGGCGTCCGCTTGACCCGCTCCGCAAGGGCCCGAGGGATACCCAGCACGCGCGCCACCGCGATGGTGATCGTTTCACCCGCGCCCGCCGCGATCACCGTGCGGTTCTGGCCCACCAGATCGATTGTGCCCCCGCCGATATCGCAGACGATCGAGTCGGGCGGCAATCCCGGTGTGGTGCGGGCACCCCGCGCCGCGGCCTCCGGTTCGGAGGCGATCGTGCGCGCAGGGCGGCCCGTCAACACGTGCAGTGTTGCCGCGGCATCGGACACGTGATCGGCGGCGAGCAGGGCCACGACTGTGCCGCGCGTTTCTGCAACGCCGCGACGCAGCCACGCCCCATTGTCGATCGACGCCAGATCGGTGAAATAGGCGTCGTCGACCGCGATCCCGTTCTCAGCGGACGGAATCGCGCGTAGGCGGACCCGCACCACCATGCCGGGCGGTTCGAGCCTCAGGATGCTGTGCGCTTGGGCGGGCGGGTAGCGCACCACCTCCCCAGCGACGGTGCAGTCGACGTAGTCATCGTCGAACGCCGGCGCCGGTGGCGGGCCCGTGCGGGTAGTCACCGCGATCGCAGGCGAGTCCGCCAATTCACGGGTGAATTCGGCGACTTCGTGGAGCTGGTCATGCCCGAGACCCAAGGCGGCCGACAACGCGATGGGGTCCGCCATGGCCCGGTAGGCGCGGCCCTCGGTGACGACCTCCACCGCGACCAACACCCCTGGCGGCAAACCGTCGATGGCGACTTCGTCGACGACGGGCACATCGATCGGGATGCGGTTGCGGATCAGGACCGCGTCATCCTGCTCGGCGATCACCCCGACGATGTGCCACCCACTCTCGCTCGCGCGCGCGATCTCACGGGCCGCCACCTCGAAGTCGGTGGCCGAGTCGACGGAAACTATTGCTGGACCATCTAATACGTCTCCGCCGAGGTCCCTCAGCGGCACATGACGGCCGACCCCCGAGCCGGTGCCTGCCGGTGTGCTGGCGTCGGGCCTGCGCAGGCTGCGCACCGGCGAGCGCGGTGACGAGGCGGCGGGAAGGGGTGCCGTCGCCGTATCGACCGGTCGCAAGGTCGACAACACGAGCTCGTCGGCCGCCACCGAAGCGTCAACCTCCGACTTGTGCAACAGCGCCGCGGCGCCCTCGAGCGATTCCCGGGAGCCCTTGCGGCCCTGCGTGGGTGCCTGCGCGTGGGCGATCGGTTCCACCGCGCCGTCGCTGACCCGGGCAAGGACGATCTCGGTGGTGTTGTTGCCGACGTCGATACCCGCGACAACGGTCAACGCAGGAGGCCTCGACGGGCGTATACGACGGCGGCCTGACGCACCAATTCGGCGCACCGGGTGGCACCTTTGGCCTGTAGCGAGGCGCGCAGTTTCTCCAACTCCTGCGCAGTGGAGCGGTGCGGGCGCAGCGCTTCGTAGAGGCTCATCACCTCGTGGTCGTCGACGGTCGCCAATTCCGCTGCCCGGCGGAAGTTTTCAGCGAGCTGCGGATTGCCGCCCTCCTCGGCGACGGCGGCCTGATGCGCCAGCGTGGCCGGATCCATTCGCAGGTCCGACAGCGCGAGATTGCCGTCGACGGCCGCCTGCACCGTGAACTTTTCCTCGGTCATGGCCGCGTCACCTCCACGTCGATCGGCGCCTGACCCGGTTCACTGGCTTCGCGCTCCAAAGCGACAAGGGCCACCGCGCGGGCGTGGTACCGCGCCGAGATCGACTCGTCGGTACCGCCGGTGAAGATCGGCACCGGAACCATCCCCTTGGCGTGCCGTGCCGCGTTCTTGCCCAATTCGCGGTACATCGCGGCGGTCAGAAGTGGTGCCACGCTGAACAGTTCCAGATTGGCCAGCGGCGCCAGATCCCGGCGGTGGATCAGCGCGGTTCCCTTGCCCTGCAGCCCGATTCCGATGCCAGATCCCGACAGTCTTGCGGCCGTCAGCCCGATCAAACCGACATCGATGGTCGACCTGACGCGGACAAGTCGCGCAACGCAGCCTTCCTCCTCGAGTCCGGCCTCGATCTGCCGCAGCACCTCTCCCACCGTCAGGCCGCACAACGTGAGCCAGACTGTGCGGCCGAGCGCCGGCGAGAGCCCGATGCACACTTCGCGCGGTTCGGTGCCCTGACGCGCAGGCTCACCGGCTGTGAAGGTGATGTGACCGCGGTGCTGGTCCTGGTCGGTGGTCAACTCTGCGGCCGTCCTGGCCTGCCGGATCCCGTCGATCTCAGCCCGCCGCGCCTCGGTGAGCGTGTATCCCGTTGCAGGCCCGGCATAGTCGTTGGGGTCGGTGATCTTGGACAACACCCGGAACTGCTCGTCGAAGATCGCCGATGTCTGCAGTTGATCACCCCGCAGCCGCTCGCGGGTCAGGCGCATGATCGCGTCGGCTTCTTCGTCGAAGCCCGTGCGCTTCAACGAGGCGATCACGTCGAACACGGTCAGTTGTTTGGCCTCGATCGCCGCGGCCGCCTCGCCGACCATTTTGGGGTATCCGGGCGACAGATCACGAGAACCGTTGGCCACCACGGCCTCATCCACCCGGTCGTCGTCATAATCGGCGAGGCCGAGGTCCCGATAGACGGCCTGGACCGCGGACGCCGCGCGGCGGCGCACGCGCGCGAGGTGGTCGGCAGACACCGTGCGCAGGCCACCGTCCGCCCCCCAATCCCGCTGCAGCACCAGGAAATCGTCCATGTCGTCGGAGTTGAAGTTGGACAGCGCAAACGCATTGTCGTAGCGCGGGATGGACCCGAAGCCCGAGAAGATGAAGTCCGCGCCCGCGAGCAGGACTGGCAGCGTGTGCGCGCTGCGGCGGATGTCGGACTCGGAGATGAGGTTGTCGTTGCCTGCACACGATTCGAGATCGCGCATCATCACCATCAGGTTCTCGGCAAGCAGTTCCTTCATCCCGTCCGGCACCGAGGCCACCACACCCACGCCGTCGATGCCGCCGTTCTGCACGCCTTGGGAACCCAATGCCCTTGCCAGCGAGACGCATCGGGATTCCAGGTACAGGATCGAGCATTTCTCGGCAGCACCCATCAACACCTCGGCGCCACCGCCGCTGGTCACCCGCATCTTGAGGCCGCGGGAGGCGTAGGCGGAGGTGAGGATCGCTTTGGAGAACGGGGTGTCGTCGCCGTCGACAAACACCTGCTCGGTGCCGTAGATGGAGATCGTCTCGGCGTAGCTGGTCAGCCCGCGCAGGCCGAGCCGCAGCTCCAGCGCCTCCTCGATGGAGCACTGGGCCATCGCACCTGGCGCTCCCACCTGGCTGCCGATCAGCAGCGCGATCGCGTTGGACGGCGCGTCGCCCAGCACAGGCACGGTCGTCTCGACTTCCCGAAACCCGTATGCCACAGCACTTGCCGCGTCCGCGGCGATGAGCAAGGGGTCGTCGAGCTGATTCGTCACGTGCGCCTGGTTGCTCGGCGTTCTCCTGGCACGCATCTTGTGCATCGCCATCTGCATCTCGACGGGGGTGAGCACCGCGACGATCCTGGCGAGCTTGGCGGGCGTGGTGCCGCCGATCAGGCGAACCACATCTGACCGCGGAACGTTGACGTCGACGGCCATCCTGGCCAGTGCCGCGTCGTCGAGCGCCATGGCCTCCTGCGCGGCGTCGAGGTCGATGCCGTAGCGGGCGATGAACTCGTCGATGACATCGAAGTTCTCGGACTGCTTGCCGTCGAGTTCGACGACGACGCCGTCGCGGACAACCAGGGAAGGTTCGGGATCGTGCGGACTGCGCATCGCGACGAGTCCGAGCTGCGGGTCCGCGACGCTGAAGCCATCGAGGTTGACCGGCTTCGCGTCGAGGACCCGCATACGCCCTAAATCCAGATCCGTTTCGCGCACAGGCGGACGGTACTCCTACTCTCGGGTTTCGGTTTCGTCGTAGATGATCCGGCCGATCAGCTCGTAGCGCCGGGTATCGCGGAACTTGAAGTACGTCGCCAAGGCCGCACCGAACACGAAGAGGCCGACCACGATCCATGGGGTCAGCTTGAACAGCAAGGTGCCCGCCGCAGCGCCCGCCGCCGTTTCCTTGTGCTCCCACAGCAGATAGACCACGTACAGCATGCCCGTACCGCCGAGCAGCGGAGCCAGGAACGTCTTGAACCAGTGCGCGCTGCTCGGATGGTTCTTGTGGAAGTGGAAGTAGGCGATCACCGCGAACGCGCACAGTGACTGCACGATCAGGATCGCCATCGTGCCGAGAATGGCCAGCAGGGTGTACAGGTGAAGGTACGGATCCATGCCAGCGAACAGGAAGGCCAGCAGGATCACCAGGGTGATTCCACTCTGCACGAACGACGCGATGTGGGGTGAGCCGTGCTTGGGGTGCGTCGCGCCGATGGTCTTCTGCATCCGCTTGGAGAGGCCCTCGCGGCCAAGCGCATAGAGGTAGCGGGACGCGCAGTTGTGGAAGGCCATGCCGCACGCGAATGATCCGGTGACAAGCAGGAAGTTGAACATCGTGATCGCCCACTCGCCGTAGGTCTCGCGCACGGGTGCGAAGAAGATGTCGCCGGCGGTGGCGGCGTCCTGTGCGAGCTCGACCGACTGCTGCGGGCCAGTCCCTGCGACCGCCATCCACGAGATGAACACGTAGAAGAGGCCGATGCCGACGACGCTGAACATGATGGCGCGGGGGACGATGCGCTTGGGGTCACGCGACTCCTCGCCGTACATCGCGGTCGACTCGAACCCGACCCAGGACCAGAACGCGAAGAACAGGCCCAGCCCGGCGCTGGCACCCACGATGCCTGCGGCGGGCGAGAACGCGCCGATGGGGTTGAGCGTCTCGGCGACCGCGAAACCGTCAGGGCCGCCGCCGCGGAACAACACCGCGAACGCGCCGAGCGACAACATGACGATCTCGGTGATCAGGAAGACGCCGAGGACCTTGGCGGTGATGTTGATGTCGTAAAAGGCGAGAATCCCGTTGAGCACCAACATCAGCAGCGCTGGGATGATCCAGTGGATGCCTATCCCGAACACGGACTGCACGAGGTTGACGAAGAAGTACGAGAAGATCCCGATCAGCGAGCCCTCGAAGACCACGTAGGCCATGGTGATCAGCGCGCCGCTGGCCATGCCCATGATCCGGCCAAGCCCGTGGGCGATGTAGCCGTAGAAGGCGCCGGTGGCGGTCAGGTGTTTGGCCATGGTGGCGTAGCCGATGGCGAACAGCGAAAGGACGATGGTCGCGACGAGGTAGCCGGCCGGCGCGTGCGAACCATTTCCGAACCCGACGGCGATGGGCACGTTGCCGACCATTGCGGTGATGGGGGCGGCCGTGGCGACCGCCATGAACATCACGCCCACGATGCCGACGGCATTCTTTTTCAGTCGCTGAACGTCGCGGGTGTTTTCGTTTTCGTCGCGGGCGACGACTTGGTCGGTCATTCTGGTCAGCCTTCCGAGCGATCAACGGGCGGTCCTGTGTGGCCTACGCCACCGAACGAACCTTCGTATATTGGCACTACCAATTACCGATCGCAAGACCCAATCTCAACCATTGACAGAAATGGTCCCACCATTTTAGGGTTGGTGTGCCCCCTCCCCACTTCCAGGAGCCGCATGTACGACTACGGCACGTTCACGTTCGAATCCAAGGCCGAGGTGTTGGAGCGGGCGAAGACGTTCTGGAATCCGGACAAGACCCAGTTCTGGACCGACGCCGGCGTCGACCTGGTGATCGACCGCCGCGAAGACTACTTCCTGTGGGACATGAGCGGCCGCCGGTTGATCGACATGCACCTCAACGGCGGCACCTACAGCATCGGCCACCGCAATCCCGAAGTGATGCAGGCTCTCTCGGAGGGTATGCAGCATTTCGACGTGGGCAATCACCATTTCCCATCGGTGGCCCGTACGGCGCTGGCCGAAAGGCTGGTCGAGTCGGCGCCGGAGTCGATCACCAAGGTCGCGTTCGGTTCGGGAGGCGGCGAGGCCATCGACATCGCGCTCAAGAGCGCTCGTCACGCCACCCAGCGACGCAAGATCGTCTCGATCATCAAGGCCTATCACGGCCACACCGGGCTGGCCGTGGCCACCGGCGACGACCGGTTCTCCAAGATGTTCCTCTCCGATCGTCCCGACGAGTTCGTCCACGTGCCGTTCGGTGACATCGACGCAATGGACCAAGCGCTGTCCGGCAACGACGTCGCCGCGGTGATCATGGAGACGATCCCGGCGACCTACGGATTTCCCATGCCCCCACCGGGTTACCTCAACGCGGTCAAAGATCTCGCCGCCCGCTCCGGCGCCCTCTACATCGCCGACGAAGTGCAGACCGGGCTGATGCGGACCGGCGAGATGTGGGCGATCACCAAATACGGTGTCGAACCCGACATCATCGTCACCGGAAAAGGACTGTCCGGCGGAATGTATCCGATCACGGCGGCGATGCTCAACGAACGCGCCGCGCAGTGGTTGTACCAGGACGGGTTCGGTCACATCTCGACGTTCGGCGGTGCCGAATTGGGTTGCGTGGCAGCCATCAAGACGCTGGAGATCACCAGCCGTCCCCCGGTCCGGTCGATGGTGCACTACATCGCCGACCTGTTCGCCGACGGCCTTGCGCGGATCCAGAGCGACTATCCCGACTGGTTCGTCGGCATCCGGCAGAACGGTGTGGTGATCGGCCTGGAGTTCGACCATCCCGAGGGCGCCAAGTTCGTGATGCGCGAACTGTACGAGAACGGGGTATGGGCAATCTTCTCGACCTTGGATCCCCGTGTGCTGCAGTTGAAGCCGGGCATCCTGCTGGGCCGTGATCTGTGCGAGGACGTGCTGGACCGAATGGACGTGGCCATCGGACGGGCACGCGCGGCGGCATCCGAACGGAGGCGATCGTGACCACCATTGCTGCGGCGGGCCACCTGCTCGAGCGTGCCCGATGGGCGGCACGTGCCTACGCCGAGTACGACCAGGCGGCGGTGACCGCCATCGTGACGGCGGTGGCCGACGCGGCCTATGCCGAGGCGGAACGCTTCGCCGCCGACGCCGTCGCGGAAACCGGGATGGGCATCGTCGCGGACAAGGCGGTCAAGAACCGGGCCTGCTCGCGCGGCATCGTCGAGCACTATCGCGGTGAGGATTTCGTGTCCCCGCGCATCGATTCCGCGCGCAAGATCGTCGAACTGCCCCGGCCCGCGGGCGTCGTGCTCGCCCTCACTCCTGCCACCAACCCGGTGGCCACGGTGTACTTCAAGGTCATCCTCGCGCTGATGACGCGCAACGCCGTTGTCGTCGCCCCGCACCCGCGTGCCAAGAAGTGCTGCAGCGACGCCGCGCGTCTGCTCGCGCAGGCCGCCGTCGACGCGGGCGCACCGGACGGCATCGTGCAGGTCGTCGACGAGCCGTCAATACCTCTTGTCGAGGCGTTGATGGCCGACGACCGCACCGACGTCATCGTCGCCACCGGCGGCACCGGTGTGGTGCGGGCGGCGTACTCGTCGGGCACACCCGCGCTGGGGGTCGGCCCCGGCAATGTTCCCGTCCTCGTCGACGCCAGCGCCGACATCGTCGCGGCGGCACGGCGCATCGTCGACAGCAAGGCGTTCGACAACTCGGTGCTGTGCACGAACGAATCGGTGCTCATCGCCGAGGAATCCATTGCCGGTGCGCTGAAGTCGGCACTCACCCGCAACGGTGCGCACATCCTGGATGCCGATGGCGCGCAGCGATTGCGGGCGTTCATGTTTCCCGACGGCCATCTCAATACCGATGTCGTCGGCAGGGACGCGGCGTGGATCGCCGGTCAGGCCGGGCTGCGCGTAGGCCCGAGGACTCGGGTGCTGGTGGCGCCGTTCGAGCATGTCGTCGACGAGGAGATGCTGGCGCACGAAAAGCTCTCCCCGGTCATCGGGATGACCACGGTGCCCGACGCCGAACGCGGAATCCGCGCGGCGCGTGCGGTGGTGCGAATCGGCGGCGCCGGGCATTCGGCGGCCATCCACAGCGAAACTCCTTCGGTAGTAACTGCTTTCGCTGCGCAGGTGCCTGTGCTGCGAGTGTCGGTCAACGTCGGCAACAGCACGGGCAGCGCCGGGCTCGAGACGAACCTTGCCCCTTCGATGACGATCGGCACCGGGTTCGTCGGCCGCAGCTCGATCGGCGAGAACCTGCGGCCGGAGAATCTGCTGAACTGGTCGCGGATCGCCTACAACAGCGACAACGGGGTGGCGATGCCGAACTTCGCGGGCCTCACGCCGTGGCGTTCGCCCGCAGGACCCGTTCCCGGCTATCCGCTGGCCTCCAACCAGGCCGACTCGGCACCGGTGCCCGCACGCGTCGCACCCGCGGCCTTCGCCCGCGCGACCGATCCGAACCTGGACGCCCTGCGGGCCGAACTCCGTGCGCTGGTCGTCGAAGAACTCGCACAACTGATCAAGAGGTGAATCGTGGCTGAGTTGCGCTCCTTTATCTTCATCGACCGGCTCCAGCCGCAGACGATGTCGTATCTGGGCAGCTGGATCCGCGGTGCGTTGCCGCGCGCGGATGTGGCCGCCCAGATCATCGAGGTCGCACCCGGCCTCGACATCGAGGGCATCACCGACGTCGCCCTCAAGCACGCCGACATCCAGGCCGGAATGCTGGTCGTCGAGCGCCAATTCGGCTACCTGGAGTTCCACGGTGAGACCGGCGCGGTCAAGGCCGCCGCCGACGCCGCGCTTGCCGAGTTGGGTCAGGAGGCCGATGCGGCGGTGCGGCCGACGATCCTGGCCGCCAAGATCATCTCGAGTATCGATCGACAGCACGCATTCCTGATCAACCGCAACAAGATCGGTTCGATGGCGCTGGCAGGTGAGTCGCTCTACGTGCTGGAGATGCAGCCCGCGTCGTACGCGATCCTGGCGACCAACGAGGCCGAAAAGGCCGCCGATATCAAGGTTGTCGACTTCCGGATGATCGGCGCAACCGGGCGGGTCTACCTGTCGGGAGCCGAGGCCGACGTCCGCCAGGCCGCAGAGGCCGCGCAGGACGCGCTGGCCAGGAGCGCCACGTGACCGTCAACGGTTCCATCGACCGAGAACAGCTGCGCGCGTTGGTGCGTGAGGTGGTGCGCGACGCCGTCTCGGACATCCGGTCGGTCGACCAGCCCACCGGACACCTTGCCCCCGACGAGAAGGCCCGCACCGACGCCGTGCGGATCACCACCGACACCGAACTCGCGGCGTTCGTACGTCAGCTGCTGCGCTTGTTCGAGAACCCGAAGACGCGGGCCGATCTTCGCAACGGCCGGTTGGCCTTCCGCCTCGCCGGGGGCGGCAGCGCGGGGCAGGCCGCGACCCACCGCATCGATAGCGGCGCCGTCACCGAACGCCACGTCGCCGACATGGCGGACTCCTGCGGAGTGCTCGTCCTCGGGCGCAAGGCAGTGCTCACCCCGCTGGGCCGCGAGAAGGCCCGGGCATTGGGAATCACGATTCGAAAGGAGCGCACATGATCTCAGCGACCGTCACCGGTCACGTCTGGTCGAGCCGCCGCATCGACGGGCTGCCTGCCGGCGCCTTCCTCGAGGTTGAAGTCGACGGATCGGGATCGCACCTCATCGCCTTCGACGTCCTTGGCAGCGGTCTTGGCGAGCACGTGCTGGTCGCACAGGGCTCGGTGGCGGCCAACTGGTTCACCGGCACCGCGCCGCCGGTCGACGCCCTGATCATCGGATCCATCGACGCGGACATCAGCGACAGCTCCCCCGCAACCACCTGATAAACCGAGAAAACAAGGAGAAACATCATGCCCAGCAACGCGATCGGAATGATCGAGACCAAGGGATACGTCGCCTCGTTGGCGGCCGCGGACGCGATGGTGAAGGCGGCGAACGTGACGATCACCGACCGCCAGCAGGTCGGCGACGGCCTGGTTGCCGTCATCGTCACCGGCGAGGTCGGCGCGGTCAAGGCGGCCACCGAAGCCGGCGCCGAAACTGCCGCGCAGGTCGGCGAACTCATCAGCGTCCACGTGATCCCGCGCCCGCACAACGAGCTCGGCGCACACTTTTCCGTTTCCCCCCAGTAACTTTCGGAGACCGCAATGGCAGCGACTGATACCGTGACGCGCACCGACATCCGCGTCTATCTCCTGGTGGAGGATCTGCAACGGCAGTTCGCCGCCTACCTCGGCACGCCGACCCGGGCACGAGGCTATCCGCCGTACGAGGGAGAGCACGCGCTGATCGTCGAGGTATCGCCCGCGTTGGCGATCGAACGAGTGATTGACCTCGCGCTGCGGGAAGTACCGGGGATCGCGCCCGGAATCCTCTATGTCGAACGGCAATTCGGCGTGCTCGAGGTGCACTCCGGTGACCTGTCCGACGTGCGACGGGCCGGCGAGGCAATCCTCAAGGGCACCGGAAACGAGGCGGCGGACCAACTGCGGCCCCGTGTGCTGTACCACGACGTCATCGAGGAGATCACCGATCAGCACGCGGTGATCCTCAACCGCAACCGGCAGGCGTCGATGATCCTTCCCGGCCAGGCTCTGCTGGTCTACGAGATGACACCGGCATTGTTCGCGGCCGTAGCCGCCAACGAGGCCGAACGGGCGGCACCGGCGCTGACACTGGTCGATGTGCAGATGATCGGTGCGGCGGGCAGGCTCTACATCGGTGGCTCGGTAAAAGACGTCACCACAGCACGCGACCGCATCACCGAGGTATTGGCCGGCATTGAGGGGCGCGATCACTGATGGGTGGTTCCAACGGCGTCGTTTCCGATGATGTGCACGTCGCGGAGCGTGCGCTCGCCGAATTCGACATCGCCCCCGATTCGGCGCTGCGCCTACTGAATCTGTCGGAGAACGCGACGTACGCCGTCGAGGACGCCGAATCCGGCACACAGTCGATCCTGCGGGTGCACCGGCGGAACTATCACCGTGCGCACGAGATCGAATCAGAACTCGTCTGGCTCGACGCACTGCGGCGTGACAGCGACGTCACGGTGCCCACCGTGCTGCCCGCCCGCGACGGGCGCCGCGTGGTCACGCTGGATGTCGACGGGGTGCCGCGGCACGTGGTGCATTTCGAGATGGTCGCCGGTGTCGAGCCCGACGAGGCGACGCTCACCGTCGAGGACTTTCACACGCTGGGCCGGATAACCGCTGTGCTGCACGAGCATTCGCGCGCCTGGACGCGACCGCCGGAGTTCAGCAGGTTCTCATGGGATTGGGAGCACAGCCTCGGAGATCAGCCGCGTTGGGGCCGCTGGCAGGACGCGGAGGGTGTCGGCGGGCCCGAACACGACCTGTTGCACCGCGCCGAGCAACTATTGCTGCAACGCTTGACCGACTACGGCTCGGGGCCTGACCGATTCGGGCTTGTGCACGCCGACCTTCGGCTGGCCAATCTGCTCGTCGACGGGTCCACCATCACGGTCATCGACTTCGACGACTGCGGATTCGGCTGGTTCTTCTACGATTTCGGCACCGCGGTGTCGTTCATCGAAGACGACCCTGCGCTGCCGCACTGGCAGGACTCCTGGGTCGCCGGGTACCGCAGCCACCGTCAGCTCGCCGCGGCCGACGAAGACATGCTGGCGTCGTTCGTGCTGTTGCGCAGGCTGCTGCTACTGGCTTGGATGGGAACGCACAGCCATTCCAAGGAATCGCGCACCAAGGCGATCACTTACGCCGCGGGCAGCTGCGCCCTCGCCGAGCGTTACCTCAGTTCCAACGGCCACCACCTCTTCTGACCAAAGGACTCGAACATGTTCAACTCGCTTCAAGGTCGTTCCGCCATCGTCACCGGCGGCAGCAAGGGCATCGGCCGCGGCATCGCGGAAACCTTTGCCGCAGCTGGCGTCAACGTACTTCTCACCGCACGTAATCAGGCCGATGTCGACGCGACCGTTGCCGCTCTCGACGGGCACCCCGGACAGGTGAGCGGCTTGGTCGCGGATGTGACGAAGCCCGACGATTGCCGCCGCGCGGTCGATGCGGCCATCAAGTGGTACGACGGGGTGGACATCGTCTGCGCCAACGCGGGCATCTTCCCGTCGGGCAGGCTCGAGGACCTCACACCCGACGACATCGATCAGGTGCTCGCGGTGAACTTCAAGGGGACGGTGTTCATCGTCCAGGCGGCGCTGGACGCGCTTACCGCCAGTGGCCACGGCCGCGTGATCGTCACCTCCTCCATCACCGGCCCCATCACCGGCTACCCCGGCTGGTCGCACTACGGGGCCAGCAAGGCGGCCCAACTCGGATTCATCAGGACCGCAGCAATGGAGTTGGCGCCGAAGCAGATCACCATCAACGCGGTTCTGCCCGGCAACATCGTCACCGACGGTCTTGTCGAAATGGGCCAGGAATACCTAGACCAAATGGCGTCCTCAATACCCGCGGGGCGGCTCGGCACCGTCGCCGACATCGGCAATGCCGCGCTGTTCTTCGCCACCGACGAGGCGTCGTACATCACGGGTCAAACGCTTGTCGTGGACGGCGGCCAGATCCTGCCCGAATCCCCACAGGCGCTCGCCGAGCAATAACTCCGCTAGAATTGGTTGGACCAAATCGAGCGGAGGGGGTGCCGGGTGCCTTCACCAAGCGAGGAGTTGCGTCGCCGGATCGTTGCCGACATCAATGCGGGCGACCCCGGTTCGAAGCTCGGCAGCGAACGCGACCTCGCCGAGCGCTACGGCACGAGCCGCTCCAGCCTGCGCCAGGTGCTTGCGGCGCTGGAGGAAGCGGGCCTTGTGCACCGGGTGATCGGCCGATCGGGCGGCATCTTCATCAGCCATGGACAGGTTCAACGCAGCCTTTCCGACGTCGTCGGTGTGCCCGCGTTCCTGGCCAACCAGGGCTACGTGGCGGGGACCAGGGTGCTGTCCACGAAGATCACCGCGCCGGACCGCACCACTCAACAGGCCTTGCGCGTCGGTGCCGACGACTTCGTGATGGAGATTCAGCGTGTCCGGCTTGCCGACGGGTCACCGATCTCGCTGGAGCTGGCGCAGTTGCCGGCCAACGCTTTTCCGGGGCTGCTCGAACAGCAGCTCGGCGGGTCGATATACGAGATCCTGGAATCCCAATACGGTCTCGTCACCGCGCGCGCCGAGGAACGGATCGAGGCCGTCAACGCCACGCCTGACGAAGCGTCGCTGCTTGGCATCAAGCCCAAGTCGGCGCTGCTGCTCATCACCCGCATCACCTATGACCAGAACGGCGCGCCGTGCGAGTTCTCCCGCGACCTTTTCCGCGGTGACCGGACGCGGCTGGCGGTCACCGTGCAGGGCCGTGGAGTCGGGATTCAATCGCCCGTGGACACGGCGTCGGTGGCCCTTCAACGGCAGGAAGTCCAGACCAAGGCAAGCTGAGTAGGTGACACCTGGAGCGGGCAGGTTCGCTCCGAGCCCATCGGCGGATCTGCACATCGGGAACCTGCGCACCGCAGTGCTGGCGTGGCTGTTCGCCCGCTCGACCGGCCGCCGCTTTCTGATGCGCGTGGACGACCTCGACGACCGCACCCACATCGAGATCGCCAACCGTCAGCTCGACGATCTCGCCGCGATCGGCGTGGCGGCCGATGAGCCGGCCGAATGGCAGTCCGCACATCCTGATCGCTACGACGCCGTGATCGCACAACTGGCAGACCGCGATCTGCTGTACGAATGTTATTGCAGCCGAAAGGATATCGCTCAGGCGCCGCGTGCACCGCATGCCCCGCAGGGCGCCTATCCCGGGACATGCCGCGACCTCACCGATGCGCAACGCGAGACCCGTCGTCAAGAGACCGGCAGGCCCCCGGCGCTGCGGCTGCGCACCGACGCCATCGTTCACACGGTGAACGACCAACTCCACGGCCCCTACACCGGGATCGTCGACGACTTCGTGGTCCGGCGCGGGGACGGTGTCGCGGCGTACAACCTTGCCGTGGTGGTCGACGACGCGGCTGCGGGCATCGACCAGGTGGTGCGCGGTGACGACCTGTTGCCGTCCTCGCCAAGGCAGGCGTACCTGGCCCGGCTGCTCGGCCAGCCCGAGCCGTCGTACGCGCACGTCGCGCTGGTGCTCAACGAGGACGGCGCGCGGCTGGCCAAGCGCGACGGTGCCGTGACGCTGGCCGAGATCGGCGTGGACACGGCGCTGGCGCAGATCGCCGAATCCCTTGGCTGGCAAGCGTCCAACCTCGACGCGATGCTGACGCAGTTCGACCCCGCGCGCCTACCGCGCCAGCCGTGGATCTACCGCCCCTGACTCGCCGAACGTGGATTACCCGCACGCTTTCGGCCGTTTTTGCGTGACGGTAATCCACGTTCGCGGGGTCTGAACGTCACTCGAGGGGTGAGCCGCCCTTTGATGCACGCCCGGCAGCGGCCAGCAGCTCGTCACGGAACTGCGGGTGCGCAATCGCGGCGAGCGCCTCACCGCGCTCGTGGACGGTCTTGCCCTCCAGCTCGGCGACGCCGTACTCGGTGACGATGACGTCGACCTGATGCCGAGGCGTGGTGATCACCGCGCCTGGCCCGAACCACGGCACGATCCGCGATGCCAGCTTGTCGTCCTTGGAGAACGTCGACGGCAGGCAGATCAGCGAGCGGTCCGAGAGCTCGAGCCCCGCACCGGCGACGAAGTCCTCGGCGCCGCCGATCCCGCTGAACTGGTCGCCCGCAATCGTGTCGGCGACGACCTGGCCGTGGATGTCGATCGCCAGCGCCCCGTTGATCGAGATCATCTCGTTGTTGGCGCCGATCACCTCCGGCGAGTTGACGATCTCGACCGGAAGGAACGCGACGTCGGAATTGCCGTCGAGCCACTCGTAGAGCTCGGCCGAGCCGAACGCGAACGTCGTCACGCTGACGCCGTCGTACTGGCCTTTACCGTCGTTGGTGATCTTGCCTGCCTGATGCAGATGCATGCAGCCGTCGGTGAACATCTCGCTGTGCAGCCCGTAGTCGCCGCCGTCCCCCTCGGCCAGCAGCGTGGCGATCTGGTTCGGGATCGAGCCGATGCCGGTCTGCAGCGTCGCGCCCGACGGGATGAAGCCAACGGCGTGCTTCGCGATCGCCTTGTCGGCATCGGACGGTGGCGCGTCGCCTCCCGGCAGCGCGAGCGGCCCGTCGGTCGAGCGCACGAGGATGTCGATCTCGTCGACGTGCAATGCGTGGCGATGCTGCTCGCCGAGGCCGAATGTGCGCGGGTAGGCGTCGGAGACCTCGACGACCAGCAGCCGATCCGGATCGGCGCCAGCGCGGTGCAGCTCGTTGATCGTGCCGCCCGCGTGCAGCGAAAGGGAGCACCAGCCGTCGGCGTCGGGCGGTGTCGCGACGGTCGTCATCACCCGCGGTGCCTGACGCTCCAGCAGCGGCCCGAAGCGGCGGAAGTCCGCGGGTGTGAACCCGATGTCGGCACCGGCGCTCCGCAGCGCCCGCTCGAGCGGCCCGAAGAAGCCGGACAGGTAATGCACACCGGACCGCGAGAACAGCTCGGTGAGAACCGCGAGCAGCGCGCCGTAGACGCGCAGGTCCGTCCAGTCCTCGCGCTCGCCGAGCGCGCGCAGGAACGCGGGCGGTTGGCCGGGGCCGAGCGGAATACCCAGCGTGTCGGTGGTGGCCAGGCGCGCGGCGGCCTGTTCGGCGGTCAGCTCCTCGGGCATTGGCACAGCCAACCATGCGGCCACGGATATACCGGCTGTTCTGAGCAGAACCCTTTGGCGGCGAGCGTCGACTTGCTAGCGTCCGCCGGTGCACTCTCTACGAAGAACCGTCCTCGGCGTGCTGCTGCTCGCCGCGTTGGTGCTCACCGCATGTGGATCGCCCGCGGGTAACGGCGAGAACCCGGTGAAAGCGGCCGGCGTGCTTCGGGTGGGCACCGAAGGTGTCTACTCACCGTTCAGCTATCACGATCCCGCGACCGGCCAACTCACCGGCTACGACGTCGACGTGGCCCGCGCGGTCGGCGAGAAGCTGGGCGTCAACGTCGAATTCGTCGAGACACCATGGGATTCGATCTTCGCCGCGCTGGAGGCCAACCGGTTCGACGTGGTGGCGAACCAGGTCACCATCACCCCGGAGCGGCAACAGAAATACGACCTCTCCGAACCCTATTCGATCGGTGAGGGCGTCATCGTCACGCGCACCGACGACACCTCCATCACCTCGCTCGAGGACCTCAAGGGCAAGGTGTCGGCGCAGAGCACGACCAGCAACTGGGCCGACGTCGCCCGGTCGGCGGGTGCGCGGGTGGAGTCGGTCGAGGGTTTCGCGCAGGCGGCCACGCTGCTGAACCAGGGCCGGGTGGACGCGACCATCAACGACAGCATCGCGGTCTACGCCTACCTGGCCGAGACCGGCGACACGTCGATCAAGATCGCCGCGCAGACCGGTGAGAAGAGCGAGCAGGGTTTCGCGGCCCGCAAGAACAGCGGGCTTCTGCCCGACCTGAACAAGGCGCTCGACGAGCTCAGGGCCGACGGCACGCTGGCGAACATCTCACAGAAGTACCTGAAGGCCAACGCATCCGGCGCCCCTGAGACGGGCCAAGCGCCGCAGCCGCGCTCGGCATGGCAGCTCATCGCGGATAACCTGTGGCCGTTGGCCAAGGCCGCGATCACCAAGACCATCCCGCTGACGATCATCAGCTTCGCCATCGGCCTGGTGATCGCGCTGGCGGTGGCATTGGCGCGGCTGTCGCCAAATGTGGTGCTGACCAACGTCGCCCGCTTCTACATCTCGATCATCCGCGGCACCCCGCTGCTGGTGCAGCTGTTCATCGTGTTCTTCGCGCTTCCCGAGTTCGGCGTCAGGATCGACCCGTTCCCCGCGGCGGTCATCGCGTTCTCGCTCAACGTCGGCGGCTACGCGGCGGAGATCATCCGCTCGGCGATCCAGAGCATCCCGAGAGGCCAGTGGGAGGCAGCGGAGACGATCGGGCTGAACTACGTGGGCGCCCTGCGCCGAATCATCCTGCCCCAGGCCACCCGCGTCGCGGTGCCGCCACTGTCGAACACGTTGATCTCGCTGGTCAAGGACACGTCACTGGCGTCGACGATCCTGGTCACCGAACTGCTCCGGCAAGCACAGATCATCGCGGCGCCGACGTTCGAGTTCTTCGCTCTGTACGGAACGGCCGCGGTGTACTACTGGGTCATCTGCTTGGTGCTCTCGTTCGGCCAGGCCCGATTTGAACGTCGGCTGGAAAGGTATGTGGCGCGTTGACGAATCCAACAGAAGATCGGGTAGTCGCCGAGGGTGTAGAGAAGGCGTTCGGGGATAACAAAGTCCTGGAAGGGGTTTCGTTCAAGGTCCCGCGAGGGACGGCAACCACGATCATCGGCCCGTCCGGCTCGGGCAAGACGACACTACTGCGTGCGCTCAACGCGCTGGACGTGCCCGACGCCGGAGTGATCCGGGTTGGCGAGGTCGAGCTGGACTTCTCCAAACCGGTGGCCAAGGACCAGCTGCGCAAGTACCGGGCGCAGAGCGGCTTTGTGTTCCAGTCGCACAACCTGTTTCCGCACAAGACGGTGCTCGAGAACATCATCGAGGGTCCGACGCAGGTGCAGAAGCGCCCGAAGGACGAGGCGGTGACCGAGGCCGTCGAGCTGCTGACGCAGGTCGGCCTTGCCGAGAAGCGGGACCAGTACCCGTTCCAGCTCTCAGGTGGCCAGCAACAGCGTGTCGGCATCGCGCGGGCGTTGGCGCTCAAACCGAAGGTGGTGCTGTTCGACGAGCCGACGTCGGCGCTGGATCCCGAGCTGGTCGGCGAGGTGCTGTCGGTGATCAGAGACCTGGCCGTCGAGGGTTGGACGCTGGTGATCGTGACGCACGAAATCCAGTTCGCCAAACAGGTTTCCGATCAGGTGGTGTTCACCGATCGCGGCGTCATCCTGGAGAAGGGTCCGCCCGCCGAGGTGATCGGCAACCCCAAGGAGGAGCGCACGCGCCAGTTCCTCGACCGGGTTCTCAACCCGCTCTAGCTCTTCCCGCGTGGGCCCACACGCAGTCGGGGACGACCGTATTTGCACGCGACACGCCGTGGATTGTGGGCATTTCGCGGTCGCTCGCGCTGAAGTCAGACCGTTACGGGCAGGCTGGACATGCCGCGCAACGTCAGGTTGGGCTTGTACTGCGGCTCACCCGCCAACGCGGCGTTGGGGAATCGTGCGGTGAGCTTGGACAGTGCGACGGCGGCCTCCAGCCGCGCCAGCGGCGCACCGAGACAGAAGTGCAGGCCCTTGCCGAACCCGAGATGACGAATCGTTTCGCGGTCGGGGTCGAACTCGCCGGGGTGCTCGGCGATCGCGGGATCATGGTTGGCCGCGGCCAACAGCAGCATCATCGCATCGCCCTTGGGAACTCCAGTGCCGCCAATTGTCATGTCGTCAGCGGCAATTCGGCTGGTCAGTTGTACCGGCGGGTCGTATCGCAGGGTCTCTTCGACGACGGCGGAGACCCGCTGCGGATCAGCGCACAACGCCGACCATTGATTCGGATGGCGCAGCAGCGCCAGGGTCGCGTTCGCGATGAGGTTGACCGTCGTTTCGTGGCCCGCGATCAGCAGCAGATCGCACGTTGCGATGATCTCGTCCTCGGTGAGCTGATCGCCGGACTCCTCGACCTGGATCAGCCGCGACATCAGGTCGTCGCCGGGATCGGCGCGGCGCCGCGCGATCAGGTCGCGCAAGTACTCGCGCAGCCACTGGCCGGCGTCCACAATCTCGTCGAAGTTCTCGTGGGCTTCACCGGTGACGGTGTAGATCGGGTCCAGCGCTTTGGCCAAGGTCGCTGACGCGCGACTGAAGTGCGGCTCGTCCTCGATCGGTACGCCGAGCAAGCGGCAGATCACCGCGACGGGCAACGGATACGCCAAGTCGGCAACGACATCGAAATGCCCGGCACTGGCAGCCTTATCCAGCAGCGCATCGACCATCGCGGCGATGTCCGGCTCGAGTGCCTTGACGACCTTCGGCACGAACGCCTTGCTGGCCAGCTTGCGCAGCCGGGTGTGATCAGGCGGGTCGAGGAAGAGAAAGCTCGGCTGGGGCGCCTTTTCCGGCGGGTCTTCAGCCGCGGTGTCTTCCTGCACCATGGTCGACTTCGACCGGTCGTTGGCCGACGACGGGTGCCGCAGGATCTCGTCGCAGTGCTCGTAGCTCGAGAACACCGTCAGCGCCATCTCGGGCAGCTGCAGCGGACCGCTCTCGCGGATCAAGTCATACGCCGGGTACGGGTCGGCCCGATTAGACGGGTCGAGGAGCGCCAGGAGGAGCGCCTGCGGATCCGCTGTGGACGTCATCGTTTTATTGTGCACGCGTCGAAGAATGGGGAGGTCGATCGACCGCCGGGTGCGCCGAGATCGACAAAAGGGCGCGATCTACTCGGTCTTTTGCGCCCGTTTGTCCGTTTGGGCGATCAGGTGGTGGGCGTGGAGTAGTAGTGCCCCAGCACGTGGCCACGCAGCTCGTCGAACTCGCCGGACTTGATCGCGGCGCGGATCTGGTCGACGAGCCTGATGACGAACCGCTCGTTGTGGATGGTGCACAGCGTCGCGGACAGGATCTCCTTGGCCTTGAACAGGTGGTGCAGGTAGGCGCGGGTGTAGTTCGCGCAGGTGTAGCAGTCGCAGTCCGCGTCGATGGGGGTGAAGTCGCGGCGGTAGCGGGCGCCGGTGATGTTGAAGCGACCGGTCGTCGAATACACCGCCGCGTTGCGCGCGACGCGGGACGGTGACACGCAGTCGAAGGTGTCGGCGCCCGCCGCGACGGCGTCGAACAGGTCGTCGGGCTCGCTGATCCCCAGCAGGTGGCGCGGTTTGTCCTCGGGCAGCTCGCTGCTCACCCAGCCGACGATGGTGGCCAGGTTCTGTTTCTCCAGCGCGCCGCCGATGCCGTAGCCGTCGAAACCGCGTCCGTCGGCGCCGACGATGGCCCGCAGCCCGCTCGCGGCCTGTCTGCGCAGGTCCTCGTACTGTGCGCCCTGCACGACGCCGAACAACGCCTGCGGCGGCCGGTCGGGGTTGGCCTGCGCTAACCGGTGGTGTTCGGCAAGGCACCGCACCGCCCAGTCGTGGGTGCGCTTGACCGACTCCTCCTGATACGCGCGGGTGTTCACCAGCGTGGTGAGTTCGTCGAACGCGAAGATGATGTCCGCGCCGAGCTTGTGCTGGATCCCGATCGACACCTCCGGGGTGAACCGGTGCGTCGAGCCGTCCAGATGCGAGCGGAACGTCACCCCGTCGTCGTCGACGTGGGCGAGGCGCTCCTTGCCCTCGGCGATGACATCGTCGGCCTGCAGCCGTTCGGTGTCCATCGCCAGCACCTTCTTGAAGCCGGCGCCAAGTGAAAGGACCTGGAACCCGCCGCTGTCGGTGAAGGTGGGGCCCTGCCAGTTCATGAACGCCCCGAGCCCGCCTGCTTCGTCGACGATGTCGGGTCCGGGTTGCAGGTAGAGGTGGTAGGCGTTGGCCAGGACAGCTTGTGCACCAAGCTCTTTCATCGTTTCCGGCAGCACGGCCTTCACGGTGGCCTGTGTGCCGACGGCGATGAAGGCCGGTGTGTGGATGTCGCCGTGCGGGGTGCGGATCATCCCGGCGCGACCGAGCCGCCCCGGCAGCTCTGCGTCAACGCTGAAAAAAGGCTCTTCCACGCCGTAGATTCTGCACTGTGGGATTCCGATGGGTCGTCGCCGCCGTTGCCGTCACCGCGATTGCCGGGTGCTCGTCTGAAACGCCCGAGTACAAACCGGCGCCTGGCGCACTCGTCGCGGGCACCGCGCAGGTCACCATCAACGGTCAGGACACCGGCACCACCGAGGCGGTGCAGTGCTCGTCGACCGGAACGCTGACCACCATCGATACCGGCGATGTCGCGGCAGGGGTGACCGCGATGGTCTCCAACGCCGACGAGCTGGTCGCCGAGTCGGTCGCCATCACCAACCTCGGCGGCTTCACGGGCAGCTACAACAACGGCCTCGGCGGCACCGCGAAGGTCACGATGACCGACCGGACGTACGACATCACCGGCACGGCCGACGGCTTCGCCACCGACAAGCCCAGTTTCCGGATCCCCGGCACGTTCGCCATCAAAGTGTCCTGCTAGCCCACACTCCGCAGGAACCGAAGGATCGCCTCGGCGAGTTCTTCGCCGGCGTCCTCCTGCAGAAAGTGCCCTGCGTCGCCGATGGTCGGATGGTCGATGCCCTGCGCGCCGCGCATCTGGCCGGCGAAGATGCCTGCCATCGGGCCGGTGATCGGGTCGCTGTCGCTGAAGGCGACGAGCATCGGTGTTGCGCTGTCGCATAACGCTTTCCACGCGGCTCGGTTGGCGTCCGATGCGGGATCATCGGGTGTCGTCGGGACCAGTCCAGGCATCGCGCGCGGCCCTGCGGTGAAGGTGTCGTCCGGGAACGGAGCGTCATAGGCCGTGCGCACGGCGTCCGCCATCGGGCGTTGACAGCCGGACTGGACGAACCAGCCGACGTGAATCTCGGGCTGCCCCTGGATGGCTTCACGGAAACGCCACCAGATCTCGGGCATGGGTAGATCACCGGTGGGCAGCCCGGTGTTCGCGACGACGATCCGCGCGAAGCGCTCAGGGTGTTCGGCCGCCAGCCGCAGCCCGATCAACCCGCCCCAGTCCTGGCCGACGAGGGTGACCCGGTGCAGGTCAAGCACGTCGAAGGCGAGGGCACGCATCCACTCCACATGTCGGGCGTAGGTGTGGTCGGAGATCTGCGTCGGCTTGTCCGACCGGCCGAAACCGACGAGGTCGGGGCAGATGACGCGGTAGCCGGCCGACGCCAGAATCGGGATCATCCGTCGATAGAGATACGACCACGACGGTTCCCCGTGCAACATCAATATCGGGTCGCCGTCGGCCGGGCCATCCTCGACCCACGCCACCCGAAGGCGTCCGCCGTCGCCGTCGTCGATGTCCGAATACTGTGGGCGGTAAGGGAATTCAGGTAAGTCCGCGAAAAGCGCTTCGGGAGTACGCAATGTCTGCATGTTCGCGAACATACCCCTCTAAGCAAATATTTAGGGCAATCGCATGTCGGTTCTGCGGGTGCGCACCATACTGCTGGAGATGATTCGCCGATCTTGACGGGTCACACAACACAAAGGAGAACTTTGGTGAAGCGTGGATTCCTTGTCGCCGTAGGCGGCGCGGCGATCGTTGCCGCCGGTCTGTCCGGCTGTGGGTCGGACGAGAAGAAGGCCGAGTCCGAGAGCCCGGCCACGTCGGCAGAGGCAACCACGGGTGGGGGAGAAACCACTGCGGCAGCCCCTCAGGTGGGGACTGACACCTCCAGCGCGGCCAAGATCACCATCGACGGTAAGGAGGTGGCCATCGAGGGCGCTGCCACCTGCGCAACCACCGGCGGCACGACGAACATCGCCTTCGGGTCGTCGGGCGCCGCGGCGGGAATCGTCGTCGTGCTCGGCCAGGGTGATCCGCCACCGGTCCAGTCGGTGGTGCTCGGCAATATCGACAACATCAGCCTCGGGTTCACGCCCGGCGTGCCTGGCGGCAGCGCCGAGGCCACCAAGGACGGCAACACCTACAAGATCACCGGCACCGCGACCGGGGTAGACATGGCCAACCCGTTGCAGCCAGCGACCAAGCCGTTCGAAATCGTGGTCCCCTGCCCGTAGTCAGGGTTTCTTACAGTTCGGCACGGCGGCGGCGTCCCGAAAGGGGCGCCGTCGTCGTCACGCCGGGAGGGTGTAGCCGCCCGCCGCCTGCCGCAGCTGCCAGATCTGCGCGGGGCATAGCTCGTTGACGGCCTGGTTGATCAGGTAGGCGCCCTGGTAGTAATCGGTGGTGTTGAAGTCGGCTTTGACCTGGTCGACGAGCTGCCCGTAGCCCATCTTGGCGGCAACCCTGTCGCAGATGCTGTTGCCGTAGCCGATGGCGGCGTCGCCGTTCGGGAAGTTGTAGCCGGGCCGCACGTGGACGTTCACGAGGTAGGCCACGACGTCGGCGTTGGCGGTGGGCGCGGCGAGCAGCGCCGCGGCCGAAAATGCACCCGCGAGCAGCGCTCCAGCTAGCGACTTCATGGCAAGTGACCCTACGCCCGCACCGACCGTCTTACCCTATGAGCCATGAAGCTGATGGCCGCTGTTGCGCTGGCTTGCGGATTTGTCGCGGCACCCATGGCCGGCGCTGGTACCGCAGCTGCGGTGCCGGGCTGGTGCGACGGCGCGGACTGCGTGCCCTACGTAGAGCGCGGCGCAGCGCAGGGCGACTCATGCGTCCAGAACACCCGCTACAACCTCGGCCTCGACGCGTCGGGCAACACGCTGGTCTGCGGGTCCCAGGGCGCATGGTTGGCGTCCCCGCCGTTGGTCGGCATGCGGACGTTGCGGTCACAGTGCGGTCAGGACACCGGAATCGCGCAGTCACCCGACGGCGTCACGCTGAGTTGCATCGACGGTGCGTGGACCGCGGATTACAGCGGACCGTTCTACCAGCGCTAACCGACTCCGGCAAAGTTTAGGCAACACCTGAGGCGGGCATCATGCCGCCGTGCTGAGCGCTGCGTTGTTCGGGCTGGCCGCGTCCAGCGCGCTGGTCATCGGTTCGCTCGTCGGCGCACGGTGGAGCCCGCCCAAGCGAGTGACCGGGGTCCTGTTGGCTTTCGCCAGCGGCGCACTGATTTCTGCCCTGGCGTTCGAGCTGTTCGAGGAAGCCTTCCACTTGGGCGGAGCGGTGCGCTCGGGCATTGGGTTACTCGCCGGTGCCGCGACCTTCGTCGCCGTCGACACTGCCTTGGACAAATACATCAGCGGCAAAGCGGGGCCCGAGGAGCGTGACGTAGTTGCCTCCGGGGCGCGCGGCGGAGTGGGTCTGGCGCTGCTGGCAGCGGTGACGCTGGATGGTGTGCCGGAGAACCTCGCACTCGGGGTATCACTCGCCGGCGGGGCCTCGCTGTCCCTATTGGTGGCGATCTTCTTCTCCAACCTGCCGGAGTCGCTGGTCGGTGCAGTCGCCATGCGTAACGCCGGAACCAATCCGCGCGCCGTCGTGCTGACCTGGACGCTGTGCGCAGTGCTGTTGGCGGCGGCCGTCGTGGTGGGCCGGGCGACGGCGTCTGGAATGAGCGAGCACGTACTCGCCGTGGCACTGTCCTTTGCCGGCGGCGCCGTGCTGGCCTCACTCGCCGATACGCTCATGCCTGAAGCTTTTGAACACGGTCGCCCGCTCAATGCCTTTGCGACCGCAGGCGGCTTCTTCCTTTCGTTCGTGCTCGCGGGCTGACCTTGCGGCGTTGTAAGGCGACACGTCATCGGCGGTCTCGGTACAGCTGCAGTAACAGATGCCGATCGACCGCGATAAGCGTGTGACGCCGAGTTCTGGTAGTTCGTCGACGACCAAGCCCATGTTTTCCAAAGTCTGCGATCTGCGTGCCTGCAGAGCCAGCGGGTACACAACAGGTATGAAGGGGATGACATGACGAAGGTCGCCGTAACCGCCTTGCTGTTGGCCGGAGTTGCCGCGGCACTCGGTCTTGCGCCGACGGCCGCCGCCCAACCTGACTCACAGTTCTGCGGCGGATTGGCCGCGGTGGGATATACGAGCGATTGCGCCACCCTCACCGGCCTGGCCAAGGACGTGTGCGCGCAATTCGACAGCGGCGCGGACGTGGACGCGGTCGCGACGAAGCTGGACGCCAAGACCAAGGATCAGGGCCTTTCGAACTACATCGTCGCCGGCGCCAGGCTGTACTACTGCCCGCAGCACGCCTGAACGTCAAGGGCGCATGCTGTCGAGGATTCTGGCCAGGCCCCCTTCGAACCTGTGCTGGGGATCGCCGGTGGATTGGTCCGCGAAAAATCGGACTCCTGACGAGGTGTCCATGTTCTCCGGAGTCTGCAGACTCGCCAGATCCGCTGCCGTGATGTCCTCGAACGGACGCCCGGCCCGCAACCACGCCGACTCGGCAGTCGCTGCGCCGAGAATGTAGTAATAGAACGCCGACAGCGCGGGTGCGAGGTCATCGTCGCGAAAGCCGGCGCCGGACAGTACGTCCAGTATCGACGTGAAGTGGGCGACGGCCGCAGGGCCGAGCGGGGGCTTGCTGCCCAAGAGCGAGGGCGCCCACGGATGCGCCAGAAAGGCGTCGAACGTGCTGCGCCCGATGGCGTCCAAGCTGTCCCGCCATCCGACGGCGGTGCGCTTGTTCGCGAGGGCCTCCGCGAAGACGCCGTCGAGGGCGTATTCGAGCACATCGTCTTTGGTGGCGACGTGTCCGTAAAGGGTCATGGGTGCAATGCCGATGCGGGCTGCGAGCTTGCGCATGCTCAGCTCGGCGAGACCTTCCGAGTCCATGAGCTCAACCGCGGCAGACACGATCTGGGCGCGGGTCACCGCAGCCTGACCACGTGGTTTCTTCGTCGGACGTAACCACACGGACCCCATGTTCGTACAGTGTACGGTTTAACCGTACGATGTACGAACTTCAGGGAGTGAACGTGATGCAGGGTCGTAGCGATGTCGTCGTGATCGGAGCCGGGCTATCAGGACTGGCCGCGGCCATCAAACTGGTCGACGCGGGCGTGGAGACGGTGACTGTGCTGGAGGCGGGTTCGCGGGTGGGCGGCCGCACCCTCAACAGTGCGGCCCGGGGTACCACGCTCGACGAGGGGGCGACGCTGGTCTATCCGGAGCATCGGTACGTGTTGGGCCTAGCCGAGCGGTTCGGCGTCGAGGTCTTCGAGAGCGGAGGCCAGGGCCGGTTCCTCTACTCATTCGACGGCACGGCACGAACCTTCACGTTCGGACGAACAGGGGGTGTGAAGCTGCTGACTGCGCCGTTGCTCCGGCCGGTCGTTCGCGGTGTGCTCGCGATGTTGTCTCGATGGAAGGCGCTGCCGATGCCCGCCGGAGACATCATCGAACTGCTCAGTGCGATCACGCAATTGGAAGGGCTGGCTGCTTCTGTCCCGAAGGCTGATCCTTGGTCGGCCCCGCGCGCAGACGAACTCGATCAACGCACCATCGGATCATGGCTGGACGAAGCGGTTGGCACCCGGCAGGCACGGCATTTCCTCGAGTCGCTCTTCGGGTACTTCCCGCCGACCACCTCGCTGCTGTTCGCGCTTCATTTTCTCAACACCTGGGGCGGCATCGGCTCGTTGATGTCGAGTGGAGGCGGGGTCCTGCGCTTTGCCCTTGGGGCGCAGGCTCTTTCACTGGCGCTCGCGGCATCGCTCGGGGATCGGGTGGTTCTCCAGGCCCCCGTGGGGGCGATCGATCGATCATCCGACGGTGTCACCGTCTACGCCGGCGGCACAGCGTACGAGGCCCAGCACGTCATCGTTGCAATCAGCCCGGTGGCTTGTCGGCGTATCGAGTTCCGCCCCGAACTCCCGCAACGTTCGGCACAGCTACAGGACGCCTGGCAGCCCGTGCACGGCCGCAAGATCAACGTCGTCTACGACCAGCCCTTCTGGCGGGCCGCTGGGCTGTCCGGTTCCGCGCTCACCGATTGCGCGGCGGCGCCAGGAGTTCTTGACGCGTCACCGCCGGACGCTCCGGTAGGCGTGCTCGCGTGCTACACCACCGACGACGTCGATGACGGCGAGTCGCACGAAGCGGCGGTTCTGCAGACCTATGCGCAACTCTTCGGCGCAAAAGCACTTACCCCGCAGCACTATTCAGAGAAACGGTGGAAGGACGAGCCCTTCCATTTCGGTTGCGAAGGTGGGTTGTCGGTGGGGGCGTTGACCTCCGCGCGGGCGCTGCTCAAGGAGCCTGTCGGCCGGGTGCACTGGGCAGGCGTAGAGACCGCAGACGAGTGGATGGGATTTATGAACGGCGCCGTACAGGCAGGTGAGCGCGCGGCCAGTGAGGTGATCGGAGTGCGTCACTCGCGGGCATCCCGCGAGTAACGTCGCCGCGCTGCGACGACGGTTTGGTTCAGCAGGACGGCAATGGTCGTCGGGCCGACACCTCCGGGGACCGGTGTGATGATGCGGGCTCGTTCAGCGGCGGCGGTGTACTCGACGTCGCCGATATTGCCGGGGTTATAGCCTGCGTCGATCACGACGGCGCCCGGCTTGATCCAGTCACCTTTAACAAGCTCGGGTTGGCCGACGGCGGCCACGACGATGTCGGCTCCGCTGACGATCTGGGACAAGCCGGAGGTTCGCGAATGGCAGAACGTGACTGTGGCGTCACGTGCGAGCAGGAGCATCCCGGCGGGTTTGCCCAGGATGGGGCTGCGCCCGATGATGACCGCGCCTAAGCCCGTGGGGTCAACGTCGTAGGCGTCGAGCAATCGGATGATGCCAGCCGGTGTGCAGGATTGAAATCCCGTGCCACCCAACGCCATAGCGGCGAATGATGCAGTGGTCACCCCGTCGACGTCCTTGCTCGGCGTGATTGCCTCGAAGACTGCTCGTTCGTCGATCTGTGCAGGCATGGGGTGCTGGACCAGAATTCCGTCGACACTTTCGTCGTTGGACAGGTCGGTCACTAGGCCAACCACTGCGTCAGTTGTAGCGGTAGCGTCGAGTTGGAGGCCACGTGAGTCCAGACCTGTGGTGCGGCAGCGGTTGGTTTTCATCCGAACATAGGTATGCGATGCCGGGTCGTCGCCAACCAGAACTGTTGCCAGACAAGGCTTTCTACCAGACTGGGTTTCGAACTCGATGGCATGCTGGCGGGTTTCAGCCAGGATAACCTCAGCGACGGCGACGCCGTCGATGATTGTCGCGGACAAGAGTCAACTCCTCAGAAGTGAGGAGCACCCAGGCGGTCGATGCGTCCTAAATCCGCTTCCCGGTGGTGTCCCACCCGCGCCAGTCGCCAGACAGCGAGTCTACCGACCCGTCGCTGCTGCGCGGGTCCTCGCGCGTAGTACCGCTCATCTACATAACTGTTCCGTCACCCCTTGATTCCACAGGTGGGACCGTGGAGTCATGACCGCCATTTCGATCCGGCAGTGGTTACCGCCCGATTGCGCAAGAGCGGCAGCGGAGAAGGGTGCAGCGACGCGGTACCGTCCGCGCTACAACCGTCACGTGTACGACATCGACACGCTTTTCTGGGGAGCCTTGATCTTCCTAGCGCTATTCGTGTCCTGTTTCCTCGCGTGGAAAGCGATCGAACGGCTCCGCAACCGGAGAAAGTTCGACGGGGTAGCGGGGGAGGTAGTGCGCACGTACCAACTTCAACCGGAGGAGCTCGTCACTTTGCGCTATGCCCCGCGTAAGGAGCGTAAAGCCATGAAGAAACGCTTGAAGGCGCGTGAGCAAGCGCGAGAAAAGGGCGACTCATAGTCCGCGCCACCCCGCTCTCGGCGGCAAGCTCCGCGATTAAAAACAGTAGGCACGCCAGAACGGGCCCATGAAGCAGGCCGACCCCGGCTCGGAGCCCGTGGCCCCAGGATCGCCCGCGCCGCGACCGTCGCCATGGCCTCCGTCTTGCTGCCACGTGACGGCGGGTGCGGGTGAGTTGGCATTCGCGACGCCTGACCCGAGCCCGAAGGCGGTCAAGCCCAACGCGCCACTGATCGCTGCTCCAGCGATGATTTTCGTCAGATTCACTGCGCGCTAACCTTTCTCGCAACTCCCTGAAAGGTTGTAACGAGAGGTCGGCTAATTTAATGCCCTCAGCGGACGAAAGACGCTCCGACCTGCAGTTTCCCTCGGAGGAGCTTTGGCGGTGGCGGAGGGATTTGAACCCTCGGACGGGGGTTACCCGTCACACGCTTTCGAGGCGTGCTCCTTAGGCCGCTCGGACACGCCACCGTGTGGCAGCTTACCGGTCGGTCGCCGCTCTACTGAAATCGCTGCTCAGCGAAGAATGCTGCCAGCGGCGCCGCGCATTCGTCGGCCAGTACTCCCCCGCGCACCTCGGGCCGATGGGTCAGCCGGCGGTCCCGGACCACATCCCACAACGACCCGACCGCCCCCGTCTTCGGCTCCCACGCCCCGAACACCAAGCGCGCCACCCGCGCCATCACCAGCGCACCCGCGCACATCGTGCATGGCTCGACCGTCACCGCCAGAGTGGTGCCTTCCAGCCGCCAGCCGTCCCCCAACACCGAGGCCGCGGCCCGCATCGCCAAGATCTCCGCATGCGCGGTCGGATCGCCAAGCACTTCGCGGGCGTTGGCCGCCCGTGCCAGTTCGGTCCCGTCGGCGGCGAAGATCACCGCACCGATCGGCACGTCGCGGGGTCCGACAGCACCCGCGGCCTCCAGAGCGGCCCGGACGAGGTCTTCGTCGGTCACCGATCGAGACGGTCGAGCACAGCCGACAGCTCGTCGGCGAACCCCATCTCCCGCGCGATCCTGCCCAGTTGTTCGTCCGCATAGAGGTCGGATTCGTCGAGAATCACGCCCAGTACCGCTTCTGGCAGCCCGATGTCCGACAGCAGCCCCAGGTCGCCTTCTTCGAACGGGTCGGCGTCGTCGAGCTCTTCTGCGCTGATGTCGTTGTCGAGCTTCTCGAGCACCTCGGCCGCGATGTCGTAGTCCAGCGCCGCCGTCGCATCCGACAGCAGCAGCCGTGTCCCCGCCGGCGCGGGCCGCACGATGACGAAGAACTCGTCGTCGATGTCGAGCAATCCGAAAACCGCTCCTGCGCTTCGGATTTCGCGAAGTTCGGTTTCGGCGGCGGTCAAGCTGTTGAGCGCTGCACGATGCAAGGGTGCGCAACGCCATTTGCCGTCCTCCCGGACGACGGCGACGCCGAATCCGTCCGGGATTTCGACGGCTCGGTTCTGCGCCGAGGCACTTTGTGCTCCCATGTGCGCATACGGTAGTCCCCCGACCTGGTCTTTGACTAGCAATCCACCCCCAAGGGGGACGTCGGGCGAAACCGGCGGTGTGCCAACCTTGAACGGTGACAAACACGCCCGTTTGTGTGGTGGGTCTTGGGCTGATCGGGGGCTCGGTGATGCGTGCCGCCGCCGCGGCGGGACGCGAGGTATTCGGTTACAACCGCTCCCTCGATGGGGTGCAAGCGGCCAAAGCCGACGGGTTCGACGCGACCGAGGACATCGACGAGGCGTTGTCCCGCGCCGCCGCCAGCAGCGCGCTGATTGTGCTCGCCGTCCCGGTGCCCGGCCTACCGCTCATGCTCGGCCACGTCCGCGACATCGCGCCCGACTGCCCGCTCACCGACGTGACCAGCGTGAAGAACTGCGTGCTCGACGAGGTCCGCACCGTTGGCCTGCTGGACCGCTTCGTCGGGGGCCATCCGATGGCGGGCACCGCACGCTCGGGCTGGGCCGCCGGTAATCCGCGGCTGTTCGTCGGAGCGCCATGGGTGGTCAGCGTCGACGACCACGTCGACCCCGACATCTGGACCATGGTGATGAACCTGGCGCTGGATTGCGGCGCTGTGGTGGTCCCGGCCCGCTCGGACGAGCACGACGCCGCAGCCGCGACCATCTCTCACCTTCCGCACCTACTCGCCGAGGCGCTCGCGATCACCGCAAGTGAGGTGCCGCTGGCATTCGCCCTTGCCGCCGGTTCATTCCGCGACGGCACCCGCGTCGCGGCCACCGCACCCGACCTGGTGCGAGCCATGTGCGAGGCGAACGCCGACCAGCTGCTGCCCGTGCTGGAGCGGGCGCTTGACCTGCTGAGCAACGCGCGCGACGCGCTGGCGCAGCAGAACCCGCTCAGCGAGCTCGTCGACGCCGGGCACGCGGCGCGGGTCCGCTATGACAGCTTCGGCAGGCCAGAGATCGTCACCACCGTCATCGGAGCGGACAACTGGCGCGGGGAACTCGCCGCCGCCGGTCGGGCCGGCGGGGTGATCAGATCCGCTCTGCCAGGCCTGGATAGTCGAGGATGAACCCGTCGGAGTCGACGGTGATCGTGGTCTCGGCGGCCGGGGAGTGCAGCTTGATGCCGTCGGCGGCGCTGCTGTAGCTGATCACCGCGGCTTCGACCGCGACCTCGGGCAGCCGCACGTACACCACCGGACAGGTGATCGAGTCGGTGCGCTGATAGAGGCCGGTTCTGCGGATCGGCAGCGCGTTGAAGAACGGGCTGAAGATCACGTCCACATCGAGCGCGCCGTCATAGGCCGCGCGTTGGGTCTGACCGGTGTGATCCTGGATCAGCCACATGTTCTCTTCGTCGCGGGCGATCGACAGCTGGCGTTCCCGTTCGGCGAGAGTGACGGTCATCGAGAGGCGCTTGGTGCCGCCCGATTCGTCGGTCACCAGGTCGTATGAGGCGGAAAACGCCGGATGAGAACTCGTGGCGGCGGCGACGATCCTGCCGTAGGCCTTGATCCGGTTTCCGCTCAGCTGGACCCGCACCGATTCCATTCGCGGAACGTCGTGCGCGCGCCAGGTCAAGGTTTTCGGCCAGGTGCTCTCCGAGGTATCCGAGCGGGCTGCTTCACTCACTCATCTACCGTAATTGACGGCGAACCCCTTTCGGAACGAGTCGCCGAAGGGCTTTTCGCGGGCGCCCGCGATTCCAGTGCCACCTCGTCGCCGAGCAGGGGCTGCGGCATGCGGCGCAGCCTGCCGGTGCCCGGCACCGACGCCCACACCGCAAAAGCCAGAGCCGCGTCGAGGATCAACGCCAGCGCCGTCACCAGCAACGCGCCGACCAGCGCGATGTGGAACTCGCGCACCTTGATGCCGTCGATCAGATAACGGCCGAGGCCACCGAGGCTGGCGTATGCGGCAACGGTGGCGGTGGCCACGATCTGCAGCGTGGCGGTGCGCAGTCCGCCGAGGATCAACGGCAACGCGTTGGGCACCTCGACACGCGTGATGATCCGCGTCTCCGTCATACCCATCGACCGTCCGGCGTCGACGACAGCGCGATCGACGTTCGCGATGCCGGAATAGGTGCCCGCCAGCAGTGGCGGAATGCCGAGCAGCATCAGCGCCACGGTCGGCGGCACCAGCCCAAGGCCCCACAGCAGCACACCAAGGAGCAAGACGCCGAGCGTTGGCAGGGCCCGCAGTGCGTTGACCCCAGTGACGATGAGGAAGGTGCCGCGTCCGGTGTGCCCGATGAGCAACCCGATGGGAATCGCGACCAGCACCGAGAAGATCACCGCGACGACCGTGTACTGCAGGTGCTCGAAGATGCGGACGCCGATCCCTGCCGAACCACCCCAGTTGGCCGCGGTGAAGATGAAGGACAGCGCCTGCTTTACGAAGTCGATGGGGGTCATGCGGCCGCCGCCTTGGCGCGCAGGGGCTGCGCCGCACGTGTCGCACGTGTCCAAGGCGTGAGTAACTTGCCGCCGAACATGATCAGCGTGTCGATGACGATCGCGAGGATGAAGATCGCGATGATTCCCGCCACGATCTGATCGCTCTTGTTCGACTGGTAGCCCTCGGTGAACCAGGTGCCTAGCCCGCCGATGCCGATCACCGACCCGACCGACACCATCGAGATATTGGTCACCGCGACGACGCGCAGGCTGGCGATGAGCACCGGGATAGACAGTGGGAGTTCGACTTTCAGCATCCGGGTCAACGGCCGATAACCGACCGCGGTGGCCGCGTCACGCACCGGTTCCGGCACGTTGTCGAGCGCCTCGGGTACCGCGCGCACCAAAAGCGCCGTGGTGTACAAAGTCAACGCCACGATCACGTTGGCCTCGTCGAGGATGCGCGTCGGGATGAGCAGCGGCAGCACCACGAACAGCGCCAGCGACGGGATGGTGAAGATGATGCTCGCGGTGACGGTCGTCAACCGGCGCCACGCCGTCGTGCGTTGCACCAGTGCGCCAATCGGAACCGCGATCAGCAGTCCAAGGATGATCGGAATCAAAGACAGCCGAAGGTGAATGACGGTCAACGCCCATGCGTCGTCGAGATTGTTGAACAGGTACCGCACGATCAGTCCCGCTCCGGAGCGCCGAGAATTGGCAGGGCGTCGGCCCGTTGCGAATTCAGCGCCTCCAGCACGTCGTCGGCGCGCACGCCGCCGGCCGGCCTGCCGTCCTCGTCGACGGCAACCCCTAGCCCAGAGGGCGACGACAATGCCGAGTCCAGCGCTTGGCGCAGTGAGTCGTCGGGACGGAACAGCGAGCCGCCGCCAAAGGAGCTGTCGTACAACGAGTTACCCTTGCGATGCAGTTCCACCCCCTCGGCGTTGATCCATCCGTACGGCGTGCCGTCCTGGCGGACGATCAGCACCCAGTCGTCCGGTGCCAGCGTGAGATCGTCGATGACCGCTTCTTCGACCGACCGGATGTCGTGCAGCGGAAGCCCGGTCGAGTGCCGCCACTGCAGGCCGCGGTAGCCGCGGTCGGCCCCGACGAAGCCAGCCACGAAATCACTTGCGGGATTGGACAACAAGCGGGCAGGTTCGGCGTACTGCTGGAGCACGCCGCCGCGCCCGAACACCGCGACCTTGTCGCCGAGCTTGAGCGCTTCGTCGATGTCGTGGGTGACGAAAACGATGGTCTTGTGCAATTCGCTTTGCAGGCGCAGGATCTCGGTCTGCAGTTCCTCGCGGACCACCGGGTCGACCGCGCTGAACGGCTCGTCCATCAGCAGGATCGGTGGGTCGGCGGCCAAAGCCCTTGCGACGCCGACGCGCTGCTGCTGACCGCCCGACAGCTGGGCCGGATAGCGGTTGGCGAGCTTCGGATCAAGCCCCACCCGCTCCAGCACGCCGAGCGCGGTCTTGCGTGCGGTGCGACGCGATTCGCCCTTGAGTACCGGCACGGTGGCCACGTTGTCGACGACGCGCTGGTGCGGCATCAAGCCTGCGCTCTGGATGACGTAGCCGATGCCGAGGCGCAGCTTGACCGGATCGACCTTGGTGACGTCGTCACCGTTCACCGTCAAGGTGCCCGATGTCGGGTCGATCATCCGGTTGATCATCCGCATCGACGTCGTCTTTCCGCAGCCGGACGGCCCGACGAACACCGCGAGCGTGCCGTCGGGAACATCGAGTGTGAGGTCGTCGACGGCGACGGTGCCGTCGGGGTACTGCTTGGTCACGCTTTTGAAGCTGATCATGCACTCATCCCTGAAGAGGCTTGTCGAAGCCGTTCGCTTGTACCCATTTCAGTGCTGCCTCGTCGGGGTCGACGCCCGCGTTGCCCGACGTTGCGGTGTTCAGTTCGATGAGATCCTCGGTGGTCAACTTCGCGGAGACCGCGTCGAGCACGGTCTTGAGCTCATCGGACTTCTTCTGCGAGCTGACGAGCGGGACCACGTTGGCGGCGGGGAAGTTGTTCTTGGGATCCTCCAGGACCACCAGGTCGTTCTCAGGGATCGCCGGTGAGGTGGTGAAAATGTTGGCCGCGGTGACCGTGCCGTCGACCAACGCCCGAACCGTCGCGGGTCCGCCACCGTCACTGATCGCGACGAAGTTGTTCGGGGTGATGTCGAGACCGTAGTTCTTCTTGAGTCCCGGCACGCCCTCGGTGCGGTTCAGAAACTCCGATGGCGCACCCAATTTCACCTCGGGCGAGTGCGCAGCGAGATCGGCGATGGTCTTCAGATTCCACCTGTTCGCGGTTTCCCTGCTGACCGCTAACGAGTCCTTGTCCTCGGCGGGCGACGGCACCAGGATCGACAAGTCGCCGGGCAGCACCCGGAACAGCGCGAGTTCGATGGCGTCCGGGGTGGTCACCGTGCTCTTCTCGTCGAAGTACTTCAGCAGGGTGCCGGTGTATTCGGGGATCAGGTCGATCGAATGGTCCCGGACCGCGGGGATGTACGTTTCGCGGCTGCCGATGCCGAACTGACGCGACAAGGTGAAGCCGTTGGCCTCCAACGCCTGCGCGTAGATCTCCGCGATGATCTTGCTCTCCGGGAAGTCGGCCGACCCAACGATGATCGACTTGAGATCACCGGATATCGCTCCGCCGCCGAGCGGATTCGAACTGCCACAAGCCGAGGCGATCAGGGCAATGACCAGCGCCAGCGCCGCAACGAGCGACCTACGCCGGCGTCGCTGCAACGTCGTCATGAATTCGACACTATCCAGCTGGCCGCAGCTCCGCGCGCGTTTGTCTCAGCTTGAATCGAGCATCGAATTGCAGAGTTGGTTTTCTATGGGCCCGGAAGGGGCAAAGATGGACCCATGACCAGCGATCCGTCCGTCTCGCCCGATCAGCCCTACGGCGAGATGCCGCCCGGACCCATCGAGCCGCCGGTGGCCTCGTCGAAAGGGGCGCCACCGGATCCGACCGCCACTCCCGGTGAGTATCTCGTTTCGCCGCAGTCTGCGGTCAAATTCACTCGCGCGGCGGCACTGTGGTCAGCGCTGATCGTCGGATTCCTGATCCTGATCCTGCTGCTCGTTTTCATCATGCAGAACACCGATGCAACGACCATTCACCTCTTCGCCTGGGAGTGGAATCTGCCGGTGGGGGTTGCCATTCTGTTGGCTGCGGTGTCCGGCGGCTTGCTGACCGTCGCGGCGGGCACGGCGAGGATCATCCAGCTGCGCCGTGCGGCGAAGAAGAACTTCAAGGCGATCGGACGTTAATCCTTCAGCGCGCGTAGCCCCTCGGCGACCAACGGGGCGACCGCCTGGTCCACCTTGTCGGTGTCGGTGGCGACGCCGCCGCCCATGCGGGCGCGGAATGCGATGCCCGCGGCGATGATCGCCACCTTGAAGTACCCGAGCGCCAGGTAGAAATCCCAGTTGTCCAGCTCTTGGCCCGCCGCCTTGGCGTAGCGGTTCGCGAGGTCGTCGGGTTCAGGCATCAGCGGCGACGCCCACGCCGAGCTCGCGTGGATCACGTTGAACAACGGATGGCGGTACACGCACATCAATGCGGCGTCGCTGAGCGGATCGCCCAGCGTGGACATCTCCCAGTCCAGCACGGCCAGCACCTTGGTCGCGTCGTCGGCGTCGAGCATCGTGTTGTCGATGCGGTAGTCGCCGTGCACGATCCCGCCGCGGCTCTGCGATGGAATCGCTTGCGCCAGAGCTGAATGCAGGCGCTGGACGTCGGCGTCGCACGGGTCGTCCTCGCGGCGCACGAGTTCCCACTGCGAGCCCCACCGACGGACCTGGCGTTCGAGGTACCCGGTTGCCTTGCCGAAGTCGCCGAGGCCGACGGCCTCGGGATCGACAGAATGCAGATTGGCCAGCACCTGTATCAACGCATCGACGCAGTCGCTGATGGCTTCCTTGTCGCCGAGCGCATCGAGCTCGTCGGTGTGGCGGACCACCCGCCCCGCCACATACTCGACCATCTGGAACGGCGCGCCGAGGACCGATTCGTCGTTGAGCAGTGTGACGGCGCGGGCCACCGGAACCGGGGTGTCCTGGAGGGCGGCCACCACGCGATACTCGCGGGCCATGTCGTGCGCCGACGGAGTCAGCCCGTGCAGGGGCGGCCGTCGCAGCACCCACTTCGAAGCGTCGTCGAACACCAGGAACGTCATGTTGGACCGGCCGCCGGAGATGAACTCCGCCTTGAGTTCACCGGTGCGGGCAATGCCGACGGAGCGCAGGTGGCGATCCAGGGCGTCGAGGTCAAGCCCTTCCAGCGAAGTAGTCACCGGACTTGTCTACCACCGCTGATTTCTTGGCAGGAGGTCCCATACGTGTTCGGTGCCATTGACGGCGGCCACATACAGGCTGCCATCGCGTGAGGACAGCAATCGCGTGATGCCTGCGTAGTCGACGCTGACGCACAGGATCTTCTCGGTGCCGAGCAGGGTGTGCAACAGAGCGTTGATGACGCCGCCATGGGTGAACACCGCAATGGTGTCCTCGTGCTCGCCCGCCGCGACGACGTCGCGGATGCCCGCGTTGATTCGCTCGAGAAACGCGGCCTCGTCGACGCTGCTCGGCAGATGGCCACTGGCCAGTCGAGCCAGCTCCTCGGGGTACTCGGCGGCGATCTGCTCGATCGGGATGTAGTGCGCCATGTCGCGGTCGTACTCGGCGAGCCGTTCGTCGATCTCGACGGGCAACCCCAATGCGTCGGCCACCGGCTGGGCGGTCTGCACCGCCCGAACCTGCGGGCTGCTCACCAATCGCGTGATCGGAAAGCGCTTCAGGGCTTCTGGCAGCCGCTGCGCCTGCGCCACACCTTCCTCGGACAAGTGCGGGTCGGAGCCCTGCCCAGGATCGCTGCGCAAAGGCAGCGCATGTCGGACCAGAAGTATCTGCACCGTGACACCTTATGGGCCATGCATTTAGCGGCAGCGGGTCGACCACAGTTAGTATCGACGCATGCACCGGTGCTTTCCGATCACCCCGCCGCCCCGCTCCTAGCGGGGCTCGCTTGTACTGACCCGGCTTTCCTGCGTGACCGCGCGTGTTGATGCGCGTCCCGGTGGCCGAACCTTTCCCTGGCAGCTCCGCATCGCGACCCCTATCCGTCCGTCGCAGGAGCTGTGTCTTTCATGTCTGTTTCTACTGTTTTGGCCCGTCGCGGCCTGTTGATGCTCGTCGTCGCCGGTGTGCTGTGGGGCACCGGCGGCCTGCTCGGCCAGCTGCTGGCCGAATCCTCCGGGTTGTCCCCGCTCGGCGTCGCCGCGGTGCGGCTGGCTGCCGGTGGCGGGCTCATCCTTGCTTACCTACGGGTCACCGGCCGCGCGCTCCCGCGCTCGCGCGCCGCATGGCTGCGGATCGGGGCGACCGGCCTGCTCGCCGCCACCTTTCAGGCCAGCTACTTCACCGCCGTCACGCTGACGTCAGTCAGCCTGGCCACCCTGATCACCATCGGCGCCGCACCCGTCATCGTGTTGATCGCCCGCTACCGCACCGCGAGCCGCAGCCAGGTCGTCGGCACCGCGCTGGCGCTGCTCGGCCTGGCAATGCTGATCGGCCTGCCAACCGCGGCGCCGGCCTCTGGTGCCCTGCTGGCCGGCGCGGCATGTGCGCTGCTCGCCGGCGCCGGGTTCGCGATGATGACCTTGCTGGGGAGCCGTCCGGTCGCGGGGCTCGACGACGTCACGACCGTCGGCGTCGGGTTCACCATCGGCGGGCTGGTGCTGGCGTCGATCGTCTCTGCAACTTCGGGCTGGAGCTTCGTCTTTGACCTGCACAGCGCAGCGCTGCTGCTGGGTTTGGCGATCATCCCGACCGCCCTCGCGTACACCTGCTACTTCCGCGGGTTGCGGAGCACCTCGGCCGGTACCGGATCGGTGTTGGCACTACTCGAGCCTTTCACTGCGACCGTGCTGGCGGCGCTATTGCTTGGCGAGCGGATTGGCACCATTGGGCTGATCGCAGGAGCGGTGCTGGCGCTGGCGATGGTGATGACAGCGAGGGCACCCAGGGCCGAGCCGGTGCGCCCGGAGTAGCGTCGTTGAAATGGGCTATGCCGACGAGCTATTCGACCTCACCGATCGGGTTGTGCTGGTCACCGGTGGCAGCCGTGGCCTTGGCCGGGAGATGGCCTTCGCCGCCGCGCAGTGCGGAGCCGACGTCGTCATCGCGAGCCGCAAGTACGAAACCTGCGTGGCCACCGCTGACGAGATCGCTTCCGCGACTGGGCGAACCGCGTTTCCGTATCAGGTGCACGTCGGGCGTTGGGATGAGCTCGACGGGTTGGTCGAGGCGGTGTACGCCAAATTCGGCAAGGTCGACGTGCTGATCAACAACGCAGGCATGTCTCCGTTGTACGAATCTCTTTCTGGAGTTACCGAGAAGCTGTTCGACTCGGTCGTCAACCTGAATCTCAAGGGACCGTTCCGGTTATCGGCCCTGATCGGTGAACGGATGGTCGCCGCAGGCGGAGGATCGATCATCAACGTGAGTTCCAGCGGGTCGCGGCGTCCGCGACCGGAGCAGTTGCCTTACTCGGCCGCCAAGGCCGGGTTGAACGCGTTGACCGAGGGGCTTGCCCTCGCATATGGGCCGACGGTGCGGGTCAACACATTGATGCCAGGACCGTTCCTCACCGATATCAGCAAGGCGTGGGACATCCCGGCAACGACGAAGGGCGCGCAGGGTTTTGCGCTCAAGCGGCTCGGGCAGCCCGCCGAGATCATCGGCGCGGCATTGTTTCTGGCATCCGACGCGTCGAGTTACACGTCAGGGTCGATTATCCGGGTGGACGGCGGCATTCCGTAGGTTGTCGCTACGGCGTGATGATGTTGAACCCCGGATCGGGCTGATCAAGCACAGCGATGATCGACGGCAACGCGTTGGCATCGCCGCTGATCTCCAACCCTGGCGAGTCCGCATCACCGACGGCGAAAGCCAAGAGCCGCAACTTGTTTGCCAGCGTGATGGTAGCCTGCGCGGTATCCGGGTCAGCGGGGACCTTGCGATACACGAGCACGCCGTTACGCAGCGCCAGCCGATAGTTCGTCTCGATATCGTCGAAGGTGATGTCTACGGCGACGTCGAGGTCCCATGCCCGTGGTCCGTTCACGCTGATGGCGAAGATGTCGAACATCTGCTCCGGGGTGAGCTGAGCCATCAGCGACGGCGACGAGGTTTGGGTCGGGGTGCCGAAGTTGCCCTCGCGCAGCTCGGTGGCCCCGGCCAGGAAGAAGTTCCGCCAGACCGCATTCTCTGCGCCGTACGCGAGTTGCTCGAGGGTGTCCGCGTAGAGTTGCCGCGCCGCCTGGTGCTCCTGATCGGTGAAGATGGCATGGTCGAGCAGTGTTGCCGCCCAACGGAAGTCACCGTCGCCGAAGGCATTGCTGGCGATCTCGACTACCCGGTCGATGCCTCCCATGGCCTCGACGTATCGCGGGCCGATGGCCTCGGGCGGGTGTGCCCACAGTCGGCCGGGGTTACCGTCGAACCAGCCCATGTAGCGCTGATAGACCGCCTTGACGTTGTGGCTCACCGACCCGTAATAGCCGTGGGTGTGCCAGGCCTTTTCCAGCCGAGGCGGCATCTGGAAGCTCTCGGCGATCTCGATTCCGGTGTAGCCCTGGTTCAGCTGCCGCAGGGTCTGGTCGTGAAGGTAGGCGTACAGATCCCGCTGCAGGGAAAGGAATTCGACGATGCGGTCCTTGTCCCACGTCGGCCAGTGGTGCGATGCGAAGACGACGTCGCTGCGTTCGCCGAACTTGTCGATGGCCTCGGTGAGATATCCGGCCCATCCGTGCGGATCACGCACCAGCGCGCCGCGCAGCGTCAGCAGGTTGTGCAGGTTGTGGGTGGCGTTCTCGGCCATGCACAACGCGCGGAACTTCGGGAAGTAGAAGTGCATCTCGGCGGGCGCCTCGGTGCCCGGTGCCATCTGGAACTCGATCTCGATGCCGTCGATTGTGTGCGTCTCACCCGTGGTGCGGATGTCGACCGTTGGCAGGAGAAGCGCGACCTCACCGGTGGATCCGACCTGGCCGAGCCCGCAGCCCACCTGTCCCTGCGGGCCGCGGGCCAGCGCGGCCCCGTACATGTACGCGGCCCTTCTTGCCATCGCTGTTCCCGCGTAGACGTTCTCCTGTACGGCGTGCTCGGTGAAGTGCTCGGGCGCGATGATGGCGACCTTGCCGGCGTCGACGTCGGCTTGCGAGGTGACTCCGAGGACGCCGCCGAAATGGTCGACGTGGCTGTGGGTGTAAATGACCGCGGTCACCGCACGATTTCCGCGGTGCTCGCGGTACAGGGCCAGCGCCGCGGCCGCGGTCTCGGTAGAGATCAGCGGATCGATGACGATGACGCCGGTATCGCCTTCGATAAAGCTGACGTTGGACAGGTCAAGGCCACGAACCTGGTAGATCCCCTCGACCACCTCGTACAGACCCTGCTTGGCGCACAGCTGGCTCTGTCGCCACAGGCTCGGATGCACCGTGGGCGGAGCGTCACCGGCCAGGAACCCGTAGATGTCGTTGTCCCACACCGCTCTTCCGTCGGCGGCCTTGACGACGCAGGGTTCGAGCGCGCCCAGGAATCCCCTGTCGGCGGCGTCGAAATCTGCGGTGTCGTCGAACGGCAGGCTCGCTACATGGTCGCGGTGGGACGACTCGATGACGGCGGTCGGGGGCTTCTGATCCATGGACCGAGATTGCCACGCGAAGCTGACCGCCGGTGGTTGACTGCACGAATGGATGTGCGTCGAGTGGTGACCGGACATGACGCGTCCGGCAAGTCCGTGTTCGTCAGCGATGAGACGGTCGCTCCCGTCGAGCCTCTGCTGCTGCCCGCCGCCGAGTTTCACACATTGTGGGGTGGCGACCGCACGCCGCAGTTCCCCGATCACGGGTCGATGCCGGAGTTCCGCACGTACTTTCCACCCGTCGGCGGGTTCCGGTTCGGGATGTTCTCGGTTCCTCCTGAGAGCACCGCCGCGCCGTCGGATGTCGATCTTGAGGCGGGCATTGCCGATGCCGAGGCCACGCTGCCCGGCCTACTGCGCTACCTCGACCAGACCGATCCCGGCATGCACACCACCGACACCATCGACTTCGAGGCCGTGCTGGAGGGCACGATCGTGCGCGAGCTCGACGACGGCGCCGAGGTGACGCCCGCCTAATCGGGCGGGTCGGGGTCGCCGCGGAGAAGCTCCTCCGGGTGGTGGGCGTGGTTGATCTGCGGTGGTGTGGTGCCGTCGGTCCAGGCCAGGCGGCCGTGTTCGGTGACGGTGGTCTGCAGATGGCCGTCGGTGACTAGGGCGTGGTCCGGCCCGCACGCGAAGTACAGCGCATCGGCGTCAGTGGCACCTCCGTGGGCCCAGGGTGGGCTGTGGTGCACCTCGCTGTGATAGCCCGGTGCCACACAGTCGGGTCGGGTGCAGCCGCCGTCGCGCGAGTAGCAGATGATCCGCTGATCGGCACTGGCGATCCGTTGTTGACGACCCAGGTACAGCGGCCGATCGGAGTGGTTCTCGAAGACCGCCAGATAGTGGATCGCGTCGGTGGCCATCCGGATCAGATCTCGCATCGGCAGCGCGGTGTTTCCGCCGGTGCGCGCCGGGCCCGGCATTGCGATGTCGGGGTTGTGCACGGCGTGGGCGGCCTGGTTGAGTTCGCCGAGAGTGGTGCGCACGATCACCGTCACCGGATGCCCGCGATGGGACCCCAACCCGCCCGACGCGATCCCGGCCTTGAGGCCCAGTTTGAGGCCGTCATGGCAGCGTTGCGCCGGGCTGCGGTCATCAGCGGTTTCGGCCAGGGTGCCGTCGGGTAGGTGCCGGCCCGGGCGCACCGCGGCGGTGGAGGCTTCCACGTAGGTGCGGGTTTCGGGGTCGATCCAGCCTGAGAAGCGGGACATCCCGTCGGGGCCCTGCGGGCCCAGCACCATCCCGCGACGCCGCGCCCGGTCCTGCTCGTCGAAATCGCCGTCGGGGTTGAAGATCTCATCGATCTTTCGGCCCACGATTTTGACGAACGCCGCATCATGCTTGGTGCCTTCGCGGACCAGGCTGGCTTCCACCTCGGCGCGATCCTCGGGCGACACGCACGAGGGCAGCCGGTCCATGGCCTTACCGATCACCCGCAGATGATCCTCACCCAACGTGCCCGCGGCCAGCGCGTCCGCCACGACCGGCAACTCCGGCGGCAGCGGTGGGCCCGACAGTTGACGACGGGGCCGGATCCGTCCGCCCACCGTGAAGCGCCGCTTGATCTCCCCACGCGAGACGCGCAACCGTGCCATCAACCGATCAGTGACCATCGGTGACAGGCCGGGTTCATCGGCGATGTCTCCGAACACCCGATACATCAACCCACGATTGGTGCGCTCCTGGGTCTCCAGCCGCTCAGCCAAACCGACGCGGAACTCGTTGCCCACCGCAGCCGAGCACAATTCACCCATCTCGGCATACGCCGCCTCGACCTGATCGGACAGCACGCGAATCCGCTCGCGCGCCGCCTCACCAGTGATGAATTGCCCCACACCGCAACGCTATCGAACACCCGTGCCATAAAGCACGCCCCAAAAGCCAACCTGTGGATGAAAACGACACTGGGGATAACCCGGTCACCAACCACCGAAAATGTCGGTGCCACGTGGTACCGGCGCTTACTCGACGCGCACCATCGCTGAAGCAATGGCGCTCGATTCGTCGTCGCCATGACCCGCGGCCACCGCGGTGTCCACGTAGCCGCGGAACACCTTCAACACACCGGCGTCGACGCCCGCCTCCTCCGATGCCGCGATCAGGTGCCGGACCGATGCTGCCACCGACGAGACGGGTGCGGTGCTTTCGCCGTGCCGATCGGCTTCGATGCGTCCTGCGAACTCTTCGAAGATCGGCGGCAGGATGTCGGCGATGCCCTTGGCATGCACCAAGAACTCGCTGGGCGCGATGCCGTTCGCGCGGGCGACCGTCACCGCATGCAGGAACCCGCTGACCGTTGTCCAGAACAAGTCGAGCAGCGACATGTCGAACGCGGCGGCGCGGCCGTAGTCCTCGCCGAGCCATGTCGACGGGCCCAGCGCGGCGAAGACGTCGGCGTGGGCATCGAACAGGTCCCTGGGTCCGGCGAAAAGGATGCTGGCCCTTTCGCTTCCGATGGTGTCGGTCGGGGTCATGATCGCCCCGTCGAGGTATCGGCCGCCGAGGTTCTCGACCAGTTTGGCGGTCTGTCTGGCCCGATCCGGGCTATCGGAGCTGAGCCCGACGACGACGCGTCCTGCCACGGCATCGCTCGCCGCAGCGACCACTTGATCGAGCACGCCGTGGTCGACGACATTGATGATCGAAAGATCGCTGGCCGCGACGGCATCGGCCGCAGTGGGTGCCCACGCCGCACCGCGTGCGCGCAACGCATCGGCCTTCGCCTCCGTGCGATTCCACACGGTCGCAGCATGTTTCGCATCGAGCAGGGCGCCAGCCAGCGCCTGTCCCATCGGGCCGAGTCCGAGCACACTGACCGCCGTCATGCCGCTGCCTCCGGATTCTTGATGCTCTCGATGACGCGGGCCAGGCCGTCACTGCCGTGCCCTGCGTCGATCTGCCGGTGGATGAGGCGCTGCACGACGTCTACCACTTCGGTGCTGATGCCCTGGGCGCGACTGGCGTTCACGATGTCGCTGATGTCGGAGAACACCAGGCTCTGCTGGCCCGGCACCGAATAGTCACCGCCGTCGATGACTTCGGCATACTCACTGATCAGGCCCACGACCGTCTGCAGCCAGTCGGCGGCGCGGGCGGCGAACTCCTTGGCGGGCACGCCAGAGGCCCCGACCATCGCCGCGCCGTGGAAGAACCCGGCGAACATCACGTACATCCCCGACAGCAGGGCCAGGTCGTACAGCGACGCCATACCGGCGTCATCGCCGAAATACTCTGGCCGGCCCCAAAGCTCGAGCAACTCGCGATGCTCGTCGTAGAGCGGCTGCGAGCCGCTATAGAGCACGCTCGACTGCGAGGTGCCGATCATCTCCGGGGTCGCCATGATGCCGCCGTCGAGGTAGTCCGCGCCGATACCGGCGGCCCAGTCGGCCAATTCGCGGGACCCGTCGGGAGACGTCGTGGTCAGGTTGATCAGGCGGCGGCCCGCGAGTTGATCGGCCACGGGGTCGAGCACCTCGTGCACAGACGCGTGGTCGAACAGGCACACCACGATGACCTCGGCGTCCACGGCCTCGGCTGGGCTGGCCGCCACGCGCGCGCCCGCCTCCGCGAGCGGCTGCGCCTTGCCGGCACTGCGGTTCCACACGATCGTCGGATGGCCGGCCTGCATGGCTGCGCGCGCGAGCGCCGAGCCCATCTCGCCCAATCCGAGGAAACTCACTGTCTGCGGTGTGGTTGTCATGTCACTATCGTTGACGTGACGCGGAGGATTCGACAAGTACCCACTAAAAAGTGGGATACTTACTCAAAGGAAAGTATTGGGCGTGAACTGCAAGGAGAGAACCGATGATAACAATGGGCGGGTTCACTTGCGGGCTGGATGCGGCGATGGCCGTCGTCGATGGGAAATGGAAACCCCTGATCCTGTGGGAGCTCCAGGCCGGCCCCAAGCGGTTCAACGCGCTACACCGCAGCCTGACCGGAATCTCGCAGAAGATGCTGACCCAGCATCTCAAGGAGATGCAGCGACACGGTGTCGTGCACCGCGAGAGCTTCCACGAGGTGCCGCCGCGGGTGGAGTATTCGATGACCAAAGAGGGCGTTGAGCTGCTCGCCGCGCTTGAGCCGCTTGGCAATTGGGCCGAAAAGCACATCGAGATGATCTGCGCCGCCGAGGAAGCCGTCTAGGTCACTGGCTGTTCAGCTGATACTCGATGTCGTCGACGACGCGCGCGTCGCAACCGCTAGCGAACGTCGTGACGCGCTCGCCGGTCAGAAACCGCAGCGGGGCCGACGCCGCGTCCGACGGGGGCGCCAGCGTAGCCGATTCCGTTGCCACACCGGGCTTCTGCGCGCAGGCAGGTGGTCTGCACCTCGTGGTTCGCGGCGTCTTGAACGGCGCCTTCAGGTTCGGCCGGACCAGCGTTCGTCGTCCCGGCCTCCGAGGAACATCCCGTGAGCACCGCCCCGACGCAGGGCGCAGCCGCCCATCGATACATGTCCTACCCTTCGTGTTCGGCCAGCCATCGATCGGCGCGGCGTTTCGACGCCCTCGACAGCCAGGCGTCTTGAACCAGCTCGGTCAACTCGACGCGACTGATCTCGCGTAACCGGCTCGCGCGCAACAACACCGACGGATGGCCCTCGAACCGCTCGTTGGTGAAGAACGGCGAGCTTGGATCCTGGACGAGCGCGAGTTTGTCGGCCTCCGACTCGACCCAGATCATGATCACGTCGGCCCAGCGCTCCCCGGTATCGGGATCCTGCGCGTCGGGCTGCGGCGTGCGGAAGAACACGAACGACTTGCCGCCCACCTGATAGATGGGATTGCCCTTGGGTCCCTCGATCCGCGTCACGTGCGGCATCGACGCGGCGATCTCGTGCACATCGGCAACGCGCGCGGCCCGATCACGCATCGCGCTCGGCCCTGTCCAGCCGGTGCAGCACCACACCCCCCAGTGCGCCGTTGGCGACGCTAACGGTCATGTAGGTGCAGAACGGCTGCCTTCGGCGGTCGGTGGGCGAGCCCGGATTGAGTAGCCGCAGACCGGTTTTCGCGGTCGTATCCCATGGGATGTGGCTGTGCCCGAACACCAGCACATCGGTGTCGGGATAATCCTTCGCCATCCGCGCTTCACGGCCGGTGGCCGCACCGGTCTCATGTACAACGGTGAACCGCAGCCCGCCGAGTGTGGCGTCGGCGCGTTCGGGAAGGCGGCGGCGCAACTCGGCGCCGTCGTTGTTTCCCCAGCACGCCACCAGCCGCTTGGCCCTTGCCTCGAGGGTGTCGAGTAGTGCCGGTTCCACCCAGTCGCCTGCGTGCACGACGACGTCGGCGGTGGACACCTCGTCCCACACCCGTGCCGGCAGGTCTCGTGCGCGCTTGGGCACATGGGTATCGGCGATCAGCAGAAGCCGCACGGTCCTAACTTAGCGGTGCGGCGGGAAACCATCGTTCCGGCTCCGGATACACAAAGCCTGGCGGGAAGTGATACGTCTCGAAACAGGTTGTGGTCGCAGCTTCGGTATCGAAGAAATTGAACGAATTCTGATCCAGCCAGCGGCCACTCTGCGTCGATGCGAAGCCCCTGTCGGCGAACATCTCCAGGCGGCGATCCCACGGCATGCCGTCGCAGTCGAACGCGATGTGGTGGATGCCCTCACCGTGCTTGTCGAGATAGTCGCGGATCGCCGACGGGCCGCTGATCGGCTGCATGATTTCGAAGGTGAGCCCGTTGTTGGTGGCGAAGCAAACCTTGAGGCTGAACTCTGCCGGTTCACCGCGATACGTCTGCTCTGTCACGGATTCCGGCGAGAACTCGTACACCCGGAAGGGGCCGATGCCGAGCCTTACCAGGCCCTCCATCGTTCGTTGGTGGTCTTCGGTGACGAAGCAGACCTCGACGATGTTGCCGAGAAAGCTATTGCTGAGCTGGAATTCGCTGACCACGCTCGGAAGTTCGGTCATCGCGCCGACCGGCTCAGCGCCCAGTACAGTCCGCCCGCGACCACGCTTCCCGAGAACCAGGAGAAGTCGGTGTTGCCTAGCGCGGTGGCCACCGGACCCTGCATGACGGGGACCAGCCCGTACTGCCATGACCAGCCGGCCACGATGCCCGCGGCGAGGCTGACGAGCCCTGGCACATTGAACTTCGGATACGCCGACTCGCCTGCGGGCTGGTAGAGGGCCGCGACGTCCAGTGCGCGGCGCCGGATCACGAAGTAGTCGACGAGCATGATCGCGGCCCACGGACTGATCCAGACCAGGATCGATACCATCCAATGGTCGAACGCCTGCGCGAAGCTGTCGGCATTGACGAACACCGCAAGCACAACCGATGCGACGAGTCCCGCGACCAGAGTGATCTTCCACCGCGCGGCGCGCACACCGATCGACAACGCGGCCAGCGAGCAGGAGTACAGGTTCAGGATGTTCGTCGCGATCGGGCCGTGCACGAGCAGCAGCAGCACGGGCACCGCCATCACTCCGAAGGTGCTCACCACCAACGCCGCCGGGTCGCTGCCGCTCCCCACGCTGGCAAGACACGCGCCAAGCGCGGCCAGCCACACGGTCGGGATGTACATACCGAGCGACGAGGACCAGAACACCGCCCGCCGGGAAACATTGACCCGGACGAAGCGGCTGTAATCCGAGGCATACGGAATCCACGTGATGCCCCAGCCGATTCCGATGGCGGTGAGCAGTTGGGTGACGGCGGTGAACTTCTCGCCGGGTTCGAGGGCCGAGCCCGACGCCCAGTTCACATCGGTGGTGGCCAGCGCCAGCATCGTCATCAGCGCCATCACCAGAACCGTTGCGGGCACGGTGTATTTCTCGAAACTGCGGATCGCGTAGAAGCCGTACAACGCTAGCCCGAGCTGTACGGCCATGATGGCGGCCGCGACGGCGAATTCGAGCCACGTGCCGCCGGTGATGCCGAACTCCGCCAGCACGGCGAGCACGAGGTCGAGCACCACCCAGGTGTTGACGCCGACCCAGCCCATCGTGAGCAGGCCCTGGACGACGCCGGGCACGATCGACCCCTTGAGCCCGAACGGGGCCCGCCCGAGCACCATCTGGTTGACCGCCGTGGAGTGTCCGATCACGTTGAACACGCCGAAGACCGCGCATCCTACGACGTTGCCGAGCACCACCACGACGAGCGTCTCGACAAGGCTGAGCCCCAGGGTGATGCCCAGCGCGCCGAGCACCCAGTTGATCGGGGCGATGTTGGCACCCGACCAGATCCAGAACAGCTCCCACGGCGAGCAATCGCGGCTGTCGTCTGGGATGGCCTCGATCCCGTGCGCGTCGAACGGCACCGCCGCCGCCTGGTCGGGCGTCGTCGGTGATTCGAGTGGGCTGGTCGTCATCGGGTCTCCTCGCTGAACGTGACTCAGCTCATAGAAACACCACCGACGCGCGCCGAGCAGTGTATAAACATCCATCATCTGACGATTTGATTGGATGTACCCACAGTTATCGTTGCGCTGGCCTGCTGCCTATAGCCGTGGTGCTCTTACGCCCGCGTTCCGCAACTTGTAATGCCAGGTAGACATCGACGATCGTCGGCAACTCACGCAGCGATCCATCGATCAGCTCTTCAGCGCGGCCAATGCGGTAGCGGACCGAGTTCGGATGAATGTTCAGCGCCTGCGCCGTCTCGTTGACGCTCAGATGATTCTCGAGGTAGACGACCAAGGTTTCGAGGATTGACTCGCTACTCTCGATCTTGGCAAGCAGGTCAAGGGCTCGCCGCTGAAGCTGGTCTTCGTCCCCGGTGCTGATGGCGACGTCGGCGATGGCGAATTCTTCAAACCGCTGCACCGGCGGCGCGGCAGCACCGCGCGACAGTGCGCGTGTCAACGCCAGACGTGCGTCACGATAGCTATTTACGACGTCGGACAACGATGCCACTTTTCGGCCAACTCCCCCGCAGAGGTAGAGATCTCGGGAGCGAAGAACCGATACGCACTCCTCGATGGGTTGCGTGTCCGGTGTCTGAAGGAGGGTGACGACGACGCCGTCGATGGCCGCAACCAGATGAGGTACCGAAGAGTTTGCGATCAAGGCCCGCACCTTTTGCAGTACCTCGCGCAATTGCTTGTTGTGCAATTCCGAATCCAGGCGCCGCTCTCGCCATTCCGGCAGAGCGATCGTTGAGACGTAACAGGGCCGGTGGGGCTTGAAACCGTACTGGCGCACCTGATCCCATCCGAACTGGCGGCCCGCGCTGGACACCAGCCGGATCAGTACATCGGCCCGCTGCTGAGCCTCCTCATTTGCGGCTGCGCGCCTACTCATCGCGATGACACTGAGCAGCTGTTCGACGGTCTCCACCAGGGGGGAGACGAGCTCGTCCGATGTCGGCGTGCCCCGTCTCGCCAACACGATCCACCGATGAGTGTCCTCGGGGCCGCGAATGGGTGAGGCCACTACGTGCCACTGACCGACCGTCAAGTGCTGATGGGCCCGCACGTCCTTGTCGATGCGTTGCCAAATGACTTCGGACGGACCGTCGCCCGTTACCGCAAGCAACCGCCCGTCCGGGTAGTACAGGATGACCGTGCTGTGCACAACCGAGCCGAGCCGGCGCAGCAACGACTCAGTTGAGTCCGGGGCTGTCACCGCCGAGATCAGGCTTGACTGGAGCGCGAGGAGGCGTTGGTAGAGGCGCAGATCGGCACGGGCGACGCGCTCGTTGACCGCTTCTTTTATCCCTCTCAGGGACGCCCCCGGCGGGGCTGTCAGCAGAGGGAAATCCTCCGCTTCCGCCGCCGCCTTCAGCGCCTCCCACGAAAGAGACCGTTCCTCGTCTGCCGCGGCGAGGACAATCCCAGCGACGCCAGCACCTCGTGCGGCGTGCACGAGGTGCTTGGCGTCCTCTGTCTCGTTCGTTCCAGTGAGAGCGCCGCCGGTCATGACAAGCATGGAACGGTGCTGGGCTGAGGGCTGCTGACCGAGCTCGAGCACGGCCGCCCCCGAGACCTCGACGCTTTCGAGCCCACTGCCGCCAACGCACAGCTGCAGGCCGAGATCGTCCTGCCGCAGGATGTCTGCCACTGTGAGTGTCATGCGTCGCTCCAGTGCCACGTTGACGTGCGAAGGCTGCTGACACTAGCAGTGAAAGTAGCCTCGATGTAGCGAATTTCAGGGTGCCGAGCGGTGATGCTCCTGCGCCTACTTCGCGACCGGCGTTTGTTGAAGCAGCAACTCCCGGTGCGCTGCGAGTTCCTTCGTGAGCACCGTGTGGTCGAGGTCGGGCACTAGCGCCCGGCAGTAGGCCTCCACGGCGACGTCACCAAGCAGCGCCCACTTGTCGAACCAGCCCCGCACCGTCGACCGATTCAGCTCGCCGTACTCGGCGGAATCGAACGCATAAGCCAGGAGGGCCTCCGACCAGAGCTTCGTCCGATCGCTGTCGATCAGCTGGGCACGGGCCAGTAGCGCCAGCAAGGTGTCGCCCTCCGCTTGGGCGACGACGGACAGCGATCGCAGCACTGCGGTGTCGATGGCCGGCTTGGCGATCAGATTCAGCGCGACGAACTGTTCGGCCCAGTCCCAGGTGATCAGAGTGGATTCCATCAGCTCCCGGAATCCTTGCCATGCGCTGTCGTCTTCCCACCTCGCGCGCTCCTGCTTGCCGAAATCGCGGTCGGGATGGTGCTCGCGCAGTTCCGCCGTCCGGTAGGCCACACGTGATACCCAGCGAAGCTGATCTCCAGACTCGAAGATGAAACAGTTCTCGATGGTGCTGGCCGGGGACAGCGCCGCCAGATAGGCCGCAGACATCTGCACGGTGTGCAGCAGGTACCTCGCGGGCGTGTACAGCCGGGCAAGCTTGGCGACCCACTCCGCGCTGAGACCGCTGTCGTGCTCGTTGCCGCTGTGGTCGTCGAGCAGACCGTCGACGTGCGACTCCTGCCCATCTTGGATCATGTTGTACGTGCGGTAGACCATCTGGTCCGGGTCCCTGAAGCCATCCCAGTTCTCGTGTCGCAGTGGGCTGTTGTTCCGGTACTGCGTGTACCACTTGCTCAGCGGAACGTCGGGCCCCATCGCCCACGGGGCATCGTCGTCCGTGCTCCACAACAAGTTCGTGGAGACGATCTCGTACTCGGTCGGCCGCCGCCGATTCTTGGCCAGATGGCTCCAGGTCCTGAGCGGCTTGAGTGCCTTCTCTTCAGTCGTCATTGAAAACTCCTTCTTTTCAAGGTTATTCGGGGGCTGTCACTGCTTGAGGAAGAACCAGCGCATGAAGTCGTCATGGGTCTCGATCTGGCCCGAGTAGCCGGTGAGCCACACTTCGAGCTCCTGCATCGGGAAGGTCCTGCCGAGCAGTCTCTCCATCGTCGCCCGGCGGATGATCAGACCACCGGCGGCTTCGACCCGGACATAGGTGCGGTGATCGTCGACGAAGATCTCCTTGTCCGGGTTGTCCTCGTTGATCGCGTCAACCGCGACCAAGGAGATCTCACCGCCGCGAAACAGCGGGCCTGCGAGATTCGGTGCCGCGCGAACCGGCGTTTCAGTCACGAGATTGCCTTTCGTCCATCAATTTTCGGTTGGTTTTTATTGACCGGCGGGGCCACGCCGGTCATGCGTGCGAATGGAAGGGCTCCACCCCGTCGACGGACACGTAGATGAGGCCGTCCCGCTCTTCGACGGGATACTGGGCGAGCCTTGCGTCGTCGGGATTGATGCTGTGGCCACTGTCGACGTCGAACTCCCACAAGTGCGCCGAACACGTCAGTGAGCACCCGTCGAAGTCGCCTTCCTCGAGCGGCACCTCCTGGTGGGGACACCTGCTCTGCACGGCACGTACCGCGTCGTCATTCGTACGAAGGAGCAGGATCTGCGTGTCGTCGACCCAGACGACACGCATCTCCCCCGCCCACAGATCGTCGGCATCGCACACCGCGGTGAACCGCGATGTCACCGGTTGTTCCATGACGACCCTTCGCCCCTATTCGTCGGAGACGAAGATGTCGATCTGCTGAAAGTGGCGCAGCTTGGCCTCCTCAACGGTCATCGCTCGCGGGAAGGGTTCGGCGTCGTCGGTGTCGGTCGTCACACGCACCCGCAGCGTTGCGCCAGGCTTCGGGTGCCGGGTCTGGTAGCCGACCGCGGGAGCGAGGCAAGCCTCAACCACCTGGTCCATGGTGAAGCCCGTTTCCACATCGATGATGCGGGTATGGGGGTCCCTCTCCAAACGGCCGATCACGGCAAGGTCAGTCATCCGTTCCTCCTTCTCACTGGCTGGCTGCTGGGAGCATCGACAAGTCGTAGGCCTTCGCCCACTCCAAGTCGTGGGCATCGCGCCCGCCGTCACTGATGACTCCAGATCCCATGTAGCGCAAGATGTTCTCTGGGGTATTCGGTGAGATCTCGCCGTTGTACATCCGGTCGGCGATCGTGTTGAACGTCTTGTACCTGTCGGGTTCCAGCTCGAAGATCCACTTGCAGACCGTGCTGCAGAAGCTGTAAAGCCTTCCCTCGTGGTCGATCTGGTGGGCCCGTGTCTTCCACACCGAGCCGCCCTTGTTCGAGATCGGGAACTGGCACAGATTGCACATCGCCGGCATTCCGATGGCCTCGGTTTTCTCGGGATGGCCCGATTGGACATTCTCGATGATGACGTCCCAGTACTGGCCGAACGTGTCGCCCCAGCCCGGGTACTTCTTCTCCAGCCACGCACGCTCGCGCGGGCCGACATTGCCGGTCGGGTTCCACCACAACGTGTTTCGCCACGCCCAAGTGGCCGCCGCCTGACAATGGTGGTGAGTCTCGACGTCCTCGAGGAAGAGGTCCCAGTACCACGGACGCTCCAGTCCCAGGTCGAGCAATTGCCGTTCGAACTGCACGCCGATGAACTCCGCCATGTACTCCTTGAACGACCGGTCCCGCTTGTCCAGCGGGATCCAGTAGTCCATCGGAATCCCGGTCAGGATCGCGAACAGGCGGTGGATGCGCCAGAATGCGATGTCGACCGCCTGCTGGGCCTCGGCCTTGCGACCGTTGCGCACCATGATCTCGAGGACGGGAGTGCCGATCTGGGCATGCCGCGCTTCGTCGGACTGGATGCTGGTGATCAGGTTCGAGAACGTGTAGTCGCCCATGTTGGCCGCGTCGGCGGACAGGCCGATCATCTGAATGTTTGTCAGACCGGTCTCGAATGCGAAGTTCAGCATGATCGAGGTCGTCACGGCGTCACGAGTCATCATCACGTCGTCGAGCGCGTGCCTGCCGGTGATCGCCGCCCAGTTCTTGCTGTGATGCGCCTGATGTGCCCAGTCGAATTGCCTGTCCAGACTGACCAGTTGGTGCGGGAAGTACAGCTGGATCTGGCCATGGCGAAGCTCGTCGAGCATCCCGAAGGTCGCCATGTTGCGCATCCCTGGCGCCTTCGAGAAGCGGGTCATCCTAGCGTCCGACTGGCACGCCGCATACTCCGACAGCGCGATCGCTCCGTAGTGCAGCTTGAGCAGGCTCAGATACGCCGGGTCGGCGTCCTCGTAGTAGCTCGATCGAGCAAGTGCCGCCTTGACGGAATAGGCGCCGGCGTCCTTTTCCCGCTGGACGTTGACGTATTCCCGATAGGACACCTTGTATGGCTCGTCGAACGTCTCCCATTCCGATTTTGGAATCCCATAAGGGTCGCTCTGATCCGGCGGAAATAGTTCATCCTCCGACACATAGGCGGGGGTCCAATTGGTGTCCCGCGCGATGTCATACCACGCTGAACGCTCAAGTAGAGCCATCCTTTTTCACTCCTTTTCCATTGCGTTCCCAATCCGGTCGGATCCTTTGCCGATGTCGCATTCGCGGGATAAGGGCGACCGGGTGATCTAGATGAACTTTGGGAGGCTGTTGTTGTCGCCGTCACGAAGTTCTGGCGTAACTCGATTCTCATCAGCCGTGCCTAGTCAGGGCAATAGGAGGAAGTGAAAGCCGTTCCGCGCCGTCTTGGCGAACTCCCAAGGAGGACCCTCGGCGACCGACTCCTGACCGCTTCGTAGTTTGCACGAATCCGCCGCGAGCTTTTCGTAACCGCTACGTCACGCCGCCAGTGGCGCACGTACTAGCAGGCGATTTGTGGAATCCAAAATTCGACGATGGGCAATTCGTAGAAATTGAGGCTTGCTCGCGCTTGGCCTGTCGTGCGAATAATTCAGCTTACGTCAATTCGACGATCGCCACATCAGCCAAGTATTACCGAGGGTCTTGCCCACCCAAAGGAGGATTTTCGATGCATCGCAGCCGCTGGGTGATTCTCGGTGGGAGTTTCCTCGCTTACCTCTTCGACGCCCTCGAGATCCTCTTGCTATCGCTGGCGTTGCCCGCGATCCGGCAGGAATTGGGCATCAGTGTCACGCAGGCAGGCTTGCTCGCCACCGCAACGCTTTTGGGCATGGGCGTCAGCAGCGTTGTCGTTGGCTATATCGCCGACAACTTCGGCAGGAAGACCGCGCTCATCGTCTCGCTCGCAACGTTCGGCGTACTCACCGCATGCCTCTCCGTCGTTCCCAACTTCGAGGTCTTCCTGTTGCTGCGGTTTCTCGCTGGGCTAGGGCTTGGCGGCGTGTGGGGTGTCGTCTCCGCGTACGTGGTGGAAACGTGGCCGAGTGAAAGCCGCGGACGAGCGGCCGCCTTTGTCTTGAGCTCGTTTCCAGTCGGCGGTGTACTGGCCGCGGTGCTATCCGGGTTCCTTCTCCCGGATTGGCGATTCATGTTCCTCGTCGCCGGCATCTCAGCGATCCTGCCGCTGCTGATTGTGGTGGTGTTCTTCGAGGAATCGCCTGTCTGGGTTGATCATCGGGCGTCCCGCCGCGACACCGACAAGCCGGTGTCCGTGGCGTATGTGCTGAGCGGTCGGCTGAGGCGAACCACGATCCTCGGCACTGCCATGGCCGGGCTCGCGCTGACTGGGTACTGGGGCGCCTCAACGTGGCTGCCGACCTATCTGACCAGCGAACGAGGCTTGGACAAGGGTTCTGTCGCCACCTTCATGGCGGTACTCAATGTCGGGATGTTCGTTGGTTACAACGTTTTTGGGGTGATCGCTGACCGCCTCGGCCGGCGCACCGCAATCATCATCTCGCTCCTTGGGGTCGCGGTGACTCTGCCGGTGTACGCCGTGACCAGTGACCAGACCGCGCTGCTATGGCTCGGCCCTGCCTTTGCGTTCTTCACCGCCTTCTTCGGGCTGTTCGGGTCCTACCTTGGCGAGCTGTTCCCAACTCACGCGCGCGCCACCGGTGCGGGCTTCTGTTTCAACGTCGGGCGTGGAATCTCAGCCTTTGCGCCGTTCGCGTTGGCAGGACTGGCCTCATCGATCGGGTTCTCCGGCGGATTGATTGTCTGCGCAGTGTTTTTCGGCCTTTCGAGTGTCGTGGCGTTGTTCCTCCCCCGCACCGGATACATCGAACCGGCAACCTCATCTCACTCCGCGGCCGAGGCCAACACGCCGGCCCTGGACCACTGAGGCGCCATGCCTAATCAGAACGCGATGAACCTGACCTCGCGGCGCCGATTCATCGGCGCTGGTGGCGCCGCAGCCGCCGCGGCACTTACGCTCGGCCCCATGGCCATTGCCGCGTGCGGCTCGGCCATGGGCACCTCTGGTGACGGATCGTCCGTTCAGATCGGCGTTCTCGTGCCGCTGACTCGGCCCGGCTGGGTCGAAGCGGGACGACAGTTGCTTGCGGGGCTCGAGGTGGCTGAACGCGATGTCAATGAGGCAGGCGGAATCGGCGGACGACCACTTGAGCTGGTGGTGCGGGACACCGCGGCCGATGCACAGAAGGCGACGGCGGCCGTCGACGAATTGGCAGGCATGGGCGTGGCCGCCTTGGCAGGCGAGTATCACAGCGTGGTCGCTCGCGCCGCAGCCGCAAGGGCCGACGCCCTCGGCGTGCCGTTCCTCTGCTCATCAGCGGTTTTCGACGCGCTCACCGATCAGCCAACGAATTGGGTTGCGCGCCTGTCCCCTGCGCAGTCCCACGGCTGGCAGATCTACGCGGACTTCCTGCTCGGCGCGGGCCACAGCCGAATCGCGGTAGCCACCCAGCAGAGTGTCTATTGGGCATCTGGGGTCCGCATTCTGCGTGACTATCTAGCCCCTCGTGGCGGCACCGTCATCGAACTCGACATGCTCGCGCTGGACCCACCGGCCGTGTGCGACGCACTCGTCGACAATGGCGCGACGGCCATACTTCTCCTGGTCGGCTACCCGGAGCCGGCGCTGTCGATCGTCAAGGCTGTCCGCAGCGACCGACGCCTGTCCGAAATCATGATTGGTGCTCCGGCCGGGCAACCTGAGTTCGCCGAATGGGTGACGTTGCTCGGTGAGGAGGGCGCGGCGATCCCGTTCTTGCGCTACCTACCCGAGCACCTCAGCGCACTCGGTGCACGAGTCGACTCGGCCCTGCGCGAGCGGCTAGGCCAAGCGCCCTCCTTCGTCGCCTTCGAAGGCTATGACACGGTCGCGGTCCTCGCCGATCTGCTGCGTTCCCAAGGCGCGGACCGGGTGCGCATTGCCGAATCCTGGCCGCGTGTTGCGGTCGAAGGAACCCGAGGGCTGATTCAGTTCTCCCGCACTCCGGGCATCAGTGTTTGGCAATGGGCTTGGCCGCCAGTACAAGTCGTTGATCGAGATCCTACGGCACCCGATCGCTTTCGGATCCTTCGCGCGGGCTGAAATCCCGGCTGTGGGTTTACAGGTCCAACACGAGGTCCGATGTCGGTATCGCTTGGCAAGCGAGGCACTGATCTGTGGGCAGATCATCCGGGGTTGACACCAGATGCGTGACGGTTCCGCGCAGGATGGTGGTGACGCAGCTTTCGCACTGACCGACACGGCACCCGCTGGGTGGTTTGAGTCCCGCTTGCTCTGCAAGATGCAGAAGTGTGCCGCCGCGGGCCTGCCACCGCGCGCTGGCTCCGCTCCTGGCGAAGGTGACGGTAGCGGCCGCAATGGAATCCATGTCGATCGCGGTGGTCGCGGCGTGAAACTTCTCGGCGAAGATAGCGAAGCGGTGGGCGCCACGACGCACCAACTCCGTGGTGACCTGATCCAGCATCGGTTCTGGTCCGCAGAGGTAGAAGCGGGCATTGCGGTCGATGAGATCTTGCTCCACATGCCGGGAGTCAAAACGCCCGTGGTGAATTCCGACGGGCACGTCATCGTCGGGTCGGCTGTAGTACGTCACCACCCTCAGGTTGGGGAGCACGCCCTGTAGGTAGGCGATACGTTCTCGCATGGCGTGACCGGCCCGGTCCCGGTTGCCGTAGAAGAGCACGACTTCCGGGGTGGCCTCGTTGCGGTTGCGCAGGGTCTCCAGGTAGCTCAGAAACGGTGTGATGCCGACGCCAGCAGCGATCAGCACGATCGGATTGCGGTGGGCGGCGGGGATCGCAAACAGGCCCGACGGCGGTCCAGTGCGCACGACCGTGCCGCGCTCGAACCGCTCGTGCACCGCAGATGAGAACCGTCCGTCGGGCACCTTCCGGACCGCGATCTCGTATCCGCGCCGGTCGGGGTCGACCGCAGCGCCGGTCAGGGAATAGCTGCGGGACACCTCCGGATCGCCTGCGTGCGCGACGGTGAGGTGTTGACCAGGCAGGAAGTCTGGAAGTGGTTGCCCGTCAACAGGTTCTAGCCGCAGCGCGAGGGTATCGGTGGCCACTACGCGGGTGCCGGTGACCGCCAAGTCGCGGGTCAGTGGTGGCGCCCAGATGAGCTGCGGGTCAGGGTGCACATCGCAGGGAGTCGAACGCAATGGGACGGACCCGCTGATGGGGTCGCGGCGGTCATCGGTGACCAGCAGGTTGTAATTGGGGCCGTCTCCGGTCAGGTGGGGATGGCCGGGCAAGCCCAAATCCGGCGCTTCCTGCCACCAGCCATACTCGGCGACCACGATGTCGGGACGCGTCGACGCATCGAGTCGGGCCTTCATCCGCACACTTGCTCTCGCGGTGCGGATCCGCACGTATTGACCATCGGCAATCCCCCTGCGTGCGGCGAGGTCGGGGTGAAGGTCGACGAGCGGTTCAGGACTGCGGCGACGCAGCGACGAGAGCGCTCGATGTTGGCTGTGACAGAAATAGCCGTTCTTAGCGCACGTGAGCATGAGCGGGTAATCGGGGTCAGCTGGCGGTGGCTCGGCGACGGGTACAGGGTGGTAGCCGTGTTCGACGAGGCGCTCACTGTAGAACTCGACGCGGCGGGTGGGTGTGGCGAAACCTGTGACCTTTTGATCGTCTTCGTGTTCGGTGGCATAGGCGCGGAAGCGGTTCCGCAGAGGCTGGTCCACTCCGGCAGGGTGCGCGCGCAGCTGTTCAACGGTTAGGCCGAGCGGCGCCAGCTGGAAGTTGCGTGCGGCGTCGATGTTCCCGTCGAAGAACTCCCGTGCGAGGCCGAGGCGGCGGGCCAGCTCGAACACCACCTCGGTGTCGGATCGGGACTCACCGACCGGATCCACCAGACGGGGCCGCAATTGGACTCTCTGTTGGGCTGCGGCGCTGATCTCGAACCCGACCTTGAGCGCCTCGTGTTCGAAGGGACTGTTCACCGGCAACAGCAGATCGGCGTAGCGCGACGTCGGGTTTTCGAACAGGTCCAGGTGGACACTGAAGTCGAGCGCTTGCAGTGCCATCGCGGTGCGCCGCGGATCAGGCTGCGACAGCAGCATATTCGTGCCGAACGACACCAAGGCGCGCACACGATAGGGCTGCCCGTCGAGTGCGGAGCGACAGAAATCGCGCGCATTGATCCAACCCTGCGACGGCGGGCCGAGGGGAAACTCGTCGATACCGAGCGCGCGGTCGCGTTGTCCCTTGACGATCTGGTCGGGGGATGTCACTGCTTGGGCGGGAGGTGCCGGGAGCACCCGGTTGCCGCCGGGAGCGTCGAAGCTTCCCGTGAGCGCATACAACGTTGCGATGGCACGCTCGGTCTGCGTGGCGTCGGATGACTGACTCACACCGGACCACGCGGCGTAGCACACCGACCTGGCCTCACCGAGATCATCGGCCAGCGCCTTGATTTCGGACCGCGGCACGCCGCACACCTCGGCAGCACGCGTCAAAGGCCACGACGAGCACGCTTGCCGGTAGTGCGCGAAAGCCGGCGAGCATCGAATGGTGCCTGCGCGTGTGGCAACACGCCGCTCTCCTGCCAAGGCAAACCGGCCCGCGTCGGGGGCCGGGTAGCGGGTGTCGTAGGGCACCGCAGCGGCGCTGCGCTGGTCCCAGCAGACGAACCCGTGTTGATCCGGCCAGATGTCGTTGGCGCGCAGGAATTTACCAGTGTCGTGGCGCACCAATAGCGGAGCATTGGACCACCGACGGACGAACTGCTCGTCGTAGCGGCGGCGGCGCAGGAGGCGGTTGGCCAGCGATAGGGCCAGAGCACCGTCGGTGCCCGGACGTACCGCCAGCCAGTGATCGGCGCTCATGGCGCTGGTGGCCCGTCGCGGATCGATGACCGCCAGGCGGGCGCCTCGCGCTTGCGCCTCGGCAAGGGCCGTTGATCGAGCCAGCCACGTCTTCGCCGGGTTGTGTCCCCACAACAACGTCATGTCGGCGGCCGCATAGTCCGGTGTCGGCAGCCCGACCCCGAAGGTGAATCGGTGCGCGAAGTCTTTGTGCCAGTTGCATATTTCTGTGGCGTACAAAGTGTTTGGGCTTCCGAAAAGCCGGATGAAACGCTCTATCCAGTCGAGCGAATCCGAAATCGGGCTGCCGCTGGGCGTCGTGACCGCGAAGGCCACCGCCTCGGGACCATCCACGGTGCGGATGGTGTCCAGGCGTTCGGCCACCTCGGACATCGCCTCGTGCCAGGTGATCTCCTTCCAGCGTGGATCTGGATCGTCTTTTGGTGTGGTGCGTCGCAGTGGACGTGTCAACCGAGCCGACGAGTACACCAGCTCCGGCGCCGCCCGGCCCTTCGGGCATATCGCCGCGCCCGTCGGATGGTCGGGGTCGGGTCGGACGCCACGCAGGACACCGACATCATCGACGGTGTAGATGGCACCGCAGCGGGAGCGACACATTGTGCAGTAGCCGTGAACGTCCTTCATTGCGCGGTTCTGTCTTCCATCCGGACGAGGGCTGCTAGCACTTCGATTCTCTGCAGCCGCACCAGGCCGGGGCAATAGGAGGAACTGAAAGCCGTTCCGTACGATCTTGGTGAACTCCCAAGGAGTTTCTCCGGCGACAGACGTCTGACCGCTTCGTAGTTTGCACGAATCCGCCAAGAGCGTTTCGTGACCCCTACGTAAGGTCGCCGGGCGCGCGCGCACTAGCAGGCGATTTGTGGAATCCATCATTCGTCGATGCGCAATTCGTAGAAATTGAGGCTTGCTCGTGCTCGGCCTCCCATGCGAATAATTCAGCAGCCCCGTACGGACGGACCCTGACCTGAAGCCGAAGAGATCGCGGCCGGCTCATTTCAATTCAAAGTCGAATAGCACTGGAGGAATTCATGTCTGAACAGGTTGGAGCGAGGAAAAGCGTCCCGCTCTCGGTGTCATTTCAGGATGATCCAAACGTCCTTCGGAGTGCATCGACCGAGGACTACGCGCTGCATGCCGCACCGAAGACGTGGCGGTCCGGACGGGTGTCACTGCTGATGGCCTGGTACGCATTCGCCAGTGCAATGTTCTGGCTGATCGTTGGCGCGACGGTCGCGCTGAGCGTAGGGACGGTGAACACCCTTGTCGGCCTGGGTCTTTCAGTGATTGCCTACAGCCTGATCGGGACGATATTCAGTCGTTACGCGGCTCGGACGGGGATCTCGAGCGCGCTGTTCTCCCGCGCGTTGTTCGGCTATCTCGGCGCAGCGGTGGCGCCCCTCATCGTCGGCGCGACTGCTCTCTACTACGCGGTGTTCGAAGGTGCGGTGGTGGCCTGGGTATTCCATCAGTACGCCGGCTTCGGCTCGATCGAACTGTGGTACGCGATCGTCGCGGCCTACAGCGTGCCGATCGTGATCGGCGGGGTCCGAACGTGGCTGGACAAGATCAACGGCTTCCTGCTGCCCTTCTACTACATCGGGCTCACCGTTGCCGTGGTGTGGACGATCGTCGAATATGGCTACAGCAACGACTGGTTGACCGCACCGCCGGTTCAGGAGGTCGACCTTCACGCGCCTGGCTGGGTGTTCGCATTCACCGCCTACATGGGCGTGTGGATCATGATCCCCTTCACGTGGGACTATGCGCGTCTCGCCAAGATCCGTGATGCAAAGTTCCACGGCGTCTTTACCTTTGGACCACTGTTCTACTTCTTGACGCTCGTGGTCAACGCGCTGGTGGGGATCTTCCTTACACACAGCCTGGCTGCCACAGGAACTTTGAGCGAACTCTCCGCCGTCCAAGCCATCATCGGGTTGACCGGTATCTTCGGTGTCGCCCTGGTCTGGGTGAGCCAGACCCGCATCAACACCGCGAACTACTATCTCGCCAGCATCAACGCCGAGAGCTTCTTCGCCCGCGTCTTCCGGATCCACTTGCCCCGGCGAGCTTGGGTGGTAATTGTCGGCGTTGCGGCATTCTGTCTTATGCTCACCGACGCGATCTCCTACCTACTCAAAGCCTTGCAATGGCAGGGCGTGGTCGTGGTCGCATGGGTCGCTATCGCCCTGTGCTACTTCGCCTTTGCGCGTCGCGAGCGGCTCGCCGCCGAGCACTTCGAATTCCGCCCTGGACGGGTGCCTGCCTTCAACGTGGTCGGCCTGGTGGCATGGTTCTGTGCCTCCGCGACGGGTATCGTCCTGGTTCAGGCCGGGGGAACCTTCGGCGGTACCTGGTCGGCTCCCATCACCTTCGTCCTCGCGGCGGCCGTCTACTCGGGCGGCCGGCTGCTCACCGGAAAACGCTACAGCGGCGTCCTCAAGCGGACGCATGACCCGCGCACCGAAGTCGACGATCCGTGGGAAGCAAGGGTTTTGTGCGCATCGTGCTCACGCTCGTACATCGCTCAGGAGATGGACCGCAATCCCGCGTCCCCGGAGCTCGCACCGATATGCGCTGAATGCGGCGGCAACGACCGCGGCTACCTGCTCGCCTCGTACGCCGAGGCGCGTAGCGCCGATGCCGCAATACAGCGCGACGATCGCATAGCCGAACCACGGCCCTGATCGGGCCAGGAAGAAGAGGATGGACTTGAGCACCGTGATGACCTCCGACACGCTGGTAGTGCCGCATGGCCTGCTGATCGCAGGGGCGTGGCAAGAGTCGCGATCATCGAGGGAATTCGGAGTCGAGGATCCGGCGACCGGCAGCGTGATCGCCACCGTCGCCGATGCTGGTGCCGAGGACGCGGCAGACCTCGTCGACGCGGCAGTGACCGCCTTCCCCGACTGGTCGTCGACGCCGCCCCGGCGCCGATCGGAACTCTTGCGCTCGGCATACGACCAATTGATTGCGCGCACCGACGAGTTCGCCCTGCTGATCACAATGGAAATGGGCAAACCCCTTGCAGAGTCGCGAGCCGAAGTCCGTTACGCGGCCGATTTCCTGCTCTGGTACGCCGAGGAGGCTGTCCGCGCCACCGGTATGTCGCGCGACGCCCCCAACGGCGCAGCGCTCCACCTGACCCTCCCACAGGCCGTCGGGCCGACATTGCTTGTCACGCCGTGGAACTTCCCGCTCGCGATGGCCACCCGCAAGATCGCTCCCGCGCTCGCCGCGGGCTGCACGGTGGTACTCAAACCGGCGGAGGAGACACCGCTGACGTCACTGCTGTTCGCCGAACTGCTCAACGACGTGGGTGTGCCACCGGGTGTCGTCAACGTCGTGACGACGAGCAGTCCCGCCGAGGTGGTCGATCGCATACTTAGCGACGGGCGTATCCGCAAGCTGTCCTTCACCGGCTCGACGCAGGTCGGCCGCCTGCTGCTGATCAAGGCTGCCTCCGGGATCCTTCGCACCTCAATGGAATTGGGCGGGAACGCGCCATTTCTCGTTTTTTCCGATGCCGATCTCGACGCCGCCATCGACGGGGCGATCTTGGCAAAGCTGCGCAACGGCGGTCAAAGCTGTGTTGCCGCCAACCGATTCCTGGTCCACCGTTCGGTCGCCGCTGACTTCGTGTCGGGTCTCGGCGAGCGTCTGCGCGCCCAGGTCGTCGGTCCGGGTATCGATCCGTCGACCACGCTGGGGCCGATGATCAATGCGAGACAACGTGATCGGGCGGCGCGGCTGGTGCGCGCCGCGATCGAGGACGGCGCAGACCCAGTCATCATGCGCGAGCCGGAGGAAGGCAGCGCCTTCCTGCACCCGGTACTGCTGACCGGGGTGCCTCACCAGTCCAGTGTCGTGCAAGAGGAGATCTTCGGACCCGTCGCGCCGGTCGTGGTGTTCGACGACGAGGAAGAGGCCCTTCGGCTCGCGTCGGACACCCGTGCGGGTCTCGTCGGATTCGTCTACTCCAGCACGGTGGACACCCTGATGCGTGCGGCCCGGGCGCTCGAATGCGGCATGGTGGGGCTCAATCGCGGCATGGTATCCGACGCGGCGGCACCCTTCGGCGGCGTGAAGCAGTCCGGGCTTGGGCGCGAGGGTAGCGAAGCGGGCCTCTTGGAATACCTTGAGACCAAGTACCTTTCGCTCCCGACGACCTGACGCCCGACGGGTGCGTCAAGAGACTTCGCGGCCGCCGGCGTCGCCCCAGTAACCGTCGCGGCAAGCCAGCACGATGCTCCGGAACTGCTTGGTCGTCTCGGCGAGAAGCTCACCCGTCCCCCAGTCCGCGATCACCCCGAACTGGCGGACCAGGTCGTACACAGTCAACTCACCGTCGGCGTACGACGATGCGACGACGCCGGGGTCCGTGGTCAGCCATTCGCTGCGCGCCGCACGGATCCGTGCTCGTTCGATCGCCGTCGCCGCTTCGTCGACCGTGATCACGTCGGGGTCTGCGGGCGAGACCCTGACCACCACTCCGTAGTCCTTGCGGGCGCGGTGCACCGAGACGTACCCATCGACGACGTCTGCCAATACGGCGCCGAGATCCCGCGCGAGCGGGTCGCCGAATCCACCTCCTCCCGCCGACGGTCGCTCAAGGGAGTCGCCGGGCACGACGGGAATCCGCGACGCCAGCGATCCGACATAGCGCTCCCCTGGTGAGTGTGGGTTCATCCACAACCCGTGCGGACAGCTCGGCGAACCACCGTGCGTGCCGGGAATCACCGATCGCGCCCGATCGGAGCAGTACGACAGGGTCGCGTTCTCGCAATCGGTCAGCGTCACCTCCTTGCTCAGCCCGAGACCGCCGCGAAACTCACCGGGCCCGCCGGAGTCGGTGCGCAGCTCGCACCGTCCGGTGAGGATCGGTGAAGACCGCTCCTGCATCTCGATGGACTGCAACGCATGGCCGACCCCGAAGATGGACGCGGTCGCATTCGACCCGTCCTTTCCGTTGCGGCCGCCCCAACCGCCTGCCATCCAGTCGTAGAACATGAACTGGCGAGGGCGCGCACGTCGCAGGTCGTAGCCGCCGAGCAGGAGGTACTCGAGATTGAACGACGTCCCGATCGCTCGGCTCGGCATGATCTCCGACCAGATCTGGAAGATCGCGCTGACGATCTTCTCGTAGGGGCCTGCGTAGAAGCCGGTAACGGCGGTCGGCCACGCGGCGTTGACGACGGTCCCCGGCGGGCCGAAGTCGATCAGGATGGGTCGGTAGAAGCCGGAGTTAAGTGGGACATCGGGGAAGAACGTCTTCGTCCCCGCGACGACGGCCGAGTAACTGCCGCCGAATGCTGAGTTCAGGAAGTTTCCGATGGCCGGGTGCGAGCCGCTGAGGTCGTAGTACGCGCGGTCACCGGAGATGCGCAGGCCGACTTTGATCGGCACCAGCGACTCACCGCCGCGCGGGTCGACGTCGATGTAGTCCACCGCTTCCCACTGCCCATCGGGCAGCTCGCCGAGGCGGCGGCGCAGCACTCGCTCGACGTATGCCTGAGATTCCGCGAACGCGGTGACGACGTCGTCGGGGCCGTAACGCGCGACGAGGCGCAGGATTTCGCGTTCACATACGCGGGTGGCCTCTGCCTGCGCGAGTAGATCGCCGTTGGCATCCTCGGGTGAGCGGGTGTTGGCCGCGATGAATTGGCACACGTCGGTGAGATAGCGCCCACCCGAGCAGATGCGCAGCGGCGTGATGCGCAACCCCTCCCCGAAGTGCTCGACCGCGCTCGGATCGAATGAGCCGGATGCCGCGCCGCCGATGTCTGCCCAGTGACCGTTGCACTGCGCGATGGCGATGAGGATTCCGCGGTGGAAGATCGGTCGGAGCACGCGCACGTCGCTGAAATGAGTCCCGCCGATGTACGGGTCGTTCACCACGAAGACGTCACCCTCGTGGATGTCCCCGCGGAAGTGGTCGAGCACGGCCTTTGCGGTGAAGTGCAGGGTGCCGACCTGCACGGCGACGTCCTTGCTGCCCTGGGCGACGGTGTCGCCGTTGGCGTCGCAGATCGCGCCCGCGAAGTCGCGCGCATGGATCACGAACGAATGCGAACTGCGAAGCAGCTGCTCGGCCATGAGGTCCACGGCGGTGACGAACGCGTTGCGCAGGACCTCGCTTGTTATGGGGTCGAGGCCGGGGGCGTCGTCGCCCGTCATGGCGCCACCTCCGCGTGCGGTGAGATGTGCAGGTTCAGCATCTCGTCGACCACCGCGGCCGAGCCGGGTGGTAGCAGAGTGGTGGAGTCGGGCTGCGCGATGACGGCTGGGCCTTGCAGTTCGACGCCAGGGAACAGGTCGGACCGCTCGAAAACCGGTGTTTCTTGGCAGTTTTCGAGACCGGTGAAGCGAACCGGCCTGCGCGACACCGGTACGAGCGGCCCGGATCCATACGTGGAGGGAGTGATGTTGGGCTTGTCGATGACGCCGAAGGCCGTCACCGCAAGCTGGTAGACCTCGACTTCGGCGTCGCCCTCCTGGCTGAACCCGAACTCACGTCGGTGCTGCTCGTGGAAGAGCGCCGCCAGCCCGTCGAGGCCGGCGACAGGTCCGTCGAGGGCAATCGGTAACGCCCGCGACTGGCCGCTGTAGCGCATCTCGATCCCCCGTTGCATGCTCATGCGCGCCGGCGCGACGTGGTCGCCACGCAAGCTGGCCCTCGCCCTCGATTCGAGCTCCAGAAATATCGACTCGATCTCGTACGGGTCGGCTGACTGGATGTCGCGGATGAACATCGTGCTGTGGTCGTGGCGGGTGTCCACGAGTAAGCAGCCCAGCGCCGACGTCGCCCCGGGATAGACGGGTACCACCACCTCGGGAGCGCCAAGATCGCGGGCGAGTTCTACCGCGTACAGCGGTCCAGCGCCGCCGAAGGCGACGAGGGCGAAGTCACGCGGATCGTGGCCGCGGCGCACCGACAGGAGTCGTAGGGCGTCGGCCATGGCGGCCGACGCGACCCGCAGAATGCCTTCGGCGGCTTCGTCGACCGAGCAGCCGAGTTGGGTCGCGATGTCGGACACGGCGGTGACGGCGCGGGCGGGTTCGAGGATGCGTGAGCCGCCTGCCAGGGAGGTTCCGATGCGGCCAAGGCACAGCTGCGCATCGGTCACCGTGGCGACCCTGCCGCCCAGCCCGTAGCAGGCCGGACCAGGAAGGGCGCCCGCGGACTGAGGGCCGACCCGCAGCGCCCCTCCGTCATCGACCCACGCGATCGACCCGCCACCGGCGCCAATCGTCAGCACCTCGAGGCTTGGGAAACAAATCGGATGGCCGTAGTCGACATACCAGTTCCGGACGATCCGTGATTCTCCCGCGACAACAATGGAGAGATCCGCACTGGTCCCGCCGATGTCGAGCCCCATCGAGTTGTCGAACCCGCAGGACAGCGCGATGTGCTTGCTGGCGATGGCGCCCGCGGCGACACCCGAGGAGGCCAGCCGGCCCGCGAACCGTTGGGCGGCGGCACCCGTCATGACGCCCCCGCCACCGTGCAGGAAATGGATGCGGCCGCTGTACCCACGCTCGTGCAGCCGGCGCTCGAGGCTGTCGGTGTAATTCTCGATCAACGGGGACAACAGAGCGTTCACCACGGTGGTCGAGAAGCGCTCGTGCTCGCTGATCTCGGGAAGCACTGTGCTCGAGGTCGAGATCGCGACACGTGGCAGCGCAGCACTGACCAACTCCGCCATCTCGCGTTCGTGCGCAGGGTTGACGTAGGAGTTGATGAAGCAGATGGCAACCGTTTCGACGGCGCGACGACGAAGCAACTCGATCACCGCTTCGGCCTCGGTGACGTTGAGCGGAGTGATGACGCGTCCGGTCGAGTCAATACGCTCGCTGACGACGAGCCGGTCCCGACGCGCGATATAGGGCGGTGCCACATCGTCATAGGCGTCCCAGAGGTCGCTCTTTGTGCCACTGCCGATTTCGATGACGTCCCGGAAGCCGGCCGTCGTGATCAGCGCGGCCCGCGGAAACGCCGCCCGATTGAGCAGGGCGTTGGTGGCTACCGTCGTGCCGTGTGCGAAGAAGTCGACCGTCGAGAGGTCGAGCTGCGCGTCGGCAGTGCCCCGTAGGACGCCATCAATCGGGTCCGGGGTGGTGGGCACCTTCGTCACCCTCAGACTGCTGCCGTCGGCGTCGACGACGCACACGTCGGTAAAGGTGCCGCCGACATCGACAGCGACTCGACGAGTCATCAAGCACCTCCCCTATGAGGCTCCCCCAAAGTCTCGTCAGACAACTCGGGTCGGGGCAATAGGAGGAACTAAAAGCCGTCCGGCCAGATGTTGTCAAAACTCCCAGCCTGGGGTGGCCCGTAGAGCAGTGTGTAAACATCCACCCTCCGACCATTCGATTGGATGTACGCACACCGATGTTGAGCCTGGCCGCCCTGGTCGCCGACGACGCCCTGGAGCTGACCGTGTTGGTGCCTGGGCCACCGGGTGCGGTCGACTCCGAAGTGCTGTGGCTGCACAACACCGAACTGCCAGACCCCTCGCCGTACATCCGCGAGACCGAGCTGGTTCTCACCAACGGGTTGTGGCGCACCACCGTCGAGGCAGAAACATTCGTCGCCGCGCTGCTCCGCGCCCGCGCCGCCGGGCTGGTCTTCGGGCTGACCGAGCAGACACCCACCGTCCCGACGGATCTCGTCGACGCATGCGTGGCGGCCTCGCTCCCGCTCGCGGAGCTGTCGATCGTCGTGCCGTTTACGGCGATCACGCAGGCGGCGGCAAGGATCCAGGGCGAGGCACGGCAGGACGCTCTCGTCGGGCTGGTGCGCCGCGGAAATGCGCTCGCGACGTCGATCTCCCGCGGCGGAGGAGCCGAGGGTGTCCTCGAGGTGCTGCGGCGCGATCACGACCTTCCGTTGTTGGTGGCCGACCGGATGGGGCGCCGCCTCGCCGGCACCGAGGGGGACATCGGCGACGAGGAACTACGCGTTGCCGCAGACGCTTTGGCGCGCAGACCGCCGCCGCTGGAGGTCGAGCTGCCGTCGGCGGGGTCGGCGTCGCTGTTTCTGATCGAGGGCGCGATGGGCGACATCGACGCGGGCCTGTTCTGTCTGCGACCGTTGAGCGAGTTGGTGCCGACCGAGCGCGACGCGCTGGATCAGGCGGCCCGATTCCTGAGCATGGAAGTCGCCAAACAGCAGGCGCTGCAGGCCATCGAATCGCGGTTCTCCAGCGAGCTGTTGGAGATGATCCTGTCCGGCGCCGCGCGCGCCGCCGAGGTGCCGGAACGCCTGCGCGCCTTCGGGATCGACCCGTCCGGCCCACTGGCCGTCATCACGATGATCGTCGGCGAGGGACGGGTCCGCCCGCCGGGCTCGACCGACGAAATCGAACGGTTCTTCGCCGATCGCGGCATCCCCGTCGTGCTCGTCGCGGGCAGCCAGGACACCGTCGCGGTGTTCCCGTGGAACACCGAACCGCGCGGGCTCGTCGCCCTCGCCGAACATCTCGTCGAAGCCATAGCGAAGCGATATCCCAAGGACCGCACGGTGATCGGCATCGGTGAGCTGGCCGCACATTCGAGCGCGCTGCGCGAACCGCTCATCCGGTCACGCGAGGCATGCCATGTGCTGCAGCGCCGCTCGCGGGACTCGCGGGTGGCGACGTTCGCCGATGTCAGCACGCACCGGATGCTGCTCGGCCTGCACGACCGCGACGTGCTGCGCCGCTTCGCCGACGACATCCTCGGCCCGCTGCGCTCACACGACGAACAGAACGGCACCGAGCTGGAGCGCACGTTGCGGATGTTCCTCGGCAACGACGGCCACTGGTCGACGACCGCATCCGAGCTCTACATCCACGTCAACACGCTGCGCAACAGGATCGCCAGGATCACGGACCTGACCGGTCGCGACGTGACCCGGCTCGAGGATCGCGTCGACCTTTTCCTTGCACTCGAGGCCGACGGCTTGAGCTAATCGGGGTACACGTCGGAGTCGGCGGGCGGCCGGGTCAGGGTGCGCGGCTCAATCTCCTCGTCCGCGCGCACGGCATCGGCGACGTCACGGCATCGGGCGAACCGCACGTCGCCGCATTGCAGTGCGTACTCGATGAATCCCCGCAGCGCCATGATCCGGCCGGGCCGACCCGAAAGGAACGGGTGCACACAGAGATTGAACAGACACCGGTAGCGGCGCATACCGTCCAGCTCGGCGCGCCACATCTCGGCCACCTTGACCGGCGACTCGATCACCGCGCCGATGTTCGGCTCTGGCAGATATGCGTACTGCTCCCAGTCATCGAGCGACCAATGCACGGGCAACTCCACGATCGGCGTTGTGTCGGTTCCGATTTCGTACGGCCGGTCATCGCCCATCAGCGACGAGTCGTAGTCCAGCCCATACTCGGCGATCAGGCTCGGCGTCTGCCAACTGGCACCCCACAGCGCGGCGCGATGACCACGGATCTCGATGCCCTGCGCCGCGAAAACGTCCATGGCACGCTCGAAATCAGCCCGCTCCTGCGCGGCGGTCATCGTCACCGGTGAGCGGTGGCTGTACGAATGATGCGCCACCTCGTGCCCGCGGTCGACGATCCTGGCCGCCAGGCCCGGCCGATGTTCGGCGACCCAGCCGGGAATGAAGAAGGTCGCTCCGACGCCCAGATCGTCGAGCATGTCCAGGATCCTTGGCACTCCCACGTCGGGCCCGTAGGACTGGTGCGACATGGTCATCAGGTGGTCGGCATACCGCCGGCCCGCAGCCAGGATCGGCGTCTCGGCATCGACGTCGAATGTCAGCGTCGCCATGGCGGCCGCGCCGCCGTGCCACGGTGTCGTCATCGGCTCAGTCTGCATCCTTGGCTGCCCGCCATGACCGCGTGTTGGAGATCGTGGCCATCGGCGACAGCATGGCGTGGTCGAACGGCTCCAGGTCGGCGCCGTCGCCCAACCGTTTAGGCAGGTCCGGGTTGGCCAGCGCGCCACGGCCGATCGACAGCAGGTCGGCGTGGCCCTCGTCGAGTACCCGTTCGGCCTGCCGTAGCTCGTGCATTCCGCCGTTGGCGATGACGGGAAGACCGGTGACTTCCCTGGCGACGCCGGTGATCGTCCTGCCGTCCGCGAAGCGGGCCGTGTCGATGAAGTCTCGTCCCTCGCTGGCGATGTGCAGATAGTCCGCACCGGCGTCGGCGACTGCGGAGAAGATCACTTCGGCGTCCTCGGCTCCGCCCGGCCAGCGGTACTTCAAGTCGTTGACCTTGGTCTGCGACAGCCGAACGCCGACGACGAAGTCGCCACCCACCCGGTTGCGGATCTCCTTGACGATGCGCGAAGTCAGCCGGATGCGGTTGCCGACGGTGCCGCCGTACTCGTCTGTCCTCGAGTTCGTGTAGACGGTGAGGAACTGGTCGAGCAGGTATCCGTTGGCGGCATGGATCTCCACACCGTCGAACCCGGCCGCACGTGCCCTGGTGGCCGCCTCCACGAAGCCCTCCACCACGAAATCGGTGTCGGCAGAGGTCATCTCGCGAGGTGTCGGCCAGCTCCCCTGCCCGCCGTACTCCTCGAGCATCTGCCCGATCGGCGGTGTCGCCGACGGCGCAATCGCCTCCGTTGAGTACGAGTTGCCCTGCACGATCGCGCCCGCGTGCATCAACTGGGCCAACATCGGTGTGCCCGTGGCGTGCACCGCGTCGGTCACCCTGCGCCAGCCGGCGACGTGCGCGTCGGTGGCCAGGCCGGGTTGATTCATGTAACCCTGGCTGTGCGCGGTGTCGGTGTAGGTGCCCTCGGAGATGACGAGTCCGAAGCCGCCGCGCGCGAATTGGGCGTAGTACTCGGCCATCTCGTCGGTGGGTGTGCCATCGGCGCCAGCAGAGACGCGGCTCATCGGGGCTACGGTCAGCCGGTTGGCCAGCTCGAAACGGCCGATCCGTGCGGACTGCAGGGCAGGGTGCTGGGTTGCGGTGGTGTTCATAGGATTTCGATCTCCATTGCAGTTGGTCGATCACCGTTGATCGCGTTGAGGTCCTGAGGGCAGGCCGAGACCACGACGATGCAGTCCATCTCGGCAGCGAAGGTGATGGCGTCGCCGGCCCGGCTGGCCGCGGCCAGCCAGCGCAGGTCCCCGCTCGCATCGACGGGGATGCGCATGAACACGTTGACCGGCTGAGGGATGACGTCGGTGCGCAATCCCAACTGGGACAGGGCCGTTCGTAGGTTTCCCGCGCAGGAGGCGTGCTCCGCATCGGCACCGAGCGCCAGGTACCGCTCGGGGTCGCACGCCGCGATGAGCATGTCGTGGGCGCCTGGCGACGTGTCGGCGGCCAACGTGAGGATCGGGCGCCGCCGGTTGGTCACGAACGCCTCGCCTACGTGCGGGAAGAGCCTGCTGGTGTGGGTGCGGGTATGCGATGCGCTGAGGTATTCTCCTGGATCGTCCGCGGCGAAGGCGAACACGTCACCGACCTGCCCACCTTCGATGTCGACCACGCGAACGCGTTGGCCCGCGCGCACCGTCACTGCCCGGCCCTCGCTCGCAGGAACCGGAATCTTGCCGGTCCGGCTGATGATGTTCGTCGCCTCCATGGACCACATTCAACCGGCCGCCCGCCGCACTGCCAATGGCACTTGCTACAACCAACCACCCCGATCAGTGGATGTTCCTACATTTGCCGGACCACGCGGTGTGCATAGTGTTCGACCACCATGTACACCACCGACGAGCTGTGTCTTGACGCTCGTGACCTCACGCCATCGAAGGCCTTCGGGCTGTTGAAGGCGAGCGTCGTCCCACGCCCGATCGCCTGGACGTCGACCGTCAGCGCCGACGGGGTGAACAATCTCGCCCCGTTCAGCTTCTTCACTGTGGTGTCCTCCGAGCCGCCGATGGTGCTGCTGAGCCTGGAGTTTCAGGACTGCGGCCTGCTCAAGGACAGCGCGGCCAACATCGAGGCCACCGGCGAGTTCGTCGTCAACATCGCTCCGTCGGCCTACGCGTGCGACGTCGACCTGACGAGCCAAACGTTCGACGCCCATGTCGACGAGTTTGCGGTGGCCGGGCTTACTCCGGTGCCCTCCCGACACGTTCGGCCGTGCCGGGTCGCCGAAGCGCCGATCAGCCTGGAATGCCGGCTGCACACCACCGTCCAACCGGGCAGCGACCGACTGGTCATCGGCGAGGTGGTGGCATTCCACGTCGCACGCGGTGTGCTCGGCGAGGACGGCCGGATCGACATGGCCCGCCTCGATCCCCTCGGCCGGACCGCCGCCGGCTTCGCCCGCATCCATCCGATACCGACAACCGCTCGATAGGAGTCACCATGTCACCGACATCATTGATCGACGACGGTCCACTGACCGCGTTCCACAAGCGGTTGACGTTATTCTCCGCAGGCGGCCCATTCCTCGACGGGTACGCGCTGACCATCATCGGCATCGCGCTTGTCACGATGAAACCGCAACTGGGCCTCAGCACTGTCGACGTCGGCTTGATCGGCGCCGCCGCGCTCGTGGGCATCTTCATCGGTGGCCTCGTCTTCGGGTATGTGACCGACCGGGTCGGCCGCAAGGTCATGTACGTCGCCGATCTGACTGCGTTGGTCGTCGTGTCGATCGCGTCGGCCTTCGCCGAGCAGGTCTGGCAGTTGGTGGCCCTGCGCTTCGTGCTCGGCGTGGCCATCGGCGCCGACTATCCCATCGCCAGTTCGCTGCTGGCCGAGTTCATTCCGAGCAGATATCGGGGCCGGCTCCTCGGCTCGTTGTTCGTGGTGTGGGCAGGCGGCGCGGCCGCGGCAGCGGCCATCGGTTGGGCACTGTCAACGCTCGGTCCCGACGCCTGGCGGTACATGCTGGCCAGTCCCGCGATCTTCGGCCTCATCACGCTGTTGCTTCGCGCGGGCACGCCCGAGTCGCCGAGGTGGCTGCTGAGCAAGGGCAGGATCGACGAAGCACAGCAGGTGTGCCAACGGGTTTGGGGCCCGACGGCCGACATCACCCAGATCCCCGACGAACCGACGCCGACCAGGTACTCGTCGATCTTCGAAGGCATCTACCTTCGGCGCGTGGTGTTCGTCGGGGTCTTCTTCACCGCGCACGTCATCCCGTTGTTCGCGATCTACACGTTCGGACCCGACATCATCAGCGAGATCGGGATCGGTGACCACAACATCTACCTCGCCGAGCTGCTGATCAGCGTGCTGTTCCTGGTCGGCGGCATACCGGGGCTGCTCCTCGTCGACAAGATCGGCCGAAAGCCGTTGCTGGTCTACACCTTTGTGATCATGAGCGCGGCATTCGCGTTCATGGCCGTCAACCCCGGCGCACCCGCGGCGCTGCTGTTCGCCGCGCTCGCGCTGTATGCGATCACCTCGGGCGCGTGCAACTTCATCGAGATCATCTATCCCAACGAGCTGTTCCCGACGGCTGTGCGTGCCACCGCCACGGGCACGGTGGTCGCCATCAGCCGGGTCGGATCGGCCGTCAGCACGTTCGTGCTGCCCATGGTGCTGACCGGTAGCGGGCTGTCGGGGGTGATGTGGCTGCTCGCCGGGGTCAACATCATCGGCCTTGCGGTCACCGTGCTCCTCGGCGAAGAGACGCGGGGGCGGAGCCTCTCGGAGACCTCCGCCGCTTCCCACGAGCGGACGTCCGTGCCGACATGACGGCGGCAGACCGATGCGAGCGCGCCCTTGCCCTTTCGCTCGATCCCGAGGTGCGCGCGGCGATGATCACCGTGACCGCCCAGCGGGCCAGGGCCGAGGCCGAGGCCAGCGACGGGCGCCGCCGAACCGGCTCTTCCAGAAGCGATCTCGACGGAGTGCCGATCACGTGGAAAGACGTGTTCGATGTGGAGAGCACACCCACCACCGCCGGCTCGGCCGCGCAATCCGGCACTGCGGCAAGGGACAGCGGCCTGGTTCGGCGTGCCGGCGAGCTGGGGCTCGTCACCGTCGGGAAGACCAACCTGAGCGAGTTCGCATTCTCGGGCCTTGGCATCAACCAGCGCTTCGGGACGCCAACCAACCCCAACGATGCCGCCCTGGTGCCCGGCGGGTCGTCCTCGGGCGCAGCAGTTTCGGTGGCGGCCGGGGTTGTTTCGCTCGCGGTGGGAACAGACACGTCCGGATCCATCCGGGTGCCAGCGGCCTTTTGCGGGTGCGTCGGTTTCCGCGCGAGCAAGCATCGCTACGGCGCCGACGACTTCGTGCCGCTGTCGCCGACGCTGGACAGCGTGGGGATCCTGGCCAGAAGTGTCGGTCACATCGCGGCGCTCGACAGGCTGCTCGCAGTCGGGCCGCGCCGAAACGGCAATCATGACAAGGCAATACGAGCGGTCGTGCCGGCAGGCGAATGGGTCGACGAGTGCTCGCCTGCCGTCGGTTCGCTTTTCGATGCCGCCGTCGGCGCGCTACGCGACAACGGCGTCGCCGTCGACGTTGTCCCGCTGACGTCGCTGACGGAGGCGCAGCGACTGATGGATGCGCACGGCACGATCGTCGGCGCGGAAGCGTATGCCAGGTACGGCCACAGCCCGGCCGCGCTCGAACCGGCGACACGGCGCAGGCTCGACAACAACGTCGACACCGAGCGGACGGTCGGGGCGGTCCGTTCGGCGATGCCTACGCTGCGTCGTCGGCTCACCACCGAGCTCGGCGGTGCCGTCCTGCTTTGTCCGACCGTGCGGCACGAGCCGCCGCGCATCGACGAGGTGCTCGCCGACGATGAGCGGTACGACGCCACCAACGCCAGCACGCTGCGGACGACGATGGTGCTGAGCTATTTCGGGATGTGCAGCATCAGCCTGCCTCTCGCAGGACCCGACGGCCGTTCGACGGTCGGATTGATGGCCTCATTGCCGCACGGTGAGGACGACCGCTTGCTTGCTCTCGCGGACCGGATCGCCAATTACCTTGGCGCCGCTTAGCCGTTACACGCGGCACATGGCGAAGAAGACGTAGCCGTAGTCGCCGTCGCACCGCCGGAAGATGTCGATCTCGGCCAGGGTCTGCTCGGCGAACTGCCGCACGGCCTGATCGGGATGCGACCGCAGCGCGGTGGCGCGGGGACCCAGCACGTCGTAGTAGTCGTCGAACCATGCCCGGCGCGGCAGCGTGTACATGGCGAGCACCTCGTAGCCCGCGCGCGTCACGGTTTCGCGCACGGCGTCGACCGACTGCATATCGGGATACGCCGCCTCGAAGAAGCGCCGTGCGTCCTCGTCGACATCGCTTCGCAGCCAACACAGTTCGCTGACGACCGCATATCCGTCGGCGGCAATGGCCGGTGCCCACACGGTAAGCGCGTTGGCGAAGCCGATGTTGTACGCAGCGCCCTCCGACCACAACAGGTCGATGTCGCTGAAGTGCGACGCGATGTCGGCCATATCAAGACAGTGCGTGTGCACCAGCTGCTCGACACCGGCGTCACGGGCACGGCGTTGCAGCTCATCGAGGAACGGCTGATGCGAATCGACGCCGTGTACCGCGGTGTGCAGTGTTGAGGCCAAGGCCAGGGTCTGACGGCCCGCGCCGCAGCCGGCGTCGACGATCAGCTCGAACGGGCGGTCGGGCAGCAGTCGCAGCACGTGGGCGGTGGCCTCGTCGCTGCCGGGGCCGAGCTTGCCCATGCCGCCGAACAGCAACGCGATGGGATCATCGGGCACCGCGCGATCGTACGCCCGCCTAGCAGCCCCGCGTGTCCAGCAGCGAGCACGGACCGACCGGCCCGCGGTTGTCCCCTGGCGGATTCGGTCCGTCCCAGATGGTCAGTGACACGTTGCCCTGCCCCCAGTTGACGGAATACCAGGTGTGGCAGACGTTCCAGTCCCAATTGGGCGGTCCCGGGGAGTTGAATGGTCCGCCGGGACCACCGCCGGGATCGTCCCCCGGGCACCAGGTATATGGCCCCGACGGCGGCGCCGCCCCTGCGATTCCCGTGCCCATGGCCAAACCGGCCAGGCCCATGGCACCGGACACCAGCGCTGTCGCCGCGAACCGCGATATTCGATTCATGATGGTTCCCTTTCGTGATGCTCTGAAGGGACATCATCGGGTCGTTGGACCACGTATGTATGGAGTAGTCGACTACCCCAGTTTTCCAAGGCAATTCGAGGGAGATGAACGGTTCGCCGCGTCGTCACTCGGGCAGTTTGACCACCAGGACTGGACAGTCGGAGTGCAGGATCACAGACTTGGCGACGCTGCCGAACAGTAGCTTGCCGACCGGGTTGCGAGAGCGCAGCCCGATGACGATGAGGTCTGCACTGCGGCGTTGCGCAGTTCGGACGATCGCGTCATCAGGGTCGAGTACGGTAGGCGCCGCGACGTGGAAGTCAAGGCCAGCGTCGACAACATGCTGGCGGACGGCCTCGACTTCGGCTGGGAGGGACCGCTCGTCGACTAACACTCTGCGCGGGGACATGTCGACGATCACGAGCGAGCGGTGCCGCAGGATCGCTTCCTCACCCCCTCGTTGGACCGCCGCCTCGCCTTCCGGCGTTGCCACGTAACCAGCGATGATCGTCATGGTCGATGACCTTCCGTCGAATCGTCGGGATCGGTGTGTCTCAAACCACCGTGGACATGAGTCCGGTCGGCAGGTCGACAGGGACCAGCGAGGGCAGGACTGCCAGCACGATCGCCATGGTCAGCGTGTAGATGATCACGGTGCGCGGCCTCGCCCTGGACACGAACAACAGGAAAGCCGGGACGAAGATCAGTAGCGCGCCCAGGTATCCACCGAGTGTGACGAGCGCGAGGAACGCGGCCATCCAGGTGAAGGTCCGCATGGCGACCGCCACGTCAGGCGTCCACCCGACGCTCGGGGCGGACCGTTTGCGCCGGCCGCGGAGTTCCATGACGAGGAGCACGATGGTCAGGACGGCTCCGCCGGCACAGACGAGTCTGGGCACGAGCCGGGCCTCGGACGAGAATGACGACGCCACGACAAAGGCGGCGACAAAGACGACGAGCATTCCGGCGGCGGCGGACAGTGACCAGATGGACCCCGCCAACTCGCCCTCGTGCTCGTCTTCCGGGGGAGGTTCGGAGTGCACGTCGTCGGCGCCAACGGTTCGGCGTGCGCGGACCCGCTTGACGAGCGCGATGACGCCGGGAATCACGAGGACGGCGATGAAGACCAGCACCCACGGGCGCAGCATCCATTCGGCGCCGGAGTAGACGCTGTCGGTGAGGAAGTAGTAGCGCTCCAGCGGGATGGCCAGCACGAAGCCGATCAGGAATGGGGCGCGGGGAAAGCCGGTCTCCTTGAGAAGCCAACCGAACAGGCCGAGCGCGATCATGATCCAGAGGTCACCGATCTGGCCGCTCTCCTGGAAGGCGCCGAGCAGCATGATGACGACCAGCCCCGGGCCCAGGATGGCGAACGGCACCTTGGTGATCTTCGCCAGACCGGGGGTACCGAAGAAGCAGAACAGGGCGCCGAGCACGCTCGCGATCGCGAACGACCACACGATCAGATACATGAGGTCGAGGTGGTCGGAAATGATCGCTGGCCCCGGCTGGATGCCGTAGGTGAGGAGCATGCCGAGCAGCATCGCGGCCGGTACACCGCCCGGGATGCCGAAGAGCAGCGTCGGGATCAGATCGCCGGCCTCAACGGAGTTGTTGGCAGCCTCGGGGCCGACGATGCCGCGGGGGTCACCCTTGCCGAACTTGCGCTTGTCCTTCGCTGTGGCGACGGCCTGCCCGTAGGCGAGCCAGGTGCCTGCGGTCGCGCCGACGCCGGGCAGCACACCCGCCCAGATGCCGATCGCCGCTCCCCGTAGGACGTGTGTCCAGTAGGTGAGCCACTCCTTGACCCCTTCGAACCATCCACCCGCCAGTTTGACCACTTCGCCGGGCTTGTCGCGCTGGCCGACGCGGGCTGCGATCTCGGCGAGGCCGAAGACACCCAGGGCCACCGCGACGAGGGACAGGCCATCGCTGAGGAACAAGCTGCCGAAGGTGAAGCGGTTCTCCGCGGTTGTTGGCGATGTGCCTACCATGCCGAGCAACAGCCCGAGCAGGCCGGCTGTCAGGCCCTTTGCGACGTTTCCCCGCGAAAGCACCGCCGCTAAGGACACACCTAGGACGGTCAGCATGAACAGTTCGGGACTGCCGAATGACAGGACCAGTGGCCGGGCGAGAGGGATCGCGATTGTCAGGCCGAGGGCACCGAGGATGCCGCCGGCCATGCTGGACAGGAACGCGAGGCTCAGCGCTCGTGCGGCCTGTCCCTGCTTTGCCATCGAATAGCCGTCGAGCATGGTGACGCTTGCCGATGCGGATCCCGGTGCGCCGAGCAGGACCGCGGCCACAGTGTCGGAGGTGTGTACCACGGCCAGCGCACCGATGAGCAGTGCCAGCGCTTGTTCGGGCTCCATGCCGAAGGTCACCGGAAGGAGGATCGCAACCGCACCCGTGCCGCCGAGACCGGGAATGAGGCCGATGACGAGACCGGCAAGGACCCCGACAAGCAGCAGGACCAGTTGCTGTGGTTGGACGAGCGCTTGCAGCGCCGTCAGGGCAGACTCGAGCATGATCGGCTCCCCTAATCCAGCTTGATCTGGTATTTGGTCTCGAGCAGGTGAACGACGTACTTGCGCACGTTCTCGTCCACGGTGTAGGCCTCGCCGATCAGTTCTTCGAGCTGATCGCCCGCCAGCAACGGGTATCCGCCGAGGACTTCTTCGGCTGACTTCACGAACTCGGGTGAGGCAGCCAGCTCAGCGGCGGAGTCGCGGAGCAGCTTGACCGCCTCGGGTGGCGTGTCGTGTGGGACCCACATCGCCTTCTGATACGTGTAGGTGAGGCCGAGCAGCGTCTTGTACGCCTCGAACTTCTCCCCAGTCGGTGCCTTGCCGTGCAGCGTTTGGTAGACCTCCGCGACGGTCGGGATGTCGGGGAAGTTTGGGTCTCGAACGACGTTGCCGCTGTCGTCGAGCTGTCCGAAAGCCATGAGCGGAACCGCGTCCCCGTCCTTGACGAGGCCTTCGACCGCGGCGCTGTACGCCGAAGTCGTCTGGTAGTCGAGGTCGACCTCGCCTCGTTGGAGTGCCAGGTTGACGGGCCCGCGGCCCTCGAAGCCGAATATGGATTCGACGTCAGCGTCCAACAGGTCGAAGACGACGAGTGTCGTGAGGTCGAGGCCCGTCGCGCTGATGCCGCCGAACGTGAGTGGGTCGGAACGATTGATCAAGTCCGCGGGACCCTTGATGCCGGACTCCGTGCGGCCATAAATGACGCCGCCGGTGCCGTTGGCCAGAATCGGCGTCAGCCGGTCGAAGTCGTACGTCACCTCGGACCGGCCGAGGACCCACGGCACCACTGTGGTCGCGGTGCTGACGAGCACCTCGGTTCCGTCGTCCTTTGCCGACGCCACGAACCGGTTGGTGCCCGAGATACCCTCTCCCCCTGCTTCATTGACGGGCTTGAAGCCGGGTGTGCCGGGTACCGTCCTGGTGAGTTCGGTGCCGACGAATCTCGCCCAGGTGTCGGTGCCCCCACCCTCGGCGAGCGGGATGAGCATCTCCACGGTCTCGCCGGCGTAGTCGCCGTCGGTCGTGGAACTCGCCGGGTTGAGCAAATTACCGCCGAAGACGACGGCCCCGACGGCGAGCACAACAAACACGGCAATGATCGTGACCGCAGTCTTGCGAGGCACCGGAGGATGCTCGACCTGCGTTGCCGGCGTGGGTGCCGTGTTCTGCGGCGGGGAGTCGGTGCTGTGGCTCATCGGATCCCACCAACCTCTTCGTGCGTGGGTGCAACACCGAAGTGCGACAACGGATCTGATGCAACCGTGACATCGCGATCAGGAAGTATCAGCGCGGCCTCGGCAAGTCGGCGGGTGGTGCGGAGGACGCGGACGAACGGCGCCCCAGAGTGCTCGCCCGTCCAGGTCGTCACGACTCCCGCAGGCGTCGCCATGCGGAACTCCTCGTCTGTGAGAACGGGCATCCGTTGTGTGATGACCGACCCGGGCTCGCGGGCGGCCATGGTGAGCGCCACGCTGCCGGTGATGGCCAGCGCCGGGTGCACCTTGCCCATCGACGCCATCCGAACGGTCAGGTCGACGTCTCCGCGGAAGGCCTCCGCGATCAGCGCGAGCTTCGGAATGGCCCGCGCAGCGGATTCCTTGTCGACGGCCAGCGCCATCTTCACCGCGCCCTGCCGGCGCAGGTCGTCGAGCAGGGCCAGTAAGTCGGGCCGGGCATCCACCTCCGACGGTGTCTCGTTGCCGGTGAGCCCGACAGCATCGGCAGGCACGATCACAACGGGCGCGCCCGCGTCGATCAACGTGACCTCCACCGGCCCGTCGGGGCCGTCCAGGATGTCGGTGACATTGCCGCTGGGAAACAGGGCTCCGGTGGTGACCCCGGCTGGGTCGATGAACGACAACTGCACGCCGACGCCGGGGAACGGCACGCCAGGGATGAACTCGGTCCCGGTCTCGTCGACAACACCGCCCGGGGTGCGGACGTGGAGCATGATCAGTTGATTCGTATTGGTGTTGTGCACCCGTACGACGGTCTCGTCGGCGACCGCCGGAACCCAGCCATTGCGGACCGCGTACAGGCCGATGACCGACGAGCAGTTACCGCAGTTGCTGCCCCAGTCGACCCGCTGCTCCTCTATGCCGACCTGCGCAAAGGTGTAGTCAACGTCCCAGTCGGTGCCTGCCGCCGAAGGTGACACGATCACCGCCTTGCTCGTCGTTGACGAGCCGCCACCGACGCCGTCCAGCTGCCGTGGATCCGGGCTACCGAAGAGCCGAAGCAGCACGTCATCCCTCGACCAGCCCGGAACCTCCAACTCGTCTCGTTGGAAGACCCAGCACTTGCTGGTGCCTCCCCGCATCCAGCTCGCAGCGATGTCAGCCATCTCAACACTCCCGGCCCATCAGTTAGGGCAGTTCGGCGGTTATTACGCCGGAAGTATTGCGCTGGGATTACGACAGCACTAGCACAGGATTCTGCAGGTATATGTAGCGTTACTTAAGGCAGAAAGGTGATGCCCATGCTCGACGTGAGAAAGTTGGTGCTGCTCGCCGAGGTCGTTGAGGCCGGCTCCATAACCGCCGCAGCGACCGCCCTCAACTACACCCCCTCCGCGGTCTCCCAGCAGTTACGCCAGCTCGAGATTGAAGTGGGACAACCCCTGCTGCAGCGTCAACCTCGCGGCGTCACGGCGACCGAGGCGGGCGCGGTGCTGGCGCAGCACGCCCGGCGGGTCGAACGCCAAATAGGCGCCGCCGAAGCCGATTTGGCTGAAATCGTGGGCCTTCACCGGGGACGTCTCACCATCGGTACGTTCCCCAGCATCGGCAGTTCACTACTGCCACAAGCGATTATCGCGTTTCGCGCACTGCATCCGGGTATCGAACTCAGCGTCCGTAGCGCATGGTTCGACCCGCTCACCGAAATGCTCGACAACGGGACAGTCGGCCTCAGCCTGCTGTGGGACTACGACTGGAATCGCATACCCGCCGATAGATACGACCTGACACCCATCCTCGACGACCCCACCATGCTGGTCGTATCGCACAACCACCCGGTGGCACGGCGCCGCAGCATCACCATGAACAAGCTTGCGGACGAGCAATGGGTCGTTCGGGCGAACGACCATCCCGTCGTCGAAGTGCTTCTCAACGCCTGCCACGCCGCCGGCTTCGAGCCGAGGATTTCGTTCCACGCCAATGATTACTGGGAATTACAGGCCATGGTCAGCGTCGGCCTCGGAATAGCCTTGGCGCCGCTGACCGCAATAACGAACCGGCATCCACACGTCCGAGTCATCTCGCTGGGACGCACGGCACCGTCGCGCCGCGTGCTCGTGGCACATCGCCACGACCGCGTACGCGCGCCCGCAGAGGCGGTCATGCGGGACGTCCTTCGCGACGTAGCGGGGGCTTACGCCAAAACGGCGCGCGCTTGAACTCCGCGAGCCGACCTCACCGTTGACCCGACCCGTGCCAGTTTCCAACGCAATTCGAGGAGATTCGGGGCCTGTGGGGCGGAAGAGGATTCCGGTAGCCTTCTTTGCCGACCGCAAATTGACCCGCTCGATGATGGTCCACCAGAAACACGTTTGATAGCTAATTACGCAGGGTATCCGCCTGCAGCGTCGAATGCGCGCTAGTGGGGGAGGTTGTTTCTATGGCTGGTGACATTTGCCCTGCTTGTGGTTACCCCACCATCGGTGCCGGAGTGTGCGCCGCCTGCCTACCGTCGCTGGCGGTTGCCGACACAGAGCCGATCGCGTGCAGACAGCCGATCTTGGCCACGGCTGCAGGCTCGCTGCTGCCGAAAAGAGTGCGCCCGAAGAGATTCGAACTCCCAACCTTCTGATCCGTAGTCAGATGCTCTATCCGTTGAGCTACGGGCGCATGTCTATTCAGTTATGTGGCCGACGAGTCAGCCCGGCGGAGGCGAGAGGATTTGAACCTCCGGTCCGCTTTAAGGCGGACAACTCATTAGCAGTGAGTCCCATTCGGCCGCTCTGGCACGCCTCCCTTGACGTTTACCGCCGATCCGACAGAGTACACAGGAGCAAGAGGCGAAGGCAAAGCGCAGGTGAGCGACTCATAGACTGATCGGGTGACCGCCCGTCTACGTCCCGAACTGGCCGATCTGCCTGCCTATACCCCCGGCAAGACAGTGCCAGGTGCCATCAAGATCGCCAGCAACGAGACGGTGCACGGGCCGCTGCCCAGCGTGCGGGCCGCCATCGGCAAGGCCACCGACAACATCAATCGCTATCCCGACAACGGTTATGTCGAGCTCAAGGAGCGACTGGCCAAACACGTCAACTTCGCACCCGAGCACATCTCCGTCGGCTGCGGCTCGGTCAGCCTGTGCCAGCAGCTGATCCAGATCACCTCCACCGTCGGCGACGAGGTGCTGTACGGCTGGCGCAGCTTCGAGATCTACCCATTGCAGGTGCGCACCGCGGGCGCCACGCCGGTCCAGGTGCCGCTGACCGACTACACCTTCGACCTCGACGCGATGCTCGCCGCGATCACCGACCGCACCCGGCTCATCTTCGTGTGCAACCCGAACAACCCGACCAGCACCGTCGTCGACCCTGATGCGCTGGCCCGCTTCGTCGCGGCCGTGCCGCCGCACATCTTGATCGCCCTCGATGAGGCCTACGTCGAGTACATCCGTGACGATCTCATGCCGGACAGCTTCGGCCTGGTCCGTTCGCACAGCAATGTCGTTGTGCTGCGCACATTTTCGAAAGCGTACGGGCTGGCCGGCCTGCGCATCGGCTACGCCGTCGGCGATCCGGACCTGATCACCGCTCTCGGCAAGGTCTACGTGCCGTTCACCGCGACGAGCATTTCGCAGGCCGCCGCGATCGCGTCGCTGGACGCCGCCGACGAGCTGCTCGCGCGGACCGACGCGGTCGTCACCGAGCGTGTCAGGGTGAGCGCGGCGCTGCGCGAGGCCGGCTACACCGTGCCGCCGTCGCAGGCCAACTTCGTCTGGCTGCCGCTTCCGGGGCGGGCACAGGAATTCGCCAAACAGTCGGCCAACAGCCGCATCATCGTGCGGCCCTACGGCGAGGACGGCGTGCGGGTCACCGTCGCTGCCGGGCACGAGAACGACGCTTTCCTGGAATTCGCTCAACGCTGGATCGGAGAGGCATGACGCCCGAAGACGACCGCGAGTGAGGATCGCTGGGCCCACGCCCGAAGGGCAGGGGACGAGGCACGAGCGAGGACCGGAACGAGTGGGAGTCGAGGCATGACCGAGGCACGAAAGACGTTCACCGAACTCAAGGAACGCACCGGGCAGATTCCCGATGCCGAACTCGACGAGTTCTGGGCCACGCTGGAGCCGACGACGGTCGCCGACCTGATCGGCGAGTGGAAGGGCGGCGAATTCGTCACCGGTCACCGCATGAGCGGTGGGCTGGCCAAAGCGAAGTGGTTCGGCAAGACGTTTTTTTCCGAGGCCGATGTCAAACCGCTGGTGTGCCTCGACGACGACGGCAACAAATTCTCAAATGTCGCGATGGGCAACGGCGAGGCCAGCCTGTGGCTGGAGGAGTTCCGCGGCGAGGTGACCGCCACGATGGTCTACGACGGCCAGCCGATCCACGACCATTTCAAGCGCGTCGACGACAACGCTGTCATGGGCATCATGAACGGCAAGAAGGTCCTCGACAACGGCCGCTACTTTTACTTCTACCTCGAACGCGTTTAGCCCAGGCCTAGCTCGACATCATCGATTGTGTTGCCGAGTGGCAGGTTGTGTCACGCTTTTTCACGAAGAAGCGTGCATTAACTGGCCATTCGCGAATCGGCGAAATCACTTGTGTAACAGCGGTTTCAGTGGAGTCGCACTGAGCGACAACCTCTCATAGAACTTTAGGGAAATACGACGTAAGTTCTTAGAGTTCGCACATACGTTCGAGTAATGGGAGCGGGAGCGGTGCAGGCCACGGTGGCCGCGCTGCGCGCCGCCTACGACCAGTTGGCCGCCCTGCCGATCGATGCGCTCACCTCCGCCGAGTTGGTCGGGGTGCTCGATGACCTGGAAATCCTCACCTGCCAGTTGCCTGCCCAGAGTCACCGCATGCTGGCCCGCTTGCAGACCGAGACGACGGCTAAGGAGATGGGCGCCAAGTCGTGGAAGGACGTGCTGGGGATCCGGTGGCGCATCTCCTCAAGCGAAGCCGGTCGTCGGCTCACGGAGTCCGCCGAGTTGGGGCCACGCCGCACCCTGACCGGTGAGCCGCTGGAGCCGGTGTTGGCGTGCACCGCGCTCGCCCAGGCGCACGGGTTGATCAACCGTGAGCACGTCAAAGTGGTGCGCGAGACGATGCAGCACCTTCCCGCCGCGGTGGACGCGGTGACCCGCGCGCAGATTGAAGCGGATCTGGCGCGCACCGCGATCAGCGTGGGCCCCAAGGAACTCAAGGACAACGCCGACCGCACCCTGTTCCTGCTCGATCAGGACGGACCCGAACCCGACGAGACTGAACGGGAACGCCGGCGCGGGCTGTGGAAAGGCCCGCAGGGCCGCGACAAGGTGATCCCGATCAAAGCCAATCTGACCCCTGAGGCGTGGGCGACCTGGGAGCCGATCTTGGCCAAGTGGGCCGCACCCGGGATGTGCAACCCGGCCGACGAACACCCCTGCTATGTGGGGACTCCGACCCAAGCCCAGATCGACAACGATCACCGCACCCTGGCCCAGCGCCAGCACGACGCACTCGTGGCGGTCGGACGCAGTGTGCTGGCAAGCGGTGAGCTGGGCCAGCACAACGGGCTGACCACCACGATCATCGTGCGCACCACCCTGCAGGATTTGGAAAGCCGCGCCGGGGTCGGGGTCACCGGCGGGGGCACCGTGATTCCGATCAGCGACGTCATCGCGATGGCCGCGCACGCCACCCACTACCTGGCGGTGTTCGACAAGGCCACCGGGTCCGCGCTGGATCTGTTCCGGGCCCGCCGCGCCGCGTCTGCGGCGCAGCGGATCATGCTCATCGCCCGCGACGGGGGCTGCACCAAACCGGGCTGCACGGTGCCCGCCTACGGCACCCAGGTGCACCACGCCGCACGCGATTGGGCCGCACGGCGGGCTGACCAACATCGACGAACTCACTCTGGCGTGCCCACCGGACAACCGGATGGTCGAACCCGGCGGCTGGACCACCCGCACCAACGGCGACACCGACGTCGAATGGATCCCACCGCCACACCTGGACACCGGCCAAGCCCGCGTCAACAACTACCACCGACCCGAACGACTCTTCCGACCACCCGAAGACGAACCGACCGCCGACCAACACGACCAACACGACCAACCCGGCGGGCCAGAACCCAACGCTGCCTAGACCTGCTCTAGACCACGTTTAGCCCCACCCGGTCAGTGCACGGAGTCGATGGCCGCACGGATGACGGCGGTCACCGCGTCGGGGTGTGAGACCAGCGTCAGATGTGAGCCGCCGTCGAAAAGCGTGACGTGCGAATGTGCCCTGGCCGCCATCGCCTTCTCCGAGGTCGGCGTGATGATCTGGTCACCGGTGCTGATGAAGTACCACGACGGAATTGTCTTCCAGGCGGCGTACTTCGACGGTGTTTCGAACGCTTCGGTCGACGCGGCTCGCTGCGTCGCCCAGAGGCGGGTGCCAACGTCGGCGGGCAAGTCATTGCCGAAGTTGTGCAGGAAGATGTCTTTCTTCAGGTACAGGTCGACCGCTCCCGCGGGCGCCCCCGGGTACGGGAGCTTGTCGAACAGTTCCGCTTCGGGCTTGTGCTTGAGCACCGAATCGGCGCCGCTCAACGAACCGTTCGTCTCACCAACGTCGGGGGCGGCGGCGTCGACGTAGACCAGTGCCTTGACGTTCGGGTTGCCTGCCGCGGCGTTGGTGATCACCGATCCGCCGTACGAATGTCCGACCAGGACGATCGGCCCGCTCAGTGTCTTCAAGAAAGCCGAAACGTACTCGGCATCGGTGGTGAGATTCTCGAGGGGATTGGCGATCGCCCGCACGTCGTAGCCCTGCTGCTCCAGGGCGGAGACCTCGCCGTCCCAACTGGACGTGTCCGCCCATGCGCCGTGGACCAGCACGACCGTGGGCTTCACACCCGTGGCCGGTGGAGCTTGTGGCGTGGGGGCCACCGAAGAGGCGGCCGTACTCGGTGCGGGGGTGGTCGACGAAACGCAGCCGCCTAGCAGTGCGCCGGCGACGACAACGCCAACGATCGATGTGCCGATGCGTGCTGCCCGGCCGGGGAATCGAGCCATGAGACTTCCGATCTGTCCGACCGTGGCGCTGGTGCCCCGGTGTCACAGATACCTTCCAGGATTGCGTTGTTCCCGCCATCGACGCTGGCGGGGATATTCGCTACCTGCTAGCTGCTACCTGCTGGCTGCCTGCCGGTGTAGGCGATCAGCCGGTCCAGCGCACCGGCGTCCGCGGCCACCTCGATCGGGTCGTCGAAGCCGACATTCGTACGCCCCTGCGGCGTGATGATGTTGCGCGCCAGTCCCATCACGTAATCGGACAGTGAGTCGGGCGCGGTCACCTCACGTCCGGTGGCGACGGCGTAATCCCATGCGTGGACCAGGAATTCGAGCGACAGGATGCCCGCCATCATCTTCGCGGGCGCCTCGTTCGGCCCGAACGAGACCTCTCCGTCCAGGCCGCGACGCTGCCACGCGTCCAGCGCGGGCCGCGCAGCCAGAATCACTTGCCGCTCAACGGAGTCGTCGCGGTCGCGCTCGGCGAACTCCGCGCCAGCGGCGCCGCCGATCGTCGTGATGGAGTTCAGCAGGTGGTCCGTGAGGCCGGCGACGTCGAACTCCCGGCACGGCGTCTGCTTGGCTTCGTCGTCTTTGGCGATTCCGTGCAGCACATGCTGCAGCACCGCCAACGTCGCTTCTGCACTCTCTAGTTCGTCTGCGGGCGGTGAGTCCGGCCCAGCACGCAGGTCATCGGGCATGCGCCCACGCTACGTTGCGGATGCGCATATCGTTCACGAGATGAAGACGCATGTGCGGGTGACGGCCGCCGCGCTGATCCTGATGGGGCTGGCCACCGGCTGCCAGCAGACCACAGAAGGCTCTGTCGCGATGACGACCGAGCCGGGACCGCCGCTGACAACATCGCCGACCCGGCCGTCGTTACCCTCACTGCCAGAGCTGCCGAACCTGCCGAACCTCCCGATCCCCGACATCGAAATCCCCGGGTTACCGAACACGAACCTTCCTGAGGTGCCCGCACCGCCGAACGCGACGACCATGACGTGCGGGGAGTACAACGACCTCGACGACGCCACGAAGCTGGCCGTGATCCGCGCGATCGTCGGCCAGGACGACAGCCCACGGGCCGCCGACGACGAGATGGTCGCGCTGATCATGGCCGACATGATGTGCCAGTTCATGCCCGACTCCGTCGTCAACGAGATTGTGCTCGGCGGCTTGCCGGGGTAGGCAGCTGCTGGCCATGGGCGATACGTATGAATCCGTCACCGTCGACATCGAGGGCCACGTCGCGCAGGTGACGCTGGTCGGTCCCGGCAAGGGCAACGCCATGGGGCCGGCGTTCTGGTCGGAGTTGCCCGAGGTGTTCGCCACGCTGGACGCCGACCGCGAGGTCCGCGCGATCGTGCTGACGGGCTCTGGCAAGAACTTCAGCTACGGGCTGGACGTGCCTGCCATGGGTGGCTCGTTGGCCGCTGTGCTCTCCGATGGCGCAACGGCCCGGCCACGCGCGGAATTTCACCAGACCATCCTGCGCATGCAGGGGGCGATCAACGCCGTCGCCGACTGCCGCACGCCGACCGTCGCATCGGTGCACGGCTGGTGCATCGGTGGCGGCGTGGACCTGATCTCGGCCGTCGACATCCGCTACGCCAGCGCGGACGCGAAGTTCTCGGTGCGCGAGGTGAAGCTGGCGATGGTCGCCGACGTCGGCAGCCTGGCCCGACTGCCCTTGATCCTTTCCGATGGCCACCTGCGCGAGCTGGCGTTGACGGGCAAGAACATCGATGCTGCGCGGGCCGAGAAGATCGGCCTGGTGAACGACGTCTTCGACGACGCCGACGCGTCGCTGGCCGGCGCGCACGCAACCGCCGCCGAGATCGCCGCGAATCCGCCCTTGACCGTCAACGGGATCAAGGACGTGCTCGATCAGCAGCGCATCGCCCGCGTCTCGGAAAGCCTGCGCTATGTCGCGGTATGGAACGCGGCGATGCTGCCGTCCAAGGATCTCACCGAAGGCATCACCGCCACGTTCGAGAAGCGGCAGGCAAACTTCACCGGCGAATAGTCAGGCTCGAGGACTAGGCGTCCAGCCGAGTTCGGCCTTGGCCTTGGCGTTGGACAGTGGCAGCCAAGTCTTGCCGAAGGCCGTTGCCGCATAGGGCGCGACGAGACCGAACAGCCTTGGTGAAATCGGCAGCGGCCGTGGTCGATTGAGCTTGGCGGACAGCTCGCGAACATAGTCGCCGAACGACTGCGGTCGGTCGTCGACGATGTTGTAAATCTGGCCGCCGCGGCCCTTGTCGATCGCGTCGGCGGTCGCCGTCGCGACGTCGTCGATGTGCACCCACGACACGATGCCGTTACCGGTCATCGCCGGGAGCGCCCACCACTTCGCCAGTCTCGTGAACAAATCGGTGTGCGGCATTCCCGGCCCGTAGAAGATGCCGTAGCGCAACACGATTCCCTCGGTGTCGCTGTGTTGACCGGAAGTCAGCACGGTCTGTTCCATGGCCCGCAGCGCCGCGATGGCCGACTCGCCGCCTGGGAACGGCGGCCCGGGATACGGGTCGGTCTCGTCCATCAATTCCGGACCGGAGGTTGGGTAACCGTAGGCGAACACCACCGACTCCGCGACGACCCTTCGCACGCCTGCGCGCTGTGCGGCGACCACCAGATTCGGGACGCCCTGTCCCCATAGCTTGCGCGCGGGCTCAAAGTCATTGGGCCGCTTGGGCCCCCACTTCGGCAGCGTGGTCAGCAGGCTGACCACCACCTCGGGCTCGATGTCGGCAACCACCGCATTGAGCTGTTCGACGTCGAATACGTTGGCCACCACCGGTTTGGCGCCCTGTTGCTCGATCTCGGATGTCTTCGTCGCCCGGCTTGTCAGCCCGACGACATCGTGACCGCGGGTGTTCAGTTCCCGCAGCAGCGGAATGCCCGGCACGCTGGTCGCGCCGGCCACCAGGACTCGCATCGCCTAACTCCCTTCTTTGTCGGCATTGGCGCTGATGCGTAATGCGATCGCCAGCAGCGCCGTGGTCACCACCAGACCCGCGGCCTCGAGCCAGCCGATGAAGTCCCCTGCGCCGTGGTGCGGGTCGATGATGTGGCTCAGCGCGTGCAGACCCCAGTGCAGTCCCGCGAAGGCCAGCGCCGGCACCCGCCACGACGGCCACTTCACCGCCGCCAGCATCATCAGGCCGAGCGGCAACTCGAACGTCGCGTTGTCGAAGATGTAGTGGTCGTTGCGCACGCCGAAGTTTCCGAGGGTATCGAAGAACGGCCCCGGCGCCAACATCATGAACAGCCCGATGAACACCGAGTACGCCCCGAACGCGATCAGGGTCACCTCGACGTACCGGGACCTTGTGCGGGCAGGCGTAGTTGTCATACCGTCACGCTAATTGGTTACTGGCCTCAAGATAGGCACCACTCACTTGTCGATTTCGGGTACCACTTCCGGACCGGAGCTGCTTGTCGAACTCGACAGGGCCGGGCAGGAACCGCTGCACCGCCAGCTCGCCAACGGGCTGCGCGACGCCATCCGCACCGGCCGGCTCGCGCCGCAGACCCGGTTGCCCTCGACCCGGGTGCTTGCCGCCGATCTCGGGGTCTCGCGCCGGCTGGTGGTTGACGCCTACAGCCAGCTGACGGCGGAGGGTTTCCTGTTCAGCAAGCACGGTTCCGGCACCAGGGTGGCAACCGTCGACGTGGCCAGCGCGCCGCACGGCGGCCTCACCGAGCAGGCTCGGCGCTTCGACATCGACTTCGCCCCCGGCTCACCCGATCTCGGGAGTTTCCCTCGCCACGCGTGGCTGAGGGCGCTGCGGCAGGGGCTCAGCGAGGTCGAGTCCGATGCATTCGGTTACGTTGCACCGCAAGGTCTTCCGAAGGCGCGCGTCGCGGTGGCGGACTATCTGCGGCGTACCCGCGGGGTGCTGGCCGATCCGCAGAACATCGTATTGTGCTCGGGCGCGACGCAGGCCATCGCCCTTCTCGCCCATGTGTTGCGTACCGATGGCACGCCGCTGGCGATGGAGGATCCCGGCTTCTGGCTCCATCGGATGGTGCTGGTGCACAACGGTATCGAACCACTCGCCGTGCCTATCGACGACGACGGCCTCGACGTCGCCGCGTTGACCGTCAGCGGAGCGGCGGCGGTGCTCTCGACCCCTGCGCACCAATCGCCGACGGGCGTGGTGCTTTCCGCGACGCGCCGCACCGAGCTTGTCGAGTGGGCACGCGCAGGCAATCTCGTCATCGAGGACGACTACGACGCCGAATACCGGTACGACCGTGCGCCCGTCGGCGCACTGCAGGGCATCGCGCCTGACCGGGTGATCTATGTTGGCTCGACGAGCAAGACCCTGGCACCCGGGCTGCGGATCGGCTGGATGGTGTTGCCGCCCCCGTTCGTAGGTGCGGCGACAATGGCGAAGGGGCTGGCCGACACAGGAAGCTCGGTGATGGACCAGCTCGCCTTCGCCCAGCTGCTGATGTCCGGAGGCTACGACCGGCATCTACGGCAGATGCGCCGCCGCTACCTGATCAGACGAAACGCCTTGCTGCGGGCACTGTCTCGCTATCTGCCCCAAGCCGCCGTGCTGGGGGCCGCCGCAGGTGTGCACCTGACGGTGCGCCTTCCCGACGACTATCAGATTGCCGATGTGGTGCGGCGGGCCGCCGAGATGCGCGTGCGGGTGGAGCCACTTGCGCACTGCTACGCCGATCCGTCGACCGCGCCGCCGGGCCTGATGCTGGGGTACGCCAACCTCACCGAGTCACAGATCATCACGGGTGTGCAGGCGCTGGCCGCGGCAATGCGGCCCTAGCTTCCGCCGCCGCAGCCTCCGCCACCACAGCTGCTGCCTCCACTGCAGCCGAAACCGTCGGTCTGGCCACCGGCAATTCCGCCGGCTGCCCACGTCGCTGTCGACTTCTGGCGCCTGCGGGCACGCTCGGCACGCTTGGCTCGCTTGTGCTCGGGTACGGCGTCGAGACGCTGCGAGTACTCGCGCCACAGCGGATCGTCGGCAGGCAGATGCATCGCAGAGGAAGTTTGCGGAGCACGGGGCCGGGCGCGTTGCCGGCGCGCCTTGGCGTTCATCGTCCGCTGCACCAGCGTGACCAGCGCGTATGCCAGTAAGGCGGCGCCAAGAACGATGGCCCACCGGACAACGGTGTCGCTCATGGATCAAGCGTACGCCGGGTTTGCTCAATCCGATCCGACGATCCGATACCACAGATTGGTCACCCGTTTCGTGTGAGTGACGTTGAGCTGTTCCAGTCGAACGGTCTCCCCGCCGGGATGCTCGAACAGCCGGGTGCCGTCGCCGAGCATGACCGGCGTCACGATGACCATCACCTCGTCGAGCACGCCGGCCCGCACACACTGGGCGGCCACGTTGGCGCCCAGGATGTTGACGTACCTGTCGCCGGCCGCCTCGCGTGACTTGGCGATCGCGGTGTCGATGTCGTGGACAAACGTCACCCCGGGAACCGGTTCGGCGGGCGGCCGGTGGGTCAGCACGAACTGCGGCCCGTCCCATCCGCCGCCGAACGCCTCGCCCTCACCGGGTTGCCCCTTGAGGGGGTCGTCGCCGCCGAAGGTGCGGTTGCCGACCAGAATCACGGCGGTCCGCGTAATCAGCTCGTCAACAGCGGGATTCGGCTCTTCGTATGGTGTCAGCCATGACATGTCGCCGCCCGGTCCCGCGATAAATCCGTCGAGCGACATCGCCACCGAATACAAGAACTTCGCCATGGAGGTGCAGACCAGCGAAGGCGTCGAAAGTCATCGCCACCCTGGTTGAAAGGTGCGGTGACGGGTACTCCCTCCCGATGGCCAGCCGTGACGTCGCCGTGTGCACCACGGAGTACGGCGTGCAGACGGCGAACAGCAAAACCATCCTGACGGTGACCCTGGATCGGGCCGAAGCCGAGCGGACCCTGGACATGCTGGGAGACGGTCGCCTGCTCCAACGGACAGTGCGCTATAGCCCGTGGACTGCCGTCGACGAAGACACGACTACTGCGTGGCAGTGAGATCGCGGGTCGCGGGCCCCTCCAGCAGGGTGCCGTCGGGCGCGAAGCGTGAGCCGTGCAGCGGGCACTCCCACGACTCGTCGGCGTCGTTCCAGTTGACGATGCCGCCAAGGTGCGGGCACACCGGCGATACCCGGTGCTCCACGCCACCGACCACGCTGCGGGCCTCCAAATGCCAAGGCGGACCGCTGACAACGCCGCCCTCGACGGGTGTGCGGTTGCCGATTCTGGTCACCGGCGTGATCCAGCCCTTGGCCAAGTTGAACCCCACCTCCAGGTTGGCCTGCATGGCCTTGGGAATTCCCAACAGCTCGTGCGGACTCCAGCTGGCGAACGCGTCTGCCCAATCCATCCGACCGCCAAGGATCCGGCTCGACAGCGCAAGGGCGGCGGCGGTGCCGTTGGTCATGCCCCACTTGTCGAAACCCGTTGCCACAAAGATCTTGTCGTTGCCCGGCAGGATCGGCCCGACGTAGGGCAGCTCGTCGGCAGGCGTGTAGTCCTGCGCCGACCAGTAGTGCGTCTGCATGGCGCCGCGGTAATGCTTCTTCGTCCATTCGTCGAGTTCCTGCACTGACGAGGCCGGACTCTTCTCCCGGCCAACGGGATGGCTTGCGCCACCGACGATCAGACGGTCGCCGTCCTGTGTTGGCGCGTATCGCACCGACCTGGTTGGGGAATCGGTAGAGATGTACATCCCCGACGTGAGGGTGCCGGGCACCCGGTACGCCATGCAGTACGAGCGACTGGGCTTGAGCCGGGCAAAGAATCCGCCGCGGTCCAGGATCGGAATGCCGGTCGCCAGCACACATTGCCTCGCCTCGACGTCGAACTCCTCGGCGGCGGCAGTGCGCACGTGAAGCTTGAGCCCCTCTCCGGTGCCGGACACTTTCTGGACGCGGACGCCCTGCACGAGCCTGCCGTCGCGCTCGCCGAGTTCGGCGGCGAGGCTGTCCAGCAACGGCATCGGATCAAACTGTGCCTGGGCGCCGAGGCGCACGCCGCCGCAGAACGGGAACGGCACGTCGGCGTCGTCGACCCACTCCGCATCCAGTCCGGCTGCGGTACAAGCCTCCAGTTCCTCGCGGGCCGACGAAATACCCTGCTCGGACTGCGCGTAGGTGTAGGCATCCTCGTGCTGCACCGCGACGCCATGCGTTTCGCAGTACCGCAACAGCCAATCCTGGCCCTCGCGGTTGCCCTGCACGTACTCCGTCGCAACCTTGGGACCGTGCGTGGCGACGATCTTCGACAACTTGGTGCCCTGCAGCAAGCTGATCTTCGCGGTGGTGTTGCCCGTCGCGCCGGCGCCGAGCGAGTTCGCCTCCAGCACGAGCACATCCCGGCCGGCGCGTGCCAGCAACACCGCGGTGATCAGACCGGTGATTCCCGCACCGACGACTGCCACATCGGCCGACCGGGCACCGGTGTCCAACGGGCTCGGCGCAAGCGGCTGGTCAGCACGACCTGTTAACCATAGGGACGTCATAGTGGGTGCTGTACCCGGCTCGGCGCCGGCGAAACGATGAACACACTCCCGTTCGCGGGGACTAGCGCGCTGCCATCGACAGCAACGCGCGGCTGAGCCGTCGACGCGGCCAACCACGTGTGCCGTCACCGGCGAGTGCCGCCCGTGCGGCATTGCGTCCACACACGCCGTGCACTCCACCACCGGGACTTGCACCGGCACTACCGAGAAAGACGTTCTGAACGGGCGTCTCCGCTCGGCCGAAACCGGGCGCAGGCCGGAATATCAACTGCTGGAACAGTGCAGAGGTGCCGCCGTTGACCGCCCCGTCGTGCAGATTGGCGTCGCTGGCCTCCAAGTCCGACGGGCGTTGGATCGACTTGCCGATCACGTGGTCGGTGAAGCCGGGCGCATGCTTCTCCAGGACCAGATCGACGGCTGCGGAGAGTTGATCGGCAGACGCGTCATCGGCAACTCCGCGGGGCAGATGCGTATAGGCCCATGCGCTTTCGGTGCCTGGTGGTGAGCGGCTTGGATCCGCGGTGGTCATTTGACCGAACAGCATGAACGGATGCAAAGGAACTGTGGACGTGTTCAGGTCGGCCATCCACCGAACGAGACCGTCGTGATCGGCGCCGACATGCACGGTGCCTGCGCCGTGCAGACTTTTCGATCGCCACGGTATCGGCGCATTCAAGGCATAGTTGATCTTGAGAACCGGTGTGTCCCAGACGAACCGCGACATGTTCCGTACCACCGCTTGGGGGATTGCGTCGGCAGGAAGCAGGTCACCATAAAGGTGTGGTGCGGACGTGTCGGCGATGACGGCACGGCGTACGCGCACCGTGGTGCCACCTGTCGTCCGGACCGCGACGGCGCGGCCCCCGCGAACCTCGATCGATTCGACGGATTGCGCGCACTCGATGCGAGCTCCGGCCGAGCGAGCCCGGTTGACCAGCGCAGCGGTCAACTGCCCGGCGCCGCCGACCGGAACGGGAAAGCCGCCGTCCTGGGCCATCATGATCAGCAGATATCCCATAATGCCGCTGCCGGACGCGTCGATGGGCACGTCAGCGTGCATCGCGTTGCCCAACAAGAGAAGTCGTGCCGCCTCGCCATCGAACAACTGCTCGGCCATCACACCGGCCGGCAGCAACAGAAGATGCGCGAGCCTGATGGCTTCGTTAGTGCCAAGGGCTCGTAACAGTTGCAACGGCCCTCGTACCGGCGGGAACGGCGAGAACAGCGTCGACAACACCCCGTCCTTGATCCGCAGCCATTGATCGAACAGCGCCCGCCAGCGATCTCCATCGCCACGGTCGCGGCGCTCCAGATCCTCGGCCGTGCGGTCGATCTCGCGATAGATCACCGGGGCGTCCTCGTCCTCGGCCGACCGTGCGTGGCCAACCACGGCCGGGGCGTGCGTCCACCTCAAACCGTGATCTTGCAGATTGAGCGCCCGTAAAGCGGGTGATGCCACCGACATTGGATAGAAGGCGCTGAACAGATCACTGACGTAACCGGGAAACAACTCGGCGCTCTTCACGGCCCCGCCCGGTTCGGGCTGCTCCTCAAGCACCACGACGTCCCAGCCGGCGTCGGCCAGCATCGCCGCAGCGACCAGGCCGTTATGACCGGCGCCGATGACGACGGCGTCCACAATCTGCTTGCTCACTCAGGCTCTTCGCGTCGTTCCGCAAGGGCGACAAGGCGTTGCAAGCACTCGCGGTTCCTCGGATACGCCGCGGCCAGTGCGAGACGGCGTGGTATCCAGTTGAGCGGCCCACCAACCGGCACCTCGGCCATTTCGATGCCGCTGCCGTCCGGGGTATCGAAGAGCCGCAGAGTGATTCGCGCGGCGGCAAACGGTCGTCCCTTCGCCAAGAGCACCAGCTCTTCCTTCGGCGTGCACGACTCGACCACTGTCTCGTCGTTGAGCACGACAGGCCAGATGCCGATGGTGTGGTGGATCGTGCTGCCCGGCGCCGGCCAGTTCGGATCAACCGCACGCATCCGGGTATTGCCGACCACCCACTGTGAATACGTCCAGCCGTCGGCGATCACGTTCCACACCGCGTCCCGGCTGGCTGTGGTTTCGCGCGTCACGGTCAGGGAGCTGTCGACGGCGGCAGGAGATGATTCCATGGTTGAACTCCTTATTCTTGCCGGCTGGAAACCGTCAGCTGCTGTTCGCCCGCTCGGAACGGCGCTTGGCCTTTTCGGCGTCGGCGAGCTCGTCGACCTGATCGGCCTGTGCGCGCTTGCTTGCCGCCTCACTGCGTTTCGCCTGAGCATCATCGAGCTTCGACTTGGCGGCCACGGTCGCAGCCTGCTCGACTGCCCGAACTTGCGCCTCTCGCTGACGTTTCACCGCCGCGGCTGCTTTCTGGCGCTGAGCCACCGCTTTGTCGGCTTGCTTCTCGGCGGCAGCGGTGCGCTTTTGCGCCCCGGCGTCGGCCTCCCGCTTGCGCTGATCGGCTTGGGTGCGCGCTTCGACAACTTGTTGTTCCGTCGCGTCGCGCGCCTCGTTCAGATCCGTCACGACCTCCTCGCGAGCGTCCGCCAATTTGGCGTCGGCCTGCTCTCGGTTCCGGGCGGCGGTCTCGTCCAGTTCCGCGGCCTCGCCGAGGATGCTGCTGCGTTTCACCAGCGCTGCGCCTCGCCTTCGCAGTTCCGGAACGTCCAACAGATTGCCCACCGTCATGTCGAGCGCACCCAGCGAACGTTCGTAGAACAACCGTGCAGGTGCTTCCGCCGCCAGCCGGGCGGCCAGTTGCTGTTCAATGAGCTGGAGCGGCAGTCGGGCGATCTGATACTGCAGGCGCATGACCGCGAACGGGATTTCCTGGAATTTCATCGATAACTCCTGTTTCTCGAGTGCGGCTCAGGGCAGGTCGGCTTGGTTGGACAGTTTGTCGGCCTGTTCCCTTAGACGTGCGGCCTCGCTGTGGGCGGCGGTCGCCGCCTGTACCGAGCTCTGATGCTCTGCTGCGGCGTCAACGGCTTGCTCCGCCGCGGCGGAGACCTCCTCTTGCTCTTGCGCTTTCACCTGTTGTACCGCATGCTGCGCGTCCAGTTCGGCTCGAGTTTTCGCCCGCGCGGCCTCCTGTTGAGCGTCCCGCTCGGCCTCGCGTTTGTCAGCAGCCCCCTGCGCTCGCGCCGAGTTCTCCGCCGCCGCGCGCTCGGCGTTCACCGCACTGCGTTCCTGGGCGCCTTCGACCCGGGCCTGCGCTGCTTGCGTGCGAGCCTGCGCCGCCTCAGCATCGGCGACGGCTTCGACCGCATTGGCTTCCTTGCGCTGCTGGGCCTGGACCTGATCGAGCTGTCCCTCGGCGGTCAGCGAGTCGTTGCCGGTCATAGCGCCAACGATTTCCTTCGCCCGGCCCTTGATCGTGTCGATCAAGCCCTTGCGTGCCTGTCCGGCCTTGTCATGCTCAGACATCCAAGCCTCCTATAACGATCTATCGACGCTTCGTCGAGCGTTTGATGGGTCCTCGGCGCGGGACTGGTCACAGCGCCGGCGCAAGCACGATTTACCCCGCACCGATCGGGCCAAACCTGGGCGCGCTGTCCATGCATGAGGGCTCGGGATCCGGGTATCCGCGGTGATCGCTACCCAACGACAGCCCAGGAGCTCACCGTGCCGCCTCGCCGTCAGCCTGATCAATCGGCCCCGAAACCGACCAGCCCCACCGGGAACACCAACGGAGAAGCCTCGGACGCGAGGGCTCAGTCCGGGAAGTACCTGACGACTGCGCAGGGTCTGCGGATACCCGACACCGACCACTCGCTCAAAGCCGGTGATCGGGGTCCGTCCCTACTCGAGGACTTCCACCTGCGGGAAAAGATCACGCATTTCGACCACGAACGCATCCCCGAGCGCGTCGTACACGCTCGGGGCGCCGCGGCGCACGGTGTCTTCGAGGCCTACGGCACCGCCGCGTCGGTGACCAAGGCCGGCTTCTTGAGCCGGAAGGGCAAGAAGACAGATGTGTTCTGCCGTTTCTCCACCGTTCTCGGTTCACGCGGGTCTGCCGACACCGTGCGCGATACCCGGGGATTCGCGGTCAAGTTCTACACCGACGAGGGCAACTTCGACTTGGTCGGCAACAACATCCCGGTGTTCTTCATTCAGGACGGCATCAAGTTCCCCGACATCATCCATGCCGGCAAGCCCCACCCTGATCGCGAGATCCCTCAGGCGCAATCAGCCCACGACACGTTCTGGGACTTCGTGTCATCGCACACCGAGGCCACCCATCACGTGTTCTGGAACATGAGTGATCGAGGCATTCCCCGGTCGTTCCGCACGATGGAGGGTTTCGGCGTGCACACCTTTCGTCTCGTCGACAAGAAAGGAAAGACCAGCTTGGCCAAGTTCCACTGGAAGCCGGTTGCCGGTGTGCACTCACTGGTCTGGGAAGAGGCACAGATCGCGGCGGGCTGCGATCCGGATTTCCATCGTCGGGACATGGCCGATGGCATCGAGGCTGGCGCGTTCCTCGAGTACGAACTGGGCATCCAGGTCATGCCCGACGACGGCACGGACAGCTTCGAGGGCATCGACCTGCTCGACCCGACGAAGATTGTTCCCGAGGAAATGGTCCCGGTACAGCTGATCGGAAAGCTGACCCTCAACCGCAATCCGACCAACTACTTCGCCGAAACCGAACAGGTCGCGTTCCACACCGGCAACCTCGTGCCAGGGATCGAACCGACCAACGACCCACTCATGCAGGCCCGGCTGTTCTCCTACCTCGACACACAGCTCACCCGGCTCGGTGGACCCAACTTCACTCAGCTGCCGATCAACCGGCCCCACTGCCCGGTGAACGACATGCTGCGCGACGGCATGCATCAGACGGCCATCCACACTGGCCAGGCGCCGTACCGCCCGAACAGCATCGACGGCGGGGAACCGCTCGTCGCGGACGCCGACGAGGGTGGCTATGTCCAAACTCCGCGTCCGGTCGACGGCCCGACCGTCCGAGCGCAGCCGGCGTCGTTCGACGATCACTTCACGCAGGCGGCGATGTTCTACCGCAGCTTGTCCCACGTCGAGCAGGTCCACGTCATCGAGGCGTTCACGTTCGAACTGGGAAAGTGCTATGAGCAGGCGATCAAGGAGCGCCAACTCGAGGTGCTCGCCAATGTCGATACGGACCTGTGCAAGCAGGTGGCCATCGGACTGGGCCTGCCGGCCCCGAAAGGTAAACCGCCGCAGGACGTTTTCGTATCGCCGGCTTTGTCGCAGATCATCGACACTCCAGGGCCGATCGATGGCCGCAAGATCGGCATCATCGCGGGCGCGGATTCGGATCTGGCCGGGGTCACCAAGTTGGTGCAGTCAATTCAGCGCCTTGGCGCGACCCCGTTGGTCACCGCACCCATTGGCGGCCAGCTCAAGTCGGGAAAGCGCAGTGTCATCGTCGAGCGGACGCTGTTGACCACGCGGTCCATCGAGTACGACGCACTTGTCGTCGCCGCCGGGACAAGGCCGACCCGCGACATCAAGCTAATAGTGTTGCTGCAAGAGGCATTCCGGCATTGCAAACCGGTGGCGGCATGGGGAGATGGCACTGAGGTGCTCACGGCCGCTGGAATCTCACTTGACGGGGCCGGGGTGCTCGTAGCCGACGCGGTGGACAAGTCGTTCACCGACGCGCTGGCCAGTGCTGTCGGCCTGCACAGGGTGTGGGATCGAGCGGTCGACGTGATGGCTTCGGAGGTGGCGCCGGCACGCTGATCGTGGGCACTGACGTTTTAGCTTGTGGGTATTTGGGTACTCCCGCCCCACAGGTTCAGATTCGAGCCGCGTCATCTAAAAACTCGCGGAACGGATAGGAAGCGCTCGTGTCAGAACCGACTTCGGAGTATTCAGAACTGACGGAGATGTTCCGTCGCCTCAAGACGCTCGACGAGGGGTCGCAGGCATTTCGACGCCAGCGCGACGAAATCATCAAATGCGGACTGCCACTCGCTGACCACATCGCCCGTCGATACAGCGGTCGGGGTGAGCCGTTTGACGATCTCGTCCAGGCCGCACGGTCGGGTTTGGTGAACGCTGTCAACCGCTTCGACGTCGACAATGGAGCGGACTTCCTGGCGTTCGCCGTGCCGACGATGATGGGCGAGGTCCGCCGCCACTTCCGCGACTACGGATGGGCGGTCAAAGTTCCCCGCCGCGTCAAAGAGCTTCAACCACAACTGGTTAGGGCTCGCGCAGAGCTCTCGCAACGGCTGGGACGAGCACCCAACGTCTCTGAGGTCGCCGGTTATCTCGGTATCGATCGAGACCTTGTCGTCGAAGCGACAGTCGGTGGCGCTCACTACTCGACAATGTCCATCGATATGCCTGCCGGCCCCGGGGAGGACTACCGGCCGTTCGGCGACGCCATCGGCGATCTCGACCCCAACCTGGACAAGGTGCTCGATGTGGAGACAGTGCGTCCCCTGATCGCAGCCCTGCCCGAGCGGCAGCGAACCGTGCTCACCCTGCGATTCTTCGAAAATCTCACCCAAGCTCAAATCGGCGAGCGCGTCGGCTGCTCACAGATGCACGTCTCGCGGCTGCTCGCGACGGCACTGGACACGCTGCGCAGTCACGCCGGTGAGCGCACGCTGGCGGCCGCCGGATAGGAACCGGTACGCCCTTGGGTTTCGGTACGCGAGGTGAGGGAAAACCAGATTTCCTACGGTGACCTCCGAAAGGCGCGCCGAACTACTGGGTTGGGAAGGTCCCATGGCACGCGGTCGTCGCATTCCCGCCGCCTTGCACGACAATGGCTTGCTGCTGGCGTGCCTGGGACTTTTCGCGGTGTTCTTCGTCGGCATGGTGGTGTCTGGAGCGGCGACCTACAACCAGGAGCAGCAGGAGCAAGGGTCAACCGAGCAGGTGTCGGTGTTGTCCTACCTGACGACCGGCGACTTCGTGGAAGCGACATTTGAGAACTGGGAGTCTGAGTTCCTGCAGATGGGCATGTACGTGGTGTTGACCGCGTTCCTCTATCAGAGAGGGTAATCGGAGTCCAAGCCGATGGACGAAAACGCTCCGCAGGATCAGGACCCGCGCGAAGCGCAGAACCAGTACTCGCCGTGGCCGGTCCGCGCGGGCGGTCTGGTTCTCACCGTATATGAACACTCTCTGGCCATAGCCTTTTTCGTGTTGTTCTTCGCCTCATGGGCGCTGCACGCCATGGGCGGGGTTAAGGCGTTCAACGAAGAGCAGTTGCAGCACGGGCAGGCCGCAATCTCCGTGTGGCGCTATGTCACCACATCGCAGTTCTGGTTCGAGTCGATGCAGAACTGGCAGAGTGAATTCATCGCGGTAGCAGCGATAGTCGGCCTGTCAATCTTCCTGCGCCAGAGAGGCTCTGCCGAATCCAAGCCGGTCGCCCAGCCGCACGGACACACCAGCGCATAACTGTCCACCGATTTGTGGTCCTCAGCGCGTTTCACGCGACACGTACCGGGCATAAACATGTCAGAACGGCCCCAGACCCGGGTTGGCCGTACCGGACGAAAGGCCGTTGTGACTTCCGCATATTCGAGACCGCAAGTAAGGGTGGCGCCCGGTGTCTACCCGCCGCAGCAGGACTCCGAACTCCTCATCGAGGCGATGGAGATGACGGCGGTGGCGCCCGGTCGCCAAGTGGCCGACTTGTGCACCGGCAGCGGGGTACTCGCGCTGAGTGCGGCGACCCTTGGCGCCGCCAGCGTACGAGCCTTCGACTTGTCACCGGCCGCCGTCCGCTGTGCCCGCGCCAACGCCGCCGCGGCAGGAGTGCGCGTCGATGTCCATCTGGGATCGTGGGCTCGGGCCGCGGAGTTCGGACCGTTCGGACTGGTGGTGTGCAACCCGCCGTATGTTCCGTACGACCCGGCCGCAAACGAGGACCAGTCAATCGCCGACGTCGGGGATTCGACCGCCTGGGACGCCGGACGCGACGGGCGCTTGGTACTTGATCCGCTCTGCGCGACGGCCGCAAGTCTCCTTGACGAGGACGGCATCCTGCTGCTGGTGCATTCGGAGTTCGCCGGGCTCGACCAATCAGTGAGCGCGCTGCGCCAAACCGGGCTGTCGGCGGAAATCGTTGCCGAGCAACATATTCCATTCGGGCCGGTATTGTCCGCGCGAGCGGCCTGGCTCGAACAGATCGGCCTGCTGGACCGGGGACGACGGGTCGAGCGACTTGGTGTGATCAAGGCGCAGAGATGACGAGCGACCCTACCCGGCGGCTTGTTCGACCCGTTGCGGGCGGGCCGGTGATGGTCGAGGGCCCGGTGCGGATCGAGTTGCCCGATGGTTCCGCGGTCGAGTCGGACCGTTTCATGGTCGCAATCTGCGCATGCGGGCGCAGTAAAACATACCCGCTCTGTGACACCAGCCACCGGCGTCGACGACGCAGCGCGGACGCCTCAGGTAAGCGGGCGCAGTAACGGCCGAGGCAATCCCACTGTCGCCCAGCGGTTCCGAGCCGGCGACCCACAGCGGTGGCGGAGGGATTTGAACCCCCGGACGGTGTTAGCCGTCTCTCGCTTTCAAGGCGAGTGCATTAGGCCGCTCTGCCACGCCACCGCCGATAAGAGTACGTGGCCTAGACGCGGCCGAGTTTGGCCGGTGGCGCGCCCGCCTTGAGCGCGACGCTGATGCGCCGGCAGTTCTCCCCCATCGCGGCGATCTGTGGACGTGACAGTCTGCCGAGGAAGTGCGCGCGCACCCCGTCGCCATAGGTCATCATCGCCTCCCGCACGGCCGACCTTCCGTCGTCGGTGATGGTCGCCAGCACGCCGCGGCCGTCATCGGGGCTGGCCCCTCGCCTGACCAGTCCCTGCAGCTCCAACCGGCGGATCTGCCTGGTGACCCGGCTTGGCAATGACATCAGCGCGTCGGCGAGATCCCCCATTCGCGCCGACCCCGTCGTTGACTTGTCCAGCATGTCGAGCAGCCGCACATCGTTAAGGGTCAGATGATGTGCGTCTACCAGCGACCGATTCAGCGTCGCGTACAACCGCAGCGCTGAGTCGAGGAAATTTTGCCACGACCTCTGCTCAGCGATGTCCAAACCGGGCATGTCACTCGCGGTACGCCCGGCGATGATCCCCTCCATCCCGACATAGTAAATCCCGGCGGCATTGCTGGGGCAGGAAACTGCAGACTGTTTTCGCAGGGTAGTAGCGTTAATTAAATGCGTGCAATTGTGGCCGAACCCGAGGATCGGCTCATCTGGCAAGACGTCCCCGACATCACTCCCGGCGACGACGAGGTGCTCATCAAGGTGAGCGCCGCAGGAGTCAACCGGGCCGACCTGCTCCAGGCCGCAGGCAAGTACCCGCCGCCGCCCGGCGCCAGCGACATCCTCGGCCTCGAGGTGTCCGGGACCGTCGCCGCGGTCGGCGCCGGCGTCGGCACCTGGTCCGTCGGGCAACAAGTCTGCGCTTTGCTGGCCGGCGGGGCGTATGCGGAGTTCGTGGCTGTGCCCGCCGGGCAGGTAATGCCGATACCCGACTCGGTGGCTCTGCACGACGCTGCCGCACTGCCCGAGGTCGCGTGCACGGTGTGGTCGAACCTGGTGATGACAGCGCACCTGGCAGCGGGTCAATTGCTGCTCATCCACGGCGGTGCCAGCGGCATCGGCACCCACGCCATCCAGGTGGCGCGTGCGCTCGATTGTCGTGTCGCGATCACCGCGGGCTCGCAGAACAAGCTGGACCTGTGCGCCGAACTCGGCGCCGAGATCACCATCGGCTATCGCGATGAAGACTTTGTCGAGCGGGTTCGTGGCGAATCCGGCGGTACCGGGGCCGACGTGATCTTCGACATCATGGGGGCGGCGTATCTGGACCGCAATATCGACGCCCTTGCCACCGGCGGCCGGCTGGTCATCATCGGCATGCAGGGCGGCGTCAAGGCGGAGCTGAACATCGGCAAGCTCGTCGGCAAGCGCGCCGGGGTCATCGGCACCACCCTTCGGGCCCGTCCGGTCACCGGGCCCGGCAGCAAGAGCGAGATCGTCTCCGAAGTGGTCGCCAACGTCTGGCCGATGGTCGCCGACGCGCAAGTTCGCCCGATTATCGGGGCCGAGTTTCCGATCGAAGAGGCCCGCGCCGCGCATCAGCTGCTGGCCTCAGGTGAGGTTTCGGGGAAAGTGGTTCTGCGCGTGGCGGACTAGCCCAGCGACGCGAGAGCGCGAACCAGCTGATCGACCTCGGCGGTCGTCGTATAGTGCGCCAATCCGACCGTCACCGCTCCGCCAATGTCGTTGACCCCGATGACATCAAGGACTCGCGAGCTGGCGTTCGAGATCGCAAGGATTCCGTTGTCGGCCAACCGCTGCACCACCCGCTCGGCAGGCACGTCGCTCACCGCGAAACTCAGCACTGGGATGCGAGCCTCTGGCCTGCCGATCACCATCACCGCCGACAGTGAGCGCAGCGAGACCAACAGATAGTCGAACAGCCGGCTCATATACGCCGACGACGATTCCATTGAGACGGACAGTCTTTCGCGGCGGGTCCCGTTCGCCGTCTCGTCAAGTGAAGCCAGATACTCGATGCTGGCGACCACACCGGCCAGCAAGCCGAACTGGTGTGCGCCGATCTCCAGGCGCGCGGCGCCGGTGGCATACGGGTTCAGCGACACCGAGCTGAACGAGTCGATGAGCGCCGGATCGCGGAAGATCAGCGCGCCGATCGGCGGGCCTCCCCAGGCGATCGCATTCACCGCGACGACGTCGGCATCGATCTCGTCGATGTCGATCAGCCGGTACGGGGCGGCCGCGGAATGGTCGACGACCACCAGCCCGCCGATCTCATGCACCAGCTTGGTCACCGCCTGCAGATCGGACACGGTGCCCAAAGTCGATGAGGCCGAGGTGATTGCGGCCAGCCGCGTCGGCCTGGTGATCAGGCCCTCCCACTGCCAGGCGGGCAGCTCGCCGGTCTCGATATCGACCTCGGCCCACTTCACCTTGGCGCCATAACGATTGGCGGCGCGCAACCACGGCGCGATGTTCGCCTCGTCGTCCAGGCGGGTCACCACCACCTCGTATCCGAGCCCGACCCGGGACGACGACGCATCGGCCAACGATGTCAGCAGCACCGCACGGTCAGACCCGAGGACTACACCCCTCGGGTCGGCGTTGACCAGATCGGCCACTGCCTGGCGCGCTGCCTCGAGCACGGCGGCGCTGCGCTGCGCGGACGGATGCGGACCCACCGGCGTCGGCGTCGACCCTCGGAACGCGGTGGATACGGCCCTGGAGACCGAGTCAGGCAGCAGCATGCCGTTCTGCGCGTCGAAGTGAACCCAACCATCGCCCAAAGACGGGTGCAGACCACGCACCCGGGCGACGTCGTATGCCATGCCAGCCCACCTTAGAGCGTCAGTGAAATCAGAAACCGACACGATTTGGCTGATGCCCGACGGCGCCTTGCGACGCCCATGCCTGCTCGGACCGGGTCACCTGGGCAGCCATACTAGTCCAGTGAGCTTCGGGTTCGGAGTGCTAATTGCACTGATGTTGCTAGTGATCCCCGGAGCAATCGTCGCACGCGTTGGCCGGCTAACTTGGTCGACCGCGGTCGCGGTGGGGCCGGCACTGACCTACGGCGTCGTCGCATTGGTGATCGTACCGTTCGGCGCACTCGGTCTCGGGTGGAACGTTTGGACGGCGCTGTTTGCGGCGGCACTCGTGACAGCCGCCGCGCTGGGTTTGCGGATGGTGCTGAACAGGTACCGGGACGTCGACGCCGAGTCCCGTGCCGCATCCCGCGGGCCCGCGCTCCTTGTCGCCGCGGGGGTGGTGCTCGGCGCGGCGTTGGTCGGTTTGGCGGCAGTTCGCGGGATGCCGAATTGGCAATCAGTCCCGAGCAACTGGGATGCGGTGTGGCACGCCAACACCATCCGGTTCATTCTCGAGACCGGCCAAGCGTCGCCGACGCACATGGGCGAGCTGCGCAACATCGAAACACACGAGGCGCTGTACTACCCCTCGACGTTTCACGCCCTCGGTGCGGTGCTGAGCCAGGTCATCGGGGCCGCGCCGACCACCTCATACACGCTGAGCTCACTGGCGGCGGCGATCTGGCTGTTCCCGGTAAGCGGCGCGACGCTGGCATGGCGTCTGCTGCGTAACCGGACCGACGAGTGGCACGCCGCCGGTGCGGCGGCGGCCGCTGGCACGCTTGCCGCGTCGTTCACCGCGATCCCCTATGTCGAGTTCGATACCGCGTCGATGCCCAACCTCGTCGCCTACGGCCTTGCCGTGCCGACCATGGTGCTGATCGCGTCCGCACTGCGGCACCGCGACCGCATCCCGCTCGCGGTGCTCGCGCTGTTCGGGGTGTTCTCCGTGCACATCACCGGCGGCGTGGTGACGGTGCTGTTGGTCGCTGGGTGGTGGGCGTTCGACGCGCTATGGCGGCCCGTGCGCGGCCGGGTGACCGATGTCATCAATCTGCTGCTGATCGCGACTCCCGCTGTCGCGCTGCTCGTTCCGCAGTTCCTCGGGGTGCTGCAGCAAGCCGAGATCATCGTCGGGCACGAGTTCGTCACCCATGAAGGCCGCAAGCGAGGTCTGATCGACGCGGTGGTCCAGCACACCCGTCACCTCAACGACTTCCCGATCCAGTGGCCGCTGATCATCCTGGCCGCCGTCGGCGCCATCGTCCTTATCGTCCGGCGGGTCTGGTGGCCGCTGGCGGTGTGGCTGCTGCTGGTGGTGTCGATCGTGCATTCGTCCGCGACGTTCGGCGGCCCGATCGGCTCGCTCGTCGGCAAGTTCAGCGATCTGTTCTACAGCGACCCGCGCCGGCTGTCCGCGGTGGTGGCGATGTTGCTCACCGCATCGGCCGGCATCGGCGTCTACACGCTGGCGGCTTTACTTTTGCGGCGGCGCGGGCTTTCGGTGGCCGTGGCTCTCGGTGTGAGCGTGGCGATCGGCGTTGCCTATCTGCCGCGGCACCAGTTCCTGCTCGGCGAGAAATACGACTCGGTGATCATCGACGACAAAGACCTGGAGGCGTTCGCCTACCTGGCCGCGCTGCCCGGCGCCCGCGACACCCTCATCGGCGACGCGAACACCGACGGCACCGCATGGATGTACGCGGCCGCGGGCCTGCACCCGCTGTGGACCCACTACGACTACCCGGTTCAGCAGGGTCCGGGATATCACCGGTTCATATTCTGGGCCTACGCCGACGACGCCGACACCGACCCGCGAGTCGCCGAGGCGGTCAAGGCGCTCAACATCCGCTACGTAATCACCAGCACACCGGTGGTCCGAGGGTTCGTCATGCCCGACGGACTAGTGTCGCTAGATACGTCGCGGTCGTGGGAGAAGATCTACGACAACGGCGAGGCCCGCATATACGAGTGGCGCGGAGGGAAATGACTGCCAATACCGACGACGACAACATCGAGATCATCAGCGGCGATGCCGGCGCTGGCGACGAGGACAGCGACGTCAAGTCGCTGACCGATCTCGTCGAGCAACCCGCGAAGGTGATGCGGATCGGCACCATGATTAAGCAGCTGCTGGAGGAGGTGCGGGCCGCACCGCTCGACGACGCCAGCCGCAACCGGCTGCGCGACATCCATCGCCACAGCATTCGCGAGCTCGAGGAGGGTCTTGCGCCCGAGCTACGTGATGAGCTCGAGCGCCTCACACTGCCGTTCACCGAGGACAGCGTCCCGTCCGACGCCGAACTGCGGATCGCGCAGGCGCAGCTGGTCGGCTGGCTGGAAGGGTTGTTCCACGGGATTCAGACCGCGTTGTTCGCCCAGCAGATGGCCGCGCGCCAGCAGTTGGAGCAGATGCGGGGACAGGGCGCATTGCCGCCCGGCATGGGAGTCCAGCGCGGCCCGACGCCACCGGGGACCGGTCAGTACCTGTAGGCAACGTGACTGAGCTTTCCGACCCCCCTCACCCCCACATCGAGACGCGAAACGCGTGGGTGGAATTTCCCATCTTCGACGCCAAGGCGCGCTCGCTGAAGAAGGCGTTCCTCGGCAAGGCCGGCGGCACGATCGGACGCAATGCGTCCAACGTCGTGGTCATCGAGGCGCTGCGGGACATCACCATGTCGCTGGAGATGGGCGACCGGGTCGGGCTGGTCGGGCACAACGGTGCGGGCAAGTCGACGCTGTTGCGGCTGCTGTCGGGGATCTACGAGCCCACCCGAGGAGTCGCCACAGTGACGGGCCGGGTGGCTCCGGTGTTCGACCTCGGCGTCGGCATGGACCCCGAGATCTCCGGCTTCGAGAACATCCTCATCCGCGGGCTGTTCCTCGGCCAGACGCGCAAGCAGATGATGGCCAAGGTCGACGAGATCGCCGAGTTCACCGAGCTCGGCGACTACCTGTCGATGCCGCTGCGCACGTACTCCACCGGCATGAGGGTGCGGCTGGCGATGGGCGTGGTGACCAGCATCGACCCCGAGATCCTTCTGCTCGACGAGGGCATCGGAGCCGTCGACGCGGACTTCCTCAAGAAGGCGCAGACGCGGCTGCAAAGCCTGGTCGAGCGGTCGGGCATCCTGGTGTTCGCCAGCCACTCCAACGAGTTTCTGGCCCGGCTGTGCAAGACCGCGATGTGGGTCGACCACGGCACCATCAAGATGACCGGCGGCATCGAGGACGTGGTGCGCGCCTACGAGGGTGAGGACGCGGCGCGCCACGTGCGCGAGGTCCTCGAGGAGGACGCTCGCGAAGGTGCCCGTGACTGAGACGGTGTACGCCGTGGTGGTCACGCATCGACGTCCCGACGAACTCGCCAAGTCGCTGGACGCGCTCACCGCGCAGAAGCGCACCCCCGACCATCTGGTGGTCGTCGACAACGATGACGACGCCAGGGTCGCCGAACTGGTGACCGGTCAGCCGATCCCGACGACCTATCTGGGCTCACGCCGAAACCTCGGCGGCGCAGGCGGTTTCGCGTTGGGCATCCTGCACGCCTTGGCGCTTGGCGCCGATTGGGTGTGGCTGGCCGACGACGACGGCAGGCCCGCCGACTCAGACGTTTTGGGCACGCTTTTGGCGTGCGCCTCGAAACATGGCCTTGCCGAGGTGTCGCCGATGGTGTGCGACATGAACGATCCGTCACGCCTGGCGTTTCCGCTGCGCCGCGGACTCGTGTGGCGACGCCGCGTCAACGAGTTGCGCACGGGCACTGAAGATTTGCTGGCGGGGATCGCATCGTTGTTCAACGGCGCACTGTTTCGGGCATCGACACTGGAGGCGGTCGGGGTGCCGGATCTGCGCTTGTTCGTCCGCGGGGATGAGGTGGAGTTGCACCGCCGCCTGGTGCGGTCCGGGCTGCCGTTCGGCACCTGCCTCGACGCGGTGTACCTGCACCCGCAGGGCGGCGACGAGTTCAAGCCGATCCTCGGCGGGCGGATGCATACCCAATATCCCGACGATGCGGCCAAGCGGTTCTTCACCTACCGCAATCGCGGCTACCTGATGTCCCAGCCGGGACTGCGCAAGCTCCTTCCGCAGGAGTGGGCGCGGTTCGGCTGGTACTTTCTGGTGTCGCGCCGCGATCCGGCCGGCCTGGTGGAGTGGATTCGGTTGCGGCGCTTGGGCCGTCGGGAAAAATTTGAAAGGCCGAACCAATGACGTTCACCGACGCCGCCGCGCAGTCCAGGACCATGGGCCGGGCGTGGGGCGATCTGGTCGCAGGCTTCGGCAAGCGCGAGCTGTGGCTGCACCTTGGGTGGCAGGACATCAAGCAGCGCTACCGCCGTTCCGTGCTTGGCCCGTTCTGGATCACCATCGCCACGGGAGCGACGGCCGTCGCAATGGGGTTGTTGTACTCCAAGCTGTTCAAGCTGCCGCTCGAAGAGCACCTGCCGTATGTGACGCTCGGCCTGATCGTCTGGAATCTGATCAACGCCGCGATCCTCGAGGGCGCGGATGTGTTTGTCGCCAATGAGGGCCTCATCAAACAACTTCCGACACCGCTCTCGGTGCACGTCTACCGACTGGTGTGGCGGCAGATGATCCTGTTCGCGCACAACATGATCATCTTCGTGGTCATCGCGATCATCTATCCGAAGCATTGGACGTGGCCCGATCTGGCCGTCATCCCTGCGCTGGGCCTGATCGTGCTGAACTGCATATGGGTATCACTGTGTTTCGGCATTCTTGCCACCCGCTACCGCGACATCAGCCCGCTGCTGTTCAGCCTCGTGCAGCTGTTGTTCTTCATGACCCCGATCATCTGGAACGAGTCAACGCTTCAGCAACAGGGCGCGGGCCAGTACGCCAAGATCGTCGAACTGAACCCGCTGCTGCACTACCTCGACATTGTGCGGGCCCCGCTGCTTGGCGCCGACCAGGAGCTGCGGCACTGGGTGGTGGTGCTGTCGCTGACCGTGATCGGCTGGATTCTTGCCGCGTTCGCGATGCGGCAGTACCGGGCCCGCGTGCCTTACTGGGTCTAGATCCGTTAAGCCCCGGGTTTACCGAGCCGCCGTCCTGGGGACGACTTAAGGATGAAGAGGCCGAGGCGGTGGGCCGTCGAACGACATCTGTCAGCCGCCGATGAGCGCTTCGGACTGCGACTTGGCGCGGGAATGGTCGTCACACCCGTCGCTGCGGTCGCGTTCGTGCTACTGCTGCTGCTCGTCCGCGCCGGCTGGCCGCCGCTACGCAATCTCGACGCCGACACCGCGGAGGCGCTGAACCGGATCGGCACCGCTCATCCCGAACTGGTGCAGGCGGCAGAGGTCGTCAGCGACGTCTTCGACCCGAACGTGTTCCGCGTCGCACTCACGGTAATCGCGTTGGTGTACCTGATAAACGGCGAACGGCACCATGCGGCCTGGCTTGCCGTCACGGTCTTCGGTGGGGCTGCACTCGGCGTCGCGCTGAAGGAGGTTGTCGGCAGGGCCCGCCCGGTGCTTCCGGATCCGGTCTCGACTGCCCCCGGGATGTCATTCCCGTCCGGCCATGCGCTGGGGGCGTCAATCGGCTGCTGCCTGCTCCTGCTGATCGCTCTTCGCTTCCTCCCGCGCGGCGGCCGCGTCGCCGCGGTTACAGCCGCCGGCTTGATCGTCGGCTCCGTCGGGCTCGCGCGGGTCGTGCTGGGCGTCCACTTCGTCAGCGATGTCTTGGCCGGGATCACGCTCGGCGTCGGCTGGGTGGCCGTGACGACTTGGGCTTACGTCGCATGGCGTCGCGAGACCGGGCAGCCCGTCGGAGGGCCGGCCGATGTGGGAACCCCCGAGCAGTCGGTAGCACGGCGCTGACCTGGCGAGTTCCGGATATCACCACGAGAGAGTTAATTAACGCCAGCGTGGGTATCCGACAGCATGACCTCAGAGGGTTTCGGTACCGTCGCCCGTGACGTCGGGCGGCTGCTCGTTCCGGCCGCCTGTCTCGTCGCGTTGATGGTGGCTTTGGGCTTCCTCCTCACCGATGTCCTCCCCTCTACGGCCTTCGGCAAGTGGGATGCCGCGGTACCCGGTCGGCTGGTCCAATACCGCCAGCAAGAAGGCATCTCGGAGAGCAAGCTCATCACGACGCTGTCCGAGACGCTGACCATAATCACCCTCACGGCCCTCGCTGCGGCGTTGTTCCGCTGGAAATTCGGCCGCTGGCGCGAGGCCTTGGTCGTCATCTACGCGGTGATTGGCGAGACAGCCATATTCGTGGCGACGACGCTCTTCATCGACCGCCCACGGCCGCGCGTCCCGCAACTCGACGAAGCACCACCGACCTCGTCGTTCCCGTCGGGCCACACCGCTGCGGCCGTGTGCTTCTACGGCTCGATTGCCGCAATCATCCTCTGGCACAGCCGGCATCGATGGATCAACGTGGCCGTCGTCGTCATCTGTACGGCCGTGCCGCTGCTGATCGCCGGCAGCCGCGTGTACCGCGGCATGCACTACCCGACCGACGTGTTCGCCGGAGCGCTGCTCGGCGTGATCTGGCTGACCGTCGTCATCTTCTACATGCGCATCACTGATGCCAGCGGCCGTCGACGCCGACCCGCGCCTGGTGAGCGGGTGACAATGCGCGCCGCGCGAATAAGGAGCCGTAGATGAGCACCGCGACCCGCGTGCCGGAGACGATCACCATCTCCGGCGACGAGCTCTCCGCCGACGACGCAGTCACAACCCTGCGGCGCTACGGGCGCTGGAAACTCCTCAAGAACTCGTTCATCCGCTTCAGGTACGCCGATGGCTTCACCAATGCGCGTGCCCTCGCACTGCAGCTCTGCTTGTCGTTCATCCCGCTCGTCATTGCGGCGGTTGGTCTTTCGAGCGCGCTACACCAGGAGAAGGTCGGGCAGATCATCATCCAGACCGTGGCCGGGGTATTGCCCGGTAAGGACAGCGGCGACATGGTGGAACAGGCTGCCCAGCGCACGCATGACCAGGGCGTGACAGGGGGCCAGCTCGCTCTGTGGCTGGGTCTGCTCGCCGCGATCATCGCGCTGACCACGGCGATGGGTCAGATCGAACGAGGCGCCAACCGCATCTACGGCATCGAACGCGACCGGCCGGCCCTGCGAAAGTACGGGCGGGCCCTGCTCATGGCGTTAACCGCGGGCCTGCTGATGCAGCTCGGATTCCTCGTCATCATCGCCGGTGATGCGCTCGGCGACTCATTGGCCGCGACTTACGGCTGGGCTCAGACCTTCGAGACGTTGTGGCAGATCCTCTGCTGGCCGGTCGGTGTCGTGTTGGCATGGATGTCCTTCACCGTCATCATCGAGCGTGCACCGCGTCGACAGCAGCCGGGGTACTCCTGGCTGGCGTTCGGAGCCGGTGTGTCGCTTGCGCTTTGGCTGCTGCTGACCGGGCTGCTTGCGCTCTATGTCGTCAAGAGCGGGTCCTTCGGCACCACCTACGGTCCCCTGACGGGGATCTTCGCCCTCCTGCTCTGGGCGAACCTATCGTCGGTCGCGTTGTTCCTCGGTGTCGCGTTCGCCGCGCAGCTCGAGGCAGTCCGTGCGGGCTCGCCCGAGCCGGTGTCAGCCGATCCACTGATGGCCGACCGGCGGCCCGATGCAGCGGTTGAGCTAGGGGCTGCCCAGCCTGTTGCTGTTGCGCGGCAACCGGTCTGGAGGCATGCGAGTGGAACGTCCTGATCTCACCACTGCGCTGGCCGTCGACGCTCGTCTGACGGAGATCGAGCGCGCGCTGAACCTGTTGCTCAATGTCACACCGACCAACGGCGCCGAGGCGTGGAGGGATTTCGAACGCTCGGGTTTCGAGTCTGTCCCCACCCTGCAGTCGAGGCCGCTCGACTTCGATCCGGACCTAGTCAAGCGCGACCTCTACAACGTCGAGATCGAGCGGGTGGAGGATCCGGCACTCAACTCGCTCTTTCGGGCAAAGCGTGACGAAATCGCCCGGCAGACAACGCTGCTCGAGGATCGGGGCACTTCGCGCTTCAGGTACGGCGCGCTTGCACTCTACGGAGAACCCGGGGAATCGCTTATCGCGACGGCTCGCTCGCTGCTCGCGCACATCGATCCGCAACCGATCACGGCGCGCAGCATCACCGCAATGGCATTCGCCGACGCGGCGCGAGCGGAGCTGGAGTCATACCGTTCGAGTTATCCCGGCTTCCCCGTCGCGGTCGAGGTGCGCGACGACGTCGCCGATCTGATGGTGTCGTTTGGCAGGCTCTTCATCCCTGCCACCGCCGCTTTCCGCGAGGACCGCGTGGAGCCGCTGATCCAGCACGAAGTCGGGACACACGTGCTTACCTATCGCAACGGCGACTCCCAACCCTTGAAGCTCCTGGCCGTCGGGCTCCCCTCGTACGAGGAGACGCAGGAAGGCCTGGCGGTCCTCGCCGAATACGTCGTCGGGGGGCTCGATCCCAGACGCATGCGCGTCCTCGCCGCGAGGGTCGTGGCGGCATCGATGATGCTGGCCGGCGCGGACTTCATCGAGATCTTCAACGAACTGACCGACGGACATGGCTTCGCGCCCCGCACCGCGTGGTCGGTGACGAGCCGCGCGACGTACGGCGGAGGCTCGACGAAGGACATCATGTATCTGCGCGGGATCGAGCGGGTCCTCGGATACTTCGCCGAAGGACGCGACATCGATCCCCTTCTCGCCGGCAAGCTCTCGCTCGACCATGCGCCGCTGGTGGAGGACCTGATTCAGCAAGGGGTGCTCGAACCGCCGTGGGCGCGTCCTCGTTGGCTGTGCGCACCGGGCGCCGAGGAGCGGCTCGAACGCATGCGTGAAGGCATGAGCGCCGCCGACCTACTCGAAATGGATGTGGCCGCATGAGGATTGCATTCGTAGTCAACCGCGTGCAGACCGAGATCGACGAGTACGCGACCACCCGGCTCGCGAAGGCTGCGGCACTGATGGGCCACGAGGTGTGGTACGTCGGCCTCGGCGACTTGAGGATCGGCGAGCCCGACGGCGAGATCGGCGCGCACGCACGCTCAGGCATGGCGCGCGACAACGACACACTGACGGCGTTCGTCGATCGCGTGAAGCAGGGCACAGCTGAGCGCATACGCATGGACAAACTCGACGCTGTGTTCCTGCGGAACGACTCGGTCGAGGATCTGCAGGATCGACCGTGGGCCGGCAGCTCGGGCGTCGTGTTCGGTCAACTCCTTCAGACACACGGTGTGACCGTGGTCAACGACCCGACCGTGCTTCTGCGCGCGGGGACAAAGGTGTACCTCGACGAGTTCCCGGCGGATATCAGGCCCCGATCGCTGATGACGCGCAACCAGGAGGACGTTCGAGACTTCGTCACGTCCGTGGGACGTTGCATCATCAAACCGTTGTGCGGCGCAAGGGGCCGCAACGTGTTCATGGTCGAGGGAGAGGGCGAGCCCAACCTGAACCAGATGATGGAGTCCGTTTTAGAGGACGGCTACATCTACGCGCAGGCGTACGTTGACGGAGCCGAGGAAGGCGACATGCGAATCTTCCTACTCGACGGAGAGCTCATCGAGGTCGACGGACACGTCTCCGCGTTCCGGCGGGTACCGGAGGGTAACGACCCACGCGCCAACATCTGCGCGGGCGGCAAGATGCGAGCAACAGAGATCGCCGAGACGACTCGCACGATGGTCGAGGCGATGCGCGACAAGCTCGTTGCGGACGGGATGTTCTTTGTCGGTATCGACGTGATCGGCGACAAGGTCATCGAGATCAACGCCGAGAGCCCGGGCGGTCTGCAGGCGATGGAGCGTCTGTACGAGGTCGATATCTGCCCGGTGGTGATCGATGCGCTGGAGCGCCGGACCCGCAATGGCCGCCGGGGCACGCTGACAGCCAACGGATAGGTCACTTCGCATGGACGCCGCTGCTTCGGTACCAGCGCTACGGGTCGCCGTCATCGCCCACCGGAAGAAGTCCCTCGGTGGCGGTCTCGACGAACTCCGGAAGATGATCGCCGACGAGGGGTTCGACCCCACCTGGCACGAGGTGTCCAAGAGCCGCAAAGCGCGCAAGCGCGCAAGGCGCGCGCTCAAGGACGGTATCGATCTGGTGCTCGTGTGGGGCGGCGACGGCATGGTTCAGCGATGTGTGGACGCGCTCGCAGGCTCGCAGGCCGCCGTCGCGATCATCCCGGCCGGCACCGCGAACCAGCTCGCCGGCAACCTCGGTATTCCGACCGACCTGCCGGAAGCCGTGCGGATAGCGTTCCACGGTTCGCACCGGCGCCTCGACCTCGGCAAGCTGAACGGCGAACACTTCGCTGTCATGGCCGGGGCCGGATTCGACGCCGAGATGATCAATGACGCGGATCGCGGATTGAAGGACCGGGCAGGGCGGGCCGCGTACGTGTTGACCGGGCTGCGCCACGTGCGGGACGAACCGGTGCCGACCAAGATCCGAGTCGACGGGCGGAAATGGTTCGACGGGCCGGCGACCTGCGTCCTATTCGGCAATGTCGGCACCATCACCGGCGGCATCCGCGCATTCGACGACGCCCGGCCCGACGACGGCTACCTCGACGTCGGGGTCGTCACCGCACAGGGCGCCCTGCAATGGGCCCGCACCCTCGGGCGTGCGGCCGCGGGCCGCTCGGAGCGCTCGCCGTTCGTCGAGATGACGCAGGGTCGGACTTTCGAAGTCAAGTTCGCCGAGCGGCTCACGTACGAGCTCGACGGTGGAGAGCGGGGTTCGAGCAAGCGGTTGCAGGCATCCGTGGTGCCGGCGGCGCTGACTTTCTGTGTGCCCGAGGAGTAATCTTCACGGGCGACCGAGCGCGACGCGGCCCACTTCCTCCAGCGCATCCGGGCCACGGGGCTGCTCGAAAAGCACCTCGGCGCTGCGGCCGTCTACTTGAATCGTGGCGATGGTGTTCCCGAACAATGGGCCGCAAGTATTCGCCCACGACAGCGGAAGCGGGGGGATGCCCCGGCGGCGGGACCACCACCGGGTGAAGGTGGCCGCGGGTCTCGTCCAACCCAGCGTGAACACCGGCTTGATAACGAGCGGCACATAGTTGTGCACCGGCGAGCACACCAATTGATGCACCGTCGCGCCACGGCGCTGGGCGTCACCTGCCCACTCGGCGCGCGCGGCATAGCTGTGGTGCACGTCTCCGGACAGCACACTGACGGTTGCGGGTCCGTTGGGATGCCTTGCGATGCGGGCGATCATCTCGGCCAACCGGACGAATGATTTGTAGAACGCGGGCCAGTGCTCGAAATCACCTGCCCTGCGGGCCTTTTCGGCGATCCTTCCGCGCAGCCCTGGCCGATCGGCGTCTTGCTCGTTGACCGCCTCCAGGTCACCGATTGCGGGCGGCATCAGCCACGGCACCGAGGAGGCCAGCATCAGATGGTCCAGCTCGTCGAGGCGGTCGGTGGCCTGGGTCTCCAGCCACTCAAATTCGCGTTCACCGATCATCATGCGTTCGCCGGACTCGAGGATTCGGCCATTACGTGAGTCGATCATGATGAGCCGGCTGCGGCCGAGATCCCATCGATAGCTGAATCTGATGCCCTTGTTGCAGTCCACCTCTTGGTCAGCCCGGTCGGCCAAATCGACGAGATGCGGCCACGTGTCGCCGTCTGTCGAAACCAGGCGCTGAAAGTCCTCGTCGTCGGCCAACTCGTCCGGACTCATATTGCCCAGGTGCTGATACACCCAGTAGGACGCCAGCCCGGCCCGGATCCGATCACGCCACCACGGCTTCTCCTTCACGTCGGCGCGCCAGGACGCCGACGTGTTCCAGTCGTCCCTGATGTCGTGATCGTCGAAGATCATCGCCGTGGGAACGGTGGACATCAGCCATCTGATTTCGCGGTCGCCCCACGAATGGCGGTAGAGCCGTTCGTATTCGGCAAAGGACACGACCTCGTCCGGCGGGCGCTGACCGTGCCGGTTCAGACGGGTGCGACGACCTGCCATGCGTTTTCTTGACTCAGGCGTGAGCTCATCGGCGTATAGCTGGTCGCCAAGCAGGATCAACGCCTCAGGCCAGTCGTCGACGGGGTGCGTGGCCATTCGGGTGGCGTACACGTCGAGCGCATCGAGCCCAAGTTTGGAGTCGACCTTCTCATCGTCGGTCTTGGGGTATCGGCACGATCCGAAGATCGCCTGTAGGCGGTGAGTCGATGCGGGCCCGCGGGTGCGGATGACGCTCGGCGGGAACGGCCAGTCTGCAAGCGGCCAGACCAATTCCCCGTCGACCTTGACGTCATATTCGGTGACGGTGTCGGGGGTTAGCCCGGTCACCGTGACGAGGGCGTAGTGATGACCCTGCACGGCGAACGTCCGCGCTGAGCAGCCGAGGACCTCCACTGTTCCCGCGCTCTCGGTTTGCACCCACACCAGCGCCGTCGTGTCTGAAACGTGCCGCAGGACAGGACCGAGCAAGAGCGTCACCGAATCACCCTACGGGCAGGAGCTGAGCTGGCGCGGCTACTTTGCGCGCCTGAGCTTGGGTGACCGGCGCACGGTTGAGAACCGGCCCGCCGTCTCGGCGAGCAGCTGATCGACGACGTCGGTGAGGCGGCCGCGGCGGCGCAAGGCCCGGCGCTGACGGGCTGCCGATGTGCCGCAGAGCAACGCTTGCCGGGTCAGCTCACTGATCATCGGCCAGTCCCCCGCCGCCTCGAGCTGCGGGCGCAGCGATTGCACCAGGTCGGTGACGACCTCGGCGGCGGGCCGGCTGCTGGGGCCGCTGATGTCGACGAGCTCGCCCTCCAGCCCGGAGCGGGCCGCCCGCCACAGCGCGGCCCGGCCCAACGGCGGGGCGACCTCGACCGCCGGGCCGCCCGCCCGCAACGCCTCGACCTCGCGCTCAACCAGTGCCCGGAACAGTCCGGCGATCAGCACGATGGTGTCGACTGACGGGCAGCTGTCGCACACCCGCAGTTCCAGGGTCGGCGCGGCGAGCGCAGGCCGGACGTCGAAGTAGACCATCCCGGCGTCGGTGATCACCCCGCTGGCCACGAGGTCTTCGACCAGTCGGTCATATTCGGCAGCCGACGACACCGCCGGCGCCGGTCCCGTCGTGGGCCAGCGCTGCCACACCAATGTGCGTGCGCTGGCATAGCCGGTGTCCGATCCGTCGGCCCAGAACGGTGAGCTGGCACTCAGCGCAAGCAGTATCGGAAGATGCGGCGCCACCCGGTTGGTAACCGCGACGGCCTCGTCGCGGTCGTCTATGCCGATGTGCACCTGGGTGCCGCAGATGAGTTGTTCGCGGGCGAGCAGCTGGTAATCGGAGAGCATCTGCCGATAACGGGCGGTCGGGGTGACCCGCATCTCGGCGGGCACCGACAATGGCACCGCCCCCGCCGCGACCACACCCATGCCGAGCCTGGCGGCGGCGTCAACGAGGACCCGGCGGTGGCTCTCCAGATCGGCGCGCAGTCCGTCGAGGGTGTGGACCACACCGCTGTTCATCTCGACCACGCAGCGCTGCAGCTCGGCCACATAGCTGTTGGACAACACGTCAAGCAGTTCGGGCGCGCGGGCGGTCAGCCGTCTGGTCTTCAGGTCGACGACGTGGAACTCCTCCTCGACGCCCAGTGTTCGCGTCATGACGCTGGTGCCTCAGCGAAAATCGCGCAACGCGTCGTCGAGTGTGGGATAGAGCGTCAGGATGCGGTCAATTCCGAGCAGCCTGATCGGCCTGCTGGTGGCGGCCCCGTCGGCGACGATCCCGAATCGCACTGCCATCGCGTCAGCCGCCTCCTGCGCTGCCAGCAGAACGCTCATTCCGACCGAGGCAAGAAACTCCACATCCGTGAGGTCGACAATTAGTCCCGCCGGCGCCGCGCCGAGCGCGTCACAGATCGCCTCGGACAGCTGTGGTGCGCTGAGCGCGTCGACCGCATCACAAACCGACAGCACCACGAGCCGGTTGCTCCACCACTTCTGCACCTCGAAACCGTGTTGGTGTGCGGATTCAGCGGTGTTGGTTGGTTCGGCGACGTGATCGATCATGGTGGATCCCCTCTTGATCATTTCAAGGATGATCGCGGCTTTGGGCCCTTCCGAGTCGCGCCGCCACGTGCGTGGAAGTCGGGGTCGAGCGGGCGTTGAGCTGACCCCAGTCAACACCCCTAGGGAGGTTCTGGTTACACCCTTAGGGAGGTACTTTGACGTGCATGGCCTCCCGTGCGAACAGTCCGATCACCGTGGCGCTGGTGGACGACTATGACGTGGTGGTGATGGGTGTGGCCAACATGTTCAACCAGTACCGCGACCGCGTGGTCGTCGCCGAACTCGACTCCAATGCGGCTGTCGAGGACGAAGTCGACATCGCTCTGTATGACTCGTTCGCCCAACCGGAGTCGGATCACGAAGAGATCGCCGTCCTGGTCGCCAATCCGCGTGCACGCCGAGTTGTGGTGTACACCTGGAACTTTCACCCGGACCTAGTCCGTCGTGCCCAGCAGCAGGGGGCGCACGGCTATCTATCGAAGACGTTGCCTGCGCGAGATCTGGTAGCTGCATTGGAGGCGGTGCATGCCGGAGAGAGGGTCATAAGTGATGTTCCGCCGCGGGCGCGCAGCGCCGTAGGGCTCGATTGGCCGGGCCGAGGCGAAGGCCTCAGCGATAGAGAGTCGGAGATCCTGGCCCTCATCACCCAGGGCAAGAGCAATGCCGAGGTCGCGACGCTGACATATCTCAGCCCGAACACCGTGAAGTCTTACATCCGCACGATCTACCGCAAGATCGGAGTCGGCAGCCGGACCCAGGCTGTCCTGTGGGGCGTGAAGCACGGCTTCACTCCTGACCATCACCGCATCGAACATTGGCGAGGTGGTCCCTGAGCGCGCCATCAGCTCCTCAAGGCGAGGCGACGGCGTCGACGGTGCTGTCGTGGGCACAGGAACCAGACAGGTGACGTCACCGTTATGCACACATGAGCATCCCGCCATATGAGCCCCCGAAGTCCACACCGCAGACAGGGGCGGCAAACACGCTGCTGTGTCCCAAGTGCGCCGGAGTGATGAAGACCTACGAGCGCAATGGCATCCACCTGGAGCAGTGCGACACCTGTCGGGGGATCTTCCTCGATTTCGGCGAGCTCGAGTCACTCACCCAGATGGAGAACAGGTTCGTGCAGACAGCTCCGCCACCGCCACCGGTGCAGCCCGGATACGGAAGCCAGCCGGGCTACGGCGGCTACGACCACGGGCCCGGCTGGGGCCACCGCGGCAACAAGCACTATCGCAAGCAGGGATTCGGCAGGCTGTTCTTCTCCAGCTAAACCATCCGGGCGCACGCCGCGAGCAGCAGCTCGTCGTCGGGAGAGTGCGCGGCGGCCTGGACGACGGCTGCGCGCGCGAAAGGGTCGAGCACCGGCCATGGGTCGCCGGTTGGCAGCGCCGGTCCACCGGCGTCCCGGTACGCCTGCACGAACGTCGCCCAGTCGTCGTCCGGGATGAGGCCGGCCGCCCAGAACCCGGCGGGGCGGGCCAGGTCCCATGCCGGATCGCCCGCGCCGAGGTCGTCGACGTCGATGAGCGTCCATGTCTGGTGCCGACGGCCCAGCTGGCCCAGATGCCAGTCACCGTGCACCAACGTGGTCGGCCGCTGCGGCGAGCCCGCGCGCCACACCGCGTCGGGCAGCCCTGCGGCCGCACGTCGGATGGTGATGTCGTCGGTGTGCCGCAGCGTGCGCCTGAGCCGTTGCGGCCAGCCATGCGGTGGAACGCGCGGCGGTAGCGGCTCGGTGTGCAGCCCGGCCAGCAGTCGGCCGGCTTCGTTCCATGGCAGAGAATCTGGTTGTGGTGCAACGGTTTCCACTCGCGGCCATCGGGTGCGCCAGCGGGTGCCGACCGGCTCAGGCGCGGTGTCAAGAGGTGACAGCAGAGACTCGGACGCGGCCGCTACCCGCAGCCGGACCGCCAGCGCGCGCGGATCGGTACCCGGCCGGTGCAGCTTGTAGACCGCGTCGCCGTCGACGACGATCTCCGCACCGGACCGGGTCTGCATCCCTCGACCGTATTAGCGCTTGGGCACCTTGAGGCGTGTCGGCACGCCAATGCGGTTCCAGGCGTTGATGGTCAGCGCCATCGCGATGACCTGGCCGAGCTCCCGCTCGGTGAACGCCGCGGCGGCCCGCTCGTACACCTCGTCGGATACGTGACGCCGCGTGAGGTCGGTCATCTCCTCGGTGATGGCCAGGGCCGCCTTCTCCTGTTCGGTGAAGACGTCACCCGCCTCCTCCCACGCCGGCAGCAGCGCCAACTTCTGGTCGCTGATGCCTTGCTTACGCGCGTCGGCGGTGTGCATGTCGAGGCAGAACGCGCAGTGATTCATCTGCGAGGCCCGGATCTTGATCAGCTCGGCCAGATCGGGGTCGATGTCTTTGGCCGCCGCGGTGCTGAGCACGACCATCGCCTCGTACACCTCGGGGGAAACCTTGTTCAGGTTGATGCGGGTGGCCATCAGCGTCGGCCCGGTTCGAGGCGGACGCTCACGTTGATGCGGTTCCATGCGTTGATGGTCACTGCCATCGCGATGACCTGACCGAGCTCGCGCTCGCTGAAAACCGCTGCGGCCCTGGCATATACCTCGTCAGATACGTGCCCGTTGCCGAGCTCGGTGATCGCCTCGGTCAGCGCAAGCGCGGCGCGCTCACGCTCGTTGAACAGGTGGCCGGCCTCTTCCCATGCGGCAAGGACGTCGAGCTGCTGCTCGGTGATGCCGTGCTTGCGGGCATCGCGCGTGTGCATGTCGAGGCAGAACGCGCAGTGGTTGATCTGCGAGGCGCGGATCTTGATCAGCTCGCCAAGCGCGGGGTCCAGGTCCTTGGCCGCCGCATTGCTCAGCACCATCATCGCGTCGTAGAGCTCCGGCGAGGTCTTGTAGACCTTGATGCGGTCGAGTTTCTGAGTTTCGAGTGTTTGCGTCATGCCAACAACGCTAGTAGGCAAAGTCCCATCTACGTGGTTCAATCTGGCTATGGATTCATGGGCCAATTCGGGGAGCCGTGATCTGCACCTCGACCTCAGGGAGGTCATCCGGCCCGGCGCCCGTGGCTCCAGGGAACTGCTGCTCACCGCCCTGCGCGACGCCGTTCGCTCGGGACGGCTCGCGCCGGGCACGCTGCTGCCACCGTCGCGCCATCTGGCCACCGACCTCGGATTGGCCCGCAATACCGTGGCGGAGGCGTATGCGGAATTGGTCGCCGAGGGTTGGCTCGCGTCACGGCAGGGGGCGGGCACATGGGTGGTCAACACCGGCACCGAACAGCGCCCGGCCCGCCCGCGCGGCGTTCGGGCGGTGCCGTCGCACAACCTGATGCCGGGTTCACCGGACGTCTCGGACTTCCCCAGGAGTGAATGGGCCGCATCCACCCGTCGTGCACTTGCCGCCGCACCGACCGAGGCGCTGCGCATGGGAGATCCCCGCGGCCGCCCCGAACTGCGGGAGGCGCTCGCCGAATACCTCGCGCGGGCGCGCGGCGTTCGCACGTCGGCGGAGTCGATCGTCGTCTGCGCCGGCGTCCGGCATGGGGTCGAATTGTTGGCGCGGGTGTTCGGCGCGCGGGGACCGATAGCCGTTGAGGCCTACGGGCTCTTCATCTTTCGCGATGCGATCGCCGCATTGGACATCCCGACGGTGCCGATCGGCATCGATGACGACGGCGCGGTGATCAGCGATCTCGACGAGTTGCAGGTGCCTGCCGTGCTGCTGACGCCTGCCCACCACAGCCCGATGGGTATGTCGCTGCATCCATCGCGGCGCACCGCCGTCGTCGAGTGGGCCCAGCGCACCGACGGCTACGTCCTCGACGACGACTACGACGGTGAGTTCCGCTACGACCGCCAGCCGATCGGCGCCCTGCAAGCGCTGTCGCCCGACCGGATCGTCTACCTGGGCTCGACAAGCAAGAGCCTGTCCCAGACGCTGCGGCTGGGCTGGATGGTGGTGCCGGACAGCCTGATGGATTCGGTGCTCGCGGCCGCCGGTGGAGGCCAGTTCTACGTCGACGCGGTCTCGCAGGTCACCATGGCGGACTTCATCGTCAGCGGGCAGTACGACCGCCACATCCGCAAGATGCGGGGCCGCTACCGGCGCAGACGCGACGCACTTGTGGAGGCGCTCAAGGGATTTGACGTGGGCATCACCGGATTGTCCGCTGGGGTGAACCTGCTGCTGACGCTTCCCGACGGTACCGAGCATGAGGTGCTGCGTCGCGCGGGCGAAGCGGGTATCGCGCTGAACGGGCTGTCGATCATGCGACACCCGCTCACCGGTCCCGAGACACCCAATCGCGATGGGATCATCGTCGGGTTCGCCGCACCGTCCGAGCATGCTTTCGCCGCGGCGGTGAGCGCTTTGTGCGATGTCCTGACGGCCAGCGGGCTGGCGTCGTAGCGTCCGGTCATGAGTACTGAGCGCCGCCGGATGGGCATCTACGAGCGCTGGCTGGAGAAGTTCGCGCGCACTCCGGCCGGGTACTGGTACCTCAAGAAGGTCGCGCCCCGGATCGATCCTCCGCTGCTGCGCCTGACCGGCGGACGGGTCAGCGCGGAGTATCCCGTGCCCGTGATGCTGCTGACCACCATCGGCGCCAAATCCGGTCAGCAGCGCACCATTCCGCTGACCTATATCGCCGATGGCGAGCGGATCATCCTGGTCGGGTCGAACTACGGCGGCAAGAGCCATCCGGCGTGGTATCGGAATTTGACGGCCAACCCTTCGGTAGAGGTGTTAGCGGGCAAGCGCAGCGGCACCTACCTGGCGTCCCAGATCACCGATCCGGCCGAACGCGACCGCGCCTGGTCTCTGGCCCTTGACGTGTACGCCGGCTACGGCGACTACGAGAAGACCGCGGGCGACCGGACGATCCCGCTGATCCGGCTGGAGAGATCCGAGCCCTGACACTCAGGCCCCAATGCGGTTGTTGTCTACAAGTTGGGTTTGTGACGGCCGACGAAGGCAGCGTGGGTGCTGGGTCGGTTGGGACCGTTCGCGAGCGCCGCATCCAGCGTGCCCTTGCCACGGTCAGCCTGATATATCAATATCTGTATACTGGTACATTTATTACGTACTAGCGTGAATGTTCGCGGGACCACCTGGATCGGCTCGATGAGGAATGGAACAGCATGAAGCAACTCGCGCACCGGCTCGAACACCTGGGCACCGAGACCGCCTTCAGCGTCGCGCAAGCCGCCAGCGCCTGGAAGGCGAAGGGGCACAGCGTGTATCCCTTCCACCTGGGCGACATCAACATTCCCACGGCTCCGCACATCGTTGAGGCGATGAACAAGGCGATCGCCGACGGCCGCACGGGCTACTGCCCCGGCCCCGGCATCCCGCAGCTGCGCGAGGCCCTCGCCGAGGACCTCGGGGCGCGTCGCGGCATCGAGCTCTCCCCCGACAACGTCGTCGTGATGACCGGAGGCAAGCCCGTCATCACGAAGTTCCTGCAGGCGGTCATGAACCCCGGCCAGGAGGTGCTCTACCCGAACCCCGGCTTCCCGATCTACGAATCGCAGATCGAGTACCTGGGCGGCACCGCCGTGCCCTACCGCTACCTGCCGACGAGCGATGGCTTCGCGATCGACCTCGACCAGGTGCGCGCATCGATCACCCCGAACACGGTCGCGATTATCTATAACGACCTGCAGAACCCGATCTCGGCCGAGTCCACAACCGCCGAGCGTGAGGCGATCGCGCAGCTCGCTCAGGCGCACGACCTCTGGGTTCTCTCCGACGAGGCCTACTTCGAGACGCGCTACGAGGGTGCGTCCAGCTCGATCGCGACGCTCCCGGGCATGGCGCAGCGCACCGTCATTCTCTACACGTTCAGCAAGAAGTTCGCCATGACCGGCTCTCGACTCGGCTGCGCTGTCGCTCCGCTCGAGATCGCGAAGGTGCTCGGCACGCTCAACACCAACGACGAGTCATGCACGACGCACTACGTGCAGTGGGCGGGCGTCGAGGCGCTCCGCGGCACGCAGGAGCCCGTTCAGCGGATGCTCGACGTGCTGCGCGAGCGCCGGGACGCCGCGTGCAAGCTCGTCAACGCCATCCCCGGCATGCACGTCGCCGTGCCGCACTCGACGTTCTACCTATTCCCCGACGTCACCGACACGATGGAGCGCATGGGCTACACCGAGGTCAGCGACTTCGCCGCCGTCGCGCTGCACCAGACCGGAGTCTCGTTCTGCACCCGCGAGCACTTTGGCCGACGCCAGCCCGGCGAGGAGCGGCAGTACATCCGCCTCGCGTACTCGGGCATCGACGTCGCCGACATCTGCAAAGGGCTCGGCCGCCTGCGCGACTGGATCGAGGCGGCATGAGCCGGATCGTCGTCACCGGCCGCGTCCCGGACGCAGCGATCGAGAAGCTTCGCGCCGAGCACGACGTCGACGCCTGGCCGGGCCCGGAGTCGATCGGCCGCGAGGAGCTGCTTCGGCGCGTGGCCGGGACCGACGCCGTCCTGAGCCTGCTCACCGAGCGCATCGACGGCGAACTGCTCGACGCCGCCGGTCCCCAGCTGAAGGTCGTCGCGAACGTCGCCGTCGGCTACGACAACATCGACGTGCCGGCCTGCGCCGAGCGGAGCGTCGTCGCCACCAACACGCCTGGAGTGCTCACCGATGCCACCGCCGACATCGCGTTCGGTCTGATCCTCATGGCGACCCGTCGACTCGGCGAAGGCGAACGGCTGATCCGCTCCGGCCAGGCCTGGAAATGGGGCATGTTCTTCCTGCTCGGCACCGGCCTGCAGGGCAAGACCCTCGGCGTCGTCGGCATGGGCGGTATCGGCCAGGCGACCGCACGCCGGGCCAGGGCCTTCGGCATGGAGATCGTCTACCAGTCGCGCAGTGAGATCGATCCAGGGATCGCCGCCGAACTGGGCGCCCGCCGAGTCGAGCTCGATGAGCTGCTGACTGTCTCCGACGTCGTCTCGCTGCACTGCCCCTACGGCCCGGCCACGCATCATCTGTTCGGCGCCGAGCAGTTCGCCGCGATGAAGAGCTCGGCCCACCTCATCAACACCGCCCGCGGACCGATCATCGACGAAGCGGCGCTCGCCGCCGCGCTGCGGGGGGGCCGGATCGCGGGCGCCGGGCTCGACGTGTACGAGCACGAGCCGCGGGTACATCCCGAGCTGCTCGACCTCGAGAACGTTGCGCTGGTGCCGCACCTGGGCTCGGCCACCGTCGAGACGCGCACCGCCATGGCGATGCTCGCCGCCGACAACGCGCTCGCGGTTCTCGGCGGCGAGCAGCCGCCCACGCCCATCAGGTAGCAGGGTGCCACTTATGCCGCGCGATTTAGGCCACAGACGTGACATAACTGGCCGTTCGATGCCCTGATGCGACGCCGTAAGCTGCCCGGGTGGCCGAGCCCGTGATGCCGTCGAACCTGTCGCTCAAGACGCAGGCATGGCGGTTCCTCGTCACCGGCGGCCTCTCCGCGATCGTGGACTTCGGCCTCTACGTCGCCCTGCTTGCGGCGGGCCTGCACGTCAACGTCGCCAAGACCATCAGCTTCGTCGCGGGCACCACCACCGCGTACCTGATCAACAGGCGCTGGACGTTCCAGGCACCGCCGAGCAGGGCCCGGTTCATTGCAGTGATGGCGCTCTATGCGGTGACCTACGCCGCGCAGGTCGGCATCAACTACCTCCTCTACATGGCGTGGGACGACAAATCGTGGCGGGTGCCGGTGGCGTTCGTCATCGCGCAGGGCACCGCGACCGTCATCAACTTCGTCGTGCAGCGCGCGGTCATCTTCCGGCTGCGCTGACTGGGTAGAACGCGTTGAGCTCCGAGACGACGCGCTCAGGACGCTCTTCGACGAGCCAGTGTCCGGCACCGATGACATCAGTGCCGGTGGCTTGGGGCGCCGCGTCGCGCAGCGGCGGGAGCATGACGTCGGAGAACCCGTCCTGAGTGAGTAGGCGGACCGGGATGGTCAAGGGTGCTTCCTGGAGGCGTCTGTTCTCGGTCTCGTCCTGCGCCCAGGTCCGGTAGAGCTCGAAGCCGGCATGCAGCACCTGATCACGCGAGAACACCCGGGTGTATTCGGCGAGCGAGTCCGGGGGAACCGGAACAGGTTGCGCGACAGTCGATTGCCCCGACTCAGAGATCTGACTGTGTTGGAAGAAGTAGGTAAGGAAGGTTCCGACCTGTCCGGCGACGAGATCTTCGGCGAGCGGTTCCTGCAGATTGAAGGAGAAGTGCCAGGACAGCGGGCGAACCGCGTCGAACGTCAAGTTCTTGCCAACTAATGCAAAGTCCATGAGAAATAGACCCGCTATGTCCTCGCGGTACTGCGCGGCCAGCGCGTAGGCCACCCCGACCCCGAAATCGTGCGCCCCGATTCGTACGTCCGTCTCGCCCAGCTTGGCCAGCAACGTGTGCACGTACTTGGCCATTGTTGTCTTCGTATAGGCCGGTGGCCGGCCCGTGGAGTCGCCCATGCCCGGGAGGTCGACGGCGATGACGGTACGACCGGGGAGTAGTTCGGGCATCACGTCTCGGAATTCGTACCAGCTTTCCGGCCAGCCGTGCAGCAACACCAATGTCTGCGGTCCGGTCCCGCCGACAACGTAGTGCATCTGGACGCCGTCGACGGTGGCGAAACAGTGCCGGAAGTCCCTGTTGAAGGCGGCATCGTTCTTGGTGGCAGCGTCGAAGTTCTCGCTCTGGGATTCTTCCGAATCGACACAAGCCGGCGCGGCGGACGCGCGGTTGGCGCAGGCGCCGCCGACGGCGGTCACCAGCAGAACACCGCATACCAGGAGAGAGAGGACGCGTAGCCGTGGCCGTCGCTCAGAACGGTGAATCGCGGAAGCGGTGGGCATGGGGCGTCCCTTCGGCAGGCAATAAGATAGTACGTATTTCTACGTACTATCGAACGATTCCACAAGACCCGACCATACGACTGTCGCGGTACGGTTGGACCATGAGCGCCCGTCACCCAGAGCGTGCCCAGATCACGGTCGACGGCGTGCTGTCTGCACTGGGGAACCCTGTGCGGCTCGCGGCGGTCCGGGTGCTCGACGCCGGCGGCGATCACAACTGCACCAGCGTGCTGAATGTCCTAGGGATAACGGCCAAGTCGACAATGACTCACCATTGGCGGGTGCTGCGCGAGAGCGGGGTGATCTGGCAGCGCCCGTCCGGCCGGGAGAACATCCTCTCGTTGCGCCGTGAGGATCTGGACGCACGCTATCCCGGGTTGCTCGACGCCATCCTGTCCGCCTCCGTCAGCGACGAGGCAGCCGCCGTGAACTGATCACGCCGGCATGCGACAGCTTTCCAGCTCGTCGGGGGTGCAGTGGCCGCACGGTACCCTCGTCACGATGTTTGAGACCACTACTGAACGCCTGACCGGCTGGGGCCGCACCGCCCCGACGGTCGCCAAGGTGCTCTCGACGCGGGATCCAGAGGTGATCGCCAAGGCGGTGTCGCAGGTCGCCGAGGGCGGCAGAGGCGTGATCGCCCGCGGACTTGGCCGCTCGTACGGCGACAACGCCCAGAACGGCGGCGGCCTCGTCGTCGACATGACGCCGCTGAGCCGGATCCACTCGATCGACGCCGACACCCACATCGTCGACCTCGACGCCGGTGTGAGCCTGGACGCGCTGATGAAGGCGGCCCTTCCCTTCGGGCTGTGGGTGCCCGTGCTGCCGGGTACCCGCCAGGTCACCATCGGCGGCGCTATCGCCTGTGACATCCACGGCAAGAACCACCACAGCGCGGGCAGCTTCGGCGACCACGTGCGGTCGATGGACCTGCTGACCGCCGACGGCGAGATCCGCCAGCTGACCCCCGACGGTCCCGACCGTGCGCTCTTCTGGGCGACGGTCGGCGGCAACGGACTGACCGGGATCATCCTGCGGGTGCTGTTGGAGATGACGCCTACGGAGACCGCGTACTTCATCGCCGACGGCGACGTCACCGCCAGCCTCGACGAAACCATCGCGTTTCACAGTGACGGAAGCGAAGACAACTACACGTACTCCAGCGCCTGGTTCGACGCGATCAGCGCACCGCCGAAACTCGGCCGCGCCGCGATCTCCCGCGGCTCGCTCGCGCGGCTCGACCAGCTGCCCGCGAAGCTCCAGAAGAATCCGCTGAAATTCGATGCGCCGCAACTACTCAAGCTGCCCGACATCTTCCCTGACGGGCTGGCGAACAAGTACACCTTCGGGCCGATCGGCGAACTGTGGTACCGCAAGTCCGGCGCCTACCGCGGCAAGATCCAGAACCTAACGCAGTTCTACCACCCGCTGGACATGTTCGGCGAGTGGAACAGGGCGTACGGACCCTCAGGCTTCCTGCAGTACCAATTCGTCGTCCCGACAGCGGCAGTCGACGAATTCAAAAGCATCATTGTCGACATCCAGCGCTCCGGGCACTACTCGTTCCTCAACGTGTTCAAGCTGTTCGGTCCCGGCAACGAGGCGCCGCTGAGCTTCCCGATTCCCGGCTGGAACGTCTGCGTCGACTTTCCCATCAAGCCGGACCTCAACAGGTTCGTCACCGAACTCGACCGCAGGGTGCTCGAATTCGGCGGCCGGCTGTACACCGCCAAGGATTCCCGAACCACTGCCGAGACCTTCCACGCCATGTACCCGCGAATCGACGAGTGGATCGCGGTGCGCCGCAAGGTCGATCCCACCGGCGTGTTCGCCTCCGATATGGCCCGACGCTTGGAGTTGCTCTAGATGGTGCTGGACGCGGTAGGTAACCCACAGACCATCCTGTTGCTCGGCGGCACATCCGAAATCGGACTTGCCATCTGCGAGCGCTATCTGCGCAACGCGCCGGCGCGCATCGTGCTTGCCGAGCTGCCCGATCACCCTGGCCGCGACAACGCCGTCGCGCAGCTGAAGGCCGCGGGCGCCAAGTCCGTCGAGCTCATCGACTTCGACGCCGTCGACACCCAAAGTCACCCATCGGTGATCGACGCGGCCTTCGGAGGTGGCGATGTCGACGTGGCGATTGTCGCGTTCGGCCTGCTCGGCGACGCCGAGGAGCTGTGGCAGAACCAGCGCAAGGCCGTGCAGATCGCCCAGATCAACTACACCGCAGCAGTTTCCGTCGGTGTGCTGATCGGCGAGAAGATGCGCACCCAGGGCTTCGGACGGATCATCGCGATGAGCTCGGCGGCCGGTGAGCGGGTGCGTCGGTCCAACTTCGTGTACGGCTCCACCAAGGCGGGATTGGACGGCTTCTATCTGGGCCTCGGGGAAGCGTTGCGGGAGTTCGGCGTTCGGGTGCTGGTGATCAGGCCGGGGCAGGTCCGCACCAGGACGACCATCGAACACTGGAAGGCGACGGGCGCCAAGGAGGCACCGTTCACCGTCGACAAGGAAGACGTCGCGGAACTGGCGGTCACCGCATCGGCCAAGGGCAAGGAACTGGTATGGGCGCCGGGAGCATTCCGGTACGTGATGATGGTGTTGCGGCACATCCCGCGGCCCATCTTCCGCAAGCTCCCCATCTGATGCGCGGCGCGCTGGCCGTGCTCGGCCAGATGGCGGTGGCGGTCGTCGTGGCGGTAGTGATCACGGTGATCTCGCTTGCCGCGATATCCCGGGTCGAGTGGCCGGCGTTCAACTCGTCGAACCAGCTGCACGCGCTCACCACCGTCGGCCAATTCGGCTGTCTGGCAGGGCTATTGGCATCCGGCTTGGCCTGGCGACGCGGGCGCCGCACCCTGGCAAGGGGCGGCGCGCTGGTGTTCCTTTCGGGGTTGTCGGTGGTCACTCTCGCGATGCCGCTCGGCGCGACCAAGCTGTATCTGCACGGGATCTCGGTCGACCAGGCGTTCCGCACCGAGTACCTGACCCGGCTCGCGGACACCGCCGCGCCACACGATATGACCTATTACGGCCTGCCGCCGTTCTATCCGCCCGGCTGGTTCTGGCTCGGTGGCCGGCTCGCCGCGCTGACCGGCACACCGGCGTGGGAGATGTTCAAGCCGTGGGCCATCATCTCCATCACCGTCGCGGTCGCTCTCGCGTTTGTGTTGTGGGTGAACATGATCCGCTTCGAGTACGCGCTGATCGTGTCGACCGCCACGGCAGCGGCCACCTTGGCGTACTCACCAGCCGAGCCGTACGCCGCGATCATCACCGTGCTCCTGCCTCCGGTGTTCGTGCTCGCATGGTCGGGGCTTCGCGGCGGCACGCGCAACGGCGGCTGGGCCGCTGTCGTCGGCACCGGGGTCTTCCTCGGCGTCGCCGCGTTGTTCTACTCGCTCCTGCTCGGCTACGCCGCGTTCACGCTGGCCATCATGGCGCTGCTCCTTGTCATCGCCCGAAAACGCGCGGAGCCGCTGCTGCGACTGGCCGCCATCGCGGTGATCTCCGGCGCGATGTGGTTGATCGGCTTGGGCCCATGGCTGGCCGCTGCGATCAGCGGTGAGCCCGCCGGCTCCGGCAACGCCCAGCACTATCTGCCTGCGGCAGGCGCATCGTTGGAGTTTCCGATGCTGCGCTTCACGTTGCTCGGCGCGCTGTGCATGCTCGGCACGTTGTGGCTGGTGTGGCGTGCCCGCACGTCGACCCGTGCCGCCGCCCTGACCATCGCGGTGCTCGCCGTCTACGCCTGGTCGCTGCTGTCCATGCTGACCACCCTGGCTGGCAGCACGCTGCTGTCGTTCCGGCTGGAGCCGACGCTGACCGTCCTGCTGACCGCGGCAGGCGCATTCGGATTCATCGAAGTCGCGCGCGCGGTCGCCGCTCGGGTGCGGCCCGAGAACACCAAACGTGTCGTCGCGGTCGCCGCGGTGCTCGGCACCATCGGCGCGATGACGTTCAGCCAGGACATCCCCGACGTGCTGCGCTCCGATGTCGTGGTGGCCTACACCGACACCGACGGCAACGGGCAGCGCGCCGACCGCCGACCGCCGGGGTCCGAACAGTACTACCGCGAGATCGACACCAAGATCCGCGAGGTCACCGGCCAGCCGCGCAATGAGACCGTGGTGCTCACCGCCGACTACAGCTTCCTGTCCTATTACCCGTACTACGGGTTCCAGGGCCTGACGTCGCACTACGCCAACCCGCTCGCGCAGTTCGACAAGCGCGCCGCCGCCATCGAAAGCTGGGCCACGCTGACGGACGCCGACAGTTTCGTCGAAGCCCTCGACACACTGCCGTGGAAACCGCCGACGGTATTCCTGCTGCGCCGCGGGGCCGACGACACCTACACGCTGCGGCTGGCCTCGGACGTCTACCCCAACCAGCCCAACGTCCGCCGCTACCACGTCGCCCTCGACGAGGCACTTTTCGACGACCCGCGGTTCGACGTTTCCACTGTCGGGCCGTTCGTGCTGGCGATCAGGAAGCCCTGGTGACATCTCCGATGGCTGAAGCCAGCAGCTTCATGGCCTTCACTCAGCCTCAGATTCTTCGCTGCGGTGCGTCTCCCGACGCGGCACGACGGGCCAGTCCGGCCCTCGAAGGAAAGTTATCAGTTGGCGACGACAAACTCCGCCGCCATGCGGCCGACCGCTGATGGCTACCGAAGCCGTGCAGCCACATGCAGGGCAATTACCATCAAACCCCGTGACTGCCGCCGGGACGAACCATCGCACCGCGCGCCTGATCGCCGTCGTCGCCGGGCTGCTCGGTGCGGCGCTGGCCATCGCGACCCCTCTGCTGCCGGTGACGCAGACCACCGCGGAGCTCAACTGGCCGCAGAACGGCGTGCTGGCCAGCGTCGACGCGCCGCTGATCGGGTACGTCGCCACCGACCTGACCATCACCGTGCCCTGCGGCGCGGCGGCGAGGCTGGCCGGCCCCGACAACCGCGGCCGCTCCGTGCTGCTGTCGACCGTGCCGAAACAGGCGCCCAAGGCCGTCGACCGCGGCCTGCTCATTGAACGCGTCAACAGCGACGTGCTCGTCATCGTCCGCAACACCCCGGTGGTCAGCGCCCCCCTCGCCCAGGTGCTGAGCCCGGCGTGTGAGCGGCTGACGTTCACCGCGCACGCCGACAGGGTGACCGGCGAATTCGAAGGCCTGGTCAAGGGCCCCAATTCCGACGACCCCGGCGCACCGCTGCGCGGCGAGCGCAGCGGCTACGACTTCCGGCCGCAGATTGTCGGCGTGTTCACCGATCTCGCCGGGCCAGCACCGCCCGGCCTCGAGTTCTCCGCGACGGTCGACTCGCGCTACAGCACGTCGCCGACACTGCTCAAGCTGCTGGCGATGATCGTCGGGGTGGCGATGACCGTCGTCGCCCTGGGCGCCCTGCACGTGCTCGACACCGCCGACGGTCGCGGGGTCAAACGCTTCCTGCCGTCGCGATGGTGGTCGGCCAGGCCGCTGGACGGTGTGGTGGCAGCGGTGCTGGTGTGGTGGCACTTCGTCGGCGCCAACACCGCCGACGACGGCTACATCCTGACCATGGCCAGGGTGTCCGAGCACGCCGGCTACATGGCCAACTACTACCGCTGGTTCGGCACACCGGAAGCACCGTTCGGCTGGTACTACGACCTGCTGGCGCTGTGGGCGCACGTGTCCACCAACAGCGCGTGGGTGCGGCTGCCGACCCTGGTGATGGCGCTGGCCTGCTGGTGGCTGATCAGCCGCGAAGTGATCCCCCGGCTCGGGCATGCGGTGAAAGACAGCCGCGCCGCCGCATGGACGGCGGCAGGCATGTTCCTGGCGTTCTGGCTGCCGCTGAACAACGGCCTGCGACCCGAGCCGATCATCGCGCTCGGCATCCTGCTCACCTGGTGCTCGGTCGAGCGCGGGGTCGCCACCAGCCGGCTGCTTCCCGTGGCGATCGCGATCATCATCGGGGCGCTCACCCTGTTCTCCGGGCCAACCGGCATCGCGGCCGTCGGCGCGTTGCTTGTCGCCGTTGGGCCGTTGAAAACCATTGTCGCCGCGCATACTTCACGGTTCGGATACCTCGCGCTGCTGGCCCCGATCCTGGCCGCGGCCACCGTCACGATCATCTTGGTGTTCCGCGATCAGACGCTGGCCGCCGAGTTGCAGGCCAGTTCGTTCAAATCCGCCGTCGGGCCCAGCCTCAGCTGGTTCGACGAACACATCCGGTACGAGCGGTTGTTCACCACCAGCCCCGACGGCTCGGTGGCCCGCCGCTTCGCCGTGCTGACGCTGCTGCTGGCCCTAGCGGTCTCGGTCGCAATGACGTTGCGCAAGGGGCGAATTCCCGGCACGGCGGCAGGGCCGAGCCGCCGAATCATCGGCATCACGATCATCTCGTTCCTTGCGATGATGTTCACGCCGACCAAGTGGACGCATCACTTCGGCGTGTACGCCGGGCTGGCGGGATCGCTCGGCGCGCTTGCCGCGGTCGCCGTCACCGCCGTCGCCATGCGGTCAAGGCGCAACCGGGCGATATTCGCCGCCACGGTGCTGTTCGTGATGGCGCTGTCGTTCGCCACCGTGAACGGCTGGTGGTACGTGTCGAACTTCGGGGTGCCGTGGTCGAACCAGTTCCCGGAGTGGAGGTTCGGCTTCACCACGTTTTTGCTCGGGCTCTCGGTGCTGACGTTGTTGCTGGCCGCGTGGTTCCACTTCTCGGGCCGCGACACCTCCCCCGACGGCGAGGGACGCTGGCGATGGCGTCGAATCATCCGGTCTCCGTTGGCTATTGCGACGTGGCTCGTCGTCGTCTTCGAGGTGCTGTCGCTGACCTTGGCCATGGTCGACCAGTACCCGGCGTGGAGCGTTGGCCGCTCGAACCTCGAGGCACTCACCGGCAAGACGTGCGGAATGGCCGAGGATGTGCTCGTCGAGGAGCATCCCAACACCGGCGTGCTGACTCCCGTCGACGTGCCCGTCGGTGAGGCGCTGGGTGCAGGCACCGCAGAAGGCTTCGGCCCCAACGGAATCCCCAGTGACGTGTCCGCCGACGAGGTGATGGGCGGGCCGGGTACCGCAACCAACTTCGCCGACACCCCTGACAGCGACAGCGAGGTCACCGAGAGCGCGGCGGGCACCGAGGGCGGCACCACCGCCGCGGCCGGCGTGAACGGTTCGCGGGCCCGGCTGCCGTTCGACCTCGACCCCGCGCGCACCCCGGTGATGGGCAGCTGGCGCAGCGGCACCCAGCAGCCCGCGGCGCTTCGCTCGGCGTGGTACCGGCTGCCGCCCCGCGACGAAGCAGGTCCGCTTCTCGTGGTGGCCGCGGCTGGGCGGTTCGATCCCGGCGAGGTGGTGGTGCAGTGGGCCACCGATGAGCAGGCCGCCGACGACGAGCCGGGTGGCGGCGTCGGGTTCGCCGACGTCGGCGCGGCCCCTGCGTGGCGCAACCTGCGCGCGCCCATGGCGGCGATCCCGCGCGAGGCGACCCAGGTGCGTCTCGTCGCCACCGACGACGACCTCAACCCGCAGCACTGGATCGCGGTCACGCCGCCGCGCATCCCGCAGCTGCGCACGCTTCAGGACGTCGTCGGCTCCCAAGACCCGGTCCTACTGGACTGGCTGGTCGGCCTTGCCTTCCCGTGCCAGCGCCCGTTCAGCCACCAGAACGGCGTCGTCGAGGTGCCCAAGTGGCGGATCCTGCCCGACCGGTTCGGCGCCGAGGCCAATTCGCCGGTGATGGACAACCTCGGCGGCGGCCCGCTTGGCATCACCGAGCTGCTGGCGCGCGCCACCACGGTTCCGACCTATCTGCGCGACGACTGGTTCCGCGACTGGGGCGCGCTGCAGCAGCTCACGCCGTACTACCCGAACGCCCAGCCGGCACGCCTTGATCTCGGTTCTGCGACGCGCAGCGGACTGTGGAGCCCGGCGCCGCTGCGCCACTAGGTACGTCGCCTACCATCGAGCCTCGTGCCACCCGACGATAAAGAGCGGACCTACCGGTTCGCACGGCTCATCGCCGTGGTGGCGGGCATCGCCGGGGTGCTCCTGTGCGGGCTGGTGCCGCTGCTCCCCGTCAAGCAGACCACCGCGACCATCGCATGGCCGCAGGCGCCCGGCCCCGACGGACTGATCACCGACATCACCGCGCCGCTGGTGTCCGGCGCACCGCTGACCATGGACGTCTCGATCCCCTGCCAGGCGATCGCCACCCTGCCCGCAGCGGGCGGGCTCGTGTTCTCGACCATTCCGCCCGCCGGCATCGCGGCCAGCCGCAACGGCGTGTTCGTCCGCGCCAACGCCGACACCGTCGTGGTGGCGTTCCGTGACTCGGTGGCGGCCGTCGCGCCGCGGCAGGCCGTCGCGTCGGAGGCCTGCAGCACGCTGCACGTCTGGGCCACCGCGGGCAACGTCGGCGCCGACTTCATCGGTATCCCCGGCGCGACCGGCACCCTCTCCGCTGAGAAGAAGCCCCAGGTCGCCGGGGTCTTCACCGACCTCGAGGTGGCCGCGCAGCCCGGTTTGTCGGCGCGCATCGACATCGACACCCGGTTCATCACCTCCCCCACCGTCCTCAAGCTCGGCGTGATGGTGCTCGGCGTGCTGTGCGCGCTGGCCTCGATCGTGGCGCTGGCGGTGCTGGACCGGCGGTCAGGGAGGCGGATCGCCAGGGCGTGGCGACGCTTCTGGCGCGCCGGGCTCTGGCATTGGCTTGCCGACATCGGTGTCGTCGGCACCCTGGCGCTGTGGCATGTCATCGGCGCCACGTCATCTGACGACGGCTACAACCTGACGATTGCCAGGGTGTCGGGCGAAGCCGGCTACACCGCCAACTACTACCGCTTCTTCGGCGCCAGCGAGGCGCCCTTCGACTGGTACCAGTCCGTGCTGGCACACCTGACCTCGATCAGCACGGCAGGCGTCTGGATGCGGCTGCCCGCCACCGCGGCGGCGATCGGCACCTGGCTGATCCTGAGCCGCTGCGTGCTGCCGCGGCTCGGCCGCCGCCTCGCGGTGAACCGGGTCGCGGTGCTCTCGGCCGGTGCGGTGTTCCTTGCCGCGTGGCTGCCGTTCAACAACGGGCTTCGACCGGAGCCGCTGATCGCGTTCGGCGCCGTCGCGGTATGGGTCCTTGTCGAGAACGCCATCGGCACCCGGCGGCTGTGGCCCGCGGCTGCGGCGATCATCGTCGCGGTGTTCAGCGTGACGCTGGCGCCCCAGGGGCTGATCGCGGTGGCCCCGCTGCTGGTCGGTGCGCGGGCCATCGCGCGGACGATCGGCCGCAGGCAGACCGTGGACGGGCTCGTCGCGCCGGTGGCCGCGCTGGCGTCGTCGGCGGCGCTGATCTTCGTGGTCGTGTTCCGCGACCAGACCCTGGCCACGGTCGCCGAGTCGGCCCGCATCAAATACGTCGTCGGCCCGACCATCGCCTGGTACCAGGAGTTCCTGCGCTATTACTTCCTCACCGTCGAGGACAGCGTCGACGCGTCGCTGACCCGCCGCTTCGCCGCGCTAGTGCTGCTGCTGTGCGTGTTCGTCATGGTCGCGATCCTGCTGCGGCGAGGCGGAGTCCCCGGCATGGCGACCGGTCCGGTCTGGCGGCTGGTGGGTACGACGGCCATCGGCGTGCTGCTGCTGACGTTCACGCCGACGAAGTGGGCGGTGCAGTTCGGCGCGTTCGCAGGGCTCGCCGGTGCGCTCGGCGCCGTCACCGCGTTCGCCTTTTCCCGGGTGGGCCTGCACAGCAGGCGGAACCTTGCGCTGTACGTGGCCGCGCTTCTATTCGTATTGGCTTGGGCCACATCGGGTATCAACGGCTGGTTCTACGTCGGCAACTACGGCGTGCCGTGGTTCGACAAACAGCCTGTGATCGCCGGGATTCCGGTGATGACGATCTTCCTCGCGCTGGCGATCCTGACGGGTCTGCTCGCGGGCTGGCTGCATTTCCGGATGGACTACACGGGGCACACCGAGGTCGCCAACACGGGCCGCAACCGGGTGCTCGCGTCGACGCCGCTGCTCGTGGTGGCGGTCATCATGGTGGTGCTCGAGGTGGGCTCGATGGCCAAGGGTGCCGCGCAGCGCTATCCCGGCTACACCACCGCCAAGGCGGACATCGCCGCGCTGGCATCGGGCCTTTCGGACAAGAGCTGCGCGATGGCCGACGACGTGCTCGTCGAACCGGACACCAATGCCGGTATGTTGCAACCGGTTCCGGGGCAGCGCTTCGGCGAGAACGGGCCGCTCGGCGGAGAGGACCCTGTCGGGTTCACCCCGAACGGGGTCAGCGACACCCTGGAACCCGCCGAGCCCGTCGTCGCCAACCCCGGACTGGTCAACTCCGACGGCTCCCCGAACGAGCCGAACGTCGGCATCGGCTTCGCGGCGGGCACCGGCGGCGGCTACGGGACCGAGGGTGTCAACGGGTCCCGGGTCTTCCTGCCGTTCGGTCTGGACCCCAAGCGCACCCCGGTGATGGGCAGCTACGACGAGAACACCCTTGCGGCCAAGGTCACCTCGGCGTGGTACCAGCTGCCACCCCGGACCCCCGACCGCCCGCTGGTGACGGTCGCCGCCGCGGGCGCAATCTGGTACTTCGAGGAGGACGGCTCGTTCAACTACGGCCAGTCGCTCAAGCTGCAGTGGGGCGTGAACCGCCCTGACGGCAGCTACCAGGCCCTCGGCGAGGTGCAGCCGATCGACATCTTCCCGCAAAAGGCTTGGCGCAACCTGCGTTTCCCGCTCGCGTGGGCACCGCCGGAGGCCAACGTCGCGCGCATCGTCGCCGACGACCCGAACCTGTCGACCGACCAATGGTTCGCGTTCACCCCGCCCCGTGTGCCGGTGCTCCAGACCGCGCAACAACTCCTCGGCTCGCAGACTCCCGTGCTGATGGATATCGCCACCGCCGCGAACTTCCCGTGCCAGCGGCCGTTCTCCGAACACCTCGGGGTCGCCGAACTGCCCGACTACCGCGTCATGCCCAACTTCAAGCAGCTGGTGTCGTCGTCGAACATGTGGCAGTCCGCGCAGGACGGCGGCCCGTTCCTGTTCATCCAGGCACTGCTGCGCACGTCCGCCGTTCCGACATATCTGCGCGACGACTGGTACCGCGACTGGGGCTCGATCGAACGCTACGACCGTGTGGTGCCCGCGGCCGATGCGCCCAACGCCGTCGTCGAGCAGGGCACGAAGCGGGTCTTCGGGTGGAGCCGCGGCGGACCGATCAGGGCGTTGCCATGACAGGGGCCATGAAGGGCGCGATGACCAGTGACGTGAAGATCGCCCGCTGGGTGGCGACGATCGCTGGCCTGATCGGCTTCGTGCTTTCGGTCCTCACGCCGCTGCTGCCGGTGGTGCAGACCACGGCGACGCTGAACTGGCCCCAGAGCGGACAGCTCAATAACGTGACGGCACCGCTGATTTCGCTGACACCGGTGACGATGTCCGCGACGGTGCCCTGCGACGTCATCCGGTCGATGCCGCCGCGGGGCGGAATGGTGCTTGGCACCGCGCCGAAGAACGGCAAGCAGGCGGCGCTACAAGGCCTGTTCCTGACGGTGAGCGCCCAACGCGTCGACATCACCGACAGGAACGTCGTGGTCGCCAGCGTGCCGCGGACGCGGGTGGCCTCGCCGGAGTGTCAGCAGATCGAGATCACCTCGTCGGAGGCCGGCACGTTCGCGACGTTCGTCGGGCTGACCAAAGCGGACGGGTCGCCGCAGTACACCGGCTTTTCCGATCCGAACCTACGGCCCCAGATCGTCGGGGTGTTCACCGATCTGACCGGGCCCGCACCGCAGGGCCTGAGCGTTTCGGCCCAGATCGACACCCGGTTCACCACCACGCCAACACCTTTGAAGTTGGCGGCGATGCTGCTGGCGATGCTGTCGACGTTCATCGCCCTGCTCGCGCTGTGGCGACTTGACCGGCTCGACGGCCGCAGAATGCACCGGCTGATCCCGCAGCGCTGGCGCACCTTCACCGCGACGGACGTCGTGGTGATCGGCGGGTTCCTGCTCTGGCACGTCATCGGGGCCAACTCGTCCGACGACGGATACCAGCTCCAGATGGCCCGCGTGGCCGGCCATGCCGGTTACATGTCGAATTACTTCCGCTGGTTCGGCGTCCCTGAGGATCCGTTCGGCTGGTACTACAACCTGCTCGCGGCGATGACGTCGGTCAGTGATGCGAGCATCTGGATCCGGTTGCCGGACCTGGTCTGCGGCATCGTGTGCTGGCTGTTGCTGTCCCGCGAGGTGCTGCCGCGACTGGGCCCCGCGGTGTCGTCGAGCAAGGCCGCGATGTGGGCGGCGGGATTTGTGCTGCTCGCGGCGTGGATGCCGTTCAACAACGGCCTGCGGCCAGAAGGCCAGATCGCCACCGGCGCGCTGATCACCTACGTGCTGATCGAGCGGGCCATCGTCTCGGGCCGGATGACGCCTGCCGCGTTGGCGACCATGACCGCGGCGTTCACGTTGGGGATTCAGCCAACCGGCCTGATAGCCGTTGCCGCGCTGCTGGCGGGCGGGCGCCCCATTCTGCGGATCCTGGTGCGCAGGCATCGCATCGTCGGCACGTGGCCGTTGGTCGCGCCGCTGCTCGCGGCGGGCACCGTCATCCTGACGGTGGTGTTCGCCGATCAGACCATCGCAACGGTGTTGGAAGCCACCAGGATTCGGACGGACATCGGACCCGCTCAGGAGTGGTACACCGAGAACCTGCGCTATTACTACCTGATCCTGCCGACCGTCGACGGGTCACTGTCACGCCGATTCGGCTTCCTGATCACCGCGCTGTCGATGTTCGCATCGATGTTCATCATGTTGCGGCGCAAGCGGGTTCCCGGCATCGCCCGTGGGCCGGCGTGGCGGCTGATGGGCACCATTCTCGGCACCATCTTCTTCCTCACCTTCGCCCCGACCAAGTGGGTGCATCACTTCGGGTTGTTCGCCACCGTGGGGGCGGCGATGGCGGCGCTGGCCACGGTGCTGGTGTCGCCGGCGGTATTGCGGTGGTCGCGCAATCGGATGGCGTTCCTTTCGGCCGTGTTGTTCCTGCTTGCGCTGTGCTTCGCCACCACCAACGGCTGGTGGTACGTGTCGAGCTACGGAGTGCCGTTCAACAACGCGATGCCGAAGATCGGCGGAATCACCGTCAGCACAATTTTCTTCGCGTTGTTTGCGATCGCGGCGGTGTGGGCGTTCCTGCTGCACTTCGCGGACCGCGGTGCGGGCCGGGATCGGTTTGTTCGTGCCCTAACGTCCGCGCCGATTCCCATCGCCGCGGGTTTCATGGTGGTGGTGTTCGTCGGCTCGATGCTGGTCGGCATCGTGCGCCAGTACCCGACGTACTCCAACGGGTGGGCGAACCTGCGGGCCTTCACAGGAGGATGCGGGCTTGCCGACGACGTGCTCGTCGAACCCGACACCAACGACGGCTTCTTGACGCCACTGCCCGGCGACTACGGTGCGCTTGGGCCGCTCGGCGGCGTCGGGCCGGTGGGCTTCACACCCGGCGGCGTGCCGGAAAAGATTGTCGCCGAGACGATCCGGATGAATCTCCCGATGCCCGGCACCGACTACGACTGGGATCAGCCGACCGAGCTCAAGACGCCAGGGGTCAACGGTTCCAAGGTGCCGCTGCCATACGGCCTTGATTCCTCGAAGGTTCCGCTGGCGGGCAGTTACGCCGAAGGCCCGCAACAGGAAAGCCGCCTGACCTCGGCGTGGTATCAACTGCCTCCGCCCGATGACGCGCATCCGCTTGTTGTCGTCACCGCCGCGGGCACCATTACCGGCGACAGTGTGTTCAACGCTCGGACCGAGGGTCAGACGGTCGAACTGGAGTATGCGCGTCCCGGGCCCGATGGCGCCCCTGCCCCGGCGGGCAGGCTGGTGCCCTACGACCTCGGGCCGGTCCCGTCGTGGCGCAACCTTCGGTTCCCCCGCGCCCAGATTCCATCCGACGCTGTCGCGGTACGCGTTGTGGCCGAAGATCTTTCGCTGACCCCCGGAGACTGGGTCGCGGTAACGCCGCCGCGGGTGCCCGAGCTGCGATCCGTCCAGGAGTATGTCGGCTCTGAGGAGCCGGTGCTGATGGACTGGGCGGTCGGGATGGCGTTCCCGTGCCAGCAGCCGATGCTGCACGCCAACGGGGTCACCGAGATTCCGAAGTTCCGGATCACGCCGGACTACAACGCCAAGCGTAAGGACACCGACACCTGGGAGGACGGCCTCAACGGCGGCCTGCTCGGCATCACCGATCTGCTGCAGCGGGCGCATGTGATGGCCACGTACTTGTCGAAGGACTGGGGCCGCGACTGGGGCTCGTTGCGCAAGTTCGACACGATCGTGGACGCGTCGCCCGCGACGCTGGACTTCGGCACGACGACCCACAACGGCCTGTATTCGCCGGGGCATATCCGCATCAAGCCGTAGCCTTCTGTCGCGAGCAGACGCAAAATCGCCTTGAAAGGGCGCATTCGGGGCGATTCAGCGTCCGGTCGTGCTTGCTGGCACATTACGATGCCGATGTGCGGAATGAACGGGTCGAATCGTGGAGCCAATTCGACGCGATGATGGCACCCGGCGGCGAGTACCGCAGTTGGGTGTTTCGTGGACAGCGCGAAGCGAAGTGGCCGATGGAGAGTTCACTGTCGCGTCACCTCAAGAAGTTCCACGTCCACCAATCGGTTTGGCCTGAGCAAGAGGCACGAATACTGCGCATCTTCAAACGAAAAGCCCATCTTCATCTCTCGAAGGTTCCGGATGACGATGAGGACTTTCAATGGTTGGCAATAGTCCAGCACTACGGTGGCCCTACCCGGTTATTGGATTTCACGTGGTCCCCGTACGTCGCCGCATTTTTCGCACTCGAGGACGCCACCGGGGATGCCGCAGTGTTTGCCCTCGACACGAGACCCTTGAAGTACGAACTGCCCGCGGTAGAGGTAGACGGCATTCAACGGACGTTCGGCAGCGTGGGCGACATTGGGGCATACAAGGCGGTTTTTCTCGACGGCACCAGGGACATCATCAACCATGCAGATCCAGCGGTACTCAACCAACGAATCACCGCTCAGCTTGGTACCTTCCTAGTCCCCGGCTCCCTCGATAAGAGCGTGGAGGAAATCATCGACGGCCTCTATGGCAAGTCTGCGCTGGTGAAATTCATTCTGCCGCAGGCGATTAGACGTGAGGCGATGAGTTCACTTCACAATCGGAACATTCACAACGTCAGCCTGTTCCCTGACCTCAATGGGTTGGCCACATCACTTCGCTACGAACTGGAGTCTCACTGGGCGTTCGACCCCATCACCGGGATTGACTATCCCGGCTACAGCGGCAACCGATATGCACATGGTCGGAACACTTCCTATCACGCCTGACCCAGGCGCGGTCGTACGGTTATCCCATGACGTTGGAATGCATCAATCCGTCTGATCTGCCGACACCGTTCCTGGTTACTGAGCAGGATTGAGTCCTGTGCGGTCCGAACGGTGTTGGCCGCTGATGGTGGGTGTTGTCCGGTGGACCGGCACGCCTCGTCATGGTGGGCGTGGCGGTGAGCCGGGACTACGGCACCGTCGTGTGGTTCCCGGTTGATGCTCAGGTCTAGCCGGTGAAGTGCCCGCACGCGTCCGCTGTCGGGTGCGGGGTCCTGCCGGCCGTCGCCTGATCGCCAAGCCGAGGCCACGTCTGCCGATCGCGGCCGCCGCCCCATGATGGGTAGTGACCGTTGATGGATCGGAAGTCTGCTGTTGGAGGGGTTTTCGCCAGTGCTGGTTGCCCCAGCGGCTGGTGTAGGCCGCATCAACACCGATGATCGCGATGCCGCGGCGGGCAGCCATACCGATCAGCCGGGTGCGGAACTTTCGGGTGGGGATGCCGGCGACGGTGCGGCGCAACCGTTTTCCGCGCTGGCCGCGGCCCAGGGTTTCGCGCCCGGTGGCGCGCGCGTCGGCGAAGTCGAGGTTTTCGGCCACGATCGCCGCACAGTGGTGTCGCTGCGCCAGGTTCAGCAGCGCGCTGATCGCCGCACGCACCCGCCCGTCGCGCCGTGACGCTTTCAGCCCCGCCGTTTCCACGTCAATGGTGACGGGTGCACCGATCGGATTACCGGATCCGTCGAGCACACAGGCGGCCAGGTGGTCGGCATTGAGGTCCACACCCAAAACCGGCCCGCTCCGCAGATCCTCGAGGCCGGGCACTGGGTCGGGGCTGGTTTTCCACGATGCGTCCAGATACCAGCGGTCGCGGGCGGGGTCGTAGGTGATGTCGTAGCGCACCGCGCGCCGCGCGCTCACCCTGTCTGCCCATTCGGCGCCGCGGTGAGTAAACCGTATCGGGGCGTCGATGACCAGATGAGAGCCGAACTGTTCTACCAGGGCGGCCGGGGTTTTGATGTGCAGCCGGCCCGCCTCGTCGACGCGGATGGTTTCATTGCCGCCGGCCTTGCCCGACTCACCATCCGCGGTCAGGAACATTCGCGCCGCATCCCAGCGGTGTCGCCATTGCTGTGCGGTCATGTCGGTGGCGTCGAGGTGGTTGCGGTTGCGCCACAATCGTTTCCCGCCCACGGTGATCGACGGGCGACCCGCCGCCAACGCCTCCTGCGCGCTGGCCAACCGGGTCCGCAGCGTCGCCAGGCGGCGGGTTTTGGCGAACCGCTCCGCTGCGCTGCGATACCCCCGACGCCGGCGCCGCGAACGACCCCGGCCCTTCTGCTCGCCGTCCTCGACGGGTGCGAGCTCGCCGGGCCGCAGCGCGCAGCGCTGCTCCAACACCGCCACCGCGGCACGCAGATCCGCGGCGTGGGCGGCCAGGCCCCGCATCCCGAGCTGGTATTGATCCTCCACCGCGCGGGTGATCGCTCCGGCCCACCGCGACGACGACACCGCCGTCAGCGCCTGTTTACGCTCCGCACGCCACCCAGCATGGGCCTGGTGGTCCAACCGACCCAACTCCACCCGCCCGGCCAGCTCGCAGCGATACACCGAGCCCAACAGCTCCCCGATCGCGGACACTGCCTCGGCCTCGGCGCCGGTCGGACGGATCCGGGTCCGGGTCCGCACACCCGCCGGTGCGGCCGCCACCACCGGATCACCGATCCGACGCAGCGCCCGCGGCTTGATCATGCATCACATCCTGGCCGCGGGTACCGACATAAACGCCGACCGCTACACCGACACCACTCACTAACACCCAATATCAACCACTACCGCTCACTATTCAGCCAGCAGTTGCCAACCCCCGACCTACAGCCATGTCGTCATCGCGACGGGGACCAAGTTGGTGTTCGTCCGGCCGACGTCGTGCTTGGCGTCGAAACGCTTTCGCGGTCCGAGTACCTGATCGAAGTCGACGCATTCGCCGTCATCTAGCCTGTCGACGTGGACCAGCTCCGTCTCGGCAACGCGACCGTCACCCGCGTCATCGAGTGGCAAGTCAACGACCTGCCGGTTGCGGTGTTCCCGCATACACCTGCCGCGGCTTGGCAGGAGACCGAGGAATTCACGCCCACGTTCTGGCACGAGAATGGCTGGCGCATCGCCATGCAGACGTGGCTGGTCGAGGTGGACGGACTGACGGTTCTTGTCGACACAGGGGCGGGCAACGACAAGGTCCGCCCGCGGATGGCGGTGCTGGATCATCTGCAGACCGATTTCCTGTCGACGCTCGGCGGCGTCGTCGACCCGGCGGCCGTCGACGTCGTCGTCAACACCCATCTTCATTTCGACCACGTCGGCTGGAACACCATGCGCGACGGCGATGCCTGGGTGCCGACGTTTCCCAACGCCCGCTACGTGGTCCCCGAGGCGGACTACCGCCACTTCGAGCCCGGCGGGCCCGTGCAGTCGAAGACGCCTCGCACGGAAGAAGAGGAGTCGGTGCAGCGCCACGTGCGAACCGTGTTCGCGGACAGCGTTTCTCCCGTGGACGACCAAATCGAGCTGTGGTCCGGTGACCATCAGCTCAGCGAGTCGCTGTGGCTTCGGCCCGCGCCTGGGCACACCCCTGGCTCGTCGGTCGTGTGGCTAGACGCGGGGAAACCCGCGGTGTTCGTCGGCGACCTGACGCACTGCCCGATCCAGCTGGGCCGCCCTTCGGATCCGTGCGCGTGGGACGAGGATTTCGCGGCGGCTGGGGTGACCCGCAAACGGGTGCTGACCGAGGCGGCACGCAAACGCGCGGCGGTGATCCCCGCGCATTACCCCGGCCAGGGCGGTGCGACGGTGGTGGCCCGCGGCGACGGCTTCATGGTCGACGACTGGCTTGAGCTGCCGCCGATTTAGCCACCGTTCTCGCGGTTATACCGGCGGTCGGACCGGCCAGCGGTAGGCCGTGTTCTCGTATTTCAGCCATAGCCACGTGGCGCGGCTTGGCGCGACGACCACGACGCTGTCGCGCGGATGGGTTGCCGGCACCAGCGGCCGGACGAACACCCCGGCATCCGTGCTGCACGCGTCGACCATCACGAGGTCGTGCAGCGCGCCGTCGCCGGTTTCGACGGCCCAGTTGGCCAGCAGCAGTGCATTCTCAGGCACCGCGAATTGAAAGGTGGCGGACGCCTCGACGTCAACGTCGATGCGCAGCAGCAGCTTTCCCGCGGATTTCGAAGCACCGGGGCACGGCGGGTCCCGCTCGATGGCCGTCACCGTGAAGAGCGCATCGCATACCGCGTCCGGTCCGTCGCCGCAGCCGAAACCGCCAGGCTGACCGACTCGCTTGTCGTGGACGCCCTCGGTGATGATATTTCGTGTCGAGGGTACGGGCTCGGTCGTCGGCGTCAACGATGTGTGCTCGGCCACGGTCTCTTCGCTGCCGCACGCGGACAGCGTAATCATCAGCGCCGCCACCGCGATTCGTTTCACGGCGTCGGGGAGGCCGACGGGCTCGCGTTGCTCTGCAGGATGTCGTCGTGGCATTCGAGCTTGCTCTTGCCGGTCTGCTCCATACACACCAGAACCGGTGCCTCCGTCTCTGACGGGTAGACCTCGTCGCCGGGAGCGGCAGTCATTGTCGGGCCGGCGACCTTGCCCGGATACAGCGACCAGATCGTCTTGTTGACGGTGGGGAGGTGGGCACAGTAGGCAGGCGCCTCGTCCTCGGTGATTCCGGCTGCCCCCAGTGTTGCGCAGTCGGCGCCGACGACAACCACCGGCAGGGCAACCGTTCCGGGGGCCGACGGTGGCGGGTTCGCCTCAGCCGACCGCTCACGCATTCGGTCGAACAGCACGAAACCGACTGCGCTGACCACAATCAGCGCGAACACGGCCGCCAGCGAAACGACCAGCCTGCGGCGCGGCCGCGACACCGAAGGACGTCGCGCATGGCGCGGACCGGTCGCGGGCTGGGCCAGCACCGTCGCATCCGAACCGGTCTGCGGCGCGTCCATCCGGTGCGCGAGGGCGCGGGCGAAGTCGACGCAACGGTCATAACGGTCGGCAGGTAACTTGGCCAGCGCCTTGTCGAAAGCCGGTCCGAATTCGGACAATTCGGGACGGTGAGCACCGATCGGAGGCGGATCGGCGGTCAAGTGCTTGCTGATCACCACCGCCGGATTCGAGTGATGGAACGGTGGGGTGCCCGTCAGCAGTTGGAACGCCGTCGCCGCCAGCGCGTACTGGTCCGCACGCCCGTCGAGGTCCTCGCCCCTTAGCTGCTCAGGCGCAGCGTACTCGACGGTTCCGACGGTGGTGTTCGTTCCGGTCAGGCCACTCGCATCGTCGGTTCGCCTGGCAATACCGAAGTCCGCCAGCATGATTCGTTCGGATTCGGTGCCAGGATTCGACAACAGGATGTTCGCGGGCTTGACGTCGCGGTGAGTCAGGCCGCGCTGGTGGGCGTAATCGAGGGCGTCGGCGACGGCTTTGACAATCCTCAACGTCAGATCGGGCGGCATGCCCGACGGATACTGATCGGCGAGCAGGCGAGCCGCGTCGGTCCCCTCGACATAATCCATCGCAATCCACAGCTGACCGTCGACGTCGCCACGGTCGTGCACCTCGACGATGTGCGGATGCCACAGCGTCGCCGCGATATCGGCCTCTCGGTTGAAGCGCTGCCGGTATTCGCTTTCCGCGCACACCGCCGCCGAAAGGACCTTGAGCGCATCGCGCCGCGGCAGGCGCGGATGTTGGGCCAGGTACACCTCGCCCATTCCGCCGGCACCGAGTGACCGCAGGATCTTGTATCCCGCGATCACCTGGCCGTCCGCTAGCGGCATGCGCGAATACTAGTCGGCGTCCTGATCCTCAGTGCGGTGTGCCCAGGTAGGGGAACTCGTCCAGGGTGTCGGTGTGCGGACTCAACCCGCTTGGTGGGCATTCCCCCTTCGTCAGGAACGCCAGCCGGTAGTCGATGACGTCGTCGGTGAACGCCCGGCCGTTCGGATATTTCGCCGGCTTGGCAGGGTTGTAGGCCAACATGTCAGGCAGCGTGCCCTCTCGGTCGATCGCGGCGATGGCCTGCTCACGCGTGTAGCCGCCGGTGTGCCCCAACAGGTGGATGAACTGGCCGATCCACCGCTCACGGTCGTTGGCCGGTTCGCTGGCGTTGTACTCCAGCTTGGTGTCATCGGTGTTGAAGAAACTGCTGACCGACGGGTGGCCCGCGCGATCCACATGTTCGAGCCCGCCGTCGCGGCGCAGACTGCATCGCCCCCAGATCCGGATGTCGGGGCGGGCGCCGAGATAGGCGGTCGGCAGTTCCAGAACCGTCGAGAACACGTTGGCGGTGGTGTTCGAATCCTGCCCCGTCCACGGCGATTTCCCGCCGAGCTCCTCGAGGTGGGGTGAGGTGAAGTTTCGCGTTCCCGAGATGTCGAACAGGTTCTTGATGCCGTCGAAATCGAAGAAAAACGCGTCGCTGCGCGCGCCCGCGAAGAACGTGAAAGCACCGGACGCGGCGATGTTCGGCGTCATTCCGAAGGACACTTCGACGGCGTCGAAGATCTTCTCGCCGACGGCTTCTGGCTCTTCGGCGTCGTCACCCGTTGCCAGAAAGACGTCGACGGTCTGTCGGCCGTCCTCCGGGGTGGAGAAGACGTAGCTGAAGGCGATGTCGTTCTGCAGGTCACCGTCGTTGTCGATCGCGAGCCGGTAGATGGCGTCGGGGTGCAGCGCGTCGGCGTTGGGGTTCGCGTTGAGGATCAGCACCGTACGCGTGGGGTCAGCTGGCGATTGAAACGCATACAGATCGCAGAGATCCAGTCGTTGATCGCCAAGGGGTGGGCCGAGGCTCAAGCCGGTGAAGTGGTTGGACACGTCAATATCGAAGCGTGGATTCCGCGCGAACGTCGGCAGAATGCATGAAATAGCCGATCGCGTTAGGTAAACGGTGTTGCCACCGCGGGGGTCACGCGCTCAGCAGGGAGACCGGCGCGGTCGCACACCTCGGCTACACGTTCCCTTGACGTCGCCGCGACGACACAGAACATCACGCCGTCCGCGGGAACCGAGAGAACCATGAGCACCTTGGGAGACGACCCGTTCGTCGACATCGCTTGGACACCATCGCGGAGCTGAGCGAGCGTACGGCCGATCGCCTCATCCGAAAGGTCGGTGCGGTACCACTCGACAAGGTAGCAGCAGAGTTGGGAGGCCATACCGCTCATTGACACGACGGTAAACCGCTGGGGTTGTCACATGTATCGGGTATTTCCCTATGGATCGCTCGGTTTGATGTGTCTGCTCAGTTGAGTCCGGGAGTGGATGTCGAGTTTTCGGTAGATGCGGGCCAGGTTGGCCTCTACCGTTTTCGGGCTGATGAAAAGAGCCTTGGCGATGTCGCGGTTGGACATTCCCCCGGCGGCGAGTTCGGCGACGCGCCGTTCGGACGGCGTCAAAGCATCCTTACCGACGTGGGCGACATCCGCGCGGGCCAGCTCCGCGCGGGCGCGATCGGCCCACAACGTTGTGCCCATCTCTTCGAAGGCGCGTACCGCGTCACGCAAACTGGCGGTGGCGGCGTCCTTTCGCCTTTGCCTGCGCTGCAGCTGGCCCAGCAACACCTGAGTGCGCGCCCGCTCGAACGGCATCGGCAATCGATCGTGGTGGACCATGGCCGCCTCGACCGCGCGATTGGCAGCTTCGACGTCGCCGCGCGCGGCCAGCAACATGGCCCGGCAGCGTGCTCCCACTGCCAGCATCCACGGCCGGTCGAGTCGACTTCCGTTGCGCTCCAACGCATCCACCAGCGGCTCGGCCTCGGCGAGGCGATCCAGCGCGACCATCGCCTCGGCGGCGTCAGGGACGAAGGCGGCGAAATAGATCTCGGTCGCCTCGGGGTCGAAGGTCGACAACAGGGGATCCACCGCGGACAGCACTGCCGGGTAGTTGCCAAGCGACACCTCCAAAAACCCCGCCGCGATGACGTGGCACGCCGTCATGAAAACCGCGCCCGATGCCGCAACGGCAGGCTGGGCCTCCTGCGCGTCGCGGCGTGCCTGATCGGGTCGTCCGACATAGGCGGCAACCGCGGCCCGCATCGTCAAGGCCCCAGCACGGGGAAGATCACCGTCCAGAAGGCTGGCCCGTTCCAGTGCATCGTCGGCGATCGCAGAGGCCTGGGTGAAGTTTCCCCGCCAGATCTCGGTCAGCACTCGGTGCACAGCGACGATGCTCTGTTCGCTTTCTTCGCCACGGAGATCGCAGTCCGCACTGATGGAACGCAACGCCTCGTGGGCTTCGTCGAGTTGCCCCGTGAAGGCCAGCAACACTGCGTTATGCATGCTTGGCCGGGTGACGATCGGCGTCATCGCGTCGGGGTCTTCGAGTTCGAGCGCGCGTTGCAAGGCGGTCTGGTCGACGCCGTGCCCCAACCAGCATTTCAGCGAAACCTGCACGCTCAGTGCTTCACTCAGCGGGTGCGGTTCGCCCAACTCGGTGGCGGCGGCGACGGCTTCATCGATCCTGTTCGCCGCGGCGTCGCGTAGACCGCTGTTGAACAGAGCAATCGACAGCGGGACCAAGATTTGAACTCTCAGGGGGTTGGTGTCCCCGCACTCGCCGAGCGCGCGCTGCAGCAGACCCGCAGCGGCTTCTCGACTTCCTTCAAGGATCTCCATGACACCAAGCAGAGTTAAGGCTTCGGCCGCGATGAGACCTGGTGTGGCGACACATTGTTCAAGCAAGCCCCGCGCCCGGGCGGCATCGCCGGCGTTGAAGTGGTAGCGCGCCGACCGAATTCGGCGTTCCGGCGTATCGCCCCCCAGCTCGGCCGCCAGATCCAGTAGTTCAGCGGCGGCCGAGGGCGCTCCGCGGATGCGCGCTATCTCGGCCGCGGCGTCCAGCGAGTGCAGCGTCTCGTGGTCGCCGTGCCTGGCGGCCAGGGCAAGGTGGCGAGCCCGCAATTCGGGCTGCTCGACGATCTCGGCCAGGCGACGGTGCATCGCGCGGCGGCGGGCAGTTGCGGCGCCGACGTAAACGCCCCTGGCCAACAGCGGGTGTTCAAAACGAATCCGATGTCCCTCGATACCGACGATCCCGTTGTTCTCGGCCTGCTCAAGCAGTTCGAATACCTGATCGGCGTCCGTGCCGGTCGCCGCTGCGGCCAGTTCGACGGTTGGAGACGCGACGCAAGACGCCGCGAGCAGAAGGTCTTGGACGTCGCGGTCCAAGATTCCGATCCGCGCACGCACCAGCTCGGTAAGCGTGCTCGGCAGATGCTCGTCGACGGTCGAGGCCCCGTCGCCCAGCGCCCGGGCCAACTCCAGCGCGTAGAACGGATTTCCGGCGGAGGTCTCCCAGATGCGCACCATCGTCGGCCGCCGGAACGATCGCCCCAGCCGGTCTGTCACGACCGCGTGCAGGCCGCCGAGATTCAGGGGCGGCACCGTGATCCGGGCGGTCGTGTCGGGCCGCGACATTTGCAGCCACGAAGCGTCTTCGCCGCTGCCTGAGCCGGTGCGGACGGCGCCGAGCAGCCCGACGCGTCCGGTGAACCGTCGCGCCGCGTACGCGATGACCTTCCGGCTCGAGCTATCCAGCCACTGCAGGTCGTCTATCGCCAGCAGCACCGGCGATTTGTCGGCGAGATGCTCGACGATCGTCAGGAAGCTCGCCGCTACCTCACGCCAGTCCGTTGCGGGGCCTTCCGCGTCCGTGCGCAACAACACCCGATCGACCGCGCGCCGTTGCACATCCGACAGCTCTGCCCATCCGGCGGCCTCGACCTCACCTAGCAAGTCGGCCAACACGGCATAGGCGAACACCGACTCGGCGGCGGACGACCGCGCCGACAACAGCAGAAACCCCCGCTCACGCGCCTCATCCACCGCTACCAGCAACAAGGTGGTTTTGCCGATACCCGCTTCACCCTCGACCAGGAGTGCCGTGGGACCGCTCGACGCTGCGGTCAGGAAGTCGGCAACGGCCCGCGATTCGGCAGGGCGCATCACAATTCGTGCGCTCATTCACCACACCGGTCTCTCGCCCGGCGGAGAGAGGACATGCAGCAAATGATCCGGCATGCAAGGCATGCCTGCCTAGAGTGCTTCGCTACCTGTGTTTCTCGCAAAGCCATGGGGAAATCCCTGATACATCGGCCACCATCGCGTGGCTAACGTCTCGACCGAGCTCGGTGAGTTGCTGAGATTGACGTTGAGGAGTTCGAGATGGCCAGGATCACGCCTTTCGTCACGACGGGAATCATGATCGTCGGCAGCAGCGTGCTGCTGGTGTCCGCTCCCTCGGGCCCGCCGGAGCGCGGTGTTGTCGCGGCCGTCGCACCGGCGCTCAGGTCCGATGCAGTCGCGCCAGCTGCGGCGACGCTGCCGTGGTGGCTGGTCGGCGGGCAGGTCGCTGGCCCGGCGCCCGCCGGTGGAGGTGCACCCCGCTCCGGTGGGCCTGCGCTGGCGCGCGAGGAGGTCGGCGCGGTGCTGAACACGTGGAGTTCGGGACGCGTGCCCTCGGTGGTCACGTCGTCGGGTGCGTCGACGTCGCTCACGGGTCTGCTGGTTCCCGACCCGGGTGGCAATAGCCGCCGCTCCGCGTCCACAGGCACGACCAGGGTGGCAACCGGTCCAGGGTTGGCCATGGCCGCGGCCGTGCCCAATCTCGCGCCCGCCGCCCCGGACCCGATCAGCGCGCTCATCGGGTTCTTCATCGGCAACGGCGCCGACGCGGCTGCGGACTGCATCGGGGATGCCTGTAACGGTGGCAATGCCGGAATCCTGTTCGGCAACGGTGGCGCAGGCGCCAACGGCGGCAAGGGCGGCAACGCTGGGCTGTTCCTCGGCAACGGCGGCGCCGGTGGCGACGGCACGATCGCTGGTGTAGCCGGTGGTGCGGGCGGTCACGGCGGCCTGATCTTCGGTGACGGCGGCGCCGGCGGCGCGGGCGGGCTTGGAGCTGCGGGCGGCGATGGCGGCAACGCCGGCCTGTTGATCGGCAACGGCGGCGACGGTGGCGCGGGCGGCGCGGGCATTCAGGGTCTTGCCGGCGTCAACCCCACCCCGAACGGCACCACGGCCGACGCCGGCACGTGTTGCGGCCGCCTCCAGGTCGACCCCCCATTTGCGTTCGGCGGCGATGGTGGTGACGGCCTCGATGGCGGCGACGGCGTCGCCGGCGGGCCAGGCGCTTCGGGAGCCGACGTAACGTCCAGTGATACAGGGATCACCATCGTGCAGGCCGGTTCCGCCGGGGCGGGCGGAGCGGGTGGTGCCGGTGCTGCGGGCGGCGACGGCGGCGACGGCGGCGACGGCGTCGCGGGCGCCACGGGCAGCACCGGAGCCGGCGGCTCCGGTGGTGACGGTGGTGACGGCGGTATTGGTGCTGACGGCGGTGACGGCGGTGACGGCGGAGTCGGTTACGGCGCTTACAACGGCTTCGGCGGCCCCGGCGGTGACGGCGGTGACGGCGGACAGGGCGCCGCGGGAAGCAGCGGCGGCGCTGGGGCCGCAGGCGGCAAGGGTGGTAGCGGCGGGCTGCTCGGCGGCTTCGGCGGCGCCGGCGGCGCTGGCGGCACGGGTGGCACCGGGGGCACTGGCGCCAGCGGTGGTGACGGTGGTGACGCCGGCAGCGGTGGTAGCGCGGGGGGCCATGGCGACGGAATTGTCGTCTCCGGCCCCAACGGCCTTCCGGGTGCCGCAGGTGCCGGCGGCGCGGGCGGCGCAGGCGGCAGCGGCGGGACCGGTGGTGCGGGCGGCACGGGCGGGTTCGGCGGTGCATCGGGCGGCACCGGTGACACGGGCGGCACCGGGGACACCGGGGGCACGGGCGAGAGCGGCAGCCCCGGCGCCGCCCCGTAGATGGGGGTCAGGCCGTCGCGGCTGCGCGACGAGCGACCCCAAAATGTACGGGAGTTGCGGTGTGTCGACGTACAGACACTCAGTGTCAGGCTGGACCGTGCCGCTTTGCGGTGGTTGGGTTCTTTCCCACCTGATGTCTGGCTCTTACAAACACTGCTGCCTTCGGGTTGGCGTTCGACCGTTGTGCCGGCATCGGGTGGGAAGGACCGACCGGCGTGACTTGATAGGAGCGTGGCATCGCCCCCACTGAGATGTGTCCTGCCGGCCGGCCCGACCTTCACCTCATCCACCTCTGATGAAAGAAGGCACCGTTCATGGTGGTCGTTGGAACCGATGTTCACAAGCGCACCCACACCTTCGTCGCGGTCGATGAAGTTGGGCGCAAACTCGGCGAGAAAGTGGTCGCCGCCACCACCGCCGGACATCACAAAGCGCTGGCGTGGGCACGTGAGCACTTCGGCGATGATCTGCTGTGGGGGATCGAGGACTGCCGCAATCTGTCGGCGCGCTTGGAACGTGATCTGCTGTCGATGGGTCAGTCGGTAGTACGGGTGGCGCCGAAACTAATGGCCCAGTCCCGGGCTTGTGCGCGTACCCGCGGGAAGTCCGATCCGATCGACGCGCTGGCCGTCGCGCAGGCGGTGTTGCGCAATCCTGATCTGCCGGTCGCGGCTCACGACGAGGTCTCGCGCGAGCTCAAGCTGTTAATCGATCGGCGTGAAGACCTTGTTGTTCAACGTACTTCGACGATTAATCGGCTCCGTCAACGGGTTCATGAACTCGACCCCGCCGCTGAGCCCAAAGCCGGTTCGCTGCATCGCGCCAAGCCCTGCCAAGTCCTGGGCGCTTGGCTGGATACCCAATCTGGGGTGCTGGCTGAGCTGGCTGGCGAGGAGCTCGCCGACGTGGTGCGCCTGACCGAAGCCATCGACGACTTGGCGATACGTATCGGTGAGCGCGTACGCGCCGTGGCCCCTGTGTTGTTGACGTTGCCTGGTTGCGGCGAGCTCACCGCGGCCAAGATCGTGGGCGAGACCGCGACCATCAGCCGGTTCCGTAGCGAGGCCGCATTTGCCCGCCACAGCGGCACCGCCCCGATCCCGGTCTGGTCGGGCAACACCAACGGGCGAGTGCGCCTCAACCGCTCGGGTAACCGTCAACTCAACGCCGCTCTGCACCGCATCGCGATCACCCAGATTCGACTGACCGACAGCGCAGGCCAGCGTTACTACCGCAAACGTCGCTCCGAAGGCAGCTCCACCCAAGAAGCCCTGCGCTGCCTCAAACGCCAGCTAGCCCGCACCGTCTACCGCCGCCTCCGCGCCGACGACTACACCCGCCGAACCCAACCAAACCGCGTCACACTCACCGCCGCTTGACATAGGAGCAATGGTCGCTCGCCGTGGTTTAGATCGGGGTCAGGCCGTGCTTGCGCTGCACTCGGCTGATCTGCTTGTCCCGCAGCAGCCGCATCGACTTTCGCAGCAGCAACCGCGTCTCGTGCGGCTGGATCACCGCGTCGATGAAGCCGCGCTCGGCAGCAATCCACGGCGTCGCCATGTTCAGGTTGTAGCCGTCGATGAACTCCGCACGAATCTTCTGCACCTCGGGGGCCGTCGGATCGGGGAACCGCTTCACCAACAGCTGGGCGGCACCCTCGGCGCCGATCACCGCGATGCGTGCGGTCGGCCATGCGAAGTTGAGGTCGGCGGACAGCTGCTTGGAGCCCATCACGGCATATGCGCCGCCGTACGACTTGCGGATGGTGATGGTGACCTTCGGGACGTCCGCCTCGACGACGGCGTTGAGGAACCGGCCGCCGCGCTTGATGATGCCGCCCTTCTCCTGTTCGACACCGGGCATGAAGCCGGGGGTGTCCACGACGAAAACCAGCGGAAGGTTGTAGGAGTCGCAGAACCTGATGAAACGGGCGGCTTTGTCCGACGCCCCGTTGTCGATCGCGCCGGAAAGGTGCATCGGCTGGTTGGCGATCACGCCGACGGGGTGCCCGTCGACGCGCGCGAAGGCGGTGATGATCGCGGGCCCCTGCTGCTGAGCAACGTCGAAGACATCGCCGTCGTCGAAGATCCTCAGCAAGATCTCGTGCATGTCGTACGCCATGTTGTCCGAGTCGGGCACGATCGAATCGAGTTCGAAGTCGTGCGGGGTGACTTCGGGCTCGAGGCCGGGGTTGACGATCGGCGGGTCGTCAAAGGTGTTGGCGGGCAGGAAACTCAGGTAGTCACGGACGTAGGCGAATGCGGCAGCTTCGTCCTCGACCACCTGGTGGATGTTGCCGTACTGGGCCTGCGCGTCCGCGCCGCCGAGCTCGTCGAGGCTGACGTCCTCGCCGGTGACGTCCTTGATCACGTCGGGGCCGGTGACGAACATGTATCCCTGGTCACGAACGGCCACCACGAGGTCGGTCTGAATCGGCGAATAGACCGCTCCGCCAGCACATTTCCCCAAAATGATGGAAACCTCGGGCACTAGGCCGCGCAGCAGTTCGTGTCGGCGGCCGAGTTCGGCGTACCACGCCAAGGAAGTGACCGCGTCCTGGATGCGTGCCCCCGCCGAATCGTTGATGCCGATGATCGGGCAGCCGACCATGGCCACCCACTCCATCAGCCTGGCGACCTTGCGGCCGAACATCTCCCCGACCGAGCCCTGAAACACCGTCTGGTCGTGGCTGAAAACGCCAACCGGCCTGCCGTCGATGGTGCCGTGCCCGGTGACCACTCCGTCACCGAACAGCGCGGCGGGATCACCCGGCGTCTTGCAGAGCGCACCGATCTCGAGGAAGCTTCCGGGATCCAGCAGCGAATGGATACGCGCGCGGGCACTGGGAATGCCCTTGCGCTCGCGCTTGGCGACGGCCTTCTCACCGCCGGGTTCCTTTGCCAGTTCTAGCTTTTCGCGTAGTTCGGCCAGTAGTTCCGCGGTGGGTCGGTTGGTCACTTCGCCTGCTTCTCCTGGTCGTTCTGGCTGGCCTCGATCCTGGCCAGCGCCTCGCTCATATGGGCGCCGACCTTGGCAATGTACGGCTCGTCGATCGCCTGGATGTGCTCACCCCCGATGGGCACCACTTCCAGTTCGGAAACGAACTCGCCCCAGCCGCCGTCCGGCTTGCGGGTCGCATACCGCGGCTCGAAGTAGATCGCGTCGTCGTGGTAGCGGTCCGCCATGTAGAGCGTGACATGCCCGTCGTACGGCTTGATCTCGGCGGTGTCGATCGCGCGCTGATCGAGATACGAGGTGCGCTGGTGCTCGATGATGCCGCCGGGGATCTGCACTCCACTCTGGCCGACGATGTCGAGCACGAACTTCACCTGGCCCTCGTCGTCGAGTTGCTCCAGCTCCTCGTAAGGGATTTCGGGCACTTCGACATTGAACGTGCGCTCGGCGAAGCGGGCGTAGCGGTCCCAGCGCGCCCGCGTCTCCTCGATGGTCTGAGGAATGTCTTCCGCGGGACGCACGGCATCGATCAGCCCGACGAACCGCACATCGGCGCCGGCCTGCTTGAGCCCTATCGCGCATGCGTAGGCCAGCACACCGCCCAGTGACCAGCCGACGAGGATGAACGGTCCGTTGCCCTGCATCGCCATCAGCTTGGGCACGTACTCCCTTGCGCGCTCCTCGATGGAGCCCTCGACCCGCTCGATGCCGTACATCGGGGTGTCCGCGGGCAGCCTCTTCAGCAGCGGTTCGTACACCACCGTCGAGCCGCCCGCGGCGTGAAACACGAAGACCGGCGTCTTATTCGAGCCCTCCGGCCGAGCTCTGATGATGCGCACGAAGCCGTCGATCTGGCCCTCTTCGAGGTGTTCGCGCACGACGGTGGCCAACTCCTCGATGGTCCTCGCGTTCTTGACGTCCGTGGCGGTGATCGGGCCTTCCGCGCGCTCCGAAAGCCGCTCGGCCATCTTGGTCGCGGTGTCGTCGTCCAGCTCGGGCAGCTCGTTGAAGATGCCCCCCGGCGACTTGCCGGTGACGATCGCCCACGTCGCAAACGTCACTCGTTCGGCGGCTTCGCGCGGCGGCACGTCGGAACCCAGCGCCTCGGTGACCGCCTGCTGGCTCAGCACGTCCGCGACGGCGGCCGCCGTCTTGGTCTTGGTCGCGCTAGGCCCCGAGGGATCCGTCGGCGGCGGCGGGATGTTGTCCGATCGGGTTTCCGGCTCGACCTGCGGATCCGGTGCCGTGACCGCAACCGTGGCCGGGTTGGCGCCACTGAGTACCGCGGCCTGCTCGGCAGCGATCTCCTCGGGTGTCAGCGTCTTCTGGTGCTCGTGCAGCTGCTCGACCTCGTCGCGATGCTCGATCGCGTACTCGATCAGCTTCTCCACCGCATACAGGTTCGCGTCGCGCACCGCGGTCAGCTGAATCGGCGGAAGATCGAAGTCGTATTCGACGCGGTTCTTGATCCGCACCGCCATCAACGAGTCGAGCCCCAGCTCAATCAGCGGCACCTCCCACGGCAGGTCCTCTGGCTCGTAGCCCATCGCACCGCCGACAATGGCCGCCAGCCGGTCGTGCACCTTCTCACCGGAGTCGGGCGACCACTTCGCAAAGCCCGCAGCGAGACCGGCGCCCGCAGTCAGGTTGTCCTGCAGAATTTCAGCGTCGTCTTCTTCCTCGGCAACGGCAGGCGCGACGGTCTCGGCGACCACGGAGCCCGCGCCGACCGCTGTCGGCAGCGCGGTGGCCGCACCGCCGCGGGTGACGATCGCGTCGTACACCAGCGTGAACGACTCGTCGATGCGCGCATGCACTTGCACGGTGGCCCCGCCGGGATGACGCGTAAGCGTGGTCACCAGCCGGGCGCCGTCGCCGGGCACCGCGCGCTGCTCGAACGCCGTCAGCTTGGCATCGGGAAGCACTTGCACCGCAGCGGCTTTCACCAAAGCGGCAAGGTCGGTCTCACCCTTCGGCGAGTACTCCCATACGTGCCTGCCGTCGGGCATCGCGACGTGTGTGCCGGGCATCATCACCGAGCCGTCGCCCGAGAAGCGCGCCTCCAGCCAATGCGGCTTGCGGCGGAATCGGGTCGGCGGGATGTTGGCGTAGTCACCCCGGTAAAACATGGTGCGGAAGTCCAAATCGTGACCGTGCACGAACAGCTGCGCCATCGCGGAGGTCATCGAGTCGACTTCGTCCTGCTTGCGCGCAAGCGTGGCGATCAGCTGCGCGTCGTGCAGTCCGGCCGCCGCCGTCGTCAGGCCCACCTGCATCAGGGCCACCGGGTTGGGCGCCAGTTCGAGGAACGTGGTGTGCCCGTTGTCGACGGCGTTACGAATGCCCTGGGTGAAGTGGACGCTGTGGCGCAGTCCCTTCTTCCAGTAGTCGACGCCATGGATCGGTTCGCCGCCGGGCCGGATGTAGCCGCCCTCGTGCACAGTCGAGAAGTAGCCAGTCGTCAGCGGTTTCGGCTCGATGCCCTGCAGCTCCGCGGCAAGCTCGCCGAGCAGCGGGTCCATCTGCTGGGTGTGACTGGCACCCTTGGTCTGGAATTTGCGGGCGAACTTCCCCTCGGACTCGGCGCGGGCGATGATCGCGTCCACCTGCTCCGGCGGGCCGCCGATCACCGTCTGCGTCGGCGCGGCGTACACGCAGACCTCGAGGTCCTTGAAGTCCGAGAACACGGTCTCGATCTCGTCGGCGGAGTACTCGACGAGCGCCATCAACCGGATGTACTCGCCGAACAACATGGCCTCGCCCTCACCCATCAGGTGGGCGCGCGAGCAGATCGTCCTGGTGGCATCGGCCAGCGAGAGGCCCCCCGCGAAGTAGGCCGCGGCGGCCTCGCCGAGCGACTGGCCAACCACCGCACCGGGTTTGGCGCCGTGCGCCTTGAGCAGCTCACCCAGCGCGACCTGGATCGCGAAGATCACGGTCTGGGTGGTCTCGATGCCGTAGTCCTGCGAGTCGTCGAGGATCAGCTCGACGACGGAGTAACCCAGCTCGTCCTGGACGTGGGCGTCGACCTTGTTGATCCATTCGGCGAAGATCTCGTCGCGCAGATACAGGCTCTTGGCCATCTTGCGGTGCTGCGCGCCGAATCCGGCCAGCACCCATACGGGTCCGTTGGTGACGGGACCGTCGGCGCTGAACACGTTGGGGCTCTGCTTGCCGTCCGCGACCGCGCGAAGACCCTTGATCGCCTCGTCGTGGTCGTGGGCCAGCACGACTGCGCGGGACCGGCCGTGATTGCGACGGGACAGCGCGCGGCCGATCGACTCCAGCGACGATGCCCGGCCCTCTGGGCTGTCGATCCAGTCGGCCAGCTCGGCGGCGGTGGCCTTCTTCCGCGACGTCAGGAACCCCGAAACAGCCAGCGGCACAACGGGGGCCGCCGCCTCCTCGCTGTTCTGGCCGGCCTCCAATTCCTCGCGCGCGACCTCGAGCAGCCGCCTGGCCTCGTCGGTGAGGCCCGGCAGTTCGGGCTCTTCATCGTCGGAGACGGCGATGTGCCCTGACTGGCCTGCCTCGTCCTCTGAGTAGTCGATGAACTCGCCGTACTCGTCCATCCGGACACCGCCGACGTAGACGGCGTCGGCATCAGCTTGCATCGACGTTCCCGCGTCGGGCTCCGGCTCGGGTTCGGGCTCAACAAGATCCGACGGCAGCACCTCACGAAGCACCAGATGGGCGTTGGCTCCGCCGAAGCCGAAGCCGGAGACTCCGGTGATCGCGTGGCCGCTGTAGCGGGGCCAGTCGGTGACGGTGTCCGCCACCTTCAAATGAATCGCATCGAAGTCGATGTACGGGTTCGGCCCAGAGTAGTTGATCGACGGCGGAATCTTGCCGTTCTTCAAAGCCAGCGACATCTTGGCGAGGCTGGCTGCGCCGGCGGCCGACTCCAGGTGGCCCACATTGGATTTCACCGCACCAAGCAGTGCGGGTTTGTCGGCTGCGCGGCCCCTGCCGACGACACGGCCAAGCGCGTCGGCCTCGATCGGATCGCCGAGGATGGTGCCGGTGCCGTGTGCCTCGACGTAGTCGACGTCGCGGGGGTTGATGCCCGCGTCCTTGTACGCCTTGCGCAACACCTCGGCCTGCGCGTCGGGATTGGGCGCAAGCAGGCCGTTCGACCGGCCGTCGTGGTTGACCGCGCTTCCCGCGATGACCGCGAGGATCTCGTCACCGTCGCGCCTGGCGTCGGCAACACGCTTGAGCACCAGCATGCCGCCGCCCTCGGAGCGGGCGTAGCCGTCGGCGTCCTGCGAGAAGGACTTGATCCGGCCGTCGGGCGCCAGCACCCCGCCGACTTCGTCGAATCCGACCGTGACGAGAGGGGTGATCAGCGCGTTGACGCCGCCGACGAGCGCAACGTCTGCCTCGCCCGAGCGCAGCGCCTGCACACCCTGGTGTGCGGCGACCAGCGAACTCGAGCACGCCGTGTCGATGGCCACCGACGGGCCGCGGAAGTCGAAGAAGTAGGACACCCGGTTGGCGATGATCGAACTCGCGGTGCCGGTGATGGCGTACGGGTGCGCGATCGACGGGTCGGACATCGCAAGGAAGCTGTAGTCGTTCAGCGAGCTGCCGATGTACACGGCAACGCTCTGACCGCGCAGCGCCGACGCCGGGATGCGCGCGTATTCCAGTGCCTCCCAGGTGAGTTCGAGCGCCATCCGCTGCTGCGGATCGACGTTGTCGGCCTCCATCTTCGACAGCGCGAAGAATTCGGAGTCGAAACCCTTGATGTCGGACAGGTAGCCGCCCCTGGTACGGGCCTTGCCAACCCGTTCGGCGATCCGCGGTTCGCCGAGGAATTCCTCCCAGCGGCCTTCCGGCAGGTCGGTGATCGCATCGCGGCCCTCGAGCAGTGCCTGCCACGTCTCGTCAGGTGTGTTCAGATCACCGGGGAACCGGGTCGCCAAACCGACGATGGCGATGTCGTCGACGTCGCGGACTCGTGACCAATCCTCGTCCTCGGCTGTGTCGTCGAGCTCCGGCTCACCCTCGACGATGACCGTCGCCAGCGCCTCGATCGTCGGGTGGCGGAAGGCGACCGTCGCCGTCAGCGTCACACCGGTGAGGTCCTCGATGTCGCTGGCCATCGCGACCGCGTCACGTGACGACAGACCCAGTTCGACCATGGCCGTGGAGTCGTTGATCGCGTCGGGCGATTGGCCGGTGGCGTTGGCGATCCAGTTGCGCAGCCACTCGCGCATCTCGGCGACCGTTTTGTCGGTGCGGGGAGGCTGCTGCGGTTCGTTAGGTGTATCAGTCATATTCGGATTCGGTAAACCGTCAGTCTGTCTCGTCGGGGAAATCATTGGCCACCTTGCCGCTTCGCAAGCTGCCGTCGAGATAGGCGGCGCGGCAGGCGCGCCTGCCGATCTTGCCGCTCGAGGTCCGCGGGATCGCACCGGCGGGTGTCAGCAGCACGTCACGCACGGTGACGCCGTGGCGCACCGCGATCGCGGCGCGGATGTCGTCGGCGATCGGTCCCATCTCCAGCTTGTGGGCACCGGGCGCGCGTTCACCGACGATCACCAACTGCTCGGAGGTGTCGGCGGGATCGCGCTTGAGACCGGCGTGCGTGTTCGTGAACACCTCGTCGGGCAGCTGGTTCGCGGGCACCGAGAACGCAGCGACGTATCCGGTGCGCAGCGCCTTGGTTGCTTCCTGCGCGGAGTATTCGAGGTCCTGCGGGTAGTGGTTGCGGCCGTCGATAATGACCAGATCCTTTGTGCGCCCGGTGATGTAGAGCTCACCGTTGTGGAATGCGCCGAGGTCGCCGGTGCGCACCCACGTCGCGTCGTCGGTCGCGCGTTCGGCGTGCGACGGGTTGGTCCGCGACTTGAGGATGTTGTGGAAAGTGTCGACCGTCTCCTCAGGCTTGCCCCAGTAACCGGTGCCCATGTTCTGACCGCTGATCCAGACCTCGCCGATCTGTCCGTCGGGGAGCTCCGAGGCGGTTTCCGGGTCGACGATCACTGCCCACTCGGCCACCCCGACCTGGCCCGCGCCTGCCTGCGCGACGGCGCTGGGTGCGTCGTCGGGCACCTCGATGAAGGTGCCGTTATTCAAGGCGTCGCGGTCGACGGAGATGATCGTCGGGTGCTCGCCGATCGGCGTGGTCGATACGAACAGTGTCGCCTCGGCAAGGCCGTACGACGGCTTGATGGCCTGCGGCTTGAAGCCGTGCGGGGTGAACGCCTCGTTGAACCGGCGCACCGTGGCAGCCGAGATGGGCTCGCTGCCGTTCAGGATGCATTTGACGACGGACAGGTCCAGCGGCGGCTCGTCGTCCTTCGGCAGGCCGCGGGCGGCCGCATGGTCGAACGCGAAGTTCGGGGCAACCGAGATCACGCCGCCGGTGTCGTCGGGCTTGCGGGACATTTCCCGCAGCCACCGACCGGGCCTGCGGACGAAGGCCGCAGGGGTCATGAAGGTGAAGTAATGCCCGATCATCGGCGCCAGCATCGCGGTGATCAGGCCCATGTCATGGAAGAACGGCAGCCACGCGACGCCGCGGTCGCCCTCCTCGCCGTCGAGCGCCTCGATGATCTGCACGATGTTGGTGGCCAGATTCAGGTGGGTGATCTGGACGCCGGTCGGGATGCGGGTCGACCCCGACGTGTACTGCAGATAGGCGACCGTTTCGACGTCGACGTCGACTTGCTGCCAGGTGGCGCCGACCTCGTCGGGCACCGCGTCGACGGCGATGACGCGTGGACGCTCCTTGGCAGGCCTGCTGCGGAAGAACTTGCGCACGCCCTCGGCGGCTTCGGTGGTGGTCAGGATGGCCGACGGCTGGCAGTCGTCGAGCACCGCGTGCAGGCGGCCGACGTGGCCGGGTTCAGAAGGGTCGAACAGCGGCACCGCGATGCGGCCCGAGTACAGCGTGCCGTACATCGCGACCACGTAATTGAGGTTCTGCGGGCAGAGGATCGCCACCCGGTCGCCGGGCTGTGTGACCTGCTGCAGCCGGGCGGCGACCGCGCGGTTACGCATGCCGAAGTCGGCCCAGTTCAGATCGCGCGCCACGCCGTCACGTTCAACGGAGAAGTCCAGGAACCGGTAGGCGAGCTTGTCACCGCGAACCTTGGCCCACTTCTCGACGTGCTTGACCACGCTGCCGTTGTCCGGGAACTTGATCAGTCCGTCTTTCAGGAACGGGTTGTGGAAGCCCATTCTCACTCTCCTGTCGCAAGCATTCATCGTGAGCCGCGCGCAATCGCAGGCCGCCGCGTCTGACCTGGCAATTCACGTCAGACGTCGGTAATCACTCTTAGTTTTCTCTTAATGTTATAGGGGCCGGTTGGCGCGGGCCAAATCGGTCCCGGTCACATGTCAGCCATGTTTTGGATGCGGAGCGTTATCGATCACACCCCGCGCCCAGTTCAGTGTCCACTGCGTGGCCGACTGACCATCGAGATTCCAGAAGTCGGGCGTGGCGTACATCGCGTGGACCGGCTGGCCCGCGCCGCCGCTGAGCACTTCGAGCGTCCTCGGCAGCTGGGTGATGTTGAACGCGGACTGCGGCGCGGAGCAGATCAGATCGCCGGGCGCGCAGATCTCGTTGGTCCGGTCGTTGAGCAAGCCGAAGCCGCCGGGACGGGGCCCGCTCATCGTCAAGCCAAGCGCTGAGAGCGTCGGCACCTCGTGCAGGGTGATCTCCGCACCCTGGCCGTCCGGGTTCGGTCCGACCTCCTGCCCGACGCCTTCCTGACGGCGGCCGTCGGCGATCACCGTCACGCCGAGCACGAGATCCTGGTCGACGGGTCCGCGGCCGTTGCCGATATCGCTGGCGATATCGCCTGCGATCACCGCACCCTGGGAGAATCCGACGATCACATAACTGGTGAGCGGGCAGCGGTTGTTCATGTCCGTCATCGCCTTGACCGTGGCCCTGGCGCCCTCGGCGCGGCTGTCGTTGTACGACATCTGCTTGTCGGCGGACAGCGGATTGTGGAACTGCGCGGTGTAGGGAACGGTGTACACCTCAACACGGTCCGTGCCGAACTCCGCACGAATCGGGTTGCTGACGTTGAGCAGCAACGCGATTGGGAACTGGGTGGGGTTGAACGGGTCCAGCACCGGCGACGACTCCCAGGTGCCCGGGATCGAGATCATCTGCACGTCGGGACAATCGGCGGACTGAAAATCCGGCCGCGGCTTGGACGTCGGCACCCCTGGCGCCCCGGTCGGCGGCACCGCGGAGGGCGGCACGGCGGTAGGCGGGGTGTCGGGCCTGCGCAGCACGACGACCACGATCGCCACGATCAGCACCACCACAAGCGCCATCGCCCCGGCAGCCACGAGCGCGAGGATGCGATGACGTTTCCGTCGAGAGGCCTTCGGCATGTTCTCCTGCTAGCAGAGTCGTTCGGTTGCAACGCGAATGTAGTCGGCCGTCGCCACGTTGACCTCATCGGTGGACGGCGCCATCGCGGCAAGGTGCGTGCTGCGGACGTCGCTGCGCACCAGAGGCAGCACAAAATCCCACACCGCCGCCTCGCTCTGCTTGGCCGCGCGCGACTGGCACACGTAGGCCCCGATGCTCAGTGCTATCAGGTCGCTCGACGGCTTCACCCCGGTGGCCTTGAGCGCGTCGAGATAGGAACGCTGCTGGGGCGTCACCACCAGAGCGTTCGACGCATCGCCCAGCGGGGGCGGTCCTGGGGGCTGCCCACCCGGCTGGCCGTGCGCGGGTGCGCTCTCGGTCACCGGCATGCCGATGGACGCCATCATGTCGTCGCCGAGGGAACATCCGGAAGTCAGGGCCGCGGCCGAAGCCACCAGTACCGTCGCGGCCGGCCCAACAACGGAGGTAGCCAGGCGGGCCGTTCGCCGTACCGCGTGCTGCACCCCTCCAAGGTACCGGCTAACTCCGCCGGGCCCCGGTGCGCGAAGTCACCACGTGACTACTTGATCGTGGCGGCCAATTCACCGGACATCGCGGCCAGCTGGCCACTCCAGGAGCCCCAGTCGTGGTTGCCGCTCGTCGGAAAGTCGAAGTGCCCGTTGTGGCCGCCGACCGAGCGGTAGTGCTGGTAGAACTCCCGGTTGGTGCCCTGGGCGATATCGCAGTAGCCGATCATCGCGGGGGCGTCGCAGCCGGCGCCGGCCGATGGGCTGTACACCCATAGCCGGGTGTTGTTGTCAGACAAAAGCTGAACGTGCACGTTCGGTGAATGCCATTTCCACCGGCCCAGCTGTGGCAAACCCCACATGTTGCGCGTGTCGACGCCGCCGAACTGCTGAAGGCCGGCCGTGATGGCCCCGTCGACGCCGGTGCGCTCCGGCGTCAGGTATCCCGACAGCGAGCCGGCGAAGCGATACCGGTCGGGATGGAAGGTGGCCATCGTCATCGCGCCGTAGCCGCCCTGGGCCGCGCCGACGATGCCGTGGCCGTTGGGTGCGAGGCCCTTGTTGGCCGCCAGATAGTTCGGCAGTTCGTCGGCAAGGAACGTCTCCCACTGACGGCTGCCGTCCTGCTCCCAGTTGGTGTACATGCTCCACGCTCCACCCGCAGGCGCGGCCACCGAGATGCCCTTGCCCGCGAGTGTGTTCATCGCGTTGCCCGCGGTCACCCAGTTGCTGACGTCGGGTGCGGCGTTGAAGGCGTCGAGCAGGACGACGGCATGCGGTCCACCGCCCTGGAATGCGACCGGGATATCGCGGCCCATCGCCGCCGACGGCACCATCAGCATCTCGACGTCGGCGTTGGCAGTCGGCGCAGTGGCCGTGCACAGCCCGGCGGCCAGCGCCATGGTCAGGATCGCTCGGATGAACCCACGCATGTACCCACCTCACGTTGTCGCGGCAGCCCCGCCGCAGAAATACAACCACACCGACGTGGTGCGCCGCGTCGGAAACGGCCCTGCGACGGCCGACGGCGGCGACCCCACATGGGGATCGCCGCCGTCGACTACGTATCTAGAGCGAACCGCTGGCGTTAGCCGCCCTCGGGTGCCGTCTCGGCAGAGACCGGCGCCGCCGGTGCCGATGGCTGCGGCACCGCACCCAGCACGCGCTGGATGTCGGGCTTCATCTGCTGCAGCTGCGAACCCCAGTAGTTCCACTGGTGCGTGCCGTTGGTCGGGAAGTTGAACACACCGTTCTTACCGCCCGCGGCGATGTACTGCTCCTGGAACGTCTTGTTCGTCCGGAGCGTGAAGCCCTCGAGGAACTTGGCGTTGAACAGGTTGCCTGAACTCATGCCGGCATCCAGCTCGCCTGGCTTGCCGTCACCGCAGTAGATCCAGATCCGGGTGCCGTTGGCGACCAGCTGACCGATGTTGACCATCGGGTCGTTGCGCTTCCACGCGCTGTTCGGGTCTTCGGTCTTGCCCCACATGTCGTCAGCGTCGTAGCCGCCGGCATCGCCCATCGAAACGCCAACCAGCATCGGCCACCAGCCCTCGGACAGGTTCAGGAAGCCCGAAAGCGAGGCCGCGTACTGGAACTGGTTCGGGTGATAAATCGCCATCGTCAGCGCGGCGGAACCGGCCATCGAGAGGCCAACCGCTGCCGTCCGTGTCGAGTCGACACCCTTGTTGGCCGACAAGTACGCCGGGAGTTCGCTCGAGATGAACGTCTCCCACTTGTACGTCGAGCAGCCGGCCTTACCGCATGCGGGCTTGTACCAGTCGGAGTAGAAGCTGGACTGGCCGCCGACGGGCATGACCACAGCCAGGCCCGAGTCGAGGTACCACTCGAAGGCGGCGGTGTTGATGTCCCAGCCGTTGAAGTCATCCTGCGCACGCAGGCCGTCGAGGAGATACACCGACGGTGAATTCGGTCCACCGCTTTGGAACTGGACCTTGATGTCCTTACCCATTCCCGCGGACGGAACCATGAGGTACTCGACCGGCAGACCCGGACGAGAGAAAGCCCCTGCAGTCGCCGAGCCTCCGACGGCGCCGACCAGGGCTGGCAACACGGCCGCCACAAGGGCCGTCACCGCGAGCCGGCGCACCCAGGCGCCGCGCATCTTCCCAACGAAAGTCATGCTTGATCTATCCCATCTGTCGTATGCCGCACGCGGACCTATCCCTTGGACCCGGCCACGTTGCGGTTGCAGTCAACCACAACTCGGCGCGATCCCTCCATTTGGCGTGTATCGTCCCTGGTCGCTCCTTAGCCGTTGAGGGTTGCGATCAGGTCTGGTTTCAACGCCTGCAACTGCGCCGCCCAGTACGCCCACGCGTGATTACCGGCGGCCGGGAAGTCGAATGTGGCGTTGTGTCCGCCGGCCTTCGCGTAGGCCTCGGCGAAGTCCTTATTGCTCTTGATGGCCATGCCTTCGAGGCTGTCGGCGTTGAACTGCTGGTTCGGGTCGGGGTTCGTATTTACCGGGCTGTTGCCGCCCTGCGCGCAGTAGATCCACAGCCTGGTGCCGTTGGCCACGATCCTGGAGACCTGGACTAATGGATCGTTGCGCTTCCAGGAGGGTTCCCACGGTGCGCCCCACATGTTGTCGACGTTGTAACCGCCTGCGTCGAGCATCGCGACGCGGATGGCCTGCTGCATCAGCAGCGCCGACGGGTTCAAAAAGCCAGACAGCGACGCCGCATATTTGAACTGGCCTGGGTGATACGCCGAAAGGATCAGCGCCGCGCCACCCGACATCGACAGCCCCACAACGCCGTTGCCGGTCATCGAGACGCCCTTGTTGGCAGCCAGCCACTGCGGCAGTTCGGCCGTCAGGAACGTTTCCCATTTATAGGTGTAGGCCTGGCTGTTGAAGCTCGACGGCGAATACCAGTCGGAGTAGAAGCTGGACTGGCCGCCGACGGGCATCACTGTGGCGACACCGGAGTTGTAGAACCACTCGAACGCTGGGGTTTCGACGTCCCAGCCGTTGTAGTCGTCGCGGGCACGCATTCCGTCGAGCAGGTACACGGCCTTCTGCACGGCGGGAGTGACGGGATCGGTCGCGGGCTGGAACTGAACACGGATGTTGCGGCCCATCGATGTCGAGTACACGTCGAGGTACTCGACGGGCAGCCCCTCGCGCGAGAAGGCGTTGGCGCTCGGCGCATTTCCCGCGACGACGCCAAGACCGAGCAGTGCCAACACGGCAGCGGCCAACGCAATCCTGTGCATCAGCTGCTCGTACCATCCGTTCATGTGTCCGGCGCCGCATGAGCGGCGGCCCCCGCGACCGGTGTATCGGCGCCGTGGGGCCGCGGTGTTACATCAGGGCCCCGTCGCCGGCAGCCCAGTGTAGGGGGCGCCGCTCGGTTCGGGCACCGCTAGACCGCACCGCTGGAGTTCATACAGCGGCACCCGATCGATCCGATACTTCGTGAACTCGAACGCATGCAGCAGGTTTGACAGGAACCGCCGTGGACCCATCTCCCCGCGCACCGAGGTCAGCATCGCGTCGGTGGCCGGGCACTTCAGCGCCGCCTCGGCCTGCGCAACCCAGTCCTGGTCGACGTAGGCCGGAATGTACGGCGGAATCTTGAGGAACGGCCCCTCGGCGATCGCCCAGTCGGGGAACAGGTTCTTGTCGTGCCCGATGCGACCGTCTTCCAGCCGCGCCGTGTGCGCGGCCAGTGGGTTGGCCAATCCGATCTGATCGACGACCCGCACGTCGAGACCGACGGTCATGCCCAGCATGCCGAGGTTGGTGAAAAATACTGTGTGCGGCCCGTTTTCGGCCTTACCGGCCTCGGGCGGGGCGCCGGGCGGTGGCGGCGGCGGCGGTACCGCGGGCACCACGTCCCATTGGTCGTAGTTGCCGGACGGCAACAGCAGCGCGCCGTCGGGAGTGTTGTCCAGCGCGGCCAGCACCGCCCGCATCCGCGGATAGTCGAGGTAGTCGGCGGCGGTCAGCGGGTGCGCCTTGCCGGTGGCCTGGGCATAGAACCGTCGCTCGTCGACGATGCCGGTGTAGGTCACGCGGGTGGCGTCGGATCCCATGCCGGGCGAGTTGGCCGCCCATAGCGACCAGCCCGCCACCGCCAGCCACAACACGCTGGTTGCCCCGACGAAGAGGTAGCCGGCGCCGCGCGCCATGCGTGTTCCGTCGGGCAGCACGACCGGTATCACCGCCACCGGGATCAGTAGGCAGAACAACGGTGTCAGCAGCACGCGGCCGTGCATGAAATCGCCGCCCTGGCGCAGCCAGTAGATGGCCTGCAGCAGTCCGCTGACGATGATGAAAAGCACGACGGCCGAAGGGCTTTGCACCGTCCTGGCCAGCCGCCCGTAGCCCTGTGCCACAGTGCGGCGTTTCCACGAGGGCTGTCCGCGGTTGATCAGCACCATGACCGCAAGGCCGACCAGCAAGATGGCGGGCGCCCACAACAGGTACGGCTGGTTGAAGTTGGACAGGTAGGTGAAGCCTTGCGGCCATTTGGCTCCCGAGGCGTCCTTGGCCAGCGCGGTGCCGGGGAATATCAGGCCGTAGTAGCCCATCCGGAAAATCTGATAGCCGACCGGCAGCAGTCCGCCCGCGACCAGAATCAGGGCGCGCCGTCGCCATCCTCGGGCGGCGACGAGCATCATCACCAACGCCAGCCCGCCGATCAACGCCAACTCCGGGCGCACCAGAACGCTCAGGCCCGCGACGAAAGCCAGTGCGCCGTCGAATAATCGGCCTTCAGGGCGCACCAGCGGCGGCGGTTCCGCAGGTGCCCGAATCGGCTCTCGGCGGATGACCGGCGGGCCTGGCGTGCGCGCCGCCGCCGTTCTGACCGGCGCGGTATAGCTGCGCACAGCCTGCGACCAGCAGACCATCATCCACCACAGCAGGCCGAGATAGGCCAGCACCAAACCGTTTTCCAGCCCAGATGTCGCGAAGTCACGTGCCGGCGGTACCGCGATGTAGACCAATGCGCCCGCGGGCAGCAGCAGCGCGCGGCGGCCCTGCAGGCTCGGTGCGTACAGCCGCGCCGTGCCGAGCATGGCCAGCACCACACCGGCAACGCTGAGCGCCAGCGCGATGACCAATGCGATGTACTCCAAGCGCACAGGCCCGCCGACCAACGCACCGAGGTAGATCAGGTACGTCCACACGGTTGACGTGTTCGCCTCGACCCGTTCGCCCGCGTTGAAGACGGGGCCGTTGCCGGCCAACAGGTTTCGCACGGTGCGCAACACGATGAGCCCGTCATCGGCGATCCAGCGCCGCTCCCACGCGCCCCAGCCGAACATTGCGGCGACCACAAGGACGCTCACCCATAGGCTGATCCGCACGGTGGCGTCATACCGGAAAGCCGGCCAGCGGGCCTGCCGGCCCGCGACCGTCGCGTTCATCCAGTCAGCCGAGGAAGACGGCGGCACCGAGGGTTCCGATCCACACCAGGCCAAGCAACTGCACCACCCGGTCCTTCAGCACGATCTCCTCGGGCTCACCTGCCATGCCACCGTCGACGTCCACCGCATATCGCAGGATCGCGACCGTGATGGGGATGATGGTCACCGCAAACCACCCCGCGTCGGCGCCGTCACGTTCGAACGCCCACAGGCTGTAGCAGACCACCATCGCCGTCGCCGACAGCGTCCACACGAAGCGCAGGTAGGAACTGGTATAGCTCTCAAGCGATTTGCGGATCTTGGCGCCGGTGCGTTCAGCGAGCTGGAGCTCCGCGTAGCGCTTACCGGCCGCCATGAACAGCGACCCGAACGCCATCACCAACAGGAACCACTGCGACAACCGCACATCCGCGGCAACGCCGCCCGCGATGGCGCGGATCAGGAAACCCGAAGACACGATGCAGATGTCGATGACCGGCTGATGCTTGAGGCCGAAGCAGTAGGCCAGCTGGATGGCGATGTAGATCGCCATCACCACCGCAAGGTCCGGGGTCACCAGCCACGAGATAGCCAGCGACGCAACGCCGAGCACGACGGCCAAGGCGTAGGCCAGCCATTCGGGAACCACACCGGCAGCGATCGGGCGGAAGCGCTTGGTCGGGTGCTGTCGGTCGGCCTCGACGTCACGCGAGTCGTTGACGAGGTAGACCGCCGAGGCAGCCAGGCTGAACACCACGAACGCCATCAGGACCTTGATCAGCACTTCGCGGTAGTCGTAGACGTTCCGGTCGTCGCCGAGTGCGGCCACCGGCGCGGCGAACACGAGGACGTTCTTCACCCACTGCCGGGGACGGATCGCCTTGATCAACCCGGTGACGAGGTTGCTCGGTGGCCCCTTGTCCGGTGCGGCTTCTTCGCTCATCTGCGCTGCGCTCTCTGCCGGACTCTCCCGTGAAATGCTCATGGCTCTCTCCAACCCCGGTCAGCGACAGTGCCGACCGCCTTTGCGACGACCGCCCCGACCACCACGCCGGTCAACACGTCACTGGGGTAGTGCACGCCAAGCACCAAGCGGGACAGCGCCATTGGCGGCACCAGCAGTGCAGGCAGCGGCAGCCCGGTGGTTTTGGCCAGCAGGATGGACGCCGCCGTGGTGGATGTCGCGTGCGCAGAGGGAAAACTCAGCCGGCTCGGAGTCCCGACGTTCACCGAGATCGCCGAATGGTGCGGTCGTTCGCGCCGTACCACGCGCTTGATCACCACGGCCGCAGCGTGAGCCAGGAACGCGCCCGCGCCTGCGGTCAGCCACGCCCGGCGCCGCGCGGGTTGCGCCAGCGCGCCGAATGCAGCGACCGCCAGCCAGCCGATGCTGTGCTCGCCGAAATGCGAAAGCGCACGCGCTCCTGACAGCACACCGGGCCTGCCGGCCAGCACCGACTGAACGGCCACCAGCGCGGCTTCCTCGCCGCGCGGACTGTCATCCATTAGCCGCGGACGATTCCAGCAGCACCGTCTCCCACTTCTGCTTGCTCGACAGCACCGGAAGGGCATCGCGGTAGACCTTGCGCATGCGGTTGAACTTGCGGGCCAGCTGCAGTTGGCGGCGGGTCGACTCACGAAGCAGCGCAAACATTTTCGCGCGGTCGCGCTGCCGGTACACCACACCCCGACCGTCGGCGGTGGTGACCGTGACGCCGTCGACCTTGCTCAGCGAGAACCACCGGGCATCCTGGGTCGCGACGTTGATCTGCGGGCGGCGATGGTGTTCGGGGTCGTGCGCCGTGAGCTGGTGCAATAAGCCACGGGCCAGCCGGTACGAGATCGAAAGCGCGTTGGTGGGGATCGTCACCTTCTTGCGCCACCGCTTGTCCGACGGTGACGGCAGTGCGGTGGCACCGGGCAGCACCACCGCGTCGGGGAACTCCTCACGCATCTTGCGCACCTCTGGCAGCGCGGACTCCAGGATCGAGAAGATGTGCTCCGGCCCGGCCAGGAAGTCGTCCATCGCCTTGTTCTGGATCGCCACAGTCGAATATTCAAGGCACAGCAGGTGTTTGATGGTTGCCTTGAAGTGGCTGGCGATCAGTCCGCTGACGTTGCCGTCCCAGTGCATGGCGGCCACCACCAACCGGTTGCGCAGATGGAAGTAGGCCTGCCAGTCGATCGCGTCGTCCTTGTCGCTCCACGCCATATGCCAGATCGCGGCACCGGGAAGCGTGACCGTTGGGTAGCCGTGCTCGCCCGCGCGCAGACCGTACTCGACGTCGTCCCACTTGATGAACAGCGGTACCGGCTGGCCCAACTCCTCGGCGACCTGGCGCGGGATCATGCACATCCACCAGCCGTTGAAGTCCACGTCGATGCGGCGGTGCAGCAACTTGCTCCGGTGCTCTTCCTCGGCGCTGAGCGGGTACTTCGCGAAGTTGTGGTCGTACTCGGTGTTGACCGCGCCACTCCACATGAAGTTCTCTTGGTCGACCATCTCGCCCATCACGTGCAGGTGCGAAGGCTCCTGCAGATTGAGCATCTGGCCGCCGACCAACGTCGGCGTCTTGGCGAACCGGTTCATCGCCAACGCGCGCAGCACGGAGTCCGGCTCGACGCGGATGTCGTCGTCCATGAACAGGATCTGTTCGCAATCGGTGTTCTTCAGCGCCTCGTACATCACCCGGCTGTAGCCGCCGGAGCCGCCGAGGTTCGGTTGGTTGTGCACGGACAGCCGGTTGCCGAGCGCGGCCGCGGCCGCGGCGAAACCCGGATGGTCGACGGCCTTCTTGGTGCCCTGGTCGGACACGATGACCGCACCGATCACCTTGTCCACCAACGGATCTGAGGTCAGCGCGGCCAGCGCGTTGACACAGTCGGATGGCCGGTTGAAGGTGGGGATGCCGACAGCGATGTTGGCCCGTCCCGGCGCGGGCAGCGGCGAGTACCAGCCCGCGCTGTGCACGGTGACCTTCGACTCGGTGGTGATGTCGAACCAGATCCAGCCGCCGTCCTCGAACGGTTCGAGGCCGATCTCGAATTCGGCGACTGCGGGCTCGTTGGAGTCACCACTGGAAACCGGGGCGCCGCCGACGGTGATGCGGGCGCCGGTGGCTTTGGACCGGTAGACGTCGACGCGGGCGCTGCCGGTGAGCTCGACGCGCAGCACCACCGAGTCGAGCGTCGACCAGCGCCGCCAATAGCTGGCGGGGAACGCGTTGAAGTACGTCGCGAACGACACCTCGGACTCCGCCCCGATCTCCAGCGTGGTGCGGGTCGGCGGGTGCGCCCTGCGGGCGTTGGTCTCCGATTCCTCTATATAGAGCTTGCGGACGTCGAGCGGTTCGCCAGGGCGCGGCAGGATGACGCGCGCCAGCAGACTGACTGCCCTGGAATCGCCTCCGTCGAGAGCGCCGGATGGGATGTCACTCATGCTGTATTGCTTTCTGTGCTGTCGCTGAGCGGTGCGCCGTCACGCAGGTGCGGCGCAAGGGTGTTGTCGTACATGTTCAGCGCGCTGGCGATGGCCATGTGCATGTCGAGGTATTGATAGGTGCCCAGTCTCCCCCCGAACAACACGTTGCGCGACGCCGTCTCGGCCTTGGCCCTGGCTCGGTAGGCGGACAGCAATGCGCGGTCGGATTCGGTGTTGATCGGATAGTAGGGCTCGTCGTCGTCCTCGGCGAACCGCGAGAACTCCCGCATGATCACCGTCTTGTCGGTGGGATACGCGCGTTCGGGGTGGAAGTGCCTGAACTCGTGGATGCGGGTGTAGGCCGGCTCGAGATCGTTGTAGTTCATCACCGGGGTGCCCTGGAAGTCCCCGGTGGGAAGCACCTCGACCTCGAAATCCAGTGTGCGCCAGCCGAGCCGGCCCTCGGCGTAGTCGAAGTAGCGGTCAAGCGGACCGGTGTAGACCACCGGGGCGTCGGGGTTGTCCGCGCGGAGTCCGTCGCCAACGTCGAACCAGTCGGTGTCCAGCCGCACCTCGATGCGGTCGTCGGCGGCCATGTTCTTCAGCCACGCGGTGTAGCCGTCGGCGGGCAGGCCCTCATAGGTGTCGTTGAAGTAGCGGTTGTCGAACGTGTAGCGCACCGGCAGCCGGGTGATATTGCCCGCGGGCAACTCCTTGGGGTCGGTCTGCCACTGCTTGGCCGTGTAGTTCTTCATAAACGCCTCGTACAGAGGCCGGCCGATCAGTGAGATCGCCTTCTCCTCGAAGTTCTGCGCGTCGCCCACTGCGATTTCACTGGCCTGCTCTTTGATCAGCTGGCGAGCTTCGTCGGGCGTGAAGTACTTGCCGAAGAACTGCGACACCAGGCCAAGACCCATCGGGAACTGGTAGGCCTGCCCGTCGTGCATCGCGTACACGCGGTGCTGATACCCGGTGAAGTCGGTGAACTGCCGCACGTAGTCCCACACCCGCTGGTTGGAGGTGTGGAACAGGTGCGCGCCGTACTTGTGCACCTCGATACCGGTCTCGGGCTCGGCTTCGGAGTAGGCGTTGCCGCCGATGTGGGGGCGCCGGTCGACGACAAGAACACGCTTGTCCAACTGCGTCGCCACGCGCTCGGCAATCGTCAGGCCGAAAAATCCGGAACCGACGACAAAGAGATCAAAACGAGCTGTCATCGGCAGCAAGGGTATCCGACCGCTCGCATCTCGCCCGAATCCGACGATGGCCCAAGGTTTCGATCGGCTCACAATTCCGCATCGTCACTTTAGTCCCAGTAGTCACACCAGTACCGTCGATCACGTTGGCCGTTTGTGTCAGCCATGAACACGTACCAGACGTAGTCCAGATATTGAGGAGACTTCCGTGCCGAACCGACGTCGACGCAGGCTCTCGACAGCCACGAGCGCAGTCGTTGCCCTGGCAGTCGCGAGTCCAGTTGCAATCTTCGCCGTGTCCGAGTTGTCCGCGGACGCCAAGCCCGCGCCGCAAGAGCGCGAGTTCGTCCAAGCCGCGATGATCACCGACCTCCCAGGTGAGCTGATGTCGGCGTTGTCGCAGGGCCTGTCGCAGTTCGGCATCAACATGCCGCCGATGCCGACGAGCCTGCTGACAGGGTCGAGCGGGTTATCGCCGACCACGCTGACAAGCCCCGGCCTAACCGCGCCGGGGCTCACCGCCCCCGGGCTGACCGCACCTGGTCTGACCGCACCGGGCCTTACCACACCGGGTTTGACGACGCCGGGACTGACCACGCCGGGCCTTACCGCCCCTGGTGCCAGCCTTTCGCCGCTTACCGCGACGGGGCCGTCGTTGACCGATCCCGCGCTGGCCAATCCTGCGCTCACCAACCCCTCGCTGACCAGCCCGATCACCACGCCCGGGCTTGGCGCGGTGCCGCCGACGCCGGGCCTGACCACGCCGGGCGTGACGACACCTGGCCTGTCCACACCGGGTCTGACCACACCGGCTGCCGGCGCGCTTGATCCGGCGCTCACACCGATTTCCACCGCGGGCCTGCCGGGTGAGGTGCCGATCTCGGCGCCGATCGGGCTGGATCCCGTCGGCACCTACCCGATCCTCGGCGATCCCTCGCTGGCGGCGATGCCGGCCGCAGGTAGCGGCGGATTGATCGGCGACCTGTCCAGCATGGCCAACCAGCTGGGCGCCGGCCAGGCGATCGATCTGCTCAAGGGAATGGTGATGCCCGCGATCCAGTCGGCCGTCAAGCCTGGCGCGATCCCCGGCGCCCCGGCCGCCGTGCCGCCCGCGCCCGCCGCTCCGATCACTCAGGCCGCCGGAACCACGGTGCCTGGCGGCCGCGCCGGACCATCGCCCGTCCTGCCGTAACAAGTCCTGTCACCTGACGGCACCGCAGAAGCCTGCCCCTTGGCTCTGCGGTGCCGTTGCGTGAGGGGTCCGGAAACATTGGCGAATATCTAGTAGGGCCAACTACCGTGTCGGAACATTAGTAACAACTGACACATACGTAACATCAGTCCGTGCCGTGCCGCCGTCCTGCGCCGTCGATGCTCTTTGCCGCCATCGCGGCGACGGTCGTCATGCTGCCGTGGGCGATCAACGGCCTGCCCGGCGACGATGAGCGACCGGCTCTCGAGGCGCCGAAGATGGCGCAGCAGCCGCTGACCGGGCTCGGCGGCGGCGAGACGATCCGCGAGATCCATCAGGACACCCCGTTCTCGATGGTCGCGCTCACCGCGCAGGACCTCACCGGAACCTCCGCGCGCGTCAGGGCCAAGAAGACCGACGGCACATGGGGGCCGTGGTACGAGGCCGAGGCGCTGGAAGGGGTGGGTCCCGACACCGCGGGCACGCGCGGCACCGAGCCGGTGTTCATCGGGCGCACCACCACGGTGCAGATCTCCGTCACGCGTCCCGCCGGTGCCACACCGACCGGGCCAGGTGCTGATACCGAACCCACCAAGCCGGGACTTGGCTACGTCCCCGCCAACGTAGAGCAGCCGTTCAGCCAGAACATCAACGCCGTGCTGATCAGCCCGCCGCAGGCGCCGATCGACAGCTTGCCGCTGCCCAGCGCCGTCACCGCGCCAGGTGCACCGCCCCAAATCATCAACCGCGCACAGTGGGGCGCCGACGAATCGATGCGGTGCGGTAATCCCCAGTACGACAAAGGGATTCGGGCCGGCATCGTGCACCACACCGCGGGAAGCAACGCGTACGCGCCGCAGGATTCTGCGGGCATCGTCCGGTCGATCTACGAGTACCACACCCGCACCCTTGGCTGGTGCGACGTCGCCTACAACGCGCTTGTCGACAAGTACGGCCAGGTCTTCGAGGGCAGGGCGGGCGGCATGGACAAGCCCGTCGAGGGCGCCCACACCGGCGGTTTCAATCGCGACACCTGGGGTGTGGCGATGATGGGCAACTTCGACGTGGTGCCGCCGACGCCGATTCAGTTGCGCACCACTGCCCGTCTGCTTGGCTGGCGGCTCGGTCTCGACCACCTGGACCCGCACGGCACGGTCGTGCTGGCCTCCGCGGGCGGCTCGTTCACCAAATTTCCGTTCGGCGCCACCCCGACGCTGCCGACGATCTTCACCCACCGCGACGTCGGCAACACCGATTGTCCCGGCAATGCGGCGTATGCGGCCATGGGTGAGATCCGCGATATCGCGGCCAGATTCCTACAGCCACCCGGGCCGGTGACCCTCGAGGATCAGCTCCGCGGCGGGGCGATCTTCACACGGTGGGAGACGATGGGCGGGCTCAACAGCCCACTCGGGCGGCCGAAGTCGCCGGAGGCCTCTGGTGAGGGTGAGACGCGATACGTCACGTTCGAAAGGGGCGCGGTGTATTGGTCGCCGCAGAGCGGCGCCGAGCCGGTGACCGGTGAGATCTATCGGGCGTGGGGGTCGCTGGGCTTCGAGCGTGGTGCGCTGGGCCTGCCGACCAGCGGCGAGATCCAGGAGCCGCAGTGGATCGTGCAGAACTTCCAGCACGGCACGCTGAACTTCGACAGGGAGAAGAGCACGGTCACCCGCGTCATCGACGGCGTTCCGCAGGAGTTGCCGAAGTCGACGGACGACGGGGCGCCGATCCAGCTCGAGCGGTTCACCCCGGCCATCAGCCCGAGCTAGGCCTGCGGTTAGCCGAGCCTTTCGCGCGCGACCGCGGTGATGCCGTCGGTGTCGAGGCGGTAGTGCGAGTACAGGTGGGTCGGCGGTCCGACCGGGGCGTACTCATCGGGGATGCCATGCCTGAACAGTCGTGGGGCATTGGCGGTCTCGGCCAGCACTTCGGCGACAGCGGAACCGAGGCCGCCGATCACGTTGTGCTCCTCGACGGTCAGGACGGCACCGGTCGTTCCGGACAGGGCCGCGATTGCGCCGGCATCGAACGGCTTGATGGTGTGCATGTCGATGACGCCTACCGACCGTCCCTCATCCCGCAGGACCTTGGCCGCCGCGAGCGACGGATGCACCGTTGATCCGGTGGCGACGATGGTCAGATCGCTGCCGGTGCTGTGCGTAATGGCTCTGCCCAGTGTGAAATCGGCCAGATCGGTTTTGGTGTACACCTGCGGATCACGCCCGCGGCCAACGCGAAAGTAGATGGGGCCCGGCACATTAACGCTCGCCCGGATCATCTCGCTGAGTTGGGCGGCATCCGCGGGCGCCAGCACCGTGAGGTTGGCGATCGAACGGGTGATAGACAGGTCTTCGGTGGCGTGATGAGACGTGCCATAGAAGCCCAGAGTGACCCCGGTGTGGTGGCCGATCATCCGAACGGGGAGATTCGTATACGCGGTGTCGGTCCGTATCTGTTCGGCGCACAGCAGCGCAAGAAAGCTCGCGAACGTCGCCACATACGGCTGAAGACCCGTGGACGCCAATCCCGCTGCGGCAGAGAGCATGTTCTGCTCCGAGATCCCGAACTGGATGAACCGGTCGGGGTACTTCTCGGCGTAGCGGACCAGCCCGTTGGAGTACTTCAGGTCAGCGGTGCCGACGACGATCGGGTGGCCCTGATGGGTCAGCTCGGCGAGAGTGTCAGCGAGCGCGTGGAATCCGGTCGCCTGTTCGAGCAGCTGAGTGAGCTGCCACGATCCGCCGCGTTGGCCAATGACGTTCTGTGTGTTGAGTTGGACCGTCACTTCGATGCCTCCAGTTCCTGGTAAACGGCTGCTTCGTCGTCCTTGTCGAGCCATCCGAGATGCCACCCGAATTCGGACTCCATGAAGGACACTCCCTTGCCTTTGACGGTGTGCGCGATCACGACAGTGGGCTTGGTTCGTTCACCGTGCTTTATTGAGCGCAGCAGCTCGGTGAGCGCGATGACATCGTGACCGTCGACGTCGTGAACGTCCCATCCGAACGCCGTCCACTTATCCACAAGCGGCTCAAGGGCATTGATGTCGTCGGTGCGTCCGTCGAGCGAGTACTGATTGCGGTCGACGATGGCAATGAGGTTGGACACCGCGTGATGCGAGGCCGCCATCGCCGCCTCCCAGACCTGTCCTTCGGCCTGCTCGCCATCTCCGAGCAGCACGTAAACGTCGAAGGGGTCCGGTGAATATCTGGCGCCCATCGCCATGCCCAGGCCCACGGACAAGTTGTGGCCAAGCGATCCTGACGAGAAGTCGACGCCAGGTACCTTCGTCATGTCCGGGTGGTCGCCCAGTGGATTGCCAAGGCGGGTGTACTCGTCGAGCACTGCCCTATCGAGAAAACCCCAGTCCGCCAGCAGCGGATACTGGCCCACCGCGGCATGTCCCTTTCCCAGCAGCAGTCGATCGCGGGCGGGCCAATCCGGCTCGCCGTGACGAAGGTCGAGGATGTCGTAGTAGAGCACCGCGAAGATCTCTGCGCACGAGAACGCGGATGCGTAGTGGCCTGTCTTCGCGATGTCGACGAGTCGGACAGTTTCGGTCCGCACGAATTTCGCGCGATCCTTCAGCAGGGCGATTTTCTCCTCGCTCAAGCTCGACGGTGCCGTCTTCATGCGTGCTCCTGTCCTGGGTGTTTCTGCTGCCAACGCCGACGCCGATGCCAATCGCGGTGCGCCATGGTCAGGACAACATACCGTTCTACGGACATTGTGTCCATAAATCAGATGCGGTCTACGTTGCAGACTAGTTTTGGAACATCAAGACTTGCTTTATGGACATGATGTTCGATTTGCAGTAGATTGCTCGTGTGAATCGGATGACGAGTGAACGGGGTGATCGTCGAACTGTTCGCGGACGATGAGGCCGCGGCCGAGCATGACGCGTCGCCCGCGGTGGCAGTGCTGCTCGCACGGTTCGCCGATGTACTCCTGACGGACCCCGAAGTACAGGTCTATAGCCGCCCGAAACACGGCGCGGCAATCGAAAGGGAAATCACATGAGCGCCAAGCGCGTTCTCATCACCGGCGCGGCCGGCTACATCGGGCTTGCAGTGGCCCAGCGACTGCAACGCGATGGCCATGCCGTCAGCGGGCTGGTGCGTTCGGACGTCGCGGTCGCGACGCTGCGGGCGCTGGGGATCACGCCGGTCCGCGGCGACCTCGACACGATCGCATGTGTCGTCGACGCCAACCTATACGACGCGGTGATCGACACCGCGACCGCCGACCACGCGCCGTCGACCGTAGCGTTGCTGTCGATGTTGTCCGGCACCGGCAAGACATTCATCCGCACGAGCGGGACCGGCGTGTACACCGATCTCGCAGGTGGGCGCGCCTCTGACCGCATCTATCGCGAAGAGGACGACCTCACCCCCGCGGAGGTCGTTGCAGCGCGGTACCGCTCCGACGAGCAAGTGATTGCGGCAGCCTCGGACGACATCCGCACGATCGTCATTCGCCCGTCCATGATCTACGGCGACGGCGGCTCCGAGCAGTTGCCGTTGCTGATCCGCCACGCGGTCTCTTCACGCGAGAGCATCTACGCCGGCGACGGCCTGAACCGTTGGGCGAATGTGTTTCTCGGTGATCTCGCCAACGTGTATGCGCTTGCGCTGCAGGCGGCTCCTGCCGGCAGTGTCTACAACATCGCGTCCGGGGAGTTGGAGATGCGCGCGATCGGAGAAGGGATCGGACAACTGGTGGGCGTGCCTACACGCAGCGTTCCGTTGACCGAGGCGCACGCCGCACTCGGTGAGCGCTGGGTCGACGTTGCGTTGGCGAGCAACAGCCGGGTCGATTCGTCGCTTGCGCAAAGCGAACTCGGATGGGTCCCGGTCGGCCCACAGTTACTCGATGACCTGTTGCGCGGGTCCTACCGCAGGCTGTGGGCGGACAAGGCCGATCCGCACGACCACATTGCCATTTCGTCGTGACCGGCGTGTCACACCACCGTTAGCCGGTCTCCATCGAGAACAGTCGACATGAGGAGGACACCGAGATGAAAGACGGGATGATCGTGTTCGACTGTGTGGTGCACACACAGGACTTCACCGATCGGCAGATCGCGGCGGGAACCGACGGCCGTAATGTCGTGGCACACAGAACGAATCAGGCGGGCTTCAACGAGCTGATGGCGAGTAAGGGCGGTCCCGCGCCGAAGCCGGATTTCTTCAACCCGGTCGACCCCGGCTGGGCGAACAAGCAGCTCTTCGAGCGTTCGGACACCGATTTCGCTATGGTTCAGACGGTGCCGCTGTTCGGGCCGTGGAAGGATTCGCTGGGACCGGCGAAACTCTGTTACGAACTGACGCAGGTGAACCCGCAACGCCTGATCTTCTGCGGCGGTGTCGATCCGAGCTGGCAGGGTTTGGACTTTGCGCTCAACGAGATGGAACGTCAGGTGCACGAATGGGGCGCGGTCAGCTTCAAGTTCTATACGTACCAGGACCGCAATCACTCGTGGCGGGCGGACGATCCCGACATCGCCTACCCGCTCTGGGAGAAGGCATTGGAACTGGGCATCAAGATGGTGCAGTTTCACAAGGGCTACCCGCTCGGGCTGCATCCGGTGGAAGCCTTCAAACCCAACGACATTCAGATGGCGGCGTACGACTTTCCCGACCTGAACTTCGGGCTGCACCACATGGGTGACCCCTACGTGGACGAGACGATCAGCATCGCGGGCCGATTCCCGAACATCCACCTGATGCTGCCGCTCTGGTTCAACCAGTACTTCCTGGAGCCGTATCCGATGCTGCACCGCATCGGGCAGGCGCTCCTGCGTATCGGACCCGACCGCTTGGCGTACGGATCCGAAGGCTTCATCTGGCCGGACATCCAGGCCTACATCGACATGTGGGCCAATCTGGAGATGCCCGAGGAGTTGCAGGACCGCTACGGGTACCCGGCTCTGACACCCGACATCAAGGAACGAATCTTCGGGCGCAGTTTCGCCAATGCCCTCGGCATCGACCTGGACGCGAAAATGGCTGGGCTGAACGGTGAATGAGTCCGGCGTGCAGACCCTCGAAGAGGCAATGCGTGTGATCCGGCCACGGCTTCGCGGGCACGCTGGGGATATGAGCGCCGACCTCGACGACGACGGCACCGTTCACGTGTCGTTCGCGGGAGTATGCGAGACGTGCCCGTCGATTGCCGTCACCTACGCCGGACTCGTCCGCACGACGCTGCTCGATGTACCCGGTGTGCACCGCGTGGTCGCCGACCAGGTGCATGCATCGCCGCGCAGCCTCAATCGCATCGCAAAAATGCTCGGCGCGACCTTGGTGGACGACCAGTAGACCCGCGCTACCCGGTTAGCCGCTGATTTGTGCCGCAGCGTCGGTAAGCCGCGCGCGCAGATCGGGCACCCTGTCGATGACGTCCTCGCGGCGCCCGGCGACCGACAGCGCAGCCTGCAGTTCGCCGCCGTCGAACACCGGCACCGCCACTGCGGCGACGCCAAGTGTCACGTCCTGATCGGACAGCGTCGCGCCAGCTGCGCGGCTGGTCGCGATATCGGCCTCCAGCTCCGCACGAGTGGTCAGGCTGTAGTCGGTGACCGGTTCGAACGGGGCATTCGCGAGGTACGCCTGGACATCCTGGCTACCAAACGCAAGGGTGATGCGGCCAACCCCGCCGAGGTACAGGGCAAGGCTTCCGCCGGGGCGCAGCACCAGGATGTTGTAGCTGCGGCCGTGCAGGCGGCGGATGCAAACCGTCTGTCCCGCTCTGGGTACCGAGAGAAAAACCGTCAGCCCCGTGCTGTCCCTCAGCTCTTCGAGGAGGTCGTCGCGGGTGAACCACGACGACGCCGACCGCAGCGCGGACTCCCCGAAGGCCAGCCACCGCGTCGCAAGGCCGAAGCGGCCGTCGGCGTCCTGAGTGGTCAGCCCCTCGTGGTTGAGGGCGGTGAGCAGACGGTAGGCACTTGGTCGTGGGATGCCGAGTTCTCGTGCGATATCGGCGGCAGTGAGCGGGCCCGATCGGGCGAGTTCGGTGATCACTGCGCGGGTGTGCGTCAGTACCCGGTTCGATTTCTCGGCCACGTCATGCACTCTCTTGTGCCGTGTAGCCGAGGCCTGCCGATACGTGGCGGCTGGCCCGGGCGACCAGGGATCCGAAGTCGATTCCGTTTGCCTTGACGCGTGACTCGAGGCCACTCAGCGAGATCGAGCCGACGACTGTGCCGCGGTGGTCGAATATCGGCGCGGCGGCGGTTGAGATCCCTGGTGTCACATCGCCTTCCGAGAGTGCGATGCCCGTCGCACGAATGCGATCGACCGCATCCTCGAGTGCCCGCACATCGGATTCGGTGAACGGGTTTGCGTCCGCACCGGACAGTGCGGCGATGTATTCGCGTCGGATGTTCGTCGGTTCGAACGCCAGGATCGCCAACGAACCCGCGCCGCGGTGTAGCGGCAGTGAACCGCCCAACGGGAGTTCGGCGGCCTGGATAAACCCGCCATCAATGCGTTCGATGCAGACGGCGCGCCGGTCGTGAGGCACGCACAGGTAGGCGCTCTCTCGGGTCTGCGCGTTGAGGCGGCCCAGTTCGGGCGATGCCAGCTGGCGAATGTCGAGCGAAGACTCGACGGCCTGCGCGATGGCGGCGAGGTCGATGCCGAGGCGGTACCGCCCGCGTTGCGAGCCCTTCTCCACCCACCCGATTGCCTCGAGGTGCCCGATGATCCGGTAGACCGAGCTGGCCGGTTCATCGAGCGCCGCAGCCAGTTGTGCGATCGACAGTTCAGGCGACTCCGTGAGAACCGCGAACACCCGCGTCATCTTCGAGATGACGCTCATCCCCACCCCGGCTGCGTCGTCTGAAACCATCATTCCTCCCGGATTCTGGACAGAGCTTAACTGAAACCAGAATATGAACGCGGTGAAGTCTGGAACAAATAACTCCCGTTTTATGAACACTATGTCCGAAAATCGTAGGCTTTTCGACACGAGTGCGCTAGGCTCGAGACACTCCATCAAGTTACCCGCATCACAATTCCAAAAAGCAGCAGCAGCGCTGGTTCGGCGTCCCCCGTTCGCAAGGAGGCGGTACATGCAAGTTATGGCGTTCGACGGCGACGTTGCGATCGTCACGGGAGCCGGATCCGGGATCGGGCGCGCAGCGGCCGCGGCGTTGGTAGCCGCGGGTGCGGCAGTCGTACTGGTCGACCTTGCCGGTGACGTCGTGAACGCGGTGGCGGCGGACCTTCGGCGCGATGGTGCACGGGTACTGGTGGCGGCCGCCGACGTGACCGACGAAACCGCGATCGAGCAAGCGATCGCCGCCGGCGAGGCGGCGTTCGGGCCGCTCACGCTCGCGGTCAACGCGGCCGGGATCGCCGACGCATGCCCCGCCGAAACGCTTGACCTTGACCGCTTCACGCGTCTCTACGACGTCAACGTCAAAGGCGTATTCGTCTCATGTCGCTCCGAGGCGCGGGCCATGTTGCGGCATGGCCGCGGGTCGATCGTGAATGTCGCGTCCATCTCGGGGATCGTGTCTCACCGCGAGATGCAGCAGGCGCATTACAACAGCTCGAAAGCGGCTGTGGCGCACCTGAGCCGATCGCTCGCCACCGAGTGGGCTGACCGTGGTGTGCGGGTCAACAGCGTCTCACCGGGATTCACGCTGACGCCGATGAACTTGCGATCCGAGGTCGCCGATATCCGGGATGCCATCTCGCGCTCAATCCCGCTGGGGCGCTTCGCGAGTCCCGAGGACATCGTCGGGCCGATCCTCTTTCTGCTCTCACCGTCGGCGAGCTACTGCACCGCAACCGACATCGTGGTCGACGGGGGATACACGGCGCTTTAGTGCCTGCGCCACAACGACTTTCGAAACGCAATTCCGACGACGCCAAACAGCAACGAAAAGAAGGGAAATGACATGACCAATCACGATCCATGGGGCAGGCGATGGGCTCTTACGGCCGCCGCACTAGGGGTCTGCACTGCACTCGCGGTGAGCGGTTGTAGCAGCGACCTGGGATCGACGTCGGCAGGGGGCGGCTCGGATTCCAAGAAGATCGGCATTTCGATGTCGTTCCTCAACCAGTTCTATGCCGCCGCACTCGAAGGAATGGAGGACGAGGCCGAAAAGCAGGGCTACGAGCTAGTCGTGCTCAACGCGAACTCGAACAGCTCCCAACAAGTCAACCAGGTGCAGAACCTGGTCGCGCAGAACGTCGGCGCGGTCATCTTCGCGCAACTCGACGCTGCGTCGGGGGGGGCGAGCCTCGCGGCGGCCAATAGTGCGAACGTCCCGGTGATCGCGATCGACCAGGTGCCCGCCGCCGGTAACTACCTGACATACATCGGCAGCGACAGCGTCCGGATGGGCGATCAGGCGTGCGAGTTCCTGCTGAAGACGATCGGTGGCCACGGCGACATCGCAGTCGTTCAGGGCGTACCGGGTTCGTCGACGCAGCTGCAGCGCACGCAGGGCTGCGACAAAGTGCTGACGGCCAACCCGTCGGTGAACGTCGTGTCGACCACGAGCGCCAACTGGGACCAGAACACCGCCGCGAACGTGTTCGCCAATGTCCTCACCGCGAATCCCACCCTCAACGGGATCTTCGCCCAGAACGATGACATGGCCTTGGGGGCTGTGACGGCGATCGAGTCGGCCAATCACGCACCCATCCCGATGGTGACGATCGACGGGTTCCCTGCCGTCTACGAAGCAATCGACAAGGGGCAGATCACCGCGACCATCAGCCAGCAACCGCATCTCATGGGTCAGCTTGCGGTGCGCGACGCGATCACATCGATCAAGGGTGACGGAGCCAGCATCCCCAAGGAACAGATCCAGGAAGCTGTGCTGGTCACGAAGGACAAGGTCGGAGACGCCCGCGCCGCAAAGTATTACGGCACGCAGGGGTAGGGCCACACCGTGATCAGTGTGGTCCCGAAACCGGCAAGGAAGTCAGCAATCATGGACCAGCCTGAGAAGTCCGACTCCGACCAGCTCGTCGCCACCGGACTACGTAAGCAGTACGGAGGGGTGTTCGTCCTTAAGGGCGTTGACCTCGTGATCCGGCGCGGCCGCGTGACGGGGCTCATCGGCGAGAACGGCGCGGGCAAATCAACGCTGAGCTCGATCATCGCGGGCATCAAGCGTCCCGACGGCGGAGCCATGACGATCGGGGGCGTCCCGTACGAACCTGGCGGTCCGCTCGAGGCGCTGCACCGCGGCGTGGCGATCATCCACCAAGAGATCAAGATGATCCCCGAACTCTCGGTCGCCGAAAACATCTTCCTCGGACGGATGCCGACCCGTCGCGGTGCGGTCGATTACTCCTCGATGTATGAGCAAGCCGGCGTGGTGCTGCGTGAACTCGGGGTCCAGGTCGATCCGCGTCGTCCTGTCGCCGGCTTGGCCACCGCGATCCAGCAGGAGATCGAAATCGCACGAGCGATTGTTCGACGGCCCTCCTTCATCATCTTCGACGAGCCGTCGGCGACGCTCGGCAGCAAGGAAACCGAGCGTGTACTCGAACAGATCGACCACCTGCGCGCCCGCGGGGCAGGCGTCGTCTACATCAGTCACCGCCTCGAAGAGATCTCACGCATCGCTGACGATGTCGTGTGCCTGCGCGACGGATGCAAGGTAGCCGAGTGGGCGGCAACGGATGTCGAACGGAATCAGATGATCCAGGCGATGGTCGGTCGTGAACTCGCGCAACGTGATATCGGCCCGCCCGCCCACGGCGACGATGTCGTGCTGGAGGCGCGCGGGCTGAGCGCGCCGACGTTCGCCGACATCAGTTTCACTGTGCGACGGGGCGAGATCGTAGGGATGTCGGGGCTCGTCGGAGCCGGGCGTACCGAGATCGTGCGGGCACTGGCGGGCGCCGACAGGTTCACTGCGGGTGAGGTCGTGGTTGAGGGCAAGGTCGTGCGGATCCGATCGGTCCCCGACGCGATCAGGGCCGGCATCGTCATGGTGCCCGAGGACCGAAAGACCCAGGGCCTCAACCTCGATCGGCGCGCCGGCGAGAACATGACGCTGCCATGGGAGCGGCGGCTGACGAAGTCGGGCCTCATCACCGATGCGGTGGTCCGCGCGACCCAGGAGCGGATGGCGCGCGAATTGGAGATCCGCGGCGACCTCGATGCCCCTGCGGGCCTTCTGTCGGGCGGAAACCAACAGAAGGTCCTGCTAGGCAAGTGGCTCGTGCGCACGCCCAAAGTGCTGATCCTCGACGAGCCGACACGCGGCGTCGACGTCGGGGCCAAAGAGGCGATCTACCACATCATTCGAGCGTTGGCCGAGTCCGGCGTCAGCATCATCATCGTGTCATCCGAGCTCGATGAGGTGCTGCTGCTTTCCCACCGCGTCATCGTCGTGGCCGCCGGCCGTCAAACCGGGACGCTCGAGCGTTCCGAAGCAACGCCCGGGCGCATTATGCAACTTTCCGTTCCTGCGGGGCTCGTCTCCGCCGCACCGAAGTAGGAGTCCAGACAATGTCCGTCGTCGCAGAAAGCAACCCGTCCACAGTCGTCTCTGAGCAGAAGGCCTCGGTGGTACAGGGCATCATGCACCGGTTCGGACGCACGTCGGGGCCGCTCGTAGGCCTCGCAGTGCTCATCATCGCGATGTCGCTTTTGTCGCCGGTGTTCTTGACGCCCAACAACATCGTCAACATCCTCGTGCAGATCTCCTACGTCGGCATCATGGCGGCCGGCGCCACCTTGATCATCATTCTCGGTGGTATCGACTTGTCGGTTTCGTCGACGCTTGGCCTGAGTTTCATGGTGGTCGCCGTGCTCTACGCCAACTTCGGGTGGCCGTTCTGGATCGCGGTGATCGCCGGTCTTGTGCTGGGTACCTTGATCGGACTACTCAACGGTGTGCTGGTCGCGTACGGCAACGTTCAGCCGTTCATCGCGACGCTCGCGACGATGTTCGCCTCGACGGGCTTGGCCCTGTATCTCACCAACGGCACCCCGATTCTTGGCTTCCCACAAGGCTTTCAGGGGCTCGCGCACACCCGGATCCTGGGCATCTCGCTGCAGGTGTACCTCATGATCCTGGTATTCGCCGGCGCCGCCTTATGGCTCAAGTTCCGTCCCGTCGGCCGGTCCCTGTACGCGATCGGCGGCAATATCGAGGTTGCGCGCCTTGCGGGCATCCGTGTCCGCAGTATCCAGTTGCGCGTGTACGCGGTCGCCGGGTTCCTCGCGGCTCTCGCCGGTCTGGTCGTCGCCGCCCGTCTCAACGCCGCCCAGCCGACGGCGGGTAATTCGACTGACCTGCTCAACGTCATCGCGGCAGTGGTGATTGGCGGAGCCAGTCTGTCCGGTGGTGTCGGCAGGATGTCGGGCACCTTCATCGGTCTGCTCATCATCGGCGTCGTCAACAACGGGCTCACATTGCTCAACGTGTCGCCGAACTTGCAGCCCGTCGTCATCGGTGCAGTCATCATCCTCGCGGTGCTCAGCGACGGTCGTCTGACCCAGGTGTTCCGGCGCCGCAAACAGGTCGTCGCCTGAGCTGCGCCGTATCGAAAACGAAAGGACCACAACGGTGATCGACAGTTCCACCTTCGACCAGAAAGTCATCCTCGTCAGCGGCGTCGCATCGGGCATCGGAGCGGCAACGGCTCTTGCATTCCTGCGCAACGGTGCCGACGTCATCGGCGGCGACGTCAATCCCACAGCCCTCGACGAATTCGCACGCACCGCCGGCGAGGTGGCTCCGGGGCGTTTCCACCCGGCTGCGCTCGACGTCACCGACGTCGCATCTGTGGAAGCCGCCGTCGAGTACACGGTCAGCGTGCGCGGACGTCTTGACGTCTTGTTCAACAACGCAGGTATCGCACCTGTGGGCTCGACGCTGGAAACCGATGACGCGCTGTGGCGGCAGGTCATGGCCGTCGACCTCGACGGAGTCTTTCGCATGTCCAGGGCGGCGCTTCCGGCTCTGATCGCATCGGGAGGTTCGATCATCAACACAGCGTCGGTTTCGGGTATTGGCGCCGACTACAACTACGCCGCCTACAACGCGGCAAAGGGCGCGGTCATCAACCTAACCCGAAGTCTTGCCATCGATTTCGCCAAGAAGGGCGTACGCGTCAACGCCATCGCGCCCGGACCCGTTCGCACGCCGATGCTGGAACGCAACCTCGCTGCATTGCCTGCGCTCGATCGGGCCTTCACGCAGTTCATCCCGCTCGGCCGGATCGCCGAACCCGATGAGGTGGCGTCTGTCGTAGTATTCCTCGCGTCGCCCGCGGCATCGTTCGTCAACGGGGCGATCCTCCCGATCGACGGCGGAGTCACCGCATGGAACGGCCAACCCAACGGTGACTTCGTCCAATGAGTTAGAGCCACCAGCGTTCGAGCACGCGGGCCAGACCGTCGTCGGTGTTGGGCGCGGTGACCTCGTCAGCCGCCGCAACGGCCTCGGGATGCGCGTTGCCCATCGCCACGCCAAGCCCGGCCCAGCGCAGCATCGGAATGTCGTTGGGCATGTCGCCGAACGCCACCACGTCCGCTGCGGTGATGCCCGCCGGACGGGCCAGCTCCTCGACCCCGGTGGCCTTACTGATGCCAAGCGGCACGATCTCGATCAGCCCGTTGTTGGTCGAGTAGGTCAGATCGCCTTCCAGCCCAATGTGTTTGGCCAACTCGGCGGCCATGTCGGAGCTGCGCGCTCCGGCTTTGCGGATCAGCAGCTTCACCGCGGGCGCGCTGAGCAGATCCTCGATCGACACCTCGGTGTTGTCCGGATTGAGCCAGGCGTGCTCGTAGCCCGGTGAGCTGACGAACTGCGGAGTCGCGGCGTCGTGGGCACTGCGGCCGACGCGCTCGACAGCAAGACCGGCGCCGGGAATGGCGCGGATGGCGATCTCGGCGAGCTGCCCGAGCACGTCCGCGGACAGCGTGCGGGCCGAGATGATGCGATCGGCCGACGGGTCGTAGATCACGGCGCCGTTGGCGCACACCGCCATTGGCGCGAACCCGAGCGCGTCGACGACCGGCTGCACCCACCGCGGCGGGCGGCCGGTGGCGAGCACGAACGTCGCGCCCGCGTCTACGGCGGCATTCACCGCGGCGTGGGTGCGCGGCGTGATCTTCTCGTCGCCGTCGAGCAGTGTGCCGTCCACATCGGAGGCAATCAGGGCTGGCAAAGTCACCGGCGGCTCTTCGCGTCGCGCTCGGCCCGCTTGCGTGCGCGCTCGGCCAACTCCGCCTCTTCGAGCACCTTCGCCTCGTCCAACGTCGGCGCCGACCCACCGAGCCGGTGCGGCACCCAGTACGCGCCTGCGGGATGTGGGTAATCCTGCTGGACTTCGTGCAAGAGTGTGTTCATCGCTTCACGCATCGCGGCGCTGGTCCCATCGATCGAATCGGCTGCATACACCGGCGCGCCAATCGCGACGGTGATCGGAATCTTCTTGCGCCCCATGTTTCTTGGGTGGTCCTTGGTCCACATCCGCTGCGCACCCCAGACGATCAGCGGCACGATCGGAACCTGGGCATCACGAGCCATGCGGGCGGCGCCGGTCTTGAACTCCTTGAGTTCGAAGCTGCGGCTGATGGTGGCTTCGGGATAGACGCCGACGATCTCCCCGGCCCGTAGCCGTTCCACCGCAACCGCGTAGGCGCCGGCCCCTGCGTCACGGTCCACCGGAATGGTGCCGGAGTGCTTGATCAAGAAGTTCACAATCTTTACGTCCTGCATTTCGGTCTTGATCATGAACCGCAGCCTGCGGTGCCGTTGATGAGCCGCGAGCGCCGCAAACGACCAATCGACATAACTCGTATGGTTGATCGCGATCACGGCGCCGCCGTGTTCTGGGATGTGCTCAAGGCCGTGATAGGTGATCCGGGTCCCGATGGCCCTGGTCGCTGCGCTGACTGCAATCTCCAGCGTGCGGAAGACGGGCTCCATAGGCGCTACCCCGGGGCTCCGGACTGTCCCCCACGGCGCGCCGCCTTCTCGGCGGCCTCCTCGGCGTCCATCTGGTTGGCCTCCGCCAGCGACGGCGCTCCCCCACCCAGCCGGTGCGGCACCCAGAACTCGCCGGGCGGATGCGGCCCGTAGGCGTCCTGCACCCGCTCCAGCAGGTGCTGCATCCGCGAATGCAGCAGCGCGGTCAGCTCCGTCGGCGGCAGGGTCGGGGGGATCGGCTCACCGACGGCCACCGAGATCGGGACCTTCGGGCGCTTCATGTTCTTGGGATGGCCCTTCGTCCAGACCCGCTGTGCACCCCAGACGATGTGCGGGACGATCGGCACGTCGGCGGCGATCGCCATCCGTGCCGCACCCGACTTGAACTCTTTGATCTCGAAGCTGCGGCTGATGGTCGCCTCGGGGTAGACGCCGACCAGCTCGCCTTCCTTGAGTTTCCTGCACGCCTCGTCGTACGAGGCGCCGCCGCTGTCGCGGTCCACCTCGATGTGGCGCAGGCTGCGCATGATCGGCCCGGTGATCTTGTGATCGAAGACTTCCTTCTTCGCCATGAACCGGACCTTGCGGCCGAGATGCTGCTTGTAGGCGGGCAGGCCTGCGAAAGTGAAGTCGAAGTAGCTGGTGTGGTTGATCGCGATGACCGCGCCGCCGGTGCGGGGCAGGTTCTCGACGCCGGTGACGGTGAACTTCAGCCCCTGCGCCCGCCAGACCAGGCGGGCGAGCTGGATCACTGTGCCGTATACCGGTTCCACAGTGAACCAGCCTAGTGCCAGCGGTCATGGACACTGAAGCGGTGACCATTCCCAACGAGCCCGTACCCGTGCCAGCCGTCGTGACCCGCATTGCCGCAGGGCGCCCGGTGTATTCGGCATGGACCAACGAGGCCGGGGGGTTCGCCTTTCAGGTCGGCGACGGCGACGGCAGGGAGTTCGTCAAGGTGCAGCCGCCGCATCCGGAGGTGAACCTGCACAGGGAGGCGGACAAGCTTCGCTGGGTGGCGCCGTATCTGACAGTGCCTGCCGTGCTCGCCGTCGGTCGCGACGGCGCCTCGGAATGGCTGCACACCGCGGGAATCCCCGGTCGTACCGCCGTACATCCTCGCTTCACGGCTCAGCCGCGCGTGGCGGTGCGGGCGATCGCCACCGGGCTGCGCGCGATGCACGACCGGCTGCCCATCGACTCGTGTCCCTACAGTTGGTCGGTGACCAGCAGGCTGGCCGCGCTGCCCGAGTCCGCAAGGCGCCGTCTGCCCGACCCGCCGCCCATCGACAAGCTGGTGGTCTGCCACGGCGACGCGTGCGCACCGAACACCCTGATGTCCGATGACGGCCAGTGGTGCGGTCATGTCGACTTCGGCGACCTCGGCATCGCGGACCGGTGGGCCGACCTCGCCGTCGCGGCGTGGTCCCTTGGTCACGACTACGACGGCGAACGGCGAGCCGAGTTCTTCGACGTCTACGGCATCGACCCCGACGAGGAACGCCTCGACTACTACCTGCGCCTCTGGGACGGCGACGAGTGATCCTTCAGCGGATCGCACTGGTTCCCGAAAAAGCCAGAGATACTTGGTATTTCGGTATTCCGGTCATCGCACAGCTGGCCGAGGTGCCGCTGACGCTCAATACGGCGGTCACCGTCATCGTCGGCGAGAACGGCTCGGGCAAGTCGACGCTGCTCGAAGCCGTCGCCGCCGCGTGGGCCGCGCAGCTGAGAGGCGCGGTCAAGCACTGGGCCCCGCGGGCCGGCGACGAGGACAGCGACCTGCACTGGGCGCTGCGGCTCGACGGTGAGTACCCGCCCCCTGCCGGCGGTTGCTTCCTGCGGGCCGAGGCCATGCATCAGCTGTTCACCGATGTCGACCACGGCACCCCGCACCAGGTCTTCGGCGGCGCACTCAACGCACGGTCGCACGGCGAATCGTTTCTGGCGTTTCTGAGCTCCCGGGACACCGAACGCGGCCTGTTCATCCTCGACGAACCCGAGGCCGCGTTGTCGTTCAGCTCGTGCCTGCAGCTGATGGTGCTGATGGAGTCGTTGGCCGCCGACGGATCGCAGTTCCTGTTGGCCACTCACTCGCCGCTGCTGGCCGCGTACCCGGGTGCGACGATCCTGGAACTCGGCGAGGATGGCCGCAGCGTCACCGCGTGGGACGACCTGACGATGGTGGGTCACTGGCGCCGTTTCCTCACCGCCCCCGACGCGTATCTACGGCATCTGTTCGCGTCCGGTTAGGCTTGGCCAGTCACATCGCCGCACTCACGAGAGGTTATTAGTGCAGGTCACCAGCGTCGGACATGCGGGTTTCCGGATAGACACCAAGGCCGGAAGCATCTTGTGCGATCCCTGGGTCAACCCGGCGTACTTCGCGTCGTGGTTCCCGTTCCCCGACAACAGCGAGTTGGACTGGGATGCACTCGGGGACTGCGACTACCTGTACGTGTCACATCTGCACCGCGACCATTTCGACCCGAAGAACCTGCGCGAGCACGTCAACAAGGACGCCGTCGTGCTGCTGCCCGACTATCCGGTACCCGACTTGCGGCGCGCGCTGGAGGACCTGGGCTTTCACCGGTTCTTCGAGACCACCGATTCGGTCAAGCACCGCGTCAGCGGCCCCAAGGGCGATCTCGATGTGATGATCATCGCGCTGCGCGCTCCGGCCGACGGTCCGATCGGAGACTCGGGCCTGGTCGTCGATGACGGAGAGACGGTCTGCTTCAACATGAACGACGCGCGTCCCGTGGACTTGGACGTGCTGCACGCCGACTTCGGCCAGGTCGACGTGCACATGCTGCAGTACTCGGGCGCGATCTGGTATCCGATGGTCTACGACATGCCGGCCCGCGCCAAGGAGGCGTTCGGCACGCAGAAGCGCCAGCGCCAGATGGACCGCTGCCGCCAGTACATCGCGCAGGTTGGAGCCACCTGGGTGATCCCGTCCGCCGGTCCGCCGTGCTTCCTCGACGACGAGTTGCGCGATCTGAACGACGACCACGGCGACCCGGCCAACATCTTCCCCGACCAGGTCGTGTTCCTCGATCAGATGCGCACGCACGGGCACGACCGTGGGCTGTTGATGATTCCCGGGTCAACCGGGGATTTCACTGGTTCACAACTGAATTCGCTCACCCACCCGATACCCGAAAACGACGTGCATGCCATCTTCACCACCGGCAAGGCCGCGTACATCGCCGACTACGTCGACCGGATGGCGCCGGTGCTGGCCGCCGAGAAGGCAAGCTGGGCGCCTGCGGCGGGTGAGTCGCTGCTCGAGCCGCTGCGCGCGGCATTCGAACCGATCATGATCCAGAGCGATCAGATCTGCGACGGCATCGGATATCCGGTCGAACTGCGCCTCGGCCCCGAAACAGTGGTCATGGACTTCCCGAAACGTGTTGTGCGCGAGCCTATTCCGGACGAGAAGTTCCGGTACGGGTTCGAGATCGCCCCGGAGTTGGTGCGCACGGTGCTGCGGGACAACGAGCCGGACTGGGTGAACACCATTTTCCTGTCCACCCGCTTCAAGGCGTGGCGGGTCGGTGGCTACAACGAGTACCTCTACACGTTCTTCAAATGCCTCACCGACGAGCGCATCGCCTACGCCGACGGCTGGTTCGCAGAAGCCCACGACGACAGCGCGTCAATTATGTTGGACGGCTGGGAGATTCAGCGCCGCTGCCCGCACCTGAAGGCCGATCTTTCGAAGTTCGGTGTTGTCGAGGGCACCACCTTGACCTGTAACCTGCACGGCTGGCAATGGAATCTGCAGAACGGCCGCTGCCTGACGACCAAGGGCCATGAGCTGAGGTCCGAGCGCACATGACGCCGCCACGCCAATACTACGACGACGGCCTCGTCCAACTGGACCGCGAGGCCATCACGTTGCGGCGCTATCACTTTCCGTCGGGCACCTCGAAAATCATTCCGCTGCGGTCGATCCGCGGTTATAAGGCCGAGCCCCTCGGGCTGATCACCGAGCGATTCCGCATCTGGGGCAGCACCGATCCGCGCCGCTGGATGCCGCTGGACGTGTGGCGCCCGATCAAATCGACCCTGGTGACGCTCGACGTGCCAGGTACGCGGCCCAAGCCCGCGTTTACCCCGCAGCGTCCCGAGGAGTTTCTGGCCAGGCTCGACGAGCTGCTGGACCGCTAGCTTCGGTCAACGACGCACCCGATAGCACAGGTGAAGCACCCGGTTGCTCTGAATCACCACGTCAGGATCCTCCAACAGGTGCTGCGCGTGGACCGACCCGAAGTAACGCTTGCCGGACCCGAACACGACGGGTACGACGTCCATGCGCACCTCGTCGATCAGGCCCGCGGCAAGTGCCTGGCCACCGACGTCGCCAGCGGCGACCTCGACCGTGCGGTCACCCGCAAGCTCCTGCGCCTTGGCCACGGCTGCCTCGATGCCGTCGACGAAGTGAAACGGCGCCTCGGGGTCCCAGCCCTCGGGCGCCGGCCGGTGCGTCACGACGACCACCTGGTCGATCCCGCTCGGAGGCTTCCCGTCCCAGCCGTCCGTCATGTCGAACACGTGGCGGCCTGCGATTGTCACCCCGATCTGGTCCCAGTACGGCCGGGTGTAGTCGTAGGACGTCTGCGACACCTTCACCTCGCCGCTGTCGTCCAACGGCACGTCACCGCTGGACAACCAATCGAACAGCGGTCCGGGCTGGTCATTCTCGTCCGCGACGAAACCGTCCACCGACACCGAGCCGTACATGACCACCTTGCCCACGGGGCTCTCCTCTGCTTCGGGGTGCCCCCAAATTAGTGTTTCGTGAGCCGTCGCTCTTGTAAGAAATCAATCGGCAGGCAGCGGCCAGCCGTCCAGCGCGTGCCCGGGATGTTCGCGCAGGAATCGCTGCCGGACTTCGACGTACCGGGTCGGCGTGAGCCCGGTGAACGCCAGGAACTCGTGGCCGAAGTGGGCCTGGTCGAAGTAGCCTGCGCCACCGGCGAGGTCGGCCCAGTCGATCGGTCCGGCGGGGTTGATCGAGAACACGGTCGCGGTGAAGCGGTAGGTGCGGGCCAGCCGCTTCGGCGTGACGCCGATGAGCGCCTTGAACCGCTGTGCCAGATGAGTGGTGCTGACACCGGCTGCCGCGCTCAGGTCGCCGATCGCCACCGCCCCGCTGGTCGCCGCGATGACGCTGCTCGTATGGCGGACCAGTCCCAGGCCGGGGGTCTCGCACAGCCGTCGCATCAGCTCTTCCTCGAGCAGCGTCAGCATCTCGTGCGGTCCGTCCGCCGTGGCCAGCCGGTCTCGCAGCTCAGCAATGGCGGGCCGGCCCCAAACCTGCTCAACCGTCACCGGCCGGTCACGCAGCTCGGCCGCGGGCATCGGCAGGAACGGCGCCAGCCCCCACGGCTTGAAGTGCACGCCGACGGACCGGGTCCGGAGTGGGTAGCCGAACTCCCACGCGCGGGTGGACATGGTGACCACGCAGCCGTCGGCGTACTCGGCCGCCTCGATGTCGGTGCCTGCGCGGATGCGGAACGGCGCCCCGAGGTTGACGATGAGCAACGCTGACGGCGCGGGCGGCAGCATCAGCCGGGCGTACGGCGGCGCACCCTCCAGGTAGTAGAGGTCGTCGATCAGCCGGTCCAGCGGCGGTCGCGGCACTCTGGACACGTACTCCACGCGCACAGCATCGCCGATGCACCGCCGGCATCGCGCGGGGACGCGCTAGTAGTAGAGGTAGCCGGGGGACCGGGCCGCGTTGCCCCTGGCGCGGTGGACGAACACCGCACCGATGCCTGCGCCGGCGCCTGCCACGAACGCGAGAACGGCCGCGGCGGCGAAAACCGTTCCCATGATCTGATCCTCGTCGCTGCCGGCCGCAATGGCGTAGGACGGATCGTCGGGGTCATAGGTGATCTCGATCCGATCGTCGACCTCTGGGTATACCTCCGGCCACCAAGTGAACTCGGCGGTCGCCGGCTGGTGGTCTTCGGTCCTGAACTCGACGGTGATGTTGACGTCGCCCACATCGGTGACGGTCGCCGTCGTCGTCACCCCGTTGTTGTCGAGGTGGTGGTCGATCGAGAAACCCAGCACGGCCATGATTCCGCACAGCACCATTGCCGTAAGGCAGGCGGCCGCGGTAACCCACAGCACGACGGCCCATCCGACCGACGGTCCCGTCGGCCTCCCCCACGCCGGCCCTGGAGGTGGCGGACCCCACTGTGGGTACATGGCACCATGCTCGCGCAGACGTGAGGCCTGCCGCTACGTCTTGGGCTCCAGCACTTCGGTTCCGACGAACGGCACCAGCGCATCCGGAACGCGCAAGCTGCCGTCGGGCTGCTGATGGTTTTCCAGGATCGCCACCAGCCAGCGGGTGGTGGCCAGTGTCCCGTTGAGCGTGGCCGCGGTCTGCGGCTTGCCGTTCTCGTCGCGGTAGCGCACCGCAAGGCGCCGCGCCTGGAACGTCGTGCAATTCGACGTCGAGGTCAACTCACGATACGTCTGCTGGGTAGGGACCCACGCCTCGCAGTCGAATTTGCGCGCCGCCGATGACCCCAGATCGCCTGCGGCAATGTCGATTACGCGGTACGGCACGTCGATCTTGGCGAGCATCTCGCGCTCCCACCCGAGCAGCCGCTGGTGTTCGGACTCGGCATCCTCTGGCTTGCAGTAGATGAAGCCCTCGACCTTGTCGAACTGGTGCACGCGGATGATGCCGCGGGTGTCCTTGCCGTGACTGCCTGCCTCCCGGCGAAAGCACGACGACCATCCCGCGTAGCGCAGCGCTCCGCCGGACAGGTCGAGGATCTCGTTGGCGTGGTAGCCGGCCAGGGCCACTTCCGACGTGCCAACCAGATAGAGGTCGTCAGCCTCGAGGTGGTAGACCTCCTCGGCGTGTGCGCCGAGAAAACCGGTGCCCGCCATGACATCCGGTCGCACCAGAACCGGTGGAATCATCAGGGTGAAATCGTTCTCCTGAGCCAGTTGCGCGGCCAGCTGCAGCAGCCCGAGCTGTAGCAGCGCGCCCGCACCCGTCAGGAAGTAGAACCGCGCACCGGACACCTTCGCGCCGCGCTCCAGGTCGATGAGTCCCAGCGATTCGCCGAGTTCGACATGGTCCTTCGGGTTGTCGATCGCCCGTGGCTCACCGACCGTGTCGAGCACCACGAAGTCGTCCTCGCCGCCGGAGGGAACGCCGTCGATGATGACGTTGGAGATCGCCATATGCGTTGCGGTCAAGGCCTTTTCGGCGTCGCCCTGATCGGACTCGGCGGCCTTCACCTTCTCCGCGAGCGCCTTGGCCTGTGCCAGCAGCCCCGGGCGCTCGTCCTGGCTCGCAGCGCCCACCTTCTTGCTGGCGGCCTTCTGTTCGGCGCGAAGATTGTCCGCGGACGAGATCGCGGCCCTGCGCGCCGAGTCGGCTTCGAGCAGGGCGTCGACGAGACCCGGATCCTCTCCGCGGGCACGTTGCGAGGCACGCACCACGTCGGGGTTCTCACGCAGCAGCTTGAGGTCGATCACGGCCGTTACCCTACTGGGGCGATGCCGCCTTCAGGCACAACCCCATAACGCTACAACTGCATCACTTGTCACACCCCCCGACACGCCTGTCACAATAGAGCGGATGCTGGAGGCACCCGATCGCTCGGACAGCGATGCACAGCTTCCCTACGGGGAGGCAGATCAGTCGTCTCAGCAGGTCCGGTGGTGGCAAAGTCTGCAGGCCGCGGCGACGCGCCGGGCGCTGTTGCTGACCGCACTCGGCGGCCTGCTCATCGCCGGCCTGATCACCGCGCTTCCCCAAGGCGACGGCGGCAGCGGCCTGACCGCCAGTTCGATCGCCCTCGGACCGCGCGGCAACGACACGTTCAACCACGCCAAGAGCGGCAACTGCCTGAACTGGCCCGATCGCACGCCGGACGCCGCGGAGATCGTGGACTGCAAGGACGAACACCGCTTCGAGGTCGCGGAGTCGGTGGATATGCGGACCTTCCCCGGCAGCGAGTACGGGCCGGACGCCGCACCGCCGTCGGCCGCCCGTATCCAGCAGATCAGCCAGGAGCAGTGCTCGGCCGCCGTCAAGCGCTACCTCGGCGCCCGCTTCGACCCCAACAGCCGGTTCACCATCAGCATGCTGTGGTCGGGCGACAAGGCGTGGCGCCAGTCGGGTGAGCGCCGGATGCTGTGCGGGCTGCAGCTGCCAGGGGCGAACAACCAGCAGCTGGCGTTCCAGGGCAAGGTCGCCGACGTGGACCAGTCCAAGGTGTGGGCCGCGGGCACCTGCCTGGGGATCGACCCCACCACCAATCAGCCGACCGATATCCCTGTCGACTGCGCGGCGCCGCACGCCATGGAGGTCACCGGTGCGGTCAACCTTGCCGAGAAGTACCCGGCCGGGCTTCCGCCCGAGCCCGAGCAGGACACCTTCATCAAGGACACCTGCACCCAGATGACCGACGCGTACCTGGCACCGGTGCAGCTGCGCAGCACCACGCTGACGCTGATCTACAGCACCATCTCGCTGCCGAGCTGGTCGGCGGGCAGCCACCAGGTGTCGTGCAGCATCGGCGCCACCCTCGGTAACGGCGGCTGGTCGACGCTGCTGAACTCCGCCAAGGGCCAGCTGATGATCAACGGCCAGCCACCGATCGCCCCGCCGGACATCCCGGAGGAGCGGCTGAACCTGCCGCCGATTCCGATCCCCGACGAGACCTACGACGACAGCTCGTCGCAGTCGTCTCAGTCGACGAGTACCCAGACCGATCAGAGCCAGCAGAGCCAGCACATGCCGCAGCAGTCGACGGGATCGACGGAAACCTCGACCGCACCGACGAGCCAGGAGCCCACCCAGGGCAACACGTTCCTCAACGGGCCCCCGCCGCCGCCACCGCCGCCTGGCGAACCGGTGCCACCGCCGCCTGGCGAACCCGTTCCGCCGCCTCCTGGCGTACCACCGCCGCCACCACCTCCCGGGTTACCGCCACCGCCAGAAGCCGCACCGCCACCCCCGGCGCCACTGCCACCACCGGTGCCGTAGCCGCGTGGCCGTTCGGATGACCCCGCAACGGTTTGACGAACTGGTGTCGGACGCACTGGACCTGATTCCCCCCGAACTGGCCAAAGCGATCGACAACGTCGTCGTCCTTGTGGAGGATCGCGATCCCGAAGAGCCGGGTCTGCTCGGTCTCTATCACGGGATCGCCCTGACAGAGCGCGACTCGTGGTACGCGGCCGGGTCCCTGCCTGACACCATCACGATCTACCGCGGGGCGCTGCTCGAGGCGTGCGACAGCGAGGACCAGGTCGTCGACGAGGTCGCGATCACGGTGATCCACGAGATCGCCCACCACTTCGGCATCGACGACGAGCGGCTGCACGAACTGGGCTGGGGATGAGCGCTTGCGCGAAGACTAAAGGGTCCGTTAGGCGCGGCACCGACGGCTAGCGCCCGCCCAGTGCTATGAACGGGCCATGAGCACAGCTGCGGACGCGAGGAGCAAAACACCTCGGTGCCGGGATTGTCTGGCGGGGCTCGAGCACTGCCACGGCACCGTCGTCCATCACACGGAAGATCGCTTCGAATGCACCGAGGCGGACTGCGTCACGCCCGAGGTGGTGCATGCGTACAGCGTCGACTGCGCAGCGATCGGCTGCAGCTGCGCCGTCGCCGTATCAGCCCATCGGGTCGGCTGACTGCAAGGCGTCTTCCACCGGGTGTACGTCCGGCTCGGGATAGAACGGTGGCGTCAGCGTTCCCCAGTGCACACAGCTCCAGCGGCCGTCGGTGATCGGGGACAGCACCACCGATTCGGCGTTGGCCAGGTGGTGGTCGAGGACGAAGCTGCCGTCGACGCCCGCCAGCACGGCTGAGGCCAGCCGGATGGCCGCGCCGTGGCTGACGATCACGATGTCGCCGTCGAACGCGTCGTCGTCGAGATAGCGCAGCCGCAGCTGCGTGATGACCGGCAGATAGCGGTGCAGAACCTGGTTGGCGGTCTCGCCGCCGGGCATCGGCACGTCGAGATCGCCCTCGTGCCAGCGCTGGTAGACCGTCTCGAACTGCGCGATCGCCGCGTCGTCATTGCGGTCTTCGAGCTCGCCGACCTGAACTTCGTGGATGCCCTCGAACTCGTGGGTTTCCAGGCCGATCTCGGTGCCTATCTCGGCGGCGGTCTGGGCCGCCCGCACTGCCACCGAGTGCGCGATGATTGCGGGCCGGTGCGTCAGGTCGCGGGCGAATGCGCGGGCCTGCTCCCTGCCGAGGTCGGTCAGCTCCGCACCGGGCGGGCGGGTGTCGAGCCGCCGTTCGACGTTGCCATGCGATTGTCCGTGCCTGACCAGCACCAGGCGCCCACTCACTGCTCACCATCCCGTAGTTGTGTCAGCCAGCGCGATGCCTCGTCCAGATGCGGCGGCGTGGCACCGTCGGCCGCTCCCGTCGGCCATGAACCCAAATAGCGCACATCGGTACAACGACGATGCAGCGCCTTGAGTGCCTCGGCGACCGCTTCGTCGTCGATGTGCCCGATCCAGTCGAGAAAAAAGATGTACGTGCCCAACTCTTTTCGGGTGGGCCGCGATTCGATTCTGGTCAGGTCGATGTCGCGAATCGAAAGCTCGGTCAGCGCCGATACCAGCGCGCCCGGCACGTTGTCCAGCCGCAACACCACCGATGTGCGGTCGGCGCCGGTGCGCTCCGGCGGCGGCCCCGGCGGACCGGCCAGCACGAACCTGGTGCGCGCGTTCGGCTCGTCGACGATGTCGGCGGCCAGCGCATCAAGGCCATAGCGTTCGGCGGCAAGCGCGGTGGTCACGCCCGCGTCGGCCCGCCCGTCGGCGACGTCGCGCGCAGCGGCGGCGTTGGAGTTGGCGGCCACCACCTCGACATCGGGTAGGTGCGCACCCAGCCAGTTCACGACCTGTGCGGCCGCGACGGGGAAGGCCGCCACCGTCTTGACGGCTGCGGCGTCGGTGCCGGGCCGCACCACGATGGTGAACGACACGTCCAGGATCAGCTCGGCGAATACCTGCAGCGGCGTGCCGGTGGCCAGGTGGTCGAGCGTCGGCAGCACCGACCCTTCGATCGAGTTCTCGATCGGCACACACGCGTAGTCGGCGTCGTGCGAGCGAACCGCGGCGAGCGCGGCCGCTGCGCTTTCGACCGGCAGCGGGTTGATGGCGGTCGGTGCGACGTTGGCTGGCACGAGTCCTGCGGCCGACATCTGCCGCAAGGCCGCCTCGGTGAAAGTCCCTTCCGGTCCGAGGTAGGCGATGCGGGTCACAGGCCCAACCCTATCGGTTCACCTGGGTAATCCCGTTCCGCTGCGCGTAAGCCTTGCGGGAATCCCGAAGACTTAGTTAAGTTAGGCTCACCTTATCTCATGGAGGACGACAAGATGGCATCACCGGCACCGACGACTGCCGAGCGAGTCCGCAGCGCATGCGTGCGGGCCGGCGGCGCGATGCTGGCCATCGAAGGCCGGGAACCCAGCGCAACGGCCGTGCATCACCTCCTCGAGGACGGCTCGTTCGCGATCACCGTCCCTGTCGACGGCGCACTGGCGAGCATGGTCTGTGCCGCAGGGACCGGCGGAATCCAGGCGGTGCTGGAGATGACCGACTATGCGCCGTTGCCGCTGCGCGAGCCGGTGCGCTCACTGGTCTGGATCCGCGGCCGCCTGCACAGCGTTCCCATCGGCGAGGTCGCCGGGTTGTTGGATCTTATCGCGAGTGAAGACCCCAACCCCGCTCTGCTGCAGGTCAATTCGGGCCTGACCAGCGGCGCGGATGCCCGCTACGCGTTGATGCGGCTGGAGATCGAGTCGGTGGTCGTCGCCGATTCCACCGGAGCCGAGTCGGTCGGCGTCGGCGCGCTGCTCGGCGCGCGGCCGGACCCGTTCTGTGCGATGGAGTCGTGCTGGCTGCAGCACATGGAATCGGCCCACCGCGACGTGGTCGACCGCCTGGCCACCCGACTTCCGGTGGCGCTGCGCCGCGGCCGGGTCCGCCCGCTCGGCCTGGATCGCTATGGCGTGCAGCTGCGCGTCGAGGGTGACGACGGCGACCACGATGTGCGGCTGCCGTTCGCCAATCCGGTCGACGACGTGACGGGGCTGAGCCAGGCCATCCGGGTGCTGATGGGCTGCCCGTTCCTCAACGGACTGCGCGCGCGCCGCGTGTAGCCCCGGAGGCCCGCTACCGTATCTCCGGTGACCGGGCCCGAGGAGCTGATCGATCCGCAGCGGCGTGGACTGCGGATCGAGATCGTCGTCGTACTCGCGGTCACCTTCGGCCTTTCGGCATACACCGCGCTGCTGAACCTCGTCGAGGCGGTGCTGCTCGGGCTGTCCGGCCAGATCGTGGCGCTGAATCCGAAACGCTCGCCGTTCGATCTGATCGACCTCGGGCTGAACCTCGCGGTGGTGTTCCAACTGCTTGCCTGGGGCTCGCTGGGCCTATACCTGTTGTGGCGCAGCGGTTTCGGGCCCAACGAGGTCGGCCTCGGCAGGCCCCGGTTGCACCCCGACGTGCTCGGCGGTCTCGGGCTTGCCGCGCTGATCGGACTGCCGGGCCTCGCGCTCTACCAGGTTGCCCGGATGTTGGGCATGAACGCGTCGGTCGAACCCGCGGAGCTGTACGACACCTGGTGGCGGATACCGGTGCTGCTGCTCGTCGCGTTCGCCAACGGGTGGGCGGAAGAAGTGATTGTCGTCGGGTTCCTGATCACGCGGCTGCGCCAGCTGAGCGTCAGTCCTGTCATGGCGGTGATCGCCTCGAGTGTGTTGCGCGGCGTGTATCACCTGTATCAGGGCTTCGGCGCGGGCCTCGGCAATCTCGCGATGGGCCTGGTGTTCGGCTACGTGTGGTTGCGCACCGGCAGGCTGTGGCCGCTGATCATCGCGCACGCGCTGATCGACGCGGTGGCGTTCGTCGGGTACGCGCTCGCCGCAGGCCACCTCGATTGGCTGCAGTGAATGTGCCCGTCGTGCACGTACATTCTTTGAGATGAGCGGCAACCGGCCCACGCCGCCAGGCCCCGACCCGAGAGATCGTCGCGAACCGTCGCAGGTGATCCGCCGCGATCCCAACTACCGGCCGCCGTGGCCACCCAATCCGCCGACTCCGCCCCGTCGGCCGCCGCCACCGCCGCCCCGCGCCACGCAACCACCGCGTCAGCAACCACCGCCGCCGCGACCGCAGGCCGCACCGAAAGTGAAAAAGCCGCGCCGCAAACGGCGTTGGGGCGCCCTCGTGCTGGCGTTCCTGCTCATCGTCATCGTCGGGGCGGTCGCAACGGGTGTCTGGATGGACCGCTCGCTGCACCGCATGCCCGCGCTGGCCGAATATCCCGAGCGCCCCGCCGCGAGTAAGGGCACCACGTGGCTTCTCGTCGGGTCGGACAGCCGCCAGCACCTGACCCCCGAACAGCAGGCCGAGCTGGCGACCGGAGGGGACATCGGCGACGGCCGCACCGACACCATCCTGCTTGTGCATATCCCCGCCATCGGATCCAGCACGCCGACCACGATGGTGTCCATTCCGCGCGACTCCTATGTGCCGATCCCCGGCTACGGCAGCGACAAGATCAACGCCGCGTTCAGCGTCGGCGGCGCCCCGTTGCTGGCGCAGACTGTCGAGCAGGCCACCGGACTCCGGCTCGACCACTACGCGGAAATCGGGTTCGACGGGTTCGCCGTCCTTGTCGACGCCGTCGGCGGGGTCACCATGTGCCCCGCCGAACCGATCAGCGATCCCCTCGCCGGCATCGACCTGCCCGCAGGCTGCCAAAAGCTCGACGGCCGAAATGCCTTGGGGTACGTGCGGACTCGCGCCACCCCGCGCGCCGACCTCGACCGCATGAACAACCAGCGGGAGTTCATGAGCGCACTTCTGCACCGCGCGGCCAGTCCTGCCGTACTGCTCAACCCGCTGCGGTGGTATCCGATGGCGCACGCGGCGACCGACGCGGTCACCGTCAATGAGGGCGATCACATCTGGGATCTGGCCCGGCTGGCGTGGGCGCTGCGCGGTGACGTCACCAACACCACGGTGCCGATCGGAGAGTTCACGGGCAGCGACTCCGGATCGGTGGTGATGTGGGACAGCGAGATCGCCAGCCGGCTCTTCGAAGCGCTGGCCAACGACTCGCCTGTTCCGCAGGACGTGCTCGACGCGGCGGCCCTGAAATGATTTACAGCAAACACATCGGCCGTAAAGTAATCGCCATCACATTTGCTTTGCCTTAGTTAGGCTAAGCTCGCCTGCGTTAGGCTGACCTTCACTGACAATACCTTCTGACCTGCCCTATCCTTACGTTCATGACGACGACCGATGCGCTCGATACAAAGTTCCACGCATTAATTCACGACCAGATTCGCAGTGAATTCGGCGCCTCACAGCAATACCTCGCGATCGCCGTCTATTTCGACGGTGCTGACCTGCCGCAGCTGGCCAAGCACTTCTACCGCCAGTCGGTCGAGGAGCGCAACCACGCCATGATGCTGGTGCAGTACCTGCTCGACCGCGACGTCGACGTCGAGATCCCCGGTGTCGACCCGGTCCGCAACGCGTTCGAGGCGCCGCGCGACGCGCTCGTGCTTGCCCTCGACCAGGAGCGCACGGTGACGGAGCAGATCAGCCGGCTGGCCAGCGTGGCGCGCGACGAAGGCGATTACCTCGGTGAGCAGTTCATGCAGTGGTTCCTCAAGGAGCAGGTCGAAGAGGTCGCCCAGATGACCACCCTGGTGCGGATCGCCGACCGCGCCGGCGCCAACCTGTTCCATCTCGAGGATTTCGTTGCCCGTGAAATCGGCACGGCTGCAACGGATCCCGCCGCACCCAAGGCCGCAGGGAGCGCGCTCTAACCGTCGCGACCGGCTTCGGTCAACCCGTTCTGTAACCAGTCCTTGGTGCGCCCGGGGTGGTTGGTCGCCACCCAAGCGACGCCGATATCGCGGCAGTACCGGACGTCCTCGTAGTGGTCGACGGTCCAGCAGTACAACGCCCGGCCCTGAGCGGCGGCCCTGTCCACCAGTTCGGGGTGCTCCCGCAGCGTGGCGATCGACGGCCCGACCGCAGTGGCGCCGACGGTGGTGGCCGCGCTGCCGCCCAGGTAGCGGGACGTTTCGCCGAGCAGCACGGTGGGCAGCATCGGGGCAGCGCGCCGGATCCGCCACACCGCCGCCGCCGAGAACGACATCACCACCGCGCGGGATAGGTCCGCTGACGCCGGCGAGGCGATGCCGTATCGGTGCAGCAGCGCCAGCACCTTGCTCTCCACCAGCGCCCCATAACGCACCGGATGCTTCGTCTCGATGAAGAGCTTGACCGGCCGGCTCCAATTCAGCACCAGGGCAACGAGATCGTCGAGCGTCAACAGCCCGGTGTCGCCGTTGTTGCCGTCGCCGCGCCAACTCGGATGCCACGTCCCGTAGTCGAGTTCCCGCAATTGCGCCAGCGTCATCTCGCTGACGAGCCCGGTCCCGTTAGAGGTTCGATCCACCCGCCGGTCGTGCACGCAGACAAGGTGTCCGTCACGGGTCAGCCGCACATCGCATTCGACCCCGTCGGCGCCTTCGGTGAGAGCCAACTCGTAGGCCGCCAGGGTGTGCTCTGGCCGCTGGGCCGACGCGCCGCGGTGTGCCACGACGAACGGATGCCCGCCGAGCGCAGCGTCGTCCGAGTTCATAGTCGCTATGCTGCCGGGTTCTGCCCTTCGGACTCAACCGGAGCGGCCGGTTCGGATGCTGTGACTTCTTCGGCGACCATCACCCAGCGCCTCGTCGGCCGCTCCACGGGTTGGCGTTCGAAGCCCCAGAACACCTTCATCGCCAATAGCAGAGCAGCCATTCCCATCAGATACGCGACGATCGTCGTCACCGTGTTGTTGGCGATGCCCTGCGCATCCTGGGTGAAGCTGGTCGCGATCGAGAACACCGACAGCGCGGTGCTGGCCACCCAGATCAGCCACCACACCACGATCGGACGGCGCAGCCAGGTCAGCCGGTCTTCGACGGCGGCCAACTCGATGACATACACGGGCGCCCACGCGAGGTTGAACAACGGCACCAAACAGCCGACCCGCAGTTCCACCGGCGAACGTGGGTCTTGGTGCCCGCGATAGGCGAATGCGGCGGCCCGCCTGGCGATGAGCCAGTTGGTCAGCACCACCGCGCTGGCCACCACCATGAACACCGCGATCACACTGGCCGCGACACCCAGCCACGTCGCCGCCCCTGCCACCCAGGGGTTCAGCAGGACGGAGCGGTTCACGATCAGCAGCGCATAACGGATCACATGGATCAGCGCCGCGATGCCGAGCACCACCATCGTCGCGATCAGCGTCCCCTGCAGCGCGCGGATCGACGGGCCGCGGCGCGGCGGCGCCTGCGGCTGCTCAACGGCTTCGAAACCGTCTGACAGTCCCCACCGCGGGATGAGCGCGTAGCGCGGCGTCGGACCGAGCGGGCGGCGGCCCCTGCGCGGCGGCGGGGCCAGGCCCGGGCGTACGGCGATCCAGCGGTAGCCGGGCGGAAGGCGGGGCGGATTGGGTCCCGAACTCGGCCGCAATGCCGATGTGGAGGGCCGCGCGCTCCATTCAGGACCTGGCACGGGCGCCGACGGCGCCAGCAGGGTGCCGTTACATCTCGGGCACCACACCCGCCTGCGGTCGCGCACATTCCACCGCGTTCCGCATGCAGAACACACCTGGATCATTCGACAAGCCTAGCGACGGATTCTCGGAGGACGACGCGGCCGCCGCGGTCCATCTGATTCATCCACACACTGCCCTCGCGGGAGCGGGGATAGCAATGAGCGGCTATCCACAGTTTCCACAGGTCTATGCACAGGGGCCCATCGGCCGAAACCCTGTTTGAGCCGCCCAATCTGTGTGATTGCTTGAGGTTACTGTGGATAACCTTGGGCCCGAATCGCACACTGATCAACAGGGTCTGTGTGCCCCGAGCGAAATGCATTGCCACGCTAAGCTTCCGGCCGCGATCAGCCGCCGCTCAATCGCCGCCCCGCCGTTCTCGGCACCGATTTCTGTGTGACGACAAGAGGGGCTATGATCGGCGTCACAGCTTGACGTTGTGACAGATCTCACCGGGGGTGAGTACCGATCGTGCAGGTCAGGAGCGTTTAATGGCGACACCTTCGATGGGACCCGGGTCGGCTTTGCCGCCGTCTGAATGGCATTCGTCCTCGCACCCGTACACCAACGGCCAGGCGATGGCCTGTCTCCGCGCCGGTGTGATCGCACTGGTGCTGCTCGGCATTCTCGCGCTGATCATTTTGTTCTGATCCGACACACAAACTCGACACACGAAAGAGCCGCCGGTTGCTTGCCCCGGCGGCTCTTTTTTGTGGATGTTGTGGACTGCTCAGGCGGGCGGGTAAACCCCCATGCCCTTGGCCTTCTCCGTCTGCCAGAAGATGTCGGCGATCTCGTCGATCGTCGAGAGCAGCTTTTCGGCGACAGCGACATCGGTTGACTTCTTGACATCACCCGCGCCGTGCACCCCGTCCCAGAACAGCTGGTGCAGATTCGGGAACTGATCGAAGTGCTCCTTGGTGAAGAAGTCCGCCCACAGCACCATCAGGTGATGCTTGACATCCTCGGCGCGCTGCTCCTTGATGATGATTGCGCGGGTGCGGAAGTGCTCATCGTCCGAATCGTGGAACTTCTGGAGCGTCTTCAGACACGAGAGCGCCTCGATCTTGGCCTGCGCGGGGTCGTAGACACCGCAGTACAGGTCGCAGTGGGCATGGGCAGGGGTGGCGTTAGCGAAAAGTCGATGCAGCATGTTCCTAACCTACCCTCAGGGGGTGCGGCGCAACCATTCCGCGCGACGCTGGCCGCTGCGCCGGTTCGCCGTTGTCGAGGACTCGATGCGACCCGCTCTCAGTCCGGGCGACGGGCTCCTCGCGCTGCGCGGTGGCGCTCCCCGGCGCGGCCAATTGCGGGTGTTCAGCGACCCGACGCTGCCGTCGCGGTGGTTGGTCAAGCGCGTCGGCGACGTGCGAGGCGCGGGGCGCTGCGCCACGTTCGAAGCCCGCTCCGACAACACCCAGGCGGCAGGCGCCGTCGATTCGCGGCAGTTCGGTTGGGTGCCCGCGGCCGGTTCCTACCGCGTGGTGTGGACGGTCCGGCGCAGGATCTGAGTGCGTGTCAGCTTGCGGCCCAGCAAAAACGTGCGCATCCTGAGGGGATCGACCCACGGACGTGTCGGGTGACCGCACGCTGATGGCGCGGAGGCGAGATGGACATGGGGTCTGGCCGGGCGATCGAGATCGCCCCGTTTCATTTGCACGGATCCCTCAAGGGATTCGTGGTCTCCGGCCGGTGGCCGGACTCGACCAAGGAATGGGCACAGCTGTTGATGGTCGCGGTACGTGTCGCATCTCTGCCTGGATTGCTTTCCACCACAACGATTTTCGGTGCCCGCGAGGAGCTGCCGGATGAACCGGCACCAGGCACCGTCGGGCTGGTTCTAGCCGAAGGCACGGTGGTCGGCGAATCCGCGGTGCCGCCAGGTCATTTCGCCGATCATCAACCGCCGGCACTGCTGATGTTGCATCCGCCGTCGGAAACCATGCCGTCGCTGCCCGAGTGCACCGGCGCCGCATCGGGTTGCGTATTGCTGCCGGGGCTTCCGCATCTTGGCCTCGAACATCGGGCCGCATGGGTGGAAGCCGAAGCGGACGGCACGGTGACGTCGATGGTGAGCCGGGTCGGGGTCGATCCCATCAGCCATCCCGACACCGCGATACTGGCGATGCTTCTTGCCGCATAAGGGTTTTCGAAGCATTTGATTCGGACCCCTGAATGATCGATTCGGGTATCCGAACTCCCGCTGCGCGCTGGCGTGCCCCGCAAAACACGGCTATGGTCGGTGAAGTCAGCGAAGGGGAGTAGCCCCCAATCGTCATGTCGACACACTGGCAGCGCGCACACGAGGAGCAAAGTGGCGCAGCCCGGCAGACGAACCGCGAGAGCGGTGGGCGAGACCTTCGACCGAAGCCTGACGGGCGATGAGCATTCGACCCGCAGGCGACGCGTCGAAAGGTCGTCCACATGCTCACCGCCATTCTGATCAGTCTCGCTGTGGTGTTCGTCGCCGAGCTCGGCGACAAGTCGCAGCTGATCACGATGACCTATTCCCTGCGCCACCGATGGTGGGTGGTGCTGTCCGGCGTCGGCATCGCCGCGATGCTCGTGCACGGCCTGTCGGTGGCCATCGGGCACTTCCTCGGGCTGACGCTGCCCGAACGCCCGATCGCGTTCGCAGGAGCGGTCGCGTTTCTGTTGTTCGCGGTGTGGACGTGGCGCGAAGGCAAGCGCCAAGACGACGACGTGCGGATCGCCGAGCCGAGGTTCGTTCTGTTCGCCATCGTCTCGTCGTTCGTGCTGGCCGAACTCGGCGACAAGACGATGCTCGCCACCGTCGCGCTGGCCAGCGATCACAACTGGGCAGGGGTGTGGATCGGCGCCACCCTTGGCATGGTGCTGGCCGACGGCGTGGCCATCGCCCTTGGTGCGCTGCTCCACAAGCGGGTGCCCGAGCGCTTTCTGCACGGCATGGCCAGCGTCCTGTTCTTGCTGTTCGGTCTGTGGCTGTTGTTCGATAGCGCGCTCGGCCTGCGCTGGGTCGCCGTCGTGCTGACCGGTTCCGTCGCGGCCGCCGCGCTGCTCGGCGCCGTCGTCACCCTCACCCGCAAGCGAGCCGAGCATCGGATCACGTCGGCGCCGCTCGAACCGTCGTCTGAGTCGCCAGGGCATGCTGCTGGCTACTGTCGGCCGAACGACTGACCAGGGTGCTGCCGCACTGGCGCTAACGTCGGTCACGTGGCGAAGAACACACCAACCACACCCAAACTCGCCCAGTTGCGAGTACAACTAGCAAACGTGGGAATCCGATTTGTGGCCGGTGATGGGCGTTGCCCGTGGTGAACATCGGCATTCCTGTGGCGATCGCTGAGAATCACGGAGGAAAGACTCATCGACACGGCGGCTACTATTTGCTTAGCCGCACCGTGCGATGCCACAGCGGTCATAACCGAACAGACCGTTACCGACAGTACCGGTCGACACAATCAAAAATGCAGGTTAACTTTTCCGCGGTTTGCACTTGGTTGTTGGCACAACTCTCGCTACGATGATCAGCAAATACGCCGCCTATAATCCGCTCGTCTACGCATGTGGAGGTCAAAATCGATGAGCACAACGTTCGCCGCCCGCCTAAACCGCCTGTTCGACACGGTTTACCCCCCCGGTCGCGGCCCCCACACGTCCGCTGAAGTGATCGCTGCTCTCAAGGCAGAGGGCGTCACGATGTCGGCTCCCTACCTGTCTCAGCTCCGCTCAGGCAACCGCACGAACCCCTCCGCAGCGACTATGGCCGCTCTTGCCAACTTCTTCCGTATCAAGCCGGCTTACTTCACCGACGACGAGTACTACGAGAAGCTCGACAAGGAATTGACCTGGCTCGCGAATATGCGCGACGAGGGCGTTCGTCGTATTGCGGCGCGCACCGTTGGGCTGTCCGTTGAGGCTCAACAGGACATCGCCTCGAAGGTCGATGAGCTGCGTCGCCGGGAGCACCTGGACGATTAGCCCGCCGTCCGCCGTATTGCGGCGTCCGGCGAAGCTCACGGGCTGAGCACGCTCAGCCGGTGGTATCTCCACCGCGTACCAGCTGGCGATATTGCTGTGCGATCTTGAGGATCCATTCGCGGTCCGAATAGGTCGTCGGTTGACGCAGCCAGCCAAGACCAGGGAACTTTGGGCGGGTGTCTTTTGGGGCACCCTCGCGCCCTGCGTAAACCCATTCCGCGATCGCCAATGCCTGTGCCTGCGGCGGTACAGGGGGTGAGGCGAGCTCTGGGCCGTCCTCCTCATCGCCGTCGTGGCCGGGCCGTGCGCCCGTCGCATCGACTCTCCGTCTGCGCGCGGTGTCGGCAGCGGTGGCCTCGAGGAACAGCGCATCCGAAATCAGCGACATCCGTTCGGCCACCCGGAACACCAGCGGGCCGCGGGGACGCACCCCGATGCCGATGTCCGGGTGCCTGCGACCGAGTTCGGTCAATAGCGGCTGGATGGTTCGCAGTTCACGGCGGGCGCCGAACCAGTCTTCGACACTGGGCAGCAGTGATCCCGCGGCGACGACCAGCATCGCGCAGCCAAGCAGGGTGGCCGCCGCCCCGACCCCGACCAGCTCGGTCGCGCGTACCGCGCGCAGGAAGAAGAACGCAGACGCCAGCACAAGCAGCACGATGCCGATGGTGAAGACGAACAGGGCGCGCCCGCGGCGGCTGCGGTTGGAGTACCGCATGCCGGCCCACGCGACCAAGGTCATCGCCATCAGCACGTAGAGCAGCGGCAACAGCCACGGCAACGAATTGCCTTCCGAACTCAGGCTCTGCCTGAGGTACTCCTCCGGCGCCATCTCGGGTTGCTGGCCAGCGCTGAAGAAGGTCACCAGGCTCACCACCGCGATGACGCCGGCAACGCTGTATTGGGCAATCGCAATATTGCGGATTGTGGCCGGTTTACGCCCGGATGCGACGGTCGTGATCATCACGCAGCTGCCCGCAGCGCATGCGATCAGGGCCATCTGCGACAGGCCCATCGAAATGTTGTTCCACCGCAATAGCTCGTCGATCAACAGCGTCAACGGCTGCCAGTTGAGGGCCGCCACCACGCCGAGACTGCCGAGCGCGAGGATCATCGCGGTGCTCACCAGGGATTGCTTGTTGACCAGAGCCCAGCCAATACGGAGGCCGGTGGCCAATCCGAGTAGGCCGGCGATCACCCAGACGATCAACCAAACGCCTCTCCGAGCCGGACCTGGACGATAGAGGAGCGGTCGGACGGTAGCCGACCGAGTCGGTAGATCAGCAGCGCCGCGAAATCCTCGGCTTCCTGCTCGGCGTCTTCACCGGCGGGGCCCATGCACCCGGTGCGTTGGTTGAGCATGTATCCGATCAGGTCGGAGCTGGCCACCTCGGTCTCATCGCGGGCCGCCTGGACCACGGGGATGCCCTCGTGACCAAGCACCAGATGACCGAGCTCGTGGGCCAGCGTGCGGTCCCACGCGGGCAGCCCCTTCTGGATCAGAAACACGTCGCGGTCGGCGTATTGGCGCCACTGCCCGCAGACCCCTGGCGGCAAATCCGCCATCTTGAGTTCGATCGGGCGACCGCGATCGTCGCTCACGGCGTCTACTAGGCGGGGCAGCGACACTTCCCCGCGACGCGGGGCAAGGTCAAGTACCGCGCTGACGGCGCGGGTGACTTGGCGGCTGGCAGGCATACAAACCCCCTTCTCGACGAGTCCACTATGCGCTGTCCGCCCCGAATGGGCGGGCAGTTTGTCTAGTCGGCGAACCGCGCTATTCGAGCGGCCCGCATTGCATGACCCGCCTTTGCTTGGCGGTATCCCACCAGGCCTCCGGCTCCCGTCAGTACCAGCATGCCCGCAACTCCGGGCACAGCCAAGGCCGCTACCTGCGGCATTCCCGCACTCCGCAAATACTCGGCGTAGCCGACGCGATACGACGCCGCAGGTACGACGGCGTTGCTGCCGACGTTGGCAGGCAGTGGATCGCGGCCGGCGGGCGGATCTGCCGCGCCGACGCGTGGCGCCGCGGGCAACGCCGGATTGGCACCTCCCGCAGGCCCGCCACCTCCTGCGCCGAAGCCTGGCGCGAGTACCGGCACCGGTATTGGCGCGACGATGACCGGCAGCGTGATCGGTGCCAGTGGGAGTTCACCGGCGGCCAGCGCCAGTCCCGGCGCGGCGCTGACGACGGTTGGCACCTCGGGCGGCAGCTGCATCTGCGGCGGTTCGATGCGACCTGCCGGCAGTCCGCCACCACTGCCGCCGCTGGATCCGCCACCGCCTGGTCCTGGCAGCCCGACGCCGGGTGTCGTCGTGGTCGGCGTGGTCGTCGCTGTTGATGGCGTGGTGGTCGGGTACGGGCAGTCCTTGCTATTGCTGCCTTCTTCGCATGGCTCACGCTCGACAGCCAGCTCGGTGGTCACTTCGGGCTCGGTCGTCTGTTCGGGCTCGGTGGTTTCGCCCGGTTCGGTGGTCTGCTCCGGCTTGGTGGTCTGCTCCGGCTCGGTCGTCTGCTCCGGCTCGGTGGTCTCACCCGGCTTGGTGGTCTCACCCGGCTTAGTGGTCTCACCCGGCTTGGTGGTGTCCGCTGGCTTGGTGGTGTCACGGGGCTTGCTGCTCTCGCCCCCGTTTTCGTCTTCGTCCTTCTCGCCGGTCTTGCCGGTGTCGTCCTTCTTGGGGTCGTCCGTCTTGGCAGTGCCGCCGCCGAGAAGCTCGCCCGAGTGGCCGGGAGGCGCCGGAGGGGGCGTTGGTTCGGCAAAGGCCAGCGCGCCGCCGAGACCACACATGAACAGGCCGGAGGCCACAAAGCAGGCCGACGCGGCGACGTGCACACGCGTACCCACTCGTCACCACCCCTCGCGGCACGGCCCGCAGGCACTATTCATTGGTCCGACGATTCTTGCATAGAGATTTCCCGCCGGTTTGCTGTGGACATAAAGCTACTCGCCATCGGGCCGCGAGCGTGCGGCAAGTGCCTCGGACGATAGTGTTGGGCTGCAACATCGCGACCGACGAGGTAAATCGTCGACGAAATCACGGGAGGCAGTGGGGATGAGCCTGTTCAAGCGACGCAAGACCCGCGCCACCCGCAGGGCCGAAGCTCGCGCGATCAAGGCCAAGGCAAAGCTCGAGGCCAGGCTCGCTGCCAAAAACGAGGCCCGTCGCATCAAGGCCGACCACAGGGCCGAAACCAACGCACTCAAGGCGCAACTGCGGTCGCAGCGCGACAGCGAGAAGGCCGCATTGAAGGTCGCCGAGACACAACTGAAGGCTGCCCGCGAAGGCAAACTCTTCTCCCCCACGCGAATTCGGCGGGTGCTCACCGTGACCCGGCTGCTGGCCCCTCTCGTGGTCCCGCTGGTGTATCGCGCCGCCATCGCCGCGCGCGGCTTCATCGACGAACGGCGCGCGGACCGAATGGGGGTTCCGCTCAGCCAAATCGGCCAGTTCTCCGGGCACGGGGCCGGGCTGTCGGCGCGGATCGCCGGCGCCGAGCAGTCCTTACGGCTCGTCGCCGAGAAGAAGCCCAAGGACGCCGAGACCAAGCAGTTCGTCGCCGCCATCACCGACCGGCTGAGCGACCTGGCTGCCGCGGTGACCGCGGCGGAGAACATGCCCGTCACGCGCCGCCGCGCTGCGCATGCGGCGATCTCCGAACAACTCGACGGCATCGACGCCGACCTGATGGCCCGCCTCGGCCTGGTCTGATCCGTGCCCCGCGCCGTGCCGAATCCCGCTGCGCGGCTGCGTGGTACGGCGACGGGCCTGCTGACGGCCACCCTGGCCGCCGCCGCACATGGGGTCGGCAGCGGCGTAGCGCCGACGGGAGCGACCACCGCGCTGCTTGCGGTGCTGGCGGCCACGGTCGGCGCGCTGGCGGGAACAATCCGCCACGCGACCGACGCCAGGGTCCTGCTTGGCCTTCTGGCCACCGGCCAGCTGCTCGGGCACCTGATGCTCAGCGCCGTTGGCCATAGCCACGCGCCGAGTGCGGCGCCGCCCGCCGCGGTCATGCTGGGCGCCCACTTGATCGCGATCGTCGTAGGCGCGGTGCTCATCGCGGCGGTCGACCGGCTGTGCCGTGCCATGTCGCGCGCGGTGCGGGCAGCGGTGCGAACCGTCCGCCCGCCGGTGGTCGCCGCGCCTGTGCTGTCCGCGGGTGCAGCCGATCAACCGCTGCGCTCGGCGCTCTTGCTCGCAGCTTCGGTGTCGCATCGGGGGCCACCGGTCAGCCTCACTCGCTGACCGACAACCTCCGACCACACGAGAGAGCCACAAAAGAAATGCGATTCATCCATGGGGCGACTACGCGCGCCCTGATCACGATCGGCGCCACAGCCACCGCGGTATCCATCGGCACGCTGTCCGGCGCCGCGACCGCATGGGCGCACGTCCACGTTGACGCCGAGGGTGCCGCACCCGGCTCCACTGCGGTGCTCACCTTCCGGGTACCTGGCGAGTCCGAAACCGGTGCCCTCACAACACAATTGAGCGTCGAACTGCCGAATGTGGCCTCGGCCCGAACCGAGGCGATGCCGGGGTGGACCGCACGCCTCGACCGCGACACCGCCGCCGGAACGGTCCAAGCCGTCACCTGGACCGCCGCACCCGGCACAGGTGTCTCGTCGGATCAGTTCGCCTTGTTCCGGATCTCGGTCAAGCTGCCCGACGAGGAATCCGTCAGCTTCCCCGCCACCCAAACCTATTCCGACGGAACGGTGGTGCGCTGGGATCAGCCGCCGCTGCCAGGCGGCGGCGAGCCCGAACACCCTGCCCCTGAGCTGACCCTGACCGGCACCAATGCCGAACCCGCCGACGACCATCCCGCTCCGGTGGTCGCGGCGACGGCGACTGCCGACAACTCGGCGCGATGGCTGGCCGGCGGCGCGTTGACGGTCGCCGCGGTCGCGGTCGCGGCGGCGCTACTGGCACGGCGGCGGTCATGAACCGCATTGTCGCGATTGCGATTCTGGCCGTCGCCCTCGCGGCGACGGCGCTCGCGGGCGCAGGCGCAGCGTCGGCTCATGCCACTCGCATCGCGTCGGACCCCGCCGAAAACGCCGAACTGACCCAATCCCCCGCCAGGGTCAGCGCGACCTTCAACGAGGCCCTGCAACCGGAATTCGCCGCGATGACGGTCGTCGGCCCGGACGGAAATCTGTGGTCGACCGGCGCTCCCGAGGTGAGCGGCGCCGTCATCAGCGTCGGTGTGCGCCCGCTCGGTCCCGCTGGCACATACACCGCGAACTACCGAGTGACTTCGGCCGACGGGCACGCGATCTCGGGGTCCTGGTCGTTCTCGCTCACCGCGGCGGGCACCGGCACTCCGGGACCGTCGGCCACCACCCCCACCGAAACATCAGAAACGTCGAGCGACGAGACGCCGATCTGGCCCTTCATGGTGGTCGCCATCGTGATCGTGGGCGCCGCCGCGGTGTGGGCGGTGCGACGACAGACGTGACGCGCCATCGGGCGGTGGCAGGCGGCACGCTGATCGTGGCGGCGGCCTCGGTGGCGGCGTGGTCGCTCGCGTACCCGCAGGGGTCACTGACGGCCACGCTGGTGCGGGCGGTCGCCGACTGCGCGGCGGTCACCACACTCGGCCTCGCCGTCGTGCCGATGCTCGACGTCGTCCGCTACCGAGGCGAACTGATCGGCAGGGCCACCGTCGGCCTCGCGGCCGCAAGTGCCGTCTGGCTGCTTGGGGAACTGACCAGGCTGGTGGTGTCGGCGGCCCAGGCCGCGGCCGTGCCGGTGACGCGGCTCGGCGTGCAGACATCGGTGGAATTCGCGGTGCACACGGCGGCAGGTCGGGCCGGGCTGTTCAGCCTCGTCGCGGCGGCGGTGTGCCTGATCGCCCTCGCCGCGCCGCGGACCATGCCGATGAACGTCGCGGTCGCGGGAGTCGCCGCCGTCGGGGTGGCTGCCCGCCCGCTGACCGGCCATTTTTCGGAGAGCGCGGTTGGCGGCCTCGCCGTCGCGCTGCATACGGTGGCCGCCGCGCTGTGGTGCGGTGCGCTCGCGGGGCTGGTGCTGACGGTCGAGCACCGCGGACAGTGGGCGCGGGTCCTGCCACGGTTCTCACAGTTGTCCCTGGTGTGTGTGGCCACGCTCTTGGCAGGTGGCGTCGTTGGCGCTGCGGTGACACTCGACTCGCCTGCCGCGCTGTACGCGACCGGGTACGGACGGGTGTTGTCGGCCAAGATCGTCGTTACGGTGGTGCTGATCGTGCTGGCCAGGCGAAACCGCACGATGTGGCTGCCGGCGGCGCGCGCTCACCGCGCCACCGCGGTGGTGTCGCGATCGCGGTCCCGCACCGAGCTGGCGATCATGGCCGTGGCACTGGCCCTGGCGGCCGCACTGGCCGTCACGGGTTAGCGCCATATGCCGCCTGGCATGATGGGTGCGACTGCCGGGAGGATTAGAGAGGCGCAAAGGAGCAGCCAGATGGCAGACCAACAGGATCGACCCGACGAAAAACCCGACGACGCATCTCCGGTCGCCGGGTCGGATTCGTCGGCACCTGGCGGCGATGCCGTTCCACCTGCCCCGGAGCCACCCGCCCCGCAGACACCGCCTGCCAAGACGCCACCGGCCAAGGCCGCTAAGAAGGCACCCGCCAAAAAGGCCGCCAAGAAAGCACCGGCTAAGGCGGCCAAAAAGGCCGCGCCCGCGAAGAATGCCGCCGCAGCCAAGAAGACCCCTGCAAAGAAGGCACCGCCGAAGAAGGCGCCCGCCAAGCTGGCCGCGACCAACGGCGACCTCACATCGGCGGCGAAAGAGGCTGCCGCGCAAGCCAAATCCACCGTAGCGAGCGCGCCGAACCCGGTCGCGGGCCCGGCGTCGGTGCCGATGATCGGCCCCGAGCCGTCGCGGTTGCCGCTGGCTGCCGCCATCGCGGCCGGCGTGCTCGCGATCCTGGTCGTCCTGCTGGCTCGCAGGCATTCCGGCGAAGACTAATTAGCTTGACCCTGACGCGACGTCAGGGTCGATAGTGGCGCTATGGACGCCATCACCGTCGGCGCGGTAGCCAGCCTCACCGGCGTCTCCGTACGCACGTTGCATCACTACGACCACATCGGTCTTGTGGTGCCCAGCGTCCGTACCCCGGCGGGCTATCGCGGATACACCGACGCCGACATCGAGCGGCTGCACCTGGTGCTGGTGTACCGGTCCGTCGGCCTGCCGCTCGATGAGATCCGCGCTCTGCTCGACGACGCAGACGCCGACGTCCTTGCGCATCTGCAGCGGCAGCACACGTTGCTGCTCGAGCAGGCAGATCGGCTGGAACACACCATCAAAGCAGTGGAGGAACTGATGAACGCACACCGCGAAGGTATTCAACTGACCGCGGAAGAACAGGTCGAGATCTTCGGGACGACGGCCTTCGGCGAGGAGTACGCCGCCGAGGCCGAGCAGCGCTGGGGCGACACCGATGCGTGGAAGCAATCGCAGCAACGGGTTTCGACGTTCAGCAAGCAGGACTGGCTGGACATCAAGGCCGAGGGCGACACGCTCCTTGCGGACCTGGCACAGGCCAAGTGCGCCGGAATCGTGCCGGGTTCGGCAGCGGCCAATGAACTGGCCGCCCGGCATCGCGCGTCGATCGCGCGGTTCTACGACTGCAGCGACGAGATGCACCGCAACCTGGTCGAGATGTATCTGACGGACGACCGGTTCACCCGGCACTACGACGACGTCGAGCCGGGGCTGACGCAATACGTGCACGACGTCGTCGTGGCTAGCATCAACGAGTGACCACAACTCCGCGCCCGACCGCTGACCTGGTCGACGAGATCGGCCCCGACGTGCGCAGCTGCGACCTGCAATTCACCCAGTACGGGCGAAGGTCGCAGTTCGCGGGCCCGATCACCACCGTGCGGTGCTTCGAGGACAACGCGTTGCTCAAGTCGGTGCTATCCACCCCTGGCGACGGCGGGGTGCTGGTCATCGACGGCGACGGCTCGCTGCACGCCGCACTGGTCGGCGACATCATCGCCGGCCTCGGCCTCGACAATGGCTGGACCGGCCTGATCATCAACGGCGCCGTGCGCGACGCGGCAACGCTGCGCACGCTCGACATCGGCATCAAGGCACTGGGCACCAACCCGCGCAAGAGCAACAAGGCGGGCGACGGTGTGCGCGATGCCGCTGTCGAGTTCGGCGGAGTGGTGTTCGTCCCTGGACACATCGCCTACAGCGACGACGACGGCATCGTCGTCGTCGCCCCAGGCTGACGTGGGCACACGCGCAAGCTGGGGACTAGGCCGAAGCCGCTACGGCCGCACGGTGTTTGGAGAACGCCAGCGCCTCGTCGTCGACCTTGCCGTGCCGGATCAGGCGCAGGTCCAGCAGGTAGTTCTGCTTGAGCCGCCACGGCGCAACCGAGCCGGCCTTGGGCAGGTAGTCCAGCGCCCGCAGCACATAGCCGGGCGTGAAATCCATCAGCGGACGTTCGTCGACACTGTTGCCGGGATGCTGCGGCTCCACGGTGTCAAAGCCTTTGTCGTCCATGTAATTGAGCACGCGGCAAACGAACTCCGATACCAGGTCGGCTTTGAGCGTCCATGACGCGTTGGTGTAGCCGATGGTGAACGCCATGTTCGGCATGTGCGTCAACATCATGCCCTTGTAGGCCATGGTGTCGTTCAACTCGATCGGGACACCGTTGCGCTTGATCTCGGCGCCACCGAACAGCTGCAGGTTCAATCCCGTTGCGGTGACGATGATGTCGGCCTGCAACTCCTCACCGGAGGTCAGCTTGATGCCCGTCTTGGTGAACCGCTCGATCGTGTCGGTGACGACGTCGGCCTTGCCGGCACGGATGGTCTTGAACAGATCGCCGTTGGGCGCCAGACACAGTCGCTGATCCCACGGGTTGTAACTGGGCCCGAAGTGCTTCTGCACGTCGTAGCCCTCTGGCAGGCGTCGCTGGGCCATGGTCATCAGCGTCTTGCGCATGAACTTCGGGAAACGTCGGCTCATGTTGTACTGGGCGGACTGGAAAAGGATGCTCTTCCAACGGTTCAGCACGTAGGCGGGCTTGGCGGGCAGCGTCTTGTTCGTCCGGACGGTGAACGGGTCGACATCGGGCAGCGCGCCGATGTAGGTGGGTGACCGCTGCAACATCGTGACGTGGCCCGCACCCGAATCCGCAAGGGCGGGAATCAAAGTCACCGCGGTGGCACCACTGCCGATGACGACGACGCGCTTGCCCGAGTAGTCAATATCCTCCGGCCAGTGCTGCGGGTGGATGATCGTGCCGTCGAAGTCGTCGGTCCCCGCGAACTCCGGCGTGAAGCCTTCGTCGTAGTTGTAGTAGCCACTGGCCGCGAACAGGAACGAGGCCGTGATCTCGACTTCTTCACCACCCCGGTCGACACGCAGCGTCCACTTGTTGTCGGCATCCGACCAGTCGGCGGAGAGCACCTTGTGGTCGTACCGGATGTGCTTGTCGATCCCGGACTCGGCGACCGTCTCCTTCAGGTACGACATGATCGACGGGCCGTCGGCGATGGCCTTCTCCGACGTCCACGGCTTGAAGCGGAAGCCGAGGGTGAACATGTCGGAATCCGAGCGGATACCCGGGTACTTGAACAGGTCCCAGGTGCCGCCGAGATTCTCGCGGCGCTCGAGGACCAGGTAGCTCTTGTTCGGGCAGCGGTCCTGCAGGTGCCAGGCGGCACTGATGCCGGAGATCCCGGCCCCCACGATCACGACATCGACGTATTCGGTCATGGTACGGGAGCGTATCAACGGTGTGTCGAGTGAGTCAACACCCTGTTGAGTAAATCGACACTGTGTAAACTGACCACCTGTGACCACCGTTAGCCAGCCGCGCGCCACGCGCGCCCGACGATCCAGCCGACCATCCGGCGACGATCGCGAGCTGGCCATTCTGGAGACCGCCGAACGGCTTCTCGAGGAACGTCCGCTGGCCGAAATCTCCGTGGACGACCTGGCCAAGGGCGCCGGGATATCGCGGCCGACGTTCTACTTCTACTTCGCGTCCAAGGATGCGGTGCTACTCACGCTGCTGGAACGGGTCATCGGCGAGGCGGACGCCGCGCTCGCCAAGTTGATCGAAAATCCATCCGCCGAGGAGTCCTTCTGGCGCAACGGGATCAACGTGTTCTTCGAGACCTTCGGCGCGCACCGGGCGGTATGCGCTGCGGCCGTGGCCGCCAAGACCACCGGCACCGCGGCGCAGGACCTGTGGGCCACCTCGATGCAGCGGTGGATCGACCACAGCACCGGCGTGATCGAAGCCGAACGCGCGCGCGGCGCGGCACCGGTGACCGTGCCGGCACATGAATTGTCGACGTCGCTGAACCTGATGAACGAGTCGGTTATGACGTCATCGTTCGCGGGTCAACAGCCGTCGCTGCCCGACGACCGGGTGTTGGACAACCTGGTGCACATCTGGGTCACCAGCATCTACGGCGTATCGCGGTAGGTGGGGAATCGCCGGTTGGCCAGGCTCGGGTTCTTCAACCGAACCGTTTCCAGCCGTTCGCGGTCGATCCAGCCGGTGGCGAAGCCGGGCGCTTCGCCTGCGCTGGCGATGATTTGACCCATGGGATCGATGATCGCGCTTTGACCGGCACTGAACGGGCCGGTCTGCCCGCTCGCCACCACGTACACGGTGTTCTCGATGGCCCGCGCGCGCAACAGCGTCGTCCAGTGCTCCTCCTTCGCGGGACCGACCACCCACGCGGCTGGCACGATCAGGACTTCGGCCCCGGCGTCCACCAGGAACCGCGCCATCTCCGGAAAGCGAAGGTCATAACACGTCATCACGCCGAACCGCAGGCCGTCGCGCTCGAACACCAGCGCGCTGGGGGTATGCGGGACGATCCGGTCGGACTCCCGGTACCCGAAGGCGTCGTAGAGGTGCACCTTGCGATAGACGCCGATGGTTCGGCCCTGTTCGTCGATGGCGAGCACCGCGTTCGTGCACCGGCCGTCGGCGCCGGGCACCTCGGTCATCCCGACGACCACCGCCACCCCTGCGGCCTTCGCCTCCTGGGAGATGGCCTGGGCGAACGGGCCGTCCACCGGCTCGGCCGCCGGCCGGACGTCGCCGGTCGGATCCGGGTCGGAGTACATGGCGTTCTCGGGCAGGACGACAAGGGACGTGCCGCGCGCGGCCGCGTCGGCGATCAGACGCCTCGCCGAACCGAAATTCTCGGCCTTGTCGGTGGTAGCGCCGAATTGCGCGACTGTGACATACATCTGGTTACCCCGTCTCTCGTTGGATGAGCGTCTTGGTCTCGGACAGTGCGGCGCCGAAGCCGGCGACCAGCGCGGTGTGGTCGGCCACCAGCACCACCGGGTCGGCGTCGTGAGCGAGCGCGAACTCCTTCTCCGCCTGCGCCCAGGCGGGCAGCACCCACGGCTTACCCGCGCGGCGTGCCGCATCGGCAACGGTACGCAGGTCGGCGAAGTCGGCATCGGTCCGCGCATAGGCGCCGCGCTCCCGACGTAGCGACAGATCGCTGGGCCCGACGAACACCCCGTCGACCGTATTGAGCGCCAGGATGGCGTCGACGTCGTGCAGGGCGCCTGCGTCCTCGATCATCGGATAGACCCGGGTTCTGGTGTCCTGCGCGGCCACCCACTCGTCGTCGAACCCGCCGTAGCGCGCGGTCCGGCCGCCCGCGAAGCTCCGATCACCACGCGGCGGGAACTTGCCGTACGCACTGACGGCTTTGGCGTGCGCGAGGTTCTCCACGTGTGGGATGACGACGACGTCGGCGCCGAAGTCGAGCGCCTGCTGGATCGGCCCGCGTTCGGGCGACAGCACCTTCGCCAGTACGCGCAGCCCGATGGCGCGCAGAAACGGAATGAACCGCTCGAGGTCGACGAGATCGAAGGCGCCGTGTTCGATGTCCAGGACCACCGATCCGTATCCGAGGTCGCGGACGATCTCGGCGGCCGCGGCGTTCGGCGCGGACAGCCACGCCGCCCAGCGGGGGTCGGGCGGCGGTGCGGTGTTTGCGTGGGGAGTCATTGACGGGATCAGCCTTGTCGTATACTTCGTGTATTCAATAATTCGATAGAAGGACGAGGATGGAGACCAGCGACCTGCAGGCGTCGGCCCGTGACCGCGCTTACCAGTGGACCCGCGATGCCATCCTCAACGGCCACTTCCCCGAGGGCTCGTTCCTCGAGGAGAAGGCGGTGGTCGATCAGACCGGCCTGTCGCGCACGCCGGTTCGCGAAGCGCTGCACCGGTTGGCCGCCGAACGTTTCGTCGAGCTGCTGCCCCGCCGCGGGGCCCAGGTGCGACGCACGACGGCCGCCGAACTCTTCGAGACCTACGAGATGCGAATCGTCTTGGAGGGTCACGCATTTCGCGTTCTGTGCGATCAGCAACTTCCGATCCCCGATATGTCCGCGCATCTGGACGCGATGGAGGATCCCGACCGCCTCGCGGAGATCATGGTGGGTAACAGAGCTGTCATCGCCGAACATGCGTTGCTGGACTTCGAGTTTCACTTCTCCTTCGTCAGGGCGACCGGCAACTCGGTGCTGATCGACCTGTACTCCAGCCTGCGTGCGCGCTACCAACGGATCGGGGTCAACGCTGTTGCGCTGCGGCCCTCGCGGATGTCGCTGATCCTCCCCCAGCACCGGGCCATCTTCGAATCGCTGCAGCGGCACGACTTTCAGGCGGCGATGGGGGTGTTGCGCGAGCATCTGCGCCCGGATGCCGCGGTGGTTTCCGGTCTCGACTGATCGAGCCGTCATGCGCTCATCGCCTGCCAGAGGCGCCTGCGCTCGGCCTGTGCCACCGGATCAGGCACCGGGGCCGCGGCGATGAGCCGCTTGGTGTAGTCAGAAGTCGGCGATCGCAGGACCGTGCTTGCCGGGGCACTCTCGACGACGCGGCCGTGCTGCAGGACGGTCACCTGGTCTGACATCAGCTCGATGACGGCCAGATCATGACTGATGAACAGGCACGAGAACCCAAGCCGCTCTTGGAGTTCGGACAACAACGCCAGCACCGTGGCCTGCACGGACACGTCCAGTGCGGACGTGGGCTCGTCGGCGATCAGGAACTCGGGGTCAAGCGCCAGTGCGCGTGCGATGCCGACGCGCTGGCGCTGGCCGCCAGAGAGCTCGTGCGGGTATCGATCGGCCCAGCCAGACGAGATCTGGACGCTGTCCAGCAGCGTCTTCACCCGGGTCTGGATCTCGGCACGCGATCCGAACTTGTTGATGTGCATCGGCGCGGCCACCGAGTCGCCGATCGACAGCCGAGGGTTCAGCGACGAGCCCGGGTCCTGGAACACCATCGAGTAGGACCGACGCAGCTTGCGCCTTTCGGCACGGCTCGCCCCGTAGGGGTCGATCCCGTCGATCCGGACCGTGCCGGCGGCCGGGCGCAACAGCCCGGCGATCGCGCGGCCGATGGTCGACTTCCCCGAGCCGGACTCACCGACCAGCCCGTGCACGCTGCCGCGCGGGATCGCAAGGTCGACCTTGTGCACCGCGTGAAAGGGCTTGCGCCCCAATCCGCCTGGGTAGATCACGTCCAGTCCGGACACCTCGACCGACAGTTCGCGGTCGGACGCGGCAGGCACCTTGTCGTGTGCGCTCGGCCGCGGCACGGCGGCCAGTAGTTGCGCGGTGTAGTCCGCCTCGGGCTCAGTGAAGATCTGCCTGACCGGTGCCTCTTCCACCACGGCGCCCGAGCGCATCACCACCACCCGGTCGGCGAGGTCGGCCACCACCCCCATGTCGTGGGTGATCAGCAGCACCGCGGCGCCAAGGTCTTTCTGCAGGCGCCGAAGAAGGTCGAGGATGTCGGCCTGCACGGTGACGTCCAGCGCGGTGGTCGGCTCGTCGGCGATGATCACGTCCGGCGAGCCCGATACCGCCATCGCGATCATGGCCCGCTGTCGTTGACCGCCCGACAGCTGGTGCGGGTAACTGTCGATCCGGCGCTCGGGTTCCGGAATCTCGACCAGCTGCAGGAGCTCGAGGGTCCGCTCGCGGGCCTGCGCCTCGGTGACGTCCTCGTGGCTGCGGATCGCCTCGATGATCTGCTGGCCGATGGTGTACACGGGGTTGAGCGCGGTCATCGGCTCTTGAAAGATCATCGCAATGCGCTTGCCGCGCAATGCCCGTAACGGCTCGCCGTGAAGCTCGCTGATCTCTTCGCCGTCGAAGCGGATGCTGCCATGAACGCGCGCGTTCGGCGCCAGCAACTTGAGGACCGACATCGAGCTGACGGACTTACCCGACCCGGATTCGCCAACCAGCGCGAGAACCTCGCCGCGGCATACTGAAAAGCTGACACCGCGCACCGCGGGCACCGTCTCACCGCCGACCTGGAAGTCGACGCTGAGGTCACTGACCTCCAGCACCACGTCGGCAGTCATCGGCCCAGGGTGCCTTGTTTGAGGAAACCCTTGCCATCGGCGGTGTTCCGCTCGTACTCGGCCAGATAGTCGCTGCAGAACGCGAGGACCCGTTCGATCCACACCTCACCGATCTTCGGGTCGCCAAGCGACACATCACCGGTGCAGCCGCTCTCGCTGACTTCGGAGAAATCCCACAGGACGGTGCCGCGTACATCCTGGCCGGGAATGGCCGCCTCGCCGTAGCTGACCGGGGCCCAGCCTGCGGCAGAGCGCAACCCGGTGTCGGCCGTCGGGGCGGGCTGGACTTGGTCGGGGAACATCGCCAGCATCGCGGAATGCTCGGGTTCGGCTCCGTGTCCGTACGCGGTGGCGGGGTCGTCGTACTGGTCGCGCATCAGGGCGTAGCCCAGCGACCACGGGTACAGATGTCCGACCAGGATGCCCAGATCGCGACGGGCATCCATGGCGGCGCTGGTAACGGGTGCGACGTTCCCGCCGTTGTTGTCCAACAACACGATTCGCCGGAAGCCGGACTGCACCAGCGCCTCGAGCAACTCGTAGGTGACGGCGCGCAGCGTCTGGGCGGACAACGACAGGTTGCCGGGGTAGCCACGGAACATCGGCGAATGCCCGTAGTGCAGCGCAGGCGCGACCAAGTACCCGTTGCGCAGTGCCAGCTGATCGGCGACCCACTCAGCGACGATCGAGTCCTCGTGGACCGGCAAATGCGGTCCGTGCTGTTCGACGGCGCCGATCGGCAGCAGCACGACCGGGTCGGTGGCGGCCACGTCCCGCACTTCGGTCCAAGACAGCTCGCCGAGCCGATGGGTCCTCGGGTGGGCGGTGGTCGCGGTGCTCACGGTGTCATCCTTTGCAGTTCGGGGGCGGGTTATCGGAGTGCTCCGCGCTTTCGCGGATCGAGAAGGTCGCGCAATCCGTCGCCGAAGACGTTGAATGCCAACACGACAGCGACGATCACGATCGACGGGTATATCAACAGCGAGGGCTGCACCTCTAGGAAGTCACGGCCGGTGCCGACCATCGAACCCAGCGAGGGCAGTGGCGGTTGCGCGCCGAGGCCGAGGAAACTCAGGCCCGCCTCGAGCTGGATTGCGAAGCTCACCGACAGCGTCACCTGCACGATGATCGGTGCGGACACATTCGGAAGGATGGTGCGCAGCAGGATGTTCGGTGTCGATGCGCCCATGATCTGAGCGGCTTCGACATACTCGACATGCCGCAGCGCCAGTACCTGGCTGTACACGATTCTGGTGAACCGCGGGATGTAAAGCACGCCGATCACCAGGACGACGTTGACGAGCTCGTCGCCGAGGATCGCCACCGCGGCGATGGCAAGGACCACCGGCGGGAAGCTGAGCAGGATGTCGATGGCCCGCATGATCACCGTACCCACGATGCGGCCTGCGTAGCCGGCGATCAGCCCGAGCGCAACCCCGATCACCGCGGCGATGATGACCGAGCTCACCGCCACCGACAGCGTGGTGCGCAGGGCGATCAGCAACCGGGAGAACACGTCTCGGCCGAAGTCGTCGGTCCCGAGCAGGCCGTCCGGACTCAGTGGCAGGCCGACCATGTCGCGGTAGTCGTACGGCGCGATCACCGGTGCGAGGACAGCGACGAGGGCGCACAGTAGCAGGAACCCGCCGGCGATCGCCGTGCGGCGGTTGCGTAAGGCCCTGCGCCACAGGCCCTCTCGGCCGACGGGGGTGGCCGTGACTGGCGCGTCGGTGAGGATGCCGTCGGTGAGGGTCATCTCAACTCTCCGTGGTGCGGGGGTCAAGGGTCCGAACGGCCAGGTCGCCGATCAGGTTGACGACGATGACGATGGTGGCGGTCGCGAGCACCACCGCCTGGATGACCGGATAGTCGCGCTGTCCGACCGCGTTCATCAGCAGGGAACTGATTCCCGGCCAGCCGAAGATCGTCTCGACGAGCACGGTGCCACCGATCAACGTGGTGAGCTCGACCGTGGTGATCGACACCACCGGCACCAACGCCGTGCGCAGCGCATGCCTGCGAACCACAAGCTTCTCCGCGACGCCTTTGGCCCGCGCGGTTCGCACGTAGTCCGCGGACAGCGTGTCCAACATGGCCGACCGGGTCATCCTGGTGATCACCGCACACGCGGCGCCTGCCAAGGTGATCACCGGCAGGATCAGAATCTGTAAGTGCCCCAACGGGTCCGCCCATGGCGTGACGAACCGTCTCGGCGGCAGGATCGGGATCCAGAACGTGAAGACCAGCAGCAGCAACGTGCCGACCACGAACACCGGCAGTGAGATGCCCACGATCGAGCCACCGACCAACAGGTGGTCGGCGGGGCGATCGGCGTGCGTCGCGGCAATCCGGCCGAGAATCACCCCGATCACGACGGCGAGCGCCAGGGCCAGCAGGACAAGCTCAAGGGAGTTCATCAGTCGCGTCGGAAGGTCCTGCATGACGGGGCGTCCGGACAGCAGGGACGTGCCGAGGTCACCGGTCATCAGCCGGCCCCAGAATCCGACGTACTGGTCGGCCACCGGTTCGTTCAGGTGCATGGCTTCGCGTGCCGCGGCGACCTGCTCATCGCTGGCGGTGTCGCCGAGGGAGGCCCGTGCGGGGTCACCGGGAATCAGCCGGATGAGGAAGAAGACGATGCTGCCGACGACGAACAGCTGCACCACGGCAAGACCGAGCCGGCGAATCACGTAGTTGCTCATTGGGTTCGCTCCAACCAGGTTCGCCGCAACGCGGTCCCGTTCCATGCCCCTTTGGGGGGATGCGCATAGCCCTTCACGTACGTGTGGAATGCCTCGCCCTGCTCGCGTCGCACTGTGTACGTGAGCGGGACAAGCTCAAGGGCCCGCCGCTCGAGGTCGGCGTAGATCTCCATCCGCAGGCCGGGATCCTGGGCCGTGCGGCCCTCGCGCAATAGACGATCCGTCTCGGGGTCGGAGAACGAGAAGTTCTTCGCGAGCACACCGGTGCTGCCGAGAATGTCCGACAGCGACGCCGGGTCGCCGAACTTCGGCGCGGTGCCCCATGCGTGGACAGGAAAGTTCTTGTCGGTCACGCTCTGCCGGAACGTAAGCCACTCCTGTTGCACCAAGTCCACGTCGAGTCCCGTCGAGCGCAGCGAGGGCAACATCGCCTGGGCAGGGCGGAAGATGACGGAGTACGAGCTGGTGGTGACCATCGGGAAGCGCAGCCCTTCGGCGCCCGCCTGCTTCAAGAGAGAACGTGCCTGGTCGGGGTCGTAGGGCATCGAGCCGGCGAACTGGTTGGCATACGGCGCGAAGTCCGGTGTCATCAGCGAACCGTCAATCGCGGCGCCGTGACTCAGAAACGCGGTGTCCAGCACGGCCTCCCGGTCGATCGACATCGCGACCGCCCTGCGGACACGCACGTCGTCGAACGGCTTCTGCGCCAAATCGAAGCCGACGTAACCGAATCCGAAGTTCTTGTCGGAGGCGAACTGCAGCTGCGGGTTGCGGGTCACGACGTCGACGTGGGTGGCTGGGACGTAGTCGATCATGTCCACGGTCGCCGCGCGCAGGGCGGTCACCCTGGCGTAGTCGTCGCCCATCGGCTGAAAGACAATTCCGTTGAGGTACGGCAGGTCGGGTTCGAAGTAGGAGTCGAACCGCTCGTAAGTGGTTGCGACGCCGGGGATCCGCTCGACGAAGCGGAACGGGCCTGTCCCCATCACGGTGGTCTTCGGGTTGGCGCCCGACTCGATCCAGCGCCTGCTGACGATCAGCGTCGGCGGAAGGGCGAGCGCGAACGGCAGGGCGACATCGGGTTCGTCGAGCCGCATCTCGACGGTACGGGGGTCGCGCGCGACCACCTCGACGATGCCGGCGAGCAGGGGTGCGGACGACGCGGACGTCGCCTCGTCCTGCATCCGCTTGATGGAGAACACGACGTCGTCGGCGGTCAACGGGGAACCGTCGTGGAACTGCACGTCGGGCCGCAGGCGCACGACGTAGGTCCGCGGGTCGGAGAATCCGTACTCCTCGGCGAGGTCCCCGACGATCTCACCGTCGGCGTCGAACTGCAGCAGGCTGTTATAGGAGAGTTGGCGCAGGTAATCCGAAGCGGCGCCGGTCGAGACGTGCGGATCGAAGTTCGCCGGATCGGTCGACAAGCCGAAGTAGAGGATTCCGCCACGCCCTGGCGCACCGCCGGCTCCCGGCACCACCTCTTTCGCCGACTCAGGTAGCGCGGCCGGATTCCCGCATCCGCCCAGCACGGCGGACGTGATCGCGGTGCCTGCCACGACGGCACCAGCGGTTAGAAACCTTCGCCTGCTGAGAGGGTCCACCAGGATCTCCCTAAATTCGCTCTCGCATCCTCAGCGTATGGCTCATGTATACACGGCGGCTACACGACAAACAAGACCTCATGATGTCGGAGGTTGATGCGAACATATGTTCGTGTCCGCGGCGAACATCCTGCACGCCGACCTCGATTCGTTCTACGCGTCGGTGGAGCAGCGGGACGATCCGGCGCTGCGTGGACGCCCGGTGCTGGTGGGCGGGGGCGTGGTGCTCGCCGCCAGCTATGAGGCCAAGGCCTACGGGGTGCGCACGGCGATGGGCGGTCGCCAGGCCAAGGCGTTGTGCCCGCACGCGATCGTGGTGCCGCCGCGGATGTCGGCGTACTCGGCGGCCAGCGACGCGGTGTTCGAGGTGTTCCACGACACCAGCCCCATCGTGGAGCCGCTGTCGGTGGACGAGGCATTCCTCGACGTGTCCGGCCTCGGCCGGGTGTCGGGCACACCGGTGGAGATCGGCGCGCAGCTGCGTGCGAAGGTTCGCGACCGGGTCGGGCTGCCCATCACCGTCGGCATCGCCCGCACCAAGTTTCTCGCCAAGGTGGCCAGCCAGGAAGCCAAACCCGACGGGCTGCTGCTGGTGCCGCCCGACCGTGAACTCGCGTTCCTGCATCCGCTGCCGGTGCGGCGGCTGTGGGGGGTCGGTGTGAAGACGGCCGAGAAGCTGCATGCCCATGGCATCGAGACCGTTGCCGATGTCGCCGAGCTTTCCGAATCGACGCTGGCTTCGCTGGTCGGCGGGGCGATGGGGTATCGGCTGTTTGCGTTGTCCCGCAACATCGATCGACGCCGGGTGGTGACGGGTGTGCGTCGCCGCTCGGTTGGTGCACAACGGGCGCTCGGCCGGCGTGGCAACACGATGTCGGCGGCCGAGGTCGACGCGGTGGTGGTCAACCTCGTCGACCGGATCACCCGCCGGATGCGCAAGGCAGGCCGCACGGGCCGAACTGTGGTGCTGCGTCTGCGGTTTGACGATTTCGGCCGCGCCACCCGATCGCACACCATGTCCCGTGCGACGGCCTCGACGGACGCGATCCTGGAAGTTGCGCGCGGCCTGGTCGCCGTGGCCGCGCCTCTGACCGCCGAGCGCGGGCTGACGCTGGTTGGGTTTTCGGTGTCCAACATCGACCGCGACGGGGCCCAGCAGTTGGAGCTGCCGTTCACCGAACACGCCGACACCACGGCCATCGACTCGGCGATCGATGACGTGCGCCGCCGATATGGCAACAGCTCGGTGATGCGCGGCGTGCTGCTCGGCCGCGATCCTGGCCTCGAGATGCCGCATCTGCCCGACTGAACGGTTTGAGTAATCTCACTCAGCCGCGACGGCGCGGGCTGCGACAAGCTGGCCTTATGACTGCATTCAATCAACCGTCCAAGAACACGGCGGCCTTTTTCCTGCAGGCCGCTATCGCGTTCGGCGTGAGTCTTCTCGGCGCGCTCGGCGGGATCCTGTTCCTGCCGCTGGACCTGTGGCAGCGGCTGTTCCTCGCGATGACCGTGCTGTTCCTGGTGACCAGCTCGTTCACCCTGGCCAAGGTGGTTCGCGACCAGGAGGAGGCCACGACGATTCGGGTTCGCCTCGATGAAGCGCGGATGGAAAAGCTACTGGCAGAACACAATCCATTCACCACGATGGGCTGACTTGGCTATGACACCGTCCAGTCGAGCAGCTTCTCGGCGGGCCAGGTGTTGACGATGCGCTCGATCGGCACCTTCGCGTCCAGCGCGCGTTGGGCCCCGTAGCCGAGGAACTCCAGCTGCCCCGGTGCGTGCGAATCGGTGTCGATGGAGAACAGGCAGCCGATGTCGAGCGCGAGGTTCAGCAGCCGGGTCGGCGGATCGCGCCGCTCGGGCCGGGAGTTGATCTCCACTGCGGTGCCGTTGTCGCGGCAGGCGGTGAACACCTTCTCGGCGTCGAACTTCGACTCCGGCCGGACGCCTCGGCCGCCGGTGACGAGGCGGCCCGTGCAATGGCCGAGCACATCGGCGTGAGGGTTGGTGACCGCCTTGATCATTCGGCGCGTCATCGATGCGGCGTCCATCGAGAGTTTGGAGTGCACGCTGGCCACGACGACGTCGAGCCGCTCCAGCAGTTCGGGTTCCTGATCCAGCGAGCCGTCTTCGAGGATGTCGACCTCGATGCCGGTGAGGATGCGCATCGGCGCCACCGTCTCGCGAAGCTGGTCGATGACGTCCAGCTGTTCGCGAAGGCGTTCGGGCGAGAGGCCGTTGGCGACGCGAAGGCGTGGCGAGTGATCGGTCAGCGCGCAGTATTCATGGCCCAAATCGCGCGCCGCGAGCATCATCTCCTCGATGGGAGCCGACCCGTCTGACCAGTTGGAGTGCACATGCAGGTCGCCGCGGAGTGCGGCACGAACGTCGCCGCCCCCGAGATCCTTTGCGTTCGAACGCAATTCGACGAGCACCTCGGGCTCGCGGTCGGCCCATGCCTGGGCGATCACCTTCGCGGTTTTCGGCCCGATGCCAGGCAGTGACTGCCAGGAGTTCGCGGCGCCGTGGCGGTCGCGCTCGGCCTCGCTGAGCGCTTCGACGATGTCGGCAGCATTCCGATAGGCCATCACACGGCGTGGCTCTTCGCGGGCCCTGTCCTTGTAGTACGCAATCTGGCGCAGCGCGATCACCGGATCCATGGCTCCAGTGTGCACGGTGGCGCTTTCACGCATTTTTGGTGTCGGGCCGCCCACCGAGGATTGATAGGCTGAGCTGCACAGGAGGCCTCCCAGTGAGCAATATTGATCGGCAACGTCCGCACCGGAGACTTCCACGGCACGGCAGATTCGCCTTATGCGCTGCTGTGCATCCGACAGCGCGGATGCCAATCGGGTCGAGGTCCGATATCTCCGTCCCGCGTCCACCAGATAACGACCAACGTCGCCGCGATGCCGGCTTCTTCGTGGCCCGAACCGCGAACAGACGACGGCCGTCGCGTACCTCGATGCGCGCTCAGTGCCTATGGGGTGGGTCCCCCGCGCAGAGACCACGTGGTTTGTACCGGGCGCCGGGGATGTGAGGACGAGCTTCGTCGACAGCAACGTCGCACCGCAGGCACTAGCCACGCAAACCACCGGCGGATTCGCAGTTGAGGTCGTCGAGTAAGCACGGAAATCCACGGCCGACGGCGTGGTCTTCTTCGATGATGAGGGTAAACAGCTTGCACACGTAGATATTTCCGGCTTCCTTTCCCGATCCTCAAATGGATGTGCCGATTGTCGGGTCGGCTCCATAGCCATCCTCATCGGGAACCGACTCTTTGTGACGGGGCCTAGCGACGGAACGCCCGCGAAGCAGTACGACCTACAGACGGGCAGCGAGGGCAAGGAGTGTGATCTCTTTATCGGCGCCTATGTCGGCAGCGACGACACGGTCGGCGTGTTTGGGGATGGCAATCCAGGCGCGGCACCCGTGACCACCGCGATCGACCTCGCGTCGTGCGAACCACTCTGGACGATCACATCGCCGAAGGGGTCTTTCCGCGACATGTGGCGAGTAAACACCACTCTGGTGCAGCTGTCCGACGACGGCACCGAGCTGATGTCACTCGTGGCGCCCGGCTAGCCGCGAAATGTACAGCAGGGTCGTGATTCCGGGCGAATCCACAGCCCTGGTGTACAGATCACGGAACAGTTAGAGCACAAGGATCAGCTGGGGGACCCCAACCCGGAGCACGGCCACTCAGCGCGACGATCCTGTCGAGCACCGGCGCATCGTCGGCGACGGGGACAGCCGCACCGAACAGCCCCTCGATCGGTCCCTCCGCGGCCGTCTGCTCGACATTGGTCAGCACGGCGCCCGCGCTCTCGGGGTCGACCTCGTAGGGCTGGCCCGTCACACGAGCCACATCCCACCCGTGGATCACCACTTCGGTCAACGCGACCAATCCGCCCACCTCGGCAGGGAAGTCGACGCCGCCGGCCCGCGTCATGCCTTCCCACGCCGCCGGGTCCCGCCACGCCGCGGCCAACTCTTCGAGCCGCAGCGGAAAGCTCACACGCCAGTCGGCTTCTAGCTCACCGGTATTCACCGGAGGCGTGTCGGTCAGCGGTCCGAAGTCCTTGCGCGCCGCGGCCGTGAACGCCAAAGCCAGGCCACCGATGTGCTGCACCAGATCACTCAGCCGCATCGGGTCACACGGTGTCTTCTCCGAGAGCTGGTCGTCTGTCACATTGGCCAGCACCTCGATCATGCGCTGGCAGGCTGGGGTCAAGTCGATCATGACGGTACTGACCTCCCCTGGCGCGGAATCTCACCGCGGTTCGAGATAGCGCTGCGGACGAGCGCCTGCACCTGGTTCTCCGCCGCCCCGCCCGCGACGAACAACATCTCGTCCCCAGCCTCGAGCACATCGCCCGGCGAGGGTACGACGATTCCCGTGTCGCGGATGACGACGGCCAGCACCGTGTTCTCCGGCAGCGGAAGGTCGCGCATCCGCTGGCCGACCAACGGGTCGTCCGCGGGCAGCGTCAGCTTGGCCAAGCTCGCCTGGCCCTGTCGCAGCTGCATCAAGCGCACGAGGTGCCCGATGTCTATGGCACCCTCGATCGCCGCGACCAACGCGCTCGGTGCCGACACCGCGACATCGACGCCCCACGCCTCGGTGAACAACCATTCGTTGCGCATGTCGTTGACCCGTGCCACCACCCTGCCCACGCCGAACTCGGTCTTGGCCAACAGCGCCGCCGTGATGTTGACCTTGTCGTCACCGGTCGCGGCGATCACCACGTCGCACGTCTGCAGACCGGACTCTTCGAGCGACGTCAGCTCGCACGCGTCGGCCAACAACCAGTCCGCGCCCGGCACGGTGTGCGGTTCGTAGTGCCGAACGTTCTGCTCGATCAGCAGGACCTTGTGGCCGTAGTCGAGGAGTTCCTGCGCAACTGACCGCCCGACCGCACCCGCACCGGCGATTCCGACCCGCATCATCGTCCGCTCGTCGTCGTGGTCCGGCACCTCTGGGGAACGCCGTCTGAGTCCGAACACAATTTCATATTGGCCCATGCCGCGCCCGTCCCGCGCCCGTACTGGTTTACTGCACGTCAAACCCACCCGCACAGTCCCGAACGGGGATGGAATGACCTTGCAGCAGCTGTATCTTGTGCTGCTGGCCGGTGGGCTCGTGTTGCTCGCCAGCATCGTCGCCACCCGGGCCGCCAGCCGAGTGGGGTTGCCGAGCCTTTTGCTGTTCCTCGGCGTCGGCGTCATCGTCGGCGAAGACGGGCTGGGACTCCAGTTCGACAACTACCTGCTGGCCGATCACCTCGGCACGGTGGCGTTGGCGATCATCCTCATCGAGGGCGGCCTGACGACGAAGTTCGCCGACGTGCGAAAGGTGTTGGCACCCGCGGCCGCGTTGGCCACCGTCGGCGTTGCGGTCAGCCTGGCGGTCACGGCCGTGGGGGCGCACCTGCTGCTCGGCTTCGACTGGCAACTCGCACTGCTGCTCGGCGCCGTCCTATCCGTCACCGACGCCGCCGCGGTGTTCTCGGTGCTGCGCGTCGTGCCCTTGCCGCGGCGGGTCGCCGGCCTGCTGGAGGCGGAGTCCGGATTCAACGACGCCCCCGCCGTCATCGTCGTCCTGATGTTCAGCGTGGTGCCGCTGGAGTTATCCCCGATGCACGCGCTCGGTGGGTTGCTCTATGAGTTGAGTGTCGGCGCCGCGATCGGGCTGGGATGTGGTTTTCTCGGCGCAATTGCATTGCGCCGCATCGCGCTTCCGGCCTCCGGCCTGTATCCCCTGGCGACCTTCGGGCTGGGCATGGTCGCGTTCGCCGCGGCGGGTAGCGCCCACGCCAGCGGGTTTCTCGCCGCGTATCTGGCCGCGGTCGTGCTCGCCAACTCCGGGCTTCCGCATCGCTCGGCCACCCGGTCCTTCGCGGAGGGGCTCGGCTGGCTCGCCCAGATCGGCCTGTTCGTCCTGCTCGGCCTGCTCGTCGACCCCAGCGACCTTGGCGTGGAATTGGTGCCGGGGATCGTCATCGGGCTGGTGCTGCTGTTGGTCGCCAGGCCGCTGTCCGTCCTCGTCTCCCTCGCCGGATTCCGGGTGCCATGGCGCGAACAGGTCTTCGTGTCCTGGGCCGGCCTGCGGGGCGCCGTCCCGATCGTGCTGGCGACCTTTCCGATCGTCGGGGGCGTCACCGACAGCATTCGACTGCTCAACATCGTGTTCATCCTCGTGGTGGTGTACACCCTGGTTCAGGGTCCGAGCCTGCGCCCGCTAGCCCACCGGTTGGGTCTGATCCCGAAGGACGCCACCCGCGAGATCCAGGTGGAAGCGGCTCCCCTCGACGTCCTCGAAGCCGAACTGCTGACGATGACCGTGCACGCGCCGTCCCGCTTACACAACGTCACGGTTCTCGAACTGCGACTGCCCGACCCCAGCGTGATCACCCTGATCATCAGGGACGGCCACACGTTCGTACCCCAACCCGACACCCGCATCGCGATCGGCGACGAACTGCTCATCGTCACCACCACCAAGACTCGCGCGGCCGCCGAACGGCGCCTCCGCGCAGTCAGCCGCCGCGGCAAGCTGGCCTACTGGTTCGATGAGTACGGCGAACCGGATTAATCGGTCGCACATTCAGGAACCAGGGCTAGGCTCGATTCAGTGAGATTCGCATTCAAGACGTCCCCGCAAAACACCACGTGGTCCGACATGCTTGCCGTCTGGCAGGCCGCCGACGACATCGATGCCTACGAGTCCGGCTGGACCTTCGACCACTTCTATCCGATCTTCTCCGACTCCGCCGGTCCATGCCTGGAGGGCTGGACGACGCTGACCGCGCTCGCGCAGGCCACACGGCGCCTTCGCGTCGGCGTCCTCGTCACTGGCATCCACTACCGCCACCCCGCAGTCCTCGCCAATATGGCTGCCGCACTGGACATCGTCTCGGCCGGCCGCCTCGACCTCGGCATCGGCGCGGGCTGGAACGAAGAGGAATCCGGTGCCTACGGCATCGAACTTGGCAGCATCAAGGAACGCTTCGATCGCTTCGAAGAGGCCTGCGAAGTGCTGACCAGCCTGCTGTCGAAGGACACCACGACGTTCGACGGAAAGTTCTATCAGCTCAAGGACGCTCGCAACGAGCCGAAGGGACCGCAGAAGCCGCATCCGCCCATCTGCATCGGCGGCAGCGGCGAGAAGCGCACGCTGCGAATCACCGCAAAGTACGCCGATCACTGGAATTTCGTCGGCGGTCCGGCCGAAGAATTCGCCCGCAAGCGCGACGTGCTGGCATCACATTGCGCGGACATCGGCAGGGATCCGAAGGAGATCATGCTTTCGGCGCACGTCCGGCTGGCCGATGACCACCACAATGCCGGTCAGCCAGTCAGCTACAGCTACGCGATCGACCAGGCGGCCGCGCTCGGCGAAGAGGGTCTGGACCTGGCGATCGTGTACCTGCCGACGCCGCACACGCCCGCGGTGCTGGAACCGCTGGCGGAGGCGATCCGGGACTCCGGCCTGCTTACCAGCAAAGTCGACTGACGGTAACGAAAATATAACGGTTCGGCAAAGAGTAGGTCACGGGACGCCAAATCGGCGTTCGCAGGGTGATTCGGGTTGGCTAGACGCCGTAACGAAGTAGCTCGTCAGAGGTGATCAAACGCTCGGCCTTGGCCGGGAACTCTCGGCACTTCAGCGGGTGACGCAACAGTGACCAGGCAATTCGACTCATCCGAGAACGCGACAGTGGGTTGATGTACACGTCGATCTCTCCTGCGGTATACCAATAGCTGAATCGGGACCTTACGTTACCGCACGACCCTCATCAAGTCATTAGATACCCAATGGCTGGCAAACTGTGCGAGGCACGCCGGTCAATCATCGGATGTTTTTGGTGAGACGCAAGTGGTGTATGTGACTGGCTGATTTCGGTCAGAATGGCTGGACGAAGACGTCGTCGAGCGTGACGGTGCGCAGTTTGCGTGACCGGATCACATCGACGAGTTGGCCGTAAACCTCGGTGACCGGCAGGTGGTTGAGATGCCCGATCACAATCGCCTGCGGGTTGAACCACGTCTGCGCCATCTTCACGATCTCGCTCGCCGGGATGACGACGTGATCCTTCAGGTCGCCCGACCACAGCGTGTTGACGGTGTAACCCAGGTCGCCCGCCACCTTGTCGACGTGCTCGTTGTGCGCACCATAGGGCGGCCGGAAGTACGGCCGCGCGTCGACTCCGTATGTCTTCCAAAGGAAGTCGTGGTCGTGTCGCAACTCCTCCGCCACTTGCGCCAACGGCAGCTTGGTCAGATTCTGGTGTAGCCAGGTGTGGTTCGCGAGTTGTATCTGACCGTCGTCGACCATCGGCCTCAGCAGGTCGATGTGGTCCGTCCATGACGGGTAGACACCGTTGACGAAGTACGTCAGCCGCACTCCGGTGTCCTTTGCGAACTGGGTGTACATCCGCACCACGTCGCTGTTCACACCGTCGTCGACGGTCAGCGCCAGCAGGTCGCCGTCGCCAGGAAGACTGCTCAGCACTCCGCCACCCGGCAGCGCAATGCGCGCTTCGCGCGGCGGTGGCGGCAGCAACCCCGGTGCACGCACGGCGGCCGGCGCAGGCGCGGCCGCTTCGGCCACCTGCTGCTGCCCGCCAAGGCTGCACCGCGACAAACCCACGGCACCGAGCGACGCGACGGACAGGGCCGCGATGAAGTGCCGCCGGTTCAACTGGGCGGGCACTCGGTAGCGGCCGTTCATCGGCGTCAGTCTCGTGTCAGCCGGTTGCCATCCGACGCAGACACGCCGTTGCCGACGCTAAGTAACGTTGCCGCCGCAAACAGTTAGCGCTGGGGCACCGCGGTGGGCTTGATCGGCGCAGGCAGCGCGGTGCGGCCCATCAGGTAGCGGTCGACGCCTGCCGCGGCCGCGCGGCCCTCGGCGATCGCCCACACGATCAGCGACTGGCCGCGGCCCATATCGCCTGCGACGAACACTCCAGGCACCGAGGTGGCAAACGAAGCGTCGCGCGTGACGTTGCCGCGGTCGGTGAACTCGACACTCAGACCGGTCAGCAGGCCCTCGCGCTCCGGTCCGACGAACCCCATCGCGAGCAGGACGAGGTCCGCTTCCATCTCGAAGTCGCTGCCCTCGACCTTGACGAACTTGCCGGCCTCCATCCGCACCTCATGCGCGCGCAGGCCCTTGACCTGACCGTTCTCGCCAACGAAGTGCTCGGTGTTCACCGAGTAGACCCGGTCGCCGCCCTCCTCGTGTGCCGAGGCCACCCGGAACATCAGCGGGTACACCGGCCACGGCGTCGAGTCTGCGCGGGTCTCCGGCGGGCGGGGCATGATCTCGAACTGGTGCACGCTGGCCGCACCCTGGCGGTGCACGGTGCCAAGGCAGTCTGCGCCGGTGTCGCCGCCGCCGATGATGATGACCTTCTTGCCCATGGCGTGCAGCGGCGGCAAGCCCTCGTCGTCGGTCACCGGGTCACCCTGCTGAACGCGGTTGGCCCACGGCAGGAACTCCATCGCCTGGTGGATGCCGTCGAGTTCACGACCGGGGATCGGCAGATCGCGCCAGGCGGTGGCGCCACCGGCCAGCACAACCGCGTCGAACTCGGCGCGCAGCTGCTGCGCGGTGATGTCGACCCCGACGTTCACGCCCGCCCGGAACTCGGTGCCTTCGGCTTGCATCTGTTCCAGCCGCCGGTCGATGTGCCGCTTCTCCATCTTGAATTCCGGGATGCCGTAACGAAGCAGGCCACCGATGCGGTCCTCGCGTTCGAACACCGTGACCGAATGCCCGGCGCGGGTCAGCTGCTGCGCGGCGGCAAGGCCGGCAGGCCCGGATCCGACGACGGCGACCTTCTTGCCGGTCAGTACCTCCGGCGGCAGTGGCACCACCCAGCCCTCGTCGAAGGCCTTGTCGATGATCTCGACCTCGATCTGCTTGATCGTGACCGCATCCTGGTTGATGCCGAGCACACACGAGCCCTCACACGGAGCAGGGCAGAGCCGCCCGGTGAACTCCGGGAAGTTGTTGGTCGCGTGCAGGCGTTCGATCGCGTCGCGCCACCGGTCGGTCCGGACCAGGTCGTTCCACTCGGGAATCAGGTTTCCCAGCGGGCAGCCGTTGTGGCAGAACGGGATACCGCAATCCATGCATCGGCTGGCCTGCTCGCGCAGGGTGTCGTGGGAGAAGTCCTCGTAGACCTCACTCCAGTCGCGAAGGCGCAGCGGGATCGGCCGCCGTTGCGGGGTCTCGCGGTGTGTGTACTTGAGGAAGCCCTTGGGATCAGGCATTCGCCGCCGCCATGATCGCCGTGTCGACGTCCTCGCCGCTGCGTTCGGCCTCGGCTATCGCCACCAGCACCTTCTTGAAGTCGCGCGGCATCACCTTGACGAAGTTCTTCAGTTCCCCATCCCAATCCGCCAGAATACGTTGCCCGACAGCCGAATCCGTCGCATCGACGTGGGCGACGACCATGCCGTTGAGCCACTCGACGTCCGCATCGTCGAGCTCGTCAAGGTCGACCATCTCGGCGTTGAGGTTCTCATCGAACGTGCCCTCGGGGTCGTAGACGTAGGCCACCCCGCCGGACATGCCCGCGGCGAAGTTGCGTCCCGTCGACCCGAGAATGACGACTTTGCCACCGGTCATGTACTCGCAGCCGTGATCGCCGACGCCTTCCACCACCGCGTGCGCGCCCGAGTTACGCACGGCGAACCGCTCGCCGACCACACCGCGCAGGAATACCTGACCGCTGGTGGCGCCGAAAAGGATCACGTTGCCCGCGATGATGTTCTGCTCGGCGACGTACTCCGCGGGTGCGTGGTCCGAAGGACGCACCACGATGCGCCCGCCAGAGAGGCCCTTGCCGACGTAGTCGTTGGCGTCGCCGTACACCCGCAGCGTGATGCCCTTTGGTACGAATGCGCCGAAGCTGTTGCCCGCCGAACCGTCGAACGTGATGTCGATGGTGCCGTCGGAAAGCCCTTGGCCGCCATAGGCTTTGGTGACCTCATGGCCGAGCATGGTGCCCACTGTGCGGTTCACGTTGGCGATCGTGGTGGAGAAACGCACCGGCGTTCCGGAATCGAGTGCTTCCCGGCACATCACGATGAGCTGCTGATCGAGCGCCTTGTCGAGGCCGTGGTCCTGTCGCGAACTGCAGTACAGGTCCTGGTTCATGAACGCGGACTCCGGCTCGTGCAGCACGGGAGCGAGGTCCAGCTTGTGGGCCTTCCAATGCTCGGCGGCCTGCGTCGTGTCCAGTGAGCCGACCTGGCCGACCATCTCGTTGACGGTCCGGAAGCCCAACTGGGCCATCATTTCCCGGACTTCCTCGGCGATGAACATGAAGAAGTTCTCGACGAATTCCGGCTTGCCAGCGAAACGCTGCCGCAGCAGCGGGTTCTGGGTGGCCACACCGACCGGGCAGGTGTCCAGGTGGCACACCCGCATCATGATGCAGCCCGCGACCACCAGCGGTGCGGTGGCGAATCCGAACTCCTCGGCGCCGAGCATCGCGGCGATCACCACGTCACGGCCCGTCTTGAGCTGGCCATCGACCTGCACCACGATCCGGTCGCGTAACCCGTTGAGCAGCAACGTCTGCTGGGTTTCGGCAAGGCCGAGCTCCCACGGCGCGCCGGCGTGCTTCTGCGACGTCAGCGGGGTTGCCCCGGTGCCGCCGTCGTGGCCCGAGATCAGCACCACGTCGGCGTGCGCCTTCGAAACACCGGCCGCCACTGTTCCGACGCCGTTTTCGGAGACCAGCTTGACGTGCACGCGGGCCTGCGGGTTGGCGTTCTTCAGATCGTGGATCAGCTGCGCCAGGTCCTCAATCGAGTAGATGTCGTGGTGCGGCGGCGGCGAGATCAGGCCGACGCCCGGCGTCGAGTGCCGCACTTCGGCCACCCAGGGATACACCTTGTTGCCTGGAAGCTGGCCACCCTCACCGGGTTTCGCCCCCTGGGCCATCTTGATCTGGATGTCGGTGCAGTTGGTCAGGTAGTGGCTGGTCACGCCGAAGCGGCCGGAGGCAACCTGCTTGATCGCGCTACGGCGCCAATCACCGTTCTCGTCGTGCTCGAAGCGTTTGACGTCTTCGCCGCCCTCGCCCGAGTTCGACCGCCCGCCAAGGCGATTCATCGCGATGGCCAGTGTTTCGTGCGCCTCGGCGGAAATCGATCCATAACTCATCGCGCCGGTGGAGAACCGCTTGACGATCTCGCTGGCGGTCTCGACCTCGTCAAGAGGCACCGGCGTGCGCACGCCGTCCTTGAACTTGAGCAGCCCGCGCAGCGACGCCATCCGCTCGCTTTGGTCGTCGACGAGCTGGGTGTACTCCTTGAAGATCGAGTACTGGCCGGTGCGCGTCGCGTGCTGCAGCTTGAACACCGTGTCCGGATTGAACAGGTGGTACTCGCCCTCGCGGCGCCACTGGTACTCCCCGCCGACCTCGAGCTCGCGGTGCGCCCACTCGTCGGGCCGGTCCAGGTAGGCCAGCGCATGCCTGGTGGCGACGTCGTCGGCGATGTCGTCGAGGTCGATGCCGCCGACCGGGCAGCTCAATCCGGTGAAGTACTCGTCGAGCAGCTTCTGGCTGATGCCGATGGCCTGGAACAGCTGCGCCCCGGTGTAGGACGCCAGCGTCGAGATGCCCATCTTGGACATCACCTTCAGCACGCCCTTGCCCGCGGCCTTGACGTAGTTCGCCTTGGCCGTGTCACTGGAGATGCCTGCGATGACACCGCGGTCGACCATGTCCTCGATGGACTCGAACGCCATGTAGGGGTTGATCGCTGCGGCCCCGAACCCGACCAGGCACGCCATGTGGTGCACCTCGCGGGCGTCGCCCGCCTCGACAACGAGCCCCACCTGGGTGCGGGTGCGGTCGCGGACCAGGTGGTGATGCACGGCCGAGACGCTCAGCAGCGACGGGATCGGCGCCATCTGCTCGTTGGACTCGCGGTCGGACAGCACGATGATGCGCGCGCCGTCACGGATCGCCTCAGACACCTTGGCCCTGACGTTGTCGAGCGCCTCCTTGAGGCCCTGGCCACCACGATTCACCGGGTAGAGGCAGCGAATGACCGCCGCCCGCAGCCCATGCTTGTGGCCGCGGATCTCGTGATCGGGGTCGACGCAGATCAGCTTGGACAGCTCGGCGTTGCGCAGGATGGGTTGCGGCAGCACGATCTGCCTGCACGAACCGGCGTTGGGGTTGAGCAGGTCGCCCTCGGGTCCGACCGTGCCCTGCAGGCTGGTCACCACCTCTTCGCGGATGGCGTCCAGTGGCGGATTGGTGACCTGGGCGAAGAGCTGCTGGAAGTAGTCGTAGAGCATCCGCGGCCGCTGCGAAAGCACCGCGACGGGAGTGTCGGTGCCCATCGAGCCCAGTGGCTCGGCGCCGGTGCGCGCCATCGGGGCGACCAGCAGGTTGAGCTCTTCATAGGTGTAACCGAATGCCTGCTGGCGCAACACGACTCGGTGATGCGGCATGCGCACATAGTCGCCTTGCGGCAGGTCGTCGATCTGGAAAAGGCCGGCGTCGAGCCACTCCTGGTAGGGGTGCTCGGCGGCCAGCTCCGCCTTGATCTCCTCGTCGTCGACGATGCGGCCCTGCGCGGTGTCGACGAGGAACATGCGGCCAGGCTGCAGGCGCATCTTCTTGATGACGGTCGACGGGTCGAGGTTCAGCACGCCGGCCTCGGACGCCATCACGACAAGGCCGTCCTTGGTGACCCAAATCCGTGACGGCCGAAGGCCGTTGCGGTCCAGCACCGCACCGATCACTGTGCCGTCGGTGAACGTCATCGACGCCGGGCCGTCCCACGGTTCCATCAGCGAAGCGTGGTACTCGTAGAAGGCTCGGCGAGCCGGGTCCATCGACTCGTTGCGCTCCCACGCCTCAGGGATCATCATCAGCACCGCGTGCGGCAGGCTGCGGCCGCCGAGGTGCAACAGCTCGAGCACCTCGTCGAAGCGTGCGGTATCCGACGCGCCGGGGGTGCAGACGGGAACGATCTTGTCCAGGCTCGAACCGGATCCGCGGCTCGCGGGGCCGAAGCCGAACGCGTCGGTCTTGATCAGCGCCTCGCGCGCCCGCATCCAGTTCTCGTTGCCGGTGACGGTGTTGATCTCGCCGTTGTGGGCGATGCGCCGGAACGGGTGCGCCAGCGGCCACGACGGGAAGGTGTTGGTCGAGAACCGGGAGTGCACGATGCCCAGCGCACTGGTCAGCCGGTCGTCCTGCAGGTCAAGGTAGAACGCCTTGAGCTGCGGCGTGGTCAGCATGCCCTTGTAGACGAAGGTCTGGCCCGAAAGGCTTGGGAAGTAGACGGTTTCGCGGCCGGGACCGTCCTGGCCGGGCCCCTTGGTGCCGAGCTCGTGCTCAGCACGCTTGCGCACCACGTACGCACGCCGCTCCAGGTCCATGCCGGAGGCGCCTGCGATGAACACCTGACGGAAGGTCGGCATCGCGTCGCGGGCCAACGCACCGAGCGACGAATCGTCGGTGGGCACCGCGCGCCAACCAAGCACATGGAGGCCCTCGGCCTCGGCGATCTTCTCCACTGCCTCGCAGGCCGTGGCCGCATCCTTGGATGACTGCGGCAGGAACGCGATGCCGGTGGCATAGCTGCCGTATTCGGGCAGGTCGAAGTCGACGACGGCGCGCAGAAACTCGTCGGGAACCTGCAGCAGGATTCCCGCGCCGTCGCCGGTGTGCGGTTCGGCCCCCTGGGCACCGCGGTGCTCCAGGTTCACCAGCGCCGTGATCGCGGCGTCGACGATCTCGCGGGTCCGGCGACCGTGGATATCGGCCACCATCGCCACACCGCACGCGTCGTGCTCGAACGCGGGGTTGTACAGCCCCTGACTACTGGGCGCCATTCCCACCTACCTTTTTCCCGCAAGCCGTCGCGAAGTCTGCATGGCAGCCTTCGACTGCCGTTTGAGGCATCGGCCGCCTCTGCGATGGGGGGTTCCTTCGTGCACCACTGAACGCCGGCCCTTATCCACTCGCCACAAGTGGAGAAAACGATATTCAAACGGGGCTTGACATGCCAACTTAGTGCAACCTAACTTAGCCTGCCGGGCCGGGTCGCCGCGTCAATTGTTCAGATGCCAATAACGATCGAATAACGTTGCTGCTGTTAGCCTTTCAGCCGGAGGCCGCCGCGAGCGGAACAATGGGGGGTTGGTCACACTTGCCTCCTAATCGTCAGACCTATTTGCTGACACGATGTCAAAACCATGTGACCTGGTGCAACAAGATCGCAATAGTTTGCGCAAAGCCTAGCCAGATTCTTAGAGAACGGCCCGCACACTGGCCTCCGGCCGCAAGTCCAGGCGCCGTAGCATCTGGGCGTTCAGCGCCACCACGACCGTCGACACCGACATCAAGATCGCGCCGACCGACATCGGCATCACAAACCCGATCGGGGCCAGCACACCCGCCGCCAATGGCACCGAAATGAGGTTGTAACCCGCTGCCCACCAAAGGTTTTGCTTCATCTTTCGGTAGGACGCCTTCGACAGCGCAATCACCGAAAGGACCGAACGAGGATCGGAACTGGCCAGGATCACGCCCGCCGATGCGATCGCCACGTCGGTACCCGCCCCGATCGCAATACCGACGTCGGCCTGCGCTAGTGCGGGCGCGTCGTTGACGCCGTCACCGACCATCGCCACCGAAAGGCCCTCGCTCTGCAGCGCGGCGACCTTGGCCGCCTTGTCCTCGGGGCGCACACCTGCGAACACTCGGTCGATCCCGAGGTCGGCAGCCACCGCGTCGGCCACCGCCTGCGCGTCCCCGGTGATCATCACCACTTGGATGCCCAGCTTGTGCAGCGCGTCGACGGCCTGCCTTGATTCTTCGCGCACCTCGTCGGCCAGCGCGAGCGCGCCCACCGCGACACCGTCGACAACCACATGCAGGATGATCGCGCCTTCGTCGCGCCATGCGTCGGCCTCCGACCGCTCTGCCTGGCCGGTTTCCGCCAGCAGGCGTGGCCCGCCGACCCGCACGGTCTTGCCTGCGACAGTCGCGGTTACGCCGACCGCTGGCGACGAATTGAAGTCCGATGATGCAGGCACGGCCAGCTCGCGGCGCCGGGCGGCCTCGACGATGGCCCGTGCCAGCGGGTGTTCGGAATCGGCTTCTGCCGCCGCCGCCAGCGCCAGCACCTCGTCTTGCGCACCGTCCCGCGTTGTGGCGATCGCGGTGACGGTGGGCTCACCCCTGGTCAGGGTGCCTGTCTTGTCGAAAAGCACCGCGCCGACGGAGCGCATGCTCTCCAAGGCGAGCCGGTCCTTAACCAGCACCCCGCCCCGGGCGGCACGCTCGGTCGCGATCGAGACCACCAGCGGAATCGCCAATCCGAGGGCGTGCGGGCAGGCGATCACGAGCACGGTGATGGTGCGAATGACGGCCTCCTGCGGCATGCCGAGGAAGCTCCAGACCACAGCGGTGACGATGGCCGACCCCAGCGCGAACCAGAACAGCCAGCCTGCGGCCGTGTCGGCGATCCGCTGCGCGCGCGACGACGAATTCTGCGCCTCGGTCACCAGGCGCTGAATACCGGCGAGCGCGGTGTCGTCCCCAACCGCGGTCACCTCAACCCGCAATCCCGAGTCGGTCGCGACGGTGCCTGCCACGACGGGGTCCCCGACGCTGCGGCGCACCGGGCGTGATTCGCCGGTCACCATCGACTCGTCGACGTCCGCCGCACCGTCGACGATGACGCCGTCCGCTGGGACGCTGCCACCGGGGCGCACGATCACGGTGTCGCCAACGCGCAGCTCCGACGGTGCGACCGTCTCGGTCGCCGCACCGACGATCCGGTCGGCCTCGTCGGGCAGCAGCGCCGCCAGCGAGTCCAGCGCCGAGGTGGTCTGCGCCAGTGACCGCATCTCGATCCAGTGACCGAGAAGCATGATCACCACCAGCAGCGCCAACTCCCACCAGAAGTCCAGGTCGTGCGGCAACACACCAAGGCTGGCGCCCCACGACGCGACAAAGGCGACGGTGATCGCTAGGCCGATCAGCAGCATCATTCCCGGTTCGCGAGAACGTATTTCGCTGATCGCCCCGGTCAGGAACGGCCGGCCACCCCACAGGTACATGACGGTGCCGAGCACGGGCGACACCCAGCGCGCGCCGGGGAAGTCGACAATGGCGTAGCCAAGGATCATCGCGAACATGCCGGACAGCGCCACCGTCGGGATCGCGAGCACCAGCATCACCCAGAACAGCCGCCTGAACTGCGCGACGTGGTCCCCGTGACCGGCGTGGCCCTGGTGACCCTCGTGGCCCGCTTCGGTGTGGTGTTGGGTGTGGTCGATCTCAGCCATGTCAGAAACTATACCCCCTAGGGGTATGTAATTCCCGCGGTACGGGGGACAGCGGTCTGCGAGACTGGGCGCGATGACAGCTCCGCTGGCTGATCACGATCAGCCCGACGACTCCATGCGGGGTTCGGTACACATCTGCGTGACGGCGATCGTGGCAGGCGTGATCATTGGCTTCGTCGGTGGCGCGTTCCGCTGGTGCCTGCAAACGGCCGACGACCTGCGCATCGACTTCGTAGACTGGGCGCACCAGCTGCCGGGACCGGGCTGGCTGATCCCGATGGCGGCCGCCGCCATCGGCGCAACCCTTGCCGCCCTCATCGTGCGGTGGGAGCCGCTGGCCGCCGGGAGCGGCATCCAGCATGTCGAGGCGGTTTTTCTCGGTGGCGCCCGGCCTCCACTCATCCGACTGGTTCCTGCGAAGTTCATCGGCGGCGTGCTGAGCATGGGATCCGGCCTCGTCTTGGGTCGCGAGGGACCGACAGTGCATATGGGTGCCGCGATCGGAGCCGAAGCGGCCAGGCGGGCGCGGTTACCCGATTCCGAGGTCAGGATGATGCAGACGGCGCTGGGCGGAGCCGGCCTTGCGGTCGCGTTCAACGCACCGATCGGGGGCACCCTTTTCACCCTCGAAGAGGTCACCAAGTCGTTTCGAGTGAAAACGGTTCTGGCAACGCTCTTTTCGGCTATTGCGGGGGTGGCTTGCGCCCGCCTGATGCTGGGAAACCACGCCGACTTCCACGTCGAACCAATCAGTGCTCCGGCCCTGGCATGGTTACCGCTTTTCGTCGCCTTCGGACTGCTGACCGGATGCGTAGGTGCGATCTACAACGCGTTGGTGTTGTGGTTCCTCGACCACGTGGCAGCGATCCGCCGCATCCCGGCCCTGGCGAAGGCCGCTGTCATCGGGGCCATCATCGGGCTCGCGATGTTTGTGTCCCCCCACGCAGTGGGAGGCGGCGACCTGCTGACGCAACAGATCCTCAGTGGACATCACATCGTGCTTTCCGTCGTCATCGGATACCTTGCGGTGCGGTTCATCGCAGGGCCGCTTTCGTACTCGGCGGCGGTGCCTGGCGGGCTGTTCGCACCGCTGCTCGCTGTGGGTGCCCTGTGGGGACTGCTGTTCGTCGGATTCTTCGGTGCCGTATGGCCCGAAGACACAACGCAATTGGCGATTCCGATGGCACTCGTCGGAATGGCGGCATTCTTCGGGGCCACTGTGCGTGCGCCAGTGACAGGGTTGGTCCTCGTCGCGGAGATGACAGCCTCGACCGCGGCGCTCGTGCCGATGATGGCGGCGACCGCTGCGGCGGTGCTCGTCGCGTACCTCGTGGGGTCGCCACCGATCTACGACAGTCTCCGAGCGCGGATGACCGACGAAGGGTCCACGCCCTAGTTTGCTATTCGACGCTAACGTCAAAACGGTCGTGGGGATTATTTCGTTAGCACAAGTAATGTTATTTGTGGCACCTGGCGTTGCTGGATTCTTCCTAGTCTTTCGTTTACGCAACTAAATATGTTGCGACGGCAAATAGCCGACGTTCGTTGATATGCGGTCTGGCCTGCGTTAATCAGCGTGCGAGTCAATAACTGGAATAGATCAATTTCCGCTTGCAACGATGTCACAATGTGGTAAACAGATTAACTGCATCCCCGTTCGACATCGGCACACTACGGGGGTTACCCAGCGCGGTTTCGACGAAAGGTTTCGACGATGAAAGTTGCCAAGCAGAAAACCACCGGAGCAGCCATGCTCGCGATGGGTGCGCTCGCCGCGGCCGCAGGAGCCGCGTACTTCGCCGACCCCCCGGTCGCGACCATCGAGGCGAAGCCTGCGGTCACCGCGGAGGTGAACCTGGTCTTCTTCGGTTGGCTGTTCACCCCGCCACCCCCCGCCCCGGTGGCGGCCGCGTCACCGGTGGACGCAGTCGGCAACCTGCTGGGTGGGGTCGTCGGCCTGCTGATCAGCAACGGCTCTGCGCCGGGCCAGAACGGTGGCCTGCTGATCGGCAACGGCGCTGCGGGCGCCGAAGGCCAGGCAGGCGGCAGCGGCGGCCTGCTGCTTGGTAACGGCGGTGCAGGTGGCGCGGGTGCGGCAGGCCAGGCAGGCGGGGCGGGCGGCAATGCCGGCCTGCTCGGTAACGGCGGCGCGGGCGGCACAGGCGGTGGAACCCTCACCGGAGGCACCGACCCCGCACAGGCTGCTAACGGCGGAGCCGGCGGAAACGGCGGCATCCTGATCGGCAGCGGCGGCGCAGGCGGCACGGGCGGCACCGGTGTCAACCTCGGTAGCGCCACCACCTGGGGCGGCGACGGCGGCAACGGCGGCAACTCGGGCATCCTGCACGGTAATGCGGGCGACGGCGGCGCCGGCGGTGGCGCGGGCAGCATTTCGGGCACCGCGCTCGGCGGCGACGGCGGCACCGGCGGCCAGGCGGGCGCGTTCGGTGAAGGCGGCGACGGCGGTGCAGGCGGCGCGGGCGGCAGCGGCGGGTCCGGCAACGGCGGCGACGGTGGCGACGGCGGTAACGGCGGCATCGTTGGTGGTGACTCCGGCGACGGCGGCGACGGCGGCACCGGAACCGGTGTCATCGGCAGTGCGAACGGCGGCGACGGCGGCGACGCAGGCGACACCGGCGTGATCGCCAACGCCGGTGACGGCGGTGACGGCGGCAACGCGGGCACCGTTGTCGGTGGCACCGGCGGCGGCGACGCAGGCAATGGCGGTCACACAGGCGTTATCGGAGCCGGTGGCGACGGTGGCGACGGTGGCAGCGGGTCGACTGTTGTCGGCAACAGCGGCGCGGGTAACGGCGGCAACGCAGGCACCGGCGGATCCGTTATCGGTGGCGGCGGCGACGGCGGTAACGGCGGCACCGGCACCTCCGCGGCCGGCACTGGGGCCGGCGGCAACGGCGGCAACGGCGCAGCGGGCGGCGGCCTCGGCGGTGGCAGCGGCGAAGGCGGCGACGGCGGCGATGGCAGCTCCAGCGACGGCAGCGACGGCGCCGACGGGTAACTAATTGACAGTGGAAGCGGCCGAGGCGAATTCGCCTCGGCCGCTTCTACTTGCGTACGTCTCTTTCGCAGCACAATTCGGATACGACGGGCTCCCCGCCGCATGGTCCGTGTCACTCTCGAGCGCACGGCGTTACATCCAACGGAGGAGTACGCATGCGCGAACCGACAATGCCGCATCGCCTGGCGGCGGAATTCATTGGAACGTTCTGGTTGGTCTTCGGCGGCTGCGGAAGCGCAGTGTTCGCCGCCAAATTCATGTCAGGCGACGGAACATCCCTCGGGATCGGCTTTCTCGGCGTCGCCCTCGCATTCGGTCTCACGGTGCTCACCGGCGTGTACGCGTTCGGCACCATCTCCGGCGGTCACTTCAATCCCGCAGTGACGCTCGGCGCGGCGTTCGCCCGTCGCGTGGAGTGGAAAGTGCTGCCCGCCTATTGGTTCACGCAGGTGATCGGCGGAATCGTGGCCGGGTTGGTGATCTACGTGATCGCCAAGGGCCAGGACGGCTGGACCGCGACGGGCAACATGGCCGCCAACGGGTTCGGCGAACACTCCCCCGGCGGCTATTCGCTGTGGGCGGTGGTGCTCGCCGAGGTGATCCTGACGGGCGTGTTCCTTCTGGTCATCCTTGGCTCCACCGACGACCGCGCACCAAAGGGGTTCGCGGGCTTGTCGATTGGGCTCACGCTGACCCTGATCCACCTGATCTCGATCCCGATCTCCAACACCTCGGTCAACCCGGCCCGGTCCACAGGTGTCGCGTTCTTCAACGGCGACGGCGCACCGGCCCAATTGTGGGTGTTCTGGTTCGCGCCGCTGGTCGGCGCGGCGGTCGCGGGCATCGCCTACCCGTATCTGTTCGGCAGGCAAGAGGAGCTTGCCGACCGTCCCGTCCGTGACGATGCGCTCGAGCAGTCCGAATCGTAGCTCAGGTCAGGTGGTCGAACTCCCCACTGGCCCAGCGGATGTGTGCCTGGGCTGACCGGAGCACAACGGCCTTGGCGTCATGGTCGATCTCGTCGCCACCAAGGGTGTAGAGCCGGTCGTAGTCATACGGCTCGAGACGTTCGACGATGCGGCGCACCACTGCGGGCGACAGCGGCACATGTTTGGGGAAGTTGCGTTGGAACGACACCCAGTCTCGGGCCAGCCCGCCGCTGATGGTATCGCCGACGAGCAGCGTCCCATCGGGGCTCAACGCCACCGCGCTACCGCGCATATGCCCGCCGACGTGCAGCAGCCGGCCCCCCGGCAGCGGCTCGGCCTGTTCCTTCCAGAGCTCGATCACCGGGTCTGGGCGGGGCAGCCACTCCTGGTCGAGGGCGTTGACGTAGACCGGCACGCCGCCGAACTCGCTGCTCCAGCTCAATTGCGCACCGAACATGTGCGGATGACTGGCCGCGATCGCCGTCACGCCGCCAAGGCCGCGCACCACGCGCACGATCTCGTCGTCGAGGTAGCTCGGCGCATCCCAGAGCAGGTTGCCCGCGTCGGTCTGTACGACGAATGACCGGTGCCCGATGGCGAATCGGGGCATCCGGCGCAGGCTGTGCACGCCGCGGCCGTGGTCGACGTGCTCGGTTCGATGCGGCTGTGCGGCCAGTTCGGCAAGCGTCGTCCAGCTACCGTGCGGTCCCAGGTCTCCGCATTCCTCAACGGACACCACCTCGGAGGTGAACACACAACCGTTCTCCGGCGGCCGTACCTCAGAATCCGCGTGCTCGACCCCACATCCGTCACAAATCCACGTCGTCATGGAGCCGAGCGTGGCACCTCAACTTCAGTTCAGGTCAAGGCACTACTTGACCGGCGCCTTCTTCTTGGCGCTGCGTGCCGCGCCCTTCTCGGTGCGCGCGCCACGATTGGCCAGCTGACCGCCGGAGTTCTCCAGATGGGCGCGGACGAACCACTGGAACTTCTCCAGCTCGCCCGCCTGGCCGATGAACAGGTCCTGCGACACCAGGTCGAGGTCGTCCAAGCGGTCAATGCTCTTACGGAGGTCCTCGATGATGCCGGTGTAGACCAGGTCGAGGGCGGCCAGGTGTGCCTGCACGGTGTCGCGGCCCACTGAGTAGTCGTCCCAGGTGCGGTCCTTGAGGATCGCGCCCGGTGTACCCCGCGGCGACTTGCCAAGCGCCGCAATGCGTTCGGCCACGTCATCGGCGTATCCGCGCACCAATTCGACCTGCGGATCGATCATCTCGTGCACACCGATGAAGTTGGGGCCCACGACGTTCCAGTGCACATGCTTGAGCGTCAGGTGCAGATCGTTGTAGGTGCTCAGTGCTTTTTGCAGGATGTCGGCGACCTCGTTGCCTGCCTTTTCGGACAGGCCGGGAATGGTGAATTCAGTCATTCGCCAGGTGTACCCATGGCGCCCGGCCGGTAATCGTGGCTAGATCGCGCGCAGGTTGGGAATCGCCTTGCGCGGCGCGACCCGCGGCGCATGCGCGGGCCCGGTGACCTCCAGAAGCCGCACCGCGCGGTGCCGATGCGGGCGCAACGGCTCGAGCAATTCCAGCATCGCCGCGTCGTCGATTTCGCGGCCGAGCAGCCGCCATCCGACCATCTTGGCCAGGTGAAAGTCGCCGACCGACGGTGCGTCGGCGTCGCCGAACGCGCGCTGGGCGGTTTCCGCGGCCGTCCACACGCCGACTCCGGGCAGCGACATCATGGCCGACCGCGCCGCCTCGGCAGGGCGCGCGCACAGCCGTTCCAGCGAGTCGGCGCGCTGCGCACAGCCGACGACGGTCCGCGCCCGGCCGGGGTCGACGTTGGCCCGGTGGAACTCCCACGACGGGATGCGCCGCCACACGTCGGGCTCCGGCGGCACCCGCATGTGCGCCGGTGCCGGGCCGGGCGCGGGCGCCCCGAACTTCGTCACCAGCCTGCGCCACGCACGCCGCGCGTCCAGGCCGTACACCCGCTGTTCGAGGACGGCGGGGATGAGCGCCTCGAGCACACGGCCCGTGCGGCCGAGCCGCAGATGCGGGACCCGCCGGTGCAGCTCGGCGATCGTCGGTTCCTCGGGAGAAAAGTCCGATGCGTCGTCGTCGGCGCCAAGCAGGGCGGGCAGCGTCTCGGCGAATTCGGTTGCTCCGCTTCCCCATGCCTCACAGTCGACGGCGGTCGGCGACGACCGCGTGATCCGTGCGGTGACCGGTCCGCTGCGCATCAGGCTGGTGCGCCAGATCGCCCCGTCGGGCGCATCGTGATAGCACGGGTCGCCGCGGCCACGGCGCAGCGGTGACAGTGTCAGGCCGTGACTGGCCGGCCCGCCGAACTCGACGCTGGCCGAACTTTGCACCGACCCAGACTATGCGACGGTGATGTCGGCCTTGTCCGGATAGAACGCGACATGACCCGCGATCTGCGCCACCGCAGGGTACGGCTTCACGTAGGTCCAGATCACGTCGTCGACGGTGCTGTCGCCCGCGGTGACGTGGTAGTAGCTGGCGTCGCCCTTGAATGGGCAATAGGTTTCGGTGTCGCTGGGCTTCAGCCGATCTGATGCGACGTCGTCCAGCGGGATGTACAGCACCGCGGGATACGTCGATTCCTGCAAGGTCAGGGCGCCGCGGGTATCGGCGACGACGTCGCCGTTGACCCGCACCGTGACGTGCTTGCCTGTGGGTTCGATGGTGATGGGGTGGTCGGCGGTGGGTTCGAGTACCGGTCGGTCGGTCATGCAGATCACAACAACCGCGGTCCGGCCCATGATTCCTGACCGTCTGTTTACGATCACCGCGTGACCGAACCCAGCACGGCCTCGGCTCAGGCCGAGATGAGCATCGACGCCGCCCCTGACACGGTGTACGGCCTAATCACGGACCTGTCGGCGCTGGCCGCGTGCGCCGAGGAGGCCGCCTCGATGGACTGGCGCAACGGCGACGAGGTGCGGCCGGGCGCCGTCTTCAAGGGACACAATCGCAACGGCGTCTTCCGATGGTCGACCACGTGCACGGTGACCGACGCTGAGCCTGGCCGTTTGTTCGCGTTCGATGTCCGCTACCTGGGGCTGCCGGTTGCTCATTGGCGGTACGACATCGCCGCCGACGGCAGCGGTTGCCGGGTTACTGAACGGACGTGGGACCGCCGTCCCGGATGGTTCGCCAAGACGGCGTGGATCGGCACCGGCGTCAGGGACCGCACTGGGGCCAACGCCGAGCACATCAAGGTCACGCTGCAGCGGCTCAAGCAGAAGGCCGAAGCGCGCTAGGGACGTCCCGCGATCTTGTCGGCGACGACCGCGATCGGCGACGTCGTGGCGATGCCCCGCGATTCGTGCCAGTCGGCGGCCTTGTATGCCAGATACATGCCGCGCACGCCGAGCCAGCGCAGCGGTTCAGGTTCCCAGTTGCGTGCCCGGTGGCCGACCCACGGCAGCTCGGTCAACGGGGTCTGCCGGTTCAGTACCAGATCGGTCAGAGTGCGGCCGGCCAGGTTGGTGGCGGTGACGCCGTGCCCGACGTATCCGCCTGCCCAGCCCATTCCGGTGGCCCTGTCCCACACGATGCCGGCTTCCCAGTCACGCGGCACCGCGAGGACCCCGCACCAGCCGTGCGCAATCGGGATGTTCCTGACCTGAGGCAGCACCGAGTGCAGCGTCGCGGTCAGGTGCCCGATGGTGCGGTCGGGCACCTTTCCGTCGAGATCGGTGCGGGACGCGTAGCGGTACGGCACGCTGCGGCCGCCGATCGCGATGCGGTTGTCCACGGTGCGCTGGGCGTAGAAGAAGCCGTGCGCGGTGTCGCCGAGGGTTTCGCGGCCCTCCCACCCGATCGACTCCCATATGTCGGCGGGTATCGGGTCGGTGGCGATCATCGAGCTGTTCATCGGCAGCCAGCGCCGCCGCAGCCGTGGCAGCGCCGCGGTGAACCCTTCGGTCGCCCGCAGCACGATCGGCGCCTTGACGACGCCCATCGGTGTGGTCACCCGTCCCGCGTCGATCTTGGTGGCAGGCGACATCTCGTAGACGTGGACGCCGAGGCGCTCGACGGCGTCGGCAAGGCCACGCGCCAGCCTGGCCGGCTGAATGCGCGCGCAATGCGGGTTGTGGAAGGCCGACTGCACGCCGTCCAGCCGAATACGTTCGGCCGCTTCGGCTTTCGTCAGTGCGACGATGCCGTCGACCTTCCAGGCGCGCTCCTCGTCCATGGCGGCGGCCAACCTCGAGGCCTGCGCGGCATTGCGCGCGACCTTCAGTGTGCCGCCCTTGACGATGCCCGCGTCGATACCTTCAGACGCCGCGACGTCGATCACCTCGTCGACGGAGTCATTGAGGGCTTGCTGCCAGGCCAGCACGCGGTCGTGGCCGTACAGTGCGGCCATCCGGTTGCGGTCGCCGGGGACCAGACCCGACAGCCACCCGCCGTTGCGTCCCGATGCGCCAAAGCCTGCGAACCGCCACTCGAGAACGACGACGCGCAGCGACGGGTCGGCCCGCTTCAGGTAGTACGCCGTCCACAAGCCGGTGTATCCGGCGCCGACGATACAGACGTCGGCGTCACGGTCGCCGGGCAGTGGCGGACGAAGGGGCGGGTACTTGGTGAACCAATGGGAGACGCGACCGTTGACCGGACCTGCGGTGGGCACCGTCTGATTCTGGCAGCGGTGGTGTAATCGCCAGATGACCACCCTTGACCGCAATGGTGCGGTGTTCGTGTTAACCCTCGGCGACGTCCCCGATGACGAGAACCGGTTCCATCCCGATCGGCTGGTGGCGATCAACTCCGCCCTCGACGAGGTCGAAGCCGCAGAAGGCCCGAAGGCGGTCGTCACGACCGGAGTCGGCAAGTTCTATTCCAACGGGCTCGACCTCGACTTCATGGCGTCGCACCCGGACGATTCCGAGTCGAATCTGCGTGACGTGCACGCGTTGTTGGCCCGCGTGCTCGCGTTCCCCGCACCGATCGTCGCCGCGGTGCAGGGCCATGCGTTCGCGGCAGGGGCGATGCTGACGCTGGCCCACGACCTCACCGTGATGCGCGGCGATCGCGGCTATTTCTGCCTCCCCGAGGTCGACCTCGGCATCCCGTTCACCGCGGGCATGAACGCGCTGATTCGCTCGCGGCTGCCGATCGCGACGGCCCATGAGGCGATGACGACGGGACGTCGTTACGGCGGGGAGGACGCCAAGACGGCGGGCATCGTCGCGGCCACCGGCGGCCAGGACGAGGTGCTCGAGATCGCGATCGCGAGGGCGCAGGAGCGCGCGGCCAAGGCCGGTCCCGTGTTCGGCGCGATCAAGGCCCGCCTCTATGCCGAGGTCATCTCCGAGCTGAACGTGGCATAGCCGGATTTGTCGGACGTACCCGGCAGGCTGTCCGGCATGTGCTGGCTGTGTGACCACCCGGAGGCGACGCGGAATGACTACTTCGACGTGCTGCGAGAAAAGATGCGCAAGAACGGCTGGGCGATCCAGTACGTCGAGGACCGCATCCCATTCGCGTACACGATCGGATTGCATGACTGCGGGCTGCCCGAGCTATTGGTGACGGGTGTTTCTCCACAACGCGCGTTGCGCATACTTGACGCCGCTGCACGAGAAGCCATGCGCGGCCGCACCTTTACGCCCGGTGAACAGATCACGCTTGGCACGGGTCCGCTGATTGAGATCGTCGAAGTCGACCACCCGGATGCTCACATGGGGTGGGCGGTGGCGTTCGGCGGGCCTATTCGTGCGGTGCAGTTGGTGTGGGCCGACGGTCATGGGCGATGGCCATGGGCTCCCGACTTCTGCGACGGCCGCACACGGCAGCCGGTGCTCGGGTATCGGCGCCGCGCGGCGGCCTAGTCTCGATGGCTGACAAAGTCCAGTCCATGCCGCATCAGGTGTTCACCCACGGTTCGGGCGTCGATCCGTTACTGCCGAGCGGTCTGGACCCCGGCAACGAACCCATCACGTAAGCCTCAGGCGGCGTTGGGTTCTGGCCCGCCGGGTTGGTCGTGTTGGTCGGGTTGGTCGGTGGTCGGTTCGTCTTCGGGTGGTCGGAAGAGTCGTTCGGGTCGGTGGTAGTCGTTGACGCGGGCTTGGCCGGTGTCCAGGTGTGCCGGTGGGATCCATTCGACGTCGGTGTCGTTGTTGATCCGGGTGCTCCAGCCGCCGGGGTCGACGAGGCGGTTGTCCGGTGGGCACGCCAGAGTGAGTTCGTCGATGTTGGTCAGCCCGCCATCGGCCCAATCGCGCGCGGCGTGGTGCACCTGGCTGCCGTAGGCGGGCACCGTGCAGCCCGGTTTGGTGCAGCCCCCGTCGCGGGCGATGAGCATGATCCGCTGCGCCGCAGACGCGATGCGGCGGGCCCGGAACAGATCCAGCGCGGACCCGGTGGCCTTGTCGAACACCGCCAGATAATGGGTGGCGTGCGCGGCCATCGCGATGACGTCGCTGATCGGAATCACGGTGCCACCGCCGGTGACCCCGACCCCGGCGCGGCTTTCCAAATCCTGCAGGGTGGTGCGCACGATGATCGTGGTGGTCAGCCCGTTGTGCTGGCCCAGCTCACCGCTTGCCAGCACACTGCGCCCGACCGCCACGAGTGCGTCGTGCTGGCGCTGGGCCAGAGTGCGGTGATCGTTGTCGATCTGGGCCTGAGTCGGAGTCCCCGAGTAGCAGGGGTGCTCATCGGCCGGGTTGCACATCCCGGGTGCGGCCCACTTCGCCAAGATCGGCTCCCAGGTCGCCCACGCCTCAGGGGTCAGATTGGCTTTGATCGGGATCACCTTGTCGCGGCCCTGCGGGCCTTTCCACAGCCCGCGCCGGCGTTCCCGTTCAGTCTCGTCGGGTTCGGGTCCGTCCTGATCGAGCAGGAACAGGGTCCGGTCGGCGTTGTCCTTGAGTTCCTTAGGGCCCACGCTGATCGCGGTGCGCGCCAGGTCCGCTTCGATCTGGCCGCGGGTGAGCACATCGACTGTGGCGGGCAGATGGTTCATCGTCTCGCGCACCACTTTCACGTGCTCACCGTTGATCAACCCGTGCCCTTGGGCGAGCGCGGTGCACGCCAACACCGGCTCCAGCGGCTCACCAGTCAGCGTGCGACGTGGTCCCAACTCGGCAGCCTCCGTGAGCCGACGACCGGCCTCGGTGGGCGAGATGCGCCACCGGATCCCCAGCACGTCCTTCCACGACTTGGCGCCCATCTCCTTGGCCGTGGTCTCGGTCTGCAAGCGGGCCAGCATGCGGTGGCTCTGGGCCGGCAGCTGGCAGGTGAGGGTTTCCAGGTCATCGAGCACCCCAACCAACTCGGCGGAGGTGAGCGCATCGATCGACAGGGCGGCCAACTGGTCATAGGCCGCGCGCAGCGCGGCTACCGCCGTCTGGACTGCGTCCGCTCCCATTACTCGAACATATTTTCGAATACTAAGAATTTGGCAGTGCGATTCCATAAAATTTCATGAGAGCTTGTCGCTGACCGCTATCCATCTGAAACTACTGTTACACAAGTGATTTCGCCGATCGAGACGCGGCAACTCCGGTCCGGCCAATGGCCAGTTATTGCACGCTTCTCCGTGAAAAAGCGTGACACAACTGGCCACTCGGCTTGAAGCTACTCATCTAGAGCGGACTTGTCGGACCTCGGACGCATGCTGGCGGCAACGACAGAAAGGTGCCGCCATGTGCTGGCAGTGCGACAACCCCGACAAGAAAATCGACGACTATTTCTCCGAAGTGCGCGACACCATCCGAAGGCATGGCTGGATGGTGCAATTCGTCGAAGACGACCGACGACCATTCGCGTACACGATCGGCCTGCACGACCATGCAATGCCGGAGCTGTTGGTGACAGGACTGGCGCCGCACCATTGCGCCCGCCTGCTGAACTGGGCGGCCGCCCATTGCGTGCGGGGCCTTGGTTTAGCCCCCGGCCAGCAGTTCACCGACCCCAGCGGAACCCTGCTCGAAGTCGTCAACATCGACCATCCCGACGCGCACCTGAAGTTCGCGGTGGCGTTGGGTGGGCCCGATGTGCATGCGCAGCAGTTGGTTTGGGCCGACAACCGCGGCCGATGGCCGTGGGAGGCGGGCTGGGGTCACGGCAGGCGCAGGCAGCCGGTGCTCGGCATGCGTAACGCGGCCGCGTAGCTCAGAACGCGTAGCGGTGGTACTGCGCCATGTAGCGCAGTGACGGCACCGGTTTCATCATTGCGGCCATCACGCGGTAGTACCACGCAACGTCCTTGAAGACGGCGTCGTCGAACGGCGACGTCCGTGCGAGCAGACGCACCCCCGGCACCGCATCGACGATGTCGTCGGGTCCGTCTATCCCCCAATACAGCGTCGCCCCCGAACGCCGCACCACCGCGTTCATCCACTGCGATTTGATGCCGAGCCGGTTGAACGCGTCGAACTGCAACTCTCCTGACGGGGCATGCTCGACGACCCGGCGCAGCAGAGCGGTGCCGTCTTCCTTGGTGAGGTACATGGTCAGGCCCTCGCCGATCATCAAGGTCGGGCGATCTCGCGGAATCTCGGCGAACCAGCTCGGATCGGTGACCGAGGCGGCGATGAGGTGGTAGTGGTCGCGCGCCGGGTAGAGCTGCCGGCGCAGCTGCGCGACGTCGGGATAGTCGACGTCGTACCACTCGACGCCGGGGCCGGGATCCAGCCGCAAGCAGCGGGCGTCCAGTCCGCAGCCAAGATGCAGCACCACGGCGTCGGAGTTGACCGCGAGGAACTGACGGGCCCAGTTGTCGAAGTGCGCCGATCGCGTCGTCACCGACGGCGAATTGGCCGGCGTGATCGCGGTTCTGCGCCAGTCGTAGTCGATGCGGTCGACTATCTCCTTGGCGAATCGATCGCCGAGGATCGGCTTGGGCAGGTCGGCGTCGAGCGCCTTGGCGTAGAACGTGGCGAGCATGGTCTGGGGTGCACCGGACAGGTCGACGTGCAGTTTCTCGGTCACGTCTTCAAAGGCTAATCCGGTATCGTTCGCGAACGCTACTGGCTGAACACCTGTCGGCGTGGCGTTCAACCGAATACCGTTGGTATTCATGCGGATCGACGTGCACGCGCACTACTGGACCGACGCCTACCTCGACATGCTCGTCGAGCTGGGCAGACCGGACACAGCAACCCAACGCGGCATCGGCGCAGGCGGCGGCGACGAGCTGACGGCGCGGCTCAAATTGATGGATCGCGCGGGCATCGACATGCAGGTGCTTTCCGCGGCGCCACAGCTGCCGTATTCCGGCGACGCCGACCGCGCCGTCGCCGCGGCGCGCCACGTCAACGACGAGTACGCCGCACTGGTGTCGGCGCATCCTGATCGCTTTCGCGCGTTCGCCGCCACACCATTGCCGAGCACCGAAGCCGCGATCACCGAAATGACAAGGGCCATAGACGAATTGGGGATGGTCGGCCTGACGATGAACACCAGCATCGCCGGGCGCGCGATCACCGATCCCGAGTTCGAGCCGGTGTTCGCCGAGCTCGACCGGCGTGCGGCGATCCTGTACCTGCATCCCGCGGGCAACGGGGCGTGCTCGCCACTGGTCAGCGAGCACCGGATCACCTGGATGGTCGGCGCACCGTTCGAGGACACCATCGCCGCGATGCAACTGATCACCTCCGGCCATCTGCAGCGCTACCCCGCAGTGAAGGTCGTTTGCAGCCATCTCGGCGGCGCGCTGCCGATGATCACCCGGCGTGCCGACGACCACGTCGCGTGGGAGGCGCCCGACACCCCGGAAGCACCGAGTGAGGCGGTGCATCGGTTGTGGTACGACACCGTCAGCCACTGCCATGCCCCCGCATTGCGCTGTGCCATCGAATCCTTCGGCGCCGACCGGTTGCTGCTGGGCACCGACTTCCCCTACGAGGACGGCGATACGTTCGTCAACGCCGTCGGCTACATCATCGAAAGCACCGATCCCGGCGAAGCCCACGCGATCCTTGATGCCAACGCGATGGCGTTGTTCGGGCTGGCCGACTAGCCCGCTTTGCTGTTGCGCTTCGCCTCGCGCAGGCCGACCCAGAACTGGGCTGCCTCGCGGATGGAATCCTCGACAGGCCTTGGCCGCCAACTCAATTCGCGAATTGCCTTGCCGTTGTCGACAGGGGCTTCTGCCCGCATCAGCCGCAGCGAACCCAGTGAGAGCAGCTCATCGGTTCCGCGCAACTTGGCCTTGACGCTGCCCGCGATGGCCATCGCGTAGGACATCGGAAGGGGAATCGATTTCGCCGGCGGCGGGGTGCCTGCCGCCTCGGCGGCGATGCGGGCGACCTCGGCGTTGCTGATCGTCTTCTCCGAGATCAGGTAGCGCTCCCCTGATTTACCGTGCTCGGCGGCCAGGATCATCGCGCGCGCGGCGTCCTCGACGCCGACGGCCTCCAGCTCGATGCCGCTCATCACGAACGGCAGCTTGCCGAACGCCGCCCCCGCGATGATCGCGCCGTGCGGGGTGCGGCCCCAGTCGCCGGTGCCGTATGTGGTCGACACGCACATCGCGACGGCGGGCAGGCCGTGCTCCTTGGCGTACGCAAGCACGATCTGCTCGGCATGCAGCCGCGAGCGGACATACGGCGTGAGCCCGCGCTCGGAGGTGATGGTGTCCGCTTCTGACGCTCGGTGCCCGCGCCGGCGTCGCACCGTCACGTAGCTGCTGGTGAAGACGAACTTCCGGAGCCCGACCGTCTTGGCGACGTCCAGCACGTTGCGGGTGCCGTCGACGTTGGTGTGAAACAGCGGCGCAGGGTCACGCAGCCAGCCACGGGTGTCCACCACGCAGTAGTAGACGTCGTCGCAACCGTCCATCGCCTCGCGCAGCGTGTCGTTGTCCCAGATGTCACCGAGGAACTTCTTGACTCCCAGGTCATCGATGCCGATGGTGTTGGCGCCGTTGCGCACCATCGCCCGGACGTCGTGACCATCGGCGACCAGCTGCCGTGTCACATGCGAGCCCAGAAACCCGTTGGCGCCGATGACCAGCTTGGGCTGCCCGCTCACTTCTGCCCTCCGTACTGGCGCATCCACGCGTCGGCTTCGGCTGGCAGCGTGCCCAGTTCCTTGGCCTTGCGGCACCACTTGACCGTCGCCGACACGAACCGCAGCGGGTTGTAGATGTCCTCCTGGCGCCGCCACAGCCCGTCGCCCGCGTAGGTGATGATCGAGATGTTGGTGGCGCTGATGATCGTGCCGTCGCCAGGGTCGCGCATCGGGTTGTCCAGCTCGCAGATGATTCGGCCGGTCGGCTCGTCGATGACGGACCACAGCGCGGGGAACGACGTCATGTAGCTGCCTGGAAAGCTCTCCATGGTCTGCCAGATCCAGCCGCGCACGGCTTCGCGGCCCCTCATGGTGCCCGCCGCATGCTCGACGTATTCGATGTCGGGTGCGTACTGCGCGACCCAGGGGTCCCAGTCCCGCGTCTGCGCGGCACGCGCGACCGTCGCCTCGAACGTCTCGAACGCCGCAGCCAACTCGTCACGGGTGAACGTCTTGCTCGTCACCCGAAAACTAGAACACGTTCTACCTGGGTTTGTCGAGGGCGGTCAGTAGACGCTGAGCACCTGGCGGGCGCCGACGGGGCTACCCAGCGGCACCTCGAGCGTGCCGGACAGCGCGATCGCGATGCATGCCCGGTCCATCGCGTCGGGCCTGGTACCGCCACGCAGCTCGACGGTGATGGCCTCGGCCGTCTCGTGCACGGTGGCGTTGACGCCGTAGCACTCGGGCGTGCCGGTCCAGAAATGCAGCGCCAGCACATCGCCATCGCCGACCCGGCTCCACGATTCGAAGGGCATCGGATGCGGGTCGACGATCGTCGGGTCGTTGGTGAACACCGCACCGGGCGTCGGCGGAATCTCGGGCGGTGCGACCGTCGTCGGCTCGGCGGCCGCAACAGGAGCCGACCAGAGCGCCACAAGGCAGGCAAGGGCAGCTACGACCGCACGCATCACACTTCCGTAATCTCCGCGAGGAACACCGGTGTTACGCCAGCGCGTTATAGAGGCACTATGACAAAGCAGTACAACAAGAACCCGTCCGCCGTCGACGCCCTGTCGCCGGAGCAGTACCAGGTGACGCAGAAGAACGGCACGGAGCGGCCGTTCACCGGCGAGTACTGGGACAACCACGAGCCGGGCATCTACGTCGACGTCGTGTCGGGTGAGCCGCTGTTCGCTTCGGTAGACAAGTTCGAGAGCGGATCCGGTTGGCCCAGCTTCACTCGTCCCATCGAAGAGGCCAACGTGGTCGAGAAGCGCGACTTCTCGCACCTGATGATGCGCACCGAGGTGCGCTCCTCGCACGGCGACAGCCATCTCGGCCACGTGTTCAACGACGGTCCCCGCGCCGAGGGCGGGTTGCGCTATTGCATCAACTCGGCTTCGCTGAGATTCATCCACCTCGACGACCTCGAAGCCGAGGGATACGGCGAGTACACAAAGCTGTTCGCGAAGGAGACACAGGCGTGAGCGACTACAAGAAGGCGATCCTGGCAGGCGGCTGCTTCTGGGGCATGCAGGACCTGATCCGCAAGCAGCCCGGCGTCGTCGACACCAGGGTCGGCTACACCGGCGGGCAGAACGCCAACGCCACCTACCGCAATCACCCCGGCCACGCCGAGGCAATCGAGATCACGTACGACCCGGCGCAGACCGACTATCGCGCGCTGCTGGAGTTCTTCTTCCAGATCCACGACCCCACCACCAAGAACCGTCAGGGCAACGACGTCGGGACCAGCTACCGGTCGGCGATCTTCTACCTCGACGACGAGCAGAAGCGCGTCGCGCTCGACACCATCGCCGACGTCGACGCGTCGGGGCTGTGGCCGGGCAAGGTCGTCACCGAGGTGACGCGCGCCAGTGACTTCTGGGAGGCCGAGCCCGAGCACCAGGATTACCTGGAGCGCTTGCCGTCGGGCTACACCTGCCACTTCCCGAGGGCCGGCTGGAAGCTGCCCAAGCGAGCGAAAGTCTAGCCAAGCGGAGTCGGACGGCGGTGCACGATCATCCGCCCGCCGTCCTTGGGTGTGTAGGCAACGCCGCGGGAGTGCACCTTCTCGTCCGGCGCGCTGGTGGTCTCGATGATGAAGTGCCGCAACACGGTTCGCAGCACCACGTCCATCTCGACGTTGGCGAAGGCCGCCCCGACGCAGCGCCGGGTGCCACCGCCGAACGGAAGGAACGCGAACGTCGGCGGCCTGGTGCCCACGAAGCGCTGCGGGTCGAACCGCTCGGGATCTCCGAACTCCTGCATGCGGTCGTGCAGCCGCGAGATCGCCACGACAATCGAATAGCCTTGCGGGATAACCCATTCCCCGAGCTCGAACGTCGGCGCGTAGACGTGCCTTCCCGCGAAGTCTATGACGGTGCGCACGCGCTGCACCTCGAGGATGGCGGCCTGCCGGTACTCGTTGGTCTCGTTGCCGGCCTCCTCGACCAGCGCCGCGAGCACGTCGGGATGGCGGGTGAACCGCTCGAAGGCCCACCCCAGCGTGGACGCCGTGGTCTCGTGACCGGCGGCCAGCAGAGTCAACAGCTCGTCGCTGATGTCCTTGCGGGACATCGCAGAACCGTCCTCGTAGGTGCTGCGCAGCAGCAGTGCGAGCACATCGTCGCGGCTGTCGAAGTTCGGGTCGGCCTTGACGTCGTCGATGAGCCGGTCGATAACCGTGTCGTACTGCCGCCGGTATTCGGCGAGCCTGCCCCACGGGCTGAACCGTCCGTAAGACCGCGTCGGGGTGGGCAGCACCGCCAACCGGGAGCCAAGGGTGACCCACGGCGGGATGATGCTGCGAAGCTCGTCGAGCCGTTCGCCGTCGGCGCCGAACACCGCGCGCAGGATCGCGTTCAGCGTGATCCGCATCATCGGTTCGAGGGTTTCGAACGCCTGCCCCTCCGGCCATGACGCCGACTCGCGCAGCGTCTCCTCTTCGAAGATCTTTTCGTAGTTCTTGATGCTCTTGCCGTGGAACGGCGGCGTCAGCAGCTTGCGGCGCAGGCGATGGTCCGCACCGTCGAGGGCGAACACCGACCCAGAGCCGAGCACGCGGGACAGGTTGGGCTGGATGTTGCCGACGTCGTCGGTGTTGGCGATGAACAACTGCTTGGCCAGCGCCGGGTCGGCGACGATGACGGTGCGACCGAACACCGGCAGGTGCATCGTGAACACGTCGCCGTAGCGCCTGGAGATCTGCTTGTACGTCCACGTGCGCGAGACGGCATAGGCGACGCCCTGCAGCACCAACGGGAGCCGGGGGCCCGGCGGCAGGTTCACCGCGCGGGGCGGTTTGGCGGCGGGCATCTCGACAATGGTCGTTTCGCTCATCACAAACTCCAGCCGTCGCGTTGGTACTACGATGTACCACAGGTATCTGTAGTACGGTACCGCTTGGTACCAGCAGTGCGCAAGGGGCTTTAGGAGGCGAAATGACAACAGCGCTCGGCAACGGCGCGCACGCGCATTCCGCCGACGCCGACCCGTTCCTCGATCGGCTGCTCGACGGGCTCGCCACCTCGATCGGCGAACGCGGCTACCGCGACACCACCGTCGCCGACATCGTCAGGCACGCCAAGACCTCCAAGCGCACCTTCTACGAACAGTTCGCCAGCAAGGCCGAATGCCTGATCGAACTGCTGCGCCGCAACAACGAGAACCTGATCGCCGGCATCAGGTCGTCCGTCGACCCCGATGCGGACTGGCAGACCCAGATCCGCCAGGCGGCAACCGCCTATGTCGACCACATCGCCTCGCGGCCCGCGATCACGCTGAGCTGGATCAGGGAGGCACCGGCGCTCGGCGCGGCGGCCGTCCCGCTGCACCGCCTTGCGATGGACCATCTCACCGACATGCTCGTCGACCTCAGCGACAGCCCGGGATTCCGGCGCGCGGACGTGCCGCCGATATCCCGGCCGCAGGCACTCATCCTGCTCGGCGGGTTGCGCGAGCTGACCGCGCTGTTCGTGGAGGACGGGCGCGATGTGCGGGGCATCCTCGAACCGGCCGTGACGGCCGCCGCAGCGCTCTTCGGGCCGCGACCGCTCTAGAAGTCCGGCCCGCCTTCTTCGATGGCGACGATGCTGCCGTCGCCGGCGTTCTTGCGCAGTTCGAGCCACGGCCGGTACTCGGCGGACTCGTAGAACTCGACGAGCTTGCTCATCGAAGGAAACTCGATGAGCGTCATGAACTCCGGCTGCCACCGACCTTCGAGCACCCGCACGGCGGTGTGCCGCGAGTGGTACACCCCGCCGAACAGTTCGACGACTGCGCCGACATTGCTTGCATAGCGGGCCATTCCGTCAGGATCGCCGTAACCGGAGGGAGGATCGGTGTGAATCAGGTATGCCTTTGCCATACCGAGCTCAACCCAGAATCAGCCGCGCTGATTTCTCCAGCCTCGACGCGATCTCCGCATAGGACGCATAACCCATCCCCGCGCGTACCAGCGCGCCGGAGTACAGCATTTCCAGCGAATCGATGACGTCAGGGTCGGTGTCCTGGCCCAGTGCCGCGGTCAGCCGATCGCGGATCTCACGGCCGATGCGCAACCGCAGCACTTCGACGTCGGGGTCCCTGCCCAACAGTGCCGTCGTCACCGCACCCGCGAACTCCGGCTCGTCGGCAACCAGCATCGAGATGTGGCCCAGCACTTCGATGACGCGCGCGGCCGGCTGGTCCGATTCGTGCGCGGCGGCGGGCGAGGAGGCCAGCCGACGCCAAAACACCTCGGCGACAAGGTGTTCCTTGGAGGAGAAGTAGGTATAGGCGGTGGCGGCGCCGACACCCGCCTCGGCGGCCACCCGCCGCACGGTCAGACCGGTGAAGCCCTCCCTGCGCAGGAGCTCGATCGCGGCGCGACCAAGGCGGTCGACGGTGTCGGCCTGCCTCGCGGTCAGACGGCGCCGAGTCGACTCCAGAGCCGGATCGGACACATGTCCGGACGCTACTACAACCGGGTTTGACCAGCAACGGTAGGTTGGACGGCGATGAGCACCACCGATACCGCCCTCCCCGACGCCGCCGCCCGCCTGTTCGCGATCGCCGAGCAGGTCATCGGGTTCATGCCCGCCGACGAGGGGCGCGCCCTTTACGACGCCGCGGTCCGGTACCTCGCCGAGGGCATCGGTGTCGAGATCGGCACGTACTGCGGCAAGTCGACGGTGCTGCTCGGCGCTGCCGCACAGCAGACCGGCGGCGTGCTCTACACGATCGACCATCACCATGGTTCCGAAGAACACCAGCCGGGCTGGGAGTACCACGACTCCTCGATGGTCGACGCGGTCACCGGACTGTTCGACACGCTGCCGACGGCGCGGCACACGCTCGACGCCGCAGGACTCGACGATCACGTTGTCGCCGTGGTCGGGAAGTCGACGGTGGTGGCACGGGGCTGGCGAATGCCGTTGCGGCTGTTGTTCATTGACGGCGGTCACACCGAAGAGGCCGCGCAGCGTGATTTCGACGGCTGGGCCCGCTGGGTCGAGGTCGGCGGTGCGCTGATCATCCACGACGTGTTCGGAGATCCCAACGACGGCGGCCAGGCGCCTTTCCACATCTACCGCAGAGCCCTTGATACCGGCCACTTCCGCGAGGTGTCCGCGATCGGGTCCATGCGGGTGCTGGAGCGGACGGCCGGGGTACCCGGCGAGAATCTGGGGCCGGCCGGGACTACCGCTTAGCGGCATCCGACCGACCCCATGTCGAGCTCAACTCGGGCTGGCCGCGATCATCACCGCGGACTCTGAGCCGGGGGCGGTGAAATCGGGGGAGCGATTTTGGTGTTCTTGGGATTGAGATACCAGCCGTAGTTGGGGTTGTTCACCGTACCCAGCAGCTTGCCGGCGGGGTCGTACACCTTGCACCGTTCGTAACGGTCATCGCCGTACCTCCATGTGTCGTAGACGCCGCGAACCGCGCCGGCGGCATATGCGCCAGGGCTATTGATGCAGGTCTCCTGGAAGGTCGCTGCGTTCGCGGCCGGTGCGCCCATTGCCAGCGCGCCGACGGCGATGGCGCCAGCGCCGAGGGCGCTCGCGGTGATCCGACGCCAGAGTGCGGGGGTGAGATTGGTATTCATGGTGATCTCCTTCGTGTTGGTCGCGGCGTAAGTGCCGCGTTCAACTGCTAGGAGCGACCAGCCACATCGATTCCCACAGTTTTTTCGAAATACGTTCGCTGAAACCCTTGCTGAACCACTGACCTGCACATATGCAGTCAATGGTGTGGTTGGCGAGCCTGAGCAATCCTTCGATCGTCGAGGCCACCCGGGTGCCGGCCGTAGATGTCCGGCGTGAAATGAGTTTGCTACGGAGAAAACTCTATGCGCCGGACTCTACTCTTAGAGCTTTGCTGGTGTCGCTGAGTTAGCTATAAAAATGCAGCTGGCATCGATATGGCTGGATCCATACCAGGTTTACTACGCCAGACGATTGGTTAGGCGCCTGGTGTTTGCTTGCGTCGACAACGATTCTCGCGCGGCAGGTGGGGACGTTGTAAATTGCCAGCCGCGCTCGCGATAGCGCCAATGAGACTGCCTGAACGCCATACGGTGGCACCGTGATTTACCGCTGGTTTGTTCGCAAGCAGGCGCTGGCCGCGTGGGTGCGGCTGTCGGACCAGCGCTTCGACGAGATCCCGGTCGCCGACGAGGTGCACTTCGCCTACCTCGGTGATCACCCGCTGGCCGCGGACCTGCACGGCGCCGACGCCATGCGCACCTGGCTGCGTGACGAGCTCTTCCGCCGCCTGCCGGGCCTGCGCTTCGAAGTCGAAGACATGATCATCCAGGGCGGCCCCTGGTCGACCCGGATCGCGACCCGCTACGCCGCGAAGGTCGACGGGCAGATCGTCTACCGCGGCGTGCAGTTCACCCGGATCGTCTGGGGCAAGCTCGCCCAGGAGTGGGTCCTGCCAGACACGCAGGCGGTGGCGGCCGCGCTCGCCTGACATCGGCGTCGTTCATGGACACCGCCCCGTCCGTACATCGACTCGACGTCTGGGCCAACTATGTTTCGCCGCGCCATGACCCTCCACGACATGTCGACGACGGCCGCTGCGGTCAAGCTGCCACCTGGTCCTCCGGTACCGCGCGCGATTCAGGGTGTGGTGGCGTTGGCCAACCGCAGGGTCGCGCTGGAACGGCTGCGCCGTCGCTACGGTTCGGCCTTCACGGTCAATGTGCCCATTTTCGGGCGACTGGTCGTCTTGAGCGATCCCGGCGAGATCCGCGAGCTGTTCATGGCGGCCACCGACGTCGCCGACACGATCGACTCCAGTCTCGGCAGGGTGATGGGGCCCAACTCGCTGTTCGCCCTGACCGGTGACCGGTACCGGGCGCACCGCAAGCTGCTGACACCGCCGTTTCACGGCAGGCAGCTGAGCGCCTACGAGGCGATCGTCGAACAGGAGGCGCGCAACGAGTTCGCCTCGTGGCCGCACAATCAAACCTTCGCGTCGATGCCGTCGATGACCCGCATCACGCTCAACGTGATGTTGCGCGCGGTGGTGGGGGCCGACGGTCAAGAGTTGGACCGCCTGCGTGAAATGCTCCCATCGGCGATCCGGCTCGGCTCGAACCTCGTGCTTATCCCTATGCCGCAATGGGATTGGGGACGGTGGACTCCGTGGGGGCGGTTCCGCCGGTATCGCCGCGAGTACGACGCGATCGTCGACGCGCTGATTGACAAGGCTCATGCCGACCCTGATCTCGACAAGCGAGATGACGTGCTGGCGTTGATGATTCGGAGCCGCTACGACGACGGCTCACCGATGACGCGTGCGGAGATCGCGGACGAGTTGATCACCTTCCTCGCGGCAGGCCACGAGACGACCGCCACCACGCTGGCCTGGATCGTCGAGCGGATACAGCGACATCCCGCGCTGCTGGACCGCCTCGTCGCCGAAGTCGACGCCGGCTCCGACGAGCTGCTGAACGCCACGATCCTCGAGGTGATGCGCACCCGCCCCGCGATCGACAGCACGTTCCGTGCGGTGAAGAGCCCGACGATGCAGATCGGCCCGTGGACCCTTCCGAAGGACCAGACGATCATCGCCAGCATCGGCCTGATGAATTCCGACGAGTCGGTCTTCGCCGACGCCGGCCGCTTCAATCCGGACCGCTTCCTCACCAACCCCCCAGATTCGATGGCATTCATCCCCTACGGCGGCGGGATCCGCCGCTGCATCGGCGCGGCCTTCGCGAACATGGAGATGCGGATCGTCATCCGAACCCTGTTGCGTCACTACGTGATCAGACCTTCGACCGCGCGTGACGAGCGGTGGCAGTCGAACCGGGTTTCGATCACGCCGGCACGCGGCGCACGAGTGCGCGTGCAACCGCGCCGCGTCACGGGCGCTGCACATTGTTCAGGATCTTGACCTACAGGCGGCGGATCAGTTGGGCGTAGAACTGTGCTGCGAAGACAATCTCTTCCACGATGCAGTTCTCATCGGAGGTGTGGGAGAGGAAGTCTTCTCCCGGGCCGAATCCGATGGACGGGATGCCAAGGCTCACTGGGGCGACGGCATTGCTCCCGGCTACCCAGACGTGATACTGGTCGCTGTGCGGCTTGCCGTATACGGCCTGGTAGGCGTCACGGCTCGCCTGCGCGAGCGGGTGGTCGATGTCGATCTTCCACGCTTCGTGTAGCGGTGCATATTCGATGTCCTGGCCCGTCCAACTCTTGGCGTGGACGATGCCGATCTCCCATGTCGCGTCGGTGCCCTCGACCACCTCGTCGAACTGTCGGCGCACGTCGGCTTCCGTCTCGCCGATGACCGTTCGGCGATCGATCTCAATGGTGCACTCGCTGGGTACCGCGTTCAACGATGCGGATTCGCTGGAGATCTCCGAGATGGTCACCGTGCCGTGGGGATCGCCTGACGCGGCGAGGTCTTGCATCAGCGTCTCGATGCGGGTGATTATCGGAGCCATCTTGTAGACCGCGTTGACGCCATTGTGAGGCCGTGCGGCCGCGGCCGATACGCCTTTGGTGGTGATGCGGACTTGGGCCTTGCCGGTATGTCCGAGAGCGATCTCGTTGCTCGACGGCTCACACGTGACGTAATAATCGGGGCGCAGGTTTTTCTCTTTGAACAGCGATAACAGGCATTCGCCGTCGCAGTCCTCCTCGTTCACCGTGCAGGTGACATAGACGGTGTGACCGTCAAGCCAGCCCAGATCCCGAGCGATGAGCGGACCGTATACCGACGACGCAAGGGCGCCCTTCATGTCTACAGCTCCGCGGCCATAGAGCCGTCCGTCATGAATCTCGCCGCCGAACGGAGGCTTCGTCCATTTCTCGGGGTCCAGTACCTCCACAGTGTCCATGTGCGAGTCGAGCAGCAGGCTCACAGGACCATCGCCGAGCCGGCCGACGACATTTCCGATCGAATCGATGTAGGCCTCGTCGTAGCCGAGTTGTTCAAACTTGTCGCGGATGAAGTGCGCCAGCTCTCCCTCCTGGCTCGAATAGCTGCAGATGCGCACGATCTCTTGCGCAAAGGTGATCAAGTCCTTCTCGAAGCGCGCGCTCGCGGCAAGGAACTCCGTTTGTGCCATGCTGGCCTCCGTTTTCGGGTGATGGTTGCGGCTCTACTCAACGGGTGAGGCGGGGCGCGATTTCTCCGTGCTGAGAAGGACGATGACCGAATCCCTATTCAGCCCCAGGGCCGTTCGGCCGCCTGCGGCGCCGGCGACGGTGCGCAGTCCCGGTAATCCGGCAGCACCGCAGGGGCCGGACTGCAGCCCGAAACGGTGGAACTCCTCGACCGCCGCGGCGGCCTGGGCGTCGGAGACCGTGGTCGTGACGTCGAGACCGTCACGCAGGTACGGCCACGCAAGTAACGACGGAGTCCCGCAATTGAGGCCGGCCATGATCGTGGCATCGGTTTCGACGCTGAGCAGCTTTCCGGCACGCAGGCTGGCATAGACGCAGGCTGCCGTACCGGGTTCGATGCCCAAAATGCTCACCGGATGGCGGCGGCTCTTGTAGTGCGCGATAGCCGCCTGCGCGAGCGAGCCGACGCCGATGGGCGTGACCACGAGCGTGGCCCTGTCTTCTTCCAGCTGTTCATCGACTTCGGCGAACATCGTCGCGTAGCCGTCCACGATGTATTGAGGAATGCGCTGGTAACCAAACCAGGCCGTGTCCTGCACGAGCACGACAGTGGGCTCGGCGTCGGCGTATCGGGCAGCCAGCGCAACGGCGCCGTCATAGTCGCCGGGCACGACGATCACGTGTGCTTGCTCAGCCTGGATCTGATCGATCTCGCCCTGGTCTACCACGTCGGGCACGTACACCCGGGCCGGAATTCCGAGCAATGCCGCGAAGCGTGCCAACGCCCGCCCATGATTGCCATCGGTGGCGGTTACCACCGTCAGCGGTGCGATATCGCCGGCCGCCTGGCGCAGCGCATCGAAGCCGTCGACCCGGCGATGGGTGTCGACGCGGTCCTGTATCAGCCGATAGAGCGCGTAGGACACCCCCAAAGCCTTGAACGCCGGCAGCCCGAAACGTGCGGACTCGTCCTTCACCGACACACGCCGCACACCCAATTCCTGGGCCAACGCAGGGAGATCGACCAGTGGAGTCGGGGTATAGCCGGGCATCGTCCGGTGGAACCGCACGGCCCCCTTCGAGGGTGGTGAGGAATGCCAGACCCCGGCGCCCTCATTCACCAGCCAGCGGTTTTCCTTTAGGAGCACGACCACCGTGTCAGGCTGTCACGCGATATCTTGTCGCGTAAAGTGAACGAATACGACGCATTTCCATCGGAAAAACCGAAAGGAGCGCGGTTATGTACGACGTCAGGAGATTGCGTCTGCTGCTCGAGCTGCAACGACGCGGAACCCTTAGCGCAGTCGCCAGTGCGCTGAGCTACAGCCCCTCCTCGATCTCTGAGCAGCTAAGCCAGCTCGAGGCCGAAGTGGGCGTTCGTCTGTTCGAACGCGTAGGGCGACGGGTACGGCTCACCCCGCAGGCCGACATCCTCGCCGCACATGCCGAAATCGTCATGCGACAGCTAGAGGCCGCGGAGTCGGCGTTGGCCCAGTCATTGAACGAAGTCAGCGGACGGGTGCGGATCGCAGCGTTTCAAACAGCCCTTCTCGGGCTGGTGCGGCCCGTGCTCAAACCGCTCAGCGAGCAATACCCGGCTATCAGGATCGAGGTCTTCCAAGCCGAGCCGCAGCTCGGCCTTCCCCGGTTGACGACCCATGAGTACGACCTCGTGATCGCCGAAGACTTTCCGTTTCAGCCCGTACCCCGCCTCGACGGGATCGACTACCAGGATTTGCTTCACGATCCGATGCGCTTCGTGCTTCCCATTGTCGACGCGTCGGACGCGGTCGGGGTCTGGGATCTCGTTGCTGATCGCCCCTGGGCCATTGAGCCCGTTGGCACCAAGTCGCGCGACTGGGTCCTCGCGTTGTGTCGCGCACAGGGGTTCGAACCCGACATTCGCTTCACCACTGACGATCTGATCATTCAGCAACGTCTGGTAGCCGACGGCCATGCTGTCGCGATCCTGCCGGAGCTCTTGGGAACTCGGGGCGATCCGCAGCTTGCGACGATGGACATCCCCGGCGGACCGCACTGCAGGCGCATCCTGACCGCCACTCGGTCCGACGCCGCCGCGCACCCCGCGGTCGAAGCGCTCAGGGCGGCTCTCGCCGATCACGTAAACCGCGTATCGCGCTCCGGTGACTCAAGCACGTCGTAAGGTTCCATATTTCGGAAATTCCGACGTAAATGCTTCGTATTCGTTCACTGTACGCGGATGGTTTGGCATGCGAGCCTATGCAGGCGAGTACGCGACTGCCCAGCGGCGATATCGATTCTGCAGTGGCGCCCGGTCCTGCTAGGAGGAAAACAATGAAGACAATTTCCCGCCTCTGCGTCGCGCTAACCGTGGCTACCGGGGTCTGCGCATGCAGTGGCCCGCGTAGCTCTGGCGATGCGCCGTCTCTGGGAGCCGCTTCGGGGTTCGGTGACTGCGAGGTCACCGGCGAGCCGGGCAGCATCACACTCACCACGCAGAAGCCCGACACGCTGACCGTGATGGTCGTCTTGCCGAGCCCCGGTTGGTGGAACGGCACCAGTCCAACCGATATCAAGGATGGCTACGAGTACTGCCTGGCCGCCGACATCGCTCACCGCGGGGGGCTGCATGCGCTCACACTCAAGAACGTCTCCTGGGATCAGTTCATCTCGGGAACTCAGCAGGACTACGACATCGGGATGGCGCAGTCGAGCATCACGGACAAGCGCAAGGAGGTCATGGACTTCTCCATCCCATACTTCTCCACGAGATTCGGGGTCGCGACGCAGGCAGACTCGGGCGTGACCGAGGACACGATTCGCGACAAGAAGGTCGGTGTTTTGCAGGGAAACACTGGCGCGGTCTTCGTGCACGACGTGCTCAAGCCGAAGGAGATCGCGACGTTCCAGTCGGAGACCGATCTGTTCACCGCGCTCAGCTCCGGCCAGGTCGATGCAGTACTCACCGACACCGTCATCGTCCTGACGCGCGTCAAGGCCAGCAACGGTGCGCTGGTCGTTGTCGGCCAGTACCCGCCCGACCAGCCTTTTGGTGTCGTGCTTCCAAAAGGCTCGGCGAATACGCCCGAAGTCGACAAGGCCATCAGCACTATGGAAGACGACGGCACACTCAAGGAGCTCACCGCGGCGTACCTGACGCCCTTGTTCGGTATCAATCCGGATGACGTGCCTGTCTGGGGCGTGATGTGACGTCGGTTCCCGTGACACAGGCAGGCGCCGACGGCAGGCTGAGCGCGCCGCCCAAGACACGGGCTCGCGCGCTCGCCGCGGTTGGGTTCGCGATCGCTTTGCTGTTGGCCGCGGGAACGCTCGGCGGCGCCATGCTCAGTAGCGCTCCGCCCGACAGCACGACCAACGTCATCGGCTGGCTGGTCAGCACGGCGGGGGTCGTTGCAGCGGGAATAGTCGCCTGGATCGCTATCCGCTCGCTTCTACATTCGCTGCGCGCGGCCCGGCAGATGCGCGATGGACAAGTCCTCGAGGCACGAGCGAGCGCTGCTTCGTCCATCCACGACGGGTTCGTCGCGTTCGGAATCGGCGTCGCCGTCCTGCTTCTGATCGTCTGCGCGGTTGGGCTGACGACCAACGACGCGGCGATCCAGCGGGTATTCCTGCGCTGGGACATCATCGCCGACAGCGCGAAAGACATCGTCGTTGCATTCGGGCTGAACATCTGGATCGCTGTCGTCGCCCAAGTGTTCGTCTTGATCTTCGGGCTCGTCCTCGCCGTGCTACGGCTCATCCCGGGAACGGCAGGGCGACCGGTGCGCGCGCTTGCCATCGCATACATCGACGTGCTGCGGGCGGTCCCCGCGATCATCGTCATCTACCTGGTCGGGTTTGGTCTGCCACTGCTGGATCTGCCCGTGCTCTCAGGCTTATCACCGGCATCATTTGCGATCATCGCTCTGACCCTGACGTACAGCGCTTACGTCGCGGAGACCTACCGCGCCGGCATCGAAGTGATTCATCCCTCCCAATGGTCGGCCGCACGCTCGATCGGCCTGTCATACCCGCAAACACTTCGGTTCGTCATCCTGCCGCAAGCGATCAAAGGCGTCATCCCACCGCTGCTGAGCTCGTTTATCTCACTACAGAAGGACACCGCGCTGGTGAACATCATCGGTGCCCTCGACGCGTTCAACCAAGCGAAGTTCTACTCGTCGTCAAGCTTCAACCTCTCCCCCATAACCGTCGTCGCCGTCCTCTTCATCGTCATCACCATCCCCCAAACCCGGCTCGTCGACTGGCTGCTCGAACGAAGCGCGAACCGGCGACTGAGCAGACAAGGCAAGTGATGGCATTCATCGAACTCGTCAATCTGCACAAGAGCTATGGCGAGCACGTCGTACTCCAAGGCATCGACCTTTCGGTCGAGCGTCACCAGGTGGTCTCACTGATCGGCGCGTCCGGCTCGGGCAAGTCCACGCTGCTGCGTTGCATCAACGCCCTCGAGCCGATCGACAGCGGCCAGGTATGCATCGGCGGCGATATCGTCAGCGGCCCGGGAGTCAACGTCAACCGGCTCAGGCGCAGGGTGGGAATGGTCTTCCAATCCTTCAATCTCTTCCCGCATATGAGCGTGCTGGACAACATCGCGCTTGGACCGATCCGCGTGTTGGGCACCCCACCTGCCGCAGCCCGCGACCGGGCGCGAGCCCTACTGGAGCGCGTGAACCTGAGCAATCGGGCGGACTACTATCCCGATCAGCTTTCCGGCGGCCAGCAGCAGCGGGTCGCGATCGTACGCACGCTCGCGATGGATCCCGAGGCAGTGCTGCTGGACGAGATCACCTCGGCGCTGGACCCTGAGCTGGTCGCGGAAGTACTCAACATCGTCCGCGAACTCGCCGCCGACGGCATGACCATGATGCTGGCCACCCACGAGATGCAGTTCGCCAAAGAAGTCTCTGACCTCGTGGTGTTCCTGGAGCAAGGCGAGCTCCTCGAACAGGGCCCGCCGGAACAGGTATTCAGCGACCCGATCCAACCACGTACCCGCCAGTTCCTACACCAGATCGTCGAGGCCGGCCGCCTCTAAAAGGCTAGCGATCGCTGGTAGCGCAGGCGCAGTCGTACTCACCTTCGAGGCCCCGCGGCAGTTCGGCGCCACGGAAGATGCCGCTGGCCGCCGTGGTCGACGACAGCGCATCGGCGGCCAGGATGACCGCCGCACCCGTCCAGGTGGTGCGTTCCTCGGGCCACCGCTTGCCGTCGGCGAATACCAAACCGGTCCAATAGGAGCCGTCGGCCTCGCGCAGGTGATGCATGGCCGCGAACTGCTCGTGCGCGCGGGCCGAATCGCCGATGGCGTCCAATGCCATTACCAGCTCACAGGTTTCGGCCCCGGTCACCCATGGCCGATCGTCCACACAGCGGATGCCCAGACCCGGCACGACGAAGTGGTCCCACCGCTCGTCGATGCGGTCCCGCGCCACCGCGCCGCGCAGGGCGCCGCCGAGCACCGGGTAGTACCACTCCATCGACCAGCGGTCCTTCACCAGGAACGCCTCGGGGTGGCGTGCGATCGCGTGGCCCAACTGCCCCACCGCGACCTCCCACTCTGGCTGTGGGTCGTCGAAGTAGTCCGCCAGCGCCAACGCACACCGGATGCTGTGATAGATGCTGGCACATCCGGTCATCAGAGCTTCAGGCTCGGGACCCGAAGGGCTTCTGGCCCAAGAGATCTGGCCGTCGGCCTGCTGCAGGTCGAGCACGAAGTCGATGGCCTTGGTGACCACAGGCCACATGTTCTCGGCGAACCGGCGGTCACCGGTGACCAGCACGTGATGCCAGACGCCGGTGGCGATGTAGGCGCAGAAGTTACTGTCGCTGTTGGCGTCCTCGACGACGCCGTTGCGCAGCTGGATCGGCCATGAGCCGTCGGCCCGCTGCATTTTTCGGCACCACTCGAACGCGGCGCGCGCAGGCTCGAGAAGGCCTGCCGCGGTGAGTGCCATCGCGTTCTCGACGTGATCCCATGGATCGGTGTGCCCACCCTCGAACCACGGGATGGCGCCGGAGGATTCCTGGGTGTGCGCGATCGACCGCGCAGTCTCGCGGCACTGTGCCGGCGTCAGCACGCCATGCACCGCCGGCACGTCAAAGAGCGGCAACCGGCACCTCCGGCTTGGCGAAGTACAGCGCCACGCTCTTGCCGATCAGCGGGTTCAGCAGCGACTCGGCGGTACGGGTGACCCACGGTCGGCTCATCATGTCCCACACCAGTAGCTTGTGGTACGCCGCCACCGCGGGATGATCTGCTTTCTCGGTTCCCACAGCGCATTTCAGCCACCAGTAGGGCGCGTGCAGTGCGTGCGCGTGATGGGTGTGCGTCAGGCGAAGGCCGTGCGCGAGCACCTTGTCACGCAGCGCGTCGGCCTGGTAGATCCGGATGTGGCCGCCCTCGTTCGCGTGGTACTCGTCGGACAGTGCCCAGCACACCTTCTCGGGCAGCCAGCGCGGGACGGTGATCGCCAGCACGCCACCTGGTTTGAGTACCCGGACCAGCTCGGAGATCGCCCGGTCATCCTCTGGAACGTGCTCGAGGATCTCTGAGGCGATGATGCAGTCGAAAGCGCCGTCGGCGTAGGGCAATTCGAGTGCATCGCCCTTGACCGCCTCGGCCCTTGCCGATGCTGGGGCTTCGCCTTGGTCCTTCATCGCCTGCAGGATCTCGTCGACGTCGTTCAGGTCGGCCGCGTTCTGGTCGAACGCGATGACGTCGGCGCCCCGGCGGTAGGCCTCGAAGCTGTGCCTGCCCGCTCCGCAGCCCACGTCGATCACCTTGGTGCCGGCCCCGATGTCGAGCCGGTCGAAGTCGACAGTCAGCATTGCCCCACCCGCGCCCGCGCCTTTTCGTAGACCGCCACGGTCTGCGCCGCAACGGATTCCCAGCTGAACACGTCGAGCGCACGGCGACGGCCCGCTGCGCCGAGGCGTTGTAGTTCCAGTGGGGAGTCGAGCAGTTCGCCGAGCACCTTGGTCAGTTCGTCGACGTCGGCGGGCCGCACCAGGCGAGCGCATTCGCCGTCGGCACCGACCACCTCGGGCAGTGCACCGGCGCGGCTGGCCACGATCGGCGTTCCGCTGGCCATAGCCTCCACCGCCGGCAACGAGAAGCCCTCGTAAAGCGACGGGATACAGGCGATTTCGGCCGACGCCAAAAGGTCGGCGAGCTCGGAATCCGACACCCCGCTCGAGCTGTGCACGATATCGGAGATGCCCAGTTCGGCGATCAGCTTCTCGGTCGGCCCGTTGGGCTCGAGCTTGGCGACCAGCTGCAACTCCAGGTCGCGTTCGATGCGCAGTCGCGCCACCGCGTGCAGCAGGTGGCTCACGCCCTTGAGCGGCACGTCGGCGCTGGCGATGGCGATGATGCGGTTGCGCACCCGCTGCTCGGAGGGCTTGAACAGCTCGGTGTCCACGCCGAGCGGGACGACATGGAGCTGGTCGGGCGTCACCGCGAAATCCTCAGCGATGTCGGCAGCAGACGTCGAAGACACGGTCAGCAGCTCGGGAATCTCACGGGCAACCAGCTTTTGCATCTCCGCGAAGCCATACCATCTGCGCACCAACGGCTTTCGCCACCACGACGCGGCAGCCACGTCGAGGACGCGGTCCCGGGTGATCGGGTGATGCACCGTCGCCACCACAGGAAGTCCCAGTTCGGCGATGGTTCGCAGGCCGCTGCCGAGACATTGGTTGTCGTGCACGACGTCGAAGTCGGCCCGGCGCTCGGCCAGAATGCGGGCCGCGCGCATGCTGAACGTCTTTGGCTCAGGGAAGCCGGCCGTCCACGTCGTCAGCAGTTCCAGGAGGTCGATCCGGGTCTTGATCTCGCTGGGCCACGGAATCCGGAACGGGTCCGGCTCGCGGTACAGGTCCAGGCTGGGCACCTTGGTCAGCCGCACCCGCGGATCGAGCCCCTCGGGGTAGGGCTGGCCGGAGAGGACCTCCACGTCGTGGCCGAGTTCGACCAGTCCACGAGACAGGTGACGGACGTAGACCCCTTGCCCGCCGCAATGGGTCTTACTCCGGTAGGACAACAACGCGATGCGCATGTTCAGAATCCGAGTTCGGCGGCCAAAGCCTCAATGAGCTGGCCAAATACTGTCACGCAACGACTCCGAACTCTCTGGACATGTGTCCAGACTATAGTTTGACGTGCTAGCGGACGCAACGCGCCCGTACTGCCCTGACTACCACAGTCCCGCCCTGCCTTCCTGTTCGACCTCTCGATTCCCAACCGCTGGCGGCGGGTATCCGACGGGACATGAGCAGACACATCGAGGCGACGTTCGAGATCGCCACCTGGGACGAGACACCGTTCGAGGACGGCAATGAGGCCACCAAGCTCACGGAGGCCCTGGTGTCGAAGCGCTACGAAGGCGATATCAAGGGCACGTCAACGACAAAATGGCTGTTGTCCTACGCGCCCGACAAGACGGCGCTCTACGTCGGCATCGAGCACATCGAGGGCACGGTCGGTGGGATGAAGGGTGGCATCGTGCTGCTGCACGACGGCGCCTACCGCGACGGCGTGGCAAGCGCCGACCTCCGCATCGCGGCGGGCACCGGGGAGCTGAGCAACGTGGCAGGCACGGGAAAGTTCCGCGCGAATCCGTCCGGCTCACTCACACTCGAGCTCGACGGCGTCGATACCGCTATTTCGGTGGGAAGCCGCCAGTAGCCACCGGCCCCCAGCGCTGCGGGGCGATCCGGATCAGGCACTTGCCCTGGTCCACCATGGCTTGGCGGTACTCCGCCCAGTCCGGATGCTCGCCGGCGATGCTCCGGTAATAGTCGACGAGCGGCTCGACGGCGTCGGGCAGGTCGATCACCTCGCCCTCGCCATCGACCTGGACGTAGGGACCGTTGAACTCGTCGGAGAGGACCATGACGCTGGCGTTCGGATGGCGCCGCACGTTGGCCACCTTGGCCCGCTGTGGATAGGTGGCGATCACAATGCGTCCCTCGTCGTCGACACCGCCCGAAACCGGGGAGCTCTGCAACGAGCCGTCCGCGCGAAATGTGGTGAGCACCATGCGATGTCGCGGTCGGATGAACGTCAGCAGTTCGGACAGGTCCACCGCGTCGGCGGTGGCGTACTTTCGAGCCATACCTCAACCCTAGCGACGGGACGACGATGGAAGCGTTCGAGAAGTTGGTCTCGCTGCTGGACTATCCGATGTACGTGGTGACCACGAACGCCGATGGGCGCTCAGCCGGCTGCCTGGTCGGGTTCACCAGTCAGGTGAGTATCGGACCGCCGCGCTTTTTGGTCGGGTTGTCCAAGCGCAATCACACCTACCGGGTGGCGCAGCACGCCGAGCACCTGGCGGTGCATCTGGTGCCGCGGGAGCACTGCGAGCTCGCCCGGCTGTTCGGCAGCGAGACGGGCGATACGACGGACAAGTTCGCGCAGTGCCGGTGGGCGCCGGGTCCGCACGGGTTGCCGATCCTGGATGACGCAGCGGGATGGTTCGTCGGAGCGGCACTGGGCCGATTCGACCTTGGCGATCATGTCGGGTTCCTGCTGGAGCCGGATGCGGGGCATGCGCCGGACGTGTTCGACCAGCTCGTCACCTTCGCCGATGTCCGCGACCTGGAGCCGGGCCACGAGGCATGAACCCTGTGGATGGCTTTCGTCACGTGTCGGTACGCGGCGATACGCTTCGAACATGCGTTCGGATAGAGAAGTCATCGTTGCGGCGCTCGACTCCATCGAGGCCGGCTACAGAGCCGTTGCGGCGTTTCCTTTGGAGACCTTGAGCCGAACCGAGGGCCAAGCGCTCCTGGTGAGGCTGGAAAAACTCGACAAGGAATGGATCGCCATCGACCGAAAAGTGATCGGGCGGCTGATCAGTGAAGGCAACCCCCTGACGTTCGGCAGTGACTCGTGGGCGGACGTGCTGTCCAGGCGGCTGCGGATCTCACCGGGTGAAGCGCGCAGGCGGA